>NZ_JAGHKO010000001.1:0-462992 GCF_017742245.1 Niastella soli
TCAAGTGCTGTTGCTTCCAAACTTTCAAAGATCTTTATAATATTATGGTTTCTTTACCTCTATCCTCTCTCACTCATCTTATTTCTAACTTCATTAACTTGCTCTCATTCTCTTCTTCCTCTCTTTCCTTCTTCGCTTCCCTTCTTTTCGATCGGGGTGCAAAGGTAAGTGTTTCTGTCATTTCACCAAATCTTTTCTCACTTTTTTCTTTTTCTTTTTCCTCTGTTTTCTTCACAATTTTCTAAGAGCTTTTTCGTTCGTACCGGGCTGCAAAGATAAGCGCATTTCACTTTCACTTCCAAACTTTTTTTTCATCTTTTTCTTCTGCTCGCTTCTTCTGTATCTGTGCTTATTTTACTATGCAGTTGGTAAACGAATTCTATGTAAAGAGCTTTGTGTACTTTGCTTTTTTGTAAAGCGGGCCGCAAAGATAGGCGTGTTTCACTTACTACCAAATATTTTCTATTCTTATTTTTATCATTTTCCTGAAACACAGGCGCCACAAGGGTTTCAGCAGAATATTTTTTTAAACCCGTTTTTACACTTAATATTTCTTATTCTTTATTACTTCATCACCTGCACGACTAACCTCCCACTATTATGTTCAACCGATTTCAACATTTTGTGTGTTTGAAAAGTATTGTTCCGGATACTCTACTTTTTGTAAAAACAAGCCATGTCCGGGAACAGCAAAATCGGCCTTTGTACAGTCCTTTGCTTCGATGATCTCCCTGAATTGTTGAAGCGTTATTTTACCTCTTCCCACCTGCAACATAGTACCCACCAAACCCCGCACCATCCCCCTCAGGAACCGGTTGGCTTTAACCCGGTAAACAGCCCCTTCTGGCTGTCTCTTCCATTCACTGTACAAGATGTTACAGTTAAAAGTATATACCTGTGAATTGCGTTTCGCGAACGAAGTAAAATCGGTATACTCCTTTAGTACCCCAGCCGCGGCCTGCAATCCCTCCCAATCGATGGTGTAGGGATAATACCAAGCCCTGTCTACCTGGAACGGGTCCTTAAACTGGTACATAAAGTATTCATACTCACGGGCAATAGCATCAAACCGGCAGTGGGCATCCCCCCTTACAGGTATAATTTGCCTAATGGCCACATCAGCCGATAAAATAGCATTGAGGTTATAAATGGCCTTGGGATTTATCGGGTGCTCCAGATCGAAATGATAATAATTCTGACCGGCATGCACACCAGCATCGGTACGGGAAGACCCGGTAAGGGGCACTGGCTGACGAAAATAGACCTCCAAAGCCTTTTCCAGCTCAAACTGTACGGTCAACGCATTCTGCTGTACCTGCGACCCCGCATAACGACCGCCATGGTATGTCACTTCCAAAAAGTATCGGTTCATGCGTCGCAAGTTAAAATAATCTGAACTGGGATTTATGCGTTGAATGGGATAGTTGGGAGATTCTACAGTCTGACGTACATTCCCGGCCCATCCAATCCTACACTTTCCGGTTTAGAACTATTGTAACCTAACCAGCTTTTTGAATTTAGTTACATAGGTTTCGTCGCTTAACAGTTCATACAACTGTTTGAAATTGGCTGTATCAGCCGCAAAGGGGTAGGCCAGTTCGAGGAATTTATATTTAGCTTCATCACCGGTGAACAGTTCTGACAAAGCCTTTATTTGTTTAGCATACAAACACATGGTTTTGAAATACTTATTAGCTACAGCCAGCCGCTTTTGCTCGTCCCCTTCCGCCATCATCTTTACCCGCATTTTATCTACATCATTATCAGTAGCCAGTTTCGCACAGTCTGAATTGATCATCACCAATTTGCTGACAGTTTCCGGTTTCTTTTCCGGCTCACTTGCTTTGACTTTTTCAGATTCTGCGGACTTTGTACCAGTAACCTCCGCCTCTTTTTGTAAAACCGCCGGCTGCATCACCGCTTTGGCGGTTTCTTTGGCCGGTTCTTCCTTTTCATTCTTTATGGGTGTTACTGCACTTTTAACTGCGCTGTCTGCTGATGTTGGTTTTACTGCTTCTTCCTTCACCACGGCATTCCCGGTCACCAATTCCACCTGCATTTTACCGGCATCATAAAGTTGTGCCGTGGCGGTATCTTTGGTCACTGGTTTTGGCGATTCAGGTTGTTTATCCTGTTTTGGCTTGTATAACGGCTGAGCTTCTTTAGCCGCAACCGTACTTTTCTTCATTTGTGGCGATTCCAATACAACGGTAAGCGTATCGGTGCCGGGCTTTTTTTCTGAGGTCTGGCTCCCCGCCTCTTTCTTAACCTGTTCAGTAATCAGTTCTTTATTTTGAACAGGCGCCGGGGTAGTTTTCCCTGAATCTTTCACTTCCGGTCCCTGTTTGGGCTCGTCTTTATCCTCACTTATATACATGGTCACCACTTTGGCGGGTGTTTCACTGCTATCAACAAACACCATTTTTGTCTCGCCATTTTTTGTTTGCTGTTGAATTTTAGCTACGCCTGCGGCCACCGGTTTATCTGTAAGGCCTCGTTCTTTGGGGTCATAACTGGAAACCAGGGTGTCTGTGGCTGATTGCGGAGTTGCAGTGGCTGAAGCCGGGCCAGGCGCGGAAACTTTTTTTATAGCCGAATCTATGATCGCCTGTACGCTGTATATATTTACCGCTTCTTTGGGTTGAACCGGTTTTTCACCTCCCTTACCAGCAGGCTGATCGCCAGACCCTGCTACACTGGGCACCTTCTCCTCTTCTTTCTTCACAATAGAGGTATATAAAACAGCGGAATCATTTACCACAGCTGCCATCAGCGTAGCAAATGCATCGTCTTTTTTACGTTCGCCATACAACAAGTTGCTGTTGCCGGCTTCTTTTTGCGGTTTTATTGTTTCATCGGTTTGCAGATCGAGCAGGCTCCAACCTTTAGTATTCTTTATAAGTTGAAAACCATGGTCTTTATTGCGAAGTGGAATAGCAAAACGCTGTGGTTGTGTAGCTTGCTGAGGAAAACCGATCTCGAAATTACAGGTCTTATCAGACAGGCCTGCAATAACCAGGTGCCCTATAGCAGAGGAACTATATACCTTATCGTCCAATTGCACATAGAAAGGTTGCGGATTTTCAGTTTGCAAATAGACAAATAAAGACTGCTGCGCCAGGGTCCGTGTACTTGAAACCCCACACAACCCTGTCACAAAAGCAAACAGTTTTATAGCTCGGTAGCGATTGCTCATAGTAGCAAATCTACTCATTTGCCCTTTTCCCACAGCCACTTATACTATTTTTTACAATTATTAACCAACTGCCCGCCTATCTTTACAATCCTTAAATTAAAATTTCGATATGAGAAAGGTTTCACTAGTAATACTGGCCCTGGGAATACTGCCCCACCTGAGGGCCCAGCAAATTGAAGAGCCAACCCCTGACACTTCATGGAAAACACAGTACCGCGAAAGCGCTCCACGCATCAATGACCTGGTTCATACCAAGCTGGACGTTAAGTTCGATTACAGTAAATCATACATGAATGGAAAGGCCTGGATCACCCTGGCACCCCACTTCTACTCTACTGATAGCCTCATGCTCGATGCCAAAGGCATGGATATCAGCAAAGTAGCCATCGTAAAAGGCGGTTCTACCCAACCCCTGAAATATAATTACGACGGCTGGCAATTAAATATCGACCTCGATAAAACCTATAAAGGCGGTGAACAGTACACCGTATATATTGAATATACTGCTAAACCCAATGAAGTAAAAGTACAGGGCAGCGCGGCCATCACCGATGCCAAAGGTCTTTATTTCATCAACCCTAAAGGAGAAGAAAAAGACAAGCCAACTCAGATCTGGACGCAGGGTGAAACCGAAGCCACTTCTGTATGGTGCCCTACCATTGACAAACCCGACCAGAAGACCACCAACGAGTTCATCATGACCGTTCCGGCCAAATATGTTACACTCTCCAATGGTAAACTGGTTTCACAAAAGAACAATGCCGATGGCACACGCACCGATGACTGGAAAATGGAACTTCCTCACTCCCCTTACCTGTTCTTTATGGGCGTAGGTGAGTACAGCGTAATAAAAGACAGCTATAAAGGCAAGGAAGTAAATTATTATGTTGAGAAAGAATATGCGCCCGTAGCTAAAAAGATCTTTGGCAACACCCCCGAAATGATGGGTTTCTATTCAAAAGTACTGGGTGTTGAATTTCCCTGGGTAAAATATTCACAGATCGTAGGTCGTGAATATGTAAGCGGTGCTATGGAAAACACCACTGCTACCCTTCACCAGGAAAGTGCCCAACAAGACGCCCGTGAACTGGTTGATGGCAATGGCTGGGAAAGCACTATTGCCCACGAACTGTTTCACCAATGGTTTGGTGACCTGGTTACCTGCGAAAGCTGGAGCAACCTCACACTGAATGAATCTTTCGCCAACTACAGCGAAACCCTGTGGGACGAATATAAATATGGAAAAGACGCCGGCGACGCCCAAAACTATGGCGACATGCAAGGTTATATTCAAAGCCAAAGCGAGAAAAAAGACCTGGTGCGTTTTTATTATAACGACAAAGAAGCCATGTTCGACGCCGTTAGCTATAACAAAGGCGGCCGCATTTTACACATGCTGCGCAGCTATGTTGGCGACAGCGCTTTCTTTAAAGCTTTGAACCTGTACCTCACTACCAATAAATTCAAATCGGCCGAAGCACACCAGCTGCGCCTGGCTTTTGAAGAAGTAACTGGTAAAGACCTGAACTGGTACTGGAATCAATGGTATTATGGCGCTGGCCATCCCAAACTGAGCATTGATTATACATATGACGATGCCGCTAAAAAAGTACAGGTAACCGTTAAGCAAACACAAGATGGTAATAAAGTATTTGTTTTACCATTTGCCATCGACATTTATAATGGCGCTGAAAAAGTTCGTCATAATGTATGGATCAAAGAGAAAGAAACAACCTTCTCTTTCCCATATGACAAACGCCCTGACCTGGTGAACGTAGACGGACAGAAAACTTTGCTTGCTGAGAAAAAAGACAACAAAACCCTGGAGAACTTTATTCACCAGTATAAATATGCAGGCACATACCTCGATCGCCGCGAAGCCATTGATTTTGCCAGCAAGACCCAGGATAATCCAAAAGCACTGGAGCTGATGATGCTTGCGTTAAAAGATAAATACTTTGGCTTACGTTCTTTCACCATCGGCAAACTGGACCTGAAAAATGAAACTGTAAAGAAACAGGCAGAACCCATCCTGGCCGAGATGGCGCAAAAAGATCCCAAGTCAACCGTACGGGCCAGTGCCCTGGGTGCTTTGGCACAGTATAATAATGGCGTTTATAAATCTCTTTTCACCAAGTACGTAAACGATTCATCGTATACTATTTCCGGTATTTCACTGGATGCATTGTTTAAATTAGACAGCGCTTCTGCAGTGGCTGAAGCAAAACGCCTGGCAAAATATCCTGCCAAAGGCAAACTGGCTGAAAGCATGACCACCATCCTGATCAAATCGGGCGATGAATCTGGGTTCGACATCATTGCCAAAGCCTTTAATGACATGCCGCTTTCACAAGCAAAATTCAACATGGCGAAACCCTTTTGCGAATTCCTGGGTATAGTAAAAGATACCAAGAAAGTAAAAACAGGGGTTGATATGGTGATCGAATTCCGTGAGGCGCTGGCGCCCTATGGCGTAGCTCCTTACATTAACGATCTATTAAACAAGGTTATTAAAAAGAAAGAAGCAACCGGCGCTCCTGCTGAACAGATTGAATATATTAAAACAAAGATGGAGTCGGAAGGGAAGAAGGGTTTCTAACTAATTAGTTAACTCGTTATATAAATGGCCACTCTGGTAACAGGGTGGCTTTTTGTTTTTAAGGAGGAGCTTACGCCAAACGGCAGACGGCAGACGGCAAACGGCAGACGGCAGATGGCAAACGGCAAACGGCAGATGGCAGACGGCAGAGGAGCTTTGTAAACAGAACACACAACTTAAAGCTTGTACTGTAAAAACAACAATAAGCTACCAACTTCCACTAGCACCACCTCCACTACTGCTGCCGCCACCAAAACTGGAAGAAGAGGAGGAAGAACCCGAGGAGCTGGATGAACCGGAGGAGGAGGAAAAGAAAGACGATGAAGAAGAGGACCTATCCCCTGAGTCATCGTTATTGGAAAACCAATAGCCATACCCGTGGCGATGATGCCGGCGATAGCCATTTCTTGTATAATAACTCCCGGAATATCTGTTTCCCATCCGAAACGCTGCAAGCGCTACAAATACAATAAACGCGATGATGCCTTTAAATATATTAAGGAACCCGTTCCAAAATGATTCAAACCCGCTTTCAGCTTTCGCAGGAGCAATAGAATGGAAAGAAAAGGAAGGAGAAGCGTCTGACGCGTTTTCTGAAGCCGGCGAACTATCTAACCTGTTTTGTAATGCAGTTATTGCTTCCTTAAACCCGGTGAAAAAATAGTCTTTCTTAAAAGCCGGGACCAGGTTATTATCGATCACCTCCTGACAGAAATATTCATCCAGATCAGCGCTCAGTCCCCGCCCTACTTCAATTCTGATGCTCCGGGGTTTTCTGCTTGCCATTAACAATACGCCATTATTCTTCATACTATCGCCAATGCCCCAGGTGTTAAAATATAATTGGGCGGCTTCCTCAATTGTATATTTCTTTTTTGTCTTTTGGTCTGTCAGCGAATCGAGGGTAACAATTACAATGGCGTTGGAGGTCCGTTTTAAATAAGAGTTCAACTCTATTTCCAACGTTGTTCTTTGACTACTGGTAAGAAACCGGGCGAAGTCGTTCACGACCTTATGTGGAACCGGTAATTTTTTTACAAAGGAAGAACGGGGTTCTTTGTTCTGAGAGAAAGAAAAGATACTGAATAAAAGGAGGGATACGATTAAAAGATAGCGCATGCCTGGTTAAGGAGTTTCGGTTTGTAGGTTTAAAAAATTATTGGGTTATCAGGTTTCTTGATTCACGAACCTAATAACCCAATAACTTATGAACTGAGTTT
Organism: Niastella soli; assembly: GCF_017742245.1. Classification (GTDB taxonomy): domain Bacteria; phylum Bacteroidota; class Bacteroidia; order Chitinophagales; family Chitinophagaceae; genus Niastella; species Niastella soli. Next base: position 7,016 of record NZ_JAGHKO010000001.1, read on the forward strand.
ATGTGTAACGAATAATGGCCATCCACTACCTACGCCAGTTGCTTACTGTTTTCTACCAACTACCACTGGCTCCGCCGCCACCGCTGCTACCACCACCAAAGCCGCCAAAACCGCCGCCACCGCCACCGCTCCAGCCGCCACCGCCGCCAGACCAGTCACTGCCACGGCTGCTGCCGCCAAGCATATTACCCAAAATAAAGGGGCCTAACCAGCCTGAGCCACGGCGGCTCATCATACCACCACCACCGCCACGGTTGCGGCCACTAAAGACCACCACCAGGATGATAATAAATATAATGAGGCCAATTGGGAGACCGCCACTGCCTTTTTTCTTACGATAATTTGCCGGCGCCTTGTATTCACCAGCGGCCGCTTTTATAATGGAATTGGCTGCCTGCGACAACCCCTGGTAATAATCGCCTGAACGGAAGTTGGGAGCGATATCATTCTGAATAATGTGACCGGCAGTAATATCCGGTATGGCTCCCTCGAGCCCATATCCCACTTCAATCTTTATTTTCCGGTCGTCGAGTGCGGCAATAATAAGCACCCCATTATTTGTTTTCGCATTGCCTATTCCCCAGCTGCGAAACAATTTCAACGCATATTCTTCAATGGGATAATCATTGATGGTTTTAACCAGCACTATAGCCACCTGATTACTGGTGCTATCGTCAAGAGCAACCAACTGTCGTTCCAGCCGCTGTTCCTCATCCGGAGACAATACACCAGCATAATCATTTACCAACCGGGGCGGGTTCGGTCGGGCGGGGATCTCCTGTGCCGACGCAAAAAACGAAATAAAGCACAAGGCCGGAAGAAGAAATAATTTGAGTTTCTTTATCATTACAAATAGCCTATCTGTTATTTTGATCTGTTTCAAGTTACAAGTTGCAGTGCCAGCCCCGCGATTGCGGGGTTTCAGGGCTCAATGAAACAAATTCCCTGCAACCTGGAACTTGAAACCTGAAACTTTCTTTTTACTTTCCGAACACCAGATCGTCGGGCAGTTCATTTTTATCAGTTGAGCGGTCGTATGGGAAATGCGTTCTTAATGCTTCTCCCACATCATTAACCACTGCTTCGATGGCCTCAGCAGGCAGGGCATTGCCAAAATGTTTTTGCATAACCGAGACTTCCTGGTTCCAGAAAGCCTGCCCAACCTTTTCGTGGATCCCCTGGTCGGCCAGGATGGCAAATTGGCGGTCTTTCATGGCAACGTAGATCAATACCCCATTGCGATCTTTGGTCATATCCATTTTAAGACCCCAGAAAACTTCAGCTGCCCTGTCGAGGGGATCAACAAACCGGCAGCGGCTTTCGGTATACACCCTGATCTCGCCGCTGGTTTGTTGTTCGGCCAACCGTATGGCATTTACAATACGGTCCTGTTCGTTGTGCGAAAAAAATTCTTTCCTTTTTGCGAAAGGGTTATAGGCCATGAATATATTTTTAGAATTGTACTTTAGGCGCTTTTTCAGAACCGGCATCAGCAGTGAAACCTGTTTTTACTTTGAACCCGAACATACCCGCAAATAAGTTATTGGGGAAACGACGAACTGTTGAGTTATAATCCTGTACAGCTGTGTTAAAGTCGTTACGGGAAACTTTGATACGGTTTTCAGTGCCTTCCAGTTGCACCTGCAGGTCTCTGAAACTTTGTGTAGCCTGCAATTGCGGATACTGTTCTGCAACCACCAGCAATTTACTCAAAGCACCACCCAACTGGCCCTGGGCCTGTTGAAATTCCTGCACTTTTTCAGGCGTAAGATTATCTGCATTAATATTTACAGAAGTAGCTTTTGCCCTGGCTTCAATTACCTGTGTTAAGGTTGTCTGTTCAAAATTGGCAGCCCCTTTTACAGTACTAACCAAATTAGGGATCAGGTCGGCACGACGTTGGTAATCGCTCTGAACATTGTTCCATTTGTTTTTCACACCTTCATCGAGATTTACCATCTTGTTATATCCACCACAACCACATCCACCCAGTATTAAAATGAATAACACTACAACAATGATGACCAGATTACGAGATTTCATATCTATTTAGAGTTTTATGTCTTATAAATGTACAGAATTCATTTGATCCACAAACTGTTAAGCTATGCGTTACAGTAGCCGCATTTAACGTATGGCAATTGCCAAACATTGCTAACATGGTAAGAATTTAGTCGCAGCGGCATGGTTTTCGTTACAGAAGGCTTGTTAAAATCTTATTTTATGAAGCAAATGATCATTTACAGCGGTTTATGCATCACGCTGTTTATCACCTGTTGCGACAAAAAGAAGGATAAAGAAAATAATGCCACTGCCGCCTTATTAAAAGACACCATTCTTACCAGCAAGCTCAACCACCCCTGGGAAATACTTTGGGGGCCCGATAATTTTATCTGGATGACGGAACGTAACGGTAAAATCAGCCGGGTTAACCCTGCCACGGGAGCCGTCACCCCATTATTAACTATAGCCGATGTAACTGCCCAGGGCGAAGGCGGTTTGCTGGGAATGGCTTTACATCCCAATTTCGCCACCTCCTCGCAAGTATTCGTGGCTTACGATTATATGAACGGCAGTACTTATCAGGGTAAGGTCGTTCGCTACACCTACAATGGCTCTACCCTCACCAACCCGCAAATAATTCTAGACAACATAAAAGCCGCCAGCATCCATAATGGCTGCCGGTTGCTGATAACCCCCGACCAGAAATTGTTCATCACCACCGGCGACGCCAGCGATCAATCGAACCCACAAAATAAAAGCGTCATCAATGGCAAGGTATTACGATTAAACCTCGACGGTAGCATTCCGGGAGATAACCCCACTGCCGGCAGCGCCGTTTGGAGTTTCGGGCATCGCAACCCGCAAGGGCTGGTGTATGCAAACAATATCCTCTACAGCTCGGAGCATGGCCCCAGCTCAGACGACGAGATCAACATTATTGAAAAAGGACGAAATTATGGCTGGCCAACCGTTACGGGCTTTTGCAATACCACTTCTGAACAAAGTTTTTGTACAGCCAATAATGTTCGCGAACCCTTACAGGTCTGGACGCCCACCATTGCACCCAGCGGATTGGATTATTATGATAAAGATCAGATCCCACAATGGAAACATTCCCTGTTGCTGGCTGTTTTAAAAGACAGCAAGCTGATACAGCTAAAATTAAATGCAGCCCACACCGGGATCGACAGCGTATTTGAGTTCTACGTAAATAAATACGGCCGCATGCGCGATGTCTGTATTTCACCCGAGGGAAAGGTATACGTTTGTACGGATAATGGAGGCGATGATAAGATTGTTGAAGTATCGAGGAAATAGTTAACCAGTTGACCTGTTGACGACCTGTGAGGTCTGCCTTTTGAGTTTGCCGAGCCAGCCTAATGAACAGCCCCCGCTGAATCGGGGCGGCTCTGACAGATTGATTAATTAAAACAGGACCTGTCAGGATCGCTTAAACCCACTAATTGTTCCACACCCGATGGCGAGCCTTACAGGTCAAGGCTACCTCGCTATTGTTTTTGCAGCGTTACTACCATTACTTCATGGGCTGTGATCTTTGCCGGTATACCCTGGTAATCCTGGGTAGTAACGGCATCGTACGCGATCGTCATTTTCATAGTATTACCGTTAAACGATACTTTACAACCACTGGGGGCATTGGGCAATAGGCCACCAGTGAGCACATCGAGGAAACCACTGTCCTGGAAATGCAGGGAATCGGCACCTACTCTTTCATAATCGGAAGTAGCACTTTGGGGCGGAAATGTTTGGGTGATGGGAGTTTTTACTGAATCAAGAATAGTATTACCCTGATAAATATAAGTGGTGGTATTCGTATTTACACTAAAGGTTATGTCTACAGCAGTCATTATCGAACTATCGAAGGTCATGGTACCGCCATTGTTCTCGGAGGTAAAATTGCTGGCATTAACCGCCTTTAAGGGAATACCCGACTGGGAGAATTCGGCAGTTTGTGAACCCGTTACCTGAACGGACATAAATTTCCAGGTACCCACTTCTGAAGTATTTCCCGGATTTGTTCCCGTAGTATCACCGGGCTGAGGAATAGTATCCGTAGGTGTTCCACCCGGCGGGATACCACTCTCATCACTTTTTTCTTTTGAGCATGCCACAAACACAAATACGAATACAGCAATAAGCAGCAAAAAGTTACGCGATTTCATAATTCCCCAATTTTACAGAAGTGATAACCGGAGCCATTAATAAGAAACTACCATTATTAAAAAAAGAATGCCACGCCCTTATGGGTGCGTGGCACGGATCATAATATAATTTACGCTTATTTGTTGATAGCGGCAATACCAGGCAGTTCTTTTCCTTCAAAGAACTCCAGCATAGCGCCACCACCAGTAGAAACATAACTAACCTGGTCGTTAAACCCAAACTGGTTTACGGCAGCTACTGAGTCCCCACCGCCTACCAGGGAGAATGCACCATCCTGGGTTGCTTCCGCAACAGCCGTAGCAACACATTTGGTGCCATGTTGAAACTTCTCCATTTCAAACACTCCCATGGGACCATTCCACAAAATGGTTTTAGAACGTTTGATCACATTGATAAACTGCTCACAGGCATTAGGCCCAACGTCGAGCCCCATCCAGCCGTCAGGAATATTATTGCTGGGCGCATTAGAAGTAAGCGCGGCGGCATCGAATTTATCGGCGATCACTGAGTCAGAAGGGAAATGCAGACAAACGCCTTTGGCTTCTGCTTTTTTCAACAGCTCACGTGCGGTGTCCAGCCGATCGTCTTCGCACAATGAGTTACCAATTTTTCCACCCTGTGCTTTTTCGAAAGTATAGGCCATACCACCACCAATGATGATGTCGGTAGCTCTATCCAGCAGGTTTTCGATGATGAGGATCTTGTCAGACACCTTAGCGCCGCCAATAATAGCAACGAAAGGTTTCTCTGCACTGTTCATTACTTTTTCAGCACTCTTCACTTCACTTTCCATCAGTAACCCGAACATCTTTTTATCACGGGGGAAAAATTGCGCAATTACTGCAGTAGAAGCGTGGGCGCGGTGAGCGGTACCGAAGGCATCGTTCACATATACATCGCCCAGTTTGCTTAATTTTTCAGCAAAACCGGCATCGCCTTTTTCTTCTTCTTTATAAAAACGAAGGTTTTCCAGCAACAATACTTCACCAGGTTTCAGGGCAGCTGCTTTATCCACGGCTTCTTTACCAATGCAATCATTGGCAAATTGCACGGGAACACCCAACAATTCAGCTATATGGTTTACCAGGTGTTTTAATGAAGATTTATCTTCAGGCCCCTCTTTGGGACGGCCGAGGTGGCTCATGAGGATCACACTACCGCCATCACCCAGTATTTTTTTAATAGTAGGCACAGCCGCTTTTATACGGGTATCGTCGGTAATGGCAAACGTTTTTTTGTCAAGCGGAACGTTAAAATCAACCCGGATCAGCGCCTTCTGACCCTTGAAGTTATATTGGCTGAATGTAGACATGAAAAGGTGTTTTAAAAAAGTTAACCACAAAGTTTATTGATAGCAATGGCCGACTAAGGGATTATCAGGCGTACCCGCTTTCAATAGCTTTGTGGTTACTCAGGATGTAGCAGAACTACATCTGTGATTAATATATTAAGCTTTAGCAGCTGCTTTTGCAGCGCCTTTGTTGATCAACTTTGCAAAATAGTTCACTGTACGAACGAGCTGGCTTACATAGCTCATTTCGTTATCGTACCAGCTAACTGTGCGAACCAGTTGGGTATCGCCTACAGTTTGAACGCGTGTTTGTGTACCATCGAAGTAAGAACCGTAAGTGATACCAACGATGTCACTGCTCACGATCTCGTCTTCAGTATAACCAAAGCTTTCGTTGGCAGCGGCCTTCATGGCAGCATTCACTTCTTCAACAGATGTCTTTTTACCTAATACCGCAGTTACTTCAGTTAAAGAACCGGTAAGTACAGGTACACGTTGTGCAGAACCATCCAGTTTACCTTTCAGGTTAGGTAATACCAGGCCGATAGCTTTGGCAGCACCAGTGCTGTTAGGAACGATGTTCTGAGCAGCAGCGCGGGCGCGACGCAGGTCACCTTTGGGGTGCGGAGCATCCTGGGTGTTCTGATCGTTCGTGTACGCGTGGATGGTGGTCATAAGACCATTCACGATACCGAATTTTTCATCGAGCACCTGAGCCATTGGAGCCAAACAGTTGGTAGTACAGCTAGCGCAGCTGATCACTGTTTCAGTACCGTCGAGAATAGCGTGGTTAACGTTGAAAACGATAGTTTTCAGATCGCCAGTAGCAGGAGCAGAAATCACTACTCTTTTAGCGCCGGCAGTAAGGTGAGCTTCAGCTTTTGCTTTATCAGTGAAGAAACCAGTGCACTCCAGTACAACGTCTACTTCATGCTGACCCCAGGGAATTTGAGCAGGGTCTTTTTGTGCATAGATCTTTACTTCTTCACCATTTACTATAATAGAGTTATCGGTACTTTTTACTTCAGCATCAAAACGGCCCTGAGCGCTATCGTATTTAAGGAGGTGGGCTAATACTTTAGGACTAGTAAGGTCATTGATAGCTACTACATCGATGCCATCCATTTTATAAATCTGGCGGTATACCAACCTGCCGATACGACCAAAACCGTTGATCGCCACTTTGACTGTGCTCATGATCTGGATATTTTGTGTTAGTTAAAAATTGCGGGGCTAAGTTACAATTTTGGTTGTAAATGATTCTGTGAAATTTATGTGTTGACCGGGCCGCAACCGGTTGCGTGGTGGCATATCAACACAAATGGGCTAAATTGATAGCAGACATTTACTTATGAAATCGAATACCCTACTTTTTAAGGGGGCTTTAAAACAATTTGAAAGCAAATGGAGCCGAGTGAAAGAAAACGCATAGCAACAAGAAAGATGCTAACAAATCGTTAATTGGCGTATGCGAAAATATTTTTTTATGCTGCCCCTGCTTTTTTGGGCGGCCGGGGGTTATGGGCAGGAAAAGAGCTGCCCATTTGTGATCACTGCCGATATTTTTATAGACAGTATAACCTCATGTCAGTTACTCGACACGATAAAAGCCCTGCCATTTAAAACCTACAACCGGAAAGGCAAAATGCCCCGGTTTATTAAAAAGTCTTTAAAATGTACGGAGGGCGATTTCCGGATAGCCAATCCCGGTCATCCCTATAATGTTTCTGATGCAATAGGGCCATTTGGATTTCTTTTGCCTTTCAGGCAGTTAATGTATCTGGGTTTAACTAAACAATACTTATTGATGGCTTACAAAAAAGGGGGCATCGGCACCAGCACCTCCACGTTGCTTGTCAAATTCGAGCATAAAAAGATCCTTAACATGTGGTGTTGGCTGGGCATTAGTGAGGAAGTAAAAACAGCAGAGGAGATAATTCTTTGTTTAGAATGGTACAATGAGATCCCCAAACACCGATTTGCTTTATAGGGCTTGGTTTCCTGAGTAAATACCTGGCCGACAGCGTTTGAAAAAAATATTTCAAAAGAAAGTGGGCTTTTTTTTGGTAGAACAGGACAGTTTCCTATTTTTGCACTCCCAAAAACGAGCCGCGTTCGTCTAAGGGCTAGGACACCACCCTTTCACGGTGGTGATACGGGTTCGAATCCCGTACGCGGTACAAAGGTTTCAACCTTGGCAAAATTGAAAGAGCTGTTCTGAAAAGAGCGGCTTTTTTGTTCCCCCCGAAAGGGTAAACAGATAGAAGCGAAAAGTTACGCGCTAATTGAGCAAACTGATCCCTATCTTTGCATTCTCAAACCAGCCGCGTTCGTCTAAGGGCTAGGACACCACCCTTTCACGGTGGTGATACGGGTTCGAATCCCGTACGCGGTACAAAAGATTTAAAGAGGACTGTTCGAAAGAACGGTCCTTTTTCGTTTTACGACGAATCTACCAGAGAATACAGATCCGCCCCAACTCAACAGTATGAATGCACCCAAGAGATCACATGTATTTCGTTTCCCGATTAGCTGCTTTTCTGAATTCAGTGGGGCTCATCCCCTTATATTTTTTAAACAGCTTATTCAGGTGGCTTACATCAGCCAATCCAAAATCGTTGGCGATCTCATTCAGCCGGTAAGATGTATGTAATAGCCGGGTTTCAATCAGGTGCATTCTGTAGGCATTGATATAGTTCTGTAACGTTTCACCCGTTTGGCGTTTGAAATAATCGCTCATATAAGTGGGTGACATATTAAAATATGCGGCCAGCTTTTCTATTCGTAAGGCTTCGGGCGTATAAATATTCAGATGTACATATCCCAGTACCGACACCTGTTGGGAAGGATGATAGGACGTAGCCGATTGAAGCAGGGCAATATTGGATGCTGCTATTGTAATTATCGTATTCAGCAACTGCTGTATAACTTCCGGTCTCGCAGCGCCCTTTCTTTGCTCCTCCCTTAACAAGGCCTCCGACAAAGCTCTGACCAATGGCTTGTCTTCTACATTTTCAAGAATACAGCCGGGGAGGTGGTTGTGATTATGAAAAATGTATTCCAGCTTCTGCAGCCATTCCTTAGACTGTGTTTTTAAATAACTCTCATTAAAGCGCAAAAAGAAAAAGCGGGTCCTTTCCGCCACCTCAAAACCATACGTATCCTGCGGAAAGATCAGGAATAATTTATCGGCACTATAAGGCAACTTATGTTTATTGATAACCTGAACACCCTTGCCTTCCAAAATATACACCAACTCGAAATAGGTGTTCTTATGCTCAGCAGCCGTGTATTTATCAGATTCGAAAACGCCCAATTCGAATGGCTTATGAAGACTATTAACCACCATCCTTCTAAAGTACAAATTTTTCCAACAACAGTACAAATTGATCAAATTGTATTCACAGAACTTTACACTATCCATAACAGTAAAAGTTATCTAAATGAATACTATTTCCTTCTTATTGCTTCGGTTGACCATCGGTATAAGCTTCTTTGGTCATGGCCTCGTTCGTTTTCCCAAACTGCAGGCATTCAGCAACTGGATGGTTGGCAGTTTCAAGCAGTCCATGCTGCCTACATCCCTGGTTATGCCCTTCAGTTATATACTTCCTTTTGCCGAATTCACCATAGGTTTTTTGTTAATTACCGGTTTATTGACAAAATATGCCCTGCTTGCTGGTGGCATTGTGATGCTGTTGTTACTTTTTGGAACCACCATGATAGAAAGTTGGGAGGCCATTCCCTCTCAGATCATTCACGTAGTGCTTCTGGCTGTTCTTTTACACTTTCTAAACGCGAATTCTTTCGCATTGGATCATTCATTCAACAAATAAATCATATAGGATGCAATCGCGCAGAACATTCGTGAAACTGGCTGGCACCATGGGTATCGGTGGAATGATGCCCTTCAACAACTTATTACACCAACAATCAACAGGTCAATCAATGAAAATAAAGTCAAAATGGGCTGATGGCTCAAGATTGGCCGTTTCCATTTCCATGCAGTTTGAAGCAGGCGGCCAACCTGAAAATGCAGAAAGTCCGTTCCCGAAAAATCTTGAAAGAGGATTTAAAGATCTGCCCGCTATCACATGGTATGAATATGGCTACAAAGAAGGTATTCCAAGGATGTTAGACAATTGGGATAAATATGGCATCAAGGTAACCTCGCACATGGTAGGTACGGCCGTGCTGAAGAACCCGCAGCTGGCTAAAGAGATCGTGGAGCGGGGGCATGAAGCAGCGGCCCATGGGATGAACTGGAGTTCACAATACAACCTCCCATATGATGAGGAAAAAAAGTTCATCAAGGATGGCGCCGATGCTATTAAAAAAGTCACCGGTGCATCACCGGTGGGTTACAATGCCAATTGGCTACGGCGGGGAGAAAATACACTGAAAATTTTACAGGAACTCGATTTCAGGTACCATATCGATGACCTGAGCAGGGATGAACCTTTTATTATTCAGGTGAATGGCAGCGATTTTGTTGTAGTGCCCTATACATTACGCAACAACGATATTCTTTTGATAGAGGGAAAAAACTTTTCTGTAGACCAATTTTTCAATCAGGTAAAACAGGAATTCGATCAATTATATGTGGAAAGCGAATTTAAAAGAAGACAGCTGTCCATCAGTTTTCATGACCGGATCGGCGGAACACCACAGATGGTGAAAATTACCGGCGATTTGATCAAATACATGCAACAACACTCCGGTGTTTCCTTTAAAAGGAAAGACGAAATTGCTGAATTAACACTGCACGATAAGTCCAGCATTCGCGAATAATATTTCTGTAAACGACTGATCAAGTGCTCACCGGGAACCGATCCGAAACATATAGTAATAGGTTATTATTCCATTGCATTAAAAAAAACAACGGATGGCAAAATGAAATACGGCCAGCTGGAGTATGATTTCAATACCGGTATTATGAGTTTTATGGCGCCCGGACAGGTATTAAAGATTGAAGCAAGAGAAGGAAAACCACTTGTACATTCAGGCTGGCTGTTACTTGTTCATCCCGATTTTTTATGGCGCACGTCTTTGGCGCGAAAAATAAAGCATTACGAATATTTCGGATATTCGGTAAATGAGGCGTTGCATTTGTCGCAAAAAGAAGAAGCTGTCATCGTAGGCATTATTCAAAGCATTGAACAAGAGTACCGTTCGAATATCGATCCCTTCAGTCAGAATGTGATCATTCCCCATCTTGAGTTACTCCTCACATATGGTGAAAGATTCTATCATCGCCAATTCATAACCCGTAAAATTGCCAACCATAAAATACTCGAACGGCTGGAAGATCTTCTAACTTCATGGTTTAATAGCGATGACTTACAAAAGAATGGCTTACCTACCGTTCAATATATTGCCGGTGAGTTGAATGTATCGCCGAACTATTTAAGTGTGTTATTGAAAACACTCACCGGGCAAAGTACGCAGCAACATATACACGATAAGCTGATTGAAAAGGCAAAGGAAAAATTATCAACGACCAGTTTGTCGATAAGCGAAATTGCCTGGGAACTGGGGTTTGAACACTCGCAGTCGTTCAATAAATTATTCAAGAACAAAACGAATCTGTCTCCGCTGGAATTCAGGCAAGCCTTCAACTGATCTTTCTTATAAGACAGTTTATAAACGGCTACAACTACCAGAGATTTGGCTACAGCAATAAAATTCATGGTGCCGAGCTTTGTGTCATTGAATTTATTTGATAAATAAAAGCCAGTAATTATGAAAGTTGTAGTAACAGGTTCCTTGGGAAATATCAGCAAGCCACTTGCAACAGAATTGGTACAAAAAGGCCATCAGGTTTGCAGAGGCTTTTAAAAAGGGTTAATTAAGGTACCACTTAAGCCGTTTTGAGACCGGACAAGGCTTAACCCTTGCAAACAAAAAAAGCTATTCTGAAAAGAATGGCTTTTTTTGTTTCAATAAATGATCTTCAATTCGTTCAGTTCGAATTTGGTAATTTCGGAAATTGAGAAAATAACCAATGAAAGAATTATCAAACTACCAGGAAACCGTCACCTCTTTGTTGAATCAACAACAGTTTAATGAAAATGACCTTGATTACTCCATTCTTGAAAAACATATAAGGATACTTGAGAATATGGCGCTCATCGGCAATAGCGCCATTAGTGTTTTTGATATGTACAAACAGGAACATGTATTTTACTCCAACAATTTCGGCCGGTTAATTGGATACGACATAAAAGAACCAGCACATTATGGCCCACATTTTTTGCAGGACAAAGTGCATCCCGATGATTTTTGGGAATTAACCATGAATGGCATTTCAATATTGAAATTGTTTTTGCAATTTCCGCCACAAGAACGTGCGAACTTTAAATTCATTAATGAATACCGAATATTAAAAGCAGACAATACCTATATAAGGGTTGTTGAACAGGATCAGATCATGACATTTGATGGCTGTGGCAATATGTGGTTGTCACTGGGGATTATTGATATTTCCCCCAACCAGGATCTACAGGAACCCTTAAAAAGCCAGGTATTCAATTTCAGAACGGGCGAAATGATATCATTGCAGCAGGAACGAAAGAAAAGAGAGGTTTCTGTTTCATTAACCCAACGGGAACTGGAAGTGTTGAAATTGGTAAAAACCGGATTCTTAAGTAAGGAGATCTCACATAAACTTGCTATTAGTATTCATACCGTGAATACCCACCGCCAACGCATTCTTGAAAAACTTCACGCCGACAACTCCATGGAAGCCGTTGTTTTTGCATCGGATATGGGATTGATCTAATGACTGATATACTGATTAATCAGTATTGTGGGAAAAGGCGCATGTAATGATTTTTGTGTCATCAAAATTTAAACCGATGACCGCAACAAGTAAAGATTGGAAACAACCCGGTTATAAGATCTTCACGATTTTTGGCGCTAAAGGAAAAGTGGGGATTGAACTTTTAAAGATCTTGTCAGCTAAAAGTATTTACTGCCGTGCTATAACGAGAGATCTGAACAACATTCCTAAATTACCGAATGTCACCTGGATGGGTGGCGATTTAAATGATCTTGATTCTGTATATAACCTGGTAGCTGGAAGTGATACCATATTTCTAAATACTGATTTTGCGCCCAATATGGTTCAAATGCAGGGGCAGGTTATTGAGGCTGCTAAACACGCTGGCGTAAAACATGTTATCCGGCTTTCTTATGGATTGCTACCCGAAGAAATATTGAAAAAATCAAACTCTCCGGTGCACATGCAACATATACTGATCGATCAGGCCCTCATTGATTCCGGCTTATCCTGGACAATCCTTCGTCCAAGTGGATTTATGCAAAACTGGTTATATGATCAGGCGCTCACTATTAAAAATGAAAGGAAGATTTATGAAGCCCAGGGCGATGGCAGATTACCCTATATAGATACCAGAGATATCGCGGAGATCATTGCTGCCCTTTTTGCACAGGGGGAAAAGCATTATAATAAAATACACGAGCTTACTGGAAGCGAAGCGATTAATTTTTATGAGGTGGCGACCGCCATCAGCCAGGCTATTGGCGAAAAAGTAACTTATATAGCAGAGACCCGCGAAGCAACCATACAAAGGTTCTCAAAAAAAGGATATCCCGAATGGGCAATTGAGTTGCTGCTGTTTTTTGCCCAAAGTCAGCAACAGGGAAAACTGACAGCTACTACAGATACTGTAAAAGAAATTTTGGAAAAGCCTGCTCGTGATATTTATACATTTACCAGGGATCATGCGGAATGGTTTAAATGACGTTAAGTGGCGGGCTTGATCAAGCAATTGCCGGCCGGGCACAGGGGCACCAGTTATTTTGGCACATTCAATTCTTTGATTTCGAGTAAAAAGATCACTAAGGCCGATAGGTGTTCGTATATTCTCCCGTACGCGGTACAATCTTCCAAAAGAGGAAAATTTTCAAAGGGCTTCTCTAACAAGAGGAGCCCTTTTTCTTTGATGTTATTGAAGTAGCGCGAAATTTTCAGATATGGATTCCTGAGATTCGTTAATACAGGTATTGCCTGCTAAAGTTTTATCAAAAGGCTCGTGTGGCCTTTTGGTAAGATTACTAATTGCCGTTTCCAATGTTCCTTTTCCGGCAGAAACCTATACGTCGTTTATTTTTTAGCTTTTTGGGCAGCCACCAGTTTGTCAATAATTTTCAAATAAAGCTCCGTCGGTACCTGTCGCTCGTATTCATACTTTGTTTTATGAGCTATCACCAGATCAAGTTTTGGGATAACAGTAATAAACTGTCCAAATGCTCCACTGGCAGTATAAGCGCCTTCATATACGTCATTATCAAAAGGCGCATCCCAAACCCACCACAGATAACCATAACCAAAATGAAAATAAGCAGTCTTGTTTTGCTCAGCCTCTTTATAGGTAGTAACAGATACAGTTGTAGTTGTTACCCAGTTTGCCGGCAGCACCTGCTTGTTCTTCCACTTGCCTTTTCTAAGCATGAGATAGCCTAACCTTGCCATATCACGGGTCGAGAACCACATGTGATAAGCAAGATATTTTGACTTTGTTGTATCGCCAGTTTTTCGTTGTGCGCCCATTCTCCAGTCTTGCATATGTAAAGGTTTAGCCAGCATAGAATCAATAAGTTCATAAATACTTTTCCCTGTCTGCTGCTCAAGAATATAACCTGCTATATTAAAATCCCAATTATTGTACAGCCAGAAACTGCCAGGTTGCACGCTGCCTCTTTTGGGAGCCATAGCCGAAGCATCACCTTCATTGCTTGCCGGATGATAAACACCTGAACGGGCGGTGAGTAAATCTTTTATGGTAGCCTTCATTTCAACAGGCAGTAACCCACCTACATCATTAAGCCTCAGTTGTTCAATAGTGGTATTCAGCTTTATCTTCCCATTCTCAACAAAAGGTCCATATAACATCGAAAGAACACTCTTTCTACAGGATGCCAGATAGCTAAGTTCCTGTACATCTCCATAGTCAACCAATATTTTACCACTTTGAACTACCATAAACCCTGTTGTATGAGCACTGTCAATAATAAATTGCCGGAGTTGTTTAAGCAACGTGTTATCCCATCCGTAATCGCCGGGATTGATAATTCGATCCCAGGTAATATCAGGATATACTTCAATTGAGTTGTTGGGCGCAGGCGTTTGAGCAACAGAAAAAAATGGAAGTAGCAAACCCCATAATAGCAACTTTTGCATAATAACACTTATTGTAGATAAAAATTAATAGTCGATAACAGTTCAGCACATTTTCATCGTTGGCATCAATACTGTTATATAAATAAAGATATGGGGAATTTCGGGTACCCATAAATGGTTATTGCACTTAGCCAGCAAATTCAAGGAGGAGTTCGATCTGGCTCAGCGCTATCCTGGCACACCCCACCTGTAGCCTCATAAGAAACCATTCTGGCCCTTATTTTACCTTTAACAAGGACAAAGGCGCAACCAAAGGCTTTTAAGGCCTATTATCGACTAGATGCTGCCGGCAGAGGTGTAAACCATACCATAACGAGGCTGCAGTGATAGTAAGTCCTGGTCGTACGCTCTCCAGATCCTTGTCAGATTCTCGCCAGATATACTACCACAGGCCATTTCCCGCCTAAGAATGCCACCAGAATCCCATCCGAATCCCATAGGCTATGGCATTCTGGTGCGATTCTGGTGGCAGTTTGGTGGGATATGTAGTATATAAATAGCCTATTTACTTAGGATCTGCACTATGTCTGACAGGATCTTCAATTAAATGCCTTTTTCTTACCTTCAATGAGAAAATCGTATGAAAAGCATCCAACCGCATAGCATTAAAACCATATCGGAATATCACAAACTTATGGAGATTCCCCAACCGGAACATCCATTAATTAGTGTGATCCCTTTTGAATTGATCAAGTGCAATCCAGGATCCGAGCCGAAACATATAGTAATAGGTTATTATTCCATTGCATTGAAAAAAACAACGGATGGTAAAATGAAATATGGCCAGCTGGAGTATGATTTCAATACAGGCATTATGAGTTTTATGGCGCCCGGCCAGGTACTAAAGATTGAAGCAAGGGAAGGAAAACCACATGTGCATTCGGGCTGGCTGTTACTTGTCCATCCTGATTTCTTATGGCGCACGAATTTGGCGAGTAAATTAAAGCAATATGAATATTTCGGATATTCGGTAAATGAGGCGCTGCATTTGTCGGAAAAAGAAGAAGCTATCATCGTAGGCATTATTCAAAGCATTGAACAAGAGTACCGTTCGAATACCGATCCCTTCAGTCAGGATGTGATCATTGCCCATCTTGAATTACTCCTCACATACAGTGAAAGATTCTACCATCGTCAGTTCATTACCCGTAAAATTGCCAACCATGAAATACTCGATCGGCTGGAAGTTCTTCTTACTTCATGGTTTAACGGCGATGACTTACAAAAGAATGGTCTACCTACCGTTCAATATATTGCCGGTTCATTGAATGTGTCGCCGAACTATTTAAGTGTATTATTGAAAACACTCACCGGGCAAAGCACTCAACAACATATCCACGATAAGCTGATTGAAAAGGCAAAGGAAAAATTATCAACGACCAGTTTGTCGGTAAGCGAAATTGCCTGGGAACTGGGGTTTGAACATTCCCAGTCGTTCAATAAATTATTCAAGAACAAAACTAATTTATCTCCGCTGGAATTCAGGCAAGCCTTCAACTGATCTTTCTTATTAGGCAGATTATAAACGGCTACAACTACCAGAGATTTGGCTACAGCAATAAATTTCATGACACCGAGCTTTGTGTCATTGAATTTATACCAAAATAAAAGCCAGTAATTATGAAAGTTGTAGTAACAGGTTCCCTGGGAAATATCAGCAAGCCACTTGCAATAGAATTGGTACAAAAAGGCCACCAGGTTACAATAATCAGCAGAAGTACTGAAAAACAAGAAGACATAAAAGCGCTCGGCGCCCAGGCTGCCATCGGCTCTGTGGAAAATGTTGATTTTCTGACACAGACCTTTACAGGTGCGGATGTTCTGTACGCCATGATACCGCCTAATTTTTCCGAGTTGGATCAGGTAGCATATTACCGCCGCATCGCCATCAATTATGCAATGGCTGTTCAACAATCGGGTATTAAACAGGTGGTACACCTCAGCAGTTATGGAGCGCATTTAGAAAAGGGAACAGGATTTATACTAGGTGCCCACCATGGAGAGCGTATCTTTAATGAGTTACCCAATATCAGCATTACTCATTTGCGCGCAGGATTTTTTTATACCAATTTATACAGGTTCATAGATATGATCAAAGGAGCCGGCTTTATGGCTTCAAACTATGGGGGTGATGATAAGTTGATCTTAGTTCATCCAACAGATATTGCGACCGCTGCCAGAGAAGAAATTGAAAGTCAACCCGCCGGTAAGAAAATACGCTATGTGGTAAGCGACGAACATACGGCCAATGAAGTGGCCCATATTATAGGAACGGCTATAGACAAACCCGATCTGAAATGGATAATTCTTTCCAATGAACAAATGCGCGAAGGCTTGGAAAAGCAGGGAATGCCGGTACCTCTTATCGAAAAGTTTGTTGAAATGGGCTCGAGCGCGCACAGCGGTGCATTAGGGGAAGATTATGAACGGCAAAAACCCATACAATTGGGAAAAATAAAAACCGAAGATTTTGCAAAGAGTTTTGCAGAGGTGTTTAAAAAGGTTAATTAAGGTACGGCTACTGGAGCCGCTTTTCTTCTAAAAAAGGAAAATCTTTAAGGGCTTCTCTATTAAGAGGAGCCCTTTTTTTGATTAAAAACCAAAACCCTCTTTGTTCCTTTTGATAATTGCGGCTTCGGTTCTTGGAATTAGGGCCTCAACGCCAAAGTTGACCACCTCCGCCTGTATCTCCTCAATGAACGGACGAAAACTATGGTTGTATTCCAGAAACGTTAATTCATAATTACCCTGGTATTTCCGGAAAGCATCAGCCAGGGCTGCTGCCCCATCTATGGCCAATGATCCGCCTCTGCCAGCAGCCGGGGAAGCGCAATAGCCGGCATCACCCACCAGTGCCACTCGTCCTTTGCTCCACGACGGCATTTTCATTTGACATAGTTTGTCAAAATAAAATGTTGTGGATTGCTGTACCTCCTCCAATAATTCCGCTGTTCGCCAGCCGGCTCCTTTAAACTGATCCAAAATAATATGCCGCTGCTGCTGTTCGTTCCGGTAGTCATAGGGAATTTCCTGCGCCGAAAAAAAGGCGAGGCATATATCCGTTTTTCCGTTGTAAGTATTAAGCATGACCGTTTTACCCGGCTCGCTATACAGTTGTGTGGTATACTCAGGAATGAGTAACTTATCCACGATAGTAATAGAGAAATAGGTTTGCAGGAAATGAGAAAATTGCGCTTCCTCCCCGAACCAGTGTTTCCGTACAACCGAATGGATACCATCGCAGCCAAATACCAGTTCAAAAGCCTGTGGTGAGCTATTCTTAAAGGTTACGTCCACATGGTCTTCAGTTTCCTGTAAACCGGTGATACTGTCGCCATAAATGAAAGTAACATCGTCTTTAACCGCCTCATACAGCATTTCTAACAATACATCCCGCTCTATTTCGTATTCCATTTCTCCATGGTTTCCGCGGCTTACATCCAGTCTTTCTGTCACATCAGCTGCATTTTTAAATTCCATGGATCCCATCGTGAGCCTGTTCGACCTGATCTCGTCTAATAAACCCATCCGCTTAACGATGTCGATGGTATTACCCAGGATGTTTACCGGTGTGCCTCCTTTTTTAAGACCCGCAGCAATCTCAACGATAGTAACCTGGTAACCGAATTGATTCATCCAGTAAGCAGTAGAAAGTCCTGCAAAGCTTGCCCCTGATATGAGTACTTTTTTATGATTGGCTGTTTTCATTTTATACGAATTTCCTTTTGCTGCAAAGGAACAGCGTACTCACTATGCGATGTAGGGCTAAACAGTGTAAGTCTTGGACTAATCGAGGTTTTTGTTGCGAAAACTCAAAGGAGCCATGCCTGAAACTTTGGTGAACAACCTTGAAAAATAGGTATAATCATCATAACCTAATGTGGCGGCTATTTCTTTAAGCGACTGATCGGAATGGAATAACAGGCGCTTAGCTTCCAAAATAACGCGCTGTTGGATATGATGTGATACGGAGAGGCCGGTGACGTTCCTGACGCATTCATTCAGATAAGGGGTAGAAAGATTTAGCTGCTGTGCATATTTAGCAGGCTGTTTGAGCTGCCTGAAATGAAGCGCCAGGGCCTCCCGGAAAGCTTTAGTAACCACTTCAGCCCTGGATAATTTACCAGTTGGCGCCCATATTTCTAAATATGATGCAATCACCAATGCAACGAGCGCATTGATCTGGTCTTTGAGCAGGGAATGATAGAGTTGATCTTTTCTTCGTTCTGTTAATCTGATACAAAGTGATGCAGCTTCGACAAGCAACGCATACGCCTCTGGGTTCAACGGCATGGGGGCTGCCGGCGCAATATCTTCCAACAATTTGAGATATCCCGGATGAAGGTTTTCGTTATTGGCCGCCCATGCGACGACAGTAACATTTTCAAACCCTATGATGCGATGTACCTGGTCGGGATGCATATAGATGACCGAAGGGGAATGGATTTTGTATTGTTGAAAATCTATTTCCATTGTCACATTTCCTTTTTCGAGCAGAAAGAAGGAATGACGGTCGTGCCGCTCCGGTTGTTCCCATTCTCCCAATTCAGGCAACTGCTCAAAAGATATCCGTTCAATGGTGATACTTTCGCCAGACTCGCCGCCAAATTTATTTACAGGGATGGACCTGGCGTTTTTGCGCATTGCTCTATCTTTTTACAGGCAAAGGTAGGATTTCAGTTTATCGTACCCATGAACTGACATTTTCCAGTTCGAATATGGTGTTTTCGGATATTGAGAAAATAGCCAATGAAAGAATTGTCAAACTCAGGAAACTGTTACCTATTTGTTGAATCAACCACAGTTCAATGAAAATGAACTTGATTATTCCATACTTGAAAAACATATAAGTATACTTGAGAATATCGCTCTGATCGCAATAGCGCCATATCAATCATGCCATATAATTTTGCATTATTCCATTGAAAGCAAGGTAACATGTGCAGCTACGGCGCTCCATCTTCCATTTCTTTTTGCATATAGATCCGAGTAGCAGTTTTTGCCGGTTGATTCTTTATTATTCATTCTTAAAATGAAAGTAGTTTTACAGGTTATCAGCCCCATATCCCCAAATAGGCGTACGCCTACACTGTCAATATGTACCGATACGGTTTCCACTTCCGGAGAATGCAGGCTATGCAACACCTCTGTTTTCGTCATGTTGATCCCGCGGGGATTTACCAGTATAAAATCGTCGGCCAGTATTTTACTTAAGGTTAAAGAATCTCTTGCAGGATAGGACTTTAACCAGGCTTCATTCAGACTTTTAATAGCTTCAATATCCTTCGATTGTGAAAAGGCGGTATTTAAAATAAAAACAAACAGCATTCCTGTCAGCAATCGTTTCATTTTTAAGGATTAAGTTTTATAAAATGTGATGGGAATTTCTTTGACAACTAAGTTAACAGAAAATCGTAAATAACTCCCCACACACGGTGCAAATGGCAAATCCCAAACTGAAAAGTTTGGGATTGCTTTTTAGGGATTGATTGCAAAACGTACCTATGTGTTCCGGGTATGTTAAATACTCCGAACAGTGCCTGCATCAACTCGCAGCAGAGCGCCACTTACGTAATCTGCATAAGGACTGGCCAGATAAACTACCGCGGCAGCTACTTCTTCCTGCCTTCCAAACCGGCGGGCATCATTGGGTACCAATTCCTTTACTGCATTGCGCTCCATTTCTTCCAGCTCAGTACCCCACCCTTTCTGCGGTGCTGCGTGACGAAGCCACTGCTCAACGCCCGCATTCATAATGGCGCCGGGAGCTACCACATTTGACGTAATACCGGTACCGCTTAGTTGCCTCGCCAGGGATACACTTAAGTTATGACGTGCGGCAAGACTTGCATTGTAATGCGGCAGATCAGCTATTGGTTGTATCCCTAAACCGCCGCCCATATTGATAACCCTGCCCCATCCCTGTTTTTTCATAGTAGGCACTATCCGCTGGATCATGCGCACGTAAGATATAACATTCACATTATACACGTTCAGCCAGTCCTCGCAGGAAGTATTTCCCCATGAAGTATGTGCATAAAAGCCAGCATTGTTTACCAGTACATCTATTGGCCCACCAGCCAATGCAAGCCTGGCCACATGGTCAGCGCCCTCATCGGTTGCAAGGTCACCCAGGGCAGCTTCAGCTGTACCGCCTGCTTCTATGATCCGCTGCACTACGGCATTGGTGCGATCTTCGTTACGTCCATGCACAATCACGTGTACGCCCTCATTTGCCAGCATAACGGCAATAGCCTCTCCCAGACCGGCGCTGGACCCTGTTACCAGCGCACGTCTGCCTTTTAATTTGTAATCCATATTATAGTTTATTTAATCCTGACTATTCATCAATCACCCCTGGGAAGGGGGTTTCCCAAAAGCTTTTTTATACGCGAAAGAAAAATGGGACAGGTCTTCAAAACCCAGGTCCAGGTAAATATCTGACGCCGCTTTACCTTTTCGGGCAATCAGGTAATTAGCCTCTTCCAGCCTTTTCTTTGTAAGCCAGCGGCCGGCAGTGGTATTGAATTCCTTTTTGAAATCTCTTTTGAAAGTAGATAAACTGCGGCCTGTGAGAAAGGCCATTTTATCCAGCCCTACATTATACCGGTAATGCCTGTTCATAAATGCAACCAGATCTATTTTCCCAGGGGCATCGAAATCAAACAAAGCATTTCCGATCATGGGTGTCGTTTGTAGCAAGAGCAGCACCAGTTCTTTTGCTTTCAATACTACAATAGCATCCTCGTAAGCTCCCTTCGCATTTGCATATGGAACAAGGCTATTTACATAGTTTTCCAAATAGGAATTGGGCTTTAGGAGTTCAACATCTTTTCCCAGGTAAGGCTTTTTATGATGCTTACCATACAATCCGGCCATTTCTCTGAGTGTTCCCTGATCAATATGTACAGCAATAGATTTAAAGCCATGCTGACCAGGGCGCTTTACATATTTGGTCAACTGATTTTTTCTGAAAAAACGAAAATCTCCCGCCTTAAAAACATAAGTTTCATTGCCTGACCACACTTCCTGCATGCCCGATACAAGATAACTGAAAAGGTGATCTGTCACGAATGACTCACCTTCCGTTAAATTACCACCATAATTATTGAAGAGAATAATTGGCTTTTGCAGGTTCTTTATATCATTAATGTCAACCATCGCATTATGTTTACAATACAAAGCTCGCTAAATCCACGACTTCAGCATTTGTTTAACGGGTCAATCTGGTTTGTTTAAAAGGTCATGATCCTGCATTTAAAATCATCCCTGTCCACTGCCTCTCAAATAAGCAGGAATAGCGGTGCTATCAAGGTATCAAATAAGGCACCATCAAGACAACCTGGAGATGCGATTGCCGTCACATTTTTTTGCTCGTCTTTACAATGATGGGTAAATTGTAGTAAATCACATCACATGCATCAATATACTAAACCATTATTCTTTGCCTGCCGATCATGGTCAGTTCGCCGCATTTATATTGCCTTGCCTTTTTTACTGTTGCTGGTGCTCTCTGGTTTATTAATAAACAATACGGCAACCGCACAGGAAAAGGGCGTTCATTTCGAACACGGCCTTTCGTGGGCCCAGGTACAGGCTAAAGCCAAAGCCGAGAACAAATACATCTTCGTGGATTGCTTTACCACCTGGTGTGGCCCCTGCCGGTATATGCGTACGGAGATCTTTCCCCAGGAAGAAATGGGCGCCTACTTCAATGACAAATTTGTAAACATTGAAGTACAATTGGATACTACGGCCAAAGACAATGATCAGGTGAAAAGCTGGTATGCTGATGCCCATGCTATCATGACACAGTATTCGATCCGCGCCTTCCCTACTTATCTCATCTTCTCCCCGGACGGGCATGCGCTGCATCGGATCGTAGGCGCCGGCAGCGTTCAATCATTCATTGGGGATGTGCGGGAATCTTTTGATACCACCAAACAGTATTATACAAAATTGAAACAGTTTGAGAATGGCAGACGCGACAGTGCCTTTCTACGCCAGTTCGCCATGCAGGTCCATGATGCATATGATATTGCTTTAGGATCGAAAGTTGTAAAAGCCTATCTGGCTGGCCAGCCTACGCTCCTAACTCCGGCAGCGCTTGATCTCATCTATCTGTACACCTCGCGCACAACTGATGAATACTTTGGCTTTCTGACAAAACATATTGCTGAAATAAACGGGGTATTAGGCGCCGGAAAGGCAGAGGATAAAATACGGAACATTTTTATGGTCGAAGGCAGGATCCTTCGCTACAATGAAAAACGCGTTTCCGATTGGCAGAACTATCCCAAAAAGATCGCGGCCGTTTTACCTTCCCATGCCAACGAAATAATGATGCGCATTGATATCGACTATTACCTGGCTAAAAAAGACTGGCCGAATTTTGAAAAGACCATCACGGCCTATATGAAGCAGTACAGCAAGCAAATGAATGACAACGAGATGAACAGTATTGCCTGGAGTGTTTTTCAGAATTGTTCAGACGCCTCCTGTGTGTCACAGATCCTCGACTTAAGTAGCCAGCTAAAGCACACAACGGTACCGGCCTATCTGGATACCTATGCTAACCTTTTGTATAAGCTGGGCAAAAAAGACGAAGCCATTGCTATGGAACAAAAGGCGGTTGACGCCAGCTCCGATGATGAACGGGCAGGGAACCAATCAACGCTCGACAAAATGAAGAAAGGGGAAAAGACCTGGGATTAGCAGCCAGTATGACCCTACCTCAAAAGCAAGATCAACCATATTGACCAGGTGTTTGAACCAACTTTCACACCCGGTAAAGAAAAAGGCCCCGAATTTTTTTCGGGGCCTTTTCTGTTATGATTACCATGTATGTCAGAGCCTATTGCACAGCGATCACCCGGCTTAATGTGTTGCTTCCCTCTCTCCAGATAATGGTATATATCCCTTCCGGAATTCCATTTACACTGGTGACTGTTTGGGTAGCATTTTGGGCCGGTACCACTACTTTCACCACCCGGCCGGTTATATCAATAAAGCGTAATGTTGCTGCTTTTGAGGAAGCCGGATGTTTGATGATCAGCACATCATGCGCGGGATTCGGTTGCACGGTCAGGTAACTGGAATTTATATTACCAGGATCGACAATGGCGGTTAACGGATCGTAAATAAATCCATCACGTGTTCCTTTTCCAATCGGGGTTGTTACCGCTACAGTCCCTGAAGCGCCCAGCCCTACAATGGCGGTAATGGTAGAATCGGATGTAACGTTGAATGAACGGGCAGGCACTCCACCAAAGCTTACAGCCGTTGCGCCTGTGAAATACATTCCCTTTATGATCACGGTTGATGCTGTTCCTGCAGTGGTTGGCGTGAACGAGGTAATAGTTGGCGGACCTACATAAACAAAGCCGCTCAGTTGTATTGTACCCAATGGCGTTGTTACGCTTACATTACCCGATCTGCCGGCACCCACCACAGCTGTTATAGTGTTATCATCTACCACCGTGAAGGAAGTAACAGGGACCTCACCGATGGTCACCACAGTTGCGTTGCCCAAATGCTCACCCCTGATGGTTACTACCGTTCCCGTGGAACCGCGCACAGGAGAGAAAGAATTCAGCAGATATGCGCTCAGTTTGTTCCGGAAAAACGAGATACTTCCAGCATTGTCATTGGAAACAATAATATCGGGCCGCTGATCTGAATCCTGATCGGAAACACAAATTGAATTGACCGGAGCGGTAGTATTTATTTCAATACTTTGACCAAAGGAAAAATTACCGGGTGTACTTGTATTGGGGATGATGGCTATTTTAAACAGCCCACTGAATGAGGTAAGGATATCAGGTTTACCATCTCCATTCAGATCTCCTAATGCCATTGATTTAGGAGAACCATTGGTAACGAAGTCTATTTTACTGCCCATACTGATCTTACCGGGCAAACTGAGGTTTCTTACAATCGATATGGTGTTGCTACCGCCGGGAGCAACGATATCCATCTTACCATCACCATCGATATCGCCCAGCACCAAATCCCTTGGATCGGGACCGGTTTGAAATACCTGCGCTGCTTCAAAAGCGATACTTCCAGGGGTGCTTATATTTCTAAGTGTAACCCCACGGAGAGAATTAAAATTTGGTTGTGCTACCATTATCAGATCAGGCCTTCCGTCGAGGTCCATATCCGCCACTTTGATCCCCTGAACAAAATCAGGAACAGACACGGCCACCTTCACAAAAGACAAATTACCGATGGTACTGGTGTTTCGATATACAAAAGCTGTGCGTCCGCCATATGCAGCTGCAATAATAATATCCGGCTTTCCGTCTGCATCCACATCAGTACAGGCCACAAAATTCTGATCAACACCGGTGAGCGCTAACAATATTTCGGGATCAAATGAAATACTATTACCGATACTGGCATTTCTATAAACCGTTAGATTCTCCCCATCTATTCCATTGGCAACCATTAGATCGAGTTTGCCATCCCCATCCAGGTCGCCGGTAACGGAATTAAATGGCATATGATCATCAGTAATAAGGTCCTTTGGCAAAAACGACAGACTTCCGGTAATGGAATTGTTTTTAAAAATGGCAAGATGACCTGAGTTTTTAATACTACCGGCATGACATACGGCTACATCAGGTTTGCCATCCAGATCAAAATCAGCAGCATTTATATGTTGAGGCGACGTACCCCAGGCAATATCTGTTTTTGCTTCAAATGAGCTGGCATTCAGCGGGGCTGTCGCAGTAAACAGGGCGCTGAATTTCTTTTGTGAATAACCTGTAAGCTTATTATTGGTCACTGAAATATAACTATACGGTGCACCCGCAGAAACTTTAACCGTAAGCGATTTTTCAGAAGCTGTTACCACTTCCCCTTTCAGCCCACCAAAGTAAACGATGTTGGCAGCCGCAATCGGATTGAAGTTGGAACCCGTTAAAGTTATTGTTGATCCCGACAAAGCCGCTTCAGGTGAAAAACGGGTGATGACAGGCGCTGTGGTAAAAGAAAACCCATTGTAAATACCGGTACCCAATGGTGACGTAACTGCCACATTTCCCAATGCGCCGCCTGCCAGGGTAGCCGTAATGGAGGAAGGAGAATTCACCGTATAAGAAGCAGCACGCACACCGCCAAAAGTTACGGCTGTTGCTTGCGAAAAGCCGGAACCATTGATGGAAACAGTTGTACCTGGGCCACCCGCACCGGGTGTTACAGAGGCAATATTGGTAACTGGCGATTGATAAGTAAAGGCATCGCTACAGATCAGGCTTCCATCCCCAAAATAAATTGTAACCAGCCCCGCACCATCTGATGGAACGGTAACCGTCATGCTTGTGGAAGAGCTTACCGTTCGGGGCGCATGGGCATCGCCAAAATAAACACCCGACACGCCAACAAATCCTTCCCCGGTAATGGTTACTACGGTACCCGGGCCGCCGGTAGCAGGAGAAATAGATTTAATTACCGTCTCACCAAAAATGAAATCAGATTTTATAGCTGTTCCACCAGGTGTGGTAACCGCCACGTCACCGGAAGCCCCTTTACCTACAATAGCGGTGATATAAGTATCAGAAAGAACGGTAAAAGATGCTGCCGGCACACCGCCAAACGTGACAGCGCTTGTCCCGGCAAACTTATCACCCCTAATAATAACAGCAGTGCCTTCAATACCACGCGAAGGAGCTATTCCGTAAATAACAGGCGGCGGTGGAATATAGGTGAAGCCAGACATATAAGCATACCCACCCATAACCCCTACATAAACATCCCCCGAACTGCCAGCACCAACTGTAGCGGTCAGCAAGGTATCGGAATTACATACAACGCCTGGTGAATACATATTCCCAAACCCTGCCGAAGTGCGGCCCGGCACAAAGTTTTTTCCTTTTATTGTTATTTGCGCTCCTGTAGTGCCCGAAGCAGGAGTAAAAGATGTTATTTCAGGTAAAGGATACTGAAAGTTAAATGACTCCGACGAATACCCATAGCCAACGTCGTTATAAACTACTATTGAGCCATAGCTTCCGCGGCCAGTGACCGCCTGGATAATATTATCCGAAACAACTGTAAACGACGCAGCCAGTGAGTCCCCAAAATATACTTTTTGAGCATTGGAGAAATGTTCTCCGGTAATAGAGACCGTAGTACCTGCCGGCCCTGAAGTGGGGCTAAACGAGGTAACTACTGGCCGTGGTTTATAGGTGAAGCCGGGCAAACTGGCCTTGCCATACCTTGCAATAACCGAAACATCGCCGGTTGCACCGGCGCCCACATAAGCCAATATGGTGGTTGAGCTTTGCACACTAAAACTATAGACCGGCACACCCCCCAACTGAACTTTTTCCACATAGCCAAAGTCAGTGCCAGTAATGGTAACAAGCTCGCCCGTTGTTGCCGAGGTGGGCGAAAAAGCCGTGACCACAGGCGCAGGCACGAAAACAATGCCATCCTTTGTGGCGGTGCCATAAGGAGTTGTTACTACAATAGTGCTGCCAGCTGCCGCTACGTCTACCACCGCATTGACCTGAGCTGAAGAAATAGGTGTGATCGATCTGGCCGGTACGCCTCCAAAACTAACAGCAGTCACATTGGAAAGACCCTCTCCTATAATGGAAACGGTTGTTCCCGCCCCCATCATGGTTGGAGTAAATGAATTGATCTTGGGAAGGGGGGCATAGGTAAAGCCAGGCATTGAGGTTTCGCCATATTTTGTTCTGACAAGTACGGCTCCCGAGGCAGCGTTATTAATGGTAGCCTTAATGGTGTGTTCGTCAATAACATAAAATGATTGAGTCCAGCCACCGAAGCTTACATAAGTTACATCCCTGAAATAATTACCGGTAATGGTCACCGTTCCGTAATCCGGCGCATTGGTTGGGGTAAAACCGGTAATAATTGGCGGGGCGGTAAATACAAATCCTTCGGCACTGCCTGAATCCTGCGCAGTCTTTACTGTTACCTGGCCGGATGCACCTGCACCAACCACTGCAGTGATCGTATTATCATTAACCACATTAAATGAAGCGGCGGGTAAACCGCCAAAACTTACTGCATTCACGGCGGTAAAATTGACGCCGTTGATGGTGATGGTAGCTCCTGCCCCGGCGACGCCAGGTGAAAAGGACGCTACTTGCGGACTGGTGGTCCGGTTCCCCCAAAAGGTAAGGCGTAAAATACCGCTTTCAGCAGCCAGCTCGGGCTTGCCATCGTTATCAAAATCGGCTGCTGCAAGTAACCCGGTAAAGGGCGTTTCCATTTTTTTGCCAGAATTAAATGCCATAGCGCCACCGCCGGCACTCATGTTTTTAAAGAGTGCAATGGATTCATAACTTACGCCCACCGCTATATCAGGCTTACCATCGCCATCGAGATCGTTCATGACCATTCCCCTTCTGATAGTATTTCCGACCGGGTAATTAACATAGTTACCAAAAGATATAGCGCCGGCAGTACTCATATTGGTTAGCACATAGATACTGTTAGTGGGCGGATATGTAACGAGCAGGTCGGGTTTACCATCGCTGTTAAGGTCGCCTACTTCCAGCAGATATAGACTCCCTCCGTTTGCAATACCTTGTTTAGCAGCAAATGAAAGCGCCCCCGGCGAAGCCGTATTCCTATAGATCTGTACCTGGCTGTTATAATGATCAGGCACCAAAATATCTGTTTTGCCATCGCCATCTATATCGGCAGTTCTGACAATATCATTTCCGGACAGCGTCATAAACTCTACTTTATCCCCAAAGGAGATCGAGCCCCCGCTGGTGGTATTCCTCAATACGGAAACCGTACTCTCCAGGCTTAAGGAATGGATGACCAGGTCAGGCCGGCCATCATTATCCATATCGGCTACGGAGATACCAGCCGGATATGGAGCCGTGGAAAAATCAACTCTTGGGGCAAAAGAGATCAACCCGGAAACGGAAGTATTCTTAAATATTGAAACGGAATTGTCATTTTGATTGGTGACGATCACATCCCGTTTGCCATCGCCGTCTATATCGGCTACTGCAACGTGGCCGGGGTTGTTACCAGTGAGGAAATCCATTTTGGGAGCGAAGGAAAGCACGCCGCCCGCCGTAGTATTGCGATAAACAGACAGGGTATTGTTCAATCTGTCTATAGTAACAACATCGAGCTTTTTATCATCATCCAAATCCCCGGCAGCGTGGTCGGTAGTTTCCGTACCGGAGGCCACCGAATCAAGCCGGCCTGCATAATCGAAGGAACGGGATGTAAACTGGGACGCAGCTCCTGCAAACGTTACAATAAAAGAGTTTCTGGCATATGCAGTGAGCCCATTGGTGGTAACTGTAATTGGCTGAAACAGGGCGCCCGCAGGAACAGTAACTGTAAGCGAACCTGAGCTTGCTGAGGTGACTGTTGCCTTTACTCCACCTACAAACACCACATTATTAGCCGGTGTAGCACTAAAGTTCACGCCCGTAATGGTCACCGCAGTTCCTACAGGACCGGAAGCCGGGGAGAAACCGCTAATGGCTGGCTGCGCCAAACTATAGAACGCGGTGCTTATAAATATTAAAAAAAAGAACAATCCTTTTAACAGGGATTTCGGTACAGTTTTAGGGAAAATCATCAGGGTTGGTATATCACGTAAAATAAAGAAATACAAGCGGGCCAAAGGTATCTTTTAATTAAGAAAAGTATCTATTTAAACGGTGAAATGCCCCAACCAAGACCGTCAGTTGTTTGATTCCTCCGCATTCGTACATTTGAGCATGAAAAAAAGGCAATTATTATTTGCATTACCACTCACTGTAATCGTCAGCTGCACCAACCCAGCCTCCCTCCCATCCAATATTCGCATTACAACCAAAAACATTGTTCACGATGCTGCTTCAAGTATAAATCTAAAGACATGTATTGAAATTCCTCAAGAGGTCAACAGCCTGAACAGTTGTATTATAAAAAGTGATGATAAAAAATTCATTAGAGAATATACCCTCCTTCTTACCGATAAAGGGAATATAGCCTCTTTATACCGGTACTTACCAGAAGGCCCCGTCATAACTTCCTTAAATGAGTTGCAAAGCGATACCCAGCTTTTAGGTATCTTTCAGCTTTCATTGGCCAATAAAATTACCATTAACAGGAGCCTGGGCGTGGTAATAGATAATAACGATACCCTGCCCATAACAGGGCATTTGAAAGGTGCTAAAATGTTAGTTGTAAAACCCGTCGCCTCAAAGCTCGAAAAGGGTCGGGCGCTTGTTTACGGATACGAATAATAGCATGGGCCTGCTTCTCCTGGAAGAAGCAACTATAGAACAATAATCAATTTTATTATGAAAATAGCATTGGCATCGCCCCCGTTTGTAAATTCCCTCGCGGATGGTTTATACTGGCTTGAGAAACTGACACAGGATGCTGCTGATCAGCAGGCTGAGATCATTTGCTTTCCGGAGTCTTACCTCCCCGGGTATCCGGGAATGGGATACCCGGCTGAAGATCGTTCTGCTGAAAAACTACAGGAGGCGTTGGAAAAGGTGTGCCAGATCGCCAACCGGTATTCGATTGCGATTATTGTTCCCATGGACTGGCACTCTCCGGAAGGGCTGCTTAATCTGGCATATGTGGTATCAGCAACGGGTGAGATCCTGGGGTACCAGACGAAGAACCAACTAGACCCAACCGAAGATGATTGGTGGATCCCCGGAACAGCGCGCAGCATTTTCGAAGTGAACGGCGTCAAATTCGGGATCACCATTTGCCATGAAGGATTCCGCTATCCGGAATCAGTAAGATGGGCTGCCCGGCAGGGTGCCAAGATCGTCTTCTTTCCTCATTTTAACGGAAGCAATACCGAGGGCGTGGAATTGACAGAATGGGGAAGCAAAAACAATCCCTATTATGAAAAGGCAATGATGATGAGAGCCCTTGAGAATACCATTTATTTTGCAAGTTCGAATTTTTCCTCCCGTTACCCGGAATCTGCCAGTTCGCTGATAGCGCCTGACGGCAGCTGTATTGCACATGAACGCTATGGCAGAACAGGTGTGATCGTGGCAGCAATTGATCCGGAAAAAGCAACCGGACTGCTGGCGGGAAGGTTTAAAAAAGAACTGTATAAAGATTGATTGTCCATTCACACTGAGATGTTGAATGCTACCGGGCAGGCTATCTCTCCGGCGCGTTCAACTCGTACAAAATAACCGTCTCGTTAGGTTGACCAGCCGCTATAAAATTATTTTTCATCAGGACCCTGATCGAAGACAGGTTGTCCCGATGGCATTCGGCGTAAATGCGGGTTAACCCCAGCTTGCTAAAGCCAAAAGCCGTAATTGTTTCAATTGCCTCGGTGGCGAATCCACGGTTCCAGAAAGGCTCACCGATCCAGTAACCCAGCTCGGCCGACAATGCTGGTTTCAGATGAAGGCTTATTTCGCCAACCAGTTGCTCCTCATCCCGCAGGATAATGGCAAATGCATAATGCGTTTTTTCTTTAAATCCGCGATACACATAGCTCAGGCGGTTTACCGCATGGTATTCCTCGTAAGGATGTGGAATATTTATGATCTGGTTAGCAATGCTTTTATTATTGGCCAGCTTAACCAGTGAGGTTATGTCACTGGCGTTAATTTGTCTAAGTTCCAACCGATTGGTATAAAGCACTGGAAAACGGTCCATGATTTAAATTTATTTACCCTACAATAGTTGATTTAACTTAAGATACTGCAAAAGCATGATGGTCTTTCCATCTTTGATCTCTCCTGTTTCTATCATGGACATAGCTTTGTTGATATCTATTTCCAGCACCTCAATATTTTCTTCTTCATGTTCAACCCCACCACCTGCAGCTACTTTCATTTCTTTTGAAAAAGCGGCAATAAAAAAGTACAGGATCTCAGTAACTGAACCAGGGGACATGTATGCTTCAAAAACTTTGCGCACGTCTTTTATTTTATACCCAGTTTCTTCTTCTGTTTCCCGTCTGATGCAGTCTTCCGGATTGTCTTTGTCCAGCAACCCGGCACAGGCCTCGATCAACATGCCATCCTTGTTGCCATTGATATAAGTGGGCAGGCGGAATTGCCTGGTAAGGATCACTGTTCCCTGCTCTTTATTGTAGAGAAGTATGGTAGCACCGTTTCCCCTATCATATGCTTCCCGGGTTTGAGTTTTAACAGAACCATCCTTTTTCGTGTATTCATAGGTTATTTTCTTAAGCACATACCAGTTATCAGAAAGTATCTCCGTATTCAAAATATTTATATTGCCTATCATTTATCATTCATTTTTACTGTGAGTAAATAAAGTTAAAGAATTACGCTGTCTAAAAGGAATTGGATGGCCTTTTCATTTCCCTTGATGGTAATTGTCAATAAACCATTTAAGCGCCGCCTTTTTGTTGTTTTGCTTATAAGCCAGTACCACCTCTGTATTCACTGGCGTATCTTTCAATTCAATAAATGACACCTTTAAGTACCCATACTGTTGCTTGAGAGAATAAGGAAGTATGGAAACCCCAAGACCGGCTTCAACCAATTGCAAGATGGAATGCGCATTGTTAGCTTCATGTACAATATCGGGCTTAAATCCCATCCTGGCACATATTTCAATCAGCTTATCATTATAATGAGGAGCTATGTCTCTGCTAAAAAATATAAACGGACTGGCCTTAAGCAAGGCAGCAAGCTTTTCCTGCGTTTTGTATTTCCCTTTATTCGCAGGCACGACAACCACAAAAGGATCAAGAAAAAGCGTCTGCACCTTCAACTGGCTTGAATGAACGGGTCCCCGTAAGATGCCCACATCCAGCGTACCCTGTTCCAATCCTTTTATTTGCGCCGAAGTTGGGATCTCGAATAGATTGGTCTTTATATACGGATATACATCCCGCATCGCAATTAAAACATCTGCCAGGTACGACTGGTATACAGAACTAATATAACCGATCTTCAATTCACCACTTTCGCTGTTATGGATCTGTTGAACAATATTCTTACTTTCTTCAAGACGTGCAAAAATAGCATCCACTTCGGTTTTAAAATATTTCCCGGCATCGGTAAGGGCCACCCGTCTTTCCTTTCTTGTAAACAGCAGTACTCCTAATTCATTTTCCAGCTCTTTTATTTGCCGGCTTAAAGGGGGTTGAGAAATAAAAAGCCTGGACGCTGCCTTTCGAAAATGTAATTGCTCCGCAACAGTTTTGAAATATAACAGGTGCCTTAATTCCATACCTCTAAGGTATCAATACTTGACAATATTGATACTTTTAAATATTATCAAAGCGGGTAACTTTACCAGATCAAAAGAGCAAGTATGAAACCAGACTATTCAAAAAAAGCCACCAATCAACAGATCAGGGAAAGATTCGACAAAGACACGGAACGATTCTCCAATCTCGAAACCGGACAGCAAACCACCATTGACGCCCCGTTAACAATGGAATTATGTACAGAAGCCGCAAGATATGCTACCCCTCATGCAAAGGAATTGCTGGACATTGGTTGTGGTGCTGGCAATTACACCCTGAAAATGTTGAGTAAGGTCCCTGACCTCAATTGCACGCTGAATGATTTGAGCATGCCCATGCTGGAGAAAGCGAAAGAAAGGGTTTCACCGCAAACAAAGGGTACTGTTACTATCATCCAGGATGACATGCGAAACCTCGACCTTCCGCACAATCATTTTGATATCATTCTTGCAGCAGCCACCTTACATCATTTGCGTGACGACGACGACTGGATGCAAGTGTTCACTAATATTTATAAAATGCTTAAACCAGGAGGCAGTTTCTGGGTGTCCGATCTTATTACGCATCACTCGGAGGGCGTCACCCGATTATTTGAAGATAAGTATAGTAGTTATTTAGAAACGCTGGGTGGTCCCGAATACCGCCAAAAAGTACTGGATTATGTTCATTATGAGGATACGCCCCGTTCCCTGAATTTTCAGTTGGCATTGCTGGAAAAGGTTGGGTTTAGTAAAATAGATATCTTGCATAAGAACTCGTGCTTTGCCGCTTTTGGTGCAATAAAGTAGATAGCGGCAGCAAAAACACTAAAATCACATAATGAAAAAAGCAAGATTAGAAGCATTTAGCGATGGGGTACTGGCCATTATTATCACTATTATGGTGCTGGAAATAAAAGTACCCCACGGTACCCATTTCTCAGATCTGAAAGAGCTTATTCCCATTTTTCTGAGCTATGCGTTAAGCTTCCTTTACATAGGTATCTACTGGAATAATCACCATCATATGATCTCCACCGTTCGCAAAGTAACCGGCAACATTCTCTGGGCGAATTTGCACCTCCTGTTTTGGTTATCATTGGTACCCTTTGCAACCGGTTGGGTAGGCGAAAATCATTTTTCTGCGGCTCCCCTGGCGCTTTATGGCGTTATTCTACTAATGGCGGGCATAGCCTATGTTATTTTACAAAGTCTGATCATTAAAAATGAAGGCAAGGATTGCGTGCTAAAAAAAGCCATCGGTAAAGATGTAAAAGGTAAGATCTCACCTTTCCTGTATCTCGCTGCCATTGCTTTATCCTGGGTGAATACGGTTTGTGCAGGTTTAATTTACCTTATTGCTGCTTTGATCTGGCTTATACCCGATAGACGTATAGAAAGGATCCTCCATGAAGAAACAGCTACGTCAAACGAGTAAAGTGCTTTTATATCAAGCGGTGAAGCATGGCTGCCTTTATCAACTCAGCAGTATTCTTTACGGCAAACTTCTGCATAAGATTACGCCGGTGAGTGTCGATGGTAAGGGCACTCACCGATAACTCCTCCGCAATACGCAAGCTGGTTTTGCCTTCTGACAATAATTCGATCACCTGTTTTTCACGGCGGGTAAGCCGGGGTGGGCCCTGCAATTCATTTTTTGAAGGACGGCTGATGATCTCCTGCACTTCCTTACTGAACACCACTTTTCCCTCCAATACATCATGAATACTGCTTCGTAATTCGTCAAGCGAAGTATTCTTCAACAGGTATCCGCTGGCGCCGTTTTGAATAGTTTGCATAATTATGCTTCGCTCAGAATGGTTACTAAAGACCAGGATCACCGTATCGGGCGCTTTTTTCTTGATCTCCTGGCAAAGAGCAATCCCGTTGATATCAGGAAGCGCAATATCAAGTAGTACAATGTCCACCCTGTTCAACCCTAAATAATTCAGCATGTCTTGCCCGGTCACAAAGCAACCGGCAATATCTACATTAAGATTGCTTACCAGGATTGCCTTTAATCCTTCCATCAGCGTAGGATGATCATCAACCAATGCTACCTGAATTTTATTATGCTGCTTAAACATGTAATTCAATATTAACAGTTGTTCCTTCACCTGCTGACGTAATGATCTCCAGCTTACCTTTCATAAAATCTATCCGGTTTTTCACATTCGTTAACCCCAATCCTTTCCTGCCCTTCACTTCCTCCCGATCGAAACCTGTTCCATCATCTTCTACTGTAATCAAGAATACCGATCCGTTACGACTGCATTGTACAATAATGTGCTTCCCTTTTGAATGCCGTACCGCGTTAGACAATACCTCCTGTACAACTCTGTAAATATTGATCTGTGCAGGAAGCGGTAAAGAATCGGGGATATTGAACGCCTGAAATTCGATATGCAGATCACTGCGCATGTAAAATTCACAAAGGTCATTCAGGGCAGTCTCCAGGCCAAATTTCAACAGGCTTTCAGGCATCATGTTGCGGGCGATATGACGCAGCTCGCTTACAGAGGTATCGAGCTGACCAATGATCCGGTTCAGCTCCTGGTCTTGCGGGGCGTTTTGGTAACCCGAAGCCCAGCCCGAAAGATTGACCTTTATCCCTGCCAGCATGCCGCCTAACCCATCGTGCAATTCCCGGGCAATTCTTTCCCGCTCCCGTTCCTCACCTTCCAGCATGGCCTTGGTAAGTTTCAATTGCTGAATCTTTTTCTGGTTCCGGAGAAAGAACCAGAAGAAAGCAACTATCACCATCAACAACACGCAGGCAGTTCCCAATAACCAGTTGAAAAGGCGACTGTTCTTTGCTTTGAGCTGAAGTCGGGTCTTTTCTTCCTGAAGCTCCTCTATCTTTTCTTGCTTTTCTCGGTCTTTGAATTTGACTTCCAGTTCCGCTATTTTTTCACGAAGCCTGGCTTCGTGAAGACTGTCGCTAAGCCGGCTATAGCTGGCAGACCATCGATAGGCCTCTTTCATATCACCCAGCAATTCATTGGTTTTGGCAAGCTGGGCATACAGACTTCGCCGGTTATTGGCCTCAGCAGTTAAATTGCCATTGTTTACCAGACCGGTCAGGAATTCACGGGCTTTATGATAATCCTTCTGTTCCAGATATATATTGTACTTCCGGAAAATCATCATTTGCAGCAATTGGGTCTGGTGATAACGTTCAGCCAGCACCATTCCTTTATCAAGACTAACAAGCGCTTTTTCAAACTGACTAACGGCCGTATAGTACAACCCCTCATTATAATAATAATTCGGATAGTTGATTGACTCGGGATGCCCCGCCAACATCGCGGCAGCTTTGTCAAGGAATTTTTTCGCTGCTGCGTTTTTACTGTCGTAAATACAGGTGCTGGTGGCCGACAGGTAAGCAAATAATAAAGTAGTGGAACCCGGGAACCGGTCTTTCAGCAGATCTATGGCTTTTTCATTATAGATCTCCGCTTTATCAAACCGTGCATTATTCATTAACAGCGTACCCAGCTGAACATAAAAATGGGCCAGCTTCTCCACGTTTCCCGAACGTTCTGCCAGGGGAACAGATTTGTTCAACAGGATGTCTGTGACAAAACTGTCGCCTTTGGCGTTTCGTTGCATAAGGGCGTAATTGTACCAGGCCGCCGCGGCACTCTGATAAGCCTCCGGCGTTTTAAAAGGCTCCAGCGCGGTCACTGCTGCCTGAAAAGCTTCTGCCGCCTTCTCGGGCTTGGTATTAAAATAAAACTGGCCTTCATAAAAATGATACAGGGCTTTCAGGAAGGGGTAGCTGCCCGCCAGTTGCCTGCCTTGTAACAGATATCCCCTGCTTTTAGTGGTATCTCTCGACCGCCAGTAATCGGCCAACAGAAAACCGGCCATTGCTTTATTGCTATCTGAAGGACCCGATTGCAACACATGCATCAGGCTATCGGCATATTGTTTCTCTGCCAGCGGCAACGATTGTTGGGCGGAAATTTTCCCGGCTATCAATATAAAGCCTGTAACGACTAGTATTCTTTTCATAGAGGAGAATGCAGCGCAAAGAAAAAACATAATACCGAATTATTATAAATGAAGTCGGCCCTACCATGGATATCCCCAAATACCAGTAGAAAAAAACCACGCTTTTCCGGTATTGCCGTTCTTCTTCGATTCTTTCAATTTTGCGCTTGAAAACATTAATCAATGAAAAGAATAATTACCGTACTCACGTTAATACTAGTTATCTCTGGCACTATTTCCTGCAAAAAAAGCAAGGATGATGGGGGAAATAATAATGTTCCGGGTGCCAAGACGCTGTCAATAAAACTTACGTTATCGCCCGTACCCACCAGCAGCCAGGGTTCATTTTCCGGAGCCATTAATGCGCTGCTGCCTAATTTGAATTTGGCTACCTGGAAAGTAAACGGTGTTGTTCGTTCAAATGAAAGTACCATTGCTTTCAGCGAAACCGATTTTAAAAATGGCGTGCTGACGCTGGAAACAACGGAGGCCGTTAGCAAATGCAGTGTCTCCCTGTCAGGGATCGCTACTTCAGCAAATCCATATACTGCAGTTATTCAATGGACCTTAGGCGGAAAAGCAAACGACCCGATAACCATGCCCGTAACCAGCACCCTGGTACGCAGTTTTGACATACTTTAATATTATTTTAATGAAAAAAGGCCTCCCGATTTTTCGGGAGGCCTTTTTGTTTTTAGGAGAAAACTAACTAGTTATTTAACCGATCTCTTGTTATTGCTGAAAACCTCGTTGTACCCTTACTGTTTACATGCAGCGGATCGCCAAACATGTTATTCGGTAACCATACATCGGTTTGCAACACACACAACCGGGGATACTTTTTTTGTACCCCTTGAAAAAACTGATTTATGGTAGATTCATACACCGATCTATTATAGGTCTTAAATGAAGCCTGGTTCATAGGCGGATCAACTAAGTACACCGCTATGTCATGCCTGGCAGCCAACTGCATGATCAGCTCCAAATAATGCTGATTGATCTGTCCGGGTTCAAATCGAAGACTGGCATCTATACCATCCGTATTATTGGAATCGGCATCACTAAAATTTGTATACCCCCGGTATTCGCTCAATTGAGTAAGCACTTTTTGTTTTGCAATACCCGTCTCCCGTTGAGAAAAACAAAAGTTATTTAAGCCATCAAGGAACGTTGCCCGATAGGAGAACGGCGAATGCCAATATTTTAATTTCCTGATAAATTGATCGTACTTCAGCGTAGCATGACCTGCAGCCCGGTTATGAAATAGGTAATTATATTTTCTTTCCGTTTGTTCCAGTTCTTTTAGCTCACTATTACTGATAAACCGGAAAGGAATGGTCCTGAGATTGAACCAACGGGAATATTCGCTGAGATAACTCATTCCATAAACCATTACTAACGTATCCACTTTATTGTGCTGCAGGTATCGCTTCAACGTAATATATCCCTCAAAAAGATCACTTCCCGGTATGGATAAATTGATCCATTTTTCGCCGAGCTGGCGGGGATTAATACTTGCATTTCCCCTGGAGTCCCCGATGATAATATTGGTGAATCCGGTTTTCTTATTGATCTGCTCATATTGGTATTTGCACTGAAAATAATCCACTGCAGATCCTAAAAAGAACTCAGGCTTTTGGGAAATGAACCCGTAAATAATTGTACCGGATACCAAAACCGTTACCAGAAAATATATGATGGTCTTTATTAAAAATTGCTTCATTTCCTAAAACTGGAAGTAAATAAAGTTTGTTTGCTTTCCAAAGTAGAACAGCACCAGCAACGCCAGTACCAGATATACAACTGGCTTAGCCAGCTGCGGCACCTGTAAGCTACGCTCATTTCTTCGCAACCACCAGTCACAGGCAATTAATGGAATGATATAACAGCATACCGTCAGACACATTAAAAAATCCTTCGGCTGTTTATAATTGGTAACGGCGCCTTTCAAATAACCAATGGCTTCCGTCATATCGGCTGCGCGAAAAAACACCCAGGCAAATGTGACAAAAGCAAACGTGAGGACCATTTGCGAAAGTTCCTTTCCTGTTGGCAGCTTGCGTTTTTCAGCAACCACATCCGAGGTGTGTTTTCGGTTTCGGTTCAACAGCAGCAAGGGCAAAAATCCACAGGCGTGAATCCCGCCCCATGCAATGTATTTCCAATTGGCCCCATGCCAGAAACCGCTCACCAGAAAAATGATAAACGTATTTCTCACCCCTTTTAACTTCCCCTGTTTGGACCCGCCCAGCGGAATGTATAAATAATCCCGGAACCACGAAG
This sequence comes from Niastella soli, assembly GCF_017742245.1. Lineage (GTDB taxonomy): Bacteria > Bacteroidota > Bacteroidia > Chitinophagales > Chitinophagaceae > Niastella > Niastella soli. The sequence goes on from NZ_JAGHKO010000001.1 coordinate 46,165, forward strand.
AAAGTGAGATATGCCAGCGGCGCCAGAACTCGGCAATATCGCGTGAAAAATAGGGAAATCGGAAATTAGTCAACAATTCAAATCCAAACAGCTTCGCGGTACCTAATGCGATATCAGAATATCCGCTGAAGTCGCCATAGATCTGAAAGGAAAATGCAATAGCCCCAACAACGAGTGAGATCCCATGCAGATCATGATAATGGCTAAAGATGTTGTCTACAATCACGGCCAGCGTGTCTGCAATCACTACTTTTTTAAACAGTCCCCACAGGATGAGTCTACAACCATCTGCAGCCTGCGTATAATTAAAAAACCTTTTTTTCTGGATCTGGGGTAACAGATGGCTGGCCCTTTCAATAGGACCGGCAACCAGGAGCGGGAAAAACGATACAAAGACAGCATAATCAATAAAATTCTTTACAGGCCTTTGTTCACCCCGGTAGATATCGAACACATAGGACATTCCATGAAAAGTATAAAATGAAATGCCGATCGGGATGGCAACCTGCAACAAAACCACGTTTGCGTGTAAACCCAGTAAGGCCAGCGCCTGCTGAAATTGTAATGCAAAAAAATTATAGTACTTGAATACTCCCAGTATGCCCAGGTTATTCAAAACGCTTAACCATAAAAACAGTCTGGCTTTTTTCCTGTCCTTCAAGCCCACGCCAAATCCATACAGATAATCGAGAAAAGTGCTGACTCCCAGCAGGACCATGAATTTCCAGCTCCACCAGCCATAAAAGAAATAACTGGCCATCAAAACCAACACATTCTGCCAGCGCAAGGACCTGTTACAAACAAACCAATACAGAATAAATACAATGGGGAGAAACAATAAAAACGCTACGGAATTAAATAACACTAAATGACGGTTTTACTTTTTTGACTGATCCTGTTCTTGCTTAAAGGTTCAAGATGAAGCAGAAGGGGCAAAGACCAGTTTTCAAACCGTAAATGTACATAAATTATGTCCGGATGAACATACACCCATCCGGACAATAAAGCGTACAGCAAGTTTAGCGGGGAATGTTTAGCAGGTCGCACACGTCCCCATAGCTCATTGAATGATAATCAGCATGGCGGCCACCACCACTGACTTTAGCACCGCCAGGAATGATGATATACCGAAAACTATGCGCAACGCTGATGGAGCTGTAGTAGTTTACGCTATTGGTAAAGTTGATCCGAAGCTTGCCAACGCTGTCATACGCCGACCAGGTATCGGTCTGTGTACCACCCTGCACATAGGTGAGTGAAATGGGTAGTTGCCCAACCTGCCCGGCAGGCCATATTGTCGTACTATAGCCCGACATCTTACCATAGGTAAGCACCATTCCGCTGTCGATGATGGCCTGGGTAATGGCCGGGGTTGACCTGGTATAATCGAAGTTCTTTATACCAAAAATAGTGGTTGCGGTGTAGGCGGGTGGCGTAAACCATTCAGAATAGGTCACGTTAGGGGAGCCTACAGGTCCCTGGGCGCCAGTAGGACCAGCCGGCCCCTGTGGGCCCGTATCGCCTTTTTTGCAGGAGAAAATAACCAGCAGAATTAACGAGGTAATAAGAGCTTTACAGATAATAGGTTTCGAATTAACAGAATGAAACATCATTTGTTGCTTTTGGTGAATTATATGATTAGGTTTCGGCAATAGAGCCGAAAACAAAAAAAACGAAATTTCACCGCTCAAAAAATCACCTTTTAGTGGTATGTGCCTGTTTGTGAATGCAATACAACTTAAAAGAACAGATGGGGTGGCAGAAACCCGCATGCCGGCTAAAGCACCCGCTTTTAAATTGATTATCAAATATTTATTTAGCCCCTCCGCATTGGCTCTGCCCGGGAATGCAGGATGATCCGGGCATTTTGCTTTTTAGGATACATATATATTTGTAATTTTTACATTAAACAATTCACCGTTTTGTCTGTTTCGGCCATAAAAACCTATCTTGGGGCCCACATGCAAGGCCTGATCTATTACATTTCATTACCGTTCATTTATTTGCTTTCGCTCCTACCCTTTCCCGTTCTGTACAGGGTTAGTGACGGATTCTATTTTATACTTTATTATGTTTTTGGCTATCGCAAAAAAGTGGCCATGCAAAACCTTCGAAATTCTTTCCCCGAAAAATCGGAAAAAGAAATAGAAAGGCTGTGCAAGGATTATTACCACTACCTCTGCGATCTCTTCCTCGAGAGCTTTAAAACGCTCACGATCGGGCGCTCTTCCATGTTAAAACGGTGTACACTAAGTCCCGTTGCAAAAGATATTTTCGACCGGTATCACCAGGAAGGGAAAAGCATCATGCTCGTGATGGGGCATTATGGCAATTGGGAATGGGCAGGCAACACGTTCAGCCTTACCTGTAACCAAAAATTGTTTGTAGTGTACCACCCGTTCGGTAATAAGTATTTCAATGGATTGATGATCCGTATGCGTACACGTTTTGGTACCGGGCTTATTGCCATGAAAGATACCTATAAGGACATGGTGAAGAACAAATCAATGATCACCACCACGGCCTTTATTGCCGACCAAACCCCACAACCAGATAATGCATTCTGGACAACCTTCCTCAACCAGGATACACCCGTATTCAGAGGAACGGAAAAAATTGCAAAAAAAATGGGTTATCCCATTGTATATATTACAATAAAGCGATTGAAAAGAGGTTATTACAACATCCTGGCGGAAGTACTGTCGGAAGACTCTAAAAATACCGCCGAGGGACAGATCTCCGAATTACACACCGCCAGACTGGAAAAAGATATCCGGGAACAACCTGAAATATGGCTCTGGACCCATAGACGATGGAAGCACAAACGGCCGACAGAAAACCAACCAATACTATAAAAACCCTTTAGTTCATAACAATGCAAAAAAATCCGGGCCGCGAGTTGATCCTTGCCACCAAGCCATTTGCCAAAGAAGTAATATGGAAAAGCTGGTTTTACACCCTGTCAACGCTTGCTATCCTGACAGCGCTCTTTTCAGGTATTTACTTTTTTAATAATGTCTTTTTACGAATTGCCTGCAGCCTTGGCGCGGGTCTTACCATGGTGCGTATGTTCGTGATCTACCACGATCACCAGCACCATACTATTCTTAACCGGTCGTTGCCAGCGGAGGTCCTTTTTAAACTGTACGGCATTTTTATTCTGGCGCCTGTCAGCATCTGGAAGCGTTCACACGATTATCACCATAATCATAATTCGAAATTATTCAGCGCCAGCATCGGGTCATATCCTATCATGACCAAACAACGGTTTATTCAATCATCCAAAGCAGAACAACGCGGCTACCTGTTCATCAGGCACCCATTGACCATTTTGTTTGGCTATATCACCATGTTTATTTACGGCATGTGTGTACGCTCTTTTATCAGTGCGCCTAAACGTCACTGGGATTCACTCGTTGCATTGATCGTTCACTTTAGCATTGGTACGTTGATTTTTGTTTACCTGGGCTGGTTCACCTGGCTGCTGGCTGCCGTAGTGCCATTCCTGCTGGCCTTTATGATAGGAGCTTATCTGTTTTATGCACAGCATAACTTTCCCGGTGTGGTCTTTCGCGAAAAAGATGACTGGTGCTATGAGGACGCAGCCATGTTATCTTCCAGCTATATGGTCATGAATCCTTTTTGGAAATGGGTGACTGCCAATATCGGTTACCATCATATTCATCATATCAATTCACGTATTCCATTTTACCGTCTTCCCGAAGTAATGGCAAGCCTTCCGCAGTTGAAGGAAGCCAAAACAACCAGTTTGAACCCTTCAGACATCGTGGCCTGCTTTCGGTTAAAGGTATGGGATCCTGCTACTAATAGTATGGTCGGGCTGAAGGAGGTGTATGGATCACAATCCGCACTTAATAATACAATAGTACCTGCCAGTTAACTTTGAAAAAGAAATTAAGATTAGATCCCCGACTGAAAGGTCTGGGATTTTTTGTTTAGATCCACCGGCATCGACACATGTTCAAGCGTGATCAGCCATTTGCCGTCGATCTTTCGATAACCGTCAGTAACCCGCACCGTACGGTCTATCGAATTTCCTTGCAGATCAGTACCTGTGACCCGTTGGAAACTATGACTGAATCCGATGTTGCCTTCAACGGTTATCTCAAGGTCCGTAATGGAAAGCTTCGGTTTGTTCTTAAAGTGAGAAAAGAAATCACCCCAGTCTTTACGATAGGCATCGGCACCTCTATATTCCTTTCGAGGTACAACATCAAAAATAACCAGCTCTTTGCCTGGTACATAATTTTCCATGATCGCATCAATATCGCCAGCATTAAAGGCCGCTACCACTCTTTGTTCAAGCAACCGGATCTCCGCTTCACCATCTGATGCCGGCCTGGTTGCCGGCAGGCTTTCTGTTTTCACTATACTCCACATTTTTAGTGTATTGGAATTTTGATGTTATCGCCGTATACCAATACTAACAACCCTTATATGCCTTTGTTTATTTATGCTGCCTGCGGGGAGTTATTACCACACATTCCTCGGGCACGTATCACCATAGCGATTGCCAATTAAAAAGCCGATGATAATTTCGTGTGTACCTTTACTGGTGGTATTTAAGGCCGTTTTTGTAAAATCGTAGGAGTAACCAATGTTGAAAGTATTCGCAACATTCATTCCAACCATGGCGGCATAGCCATCCTGGAAACGATAGCTGCCCCCCAGCCACAAGAGATCCTGATATTGCAGTTTTATGTTTGCATCCACCTGCGGCTTTGTAGGCGTATTCGAAACGTATTTCACCATTACAGAAGGCAATGCATTGATGTCGTCGTTTAGCAGGAAGCGATAACCCGCGGTGGCAAAAAAATGTGGCACCGCCTTGCCGGAAACCGGCGCTGTATTATCACCGTATGTTATGGCTGCCGGTATGATCTGTTGTGCAGACAACCCCACAAAAAAATCACTTGAATACAACCAAAGCCCGGCATTGAGATCGGGTTTCAGCTTGTTTATATTACTACTGGTTTGCGCAGGGTCTACGGTTACGCCATCGCCAAAGTCGGTTTTGGAAAGGTCCCGGTGTAACTGATTAATACCGGCGCCAAAACCTGCCGACAGGTTCATGGTAGGTGTCAATCCTATATGATAGGCGTACGTAACATTGGCAGTAAAATTGTTGAAGTTACCAGTATGATCATTTAACAAGATCAGCCCTATGCCACTGTGCGGTTTGGAAGCCGTATAATTTTCCCAATAGGCTTCCCCACGAGGGTTTTCGCCAGGTAATTGAAAAGAGGTAGGGGTCGTCTTTGTATCTGACTTGTCAATAGGCCCCTGCACAGATAAATAGGCCGTTCGCGGCGCTCCATTCAACCCCACCCATTGATCCCTGGCGCTTACTTTTACATCAAAATAGTTTTCTATACCGGTAAGCGCCGGGTTTAAAATGTAATTATTTAAAATATATTGAGTATAGTGTGGCTTCTGCTGTGCCTGCACAGCCATTACCACTCCTATAAACAACAGGCATGTGTATAGTTTCTTCATATTGCTAACGAATTAGATCTACGTAACCCGATAGTTGATTTCTCCCATTCTTCGGATTGATGATATAATAATACGTACCTACTGGTAACGGATTACCATTGAACGTTCCATCCCACGATTGCGAATAACCTGCCGATCTGTAAACCAGTTGGCCATACCGGTTATACAATTCAACCGTGGCCCCCGGATAGGTATTGAGGTATTTAATTTCCCACCGATCATGGATGCCATCCCCGTTTGGTGAAAATGCATTGGGTATATGCAGGTTTTTCAACACTTTGATGGTTATATCGTCTGAGGCTTTACAACCATCCGCTGAAGTGGCGGTAAGTGTATAACTAATCTCATCAACAGGTGAGGCATTGGGATTCAGGATAACCGGATTACTTAATGCCGTGGCCGGCGACCAAACATAATTGAGCTTATTGCCAGAAGCCGTTGCCGGTATGGTGAGAAAATTCCCTTCCAGTAAATAGCAATCAGCTCCTGCATATACCACTGGCAAAGGATACACCTGAACCGTCTGCTTTATTGTATTTACACAATTGTTTACAGCAGTAAAAACATATTGTATGGTATCTATACCTGGCCTGGCTATTTTGGGGGTAAACAGCCCCGTCTTACCAACGCCTTGTCCTAAATAAATTCCATCCCCTGTCAATCCATTCAGTACCGAAGCCTGGGTTATTTGAAAAGGGGCTACATCCAGACAAACAGGGTCAATAGGATTAAACTGTAATTCAGGGATCACTTTTGTAGTTAACGTTTTGGTGGACGTACTTAAACAGGTCTCTCCTGAATAGGCCACCACCTGTACCAGATAGTCTTTTGTAGCAGGAGTATATAATGCCGGGTATTGAAAGTTGTATTTTTTTCCGGAAGCAGGCTCTTCGTCTATCGTTTTGTTGGTTGGATCGTTCCCATAATCCCAATAAACTTCCAGGCGTACAATGTTACCAAAATCAACCAGGGAATTATTAGTGAACGTTAACATTTTGTTGCTGCAGATCGAATTGCCATCAGCAAAGGCGAATGCAGCTTGTGGTGTTGTTCCATTTATAGTAAGTACCTGTTTAACCGAATCGGCGCACCCATTACCGGAAGTGACCCGCATGGATACAGGATAGTTACCGGTAGCGGTGTATTTATGTTGGGGCTCTTTTACGATGGCTGTATTATTCGCTGCTGTTGCGTTCGGATCACCAAAGTTCCATAAATACTGAAAGGAAGCCTGAGTACCATCGGCAATGGCGCTGGTATCGATGAACTTTGAGAATGGATCAGACAAACAGTTTTCCGGCAAAATGAACCCAACCTTTGGTTGTGCAGTAATAGCTATTTGCTTACCGGGTGTTTTATTACTGCATCCCTGATCGCTTTTAACAGTCAGATCAATGGTATAGCTGCCCGTGGAAGGATACACATAATTAAAACCGGCATTGGATGTCCTGGTGAATGTTTGCCCATCACCCATATTCCAGGTGTATGCGGCAATATTACCACGGCTGATGGTAGAAACATCCTGTATGAATATATTATGCCCCTCACAATATGGTCCGGTAGTTTGAAAAGACGCTACAGGCAGGGGATTTATGGTTACCACTTTTTGAATGGTATCGGTAAGACAGCCTACCTGGGTTATAGCGGATAAAGAAACCGTATTACTGGCGATCGTTTTGTACAGATAATAAGGGTCTTTTATATTGGACGCATCTCCATTACCAAAACTCCATGTCCACTTGATGACCGGATTGTCACCTGTTTGAGACTGATTGGTAAAAAAGGTAGTATCCCCCAAACAGGTACCGGTAAAAGCAAAATCTGCGGTGGGTTCAGGGTATACCCGCAGGTCGAAATCTACTTCCTGTTCCCCGGTACACCCATCGGCAGTAGGATTATTCGCTATGATCTTAATAGGATAGGTGCCTGGGACCGGCCCATTATAGGTACCAGTCAGCCTGTACAGGTATAGTTGTCTGCCATTTTTTATAAACGTCGAATCAGGGACGGGAGCATTGATCAATACATCGGGATATAAACCGCCGAACTGCCATTGTACTTTGGTTGGCATATAGGGAAAGGTCATGGAAAAATTAAAAGGCGAATTGGTACAGGTAGCCGGGTAATCTACTATGGAGTATCGGTTTTCTATAGAAATATACTGGTAAAGGTCTTTAAGATTCATGCCACCTGAAAAGCCATACGATTCAGCATTTCCAAATCCATAGGCAATTATATTAAACCCAGTGTCGCAGGTAATGGAATGCGTACCCGCAGTAGTGCTTATTTGCGCGTATATATAATTGGCATCCTGCGGTACAGGATTGAAATTTTTATAGGGTACCCCATCTAATTTAAAACTGTTGATCGCTCCGGCATCATTTTTAAGCACCACGTTCAGGAAGTGTGTATTGATATTAACACCCGCCGGTTGCATGGAGTTTAAAGTAACAGCCGCAATGGTTTGTTCAACCGGATTTAAATAGATCATTTCAGGATCTCCATCTGATGGATTGCCTTCACACCGCTGAGTAGTAAAATACTCGGCTACCAGAATGGGTTTATCGGATTCTATAACATTGGTTGTATTACTGGTGAACTCGTAATAAAAGTTATTTATAAAACTGGTTGCCGGCAGCGTTGTCCCATTCAGCGTTACGTTGGCCGATGCATCTGATTTTATAATGCGGAAAATATTGGTGGGGTTGGAAAGACTGGGAACCGTGACGTACTTTTTTCCCCACGTAGCAGTAGGATACATTTCCTGGTACAGGTTATCGGATGTACCGGCGGCTGTGCAACCAATGCCTATTTTACCGCTTCCACAAAAAACTGCAATTCGTTTACAACCCGAACCATTATTCAGCGAACGGATCCGGGAGCCGGTAAGGTCATCGCCTGTATTGCCGGAAACGGTACCCATCACATTATAGATCTGGCCTTGCTGCAGGGTGACCAGGAAAGGCACATTGGCTGCTTTTCCTCCTTTTGTATTGGCAGCGGGAGTTATTTCTATGGTAGTGGTGCCGGTATCTGCGGCTATTACAAAAAAATAGGAATAGGAATCACGTTCATTGGAGCGTTGGGTATAATTCACTGAATAGTAATCCCGGCCAAGCGTACTGGTAGGTAAACAAACGGTTGCGCCAGAAATGGCACTTACATAAATAAAGCTATACACCACCACCGGCTTCTCTGCGGTAACATGGATCCCGTGGTTATACAAACCATCATCCAGCAAAGCAGCTGTTCTTGGAATATCAATGGTGGTAATTTGATTAGGCTGAACGGTAAAATTCTGTATGAAACCGATACTTGCAATACTGACCTGGCCTGTGGTAGCTACGTCAGAAGTAATATATAATTGCATTTTTTCCGCGGGACTTCCGGTGAACATGCGCACATGGTTACCATAGCCTATCCAGAAGTCTTTTCCTTTATTGGAAAAATCCTGTGCAGTCAATGATACAGATAGACATAAGGTAATCAGAACCAGGACTGTCCTAAGCAAGGTGGGCATGGGTTAGGGGGTTGGGATATTAGTTTTGAACTTTCTTCGAATGAAGATACTTGTAAAAGTTTAATATATGATTTCAAAAACCAACCATTAACAAAAGCCGACTTATGGCTGTGCTACGGTATTTTCCTTATCTTCCGTTAATAACTTGAGCATCACTATGAAACAAACGATCTTGTTCCTTTTATTAGTTACCTGTATACACCTGAATGCGCAAACAACCTATGAAATAAAAAAAGATATCGGCTACTATCCGGAAAATATTTCACAAAACGACGCCTATCTCAAGTCGCAATGCACCATTGACGTTTACTATCCCAAAAACAAAAAGAATTTTGCCACCGTCATCTGGTTCCATGGTGGCGGTTTAACTGGCGGCAACAAGGAAATTCCCAAACAACTTATGGAGAATGGTTTTGCCATCATTGGTGTTGGGTACCGGCTTTCGCCAAAAGTAAAAGCAATAGCCTGCATCGAAGATGCAGCAGCAGTGACCAGTTGGGTGTTCAATCATATTGCTGAATATGGCGGTGATCAGAATGCCATCTTCTTATCCGGACATTCTGCCGGCGCCTATCTTTCATTGATGATAACGATGGACAAAAAATACCTGAGCAAATACAACATCGACGCTAATAAAATAGCCGGCGTTATTTCACTCAGCTCACAGACCATCACCCATTTTACCATCAGGGAGGAAAGAGGAATAAAAGGCACACAACCTATCATAGACGAATATGCACCGCTGTATCATGTAAGAAAAGATGTACCGCCCATCATTCTGATAACAGGAGATGCAGAGAAAGAGATGCTCGGCCGGTATGAAGAAAATGCCTACCTGTACAGAATGCTCCTGTTAAATAAAGCGTCAGCCGTAAAACTTTACAAAATGGATGGATACGATCATGGCAACATGCCGCTGGCCTCTTATCCATTGATGATAAACGAAATAGCCAGGCTTCAAAAGGAAATGAAAAAATAAGTCCTATGAACACATCAACACCCTATCTCGAAACCAAGAAACATTATCCGGTACTCGATGGCCTTCGCGGCGTGGCCGCTGTTATGGTCGTTTGTATGCACGTGATGGAAACCTTCAGTGGTGGTAATCGGTTTGTAATGATCATCAACCACGGCTATCTGGCCGTAGATTTCTTCTTTTTGCTGTCTGGATTTGTCATTGCCTATGCCTATGACGATCGCTGGTCGAAAATGACCCAATGGGACTTTTACAAACGCCGGCTGGTACGATTGCAACCAATGGTCATACTCGGCTCAGTGGTCGGTGCTGCGCTTTTCTATTTCCAAAAAGGCACAGCTTTCCCGGTAATTGCAGACACCCCGCTCTGGAAATTATTAATGATCATGGCCATTGGGGCTACCCTGATACCCGTACCTATTTCCATGGACATCCGCGGATGGCAGGAAATGCACCCGCTTAACGGACCTGGCTGGTCGCTCTTTTTTGAATACATTGCCAATATTCTGTATGCTACCCTCTTCCGCCGGTTCTCAAAACTCCTGCTAGGCATTTTTGCCGGTCTTACCGGTTGTGTTTTGATCGGCTATCTCGTCTGGGGCCCTAAAGGTGATCTGATTGGCGGCTGGTCACTTAACTCAGAGCAGTTATTCATCGGCTTTACCAGGATGTTATTTCCATTTATTGCCGGGCTGTTGTTATGCCGCATGAACAAATTGATCCGGTTACAGGGCGCATTCTGGTGGTGTGCGGTACTGATCGTTCTTTTCTTGAGCGTTCCAAGAATTGGGGATGAACATCATTTATGGATGAACGGTTTATACGAAGCATTTACCGTCATCCTGGTTTTTCCCCTCATTGTTTCCATAGGAGCAGGCGGCCACATTCACAATCCCCGGTCTGCCCGCATCTGTAAATTCCTGGGTGATATTTCTTATCCGCTGTACATCACGCACTATCCGTTGATATACACATTCACCGCCTGGGTATCAAATAATCACATTCCTTTAGGCCCTAAAGCGTTGCTCACCGGTCTGGCAGTAGCTGTGATCAGTATCCTATTGGCTTATGCTTATCTGAAAATGTATGATGAGCCGGTAAGGGAATGGTTAAAAAGAAAAGTGCTTACCAAAAAACGACCCGCCAATTCATAAAACAATCCCGGTTGCGAAGTCTGATTTTCCTATATTTCACCCTTTCAAATCGTTGCAATGAATAAATTATTTCCGGCAGTGCTGATCGTATGGGCTTTGGCAGCATGCAAAAATAAAGTACCTGCTACCACTTCTGTAGCCAGTAATAAAGACCTGGCCACCCTTTTTGAAAAGTATTATAATGACCGGATGGCCTTATTACCCGTTGAGGCTACGATCAACGGCGATGCCCGGTATAACGACCAGCTACCGGCTGAATTTACCGATAGTTACCGGCAAAAACTAAGTGACTTTTTTACCAATAACCTTCAGGCTGTTCAACAATTCAACAGAGAACAACTCAACGAGACCGACCGTACCAGCTATGATATCTTCAAGCGGGAAATGGAAATGAGTATTGAAGGGCTTACCCACCAGTATTTCTCTACTAGCGATTATAGTATCGATGGCCATGTGCCTTTTAACCAGTACTATGGTTTACCGCTTACATTGGGACAAATGGGAAGCGGCGCAGGCGCTCAACCTTTTAATACCGTTCTGGACTATGACAACTGGATAAAACGGGCTGCGGCGTTCCCCGCCTGGGCCGACAGTGCCATCGTGTATTTTAAAAAAGGCATGGCCACTGGCAATGTACTTCCGGCCAAACTGGTTGTCAAAATGATCACCCAAATGCAAAACATGGTGACCGGTGATGTAACAAAAAGCGTGTATTACGGTCCCGTAAAAAATATGCCCGACAGTTTTCCTGATGCTGATAAAAAAAGACTGACCGCTGCGTTTACCCCACTCATACAAAATACCCTGTCACCTGCTTTTCAAAAGCTGGCTGACTTCTTAAAAAAAGAATACCTGCCAAAAGCCAGAACAACCACCGGGATAAAAGAAGTTCCCGATGGACCTGCCTTGTATAATTTCCTGGTAAGATACTGGACCACCACGCCCAAAACTCCAGACGAGATTTATACAACCGGTCTGGCTGAAGTAAAACGCATCCGTGGACTTATGGATAGCGTTAAAAATTCGGTAGGATTTAAAGGCGACCTGAAGGCCTTTTTTGAATACATGCGCACCGATAAACGTTTTATGCCTTATAAAACCCCAGAGGAAGTACTGAACGCCTTCAGGAATATCCAGGCCCGCATTGAACCTCACCTGAAAGACATGTTCGGCCACACCCCGAAAATGAAATTCGAGATCAGGCAAACAGAAGCATTCAGGGCAGCCAGCGCCAGTGCCGAATACAAACAGGGTACCGTAGACGGAAAACGCCCTGGCATTTTTTACATCCCTATTCTGGATGCCACAACCTTCAACACCACCAGTGGTATGGAAAGTTTATTCTTACATGAAGCTATTCCAGGCCACCATTACCAGGTGAGTTTAACATTGGAAAACACTGCCCTGCCTACCTTCAGACGCTATTTATGGTATGGCGCATATGGCGAAGGATGGGCCCTGTATTGCGAAAGCCTGGGCAAAGAACTGGGCCTGTATACAGATCCTTATCAATATGCTGGTGCGCTGGGTGATGAAATGCATCGCGCCATTCGACTGGTGGTAGATGTGGCCATGCATGAAAAAAACATGACCCGTGAGGAAGCCATTGCCTATATGATGGAAAATGAGGCTATCTCAGCAGAAGGTGCTACGGCAGAGATCGAACGTTATATGGCCCTTCCGGCTCAGGCATTAAGCTATAAGATCGGCGCCTTAAAGATCCGTGAGCTGCGCAACAAATACAGCCAGGAACTGGGTAATAAATTTAGCCTATCTGCCTTTCATGACGAATTCCTTCATTTTGGCTGTATGCCACTTGAACTGGTGGAAAAAAATATGGATGAATGGGCTGCGGCCAATAAGTAATAGAGGATCAATAAAACTAAATCCCTCCCTGAATCGGGAGGGATTTTTGTTTCCTAACACCTAAATTGAAGTCCTCCGTATGGTCAGCCTGCTCGGGCCGCCTTTACTTTATTTACAACCGCAAAAGTTAACAGAATGGCGAATACAAGCGCCATTACTATTGCCCCAATTAAAAATATGGCCCTAAGCGTTAACAGCTGGCTTTGGATACTTAAAGATTTTGCTAACAGCATATTTGAAATACCGGCAGCTTCACCGGGCGTATATCCTTTTGAGACAAAGAGGCCTTTATATAATTCCTGTCGCTGAGTAACCAACCCGTTTTCGGGGGTCAGTTTACTCAAAAAACTTTCCTTGAACTGTTGATTATAGTTTAATTGTAAGGTATAATACCCGGCAATGGAGTTGAGCGTTGCAATAAAGCGGGTATAGGTACAGATAACAATACCAGTCATCCCTGTACTTTGAGGAACAGCCGCTATACAAAACACACTTACCGGAACAAACAATAACCCACAGGCAAAGCCATGTACGAAGATGGGAAAGCAAAGTTCTGCAAAGGATAAGTCGGGCGTAAGATGCCTGTACACCAATAAATGATAATAGAACATTATAGCAAACCCAAACAGCAACAGCTTTGGTAAGTTTTGCTTATTCCTCATAATAACCTTTACCGCAATAAACGTCGCTACTATAACGCCCGCTATGTTAAACAGTCCCGAATTTACCACGTCGGCCGAATTCCAACCAAGCACCATTACAGAATAACCGTAGATCAGATTTATACTATCCTTAATTCCCCAAAATAGCAGCATAAGGAAGATGGCAAAAATAAATTTACCAAACTTAAAGACGCTCAAATGCACCAAAGGCCTTTTAAGAGATGCCTGTCTGAAAAGGAACAGTGTTAAAGAAACAATAGCGAAAATAGCGGTATTTCTAATGGCGGGATCTGCAAACCAATACCTTTTGGGCCCATATACCATTACGTATAAAGTGGCCGCTGCACCAAACATAAATATTATCCCTCCGGACCAGTCGATTTGATATAAAGGGTATGGCTTCATTGCTGGCCTGGCTTTAAAAATACAGATACAAAGCAGTATAGCCATTACCTGTAAGGCTATCAACCCATAATATATCTCTGTCCAGTTTGCTCTTAGCACCACCCAGGACGCTCCTATTCCAATCAGCACGCCGCAAGTTAGTATCAATGAAAAGAACAGCGATACCCCAACAAGCATTCTATTCGGTTCGGGCAATGTAGTAAATAAGACAATAAGGATACAGCCAGCAACAATACAGGTGATCACTCCGGTCAGGAACCGTAATATAGAAAAGAGCACCAGATCGTGCGTGAATAAGCATCCGACATTCAACACAATACCTGCTATAAAAGCTATCAAAAGATAACTTCGGGTATTAAAATGCTTTTGTAGTCTGAATTGTATAGGCAAGGTTGCAATAATGCCCACATAAGCGATCTGTAAAGCAAAGGAAATATCCTCCTGCTGTGCACCATAAAAAGAGACCACATGTGCCTGGATCAATCCGAAGGAAGCGAACTGGGCCACTGCCGCAAACAGTATCAGGATCAGCGACACCCTTACAAGACCTACCTGCCGGTTTAACCAGTTGTTAATATATATCGACTGTTCCATCTTGTATTATTTGGTTGGTTTCTTTACTCTGACCTTTACGTTCATCCCGGCTTTGAGTTCCGTCACATCCTGCTCATTAAACCGTATTTTAACTGGAATACGTTGAATGATCTTTACAAAATTCCCGGTAGAATTATCTGCAGGTAATAAGGAGAACTTTGAACCCGTGGAAGCGGAGATCGCTTCAATTTTGCCGGGAAACATTTTGCCGGGGATGGCATCTGCTTCAATTTGAACAGCCTGCCCAACATACATGCCATGCACCTGCGTTTCCTTAAAATTCGCAATAACCCATTTATCATTTGTATTGACAACAGACACAAGCGGCTGCCCAGCCTGCACCTGCTGTCCTTCAAGAATGGTTTTCCTTCCCGTATATCCGCTATAAGGAGACGTTATAACCGTATAGCTTAAATTGATCCTTGCCAGATCGAGCAGCGCTTCCGCCCGTTTCCGTGCTGCAAAAAGCGAATTGTACCTGGCTTGCAGTTCATGCACCTTGCTATCGCCGGTCTTCAACCCATTTATAGCAGCACTGTAATCACTTTTTGATACATCATATTTTGTTTGCACCAGTTCAAAATCGGATAAGGTCACCGCTTCATGGTCTAACAAATTCCTGAACCTTTTTACATCCTGCTCCTGTTGCCAAAGCCTGGCCCGGGCGGCATTGATCTGATCTTTGTTAACCAGTGTTGAGGTTTGCACCGATCTTATACTGGCATCCAGTATTTCCTGTTGCGCCCTGGTATCTTCCAGCATAGACTCCGCTTCTTTTACTTTTTGCACATACTCTCTGTTATCCAGCACCACCAGGGTATCTCCCAGCTTCACCTGCTGGTGTTCATCAAACAACACATCTTTTATATAACCACCAGCCCGGGCAGAAACCGGATTAATAAAACATTCAACCTGTGCATCATTCGTATCTTCATAAACTTCTGCATATAAAAGATATCCTATAAAGTAAACAAGCGCGGTCACAACAACCAGTATCGCGGCCCCTATGGTGAGTTTATTCATAAAGCCCGTTCTTTTATTTTTTTTAGTTTCCATTTTATTAATTCATTAAAGTTTTCCGGTTATAAAAAGTATACGATAGTATATTGACAAGGCTGCAATATTGGCCTGTATGTAATTATACCTTGATTCCTGGTAAAGATTATCAGCATCCAGCAGATCGGTCAGCAAACTAAGCTGATTGGTATACTTGGTGTTTTGTATATTGTAGTTCGTTTCTGTTTGCTCAATGGTCTTTTTAACAACAAGCATCCGTTCAACAGCTTCATAGTATTTAACCTGTAAAGCCTTCACTTCCTGCTGAACATTGTCCTGTAACCAATCCTTCTGCTGTTTCAGTTCATCAGCTCGCATGCTGGCTGATCTCACCTTATTTTTATTCTGATACAGCGATGAAATGTCATAAGTGAGCTTCACGCCAACCAGGCCCACGGCTACAGTTTGCGCCTGGGGTGGAAAAACAAGCGTGTTTGGATAGTTAAACCCATAGCCGCCAAATAAACTTATAGTAGGAAGATTGGCCGTTCTCGCCAGCGCTACCCTGTTTTCCTGCAGCTCAATATTCTTCTGGGCTTTTAAAAGCACATAGGTCCCTGAATAATGGGGAAGCAAGCTTTCCAATTCCAAACTATCGGGCAGGCTCAGCGATGCGGTGTCAAGCGGGATGATCTTTGTAAACTCATTCAGGTTCAGAAAAGTATTCAGCCGTTGATTGCTTATCAGATAATCATTTCTATTTGCCCTTTCGCTTAAAAGCACATTAGACAACCCAACATCAGCTCTTAGCAAATCGCTTTTTGTCACTTTACCATTCGCATAAAATGCATTTATATTCTTTACCCGGGTCTCCGCCCTGGCTATCTGATCTTTTATAAGCCGTTCCTGAAAATACACCCTGATCATATCCAGGTATTGAAGCGCTACCTGCAAGGCAATATTTGCCTCCTGTTCTTTTGTATTTATACAAGCCAGTTCATTTTTATGCTTAACATCTGTTACCGCGTACCGCTGTCTTCCACCAGCATATAAATTGAATGCAGCTTCTATATTTACTCCACCAGCATTTGCATTTGGCGGCTTTGGAATGGTATGGGAGTCACCAAGTACGTCCTTGTAAAGCGTTACATTGGTATAACGCTGGTAGGATGCATTACTGAAAACACGAGGAAAAGCGCCCAATTTCGCATCCTCCACATCTACCTGCGTGGCCTTCTCCTCGGTTTTTAACACGCCAATTAGTTTATTTGATCCTTTTGCATACTGAATAGCTTCATTCAGTGACAACGTCATGGTCGTACTGTCTCCATGCTGTGCATGAACCCTACAAAACGAAACCCCAAAAAACAAGAGACAAATGCCGGGCTTTACAATATTTTCAAAACTGTATTTCATTATCTACATTACTTTTAGTATTCTTTGATCAGGGCAAAAAATATCCAGTATGCTGCCCTCGCAGCATTCCAGCCATGGCCAATAACATTTATTATTAGCCCATTAAAAAAAAGTTGTTATTGTTTATTCGATTTGAAATCGCTTCGGAAACGGCCTGGCGAAATGCCAGCCAGGTTGGTGAAGAGGCGATTGAAATACTTGGGATCATCGTACCCCAAATAAGTAGCGATCTCTTTTATGCTTAGGTCAGTATAACCAAGCAGCCTTTGCCCCTCTCTAAGCATTTCCTGTTGTATAAAATAAGAAACGGTGAATCCGGTAACAGCTTTTACCGTATCATTCAGGTAACTTACAGAGAAATTCATCAGGTCCGCATAATCGCCCGACTTCTTTAACTCCCGGTAATGTTTTCTCACCAATCGTTTAAATTTATTTGTAAGCTCAACGCTTCTGCGGGAATGTTGTCCCGACAATTCAGTATTTGCCTGAAATGCGGAGGCGATCTTATAGATACAGGGAGCAGCTAAGGCATTAACAGCTAATTTATGGAGTGCCCCTAATGTGTTATCCTGGTAGGTTTGATACAACAGTTCAAAATACCGGGTATACCATTCAAAATCTGATTTAGACAGGGATAACAGCGGGCCTTTATGCAACGAATCTTCTATCATTAACCTGGCGTGTTCGTCAACAAGCTTATCATCTAAAAATAATATCCAACCTTTACTGCTATTATTGAATGTAACGGCCCGCTGAATTTGCCCTGGGATGAGGAAAACCAGCGTTTCCTTAGCAACAGGTACCTTCTTAAAGTCAACTAACAGTTCGCCTTCGCCCGATGTTAATAATAAACATATAAAGTGGTCGTTGCGATGAAGTTTGCTAACATCATTCAATGTAGAAGAAATATAGGCGTCGCTGAACAGATCGATCCGAACGCCGGAGATATTTTCTCTTAATTGCCAGATAGGTATTTTGCTTTTCATCTCACTCTGATTGCAGCACAAAATTACCCCTTCAGGCACTTGAATTATCCTACTTTTCGCAGCATTTGGTGGACAAATCACATATTTACGCGGTCAGTTCTCAATCTCCCCCAGGATCCCGGAAATAATTGCCAGCAGATCCTGAAAGCGGGCAATTTTTTCTACATCTTCAAGAACTTATAGTAAAATGCTTCACCATTCTTTTTACGTAACAGCGCTATATACATGCCTTTACTCAACCGCTCAACCCAAACATCAACCCTTGTTTTACCACTGACAGCTTGTGTTAGGACCCTGCTTCCACTGACAGTTGTTATTTCAAGTGTGGTCCAGGTATCTGATAGCTTAAGCGAATCCAGCGTTAATAAGGTTGTTACCGGGTTAGGATAAATATGAAACTGCCCCGCTACCGGCTCAGGCGCAATTGCGGTGGGAATGTTCACAGTAAATGTAAGGGGTACACTATAATAGTTCCCTGCCGTGGGACAAACCGCACTGCTTACCACTTTACATCGTACTTTATCGCCGGTTGCTACCGGGGTATACTGCAGATCAGGTGTTGACGAAACAAATAGCCATGTATGTGCCTGCGTGCTATCTTCCCATCGATAATCCGGCAAACTACCTGCATTGATAGCCGTAGCATGTAACGTAGTTGCCTGCCCTTTATTAACAACTGTATTGCCGCTTATAGCGATCGAAGGAGTTTGCGCAGCAAGCACCTGTATTGGCAGCGCCGCACTACTAACAACAACATTATTGCCAGTACAGGCGTAATCGGTAGTTAATTCCACCGAAATAACATCGCCGTTCACCAACGTATTATCGGCGTAGTACTGAATGTTGGTACCCACATTTTGTCCATTGCGTTTCCATTGATAAGTAGCCGTTTTCCCTGTATTGGTAGGGGTAGCTGTAAAAAACAGGTTGGCACCCGGACAAATAACATTAGAAGGCACGCTGATGGATACCGCAGGCATGGCGCTTTGCACGGTTATATTAATAGAATTACTTGTTGAAATATAGGGAGATGGACAGGTAGTAAAGGGTGTCATCACCACACGTACCTGGCTATTGTTGACCAAGGAGGTAGCAATAAATACCGGACTGTTAGTTCCTGTATTCACGCCATTCACCTGCCATTGATAAGTGGGGTTGCTGCCGCCATTTACGGGTACAGCAGTAAAGCTGGCCGGTGAACCTGCACACACCACCGTTGCAGGTGTACTGATCGTAACAGCAGAAGGTTCGCCATTTACCGTCATGGTGATCACATTGCTGGTATCAGTGATGGTATTCCAGCAATCATCCCTGAAAGTTGCAATCAATCTTACCTGGCAGTTATTTCGCAAATCAACAGAAGAAGTAAACAGCGGCGTATAAGTATACCAATCGTTGCCATTTATCTGCCAGCGATATTGTGTAACTATTCTTCCACTGTTATCCGAGGCACTAAATGTAACGCTGTTCCCATAACAAATAGTGGTGGCAGTAGCCTTGATGCTAACATCAGGCTGCGGAAGCGTCTTGTTCAAGATCTTAAAAACACTGCTATATATATTCCCGCCTGTCACACAACGGTATTTATAACCAGTCCAGCCGGCCGGCACATTACTCAATTTGAGTTGCCGGGTGCGCGAGCCGAGAAAGTTATTATTGTCATTGATATCAACAAACCCGCTGCCATCATCCTGCTGCCATTGAAAACCGGAACCATTCACATCGGCGTCGATAGTCGCACTGCCGGCGCAAACAGAAAAATCAACCGGTACCCCTACCCCATTTTTTAAAACAATCAACATTGCAGTCTGGTCCTTTCTACCAGAAATAACCACATCCTGTTTGCCATCATTGTTGAAATCACCCGCACACAACACCGTACCGCCGAAGCTTACCGGACCAGTCTGGGTAATGGTTCCCGGAACAGCTGTATTCACATAGGCATCAAACAGACCGGAAATAAAATCGGGTTTGGAGTCGCCACTAAAGCTTTCCACCACAGCATTGCCGGCCAGGGCCGTTCCGCTGTATGTGAAATCAAAGGCTATAGATCCTGAAGCACTTATATTCCGGCCAATTTTATATTTATTGTCCACATTGAGAACGACATCAAGCTTATTGTCTTTATCCATATCAGCCAGTATAACGGAGCCATAGCCGTTCCCTCCGCTTATAATATCCACCCCCGCGGCAAATGAAATGGAACCCGGGGTACTGGTATTCTTAAATAAGGTGATCGTATAATTGGAGTTAACAGCCGTGAAAGCAACGATATCACTTTTTCCATCATTGTCTATATCACCGATAGCCACATTTGTACCCAGGTTAACAGGATAATTGATCACCGGCGCAAAAGAAAGATAACCCGGTGAGCTGGTATTCCTTATTACCGATACAGCACTTTTACCCGTAATGCCAATGGCAACCAGGTCGGGTTTCCCATCGCCATCCAGATCGCTGGCTTTTACATCCTGGATGCCCGCATTCGCCGGTATTTGCAGCGGGCCCGCAAATGAAATATTACCCGGCACGCTGGCATTTCTGTAAATGGTTATCTGATCGGTATTGGTAGCACCCAAAATATCGGGCAATCCGTCGCCATCCATATCAGCCGTATGCACCATAGTCTCTGCCAGTATACTCATCAGCGGGCCAACCGTATAACGGTCTTCAAATGAAAACCCGCCCAGGCTGGTGGTATTCCGATGTACAATAATGGTGTCGTAGTTATTGACGCTATAGGCGGCTATAATATCCGTTTTACCATCATTATCCACATCTACACTGGTTGCGCTTTTTATTCCGGGCAAATAAGGATAATACGATGCATACGCCTGGGTAAAGGATTTACCGGTAAAGTATTCGACACTTTCTGCAAAAGTGGTTATAAATGGTTTAAACGATTCCCCCGACAAATGGGTGGTAGTATTCAATACAAAAATGGGCTTATGGCTGGCACCCATCGGAACAATACACGTTAACTGATTGGTACTGGCACTGCTGATGGTGGCTCGTGTATCGCCAAAATAAATAACATTGTTGGCTGGTACCGCGTCAAAATTACTTCCACTGATCGTGACCGTTGTTCCTACCGGTCCTGCTTCCGGTGAAAACGATGTAATGACCGGTGGTGGTGAGGCAGGCGGTGCAAAGTAGGTAAACCCGGGCGCTGAAAACGTTCCATATAAATGGACCAATGAAATGTTACCAGTGGCCCCAGCCCCCACCACTGCGGTGATCTTGTTGGGAGAAACAATGGTGAACGAGGTAGCACTGGTCCCTCCAAATTGCACATCGGAGAGGTTCGCAAAATTATTTCCATAAATGGTGATCAACGTTCCTGTGCTTCCTGTGATGGGGGTAAACGATGTTATGCTTGGAAAAACAGGCACGAAAAAGAGCTGGTATTGGGTTATAGAATCACTCAGCCCGCCATGGGTGACCACCAGTTTAACACTATCCAATTGACTTGTCAGATCATGCGTGTACGAAGTATTGTAACTGGTGCTTATTAAAACATCATTCACATACCATTTATATTGATAGCCTGATTTTGAAAAGTTATGGAGGTTCACTATCCGGGTCTTCCATTCCTCTACTGTATCTACTTTAAAATAAGCCCTGGGCAATGGCGTGCCGCCACCATTGGTTGAAATTTCTAACAACCCATGTTCTCCGCCAGCCCAAAACTGGTCCTTATCCCAAAAATGCAGGTCGTTATGGTAATATTCACTGGCATTATCCTGAGGCAAAGGTTCCCAAACCCTTCCCGAATCGGTGGTTTTATAAATAACAGAGTTGGGCGAAACGGAATACCCGGTACTGTCATTGATGAATTTCATTTTGGCAGTAAAATAGGAAGCGGGCATCAGATCATTTTTAAGCGTCCAGGTTAAACCGCCGTTAGAAGTGTAATACAACAACCAATTGCCGCTTATATCAATCATCCGCAACCAGCCATTACTGGCAGAAACAAAACTCGCATATTTGACCTGTCCCTGCGGAATAGTGATCCGGACCCAGGAGCTGCCGCCATTGGTTGTTTTTAGCAGTTTGTTGCCGTTATAATCCGTACTGAAAGCAAATACCGTATTATCATCCACCGCTTCTACAAAATCAAAAAAGCTATTGGCGCTTTCATATACTGAAAACCAGGAATAACCCCTGTTAATAGTTTTAACAATTCGATCAGCTTCCACCGCATAGCCGGTAACACTATTGGTCGGGAAAACCATATCCATGGTACCGTCTGTAAATTTCTTCGCGTTTAAATACGACAAATAAATTAAGGTAAAAGTATTCCCCTGATCTGAAGATTGTAAAATGGCAGGAACGTAGCCGAAATGGCCATACACGATCAGGTTATTTGCATCAAATGCTTTTACGCCTGTTATCCCAAATCCAAAGAGGATATTTACATTAGTAAAACCATTGAAATTCACATTTCCGTTAGTAATGTATTTTTTAACAAATGTTCTTCCGCTATCAGTAGTATAACCTACCCATTTGTTAAAAGCCACATATCCCTGGGTGGGAGAATAAAAGCTGATCTTTTTTATGGCATTCGCATTATCGGCATCTATATAGAGCTGCCGCATTTGCGCCTGGGTGGTAAGCGCAGCCATTTGTGCCAACAACAAAAAAAATACTAGATACCAATATCGTTGAGAAAAGCGCTGGTGTGAAATATTCACGGGAAGATTTACTTTCATTCCGCAGGGGGTTAGAATTACCTTGTAGAAAATATAAAACAAGATATGAAATAACTATTGCATGTACGTGAAGAAGAAAAGTTTTGAGTTTTGGAACCATGCTTCTATATTGTACGCAAATAGTGTCCTATGCCCCAATCCCTATGGATAAAAATGGCCAATCTTGTATTTGAACTGGAAAAGAAATTAGTCGCCGGACAGCCATCCACCGGCATCCTTCGTAATATAGACCGCATGAAAAGCGTTTTGGAAGAAGCGGGGCTATTGTTACTCAATCCATTGGATGAGCCTTATAATGAGGCCCGTACCGATCTGGAAGCCAGCATCACTGGCGAAGCTGCCGGTAAGCTCCACGTGCTGGATGTTATTAAACCCATAGTTTACACCCAACAGGAAGGCGGCCGTTCCCTATTACAAAAAGGGGTGGTCATAGTAGGTAATAAATAAAATAATTAACATATATGTCATCGACTATCAATTTTGCCATCGATCTGGGCACTACCAATTCCCTGATCGCCCGGGCAAATAACGGGAGTGTGGATATTTTCAAAAACCCTTCGGGCATGAAGGTAACTCTGCCAAGCGTGGTGGCCTTCAGGAAAGACCGGATCCTTATTGGAGATAAAGCGCGGGAATACGTTGAAAAAGACCCGTCCAATGTATTTGCGGCTTTTAAAAGAAAAATGGGCACCGGGGAAAGTTTTTTTATTCCCAACAGCGGATCATTTAAAACACCCATCGAATTAAGCACCATCGTTCTGCAGGAGTTAAAGAATTTCATCTTTACCGGCGAATCGCCGGCCAGCGTGGTCATCACCATCCCGGCCAGCTTCGATACCATTCAAAGCAATGCCACTAAGGAAGCAGGCTATGCCGCAGGGTTCCGGGAAGTTTTGTTGTTACAGGAACCCATTGCCGCCAGTCTCGCGTTCGCCAACAAAGAAGGCAAATCGGGTATGGAGGGACAATGGCTCGTATATGACCTCGGTGGCGGTACTTTTGACGTAGCCCTGGTAGTTATTCAGGATGATGAAATGAAGGTGCTTGACCACGAAGGTGATAATTTCTTTGGCGGCGTAGACTTCGACAATGAGATCATTACGAAATTATTCATCCCCTATCTGGAAAGCCAGTACAATATTCAGGAGCTGGCATCAAAGATGTTAAGCGCAAACGGTAAGTACAATAAATTGTATTTCCAATTGCTGTATAAAGCAGAGGAGGCCAAGATCTCTTTAAGCAGCCATGCCTCTGTAGATATTGAATTTGATTTTGAAGATGAAGCCGGCAACGAACATGAAGTATATTTCTCTATAAGCCGCGACCAGTTCGACGCCATCATCCGCGATCGGGTACTGGCCTCCATTGCTTTTATCAGAAACCTGCTAACCCGGAACAACATGGAGCCTTCAGCCATTACAGAAGTGGTGCTGGTAGGCGGTAGCACCTATATTCCCCTGGTGCGCACCCTGTTGAGCCAGGACCTCGGCATCAAAGTAAATACCTCTATCGATCCTACTACCGCAGTTGTAGAAGGCGCTGCCTGGTATGCCGGCGGAAGACCCAGCAAAGCGGAACCGTTGCCCGTCAACCAGCAACCTGCGGCGACAGGTTCCGGTAACAAAAGCGCGCAGGCCGATTCCATCGAAGTGAAAACCGCTTACCAGGCAAACAGCCGGGATGCGGAAGAATATTTTGCCGCCACCATTAAAAATGCACCGGCCGGTTGTACTTACCGCATTACCCGTTCCGACGGCGGCTTCGACAGCGGTCTTAAACCAGTAGCAGAAAAGATCAGTGAAATGTTGCTGCTGCTGCCAAACACGCTGAATATTTTCAGTCTGAAACTGTTCGACAAACAGGGCTTTCCGTTGCCGCTGTCCATTCCTGAGATCACCATTGTACAGGGTAAATTTTCTATTTACGGCCAGCCCCTGCCCCACGACGTTTGTTTGGAAGTAGACGATCCCGAAAATAATATTACCCACCTGGAAGTGATCTTTGAAAGGAATGCCATTCTTCCCATCAAGAAATCGATCACCAAAACTTTAAGCAGGACCATTGTTAAAGGCAGTGACGACCAGTTGCTGATCAATGTATTGGAGGGCAGCCGGTATGCCTCGCCACAATCGAACCTGCCAATCGGTATCGTAAGTATTACCGGCCAGCATCTCAAATCTGACCTGGTAAAAGGCGCCGATATTGACCTCACTTTCGAGATCAGCGAAAGCCGGGATATAACAGTGACGGCTTATATCAGTATGATCGATGAAGAATTTAAACAGGTATTCAATCCTTCGGCCCGTTCGGTAAACGTAGCCAGGCTACAGCAGGAAACAGATTATCTGTATCGCCTGGGTAAACGACAGCTCGACAAACTGTTGAAAAATGAAATGTACGAAGAGAGCGCCAACTTGCAACAAGCGTTGCGGGAACTGGAAACTATACAGGAGAAACTAAAACGGCTGTCGCAAGATGATGTAACTGACACTAAATACCAGTTGGATGATCAAAAAAGACGGCTGTCCCAGATCATCGACACCGCCGAGAAAGGTGACCGCATGCTGGAACTGAAAGAAGAGTATTATGAAAAAAGGGAGGGCTACCGGCAAATGCTGCAACAAATAGGCGACAATGACCAGCTGGCACGTCTTGATAAGATGAATGCGGAGGAAGCCACCTGGCTCAACAACTGCAGCACGCAATACCTGCGGTTAAAGATCAGCGAAATGGACCGCCTTTCCTGGAATATCAGGAAACGGGATATTTCCTATGTTACCAGTTTGTACATGTATTATGCCATGAAACCCGATGACGCTTACAGCAATCTTAATGAAATAAAGTTATTGAAGGCCCGGGGCAACGAAGCATTGGGTAGAAAGAACGTTGATGAGATCCTGAGCATCGTCTACCGGATGTATGAGCTGCTTATCGATAAAAACCAGGAAGAATCTATTAAAGGTACCGGACTGCGGGGTTAGTGCCTGTAAAATACGAAAAGGCTGTCCCGATGAATGGGACAGCCTTTTCGTATTTTGATACCTGATGGGACCAGGTAGTCGCTCGTTTACTTTTGATACAGCCTCCTACAGAAAGCTTATTTGTGTTTATGCCGTTTTATCTTATAAGTGATGGATGCTTTTGAGGTATCCAGGTGATTGTTACTTTTGGGTCTATAGATGCCGTCGTCTGGAGGAGCAACTATCCCTTCATCCTTCGATGCCTCACCTTCGGATTCAGTTGTGTGTTTTGGTCTGGATTGTTCGCGTAATATTCTAAGAATAGAAGTATCAATTTGGTATTTGGGTGTCGAATGCTGGTACTCATAGCCACTACTGTAATTGGAAGAATGGGATTTACAGGTAGCCAGTCTTATTATAAAGATCAAAACTACTACTGCAATCTTAAGCACACCAGCACCTGAAGAAGAGTCTTCCTTATTCCGCTGAGCAGCTGCAGCAGGCGACGCCGTTTGAATGCGTTCCATCTCCTGCATTTTTTTATTGATCTCCGATTTCACACTTTCGGAATCAGCCAGCAATTCAGCATTCTCCAACCAGGTCCTCACATGATTACGATGCTTGATATGACTATTAAAGATCGCAATACAGGTGACCAGCATAGCATGAGCATACTTATCCTTTAGGGCTGAAAACCTGCCCTGTGGCAGCAATTGAAGCAGCCTGATATAACGGAATTCCATCAGGTCCCTCGCCTGGGTTGGCGCTACGCTTCCATCCATGTATTTGGCCTTAACCATCTCCCCGAAGCGTTCCAGAATGGCTATGTTGTTCAAAATGATCCGGGATACTGATTCCCAGGCCTGCTCCAGGTCCTTCCCAGTCATCAGCAAAGGATTAACGAGCATAGCGATCATTGAGTCCTCTTCCGTTTCCCCCAGCAGACAGCCTTCCATGAAAGTTTTGAAGGAATCACTGAAAAAAGGGCTGATCCACTGTATAAACTGTTCATTTTCATACAGAGGATTGGTTTGAAACCGCTCTTTCTTCTCAATCTTTGCCTCTTCCAGAAAACGCAGCAAGATCCCGTCTCCCCCTACCGCATTGTGATAACTCAGCACATCTTCTTTCAACAGGTCTTCAAAATACAGTATGATATCATTTTTGGAAAAGTGCACCCCATTCAATTCAATCGTTGTTTCCCCACCCAACTCCAGGTCGGCAAACAGCTTTTTCCTTGCTAATTGAATGGCTTTTTTATCGAGGGGTGAGAAGGTGGATTCTCCGGTAAACTTGGCTGGTGATAAATATTGCATCAGGGTCGATTGTAATTCAAACGGCGAAAAATACACATAATTACCTACAGATACAATAGCCCACCGCTATATATAATCGAAACAATTTAATATATGATTGAAAACAGGTATTTGAAAACCCAGGTTTGCTTACAAAAAGAAATTGTAAATTATCACACTAAAACAAATACCATGAAGCCAGTCCTGACTGCGTTTGTCCTGATCTTCTTTGCTGTTGGCAGCTATTCCCAAACAGCTGTTAAGCAATATACAATTGAGCAATTCTATAAAACGATCGCCTTCGGCGGCGGTAATTTTAATAAAGCCGAGAATAAAATACTTGTCACCGACAACAGCACCAACATCTTCAATGTATACGAGATCGATCTCGCTACCAAAGAAAAAAAGCCCTTGACCAGCTCGGAAAAGGAATCTTATTTCTCCATCGACTATATACCCGGTAGTAACGACTTCCTGTATTCGGCCGACAAAGGAGGCAATGAGAATTCTCATATCTATATGCAAA
The DNA here is from genome assembly GCF_017742245.1 of Niastella soli. Taxonomy (GTDB): domain Bacteria; phylum Bacteroidota; class Bacteroidia; order Chitinophagales; family Chitinophagaceae; genus Niastella; species Niastella soli. Next base: position 73,750 of record NZ_JAGHKO010000001.1, read on the forward strand.
AAGCAGACGGTACCGTTACCGACTTAACACCAGGCACAAAGGAAAAAGCCAGTTTCGTTGGCTGGGACCATCCAAAAACTGCCTTCTATTATACCAGCAACCTGCGCGATGCCCGTTTCTTTGACCTGTATAAAATGAGCATCAGCGACTGGAAACCCAGCCTGCTGTATCAAAATGAAAAAGGACTGGACGTAGCCAGCATTTCACCTGACGAAAACTGGCTGGTGTTAACCCAAACCATTACCACCGATAAAAACGAAATGTATTTGCTCAACCGTAAAACCAATGAGCTCAAAAAACTATCTGCCGAAACGGAATCCACCTATTCACCACAAAGCTTTGAACTCGATAACAGCGCCTTTTATTACGCCACCAACAATGGCAGTGAGTTTGACTATCTGATTAAATATGATATCGCTTCGGGAAAACAACAAAAAATATTTTCCGACAAATGGGATGTCAGGTATATGTACATCAGCGAAAATGGCAAGTACCGCGTGATTGGCGTTAATGAGGACGGCAGGAACAAGACCTTGCTGTTCGATCACAAGACCGGTAAAAAATTGCCATTCCCCGCCCTCAAAGAAGGATATGTACAGAGTGTGATCATTTCTCCAACCGAAAAAAATATGGTGCTGCAGGTTGGGGGCGACCGGTCGCCACTCAATCTTTATTCTTACAACTTTGCCAACTTAAAGCTGGACAAACTAACCACTTCGCTTAATCCTGAGATTGACCCCAATGACCTGGTAGATGCACAGGTAATACGTTTTAAATCGTTCGATGGCCTTGAAATACCAGCCATATTTTATAAGCCAAAGATCGCTTCACCCGGTCATAAAGTACCTGCACTGGTTTGGGTACATGGCGGCCCCGGCGGACAAAGCGTAGCCGGTTACTCACAGTCCATTCAATATTTCGTGAACCATGGCTATGCCATCTTTGCCGTAAACAACAGGGGCAGCAGTGGTTATGGTAAAAGCTTTTATAAAATGGACAATAGGAACCATGGCGATAAAGACCTGAAAGATTGCGTATGGGGCAAAAAATGGCTGGCGCAACAATCTTATATCGATCCTACAAGTATCGGCATTTATGGCGGCAGTTACGGCGGCTTTATGTCACTGGCAGGTATCATTCAATACCCCACAGAATTTAAGGTAGGCGTTGATCTTTTTGGCGTCACCAACTGGTTAAGAACATTGCAAAGCGTTCCCGCCTATTGGGAAAGCTTTCGCAAGGCACTATACGAAGAAATTGGCGACCCGGTCACCGATTCAGTGCGCCTGCGGTCTATTTCTCCCCTGTTCAATACAGACAAGATAAAAACTCCTTTACTGGTATTACAAGGTTCTAACGATCCCCGGGTGTTGCAGGTAGAAAGTGATGAAATTGTTGCCGGCGCCAAAAAGAATGGAACACCAGTAGAATATGTACTCTTCCCCGACGAAGGCCATGGCTTCAGAAAAAAGGAAAATCAAATAAAAGCGGCGCGGGTAACGCTGGAGTTTTGTGAAAAATATCTTGGCAGCGGTAATAACCCGGCCAATGACAAGAAAAGTTTCTAATACAACACTATTGATATCCCTTCGCCTGCAGATTAAATAACTCTGCATAGCGGCCATTTTTTTGTAAGAGCTCCTGGTGGGTGCCTATCTCCAGGAGCTCTCCTTTATCAAGTACCAGAATTCTATTGGCCATGCGAACAGTGGAAAATTTATGAGAGATCAATACGGCCGTTTTCCCTTTGGTCAGTTCTGAAAAACGCTGAAACACTTCATATTCAGCCCGGGCATCCAACGCGGCTGTCGGCTCATCCAGGATCAACAACTGGGCATTCTTCATATAGGCCCTTGCCAATGCGATCTTTTGCCATTCCCCGCCCGAAAGTTCAACACCCTGGTTAAAGCGTTTGCCCAACGGTTGCTCATAACCGCCCGGCAACTTTTGCACCAATAGATCGGCCAGGCTTTTTTTGGCTGACTGCACAATTAATCCGATATTTTCTTTTTCACCAATATTACCCACCGCAATATTTTGAGCAACCGTCATTTGATACCGGATATAATCCTGGAAGATAACGCCCACATTATGGCGCAGTTCCACTAAATCGTAGTCACGCAAATCGTGTCCGTCCAGCAGGATCCTCCCCTCCGTAGGATCATACAATCGGGCCAGCAACTTCACCAACGTTGTTTTCCCCGCGCCGTTCTCGCCAACGAGCGCCAGCTTTTCACCCGCCGCCATGGTAAAACTCAGGTGCCTGTTGGCCCAGTTTTCTGAATTCACATATTTAAATCCTACATTCTCAAATACAAATCCTTCTTTGATTGGGTCCGGGAAAGGCAATGATTTTCCAGCATGAACGATCTTTGGCTGTATATGAAAGAATTCAAAAAAGTCTTTCAGGTAAATGGCGCCTTGCGACACGGCGGTAAAACGCGTTAAGATACCTTCCAGCAAACCTCTTAACTGTCTGAAAGAACCGGCCAGGAAAGTGAGATCACCTATGGAGATGGTTCCCTGCACCGCTTTATAAACGATAAATACAAACGCACCATAATAGCCACAGGTACCAAAAAGCGAAAAAGCGGCACCCCATATCGATCGTTTGATGGCCAGTTGTTTATTATCCTTGTAAAATTTATCCGACAACTGCTTAAAACGGTCAATTAAAAACCCCGACAGATCAAACAGTTTTACTTCTTTGGCCGTTTCATCACTGGCGCCAATGTAACGCATGTAATCCAGCTCTCGACGCTCAGGGGTTTGTCTTCTGCTAAGGGAATACGTTTTATCATTAAAATGGGCCTCACCCAAAAAGGCAGGCAACACCGCAATAATAAGAATGAGAATAAGCCAGGGGTTGAACACCACCAACCCCGCTGCCAGAAAACCTACCGTGATCAGGTCCTGCACCTGGCTTAATACTTGTGACAGTAATACGGTCCTTCCCACCGTTTGCTGGCGAGCCCTTTCCAGTTTATCATAAAAAGTAGAATCCTCAAACTGCTCCAGGTCTAACGTGGCCGCATGGTGCATAATTTTGATGGAAGTAAAATTGGCGAACCTGTCCCCCAGCAAACTATCAATTAACGCGGTAGCACGTCCTAATACATCTGAAAGGACTGCCAGGGTCAATTCCACAACTACCAATTCCCACAAATAATTGTGGGAAACACCACCCTGACCAGGGTGTGCGATCTGGTCAATGATTAATTTTCCAACATATAAAATAGCAACAGGAATGGCCGAACGAACTATGCGGATAAGCGCACTGGTGATCGTGAAAACCCGACTCGTCTGCCACACCAATTTGAAAAACTGCGGCAGATTACTTAAAGCGGAAAACCGGTCTTTTAATGTTACTTCTTCTATTGCAGCGCCTTTTCTTTCCAAAATCAATTATATTTAAATGCAAAATACGATTCAATAACTTTTCCTATTGATACAACAAACCATGAACGATTCCCTTTCAAAAGATCGGGCTGCCATGCCCAGCGGTACTAACGCCGTGCTTGACAAACGCTCCCTGGCCGCCTCCAATGCCAATCTGCTGACTGTATTGTCCCCAGGCCAAACCGTGCTGGATGCAGGCTGTGGTTCCGGCGCCATCACCCACGGTATTGCCGGCATTACAGGCCCAACCGGAACAGTGATTGGCATCGACCGCAGCGAAGCCCTTATTCAACAGGCGGCAGACACCTATTCGAATATAAAAAATTTACACTTCGTTGCCGGTGATATCCTGGACTATAACCCACCCTATCTTTTTGATGTGATCACTACGGCCCGTACGTTACAATGGGTTGCCAATCCCCAGGACCTGATCCGAAAAATGAAAACACTTTTAAAGCCCAATGGTTTACTTTGTGTGCTCGATTATGACCATACAGCCATTACCTGGCAACCCCAACCTCCTGCCAGTATGCAGTTTTTTTATGAACAATTCCTGAAATGGCGAAGCGATGCCGGAATGGATAATCAGATCGCCATTCATACAGGTGACATAATGAAGGAATACGGTCTGGAAATTTGTTACAATGCCGATCATTCCGAATATCATCAACAGCCTGAAACAGGCTTTTTACAACACGTGAACATCTGGGCGGTTGTTGCGGAAACCCGCGGTAAGCAAATGGTAGCCGATGGCTATGTTTCTGAAGCACAGCGTATACAGGCGGCCAGTGAGTATAAACATTGGTGTGATACGGAAGCGCAAAGCATGCGCCTGGTATTAAGGGGCATCCATGGGCGTAATAATTAGTGGCCAATCCAATGAAGACTTTGCGGAACGAGTAGCAATTATATCATTGCGTCAACGGTCGTATAACTTTACAGGGGTTTCCGGCGGCAAATACATCCGCTGGAATATCCTTTGTTACTACACTGCCCGCCCCGATAACGCTCCGGTCGCCAATATTTACCCCTGGACAGATCACTACGCTGCCACCAATCCATACATCTTCCCCAATGGTGATGGGTTTGGCAAACTCAAGCCCGGCAGCTCTTTCTTTATGGTCCATGGGGTGCGTGGCGGTATATACCTGCACATTAGGGCCAAACAACGTGCGGCTACCGATGGTAACATGCGTTACATCCAACACCACACAATTGAAGTTGAAGAAAACCTTTTCGCCCAGTTTGATATTGTAACCATAATCACAATAAAATGGGGGCTGTAACCAAAGACCTTCCCCGGCATTTGGAAGAAGCTTTTTTAGCAACTGGCTGCGCTCGTTGGTCTCATCTTCTCTTGTGTCGTTGAGTTCTTTAAGAAGAAGCCTGGCTTTTACTCTTTCTTCAGAAAGCTGTGCATCCAGCGGGTCATACAACTCGCCGGCCAGCATTTTTTCTTTTTCTGTTCTCATGTTGTTTGGCGTGAAAAAATCGTGCCTTATGTGAGACAGCTTGTTTAAATTAGTTCTGTCTAATCAACACTATCATGAAAATTATAACCACGTTCTTCCTGTTTGCCTTTGTATTTTCTGGCACCACAGTCAGCGCCCAAGGACAGCAACAGGCTCCACCCTATAAACCTGAATCAAAAGAATTGTACGATAGCATTGTTCATATGGACAGCGTATGGGAAGACTCTTATAACAATTGCAGGCTGGATGTACAGGAACAAATAATCTCCGATGATCTTGAATTTTATCACGACCGGAGTGGGGTTATGAAATCCAAAAAAGCGCTGATAGAAGCGTTAAAAAACAATATCTGCGGCAAAGTTACCCGCGAATTGTTAAAGGGAAGCATTGAAGTGTACCCCATCAAAAACTATGGCGCAGTGGAAATGGGGTATCACCGGTTCCGTAATAAAAATGATACAGGCGACTCCCAATATGCCCGGTTCATTCATATCTGGCATCACGAAAACGGTCAATGGAAAATTACCCGGGTTATCAGTTTGCATTAATGGGCAGGCACAAAATTAAGGTCCCGCATGGCAATCACCCGATAGTGATGATCGTGCAAATACTGCATGTATTCCTTAAATGTTTCGGGCTCGGTACTTACCCAGGGATGTGGGTTATCGGGCACCCCATGAAAACAGAACACGGTGACCTGTCCGTCTTTTGCATCCTGTAATGCTTTATAAAAAAGGTCCTTGTTTGCTTTGCTGATGGTATAGCTCGGAATATAGAAAGGTTCATCCGTCGTTGGGTCATAGGGCCGGTCGTTCCCGGTGCGGGCGTTGGTATACCCTCTTTGTTTCAATACGCGTACAGCCAGCGTATCGGTAACATAAGCCGGATAACAAAAACTGGTCATTTTAGGAATGCCCAATGAATCCCCTTTTTGTTCTATATAAGCCAGCTCTTTTATCAGCTCTTCTTCCTTTAACTTGGGTACATGTTTATGGTGCCAGGTATGGTTGCCAATTTCAAAACCCATTTTATTAAGCGCGCCCACCTGCCGCCAGTTAAGGCTGATAGAACTGTCGGGATACACACCCGGAAACTCGCAAACATAAAACGTGGCGCCAAAGCCATACTGTTTCAGCAGCGGCGCTACAAAACTATAATGACTTTGTGGCGCATCATCAAAGGTTAATACCACTGTTTTGGGGGGTGTTTGGGCAAGAAGCACAAGCGGCATTAATACAAACAAAAGAAAGAATGATCTTATAACCATGGCGTCAACAAACGTTTATAATTCCCTCTAAAATAACCTCTTTACAACAAAGCACTTTCCTGTACAGTCAAGCTCTAATACCTGCGCAATAAATAAGACATCCTCTCCTTATCCAGAATAGTATGCCAATTAAAGTTCTGACTTACAGTTAAAAGAGCCCTGTTACGGAGATATTCCGCCTCTAATAAGAGGTGAGATATCACCGGGACACCCCTGGGACATCTCCGGGATATCTCCGGGATATCTTTACTAACAGCATGAATATAAAGCAGATACAGAGACCTATTTTTAAGGACAATACAGGGAGATCAATACCAGACAACCATACAATACTCCCTCATTTTCAATGCATTAACCGCTATAATGACAAAAAGCCCCCAACAATACCGTCGGGGGCTATGTCTATCTATCAAACCCTGATCAGGCTACAATAGCCTGGCGTACTTCAACTACAGCACCATATTTAATAATGGGGCACTCTTTGGCAATTGTTACCGCTTCCGCATAATCTTTTGCTTTTATCAGGAACAAGCCGCCAATAGAATGTTTCTTTTCGGCATAGGGCCCTTCCTCGATACTATCAGCAGTGATCACTCTTCCGCCGACATCCCATCTTTTGGGTGGCGCTACCAGCCTGTTGCTGGATGCAATACCGGCAATCCAGTCCTGGTAGGGTTTAAACGCCTCTTTCATTTGTTCGGGTGTTGGTACGGGATGTTTGCTGGTAAGATCCCGGTGGATCGCGATTAAAAACTCCTGCATGTTTCTTTATTTTAGGATTTGTGTTTGTTGAGTTCATTTATAATGTGCCTGCAGCTTTAATAATAAAGGCAGATACCTTATCGGGTTGCGACAACATTGGAACGTGACTTGATTTTAGTTCTATCACCGTTGCCTTTGTCATTTTTGCTTCCTGCTGTTGCAAGGCGGGTGGTACTGTTTGATCGTTTAAGCCGATAACCATCCAGGATGGCTTATTCTTCCAGGCGGCAGTAGTTATTTTTTCAGCGGTGCCTTTTATGGCCCATGGCACCTGAGTGGCAAAAACAACCTCTCTTTCATTGGGAGAAAGGTCCTGGGCAAAATAATTGTGAATACCTTTTGATGAGATAGTTAAAAAACCAAAAGAATCCGGTCTAAACTCACCACTGCCAGGTGCGGGCGGCACCCGCTTTGTTACATCTTCTGCAGATTGCCCATCTTCAGGGACCAGGGCACATACGTACAATAATCCAGCCACCTTGGGGTCGTTGCCTGCTTCCGAGATCACCACACCGCCATAGGAATGAGCTACGAGCAGTACCGGTCCATCCATCAATGCAATGACCCGTTTGGTAGCAGCCACATCATCTGCCAGTGAAGTGAGCGGGTTTTGCACAGCAATAACATTATAACCTTTGGCGCGTAATACAGGAATAACCTTTGCCCAACTGGAACCATCGGCAAATGCGCCATGGACCAACACTATATTTTTTACTCCTTTTGAAACCTGTTGTGATTGTACAGGAAGTGAAAACAAAAAGATAACTGCTGCCAGCATCACGGCTGACATGATTTGCTTAAAACTGAACATAACTGGTGTTTTTTTTAGATTATTGAAATGGTAGACACCCAATCGTTGATATAAGTTAACAATGTACGGGAGGTGGGTACGGCTGCATTTGCCTGGTATGTTCCTGAAACGGCCAGGCCCAGGGTAATTGCATGCGGGATAGTCAGGTGAAGTAACAATCCCAATCGATATCCTGCCAGGAAGAACTCCCGGCCATGTGGGTACGTATTTATGTTTTGGGTACGGCCAGCGAACTCGAATTGTTCTTTTTTCGAAAACTGAAGAACGCCATTATTATAAAAAACCAACAGGGTATCAATACGCATGGTATTGAACTGGAGCTGGAATTTTTCCTTTGTTGAAGCCGGGTAATGGATCCCACATAACAGGTCCCATAATTTAAGCGCTTCCTGTTCATCCATTACCAGGGTAACTCTGCCATGTTTGTTGTACTGACCAATTATATCAAGCACTTCATCTACTTCAAAAACTGTCCTTCCGGTAATATCACCTAACTGGAAAATGTATTCAATGGTCCGTTTTTCAATTGCATTTTTTATCACATCAGCAAAAAGGCCATCCCAAAAGCCCGCCGCCTCTTTCACGCTTACATAATCAGCAAACTGTATAATGGAACAGTTACTGAAGTATTTTGTAAGCACGTCAACACACCCTTCATTTCTCATGTGACCCCGTCTAAAAGAAACCGTCTCCGTTGTTGTTGTCCATTGGCCCTGGGATGCCGTTTTGCTGTGGTGAATATTTGTTATTACATGACGTATTCCAAGCCTATCCCAGAACGTGGAAGGAAAATATGCTTCCACATGCTGAGTTCCCGTTTCACCGGCATTCTGCAGCGGGTTCAGTACTTCATACTCCCCACTCTGCTGCAGGTACCGGTCAACCGGGTCCTGATATTCCCTGATGGTATCAGCTATTTTCGCTAATAGCAAAGCGGTCTCAGGCGTATGGTGTAATACGTTCATAATTTTAATTGATCAGTGAGCGATGATTAATGGCAGGGCATCACGAAATACTTATAACAATCTTTCAGGGCTTCCGGCCGCAATGCTTACTTCCGTTTGCATAAGCGGCAGTTCGTCCTCAAAACGAAGTGCATCGTCCAGGAACTCGGCCCCTTCCATGGTATCGTGTGCAGGCGCATGTAACCTAACTATTGTAGGCTCCTGGCTTTTTGCCCGCGTGTTCAGCTTAAAAGGATGCAAATAATCAAACAGCATGGCGTTGGATTTTAGAATGAATAATAATACTGCAGCAAACCAGACAAAACCATTTTATGCTTTTACCAGTTGAGAGGCAATCCATTTTTCAAAGTTGAGCTCTCCCAGGCTCGCTTTACCGGCAGGGACCAGGGAACCATCATTGATATCTCCACCAAAGTAGCGGGATGCGCCATTTGGGATTACAGGGCGGGGATCATTTATAGCTTTCAGGTAACGTTCTACTATTTCATACATTTTGAAACGTTCAGGGCCGGCTATTTCCATAATACCGTTGAGCGGTTTTTCTACAACGGCTTTGGCCACGAACATAGCTACGTCATTGGCAGCAATGGGTTGAAATTGTACAGCGGAGAGGTGTACTTCGTTATCGCGGGTAGCTTCGCCGGCAATACCACCCAGGAACTCCATGAATTGAGTACTTCTAACAATGGTATAGGGCACACCAGATTTTTTGATAAGGTCTTCCTGCACCAGTTTTGCACGCATATAACCGATGTTCTGCATTTCGTCAGTGCCTACAATTGAAAGCGCTACGTGGTGTTTTACGCCGGCATTTATTTCTGCGGCCAGCAAATTATGACCGGCAGTCTGGAAGAACTCCATTACGGCTTTATCTTCAAAAGAAGGCGAGTTGGCCAGGTCTACCACTACATCTGTATCCTTCATTGCTTCGGCCAATCCTTCGCCGGTAATTGTGTTTACACCGGTGTTGGGCGAAGCGGCAATTACCTGGTGCCCCCATTGGCGAAGATGTGCAACAACTTTACTTCCTATAAGGCCTGTGCCTCCGATTACTACGATTTTCATAACTATATTTTTTAATTGTTTTGGATGCCTATATAGATTCCAACGACATGCCAATCAATTAATCAAATGAAAATCAATAAGGTAAGGACGAATAGCCTAATAATTTTTCACTGCATTTAGTGAAAACACGAGCGGTTACACTAAATGTAGTGAAAAACCGGGAGTACGGGTTTAATGATCCTCAGGCAAAATACTCGGCTTTGGTAATGCCCAGTTTTTTCATTTTGGAGTGTAACGTATTGCCGGGGACATCCAGCAATTCAGCAGCGCCGCCCGGTCCGGAGATCTTACCGGCACATCGCTTCAATACTTCCACTATATAACCACGCTCCACTTCTTCCAGGGTGCGATTTAGAATAAAGGAAAGGTCTTGTTTATCGGTAGCCGTTTGTTTGGGAATAAATACATCCTGCAATACCCCATCAGTACTCAGCAGCACACTGCGTTCAATCAGATGCTCCAGTTCCCGCACATTACCCGGCCAGGAGTAACTGCGTAATTGCTGTATTACCTTGGGTGACACCTTCCTGATCTTTCGGCCGGTATTCTTACTGAATTTGTCAACAAAGAAATGGATCAACGGTTCTATGTCTTCCTGACGATCACGCAAAGGAGGTAGATTAACAGGAAAAACATTCAATCGAAAATACAGGTCGGCGCGGAAACGGCCAGCTTTTACTTCTTCTTCCAGATTGCGATTGGTAGCCGCAATCAACCGCACATCTACTTTAATGGTTTGTTTGCCACCCAATCGCTCCAGTTCTCGTTCCTGGATAACACGTAGTAATTTTGACTGGGCTTCCAGTGGTAATTCTCCAATTTCATCCAGGAACAACGTACTGTGATTGGCCAGCTCAAACTTACCAATACGCCGGTCAAGCGCACCGGTAAAGGCGCCCCTCTCATGTCCAAACAATTCACTTTCTATAAGGTTGGTGGGCAGGGCAGCACAATTTACCTTCACCATCAGTTTATCCTTACGGGGCGACGCATTGTGCAGGGCACGTGCAATCAGTTCCTTACCCGTACCCGTTTCCCCCAGTACCAGTACTGTAGAATTGGTAGGCGCCACAATCGACATCAGCCGGTACACTTCCTGCATGGCTTCACCCGTACCAACGATCTCTGAAAAATTATAAATAGTTTTGATCTGCTCTTTCAGATAATCATTCTCTACTTCCAGTTGTTTTTTATAAGCCAGTAATTTTTCATTGGCCTGGATATTTGCAATGGCAACGGAGATCTGTGCACAAATACCCCGCAACACCAACTGGCTTAGCCAGTCGGAATGCAACCAGATTGTACCAAGGACCTTATTACCAGCCCGCAGCGGCAGGGCATACACATTTTTCAAACCGGTGGTTTCCCATAATTTGGCATAAGCACTACCGCCTTTTAATTCTTCTTCTATATTAAACACCACGCCATCCTGGCTGGCCAGCACCTGTGCCGTATAGGGTTCGTCGATAGTGATCACACTATTAGCCATTTGATCAAATGTGATCCCGGCCTTTACAAACAACGTATTATCGAACATGTATGCAGGCATGGTGACGCCATCGTCGGCAATGAGCCGGATCATAGATAGTTTGGAATGCAGGGCATTGCCCAGCACCTTGAAAATAGCAGTCTCCAGATCGGCCTTTGTTTTCAGCTGCGCAATATCATTGCTGAAATCGAGCAGAAAGGCCTGTTCCTGCTGCGTCTTTTCTACCTGCTCATTAGCCATAATGTTGGCCATGGCAACGGAGATCTGGAAACAAATTCCCTGTAATAACTGGATATTGATCTCTTCAATACCCAACCACAAAATGCCCAAATTGGTGATGCCATAATGTAACCGGATCCCCACCATTGTTTTGTAACCTACTTTTTTCCAGTAATGCAGGTAGGAAGAAGTAATGCCCCGCTGCACTTCCCGTTCTACACTAAACAACAATGGGATATAACTCTCCAGCACCCGGCTCTGCAATCCATCGTTTAAAGGAAAGCGGGCGGTAGTGAGCGCGACCCATTCCGGGTCATCAAAATTGGCGATACCGGGATCATAGATATAAGTACTCAGGCTTTCCCCGTCTTCGTTTATTTTACGAATTACATAGCCCCGCAAAGCGTTTAACTTGCTTAACCCTGTATTTACAGCAAAGGCCAGGTCTTCCTTTGTTCTTACTGCAGAAATATCTCTGCTGAAATCGAGCAGGAATGACTTTTCTTTCTCTTTGTTCAGGATCTCTTCATTCTTGATGATATTGGCTACGGCGCTGGCCAACTGCGGAGTAATGCCTTTAATAATACTTCTGAATTCATCAGAAAAGCCATCTTCGCGGTCGGTATAAATATGAATAAACCCCACCGGCTTTTCTTCATTCCGCAAAGTGGTCATCAGTATTTCCCGAACTCCACGCTCGTAGTTAACCCGTAGAAAGGCAGGGCTTTGTGGCTTGTCCATAATGTCCTCCAACAAAAAGGAGATCGGCCCATCTGCCTGTAAAACAGCCTGAATGAATGGCTCGTTCAATGAAAAGTGGGCTGCTACCATTTCCCCGTACCTGTTATGGCCAAAGATGGGGGAATGTTCATGATCGAGCAGGAAGGGGGTGTAGGTTTCGTCCTTGCTTTCAATAAGCGTGACAATAGTATGGGTAAAGTAGAAAAAGCTTCTGATCCGTTTGGAGAACAGCGTGATCAGGTCGGTTTTTTCACGGACCCGGGCGATGTCAGTGCCAAGCGCTAATAAAATCTTTCGTTCCTGTTCCAGAGCCGTTTTGGATGGAACAAGAAGCTCAGTTTCCTGATCATTTTCTTTCTTCATGAAATACGTTTGGGGAGCTGGTACAATTAGCAAGTTAGGGAAAATACGATCGAATTATGTTACAAAAATTAAGCTTGTATAAATGAAGGTATTCTCTCTGAATTTTGAGCTGACGTAGTTAAGACGTAGCGCATTTTCATCAAATTATCCATCATTTATTTTAAACTTGTAAAGTGTGGCAACACATTTGCACTTCCCCCAAACCTTCTTCAACTAACAAATTCTGTTACATTAAAATTTCAACTACCATCATGAAAAAAAATGGGAAATCCCTGTTTGCCGGTCTTGCATTACTGGCATTGTCAACATTATTATTAAAGTGTAAGAAGCAGGAGGACAGCACGCAAGTACAAACACTTTCTTCGAAAGAGGAATCTACGGTTAGTATCGCAGCAATTACTACGTTTGTGCATCCTGGTATCCTTAACACTGCAGCAAGCCTCGATCAGGTTGGTGCCGAAGTAAATGGCGGCGATCCGGTCCGCTTAGCCGCTTATAACAAGGTATTGGATTACATTAACGAGAACCCCTTGCCTACCAAATTCTTCGCAACGGTCACAGTAGGTTCAAACGGCGCTACTACCGAATCAAAAAGTCAAATCAGAAAAGATGCCATATTAGCTTATGCGCTGGCATTACGGTGGGCCAAAACCGGTACCATGACATATGCCCAGCAGGCGATCGCCATCCTGAACGGCTGGTCATACACTTTTCAAAATTATGCGGTACTGTCTGGCTCCAATGCCCTGCAACCTTCATTGGAAGCATCCTGGACTACCCCCAGCTTTGTTGCTGCAGCAGAGATCCTGCGCTATTATAAAGCATTTGGCAAAGCTTCCGGCTGGGCAGATGCTGATATCAATCAGTTCAAGAGTTACATCGATCTGGTAAAAAACAGCTACATCAATAATACGCCAGCGTATAACAATAACTGGAATGCCTCTGCTGGCTATGCCCGCATGTGTATAGGCATCTTCCTTGATAACACCACAGTTTACCAAAACGGTTATAATATCATTCAGGCCCATTTACCTATCATCATCCAATCTGATGGCACCATTCCTGAATATTGCGACCGTAACGACTGTGTGCACTACCAGTATTCTTTAACGGCTTTTGCTTATGCCGCAGAGCTGGCCAGAATTCAGGGTGACAACTCATTGTTCACGCAAGGCTCCAACTTGTTGAGCAAAGGATATGATTATATGCTCAAAGCCTATAATCACAATGCAGGCTGCGACAAATGCTCTACCAGCAGCCCTGTATTCCCAGGTACTGAAGTAGCGTATAACTATTATAAAACTGCCAACCTGAAAACATTAAGAGAGTTACAGGACCCACTGGGATGGCCTAACGACAGAACATTCCTGGGCTTCACCTCTTACACCCACTTTAATGTGGCCGGTCTGTAATTGTTTGTAAATACGTTCTGTGCATAATAAAAAAGCCCTGACCATCGCGTCGGGGCTTTTGCTTGTATATCAATATCTGCGTTCCTCCGATCAATCATTGCCGCTTCCCATGATGTTCATCACCCCGTTGGCGCAGTACTGCTTCGTTACATACCCCGCTTTCGTCTACTAAGAACTCCAGGGAAACGTCATGTTCTATTGCATAAAAATAATTTTCCTTTTCCGCCAGCATCACGTGCTTTGGCTGGCCTACAGGCTGGGCAACCAATTTTCCTCCTTCCACAGTTATATCTAACGAAAAGGTTGGCGCAAATACATAATGACCTACATACCGCTGTAGTTTGAAACTGTCCACCGCTATATCGATTGGGATATTGTATTTCTTCCCGTAAAGAAGGTTACAGATTGAATGGTTTAAGACATCCAGGTTGGAAACCTCATTATTATTTAGCAGCACCACGCAAATACTGTCTTGCGGTATAAAGTAAAGAATGCTTTTAAACCCCGGCCCGCCCCCACCATGAGAAATAGCCTTTCTACCATGGATACTATCTAGCTGCCAGCCAAAACCATAATGTTTGTTGATAGTGTCTGGCGTCCAGGCTATGTTTAACGACTGCCGGCTGATCAATTTAAATGCCTGTTGAGCTTTATAATAGCGATACAGATCACCTACCGTTGAATAGATCGCTCCGGCAGCATAGGGCCCCGGCGGATCAAGATCCTCCGCTTCCTTTTTTAGCCCACTGGCAAACAATTCATAACCCGTCGCCTTATTTTTATGCTGCAGTGTCTTGAAGTCAAAACCACTATGGTCCATTTTGCAGGGCAGGAAAATATAGCGTCTAACCGCTTCTTCATAAGTAATGCCAGTTACTTTCTGAATGATATACCCCAACAACCAATAACCCGAGTTGCTGTAGCCCCAGCCTTTCCCGGGGGAAAACTCCAATGGTTTAGCAGATAGAAAACGGATAAAGCTGGCTTCCGATTGATCTTTCATATCGTTTCCCCGGGCATAATCATAAATACCGGATTTATGCATCAGCAGGTGTTGAATGGTGATGCTGTCGCCCTTTGGAAAGTCAGGGTAAAATTTACTTAACCGGTCATCGAGCGACAATTTCTTTTCTTCTATCAATTTAAAAATAACTGTAGCAGTAAATGTTTTGGTAACGGAGTAGATCCTGAAAAGCGTATTGGTATCATTGTTCGTTTGCCGGGCAGCATCCTTTACTCCAAATGCATTTTCGTATAGAATGCGGTTGCCATGTGCTACAAGTACCGCGCCATTGAATTGGTTTACTTTCGCATAAGCGTTCACCAGTTCATCCAATTGTTTTGACTGGGCAATAGTATTCCCCATTGACCCGAGGGCCAACAAAAAAAGAACAAGATGTTTCATGTTATTTTATTTTCTTATCAATTTCTGACAGGTAAGCAGGCCCAATTGGTAGTTCCCCTTTACCAATCCAGGCCGCCCTTCTATCAATTTTGGTGATGTGTTTGAGGGCAACGATATAAGAACGGTGTATTCGAATGAAATGACTGGCGGGTAATAAGGCTTCCGCCTCCCCCATCGTAAGCCGGGAAGCTATCTTTTGACCGGTAGTTACAAACTGAACATAATTGCCACAGCTTTCTGCATACAGCACTTCTTCCAGTTCTACCCGCACCTGTTCGTACCCACTTTTAATGAATACAGCCGGGAGGGTTACCGGTTTCTTTTGTCTTAATTGATATTGCTCATAAGCCTTATTGCAGGCCATCAGGAAACGGGCCAGTGAAAATGGTTTCAACAGGTAATCGATCGCATTCAATTCAAAACCTTCTACCGCATATTGACTATAGGCGGTGGTAAAAACGATCATTGGTGGATCGGGCATGGTTTTAACAAACTGGATCCCGGAAATATCGGGCATATTGATATCGAGAAAAACCAGTTGGACCACGTTCTGCTGCATAAATCCCAATGCGTCAAAAGCATCTGTGAAGTACCCTTTTACGTCTATGAAAGTTACTTTCCGGGTCAGCTCCCGTATTACCTCCAGGGCCTTGGGCTCATCATCAATTACGATCGCTTGCAACATGGCTGTTTTGTATTTTAAGATGTAACCGAACAATGAACTCATTATCCTTCTCCTGTATCAACAACTCATGTTGTTGTGGATACAACAGGCTTAACCGGCCTTTTACATTCTGCAATCCAATCCCCGTTCTTCCGGCTTCCAGATCAACCCGCCGGTGAATGCTGTTCCTTACTTCAAACAGGAGCTCTTTATCACTACATTCCATTTTAATAAAGATCCAGGATCTTTCCTTTCCACTGATGCCATGTTTAAAAGCATTTTCCACAAAAGGGATAAAAAGCATAGGCGCCACCAGGTGTTGACAACGAACTTCTTCCAGGTTTTCTTCTATCCGGATCTCAGGTGATGACAAGACCCGCAACTTTTGCAGACTGATATAATTTTTAAGATAATCCATTTCTTTTTCCATCGGGATGAACTCCTTCGTATTATCTTCCAGCATAAACCGCATCATATCGCCCAACTGTTGAATTCCTTCAGCCGTTCGCTCCGAATCGTGTTGCAGCGCAGTGGCATACAGGGTGTTCAGGGCATTGAACAGGAAATGCGGGTTTATCTGAGAACGCAGCATTTGAAGATTTGCGTCAGACTTAGCCAGTGCGGTTTCCATTCCCTTCAATTGCAGGATCTGGTTTTTACGTTGTTGATATAAGAGCCAACTGAGTGGTACCACCGCCAATAAAAGGAAAGCCCAATACATACTATAGAAAAGCATTGCCTTGTCATGTTTAAAGGCAAACTTGGAAAGTAAAGAGCACAGAAATGTAGTGAACAGGATCCTTTTAAGTACCGGTGCATGCAGAAAAGAAGCGTCTCTTTTTAATGGAAAGATCCAGAAAGTGGTAAATAAATATACGAGGAACACCGGGGTAATACAGCCAAAATACAGCAGAAAGTCCTCGTGCAGCGGGTTTAACACAGTCAATACCAGCAGGTAAATAAAGAACAGGGGCGTTATATTGTTTGTAACCAGCACCCTGAATTCCCTTTTACCACCCGGCCGCCCGATGAGCCAGCAGATAAATTCACGCAAACCCGCCAACGCAGTAAACCGAATGACCGTGCCTGTGCTATTTCCAAATCCCTGGAATACATTCGACAAGGGCCTGTCATTATAACCAAACCAGGCCAGGAACGGGTGTCCCCAATAGGAAAACTGATGCGGCCTGGCAAAATAAGATATAACATTTGCGCCTAATGCCAACAGGTAACTGGTACAGATGATAGCAATGGCGGCTAAAAATATGTTTTTTGAAAAAATTCGTTCTATATCATCGAAAGAGATCTTTTTTATCAATGGAATTATGACCAGGTTCACCGACAAATAGCCGGCAAACACCAACAATACAGCCGATAATTGTGGTAAAAACACTTGTTTCCAATATACAAACCCCAATCCTGCCTCCCTGAAACCCTTTGCATAATCGATCTCTATAATACCTAATGATGCATAATAAAGTTCCTTCAGGTATACGATTATCTGGATGATAACCAACAGGGCAATAAAGATAATTTCATGTTCCCGCCATCTGATTTTCATGCCGGTTAATTTTCAACAAGATTAAATCATACTTCCATACGTTAGTCGTAAATGTGATAAAACCCGCAAAAAAGGGATGAGATCAGAAAATATCCGGCTCATCAGTTGTAAAACCGGGGTAATTTGTGCATTTTGGTTCCCTAATCACTTTGATTTTAACCAGCCGTTATGAAAACCGTTTTATCACTGCTTTCCACCCTGATCATCCAGCTCTCATTTGGTCAAACTAAGACACTTTATACCATTGTACAAGATGGAAAGGTTGGCTATATTAATAATACAGGTGCAGTAGTAATAAAACCTGTTTTCCATAATGGAACTGACTTTTCGGAGGGATTGGCGGCGGTGAGGCCAAACGGGCGTTACGGTTATATTAATGAACAGGGAAAATTTGTTATTCAACCCGAATTTGACCTGGCCTACGGTTTTAATAATGGACTGGCGCTGGTTTATAAAAACGGACAGTCCTACTTCATTGACAAAACCGGAAAGGCTGCCTTACCTGCTGTTTACAACGAAGTTAGGCCTATAAATCCCCGCAAGGCTATTCTAACCACCCAATCAAAGAAACAGGGCCTAATAGACATGGTCACAAAAAAACTGATCATTGACACGGTCTTTAGATCCATTCATTATACCTGGTCCGGCATTCTCAAGGCATTCAATTTGCCTGATAATAAATACCCAGACAATATAAACGCGCTTCTTGATACCAATGGGAATTACATTGTACCATTTGAAAAACATTATACCATCAACCCTTTCTTTGAAGGTTATGCCCGGGTAAAAACAGACAGCATTACAGAGGGGGTAATTGACACAACAGGGCAACTTGTGTTTACGAGACAAAACGCCAACAATGCCATTATAGCCGGAGAGTTCCATAATGGATACGCTAAAATGCGCCTCCGTTCAACCGAAAAAAGCTATGCCGGATACATAAATCTGAAAGGCGAAGCGGTATTAAACGACCCTGCGGTTGAAGAGGTAACAGATTTTTCAAATGGAAGAGCATTTGTAAGGCGACAGAATCAAAACTATATTCTTGTAGATAGAAATTTTAAACAGGTAGGGACAAATACCTATGATAAAATCCCTGGCTTTTCGTTCCGGAATGGTTATGCCATTGTAGAAAAAAATAAAGAGGTCGGCATCATTGATACAAACGGCAACTACCTTGTACAACCTGCCTATTCGGAAATCGATTATGTTGGAATAGTTGACGGGTATTTCTTCTTTAAAAAATACAATGATTATAATATCAGCGGGAATCGTTATGGGGTTGCCAATCTGAAAGGCAGCGTAGTTATCAATCCTGTTATTGAGAGCTTTGATAAGAACGGGTTCATAAATGGCATTATAAAGGCGCTCGTAAACGACAAACTCACTTATCTCAACAAAAAAGGAAACATCATATGGCAGGAAAAAGAAAACACCTCCCGCATTATACCACTTAATCTGGACTATATGAACCGGGGGTATTTTGTTACCTATTTACTGCCAAAACATCCAACCGGTAACCTCAACAGTGACGGAACAGTCTCCTCCCTCCATTTTCCCAACAAACAATTCAGTATAATAATTGACACGCTTGCCATAGACACATTTGCCCACCACTATGCCGGCTACAAATTGTATCTTAGTAATACGACCGATGACATTATAAGATTCGAGGCACAAGACAGCAGGCTATACATGGATCTGCAGGCGCAAAACGAAAAAGGTGAATGGATAGATATAGAATATTTACCTGGTAGCAAGTGTGGTAATAGCTATCGACAGGTGACGCTGGAGCCCAATACATACTGGCAATTCAAAATCCCCAAATACCAGGGAGAGTTTTCAACAAAGATCAGGGCAGCACTTATATACTATGATAAAACATCACCATCAGAAGAATCAGTGATCTATAGCAATATCATCAATGGCAAGGTAAACCCGGCGCAATTCTGGTTTATAAGAAACATTTATCCAATAGACGCAATGAGTCCCTACTACAAATTATAATCATTTTTTCCCCTTTTTCGATGATTTAGCTTTTTCATTAAAGGCAACACATAAACCAACCCAGTACTCAAAATCCTTTTTTGACTTAAATCCTTCCGGATAAATGTAACAATAACCTTTATATTCCTTTCCTCTCATGACCATGGGTTGAAAACCATTTTTCTCAGCCACCTCCTCCTGCAAAACAGGATCGAACCGGCACATCAGATTCTCCCCACTTACACTAACACACATTTTACCGTTTATCATAAATGTAAGCCCTCTGAACATTTTCTTCTCTTCAATCTTTAGTTTGGGAAACTGAACAAGGTATTCCCGTATTCTGTCTGCCAGTTTAATATCGTAGGCCATTAAAACTAATTTGAGTTATTACAAAAAGGTCACTGGAAAATACGAAAAAGTGTTCAATCGGTGCTGTTGCTATGCACGCTTATAGGCTAAAAATGCACACTTATCGACCAAATTAACACACTTATTAAGTTATTAATATAATATCTGAAATCTTGTTTTAGTTTTACGGTTTGCAGCACTAATTCAATACGATAACCAGCCATCGCTCAAGTCACATTTCGGGAAATAAAAAGTAACAGCCTGCATGAATTTAGCAGACAATAATTATTTATTGGAATCACAGTGGAACATACAGGGACATTCATATGCTAAAGAGATAAATGCACACCAGGCATTTATTGAGGAACATGGTATGCCTGACTGGATGGGAAAAGAACCGGCAGATAAGCGGGATGAGCTGGCGCTGGAAGTATTGGCACTTTTAAAAAAAGCTAATAGAGAAGGGACCATCGACACCTTTAGAGCTTCTTACCCACCGGCATATGCCCCATTTATAAACATCATTCAGGAACAGGGGCAAAACATAGAAAACCTCTGTTACATAAATGAGGACACCATCGCCTTTGTTATAGGCTCGGCCTATGAAAAAAGAAAGGCGTATGTGCTCACTAACAGAAATATTGAAAAGCTTTCCGATTCCATCCGGGCCATTGGCCGCTCGCACCTGAATAATATTTATGCCATTGCAAAAACCAATTCCATAACTACCTATAAGAACTGGGAGGGCAGGAAGATCTTTGAATTTAAATTGCCACCAGTTGTAGTGTTACCTATTTCACAGCTTATTCCTTTTAACGACGGACTATCCGTATTGCTCATTTCATCTGAAGGCATTTACCTGCTCACTACGCAGGGGCACTCCATGATACATCCCGTTCCTGACCTGGAAGATAAGGACTGGAGTTCTTATATAGATATGGAACATGCTGCCTTATCCTATGACAATAGCCTTATTGTAGTGGGCGATCAAACTTCGGCGCACCGCATCTTAAACCGGGATGGCAATCACATTGCAACAATCGACCCGCACTCTTCTTACCCACACTATGCTTTATTTTCCAAGGACGGTCAACAGATCCTATTGAACTCCTGCCATTCGTGCGATGGCACTACCATCAGTGTTCCTGCTACTGGCATTCATACCATCAAAAGAGGGGACGACAGCCATACCATTATCGATAACAGCTGCCGGGTGTATGCAGCAGCTACCACCGCTGAACACTACATTTTTGGCGATGCCCATGGCAATCTTCAGGCATTCGATAAAGAAGGCAAAAAGAGCTGGAGCTATTTTATTGGTTCCATCATTACCGGCATGACACTTTCTGAAGATGAAAAAACACTATGGGTGGCTTCCGGTTCGGGCATGGTCCATAAATTGAAACTCAATGGCGAACAACCCGATGACCACACCATTGGCAATGGCAATATTAATGAAGAGTTCAGGGTAATTTTTTGGAAAAACGAACCAGAGCCACTGGTATGGTAAAACAAAAATAGCTTTCCCGGAGGAAAGCTATTACACAAGGGCGCACACAATTGCTAACTCACACTAAACATCATTGAACTTGCTTTGAGGGCCGTATGTATTATTTAACTATCAGTTTTTTCGTATAGCTATTAGCGCCGTTGCTGATCTTTAAAAGATATATGCCTGTGCTTTTTGCAGCAGGGATAGTTACCGTTGCATTGCCGTTATTGTATTGCGCAATGGCTTTACCTGAAAGGTCCATTACTGTAACATGTACCGGCGCATTGGAATTGTATTTATCAACCTTAATGGTATACAACGATCCGCGTTGTACCGGATTAGGATAAACCAACCCAACTGCATTGGCATTTATATTAGCAGGTGTTGTTGACGCAGCAACCACTCTTGCACCTGAGACGGTACCAAATCTGAATTTCTCCCAACCATCGATCGCAGCACGGTTACAATTCATTGGCTTTTCACCATTCTCAGAAGAAACAAACATTCCGTTGTAACCACGCAGTGAAATAGTACCATCGCCATTATCGAACCAGTCGAACTGTTCCCAGCCTTGTGCTGTGGCGCGGTTACAGGTCATAGCCTGTGTACCATTCTCTGAAGAAACGAATTTGCTCATGCTCATCAAAGTCACTTTTCCATTGCCGGCATCGCCAACATAGAACTGCTCCCATGCCTGTGTAGTTGCACGGTTACAATTCATAGCCTGGGTACCATTCTCAGAACTTACAAACAAACCGTTGTTGCCTTGCAGCCAGATGGTTTTTCCGATAGGCGCAGTCGTGGAAGGTTTTCCAGGAGCAACTGCGGCAATAGTTCCATTATTGCGAACACAGTTGGCAAATTTGATATTGTTTAGCACCGTGCTCATTGTCCAGCTACCATCTGTAAGATAGGGCGGATTGATATGCATCAAAGCAGCGTTCTCGCCCGCATCAAACCGTTTGTAGGTCCAATGGCACCAGCCAATGCCTTTTGAGTTCAGCGCAGCAATGTTCCCTTTCAGCCAGTCATTGTTATTCTCACCTGTTTCCCCTACCCATACCGGCACATTATACGCGTTGCGGAAATTGACCATATTGGCAATCTTATTGATCTGGTTAGGGTTGCCATCGGTCTCAGTAGTAGAATTGGTGAGCCAGTAGCGGTGGGCATTGTAGATCAGGTTGGTCCTGTGGCTAAATGTCCATGGCTCCATGTAATCATAGTTATTACCCCAGCCATTTCCTTCAATCATCAACAGGTGGTTGTCGCCCTGTGCCCTAACCGCATTAATGAGTCTTTCGAACAGATCATGAATAGGTGGATTCGAAGGCACATTATTGGGTTCGTTGATCAGGTCGTAAAATGCAACGCGGTCATCATTGATGTAGCGGGCGCTGATCTTTTGCCACAACCGAACAGTAATGTCTCTGTAAATAGCTTTATTCCACAGATCATTTCCTACCAGGGCATCAGAAATGTTGGCATCTGTACCCTGTGCTCCGGGAGCAGCATGCAGATCGAGGATCACATACATGTTATTGGCAGCGCACCAGCCAAGGATATTATCAATAATACGGAAACCTTCCAGATTGGCATCCGTAAACAGCGTATTGCCGTTATACCAGTTGGTAAGACTGGAGACGTAATTATTATAATTGCCTGAATTACGGGCTACGCTGTTACGCACGGAACGTTGGGCATTGGTAAGAAATAATTCATAGTGCATAGGGAGTCTTACACAATTGAAACCCAGCGAGGCGATATAATCTATGTCGGCTTTTGTAATAAAATTATCGCGCCAGTTTTGATAGAATGTTTCTACATCAGCTTCCGATACACCCTGATCGTATAAACGCTTTTTAAATGACCATTGGGTACCACCACCACCCGGGTTTAACATATATCCTTCCTGCAGCAACCAGCCTCCCAGGCCTACCCCTTTCAAAAAGATCTCCTGACCGGAAGCATTTACAATTTTAGAACCATTAGCGGTCAGCCGGGAAAGCTGGGCCGTAGCTTGCTGTATGTCAGCAACAGCAATTGCCAGTAACCAGGCAAAAACCAAAGTAAACATCCTTTTCATACGATACTGTTTATTTAAAAGATTAAGAAATAGATCACCCGGGCCGTAACAGTGTTACAGCAAATAATTATAGATATGGCAATAAGGGCTTTTTTGCTGCTTGCAACTGCAGCAATACAATTTAGGGAGGGGCACAATAAAGCCAGGGGGTCTATGCCGACCTTATCAATTAGGAAAATAGTGTAGGCAAATCACTTTACGTAGGTGTTCTATTCTATACAGTAAATCGGGAATGATGGTGCTGATCATCAATGCCAAAGAAGAAGGGGTGCATTGATGCGGCAAATTTACTTGTC
Organism: Niastella soli; assembly: GCF_017742245.1. GTDB lineage: Bacteria > Bacteroidota > Bacteroidia > Chitinophagales > Chitinophagaceae > Niastella > Niastella soli. The sequence goes on from NZ_JAGHKO010000001.1 coordinate 97,556, forward strand.
CTGATAATCACACTTCCCTTTCCCTCTTCTTTTATTTGTTAACATTATAATTGATCATAATAATTCAACTACCGTACCTGTGTAAACCAGAAATGAACTTACTGTTATCAAATTGATTACTGTGTTCATTCATACAACCACACGTTATTTTCGCCGCGTGAAAAATACGGTTGCATGTTACTGTAAAATTATATTCTCCCAAACCGTAGTACCAATCGATTGCTTTGTCCGTCAATGCCGCATCAGGGCATTCATGCCTCCAGTACGTACCCTACCCTAGGTATTATTAATTCTCATATATTAAAAGTAACCCATCAGATGAAGAAACCGATCATTCTGCTGTTGGCCTTGCTATTGGCAAGCCTGGCAGGCCACAAACTATCTGCACAAACTACACAAGCTTCCATCATCGGCATTATTACTGATGAGAACAAAAAGCCAGTTGATGGAGCCAGTATTGTATTGACCAATGAATCAACTGGATTTACTACGGCTACCCTGACCAATGAAAAAGGCCAGTATATTTTTAAGGAGTTGCCCCTTGGTGGCCCTTACACTATCAAGGCCACCTATGTTGGTTATGGCGAACAAAAACGTACAGACTATTCATTGAACCAGGGCGACCTGTTGCGTGTGAACATCACCATGCAGGTTTCTGCGGCCAGCATGAATGAGGTAACCGTAACTGCAACCGGCCAGCGGAAAAAATCAGAGAACTTTGGCGCCGCTACTTCAGTATCAGCCCGCGACATCTCCAGGTTACCGGTAAATGGCCGCAACTTTACTTCATTGATCGATCTGTCACCCCTGAGCAGCGGCAGCAACCTTGCTGGTCAGTTGGGCTCCTCTACTAATATTACCATCGATGGGACCTCTGCTAAAAACCCTACGTCCAGCAGTGGTACCAATAGCCGTATTGGTGGTCCGTATGCCATGTCTATGGAGGCCATTCGCGAGTTTAAAGTAGTAACCAACCAATATGACGTTACTTATGGTCGCAGCGGTGGTGGTACCATCAGCACGGTTACCAAAGCTGGTACCAATACCCTGTCGGGCAGCGCCTTTATTTTTTCAAGGGCCGACTGGTTATCGAGCAAATACGATATGAAGGGTGCCCGCCGCGTGAATGACTTCTCCACTAACCAGTACGGGTTCTCTGTAGGCGGTCCCATCATCAAAAACAAAGCTCACTTCTTTGTTGCCTGGGACCGTCAGGACGACGCCCGGCCTTTACAGATCCTCGATATCCAAAATGCAGCCGACGCAAAGCGCCTGGGCATTACCCTCGATACATTGAACCGCTATCTTCAAATTGCCAGGGACAAATACGGCGTAGCCAATACACCACAGACCGGTTCTTTTAATAAAGTGAGACATACCGATGCGGCCTTCCTGCGGATTGACTGGCAACTGAACGCCCGGAACCTGCTTACTTTACGGGACAACTATGTGAACGACCGGGCACCACTGGGCCGTGATGACAACTCCACTTACAATTTATATGAAGTATATGCGGATGCCCATGCCTGGAACAACAGCTTGCTGGCCACCTTGCGTACCGTGGTAAACTCCAAGATCACCAACGAATTAAAATTTCAACACCTGTATACTTTTGAAGAAAGCTCACCCGGTAGTCAGCTTCCCGATCAAAATATTCCAAGGGGTATTGTAGATCGCATCGCCAGTCCCGATGGAAGTACCATGATCCAATTCGGCGGTCAGCGTTATTCACCTGAACACTTCTTCAACAATGTGTTTCAACTGGTGAACAACATGTATTACAACACCAACAAGTTCAACTATACTTTTGGCGCCGACATCCAGTACACCCATATGAACTCACTGTATGGAAGTGAAATGAACGGTCGCTATTACTTCAACGGACTGAGCAATTTCGACAACCTTACCCCCTATCGCTATGCGCGTGAAGTAGCCCTGAGCGATGATCCAAGCGTTGACCAGAACATCCTGAACGCTGGTTTATATGCTCAGTTAAAAACTCAATTGATGGCCGGGCTTGAAATGACAGCCGGTATCCGCGCAGATTATACCAATTACTTTAACAAACCCAACTTCTATCAGCTGGCATATGATGAACTGGGTCTTGTTACCAACCGCTCGCTGAATACGCTCCAGATACAACCACGTATCCAGTTTAACTGGGATATTAATGAAAAACACCGTGATTACGTACGCCTGGGCGCCGGCATATTTGGTTCCGACATTAACAACTATGCCATGATCAACAACATGGTGTTTGATGGTACTAAAGTATTGTCTGTAGACATTCAAAAAAACATTCCAAAACCAAACTTCCCGGGCTATCGCAGCAATCCTGCTTCAGCACCTGGAAAGGAGTTATTCGATCAGGGTGTTCCACGTTTGGCCACCATCAATATGAATGGAGCTGATGCGCGCATCCCTGTCGTATATAAAGCCAACATGTCGTACAGCCGCTTTATCACCAATAACTTCAAAATGGGGGTAACATTCTACGCCACGATTGCCCGCAATAACTATATGTATGTTGACAGAAACATGGTTGACCAACCACTCTTCCGTTTGAGCAATGAAGGCAACCGCGGTGTGTTTGTTCCCGCTGAAAGCATTACCACAGCAGGCGTTACCGACTGGATGCAGGGCCGTAAAAGCACCAATCTGGGTCGTGTACTGGAACTGAACAGTGGAGGTAAAGTAAACCAGTTTGCATTTGTAGTAGATGGTACCTGGCGTTATTTCAAAGACGGAGAGATCTCATTCAGCTATACCTGGAACGATAGCAAAGACAACACTTCCTATAATGGAGATGTTGCCAACAGCGCCACCCTGTCCCTGATGGTAAAAGATGACCCACGCGATCTGAGCAGAATGACCTATTCTGATGGCCAGTTCCGTCATAAAGCGGTATTCTATGGAACATTGCCCACCTTCTTTGGCGTGAGCGTAGGTATCCGCTATTCAGGCATTGGCGGCACCCGTTATTCACTGGCAAGTGGAAACGTAAATGGCGATTTCGTTGCCACCAACGATCTGGCTTACGTCTTCGACATCAACGACCCTAAAGTAGCAGAAAAATATCGCACCGGTATTGCTGCTATCCTGGAAAACCCCGATGTAAGTGAAAGTTATAAAAAATACATTAACAAAAGCATGGGACAGATTGCCGAACGCAATGGTGGCATCAACAAGTTTAATGGCGTGTGGGATGTGCGTGTTGCCAAAAAGGTCAATGTGTGGAAAAAACAATACATTGAATTATCCGGCGACATCTTCAATGTAGAAAACCTGCTCAACAAAAACTGGGGTGCTACTAAGAACCTGGGTAAACAAAGCATTTATCAAACAGCTGGATTTGATAAAGCTTCTCAAAATTATGACTACAAAGTATTGACCAATTCTGGTATCATCTCAAAAGGCGGAAATCCCTGGCAGATACAAATAGGTATTCGCTACGGCTTCTAATCAACAGCATTATAAAAAAAATGAGCGGCGCAGCTGGCAGAAATTAGTTCTGCAAAGCTGCGCCGCTTTCATTAAAGTTTAGCTTTTTGACCAAAATGCACTAATGCTTAAACTGGTAAAAGAGTCCCAGTTGCCATACCCTGTTCTTAAAATCATTAGTATTGCTCTTTGTAACATCAGTTAGCCCCATATTATAACGGGCATCAACACCCAAGCCACTACGACTTAGATAACTTGCGCCAAATACCCAGCCAAAGTCGGCATTACTGAAGTTGTCGACATCAGTCTCAGAATGGTCACTCTTGAAATTAGAGGTAGTTAAAATGCCTAACTGGGGTCCGGTCTGTAATCTAAAGCCTTCAGCAAACATGTACTGAGCTAATACAGGAACGTTAATGTAATTCAATCTTAATTTGCCATCGTTATATTCAGCACCTTGTGTACTGTATACCAATTCCGGTTGAACAGCAAAAGCCCGGGTGAGATGGATATGGGCCAGACCGCCGAGATGAAACCCGGTTTTTGCATCTGCTTTACTGTCGGCAGCATCATCTTTTATATTGGCAAAGTTAACACCACCTTTAATACCATACTCAACATGTTGCGCACTTGCAACTTTGATCAGCAATAACAATGCTGCTGAAATGATGATTCTCTTCATAATGCTGGTTTAATTTAACAATATGCAATAGCTATTGCAAATGAGATACCACCTCTACTGCTCAGCCTTATCAACGTTATAACCTATTGAAAAATACAAACTTCGCACTGGGGAATGATTTGGGCAATATGCTTTTAAATCTGTAGATTGCTTATAATATTCATTAAAAAGCAACCACTTATGGAATCGCATATTGTTAAAATAAAAACCATCAAACAGGTAACGCACGACGTAAAAAGTTTTCGCATAGAGAAACCGGATGGTTATGTTTTCACACCCGGACAGGCAACGGAAGTGGCTATTAATAAAGAAGGCTGGAAGAATGAACGAAGACCTTTTACCTTTACTTCGCTGAACAATGAACCTACACTTGAATTTACCATAAAAAGATATGCTGACCATAATGGTGTTACCAATCAAATTCACCAATTGGTACCCGGTGATGAATTGATCCTGCACGATGTTTGGGGTGCTATTGAATATAAGGGTCCGGGTTATTTTATCGCAGGGGGAGCAGGCATCACGCCATTCCTGGCCATACTCCGCCAACTGCATCGCGATAATCAAATTGACGGCAACACCTTGTTCTTTTCAAACAAAACAGCCGCAGATGTTATCTATGAAGAAGAGTTGAAGAATATCCTGGGCAGGAATGACATCAATATTCTTAGCCGGGAACAAAAAGAGGGTTATGAAAGCGGAAAGATAGACGAGGGCTATCTGCGTTCGCACGTCAGCGATTTCAATAAACACTTTTATGTGTGTGGGCCAGATAAAATGATTGCGGATATTAATGCGACACTAGAAAAGTTAGGTGCTAAGCCGGATCTCGTTGTTTTTGAAAAGTAAGAAAGTTGAAGTAAGAAGTAGGAAGTAAGAAGAGTCCGAATTTTCATACCTCCTACTTCATAATTCTTACTTCGACTTCTTATAAAGAATAATGATAGTAATTTACCTCCATCTTTTTCTTCCAGCCTTCCTTCTCACAAGAAACTCCTTCCCAAACCAACCCACTAACAATAAACCAAAAACAAATCCACCAATATGCGCGGCATAGGCTACACCACCAGCTTCCTGGCCACCCAGGGCGCCTAATCCATTCACTACCTGGAAGGCAAACCAAACGCCTACAGCTATAAATGCCGGCACTGATATGATTAGAAAGAAGATCCAGAGATGAACGCTTTTACCCGGGAACAATCGCAAATAGGCACCTAATACGGCCGAGATAGCACCCGAGGCACCCAGACTGGGGATCAGCAAATTTTGTCCAAATACCAATGTGGTGATCACATGGCTCAGTCCGGCCAGCATGCCACATATTAAATAAAAGAACAGGTATTTTATATGCCCCAGCGCATCTTCCACATTATCGCCAAAGATCCATAAGTACATCATGTTACCGGCGATATGCGCCAACCCGCCATGCATAAACATGGAGGTGAACAAGGTAAGAAAAACGGGAATGTTGGTAGGCGCTAAACCCGGCAATTCAATAAGATTGCCGGTAAGCGGATCCTTTTCAATCAATGATTTGGTAACGATATCGTGACCGGTCAATATTTCAGCGGGCACTGCAGAATAACCTAAAGTAACGTTATAGTCATGGCCTAATCGCTGCCAGTATATATATACAAAAATGTTAAGCGCAATAAGCAGGTAATTAACCACAGGAAAAGTTTTCCTGTCTTTGTTGTCATCTCCAATGGGGAAGACCATATTACTTTTTGTCAAAGTTAGGCAAAAGATGTACCGGACTGTCAGCTATCGGATTGACCTGTAAGGTTCGCCATCGGGTGTTGAACAATCGGTGGGTTTAAGCGACCCTGACAGGTCATGGTTTAATAAAGCGAAAGACCTGTCAGGTCCAATTAAACCTAATAATTGTTCAAGCTCAAATGATGGACCTTACAGGTCAGCATTATTTTAAGGAATATGTGAGCGTGGTATAATAAAATCCACCGATCTGTGGTCCACCCAGGATAGAATAGTAATAGTGGTTCAGGAAATTGGTAGCGCCAACTTTAACAGTAAGCGAGGGTTTATTAAACACATATTGCACCATGGCATCGGCATTAAAAACAGCCGGCACATTTCCATTTATCAAAAACGATTGATAATAAAAATTACTTTGGTATCTGCCCGATAAGGAAAAGCCCAGGTTCTTGTACACATTTGTTCCTCTTATTCCACCATTCGCCATCCATTTGGGGATATTGAACCCGTCTTCCAGTCCATCGTTGGTGTTTGTTCTTTTTAAAGTCTGATAACTTGCATTACCAAACAGGGAGTAATGACCATCGATCAGGTACAACAGATCTATCTCCGTGCCATAATTGTGTACCAGGGTCTTTGAGTTGGTCCACAAGCGATAACGGGCCTGTTTGTTCTTATCATACAACGAGGCCGGTATCAGTGCGCTGTCGGTAGTATTGGGAATACTGCCTTCTATCTGCGCAATAAAGTTTGAATAGAAATTGTAATAGAAATCAATATCTACAGAAAGCCGGCTATTCAGCATAATGGTGCGGTAGCCGACTTCAAAAGAATGCATTTGTTCCGGTTGGATATAGTTATAGGTATTATGTTTCAAAATACCTTTGTTCTTTTCAATGGCAGCGGCCTGACTTACCCCCTGGGTATTTACATCTTTGTTTACCGCAGCAGTAAATTCATCGATAGAGCTTTTTAACCAGGTGTTTTCAAATACGCCATTCGACATAACTTTTAGCCCGCCTACTCTTTTTACCCCACCACTGTTGATATTGGAGAAACCTTCAAAGATGCTGGGAAACCGATAGCCGTTCTGATAAGAGAACCGAACAAAATCATTACGCGTCAGCTCATATACGGCAGTAAGACGGGGATTCCATTTCAAATTGAAATACTCATAACCAGTAGCACGTAACACGGCGCTCAGTTGTAATTTATCATGCAGCAATCTTTTTGAGGCATGCACAAAAAAGCCATAGCTGGTATAGTTCAGGTTATGTCCTGAGTCGGTTGGATTGATAAAATAATTACCATCAGGCACAATGATATAGTCCCTAAAATCGGCGCCTACCTGCAAACCCAACCCTGTGTGCAATAATTTCCCCAGGTCAAATGAGCCTTCTGTATGTACCAGGTGGGCTTTTACTTTTAAGGCGGCACCGATATCCCAATTGTTTATTTCCTGTAATTGTTTCAATTTGTCTTTAAAGGCTTCAGTACCTGGTTCCAACCTGCCATAGTCAGCCGCATCACGCGCGGCATGGTGAGCAGCAGCCACATCCTGTTTTGATGCATAAGCCGTATTGAATGCATTGGTATAATCGGCAAACCATTTATTATTGTCTTTAAAGTTCAGGTCCATGGTCTCTGCCATTGACCGTAGGTTGTAAGAGTGGCCGGTATTTTCTGAAGTAATATAGGCACGGGCCTGTAACAGGGAGTTCTTAAATTGAACAATGTGTTGTTGCAATAAATAATCCTGTAAACGGAATCGGTTCGATCGCTGGTAGGTATTATTCAGAAAGGCAGTACGATAAGTATAGGAAAGCTGCGCATTAGCTGTAGGCCGGAAATAAAGTGACATATCCCCTTTTACATTTTGTAAATTGTAGTCCGCTACGTCGCGTTCGTAATAACCGGTGCGGGCCACTACATAATTCTTTCCACCCAGGGTAAGCGTTTTGCGGTTGGAAGATTCATTGCCATAGCCGTTCACCGCATCATAGGCCGGATTATCGGCCCCCATTAAATTGGTGGTAGCATTGCCGTTGGGGAACAGATCGTTCCGGTTGTCAGCAACCCAATCGTACCCACGATTGTACCCGGCATTTATTTTAAAGGCCCATTTGGTGCCCAATGCTTTTGCCCAGCGAATATTGGTTTCGTTATACAACCGGGCGCTCACATCATTGGGGTCGTTTACATGGTTCACCGCCACCTGTTGTTGTATGCTGAACCCTTGTGTGGTGAATGGATCTTTGGTAGTAAAGTTCACCAGCCCATTGGTAGCGTTCATACCATATAATGCAGATGCCACCCCCTGCACCATTTCCACATGATCGATGTCCAGATCACCGGGCGATAACGCATTGGCAATGGGCGCGCCAATATGGGGCGTCTGGTTATCGATATTATCGATCATTTGTACAAAACGAACATTGGTGGTATTTGAAAAACCGCGGGTATTGATGATCTTGAATCCCATACTGGGCACTATCATATGCACCCCTTTCATACTACCGATGGCATCGAAGAAACCCGGCGCAGCGGTTTGCTGTATCTGAGCGTTGCTCAATTTCGAGATACTCACCGGGGCGGTCAGTTGTTTTTCCTGTAGGCGGGAAGCAGAGATCACGATCTCCTGCAGCACATGCACTTTGTGGCTGGTATCTGTTTGTTCCGGTTGTTTGTCCTGGGCAACCAGGGTAAGAGTTGTCGAAGAACATGCTATAACGCATAGCATCTTTTTTACATAACCCATATATAAGCAGTTGATCCGTTATCTCCTTAAGAATATAACGCAAATATAGGGGGTTTTAAGTTAGGCTGCCCAAAAGTGGTTGATCTGTTAATCAGGAAGGAAATAGTTTAAAAGTTGCTGCAGTCAGCGAGGTCAGTAAAAGAACAGCGGCCAGAAATAGGAGTTCCTACTTCTGGCCGCTACTGCCATTTATTTATCCAGCTGATCTTTGTCAAACCCTTTCAACTAGCCTTTTACTAACTGGTCAACTGATCAACTTTACCTAAACATTTCAGGGTATAACTTCCCATCCATGGGTTTGAACGAAATGCCAGTGAGGCGAATGATCAACGGACAAATATCCACCAGGTCCATCTCAGGCAACACTACACCTGGCTTTAGGCCCGGACCAACAGCAACAAAGCCGGTCTGGATCTCTTTATGGTCAGGAAAGAAGCCGTGGATTCCTTTCACTACAGGCAGCACATCCATAAGATTGCCCTCCTGTTTACTACCAAAGCCCGTTCCTTTAAGTCCTGTTAAGGCGAGCGCTGCACCCGGGAAAGCCCCTTTCTTCTCTAAAGTACGCTTATCAATCACTTTAAAGTATTGCATTATAGAGTCGGGCAGGCCCTTCAGCAACGACTGCACTGCTGACAAGGTTTGCTGGTCATTGGGGTCTTTCAAAACCAGAAAGGTGCATCCGCCCTGTTGATAAAACTGGGCGCGCCATTGATCATTGCGCACATCACTAAGTATACCATGCTGTTTCAGCAGCACATTGGGTTGAAAATTGCGGTACACATTTTCAAACCCATGATCACCGGTAACAATGATGGCAGTACTATCTTTAATCCCGGCCCGGCGAATGGCTTCCAGCAGGGTCTTTATACCTCTGTCAATACCTGCTACTGCTGCTCTCACTCCATATCCATCGCGCCCATATTCATGCTGGTAATGATCGGCGGCGGCAAAGTGAATGGCGGTAAGACCTGGCCTGTGCTTTTTAATAAGATAAGCCCCCATGCGGCCAATGTTCTCATCCATGCCCAACTCATCATCGAACATATTCCAGTCCAATGCTTCCAACTGCCCAACAGCACTGTCCTGCAAAGTTTTCCATAGACCAGCAGGAGATACATTATCAGCAGTGATGCCGCGCCTGTCCTTTGACCCTGGCTGGGAAATATCGGGTACGTTGTAATCGATAGGTGCATGTACCGTTACAGGCCAGATAATATCTGCTGTGGTGCGGCCAGCTTTTTTCATGGCATCAAACAATGTTTCCGTTCTAATGGAATCGTAGTATACGTACGACTGGCCGGCTTCGCCACGTGGGCGAAAGGGCGCATTGAAGTAAATGCCATGTTTGGCAGGCGTAACACCGGTAATGATCGTTGTATGATCAGGATAGGTAACGGAGGGGAACACGGGGTTTACTCCCTTTGCGGCCACACCTTCATCCATCATATGACGCAGGTTCACCATGCCCCACGAAGGGTCCAGGTAAAACTCGGGGCGCAATCCATCGATGGTGATCAACACGATATATTTCGCAGGGCGTTCCTGCGACCAGATCAACATAGGGAGCAAAAGAAACGGCAGCACAGCTACCAACGGATTATATTTTCTCTTTATCATCACACGTTTTCAATTACGGGTTTGGGGTCAACAGTTTATTAAGGTCCAGATCGCCTTGTGGTATTGGGAATAAGAGGTTATGTTCGTTCACTACATGGGAATCAGATGGCAGATAGCTCAGTTCCTGCCTGATCTTTACGCCAAAAGCATTGATCACGGCCAGGGCATTGGTTTTACCTGAGCGCAGCAGGTCTTCCCAACGGTGATTTTCAAAAGCCAGCTCTACCCGGCGTTCGTGCCAGATGATGTTTTTCAGTTGCGTCTGGTCAGTAGTGGTAGTGGCTGCAAGTCCGGCTCTTGTTCTCACTTTATTTAAAGGCACCAATGCAGCGGCTGATTTACCCTGCTCATTCAACGCTTCGGCCAGTAGCAATAACGCTTCTGAATATCTGTAAATGGGGAAATCATCACTGGATCCTGTACTGGCGGGCAAGGGCGAATGCAGGTACTTCTTTATATAAGGGATCCCGATCTTCCCGGCTGCGGGTTTATAATTCACAATGCTTTTAACGGCTGAATAGGTCATATAATAGCTTCCGTCATAGGTACCCTCAATGATACCGATCGAGGAGTCAAGACGTGCGTCACCAGGCTCAAAAGACGCTATCAGGTCGCTGGAAGGCGTGTTCCATCCACCCGATCCGGTATTATCCAATTTGTCAACTCCGGTGAGCAGTACGGTATTTTTGCTGCGGGGAATAAAATGCAGCGTGGTGACATTAGGCGTAGTGCCCGTAGCGGTACCACCCAGGAACTGGATCGCAAAAAGCGATTCTTTACCCGTGTTATTGGCAGGCAGAAAAGCGTCGCCATAATTGGCATACAAGCTATAGCCCATAGCCGGCAGGGTGTTCAATAAGGCTTCTACTTCGCTCCAGCGCTTTTGTTGGGCATACACATCGGCCAACAGCATGGTGGCTGCGCCTTTTGTGGCGATGCCCGATTGCGTGAATTTTGGCAACGCCAGTTCATCGATCGCCTCTTTTGTATCGACAATGATCTGTTGATAAATACTGTCTACACCTGTTCTGGGAATAAAGGCATCATCTGCTTTGGTGATCACTTTCAGGAACAGGGGCAGCGCTCCGTACAGCTGTACCAGCTTGTAATAGTTAAGGGCGCGCAGGAATTTGGCCTGCCCGTCAATGCTCTTGCGCACCGAGTCGGAAGAGATGGTTTTCAGCAGCGGCAGGCTTTCTATGATGGCATTGCAGCGGCTGATGCCTGTGTAACTGTGCTGCCAGGTAGCATTCGCATACGCATTGGTAGAGGTATTCGTGAAGTCTGCTATATTCCTTCTTTGTACATAGGCTGTTCCCTGATCAGCATAAGGCTGATATATGGTATTGTCTGAATGCATTTCAGAAGTAAAATAATCGTTCACCAACACATCGCGTAAAGGCGCATATGCCGCTACGATGGCCGACTGAAATTGGGCCTCTGTTGTATAAAAATTATCGACTGTATAAGCATCAACGGGGGTCAGCTCTATAAAATCCTTTTTACAGGCTGTTGCTCCCATCAGTAAAAGGCCGGCGATAATAAGGTCAATTCTTTTCATTATACCTGATTTGAAAGATTTATTTGATAGACAGGTTTATACCCAGTGAAAAAGTTCTTGGAATGGGATAGGCATTTTCATCAATGCCCACACCCGATGTCTGATCGGAACCACCCACATTCACCTCGGGGTTCATACCCGTGTATTTGGTGAAGATATAGGCCTGCTGCACAGAGGCATATACCCTGCAGTTGTTCAACCAGGGAACGTTTTTCAAGGGAATAGTATAACCCAATGCTACATTCTTCAGCGCCAGAAATGAACCATTCTCTATCCATTGGGAATTCACTTGTCGTCCCATGGCAGTAGTACCGGTCTTGGTGCGGGGATACATGCCAGAACCGGGTTCTTCTTCTGACCGCCAGTAGTCCAAAGCCGCAGCCAGGGGAACACGGCTGCCATCCATGTTAGTTTGATAAGCCCATTTGGCCGCATTCATTATTTTACCACCTACTGAATAGGTCATATCGATGTTCAGATCGAAATGATCGTAAGAAAAGCGGTTCACCAAACCGCCGGTGAACTTAGGTGTAGGGTTGCCAATGAAGGTGCGGTCATTCACATCGTCAATAACACCATCGTCATTAATGTCTTTCACCTTTATGGTACCTACGTCAGAACTACCGTTGGGATTACCCGTTGTAACCTGGTATTTGGGGGATTTGGCCAGATCGCCTGCATCTTTATATAAACCCTCAAATACGAACCCATAGAACTCACCCAGGTGATGGCCCACCTGCTGACGGTAATAATCGCTGGAAACGGTGTTATTCCGGCGGATGTAGCCCGGGTCAACCAGGTTGGTAATGATGTTCCTGTCTACAGATACAACGAGCGTGGTATTCCATTTCAGCTTTCTTCCTTCCAGGTTGGTAGTGTTAAGCGTGAATTCATGTCCCCACATTTTAAGTGCCCCCACATTCGAAATGATCTGGGTAAAACCCGAAGAAGTTGGAAGGGCACGTTGTTGGATGAGGCCATCAGTGATCTTACGGTAATAGTCATATGTAAAGCTGACGCGGTTCTTAAAGAGATATACATCAAACCCTATATCTAATTGTTTATTACGCTCCCAGCCCAACAAGGGGTTGCCTACCCTGTTCATTGCCAAACCCTGGGTTATAGTGTTGTTGAAATCATTATAATAGGTGTTGAATGTAGCCTGGGGATCGTAGGCGCCAAAGAAGTTGTTGCCTGTTAAACCATAGCTTGCCCGTATTTTCAGGAAGTCAATGGCCGGTATGGCATTCATGAACGGCTCATTGCTAACTACCCAGCCAGCCGATACAGAGGGGAAATTACCCCATTGATTGTCGGTACCGAATTTCGATGACCCATCACGCCGGATGGCTGCAGAAAGCAGGTATTTCTTTTTATAGTTATAGTTCAACCGGCCAATAGTAGATAATAAGGAGTAGGACGAGCTGCCGCTGCCAGTGCCGGATGTAAAACTCGAAGCCTGGTTCAAATAAGGGATGTCGTCCAGCGCATAACCCGTTCCGTTCAGCGTATTGCTGTAGGTATTGAATTTTTGCGCAGAATAACCCACCAGTGCTTCTATGTTATGGTCTTTGGCAATGGTCTTTTTATACTCGATGTTGGCCTCTGCCGTCCATGAATAATTGTCCACCGCCTCGCTGGTACCGGCTGTTTGGTTCGCCGTAGTTGTTACCAACCCGGGCTGAAAATATTTTCTTGTTTCAGCACCTTTGTCTATACCAACATTTGTCTTTATGAACAACCCGTTGATGACCTCCAGGTTCAGGTAGGCATTACCGAGTAAACGGGTAGTATAATAATCATCATTGGTAAGATTATAGGTAGCCAGCGGGTTTATATAGGCCACCATACCGGGCGATGTCACATTACGTACGTAGGTGCCATCAGGATTATAAGGCGAGACCAATGGGCTTGCTTCGAAAAAGCGCTCGAAATAACCGCCCACCCCATCGGTGCCTAACCGGTTGTTATGATCTATACGGTAACTGGGCGCCAGATTCACCCCCATTTTCAATCTGTTATTTATTACCGAGATGTCATGATTGAAACGCGCCGAAAATAATTTAGTTCCGTTGTTGATGATAACCCCCTGCTGCTCCTGATACCCGACCATGAATAAGGAAGATGAATGCTCACGGGCCGACTGCATAACAACGTCGATATTGCTCATGGGAGCCGTACGCGTTAATAGTTTGTACCAGTTGGTGCCTTCCCCATATTGTTCCGGATTGTCGTAGGCAGCGTGATAGTCGGCCGTTATTTTATAACCTGGTTCATATTTCAAGCCATCCTCGCCTCGTTGATTCATGAAAGTAGCAAACTCCCTTGCATTCATCATTTTGGGCACCCGCTCGGTGGGTATTTTTTGAACAGCATAATAAGAAGATACTTCCACGCTGGAATTGCCGGCTTTGGCATGGCGGGTGGTAATAAGCACCACGCCGTTGGCGGCCCTTGAACCATACAGGGCAGTAGCGGAAGCGTCTTTCAGAAAGCTGTAGCTCTCAATTTCTGATGGATTGATATTATTGATACTACCGGTCACCGGCATTCCGTCTACCACAAAAAGCGGCTGGTTGCTGCTGTAAAAAGAGGCGGAGCTTCGTACAATAAACCCAATCCCCCGTCCCGGCTGTCCGCTGGTCTGATTGATCTGAACACCGGCTATCTTTCCCTGCAACTGTTGTGCAAACTGTGATACCGGCATATCCTGTAACTGATCTGATTTTAGTTGAGCCACCGCACCCGATACCAATGACCGGCGCTGCGTTCCATAGGAAACCACCACCTCGTCCAGAATATTTGAAGTAGGCGCCATGCGAACGAATATGCTGTTGTTATCGGTGGCGGTTACCACAAAGGAACGCTTAACGAAATTCTTATACCCAAAACTTTGCACCAGTACATCGTATTTGTTACCGGCTTTTAAATTCTGTAAGGAAAAATTCCCGTTCTTGTCGGTATAAGTGCGTATGGTATCCGTAGTACCGCTTGGGTTAACGGATACTATTGAACCGGCCACGGGGTCTCCGCTATCATCGAGGACGATGCCCGTTATTTTGGCGGATTGCTGGGCGGAGGCTGGTATAGCAAGGACCACCACTCCCAGATACACAGCCCATCTCAACCATTTCGTTCTTGTTTTCATTTGTATAATTTCGGTTTTGTGCAATAGGCGGCCTGTCCGCCAGCTGGCGGATAGTTTGCCCTGATAATAACTGTTAGATTTTTACTGTTTACTAATTACAATACGATCGCTCTCTTTTTTGAATGATAAGTGGTTACTGTTACAGATCACTTTAAGCGCCAGGTCCAATTCATCTGCCGGACTGAAATCGCCAGTGAACGACAAGTCTTGTATTGCAGCTTTATCGTATAGGATGGAGGTTTTATAGTATTTGCTTAGCCGTTCGAACACCACAGCCAGGCTGGTTTTTTCAAAGGATAGTGCCGTGCCATTATCACTATAGGTCATTTTGTTTGGCGACTGTTTGATCCCGGTCACGATCCGGTCAAAATGTTTGGTGGCTGTGTTGATCCTCAATTCCTGCCCCTGCGTTAAATACACTTTTTGTAAGGCCATACCTGCATCGGGGGTAGCATTCACTACTATTTTTCCTTTTAGCAGCCTGATAGAAACAACATGTTTGGTACCATCTACAATAAACCGGGTACCCAATGCGGTGGTAGCAAAACCATTGGCGGTTACAGTAAAAGGTTTGGTAGGATCGTGGGTAACTTCAAAAAGCGCGCGCCCCTGCAACTGTATATTTCGGGCATGTGCTTCAAAGTGCTCCAGGTAACGGATACTGCTGCCCGGTGTTAACAGTACTACAGAATGATCGGGAAGGGTAAGCGTATCTTCACCCGGTTTGGTGTTCTTTCTTATCACCATATTTACCACTACGGGCTGTTGTGCCACCATAGGTTTCCCGGCAGCGTTGGTAGCCGATCTTGTTGTAAAACTGTTATATAATACGAGGGTTCCGGTAATGACCACCAGTGCAGCCACTGCAATTTTTATTAAATGCCTCCACCGGCGAATGGGGATCACCTGCGCCCCGGTATTGTCATCGCTCAAATGCTGATCGTGCAATCGCTGCCAAACCCTGCTTTTTTGTTCATCGTTCAGGCCACTGGCTTCCTCACCGGCAAGCACCCGGCTGTAATACTGCTGCATAAACTCCTTCCACTCCATGCCCGATTCTTCTAATTGCCGAAGGATCTCGCGCCGTTGTTCAGCCGAGGTTTGATTTTCCCAAAATTGCTGTATTTGCTTCTCCAGATTATCCATAGTAGCGGTCTGCTATACCATGAATACTCCGATGCGGTAAAAAGGGGAATATGATTTCAGGTTAAGGAATTGTTACCAACAGCAACAGGGATAACCCAACGGTTTGAGGGAAATGATCGCTTACATATTTCCTGATGAACGATCTTGATTGCTTTAGGTAAAATTTCACCGAGCTTACAGACAGATTGAGTTCCTGTGCTATTTCTTCGAAGCTCTTATTTTCAAAATGATAGAGGCGAAAAACTTTTTGTTTATGGAGGGGAAGGTTTTCCACGGCGGTGTTCAGGATGTGGATCTGCGCGCCATAATATTTCTCATCAAATTCCGGGTCTTCGGGAATCTCGGCCAGGGCGATCTCATCAGCGGGAATACAATTTTCCCGTAATTTTTTCTTCAGACTGGTTAACGATTTGTGGTAGCTTACCACAAACAGCCAGTTGGCAATTGATTGAGCAGGGTCTATTTTCGCCCTGTTTGTCCACAAAGCGGTAAACACATCCTGCAAAATGTCCTCAGCCAGGTTCGGAACTCGTACCATTTTACGGATGTTGGCATATACAGCATCGCTATATTGATTATACAGGAGTTCAAAGGCTCGGTGGTTGCCCCCTATGAACTCCCTGGTGATCTGTTGCTCATCCCTGGTCATGGGATAAAATTATAATATACCAGCCAATCGCTAATGTTAGGAAATTATTAAGTACCTGCGCAACTACACCCATTTCAGGTAGATCCTGGAAGCAGTTCAGAACGGGATACCTACACTTGAAGCTGTAAATACTACAACCTGGTTGAAACAGCTTGCACCCATAACAAGTTTCTTTCATCTTTGCCCTGTCAAACGGATGCAGCCCTAAACTAAATTAAACAACAGCATCTCCCCAATAATCAGTACCATGAAAAACAACACTTACACACAGTCAATGCACTTCTACCACCTTAACGATTCTATCATCTTGTTTACAGATTAGCACCCGAATGGTGACTCGATTGATTATGACCGTTGCAACATGCAATTGCGGTACGGGTAGTTATTGCCTATTAAAAAAAGAAACTTTTACGCAGACATAATACATAACCCCAAACAACAAAAAAGAAAGATTTACCATGAAAAAGTTATTGATCGTTTTCGGTGTATTCATTGCAGGATCTCCCTTTGTATCTTGTAAAAAAATGAAAGACGACATCAAGGACCTGAAAAACCAGGTAACTGATCTAAAGAGTCAGAACGACACTTTAAAGAATCAAAATAACAACTTAAAGGATCAAACGGACACCCTGAAAAATCGCAACTCCGTTTTACAGGAGAAATTGAATGGCGTGATCAATTCATTGGGTTCTGATGAGCCAATTGCAGCTACCACTACGTTCCAGGATAACACCGGAGCTACCAGAACGGTTATAGGATCTTACAAATTCAAGGCTTCTGATTATTCTACGCAAAGAGCGATCAAAAATAGCAACGGTACTTATTACATCTATATTGAACGTTTCAGTGACGTGGAATGGTACGAAGGTGCATGGACAGAATTTACCTATAATCCAACTACCAAGGCAGTTACAAATGCATCAGGTGGACAATACTGGAGTGATGCCGACTCTTATTATGACAATGCAAGATATGAAGGTTCTTATACCGGTACTGGCCTCACGTTGAATATAACTGTCGATAATTTTAATACTGCGACCGGCGCCATCTCCATGAAATTTGCTGCCGCTGCAACAGGTACTTACACCAATGCTGTAGATCCCTGGTACACACCTAATCAGGGTAAATCAATGTCTACCAATTTCACTTTTGCAGGAAAATTGAAGGTTTTTGATCAAAATTAATTAGCTGTAATAATACGAGGCCGTCCCGATTTTTGGGACGGCCTTTTACTTTTTGTTACCGGGCAGTAAACCAGTTTCAATAGACGTTCCTGCCTTTATCGTTTGATATACCACACAATAGCGTTCCGTTAACTGCAGCAGCTTTTGCAATTTCTCCTCATCTGCATCGGTATCCAGGTTAAATGACAGGCGAATGCGGGTAAACCCAACCGGCGCTTCTTTTGATACACCGAGTGTACCCCTGAAATCGAGGTCTCCCTCAGCCTGTACAGTTCCATCTTTTATTTCAATGCCTATAGCGGTAGCTACTGCGTTGAGGGTAACACCTGCACAGGCTACGAGTGCCTGCAGCAGCATATCGCCTGAACAGGCCAGCATACCGGTGCCACCTGTTGCCGGGTGAAGCCCTGCCTGTACCAATGCTTTACCTGTTTCCACATTACAGGAAATGCCTTCGCTGATATTGCCCTGTGCCTTTAACGTGATCAACGCGGTACCAGGCTCATTGCGGTATTTTTCTTTAAGGGGTGATTGTAAATTCTTTAGGTCTTCTGCATTCATATGGTGGCAATTTTTAAATGTCGTTTGGTGTGATACGATACTTAAAAGATACGCCAATTAACTGAGATGAGACCTGCCCACTCCCCACCTGGCGGGTTCGCACTCGCAGGCTATGGTGGACAATGGGCCTACGCTAAAGCTTCGGCCCACAATGGAAAAAACCCGTAAGCACGAGGCCAACGGGTTTAGCTCTGATCTACATAAAAACACTAAGAGAAATAAGTTCCGCCGTTGATATCTATATTGGCGCCAGTAATAAAGCTGCTTTCGTTACCAGCCAGATAGGCCACCAGGTCAGCCACTTCACTGGCATTCCCTTCCCGGCGCAAAGGCGTTCCATTGGCAACCGCCGTACGTACTTCGGGTTTGGTGAACGTATCATGAAAGGTAGTGGCGATCATCCCAGGGTCTACCGCATTTACCCTGATACCTTTAGGCCCCAGCTCTTTGGCCATAGCACGGGTAAACGTAGCGATCGCTCCTTTTGAGGTAGCATAAGCCGAGGCACCAAAACCACCCCCATCGCGACCAGCCTGCGAAGAGAAATTGATGATACTGCTACCGGCAGGCATATAGGGCACCACTTCTTTTGTCATTAAAAAAGCCGACTTCAGATTCAGGGTGATCACCTGGTCCCAAAATTCCTCCTCCATATCAGTGATGAGTTTACGGGCCACCATACCACCCGCCACATTCGCCAGGATATGGATCTCATGACCAAACACCCGTTTTGTTTCTGTAACAAGGCGTATTACATCTTCCCGTTTGGTGATATCCGCTTTTACAAGAAGCCCTTCCCCACCGGCTTTTTTTATCAGCGCCAGTGTTTCCTCGGCCTGTTCAACACTGCTGTTATAATTCACTACTACTTTTGCTCCTTCCTGTGCCAGCTTTACCGAAACGGCCCTGCCTATATCTCTTGCTCCGCCGGTTACTATTGCTACTTTTCCTGTAAGTTTCATCATGGATGTTTTTAGGTTTATTCAATACTTTTTTTTGATGTTATAAAGGTAATACATGCCCACGCTATGGGTACCATAGCCGCGCCCATTATAAAAAATGAGGTATAACTGGTGCGGGTGATCACGGGCACGATCCAGGTTGTAATGAGCGTGCCTATAACCGCCGCCGTACCGCCCATACCGGCCACCGTGCCTACATTCCTGCCATTGAAATAATCGCCGGGCAAAGTTTGCAGGTTGTTGATCAGGAACTGAAACCCAAACAGGGTGATGCTGATCAAAGTGATGGCCAGGGAAATATTATCTTTTAAATGATCGAGGTACGCAGCTACACAGATCAACGATACCAGCATTAAGATGGAACCGATGGCCATAGCCCGTTTTCTTGCTGTTGCAGCAGGCATGCCTCGTTTGATATAATAAGAAGAAAAAAAGCCGCCCGACAAGCCACCAATAGCAGCAAACAAATAGGGCACCCAGGCAAAAGCCCCGATCTGTTTCATATCAAAATGATATTGCTCTTTCAAAAAGGTAGGCAGCCAGGTAACAAACAACCACCACACCGGATCAATAAAGAAACGCGAGCTTATAATACCCCAGGTATTTTTAAATTGTAACAATTGTTTCCAGGTGTACACGGTCGCTTCCGGTACTGCATTCTTTTTATCGGCATGACAGTCCAGAATATGTTGCTGCTCTTCTTTGGTGATCCAGGGATGTTTATCGGGTGTATGTTTATTGATCAGCAACCAGGGAATGATCCATACAATACCCAAAATGGCAATGGAAGCAAAGGTGATCTTCCAGCCAAAAGCCAGGTACAACGAAGCTATCACCGGTGCAGCGACTACACTACCCATGGAGGCGCCGGCGCCAAAGATGCCTTGTGCAATGGCCCTTTCTTTTGCCGGGAACCACTCGGCATTGCTTTTGGTAGCGCCAGGCCAGTTGCCCGCTTCGCTTATACCCAGTAAAAACCGGAATACGCTGAACGATAAAATACTTTTGGCCAGCGCATGCAGGGCAATGGAAATACTCCAGCCAATGATGGATACCGTCATGCCCAGCCGGGTGCCTATGGCATCCATTAGCTTTCCGGTCACTGTTTGTCCAATGGCATAGGCTACCATAAAGAAAGTGGTTATAAACGCCAATGCGCTTTTACTGTCGGCATCGGCAATCCCAAAATCTTTATAAATGTAGGGCCACATAAAATTGATGGCGCCGCGATCGATGTAATTGATGATGGTAGCCAGCGCAACTAATCCAACTATATACCACCGCAGCCCTTTTATTTTAAAAGCCGGCCTGGTTACTCCCGACTCGTCGGGACGTCGCAGTAAGCTGTCCGTTTGCGCTGTGTTTTGTGCTATTTTCAATGGCTCCATTTTAATAGGGGTTATTGATGCGTTACGGTCACTTTATAGATCACTACTTCGCCAAAGGAATCGCAGCTTTCGCCTGCTACTTTTTTTCGTCCCTCGCAATTCGATTGCACATATGCGCCGGCTTTAAAATAGGCGCCCGCAAAATGCACGGGATAGGTTTCCACCAATGCATCATTATAATAACTTCTTACCTCGCCATTCGATACTTCCATTTTTACCTTGAACCGGGTACCCAGCTCATAGTTTTTTGTCAGCACAGCGCCATCTGCGCCATTATGATCGATAAATAATTTCTTTCCCTCTAATCTGAATACGATCACATCATCATTGGCATCGTGTATTTGTCCAGCTACAATATGCGGCTTTACCACCGGCAAATGTGTAATGGCCTGTTCTATTTCCATGGTATGAGCTCCGGCATCGGATGACCAGCTGGCGCCGCTTTTTCCATTATTGATCATTTCGCGCAACTCACTCCTGGGGAAACCGGAACCACTGGTTGTAGTGCCACCACAATGGGCGCGGAAAACCACACCGGTATTGTTGTTGTTATTGTGGAACCAGGGATCGATCACGTAAGTAGCTAATTGTGGTTGTTTTATTTCATCTGACTTCCCATCTTTATTCTCATCCAGCGGAATATTTAATTTCCAGTTGGTGAGGTCCAGTACACTGGCCGGATAATTGTCAGCAGGGTTTCCAATGCCTGAAGTGGTAACACAGGCAATAGTGCATAAGGCAATCCACAAACGGTTCTTTCTTATCATATAACAGGCTTTATTTGATGATCTGCAGTTCCTTTAAAAAAACCATGATCGCCTTGTTCACTTCTGAATTTTTCTCTTTCGGGAACTGACCATGCTTTCCTTCAGGCACGGTAATGAATACGGTTTCCACACCCGCTGCTGACAGTTTCTTATGCAGGTCAACCGATTGTTGATATGGCACGGTAGGATCGGCATCGCCGTGTACAATAAAAACGGGTGGACTGTTTTTATTTACATAGCTCATAGGTGATACCGATTTTATAAAGGCTTCGTCTTTTGATTTATCGCCTAACCATTTAGTGGCCGATTTGCTGGTAATATTCGTACCATATGCCCAGTCGTTCACATCGGTTATGCCGTATTTGTCAATGATAGCCGCAACTTTAATATTTTCTACACCGGGACAATTACCATCAAAACGATGGTCATTGCCCAGCAGCCCTGCCATTAATGCCAGGTGTCCACCGGCGCTGCCGCCCATTACCACGATCCTGTTTACATCTACATTCAAAGCCGCGGCATTCTTAACTATATAGATCAGGGCGCAGCGGGCATCTTCTACCGCTGCTGGGGCCGTTGCCTGCGGGGTAAGCCGGTATTCGATATTGGCTACGGCAAAACCGGCTTTGAAGAAGGAGTTAAACCCGGTTTGTGATTCCTTGGTACCATGATTCCAGCCACCGCCATGGATATTGATCACAAGGGGTACAGGTCCTTTTTCTTTGGGCGCCAGGTACAGGTCCATTTTCTGTTGCCAACCGGGGCCCTGGGTGTACACCACATCTATCTGTGCGGTATAACCGGTTGGATAATCTACCTTTTTGGGAGCTTCATCCTGGGCATGCAACGTCAGACAGGCCATTAAGCCCGCAAAAATCAGGGAAGTATATTTCATTTATAAAGGTTTAAGTATCGTGCTAATCTATGGGTCTGTTACTTCAAAAAATCTTCCCGGTGGGGCGAGAACACATCTATAAGCATACCCGCTTCCAGGCATACACAACCATGCAACACATTTGGTGGCACATAGTAGCCATCTCCTTTGCGAATGATCTTCTTTACATCGCCAATGGTCATTTCAAATACGCCACTGTCTACATAGGTTGCCTGTGAATGCGGATGCTGGTGCAACGTACCCACGCCGCCGGTTACAAATTTTGCCTTTACCAGCATAACCCGGTCATCGTAACCAAAGATCTGTCGTGTAATGCCATTGCCCACATCTTCCCAGGGTATGTCTTGCTCAAACTGAAACTCATTGCTTTGGATCATAAGGCCTATTTTATGGTAATAAATGATTGTTTGTTGGTATACGTAAGGGTAATGTGATAAGTCTTCTTATTGTACGTGAACTCAAACATCGTATTATCGTTCCCCTCGCTTATCAAATGAATGTCTTTTACCAGCGGTTTAAAGCCGGTTGTATATTCTGCTATCGGATTGGTTTTCCCATGCGGCTCAGTAATATTGATGAACGTATGTTTCGCTGTCCCTTTTTCTGAAATGATAAAACCTTTCTCATTACGTAAATTGAACTCAGGGTCATTGGCGCCACAGGTTACAAAACATACGCTGGTACCGGTATCGGCCAGGAAGGTAGTGGTATAGAACCGTTTGTTATTGATGACAGTGATCACCCCATTGGCGGCATTCACTTTGGCATCGCTGTTCACCCACATATGCTGGTAACCATAATTATCCCCCGCTGGCAGCAATTGGTCCTTTTTGGCGTTCACCGGGAAATTGCTATCGGTCAAATGGCCCTGATACCAGAACGGGAGATCATATTGATGGGGCGCTTCGCTATTTGCCTTAAATACATCGATCAATAAAGGCATGGGTGCGTCTTCGGGTTTAAAGAGTATCGCCGTACGTATGAGTTGAACGCCATCAAACGCATGGTCTTCTTTGGCACTTACCACCTGGTATTGCGGGGTGGCATTAAAGAATAACAGTTGGGGCGATGTCTTCTCCCCTTTTTTTTCATTGGCCTGGTATTGCGATTGTTTATCTACGGTAATGGTATTGTGCGCTACTGTTTGTTTACCCCAGGTGCTGTTTTCTTTAGTGTAATTACCGCCATTCTTGGTCTCGATGTTTAAAAAGCGTACGGCGCCATAATCACTGAATACTTCGGTATTGTTATCATAGTACAGGATATTCAGGCGGTCGAAGTGGCCATGCCCCATGCCTTGTGAGGCCGCTTTCATCAGCACACAGGCCTGATCGTCGTTGCTGCCTGATCGTAAGATACCCAGTCCGCCCCCTTTACCATCAGCGCCATCGCTGATCCACATGGGTTGATAGGCGAATGGTTTTGTTTTTCCTTCGGCCACCGCTTTGGCTACTTTTAATCCCGCATCACTTATCACCACCTTTTGTTGTTGCTGCGCAACATCCAGCAGATCGTCACCCGATTGCATATCGCTGTAAGCAATATCAACGGCATAGACCAGTTCTTCGGTTTCGTAGGTTTTGTCCTTCATGGCATCGTTTACCGGGAAGAACGCTTTATTGGTGTAGGTGCATTGCAGGGCAGTATTCACCGATTTCTTCAACAAACCATTGCGGTAGTCATAGATCTTCAGTTCGGGTTGGTATTGTTGTATTGTTTTGGCAAATAAGATAAAGGGTAAAATAGCGTATCGCTGATAATAAGGGCCTTCGGTATAATAGCCATCGGGCGAGAACAGTTCGTTCAGTTGCGCCAGGAAACCTGTTTTGTCATCCTTTTTACTGCCATGCAGGGCAATGTCAACCCAATCTTTACGGCCACATACATAACCAGTCATGCCTACGGCGGCTACGGACCAGGTGCCATGGTTATGGATCTTATTGAAGATCTCGCCATTTATTTCAGCAAACTCTTTTACAATCGGTTCAAATAAATTGTCTTCTATTTTCTTTCGCTCTTCGGGTTTTAAATAATCATAAATGCAATCGTACCCCTGGATCACATATACCTGCCACACACAATCGTTCAGGTTTTGCCAGAACATTTTACCACCGGGGTCACCCTTGCCTTTGGGATGGCGCGGCCAGGTATTGTATACGGCTGCGTATTGAAACAGGATGTCTTTTACAAAGCGGGCATATTTTTCGTCTTTGGTGATCTGCCAGGCAATGCCACAGGCCAGTACATTCTGGTAATTCTTTTTGTGTTGCTCATGGGTAACACCACCGCCCGCATCGTGGGGTATGGGAACATCTATCGTTCCTTTCAGTGCTTTGTCAGCATCCTTCTTTACATCTTTCCATGACTGCTGTAACAAAGGGAATTTGGTAACCCCATTGCGTACGCTTTCAATATTCTGCCGGGTGAGCAGGATGGAAGGGTGCTGTTGCGCCTGCGCAGTTTGCAGTAAGGCAGCGATCAACAACCCGATAAAACTAATTCTTTGCATTCGTGGCATTTGTACTGATTAATTTACTCCCAATCGTTGCAGGGTCATTATTGTTTATGTGCTTACCGGTTACATTATTAAAGAATGAACTTACGCGGCCGCTCTTATTAAAGTTACAATAGTCAACTTTCAGTTTATCCCAGCTCATTTCTTCAAACCAGATGCTGCGTCCACCGGCGCCGCTGTTGTTAAACACACAATTGGTGACCGTGGCGGTTTGAGCACCCAGCAATTTCACCACGCAACCCTGCATGCGGTTCTCCACTTCATTAAAGGTGCAATGATCAATGGTTACGTCCGGACCGGTAGTACTTTCATCATTGCCACCGCGGTATACGTTGATGGCGGTGCTGAGCATATTAGTAAATGCACAATTACGTACCAGCAGGTGTTCTACGTTGTAAATGCCTTTATCGTCTTTTTCAGCGGAGAAATCGATACCCGTGCCGGAATTGTGATGGAATAAGCAGTTAGTAATGATCACGGAATCGGCGTAGGTGCTTTTAGCGCCTTTTATACAACTGAAATTGCTTTCGTTGAAATTGAAGAAAACGCAATTGTTCACCTGCAGGCGGTAATGATCGTTCATGGGTTTGGTGGTGGTACTGATGGCCGCCTGTACATCGCCATAACTTTTGTACGCACTGTTGAATTGAATGTTTTCTACGGTGGCGCTGCCGCCGTTTTCAAGAATAATAAACGCAGGCAGGCTTTTCTCCGTGGTACTCACCAGCTGTGGTTTTGTTTTACTATCGCTTCCTTTTATGATTAAAGGGATACGGATCACTACCGGTTCGTTGATCGCATACATACCTGTATCAGTAAGTATAATTATATCTCCCGCATGGGCTTTGGCAACAATAGCCGGTAGCTCTTTGCATTGTGTGGCGGAAACAGTATAAGTTACAGGGGCTGTTAGTTTTGGTTGTGCTGGTTTGAACCATTGGGCGCCGGTATTTCGTTCGTCCATCCACGCTAACACATCCCTTACCCCATCACTGGTATTTCCGGCAAAAGGAATTTCTATGTCCTTAAATTTTTTTATTCTTAAAATTTCCTGCTCGATATCTACAAATCCATTATTTGTCCACGATTTCGTACCAAAGAATGAATTTTGTCTAAATATGATCCCGCCATCGTTATTGGCATCTTTATACAAAGGATCGCCAATTGTTCTAATATAATTACTGCTGAAAGTTACGTTTTGGGGTGGCGCCGTACGCTCAGGGTCTTTACCGGCGCCAAACTCAATACTCTTACAATAAATAAAAGTATTGTGATGAATAGTTACATCTTTTACCTGCACATATCGGTTAGGTAAGGAGTTGGGCACCCCATTCAACACGCTGAATGCAGAACGGAACCTTTCACCTGCCAATCCCATAAACAAATTATCACTTACCGTATGGCCGGGGTTAATTATGCGCACGCCGCCGGTATTGGGTTTGTTATTACCGACAAATACATTTCCGATTACCCTGTTACGTTCACCATGCCGTAATACCAGTCCGCCTTCGCATTCCCAAAATGTATTGTAGTTTATCAGGTTGTCGCCGCTTTTTATGGATACCACTTCCACTTCTCCGTTACAGCGTTCAAAATAGTTATGGTGAATATTGGTGCGGGAAGAAGTATGTGCATACCGCGACACCCCCACCCGCATGGTCTCGCCGCCATTGGAGCCCAGTGGCAGGCGGCCATTGAAATAGTTGCTGTCTATCTGGTGGTAGTTCTGCTGGCTACGCTCATCATTCAATTCAACAATAATGGTAGGACCGCTGGTTAACTTATTTCTGAAAGTACAATGGTCTACGCGGTTGTGCTGTCCCCATAATACGATCCAGTTCTCGGTATCGAAGCGGCCGGGTTTGTTGTAGCTGTCGAATACACAGTTGGTGAGGCGGCAGTTATTGGCCAGGTGGTCATTGTCTTTTCTGAATTCAACGGTGGCGCCTTTCTCGGCAAAGCCATTCCTAAACCAAATGCCTGATACCACCACGTGGTTGCTGCCAAACTGAATAAATGAGTTGCCGGTAAATTCCACTGCACCTGGTACAGCGGCGGCAATCACTACCGGTTTTTCTTTGGTACCGCTTGTTTCAATTTGCAGCGCCACATTATTCCATTGGCCCTTATTGAGCAGGATTGTATCACCGGGCTGCACCTTTGATAACGCATCCCGTAATTGCCGGGGATCATTAACAAGTATAGAAGATGCTTGCACCCTTTGCGCAAACACTAAAGCCATTAAAAACGATATGCATGTAAGTTTTTTCATTAGCAGCTTTTTAAGACCCCTTTTCAACCCTTTCCACTATATCAACTTTACCTCTTTACTGATTCTAAATATATCATCTAAATGAGCTGCCATGGCCGCACCTGCTGCATCGGCATCCTGGTCGGCAATAGCCTGCAAGATCTCATGGTGCTCGGCCATGGCCTTTACACCGCGGTTATCGCCACAGATCTTTTTCTCTACAATGTTGCGGATCATATCGGGCAACAGCATCAACAGCATGCTTTCAAACACGGAGTTCTTGGTAGCATTGGCAATGCGCAGGTGAATGAACATGTCCTCCTGGATGGCGTCCTGTTTGCTATTTACTTTTAGATCGTAATCTTCCACGGCACTTCGCAGCAATGCCAGGTCTTCCTCCGTACGCCGCATGGCTGCCAGGCGGGCGGCATTGATCTCCATATAATAGCGGGCCTCAATCAAGGCAGAAAAATCGTCTTTATTAAAATTGATGATATCGGTCAGTACGCCTTCAATCATTTTTATGCTATAGCCCGATACATAGGTACCGCTTTGGGGCGAGGTTTTCAGCAATCCGAAAAATTCCAGCTTGCGAATGGCCTCCCGCACATAACTTCTACCCACACCCAGCTTTTCCGCCAGCACCCGCTCGGCTGGTAACCGGTCGCCCGGT
This sequence comes from Niastella soli, assembly GCF_017742245.1. Classification (GTDB taxonomy): domain Bacteria; phylum Bacteroidota; class Bacteroidia; order Chitinophagales; family Chitinophagaceae; genus Niastella; species Niastella soli. The sequence continues at coordinate 125,473 of NZ_JAGHKO010000001.1, forward strand.
TTTAACTGCCCCGATACGATCAGCTGTTTCAACTGTTGTATGATCTTGTCGGTTGGACTTTCAAACTCTATGCTTTTAATGCTCTGTATAATATCTGCGGTATCCATAATACTGTGTTTAATGCAGGTGTAAGGTTACTGATTTTTTATTGTTCTTTCATTATATCAAAGGTCAAAGTAGAGGTACCCTGGTTAGGTGATGCTACCGGGTTGATCCCGATAATTTTGATCAGGATATTTTTAGTAGGTCCGCTACCGCCGGCAGGTGTCATTTTCGCATAAATAACTGAACCTGTTGAAAATTGTGTGTTGTTAGGCGCACTGGCTGAAGGAGCTGATACGCCGGTAAAAAAGGCATCGCTCATCTCGGTAATACTATTACTGTTGAATCTATTAGCTACATTGGTTTCTGCCGAACCGGTACCCAATACGCGGAACAACGTTTTCTTCAGGGTGCTGGAGGTAGGCGTAGCCGGCGCCCAGGAGGTGCCGTTGCATTTAAAGGTAAGCAGCGTGGATGCTGAAATGTTTGCCGGGTTTTGAAAGGCGATCGAGACCGCACTGTTAGTGAAGAGGGCAAAATCAATTTTCGCATGGGTGCTGGCATCGTTCACCACATCACAACCTCCCTTAATTGGATTAGCTACGTCTCCGGTAAAGAAACAGGAAGCAGAATTGACGGTGGCCGTCCCTTGCGACATCATCGTGATGTTCTTCCAATAATAATAAGGCAATATCTTAACAGGCACCGAGGCGCTGTTTTGGCTGTTGCCGGCGTCTTTTGCTACCAGTTTGGCCGCAGTAACATTTGTTGCATAACCAAAACCTGAATAGGTAAAGCTGTAGTTGTAGTCGTTGCTGGCGGAACTGGTAAGCACCGGTGTTACCGTACCCTGCACTGTTTCCCCGCCATTGGTCACGGCATAGATCGTTACCGTACTGATCGGTGAATACGATTTCAACGTACCGCTGATCTCAGGTTTACCATCTGGCAGCGCCGTCTGCAGCTCAGTGGCGCTAAACGCGATCACCGGTTTAAAGGGAATATTTACGAACTGGATTATTTTTTCTGTCTTCAATCCATAAATATCCTTTGCAATCACACGGAACTGTCCGGCGCCATCGCCATAAGTATAGTTATAATTAAGGGTGATCTCTTTGCTTCCATTCCCTTTCACACTGTCGAGATTGACAAAATTGCCATTTCGGTTATCCGCATAATAGATCATGGCCAACCCGGTTTCACTAGATGCTTTCCCGCTTATGGAGGAAGCGCCATTTAAAGCAGGTGTCATGGTGTTGGGTAAGCCGGTTAATACCGGTGCATTAGGATCAAAGTAGGTAATGTTGATTATTTTTTCAAAGGAAGCGCTGTTGTCCTGCACGCATAACAGCTTCAGGCCTTTTACGCCTGCCAGGTTAATACCTGCCCATGATGCGGCCTTTACCTCGAATTGGTAATCGCGCCGGTTTTCCGAAGGGGGAAAATCAACCTGGATAAGCGTATCCTGTTTGCTTTCGCGTTGCAGGTAATAATAGATCACTTCCATATTTATTGTTGCGTTGATAGAACCGCTAACGCTTGTCTGGGGTTGAAACCCTTTCAGCGCCACGTTGTACACAAAATCGGGACTGTCCACGGTTCCATCTGGCTGAACAAAATCTTTTTTATGACATGCCACTATCAGCATTACACATGCTGCTAGTGTGATTGATAATTTGAGTATTTTTTCCATATGGGCTTTCGTTGGTTTAAGGTCGCTTTAGTAGCCTTTATTTTGGTCTATGTCAATCTCGTTATTGGTATCCAGCTCCCGCTGCGGTATCGGCAGTAACGGGCGGATAGTAATATTCGCCTGCAGATCAGCCAATGGGATGGCTGGTTTGAACTTTTTATAATGCGCATCATATTCCGATGCATAATATCCCTGCATGGTGGTCACAAACTGACCGGTACGTTGCAGATCGAACAGACGCTGGTTCTCAAACGCCAGTTCTATCCTTCTTTCATCGAGTAATTTGGTAAGGAAGGTGACGCTGGTAATTGCTTCTGCCCCTGCTGCCGGATACTGATAAAATGCAGCTGAGAAACTACCGGTAGTATAAGTCGCCGCCCCTGCCCTTGCGCGAATTCGATTGATGATCTCAACCGAAGCCGGATCAAAACCTACAGCCTCCGCTTTCATCATCAGCACATCGGCAAAACGGATCACCGGGAAATCATTTTCCGCATCGTTCTTTAACATTACCGGCGACAGGAATTTCTTTACATAATTCAGGGTGTTGTACCGCTCAATGGTAGCAGCCTTTCGTTTATCGGCAGCACCCGTTGCAGGCACAATGTATTTTGATACCATATTATCGGTAGGATAGTTCAATCCCGAACCATTACCATTTAATATGGCGCTGCCGCTGTTCAAGGCTGCAAAGGAATTGGCCATATAATTACCCAGACCCAATCCTCCTGCTTTGTACCGAACAGCAAAAACAATTTCCTTATTCATTTCATTGCTGATGGAAAATACATCGGCATAATTTGATAACAGATCGTGACCGCTGTTGTTGATCACCTCATCCAGCAACGGCAGGGCATCTGTCTTGCGGTTGGTAGTAAGGTATACTTTTGCCAGCAACGATTTAGCAGCCCACACCGTAGCGCGGCCAAGGTCTTCCTGCGCCATGGCGCTGAAGTTCTTTTTCGCCATAAAGTTCTGTGCAGCTTCCAGGTCGGCGGTGATCAGTTTGTAGCAGTCTTCCACAGAAGAACGATTGATCGATTTTAATGCCTCCGGATCTTCTGATCTCGTGAGAATGAACACACCACCAAACAACCGCACCAGGTTAAAATAATGGTACGCTCTGATGAACAACGCCTCGCCCGCCAGTTGCTTCCGTTGCGCATCATCCATTTGCGCCGTGGGTTCACCCAGCGTGATCTTTCCATCGGTATATTCTATGCCCAGGCTTCTCAACACATAATTGGCACTGCGGATATTTTTATAAGTGTAGTACCAATAGTTATATACCTGGCTGTGCGATGAGTTTTGCAGATAGGTATTAAGATCGCTTAACTCAATATTGGCAACGGAGGTGCTGCCCGGCGAACCCTGTTTAGAAACATCGGAACGCAGTTCGGTCATCATCCATTCTGTTTCCAATGGTTTTTGCAATCCATTGTAACAACCGGAAAGCGCCACTTTCACTTCATCATAATTATGGTAGTAATTCTCTACCGTTACATTCGACTCCGGTTTCAGGTCAATGATCTTGTTACAGGCGCTGAGGCTTGCAACGAGTGTTATTATTGAAATTTGTTTGAACCAATTCATAATTCCAGTTTTTTCAATGGCAGCATTAAAAATTAATATCAATACCTACAGACACCGTTCTTCCTATGGGGAAAGCACCGCGCTGATAACCATCGATCAGCGGCGAAGAATAGGTACCGGAAGTAGCTCTGGCTTCCGGATTTATTCCACGGTACGATTTTGACATTACGTACAATAGGTTCTCACCAGCAGCATACATGCGAATGCCGTTCAATTTCAGACGCTTTACCTGTTTGGCTGGTAAGGAATAACCCAACATGGCACTGCGCAACGCAACATACGATCCATCCTCAATTACGTAATCGGTCAGCAACCAATCACTGCCGAGTGACCCATACGGTGTTTTGCCATCACCGGGGAAAGCTGCACTTACCCAACGGCCAGCCGTGTTATAATTTTTATTGTACCATTTAGATTCGTTGTAATAAGCATCGCCATTCAGGATGCTGGCGCCCTGTACGCCCTGTACCACAAAGCTCAGATCGAATGATTTGTATTTAACCGAATTGGTAATGCCCCAGGTAAAATCAGGGAAAGGTTTACCCAACACGGTACGGTCCTGCTCATCGATGACCTTGTCACCGGTCACATCGGCAAATTTCAATCCGCCCGCTACAAAGTACTTCGCCATAGAACTGTTGTACCCGTCCGCTTTGGCATCAGCAATTTCCTGGTCAGATTTCCATACGCCATCAGTTTTATAACCAAAGAACTGTACGGATGGACTGCCCACTACAGAAGCATATATTTCATTGCGTTCACCGTAATTATATTGATAGGGTTCGCCGCCCATTTGCAACAGCTCGTTGCGATTGCCGGAGATATTCAGGCTGGTTGACCATTGCCAGTTTTTGTTGCGCACGTTCATTGAGGTCAATTCCAGTTCCAAACCCTGGTTGCGCACTTTACCAATGTTGTTCCAGTACTGGTTACTGCCGCTGAACGACATGGCCGCCTGTTTGAACAACAGGCGATCGGTTGTACCATTATAATATTCTATGCTGCCAGTGATGCGATCACCAAACAATCCGAAATCTATACCCGCATCGTACTGAAAAGTACGTTCCCAGGTAAGTATATTGGGCAATACATCGTTGTTGGCCGCTAACCCGCTCCCCATCGTTCCGGTACCTGCGCCAAAAGCGTAATTAGCCATATTCAGCAATTCGAGGTAACTGAAGGGCTCAATTTTATTATTACCCGTAGCACCATAACTGCCGCGGAGCTTCAGGTTGCTCAACCAATGAATGTCTTGCATAAACGGCTCAGCGCTGACACGCCAACCGGCCGATACCGCCGGGAACCAACCGTATTTCTGACCTTCAGGAAAATAACCGCTGCCATCGGTACGTAAACTGGCCGAGAACAAATATTTCCCATCATAATCATAGGTAAGTCTGCCCAGATATGATAACAACCCTATTGGTGTTTTTTGGGTGTAGGTGTTTGACAGATCAATCGAAGAGGCCTGGTTCAGGGTTTGGATATCGTCACTGGGCAGGTTCAAACCTGTGAGCTGACTTTCACGGATGTTGGTTTTTTGCGCAGTAAAGCCAGCAACTGCAGTAATATTGTGTTTGTTTTTAATGCTGGTGTTATAATTCAAAGTGTTCTCCCATAACAGATCAAGGTATTTTTTGGTATAGCTCGTGCCCTTGTTCACATCGCCATCGGCTTTGGCATTCTTTTTTGCGAAACTGTTTGTTTCAACATAGTTAAAGTAAGCGCTGGCCGAAGTTTTGGCCGACAGGCCTTTCATCAATTCAACAGTCAGATCGGCACCGGTCAATGCCCGGTAGTTATCAGTAAAACTGTTGCTCCGTTCTGCAATTGATTTTGGGGTGTTATTACTGCTGGAGAATGGGATCACCTTACCATCAGTTACACTGGGATCAGTAGCGCTGTTATAATAAGTGCCATCAGGCATGTATCCCTGGTAAATAAGATTGCTGAAATGACCCGCCTGTGCCCAGTCGCCTGGTTGCAGATTGGTCCATTGCGCATTTTGCTTTACAAAGGCAGCCGTAGCAGCGGTATGCTTTACCGGCAGGCCTGAATAGAAGCGATAATAATCGGTAAAGTTTGCAGCAGGTGATTCAGACCTTGAATAAGAAGGATTGAAATTAACGCTGAACTTTACTTTCGGGCTCAGGTTACCATCGAGCTTGGTTTTGAAGTTCATGCGGTTCAATGCGCTGTGCGACATTATCCCCTGATCGCCCTGGTAATTGCCCGACACATAATACCGCAGGTCCTTACCACCCGAAACGTTTAATTGAACATTGTAGATGGAGGCACTTTGTAAAGCTTCCTCCTGCCAGTTGGTACCATCGCCATTGCGCAGCACACTTTCTACCAGGTAACGCGCTTTTTCCTGCGAGGTAATAAGGTTTTGTTTATCGGCAGTGACCGCAGGGTCTTTTGCCCGCATGGCAGCTTCATCGTACATTTTTTCAGTGTACTCGGTTGTGCTCATGATCGGGTGTAGCTTGAACGGTGATTTCACGCCGTAGTAGGCTTTCAGCCCGTATTTTGGTTTGTTCGATTTACCACTCTTGGTGGTAATGATGATAACACCGTTAGCACCACGTGAACCGTAAATGGCTGAAGAAGCCGCGTCTTTCAACACTTCTATTGATTCCACATCAAATGTGCTCACCATCGATAACCCATCAGGCACCGGATGGCCATCTACCACCACCAACGGGTCGGCGTTGGCGCTGATAGAGCTTAAACCACGCACCCTGATGCGGGGGCTTGCCTGTACTTCAGAGCTTACGTTTTGTACCGTAACGCCTGCTATTTTACCTATGAGGGTTTTATCAATACTGGAGGTTGGAATTTCATCGAGGTTCTCATTCTTCACTTTTGAAACCGAGCCGGTAAGGTGTGATTTGCGTTGCTGCCCATAACCGATCACCACAATATCATCGAGCACCGCGGCCTGCACCGCCAGTTGAATGGAAATGCTGGTTTTGCCGTTCAGCTCAATCACCTGGGGTTTATAACCCACCGCGCTGGCCATTAATTTGGCTTTTACACTGTTGATCTTGATGGTGAAGTTTCCTTTGTCGTCGGAGCTGACGCCGGCATTCTTGGAGCCGAACACCGTAATGGAGACAGCCGGAATTGGTTTACCTGTCTTTTCATCCGTGACTTTGCCTTCTATCGTTTTCTGCGCCAGGGCAAGCAAGCTAAAAAGCAGACACAAGGTGGTTGATAAACAGCGCTTTAGCAGTCTGTTTTGGGGGGTCGTCATTGGCAGTTTGTTTTGCAATCGTTTCTAAATAGGGCAAATCTCAAGGCCAAGAATTGGTTAACCAATAATTGGTTAACCAAATGTAGGGTATATTCTACACTAACCAAATTTAAATTGACCTTTTTGTGCTTTTGGGGTATGAAGACTGCCTAAGCCAATGATTGTAAGTATTCTATAAATAAAATATATGGACAAGACCTGTCAGGTTCGCCATCGAAATCTGACCAATTAGAGAGTTAATGCGATCCTGAAAGGTCGTGTTTGAGGTAAGACGAACAAGACCTGTCAGAGCCTGCCCCGCTTTGCGGGATCAAAGACGCCAACCTGATAATGCATGAACCAGTGATGGATCTTACAGGTCATATCCATACCAGGCACTCCGACTCGTCGGAGTGCCATTAAAAAAGGTGAGCCACTCTGCAAGAGTGACCCACCTTATTAATTAAAACACTAAAACATACTCCTTACAAAGCTTCTTATTTTAAACCGGCGAGGTATTCCCGGTATCTGTTATATAAATGACCCGCCTGCAGGTAAGCTGATTGCGGGCTCATAAAATGTGAGAATTCAAATGTGATGGCTTTATCATACCCTGCCCGCCGGGCTGCTTCCAGCTTCAGGCGCAGTTTTTCAAATTTGATGGGTAGAAATTTTATCGGCATATCCCGGTCGAACGACTCGGCATTGGTCCAGCATTGCAGGCCAAACCGGTCGGCCATTTTTTTATTGATGGCAAAGAAGTCATCCAGTTCATGGTAATCGATATGTCCATCCTGGAAGGCCACCGCGTCTACAGCTCCCTGGATACCTGCAAAGATCTCGCTCCACTCCTGTTCATGTTCCTTTAAAGAAACCACGTCTTCTTTGCTGAGTGACGAGGAGGCCGCCATCACGGCTTTTTTACCATCTATCCAGGGCGAAATAAGGGTAGGCAGCCCATTACTTACCTGTTTGCATTGCAGCCCCAGGGTTTTAAAAGCTTCGGTGGCCCCTTTTGTTTTCCGGCTTATTTCCATGCTCAGGTACCAGCCTTTGAAGCTTTTGTAATGGCCATATTGTTTCCAAACTTCATCGATCACAAACCGGTTGCTGTCAATTTCATGTTGCATATTACCGGTATCCCAGTATTTACCGCTATCGTACAACCCAAAATAAAAGTTCATTCCCAACTCATCTGCCAGCTCCAGGAACAACTGCACCAGGTCAACCGGTGGGGTATAACAACCCTGTTCTTTTATTAAATAAGCACTGGGATATGTAATGAACCGGCGGTAACCGCTGCGTATTAAAATAACGGTATCAATACCAATGGCCTTCATGTATTCAAAATCACGCCGCCATTCGGCTGCGCCCCAGTTTTGATGGGGAATGTCATGACTGATCTCATCTAAAAAGGTGCCTGTTATCTTCATAAAGCCGGTTAATTATTTTCCTTTTTTAACTGGTAGTGCGTTGCTTTTATCTTGTGTTGTATGGCCTGTTGCATAAACGTGTCCATCTCTGTAAACTTCCGGAACATGTAATTACTCACTTCATGTCCGGCTCCCTGGTATGAATACAGGACAACGGGCCAGTTCCTTTTTTGCAGGTCATCGTACAGGGTACGTGCACCGAACAGGATCAACCAACCCGGGTCAACTGCTTTACAAAAGCGGTGGGCCGCTGTTGCATAAGGCACCAGCTGATCGTTTGTACCATGCATCAAAAACAGTGGTATGGGTGCATGATCGTACACAGTATTTATGTCAAGCACCGCGCCGGAGAACGACAGCAACCCGGCATACCGGAATGTTTTATACAGATTGTAAGCGGTATCATGTGAACGCGTAAAGGGATTAAACACCAGGTTCAACACCGTTTCTGCGCCCGCACTGCTGCCGGCAATAAAAAGTTTTGACGTGTCTACCTGTAACTCACTGGCATGAGCTATTACATAGCTGGTTGCATCCCGGGCATCTTCCACCGCCTGTTGAACTGCTTTTAATTTTTCCGGTAGCACCATATCGCAACCAAAGCTTTTTCCTTTCAGGTATAATCTGTATTTAATTACAAATACATTATACCCCAGTTTGGTCAATCCGTCTGCCATGGGTTGCTGGTTTACCGGATCACCACCGGTAAATGCGCCACCATGTACAAACAGCACCGACATCCCATTGGGTTTTGTGACCGGCTTATACCAATCGAACCACAACGTGCTGGTATCCTTTTCTGCATAGGTAATGCGTTGTGGTTTTTGTGCCTGTAACACAGGCAATGCACCCAACAATAAAACCAGTGTCTTCAAAAGTGTCCTTACAACCATGTTACAAATACTTTTTCTTTTTCAGAAATTCCACCCACATCACATAGGCTGCCGGACGCAGGTGAATACCATCGGCCGTTAATTCTTTTTTCAGATCACCATTGACATCAGCAAATAACTCATGCAGGTTGATATAGGGAATATGATATTGTTCTGCCACCTGTTTTATCCCTGCATTCAACTGCAGGATACTATCCTTTTTGTTTTTCAGGTACGCTTCTTTAGTGAAGGGTTCATACAGGGGCAATACACTTTGAATGTAGATCTTCGTTTTGGGGGTATGGCTGATGAGATAACTGAGTATACGATGATAGTTATTTATGATCACTTCTTTTGGCAAACCACGACTAAGGTCGTTTATACCGATCAATAAAAACAGTTTTTTAGGCTTCGCTTTCGCTACGCCTTCCAGCCGCGCCAGTACTCCAAAGGTATTATCACCACCAATACCGCGGTTCATAATGGGCTGGCCGGGTAACAACTCACCCCAGGCGCCTCGTTCGGTTATACTATTACCTAAAAACACAATGGCATTCTTAGGAGGAGTAAGGCTGTTGAATAGCTCCATACGACCCTGGTAGTAGGTGTTGTTGTAGTTACTGTCTATTTTTTTGGGTGGGTCTTGTGCGAAAGAGTGGAGACTTAGTACTAAAAAAATTAAGGGCAATAGGCGGTGGGGCGAAGGCAGACGATCGCCTACGCCAAGGCTACGGCGATTAAAAGCAGAAGGCAGAGGACAGAGAGAAAACCCCCGTAACCGATATCTGGTACCTTTGACTTTGAAATGCCCGGTCGGCTGGCAAGTCCTTCCACTCTCCTCAGGACTGGTATAAAAAAACGAAAACAATCTTCTCATAACTAACTATACTTTTATAGATACTTCTTCTTTTTAAGATACGCCGCCCACGCTAAATAACCGGCCGGTTTGCAGTGCAGCCCATCGGTTGTATACGAGGTGCGCATCTGTCCTTTTTCATCAACAAACACTTCCTGATACAGGTCAATGAACGGACAATAATATTTTTTCGCTACCTGTTTCAACCCTTCGTTCAATTGCCTGATCTTTTCGTTGCTGATCTTTGCATAAATATTCGCCAGCATGGGCTCTGCCACTGGTAATACACTTTGCAAATACAGCGTTGTTTTAGGCAATGCCGTTTTTAACATGGCTGCTATGCGGTCATAATTTTGAACTATATAATCAACCGGCACTCCGCGCTTCAGATCATTTACCCCTATTAGCAGGAAGATCTTTACCGGTTTCAACGCAATTACCTGGGGCAGCCGGTTGTATACTCCCCAGGAGTTATCACCGCTGATGCCGCGGTTCACTACATTCACCCCGGGCAATACTTCACTCCAGGGCCCCGCTTCCGTGATACTGTTCCCCAGGAACACCACCGGTTTTGGGGCAGGATGCAGCTGATCGAAGAACTTCATGCGCTCCACATAATAACCATTGGCATAACTGCTGTCAACAGGTTCCGTTTGCGCCACAGCAGTGCTGGCACTCAGTACCATCGATAATATAAAGATCAGTTGTTGTTTCATGCCGCTGTAATTTTAAGTCTGTTGTACCAGGTGAATTTTAAAATGACCATACAGGTTACCCATACACCCAGTGCCATAAAGCCATAGCTAACAAAACCAAATACAAAAAACACCGGCATTATCACCATGCTCATTTGCCAGCAAATACCAACCAGCACATTCAGCATATCCCATTTAAACTGGCGGTTAGGCTCAAAGGAAGGTTCAGTCAGTTTTACCCATTGCAACACGGGTTGCCAAAAGCCCCAGGGTTTTGTGTTGGTATAGAATTGTGTAAGTACTTTTTTATCGGGCATAGGTGTTACCAAACAGCCGATAACACTGGCCGCCATTGACAGTACCAGAATAAGAAAGAAAGAGATCAGGGTACCGATACCGCTGCCAAAAAGTTCTTTATAATCGGTAAAATAGGCATTGCTTAACCAGACCATTAATTTCGGGACAAAGGTGGCTGATAACAACCCGGCTACCATTCCCGCAAAATAACCGTACCCATTGAAACGCCACCAGATCCATTTCAATACATTGGCGGCTGCATAACCTCCATACAGGGCCGAAGAGATCCACAAGGTGAGTGAACTAAGCGAGTTGGCAAACAATCCAAAGAAGCAACCAATGGCGATGATGGTTATGGAAGTAAGATAACTGCACTTCACATAATGGCGGGGCGACTCATTGGGTTTGAAATATTTTTTATAGAAATCATTTACCAGGTAAGCAGGCGCTGCATTTACAAATGCAGAAAAGGTGCTCATAAAGGAAGCCAGCAAACCGGCCAGCACAATTCCACGAATGCCCGCGGGCAGGTAATTGCTTACAACCTGGCTCAGGATCACTTCAAAATCTGGTTTTGACTGCTGCTGTAACACCGGCATAAAAGAGTTGAACGCAATCATGGTGAGCGCGCTGACCATCATGAACAAAGGGATGTACAATACCAGATTGGTAAACCCGCTTAATTTGGCGGCCTCCCAGGGTTTTCTGGCACTGAGGATCCGTTGCATATCAAAACCCGGTACCGGACCGGCCAAACTTGCAAAGATGCCCTTACCTATCATCATCAATACCAGTGCACCAAACCAGCTGAAGCCATCTTCCGCTATTTTATCATTGGCGCTTGAAAAGGTACTGCCCCAGTTTACATTCAGTTTCCATTCTGGCCAGAAGGAAGCCCACCCATTGGGCAGGTGTTGATGCAACTGATCATAATTAATGCCTTTCACAGCAAAGATCACCACCAGGATACAGCTTACTATTAAAATACCATATTGTAATACTTCAGTGGCTACCACACTGTACATGCCTCCTTTTACGGTATACAACGTAGTTAAGATAACAATGATCAAAGCATAGGTTTGCTGGTTGGTGAGTACTGCATTCGACAGGTCCCAGGGCAAGATATTGGCAGCAAATTTTCCTATCCCAACAAATACATATCCAATAAAACCTATCACACTTATGATGGCAAAGATCACCACGATCATATGGGCCAGGCGGCCGCTGCGGTCATCGCCAAAACGCTTTATGATCCAGTCGGCACCGGTGAGGGCATTGCTTCGCCGGATCCAAATGGCCAGGAACACCATCACAAAGATCTGGTTCCAGATGGGCCATAACCAGGGCAGCCACGCGGCTTTGAACCCATAAACAAATAACAAGGCCACATAAAAAGCAGTTCCGCTCACATCAAACATGCCACTGCTGTTACTGAATCCCAGCCAATACCATTTGATATTGTTATCGCCCAAAAAATACGATTGCATATTCTTTGATGCTTTCTTCGAGATCCAGAATCCCAGGCCAATGATCACCAGCAGGTACAGGAGGATAATAATAATGTCAAGGGTCGATAAATTCATGCTTCTTGTATTAAGATGCCAATTAGTTTAAAATTTACCGGCTGATCTCCCCCCGAAGTGACAACCGGTTTTCTCAGGATTGGATACTGGATTTTTATGCGTACTCAACTATGTTTTCCATTGCCAACCTTTTTTGGTGAATAACACCGTAATTATTGAAACAATACCTGTAAATAACAATCCACTCAAAACCCCACCCACTATATTCTGTTGCATTCCTGTATACAGGGCGTACCCGCCACTCAGGTGCAGCAACGGCAACAACAATAAGTTACCGGCCACATAGGCTACCATGGGATTTCTGCCATTATAACTGAAATAATCTATTATTCGCTTACCTGTATTCGTCAATTGTAGCCCTTCAAAAGCCAATAACATAAAAAAGGCTAATCCCGCAGTAACAAAATAATAACTGTATGTGGAGGGATCTTTTTTTATACCGCCTTCCCAGGCTTCAAAAAAAAGTCCGAGCAATAACAGGCAGCAACCTGCTGTAAAGAACCTTTGTATCAGGGAAGGCTGTTCATAGTGTATTTGATGCAGGATAAAATAGCAGGCGGTGCAACAACAAACAGTCAATAATAAGTTGATGGTCGTATGCCGGCCAAACAGCAATATAACATTCGCCACTATAATAATTACCGATATCGCCGCAATTATTTTTACTGTTCGCGATGGCAATACCGATGCCCCTGCTTTATTACTGGCACCTTCCGCCAACAGCCAGTCACCGGCCAGGGTACCGGGTATAATAATGAACAAATATTTCAGGTAATAGAACTTATACATCCAGCTGGCCGGCGACCATTGAAAAACCATTTCATTCCAACTTCCCGGGGTCTTTGCTCCCAGCATTACCGCCATTACAAAAGGAAGGATAACCAGCCGCCATCCCGGCCTGTTCTGCGTAAACCACCAGATGATGGTACCGAACAGGGCCATGTTTGCCAATACAATAATGATGATATCACTCCGGTAAAGCGAAAATCCCTTCCCGTCTTTAAAAGGCAGCACGAACAACATACAACCAGCAGCTGTAAAGGCCAGCGCTTTTATGATCAGCCACAGGGTCTTGTGTTGGGTTTTGGCCGGACTGTACCACTGAAAGAACAACAACACAAATGACACCATCGACAACACATAATACCCTGTCATTGGCTCAGCAGTCATGGTAGTACTGCGGGCGTGTAAGGTGAACAGGGCAAAGAATACCAGGCCTGCACAACGCCGGAGTGCAGTATATATCACCACGCCTGCGCCGCTTCCTTCTTTTACTTTTTTATGAAGGGCCAGCGGAATGGCTGCGCCCATACTGAACAGAAAAAACGGGAATACCAGGTCTACCCAGGTAATGCCTGGCAATTCCGGATTAAATACATGTGCAGGCGGCGGTGTTTGCGCATGGTACATCCAGGCAGGCAAAATGCCAAAGGCAATGCTGCTAGATAATACCATCGCCAGAATGGCGAAGCCCCGTAATGCATCTAAACTTTTATTGCGGTTCATTGGTGTAATTTTCGGCAATCGTGAATCGGCAAACGGCAAACTCCGACTAATAGCTAAATTCTCTTCGACTCATCATGCTAATTCGAATCATTCGCCTTCGGATCTCCACGCGGCCCCCTCCCTATCCCCGGCAGGAGGGAGGTTATCCATTAACTTACTAACGTATTTGTCAACTTAATTAACTTCCTTCTTCCTCATCAACTGATCAACTGGTTAACTGGTCAACATTCCTCTTTACCAACGTGTCAACGTGTCAACGTGTCAACGTGTTAACGTGTCAACGTGTTAACGTGTTAACTCCCCATCTACTTCTTCAATCCCGCAGCCACCGCATCCCACAAAGGCTGCTTCAACTGATTCGTTTCCGGCGCATACATATGCACAATATCAAACAGCATTACCCCGCCAGTTGTATTGTCAATAATATATTTGATTGCCCGGGTTAATTCCGCTTTGCTCGACCAGCTCAGGTTACCCATATCCACACTGCCATAATGCGGCACCTTGTTTTTGGTGATGTACTTGATGCCGTTTATTGACCCTTCAATGCTCCACCAGTGGTATTTCAGGTTGGCAGTAGCACTGTTTTCAGACAACAATACCTGTGTATAGTAATTACCAGTCATCAGGATATCGAGCTGTTCGGCATAACCAGTTTCATTGTAACCTGGATAAGCCCAATCGAAACGTATAGACTGATCACTGAACGGATCATAATCCTGGCTGGCCCAGTTAACGCCTACCTGATAGTAAGTGCCATACCAGGCGCCTACATATACGCCAAAATCAACTGCAGGCTTTATCGCTTTTACCGCTGCACGCGCTTTTTTAAAGAAATCGTAAATAACACCCGAGCGATACAGCAACCATTTATTAAAATACTTGCCGGTGGTATTGGGTAATATGGCGCCGGCACTTTCTTTCCAGCTGCTTACAATGTCCTTGGGAAAGTTCATCGATGCCGCTGTATTGTCCTGGAATTTATCCTGCAGGAATTTGATGAACTGTGCTTTGCTATAGTCGGAATAATCCGCATAGATATCTGCATAGCGGGCATAATCGAGGATCATTCCATCTACACCATATTTTGTCACGATCTCCTTGATAATATTCAATGCACGCTCCTGTACGGCGGGCTGGGAAGGATTTACAAATCCATTACGACCGGTGCTGGTAATAGGTACCCGGTTCCCATTTACATCGCAGACAATAGATTCATAACTGCTTTTGAAGGCCGGGTCATCATACAGCTTGCCCATACCGCGGCTGGCATCGCCTTCTACAAAGGTTACGGTAGAGGCATAGATCTTCATGTTGCGTTTATGTGCTTCTTCAACCATAAAAGCCACGTAATCTACGTTGGGGGTAAAGCTTTTTCCGCCTATGGAAGTATACTGAGTGGCATAAGCGCTGGGATACATAGTGTATCCCGCGCTGCCTTTTACATCCATAACCAAACCGGTAACACCTATATTCTTTAAGGTATCGAGTGTTTTCCTGATCTGGGCCGTATCATTAAAACGGCCTGTTGTTCCATATACATTCGAACGACAATCGACCCACGCCAGCACATTACGTCTGCGAACGGTATCGGCATTGGAGTTTTCGGTGCCACCACCAGCATCACCGTCAGACGACCCGCTTTTTTTACAAGACACCACCAGGAGCAACAACAAGACTGCTGCTATGGGAACTATAGGAGTAATTCGTTTCATGTAAATGTTTTTTAGGATTAAGGAGCATATTTGGTGAATTCGTAGCCTACAATACCACCATTGGTAAGCATCATATACACACATACCCTTTCCCGATCGTCGTTGTATACCCAGCATACATCGGCTACGCCATTCCCATTTGATGCAGCGGTAAGATCATTCGCATCATCAGAAGCAAACACGCGGAAACTGTTGAAACCGGCCGCATTGGAAGTAAGCCCTATATTGGAAGCCTTTGTTACATCAAACAAGCTTAAACCAGCCTTTGTACTGTTAACATTCTTGAATGTTGACACTGCCAGGAAGTTGGCATTGTTGAAAGGAAAGTAATCCATGGCCAGGTGCAGCGTACCAACTACCGAGGCCTCCGTTGTAAAGGCCACAGACCGGCTGTTGCTGCTTCCATTCACCAGGGCTATTTCAGCGGGATAGTTAATAAAATAATCCGGGTTGCCGGTGGTGCCTGTTGGTTGTGCTTCAGCATAGAACGACCAGGTACCTGTCATGGATGAGTAAATTTGTACAGTAGGAGTATTGCTTACAAGCACTCCATTCGAGATTTTCCAGGTATATACCACGTTTGATACACCCGCAGTGGCAGCAATCACCGCATTCTTGGTAACATCGCCATAAACATTCACTCTTCTGCCCACGCCACCATCGCCTGCAATAGAAGCGGGGTTGTTATTCGTCCATTGTATTAGTTTTACCGGGGCGGCATCAAAAGCGTTGTTATATTGGTATATATAGAATACTCCGTTTTTAGCGGCATAAGAGGAAACCAGAATGTGGCCGGCCGTATCATTGGCAATGGCAAAGCTGCGAAGGCTTCCCGGTGGCACCGTCATGTCCTGAACATAATCACCGGTTTTACGGTTGTAGATCTTATAGGTAGAAGGTGTATTGCTTACTACCACTGCCAGGTAATTACCGCTTATGGCCATGGCACGGTTCACATCATTGGTGGCGAAACCGGTAAGCTCTGCTGCACTTTTACGCCATAACATGCGGCTAATACCAACCCCATAATTCAATTTAACCGGTTCAACTGCTTTCAGCGTATAAGTCCTGGAAGAACCGTCAACACCCGTCACGGTAAAAGGGACAGGTTGCGTTAAATTAAGAACGGTGCCATCGGCTATAGAACCTTTTGAGTGCGGGCTCATGGTGGTTGCAATTGATACCGATGAAACATTTGTTCCGGGCACTACATAAAAGATAGCTTCATTGGTAGCATTGTTCACGATGGCATCTATTTGTTGTTTTGCACCGTTTTCAGTAAAGGTGATCGTAGCCTTGCGCAATTTCGTATCTGCCACCTGCCGCGCTGCCAGCACATAAGAGCTCACAGCACCTTCGCCTGATGTAACCTGTAATTTCACCGGATTGGTCAGGTCCATTGGCTCCCCTATCGATGGTGATAATTGAGCGTCGGTAGGGATGGTGGCCCGTACGATCAACCTTTTAATATCGGTGGCATTCTCTGAATCTTCCGTATAAAAAAATGGAACATCAAAGTAAATGGTATCATTACTGAACCGGGGTTCAAACAAACGATCTTTACCATATCCCTCCAGCGTTACAAACATATCACTGATGGCGTTTCCGTTCGAACGGGGAACAGCGTCTACTTTGCGGCAGGAGGAAGCAACAGCAGCAGCTGTTGCAGTAATCAATATATAGTTGAGTAAATTTTTCATTTCTGATAATTTATTTTCTTTGTGATATGGCAATGGATAATGGTTAGTTTGATTATTGCCCATTGCCTATTGCCCATTGCCTATTGACTCTACCATCCCTTGATCTGCGTTAATCCCTGGTTGTTTTGTAATTCAGTAGTAGGTATGGGAATATAATACAGGGCCGGTGTAAACTGTCTGTTGGCATTATCGCAGTTTACTACTTCATAATTGTATCCTGCACCAGCGGGTGTAATGCGGTGGCCGGAAAAACGTACCCCATTTAAAAGGGTATGCGCTTTACGCCATCTTCTCAGGTCCCAGTACCGGTGCCCTTCAAATGCCAGCTCTACTTTGCGTTCATGTTCTACAGCTTCCATCATTTGCTCGGTTGTAGAGGCGTTGGTATTAGGCAGGCCGGCACGATTGCGCACTTTGTTCAACGATTGCTGGGCAGCGCTGATATTATTCAGTTTGGTCATTGCCTCGGCATGGATCAGCAGTACTTCCGCATAACGCATTTCTATCCACTGTTGAGTACTCCCATTGACAATAAAGGTGGTATTTGTTGAATCGAGCATCTTCTTCGCATAGTAACCGGTTACCGTTCTGCGGGGCTCGGTGGAAACGCCGTATTCAGCAAAGCCTTCCTGCGTGTTGGCGGCAGTGGTATTCAACGCCCGACCTTTCCACATTGCATTATTATATAAAATGGAGGCGTAGAAACGGGATTCGCGGTTGGCATAGGGATTGGCTGCCTGCGTGGAATTGCTCCAGAGAAATTTTGTTCCGTCCTTCATTTCAAATTCATCAACTAATTGTGCGGTGGGCACGCCGTATACCAAACATTGGCCGGGTGCGTCATTCGGTGGTGCAAATCCCTGGTCGTAAGTATGTTTCAGTTGAGGTGATACAAAGTCAATTTTGAACAGGGCTTCTTTTGTATTCTTATTATAAAAAGTGCTTGCAAAATTGCTTTCCAGCGCATAATACCCCTGGCTGGCCATGTCTATTACAGCCTGGGCTGCTGTTGCTGCATTCTGATAATAGGTTTGTGCATTGGCGGCCGACACGCCGGTCAGCTCATCGGCATTGAATTGCTTTTTATCATATTCCGCAATGGAAGCAGCATATAACCAGGTACGGGCTAGCATACCGAAGGCAGCGCCTTTTGTGGCACGGCCAGTCTTCGTTGTAGGCCATTGTGCGGGCAGGTTGTCAGCCGCAAACTGAAAATCAGCCGCTATGAATTTCCAGCAATCTTCCTCTGAAGAACGCTCATGGGCTTTATCGCCATATTGGTTTATATTATCGAACAGGATCACACTGCCATGCAACTTCACCAGCCAGAAATATACATACCCCCTTATAAAGCGCGCTTCGCCTTCATACTGCTTTTTAGCAGCGTCGTCAATCTTTCCATACTTATTTATACCATCAATGAATTCATTCAGGCGGCGGATGCGTGCGTAAGCGTTTTGCCAGTAATTCAATTGGGGCCCCGCCGCATTCACGCGCGAAGCATCGGTAGCCAGGATGTTAACCGTTCCATTTCCTGATACGGTGGAAGTATACTTCATTATATCGGTCAATGCATCGGTGGCATTGTCGTACCCTATGGGGAAAGTACCGAACTTAAACCGCTGGAATTCGTTGTAATTTTCTGCAATGTACAGTTCTATATTAGCAGGGTTGCTCCAGGTTGACTCTTCAGAATATCTGCTGGTCGGCATAATATCCACTTCACAACCCTCCACCAACATTACCACACCTGCTGCCAGCACCGTATTTTTTATGATTGATATTATTTTGCTCATAGCCTTCTTCAATTTTTGATTAGAGAGTGATGTTTACACCGCCAGAGATCATACGTTGTTGCGGATAGAAACCATTGTTTACGTTGGGCATTTCAGGATCGAGGTATTTCAGCTTATCCCAGGTGAACAGGTTGAAGCCTGATACATAAAACCGTACCTGTTTGATCTTTGCTGCATTCAACCATTTTACGGGAAGCGTATAACCCAATTGAGCTGATTTCAACCGAACATATGATCCATCACGGATCCAGCCAGAGTTGGCATTTGCATTATGCGCACTTAAGGTAGCTTTATAGGAGCTTAACCGTGGGAAGGCCGCATTCGGATTGTCGGGCGTCCATGAGCCTTCTACCAGGTAATAAGGTGAGTTACCAAAGTTGTAGAAAGTTTTTGTAAAGGGGGTGTTGTCATCGATACCGCTTACATTGCTGCTTCCTTCATAAGTACCGGCCAAACTTACATCACACAATGCCGCACCCTGGAGCAACGCAGAAAAGTCGAAGCCTTTGTATTTAAGATCAATATTCAACCCAAACCCAAGCTGAGGTGTATTGCTGCGGCCAATAAACGTCATATCATCGGTACGGGTTAAACGTCCATCACCATTCAGGTCTTTATACTTGAAGTAACCAGGTGCCACCACACCACCACTGGGTGAAATACCGTTCGCAGCCTCTTTCCAATCCTGGTACATGCCTTCTACCACAAAACCCATTTTCTCACCTACACTATGTCCCACTGTACGTTGCCAGGCAGGCAAACCGGCCGATTCATTTCTACGAATGATCTTGTTCTTCGCCCAGTTCAGGTTACCGGTAACACCGTATTGCAATTCACCAATATGATTATTATGACGGATCTGCAGGTCGAAACCGCGGTTGTCCACTTTTCCATAGTTTACCCGGGAAGGATAGTAGCCACCCAATGACAACGGATATAATGCGGTCACTGCATCGAGGATATCGTCTGTTCTTTTATAGAACACTTCAAAATCAACACCCAGTAATCCATTCAGGAAAACCGATTCAAAACCCCCATTCAACATGCTCGATACTTCCCAATGCAGATCGGGGTTAGGATAGGACATGGAGTACAATCCGGCTGTAGAAGTACCACCAAACACGGCTACCGGATCTGTGGTCAAACCGTAGGTTTGTATATAAGCGAAGGGTGGTACATAAGTTTCAGACCCCATTTTACCATAGGAGGCTTTCAATTTTAAAAAGCTCACGGTTTTGCTCAGGTTGTCGAAAAACCCTTCTTTACTTACCACCCAACCCAAACCAACACCAGGGAATGATTTCCAGCGGTTCTTTGGTGCAAACCTTACCGAGGCATCCCATCGGTTGGCCACTTCCACCAGATACTTATCTTTAAAAGCATAGTTCAACCGGACTACCGTACCGGCTCTTCTGTCTACAGAATCGCCCCCTGTAGGTGCAAGCCAGTCATTCTTGTCTGTACTGCCGTAACTGATAGACTGAAGATCTGTAATGGCGAAATTGCTGTTGCCGGCTGAAAAATTGTTGGACTGATAGCCCGACCACTCATACAATGCCAATGCGGTCACTGCGTGATCCCCGAATGTTTGGTTGTATGAAATGCTTGGTTGGAATGTTTTCCGGTTGTACTGGCTGTATATCTGCCGGAGCGTGGTTTTTGAGATCCCGGGGGGATTGGCAACAGGTACATAATCTCCTGTTACCTGATCGCGGTTGCGCCCCATTAATGGATAGGGTGTCAACCAGTTTTTATTTTCAGTAATGTTCCGGTCATAAGCAACCAGTAACTTTCCTTCGAGCCCTTTTACCCAGGGTACTTTTGCATTTAAGGTCATAGATCCCTGAAAAACGTTATCCTGCCTTTGTTGGTACCCTGTTTTTTCAACTGCCGCAATCGGGTTCACCCAACCGGAACCGGCATTGTGTGCAACCGGCAAACCGTTTGGCGCATACATGGGCATGTTAGGCGTCATCCGAACCGCCTGATAAAAGGGGTTCATATAAGCATCATTATCCGGGGCAATTCCCGGTGTGTTGCCCAATTGCTGGCGAACAGCCAGGTCGAGCGACATAGAAAAGATATCGTTCAATTGCCCGTCTATATTGGTGCGGGCATTGTAGCGACGGTAGTTTGTATTTTTCACCACCCCTTGCTGATCGAAATAGCTCAGGCTTGAAAAATATTTCAACCTGTCGGTTCCACCACGCAGGGTAATACTGTGTTGTTGTGAGGTGGCATTATTACCAGCCAGCATCCCCACCCAGTCGGTATTACCCAACAGGGGATTGGTATTGGTACCATTGCGAACCGCATCAATTTGTTCCTGTGTATAAACAGGCGCTACCGGATTTACACCGGTGTGCATGTTATAATCATTATCCATTTCAATTCCCTTGTTGTACCATTCCATATAGTCTGGTCCGTTCAGGAATTTAGGGAAACGGGTATTGCTGTTTGAAGTAAAGGCGCCATCATAACTGATGGCCAGCTTTTGATTTTTACCTCTTTTGGTAGTAATGAGAATAATACCATTGGCAGCCTGTAAACCATATACGGCAGTGGATACGGCATCTTTCAAAACGGTCACGCTTTCTATCTCACTAGGATCGAGATTGCTGAAGGAAGGGCGTTGCACGTTATCGATGATGATCAATGGCCCGGCGCCGCCAGCATAGCTGCTAATACCACGAACACGCAGGGCGGCGTCGTCATTACCGGGGCGGCCGCTTTGTTGCAGGGCTACCAAACCCGGGATCCGGCCGGCCAACATATTGGTCAGGTTCATGGTTGGGGCTTTCTTCAGTTCTTCACCGCTGATCTGCGCAACAGAACCTACTACACTTCCTTTCTTTTGACGCCCATATGCCACCACCAATACCTGGTCCATATCGCTGATACTGTTGGCCAGTTTTGCCACCACCTGGGTGCCGGCTTTAGCTACCAGCATTTGTTCGGCATAACCGGTACGGGAAATAATAAGGGTTGCTTTGTCGCCAGAAATGTGTAAGGTGAACTTTCCATTGGCGTCAGTAGCAGTTCCCTGGTTGGTTCCTTTTACCACAACCGAAACGCCTTCGAGCGGCGATCCATCAGTAGTGGTAACAATACCCGAAACCGTTGGTGACTGGCCGAATGAAATGAGATGGCAAAGAAGAAAGATGACACTAAAACATAGTGCGCGTACTGCTAACAAATGATGCCGCAATTGTCTCATACAGTTACTTTGGTTAAAAGTGGAGGTTACAAAATTTTTTATGGCCTACTTCAGAATGCCTGAAATAGAAATCGTTTTTTCAAAAGGATGAAGGTATTGGTCTAATAGTATGGCAATGGCCCGCCGGCTTAATTGACCTGCCGCACCGGCGTATTGTACGCCGGCGCTTTGCAGATCAGTAACAACCTGTTGCTCTGATATAACAATACCGGTCTGCTTTATAATATTTATAAAATCCGTCACCGTGCACATGGCGCCGGACGCAGCCCAGTAAGTTTTCAATGTTGGATAATACAACCGCAGTCCCTGCACCAGCTCATAGGCCGGCATGGGTTGTTCGGGATAGAACCAGGTTTGATTGGCCCACATATACGGCACACCGGTCCCTTTCAAAATTCCTGTGGCGCCAATTTTTTGTAGGATGGTAAAATGGTTATCAGTAACCGGTACATCTATAAATGGCATGATGTACCCATTGGCTTTTAGTAATTGTTCCTGTACCGCGCGTACTGATAATTGCGCAGGTTGTATTTTTTGCTGCACACACAGCGCGGCCATACATCCTGCGGCCTGTCCCAGCTGCATTACCACGGGTTGTAACCGTGTGGCCCCATTTACGATATTGCTTACGCTGATGCTTTTCTCCGCCACTATCAATCCATCTACCCCCTGCGGTATAAGGCTCCCCATAGGCACGTTGTACGATGGCACTTTGATCTTTACAAAATCTATAGTAGGCGCCGATGTATTTTTAAGATGATGATGGTCTATGGTGTAATCGCCCACTGCAATGCCTGTACGGTACAGGGGCAGCGCTGTTTCATAAGGCGTAGCCACATGGGGCAGGGTGAATGTGACCAGGCCTTTTACCCGGCGCGATTCCCGGTGATATGGGATCATGGGCAGTTTGTCGGCCGTGGTAAATTCATCATCGGCCAGTCCCAGGTTTTTATAACCCAATACCGTTTGCAGATAATATACAAAACGCAGGGTATGCAGTTTGGCTTCTTTAAGGGCCTGCTCTCTTTCTGCCGGTGTTCTCTCAATAAGATTGAGGTAAAGATCATTGCCGCATTTTGGCCAGTTGATCATGTATTTGTTGTGCGGCAGCCGGCCATACTGCATCATGCGAAAACAGTTGTTCTTTGGGCTATCGAATGAAGCGGGATCGCTTACATCACAGCTGCACCCGAAAACATGGGCATCGTAACCGGCTGGTTTGGGAATAGTTTTATCGGCCTGCGGTCCATAATCCTTTAATACGGCTACGTATGTCAGGTCCTGGATAATATTATTAGCCTGCTCCGGCGCTTGCTCTTCTCCAGTATCATGCCTGCTATCCATGCCAATGCGATAACCGGCCCCCGCTGCTGCTGCCACATCGCCCAGTTCGGTAGCATCGATCAATATGCTGGCGATAATAGTGCGTTGTTTCTTTCCCTGGAGAATGGTAACGGTCCATTGTTGCTGGTCCCGTTTTACCGAAAGCCATTTTGTATTGAACCATACCTGTAATGACTTTTCAGCGGCAGTCATTTTTTGCAGCAACTCATTGCCGGTATGTGGTTCAAACAACGTATTGCTCACCCAACCGGTTTCTACTGAATCGGCGCCGCCATAATAGTCATACAACTGTTTTCTGAATTCACCCCATAAACCTGCGGGCAGGCGATGATTGCCGTCGATGGCCGACACCCCGGCAGCCGTTAACATCCCACCCAGCCAGTTGGTTTCCTCTACGATCAAAGTATTTACACCCATCCGGGCAGACTGGATGCCAGCCATAGTGCCACTGGCCCCGCCGCCGATGATCAGTACGTCTGTTTTGTAAACAGATTGTTGTGCTGTCACCAACAGGCCGTTAAGCAGTAATATCAGCAGTTGTATGTGTTTCATTGCAGCGTTCATTCTGGTTTTCGTGAATGGGTCAATGGTTAATGATGCTGCAAGTCCTATGCAGCAAGCAATCGTGTATCGTGAATCGGTCTCGGCTTAGCCGAGAGCAATCGGCAGATCGGTCCTTCGCTTCGCTCAGGCCCGAGTCGGGAAACGGGAAACCGTAAACGTGAAAGTCCTTATTGCAGAATTCCGATTATTATCGGCAATCGGCAATCTCCGACTAATAGCTAGACTCACTTCAACTCGTCACGCTTCTTTCAACTTATCAACTTCCTACCTCCTACTTCCTACTTCTTACTTCCTATATCAACTCCTTCCAATACCTTCCACACCTGGTACAACGCTCTGGGGATATGAAAACAACCCTTCCACTTGCCGCCCTTCTGATTCAACAATACTTCGCCCTGGCGGTTGAGGTAACCAAACCATTCGCCATATTGCTCATCCCGAAAATGCGCCCAGGTATAATCATGTACTTTTTTAAACCACTTCCAGCATCTTTCATCGCCGGTCAATGCATATCCTTTGGCAAGGGCTACCAGCGCTTCGGCATGTACCCACCAGAGTTTTTGGTCCCACTCCAGTTGTTGCGGAGGCATACCCAGTACATCCATAAAATACAGGATGCCGCCATATTTTTTATCCCAGCCATAATCAAGCGTGTGCAGCATGATGTCGCAGGCTTTTCTTATCAACAGCTGATCGTTCATGCGTTTGCCCAGGTCCATAATAAACCACATGGCTTCAATGGTGTGTCCGGGGTTAATGAGGCGACCTTCAAAACTGTTACTGAATTTTCCGTCGGGATGTACGTTCTCCAGGATCAAACCATGTTCAGGTTTATAAAACACATCCATCACTTCCCTGATAACGATGGGCGCCAGCTCATTCACCCGTTCGGTACCAATAATATGTTCCAGCTCTAATGACAAATTGCAAAGGATCATAGGTAAACTAAAGCTCTTAAGGGTACGGGTACCGGGATAAGCTTTGTTGTAGATCCCTTTCCAGTTATGCTGGCGGCGAATTATATTTTCAAACGTTGTGACTGCTATTTCTTTATATCTATCGGAAGGTGTTGCTTTATCGAGCGAGGCAAAGGCCATGGCCGCAAAGCAATCGCTGAAGATGTTATACGGTTGAACGAGGGGTTTGCCCTCTGCTGTTGAGGAAAAGTACCAGTTGCCTTCGGCATCACGGCCATGCTTTTCCATAAACCGGGCGCCATGGAGGGCCATGTTCAGCCAGGTCTCATTTTTTTCTACATTATTATACATGTAGCTGAAACACCAGACCTCACGTCCCTGTAACCACATGAATTTATCAGTATCGTAAACTTTTCCATCACGGCCAAGGCAGGTAAAATAGCCGCCATGTTGTTCGTCCTTACTGTATTTGAGCCAGAATGGCAGCACACTATCAAGCAGTTCGTGGCGATAAAGGGCAGCATAGGAAGCCGGGGTACCTTCGCTGTTGGTCATAGTCTCCACTGCAAAGCCTACATTCCTTTCGTCAGCAGTCATAGTTTCGGTGTTATTTTAATTTATTTTATCTTTGCCGAGTAAATTTATAATTAAATTTATTAAATAGAATATAGTTACTAAAATATTTTATTTAAAGGAAGGGTATAAGTACATTTTCTACTTAAGAATCATCCATTTACCTTAGACTATTAAAAAAGAATTAAAAACTCACCTTCTCCATGACTGGCCAGCAAAGCATATTTGAACTGTTTTCAGATGAGACTACCTCGGGTGTGGCTTATAAGAACAAATCCCTGAAGCGTACGATCATCAATCACCTGGATGCCATCGGCAATACAACCATTACCGATCTGGCGCAGGCTTTGAATATCAGTGTGCCCAAGATCACCAGCCTGATCAATGAACTGATCACAGATGGCCTGGTAAAGGATTACGGGAAGGTGGATTCAAAAGGTGGCCGAAGGGCCAGTATGTATGGACTGGTGGCGGAATCGGGCTTTTTTATTGGGGTGGATGTAAAGCATTACTGTGTGAACCTGGGTCTGCTCGATTTCAAAAAGAACCTCGTGACATCGGAAATGCATGTGCCGTACGTATTGGCAAATACCCGGGAATCGTTTGACCAGCTTATCAAGATCATTCAGCATTTTATCAGCACCCTGCCGGTGCAAAGCCGTAATATCCTGGCCATGTGCGTAAACCTGTCGGGCCGTATCAACAGTGAAAGCGGGTACAGTTACAGTTTTTTCCATTTTCATGAAGAGCCGTTGAGCGCCACCATTGAGCAGGCTATTGGCATTCGCACGTTCCTGGAGAACGATTCGCGGGCCATGGCGTATGGCGAATTTCACAATGGCATTGTTAAAGAAGAAAAGAATGTGCTGTTTGTAAACCTGGATTATGGCATTGGTTTGGGTATTATGATCGATGGAAAGATCTACCGGGGCAAATCTGGCTTTGGCGGTGAGTTCGGACACATTCCCCTGTTCGCGAATGAGATCATTTGCCATTGTGGGAAAAAGGGTTGTCTGGAAACGGAAGCCAGCGGCCAGGCCCTCATCAGACAGTTTAAAGAAAAGATAGAACAGGGCTCCTCCTCTTCCCTGTTACAGCATAACAAACTCCCCGAAGACATCCGTCTGGCAGACATCATACAAGCCACTAAAAACGAGGATGTACTAAGCATTGAACTGATTGCCGGCATCGGTGAAAAGATCGGCCGGGGCATCTCGGTGATCATCAATATTTTCAATCCGGAGCTGGTGATCCTGGGTGGCACCCTTGCCGAAACCGGTGATTACATTCGCCTGCCCATTAGAAGTGCCCTGAATAAATACTCCCTTAGCCTGGTAAACAATGATACCCAGCTACATATGTCAAAACTCCACGAACTGGCCGGGGTTATTGGCGGTTGTTTAATAGCCAGGGACAAGTTGTTAGCGATAGGCAACTAGATGCTGGTGAAAGCCATTGACCACAGCCCAGCTGGCTATAATTAGCAGGCTCCCCGAAAGGAAAATTATCCCTGCAACATAGTATTGCACTCCTTTCTTCGCTGTACCGGATTCCTCATTTATTCAGGTGAGATTCAGGTGAGATCCCTGCCAGATTTACTGATATTCCGTACATATCCCGTACATATCCCGTATATGACCTGTATATATCCCGTTCCTATATAGATACGGGACATGTACAGAACAACCATTAATCATCCGCAAGTATAACCCAGAACTACCAGGAATCTCACAGGGACCTCAAATCAATACCAAGTGAATCTCTCAGCCATGTTGATACTCCTTGTGATATACCAAAGACAACCCCAGCAATTTGATTAAGTCCTTTTTAATACTAAAAATCCTCTTTCAGCCGCGGCATTTATAAATATTATAATTATGTTTGTCTTAATTAATAATATTTTTTATTTACTTCATCCTCTTTTATCCCAAATATTATGAAACTGCTGCCAAAAAATTGCTTTTCCATATCTACTATGGCCATTGGCGCTGCTCTGTTTGCCCAAACCGCTGTTCATGCCCAAGGCCCCGCCATCGATTCGGGGATAAACCATAAACTGCTGGCCGCCGCCCAGGGTTCAATAGTAGAGCTTCCCGGGCTGTTAACGGAAAAGCTTCCCATGAATGCATATCAGAAAATTGTGCAACCCGGTCCGCAGTATTTGATCTCTGACGATCCCGAATATATTCGGGTACCTGAAGGTGTTGCTTTTCGCGAGGCTGTGGAACCTGGTACTGTACGGTTGTATGTTTACAATGTAAATGGCGTGAAAGAGCCGGAAAAGATCACTACCAAAATAATAGCCGTAATAAAGAATACCGGGAAAACCCCTATGCATTTGCGGATGCTGAAGTTCTCTTCGCAAAAGCCTACCACCAGTTATTTTTATGCCGGTAAGCAGGGACTGGCCGATTTCTTTGCTTCTACTCCCCAAACCACCATACGTACTATTCAACCGGGCGGTGTGCTGGCCATTGATCCGGCGCATGAAAAAAACATTGTCAAATACGATGAGCTGGTGCATGGCTTTTATGAGTTTGTAATTGATCAACCTGGTGAAGTAAGTGTGCTGCAAACCAACACCACCTCTTCTACAGCGGCCTCTTTTGCACGCATTACGAATGTACTGCCTTCAAAAAGCCAGAGTGGCGCCGGCCGGGGAATTTTTGGGGTAAGCAATTACCGGTTGTTAACACAGAACACTATTGATACTAAAGACGGCATTTCACAGATCATTGTTGCCGATGGTAAACAGGATGGCTGGGTGCTGGGTAAAGAAAGCAGCAGTGGCCGTATTGCCACGCTGGCCGGGAACTATGGGGTGCTATACAACATGGAAATAAAATGGAAGAGCACTGATGGCCGGGGTTTGGCCCTGGTTACCTGGAACGCCCGCAGCGATAATAACCAATGGTGCGGTGCAATGGCCAATACGATGGTGGTAAGTAAGGGCAAATTCAAAGAAGGCATCATTCAACTACCTGCCGATAAACTGGTTACCAGAAAAGCGCCGGAGGCAGTACTGGTACAGGTATTTCCTCCTGCGGCTAACGGCGAAGAGCAGGTGATTAAACTTACCTATTCGCCACCTGGCGCCTCCTGTTTGCCTACTCCGCTGGTATTTATACCGGTAACGATGGAATAGAGTTGATCAGTTGACCAGTTGCATGACACAAGCGGACGCTTGCGCCATTAGGGGAAATAAAAGATAAAGGCATCTCATGATCGAGATGCCTTTATTATTATGTTGAAAGAGTTGACCAGTTAAGATTTAGTCTCTTCTTCGTGATATTCCATCTCAGTATTGATAGACCAGATATTCGATTTATCAGCAATGCCGGCAACAATGTTGTCTACTGCCGTCATAGCGGTCAGCATGGAGTGGTCAGAATTGTTGTATTTGTGCATTCCATTGCGGCCAATAAGATAAAGGTTTTGAAGACCGTCAACAAAGTTTCGGATAACATCAAAACGATCGTAGGTCCCAAAATAAGCAGGATAGGTTTTCTCCATCCGAAGAACGGTGGAATCCAACAGGTCTTCCTTTCGGGCCAGCCCGATCTGTTCCAGTTCGGTTATGGCAATTTCCTTAATGACCTCTTCGGACTGATTCCAAAATTCGTCAGTAGTATTGCAAAAGTATTCCATACCGATCCAGCTTGTTGTGGGGTCTTTTACCAGGAAAGGACTCCAATTGTTAAACAGCTGTAACCGGCCCACTTTTACATCTTTCTCCTGTACGTAGATCCAGGTATCGTCCAGGCTAAGTTTTTTGAAGCCGCCAGTCGCTTTATCCGGCACAGAGAATTGCTTTAGCAATAAGCCCACTGTAATAAAATCCCGGTATAGCAAGCCAGCCGCTACTTCCTTTACTTCTTCAGGCACGCCACCTAACATCCCGCCTATAAGTTCATTTATAGGCATGGTAGAGAAAAAGTAGTCACCTTCCCAGGACTTAGACGCCCCTGTTTCAGTATCAACAGACCGAATAGCGGAAACGCCGTCCTTACGGTTGTCTATGCTTGTTATCTTTTGATTGAAGACGATCTCACCACCCAGACTTTCGATCTGCCGGGCCACTTCTTCCCAAAGTTGTCCGGGTCCAAATTTTGGATACAGAAATCGTTCGATCTGGCTGGTCTCTACATTTTTCTGCGCAATATCCTGGTCATCTTTTTTCTTACTCTTTAGTGCATGCGCAATTGCTTTAGTAATGGAAACACCCTTGATCCGTTGGGCGCCCCATTCAGCAGATATTTCGCTACAACTAACGCCCCAAACCTTTTCGGTATAATCTTTAAAAAAGGTTTTATATAAGGTTTTGCCAAATCTATTGATCATAAAGTCTTCCAGCGTCTTTTCTTCGCGACGCGGAAATAACCTGGCAAATGTGTAGGAGAAGCCAATTTTTATAGTTCGAAGAAGGCCTAGCTTGCGAAGGGTACTGGCCGACAGATTAAGTGGATAATTAAAGAACTGACGCAGGAAATAAATACGTGACAGGCGACGGCGCAACAACATGATCCTGTCCTTATCAACAGGCGCTGAACCGGTAGTTGCCGCGGTATTTAATTTGCGCGATTGGTTCTGATAGTTAATGTTTACTTCACCCTCGGAATTGGCTTCCCATGGCATAAAACGATACCACCATTCCATCACCCTGTCCGATTTGGAAAAGAACCGATGGCCACCAATATCGATGCGGTTCCCTTTGTAGTTCACGGTCTTGGAGATACCTCCAATGTCCCCGGTTTTTTCCAGGATGATCGGCTTTATATTTGTCCGTGTAAGTAATTCATAGGCAGCTGTTAAGCCAGCTGGCCCAGCCCCAATAATGATCGCTTTCTTGTCGTTATTAACAGTGTCTTGTTTCATGCAGTACGGTCGCGAAAGTAGTATAATTTTTCCATGGGTTTATGTTTTCTTCTTTACATTTGAGCATGCTACATATACCCTCCCGAACACCCAAAGTGTTTTTCCTGATTTTAGCTATATTTCTCTCAATTTCCTGGTTGGTATTGCTTATTATAAATCCGGTCATCATTGCTCCCGATTCCTATGGTTATATGGAAACGGCAAAACATCTGAGTGATCCTTCTTCCAGCCGTCCTATTTTATTTCCGCTTTTGATACTAATAACGAACACATTACACCTGAAATTAAGCATCGTTTGTTACTTTATCCAAATGGCGAGCCTGGTCTGTTTCTTTTGGTTTTGTGGCCCACGTAAAAACCTGTTGTCATTGGCAAATCTTGGCATCCTGATCGTGTTCCTTCTTATGCCCGCTACCTGGAGTTATTTTGGCATCTGTTTAACGGAATCCATCATTTTTGCGGTAGAGATCTGGATTGTCATTTTCTTATCCTTACTCTTTTTTCCCGCACGTCAAAATTCACTGGTATCGATGGTGCTGTATTCACTGGCGATCGCCCTGCTTGCCATTACGTTAAAGCCCTGGATCATGATCTACGTCGTTGGCTGTAGTGTGTTGTTCACCGTAATAACATTGTTTATTAAAGCATTCCGCGCTGTCAGGAAACCGGCCCTCGTTCTGTTTATTGTAACTATTGGCGCTTTTGCGTTTAGCTACCGCTACAATATAGACCACAGTTCCTCTTCAGCCAATATCGTGTATCTCCTCGCAAACTCTGATAGAGTGGATGATCTTAAAGCAAGATTGCATGAGGCAAAAGATACTACAACCGAAGAAGCCCGTTTCATCAGCCTGGTCATTGACGACATTCAGGTGCTTCAGACCAAATACAACGCCGATCCGCTTACAGCGCCAATGGAAGATCAAAAGGTGCTGAAAGTGAACGACAAAGCCTATGCAGACACAATAAACAAAGCCTTTAAGATAGCTTACTTCCAACGTTCAAAAGACGTGATCAATCTGATGAATTTGTCTGTTTCAAGATATATAAATGACACGCAATTAGGGCTTACCTGTCTAGACATTTGTTATGGTCCAGCTTTTAAAATACTGAGAAAGAACGGCGTTTATTTTGCCCTTGCCTTTTTCGGATTGACCCTTATTGTTTGGGTGATCGGGAAGCGCAGGAAAGGTACTCCCCTATTCAAAAGGCCAGTTTCCATCGCGGGTAAACAGTTGCTTATTTTTGTTGTGATACTCCTTTTCACCTCTTTCTTTTTTGCACTATTCCTTAGTATTTCCGGGGGGATAGAATTAAGACGTACTGTTTTACCAGCCGTGCTTTTCCAATTGGCAGCCATAAGCTATCTTATCATTAACAGACATAAACTAATGGCGGCTAAAGAGGACAATAAACCGAACAACGCCTAATAAGGATCTCACCGAAATAATATATTGAACCCCAAAGCCCACAGAAATATGGCTTTGGGGTTTTCTCTTTTAGCGCTAATCGTTATCTACTTTTTCTGCAAAGGGATTAAATTCAAACATGTTATCTAAAAAGAGGGTACCCGTTTTGCCAGTTAATACAAATGCGCGGTCTTTTACGGTGAAGGCAACAGCCCCTTCGCGGATCTTTGCTTCAAAGCCGGTATACTCTTTCCAGGTATCTGCCTCGCCATCATACCCCCAGGTACTGGCCACATAGGGACCGCCATTTTCACCTGTAGCAATAAAAGCATATTTCCCCAGCGTAAACGCTACACCGTTTTGTCTGATAACAGAAGTATAATGATCATCGTACGGATCATTGCTGTAATTAAATAAAGGACGTTTGGTACTCCATGCGTTTTGTTCCGGATCATACTGATATAATTCTTTTTGAATTTCAGAGTTATTGCTACCAGTAACTATATAGCCTTTGTTGTTCAGTACAAATGCCACCGCAGAGCGGGTCTTGTGCGGGAAGCTGGCTTTTTCTTTCCACTGATAACCAGCAGGAGCCGTGGGATCAAATTCCCAGCAATCATTAAATGCCTTGTTGCCATCGAATCCGCCACAAACATATCCTTTGCCACCCACGGCAAATGCCGCAGCATCGGACCGTGCATCACCAGGCAGTGAATCCTTTTGTGTCCAGGTTTGCGCTACAGGATCATATTCCCAAAAATCTTTCAGGAAAACATCACTTTGATAGCCGGTGCCGATATAGCCTTTTCCATTGATAGCAAAGGCTATTGCGCTATAGCGGGCAGCGGCCGGAAGTGGCGTTTTTTTCGTCCAGTTTCCATTGCTAACATCATAGGCATACATGTCGTTATATGGGCCACGGTCTGACGTACCCGTTAAGATATAAGCCACATCATTAATAACAAATGCAACGGCTTCGCATCTTGAATCGCCTTTAAAATCGGCAGCGGTGCTCCAGTTGCCACTAATATCTTCGGAATCTGAACCGGGTTTATGGCAAGCACCTATCATGCAGGACATACCTATGATCACCAAGAGAACCTGTTGCGTGTAGCGGTTTTGCATACTAATTAAGTTTACTTAAAACTATTCCGTTGTATTACTAATGGCTTCTTAAAATCGATGAGTTGGGTTCGTATATGGATCGATGTGGCGGTTAAATCTTCGAGTGGGGGTTTGTCATGGAAAGTTGGGGAGGTTGAGCAGTTGACGAGGGGGAATACAGGAGGCAGGAAGTACGAGATAAGAGGTAAGATATTGGAAGTTGACGAGTTAACAGATTGAGCCAACATTATTGCCATTGCCTATATAAACCCACCCCTACCTCCCGCAAAGCGGGACAGGCTCTCCCAGGAGGGGACTCCTTAAAACACGCATTAACTAAATACCATTGCCCATTGCCTATTCCCCATTGCCTAGTCCTCGCCCCCGAAGCCTTTGCGAAAGAGGGCTCAAAATCAATCATTAATAACAATATAATAAGCAACTGGGAACTAAAAGTTAACTTTAGATATAGACAGGAATTTTCAGAAAGATCAATCAAACAGTAGAGGTATGTCAAAAGTATTATCCTTACAAATAGCCGATGGCATTGATATTAAAGAATTTAAAACGGTGTTCAAAGCCGACTTGTTACATGGGGATTCCGACGAATTGTTTTACCAGGTGAAATCGCATGCACAGAAGTTTGCGTATATCTTCAAATATGGTATTGTGAGTTTTTTGGGTTACAACGAGGTGGAGATCATGGCGTTCATCCAGGCAATTACCCCTTATTGTAAAAACCCGTTCGAACAGCACATTAGTGATGAATTTGACATTGAAGTAAATGCCGGTCGTAATAAGTTCGGTTATAATAAAATTGAAATTGAGGGGGATAATACCGATAGTCTTCGATTGATCATGTTAAACGTGTCACAGTCGGTGGCACTGGACCATTTTAGCCAGCAAACCAACCTGCTGCTGGAGGAAACAACCAATCATACCCAGCAATTGGAAAAGAAAGGACGTTTGGATCTGTCGGGCAGCAGTCTGAAAAAATATATTGGCCGTACGCTGAACCTGAAGAACCGCATTGAGGCTAACCTATACATCTTTGATTCACCGGAAGAGACCTGGGATGATGAAGGTCTGAACCGGCTCGACATTGGTCTGAAAAGAACATTCGACCTGCAGGCCCGGTTCAGAACTATTCGCGAGGGTTTGGAAATCGTAAAGGAAAACCTCGATTTATTTAAAGATTTACTTCAATACAGGAACAGCATTGTGCTGGAATGGATCATTATCATCCTCATCCTGGTTGAAGTGATCAATCTATTTATTGAGAAGTTGATGAAGTAAAGTTGCCGGTTTGCCAGGAGAAAAACTGCCTTCCAGGCGCTTTCGAGCCCAACCGGAAACCGGTAACTGGCGACCAACCTACCTCCTCTTTCTAAGCCATCACTTTTTTTCCATTCACTTTGGCAGCTTTACCATTTACTTTGGCACCGTTAACTTTGGCGCCATTGGTCTTTTTACCATTGACCTTCTTGCCATTAACTTTCTTGCCATTTGTTTTGGCTTTATTCACTTTGGCGCCATTTGCCAGGGCCTTCTTTTTCTCTTTCTCGTCGATCCGGATGTTATGGCGGATCACCTGCCAGTATTCGGGACCATATCCAACCAGGATTTCACCGCCGGCAGGAATATCTTTTGATGCTTCGATAAACACGCGTACACCTTCTTCGGCATACTCAGCATTATTATTAATATCTTTTACCCGCTCTAATCCCCGGGCATCATTGGCATACCGGGCAAGGGCTTTTTTATCGTTCAAAGCATCGATTACGAAATTGCGTTTTACATAGTAGATATAAGGGCTTTCGTCTTCATCGGCCTGAACTTCTTTCCAGGTCCTTGTTCTGCCTTTGTATTCTATAATACGGGTTCCCTTTGGAATGAATTTTTTGGTAAATAATCCTTTTCCAGCGTTAGGTAAGGTTGATGTTTTAACGTACAACTGTTTCTCCAGAAATGCCATTCAATAAATAAATAAGTAGTTTAAAAGATGCTTTTACTATATATCAAAACCAACAGGCCATTAACCGTACTATTCATTAGTTTATTGTGCGCAGATACGATAATATTCCGTTTGCCAATAACCGAAATTGCATGGTTAAACAGGCGTCGAAGATAAGAACTTAAGTGATATTTTTTACATACCGCTTCATTACACCTGCCAGCACCAACTTGCAAAAACTGTAATTATTTCAGTTCCTCGCTTAAAAAGGAACTGCCTTTTTTACCGGCAACGTTGCCGGAAGCCTGTTTTGCAAGCTAATTACCTTGCTAAAGACCACTACACACATTTACTTATGCTGATTTCCACCGGTAAGAAAATCCCATGCCCGGATGTAGTACCACATACGCAACTGGCATAATTCATTAAATGTAAACTGTTTGTATACGGGACGTGAAACGGCAGACGGCAGACGGCAGACGGCAAACGGCAAACGGCAGACGGCAGACGGCAGACGGTAGACGGCAGACGGCAGACGGCAGACGGCAGACGGCAGACGGCAGACGGCAGACGGCAGACGGAACCTTCGCTACGCTCAGGTCCGTTAATGGGCAATGGGCAGTAGGCAATGGGCAAAAGGCAATGGGCAAAAGGTAAACCCACCCCTACCTCCCGCTTTGCGGGAGGATTCCTTAAAACAAGTATTAACTAAATGACATTGAATGGGCAGTGGGCAGTCAAGAAACGTGAAAGTCCTAATTGCGGAATTCCGATTATTCGGCAGTCGACAGTCCGCGACGCGGCAAAGCTTTCACCTTCGCTAAAGCTCTGGCGTACGAATCGGTGGGCAACTTTACTCCCCCCTCATCATCCTTACTTCCCCATAAACAGGTCCTACCATATTGTTTGCCGCGGGTTTAAAAGTTACTTTTATCTGTTGTTTTCCTTTAGTGAGATCAACAGGAATGGGATATATGAGATCATAGAATTTACTGGCCTTGTATTTATTGAGGTCTTCCGTGGCAATTTTTACATCATCTACAAGTATATCGAAGTTCCGGCCTCTATTATCCATTCCCCAATAAGTACACAACAAGCTGTTTGTTTTGTCAGCATCGACCTTCATGTTAAACGAGAAGTACCCGTCAGGATATGCCAATCGGTATTTCCGGGTATGCTCTTCACCAGTATTTACTTTCTCCCCTGCAAATTCATGATCGCGTTCTGGCTGCATTTCGCCCAGGCGCAACAAATCCACCGTCTTTACTTCCATCTCATGGCGTTTTTTTCGTTCGGCTTCCACCACCTTTTGTTGTTCGGCCCAGCTTTGTGGGGTGAACAGGTCCCAGTACACACTGTAAAATTCTTTTTGTACCTGGTTAAAAGGCATCAGTGTAACTTCCTGTGGTTGACCTGCATTTACAGAATGAAAGACCAGGGGCTGATTGGCATCGGCCTTTAACCAACTGGCCGGGTTTGCTTCTGCCGACACCAGCACTGGAATACCGGTAACCGGATCCGGTTCCTTAGTACCTAATACACCTGCCAATACCACCGGGCCATAAAAAACTGCCAGGCGATTGGCATTATCTGGCATCGATCGGGTATATAATTGCAGACTTGGTTTAAACAGTATAGCATCGCCTGTTTTCCAAAGCCGGGTGATGGTAAAATAGCCATCGGCATCGGGTTTAATATTCGTTTGCTCTTTTCCGTTCACAGCTACCCAAACACCCTGTTTTGACCAGTAGGGATTACGAATACGCAAGGGAAACGACACCGGCCTTGCCGCCTTGATAGCAAACCTTATCCAATTACTTTCGGGCAGTTGTGTTTGTTGTTCAATAGTTACCCCTTTTTCCTTCCAGTTCAATCGTGATGCAATGAACAGGTTTACATATAAGCTGCCATCGACTCCCTGGTAATAAATACTTTCGCCATACTTCACATGGTTTTCCATACCCGAGCCCACACAACAGGTAAAGGTATTAAACGAATCGCTGAATTCTTTTTGCGTCCCCATGCGCAGCGGCACAAAATAACACATCATCCCGTTGCTATGGTCTTGAGACGACAGTATGTGGTTGTACAGGGCCCGTTCATAATAATCCATCAGGCTGGCGGCGGGCTGCAATGCAAACAAATGCCGGGTCAGCTTCAGCATATTGTAGGTATTGCAGGTTTCCATAGTATTATCGGTAAGCGTTTCATTGAGTTGACCAGCAGGCCCCAGGTATTCGTAATTGCTGTTGCCACCAGGGGCATAAGTATGATGGTCCACTACGGTTTGCCAGAAGAAATCAGCGATGGTTTTATCCTTATCACTTGCAGTCAATTCGTAACGGCGGATGCAACCAATGACCTTTGGTATTTGTGTATTGCTGTGTTTACCTGGCAGGATGTCTTTTTGCATGGCCAGTGAATCGAGGATGCGTTTATCGTGGAATTTATAAGAAAGGTCCAGGTATTTTTTTTCGCCCGTGAGCCCATAAGTATTCACCAGCACATCGTTCATACCGCCATACTCACAAAATAACATGCGTTGCAGGGAACTGTCGGGCAGGTTGCGCAACAGGCGGGCTGTCCAGTCGGCCATACCGGTTTCCACTGTCAATGCTTTTTTGTTGTCGCAATAGAGATACGCATCAAGCAAACCGGCCATGATCTTGTGGACCGTATACCAGGGAGACCAGGCGCCATTGAGATCAAACCCGCGCGAACGGATATTACCTTTTTCTACTTCGGCCCACATGCTGTCTTCTTTGGGGATAGCCCCTACATAGCCATTGCGCTTAGGTTGGCATTCGGCCAGTTCATCTACGATGTAATTTACTTTATCGAGAAACTGTTTATCGTGCGAAACGGCATACTGCATGGCACAGGCCGATAAATAATGACCGAGGGTATGACCTGCCAGTCCACTGTGTTCCCAACCACCATAATGAGCCCCTTTTGCTTTTAGTCCGGCGTGTTCGCGAAAATCGGCCAACAGGCGATCTGGTTCTATCACCTGCAAATAACGTACATCTGCTTCCATTGCTTCCTTAAATGGTCCATCGAGCAACTGTACATCCTGCAGATGGAAGCTGTATGCCTTTAGCGGCACTACCGGCTTCACTTTCATTTTTGGCTGTACTTTTTCCGGGACATAAGATTGAGAGAAAACGCATTGGCAAAATAATAGCGCATATGTAATAAGGGAACACTTTTTCATATAAAGACACAGTTATTAGGTTATTGGGTTATTAAGTTTTTGAAGCCATCAAACTAATGAACCTAAGAACTTAATAACTTACAAACTAGACTCTTATTTATAGAATCGCCACTCAGCTTTATAATCTTTTGGTATAGGTTGATTCGTCAATATTGCCCTTACCATAGTAACCGGCAGAGCGTTTTCATGCAATACAGCATCATGATATTGCTGGTAGGTCATTTTACCCTTATCAACCAATTCCTTTTTCAGGGCATAGAATTGCAATCCGCCGATCATATATGCCAACTGGTACAACGGACTATATCCGCCTACAAACGATCGCCGCACTTCCCCTTCGGCATTGGCCCGCTCGTGCCCTACCCGGTCAACCAGGAAATCGATACATTGCTGAGGCGTCCATTTACCCAGGTGATAGTTCAATGAAAATATGATGCGGGCACAACGGTGCATCCGCCAGAACAACATGCCAACCCGGTCTTCGGGTGATTGTGGAAAATGCAGGTCCCACAACAGCATTTCCCAGTAGAGTGACCACCCCTCTATCCAGAAAGGGGTATCAAAATCTCGATAGGCTTTGTACCGTCTGTTCATAAACCCCTGCAGGTGATGACCGGCAATAAGTTCATGGTGTACCGTTGCGCGGGAAAAATGCGGATTATTCCCACGCATGCTCATCAGCTTATCATCTTCTTCCATGGTATTGGTGGGGTAAGAAATACTCAACACTTCTCCGCCCGTAAAAAAAGGATTCACCAGTTGCCGTTCGGGCGTCATCATGATCATCCGCCAGGTTTCTTCCGCCACAGGGGGAATGGTAACCAGTTTATTCTTTTTCAAAAAGTCAACGGATTCGTTGTATAGTTTCATGATGGCCTCGGGTTGTTTTCCAGGTGGCACATAAGTATTCTTTACTTTTTCCAGCGCCTTCTTCCAGTCCTTCCCAAAACCCATTTCCTGGGAAGCTTTCAACATTTCCCCATCGCACCAGGCAAATTCCTTATTGGCAATCTCAATCAACTCTTCAGGTGTATAGGGAATATATTCCAGTTGCAATTGACGGATGATCTCCTCTTTTCCGATGGGATATCCTACGATATGACTACCATCGTCTTTCCCACCAGGTGCTGCTTTCCCTTTTTCCTGCCATAATTTACCATAGGCAGTCAGCGCACTGTCGAGGTGTTTAAAGGTGTCGGGCATCCACCAGCTATAACCAGGGTCATAACCGGAATAAAATTCATTCACGCTTTTCAGGGCAGCCTGTAATCCTTTTACAATTCCCTGCGCCCGGCGGATAAGATCAATGGTTATGCTGGAGTCTTTGGACAGTGATCTGGACAACAGGTTAATGTTTTGCGTACTGGTTTTCATATTCGCCGCCCATTGTTGCGCATCGGGCTGGGAGCCACGCCGGCGGAACTTTTCCATTTCATAGATCTCTGTTGAAAACGAAAACCAGTTATTCAGTTGTTCGCATTCTCTTTTCTCCACCTCCAGCAAACGCGTTTGTTCATCTAGGTTTCTTTTAAACAGGATATAATCTATCCGGCTGCCGGTGGGCAGGTTGTCGTAATTTATTTGCTGTACCTGTTTGGTATAATCGGTAACGAGCGATGCAAACCTGTTACGCCGTTCAGGGGAGTTTTCTACAAAATAAAAACGGTTAAGGCTGCCGCGGTCGGCTTCGTATTGAACCATCAGGTTGTTTACTTCGCTGTTTTGCTGATACAATACGGTTTGGGCCGTTGATGAAACCGCCATGAGCAATATGCTCAGGATAAGTGTATGTTGTTTTCTCATAAGCGATTTAGTGAGGCTATTGTGAGTTGTCAGTTGTGAGTTGTGAGTGGTGAATCGTGAAACGGCAAACGGCAGACGGCAAACGGCAGACGGCAAACATGACTCGCGACTGTTGAGACTAATAACTATCTTGCGGCGCCTAAATTTTTCTGCCTTCTGCCTTCTGCCTTCTGCCTTCTGCCTTCTGCCTTCTGCCTTCTGCCTTCTGCCTTCTGCCTTCTGCCTTCTGCCTTCTGCCTTCTGCCTTCTGCCTTCTGCCTTCTGCCTTCATCATTTCGCAAACTGTAACTCCGGCAATACCGGTCTGTTAGCAATCCCTTCTTTAATGATCGACAAAACCCTTTCCCTTTCCTCCCCTATCAGTGTTAACCGTGGCGCACGAACGTATTCCGAACCTAATCCAACCTGCGTTTCGGCCAGCTTGATGTATTGCACCAGTTTGGGATGAATATCCAACTCCAGCAGCGGCAGGAACCAGCGGTAAATGGCGCGGGCTTCTTCCAGCATCCCTGCTTTTATCAATCTATACACCGCTACGGTTTCCCGGGGGAATGCGGTTACCAGTCCACCTACCCAGCCATCGGCGCCCATCAGCAATTCTTCCATAGCCAGGGTATCAACCCCACATAATATTTTATACCGGTCGCCAAACCGATTGATCAAACGCGTAACATTCGATACATCACGAGTTGATTCCTTCACCGCCTGGATGTTATCGCATTCAAGGAGTTGTTCAAAAATATCGAGCGTTACGTCTACTTTATAATCAACAGGATTGTTATAGATCATAATGGGCAGATCAGTTGACTGTGCAACGGCCTTGAAAAACGTCAGCGTTTCGCGGTCATCACTTTTATATCGCATGGGTGGTAATAACATCAACCCTTTTACCCCCCAGCTTTTGCCCAACGCAGCCTGTTTGATGGCTTCTTTGGTAGCGCCTTCTGCAATGTTCAATACCACCGGTACTGGTCCGGCTATTTCAATGGCCAGTTTCACCAGGGTTTCTTTCTCTTCGGTTGTCAGCGTGCTGGCTTCGCCCAGGCTGCCTCCCAATACAATACCATCCACGCCGGCATCCAATTGTGACTGCAAGCCTTTTTCGAACAATGCCAGGTCGAGGGTATCATTGGCTGTAAACTTGGTTGTGAAGGCAGGAAAAATCCCTTTCCATGATATACTCATTCGTAATAATTTTTAATAAAAGTATTATGAAACAGTTAGTATAGGATAGCGGGTTTTAATCAGTTTGTTACCGATATTAACTAGTGAGTTGTCAGTGGTGAGTGGTGAATCGTGAAACGGCAGACGGCAAACGGCAGACGGCAAACGGCAAACGGCAAACGGCAGACGGCAAACAGCAAACAGCAAACGGCAGACGGCAAACAGCAAACGGCAAACATGACTCGCGACTGTTGAGACTAATAACTACCTTGCGGCGCCTAAATTTTTCTGCCTTCTGCCTTCTGCCTTCTGCCTTCTGCCTTCTGCCTTCTGCCTTCTGCCTTCTGCCTTCTGCCTTCTGCCTTCTGCCTTCTGCCTTCTGCCTTCTGCCTTCT
Source organism: Niastella soli (assembly GCF_017742245.1). Lineage (GTDB taxonomy): Bacteria > Bacteroidota > Bacteroidia > Chitinophagales > Chitinophagaceae > Niastella > Niastella soli. The sequence goes on from NZ_JAGHKO010000001.1 coordinate 167,025, forward strand.
GCCTTCTGCCCATTCACCACTTCTTAACCAATATTAACTTCCTGCGCGGCACTGTGAGAAAAAATTGGTAATATTGGTAAACCAACCAAACTACTGCAAATGAAAGTCGTTCATTTCACCATACCGGTTTCGCAGGAACATTCCATCATGGTTCAGGAAGATAAGTTACCACATTTTTACAATCATTTGCACCGTCACAATGAGACCCAGCTTACCTGGATCATAAAAGGTGAAGGAACCCTTATAGCCGGCACCTGTATGCAACGCTTTCAATCGGGCGACATCTATATCCTGGGCGCCAACCAACCCCACCTGTTCAAAAGCGACCCGGATTACTTTGAAAAGAACAGCCAGAAAGACATTCATGCGCTTACTGTATTTGTTGACCTGCGCGGTCCCTTTGGAAAGATCCTTGATCTACCGGAAATGAATAATGTTAAAAAATTTATGGATATTACCTGCACCGGCTTACAGGTACCGGCTTCCTACCAGCAGGACATCAGTAAAAAAATGTTACTGGTAAAAGAAGCCAGAAATGGCATCAGACTGGCATTCTTTATTCAATTGCTGCAAACCCTCTGCCGCATCAAACAATACAAATCCCTCTCCAATACGCAAACTGAAAGCGCCATCACCGAATCGGAAGGACTGCGCATGAACGACATCTATCAGTATACCATGGCGCACTATACCGAGAACATTACGCTTAAACAAATTGCCGATGTGGCCCACCTTACCCCCCAGGCTTTTTGCAGGTACTTTAAAAAACATACCTTAAAAACCTATGTTGCCTTTTTGAACGAAGTGCGTATCAATGAAGCCTGTAAGAAAATAGTAGGCGAGCATTTTGATAGCCTGGCAGCCGTTGCCTATCAAAGCGGGTTTAACAATGCCGTTACCTTTAACCGCGTTTTTAAAAAGATCACCGGACAACCTCCCAAAAAGTTCCTTACTGAATACATGCAGAAAGTAAACTGATCATATATTTTCATTCTTTCATACCCCTCATCTTGTATATAATTCTAACTTATCATCGATTGACAGGCACTGTTAAAAGGATAAGCTGAAAATAAATGTGTTTCCCCGGAAACTTTGTTATTAATTTGAACGCCTGCAATAACCTGCGTTAAAGACAACCCTATAATAGCCAGCCTTTCCTACGCCCATACATTACCCCTATTCCATGCCTTCTACGCATGGTGCCATCCATTAATATAACCTTTTACTAATAGCTATCCCTGCTAAGGCGGGCGGGCATGCTTTGCCCTGCACGCAACCGTATAAGCGAACAAATTCCCTATATATGCAAAAACGAATACCTAAACCGTTTTCTTTATTACTGTTCTTTGTTTTACTTAGCAATTACTTATCGGCTACGCCTGAATGCCCCATCATTACAGGCAGGTTCTCACAAGTAGACGGTACCACCACCGATGCTTCGGCAACAGGGTGGTATCTCGATGCTTCCAGTGTAAGTACTACTGGTTATTTCGCCGTAAAATCAAACCGCCTGCATGCCCAGGAACTGGGTGGCGAAGGCATCTGGTATTCACGGGTGTTTTCTACCGCTGGTTATTCCGACTTTCAGGTGGCCGTAAAGGTTACCGCAGAAGGAGATATGAATAGCTCGGAATATGTAAAGATCTTTTACAAGATCAATGGGGGCGCCGAAACGCCACTGGACTCGCGCACTGGTAATTTCGGCACATTAGATTTTATCTCCGGTACCCTTACCGGCAGTAATGTACAGCTGGTGGTAAAGATCTATAACTACAATAATGGCGGCACCCAAACCTCCAAATACTATATTGAAGAATACAGGGTATTTAAAGAAAAAGGCCCCTGCGCTTTATCAGCGATCAATGTAACGGCAGCAGCCGCCAATGGAGGTATACTTACCTGTATTAATTCCTCACTGGGTTTATCTGCTACCGCCACTGGCACGGGAACCACTACCTGGAGCTGGTCGGGCCCTAACGGATATACTTCCACTGCACAAAACCCAACCATAACCACAGCCGGTACATATACCGTTGTTGCCTCCAATAGCACTGGCACCGGCTCAGCCAGCGTTACGGTAACAGAAAATAAAACGGCCCCGGTCATTACAGCCACCGGTGGGGCCCTGGCCTGTGGCTCCTGCGTATCCATCAGCGCCACCAGCAACGTTAGCGGCGCTACCTATAAATGGACCGGCCCAAACAGTTTTAGTTCTACTTCCCAAAATCCCACGGTCTGTACAGCCGGCACCTATACAGTCACGGTGACCAACCCCGCCAACGGATGTAGCGCGCAACAATCCGTATCGGTTGCAGCCAGTGCCATTTCTACATTCTGGCTCGAAGATTTTGCCGGTTTGGCCAACGGAACTACCTCCGATGCTGGTACTACTCAATGGTCATCCTCCAGCACAGGTACGGTTGGCACCTATTCTGTACAAAACAATGAGTTCAAAGTTTCTTATACCGGTCAGGCAATAAGCACCTGGACATCCCAGGCCATTGACATTTCAACCAAAACAAATGTCAGCTTTTCGGTTGACCTGCGGAGTGAACTGGCCAGCACCAATGATGCTTTTGAAACAACCGACTACATCAGGGTGTATTACAAATTGAATGGTGGCGCAGAAACATTGGCTTATGAAGACCTGGCTGGTATTGGCACTACCACCAATACAACAGGTTCCATGACCTTTACCTCCCCAACCCTGAGCGGTAATACCCTGCAGGTGATCATTAGAATGAGCAATTCAGATCCTACTGAACGTTACTTTTTTGATAATATTAAATTGACCGGTAGTAATGCAGGCACTACCACCATTACCCCTTCCGTAACCGGCACGGTAACCTGTACGGCATCGGCGCAATTGTCGGCCACCGCCAGCAGCACCGTAACTGCCTGGTCATGGACAGGCCCCAATAGCTTTTCTTCTACCCTGCAAAACCCCGTGGTGAATGCGGGCGGACAATATATAGTGACTGCTACCCTGGCCTCTGGTTGTACGGTAACCGCCACTACTACAGTAACCGAAAACAAAACAGCACCTACTATCACAGCTACGGGTGGCACCCTGGCTTGTTTATCGGGTATTACCCTGAATGTAAATTCATCAACAAACGGCGCTACCTATAGCTGGTCGGGCCCCAATGGGTTTACCAGCACCTCGAAAAACCCGGTGGTTAGTACCGCGGGGACTTATACCGCAACAGTAACCAATCCGGCCAATGGTTGCACCGCATCACAATCCGTTGCCGTAACAGCCGGCGGCACAACCGCCACATTTTGGTCCGAAGATTTTACCCTGGCCAATGGCACTACCTCCGACGCTGGCGCTACCAGCTGGTCTACAACTGTAAGCCCCACTACTGCGGTTTGTTCTGTGCTCAACAATGAGATCAGGATCACCAACTGTACAACCACAGGCCAAACCGTGTGGACCTCTGGCGTAATTGACATTACAGGTAAAACGAACGTCTCCATTTCGTCAGGCGTTAGAAGCTCCATTATCAATAATGCAGTGATGAATGGTACCGGTGATTATGCCGATTACATCCGGTTCTATTACAAACTCAATAATGGTACGGAAGTGCTGTTTGCCGAAAAACTGGGCATCATCAATAACCACAGTACCACCAATACACCCATATCAAGTGCCGGATTAACTGGTACCAGTCTGCAAATTGTGGTACGGGCCCGTGCCACCGGTAATGACGAATTCTATTATTTCGACAATATGCAGGTGAACGGTACTACCCTGCCGTTAGTGAATGCTTTGGCTACTGCCACAAACATCCTGAACTGTACAAATACCAACATTGGGCTTACCGGTAGCTCTACTGCTTCTGGCGTAAGTTATAGCTGGACTGGCCCGAACAACTTTACCTCAACAACGCAAAACCCATCGGTTTCAACAGCGGGCATTTATACGCTTACGGTTACCGATCCTTCCACCGGTTGCACGGGAAGCGATACAGCGCTTGTTTCCCTGAATAAAACAGAACCCGGCGCCACCGCTTCAGTGAGCGGACCTTTAACCTGTAACACCGGTTCTTCGGCAACCCTCTCAGGAACATCACCCACTTCGGGTGTTAGTTATAACTGGACCGGCCCGAACAATTTCAACTCCACCGCCCAAAACCCGGTGGTTAGCAAGGCAGGCACTTATAACCTGACAGTGACCAACCCGCTGAACGGCTGTACCAGCAATACCAGTGTAACTGTAACATTCAGTAATACCATCAGTGCTACCTGGCTGGAAGATTTCACCCTGGCCAATGGCACTACTTCCGATAATGGCGCCACCAGCTGGTCGGTCACTAAAAATCCGACTACGGCCCTGATCTCCGTGCTTAATAATGAACTAAGGATCAGCAACTGTACCACAACAGGAGAATCTGTATGGACCTCAGCCTCTATTGACATTACGCAAAAGACCAACATAGCTGTTTCCACCCTCGTAAGAAGTTCTATCATCAATAATGCCGTGATGAATGAAACCGGCGATTATGCCGATTACATCCGGTTCTATTACAAACTCGACAACGGGAATGAAGTATTATTTGCTGAAAAGAAAGGGGTAATAAACAACCATAGCACTACCCCTACGGCACTGACCACTGCTATCCAGAATGGCACTTATACCAGCCTGCGGATCATTGTAAGGGCCAGGGCTACCGGTGATGATGAGTTCTACTATTTTGACAACATGCAAGTAGTGGCAACAGGAGCAGCCAATATAACAGCCAATGCAACAGGCGGGGCTATTAACTGCTTAAACAATTCGGTTACGCTTCAGGGAAGTTCTGCGACATCAGGCGCAAACTACACCTGGAGCGGGCCGGATGGTTTTACCTCCACCCTGCAAAACCCAGTTGTTACCAAACCAGGCGACTATATCTTAACTGTGGCCGTGGGCAGTTGTACCGCCTCTGCATCCGCTACCGTGAGCCAGGATACAACAAGACCGGCAGTGACTGCCAGCCACACCGGATCGATTACCTGTATTACTCCTAACCTGGTAATCAATGGTACTGTTTCAGCAAACGGCACCACTTATAGCTGGACGGGGCCAAACGGGTTCACCGCTACTATCTTGAATCCGACCATATCAAAAGGCGGCACCTATATTCTTAAAGCAACCAATGCGGCAACCGGTTGCGACGCCAGCGCCAATACAATCGTGGAAGAAAACACCGTTCATCCGGGCGAGATCTCGATCAACAACTCGGGTATCATTACCTGTTTAACCAGCAGCGTAACCATCTCAGGAAGTTCGTCATCATCGGATGTGAATTACAAATGGGAAGGACCCAGGGGTTATCTCTCCTCCTCTTCATCAGCAACGGTTACGTACGGGGGCTTATATACATTAACTGCAACTAACCAGGCCAATGGCTGTACCTCCAGTAAGTCGACCAATGTAGCTGAAAACACGGCCGCACCGGTTGTGACCATTGCGAATAACAGCCCCATCAGTTGCGCCAACCCGATTGTTACCCTCTCGGCCATTACGACTACACCCAATGCGGAGTTCCTATGGCTGGGACCTGATTTTGTAGATATGGCTGCTACCACAACAACCAGTGGCGCCGGTACCTATATCATCACCGTGACCGACCCGATCAATGGCTGTAACACAATAGACTTTACAGAAGTAACAGAAGATTATTCTGATTGTGGGGCGCGTAAAGTAACCACAGCCGGAAAAGGAGAACAAACCATTCCGGTAACTGGCGTAAGCAATTTTACATATAAAGCATACCCCAATCCAGTAATAGCGTATGGAGTGATTGAATTTACCAGTCCGCAAAACGCGCTTACCACCATAAGCCTGTACAATGCGCTGGGCGCTTGCGAAAAGGTCTTATTTAAAGGCATGGCAACAGCCAACCGCAAATACCAGGTAACTATTCCTGCTACAGAAATGAAAGCAGGCGCTTATTATTACCTGATCAATACGGATGGCAAGTCTTATACGGGTAAATTGATGCTTGTGAAATAAGGGCAGTGATCAGTTGTGAGTGGTGAGTGGGTTGCCGATTATTCAGCCGTCTACATTTTTCGCGAGTGCCGATGCTTGCGGTCGTCAATGGGTTCGCGAAATTCGAGACTTCCGCCAGTTGGTAGATGAAACGTGAAACGTGAAAGTGGCTCGCGATTACTCAGAATTCATAAAATTAGTGAGCCAACTCACCATTCACCACTCACAACTCTCATTCTCGCTTTCGGCTTGACACCACAAAAAAGCCCCGACGAAACCGTCGGGGCCTTTTTTATATTTCTACAATTAAGTTGCTTACTGCTTCATTAGTGTCAATACCTGCGAGTTCCCATCTCCACTCTTCACATGTACATAATATACTCCTTTGCCCAGATCTCCGATCCAAAGGGGCAACAGGTTCTCGCCTTTATTCACTGATACCGATTGACGGAGATGAATTCGACCGGCAATATCGGTTACATAGAGGCTGGCTACCGTTTGCTTTGATGATTGTATATACACTTTTGTTATGGTGCCGGCAGTAGCTGAAGGCCTTAGCTGCGCCAGGTTGTTACTGTTCAATACAACTGACCGGATGCTGCTTGCCACCATTTCATTTTGCAGGTCCATCATCAGCAGCCGGTAGTATACTATGCCGGTACCTGGTACATTGTCGGTAAAGTTATAAGCTGTCTTATCCCTTTCGCCCTCCACTCTGCCAATAGTAACAAAGTGCACCCCATCGGCAGATCTTTGCACATCAAAATATTCAGGCAATGAGATCCCGGTTGTATTCCAGGCCAGACCAACAGCCCCGTTCCCTGATCTTTGTACGGTAAATGAACTTAATTGCACAGCCAGAACTACTGCACTACTGGCCACACTAAATTGAGTAAGGGTAGCAAAGGCCCCATCGGCACGGGCATATGGATCGCCGCCACTGGCCGGTGCTTTTGCACTTGATTCAACGATCTGGCTCCCGTTCGATCTGATGATCTGGGTTTGTATTCTGTCAAAAAGGGATTGTTCTTCATTGCCCTGCCATTTCAACGAAAGCATTACATTACTACCACCCACCACGGCTTCAGACACAAGCCAGGTCCGGTTCACACCGGCAGCGTAAATGCCACCTGGTATTGTTTGATCGTTGACCGCAACGGTAAAATGATCTACGGTACCACCATTGGTTAATTGAAGCGGATTATAAGCCGTGGGGGTAGGCCCAACGGGGAACAATACCGCGCCATCAGCTGCATCAACCTGTTCAATACGCAAACCACCGATACCCGTATTGGCGGCACCGGCATTCCCGTTCCCCGTAACGATCCAACTGGTAGCCGGATCATTAAATGCGCTGGTCACAACAGGATTACTCCCTGTTTTCATAGTAAGGATATTGGTGCGTGTAACCAGTTTGGCCGAACCGCCCAAAACCAGGTTATGGCTTATAGCTACAGGGCTGCTTAAGCTCTTATTGCCAGTACCATTTATTTCCAGAGAGCCGTGGTCAGCGGGAAAAACAGTTTGTTCCCGAAGGGCTGAATAGATCACCGTTCCCTGCAAATTAAACGGGCCTGTCATGTTCTCAACCGCACCTCCGCTGATGGTAAGCCGGGCCGCATTTTCAATTTCAAGGCTTTTAAATAAAGCAGTCCCTGTACCATCGCTTATATTCGGCATATTCGAGGGCCAGTTGGGCACCAGTACATCGATGGTCCTATCTGGGATACCGCCGCACCAGTTCATTGGTTCTTCCCATTTGGTGTCTTTGTAACCCAGCCAGGTACCTGATCTTCGAACAGTGAGTACCCGCTCTGCAGAGGTAGCTGGTGGTGTACAACTGTTGCTGACTGTTACCCGGTACCGGAAGCCATTCATAGCCGTTGTAACCGGACCTAATTCAAGTATAGTGGGTACGGTACCAATACTGGCTGTATTCGACCAGCTAACACCTGCAGTGCCATTGTCGGTTTGCCATTGGTAAGTTAATGTGGCGCTACCACTGCCAGTTACCTTAAAACCCGCAGGACTGTTGGCACAAACCGTAGTATCTTTTGGTTGAACAGCTACGGAAGGCAGTGTACGTATAATGATGGCACCCAAACTGGAAGACGCACAACCCAGTGTACTCGGATAACTGGCCACCAATTGAACCTGCCAGGAACTTCCGGCAGCTCCGGTAAAAGCAGTTATATTCAGGGTTTTGGTTTGTGCGCCGCTGTAAACGGCGTCATCGCTTACATTAGCAAATACCCCACTGGTTGGCAACACTTGTCTTACCTGCCATTGATAGGCCATGGCGGCTGCCCCCGTTGGGTTTGCAGTAAAAACGGTATTCCCATTAGGACATATGGTAGCTGAAAGCGGGGAAACTGTCCCGCCGGTAAATACCGGTTTCGACAATACCCGTAGGGTATCCAGGGCAATACTTGTAGCGTTACAGGTTGTAACGCTATTGGATGCGGTATAACGAAATAAATAACCATTCATTGACAAGGAAGCTGCGGGGTAGGTAAGGTCATTCGTAGTACCCCCGGTATAGCCATCACCCGCATTTACATTATTCCAGGAACCACCGTTATTGGAACTTACCTGCCATTGATAGCTGAGTGCAGGATCATTGGTCACCTGCAAACCTGCCCCGGTAGCACCTTCGCACACCGTTGTGGTTCTCGTAGCTGATGAAACAGCCGGGGTGGCATTTACGCTAAGCAGGGCCGCATTGGAAACTGTTGAGCCTGTAGCATCGGTTACTACACACCGGTACCTGTTTCCGTTCAATGCGGTGGAAACATTCAGCACAGTTAAACTGGCTGTGGTGGCGCCACTATAACTGACGCCATTGGAGACGGTGCTATAACTACCACCACCATTAACACTCACTTCCCATTGAATGGTAGTGGTACCGCTGGTGCCGGTAACAGTGCCTATGCTAAACACAGGGCTTGAACCGGCGCAAACCGTTTGGTCGCCCGGATTCTGCCCCAAATGCGGCAGCCGCAAATCGCGCGAGATGGCTGCTGAAACAATGCACAACAACCATAGTGTACAGACAATAACTTTTAGGAATAACTTTAGCCAGGACCGTAAGGCCGGATGTGTAAAGTTTTTCATACGAAACGGAATTGTTTTAAAAGGGTTCGGTATTTGATTTTTTGATCAAGCAGGTTATTGATGAATGGTGGCTGGAAGTAAGAAGAATATAATAGTTAAATGGGGACAACTACTACCAATATATATTACCGGTAGTAAACGTTATTAGCGGCAAAGGGCTTTCTTCAATCCAGGGTTTGGGTCAATGATGCAACGCTAAAAGTAGTACGTTTTCAATACTTCGCATATCCATTCCATGTATATATCGTGTCGACATATGAATATGAAGCAGGCTCATCCTTAGAGGGATAATAATGGCGGGAATATAATATTTGAAAGAATTTATATTACAGGGCAAGTGATAGCTGCCCGCTGCTTCTTCCAACAAAGAACCGGGACGATGCTGTCAGGGCTTTTAATTTCATTTTATAGCTGCTGATAAAATACACAGCGCCCATAAAGAGATCACTATAATTTTCAGGAATAGCTTCAGGTATTGCCGGGAAACCGGTTGAGTTAAGGCTTTCATACGATTATGGGTATTGTTTTAGGGAAACTCAGTGTTGCTCAGGGAGGTTATTGATCTAAGGAGGGTCGAAAGTAAGAAGAAAGAACCATTTATGCAATTATTCCAATTTTCGGATACACATAGTATGTATGCAAAACACACACATTTCAACATACGACAAATCGTAATATATAATGTCTTATCGCTGGTAAATCAAGACAGGATCAATACAATAGATGGCCCCTTTTTCCGTTTGACAATGCCCGAAATGGGGTATACCGCCACGATCGCACAACTGCCACTAACATAAACCCTTATAAACCAATAGCTAATTTGATTTATAGCATATATAATCCTTTAATTTTCACACAATTTAAATTTCCTTGCGGCGCTTTTAATTAGCCTGTAAAAGGATAATTAACGCCTTAACTAACTCCAAACTCCCAAGTCATGAAAAAAAGCCTTGCGCTAGGCCTCATAAGTTGCGTACCCTTGTTTGGCTTATCTCAATCATTTATCGGTTATCAGTATGACAATTACTCTGGTCTTCAGGGTATGCTGCAAAACCCGGCCAATGTTGCCGCCAGCAAGTACAAAGTGAACATCAACTTTTTCGCCTTTAGTACTACAGCCGGTAACAATGCGTATGAATTAAAGAACGACAAGTTCAAAAAATTCAAATTCTCGGACCTCACTGAAAACCAGGATTACTTTAAATCGGGTAATACCGACAAAAAGAACATGTGGTTCAATACCGACATCCTCGGTCCTTCCTTCATGTTTACATCAGGCAAAAAAAGCGGCGTTGGGTTGTATACCCGCGCACGTACCCTGATCAATGAGTTTAACCTCAGTGATAATACCTTCCGTTTTTTCGGTAAAGGCAATGATGCCTTTTATGATCAAACTTTTCAGGAAAGTAATTTGCAGTTTAAAGCACATGCTTTTGCTGAAGCCGGTTTAACATATGGCCGTATCATCTGGAGCGCGCCTCACCACCTGTTGAAAATGGGTGTTACCGGTAAGTATGTAGTGGGCCTGGGCGCCGGTTCCTTTTATTCCAACAAACTGGCAGTAAATATCTCCAAGTCCGACATCATTAACCAGCTCCAGGGGGATGTGAACGTACGTTACTCCAACAACCTGGATAGTCTGGATGGCAATATGGATGACGTGTTGAAAAAAATGACCGATAACCATGGATGGGGTTTTGACGTGGGATTCTCTTATGAGTGGAGACCTGAAAGCAGCGCCTGGATCACCACCGACCAAACACCTTATAAATTACGGGTGAACGCTTCATTAAACGACCTCGGCTCCATCAACTATAACAACTCTCCACATGGCAACAGCTATGCTGCTAATGTTACCGGTAAAACAACCGATGACCTGGACAAAAAAGATGGCGAAAACCTGGATGAATATTTTACCCGTCTCGAAAAAGAGAACATCCTTAAAACCCTTGCGCATGCCGATAAGATGAAGGTGAAACTACCTACTACCTTCCGTTTCGACATTGACTATCATCTTTACAAACGCCTGTTCATCAATGCTGCTACCATTGTAAACCTCATTAACCGCGATAAGAACCAGACCAGTGCACAATATGCTACCACGTACACGGTAACTCCACGGTTAGAGAAAAAATGGTTCAGCCTTTATTCTCCTTTATATTACAATACCCTCAATAAGAAAGCTACCTGGGGTGCAGGTATGCGTCTCGGATTCCTGTATCTGGGTTCAGGCACCATCCTGAGCAACATGTTAGGAAAACAAAATGTTTCTTCTGCCGATGTTTATTTGGGTATGACCCTGCCTATCTATCAACGTGTAAAAACACACAGACATAGAAGCGCGCCGAAAGAGGAAACTAAAATAGAAGAGACTAAAGAAGTAGTTAGAGAGACTAAAGAGACTAAAGAGACTAAAGAGATCAAAGAGATCAAAGAGACCAAAGAGATCAAAGTAGAAAAAATTGTTGAAACCCGTGTAGATACTGTTGTTAAGAAGGTTGAAGTAGTTAAAGAAGTTACACACGATAAAGACAATGACGGTATTGTTGATGAAAAAGACGAGTGCCCTGATGTTGCTGGTGAAGTAGCATTGTCTGGTTGCCCTGATAAAGACAAAGATGGCGTTGCCGACAAAAACGACAAATGTCCTGATGTTGCCGGTACTGCCAAATACAATGGCTGTCCTATTCCTGATACTGATAAAGATGGTATCAACGACGAAGAAGATAAATGCCCTGCAGTTGCCGGTTTGGCCAAATACAATGGCTGTCCTGTCCCCGATACTGATGGCGATGGTGTAAACGACGAAGAAGATAAATGTCCTTCCACACCTGGTAAACCAGCCAACGGTGGTTGCCCTGAAATTAAACAGGATGTAGTGAAGAAAGTAGCTATTGCAGCTAAGGCTATTTACTACATGTCGGGTAAAGACATTATTCAGAAAGTTTCTTATCCTAAATTAGACATCGTTGTTAAAGTCCTGAAAGCTGACCCTGCCCTGCAGATCAGCATTGAAGGCCACACTGATAATTTAGGTAAACCAGAAAACAACTTAAAGCTTTCTGCAAAACGTGCTCAGGCTGTTAAGAACTACTTCATTAAAAAAGGTATTACTGAAAGCCGGATCACTGCACAAGGTTTTGGTGATTCAAAACCAATTGCACCTAACAAAACGCCACAAGGCCGTGCTAAAAACAGACGTGTTGAACTGCATTTGAACTATCAATAAGCATAACACGCTTATAATAATAAAGAGGCCCCGACGATAATGTCGGGGCCTTTTTATTTTATATCGTGAATCCGCCTTCGCCAGGGCTTCGGCGGACGAAGTCGGCAATCGTGAAAGTTCTTTATGCGACCTCGCACTTTTATTTACCCCCAATTGCACCCGGAATTTTTATGACCTAACAGGGACTTCACAGGGACCTAACAGGGACCTAACAAGGACCTAACAGGGGCTTCACAGGGACTTTATCCCTTTGAGGTCCGGGTAAGTTCCCTGCCAGCCCCCCATTAGGCTCGGTTGATAGCATTCTCTGACCCCGTTTACTTTTGACACATCCGCTTTTCTTTTTCACCAATTCACGAATATGTTTGTGTTTAATGAACAACCATAAGTTACATTGAAAAGCGAATGCCTTTGTGTAATAATTTATAAAAGTAGGCTTGACTTTATAATTGATGTTGTGGAAGTGATAGCGGATAGGGCGGGTACTAAAAAAAAGGCAGCCCCTAAGACTAAGGGCTGCGAGTCACATGAGAAAATTATGCAGCAACCGTGTTGTTTTCCGGGAGATTGCTGCGGCTATGTTTTACCCGGAAATGATATATGATAATTTGACTTATCGTTCAGAATAAAACTGCTTAGGATAAATGGTTAAGGAGTTCAGACTTGTCCGAAGCCCCGTTGGTGTTACCGTAAAAGGAAACCGGTAATCGAACTGGAATTTACAGCAGTAATTAGAATTGGATTGCAAAAAAACTGGCTTGTTAAATGTTGAAAACCTGTAGTTTGATTGGTCTTCCCCATTGCCTGATGCGGCTGCAAGCCACAAATGAGTGAAGAAACATTCGATGGAATCTTTCTCATGGCTTTGTTTTTTCGGCTAATACTGACTACGCTATACAATTGAACAGAGATGCAAGATACAAAGGTTGTTGAATAAAACGAGAAGGAATACACCTACATTCAAAAATTCCTTACCAATTTTCCTGGAAAACTGACGTAGACTTGTCTTGCAATCGGTTGCCTGACAAATTTGGCCCATTTAAAGTGTACAGCAGCACCATTTCCGCAGTATCTGATCAAGTATGCCTCATGCGTCTGCATTCCTGATGTTGGAAATATGAAGGTGAAAATCGGGCACGCTTTTACAACTAACTAATAATACCCAAATACCTTGAACCGAAGTTTAAGCAAGGTCGCACTGCCAGGCTCATCCCACTTCCTACCTCCTATTTCTTTCCTCCTTCACCTAAGCGCGCAGCGCCGATACCAAATAGGAGATCTTCGAATGAAGTTCCTCGGGTCTGAACGGTTTATGTATAAAATCAGTAAAGCCTTTTTGTAACAGATCGGCCTGCATATTATCATATACAGCTGCTGTAAAAGCCACGGCAGGAATAGAAGTGTTTATTTTACGTATTTCCTTTAATGCAGTAGCGCCATCCATTTCGGGCATCTCCAGGTCAATCAACAACAGGTCGAACGTTCCCTTTTTAAACTGGGCCAGCGCCTCGCGGCCATTGGTGGCTTCGCTTACTTTTATGCCCCACTTGGTGAGGAACCTTTTGGCTATTGACAGGTTTACCGGATTATCTTCCGCTATCAGTAACCGGATGCCTTCCAGTGAATCCAGGTTTTTGATATTGTCTTCCATGTAGCGCTTCCGGTTTTCACAGATCTTCAACTCTACTGTAAAGTGAAAGGCACTGCCTTTATTTTCTTCACTTTCCAACAACAGATCGCTGTTGAACATATTCACAATACGCTTGGTGATGGCCAGTCCTAACCCCGTGCCACCATACTTGCGGGTGGTGTTTACATCGGCCTGGGTAAAACTGTCGAAGATCTCTTTATGCTTGTTCTTGGGAATACCAATGCCGGTATCCATCACAATAAACTGTAAGGTTGACTTGGCGCTTGAAGAGAACAGTTTTCGCACCGCCATGGTGATGGTGCCCTCGTGGGTGAACTTAAGCGCATTGGCCAGCAGGTTACTCAACACCTGGTTCAACCTGGTTTCATCGGTATAGAACTCCAGGTCGAGCCGGTCATCGATATCGACCTTAAACTCCAGCCCTTTTGATTTTATTTGTGGCGAGAACTGCGAAGCCAGTTTTTGCATGAACTCTTTTATATTCACCGGCACATCCGCCAGCTCCACTTTCCCGGCTTCCATTTTGTTATAATCCAAAATATCATTAATAAGCATCATCATGTGTTCTGATGAGAACTTGAGGATATCGAGGTGTTGTACCTGACTGGAGAGGTGCTCTTCCTGCAGCAACAGGTTAGAAGCACCAATGATGCCATTAAGCGGGGTACGCAATTCATGGCTCATATTACTGAGGAAGCGTGATTTTGTGCGGGCCGCCGATTCGGCTTTTTCCTTCGCTTTCATCAACTCAAACTCGGCCATCTTCACATATGATACATCCAGGATACTGATCTTGGTGTACCCGGTATCTTTATAAGTAAAAGGCACCACGCTCACAAAGCCATAAAAAGTACGGCCGGTTTTGGCAGTGAGGGTCAGTTCGCCCTGCCAGGGACGGGATTCGCCCGACAGCGATTCTTTTATTGAATTGAATTGCTTTATATGATGCTCTTCGAACCAGTTCTCGATGTTGGTTCCTTCTATTTCGTGCTTCTCCTTTACATCGAACATTTCAAGCGCACGCTTATTGCAACTGTTTATAATATTTGTCTGACTGAAAATAATAAACACGCCATCGAGCGAGGTATTAAAGATGGTATCGCCAAATGTTTTTTCCTGCAGGATGGCCACCTCATTGTCTTTATTCACCTGCAGAATAGAATAGGAGAATATGATGGTCATGGCCAGAGAAATAACCAGGTTACCGCTGTACAACTGCGTATACAGCGCCTCGTTTATAGTTTGTATGTTGTTTACATATGGACAAAGTTTTACACAGGCCAGCGAAGCTATAACGGTAATGGAGTATACCGATAACAGTTCTTTAAAATTTCGCCTGATGCTCACCACAAATGTTAATACTACGAAGTAAGGGAAATACAGCAGGTACTCCCCTGCCCTTAGCCCCTCCAGGTAACATATTACGATGAGGTAAAGGTTTATATTTATAACGGCAATGATACGGCCGGTTTCCAGCTTCCGTTTTGAGCCAAAATAAAATGCAAGCAAAAAGAAATAAGCGGAGGTAATGTTTACTAACGCGCTTATATATAGTTTATGGTAGAAGTAGGAAAAAACGGAAATAAAGTTCAACAGGAGGGCGAGCAGTATGAACTGATTGAAGCGGATGATCCTTTTGCGCATATCCTTGGAAACACCCTCATGGAGGCCGGTATGCACTATATCGCTGTAAATAGAGTAGACCAGATATAATATTTTCTCCTTCATAGAGTTATTGGATTAGAACTAAAAGGTTCTTGCCACGGACACCTATTTTAACGAAAAAATGGACAAACTATTTTCCAATGAGTGGATCAAATTTCTCTAAAAAATTCATTTTCAACGAAAAACTAGACGCCAACTATCTTTATAGCCTGTATGAAGATGATTACCAGTATATAGAAGAAATATTCCTGACAACACTGGCAAATTTTAATGAAGATTTTAATTCTATTAAAGATGCCTTTGAAACAAATAATATATCTGACTTAAAAAGGGCAATACATAAAATGAAACCAACGTTTGGTTTTGTAGGTTTGCCGTTAGTTCAAAATATTTGTAAAGAATTTGAAGATATTTGTCAAAATGCAACTTCTTCAAATGAATTAACGTCAGAATATCAGCAAATTGTAGTTACATTAGCAGAGAGTAAGGAGCTGATCGCATCGGAGTACAACAAGTTGAAAGAATTCAATTCCAATTTTTTATGAAATGGACCTGTGTCATAGTTGAGGATTTGCAGGTAGCCGCCGATTATCTGGTTAAGTGCTGCGAAAAAAGTGCGCTGTTACAAGTGAAAGGACATTTTACCAATGTAGAGCAGGCACTGGACTATCTGAATAAAAATTCTGTTGACATACTGTTCCTGGATGTTGAAATGCCTGGTGCTACCGGCTTCGACCTGCTTGATCAACTGGCTTATTATCCCAAAGTAATACTTACCACTTCCAAATCAGAATACGCCTACAACGCTTTTGAATATAATGTGACCGACTTTCTGAAAAAACCATTCACTTACCAACGTTTTCAGGAAGCCCTGAATAAACTGACCACCCCGGCCGGTGACAACAATATTACAAGCACGGCCACCGATCACATCTTTATTAAATGTGATGGCAAACTGGTTCGGTTAAACAACGATGATATCCTGTTTATTGAAAGCATGGGCGACTATGTGAAATTTGTTACCGCCGATAGCAAAAAGTACATCACTCACAATACCATCAAGAACCTGGAAGAAAAAGTGAATCGTCAAACCTTCATCAAGGTGCACCGCTCATACATTATAAATATTAATAAGATAGACGATATTAGGGAGAACGATCTGTTTATCAAGGGGAACGAGATCCCCGTTAGCAAAGCCCACAAACCCGACGTATTAAAGCGTTTAAACATCATTTAATTTCATCGAAACTTTCTTCCTGTTTACCGGCATTATTACCCCAAAGAGCTAATAATTTTCTCTTTGCGGGTGTTCGTAACCATCTTTGTTACAACACGAATCGAAACACGGAACCCTAAATATATCTGTAGAAAGCATTTATTGTGACGGTTATCAATAATAAGCCCTATCCCTAAAAACGGAAGAAAAGTGGAATCCTAAACACTACAAATAGTGTGTGATCTAAATCTCCAGCCTGCTCATGATACGGATTTCATTAAAAAAAGCTGCCCCGACTGAAAATGTCGGGGTTTCTTTTTTAATATCAGGATAACGTTCCTATAAGCCTCCAGGCCACCCCCAGCAAATGTAACCGGGGGATATATTATAGTTTTGCACCATTTCCCGCTAGTTTTCCACCTAAAATCGAAGGTTTTTATGTATTAGTCGAATAAAGTTGAACCAGGCATTTAGAATAACCATCTTTGTTTCAAGATCGTAATTCCTATAAAAAACCGTAAGACCCGAAAAGGGCAAATCCAATAGAAGGCGTCACGGAGCCTGAACCTCGAGAAAAACCAAGTACCCGTTTTATCCGACGATCCATGAAAACCAACAACAAATCTCCTCGAGAAAAAACCCTAAACATCCTTGATCCGATGAAAAGACCAAGCATTTAGAATCCATTATCTAAAAGGAGAACCATAGAAAATCTGAGCCTATAGATGAATTAAATATTACTTAGAGACTACCCAAAGATTATTGAATTAGAAAACCGCCCCGTGAGGCGGTTTTTCGTTTTCCCCCTAAAGGGTGGAAGTCTATTAGTTCTGAATTTTATATTCTGTATTATTCTTTGGCCGCGAACGCCAACTCGTCAACCTAAGTGAGCCCTATTTCATAGTGCTGTTCAGGGATCTCCACATCCAGGAATCCCTTTTTCAATAAGCGCTGTCTGAACTGTTGTTGTACATTATACTCGCCATGAACCAGGAAGAGGCGTTTTACCTGCTTAGGGTCCTGGTTGGCCAGGAATTGGCTCAGGTCTTCATAATCACCATGGGCGCTCATACTGTGGATGGCCCCAATTTCAGCGTGCACTTCATGCATTACGCCAAAAATGTGTACCTCTTTTCTACCCGATAATAACCGGGCCCCCAACGATTCGGGTTCGCAGTAACCGGTCATGAGTATGGAGTTACGGCTGTTTTCGACATTATTACTGATATGGTGTTTTACCCGGCCGGCTTCCGCCATACCGCTGGCCGAAATAATGACGCAGGGCTCATTCCGGAAGTTTAACAGCTTCGATTCCTGTACTGTTCTTACAAACTTCAATCCTTTAAAGCCAAAGGGATCTGAGTCTGTTTCCAGCACATGCTGAATGGTCTTATTAAAATAGCTGGGATAACGCTTAACCAGTTCCGTTGTTTTTATGCTTAACGGGCTATCCACAAAATAATCCAGATCAGGCAGCCGCCGTTCCAGTTCCAGCTGGTTTAAATGATATAACAATTCCTGGGTACGGCCCACACTGAAAGCGGGAATGATCAGCTTCCCCTTCTTTTGCAAACAGGTCTTTTCGATCCAGTATAACAGTTGATCGGGGGTGGTAACATTCAGTTCATGCAGGCTGTTACCATAGGTTGATTCCAGGATAATATAATCGGCCTGTGGGAATTCAGCTGGTGAGCGCAGGATCACATCGCGGTACCGGCCCACATCACCGCTAAATGTTAAATGGGTAACCTTGCCATTCTCATTTATTTTCAGATTGACGGCCGCACTGCCAATGATGTGGCCGGCATCGGTATACATCAACTCTACAAAATCATCGATCTTATACCACATGCCATACTCCACCGCCTGCAGGTGTTTAAAGGAGTTTTCTGCATCCTGCGTTGTATAGAGGGGTTGCAGATAAGGCTGCTTTTCAGCGGCTCTTTTCTTATTCAGGTATTTCACATCGTCTTCCTGTATTTCGGCTGAGTCGAGCAACAGTATTTCCGTAAGCTCTTTGGTAGCGGGCGTGCAAAAGATCTTGCCGGTAAAGCCATCGCGGGTAAGCTTGGGAATAAGTCCACTATGATCTATATGGGCATGCGATAAAATAAGAAAATCTATTTCCGATGGTTCAAACCCCCAGTTGCGGTTTAGGGCATTGGTTGCCTGTCCAAGTCCCTGGAACATTCCACAATCGAGTAAATACTTCCGGCCATTGCTTAACGTGAGCAAGTGCTTTGACCCAGTTACTGTACGGGCAGCACCATGAAAAGCGATTTTCATCTGTTTATTATTTAATTTTTACACTTTATACTTTACCTGTTTCACCTTGAACGACCATGTTATTAAGCATTCCGCCACCTTCTCGCCTTGTTCATTTATGCCTATTGATGTGGTTACGCAGGTTTGCGCTTCACCGGTTTCAACAGCCTTTTCAATGGCATTCAACAGCAGGGCGCCATCTTTACACTCGAAGCGGGTCCGCCCCGTTGCTTTCTTGAAATAACCGGCCTCAAACCTCGTCACCAGCATGCTCAAAGGCGGTTTTCGATTATATACATGCGCCATTGCCAGCGAACCGGAACTCATTTCAGCCGCCATGGCCAAACAGGCAAAATAAGTAGAGCGAAAAGGATTTTGGGAGAACCATTTGTACGGCACCGTGACCACACAATGCTGTTCATCAATTTCCCTTACACGCACTCCTGAAAAGAATGCGGCGGGGAGTTTGGAAAACAAATACAGCCTGAATAATACAGGGCTCTTTAACGATTGTATGAATTTATTTGGCATGAAGGAAAGGTTACATGTTCAAATTATCTCGCCTTATTTGAAAAAGCGCGATGGCTCTTTTCCATATATTCAACAAACTCAATGAATTGTTGCCTTTTAACCAGCTCACGCAACGACAGATAATAGCTTTTTGAAGTGCTTTTAACAATCATAACCCGGGTATTGCGCAGTGCAATGAAAATTGAATATACCCCTAATGCCATTGGAAGTACTATTATCAGCACCCTCTCCACATCAATCCTCCACAATCCAAAAAGAAAGAAAATATAATACAGGTCCCGCAAAGCATAGCCGATCAAAGCAAGGCCGACAATCAATACCCACCACCAGTTTTTAAGGTCCTTCCCATCACGCACCTCTATGGCACTTATTGAATCCATTGGAATGGTCTCGTAATTAAATTCATTTCGCAACAAATGCAGCCGCCCCTCCGAAATACCAAACCTTTCTCCTTTAAAAAGGTAGGGATTCTTCCTGGCTGTTGGATCACTTCTTTTTTCAGAGGATAAGGGTGAAATTTTAAAAAGGAAATTGGAATTCATAGTGTTGGATAAACTCTTTTCAGACGTTGAATGTAAAATAAAACCCCGACAGTTGTCGGGGTTTTATTTTATAATACTTCTATTTGATTTTTTAACAGGTCTTCAAATTCATCGCGCCGGCGAATAAGATGCGCTTTCCCATCTTTAATAAGCACCTCGGCAGGTTTCAATCGCGAGTTAAAGTTGCTCGACATTTCAAAACCATAAGCTCCGGCATTATAGAATACCAGGTAATCACCTTCCCGAACTTCGTGCAATTTGCGGTCCCAGGCAAATGTATCGGTTTCACAAATGTTCCCTACCACAGTATATATTCGCTCGGGGCCATTGGGGTTACTGATATTTTCAATATGATGATACGCCTCATAGAACATAGGGCGGATCAGATGGTTGAACCCACTGTTCACACCGGCAAATACGGTGGCCGGGGTTTGTTTTACCACATTGGTCTTTACTATAAAATAACCGCATTGGCTTACCAGGTATTTGCCTGGTTCAAACCATACCTGCAGTTTTCTACCGGTCTCTTTTTCAAAGTTCTTGAAGGCAACAGCCATTTTCTGACCCAGGGTATTTACATCTGTTTCCGGATCACCGGGCTGGTAAGGTACTTTGAAACCACTGCCCAGGTCAATAAACTCCAGGTCGGGGAAATGCGAGGTGATCTCGAACATCACATCCAGCCCTTCCATAAACACGCCAATGTCCTTGATCTCACTACCGGTGTGCATATGCACGCCCGTTACTTTCATTTTAGCGGATTTTACAACGCGCTCAATGTGTCTGATCTGGTGAATAGAGATCCCAAACTTGCTGTCTACGTGACCGGTAGATATTTTGAAATTACCACCCGCCATGATATGGGGGTTGAGCCGGATGCAAACAGGATAGCTGCCGCCAAACTTGTTGCCAAACTGCTCTAAAATAGAGATGTTGTCAATATTGAGGTTAACACCCAGTTCTTTAGCGGCTACAACTTCCTGAAAGTCCACACAATTGGGTGTATACAAAATGTTCTTTGGGTCAAAGCCTGCCTTGAGGGCCAGCTTTACTTCATGGATACTTACGCAATCAACCCCGGCGCCGAGGCTGTTCACATACTTTAAAACATTAATATTGGTAAGTGCCTTACAGGCATAGTAAAACCGGGCGTTTATCTTTTGAAAGGCTGTTTGCAGCTTTTCATATTGCTCTTTGATCTTTTCGGCATGGTACACATACAGTGGTGTACCGTATTCATTCGCCAACTGGATTAATAACTCTCGGGATAATTGCTGTGACATAGTATGCGAATATAAGAATAAGTTGACAAGTTAATAAGCTGACAGGGTTGACCGTGTTAAACAAAAAAGCGCATCCATCTTATAATGAATGCGCCCGTTATTTTAGATTTTATTTATTTCTTTTGTTCGTCCTCTTCGTCGTCCCCGTCTTTTTCCTCATCATTGTCTTCGCCGTCCTCTTCAGTCTCCTCGTCATCGCCTCCCTCTTCTTCAGTTTCTTCCTCTTCTTCGCTTTCCTCTTCCTCTTCATTCTCATCCTCCTCTTCTTCGGTTTGTTCCTCTTCTTCCTCATCGGCTATTTCCTCGTCACCCTCATTCTCTTCTTCGTCCTCTTCCGCCTCGCCATGTTCTTCAATCAGTTCGCCATTGTCATCAACAGCAAAGGAGGTGGAATCATCTTCGCCTTCTTCCTCTTCTTCGGGGGTAATGTAGGGTTCTTCTTCAGCAAATGCATCCAGGTCACCCTCATCAAAACCTTCCTCAGCAATTTCATCCAGCACTTCACCTGCTTCTTCATCCAGGGCTTCTGCTTCTTCGGCTATTGCTTCTTCGTCGGCCTCCTGATCATATGAAGCATCCTGGTCCAGGCCTGGCTGCGCTTCTTCTTCAGCACCTTCTTCTTCGCTTAATGATAATTCAGTACCATTTACATGAACATCATTCTCTGATGGAAGGATACCTGACTCATCGCCTTCGGTCTGGGTTGTGCCGGTTTCAAGGCCAACTATGGTAGGCGCCACAATACTGTCGTCCAATATTTCTTTCAGCTTGGGTAGATCATCCGTTGTGTTCAGGCCGAAATAGTCCATAAAGTTTTTGGACGTTGCATACACCAGCGGTTGACCGGGCATGTTCTCATTACGGCCTGTTATGACTATGAGGTCTTTTTCGAGTAATTTTTGAATAGCGTAGTCGCTGCTCACACCCCGGATAGCTTCAATCTCAGATTTTGTTACCGGTTGTTTATAAGCAACGATACTTAAGGTTTCCAACGCTGCTGTAGACAGACGTTTCAGGAATTTATCACCGTTTAACTGGGCAACAGTTTTATGAAAATCTCTTTTAGTGAGGAACTGCCAACCACCACCGCTTTCGCGCACCTCGAATGGATAGAATTCAGCCTTGTATTTTTCGAGAATACCTTCCATGGCTGCTTCAATCTGATCGAGCATGATCTTATCTTCCATAAAGCCAAAGGCCTGGTTGATGAGATCAGTGATCTCCAATGTTGTTAAAGGCTTTTCACTGGCAAAGATCAACGCCTCTATATGGGGTATCAGGTTGGAAATTTCCATCATTAAAGTTTATTACTATGACTTATAACCTATTCCTGCTATAAATCATAAACTGTCTTAACCTTGTAATGCAGCGGCACCGCTCACAATTTCGGTAAGCTCGGTAGTGATGGCTGCCTGGCGTGCCCGGTTATATGATATCTTATAGTGCTTTAATAATTCGTTGGCGTTTTCGCTGGCTTTATCCATAGCGGTCATTCGGGCCCCATGCTCAGAAGCATTGGCATCGAGTACAGCTTTGTACAATTGCGTGTTCAGGATCTTTGGCATCAGCTCGGCTATCAGCTCTTCTTTGGCGGGCTCAAAAATGAAGTCACTTTTTTTAGCGCCTTCTTTCTTCTCTACTTTTGGAATAGGCAGGAAGCGTTCTACTGCGTAACGTTGCATGGCGGCATTGCGAAACTCGCTGTACACCAGCTCTATTACATCAAATTCTTTGGCTTCAAACGCTTTTACAGCAGCCTGAGCGGCAGCCTGTACGTTCTCGAAGCTCAATTTCAGGAACAGGTCTCTGAAAGTATCGTTTACCTTGTATTTATTTTTCTGGAAGAATTCGGTGCCTTTTTTACCAATGCCCCAAACGGTCAAATTGCCTTTGGCATTTTGGGTTGCATATTTTTCATTGATGGTATTGCGGGCCAGTTTTATTACGTTGGTATTATAAGCGCCGCACAATCCACGGTCGCTGGTAATAACAATCAACAACACCTTTTCTACAGGACGTTCAACTGCCAGCGCCATACCGCCATCACCTTCTGCGCTGCTCACAATGTTGCTCAGCACTTCCTGCAGTTTACGGGCATAGGGACGCATCTGGACGATAGCATCCTGGGCTTTTCTCAATTTGGCAGCACTTACCATTTTCATTGCTTTGGTAATCTGCTGCATATTCTGGGTTGCCTTGATCTTATTACGAACTTCTTTTAACTGACCTGCCATGTTGCAAAGTTGATTAGTTGATTACTACCGGGTTATTTAGCTCTATAACAAATTAATAATCAATGATATATAGACAATAAACAGACCTGTAGTTTTAATCGGCTGCAAAGGTAGCGGAAAGCGGCCAAAATTCCACATTCTGTGTAAAATTCCGTGTCAGATGTGAGTTTCGTGAGTTGTGAACATATATATAATGTTTTGGCCATAAATGCGTTTTAAGTTACCTGGTTGGGGTAAGAAAAACCGCGGCAAACGGTACCAATAACCAGCCACTTATTTCGTGTATTTAACGGTTTTGATAGAAATTTTCAGCATTTTTGTTTAAGATATGGCAAAAAAGAAGAACGCAGCTAAACCGGTTATTCTTGTAACGAATGACGATGGTATTACAGCGCCAGGTATACATAACCTGGTAGAAGCAGTAAAGGACTTGGGTAAAATTGTTGTTGTTGCCCCCGATAAACCGCAATCAGGCATGGGCCATGCCATAACTATAGGCCAACCATTGCGACTGAGTGCTGTATCAACTTTTTTTGATGGCGTGGAAGCTTACCAATGCTCCGGAACCCCGGTAGATTGCGTTAAGCTGGCAGTAGACAAGATACTGCATCGCAAACCAGATCTGTGTTTGAGCGGTATCAACCACGGCGCCAATCACTCCATTAACGTTATTTATTCAGGTACCATGTCGGCCGCAGTAGAGGCAGCTATTGAAAGCATTCCCTCCATTGGTTTTTCACTGCTCGATTACAGCATTGATGCCGATTTTACTGCTGCCCGCAAATATGCCCGGATAATTGTAGAACAGATGTTGAAGAAGACACCCGAGAAACACACCGTTTTGAATGTGAACTTTCCTCCTGTATCACCTGATCTCATAAAAGGTATCCGCATTTGCCGCCAGGCCTATGCGAAATATGAAGAAGATTTTGTGGAACGTAACGACCCCAATGGCCGCAAGTATTACTGGTTAACCGGTGAGTTTGTGAACTTCGACAAAGGAAAGGATACCGACGTGTGGGCCCTTAAAAATAATTATGTGAGCGTTGTACCAGTGCAGTTTGACCTTACCAATTATCAACTGAAAGAAAAGCTCGAAAAAACCTGGAAACTGTAATGTTCAAAAAAGACAACCTCCGTTTTGGCATGTTGCTGGGCTTTATTGCCCCCCTGTTAAGCCTTGTTATCTATTATTTCATCAAGTTTCGTGCGTATTCTTTTCTTGACTTCCTGGAATTTATAGGCTCCAACAAAAACCAGATCACGGCTATTTCGGTCCCCTGTCTGGTGCTTAATATTGCCCTGTTCACTTTTTACATCAATACCCGCCGCGACAAAACGGCCAAAGGCGTATTTGCCATCACGCTTATATATGCGATAGTGTCGTTGGTGATAAAGTTTATTATATAAGCTTATCTTTACCCCATGCGTTATTACATTATAGCTGGTGAAGCATCAGGTGATCTGCATGGTAGTAATCTTATCAAAGAACTTAAAAAATCAGATCCCGCCGCAACGATCCGTTGCTGGGGGGGCGATCGTATGCAACAAGCTGGTGGCGAACTGGTGAAACACTATCGCAGCCTGGCTTTTATGGGTTTTTGGGAAGTAGCCAAAAACCTGGGTACCATTTTGCGTAACCTGCAGTTTTGCAAAGACGACATTACCAAATACAAACCCGATGCGCTTATTCTTATAGACTACCCCGGGTTTAATTTACGCATAGCCGAATGGGCTAAACAACAGGGCTATAAGATCATTTATTATATCTCCCCACAAGTATGGGCCTGGAAGGAGAACCGCGTTCACAAAATGAAACAATGCATTGATAAAATGCTGGTGATCCTGCCCTTCGAAAAAGACTATTATAAAAACAAGTGGAACTGGGATGTTGAATATGTAGGCCACCCATTGATAGAAGTGGTGGAAGAGGCGCAATTGACGCCTGGCAGTCTGCCGCTTTCAGACAAGCCAATTATAGCTTTACTGCCTGGCAGCCGCAAACAGGAAATACTTAAAAAGCTGCCCATTATGCTGGAGGTTAGCCGCATGTTCCCGGCTTATCAGTTCATAGTGGCCAAGGCTCCGGGACAGGAAGACAACTTTTATGAATCCGTACTGGCTACATACCCCAATGTATCGTCGGTACGTGATGCCACTTATAACCTGCTTTTACAATCCAGGGCTGCACTGGTTACTTCAGGCACTGCCACCCTGGAAACAGCCTTGTTCGGTGTTCCCGAAGTGGTTTGCTATAAAGGCAGCAATATCTCCTACCAGATCGCCAAACGGCTTATCAAAGTGAAATATATTTCCCTGGTAAATCTGATCATGGATAAGCTGGTGGTAAAAGAACTTATCCAAAACGACCTTACGCCCGGCAATTTGCGTAAAGAGCTGGATGCCCTGCTCACCAATGAAGCTACGCAGCAGCAACTGCGGGTAGACTATGCCGCTTTACAACACCTGCTTGGTCAGGGAGGGCATGCTTCTGCCAGAGCGGCGGCGCTTATAGTTGATTATTTGCAGAAAAAATAAATCTCCTGGTTTAAAAGGAACGGTTCCAGGCTTCAGGAGGTCAAATGCCAGTTCTTGCTTTCCCCCGCAATGCGGGGCAAGGCGGAGCAAGCGCTGCAACCTGTAACTGTATTTACTTCTTCATCATCACCAGTTTTATAATGATCACGATGATCGCAAGCAGGAACATGAACAGGGAGATCCTGTTTATGCCATGCATATAGCGCATCCAGGGGGTGTGCGGTGCTTTTGGGTCGCGTTTCTTCAAGTAAAAATACTCCTGCAATTGTCTCCAAACTCCCATAATTAATATACTGGTTTTTAACGGTATTACAAAGTTACGTAATACCGTGAAAACGGCAGACGGCAGACGGCAATCGGCAATCGGCAATTTTGGCCTCGCGAAATTCGAGCCTCGCGTAATCGTAAACGATTCACTAGTTTTGAGCAGAATAACCGATCTTGCGCCGCCCGAAATCCATTGCCCATTGCCCATTGCCCATTGCCCATTGCCCATTGCCCATTGCCCATTGCCCATTGCCCATTGCCCATTGCCCATTGCCCATTGCCCATTGCCCATTGCCCATTGCCAACTGCCTTTCACCTTAGCATAACCGTCAGACAGCCTGGCGGTTGCTCCATCCTTAAATTCTTACATCCATCCTAAAAACGGCGGGCTTACCTAAAACCCTCAGTAAATTGATATACCTAAAAACACATGTATGAAAAATTCCCTGATGGTCCTTCTCCTCTCGCCGGGTTTGCTGATAGCTGCAGCCCATGCGCAGGATAAAAAAGGGACCACTGTAGCACCAGCCATAACCGATACTGCCAAAAAGAAACCTGCCAGTATTACTGATAAAGTAAAAAGTTGCCGGAAATACGATGGTCTGTTCACCCTGTACCAGGACACGGCCAACGGAACGGTTCAATTATACGTTAAAAAAAGCCAGCTGGGTAAGGAATATATTTATCAAAGCTTTTCTATTAATGGCCCCAACCAGTTATACCTGAACCAGAGCATGCACCGTGCTACTATGATCTTTAAGATCGAGAAAGCATTCGATAAACTGGAGTTCTCACGCGTTAATACCCGGTTCTGGTACGACCCTCACAATCCGGTAAGCAAAACAGCCATGGTTGATAAACCAGAAGCGGTATTCCTGGTAGAAAAAACCGTTAGCGAAGATGCTGATGGGTACCTGATCAGCGCCGATGGACTATTCATCAGTGAAAAACTGGACCCCGTGAAACCGTTACTGCCGCCCGGGATTCCGCCCACTGCCATCTTTAACCTGGGCAGCCTGAACCCCGCCAAGTCACGTTACACCACCCTTCGTTCTTTCCCCAATAATTCAGACATCGTGGTGGACCTGGCATACGACAATCCCATGCCATTCAACTCAGGCACTACAGATATTACAGATGCCCGTTACGTGCGTGTTCGTATGCAGCACAGCCTGATAGAAATGCCAAAGAATGATTTCCGCGCCCGGCGCGATGACCCCCGGGTTGGTTACTTTTCACAAATGGTAAACGACCAAACCAGCATCAGCCCGGTCCCTTTCAAAGACATTATCCATCGTTGGGACCTGAAGAAAAAAGACCCGAACGCCGCGCTGAGCGAACCAGTTGAACCAATCGTTTACTGGATAGAAAATACCACTCCGGTTGAATATCGCCAAACAATTATAGATGCAGGCTTAAAATGGAATGAAGCATTTGAAAAAGCAGGATTTAAAAATGCCGTTCAAATGAAAATAATGCCCGATGATGCCGATTGGGACCCTGCCGACATTCGCTATAATGTGATTCGCTGGGTGTCTTCTGCCTCACCCACCTATGGCGCTATTGGACCCAGTTTTGTAAATCCTAAAACCGGACAGATCATTGGCGCCGACATCACCATTGAATGGTATTCAGGCAGCGCCACCCCTATTCTGGATGAGTTATTCAAATCCGCAGCTGCTACCGGCAATTTGCAATTACCAGGTCTTGACGCCCAGCATGAAGCTTATTGCTCACTGGCCAATGAACTGAAAAGCCAGTTTTTAACAGGCTCTACGGTGCTGGATGCCTCCAATGCTTCAACCGCCGATCTGGTTGAAATGCACAAACAGTTCCTCACCTACCTGATCATGCATGAAATGGGACACACCCTGGGGTTGAACCATAATATGAAATCCAGCCAGATGCTGTCGCCTGCAGAAGTGAATAATACAGAACTCACTCATAAAATTGGGTTGATAGGCTCTGTGATGGATTACCCTGCCATTAATATCGCATTGGACAGAAGCAAACAAGGTGATTATTATACCACCAAAGCAGGGCCTTATGACCTGTGGGCCATTGAATATGGATACACGCCATTTAACGAAGGAGAAGAAGTGGCAGGTTTAAAAAATATCATTGCCCGCAGCACCGATCCTAAACTGGCATTTGGAAACGATGGCGACGATATGCGTGCGCCCGGAAAGGCCATGGACCCAAGAGTGAATATCAATGAACTTACCAGCGATGCCATTGGATATGCAGAAGACCGCTTCAAGATCGTTAACCAGGTAATGGGCAAACTGGTACAGAAGTATACCAAAGAAGGCCAGTCGTACGCTGAATTGCGCACCCGCTATGGCACATTACTGGGCCAGCGCTTTAGCATGGCATCGGCGGTAAGCCGCTATGTGGGTGGCATTTATATCGACAGAAGTTTTCCGGAACAGAAATCTGCCAACAAGCCATATACCCCAGTACCACTGGCTACGCAAAAACGCGCCATTGATGTTCTGAGCAAATATATCTTTGCACCCGATGCGTTCGATGCAGATGCTCAGGTGTTCCCCTATATGCAACCCCAGCGTCGTGGGTTCACCCAAAATGTTGTAGGCGACGACTTCAAGGCTACTGAAAATATACTGGCAGTACAAACTGGCAGCACCCTTTCGCACCTGCTGCATGGCGCCACCCTGCAACGTATTACCAACAGCCGTTTATATGGCAATCAATACAGTGTTGCCAGCCTGATGGGCGATCTGCAGAAAGGTATCTTTAATGCAGATATTTCCACCAACGTAAACGTATACCGCCAGAACCTGCAAACCTATTACGTGCGCCAACTGGTATCCATGGTTGATCCCAAGAACCAGCAATTTGATGATGTATCGAAAGGAGCAGCCTTGTATACGCTGAAAAAGATCAAAACACAACTGGCCACTGCCGTTTCTACCAACGACGAAACCAAAGCACACCGCGCCAACTTGTTGTTCCTGATCCAGAACGGACTGGAACCTAAATAATACGATCACATTCTTACATGAAAAAGTCTCCCGGCATGCCGGGAGACTTTTTTTATTAAACATTCCTTAAAACTTCAAAATTTAAAAAATACAAGTGCGGGCAAAATATATTTCATGTATAGGTACTATTCCCTAGTACCATTTAAACAATACGAACATTCTGTCGAAACAGGGTAGCCGAAATGTGACAAGCTCCGGGCTACACCTTAATTTTACATCCGTAACCAAAACAAACTGCCGATTTGAAACCCCTAAATCTTAATCCAAATCTCTTTGAAAACTGTAATTGATCGTACCTATAGATTAACCGACCCGAGCCCGTTTTGACTCTGGCACCCTATGATCTCAAAGGAAGACCCCGCTCCAATCCAATGAAAGATCAAATGAAAACCAACCTTTTGGAAGCTGCCAAAAGAGATTGCCTCCCGACCTGTCGGGAGGTTTTTTTATTTTATATAGTACCCTACATAATAGATCTGGGATCGTTGGATGGATGCACCTTTATCTGCATCATAGTAGCAATGGAGCGGGCCCGCTGTTTGATCAGCTCGGCATTTTCGCCTTCAAACTGTTCATCTACTGTAGATAAAAATAGCTTGACCCAGTGTTGAAAATGTTCGGCCGTTAATGGCGACTTCTGGTGTAACTGCACATGGGCAACCATGGGATTGCCCTTGAATCCACCAGTTTGAAAAAGAATATTCTCCCAAAAATCATACATGCGGGGTAAATGCGTCTCCCAATTCACTTTAGCCACATCATTAAAAAGGTATCCAATGATGTCATCGGCCCGCACCTTTGTATAAAAAGTATCTATTAATTGCTGTATGTCTGCTCTGTTTCTTATATCAGGTTTCATAAGTCCTTACGATTAAATTTTCTTACTGACCACCAAAGCGGCATTATAGCCCAGGCCAGCATGATACTTATTGTTGCTGCTATACCCCATTGATTACCAAAGAAATCTCTGAATATAGCACTGGTCGCGCCCATCAAAGCTGAAATATCCATTTTCAGCAATATCAGAATGCGCGCCAGGTCTACAGGATTTAAACAACTGAACACGATCATTGGTTTTTCCATTGGATAATCCATGAACTGGAATAACAGGAATAATACAATTCCGTCAAAAATAAGTGTAAAATAGAACCATAATAAGATAGCCACGCCAATTCCTTTTGCTTTATCTCGGGTCAATACGGATGCCAGCAAGGCAATGGCCACAAATACTATAGTCAGCAAAAGCCCCATGGCTGTCATCATAAGCCCGGTATCACCTGGTGCATAAATGAGGACCGGAATGCCACACCCCACCAGGAAAGCCATGCACACTGATGAAGCCAGTCCGGTAAAGATACTTAACCAGATATTGACCCGTCGTAAAGGTTGCGATACCAGCAGCTCAATAAACTCGGCCGCATTATAAACATATATAGTTGAAAATACAACGCTAACAAGAGGCACAATGATCAACACGAGGTTCAACAAACTCAGGATGCCTTTGGAGGGATTGTCTTCCAGGTTGAATACGCTCAATGATATCACTGCCAGGAATATCGTATAGGCAATAATGATGCGGTTGCGCAACAGATCGAGCAATACGTATTTAATGATCTTTTTCATGTTGGTAGTTTTATAGACCCGCTTGCATTACATGCGCGATGGCGCGTGATAAAGTTTTTTCACCGGTATCCAGCTGTAACTGACTGAGCGATTTATGAAATTTCAATCGCCCCTCTTCCATGTAGATCACTTCGGTAATAATGTCGTCGAGGTCGCTTAGAATATGGGAAGTGATCATTATCAGTTTACCCTGTTGTTTTTCCTTTCTGATCTTTTCCTTCAGGATCTCGGTCGATAAAGGATCGAGGCCAGCTGTGGGTTCATCCAGGATCAAGACCTCAGGATCAAATAGAAAAGCAAGTGAGGCGCTCACTTTTTGCCGGGTGCCACCTGAAAGTGTACCCATCCTTTTATTCATCATGCCATCGAGTTTGAACAAATAAATAAGCTCTTCATCCAACTGTACGGCCTTTTGTTTGCGAATGTCTTTCATCATGTCGAGCACCTGGGCAATGGTCATATTTTCAGGATACCGCCCAATCTGTGGCATGTAACCAATAGCAGACCGGTATTGCCAGTTATGGGCAATGTTCTTTTTATTAAAGGTGATAAAGCCACTATCGGGCACCACCATCCCCAACAGACATTTGATGAGCGTGGTTTTGCCAGACCCATTTGGCCCTATGAGGGAAATGGCCTGTCCTTTATTGCAGCTAACACTCACGTTATCGAGCGCGGTCAATTTTGAAAACTTTTTTGTAACGTTTGTAGCGATGATCATGGGAAGAAGTTGCAGGTTACAAGTTGCAGGTTACAGGGTTCGCAGCAGGGTTTTCCCTGCAACCTGAAACCTGTAACGGTATTATTTAAATGCTTTCATTTTGGGGCGATCGTCTTTCAGATTTTCGGGTATAAATCCGGGGATCGTTTTTTCTGCCTTATCCAGCAGGCCGGTAATAAAACTGCGGAACAGCATCATGGTGACCGGGTTTCGTTCGGCAATCATAGCATATACGCTTACCGGCCGGTAAGGCACATCCCCTATTCCATCTCTATTCAGATCGTAGCCCTCGTATTTATCCCAGTAATTATTGGTGAAGGAATTCAACACCAGCGTTCCATTGGTAGCCACATCAAAGCTGTTACCGATGAAGTTGTTACCGGTAACAGTATTATCATTGCAACTGGCCTGGATCTTCAAGGCCCAGCCGTTGTTATCAAAAACATTCTGTTCCACCTTTATGCGGTTGGTACCTTCCATAAAAATACCGGTGGTATTGCGAATAAACCGGTTGTGTTGTATATGGCTGTCGGAAATTTCTTTTAACAAAATGCCATATGCGGCCCCACCCCAGTTTTCGGAAAAGGTGTTTCGCAACATGGTGACGCCTTTTGAGAACATGACGGCCACTCCCGCGCCATTGTTCTTAAAAAGATTGCCCTCATATAGATCGTCGTTGGAGAACATAAAATGCAATCCATACCGAACATTGCCGGTGCTTATGTTCTTTTTGATCTGAGAATTGGTCACAAATTCAAAGTAAATGCCATCGCGGTGACCACTGATGGTATTGTTTATGATCTGCATGCTATCACTCTTCCAGCAGTGAATGCCATTGGCAGAAGTGATCTCATTTACCGCATTCGAATGCAAGGTATTGCCTGCGATAGTACAGTTAACGGCATGCTGGCTGTAGATGCCAAAGAAGGTATCGTCAAACTTATTGTTGCGGATAATTACCAGCCGGCTATTGATAATACGAATAGCGGCAATATCATTATAACTTGAATAACCTGAATGCACTATGACAAAACCTTCCACCACTACCCCATCACTCTTGATGTCCATGATCTCATATTTCTTTTGACCATCCAGCACCGGGCAGTCAATACCCTTAATGTAAAGCGGTTTATTTACAACGATGGTAGGCTGCCGGTAAACGCCTTTTTCAACTAAGATCGTATCGCCAGGCCTTGCATTGTCAATGGCCTCCTGTAGCCATTTTAATGGTCCGGCCGGGCGAACGACCCAGGTTTTGGCATTTGCTGTGATCGTACATACGATCAGACAGGCAACCAGGCTCAGGTTTTTCATATAATTATTGAATAATGTCATTCCATTGTACGTTTGTTCCGCTTACCTGTTGTTTAGCCTGTTCCCTGTTTGCTTCATTATTAAATGCAGCGGTATTACCACCCATGGGGCTGTGCAGGTCGTTGCTTTGCAACAGAAAGCTTTCGTTAGCGGGTACAAATTTGTTTTGAGTAGAATAATCAAGCAGGTAAATGCCTGCTACATTGGTTTTTAGTGAAGGGTCGGATTTTAAAAACGAGGATATGCAGTGTATGTCATCAAATTTGTACACTTTCCCTTTTGGGGTGATGACCTCACCGCCAAACCGCTGATCGAGTATGGTCATTTTGCAAAAGTCGCAGGCATCTTTTCCAAACTTAATGGGTTGGGGACCGGTGCTGCAACTGGTGCAACAGATCACAATGATCACTGCAGCGGTAGTTAAACCGGTTCTTACATTGGTAAACGACTTGTTGGCTTTTCTGCGTAATTCAAGGAAACCAAACAAAGCCATCAGCACACCTGTACCGATAAAGATCCACCCACCGGCTCCGGGCACAGACCAGGCGCCAAAATTGAGTAACTGTTTATACCCAATCAATGGCGGCTGATAAGTCATACCCGGTACCTGAATGGGCGCAGAGGGATCAAGGTTATGTCCATAGTTATATTCCCAGTGATAAAAATCTATCATGGCCACAAGGGCAAACAACAGGTAACACCCCACCCAGATCAAAAAGAACCATTTGCGATTAACGATTGCTGCCGCAATACCAAACACTACAAAGGCGCCGATTATATAAGGCAACAAGGTAAATTCAAAAAAGTCCTTTTCATGCAGCGTGCGCATGCCTATGTAATGGTTCAATCCATTTACCACATCTATATTACCGCCCAGTCTGTTAGCATAGATCTCCAATTGTAAACCTTCGGGATATTGCGGGGCCGACAATTCAATTCGCCAGATGGGCAGGAACAATACCCCGATCAGCGATAACGCACATATCCATGTAATGATCCGTGATGCAGTAGATAACCTGTTGTTCATAAAAATTTATTTAACCTCTTTAGCCTCATTGGTTTTACCCAAACTAAAACTGATGGGTACATTATTGCCAGGTGCAGATACACGGATGTAGCCGCTCATCTCCTGGTGCAGCGCGCTGCAGAAATCGGTACAATAGAAAGGATAAACCCCTGCTTTTTCAGGAACCCATTTAAGAGTTTGTGTTTCACCCGGCATGATCAGCAGTTCAGCATTGTTGGCGCCTTTAACTGCAAAGCCGTGTGGTAAATCCCAATCCTGCTCCAGGTTGGTAATATGGAAGTATACTTCGTCACCCAGCTTCACCCCTTCAATATTATCCGGCGCAAAGTGGCTGCGGATGGAGGTAGCATACACATGTACTTTATTACCCTCGCGTACTACTTTCGCTTCTTTCTCGCCTTTGGATACATAAGGGTTGGCATTTTCATTTATAGGGAAGAACTTGGTAGAATTCTTCGAGATGAGATCGGCAGATAAAGCCTGCGCATAGTGCGGCTCGCCAATAGTTGGGAAGTCAAGGATCAGCTGCATTTTATCGCCGGAGATATCATACAACTGGGCGCTTTGCGCAAGCTCAGGACCGGTAGGCAGGTAACGGTCTTTGGTGATCTTGTTATAGGCAATTACATATTTGGCATTGGGTTTACGGGTGTCGCCTCCGGGGATACACAGGTGACCAATAGAATAATAGGTAGGAACCCGGTCAAGCACTTTCAGGTCTTTGATATTCCACTTTACAATTTCTGATGACACAAAGAAGGAAGTATAAGCATTTCCTTTTCCGTCAAACTCGGTATGCAAAGGGCCCAAGCCTGGTTTCTGCACTTCACCATACAGGGCAGCTTCATATTTAATAACCGGGATGCCTTCAAATTCACCATCGTAAGCTTTGTCCGAAATTGCCTTTTGTATTTTGGTATAGGAAAATACGGGTAATAACGCGGCCAGTTTACCACTGCCTACAATGTATTCACCGCTTGGGTCAACATCACAACCATGGGGTGATTTGGGACAGGGGATAAAGTAACAGATATCTTTCAGTACAGCCGGATCGAGCACAGTAACTTCGTTCAACGTTTCCGAGTTGGAATTATGCGTTTTTTCATCGTACCAGTTGCGGGTATACTTTGACACTTTCTTTTCACCCTTGCCTGCTTTCAGGTACTCTTCCGCTTTTTTCCAGTTAACGGCCAGAATGAAGTCTTTATCGCGTTGTGAGGCGTTTACTTCCAGTAAGGTATTGGCCTGTTCTGAATTATAACAACTAAAGAAGAACCAGCCATGGCTGGGCCCTTTACCGGCATGGCTCAGGTCGAAGTTTACCCCGGGAGTTCTTAGCTGGAACGCAATGCTCATTTTGCCGGAGGTTGGGTCTACACTGATAAAACTCAATGAACCCTTGAAGTTTTGCTTATATGAGGAAATCGGCACATCCTGATTATCTCCTATAGGTACACTAAAACGGGTACCTGCAATTACATACTCCGTATTTTCTGTAATAAAAGGAGAAGAGTGGTTACCAGCGCTGTTGGGTAATTCAAGGATCTCGGCAGTACGGAAATTCTTGAGATCAACACGGGCTACCCGGGGTGTATTATTGGCATTGGCAAAGATCCAGCGACCGTCTATTTCGCCATTGGTTTGCGACAGTTCGGTATGGTGCAGATCGTCCCAGGGTATAAAGCCATTTGAGGTATTCAACATAGCTTTGGTATTCTCGCTATAGCCATAACCCTTTTCAGGGTCAACGGAGAAAACCGGAATAACCCGTAACAGACGGCCAGAAGGCAATCCGTAAACAGACATCTGGCCACTAAAGCCGCCTGAAACAAAATTGTAAAACTCATCGTACTTGCCAGGGGGTACATAGGCTTTAATCGCCGCATCACCACTTACTGCATTAGCCGCGGTTTTAGGTTTGCAGCCCTGTAACCAGGAGGCAGCGACAAGGGGGAGTAAAAGGAATATTTGATTTTTAAGTTTCATATACTGTAATGTTTGAGGTTGATCTATTATAGGGTCGTTCTTTAGTAATCAATGAACTACTTCACGCCATCGTTCTTCCGCATGAACTCATACACACTATGGGCCTCCTCATCGGTAAGA
Organism: Niastella soli; assembly: GCF_017742245.1. Taxonomy (GTDB): domain Bacteria; phylum Bacteroidota; class Bacteroidia; order Chitinophagales; family Chitinophagaceae; genus Niastella; species Niastella soli. Next base: position 203,336 of record NZ_JAGHKO010000001.1, read on the forward strand.
TTTTGATTAGGCATACGTACCATACACAACTCAAGCATGGCCTGGGCTTTCGCATCTTTATCGATCATTTCGTCAGTATTGGTAACGAAGTTCAGGATCCACTCGGGTTTGTGTCTGGTGGTAACACCCTTCCAGCCAGGACCAACCAGTTTCTCATCGCTCAGCTTGTGACAGGAGGCGCATTTCACATCGTATACTTTGTTTCCGGCATCAGCCAGCGCCTTGTCAAGGGTGGGACTAACGGTAACATTGGTGAATTTGCCGGAGCCCCTTTCCGGATCATAAGCCGGGGCTTTTTCTTCCGTTGCAGCTGGTGTGGTGGTTTCTGCAGTAGATTCTGCTTGTTTGGAGCTATTGCCCGAGCAGGCGAATAAACCTGTCGCCATACCCAATATCAAGAACATTTTTTTCATACCGATTATTTTAAATTGTATTACGACACAAGATTACGCAGCATCAAAGGGGAGAACTATGATTGCAGTCATATATAACAACGACAAAACTTTATTTAACCGTAAACCGTCCGGCAAATTGACCCAGGTCATATAACTTAGTATTTGAAAATACTCACAAAAGCAGGCATGGCATTGAATTTCACGCCATGAAGTGCTTGGTATGACAAAACCGGGCAAAGTTTCCAGCTGACATAAATCATACAGGCTGCTGTATAAGATCATGTACTTAACTGACTAACAGGTATAGTTTTGATTCAGTTAATAATCAACTTATGATGATCGATATTGACCTGCTGCTCACCTGGGGCGCCACCTATAAACAAGTGCAACGCGATGAAATCATATTTCATGAAGGTGGTTGTGGCAACTTCTATTATCAGGTGGTAAAAGGCCGGGTGCGCTGGGTAAGTATCAATGAAGAAAGCCGGGAGTTTATACAACTGATGGTTGACAAAGGCGAATGCTTTGGAGAACTGCCCTTATTTGATGATGGCCCTTATGCAGCTACGGCCATTGCCGATGAAGACAGCGTGATCATCCGACTGCATAAATCAAATTTCCTGCATCTGCTAAAAGACAATGTTGAGATACATTTTTCCTTCACCAGATTACTGGCTGAACGCATGCGATTCAAATTTATGACCATTCGCGAACTGGCCTATTACAATCCCGAACACCGCATCAGCACCCTCCTTAACTATTTTAAAAAGAATAACAAGCATACCTGTCCGGACTGTAAACAAATAAAACTTACCCGGCAACAGATCGCCGATATGACTGGCCTTCGCGTTGAAACTGTGATCAGGGCTATGCGTAATTTGCACGACAAAGGCGAATTGCTGATAGAAAAAGGAAAGGTATATTGTCAGTGATCAGCAGGGACCCGATTCGAAGTTCCGCCTTCATTATCCCTGATCAAGAGGTATAAGAATTGCAGATTTATAAGGGCAAGCACTGTTAAAAAGAAAAATTTTACCCAACCTTTTTACATTGTTATACCTAAAATACTTTCTATGGCAATTCAAACTAACACAGGAACAAATCGCTCTTCGGTTATGCCCGACTCCAAACTCCATCAGTTTTTTATTCAACAATTACAGGATGTATACTGGGCAGAGAAGAAGCTGGTAAAAACCTTGCCCAAGCTATCTGATGCCGCTACTTCAATGCGGTTAAAACAAGCTTTTAACGATCACCTTGAACAAACTATTAACCACGTAACACGCCTCGAAAATATTTTTCGCCTGTTAGGTGAAGAACCCAAAGCATTAAAGTGCCCGGCTATGGCGGGTATTGTTGATGAAGGTGCCGATATAATTGATGAAACTGATGACGGCAGTGCACAACGTGACGTGGGTTTAATTTTTGCAGCACAGAAAGCGGAACACTATGAAATAGCTACTTACGGTGGTTTGGTTACGTTAGCCCGTACTATGGGACATGATGACGTAGCCGAGTTACTTGATCAAACACTGGCTGAAGAAAAGGTATGTGATAGCTTACTTACAAAAATTGCTGAAGAGGATGCCAATGTGAAAGCAAGCACCGAAAAATTTGACAGTTAAACATTAACAAATCAGTCGTCGGCAATTATACGAAGGCATTCCGATATTTTCGGGATGCCTTTTTTGATATTCCCCACATTCATAAAGAAATTATAAATAATAGATTTACGTCATACTAAATGCCTTCCAGTAATAATATCCACAGATATAATGCGTTTCTTTGTAGTGCGTTAATATTGTATCAATAAGAGGCCGTGTGATGAAACTTTTACCATCTGATCAATTAACCAACAACCAGGTAAAGTCCGGGTTGCATTTGATATTAAAGGATGGTCTTGCTACAGAGACCATGAATACATTAACAGCAGGTACATTTCTGGTTGCCATTGCATTATACATGGGCGCTTCGAATGTACAGATTGGGGTGCTGGCCGCTTTGCCCACTTTTACCAATATTTTTCAACTGATCTCCGTTTGGCTGGTACAGCGTTTCAATAACCGGCGCGCCATTACAGTTACCGCCGCCATTTGTGCACGCGTTCCATTACTGGTAATTGGTATTATACCTTTATTATTTTCGAACATTGCCAGCGTATCAGCGCTTATCTTCTTATTATCATTCCAATGTCTGTTTGCTTCCATTGCCGGCGGCAGTTGGAACTCCTGGATGCGCGATCTTATTCCACAACAGATACTGGGCAGCTATTTTTCCCATCGCAGCCGCCTGATGCAGATGCTGAATGTTACCTTAAGTCTGCTCATTGCCCTGGGCGTTGACTATATCAAGGCGGACCATCCTACGCATGAGATCACCGCTTATGCTGGTATGTTCATTATCAGCGGCATTGCCGGAATGTGGGGGGTGTATGCCCTGGCGCGTACGCCCGAACCTAAATCAAAACCTATTCATGATAATATTGTAAAGCTGTTCAGCAAACCGCTTACTGTACACAACTTCAGAAAGCTGCTGGTCTTTAACAGCTGTTGGATCTTTGCCTTTAACCTGGTTACCCCTTTCCTCTCGGTATACATGATGAAGACCCTGGGCTTACCACTGGTATATGTTATAAGTATGAACGTTGTGAGCCAGGTAAGTAGCATCACTTCTATAAAATTATGGGGAAGGTGTTCAGACCGCTTTAGCAACAAGACCATCATTCGCATTTGTGCACCGGTTTACATTGGCTGTATTATGCTTTGGTCGGTGGTTGGGGCCATGAACACGGTAGTACTACTGCCGTTACTGGCTATCATGCACATGTTGATGGGCGCTTCCAATGCCGGTATTACACTGGCCCTTCAAAACATTGGTTTAAAGCTGGCGCCTGCCGATGAGGGTATTGTATACCTGGTTACTAAAAATATTGTTACCGCCGTTTTTTCTGCCACTGCTCCCCTGGCGGGTGGTTTACTGGCCGACTTTTTTACCAGCCATTTTGTAATTCATTTATTCGGCCGTGGTCAATGGAACCTGTTATTTATGAGTGGCGCCGCCGTTGGTTTATTGTCGCTGAAGCTGCTAAAGCCAGTTCAGGAAAATGGCGAGCTCGATAAAAAGTTACTGGTGGCCGAGCTACAACACAACTTTAAAAAACAGGTCCGCAACTGGCATCACATGCCTTTGTTACGCCGCTGGTTCTACCTTAGAACTGCTATCGTGCTGAAAAAAGGGCTCTCACTTGAATTCGACGATCTTATTCAATTCAAAGGATATAAAGAAAAGCAAAAGGATAGCTGATCTGCTTACCAGGTCCATCCCCATTGTGACCGGTGTATGGGTATAACCTATATAGGCAAATCAACTAGCCGATATGCGAGTGGGTTCGCACTGATCACCACTAGTTCAGTGCGGGTCCAGTGCGGGTTTAGTGCGGGTTGTAAGCCTATTTAAGTCTGTTTTAATAGGTAAACACACAGCATTTACTTAATAGCCAATAGCTTTTGCCATTGAACTACACACGTAACAGGCTAACAGTTCTGATGTCAGAAACTGCACATGTTGGTAACAGGCTGTTCACTCAGGAACAGCACACGATAATGTAATTGGGTAAAGAATTGCTAAGATCAAAGTTCATAAAGACGACCTGCTGCAGGTAAATTATTCAACAGCAAGGGGATGTGATTTCCAGCGCTCCAGTTTGTGTATGTTACGGGTATAAAAGCCGGTCAGGAAACCAGGAAAACCAACTTCTTTTAATTTACCTTTTACCCGTTCCCTCATATCATCAACTGTAATGTTGCTCACCGTAAATTTCCCGTCCTGAAGGCAGTGGCTGCAATACATCGTGCTTCTGGTTCCGTCTGCATGAGTGCCACCAGCATCCCGTTTCATAGGCGTACCGCAGGATTGACAGCATTTGTAGGCTCTTTCCATAACAGTCGATTTATTGGATGAATGATTATTTCTAATTTACAAAATTCTGGCGAAGGATGAACAGTAAAATGCAATTGTTTCCAGTTTTTTAGAATATTATAATCGAGTGAGTCAAAAATTGCCCCGATTGCGGCATTTATACGCATATTTTTATTGTCTGCTCAAAATTCGCTGGAAAAAGTTTTAATATGATCTAAAGACGAAAAACATTTAAAAGCAAAACGGGGAAGAACCATTGTTACTGGTTTCTTCCCCGTTCTTTTTATCTTAAAATGAAATCTTATAATTCTACACGTTTCATCTTTGGCACCAGGAAGTGCATGATGACCCAGGCCAGCAGGTAAACAGTACTACACACGGCAAACATGATATAATAAGCTATTTCAATCTTTCCGATCTCGCGGTAGTGTACAAATAAATTCTTTTGTACGGCAGCTGAGAACAAAATACCGCCTAAAGCACCAAACATACCACCTATTCCTGTTACAGAAGCCGTAGCGTGCTTAGGGAACATATCACTCACGGTAGTGAAGATATTAGCGCTCCATGCCTGGTGGGCAGAAGCTGCAATACCGATAACCACCACTGCCAGCCACATGTTCACATTACCGGCCAACTGAGCAAAGAAGATCGGGATCACAAAGAATGCATAGATCAACATCGATGTTTTTCTTGCTTTAAATGCGGCCCAGCCATTACCAATTAATTTCATTGGTAACCAGCCTCCACCAACACTACCAAAGGTAGAGATGGTATAAACAAGCGCAACAGGTAAAGAAAGTTGTGTGCCTGACAATCCATATTGGCTGGTCAGGAAATCGGGTAACCAGAAGAGATAAAACCACCAGATGGGATCGGTCAATAATTTACCAATTGCAAAAGCCCAGGTTTGTTTGAAAGTGAGCAACTTGAACCAGGACACGCTTGGTTTTACCTGCTCTAATGCAGGGGTTTCGTCTTTATCGCTATGGATATAATCGTATTCGGCCTGAGAGCATTTCTTTTGTTTTTTTGGCACTTCATAAAATATCAACCAAAGTACCAGCCAAATTAAGCCTAAGCCCCCGGTAATAATAAAAGCGGCTTCCCAACCCCAGTTTGCAGCTATCCATGGCACCGAAGCTGGTGCAAGAATGGCACCGATATTTGCTCCCGAGTTAAAGATCCCTGTGGCCAATGCACGCTCCTTTTTCGGGAACCATTCGGCCACTGTTTTAATAGCCGCAGGAAAGTTACCAGCTTCAAACACGCCCAAAAATGAACGGGCAACGCCAAAGCCAAACACCGTATTCACTGCTGCGTGTGCTATTGCCGCTGCACTCCATAAAGTAGTAGCTACGGCATAACCAATTTTGGTACCCAGTTTATCGACCACGCGGCCTGCAATTAACAAACCAATTGCGTAGGCTACTTTAAACGCGATCTCCACATTGGCATAGTCGGCATCGTTCCAATGCAGTTCTTTGGTAAAGGTTTCTTTCAAAAAACTGATTACAGACCGGTCGAGGTAGTTAATGGTGGTGGCAAAGAACACCAAACCACAAATGGTCCACCGGTATTTTCCAATGGATTGTTGGATGCCGGGTCCGGTTTCCTTTGTTTCTTTCGCTATAGCTTGCATGTCAGGTCCTTTTAGGATAGAAAGACGTACCACATTCCAGGAACGTGGCACGGCCATTCAATTATTATTTGATGTTGTTTAGTATCTCCAGTACTTCTTTCGTCTGCTTTGTCAGTTTATCGTATTCTTTGTTTTCCAGAACACTTTTGCTGATCAGCTTGCTGCCCATCCCTACTGCACATACGCCATTGTCGAACCATTCCTTTATGCTTTTTTCAGTGGTATCAACACCACCGGTAGGCATGAATAAAATGCCGGGGAATAATTCCTTAATAGCTGAAATATAAGAGGGTCCTACCACACTGCCCGGAAATATCTTCACCATTTTAGCACCGTTCATTTCAGCTGTGAAGATCTCTGTAGGGGTTAAACAACCGGGGATCCATAATAAACCGGCATCCTGCACCACTTTGGCTACCGGCGGATATACTACAGGACTGATAATAAAATCGGCGCCGGCACTTATGAATAATTCTGCATCGGCGGTTGTTTTTACCGTACCAATGCCCAACAGCATGCCAGGCATGGTATCATTCACCACCTTGCGCATCTCTTTAAAGTTGGCAATAGCTTCTGCACCACGATTGGTATACTCAACGGCTTTGATTCCGGCTGCATACAATGCTTTTAACACCTCAATGCTAACTTCCTTATTCTTATTAAAGTACAGCGGCAACATTTTCTGTTGCGTGATCTGACTTATTATGTCCTGTTGATTCATCTGTTCTTATTATTTTTCGGGGCCAGATGGAACTTACGTTTCATCATGCTTTTTTAATAGATGCGTTTATGTCCTCTACCGATTTATTGGTAGCGTCGCCTTTAATGAACAATTTCTGGAATGCGGCGGCTGTTGCAAACTCCACAATATCCTGGGCTTTATGTTCTTTGTAAAAGCCATAGATCAAGCCAGCCATGTAACAATCACCGCTACCTACTTTATCAACCACTGTTTCGGTGGTATAAACCGATGAAACGTGCAATTGCGAACCGGTGTATAAAGTAGTATAATATAAAATACCATTATGATCGAAGCGGAAGGTATTGGCCACAGCTTTACAGCGTGGGTATTGCTTTATGATCTGTTGTGAAGTTACCAGCGCCTGTTCCAGATACATTTCTTTTGTATCGGTTGTAACCAGGTCGGGGTGGACCGGGATCTGCAGCATTTTTTCAGCAGCCCATACGTTACCCATGATCAGGTCGCAGTAAGGGGCCAGCCGCATCATTACTTCATGCACCGGTACACCGTATTGCCATAATTTGGCGCGGTAATTCAGATCGATAGAAACTATAATGCCTTTTTTATTACATACCTGCATCACTTCTTCACATACATCGGCTGCATCGGCATTTAATGCCGGACAAATAGCACTTACATGGAACCAGCTCACCCCTTCGAGTATTGCGTCCCAGTTGATAGTGCCTTTTTGCAAACGCGCAAAGGAAGAATCGGCACGGTCGTAAATAACACCGGCATTCTTTACATCCAATCCCTGTGGCAGGTAGTAGGTACCAATACGATGTCCGCCATATTGAATGGCCGAAGTATCGATATTACTTTGCTGCAGGGACTTTACTATCTGATGTGATAAATAATTATCGGGTAAACCGGTCATGTATTTCACCGGTATTTTCCAAAGGGCCAGGGCACGGGCTACATTCAATTCAGCCCCACCTACGTGTATGGGCATTGATGCATTTGCCAACCATTGACCTTCAGTATCAGGCGACAACCTCAACAGTAATTCGCCAAAGCTTAACACGTTGCCCATTACCAGTTGAAATAGTTTTTAGCGTTGTTAAAACAAATGTCTTGGATCACCTGGCCTATCCAGTCGATATCGGCAGGTAATTCGCCATTCTCCACATCGTCACCGAACATGTTACACAACAAACGGCGGAAGTATTCGTGGCGGGGGAATGACAGGAAGCTTCTTGAATCGGTTAACATTCCTACAAACTTGCTCAGCAGTCCCATATTGGAGAGGGCATTGATCTGTTTGGTCATGCCATCTTTTTGATCGAGGAACCACCAGCCAGAACCAAACTGGATCTTTCCGGCAACACTGCCATCCTGGAAGTTACCGATCATGGTAGCCATCAGTTCATTGTCGGCAGGGTTCAGGTTGTAAAGAATGGTTTTTGCCAGTTGGTTATCGGTATCGAGTCTGTTCAGGAATTTAGACAACTGACGCGCTTGTGAAAAGTCGCCGATCGAATCCCAACCTGTATCGGGACCGAGTTGTCTTAACATGCGGCTGTTGTTGTTACGCAGTGCACCCAGGTGGTATTGTTGCACCCAGCCTTTTTCCCAATCCCAACGGGCAAACTCAACCAGCATAGCTGATTTGAATTTCAGGTTCTCTTCTAAAGAGAGTTCCTTACCGCTTCTTATTTTATCGAAGGCATTTTTGATCTCAGTTTCAGTATAATCTTCCGCATAGATCTGCTCCAGGCCATGGTCGCTTACTGAGCAACCCATGGTAGCGAAGAAGTCGTGTTGTTTCTTTAATGCTTTCAGATAATCGGCATAGCTGCCAACTGATGTATTTGCAGCAGCTTCTACCTTACCTACGTATGCGTTAAAAGTAGCGGCATCATCCACATTCATGGCCTTATCGGGACGGAATGCGGGTAACACTTTTACTTCAAAATTATCGGCCTTGATCTTTTTATGATACTCGAGGTTATCGATGGGATCGTCGGTAGTACATACCACTTTCACATTCATCTTTTTCAGCAAACCACGAACGGAATATTCTTTTGTTTGCAGTTTGGCGGTACACTCGTCGTAGATCTTTTTAGCGCTTTTTGCATCCAGGATATCGGCAACGCCAAAGTAGCGTTGCAGTTCCAGGTGCGTCCAGTGGTATAATGGGTTGCGTAAAGTATAAGGAACGGTAGCGGCCCATTTTTCAAACTTCTCGAAGTCGCTTTTACCACCAGTAACATAGTCTTCATTAACACCGGCAGTACGCATAGCGCGCCATTTGTAGTGGTCGCCATACAGCCATACCTGGGTTAAATTCTGGAATTGGGTATCATTGGCAATTTGATCGGGAGGTAAATGGCAATGATAATCTATAATGGGCATTTGCTTGGCAAACTCGTGATATAGCTTTTGCGCAGTGGGTGTTTGCAATAAAAAGTGCTCGTCAACAAACTTTTTCATTGGTGTCTGGTAAATGAAAGGCTCCCGACATGTCGAGAGCCTTGTTTATAATAATATTATAATGATACTCCTCTCTTCCAGGGGATGAAGTCATCCTGACCATGCCGAACCGCGCTGATCTCCAGTTCACCGCTGGCCACTTTTATCACATAATCCAGAATACGCTCACCAGCCTGTTCAATGGTTTCTTCACCCTCAATGATAGTACCCGTATTGATATCGATGATGTCCCGCATTTTATTATACAACACGGTATTGCTCGATAATTTAACCACGGGGGCTATTGGGTTACCGGTAGGAGTTCCCAAACCGGTAGTGAACAATACGATATTGGCGCCACTGGCCACTTCGGCGGTGGTTGATTCCACATCATTACCGGGTGTACACAGCAGGTTCAAACCTGGCTTGCTTACTTTTTCGGGGTAATCCAGTACATCGGTTACGGGGGAAGTACCACCCTTTTTAGCAGCACCGGCTGATTTAATTGCATCGGTGATCAAACCGTCTTTGATGTTACCGGGTGAAGGGTTCATATCAAAGCCACTGCCTACTGCAACAGCTCTTGCATTATAGGTTTTCATCAGGCTTGAGAACCTTGTGGCGATGTCAACCTGTACGCAACGATCGCTCAGGCCTTGCTCTACACCGCACAGCTCAGGGAATTCAGATAAAATTACTGAACCACCCAGTCCTACCAGCAGGTCAGAAGTATAACCGATGGCGGGGTTGGCAGAGATACCAGAGAATCCATCGCTACCGCCACACTCGAGCCCAATACACAATTTGCTTAATGGAGCGGGTTCGCGTTTGGTTTGGTTAGCAACGATAAGCCCTGCGAAAGTATGTTTGATGGCAGCAGCCAGCAGATCAGATTCTAACCCGATCTTTTGTTGCTCCAGTATATATAAGGGTTTGCTGAAATTAGCATCCCGTTTTTTGATCTCTTCTTCCAGGATAGATACCTGCGCATTCTGGCAACCCAGGCTCAGTACGGTAGCACCTGCACAGTTGGGATGCGTGATGTAACCAGCCAGCAAACCGCACAAAGCCTGTGCATCCTGCCGGGTACCACCACAACCACCTTCGTGGTTCAGGAATTTGATCCCATCTACGTTAGGGAATAAACGCTGGGCGTTGTCTTCGCTGGCGCTGGTGCGGATATCGGCGTTCAGAATGTCTTCAACGCTTTTTCCGGTTTTATACAGGTCAATGAGTTGTTGCGCCTGGTATTTGTATTTTTTGTTACGGCCATAACCCAGGTCGCGTACCAGCGATTCCTGTAATACGTCGAGGTTACGGTTCTCGCAAAATACCATGGGAATAACCAGCCAGAAGTTTGCGGTACCCACTTCACCATTGGGGCGATGATAGCCCATAAAGGTGCGGCCGGCAAATTTCGATACATCTGGTTTTTTCCAGTCTGTATTGCGCTGGGCGCTTATTTCAAAGTCGTTTGCTGCGTGTTTTACATTGGCAGTAGAAATAAGCCCGCCTTTTTTAATGGGCGACTGGGCTTTTCCCACCAATACGCCATACATGATGATGGAGTCGCCTGCCTGCAGATCGGCAGCTACGAACTTGTGTTTCGCAGCGATGTCATCTGTTATGGTATATTCCTTTCCATCTAACGATACGGTTTCACCTTTCGATAAATTGGTAAGTGCTACTACCACGTTATCATCTGCATGTACTTTTAAGACCTTTTTCTTCATATTTATGCCAATACTTTTTGGGTCTGATGTTGAATTGTTTTAGCTACGCCGTTTTCCAGTAATGCGGCCATGTTGTCTTTTACAGCCTGGGCAAAGCCAGGGATGGCGCTCAGGTCGGATCCCCACAGTGAGGTGTCGGCCAGTACTTCATCGGCCAGTTGGGCAGGTTTCAATTTGCTCCATTTTTCGAAGAAATAAGGGGCAAAATCATCCTGAATATGATATTCTTTACCCTGCCATTCGCCGTAATATTTGTCCTGTTTCTTATTTACGGGCTTCAAAAATAACAGATAAGCGGCAAATCCCAGAGCAATATTCTCAGGCACTGCTTTTACCCGTTCTGCATATTTCAGGATCACGGGCACATTACGCATCTTCATTTTTGAAGTGTATTGCATGGTAATGTTGATCCAGTGGTGTTCAATATTCGGATTGGCGAAGCGATCGAGTACTTTACTTCCAAACGTTTGGGAAACGCCCTGTTCTACATCATAAGGAATGCCGGTAGCTATTTCATTTAACATCAAACGGCTGATAAATGTTTGCATCGCTGCATCGTCCATCGCCTGTTTCACGGTTCCAAAACCAGCCAGGTAGGCCAGTCCGCACGATAATGTATGCGTACCATTCAACATACGTAATTTCAGTTCTCTGAAAAGGTTGATATCGGGGGCAATTACCACGCCTTCATCAACAGATGCAAAGGTCAATACTGATTTTATATGTTCTCCGCCTTCGATAGCCCACAGGCGGTATACTTCGCTCATGGTGAGCAGTTCGTCTTTATAACCAAACTGTTTTTCCAGGTTCTCGCGGGTGGCGTTATCAGGTTTACCGGGTACAATGCGGTCAACCAGGGAACTGCAGAAATAATTGCAGTTCTCGAGCCATTGGATGAAGGTATCATCAAGACCATTCAAATGGGCCAGTTCCAGTACAATGGACTCCAGCTTTTTACCATTATCGGGGATCAGTTCTGTTGGAACGATCACCATTCCGCTCTGGCGGCTGCCGTCGAATGCTTTGTAGCGCTCTAACAAAAACGCCAGCAGTTTACCGGGGAAGCTAACGGGCGGCAGGCGATGGATATCGTCCTGTACCAGTTGAATACCTACCTCGGTAGTATTGGAAATAATGATCTGCATGTTGGGGTTGTGAGCGCATTGCAGGATCTCGCTCCACTCGTCCTTTGCACTCAGCACCCGGCTGATGGAAGAATTGATGATGTTCTCTTCAACTTTTTTACCACCTTCCAAACCGCGCACGCATAGAGTATATAATCCATCCTGTTTATCAAATGCAGAAGAATCGCTGTCAGTTGATTTCACCACTACTACCCGGCCGTTGAAAACGCCCTGGCGGTTGGCTTTGTCAATGAAATAATCAGGCAACCCGCGCAATAATACGCCAGTTCCAAACTGCAATACTTTTTCAGGAAGATCAAAAACTGAATCTGCAGGTGCTTCTATATCCTGCGCACTGATATTTTTCAGGTTGTACCTCGAAAGGATCATACTCTACGCTTTAAATTTTGTAATTCTTTATTTGTTGTTTAATGGACCGCCCCACTGTTTGGGCGCGGCGGTAATTCGACCATCCATAAAAATGCACAGATTTCTTCTAAATTCTATCCTGCACTTTCCTTGTACCGGCCCATTTTGTCCCTTTCAGTATGATGACAACCAGCCGGTAATGTATTATTTCTTTACTCCCTGCAGTAACAGCCATTTGGCCAATTCATAAGCAGCCTTGGCATTTTCGTATTCTGCGGGTATTTTTCGGCCATCAGTATACTCATTGTACAGCCAGGGATCGCCTACGGCGAATACAGTTCCCTTGCCTAATTTGGCAGTGGCCATCACTATATCATTATCAACTTTAACCAATGGTTTGGCGGGGGCCTTTGTTTCCAGGATGCTTATTTCCTTCAGGTACACCTTTTTGGTTTGTTTGAACACTTCGTTACCAGCGGGAATGGGCACTGCCCCTGTTTCGTACTGGTTGCCCTGTACAAAGTTGCGGCCCCGGGTGCTGAAGTTTATGCCGAATGCGTTGGCGAGTTTGTTGAAATGGGCCAGGTCGCAATTGGCGCTGTCATTGGCCATTAAGACCAGCACGCCCCCTTTTTGTACCCAGGCGGTGAGCGCCTTCACATGCTCTTCATTCACATAATTGGGGTTCTTATTGTCTTTCAACCCATCCGGATCGCAAATGATGTATACATCGGTTTTGGCCAGGTTGGCGGCTGTAGGCGCAGCTTCCAGCGTACTGAGTTTGGCGCCGTAGCTGCTGAAGATATCGCCCAGCAAGCTGAAACCGTTGTTGCTCATCTCGTTCCAGGTATAATGGGTGGGGTATTTAAACCCATTCAGTTCTTTTTTGTCTTCGTGGTTGAAGTAATAGTCTACTGTTACCGTTTTTCCTTTACCCGGCATGTCGGCAGGCAGGTTTTCCATTTCGGCACCAGCCAGTAAATAGGCGCCTATTCCTTTCCAGTCGTTCACGATAACGGGTTCGCTCATATAGTATTCAAAGCTGCCATCGCGATAAGGGTTGCCACCCAAACCCGATACTTTTACCGTGCCTTTTAACTGCACCTCGCCCTTGGCGTTTTTATCAACAAAGGCTTTTAAAATGCCCTCATAACCTCTTTTGGCGTTTGACCAATAGTTTGCAGGCAGGTACCCTTTACGAATACCTTTTGCTATGGTGTACACCAGCATGCTGGAGGCAGAAGCTTCCAGGTAGTTTTTGGGGGTAGTGGGCATATCCACCACATCGTACCAAAGACCGGTTTTGGCATCCTGTACTTTGGTAACGGCTTTTGTAAAGCGGTTCAAAATACCAATGAGGGTATCGCGGCCGGGGTGATTGGCCGGGAAATAATCCAGTGCATCAACCAGGGCCATTCCATACCAGCCCAGTGCACGGCCCCAGAAATGAGGGGAGTTACCGGTTTGTTTGTTGGCCCATTTTTGTTCTTTCGACTCGTCCCAGCCATGGTACAACAGACCGGTCCTGGAGTCGCGGGTATGCCGCTCTATGGCTGCAAACTGGCGGGTGATATCATTAAATGCGGTGTCTTCTCCAAACAACATGGCATATTCAGCATAAAAGGGCTGGCCCATATACAAACCATCGAGCCATACCTGCCAGGGGTAAACTTTTTTATGCCAGAAGCTGCCTTCTTTTGTACGGGGGTGGTTTTGTAACTGGCTGCGTAATAGATCGGCAGCTTTTTTATATTTCACCTTTTCAGTTGCCCGGTATAAGGTCAGCAGCAGTTTGCCATCATTTACGTTATCGATATTAAATTCAGTGGGATCGTAGCCTCTGACAGTACCATCTTCATTCACCCAGACATCCATGCTTTTTTGGATGTATTTAAAATAGGTAGCGTCGCCGGTCGCTTTCCACAGTGCTTCCATACCTTTTAATACAACACCCATATCATAGCTCCAATGGGCGGGTTTTTGCGCCAGGGAATCATTCCACCACCCCATTACCGAAGCTGCCATTCCCTGTGACCAGTTCTGTTTTCCTGAAGTAGTTACTCCGGTAACAGCTGTCCCCTGCTGGGCGGAAGCTGTTAAAGAGCATGCCGTACCTATGACAATCAATGCGTGAGAAATCTTCATGGTTGTTTTTTTTGTTCCAAGTTCCAAGTTGCAAGTTTTAGGTTACAGGTTGCAAGCCCTTTGTGAAATCCCGCTGATCGGGATAACAGGTAACCTGTAAGGGTATTTATTTTGTACTTACATTTTGCTCAGATGCTCCGAATTCAAATTGAATTTTCTCCCTGGCCTTTGAGGCATCGGTGTTCTGAATGTTGATATTCCTGGTTCTGTCGCCCGCTACGCGGAACAACAATTCAGAATTTTTGGAATAGGTCAGTTTATCAAAAGTGAGGTGGTCGCTGTTAATGATGTCTACCACCGGATTGGTTTCCTTGCTCAGGATCGAGATATTCTTAAAGGTAATACCCGAAGCTTCCTGGCAATCTATGCCTTTATCAGCCTGCAGTTTCATGTTTTCGAGGTGAACATTTTTCACATGCATTTCAGGAATGCCACGGATAAAGATGCCTTTGGCCGCGCCATTGCAAACCACATTCTTTACTACAAAGTTCTTGAACTGGGGAGTTGCGTCTGTTACCGGCAATGTTTCTACTTTGGGCAGTTCGCGTTTTTCACCTGCCAGGGCTACGGGATCAACCGACATATAGTACATATCGAACAGGATGGCCTCGCCAGGAATATCGATCATAGTGATATCGTTGATGTAGATATTTTCAACAATACCACCCCGGCCGCGGGTTGTTTTAAAACGCAGGCCGATATCAGTACCAATGAACGTACAGTTATTGACCCAGATATTACGGGCACCGCCGCTCATTTCGCTGCCAATTACAAAACCGCCGTGTGCATGATATACTTTGCAATCGCGGATAATTACATTCTCGGTGGGCATGCCTCTTTTTCTGCCGGCTTCATCACGACCACTCTTCATACAAAGGCCATCGTCGCCTACATCAAATGAACTGTTTTCGATCAATACCCGGTTACAGCTTTCTACATCAATGCCATCGCCATTTTGTGCAAACCAGGGGTTCTTTACGGTAACATTTTTTACGGTGAGGTCTTCACTCATGAGCGGGTGCAAACACCAGGCGGCGGAGTTTTGAAAAGTTACGCCTTCCAGTAATACCTTTTTACATTTGGTGATCACTATCAGGTTGGGACGCAGATAATCTTTTATGCTTTTATAGAATTCTGGTGATTTGTCTGGGGTTATTTCACCGGCGTTCTTCATTTTAGTAGCTTGTAACCACTGTTCAGAGGGGTACCAGGAGTTGCCATCTGCACTTACCACACCACCTGCTGAGATCCATTTTTTCCATTGGCTTTCGGTGAGCTTTTCTTTTCTTACCTGGCGCCAGGCTTCGCCGCCGCCGTCGATAACACCGAAACCGGTAATGGCAATATTGGTGGCATTGGTAGCCGATACGGGGCTCTGGTTACGCATTTGAGGGATGCCTTCCCAGTTGCCTTCTACCAGTTGGTACTGGTTAAAATCTTTTGTGAATTGTAACAGCGCTCCTTTTTTCAGGTGCAGGTTTACATTGCTTTTTAATACGACGGGACCGGTAAGCCAAAGACCGGCTGGGATAACGACAACGCCACCGCCTTTTTTATTACAGGCATCAATAGCAGCATTAATGGCCTGCGTATTTAACGTTTGACCATCGGCAATGGCTCCAAATTTGGTAATATAAGAAGAATCTTTTTTGAAACTGGTTTGCTGGATGACCGGTAATTGTTGGGCCGATAAACCGGATGAACAAACCATTAAACCAAGTACTGCTGCTGCTTTAAACCAATTGTTCATTACACGATGTTTACTTCAATAAATTTTAAAATGCAAAGGTATTGAGCCCCGAGGAACCAACCCGATGATTTAACGATTTGCGCGTTCGCTTGCAGTAGTTTTTGTATCTGGAAAAGGTAAAATATGCTTTCAGCGCTTTGCAAGACAATCGTTCGAGATAATAAGGTACAGGTCACCGCGCTCAGGCGCGACAACCTGTAACCCGTTAATACCTGTTTTTCAAGGGCAAGTGTACACAGATATTTAAACCCACCGAAACGAATAGAGAATTTTATTTACGCAAACGTTACCGGCAACGATAACATACCAGCCAGAAATAAAATGCTGGCAATCAACGTAAATTACCCAGAACCATACCCCTTTACGCGACTGCCAGCAAAATTATGAAAGAAACCTCCTGTAGTAAAACCGAATCTTTAACTCCTGTACTGTTATTGATAGCCCTGATTTTGGGCAAATTCGCTCTTATTAGTAACCGCATCTATCTGTGATTGCGGAATAGGCCGCACCGTATGATAGCCCTTTATGTATTGGGCGGCATCGGGGTTTAGTCTGGTAACCCGGTCGATTAATTTATTTGTCCGTTTCAGGTCGAACCAGCGCAGTTGTTCGCCGCACAGCTCCCGGGCCCGCTCATCGAGGATGAAATCGAGGGTAACCTGGGCCGGCGTGATCTGCATGGCGGCTTCATGGCCTGGAATGGCTGCCCGGGTACGCAGGGTGTTCAGCAAACCGGCAGCCACATCGGGCTTGCCAAGGTTGAAATTGGCCTCTGCGGCAATCAGGTACATTTCGGCCAGCCTGATCACAAAGACATCACGGGCGCTTTGGGCCTCGTTGAATGAACCACGGGTTGGGTCCAGGAACTTCTTCAGCGAGATATAAAACTTTCTGTTTGTTGGAACGCCAGCAGCATTATACACCCGGGAAATATCATAAGTAGTATAGTGTTTGCCATTCATTGAAGCGGCCGTAAGCGTGCTCTTTGAAGTGTAGCAAACGGTATCGCCCAGCTTGAAATCGAAAGTATCTTTTGTGTTGAAAGAGTTTCCGGCCGTACGGGCTTCCTTATTACATAACCATGCAACCTGAAAAGAAGCCAGGTACCGGGAATCGTCCGTTTCATTGAACAGGTCCAACAAGGTTTTGGTGGGCATATACCGGTTAAAGGGACGGCCATTGGGAATATCACGCACCAACAGGCTGGTATTTACCTGGTCGTACACCTGGGTGAATAACATATGGCCGTTGTTGCTTCCACGGCTATGGCCACTTGGATAGGCTGATGAGGAGAGGTCGTTATTGGCCAGGTTGGTTGAATAGTCAATGGACCAGATCACTTCCTTGTTCTTCAAATTGCTCATGCTCCACAGATCGGCGAATTTGGGCAACAACATATAATCAGGATTCTTAATCAATTCATTCGCCATGGCAGCCGCCTCTGTATTCATGCCACGGGTTAAGTACATCCGGGCTAAAAATGCTTTGGCCACGGGAATAGTAACCGTAGGCCGGCCATAGTCAGTGGTGGTAGCCGGTAAATTCTTTACGGCATAATTCAGGTCTTCAAATATCTGGGTGTAGAATGTCTCAACCGGTGTTTTGTTGGCGGTTGATTCAATTACCCCGGGCGCCGTAGCCTCGGTAGTAAAGTGTACACCACCCCAGGTCTCTACAATATGCCAGTAGTAGAAAGCACGCATAAAGCGCAACTCTGCTTCGCGTTGTAATTTTTGTTTAGCGGTATAATCCGGGATCTCGCCAATTTTGGAAATACCGGTATTACATAAATAGATGGCTGCATAAAAGTTGTCCCATTCCAGGGTCAATGCCGCGGTGTTACTGCCCTGCAGGTTATCGTACCGGGATAATTGAGGGAACACATCGCCTGTACCATTCGTCCAGATGTCGGTACCCATTTCTGATAAACTATATCCTTCTTCTTTTCCATACCAGAAACGGGTATAGGTATAAGCTGCATTTACCAGGGTCTCAAAACCTTTGGCAGTTGTATAAGTAGCATCGGGTGTTAAGCCGGTGGGGTTATATTCTGATAGCTTTTTATCGCATGCCGTAAAAATCAGCGATCCCGTCAGCACAAAACCCATGACTTTATTTATACTGTTTTTCATTTTAATTATATCTAGAATGAATAAAGTTTAGAATTCAATATTTAAGCCGGTAACCAACAGCTTGGTCAATGGCCGTTCAAACGAACCTTCGCCTTCCGGATCGTAATCCTTTTGTTTGGCAAACGTGAAGTAGTTTTTGGCGCTTACATACCAGCGTAAATTGTTGACATGGAATTTCTGACTTACTGTTTTTGGAAGCGTGTACCCCAGGGTTATGTTCCTGATCTTTACAAAAGAGCCATCCTTGTAGCCAAGAGTTGTAGCAAACGGCAGGGAAGCTCTTGAGATATTTGCGTTCGGACGAGGATAATCGTTCGATGGGTTTTCGGGTGTCCAGTAATTAACATTGGCGCCATTTTCAATGGCGTTAGGCTCAAACTTGTTGGCATAATCCGATACAAAGGTTTGACCTATCCGGGCGAATACATATACATTCAGGTCAAAGTTTTTGTAACTGACATCATTGCTAAAACCGAGCGTATAGTTAGGAACGGCTGAACCTACTACGGTTCTATCATAGGTGGCATCGAGTTTACCATCGGGCGAACCTTTATCACCACTCAGGTCAGCTACACGAATGTCGCCGGGTTTATAACCAAAACTTCTGGCCAGTGCAGAATCTTCTGTTTGCCAGATGCCTTCTTTTTTATAGTCATAGAACGATCTTACCGGGGAACCGATGAACAGACCGCCAGCCACATCATTCTTGCCATTCAGCAGGTCAGTAATGCGTTCTTTATTACGGGTATAAGTAATAGCGCTTGACCAGGTAAGGTCTTTGTTTTGCACATTCACGGTGCGCAGTGAAACTTCTACCCCATTGTTACGGGTTTTACCCACATTCTCTACTACCCTGGTATGGCCCGATGTACTTGGCAGTGGGCGCAGCAACAACAGGTCTCGGGTTTTTGAATCGTAATAATCTACACTGGCGGTGATCCGGTTCTTGAACAACCCGAAATCTAATCCGATGTTCTGTGTACCGGTCAGTTCCCATTTCAAGTTACGGTTACCATTTTGCGGGTCAAACCCATAGGCCAGCATACTGATATCATTGAATGAATAGGGTATGAGTATTAAACCTGTGGTGGTTGAATAGGGTTTAACAGCTGCATTACCTGCTATGCCATAACTGGCGCGCAACTTCAGATCGCTGAACAAACCCTGCTCCTGCATAAAATTTTCATCGATTATGCGCCAGGCCACTGCCGCAGAAGGGAAGAACGACCAACGGTTCTCTTTCAATAACACAGAGGAACCATCGGCACGGCCCGTTAACGTTAACAGGTATTTTCCTTTGAAACCATAGTTCACCCTGAAGGCGCCTGATACGAGGTTGTTACCAATGTAATTACTCCAAATACCCAGGTTCAATGGGTTATTCAACAAAGCATGCCAGCCCTGGCCCGGGATAAGCTGCCCTGTTCCCTGCGCATAAGAGCTATCCACTTTGCTTGAAATATAACTTGTAACAGCTGTGACATCCAGGGTATGATCACCGAATTTCTTATTCCAGGAAATAATATTTTCCCAAATAAGATCGGCCTGCGTGGCATTGGTAACTTTTGCAAACGACCCGGTTGAATTAAAACGGGTAATGGTATTTTCGCCCATGAACAAACCATTGCGGGAACTACCGGTGGTGATGCCCAGGTTTGAACGCAAGGTAAGGTTGCTGAATGGTTTCCATTCTGCATAAGCAGAAGACAAAAGCCGCGTAGTGTTGAATTCATTGATATACGCTCCTGGTTGTTCTTCCAGCAACGGATTTACCTGGTTGGCGTTACCCGGCAGTCTGATCAATGAACCATCTGCCGCATATGGAACATAGTAAGGTATTACCTTGTTGGCTACGGTCAATACGTTATCGGTACGTCTGTTCTCATCATAATAAGTTAACTGGCTTTGCAATCCTACTTTAAACGTTCCAATAACCGTTTGATCGACGTTGAGGCGTAAGGTATAACGACCTGAGAAATCATTGTTCAGTAATCCTTTTTCTTTAAAATAATCGAATGAGAAGAACACTTTTGTTTTATCACTGCCGGCAGCTACGTTCACTCCATAATCCTGCTGGGAGCCATCTTTTAATAAAAGGCCTGGCCAGTAGGTTGAAGTTCCGTCTGTTGCAGCTGTCAGATCTGCCTTAAACAGGCCGGCATCATCTGCCGAAGATTTCCAGGTACCGGCTGTGCGGGCACCCTGACGTTTTAATTCGGCAAACTGCGGACCGTTCATGGGAACAGGATAACCTGTTTCTTTATTCACTCCATAATAAGCATTGGCGCCCACTCTTACTTTTCCACTGGCGCCTCTTTTGGTGGTAATTATGATCACACCATTGGCGCCGCGTGAACCATAGATAGCTGTGGAAGAAGCATCTTTCAATACTTCCATCGACTGAATATCGTTGGGGTTAATATCCTGAAAGTTCGCATATTGGATCCCATCTACAATAAACAGGGGTGTATTTTGCGCGAGGATCGACCGGTTACCCCGTACAGTTACATTCACGTTTGAACCGGCACCGCCGCTGGTGCGGGTAATATCTACCCCCGCCACTTTACCCTGCACACTTTCCATTACGTTACCTGCGGGTACTTTTTTTACTTCATCGCCTTTAAGCGATACTACCGCACCGGTAAGGTCTCTTTTCTTTACCGTACCATAACCGATCACCACGATGTTCTCCAGGCTTGAAGCGGCAGAAACCAGCGACAGGCTGATCTGCGTTTTGTCGCCTACTTTCATTTCCTGTGATTCATAACCTACATAGGAAAATACCAGTACATCATTGTCATCGGCAGTAAGGGTGAACACCCCCTGCTCATTGGTGGTGGTGGCTTTTGTTGATCCTTTTATAGTTACGGTTACGCCTGAGAGCGGCGCGCCGTTTGGGTCAGTGATCTTTCCCGTTATCTTTTTCTCAGCGGTCTGACTCGTGGCATTCTCATTGATCACAATGAGGCCATTGGCCATGAACCGGTAAGTAAGTATGGTTTGGGAAAACAAATTGTCGAGCGCCTGACGAATATCGACATTCTCCAGGTTGATGGTCACTTTTTGTCTGATGGCCGACAATTGATTATTGTACAGGAACCGATAGTTGGATTGCTTCTCGATATTTACGAGGATACCGGCTATTTCAGCATTTTTATACCGGAGGTTCAGTTTATCCTGACCAAATCCCCGGGCCGACACCTGCAGCACACCAACAAGTAATAAGAAAGTAGTTATTTTCATAACAAGCAGCGCATTGGAAAGCAACGGGCTTTTTATGCCCGTTCTAAAACTTTTCATACATTAGTATTATTATGGGTTAAAAAATCACTTCCCCTCCCGCCTGCCAGCGGGTTGTGGAGAAAACACATCAGAACTAACCTGTAATGCGCGGAGAATGCTGCCAACATTCTCCGTTTTTTTGGTTACGTTGAATCCATATTTTATTTCGTCGATTTTATAAATACCTCATTGTTAACTATCCTAACGTTGAAGGGGACCGCCTCTTTTAATGCGGTAAAAGCCTGCTCAACTGTTTCATTTTGAAGGGACCCATTGAACACCAACTGACGGGCGGCGGGGTCTTCAAAATATACTTTGATATTGTACCATCTTTCCAGCTTCTGGGCCAGTTGCTCGAAATTATCGCCACGAAATTCGAGCCGGTTGTAAACCCAGGCGGTCTCTATATGTTCACTTTCTTTTATGGTACTGTCGATATGAATTATTTGTTTGATAGCAGACTGATTAGTAGCAATGGCTGGTTCATTGGTATTTCCCCCATCGGTACTGCTGGTGGGTAAAACAATTTTTTCATTGGGATGCAGGAACACTGGTTCTCCCTTTGTATCGCCCTTGCGGGTTATTTTCACCAGGCCTCTGATAAGGGTGGTCTCAATGGTTCTTTCTTCCGGATACGATTTAACGTTAAAAGCCGTACCCAACACCCTGATGTCAATAGTACCGGCATGCACAATGAATGGTTTTTTCTGATGGGTGGCAGGTGAGATCACCGATACCACATCAAAATAAGCTTCCCCTTCGAGGGTTATTTCCCGTTCGGGCCCATTAAAATTGGCATATACAATCCGGGAGCCAGCGTTTAACCACACGGTAGAACCATCGGGTAAAATGGTGCGGGTTTTACTGCCTTTGGGCGCTACCACTTCATTAGCCGCGAGGGCCTGTCGTTTATTATTCCAGGTAACAAGCAACCAGGCGCTTGCGGCCAGTACCAGGATGGCAGCCACGGCCCAATACAACCGGCGTTGTTTTTTAATCCGGATTACCGGGGTTGTAGTTTCTCCCACTGCGGTCTCCGCTTCGGCCAGTAGTAATATGCGATTGAGTTTGTCGCTGGTGACGGGTTCTTCGCTTGCAGGCGCATTTACAGACCATAGCTGGTGCAGCATGTCGTACTGCTGCATCAGTTCAGGGTACTGTTGTATCAGGTCGTTCAGTTCTTCCTTATCCTGTTCTGTGGCATCTCCGCTCAAATTGCGAGACAATAAAAACCAAATTCTTTCGGGTGTTTCCATTTGCGCCATTGTTATATAGAAGGACAGGCATTTTTGGAAACACCATTAAGGGATTTTGAACTTTTTTTTGAGGGGAGCAAGGGGATAGGGTTACCGCGTTGACAGAGAATGCAAGTTCTTGAGTTTGTAGGTTATTGAGTTCTTAGGTTGAGACGCTCGATTATCCTGGTCAGATCCTCGCCAGATATACTACAACAAGCCATTTCCCCGGTCAGAATCCCATAGGAATGCCATCCGAATCCCATCCGAATGCCATAGGCTATGGGATTCGGATGGCATTCTGGTAGCATTTCGGTGGGTTATTTAATATATAAATACCCTATTTTCCTGGGATCTGCACTAAATCTGACAAGGATCTTGTTCGGCTTTTGTTTTGCTTTTCCTAAAGAAAACCGGGTGTTTCCCCTAGAGAGATCCGAAGAAATCCCGAAAAAAAATGAGTTAGAGTGCTATTAAACAACTGCTCTTCAATTAATTATAGTCACCAGAAGAAAATCGGCTATCCTAATCCGTTGCTAATCAGCTTATACCATAACTTCCTCACTCCCATTCCGAATCCATTCAGGGAGATCTAAATTAGAAATACCATTCACAACCTAACGCTCAGCCTGTTTTGGTATATTGAACTCTTTCGTAGCCCTATTGACCTGCAATTCTGTACATATTTTCTTAATCGCAATGGCCATTTGTACGTCAACTGTATTGAGTGAAATATTGAGGATCTCGGCTACTTCGCGGTGTTTGAGGCCGTCTTCGCGCACCAGTTTGAAGATCATTTTACAACGGGGAGGTAAATTTTCTACTGCCTGATGCATGCGTTTCATCATTTCAGCAGTGATCAGCAAATTATAAGGATCGGTGGCTATTTGACCGGTTTCAATATCCAGGTCATCGAAGGGCGCCCTGATGAGTTCGGACGCTTTTTGAGAAATGGCATTCAATGCCCTGTTCTTTACCGCTACATATAAATATACTGTGAGATTTTCTACTTCGTTTATCCGATGACGATTGCTCCATAATTTCACAAACACATCCTCCACAATTTCTTCAGCCAGCTCAGGCGAGCGGGTGATCACCCGGGCAAAGTGATGCAACCGTTTACTGAATAATTTGTATAACTCTGCCAGGCATTGTTCGTTTCCGGCATGTATACCTTGTTGAATATGTGGCAGGACAATGGTCATACTTTTTCAATAAGCAATCAATCGGGGTTAAATGTAGGCATTTTTTACATATAATGAAAGAGCAGGTGGGTCACTCTTTCAGAGTGGCTCACCTTTTATTTTGATGCAAAGGTGAGCCGCCCTTTAAGGGCGACCCACCTTACGTTTACATATTATATTATTCGACTCTAAACCAATCTATATCTGCAAAACCAGCATCATTAGTAACGGTGGTTCGGGTGCAGAACAGTCCCACCTTGGCACCGATCCATCTGCCAGGCACAGCGGAAAACACCTCACCAGCAGCCATATACTGCTTTCCATCTTCACTATACGAGAAACTGCATTTGGCGCCTTTGCTTATTTGTACGCGTAAATAGGTAGTGGAGCCGGAAATTTTTCCAATCACCTTTTCCTGTTCAGGCTTGCCACCTTCAGCTTTGTTACATACCACATAGGAAAGATAAATGCCATCTTCCTTTTTGGTAAGCCCAACAAATGCATAATCAGATCCCATCACTATCAAACCGGTCTTTTCTCCGGCGAGCCGGGGTTTAAAATCCAGCTTAACTGTTGCCGTAAATTCCGGGGCTGGAAATTTCTGCATCAGCACATTGGGCACAAACCACATGTTTTTGGCTGAATCGGGGACCATGCCGGAGAACAACCGCATGTAGCCATTACCGGGAAAAGCCCAAAAGGGTTTGGGGTTGGCCTGCCATTGCCATTGCAATCCTATTGTAGTGCTATTAAATTCGTCAGACTCCACCGGTGTTTGCACCGGGTAGGTTTTACCAACATTTGGTTTTTTATAGGTGGTCACCGGTTCTCCTTTTCCATCGCCATCTTTGTCAACCCCCATCACCGGCCAGTCATTTACCCATTTCATCGGTTGCAGGTGAACGACACGTCCATATGCTTCCAGGTCCTGGAAGTGCAGGAACCAGTCTTCACCGGTTTGGGTTGTTACCCAGGCACCCTGGTGCGGGCCATTGATAGTTGTACTGCCCTGGTCCATCACCACTTTTCTTTCATAAGGGCCATATACGTTTTTTGATCGCAGTGCCAATTGCCATCCGGTTCCCACACCGCCGGCCGGTGCAAAGATGTAATAATAGCCATTGCGTTTATAAAACTTGGGACCTTCAAGCGTGGGGTCCTGATCGTGGCCATCAAAAACCATTACGCCGCCATCCAGCACTTTAGTACCGGTAGCGTCGAGCCGTTTTACCACCACTATACTTTTTATCCCGGCGCGGCTGCCTGCAAAGGCATGTACCAGGTATACTTTTCCGTCATTATCCCACAGCGGACAGGGATCTATCAATCCTTTACCCGCTTCTACCATAATAGGTTCTGTCCAGGGACCATTGATGTTTTTTGACTTCACTACATAGATGCCGAAATCAGGATCGGGGTAATAAATGTAAAATTCACCATTGTGATAGCGGATGGCTGGTGCCCATACTCCATTGCCATGTTGGGTCTTTGAAAAATGATCAAAAGGTGGCTGGCGTTTTAATGCATGACCAATAAGGGTCCAGTTTACCAGGTCTTTTGAATGGAGAATAGGTAACCCTGGAACACCATCAAAACTGGAGGCGATCAAATAATAATCGTCGCCAACGCGGCATGCATCGGGATCTGAATAATCGGCATACAAAACCGGGTTCTTATAAGTCCCATTCTTATTATCCGCCACCCATACTTTTGATACATAGGGCTGTTGAGCGAAGGTGTTCAAACTTAGGAGGGATAGTCCTAGTGTAATTAGTTTCTTCATTTATATGGTGTTTCTTGAGTCTTCAATGTTGCAAAAGGCAATGGGCAGTAGGCAATGGTGAAAAGGCAGGCTGGCAAATGGCAGAAGCCAGTCGTGAAACGTCAAACGTGAAACGTGAAATAGAAAACCCACGACGCGGCAATTGGTACATCCGTTTTCTCTCTCACAGTTGGCGGATCGACAGCTAATGCTCACTTCGTTCGCTCGCCAAGGCTAACTCGTCAACCCTCCTTCTTTGTGCCTCCTGTATTTCTTCCTCGTCAACTGATCAACTTCCTACATCCTACCTCTTACTTCCTACCTCCTACCTCCTACTTCTTACCTTCAGTCTCCGGCATCCAGTTACCAAAGATATTTTTCAGTGTATATTGTTTAGCTTCCTTTTTAGTTAATTGGTGCGACCAGCCAACGCGGCCTGTTGCATTGGCGCCCGGGCCAGCGCTTTTGTATTCTGCATAGTAGGCTGTTTTTTCATTCTCCGGATTACGCCAGTTGTCCCAACCCGCAGCGGCAATATGCTCACCCATTTTTGTATGGAGGTAAACAGTTCTGGCATGTGGACGCCAGGGACGGCCCAACAATACTTTTTTCGCTGCCGTATCTGCAATGAGCGTACAATCAAAAAATACAAATCCATAGGCCTGGCGCATGGTGGTGGATGCGGCCGTTATATAAGAATTCATCAGGCTTTTGATAGTACAATTTTGAAATACCACGGTGGCCGGGCCAAATATAAAATCTGTAGTCCCTTCAATATAACAATCTTTATAATACTGACGGCTGCTATCGATGCCCACATACAGCGTATCCTGGTTGCCCAGTAACCGGCAATTCAAAATTTCGCAACGATCACTTTCAGCATGCAAGGCCACCGCCTGCCCTACCCGACCTGCCGTATTTTGAATAGTGAGGTTCTCAGCCCTGAAGTCATTCCCTTTTACTATTACTGTATAAGAATTGAACGTGCTGTATTTATCGCGTCCGGTTGCGGTATCCTTGCCATGCGGCAGCGGTTTACCACTAAAATCGTCGTTGGTGATAATAGTGCTATCGCGACTTTCCCCTAGTAATGCAATGTTTGTTTTCCAGGAAGGAATGACCAGTTTTTCATGATACACTCCTTTCTTAATAAAAATGGTTACACGCTCCTGAGAAAAATCGCGCATGGCATTTACCGCCTCCTGAATGGTTTTATAATTGCCACTACCATCCTGCGCTACTGTTAAATACTTCGGATATGTTTGTTGTTGCGAGAATACGGCTGTTACGGTTACAAGCAACATCAGTAAAACACCTAATTTTTTCATTCTATACCTATTAGTTCTTTGTTCTGAGTTCTATGTTCTGAGATTCTCCCCTTTCTCATTTTTCATTATACTTCACGAATCCCATCTCTTCTAACCATGCTTCACATAAAGCTGTCCATTGTTGTGTGGAACCCGGATTGTTACGCAGGGCAATGTTATGTCCGCCTTGCGGGAACACATGAAAGCTGGTAGAAATATTTTTCTCCAGCAATGCCTGGTAGAACATCAGGCTATTACGCGGGTCAACGGCTTTATCATTAAATGCATCTGCAATAAAGCAAGGGGGGGTGGTTGATTTAACCTGTAACTCCATGGAATATTTATCGATCATTTCTTTGGTGGGATTGGCGCCGAGTAAATTTTCCCGGCTGCCTTTATGGGCGTATGGTCCCATGGAGATCACTGGCGATACCAGGATAGTAAAATCAGGACGAAAGGATACATTATTGAGCGAATCACCAATAGCCGCTACATCATCTCCTGTATTACCCAGCCAGGCGGCCAGGTGTCCTCCGGCTGACACCCCCATGATACCGATCTTGTTGGGTTGAAGATTCCATTTACCGGCGTTGGCGCGAATGATGCGCAGGGCGCGTTCCGCATCCTGTAAAGGTCCCAGTTCGCGATGTACCAGGTCGGGTGAAAGGGGCAGCCGATAATTCAACACAAAGGCAGTTATGCCCAGGGTATTAAACCATTTGGCCAGTTGAAAACCGCTTATCTGAAAAGACTCATGATGATAACCACCGCCCGGACAAATGATCACGGCGCATTGTTTATTTTCCTGAATGGAAGGAAAGAAAGCTGTCATCCCAGGATTTCCTACCTGGAACAATCGTTCATTGTTTATACTATCCTTCAATCGCATACCCTTTGTATTGGGCATTTTACCGGTAGGCCATAAAGGGATGAATTCCTGCGCCTGCGAAACAAAACCGGTTATTACGAATGCCATCCATAAACAAGCAATCTTATAATTCATATGCAGTCTTTTTTGACGTATGAAATTAATGCTGAGGCTTCCCTGAAACAACTTATTGTTTTAACAACCGTGCCACAGCTTCCTTCACAGGATGCCATGGCACGGTTGTGTCCGGGACTAAAAAGACGCAGTCAGCTTCTTTTTAGTTGTCAATAATACAAGTTATTGTTTAATAAATTTCAATAACACTTTTTCATTTAGACGCGCTACTTCTATAAAATACATACCATTGGGTAAATTACTAATATTAATAGTTGTATAGTTAGCTGTCGGCTTGCTGTAAAACAATCCAACCACCCGGCCATTCATATTATAGATCCTGATGGCTGCTACTGTATACAGTTTGGGATGGTACACATTCACATAGTTTTCAGCAGGGTTCGGATTAATAGTATACGGATTATATGCATTGCCGGTCACTGCTACATTTACAGGGGTGGTATTATTCGTTTGTATTACAATATTTCCATCATAGGTACCTGCGGCCGTTGCATTCAACCGTACCATTACCACCTTTGATAAAGCATTTCCAATACCGGCAGTAATTGAAGGCACTGAAGCGGCAGTATACCATGTTTTTCCGCTATCTGCAGAGATCTCATACCCTTCAGGTGGCGTGATAGTAAGTGGAGCTCCGATATTCGTAACTGTTAACTGGAAGGTTTGCGCATCTGTTGGTTTGCCCAGGGTTTGCGAAAACGGTTCCAGGATCACTTTACTTATATTAACATTGGCAATAAGAGCGTTTGTAATACCAGTAACTGCTACATTTTGGGTTGTTGCACCAGTACTTGTATTGGTAATATTGCCGGAATAGGTACCCGCAGCAGCCGCATTCAACCGAACCTGGATGATGGTATTGGCCACCTTACCGCCCGCAGGTGTTAATACCAACGGTGATGTATTACTATACCAGATCGTACCGTCTATTGAAACCTGGTAATTAGGCGGCGGTGTAATGGTTATATTACCAGTAAGGTTATTGCCCGATACTGTATAAGTTTGGGTAGCAGAAGGCGAGCCTATTATTTGAGCGAAGGCATTCAATGCACCGGTTGTAACAATGGTGGACACCGGCACCGCATTACCAATTACAAATACACCAAACTGGGTAAAGTTGGAAGCAGAAGCTACATAAGGCACTGCTGCTGTCCCACTGCCGGTTACGGCACCTGCTATATCGGCCCAGGCATTATTTCTATAATTCAGGAACTTGACAGTAGTGGCATTGAAAGCAGATCCCTGATCGGCCGTTACCCATCCAAGGGAAACAGCCACATTGGCTGCGCCTGCTGTATTGTCGGGAGTTATTGTCCATTGTTTACGCACGATCTTCGTGGTATCGCTTATAACATAATCGAGTTTGTCTTTTACATTCACACTGAAGTTATCGGCAGTTCCGGTATTATTCAATGTGGCTGGGGTATATGAAGTAACAGAAGAACCGACGGGGAACAGGATACTACCGGCTGTAGCACCCAGGTATTGCCTAAGCTTACCTGTCCCATTCGTTACAAAATAATTCACCGGAACGTTTCCTGTAATAGTTGTATCGGTGAGGGTATTATCACCCAGCAGCAATTTACCATTGGTCAGGTTTACTATGCCGGCAGTTAATGGGGCCGATAAAGTTACGTTTGTACTGTTATTTACAGTAAGGGTATGCACGCCTGCAGGCATGGTAGTACCAGTGGTTTGTACAGCCGTACCATTAAAAATATAATTTGCGTTGATACTGTATTGTTTTGTTCCAGAGTTGGCAAAGTTGCCATCGATACCGGTTGCTGCACCAAAGCTCACAATGGCGCTGTTAGCGATGGTAGTGGCGCCGGGGCCGCTTACTATGTAGGTGCCAGTATTTAATGTTCCGTTCACTACCAATCCAAACCCGGCCGTGGGTAAAGTAAGATTGCTGCCTAAATTATAATATCCGTTCACCAGAATATGGGTATTACCCAAAGTTCCCAGGTGTGAGAATGTCCTGTTGCTGCCATTCAACTTTATATACAGCGGATCGCTGTTTTTCATATTGGCATTGAAAGTGCCACCGCTCACTGTAAAGTCACCGGCAACCACCAGCGAATCTATAATTCCCGAATTGCTTTCATTGAAATATATACTACCGCCCGTTTGTACATAGTTGCCGCCAATCCGTAAGGTGGCTGTTCCCTGCGATAAGGCAACATACGTAGTTCCGGTGCTTTGCACGGTGAAATTACCGGTAACTGCGGCGAGGGTATTGCGTAATGCGAAGTAGTTCTGTTGTCCGGCACAATTCCAAACCAGGTTGCTTACTGTAGTTGGCGTTGTAAACAGGTTGGTTTGCGCCGTTTTGATACCGGTTACGAGTAAGGTTGATCCTGATGCAAAGGATATACGTGGAGGCAGACTGCCATTCATATCATGCTGGAAGATGCCGGCAGCGCCCACCGCAACAGAGTCACCGGTATTAAAACTCATTGAACCGGAATTCACCATTTTACCATTTACCTGGTACAGCACTTTACCATTGCTTCCGATAGAACCCAGATTGGTCAATGTACCATCAACCTGCAACACAATGGTAGTACCGTCAATACCCGCAACTTTGAGCGATTTACCGGCAGCTACGATCAATTGACCACCGGCAGCGATCACCGTTTTCTGAATATAACCAAAGCCATTGGTGAATGCCTGCGTATAGCTAATGGTATGTCCGTTTTGAATAGTGGCCACATTCACGCCATTATCATAGGCAGGGTAATCAGTAGCAGCCATACCATCTACCCAGTTGGCGCCATCCCATTTTTGCCAGGTAGTCATATCGCTCCATTCGCCAGACTTCACTGTACGGAAGTCACCGCTTGCCGGATTCTTGGTAGCAAGACCTTTCACTATTAAATTTTTTACCTTCACATACCTGCCTACACTGGTTGAACCGGTACAATTGTAGATCCGGAAGAACAAGGTATCTCCTGCTTTTACGGTTACACCTGCCGAGCCATTTACCAGCATGGCAAACACATCGGTATTGCCGGCCGTCTGGTTACTTACATCAAAGGCATTGGTGAAGGTGCCGTTGGTACCAGGCGTAAGGGTTACCCCGTTTTTAGCAGCTACTTTTATTTCTGTAGAATCGGTCCTGAAATTGGTTTTGGAATATAACACTGCCACCTTGGTACCACTGGAGGTATTATAGAATGAAGTGGACAGGATCAGCGAATCAACCCGCAGGCTATGCGTAGGGGCCGCCACTACGGTAAATTGCTCATAATGCTTTCTGCTTAGCGTTGAACCCGGACCACCATTGTTCCAGGAGCCATCGGCTGCTGCGGCAAATGCCTGTCCGTGCAGGGCTGAATATGGAGGCACAGCAACCACCGTTGTTCCATTTGAGAGCATCAGGTTGTTGAGGTCTGGCGTTGTTCCCACTACACCGGCAGCACGTACCGTTGCATCATCAAGGTTATCTGCTGTAAGGGGCCATTGTTCCAACACAACGGCGCCGGCACCTAAAGGATCGGCCTGAATGGCCCCATTAACAGCCACACTAACACTGGCTGCATTGGTAGAAGTATTTACAATATTTCCGTTGTAATTACCCACTGTAGTACCATTGAGACGCACTGAAACATACGTATTGGCTATGATCCCATTTGATTGTGTTACTATCAACGGAGACCCGCTGCTGTACCAGTTGGTATTATCAACTGATACCTGATAACCGGCAGGTGGGGTAATGGTGATATTATCCATGAGATTAGCGCCTGACAATACAAAGGTTTGAATGGCAGAAGGCGTACCCAATCCCTGTAAAAAACTGCCCAGGGTACCCGATATCGTGATAGTAGGAACACTGGTCACAGAAGCCGTATCTGATGTAATTGTGGTATACCCGGCTTTTGAAGCCCTTACTATATAATAATAGGTTTGACCGGGCGGTGGGATGTTCTCAGCATAATTAAAATTACAGGCATAGTCTTCTGTACTTGTCTGTGTGTTTATCAACGAGAAATTTGTTTTGTCATTACTGCGATAGAGTTCACAGGTAATACCTGGCATTGGCCAGGTAAGGTTCCAGGTAAGTGCAGTGGTACCTGTTCCTTTTTTAGCGATCAGATTAGAAACGGACAATTCGGGGGTAAACACTGTGCCCAATTCAGCCCAGGTACTAAAAGGATTCCAGGCAGCCATAGCCGGCGTATTGGCATTAGTAAACACCTCGTCATTGTTATAATACTTAGCAGCATCTGTAGCTGTCAACTGCTTTGACCAGGCAACCCGGCTGCTTACATTCACCGGTGTTCCATCATAATTTTTTGAATTGTATTCGCCGTAGGTAATATAACTGGTGTTGGTACCTGCATCCCAGGTGCTCCAGCCTTCGGGTTTTATGGTTGCACCCATGGTCGTATTCAGGAATACAGTTTTGTTGCGTGACTTTGCCGCATCGGCTGTACTGTTATCATTTTGCCAGGGGCGGCCCAACGTATAAGTGGTAAAACCTCTGTTCTGGGTGATCTTACAATCGCGAAATACATATCCATAACCGGAAACGTCCTTGGTATTAACGGCTGTTACATAACCGCCGCTGGCATTATCGAGCCGGGTACGTGGATAAACGATACAGGTATCGAAAATGATCGTTGATGACCCAAACAGGAAATCGGTGTTTCCATCAACATAACAATTCTTGAAATAACATCTGGTAGCCGCGTTGTTACCACCATAGTAGGTATCCTGTCCGCTATTCATGCGACAGTTATAAAACACAACGCGGTCTGAAGTAGTGTAAACCGCTACGGCCTGTGGCCCATCGCCCGGCGCCGGCACTACGGCATTGGCATTGATGCCATAGCCAGTTGCATTTTCCATTGACAGGTTCATGAACATTACATCCGGTGCATTAACGATCACGGTGGCACAAGTGGAGGTGCCATAGGTACCACCAGCCGAATTGGCCTTTCCAGAATAATTATCGTAAGAGATAATGGTTTCGGCCATATTCTCCCCAACCAGCTGAATAAATGGTTTGTTGCTGGGAATGGTTACTGTTTCTACATACTTTCCCTTCCTGATATATATTTTATAAGGCGCGGTTTGTGCGGTGGGCGCTGCATTGATAGCTGCCTGTATGCTGGTATAATTACCGCTGCCATCTTTGGCCACTATTGCTTTTACCCCGGCTGGTGGCGGAGCACCACCAGTTACCGTGTTACCACTCACCGCTATATTTATGGCTGTTGCACCCGTGCTGCTTACTACAATGTTCCCAGCGTAAGAACCGGTTGCGGCAGCATTCAATCGCACAGAGATGGTTTTAGTAGCCACTGCACCACTGACAGCGGTTAATGTTACCATTGAACTGCTCCAGGTTGTTCCATTATCGGTCGACAATTGATAATTAGCGGGCGCAGTAATAGTGACATTACCGGTGAGGTTGGCGCCAGAGACTGTAAAGGTTTGAGCCGCAGAAGGCGTCCCTGTTGTTTGTGAAAAGGCCGACAAGGTGCCGGTTGTACTAACAGCCGGCGGGGGTAATGAACCGCCGTCGATCTGTACGTTTATGGTAGCCGCTGTGGCCGAATAGTTATAGGCTTTATCCGCGGTAAAAATGTAATAATAATATTTTGTTGTTGGAGAGATAGCAGGATCAGCATCGGTAAACAAGGTATTAGGACCTAAATAAACAACCTGGTATCCTGTTCCCATACTGTTACCAACGATGTAGATGCCGTTGGCATTAGGGACCGGCGGCGTTGCTGAAGTACTGCGCACCACCACATAACCGCCACCATCTACTCCCGTGGCGGGCGCTGTCCAGCTTAACGCAATGGAATTGTTGTTGGCATTGCCCGTAGCCAATGGTGCAGTGGCTACATCAGGCGCCGCGACATCAGGAGCCGGATTACTTTGATCGTCTGCCGGATATACCACAAAATCATCAATATCGAAAGGTTTTGCAATAGCTGCAGTTCCACCACCATTGAATCGAAAACCCGCAAGGAATACCACAGGCGTATAAGCGGTGTTTACAGAACGGGTGGTATAGGCCTTAAGCCAGGCGTTGTTGGTGGCCGTCCACGCCGCAGTAGCATGGTTAATAGCAAAATTACCGCTGACTGCTACATTATCAGAAACAGCGATCATACCACTTACCTGGTTGCCGCTGGCAGGTGCCGGCGCCCGGTAATAATACTGAACAATATATTTGGTGTTAGCCGGATAAAGAGGGCTGGTCTGTGATGGCGCAAAATTATTCTTCGTACTCAAACTTGAACTTGTATAAGTAAAATAATTATTGCCCGACCTTGCTGTACCATCATTTTTAATATCTGCATTACCACTGGTTGTCCAGACTGTTGTAACAGAAGCAGTGGTAGTGGAAGGAGCAGCTGTTGACACAGTCCCTATGGTTTGCTTTTCAAAGCCACCGTCCATGGAAGGATACACACCCAGTCCGGAAACAGAAGAACTCGCAATACCTGTCACCGCCAGATTTACCGTACTGGCATTGGTACTGACATGAATAATATTGCCATCATAATTCCCATCAACCGTGGCATTCAGGCGCACCAGTATATTGGTGCTGGTCAATGAACCTGATACAGGTATTAATGTAATTGGATTAGCGCTGCCTGACCAGGTAGTGCCATCGAGCGATAATTGATACCCGGCCGGAGGAGTAAGGGTAACATTAGCCGATAAATTATACCCGGCCACTGAATATGTTTGTGTAGCAGAAGGGGCGCCTATCATTTGGGTAAAAGGATTGAGAGATCCCCCCACTGCAATTACCGGGTTGGTATTATTGGTAGAAACGCCATTTAAATAATTCTCCAGCATGGTATAACCGGAGCCATCGTACACATTGCGGTCTGCGGCGTCATTTGGATTCAGTCCATGGCTGGTTTCCCAGTCATCAGGCATACCATCATGATCGGTATCAACCGGCGCCGTTGTTGAATTTAACGTGGGCCATGCATTTACAGTAAGGCTGTAAGCGGTACCATGTGGATACCCGCCCTGCACATCTATAAAGCGACCGGTCCTGTTGCGTACGTTATCTACAATACGATCATCCAATGTATCGCGGCGGGGTAAGGAACATCCCCCAGATAACAATACCGCATTATAAGCGGCTATAGCAGATTCCATATTTTTAGGAAATCCCAGATCAAATGCACTGGTCTGTTTTATCTGTACTGTATCAGCAGCTGTTGTTCCCGTTTCAACGCCCGACCAGTTATTATTTGTGTTCTGCGTTGAGCCATCTACATAGTTCCCGTTCACATACCATTTACCCCAGGGGATGGTCGCTGAAAAACTCGGGTTACAAATGCGATATCTTACGCCAGAAGAAGTACTAGGCCCCCATTTGTAATAGTTATTCATTACATTATAATTGCCCCCTTCCCCGCCATATACGGTATTGATACCCCAGTTGTATAATACGTTGTTGTAATAATCTACATTTTCAACCCCGGTTGTACTGGGAGAATAGGTACTGATACCGGCAAAACGGGGATTACGGTTCCTGGCATGGGCATACAGGTTATGGTGGATTGTAGCACGCTTACCACCCTGGATGCCGTTATAGCCATGATATTCATAAGTAGCATCCCCCGTTTCAAAGTGATAGGAAAAATTCAGGGGTTCGCTCATAAAGCACCATTGGATGGTAAGGTTATCGCCCCGATAGATGGTGAGGGCTTCGTCTGAACTCCAGCTTACGCTGCAATGATCAATAATAAGGTTATTGGGGCCCAACGCACCAAAGGCATCATCGCCACCACTCCCGTCGACCGGATCGCCATTTGCATCCACTTTCTTCTGGTTCTTATCGCCCATGCGGAAACGCATATACCGGACGATCACGTTATTGCCAGAGATCACAACGGGATAATCGGCCAAACAAATACCATCGCCCGGTGCTGTTTGTCCGGCGATGGTAGTATTGTCCCTGATATTTAATTTTGACGTAAGATGAATGGTACCTGATACCCTGAATACTACCGTACGGTTAGCAGCAGCTGTGCTTACAGCATACCGCAAGCTGCCGGGATTGTTATCATCGTTCAGGTTGGTAACTTCAAAAACAGTAGTAGGAGTTCCTGCACTGCCCCGGCCGCCGGTGGTATACATACCGGCGCCTTCGGCGCCCGGGAATGCAGGTTGCTGTGCCTGTGTAGCTATGGTTAATAAACTACATAGCAGTACAGTGACAAGGTGTGTAAAGTTTCGCATAAGCAGTCGTTAGTATGGTTGTATATCGTGAAACGTGAATCGGCAAACGGCAGTCGGCAATCGGCAGTCGGCAATCCGCAATCGGCAGTCCGCGGTCGGCAATCGGCAATCGGCAGTCCGCAATCGGCAGTCGGCAATCGGCAGTCCGCAGTCGGCAATAGATTCCTGAATGGGCAAATCAATCCCAATTAGGGCATCTGCGCTCAGATCTCCGACTTACTATTTTGTACAACAAAAAATTTAAATAGGTATCCCTGTTAACCTGGCAACTGGTTAACTTGTCAACTCTTTCACCTACATCAACCCTATTAACTTGTAAATTATTTCTTCACACGTTCAACAAGCTCAAGGTTTAAACTTCTGATGTTTTTCAGGACTATCTGGGCTATCATGCGGGCGCCCAGTTCATTAAAATGGGTATTATCTTCTTTTCCTTTAGGATAGTTGGGGTGCTCATCAGGGGCCAGCTGATTAAATAACAATTTGGATTTGTCTTCGCCCCATTGCTGGTACAATGTCTGTCCTTCTTTATCGAGGTCGATCAATGGTACATTGTTCTCTTTGGCAACGTCGCGTACGATCTGGGCATACACATCATGGGTGCCTTCGATATGACCTGCCGCATCGAACTTACGGCGGGCAACGGGGGTCAGTAATATTGGATTGGCCTTTTTGTTGCGGGTATCAGTTATATATTTAATCAGGTTTGCTTTGAATTGCTCTTTGGTGGTATAGCTTTTCTTGGTCTCCACTTCATCGTTGTGGCCAAACTGTACAAACACATAATCTCCTTCCTGTAGGGCATCTACTACTGGCTGCCAACGGCCTTCTTCCATGAAGGTCCTGGTACTGCGGCCGTTCTGCGCACGGTTATCTACTTTTACCGTGGAATCAAAGAAATAAACAAAGGGCATTCCCCAGCCGGTTTCCGGGTAATATTTCGTTTCTTTTATAGACATCGTTGAATCGCCTATCAACCAAACGGTGATCTTCTTTTTCGGCGGCAGTGCGAAGGCAACTAATGTCAATAGTGCTATAAAAAGAATCCTGTTCATTGTTGTTTATTTCATTTGAAAGGCAATGGGTGAATCGGCCATCCTACTACCTCCTACTTCCTTTATCAATCCTATCACCCCAATCAACTCTATCAACTCCTTACTTAATCAACTCATTCAAATAC
The DNA here is from genome assembly GCF_017742245.1 of Niastella soli. Taxonomy (GTDB): domain Bacteria; phylum Bacteroidota; class Bacteroidia; order Chitinophagales; family Chitinophagaceae; genus Niastella; species Niastella soli. The sequence goes on from NZ_JAGHKO010000001.1 coordinate 240,877, forward strand.
ACTTCTATATTAGTATACTGTTTATCCAATTTATAAGCCGATGCATCGCTGGCATCAGCGGGATCCAGGGCATGTTTTGTTTCCCACGCATCGGGCATGCCATCCTGATCTTTATCGGCTGACGCCGGCAACGTTTTTAAAGTTGGCCATGCTTTTACCGTTGCTTCATATTCCGTGCCATGCGGGTAACCACCCTGTACATCTACAAAGCGACCACCGCGGTGTTTTACTTCATTGATGATCCGCTCGTCGAGCGTATCTCTTTTAAAACTGCATCCTACATTTTTCAACACTAATTCATAGGCATCTTTAGCCTTTTGTGTGGTTACCGGTACAATGGCGAACGGCGTGTCTGCTTTTGCAAGCGCCGGATCGTCATTTTGCTTTTCACCAACCTGTACGCCCTTCCAGTTATTACCGGTCACTTCAGCAGATCCATCTACATAATTCCCCTCCACAAAATATTTTCCATAAGGTATTTTAGTATTTCGCCAGGGGTTCGCAATCCGGTACATTACATTCTTATTGGTGCTGGGTCCATACCGGTAGTAATTGTTCACCATATTGTAATTACCGCCTTCACCGGCATAGGCGCTGTTACCACCCCAGTCGTAGATCACATTATTTCTAAAATCAACATTCTCTTCAATGCCCTGACGGGTTCCATTGAACCGCGGATTGCGGCTGTTGCAATGGGCAAATAAATTGTGGTGGCCCGACAAATGTTTACCACCCCAAATTCCGCCATAGCCATGGCGTTCATAATCTTTATCACCTGTTTCAAAGTGATAACTGTAATTCAATGGTTCTGCAATGAGGTTCCATTGCAAGGTGGTGCTATCGCCATTGTATACCGAGAACACTTCATCGGTACTCCAGCTTACCGAGCAATGATCAACGATGATATTCCGGCGCCGGGTTGCACCAAATGCGTCATCACCACCGTTGCCGTCTACCATCCCGCCTTTCTGGTTTTTATCGCCCATGCGGAACCGCATGTAGCGAACAATGATATTATCACCGGCCAACCCCACAGAATAATCAGCCAGGCAAATACCATCGCCGGGCGCTGATTGCCCGGCAATGGTTATGTTACCTTTTATTTCAAGCTTCGATTGTAAATGAATAGTACCGGAAACAGCGAACACAACTACCCGCGGTTCTTTTGCTTCCACTGCATTTCTTAAACTACCAGGACCGCTGTCATCGAGATTGGTCACAACAAACACTTTACCGCCCCGACCGCCAGTGGTATACTGGCCAAATCCTTCTGCACCGGGGAAAGCAATAGTTTGTGCTTTTGCTGAAAAAAATAAGGACACGCAGCAAAAAACTGTTCCGATTACATTTCTTCTTATCATACGCAAATAGTTCCTACAAATCTGTGATAAAATCACCAGATCAATTCCTTTTCAATTGTTAATAAGCCCATCTTGGGTCGCCTATAACACCACCAGTTTTACCACCTGTTCTCAGTTCTGACCCGGCAGGTAACTTAAAATCAGTTGTAGCACCCGTCCAGCCCAGATCAATGGTACGGTTAGTTGTAGCTGTCAGGTATGCATAGCTTGTTGGTAATGTTACTGGTGTTGGAGTTGCAGCACCTGTAAACAAACCAAATGTATTATTATAAGAGAAACTCATTGTAGTACCGGTTCCCGTTCCGCGGAAAAGAGTAGTCGCTACAGTGCCGCCGGCTTTGGGGGTATTGGCAATGATTGAATTTTGCGTGGTAAAATTAACCGGATTGGTATTTGCATCAAGCAACACATATTTTGCAGAGGTCCCGCCGTAATTAATAGTACAACCATCAATATTAATTTGCGGTATCGGTCCAGTCGTAACTGCTGTCGGCGCAGCAATAAAGTCCCGGCCATAATTATAGAAGGTACTATTCGAGAGATCCAATAAAGCAAACTGCAGTTTATCCAATGTAAACAAGGTATATGCACTAACCAGCAGGTTGTCATATACCAGGCAACCCCTGAATTTGATATTGCCTATTTTATGATCCCCGGCAGCACCAGTGCCGCGGTTGCCCCTTAATAAACAATTAGCCATGTTATGGATCACACAGTTGGTCACTTCAATATTGGTAAACGTCGCTGCTTCTGCATCTGAATTCAGACCCGTTAAGTTTAAGAAGTACTGTCCGCCGGAAGCCAGGCCATCGAATTCAATATCCTGTAATTTTATTCCTGCGCCGGCCCCTTTCAGGGTAAATTCTTTCCAGTTAACTTTCGTATCAAAGGTGTTTCCTGAAACCGACTTGATGGTGATGGTCTTTTGTTTTACCACAAAATTATTAGAGCCGGCACTATACACGCCCGGTTGCAACCCAATCACTGCATTATTTGAACAGGTATCAATAACTGTAACCAGGTTATCAGCAGGTGTTATAACTACTGTATAGGCCGTAGCAGCGGTAGTAGTAAATGCTAAATACCCTTTACTTTTTGTACCCTGAAAAATTTCCACTTCATAGGCCGTGCCACCTTTTAATCCGTTTACCACTTTCACCCCTGAACTGATATCAGCTGCACTTATTGCTACTTCCATGGGGGTTCCGCTAGCGGGTGTGAAAACCAATTTGGTTAGCCCTTGGGTCACAATCCAGCGGAGCGTAAGGCTGGTCTCTTTCACTTCAGCATCGCGCAAAGCATTAAAGATCTGTTCACCGGTTATTTTAAACGAGCTGCTGGTAAGCCATTTTGATTCAGGAGAAATCTCATTGCCATTTGTTTTAATACGGGCATAGTACTTTTTCCGTACCGGGATACTGTCCTGGGTAATAATAACACCTGTAGTATCCGTAAGATAGGTACGTTCTACTGTATTAAATAAAGAGTCTTTCGATACCTGTACGGTGTAGGTGATCGATTTATCCGTTGATTGCTGGTATAAAGCAGCACTCCAGGTAAGCGTTACAGACGTTTCAGCGCTGGTTGCCTTTATCTCGCCCGGCGGCATAAACATCCGCATCTGCTCTGTAGGGTTATTATCTTTTTTACAGGAGGTATTTACCAGGGTCAATGAAACCACCGGCAAAAGTATATAGAGTATATTACGTGTTCTGATTTTCATAATGGAAGTTTTTTCATTACGGTTTGGGCACTGTTAATATCCGTTGTTTTGAACCATGTTGTAATTAGAATTTACCGCATGGGTAGGAATAGGGAACAACTCTCTCTCGTTAGGTTTAAACTTTATCGCATATCCTTTCACATCGCCGGTCAAATAATCTTCATTCACTGCAGCCCGCCAGTTTTTTAATACATAGGCTTTATCAGGGGTTGGTGTAACGCCCAAACCTGGGGTAAACAACGCCTTGTAAACAGACTCATTGTTAATAAGATCAAGGGTCTTTAATTCTTCTGTTGAAGCTGCCACGTTATAAGGAGCCGCTTTGGAGTAAACATATAAAGGCAGGTTGGCATAGCGGCCTACCCCGTCTTTAAAGTCACGCAGTTTCTGGCGGGTTTCGGTAATTTTGCTCCCCAACATGTTCCAGCGAATGAGGTCATATTTACGAATGCCTTCTCCCCCAAATTCCAGTAATCTTTCCTTTACAATAGCAGTAAAAAAGCCATCTTTATCGGTGGGCGTTGTTCCTATCTGGCTTTCATACCCTACATAGGCGCGTTTTCTTACTTTTTCATAAGCCGTAATTGCATCAGCCGAAGGACCGTTATTTAATTCATTATCAGCTTCCGCATACATTAATAATACATCTGCAAAGCGCAGGATCGGCCAGTTAATGGCCAGGTTTTGCGAAGCATCGACAATGCTGGTCCATGACCTCCTGAACTTACCATCGGTCATGGTAGTTGCTGTATTCATTACCTTTTTGCTATCGGCATCAATTTCAAACATATTAATAGTTACATCGCGACGACAGTCGGCAATAGAATCGAATTCATAAAAATAGGTAGGCAGAATATTGATACCACCACCACCTTGGCCAAATTTTGAATTGCCATTATGACGAAGCCCGTTATAATAACCCAGTTTACTATCCGTAGAGGCATTACTGCCAAAAGCGCCTACTTCAAACATCAACTCATGTGCATCATCGAACCGTTTAGCCGTATGCAGGGTTTTAAAGATATTCTCATATACCGGGTTTAACGAATGTTGTTCGGGATGTGCGATGACCTCTTTGCATTCATCATAAGCGATCTGGTAGTATTTCTTATAATCAGCCCGACGTTCATTCAGGTGTGTATCGTTGCGCAAAGAATAGCCGCCACGCGCGAGCGCAATTCTTGCCCGCAGGCCTTTAACAGCACCTTTGGTGATCCGAATATTTTGATCAGGAGACTGAGTACGCCAGGGTACCAGATCGCCTGCAATTTTCAGGTCATCAAGCAATTGATCGTACAGGACATCTGTACTAACTCTGGGCATGTACAAATTGGTAACATCAGCTGATGGTTCAAACTGTGCCGGCATGTCGCCCCAATTGCGGATAACTTCATAAAAGAACTGCGCCCGGAGTGTTAATGCCTCGCCATATAATTTTTGCAAAGTGGCTTTTTGCGCATCGGTCCCATTAATATATAGATCTGATTTAGGAATATACTTGATACAGATATTCGCCCGCTCAATGCCTTTGAATAACTGATTGAAGGGTTCTTTCAGATCGGTATTATCGGGACTGGCGCCATAACAACTGATACCACGACGATCGGTAGCGCTAAAATCACCGGAGGTTCTCATATCATCCGCCGACTGTGGGAATAAGGTGGCAACACGGCTCCCATAGCTGTTATCACCGATCAGCATGGCATAAATACCGATCACAGCCGAGTTCATATTTGATACACTGCTGAAAATAGATTCCTGTGTTAAGACAGAAGGCGAATCGGTGGTCAAATATTTTTTGCAGGATGCTGTAAATAAACCAACGAGGGTTACAGCAAATAATATATTTAAAGTATTCTTTTTCATCTGACAATTTTTAATGCGTTCCTTTCTTTTACTTCTCTACAAACATTTACCTATTAAAAACTAACATTTACACCGCCCAGGAAAAACCGGCTACGGGGATAGGCCGCATAATCAATACCAGGGGTAAGCGGATTGCTGCGACGGGTGTTTGCTTCAGGATCGAAACCTGTATATTTTGTAAAGGTGTACAGGTTGTTCACCGTTGCATAGATCCTGAATCTGGAAAACACTTTAGTTCTCTTTAAAAGGCTTTGTGGCAAGGAATAGCCAAGGGTTATATTCTGAATGCGCAGGAACGACCCATCTTCAATGGCAAATGAATGCAGGAAGTAGTTACCTGTTGAAGGCGTCCAGTATTTGGCATTCACGTTCATTTCACTTAAGGTAGTAGGATCAGTTACTTTTTGGCCATTCTCATCAAACAACTTGTACCGGTCGTTCATAATGGCCAGCATGTTGTTGTCTTTATATTGATACGTAGTAGTGAACTCCAGTTTGTTGGCATTGTATTCTTTGTTACCCACCGACCAGTTAACAAACACGCTGAGGTCGAAATTCTTATAGGTGAACTGCTGATTTAAACCGCCGGTGAATTTTGGTTGAGCATTGCCCAACACGGTCCTGTCGTCGGTTGTGATCTTCATATCCTTTGAATCTGTCAGTTTTTTCAACTTCAGATCACCAGGTTGAGGGGCCTTGTTGCCGAGCGCCGCTTCACCGCTATTGGGCACATCAGCTTTCAACGTATACGCTTTTGTAGAAGGATTATAATCAAAATCATCTACCGTATAAAAGCCATCTGTTACGTAACCATAATACTGCCCAACCGGCTTACCAACTTCAACCAGGAAATCTTCCATGGCGTTAACCCAGCCAGATTGAACTTTATAGGATTGAAGCGGGTTCCCAAATGGGTCTTTACCCAGGCTTACGATTTCATTTCTATTGTGCGCTATATTAAAATTCGCATTCCAGGTAAAATCCTTTTTATTTAATACAACGGCACTTAACTGTAATTCTATCCCTGTATTCAGGGTTTTACCTACGTTCTGGATCTGGTCGGTATAACCGCTGGTAGGAGGCACTTTCACACTCAGCAACAGGTCGCGCGTGCTGTTATAATAATAATCAATAGAACCATTGATGCGGTTGCGCAGGATGGTGAAATCAAGACCGAGGTTACGTGAAACAGTAGTTTCCCATTTCAATTCAGGGTTAGCCAGGGCTGGTGGTGCAAGACCTGGTGTTACTGCTTCTTCAAAGGCATAGCTGCTGGTATTGGTACCGAATGTTGTTCTGAAAAGGTCATTATCGATACGATTATTACCTGATGTACCCATACTGGCCCTTAACTTCAGATCAGAGATAAAAGAAAAGTCTTCCATAAACGGTTCCTGCGAAATACGCCAGGCCGCAGCAAAAGCAGGAAATGCGCCAAACGCATTTTTATACAGGAATTTGTTTGAACCATCGTACCGTAATGTTCCTGTAAAAAGGAATTTTTCTTTGTATGAATAGTTAGCACGTCCAAAGAAAGAGATCAGTTTGTTTTCATATTGTGAGGTAGTAGGCGGGTCCTGTATTTGATTTGTTGATGGCGCTGCCTTTTGAATACCGGCAAAAGCCTGATCAACGGTAAGATCAACGGGGATCCATTTTACCGTACTATTAAAAGTAGTTGATTTGGATTGGTACATTTCCTCACCTCCTAAAACCTCTAATTTATGATCGCCAAAATTTTGTTTGTAGGTAATGGTGTTGGAATTGGTAAGTGTAAAATTCTCACCGGTATTTATATTTACCACCGGCATATTGGCATTTTGACGTGCCACACTGGTTACCTGACCATTGTAAATATTGGTTCTCGCATTGTTGGCAGTTATACCCAATACTGATTTTACGGTAAGATTGGGAAGGATATCGTAACTGGCATAGCCGTTAAAAATGATATCGTTCCGGTAATCATATTTCAATTCGTTATGCGCCAGCATTACCGGGTTGGTGAGGTTAGTCAATTTGGCGTAAGCCTCATCAAATTCATCCACCGTATTATTGCCTTCTTGTCCGGGCACTTCAAATGGTTTATATCTTACTGAATTACGTAACCGGTTGGTACCTTGCGATCCGGTACTTGAAGTACCTACCCCATCAACACGTTGCCGGCTGTACCGGGCATTAAAACCAACGCGAAATTTATCAGAAGCCCGGTGATCGAATTTAAAAGAAGCCAATGTTCTTTTAAAACCCGACTCCAGCATGATCCCATCTTCCTTTGTATTACTTAAGTTTAAGTTGAATGTACTTGCTTTTGAACCGCCGGTAACAGATACTGCATGGGTCTTATTCAATGCACTACGACCAAACACTTCATGCTGCCAGTCTCTGTTAGGCATGTTCTTATATATGTCAAGGTCTTGCCAGCGGCCATAGGTCTTTTCAAAAGCAGTGCGTTCATCAGCGCTGCCATTGTAGCGTTGGTACTGATACATTACAAAATCATACGGATTCATAACATCCAACGTGTTCGTGATCTTGCGTACCCCCGCATACCCATCATACCCTACCCGGGTTTTCATATCCTTACCCCCTTTGGTGGTGATCACCACTACCCCGTTTGCACCACGCGCACCATACACAGCCGTTGAAGCCGCATCTTTCAACACGTTGATGCTTTCAATTTCCTGTGGTGAAATAAGAGATAATGCATTATCTACAGGAATACCATCCACAATATACAGGGGTGAGTTGTCCTGTGAAATGGAACCACCGCCACGTACGCGCACCAGGATGTCGGCGCCGGGACGGCCTTCTGTAGTGGTTACCTGTACACCAGCGAGACGGCCAGCCAATGCTTCGGCCACACTGTTTACGGGCACATCTTTCAGATCTTTTGTACCTACGGAAGCCACTGAGCCTGTCAGGTCTTTTTTCTTGGCTGTTCCATAACCGATCACTACAACATCTTCCAGACTGTTGTCTTCTTTCTGCATGGAAACGGTAATGGGATTGATGCCGTCGGCAGTGGTCTCCAGCTGTTTAAAACCCAGATAACTGATTACCAGCGTCACCTTTCCTGATTCGCCAGGAATGGTAAAATTAAATTTACCAGCTGCATCTGTTGTGGTGCCATTGTGTGAGCCTTTTACAATCACACTTACACCGGAAACAGGTGAACCTTTGTCATCTGTAACTGCTCCTTTGATCTGTCTTGTTTGTGCAAATAGGAAAATGGGCAAAATGAGGGAAAGGACTACAAACGTAATTCTTGTGCGCATATGGCGGTTCGTTTTGGGGTTCTCTTTTATACAGGTACTCTTTTAGGCTTATTATACCTGTATAGGTTTTGTGACAATCGTCTTAAACTTAATTCCAACGTCAATTCTAGTGAGATATTCTTTAATAAAACAGTTTACTCATGCATTTTTCTATGCAATCGTTCCCGGTAACGAAGTCAGAAAAAAATCAGTAGTAATGTTCAGCGATTGAAGAAGTTGTGAAAATTGCGTTTGCTGTTGCAAGTGGAAACAGGTAGCAATACGTACTATGCATTATGTTATAATAAATATATCACTTTACGCCTTAATTGCAAAGAAGTATGCTCAAAAACATACCTTCTATTGACAAACTGATCACTGGAATGTATGAATTCTTAATTTTTATGGACGAACAAGTATTACTGATACATCATCCAATGCTTTCATTTTCTTTGACTGTCATCCAAAAGAAAAGGGTCTGACTATAATAGCCAGACCCAAGCATAAAAAAAGCTTACAATCAATAATTCGGATTCTGTGTCAACCGTCCCTGATAAGCATCCATAGTTGCCTGATCGAAGGGGTACAATTCACTTTTACCGCTAACAAATAAATATCCAATACCGCCACTCAGCGGTTTCCCGTCTATAAGAGTGGTGGAAAGATAAGCGCGCCATGGGTAGGCCGTCCAACCAGTGCGTGATGGGGGAACCTGTTTGGGCCGCCAGAAAGGCTGTGCATTGGTAGCCGGGTTAGAACCTCCATAGAACTGTATTTCTTCGCCATTGTTCTTATAGAAAATGGTATCCGGCACATTGGCATACGCACCAGTTCCCTTTAGCACCTGGTCGACTTTCTTTCTTGCGTCTTCAAGGCTGGTGGCCAGTTGCCCCCAGCGTAACAGATCATATTTCCGAATGCCTTCATGTCCAAACTCAAGCCACCGTTCATTGGCTACTGCATTAAAGAAAGCAGTCTTATCGGTGGGGGTGGTACCAATGGAACTTTCGTTGCCTTTATAAGCTCTCTTCCGCACTTCTTCAAATGCTTTAATAGCTGTTGCCGAGGGCGCGCCATTAAGCTCGTTGTCGGCTTCAGCATACATCAGCAACACATCAGAAAACCGGATCACCGCCCAATTGTACCCAACATTCAACACCGTACCTGGCAATAAAGGAACGCGCCAGTCGCGGCGATATTTACCGGTATTCAATTCATTTAAATGCCGCATAGCTTTTATGTTCTTTGAATCGGCTACGCCATACCAGGTAATGGTAACATCGCGGCGGGTATCAACCGAATCGAATGCATAAAAGTAATGGGGTAACATAGTGATACCACCGCCGCCGGCGCCATAGCGCGAAGCGTTGTTAAGAACGGGACCATCATAATTACCCATCCGGCTATCGCTGTTACCATTACCGCCACCTGCACCTATTTCAAACAGGATCTCACCCTGAGGATCATATGTAAATGATGTAACGTTCCGCCAGATGCTTTCAAAACTCGGGTTCAGCGTATGCTGATCACGTCGTGCCATTAGGTCCTCGCATTCCTTTTTAGTGATTGCATAATATTTGAGGTAATCGGCGCGGCGTTCAATTTTGCCATTGCTGCGGAGGGCATACCCGCCTCTGAACAACGCGATCCTTGCACGGAGGGCCTTGGCAGCACCTTTGGTAATGCGTTCGTTGCGGGTAGCAACCTCTGTGCGCCAGGGTAACAGATCAATAGCGGCCCCCAGATCATCGAGTATTTTATCATACGTGGAATCGCGATCATTTCTTTGAAGGAACAGATCTGTTTGCTGATACGAAGGCACCATCGGCGCCGGTACATCACCCCAGTTACGGATCAGTTCAAACAGGAACTGTGCCCGCAAGGTGAGTGATTCGCCATACAGGCGGCGCAATTCTTTTTTCTCGGCATCGGTACCATCATTGTACTGTTTCATTTGTGGTATTTGTTCGATGCACAGATTGGCTTTTTCCACCCCACGGTATAATTGCCTGAATGGATTGGAGATCTCAGTATTTGTAAGCAATAACTGGTATCGGCCAATACCCCTGCGGCCATTGTCGATCCCGCCACTCACAATGCCTTCATCGGAATCGTAAGGATAATACATGCTGATGCGAATGCCATATCCATTGTCGCCCTGCAGTTCATCATATGCCCCAATAACTGCCATGGTAGCATTGGGCACATCAGTAAATACTTCGGGAATGGTGTAACCTGATTCGGGTTCCACCTCGGTATATTTTTTACAACTATTGGTAAGCGCTATTATACTCACAATGGCAACAACGGCCATTAATTGATACAATCGTGTATGCTTCTTCTGAATTTTCATACGTCAATCGTTTTTGTTTTTTAGAATGTTGCATTTAAACCAAAGACCCAGGTACGTGAACGGGGATAGGCGGCAAAGTCAACCCCGGGTGTTAACGGGTCGCTACGCCGTGCCGTTACATCAGGATCATACCCCGAGTAGCTGGTAAGTGTAGCCAGGTTGTTCACGGTTGCAAATACACGGAAGTTGGTGAGTTTTATTTTATTGATCACATTCTTTGGCAGAGAGTAGCCCACTGTTATATTGTTGAACCGCAGGTAGGTGCCATCTTCCACAGCCCAGGAGTGCAGCCACCAGCGTTGTACGCGAACAGGCGTCCATATTTTGGCGTTCTCATTCATCGCCGCCAGCTCTTTTGGATCAGTTACGCGTTTGCCTGCGTCATTGATCCAGGTAAACCGGTCCTTCATACTATTCAATGTATTCAGGTTGGGGAAAGCGCCATCCGTCCACTCAATTTTGTTGGCATTGTAAATATCATTGCCATACACAAAATTGAGAAACACACTCAGATCAAAACTCTTATAAGTGAATTGGTTATTCCAGCCACCGGTGAATTTGGGATTGGCATTACCCACCACAACGCGGTCGTAATCGGCAGTGACCTGTCCATCAGGCGTCCCATTAGGCCCGCTGATATCTTTCCATTTCAACATGCCCGGTTGTGCTGTTCCGTATACGCCATTATTGGCAATACCTGCTTTTAATTTATAGGTTTGTGTGGCCCCATCGAAATCAAAATCATCTACTTTAAAAAAGCCATCCGTTACAAAGCCATACATTAAACCCGCAGGCTCACCCACTTTTACCACGTAATCATCTACGCCATCACTCCCCTGCCAGCCTGAATTGCGGGTCATCTGGTTTACACCGCCCAGGTTCTCCACTTTATTTCTATTGAATGAAATATTGAAGTTGGTATTCCAGGTAAAATCTTTTTTAGAAATGGGAATGGCATTTACCTGAAATTCCACCCCGCGGTTACTGGTAGCACCCAGGTTTTGTAGTTGGGTGGTATAGCCCAAAGTGGGTGGTATGTTCACCGCAAGCAACAGGTCTTTAGCAGTGTTCTTATATACATCTACCGTAAACGTCAGGCGATTGTTGAGCATGGACCAATCCAATCCCAGGTTCATGGTGGTATTACGCTCCCATCTTAGATCAGGATTTCGCAAAGCAGTAGGCGCCACACCGGGTTGTATAATATGGTTGAACGCGTACTGACCGGTTACCCCATACAGCTGCAGGTACAACAGGTTATCGATGCGGTTGTTCCCCACTGATCCATACCCGAAACGCAATTTAGCATCATTCAACCAGGAGAGATCTTTCATAAACCCTTCCTGACTAAACCGCCACGATACCGACCCTGAAGGGAAGATCAGCGTGCCATTATCTGAACTGAATTTTGAAGACCGGTCGGCCCGCAGGCTAAAGGAAGCTGAGTATTTATCGTCGTATGAATAACTTGCCCGGCCAAAAAAGGAAGAGATCCGGCTGGGTGGTTGTTTAAAGGTAGTGGGCAATGGTTGCGAAGAGCCCGGTGGCGCGGCGCCTGCGCCCATATTTTCCAATGCTTTTTCTGCTGTAATGTCTGAAGGGAAATAGCGGGTTTCAAATGTACTGTTGCGCACCCGTTGATCAATGATCTCCTGCCCAGCCAATATGCTGATGTCGTGATGACCTTTATAATCATTGACAGCATATTGCAGCGTATTGGAATTACTGAGGGTATTGTTATACTGCTCCCCTATGGAGGCAGTGGGCAGGGAAGCAAAGTTGCGGGCCGTGGACGTGATCTTGCTATAGAACTGATCTGTTTCCACAATGGCATTATCAAACCCAAAGGTGGAACGGAAACTCAGGTTCTTTACAATGATATAATTGAAAAAACCGCTCAGGTACGTGGCTTTTGTATATTGACGCCGGTATTCTGCCTGGGTAAGCAGCACAGAGTTGGTGGCTCCGCTGGAAGCGAGGTAATACGCTTCGTCAAAGTCATCGATATCAGGGACAGCACCACCGGAAACAGAAGGGAAAAGGAACGGCCGGTAATTGATGGTATGCCGCAAGCGATTGGTAGCCCGGGTACCGCTGTTGGTAGTACCGGCGCCCCGGATGGTTTGATCGAGATAGCGGGCATTGAAACCTATTTTTAATTTTTCAGAGGCTTTATGCTCCAGTTTGAGATTAACCAGATAACGGTCAAAACCCGATTCCAGCTGAATACCATCCTCCTTATTACCGGTAAGACTTAAATTATAAGTGGTGTTATCACTTCCGCCATTCACAGAAACATTTTGATTGCTGTATTTTGCGTTGCGGCCAAACACTTCGTTCTGCCAGTTAACGGCGGGCATGTCTTTATAAACGCTAAGGGTATCCCAGGTGCTGCCGTAGGTCCTGACAAAGCTGGTACTATCATCTTTGTTACCCCGGCTTCTTTCATACTGCCACAGTACATAATTGTACGGGTCCATCACATCCATTGTTTTTGGCAGTTCGCGCCAGCCAAAGGAACCGCTGTAAGAAATTTGTGTTTTACCGGGGCGGCCGCCTTTGGTGGTAATGATCACCACCCCATTGGCTGCGCGGGCGCCATAGATGGCAGTGGTGGAGGCGTCTTTTAATACATCGATAGAGGCTATGTCCTGCGGAGAGATCACACTCAACGCATTCTCCACCACAACGCCATCAACGATGTAAAGCGGCGAATTGTCCTGTGTAATAGAACCACCGCCGCGTACGCGTACAATGATGTCTGAACCGGGCGCCCCTTCAGAAGCGGTAACCTGTACACCAGCCAGGCGGCCCTGCAGGGCTTCTGCTGCGGACGACAGGGGTACATCCTTTATTTGTTTGCCGGCCAGGGAGGAAACAGAACCGATTACTTTGCTTCGCGGAACGGTTTGATAACCGATCACTACTTCCTGCAAAGTGGTGGCATCATGTTCCAATTGGATAGTCAGCTCTTTTTTGTCATCTGCGTTTATGGTTATGGGTTTGAATCCCACACTCGACAGGGTAAGGCTCGCATTTCCAGAACCCGTTACCGGTATGGAAAACCGGCCCTTGAGATCGGTTTGAACGGTGCGGCCTCCTTTCACCTGGATGGTTACGTTAGCTACCGGCGCGCCCCGTTCATCGGTGACGGTCCCGGTAATGGTCCCTGTTTGTGCTAAAAGAATAAACGGAAAGAGTAATAACAGTACTAGTAGTGGTTTTAATTTGTTCATATGGCGACTCATTTAGGTTGAAAACAGCTCTATGGGGCAAGCTTGGCGCGTTAGGTCCGCCCGCCTGCCCGAATGAATTCATTCAGGCGGGATATATCGGGCCGGAAAGGCAATACAGTTGCTGGAAACCGGGTGTCGGGATCCTTATTATGTGTTTTAGATTTAATGCGGGCGCCTGGCCTGGTGTTATGACAAAGCAATATCACCTGCGTGCAGTTCGTAACTGCAGCATATAGCCTGGCCACTAATGGCAATGTCTGTCTGCGAAATGAAACTCTCCAGGTAAGTACCGTAACCAGCACAGGTCCGCTGCTTCGGGTCCTATCTTCCAGTCAGGGGGTTCAGTGAAATTTGCAGATAGTTACTCAGGAACTACCGGCAACGGGAAGCAAATATCAATACCAGTGATCAACACGTATAAGTAAAAAAAGGTGCACTGCGAATATTCTAATTCAATTCTAACGAGATATTTTTAAATAAATCGTTTTCCAAAAGTCTTTTTCTATGCAATCGTTCCCGACAACGATTTCAAAATAGTAGCAGCCTACTAAAAAAAAGATTATTTTTTTCGGTATTTTGCCACAACGTGAAATTTGAAACCGTAACCATAAAAGATATTGCCAGGGCGTTGGGACTTTCAACTTCTACCGTTTCGCGTGCATTGCGTGGTAGTTATGAAATTAGTCCGGAGACAAAAAAACTGGTACTCGAGTACGCCGAGAAGATCAATTACCGGCCGAACCCGATCGCTTTGAGCCTGAAAGAGCGCAAAAGCCGGTCGATCGGTGTGGTGGTCAGCGAGATTGCTAATACGTTTTTCTCGCAGGCGATCAATGGTATTGAATCCATTGCCTACAACCGGGGATACCATGTTATTATTTCCCAGAGCCATGAATCGTACGAACGGGAAAAGGTAACCATTCAACACCTGGCCTCCCGGTCGGTGGATGGGCTGCTGGTATCCCTCTCGAACGAAACGATTGATCTTTCACACCTCAAACAGCTGCACGACAAAGGGTTACCGGTGGTTTTCTTCGACCGGATCACCGACGAAATAAACACGCATAAGGTTACCGCCAATAATGTAAAGGGGGCTTTTGATGCTACCCAGCACCTGATCAATAAAGGATTTACCCGTATTGCGCATATTACGAACTCCCCTAATCTGAGCATTACCAAGGAAAGACTGCAGGGGTACCAGGAAGCCCTTAAAAAGAACAACCTGCCGTTTGATGAAAAGCTGGTCCATTACACCCTGCACGGTGGTATGATCTATGAGGAAATTCAGGATGAGATCCAGAAAATGTTCAATGCCCGCCAAAAACCGGACGCTATTTTGACGGCCAGCGATCGCATTACTACCTCCTGCCTTACAGCCCTGAAGGCCGTTGGCAAGAAAATACCAGATGATATTTCCGTGATCGGTTTTACCAATACCAATATTGCCGAGCTGTTCAATCCGCCGCTTTCGGCAGTACGGCAACCGGCTTTTGATATGGGACAGGCTGCCACCGAGTTGCTAATCTCCATCATTGAAAGCAAACGCCCGGTGACCGAATTTGAGACCAGGATACTGGATACAGAACTGTTCACCAGGGAATCGTCTGAGCATCCGCCACAGCCTTAAAACAGCCCCGGCTACAAGCTGCACGCTAACAGTCCGTAAGATCTAAGATCATTCGGCACCATCTTGCTATAGTCTTTTCTTTTTTTAGCTTCCCCAAAGAGGCTGGAACATTTTTTTAATCAGTGTTCAGAAAACGATTTTTAAAATTACCTTCACTTTATGCTTACGCAGGATGAGATCAAGCAGTTAGTTGCGATACAAGCTGCCCAACTGGTTCAAAATAATATGATAGTTGGTATTGGTTCAGGCTCTACCGTTTACTGGCTAATTATGGAGCTGGGTAAACGCGTTAAAAAAGGGCTGTTGTTCCAGGCTATTCCCACCTCAAAAAAAACCGCGGCACTGGCTGCCCAGCAAAACATTCCCCTGGCTGAATTGAATGATGTAAATCTGATAGATCTTACCATAGATGGGGCCGATGAAATTGACCCTAACCTGCAAATGATAAAAGGGGGTGGCGGCGCTTTGTTGCAGGAGAAAATGGTGGCTGCGGCCTCCCGCGAACTGCTTATCCTCGCCGATCATTCCAAACTGGTACAACACCTGGGTGAATTTCCACTACCCTTAGAGGTGATCCCCTTTGGCTGGAAACAGGTGCAACGCGAGATCCGCGAAACCTATCAGGTTGAAGCCGTTTTGCGCATGCTGAACGATCAACCATTTGTTTCTGACCACGGACATTATATCCTCGACTGCCACTTTCGCAAAATAGAAAACCCCGACATTTTAACTTATGAACTCAACGGTATTCCCGGTGTTGTTGACAATGGCCTGTTCGTAAATATGGCAGACCTGGCGCTTATCGGGTTTCCTGATGGAAGAACGGAGACTATGCATAAGTAGTTCTAAGTTCTGACTCGCGACTGTCTGCCGTCTGCCTTCTGCCGTCTGCCTTCTGCCGTCTGTCGTCTGTCGTCTGCCATCTGCCGTTTGCCGTCTGTCTGCCGTCTGCTCTCGGCTGAGCCGAGACCGTTTGCCGTTTGCCGTCTGTCTGCCGTTTGTACGAATACAAAGGTACCCCTTACTTTCATGCGATAACTCCATCATGTGACGGGCTTCGGAAACCGCTGTGACGTTTCGAGGAGAACGGTGTGACGAATGGTAATTTCTCCCCGGAAAGTTCATTTTAGTTGTGACGGTTCGAGGAAAAAGGTGTGACGAATGGTCGAAAATGAGTGATGGTTTGTATTTTCTCCTCATTGCCTCCTCGGATCCTCCTTGATTTGCCTACGGTAGACCTCGAATTCCGAGGAGGCAATGAGGACCCAATGAGGTACCATTGAGGTATCATTGAGGCATCAAGGTGAATTTGAGATGGATCGCCTTACGAAGGCAACATGCCTTTACTACACTAAACAGATGCTTTTTTCGTAAATTTGACTATATCAGATCCCAAAGTACCATGCATAAGAATAAACTGAATAGTTCCGACCACCTATACCTGCAGATCGCCGGAAACCTGGAGCAGCTGATCCATAACGATATCCTGAAGATCGGCGATAAGCTGCCTTCAGTGCGGATGCTGAGCGACGAATATGGTATCAGCATGGGCACAGCCTTTCAGGCTTACTATTATCTGGAAGGCAAAGGCCTGATTGAATCCCGCCCCAAATCGGGTTATTATGTGCGGTTCAACCAAAAACGTTTTCCCGCCATGCCGGCCGCGGCCAAACCGGAAGCCATGGCCGAAACCGTCAGCGTTGATGAAATGGTAACTGCTGTATTCAAGAAACTGAGCGCTACCGATATCACCAATTTGGCCCACGCAAAGCCAGCCATGGAACTGATCCCTGCCGCCAAACTAAATAAATCCCTGGTGCATGCATTTCGCCATTCGGCTGAAAGTTGCCTCAATTACGAAGATGTACAGGGAAACCTGGAATTACGCAAACAGGTTGCCCGCATGGCATTTAACTGGGGTGGAAAGATAAATGCCAACGATGTGGTGATCACCGCGGGTTGTATGGAAGCATTATCCTTATCGTTGCAAACAGTTACCCGTCCGGGTGATACCGTGGCCATAGAATCACCTACTTTCTTTGGCATCTTCCAGGTGATGGAAACATTAGGGTTACAGGTGATAGAAATACCAACAGACCCGGTTACCGGCATCGACCTGGATTACCTGGAGCAGTCGATTAAAAAATCAAATATCAAAGCCTGTGTGTTTGTGCCCAGCTTCAACAACCCACTCGGATGTTGTATGCCTGATGAGAATAAAAAGGCATTGGTAGAACTGATCACCAAACACCGCATTCCATTGATCGAAGATGATATTTACGGGGAATTGTATTTTGGCCAGCATCGCCCGCGTTGCTGTAAAACTTATGATACAGAGGGCTGGGTGTTGTATTGTTCTTCCGTGAGCAAATCGCTGGCGCCAGGTTATCGTATTGGCTGGACCATCCCCGGCCGTTTTAAAGAACAGTTTATCCGGTTAAAAATGCGTTATACTATTTCTGGTGTTACCATTACCCAACATGCTATGGCGCATTTTCTGGGCATTGGCCGCTTCGATTTTCATTTGAAAAAATTACGGACTGCACTACACACGCAACACCTTCGATACGTTCAGGGCATCATTGATCATTTTCCTCCCGACACAAAAATATCAAGACCGCAGGGCGGGTTTGTATTATGGCTGGAACTAAACAAAAAAGTGAACACCTTTCAATTGTACCAGGAAGCTATCAAACACCAGGTTTCTGTTGCGCCGGGAAGAATATTTTCCATACGCGATCGCTATAGTAACTATATGCGTATTGGGTATGGGCATCCCTGGAATGATGGGGTGGAGAGAGGGATCCGGATCTTAGGGGGATTGGCGAAGAAGTTGGGATAGGCAAAGGGGAATGTCGGGAAACGGGAAACGTGAAAGTCCTTGTTGCGGAACTTCGATTATTATCGGCAATCGGCAATCCTGAATCGGCAATAAGCAAAGTCGGAAAACGGGAAAGGGTTGCCGGCAGTCGGGACTTCCAAAAATTCGCGAGTCCACTCACAACTCACAACTGACCACTCACAAGCTCGTCGCGGCCCCCTTTATCAACTCTGTCAACTTTATCAACCTTATCACCCCTCACCTTCGCTGGTCAACTGATCAACTGGTTACCTTCCAATTACGTCGTCGGTAAGATAGGCGGATGCTCAAAGAACATCTCGATATCGGCAATGGAATTATAATTGCGAAAAACGTGCTGCGTGCGAATAGGTAAGCGTACAGTAACACCTTCGTCGAAAATGGCTTGCATACTGTAATTCTTCAAACGGCCGATCATTATGCGTCCGGCTACTTTTTCCAAACCAGTGCGGGTATAGATACCGCAAAAGGGCTGGGCAAAATTGACATCCTGGTACACATAAAAATCTGATTGGTTATCGCGCTGGTATTCCTGCAACAGTTCATGGATGGTACTGGCATCGAGGTCGAGCATATCGCAGGCCAGTAACAGCAGGTTTTTATCGGGGTATTGTTGATGAACGCTAAGCAGCCCTTTAATCGGGCCTTCCGCATCATAATTATCAACTACCAGCAGCTCGGGCGAGATCTCCTCGCAATAGGAGCTCACCTGATGCTGATTCACCGAATATACCACCGGCAGGTGGAACATGGCCAGCTTTTCATGCATATGCTTGGCCCAGATGGTATTACGAATTGGCAACAACCCCTTATCGGAGCCCATGCGTTTGCTTTCGCCCCCGCACAATATAACACCTAACAAGTTTTCCATACTATATATACTTACTGGAAGGTGATCAATCAAAGCAATCAGTCTTGCATTTTGCGATCTGCATGTCCCAGGCTTTTGCCAGGTGCCACTACATCACGCACCAACTGCTTCACTTCTTTAATTTCAAGGAAACCGCCCATTTCTTTACGATCAAAAACCTTTTGCTCCTCGATGCAAATAGTATACCGGCCACTGATCTCACTGGGTTTTAACAACACACCCTGCAAATCATCTGCAAAGGTGGTTAACAACTCCTGTGCCATATACGCAGCTCTGAGCAACCATCCGCATTTTGGACAATATTCTATAGTTATAGTGGGTTTCATGAAACAAAGATAAGGGTTCAGGCGCACGTACAAGCGCCTTGAAAAGACAACATAAGTCGCAAATTGGGGTTATGAGCCACCTTGTGTTCCAGCCCCCGGGCCTGCAGAAAATGTTAAATATGATTATTAACTATTGTTAGTTTGTCCTTAAATAGTTGCGCCAGCTGCCTTTACTACTTCAAAATCAGATTTGGGTGATTCACAAACCGGGCAATGATAAGTAACTGGCAGCTGATCGAAAGGGATGCCGGCAGCAATGTCGTTTATGCTATCGCCATACTGCTCGTCATACACGGTGAAACAATGCTTACATTGATGTATAACGGGTACATTCACGGGCGTCTTCGAGGCTGTTTCCTGTACCACTTCCTGGCGGTACACATTGTGTAAGATCTTATCTGCTTCGGTAGTGAGGTCATAAAAATATTTGCAGAGCGAAATGAGGTAGGTGCCCAGTTCTTCTTTCATCACCCCTTTTCGGAATAAAATATATTCGCGGGAGTTGGGATTAAAATCTTTGGTGTACATGATATCGTAGCGGTTCATGGAAGCGCTTTTATTACGACTGGCATTATACTGCTTTGCAATTACCACCGCTCCAAACAAACCAAACAGTCCCGATTTGCTTTTGGTCTTTATAGCAAAACTCAGCCCATGCGTTCGTACATCATCCTTGTCAAACTGACGAATGATGTACCGCTTCAAATTCAGGCCTTCCTCACTCAGGTCTTCTACCTGCCAGTTCAGTTCATTGGCAGCATGGTGTACATTGATACGATAGGTATTCAATACGTATTCCCATGCCGTACGATCGTTTTGCGCGATCCCCTTTACAATAAGCGACTTCCAGGGTGTAACATACAACTGCCCTACTTTTGTTTTCAAACAAAGCGAGGCTATGTCTTTTAAAAACGAAACGGGAAAACATTCATCGCGCCGGTAAATGCCCAGCCAGGTTTTTTCACCATAGCGGTTAAACCCTTCATAGTAGGGCAAGGCGAATTTGGGAATAGCCAGCTCACTGGAAACCGGTTGTGTTACGAACAGTTGCTTGCTATGCACCATGTCATACAAAGCATCGCCATCAGTCAGTGCAGGGTTGGCGGCAATCGCCTCTTCCAGCAGCCAGGTCAGGCGGGGAATGTCGTCGGAATAGATCAATCCTTTCCAGCAATAGATAACCGTGGTCTTGGGAAAACGCACATATAAATACCAGTAATTATTTACCGGGGAGGAAATAAAGTTGATATTACCGGTAAAGAAAGGAATGAAACTCTGGTTGGCATCAACCAGGTTAAGCTTCATTTTTGGCCGGTAATCGAACAATCCAAGAATGTCTTTATATACCCCTTCGCTTAACCAGTTGGCGTTTTGAAATACATCTTCGGCTACATACGAAGTGAGAATGTTGGCATATTCATCCTGATTGGCTTCATAAAAAACACCCAGCTGGTCCAGCTCTTTCCGAAACTCTTTTTCGTTGGAACTATCGGCCACAAAATATAATTGCTGCCGGTTCCCGAACTGTACCTGATCTACTCCACATCGTTCTGCAGCTTCCATCCAGGTATGCAGGTCACCCGCCGCCATGATGCCACCGGGAAGATTTATTTTTATATGATGGTACTTCCGCATAATAAAGTTCTTTATTCCTATTTTGAAGCCTTAGTTATTAAGTTATTGGGTTATTAGGTTTCAGATATTAAGGTTTTAACTAAATAACCTACGAACCTAATAACTTACAAACTTACTTTGCCAATACATTGTTTGTAACCCCCGATAATGTCTCTTCCAAGATCCGTTGCACTTCCGGTCTGCACGATCCACAACCTGTTCCCGCCCCGGTCAATGAGCACAATTGTTTGAGATCAGTACAGCCTTCGCTTATTTTATTTTTCAGGTTTTCGCTGCCCACGTTATTGCAACTGCACACCAGTTTGCCCAATACCGGCTCGGCCTTTTTACCACTGCGTAATAATTGCAGTCGCTTTTCATTTAGCTCGATCTTGTTGGCTATAAGCTCCCTGAATTCCTGGAACTCGCTTTTATCACCAATCAAAATAGCGCCTACCAGCCGGTCCTGGTGAATGATACATTTCTTATAATACCGCTTTGCTTTATCCAGGAAAATGATCTCTTCGTAATCATCATTCGGACATTCAGGAATTCCGATACTGCACAGATCGAAGCCATGAATTTTAATGATGTTCATGAACAGACTGCCTTTATAATAACTGGCAATATCACCTTGCAGATAGCGTGCTACCACATGCGCCTGTTGTTCGGCAGCAGCGGTAATGCCATACAATACCCCTTCAAACTCGGCAATTTCACCAATAGCAAACACGTTCGGGTCGCTTGTTTGCAGGCGTTCATTTACAATTACGCCCCGTTGACAATGCAAACCGGTTTCCTTTGCCAGCTCAATATTAGGAACGGTACCTATGGCAAATACCAACGCATTACAATCGATCACCTTCCCGCTTTTTAACCGGATGCCGGTCAGTTCGGTACGGCCATAGAACAACTGTACTTCATCATCGTAATAAATGTCGCACTCCTGATCAACCATTTCCTCGTGTAAAAACTGGCTTCCCAACGGATCGAGCTGCCGGTCGAGGAAACGGGAAATGCGTTGTATGATCGTAACTTTTATACCTACTTCGCGCAGTGAAGCTGCCAGCTCCAACCCCAGTAAACCACCACCGACAATCACCACATGGCCATCAGCAGGTACATGGTTTTTAAACTCATCGGCATCGGTGCGGCTACGCATGGTGAAGATCCCTTTTAATGAAGGTACATTGCGGGGCATAGCAGCCCGGCTACCTGTGGCCATTAACAGCACATCGTAATAAGTAGTGCGACCGGTTGAATCAACCACACATTTGTTTTCTCTATCTATCTTCTCTATACTGACACCTTTATATAATTTGATATTGTAACCAGGCTCCTCTGATTCTTTCATTTTGATCAACTGTTCCCAATTCTGGGTACCACTGATATAATCTGGTAACATTACCCGGTTATAAAAAGGAAAATTCTCTTTGCTGAAGATCACCAGCTCATCTTCCTTATTCATTTCGCGATATGATTTCACAAAACCAAATGCACCTGCACCTGCTCCAATGATCACGATACGCTGGCGCGGCTTTTTATAAGGTGTTACCTGTACTGCACAAAATTTAAAATCCGGCTCTTTTGATATAGGGTCCACTATTGTACTGGTAACATTGTTCGCGCGGTTCAGATCGTTGTTCAATATTTTACCCCAGTGCATAGGAATAAAAACCACCCCTGGCTTTATGGTATTTGACACCTGCGCTTTTACCTGCACTTCACCACGGCGGGAGCTTACCACCGTTATATCGCCATCCTTTATATGCATCCGGCGCGCATCATCGGGGTGAATTTCCAGAAATGACTGCTGTATATGTTGTTTCAGTTTATTCACCTTACCGGTCTTACTCATCGTGTGCCATTGATCGCGTATACGGCCCGTAGTAAGAATGAAAGGGAAATCCCCATTGGGCTTTTCACTGGTATTTTCATCGGGAACAGGATGAATAATGGCCCTGGCAGAAGGAGTATAAAAGGTTTTGTCGGTAAACAAGCGTACAGTGCCGTGACCTGTTTCTCCCTTCGGATACGGCCATTGCACTGACCTCCTGTTTTTTATCGTACTATAATTTAATCCGCTGATATCGATATTGGTCCCTTCAGTCAATTGAGCATGCTCATCGTATATTGCCGACGCGTTCTCAAAATCGAAACCATGATAACCCATCTTTTTGGCAAAGCGGCAAATGATCTCCGCATCGGGTAAGGCTTCGCCAGGTGCATCAACCACCTTGTTCAAATAAGCAATCCGGCGCTCTGAATTGGTCATGGTGCCTTCTTTCTCTGTCCAGGTAGCGGCGGGCAGAATGACGTCGGCATATTTCAGGGTCTCTGGCTTGTTGCTCATCTCCTGCACCACCACAAATTTGGCTTTTTTCAACCCTTCTTCAGCCACTCTTACATTCGGTAAACTGATCAATGGGTTGGTGCAAATGATCCAGATGGCTTTCAATTTACCTTCATTCAAGGCATCGAACATCTCCGTTGCCGTCAAACCGGGCTTTGGAGAAATTTGCGTTCCGCCCCAGAATTTCTCTACCTCTTCCCGATGTTTGGGATTCGTAAGCACGCGATGCGCAGGCAGCAGGTTCGACAAGCCACCTACTTCCCGACCGCCCATGGCATTCGGCTGACCAGTTAATGAAAACGGACCAGAACCGGGTTTACCAATGTGACCGGTAATGAGATTGAGATTTATTAAACTGAGATTTTTATTTACACCAACTGCACTTTGGTTCAACCCCATAGTCCATAAGCTCATAAAACCTTTGGCATTGCCAATGTGTTGTGCAGCAAGGATAATAAGGGCTTTATCAATACCGCAGATCCCGGCGGCTTCGTCCAGCGTTCTTTGAAAAATGATCTTTTTATATTGCTCAAATCCTTCCGCATGGTTCTTTACAAAATCAAGATCTACATCCCCATTCTCTATCAGTAAGCGGCCAATGGCGTGGTTCAATGTAATATCTGTTCCGGGATTCAGCTGCAAATGCACATCGGCCAGTGAACAGGTATCCGTTTTACGGGGATCGGCCACAATGATCTTTATATGCGGATTTGCGGCTTTATGTGCTTCTATGCGGCGCCATAGAATAGGATGGCACCAGGCCGGGTTAGCGCCGGTTATAAAAAAACAATCTGCCAGCTCAATATCATCGTAACAACCGGGCACACTGTCTTCGCCCAGTGCCATCTTGTAACCAGCCACCGCGCTGCTCATACACAGCCGCGAGTTGGTATCAATATTATTACTGCCAATAAACCCTTTGATGAGTTTATTGATCACATAGTACTCTTCGGTGAGGCATTGTCCTGATACATAAAAAGCAACAGAATCAGGACCGTATTTATCAATGAACGTTTTGAATACAGCAGCCGTACGGTCCAGCGCATCATCCCACGACACCCGTTGCAGGGGCATGTTTTTATTATACCGCATTTGCGGGTATAACAAACGGTCGCTTCTGTCATTTACAGTATAATGCAGATTCATTCCCTTGCTACACAACATTCCTTTGTTCACCGGATGATTCTTATCACCTTCAACCGTAATGTTTCCCTTTTTGTCCTTATTTACCACTATGCCACAACCCACCCCACAATAGCTGCAGGTAGTAGTCACTGAAACGGGATGTTGATTATTCATACTAATGCTTTTGATAAAAACCTGATCTACTGTCTTATGATCTTACATTCATTATTAACTATGCTGCTACTACCGCCGGCTCCAGTTCTTCTTTTACTTCCCCTTTACGGAACCGGCTAATAAATATGATAACAGATACAACGATCACTATGATGCCTATATAACGGAACGCTTCTATATAAGTAATAGATTCCGACTTAAATAAAAACCCGAAGGCCATACCGCCCAGGTTTCCACCGGCTCCTACGATACCCGCTACCAGACCAACATTCTTTTCATTAATAAAAGGTACAATACCGTATGTGGCGCCATTGGCCATTTTTAGGAACAGGGCAAACAACAACATCGAGGCAATAGCCAGTACCAGTGTTCCAGCCTGGGCAAACACCAGAAGGCCCAAACCTTCGAGCATTAATACAGAACCAAGCAACAGTCCTTTGCCACGCATGCCATATTTGTTTCCTATTTTATCTGATACAATGCCACCCAATGCACGGGCAAAAATGTTCATGAAACCAAAGATCCCTGCCCAAAACCCCGCACTGCTTTGCTCTAGCTTGAATGTATCTACAAAATGTAATGAAGCTACGTTATCAAAGGTGATCTCCATACCAAAGCACATAGCATATGCAAGCGCCAAAGCCCAAACACGCCAGTCGCCCAATATCGACCAATCTGTTTTGCTTTTTGCTCCACCCGTACGGCCAATCTCTTTATAATTACCCGCGGGTGTATCTTTCGTGAATCTGTAATATAAAAATGCGATGATCAGCATCATTATACCCGGCACTATCATAGATAATCTCCAGGCGCTGTGCGGTGTATAACCAAACCCTACTATAGCTGCAAAGATCAAAGGCATTACCATGTTGGTAACACCACCACCTAAATTGCCCCAACCACCAGTAACAGCATTGGCGGTACCTTTTATTTTTGCCGCAAACATCATAGAGGTATGAAACTGTGTAATTACAAACGAAGCACCAATGACGCCAATAGCCAGGCGGAATAACAGGAATGTTGTATAATCATGCGCCAGACCTACCAGAAAAACAGGGATAGATCCTACCAGCAATAAACGTACAGCAGTAATACGCGGGCCCCAGGTATCACACAACCTGCCAATGACCAGACGTGCAATAATGGTAGAAGACACTGAAGCAATAATAATATTTCCAATCTGAGGTTTTGTCAATCCAAGATCGGCACGTATTGTAGGCATCAGCGGAGCCAACCCAAACCAGCCAAAAAAACAAACAAAAAACATCAGCCAGGTAATATGGAATGTCTTCATTTGAATACCGCTGAGCGAGAAGATTTTCAGTTTATCGAGTGGTTGTTGATTCATTTTTTTAGATTAATGCTATTTAAAATTTTGTTGCAGGCCTCCCCCACCCCTCCCGATCTGTCGGGAGGGCTCACTACTTACTTACTACCAGGCTTAAAAAAGAAATCAGGGCGAATGTTGATCATCAGGTACGCCCAGTTGGCATTATGCCTTGCCTGGTCCATGGTTGCTCTTTTAATGTACTCGGTACTGTTGTTCGCCTTCATGTATGAGTAGCCGAGCTCCAGCGTTGTAAATTTGTTGAGTGAATAATTGGCTATAAGATCAAACTCGTAGCCCAAATTCTTATCTATATTAATTTTATCAGGGTCAGCGGCATTGGCCACATTTTCCGCCAACATAAAATTGTGAGCGTCCAGGCTTACAAAAAATCTGGCAGCCTGGTATTTTATTTTAAAGTAAGCATCTTGCAAACCACCTACGGGTGACCCTGTGCCTACATAATAGTAATCCATATAGCCCCAATGTTTATGCGGGGTGCCATATAAAGGGTCGAAGCGATGGGTTTCAGTTGCGGTTGTCGTTGAATTGTTGCCGGATAAATAATCGTATCCAGGGCCAAAGCTGAATTTGCCTTTTTGCAAAGTGAGGGAAGCAGTGTAATGCGAAGCAGTCAGGTCTTTTCCATCGCGGTCTTTGCCACTTTGAAAATAAGCCCCTACCTGCCAGAAATTCTTCAAAGCGGTCGCTTTGCCAAAAGAACCATTGATCATTAAACCATAGGTAAGACGGCTGTTCACCCCTTTCACATCATATCTTCTACCATATACATAACCGCTAGTAGCATTACCTGTTGAATCGAGGCGGTATTTTGCGAAATCATCTTTGAAGAAAAGCCCGGCAAATTTAATTTGGCCGAATTTCCGGCTCACATACAGCATTTGCATGCTTTTGTATTGCTGGTTCATACCGTTTGTACTTACAGCATTAGCCAGTACGGGAGCACCTGCTTTACTGCTGGCAGCGCTAGCCGCGCCGTTGGGCGATAATGGCAATAATCCTGACGGTGTAGCCACCAATTCGCCCAGGGAATTGGTAACATAAGGCGGTACATTGCCTGCAACATAACCAGTACCAGTATAACCAAACGCGTCGGAGTTTTGATTAAAACCGGCGCCCAGGTCTACCTGCCAGCCATGGTGCAACGCTTTTATCAATATGGCATCATGACGACGGCCTTGCTGTAACCAGTCCAGGTCACCCAACAAACGAACATCATCATATATTAACGCCTGGCGGCCAATTTTAAAAGAAAGATTATCGATACCCTTTGTTTTAATGGTGGTATCAGCCACATTCATAAGCGTTACTTCAGCCCAGGCTTCATGAACCATCAGTTTGTTTCCGTCGGCATTATTAATAGTAGAAGCATCCTGCCCCCATACCCGAACGTCCTGAACAGAAAAGTTGAAGTTTACACGGTCCCATTTGTAGCCGAATAGTAAGCGGGCCCGTTGAGAGGTTAAAAAAGCAGGGTCAGTACCTTTTGCATTGAGGGTGCCATACCCGTCACGTACTTCAGTACGCGTACGCAACTGCCCCGCTAAACTAAATTGCGCGGCGCTGTAGTAAGGCTTTCCCAAAAAACATCCAAATCCGGTAACTGCCATGAAAATTAGTTTTTTCCTCATAATTTTGTTTTGGTTTTTTTACGATGATGATCCATTCATGTCGTGATTTGCTTTCCCCCGGTTAGACTGCCATCTGCCGGGGGTTTTTAATCGGCGTTGGTGTGTTTTGCTTTTACCATGCAGTAAGTTTTATTACAAAATCGGGTTTTACATTATGGCAAGCAATCGTTAAACACTATGTAGGCAAGCAACCGATAGAACCATCTACCAAAACATCATTATCTATTCTTCAATACCTATATATACAAGGTCATTTTCAACTTTTACCGGATAGGTTTTTAAATCACCGCAATCATCGCCACTCAAACATTTCCCCGTTGTCAATGAAAAGGTTTTTTTATGAAAGGGACACGCCACTTTGGGTTCATTATTTTGTGCTCCTATCATTCCACGGCTTAAGGCCATTTGCATGCGGTGTGGGCACATATTCTGTGTTGCATACCATTCGCCGCGGCGACTAAAATTGAAGAGCGCAATTTGTTCGTCGTGATACTTCACACAAACACCGCCATTTTCAGGCACATCTGTAGTACGGCAGGCCAAAAACCAGGTAATTACGTTTTCTTGGATCATAACATGTCATTGTATTTTTACAAAAGGGTTACCTGTTCAGCTTTCGCTGAATCATTTTTCTTATGGCATTTAATATGGAAAAATAAAAACCCGCTGCATTTTTATGCAGGCAAACAATCGTTAGAATAGGTAGCCTATACCGGCAGTTAGCCGGCCAGCCACATAGCAAATGTGTGTGAGTGTTTTAGTGTATCAGAAGAATTATCAGAAGGATGGCGGCTCCCCAGCCTGACCAAAATAAGATGCGTGTTGTTTAGTATGCTACTTCCACTCCTTCGCTTTTTTCTGTTCCCGCATAGGTTCAAATGTTATCGAAGGATCTTTCTCTTCAGGTGCATTTACAAAATGCGAGAAACGTTTCCGGATCTCAGGATTCTCAACCGCTTCTTTCCATTCACATTTATAATTATCTACCAGCAATTGCATTTCTGCTTCCAGCTGTTCGGCAATGCCTAAGCTATCGTTCACCACTACATTTCGCAGATAATCAATGCCGCCTTCCATTTTATTTAACCACGTAGCCGTACGGGTTAATGGATCGGCTGTTTTTATATAGAACATCAAAAAGCGATCGATGAATTTTATACAGGTTTCCGAATCGAGGTCGGTAGCCAGTAACAGGGCATGTTGTGGTTTTGATCCGCCATTGCCGCACACATACAGGTTCCAGCCTTTTTCTGTGGCTATGATACCAAAATCCTTGCTTTGCGCCTCAGCACATTCACGGATGCAACCAGAAACGGCAGATTTCAGTTTATGCGGAGCACGAAGACCGCGGTATCTTTCTTCAATTTGAATAGCAAAGCTAACACTGTCGTGCAGGCCAAACCTACACCAGGTGCTGCCCACGCAGCTTTTTACCGTACGCAATGCTTTACCATAAGCGTGACCGCTTTCAAAACCGGCAGCGATCAGTTCACTCCAGATTGCAGGCAGGTCACTTACGTGTGCACCAAACAGATCTATACGCTGACCACCGGTAATTTTTGTATACAGATTGTATTTCTTGGCTACTTCCCCTATTACGATCAATTTTTCAGGAGTAATTTCTCCACCTGGGATACGAGGCACTACCGAATAGGTGCCGCCTTTTTGAATGTTGGCCAAAAACCGATCGTTGCTGTCCTGCGCCGTATCATTTCCTTTGGCGAGGATCATTTCATTCCACAGGCTGGCCAAAATAGAAGCTACCGGCGGTTTACACAATTCGCAACCATCACCTGTACCCAGTTTATTCAACACTTCATCAAACGTCATGAGCTTATGCACCTTTACCAGGTCGTACAGTTCCTGACGGCTATAATTAAAGTGCTCGCATATTACATTTCGTACATATTTCCCTTGTGATTTCAGCGTATGGTTGATCAGGTCTTTTACCATAGGAACACAACCACCACAACCCGTACCTGCTTTGGTACATTTCTTAATGGCGTCCATGGTTTCATTACCATCGCATACCGCTTTACAGATATCCCCTTTTGAAACACTTTCGCAACTGCAGATCAGCGCATCATCGGGTAAACTTGTAATACCAGCACCGCCTTCGCTACCAGATCCGCCACGAGCACCCAGGATCACATCTTCAGGGTTGGGCGGTAATACCACTTTATTCTTGGTGGTTTGCAGTAACATATTGTAGGCATCTGCATCGCCCACCAGCACCCCGCCTAATAAATATTTTCCGTCGGTTGAGATATTAATCCGTTTGTAAACACCCTTCATACTGTCTTCCAGTACGATGGTACGCCCTTCAGTATGCGATACAAACGGGTCACCAAAGCTGGCCACATCAACACCTATCAGCTTCAGTTTGGTACTCATATCAAAACCGGTGAACGATTTGTCGCCACCCATCAGGTTGGCAGCTACTACCTCAGCCATTTCATAACCAGGCGCCACCAGACCGTAGATCATTCCGCCGTGCAAAGCACACTCGCCAATCGCAAAAATGAAAGGGTCGCCGGTAGCTAATTTATCGTTCACTACAATGCCACCGCGGTGACCTGTTTCCAGACCGGCCAGTTTCGCCAACTCATCGCGGGGTTTAATACCGGCCGAGATCACAAGCATATCAACATCGAGCCTGGTATCGTCTGAGAACTGCATCCCATTGATAAACTGATCACCTAATATTTCAGAAGTATTCTTGCTTGTATGAATGGAAAGACCCAGCGCTTCCAGCTTTGCTTTTAAGATATTGGACCCCGCTTCATCAATTTGCCGGGGCATAAGCCGGGGAGCAAATTCAATTACGTGCGTATTGGTAACACCAAGATCGATCATGGCTTTAGCAGCTTCCAAACCCAGCAAACCACCACCGATCACTGCACCGGTCTTAGCCTTTTTAGCATAAGCGGTCATCAGTTCAAGGTCTTCTATTGTGCGGTAAATAAAAACGCCTTCTTTTTCAACACCGGGGATAGGTGGAACAAAGGCTGCAGAGCCAGTAGCCAGGACCAGATAATCGTAAGACTCGGTAATGCCGTGGTGAGAACGAACAGTCTTTTGTTCGCGATCTATATAAGAGATGGGATCTCCTAAATACAGTTTAATATTTCGGTCAGCATACCAATCCAGGCCGGCCATCGTGAGGTCTTCGGCTGTTTTCCCGGCAAAGTATTCACTCAAATGAACGCGATCATAAGCCGGACGGGTTTCTTCCCCAAAAACAACAATTTCAAACTGCCCTGATTGGGCTTTGGCTGTTAGCTTTTCACAAAACTTATATCCAACCATTCCATTGCCGATAACTACTATTTTCATAATCTGCGGTTTTAAGTGTCAGTTAATACGCAGGCAATCGTTATATTAATTAAAATCACATATAAGAACAAAATGGCAATTCGCTAAAAATTTATCCGTTGTTTTGTGATCTCTGTAATAAAAATACGTTCTTTTTGTTGTTATTTTTACCGAGAAATCAAATATGAACTATATATTTATTTTACTAATGTATAATTATATAAATTTTTCTCCCATTTTTGAGGTTGGAACCGGACAGACTTAATCTCTTTAGGCACTATTGCGATTTTGCAGACCGGTTGGCAGGGAAAACAAAACATTAAATAATATTACATATATACTTTACCAGTGAAACGAAACAAACAGGGTTGTGATCTGAAAAGCTGCTTTTTATGCAGACTGTGTTCAAAGGAATGGCTTCCGGCAGTAGATGCCCATCGTCAAAGCTTTCATGTAAACAAAGGCGAGATGCTTTTTAGCGAAGGCAGCGAGGTTACCGGCATCTACTTTATATATAAGGGGACCTTTAAGGTCCATAAAAAGTGGACTGACGATAAAGAATTGATTGTTCGCCTGGCCAGGAGCGGCGCTATTCTTGGTCATCGTGGTTTAGGCAATGATGTTATTTATCCGGTATCGGCCACCGCGCTGGAACCTGGGGAAGTATGTTTTATTGACATTGGCTTTTTTCAGTCTACCCTAAAAGTGAACCCGCAGTTCTTATATGAATTAATGATGTTCTTTGCTGGTGAACTAAAGGAGTCTGAAAAGAAAATGCGCAACCTGGCGCACATGCCGGTTATAGGTAGAATTGCGCAGGCTTTGTTATCTATTCAGTCAACATTTGGCACCACGCCGGAAGGTTTTCTTGATATTAACCTGAGCCGCCAGGATCTTGCCTCTTACACTGGCACCACCTATGAAACCGTATTCAGGATCATGAATGAACTGGTACAGGAAGGCAGCATAACCTTATCGGGCAAAAGCATTTGCATAGCTGATATTGATAAGTTGCGTGCGCATATTGGTGAATGATCCTATTAATTAAAATATTTTTTAGTGGAAACAGTAACAATAGAACCCGAATTAATTGTAGCAGGTGCAGGTGCTGGTGATCCCGAACTCATTACACTGAAAGCATACAAACACTTACAGGAAGTGCCGGTGGTATTATATGATAACCTGGTAAATAAATCGTTGCTAAATTACACCAGCCCGCACTGTGAAACCATTTATGTTGGCAAACTCCCCTATGGCGATTATACACCACAGGAACAGATCCATGAACTGATAAAAGAAAAAGCCTTTTCAAAAGGCCGGGTGTTGCGGTTAAAGGGCGGCGATCCTTTTATTTTCGGAAGAGGGTTTGAAGAAATATTGTTTGCACGTCAACATGGAATAAAAACAACTTACATCCCTGGCATTACCAGCATGCAGGCCAGCGGCTTGTATGATATACCTTTAACATTCCGTAACATCAGTGAAAGCATATGGGTAGTTACCGGCACAAAAAAAGATGGTTCTTTATCAGCTGATCTGCAACTGGCCATACAAAGTAAAGCCACAGTAGTGATTTACATGGGGATGAAAAAACTGCCTG
Source organism: Niastella soli (assembly GCF_017742245.1). Classification (GTDB taxonomy): domain Bacteria; phylum Bacteroidota; class Bacteroidia; order Chitinophagales; family Chitinophagaceae; genus Niastella; species Niastella soli. Next base: position 273,514 of record NZ_JAGHKO010000001.1, read on the forward strand.
AAATAGCCAGCATATACATTGATAAAGGCTATGCCGATATGCCTGCAGCTATTATCCATTATGCCTCGCTGCCTTATCATAAACTTGTTAAAGGAAAGATCAAAGACCTGCCACAACTGGCAGCAGCACAACAGATAACTCATCCTGCTCTTATCATCATTGGTCCTGTTACAGATACAGAATTTTTATCGGCCACGCAATAACCAACATTAAAACTACTAATACATAACAACGGTTGATATACAACGTTATACATTACAAATAAAACACACTTCAAATCGTAGTTTATAACAGGATTCCTGTCATGAAGGGATATGCTAAGTACTTATATGTACCACCTACTACATGATGGGGCGTATTTGCACAAGTTTCACAATTTATTTGTTGTCGCCGGGCAAGACTCCGGTGTATTAAACAAGGTATCATTTCACAAGTAGCAACAGATAAGAATTTAGCGATACTACGCCTTAAATTCTTTCACTTTTTATACAAGGCTCTGGTTAGGCACCAAGAGTTCCCGGACAAAAACCCCGGGAACTTACACTTTAGTTATGCAAATAACATGCACTACACCAGGATTTACAGGCCTGAAGGATGGGTTAATTTCTTCTACCGGCCTGCACACGAAGACGGAAGTAGTTTACTCAAAACGCTTTCAACATCCTTCGTATACATTATCGTTACGCCCTTTTAGCATACCACAGGATATGCCGGCCATCTACAAGTGGGCATGGAAACTAAGCCGTGCAGCAAATACAGTGGCAGCAAGCTACCTATATGCAGGCAGTTCAGATTTTGCCCGCTCTTTTATGGTATTATTGAATAACCGGCTCGCTCTTTGCCAGGTTGATATATGTACCGCAGAAAAAGACGAGCTTTATGATACATTTCCAACTTCCTCCGGCGATTATATTATTCGGCTTTTAATGAACGCCAACAGGAAAACAATTCGCCCGCTACACCTCAAAGCCCTTCAAACCTGTATGGAATATTTCTTTTTATTCCCGGAGATCAAACAAATCATTGCTGAACCCGAGGCTGACAATAAACTGTACAATGAAATTTTATCAAGAGCGGGTTTTCAGCAGGAAGAACAGGTGTTTAGTCAATATTCAATATGTAACCTATTAGTTTGTACACGTAAAAGTTTTATACCAGAATAAGTCCATTAACCTTGTCCGATAAGCCGAGCATAAAAAGTAAAGGAATACTTTGCTTTATCTATTCTTGGCTGTTACTAACCTTGTCCTTGAAACTAAGAGCTAAAAGTGAGTAGAAGAGTTGTCAAGTGCTTTCCATAAAACCTCTTTACACTCTTTTGCTCCTTACTGCTCTTGGTTTACAACCTTGTCCTGAAAAGTACCTTATCCTGATAGCAACCTTGTCCTATGCAACCCCAGGCCAGGAGGAAAAGGGACCTATAGAAACATTCCGGAAACTTTCTTTCTTCCCTTTTTAACCAGCTCCCGGCACTAATGATCCTCCATTTGCTTGCCTTATCCTTCATACCTTATCCCCCATGTTTCACCATGGGATAGAAGCAGCATTATAAAGAATCATTAAACCCAGGGAGGGAATCAGCTTTGATTTCCTCCTTTTTTATTTTATTACTCTTCTATCTTATTCATTTGCATTGCTGTGTATTAATCTCTACACCTTCCCCTCTCATCAGGCATGAAATTTTAGCGAATAACCAAAAGAGTATATGACGCTGAAAGCTTTTTACTGGAAGTATTCTGTGTGGGCGGCAATACTTAATACGCTAAGCATTGTTGTTTTCCTTTTTAATAGACAATACGAGAATACCTGGCTATTGTACCTTGGTAATTTTCTTTTTTGTGCTGTTGTATTAATGGGAGTATTCAAGGGTTATCATCGGGTGCACGATACGGCCAGTTTACGATCATCTACCATGATGGGGATCAAGATCACCATTTATGGCATTTTACTCGCCATACTTCTATGCGTTGTGGCGCTAGTGATAAATTCGATGTTCACTGGATTAAACGACAGAGGCGAGCCGGCCCAAAGTGGCAGGGGCGATGTTTTATTTATCATTCTAGCCAATACCATTGCGGTTAACGCCATATTGGGTGCCCTAACAGCAGTTATTGGCGCTACAGCAGTTAAGAAGAACCAGAAAACTGAAGCAGGTAAAACCTTGTATTAACACCAAATACAGATAAATCAATCAACATGAAACTGATAGGCATTTTATTGATCGTCATTGGCATTCTCATGATCATATTAAGAGAGGTAAACTTCACCACAAAAAAAGAAGTGGCTGACCTGGGCCCGGTTGAAATAAAGAAAAAAGAACAACATACGGTGGCCTGGCCATTGTACGCAGGCATTGGAGTGGCCATTTGCGGGGTGGTAGTACTGGCTGGTAGCAGTCGTAAAACAGCCTGATGCATTGTTCCCTCATTGGGGATTTTTATGGACAGTACCCGTGATATACAACCTTATGGGTCAATTCATTACCTGCGGAATAGGATTTGAAGTGATAAAACACAACATATCTATTACTTATTTAAATTTTATAATCATGACTACAACAACTAAAGTTATTTTGGGCTTGGTAGGCGCTGCTGCTGTAGGCGCTGCAGTGGGAATGTTATTAGCACCAGAAAAAGGAAGTGATATAAGAAAGAACATTAAGGATTCAGCTGGTAAATGGTCTGATAAACTTAGCGACATGTGGCAAAATGGTAAAAAAGCTGCCGAAAAAGCATCTTCTCGGGTGCAAACCGAAATGTAAGATTCGGTTTCAATTCCGAAAAACCATATTCGAGCAGGCCAAGGCCTGCTTTTTTTTTGCCCATACAACTGCTTAAAATAAAAAAGCCTTCCCGAAGTAATCGGGAAGGCGAGTTATATACTCAAATCGGAATTACTGTTTTACTAACTTAATAATGGCCTTTACACTACCCTGCCATACAATGGCAGTATATACACCCGGTCTCCAGTAAGCACCTACAGTAACAGTGGAATTATTGCCTACATTATAGATAGAGGTAACATACCCACCTGTTGCATCGTAAATGTGAATAAAGATAGAATCAGTATTCGCACTGGTGATCTTCAACTTAAATGTGGTGGTTGAAGGATTGGGCGAAGCTGTAACAGTTAAGATGCCCAGATCCGGTTGTTTTGCCGGCAATACAGTCACTGTAACTGTATCAGTATCTGTTGCACCTTTATCGTCCGTTACAGTCAGCCTGAATACATAGGTACCAGCAACCATATTATTGAGAACTGTGGTAATAGCCGACGGGGTTAATAAAGAGAAAGTTGTTGGTCCACTTATTTTCACCCATTTGTAAGCAACGATCTTACCATCTGTGTCCTTTGATAGCGTCCCATTCAATGTAATACCACTACTTGGAAGCTGAACAGTAACATCCGCACCGGCATTTGCTTCAGGAGCCTGGTTACCTGGCGATACTACAATATCGTTTACAAGTATGGTAACATCATCTTTAGCCGTAGCGCCGCTGTTGTCAGTTACAGTTAAGCTGAACACATAGGTACCAGCTACAAGGCTCTTTGCATCCGTAATATTTGAACCTGAATTTGAGATCAGGGCTAGACTGCCAGTGGGTCCACTTGTTTGCGTCCAGAGGTATTTTGTAATGCTACCGTCAGGATCCTTTGAAGCAGAACCATTCAATGTAACAAAATTTGTTGGCAAAGTGATCACCTGGTCAGGTCCTGCACTGGCCGTTGGCGGCTTATTGGCAGGTGTACCGGAATTGCTTACTATGACATTAACGTTATCAGTAGCGGTAGCTCCTTTATCATCAGTTACTTTTAATTGGAACACATAGGTGCCGGCAACCAGTCCACTCAAGGCTGTTGCTGCAGAGCTGGCATCGCCAATAGTGGGGTTGGAAGGCCCGCTTACTAATGACCATTTATATGATTGGATAAACCCATCAGGATCTTTTGAGGCCCCACCATTCAGGGTTGTATAGTTGGTAGGCAGGGTCAAATTGATATCAGCACCTGCATTCGCAACTGGTGCCACGTTAGGGGCTTGTACAGTTACGTTTACATCGTCTGATGAGGAAGCGCCTTTATCGTCTGTTACTGTTAATCGGAATACATACACCCCAACCTGCATACCGGTCACTGTTGTTGTGGCAGCCCCGGGATTAGTAATGGTGTATTGACTGGGCCCACCTACTTTTGCCCATGCATATGTTTTGATGGTGCCATCCGTATCCCTTGAAGCGGCGCCATCCAGCGTAGCTATGTTCAGAGCCTGAGAAATGGTGCTGTCTGAACCAGCATTGGCAATTGGCGGTTGATTACCGGGTGTAGTAACCGGGTCAGCGAAGAGTTGATCCATAGGAACATACTCCCTTTTCTGCATACTGTTGCTTTTCCAATATAACCCCATTCCCATCCGATCGTCTGTGTTAAAATGTTCCAGCTTGATATCATATTTCTGGCCTGCTACCAGCGTAATACTGGAAGAATTAATTTCACCAGGATACATTTCTTTCCAGCTATCGATGATCAGTTTTCCATCAATCCACAAACGAACCCCTCCACCGGTTTCTGCAGTGAAGGTATATGGCTCGGAATACTGCGCCATTATTTTACCCGACCAGCGTACGGAGAAGGTATTGCTGGTTATTTTATAATGCACACCAAGTTGTGTCCAGTCGAGGAAACTTACATTGTGGTCTATTCTTGAGAATACCAACTTTGATAAATTGGCGTCAGAAAAGTACTCGCCTTTCAACCCGCCGCCATCACCCCAGATATAAGCCGCAAACGGAGCAATAGTTGTTTTACCTGATTTTGAAAGCTGAAAAGGGGTACCGCTTGTTGGTTGAACCCGGATGTACTCCAGGGAACTTGCGTCTGAACTCAGCAGATAGTCCACTGCGGTGGACAGTAAAGAAAGGGAGCCCCCCTGGATACCTGATGTAGTACATTGTATAACATCCAAGGCTTTTAACGCCTTTGGCGACGCATTATTAATACCAGCCTTTTTGCTATTGGTAATAGTACAGTTTCTGATAAATACGGGTCTTTCGCCATCCAACGGACCTTCATCGAGGATAATAGCATAGTCAAGTCCGGCTGCATCTATGGTCATGTTCTGGAACTTCAGGGCGTTACTGTTGCCTGACGATGCTTTAATGGTAATTGGGCTGTTGTAAACAAACCCACCAGTGTACAGATAGGTATTGGTATAAGCTCCATGGTAGATGCCCATACCGCAATTATACAGAATGGAATCTCTAACGATGTGATTCTTTAGGTTGTTCTGCCATGAAACCAAACCGGCATGGCAGTTATGGGCTATATTATTCTTGAACTCCCAAACACTTTCAATCAATCCTTCCATCCAGTAATAAGCCCCACCAGCTCTAAAATCGCCTGTAGTGCCAATTGTAACGTTGTTGTTACAAACATTGTCATCACCTACTCCCAACAAGAAACCGCTCGAGGCAAATGTGGGGGCATCCTCAGAATCTACATCAAGTGCTTCGTGAATGAACTTGCTGATGGCAACCAGGTTACCATCCCACACAATGCCATGTGTGGCATCTAACACATCCCACCAAAAGGCGATCTCCATTCCATTATAGGCAATGTTGCCTTTCATGGTTACGCCATTCGACGCATGGGGTACATAACAGTGACTGCCGGTATCACGCACCACACATCCTGTAACCATCGAACCTACGCTTCCGTTATCACAATGGTGAAAGTGGAGTCCATATCTTCCCGGAACAAATTCAGCAGTAGCATCACCACCCCGGTTTTTGCGGGGACCAATGTACCGGATCTGGATGTTCGAGATTGTTTGTGGTACCGAGGAACGAATGAAAATGTGTGTTCTTCCTGTAGCAGTTCCTTCCACACGCACATTTCTTGTAAGGTTTATTACCTCCGCAGTCCACTGGCCGTTGATCTGCGGATGCTGACGCAGGGTACCTGCCGTTAAGGTTACTGATGAACCCGAAATGCTTTTTATAGTGCGCTCATCAAAGCCATTTAAATAGGCGTCACCTACAGTAGGAGATTCGGTGGGAGCAATACTGATGGCATCTTCAACCTGCCAGCCTACCGGGGTGCTGTTTAAATTAATTACAGTGGCATTAGCCGCTATGCTGCCTGCAGCACGTACAAACGCAGTTTTGGTGGTTCCTATCAGGTCTAAAACCCCTGATGCCATTGCCCATAAACCAACATCTGTACCCAATACGTTCATACCGCCACCAACGAATTTGCTTTCGTCGATATTAATAAATCGTAAAGTTTGGATTACATTGGCAGAAGAGGGACGCATTGTCAACTTTCCTTCCACTACTACATTACCTGTTGTTTGCAGCGTGGTGCTTTTGCCGCTATCAAACTGTAATGTACCACCGCTGCTAATATTTACACCGCTAAAATTTGCAGTGGCTAGATCATAATTAATTATATGCCCTGATGAAATGAGAGGAGTGTCTGATGCCCCCGGAAGCTTACCGCCCCAGGTACCGGGATCAGACCAATTGCCTGATTGTACAGTGGAGATAGTACCTTCAAGTGCGAATGTTTGACGAGGTGCGCACTTGATCACGTTGGCACGGATTTCTTGCTTTTTCGCCCCTAATTGCGACGCAATTGCTACTCCAGTAGCAGTCAATGACGAGTCACGGAGGAATTTCCTTCGAGTAGACTTGTTGATCATAGGGATATTTTTACGTTTTTCTTAAAGAGTAATTTCACGAATTACTGAACAATTATAATGCCCAAATATTTGTTCAATAAAAGAATCATAAAAAAATAGACTTAAGTCAAATACATTTCTTGAATTGAAATATGAAACAGCTTGCCCGTTATTTTAAAATGCTCATCCTCATAGAACTCGCCACAGCACTGATATTTATTATAACAAGTACACAATAAAAATAGTATTGGAGAAAATCGCTGATTTTAAAAATCAGCAAAACTTCGCATACTCAATAGTAAATAACGCCTTTCGCTCATGCGCATTGTACTATATTTTAACAAGCACAAGTACTTCGTTAAATGTGGAAAACAGATAACTGACGACAATCATAAAAAATAATGAAGAAAAAGGAATTATACGATAGGTTAGAAAACGAGCAGTTACAACAAATGGGTAGAAACAAAAAAGCCAGTCCTATTAAATTTAATTTTAATAGAACTGGCAGAACACTAATACTATATATAAGGAAGAAGAGAAATGCCTGACGATTGGCCGCCGTTATTAATTGTTCTAAAAACAATTCATTGGCCAGGAATTACAAATGCGAAAGCTTTTTTTAGTTCCTACAAATCACCTGCAAGGAAGGCTATTTCATAATTTTTTCGAAGCGGTTGATTATTTTTATAAAACCCCACACCGCCACTTTGAATGTAAAGAAGGAAAATAAACCACTAACATGGATACGGCTGACGAAGTAGTTATTTTGAATAGGCAGTTTATCGACCCAATTACTCACCCGGAATGCCAGGCGGACATCATTTTGTTGTAGCAGCTCAAACATCGCCTGCCGCTTATTATCATCCTTTTGGTTGTAAGCGCCAAATGTATAGGCATGACAGGGTTGAACAGGTATACCCAGTTTCTGAAGCCTTTCTTTTGTTTTTTTAAGGTCTGCGTCTATTTCGGGCAGGCTCAGCTTTGAGTAGCTCTGGTGACTGTAAGTGTGTAGCCCGAACTCAACCATGTCTTTACTCATTTCCAACGCTTCATGAACAAACAGGAACTCCCCCATGGGATTGGGGTCCTGGTGTTTGTTATCGGGCGATTGAATAAAACCGCCTACCAGGAAAATATTCGCCTTAATATTATATTCTTTCAGCAACGGGTACAGGCTGGTGTAATTATCGCGGTACCCGTCATCCAGCGTGATCATGACAGGTTTGGCTGGTAAAGGTTTCTTTTGTTCAATATGGGCCAACACATCACTGATGAAAATGGTGGTATAGCCCATTTTGTTCAGGTAATTGAAATGCTTACGCAGCTCAGCCGTGTTCACGGTGAGAAAATCAGCATTATTGCCACTGCTTATCTTGTGATAATTTAAAACCGGCAAACCGCCAAAGGCAGCCCCCATCTTAATTATATATATAGCGGCTATTACAATTAAGAAAGCTAATATTATATATATCATTATCTAAAATATCATTTAACCGGGTTATTTACATAGCCTTCCACCGCATTCTCTTTGGGTATTATCTCAAGCGCACGATTACTTAAAACCAAACTATTAGCTGGAATATCGGAGTTTATATAAGAATTGGGCGCAATTAACACATTGTCGCCTATATTAATATTTCCCACCAATACCGATCCGGTACCTATCCATACATTGTTTCCAATAACCGGGCTTCCCTTCATTTTACCCCGATTGGTTTGGCCAATGGTAACCCCATGCTCAAGATTGCAGTTATCGCCTATAATGGCCTTGCCATTCACTACTATCATTCCAAAATGGCCCAGGTACAACCCCTTCCCTATCTTGGTTGTGATGGGGATCTGAAAGCCGTATTTGTATTTATAACGCTGGTATAACATGCGGAAAAATATACCGGGCAGTGAATACTTCTTATGGCGGGCGCATTTTCGTAAAACATAGGAGTACCGGAAGCCGGGTACCGCAAGACCTTTAAAAAACGTTTTCCTGTCGTTCTTTCCAAAATAGCGATAAAGGTCTGATCTGATCAACTCGTCCATTACCTTGCGTTTTCAATTTATAAATCGGGATACGTCTATTTCATTATGCGTTCAAATCGCTGTACAATTCTAATAAAACCTATAGTAGCCATCCGGAACTTGAACATGTTATAGGAACCGGTTATAGTCAGCCTGTTCAACAAAAACGGGTTCATGCGCTGCATTGAAATCTTATTTAATCTGTCCCCTACTTTAAAGGCATACCGTACGCCATATTTTTTCAGGATCCCAAACACGGCCTTCTGCTTTACAGGTTCATGCGACATATGGGCCGCAAATGAATAGGCAAAGACCGGCTGATAAGGAATACCCAGTTCATCGAGCCGTTGTTTGCTCTGACGCATGTCTTCATCAATTTCTTCCAGCGTCATATGGTGATAGCTCTTGTGATACATGGTATGCAAGCCATATTGAACGCGCTCACTGCAGAGGTCTTTTGCTTCTTCCACCAGCATAAACTCCCCCTCGGTCCTGGGACCCAGGTTATCGGGCGTTTGTACAAACCCCGCAACAATGAAAATATTGGCCTTGCAATTGAATTCTTTTAACAGCGGATACAGGTCTGTATAATTATCCCTGAAGCCATCATCAAGTGTGATCATGATAGGTTTGGGTGGAAGCGGAGTGCCTTTCTCAATGTAATCGATCATGTCGCTGAGAAAGATCGTATTGTACCCTTTTCTGTTGATGTACTCGAGATGCTCTCGCATGCTTGAAGCAGAAACGGTTAAAAAGTCGGGCTTCTTCGTACTGCTGATCTTATGATATACCAGCACGGGCAGTCCTTTATAAAAAGGTCCTGCATATAAATACATTAGAATAAAGGTTATAACCAGGATTGCTACCGGTATTATTAGATATACCATGGAACTGGATTAATAGATGAATAATTAATTAAAAATCAGGCTCAGTGCTTAAGTATCGTTTTCCAGCTAATAGAAAGATACCCTTTTTACTATTGAAATAAAAGCCGGCAGCTATATTAATTTATTGCTGACGGCGACAAAAGGAATACTATGCAGGTAAAAATGAAACAGGCAACAACCATCATAATACATTGCTAAGCGGGTCCCATCAATATACTATAGCTGTTGCCTGTGAGGTTGGTGTTTCAATCGGCGGCCGTTGTAGTATAGGCCTTATTAAGTTGTAGATCGAGTTTTTCGTATTGAGAATTCTTGCTCTTGAATTCGGGCACCAGCTCTTTCATCTTCTTCACTATTCCATAGTTATCCTCCAGGCGGCCCATGCTGATCAATTCTTCAATATCTCTTACAACTTTATGTGAGCAAGGTATGATCTTGGCAATTTTTATTTTCTCGTGGTGCGTTGGCAAGGTCTTCTCTTTCTCATTCAACAGTTCCTCGTATAATTTTTCACCAGGACGCAATCCACTGTAAACGATCTTGATATCCTCATCGGGTGTTAAACCGGCCAGGCGGATCATCTTCAGTGCCAGGTCAACGATCTTAACCGGTTTACCCATATCAAATACAAATATTTCAGAACCTTTACCCATGATCGCTGCTTCCATTACCAATTGCACCGCTTCGGGGATGGTCATGAAATAGCGGGTGATCTCAGGGTGAGTAACCGTAACAGGTCCACCATTTTGAATTTGCTGTCTGAACCTGGGAATAACAGAACCATTAGAACCCAGTACATTTCCAAAACGAGTGGTTATAAACTTGGTTTTAGTACCGTTCGCTCCGCTCTTGCTTTCTCCATTGATAAGACCCATGATCGTTTGATCGACCAGGTTATCGGCCACGGTACTTAACGACTGTACATACATTTCTGCTATCCGCTTGGAGGTACCCATTACATTGGTTGGGTTCACTGCCTTATCGGTTGAGATCATCACAAATTTATGTACGTTGTACAAGACTGACAGATCGGCAATGATCTTGGTCCCCATTACGTTGGTAAGAATGGCTTCCGAAGGATGTTTTTCCATCATGGGCACATGCTTGTAAGCTGCTGCATGGAAAACAAAGTTGGGACGGAATTCCCGGAATGGTATCTGCATCCGGTTGCGGTCGCGAATGTTCCCAATAAAGATCTTGATATTAGCGCCGGGGAACTTCTCTTCCATTTCCAGCTGAATTTCATGCAAAGGAGATTCTGCCTGATCGCACAATACCACCATTTCAGGCTCAAACGACAACACCTGACGCACTATTTCTGACCCAATTGAACCAGCAGCACCGGTGATCAAAATTCTTTTACCGGTTAATTCGCTCGAAATTTTTTCGTTATTGATAATGATGGGGTCGCGTTGTAACAGATCTTCGATCCGCAACTCCTGAATTTGTTTCAGGCTTAGTTTACCATAGATCCATTGATCAGAAGGTGGAACAGTCAATACCTTTATTCCGAACTGCAAACATTTTTCAATTACCACTTTTTTGTCCTTACTATCGAGCTGTTCGTTCATTAATATCAGCTTATCGATCTTTTTCTTTGTTTTCAGTAAAGGCAACTCTCTGATATGGTAAACCTTTTTCTGTTGAATGGTAACATTTGCCTTATTGATATCAGTTTCTACAAAACCGGCAATCACAAATTTGTTGGTGATACTTGACTCAACCGACTGTTTTACCAGCATGGCTTCGCTATCGCTTCCATAGATAAGCACATTTTCTTTCAACACAATGGCATTATGTTTTACATAATAATAGAATCCACGGACCATGGAGCGCAACATCATATGCAGGGTGCAGCTGAAAAAGAAGTTTATCAATAGTACACCCGGTATATTCAGGGTATTGATGTGGTATTCTTTATTTACAACGAAAACAACGGCTATGGGATATAATACGCCAGTGATCAATACCGCCAGGGAGATGCGCATCATGTCATATACATTCGAAAAACGCAGCATGCCCGTGTGTATGCGCATTAAATAAAATACCGGCAACGAAAGTGCGCAGTAAAGAATAGTGTATACAAAAAAGTGCCCGCGCAATATTGCGGAGAACTCAAACTGTTTTACTACAAAATATGATAATGTAAAAGAGAATCCGGTAATAACCAGATCTATTATCAATATTACCCATCTGGGTACAGGCCTGGAGAATGACAGAAACTTCTTCATGCTATTAGCAATAAGTTTACAATGTTGATTGTTCCTATATGTGGATTTTCCAGGAAATAAATGGAATGACCATGAGCGTCATGCAAAAGATGGCCAAGGCGAAATATGGATATTACGCAGGAAATATGGATCCAGGGTTATATTAAATGCACAGAAAATGGATTGTAACAGCAGGAAGTTCAAAGGATTACTACCACATAAACAACAACATATATATGCGGATTTGCACAAGGATATCGATCAAAGGAGACTATTTAGAAGGACAACAGCTGGATTTGAAAAGGAAGACATTTCAAAGGATCGGATGTTACCAAGACTAAAGAATATCCTTGATCCGTAGTTTATTGTTAGAATGGACCACTACAATTAAAGTATCAGGACACTCATACGAACATTGTGAGGGCTGTAACTAAAGCGAAAGTTACGCAAGAAATTGGATTATTCGCAATATTTTTAAATGATTTTTTCACATTCACCACTTCCCCTATACGCGCTACAACCCGGTTCAGTTCTGCTTCCGTTAAATTTGAACCCGATGGCAAACAAAGCCCTTTATCGAACAGGCGTTCGCTTATGCCATTGCCATAATAAAGGCAATGTTTAAATACCGGCTGCATATGCATAGGTTTCCATAATGGCCGGCAATCTATATTATCTTCGGTAAGTGCATCCTGAATATCTATTATTGAATACTCATCGCTATCGATCAGAACGGTCGTTAACCAATGATTAGAGTAAAAATCCTTGCCTGGATCTGCAATAAACTGTATACCATCTACATCTGCCAGCGCCTGTTTATAAAAGTCAAAATTATAGCGGCGTTGGGCAACCCGTTGGGGTAATACTTCCATCTGGCCCCGGCCTATACCAGCGCATACATTACTCATGCGATAATTGTAACCGATCTGCGAGTGCTGGTAATGGGGAGCATGATCGCGGGCCTGGGTAGCTAAAAAGCGTGCCTCCTTTATATATTCTTCATTAGCCGAAATAAGGGCTCCGCCACCGGAGGTGGTTATAATTTTATTCCCATTAAAAGAAAGGATTCCCATATCGCCAAAAGTTCCTACAGCCCTTCCTTTATATGTAGAACCTAATGCTTCAGCCGCATCTTCAATCACTGGAATTTCGTACCGGCGTGCAATGTTCATGATCTCATCCATACGGGCCGGCATTCCATACAAGTGCACTACAATGATCGCCTTGGGCTTTTTGCCATTCCTTATGCGGTCCTGTATCGCTTCTTCCAGGTACTCGGGCGACATATTCCAGGTAGTTTCTTCACTATCAACAAATACAGGTGAAGCTCCCTGATAAACTATTGGGTTTGCTGAGGCCGAGAAAGTCATTGACTGGCAAATCACTTCATCACCTGCGTTAACACCCAGGATCACCAATGCTAAATGCAAGGCTGCAGTGCCAGAGCTTAAGGCTGCCACATGCACATCATTTCCCAGGTAAGCTTCCAGGTCATGTTCCAAACCGTTTACATTAGGGCCAAGCGGCGCAATCCAGTTTGTAGCAAATGCTTCCTGAACATACTTCATTTCCTTTTCTCCCATATGCGGAGACGACAACCAGATTTTCTCTTTCATTGAATGCAACTTAAATTGGCAAATTATAATGCTTTTCCAGATAAAACAAGTTCCGCCAACCAGGTTATTTAAATATTATCTCCAGTCTATTTTTTTCTGAAATTTATGCCGGTTCATTCATTTTTATGATCCGGCCCGGGTTCCCCACCACTACTGCATAATCGGGCACATCCCTTATTATCACGGCGCCCGCGCCCACCATTACCCACTTACCTATACGAATATTTTGCATTACCGACGCACCGATCCCAATTTGTGTTCCCTCTCCTACCTGCACATTTCCTGACAGGGCAACGTTGGGTGAAATATGTACATAATCCTCTACCAGGCAATCATGATCAATGGAACAATTAGTGTTTAATATAACATGATTCCCTATGTGGCTGTGTACATTAACTGTAACATTAGCCATTACAACCGTTCCCTGACCAATTGAACATCGTGGTGAAACTACAGCAGCCGGATGAATCGCTGTGGTAAATTTTACTCCACTTAATTTATGGGCTACTATTTTTCTAATTCGATTACTGCCAATGGAAATAATAAATTCATCATCCGGTACCACTTCAGCCTGCTGCAAGGTGTTATATACGGAATAATCCAGCAAAGATGTTACCTGCGGATTATCATCTATCAATCCATATAATGTACGGCCCTGGGCTTCCAGTATTTCACAGATCACTTTCGCATGGCCACTTGCACCATACATTAAAATTCTATTAGTAAGCAACATAAAGTTTAATAAGGGCTATTCGCAGAAAGGATTTTAAACGGGAAATTGATCGGTACTCAATTAGGTAAAAAATGGATAGGACATCAAACTATGGTGCAAAAATACACACTAAAATTTGATGCGCAATATTATAATTATGCAAATAGCTTAATTTTAATCAATATACCACTAAGCGGTAAACCGGTAATACCTGCCAGCCTTCCTCTTTACAAACCCTTCGGCATAACTGTATGAATTTTCATCATCGATCTCCCGCTCATCAGACATAGTGGCATTTTCCAAACTTCCCATCATGATCATTACGGGAAATAAAATTGAACGAAGCAGCGTTTTTACAGGTCGCAGTTCTTTTACTGATTCAATAACCGCTTCTGTTACAGTCCTGCATTCGTCGTTGGTGAGTTGAGGATAGATGGGAAGAGAGATCTCGTTGCTATATAAATCAAAGGAAGCAGGATAATCCTCGATCTTATAACCTGCCTGTTTAAATACGGTAAGCATGGGCAAAGGCGTAAAATGTACATTCACCGCAACAGAACGCCCTGAGATCCCTTCTATAATTTTATTACGTTCTGCCTCTGTTCCATTTTTAATACGCAATGGATAAAGATGGTAGGAAGACGAACAACCGCTTTGTTGATACGGCGGACAAATAGCCCAATCGTATTTTGAAAAAATATTGGTATAAAAATCGAACACTCTTTTTCTTTCAATCAGCAACAGGTTCTCATATTTCTTGAACTGCGCCAATGCTACAGCAGCCAGCACATCGGGCATGTTCATTTTGAAACCGGGATAAATAACATCATATTGCCAGGCCCCGGCCTTGGTTTTTGTAAAAGCATCCTTTGTTTGGCCATTCAGACTCCATATGCGAAGGGTGTTATACACTTCCTCACTATTAAAGGGCATCGGCAGATTGATGGCAATAACGCCACCTTCAGCAGATGTAATATTTTTTACGGCATGCAGAGAGAAAACAGTGATGTCGGCACAGGAACCAATAGGCTTGTTCTTGTAAGTGGCTCCCAGCGCATGTGCGGCATCGTCCATGATCATAATACGGCCCAATTGATGCTGGGCATCTGAGGCCGGCCGGAACTTCTTTCTAATTTCGGGATCATTTACGATGCTGTATATACCATCGTAATCGCAAGGCCAGCCGGCAAAATCAACAGCAATTATTGCTTTTGTTCTTTCAGTAATGGCCGCTCTTACATTATTACAATCGATATTAAAATCGCTTCCCACATCAACCATAACCGGCTTGGCGCCCACATGCATTACCGCCAATGCTGTAGCACAGTAGGTATAAGCCGGCACAATAACCTCGTCGCCTTCTTTTATGCCATACCAATGCAACATCAAGATCATACCCGATGTAGCCGAGTTTACGGCCAGGGTGTGATCAACATTGCAAAATGACGCCATTTCTTTCTCAAGCTGTTTTGTGGCAGGTCCGGTGGTAAGCCAGCCACTTTGAAGTATAGAGGTTACTTCGTTGATTATATCATCATCGATATAAGGAGGTGAAAAACGAATCATAATCAGAGCTTCTTAAGGGTTTAGTATTTAATCATTCATAAGTTAGCTGACCCATTAATAAATTACGATTATTTCAGCATAATAACCGGGTAATACAGAGGAATATTTGGAGGGGAGGATTGAAACACTTAGTTTCCCTGGAATTTAGTCATTGTTACATGACCTTGCTGACTAACACCTTCACTTTTAACAACCTTCATAATAGTAAAAAACACAATCTTACAGTCAAGCTGAAAACTTACATTATCTACATACCATACATCCAGTTCAAACTTCTCATTCCATCCTATGGCATTACGACCATTCACCTGTGCCCAACCTGTAATGCCTGGACGTATTTCATGCCTTCGCTTTTGATTATCGTTGTATAAAGGTAGGTATTCCACCAACAAAGGTCGTGGTCCTATCAAACTCATTTCACCTTTAATGACATTGATCAATTGTGGAATTTCATCAAGTGATGTTTTTCTAATGAACTTCCCAATAGCCGTTAAGCGTTCTGCATCTGATAACAAATTGCCCGCAGCATCTTTTTTATCATTCATGGTCTTAAACTTCACCAGCTTAAAGATTCGTCCATACCTGCCCGGGCGTGGCTGTACAAAAAATGGACTGCCCTGGTTGGCTATAAAAAGTAGTGCTGTAATAAGTATAAAGAAAGGAAATAGTAAACTGAAAGCGATCAGGCTTACTATCAGATCGAAACATCTTTTTAATAAATTACGATACAATTGCATGAGCTTTTAAATGGTCGTGATATTCTTTTAACAACAATTCCCAAAGATATTTTTGTTCATATCGGTCCACGATCATCTTACGTGCATTTGTTTGCAAAGTAAGATATAAAGCCGGATCAGTCAATAACCGCTCCATGGCATTTTTCAGTTCCAGGATGTTCTTGGCCGGAATGATCAACCCGTTTTTGCCATCCTCAATGATCTCATTGCAACCATTAATATCAGTTACAATAGAAGGCAGATTAAAACAACCGGCCTGCATAGGCACATTAGGGAATCCCTCACGATAAGAAGGAAAAGCTAATACCTGGCTGATCATTAAAAAAGGCCTGATATCCTGCTGAAATCCGGCATGAACGATGGATTGATCTGTTTCAATGATCGTTCGGGTATCCGGCGCAATCGGATCGCGTTCCGGTTCATACGGACCTACCAGCAATAATTTTATATGCGGATACTTTTTCCTGAGTTCACTGAAGGCGGCTACCAGCTCTTCAATTCCCTTATCTTTCACCAGCCTGCCTACAAATACAAACACAAAGTCTTTTTCCGTTAACCCGAATTTCTTTTTTAGTTCAATGGCCGCGTTACTCAATTCTTCGCCGGGCTGGAAAAAACGGGTATTGATACCATTGCTGCTTCCATTCCCCAGCACTTTCATTTTTTGTTCCTTGCAGAAATGATTCTCCAGAATAAAGCCGGCCAGCACTTTCGAATTCGGGTATACATGTGTGGCACAGCTGTAAGTAAGCCGTTCTACAAAATCAAGTACTTTCCTTTTAACCCCTGTATTTTCCATCAATGGCATTCCGGCCACAGTATGCATGCGCACAGGCACACCTGCCAACCGGCTTGCCATCATACCCAGCAACCCGGCCTTGGGCGTATGGGTATGCACAATAGCAGGTTTTTCTTTTTTCAACAATCTGTACAATTTCCACAATGCCTTTATGTCTTTCACCGGTGTAATAGCACGCGTCATAGAGATCGGCGCAGTTCGCACCCCTTCACGAACACCAACCTGTTCGAGCATTTTATCAGGGGATGAAACCGCGAGCACTTCAAAATGACCAGACATATACCTTAGCTGATCTTTAAGCAATACACTTAACGACACAGGCACCGTGGTTATCCGGATCAGTTTATTCGATGATTTCATGTTATCTATTTGTGTACGAGGAGCCGAATTCGGGTACGCTATAAAGATTGCTTACCTTTATACAACTGCAATCTTGTAAAGAAGAAAAAATATTCGTAATTTATTTTACAATGTGCGACCAATTGTTTTTATTGGAATTCGAACATTGTAATTCGTTAACCCAGCTTCAATCAACAATAATCTACTTACCATGCAAATACGATCCGCCACGCCCCAGGACAAACCCGCAATGATAGCGCTTTTGAAAAAATCATTGGGAGAAGGGCTTATTCCTAAATCGGAATTTTTGTGGAATTGGAAACACGAACAAAATCCCTTCGGTGCTTCTTTTGTTTTGCTGGCCGAAGAAGCGGGCACGCTTATTGGATTAAGGGCTTTTATGCAATGGCAGTGGAAATGGAATGACAGGGTTTACAAAGCCATTCGCGCCGTTGATACAGCTACTCACCCCGATCACCAGGGTAAAGGCATATTCAAAAAACTGACCCTGCAACAGCTTGAGCTGTGTAAACAACAGGGCATCGATTTTGTATTCAATACGCCGAATGATCAAAGCCGGCCGGGTTATTTAAAAATGGGCTGGGTACAACAGGGCAGAATGCCATTAAAATTCAAAGTTCGCAATCCCATTGCCCTCGCGTATGCCCTTGCGTTCAAAAAGAGGTCAGGTAATGCGGGCGCCGATGACCCTACACCTACCCAAACCTGGGCCCCAAAAGTGTTTAGCTTAATGGATAATTACATCCCCGATAGCACCCATTTAAACACGGTATTGTCTGGTTCGTATATCCGGTGGCGCTACGCCATCAACCCGTTATTCAATTATAATTATTTTACCGACTTCGAAAGCTTTCTGCTTATTGGCCGGATAAAACAACATTCATTTACCCGGGAGCTGCGCCTGGTAGACTGTATGTTATTTAATAACCCTTCAGCAAACAGGCGCATCAACTCCCGGATCAGCAAGGTGGTTCTTCCTTACTGCAAAAAACATAAAATACAGGTCATTTCATTTTCAGGACAGCAATATCAATCACATCAATCTGCTCTTAACTGGATGGGAATAATACCTGTTCAGAACCGTGGTCCCATTGTTACCCTAAGAGATTTGAACATGAATGAAAAATTTCCCGAATTACTGGACATTAAAAACTGGGGCTATTCTCTTGGCGACATGGAATTATTTTAATAGTTCATCCGCCATGGTTGGTAAGCCGGGAAACACCGACTGTTCTTTATTTTAAAGGCTGAAATCATAGACCAGATAGGCACATAGAAACATAACCATTTCAAACCTATACAAACAATTGAATTGAATATGCTCCTATGTGGCTATCGGGTAGAATATCTTTCTGCTGCTTTATTACAATACTTTATCGGCCTGTTTTGCCCCTTTTATCGCTGACGCCCCCACCAGGTATTTATCATATTCGCCCATATTCCAGCTGGTCATACCATATTTCTGTTGACACTTTTTGAACTCCTTTAACAGCACTTCCAGGTTTTGTAAATTCTGCTCGGGATAATCACCAAAATTTTCGGGGTGCCACCACAAATGATATACTTCTTTTCGTTGCGCCGCAATGCGGATCTCCTGGCGCGACCTGCGTAACCTCATTTTATTGGCCAGTTCCGATTTCGGGCTCCAGGGCCGTAAGAAACGGCTGGCAGGTAACTGTAATGGTTCACCAGGCGTTATTTTAATTTTATCTAAAGGATAAGAAGTTCTTACACCTCCTACCTGTATATAGGCATCAGCAGTACGGAATACCCTTCTCATTAAACCCGCGCCGCCATTGGTGACCGGCGACCAAAACCATCCATCCGGGTTGGAACGAACCGTTTTAACACCATTATCATAACAGATCTTCAGGTATTCGGGATTGAACTGATTACGTGGAAACACCAGCGAACGCATAGGCGCATTAAACTTTTCACCTGCTTTAACGGCCGCTTTCAGATCGGCGTCAAAAGCCCTTTTCTCCCGTTGCTCCTCCAGGCAATAATAATGGCTAAACGTATGTGTTGCCAGTTCCTGTCCCGGATATTTCATGATCATTTCTACTTCTTCCGGAGCAAAATGCGCCCATTGAAATTGTGAGTCCATTCCATGCTGACGAACCCATTTATAAGCGGAATACTTTTCTACAGCATAATCAGGCTCAATGGAAGGCCTAAAGGTTTCCCATTCCTCCCGGTTGGCAGCAAACAAGCTACCAACTGTTGCCCAGGTTACATGCACATCGTATTTGCTGAACATTTCGAGCATTTGCGGAACAATGCGCAGTGTATTTTTATAGTTGGCTTCCCGCAGTTGACGATCTCTTTTATCAAATACACCCCAGTGGAGTTCAAAATCAAGCGAGATGGTGAATATCCCTTGCATATATCAGTTTTAAGTTCAGAGTTTTTTATTGTGAGTTGTCTTGAGCCCTTTCCCGTTTCCCGTTTCACGTTTCACGCCCTCCCTGCAATCGCCAGCTTCACTTGTTTTGGAGGCTCCGTAGGTTCAGCTTCACGACTTTCCATCGCCTTTCTCCGCTTCATCACCTGCAGGTCTTTTTTATAATCAAGGAACATCACGATCACAAACAACAAAAAGTACATGATCATACTTTTTTGCCGGATGATGATCCCCATATTCGACATTGTGTTCGACAAAGCAAAAGAAGTGGCCAGAAATGCAACCGCACTTGTTTTTAATAAGGCGGACCCTTTGCGCAAGAATTTTATAAATCCTTTCTGAAACAATTTTGCGGTCAATGCCAGATACAATACGTTCTCTACAGAAACCAGCAGCCCCATAGCGCCTGGCGAATCGACAAATAAAGGGCGAAACCAGAAGGTGAATAACTTTAACGCCAGCGGGTAATTGGAGATGTCGATACCCGACCCGGCTTTTGACAACTCATAGGAGCGAACAGCAGAGAACTGGTTAAAACTTTGCAACACGTTGTCGCCATCGATCTTTGAGAAGGCCATTATCTTATCATACAATAAGACCATCGCACCAATACTGGCACCAAACACCAACAGCTTTTGCCATACCGGCACTTTTTGCCGACCCGTAAACATGCCCACCACAATACCAACGGCCATAAATAAAAACACATGCGGGCGTACATGATAGACGATCAGCAAACCCAGTATCAATTGTAGTTTTCGGGTCTTTAACTTACTAAGGCCATACATCGTCATACCCAGTCCCCAAAAGATGATCGATCCTTTACCCAGTGAAACGGTCCAGAAGTGCATATTGGGTAGAAAGAACAGCAGGGGTATCAGCTCCATACCCCAGATCTTGTGTTTGTACTTTGTATTTTCTTTAAAATATACGTAGAAGTAAACAAAGCCCCAGTACCCCATATACGCAAACAGCACAAACATCATTTCGAAGGTAAAGCCCAGGTAATTGATGAATGGGTAACCCATAAAATCAATGAAGGGCGTACCCGTGTCATAGGCGCTGAACCAGGTAGCGTAATTTTGCGCAGCCCGCAGATAATAGTCCTGCGAATCGGAACGGGAAAATAATTGAAATACATAATAGATGATACAAAACAGCGTATGGAACCAGTACAGGTTTTTCATTAAACCTACCTGGAACCAGGGCAAATTCCGTTTCATCATTTGTAGTAATGGCAACGTTACTACATAAAACAGGATCACTAAAATTATTCCACCTATCACGGTCCTGAGTTTTATTTGGTGATCAAATCATTGTATATGGTTTCCAGCTCGCCCACCATTTTTTTCATGCTGAAAGAATGGAGAACCGTTTCGCGGGCGGTCTGTTTCATTCTTGCTATTTCATTAGGCTGTTGTATCAATGCAGACAAACGCGCTACCAGCTGCATGGGTTCCTGAACCGGGACCAATAACCCATTCTCTCCGTCTTTTATTACTTCGGGTATTCCCCCTGCAGCTGTACAGGCGGGCAAACAGTTCATGCTCATCGCTTCGAGCAGCGCAATTGGAAGTCCTTCAAACTCTGAACTCATCATAAAGATATCCATGGCGGTGAAGTATGGACGGGTTTCAGTTTGCAGTCCTGCAAAAAACACATACTTATCGGTACCAAGCGCTTTGGCTTTATTATGGATCTCTTCGCGCAGCGGACCATCACCTACAATAATAAAGTAGGTATCCGGATGTTTTGCATGAAGCGCCTGGGCTATCTCCAGCCAGGTGCCTAACCGCTTTTGCACCCTGAACACACACGTAATTCCTATCACGGTGGCGGTTGCCGGAATATTTAGTTCCTTTCGAATATCATTGCCAATGTTCTGCGTACGGGAATACTTTACAGTATCTGTTCCATTTGCCACTACCTGTACCAGCGGTTTTGCCTTTCCATAATTTGTTTTAATGGAATTAGCCACTTCTGCTGATACGGCTATTACGCGCTGCTGACTACTAAAGGTGAATTTGTTTAACAGGTAAGTCAATTTGTGATAGCGCTCCCATTTATTATGTTCGGTATAAACTACCGGCACACCGGTCATTTTTCCTACTATACGGGCAGCCATTCCAGCCCAGGGAAGATGGCAATGAATGAGTTGAATTTCATGCTTGCGTACGTATGCGGCAATTTTGCGTACAGCCAGCAAAATGCTGGCATTGTTCCCCGCAGGGATACAAACTACTTTACCTCCCTCTTCTTCAATAGCCGATACCATCTGGTTTTTCCAGGGTAAAAAGTAGATATAATGAAAATCAAACTGCTGTTTATCGTGCTGGCGCAATGTCTCAGGCAATAACATCTCTGCCCCCCCACGGCCCAATGATTTGATAATATGCAATACCGGGATAGGTTGTTTCCCCTGGTAGGAATGACGGATATATGTTTTGTCCAAAGTATCCATGTGTTTAGTTGTTACAGCGGTTAAATAAGCACAAGCGCTCGGGTCTCATTTCTTTATAGACTGATATACTTCTAAAAATTTTGTGGCAATGCGGGTATTCAGGTAATCATTATTAACCAGCTCCCGGGCGTTTTGTACCATTTGTTGATTTTCCGGGGTTTTATCAATTGCTTTCAGTACATTCTCAACAAAAGTATCTTCATGGCCTTTTGGTACCAGGTAACCGGTTTTATTATTGATGACCACTTCACCAATCCCGCCCACATTATAAGCCACCACTGGGGTATTACAATAAAATGCTTCCAGTATTACGCCGGGCAATCCTTCAATAATACTTGGTAGCAGCAATGCATCGGCGTTCTTAATAAATTGCATCGCATCATTTCGGAACCCGTAAAATCGCACCTGCTGTTCAAGTCCTCTTTGTTTTACCAGCTCCTCTATTTGTCCCTGCAATGGTCCGCTGCCAACAAAATGCAAACTGGCGCCGGGTTTCTTTTTAAGAATACCTTCAAAGATCTCGATGAGCCGGGTATGGTTCTTTTCGTAGGTAAACCCGCCTACATGTACCAATACCGGTTTAGACACTCCCTGCAATTCATTCTCTTTTCCGGGATCATTTAGTACAACTTCTTCAATTCCTATTGGCACTGTTACAATCCGCTCTTTGAATTGAGGGAACAGTTTTGCAAAATCCGTGGCGGAGGTCCTGCTCACTGAAACAATGCGACTGGCATATTTAAAGAAAAAGCCATTCAGTTTTTTAGCCGGTGTTGTTTTTATATACAGGCTAATGGTGCTGGCGTTTCTAAAAACAATGGGTTGCTTCCATTTGAAAAACAACTTCGACAACACTGCATATTTCAATGTATCACCCGCATTGGCCTGAATGATGTCTGGCTTTTCTTCTTTGATGAGCTGCGCCAGATTGCGCCAGGCTTTAATATCCCACATACGTTTTTTGGAGGAACCATTCAGGTGTCTTGTTTCTCCTGCAAATGGCAGCGGCGCCTTACCCGGAAAGACAAACACCAGAATCGCTTTATGTCCTTTTTCGTTAATGTGGGTACTCAGCTGTGAAGCAAACATTTCTGCCCCGCGTAATTGGGGTTTTTGAACCAGTTGAAGTATTGTCAATTTTTTACAATGATCATGTTGAGTAAATAATTTTCCAGCTTTCCGGCAATTGTATCCAATTCAAAATTTTGCCGGGCATGCTCATTTGCTTTTACAGCAAGTTCATTGGCCACCGCTATATTATCCTTATACCATAACAAAGCCTGTTGTATGCTTTTCTCCGATCCTCTTTCAAACAAGTAACCTGTATTCATATGGGTGATCACTTCTTTGTTTACTGCAATATCGCTGGCCAGCACCGGTAAACCGGCAAACATAGCTTCTACAATGGCGCCACTAAACCCTTCACTGTGCGATGGAAAAACAAAACAGTCATATTTATTAATGAGCTGTGGTATATCCTGGCTTCCTAACAATACCACGTTGTTCTGTACTCCCAGGTCATTAATAAGTTTGGTTAACGGTTCCCGGGCGGGGCCTTCACCGGCTATATGTAAAACAGCATCCGGACAGGTCAGTAAAAATTTCTGGAAAGCCAATATGAGGTCGCGCTGCCCCTTTATCGGGACCAACCTCCCTACATTTAAAAACCGCAGGGGTTTACCAGGTTGGGCTTGCGGAACATGAAACCGGAATAAGTTACTATCCCGGCCTCTGTTTATGACCTCAATTTTATTAAGCGCAATACCCAGTGCTTTTGCATTGGACATTTTTACTTCTTCTGAGTTGGCAACAAATCCTTTACAAAACCGGGCCGTTGTTTTATTGGCCCATTTAAAAAACGACACCGCCATTTTTGCCTTTACTGAAAGTGCGGTATTGTAGGTGTCGGAATATAATTCGCTTACGAAGGTGCCTATAACCGGAATGTGACTGAAACGGGCAACCAGCCGGGCAATCAGTTCAGACCGGGTCAGGTAGGCCACAATAATATCGGGTTGTTCTTTTTGAACGATCGCTTTTAGCTGTTTGTACGCCTCGGCAAACCCGTATTTCTTTTTCAACCCCACTGAATATACCGGAATAGTATGCGCTGCAAATTGTTGTTTTAACAGATCGCCGGCATACAGGTGACAAACCACCGGCTGCATAGATCTAAACCGGATGGCATTGGCAAAAAGACTCTGTTCAGCCCCGCCGGTTTGTAATGTATCAATAACAAATAATACTTTTTTGGGCATACCAGTTGGGGAACCATTGTTTACAGCAATAGTCACGTTCTTTAATTCAGTTCCGGGAATAGCGTCACTATGCATATTGTACTGCATCTTGTTTGGTATCGGTAAATGTTATTATTATATCTTCCCCTTTGCAAAAAATATCAAACTGTCTGGTTGAAATGGCTTTAAAGAAGGCGGTAGCGCATCCGGGGTGAAAGGTATCGTGTAACTCAATAACGATGCACCGCACTTTGGGTAACCAGTTTTCATAATTATAAGTAAACAACTCCTTTTCGGCCCCTTCTATATCTATTTTGAGAATATCGATCGTTTGCAGACCGTACTTGCTGATAATATCATCCATGGTAATGGCATCCACGCTTCCTACCTGTTTCTGGTTTCCATCTACTACCCTGAAACCATATTCACCCAATCCACTATCGAATATCCCCAGCTTTTTTTCGGAGTACCAGATGGCATTTTGAAGGCAAACCACTTTTGAGTATCCTTTTACGTTCTTTACCAGCTGTTCGAAATTGTGTTTTTCCGGTTCTACCGCAATAACCTGCGCATCAGGGAATTTTGATTTAAAGTGCATCACAGAAAATCCAATATTCGACCCCAGGTCAATAATTGTCTTTACGTTGTTGCTGCCTGTAATAATGGGAACGTTGTACTGCCCAAATACGGCAATAGCCCGAAAAACCTTAAAATCGCTGGAATGCTTTCTGATGTGGTAATGCCGCCCCTTCCATTTTACTTCGTACTCTTCGCCGGAGGCGCTCATTGCCAAACCAATCAATAAGGATTTAATGATACCAACTTTGTAAACATAACGCAGTGTCGTAACTACCTTTTTTTTAAACTGTGAAGTCATAAATTTTCTCTTTTTTGTTCGATCCGTGATTAGGTAGCCGGTTCCTGGGTTCTATTAAAGGGTTGTAAGGTTTTAACAGTTTTACTTCAAAAATTTCAATGTGCCGGGATCCAACGTTCTGCCACCAACGCCTCTGATGCCATGCCAAATTCCGAGTAAACGGAATTTCACTCTTCTGAATCGATCTGGCGCCAGTATAGCTGCGGTCAGCAATAGTTTTACCTGATGATAGCAATAGGCAATGAACTCAATAAATGAGAAATGTTTTTTAATGATAAATGTGTGATTACGGGCTGAATAATAATTGCGCCATAAGGTGGCCTTGGTAAATTGTCCGCCGCCGCCCAGTAATTGGCGGTCATCGGCCCCATTCTTCAATACACCGATCTTATAGCCAGCTCTTCTGATGCGGATTGAATATTCCTGGTCGTCGCACATCATGAAGAACTCTTCGCACAAGGGCCCCAGTTGGCGAACTACATCCGCCTTTATAATGGCCCCATCGATCATGGCATAGTCAATTTCCTGTAGCCGCACGTTCGGGTCAGCATGCACTTTGGCCCCCATCTTAAAGTTGGCCCCGTGCAAACCCAGCATTACAAAATCAGTTTGTTCTATATTCTCAATCAGGTCTTTCAGGGCATTGGCCGCATAGAAGGTATCATCGTCCAATATCCAGAAATAATCATATGTATTACGGGTTAGCCCATACGTCATGGCCTTTGCTATGGCGCCGGCTGAACCGGTATTACTCTCCATATAAATGCAATGAATACTATTTTTACCTTGCAGTGTTTGCAGGTACTCCTTTGTTCCATCTGTACTATTGTTATCAACGATAACAATTTCGGAAGGTGGAACTGTTTGACCCAGTATATGTGCGATGGCCGTTTTCAGCGTTTCGAGCCGGTTATAAGTTACTACAATTGCACAAACCTTTATATTCATAGTATCCGTTATATTACATTAAAACTAAGTTCCAGGTAATCAAAAACATCAAGCACATGCGTAGTGATCACTGGTAAATGAATAACCAGTTTCTTCGACTTTACATACTTCATGGCTTTCTGGGATGTAAACTTAAGTGTGCCGGGATCCAGTGTTCTGCCTCCTATACCTAAAATACCATGTAAAATGCCGGTCAATCTTAATCGAACACGTTTGAACCGGTCTGGTGCCAGGAAGGCAGCCGTAATTAGCAATTTTGTTTGCAGCAGACAATAACCAAATAAATTTACGAAAGAGAAATGTTTCTTTATGATAAAAATATGGTTGCGGGCTGAATAATATCCACGCCACAAGGTAGCGCGGGTAAACTGGCCGCCACCACCCAGGTATAACCTGTTATCGGCTCCATTCTTCAGCACCCCAATTTTATAGCCCTTTCGTTGCATGCGCACTGAATACTCATGATCGTCACACATCATAAAAAATTCTTCACATATAGTTCCCACATGCTGCACCACTTCTGCTTTTATAAGTGCCCCATCGATCATGGCGTAATCTACTTCCTGTAATCTTACATCATCCTTCACCTGTATTTTTCTTCCCATCCGGATGTGTGCGCCATGCAAACCGATCATGGAGAATTCGCTGTTCTCAATATTCTCAACCAGATCCTGCAAAGCGTTGGGTGCATAAAAGGTATCATCGTCCAACACCCAGAAATAATCATATTGATCCTCAATATTCGATAAGCCGAATTCCATGCCTGCGGCAATTGCACCAGCCGAACCGGTGTTATTTTCCATAAAAATGCTGTGAATGTTGTTTTCACCATGCACTGATTGCAGGTATTCAATGGTACCATCGGTGCTATTGTTATCAACAACAACGATGGTAGCAGGTAGTAAAGTTTGGGCCAGTACATGTTCCATGGCCGTTTTAAGGGTGTCGAGCCTGTTATACGTCACCAGTATCGCACATACTTTCGAATACATAATTCGGGAAGATTTTAGGGTTTAAAATTGTTGGTCGGTCGGTGGTCTAATGGTGGTATTGATTGCGTATCATCGTTTATACCATCTGCTTAATCCGTAATCGCGAACAGCTTTAAAGGTGGTTTTGGTGACCAGTCTTCCATAACGAAAGCCGTATTTATAACTTACCAGGGTTTTGGCAATTGAAACAAACAGAATGGAAACGAACGCCAGGTAATAACCGTTTTTAACCATCACACGCAATGAGTTCCGGATGCTGTAATAATCCCGCCATAACACACTCTCATCTTTTTTCCGTACGGTGGTGGTCTTTTTTATATTTAACCGGTTCCATTTTTTCCGCAGGTCCAGGAACAGACCGGAATGCACGAGTATTTTATAACCGGCTCTTTGTTGCGACAGATCATGATCGAGGTCTTCAAAGCCAAACCACAATTTGGGATCAGGCACAACGCCATTTAATACGCTTTCGCCTTTGATCACTTTTATCATCCCGCCACCAATGGTGTCTACTTCCAGGTACTCGCCTTTTTCCAGCTCGTCATTGGTGGTCCTTATTACCAACCCGGTACGTCTGTTTATTTTATGACCTACCACTCCAACCTGACCACAATTTCCCGGGTATGATTCGCCCAGCTGCAACAGCTTTTCCAGCGTATCTTTTGTATAGGGCGGATCATTATCATCGGCCCACAACACCCATTTATATCCCTCATTCGCCAACGTTTGCAACCCTATTTTACCACCACCGGCAAACCCTGAATTATGGCCCACCTTCACATGCGCTACATCCGGATATAACTGCGCCAGTTTATTTTTGGTATCATCGTTGTCGTTATTATCAACGATGAGCAATTTTTCGGGTGGCCTCGTTTGATCGAGAATTTTTTGAATGGTGTCCATTAAAATATCAGGACGGTTATAAGTAACTATAAAGGCAGCAAACGTTTTATTACTCATATGGACGTTCTTTAATGGGTTTTGGTCGTTCAATCTTAAATGGCCTGCTTATAAAATCTGCTAAGAACATAATCACGAACTGCTTTGCAGGTGTTTTTGGTAACCAGGCTTCCATAGCGTAAGCCATGTTTAAAGCTTAACAGGCTTTTTCCAAACGACACCAGCAAAATGGAGATAAATGCCAGGTAATGGCGGTGCTTTTTCATTATGAACAAAGCATTGCGAATACTGTAATAATCCCGCCACAATACCTTTTCATCTTTTTTACGGGCAACCGTGCTTTCCACACTCATCCGGTTCCACCTTTGGCGGCAACCTAAAAACAGGTCGCTGTGCACGAGTATTTTGTATCCGGCTGCTTTCTGCGACAGGTCAAAATCAAGATCTTCAAAACCGAAGAAAAGTTTTGGTTCTGTAATAATCCCATCCCGGATGCTTTTTGCATTCACGATCTTGCACTGTCCGCCACCTATGGTATCAACCTCTATAAATGAATGCTTTTTCAACTCTTCATTTGTAGCGCGTTGTAACAGACCGGTAAACTTATTGAACCGGCTGCCCACCATCCCCACCTGTCCACATCGCTCACCGTATGACTCACCCAGGTTAACCAGTTTTTCAAATGTATCTGGCGTCGGTGGCGGATCATTGTCATCACCCCAGAAGATCCATTGATAACCTTCTTCAGCCAGGATCTCCAGGCCTACTTTATCTCCACCGGCAGGCCCTGCATTGTAACCCATTTTAACGTAAGCAACTTCTGGATATAATTCCTCCAGTTTCAGCCTGGTCTCATCAGTTGTTCCATTATCTACCACCAGTAATTTTTCTGGGGGTAACGTTTGGGTCATGATCTTATGAATCGTATCCATTAAAATTTCTGCACGGTTAAACGTAACTACAAATGCAGCGAATCTTTTAGTATTCATGATTGTTCTTTAGGTGCGTAGATTTATAAAGCCTTTTTTGCTGGCGTTATATTCAAGCGAAGAATGTATTTACATTTTTGCCAAAGCAATGCAATGCATGGTAAATAACCTCAGGTAGTACCTGTCTGCTATTTACTATACGGCATCAATATCGCATGGATAGCCAATCACATGCGTAACAAGGATGGTGGAAGTTTAACTGTAAGCGCTCTCCTTACATTCCCTGTAAGGAAACCATTTTTTGAAAGCGGGATGATTTGTTTACCATTTCTTCAAATGACCCGGATGCGGTCACTTTCCCTTTTTCAAGTAAGTAAATGGTATCTGCTTCTTTTATGGTTGATAACCGGTGGGCTATCAATACGATGGTGTAGGTACCACGTAATTGTTCAATATTTTCCTGAATGATCTTTTCTGTTTCTGAGTCAAGCGCCGAAGTAGCTTCATCAAAGATCAGCACTTCGGTGTCTTTGTATAACTCGCGGGCAATTGAGATCCGCTGGCGCTGGCCACCCGAGATCAGAATACCATTATCACCGAGACGGGTTTGCTCTTTTTCAGGCAATGAATCTACAAAAGTACCCAGCGAAGCCATACGCAACACATCATTAAAGCGTTGTTGATTTTCAGGCGTTGGCTCGGCCCAGAAAGTGATATTATTAAAGATAGTATCGTTGAATACAACTGGTTCCTGGGAAATATAACCCACTTTATCACGATATGTGTTCAGGTTGTATTGCGACATGGGCAGGGCATCAATATACAGCTCGCCGCTATCGGGCCGTATTAACCCGGCAATCATATTGGCCAGGGTTGTTTTACCTGCGCCACTTTCACCCACCAATGCAATCGTTGATTTTTTCTCCACGTCCATATTAATGCCATCCAACACCTTCAGGGAATCATAGGAAAGAGAAACGTCTTTCAATTCAATTCTATCCTGAATGGATTTGAATGAAACCGGACCGTGTACTTCCTGAAGGGCAGCCATTTCTTTGGTTAAAGAAGTTACGGCATTAATACCACCGCTGTTCTCAATAAAGCCCTGCCAGTAGTTCTGCGTCATTACCAAAAAGCTGAGCGCTCTGTAAAAAAGCAATAAACTCAGGATGATACTACCCAGGCTGGCGCCCATCCAGTTCAGCTGCGCAAATATTACAACAGTAACTATTATTACAATGATGGGCTCTTTAATACTGGTAGCAATGGCCGTCATGTGCCCGATCTTCTTGTTCAACCCTTCGGCCTGATTAATAACATTCTTTAACTTTTTGGAATACTGGTTAAAGGTGTTGGTGGACTTCAGGTATTTGAAGTAATGCGTGGTTTGAATAAGGAAGCTGTTGAAATCGCTTCCTTTCTTCGACAACTCATTAGAGGCACGCTTGGTTGTTTTATAAATATTATTATAGATCAGGTTCGACACTACTGCACCAAAGCAAACCAATACAGCAAACTGGTAGTTGGCCAGGAATGCCAGGAACATATAGGTGAGCAACATCACCGATGCCTGCGCCGCGGTAAAATAAAAGCTGAACGACTGAAACAACCGCTGTACTTCGGTCGTAAGCGTGTTCTGGATCTTTCCTGAGTCTATTTTCAGAAAGGCGCTGTATGATAAGCCTTCCAGGTTATTTACCAGGCGATAACGAACTTTCTTAATAAACAATTCGCGTAACCGGGCATAGAACTTCATCTGGAAGTATTTCATAATACCCTTGAATACAAACAAAGTAACCAGCGACATCAGCACCGTAGTTACGGTCAATTCAAATCCCATTTTGCGAATGAGATTGATGATGTGCTGAAGCTGGCCCATCGACTCTGAATGATCGGCGGCGGCCTGAGCAGTTTGCCCATCACCCACTGCTTTTAACAGGGGAATGAACATAGCCAGCCCCATACCATCCAGGAAACTGATCAAAATGCTCAGCCCCAGAAAGAACAACAGCTTGTGGCCAATGATGCTGTAGTAGTATTTAAAATAAGTATAGAAATTATTTTTGAGAGAGAATTTCATCGTTCATTTTTTTACGCCAAACATTGAACGCTTAACACCGAACGCTAAAATGTCTTGTATTTTGCGTTGAGCGTTAAGCGTTCTGCGTTAAGCCTATTAAGCTATCTTCAATTTTCTATCAGAACCTTTTTTCTTCTTTTTCGTTTTCCCCATTTGTCCGTACTCATAACCATAACCATATACATGCTGGAACCCGTAACCAGGTTTAATGCCGTTGATGATCAGAGAAATGTGTGGCAATTTTTGATCCTGGTGTAATTCATTGATCAATTTCAACGATGGGCGCACGGTATACTTATGACGCAATACGAAGAAGGACAGATCGGCCAGTTTACCCAATGACAAGGCATCAGACACGGCTTCCACCGGTGGCGTATCCATTACAACATAATCATAATGCGCCTTCAGGTAATCGAATAACGATTTCATGCGCGGGTTCAGAATGATCTCACCTGGATTCAGGGGCAAAGGTGTTCCTGCGCTCAGGAAGGTTAGATTTTCCAGTTCAGGCACAGATTGTAATATATCATCTATCTGAACTTCTCCCCTCAAATAATTAGTGATCCCGATCGTCTTTTTAAAACCTAAACGCTCAGACAAACTTGGGTTGCGAAGGTCAAACTCTAGCAACGCCACTTTCTTACTGCTGATGGCCAGTGAGCTTGCCAGGTTCAGACTTACAAAGCTTTTTCCTTCACCGCTCACACTGGAAGTGACCATCAATACTTTTTGCTCAGGGCCATAACCCATGTAAGAGATATTCGTACGCAGGGTCCTGAACTGTTCGGCAATGGGCGACACGGTTTCTTCTGCAATTACCAGGTCGGCCTTGCTGTTATCGAGGATGATCTCACCCGCAATAGGCAGCGATGTAATACTGTGCACATCTTCGCGGGTCTCGATCTTGTTATTCAACATAAACTGAACCACTATGATCAGCACCGGCAGCAAAAGCCCCAGTATCAATCCCATGGCATACACCATATATGGTTTGGGGTTCACGCTTCTGCTTACGTTCCAGTCCACAACGCGTGTACCAGCAATACCAGCAGAGGCATATTCCATTTTCTTGTCTTCTATCTTCTGTTGCAGGAAAGTGTACAACTGATCTTTTACGCCTAATACCCGGTTGGTTTGATTCAGGTCTTTTTCCTTTTCTGTCATGCCCTGAAAACGGCCTGTTGCGTTTTGTTCCTGCGAAGCAATAAAGGCATTACTGGTCCTTATTTGCTGGCGGATACTACTGAGACTGGTTAAAATACTGTTCTTTGCACTGGCCAGGGCCGAGTTGATCTCAGGCAAACGAATATCCTGTGGCGTACCCCGGTCAAGGATCTCCTTTTTTCTTACCACCAGTTTATTATATCCGTCAACAAAAGCGGCCAAACTGGGATCTGCCAATGCAGCAACGTTGGGAATGATCTGTTCCTGACCACTTGCCAGTATACTGTTTTCCACCTGGGTCAACAGATTTTCCCTTAACTGGTTCTCCCCTTTTCGGCTATCGAGTGTCACCAGGTTACCCAGTAACTGATTGGCCGATGTAGGCACATCGTTGACCTTATTGGTAGCCTTGAAATCTTTTACTTTATTAGCCTGTTGCGCCAGTTCCGACGATACGGTGTTCAACCGGTTTTCGAGGAATTCAATTTCTGTACGCAGGGCTTTACTTTTGAATTCGAAGTTGGCTTCATCATAATTATGTAGCAATACTTCTACTATTTGTTTGGCCCTTTCAGGAATTTCATCTTTAACGGTTATCTGCAGCATGGCCATACCACCCTTGGGCACAGCGCTGGCTGAAACCCGGGAAGCATATTTTCCTACAGCCCCTTCCCTGCCGGAAAAACGAAGCAGGTAAACGCCCTTGCTAATGTTAATAAAGGGTTTGGGCTCAATAGTGATGGTATCGTGTTTAAATACCAGGGGTACATTGTAATACCCTTTCACTACCTCTTTCTCCAATTGTAGTTTGTAGCTGTCTTCACTCACCAGTAATTTGTATACGGGTGTTTTTTCGTCAATATCCCACCGTTTTAGTTTAACGGTAAAGGGCAATGAGTCGAGGTGAAGTTGTTTATCAAGCACCCTGCCCTTTTGCATTACTTCAATATCGAGGTGCAATGAGTCAACTATTTGCTCGATAAGGGCAGCCGCTTCCAGTTTAAATATTTCACTATTTAAATCGGGGGCCGCCTGGGCGGCAGCAGCCTGGCCAGAGCCAAAAGCCGATCCACCCAATATATTTGATTTTACTTCACTGGGCGATTGTACTTCAATAAAAGTTGATACCTGGTATAACGGAGTGGTATATCGTATATACACAAAGGCAGCAGCTAAACAAACGCCGGCAGATAAAATAAGCCAGTAATAGCCTTTTGCCAGTTTTCCGAAAAGTCGTTTTGCATCAAAACCACCTTTACTCTCTTCTGGCTCGTCATGATACTTCTGCTCCATAGCGGTAAGTTTTATTTGGTTGTGTTGTGAATGGTAAAGCCGAGGGTTACTATCGAGATCACTACAGTGAACATGGAGGCCATCAATCCGGATTCTTCTTTGAAGATAGAATTTGAACGTGCCTGCACATAGATCACGTCGTTCGGCCGCATCAGAAAAATATCCGGATCGTCTAACACACTTGCCTTTCTCAGATCGAATTTTCTAATGGTCCTTTTACCGTTGTAGTCCCGGTACAAACGAATGTCATAGCGTTTGGCAGTGTGCGGCAGATCGCCGGCAGCCGCCAGGGCGGTGAACAGCGTTGCCTGTTGCGCTGGTATTACAAAAGAACCAGGGGTCTTTACCTCACCCAACACAGTTACTTTAAAAGTAGTAAAACTTACTTCTATCAAAGGTTCTTTCAGGTAGGGGCTTACAGCACCATATAATTTTTGTTTTGCCTGGCTGGCAGTTAATCCTGCCAGTTTTAATCTGCCAACAACCGGAATTTCCACTTCACCTTCTTCATTAACCACATAATCAGCGCCACCCGTTCCACCACCGGTACCCACACCACCACCAACACCAACCGCAGCAGCCGCAGCATTAGCGGCCCCGGCCATGCTGTGTTTATTAAAAAAAGCAGCACTCTCTTGATCTTTGACAATAAAATTGATATCGAGCCTGTCGCCCCGCTCAATAATGCGTTCTGGCACAGGCATTGCTTTCAATTCATATGTTTCCGCATTAGGCAGATCATCGAAGTAATTCAACTTCTTGCTGGTACTGCAAGAAGTGGTAAGCATGAAAATAACCCCTACACAGTATGTAAGGGTAATGTGGTTTCTATTCATTTGTACGTTATTTTATTAATGGCCCGGTTGCAGGTGGGCAGCCTTTAGGAGGTGACTTTCATGTACGACGACTGCTTATACCACTCTACCGTAGTTTCTAATCCTTTTTGAATGGTTACGTTAGGCTGGTAACCGATCAGCTGTTTGGCCTTGCTCACATCGGCCAGGCTATGGCGAACATCCCCTCTGCGTTCTTCGCGGTAGTTAGGCTTCAGGTCAATGCCTGTAAACGCGCTGATGTGCTTCCACAATTCGTTCAAGGTGGTTTTATCGCCCACTGCAATATTCACCACTTCGTGTTGGTTTATCTCAGGCGCCAGGGCGGCTTTTATGTTTGCCTGAACCGCGTTCTCAACGTATGTAAAATCACGGCTCGTTTCTCCGTCACCGTTAATAAAGGGGGCGTGCTGGTTCAATGCGCTTTGTATAAACAAAGGAATAACGGCAGCGTATGGGCCATTGGGATTTTGGCGGGGACCAAATACATTGAAGTAACGTAATCCAATGGTATGAAAATCGTATGTACGGCTGAATACCGAGGCATACAGTTCATTTACATATTTTGTTACAGCGTATGGTGAAAGCGGGTTACCAATTTTATCTTCTACTTTGGGTAAGCCCGGATGATCGCCATAGGTACTTGAGCTGGCTGCATACACCATTCTTTTAACACCTGCATCTCTTGCCGCCACCAGTACATTCAAGAAGCCTGTTACATTCACTTCATTGCTGGTAATGGGGTCATTAATGGAGCGGGGAACCGACCCCAATGCAGCCTGGTGCAATACATAATCAACACCTTCCACTGCACGATGGCAGGTATCCAGATCGCGAATATCGCCTTCTATTAAACTAAATTCAGGACGGGCTAAATAGGGTTCAATATTTTCCATGGATCCGGTACTGAAATTATCGAGCACCCGCACTTTGCCTACTCCATGAGTCAATAAATATTCAACAATGTTTGAACCAATAAAGCCCGCGCCTCCGGTTACCAGAAAAGTTGCATTGCTTATATCGGCAGTATGATATTTCTGATTGTACATAATTAAAAGTTATAAACGTGCATCAACTAGATCTTTACCTAAATGGGCTTTCACATCAAACAGCACGCAATGGTCGCTGCATAATTTTTTGATGATCTCGTAATCGAATTCCTTATGCGCTACTGCCAGCACTACTGCGTTGTATTGAGATTGTGTTGCAGGTAATTCCTGAACAGTTTTCACCCCGTACTCATGCATTACTTCTTCGGGGTTAGCCCAGGGATCGTACACATCCACATCTACGTGATAGCTTTGCAGGTGTCTGATAATGTCAATAACCTTGGTATTGCGAACGTCGGGGCAATTCTCTTTAAAAGTAATTCCTAATACCAGGGCTTTGCTTCCTGAAACCTGGATACTTTTCTTAACCATCAGCTTTATTACTTCACCGGCAACATAAGCGCCCATACCATCATTCAACCGGCGACCAGCCAGGATAATTTCGGGATGGTATCCTACTTCCATGGCTTTTTGCGCCAGGTAATATGGGTCAACCCCTATACAGTGACCGCCAACCAAACCGGGGCGGAATGGTAAAAAGTTCCATTTTGTTGAAGCGGCTGCCAACACTTCCTGGGTATCAATGTCAAGCAGGTTAAATATCTTAGCCAGCTCATTGATAAAGGCGATGTTGATATCGCGTTGTGCATTCTCAATTACCTTGGCTGCTTCGGCCACTTTTATTGAAGGCGCCAGGTGAGTGCCCGCTACAATAATGCTGCTGTAAACATCATTCACGATCCGGGCAGCTTCGGGAGTAGAACCGGAGGTTATTTTTTTAATTTTCGTTACGGTATGTTCTTTATCGCCGGGGTTAATACGCTCGGGAGAATAACCGGCATAAAAATCTTTATTGAACGTAAGTCCTGAAACTTTTTCCAAAATAGGTACGCACTCTTCTTCGGTAACACCAGGATATACAGTAGACTCATATATTACGATATCACCTTTCTTCAACACCTTTCCTACTGTTTCGCTGGCTTTCACCAGTGGAGTAAGATCAGGACGGTTATATTTATCTACGGGGGTAGGTACTGTTATAATAAAAATGTTGCTTGACCTAATGTCTTCCAGTTGATCGCTCACCCATAAACCAGTTAAACTGTTGGCCTTCTCTTTAAGCACAGAAGTGAGGTGATCGTTGCTGATCTCCAGTGTGTGATCGTTACCAGACCGCAATTCGGCTATACGGTTCTTATTGATATCAAAACCAACAACAGGATATTTTTTAGCAAATTCAACTGCCAGGGGTAAACCAACATATCCTAAACCGATTACCGTTAAATGATACTTCTCCATTTCTTCAATATTTCAATTTGAGATTTAAGTAATTTATGACTAGCCTTTTGAAAGGTTGTTTTTATCAATCGCTACCAGGGCAAAACCTAAAGAAGGCAACATCACTTTCACACTCCTGTTATTCACTTCCATCACCTGACCGGTTTGTTGCATCAGCGGACCGTTAATAATGGTCACTTCATCATTTATGTTCACATCAATTCTTTCTACCTGTATGTATTCGTAATCGTTCAAAAACTGCTTCACTATCTCAATTTCTTCATCGCGTATTACTGCGGGTTTTCCCTGAAAAGTTACGAACCCTATTACACCATCTGTTTGCAGCACTGGAATGTGTGCTTTGGGTGCTAACCGAACCAACACATATGATTTAAATAAGGGTTCAAATATAATCTTCTTTCGGTCGCTCCAGTTCTTCTCAATCTTCTGCAATGGACAATAGTTCTCAATTTGTTTCAAGCCCAACAGATCAGCCACTTTCTTTTCCCAACGGGGCTTAGTGTATAAGGCATACCAACGTAAGTTTGTATTCATTTTTCGGGTTTATAACACATTTCAACGCAAAGCTCCCGCTTCCCTCAGTCACATTCGCTACTGAGAAACAAAAAATATTAAAATCAAATCCAGTAAATTCAATAGCCAAATCACCATCTCTTCTGCGCTGTTCACGAGAATATCAGATCGTAATAGGTTATTGAGTTCCAATAAAACAAATACGGTACACAAGTAAATAGTAAAACCAGAGGCTATTCGAAAGGATTGGTTCAGAGGCTTTCGAAGGAAATCGGGCCAATGGGGTGATTCGAAAGGAAAATCGGGTAACGACCGGTAATTACATGGGATGTTGGACGATCAGAGGTTAATGTAGACGCTCAAAAGTAGAAAGTTTTTTGATATTATGCAATATCGGCCGTTGATTTTTATATACCCTAATGTGGTTATTTTTAAAATACCCAATCGACCTTATAAGCAAATAGTCCTATGTCAATCAATTAGTAAGAGATACATATTACATTACCCCGCGACTGTGTTATCAATGTGTAATCATTGACGCCGGTAGCTGGTTACCTGGCACCGATCTGTCGGGGGTACTCGTTACCGGTCGCCAGCACCTGCCTTACTACATTGTAGTTACCCGGATGCCTGTGTGCAGGTGAGTCCTGGTCACATTCCAGTCAGATTCTCTCCAGATATACTACTACAGGCCATTTCCCGCCTAAGAATGCCACTGAAATGCCACTGGAATGCCACTGAAATGCCACTGTGGGTGGCATTCTGATGCAGTTTTGGTAGCAGGCCGGTGGGAAATGGAGTACATATATGTGCTATATCACCAGGATCTGCACTATATCTGACCAGGGTCTTGCCTGGATGTTGTTCGGCTTTTGTTTTGCTTTTCCCGAGGAAAACCCAGTGTTTTCATAGGGAAGCACCGAAGGAATCCCGAACAATAATGAGTTAGAAGTCTATTAAATAGCTGTCTTTCAATTAATTATAGGCCTATCAAGGATTCACTGATATTGTAATCAATTATTAATCAAACTGTTCAGCAGCGTTCTCACTCCCATTATCGAACTCGTTCAGGGGATACACGCCAAGTAACCCCTCCAACAAAGTTGAGGCTTAATCAAACAAAAAAGCACAAGCCCTCCATTGAGCACTTGTGCTTTATATTATTTGCTTTAGCTTTCGGCCTCTTATAGGTCTTGGCATAGCCGTCTGCCTTCTGCCTTCTGTCTTCTGTCTGCCTTCTGCCGTTTGCCGTCTGCCTTATTTCATCGAACGCGCTATTCCCAATTCCAGTCCGCGTAATTCTGCGAGTCCGCGTAAACGTCCTATGGCCGAATAACCCGGATTTGTCTTTTTATTCAGATCATCCAGCATCTGGTGGCCATGGTCGGGGCGCATAGCGAGGTTAACCTTTCTCTTTTGCATTACCTGCACCAGATTTTTCACTACACTGTACATATCTACATCGCCTTCCAGGTGGTTGGCTTCGTAAAAATTGCCGTCTGCATCGCGCTGGGTGCTGCGCAGGTGAATGAAATTGATCCGGTCGCCAAACTGTAAGATCATGGCGGGCAAATCGTTATCGGCCCGTACGCCAAATGAACCGGTACAAAAACAAAGTCCATTGCTGGCATTGGGCACGGCCTCGAACAACTTTTGTACCTGCTGGGCAGTGCTTACCACCCGGGGTAAACCGAATATAGCATATGGAGGATCATCGGGGTGAACCACCAGTTTTACGCCTACTTCATCAGCTACAGGGGCCACCTGTTGTAAAAATTCAATCAGGTTCTGCTGCAGTCTTTTGGCATCAATACCGTCATAGGTATCAAGGGCTGCCTGAAACTGTTGCAGGCTAAAGCTTTCTTCACTTCCCGGCAAACCGGCAATTACATTACGTTGTAACAGGTTCTTTTCATCATCGGTCATTCCCGCCAGGCGTTCTTTTGCTTTGGCCAGCTCGGCGGCTGAATAATCTTTCTCTGCACCGGGTCTTTTCAGCATGTATACGTCAAATGCCACCATGGCTGCTTTTTCAAACCTTAAGGCTTTACTGCCATCTTCCACAGTATAGGCCAGATCGGTCCGTGTCCAGTCGAGCACCGGCATAAAATTGTAGGTAACCACATAAATGCCGCAGGCGGCCAGGTTGCGGATGCTTTCGCAATAATTGGCAATGTATTGTTTATAATTCCCTTTTTGTGTTTTGATCTCTTCATGGACCGGAACGCTTTCCACCACCGACCAGGTTAAACCCGCCGCCTCAACGGTTTGCTTGCGTTTCATGATCTCTTCTTTGGTCCATACGGTGCCATTGGGCACATGGTGTAGCGCAGACACAACTCCTGTACAACCAGCCTGTTTAATATCAGCCAGACTAACCGGGTCGGAAGGGCCGAACCAGCGCATTGTTTGTTCAAATTGATACATAAAGTAATTGTTTAGAGCACATTTTTTACAAGGATACAATTTGTAAGGGTTACTTACTTCAACAACCTTATCAAATTCTTTGCAAACGATTTCGAAAAATGTTGCAAAAATAGCTCGATATTATGAATCTTTGCAAGGGACGCTCCTATATGGATCAAGTGAATCTTAAGAAGTTAGCGAAAGAATTGAATCTGGCCGTTTCAACGGTTAGCCGCGCATTGCGAGATAGTCATGAGATTAGTTCGCAAACCAAAGAACGGGTGCGCGAGCTAGCCTTAAAACTGGGGTTTCAACCCAATCCCCATGCCAGTAGCTTACGGCAGAATAAAAGCAAAACGATCGCCGTAATTATTCCTGAAATTGAGAATAATTTTTTCTCCCAGGTCATTAATGGCATTGAATCGATCACCCCCAATAAAGGGTACCACGTACTTATTTACCTTTCGCACGAAGATTACAATAAAGAACGCGACATTTTACAACTGCTGGGCAACGGCCGGGTAGATGGCGTTATGATCTCATTTTCCAATTCCACTACCAATTATGAACATGTGGAAGCCTGGCAAAAAGCGGGTATTCCCCTCGTATTTTTCGACAGGACCTGCGATGAGCTCGATGTGCCCAATGTTATGACCAACGATGCAGAAATGGCGTTCAAAGCAACAGAGCATTTATTGAAAAGAGGCTGCAAAAACATCGCTTTTTTAGGAATGGCGGGAAGCCTTTCTATCACCAACCGCCGCAAAGTGGGCTACCTTCAGGCGCTGGAAAAATTTAAGGTGACTAATCCGCCACAGATCGTTGAGTTAACATCGAAAGACTATTCCAACCGCGAAATATTACGGCAATTGTTTGAGGGCCCATCCCGCCCTGATGGCATTTTTGCCGCCATTGAAAAGTTTGCGGTAAACACCTACGAAGTATGCAAGGAAATGGATCTGCATATACCGCAGGACGTCAAGGTGATCAGTTTTTCGAACCTGCAGGCCGCCGCATTATTCGACCCTCCCCTTTCCACCATCATTCAACCGGCCTATGATATTGGCCGGGAAGCGGCAAGCATTTTGTTCAAGCTGATTGAAAAGAAAATGCTGTTGCCCTATGAGAAAAAAATGATCCTGCCTTCGCAATTAATTGAGCGGAACTCAACAGCAATTACCGGTTAGCAAATACCCTTTTGCACCATTTGTAATGCGCATAATCCGTAATTAACAATTATTTGCAACCTTCGTTTATCGTTAGTATGTTTATTATAATGAACTTATTCATATGACACCTGGAATATCTGGACTTATAACTTGGATTGTTATTTTGGTTACCGCTGCTGTTTCGTACCAGGGGTTCAAAAGCCATTTCTTTATAGAGAAATATGAATTTAGCGTTGAAAAGATCCGACTGTACCGGGATTACAAAAGGCTCATCACCTCGGGCTTTCTGCACGTGAACTGGATGCACCTTATTTTCAATATGCTGGGCGTGCTATTTTTTACCGGCACATTGTCCTACCTGGTAGGGCCGGTTGGGTTTTTACTGATCTATTTTGCCAGTATGTTAGGGGGTAACCTGATCTCCTTGCTTCTGTATAAAAACCAAAGTGATTATACCTCTGTGGGGGCATCCGGCGCTGTAAATGGCGCTATTTTCGCCACCATTGCCCTGGAACCCAGCATCAGGATCATGTTTTTACCCGGCTGGCTGTTTGGACTCATATACATTGCCATTACCATTTACGGGGTACGCTCAAAAAGAGACAATATCGGGCATGATGCGCACCTGGGCGGCGCTATGGTCGGAATGCTGGTAGCCATTGCCCTGCAACCAGCTGCCCTGGTTGAGAACTGGTTGACTATCTTGGTTATTACAGTGCCAACCCTGATATTCATGTACCTGATCGTTACCAGGCCGCATATTTTACTTATCGACAACCTGTTTTTCAACACGCATAAGAATCATTACTCTGTCGACCACAAATACAACGAAAGTAAATTCAATCAGCAACAGGAAATTGACCGCATCCTCGATAAAATAAACAAACGGGGAATGAATAGCCTGAGCCAGAAAGAAAAACAAATGCTGAAGGAATACAGCAAAAAGTAACCATTCGGGGTTATTTATCGCTTCACCAAGACAAATCGCGTTATGAAGAAATTCGGGCTTCTGCCATTCGTTTTCCTGCTTTTAATTCTTCCGTTCATTGCAACGGCAGCTTACGATACCACTTTTATTGAAACAAATGTTGTACTGCATACCGCCACCGGCGATATTGGCGGCACGCTTACCATTCCGGCAAGCGCAGCCGGCAAGTTACCGGTTGCATTGATCATCGCCGGTTCAGGCCCAACAGACCGCAATGGCGACAACCCCATGATGAAGAATGAGAGCCTGCAGAAACTGGCGTACGGACTGGCGGCTAATAACATTGCTTCGCTGCGGTTCGATAAAAGAGGGATCGGGGAAAGCAAGACCGCCGCAAAAAGCGAAGCCGATCTGCGATTTGAAGATTATATCAACGACGCCCGCAGTTGGGTAGAATGGCTGAAAAAAGATGGCCGCTTTTCAAAAGTATTTGTTGCCGGTCATAGTGAAGGTTCGCTTATTGGCATGATCGCCGCACACAACGCCGCCCATGGATTTGTTTCCATTGCAGGCGCCGGACGTTCGGCCGATAAGATATTGAAAGAGCAATTAGCCACCCAACCGCCTGTTATAAAAGATTCCTCGTTCCCCATTATCGACAGTCTGGTGCTGGGCAAAACGGTTGCCAGTGTGCCCAAAATGTTGTTTTCCTTATTCAGACCCAGCGTGCAGCCGTACATGATATCCTGGTTTCATTACGACCCACAGGCAGAAATTAAAAAACTCACCATACCGGTCTTAATTCTGCAAGGCACTAACGACCTGCAGGTTAAAGAAGAAGACGCTAATCTGCTCGCCAGATCGAATGCAAAGGCACAACTCTTGCTCATTAAGAACATGAACCATATCTTTAGAATAGTGGAGGGCGATAGAAGAGAAAACCTGGCCACCTACATTACACCTGACCTTCCAATCAGTGAGGAACTGGTAAACGCGATCGCTGCATTTGTAAGTAAACATTGATGCGTTTCGCCCTACCCCGCCCAGGGATCATACAATAAGCCAACCATTTCGGATATCTTATAGCGACATTATAGCGAACTTATAGCGATATAGGTTCGCTAAGCCTCCTCTTTCTGTAGGCGCCAGCCGGTGTTTGCATGCTGATGGAAAGGGTTGCATACCCCTATAAAAATCTTGAATATGTTTACGGAAACGTTAGCGTAGAGTTTTTTCGCCGGGGCTAAAAGTTAAGCTAATTTACCCCTGATTGCAGTATTTTTTGCCATTTGAAGTAAAAGTAGCTTAATTATGAGGCCTCAGTTATTAAAAGTATCAAAGGAGATCCGCCACTCCTTCAGCGTTCGGCAGGACCTTGTTCCCTACATCAATAACCGCTGGCATTACCACCAGGAAGTTGAATTGATCCATTTCAGAAAAGGGGAAGGGACCCAGTTTGTAGGTGACAGTATCCGGCATTTCAAAAACGGCGATGTGGTATTGGTTGGTTCAGGTTTGCCTCATTACTGGCGCTTTAATGACAGTTATTTCAACGAAAACGAACCAGCCTCCGCTGATATCAGGGTTTGTCACTTCAACGAAAACTTCTGGGGAGAACAATTCTTACAACTGCCGGAAAACATTAAGATCAAAAACATTCTGGAGAGAGCAAAACGGGGCTTGCAGATCACCGGTAAAACCCGCGTGGTGGTGGCCGAATTCCTGGATGTATTATTACACACGGAAGGACCGCACCGCATTTTGCTGCTTACTCAGGCATTAACAGCCATTGCCGAATGTCCGAATTTGCAGTCCTTATCCTCAATCGGGTTTAAACATGAGATGCCCGAAAACGAGAACGACCGCATAAACGCCATTTACGATTTCTCACTGAAGAATTTCAAACGCCCCATTCAGTTAGATGAAATTGCTTCTGTAGCAAACATAAGTCCCAACTCATTTTGTCGCTATTTTAAATCAAAAACAAGCAAGACCTTTTCGCAATTCCTTATTGAAGTGCGGGTGGGCTATGCCTGTAAACTGCTGATCGAAAACAAAATGAGCATTAAACAGCTTTGCTTTGAAAGCGGGTTCAACAACTTCACCAGCTTTCATAAATATTTTAAACTCATCACCGGCAAAAGCCCGTTGAGTTACCAGAAAGAATTTATCCAAAAACAGTAGTTCATCACTAATAATATTGGCATGATCAAACACCTTCGACAACTGCTTGTTGTTTCGACCGCTATTGTACTGGCATCAGGTTTTCAGCCACCAGCCGGTAAATGGAACTCAAAATTTGTGACCCTCGCCGCTAATGGAACATTGCAATACCATGCCGACGAAAAAGGAAATACCCTGCCCGATTTCAGTCGCGTAGGTTATTACCAGGGTGACCAGGCCATTCCCACTATACCTGTTGTAAAAACCATTTCAGCAGGTGACGATAATAGCCAGGCTATCATCCAGGACGCCATCGACGAAGTTTCTAAAAGAACACCGGACAACAATGGTTTCCGCGGCGCCATTTTATTAAAGAAAGGGACCTACAAGATCCCGGGCACCATCCGCATCAGCGCCAGCGGCATCGTGCTGCGTGGTGAAGGCGATGGGGAGAACGACA
The DNA here is from genome assembly GCF_017742245.1 of Niastella soli. GTDB lineage: Bacteria > Bacteroidota > Bacteroidia > Chitinophagales > Chitinophagaceae > Niastella > Niastella soli. The sequence continues at coordinate 318,201 of NZ_JAGHKO010000001.1, forward strand.
CCAAATTAATTGCCACCGGAAACACCCAACGGTCGTTGATCTATATTTCCGGTACCGGAAATTTTGAAGAACAACCCAACACCCGCGTAGCTATCACCGATGCCTATGTTCCTACCGGCGCCACCTCCTTCCAGGTAGAATCGGCCGCCAGCTTCAAGGCGGGGGATAAAGTTATTTTATTCCGCCCGGGCACTGAAGCCTGGATAAAAGACCTGAAAATGGACGCCATCGATGCCCGCGACGGTACCAAACAATGGCAACCAAAAGAATATGACCTGCGTTATGAACGCATCGTTACAAAAGTGCAGGGCAATACCATTACCCTCGACAACCCCGTTGTTATGTCACTGGAAAAACAATATGGTGGCGGTTTTATTTATAAATACAGTTTCAATGGCCGGTTGGCGAAAGTGGGTATTGAGCAATTGCGCTGTGAATCTTCTTACGATAAAGACACCTCTGAAGACCATGGCTGGACAGCCATTCAATTTAATAAAATTGAGAACGGCTGGGTGCGCAATGTAACCTCCCGTTATTTTGGGTATGCCTGTGTTCATATGGATGACCTGGCTAAATGGATCACCGTGACCGACAGTCGCTGTCTTGATGCCAAATCACAAATAACCGGGGGTCGCCGCTACTCATTTAATAATGACGGACAACAGAACCTGGTCATGAACTGCCAAACCACCGAAGGCCGTCATGATTATGTTACCGGTGCCCGCGTTTGCGGTCCGAACGTTTTTTACAATTGCACTTCCAAACAAACACATGCCGATATTGGTCCGCATCACCGCTGGGCTTCAGGCACCCTGTATGATAATATTGATACTGATGGTGAAATAAACATCCAGGACCGTGGTAACTGGGGCAGTGGTCATGGCTGGGCCGGTGTTACGCAAGTATTGTGGAACTGTACTGTTAAACGCGCGGCCGTACAAAGCCCCTGGGCTAATGGAAAAAATTATTGTATTGGATTGAAAGGCGGCAAATATGAAGGCAGACTGAAAGGCCGGCCTGATGGAGAATGGGAAGGACAGAATAAAGAGGGTTTGGAACCGGGGTCACTTTATATGATACAGCTGAAGGCGAGAAAGGCAATGGGAAATGGGCAATAGGCAATGGGGGCAGACGGCAAACGGCAAACGGCAGACGGCAAACGGCAAACAATGTCGTTTTGTTAAGCGAAATGGAGAGCTAAATCCTCCCGATGCCCCATCCCTACCTCCCGCTTTGCGGGAGGATTCCTTAAAACCAGCATTTACAAAAAGACATTGAATCGGCAATTTTGCAATAAAAAAGGTGGGTTATCCTCCAATAGGGTAACCCACCTTTTTTATTGTAACTTCTAACAGCAATTTATTAACTAGCTGCTCTTACTTTAATCACCAGCTTTTTCACAACCTTATTTCCACCAGGCGTAATATTGGGTCTATGCGCCTCACCGGGAAAAAAGATAATGAACGTGCCGCCAGGTATTACATAGAATTTTCCGGGCGCCGTATAATTGGCTACGTCTTTTGTTTCGTCATAAGGGCGGGTGGTGGAAGTTACTTCTGCCACGGGCCATTTACCCATTTTCTCTTCACCTACCAACACACATTGTACATCAATGTACTTGCGATGCGATTCCCAATTGGTTTTATCAAAATCCTTGCTGGGGTCTTCCGTTACAGAGGCAAAAACATTGTCGCCATCGATGGGATATTTTCCTTTAGCTATTGTTTGCAGGTTCTGCTCTTTCAAAAAAGCAAATGCTTTGTCCCAATATGTTTTATTAATGCGGTACTGACGGGCAAACTCTTCTTTATTGATTGATTTATGCGGCTTCAGCGGCGCGCCATTCAACCATTCTTTTTTCTTGAACCATTTTTCTGCTTTCTTCTTTGTAATCACTGTATCTGCTCCTGTTTGGGCATTTACAAAAACAACTGAAAAGGCAACTAATAAGAAAGACAAAAGGAATCCTTTTTTCATACGCGGAGAAATTATATAGGTGTAAATATAAGCAAATGTGCCACCCTGCTGAACAGGATGGCACATTTTAATAAGCAGACCTGTAAGAGCTTGTCCGCCTGTGGCGGATGCATCATTTGAGCTTGAAAACGTATTAGGTGTATTTGACAGGTCTGAGCCTGACTTGACCTATCAGGACCGCTCACACCCACTGACTGTTCAAGCTCAGATGGCGAACCTTACAGGTCAACATAAATTACAACCCACTGGCGCCAGCACCGGTAAATCGTTTGTCAGCCACGGCTCCCTTTACTTGCAGTTTTATTACTGTGGCAATTTTATCAGGTGCCTGTTCAGGCAGCGTAATTACCAGCCCATCCTTTGAAGCAGTGGTGGCCAGCTTTTTACCACCAGCCAATAAAATTGCCGATGTAACGGGTTGGGATAATCCCGGCACAGTCAGTTTTTTGTCGGCAGGCCAGTCAAATACGCTCAGGTATAATGTAGTATTCCCGTTCTGCTCTTTCTTGGTACAACGTCCCCAGGTCAAAGCAGGTAAAGGACTTGCTTTGGTACCATAAATAGCTTCGCCATTTACTTTCATCCAGGCGCCCACTTCTTTCAGCCGACTGATACTTTCATCGGGGAAGGTTCCATCGGCCTTGGGACCGACATTCAATAAATAATTGCCGCCTTTGGAGGCTATGTCTAACAGATTCCTGATAATGGTTTCTGTATTCTTCCAGTTGTGGTCATCCTTTTTGAAACCCCAGGTGCCGTTCATGGTCATGCAGGTTTCCCAATCTTTACCATCCAGCTCGCTTTCCTTGGGAATTCTTTGCTCTGGAGTTTTATAATCACCCGGAAAGTTGGGGCGTTTTAACCGGTCGTTGGTGATGATATTGGGTTGTAACGCCAATGTTGCATTTAATTTCTCCGCAAACTCATCGGTCATACCGGTAGGGGTATCCCACCACAACACCGCCACATCGCCATAATTGGTCAGCAATTCCTTTACCTGTGGAACTGCTACTTCATCGATGTACTGTGCCATGGTTTTGGTGGTTTGTGCGGGGTCCCAATGGCCTTCATGTGCTTTAGTATATTCGTCTATTTTGGAGGAATCAGGATTGGCCCAGCCTTCACTGGTGGCCTTGCGGGCAGCTGCGCCACCCGGGTTATTCCAGTCTTGCGCCTGTGAATAATAGAAGCCCAGTTTAATGCCATATTTACGACAGGCCTCCGCCAATGGTTTCAACAGGTCTTTGCCATAAGGCGTGGCATCCACCATATTCCACTTGCTGGCGTTTGATTTAAACAAAGCAAACCCATCGTGGTGTTTGGCGGTGATCACCATGTATTTCATCCCTGCCTCTTTGGCCATTTTCACCCAGGCGTCGGCATCATATTTAACCGGATCGAACTGTTTGGCAAATTCCTGGTAATCGGCCACCGGAATTTTTCCCCGGTTCATGATCCATTCGCCAATGCGGTTAATGGCCTGACCGTTGTAATACCCTGCCGGCACAGCATATACCCCCCAGTGAATAAACATGCCGAAACGGGCTTCGCGCCACCATTCCATGCGTTTGTCGCGCGACTCCTTTGCAGCTGTTTGCGCAAATGAAGTATGCAACAAACAACAAAACAACACCCATGCAGCAACTACTTTTTTCATATAGGCTTCTTTTTATGTGCAACTAACGAAATATTACACTCGTTACTTTACTATGAATCTACCAGGTATTCACTTATTTTACCATAAATGTATGAAGTACGAAGACTCCAAATTTTGAGATTTCCTACCTCTTACTTCTTACCTCCTACCTCCTTCCTCCTACTTCTTACTTCCTATTTCTTCATTCCCTCCTTTGATCTTATCAGCGCCTCCAGGTAATAATAATCGGCATAGTTCAGCGGCACATCCACTTCGCTATTGGCAGGTTTGGAACCAGTGCTATGCAACAGAATAAAACCTTTGTTCTCGCCTATGGGTGAACGATAATGATTGGTCAGGTTTTGCAGAATGGTATTGGCTACCGTGAGGTATTCTTTTTTATTCTTGCTGTATTCAGCCAACTCGAACAAACCGGAGGCAATCACTGCTGCTGCGGATGCATCGCGTGGTTCGTTGGGGATACCAGGCGCATTAAAATCCCAGTAAGGGATTTTATCAGCAGGCAAATTCGGATGGTTAAAAATGAATTTGGCTACGTTTTCTGCCTGACGCAGATAAGCCACATTTTTTGTTTCGCGGTAACACATAGTATAACCATATAATGCCCAGGCCTGTCCACGTGCCCAGGCGCTTTCGTCGGCATAGCCCTGGTGCGTATTTCTTTTTACCACCTTGCCGGTTACGGTATCATAATCCACTACGTGATACGAACTGTAATCCGGGCGGAAATGATTTTTCATAGTGGTGTTGGCGTGGCTCACCGCTATTTTATAAAACGATGAATCACCGGAAAGCCGGGTTGCAGCAAACAACAATTCGAGGTTCATCATATTGTCGATGATCACGGGATAGCCCCATTGCTCTTTGTGGTGGTCCCATGAACGAATGCAACCTACTTTCGGGTTAAAGCGGGTTGATAATGTTTTGGCCGATTGAATGATCACGTCTTTGTAGGCAGCGTTTTTTGTATACTTGTAACCGGTGCCATAACTGCAGTATATTTTAAAACCCATGTCATGGGTACCGCCATTGAATTTTTCCTTTTCTTCCCGTGCAGTAAACTCTTCTGCTTTTGCTTTCCACTCTGATCTATGGGAGGCTCTATACAACATCCATAATTCACCGGCAAAAAAACCACTGGTCCAGTCTTTGGCAGGCACGAGTTTCAATTTTCCATTCTCCAGGGTACGCGGCGATACCAGGTCGGTATTGTTTCCTCTTTCCTCGGCAATACTGGCAAGCATTACCTCGGTTTGTTTATAGGCATCTACAAATACAGTCGGCACGTTTACCTTTTGCGCCTGTGACAGTAATCCTACAGCCAACAATGCAACTGTTCCACCAAGTTTTTTATACATTCTTATGGGTTTTCTATGTGTTATTTATCAATATCATTCCGCCAACTTCCGGAGTTGACCTGTCAGGTTCACTTGAACCCACTGCCTGGGCCAACTCAAATGATGAACCTTACAGGTCACCGCCTACCATGGCTTTATTTAGCCAATAATTGTAATTCCAACAACTTCATCAATTCGCCCTTTTCTATAGAAACAGGTTTAATGATCAGTTCATGAGTACCGGCAGGCAATTCAATGGTATCCATATTTTCCATTGTAAACACTTTTGTATCGGGCCCGCTGCCGGTTATTTTTATTTCCTTTGAATGACTGCCGGTTTGTAATACAAAAGACCCGCCATTTCCTTCTCCAGCAAGATATTTCATATTTATGGTAAACGTAACCGGTTTTGTGGTGCGGAAGGTCCAGCTCAACCATTGGGTATTCGACTTCCAGTTCTGCACATAATATTTACCGGTCTTGCCATCACCATACCCCAGTTTTTCACCATGTAATTGCGCATCAAATGCCAGCAACTGTTGCTCGGGGATATTGGCTGAAAATACCCGGACAGGATCTGTTTTTAATGGAGCTGTTAACTCAATAGCTATTACCGTGTTCAGGGTATCGGGCATTTTTGCCGGCAGATCGATCACCACATCGTTTGCATTTACCCGGTTTGCGGTCAATGCTTTTTTACTGGCAAGCAGCCGCACCTTACCGAAAGCACTCTGTAACCCGCCTACGTATAACTTATTATCCGCTGGCCAGTTGAATACATGCAAATAAAGGGCATTGCCTTTTAATGTAGAGACACCCCAGCTTTGCAGGGGCAATGGACTGGCCACTGTACCATAAACACTCTCGCCATTCTTCTCCATCCACGCGCCAATACCTTTTAAAATAGTCAGGTCTTTGCTATCGAAGGCACCATCGCCTTTCGGACCAATATTCATTAACAGATTGCCGCCGCGAGAAGCAGCCTTGGCCAGCAGGTGCACAAAGGCGCCAACCGGTTTATGGCTGTTATCGTACTTATGATAGCCGTACGATTCATTTGTTGTAGGTATGGCTTCCCAATCTCCTGTTACCGGGAAAAACTCCAGGGGTCGATCAGCTGTGTTTTTATAATCACCGAAGCTCACTTCGGCACTTCTTGCCAACCGGCCATTTACTACCACATGGGTATCTACTTCGCGAATTGCCTTTAAGATGCGGATGTTTTCTGACAAGGGTAATTTAGAAGGCGTATCGAACCACAAGATATCAGGATGATATTTTACCAGCAGCTCTTTTATTTGCGGGATCGCTTTTTCATTTACATATTTCTGAGCCTTGGGCAACAACTCCGGATGCACGTTAAACCAGTTTGTACCGCCATATAACCCTTTATCGCCACCGGGGTTACTATACTCCCAATCATTGCCCGGTGCATCGGGATGCTCCCAGTCGAACGCATGCGAATAATAAAACCCAAATTTGATCCCATATTTATGACAGGCTGCAGACAACTCAATCATGGGATCGCGTTTAAACGGAGTTTGTTGTACAATGTTAAAATCAGACACCTTTGTATCGAACATGGCAAACCCATCGTGGTGTTTGGAAGTGATGATCATATACTTCATACCGGCTTCCTTTGCATGCCGCGCCCAGGCATCAGCATTGAATAATATGGGGTTGAACTGATGCGCCAATGCCAGGTAATCGGCCCTGGTGATCTTTTCTTTGCGCATCAGGTGTTCGGCATAGCCATCTACTTTTTTCCCTTTCCACTCGCCACCGGGCAATGAATAAACACCCCAGTGTATGAACATCCCAAAACGTGCCTGTTGCCACCAGGTTATACGTTCATCATGATTTTTCATGGAGGCAGTCCACCAACCGCTTACCGCTTCATCAATTGCTTGCTGATCGCGCTCCCGGCCACGATTGAACATCTCCTTATCTTCATCTCCCTGAGAAAAAGTTTGTAATGAAATGAAGAAGCATATTAGTAGAGTTAGTTTACGTTTCATTTTTGAGTTTCTTAGTTTGTTAGTTATTTAGTTTTTGAGTTATTAGGTTCTTTTATCTTTTTGTCCTCGCGCAAACTCACAACTAAAGAACTTAATAACTCAATAACTTTAAACCCTATAACCAGATCAACGGATGACGTACAGGTAAATTTCTAATTACTTCTTCCACCTCCGATGAATGGTCGAGTTTTTTCCAGGTACTGAACCAATCCTTATTACCATAGGCATTGGCGCCGAACAGTAAGAATGGTTGGGCAACCGGCCAGTTGTCCCAATACATTACATCCGGTTGTTTAGGCCATTTGCTTTTATCGGCAATAAAGGGATACAGGTATTCCACCCCTTTGCGGATATTGCGGCCATCGGGTGTGCTGTAGTTCCACAAATTATCTACTTTGGTAGAAAGGAGCTGACAGATGGTGGTCATAGCATCCAGGTTAAAGATCGAATAACCATATGGTTTTGTTCTGCGCAGTTCCTGGGGAAAACTGCCATCAGCAGCCATTTGATTGGGCAGCAATACGGTCTTATACCGGTCGCGGCAAAACTGCATCAGCTTTTCATTATGGGTGAACCTGGCAAATGCAGCAGTTTGCATTACCCAACAGGTGCCATGATTATTGGTGGCATTCATTTCATCTTTGCCATATTGATGGGTAGTTAACCATTGCAGATATTGTTCAAACCAGCGTCTGATAGCCTCCAGCAATTGATGGTCCATCCCTTTGGCATTTTCCATCACTTCCAATCCCAGTACTACTTCCATCAGCTGAATGGTATCAATGATGCCAATTCCTCTTCCGGTGAAACGGCCTTTGATGGCTTGTGCATATTGCAGGTTTGGATTCATCATAGTAGCCGTATCTACAAACCAGGCTTTGCAATGTTGTAATGCCTGTTTTACATATTTATCATCATGGGTCAGCTCATAAGCAGCAGCCAATGCCCCAACGATCTGGCTTAACCGGATCATAGCCTGCCGATGCGCTACAAAATTATCGGGGTTGCTCATGCCGTCGCGTTGCACATAGGGGCTGTCGGGCGACTGCGGATTAGGCCACCAGTAATCTCCTTCTGAAAAAAAGTCGTGTTTACCACCGGCACTTCTTGGTGATGCATGCGCGGTTACAGTAACAGATTGTTGCTGTATAGCCCATCCTGCCTGCGTCAGTATTTGCTTGCGCAAGGTTTTCATTACTTCCGCTTTGTAATCGTCTTTCTTATCTGTTGCCGGCTTCGCCTGCGGCAAGCCTTCGGCGGCCAAAGGCCGCCACTGGATATTTGCTATGGCGATGAACAGGGCCCAACAGATGATTATTCTTTTATAGATCATAATTAGTTTTTTAAATCGGCAGTCGTGAAACGACAAACGTCTTTAATGCAACCTCGCGTCAATATTCAACCTCGTCAACTTTTCGGCGAAACCCACCCCTACCTCTCCGGTGGAGGGGATAAATACAGCCTCGCGGATCAACCTGTCAACCTATTAACTCTATCACCCCTATTAACTATATCAACTCTATCAACTCCCCTCACTTCGTCATAAACTCAAATACCACACTGCCAATCGTATTCGGCTTTCCTTTTACCGGGGCAGCAATAGATCCGCGCCACTTTCCTGCCTTATCTTTCTCTACCTTAATTTCACGCCAGCTGAAATCGCCTCTTTCATAATTGTACGTTTCGCCATCATCATCGTACAACATATAGGAAGCGGGCTTCTCGCCATAAAAACGAACGGTAAGATCAACTTTTTCGCCAGCAGCTGGTGCATGTAACATCGGTTTCATCATGGGAATGATGGCGCCATCTTTTACGTATACCGGTATTTTATCCAGCCCCGGGGTAACAGTTATCACTTCGCCATCGCCGGCAAAAGCGCCGGTATAGAAATCGTACCACCTGCCTTTGGGCAATATTACCTTTCGTGTTTTTTGACCTGCGAACAAGGGCGCTACCAGCAAATAATCACCTGCCATGTACTGGTCCTTGATCTCTTTTGATACAGCTTCGGCATATGGATTGTCTTCCAGGTTGGCACTGCCATTTTCTTTCTTTGTTTCGGGCACAAAACCTTCCTCGAGATTCATAGCCCTGAAGGGCGGGATGCCCTGAAAATGATACCGTGCAAATGCCGTATACCAGTAAGGCATCATTTGCATCCGTAATAAAGCCAGTTGTTTTATGGGTTCAGCCACCTCTTCATACGACCAGGGTTTAGTACCACTGGCCCAGGCATTGATCATGGCCATGGGCGAAAACACTACTGTTTGAAAACGACGCAGCCACTCTTCCGATGACTTTGATGCTCTTGCTTCCGGCGTCCACAATACTCCGGCAAATCCGCTATTGATAAGAGCGGTGATAAAATCCTCGTGATTATAATAATCGTTGTAAATAACATAAGGGAAGGAAGCACCACCGGCATTGGAACCACGGACGAGGCCAAAAGTCCGTTTATTCTGTTGGTGATAAAGTTCCGCACTATATCGTTGCACCAGCAGACCAAAGGTCTGGCGCATTTGTTCGGCTGTTATCCCAGAGGGGAAAGTAGCCACATCGGGCCACAGGTAATGATCGTAGCCATCTACTTCATCTATTTTATAGCCACTCACGCCTATATTGACCTGGTTGTTCTTTAACTGATCAAAAAATAAGGCACGGGCTTGCGGTGTAATAAGATCGGGTACCAGTCCATTCCAAACGGTGTGTGAACCGCTGTAGGGAACAATGGCTTTATAAAAAGGCGCATCGGGCGACACATAAGGGTTCGTCCAGAGGTTGACGCGGATATTTTCTTTTAACAGGTCCTGCACAAAACCAGCCGGATTGGGATACCGCGTACTGTCCCATGAAAAGGTACAGGGATAACTTTTGCTTTGCCATCCGGGTTCTAACCCAATAAAATCAAGCGGAAAACCTTTTTCTCTAAATGCTGCCACTTCTTTCTTTACTTCATCAGCCGTGTATAAAGTTTTTACGCGTTGGGTAAATCCCAATCCCCAACGGGGTGGTAAACAACCACCACCATTAAACAGGTTGAAGCGGCGTACCGCATCCAACGGGGTGGGTCCACCGAATACATATACTTCTACTCCGGCAGCTGGCACCAGTATTTCCACTGCATCTGAATACGGACGGGCACTCCAGCTTTTATCGGTATTGCGGTCTTTGGCAACTGGTGCATTTTTACTGTCTTTTCGCACCGCTGTTCCAGCATAAATATTTAAATACCGGGCAGAGTTGATAAATACGCCATACCCTTTTGAAGAAACATAAAAAGGCGATGGCGCATGCGTTCTGCCATTGTCCTTTCCGCCATAATGATCAACATGCAATTGCAAGATCTTTCCCCGTTGATGAACCGTTTGAAAGTTCAAGCCAAAACCATACAGCTGTTCTTCTTTTTGCAAAGGGAACCGCAGATAGGTTTTGCCATCGACAACTTTTATGGTAATATCTGTTTGCGCTAATGGAAATGTTGTTTGCGTTATGGCTGACAATCCCTCTTTATTGGGTGTAGCGCCCGATGCTTTTAACAGATCATAATTTTCGGGCACACCTGCTACTGCCTTCCATACGCCGGGAGCGGTTTCTGTCCAGGTTAGCTGGGAGAAGGCGAGGGTGAACTCGAATAGAAGTGCAATAACTAATACTAATCGCTTTGCTTTATACATATGGCTTGTTGTATCGTGAATGGCTTTCGTGAATCGGCAATCGGCAATCGGCAATTTTGGCCTCGCGAATCGTGAAACGTGAAAGGTGAAACGGTGAAATAAAACCAGGGCATCTCACTGCGTTCGATGCAGGTCCTTCGCTTCGCTCAGGAATACACTGTTCAGACTAATAATTATCTTGCGTCGCCGAAAACGCTTCCTACTTCCTTCGGTCGCCGAAGCCTTGGCGTAGGTGACCTACTTCCTTTATCAACATTATCAACCCTATCACCTTCTTCCCTACTACTCAACCGGTACCACCGTATACATCCTCCCCTTCTTAGTAACAAAATCAATACTATACCGCTCCGACACTTTAAGTTCCGTCAGCTTTGCCTGTCCCTTTTCATAAGGTGGTTGCCCATAAGAAGTGGTCAGCACATTAGCATTGCTGCCAGTTGCTTTCTTCGCCGTTACTTCCAATACTTTAATGGGATATGGCGCACTGATACGACAAGGTCCGCCAAGTACTGAAATAACTGAAGCCTTCAACAATTTTCCTTCCTTCCAATCAATGGCAACGGTAAAATTTCCACGGGCTTTAATGCCTTTTATGGAACCGTTCTTCCACGCATCGGGTAAAGCCGGTAATAAGGCGACGTCTCCATTATGACTTTGCAACAAGAGCTCTGTGATGCCGGCAGTAGCGCCAAAGTTGCCGTCTATCTGAAACGGCGGATGCGCATCGAATAAATTGGGATAGGTACCGCCGCCACTCATGGCATCTCTTTTAAACCTTGGATCGATATACGTAAAGGCATCGCTTAATATTTTATAGGCATGGTTTCCGTCCTGCAAACGCGCCCACCAGTTTATTTTCCAGGCCATAGACCAGCCGGTACTTACATCCCCCCTAAAGATCAGCGATTGCTTGGCGGCGGCTGCCAGGTCAGGCGTGGTGGTTGGATTGATCTGACTACCCGGATACAATCCAAACAAATGCGATAAATGACGATGTTTATCATTAGGATCATCCCAGTCTTTGTTCCATTCCTGCAGCTGCCCATACTGGCCTATGTGAAAGGGATATAATTTTTCTTTTGCTTTTATTACCTGCTCACAAAATGCTGCATCTGTTTTTAGAATGTCCCCTGATTTGATAACCGCCGTAAACAATTCGCGGATGATACTCATGTCCATTGTAGTGGCCATTCCTACCTGGTATTCCTTGCCCTTTATCTTCATGGTGTTTTCGGGCGAAGTAGATGGATTGGTAACCAGTGATCCATTTGCGGGATCGGTTATTAACCAGTGCAGCATAAACTGTGCAGCGCCTTTCATCAAGGGCCAGGCATTTTTTAGAAAGGTCTTATCACCGGTATATAAGTAATGTTCCCAAAGATGCGTACTTAACCAGGCGCCTGCCATTGGCCAGCAACTCCAGCGGGGCATTCCCTTAGGGTCCCAATCAAAACCACCGGGTGGCGAGGTTTTTGCCCATACATCAGAGTTATGGTGCACTACCCAGCCTTCGGAAATATTGTAATTCACTTTGGCTGTTTGTGCTCCGTTAACAGCCAGCTCTTTCATGAAATCGAATAAGGGCTGGTGACACTCTGATAAATTGGTATTCTCTGCCAGCCAGTAATTCATCTCGGTATTGATATTGGTAGTATAGTTACTGCCCCAGGGTGGTTGAACATGTTCATTCCAGATGCCTTGCAAATTAGCCGGGCGGGAACCCGGTCTTGAACTTGAAATCAACAGGTAGCGGCCAAATTGATAGTATAATACCTGTAACTGCTGGTCTGTGGGGTTTGATGCATATTGTTGCAACCGTTCATCGGTTGGTAATTTTGCAGCGCCGTTGCCGGCCAGTTTAAATTCAACCCGATTGAATAAAGACTGGTAATCGCGAATATGCGTTCCTTTTAGTTGTTCATATGACAATGCAATCGCTTTTTTCAGATTGGCCTTTGCTTCAACAGCAGGATCTTTCCCATCCAACCCAGGTGATCTGTTAAACCCGTTAAAGCTGGTAGCTTCTGACAAATAAATAGTAACAGCGTCGGCATCGATTACTTCCAGTCCATCATCGTGCTGTTTAACGCTCCCACCCTCCAGCCTGACTTTCACATGCACTTCAAAGTTCATGCCTTCGCCATTCGCCGAATCATACACCACCTGTTGCGGTTCGTAATCGCGGTTGGCTACAAATTTGGGCGCTTTGCCCTGTAGTACCAGGTAATCGGCGGCAACGGGTTTGACCTTATACTTTAACAGGCTTGATAAATTAAGAAATCCGTAAATCCTTCCTTTTTTATCGGCGGTGATCCGCATCACCAGCACTTTGGCCGGATAACTGATAAACGTTTCCCGCTGATAATTTACGCTATCTTCTGTATATCGAACAGTAGCCACCGCATTGTTCAAATCCAGATCGCGATAATATGTTTTCGGTATCCGCGGTATTATATCACCAGACCGCAATGATCGCCAAACCAAATTAGCCAATGGCAAATAACGGGCAGAATAAGGGCCCTGCATTTTTTTCCATAAGGCAGCTGCCTTTTCATAATCCCCTTCGAACACGGCTTGTTGTACCTGGGGCAAAATTATTGGGCCATTGGGATTATTGCCCGCTTCGGGATAACCTGACCACAAGGTATTATCGTTTAATTGCAACACCTCATTTAAACCACCCCATACCATTGCCCCTGTTTTACCATTTCCCAACGGCAACGCTTCTTCCCAAACCTCTGCAGGTTTATTGTACCATAACTTTAAACCAGCATCACTGTTTGGCTGCGCATACAACGAAGCGTTAATAAGGAAACAGAATATCGTTAGTTTATTTTTCATATGTTTTATCTAGTGAGACCTATAAGGTCCATCATTTGAGCTTGAACAAGCATTAGTCTCAATTGGACCCCGCAAAGCGGGGCAGGCTCTGACAGGTCTTGTTCTACTCACTATAAGCGCGACCTGTCAGGATCGCATTAACTGTCCGCGGGTTCAGCACCCAGTGGCGAACCTTACAGCTCTTTAAATACAGTCTTTAATCCTTCGCTCCTGGCGCCCATCACTGATTTGCCGCCATTGGTTTGTACGCGAATAATGGCGCGGCCATTGTATGCCTGAACCAATCGTGAACCGCTTGATGTTCCCTGGTTATCGATCAGCTTACCATCACCAGCCAGGCTAAACCTGATCCAGTTGGCAGCATCCAAACAAAGCATACCTCTATTGTCTAACACCTTTACCTGCATGGTAGCTATACCGTTTGTTTCGCTGATCTTTTCCAGCATCAGTCCGGCGGGTTTGCCCCATTTCTCTGTTTGGTATTGGAATTGGATTGAATCGCTTACTGCAACTTTACCAGTACGGGCAATTACCCTTATTTCCTGCGCACCGCCTTTTAACGGCACGTTCCAACGCAAACCGGCTGCAGGAAAATCCTGACTGCTGCGTTTCTTTACGCCATAACTTTTTCCATTTACAAACAACTCTGCTTCGGCGCAATTGGAATATACTTTTATCATTTTCTCTTCGTCCTCATTGCCCCAACGTACCGGCCAGCTGTGTCCATAAATATGTACCATTGGCTGGGTGGTCCAATAAGATTGAAATACGTAGTAAGCCTCTTTTTTTGTAAGATCACGTTCCACCACGCCTTTCTGGTTCATGTAAGGAATGGGATTATCAGGGCGAACGGGGGTTGAGAAATCCTTGAAAGGCCATTGTGCTGTACCTGTTAACCAGGGCATATTCTCCTGTTCTTTTAAATGCCAGTCAACCAGGTTACACAGGTAGGTCTCGCTCCAGTCGCCATCTTTCGAAACGCGGGCTGCACCGCCATAAAGGCTTGCATCACCAGCGCGCTCATCGGCGCCACCACCGGTTTTAACTGTCTGCAATGCTTTATCAGGACTTTCGGAATGACGGCCGGCATGACTATCGCCGCCCCACTCCACATGCAAAAAGTGATTTACTTTTTTAAACTCTTCTTCACTGGCCTGTTTGTATTCGGTAAACAAACCACGGTACCAGCCCGCCCATATAGAAGGAGAATATACATCAACGATATCTTTACAAAAATCACAACGACGAATGGCGGTTTTACGGGAGACATCCAAATGGTGCGACAGATCATTCAATTCTTTCATAAAGCTTCTGATCTGTTCTTTATCAAATTCAGGCTGATCGCCGGGCCAGTCGTTCTCATTGCCCAATCCCCAGATGATAACCGCTGCATGGTTGTAATGTTGTTCAACCATATTGGTGAGCATCCGGCGCGCCTGTTCTTTATACACGGGTCCACCCAGGCCACCACGGCACCAGGGAATTTCTTCCCAAACCAGAATACCTAAACTATCGCAAAGATTTAAAATAATGCGTGATTGCTGGTAATGCCCCAGGCGTATAAAGTTCACGCCCATCTCTTTCATCATGATCATTTCCAGGCGCATCATCTCTTCCGTCATAGCGGCTGCAACGCCGGCATGGTCTTCATGGCGGTGTGTTCCCCGTAATAACAGTCGTTGTCCATTCAACATAAACGGCCCATGATCAACAAACTCAAAATTGCGGAAACCTATTTTCTCTTTCTGTACAAAGCTTCCCTCTGCAGTAGTGACCGTTGCTTCCACAGTATACAACAACGGCTTTTGCGGCGACCACAATTGAGGAGCTTTTACAGCAAAATCAGTCAGATGAAGATCTCCGGATAAAGAGGTAAGCGCTATGTCTTTTTGTTGTACTTGTTTTCCGTTGGGATCAATGAGTTTTACAGAAACAGCTGCATTCCCGGTGGAAGTGGGGAAAAAGCGCGAGTTCACTGTTACAGTCCCAGCCTTGCCGGCTTTATCGGTTTCCGCTTTTGCAAATAATTTATCAATAGCTATAGATGGGGTATAAACCAGGTTCAGGTAGCGGTAAATGCCGCCATAAACATTAAAATCCGATAGATCCGAGGGGATCATTTCAAGGTCTCTGGAATTATCTGATTTTATGGCAATGGGAATTTTACCCTTGAACTGGCTTTGAAATACGCTCATTTTTTTAAAGGCAGCCACTGCATCGGTAATATCTACCGACCATTCATCGTACCCACCGGTGTGCGACCCTACTTTGGTAGTATATACATATACATCTGTTTTCTGGCCGGCACCTTCAAAAAAAAGCAGGGTACGGCCATTGCTGTATGGATTATTGATGTCGAGTTGGGTCCTGTACCAGGCGGAGCCCTGGTAATAATTTACATCGGGGTCAACGGCATCCCCGGCATTTACACAATGCGGCAATTGCACAGGCTGCCATAGGGGTACGCTTTCAGGATTACCTTTTCCTACGGGCCGCACTATTTCCCAAATGCCACCTACATCCTGTTTTAAAAATTCCCAATTACCTGTTAACCGGGTCAACTGCTGAGCACGGGCTGATGCACTTACCATCAGCAATAAAAACAACCATCTGAGTTTTTGCATTATTAAGCTACAGTTTATGGACTTCCAGGCCCCTTCCCGGCCTCCGGGTAGATAGCCTGGTGAAATATCAATGAAAGACCCGTGAAAGATAAGTAAGAACATCACTCCAATTCTCAGATTGTACGGAATCGTTTCCGGGTTGCATGTGATCCGTTAAAACTTAAAAATCTGGCCCGGAACTTTTGATAGTCCAGGGCCAGCATTGCAATTTTTAAAACAGTTCAAACTATCCTTATTCCACCGGTACGGTGGTGGTCAGAAAACGGTCAATAACATGTATGGTCCCATTTGTGGCCAACAGGCTGCTGGTACGAACATTGATCACATTATTCAATACAATGGGATAATCGGATGTATTGGAGGGTGACGAATTAAGCACCTTTATTTTCATGGCAGAGTTATCATTAGGGGTAAACGTACTTCTGGTTACTCCGGCTGGCATAGCGGAAAGACTTCCTGCGGGCGCCTGTGTATTCACCGCAACATTGTCAATGCCCGGCAAGGTATAGTGATCATACACGCCATCTAACAACAGGTACAACAAATAATTCTTTACAAAATCCTTTGGGTAGTCGCTCCATTTGGTAGCAGCTTTTCCATTGACCAGGTTAGCACCAAAAAAGCAATCCGGTTGTACCACGTTTTTATCCAATCTTCTGATGGCATCGTTGTGCAACAGGATAAACGTTTTGCCGGTTTGAGCATAAATATTCATGTCGATCCCGGCATACTGAATGCCCTGCAGCATCAACCGGAAGATGGTATCGGAAGGCGCTGCCACCCCATTTGCCCGGTCGTTCAGGTATTCCTGGGCTGTTTTGTTGAGATGCGGATCGAGCGTATGCGGTTCCTTTTTGTAATCGGTTTGCGCCTTATAACATCCCACCAGTGAAAGGGAGGCAACTATACCAATAGCAACGATCAGTTTATTTATAATGCGGTTCATATAATACAATTAGTTGTAAGGTAAATTTTGTTCAATAGTTCTGTTATTCTCAATCACCTGGCGGTGAATGGGCCATACCAGTTTTCTCTGATCATCGCCAAACCCAACGGCCGGCGCGCCATATCGCTGCTGGCGTATGGTCAGTACCGGATCCATTATTTTCTTAACATGATCGGTACGTACCAGATCGAACCACCTTTTTCCTTCGGCAAACAATTCCAGTTGCCGTTCTTTTAATATGGTATCCTCCAGGTCACTTTCGGTAGCAACCGCCGGGTCTGTTATGAGATAAGCTGTTAAACCTGCGCGTACCCGGATAAAGTTCAGGTACTTCAGCGCATTGGTCCTGTCACCGGTTTTATTCAATGCCTCTGCATACGACAAGTAAATATCCCCAAGCCTGTACATAGTGAGGTAAACATTGTAACTTCTTGCATCAGGTGCCCCGCTTCCTGTTGGGAAAGCATTGCCAGTGATAGTGTAATATTTTACCACCTTATCTACGTGACCTGTGCCAGTCAGCGTATCATATGATTTGCTCACCCGGATATCAGCGGTGGTTGTTTTCCAATTGGTGTGTAAAACTGAATCTACCCGAATCGGATTATTACTGTTAGCAATTGATATTGGCAAACAGGCGCATTCATTTTGAAGCTGGTCCCAATGGATGCTCCAGATTGCTTCATTGGTGGTGGTAGGGTTGATGAATAAATTCTTCCAGGTAGCAGCGGGCTCCAGGCTTGCCCCAGTAGTGCCGGTAAATACGGTCCCCAACGAACCCTTGGCTGCAAATACATTTTTAATCCACGTAATGGCAGCCGCATAGTCTTTTTTCCACATATACACATCGGCCAGCATAGCGGCAATAGCGCCTTCGCCAATATTCCAGACAATAGGCTTTTGATTTTTCTGAATGAGCGTGTAGGCCTTTTGTAAATCGGGAATAATGAGCTCATTGATGATCTTATCTTTCGATTCCCTTGGCACATGCGCATCTTCCGTAATGCTTTCGTAGGGTTCTGTTCTGATCACGGCATCACCCCAAACGCGCACAATATAAAAATAACATATGGCACGCATGGCATAACATTGCGCCAGGTTGTTGTCGCGAATAAGATTGGTTACATTAAGATCATATTTCTGTACCTCAGGTATTTGTTTGATACAAAGATTGGCCCTGTTAATAGTCCGGTATAAACCAGACCAGTCAGCCGTGGTGTTACCAGAAGTGAGCTGGTTTAATGACAGCTCGGTAATAATTGAATTGGCATATTGCGACCGGTCGAAGTTGTCGCTACGGCCTTCGCCCCAATAAAAATAATTACCGTTACCAGATCCATCGCCTGTCATTTCATCCTGAAAAGAGGCATACATACCGGTTACAGCGGCGTTGATATCTTTAAGCTTAGTAAAGTAGTTTTCAACAGGTACCTGAGAAAGGGGTTCTTCGTTTAAAAACTTTTTACAACCACCTGCTATTATAAGAATACTTAAACTTAGTAGTATATGGGCTGTGCGTTTCATTGTTGCAAAAATTGAGCAGTTAAAAATTAAAGTTCACACCAATTCCTATTTCCTTTCTTTTGGGGTATTTACCGCCGTCTTCACCGATGTTCAAACCGGAAGCGCTGAATTCAGGATCGTACCAGCTATAATCGGTAAAGGTGAGCAGGTTACTGCCATAAACATAGACCGACCCGCCCCTCAGAGTAGACAGCTTTTTTAACTTATTGCCCAATGCATAAGTCAACCTTAAACTTGACAACCTGATAAATGAACCGTTCTCTATATACAAACTGTTGTAACCATTGCTGACGCTGCCGCGGGTGTCTTTGCGTGCGAATAAAGGATATTTGGAGATATCACCCGCCTGATGCCATGAATACAAGGCCGCATCCCACACTGGTGGTGAATAGGTAGAGGAGTTGGCATTCTGGTCATTCCGAACCTTGTTATAAATATCATTGCCAACTGATCCGTTCACGAGTACATTCAGGGTAAAGTTTTTATACGTAAAGGTGTTGGAGATCCCAAAGAAGTAATCCGGTAATGCGTTCCCTGCTATTACTTTATCCTGTTCGTCGATGATGCCATCATTATTTACATCGCGCCATTCCGTGTCGCCCCCTTCCAGCTTAAATCCATTGCGGTATTTGCTGTATACGGTACCAGTATAAGATTCTCCATTAAGCGCATAAGTGCCATCGGGTGTTCCGTTTGGCCCCAGCACAGGTGTTAGTTTTGTGCCATCCTTTGCATACGCGTTTGATTCGTTCCATTGGTATACGCCCTCATTTTGCCACACATAAAAATCTCCCAGGCGGCCGCCTTCCTGTATGAGCCATTTGTTACCTGAAATAAATGAAGTGTGGTTGGCGAGCTCTTTAATACGAGCATCCTGGAAGGCAACATTTCCCATCAGGTTCCAGGAAAAGTTTTTAGCACTTACTACCGTACCACTCAATGTAAACTCCAATCCTTTATTTTGAATACTTCCCAGGTTTACCGTTACGCCATCTAAACCGGTTTCACTTGGCAGCTTGCTTGTATATAATAATTTGTTGGTGTTTTTTGTATAATAGTCTACAGTAAGGTTTAAGCGGCCTTTCAGGAAAGAAAGGTCCAATCCCCAATTCGAAGAGGTAGTTCCTTCCCATTTTATGTCTGGGTTACCCAGTACAACACTTGGTGCGGCAGCACTGGCGCCATTGTAATATTCCTGACCAAAGTTCACTACTGTATAGGAGGCATAATCGCCAATGGCATCATTACCGGCCTGTCCTATGCTATACCGGAATTTTCCATCCGTTAACACGCCTCTTGTCCAGCCCATGAAATCTTCATCAGTAAACCGCCAGGCGGCTGATCCCGAAAAGAAGTTACCCCATTTGTTATTGTTCCCAAACCGTGAAGAACCATCGCGCCGCCAGGTACCCTGCAAGATGTATTTTCCCTGGTAGCTATAGCCCAGCCGGCTAAAAACCGACACATCCGAATGCGCAGTGGCAGTGGTACCGGTACCGTCCAGCACAATGCCGCCTGCATTGGAGGTCAAAATTGATTCACTGAGATAGTTCTTCATTTTAATACTATACATATCTCTTCTCTTCCTGTCGGAACTAAAGCCTAACAACGCGGTGAAGCTGTGATCGGTGCCTATTGTCTTTTTGTAGTTCAGGTAATTCTGGAATTCCCAGTACACCTGTTTGTTAATGCTGTTACTTCCGGTGGCATCACCGGTCCCACCCGATGTCAGGATGCTGGGCGTCAGCTGCCGGTTGGTCTCATTGTCGAGCTGCGCATTGAACTGGCTGGTGAATTTCAAACCGGAAATGATATCGTAATTCAATTGTGTATTGATCTGAGCGGTGTAATTGTTATCCAGATCGGTATTATACATGGCATAAGCCACGGGGTTACGTTTCGATTCCACATACCCCGCCAACTGACCATCGGGGCGATAAATGCTCGTCCATGGATTGCGTTCAAACACCTGTCTTGCCGATGTGCCTACCGGGATCTGATTACCCGTTTGCCAGGCAAAGGCAAAGGTGTTGCTGATAGATAGTTTGGAGGTTGGCTGGTAGGTGACGTTAAATTTCGACTGTACTCTTTTTATCCAGCTGTTAACCACTATAGATTTATCATCTGTATAATTAATACCGCCGTAGTACAAAAAGCCTTTCTGGCCGCCACCTATACTGAGCGAAGCAACCTGTTTATTGGCAGTTCTGAAAAGCAGGTCCTGGTAATCGTTATCGGCATTGAGGTAAGGGTTCACCGAATCAACATTTACCCCGTTATTACCATCACCCCGCATTTTGCGGTAGTAGCGCAATTCATCGGCGCTGGTGGTGCGCAGCTTATGCGCCAACTTTCCAACCAGGTAGTAATAATTTACATTTATTGTTGGCTTGCCTTCTTTCCCCTTCTTTGTAGTAATTAATATTACGCCATTGGCGCCCCGGGCCCCATAAATGGCAGTAGAAGAAACGTCTTTCAGCACTTCGATGTTCTCAATATCGGCAGGGTTTACAAAATTGCCATTTTCACTGATGATCCCGTCAATAACATACAACGGGCCAATTCCCGACGCATTGATGGTGGAAGCGCCGCGGACCTGTATGGTGCCCTGTCCGGCCGGGTCGCCATTGTCGTTGGTGACCAATACCCCGGCAGCCTGCCCCTGTAAGGCATCAAAAAGTGTTACAGGTTGTCTTTGCTCAATTTGTTTGGCACTAACAGAAGAGATAGCGCCAGTAAGGTCTCTTTTCTTTACCGTTCCGCCATAACCAATGACCACTACCTCATTCATGTCGTTGGAAGCCTGCGCCAGGGTAATATTGATGTTGGTTCTGCTTCCCACCAACTGTTCAAAATTCAAATAACTGATCAGTGAAAATACCAGCATCGTTTGCTGACCGGGCACATTCAGTGAAAAGGCGCCTTTGTCATCGGTAAACGTTCCATTGTTTGTACCTTTTACCGTAACACTTACCCCACTCAGAGGGGCGCCTTTTTCATCCTTCACCACTCCGGTAACCTTTGTGGTTTGAGCGTGGACAGAAAACAGGAAAACACATTGAAATAATAGCAATAGCAGGCTTAAGCGGCCGGGGGGCAATACCGCTTTAAAAGAAATAGCTTTCTTTTCCATACAGCAGTTAGTTTTTTACATTTCATACCATTGTCGGGTACAGCATGAAACGTCGTCAGATTTACAATAGAGTTAATAGGTGCAACTACTGCAAGTAAAGAAGTATTCGGGTTGCTGAATTTTGCTAAATTGACAATATGGTAAGCTATATTAACATCTGTTCGCCTTTGCATAGAAACCCCTAATACGATCTTTCCCAGTCTTATTTAATTAATGAAAAGCTGTCATGTATGGCTCCTTTTTATTCCTGGACCTATGTTTTTCTGGCAGTTACATCATTTTTTCCCGGGCATAATTTTTTATGCAATCTTTATAAACTCCGGTTATGGCAAAAGCTAAAACTTCAAAAACAAAACGCTCTTCTGATGATGAGCTGAACGATACAGCATCCAACCAGGACCAAACCCAGGCAAAGGATGGATCTGCCAGCAAAAGAAGGAAAGAACAGCTGGCTCAGGATGATTCCTACATTGAAATTCCAGATATATCGGATATTCCCGGTCAGGAGAATATTGTAAATGCAGGCGTTCCCGGTGCCATGAAAGACACCACCGCCTCTTCAGATGATGAGGAAGGCATTCGCAATGGAAAGGATATGTTTAAAGACGATGACGACGACGAAGTAAAGATCGTAATGGGCACGGAAGCCGATGTAACGGAAGAAGACCTGGAAATGTTGGGCGACCCTGACCAGGACCAGGATATGAATGAAGATGAATTTATTGATAAAGAAGGATTGGACAATACCGATTTTGATGGCGACCCTTTAAATGAAGCCGCCGTTAGCGAAGTCAGCAGTGGCGACGACCTGGATGTTCCCGAAGAGCCAGACGAGGACCCCAAGAAAACAGAGGATGACGAAGAAAATGATTATTACAGTCTGGGCGGCCCCGATAACGATGCCCTCATGGAAGGAAGAAGGGATGATGACTAAGTTGTAAAGCCATTTTTATAATTTGTTAATACAGGTGAATCATACACCAATCGGTGCATGGTTCACCTGTGTGTTTATTTGCACCTTTGCCTGTAAATCACCAGGCATTATGAAGTATTCCCTCTTGTTATTATTAAGTCTGTTGTCGTTGCCAGCCTTTTCTCAAACTACTTCCCCTATTGTTATTCAAACAAAAAACGCCAGCCTGGTATTTACCATTGGGAAAAATCACCGGGTGTACCAAAGCTACCTGGGTTCGCGCCTGGCTAACACGGAATACGGGAAATTATCAGGCGGACAGGAAGCTTATTTAACCGCCGGAATGGAAAACCTGTTTGAACCCGCCATACGCGTGGTACATGCCGACGGCAATCCCTCCCTTGAATTAACCTATGCCACGCATACCACCACGCAAAAAGATAATGTGACCACCACCCGCATTGTGTTGAAGGATTCTGTGTATCCGGTGGAAGTGGTATTGCAATACACGGCTTATTATAATGAAGATGTTATTACTACCAGCGCCACCATTCAACATCATGAAAAAAAGCCGGTGCGGCTTACCCATTATGCTTCCACTATGTTGCATTTTAATGCCGATGCTTATTGGTTAACGCAATTTCATGGTGAGTGGGCCCGGGAGGCTCAGCTGGTAGAAGAAAAATTAACCAATGGCATAAAGAATATCGAAAGTAAACTGGGCGCCCGTGCTAACTATTATCAAACGCCTGCTTTTTTCCTTTCACTTAACAACCCCGCTACCGAAACCAGCGGGGAACTGATTGCCGGCACCCTTGGTTGGACTGGCAACTTTCAATTCACCTTTGAAGTAGATCAACGCAACCAATTGAGGGTACGCCCGGGAATTAATCCCTATGCATCGGATTACACATTGAAACCCGGGGAACTATTCACAACCCCCGATTTTATCTTTACTTATAGCAACCAGGGTAAAGGGCAAGCCAGCCGCAACCTGCATCGCTGGGCGCGCAACTACGCCGTGCTGGATGGGAATGCTCCCCGCCTTACTTTATTGAATAACTGGGAAGCCACCTATTTCAATTTCAATGAGGATAAACTCATCGAGCTGTTCGATGGCGCCAAACAGCTGGGCGTAGATCTGTTTCTACTGGATGATGGCTGGTTTGGCAATGCCTTCCCCCGGAATGATGATAAAGCCGGCCTTGGAGACTGGCAGGAAAATAAAGCCAAACTACCGAATGGAATTGGTCGCCTGGTAAGCGAAGCAGATAAGAAGGGAATTAAATTTGGTATTTGGCTGGAACCGGAAATGGTAAATCCTAAAAGCGAACTGTACCAAAAACACCCTGATTGGATCTTAAAGCTTCCCAACCGGGCTGAAAACCTGTCGCGTAATCAATTGGTGCTCGATCTTACCAATCCTGCCGTACAGAATTTTGTTTTTGGCATCGTAGACAGCCTGCTCAGCAAAAACCCCGGCGTTGCGTATATCAAGTGGGATTGTAATCGCCCCATGTCGAATACGTACTCTCCATATTTAAAAGAAAACCAGTCACATTTATTTATTGAATACACTCGTAGTTTTTATAAAGTGTTAGACCGAATTAGGGCTAAATACCCGCACCTGCCCATTATGTTATGTTCCGGTGGCGGCGGTCGTACCGATTATGGGGCCCTGAAATACTTCACTGAATTCTGGCCCAGTGATAATACTGATGGGTTGGAACGGGTGTTTATTCAATGGGGATATTCATATTTCTTTCCGGCCAATACTATTGCGGCCCATATAACCAGCATGGGTAAAGGACAATCGCTTAAATTCAGGACAGATGTGGCCATGTCGGGCAAATTGGGTTACGATATTCGCGTCAATGAAATGACACCGCAGGAATTACAGTTCAGCCAGGAGGCGGTAAAAAATTATAAGCGTATGAGTGAGGTGATCTGGTATGGCGACCTGTATCGCCTCATTTCTCCCTATGAAGAAAACCGCTCGGTATTGATGTATGTAAACGACAAAAAAAGCAAGGCGGTTCTTTTCAATTACAACTTAGCCACCCGACGCAAAGACCTTTTCACCAAAGTGCAATTGCAGGGTCTGGATCCTAAAAAGAATTACCGCTTTCGTGAAACCAATCTGTTTCCGGGAACCAAGGCTACCAACCCCGACAATGATAAAGTATTTACCGGCGAATACCTGATGACAATTGGCTTGAACCTAACTTCGGGCAGGGTTTTACCGTTAACAAGTAATATATTTGAGATCACTGAAGAGTGACTGGGATAGTGAGATGTTGAAAACATTTGAAAACGTAAACGGTCCTATGAAAAAAATAATATCAATACTGGGTAGCTTTCTTTTCTTTTTTGCCATTTCTTCAGCACAAACACCAGACGTACTTTTAATGGATGCCAACAAGCTGGCAACAATAAAGAAAAAGATACAACAACAGGATGCGCCTACCCTTCAACTTCTTAACGAATTAAGAAAACAGGCTGATGAATTATTGACCATAAAGCTGGTTTCGGTAACGGATAAAGCTTTTACTCCGGCCAGCGGTGACAAGCACGATTATATGAGCCAGGCGCCTTATTTCTGGTACGACAGCTCTAAACCCAATGGCTTACCTTATATGCGAAAAGACGGGGTACGCAATCCTGAGATCAATAAAATAACAGACCATCGCAACCTGAGTGAACTCGACAATGCGTGCAGAACTTTGTCGCTCACCTGGTATTTAACCGGGGAAGAAAAGTATGCAGCCAAAACAAGGGCGTTATTGCATTACTGGTTTTTATTTGATGCATCAAAAATGAATCCCAACCTCAACTATGCGCAGGCCATTCCCGGCATTACCAATGGGCGAGGCATAGGCATAATTGAAACCATTGCATTAACGGGCATTGCCGATGCTATTGGATTATTGCAAAGTTATAAACCGTTCGCTGAAACAGAGAATAAACCAATACATCAGTGGTATACAGCCTATTTAAACTGGATGTTGACCAGCAAAAATGGAAATGAAGAGCATGCTGCGAAAAACAATCACGGCACCTGGTTTTACGCGCAGGCGATCGATTTCGCTTTATTCACGGGCAATAAAGCCAAAGCAATAGAACTGGTTGAGGAAAGCAAAAAAAGATTGGATTCTCAAATTGATGCTACTGGTAAAATGCAGCTGGAACTTGACCGAACCAATGGACTGGGTTATAGTACGTTTAACCTGCAGGCCTGGTTCAGGGTAGCCACACTGGCCCAATACGCCGGCATTAACTTATGGCAATATGTAAACCAACAGGGAGCTACCCTCCGTACCGCGCTTGACTGGCTACTTCCTTATGCGCTTGGTCAAAAAGCCTGGACCTACCAGCAAATTGGCGAATACAATAAGAACAATATTTATTCACTGTTATTACAGGCTGCAGCTGTTTATAAAGATCCACAATACACTAAGCAGGCCAGCCAGGTACAATCAGACAAGGGAGTGGTGGAGAAGTTGTTGTATAGGTGATGCGGTACCAAAAATGAAATAAACAGAACATCTAATTAATTTAAAAGTCCTGATTTACCATCGGGGCTTTTTTTATTCCTTACCCCAACTCTTATACGGCTTCTTTGCCAAATTCGAATTAGAATACTTCTTCTCACTTGTCACTTCTTTGCCAACCCAATCAGGCAGAGAAAAAGCTTCATCTTCTGACTCCAATTCTATCTCCGCAACCATCAGCCCTTCATTATCGCCTAAAAATTCATCTACCTCCCACAACTTGTTATCGTGGTGAATGAAGTATCTTATTTTACTGACTACTGTATCACAAAATCCATCGAGCAACTGCTGGGCTTCATATACGGGAATAGGGTATTCAAATTCCTGACGGGAGGCGCCTACGGTCAACCCCTTTATAGTTAAGAATGCTTCTTTATCAGTAAGTCTAACACGGATCGTTTTCTCCGGGTCAGAAACCATATATCCCTGCCGGTAAAGTGATTGTTTTTCTTTAGTTACCTGGTCCCATTTTTCTTTATCAACCAGGAATTTTCTTTCTATCTCGATACCCATAATATTAATTTTTCAATTCCTTCAACTTCTCCACCGCTGCATTCCGGGTTTCTTTGTCGCCCAGTTTTGCAGTAAGTTCAAAATATTTGATAGCGTTTGTTTTATCACCTTTTCGTTCGTACATGGTAGCAATGTTATTGAGTACGATCACGTCGCGGGGCATGATCTTTTCGGCTTGCAATAATGATTCCAGTGCTTTATCATAATTGCCTTGCAATCCATAAGTGATGGCCAGGTTGGAAAGGCTCTCTACATGTTTGGGATAATATTTCAAAACAGTTTGAGCAATGCGGCGCATTCTGTTCAATTGGTCATCACCTGCATTGTATAATTGCACAACGTAATCCTGAATGGCACCCAGGAAAAACGTCTCAGGGTTCTCCAGCTTTTTATTATCGGCCCATGCCCACTGACTTTTTAATTTATTAGACAGTTCGATAGCCGTGATGATCTCGTTGGTGAAACTTTCATAGTTTTCGATCTGGCCAAGCGCATAGATCTTTCCAAACCGCATGTCTAACCGCGTGGTATAATTACTTATTCCTTTATTAATGTAATGAAAAGCTCTTTCCAGCAGAGCGCTGTCATAACCAAAATCTTCAGAGAGAAAGCCTACGGGAGACCCGGTGCTGTCTGTTAATGCAAGTGAGGGATTCCCGTTATCCCCTTCAGATAAATGAACTATTTCCTGACGGCTGGCACGGAAATAATAATTGAAATAGGCCACGAACAATTCCGCATCAGTGGGAGCTGCCTGCTGCCAGGTTTGAAGCAATTGCCTTTGTGCGGCCGTATCTTTTTCTTTTAACAACCGGTTGAAAGCTCCTTTATAGTTCTGTGCAAAAGACTGACCAGCAAGGAGTACAAGTAAACACAGCAATATTTGTTTAGGCATTGTCGGATATTGGGATGAGCCAAAACTACAAATAGCGCCTAAATAAACATATTAATTTTTACCAATGGATATTCTTTATCGATAAGTGATTACCGTATAGCCTTAAAGGGACCTTTTTGCTTAATCATATTATCTACTCTTCTGAAGAAAATAATGAATGGCGCAAATGGCATTGGCGCAGTGCCCGCTCCAATGCGCATCAAAATTCCATTTAAAATCCCAAACGGCATTCTGTTTGGCTTCAGACGATTTCATGCCATACAACAACAGTGTTTGTTTCAGGTATTTATAAATGGCGCCCAGGTCTTCATACAGGTCACCGTAGACTATACCCGCGTCCTTTTTCTTGGCAGTAGGATCAAATACATACCAGTAATAGCGATAATCCCATAGCCGGTCTGCTATAAAATGGAGGGTTCTTTGAAATTCGAGTTCGTCGAGCTTTACCTCAAACTTTTGATCGCTTTTTTCCTCCATCAGGATCATACAATTTCCCAGGTTATACAGGGACAATAAATGATTTTGTGATTGAAGAATAAAATAGCGGGCTGTTTCTGCTTCGTATGATTCAATAAAGGAACAATAACTTTTTGCAGCATCAATGAAGCTGGTAAACTCGTTGGTCGCAATAATTTTAGATACTAGTATCTTATCAGATAGTGGCAAAGTGTTCTCAATAGCGGTTATTGAAATAATGGTTGCCATTGAAATGCCCAAAAATGATGCCTGATTATTGTACATACAACACTAAAAAACGGGCTGATATTGTAATTCAGCCCGGTATCAATTCTTTCAACTGCGTATTCGTACATTTCGTTATAAAATCGCGGCATTACACGCGTATAAACAGTATTTATACTGTATTATAATTTATAGCTGTATGAGTGTTGAAGCTCCTTCTTTAATTATATATGAGGC
This sequence comes from Niastella soli, assembly GCF_017742245.1. GTDB lineage: Bacteria > Bacteroidota > Bacteroidia > Chitinophagales > Chitinophagaceae > Niastella > Niastella soli. Next base: position 346,725 of record NZ_JAGHKO010000001.1, read on the forward strand.
TTCTTTACCGCCTTTCTTTATCACTATATTCAGCTTTCCTTTATCCGCCCTGTGCACAATGAGATCAAAAACATTTCCGAACGAATGTACGTTTCGCAACGCCATCTGCTTCCAGCCATTTGGTAAACGTGGTGAACATTCAAAACTATTAAACCCCACGGGGCGCATGCCAAATAACCCTTCCGTATAAATTCTGCAATACAAGCCACTTTCTGCCGATAAATGCCGCTGATTGCCTTCGGGATAGGCTTCTACCGCGTAAGGCACATGTTCACCTAACAATCGCCGTTGCGAATAATAACGCAGGAATTCCATTGCCTTCTCCGTTTCGCCGGCCGCCAGTACGCCACGTAATGCATATAAGGTACTACGGTCCCAAAAAGTGGCATTACCAGCTAAAGAGGCCAGACCGTCTTCTGTCCACAAACGGGGAGAAAACAAGGCTGCAATAGTCCCCTCCTTTCTTTCGAATAGGCCTACTGTCAGGGGGGAACAGATCCAGGCCCTCAGCGTATCATTCCCTTCATAATAGCGATAGGTAGCAAAGCCTTCCACCTTGGCACCGAAGAATTGTTCTATATTCTTTCTCATAGTCTGCGCTTCTTTTTCATATTGCGCAGATTGCTCTTTTGGCATGTTCAATTGCCGTCCCAGCATGGCAGCAGAACGCAACGCATCATAATACAATACACTTGTGTGCAAATTGGCTTTACCTGCGGGGAAACGATTCTCCAGCTCATCGCTGTTACTGGCTACTACCCCCTGCTCATTTACTTTCCTTTTTAAATACTCCAGACACCATTCAATCAATGGCCATAATACTTTGGCTGAATCATGGTTGCCATATGTTAATGCATATCGGGATGCTCCATAGGCGATCATGGCCATATCGCCTCTGTCTTTAGCGCCATGCCAGGTAGCATCGCCTTCGGCAATTATAGAACTGGGAATGGGCCGGTATTCATCATTCATATATTTTGCAAACCAACGGTAGGCATTCATTGCCGACTTATTCCCTGTTTCATCTCCCAGAAAAGCAAAAAAAGGATTTACATATTCCGCCTGGTCATTCGCCCAAATGGCTGCATAATACCGCAAACCACCAGGGCCATGTAAATAACCACCCTTTGTTTTATAGATGCTTTCCGTTGCCCGGATCTTGGCAAAAGCAAAGGCAGTGTTTAAAACCGGATCAGGCGTTTCCAATTGTAACAAGGATACAATATTGCTTACTCTTTGCAATCTGTCGTTGTAAGCCGCATTTATATCAACCGATGGCAATGGATTGCCTTTATCGGCCGCCTCATATAAAATCCCAAATTGAACCGAGTCACCGGGCGCTACGGTTTTCAATCCTTCATTAATTGTAGTTACAATAAAACTGTGCGGCACGGGTGTGGTTCTTTCCACTGCAGGTCGTACTTCCCTGTACAGGTATTCCATTTCAATTTTTACTGGTTGCTTACCTGTATTTGTAAACACCCATTTCTCCAGTGCCACGGGTTTATCTACAGAAGGGAAAAGCGTACGCTGTAAGCTTACCGATTTGTCTTTTCCAATTTCACTCTTTATTTGTAAAATCCCTTTTTGTCTGATGCTTGTTACTTTCTCCGGCATATCGGTTGCAACTGCAGCATTGTACACCCCGGCTTTTAATAATTTATCATTGATAAGGAACCGGGGCAGGTCACCATCCGTAACGTTATAGGTCATGCTGGCAATGGTGCGAACTGGCAATAAGCGGAAGGTGGGAAACACCATGGTACGGTTTATAGCGGGCTGTCCCTCGCTATTGACGCCATACTGCACCCACATCGACACTTTCTCACCACTCATCTCTACATGGTCATTATGTGGCAGGCGATTGTCGATAGGCCATTCAATGCTGCCATCTGGTAATATTCTCCATCGGTCTTGCTGTACTGGCAGGTGCGACTGTTGTGCGAGAAGTGATAAGGAGAAACTGCTCAACCATATAAAAAAACAACATCCTTTTTTGATGAAACTAATATTCATTATTATACTTCCTTTTAATTAGAGGAAAATTCAGCCAGATAACCACCGCCGGCCACTAACTCCAGCTCAATAAAATTTTTCTTTGTATAGCTTTTATGCTCAACCACTACCGATGCGGCATTGTTGCCATCATCTTTTACTTCATTGACATTATATTTTCCGGATTGAAGAAAACCCAGGGGAATTGTTAACTTTTTAGGAGTAGCCCCATTCATAACAGCCACAAACCATTTGCTCCCCTTTCGGCGCACGTAAGCAGCCAGTTCACCAATGGCCGACTCCGGTAATACGATGGTCTCATCCCATACGGCTGGAATATCTTTAATTACGACCACGGCTGGATTGCTTTCGATGTTCCCGGGATTCGCTGCATACGTAAGCAAGGAAGAATTAAGTATTGCGGTACTGGCTATCTGGTGCGCCCAAGTGGTGTTCTGCCTACGTTCACTAAAAAGCAGCACCGTGTATTCCGCCGGACCAGCCAAACAGCGGGTGAACGGGATCGTTGTTTCATGCGTTGCCCTGTCAGTGAGCTTACTGGCTTCCATACCTTTTACAGCTTCACTGGTCAATAAATTTGGCCAGGTGCGTGCCAAGCCTGTGGGTTTATTGGCGCCATGAAAATCGAGGAGTAAATGATTTTCGGCAGCTTCCCGTAATATGGCCGAATACAGGTCAATAGTTTCTTTGGCTTCGTGATCGAAGAAGTCGATCTTTAAACCTGTTACTCCCAGGTCATGACATTTTTTAAAAAATGCCTGCCTGTCACTGGTATTGCGTAACGTTTTGGAATGCTTCCATAACCAGATGCCTACTTTTTTCTGGCGAGAATAATCTATCAATTGCCGTAATGTATCGCCTCCCCAACGTGCCCAAAAGCCTTCGAGTATATTGTATTCAAAACCCAGTGTAGCGGCATCATCTGTAAACTTCTTTAGTGCGTCAACACTGCCATTGCCACCGCCATCGAGGTATTTCCATACGGCCCGCCCGGGTTGTACCCAACTGGTATATATGCCTTCCGGAAACAAGGTTTTATCTGGTGGTGGGCAAAGATTATTCACGATATCACTATTCACGAGCGTATTCAGGGTACTACCAATGATCACAACCCGCCAGGGCGTAATGATGGTGCCGGCAATTGCAGCGGGCTGTTGTAACCGTAATGTATCTTCAGGGGTATATCGCAACCGGTAAGGATAGGAAGCCCTTTGGCGATGAGCCAGGCGAATTTGTAATCCATTACTTCCATTTGCCTGTAATGCCATACCCGGATAATTCACCAGGTTGGCCTCAGTAATGGATGCATACACGCCTTTTGGTAATTTATAAGTAGCTGGCGGCGCTACCCACTCCCCGGCCTGTACCTGGCTGATCTCTTTTTTTTCATGTACGCCTTCATAATGCATTGTCAGGTCATGATACCACAACAGGCTTCCTGCAGGGATATTGAAAATTGTTGCTTCGTCGGGAATATGAATAGTGCTATCTGCGGCAGGGAGTATTGTTCTAAAGGCTACTCCATCATTAAAGACCCGTACTTCCAGTGTATCTACCACTTTTTGACGCTGCAGAAGGATCTTTATTCCTGAACAAAGGTTCATTGCAGTGGCATGCGCACCGAACCAGGGATAGTGCTCATTGAGCTGGTAGCGAAGCTCAGTGGCTATTTGTAGCTTCTCCAGCACGGGCAGATCGTTCAGCATCATCACTATTGCTGAATTTTCTACAACCGGAATATTATTATACGTAACAGCAAAATGAAGTTGACTGTTCTGTTGAAAGAGCCTGCATTGTATTTGGCGGTCTGGGCTTGTGATCAATATAGTGTCGGCAGGTGATGCTCTTACACAACTAATGGAAATGAAAAGGGTTATACCAATGAATATTGCTCTTTTCATATAATCTTATTTATTGCCAACGTATTTAAAAAACCTGCCAGGCTGGAGACTGACAGGTGTAGGATTTTATATTATCGTAACAACGCGGTTGCACACCATAGTACCGGAGCTTGCCCGTGCAGGTCACCAATATTACGCTTGCGGTCTAGGTAGTATTGACGGTCATTCTTCTTATTGGTGCCTTCACACACTTCACGCACATCGTTGTTATTATCGATGTAAGTGATCAACGCCAGCCAGCCTTTGCGGGCAGCAGGCCCATAAGTAGCCGCATCGAGCCAGCCATTCTTCACACCTGTGATCATTGCAAAGGTGAACATTCCGGTGCAGGAAGTTTCAGCCCATGATTCGGGATCATCGATCAACTGGCGCCACATCCCATTTTCTGCCTGGTATTTCAGCAAAGAAGCCATCATGGTTTTATAGCCTTTCATAATGCGCTCGCGATACGGACTATTCTTTGGTAAGGAACGTAACAATTCCGCCATTCCCGCTGCCATCCAGCCATCACCGCGGCCCCAGAAATATGGCACATCGGGTGCATGATAAAACAGCCCATTTGGTTTTTGCAATGAATCCAGATAAAGTACCATTTCCTTCGCCGCTCTTTCAATATACTTTTTATCATTGGTAGCCCGGTAGGCCTGTGATTGTACCGCGGTGATCATAAACATATCATCGATCCACATGCGGGTTTGCCAGGAGTAGCCACGATCAAGATATCCTTGTGACTCAGGCTTTACATGCGGGCCTTCCGGACTGTCCCACTGCTTATCAGCAAAACGTTTCCCAATCTCCAGATACCGATTGTCTTTTGTTTGCATATACAATTCAAAAGGCACTGACCCAAAAACGGTCGCATCTACATGCACCGGTTTGGGGATCAGGGTATCCTGGGCGCCAAACATAGGGTCAAAACGTTGCACCAGCTTTTTAACCAAATCTTTATCGCCAGATTGTTTGGCAAAGGTGAGGGCGCCATACCAGGTACAGGTTTCCGGATAGGTAATAGTTCTGGGTGGCGTGGTGCGGCCAAAGTTGGTATGTGGCGTAACTACAAAATGCTCCGCCACTCTTTTTCCAACTTCCTGGGGTGAGGTACCGGCCGGCCATTTTGAGAAATCGGCCAGCGCTTTTTTTGATTGTGCTTCGCAGACTACCGGTTGCAATTGTGCAATCCCAAGCGCCAATAACAGGCATTGAATCGTTTGTTTCATTTACTCGTTAGTTATTATGAATATACTGTTTAATAAAGTGACCATTGGCTAACAATCGGCAATCGTGAATCGGCAGACGGCAGACGGCAGACGGCAGACGGCAGACGGCAGACGGCAGACGGCAGACGGCAGACGTGACTCGCGACTATTGAAACTAATAACTATCTTGCGCCGCCAAAAATCCTTGCCCATTGCCTCGTCCGCCGAAGCTTTAGCGTAGGAGGGCCCATTGCTTTCTGCCTTCCCTTATCAACCTTGTTACCCCTATCACCCATACCAACTTACTCCTCCCCGACACGTCGGGGCAGGGTGTCAACTGATCAACTTCCCACTAATTCCATAATGGAAAATACAAACTGTTATTATACGGATCACCAGTTGTAGTAGCATCTATTTGTGCCTGGGGAATTGGGCGTAACACATGTTTCTCAATAATATTAGCAGCCGCTTCTTTATTATGCAGGCGCACCCGTTCCAATAGTTTGCCAGTGCGCACCAGGTCCCACCACCGAACATTTTCCCCACAGAGTTCACGGGTCCGTTCATCCAATATAAAGTCCCGTGATAAATCAGACGCCGTAATATCCATAGCCGTTGCATTCCCGGTTGGATAAGCAGCTCTTTCCCGTACGGCATTAATGTATTTTACTGCATCGGGCATATTTCCCAAATTAAAGGCCGCTTCTGCTGCTACCAGATAGGTTTCTGCCAGGCGGAAAGCTATCACTGGTCTTACAGAGGGCGAGTTGAGATCAGCCCTTTTGGTATCGAAATATTTCATCATGGTTGCCGAAAGCGTATTATCGTACTTACCGGGCGGAATAAGCAGATACCGGCTGGCGGCTATTTGTGCATTGGTCTTATCAACACCAGGCATGTAAATGGCTGTATCACCTAATTTAAACTTCGGTTGCCCGGCTACTGCATCTGCTGGCGCACCGGCTGGTAATGGATTGGGCCACACCGGATACCCTTTGGGATCGGGATTGTTGGCATACCATACGATTTGAAAAGTTTTGCTGTACCGGGTATCATTCACTCTTTCTTTAAAAGCCGTATCGGTTAACCAACGGGTAGGGATACATCGGATATAGGGACGGCCATACGGCGTACTACGGATCATACCTGGTCTTTTCTCATACTGGCCTACCCACATATGATTTAATACATTGTCGGCACTGTAGGTACTAATCCCATTACTTGAACTTATACCACTGTTATTCGGACCATTATACGCCAGGTTCGCGGTGTGTTGCACGCTCCACAGTACTTCCTCATTTTCCTCATTCCCTTCCGCAAACACTTTACTAAAGTCGGGTACTAAATTCAGCCCCAATGATGACTTGTTATTGATAATATCCACAGCAGTATTATAGGCATTCTGATAGTCATCCGCTTTTTTTACAGCAGAGCCGGCACGGGTGAGGTATACTTTTGCCAGAACATGTTTCGCAGCTACGGCAGTAGCTTTTCCTGCTAACACCCCATTGCTTTTTGGACTGGCAGGTAATACAGCTATGGCATCTTTCAGGTCCTGAATAATGGCATCATAAACACTTGCCAGGGGATCACGTTTGGCTGTGGTTGTAGCGGCTGACTGAAAATGCAGGCTCAACGTAACATCGCCCCAAAACTGTGCAAGAATAAAATAATAATTGGCCCGAAGGAATTTAGCTTCCGCCACAATATTGTTCTTTGTAGCTACCGGCATATCTACCTTATCGGCATTATCAATAACGCCGTTACAGGTATTGATGAAAACATACGCTGCCCGCCAAAGCGTAGTGGTGGTGCCATGTGAAGAAGTATAACTATACAGGTTTATATCACTGTTGCCATCAACACCACGTTGAAATTCATCGGTGCCAATTACCGTGGCAGTAAACAATTCCTGCGCACCCCAAAAATTTCGCATCCCTGCATACGCGGCATCTAAACCGGCCTGTAAACCCTGACTGGTTTGAAAAAATGCAGGAACAAGAATGGAGTTGGGTTCTTCCTTGAGTTTTTTATTACAGCCGCTCACTACGATCAGGAGTCCGCTGCAGAATAAAAATATCTTTTTCATATAGCTCATTTTGGCTTGTAAAAAATTAAAACGACATATTAATTCCAACAATCATTGACCAGGTAGGCGGTGTATCTATGCCCACCGACCCCGAACCTTCGGGATCTATACCGCCTGCCCGGCGGTATGGCGAGAAAAGAATAAACGGATCTGCTGCGGTGGCATAAACCCGGAAATTCTTTGCTCCTATGCGTTTTACCAATGACTGGTCAAGATTGTATCCAAGACTTATGCTTCTGATCTTTACAAATGATCCATCGAAATAACTCAGTACCGAGCGGTTCAAGGGATTGGTAGCGGCTGAGTTTGCCTTTGGATTCCATGGCTCGTGGTTCTCCGGTGTCCAGTAATGAGTTTTTAAATTATTGTACGTTCCCTGATAGGTGTTTACGAAATTGCCGCCATACAAACTGCTGTTCATGGTATACCCCCATCTTGCAAATGCCACTACAGTCAGATCAAAACCACGGAAACCAAAACGCTGCGTGGTACCACCCTCCCATTTGGGTTGGCTTGTACCTACAATAATGCGATCATAGGTTGCATCGATCTTTGAATCTGGTTTTCCATCAGGGCCACTGATGTCAGCCACGCGAATGGTGCCAATTACTGATGAGTTACCAGATACTGATAAACCCAGGGCTTTGGCGGCCGCCGTATCTTCTGCGGTATTCTGCCAGATACCCACTCTTTGATAATCATAGTACACATCCAGGGGTTGACCAACAAACCAGCCATTGGCAGCATCCCTTGTTACCCCGCCTGCCAACTGGGTTATTTTACCCCGGTTAATAAAGAAGTTGAAATCACTCGTCCAGCTGAAATCCTTTCGGGTTTGTGCCTGTATGTTAGTGGTGCTGACATGCACTTCAATACCCCGGTTCTCTGTTTTACCTACATTGGAAACAATAGGATTGGGGATGCCTGACGTAGGAGGCAATGTTTGCGGCAACAACAGAGAATTGGTAAATGCCTTATACACTTCCACAGAACCGGTAATCCGGTTACCTAGCAATCCGAAATCGAGACCCAGGTTGGCTGTTTTGGTATATTCCCAGGTAAGTGTATTGTTAACCGTAGAACTTAAATAAGCGCCAGTGATCATGTTTGAACCATAATTATATACCAACCCTGATAATTGCCCCAGCGTTTGATAGGCTTTGATTGACTGTTGCCCAACGCTGCCATAGCTGGCCCTGAGCTTCAGATTACTGATTGCTGAGATATTTTGCATGAAGCTCTCCTGGTTCACATTCCAGGCAAAAGCTGCGGAGGGGAAAGAATGCCATTTGTTTCCCTCGGCCAGGCGGGATGACCCATCAGCACGTATTGTTAAAGTTAACAGGTAACGGTCATTGTAACTGTAGTTCACTCTTCCCATGTACGAGAGAATATCGGCTTTGGAAGAACTGCCTGTTCCTTTAAGGTTTGATCCGTAAGTTGGATTAAAATAAGCCAGGTAATCGGCCAGGATGTTTGTATTGTCAAACTGGTTTAATTTGGAGCTGACCTCCTGTAAACTGTATAAACCAGTAAAATTCAGCTTATGCTTTTTTGCAAATGTGGCATCATAGATCAACAGATTTTCCAACGTGTAGTTGTTCGATACATCGTTGCGGTTTGAGGAAGCAGAACCGCCCTGATTAACACGAAAACTTGTTTTATCGGAATAAAAGTTACCATATACATCCGATCTGATCTCCGCCCCGGCATTCAAGCGATATTTTAACCCTTTGATTAAATTAGCTTCCAAATACAGTGTGGTGAATGTTCCCAGACGCTTTCTGTTTTCTATAGCGGCGCCGGGTATCAGGTCGGCCAGCGGATTCCAGACCTGATTCGCGCTGCCCGGCACATAAGTATTTAAAATATTTCCAACACTATCATAAGGCGACGCCAATGGACTGGCACGTAACGCCTGGGCCATAGGGTTAGCACTCTCGCCTTTCCGCACCGAATAAGTGTTCAGCGAGTTCAATCCTACTTTAAATATCTTTCCTAACTGTTGATCGATACTCAATTTCACCGTGGAGCGCTCAAAACTTTGTCCATAATAAATACCGGTCTGGTTAAAATAACCGCCTGAGATCGCATATTGCGTCTGATCGGTTCCGCCGGAAACACCTAACTGGTGGTCGGTGATCATCCCGGTTTTATAAATAAGGCTTTGCCAATCGGTATTGCGGCCCGTTTTTATTCCTTCTACTTCTGCAGGATCAAATATGCCATTGGTCAGGAACTGTGGATCATCGAGCCCGCTGTATTTACCGGGATTGGCAATAATGTTGGCCCATTTTTTCAGGTCAGTAAATTCAGCAGCATTCATTACCGGGAATTCTTTGGTCAATTTGCTGGTGCCCACATAACCGCTGTAAGTAAATACAGGTTTGGCAGTTTTGCCGCGTTTGGTGGAGATCAGGATCACGCCATTGGCACCCCGTGAACCATAGATGGCAGTAGAGGAACCATCTTTTAAGATCTCAACGGAAGCCACATCATCCTGGTTCAGGTCGTTTATACTTCCATTGAAAGGAATGCCATCCACAACGATCAACGGGTCGTTGCTGGCACCTAATGACCTGGAACCTCTGATCAAAATGTTTGGCGTTGCACCTGGCTTGCTGTTGGCGCCGCTTCGTTGAATATCTATACCAGCGCCCTGCCCCTGTATAGCGGCAGCCAGATTGGAGGAAGGGATATCTTTGATGGATTGTTCATTGATAGAGACGATAGAACCGGTAACATCTGATTTACGCCGGGTACCATACCCTACTACGATCACTTTGTCCATCTCCAATTTATCTGAACTTAAAGAAATACTTAGATCTAACTGATCGGTGGTGCCTATTTTTATTTCTTTATTTACATAACCCACCATGGTGATGGAGAGCGTACAATTGACCGGTGTTAAAATTGAAAAGGAGCCGTCAGCCTTTGTTGTGGAACCAGTATTGGAGCCTTTCACCACCACCGAAACACCGGAAAGGGGTTCTCCGCTTTCGTTTCTCACCAATCCCCGAAGCATAACCGTTTTTTCCTGAGCGTGAAGAATTACAGGCAAGAGAAGAGAAGAACATAGCAGGCAAATAGAAATGAATGCACTTCTTTTAAAAAAGGTATTGCCGTACCCTTTTTTGTGTCGTAAGTGTAGCATAGCAATAGTTTTCGTTTTCGTTTTTGGAATATTTAGCATCTTATTGTCGTAGCATGTACTTAATGTTGGGGGTTTTATTTTTTTTTACCTGAATGCCCTTGCTGTTACCTTCAGCCTTTACCAATGCATCTGCAGTTCCTTTTACGTTTATATTATGAATGTGGGCTTTCTCAACATTTTCCAGGCGAACAATGGCGGGCACGTCTGTTGTTTCCGGAATTTTCCAATTGGCCAATTCAATATTCTGTCCATCTTCGCAGACAAAGGCCGGTCGCCGGTCGTTGCTATCCAGGTGCAGTGTAATATTCACCAGCTTCAATCCTTTTACATGCCTGGCCCATACGCCGTACGCCGGCACCAGTGGGCCAAAGGTTTTTACTTCAGGATATTTATCAAGCGCTTCGGGCACCTGCTGCCGCGCATTTTCAATTGTGCCACCCCCAGCCAGGCTGATCTCAATATTTTCAAGGGTAACATTGGTAATATAATGACCGGGTACGCCAGTGATAAGAATGCCAGAGGGTGGCATTAACTGGGCCTGGGCAGCCGCTTGCGCTTTTACATTTTTTATGACTACATTTTCCAGTGTTCCGGTAGGCTGTTGGGTGTCTTTGCCTTTTCTAAACACGCTTAACCTCGATCCGAGCCGCAACAACATGGGTGTTCTTACATTCACCATGGTGATGTCCGAGATCTGCACATTGCGTAAATGGGCACCATCCACCGTCAATAATTTTATCCCTCCATTGTTGGTATCATAGATATAGCAGTCGGTGATGGTAATATTTTCAAATGGGGCCATTGATTCGGTACCCATCTTTATAGCGCCCTGGTTGCTTTTCAAACGCATACCACTTACCACAATATTACTGCAAGCCATGGTGCTTGCCGTGGTTTTGAAACAAAGCGCATCGTCGCCGCTGATAACATCACAATTTTTTATTCGCACTTCCTGGCAGCCATCTATATCAATGCCGTCGTTGTGCGCCACGCCATGGCTCACAATTTTTACGTTTTCGATATTTATCTTTTTACTTTGGAAATAATGGGAGGTCCAGGCGGCGGCATAATTGAGTGTAATGCCTTTTACCGTAACATTTTCACAGCGAACGATCCGTAATAAAAATGGACGGCGGCCCCATCGTTGTGACTCTGGCCGCGTATCAGTAGCTATTTGTTGTTCTTTTAATTTGGAACCCTGGCCATCAATAGCCCCTTCACCTTCAATACCGATATTTTTTGCATCCACCGCTACGAGCAATGCCCAGCCTACATCAATGCCCAGCCCATCGGTGAAGGGATCTAAGTTTTGATAATCATTTATATCGGTACTGCCCAACAGGCGGGCATCCTTGTTAAATTGAAGTGTAACCTGATCTTTTAATATAATGGTCCCTGAAAGCCAGTTGCCTGCCGGAAACACTACTTTACCTCCACCCTGCTGATGGCATTCGTCAATTGCTTTTTGAACAGCCGCCGTATTGAGTGTTTTACCATCTCCTACAGCACCATATCGGGTAATTTCTATTACAATGGGTGGCGCCGCCTGAGCCCATGTTATACAAATAAGAAAGACTATTCCAGTAACAACTTTTTTCATACGCATCAGTCAATGTTGTGGCAGCCTACATATATGGCTGCATTTCCTGATGCAACTAACAGATTATTATAACTGTCATTCTATAACGAACTCGCTATTCATTCAACTATTTTGGCAGAAAATTCCCGGGAACGATTGCATAAAAGCGGAGGCGGCTCGAAGGCCGCCTCCTTGACTCTAACTAACTGATAGGAAAAAACTGGTTTGTTTAAGGTTTATGGTACCTGCCTGTTTTCATAATTGGAATAAAAAGTATCGATGGCATTCAGAACTGGTTTATACAAGGTCCTGAACTGAAATGCGCTTCCTTTTTTATAAAGAGGCAACAGCGTGCTGTCGACCGCCGCATCATTTTTTGCAAAGAACTTTCGTTGTGTCCCCAGATTGTCGGTATATATAATTTCCTGACCAATTACATCTCCCGCCACACCAAACCATTTAATGTTAGCCGATTGGGTTGCATCGATATATGTACCGCTTTTTATAGCCCGGTTCACCAGTTGGGAAATATAACGCTCGCCATATACCTCACCTATTACATCGTTTTTTACCGAGCGGTGCCCGGCCTTGTCATAGGAATAAATGTTAAAAGTATAAGAAGCTTCCGCCAGTTTCTTAAAAGAAAAACGTACAGTATCGATATTATCGGTCCGCTGTACCGCTTTCTCCACTGAATCGGTTTGACCACCAGCAGTCCAGTATACTTTCACTTTACTGATGCGGGGGTCTGAGATCAACAACATTGACAGGTCAATCCGGTTATTACCTGGATAGGTTATTACAGAATCTACCCTTGCTATGTACACTACTTCCCCATCTTTTGTAAATTCATCATAGGTGGCATTCATCTTACTACAGGCAAACAGCACCGCGCAGCATATGACCAGGAGCCCTCCGTAGATGCTATATTTTCTTACACGCATAATTGAATTTTTGTTTAATAAACTGATTACTTTTTCTGTCCCCATAGCGACAACTCAAACAGGTGGAAAAACCCGGTATAACCACCAATGGAACCCCAGCTGTCAATATTTTTCCAACCTATATAGCGTACTGGCGGTATACCATTCGGGAATTCAAATTCCTGCCCATCGGTAGCTACCTGTATGTCTTCATTGGAATTTTGCCCCACTTCCCAACCCGAAGGTTTGGTCATAGTCCATTCGCCCAGCCTCACCCAGCCATTATTGGGATCTACATTATTGAAGTCACCATTGATAATTTTTGGATTATTGGTGCCCCAGATCTGCCAGCGATGTGGATTACCGTGGTTGAAAATAAAGGTGCCGGTACGTTGCCAGATCTTGAAACGGCTCAGTACAAATTTGGCGGCGCCGCTTTTATCCAGGTCAATAGGGATCCATACAGGGATCTCATATTTCTCTTTGGTATGGAACATGGTGGTAACATTGCCATCGTATAAATTCTTCATGGGGTAACTGCTGGAATAATCCACTGCATTGACCATGGGCACTCCTGAATTGGGCAGTGGCTGGTGCTGTGGTATGTAACTGGCAAACGTAGTACGTACATCATTGAACTTTGTTTTATCCAGGGTTTCTTCGTAAATGGGTCTGATCTTAGTTCTCAGGGTATCGCTGTGGTTATCCCAGCGGTCACGAACATAAATACCCCAGGTGCGTTCTACAGGCGGAAATCCCCTTACATTAAAACTGCCCTTCTTCATACTGGTATAATTATAATCAACATGCGCCCAGTCGCCTACCGAATCAATAACCAACACCTCAAATACGATGTTTGCTGAATCATCATTCACATACTTTACATTAATACCACCAAACGTTGAATCTGCTTTTATTGATTTAAACACGCTGACAACGGGTGGCGTCAGCGGTTTTATTGTCACTTCAACCGGTGGTGATACTACTTCACTACGGCTTACCGCGTACAAAGTCACTGTGCGTTCCTCGGTGTCACCAAATCCATCTACCACCAACTTTTTCTGGAACATAGATGATTTTACTTCTTTCTTTTGGCCCTTCAATTCATACACGGCTTTTACATACAACAGGTTTTCATTATCTGGAAGGTTATAGGTGATTATGGCAGCGCCGGCCAGGTTGGTTACTTTAGGGTTGCTAATAGCATCGGGGGCAGATCCGTCTTTTGCATATGGGCTTCTGTCATCTTTTTTACAGTTGCTGATGGTGAAAATAATTACCAGGAGCCAACCGGTTATAATTAGTTTATTTGTTTTCATTGCAATTAAATGATGGTTATAGAAAGGGGTTACCAGCCAGGGTTCTGCACCAGTTTTTTATTCCGTAAAATTTCATCCTGGTCTATCGGCCAAAAATAATCGCGCAGTTTAAAGATCTGTGAGAATTGCACTACCGGTTTATAATAAGCTGCGGCATCCTGTTGTTCGGTGCTCCAGCCTTTAATGGGTGCATTCAGCACTACATGCGCCTCCCGCCATCTTCGCAGGTCCCAGAAGCGCTGGCCTTCAAAAGCCAGTTCAATCAATCGTTCCTGGTGAATGATATCACGCAAGCCTGATTTAGTGGTGTATTTAGTGGGTTGATTGGAGAAATTACTCCAGGAATTCGCTACCGTAGGTAAGCCAGCCCTGTTCCTTACTTCATCTATCCAGCGATACGTTTCAGCGCCAGGCCCCTGGCTTTCATTCAGGGCTTCGGCATATAATAAATACAGATCGCCTAACCGCATCTCTGGCCAGGGATAAGGATTCTGATTGCTACCGGTAACATTCCCATCTGACGCACCCACCGTGCTCATATTGATGAGCTTTTTGATCCAGTAACCCGTAATGGAAAAATTACTAACTCCCTGCCGGGCCGCCAGCTCGGCCCTTCTGGCTTTTACAAACAGCATGTTGGATACGGAATAGTTGTTTATCCAATTGCCAAACCAGATGCCCCGGTCAAAAGCCAGATCGGCATAGAAACGTGGCTCCCGGTCAAAGTGAAGCTTTACGGTTTGTTCGTTCTTTTTTATATAAAAGGTATCGGCAGGAGTAGCTGTTTTTAAATTAAAGCGGCCGGCATAATCCCAGGTCCTGTCTTCTGTAATGGGCACCCCGTTATTTGTATAAAACAGTTCGGCCATTTTTAAGGGTGGCGCCAGAATACCTTTGGGACCGCTGCTGCTTGTTGCACCGCTGCCTATTATAGGCATCGTCCACCGCTGCAGATCAGTTGCCCGGCTGGTGGTGTTGGCCCAGATCACTTCGGTATTAAACTCTTTATCTGTAACTGCCATGCGGATACCCAGCTGCGTTTTAATGGTGTCATTGACGACCCAGCCGGGATATAACGCCGGGTTAAACCGTTGTAAGGAATAGGCATTGCCATGGCAAAACTCAATAGCTTCCTTACAAGCAGCAGCAGCAACTTCCCATTTTTTGGGATCTGGTGTGGGGTTTATGAGGGGTTCTCCGTCATCTTTACCTTGCGCTTTAAGGCCAACGAAGTCAGGATTACCGTTAAACAATGGACTGGCTGCGGTCACCAGTACTTTTGCTTTCAGCGCCAGTACAATGGATTTGGTAATTCTGCCCAATTCAGATTGCTCTACCCCTACAATTTTTGCGGGCAGGGCTTCATTGGCTGCCGCTTCGTCGAGCAATTGAACAATATAGCTGAAACAACTATCTACATGGTCGCGGGGTACCTGTACCTCGTCGGGTGTACTTCCCACGGGTAAATTTTCCTTAACGAGGGGAATGGGTCCATACATGCGAACAAGGTAAAAATGATAGTAAGCTTTCAGGAAAGTTACTTCTGCTTTCCATCTTTCTATTTCAATGGGTTGCATATCCCTTACTTTATCAATGCCTCCCAGAAAGATGTTGCAATCGCGTAAAGCGGTAAATAATTTTATGCCCTGGTTCTTGCCGGTCCAAAAACTTCCCATGGGGCTGCCTACAGTTTGGTTGCCCTTGGCAATGGCCCAATAATCGGGGTCCACATCCCGAATGGGATCCATATACCATACTTCATCACCGGCATTAAAGGCCGGGTTATCATCCATATCGCCATGTTTTGGCAAATAGGAGTAACAGGTGAATAAGAACTTTTCAGCAGTGCTGCGTTGTGTAAAGGCGTTGTCGATGGTGCCAACCTGGTCTGGTACAACATCCAGGTATTTTTTACAGGCACCCGTGCCCATCAGCAACAGTATAGTGGTTGTTATTATTACGTTTTTCATCCTTGCATAATTTATAGTGTTACCTGAATCCCCGCGTTCATTACCTTTTGTATGGGGTAGTTCAGGCCGTTACCTGCCAGCTCGATGTCCCATATTTTAAACTGGCTGAAGTTGAACAGGTTGGTACCGTTGGCATAGATCCGCACATTCTCGAGATGAATTCTATTAGTTACTTTCTTGGGGAACGTATAACCAAACTCTACCTGCTTCAATCGCAAAAAGGCACCGCTTCGCATAAACCAGGTGCTGGTTTGACTATTATTAACATTCAAATTCGAACTCAGGCGCGGCCACAGGGCGTATAAATTCCGGTTCTCCTCCGACCAGTGATCATCGGCATAGGCCTGCAATAACTGGTTTTGCAAGTTGTAATTTTTAAGCTCATCAGATTTATACCGGTAAGCAACAAATGGAGCGGTGGCTTTTACATCTAGCCAGAAAGAACGGCGGGCCGTTCCCTGGAAGAAGGTGGAGATATCGAAGCCTTTATATTTGGCCGAAACACCAAAACCATAGGTGATCTCGGGTGTGGTGGGGAAACCGATCGGCACCATATCCAGTTTGTCCACTACCCCATCCTGGTTTACATCGCGGTATTTAATATCCCCGCCTCTTGCTTTGTCACCGCCGAATGACTGGGTAGGCGAGTTATTTACTTCCTCATCATCGACAAACAACCGTTCAGCTATATACCCCCAGGTTTGTGAAATAGGATACCCTGTTCTATTCAGGTATTTAAGGTCTTCACCATATTGCAGCGATTCGTTTTTATCGAGGCGGCTGTGCGCATAGGTAAAATTACCACGGGCCTGAATGGTGAGGTCTTTTCCAAAATTCTGCAGGTACTCAACAGAGATGTCTACACCTTGTCCCGACGCTTCTCCGACGTTGGCTTTGGGCGGATTCTCATCCAGGTTTACCTGCAAGCCTAAGGTATAAGGAATGTACGCACGGGGCATCAGAATGTTATACCGCTTCTCGGTATAATACTCGGCTATGATATCCCATTTGCCAAACATACTCAGCTCCATGGCATAGTTGGCTTTGCGTGCCGTTTCCCAGGTAATGTCCCTGTTCTCGTACCTGTTTATCTGAATGGTATTGCGGGAGTATCGGTTATCGACACCAAACGAGGCACCAACGGGTGCATTCAGGTTTACATCAGACAGGTAATAAAACCGGTCATCGGGGCTGCCTATTTCATCATTTCCTACCAGCCCATACGTTGCACGAAGTTTTAATTTATTAACGGCTGACTTAAGGGGCTCGAAGAATTTTTCATTAGAAACATACCAGGCCGCACCAACCGATGGGAAGAACCCGAAACGTTCGGTTTTATAGAAACGCTCCGATCCATTATAACCAAAGTTGAACTCGGCATAAAAGCGGCTATCGTAGTTATAGGTAGCCCGGCCTGAAACTCCCATGTTACGATAAGGCAATGACTTCTGCAATGTTTTGGTATCGCCTTCCTGTTTGCTGCGGGCCGTAACCACCAATAACCCGCTTACCCCGTGTTTATCGAATGTACGGGTGTAGTTCGCAGCACTTTCAAAATAAAAATTAGACGTAACGGTTTTGTCGGCGCCCACAGGGGCACCTAAATAATCGGTCCCACCCTGGGGCACAACATTAATATCCAATACCTGATCTGGATTGATCACGTTTAACAGGTACTTGTTGGTATACTTATCATAACCAACTGCAGAATAGTAAAATGGGAAGTAATTACGTGAAACGTCAAAATAAGAGGACCGGTTTATATTCATAAATGCACGTGCCGACAATCCCTGTGTAATAAATGACAGGTCCTGCTTCACTTCGAATTGTGCAGACATCAGGGATTTGAGGTAATCTTTATAACCCGAAACCATGTCGGCATAAGGGTTCAGATAATTTCCCTTTTCGTAATTACCAAACATGATGTGGTTAACGAACTGGTGTTCTTCATCAACTGGATAATAAGCGGGGTATAACACGGGGCTGGTACGCATTACTTTCTTATATAAACCGGAGCCGCCATCAACCGGCCCGTTATAATCATCGAAGGTGCCGTACAGGCGCACCATTACATCGGTGGTGCGGGTAACTTTCAACCCTACGTTCGACCGTAAATTATACGTCTTCAGGTTGATGTTGTTATTGAAATTGTTACGCTCATCTACTTTTAGAATACCATTATCCTGGGTAAAGGAGCCTGCCAGAAAATAATTCACGATCTGACCGCCGCCACTTACACTGAAGTTACCCCGCCGGTTCAAAGCCTGGTCTTTAAACAACATATTCATCCAGTCAACAGCAGGAAACATATTGGGATTCGTTCCCATCTTCGTGTTGTCGATCTTGCTTTGGGAATAAGGGAGCGGCGCCAGCGGGTTACGCGTCAATACCGATTCCTGGTGCAGATTTAAATACGTAACCGGATCGGCCAGCTTTACTGTTTGGGTGGGTTTTGAAACAGAGTTTTCAACACGCATGAATACCCTCGCTTTTCCCTGTTTACCTTCTTTAGTAGTGATCAATATAACACCGTTGGCACCACGTGCACCATATAAGGCACTGGCGGTTGCATCTTTCATAATGGAGAAGCTGGCGATATCATCTGGCTGAATTCGCGAAAGATCGGGATACTCAACACCATCGATCAAAATAAGCGGCGAGGTCTTATAACCAAAAGTGGTAACACCACGAATAAAGAAAGAGGCATTGTCCTGACCGGGCTCACCATTTGTCTGGTAAGCGATCACACCGGCTATACGCCCGGCGAGTGCGGTGCTCAGGTTACTGGAAGGAACTTTTAGATCTTCCGGACTGATGGTTGTTACGGAACCTATGATGTCCCGTTTCTTTTGTTTACCATAAGCAACCACCACCACATCGTTCAGTGAGTTGGAGGCACGTTTCAGTGATACATTGATCACCTCTTTTCCCTTTACCGATATTTCCTGGTTTTCGAAACCAACCATGGAATATACCAGCACCACATTGGCATCGGGCACTGTTAGAATATACTTTCCATTTAGGTCGGTAGTGGTACCAATACCCGGTTGATTTTTCACAAACACCGAAACCCCGGGCATGGGGCCGGCAGAATCGGCCACCGTTCCCCGTACTTCCATACTAAGTGCATATGGAATGGGATCCTTGTTAAGCGATTCCCTTGGTAAATGATTGGAAATTGATGTACTGGTTATGGGCTGTTGCGTATAAGCGCCATAGCGGGTGAAGAGTAAACAGCATAGCGCTGCTATCCACCTGGTCGGGGCAGGGCAAGTTAGTTTCATAAATCGTTAGTTTGGCAGCAGTCTTTTAAGCTATTACCAAATTACTAACTACTAACACGGATGTTCATACTGGCATTAGCAATATATTAACTTATTTTGACAGCGGTTTCGGTAGATCGGGTTGACCGAGTTGACCAGTTGACAGCCTGCCCCGGCTTGTCGGGGAGTTGGCGAGTTGACAAGAAAGAAGAAAATTGATAAAGGTATAAGGGAAAAGAAGTAGCCCGTGAGTGTTCAATGGTGAATGGCGCGAACTTTTAGATTAATAGAGGGTCTTGCATAACCAAAAATCTTCTACCTTCTACCTTCCCCCAATATAAAAGGCCGTCCCTGCGACGCAGGAACAGCCTTTATACCCCTCCGGGCTACTAATCAGTTATAGACAGGAAAGGCGGTTGAAAGAAGGATTACCGGTTTATACGCTCTACTAGGTCTGCCGGTTAAGGTTTTTTTTACCACCACGTTTGTCGTTACCGAAATGTTGCGTGTGCGCCAAAGTAAAAATCGTCTTGTAATCTACATCCAACAGATCACTGATCTTATATAATTCACCTAACGTAAACTGGTCAACGTTCGCAATCAAACGAGTCATTCGGTTATTGTTTGTACCCAGGTCATGCGCCATAATTGTTTTAGGCACATGGGTAAAGATTTCCTTGAATTCGGTTATATGTTTCCCTTCAATCAAAATTTTTACAGCTTTATATCGTGGATCTCTTTCCATTTACCAAAGAAAAAAACAAATTCATATTGAAATTTCATAAAGGATGCTTTGTACTTTTTTTGTTATAACAGATCCTTTTTTAAGTTGCGGTTATAACTAAATTCGTTACGATCGATACAGTGTCCTTTCTTCCTACATTTGTTACCAAAACCGCTCAGCATCTGTATTTTACCAAAATCATCCCCTGATTACATTTTCTAAAACCGGGCGTGGACCATTGAAACCCAAAAGTTTTCCACTAAATTCATTAGTACAAAAATACTAATAATCTTAGTATTTTTGTACTGCAATCAAACAAATAATTATGGGTTTCCCATCTCCGGCAAAAGATTACCAGGAGGATGTGATTGAATTGTCGCAATACCTGGTTCAACATCCTACTGCTACTTTTTACTTCCGGGTTTCCGGTGATAGTATGATCAATGCCTGTATGCCACATGGTTCTCTGCTGGTGGTAGACCGGTCCCTGAAACCTGCCAGTGGCATGATAGTGCTGGCAGTAGTAAATGGCGAATTTACTGTTCGCCGTATTGTTCAAACCCGTAAATCATTGGTTCTGCACCCTGAAAACCCCATTTATAAACCATTGGTAGTCACAGAAGAAATGAATATGCAGGTATGGGGCGTTGTAACAGCCGTGGTGGTTAAATACAAATATGAAAAAAATGATAGCGTTGGTTGACTGTAATAATTTTTATGCCTCCTGCGAGCGGCTTTTTCAGCCCCGGTTGCAAAACAAGCCCATTGTTGTGCTTAGCAACAACGATGGTTGTGTAATTGCCCGGTCAGATGAGGCAAAGGAACTGGGTATTGAAATGGGAGCGCCTTCGTTCTTAATAGAAACACTGCTGCAACAACACAACGTATCAGTTTTTTCTTCCAATTATACTTTATATGGTGATCTGAGCGACCGGGTTATGACCACCCTTTCGCAGTTTGCCAACCAGGTTGAAGTATATTCCATCGATGAGGCATTTCTGAATCTCTCTTCCTTCCGGCATCATAATTTGACCGATTATGCACATACCATCCGCAACACGGTAATGCAACATACCGGTATTCCCGTATCTGTTGGCATTGCGCCTTCTAAAACGCTGGCAAAAATTGCTAACCGGTTAGTGAAAAAAAGGAACAAACAATTGGGCGTTTATTGTATAGACTCTAAGGAAAAGATACAATTCGCGTTGCAAAACACCCCGGTAAAAGACATCTGGGGTATCGGCAGTCAATATACGAAACTGCTAACCCGCAATGGGTTTAACACCGCCTGGGACCTTAGCCGTGCCCCGTCAGAATGGGTACGGAAAAACCTGTCGGTAGTAGGGCAGCGGATGTACAATGAGTTAAACGGCATTTCCTGTATAACATTTGAAGAAATGCCACCCAAAAAGAAAATGGTCTGTGTGGCCCGTGGTTTTGGCAAAGTACTGAACGACAAAAACGAAGTAATGGAAGCGCTGGCAAACTATACGGCCATGGTTGCGGCTAAACTGCGCAGTGAGCAACTGGCTACCAGTACAATACAGATCTTTGTACAAACAAATGCCCATCGCGCTAACGAACCGCAATATTTTCGATCGCTTACCATTCAACTGCCAGTGGCTACCAATAATACCAATGAGTTGATCACGCATGCCCGCCAGGGTTTTGAGACCATATACCGACCGGGCTATAATTACAGTAAAACCGGCTGCACTGCCATGGAGCTGAAACCGGTCACCGAAGTACAATCCAATATTTTTGATAGAGAGAACAGGGCCCGGAATTCGCAACTGATGCAGGTGCTGGATAAGGTGAACAGATCGTTTGGCAAAAATACTGTACGGTTTGCCTTACAGGGTTTTAGCTCGCGCTGGAAATTGCGGCAGCTAAAATTATCCCCCTGTTACACCACCAGAATAGAGGAAGTATTGACAATAAAAATCTAAGCCATGCACAATCCGTTTGTTTTGCTGACAACCCGGTTGCTGGAATCGCTCATAAAAGCGGACAATACTTTTTTTGTACGTCAAACTTATCCACGTGGTAAAAACCTGCTCGATCCGCTGAACAAAGCCGCCTTTTTATTTACCCATTATACTGATTACAGCCGGGCAAAAACTCATTACGATGCGTTGGACAACGATCCTAATAAATTTCTATATAATATAAATGAACCGGAGCATTATGAAAAATTGTTCATTGCCGCCGGCCAGCCTGAAGGATTTCATATTTATAGTCCGCTGGTGCCACAACCCTGGAAACCCACCGCACCCATTGCCACCAGGATCCGTAATTACATTAATCAAAAAATGAACTGGAACCCCGGCAGAAGCGAGGGGGTAAAGGCCGATCTTTTTGTTCAGTTTGGCGAACTTTTCATTACCTTAAAGCTTGGTATCCATGAGGTAAAATTGCCGCTAGCAGAAATTGAAAATTTTTGATGCATGTGTTACGATATTTCCTTTTCGTCGAACATTCAGTTAATATCAGATTATTTGCCCGACCTGGTGGTTGATCCACAACTTAATTTTGATTTTGATATGGCCATTCATGTAATGGCGCAGGCTTATAGAAAATACCCGGTGATGATCAATGATGGCGGCACTTACAAATTAATGCCCTTTGAATGGGGCGTAATTGCCGATTATATGAACACACCCGAGAAAATAAAGCAGAGCCGACAGTACATGTGCAATGCGCAAAGCGAAAAGATCATCAACGATAAAAAATCTTTCTGGAGAAGGATCCGGGCAAAAAGATGCCTTATTCCGGTTACCGGCATTTACGAACACCGCGAAATAAAGGGCTGGAAAAATAAAGTGCCCTATTTTATTCACCTGAAAGACAGACCCATGTTCTGTATTCCGGGTTTATATCATTACTCCCCCATTCCCGATGTGGAAACCGGTGAAATAAAAGGCACTTTTACACTTATTACGCGCTCAGCCAATTCCGTAATGAAGCAGATCCATAATGGCGGGCCCAATGTATTCCGCATGCCGATGTTCCTGCCCAAAGAGCTGGAATTTAAATGGCTGCAACCCGACTTAACCGATGAGGGCATTCAGGAAGTGCTGGATTTCGAAATGCCTTCGGAACAATTGGATTACTGGCCGGTATTCACCATCCGTTCTACCAAACCCCGCCCCGACAGTAAGGAAAAAACAGCCCCGTACGAATGGCCAAACCTGCCCCCATTGGGCATTGATGAAAGTACGGAGCAAAAAAACCTGTTCTCATAGTAAAATCCCCACATACCGTATTTGAAACAATAATATGAATAAATGGCCGTTCTTTAGTTCTCACTACCGGGAATGAAGCAAACGTTTTGTGGATAAGCCAACAACCGAAAAATGAGTACCAGAACAGAATAATATAGTATAACCTGGCCTGTCAGGTGAACAGTGTGGAACATATCGGCGAAACAAAGAATGTATAATTTGATTGCAATGCCGTAATTCCGCTCCCATCTAAAGGCTTTTCCACATCTGTTCTGAATGATCAATTACATAGAAAAAACACGATCAAACCTGTAGAATTACACTGTTAATATCATATAAAATTGGTATTGGCTGAATAGAAAACTTTTTATACTTTTTCGATGGATATAACTTTACTGTTATTAAACTAATCCTGATAATCCCATGAAACTCAACCAGATCGTATTTAATGGCCTGCTTCTGTTTGCAAGCAGCTCCGTAGCGTACTCACAAACAATTACTACCGTAGCCGGTGTTGTAGGATCTCCCGGTTATGGAGGAGATGCCGGTCCTGCCAACAATGCCCGGTTTAACCAACCAAGGGCGGTGGCTACCGACAACGACAACAACCTGTACATCGCGGACATGCGTAACCACGTTATCCGGAAAGTAAACTCCAACGGTATTATCAGCACCGTAGCTGGTAACGGTACCGCTGGTACAGGCGGTGACGGCGGGCCCGCCACCGCAGCCCAGTTAGCTCAACCTACCGGTATGACCATTGATAATGATGGTAATATTTACATCGCTGACTTTAACGCCTCTGTAATTAAGAAAGTTACTACTTCAGGTATCA
Organism: Niastella soli; assembly: GCF_017742245.1. Taxonomy (GTDB): domain Bacteria; phylum Bacteroidota; class Bacteroidia; order Chitinophagales; family Chitinophagaceae; genus Niastella; species Niastella soli. The sequence continues at coordinate 370,918 of NZ_JAGHKO010000001.1, forward strand.
TGAGCATCTTTGCCGGTAACGGTACAGAAGGTTTTGGTGGTGATGGCGGACCTGCTGCGCAGGCCAAGCTGTATCGCCCTACTGCCGTAGCTGTTGATAAAGATGGTAACCTGTTCATTTCAGATGCTTCTAATAAAGTCATCAGAAAAGTAAATAAACAAGGGGTTATCACTACCGTAGCAGGTGTTCCCGGAAGAGCCGGTTACGCCGGTGATGGCGGACCTGCCACTAAAGCGTTATTAACGCAGCCTGGCGGTATTGCCGTAGATTACTCTGGTAATCTGTATATCACCGATCCTTCAAATTCAGTTGTACGTAAAGTAAATGCCGCTGGTATCATTACCACTTTTGCTGGTAACGGAACAGCTGGTTATAGTGGCGACGGTGGTCCTGCTACCAAAGCCCAGTTCCAAATGGGTTCACCCCAGGGTTTGGCGGTTGACCCGGCTGGTAACGTTTATGCTTCTGACTATCAAAACCACGCCATCAGAAAGATCAATACAAAAGGCATCATCACTACCATCGCTGGTACCGGTGCTCCTGATTATGCTGGTGACGGTGGTCCTGCTATCCTGGCGAAGATCTGGTACCCCATCGGTATCGCTACCGATGCTGGTGGTAACGTATTTATCACAGATAGCTACAATAACACCATTCGTGAAATTGTTTCATCTTGTAACGCCCCCATGCCTTCGTTCGAAACACAACCTGCCAGCAAAAGCGCTTGCGCTGGTGGTAGCGTAACATTTACAGTGGCGGCTAACAATGCCGACAACTACCAATGGCAGGCTCAAACGAACGGTGAGTGGGCTGACATAGCAGAAGGTGGTGCTTACTCAGGTACTACCACAACCACGCTCACTGTTAGCGGTATCACTGCCAAGATGAACAACTTACAATATCGTGCCGTAGCGAATAACGCCTGCCGCACTTTGTTCTCTAATAAAGCTGCCTTAACTGTTACAGGTGGTGGTTTACTGCCAACACTGGCTATTGCCCCTGCACTGAACGGTATGTGTACCGGTTCACCAGCTACTTTCAACGTGAAAGTAACCAATGGCGGTGCTGCACCTAGCTATAAATGGATGGTGAACGGTACTGAAACTGGTACCACAAGCCCCTCTTACAGCAATGCTTCTTTAGTTGATGGCGACAAAGTAAGCGTGGTAATGGCAAACACAGCCGGTGGTTGCGGTGGCGCTCCTATCTCTTCAAACGTAATTGAAGTGAAAATGGGAACTGCTCCTGAGATCAAATCGAACAATGAGATCAAAATATTCGAAGGTTTCAGCGCTAAATTAACAGCTACCAGCGCTACTCCTATCACAGGATACGCCTGGACGCCTGCTGCTGGAGTTACTGCTGCCAATACAGCCAGCCCAATTGTAAAACCAGCTAAAACCACTGTTTATAAAGTAACTGGTACTAACGCCAGTGGTTGCGCCGGAACAGCTGAGGTTACTGTAACAGTAGTTAAGAAGATCGCCATGCCAAAAACATTGACAGCTGGCACCACCTTCTCAATCCCTGCAGTTGACCCTGCCTTTACTTTAACAAGTTTCTTTATTACTGATGCTACCGGAAAAGAAGTTTTCAGAACAACCGATATTAACAAAGGTTGGGATGGAACTAACAAAGGCGCGAAAATTGCCAACGGTATTTACAACTATACTATCAGCGGAACTTTACAAACAGGTAAGGTTAGCGTAAAAGGAACTGTTTCATTGGTTAAATAAACTTCCTGGGATATACATAATAAAAAAGGGTGGACCGGTTGATCCACCCTTTTTTTATTTTATAGCTCGTTGAAATTCAACCCCCATTCATTACGTACTTATTCAGGATCAATTTTCAACCATTTTTCGGTCCAACACTTGCATTATTAAAAAAACGTGTTAATCTTTGTATTAACAATTTCACTCAAGCATCCGTACCAATCTCCTACTGAACCGCCCCTCATTTTACAAAACAGCATCCTTTCGAACAGTCCTTTTATTCGTAAATGATTATTTACGTCGTGAGCATTTCCCCATAACTCCAATTCCGCTGATAAAATCATTTTATCTCCAATACCTGTGGTCGTAGTTAGTTTTTGCTTCACCCTTTCAAACCACAAGTATGAAACAATTGTACCCTGCTATCATCAGAATAGCCTTGATCACTGCTTTTATAATATATAACGTTGAAGCCATGGCGCAAACGTTAAACTTTAATACCCCTTCTATTGTATCAGGGACCGACCTGCAACCAGGATGTGTTTACCGGTTTTCATCTATCACCAATGGCGGACTTATTGATGCGCTGGTAAAGATCGACAGCTTAATTGGCGTATCGCTGTCTGGCATAGACGCTACTCCATCTGGCTCCTCTTCCACCGCCTTACAACCGCAATTAAGTTCTTTGGGTGGCGTGGGTTATCATTATGCTGTGATCACGATCAACTTTGTAGCCAGGGGCACCAGCATCCCTTCTCCGGTCTATAATTTCAGCAGCGTCTTTATGGGTATCGACGGCAGCAACCAGATGATGGAGTTTCATGCCATCACCCTTGCCAATCCCACCTGGCAATACGTAAGCCCAACCCCTAAAGTAGCGGTTACCCAAAATGGCGATCTGGTCTGGGGCACGGCTACCAGTTCTAAACCCACTGGGGGGCAAGGGATCGATGAAACTGATTCTACCCAAATGTACAGGGTAAGCTCCGCCTCCCCATCGAGTGCAACCATGCGGATAGGATGGTATCAAAATCAAGCCGGTTGGAATGGTAATGACCTGTTCAGCCTGAACATGCGCGGCGGAGATTTGGCGCCGACCCTGTTACCAGTTACCCTGGTAAGCTTCACCGCACAACTGGCGAATGATAAAGTATGGTTGACCTGGAGCACCAAACAAGAAGATAACGTTAGCAATTACGGTATTGAAAAAAGTTATGACGGTAAAGAATTTGAGCAAACTGGTCTTTTATTCCCGGCCGAAGAGCAGGCTATTACAAACAACTATTCCTTTAAGGACCCGGTTAAGAATACAGCAGTAGGCGTGATCTATTACCGGTTGAAGATGGTTGACAAAAACGGTCAATACAAATACTCTGAAATAAGAACGGTGCGAATTGGCAACAGTAACAATGGCAGTGCAAGAATAACCACCTGGCCTAATCCGGTAGCAAATGAATTACATGTTTCCCTCCCAACCAGTTGGGCAGACCAAACCGTTAGCTGCCAGGTGTTGAATGGCATGGGAAGTTTAGTAAAATCATTCACCATCCAACAAACCGCAATTATAGGCCTGTCTGACGTTCCCCCAGGCACCTATTACATTAAATTGATAAATGGAAAAGAGGCAATTACACAAACAATAATAAAATCAAAAAATTAAAGATAGTTTTTAAGGGTACGATCAATAACGCCGTTCTGTTTCTACAGAATGGCTTTTTTATTTTTAACCGGTCATCTTCGTAATTTCGGCAAAAAACTACATGAACCAACCTATTTTCGACCAGTCAGTGTATGTACAACGCCGCCGGCAATTACAGTCAAAATTGTCAAATGGCCTGGTGTTGTTGTTAGGCAATGAAGACAGTAGTATGAATTATAAAGATAATTGCTACCCCTTCAGACAGGACAGCACTTTCTTATATTATATTGGTATTGACCTGCCGGGCATGGCTGTTATTTTTGACCTGGATGAAAACAAGGAAATACTATTTGGAGAGAACGCCAGCATCGATGATATAATCTGGACTGGCCCCCAACCCCAGGTTCAGGAACTGGCCGAACAAGTTGGTATAGCAACAAGCGATAACCTGGCCCAATTGGCCAACCTGCTGGCAGCAGCCCGCCAGGCACAACGTCCTATACATATTTTACCGCCCTACCGGCCGGAAAACAAAATAAAACTGGCCGCCTGGTTGAACTGTTCTATTGAGCAATTGCATCAGTTTGTATCAGAACCATTGGTCCGTTCGGTTATATCGCAACGTGAAATAAAATCAGCACAGGAAATACAGGAAATGGATAAAGCCTGTACTATTTCAGCCGACATGCACCTGGCCGCCATTCAATATGCCCGCCCCGGCATGAAAGAGTATGAACTGGCAGCCGAAGTAGAAGCCATTGCCCTGGCCAACTATGGGCGCCTCTCCTACCCCACCATTTTAACCATCAACGGCCAAACCCTCCATAATCATTTTCATGGTAATACCATGCAGGAAGGACATATGGTGCTGGTTGATGCGGGCGCAGAAACCACCGGACATTATGCTGGCGATCTTACCCGCACTTTTCCTGTAAGCAATAAATTCACTTCCCGCCAGCACGAATTATACAATGTAGTGCTGGAGGCACTGGAACATGCTATTGCCTTATTACGCCCTGGCATTCAATATAAAGAAATACATACACAGGCCTGTATCAAACTCACTGAAGGACTAACAGCTATTGGACTAATGAAAGGCAATGCCCAGGAAGCCGTAGCAGCAGGCGCCCATACCATGTTCTTCCAATGCGGCCTGGGCCACATGATCGGTCTCGATGTGCATGATATGGAAGATCTGGGTGAACCATTGGTAGGCTATGATGACCAGTTGAAGAAAAGCAAGGAATTTGGCTGGAAATCACTTCGTTTGGGCAAGGCGTTAAAGACTGGATTTACACTTACTGTTGAACCCGGCATTTATATTATCCCTGAATTGATTGACCGCTGGAAAGCTGAACAAAAACACACCTCCTTCATCAATTATGAACTACTTAATGACTATCGTACTTTTGGTGGCATACGCATCGAAGACAATTTTGTGATCACCGATACCGGTAGCAAAAAGCTGGGAAAAGCATTACCCAGGAAACTGGAAGACATAGAAGCCTTACGGAAAGGATAAATAAGCCAAATCAGAAAAACGGGGAAACCTATCAAGACAAGGTTGCAAATTAACCAGCAACCAGTTATTTTTATTGCCAAAACTGAACATTGCACTATATGAAATGGTTTCCCCTATTTACCTTTTTCTTAAATATTTTTTTACAAACAAAGGCGCAAAACGATTCGCTTAACCAGCTTTTCATTAAGAAACATTGCGGCGAAACACACCTGAACATATCTCCAAGATTCGTAACCGCAGATGAAAAGATCCCCTCTTTCTTCTCAAATTTTGAGGTACTTGACCTCAGACATGACACCTCGCGGGTGGGCTTTACCATTACAAGTAACTCCCGGAATGAATTTCTTTTCAAAGAATCAACCAGCAATGCCCTGTTAAACTTTTTCAACAGGTATGCAAAACCGGACGGAACAAAGTCATTCCTCATTCTTATAAAAAAATTCTGGTTGTATGATTCGGTATTTTCAACCGGCACCTCAGCTTATTGGGCCCGTGCCGGCCGGGTTGAATTCCGAGGTGAAGCATTTCTTAAAATTGATAACGGTTATCGTCCGTACACTTTTCTGGACACCGTGATCACTTCCCCCCACAGTGTAAAAGACATGTCAATATTCAGACTATCAAACCTGCTTTATGATTTTTTGGGGAAAATAGTGCACAGCGATGAAACAGCCACACTAAAGAGAAATTCATACACCATCGACGAATTGATGACCCTCAATAAAAAAAGATTTAGTTACCCGATGGACACAGCCATGGTATTGCAAAGCGGTGTGTATGCCAATGTAGAAGAATTCAGGAACAACCGGCCTTCGATCACCAACTTCGAAATAAAACCCGATGAGGACGGCCTTGGTCAGCTATACCTGAAAGATGAATCAAATGATTCTTATTTTTCCCGGAAAATGTTTGGGTATTGTGATGGCAAACAATGTTATGTTATGATGGATGGCAATCTTTTCCCTGTTCTTTCTGTAGATCATGCATTTTATGTATTTGGTTCCCGGGAATATAAAAGAAAGGCGACAAGAGTACCGTTGGTTTTTTTATTTCCAGGCATGATAGTGTATGGCACCTATGATGTGAATGAAAAAATATCCCGGAAAATGCATCTTTTCAGCCTTGATCCGTTGTCAGGCAAGATCTATTAAAGTATTAAATAAGGTGCCGTACCTTTAGCCCCTTCAAACAGCGTTTATGAGTACTAAACGGATCACTATACCGGTATCTTCCACCGTTGGAAAAGTTACTGTTGCTTATGATGTCCCTGCCAATGCCACCTGCCTGTTGACCCTGGCACATGGGGCCGGCGCCGGTATGGACCATTCCTTTATGGTTTCTTTGGCAGAGTCCTTATCCGCGGCCCATATTGGAACCCTGCGATTTAATTTCCCTTTTGCTGAAAATAAAAAAGGCCGGCCCGATACCCCGGCAGTGGCCCACGCAACTATTGAAGCAGCTATTAATAAAGCGCGCGATCTGTTTCCAGATCTGCCCTTGTTTGCAGCCGGGAAGTCATTCGGCGGTCGAATGTCGTCGCAGTATTTATCCACCCATCCCGAGGCTGAAGTAAAGGGGATCGTCTTTTATGGCTTTCCCTTGCACCCTGCAGGTAAACCATCTATTGACCGGGCAGAACATTTGAAAGACGTAAAAGTACCTATGCTTTTTTTACAGGGCACAAAAGATACGCTGGCGCAGTGGGACCTGATAGAAGAAGTATGTGGATCGCTCAAAAAGGCCAAACTGGTGAAACTGGAAGGAGCCGACCATAGCTTTAAAGCCGGCAAACAGGATACCATGAGCATGCTGGTAAAAGCTACCACTGATTGGATTGGACAGGTGTTGAAGCTATAAACGATGGAATTGAAAGAACTTTCTTGGTTGAGCAAACCATTCAGATAGCCGATGGCCCCAAACATTTGCTATGTGAACAAAATAGCAAATCGGGTTCTCATACCACCTATCCTTATGGCTGGAAGACTGACAACGTCCCTCTTGACGACTTAAAAAAATCAGTTCAATTTGTACTTGAATCCAAAATGAAACCAGCTGCATCTTCACAGTTGGGAAACAAATAATACCAAAGCCAGCGCGTTCTGAAATATCGGAACGCGCTGAATTTTTGTGCCCTCCCTCTTTCGCAGACTAAACAAAACAAAAGAGCTACATTGCTTTCGCCCCTACACAACTGTTTTCTTTTACTGTAAACCTTCTATACTGTTAACTGTTAACCCCCACCAAACCATTCTATTTTTTTGCCTTCAATATACCTTGTGATTTCATGACGATTCTTCTATAAAATGGAGAATTCCATTATTCATAGAACAGATGCGCTCATACTTAGCCTGTTTCTGTTTATTGCTATGCTGTTAATGGTCCAATTGGGGAGAATAGCTGAAAAGACAGGGAAACAGGAAGAGAGCGAACCAAAAGGCATAAGCTTTCTGCTTACTGCTATATTTGGTTTGTCGGCCTTTATTCTTGCTTTTACCTTTGGCATGTCCGCTGCACGTTATTTTAACGTGCGCGATCTTATAATAGAGGAAGCAAATAATATTGGGACTGCGGCGCTTCGTTCAAATCTTTATTCAGACAGTGTGAAGGATGCATTTCAGGCGGATTTCGTAAGATATATCGATGCACGTCTTTTTTTTTATGATCATATTGCTAACGAGGATTTGGTAAATAAGGCAAAAACAGCTGCGGAAAAGGCCCGTACTGAATTATGGTTAAGGGCTTCCCGGGAATCAAAAAAACCTAATATGTTTATCCCCTCCAATAATATGATCCCCGCACTGAATGACATGTTCGATATTGCCACAACAATAGAAATGACCTTATATGCAAGAGTGCCTGATCTGGTAATTTATATGTTACTTATTCTTGGGTTAGTTACAAGTTTTATCGGCGGTTATACCAGCAAGGGTATGAGAAAAAAAGACTGGATCATAATTATTGCGTTTGCATTATTCTCATCAATGGTTACTTATATAACGCTCGATCTGGGGCGGCCAATGCGAGGGATTATTAAAGCAAACGTAGGCAAGCAGGCAATTATAGATATAAGCAAAAGTTTAAGATAACCGCCCAATTGATCTATAAATAAATGAAAAATGGAAAAGCTTTTTCGTCCCCGGTTCGCCTTCCAGATCATAAGTTTATTCTGTTTGATCGACGCCTTCTTTTTTATTATTATAGGCATTTATAAATCTGCTAAAGCCGTTGTGCTTTTGTACAAAAGCTTCATCGGAAAAGAATGGCTCAATCCTGGCTTGCAAATGGTGGAATCGCTGGATTCATTTATGCTCGGAATATTATTTGTCATTTTCAGCTATGGCATCTACAGGATCTTTGTGCTACACCATGAAGAGAATGCCAGATTTCCTTCCTGGCTGAATGTGCATTCGTTTAGTGAATTAAAATTTCTCCTTTGGGAAACGGTGTTGGTTGCATTGATAGTATTCAGCTTACAGATTCTGGTACGAAACGAAGACCTGAGCTGGGAAGTACTCCTTTTACCAGGCATTATATTTCTATTGTCTGCCGGCTACTATCTGGTAAATAAAACCAAAAGGCATTAATATGTCGTCATTTAACCGTTACATGGCTTTATTCGGATAATGTTCGGAATGAGTTTTGTAGATTTAATCTTAAACTCAGGATATGAAAAAGCTAGTTGTTACTCCATTAATTTTACTTGTATTATTATTGTTCATATCACCATTTGTAATCGCGCAAAGCAATAAAGAAGATATCGACATTATTCAGGGTGCTTTTGGTAAAGATAAAAAGGAACTGGTTAGAGATTATATGGAGCTGCCCGGGAAAGACAGCGCAGCCTTTTGGAAGCTGTATGATGAATATGAAGATAAAAGGAAAGTAATTGGAAAAGAGCGGATAAATCTCCTGGAGCAATATGCAAACGGATATCAAAACCTCGATGACGCCAAGGCTGAAAAACTGGCCACCGCTATATTAAGCAACGACGCAAAGTATAACAATCTTCATCAGACATACTTTAAAAAATTCACTACAATACTGGGAGCCAGAAATGCCGCCAAATTCTTACAACTTGAAATGTATGTGCAAACATACGTGCGGGCAAATGTGATGCGTGAAATTCCACTGATAGGTGATCTTGACAAACAAAAACCATAAAAAGGTTACTGCTTTCAGCGTTCTATATCGGGAAGATAAATCATACCTTCTCTATGTCCATGCGCGTTATTAAACCATCGCTGAAAGAATAAATGTGCCTTACTGTTCCGTCAAACAAAAGTGCGCCTTGCACGTCCTTTACGATTTGGTGTACCTCTACCTCTAAACGGCCATCCGGTCTTTGTTTAAAACCCGTTGGTTCCACCCGTGGATCCAATTCCTTCCATTGCCGTGTCCAATAATCGCGTACCTCCTCATGTCCATTTACATAACCACCTTCCCAGCCATTGGCCCACCGCACCTGAGGATGCATGGCCGAAAGCACCTGGTCAATATTCCTTGCATTGAAGGCGGAATAGGCTTGTTGTATAAGATCTGCATATTGTGTTTCCATGCAATTCGTTATTTTGATCAAAGTTGTCTTGTAACAATAACCATCTCCAACATAAATATATACAAAATAAAAAAGCCCCGAGCAATGAAGGGCTCAGGTGATCCAACAGGTCAACTTATTTTAATATCAAGTGTTCCTGATGCCCCGTTCCAACAGGTCTGAGTTCCGAGTTCCCTGCACAGTCTTTTCATCCGGGAAGCAATATGGATGACGCGTGATAAATCGGCTAATTGAACCTGAAAGTTCTTGATGATCGTCGGATACAGGAACATGTTTTGAATACTTTGTTCGAATATTTCGATCATGAATATGAACGACTCGTCATTTCGTTCGATCGCATCAACTGCATAGTCGTCAATGAAGTCACCGGCACTATAAATAATGGGTTTCTTCCTGTAAATTTCAATACCGCGGAACACATGACAGGAATGCCCGAAGATGATATCGACACCGGCATCGATAAGCATATGCGCAAATTCACGATGGCCTGGTTCCGGCTCGTATCCCCAGTTAGAACCCCAGTGCAGCGCAACGATGAGTATATTCACTGCAGTCTTTGTTTCCTTTATTCTTTCGATAAGATCAAACGCCCTGGGATCTCCTATATCAACAGGCACATACCAAGTTCCGGATCGATCTGTTTCTGCTTCCCAACCCGTTTCATTTGCGTCTGTAACGGACAGCAGACCAATCTTCATCGAACCCATTTCAAGGATGGCAGGATGTTGCGCCATTAGTAGGTTGGCCCCTGCTCCAGCATATCGAATCCCTGCCTTCTCCAGTAAAACAAATGTATCAGCAAGCGCTTCCCGGCCATAGTCGAGCGTGTGATTATTGGCCAACGACACGGCATTTATGCTGGCCGCCTCAAGCACAGCTATATTGTTGGGATCAGAACGGAATGTAAAAACTTTCAAAGCCGGCGAACCTTTGCTGGACATTACACATTCCAGGTTGCAGATCCGCACATCCGCTTCTTTGAATATGGGAAGCGTATCGCCCCAGGGGTAATCAGGAGGATGGATCTTCAGATTTTCATTTACCAATCTCCCGAGCATTACATCGCCTGTAAGTAATAATTTCATACACTGAAATAGTTACATGATAGTCCAGGGCCTGACAAGAGGTTTAGTATGCAAGATATGGTATAAAACAAAAGGCCCGCTTTACGCAGACCTTTGAAAGAGGTGGAGAAAACGGGATTTGATACCTAAAGTATTATTGGCCGTTCTCAATGTCATAAAATTTGTTTTTATCTGTAGCAATAATATCCACTAACTCATATTTCTGAGGGTCCAATATCCTTACGTCAATTAACTTCAGATATTCGTCGACAATATTACGATCAATCATGATCTTACCATTTCCAGCCCAATGCCTATCCTGACCATTTTTCTTAATTCCAGAAATCCAATATATTTCATGTGATTCTAAATCACTACAGGCACCGTGTCCACTTCCTTTAAGCGCACGGCCATTGAAATAAACCGTCTTACCAGATTTGGAAAATTCTACTTTTCTCCGAAGTGTCCAAAGAAAAGTCAAAATACAATCAGCTCCCGGTCAGGGCTATTTATTGCGGATGACATTTGACAGATAACAGAGTGGTGTTATCCCTGCCCCGGCGGTATGTTACCCCCTGATCTCGCGCCGCATAAATAAGTAGTAGGAAAGCGCAAAGCACAACACGGTTGCGGCCAGCAGGCCGGTTATTTGCGGCCATGCAACCAATAAACTCTCTCTGAAGGATAGTGGTGTGGGAATGGCACCCGCCATTTGCTCCATTGTTAACGGTCCCAAACTTCTGACAGCCGGTAATAGAAGCACCGTAGTAGCATCTGTATACAATTGACTGGGCGAGAACCTGAGCAAGTTCAGGATCACATTATTGTAATAAAGCACTTCGCCTTGTGACAGAAATGCCGGATCAGGCAAAAAGGCTTTCACCACCATATTTACCACAATCTTGTAAAAGATGGTAAAGAACAGCCAGATGCCGATAGCGGTGAGCGCAGAAGTTGTGGCCTGTTTAAATTTTACCGACAGTAAAATGGACAGGCTTAACCAAAAACCTACGTATAATACGGTTAACAGTACAAATGAAAGGATACGGAGCACCTCTACCCACTCGATGGATACGCCGGTGATAATAAGCCCCCCGCCGATCATAAGCAGGCTAAGGGATAAGAACAAGGTGGTGATAACTATTACAGGACTGATAAATTTTGCCAGCAACAGGTTATCCCGGTAAACAGGCTGTGCCAACAGCCTGATAAGCGTCCCATTCTGTTGCTCGGCGTTTACCGCATCAAAGCCCAGCCCTATACCCAGAATAGCGCCCAGAAAGCTCATGAAGATGTGGAATGAAGGAAGCGAACCATCCGTGGTTGTCAGGATCTTCAGGTATAACAATAAGCGGCCTTCTTCCATGGGTCCTGTAACAGCAGTTTTCAAATTGGTCATTGACACGTATATTGACCCGAAAAATGTCAATACGATCAATGCCAACAGCACAATGAACCGCCAGCTTCTGACAAGATCGCCAATTTCTTTTCTTACAATTGTAGAAAAAGGCGATACGATGTGATGATGCGTGAGATCACTTTTTAATCTTTTTGAAAATTGATCTTTGAAATAAATTACCGGACTTTCCATTAGATTCTTTTTCAGTTAGATTATTTTCAAAATAACGTTGGTATATTTCTTCGAGGCCATATTCTTTTTGATGTACGCCCATAATGTTCAGGCCTTTTCCAACAAAATATCGGACGAACTCCGGGGTGGCATTTCTTGTACACGACACTTCAACTGTATTTTCATGTACAGTGGCTCGGGTCACTCCTTCTATATTCAATAACCCCGCCTGACATTCCGTCCAGCCGGTGACCTGATCATCGAAAGTGATCTTTACCACATGGGCATCCCGCGAAAACAGGTGGTTCGAGAGCCTGGCAATATGATCGCTTGCCAGCAACCTTCCTTCCACAAAAATGCCTACCCGGTCACACACCCGCTGCACCTGGTTAAGGTGGTGTGAAGACAGCAGCACCGTTATATTCTGTTGATTGCTTAGTTGCCTTATCAATGATAAAAAGGCCGATACACCGGCCGGATCTATGCCTAACGTAGGCTCGTCCATAATGATAACCTCCGGTTGTTTAATGAGCACTTCAGCCAACCCTAACCGTTGTTTCATTCCTCGGGAATAAGTGCCTGCTTTTTTATTCATTGCCTGGCCAAGACCAACCAGGTCCATCATTTCGGTGGCACGCGGCCGCACCGTTGATTCGGGGATGCCATTTAACCTGCCGATATAAACGAGGTTATCCAGGGCACTCATGCCATCGTAAAAACCCATATTATCAGGCATGTAACCCACTTTCTTTTTTACAGCCACGGGGTTGCTGGTTGCATTATATCCGCAAACGGTAACCTTTCCCGACGTGGGTTCAGTAAGCCCCAGCATCATCAAAATGGTGGTGGTTTTACCGGCACCGTTTGGGCCCAGCAGGCCATAGATCTCCCCTTTTTGAATAGTTAATGAGAGGTTGTCTACTGCTTTCAGCGAACCATACAATTTAGTCAACCCCATTAACTCAATGACAGGATTTTCCATATTGACAGTTACTTATCTTCTACCATATTTTCGAATGAGGAAATACACCATACCAACAGCTCCCAGGATGATCAGCATCCCTAGCCAACCGGCCAGCCAACTTGTGGTTACAGTTAACCGGTAGGAAGAGTTGGATGTGACATTGGAATTGCTTGCGGTTAAAGTGGTGACATAGTCTCCCGCAATTGTTTTGTCGGGAACATTTATATAAGCAGTTACGTTCACGGTCCCTCCGGGGTCAAGGCGGTCTAACTTAGCCGGTTCAAAAGTCACACTCCATTTAGCCGGTGTTTGAGCAGACAGATCGATATTGTTGAGCGGCAAACTGCCCTGATTTTTTACAGTCAGATAAACGGGCTTACGATCGCCTTCCGTTACCTCACCACTTAACAACCCCGTTGGGGTAGTTAACTCCAGTGCATAGGCTCCCTTTACTACCGCTTCGAGGTTCAATTCAAGCTTACCCTGATCGGAAGTAGCAGTAACCGGGATAGCATATTTGCCAGGTTTGGCAGTAACCGATGGCGTTAGTTCAATAGAAATGTCCTGCGTTTTGTTTGAATCAAGCCGGAATGAAGTGACCTGCATGCCATCTACGCGGAAACTGCTGGACCAGCCGGGCGGAGCAGCCGTTTGTAATTCATAAGTAACAGACCGGTTTTGACCATTATGGAGGGAGGCATTGAAGCGGAAGGTTTCTTTTGCGTTAGCCTCCAGGTTAATTAACCGGGCCGAAAAACTGGAATTGTTATCAGGTCCCGAATGGGCGGATGCTGCACCGGGAATTAAAAAATTGAGAATGAAAAAGAAAAGAATGAAAAAGGGGCTTGGTCCACGGCCTTCAATTCGCCGGGGCGGACGATGTTGCGCTAACATAAGATTAACAAACAGTTTTAATATTTATTAATGATAATAAAAGCGCCTTAAAAAAAGGCACGCTAATTTAAAATAGGAAATACATTTCCTCCAAAAAAAATTTAAAAAATGTTTAATCACAAAGTGATCAACCGTTCTTACACACTTGTTTGAATAAGCCGCCTCAGCACATTTATCCATGTTGCAGACAACAACAAGGTCATGCCTGTTATCCCAATAGTTATTTTGTAAAACTCATAGTCTATGACATGAAGATTATAGGCAAGCGAACACGCCAGTAAACCGAATTCACCTGTATGAGCAAGTAAGGCCCCGCCATAAAGGCTTTGTTGCCAATTGTAACCCAACAAACGGAAAACCACGCCCGACAAAACAGAATTACTGACCAATACCAGTAATGCCCCGCCCGCTATAACCCCGGCATGTTCCAGCAAATAACCAGGATCCAGTTGTAAACCAATAGTAATAAAAAAAAGCGCTACAAAAAAGATCCTGAAGGGTTTTAACGCATTCTCGAGCCAGTCAAAGGCAACTGTTCTACCAATACACAACCCGGCCACAAAACTGCCAATAGCGCTGCTTAAACCTGCCAGTTCAGCCAATGCACCAAACCCAAGGGAGATCAACAGCCCAAGGAAAACCTGCAGCTCATGGTCATTTTTTAACCCTTTTAATATAGTAGCCCGGAAAAAAGACCGGTGCCGCACTGCACGCAAAAGCAAAATAATAGCTGCGCATACAAGAATGGCAATCATTAATTTGCTTATAGACACTGCACCAGCCCCCATAAAGCGAAACAGGGCCGAAGTGGGGGCCACCATAAGATCCTGTAACAATAAGATATTCAGAATAACAGTACCAAAAGAGGTGCTGAGCTCATTATTGCGGCTGAGGTATTCACCAACAATAGCAGTGCTGTTAAAATTAAACAGGGCTGCCAGCGTAAGGGTATAATAGATCTTCAAATGAAAAAAATAACCCAACAGAAAGGCAAAACCAATGCTCAGCAATATTTTTATTGACTGTGCAATCACGGGTTTAAGCAGCAGGCTCCGCTCGTCGGGGATCTTCATTTCCATGCCCAGAAAAAACATCAGGAATAATAAACCGAGCTGCCCGACCTGTTCTACCTCTACTTGGCCAGGCACTAAACTGGCCATAGCAGGACGTAGTAAAACACCTGCAATCATATAGGCAATCAGGTATGGCTGCCCGATCTTTTTCAGCAGCAATACGAGCAGTAAGATCACCAGGCATGCCAGGCAAATGGCAGCCAACACCGTATTCATATCATTACTGAATGTTTGTTACAGGTTTAAGCATCAGTATGCGAAAGGTTTCTCGTAAGATCACTTTACAATTTTCACTGGCTTCACAGAGAACAGCAAACCGTGTTTGCAGCACTGTCGACAACGTATCTTTTATTTCCAACAGATCAAAACGGATGGGCGCCAGGCTTTCAGTGATCACTTCTCCATTTAATTGGGAGAACAGGTCAACTGCCGCCTCGTAGCCTCCCGTAATATTGAAACGGCCAGCTTCGACGTACCCTTCGGGCAAACGCATACTGACAATAATTTCATATTGCGGTTCCATAGTTAATAAATTGTAATAAAAGCCCGCCCGGTTGGGCGGGCCTGGATTAGTTGATGGCTATTTGTCTGGGACCTTTTTGTTTGGCCTCTTCTTTTTTGGGAATATTTAAATTCAGCAGGCCATTTTCATAAGTCGCCATGATCTTCTCAGCATCTACCACGTCCTTAGGAAGCTGAAATGTCCGGGTAAAAGACTGATAGCTGAATTCCCGGCGGGTATAGGTCTCTTCTTTCTTTGTTTCTTCAGATTGCCTGGCAGAACTGATAGTGAGTTGATTGCCGTCGAGCGTGATGTTAAAATCCTTCTTCTCCATACCGGGTGCAGCTACTTCCACAATAAACGCTTCGGCATTTTCCTTAATATTCACCGCAGGAACAGTGGTGCTGGTAGAAGAGAAATTACTGTTACCCCAGTTGAAAAATTCACGGCTAAAGAAATCATCGAATATGGTTGGAAAAGCAGGCAGGCTATTTCCATTTCTTTTAATAACAGACATAGTTAACCTCTTTTAAATTGTTATATAATGATTATTAAAACGAACTGGCCAGTTCTGAAAAATTCCTATCAAGGAGTATACCAGCGGCACGGGAACTGAATATTCTTCAGATTTACTGTCATTTTTTGATTTTGGCAGGCCCTGTCAGGTAAAAAATGACAGTTGCCTGGCGACGCCTCTGAACGCAGATTAGATTCAAACTTAGAGGCTTTTTATTTTGCTAGCTCACGGATTTACTCACTAAATATTTTAATCTTTTTTAGCAAGAACCGAGAATCTACCTGTGGAGAATACCGGAGTCGAACCACTGACCTTCCCGACATGTCGGGACGCTCTAACCCGAGTTAATTCCCTTTCCTCCAAATAGCTCTGCAAAACAAAAAAGGCCCGCTTTACGCAGACCTTTGAAAGATGTGGAGAATACCGGAGTCGAACCGGTGACCTCTTGCATGCCATGCAAGCGCTCTAGCCAACTGAGCTAATTCCCCTTATTCTGAAGTTGACTTGTGACCTTCCCGACCATGGTCGGGACGCTCTAGCCAACTGAGCTAACTCCCCCTATTTTTGGGTTTGCAAATATAGAGCTATCGTTCAGTTTCACCAAATAAAAGCTCACCAATACAAAAAAATAAATTTCTGTACCCCTGAACCCTATGCTGTTAAATAGGTGAAAACACCTTTATTTTATTCATTAATTTTTCGTAACATAGTGATCCTGGAACTTTAATCTCTACCCGTTTTTGTGCTCCTGCTAAATCCACAGATAAACCGTGATTAATTTTTACAATCCTAAATCTGCCTGTATGCGTGATATTACAACTACCCTCCTCTACCGCTGGTTTCATGAAGTATGGAATCAAAGTCAGGAACAAACCATTGACGAATTGTTAAGCCCCGATTGTTACGCCCATGGCATTAATGCGGAAGACGGCGCAAAAGGCATTGAAGGGTTCAAAGCTTTTTACCAGGACTTCCAGAAGCAATTTCAACATATCCAAATCAACATAAAGGATGTTATTTCCCAGGATGATATGGAATGCGCCCATACCGAGGTTACTGCAATCCATAGAAAAACGGGAACACCCGTGAAGTTTTCAGGTCTTTGCCTGGTAAGAATTGAAAATGGAAAAATTGAAGAAGCCTGGAATCATTACGATTTTCTGAATATGCACCAACAACTGGGACAGGAACTCACGCCCCTTGAGTTAGCATAGCTTTGTAAAGAGTCTTTTAAATGCCCGCGTAATTGCGGGCTTTTATGTTAATTTACATCAATGAAAACTCTTGGGATCATAGGTGGGATCCTCCCGGGAATTTACAGTTGCCTCAATTATGCAATCAATGACGTTTTCAGCCTTACAACTATTCAAACCAGCGCCCCAGCAGGCATTAAATTCCAGGATAAACCATCCGGCTATATCACTACAAGCAATATCAATAACAACAACTTTAGGTAAGTCTTTTTTGTTACTATCCATAAAGTCTAAAACAAATTGTGTGGCACTTGTTAGATCCGCCTCGCCTTCATACAATGCAAGATCTTTTACCATTCCATCCTTTACATAACACCTTGCTTCAGCCTTAATATCGCTTATAATCGTTGACACCAACACTTTTTCTGTATCCTCCAGCCCACCAGCAACCTGCATAAAATCATTCAACGTTTGAAAAACGCCGGCCATAAACATTTTAGGTATAACAGGTTTTATAAAAACAGGAAAATCGCTTTCCGTAAGTTGATCAATCAGTTTTAATTGAATAATGCGTTTTGTCCATGCCTGGTCAAGCCGTGCAATAAGCGAATCATCTGGCGAGAGCAATTCAACGTTATAGATCTGTGCCAGCACCAATGAAAATGCCTGGTTACCATAAATGGCAATTTGCTGCCGGGCCAGCTCTTCATCCCTGATCCAATATTTTCCCAGCCGTTTTATTTGTCCGCCGTTCTTCGTCCAGGCTTCAAAGACCTGTTCAGTTTCGGGATCTGTTTTTTCTGGTATTAAAAGAATTGGCTTGTGCATGGTGACCGTTTAGGTTAGGCTAACATAATTTCCACTATTATACGCTATTTTAGCAGAATAACAGCAGCAGCCAATGCACAAATTCAAAGCAACAATAGAACTCATAGGAATTAATCCCTTTGTATTTGTGCCCAATAAAATTTTAAAAGAAATCTTCATTCAGGCAGGAAAAGAAACCGGCTACATTCCCATTAAGGGCAATCTTAATAATAAAGCTTATAAACAAACGCTGGTAAGGTATAAAGGAGCCTGGCGACTGTATATCAATACGACCATGCTTACAAGATCTCCGGAAAGAATTGGAGAAAAAATTGAGCTTAGTATTGAATTTGATCCGGCAGACAGAACAATAAAACCTCATCCCCAATTAGTGAAGGCCCTAAAGGAAAATGCCGCCGCTAAAAAAGTGTTCGATAGCCTGCCGCCCTCCAGAAAAAAAGAAATAGTAAGATATATCGCTAATTTAAAAACCGCTGCAAGCATTGACAGGAACATTAAAAGGGCAATTGACTTTTTAATGGGCAGTGGTAATTTTATTGGAAGAGAAAAACCGTAGTGAATAGTTTCTAAATTGCATCATGAGCTAATCTAAATGAAAAAAGGCTTTTGCCTGATCCGTTAGGGCCTGCTACTATAAAAAGAACAGGGTTACTCATTATTGTAAAACCTTAATTACTTTTGTTTCAGAGTTGGAGATATCTATTTCAATGAGAACAGTATGACCGTTGGGATATTTATGAATGAACATATTGGGCTTTACACACAACTCGTTTCTATAAACGATAGGCAGATTCATTTTTCCATTTCTTCATCTAAAGCTTCTCTTAACCTGCTTTCTTTTTCTTCAGCAGTTAATTCAAACCAGTATTTCTGTCCGCTAGAGTCCATGTTGCACAAAATTAGTCCACCAAAAATAAAAAATTTCCTTCATTTCAACCCGCTGCCTAACCAACTGACTTACAATGCACAACTCTTTATCAAGCCACTCGTAAGCGTGATCTTTTTGTTTTCATTCTCCTCCTCTATCTCTACAAACTTTTCGAACCGGGCGCTGCGTTCAACTGTATAATCCTGCAGATGATAATAATTGGTGGTTTGCATTACCGGACCGTTTTGATAGCTGTTGGAGCCGTCGTATACCTTGGCTGTCTTTAATTGATTGAAACTATGGATCACCTGAACGAAATATTTACCGGGTTTCAAACCCTCAAACACAAACCGGCCTTCTGCATCGGCTACGGCTTCTATTCGGTATTTATAAGCCTCATCTGACATATACACCCAGGTTGTTTTGCTCTCTTTTTTCTCCCGCAATTTATACCACTCATCAAGATATGGCGTAACTGGCATCAATATTACTTTGGCGCCTGCAGCATCAAACCGTCTTCCATCGTATTTTGAACAGGCACGGCCACGAATAGTTGCCACCCCTCTGCTCAAGGCAGCTTTCGCCACTGTCGGATCAAAGGTACTTCCGGGGTACAGGATCTTTTTTCCTGAGGTACCGCTGGCGGCTATAGTACCGCCCAGATCGCTGTATTTCTTTCTGTCGAGGTTAGCCTGTTTAGTATTACCAAGCGCATCATATACCGCCGCCCGGTTATTATAGGCATCCAGGTTATTCGGGTTGTATTCGATGGCTTTTGTATAACAGGCAATAGCATCATTAAACTGTTGCTTGTTATGATGTATAAAACCCATATACATAAAACCGTAGGAAGAACGAGGATCGAGTTCAACCGCTTTTTTAAAATCCACCATAGCCTTCTCATCTTCTTTGGTGCTGTAATAATCTTCTCCGCGTGCCTGGTAGGCATAGCTGTATTTGGGGTTCAGCTCTATCGCTTTATTATGGTCTTTGAACGCCAGGTCCATTTGTTGTTTGACGCGATATACATTCCCTCTTGATACGTAAAAGTTAGCCTTTGTGGGACTCAGCTCTATGGCCTTGTTGTAATCAGCCATCGCCAGATCATACTTCTGCTGATCATAATAAATGTTTCCCCGGTTGCCATATACATCTGCATCTTTGGGTGTAAACTCCAGCACTTTATTATAATCAGCTATGGCCAGATCTGTCTTTTTCTGGATCCGGTATATTACCGCCCGGTTAAAATAGGAATCACTAACCCGTAAATCATACTTGATGTTCTTTGTGTATTCAGCAATCGCCTGATCGTATTGCTGCTGGTTATGGTAAATCCAACCGCGCAGAAAATACGGGTAACCATATTGCGCATTTATGTCGGTGGCTTTTGACAGGTCTGTCAATGCCAGGTCCATTTGGTTCTTGTCAAAATACAAACCCGCCCGCATCGCATAGGCACGTACAAACCGCGGGTTCATTTCAATAGCTTTGGTAAAATCGGCAAGGGCTTCGTCGGGTTTTGACTGGATGTTCTCCATCGACGCACGCATGAAGTATTCCATGCCCGATCTGGGCGAACGCAATAAACCCAGCGCTTTGTCGGCCTGCCTTTTTGCCTGCGGCATATTGTTCTGCGACTTGTAACATTCGGCCAGCTCTGCCTGAAACAGGACATTATTGGGGCTGAGCTTTATTGCTTTTTCTATAGCTGTCTGTGCAGCAGTTGAATTGCCTTCATATAACAGTCCGCCTGCCTGTACCAGGTAAGCCAGGGCATTGTTTTTATCAGCGGCAATTGCGTCAGCAGCAGTATTTTTTGCCTGCCTGAAATTGCCTTCCATCCATTGCGTTAAAGCCGTTTCGGCTGTTTGACTATAGGCAGAAGATACAGCACTGCCAGTAACAAGCAGCATTCCGAAAAAGTGGGAAATTCTTTTCATGGGTTTGAAATGGAAAGCAAAATAAATAAGGAATTGCCTTATTTCCCGAACAATCATCTTAATTAAGAAAGATTACCTGATTACCGGGATAAATTCTCTACTTATTTTTCGGTATATTTTCTTGTTCTAATGAGTTTTTAATTTTGTTTACATCCTCCTTCTTTTTTACCAACTTTGGTCCATGACTCGCACCATTCAATTAAAAACAGTACTACCCTATTCACCGGAATTGGTATGGCAGGCGTTAACTGATCCGGTCATTTTGGGCAGTTGGTTTATGCAGAATGACATTCAACCCATACCTGGCCACTACTTTACGTTTCGTATGGCCCCGCAAAAGGGCTGGGATGGCATCACCCACTGCGAGATCATAACCGTTGAAACACAAAAGCATATTGCCTATACCTACCGGGGAGAAGCCAGCGGAGAAAAAGCCCTTGCTTGCGCCGGAATCCATTCCAATACAGCCGATAAGATCACCAAAGGCATCTTTACAAAACTGGATACTGTTTTAAGCTTTACGTTGGAATCAACCTGCGGCGGCACCATCCTGCAAATGAAGCATTCTGGATATAAAGGACTGAAACTGGTGATCGTTAGCTTTATTATGCAAATGGGCTGGAAGAAACAGTTGAACAAAAAGCTTCCCAAAGCATTGGAAAAGCTGATAGCCAAAAAATAAGGGCCTCCCGATGTGCCGGGAAAGCCCTTTTGTTTAGCCATGAAACCCTATCTTCTTTAAACCAGATTGATCGTTACATTAATATTTCCACGGGTAGCTTTTGAATACGGACAGGTTGCATGTGCTGCTTCTACCAATTGTTGCGCTACTTCGGGGTCCAAACCAGGCAGGCTTACATTCAATCTTGCCTGTAATAGATAACCCTCACTGTTAGAACCCAGGTCTACTTCTGTATTCATCGCTGCATCTGCTGGTAATTTAATGCGCATTTTGCTGGCGGCAATTCCCATGGCACTGATGAAACAGGCTGACCAACCTGCAGCTAATAATTGCTCAGGATTTGTACCTTCCTGTTTTGTACCAGGTGTAGCCAGCTTTATATTTAACTGCTCATCTGAACTTTTTGCATTACCGCCATCCCGGCCACCGGTTATATGTACTTTTCCGGTATAAATCACTTTTTCTACTTCTGTTGTTGTGAATGTTAATGTTTCCATTTTTTTATTTTTTTAGTTGTTATAGAATGTTTTAATGAATTTATTTCTGATTGTTTGCTGCATCAATGATCACACTGGCTACAGCATTTGGTTGTGAAATGAATACTACGTGACTGCCCTTTATTTCCGTGATCTTCGCATTGGCCCGTTTATACATGGTGCGCTCAATGGCAGGGTTAAGAGCTTTGTCTTCTGTTGCTACAATACCATAGCTTGGTTTTGTTTTCCAGGAAGCATTGGTAACAGGGGCGCCAAAACAGGCTGCAAAAATGGGTACTTGCGAGGCGCTCATAAAATCAGCTTCTTCCTTACTTACATCGGCTGCAAACCCCGCATGGAATTTTGCTTTATCAAAATACAGTACGCCTTTATCATCCGGTGGCAGAATACCGCCTTCGCCAACCATGGGCAGCGACATAGCCAGTTGACCAGTGGTTTCACCTACATCTGGCAAAAATGCGGCGATATATACCAAGGCTGCTACTTTCGGGTGCGAACCTGCCTCCGTGATCACCGTTCCACCCCAGGAGTGACCTACCAGTATTGTTGGGCCATCCTGTTTGTCGAGCGCCCGCAAAGTAGCATCTACATCATCTTTTAAAGAAGTGAGGGGATTTTGAACAATAGTAACAGTATACCCTTTCTTAGCTAAGATCTTATACAATGATTTAAATCCTGACCCGTCTGCAAAAGCGCCGTGAACGATCACGATATTTTTTATACTTCCAGGTGTTGGTGCTGCCATACCCTGTACCGCCAACAGCAGGAACAATGTTACGGACATGCAAACCAGTAAGTAAATTCGTTTGGGTTGTAATAACAGTTGTTTCATTTTAATATTTGTATTAATAGTGAAGTATTGGTTTTAATTCATTCTGGCAGCAGCGGTAATACTACCATTACCTTTATTCTGAACAAAGCCGATCAATTCCCAGCCAGCCTGATTGAGCTCTGCAGGTATACTGATAGTCGCACTTTTGTCCTTTATCTCTACCGGTATCAGATCCCGGACAATTTGCACATGGCTCAACTTACGGCCTTCATTCTCCCCGGCCATTACATTCGAACTTGCTTTCTTTTGCACCAGGGCCAGGAATAACACTTTGTTTTTTTGCGGACCGGTTACTTCATATGATACCTGCACTTTGCCGCTATCAATTTTTCCTTGTAAGGTGAGGGCGTTCTCTGCGCCCTGGCTCAATGATGCATCGATCGCTTTTACAATAGACCGCTCATTGCTGCCTACGTACTCACTAACACCATTCACCACTACCTGTGGGGTATAAATGGTTTCCAGGTTCATCCAGTCGGAATACTGCCGTTGACGTGCTGTGAATTCCGAAGTACTGAATTTATCTTTCCATCCCAGGTGGTTCCAGTAATCAACATGAAACGCTACCACATACACCGGTTTGCCCGCATTTTCCGATTCCAGCTTTTCCAGTAACTTATCTGCTGGCGGACAACTTGAACAACCTTCTGAAGTATACAACTCTACCAGTGCAAACCCTTTGTTATCACCTTTTACTAACTGTTGATTTTGCTTGTCAGCCGCCGGGGTTTGACAGGCCACATCATTTAATGAAAGAGCACATACCGCTACTCCCGAGATCGCTACACAACCTGCTGCCTTTTTTATTTTCGTCCAGTTCATATAATTTATTTTAGTGTTCTTGTTGTTTGTTCCACAAATTGACGACAAACCCGCCAAAGAAAAATTGACAAAATGCCCGGTTAGGCAAATTGGACCTTGAAGTAGACAATTAAGGGCGCCAATAATCAGCCATTTAATTCTACATTTGACTCTACAAATGAGCACAAAAAATTTCACCATCTCCAATAAGATCATTTGGTTAAGCTCACTGGCGCTTGGCCTTTTGATGGCTGTTCCCAAAATTGCGGAACGGCCTTTCCACCTCTATGAGACAGTGGTCAATTGCAGCGTAACCGCGCTTTTCGGCCTGTTCGTATGGTACTATAACATCTTTACACTTCCCAAATTCACTCACAGGGATATTGCCAAAGGCCTGTCTGTAAGCCGCCTTATAATAAGTCTGATTACCGGTGTAGGCATTATGTTCTTACTGGCGCTGCTTCAACAGGAATTGATCACACACCTCGATTTTGGACCCAGCATGTTAATGATTGAAGTAAGGGGCGTGCTGGTGAATGTACTTTTCTATATGTTCATTCACTTCCTGTACCAGAATTATCTGCATCAAAAAGTGAGTATTGAATTGGAGCGAACAAAAATGGACAACCTCGCTGCCCAATACGAATTATTAAAACAACAGGTGAACCCGCATTTCCTGTTCAATAGCTTGAACACCCTGAAATACATGGTAGAGAACAGCGATGAACATTCAGTTGATTTCATTTTAAAACTGAGTGACTTTTACCGGTTTACCCTGGAAAGCAGAAAGCTTGATCTGATCCCTGTTTCGGAAGAATTGAATATACTCGAAGCCTATATCTTTCTGCAAAAGGCCCGGTTTGAAGATGGTCTTGATGTTTCCATTAACATCGACAAGGCACATTACTCATCAAAAATGCCACCGTTCACCCTGCAATTACTGATTGAAAATTGTATCAAGCATAACATAGTGTCATTGGAGAAACCATTACAGGTGCGCATCTATTCTGAGAATAATTTTATCATTGTGGAGAACAGGATCCAGTTAAAGCGAACAAAAGAAGCTTCAGCCGGGGTAGGTCTGGAAAACATTAAACAACGTTATTTACACCTGTTAGACAAGCAGGTGATCATTGAACCGAGCCAAACAAACTTTATTATAAAACTTCCTGTTACAAATGAGAATCGTAATTATTGAAGATGAGATAAAAGCCGCCAAATCACTGGCTAACATGATTGCAGCCATACGACCTACTGCAACCATTGTAGCCAGCTTACAAAGTGTCGAAAGCGCTGTGAACTTTTTTACCACCAATGATCAACCTGACCTGGTGTTTATGGATATTCAACTATCTGACGGGTTGGCTTTTGAAATATTTGAATCCGTTCAACTTCGCTGCCCGGTGGTGTTCTGCACAGCTTTTGGCGAATACGCCCTGGAAGCCATCAGGGCTAACGGCGTTGATTATATCCTGAAGCCATTTTCAAAAGAAGAAGTACAGAAGGCGTTTGAGAAAGTAGACAACCTGAAGAATTTTTTCCAGCAACATACCCAGCCCGATCTAAGCGGTTTACTGGCTAAAATAAGCGCGGCCAATAAAGGCAAGGAAAGCTTCCTGGTTTTTAAAGACAATAAATACATTACAGTTCAAACAGAACAGATCGCCTTTATTTACATCCGGTACGATACCACTACCATCACGACCTTCCAGAACCAAAGTTTTCCACTTACCCAATCGCTCGAAACGGTACAGGAACAGTTATCGCCCAAACAGTTTTACCGGCTTAACCGGCAATACCTGATAAACTTTAAAGCTATTAAGGAAGTAGAGCATTATTCAGCTCGTAAACTGTTTGTAAAGCTGGTACTGCCTACCCCTGATGAACTATTGATCGGGAAAGAAAAAACAACAGCATTCCTGGAGTGGATGGGAGACCGGTAAAACCCCGGCAATCGGCAGACGACAGACGGCAGACACGGTCCTTCGCTACGCTCAGGATCGTGAATCGTGAAACGGCAATGGGTCCCGGCGACGCTTCGCGTGTCGGGATTTGAAACTAATAATCAAACTTGCGCCACCGAAACTTCTTTGCCCATTTTCCGCGCAGAGGTGTATTGCTTGCAGCTTACAGCTTGCGGCTTGTAGCTGTCTCATTTATTCTTCTGAATAAACTTGCGGTGGTCCCTTCCCCAGTTGATCATTTCCATAATTATATTGCCAAAAGTGCGGCAGTATTCCGTGGGTTCGTATTCCACTGAAACCGGCGTATCATCGTATACGGTCCTTTTAACCAGCTTGTTCATTTCCATTTCCTTCAACTCCTTCGACAACATTCTGGTGGTTATACCCGGAATGCTTCGTTCTATTTCCCTGAAACGCCGGTTGCCATTACAAAGGGAATTAATAACCGGGATGCGCCATTTTCCCCCAATAAAATAAAGGGTATCCTGGAGCGACTTCAATTCTTCCGCCTGGTCTCTTTTCATGATCGTTAAAATAATTAACTGGTATACTCAATGATACTGGTTACAAAAGTATACCAATACGCCGATACCTTTGTAAAAAATATTTAACAATGGAAAAGTTCAGCAATAAAGTGGCAATTGTTACCGGTGGAAACAGTGGTATTGGTTATGCCACCGCCAAAGAGCTGGTAGCACAGGGCGCTACCGTGATCATCACCGGCCGCCGTAAAGAAGCTATTGAAAAAGCAGCAAAGGAATTAGGCGCCATCCCATTTGTGGCCGATCAGGCCAGTTTAACAGATACAGACAATTTGGTCAAAGGGGTTCAACAGAAATTTGGTAAAGTAGATATCCTGTTTATCAATGCAGGCATTGTGGGTTCTATGGGTCCCATTGAAAGCCAGGAGGAAGAAAACTTCGACAATGTAATGGACATCAATTTTAAAGGGGCTTATTTCACCCTGAGTAAGTTTATACCCCTGCTGGCCGAAGGAGCTTCGGTGGTGATCTTATCTTCCATTGTAGCCTCCACCTATAAGCCCAACAGTTCAATTTATCAGGCCAGCAAAGCAGCATTGAATTCGATAGCCAAAACCGCTGCAGCCGAACTGGCGCCCAGAAAGATCAGGGTAAATATTGTAAGCCCGGGCCCTACCCGTACAGAAGTAATGACTAAATCAGGCATGGATGAAACCACTGTAAATAATATAATGCACCATCTTACCAATACCATCCCGCTTAAAAAGATCGGCACGGCCGAAGATGTGGCCAAACTGGTCACTTATTTAAGTGATGAAAGCGCTTCTTTTATTACAGGTTCTGAGTTTGTTATAGATGGGGGCCTTACGTTGTAAATAAACAGCTTCCAGTATTACGGCACGTAATACTGGAAGCCATTGCTGGTTGAAAGAATTAAATGATTATTTTTTGTTACAAAATAATCGTCCGACCTCACGGGATCGATCCTGGTAAAAGTAACCAAATCAGTTGTGCTAATTAACTCATGCTCGTTTCTTGCATAAAAATAATAAACGCCATTGAATTTATTTATTTTGAATACACCATTGTATTGAGTTGGATATATATAATTCCAGGTTTGACCTCTGTCTTTTGAAACATATAAGCCGGCCCCAACCGTTTTACTCGAACAACCAACAAACACATAATCATTATCGTCAACATAAACCGATGTTATAGCGGTGTCCTTATCTAATGTCCATAATTTGGTCCAATTATCTCCTCCGTCTGTTGAGATAACTAACGCCTCAAAATGCTTGGCAAACAGCGTCCCATCTTTTAATGAAACAGGATCTGAAAATTTGGAAAGATAGGGATTCGGAGTGTTAATTTGGCGCCAGTTTAAACCTTTATCGTTTGATAGGTATGCCGTACCCAAGTAAGCCCAGAATAGTATTCCCGATTGGGTATAGTAAACATCTCCTGTACTAGCATAAGTCGGTATATTATTTCTGGTTTCCCAGGTTAAACCACCGTCCTTTGAATAGTACACGCTCTTATAATAGGCACTTAAAAACATTTCATTCGAGGGAGTTGTAACCATTCTCGCATAGTTCTTAATATTAGGAGAAGTTTTCATCCTGGTCCAGGTTACCCCTTCATCATCTGAGTAATAAATATAACTATTGAAGGAGTCAAAAGTGTTAGTAGCAGATAGGATTCTTCCTGAAGACAGTTGGGCAAAAGCCACACTATAACCCTGAGGTGAACAACCTGACTTATGCCAGCCTTTTTCTGATGCTTTCACACCCGTGGCGGTAATAGTCAAAGAATCCTGGGGGCGCTTCAATGAATCCCAAACAGTTACCTTTGCATATTGCGTACCAATGATCCCGTTTAACTCCCAGGAAAAAGATACTGTCACCGAATCAGGGGGCTCTTTAGTATATGTACCTGGATGATAGTATTCTTGTGCCCTTATTATTTTATTATTGTCGCAATCATAGGTATCAAAACGGATCGTAAATGCGCCGGGTATATGACCATCCTGCGTTAGTTTAACTAGAATCGGTTCTTTTAAACTTTGGCCAACAGTATCCGTTTGTCCGCCCCCACCTACTAATTTTAATTTCAACCCCGCTTTTGTAGAATCACCTACTACTGTAGTGTCACCCGGTACTACCGGATCGTCTGTTACTGGAGTATCTATATCATTATTCTTTTTACAGGCAGTACTTAGTACTATCAATAGCATCCAAACAGCCACCAATAGATGCTTAAACAGGGTGATGGGATTTTTACGCATAAGAATCGATTCAAACAACAAAAATAGATCATTAAAAAAAAACATGGTGAACTGTTTAATAAGCGTGTGGATTTGGCCTATAACTGTGCTTATTTGAACAATAAGTGTGAATTATACTTAAATCAGGATTGGATAAATGTACCGTAAGAATAACGAGAGCGCGCACGACTTGGCAGCCCTGTCGCAAAGCTAATTCTCCAACTGCTTTTTAATCCAATCAATCGATTCCTGGTTGGTTTCACATTAAAACCGCACTTTAAGCATTGACCGTTAGGGCAAATTCACATAATAAATATCCATAATACAGCAGGAAGGTTATGGATTTCATCGCACAATCAGTATCTTCACGCCCGATTTACCCGGTATCCTAACCTGATTTAAAAGATGAAAAGATTTGCTGTTATTCTGTTAACTGCGCTGGTGTTTGCTCATTGTACCGATAGCGACGGGGCTAAGGATAGCAAACCAAAACCCAGTACTCCTAAAAAAACCGAAAAAAAGACGGTTAAACCTACCGTCCCTACTACTCCAGTTTTCACCGGTCCCAGATTGGAATTCCTGAAATCAATTCCCGGCTCTATTGATGGCTGTGGTGAATTTTTCACCTATGACACCTGTAAAATGAGCGACGAAAAGTATGTTTTCCTCTCCGATATGGGTGATTTCGCCCTTATAAGGATCAAGGGAAAGGACATTCAGCTCAAAAAGAACAGGCGGGAGTCAAAGCAACTGAATGCCATCAGCTCTGTGGAGGTATATTATGCGGTGGGCTATAAAGTGATCCTCCGTAAGAAGGAAGAAAAGGTTGTTGATGAACTATATACCTATTCCGGCACCATACAAATTATCAGTAAAAAAATAAAAACTACGTTTAAAGTGCGGGGCGAAGGTGGGTGTTAGAGTTAGTTTTAATACACCGTTATGAAAAAACTGTTCTTCCTGGCTGGTTTGGTCGCCCTGTTTAGCTGCGACCGGCCCAAACCAATAAAATCAAAAGGTGGTATTGAATACAAAGGCAGGTTTAAAGGCCTGTTCGCCCAGTATGTAAATATTGCCATCGATACCCTGGAAGTTCATTCGCCCGATAACAACGACAGTACCTGCATTGGCCGCCCAATCGACAGCCTGAATGCTTTATTATTTCCCGCTGAGATAGCGCAGCACCATTCCAGTGAAAACCCTGAGTTGTTCGCCATTTACAAATTCATGATCGATAGCGCCCGTGTGGGTCTATTAACAAGGACCCCTTCGGAATATGAGCCCTCTTCCGTTAAATTGTTCTTTTTCGACCGAAGAAAAGACAGTCTTACTTCACATATAGAACTGGGAGAAATTTGGGGCGATGCCGGGGATTTTCTGAAAAAGACAAGCTGGCTCTTCAGAGATACCAGCAGTAAACATCTGCAGGCGCTCATAGAAGAGTTCCAGGGCCACGATAACAGTGTAGATAACCCACAGGATACTACCACCGAAAAGCGATATCTCTATACGCTGATAGACTTTACCAAGAACGGGCTGGATACTGTTTTTATCGACGAAGAACAACTGCCGAAAAAATACAGCCCATTGCTCAGTCAGCGCACACAGCGTTAAGCGTTAGCCTTCTTTAAGGCTCTTAAAATATTCTTTTATCAACGCTGTATACAGCTTATTACGCGTTACATTTAAGCGTACCTGTGCATCTTTAGCCAGTTCCTCATCGGCCAGAATACTCTTGGCAACCGCATTGGCTTCGAACATTCTTTCCTGCATCTCCTTTTGTTTGGCGCTAAGGACCCGCCCGCTCATATCGGGATATTTACTCACCACGGTTTTGTCGCCATATTGCTTGAAACAAATTTCTTTATTCATCTGACCCGAAAGCAGCCGGAGCAATACACTATTACTTATAGCCATAATGGTAGAATTTACATACTGAATATAACTAATATTTCTGTATGGTAGCTCATATCCTGGGGTTTTCTTACGGTTATCCTGGTGTTATTTCGGGGTTATCCTGGGCTTTTAACCCTAAGATGACCCTAAGATAACCCCAGGATGCCCCTAGGATGACCCTAGGATGAAGGCTTGGCCCGCCGAATCCGCCGACTGGCGGAGAAGGAGGGCCGTCTCCCGGCGATACCAAATGAAAAAGCCCTCCCGATCTATCGAGAAGGCTTTGTTTTATAAAAAGTTCTGTATGAAATAATTAGTCGCCCCAGATCTCGTCTTTTCCGCTGAGCCAGGATTTTACCAGATCGGTAGTTACTGACTTCGGACGTTCGAGGGCAAAACCCAGTGCTCTGTCCCAAATAAGACTGGCCAGTACGCCTAATGAGCGGCTAACCCCAAACAGTACAGTATAGAATTCATACTCCTTCATGCCGTAGTGAACCAGCAGGGCGCCACTGTGTGCATCCACATTGGGCCATGGGTTTTTAACCTTGCCCAGTGACTCCAGAATGGGGGGAACTACATCATATATATTCCAAACGATCTGTACCAGCGGGTCTTCAGGGAAATGACGTTTCGCAAAATCCATTTGGGCAGTGAAACGAGGGTCGGTTTTACGCAATACAGCGTGACCATAACCAGGAACCACTTTACCAGAAGACAGCGTATTTTTTACGTAAGTTTCAATTTGTCCTTTTGTAGGCACCTCAGTTTTCAGTTCTTGCTGCATCTCCGTGATCCACTTCACCACTTCCTGGTTAGCCAGGCCGTGTAAGGGGCCAGCCAAACCATTCATCCCCGCAGCAAGGCTCAGATAAGGATCGCTTAACGCAGAACCAACCAGGTGCGTAGTATGGGCCGATACGTTTCCACCTTCATGGTCGGCATGAATGGTCATGTACAAACGCATCAGTTCTTTAAAGCTTTCATCTTCGAAACCGAGCATGTGTGCCAGGTTACCAGCCCAGTCGAGCAGGCCATTGGGTTGAATATGCTGGTTGTTATGATATTTACGACGGTATATGTAAGCGGCTACACGGGGTAAACGGGCGATGAGGTCCATTGAATCATCGAACACGGCATCCCAGTAGTCCTTTTTGTTCATGCCATCTGCATAACGGCGGGCAAAGTTACTTTCAGTTTGCAGGGCCATAATACCCGATACAAACATGGTCATGGGGTGAGCAGTTACAGGGAGTGCATCAATAGCGGCAAAAACGTGATTGGGAACATGTGAACGGCGCTGCCAGCTGCTGGTAATATAGGCCACCGCTTCTTCATCGGGTAATTCGCCAATCAGCATTAGGTAGAACAAGCCTTCAGGTAAAGGTTCATTGCCACCGGGTACTTTGGGTAAACTTTTTTGTAGATCTGGGATTGAATAACCACGGAAACGGATCCCTTCTTTTGCATCGAGTAATGATGTTTCTGACACCAGGCCGGTTATTCCACGCATTCCCTGGTAGATCTGGGACAATTGAACTTCGCCGATTTTTTTAGAACCATTTTGCTTTAACAGCTCTTTTACTTCGGTCGCGTGTGCCTCTGCCTTTACCTTAAACCGATCTTTAAGTATTCCCATGATGCAGTATGATTATTTGTAAATATGTAATAATGAGATAGAACTTTGGCTAAAGTTATAACAAACCCCCTCAAAAGAACAAAATTAATTCAGCAATGATTATGATCGCAATAAACAACAACCGCTTAACTATATTAATATTTCTTTAATGTATATATTTATTTTGGTGCAATACGATACATCCAGACTGCAAAAATTGAAAATATTATGTTCGGCGTCCAGGCGGCGAGCATAGGAGGAAAGTTTCCTTTGGTAGAAAAGGTGAGTGAAAACTTGTCCATCACCACAAAGAAAGCGGCGGCAACAATACCTATAGCCAGGTTTAAACCACTTCCACCGCGTGTTTTACGTGCAGCTACTACTGCGCCTATTAATGTTAAGATGAATACTGAGATGGGGTTGGCGTCGCGGCGATACCGTTCTACTTTATAGTCGTTCAAGTTCTCGGCCCCGCGGCGTTCTTCGCTTTTTATATACCGCACCAGTTCCGGCGTGGTCATTTTATCCTTTAAGTATTTATCGAATTTGATCTCGCTTGGCTTCAGGTTCAAATTCAGCGTCATTTCAGGAATGGTCTTCGTGATCTCCTTCACCCCTACAATTCTCCGCTCTACTGCGTTTTGTAATTTCCAGGTCTTTTTAGCAGTGTCCCACTTCAGGTAATCGGCCCGCAGGTTATAGGTCATTTTATAGCCACTTAACCTGTCCATATAAAAATCGTTGGCCGATTTGGTAGCAGTATCATAATTGCGCATGCCGGCAAACGTATTGGCATCGACCCTGAAATAATAATGGCGGGTACGCTTGGCGGCCTCGCCCTGCTCGTAAGAGCTTTTACTATCTATGTAGGTTGCCTGAAAATTGGCACGCAACAACATGGCTTTGGGAATGAACCATTGGGTTGCCACCCAGAAAGTACCACCCAGCAGTAATGCCCCCAGAAAGTACGGGCGCAACATTCGGTTGAACCGGACACCGCCGGCCAGGATGGCTATTAACTCGCTTTTACCCGCCATTTTGGAGGTAAAGAAGATAGTGGCGATGAACACCATCAGCGGAAAGATCATGGAAATAATGAACGGAACAAACCCGAAATAATACTGCGTAATGATCTTGGAGGTGGGTAACCCGGATTTCACAAAGTCATCGGCCTTTTCGCTGGTATCGATCGCGACGGCAATTACACAAAAGATCAACACCATGAAAACGGTGGTGGAGATGAACTTTTTTAATATGTACCAATCAATTTTCTTTATCATTCGATAGCACGCAATGTACGGCGGGGCAAATGTAGCAACAAAAGGGCAGTTTGCTAAGCCTAAGCATTAGTTCTTAGTTAAACTTTAGGAATCTGCTAAAATAGTAACTTCCCGGGGGAAATGAGGAATGGGCAATGGGCAATGAAATGATAAGTAGGCAGAGGTAAACAGAAGGTAAAGATCAATCCTAAGTCGTGAAACGGGAAAGTCTTTATTGCAGAACCCTGCTTTTTTTCGGCAATCGGCAATGGAATATTGTACGATGCTCCACGCTGCGCGTGTCGCTTAAAAGGCGGAAGATTTTTGACGACGCAAATAGTTATTACTTAAAAATATCGCTAACCATTTGCCGTCTGCCGTCTTCCTTTTTCCCACTGCCCACTGCCTTTCAACGGAAACTTATTTACGGAAATACCACAAATGAAAACAACGATGCACAGACTTGTCCTGACCTTATTACTGGCCTTTGCCATGACAAATTTATCAGCCCAGTTTCAGCAATTGTACGAAAAGAAAGAATTCATCACCGGTGGTGACACATTACGCTATCGCATCCTATACCCGCTTAACTACGATGCGCATAAAAAATACCCGCTTATTATGTTCCTGCATGGCTCTGGCGAACGGGGTAATAACAATGAAGCCCAGTTAACACACGGCGGCAAACTGTTTGCCGATTCAGCCATTCGCCAGCAATTCCCTGCCATTGTGATCTTTCCCCAATGCCCCCAGGCAGACTGGTGGGCCCGTATAATCCGTGATCCTAATAACAAAGATTCCCTGGGCCAATACCTTATTAAAAGTGAGCAACCCATTGGAAAAAGCCTTGGCCTGGTAAGCCAGCTGCTCGATACTCTGGCGGCCAGCGGTACTGTAAACACCCGGAAAATATACCTGGGTGGTTTATCAATGGGCGGTATGGGCACCTTTGAACTCCTGTGGCGTAAACCCAATTTCTTTGCGGCTGCTATTCCCATTTGTGGGGCTGGTGATCCGAATAAAGTAACGCTGTATGCCAGAAAATTCCCGCTCTGGATCTTTCATGGCGATAGTGATCCAGCTGTGCCGGTTAGTAATTCACGGCTTATGAACAATGCACTAAAAGCTGCCGGTGCTAAAGTGAAATATACTGAGTATCCCGGAGTGGGTCACAATAGTTGGGATAATGCGTTTGCTGAGGCAGGTTTATTACCCTGGTTATTTAAGCAAAAGAAGTAGCTTTTGAAAGGCAATAGGCAATGGGCAATGGGCAATGGGTCCGTTCGCGGCCACCATTGCCACGACGGCGTGCATCGTGAAGCTGCGGCTGGCAGCTGTTTTGACTTTCGGCTTTAAGCTTTATATCTTGAGTTGTTTTTGCTTTCAGCTTTAGGCATTCGACCTGGGCTGTATTCCTACTGCCTATTGCCCGTTGCCTATTGCCTTCTTACAATCTCGTTTGTAAACGAACCACCATCTCATTCTTCCAACCGTTAAAATCTCCGAGCAGAATATGGTGTCTTGCCTGGCGCACCAACCATAAATAGAAGGCAAGGTTATGAACGCTGGCAATGGTAAGTCCCAGTATTTCTTTCGCTTTTACCAGGTGACGCAGGTAGGCTTTAGAATAGTAATTGCTCACCACACAATCAATGCCCTCATCGAGTGGAGAAAAATCGTGCTCCCATTTTTTATTATCGATATTAATTACACCCTGGGAAGTGAACAGCATGGCATTTCGTCCATTGCGGGTGGGCATTACGCAATCAAACATATCTATGCCCAGGGCAATACATTCCAGGATATTCCAGGGCGTACCCACCCCCATCAAATAACGGGGCTTATGAACCGGCAAATTATCACAACACAAACCGCACAGGTCATACAACATGTTATCTGGTTCACCAACACTTAAACCGCCAATGGCATTTCCAGTGGCTTCCTTGGAGGCTATGTATTCACAGGAAGCTTTACGCAGGTCAGTATAGGTACTTCCCTGCACAATTGGGAACAGGTTTTGGGTATACCCGTATTTATCAGGAGTTTCGTTAAAACGTTTAAAACAACGGTCAAGCCAGCGATGGGTCAGGTGCATCGACTTTTCGGCATACTTATACTCGCTGGGGTATGGCGGACATTCATCAAATGCCATGATGATGTCGGCGCCAATGGTCCGTTGTATATCCATTACTGCTTCAGGCGAAAACATATGTTTGGACCCGTCGATATGAGATTGAAACAAGGCACCCTCTTCAGTTATTTTACGGGTACCGGCCAGAGAGAATACCTGGTAACCGCCGCTATCTGTTAAAATGGGCCGGTCCCAGCCATTAAAACGGTGTAAACCACCCGCTTTTTCCATTACTCCGGTACCGGGACGCAAATACAGGTGATACGTGTTACCTAATATGATGGATGCATTTACTTCTTCTTTCAACTGTTGTTGGCTCACCGCCTTAACACTGCCAACGGTACCAACCGGCATGAAGATAGGCGTGGCAATTTCACCATGATCGGTGACAATATGTCCTGCCCTGGCTTTTGTCTGGTTATCGGTATGTTGTAAAGTGAATTGTAATGCAGCCATTTTTATTTTATTGGGCTGCAAAGATAATATGTTGCATCGGCTTTATTAATGGCTGTTTCGGGGGAAGGCAGACGGCAATGGGCAATCAATGTCGTTTAGTTAAGCGAAATGGAGAGCGCTAAATCCTCCCGATGCATCGGGAGGCCGCGGGGTGCTGCACATAAACGGTATTAATTTGATTAACCTATTATGAAACACAGAATAATGATATTAACATTATAAACCCACCCCTACCCCTCCCAGGAGGGGATGCCTCAAAACAAGCATTAACTAAACGACATTGAATAGGCAATGGGCAATGGACCGCGACGCGGATGCCGCGTTGAGGGTATTGCTTGCGGCGTGAAGCTTGCGGCCTGTATTTGCTTTCGGCTTCAGGCTTTCTGCTTTGACCTGTATTCCCCCACTGCCCATTGCCTTTCACCAAATATTTACCATAATCAATACAATAATTTTTCTGCTGAAACTCACACCAGATGGGTACAACTTCGAATTAAAAACTCATTAGTTTATCCTATTTTCGTGCAAAACCTTCACGGACCGTGCCTAAATTAATTTCTCTTATGGGCGAGATACAAACGTTTTTCATAACCTGGTGGCCTTGGATACTGTTTGCATTGTTTTGTCTGGTTATTCTGATCCAGTTAATTTATTATATAGCATTTTTTCGACGTGTAGCTTTTTTTAAATCAGCTTCCAAAGAGAAAACACAAACCCATGCGGTGAGCATTATTGTGTGCGCCCGGGATGAAGCAAATAATCTTACCAAATATTTACCCGGCGTGCTGGTGCAAACCTACCCTACCACGCATGAGTTGATTGTGGTAAACCATAATAGCCAGGACGAAACCCGTTACCTGCTAGATGAGTTTAAAAAGACCTTTAAGAACCTGCAGGCCATAAACCTGGAACAGGAAGCACTGGGTATTCCCGGTAAAAAATATCCGTTGTCTATTGGTATAAAAGAAGCCAAACACGAAATATTATTACTTACCGATGCCGACTGTGTGCCTGCTTCTGAGTTCTGGTTACAAAAAATGCAGGAAGCCTATCATGATGGGATTGAGATTGTACTGGGTTATGGCGCCTACAACAAAAAGCCCGGTATTTTAAACAAGATCATCCGTTTTGAAACATTCCATTCTGCCCTGCAATATATGTCGTATGCGCTTGCCGGTTTGCCATATATGGGTGTGGGCAGAAACCTGTCGTACAAACGCGAGTTGTTCTTCCGTACAAAAGGTTTTTCTTCCATCAACCACGTAGCCAGCGGTGATGATGACCTGTTCATTAACCAGGTTGCTACCAAACATAATGTGAATGTAGTGCTCGATCCTGAAGCGTTCACTTTGTCGGAACCTAAACGTAGGTTTGGCGACTGGATCCGTCAGAAGAACCGTCACTACAGCACCAGCAAATTTTACAAACCGGTTCATAAATTCCTGTTAGGTCTATATTCCACCTCCCATTTTTTTGTTTATCCGTTGTTTGTGTTGTGTATGTTCTTTTTCGACTGGCGATTGACACTGGGCGTATTTGGGATCCGCTTCCTGTGGCAGGCGGTGGTTTATTACAACGCCATGAAAAAGATGAATGAAAGGGATCTTTTTTACTGGTGGTGGATTTTAGATATCTGGATGTTCATACATTACTTCATCTTTGCTCCTTCAATATGGAGAAAGCCCAACAAAAACTGGCACTGATAACTAAGTATTTCAGTGACTTCACCCCTGTTCAGCTTCAACAATTCGCCGCTTTGGACGAACTGTATAACGACTGGAACAGCAAGATCAACGTTATTTCGCGTAAGGACATGGAAAGCCTCTACGAAAAGCATGTGCTGCATTCTTTAGCCATAGCCACTGCTTTTGAGTTTAAACCTGGTTCAACCATTGTTGACCTGGGTACGGGTGGCGGCTTTCCGGGTATCCCGCTGGCCATCTTTTTCCCTGAGGTAAAATTCCTGCTGGTTGATAGTATTGGCAAGAAATTAAAGGTAGTGGATGCCGTAGCCGAAGGCCTGCAATTGAAGAACGTTACTACCCGCCATAGTCGCATTGAAGAGATCAAAGACAAAAAGTTTGACTTTGTAGTGTCAAGAGCGGTGGCGCCATTAAAAGACCTATGGCACTGGTCAAAGCCCTTGTTGAAGAAACCATCACCCAACAGTGAAAATCAAAAGCCCGGGCTCATTTGCTTAAAAGGCGGTGACCTGGGGCAGGAGATCTCTGAAAGCGGCTGCAGACCCCGTTTAATGGAAGTCTATGAGATCTTTAAGGAGGAATACTTCAAAGAGAAGTATATGTTATACGTTTCTGTCTGAATAAGTGAAGCTTTAAAAGTAATTAGCCATTGTTAGTTATCCCCAAAGCGGGATGACCGGCGGCTATATGCTTCTTTCAATAGTCAATTCTATGTATTTAACATTCAATGACAAACAATGAATGTTTTTATGTATAGTAAGTAAAACTACCTTAAAGTGGTATTTTACGTTTCGGCAAAAAACTGAACTTTGTACCATGATGGATATTACTGTATGTATTGTTGATGATACAAAAGATATTCGGTCTGCTCTGGAACAGATCGTAACGATGTCGGAAGGATACCAGTTGTTGGGAAGTAGTGCAACTGCAGAAGAAGCGCTGGTGAAAATCCCTGATCTGAAGCCGAATGTTGTGCTGATGGATATAAACCTGGGTGAAGGCGAAAGTGGGATCGATGTAGTGAAACACCTGAAATCAGATTATCCTGAGATCCTTTTTATGATGTGTACGGTGTATGAAGACGATGAAAAGATCTTTGAAGCATTAAGCGCCGGCGCCAGTGGATATATTTTAAAGAAAACAGCTCCTCATAAGTTACTGGAAGCCATTAGGGAATTACAGGAAGGCGGTGCTCCCATGAGCAGTCAGATCGCTCGTAAAGTAGTAGCGGCCTTTCAACAAAATAAAGCGGGCGCTGAAGCTGCGGAGAACTCTCTCAGCGTTTTATCGAATCGTGAAAAAGAGATCCTGGAATTACTGGCTAAAGGTATGCTGTATAAAGAAATAGCCGCCAGTTTATTCATCAGCCAGGAAACAGTGCGAAAACACGTATATCACATATACGAAAAGTTACATGTAAATAATCGCGTTGAAGCTATTAATAAGTTCTTTGGACGGTAATCCGGAGGGATTAGGTCGTGTTAAAGGAACAAAATTACCCACAAAGTAGTATTGTTTTAATATTAATACGAGCCTAGATTTGCATCTGGTTGTCACATCAAATACTTACATGCCATTTTACCTTCCTGTGCTCTGTTCGTCAATAACCTTATTTTAAGGGGGCCGTTCGTTGAGGAGCGGCCTTTTTGATTAAGTACCTGTTTAGTTACAAAAAAAACGTCCTCCCTTACCTTCAGGAGGACGTTTTTTTATTCTCAGGATCATCCTGTTACCAGGGAATATCCAGTTTGTTATTCTTTCTATCAACATCAGCCATTCGCATGGAAGGATCAATTTCAATAACCTTCAGATCAGTGATCTTGTGAATTACTTCCAGGGTGTATTGGGGATGGGTCCACTTCCAGGGCTCATATACATTGCGGGGAATGGCAGCATCCTCTACCGGTTTCTCCCCAAACATCAAATACATGGGCACATAAGCCATCAGCTTGCTGCCATCTTTAAATGTCACCAGCAGATCAATAGGCATTGGCATATTGCCCAGGCGTTTTAACCTGATCTTTGTTTTCCCCCCTTCTTCCCACAAACTATCTATACCATAGTCAATTGTCTTGGTGGTATTCACAAAGTATTCGCGGTACCAGTCCAGCTTCATATCACTGGCCTTTTCTGCTACGCGAATAAAATCATTTACATTAGGATGTTTGAAGCGCCATTGGTTATAATAATCCATCAGGATCTTATCGCGCATCTGTGCTCCTACAACGTATCCCAATTGTTCTATAAACACCTCTCCCTTTGAATACGAAGCAAGGCTGTAAGCAAAGTTTGTTTCAAAGTGATCGGCATGGGTAGTTAACGGTTCTTCCAGGCGGCTGGCCACCAGTCCGAAGTAATTGTCATAAGCATCTTCGTGCGGACTGGCAGTGCCCAGGAACGATCTGCTTTTTGTAAGCGAATCAACCAGCGTTTTCTTACGCGGACCTGTACCTGCGGTTGTTTCTGTTACAGCAGAACCTGAAACTGTTTGATAATAATTAGTGACCAGGGCTGCAGCGTAGCTTGTAAAGCCTTCATCCATCCAGCCATATTCCGATTCATTAGTGCCCAGCATACCCTGGTACCAGCTGTGCATCCATTCATGAAAGGCAGTGCTTACACTGGGGCCAACAATCAGGGTACTCATGGGATATTCCATCCCCCCATCGCCCCCATGGATAAATGTATATTGTTTGTAAGGGTAAGCGCCGAATTTCTTTTCAATAAAAGGCAACACGGTTACAGCGGCATCTGCTATGCGGTTCCACTCCGCATCAAACCACTTAATATAGGCATCTGCATTGGCATAATTCTTTTTCTTATCGGCAGGCATTGCTTCGTATGTTCTGCGCAGCAGGTCTTCTTCACGGTTGTAGATCACGTGAATAACCGGACCGCCGGCAATAGTGCGGGTCAAATGCACGTAATCAGGATCAGCCGCCCACATAAAGTCATGCACGTTGGGCGCTACAAAACGCCAGGTTAAGGTGGGACCTGTAGGCGCCGCCATTCTTACCCCAGGGTCCTGGTATCCAAAACCTATCTGGTTGGGGTTTTGTAAATAGCCTGTTCCACCGATCATGTACTTTTTATCGATGGTAATGTTCACTTCATAATCGCCCCATACGCCATAAAACTCACGCGCTATATAAGGGGTGGGATGCCAGCCTTCATAATCGTATTCACACATTTTGGGATACCACTGGCTCATAGAGTAACGTACACCAGTACCCGGGTTATCGCGGCCACTCCGTCTGATCTGTAAAGGCACCTGCGCCTCAAATTCCATTTCAAACACCACTTTGGCTTTGGGCAGGATCGGTACAGTAAGCGGTACTTCCAGAATTGTTTCATCCACGGTGTACTTCAACGCTATGCCGTTCATTTTTAACGACAACACCTTTTGATAACCTATTTCATCTGGTTTCAGGTTCTGAATACGGTCCTTTACACGAGGGTCCCAGTCGGCACGGCCATTGGTAGTTTTTTGTCCCAATGCGCGGCTGCGACTGTCCATCATACTATTTGGTTGAAAGGCATTCCAGTATAAGTGATAGAATACTTTTTTAAGGGTATCGGGAGAGTTATTGGTATACTCCAACCGTTGTTTACCGGTAAACCGGTTGGTAGTTACATTCATGGCAACATCCATCGTGTATTTCACCCGCTGTTGCCACCTGTCGGGTTGTGCCCACGCCACCACTGTTAACAGAGTACAGGTCGTCAGTGTATAAATCCTCTTACGCATCATGTAAGTATTTTGTTTAAATAAAGTTTTCAAGTGCGGAAGGTAATTAAAAAAGAAAAATTATAAATAGTTATAAGTTGTAAGCGGCTGTTGTCACAGATCAACAACAAGCCCGTTATGCTTGATC
The DNA here is from genome assembly GCF_017742245.1 of Niastella soli. Classification (GTDB taxonomy): domain Bacteria; phylum Bacteroidota; class Bacteroidia; order Chitinophagales; family Chitinophagaceae; genus Niastella; species Niastella soli. Next base: position 412,221 of record NZ_JAGHKO010000001.1, read on the forward strand.
AAATTCAAGTTTTCAGCAGAAAAAAAGTCAGATTTGTTATTATAAATTAATATGTAATAGATTTGTGGGCATTCCATTAGAAGAATTTTTACTGCTTTTCACATTCAACAGCATAAACAGGAATCCCCCCGAGGTATCGGGGGGACTTGTTTTTTTATATATGTAGTTATATTAAGATCCTATAGGGTGATATTATCTCTTAGCATCCGGCCGGTGCTATCGAAAAACAATTGTTTTTTCAGGATATCATTTTTCTGAATATCGAGGCGGTATTGTGTTTTGGCTTCGCGCAGGTCTATTTTATAAGCCTGTTTTATAGACCACTCTTCAGCATATTTACTTTTTTGAAAGCCCTCTTTTACAGCGGGGAGAATGTCTGCATCCGGAACTTTATTCTCGGTACTTTGCCAAAAGCCTTTATTGGTAAATTTTGCTTCGTAGTGGATATTATTCTGATCGAAGGAGGCGGTAAACCCGCTTAAGCGGTCGCGCCATTCTACATTCAGTGCGGTGGGGTATTTCTGTCTGAACGCTTCGGTTACTTCAGCTGGTACTTTACGCACCTGTGCATCAGCGGTATTATATATGGCAAAAGTAAGCGTCAACGCCAGGCAATAACTAATGAGTTTTTTCATAACTAAATGCATATTTATAGGTTACCATGCAAATTTCAAACCTTGTTGCTATACTGAAAACAAAAAAATAGTTAATAGTGTGAAGAGTGGGCAATGGTGAGCGTTGAATCCGCTTACGCCAAGGCTTCGGCGGACAAGTCGGCAGTCGGCGATCCGGCCTTCGCTGCGCCCGGGGCCGGTAATCGTGAAATCACGACAAGTCGGGACAAGCTGTCAAACGAGAAACGTGAAACTTGAAAGGGTTCGCGCTTCATCCTGGTCAACTGATCAACTGGTCAACTTTCAAATTCACATCTCATTCACCACTTTCATCTCTTGAATTACCTTTTATCACCTCCTTCCCAGCTAAGACAATAACAATCTCCCCCTTAACATCTTTTTGTTGAAAGTGTGTAACCAACTCCTGCAACGTACCATGTGCATTTTCTTCATACATTTTACTAAGCTCACGGCTTACGCTGCATAAACGATCGGCACCAAAGTATTGAACAAACTCCTGCAGGGTTTTAAGTAGTCGGTGCGGTGATTCATAAATGATCATAGTGCGATCTTCTTCGGCCAGTTTTTTTAACATGGTTTGACGTCCCTTTTTAGGCGGAAGGAAACCTTCAAACGTAAAGCGGGTCATAGGAAGCCCACTGTTCACCAGGGCGGGAACAAATGCGGTAGCGCCGGGGAGGCATTCTACTTTTATACCTTGCTTAATACATTCGCGCACGAGCAAAAACGCGGCATCGGAAATACCCGGAGTGCCGGCATCTGATATCATAGCCATGGTCTTACCTTCCAGTAACTGGCTGGTGAGATGTGGCACTATCTGATGCTCGTTATGCTGGTGATAGGTTGTAAGCGGCCGCGATATCTGATAGTGATTTAACAATTTGCTCGAGGTGCGGGTATCTTCAGCCAGTATCAGATCAACCTGCTTCAACACCTCCAGGGCCCTGAGCGTAATATCCTGCAAATTGCCAATGGGGGTGGGAACTATATAAAGCATAATTGATAATGCGCTAATATGTTAACATGCTTCCAACAAAGAGGCACATTAACATATTAGCTTATCAAAACGTTAGTTAATTACGATTTCGAAATACTCCATTACTGGATTAGCGAGTAGCTTCTTGGAGGCTTCTTCGGCAATTGCTTTTGCCTGATCAGGGGTGTTGGCTTCTACCTGCAGGGTAATGTTCTTTCCTACCCGTACATCCTGAATATTACCCAATCCCAGATTTTGCAATCCACCCATTACGGCTTTTCCTTGCGGATCGAGCAATTCTTTTAACGGCATTACCTTCACCTGAACTGTATAGGTCATGTGGTTTTATTTTTGAACGCCAAAGATAAGATGATGTAAAGAATAAATACAACCGGTACTGCCATCCATTTTAATAATATAGCGGCTATTATGGCTGCTGCCAGCAAAATAAGCTTAGGCAGATTGCTTTTCACTGAAAAATTTTTAAATTTCAGCGCCATCAACGGCAAATTGCTTACCATTAAATAGCTCAGCACCACAATTATACCATACCACACCCAACGATTCTGCAGTATGCTCGCCACCTCGGCATTCGAATACCAGTAAATAAGCGGCAATGATGCTACCAGTAAGCCTGCTGCGGGCGTAGGTACGCCTTTAAAGCCGAATTGCTGTGAATCGTCGATATTGAACTTGCCCAGGCGATAAGCTGCTGCACAGGGTATCAACAGGGCAGGCAATAACAGTATAACAGGCGCTTGAACCCCATCGGGCATGCCGGCATAACTCAAGCGCAAAAACTGGTACACGATCATGCCTGGCGCCACACCAAAACTAACCACATCGGCCAGAGAATCGAGTTGTTTGCCCAGGGCTGAAGAAGCATGGAACAGACGGGCAACAAACCCATCTAAAAAATCCACCACAGCAGCCAGTGCAATGAACAAGGAAGCCAGTCCTATTTTTTCAGGAACTTCCAGCAATTGTGTCCCCTGCTCATCAGTCACAATAATAATTCCATTCTGTAATATGTATATGATAGCAATACAGCCAAAGAACAAATTGAGTAACGTGAACAGGTTTGGTATGTGTTTCATGAATGCAAATTAGCTTATTCTTTTTCGTTTATTTTTTCATAATGGCTTCGATGTCTTCCGCCTTGATGGGGATCTTGGCCATCAGGTCTTTATTGCCGGTTTTGGTGATCCATACATTGTTTTCGATGCGGATGCCCATTTGTTCCTGTTCTATATAGATACCCGGTTCAATGGTGAAAACCATTCCTGGTTTAATGGGCTCGCTACGGGTACCCAGGTCATGCACATCAATACCCAGGTGATGCGAAATACCATGATATAAATACTTGCGGTAAGCGCGGTTGTCCTTGTCTTCGTTCTTCACATCTGCCGCACTTAACAAACCCAGTTTCACAAATACTTTGGAGGCTTCCGCCCCTACTTTATCTGTATAATCCAGGATGCTGATGCCTGGTTTTAAAATACTTTTCGCATAGTCATGCAGGCGTAAACATCCATTATACACTTCCCTTTGTCGTTTACTGAACTTTCCATTCACCGGGACCGTACGTGTCAGATCGGCACAATACCCGCCGTACTCAGCGCCAAAATCCATTAACACCAGCTCCCCATCTTTACACTCCTGATTATTGAATACATAATGCAGGATGCGGGCGCGGTCGCCACTGGCGATAATACTGCTATAAGCCGGTGCCGTTGCCCGTTGCGAGAGGAACGAGTGCCAGATCTCTGCTTCAATCTCATACTCCATCACCCCCGGCTTAATGAATTTCAACAGTCGTTCAAACGTTTTATGGGTTATATCTATTGCCTGCTGCATTACAGCAACTTCCTGCGGCGATTTTATGGCCCGCAGGTCCTTCATAATACGGGCGCTGCGCTTGTACTGGTGCAGCGGGAATTTTTGCCGCATTTCTTCTGCATAGCGGTAATCGCGTACAGGCACCCAGTTCGATTTGCGGTCGTTTTCATTGGTGTTCAGATAAATGGTATCGGCCAAATGGATCCAACCCTGTAAAACAGCATCCAGGCTATCAAGCCAGAGGATGGTTTGAATGCCCGACATCTTTTTGGCTTCTTCTGCCCGTAAACGCCTTCCATCCCATTTCTCTTTCATTTCATTGGGACGAACCAATACCAGCACTTCCCGCAATTTGGGATCGGGGTTACCAGGGAAAAGGATCACCATGGTGTCTTCCTGGTCAATACCAGATAACCAGTACAGGTCGCTGTTTTGTTTGAACCGGTGCGTGGCATCGCCATTGGTAGGCAGCTCATCATTGCTGTTAAAGATGGCAATGGCATTTTTATCCATCCGGGCTACAAAACTTTTACGGTTCTGTATAAAGATGGCAGGATCGAGTGGCAGATACTTCATGTAGTTATTGTTTTATTGTAAACAAGGTACTTTTAATTGAGGCGGTAAAAATAAATGAAAAGCACCCAATTGCAAGGATACAAGCCCCAAGCATACAAGGAGTTGCAGGGCTAAAACGCGTAGCCATGCAGCTGGCACCCCATTCACGCGCATTTTCACCTCCCAAACACTGACCAACAATCATACAAAATTCAGGTTTTTAGTGCCCATTCAGCAAAACCCGGTGAGCAATCAATCCGGTTTTATACTAACAGACGTTAGATAGATAATTCACAATTATTTACCCATGTAATTAGATAATATTCAAAAATGTGTCGATTACCGCCATTGGTATGGATAAATTTTAATTATATCTTTGAGCCATCAACAAACGAACGCTTGTATGTCATTATCAACCATTGCAATCCCAACAACAGGACTTGAGGAGCTGGGGCTGCACTCAACCAACACATTGCATTATCAGTTAAGTGCTGAAGAGTTAGTGCATGACACTTTACGATTAAACCAGGGCGAACTGAATAACACAGGCGCATTGGTAGTAAAAACTGGGGAATTTACGGGCCGTAGTCCCAAGGACAAGTTCATTGTTAAAGATGAGATCACTGAAAATTCCGTTCATTGGAATGACTTCAATATTCCTCTGGAGGAAAAATATTTTCACTGCATACGTAAAAAAATCCTTGACTACCTGAACGCACAGCCAGAATTATGGGTCCGTGACTCACAAGCCTGTGCCGATCCGCGTTATCGGCTGAATATTCGTGTAGTTAATGACAATCCCTGGGCCAACCTGTTTGCCTATAACATGTTTATGCGCCCAGAGGAAGAAGAGTTGGAAAATTTCACTCCCGAATGGCATATACTGGCAGCTCCCGGCTTACATCTCGATGCTAAAGAATGCGGCGTTCGTCAACACAATGCAGCCGTGATCAGTTTTAAACACCGCACCATTTTAATTGCCGGCAGCGGTTATACCGGCGAGATCAAAAAAGGCATTTTCTCTATTCTCAATTATATTTTACCCCACGACAAAGGTGTTCTGAGCATGCACTGCTCTGCCAACATTGGCAAGGATGGTGACACGGCCCTGTTCTTTGGTTTAAGTGGAACCGGTAAAACTACCTTAAGCGCCGACCCTAACCGGAAGTTGATTGGTGATGACGAACATGGTTGGACCGACAACGGCGTTTTTAACTTTGAAGGAGGCTGCTATGCCAAGTGTATTGATCTGAGTCAAGAAAAAGAGCCGGCTATTTTTTCAGCCATCCGCGGTGGCGCACTGGTTGAGAATACCAATTTCTATGCGGGCACTAACGAAATTGACTTCACCAACAAAGCCATCACTGAAAATACGCGTGTTTCATACCCATTAAACTACATCAGTAATGCAATTGAACCTGCGCAAGGTGGTATACCCGAAAATATTTTCTTTTTAACCTGCGATGCCTATGGCGTTCTGCCCCCAGTATCGCGACTCACACCTGCCCAGGCCATGTACCAATTCATTTCTGGTTACACTGCCAAGGTAGCAGGCACAGAAGCGGGTGTAACTGAACCCAAATCTACTTTCAGCGCTTGCTTTGGCGCGCCCTTCTTACCATTGCACCCTGGCCAGTACGCCAGTATGTTGGGTGAGAAACTGAGAAAGCACAACGTAAAGGTATGGTTGATCAACACCGGCTGGACGGGCGGTTCATATGGTACCGGCAATCGCATGAAGCTGGCCTATACCCGCGCCATGATCAGTGCAGCACTGGATGGCCAACTCGACACTGTTGAATATGATATGAACCCGGTATTTGGAATGGCGGTTCCTACCAGCTGTCCGGGAGTACCCGAAGCTATATTGAACCCACGCAATACCTGGGCCGATAAAACTGCTTACGACAAAGCAGCCGAAAATCTGGCTAAACAGTTCATTACCAATTTTGAAAAATATGCATCGGGGGTTACGCCGGAAGTACTGGCAGCAGCTCCGAAAATATAATCGACTTTTTTTGTTTTAGTTTCAGTTTTTTTAATGATATTAGAACGCTTTTTGTAAAAAGCATTTCGGTCTCAACGATTACTTTGCCATAGAAAAGGTTGTCTCTTAAAAAGGGACAACCTTTTATGCTTTACCCGGGTGCTTATTTTCAAAAATTTTAGGAATCTGTTTCCATCTATTTGAGTTAAGTTGCTGGTGTATTAATCATCCTTCCTGCCGGTGAGCATTGATAACCATAGGTGGGAAATCAATTATGAGCAAAGCCGCGTTGTTATTATTAATGGTGTGTATTACCGTTATACAGGCGAATAACCTGATTCCCTGGAGCGCCTCCCGCAAACTTACCTGGAGCGATTTCAAAGGCACTCCCGATCCGCATGCACCAAACGCTGCCCTTACCAGCAGCAGTATCAATATCGAATATGGTTACAATGAAAAGGGATTTGAATATTCCATTTCCTGCAATTTCGATAAAAACCGCTCCTGGGTGCGCATAAAGAACAATGAGGTGCTGGCCCATGAACAGGGCCATTTTGATATTGCAGAAATTTACGCCCGCAAACTGAACAAACTGGTAAAGGAATATCACTTCAATGCCAAAACCGCCAGCAGCGATCTTAACAAGCTGTATGAAGACGCGATGAAACAACACCGGCTTGAACAAACTCAATACGATCAGGAAACCGATTACTCGCGTAACAGGCTTAACCAGTCTGCATGGCTCTCAAAAATTGAACAGGAGCTAAAGGAAACAGCTCCTTTTGCCAATTATCACCATCATTAAAACAAACCGTATAACTGGGAATCAATCTTTCGGATGATCTCGCCGAGGTGTTCATCGTTCTCGGGAAATTTGTTCTTATCGATGTCTATTACCAACAGGGGGCCTTCTTTGTATCCATCGATCCATTTATTGTAGAAGTCGTTGAGGCGTTTCAGATAATCAAGCCGGATATTCTCTTCATATTCACGACCGCGTTTCTGTATTTGCGCAACCAGGGTTGGCACCGATGCTTTCAGATAGATGAGCAGATCGGGTGGTTGCACCATTGTTTTTAATGTTTCAAAAAACATAAAGTAGTTATCGAAATCGCGTTTGCTCATTAACCCCATTTCATGCAGGTTAGGCGCGAAGATGTAGGCATCTTCATATATAGTGCGGTCCTGCACTATGGTTTCTGTACCACGGTGAATATCGTTCAGTTGTCTAAGCCGGCTGTTGAGGAAATAGATCTGCAGGTTAAAACTCCACCTGGGCATATCGTCATAAAAATCGAAGAGGTAAGGGTTGTGGTCTACGTCTTCAAACTGGGGTATCCAGCGATAATGTTTACTGAGGAGTTCGGTGAGCGTAGTTTTGCCCGCACCGATATTACCCGCTACAGCAATATGCTTCGGTTTCTTAGTTTTTGCCATTATTATAGAGTTCTATCCCGTTTCGTCCCGATTTGTGGGGACAATCAAAAATTTAAGATATTAATTCTTTCCGGTTTTAAACCTGTTGACCGATCTTTTTTAATAATAATTCAGACCAATGGCCTGGCGAACTTCCAGCATGGTAGCCTGTGCACTCGCCCGGGCTTTTTCAGCTCCCTGGATCATTACTTTTTTCAAATAATCGGTATCCTGTTGAATAGCTTCGGCTTTTTCGCGGATTGGAGCTATAAAGCGTACCATGTCTTCGGCCAGTTGCTTTTTCATATCACCATACCTGATGGTACATGTGTTATAGTCTTCTTCAAATTTCTTTACAACATCCGGAGCGCTTACCAGGTTCATCAACAAAAAGATGTTCTCGATGTAATCGGGTTTGGGCGTGTTAGGCTCTGTGGGACCGCTATCGGTTTTTGCCTTCATTACTTTTTTGCGGATCAGGTCATCGGGATCGCTGAGGTATAAGGTAGCGTATTGATTCTCACTCTTACTCATTTTACCGCCGCCATCGAGGCTTGGCACTTTTATAAGCTCGCTGCCATAATTAAACGCCACTGGTTCAGGAAATACTTCACTGTAACGATGTGTAAAGCGGTTTGCAATATTGCGGGCCATTTCCAGGTGTTGCTCCTGGTCTTTACCCACCGGTACCAGTTTGGCGCGGTGTAACAATATATCGGCTGCCTGTAATACCGGGTAGGTCAACAAGCCTGCATTTACATTTTGTGGATGTTGCCTAACCTTATCTTTAAAGGTGGGGGTCTTTTCCAACTCCCCTACCATTGACAACATATTCAGATACAAATACAGCTCTGAGGTTTCATAAACATGGCTCTGACAGTACAAGGCGCATTTATCGGGATCGAGACCACTGGCCAGGTGTTCGGCCAGTACCCGGTGTATATTAGTTTTTAACTCTTTTGTATCAGGATGGGTAGTTAATGAATGCAGGTCGGCCAGCATAAAGAAACAGGTATATTCTTCCTGCATACGCACAAAGTTGCGCAACGCCCCAAAATAGTTACCGAGGTGTAAAAAACCCGTGGGGCGTATACCGCCCATGACAATCTCTTTCTTAACACTTTGCATAAGGAGGGCGAAGATAAGAAAAAAGGGTGCAGGGCAATACAGCCTTTTCCCGGCATTTATACGCTAATCCCGCCTCTCATAAGTACCTTTTGCCCTTTGCCCACTGCCTGCTGCCTTTCCATTCCAAATAATCAGTTATTTTTGTTTGCATGGAAGTAAATGACGCATTGGTACACAACCTGGCCAACCTGGCCCGCCTGCAGTTTAATGATCAGGAGAAAGAAATAATTAAGAAAGACCTGCAACGAATGATTCATTTTGTCGACAAACTGAATGAAATAAATACGGAAGGGGTGGAACCGCTTTTACATATGACTGATGCGCTCAATGTGTTGCGCGAAGATGAGGTAAAAGGTTCCATTACCCGCGAGGAAGCGCTTAAAAACGCACCTGATTCAGACGGAACGTTCTTTAAAGTGCCTAAGGTCATTAAAAAACAGGAGTAAACTTTTTCTATGAATTCAATCATTCATCTTGAGGGTATTCGCAAGTGCTACTACATGGGTAAACAGGAATTGCCGGTATTGAAAGGCATTAACCTGAACATTCAAAAAAATGAATATGTAGCGCTGATGGGGCCATCCGGTTCCGGTAAAAGTACCCTGATGAATATCCTTGGCTGTCTCGACTCCCCTACTGGCGGCCGGTATATTTTGAATGGTCAGGATGTAAGTAAAATGCCAGATGATAACCTGGCCGATGTGCGTAATAAAGAGATCGGGTTTGTGTTCCAGCAATTCAACCTGCTTCCCCGGCTTACAGCACTGGAAAATGTAGCGTTACCCCTGGTGTATGCCGGTGTGTCGCGCAAGCAACGAACCGAAATGGCCATGGAGGTGATAAAAAAAGTGGGGCTGGAAGACAGAAGCCATCACAAGCCAAATGAATTATCGGGTGGTCAGTGCCAACGTGTGGCCATTGCCCGGGCATTGGTGAACAATCCCTCCCTTATTTTGGCCGATGAGCCTACCGGTAACCTCGATACCAAGACCTCTATAGAGATCATGCAGATCTTTGGTGAAATACAGGCCGCAGGCAACACCGTTGTTCTGGTAACCCATGAAGAAGATATTGCTAATCACGCCCACCGGATCGTGCGGTTACGTGATGGATTGATTGAGAGTGATAGGGTTAAAGCAGTTGTTGATGAGTTGGCAGGGTTATAAGGGGAGTAAAAGTTGATCAGTTAGCCAGTTGATCAGTTAACCAGGAAGAATTCAGTTGGAAGCGGTGTTGGTTAGAAACAAAGCACTAACATTTACATTTCCTTCATTAAAAAACTCATGGCACAAAAGATATATACTAAAACCGGCGATAAAGGTGCTACTTCATTAATTGGTGGAACAAAAGTTCCCAAATCGCACCTGCGTATTGAGGCATATGGAACAGTAGATGAATTAAGCTCCTTTATAGGCTTATGCCGCGACCTGCTTACTGATGCAGCCGCCAGAGACCTGCTGGCTGAAGTGCAGGACCGGTTATTTACCATGAACGCCTCACTGGCCTGTGATCCGGTTAAAGAGCCTAAAATGCGGATCCCCGATCTGAAGGAAGAAGATATTACCCTGCTGGAAAAGGAAATGGACCGAATGAACGAGATCATTCCTCCCATGAAAAGTTTTATTCTGCCAGGTGGCCACCCGGTTCTTTCTCAGTTACACATAGCCCGCTGCGTTTGCCGCCGTGCTGAGCGCTGTTGCGTTCGTCTTGACCAGGAAAGCGAGGAAGTGGAACCCATTATTTTGAAATACCTCAACCGCCTCAGCGATTACTTATTTGTACTGGCCCGTTATACAGGCCATCAGATGAATATAGCAGAAATCCCCTGGAAACCCAGGATCAATTAAACTATTTTCCCATCTTTCATATGTAGCAGGCGGTCGCTCATTTGCGCCAGTTCTTCATTGTGTGTAACAATTAAAAAGGTTTGATTGAACTGTTGCCGCAGGGTGAAGAACAGCTGATGAAGCTCGCGGGCATTGGCCGAATCGAGGTTGCCGGTAGGCTCATCGGCAAAAATAATAGCAGGTTTATTGATGAGGGCGCGGGCTACAGCTACCCGTTGTTGTTCGCCGCCAGACAATTGATTAGGTTTATTATCGATACGTTTTTCTAATCCCAACATTTGTAATAACGATAAAGCATGGTCAGCCACTTCCTTTTTGCTCCGGCCGGCCATCCAGCCGGGGATGCAAACATTCTCCAGGGCAGTGAATTCGGGCAACAAGTGGTGAAATTGGAACACAAAACCCACATGCTTATTGCGAAAGGCCGCCATCCGCTTCTCATTCAGGAAATTAATGCGTTCATTTCCCACCAAGACCTCCCCTTTATCCGGCTTATCCAGTGTTCCTAAAATGTGCAACAACGTACTTTTTCCGGAACCGGAAGGCCCTACTATACTGGCTATTTCGCCCTGTTTTATTTCCAGGTCAACACCCTTCAAAACCCATAACTGGCCATAATATTTTTGAATATTCGTCGCTGTTAACATGTGTTGTGAATTACTTCTAATATGGGGTCAAGATACTACAAACCATTGGCTTCCCGTTCATAGTATCCATTTGGGGAAATTTTTTAAGAATTCCTTCCATTATCTTTCAAAGATAGATTTGGTTTTTTCATTAGGAGGGTTACTTTTGCGAAAAATTGAGGGTGAGGGGAACAGGATTTATCAGGCTTTCTCCGACCCTAATTTTAATAACTGTACGTGGATTTAAAACTTTAAACAGGATAACCACATGTTTTGGACATTAGAACTTGCATCCTATCTCGAAGATGCACCGTGGCCTGCCACCAAAGATGAGCTGATTGACTACGCGATCCGTAGCGGTGCACCCATTGAAGTGGTAGAAAATCTTCAGGAACTTGAAGATGAAGGTGAAATTTATGAAGGTATTGAAGACATCTGGCCGGACTATCCAAGCCAGGATGACTTCTTCTTTAATGAAGATGAGTATTAAAGCCCATGGCTAAAAAATAGTGCAAACCGGTCGCTGTAAAGCGGTCGGTTTTTTTATCGGCAATTCTGAGTCGGCAGTTGGCAATCCGGCCTTCGCTGCGCTCGGGGCCGGTAATCGTGAAATCCCGACAAGTCGGGACAAGCTGTCAAACGAGAAACGTGAAACCTGAAAGGGTTCGCGAGCATGTAACATTCCCATTCCCTGTCACCCCTATCACCTCTTTCACTGTCTTCATCCTGGTCAACTGATCAACTTGTCAACTAAAAAAAAGGGCCTCTCTTATCAGAGAAACCCTTTCAATAATATCTTACTTCTTACTCCCTATTTCTCCATTTGCTCAATAACAGCCTGCGTAACCCCGGTAAAGGAGAAACCGCCATCATGGAACAGGTTCTGCATGGTAACCATTCTGGTTAAATCGCTGAACAGCGTAACACAGTAATCAGCACACTGATCGGCTGAAGCATTACCCAGCGGGCTCATTTTCTCCGCATAGGAAATAAAACCATCAAACCCTTTTACGCCGCTACCAGCAGTAGTTTGAGTAGGTGATTGAGAAACAGTATTGATACGAACTTTCTTTTTTACTCCATAATGGTACCCAAAGTTGCGGGCAACGCCTTCCAGCAATGCTTTCGCATCTGCCATTTCGTTATAATCAGGGAATACCCGTTGTGCAGCTATATAGGTCAACGCTACCACGCTGCCCCAATCACTGATGGCATCAAGGTCCCAGGCCGTACGCAATACCCGGTGCAGCGACATAGCCGATATATCTAATGTCTTTTGGTTAAAACCGTAGTCTATTTCGGTGTAAGGTTTGTTTTTCCGAACGTTCAGGCTCATACCTACTGAGTGAAGTACGAAATCTATTTGGCCGCCAAAGTGTTTCATAGCGCCTTCGAACAGGTTCTTCAGATCGTCCATATTGGTGACATCAGCGCCAATAACAGGGGCGTTTACCGCCTCAGCCAGTTTATTGATCTCGCCTATACGCAAGGCAACCGGTGCATTGGTCAATACCAGTTGTGCACCTTCCTCATGACAACGCAAAGCAGTTCTCCAGGCAATTGATTTTTCATCCAAAGCCCCAAAAATGATCCCTTTCTTTCCTTTAAGCAGGTTAAATGCCATAGAATTTTGATTTTAAATTTATTAATTCATCACCATTTCGCGGGCGTTTTCCAACGCTGCTGCCGTTGGCTTTTCGCCACTTAACATTTTAGCGATTGCGGTAATGCGCTCCTCCTGCGACAGTAATTTGATGCTTGTTTTTATGGAATTGCCCTTTATATCCTTGTAAACAAAGTAATGGGCATCTGCTTTTCCGGCAATTTGCGGTTGATGAGTAATGCTGAACACCTGGCGTTTACGGGCCAGGTCCTTCATGATAATAGCAACCTGTTTGGCAGCCTCCCCGGAAATTCCGGTATCTATTTCGTCGAAAATGAGCGTAGGCAGATCGAGTGACTGGGCCACCAGTGATTTTATACAAAGCATTAAGCGGCTTAACTCACCACCAGACGCTACTTTACGAATAGGTTCAAAGCGGTTGCTTTTATTGGCGTCGAACAAAAACTCAATATTATCCTGTCCGGTCATATGCAAATTGGCAAGTGGTGTCACATCCACCTGCAAACGGGCATTGGGCATGCCCACCTGGACCAGTAATTTATTCACTTTATCCTGCAATGGTTTTACCTGCTTTACCCGGTTGGCGGTTAGCCTGGCTGCCAGCTCAGTAGCTTTTTGCAGTAATTGCTGGGCTGCATTTTCTTTGGTTTGAATAGCTTCATCGATATTCAATACAGCCTGCAATCTTTGTTCAAGTGTATCTTTTATAACCAGCAGTTCCTGCGTGGTATGTACGCCATGTTTCTTCAACAGTTTATAACCAGTTGAAATGCGGTCGTTCAGTTGTTCAATCTTTCGCGGGTCATACTGCACCTGATCATTGATGCGCTCCACCTCATCAGCAATATCCTGTAACTCTATTTGTACCGATAACATGCGCTGCAGCAAGGCCGGTAAAGCCGGGTGGTTATCAGTAAACGCACCTAGCTGATTGTATAATGTTTTTAACTGCTGTACCATGGGCGACTCGCCTTCACTTAATTCATAACCCACTTTACTTAATGCAGTCTTTATACCTTCTGCATTGCTAAGCAGTTTAAGTGTTGCATCTGCTTCTTCCAACTCATTTTCTTTCAGGGCCGCCTCGTGCAATTCATCAAATAAAAACTTGTTATAATCGTATTCTTTGGTGAACTGGTCTTTCTGTTGTTGTAATTGCGAAAGCTCCTGTTGCGCCTTTTGCCATTGAGAATAGGCTCCCTGGTATTGTTGTAATACATCGGCATGACCAGCCAGTGCATCCAGCACCTGCCGTTGAAAATCGCTTTCGCCCAGTTCAAGGGTATCGAACTGGCGATGCAGATCAACCAGCATAGTACTTAACTGGCGTAACTGTTCCAGGTTAACAGGCGTATCGTTTACAAACGCTCTTGACTTGCCATTACTGCCAATTTCCCGGCGAATGACCAGTTCTTCTTCGACGTCAAGGTCCTGCTCCCGTAAAAAGGTTTTGACGGCTTTCTTTTCGCCAATTTCAAAGGTCCCTTCTACATAACATTTTTTATCGCGGCTTTGCAATACGGAAGTATCAACCCGGTCGCCCAGGATCAATGACAGGGCGCCCATTAAAATTGATTTACCGGCACCGGTTTCCCCGGTGATTATATTTAGCTTTTGCGAGAAGTCGATCTCTATCTCGTCAATTATGGCGTAGTTCTGAATGAAAAGTTTTTTAAGCACGGTACTTACTATTTGAGCGTAACAAATATAAATGCGATCATGGACTTATTATTACAGGGTTATCCCCATCGTGAATCGGCAAACGGCAAACGTGAAACGGCAAACAGCTCGCGATGTTTGGAACTAATATCCGACTTTGCGCCGCCTGAAATTTTTCTGCCTTTCTGCCTTTCTGCCTTTCTGCCTATTCTTTACAACGCGTAATGCCCGCTTTTGCTTTTGCATCGAGCGAATTTTTAAAATCATGGTCTTTCATATTCTGGCAACGCTGAAACCACTTTATAGCGGTTTGTTTATCACCATGTTGCTCAAAAATATAGCCGATCTGCAAGGCTGCCCGTGCTGCAAAATGTTCTTTTCGCTGCTCCCCCAACCCTATGGCCTCTTTATAGAATGTAATAGCCAGACTATCGTTTCCCAGATCATCATACAACCGGCCCGCCCTATAAGCAAATTCAAGTTTTTCTTCCGGCAGGGAAAAATTACCCGTGTTCTTCCCCTGTAACAGCGCCAGTGCCTGCCGAAAATACCCGCCATCATTCAACATGCGTGCCTGTAACAATAATTTATTGGGCCAGGTATCGGTAGTAGCTTCCTTTTGTGCCTGTTTATCTGCTTCCGAATCCGTAGTGCCCGTTGTCAATATTTTTTGCCGGTATAATCTGGCTTTTGTATCATCCCCCTGCAGGTAATAATGCCAGCTTAATTTTTGCAAGGCGTCCTTTACATAAAACCGGCCTTTAAAAGTATTTATAAACCGCTCGAGGTAAGGCGCCGCAGCGGGGTCAAGGTGATGCACTTTGGCATATCCCATTTCCATATCCCATACCGGCATCGCCAGGTAAGCAGGGCTCATATTTAGCGCCGTTACGATCTGTTCTGCCTTTTCAGCCTGTTGACTATTGCGGCTTAAATTCACTGCCAGGTAAGCAAACAAATGGTGATTCACCAGGTCAAGATGCTGCTGATCTATAAACTTAAAAACACCCGGTTTGTCATTCTCTACATAAAACTTCAGGTAACAATAGTAAAAGATGGCTTCCTCATGAAACAGCACCGACCATTCGTCGGTACCTTGTAAAAAGGTACTGATCTTCGACATGCCCTTTTTTATATTGCCGTTTATACCCAGCAAATTGCTAAGCCATTTATAACCATCAGGGATAGTGCCGGCAGCTACCTGCATGGCGCCGGCATACAGGGCGTTTGGAGCAAATCCGGGAAACTGTTGCTGGTTGTTCTTTACCTGTAAAAATGAACGGCGAAACTCCCACCCGGCATCCCAGTTGTTACCAAACTTCACCCTTACTGCCGCCCATTGAAAATGGATCACGGAACGGGCGAATAACAGAAAAGGGGAATTCTCCGGTCCTTCGCCCATCAGATCGAGGCGGGTATCCCGGTTGGGCAATCGCTTTTTGAATTCTGTGGGGTCTTCATTAAAGAACAGGGTAAAGAAGTCGATATAATTTTCGAGAAAATAAGGAATGAGGTTATTGGGGTGCTGGGCCTTCTCGGTGTTCAGCAATTGCTGGCCACTGGTCAATTTCAGCTGAATGATCTCATGGTAAGCCTGTTTACACCGGTCGTTAAAATCAAATACTTTTTGTGCCTGAGCGGGCACAGATAATAAAACCAGTAAGACTGCCAACCATGTTGGCCTCAGGCTAATCATGGCTGCAAGATACACAGTTAAGGCACAAACTCACACCTGAGCAAAGTCTTCGGCATGCGTAGGAAGGAACAAGTTAGTCACATAAAGCAAAAAGCCCCGACAGTACCGTCAGGGCTTCTCTATACCAGATGAATATCTTATTTTACTTCTACTGAATCGAACAGATCGCGGTCAACCAGAATACGGCCGCAGTTCTCGCATACGATGATCTTTTTACGCTGACGGATCTCGCTCTGGCGTTGAGGCGGGATAGCGTTAAAGCAACCACCACAGGCATCACGTTCTACAGGCACTACACCTAAACCATTGCGGTAGTTTTTGCGAATGCGATCGTATGACAACAACAGGCGCTCTTCTACTTTTTCGCGGGCTTCAGAAGCCTGTTTATTCAATGCTTTTTCTTCTTTTTCGTTGGTAGCAATGATCTTTTCCAACTCACCTTTCTTGGTGCTCAATACGCCTTCTTTTGTAGCGATGTTCTTTTTAGCTTTATCCAGTACTACTACTTTCTCAGCGATCTCTTCATTAGCATCGCGAATGTGTTTTTCGGCCAGCTTTATTTCAAGCTGTTGCATTTCAATTTCTTTGTTAATGGCCTCAAACTCGCGACTGTTCTTTACGTTCTCGCTTTGTTTTTCGTATTTTTTGATCAGGGATTCAGCTTCCTTGATCATGTTTTTCTTTTGGTTGATAAACTCCTGTATGCCGTTGATCTCTTCCTCAATACGAACCTGGCGGGAATGTAATCCCTGAATTTCATCTTCCAGGTCGCTCACTTCCATTGGCAGCTCTCCTTTCAGGATCTGTATCTCGTCGATCTTCGATTCAATCTTCTGCAATCCAACGAGTGCGCTTAATTTTTCTTCTACAGAGTAATCTTTAACGTTAGCCATAAAGAAATTTATAGTTTGTTGTTTATGGTAGCAGGTCCCCAGCTTCACCGCCCTGATGCATCTTTTGTTGTTTCATGCCGATCATTTGACTTATCGGCATCCCGACCTCGTCGGGACTTCAGCGTTCCCGATTTGTCGGGATCTTCAGTATTCACACAAAATAATGTACAGGATTGGTTTTTAAAGCCGTTTTAAGGACGGCAAAGGTAGGAAATTTTTCCTGCAAAACCCCAGCCAGTAAATCTATGGTAAATTGCTCACTTTCAAAATGCCCAATATCTGCAATTATCAGCCGGCCATCGGCATCAAAAAACTCATGATACTTCATATCACCGGTGATATAAATATCGGCTCCCACCCCTAATGCCTTGGAAACCAAGAAACTACCCGCCCCGCCACACAGTGCCACTTTTTTAACCGGCCTGCCCAGCAGGGTTGTATGCCGAATAAGGGGAAGGTCAAAGGCCTGTTTTAACAACTTCAGAAAGCTGGCTTCCGGCAGGGCCTCCGGCAGTTCGCCCACCAGCCCCGAGCCTATACCGGGATGGGTATTGGCCAGGTTCACAATATCATAGGCCACCTCTTCATATGGATGGGCAGTACGCAAAGCCCGTATCAGGTTGTTTTGAAGGTACCCCGGAAAAATGACCTCGATCCGGATCTCTTTTTCATAATGACGTTCACCCCGCTGGCCCACAAAGGGATTGGTTCCCTCCCCCGCCTTGAAAGTGCCCGTACCTTCTGCGCCAAAACTGCATTCATTGTAATTACCTATATGTCCGCCGCCAGCTTCAAAAAGCGCCGCCCGTACTTCCTCAACCTGGTCAACAGGCACAAACGTGTACAGCTTTTTCAGCATAGCTTCTTTAGGCGACAGCACCTTCCGGTTCTTCAACCCCAGTTTATCGGCCATCATACCATTCACCCCGTCTATTACATTATCGAGGTTGGTATGTATAGCATAAATAGCAATATCATTTTTTATGGCCGTAATAATGGTCCTTTCTACATAATTCTTTCCCGTGATCTTCTTCAACCCGCCAAAAATGATGGGATGATGCGCCACCACCAGGTTGCACCCGCGTTGTAAGGCTTCCATCACTACTTCTTCCGTAGCATCCAATGTACAAAGCGCGCCGGTACAAACCCAACCCGGGCTACCGGTTAGTAAACCGGCATTATCATAATTTTCCTGTAACGAGGGCGGTGCCACCGCTTCGAGCAAGGAAATGATATCAGCAATTTTCATAATTCAGCATGATTGTAACCAAAGATAGGCGAAACCCCGGCCCGGTATTACCAAAATATTTACATGACATCAAGGCATGTTAATTGCAAGGGATTGGGTACCTTAAATGAATTATTGTCGCTAACCACAACCTATCTATATGCGCGGAACATGGATAATTTTACTGATCATGGTCATTATTGGCGTAGGTATGTACTTCTGGTTTGGACGTAAACCAAAGCCAGCCAGTTATGATACCATTGTTTTCAAAAACACGGATGACACCATTATAAAAAAAATGCAGGTATACCTGGCCGATGACCCCAAAGAAGTAATGTTTGATAGTGTGTGGCTACTATCGCCAGATTCAACGCCACTGAAGAAAGTGCTGGACGGGGTTGCCCAGGATACTATGAGTAAGCAATACTCGAATATCACCCTGTTTCTTACATACGACCATAAATCGTTTTATGACCTGGAGATAACAAAGCCCAATCCCAAACTGGCTTATAACTATACCTTCGAAATTGAACCTATGAGTGACAGTGATACGCTGGTAATAGATGGACTTATTACCCCACAGGTAGGCGACGCCATGCACTTTGCCAGTCCGATGATGGAAATGTATTCAAAGTTTGTGGTTACCTATAATCATAAATTACCCCCACCACCACCCGATTCGCTGGCCATTAAAGGACATGATCCTAATAAAACGATCACAATACTGAGGAATTAGGCGAGCAAGTGAGTGGTCAGTTGTGAGTTGTCCGCAAAGCGGGAGGATTCCTTAAAACAATTAACTAAACGACATTGATTGGCTATTCCCCATTGCCATTCTTTGTTTGCCGTTTGCCGTTTGCTGTTTGCCGTTTGCCGTTTGCCGTTTCACGATAAAGCTACTATATACAAAAATGCCCCACTATAAAGTGGGGCATTTGTATATAGAAAAGTGAGTCTTTTATTCAATGATCTTCTCAACCCTTGTCAACTGCCCTTCTTCATTCATTCCTTCCAGGATAATGCGAATGCGTTTTGATACATCGTTATTATAGAAGGTCAGGGTTATTTTATGATTGCTCTTATCAGTAAGAATATAAGGCTGCCAGTACAAGGTAGTACGAATATCGGGCAGATCGGCATTGGTTACTTCCTTGCTGTAGTCGGGTGAATAGAACTCTTTGGGAACCGCATAACCGCTCAGTCTGCTTTTATCGAGGCCGCCAATATTGGAAGTATTGGAGCTTACATCTCCGCCTTTTTTGGTATAGATGGCAATAGCACCGCCGGCGCCGCCCCCTACCGCTCCAAAGAATGGTGGCCGGAATGCTTTCACATAAGCGATATCAGTAACCGGAATATTCTCAATGGCAGTTACATCAACCGGCATTTCATTTAAAAACAGGGAAGGTGTAGCGCCCCGCCATTGCAGCGAAGTTTGCCCGCCACCGGCTTGGATCTGTAAACCAGCTACGCGACCCTGCAGGTAAGTAAAGATGTTCATAGCACCCAGGGCCGCCACATCATCTGTAAGGTCAAATGTGGTTGCATCGCCACCAGAGAACAAACCACTGGTATAGCGTTCGTCCATCTGCTGTATTTTCGTCTTTGTTTTTGCTTTTACCGTAACGGTTTCCAGCGTTTTTATCTTTTTCTCCAGTTCAGGCCTTAACCGATCTGCTTCCGAAGCAAAGTATTTACCCCGGCTCAGCAAACTGGTGTCTATAGGCATAGGCACCCGCCAGGCTGAATCGGGTTTTATAAGGGTGGGACTTTTATGCGTTCCGTTGGTGAAATTTACAACAGACTTATTTGCGAGGTACTTGTTGTTATTAAACTGGTAAAACACACTTACCGTATCAAAGAACACCAGTCCGTCCTGTTGAAATTTACCCGATGAGTCTATAGATAAAAAGAATAACTGACGGCTAGAGTCTTTGGCCTGCAGGAACACATTGATCTGTGTATTCTTTGGCACCTGGTTGGGTAATACCCCGGTTAAGGTGGCGCTGAGTGATAAATAATTCTCGCGTGGGAATTTGATAACAGGCAATTTACCGGCCTCCAGTTCATCCCATTTAAACCGGCGCCAGCCGTTGGTAAGCATTACCAGGTCAAGGTGCGAGCGTACCGTATCATCATTACCGGTTAAATAGTAATAAGGGTTATGAATATATCCCCGCAGGTCGCCACTTAATAATAAATGCGACACAATATTATCGGCATCAGGATCAGCTTTGGAAAGGCCTGCATCGGTTATTGCAATACTCAGGTTCGATTTCAGTGTATCCGGCACATCGATCACCAGGGAGTTCTTTGCTCGTCGTTCAGTGCTTTTTGCAATAGGCACTACACGGGTGGTAAAGAAATAATCTTCTTTATTCACAAAGTTAATACGCTCAGCAATGGGTTTCCAGTTGGCATCGAACAACGTCATCTGTAACATACCGGTGGGAATGCCTTCCAGCGGAATGCTACCACTCACCATAAAATTCTGTTGCAGGTTCAACCGTGCTTTATATACAACCTGTGAATTGAAATAACCCAGCAGGTACAAAGTCTTTAGATCTTCCGGTGCATCCTGTGATCGTCTTATTATAAATGCCTGGCGGCTACCGGTGGGGGCGCATTGGATTACTACACCCGTTTGTTTGGCCACTGGTAATGGCGTTTTATGTGTTTGTTTTTTCTCGTCTGTCCATTCAGCATAATATGTTTTTCCAGCTTGAGGTTCTATGGTAAAACGCCCCATACCATCATGCACCGTACCAAAGGTGGCCACCGTTGCTCCTGCCGCCTCTTTTATAGCCCCTTCTGCCGATACCGGCAATCCGAATTCATCGGTTACTTTAACTGCCACTACCGATTCAAGCCCTGTTACCAGATCACCGCCTTCGGGAAAGAAGCGTAAAGTAACAGCCGAAGATGGGTTACTGCTGGCCCCGCCTTGCGAGGCTGTTGCCGGTTGTTTGGCTCCCGTTTGTTTGGCCCCGCTCTGCGGGGTTGTGGCCGCGGGGGCAACTGCAACTGTTTTATTAAGAATGCGGATGGTTTTGCTGAATAAAAAGCTGGTATCGAAATTCAGCATCCAGGTGGTATAAGCCCTGAAGATAATAGTGGGCGGCAAGTTGGCAGGAAGGTCAAAACTCCCGGCAGATGACCCTTCATAAATGGGGAGGATCTTCTGTTGCAATACCTTGCCCTGCTGATCAACCAGTTCAGCATAAAAGTTCTTGCTGATGGGTGATGGTACAATGCCTGCAAACAGGTATGATTTGAACCAGATGGTCTCACCGGTATTATAGGCCGGTTTATCAAAGTGAACATAGATCTTCTCCTGTGGGTATCTTTCACCATACAGGTTCACCATAGAATCGATCTGTTGAGCATAGCCGGCCCCTATACCGGAAAATAGTAAAGCCAAAGCAATCAGGGATCTATAAAAACGAATGCAATTCATGGGGCAATTTTACTTTTAACAAATTAATGGCTTTCATAGCTTAAAATTGATAAAATTTTGTCTATGAATTGTTAAAGAAACCCTCATATTAACGCTTTTTAATCTATCCTGCCGATTATTTGCGTCTCTTCCCTATTTTCATCGGAAATCGGCCGTCTGCCGACCTACAAAATGGCTACCGGTCGTTTGTGTTCATCTACCGCAACCAGGGTAAAGGTGCCTGTTATGGCCCTTTCCCGTTCAAAAGAATACATTTCCTCAATATATATTTCAACCAACACCCGCACACTGCTTTTACCGGTATGAATAACTTTACCTATCAACTCAATGATGGTGCCTGCCGGAATTGGCCGGGTAAAATCTATTTTATCTGATGAAACCGTTACCATTCGTTTGCGGGCAAACCGCGTAGCTGTAATAAATGCCACTTCATCCATTAATGCCATGGCAGTGCCGCCAAATAAAGTATCATAGTGGTTGGTAGTATTGGGAAATACGGCTTTAAATATGCGCGTTTCAGATTGTTTGATCTTTTCTTCGATTGTCATGTATATGTGTGATTTGCGAAATCTAAAAACAGTTTCAGGTTACAAGCCCCTGCGATCCCATCTAGTCGGGGCAGGCTCTGTAACCTGAAACCTGTAACTGAAACTTAAACTAAAAAGGGCCTATTTAGAGTAATGCTGGTTGTTGTACTTTCTCCCTTGCTTCACTCGCTGCCTGCACCATATTCTTCAATGCAGCAATGGTCTCCGTCCAGCGACGGGTTTTTAACCCACAGTCGGGGTTTACCCATATATTTTTAACCGGTAATAAAGCAGCTGCTTTTTCCAGCAGGGAGGTCATTTCCTCTACACCGGGCACCCGTGGTGAGTGTATATCATATACACCGGGCCCAATTTCATTGGGGTATTTAAACCGGGCAAAGGCTTGTAGCAACTCCATTTGCGAACGGCTGGTTTCAATGGTGATCACATCGGCATCCATTTTAGCAATGTGTTCCATAATGTCATTGAACTCGCTATAGCACATATGGGTATGAACCTGCGTTTCATCTTTTACCCCGCTGGCCGATAAGCGAAAAGCTTTTACCGCCCATTCCAGGTACGCGGGGCCATCCTTTTTTCTTAAAGGCAGCCCTTCACGAATAGCCGGCTCATCGATCTGGATCACTTTAATACCTGCTTTTTCCAGGGCCACCACTTCATCCCTTATCGCCAGCGCTATTTGAAAAGCCGTTTGCCATCTCGGCTGATCATCGCGCACAAACGACCATTGTAATATGGTTACAGGACCGGTGAGCATTCCTTTCATGAGCCTACTGGTTTGCGCCTGCGCAAATGTGCTCCACCGAACGGTCATATCACTAATTCGGCTTACATCACCTGCAATAACGGGGGGCTTTACACAACGGCTGCCATAACTTTGCACCCAGCCGTTTTTGGTGAACTGGAACCCATCGAGCTGTTCGCCAAAATATTCCACCATATCATTGCGCTCAAACTCGCCATGTACCAATACATCGAGGCCAATTTCTTCCTGTACGCGAATGGCGGAGATGGTTGCCTCTTCAATCTCTGATTCGTATTGCTCTTTTGTTAGGTCTCCCTTTTTCAACTTAGCACGCAACTGGCGGATCTCTTCTGTTTGCGGAAAAGACCCAATGGTAGTCGTGGGGAATAAGGGCAATTGAAATCGTTCCTGCTGTATTTGTTGACGAACAGTAAAGGCACTCGCCCGGATTGCATCGGTCTCTTTAATAGCAGCCAGCCGGTCTTTTACTGCCTGTTTATGTATGCGGGTAGAATTACGGCGGTTTTCGATGATGGCAGCATTTTTCTTCAACAAGGCGGAATCACCCGCCACTATTTGTTTTAAGTCGTTTATCTCGTACAGCTTTTGCCTGGCAAAAGCCATCCAGCTTTTGATATCGGCGTCAAGCGCGGTTTCACCATCCAGGTCAACAGGTGAATGCAATAAGGAGCAGGAAGGTGCCAGCATAAGGCGTTCTTCCCCAATAACAGCTTTTGCCTTCTCAATCAGGGCAAGTGATTTGCTGTAGTCATTCTTCCAGATATTACGGCCATCCACCACCCCTACTGATAACGACAATTTAGGTGGCATGGCTTTAACTACTTCATCTACCTGTTGTGGAGACCGTACCAGGTCAATATGCAGAGCACAAACGGGAAGGTTCACGGCCAGACTGGTATTTTCCTGTAAGCCTTCAAAGTAAGTAGCCAGCAATATTTTCAGGTCGCATTTTTTGCGTATTTCTTTATATGCAAATTCAAATGCCTGTTTTTGTTTATCCGTCAGGTCTGTTACCAGAAAGGGTTCATCAATTTGCACCCATATAGCGCCATTCTCTTCCAGTTTTTTCAGCACCTCAATGTAAACAGGTAACAATTGTTTTAACAGGTCAATCCGGTCAAAGGGTTGATTGTCTTTTTCTTTACCTAACAACAAATAAGATACCGGTCCTATCAACACCGGTTTGGGGGTGGTGCCAGTTACGCGTTTGCATTCATTGAACTCATGAAAGAGTTTATCGGAAAGTATTCGGAATTGCTGGCCAGCGGTAAACTCAGGAACAATGTAGTGATAATTGGTATCGAACCACTTTGTCATTTCCATGGCAGTGATATCGAGACCATGTTGCTGGTAACCCCGGGCCATGGCAAAATACAGGTCAATCTCTGTATTGTCCTTAATATCGGTTGCCACAGGCGTATAACGGGGAGGAACAGCGCCCACCAGCAACGACATATCCAGCACCTGGTCATAAAAACTGAAATCGTTACAGGGGATCATGTCAATACCGGCCTCCTTTTGCAATAACCAGTTTTCTTCCCTGATCTTTTTTGCTGCAATAAATAATTCAGCCCTGGTAATGTTACCTGCCCAGTATTGTTCACTGGCTTTTTTTAACTGGCGTTGAGCCCCAATACGGGGGAACCCAAGATTGTGTGTTAGCATACGCATAAAACATTTAGTGAAACATTAATGAATAGTATTAATGTCTTTACGTTTAATGTGTATGCTTTCGTGATAAAGTGTTAGAGAGAAACAGTTACAATGTGTGGTGCAAAGTGAGGTGATTAACTGTTCCTGACTGCTGCTTTTTAACCGCGAAAGCATTGGTCTCCATTTTCAGGCAAGTATCCTGGCTTGTTGTTTTGCTACATGCCTTCCCATACTATTGAGGTCTAATACAGTGGCTAATTATGCAGCGCTGTGAAGGAGTAACCCTTCACTACAACATACAGTTGCGCGACAGCCCGTGATTCTCACACGGTTCCTTTTTAATCCCGACTTTACGTCAGGGACCCGAAAACAAGTTGTTAAAGTAAAGAACTGAAGGTGCAAAGATAGGAAAATCAGAACAAAGGTGAGCCTTCGCCACGGCGAAGACCCTCCTTGTCCCATAAATAAAAAAACGGGCCCCCTTTTAAAGAGACCCGCCTCGTTCTTAATTGGTATATGTTCGAGCTGTGAAGACTATGAGCTGCAGGTAACGCAACCTTCTTCCATGGTGCACACCTGACCTTCTATTATCTCATCATTGCTATCACCTGATTTAGGCACAACAGGCTCCATTTGACGGCTGCCTTGTTTTTCAACCGTGAACTGTACTGCCTGGGCTGCTGCCTGTGTACGCAGATAATACATACCTGTTTTCAATCCTACTTTCCATGAATAGAAGTGCATGGAGGTAAGTTTGGCCACAGTTGGATTATCAACAAACAGATTCAGTGATTGCGACTGGCAAATGAATGCGCCGCGATCGGCTGCCATATCGATCAAATGACGTTGTTTTATTTCCCAAACGGTTTTGTACAACGCTTTGATATCGGCAGGTATTTCATTGATGTTTTGAATAGAACCATTAGCAGCAATGATCTTGTTCTTCATGGCATCGTTCCAAAGGCCCAGTTGTACCAGGTCTTTCAACAGGTGTTTGTTTACAATGATAAACTCACCACTTAATACCCGGCGAACGTAGATGTTTGAGGTATAGGGTTCAAAACATTCGTTATTACCCAGGATCTGCGAGGTAGAAGCGGTTGGCATGGGCGCTACCAGCAAGGAGTTACGCACCCCATGTTTCATTACTTCCGCACGCAACGCGTTCCAGTCGTACCGGTTACTTGGTTGAATATTCCACAGATCGAACTGGAACTGTCCTTTTGATAAAGGTGAGCCGGCAAAGGTTTCATACGCACCTTGTTCTATTGCCATATCCTTGCTGGCTGTCATGGCCGCAAAGTAGATGGTCTCAAAAATGTTCTTGTTCAACACTTTTGCCAGTTCGCTTTCAAAAGGCAAACGCAACAGGATGAACACATCGGCCAATCCCTGTACGCCTAATCCGATTGGGCGGTGACGCAGGTTGGAACGTTTTGCTTCCTCAATGGGATAATAGTTATTATCGATGATGCGATTGAGGTTGCGTGCAGCCTGATAGGTTACTTCGTATAATTTATCGAAATCGAATTTTCCTTCATTTACAAAGCGGGGCAATGCCAGGGAAGCCAGGTTACAAACCGCTACTTCATCAGGGCTGGTATACTCCAGGATCTCTGTACACAGGTTACTGCTTTTAATGGTACCCAGGTTCTGCTGGTTGCTTTTACGGTTAGCGGCATCTTTATATAGCATATAAGGCGTACCGGTCTCAATTTGCGCTTCCAGAATGGCAAACCACAGGTCCTGCGCTTTTATCACTTTACGCTGGCGGCCTTCAGCTTCGTACCGGTTGTACAGCGCTTCAAATTCGTCACCAAAAGTATCGCCTAAACCGGGTGCTTCATTAGGGCAGAAAAGGCTCCAGTCGCCATTCGACTCTACGCGTTTCATAAACAGGTCGTTTATCCACAGCGCGTAGAACAGGTCCCTTGCGCGCATCTCTTCTTTACCATGGTTCTTACGCAGATCAAGGAACTCTATGATATCGGCATGCCAGGGTTCCAGGTAAATAGCAAAAGCGCCTTTGCGTTTGCCACCGCCCTGGTCAACATAACGGGCAGTATCGTTGAACACACGCAGCATAGGAATAATACCATTGCTGGTGCCATTGGTGCCGCCTATATAGCTACCGGTAGCGCGTACGTTGTGAATTGACAATCCGATACCACCAGCACTTTGTGAGATCTTGGCTGTTTGTTTCAGTGTATCGTAAATACCATCAATGCTGTCGTCTTTCATGGTCAGCAAAAAGCACGATGACATTTGTGGCTTGGGCGTACCACCATTGAACAAAGTAGGCGTGGCATGGGTAAACCAGCGCTCACTCATCAGGTTGTATGTTTTAATAGCGCTCTCGATGTCTTCTTTGTGAATACCGATCGATACACGCATGTACATATGCTGGGGACGCTCAACGATGACGCCGTCTATACGCAGCAGGTATGATTTTTCGAGTGTTTTAAAACCGAAATAATCAAAACCGAAATCGCGGTCATAAATAATAGAGCTATCCAGCAGTTCAGCATTGGCGTCGATGATCTCCATTATGTCATCGGCCAGCAAAGGCATTTTACGGCCTGTAGCTGAATCGGTATAATCATACAGCCGTTTCATGGTAGCTGAGAACGACTTCTCGGTATTTTTATGCAGGTTGCTCACAGCTATACGTGAAGCCAGCAATGCATAATCCGGGTGTTTGGTAGTTAATGAGGCAGCTGTTTCTGCAGCCAGGTTATCCAGCTCGGAAGTGGTAACGCCATCATAAATACCTTCAATTACTTTTTTTGTTACTTCTATCACATCAACCAGCGGGCTCAATCCATACGACAGTTTCTGAATACGCGCCGTGATCTTATCAAATTTTACTGTTTCTTTTTTCCCGTTCCTTTTTAAAACGTTCATGTCAATGGAGTTTATAGTGCTATCAAATAATATTTCCGATCTTTCGGGATGCTGGATTTTTACGCTCTGGTCTTTGCGATCTCCTTAGAAATCCTCATCAAGCGAAAACTGTTGTGACTCTTTGCTGGCGTTTACCCCGGCTTTGCGGTAATCACCTACTCTTTTTTCAAAGAAGTTGGTTTTACCCTGCAGCGAGATCATTTCCATAAAGTCGAACGGATTGGTGGCATTGAACATTTTGGGATAACCCAGTTCGCTCAACCATCTGTCGGCCACAAATTCAATATATTGTTGCATTAACCGGGCATTCATCCCAATAAGGTCAACCGGTAATGCTTCGGTGATAAATTCTTTTTCAATACGCACGGCATCCCCGATGATATTGTACACCTGTTCCTGTGACAATTTAGCATTCAGCATGCTGTATAACAGACAGGCAAATTCGCAATGCAACCCTTCGTCGCGGCTGATCAATTCATTGCTGAATGTAAGACCGGGCATCAACCCTCTTTTCTTCAACCAGAAAATAGAACAGAAACTACCGCTGAAGAAAATGCCTTCCACTGCTGCAAAGGCTACTAAACGTTCGGCGAAGTTCCCTTGTTCAATCCAGCGTAATGCCCACTCTGCTTTTCTTTTCACAGCAGGTACGGTATCGATGGCGTGGAACAGTCTGTCTTTTTCGTTAACATCTTTTACATATGTATCTATCAGCAATGCGTAGGTTTCAGAGTGAATGTTCTCCATCATGATCTGAAAACCATAAAAGCAACGCGCTTCAGGTAACTGCACTTCACTCATAAAATTCACTGCCAGGTTTTCATTCACAATGCCATCGCTGGCAGCAAAGAATGCCAGTACGTGTGAAATAAAATGACGCTCACCGTCATTCAGTGCAGCCCAGTCCTTTAGGTCACCGCTTAAATCAATTTCCTCAGCAGTCCAGAAGCTGGCCTCATGCTTTTTATACATTTCCCATATTGCGGGATATTTGATAGGGAGAATAACGAACCGGTCTTTGTTTTCCTGTAACAACACTTCATTTTCATGCTGCATGACTATAGTAATTAGAATGTTAAAAAAGCGGCACGACAGCAGATAGCAACCCCATAACTTCACGTGGAAATAGCTGAAGCTTCAATCATTGTCGGTACCTTATCGGGAAAGTTCCAAACATACTTTGTATACGGCAGGTCTCCTGGCTTGTTGATATGCTGAGTACCTTCCCGCCAATGTGGCTTTCACCGGTCACTGGCAGTGGTCATTGTAGAATCAGCTTTAGTGACTGGGTTGTTATCGAAGAATGTGGACTATTTAACGTTCCATTCACCCAACTTACAGTTGCCCGTCAGCCCGTGATTTTCACACGGTTCCCTTTTAAACCGACTGATTGGTATGATGTCATTCAGTCAGCACCGTAACAAATTATTAATAAGAACCTGTACGAAAGTAACATGCCTGTGAAAAAATCATCAAAACAGTTTTTCACAGGTGTTAATAGATTTATCATCAATGCTAAATGTATTTGAATAATGGGTATGTTCCACATCACGAATATTTTCACAAGCCGTGGAAAAAGAAGCAGTTAGAAGGTTTGCTAAAGAGAACGTTCCACTTAACCGTTTTACACTGTATTTTATTATAGTGGTGGTTTTTGGGTATGGTTTAATTTACCGATTTTCGCACCCTGTAATCAATAATAAATTCCGCCAGCATGACAAATACAGCCACCAGGTCCCTGTACGATGACTATATAAAAGAGATGCAAACTATTGCCGATCTGCGTTACGCCGCCGCTGTATTGCAGTGGGACCAGGAAACTTATTTGCCCCCCAAGGGAGCGCCTATTCGTGGACAGCAGATTGCCACCCTGTCTGAGATCGCCCATAAACATTTCACGGATGAAAAATTGGGCGGGCTGTTACAGGAATTGTTATCAGGTGATAAATTGTCAGTCGATGAAAAAAGAAATGTGGAATTGACCTGGCAGGATTATTCCAAACAAAAAAAATTCCCTTCTTCATTTGTTCGCACCCTGGCTGAGGCGGTGAACAAGAGTTTCCATAGCTGGATGGAAGCCCGCAAGGCAAATGATTTTTCTTTTTTTGCCAATGACCTGGCCCGGCTGATAGAATTAAAGAAACAGGAAGCCGATATGCTGGGGTATGCACACCATCCCTACAACGCGTTACTCGACGACCATGATAAAGGCGCTACCGTTCAACTGATCGATGGCGTATTTTCCGCTATACAGCAACCTTTGAAAGAACTGTTGGGGAAAATTGCCGCACAACCGCCGGCAGATGACAGTTTTTTGCGCCAGCACTTCAACAAGGATAAACAATGGCAGTTCGGCCTGCAGGTGATCAAAGAAATGGGGTACGATATGGAAGCCGGCCGGCAGGATATTTCTGAACACCCCTTCACTACTAATTTCAATAGCCAGGACGTACGGGTTACCACCCGCATAGATGAAAATGACCTTAGTAATATGGTGTGGAGCTGTATCCATGAAGCAGGTCATGCCCTGTACGAACAGGGTTTGCCCATAAACGAATACGGGTTGCCGCTGGGCGAACCGGCCTCTTATACTATTCATGAATCACAGTCGCGCCTGTGGGAAAACCATGTAGGCCGCAGCCGGGCTTTCTGCGAACGCTGGCTACCGGTTTTGCAAACGTATTTTCCCGAACAACTGGGCAAAGTTACCGTAGAGCAATTCTATAAAGGCATAAATAAGGTGGAACCGTCCCTGATACGCACCGAGGCAGATGAGCTCACCTACCATTTTCATATCATGATCAGGTATGAACTGGAAAAACTGCTGATTGGGGGTACTATGACGGTGAAAGACATACCTGCTTACTGGAACGAACAGTACCTGAATTTAATGGGCGTAAAAGTACCGGACGACAAACGGGGCTGCCTGCAGGATGTACACTGGAGCCATGGCAGCTTTGGCTACTTCCCCACCTACAGCCTGGGAAGCTACTACGCCGCTCAATTCTACTCCTTTGCGAATCAATCAATTACTGATTTAAATGGACTGATAAAACAAGGGAATACAACCCCTTTGCTGCAATGGTTACGCAATGCGGTGCACCAGAAAGGACGGCGCTTTACCAGTGAGGAATTGTGCAAAGATATATGCGGAGAAACCCTGAATATTGAATATTTTACAGGCTACTTACTTGACAAATTCAAAGATATTTACAAATTTTAATATCTGAATGGTAAGTGCCTATAGTCTGAACTATGAATAAACTCAAACCTCTGGTTTTGGCAGGGTTCCTGGCCCTGTTTTCCATGTCGTGCAAAAAAATAATTGAGAAAAAAGTGCAGGACATGGTGATGGATGCCATTACACATGGAGAGTGGATCGTAGAACAGTACTTTGAAGACAGCAACAATCTATCCAGCCAGTTTTTAGACTATCGTTTTAAGTTTAATGAAGATGGAACATTAATAGGTACAACAAGTAGTGGCAGTACTGACGGTACCTGGGCGCCGAATTTATCTGATTACACGATAACATCAGATTTCCCAACGGCTGCTGATCCATTGAAAAAACTAAACGGCTTATGGAAGATCAAAGACAGTGGCTGGGATTATGTGAAAGCAGAAATGAGCACGCCTGATGGAACCAGGCTTTTGACATTACGTAAAAAATAAATTCAACAATAACTTTATCCCAACGAGGCTTATATTTTTTTCGTATAAATAAGTTGACGCAATCACTTGCCCCGGCAAGTCGGGGTTAACCTACAACACTCCTCCCCTTTAACCGACAACTTATGAACGATTTAGGCTTCAGCCCTAAATATCCTATTTAATACTTCAGATCACAATCCGCATTCCCTGATAAACCATTTGCCCAAACTGGTTAAGAACTGGTCATTTGTGCTATGCAGATACGCGTAGGTAAATTATTTTATTACTAGAATATAATTTACCGGGTAAAGGATTTGCATTGAGAATGGTCATTTTGGTCAGATAAGGGGCACTTCTGCCTACCAAACCATAAAACAGTTTTGCACTTGACTAAATTTGTACTGGCACATTGTGGTAACCGGTTACGTATGCCGGTTCGGTTTTCAGCTGTAAGCCGGCTATCCCTATTTAAATGGTGGATTTATTTATCATTTGCGCTATTATTTTCATTGCCCGTTTTTGCACAACCCTCGCCCGATTTTAGTGCAAACACTACAGCGGGTTGCGCGCCATTAGGAGTTTACTTTAAAGATCTAACGACCGGCAATCCTACCTCCTGGAACTGGGATTTTGGCAATGGGACGTTGTCGAATGTTCAAAATCCCGGGATAACATTCGACCAGCCTGGCACTTACACAGTTACTTTGGTAGTACGCAATGCCGACGGCACAAATGGCATTACCAAAACAAATTACATTACCGTTTACCCCTCGCCAACTGCTGCTTTTTCAGCAGACCATACTATAGGTTGTATACCGGTAAACATTCAGTTTACAGACAAAAGCACGTCCACTTCAGGCGGGATAACATCCTGGCAATGGGATTTTGGCGATGGCGTTACCAGCACAGCTTCAAATCCTGCCCATACCTACACAAATACAGGCTTTTATAATATAACCCTTACGGTAACCAACAGTCAAGGTTGCAAAGGCGCGCTTACGCAGTATCGCTATCTTCGTATTGTACAAGGCGTTAAAGCAGAATTCACCAATAATAATCCGGTTACCTGCCAGGCCCCCTACAACATCACTTTCAGCAATCAATCGAGCGGTCCGGGTAATATGACCTTTCAATGGGACCTCGGCAATGGCACTAATTCTACCCAATTCAATCCATCCACAACCTATAATGCTGCCGGCACCTATAATGTTACGCTTACGGCCACCAGTGAATTTGGTTGTTCAGGATCTATCTCAAAACCGGTTAACCTGACCGGACCGGCCACCTCCATTCAGGTTCCTGATAATGTGTGTCAGGGGGTAAACGTAGCATTTGTTAATAGCTCCTCGGTAACCCCGCAAAAAACCTTGTGGGATTTTGGCAATGGCATACAATCCACCAATACCAACGACAACACCACCTATCTTACTCCCGGGGACTATACAGTAAAACTGTACAATAATTATCCCACCTGTAAGGACTCTGCATTTAAAGTTGTGCATGTGAATCCCGGGCCGTCAATTGATTTCAATGTTACCAACGCCACGGCCTGTCAACCGCCGTTGGCTGTAACCTTTCAGGACGCATCTTCTTCTCCTATCGTAAACTGGGTATGGCATTTTGGCGACGGAAGTTCCGGGAATGGTTCACCCATTACCCATCAGTACAATACTGCTGATGAATTTAATGTATCAGTTGATTTTACAGATGATAAAGGGTGCGTAGGAACGCTCACCAAGAAAGCAGTTGTTCAAATAGTACCCCCAAAAGTAGCAATTACCAGTACAGGAGCCGGCGGATGTGTTCCTTATACCTACACGCCCAGCGCAAATGTTACTTCTATTGATGGCGTGGATACGTATACCTGGGACTTTGGCGATGGCACAATTCAAACAGTGTTGGCAACAGATCCGCCCCCGGTTCATACCTATGCTAATACAGGAGTTTATGACATCACCTTAACCATTAAAACCAAAGGGGGTTGTACAGAAACAACTACAGAAAAAGGGGCGGTAAAAGTGGGCACGCCACCGGCACCGGACTTTAGTATTTCAAAGATTGACGCCTGTGCATCAGACACCATCCACTTTACCGATCTAACGCCAGATCCGGTTGATGACTGGACATGGGATTTTGGCGATGGCACCACATCCAAAGAGCAAAATCCCGCACATCTGTACAACGACTCCGGTGTGTTTATTATTAAATTAACAGCCTTTAATAATCGCTGCCCTGCAAGCATCACAGGAAAATCAGTACATATAAAGCCACCTATTGCCAGATTTGATTTTACAATTAACTGTAATAGCCTTACGGTTCCTTTTATTGACAAATCACATATTGATCCAAATCCAGCGGTAACAACAAGTTACAACTGGCAATTTGGTGATGGAACAACGTCCAATATACCCAATCCTTCCCATCCCTATTCAGGATATGGCATATATCCCGTTACGCTTACTTTAACTGGCGGCGGCTGTACCCATATGTTTGCCGCCAATGTTAATCTGGTTAAAGAATTGGCGGATTTCACGATTCCCACCACCGTTTGCAGGAACGCTAATTACACTATTACCTCAACCAACAATTCACAATACATTAAAAAATACGCGTGGTCAATCGATGGAGGCAACGACATAACAGGGAACTCTACCATTGTCAATTTTAAAACAAACGGCCCCCATAGTATTAAGCTAACCATTACTGATATAAACAATTGTGTGGACTTCAAAACAGTGAACGTGACCGTAGTGAGTCCCACTGCCAAATTCACCGAAACATCACCGGGTGGTTGTAAAAATGCCATTGTTACTTTCACTGACCAATCCACGGTAAGCGGTGCCGGCAGTGCATTAACAAAATGGACAATTGATTTTCGCGATGGCAAAACTGAATCATACACCAGTGCGCCATTCTCACATACCTTTGCTGATACCGGAGAGTTTGTACCCCATTTAACCGTAGAAGACGCCATGGGTTGTATTGATACGATCTCACTGGCAGACACCATTTTTATTTCCCAACCACAGCCCTGGTTTAACTCCGATATTACAAAAGTTTGTCCCAGTTCAGCAGTACATTTTGCCGATTCCTCTTTTGGTAAGCGCCTCACCTACCTTTGGGATTTTGGCAATGGCAACACCTCTGTTGATAAAGACCCAATCTATACCTATGGCGGCGATAATGGCACCTACTCCGTCAAGTTGGTGATCACCGATCGTGGAGGCTGTAAGGACTCCGTAACGCGCACAGGTTACATTACTACAATAAAACCAATACCCGCCTATGATATTCAGGATACCTTGACCATATGCCCTCCTATTGAGACCAAGTTCACCTCCCAGGCTCAAAATTATGATTCGCTGGAATGGAACTTTGGTGATGGCGCCACCTCCTCCTTATTGAACCCAACCCATTTTTATAATCTCTATGGAGAATATGAAGCAAAACTGTATGTATGGGGTTATGGGGGTTGTATAGACTCAACCAGTAAACATGTGCATGTAGTAGATCCAGGCCCAAGAACAACCCTTACTTATAGCCCACTGGAGGCCTGTAATGAACTGCTGGTTGACTTTTCGGTGGTTGCCCTGCCCGACCTGAAATTTTCGCTGGCTTTTGGTGATGGCACTATAGATTCTTCTATGGCCGCTACCTATCAGCATTTTTACAGATCACCGGCTTTTTATAGTCCTGTTTTAGTATATACCGACAAGCAGGGCTGTATTGCGGGCGTTGGTGGACCAGTTATTAAGGTAATTGGCGCAACTCCGCTTTTTGCCATTGACAAGAAAAAGTTTTGCGATTCGAGCCTGGTGAACCTGACCAACTACACTATAGGCAACGACCCCGTTGTGAGCAGGACCTGGGATTTTGGTGATGGCTCTGCTACATCATCGGATCTGAGCCCGTCTCACTTTTACCGGCAACCCGGCTTATACACCGTTTCACAAAGTGTGACCACCCAGCGGGGTTGCAGCAAAACCATCAGCGATTCTATTCGGGTTTTCCGCACGCCAGACCCATACATTGTTGGTGACAGCATTACCTGTTTGAACACTACCATAAACCTGGGCGGCATGCTCACCATTCCCGATACTGTTATATACTGGAAATGGGACCTGGGCAATAACAATACACCCACTACCCAAAACGTATCGGTAACCTTTAATAATGCCGGTAATTATACGGTAAAGCTGGAGGCTAAAAATTCGTTTGGTTGTTCCGATACAACCAGCAAAAATATCTTTGTACCGGAAACACCTGTGATCACTGTTATTGACAATCCCGTGATCCCGGTAAGCACGGGCATTACTTTACCGGTAACTTACGGGCCTGAAGTAGTTAGTTACAGCTGGACACCAGCCCAAAACCTGAGTTGTACAGATTGTCCTACCCCATATGCCAACCCTAAGTTCACAAAAAGATATACGGTAAAGGTTACAGATCAATACGGCTGTACCAATACAGGCGATGTTACGGTAACCGTTGTATGTAACGGATTAAACTATTTTATTCCAAATACATTCTCACCCAATGGCGATGGCGTAAACGACATTTTTGCACCACGTGGTGTTGGTTTAACGCGGGTAAACAGCATGCGCATCTTTAACCGCTGGGGCGAGATGGTGTATGAAAGAATGAATTTCATGGCTAACGATCGTACCCCAACCGGAGGCTGGGATGGCAGTTATAAAGGCAAGCCAGCCAGCGCCGATGTATATGTTTATATTATAGAATTTGTGTGTGAAAACAA
Organism: Niastella soli; assembly: GCF_017742245.1. Lineage (GTDB taxonomy): Bacteria > Bacteroidota > Bacteroidia > Chitinophagales > Chitinophagaceae > Niastella > Niastella soli. The sequence continues at coordinate 448,065 of NZ_JAGHKO010000001.1, forward strand.
TGCCATTGTTCCTGTAAAAGGCAATGTGGCATTGGTGAGATAATGAACCTATTAACATTAAAAACCCAACCATGACGACCGGCTATAATTACAAACGGCCCGTTGCCGGCTTTATATTGATGCTTTCGCTATTGAACGCAAAAGGGCAGGATATACATTTTTCTCAGTTCTTTGAGGCCCCGTTATTACGAAATCCTTCTCTCGCCGGCATCTATACAGGAGATTATCGCATTCAAGGCGTGTATCGCGATCAATGGAACAGCGTTACCAATGCCTACAGGACCGGTTCGCTGAACGCAGAATATAAAATGCCTATTGGCAATAGCAATGACTTTATTACAACCGGTCTGCAAGCCGTTTTTGATAAAGCCGGAACCGTGGGATTGACCACCACGCAAATTCTGCCAGCACTGAACTATCATAAATCGCTGAGCAACGAAAAAACCATGTACCTGTCATTGGGATTTATGGGCGGATATATCGGCAAAAGCCTTGACCTGTCCAAGGTCACCACTGACAACCAGTACTCGGGGGGCGTGTACGATGCCAGTTTACCCACCGGAGAGATCATGCTATCGCCCAATTACAGCACCTGGGATGCCAGCGTGGGTATGAGTTTCAATACCACCTTTGGTCCCGATCAGCAAAACAGTATGTTTATTGGCGCCGCCTATCATCATTTGAACCGGCCGAAAAGCTCTTTCTATCACAATCGCAGTATTGAGCTGAATGCAAAATATGTTGCCTCAATCGGTGTTAAATGGGGGGTAACTGATCTTTCTTCCATTACCCTGCAGGCCGATCATTCCATTCAGGGTGGCTATACCGAAACAATTGGTGGCGCTTTGTATTCTTATAAACTGGGCGATACTCCCGACGACCCTACCTATATATTGAGTGGTGGCTTACTCCTTCGCTGGAAGGATGCACTGGTGCCTGTATTAAAAATAGATTGGGGTAATCTGTCATCAGCCCTGAGCTATGATGTTAACGTGTCCCAGTTAAAAACTGCCAGCATGGGTCGGGGCGGATTTGAAATATCGATCTGCTACATCGGCTTTCTGCACCGCGACAACAGCAGCGAGTATAAAATGTTATGTCCTAAATTTTAAAGGGCCTCCGCCAAAGGCGAAGGCCCACTATTTTATTTCGCAACCAATACAAATACGGCACAATCATGAGCGGCCAGTTTTCCTGACAATATTTTAACTGCCCCCAATTGCTGGTTGGTCAATACTTGTCTGGCACTCCATTGGCCAAATATTTTCAAATCGTTTAATGCGAAAGAAAAGGCCCCGGCAGTATCCCGTCTGTTGAGTATACAAAGCGCGTAGCGATCGCCCGATAATTCCTTTTTAAAAACCTGGCAGCCATTATAGTCGCCTATCAATGCCGCCTGCTTGCCCAGCGGGTCCTGGTCTATAGCGATCAATTCTTTATTACGCAAAATGGTAGCCACTGCCGTGTCCATAGTTCGCACATCGAGATTAACCATGAGGGGTGAGGCCAGCATACACCATAATATAAACTGACTGCGATATTCAGTTAAGGAGCATCCGGAATACCGGCCTTTCAAAGAAGAAGATTTTCCTTTACCAAACAAACCGGTCACTAACAGATCGGGATCATTCCAGCCACCTGGACCGGCAAACTTTTCCAGGCCCTTTTGTTTATCAACCGTATTCATAATTCCATTATGGCCATTGTCATATTTATCACTTACCCAGGTATCACGAATATCCCAGGTTGTTCGCCACAGATGCCCCCCGGCGGCCTTTGCCCATAACCAGGGCTGGCGCTGCCCCCATTCGCAAATACTGTATACAATGGGCCGCTCGGTTTTCTTTAAAGCATCACCCATTTTTTTATACCGTGTAAAGGCCGTTACCATATCGTCTGGGGCATTACAATAATCATATTTAAGATAATCGATCCCCCATTTTGCAAAGGTTTTGGCATCCTGCTCCTCAAAATTATAGCTCCCTGTTACCCCGCCGCAGGTAAGGGAAGCTGCATCGGAATAAATACCCAGCTTCAATCCTTTGCTATGTACATAATCGGCCAGCGTCTTTATGCCCTGAGGAAACCGCACCGGATCGGGGAACAATTCATTATTGGCATTACGGCCACCCACCCAATAATCATCCAGTACTATATATTGATAACCAGCATGGGCCATCCCAGAAGACACTATAGCGTCGGCTATTTCCCTGATCAATTTATCAGACACTTCTTCTTCAAATAGATTCCAGCTATTCCATCCCATGGGGGGCGTTAAGGCAACGTCTGTTTGAGCTTTTACGAATAAGGTTAAGAGAAGGATACAGGTTGTAATAGCAAGTTTTTTTAGCACCATAATGCACGGTTTTAGAAACAGGAGTTAAATAGCAATGATTTGGAAACTTTACCAACAAAAATAACTCCCTGCCGAACAAAACAAACACGCAAACGTTTGTTGAAATTTATAGAAATAAGCGCCCCTATAACCTATGAGTCGGGTACACTTATTGTGCTAAATATTTATCGCTGTTGAGCTCATGACTGCTGCCTTTTTCCTTTTTGTGCAAACCCCAACCACCTTTATTTTCTCCCCTGGAAAACTAATACACATACAGCTTTTTTTTGGTAACAGGTATTTATAATTCGCTGATAAAATCTTAAATTTAATAAACATGAGAATCCCGGCAGCGATAGCACCTTTCCGCCGTCCGCACCAACCAACCGGACTTTCAGTAACAATGCTTATGACCATTGTTGCAATGGCTATTTCTTCAACTGCGTTTACCCAAAGCAGGTATGACTGGCGATCGAATATTGACCAGGTGATCCATGAAACTGACAGCCTCTCACTTAAATCGCAACGCACTTTTTACCTGAATAAAATATTGCGGAAGGACGAACCCCTGAAAGAGACCTGGTATTACACAGTACACAATAACAACATCATTGTATTTGAGGTGCGCTACCGGATTGATTCACTGGAGTACACCGAAACCTATTACATGAACAGGGGACGGCTGATCTGTATGGAATTGTATGAAACTGATTTTCTCTCCTATTACGAAGATGAGATCAAGCATGGGGAGGTGTTCTTCTTCGACCACGATATGCTAATACAATACGTTACTGTAGGTAACGGGCTAACAGACCTGTCTTTCCGCGATCCGCAGTACGAACCATTGCGTAGGTTTTATAAAAGGTATATTGAACTTCAAAAGAATATACTTTCGCTTGCTACTAACTAAAAGCCTGCGGAAGCAGGCCATAATGAATTATTAATTAATTTGCCGACGGTTTCTCCATTAGTATAACTTGCAAACAATCTCATTATGATTTCCGTTGGTCAACCCGCGCCCGATTTTACATTATTCGATTCTGCCAAGAACCCCATAAGCCTGCATAATGGAAAGGGCAAAAAAATAGTACTGCTATTTTATCCGTTCGCCTTCTCCAGCACCTGTACTAAAGAGCTTTGTTATATACGCGATAACATGAGCTTATTTAATAATATCGATGCAGAGGTAATGGGCATAAGTGTTGACTCTTTATACACCCTGGCAAAATTCAAAGAGGAGCAGGGGTATCAATTTACTTTGCTGAGCGATTTCAATAAAGAAGTATCGAGGCTGTACAACGCCATATATGAAGACTGGAATTATAATATGAAAGGGGTTTCAAAAAGAGCTTCGTTTGTTATTGACCGGGAGGGTATTGTGAGATATGCCCAGGTGTTAGAGAATGCCGGCGACCTCCCTGATTTTGAAGCTATACAAGCAAGTTTGAGCACAATTAATTGATTATTATCAATTAAGATAAGGTTAAAAATTCGCCTGTGTACAAAAATGTAAGCAGATTCCCCTAGTAAACCGGGGTTTATTCCTAAAGGATTTGTAATTTTGGGCAAACGGAACTATCTTGAACAATAATTGTAAAATATCATCGTGCATGAAGATTTTTTACGCATTGTCCACTTTCCTTTTATTGACTTTACAAGCCAAAAGCCAGGATCGAAATCCAGGAGGAGATTCTGCGCCTACTGTTGTAAAGTTTTATCCCAACCCTGCTACTTCCGTTATTACCTTTGATTTTCAACGCGGTTATGATAAAAACTACAACCTTCAGATCTTTAATCTCATTGGGAAAAAAGTAGAAGAAATAACCAATATAACTCCTAAGACAACAGTAAACCTTAACGATTTTTACCGTGGCATTTACATCTTCCAATTAAAAGACAAGAACGGTAAAGTAATTGATTCTGGTAAGTTCCAGGTTTCTAAATAAGCACTCATTTACCTTTTTATATGGCAAAGCCCCCTCGGCTCAGCCGAGGGGGGCTTTGTTTATTTAGTGCTTTTATAACCGGCATTACATCACCTGTACAATCAGGAATTTCAGGTAGTGTGTGTTTTCCCATTCCCATACAATGGGATGGTCGGCCGATTGGGTTTGAAAACTCACCTGCCTGATCTTTCTTCGGGCGTCCTTGGCCGCTAATTGAATGATCTCAAGGAACAGATCGGGTTGTACCAGGTTGGTACAACTGGATGTTACCAGAAAACCACCGGGTTTTACCAGCTTCATCCCCCGCAGGTTGATCTCCTTATACCCTGTAATGGCTTTTTGAATATTATCCCTTGTTTTGGTAAACGAGGGGGGATCCAGCATTACCACATCATACTGTTTCCCTTCTTTGGCCCAGGCTTTCAGTACATCGAACGCATTCATACATTCGAACCGGCAGTTCTTATCAACACCGTTCAGCGCTGCATTGCGGTTGGCCTGGTCTACGGCATTTTGTGAAATATCGAGCCCCAGCACCGACTTAGCTCCATAATGCGCCGCATGGATCTCAAAGGTGCCAGTATAGGTAAAGGCACCTAATACGTCGGCTCCTTTTACGATGTGCTGAATGGCCCGGCGGTTATCCTGTTGATCAAGGAAGTAACCGGTTTTTTGACCATTCTCAATATCTACAAAGAACTTCATTCCATTTTCCTGAATGGTGATCTTCGTATCAAAAGGGGCCGATAGAAATCCCTTTTGCTGAGGCAACCCTTCCAATTCCCGCACTGGCACATCATTGCGTTCGTATATGCCCTTAGGCTTGAATATCTTTTCCAGCGCCGCTACAATGGCGGGTTTCCAAACATCTATACCCAGCGCCAAAGTTTGAATAACAAAATAATCATTGAACTTATCAATGATCAACTGAGGCAGATAATCGGCCTCCCCGAAAATAAGCCGGCAATTCTCTACATAGCCCAGTTGCTGGCGGTATTGCCAGGCTTCCAACAGGCGTTTATAGAAAAACTCCTCATTGATCACATCGTCTTTTTTACGGGTAAGCAGGCGTACCAGTATTTGCGAACGGGGGTTGATGTATCCCTTTCCGATAAACTTTTTATCGTGTGTGTATACGTCAACAATATCGCCGGGATTCACCCCTTCCGGAGCCTCATTTACTTCGTTGGCAAAGATCCAGGGATGCCCGTTTGCCACCCGCATACTGATCTTCTTTTTTAATATTACCTGATTCATCGGCGCAAAAGTAAGACTTTTTGTCCCGCCTCCTATTGTGTGGTGGCAACCACCCGTTTATTCCCTTTATTGTCAACGATCTCTGCACTTACAATGGTACTGTCCAGCATAAGATACCGGCCAGATTGTGAAAGTAAGGACGAGCCATAATTTAATTCCCGGACCTGTGTTTTGCCATTCCGGTATTTTACTACAGCCTTCACCTCCAATGCCCCAACCGGCTCACAACGCACCGGCTTTTTCAAACTGTATATTTTTAACGGTCCCCGGTTTTGAGCAGCCGCCAACAGATAATTTCCGGCAGCATTTTTAAATTGCACCAGCGACTTACCATTTCCAGGAATAAAAATGCCGCATTGCAACAAACTAAGCGGGGTAAAGCCACCTTTGCCATCACCCTGTAACAACACGCCATTGCAGCCGTCGTAGCGGCCAACCGATACTTCAGTACCATAATCATTTCCGTTGATCAGTACATCCAGGTTGCCATCGCCATTGAAGTCCTGCACCAGCATACCATTTAAACAAGAATACTGGGCAGACACCGGTAAAGGTTGTAATTCAAAGCTGCCATTACCCAGGTTCTTAACCAGACAATGCGCAAAGAGATCGGCCTTTACCACCAATGCGGTCTTCCTTTCTTCGGGGGTAAGCATCTGATCAAATGAGGCCGCTGCATATTTTTTATAGTTCGGATACTTTGCTTTGAAACCAACAACCTGTTTCACTACATCGTCCCGCATTTCGGCAATAAACTCCTGGCGTTGCGGATTTTCGGCACTGGCAGGCAGGTATAAAGTAGGTATGGCATCAAAAACCCCGTTGTTATCAAAATCCTTGGCGTACATGTGAACGGGATTACTGGTATTGCCCCGGTAAAATGAATTAAGCCCCAAATTACCGGCTATGTAATCTATATCGCCATCATTATCAAAATCGCCAGGCACCAGGCTTGTCCACCAACCGGTTTTATTCTGCAGGCCGGTTTGCGGGGTGACGTTGTTAAATGAACCCTGGGTATTCTTTATAAACGTAAGCGGCATCCACTCCCCTGCCAGTGCCAGGTCAGGCCAGCCATCATTATTAAAATCTGTCCATACGGCATCGCAGACCAGCCCTATGTTGTCCAAACAAGATGCAACGGTGTGGGTAACATCAACAAACCTGGGTTCTCCGGGTCGTGATTCATTGCGGTATAAAAAGCTGGACACCGGTTTGGGATAACTGCCCGGTTCTACCCTGCCCGCAATAAACAGGTCCAGATCGCCGTCTTTATCAAAATCGGCTACACGTACACATGATTTGCTGGTATAGTTCTTTGGGATTGCTGTGGTGGTAAAAACAAATTGCCCATGGCCATCATTGATGAATAATTTATCGGCATAGGCGGTATCGTTTGGCGCATGTTCATAGCCACCACCGGCAATAAATAGGTCAAGGTCTTTATCACCATCTGCATCGAAAAGGGCTATGCCCATATCTTCGCCCGGCTTAGTTTGTTCTGTAACATTTGGCTGCAATTGTTTTGAGGCGAATTGCCCGCCGGATGATTGCAGCAGCAGCGTGGCGCTATAACCAGAGGAGCCTCCGCATACCAGGTCATCGAGCCCATTGCCATCCAGGTCGCCAACTGCCAGGGCAGGGCCATACTCCGACAACTTATGCGGTAATAATTTCTGGATATTAAAATCAATAAAATCGTTCTCGGTTTGGGTATACTGTATCCCCGTGGCGGCAGTAATATCAGTGAACAGGGTATTGTTGGCAAGCACTGGTTGTTGCCAGGTGTAGGGGATGGTAGCCTTTGCCTGATCAACAGCCACTACCTGATCGGCCTTTACATTTTGCAGCACCTGCATATGGCCATTGGGCCATTTGATGCACAGGGAATCAACCTGGTTGAATGCGCCTAACCCAAAATGCGCATCGTTTTGTACAGATGACAAATACCCACGCACCGGCGATTGCTCATACACCTGTTGATGGCCTTTGTAGTACACTTCTAAAAAAGTTCCCAAGCCATTTTTGTTGTAAGCATCTCCCTGTAAATGAACACGCAAATAATGGGCGCTGTCGGGTTTGTTATCGCGAAGTGTATTCTTATATACCATCGCCTCATCATTGATATTGTTCACTACAAAATCAAGATCGCCGTCATTGTCCAGATCGGCCCAGGCAGCACCATTCGAAAAGGAAGGAGTAGTTAACCCCCAATCGGTTGTTGTGTTGGTAAACGTAAGGTTGCCATTATTGCGAAAGGCGTAGTTATTGATTTTCACCTGGGGAATCTGATCGAGTATATACTTTTTACCGGCCAACCTGCTCGACTGACTGCGAAAGGCGGTAAAATCATGATCGGTTACATCTTTGGGGTAGCCATTTGTAACCACAATATCGCGCCAGCCATCGTTATCGAAGTCCTGCACCAATGGTGTCCAGCTCCAATCAGTTTCGGCAATACCAGCCATAAAACCGATCTCTGCAAATACGGGTTCTCCAATGGTATCCTTTTGCAATACGCGTGGTCCCATATTCAGTTGTAGGGTATTGCGTATATATTGATATTGATAGTGATAATAATCGGAGTTTTGGTATAACGTATAACTGTTAGCTGGCAGCATCATCTTCTTACGAAAATTATCTTCAGGATTCATATCCAGTTCCACTACATCGGCCAGGCCGTCGTTATTGATGTCTATTACATCCTGGCCCATGCCGTAAAAAGAGGTATGCTTGAAATAGGTGCTTGCTTTATCGGTAAATGTGCCATTGTGGTTATTAATGTACAACAGATCGTTGGGAAGAAAATCGTTGGTCACAAAAATATCTTTCCAGCCGTCTTTATTAAAATCGGCAATGGATACCGCATGCCCATACCCTTCTATGGTTACGCCTGCTTCTTTTGATACATTGGTAAATACCGGATGTTTTACCTGTTCTTTGTAATCGTTACGATACAAACGCCCGGTGCTGAAATGGGAACCATCGGTAATTTTTGGCCTGAACACCGATGGGTTGTCCTTTTCCCTGATCTCATTAACTGCCAGATACATATCAAGATCACCATCATTGTCATAGTCAAAGAAAGCAGCCTGAGTACTAAAGGTGGTATCATTCAATCCATAATCGGCCGCTAGCTCTTTGAATTGTGGAAAACCGCTTTTATCAACACCCTGGTTAATATATAACAGGTTTTGCCGGCGACCAGCATCTTTTAACATAGATGCACATACATACAGATCGACAAGGCCATCGTTATTGATATCAACTACACTAACGCCACGACACCAACGTCCTTCTCCTGCCACGCCCGCCTGTTGCGTTACATCCTGAAAAGTAAGGTCACCTTTGTTCAGATACATTTTGTTGGGAACCAGACTCCCGGTGAAATACACATCCTGTAATCCGTCGTTGTTGAAATCGCCAATGCCTACACCTCCGCCGTTATAAATATTGGTCATATCCAACGGATTAATGCTGTCGTTCTCAACAATGGTGTTATTGAAGTGGATGCCGGAATGGGATGAAGTTACTGCTTGAAAAAGGGGGTTCTTTTGTTTACAGGCCGGACCAAGTATTATGGCGAGGAAGATTATTTTACAATACTTCATGAGTACAATCGCTTTTATATTAAACAGAATCGTGCCACGGATCCTTTGTAAGGACGTGGCACGATTACTTAAGTTACAGCATTTTCACATTCTAAAATAACCAGAATCAGAATCAGTATTAGTATCCGATATTCTGTTTCAGGTTTATTTTCCCAGTCGAATTTGCAATATCGATCTGTGTTTGAGGTATCGGGAAATATTCATTCTTTTTAGCAGTAAAAGTAGCCGACGTGTTAATGGCATAGATCGTAGGCCGTTGTTTTTCCATTGCGGCAAACGCATTTAACTCAGGCGCCATAACAGTTCCGGTATTATTATCCCAGCGGGCCAGGTCAAAGAACCGTTGTCCTTCCATAGCCAATTCCAGCTTTCTTTCAAACCGTATTGCCTTCAACGCATAGGCTTTGTCGCTAAATGCGCCAGTGGGATATAACCCTATCTTATAATTATCAGCGGGCGTAGTTTGGGTTTTGTATTTACCAGTAGAAGCATCATAATCGTTACTCGCATATACCCAGCCGGTTTTATCTGCAGCGCGTGTACGAACAAAATTCACATAGGCTCTTGCTTTTTCGGCACTCCCCACCTCCATTTCACATTCCGCAGCCCACAACAATACATCAGCAAAACGAATGAGGTTTACGTTGTTGGCATCCATTTGTGTAGGTCCCCAGAAGCTGGTTTCAGTAGAAGACAAGACATTTTGCTGAGATTTGGCATATACGTTTTTCCTTGGACTGAAATAGCCATTGGTCCCTGGGTCACGGATCCAGGTATTCGCGGGTGTTGGACCCCAGTCTAAAAAAGAAATACCCGGACGGCCCATTGTCAGGTCAATCCGTGGGTCCAACGTACCGGTATACGGTGTGGCGGGATCGCTTACGTTTGGAGCCGCATTATAAGTATCAAACAAAGGCAATCCGTTGGCATCTGTTTTATAGGAATTGGCCAGACTGATAGACGGATTATTAAATCCGCAACATCCGCCGGGGCCTGCACTGTTAGGAAAGTTCAACACATCACCATAATTACCATTGGTACCAGATCCATCATTTACTGAAGCCTGATAGGCAAAAATTGATTCGGCGCTGTTATCTGTTGCCGCATTGAAGTTGTCTTGAAAATTCACCAGTTTGTAAGTCAACCCGCCAGCTGTTTTACCATTTCCAGAGCCCCCATAGGCAGCCGGAATTAATTTATCGAATTGCGCTTTGGCCTGTGCAAATTTTTGTTGATACAGCAGCACTTTGCCCAGGTACGCAATAGCGGCAGATTTGTTCGCTCTTCCTATCTGAGGTTGTTCATCGGGCAAATTGTCGATCGCAAACTGAAAATCAGCTTCTATTTTAGGCCAGATGTCAACAAACTTACCCGACTCATCGATGTTAGGCACATTTGTATTTTTATTGGCTACAGATATGCTTTCATCAACATAGGGAACGTTATTCCACATTTTCTTGGCTTCAAAATGAAAATGAGCTCTTAAAAAACGGGCTTCTGCGGTCATGGATTTACGGCCGGTATCAGATACTGATGGCGCTTTTGCCAGAAACCGTATCACATCGTTGGCACGTTGCGCCCCATCATAAACAGCCTGCCATTTCTGGTTAAAATAAGGATTATTGGCATTGTACGCCCAGGTTTCAATAGGCACAATATCACCCTGGTCAGAAGGGGTTGATCCTTTATAGGAATCACCGCCCGCCACACTGCCAAACGCCCAGTTCGAAGCAGCAGAGCCCCAACTGTTACCGGCTGCACCTCCCTGTCCGCTTACCATGTGATAAGCGCCAACCAGCAATCCACCGATACCCGCTTCATTGAGCAGTTGATCTTCGTTAAAAGCCCCCAATGGCTTTTTGTCCAAAAAACTTTTACTACAGGCAATTAGCAGCATTACTGCTCCAAGGGTCGTTCCTGCTAAAGCCCATTTATGTTTTACACGAATATTTTTCATAATAGCATTCATTACAGATTAGAAAGAAAGATTTACACCTACCAGCCAATTTTTCTGATTGGCAGGATAGTTACCGAAGTCAATACCGAAGTTGGAATTGTCCTTCAGGTCTGAACCGGTTAACTCAGGATCGAGGCCAGTGTATTTTGTAATAGTGAACAAGTTGGCAGCCTGAATATATACTCTCAACCGGTCTATTCCGACCTTTCTTGTTTTAGCCGATGGCAAAGAATAACCAAGTACCATTGACTTACACCGCAGGAATGAACCATTTTCCCGATAATAGGAATTATACTGGGTGGTATTGCTGAAGTTGGCGGTGCGTTCCAGCTTCGGTACTTTGGCACCTGTATTCGTTGGTGTCCATGAATTATACACGGCATCTTTGCTTACTGCACCATCAAATACCTGAGGGAAATCAGTCCAGTAACGAACGTAGTTAACAACATCATTTCCTACTGAAGTATAAAGGAAAGTAGAGAAATCGAAGTTCTTATAACTTGCTTCCAGGTTTAAACCAGCAGTAAACTTAGGATTAGGATTACCAAAGAACACGCGGTCGCTGTCACTGATCTTACCATCTCCGTTTGCATCACGGTATTTGAACCGGCCGGGAGCCGCAGCTTCCTGCTTGGGGGATTTGTTTACTTCATCATCGCTTTGGAACAACCCTACTACTTCATAGCCATAAAACGCGCCGAGCGCTTGTCCTGGCTGTAACCGCGAAAAAGCACCAAATCTGTTTGAGCCGGTACTTACCCTGTCTAAATATTTTGTACCCTCTGGTAAACTCTTTACCTTATTATTATAAGAAGTGAAGGTTGCAGTAACTCCATAGTTCAGATCACCTGCCTTGCCATTATAATTAACTGACATGTCAATACCAGTGTTCTGAATATTACCATTATTTGCAAAAGCCTGCTGCGCGCCACCCGCTTGTCCAACAGCAGCTGGAATAAATAACAAACCGCTGATCGCCTTTTTATACCATTCAATAGAAAAGTTAAGGCGGTTATTCAGCACTGTTGCATCCATCCCGATATTGGTTATAATATCTTCTTCCCAGGTAGTTTCTACGTTACCCAGCTGATTGTTATAAATACCCGCAACTGAACCGGTATTGGTACCGTTCAGATCATAATAAGAATTGGCCGCTAACTGAGTGTACAGGTTATAAGCATTGGTTGGTCTGATATTGCTGATGGAACCCAGTTTACCCCAGCCTCCACGCAGCTTCAGGTCATTCAACCAGCTTACCGTACTCATAAAGGATTCGCGGGATACACGCCAGCCTGCAGTAACAGAGGGAAACCAACCCCAGCGTTTGTCTTCTGCAAATACAGAAGAACCATCATGACGCAACGTACCGCTTAATAAATACTTATCGGCGAAATTATAATCAACCCGGCCAAATTGTGAATACAAGGAGCTTTGTATAGGCGTTGGGGGGTTGTTGAGGTCAATAGTGACGCCATTATTTACATTTAAATTACCATTGATCTGACCACCGGGTGCACCAAACAAAAGGGTCCACAACGCAGGATCAACAGTCAGGCTATTGGCATTGGTGATGGGGTAATTGGTTCTTGTACCATATATTCCCCGCATATAATTACTAATAGCTTCCGTACCGATCAATGCTTTAAAAGTATGATCGCCGATGATATTATTATAGGTTAACGTATTTGTCCATGTCCAGCTGTTATTGAACATGTAATTCTCTGTAAACGCATTGGGGTTCTTGTTGTTCTCAGCATTTTCATACTGTGTATAATCAAACTGCGTCCAGTAATTATTATCTATAAACCCGCCAAAGCTGGTGCGTGCCGTAAAATGCTTTAGGAAATCCACTTCCGCAAAAGCATTTCCACTAACCTGGTAGTCATTGGCCTTGTTATTGTGAATACGTTTCAAATTAGCCACCGGGTTTTCTGCATTCCCTAAACCCTGTGAACCGGTACCGGCAAAGTTGCCTTTGATATCATATATTGGGATGATGGGGCTTTCACGATAGCTGAATGAAATGGCATTTCCTTCATTTTGGTTACCATCAGGGAATCCGGGGTTCTGCTTGTAAAAGAAATAAGCATTTTCCCCGATCCGGATCTTATTATTCAAATTAAAGGTGGTATTGATCCTGGCCGAATACCGTTTTAAATAAGTTTCAATAAGGGTACCTTCCTGATTAAAATAGCCCAGGGATAAATAAAAAGTCGACCGGTCGCTTCCTGATGATACTGCCACGTTATGGCTTTGGATCATTGCAGGTTTGAATATTTCATGAAACCAGTCTGTTCCCTGTTTATTGGCTTTTGTGATCTGATTATCGTATAGCGCGTAGGTAGAAGGATTGGTTTTGGGATCACCTTCTTTAGCCGCTGTTGGTGTAATATAATCCGGTATTACAGGAGTTGTACCTGTACCAAATTGTTTGTTGCCGGGTGTGAGACCGCTGTTGATATAACTCTGTTGAATGGCATTGGCGGTTTCCTGGGTGTTGGCAATGTTAAAACCATCTTTCAGGGGCCGCTGTGTTCCTACATAACCGTCATAAGTTATTCTGGGCTTACCAGACTTTCCTCTTTTAGTAGTTATAATTACTACCCCGTTAGAACCACGAACGCCATAAATAGCCGCGGCACCCGCATCTTTCAATACCTGAATAGATTCAATGTCATTCACATTCAGGTCGTGCATAGTACCCTGCGTACCATCGATGATGATCAAAGGATCGGTGGAACCAACAGAAGTAATACCACGAATACGGATGTTACTGTTACCACCTGGTGCACCTGACGTAACAATGGTTACACCTGACGCTTGTCCCTGTAAGGCTTTTTCAGGAGTACCAGTGGGGATCTGCCGCATGTTATCCACTTCAACGACAGCCACCGCACCGGTGATGTCTTTTTTCCGTTGAGCGGTATAACCGGTGATAACCACTTCATTCAAACTGGAAGTGGTTGTTTTGAGCGAAACATTCAGCGAGAGGTTACTTCCTACAGACATTTCAATTGGCTCGTAGCCAACTGAAGAGATTGTTAAGACAGAAGAATTACCTGGAACTGGAATAGAGAAGTGACCTTCTACATTGGTTTGAGTCGCAACATTCGACCCTTTCACCGACACCGTGGCACCGGTAATGGGTTGGTTGTTGGAGTCCGTTACTTTCCCTGTAACGGTTTTTTGCTGAGCAAGAATCGTTGTGGCCGGTACTAGCAATAGTATGGCTAGCCACAACCTAACAGTTAGCTTTGAGGGCATAATGATGTTTTTTGAAATGTTTGGTTGTGAAAATGCTGTAAACTAAAATTAGCGATTAATCAGGTTCTCCGAAATAAAAATTCCTGTTTTTGACACCCCGTTAGTAGCACTTATTATCCTGTATTTTTTTATATGTTTTAGTGATTGATTATTACCCCACCCATAAATAACTAACGTAACGTATATCAATAACTAGTCTAATAATTAATAGGAAGAACCACAATTAAATATATCTGGTTTAGAGAGTTAGATGAAGGATTTTGCTGCACCAGGCAAAAAAATGGTTAGTTTCTGTTAAATATGTATTGTGCTATAATGTTTTGCAATTGGAAGGGATGAAACGGCAGACGGCAAACGGCAAACGGGAGACGGCAAACGGCAAACGGGAGACGGCAAACGGCAAACGGGAGACGGCAAACGGCAGACGGGTCACAACTATTGAAACTAATAACTACCTTGCGCTGCTAAAATTATTCTGCCTTCTGCCTTCTGCCTTCTGCCTTCTGCCTTCTGCCTTCTGCCTTCTGCCTTCTGCCTTCTGCCTTCTGCCTTCTGCCT
>NZ_JAGHKO010000001.1:463060-3034462 GCF_017742245.1 Niastella soli
TTCTGCCTTCTGCCTTCTGCCTTCTGCCTTCTGCCTTCTGCCTTCTGCCTTCTGCCTTCTGCCTTCTGCCTTCTGCCTTCTGCCTTCTGCCTACTAGCTACTACCTACTGCCTCGAACTTTAACCTCCGACCTTTGCCCTGCTGCATTTTTCACGGTACCTTTGCACCCGTCCGGCGGTCAGCTGTGGATGTCTTTTTAGCTTTCAAATGGCTGTAAATAAGACAATTTGACCTACAAAGCCGCACTGGCAAAATAATTGCCAATATAGCATTGCCAGTCAAATTTGGTATTTTTAGCGCGGCCGAGCAGGCAGCGTCACCGCTGACGCAAAAAAACACCGGTCTCGAATCTGTTCGGGAGCGGTTTTGACCGTCAATATTGCAGATTTTGAAAAGTGAATAAAACAAGTAAGCACTAGTTATGGCAGATAATGAAAAAAACAGCCGTGAAAACGGAACCAATGCTGGAATGGACATTAACACCGATGAAAGCATCAGCGGCACTTCGCATTTGAACGAACCGGTTGCCAGTGAAGATGAGGTGGGAAAGCTGCAGGCAGAGATCGCTGAACTGAAAGACAAATACCTGCGCCAGGCAGCTGAGTTTGACAACTTTAGACGCCGTACCGCCAAAGAGCGGATCGAGATGATCAACACAGCTGGTAAAGAAGTGATCACCTCTCTGCTGGATGTACTGGACGATTGTGATCGTGCCGAAAAGCAATTACAGAACAGTGGAGACACTCCATTGAAGGAAGGTATTCAGCTGGTATTTAATAAGTTAAGAAGTACACTCCAAAGCAAAGGCGTAAAACCCATGCAAACCATCGGTACCGATTTCAATCCAGATCAACAGGAGGCCATTACGGAAATTCCAGCCCCTACAGAGGCTATGAAGGGCAAGGTGGTTGATGAAGTGCAGAAAGGTTATTATATGAACGATAAAATTATCCGCTTCGCCAAAGTCGTAGTTGGGAAATAAATTTTCAAATCAATATAATGTCGAAAAGAGATTATTACGAAATATTAGGGGTTTCCAAAGGTTCTTCACAGGATGAAATTAAAAAGGCATACCGTAAGGTAGCCATGCAATTTCACCCTGACCGTAACCCTGGTGACAAAGCAGCCGAAGAGAAATTCAAAGAGGCTGCCGAAGCCTATGAAGTACTGAGCGATGCAGACAAACGTGCCCAATACGATCGTTTTGGACATGCCGGTGTGCAGGGCAATGGCCGCGGTTTTGGTGGTGGCCAGGGCAATATGGAAGATATCTTCAGCCAGTTTGGCGACATCTTTGGCGATGATATTTTCGGAAGCTTCTTTGGTGGCGGTGGCGGCGGTGGAAGAAGAGGCGGCCAGCGGATGCGGGGCGTTCGCGGCAGCAACCTGCGTATTAAGATCAAGTTAACATACGAGGAGATTGCCAAAGGCGTTTCCAAACAGGTAAAAGTAAAAAAACACGTACCCTGTAATACCTGTCAGGGCAGTGGTGCAAAAGATAAAAGCAGCGTTCAAACCTGTGGCACCTGTGGTGGCAGTGGACAGGTTCGTCGTGTTTCCAATACCTTCCTGGGTCAAATGCAAACCGTTACTACCTGCCCGCAATGTAATGGTGAAGGATCTACGATCACCGCCAAATGTGGCAGCTGTAAAGGCGAAGGAAGGGTATATGGCGAAGAGACCGTTACCCTCGATATTCCGGCCGGTGTTGGCGAAGGCATGCAACTTAGCCTCGGCGGTAGAGGTAATGCCGGTGAACGTGGCGGCCCTCCCGGTGACCTGATCGTTTTAATTGAAGAAGAACAACATAAAGACCTGCACCGCGATGGATTGAATGTAGCGTACGAACTGCATATCACATTCCCCGATGCCTGTTTTGGCACCTCTGTTGAAGTGCCTACCATCGATGGCAAAGCGCGCATAAAAATACCTGCCGGTACACAAAGCGGCAAGATATTCCGCCTGAAAGGCAAAGGTTTCCCCGGAGTGAACTCTTACGAAAAAGGTGATCAGCTGATCTATGTGAATGTATGGACACCGCAAAACCTTTCCGCTGAAGAAAAGGCCCAGCTGGAAAAAATGAACAGCTCACCTAACTTCAAACCACAACCGGAAAAGTCTGATAAAAGCTTTTTTGACAAAGTGCGGGAAATGTTCTCCTAACGCATAATGCATTATTTCAACGCGGAACACTGCAACACGCGGTGTTCCGCGTTTTTATTTTCAGGTTATTATGCCGCCTTCTTCCGTTTTCGCATCTTCCCGTAGATCTTCTTCGCTTTTTCGATAATGGTAATAAACTCCTGTTGTACGGCATCCTGCATATTTTCCGATTCGGTAGCCAGTTTCATTACTTCGTTCCAGCTGTACTTTTGGGCATACTTTGAATCTTTTAACAAGGCGGCAAACATGGCTACGGAAGAAGCAAACCGATAGTCAGGTGGCAGGCTGGCAAAGGAGGTAAGGTTATACGGACAACGATAGGAAGTATTGCGCTGCAGTGTATCGTTGGGTAATCTGTATCGTACGTTTATTTTAGCCAGGTTGGCCCTAACAGTTACTGGCTGCCCCATGGCAAAAACCGGGTCAATTTCAAACAGCGCGATCACAGAGTGGCCTGAGCCTACTTCTCCCCCATCCAGCTCACTCACCGAATCAACCAGCGCCTTCCATTTATTATCAAATCCAATTAACCGGTATTGTTTAACCAGGTCAGCATTAAAATCAATATTCAAAAAAGCGTTATCGGCAACGCTGTACAGGGTTTGGGTCAATTCCTTCACCAATACTTTTTCCGCTTCGCGTTCATTGTCCAGGTAAGCGAAATTACCATTCCCTTTTTTCGCCAGCACTTCCAGTTTCGAATCTTTATAGTTGCCCATCCCCACGCCCAAACAGGTTAAATAAATACCTGATTGCTGGTGAAGGGTGATCAGTTTTTCCAGCTCATCGTCGCTTGTTTGGCCTACATTGAAATCACCATCCGTTGCGAGGATAACGCGGTTATTGCCCCCCTTTATGAACTGGCTTTTGGCCAGGCCATATGCAGTTCTGATCCCAGATGAACCCGGTGTAGCCCCGCCCGGGTACAGCTCTTCAATAGATTTGCGGATCTTTTCTTTTTCCTTACCCGACGTGGGTTGTAACCACACGCCAACGGTGCTGCCATACACTACTATTGAAATGGTGTCTTTATCACGCAGGTTATTTACCAGCAGAGTAAAGGCCGATTTCAACAGGGGCAGGCGGTTTGGCATATCCATAGAGCCGGAAACGTCTATCAGAAAAACAAGGTTACTGGGCGGTATCTTTTCAGGGTCCAGCTTACGGGCAGAGATCTGCAGCGTAAGCAACTGGTTTGTTTTATTCCAGGGACATTCAGATACATATGAGTTAAACCCGAATACACTGTCATCGGGTGGAGGAATGTATTTAAAATCGAAATAGTTCAACAGCTCTTCAGTACGTACTGCATCGGGCGGTACCGTGGTGTTCATATTTAAAAAGCGGCGCACATTGCTGTACGATGCTTTATCGGTATTGATTGCGAACCCGGTCTCCGGATATTTATCGGCCTGTACAAAATCATTTTCCACTAACGAATTGTAGGTCTCTGTACCTACCGTCCAATTACGGCGCTCACTGGGTTTTAAATTGCGGGTAAAAGAAAGCAGCCTGTTCTTTTGCAGATTGGCTGAGGTAAATAATGTTTTTAATACCAGGGAATGAAATCTGCCAGCTTCCAGTTTTATTGAGAGTGATTGATAGCCATCGAGAGAAACGGTAATAGAATCAATGTACCTGGTGGTCATAATACCGAATGAGCCGCTGCTTCCGGATGAGTATATATAACCGGTTGAATGAAGCAAGATGCGTGCATTCGACAGAAGATTATTCTTTTCGTCCCTGATCTCACCACGTAAATAATACTGCGCATGCGCGGTAATTATAAACAGGAATGAGGTTAATATGGCATAAGCATGTTTCAATATGTTGATGTAGATTACGTAGCTTACCGGTTAACAAGCTAGCACCGCTAGTCCGTTAACAGATGCAACTTAATATCATATCAACTCCTATTCTATCAGCTTGAAAATTTCCGGAATATTTCTACCCAATCCGTCATAATCAAGGCCGTACCCGACTACAAATTTGTTCGGGATGGAAAAACCAAGGTAATCGATGGTAATGGGAAATACCGTTGCTTCGGGCTTGTGCAGCAGGGCTACAATTTTTAATGAGGCAGGTTGCTGGTGGTGTAACTGGGGTAAAAATTCGCTGAGTGTTTTACCCGTATCAACAATATCCTCTACAATAACCACATCCCGGCCAAACAGGTCCATGTCCAGGCCAATAGCTGTCAATACATGACCGGTTGATTTTGTTCCTTTATAAGAAGCCAGCTTTATAAAACAGATCTCTACATCAATGGCAAGCTCCTTAAACAGGTCGGCCGCAAACATAAATGAGCCATTCAGAATTGCTATGAACAATGGCTTTTTACCAGTGTAATCCTTATTCAGTTCAATGGCAATTTCTTTTATCCGGCCAGCGATCGTTGACGCATTAATGTACGGTTCAAATTGTTTGTCGTGTACGCGAATATCACCCATAAATCAGTTTTTGTAAATAACCAGTTCCTGTCCAATTTTCAGGTCATTACCAGTCAGCTTATTCCATTCTTTGAGTTGTTCTACTGTAATACTATATTTTTTCGCAATACTAAACAAAGTTTCTTTTTCCGCCACTATGTGAATAGTACCAGATACAGCCGATGAATTGGTGGGCGTGATCTGGGTTGGCGTAGGTATCACCACGGGCGGAGCGGGTGTAACCAACACTACATCCTTTGCCAGTTTAGGCATTTCCGGTGCTTTTCCCTGTAAATACAATTTCTCCCCAACAGCAGGCTCGCCCTGGTCTTGCAATCGGTTATAATTTATAAGGTACTCGAGACGAATGCCTTCACTCTGACTGATATCATACAGCGTTTCGCCAGGTCTTACTTCGTGAAATTCCTGAGGTCCCTCCCTGCGTTTACGTTGTACAAAAACCAACTGGTCCTCCGCCAACACATCGTCTTCATCTTCACTAAATTCGTTAAAATCAAGCAGATGCTTTAATGAAACGTCGAATTGTTTGGCAATGCCCAGTAAGGAAGTTCCGGCTTTGGCAAAAATCACCTTTGTGCGGTTGATCTTGAATTCGCCGATGGGGTAATCTACAACCGGTTTGGGGCCTGAGGGTATTTGCTGTATTACCACTCCGGTTCCAATGTTCACTGGTCTGCCATTACCTGCCAGTACCTCATCCTTAGGCGACAATTTGCCCAGGGCTATAAGCGTGTATTGTTGCAGGTTGTAATCTTCTATGTATTTAATGAGGATCTGCGGGTATTTTGGATTGGTTGCATAACCTGCCTTTTTGAGCCCATATGCCCAATCGTTGTATTTAGTGGGATCAAGCTGGAATAAGAAGGCATAGCGGCTACCATTCTTTAAGAAATCCGAATGATCGATATAAGATTGCTCGGGTTTCTCATAACTTCTGAAGCACTCACCGCGGGCGTCATCATCATGATATACTTTTTCGCCTTTCCAGGTAGCCTGGCATTTTATCCCAAAATGATTGTTCGATTTCAACACCAGTTCGCTTTTGCCGGCCATGCTTTCATGTATACCCTGGGCCAGGGTAATAGCGGCAGGCACGCCACTGCGTTGCTCCTCGCGAATGGCAATTTCCTTATACGTATTTACATAATCGACTACATCGCTGTTGCGCTGTGCCTGAAGTCCTTTTACTGCGAAAAAAGCTGTTACAACCAGTAAACGTTTCAACGGTATCCTGTTTTATTTTTTTCGAATCATTAATAGTCCATCCCGGATTGTTAGCAACACCTTGTCAACCTGAACATCCTGCAGCACATATTCATTGAATGCTTGAATGGCCTTTGCGTTTTTGCCCGATATCCCGCCTGGGTGGGGCTGGAGCACCTGACCATGAAAAAGCACGTTATCAGCAATGATAACGCCGCCAGGCCGTACCAATGGTAACACCAACTGATAATATTGGGTATAACTTACCTTATCTGCGTCAATAAATACCAAATCCCAGGTTTCTTGTAAATCGGGAATAATGGTTAACGCGTTCCCAATATGCAAAATTATCTTTCCCGAGTCAATTGACCTATTGAAATTTGCCTGGGCTACAGAGGCATCCTGTTCCCGGAGTTCAATTGTATGTATTTTCCCATCTTTTAACAACCCTTTTGCAAGACAAAGAGCGCTGTAACCGGTAAAAGTGCCTATTTCAAGAATACGCCGGGGTGCCATCAGGCAACTGATCATTTCCAGGAATTTCCCCTGAACATGTCCACTTAACATATGAGCATGGGGATGCTGGGCCTGTGTCGTAGCGGCTATTTCCTGTAAAAGGGCCTCATCCGGTGAGGAGTATTGACTTGCATAGGCCTCTGCAAGTGGATCGATAATATCCAATGTGTGCAAATTTGGGCAAAAATAAGGTTATGAAAGGCAATAGGCAATGAGAAATAGGCAATGGTGAAAAGGCAGTAGGAAGTAGAGAAAAGGCAGAGGGCAGAAGGCAGAAGGCAGAGAGAAAACAGTTCTGAGTTCTGAGTTCTTTGTTGCTTCGCCGCCGAAGCCTTGCCGTAGGAGAACCGCGACGCGTTGTATTGCTTGGTCCGCCAGCTGGCAGATGAGGCTTACTTCTTTCTTCTTATTGCTTAGCCCTCGGTCGGGAGTAAAAATCCATTCACCTTCAAAAATGGCCTCCCGACCTCAGACTAAACACTCCAGCTATCGTAAATATTGTATGGGTAATGTTATTACGCTAATCAAGGATGGTCTGTATGCTGCACTTAAGACCTCGCTTCGTTTACTGTACAGCGGTAATTGTAATGGTACGTATTAAACGAGCTATTTTAGATTTTAGTTTACAAGCAGTTTATTTTTTTGAATACATAGGCGTAACCATGAAAATAAAAATTTATATGGAATACAAAACAATAAACTGGAATGCCACCCAATGATGAGTGGCATTCCTGTAGAACTTATCAATTGTATTTTATTGTTGTACTATTTCTGCTTTTTTTGAAATGCTCAATAAGCCTATATAAGTAAGAAGCCCATTTATGATCAGCAGTTCAATACCCACCTGGTATCCGCCGAACAATTGTACCGAATACTGTTTGATAAAATAACACGCTATAGGCGCGGCCAAACAAATAATAGTAATAATGCGTGATTGTGGCAATGTTCGCTTACTCAAAATGCCAAATGAGAAAAGCCCCAGCAACGGCCCGTAAGTATACCCGGCCAGATCAAGTATTTTATCGATAATACTACGACTTCCTATCGTGTAAAAAATCATAATGCAAGCTAGGAATATCACGGTAAAAGTAAGGTGAACTGTTAACCTTAATTTTTTCTGTTGCTTTTCAGTAAGATCGGTACGGCGTTTCAGCCCCAGTATATCTATACAAAATGACGAGGTCAGTGCAGTAAGTGCGCCATCGGCACTGGGGAACAGGGCACTGATCAACGCAATAATAAAGATGATGGAAATGGCCTGAGGCATCATCCCCAGCGCCATGGTGGGGAAAAGGGTATCTCCAATGACATTCTTGTTATCAATCAGCAATTGCATTTTGGTGCCGGCATCAGTACTTACCTGGGTAAATTGTGCGCCATGGTCCATGGCATACAGGTATAACAAGCCACCGAGCAACAGGAATAAAAAGTTCACACCCGCGCTTACCAGGTTAAAAGTGATCATGTTCTTTTGCGAATCTTTCAGGGTCTTAACGCTGATATTCTTTTGCATCATTTCCTGATCGAGCCCGAACATGGAAATGGTTATAAACATACCGCCAATGATCTGTTTTAGAAAAAATCCGCCGCTTTTGGGATCGGTATTAAAGATGGTTGTATATCCTCTGTCGGTAAGTGTTCGCATGGCATCGCCTACTGATAAATGCAGATTATTTAAAATATACACTACTGTTACCACCAGTCCTACCAGCATGAGGGTTGTTTGTAAGGTATCGGTGTAAACAATGGTTTTAACCCCTCCTTCAAACGTATATAAGAGGATCATCAATAAAATAATAAGTGCTGTAACCACAAATGGCACTCCAAAGCTTTTCAAAATAAATTCCTGCAATACAAAGATCACCAGGAACAAACGGGCAGTAGCGCCCACTGTTCGTGAAATAATAAAGAACAGGGCGCCCGTTTTATAGGCTATGGTGCCGAACCGCTTCTGCAGATAATTATAAATAGAAGTAAGGTTCATTTTGTAATACAAGGGCAGTAGTACAAAGGCCACTACCAGGTAACCAAAGAAATAACCGATCACCACCTGGAAATAAGCAAATCCTTTATGCACATTCCCGGCAAAATCACCAACTGTACCGGGTACCGACACAAACGTGACACCGCTGAGTGACGTGCCTACCATACCAAAGGCCACCAGCATCCAGTTTGAATTGCGGTTACCAATAAAAAACGAATCGTTGTTCGAATTTCGGGAAGTAAACCACGCAACAACCAGCAACAAAACAAAATAACCGATCACAAAAGAGAACAACAGGGATGCAGACATAATGTAAAGATGATTAAACGGTTCATTAAAGTCGGATAAGATGATTGCGCTAAAAGCCTGAATAGAAGATGGTTTGCGCTGCCTGGCTTGTATTGCCGGGCTCTTTCCCTAATAAACCCTGCGCGGTTTCATCGAGTTCTACTGTTCAGACTTAGGGTTTGAAGGTAACAAAAATGTGTTTTACTATTGCTTATAATCCATTTATCTTAGAGGCTGACAGGCATTTTTTTAACAATATGTCTGTAATAAAAACAGCCAGTATGAAGTTAGAATCGGTAGTAGTTTTTTGCGGGTCCAAGAACGGACAGAACCCTGTTTATGTAAAACATACGGCAGAACTCGGCAAGCTCATTGCCTTGCTGAATCTGCGCATGGTATATGGGGGCGGTAAAGCGGGTTTAATGGGTGTAATTGCCGATTCAGTATTGGCCAATGGCGGCAAGGTAATGGGCGTAATTCCCAAGATCCTTACTGAATGGGAAAGCCAGCACACAGGGTTAACAGAACTGTTTGTTGTGCCTGACATGCATACCCGAAAAAAGATGATGTATGAAATGGGTGATGCCGCCATAGTATTACCTGGCGGTTTTGGTACCCTCGATGAATTATTTGAAATGCTTACGTGGAATCAACTCAAAATACACGATAAAAAAATATACATACTGAACTCCGATGGTTTTTACAATCACCTTCGGCTTCACCTCCAACATTTGAAAAAAGAAGGCTTCCTGTATGAATTACCGGAAGAAAGGATCATCTTCTGTGATACGCCGGTTGAGGTCTTTAATAAGATAGGTTGATCTGTTGACGTGACACTGAGCGTACTGAACGGAATCGTAGGGCCGAAGGCTCGGTTGATAGCGGTTGATCAGTTAATACAAAATAAAAGCCCACTTCGGTATCCGAGGTGGGCTTTGGGTTATTTAGTTCGTTAGTTATTGAGTTCGAAGTTCGGTGTATCCGAATCTGGCCGAAGCTTTAGCGGAGGCGCACGCCTTAGCGTAGGAGGACCTATTGCCCACTGCTCATTGCCTTTTCCTAAAACATACTAAAATTATAACCGAAATTAAAGAAGGCGCGGTTGCCATATGGGCTGCGTTCATTCTGCAACAGATCATAATTAGCCGTTACAATAAAATAGCCCCGGCCGGCAGGAATGGCTGCGCCTATACCGCCTAATAAAGAAGGAACGATCTTATTCGGAAGCTTTTGATCAGGCTCACCATTGTAAAAATGATATTTAAGCCAGGTATAATTGGCCTCAGGTTGTACCTGTAAGAAAATATATTCAATCGGGTATACCCGGCCGAAGACATTCAAACCTGTTACGCCATATTCTTCTTTATAACCGGCGTAATCATATTTGTTGCTGCTATAAATAAAGTTGATCCCCGCGCCGGCCGCCAGGTAACGGCTAAACCGATAGCCTATTTGTGGCGAAACGTTTACCAGGGTTGAATAACTGCCAAAGGCCAAACCCAAATTACCGCCAAAGAAAAGTTTGCTTTTATCGAAACCACCCCCTTGCGGCGGGTCTTCGTCTCCCCCATTCTGGGCCACCGCCACCACAGTGCATAGCGCAAACAAACAGGCAGTCATTAAAACTTTCTTCATAGCCATTAATTTAGTGTGCAAATTAGTGAATGCGAAAATTAGCCCACAAGTTAAGTATGTTAAGATGTTGATAATAGCGTAAAACTTCATGAAAATCAGCCATTAAGGTAATTTTAAGGGACTATGTGGATAAATACTGCCGATCTACCCAAAAATATATAATCAGCACTTAACGAACACCTTACACCTGATCAATTATATCCATGCCCTGGTTACCCGCCACAGGGTATTTGATTTATTGCGTTTTGTTATTACTTTTATTGTGCCTATCTATAGAAAAACCATAAAGGATTCACTGTTTGTAGCTTATCACACCACAAATCCTTGGAAATTCCCCCCAGACTTGGTTAACTCATTGTGTTAATCTAACAATCCTGTAAAGCCGTTTTGTAACAACGTAAAACGATTCCTGGCAGCCATATGTCGTGGGATCAATATTTCAATGCCTGTGCAAACCGTACGTATCCATTGTCCTCAGGAAAACAACCATTGTTTTCAGCATTTAACGTACGAGAATGAGAAGATGTATTCTGGCCATTGACGATAGCAAAGCAATAAGGTTCTTATTGCATACGGTACTTGGGAAAGAGTACCAGGTAGTTACGGCCCCTGATGCCTGTTCAGCTATGTATTGGTTAGCGAACAGGAATTTGCCCGATCTGATCATCGCAGACCCGCAGTTACCCGATGTGCAGGACTGGGAACTGATCGCCGAATTTTCATCAAGTGCTATCTACCGTGATATTCCCCTGATCGTGTTATCATCATTAGACAAAAATGTTACCGCTGCCCAATGCCTTAAATTCGGAATAGCCCATCATTATACGAAGCCCTTTAACCCCCTTGAATTACATGAAATGGTTCAAAAACTGATGAACAAGGTGGCTTCAAAATTGAATGAGAACGAAATGAAAGCCGGTTAATACCCGGAATTGAAAAACAAAAAACTGACGGTATGGACTTAACAATTCTACCTACTAAAAAAATCATTAATACATATAGGCGCTACAGCTTGCCAGTAGCCGAAAAAGAACCGACTGATATAAAGACGTTGCAGTTCTTTTATATTGGCACGCAAGCTTCTTATACCGAAAAGCTGAAGGAATACTTCGAGTTCGGTTATACTACCATAAGTGCCGACAACGCCATTTTTACCTTAAAGCGCCTGTTCAGGAAAACAGATGACGTTACCATTCCCTCCATGGTCATAGCCGAAGGAATGCTGGGAACGGAACACCTGGCGCAACTGCACCAATTCATTTACAGCCATAAAATAATGGCCGGGGTACCTTTTATTGTTGAAGCAACTGGCTTATCTCCTGAAGAGCTGGCGCGCTTTAAACGGCATGCATTTGTGGATGAAATATTATTCCTGAATGAATTCACCGCCACCTCCCTGTTGCGCAAGGTGAACTTTCTGCAAAGGATGAAGCAGAAACGGGTGTTTCAACCCGAAACCTGTAAGGTGGAAACTTCCTTCAGCAGGTATCCTACGGTTAAAGCAGTGGTGAAGCGGGGACTCGATCTGCTGATCGCATCCATATTTCTGGCAGTACTGGGCCCATTAATGCTGCTGATCGCGCTGGCAGTAAAACTCGATACCGGAGGACCAGTCCTGTACAGCACCTTAAGAACGGGCCGTGGTTATCGGATATTTAATTTATATAAGTTCAATACCATCGTTCAGGATGCTGCGAAAAAAAAAGCTGGTATCGCTATCAGCAGAGTGGGTATGTTCTTCCGCAAAACCGGTCTCGATGAGCTGCCCCTGTTACTGAATGTATGGCTGGGCGACCTGTCGCTGTCAGGCCATCGGGCATTGCCGTTATACGAAGCGGAAAAGCTGACAAACAACAGCAGCGCCAATCATTTTCTGGCGCCTGCGGGCATTACAGGCTGGCAGATCCAGAAAAAAGACAAAGTAGTTATACCTGTTGAAACGCCACTAGCGCCCCTTACCGACAAAAGCGATCTGTTGTATGATATCTGGTTAGCAGCCAGCAAGTCTTCAGCCGCTATTCAAAAGTCGAACGCCTGATTTACATATTGCAAGATTTATTCAGCCCAATCCCCTGCCAGCTGGCGGGGGATTTATTTTACAGGCAGTGGGCAGATGACAGAAGGCAGTAAGAATACACTTCGACGCGGCAAGTATCTTATTCGCCGCGTCGCGGTTCTCTGCCCTCTGCCCATTTAAAAAAAAATCCCCCCGGACAAACCAGGGGGAACATATAATTGATTCTAGTTGAAAGTTTCTTACGCTTATCCTACAGTGGTAGCGCCTTCTACCAGCACAGTAACTTTATTACTTATCACTTCTACGAAACCACTTTGGATATCATAAAAAGCCAGGTGATTGCTTTTATCTTTTAACACTTTTACCCTTCCGGATGCCAGTGCGCTTACCAGCGGAGCGTGTTTGTCAAGCACTTCAAACTTACCGGTTATACCAGGCAGTTGAATACCATACACTTCACCACTGAACAGCTTTTTCTCCGGAGTTAAAATCTCAAGGTTCATATTATGTGTTATAATGCTTGCCCGCGCAGGCGGGTGCTAAGTTGATAATTGTTTTATTAACCCTGGGCTTGAGCCAACAGCTTTTTACCTTTTTCGATAGCATCATCGATGGTACCTACCAGGTTGAACGCTGCTTCTGGGTATTCATCTACTTCACCATCCATGATCATGTTAAAGCCACGGATAGTTTCTTCGATGGGAACCAGTACCCCTTTCAAACCAGTAAATTGCTCAGCCACGTGGAAAGGTTGTGACAGGAAGCGTTGTACTTTACGGGCGCGGAATACGGTTTGTTTATCTTCTTCACTCAACTCATCCATACCCAGGATGGCGATGATATCCTGTAATTCTTTATAACGTTGCAGGATCAGTTTTACGCGGTTAGCAGTATTGTAGTGTGCATCACCAACGATTGCCGGAGAAAGGATACGGCTGGTAGAATCCAGCGGGTCAACCGCAGGATAGATACCTAAGTCAGCGATCTTACGGCTTAATACGGTAGTAGCATCCAGGTGGGCGAAGGTAGTAGCCGGAGCGGGGTCAGTTAAGTCATCCGCAGGTACGTAAACCGCCTGTACTGAAGTGATTGAACCGTTTTTAGTTGAAGTGATACGCTCTTGCATCAGACCCATTTCAGTTGCCAGGGTTGGCTGGTAACCCACCGCTGAAGGCATACGTCCCAACAGGGCTGATACCTCAGAACCTGCCTGGGTGAAACGGAAGATGTTATCTACGAAGAACAGGATGTCGCGGCCTTTGCCTTGTCCATCACCATCGCGGTAGTATTCAGCGATAGTTAAACCACTCAGGGCCACACGAGCACGGGCGCCTGGAGGCTCGTTCATTTGTCCGAATACGAAGGTAGCTTTTGAATCGCTCAGCTCTTTCATGTCCACTTTGCTCAGGTCCCAGCCACCGTGTTCCATACTGTGAATGAATTCCTTACCATATTTCATGATACCGGCTTCGATCATTTCACGCATCAGGTCATTACCTTCACGGGTTCTTTCACCCACACCTGCAAACACTGATAAACCAGAGTATGCTTTCGCGATATTATTAATAAGCTCCTGGATCAATACGGTTTTACCCACACCAGCACCACCGAATAAACCGATCTTACCACCTTTTGCGTATGGCTCAATCAGGTCAATTACTTTAATACCGGTAAACAGTACTTCTGTAGAAGTACTCAGGTTTTCGAAGGCTGGGGGTTTGCTGTGGATAGGGCGGCCACCAGCTTTGGGTACAGCAGGTAAACCATCGATAGGATCGCCGGTTACATTGAACAAACGACCTTTGATAGCTTCACCGGTTGGCATAGCGATAGCAGCGCCGGTATCTGTTACAACCATTCCCCGCACCAGGCCTTCAGTACCATCCATGGCAATACAGCGTACGCTGTCTTCACCAAGGTGTTGCTGTGCTTCCAGCACCAGTACTTCACCATTTTGGCGCTTCAATTCAAGCGCATTATAAATTTCAGGGAGTTTTCCTTCAAACTGCACGTCCACTACAGCACCGATGATCTGCTTGATCTTACCAACATTTGGCATATAATAGTTTGATTTTGCGTGAGCGTTTTAATTAACTATTTTATTTTCAATGAGTTACCTGCATTTTACCGCAGTATTTTTCATTTCGGCTGCAAAGGTAAGTGAACGAGGGATAATTTGGTATTTTAAACAGGGACATTTTTTGGAAAAGAGCCGTCAAAAGGCTGTTTCCGGCACTGGGTTGGGGTCCTGAGCGGGCCTGCACTGAGCGGAGTCGAAATGTCGAAGGTCTTGCCGGCCGACCGGGCGCGTATCCGCCCCTGGCGGCGAGTCGAGAGCGGCTTTTTTTAGGTTTCGGGTTCAAAGTTCTGAGTTTCAGATTCTGTGACGCGGCTGCCCAAAGCAATAGCACGTAGCGTCTCTTCCATTGCCCACTGCCTATTGCCTATTGGCCATTGCCTCACCCGCCGAAGCCTTGGCGAAGGAGGGCCTATTTCCAGATCCCGGGACTGGTGATTAGTTGGTATAAGTTTTATAATTATCATGTATCCCGGAACTATTAAAGGATTACCCCGGTAACCGACAATCCGGCGACCAGCGACCGGTAACCGGCAACCTGTAACTGGAAACAGACAACTATTTACCGCTTTTTCGCTTTATTTGTACTTTGAATATGGACTATGCATATCCTTATATCCGAACATGCAATTAACTGAAGTAACCACAACCACAGCAGCTAAAGATTTCATTAGGGCCAATGTTGAACTAAATAAGTCCAACCCCAATTACATCCGTCCACTTGATAAGGATGTGGAAGAAGTGTTCAATCCCGAAAAAAACAAGGCTTTCCGTCATGGCGAATGTACCCGCTGGGTACTATACGGCCCCGAAAACAAATATTTAGGCCGGATTGCCGCTTTCGTAAATAAGAAATATAAAAACAAGGGCGATGAATTTTCCGTTGGCGGGATCGGTTTTTTCGACTGTATAAATGATCAGTCGGCTGCCGATATGCTTTTCGATGTGGCTAAACACTGGCTAATACAACGTGGAGTTGAAGCCATGGATGGCCCCATTAATTTTGGCGAACGCGACCGCTGGTGGGGACTGGTAACCGAAGGTTTCCAGGAACCGCTGTACTGCATGAATTATAATCCCCCGTATTATAAAGAACTGTTTGAGACCTATGGGTTCCGCCCATTTTTCAATCAGATCTGCTTTGGCCTGAACCCTAAGAAAAAGCTCAGCGATAAACTACACGAACGACACAATCATTATGTGAATGCTGATTACCAATGCATTCCCATCGATAAAAAGCAGATTGAAAAGTTCGCCACCGACTTTGCTTATATATATAATAAAGCATGGGCCGGACATGGCGGCTTAAAAGAACTGAAAAAGGAACAGGTAATTCTGATGTTCAAAAAAATGAAGCCGGTGATGGATGAACGCATCATCTGGTTCACTTATCATAAAGAACAGCCGATTGCCATGTTCATTAACCTGCCCGACCTGAACCAGTGGTTCAAATACCTGGATGGGCAATTCAGCTGGTACCACAAACTGAAGTTCTTATGGATCAAAAAAACAAAACCCTGTAAGAAATGTACCGGTTTGGTATTTGGCATTGTGCCCGAATTCCAGGGCAAGGGCATCGATGCCTATATGATCGTTGAATCGGGCAAGGTGATCCAATGGCAAACACCTTATACGGAATACGAAATGCAATGGATAGGCGATTTTAATCCTAAAATGCTGAATGTTGCCGCCAGTTTGGGCGATACCTTCCGCAGCCGCGTGCTTACTACTTATCGCTACGTATTTGACAGAACGCGTCCATTTAAAGCACACCCCGCCATTAGCTAAATAAAAAAACAGGAAGTATAATGTGAGACCAATAGCTTACCTCATACTTCCTGCTTCATACAGCTTACTTCCCGCTTTCCATAGCCCACAAACAGGTTTCTTTAATACCATCAGAATAAGACGTAGGTGTAAACCCAAACGCTTTATTGAATTTATCGGAGCTGAACAGGTATGGTGAATCGCTCTGGTAATTCATTTCTTTTAATTCCTTCAACGGCCGGTTAAATAAGCCGATCAATGACAACATCCAGCCGGGAATAGCAGAAACACCATCAGGCTTTTGCATAACAGCCGCTGCCTCTTTTGCAAACTGACGGCCGGTTATTAACTCACTGGCTGTTGGCAAATGCCAGGTTTGGCCAAATGCTTCGGGTTTGTTGGCCAGCAGGTATAAAGCCCTGGCGGCATCGGGCACATAAGTGATGGAATGCGGTTGATCTGCACTGCCCAGCCATTGGGCCTTCTTTCCTTTTATCAGGTTCTGAATGACCAGCAAATTCGGCACACTGGTCTTAAACCCTATGGGTCCATAGAAATCGGCACAACGGGCAATCATTGCCTGCAGGTTACCGGCCTTTATTTCCTGCAACAACTGGTTGGCAATAGCAGCTCTTACTTCTCCCTTTTTACTACAGGGGTTGAAAGCCGTTTCTTCCGTCATCCAGCCATTTACTTTCCCATACATGTATACGTTATCGAAGAAGATCAAACGCGCACCAGTTTCTTTACAGGCATTGATCACGTTGGTCATGATCACTGGCCACTGTGCCCGCCAGATACGAATATCATACGGCAGACCCAATAATAAATATACAACGGATGATCCTTTTATTGCCTGCAGGGTTTGCGTGTAGTTGGTAGCATCTGCCGCTACACTTTCAACGCCTGGTATTGCTTTGGCTGTCCGTGATACCAGCCGCACTTTTTGCTGGCTGTGTAATAAGATCGGTAATAACTGATCGGCCACTGCCCCGCCGGCGCCGAATATGGTGTGCATGTTCATAGTAAAATGCTTTTGTTTATTTTGATGATTTTGTTTGTTTTATGAATCGGCAATTTTTGCCTCGCGAAATTTGAGACTCACGTAGTCGTGAAACGTGAAAGGTGAAACTTGAAATAAGACCAATGCATCTCACTGCGTTCGATGCATTGGCTGCTTCGCTACGCTCAGGAATACACTCACGACTGTTGGGACTAATAATTATTTTGCGCCGCCAGAAATTCATTGCCTATTATCTAATATCTAATAGCCAGACCTGTCAGGATCGCATAAACCCACTAAAAGTGCAAACTCAAATGGCGAACCTTACAGGTCTTGGCACTTTCAATTGCCTACCCGTCCGCGACACGCGCAGCGTGGAGCAACCTTCTGTATTCCATTGCTTGCCCGTCCCAACTTGTCGGGAATTGCCGTTTGCCGTCTGCCGTTTGCCGTCTGCCGTTTGCCGTTTGCCGTCTGCCGTTTGCCGTCTGCCGTTTGCCGTCTGCCGTTTGCCGTCTGCCGTCTGCCATTCCCGAACGCTATCCATCTATTTTAGGAGCTAACAACTTATATAACACCGGCGTCACTATCCTTGTCAATAAAGTCGAACTAATTAACCCACCAATAATAACCAATGCCAATGGCGAATACAACGGATTATTTTCCATCACCAGCGGCAGCAAGCCTCCAATGGCAGTTAAGGTGGTAAGGATAATAGGCACAAACCTCGTTTCACCGGCTTCCTGTATGGCTTTGTCAAGACTCATTCCCTGTTTACGCAACTGATCGGTATAATCAACCAGCAAAATAGAGTTTTTCACTTCAATTCCGATCAGGGCTATTAACCCAATTACAGCAACAAACGAAAAGGTATTACCAGTGGCTAATAGCATCAATACGGCACCAATAATGCCCAGGGGTATTACAGAAAGCACGATCAGGGTGCCACGAAAAGTTTTAAATTCCAGGATCAGGGTCCCCAGGATCCCAAAGATCGTGATCAGGACAATAGTACCCAGGCCACCAAAACTTTCCTGACTGGCTTCTACTTCACCAGCAGCAACATAATGCGAATTGGGTGGAAAATGCATGGTATCCAACTGCTTTAGGATGCCTTCGGTCAATTTACCGGTATTATAACCACTTTGTACAAAGGCAGTGGTTACCGTGTACCGGTCTTTGTCATAGTGCTTAATGGTAACGGGCGAGGTTTCAAAACGGATATCGGCCAGTTGGCTCAGCGGAATGGAAGCCCCTTTCACACTGGTAACATACACTTTACTAAATGCATCGAAGGTTTGCCGGTCGCCACGCGGCAGAGTAACCGTAATGTTGTATTCATCGCCATTTTCTTTTCTGAAAGTGCCAATGTTCAATCCGGCCACAGCCATGCGAATGGTGCGGTCAATATCATTAACAGGTACCCCCAACAAACCGGCTTTTTCTTTATTCACTTTTACCTGCAGGTCGGTTTTCAGGGTCGTCAATTCATTGTTTACGTAAATGGTACCGGGCGTTTTCTTTAGTAAGGCTTCCACTTTAAAGGCCAGGCTACGGAGGGTATCCAGGTCTTCGCTAAACAGGCGGATGGCAATGGGCGCTTCTACCGGTGGCCCCTGTTCAAAATCCTTCACCTCAATTTTTGCATTGGGGTAATGCCTGAACCTTGATCGCAGTTGATCTATCAGTTTTCTTTTTTCAGCAGGTGGCGTTTCTTTCAACTGCACAAATAACTGTGCGTAGTTGCTTACTTCGTTTTGCGGAATAACATTATAATAAATGCGTGGATTACCCCGGCCAACATTGGTAGCGTAATTCTTCAGGTCAGGAATGCTGTTGATCTCCTTTTCAACATACTTCGCTACCTGGTCAGTTGCCTGCAAACTGGTGCCCAATGGCGTTTCAATATTTATGAGGAACATTGGCTTTTCTGAAGCGGGGAACACACTAAAACCTACTACCGGTACCAATGCCAGCGAGCCTGCAAAAATAGCCAGTGCTACCAGCAAGGTAGTAACAGGGCGTTCAATAGCGCTGTGCAATAACCGGCGATAAGACCCGCCAATGAATTTCTTTAACCCCCGTAAGAACGGATTTCCCTCCGGGTTTTCATGGCTGCTTAATATCCGGCTTGAGAGAAACGGCACTATTGTTAGCGAAACAAACAACGAAGCCAGTACGGTGGTTACCACAGCAGCCGGTAAGCTCCGGATAAAATCCCCTGCCCCTTCTGGTAAGAACATCAATGGAAGGAAGGCAAATATGAGGGTAATGGTACAACCAATTACAGCCAGGCCTATTTGTTTGGTAGCCGTCATGGCTGCTTCGCGTCTGCTATAACCCATCCGCAGGTAGCGTTCAATGTTTTCTACCACCACAATACTGTCATCAACCAGCAACCCCAACGCTACCACCATGCCTACAATGCTCAACTGGTTAATGGTTATACCAAACATATCGAGCAAAAACAACCCAATTGCCAGCGATAAGGGAATGGAGATCATTACCACTAGAGAAGCCCGTACGCCCAGGGGCAACAAGGTTAACAACACCAGGAAGATGGCAATGGCAAAGTCGCGGGTAAACCCGCCTAACCGGGTGCGAACACTATGTGCATTATCAAAGCTTTGTTCGTAGGTAATGCTCTTTGGCAGCTCTTTCTGAAATTTCTCCAGCACAGGTTTAATTTCCTTCTCTACAGCAAAGATGTTGGTGCCCATTTTACGGCTGGCGGTTACAAATACGCCGCGTTTGCCATTGAGGCGGCCTATATAAGTTTGTTCTTCATAATTAAAATTAACATCGGCTATATCTTTTATATACACCAGCTTACCATTAACATTGCTGACAATGGTGTTCTTTATTTCTTCTATACTTTTATAATCACCACTGGTCTTTATATTGAATTTCTTGGCCCCCATTTCAATACTGCCACCAGGGATGTTTACATTTTCACTTTGAATAGCGCCCAGCACTTTATTCAGCGGAATACCATACTGCGCCAATTTTTCCAATTGCAGCGATACCCGGACCTGCTGTTGGGGGAAGGCCCAATTATCGACGTTCTTTAATGTCTTTATTTTCTCAAGGCGTTCTTTTAATGTCTTGCTCCATTCTTCCAGGTCTTTATACGGCGCAGTTTCACTCATCAGCGCTATTTGCAGAATGTTCACATCGGCCGGACTGAACTTCAGTATATTGATATCGGCAATATCCTGGGGCAGTTGGGTTTTCAACGCATCCACTTCTCTTACTACGTCCTGGTATTTTTTATCGGGATCGCTTTCATATTTAAATTCCACCTGAATAACCGCCAACCCATCATCAATGCGGCTGATAACCCGTTTGATATCGTCCAGCTCGTTCATCTTTTTTTCAACGGGATCTACCACCAGCTCTTCCATATCTTTCGGACTGGTACCGGGATATACTACTACCAAACTGAAGGTGGGCGCCTGAAAGTCGGGATCTTCGCCCCTGGGCATATTCAGCAGTGAATTAACCCCTATGGCAATCAGCATCACAAACACAATGAGTGTGAACTGATAATTTTTTACTGAGAAGTCAGTTATTTTCATAACAGCCTGATTTGAATTTGTAACGTTTTTAATACGCGGGAATCGAAAAGATGAGTTTATATTTTCTAATTGTTTGTTCGTACCATTGGGTAAGTACGGTCATCAATTCATCACTTATTGTAGAGTTCTCTTTCATAAATTTTAAAAATTGAAAATGAAAAATCTTGGAATCTCTCTCGTCTTTAGGCTTTAGGCTTTTGCCATTTGCTGTCTGCCGTTTGCCAGCCTGTCCCTACTTGTCGGGATCTGCCTTTATCTAATCACTTTCACGAATGATCTTTCTGTCAGGTAACCTACGCCTTCCGTTATTACTTCATGTGCGTTATCGAGGCCACTAACAATGGCTGCCTTGTTGTTTTCCAGAAAAGCAATGGTCACTTTGTTTTTGACAATTGTTTTACCATCGGCATTCACGGTGTATACATAACCTGTTTTATCAGTAGCTTCGGTCAATGCTTCTACTGGCACCATGGTCACGGTTTGCTCACCTGTTGGTTGTAATCGTACGGTGGAGAATAAGCCTGCTGCAAAACGGGAATTACCTGGTAATACCTTTACTTCAATTTCATAGGTACCACTGGCCACATCGGCGCCCTGGGCAATCTCGGTGATGATACCAGTAAATGTTTTGTTGGGATAAGCATCTATCTCTACAGTAGCCTTCTCCCCTTTCTTTAACACGGCCCAGTCTTTATCCGATACACCAAAACGGATCACCCAATCGTTACCAGCTGTTCCATTGAATTGAAATACCGGTGAACCTGCACTGGCCAGTTCGCCTTCGTTCATTAATTTTTTGAGAATGGTACCGTTTTCAGTGGCACGTATTTGGGCATATTGTTGGTTAAAGCGGGCAATGCGCAAACTTTCTTCTGCAACCTGTAATTGTGTATTGGCATTTTGAACCTGCTCCAGCGTAGCTACGGTATCGTTATATAAGTTCTTTACCCTGTTTACATCGCGTTGTACTTTTTCAACGCCCTGTGCCGCCTGTTGCACCTGGGCATTTATCTCAGTAAGATCGAGTGTTGCCAGTAGTTGTCCTTTTACCACATGATCGCCTTCCTTTACATAGATCTTTGAAATAATACCACCAATTTTGAAAGAGAGCCGGGCTTCAGTCGTGGAGGCCATGTTGCCGGAGTATTTTAACACCGGAGCATATTGTGTGGTAGTAACCGGCTGCACCTTTACGGCAAT
Source organism: Niastella soli (assembly GCF_017742245.1). Classification (GTDB taxonomy): domain Bacteria; phylum Bacteroidota; class Bacteroidia; order Chitinophagales; family Chitinophagaceae; genus Niastella; species Niastella soli. The sequence goes on from NZ_JAGHKO010000001.1 coordinate 484,942, forward strand.
GGCTTCGTCAACCACTTCAGCAGCTTTTGTTTTGCCATTGCAACTTGTTAATATCACCGCAGTGGAAGTGATCATTAATATGGTTATAGGGAGGTGTATGCGTTTCATTGTATATATTTTGTTTGTTATTGTAACATCTGTTTAATATGTTGGAGGGCAATGGTGAATGGGCAATGATGGATAACTCGCGAAACTTGAAACTTATAACCGACCTTGCACCGCCGCAAATTCATTGCCTATTGCCTATTGCCTATTGCCTATTGCCTATTGCCTATTGCCTATTGCCTATTGCCTTTCTAGAATTTATACGAAGCCGTAGCGCGTTCCAACTCAGCTGCCCGGGTTAACACAGCCAGCTGGGCCAGTGAATAATTTAGTTGGGCACTGGTTAATTGAGTGCGGGCATCTATCAGTTCTATTTGCAGGGCCTGCCCTTCGCGAAACCTTCGTTCCGCAAAACGGTAGGTTTCCACAGCGCTTTGCACTTCATCGTTCAATGCTTCCAGTGTTTGTTGGGCAGAACGATAGTTGTTTAATGAGGTGCGCACCTGTAATGCCAGTTGTTGTTCCACATCCTTATACTGGTTCCTGAGCGCATCCAGGTCTAACTGCGATTGCTGGATCTTGTATTTATTATCATTGGCTTTAAACAGGTCCCACTTCATTTGCAGACCACCTAACTGGTAAAACTGGTCGCCATTAAATTTGAATCCGAAACCCTGATAACCGATATTATAGAAGGCATTGAGTTTTGGTACCAGGTAATTGCGGTTCATTTTTATGCTGGAGCCTACTGCTTTTTGAACGCTTTCTAATTTGGTCAGCTCTTCACGGTTGCGAGGCACTTCCAGGGCAGCAGTCATGGGCTGCTCAATTTTTTCAAACAAAGTTGTATCGGCCGTAACAGGCGCCTCCAGGTTTTCATTCAACAAACAATTAAAGTATGCAGCGGCATTCAACTGTTGATTGGTAGCGATGATCAGCGAGGCTTTTACCTGGCTCACCTGGGCCTTTGCGCGCATTACTGATTCTTTGGTGCCCACATTGTTCTGCATAAACTTTTCGCTTACACGCAAATTTTCACCAGCCAGTTTCAGGGCATTATTATATATGTCAACCGCTTTGCCGGCCTGTACATATTGGTAATAGGCCTCTTTTATGTTTTTCACCAACTCGCGTTTGTAGATCTCTATCTCTGCCTGCTGGGTATGGATCAACTCCTGTTTAATAGCTTTGTTATAATAGATATCGGTATTCACCAGTGGCATGGATACTTCGAGGCGGGTATCGTGAAAATCATTTGGCAGGAACGCGATCTTCTGGTTATCAACCTGCGGAAACTTACTTTGACCGGTTATCTGGTTCAGGGTGGAATATACATTGTTCAGCAGGTCGCCAATGGGAATATCCTGAGTACGGCCACCCGAGGCCAGGGTGTATTGCGAATTCAAACTGGCCTGTGGGTAAAACAGGGTTTTAGCCCTTTTCAGATCTACTTCAGCTTTTTGCAGGTCAAAGGTTTTTTGATGCAGGGCCAGGTTACTCTCCAACCCTTTTTTAATGTAAGCATCCAGAATGGCGGTCTGCGCAGCAGCTTGTTGGGCAAAAAGCATCCCCGCAACCCCGAAAATGATCGGGATTGATAGACTTCGTTTCATAAGTCAATCTGTTTTATTTTATAATGTAAATATTATTAACAGTGTTAAGCTTAGTAGTAAAAAAAAACCGTTAGGTTTTCTTTCCAGACACATCCAATGCATTCAATAGCCAGGTCAAACTTTTATTCATCATCGGAACCATTTGATCGCGCGGGACCAGTTTATCGAACCTGTCACGAATAGCCAGGGCCACCATGCCATGCACCATACTCCAGATTGCCATTGCCATTGCATCCACATCCCCTTTTTCAATCAGGTTCTTATCCATGCATTCCTGAAGGGTATTTTTCAGCTTGCCCAGGGCCTGGTCGCCACTTTTCCATTCACAATTGGCATCAAGCGCCTCTAATGCTTCCATGGGTGCTTTTAAAATGAACATCAGTTCATAAAAGGCAGGATTTTCCAATCCAAACTGCAGGTAATATTCCCCCATTTTGGTCAGACGAACGAGCGGGTTCTTTATTGTCCACAGGTCGGTATTATATTCAGCCATTTTTTGAAAACCCAGTTCATGCAGGTTGAACAGGATCTCGTTCTTGTCTTTAAAGTATAGGTAAACCGTTGTGGGACTGTATTCTATAAGATCGGCAATTTTACGGATAGACACATTCTCGAACCCCTGCTCCATGAATAATTTCAGGGATGCGTCGAGGATCATTTTCCTGATCTCCTGCTTTTGTTTCTCCTTTCTCTCCGATATGCCCATAATAGATTAATTAACGACACAAATATACTTAACACTGTTAAGTTTCCAAACAATCACCCTACTTTTTCTAAAATATCTCCAGATCGCCCCTTTGGGGTACGTTTTGGCCACCTCTATATACTTTGCCCATTTACATGAATCTCACTTATTATACAGGTAGACTTTTAGCCACCTTCTGTTCTAATCTATATGAGATTCACTACTACCTTATATGAGATTCACAGATATTCCGTACATATTCCGTACATATCCCGTATATGTCCCGTTTATATCCCGTTCCTTTATAGGTACGGGACATGTAGAGAATAACCACGGATCGGTTACGAGATACATGCAGAAATATAGTATATATAGCATAATACCTAAGTAAATCCGGCTAGGATCGCACTTGGGGAAGACAAGGATGAAGGGTTAATATGAATAGTAGGAGACATGATGTAAAAGCACGAAGATGGGGCCGCCTGGACCTGATAAAACTGATCGCATGGTTACCGCTCACAAGCTGGAAATGTATTTCAGAGACCGTTGAACAAAACGAACTTTCCGTTAAGTTTTGACGACCCTTATTCCTGCACATAATAAACAGATATTCAATTATTTATCTCATTTACAAATTTGCATATTTGAGCATTCTCCTTTTCCTTACATTTGCGACATATCATGGATAAATTCATTGTTTCAGCCCGGAAATATCGTCCGCAAACCTTTGACACGGTTGTAGGACAAGCCCATATTACCACCACCCTGCAAAATGCGATCAAGAACCATCACCTGGCGCATGCATTTTTGTTTTGCGGTCCGCGTGGGGTTGGTAAAACCACCTGTGCCCGTATTCTGGCTAAAACCATCAATTGTGATAAGCCTTCTGCCGAAGGGGAAGCCTGCAATGAGTGTCCATCGTGTAATTCCTTTAATGAAGGCACTTCGCTGAATGTATTTGAACTGGATGCTGCGAGTAACAACTCGGTGGAAGACATTCGGTCGCTGGTTGAAAAAGTAAGATTTGCTCCCGAGCCCGGTAAACATAAAGTATACGTAATTGACGAGGTTCACATGCTGAGCTCGTCGGCTTTTAACGCCTTTCTGAAAACGCTGGAAGAACCACCTTCCTACGCCATCTTCATTTTGGCCACTACCGAAAAGCATAAAATTCTACCTACCATCCTCAGCCGATGCCAGATCTTCGATTTCAAACGCATCACCAACAACGATACGGTAGAACACCTGGAGGGCATTTGTAAAAAAGAAAGTATAGATGCCGAGAAGCCAGCCTTACAGATCATTGCCCGCAAAAGCGAAGGCTGTATGCGCGATGCCCTTAGTATCCTTGATAAAATTGTAAGTTTTACCAGCGGTACCGTTACCTATCAAAATACCCTGGAACACCTGAACATTCTGGATGCAGACTACTATTTTAAACTAATAGACTGTATGCAGAACCAGGACCTGGCCGGCGCCATGTTATTATATGATGACATAGACCGCAAGGGTTTTGAAGGCGATATGGTACTGAATGGGTTTTCGGAATTTCTTCGCAACCTGCTGGTATGCAAGGATGAAAAAGTAGCAGGTCTGCTGCAGGTGGTAGAAAGCTTTAAGGATAAATACATTGCCACCGGACAAAAAACTCCGATTGCCTATTTAATAAGCGCCCTGAACATCCTGAACGAATCCGAGATCAATTTTAAAGGTGCGCGTAATAAACGACTTCATACCGAACTGGCCATTATAAAACTCACCTACCTACAACAGGCGCTTGAACTGGCTGCCGACGGAGATGGCATTTCTAAAAAAAAAGTAGTTGAAGGAGCCCAGTCGGTAGCTTTTCGTAAGCTGGGAATAGTAGAACAAAAGCCCGCCTCCGCCAAGGCTTCGGCGGGCGAGGCGCCGAAAACCGAGATTCCCTCAAAAAAGGTAGATTCTACAGTTAATCGGCCTACAGACGAAGCAAGACTAATTATAGAAGAACCTTCGGTTGGGTATCTTAGTCCGGATGAGGAAGAGTTGAATTATCTCAATTCCATGCATTCCGGTCACTCAGACATGCCTCAACCCAACCAGCCTACCAGGCAACAGGGTAATACGGGTAAAGCAATGCCCAAATTGGGGACACTGGAATCGATCAGGCAAAAATTTGCCGGCAAACAGACAGGTTCCAATATCCCGGTCATTCCCCTTACCCTTGATCAATTGAAACAACATTGGGCCAATTTCTCCCAAAAATTAAAAGATAACAAGAACCCTGCTGCCCAGTCATTTGATATGGCGCAGTTGGTCATCACGAGTGAGAATTCATTCGAGATCGTATCCAACAACAATCTGGAGCAGAAATTCATAGAGGGCGAGCGACGCGAGTTGTCGGAGTACGTGCAACAATGCTTCAACAACCGTACGTTGTTGTTCACTATTGTCGTTACCGACAATCCGGTAGCCTTTGAACCCACGGAGAAACCGCTTTCGACAAAAGAACAGTATATTAAAATTATAGAACAATACCCGCTGGTAAATGAATTGCGGAGTAAGCTGAAATTAGGGTTTGACTAGTTCCCGGTTTTCGGGTCCCGGTAACCTGGAAGCCAGCTGTGGTAATGGATTCAGCATATTGGGAAAAAATGGCCTTCTGCCATTTCAACCTACTGAAGCCAGGATACGGCGCACAAATACAGGCAACCGGTAACCCGGTCCCGGCTCAGCTGGGAGCAACAGGCAACCTTTAGAGTTTTCCAATTGAGCATTTTGCTGTAATTTCGAGCACTCAAATCGAAAAAATCAGAATATCAAATAAGAACTTATGGCTGAAGTGATCTTAATGCCCCGCCTGAGCGATACCATGACAGAAGGCGTGATAGCGGCCTGGCATAAAAAGGTAGGCGACAAAGTAAAGAAAGGCGACTTACTGGCTGAGGTGGAAACCGACAAGGCCACCATGGAACTGGAAAGTTATAAAGATGGCACCCTGCTTCACATTGGTACTGAAAAAGGGGGAAAACTACAGGTAAATGATCTGCTGGCCATTATTGGTAACCCCGGTGAAGACATCAGCTCCCTGATCGGTGGTGGTGGTCAAAAAGCCGCTGCAGCAGCCGCTCCGCAAGGCGGGGAACCAGCCAAAGCCGAACAACCAGCCGCTCAACCTGCCGCAGCCGGTGCAACACTTGATCTGGCCAACATGCAGGAAGTGATCCTGATGCCTCGCTTAAGCGATACTATGACAGAAGGCGTTATTGCCGCCTGGCATAAAAAAGTAGGCGACAATGTGAAAAAAGGTGACCTGCTGGCTGATGTGGAAACCGATAAGGCTACCATGGAGCTGGAAAGTTATAAAGAAGGAAAATTATTATACATAGGTGCACAAAAAGGCGATAAAGTTCCTGTTAACGCCCTGCTGTGTATCATTGGCGATGAAAAGAAAGTAGATGTTGAGAAGATCGTAGCCGCAGCCAAAGGTGGTGTTGCCCCTGCAGCCGCTGCTCAAGGCCAGCCACAAGCTGCCGCTCAACCTACCACAACCGCCAGCGCAACTACTGAAACTGCTGCTCCGGCCGCTGCATCTGCCAGCAATGGCAGAGTGCTCGCTTCTCCCCTTGCTAAAAAATTAGCCGCCGACAAAGGCATTGATATTTCCAAAGTAGCCGGTTCTGGCGATGGTGGCCGTATCATAAAAAGAGATATCGATAATTATACTCCTGCTGCAGGTGGTGGACAGGCTGCTGCTGCAACAACTGCTCAACCTGGTAAAACTACTGCTCCTGCTGTAGCTGGTCAGGTAAGCTTTGAAGATGTACCAGTTTCGCAAATGCGTAAGGTAATTGCCAAACGCCTTGCTGAAAGCAAATTCTCAGCACCTGAGTTCTACCTCACCATGGAAATAAACATGGACAAAGCCGTAGAAAGCAGAGCCAAAATAAATGAAATAGCTCCTGTTAAGATCTCGTTCAATGACATGGTATTGAAAGCCTGTGCCATTGCACTGAAACAACACCCCAAAGTGAACAGCAGCTGGATGGGTGATAAGATCCGCGTTAACCATCACGTGAACATCGGTGTAGCAGTAGCTGTCGAAGAAGGCTTACTGGTACCTGTTGTACGTTTTGCCGATCTGAAATCATTATCACAAATTGGAGCTGAAGTAAAAGATTTCGCGAAGAAAGCAAAAGATAAAAAACTGCAACCAGCCGATTGGGAAGGCAGCACCTTCACCATCAGCAACCTGGGTATGTTTGGTATTGAAGAGTTCACTGCCATCATTAACCCACCAGACTCTTGCATCCTCGCTGTAGGCGCCATTAACCAGGTTCCTGTAGTGAAGAATGGTCAAATTGTTGTTGGTAACACCATGAAAGTTACCTTAACCTGCGACCACCGCGTGGTTGACGGAGCTACCGGCGCCGCCTTCCTGCAAACGCTGCAACAGTTACTGGAAGAACCGCTGAGAATGTTGGTTTAAGCATATTATAACTAGCTATAAACAAAAGGCCCCCGACGATATCGTTGGGGCCTTTTGTTTATAGCACGGTTCCGAATCCCAGATCGTGGGATAACGACCAGTAAAAACAACCTAAATAGGTATAAACCAGCTTTTCCGAAATTCCTGTATAACATCCTCCGGAAGTTCTTGTTTTGCAATGAATGCGGATGTTTTGATCCTGCCAGACCATTTCATAGCTATCCTTTTCAAAGCTATACAATGTCTTTTCAACCGGCACATGCACTACTGTGTCTGCGGGTATCTGCCCTGTTCTATCCTTATATAAGTTATAAACACCGAAATAATCCACGTCAAGCTTATCTCTCCCATTCTTTTTATAGATCATTGCCGATTGCTGACTCACTTCTTTTCCATAATAAGAACATTTGAATTCAAAGAGCTTGTCCTTACCGACTATTATGGTATCAACAGTTGTAGAACCCAAAAATTTGCTGCTTGATTCATACGCTTCAAACCCCTTAAACCGAATGCGGTTATAAACTTTTTCCGGTCCTTTCTTTGTCCAATATGCTTCAACCCGTTTAATACCGGCGCTATCGGAAAACACTCTGAGATAAGGAAAATAATAAGGCAGCTCTATTTTATCAAGTGGTTTAAAATTTACATAATCAAAGTTCACGTAATAAGAAATGTCTGCAACATCACGGTTTAGTTGATGCCTCTTTGGTTTGTTAACTGTGCAACTGGTAAGCTGTAATAACAAAACAAGACAAAAAGTCGATAAAACTGGCAAGACATTAGGGCGCATCGTTGGCATAGTTAGTCTGGTTGATTGTACTAATTTAAAAGAATAATCGCTTAATGGCTAATTATTTTAATAGCTGTGTAGATCCGGTCAATCGGCAATAGTCGATTGCCGGGGGCTTATAGAACGTACATATGGTAAATGGGGAAGTGGTTTGTCTACTCCTGTCTTTTTATCTACTTTTATCTGCAATACTAACAAAACCCTCCATGAAGCCCGTATACCTGTTCGTTTTCGTCTTTGCGTTCTTATCAGCCTGCCAATCAAATAAAAACGGCGAAGCCGGCATACCAATCACCAAAGACTCACTCACAGGCAACTGGATGATCATTAAACTTAGTACAACCAGCAGTAAGAAAGAATACGAAAACATGATGAAGTCTGTTGTCAATCCAATGAAAAATAAAATAGAAGGGGCCATCTATAGCTTCCAACCATCAGGTACTTTGTTGCTGGATGAGGGCGGCCTAACCCTCACAAACGGCAACTGGCAGCTCAAGGACAACAAACAATTGCTTATCCAGCACCAGGATAGTACATCTTCCCCAAGAACAATACCCTTTTCGATTACAGGATACCGAAACGACAGTCTTGTCCTGGAGAACATCTTTGAAAATAAAAAAGAAAACCTGCACATCACCTACACCCTAAAAAGGTTAAAGTACAATTATGCTGTTCCCGATCTTTTCCTCCCCGTACTGAATAAATGGCGACAGAAACCACTTCAGCCTGAAAGCGAAGCAGCCCTTCGGTTACGGCTGAAACAAATATTATCTTACTACTCCGCTTACTTTGCCAATATTTCCCATAACAAAATACTTTTCTTTAACACGGAGAAGGTCCAATGCCCCCTTATGTTCTATAGTGATGGTTTGGGCTTGCGGCCATTTATTATCAGTGAGGAGTGGACTAAACTTTTTTTCGACAACCGGGATGCAGAGAAAGCCTATATCATACTCAAACAATCCTTTGTAAGATTAAAAGACTTTCCAGATAGAGAAAAAAAACTGGCGCTTGCATTTAGTATTTCCCTGGAAACGCTGGCGGATGACCTATAAGTTAAAAGCCCCACTTCGCAGTGAGGCTTTTATGTTTTATGTGGGCTTTTCAGCATTACTCAACTCCCAACAACGCTACCTTTCCGTCCATAGTAGAAACAATCACTTGTTTCTTACTCAACACCCGAACGGTATTCACCATCGAATTATCTATCTTATGCGCCCAAATAGTTTTTTGTGTTGCGGGATCAATGGCATACACCACACCATTACGTGTACCAAAGAAAACCTGTCCGTCTTTTTCAATCAACATACTAGGCACATGTTCATAACCAAAACCGGCATTCATTACCCAGGCCGGGTGTTGCTCCGTTCGACTGGTAGCATAAGCCGCCACCGTATCCTGCATAGTTTTGCCATACACATATTTTCCATCTGTCGACATGCCTATAGATTCGCGTACCCGGGTTTCACTGTTCTTCCATAAGGTAGCACCCGATACCGCATCAATGGCATACAAGGTACGATTAGGACAAACTACATATACAACACTGTCGTGCGCTACTGGTATGCAGGCCGCCGGCGAAAAATTAATTACAGAAAAGCCGGGATCCCATTGCCAGGCCAGTTGTCCATTACTTCTGTTCACTGCATATAGGTGTTTATCCCAGGCGCCAAAGATCACATTATTGCCATAGATAAGCGGCGTACTGACAACAGGGCCCTGTAACCCGCTAAACTTCCAGAAAGCAGTACCATTCTTTAGGTTCAACGCTATGAAATTATGATCGCTGCCGCCAATAAACACCGTATCCTTCACAATCACCGGTGAACCCAGTACCGATGCTTCCGTCCTATATTTCCACATCAGTTGTCCGGTCAATGCATTCAAACAATATACATAACCATCCCCTGAACCCAACACTACTTTTCCGGAACTCACTGCAGGAGATGAAAATATAGCGCCGCTTGTTTTATAACTCCATTTCTTTTTACCGGTTTGTTGCACCAGGGCTGTCACTACCCCGTTTTGATTACCAAATAATACAAGGTTGCTGGCAACTGCCGGTGTTGAGATCACATTCGCATCGGAAGCAAAGGTCCATTTCGGTTTTACCTGTGCGTATTGTTTGTTAATGGCATACGAAGGGCGTTCAAAATTACCAGCCGTATCAACCTTATGCAGCATTATTTTTGTCCAGGGCTGCAAGGGTTCGCCCCCTGGCCGGCGTTCGGTATATACAATAGAATCAGGCGTTACATCAACCAGGTTATAACCACCCAGCGGGGCCTTGGCCCGCAGGTTCGAACGACCCATTACGCCAGGAATACCTTCAAAATTCAGGGCATGGTTGTTATGTCCATGGCCGCAAATGATCATCAGGGTGTTGCGTTGTTTTAACCGGTTGGTAACCTCGTACCAGTTGTCGAGTGCATTATCAATGGGATAGTGATTACAAAATATGATGGGTTGGTTTTTGGGCGTTTTCGCCAGCACACTATCCAACCAAACAATGGCATTACGGGGAACATGGCCATCACTCATGCGCACATAGGGACCGGAAGCGCAACCAATAAACCGGATGCCATTGAAATCGAACTGGAATTTATCGTAACCGAACGTGCTTGTGTAATGATCGCCGCCACTTTCACTCCACCCGGTATCGTGGTTGCCGGGAATAATGTAATACTTCACTTTTAAGCTGTCCAGGATCTGTTTGGCTTTCTGTAGCTGTTCATCGGTGCCCAGTTCGGTAATATCGCCGGTGATTATCACAAATGCCACATCGTTCAACTGGTTAATATCCTGTACCGTACGGCGCAGGTCCTCTTCGGCCGCACCATTGGGTGAACCAATGTGGGTATCACTAATATGTATAAAACGAAATCCTTTGATCTGTGCCTGTCCAAAAATAGCTCCAAGCAACAACATTGAAGTAAAGAATAGCCTTTTCATGGCTGCCAAATTAATGTAATATTAAAAAGGAAATACCAGCAGAAAACGGCAGTTACATTAAATTAACCGATAAGCGTTTTAATCCGTTTCCGCAAAAGCGGCCGTTCAAAAATAGCGGACCTTAATAAAATTGTCATGCAGTTTTGTAATGTTTGCAGTCCCCCACCTACCAATAATGTATAACAGAAAACACACAATAAAATAACCAGCACTGGTTTTACAATGGTATTGTAAATGATGAACCTTTATTTGTATTATTGTCAATTATAAACCCTTGAACCCCTATGCTGCTCAGCATTACTACCTGGTGGCAACACCTTGATTCCTTTGAAAAGATCCTTTGGGGCATTGCCCTTGCTTTTTCTTCGTTCTACCTGTTACAAAGTATGTTATCCCTTTCCGGAGGCGATACCGATCATGCCGATGGCCATGCAGATGGTTCTGCAGAACATGACGAGGGTATGCCACACCAGTTCTTTACCCTCAAGAACATGATCGCGTTCTTTACCATGTTCGGCTGGGTGGGTATTGCCGCCCATGCAGGCGGCATGAGTAAAACAGCCACTATTATCCTGGCGCTGGCTGGTGGAACCACTATCGTTTTACTGATGGTGCTTATAATAAGTAACATGAGCCGGCTGCGACACAGCGGCACCCTGGAAATTGAGAATGCCATCAACCTCACCGGAAGCACCTATTTGTTTATTCCCGCCAAACGCAGCGGTACTGGCAAAGTGCATATAAAAGTGCAGGGCTCGTTGCGCGAACTGCCCGCCATGACCGATGATGAAACTGAAATTGCTACCGGCGCCCTCATCAGGGTGCAGAAGATCATCAACGACCGCATATTACTGGTAACACTGGCAGAAAATAATCTGTCGTTTAAAATATAATTTCAAAAATCAACTTCAACTCTCAAAACAATTGACATTATGGAACCCATTCTGATTGTAGTTGCAGGGGCGGTGCTGTTTCTGTTCATCATGGTCATGTCCATGTTCCGAAGGTACAAACGATGCCCCAGTGACCGCGTGCTGGTGGTATATGGTAAGGTAGGCCGTTCAAAAGACGGTACTGATGGTAACCTGAGCGCCAAATGTATTCACGGTGGTGCAGCCTTTATTTGGCCGGTAATACAGGATTTCAAATTCCTTGACCTGACACCTATTTCCATTGAGGTAAATTTAACCAATGCCCTGAGTAAACAAAACATCCGTGTTGATGTTCCCTCCCGTTTTACTGTAGGTATTTCCACCGAACAAGGTGTTATGCAAAACGCCGCAGAACGTTTACTTGGATTATTACAACCACAGATCCATGACCTGGCCAAAGACATCATCCTGGGGCAAATGCGCCTGGTAGTAGCCATGATGGATATTGAGGAGATCAACAGCAACCGCGATAAATTCCTTGCCAACATTGCTTCTAACGTAGAAGCAGAGTTGAACAAGATCGGGTTAAAGATGATCAACGTAAACGTAACCGATATAAAGGATGAAAGCGGTTACCTGGAAGCGCTGGGTAAAGAAGCTTCTGCAAAAGCCCTGAACGAAGCAAAGAAAAGCGTGGCCGAGCAGGATAGAATGGGTGAAATTGGTAAAGCCATTGCAGACAGAGAGCGTGATGTAAGCATGAAGCAAACCCAGAAAGAGCGCGACGTTCAGATCGCTGAAACACAACGCGACCGCGATTCCCTGATCGCCGTTGCAGAAAAAGATAAAGAGATCCTGATCGCTGCCGCGAAAAGAGATGAACAAATTGGTAAAGTAGAAGCCGACAGAGATACCCGTATTAAATCGGCGGCAGCCAACTCTGTTGCCGTACAGGGGGAAAACCTCGCCAAAATACAGATAGCGGATTCAGAAGCTTCGCGTCGTGAAAGAGAAGCAGAAGCCCTGAAGCGGGCGATGGCTGCAGAAAAAGTACAGGCAGCTAAAGCGTTGGAAGAAGCCTACCTGGCCGAACAAAAAGCAGAAGCTGCCCGCGCCGACAGGGAACGTGCTTCGCAAAACGCCAACATTGTGGTAACGGCCGAAATACAAAAACAAAAAGCCATTATTGAAGCACAGGCCGAGGCGGAGAAGATCAGGGAAAAAGCAAAGGGTGAAGCCGACGCTATCTTCGCCAAACTGGAAGCGGAAGCGAGAGGTATGTATGAGATCCTGACCAAACAGGCCGAAGGTTTAGACAGGATCGTTAAAGCGGCAGGTAACAATCCGAAAGACGCCGTGCTGTTGCTTATCTCCGATAAACTGCCTGAACTGGTGAGGATGCAAACAGACGCTATCAAAAACATCAAGATCGATAAAGTAACGGTTTGGGAAAACGGGCAAAACGGATCTGACAAAAGCTCCACCGCCAACTTTATATCCGGTATGTACAAAGCAGTACCACCGTTAAAAGATATTTTTGATATGGCGGGCATGGACCTCCCAGGTTACCTGGGCAATTCAAAAAAAGAAGAGAAAGCAGCCGACAACACTTCAAATGATCTTATTGTAAAGGAATAATTGAACAAGGTAATTAATACCTATCTTTAAAGAGTCCTCCCGATTTAATCGGGAGGACTCTTTAATGTTACGAGCCTCTACCATTCAATTATTACGTTTTCATTTTTCGTTCTTCCTGTTACCGGTATACCTGTTTGCCGTTAGCCAGGTACCGGTTATTCATACCGCACATGCGGTTTTGATATTTTTCATTCTGCATTTCCTGGTATATCCATCCAGCAACGGGTACAACTCGTACATGGACCGCGACGAAACACCTATTGGCGGTATTAAGAATCCCCAACAGCCAACGCGCCAGCTATTTTATGTTAGTATTGTTATGGATGTGGTGGCTGTTACATTAAGTCTTTTTATAAGCTATTGGTTTACTATTTGCATAATAACTTACATAGCCGCCTCCAGAGCGTACAGCTACCGGGGCATCAGGCTTAAAAAACATCCGGTGGCGGGCTATATGACGGTAATATTATTTCAGGGCGCCGTAACATATTTTATGGTATATCACGGAAGCAGCATCGACTTAACATTAACAGTGCCACCAACAGATATGGTGGCAGCCAGTTTACTGATCGGCGGCTTCTATCCCCTCACCCAGATCTACCAGCACGAAGCCGACAAAAAAGACGGTGTAATTACCATCAGCGCCTTACTGGGCTACCGGGGTACTTTTATTTTTGTTGCCCTTGTGTACACCATGGCCATGAGCGTGCTGGCCCAGTCTTTCTTCGCCCACCATGAACAAAAAAAGTTTTTTGTCTTAGCAACTATGATGCTACCCATTCTCGTATATTTTTTCAGGTGGGCAGGTTTGGTGTGGAAAGACACCCGCCATGCAAATTTTACCAATACCATGCGTATGAATATGCTGGCGTCCATCTGTACCAACCTGGCTTTCCTTACCTTATTAATCTGGAGGGGATTTGAGTAAAATAATTGCCATCGGTACCGCTGTGCCCGCATTCCGGCATAAGCAGGAAGACATACTGCAGTTCATGCAGCTTATTTATTCCTTTACTGAAACCGACAAACGCCGGTTACGTTTTCTGTATCATCAAAGTCATATTGATACCCGTTATTCGGTAATTCCCGATTATAGCCGCCCCTGCCAGGAATGGAAATTTTATCCGCATACCGAAAATCTGGAACCATTTCCCTCCCTTGAACATCGTATGGTGTGGTTCCAGAAATACGCACCACAGTTATCAGTGAATGCTATCCGCGACTGTCTTGATGGCAAACTGTCCAAATCGGAGATCACCCATTTGATCACCGTTAGCTGTACGGGTCTTAGCGCCCCTGGATTAGACCTTCAGGTAATGGAGTTGCTCGATCTGCCGCGGCATACCGTTCGCTCTTCCATCAATTTTATGGGTTGTTATGCCGGCATTCACGCCTTAAAAACAGCCGATGCCATTTGTCAGGCCGACAAACAGGCAAAAGTGCTGATCGTATGTACAGAGCTGTGCACCTTACATTTTCAACGGGAACCAACGATGGACAACATTGCATCGAGCCTGTTATTTGCCGACGGCAGTGCTGCGGCCGTTGTTACAGCCGATGAGCATCCCGTTAAAGGGCTGCACCTCGATGGGTTTTATTCAGAAGTGATCCCCAAGGGCAAAAAGGATATGGCCTGGGAAGTATCTTCCACCGGCTTTTTAATGACGTTGAGTAGTTATATCCCCGACCTGCTGGAAGAAGATTTTACCCAGCTAACCAACAGGGCCCTGGCCAAAAGCGGATTAACCCGGCAGGATATTTCGCACTGGTGCATACACCCTGGCGGAAAAAAGATACTGGAAACCGTTCATAAGACACTGTCGTTTCAAAAGGATGAACTGCAGGCATCGTATGATGTAATGCAGCAATATGGGAATATGTCGTCCCCTTCTATACTCTTTGTACTGAAAAAAATGGCGCCCACCCTACTGCACAACCACCACGGAAAGGAACACCTTTTTGGCGCAGCTTTTGGACCTGGCCTCACTATGGAAACATTTGTAGCATCAACGAATTGCTAATATTTCATTCGGTTGATATTGGGGTTTCGCGGGTCAGGCAGAAAATCATATATTACAAACGTGAATTTTCGCCACAGATCATATCAATCCGAATTGCTCGACCGTCCGGATATTCCTTTTGATGACATTGAACGGAATATGCAGGAATTAAACTTTATCAATACCTGGCTGGGCGGGCATGCCATTACCCTGAATGGAGTGGCGGCACTGGTGAAGGCAAAAGGGCCGACTTCGGCCACCGAAGCTTTCCCTCAGGCGGTTACTATTTGTGAAATTGGCTGTGGCGGCGGCGATAACCTAATGGCCATTAAGAAGTGGTGCGAAAAAAGAAATATCCCGGTGGCATTTATTGGCATCGACATCAACCCCCACTGTATTGAAGTAGCAGCCAGGCGATTGTTCAGTAATATACAATTGATCACCGCTGATTATAAAGAAGTAGAACTGGAAACACCCCCGGATATAATTTTCTCCTCATTGTTCTGTCATCATTTCTCCGACCGGGAAATGGTAAAACAATTACAATGGATGAAAACCAACGCCCGGCTTGGGTTCTTTATAAATGATCTGCACCGGCACAAAGTGGCATACTATTCCATTAAAGTATTGACCAATTTGTTCTCGAAAAGTTATCTTGTTAAACACGATGCGCCCTTATCTGTTGCCCGGGGTTTTACAAAAGATGAATGGTTACAATTTTTCAATATAGCCGGTATTAGTGATTATAGTATAAAATGGAAATGGGCCTTTCGCTGGCTGATTGTATCAAAAAACAAGTGTGATTAAGTTTTAAACGGAACGTGAGCCTTCAACCCAAATATGATATCGCCGTCGTTGGCGGTGGGCTGGCCGGACTAGCACTGGCCATTCAAAGTGCGCGTGCCGGTTATAAGACGGTGTTGCTGGAAAGTCAGAAATATCCTTTCCATAAAGTTTGTGGTGAATATATAAGTCTTGAAAGCTGGAATTTTTTACAGGACCTGGGTCTGCCGTTAAGCGATATGCAGTTGCCCATCATTAATCGCCTGCTTATTTCCACACCAAACGGAAATTATATAGAAAGTACCCTGCCACTGGGCGGCTTTGGCATCAGCCGGTTTACCATTGATAAACTGTTGGCCGACATAGCCCGCCAGGAGGGCGTTACCCTGCTTGAAGAAACCAAGGTGGTAAATGTTATCTATCGCAACAATACATTCCTTGTATTCACCAATAAAGGTGATACCGAGGCAACCGTGGTTGCCGGCGCCTATGGCAAACGTGGAAACCTTGATGTAAAATGGAAACGCCAGTTCACTAAAGTAAAACCCAATAAGCTTAACCACTATATAGCTGTAAAATATCACATCCGCACCCACCATCCCGCCGACCTGATCGCCCTCCACAATTTTGAGAATGGATATTGTGGAATTTCCCAAATTGAGGAAAACAAATATTGTCTTTGTTATTTAACTACGGCAGCCAACCTGCGTAAATGCCGGAACGATATTAGCATTATGGAGAAGGATATTCTGAGGAAAAATCCGTTCCTGGAGAAGATCTTTTCCAACGCAGAAATGTTATACGAAGAACCGTTAACTATTTCCCGGATCTCATTCAACAAAAAAACACAGATTGAAAACCATGTTCTGATGATTGGCGATACCGCCGGCCTTATTGCTCCATTATGTGGCAATGGGATGAGCATGGCGCTGCACAGCAGCAAACTCGCCTTCGAAGAGATCAATTCGTTCTTACAGGAACGAATTAACCGGTACGAAATGGAAATTCAATACACCCAGCAATGGGAAAAATATTTTGGCCGACGCCTGCAGGCGGGCCGGTTGTTGCAAAGCTTTTTTGGAAGCAGCATCTTATCCAACGTACTCATTAAAATGGTCAAGCCCTTTCCAAAGTTTGTAGCGTTCCTAATACAGCAAACACATGGTAAACCATTTTAAGAAAAAATGGTTATTGCACGCTCTATGTTCACTACTGGTTTACACAAATGGTTACACGCAAAATTATTATCCGCTTCAGGGCAGTAATTATGCAGGCAGCCTGGGCATTGGCAATAACCCCGCCTCCATTGTTAATTCTCCCTACCAATGGGATGTTGCCATTCTGGGCATTCAGAAAAAGAATGCCACCAACAGCGTTATATTTAATAACTGGTCGTTCTTCAGCGATCCTCGAAATGCGCACTACAGATTCAGGGAAGGCGACTTCAAGAGGTTTGCTTATGACGACTTAAATGTAAACCTGCTCAATACGCGCATTGGCATCAACCGCCGGCAGGCAATTGGCTTTGGGTTGAACCTTCGC
The DNA here is from genome assembly GCF_017742245.1 of Niastella soli. Lineage (GTDB taxonomy): Bacteria > Bacteroidota > Bacteroidia > Chitinophagales > Chitinophagaceae > Niastella > Niastella soli. The sequence continues at coordinate 502,330 of NZ_JAGHKO010000001.1, forward strand.
AGTTACGTACAGGGCAGTACGGGGCCCATCAATTTTGTAGATACGCTTAAAAGCACCCGTGATTTTTTTGATCTGGGCAACTACAACCGTAATCTGCACGGCGATGTTACCCACGCCGGCTGGATAGAATTCTTTATTACCTGGGCGCAAACCATTTGGGACAACCCCGACTCCCGGCTGAATGCAGGTATAACCGCAAAAGTATCCCGTGGTATTTCAGGCGCCTACGTCAATGTCCTGAACGGCAGCGCCACCCAAACGGTGCACAACAATACCAGTGACTATACTTTGCAGGATGTATTTGCTGAATATGAATATTCAAACAATTACGACGGCTGGCAAAAAGAAAAAGGAAGCAAACAGAACCTACGCGATTTTTTAAGCCATTCTCAAGGCGGCTTCTCCTTCGACCTGGGGGTTGAATACCTCGTTAAATCGCAACAGATCACTACTGTATGGGACGATGACACCTATTACGATTACGACTGGAAGTTCGGCGCTTCCTTGCTTGATGTGGGGTTTAACCAGTTCAAATATGGCACCAACAGCCGTAAGATGAGCGGCTTTCTGGACAATATTACGGACACTGTAATAGATATCCGTTTTGATGATATAAACAAACTACAGGAGTTTAATAATGAATTACCGGGTATTGTGAGGAGCATAAAGCAACCTACCGGTACATTTCATATTGTAAATCCAACCCGCCTGGTGTTAAATGTAGACCATTTTATTACCGGGGCCTGGTATATAAACGGTAATGCCTCGCTGAATCTATCATCTTTTACCGGTGTTCAACGACGCCTTACCGAATTGAATATGTTAACCCTGACGCCTCGTTGGGAAACCAAAAAGCTGGGCTTCTTTCTTCCTATACAATTCAACACCAAAAAACAGTTATGGATAGGCGGCGCCGTTAAATTAGGCCCCTTGTTATTAGGTTTACACAACTGGGCCAATGTGTTTAGTAAAACCAAAATGCAAAATGGCGGAGGTTACCTGGCACTCATATTACGACCAGGAAGGAATACTGGTGAACGTCCCGACAAAAGGCTCGATTGCCCACCGGGGAGATGATCACAAAATATATAATTAATAAAAATGCTTTAGCTTAACAACAGGATACTGTCTTTTTATTAGTATTTTGTAATAATTGTCTATTGTACATCACCAATATAATCAAATACCTTTAACTCAACCTGATTTGCATGCACCCGGTAAAACTGATCCTAACTGCCCTATTGCTGGTAAGCACCATCTTCGGTTACAGCCAGCGTAAGAAAAAAACGAAAGACGATTACTTTGCTTTTGATGAGAACTGGAAGGGCTGCACCGACCTGAAAAAAGCAAAATATTTCACCCGGCGAAAAAAAATAACCGATTCCTGCTGGCAATGGGATACATACAATATGTATGGGCCATTGATCAAATCCGGGCAGTATTTCAATGATAGTGCTACGGTGGCACATGGCCGCATCATCGTTTATAATAAAAAGGGAAATGTAGATTCTATCCGCACTTATTCGAGGGGAATTCCGCATGGTACCTGGTATATCTATACCGATCCGCTTTACGATATACAGCAAACCTATAACATGGGCGTTCTGGCAGATACAAAACAAACAGTAAAAATAAAAGGCAAAAAACCCAAAGACACCACTGTAAAAGAAGAGAAAGAATCAGCCTTCGTTGGCGGGGCCCCAGCCTGGTTACGATACCTGAACCGGAACCTCCACTATCCCGAGCGTGCCTTACAATCACGCATCACAGGCCAGGTTATTGTTAATTTTGAAGTTGATACAACAGGTACCATCGGCGACATGTATATGTACCGTTCTGTTGAATTTTCCCTGGATGAAGAGGCGATGCGCCTTATTCATGAATCGCCCAAATGGGAACCTTCCACGAAGGAAGGCAAACCGGTAAAAGCTTATAAACTGCAACCCCTGATTTTTGATCTCGGTCAGTAATTTCAATATATTTTGAAAATTCAGAAATAGAACTTATTTTTGTGTGGTAGAAAATATGAAACTGGCAGAAGCACAACAACAATTCATTGCTTCCTGGGGAGCATTTGGTTCCCATTGGGGCATTAACCGCACCATGGCGCAAATACATGCGCTGTTGATGATCAGTCCTGACCCCTTGAGCCAGGATGATGTTATGGAACAACTCAACATCAGCCGCGGCAATGTGAATATGAACATCCGTGACCTGATAGACTGGGGATTGGTAAGCCGCATATTGATACCAGGCGAACGAAAGGAATATTTTAGTGCTGAAAAAGACGTGTGGAAAGTGGCTACTCAAATTATAAAAGAGCGAAAGAAAAGGGAGTTAGATCCCATGCTTCGCCTGCTTGATCAGTTGGATAATATTGAGGGTGATAAAAAAGATAAGCATATTAAACAGTTTACAGAAACCATTGGCAACATCAGGAAGTTTGGCCAGCAGGCCGACAGAATGCTCGATACAATGGTAAAGGCCGATGAGAACTGGTTCCTAGGTAATCTACTAAAACTGTTTAAATAAATAGCCAACACAACACGAACAATATTAAGTTCAGCAACCACAAACAACAAACCCAAAATACAAACAATACTATAGCCGGTTCACCGGCTTTTATTTGACTCCATTCTTTCACTAATTTCTGAAAATATGGAAAATACAAACAAGATCCTGATCTATGATGATGATTGTCCGCTTTGTACAGCCTACACCAGCGCCTTTGTAAAAGGAGGATTATTAACCCGGGAAGGCCGCCAATCATTTACTGCCGCTTCACCTGAATTATTACATTCCATAAACTGGCAACGCAGTAAAAATGAAATTCCCCTGCTTGATCCCGGCACCCGCCAGGTATGGTACGGCATTGATGCCTTACTGGAAATATTAGGACAAAAATGCGCGTTTATAAAAACCATTGGCCGGGTTACACCCATTAACTGGTTGCTCAAAAAACTGTACAGCTTTATTTCGTATAACCGTAAGGTAATAGTGGCCATAAAGACCTCGCCGTTAAAAGTTGATTGCAGCCCTTCCTTTAATCTGTTTTACCGGGTATTGTTTCTGATCACCTTTCTGGTGATCAATACCCTACTGATCTTTCCGGTACATCAACACCTGTTAACACAGATCCCCGGCTATTCGTTATCAGTCATTCAGTTATTGGGTTTGCATGCCACTATGGTTGTGCTGAATTGCCTACTGGCGTTGTTCTTACCAAAACAAACGGCACTTGATTATCTGGGTCAGGTGAACATGATCACCCTGGTGACAAACTTATTACTGATACCGTTAGTATTCACTGATGCTTATATTCAACCAGGCAATTGGGTCAATTATGGCTATCTGTTACTGGTGAGCATTGTGATCTTCCATGAATATTTCCGGCGAATGAATTTCGCTAATATGTTCGACCGCTACTGGTTTATTCTTTCTGTTAACCTGGCCAGTGTAATGGGCTTGTGTATTTGCCTGTTTATTCCTTTCAACTAATGTATATGAAACACAAAAAGATCGTCATAGCTGGTGGCACCGGCTTTATTGGGCAGGCAATGGCCCGGTATTTTGGAAAAGACAACCATGTTATCCTGTTGAGTCGCCATGCAGTGAACAGCAAACATAACAACCACGACCATAAACTGGTCCAGGCAATAGATGGCTATAACATTACCTACTGGCGATGGGATGGCATACATGTAGAAAAGCACTGGTTTCGGGATATAGACGGGGCCGATATAGTGATCAACCTCGCCGGTAAATCGGTAAACTGCCGTTATACCGAAAAGAACAAACAACAGATCATCAACAGCCGCACTCAATCAACCAAAGCCATTGGCGATGCCATCAGGCAATCAGTAGTTCCTCCCAAATTATGGATCAATGCCTCCTCCGCTACTATTTACCGGCATACCACCAACAGACCAAACGATGAATTTAACGGTGTTATCAGCGATGCCAAAAATGATAACATGCCGTATTCGTTCCTTGACCGAGTGCGTTATACTTATAAAAAATGGATGGGTACTGCAAGCGAGGCATTGAACAAAGACTTTTCCGTACAGGTTTGTAAACACTGGGAAACTTCCTTTTTTGAACAGCGAACGCCTTTCACCCGTAAAGTGGCCTTGCGGGCTGCCGTTACATTAGGACAAGGCGGCGTAATGAATCCTTATTTCAACCTGTTAAAGGCCGGATTAGGAGGTTACCAGGGCAATGGCAGCCAGATGTACAGCTGGATACATATAGAGGAACTGTGCCGGATCGTTGAATGGTGTTACGAGAACAAAGAGCAGGAAGGCGTTTTTAATTGCAGTTCGCCCAATGCAGTGACCAATGCCGATTTTATGCATGCACTTCGCCGCATTACAGGACACAGGATCGGGTTACCAGCGCATACCTGGATGCTGGAAGCAGGGTCGGCCCTGATAGGTACAGAAACCGAACTGCTATTGAAAAGCAGGTGGGTATATCCGGCCAGGTTATTGCAATCAGGGTTTTCTTTTAAATATAACGCGTTGGAACATGCGTTAACCGACATCATTCGCCATACGCCGCGCCGCCAATACCACCTGTTCTAGCGCCCTAAACCCCAATCCCTGCTTATTACCCCAAAATATTATAAATTTGATATACAACCATTTGAGAAACCAGGTTGTTATTAAGGGCATGGGAACAGATAATAAAAAAACAGTGTTGTTGGGCGCCTCAGCCAATCCGGCCAGGTATAGCTTTTTGGCTATTAACAGTTTACGCAAACATCAACACCCGGTAGTAGCTATTGGGCGTAGGCAGGGAAAGGTGCTGGACGTAGATATTACTACTGAAAAAAAGCCCCAGGATACGGTTGATACAATTACGTTATACCTGAATCCTGCCAACCAGAAAGAGTACTACGAATATATACTATCCTTGCAGCCAAAACGTATTATATTCAATCCGGGTACAGAAAACCCTGAATTATATGACCTTGCAACAAAAAATGGCATTCAGCCCATAGAAGCCTGCACTTTAGTGTTGCTAAGCACGGGACAATACTAATAACCATAGTAATAACCCTTAGTCGCCCCATAATTTTCACTCATCTGCTTTGATTATTTTCCCCCGGTAAAATAACCACACTCCATTTTCGTTCTAACCTCGTATTGAATCGAAGGCATCGTAGATTTATTATATCCCCAAGACCCATACTAACGTAATCCAGATCCGAACACTAAAACCCGTACATAATGAAAAACCTGTATGCTGTAGGGCTCTTAGTGGCGTGCATTTTCGCATTCCAATCAATAACCGCCCAGCAACAACCCATCACGTGGAACCAGCAGCCTGTTTTAAGCAAGGCTACCAGCTTTGGTCAGCTTCCGGCCAAACTCGAATGTAATTTCTCAACCATAAAAGGGCTCTCTGCCCGCCGTATTTCAGACAAAGTAGTACTGGAGTTAGGCAATTTTGAATTTTCAGGCGAGCTTGTTGAAAAGGTACAGGCATCACGTGGCGTGATGAATATGAACATTAGATCATTCAGTATACCCGGCGCCTTATGCACGGTCTCTATAATTACCCAGGACGATAATACGCAAAAACTGGTAGGCAGGATCGTTAACCCCAGGTCTGACGAAGTACTGGTGCTAACGGAAGAAAACAACCGATACTTCTGGGTAAAGAAGTTAAAACAATATTTATTGGTTGAGTAACCAGCAGGTCCGTACCCTTTGAAACCATTGAACACTATTAAGACAATTCCAAATCCGCATCGAAAATCCAATGAAAACCATTTTTACCGTATTGTTTGCCCTTGGCATTACAACAGGGGTAAAGGCACAGGTTCCCCTGTTAAACAGTTATCCATCGGCCAAAGCCACCATCTTCCTTGACTTTGACGGACAATACGTAACCGGTACATCCTGGAACTATAGCGGACCCATTGCCGCTCAACCGTCCGGCTTTTCCATCACCGCTATAAATGAAATGTTTAACCGGGTGGCGGAGGATTATCGCATTTTTAATGTAAACATCACTACGGACTCTACCGTATTTGAAGCGGCGCCACTGAAACAACGCGTTCGGGTAATTGTTACTTCCTCCTACGAATGGTATCCCGTACGGGTAGGCGGTATTTCCTGGGTAGGTTCCTTTACTTTTGGTGATGGTACGCCAGCCTGGGTATTCAGCAGCCTGCTAGGGAACAATACCAAGAATGTGGCAGAGGCCATTTCACACGAAGCAGGACATTCACTGGGTTTACAACACCAAAGCGCCTACGATGCCAGTTGTGTAAAAACGGAATACAATCCCGGCACCGGTACAGGTGAGACCAGCTGGGCGCCTATTATGGGTGTAGGTTATTATAAAAACCTTACTACCTGGCACTATGGAACCAATACGTATGGCTGTAACTATATGCAGGACGACCTTGCGGTGATCTCCGGATCTCCCAATAATTTTGGTTACCGTCCAGATGATATTGGCGATACACACAAAGCCGCCACCAGTATTGGCTTTACGTCAACCGGTTTTGCCACCAGCGGTTTAATTAATTCCGGCACCGATAAAGACGTGTTTAAATTTACGATCACTACCCCTACCTTCCTGCATCTGAATGCAGTACCAGAAAACGTAGGAATCGATAACTCAGGCGCCAACCTCGATATCAAATTAAGCCTGCTCGATAATAAAGCTGATACAATAGGACAATATAACCCAGCCGACGTGGTAAATGCCAGTTTGGACAGTAACCTGAACCCTGGCACATATTACGTTGTAGTAGAAGGGACCGCCAATGACAACGTAGTAAAGAATGAAAGCCTGGGTTACTATACCCTCAGTGCTTCCCCCCTTACTACTTTGCCTATTCACAGGTTTGCTTTATCGGGCAAATCATTGGAAGGCACGCATAACCTGAACTGGGTATACGAAACAGACGAAGCCATTAAAACCATTGAGGTGCAAAACTCCCGGGATGGCATTCACTTTGAAGCCCTGGCCCAGGTAAGCCCCGGTACTAAAACCTTCTCGTGGAAACCATTAACCGATAATGCCCCATTTTATCGCATACGGGTAATTACCAAAGGAGATGATAGATCTTACTACTCCAACACCATAACCATTCGCGACAAAGACAACAATAAAGCCTCCGTAAGAGTTATGAATACGATGGTTACCAGCTCGATAATCGCCAATGCCGATACGGACTGCAATTACCAGCTACTGGATAATACCGGCCGGTTACTGCAACGTGGCAAACTGGCTACCGGAATCAATAACATCGATATAACAAATGCACAAAAGGGCTTGATACTCCTTCGAATACAGGGCGAATGGGAGGTTACTACGCTTAAGTTAATAAAACAATAATAATCATATGATTTGGTGAACAGCGGGTTTTTCGGTAAATTACGAAAACCCGTTTCACTATGATGTTATGGAGAAAATTTAATGGCGACCCGATTGACCTGCCAATTATCGATGCGGTTGAAAATGCTATCAAACGCGAAACTGAAAAGGGATATCACCTTAAAGTTTGCATCGGCACCGATTCACAGGTAAAGGGTATAGAAACAGAATTTGCTACTGTGATTGTTTTCCTACGTGAAGGGCATGGTGGTTTTATGTTCATTCACAATGAAAAAACCAGGAAACAGTACAGTATCAAAGAAAGAATGCTGGTAGAAGTTGCCAAGAGTATTGAAATTGCTTACGACCTCTGCCATTTGTTCAATCTGTACAATGTAGACATGGAAGTGCATGCGGACATCAATACCAATCCGCATTTCAAAAGTAACGACGCGTTGAAGGAAGCCATGGGCTACATACTGGGAATGGGGTTTGCATTCAAGGCCAAACCCGAAGCTTTTGCCAGTAGCAGCTGTGCCAACAAAGTTGTAAACTAAGTAACCCTCACGCTGAAGACGGAGGGTTTTTTAATTTTTAGTTGTGCTGTACAACACAACTCGGGGGATTGTCGCCTCAAAAAGTACCTACTCATTTTCTGTATTCGCAGCTTCACTATTGCAGGTTTCTATGAACTGAAGCATTTTATCTCTTCCCATTTTTTTGTCGGCACTGGTAACAAATGATTGCGGCAGGAATTGCCAGGTTTTTCGCATGGCATCTAAAAAGTCCTTCACATTCTTACTTACAATCTTTTGAGTTTCCTTATCGGCTTTGGTAAAGGCCAAACAAAAAGGCACTTCCCATTCACCCAGCTGATCTATAAAATCAAGGTCCAGCTTTTGCGGACTATGACGGCTATCTATCAACACAAACACACTGATCAGATTTTCGCGTTTACGCAGGTAATTCTCGATCATTTTTTCCCACTGTTTCCGCTGCGATTGCGACACCTTGGCAAAGCCATACCCTGGAAGGTCAACTAAATACCAGGCATCGGGTTTTAGGGTGCCCCCTACATGCGCCTGGGGATAGCTTTTTATATCAAAGTGATTTATTAATTGTGTTTTACCGGGCGCTGAAGACGTTTTTGCCAGCTTTTGGTTATCACACAGCATATTTATCAGCGACGACTTGCCCACGTTGCTACGGCCTATAAAAGCGTATTCGGGCCTGTCGGGCTTCGGGCATTTGGTATATTCCGGACTGCTGATGAGGTAGGTGGCTGACTGAATAATCATACTGCAAGATAGAATTAGTTTGTGGTTTGAAGTTTTTGGTTTGTGGTTCTTCAATTTTCTACCTCCGATTTTATTCAAACTTCCCAAATTTCGAACAACCTTTTCCATTCATGGTACCCGATTTCAGTCGAACTCTTCGAAACTTGGCAATCCAACAACAAACCACAAACCATAAACTACAAACTGTATTATCTTTGCCCCCCATGTCTAAATATTCACACGATAATATAGTGCCCTTCAACGAGTCGGAGCAAACCAAAAAAGAGCAGGTGGCGGCTATGTTCGACCAGATAGCCTTTAGATACGATTTCCTGAACCGTTTTTTATCAGGGGGTATTGATGTAAGTTGGCGTAAACGTGCTATCCGCGAATTAAAAGAAATAAATCCCCGGATGGTACTCGATGTGGCTACCGGTACCGCCGATGTGGCCATCATGACCTGGAAATACCTGCATCCGGAAAAAATAATTGGCATAGATATTTCTGAAGGAATGCTCAATTTGGGACGGCAGAAGGTTGATAAATTATTGCTATCTAAGCAAATAGAATTGTTAAAGGGCGATAGTGAGGCAATAAACTTTCCCAATGAAACGTTTGATGCTATTACCGTGGCGTTTGGTGTGCGGAATTTCGAAAACCTTGAAAAAGGGCTGGCTGAAATGTACCGTGTATTAAAACCTGGCGGAAAAGCGGTTATACTTGAATTTTCGAAACCCCGCAAAACGGGCTTTAAAAGTTTATATAACCTGTACATGAATATCATTGCCCCGCGTGCGGGTCAGTGGGTGTCGAAGAATAAGGATGCATATAAGTATTTAAATCAATCAGTTAAAGCATTTCCCGAAGGCGAAACATTTTTACATATTTTACAACAAGTTGGGTTTAAGAATACGACACTAAAACGGCTGAGTTTAGGAATATGTACAATTTATTGCGGCATAAAAGCCACCAATTAATCAGATGGGCAGCAGGGCTAATGCTTTTGATCGCCTCACAACAGGTAAATGCTCAATTAAGAGACTATTTAAACCTACCTGACCACGATGATAAAAAATATTATCTGGGTATCGGTCTCATTTATAATAATGCCAGGTTCCAGGTAAGCCAACACCCTTCATTTCTTACGAATGATAGTGTAATGGTGGTGGAACCGGAAAATACCGGCGGCTTTGGCCTCGCAGGTATGCATACCCTTCGTTTGTCGCCCCGGTTTGAGATCCGGGCTATTTTCCCCCAGTTACTATTCGCCTATAAGAATCTCACTTACCACATAAAATACCCCGACCCCAATAAGAACGAAACACCCATAATGACCAAAAAGGTGGAAAGTATCCTGATTGGGTTACCCATACACCTTAAATTCCGCAGTGATCGCATCGGCAACTTCAGGGTATATATGTTTGCAGGAGGCAAAATTGAGTACGACCTGGCTTCCAATTCAACTGCCCGCAAGGCGGAAGACCTGGTAAAACTCAAAAAATACGACTATGGAGTAGAAGCCGGCGTTGGGTTCAATTTCTATTTCCCGGTATTCATTCTGTCGCCTGAGATCAAGATCAGTAACGGGCTTGGTAATATCCATTCCCGCGACGTAAATCTTAAGTATTCCAGTTCCATTGATCAGTTAAACTCCAGGATGATCGTTTTCTCGCTTATCTTTGAAGGTTAAGCAAAAGGGCATAAATAAAGTAATCAGATAGAATTGTACAGGCATCGTATGCCTGTACCTATTATTATTTTAAATTGGCCCAAATATGAGAAAATCCCTACTCATTATTAGTTTGCTGGCAGGCATAGTGTATGCCTGTAATCAGCAAGACCAAACAGCACCACACTTACTTTCTACCGGTAAATTACCCACCCAGGTTTTCAGCATTGACATTACAAAGGATACTACGCTGCATACGAAGAACGGCGCGTTGATCCGTATTCCGCATGGGGCGCTATCATCCGGTACCAACCCGGTACAACTGGAAATAAAAGAAGCCTACAGCATGCAGGAGATACTAAAGGCAGGCTTAACTACCATGAGCAATGGCCAGGCATTAAGCACGAGCTGAGAAAAGTAGTTAAAGAGTTGAAAAAAGCGGAACAGTTAAAACCAAAAAACTGTGATTGTGATTGCTTTTCAGATAAACCCCGTAGGGTGGCATTGGAAGATGAAGGGGCTGATTTGTCTGGGAAATCGGACTACTAACAAGAGCCCCAACGATATTAATAAAACAAAACAGCCGTCCTGATAAAATCGGGACAGCTGTTTTTCTTTTACAAAGGACCAATTGTTCTTTCAGATTTGGGGTCAAAGGACCAGGTATCGCCCCATAACATACCTGATTTTCAGACAATTTCACGTATCCATTATATTTAATGCAAGGGGCTATAATTTAACCGCCTATACTTCTACATTTCTTTTACATTTGTGGATAAACCCTTTCTGCCTGATTTACAACCAAACATACCTGCGGACAATAACCGTTTTCCTCGTGTATTGTGGTTTTTCATCTGCGCATGCGCAAGACCGCCTGAAGAAACAGGATAGCCTCAAAAAAATATTGCCTCTTCAACGGGAAGATACCAATAAGGTTAAACTGCTTAACAGTCTTGCCAGTACGTATTACCAAACCAATAAAGACTCTATATATTATTACGCAGAGCAGGCAGTTCAGCTGGCAAAAAAAATATCGTACCGAAAGGGCGAATCCAGAGGCGAAGCACACCAGGCCGCCTATTACAGGATGCAGGGTGAATACACTACAGCCGTTAATAAACTACTGCACAGCATTTCCATCAATGAAGAACAACATGATCTAATAGGAGCTGGTGATCGATACCTCGATCTGTCGCAGGTGTATAAAGACATGGTGGGCGCCACCAGTACCCTTGAATACATCAATAAAGGCGTTGGCTACAGCCAATACGCATATAACCTGTTTAACGGCATACACGATACCTTAGGCATGGTGGAGAGCCTGAACCAAAGTGGCATCCTGTTCCGCGACCGGGCTCATATAAAAGGCCAGGAAAAATATTATGACTCCGCTTTTGCAGCTTATATAAAGGCAGTATCAATGGTGGAACGATCAGGAATAAACAGGGGCGCTTTAAGTAAATTATACAACAACATCAGCCAGGTATATAATGAATATTGGAAAGATTATAAAAAGGCGCTTGAATACCTGCTCAAGGCTGAAGAGCTGAACAGAAATGCTCACAACCTCAACGGACTTTCCTTTAATTATGGCAATATCTCCCTGGCCTATACAAAACTGAATCAACCAGTACAGGCATTGGTGTATTCACGAAAAATGCTTGATGCAGCCCGGCAGCTCAACATGCCTGAAAGATTGCGCAACGCCTATAACAGCTTGTATACGTCATTTGCCGCAGCTCACCATTACGACTCTGCCCTGTATTATTATAAACAGGCCGATGTGCTCGACGATTCACTGAACAACGTGGCAAAGACCAATGAAGTGATTGCCCTGCAAACAAAGTTTGAAACTGGCAAAAAAGAGTCGGAAATACAACGCTTGCATACTGACAGTCTTGCCAAGAACAGGCAGATCGCTTTCCTGGCTTTAGCCCTTGCCATATTTATACTACTGGCAGCCTGTATGGTATTGCTGTATTATCGCATCAAAAAACAACGACAGCAAATAGCAGGGCAATCAAAGAAACTGGAAATAATGATGAAAGAGCTGCATCACCGGGTAAAGAACAATCTCCAGATCGTGAGCAGCCTCCTGAGCCTTCAAACCTATAAAGTGCAGGACGAAGAAGCAGTGCTGGTTTTGAAAGAAAGCCAACAACGTGTACAAGCCATGAGCTTTATTCACCAGCGTCTGTACAAAACAGAATCGCTTACAGCCGTGAATATGAAAGAATACCTCACCGACCTGGCCGAGTCACTGGTATCGTCGTACGGATATACCAACGACGATTTTGACCTGTACATTTCAGTGGAAAAAGAAATGCTTGATATTGACAAAGCATTGCCCATTGGTCTTATAATTAATGAACTGGCAACCAACGCCCTTAAATACGCTTACAAAGAGGTTCACCGCCCGTCATTGAACATTAACATCACTGAAGAAGATACAAAGCTGGTTTGCATAATAAAAGACAATGGGATCGGCATTGATGAACAGCAATGGAAACAGCAAAAAAAATCCTTTGGCAAACAGCTGATAACCGCCCTTTGCAAACAATTAAGGGCGCAACAATCACTGGTTGTTAGTGCGGGTACCGAGTTTATAATCACCATACCAAAACAAGTTGCTTAAAATGCCTGCCGAAAAAGTTAATATACTGATTGTTGAAGATGAAAGTATTGTGGCACTTGACCTGGCCAGTGGCCTCGAGCACGACGGTTATAACATTGCAGGCATTGCTGATAATGCCGAAGAGGCGCAACAATTGTTCAATGACAACGAGATAGATATTATTTTGATGGACGTGAACATCATTGGTGAAAAAGACGGCATCGATGCGGCCATCGAGATCCTGAAACAAAAAGCAGTCCCCATCATTTACCTTACTGCTTTCACCGATGCGGTTACCATTGAACGCATAAAACAAACGCACCCGGCCGCGTTTTTATCAAAACCTTATAACCTTACCAATGTACGTATAGCAATTGACCTCGCGGTGAATAATTTTGCCGTTTCCCGCGAACAACAGCCCACCGGCAAGATCATCCCGCTCGATAAAGACAGCAATCGAAATACCGGATCGCCCGAACGGGAAATGATCCTGCGTATGAACGATCATATTTTTGTGAAACACAATTATGCCTTTGTAAAATTAAAGCTCAATGAGCTGTTGTATATTGAGGCAGATAACAATTATACCTCCCTCATCACTGCCGACAAAAAATTCCTCCTGAGGCTCTCGCTGAACCAGTTGCTGGAGAAGATCAACTACAAGCCACTGGTACGCATACATCGTTCTTATGCGGTTAACATTAATACCATACAGTCATTTAATGAACAGGAAGTAGAGATCAACCAGCAACACCTGCCTATTGGCAGGAACTATAAAGAAGAGTTTATGAAGCAATTTGACTTCAGATAAGAACTCACCCCGGTTTTCCCTCTTTCACATACAAAATTCTGTCATTTACATACAAACGATAATTTGAGACCGGCCTGGGCGATAGTTTAGCACCCGGTTTTAAACAACATAGTCAAAAAGGAAAAGGCAACATAAACGGGAGGTCTGATTAGTAAACAGGTCTATTAAAAAGGTGTTCTACTGGTGATACCCTATAAACCCGGTCGGTGTATCACCGATGAAAAAAAGCAGGTGGCATTTTTGCCGCCTGCCTTTTTATTTAGCAGCGAGTCTTATTCTTAGTAATCGTATTCTCTTCTGAACATATTCCATCGTACACCAGCAGTAAATACCGCTACATTTTTATTGCTCAGTTCAGGAATACCTGGTTTATACTTTCTGATCAATGCAGAACCTTCAAGGAAAAGATTCTCCTTCACTTCATATGACGCTAGCACCTGGGCATTTACCCCCGTTGCCAGCGGCCCATTGGGCAACTTATAACCATAATCCCCTGCGGGCCGGTACCAGTTGGGAATGAATATATTTGTTCCCACATTGCTATTAGCCGAATCCATACCCTGTCTCCAAACGATCAGGCGGGCTGTTGTGGTCCACTTGGGATGAGGCTGGTATTTGATAATACCGATCGCCTCTACAAAATTGGCGCCCAACGGATGCGCCAGCGGCTGGTTGTAATGGGTATAATTGGCCAGACTGTCGAAATGACTATATGTAAATGGACGTGTAAGATTGAACTCGCCCTGCAGATCAAGGTTCTTCAAACCAAATGCATTGATGTATTTAGCTCCTGCCTGTATACCAAACTTATTGGCCCACCAGCCATTGCCGGCCCTTAGTTCTTTTGTTACCAATTCATCGAGCAGCAACTGACCATATAACTGTATTCGTTTGGCCACATTGGCTTTCAGGTCAATTCCAACAAAAGCATTATCAGGACTGCCATTTTGCTGTTCGGCCAGGCGTAAAAAGATCACTGGGTTCAGGTAACTGAATTCAAAGTGATTTCTACGGCCAAAGATCACTGATTCAAAAATGCCGACATTCAACCATTTGGTAACGTCCATACTTAAATGATGCATAGCCGCATATTTCTTATCGAGCAATTTGTCGCCTGCACTGATATTAACAGTTTGTGGTATTAATTCGGTGAACAGGTTCATGTAGTTGAACTTCCAGATGCGGGTATTGATCTTTAAAAAAAGGTAACTATTGCTAAAGTCGCTCAGGAATAAACTGCGATAACCGTTCCCAATAAAGTTCTTATCGTAGCCAAATTGAAAATCCAGGTATTTGGCAGCTGTAAAATTGATTGACCCACGGGCATCCAGATAATCATTACCGGTTTTCTTATATGTTTTATAAAAACCATTACCCGGCACCGCATCGAATGCCTGCACTCTTTGCTGAACAAAAAGCGGCCCGCGTTCCTGGTTATCGGTCATATAAGCAGAAAAGCCCAGCCTTTTGGCAATCATACCACGCACCGAAACCCCTTTTGAAGTTAAAAAAAGCTGGTCATTAGATTTATCGTTGCCGCTTTCTACTGAAAAGGTTTGCTGAAAGACAGGATTTACAACGAAGAAAAAATCCTTTGCATTAATTTCGAGTAAGTTGGCCTTTGTCTTATAAAACACGTTCCATAAGCTCTTTTTACTATAAAAATCGCTGGTATCTGTACTGGTTACCCATTCGGAATTGTTCATGAGTAAACTGCGCAGGTTATATTCATCAACTTTTGACAGGGACAAGGCTCCAGCTTTTCTCAGCGAATCGGCATATTCAGCAACACGCACTGCAAATTTCCGGCTCATGGGTTTAAGCGTAGAAAGGTTCAGGTCATCATTACTTTGCAGCATTATTTCAAGGCGGTTAAGAAATAGCTGGTGTTTGGAACCTTGGGGTAAATAAGTTGACTGAGCAAACAATCCGAAGGGAAATAATAAAAACAGTAAGCGGACAAAAGTTTTTACAATATATTGCATGGCCAGTATTTAAAAATATTATTTTTTCAAGATATGCAAAATTACCTGATAAAAAATATAATGGTCGTGAATGAAGGGGTATCAGCCGTGAAGGATGTGCTGATCAAAAACGGCCGCATTGAAAAGATTGATGGTAACATTCAACCAGATATATTAGTTACGGAAATTAACGGCCAGGGATTACATTTATTACCCGGCGCCATTGATGACCAGGTTCATTTTAGGGAGCCCGGTCTTACCCACAAAGCTACCATTTATACGGAATCAAAAGCAGCGGTAGCAGGTGGGGTTACTTCCTTTATGGAAATGCCCAACACCATGCCACCCGTATTTACACAAGAGCTGCTTGAAGAAAAATATGCCATTGGCGCCAATAGCGCCCTGGCCAATTATTCGTTTTACATGGGTACTTCGAACGACAATGCCGAAGAAGCCCTGAAAACAAATAGCCGTAAAAAAGACATCTGCGGCATCAAGATCTTTATGGGCTCTTCAACTGGTGGGTTACTGGTCGACAACTATCTTACGCTCGATAAAATATTCCAGGAAAGCGAGGTGTTGATAGCAACCCATTGCGAGGACGAAAAGATCATCAAGGCCAATTATGAAAGAATAAAAAAAGAAAAAGGCACACTTGACCCGGCCGATCACCCGCGGATACGGGATGAATATGGCTGTTTTGAAAGCTCACTGGCAGCCATTCAGTTTGCCCAAAAATATAATACCCGCCTGCACATCCTGCACATCAGCACAGAAAAAGAGCTGGCATTATTCTCCAACATGAAACCGCTGGAGCAAAAAAACATTACCGCCGAAGTGTGCGTGCATCACCTGCATTTTACCAGCAACGATTACGATCACCTGGGTAATTTAATAAAATGCAACCCTGCCATTAAAGCACCTAGTAACCGGGACGCCTTATGGCAGGCATTGCTCGATGACCGATTAGATGTAATTGCCACCGATCATGCCCCCCATACAATGGAGGAAAAAGGCGTTTCAAGAAATGCAGCCGGTTTATTGACACTGCCACCTATAGAACCTGGCAGTTATGAAAAATCCCACGCCGGTTTGCCGTTGGTACAGCACAGCCTGTTGCTGATGCTGCACTACGTAAAAGAAGGACGCATCACTTTGGAAAAAGTAGTAGAGAAAATGAGCCATGCAGTAGCTACCTGTTACCAGATTGCAGACCGCGGCTATATCAGGGAAGGCTACAAAGCCGACCTGGTTATTGTTGATATGAACGCAACTACCACAGCCACAAAGGAAAACATATTGTATAAATGCGGCTGGAGCCCGCTGGAACAATTTACATTCCCAGCTGCTATTACCCACACATTTGTAAATGGGAACCTGGTTTATGGAAATGGACAGTGGAATGAATCTAATAAGGGAGAGCGATTATTATTTAATCGGTAACTTACGAAAACCAAAGGAGCAGCAGCATGGAACTAGACAATACCACCTACAACGACCTGTCTGTATTTCAGCATGAGGAAGAATTTTCAATTTTTCACCGGCTTTGTTTTACCCGCACCTCCCAGGGGCGCGACTGGTTGTTAAGATATTTCAGTAATCCCTTTAGTGAACTGAAACCCATTCTGGAAACCCAGCAGATCCTGCGGTCCATTATCACCCATATGGACGCATGGCCTACTGAGATCAGCAATGGTACCCTGATGGTGATTGAAAGGTTCTATGAGAGTGCTATAGACTCCATTCCCAATGATAACCTAATACAGGCGTTCACCTATAAGATCTTAAACAGCGCCGATTATTCGCTGGTACGTTATTCCCTGACGCATTTCTCCGATTTCTTAAAGGGTATGCACCAGCTGGTGCAGTTGCTCGATAAAGATGAGGCGCCATTAATGATCCGTTCCTTTCTGCGACGTACAGCCGATCTATTAAGAAGGGAAGAGTTGATGGAACTGCGGGACCATGAACGTGGCAAACCATTCACGATACAGCAGACCATGCATTTCGGGCGCTATGTAAGGGATCACTTCAAATCCCAGGCGCATGAACTTATTGCTATTTACAGCCGCATTGACGCCTGGTATTCCATGGCAGTAGCTACCCAAAAAATGAACCTGGTCTTCCCTGAGTTCTTTGACAGCGAGATCCCCCATGTTGAAGCATCGCAACTGTACCATATTCTGTTGCCTACCCCCACTCCGTATGATGTTCGGTTAAGTCCTGATAATAATTTCCTGTTCCTCACCGGGGCTAATATGGCGGGTAAAAGCACCTTTATTAAAGCGGTGGGCAGTACCGTATTTCTGGCTCACCTGGGTATGGGTGTACCGGCACAGTCTATGCGATTGACCCTGTTTCATGGGTTGTTGAGCAACATCAACGTAGTTGACAACATCATAAAAGGAGAAAGCTATTTCTTCAATGAAGTACAACGCATAAAAAACACCATCACAAAGATCAATGATGGTCGCAAATGGCTGGTACTGATAGATGAATTGTTCAAAGGCACCAATGTACAAGATGCCATGAAATGCTCATCGGTAGTAATAGAGGGATTGATAAAAATTAAAAGCTCCCTCTTCATATTATCCACACACCTGTATGAAATAGGAGATGAGCTGAAGAAACACCCCAACATCTCTTTCCGCTTTTTTGAAACATCGGTGAAAGATGATCAACTGGAGTTCAGTTATCAATTACGGGAAGGCATCAGTAATGACAGATTGGGTTATCTTATTCTAAAAAGGGAAAAGGTGGTAGATATGCTGGAGAAGTTGTAAGAAGCCATACGACCATTAGAATAAAAGCAAAATAATTTTATGCTGCATATAAGGCATTTACTATAATTTCATTGCAGTAAACTGCACTGCATGAATAAAGTATTGCTCCTCATAGCCAGCACCTGGCTTGCCCTGGCAGCTAATGCCCAGCGTCCAGGCGCCGTTATAGACATACAACACTACACCTTTTCCATTGCACTAAGCGATACCAGCGACCTGATAAAAGGAAATGCGGCCATAGAGCTATTGTTCATAAAAGATACACAGGCAATCACCCTGGACCTCATTTCCCAAAGCAACCACAAAGGCCAAACGGTTTTACAGGTTACAGAAAATGGAAAACAAGTCGCTTTCACGCATACCAATAACCAGCTTACCTTACATTTTGCCATTCCGGTAAAAACGGGGGAACGCAGAAAAATTGAGATCATTTATGAAGGCATTCCAGCCGATGGTTTGGTGATCACCAAAAACAAATACGGTCACCGGGTCTTCTTTGCCGATAACTGGCCAAACCGTGCTCGCAACTGGTTTCCTTGCGTTGACCATCCATCCGATAAAGCCTCCCTTGATTTTATTGTAACCGCCCCGGCCCATTACCAGGTGATCGCAAATGGAGTAAAAACTGAAGACACCACCTATAACCAGCTACGGCGTACCCACTATACCGAAACCACACCCCTATCTACCAAAATTATGGTGATTGGCGTAGCCGAATTTGCCATACAGCAATCAGGAACTGTGAACAATATCCCGGTGTCGAGCTGGGTATATCCTGAAGAAAAAGACAAAGGCTTTTATGACTATGCCCTGGCCGTAGAGATCCTGCCCTACTTTATAAAAAATGTAGGTCCCTATGCCTTTAAAAAGCTGGCCAATGTAGAATCTACTACCATCTTTGGCGGTATGGAAAACGCCAGCGCCATTTTTTATTCCGACGATGCATCCATTACCGGTACCCGGAAAAGTGAATCTTTACTTACCCATGAAATAGCTCACCAATGGTTTGGCGATATGGCTACAGAAGCCGACTGGAGCCACTTGTGGTTAAGTGAAGGTTTTGCCACTTACATGACCGTTCTGTTCTTCGAACATAAATATGGCAGCGACACTGCAAAAAAAATGCTGACAAAAGACCGGGAAAAGGTAATTGAATTCACCAAAAAGAAAATGCGCCCCGTGGTAGACTCCTCTGTTACCAATTATATGGAATTGCTAAATGCCAACTCATATCAAAAAGGCGGCTGGGTATTACATATGTTACGCCGCCAGTTGGGTGATACACTTTTCTGGAAAGGCATTCAAACCTACTATAGCCGATATAGTGGTAAAAATGCTGTAACCGGCGATCTGTGTAAAGTAATGGAGGAGGTATCGGGTAAAAGCCTGCAACCATTCTTTCAACAATGGTTATTCAGGGCCGGTCATCCCAAACTTGATATAACCTGGAAGTACAATGGTGCAAAAAATGAGGTAAACATTACTGTTATACAACAACAGAATGATCCGTATCAATTTCCGCTAGAACTGCAAATTGGAAATGAAACAAAACAGGTAGCTATCAACTCCCGTGAAACCAGTCTCGCTATTCCCGTAAAAACAAAACCAGCCACCATTATTGCCGACCCCAACGTAAATCTGTTGTTTGAAGGCAGTATAAAAGAAGTTAAATAGCCACCCATATACATTAGATCAAACAAATAAAGATTTTTTCTTATCTTTCCATACCGTGTATGCGCGGGATAACCATAAACTTTATTCATGCTTGTCAAAACGTATGGAAGCGCCGTATATGGCGTGGAAGCTATTACCATTACAGTAGAAGTAAATGTAATGCCGGGCAACATTCATTACTATATAGTAGGGCTGCCCGATAATGCAGTAAAAGAAAGCCTACAACGGGTAGAAAGCGCTATCAAGACCATTGGCTACCAAATGCCACGCACCAAACTGGTCATTAACCTGGCGCCAGCCGATATAAAGAAAAGTGGTTCCTCCTTCGATCTGGCGATAGCCATAGGCATACTCGCCGCTAATAATCAACTCAACGATCCGGGCAGGTTAAAAGATTATGTGATCATGGGCGAACTCAATCTCGATGGCACGGTTCACCCCATAAAAGGCGCCTTGCCCATTGCCATAACAGCCCGAAAGGAAGGCTTTAAAGGATTGATAGTCCCCAGGCAAAATTGCCGGGAAGCAGGTATGGTGAATTCCTTACCGGTATATGGCATCGGGCACCTGACGGAGTTGATCCAATTCATGAATGATGAGTTGAGTATACAACCCGTTGAAATTAATACCAGGGAAGAATTCTTAGATGCCCAGGAAGACTTTGAATTTGATTTCAGCGAAGTAAAAGGACAGGAAAACATTAAGCGGGCACTCGAAATTGCAGCCGCCGGTGGCCACAATGCCATACTTATAGGTCCACCCGGCGCCGGTAAAACCATGCTGGCTAAACGCCTTTCCACCATTCTACCTCCGCTGTCTTTAAAAGAAGCACTGGAAACAACCAAAATACATTCAGTAGCCGGCAAATTACCTGCCCATGCAACACTGATCGCCAAAAGACCATTTCGTTCGCCCCATCATACTGTCAGCAATGTAGCCCTGGTGGGCGGCGGCAGTATACCGCAACCCGGCGAAATTTCGCTGGCGCATAATGGCGTGCTGTTCCTCGATGAGTTACCCGAATTCAAACGCAGTGTACTGGAAGTGATGCGGCAGCCCATGGAAGAACGGCGGGTAAGTATCAGCCGAGCAAGAGTAGCCATCGACTTTCCCGCCAGTTTTATGTTGATATCGGCTATGAACCCCTGCCCCTGCGGCTTTTATAACCATCCCGAAAAAGAATGTACCTGCGCGCCAGGCCTCGTTCATAAATACCTGAATAGGATCTCGGGGCCCCTGCTCGATCGAATAGATCTGCATGTGGAAGTAACACCTGTACCGTTCAACGATCTTACCGGGCATCGAATTGCGGAAACCTCATCTACCATACGGGCCAGGGTGATGGACGCCCGGGCCATTCAAACGGAGCGATTTAAAAATAACAACGGAATATATTGCAATGCCCAAATAAACAGTAAGCTTTTAATTGAAGTATGCATGCTAGACACGGCGGCACTAACCCTGTTAAAAACAGCCATGAACAAACTGAATTTATCGGCGCGGGCTTATGATCGTATTTTAAAAGTAAGCCGTACAATTGCCGACCTGGCGGCCAGTGAAACCATTTTAACAGAGCATGTGGCGGAAGCTATAACCTACAGGAATCTCGATAGAGAAAGTTGGGGAGGGTAAACGGCAAGAAACAAGCTACGGCAAATGAAAAAAATTGGCAAGCAAACGTTAGGTTCGTTGAACTAGTTCTGGATCGTTTTCAGCGACGGTGCATTCCACTCTTCGGTAGACACACTGTTCTCGCTTTTATTTTTAAAGATCCGTGCAAAAACTTCACCGAGGATCTGAGCAATAGTTTTACGTACAATACGCACATCTAACCAGAAGTTTGCATTGCGAACATAAAATGCATCAAATTGGTAACGATGAAAAATGCTTTCAAAATCCTTGGTAGGACCGCGATAGCCTTTTATCTGGGCCAAACCGGTAATACCAGGTTTTACCAGGTTTCTGAATTTATAACCACTAACAGCATTGGCGAATTTGTTGCAGTCAGCATTCATGTGTGGACGAGGGCCCACAATACTCATCTGACCCAGTAATACGTTGAAAAACTGCGGAAATTCATCTAAACCAGTAACACGCAAAAATCTACCGATCCGGGTGATCCGGGGATCATCCTCACTGGCCTGACGAATATCAGCCTCCCTATTAGTGTACATGGTACGCAACTTATAGCACCAAAATACACGTCCCAGAAAACCCACGCGCTTTTGTTTAAAAAGCACCGGACCTCTTGAATCGAGTTTTATCAGTACCATTAGGATAGGCAATAACCATGATAGAACCAAGATTATGATCATCATGGATGTCACTATGTCAAACACACGTTTGGCAACGAAATATCCATGCTTGCGTTCCAAATACAGCCTGAGTGATGGCGACTGTTCAGTAAAAAACTTAACGCGCTTATAAACTAAATTTTCGGGTTGCTCGATCATAGCACAGGTATTTGGGTTCTTCAAGGATTCTGTTAACGAATTTAATGCCGTATTAGTACTTAATTAACGCTTTAACTACTTTTTTAACATCAAAAACGCCAGAATCACTTAAACTCCTAAATATTAAATGTTAAAACAAAATATTAAAAATCTATAAAATCCAACTCTTGACAATGCAAACTTAAGAAAGGTTGCACCAAAAAAGGTTTAAAATAATTTTCCTATTTTATTTCATATCAATCCATTTCACGAATAATCCCAAAATCTGCACACTTATTGCCAAATCTGCGCACTTATTGGTTAAAACAGTCTTTTATTGTGTTTTACACTTTCTTTAAAGCAACGATTTTAGGCATTTTTACACTCTTTTAGCAGCCAAATGTTTAAAAATGCGATTACATTTGCAGAATTAATTAAAAACCACTGTCAGTGAAGGTTTGATTTCGTATAACCCTTTATTAGATGAAGAAATCTTATCTCCAAAAAATTGATTTTTACCTGTTAATACCCTTTTACAATAACCTACCGGGGCTGCTTCACTCATTACAAAGTGTACAATATGACACAGATAAATATGCAGTGGTAATTGTTGATGACGGTAGTGTACAGCCTGTGACGCTGGATGACCTGTACAAACACATTTCACGGGATATTTCTATTGAAATTATACAATTACCTTGTAATAAAGGGATTACAATTGCATTGAACACGGGGCTTCAATGGATCAGGCAGCAAAACGACGCCCTTTTTGTTGCCCGGCTCGATTGTGGGGATACCTGTTCACCAGAAAGATTTTACCACCAGGTAACTTTTTTGAAGGAACATCCACCAATAAACCTGGTTGGCAGTTGGTGCATATTTAAGGACCATTCCACCGATATAGCTTTCCGCTATATTACCCCAACGCGGCATAAAAAGATAAAAAGGGGTATGCATTTTCGGAATATTTTCATCCATCCTACTGTAATGTGGCGGAGTGATGCAATGAAAGATATCCCGCAATACCCTGATACTTTTCCTGATGCAGAGGATTATGGGTTCTTTTATCAGTTAATGCAAAACGGCGAAGTGGCCATTATTCCGGAATACCTTGTGACCACAGAAATAAATCATAAAGGTATTTCGCTGAGTTCCAGAAAAAAACAGTTGAATAGCCGAATTAAAGTGGTAAAGGAATACGGAAGAAATAGGGTTTTACGTTATTTGGGGGTTTTAAAATTAAGGTTACTCTTAATTATTCCGTACAACCTGGTGTTTGCCATGAAAAGGTTGTTGTATGGAGTTTAGTAATCACGAATCAAATGCCATATGATAAATAGAGGAGTTATTTTATAAGAGCCTGATAACAAATGAGTTGCTATTACCATTAAATCCATTTATTATGAAAATTGTACATGTGGCGGAGGCTTTTGCGGGTGGGATTGTAATGTTTGTTAAATCCTTGGTTGAAAATATGCCTAATGATGAGCATATTATCGTACATGGCGAAAGAGCCAATGTGACAAGATTTACTGACATAAGGAAACAGTTTGCCAGAACGAATGCCCGTTTTGTACGGTGGCGTTCTGCTCAACGGAGCATACGATTGACCAAAGATTTTGCGGCTTTTTTTGAATTATATAAGGTTTTAAAGCGACTGAAAAAGCAACATCAGATCGATGCCGTTCATTTACACTCCTCTAAAAGTGGTTTTATTGGAAGAATGGTATGTAAGGTATTGGGAATCAATAATGTAATTTATACACCCAATGGTGCCCCGTTCCTTGTAGGCACCAATAAAATGACAAACTTTCTTTATAAACAACTTGAACGCCTGGGCAATGGCTTTGGTGGTCAGGTAGTTTGCTGTTCCCCTTCCGAACAAGAAGAATATGAAAAGGCTGGTATTCAAGCCATTACCATAAACAATGGCATTACATTCGATCGCTTCAATGGTCTGGAAATGAGGCCTTCAAGTAAAAAATTCTGCATTGTAACCAGTGGACGTATTATAAATCAAAAAAATCCAGTCCTGTTCAATAGCATTGCACAGTATTTTCAGGAATTTAAACAGTTTGAATTCATTTGGATAGGCGACGGACCCGAAAGAGCGCTTCTTACATCTTCTAATATAACAATAACCGGTTGGATGCCTGGCGAGGAAGTAGCCCGCTTGATTTCCTCAGCTAATGTATATTTATCTACCGCCAACTTCGAAGGTTTACCATATGCCGTTCTGGAAGCCCTGGCATTAAGGAAACCTGTTCTGCTCACAGATAGCGTAGGCAATAGAGATCTGGTAAAGTCATGTTTAAACGGCGACCTGTTTAAACATCATTCTGAAGCAATAGTTAAACTGTTGCAATACTTTAATAATACCAGCATGCTCAATATTATGGGAGAATTTTCTGCCCTTCATGGTAAAGAATCATTTAATGTAAATCATACCTTTACCCGGTACAGGCAGTTATATGAAGGCCGGTCTAAGGAAGATGATAATTATCTGGTTCCCGCTCTTCTTAATTAAATAATTAAATATATAAAGTAAACGAGCATTAACACTTTATAGATCATTACTTGTATAAATGGAAATTTTGTCCATTTACATATGAGATTAGTCATTTAATTAATAAGTTTTTACCAAAAAAAGCCAACTTACTCTTCCTTTCCAGGAGAAAAGCCCTCAAATAACCAACTATATAATAATAATTTACAAAAATATGCTGGGTCATTTTCAACTTCAGTCTTTAAATCAAGAAGCTGAAATTTCTTTTTTACAGTCAGCGTTGGAAGTAGAGGGACAGTTCATTCGCACTGAAAATGTTGTTAAGTGGGTAGAAGAACAGAGAAATGCCTTAAAAATTGACATCAATGCCATTCCATTTAATAAATTAAATAAATGGAGTTTTCATCCTGAAACAGGCAATCTGGTGCATGCATCCGGCAAATTCTTTTCTATAGAAGGGATCAAAATAAATACCAACTGGGGCAATGTACCTAGCTGGACTCAACCTATTATAAATCAACCAGAAGTAGGCTATTTAGGTATTATTGCGAAAAAGATAAATGGCATTCTGCATTTTCTTATGCAAGCCAAAATAGAACCTGGAAATATTAATTACGTACAGTTATCGCCAACTTTACAGGCTACAAAAAGTAATTATTCCAGAGTTCATGAAGGCAATGCCCCACTTTACCTGGAATATTTCGCCTCAAAAAAAGGTAAGGTCTTATTAGATCAACTCCAATCTGAACAGGGAGCCCGGTTCTTAAAGAAGAGAAACAGAAATATCATTATAGAAGTAACCGGCGACATTCCTATGTACGACAACTTTTGCTGGCTTACGCTTGGGCAAATAAAAAGTCTATTACAGATCGATAACCTGATAAATATGGATACAAGGACCGTATTATCGGGTATCAGCTTTGGGTCGTATGCGGTGAATGGAATTAACCTGGTGGATAAACTGGTCCATCGCTCAACAAATGAAGAAAGCCATAAGAGGCAAATGTTAATTACTGCACTGGACACCAGCGCAGCACTACATTCATTTGAAGAGATCATTTCTTGGATAACCTCCCTGAAAAGCACCTACGATCTGGAAGTTTCAAGAATACCCCTGAAAGATGTACAGAAGTGGGAAAAAAATGAGAATGAACTATATCACGAAGACCACAAGTATTTTTCTGTGATAGCTGTTGATGTTCATATAAGTAACCGCGAGGTAGTAAACTGGTCGCAACCCATCGTTAAATCGGCCCAGGAAGGTATTATTGGCTTTATAGTAAGAAAAATAAATGGTGTGCTTCACTTTTTAGTTCAGGCTAAAATAGAAGCTGGAAATTTTGATATTCTTGAACTGGCGCCTACTGTCCAGTGCCTTACGGGTAATTATCGAAAGGGCCTGAACGACTATGAAGTGCCCTTTATTAATGAAGTGTTGAATGCCCCGAAAGAAAACATAATTTATAAAGCATTTCAATCAGAAGAAGGTGGCCGTTTTTACAGGGAACAAAATTTAAATTTAATAGTTGAAATGGATGAAAGGTTTTCTCAGGAAGTACCTGAAAATTATTGTTGGATGACCCTAAACCAATTATACACTTTTATTAAGTTCAATAACTATCTGAATATTCAAGCCAGAAGCTTATTAGCCTCGGTAACATTTTAAATAAGTTTATGAAAAAGATTGGAATTGGTGTAATGGGTTGTGCCAATATCGCGCAAAGATCAGTAATCCCAGCTATTATCAATTTATCCGATAAGTTTGAATTGAAAGCAATTGCAAGTCGTACTGCCGATAAAGCACAGGTTCTGGCCGCGCAATTCAATACCACTCCGCTTACTGGCTATGATTCACTATTGCAAAGAGAAGATATTGAAGCCGTATACATGCCCTTGCCAACAGGGCTGCATAAAGAATGGATTGCAAAGGCATTGCTGGCAGGCAAACATGTGCTGGCAGAAAAGTCATTAGCCTTGGATTATAACTCGGCCCGGGAACTTGTTGATTTAGCCAGGTCCAAAGGGCTGTTATTAATGGAAAATTTTATGTTCCGGTACCATAGCCAGCATAAGGCTGTATGGGAAATGTTACAGAATAAACATATAGGAGAAATCCGCCTATTTCGCAGCCAGTTTGGTTTTCCACCACTTGATAAATCTAATTTCAGGTATGATAAAGCTGTTGGTGGCGGAGCGCTTTTGGATGCAGGGGCTTATACGTTAAGAGCAGCCCAATGGTTCCTTGGCCGCGACCTGCAGGTATTATCTGCTGTTTTATACATCGATCCAAAAAGTGATTCTGATATTTATGGAAATATGACGTTGCGCAATCAAAGTGGTGTTGTAGCCCAACTATCATTTGGTTTCGACAACTTTTATCAATGCAACTATGAGTTTTGGGGCAGTACCGGACGGTTAATTGCCAATAAGGCTTTTACCCCAAAAACAAATGAGATGCCCAGAATAACAGTGGACAAAGCGACTGGAACTGAAAATTTAGAAATGCCTGCCGACAATCACTTTGTTAATATACTTGACGAGTTCTATTCAAGCCTGCTTTCCAACAAGCATAGTGAACACTTGGAAGATGTTCTTAATCAAAGTAAATTACTGGATTGTGTGCGCAATACATCTATAAAAGTTAATCTATGAAGGCAGCAGTTATAGGATGTAACGGATATATTGGCAAACACCTTTCTTTGTTTCTTCAGCAACAAGGATGGGAAGTTTATGGCTATGGGAAAAAACCAACATGTGATTTAAATATTTCAGGTTACACCTCCCTGGATATTCAGTTAAAATCAGATTTTGACCGTTTTGATACACAAGTTGATTATGTATTTTATTTTTCTGGTATAACAGGGACTGCTGCGGCCTACAATACCTATGAAAATTATATTGATGTCAATGAAAAAGGGCTATTGCATTTACTAAATAAGGTAAGAACAGCAAGTCAAAAACCGAGAATAGTATTTCCTTCCTCCCGGCTTGTATATAAAGGGGTGGCAAATACTTTATTGTCTGAAGACGCGGAAAAAGAATTTAAAACTATATATGCTTTAAATAAATGGTTCGGAGAACAGGTAGTGCAACAATTCAGCAACTACTTTGATGTACCATTTTCAATTTTTCGTATCTGTGTTCCCTACGGCAATTTATTTGCAGACAGTTATTCTTATGGCACTATCGGCTTTTTTTTAACAAAAGCAAAAGCCGGTGAGCCAATTACCCTTTTCGGTGAGGGAGAGCCCAAACGGACGTTTACCCATGTAGAAGATATATGCCTGCAAATATATCATGCCCTGAGCAAAGAAGGTTCCGTTAACAATACACTGAATATAAGTGGCGAAACTTTTTCATTAAAAGAAGTGGCTGAACAAATAGCTGCGAAATATAGTGTGACTGTGGAGTTTAAAGACTGGCCTAAAATGGATGCCAGCCTGGAAAGTGGAGATACAATTTTCGACGGATCACGAATTTCTCAGCTTATTCAGAAACCTTTAAAAAACAGTTTTCAAACCTGGTTGCAAAGCATATAAGCAATTAGAAATGAAACGTATAAATTTTTAGATTATGGAAGACAGGGTTACGGCTGATAATAACAATTCGTTACTATGGATAAAACAATTCATAGAAACTGAGTTTAAATTTAAACAGGAACTGATAAACCGTCAGCAAGAAGAGATAGATAATCTGAAAAAAAACTTGGAAGGCAACCAGGATTTGATTACAGACCTGAAGGAAAAACTGCAAAGTTGTAGTCAAACCAATGCAGGAAACAATCAATTGATCAATAAATTACTTGGTGATATTACCAAACTGCAGAATGACATTGACTGGTATAAAAGAACATATGAAAGAAGAAGTCTTTTGGGTACTATCAAAGAAAAAATAAAAAGATATTTTTAAACAACCTTATTTATATACCTGTGATTCCAAAAATTATTCATTACTGCTGGTTTGGAGAGGATTCAATTCCTGTTGAGCAAATGGATTACATTGAAGATTGGAAAAAAAGGCATCCAGACTGGCAATTTATTTTTTGGAATAAAGACAACGCACCCCTGCAGATCCCGTACCTTAAAAAAGCAGAGGGGTTAAGAAAATGGGCCAACATGAGTAATTATGTTCGTCTTTATGCCATTAAAGAACATGGAGGAATATATTTAGACACAGATATTAAACTGGTAAAAGACCTGACTTCATTGCTGGACAATGATTGCTTTTATGGATTTGAAGAGTTCAATGCGCAGGATAATACGTTTTGGGTAAATAATGCAATTTTTGGTGCAAAGAAAGATCACGACTTCATCACTAGTTGTCACAATGAATTACTTGTTAAATTCGACGGCAGTGAAGAAGCAAATTTATCTTCGCCAAGACTTACTACAGAATTACTTATCCGCTTAAAAAATCTGTCTGATTATAAAGAACAACTGTTAGGCGATATTAAGCTATATCCAATTGAATACTTTTACCCAATCCATTACTCCGAAGCATACAAAATAAATGAATTTGAAAAATACATCTTTCCCGAAACCATAGCAGTACATGTTTGGGCCAGAACCTGGGTCAATAAAAAAACGCTGATCGAGGCCTTTGATTTTTTAAGGTATAAAACAAGCGAGCAGGAAAAATACATCTCTACCCTTCAAAAAACTATACAGCAGCAGGAATCTACTGCCAATGAGATCTATTACTGGAAACAACATTTTGAAAACGAGTTTAATAACCTAAAACTTCACCAGGAGAAAGATCAAATAATAATTGAATATCAAAGAACTTACACTGAAATTGTTGATATTATAAATAATATCCAGGAGAAAGTTAGCGATTTGTTAAAATGGAATAATACCCTGGAAAAATTAAGTGAAACAATTACAATTCAAAATGATTTACTTATAAAGCGTATTGAACTATTAGAAGATAAGATCCATCATGTAGAAGATAAGGTCCAACATGTAGAAGATAAGATCCAACATGTTTCAATTGAAATAGATAAGAAAGCAGAAAGTCAATCACAAGAATTCAAAGCCATTCATAAGGATATACAAAATATTAGTTTCATTAACCTTTTCACAAACATATTCAAGAAAAAAAAGTTATAAAACAAGTCTACGCTCAAAAAATTGTCATTTTTTTATTCAGAAGCAATGTCATCGCCAAACCTTCAAACTCTTTTACAGCCTGTCACTATCATTGTTCCGGTATTTAACCCAAATGAGTTTTTATTTGAAACACTAAACTGTATTCAAAACCAAACTTATAAAAACATTGAAGTTATTTTAGTTGATGATGGAAGTACAAAGGAAACATCCCTCGAAATCATCAATGCTGTAAAACAAAAATACCCCCAATTAAAGATACAGAAGCATGACATCAATAAAGGATTGCCTGCTGCCCGAAATACTGGTGTGCGCGCCAGCACGGGAGAATATGTATTGTTTTTAGATGGTGATGACCTGCTGGATGTAACAGCTGTAGAAAAATACTACATAACCTTAGAGAATAATCCTTCCTTTGATTTTGTAAACTCTTATGTAATCGGGTTTGGCAGCCAGGATTATGAGTGGCGTGGCGGATTTCATGAAAGAGAAATGTTTTTGTATGTAAACAGAAATACCAGCTGTTTTATGACAAAGCGTAGTACGTTTGAGAAAATAACGTTCGACGAATCATTAAGGCAAGGAGGCGAAGATTGGGATTTCTGGCTCAACGCAGCTTCTAAAAAATTATGGGGATATACTATTCCTGAATTTCTTTTCCTCTATAGAAGAAGTGACCCTGCAGGAAGATGGTCTGTTTTAAGCTCTTCGGGCAACCTTGAGAATTTTGGACTGACCATTAGAAAAAAATATCAATCAGCGATCAATGCGAATGGTTTTCCCAACAAGACGTTCGCAGGTTATCAATACCAAATACCACAGCTTTCGCAATACCAGATAGCTGAAAACGCGCAGGAAGACAATGCCAACAGATTACTGTTCATTATTCCCTGGTTGGAAATTGGCGGCGCCGATAAATTTAATCTCGACCTGTTAAAAGGCCTGAAAGAAAAAGGCTGGAATATTACCATTGCATGCACAGTAAAAGGTTCACATTCCTGGTTAAAGGAATTCCAAAAGATCACTAATGATATCTTTTTTCTGCCTAATTACTCAGATCAACACGATTATTATAAATGTGTGTCTTACCTGATTGCTGCCAGGAACATACAGCTGATACTTACCTCAAATTCTCTGTATGGGTATTATTTAATACCCTATTTAAAAAGTCACTTCTCTCAAATTCCAATAGTAGACTGCTTCCACTGTGAAGATCCTAACTGGTTGAACGGAGGGTATGCAAGAATAAACACGGTGTTTGCCGATCTGATTGACAAAACAATTGTAACAACCGGGCATTTAAAAAACTATGTACTTCAACTGAATGAAAATAGAAAGAATGGCAGCCCCATTGAAGTTTGTTATACGAACATTGATGCGTCTCTCGTAAAGAAAGATCATGAAAAGAGAAGCCAAATAAGAAACTTATTAGGTGTTAAAGACGATGCAACCGTTATTCTATTTTCTGCAAGAATGGTGGCCCCTAAACAGCCTTTCGTTTTAGCAGAAGCCATTCAGAAAGTACTTTCCAAAACCCAGAATTTTGTTTGTGTGCTTTTAGGTGATGGACCACTTTTACCTTCACTTAAAACATACCTTTCAGCTAACAAGCTGGATAAAAAAATATTATGCAAGGGATACGTATCGCATGAGGAGCACTTAAGTTATATGGATGCCGCCGATATTTTCTTTTTACCAACTGAGAACGAAGGCATTCCTATAACCTTATACGAGTCGATGGCCAAAGAATTAGTATATATAAGCGCCAATGTGGGCGGACAAAAGGAGCTGATCGATGACAATTGCGGATACCTTATCCCCAAATCCAACCCCACCACCGAAGCAGAACAATATGCCGACATATTAATTGACCTGATAACCAACGTTCCTAAAAGGGAGCAGCTTGCAAAAGCAGCCAGAAAAAAAATAGTAGCGCAGTACGATTTAAAACAGATGCATGATCAAATGCATGCACATTTACAAGCTGCTTACAAAAACAGAGCAAAAACAAAGTTTTCTATTAAAGAAGAGCATTATGTATTCTCGTTAAGCCTGTATTTACACCAACAGTCAATTAGCGATACATTATGGAACGAAATTTCAATTAATAGGGATCAAAAGCTGGTGCGAAAGGCCTTGAGAGTGATAAAACAAAAAATTGCTGCTTTCAAACAGGATAAAAAAATGAAGATTAAAACCCTCTTCAAAAAATTTATTTAAAAAGTAATTAAATCAAATACCAGTTCTCTTAAAAACAATTTCTCATACTCAAACCATAGCAATGCCAGTGCCAAACCTTAAAGAAGTCCTTTTGTCACAAAAACTCATCACAGTCGTTATTCCGGTGTACAATCCCACTGAATTTTTATTTGAAACACTAAGCTGTATTCAAAACCAAACTTATAAAAATATTGAAGTTATTTTGGTTGATGATGGAAGTACAAAGGAAACATCACTGGAAGTCATTAATGCTGTAATACATAAATACTCTCAAATAAAAGTAGAGAGGCATGACGTCAACAAAGGATCGTCTGCTGCCCGAAATACCGGTGTACGCGCCAGTTCGGGAGAATATGTGCTGTTTATAGATGGAGATGACCTGTTGGATGTTACCGCTATAGAAAAATACTATATAACTTTAGAGAATAACCCTTCCTTTGACTTTGTAAATTCTTATGTAATCGGCTTTGGCAGCCATGATTATGAATGGCGTGGCGGATTTCATGAAAGAGAACTGTTTTTGTATGAAAACAGAAATACCATCTGTTTTTTAACAAAGCGTAGTACGTTTGAGAAAATAACCTTCGACGAATCGTTAAGGCAAGGAGGTGAAGATTGGGATTTCTGGCTTAATGCTGCTTATAAAAAATTATGGGGCTATACTATTCCCGAATTCCTTTTCTTCTATCGAAGAAGTGACCCTGCAGGAAGATGGTCTGTTTTAAGCTCTTCGAGCAACCTTGAGAATTTTGGACTGACCATTAGAAAAAAATATCAATCAGCGCTCAATGCGAATGGTTTTCCCAACAAGACATTCGCAAGTTATCAATACCAAATACCACAGCTTTCGCAATACCAGATAGCTGAAAATGCGCAGGAAGACAATGCCAACAGGTTACTGTTCATTATTCCCTGGTTGGAAATTGGCGGCGCCGATAAATTTAATCTCGACCTTATTAAAGGCCTGAAAGAAAAAGGCTGGAATATTACCATTGCATGCTCGTTAAAAAGTTCACATCCCTGGTTAAAGGAATTCCAGAAAATTACTCAGGATATCTTTTTTCTGCCTAATTATTCTGATCAATACGATTATTATAAAACTGTGTCTTATCTGATCACCTCCAGGAACACACAGCTGATACTTACTTCAAATTCTCTCTATGGTTATCATTTAATACCCTATTTAAAAAGTCACTTCTCACAAATTCCGATCGTGGATTGCTTCCACTGTGAAGATCCTAACTGGCTGAACGGCGGGTATGCAAGAATGAACACGGTATATGCCGATCTGATTGACAAAACAATTGTAACAACCAGTCATTTAAAAAACTATTTGTTTCAACTGGAGGAAGGAAGAAAGAAGGGAAGCCCCATTGAAGTTTGCCATACCAACATTGACGTATCTCTTGTGAAGAAAGATCACGAAAAGAGAAGTCAAATAAGGAACTCATTAGGTATTAAAGACGATGCAACCGTTATTCTATTTTCTGCAAGGATGGTGGCCCCTAAACAGCCTTTCGTTTTAGCAGAAGCCATTCAGAAAGTACTTTCCAAAACCCAGAATTTTGTTTGTGTGCTTTTAGGTGATGGACCGCTTTTATCTTCACTTAAGACATACCTTTCAGCTAACAAGCTGGATAAAAAAATATTATGCAAGGGATACGTATCGCATAAGGAGCACTTAAATTATATGGATGCCGCCGATATTTTCTTTTTACCAACTGAAAACGAAGGCATTCCTATAACCTTATACGAGTCAATGGCCAAAGAATTAGTATATATAAGCGCCAATGTGGGCGGACAAAAGGAGCTGATCGATGACAATTGCGGATACCTTATCCCCAAATCCAACCCCACCACCGAAGCAGAACAATATGCCGACATATTAATTGACCTGATAACCAACGTTCCTAAAAGGGAGCAGCTTGCAAAAGCAGCCAGAAAAAAAATAGTAGCGCAGTACGATATTAAACAGATGCATGATCAAATGCATGCACATTTACAAACTGCTTACAAAAACAGAGCAAAAACAAGACTCCCTGTCAAAGAAGAGCATTATGTATTTTCATTAAGCCTGTTCTTGCAACAACAGTCAATCACCGATTCTTTATGGAACGAAATTGTAATTAGTAAAAACCAAAAATCGTCTAACTTAAATCCACAGATGTCTATCGTTTCGCCCGATGAGGTCAACGAATTGGGTTGGTGGAAACAGGAATATCATGTTCTTAAACAATGGTATGCCAAAGAGTACGATGTTCTTCCCTTATGGTACCAAAGATTCGGCCATTTAATTAAGTTATTACAGGGTCATCGATCTTTAAAATCATTTTTTAAGAACTCAAAGTAACCGCGGAACACACCGCAGCGGTATGCCCATTGCCTTTCTGGCCTGAATGTGAACTTTTTTACAAATCGCCCAGTTGCAAAGACCTACAATATGGCTTTGCAACTGGGCTTTATGTTTTCTATGATCAAGCCTGATATTTACTTATAAACATATCATTTACAATACCTTATATTTCTAAAATCCACGCCTCCCCTTCAACCTCTACAAGATTAAATTCCCGCCGAGGCCAGTAATGATCTTTTTTTTCTAAAAAATGTTGCAGGTTCCAAAATAATTTATTCATTGGGCTAAATAGTAAAAGCATTGCGGATTTATAATACTTTTGCCGCTGCAATTTATTGTTTACTATTGCAATCATTATATTCACTACCAATTGATAATCAGTTACTTATTATTAAACCCAGAAAAACTGGCGTCATCATATCCAGCTGATTTTATCAATTCTATATAAATTCTTTTAATTGCAATGATGTTTGCCAAAATGTATAATCCAATAAAAATCAGATAAATATAAAATATGGTCAAAAGTGTCTTTGTGGACTGGGTAAAACGATCCAATAAAAATGAACGTTTGTGGCTGCTGGCGAAAATTGAATTTAAATTGAGGTATTATGAAAACAAGCTGGGTCTTCTTTGGGCCCTTATCAAACCTCTAATGGATATAGCTATATATTATGTGGTTTTTCAAGTCATCATGAAACAGGCTATTCCAGCTTTTGCATCCTTCTTATTTATTGGTTTGATATTATGGAACTTTTTTCTTGAGTCTACTACTGGTACAGTACAGATCCTGAACACAAAGAAATATCTGTATGAATACAGCAATATGAACAAGCTTGAAATATATGTTTCAACGCTGTTAAGTAATACTATAGGCCTCTTTTTCAATTTTATAATGTTTCTGCTCTTCCTCAATATTCTTGAAAAAGATGCCATGCATACCTCCTTCTATACGCTTTGGATAATTCCCCTTTTTATTAATCTTTTTATCCTATCATTGGCAGTATCATTAATTCTTTCTAACATATATATAATAGCAAAAGATATTACTCAGGTATGGCAGGTTTTTACCTCTTTCCTCTTTTTCCTGTCACCTGTAATTTACAGGCTTTCCACATTCAAAGAAGCATTGCCAACCTTTGATTATATTAACCCTATAGCTGGAATAATTATTAATGCCAGGCGTACTACTATGGAAAGCACTAACCCTGACTTTAAACTTTTCCTATTCGACTTCACCTACGCTATTATATTGTTGGTGATTGGTTTATTATTGTTAAACAAATTAGGGTCTAAAGCCGCTGAAAAACTATAAAACACGTGAAACAAGAACTCGCTATACAGGCCAGAAGCATAAGTAAAACCTTTCATATCTCTGAAGATAGCCACAATACGGTGAAGCATCGTTTATTCAACCTGTTTAATCCTCCCCGCAGGAAAAAGGTTGAAGCGCTTAAACAGATGGACTTCGACATATATAAAGGTGAATGTATAGGCCTTTTAGGAAGGAATGGTTGTGGTAAATCAACACTGGTTAGGTTGCTTGCAGGCGTATACCCCTGTGATACAGGTAACATTAATATCTACGGCAGTACCTTATTGATGAACCTGGGCGTAGGTATGAGCCACCAGCTTACAGCTCGTGAAAACATCTATGTTTCCGCATCTGTGCTGGGCATGAAGATCAAGGACATTGACAATATATTTGATAAGATAGTAGAGTTTGCAGAGCTGCAGGATTTTGTAGACACTAAGATCAAATACTTTTCATCGGGTATGGTGGCACGACTGGGCTTTTCAATTGCCGTGAACGCCGGCGCCGATATTATGTTCCTGGATGAAATATTTGCCGTAGGCGATATGAAATTCCAGGAAAAGGCCATCAGGGTATTTGAGTCGAGCTGGATAGCTGGAAAAACGGTTATCCTGGTGAGCCATACCATGGAAACCATACAGAAGTATTGCAACAGAGCCGCATTTATGAAAAATGGCAGCCTCGTGTATTTTGGCGAAACACAAAAAGCAATTGAGCTGTACGTACAGGACAATGCCTAACCAGCCATATCGATTGCACGTATAAATATTTTCATTTTCATGGACCCAGCAAAAGGTATAAGCATTGTAACACCGTTCTTTAATCAATCCGAAGTCTTTTGGGAAACTTATAATGCTGTTATCAATCAAACATACAGCAATTGGGAATGGGTTATTGTTAACGATGGAAGTGTTAATACGACCTCTCTTGAAATACTGGAAAAAGTAAGCAGCTTAAATAAAAAGATCAGAATAGCTTCCCTGCCCAATAATATGGGCTTACCCGCCGCCAGGAACAAAGGGGTACAGGAAGCTTTTTTTGATTTTATCTTTTTTCTGGATTCAGACGATCTTATTGAGCCCGATTACCTTGAAAAAGCCTGGTTAACGCTTCAACTTAACCCCGAATTTACCTTTGTAAATTCATGGTCAACCGGTTTTGGCGCTAAAAATTATAACTGGCAGGCAGGCCTTGATAAAAAAGAAGCTTTTTTACAGCAGAACTGGGTGGCTTTTGCAGGTCTTTTTCGTAAAAAATTATTTACCCACCTTCAATTTAATGAAGCCCGAAGGAACGGTCTGGAAGATTGGGAATTCTGGTTACAGGCTGCCAATTCCGGATATTGGGGTTACACCATACCCGAATATTTATTTCATTACCGCATACACGATAACCAACATAATAAATGGGAAAATTGGGATAATGGCCGTATGCAGAAAAAGATCAAAAGCGATCTTCAAACTAAATACGCCTCCTTAAAAAAACAATTCCCGAATCCCCAAAAGCGCATATATACCGAAGTACCTGCGATGGATGTGCTCATGAATAGCATAGCTCCGGAGCATAACAAAAAAACGGTGCTTATTGTACTGCCCTGGCTCGAACTGGGCGGCGTAGAACGCTTTACGTTGAATTACATGGCCACACTGGCCTCTGTGTTCGACTTTATACTGATTACCACCAATGCGGGCACACACAGCCATGAAGCTGAATTTAAAAAATATTCCCGCCAAATCTATCATTTTGCAGCACTGGCCGACGGCACTGCCTATCCTATACTTTGGAATTATGTAATAAAAACCTGGCAGATCAACTTACTGGTTATTTCTCATTCTCTGCCAGCTTACTACATTTTACCCTGGCTAAAGGCATCCCATGCCCAATTGGCCATTATCGACATCATGCACCTGGTAGAGGAAAACTGGAAGGCAGGCGGTTATCCTAAAATTGCAGTTGACTATACTGCCGCTATCGATAAACATGTAGTGGCCAGTAACCAGATCCATCGGTTTATGACTTCCCGCGGCGTACCGACTGATAAACTGGAGACCATTTATATTAACGTAGATACCAAAAATATCCGCCCTGTTGAAGAAACTGTTAGGCCCGCCAGAAAGAAGGCCTTTTTCAAGCTTCAATCAGCTGATCAGTTGGTATTGCTTTTTTCGGGCAGACTTACTGAGCAAAAAAATGCCTTGTTGTTGCCGGATATTGCCGCGACCCTCGCCAAAAAGGGCGTTCAATTTATACTGGCTATTGCCGGCGACGGCCCTGAAAAGGACCTGCTGGAAGAAAAAATATATCAAAAAAGGCTACAACACCATTTCAGATTTTTGGGTTCATTGTCTTATACTGCCAACATTGAAGCCATACAAATGGCCGATATTTTAGTATTGCCATCAGCCTGGGAAGGCATTGCTACTGTTTTGTATGAAGCCATGGCCGTAAGCACACCCGTAGTAGCAACCGCTGTAGGCGGCCAGCAGGAATTGATTGAACCCGGTACCGGGATCATATTACCGTTTACAGGCAATAATATCCAGTTTATTGAAACTTTTGCCGCCAACGTTGAATCCCTGGCCAATGACGCTGCATTAAGAAAGAGAATGGCTGAAGCAGCCAGAAAACGGGTAGCGGAACACTTTGACATCTCCCTTACACACAACAGCCTGCAATTATCTTTTGAAAAGCTTCTTACCCCGCGTGCGCCTCTAACCACCACATTATCGCAAGCAGAATCTATTGAAAACTATTATCAAAACATTAGTAGCTGGAAGCAGGAACAATCACTACCTTCCGGCCCCGATTGGAAACAACGGCGGGTCATTAAAATAATAAAGCGATTTTATAAAGTATTTACCCGTAAAAGACCGTTACAGTACTTATGGACCAGAGGAAAAAAAAGTATTGGTTAATTACTACCGAATATCCCCCCATGTATGGTGGTGGCATTGGCACCTATTGCTATCATACTGCAAAAATGTTACAACAGCAGGATTGGGATGTCACTGTATTTGTGCCCAGCCAGTATTCAGATACCAATAAGATCACTACTACCAATGGGATCAGAATAGTTGAATTTTCGCGGTATAAAACCAAAGTGGAAGCATTCCTGGGTCCTGAAACATCCCTGGCTTTTGAATTTGCCAATGTAATCAGGGAATTTATGGAGACGGAGGGTTTACCCGATATACTTGAATCGCAGGAATATGCAGGCATTGCCTATTACATTCTGCAGTTTAAGCACCTGAACTATCCGCTTTTCAATCAACTTAAAGTGGTGCTTACTTTACACGCACCCTCCTTCTTATATTATGAGTATAACAGGGTACCGGCCATGCAGCTACCCTATTTCTGGATTGGACAAATGGAACGCTGGTGTATTATGGCTGCCGATAAATTAAATGCACCAAGTGCATTTATAGTTCATGCAATAAAGCCATTTATTCCTGACTTACCGGAAGTAACAGTAGTTCCCCTGCCATTTGAGCAATCGCAGAAAACGCAACTGGATAATACAACAAACCCGCGCGATAACTGGTTCTTTTTTGGAAAGCTTACACCCCAGAAAGGAATTGTGCCCTTATTAAAAGGCTTCAGAGAGTTATGGCTTGCCGGTTGGAAGAAACCATTGTTCCTGATCGGAGGCGGAAACCATTATTACCATCCCGAACGCATGGATATGCAGGAATGGGTAAATAAAAAATATGGTAATGAAATTAAGGCAGGTAAACTTATACAACTAGGCAGCCTGTCGCCTGCACAATGGAAAGAAAAAACCCGGAACGGTGCCGTAATATTAATTCCAAGCATCGGGGATAATTATCCATATACCGTTATTGAATCGTTGATCAATGGGAATATTGTACTGGCATCGAAACAAGGCGGCCAAACCGAAATTCTGGTAAATAAACAGAATGGATTTTTATTCGACCACAACGAAGAAAACAGCCTGGAAAAACAGGTCCATGTTATTAATGATCTGCCCATTGAGCAGATCCGCGAGATCAGGATAAACGCGATTAAATCGGTTGAAGAAAGACATAATTACCAAAACGTATATGCACAAAAACTGAAAGTAATTGAAAGTGCAGCAGCCTTACACCATGCTAACCGGCCATTCCCATTTGTTACCCAAAGCAATACGCCCCAATACCAAATTACAGAAACCGGCAAAAAAGATCTGCTCTCTATAGTGGTTCCTTTTTATAATATGGGCGCCTATGTAAATGAAACTTTAGAATCTATATATAGCTCAGACTATAAAAACATTGAGGTAATTGTTGTCAATGATGGCTCTAATGACCAGGGAAGTATTGAAGTATTGAAAACACTGCAGAATAAATACCAATTTACCCTGGTTGAACAAACTAATAAAGGGCTATCTGCAGCAAGAAATAAAGGTGTGCAACATGCCAGTGGTGAGTTTCTGGCCTTTTTAGACCCTGATGACACGGTACAGCCCACCTATTTCAGTAAAGCCATAAACATTTTACAAAGCAAACAAAACGTATTCTTCGTAGGCTGCTGGGCACAATACTTTGAAAGATCAACCGGTAGCTGGCCCGCTTTTATACCCGAGCCACCTTACCTGTTGTATCATAATATGATCAACAGCAGCGCGCTCATTTATAAAAAGATTGCCTTCACGAAAAATGGCTGGAATGATGCTGCATTGGAATATGGGGTCGAAGACTGGGAAAGCGTAATAAATTTGGTAAAGAACGGGTGGAGAGGAGTGGTTATACCAGAAAAACTATGGAATTACCGGATCCGGCAAACATCGATGGTCCGCAATTTTACCCGTGAAAAACTGTTATTCTCATACCGTTATATAGCCGAAAAACATGCAGCGTTCTATGCGCTCCACGCCGTCGATTTAACCGGCCTGCTCAATGCCAATGGACCAGGGTATAAAATTGATAATCCAACTTTTGGTACAGACGAGCATATTCCCTTTAACAATAACAGGCTTATTAAAAAGGCAATTAATTATATCAAGAAGAAACCGGCGTTAAGAAAAAGAGCATTATATATTCTCTCCAAAATAAAGAAATAACATCTTAAACAACGTTAGCTACAGGTTTCCTGTAGCTAACAATAAGGGCGACAAAGAAGGCAAACATCATGTTGCCCATGCTGCGGTCGAAATAGGTTTCAGGAATAAATGCCAGCATAAAGGCCGCAATCACGAATACGCCGAAATAGTCCCTTGTTCGAATACACTGGCGCAAGGGTTCAAATAAAAAACCCCAAAGGAATAATAGTAACCCAAAAAATCCGAAAGACACCAGTACATCGAGGTAGTTGTTGTGTATGTTGCGGCGACTTTTATAAGCTATTTCAAAATGCTTAGCTTTATACACACCCACCATTTGTTCAACTTTATCACCTACCTGCACACCAAAAACCGGGTGTTGCTTTACCAGTTCCCAGCCACAACTCCAAACTGCCAGCCGCAAATTGGCGCCATTCCACTGATCAGGGGTAATATTCATGTTCATATGACGCTCCTCTCCCTTACTGGAATATACATATTTGGTATTGGTCAATTCGCGAAAGCGGCTCCAGGTTTTTGGGAAAACGATAACCAACAATGCCATCGCAGCTACAATGCCAGCTCCCACCAAACCCAACAGCTTCAGTTTTCTTTTCTGAACAATCCACCAAACCGCCACACAAACAATGCTGCCAAATAAGGTAATAATAGAAATACGGCTGGCCATAAAAAATATCGATACCACCAGCATGCACAGGCTGGTAAACACCAATCCTTTTTTTGCGACCAAGGCTGATTTAATGTAAAGCAGGTACCCAAAACTAAAAATGGCCACATTTACCAGCAACGCCACATATATCGATTGCTTATCGATCGAATAGGTGAGATTGTCGTTATACAACATGGTAATATCATTAGTAGCAATACCTGCTACAATGGCCCAGATAAAACAAAATAAGATCGTGATGGTAGTTATAACTGCGTAAGCAAACAGGATCCTTTCTTTAAGCACCTGCCTTATATACACAAAGCCAAAAGCAACAGGGAACACGAATAAAGGCATGCGGATCACCGTCCAGGAAAAACCTTCGGCCACATCTTTAGAACAAAGGGAACTTACAATATGCAGCAAATAAAAAGCAGCCATGGCCCACACCTCTTTGCGCTGGCGCAACAAACTTAATTTTTCACGAAATGAACCATATATAAAAAAGCTGTATAACGAAAGAAGGACCAACGCCACCACATTTACAGAGGGCATATGGGACGGATAAAAGGTGACAAGGAAAATTACCACTAACACATATAATAATTTATCCTTTATAGTCAGTAAGCCAGCCTGATCATCC
The DNA here is from genome assembly GCF_017742245.1 of Niastella soli. Taxonomy (GTDB): domain Bacteria; phylum Bacteroidota; class Bacteroidia; order Chitinophagales; family Chitinophagaceae; genus Niastella; species Niastella soli. The sequence continues at coordinate 544,733 of NZ_JAGHKO010000001.1, forward strand.
AACAAAAAGAGGGAACGCATATGGGGTATATCTCCTTTACGGGCAAAAATACAGTTACCCGGTTACTTACAGAATTCTAGTCCTCCATTTAACGAATTCATTTTGCCTATGTTGCCCGTGGTTGCCGGTAAAATAATAATATTCACAGGCAACTCAACGTCAATTTGGTACGAATAATAAGGAAAGGGTGTCATGAAAATCGCAGTTATCACCAGGTCAACATTATACACGGTAAAAGGCGGAGATACCTTTCAGATCATCAATACTGCCCGGCAATTAAAAAGCCTGGGTATTGATGTGGACATTAAATTAACCAATCAACCAGTTCAATATCAACAATACGACCTGCTGCATTTTTTCAATATTGTGCGGCCAGCCGATATCGTATGCCACATTAATCAGTCTAAAAAGCCTTTTGTAGTATCGCCCAACCTGGTGAATTACCACGAGTACGATCGTTTATACCGCAAAGGCCTGGCGGGCAAAATGTTCCGCTTTTTACCCCGAAACAGTATAGAATATATAAAAACAATAGCCCGATGGATGCAGGGCAATGATGTACTGGCAACCAGGTCGTATTTATGGCATGGGCACAAACAAAGCATAAAAAAAATTCTGCAACAGGCTGCCCGTATTTTACCCAACTCAAAAATGGAGTACGACCAGCTGGCAGAATTTGCCACTCCCCTGCCTGATTATTCCCTTATCCCCAATGGCATTGACCCGGCCATATTTTCCGGGAGTAGCCAAATACCTAAAGATCCCGATCTGGTATTGTGTGTGGCTAGAATTGAAGGGCTCAAGAACCAGTTGAACCTGATCAAAGCATTGAACAATACAAGGTACCGGCTTGTGGTAATTGGAAATCCGGCCCCTAACCAGGTCAATTATTACGAGGAATGCCGTAAACAGGCCGCCTCCAATATTTCTTTTATAAACCATTTGCCTCAGGAAGACCTGAGAAACTGGTATCAGAAAGCCGCCATACACGTTCTTCCCAGTTGGTTCGAAACCTGCGGCCTTTCTACCCTTGAAGCAGCCGCAATGGGCTGCCGCGTAGTGATCACCGACAAGGGTTATACCCGGGAATATTTTGGGAACGAAGCTGCTTATTGCGACCCGGCATCGCCACAAAGCATGCTGGCAGCGGTAGAACAGGTAGCCAGTTCCTCTGGCACCGATGTGCTCCAAAAAAAAATATTTGAACAATATACCTGGCAGCAGGCAGCCAGTAAAACAGCTGTCGCCTACAAACAAGTATTACAATAATGACATTACGGATAGGCATATTAGGGACCAGAGGCATTCCCAATAATTACGGGGGGTTTGAGCAATTTGCAGAATACCTGTCAACAGGCCTGGTGCAAAAAGGGCATGAAGTGTTTGTTTACAACTCACACAATCACCCCTATACCGGAAACACCTGGAAAAACGTTCAGCTTATTCGTTGCTATGACCCCGAATTTCATCTGGGTAGTTTCGGGCAATTCATTTACGACCTCAACTGCATCCTGGATGCAAGACGCCGAAACTTCGATGTGATCCTGATGTTGGGTTTTACCAGCAGCTCTGCCTGGGGTTGGTTCTATCCACAACAAAGCACACTCATCTTCAATATGGACGGGCTTGAATGGAAACGCACCAAATATTCAAAACCAGTACAGCAATTTTTAAGATTGGCCGAAAAACTGGCCGTCCGGTTTAGTCATTACCATATAGCCGATTCGGTTGTTATACAATCGTATTTAAAGAATAAATATGCCATTTCAAGTGAGCACATTCCTTATGGCGCCGAAATACATTACAATGAAGAAGAAACCCTGTTACAGGAATTTGGTGTTAAAAAATATGAGTACTTTATTTTGATGGCCCGCATGGCGGCGGAGAACAATATTGAAATGATACTGGATGGCTTTTACGCCAGCAACAGCCGCTATAAATTTTTGGTAATAGGTTCTGTTGAAAATAAACTGGGACGGTACCTGGTAAAGAAATTCAAACACGATAACAGGATCGTATTTACAGGAGGCATATACAACGATCCACAAAAGATCCACTCACTTAAAACATTTTCTACCCTGTATTTTCATGGCCATAGCGTGGGAGGTACCAACCCCTCCCTGCTGGAAGCCATGGCCAGCCGGTCGTTGATAGCAGCGCATGACAACCTGTTTAACCGGGCCATATTACAACAGGATGCCTATTATTTCTCTTCCTTTAACGAAGTAAAAGAAGTGATAGAAAACACCCATCGTAATGGCCACGAATCGGCTTTGATCAATAACAACCTTAAAAAAATAAAGGAGCAGTTTAACTGGAATAACGTGATCAGCAAGTACGAAACCTTTTTACAAAGATGTGTCAGGGAGAAAGTAAGTAGAGAACTTAAAAGAGATGCACCTATAAAAGTAGAGGGTTCGCAATACTAAGCCCATTATCCATTGCCTATTGCCCATTGCCTTTTACAACATCATACTCCTTAAACACCGGCACGAACGCCATTATCCAGATAACATATTCTGCAATATTGGTAATAAAACTACCCGTGAACTGATAAATAAACACAAACACGAATAACAGCAGGCAGAAATAGTTTCGCCAAACTTTGGTATATACAAACAGTATGCATTCTGTTAATATGCGAAGGGAAAAACCTACCCAGCCAAAAATGGCCAGTGTTTCAGCAGCTGCATTGGGAATGGCCACCCGCGTAGTTTCGAGCCCATAGCCATAAAAATCCCGGATCAGCTCAAACCCAAGTATTTTTATTTGACCCGGCCCAATTCCCCACCAGTAACTTTTCTGTGCCAGCAATTGATCAGCCAGCCAAAAGGCTTCAAAGGTCCTTCCCTTACCCGAAGGGTCTTTACCAGTAATTACATTGGCGAGACGCACAAAAAGAATATTCTCAGGAAAGAAAATAAACCCGGCCACTAACCCCATTATGGCAATTACCCCCGTTACCCCCACCAGGTTCAGGAACCGCTTATTACGAACGATCTTTTTATAGTGCAGTATAATTGTAATAAGAATAGCCATTACAATAGCGCTGAGAACCCCTAAAGAAAAAGATAAGATCAACGGCAGCAACAACATTACTATCAACAACCAGCTGTTGATGGTATTCCTGTAAAAAAGTAATTGTAACAGAAAAAAGAAAAACAAAGGCGTGAACAACAGCGCATAATAGGAAGGCTCATAAGTGAGCAGACTTAATCGCCAGAAATCTTCTATTCCGGTTGTCAGAAATTGCTTCATCCAGAAAACCGGCGCAAGCGGCGTAAAAAATAGCGGTATTGCAACCAGGCTACAAATAAAATTGATGATAAGCAGTGGTTGAAAGAGCCTGCCGGGATGCTCACATTTAATAAAGAAAGTATAAGCAGCCTGGCAAAAAATATACACCAGCACTATGTTCAACAGGGAAATAAAATAACTGTTCTCATCTACCCCCAGCGCAAGATGGATCAAAACTATTGGAATTAGTACTACTAAAAAGGGCCACAACACTTCCTGCTTACGGGTCATCAGCATCCAGAGATACAAAAGCGGGCTTAACAACGCGGTATAGGTTAATCCAAATGGCAAGCCCAGTGAATTAATAAAAAAGTAAATAAATATAACCGGAAAGAATTTATTAATTCGCATGCCGTTGGAGTATAGATTTATTGACTCTGGCACTAACATAGCCTGATAGTTTATTGATAAAAAGTTCCCTGTTAAAACCCACTGTTATAAACAGTTCCGTCAGTAATACGCTGATGGCCGTACCCACCGGTCCCCATACCTGAACCAGCAAAAAATTACAGATCACGTTCAACAGGGTCCCCCAGGTTAACACCCGCAGATAACTCTTTTTATGGTTAGCGGCCATTAATAATTGGCTGGCCGGAATATGCAGACAAACGATTATGGGCCCCAGGCAAAACAATCGCAACAGCAATACTGCATTTCCGCTATTGCTTCCTAGAAAGAATGAAATAATAAAAGCTGAAAAGCTGAACAACAACACACAAGCCAACAACATTAATAATAAAAAAGGAACATACACCGATCTGAAAAACGGACGGGTAGCCTCTTTTCCTTTTTGCAACAGCTGGCAAAGAGGCGGATAAATAACCTGAGAAAACATGACCGGCACCTGACGGGTAGCCAGAAATACTTTTTCCGCTACGCTGTAATAACCAGTTATCAGATCGTTGGTGAACAGCCGTAATATGAAAACGTTTATGCTCAAAAAAGTATTTATTGAGATATTGGAAAGCATTACAGGCCATCCTTCTTTCAGTTCATTAACAATATCACGCCACATGGGTCGAACCATCGGCAGTTTATATAACCAGAGCGCCTGAAAGATGCTCGAAATGCCAGCCACTACACTGCCTGCACCCATAAACAAAATAAAGAACCGGTAATCTGAACGCTGCCTTATGAATGCAAACACCAGCGCCACAAATAACAACCGCGCCAGCAGGGTGTAAATAGTAATGTATTTCATTTTCTCAACCCCCTGAAAAAACCAACTCACCAGCAACGATTGCCCCAGCACCCAGGTGAAACCAAACAGGTATAACTGGAAATGTGATTTAAAGAAAGGAACAAGTGAAATGAGTAACAACAACACGGCGAACAACCCCAGACAGATCACCATTTTGGCAGCCAGCACGGTAAAAAAAAGCCGGGCGTTCCTTGTAATATCATCCCGGTGCAACGCCAGCGCACGGGTGGCGGTTAAATTGAACCCATAATCAGAAACAGTACAAAAGATCAGCAGTACTACCTGGGCCACCGCAACAATCCCATAGCCATCGGCCCCAATCCGTTTAATAACGAACGGCATTACCAGTACCGGCAGCAAAAAATTGGTTCCCTGCAAAATGCCCAGGGCTAAAAAATTCGAAAATATACGGCTGCGTCTGCTGTGGCTTTCCTCCATAATAATTAATTCAGAATATACTAAATGTCAAATTATAACAATTAACGCAACCCTTATATATAATTTTCCGTACTGATGTTTCATGAAACAGGTTAAATTGATACCAGCCCCTGCAGACGATCTAGACATCTCGGCACTCCTTCTCCAGGCCATTTCTTTTCTCAGGCAGTACGGAAAATTATTACTTATAGTTGCTTTATTGGGTTTGCTGGCCGGGTTTGCCCGCTATTTAAAAACCCCCAACCTGTACACCTCTTCCCTGGTGCTGCAACCAAAAATATTGTCTGAACCCGAACAAATAGCAGTCATCAACAACTGGTGCACGCTGTTACAAAAAAAGGAACGGCCCGTATTGGCCAAACAATTTAACGTAGCTATACCCCTGTTAAAAAAAGTAGAATCAATTACTGTCGAAGAATTACAAAAATCGTATGATCCCAAGAATTTTACCGCCTTCAAGGTCAGTGTAGTGGTACGCGACACCGCCATTTTACGCCCCTTACAAAAAGGGATGATCTATGCCCTTGAAAACAGTGAATACATTAAAGATAAACTGGTAAGCCGGAAAAAGATCCTGGGTTCCATGACACAAACTGTTCAATATGAAATTACCCGCCTGAATAATCTGCAACAGATGGTTGAAACCAGTATTCAACAACCTGGCAATACGGGCAGTCGTGTTATGTTGAATGTGTCTAACATCAGCGCACAAATAGCTGATCTGCAGGAAAAAAAATTGAACTATGAAGAAGAACTTTCTTTTTTATCGGCAGTAAATGTGTTACAAAATTTTTATACACCTGTCCATCCAACCTTTCCGGTATTGTTAAAACAATTGACTTTGGGACTTTGCGGTGGCTTGTTCCTGGGTATGCTTGTAAGTTTTTATTTACATTACAGAAGAAAAATGGCGAACTAAGCTGATGCCCAAAAACAACCTGATCAATAACCTGCTCTACCTGTTCTACCTGGGTTTCCTGGTAACCGTGGTGGCAGCGTTCAGGGCTTATAGCAGTATAGCCATCGGATTGATCTTAATTACTTCGTTTCTTTACAATAAAACCAACACGGGCTCCTGGTTCAATAAAGCCCTGCGCAATCCGTTTGTGTTAGGTTGCAGCGGCTTTTTTTTGTTGCAGATAATTCCACTGGCCTATACTGATAATATTTCCGATAGCCTAAACCATATACAGGTAAAAAGCGCCCTGCTGTTTATACCGGTATGCTTTTTTTGTTGTCAGTTTATCAATAAAACAAGGTTCCATTCTTTGATGAAGGCCTATGTTTTTATTCTGGTCATTTTGCTTACCTGGTGTTTGGGAATAAGTTTTATCAAATACCAGTTCCATCACGCCCCCGTATACGTTTTCTTTTACCACCAGTTGTTAAGCAATCTGGGGCACCATGCCATTCAGTTTTCCATACTCGTTTTTGCAGGGCTTATCTTTCTCCTTCAGGAAACTACAGTTGAACGGTATATAGTGAACAAGGGAGCCCATTTCATACTAATGGTATTTCTTATTGGGGGACTGTTTTTGTTATCGTCAAAACTGGTGATCAGTTTTACGTTGGTCAGCCTGGCATATTATACTTTTATTTCGCTGAAAAGAAATTTCAATACCCGTTACACCATTGCTATAGTGGCATTGGTGGGCATTACTACCAGTAGTCTTATCTTGTTTACAAAGAACCCTATCAGCTATCGCTTTAACGACATCATGCGCAATAACATGATCGTTATGGAGCAATCAACCTTCGATAAGGGATTTTATTTCAACGGCGTACAATTCCGCTTGCTGCAATGGCGGTTTGTAAAAGAAATTATGCAGGAGCACAACGCCTGGATCATGGGCGTAACTCCTGCCGGTGCGCAGCCCTTATTGAACCAGAAATATTTGCAGACAAACATGTATGCAGGCAGGCCTGGTACCCCCGATCATGGGTACCAGGGTTACAATACCCATAACCAGTGGCTGGAGTCATTTTTACAAACTGGCTTTATTGGACTACTCCTCTTTTTCGTCATTTGTTTCTCCCTGGTAACTATGGCTGTTCGGGAAAAAAGCCGGCTCTTGTGGCCTATCGTACTGTTGGTGATCGCTTATTCTTTTAGTGAATCAGTCTTTGAAACACAATACGGACTGATCGTTTTCCTTTTTTTACCGTTGTTTTTTTACTTTGGTGGTAAATCATATGAAAAACAATAAGTTAAAAAACTCATACAGCTGTTTCACAAACAGTATGCTGGTAACTCAATTGTACTAATCCCGGTTTTACCTGCACTCTTCGCTGATAGCAGGCGCATTAAAGCAGATTTATATAAATTGTATATTAATTCCCCTGCTCTGGACAAACATTCCCGATGATTAACTGTTAATTGCAATTATGAAGATTTTATTAACGTATTTAAAACCATACAGATGGCTGGTAGTTTTAACGCTTTTTCTGGCAGCCATAAACACCGCTTTTTCCTTATTCGATCCCATTATATTAGGGAAATTGGTTCGGCTTGCCGGTACCTACCTTAACACCCCAAAAGGTCAAAGACCTGGTTCGGAATGGTTCACTGCCACTACGCCCTATTACGGTGTGATCTGGTTGTTATCAGCTTCCATTGGTGTGGCCATGGTGAGCAGGATAGCCAAAAACTTCCAGGATTATTTCCTGAACGTGATCATTCAAAAGTTTGGCGCCAAAGTATTTACCGATGGTTTAAAACACGCCATGCGCCTCCCCTATCAGGAATTTGAAGACCAACGCAGCGGAGAAACGCTGAGCGTGCTTACCAAGGTGCGGGCAGATACAGAAAAGTTCATGAATTATTTCATCAACATTATGTTTGGTGTATTGGTAAGCGTAACCTTTGTTATGGTGTATGCTTCTATCTGGATCAGTTGGTACATCGCCGTTGCTTATGTTGCAGGGATCTTTCTATTGGCCACCATTACCAACCTGCTTAGTAAAAAAATAAAAACCATCCAGAAGACCATCGTGTCACAAACAACTGCCCTGGCTGGCTCTACCACGGAATCGCTTCGTAACATAGAATTGGTTAAAAGTTTGGGACTTACCAACCAGGAAGTGACCCGGTTGAATAAAAACACCTACAAAATCCTCGGCCTGGAGCTTACCAAAGTAAAACGCGTGCGCAGCATCAGCTTTGTACAGGGGACTTTTGTGAACACATTGCGTCAGGTGATCCTGTTTATTTTAATGTGGCTGATCTTCCACGACAAAATGGATTTTGGGCAATTGGTTACCATGCAGATTTTCTCATTCTTTGTATTTGGTCCTTTGCAGGAGATCAGCAACATCATTATCAGCTATCGCGAAGCAGAAGCTTCTTTGAACAACTTCCATAACCTGATGCAAAAAGTACCCGAGCGTCAACCTGAACATCCCAAACACCTCGGCGATGTTCAAACGCTTGACTTCAATACGGTGGGCTTTAAACACCTTACGGCGCAATCACGCGCCATCGATGACATCAGCTTCTCGGCCAAAGCCGGGGAAACAATTGCGTTTGTTGGGCCTTCCGGTTCAGGTAAAACTACCCTCATGAAGTTGCTGGTTGGTTTATACCGCCCGCAGCAGGGAAAGATCCTGTACAATGGCATCGACGAAAACGACATCGATTATGAAGACCTGCGTAAACAGATCGGTTTTGTAACCCAGGACACCCAATTGTTCGCAGGCACTATTAAAGAAAACCTGTTGTTTGTAAATACCTCGGCTTCCGACGATGACCTGATGGATGTGCTGAAAAAAGCCTCCTGTATGAATTTGCTGTCCCGTGCCGAAAAAGGCCTCGATACCATGATCGGCGAAGGCGGGCTGAAACTATCCGGTGGTGAAAAGCAACGACTGTCAATTGCCCGCGCCCTTTTACGCAAACCACGGTTGTTGATCTTTGATGAAGCCACTTCAGCGCTCGATTCGCTGACAGAAGAAGAGATCACCAACACCATAAAAGATGTTTCTTCCAAACGCAATCAGATCACGATCATGATCGCCCACCGGTTGTCGACCATTATGCATGCCGACCGCATTTATGTGCTCGAAAAAGGCGATATAGTGGAAACAGGCAGTCATGAAAGCCTGCTCGAGGAAAAGGGTTTATATTATGCCATGTGGAGACAGCAGATCGGAGAACGGAAAAAACTGGTTGCTACAGCTTCTTAAAGCGCACATAGGTTCTGAGTTCAATTAGGTATTGGGTTATTAAGTTCCTGAGGGAAGTACTGCGAAAAGTGCTCCCGAACTAAGAGCTTAATAACCCAATTACTTTTAATAACTAAAGCAGGTGCCACTAATTTTGTAAATTCGCGGTTCATCAATTGAGACCACATAATGCCTACGTCCAAACCCAACTACCTATGGAGCATGTTAACCATGAAATGCCCCCGTTGCCGCCGGGGACCTATGTTCAGGAACAACAATCCCTGGAATTTGAAAAAAGTGTTCGACATGCCTACGCATTGCCCCGAATGTGGCCAGCAATATGAAATGGAAGTAGGCTTTTGGTACGGTACCGCCTACGTAAGTTATGCTTTATCGGTGGCGCTGTCTGTCAGCACATTTGTTGCCTGGTGGGTACTCATAGGTATGTCAACAAAAGACAACCGGTTCTTTTGGTGGTTAGGTATCAATATCTTTTTACTTATATTTTTACAACCCTGGTTAATGCGCCTGAGTCGCGTTATCTATCTCTACTTTTTTGTTCGCTACGATCCTAATTACAAAAGCACCAAAGCAAAGACATTCGATTATGAAACGGGGTCTTACTATGATGAGGAGGGCAGTAGGCAATAGGCAATGGGCAATGGGCAATGGGCAATGGGCAATGGGCAATGTCCGACTAATAGCCAAACTCGCTTCCGGCAAACGTGAAACGTGAAAACTGCAACGCGGCAGTCGGCTGAATTCAGAAAGAAAACTGCATACTCGCCTACGGCTCGGCGCCCATATCGGCCCTATCAACCGTATTAACGCGATCAACGTCCCTCAATACCTGGCGTCCCGCAACTTCCTATCATATGGCGCCCCGCCTCAGGGGGGTGTTCAATCAATATTATCCATATTAACCTTCCCCCTCGTCAACTGATCAACTGATCAACTCTTCTTCCATATCAACCCTTTCAACATCCTACCACCTATTTCAATTCCTTTATCACCCCTTTCAACTATATCAACCCTATCAGCCCTCTTCCCCCTCGTCAACTGATCAACTGGTCAACTCCAGGAATTATATGTAAAAGCGGGGGAAACTACACACTAGGTGCGTTTTAGCAGAACATTAGCCCCTAGATTTGTAAGCGCTCAACTTATTACATAAAGAAATTTACGCACATGAAGAAACGCTTCCCGTTGTTATGGATGTTGCCCTTATCCTTATTCGCTCAACAAAAAAATGTGGTGCAGTATGTAAACCCGCTTATTGGTACGCAACGCATGGGACATACCTTTCCCGGCGCTACCGTTCCATTTGGCATGGTGCAGCTAAGCCCCGATACCGATACCATTCCCTATGAAATGAACGGGAAATACAATCCCGACGTATACAAATATTGCGCTGGTTACCAATATGACGATAAAACCATTGTAGGCTTTAGCCATACACATTTCAGCGGCACTGGCCACAGCGACCTGGGTGATTTCCTGGTAATGCCTACCGTTGGCGCGCTGCAGTTGAACCCCGGCGTGGCCACCGATACAAAGACCGGTTTTCGCTCAGCTTTTTCTCATGCTAACGAAAAAGCAGAGGCTGGCTATTATAAAGTAAAGCTTGACGACGACAATATCACTGCGGAACTCACCGCAACTACCAGGACCGGGTTCCATCAATACACATTCCCCAAAACAAACGACGCACACATCATCCTCGACCTGATGCATGGCATTTACAATTACGAGGATAAAAATGCCTGGACTTATGTACGGGTAGAAAACGACACGTTGGTTACCGGTTACCGCCAAACGGCTGGCTGGGCCCGTACCCGAACCGTTTATTTTGCCATGACCTTTTCAAAACCATTTAAAGAATATGGATGTAAGGACTTCAGCAAAAAACAGGTGTATCGCGGGTTCTGGGGAAAATTCAATCAATCCAAAAACTTTCCCGATCTGGCGGGCAGACAACTGCGGATGTTCTTCAACTTTAATACAGAAGAAGGTGAGAAAATTAAAGTAAAGATGGCGCTTTCTTCAGTAAGCACCGAAGGCGCAATATTAAACCTGAGAACAGAAGCCCCTACCTGGGATTTTGAACAAACAAAAGCCGCGGCACAAGCCGCCTGGAATACAGAACTGGCAAAAATTACGGTGGAAGCGGCCGAGAGCGAGAAACAGAATTTTTATACAGCTATGTACCACGCATTTCTGGGCCCTACCGTATATATGGATGTTGATCGCAAATACAAAGGGCTCGATCAGAATGTGCATACCGCTGCCAATTTTACCAACTATACCACCTTTTCATTGTGGGATACCTACAGGGCGCTGCACCCCTTTTTCAACATTATACAACCGACACGCAATGGTGATATGGTGAACAGTATGCTGGCTCATTACGACCAAAGTGTCTTGAAGATGCTGCCCATCTGGAGTCATTACAGCAACGATAACTGGTGCATGAGCGGTTACCACAGCGTATCGGTTATTGCCGACGCCATCTTAAAAGGTAATACCTCTTTCAATGCAGCACATGCACTGGAAGCCTGCGTAACAACAGCCACCCATAACAATTATGAAGGCATTGGCAGCTATGTGGAGAAAGGTTTCATTCCTGATGAAAAGCTGGGCACCTCTGCTTCCACAACCCTTGAATATGCTTATGACGACTGGTGCATAGCCCAGGCAGCCAACAAACTGGGACGCACAGATATTTATGAAGCATTCAGCAAACGCGCCGGCAATTACAAGAATCTGTTCGATGCATCGGTAGGTTTTATGCGTGCCCGCAAAGAAGATGGCAGCTTTAAAAATGGTTTTGATGCATTGAGCACACACGGCCAGGGTTTTATTGAAGGCAATACCTGGAACTACAGCTTTTTCGTTCCTCAGGACCCCGAAGGTTTGATAACCCTGATGGGTGGTAAAAAGCAATTCAGTGCCCGCCTCGATACCCTGTTCACCATGTACCTGCCCGATAAATATTTTGCAGAGACGGAAGATATTACCCGCGATGGCATTATTGGTACTTATGTACATGGCAACGAACCGGCTCACCATGTTGCCTATTTGTACAATTTTGCAGGTCAGCCCTGGAAAACACAGGAACGTGTAAGAATGATCCTGAAGAATCAATATAAACCAGCACCTGATGGCCTGGGTGGTAATGATGACTGTGGCCAAATGAGTGCCTGGTATCTTTTCTCTACGCTGGGCTTTTATCCAGTAGCTCCTGGCGCCGCCCTGTATCAGCTAGGCAGTCCTGCTATCAACAAAGCGGTTTTACAACTCGAAAATAACAACACGTTTACTGTGGAGGCCATTAACCAAAGCGATAAAAATGTGTATGTACAAAAGGTTGTATTGAATGGAAAACAACTGGATCAAGCCGTTATTAGTCATGAAGACATTATGAAAGGTGGCACGCTGACCTTCTATATGACGAACAAACCAAAGAAGTAAGAAGAGCTTCAAGTAATAAAATCAAAAAGCCCCGTCTCGGCTCAGCCGAGATCGGGGCTTATTATATGATCAAGGGTTAGTAAGTAATGTTATAAAACGTTAATTTACGGCAATTATTTTATTCAGACAATAGCTGGGAAAGAAAAGTTACTTCTTCAACATCACAGTAAATACAGACCCTACCCCTATTTCACTTTCACAACTAATACGCCCATTGATCTCCTCCACAATTCTTTTTACAATTGAAAGCCCCAATCCATTGGATGTTTCCCCATCAGTTGGCCGCGATGAGATCTTGCTGTATTTCGAGAACAGATAGGGCAGTTCTTCCTTCTCGATACCCACACCTTCGTCACGCACTTTTATACTGATGTGGTCCTGATCATCATGAATGCTCATCCAAACCTTCTTGCCCTGGGTTGTATACTTGATGGCGTTCGATAACAGGTTCTCACAAATACGGCCAACAAGGTAGCGGTCACTTAAAATAAATACTTTTTTACCTGTAGCCTCGGCATGTAACCTGATGTGCTTCTTGTCAGCCATCGGTTTAAAGTTATCAACCATTTCTTCAGCAAAAGCCCGCAGGTCAAATTTTTCAAGCTTCATCTTATGGTTACCAATATCTTCCCGTTCAACATCGAGTATCTGCCTGATGAGGCGTTCGCCATACAACCCAGCCTGAACTATGCGGGCCATGGCTTTTTGCTGTTCGGCCGTTAAGCGATCGGCATCATTCTGTAATACCTGCCCCCATATTTGTATGGTAGCAAAAGGAGTGTTCAGGTCGTGCGACACAATGCTGATGAGCGAGTTCTTCTCATAGTTCAACTCCGATAACTTTTCATTTTGCTGAACAATAAGATTATTGGTTTCCTGTAACCGCCGGTGGGCATTTCTTTTCATTACAAACCCAATAGCTATCAGTATCCCTATAATGGCCAGCGCACCCGCTACCAGGGAAAGCTCCCTTGTTCGAACAGTTTCTTTTTCTATTTTTTCCTGTAACAATTTGTTTTCTGCTTCCCGTTCACTGGCATGAAAGCGCTCCTGCAACGCAGCAATGGACTTATAGGTATCACTATGCAGAATAGCCGTATCGAGTGAATACCACTTTTTTATATACTGATAGGCCTTGTTGTATTTATTCTGGTACTCGTATAATTTGGCAAGTATGGAATAGGAATCAGCCTCCTTGCTTTTTGATTCAAGCCGTTGCGCCAGTTCAAGGGCGCTTTGAGCATATTTGGTAGCAGAGTCAAAATGGTGCTTTTCTATATATATGTCTGCCAGGTTCAACCGGGCAACCCATAACCCACTATAATCCCCATCGTTACTATGCCTCATCAGGTTATGCCAGAAGTAAGGAAGGGCTTCATCATATTTCTTCTCTTTGAAATATAAATTACCCAGGTTATTGTATGTGCTCGATAAACTGACCTTTCCCTGCCGATCCAGGTTTTTACCTAGTTGTACCGCCTTATTCAATAATAAACGTGAACTGTCGTACTGCTTTAGTTGGGTATAAATAACCGCGAGGTTATTATATGTATTAATAAGAGAAGGTATTTTTCCGTCTGCCTCCGACATGCGGGCACATTGCAAATAAAATTCTTTTGCTTTCCCAGGTTCCCGAATGGCAAAATAGGCGATGGCCAGATCACTTAGGGCAGCCATTTCATATTCCGGCGCTTTTATCAACCGGGCAGCCTGTAAGCTTTGCAGGTAATATTCAATGGCTTTTTCGTAGTTATTGCTTAGGTCTTCATAAATACCCTTGAGCCGTAATGACAGCACATTGCCCTTATTGAAATTAAGCTGATTGGCTTCTTTTGAAATGTATTCGGCGTAGTAATGAATGGAGTCTATCTTGTCTTCGGAGAAATCGAGACAGCGGTCATACAAACTTTTTAATTGTGTTGTATCAACCTGAGCAAATGAACAAACGCTTACAATTAAGGCCCCTAGTAAAAAGAAGTATTTCACCAGTATCGACGAATTATACTACCAAATTAAGGGTTTTTACTTATTAACTCAAGTAATAACTGTAATAATATAAAGATTGGCAGACTGGCTACTTTATTAAGTGTGAAAAAGACAGGAAACTATTACTCTATCAACTTGTTCTTTAAGGCAAACTTTACCAGGCCTACAGTATTATTTACGCCCAGTTTTGCAATCAGGTTCTTGCGGTGTGTTTCTACCGTACTTACACTCAGAAAAAGTTTTTTGGCTATATCTGAATTGCTGTACTCCTTGCAAATAAGGGTAAGTACCTCTATTTCCCGTTTCGATAATATTTCATCTACCTTTTTATCTTCAATGGTAACCGTATTCCGGAAGTCCTGGTTGGTATCCAGGATATTGATCTCCTTACTGAAGAATTTATTACCGCCCGCTACTGTTTCCAGGGCATTGGTCAATTCGGCAATGTTGGTATTTTTTAAAAGATATCCCTGAATATCGTATTTGAGCAGCTTATGAATATAGCGGGTGCCGCGCATGATGGTGAGGTAAAGGATCTTTAACCCGGGTTGTATTTCGCGGATCTTTTTAAGTAGTTCTTCTTCACCAATATCAGGTAAATGAACATCCAGCAATAAAATGTCGATTTCCATGTTTGGCAACTGGTTCAACAAACTTTCACCGGTAAATGCTGAACCTATAACCTCAATGCCGGATTGCTTGTTCAGCAACAACACCAGGCCTTCAAGGTATAATTCATGATCATCTGTTATAAATACCTTCAACATAAGCAATTTTAAGGGATCGGCAAGTTATTAGGAATTAAGGTTAATATACCGATCCATAGCAAATTAAAACTATTTACAGCAGGGTAACAAAAAACGAGGCCTTTCCATTATTGAATTTTCCTGATCGCGTAAAGGGGAATGCCCGCCGCCCCGGCGATCAGGCCCCTGAACATTTTCATACAGCAATTCCTTTACAGCCACCACCCTTTAGCAAATTTTAGCAGGCTTTAGCTTCTGTATAGCTCATTAACATAAAAAGCTTCCCCACAGAAGAGGGGAAGCTTTCATTATTATACGGATTAAATTTTCTACGTCATCGTGTCTTCAGCATGGGTCGTACCTGCTGGGTTACGCCGTTTTGGAAACGGGCATAATACACCCCATTAGGCATCCCATACCCATCGAATGTTACAGTATAGGTACCGGATGTATATTCTTTATCGGTAAGCGTTTTTACAACCCTGCCCATTGTATCCATCACCTGCACCAGCGTATGTCCGCCCTTTGTAGTAAACGTTATTTTAGTCGTTTCAACAAATGGATTGGGATAGTTAATGATCAGCTGTTCTCCATCATTCCTTAAATCATCGATCCCCGTAAGACCGCACGCTTCATTTATACATAAAGGAATGTTCTGGAAATTCTTCAGCATAATGGTTTGCAGGTCTGTATCGTTTACACAGAACCATTGCTTAAGAATGGAAGCGTAGATACTCCGGAAGTCGTATTGATAAGGAACGTTATCGTTTTGTTCGGCTATTGGCGATATAGCTGGGTTGGTACCAATAATACCAGGCCGTACATGCTTTCCAAACACAAATACCGGTGCGGCAGCGCCGTGGTCGGTACCTAAACTTGAATTTGATTTTATGCGGCGACCGAACTCTGAGAAGGTAAAACCAATAACCCGGTCATCAACCCCTAACCCTTTCAGGTCATCCATAAAACATTTGATGGCATCTGAAACACCAGCGATCAGTTTGGCATGTCCGCCAACACTGGTATCGGCAGCTTCTACCTGGCTGGAGTGGGTATCGAAACCACCGGTACTAACCATGTATACCCTGGTCTTCAAACCGCCTTTTACCAACCGGGCAACAATGCGTAACTGTTGCGCCAGGGAATTGTTACTGGGGTAAGAACCTTGTGCATTTACTCTGCCAGCTGCCGCCCTGATCACATTTGAATATACTTCGGTTTGCCCCATGATCATGCGGATATACTCCAGCTCCTTACCCCAGGGGGTAGCCTGAACGGGCTCATCCACACCCTCATTTTCTAGAAAATGATAAAAGGCCGTGGGGTCGGTGATGTTCATAGCCATCGGGAAGGTTGGTCCCTGCATAGCCAGGGAAGCCACAGAGCCGATCTGTATTGCCAGGGGATCAAGCATTTGCGCTGTTGGATATCCGTTGGGGAAATTAGGAAACTCCAGATTCAGGTAACGGCCAATCCAACCAGTGTATACTACCTTGTCTGAATCCGAAGCACTCATCCAGATATCCGTTGCACGGAAGTGGGAGAAGTCGGGCTTCGGATAACCAACCGCCTGTACAACGGCCAGCTTGCCCTCATTAAACAGGGTTTGCATACCAGTCATGCTGGGGTGAAAACCTGTTTTAGCGGTACCATTCAGCGGCAGTACCTTGTTCTGGGCGATCGCAATATTTTTACGGGCGTTATAATAGCTTGAATAATTCTCAATGGGAACTACCATGTTCAACCCATCGTTACCACCAAAGAGCTGTATCATCACCAAAACTTTATCGGTTTCGGTGGTGGTACCCATTAAGGCCTGTACCAATGGGGATGCTCCCGTGAAGGCTTTTACAGAAAAGCCATCTAATAAAGAAGGTATTGTTACAGAGGCAGGCAGGGCATTTTTTAAAAAGGATCTACGCTTCATAAGATCGGTTTGAATGTTAAGCTAATTGATACTCGGCCAGGGTCATTAAGTATTTGTATAACGTTTGCAGGCGGGTAGTTACCGAACCTAATTCTGCAGGATTGTTCCAGGCATCGGTCCAGTAACTATCAGTAGTTTGGCCCGTAAGCAGAATTTGTGATTTGATGGTAGCCTTTCTTGCATCGGAAACAGGTACCCGGTACAACACATCCATCACATCGCTGATGAGCAGATTAGGATCACCTGCATTGGGAAACTGCCTGGTAAACGCCACCGGGTCAATAACCAGATTCAGGGTATTACGCATATACCCGGTCAATATCAATTGATCACTCAACTTACTCCGTCTGGGCATGGTATCGTGGTTGATCCATGTTTCATGAAACATCGGGATCTGGTAATAAGCGGGCCAGCCGGCTACGTTTGGCGGGTCACAGATATCCTGTTGCATTTTGGCCGATTGGTCTTGCAGGAAATCCCACATGCCGTACTGATTAACGTAATCGGAAGCATCGGGGAATACTACTTTAAACTCCCGCACCATACCTACGATCAGGTCAAGCGGGCTTTTGATCAAACAACCCTGGCTAAGCGGATCAAAGAAATGCTCGCTGCTTAACAATTGTTCCAGGACTGGTTTTATCTCCCAACCACTGCGGACAAATGTCTGAGCCAGTGGCTTAATAACGTTGGTGTAAGTATCAGCTTCAATTGTGTAATAAACAAACCATCTGTACAATTTTTTTACAATAAACTCAGAGACCTCAGTTGTTTTAGCGAAGATCATATTGATGAGGTCATCCACTTCAGCATCGGCGCCAGTGGCATCACTGCGGCCGGCAATTACGGTACCATTATAGAAAGAAGAAAAAGTCTTACTGTTTTTATCATGGTCCTCAGGCTTAAAGGACATGAGCTCGGTATCCATGTCAAGCTTCCAGCCGGTCAATACCCGGGCAGCCGCCTTTACATCTTCTTCTGTATAGTTCGGATTGTTTTCTTTACCAAGGGTGAACAGCTCCTGCAATTCACGCGCATAGTTCTCATCTGGCGCGTTCTTGGAATTCAGGTAACCGTTCAGGTAACGTAACATGCATTTATTCAGCGTTACATCCTTCACCATTTTCTTGAAATTACCAAGCGCGTCCTGGCGCAACAACTGACTGTATTCATAGGCGAAGGAAGGTCTTTCAATCACGTTTATTTCTGATGTCCAGTGATTGTGCCAGAACATGGTCATCTTTTCGCGAATGTTGGTTTCCTGATTGATCATTTGACCCAGCCACCAGCATTTGATCGATTTGCCGCGTTGAAAGTTGGGAACAACACCCTTTGAAACGGTATTCACCCAGGTAGCACCTTGTGCTACGGTAAGGTCAGGATCACCAGCTTCAATGTCGGTATTGTCGTAATTTTTTACAGGGGGTGCGGGCAATCCGGCAGGTACGTTCAACAATGTACTAACTGCCGTTGCAATTGACATACCAGTAAAGTGATCGATGTCTGCTTTTGTTGCTCCGAACATGGTCCGCTTCAATAAATGAGCGGCCTGCTGAGCGCTAAGGTTGCCTAATTGTGGCGCTAATCCGGAATAAATTTGACGTAAGCCAAAGGTTTGCGCAGAAGGAGCTTTCGCTTTTCTCTTCAGCGTGAAGAATTCTCTTCTATCCATAAGGTTGATTTTGGGGGATTGCTTCATGATAGTCGGCCTTATGACAATATGAAGACAACCCATTTATAGAGCTGTGATTGATCAAAAATTTTGCCACTTGATGAATTGGGGATAAGTGACGTACATTTTCATAGTAACCTCGTACATGTACGTGCATAAAAAAAGCTGCTCTCTAATGAGAAGCAGCTCTGTATACAATAACGATTTTTACTAATTAATATTTTCTATAATCCCTGCTATTCCCTGCCCGCCTCCAACACATGCCGTTACAATTCCATACTTCTTGTTCAATCGCTTCATGTCATGTGTTATCTGTATCGTTAATTTACAGCCAGTGCATCCCAGCGGATGCCCTAACGCTATAGCACCACCGTTTATGTTAACGATGTCAGGATTAATTTCTAATTTTCTTATAACGGCCAGCGCCTGTGATGCAAAAGCCTCGTTTAGCTCCACCAGGTCAATCTGACCCAAACTCATATTAGCTTGTTTTAATACTTTAGGCACTGCTTCAACGGGACCTATACCCATAATGCGGGGATGTACGCCGGCCGATGCACAGGCAACCAGGCGGGCAATAGGTTTCAATCCCAATTCATTTACCATTCTTTCACTCATAACAATAACAAAGGCGGCGCCATCACTTGTTTGTGAGGAGTTACCTGCTGTTACCGATCCGCCGGCCGCAAATGCCGGTTTCAGTTTATTCAACACATCAATGCTGGTATCTTTACGAGGCCCTTCATCTGTATCAACTACATAACTACGGGTTTGCTTTTTCTTCTTTTCATCCAGGTAAACTTCCTCTACTGTAATGGGTAGAATTCCGTTTTTGAAATAACCATTATCAATCGCATTGATCGCTTTCATATGAGATTGAAAAGAGAACTGGTCCTGGTCATCGCGGCTTACATTATATTCTTTGGCCACTGCTTCAGCAGTTAAACCCATGCTTAGGTAATAATCGGGTTCATCTTTAGCAATGCTATAGGCTGGTACGGTTTTCCAACCTGCAGTGGGCACCAGACTCATGCTTTCGGTACCACCGGCAACAATACATTCAGCCATCCCCATACGGATCTTGGCTGTGGCAATTGCAATAGTTTCCAAACCCGATGCGCAATACCGGTTCACAGTCATCCCGGGTACTTCAAAACCCAACGACCGGGCGGCAATGATCCTCCCTACCTGTAAACCCTGTTCGGCTTCAGGTACTGCATTTCCTACTATTACATCATCAACCCGTTTAGGGTCCAGTTGCGGAACAGAAGCCATCAGACCTTTTATCACATCAACGGCCAGATCATCGGGCCGGTAAAACCGGAATCCACCTCGTTTGGCTTTACCTACTGCTGTGCGGTAACCAGCTACTATATACGCTTCCATATATAAAGTTTATAGTTTGATTTATTTTAGTGTCTTTATGCTTTCAAATGTCAGTTGTGAGTTGTCTGTTGTGAGTAGGTTTCCGATTTTTCAGCTCTCTCTGTTTTCGCGAGCCTACTCACCATTCATTTTCTCGCCTACGGCTCGTGGCTCAATGCCATCATGCAAAAACCATAGCGATCGCATTTTGACAACGCAACGGGTAACCGTAACAAAGAACCCAATAACCGAATAACTTAAGAACTAAATACCTAAAGCCTCCCTGTAATCTCTATCAACTTGCTTTCTGGTCAACTGGCTACTTTCTACCTGGCGCCCCGCCTCAGCGGGTGCCCAATTACCCTGGTCAATTTTATCAACCTGCATTTACCTGGTCAACCTTAAGTTTACCATTCTCACCAACTGGTTGTTTATGCAACTTTCTATACCAAAGTTAAGGATTGGCAACAGTAAAACAAAATGACTACAGGTTACTATTTACCGGTGGCCTGCTGGCAGGGCGAACTGAAAACCAACCCTGCTTTACGGAATCTTCTAGATCGGGTGCAGCTATAGTTTCAGCGGTGGCGCAAGGCGCAGTAACAGGCAACTAATTACAAACTATTCACATATACAATATTCTGCTCTTATGGTCCCTGAAACATCTATATTGATACAATTCCTTAACAAAATCAGGTCATAGTCAACCCAGCAACCGGCAAACTGAGTTATCTTCGCACCGAATTATGTACAACTTACTTCGTCGTCTGTTATTTTGCTTTCCCACTGAAACAGTTCACCATTTTTCCATGAACATGATGAAAATGGGCTGTTCCGTAGGACCCATCCGTAAATCCATTTCCAATCAGTTCTCCCCTGCCAGTGGGGCGCTGTCAAAAGAATTATTTGGTCTCCGGTTTAAAAATCCGGTGGGACTGGCTGCGGGTTTTGATAAAAACGCCCTGTACCTTACCGAACTGGAAGCTCTGGGTTTTGGTTTTGTTGAAATTGGTACCGTTACACCCAAACCACAGGCCGGGAACGACAAACCGCGGCTTTTCCGCCTGCCCAAAGACAAGGCCCTCATCAATCGTATGGGTTTTAATAACGATGGCGTGCAGGTAGTAGCCCAACGGCTAAAGGAATGGCGGGAAAAGCAATCGGCAATCGGCAGTAAGAAATTGCCCATCCATCCCGGCTCTGAGGAGCTCATAATAGGCGGAAACATCGGTAAAAATAAAGTAACTCCTAACGAAGACGCCTGGAAGGATTACGAGATCTGCTTCCGCGCCCTGTTCGATTGCGTTGACTACTTTGTAGTAAATGTAAGCTCGCCCAATACCCCCGGACTGCGCGAGTTGCAGGAGAAAGATTCACTCCGTAAGATCTTATCACATTTACAAACCATCAACCAGCAGGAAAGCGGAGAAGAAATAAACCGCAGACCCAAACCTATATTATTAAAGATAGCCCCCGACCTTACCCCACAACAGATAGATGATGTTATTGACCTGGCCATGGAAATAAAACTGGATGGCCTGGTAGCTACCAATACCACCATCAGCCGGGAGCTATTGCAAACAACCGGTCAGGAGCTGGAAACCATCGGTGCAGGTGGCTTAAGCGGTGCGCCTGTCCGCAAACGGGCTACAGAAATTGTCAGCTACATTCACGAAAAGACCCGCGGACAGTTACCGGTTATTGCTTCAGGTGGCATTTTTACGGCAGCAGACGCCAAAGAAAAGCTGGCGGCCGGCGCCTCCCTTGTCCAGGTTTGGACAGGCTTTGTATATGAAGGACCGGGCATTGTAAAAAACATCTGCAATGGCCTTACAGCCAGGTAAATAGGATAACAAAGTCAACCGTATTACAAATAACTGGCATTGATTGCCCAGAAACTTGTAACCCGCTAAGGCGGGAAAACGTGTAACTGCTTTTATCCGTAACCCATGCTCCAACTTCGAATATTATTATTTTAACATCATCTGAAACATTATAACCCCACTTTCTACTAATGATGTACTTGCGCAAAAAGAAGGTATAACCAGCGCGTATTGCGTATTGGTTTAGCCGCCTTATTTTTGCGCTTCATTTATAGAACCGACCACCATGGAACAATTTTTTACTGTAGATGCCCTTATCAGTTTATTAACCCTGACTGTATTGGAGATCGTGTTAGGCATCGACAACGTGATCTTCGTATCCATTTTAATGGGCCGCTTAGACAAAAAGCAACAACTGGAGGCCCGCCGCATCTGGATGTTTGCCGGTATTGCCGTTCGTATTGGTTTATTAATGGCAATTGGCTGGCTTGTAAAGAATGGTAATGCTGAATTATTCGGCTTTTCTTTCCGTGATCACCATTATGCATTTAATCTGCGTAATATAATTATGCTGGTTGGTGGCTTGTTCCTTTTATATAAAACTGTAAAAGAAATACACCATAAGCTCGAAGGTGATGAAGGCATGTATGAGAGCAAGAACAACAAATCATCATTTGGTGCTATCATAACCCAGATCGTTGTGATCGATATGGTGTTCTCATTCGACAGTATCATTACGGCTGTTGGTTTGGCGCGTATTGTGCCTATTATGATTACCGCTGTGATCATTGCCATGATCATCATGTTCTTTTTCTCTGATAAGATCGCCGATTTTATTCACAAGCATCCTACATTAAAGATGCTTGCCCTGGCCTTTTTATTAATGGTTGGTTTCAGCCTGTTCTTTGAAGGTTTGGAACCCATTCACAAAAGCCACATCGATAAAGGTTATATCTACTTTGCTATGGCCTTCTCGTTTGGTGTTGAAATGCTGAATATGTGGATGCTTAAAAGAGCCAAAAAACAAAAGGTTGAATTGAACGAACCTATTGTTAAGAAAGAGGAGCAGAATACTATCTAAAAGGTAGTGGGCAATAGGAAGATGGCAGACGGCAGAAGGCAAACGGCAGAAAGATCCTTTAATTAAGTATACTAAAATTCGTAAGAGGCCCCGACAGTATCGTCGGGGCCTTATTTTTTAATAAATGTTTTTATTCCCTTGATAGTGTGAAGCGCGTAATGCGAAGTGAATGGAGCCTGGCGAAGCCATGCGGAGTGAACCCTACAGCGCGCAGCGAGCAAAGCGAGCGGAGCATTGAGTTCTATAGAGCGAAGCGCGCAGCGCGTAGCTGTATTTGAATTGCCGCGTCATGGGTTTGCCGTTTGCCGTTTGCCGTTTGCCGTTTCACGTTTCACGTTTCACGGTTTCCCCCATTGCCTATTGCCCATTGCCTATTCCCTATTCCCCATTGCCTTCTGTCTTCAACAACACCGCCGCCACCATGCCCGCAGTTTCGGTGCGCAGCCGGGTATTGCCCAGCGTAACAGGAATAAAATAATGTTCGGTAGCAAAGGCCACCTCTTCCGGACTGAAATCGCCTTCAGGACCAATCAAAACAAGCTGGGAAGGCAGCGAACTGTTCACCATAGCGGCCAGGCTTTGTTTATCACCGGGCATACAATGCGCAATAAACTTCTGCGTGGTGCTTATTATATCTTCCTGTTTCAACAATTGCCCAAACCCTACTGGCTGGTGCAATACGGGCAGCCATGCCTGTTGAGATTGCAGCATAGCGCTCACCAGTATGTTTTGCATACGGTCGAACCGGAAATGTTGCTTTTCTGTTCTGTCACAAATGAGGGGAATAATTTCAGTAATGCCTAATTCAGTGGCTTTTTCAAGGAACCATTCCAAACGGCTGGCATTTTTAAGCAGGGAAATGGCAATGCTCGTTTTACGGCCTGTTTGCGGAATGAACTGTTCGTTCAGTACCGCTACCCTACAGCGCTTTTTATGATCGTCAGTTATGGAGGTCAGCAAAAGAAATCCTTTGCCATCGGTCAAATGCAGTTGTTCATCCCTCTTCATCCGCAGCACATTCACCATGTGTTTCGAAGTATCTTCATCCAGTTCTATTTCTTGCTGCCCGGCAACAATATCCGGGATATAAAAAAGCGGCAGGTTCATTATCGGTTCTTTGCTGCAAAGTAATGCAAAAAGAAAGCCCCGATCTCGGCTGAGCCGAGATCGGGGCTTTTAATATTGTGATTAAAACGGGGCGTCGTCGTCTTCGCCGTAAGGCATATCATTCATTTTACTACCGGCCTGTATATACAGTTTGGCGCCATCATCGCCGCCACCACTGGCTGCACCACCCCCACCATTATCTGGTACAGGTTTCCAGCTTCCGCCACCCCCCATGCCTAATCCACTGAAATCATCCCCCTCGAACTCAACAAATTTCTGAATATGCAGTTGGGCTCTTAGTTTAATAGTTTCAAGCGAACCGTTACGGTGCTTGGCTATACGCACGTGGGTTTCCCCTTTATTGCTTTCTCCCATTTCATTGGAAGTAATATCGTAGTATTCGGGACGGTAAATGAACATTACCATGTCGGCATCCTGCTCAATGGCACCCGATTCACGAAGGTCACTCAATTGTGGCATCTTGTTACCATCCTTACGCGTTTCAACCGCACGGCTTAACTGCGACAGGGCAATAATGGGAACATGCAACTCTTTCGCCAGCATTTTTAAGTTACGTGAAATGGTACTGATCTCCTGCTCACGGTTGGTGTTCTTACCGTTGCCAGCGCCACTCATCAGCTGTAAGTAGTCGATGACGATAAGGCCAATGTTGTGTTTGGTTTTCAAGCGACGGCATTTCGCACGCAGCTCAAATACGTTCAGTGCGGCAGTATCGTCGATAAAAATGGGGGCCTGCGCCAGTTTTTGAATACCCTTGGCATACAGCTGTTTCATTTCATAATCCTCCATCTTACCACGCGAGATCTTTTCGAGCCACACTTCACTTTCGGCGCTCAGAATACGGGTTACCAGCTGTGGCGAGCTCATCTCAAGGCTGAAGAATACAACAGGGGTTGGACGGATACTATTTAACGCAGCATTACGTGCCAGGTTAAGAGCGAACGCCGTTTTACCCACGGCCGGACGGGCAGCGAGGATGATTAGATCCGAACCCTGCCATCCATAGGTCACTTTATCGAGTGAAGGGAAACCACTTGGCACCCCGCTGATTTCTTCGGTTTTGTGACGCAAGTCTTCGATACGCTGTACGGTTTGCACCAGTACGGTATCGATACTGTCGTAGTTCTTCTTCATGTGGTTATTGGTGATCTCGAACAGCTTCGCCTCGGCTTCATCGAGCAGGTCGAACACATCGGCGCTGTCTTCATACGCGTCACCAATAATTTCACCACTGATACGGATCAGCTCGCGTTGAATGAATTTCTGTAAAATGATCTTTGAATGCGCTTCTATATTGGCAGAAGAAACAACTGCATTTGTTAAACGGGTTACGTAATAAGGCCCGCCTACCATCTCCAGCTCTGTTTTACTGCGCAATTCTTCCACCACCGTTAAAATATCGATGGGCTGGCTTTTTTGCTGCAGGCTTTGCATGGCACGGTATATACGCTGATGCGCATCTACATAAAAACACTCAGGTTTCAATATTTCCACGGCTACGTCAAATGCGTTCTTTTCAAGCATAATGGCGCCCAGTACAGCTTCCTCCAGGTCTTTTGCCTGGGGTGGAACCTTACCATACACCATAGTGCTCAGATCTACAGAACTGCGGCGGCGTTGTTTTCGGTCTTTGTTGTTAAGATTTGTTAAATCCATCGGTAACGGTCTACAAAAATTTAACCATTGGTTAGAAAAAAAATACAATCAGGATCTCTCAAGGTCTGAAGTGAGTCTTGGTGCGTGATACCACTTCGGTCTAATACTGCCAACCAATGACGCTCTGGGTTAGTGTTGATGGATAAGGTTTGTTATGCGAATATTACTACACTGTTAACGCAATGTTACCCCCACAAGGTCAGGACGGCGAATATATACCCCTCTAATACCCGGAAAAAAAAATTGCTGTCCTATATTTAATAACAACAATCCACAGGTGAACCCACAAAAATAGGGCACTTATCCACAGCATCAAGTATATATATACACAATTTACAAAAGTTTGCCACCTTTGTTCATCTGTAATGCACATACCCTGTGTGTAAGAATTATAGCCTGAATATTTGGAGATGAGCGCGGGAAAATAAGATGCAGTCGGAGTAGGGTTTTCCGAAACATCCCTAGTGAAAATGCTTATCCATACAGCATTCTCTTGAGTTGCCAAAGCTATAACCGCCTATTACCGGATATTTCAGCCTTTGATCAACTGCTCAACGGGCCACCCGCCCACTTTCCAGCACTTTTTTTCAACCAATGGCATAAAATTCGCGTATAATTACTACAAGAAATGGCATTCAGATGTCGTCAAAACAAAAAAGATAGGCCCTATATTATAAATTTTACCCGGAGAACCGTAAATTAGATTCTTTAATTTCAACACCGACCATGCGCGTATACCAGTTGCGGCATTATGAAGTAATGATGCCTGAAGAAAATACCAAAGAAGCTCAGCACCTGCTGTACTATGAACGACTATGTTATGACCTGCTTACAGCCCATGCTATTAGCTTTTCACATGCTGTGGAGGTTATGAAGCTGCAAAATGGCCGTATAGAGCAACGCCCTGGTCGAATTCACCGCATTTTAAGCGCCGCCGAAATTCCCCCCTTCTGCTTTATTGTTTGTAAGAACTAGCCTGCTTTTTAGTAGAAATTGAACATTTCCCCTTTGCGGCCCCTATTGCCGGGAGCCTGACTTCCTGACACTATTGCCCACTATTTACGATTGCAAAAATCTGATACTCAACAGAGTAACAAGTCTCCTTTTGCCCCTTTATATTTTAACCTTCTCAGGTTAACGCAGCCTGTTGCGTTCCACTTTTTTTAAAAACTCAAACTAATTTTTTTCTCCCAACTCTAAAAAAGACCATTATCCTGGGGTCATCCTGGGGTCATCTTAGGGTCATCCTGGGGTTATCTTAGGGTTTAAAGCCTAAGATGACCCTAAGATAACCCAAAGAAGTACCGAGGAAGACCCAAAGATGAAAGGTAGCATTGGGCAGCCGGAAGTCGGTGAACAGAGCACAGAGAACCCCCAAATCGAAATGCCGCCCTCGACTCCGCCCGGTCGTGTGGCAAGTCCTTCGACATTTCGACTTCGTTCAGTGCAGGCCCCTCAGGACCGGGAACCTGGAACGGGAAACTTGTAACCTGCCCCCCTTAACCTATCTTTGCTCCCATCGTTGAACAATTAAAATCATAGACAGATTCATGACTATTTCCTATAACTGGTTGCACGATTACTTACCAGTAACCATTGATCCCGAGCGGCTTAGTAAATTATTGACCTCAGTAGGACTGGAAGTGGAGAGCCTGGAGCGTTATGAAAGCCTGAAAGGTGGGTTACAGGGACTGGTGATCGGTGAAGTACTGGCTGCTGAAAAACATCCTAATGCCGACAAATTAACGGTTACCAAGGTAAATATCGGTTCGGGCGAACCCCTGCAAATTGTTTGCGGCGCTCCCAACGTTGCAGCTGGTCAAAAAGTGGTGGTGGCTACCGTGGGTACAACCATCTACCCCAAAAAAGGCGATCCTCTTACTATGAAAATAGCCAAGATCCGCGGGGTGGAAAGCTATGGAATGATCTGTGCCGAAGATGAAATAGGATTGAGCGACGACCATGCCGGTATAATGGTTTTACCCGCCGATGTAAAAGTGGGCATTCCTGCCGCCGAATATTTTAAGCCATATACAGACTGGATCTATGAAATTGGGCTTACCCCCAACCGTATGGACGCCATGAGCCACCGGGGTGTGGCCCGCGATGTATGCGCTTATTTATCATATCACGATAATCAAAATCTTACAGTAAAAGCACTGGCCACCGATAATTTCAAGGTGGAGAATACTTCCCTCCCCATTGCCGTTACCATCGAAAATACCAATGCCTGCCAACGCTATAGTGGCGTAAGCATTTCCGGTGTTACGGTAAAGGAAAGTCCACAGTGGTTACAGGATAAACTGCGCGCCATTGGCCAACGGCCTATTAATAATATTGTCGACATTACCAATTATGTGTTGCACGAAACGGGTCAGCCCCTGCACGCGTTTGATGCCGACAAGATCACCGGTAAAAAGGTGCTGGTGAAAAACCTGCCCGAAGGAACACCCTTTGTTACCCTCGATGAAAAGGAAAGGAAGCTTAGTGCCGAAGACCTTATGATCTGCAATGGCAACAGTGAAGGCATGTGTATTGCCGGCGTATTCGGCGGCCAGCACAGCGGCGTAACCGCTTCTACCAAAAACCTCTTTTTAGAAAGCGCCTGGTTCAACCCGATTGATATTCGAAAAACTTCTTTCCGCCATGGTTTGCGTACCGATGCAGCTACCCGGTTCGAAAAGAATGTAGACATCAGCAATACTGTAAATGTATTGAAACGGGCGGCCCTGCTTATTAAAGAACTGGGCGGTGGTGAAATTGCATCTGACGTTGTAGACGTATACCCCAACCCCGTACAGCAGCCGCAGGTTCAACTGAAATATTCTTTCCTGCGCAAGTTGAGCGGTAAAAGTTATCCGGCCGATGCGGTGAAAAAGATCCTGGTGAGCCTGGGTTTTGAGATAGTAAAAGAAAGTGCTGATGATGTGGTGGCCACTGCCCCATTCAGCAAACCAGATATTCACCTGCCAGCTGATATTGTTGAAGAGATCATGCGTATTGATGGCCTCGATAATGTAGAGATCCCAAAAGCCATTACCATTTCACCTTCGGTAGAACCCAACCGCGGCAAACATGTTTATCGCGAAAAAATGAGCGACTATCTGGTGGGATTGGGCTTTAATGAAATATTCACCAACTCCATTACCAATGCCACTTATTTTGATGAAACAGAGCTGAGCACTGCGGTAAAACTGTTGAACAACCTGAGCGCCGACCATAACATTATGCGCCCTTCCATGCTGCAAACCGGCCTGGAAGCAATTGCGCATAACCTAAACCGGAAAAATAACGACCTGCGCTTCTTTGAATTCGGTAAAACCTACAGTACACAAGGTCCCGGCAAGTACAGCGAACACGAACATGTATGTTTGTACATAACCGGTCAGGTACAGGAAGATGCCTGGAAGGGAAAAGGAACCGCTTCAGATATCTTTTATCTGAAAGGCGTTGTGGCAAGAATATTGCAACTAACAGGCATCTCTAAAGCAGCCTTTGCTTCAGTAACAGCTGAAAACAACCTGGTGAACTCCTTACAGGTTACCGTAAACAAAGATGTTATTGCAACGCTTGGCCAGGTTACCCCACAGGAACTAAAGCGTTTTGATATAAAGCAGCCTGTGATGTATGCCGATCTGGATTTTGAGCTGATGTTGAAGTATATTTCCGCCAACTCTATAAAAGCAAAAGAATTACCACGCCAGTTGCCCGTACGCCGCGACCTGGCTATGGTAGTGCCCAAATCCCTCCCCTTTGCAGACGTTGAAAACACCGTAAAAAAGGTGAAACTCGACAAATTACAGTCGATACAACTGTTCGATATTTTTGAAAGTGAAAAGCTCGGGGCCGATAAAAAATCCCTCGCAGTCAGCTTTACTTTCCTCGATGAGGAAAAAACCCCCACCGATAAGGATATTGACGGTATGATGAATAAAATTATGAATGCCCTGGAGACGAATCTGCAGGCAGAGATCAGAAAATGATCAATGCCTGTATGACCATAACCAGGCAAAAATTTGTTCAATGGAGGGATTACAGGAACAACTGAAACGGATCACTGCAAAATTGCAGCAGGTGGTACAAAGCTATCATCTGCTGCAAAAAGAACATGATCAATTAAGCAGGGAAGTGGTTACGTTGCGCGATAAGGAAAAAGCCCGGTTAATACGTATTGACGAGCTGGAGATGAAAATGACGGCACTACAAACCGTTACCGGCCAGTTGAATGACGGTGAGAAGAAAGAAGTAGAAAAAAGAATTAACCGATACATCCGGGAAATTGACCGGTGTATTGCATTATTAAGCGAGTAAGCTCGTTCAAATCCTTTTTACCAGTCGCATTTTCATTTCATCATCTCCCTGGGAAAGCTCAAGGGTATAAACGCCATAAGGCAGATCGTTTAACCCTTTCCAGGTAACAGTTTTATCGCCTTGAGGTATGTTGGTTTCGAGACGGCTACATTCATAACCCCGTTCATCGCGTAAAATAGCTTTAAGGCTGGATTGAATAGGCGCCATTAACTCCAGCGTAAGCGCGTCGATGAAGGTGTTCGACCTTAGTTTAGCGAACATGTTAATCGTTTGGTTTTGGTGAGTAATCATAGAATACGAAAATTGCATTTAACCATCCAAAACGATCCAATTGTAGCCAGAGGTATTCCTGTGAATTGTGTGTGGATAAATGTAAAACAAGCTTTTCAAAATTGCAAGCCCATGGAAGAATTAATTCCCATAAATGTTTTAATAGGCGACCGGACCTACCGCATTCGCATCGCCCCCAGCGATGAAGAAGTGGTTCGCAAAACACTTAAGCTCATCAACGACAAAATTCTGGAGTTTAAGACCACCTTCGCCGGCAAGGATATGCAGGATTATGTAGCCATGGTGGTACTCTGGTACGCAACCCAGCAAAAAGCCGGGGATAGCCAACCGCTGGTAGACAATCAAACAGCAGAACAACTTGGTGCTATAGAAAAGCTACTGGACAGAATGCTGGTTGACTGAAGAAGGCCCGCAATCAACCGCCATTCATCCGTCCTCGATACACAATTCAAATAACCCCCATCTACAAATAACTGACTTCAAAATGCTTGCAGCACTGCTGCACCTTTTTTTGTATTTTCGCACATTCACGCCTCACTATGGTATACTTGCCAATGGTAGAGAGGGAGAGATAATGACGAATTCTTTAAACATGTAAAACACAATTGATCAAGGTATGTTAACCGCTATAATAGGTATTTTGGCCCTGGCCGCGGGAATTGGGCTGGGTAAAATAATTTTTGCCAAAAACACTAAACTAAAAATCGATGAGGCCGAAAGTCAGGCCCGCAAAATTGTTGCCGACGCACAAACGAATGCTGAAACCATTAAACAACAAAAACAACTCGAAGCTAAAGAGAAGTTCCTGGCATTAAGGGGCGAATACGATAAAGAAGTAAATGAGCGCAATCGTAAACTGGGTGAAAGCGAAAACAGGGCCCGCCAGAAAGAACAAAGCATCAATGCCAAAAGCGACCAGCTCGATAAACAGATCAAGGAAAACGAAGCCATAAAAGAAAACCTGAACCGGCAGATCGAAGTAGTGAACCTGAAACGCACCGAGCTGGAAAAACACCAGGAAGAACACATCCGCCGCCTTGAAAAGATCGCTGGATTAACCGCAGAAGAAGCTAAAAAACAATTAGTTGAGAGTTTAAAACAGGAAGCCCACACGCAAGCCCTGGCCCTGCAGCAGGAAATTGTTGACGACGCCCGTCAAAAAGCCAATAAAGAAGCCCGCAAGATCATTATTCAAACCATTCAGCGTACCGCCGCTGAGCAGGCTATTGAAAACTCCATCACTGTATTCAACCTCGAAAGCGATGAAATAAAAGGCCAGATCATTGGTCGTGAAGGCCGTAATATCAGGGCTATTGAAGCCGCTACCGGTGTTGACCTCATTGTTGACGATACTCCGGAAGCCATCATCCTTTCTTCTTTCGATCCCCTTCGCCGTGAAATTGCCCGTCTGAGCTTACAAAGGCTGGTTGCCGATGGCCGTATTCACCCGGCCCGTATTGAAGAAGTGGTAGAAAAGACCCGCCGCCAGATCGAAGAACAGGTTATTGAAATTGGCGAACGCACGGTAATCGAATTGGGCATCCACGGTTTACACAAAGAGCTGGTTCGTATAGTTGGTAAAATGCGTTTCCGTTCTTCATATGGTCAAAACCTGCTGATGCACAGCCGCGAAGTTGCCAACCTGTGCGGTATTATGGCTGCTGAACTGGGGCTGAACCCTAAACTGGCCAAACGTGCCGGTCTGTTACACGATATTGGTAAGGTGCCTGATGAGGAGTCTGAACTGAGCCACGCCCTGCTGGGAGCCAAGCTGGCCGAAAAATATGGAGAGAACCCTGCTGTAGTGAACGCCATCGGCGCTCACCACGATGAAATGGAAATGCAATATGTGATCTCCCCCATTGTACAGGCTTGTGACGCCATCAGCGGCGCCCGCCCAGGTGCACGCAGAGAGATCATGCAACAATATCTGCAACGTATTAAAGAATTAGAAAATCTGGCGCTGAGCTACCAGGGGGTTGAAAAAGCCTACGCTATTCAGGCCGGTCGTGAGTTACGGGTTATTGTAGAAGCCGAAAAAGTGACCGATAACGACTCTGACAAGCTGAGTTTCGACATCGCCCAGAAGATCCAGACCGAAATGACCTATCCTGGTCAGATCAAAGTAACCGTGATCAGGGAAAAGAGAGCAGTAAACGTAGCCAAATAAGAAAAAATATAGGAAAATCGGGGGTTTTAGGAAATTTAAAATGATAAATTCGTTTTTTTAGTTAACTTTGCCTCCCCAAATTTTAATGTCATGAATGCAGCAGTTCAATTTGTACATGAGCAGTTGACAGGTAAAAAAGAGTTCCCGAAGTTTAAAGCGGGTGACAATATAACTGTGAACTATAAAATTATCGAAGGTGGTAAAGAGCGTATCCAGAGCTTTCGTGGCGATGTTATCAAACGCCAAGGACAA
Source organism: Niastella soli (assembly GCF_017742245.1). GTDB lineage: Bacteria > Bacteroidota > Bacteroidia > Chitinophagales > Chitinophagaceae > Niastella > Niastella soli. The sequence goes on from NZ_JAGHKO010000001.1 coordinate 577,709, forward strand.
GGTGGTACTGCTACATTTACTGTACGTAAAATCTCCGATAGTGTAGGTGTTGAAAGAACCTTCCCTATTTATTCACCCAATATTGATTCTATTGAGTTGAATAAAACAGGTCGTGTTCGCCGTGCTAAGCTTTTCTATCTGCGTGAACGCAGTGGTAAGAGCGCTCGTATTAAAGAGAAACGCATGAACACAGCTGTAGTGGCTAAATAACCACTGGTACATAAAACTACTTAAGGCGGGATCAATAGATTCCGCTTTTTTATTACTTAACTGTATGTGACTTTGTTAAGCGGTGGCAAAAAGCCCTTTTTTCCAAATAGCTTCACGTAATTTGCACCACATTTATGCGTTTTACTTTGCAAAAGGGCGTAATTTTGTTTTCTAACTATTAAAAAGTTTATCATGTTACTGAGTATTGTAAACCTGTTGCTCATCTCAATGCCTGGTGGTAGCGAGTGGTTGTTGATTGTACTGGCAGTGTTGGTGCTGTTCGGTGGACGTAAAATCCCTGAGTTCATGCGCGGTATTGGCCGTGGTATCCGGGAGTTTAACGATGCCAAGAACAACGTGAAGAAAGAGATCGAAGACGGCATCAACGAGAAGGACACCAAACAAGCCTCTTCTACACAAGCTCACTAGTTCAGTCTCACATAATTTATTCTGTAACCGATTTGTCTATTCAATCCCGGTAACAACCTTTGTTTAAGTATCACTCAATAACGCAATATCACCAGGACCTGCTCTCTGGCGCAGCAACGTGTGTAGAGGCGGTTCAACACTACCTGCAGCAAATTGAAGCCCGCAGGCACCTGAATGCGTATGTGTATATTTATGCAGAGGAAGCGCTGAAACGGGCGGCTGAACTGGATGCCAGCCGCAAAGCCGGTAAGCCAACTGGCAAATTACACGGTGTGGTAATAGCACTGAAAGATGTAATTGCCTATAAAGATCACCCGCTTACCGCCGCGTCAAAGATCCTTGAGGGGTTCAAGCCCGTTTTTAATGCTACTGCTGTCGAAAGATTACTGGCCGAAGAAGCCATTATTATAGGGTCCACCAACTGTGATGAGTTTGCCATGGGGTCAACCAATGAAAACTCAGCATATGGTAAAGTACTGAACGCCCTGGATGAATCCAGGGTGCCCGGTGGTTCTTCTGGCGGCTCAGCTGTAGCCGTTCAGGCCAACCAGTGCATGGTAAGCCTGGGAAGCGATACAGGTGGTTCTGTTCGTCAGCCAGCAGATTTCTGTGGCGTGGTAGGGCTTAAACCCACCTATGGCCGCATTTCCCGTCACGGCCTTATAGCCTATGCCTCCTCTTTCGATCAAATAGGCATTTTCGCCAACAATGTTCCCGATGTAGCCCTGGTACTGGAAATAATTGCCGGCCCCGATGATTTTGATAGCACGGGTGCCCAGCAACCGGTAGATGCATACAGCAACCTGACCCCGCTTCCTTCTAAACCGCTCAGGATCGCTTATTTCAAGGAAGCCCTGGAAAGCCCGGCCCTGGATAAAGAGATCCGCAATTCCATTCTGGAGTTCACAAAAAAGCTGCAGGCAGATGGCCATACAGTTGAACCTGTTGACTTTGAATACCTCGATTTCATTGTTCCCGCTTATTATATTTTAACCACAGCGGAATCCTCCTCCAACCTTTCCCGCTACGACGGAGTAAAGTATGGTCACCGCAATGTGGAAAAAAATAACTCTTTAACAGAATTTTATTGTGCCACCCGGTCAGAAGGATTTGGCTGGGAAGTAAAAAGGCGCATCATGCTGGGAACCTTCGTTTTAAGCGCGGGCTACTACGATGCGTATTTTACGAAAGCGCAACAGGTACGCAAACTCCTGGTAGAAAAGATCAACCTGATCTTCAGCCAGTTCGATGCGATCCTTCTTCCTACGGCCCCCTCTACCGCCTTTACCATCGGCGAAAAGACGGAGGACCCCATCTCCATGTACCTGGCTGACATTTTTACAGTATTTTCCAACCTCACCGGTATTCCCACCATCTCAATCCCGCTCTTTTGGCACAGTAATGGCATGCCTTATGGGTTGCAGATTATGACAAACCAATTTTCCGAGTTATATTTGCTCCAGCTATCCCAGTTGTGGATGCAACAGTTCAGAAACGCCGGCTAAATGAAAAGCCTAAATCCCTTCGACCCCCGGCCATAATACTGCTCTGTTCCTCCAAGGAATCCTAAGAAACTCCCATCCGTTCCATCCTGTGTAGAACATCTCGTTTCAATCCATACCACCGGGTCGATCATTACTAGTTTTAAATAACGAAAATGAAACGAAAACTTTTTATTTCGGGTATTTTAGGCCTGGGATGGTTATGCATGGCATACAGTACTGACCACGGAATAGCGATCAACCCCGCATCGGGCGGTAAGAAGCTTAACAGAGTTGTGCTTTCGCAGCAATTCGAATTCCCTGGTAAAGTTGTAACTGACAGCGCTGATCCCCAGGAAGAAGATTTGACCCACGCTTTCGAGCTGGGGTACAATTCCGCCAATGGCATTCGGTTAAATCCCCGTGCTATTCAATTTGTGCAGGATTACATGGTAAAAAATGGCGATGACCTTCGTAAAATGAAGGGCTGGGCCAAACCTTATTTTACTGTAATTGATGGCATATTGCAGAAATATGGCCTTCCATCAGAATTAAAATACCTCTGTGTAATTGAATCTGAATTAAAATCAACCGCTACCTCCTGGGCTGGAGCTGTGGGCCCCTGGCAGCTGATGCCGGAAACCGCCCGATTATTAGGCCTTCGGGTAGAACGCGGTATAGATGAGCGGAAAAATTATACCAAAAGCACGCATGCGGCTGCCAAGTACCTGCGTGACCTATATAGAGAATTTGGCGACTGGTTACTGGTGATTGCCGCTTACAATGGTGGCCCCGCCAATGTATACAGCGCCATTAAAAAAAGCCAGGGCAGCCGTAATTTCTGGAAACTGCAAAATTATCTGCCGGCCGAAACCCGGATGCACGTAAAGAAATTCATTGGCACCCATTATATTTTTGAAGGCCAGGGCAGCGTAACCACGCTTACCAAAGCTGAAGTTACTGAACAACTGGGTGTAACCGCTACCCACTTGATCAGCCGCCGGTTAACCACTTCCGAACTGACAAATGCCAAAAGCATGGAAGTATCTGGCAAGTATTACTCATCTGCCATTGCTAAGAATATAATGATGGATATGAGCGAATTTAACCGCTACAATCCCGAATTTGACGCCATAATGGCCAGTAATGACAACGCCTATGAGCTTAAATTGCCAGCCGATAAAATGGACCTGTTCATAGCCAATAAATATATTATCCTCAATGAGAGCGTGCAAATGATGTTAACAGGGGCTACGGTAGGGAAATGATCCATCGAAATCGCTCAGCGAACATATATAACTTATAGAATGCCATCCAGCCGGGTGGCATTTTTTATTGTACCCGCTTCAATGGCGCAAGCGTCCATTTGTGCCAGGTAAAGTATATAGCATAATCTGTAATACGGCACAAGCTAACGCTCGCGCCATTTTTTTTGGGGTCACCCTCTGCCGCTTAAAACCTTCTTAATAGCAGCTGCTTTTAACAAACACTCCTCATATTCTTTTTCGGGATCGCTGTAAAATGTAATGGCAGAACCTGCCTGAAAAGAAAGATATTGATCAGCGGCATTATACATAATGCTCCTGATCACCACATTGAAGTCAAAATCGCCTTCAGGGGTAATATACCCTACTGCGCCGGAGAATATGCCGCGCCGGGTCTGTTCGTATTGTTCTATCAGTTCCATAACCCGTTTCTTGGGAGCGCCGGTCATGGAACCCATCGGAAAAGTAGCTTTAACAGCATCTATAAAATGAATATCACTCCGTAGCTGTCCACTAACGGTGGAGATCATTTGATGCACCTGCGGAAAACTGTAAATACCAAACAATTCATCTACCTGTACCGATGCCTCCTCACAGATCTTCGACAGGTCGTTACGCACCAGATCAACGATCATCACGTTCTCTGAACGGTCTTTGGGACTGTTAAATAAATGCTCTTTACTTTTTACATCTTCTCCTGCATCGTTCAGGTTTCGCTGTGAAGTGCCTTTTATAGGCTGTGAATAAATACGATCGCCTTCTTTTTTCAGGTAACGTTCGGGGCTGGCGCACAACAAATATTGCTGCCCGGTTTTATAATAAGCAGCAAAGGGATTTGGCGATGTTTGGCTTAACGTGTTATACACCTGAAGCGGATCAATAGCAACATGCTCGGCAAAGAATTCCTGGCAAAAATTGATCTCATAACAATCGCCACGTAAAATATGCTGCTGCAATTGTTGAACGATAGCGATATAGTCTGCCTGGCTTATACGGCTATTAATAGGTGCCCCCAATGGTTGATTAGGTTCACGCACTGGCTCAACCGAACATATTTCATGAAAAATAGTTTCATGCCGGTTACCAAACGTACCTATCAACAATTCACGTTCACTTAACTGGAGTATTACTTCGGGAATAAAAAAGCAAAGATCGGGGAAACCAATAAGATCGGTATTGTTACTGACCAGGCCTTCTGTTTCATTTTTCAGATCATAACTCAAATGACCAAAAAGCCAGTCATTGCTGGTCTCGCACAACTGCTTCAGTTCTTCAAATGCAGTGCCAGCCACTGTTGCAAGGGTTTGTACCGCCCCTGCCGCAGCCATACATTCAAAACTATGATGCGGTAAATTGTATCGTTGGTTGTCGAGAAAACAACAAATGTTGAACTGGTTAACCCAGCTCAACATTTGTAATTTGGTTCGCTGAAAATCAGCGACGGGAAATGATATAAATTGTCTGCGCACTGTAGAAACAGGGTGAGCAGTAAAAGAAGTAACCACTAAAAGTCCTCCTCATCGTCGTCGAAGCCGCGGTCGTTGAAGAGATCAAGGTCTTTGAACTCATCATCGATGCCCAGGTCATCGTCGTCATCTCCTTTGCCTTTTTTACCTGTGCTGCTGCTACTTCCTCCACCACTGGTGGCTTTCTTTCCTTTTGATTTGGGTAAGTCGAATTCTTCGAAGTCGGGATCCCAATCTTCATCTTCTTCGGGTTTGTCCCAATCATCCACTTCATCATCGAGATCCGCATCGTCGTCATCGTCATCACCCTCTTCATCAGATTTCTTAGAAGAAGCTTTGCCGCCCTTTTTAGCGGCCTTCGGCGTGTCTAACTCTTCGTCTTCCAAGTCTTCATCATCCTCATCTTCTTCTTTCTTAGGTTTTGATGAGGCTTTTTTCGGAGTTTCCTTAGAAGACTTTGGTGCAGAGTCTCCGCCGGTCTTTTTTTCCTTGTCAGATTTTGCTGCCATTGTCTGGTAAGATTGTGGTGTAAAATTTCAGCGAAGTTTTTAATTCGCCAAATTTTTTAAAATAATTTTTTTCTCAATAAATCCGAAGTGAAAACTACTGAATTTCTATCAATTGTTCGCGTCCCGGACCGTTGGAAATATAATTTATATTCACACCTAAATATGAATTAATAAACGATACATAATCCTTCATGGTTGCGGGCAATTCACTGGCCTTTCTAAACTTATCAGTTGCTATTTTCCAACCCTTAAAGCTTTTCAGTTCAGGTTCAATTGATACCCGTGTCATTTGGAATGGAACCTCTTTAGAGTTCTTTCCGTCAACCATGTAAGAGGTACATACTTTAAGCTCATCAAAAGCGTCCAGAACGTCTGCTTTTGTCATAACCAGTTTAGTTACCCCATTCACCATACAGGCAAAATTTAAGGCTACCAGGTCAATCCAGCCACAACGTCTGGGGCGACCGGTAGTAGCGCCAAACTCATTACCAATACGGCGCAGTTCTTCACCCGTTTCATCATGTAATTCAGTTGGGAAAGGTCCGCTGCCAACGCGCGTACAATAAGCTTTTGTTACGCCTATTACATCCTTGATCTTTTGAGGCGCTATACCTAACCCGGTACATACACCGGCTGAAATAGTGTTTGATGAAGTTACAAAAGGAAACGTTCCAAAATCAACATCAAGCATACTTCCTTGTGCTCCTTCGGCTAAAACTTTTTTGCCCTGGCTTATTTTGTCATTTATGAAGTATTCGCCGTTAACGATCTTGAATTCCTTCATAAACTCAAGCGCTTCGAAGAATTCCTCTTCCCAGGTCGTAATATCCTCATGGAAATTGAGGCTATCCAGCATTTTCTGGTGCTTCAGGCGTAAGCGGATATATTGAGTGGTGAAACTTTTATCTAACAGGTCGCCTACCCGCAAACCGTTACGTCCTGTTTTATCCATGTAAGCCGGACCAATCCCTTTCAGGGTAGAACCGATCTTATCATTTCCTTTTGATAATTCAGACGCTTTGTCCAATGCACGGTGCGTTGGCAATATTAAGTGCGTTCTCTCTGAAATAAATAAATTCTTCCGGTAGTCAATGCCAAACGCTTTTACGGTTTCGCACTCCCTTTTTAAAGTAACCGGGTCCAAGACTACCCCATTACCTATCAGGTTAACTGTATTCTCATGAAAAATACCGGAAGGAATTTGATGGAGAACAACTTTTTTATCGTTTACATATAACGTATGGCCTGCATTGGGACCTCCCTGAAAGCGGGCAATAACATCATAATTGGGAGCAAAGTAGTCCACGATCTTGCCTTTGCCTTCATCGCCCCATTGAAGACCTAATAAAACATCAACCATTATTAAATATTTGAATAATTTCTAGCAAACGGGGGCAAAAATAGGTTAAAAACACTAAGACATTTTGAGATTTTGTGATTTCTAAATTTTGAGATTTCAGGCTTGCTTCAAAACCCCAAAAATCAGTTGTAAACATAACAACCGTTTGTTTTTCCAATCATGAAACCGGAAAAATTTATTGTAGGATCAGGGGGATATCCCCCAAATCGCAAGATCCCAAAATCAGCAAACACTATTGCTGTTCTGTATCATACCTGTCAACTGTTTCAATACCAGGCAGTTTCTTCAGGCTGTCTACCAGATCATCCAGTTCTTCTTTATCATGCACATACACCCTTATATTCCCGTGAAACAAACCTTCCCGGGCCTCAATGGTCATGGCATTGATATTGATCTTCATTTCGCCCGATATTAAATTGGTGATCTTATGTATTACACCCACATCATCCAGGCCAACGATCTTTAAGCCGGTAAGGAAGGAGATCTCTTTATTTTTTGCCCATTTTGTTTTTACAACCCGGTGTCCATAATTGGCCAGCAACCGGGCCGCATTAGGACAATTGGTGCGGTGTATGGTTAACCCCTTTCCGGTACTTACAAAACCGAATACGTCATCCCCGGGGATAGGTTTACAACAATTTGCCAGATTATACACGATCTTATCGCTGCTTTCTCCAAAGATGATCAATTCAGCATCTTTTTTAGGCAACGCATGGATTGTGTCTTGTTTTATTTCAGGACGAATAGGCTTGGGTGGTTCCAGCTTATCACCCAGTAAATGAAACTCGCTCAGCTCCTTCAGGTCAATGGCCTTTACAGAGATCTGATAATACAGATCGAGCGGCGAGGGAAGTTTATAAAAAGAGGCCAGTATATCTACATTATGCTGATTAAAGGCCGCCCCCATGTTCTCCATCTTTCGCTGCAGCACATATTTGCCTTCATCGGCCACCTTTCTTTTCTCTTCCTTTAATGCGTCCTTGATCTTACTCTTCGCCTTAGCGGTAACCACAATATTCAGCCAGTCTTCATTAGGCTTTTGTTTGCTGGAGGTGATGATCTCCACCTGGTCGCCACTACGCAATTTATGGCTCAGGGGTACCAGCTTATGGTTTATTTTGGCACCTATACATTGCGACCCCACCACACTGTGTATGGCAAAGGCAAAGTCCAGGGCTGTACTGTCAACCGGCAACATTTTCACATCGCCCTTTGGCGTATAAACATATATTTCTTCAGCCAGGAAGCTGGTTTTAAAGTCATGCAGGAAATCGATGGAGTCGCTGTCCTGATTATTGAGTACTTCCCGTATTTGCTGAAACCATTTATCAAAGCGGCTTTCATCAGCCGTACCTTCTTTATATTTCCAGTGAGCGGCCAACCCTTTTTCTGCGATCTCGTTCATCCGCCGGGTACGCACCTGTATTTCCACCCACTTTCCCTGCGGGCCCATTACGGTGGTATGCAGGGCCTCATACCCGTTCGATTTGGGATTGCTCAGCCAGTCACGTAAACGTTCAGGACTGGGAGTGTATTCATCAGTAATTACAGAATATACCTTCCAGCAGCCTTCTTTTTCCTGTTCCAGGGAAATATCCAAAATAACCCTGATGGCAAACAGGTCATATACTTCCTCAAAAGCCACCCCTTTCTTTTTCATCTTGTTCCAGATGGAATGGATGCTTTTGGGCCGGCCATAAATTTCAAATTGATACCCGGTTTTATCGAGTTTGTCTTTTATTGGCTTGATGAATTCATTAATATATCGCGACCGTTCCCGTTTTGTTTCTGCCAGTTTGCGGGCAATTTCCTTATAGGCTTCCGGCTCCAGGTACTTCATAGCCAGGTCTTCCATTTCGGTCTTGATAGTATAAAGACCCATACGGTGACTCAGCGGAGCATATACATAAACGGTTTCGGAAGAAATTTTCAGTTGTTTTTCCCGCTTCATACTGTCGAGCGTACGCATATTATGCAGCCGGTCGGCCAGTTTGATCAAAATAACGCGGGGGTCATCGGTGAGGGTAAGTAAGATCTTTTTAAAATTCTCCGCCTGCGCCGATGCATTGACGTCAATAATGTTGGAGATCTTCGTCAACCCATCTACAATACGGGCTATTTCAGTACCAAATTCCCGTTCAATATCTTCCAGGGTTATATCGGTATCCTCAACGGTATCGTGTAACAGCGAACATATGGTGGAACGAACACCCAGACCAATCTCTTCAATGCCTATGCGGGCTACGGCCAGGGGGTGAAGAATATAAGGCTCCCCGCTCTTTCGGCGCATAGTCTTATGCGCATCTGCCGCCATTTCGAATGCCCGGCGGAGCAATTCCTTATCACCCGGTTTTAATTTTGGTTTCAAAACACGTAACAGGGCTCGGTATTCACGGAGAATCAGCTTTTTTTCCTGCTCTTCATTCAAATTATATTTCGGTATCACAGCAACAGAATCCATAGTTAACGAATTTACGTAAAAATGCCCTATGTTTGCACCCCCGAATCAGATCGGAGTTCTCAGATCAAGGTTCGAAGTTCAATATATAAGTAATATTTGAGAACTGAAAAGCGCATGTGGTGAAATTGGTAGACACGTCAGACTTAGGATCTGATGCCGCGAGGTATGGGGGTTCGAGTCCCTCCATGCGCACAATTCCCAAGGTGGGTCATCTGCAAAGATGGCCCACTTTTTTATTCTCGTCACCTTAAACAGGGATATTCCATTTTTTTTACTAAATTCAATCAATTAATATCCCCCAAAAGGCAATAGGGAAAATAGAGAACAGACTGTTTTATTAAAAAACCTGTTTCTGTAAACTTTATTTTCATGAAAAGACTCCTTACCATTAGCATCTTTTTCTTACCTGCACTTTTATTTGCCCAGCAAAAAACTGGCAGTTTTATTAAAGAACATCTTTATGTAAAAGTTTCTCCCGCTCTGGTATTCTCGATAGCACGTAAAGAAGCTCCACAAAATGGAGGAGGCCAGGTGGCACCTGCTATTTTTGGTGCGGCCGGGGCTAAAATCCGTTATGCTGCTTTAGGTTTTAGTGCCGGTTATTTTAATTTAAAAGAAATAGCACCTGTTACACTCCCAATCGGGGCCGACCTTACCATTACAGACTTTAAAGCGAAAAAAGCCTTCCCTGTTATCACCGCGCAATGGCATAAGGCACATTCAACCGAAAATTATGGTTCGGGCCACTATTATTATAACATCTCTGGGAAAGATCTTTTTAGTATTGGCGCAGGCGTTTCCTTCCGGATCTTAAAAACAACCAAAATTCAGACGACATTAAGTTATTCGAAATTGAGCTGTGATGCCAAAGTAACGTATGTAAACGGTCCTAATCGTAGTGATACCTATTACAAAAGCCCCCTGGAGATGGCAGTCCTTGCGGCAAGTATAGTATTATAGCCGGTGCGCCCATGATCCAAAAATTCCAACGAGGGGCCAGCTGAAACTGGCCCACTTTTTTTATTAAGATCTATTATTAGAGCTGACAAAAGTCATCTGTGATACAGGTATTTATCATCCGGTGCATTGGTAAACTTGCTAACTTTATACAGCCTAATACTTCATGTATGCAAACCATCCTCTTAGCGGTGGATTTTTCGCCCGCATCCCGCAACGCTGCTGTATTTGCAGCAGAACTGGCCAAATTATTACATACTAAATTGCTCCTTTTCCATGCCTATATGCTGCCTACCCCCATTAGCGAGGTGCCATATGCCATGGTTACTGTAGATAACCTGCAAAAAGAGAATGAGGAGCAAATAAAAAAAGAAGCAGACTGGCTGCACGATGATTTTGGGCTTGAAATAGAGTGGCTCGTACGTATTGGCATCGCTTCAGATGAAATAAAAACCCTGACCAGGGAAAAAGACATTGGCCTTATAGTAATGGGTATGAAGGGCGCCGGAGGGCTCGACAAGATCATTGGCAGCACTACCATCAACGTTTCCCGTAAAGTAAAAACCCCCGTTTTGGTGGTGCCCCACGACGCGGCCTATACCCCCATAAAAAATATTACTTACGCCAGCGATTTTAGCTATAAAACCAGCACCCGGCTGTTCAATCCCCTGCTGGAACTGGCCCGGGCCTTTGCTGCAAAAACACATATTCTGTTTGTCCGGCAACACCATGGCGGAAATTCCGAACTGGAGTTTACCGGTAAAAAAAGTAGTGAACTTATTTTTGAAGGGTACGACCACGAATACGTCACCACCGAAGAACCATCTGTAAATCAAGGAATTAGCAGATATTTAAGACAACATTCCAGCGAATTACTGGTAATGGTGGCCCATAAACATACTTTTCTTGAAAGGGTATTTTCGAAGAACCATACCACGGCTATGGCCTACGAAACCCACGTTCCCCTGCTTATTTTGCAGGATAAAGACTAACTGGAATTATACATCCCGACTCGTTTTGACCGAGTTCTCTGTTTGCCTTACCTTTGCAACCCAATTTAAAAAATAGCGCTATGGCAACAGTTACCAGAGAGAATATCGGACTGCTGAATGATAAGATTACCATAAAAGTAGCCGGAGCAGATTATCTGCCTTCTTTTGAAAAAGCACTCAAGAATTATAGCAAACAGGCCAATATACCTGGTTTCCGTAAAGGCATGGTCCCTACAGGCATGATCAAAAAAATGCATGGCCAGTCAGTATTTGCTGATGAAGTGATCAGAACTGTAGAGAAAGAACTCGGCAATTACATGCAAAATGAAAAGCTGGAGATCTTCGCTCAGCCTTTACCGCTTGCTACGGATGAAGCCCCTAAATTAGACATGAATAACCCCACTGAGTACGTGTTTGATTTTGAAGTAGGGTTAAAACCTTCATTTGACGTAGCTGACCTGGCCAAAGAAAAAATGACCCGCCATAAAGTAACGGTTACTGAAGAAATGATCAATGATGAAGTAAACCGTTTACAGGTGCGTCATGGCAAACTTGTTGACCGCGATGCAGTTTCTGAAGATGACAACGTATTAAATGTAACCTTCACCGAAACCGATGCAAACGGTAACGAAATTGAAGGCGGCATTAAAAAAGATAATTCTTTCCTGGTAAAATATTTTGCAGAAGCAGTACGCAGCACCCTTACCGGCAAGAAAAAAGATGATGTATTCAACATTCAGTTAAATAAAGCCTTCGACGAAAAAGAAAGAGAGTGGGTACTGAGCGACCTCGGCCTTGATAAACATGACGAAGCCGCTGCTGCTAAATTCTTCAACGTAACCATCACCAAAGTTGGCCTGGTTGAAAAAGCAGAACTGAATGAAGAGTCCTTCAAGACGATCTATCCCAAAAAAGAGATCAAAACAGAAGCAGAATTCCGCAATGAAATAAAAGAAGAAATTCAAAGCTACTGGGATAAGCAAACGAAAAATCATTTACAGCACGAGATCTATCACGTACTGGTAGACCATACCAAGATCGAATTCCCTGAATCGTTCCTGAAACGCTGGATGCAAACCGGTGGTGAACAACCTAAATCTCAGGAAGAAGTAGAACATGAATTCCCTACGTTCGCCAACCAGCTTAAATGGACTTTGATCACCGATAAACTGGTACAGGAAAATAACATCGAAGTAAAGAACGAAGACATCGAAGCTTTCGCCAAACAACAGTTATTCGGATACATGGGCATGAACCTGCAGGATGAAGAACAACCATGGATTGCAGAATACATCACCCGTATGATGAAAGACCGTAAGTTTGTTGAAGATGCTTACCACCGTATTCAAACCGAGAAAGTGTTTGACCTGGTTGAAACAAAAGTAAACGCCACTGAAAAGCCGGTTACTGTAGAAGAGTTCTCTAAAGAAGCTGAAAAACACCAGCATCACCACCATTAGTAGATAATAATCTCTGTTTAAATAAAAAAGCCTGGAACATGATTCCGGGCTTTTTGTTTATTACTCCCCTTCCAAAAAGCTACCCAATGCATCCAGCTTCTCATTCCAGAACCGATGGTATTGTGTTACCCATTCCGCCACCTCTTTCAACCGGTTGAAATCTACCGCACAAAAACGCTCCCGTCCCTGTTGCTTTATTATTACAAGGCCGCATTCAGTTAATATTTTAATATGCTTTGAAATAGCAGGTCTGCTTATTTCAAAATTCTCAGCCACCCCATTCAAGGTCAGGGATTTATTGGCCAGCAGGCCAATGATCTCCCGCCGTGTTGGGTCGGCAATAGCCTGAAAAACATCACGACGCATACAATTGGTTTATGTAACTATTCGGTTGCAAAATTATGTGTAACAACCCGGTTCGCAAAGCACAGAGATACAGAGAATCCAGACATCGCCGGCAATGGAAATAATTGCTCAGGAAACAACATATAACAATTTGATTAAGTGCCGCTTATGCAATTACCGGGGCTATAATAAATTGCTTGTACTTTCCGTTTATATTATCTACCTTTTCTCCATTATTCTAAATCCCTGAAAACCACTATCCTATTAAAATACCCTTAAATGAAGTACCCGTTACTCGTAGCTTTTTCATTGTTCGTATCCATAAAGAGCTCGGCCCAGGAGATCATTCGTCCTGTTAAGTTAAAAAGTGGTCCCCTCTCTAAAAACAAAAACCTTCGCAATGACCTGCATCTTACTGACTCCCTGAGCAAACACCATTTCAGAAGCAGGTACTATGCACTTATTCAGTTTACAAAACTTCCCGATGCAGCAGAGCGGAAAGCCCTTGCTCAGGAAGGGATCTTATTATATGATTATATACCCGACAATACGTATTTAGCCGAAATAACCGACAGACTTGCACCAGGTTTGCTTAAAAAGAGTACCATCGGCGCCGTTTATACGCTGGAAACAAAAACCAAAATAGCCCCGGTGCTACAAAAAGAGTTGGGCGAAACCATGCGTGACCCCGACAAATTAATAGCGGTCAGTTTTTACGGGAATATTGATAAAGCCACCGCCATTGCTGAATTAAAACAGGCAGGCGCCCAGATAGTGGAAACCAAAATACAACCCGCCCATGTAGTGTTTATTGATGGTACAGCCAGTGTGGTGCAAAAAGTAGCGTCACTTCCCTTCGTGGCTTATGTTAGCAGCCAGCAAATGAAGCAGGTAAGCCTCAACTACAGAAACCGGGGTACCCATGGCGTTAACATGGTGAGCACCCCAGCCGGCCGTAACCTGCAGGGCGCCAATGTATACATGGGAATTGGCGATGATGGGGATGCCAGCACCCATATTGATAACGCGGTGCACCTTATTAACAGGAATCAGGCAGCTGCCTCCGGTCATGCCACCCATACCATGGGAACCATGGGCGGGGCCGGTATTGTAAACCCGAAGTATAAGGGTATGGCGCCAAAAGCAACGTTCATAGGCCAGTACTTCAGCGATATTCTGGTGAACTCGCCCTATTATGTAGCCGATTATGATATGGTTATTACCAACAACTCCTATCATGGTGCAGCAGCGGGTTGCCTTGGCCAGGGCGATTATGATTATTTGAGTAATTATGTAGATTACCTCATGAATGTCGACCGTACAATTTTACACGTGTTTGCAGCTGGTAACGATGGCGCCTTAACCTGTTCGCCCTTCCCCTTTGCATTTGGAACGGTAAAATCAGGTTTTCAAACCGCGAAGAACGTATTAACGGTTGGCGCATTGGAAACCAGCAACAATACCATTGCCGGTTTATCGAGCCGCGGTCCCGTTGCTGATGGGCGGTTAAAACCAGAGATCGTTGCAGGTGGCCAGGGTATTATTTCTACCATTCCGTCTAACGGATATTGGGACTTGTCAGGGACCAGTCAGGCAGCACCAACTGTTGCCGGAACAATGGGACTATTATACGAACGCTATCGCCAGTTAAATAGCGGCACCAACCCTACCGCCGCCTTAATAAAAGCAGTAGCCTGTAATGGTGCCGAAGACCTCGGTAATCCCGGACCCGATTTTACCTTTGGATTTGGTTCGTTGAACGCCCTAAACGCAGTACAGGCTCTTGAGAACAATAACTACTTCAACGGCGTAACACCCCATGGTGGTTCACAAACTTTTACTATTACCGGGGTGCCTGCGGGTATGGCCCAGATAAAGATCTTACTCCACTGGAATGATCCTTCAGCCTTTCCGTATGCTGCTACCACCCTCGTAAACGATCTGGACCTTACAGTTACTGGTTCCGATGCCATCCTTCATCGCCCTTTGATACTCGATCCATCTTCAGGCAATGTAAACAATGTGGCAGTAGAAGGTGTGGATTCCAGAAACAATATTGAACAGGTAGTTATCAATAACCCACCCGCAGGTAACTTCTCAGTAACAGTTACCGGTACTGCTGTACCATGGGGCCCACAGGATTTTGTGGTAACGTATCAGGTTATTGCCCCCACTATAAATCTTATGTATCCATTTGGCGGCGAAACCCTGGTCCCTGGCGAAGGTGAGTACATTCGCTGGAGCGCTTTTGATGGCGACACTAACCCCTTTACCATTGAATACTCGCTCAATAATGGCGGCAGCTGGACAACCATCGACAACAACGTTGCTGCTACTGCCCGTACTTATTTGTGGACGGTACCATCGTCCCCTTCAGCTACAGCGCTGGTACGCGTAAAACGCAACGGCACCGCTACTACAGATATAAGCGATTTTACATTCACCATATTAGATCAGCCTGTTGTAACCCTTACCAATGCCTGTACGGGTTATGTTGACCTTAACTGGGGCGCCATCACTGCAGCCACCAGTTACGATATCATGATGCTGAAAGGCGACGATATGAGCGTAATAGCCACTACAACAGGCACCAGCTATACTTTGGGCGGGTTGAATAAGGACAGCACCTATTGGTTGGCTGTACGTCCGAAATTGGGTGCAACACCCGGCCGGCGCTCACTCGGACAAAGTATCATCCCAACCGGTGGCGCCTGTGCATCACCATCTTTCGATAATGACATCACAACTGATTTGCTGATAGCTCCTGTAACCGGCCGTAAATTTACCACCTCACAATTAGGGTTGGTCGCTCCCCAGGTCCGGATCAGGAATATAGGTGCAGCCGTTGCATCAGGAACTTTCAACATTTATTATCAGGTAAATGGCGGTTCAACTGTAATGGAAGGCCCTACACAAACCATTGCAGCTAACGGTACTTATACTCATACCTTCGGTACGGCCTTCGATTTCTCATTAGAAGGGACCTATACCATAAAAGCCTGGGTTGATTTTGGCGGCGATCCTTCACACCTCAACGACACGCTGGTAACTGTGGTGAAGCATTTGAGAAACGATCCCCTTCTTTTAAGTCCCTCTTATACCGAAGGGTTTGAAACAGCTGCTGAACAAAGTTATACCACCGGCACCCTTGGCTTTACCGGGCTTGATCGCTGCGATTTCTTTGCCGAGACCAGTAATGGACGGGCCCGCACTTTTGTAAATACAGGCATAGCCAGAACCGGTAATCGGGCAGTAACGCTCGATCAAAAAGCCAATAGCAGTATTCAGCAAGATAACCTCATTACCACCTTTAACCTGAGTAACTATACCGGTGGTCAGCAGTTATGGCTTACCTTCTATTTTCAAAACCAGGGCATTGATTTCCCGGCAGCCAATAACACAGTTTATATCCGGGGCAGTGAGAACGATGCCTGGATCCCTGTGTATACACTCCCTGTCAACTCAGCTGATTTTGGAATATACCTGCCTGCTACACCGGTCAATATAACCGAAACGCTGGCCAATGCTTCCCCGGCCCAAACAGTAAGCAGTAGTTTCCAGGTGAGGTTTGGCGAACATGGCTACAATTCAACCAACTCGGTAGTAGTGGATCGCAACCTCGATGATGGTTATACATTTGATGATATAACCATTACCCTAACCACAGACGATGCAAGCATAACACAATTGATAAGTCCGGCAACAGCCAATATATGTTCATTAAGTGCTGCCGAATCAATAACCGTTCAGGTAAAAAATTCAAGTCCGGGAACCCTTACCAACGTCCCCGTCACATACCAGATAAATACTAACCCCGTGGTCACGGATACCATCGCTTCCCTGACACCTGGCCAGGTACTTAATTATACGTTTGTGCAAAAAGCCGATCTGTCGGCCTCAAAACAATACACGTTAAAAACATATGTCGACTATCCTACAGACAACTACCGGTCGAACGATACGGTGACCACTACCTTCCAAACTACTACCCTTGTCAACAGCTTTCCTTACCTGGAAAGTTTCGAGACTGGTGCAGGCAGCTGGTATGCCAGCGGACAAAACAGCAGCTGGCAATGGGGTACCCCTGGCGGCACTATCATAAACAAAGCAGCCAATGGCACAAAAGCCTGGGTTACCAACTTAACAGGTAACTATAACAATAATGAATCATCATACCTGTATTCACCCTGCTTTGACCTGAGTGGTTTAACAACACCGGTGCTTTCTTTCAGTCACATCTATAGAACGGAATCCGGTTGGGATTTCCATTGGGTTGAATACAGCACCGACGGAACAACCTGGAATAAACTGGGTACTAACAGCAGCGGCGGTATCAACTGGTACAATGCAGCGGCCAACAGATGGAATGGGGCCGACCCCATTTGGCGTGTATCGAGCCATGATATTCCTTCCCATGCCTCCACAGTCCGGTTCAGGATCGCTATGACGGCTGATGCCGGTCTTACTTATGAAGGGGTAGGCATCGACGACATTCATATATTTGACAAAGCAGCCATTTACAACGGGCCAAATATTACCAGTGGCTTAACACAAACGGTAAGTGGTTCTGGCTGGACACACTTTAATACTGGCGGCAACCGCGTAGTATCTATAAACCCGAATGGACAAAACCTGGGCAGCACAGATGTAAGAGTATACATCAATTCCAGCGGCGTACGCAATGATGGAAGACAATATTATCTCGATAGAAATATTGTGATACAACCTGCCAGTGTGCCAACGGGCCCCGTAACGGTTCGATATTATTTCCTTGAATCAGAAGCCCGCAACCTCATGAACGCTACCGGTTGCGGCAGTTGCAGTACCATCTCAGATGCCTATGCAGCAGGCGTTACCCAATACAGCAATGCACCGGCAGAAGAAAATGGCAACCTGCTCGATGACCTGAACGGTACCTTTAATTTTATCACGCCATCGAACGTGGACATAATACCATATGACAATGGTTATTATGCCGAATACCAGGTAAGCAACTTCTCTGAATTCTGGATCAATAGCGGTGGTCCCGGGCAAAATATGCCGCTACCAATGGTTTTAGGCATGTTCTCCGTTACAAAAAATAATGCTACCGCTTTAATACAATGGACAACCCTGCAGGAAACCAATACCAAAGAATTCATTATAGAAAGAAGTACAGACGGCAGCCATTATGAGACCATTGGTTCTGTACCTGCAAGTGGCAATACCTCTACTGTAAGCAAATACCAGTTTACCGATAAACAAATGGCAACCGGTATCAATTACTACCGCATTAAAACAATGGATAACGATGCGAAGTATGCCTTTTCACCGGTACGTACCATCAATAACTCTGATAATGATTTCACTATCAGCCTGCTGCCAAATCCCGTAACAAAAGGCACCGTGTATGTAAATACCTCTGTGAACTGTAACCGCATTGACGTGCGGGATGCCATAGGCCGCCTCATTAAAACAGTGAACGTAAAAGGCACTTATAACCCCATAGACGTTCACCAGCTAAACAAAGGCATGTACTTTATTAACGTAATAACAGACAACGGTTCAAAAATAGAAAAGCTCTTTGTTGAATAAACTGAAGTAAGAAGTAAGAAATAGGAAGTACGATGAACCTCATGTTCGTACTTCCTATTTTTTTTTCCTACACCTACTGCTCTATACGTTCTTCTTATCTCCTACTTCCTAATTCCTACCTCCTTCCGTCGCCAAAACCATAGCAAAGGAGGCCCCCAGGTGATCCACCCGCTACTTTTCTTCAATTCATCAACTAGAGTTATTTTTGCCATCCAAAAAAACAAGCATTGAAGCAAACAGGCGATCCGGGAAACAAGAAATCGACAGGCTGGTTATGGTTTATAATTGGAATAGGATTTTCAATGTTATGGCCTTCCGCAGCGGTAGCTACCAAATTTGGTTTGCAGGTTGCACAACCTTTTGTGATCTGTGTTACCCGCTTTTTTATTGCCGGATCGTTAATGCTGCTTATTTCTCATGGCATTTTACGCAAACGTCTTCCGCAAAAACAGGAATGGAAACAACTGGCCATCTATGGCTTACTGAATAATGCACTCTACCTGGGCATTTATGTACTGGCCATGCAACATGTATCTGCCGGATTAGGTTCCCTGGCCATTGCCACCAACCCGGTGCTTATCAGCCTGATGTCTACAATGATCTTTGGGCAACGCTTACGACTGGTTACCGTCACCAGCCTGGTGTTGTGCATGTGCGGGGTAGCACTGGCTGCCTGGCCTTTGTTTGAACACAGCTTTGCCACACCCGGTGGCATTAGTTTGTTAATGCTTAGCATGCTCATTTACTCAACCGGTGTTATTTACTTCTCCAAACAAAAATGGGGCAACCTGCACATACTTACCATCAATGGCTGGCAAACCCTGATGGGTGGATTGTTTCTATTACCAGTAGCCATTGCCACGTATGACAAAACAAAAAATATATGGGGTTATAACATGATGGCGCCCGTGCTTTGGCTGGCCATTCCGGTATCTATCATTGGCGTTCAACTCTGGTTGTACCTGCTGAGAGACAATGCGGTAAAAGCCTCCTTCTGGTTATTCCTTTGCCCGGTGTTCGGGTTTGTTATTGCCAGTGTTATGGTGCAGGAACCCATTGGCATTTTTACCGTTGCCGGTATGTTGTTGACGTTGGCCGGATTATATCTTGTTCAGCGGTATAAATCAGAATAACTAACAATTGTTTTGCTAAAGGGCATTTTGCAAAATTCTTTCCTCTTTGCGTAAATGGTGTTTCCAATTGCGTAAGCTCAAAAGGTCCATTAAGGAGAACTTTGCGCAAATTTATTTGCGCAAAACATCATGAAAGGAATTTACGCTCTGGCACTGTTATTATTTACTGCAATACATGTAATAGGTCAACAAGCCACTGTAAAAGGTATTGTGAAAAACGAAAAAGGCGACACCCTTACCTCCGCATCTGTTTTTATAAAAGGAAAAAAGATAGGAACAGTTACTACATCAACCGGACAATACGAATTAATAAATCTGAATCCCGGCTCTTATACTTTACAGGTGTCATTAATTGGTTATGAACCTGCCATCCAAAAGGTGAGTCTGACAGCAGGCGAAACCCAAACCATTGACTTTACCCTGAAAGCGACCCAATATGAATTGCAACAGGTGGAGATCACCGGCCGCCGCGAAACCGGATACAAGAACACCACTTCTTTCATAGGTTCCAAAACCGCTACACCATTGAAAGACCTGCCTCAATCGGTAAGTTATGTTACCAAGGAAGTGATGCAGGACCAGGCTGCCGCACGCGTTGGCGATGTAGTAAAGAATTTTAGCGGTGTAAATCAGTTTACCGCCAATAACGACATTGCCATCAGAGGCTTCCGGGTTTCATCCAGCAATGCCACCATGCTGGTAAACGGGTTAAGGGCCAACTCTTCGTTCTGGAAACAACCACCAGCGAATTACCTCGAAAGAGTGGAAGTGATCAAAGGCCCCGTTTCCGCACTTTTTGGTAACGCCTCACCCGGTGGTACTATTAACCGGGTAACAAAAAAACCGCTCGATCAAACCAGGAACTCAGTTTCTTTCATCACTGGCAGCTTCAACACATTCAGAGCACTGGCCGATGCAACCGGTCCCATGAACGACAGCAAAACACTGTTGTACCGCATGAACGTCGCATACGAGAATGCCCAGTCGTTCCGTGACCTGCAGTTTGAAAAGAATATTGTACTGGCGCCTTCTATCAGTTTCATCCCAACAGATAAAACCAGGCTGAACTTTGATCTCGTATACAATAAATCAAACAGCCGTATAGACCGTGGTCAATCCGTATTCACCAATGATCTGTATTCTACCCCTATATCACTTTCACTGAATGCAGTGAACGATCATTTAAATGAAGAACAATACAGCATCACCACCTCCTTAACACACGACTTCACCAGCAATACATCTTTCAACATAGCTTTTATCAGGACCAGCTATTCTGAAGATCTGTTCGAACACCGCAGTTCTAACACCTATGCTAGAGATATTTATGGCAAACCGGTATCGTTTTTAATTGAGCGTCAGGTTTTCGATAGAAAGTCAAGAGCGTTCAACGATAATATCTCCACCTACTTTACTCACAAAATGAACACGGGTGCGCTGGAACATAAGATCGTGATAGGATATGACTATGCCCAGGACAAATTACCCATTGGCGCCGCCCAGTTAACAGCGTCCGGCTATCTTAAAAAAGACGGTACTACAGCCGCTTACAGCTCAAAAGACTCCGCCAATTTTGTAACCTATAAATACAAAACACAAATTAATGGGGTTGATACTACGTTAAATCTGATGAAACCCAATGTACCAACGTACGACCTCGTAAAGAATGAGCATAACATAGAAGACGCTTCCAAATATGTTTATGCCCCAGCCTCCAATGAATCTACCATTCCTCACTATAATTATCTGAACGGCGCTTATATTCAGGACCAGGTTACCCTGGGCAAATTACAGGTGTTGTTGGGTTTGCGCTATGAATGGTACACTGATAAAAAGAATTATACAAAAGCCAACGAGAGCAAGGTCAACCAAACCGCTTTATTACCTCGTTTCGGAGCAGTATATGCAATAACGCCCAACATCAATGCCTATGCTATGTACACGCAAGGTTACAATCCGCAGCCTACATCAGCTTTTTCTCCCACTTCTGGCGGCCCCTTTGATCCCTTGAAGAGCAACATGGTGGAAGCTGGTTTTAAATCAGAATGGTTCCACAATCGTTTATCAATAACTACTTCTGTATACAAGATCGAACAGTTGAACGGCCTGTATGCAGCACCCGCTCCTGCACCTGTTGACAGCATGATCCAAATTGGAAAAGAAACCTCAAAGGGTTTTGAATTTGAAATGGTAGGACAATTGACCGCCAACTGGAATGTAGTGTTGAACTATGCTTATAACGAGGCCCAATTAACAGCCGCCGGTGGTGCTGATAAAGATTTTGTAAATCAGCAAAAACCCAATGCGCCTAAAAACCAGGGTAACATCTGGACAAAATACTCTTTTAAGGACCGCGCATTAAAAGGATTCGGAATTGGCGTAGGCGCCAACTTCGTAACAAAACGCTACCTGTCGCTGAACCAGGCCCAAACTATTCCTGGTTACGAATTATTGAACGCAGCCCTCTATTATAAAATCGATAAATTCCAGATCCAGTTCAACCTGAACAATGTTCTGGATAAAACGTATTGGGTAGGGGGTTACGACTATGTACGATTGTTCCCAGGCGCCCCCCGCAACTGGCTGGCAACCGTAGCTTATACGTTTTAAGGTCTAATAACCGTTAAGTCAATGACTTAAGTGGAAATTTTAGCACCTTTATCCAATAAGCAAAAAAGTTCTTTACATGAGTGTACACAGTTAGTGCTATCTAAAGGTTTTACTTATACCGGTCAGACAGTATCCGGATTTCTTTGCTGTTTACGGTTTTTAATGGAACTTCTGTATAGCAAAATAGCAAGTCTTTATCTGTTTGTATCTCTAGCTACATACATACAACCAGATTAAGGCTCTGATTAGTGGAAGTCTCGTTAATTCGGGACTTCCTTTTTATATTTATACAATATCAAGTAATGACATTAAAACAGATTTTTGGGAAGCTGCATTTATGGTTGGGACTGGCATCGGGGCTCGTAGTATTGATCGTTGCAGGCACGGGCACATTGCTGGTATTTGAAGACGAGCTGGATGAATGGGCCAATAAAGACTTCTATACTGTTGCTGTACCACAAAATACACAACGGGTATCAGTAGACAGTATGTACCATGCCGCAAAAGCATACGACTCATCTGTCAAGATCACCCGTATTTACCTGGAAAGCAAAGCTCCTGAGCAAACTGCTATCTTCTATGCCAAAAAGAAAAAAACGCATACCTGGCACATTGCTGTAAATCCTTATACCGGAAAAGTGATCAGGGCAAGAGAGTTTGATAAACGCTTTTTTGGCGTGGTGCTTAACCTGCATCGCCATTTGTGTATGGATGAAGTAGGCAAAACCATCACCCACGCCTCCTGTCTCATTTTTGTGCTCATGATCATTACCGGTCTTGTATTATGGTGGCCCAAACGCTGGAAAATGCTGAAACAACGCACCCGTATTGCCTGGTCATCAAAATGGAAACGACTGAATTGGGACCTGCATGCAGTAACTGGTTTCTACGTACATATCATTTTGCTTTTTATTTCATTAACAGGTTTGGTGTTTGCTTACCCCTGGTTTAGTAATCTCGTTTACCAATTGGCCGATGGCAAACCTGCACCTAAAAAAGAAGCGCCCGCCAACACCACCAAAGCCCCCATTAAGGCCGGTTTTTATGAATCGTTGTACGAACAGGCAAATGAAAAACTGCCTTATAAAGGGCGCCTTACAATATTGCTCCCTGAAAAAGACAGCCTGGCTATAACGGTAAACAAAATGAACCGCGAAGCGTCTGTAGATAACGTGACAGATGTGCTTTATTTTGAAAAAGGCACAGGCAAGCTGTTAAAAGAATCCCTGTTCAAAAATTCCTCAACCGGCAATAAGATCCGCCGGATGAATTTACCCATTCATACTGGTAAACTGTTTGGATGGCCTACTCAGCTATTGGCCCTGATTGCGGCAATAGTAGCCTTCTCACTGCCGATAACCGGTTTTTTAATTTACCTGGGGAGAAAAAAGAAAAAAGTAAAACCTGCTATAGATCCAATACGCATAGGGTCTAAAAAAGAAGAGAACGCAGTAGTTTAAACTGAAAGTATAATCACTATACCAGGCCCCGACTATTTCGTTGGGGCCTTTTTATTTTACCTGTATTTGGAGCGGAGGCGTAAAAACGGTTGTTCTATATATTTATAAGAAAGGACCGCAATGATTATTACTGTTGAAATACCAATAACAAATAAAGATAAATGAGGAATAAACCCAGAAACCGGGAAGCCCCATTTACGATTCACCCCCAGAACGCCTATTAAAACCATCGGGTGATACATATACACCCCATAACTGATTTTGCCAACATACCTGAGTACACGGCTTGTTAAACCCCTGAATGGACTGCCGCGCCAGATTACATTACTTACAATAATTGTATAGGAGCAAGCCAGCAGCATACTACTACAAATAATATCCTTATGCCAATAGGTAAAAAGGAACGCACCCATACAGGCAGCAACAAGCGATGCAGGATGACAAACATACTTCTTCACCCCTTCCCTATTCAAAAAGCAATAAGCCAGCAACCCGCCCAATGCAAAATAGCCGGTCTTTGACCAATAGAAAAAGGCGTTTATCATACTTGCCATCCTGATCCATTTGCTTGAAACCAGCAATAGTTTATGTGTATATAAATAGAAGTATACAAATTCGCTTATAAACATCAGAACAATCAGGGCGATCATAATGGGCGCCAGTCTTTTCCTGATGAATTTAATCAGCCAGGGCCATCCCCAATAAAACTGCTCTTCTACACCAATGCTCCACGTATGGGCGGTAATAGCACTTACCGGATAATATTTCAAATAGGTAATATGAGGTAATATCAATGCAAAGAATAGGGTCCGTCCCCAATACTGTTGCTTTATGACGGGATTGTCATTTGTTGGATCAAAAAAATCAGTGCACCAAACCATTACTACGTGACTTAATAAAATAACTATAAAATATACCGGCCAGATCCGGAGTATACGTCGCACATAAAAATGGGGGGCTGAAATGTTCCCTTGCACCGATTGCTCGAACAATAATAAATAAGTGATCAAAAAACCGCTTACTATAAAAAACAGATCAAGACCGGCCATACCCCACCCCTCGAATATCAGGCTTGTATAACGGTCCCCAATGCCATACATGTCTTTGTAGGTGGTAAAATGCTTAAACAAAACCATTAAACAGGCTATCCCACGTAACTCGTCCAGTCCGGCAAAGTATTTTTTATAGCGGTTATCCATTAAACAATAGTAATCGTTTTTCAACTGTATCGTTTGAACGAAGTTACTGTTTTGCCATAAAAAAAGACCGGCGGGGCCATTTGTCGAAATAATCGTACATTCCACGTTTGGACACTTAATAACAGCTCTTAATGAAGGAAAACAATTCCCCTGAAATTGATTTATTAGAACAAAGTGTTGAGTTTTTAAACAATATTGGAATTGAAACCTCCTATAGAAAGATCGGTAATAAGAGTTTCTTACCCGGTCTTTTGATCAATAAAGGAACAATCATCATCGACAAAGATGCATTGGAGCATCCGGGTGATATTTTGCATGAAGCCGGTCACATTGCCATTGTACCAGCTTTTGAGCGGCAGGGGTTATCAGAAAAAGGAATTATCAAAAGAAAGAACCGGGAAAGTGAAGAGATCATGGCTATTGCCTGGTCCTATGCAGCCTGCATATATTTATCAATCGATCCTTTCTTTGTTTTTCATGAACAAGGTTATCGCGGTGGACGTGATTTCATAACAGATAGCTGCCGCGATAAAAATTATATTGGTCTTTCGATGCTGGAAAACATAGGAATGACTGTTAATATGAAAAAAGCCATGCGTTTAAACCTCACGCCTTACCCTCACATGATCAAATGGCTGCGTTCATAACAGGTTTCCTCCCCAATGATTTAATAAATCGGAAATGGGATTGAATCGCAAGATTTAATGTGGGAATACAATTGTATGGAACATTAAATTCTTCACACTTTCCTTTTACAATTTTACTCAGTGCAGGATAATGAATATGACTGATCCGGGGAAACAGGTGATGTTCTATCTGGTAATTCAATCCACCGGCAAACCAGGAGACTAATTTACTATTGGGCGAAAAATTGGAAGTTGTCTTTAGCTGATGGATGGCCCACTCATTTTCAATTTGCGTTATTTCGTCTAGTGGCGCAAAAGTAAATTCGGTTTCTTCTACCACATGTGCCAGTTGAAATACTATGGCCAGGGTAAAACCCAAACCAACATGCAGGCTTATAAAAAATACCAGCCATTGTTGCCATCCTGTAAGATATATTGGTAATGCAATGTAAAAGAATAAATATAACAGCTTACTGATCCAGAAAACTACATGGTCCGATGTTTTCATTTTCTGCAGATCTGTATTATGCACTTTCTGTCTGAAATATTTTTCAAAGTCCTGGAATAAGATCCAGATCATAGAGCTGATGGCATATAACAAAGGAGTATATAAATGTTGAATCCTGTGCATTGGCACCCATTGTTGTGAACTACACATTCTTATGAAAGGCGATTTTGCAATATCATCATCGATCCCGTCAACATTCGGGTAAGTGTGATGAATAATATTATGTTTATGCCGCCAGATAAAACTATTGCCGCCCAATGCATTTAAGGTTAGTCCCAAGGTGTTATTTACCCAGTTTTTTGAAGAATAGCTCCCATGATTGGCATCATGCATAACATTAAAACCTATACAGGCAGATAAAAAACCCAACACCCCAGCCATTAAAACAATGGCTGCAACCGGGAGGGAAAAAGAACTCAGTGGAACGTATAATATAACAGCGGCAACAATCAGAATGATGGTTTTAGAATATAATCCCCAGGTCCCGGTCTTTTTTAAATTCTTTTCATTGAAGTATTTGTCAGTAGCCATTTTCAATGACTGAAAGAAAACCGCATTCTTGTTATTGAAGATGACTTTTGACATATGTTGGATTTTAGATGAGAAGGGTTAAATGTACCTTTTATTTCTGGCACCGGTGCGTCCGGGTATTTTTTATTTGTTATAAGTAGTAGTTTCCCCTGAGCAACAAGAGTTGGCAGCGCTGCGGTCTGGTGAACCCGTGATGGTGACGTCATATGCATGTGAACGTTAACAGTTTCTTAGCATTTGAGCAAAGTGGCAGGGATTGCCTCTGCTGCGCTCCGGCGATCCCTGGGCGGGACGGTGCTAAACAAATTAAGTACTGGTGCTGGCGTGCCTTCGCATTTTTATTTGTCCGAGCTGGCGCATGAATACCAGGGATTGCCTCCGCTTCGCTCCGGCGATCCCTGTAGGAGGGGTTTAAATGCAAAATACGTCCGGCACTGCGTGCCTTCTTTTTTATTTCTGCGCATTCGCCCGAGCAAGCTCGGTGAACGCTCCGAAATAAAAAATCCCGCCGTTGGCGGGATGTATTATGCATTTGCGGAGACTGAGGGATTCGAACCCTCGATACGGTTTCCCGTATACACACTTTCCAGGCGTGCTCCTTCAACCACTCGGACAAGTCTCCATTTTTTAAGGGGCAGCAAAAATACATTTTCAAACATTAGGCCCCGAATATTTTTTTCGCATTTTCTGAAGTAATTGTTGCAACGGCCGAAACTGGCATTTCTTTTACCTCGGCAATCTTCTCCACCACATATTTCAGATAACTGCTTTCATTCCTTTTACCCCTGAAAGGCACCGGCGTCAGGTAGGGTGCATCGGTTTCCAGCACAATATTCTCAATTGAGACCGCTTTTACCACCTCCCGTAAATGGGTATTTTTGTAGGTTACCACACCCCCTATTCCCAGATAAAAACCCAGGTCAATGATCTGTTGCGCCTCTTCCAAGGTACCGGTAAAGCAGTGAAAAATGCCCCGCAAATTACCTTTTTGGTGCTCCCCCACTATCCGGATACTATCGGCCATCGAATCCCTGGAATGGATCACGATAGGCAACTGATAGTGTAATGCCCACTCTATTTGCTGGTGAAAAGCCTCGTGCTGAGCGTCAACAAATGTTTTATCCCAGTAATAATCCAGCCCTATTTCCCCCACAGCCTTAAAAGCCCGCTTACCCAGCCATTCGCTTATCAGGGCCAGTTCCTGTTTGTAATCTTCTTTTACGGAACAGGGGTGCAGCCCCATCATGGCAAAACATTTACCGGGAAAATCCGCCTCCAGCTGTATCATAGCATCATGGGTCTCGCTATCTATGCCCGGTAGGTAAAACCGTTGAACGCCCTCATTTTCAGCCCGCTCTATAACCGCTTTTATATCCTGGGCAAATTCATTTCCGTATAAATGCGTGTGAGTGTCAATTAATTGAAGATTCATATCGGCCGCAAAATTCCAAAAAAAATGTAGGATTCTCTTAAACTATTTACTTACCCCTTCGTCATAAGCCGCAATGGTTTATCATATGAAAACTATCATGACCTACCTTTTAATTACGGGCCTTCTTTTATCGGCCTGTAAAAAGCAGAACGATGAATCTGGTACCGCCACCGGCAAAGAAGAATTTGCCCTGGCTGCTTCCCAATCAGATGCTACTGCTGAAGAGATCTTCGATGATGTTTTTAATAATGTAATGGGCGTAAGCCCTGAAGTTGGAATTGGTGGTACGGGTGTATTTGGCAGAATGAATGTAAGCTCGGGCAGAATGGATGGGGTAGATTCCACCACCTGTTATACATTGGCAGCCAAACAATTAAATAGTGCCACCCGTTTTCCGTTGCAAATAACCATCGACTTTGGCAGCGGCTGTACCGCCCGCGATGGCAGAGTCCGCAAGGGCAAGATCTCCGTTATTTATACTGGCAACCTGTTTATTTCCGGCAATTCCGCCACCACCACTTTTGAGAATTATTATCTGGACAACATAAGGGTTGATGGTACACATAAGCTTACTAACGTCGGCTCGCCCGATAAAATAAGTTATACTATACAGGTTATCAATGCCAAATTAAGCCAGTCGGCTGGCAATTACATTCAATGGAACAGTGAAAAAACGATAACCCAGGTAGAAGGCGGTGCCACCCCACTCATAGCACTTGATGATGCATACAATATAACCGGTCAGGCCGGCGGATCGGTTCAGTTAAATGGGAAGTATTTTCAATGGTCGACCGCCATTGCCACCCCCCTCATGAAAAGATTCTCCTGCCGGTGGATTTCCAAAGGAACCCTCAGTTTGAAAAAAGGGAATGACCAAGTGGCAGTACTGGACTATGGTTCCGGGACCTGTGACAATACCGTTGTTTTCACGGTAAATGGCTCGATCCACGAAATAACTTTGCATTAATCAAAAAAGTCTTTACCTTTAATTCAGTTTTCATAGGGTACGGATTAAAAACGGGCCAGGGTGTCTACCCAGGCCCAACTTTTTTTTAGGACATACTGTCGCAAAGTCCTGCTTTTCCCACTAAAAATCCGGGTGTTTTTTTACAGTCCTATAGCTTCAAAACGGTATCCCTGTTCACTAAAATATTGCAGCGTTTTTGGTAATGCTTCTTTTAAACGGGGGAACGCTTTCTCACTGTCGTGAAAAACGATTATTGAACCGGGTTGGGCTTGCTTTATAACGTTTAAGGAGCATGCATCTCCCGTTAAGGCAACATCAAAGTCGGCGCTGAGAACGTCCCACATTATTATACTAAAATTATTATTCATTGGAGAGTTACGGATACCCGTTAATAGCTTTACCTGAAATCGGGTGATCCTTCCGTATGGTGGGCGAAATAAATTGGAGTCAATATATTTTCCTGCAGTCAGAATATTTTGGAGGTACTGTTCATCAGTCACCTTCCAACCATTCAAATGATTATTGGTATGGTTACCTGTACGATGCCCTTCATCCAACACCCGGCGATAAATTTCAGGGTGTGCGGCAACGTTCTTTCCAATACAAAAGAAAGTGCCTTTGGCATTGTACTGCTTTAGCTGATCAAGCACAAATGGAGTTACTACCGGATGCGGGCCATCGTCAAATGTGAGGTATAAAACTTTCTCTTTGACGGGAATGTCCCAAACACAACTCGGATAAAGCTTCTTAAGCCACCAGGGTGTTTTTACAAAATACAACATACTAATCCTGTCCTCTGCAGCAAAAATAATTGAAATTACTGTGCGTAACCGGTAATGTGTACCACTTTCTCCTTGTACTTATACAACTTGCCATTTTTTTTAAGATATTCTGCCTGCGAGGTTTCATTGGCAAGTATAGGGTTAAGGTATTCCTTTACTTTATCATCTTTTACTACCGGTGTACCACCAAACGTGATCGCTTCTTCAATATAACCATGCAATAGTGGTTGCAGTTCACCATAAAATAAATTATTACCCGCGTAAATATCACAACCGATCACCTTATCGCCACTTATACACACAAAGCCGGTTATTGAACTATCGCTGTTTTTAAATTTCTCATTAAAGTAACGTAAATAGGCATCCTGTTCAGGCGTGTATTTTTTATCGTGCCGGCGAGCCAGATAAGCAAGCGAGGGCGATTTAGTGCTGCTGCGCTCTAACTGGGAAAATATTTCCTTCCACACCAATACCTGATTATTTGTTTGTCCCAGCACCTTTCGCAAGGCCGGGTCAGCATAGTTGTTATACTGAAACTTTTTTTCCTTGTCGCTCCACCTGCCTTCTTCCACACACATTACTGATATGTATTGATCTTTGGGGGAAGGAGGGAGCACTGTATCCTTGGCCACCATCCTGTCCTGCCGGCCACCAAGAATAATTTCTCCGGAACTTATATAAATGGGTTTCGGGCCATTATTATTGATCCGTAACCAGTGCACATTTTCCGTTGCAGCGGTACCGCGTTCTGTCACAATAGCCGTTCCATTGGCAATAGCCTGGCTTAAAGAGACCACATCTGGTGCCATCCGGCCCAGCCCGCCAAAACCTTTTGGCCTGATGGGAATGATCTTTAAATTTTTGTACGTCCAGGCGCTGTCATAATCCACATACAGGCTCTGGTACGTTAACTGGGCAGGCACTATTTTATATATGAACAAAAAACACAGGAAGATCAACTTTTTTAGCATTCGATAAAGATACATGGAAGAAAGGCAGTAGGCAATAGTGAATGGGCAATGGCAATACAGGTCGGCAATCCACAGTCGGCAGTGGTTTGCGAAATTCGGGCCTCGCTTAATCGTGAAATCTCGACAAGCCGGGAAACGTGAATGGGAAAAACCCAATGCGGCAATCGGCAGACGATCCGCCAGCTGGCGGATGAATCGGCAATCCGTCTCGACTCAGCCGAGAGCCCTCTATCAACCTTTTCAACGCTGTCACCCTATCAACCTGCAAGTAACCTGGTCAACTGGTCAACTTACCACCCCTTCAACTGCTCAATCTTTCAACATCAAACCTCCCGCCTCCTACGTCTTCCCCTTATCAACCTTATCAACCCTATCAACACTATCAACTTCCTCGTCCGCCCGTCAACTGGTTAACTGGTCAGCTGATTAACTTATCTTTGCGCCCTATGGCAAAAAAAGTAAGGGTACGATTCGCGCCCAGTCCAACAGGAGGCCTTCATTTAGGCGGGGTAAGAACGGTTCTATACAATTATCTGTTTGCCCGCCAGCATGGGGGCGATTTTGTATTGCGTATTGAAGATACCGACCAAAGCCGCTATGTGCCGGGCGCCGAAGATTATATTTATGAGTGCTTAAAATGGTGTGGACTACAGCCTGATGAAAGCCCACAGGTGGGTGGCCCCTTTGCGCCGTATCGCCAAAGCGAACGCAAAAGCCTGTACAGACAATATGCTGAATTTTTAGTGCAGGAAGGAAAAGCCTATTACGCATTTGACCGGCCTGAAGAACTGGAGTCAATGCGCGAACGGTTTAAAACAGCCGAAAATCCTTCGCCTCAATATGATCACAAGGTGCGGCAGGAGATGCGAAACTCCTGTGCGCTTACTTTTGAAGAAACCGATCGGCTGCTGGCCGATGGCGTTCCTCATGTGATCCGCATTCGCATGCCGGAAAATGAAACAGTGACCTTCACCGATATGATCAGGGGTGAAGTAAGTTTTCATACCGGACTGGTCGATGATAAAGTATTATTAAAAGCCGATGGTATGCCTACCTATCACCTGGCCGTGGTAGTAGATGATTACCTCATGAAAATAACCCATGCCTTCAGAGGGGAAGAATGGTTACCCAGCGCACCCGTACACATTTTATTATGGAAGTACCTGGGCTGGGAAGCAGCAATGCCGCAATGGGCGCACCTGCCATTGATCTTAAAACCCGATGGCAATGGTAAATTAAGCAAACGCGATGGCGACAGACTGGGCTTCCCGGTATTTGCCATGAACTGGACAACAAAAAAGGAAGATGGCTCTACTGAATTAACAAAGGGCTTTCGTGAATTGGGCTTTTTACCAGAGGCATTTATCAATATGCTGGCCATGTTGGGCTGGAACGATGGTACTGATCAGGAACTGTTCACGCTGGATGAACTGGTTCAAAAATTTGCTATCGATCGTGTTCATAAGGGTGGCGCCAAGTTCGATTTTGAAAAAGCAAAATGGTTCAACCATGAATGGATCAAGAAGACAGATGCCGGCAGCCTGAAAGGAGACGTAAAACGTATTTTTGACGAAAATGGCATTTCCGTTGCTGATGATGCGCAATTGGAAAAAGTGATAACTCTGGTAAAAGAGCGTTGCACCTTGCTTTCTGATTTTGTTGAGCAGGCACGTTTCTTTTTCCAAACGCCGCAAAAGTGGGATGTAGATGCAATAAAACCCAAATGGAACGAAGCCAAACAGACGTTCTTTGGGGATGTTATTAATTATTTGCAGCAACAAACCAACTGGAATGCTGCCGATCTGGAGCATGGATTTAAAGAACTGGCAACCGCCAAACAAATAAAGGCCGGTGAAGTATTATTGCCATTGCGTATAATGCTGGTAGGTGGTAAGTTCGGGCCAGGCGTTTTTGATATTGCAACTATTATTGGGAAGGAAGAAACTATTGTTAGAATAAAGAAAGTGCTGGAATTATTATAGGCTTAACTTGAGGTTTGCAGCTTGACGTTATACAAGCTGCAAACCCAAAGTCTAAAGCCTAGAAGCTCCTATTCTTAGCAACCCATTCACTTATATAGCCAGCTATCTCCGTAGTTGGCGTCCCGGGTGCAAATAACTTCCCCACCCCCATGGCATTTAATTCACGCATATCTTCTTCAGGAATAATTCCACCGCCGGTAAGCAGCACGTCATCCATTCCTTTTTCTTTCATCAATGCTATTACTTTGGGAAAAACGGTCATATGTGCCCCTGATAGAATACTAATACCAATAGCATCCACGTCTTCCTGTAATGCGGCATTTACCACCATTTCAGGCGTTTGCCTAAGGCCGGTATAGATCACTTCCATCCCTGCATCGCGTAAGGCCGTGGCTATTACTTTGGCACCCCGGTCGTGCCCGTCCAGTCCCACCTTGGCTACCAACACCCGTAATGGGCGATTAACATTTTGAGTCATGCAAGCAACATTTAAGTGGCCAAAAATACGGTTCTTTACCCAACCAACAGGGCCTGCCACCCAAACGCTTCATTATTCAATAATTGCATTTCAGCTATCTTTTTACACATTACAACCAAAGTCGCTTTTCCCACACCGGTTTTGTTTGCATTTTTGAGCAGTCAAACAAACAATCCTTCGACTCCAATCAGGAAGTCTATAAGATATAAACATATTATTAGGACAGGTTCTTATCAGATGGCAGCCTTTTTCTAAAGGCTGCATTTTTCATTGGCCCGAAGCTTTAGCGAAGGCGGGCAAGGCCTATGGCGATGTAATTGACGGAGCAGGCGCCGTAGCCGCTTACCTCAACATCATCAATTTCAAATCATCTATTTAGTTTAGATTTACAACACGATCGTACACCTGTACGGTATTGATTGTATTTGTAACAAAAAAACTGCAACATGTATTCTGCAATTACTACATCGATTGAAAATGCCATCCTGCTCATTACCATCAACCGGCCCGATAAAATGAATGCCCTTAACAAGACTGTGCTCGACGAATTAAATACCGCCATTGATGAGGTATATAATAATCAGGCGATCAGATCTGCGATCATCACCGGGGCCGGAGCAAAAGCATTTGTGGCCGGTGCCGACATCAGCGAATTCCAGGGATTGAAACACAGTGAAGGAATGGACCTCGCACACAAGGGCCAGTATATTTTCAAAAAAATTGAAGACGCACCAAAACCCATTGTAGCAGCAGTAAATGGCTTTGCTCTTGGTGGTGGTTGTGAGCTGGCTATGGCCTGTCATTTCAGAATAGCATCGGACAATGCCCGTTTTGGCCAGCCTGAAGTGAACCTGGGTTTAATTCCCGGTTATGGGGGTACGCAACGGTTAACCCAATTGATCGGTAAAGGAAGAGCCATTGAATTTCTGATCACCGGCAATATGATCGATGCAACTATGGCCCTTCAATATGGACTGGTAAATTATGTAGTGCCGCAAGAAGAGCTGCTGAATAAAACAAAAGCGATATTAGAACTGGTGAACACCAAGGCGCCATTGGCTGTAGGCCGCTGTATAAAAGCCGCCAATGCCGTTTTTGATCATACCCGGGATGGTTTTACAGAAGAAGTAAAACTCTTTGGCGAATGCTTTGCCACGCATGATATGGTGGAAGGCACTACCGCATTTCTGGAAAAAAGGAAGCCTGTTTTTCAAGGTAAATAACCAGGTATTAGTTTCAGGTTATAGGTGGCATGGGGTGTATTCCCGGTAACTTGTAACCTGAAACCTTTAACTCGCATTTTTCCGCAATCGTTTGTTCATTTATTTTCCATTCACATTAAATATCTTCAGCCTGCATATGGAAAAAAAACTACCCACCATAAAAGAAATTGCCCGCCGGCTGAATATTTCCGCATCCACGGTTTCCCGTGCTTTGCACGATCATCCCAGTATAGGCCTGCGAACAAAAATGGCGGTAAAAAAACTGGCGGCTGAACTAAACTATGAACCCAACCAAACAGCCATCTTCTTCAAACAGCGAAAAACGTTCACCATCGGACTGGTACTGCCCAACCTGCGGGAAGAATTTTTTTCAGCTGCCATCAATGGCATTGAAGATGTAGCGCTGGACCATAAATATATTGTGCTCATTGGCCAAAGTCACAACGACCTGGCCCGCGAACAAAAACTGGTGGAAACAATGAAAAACCACCGCGTAGATGGCATCATTGCCTCCATTTCCAGCAGTACCACCCATATTGAGCATTTTGAGCAAATGAAGAATTACGACATCCCCGTGGTGTTCTTTGACCGCGTGCCCGATGCCAAAGACATTCATTCTGTAAGCTGCAACCTGTACGACAGCTCCGTGGAAGCGGTGGAGTGGCTTTTCAATAACGGGCATAAACGTATTGCCTATTTGCAGGGACCGGCTACCCTGAATATGAAGAACGAGCGGCTCGATGGCTATGTAGAAGCGCATAAAAAGCACAAATTGCCCGTCGATGAATCGCTGATCGTAAGTACCGATCTGTCGGTTGAGGGCACCAGAAAGGCTATAGACGCTTTATTACTGCTTAAGAAAAGGCCTACCGCCATTCTTTCATTTAACGATTATGTTACCCTCGACGCTATCCAATACGCCCGGCAGAAAAAACTGGTCATCAATAAAGACCTCTGCTTCGTCAGCTACGCCAATGTGCCGGTTACACAGTATGTAGAATATCCCCCGCTGGCCTCTGTTGAACAGTTTCCCTACGACCAAGGGGTAAGCGCCACCGAATTGTTATTTCGCCTTATAGACAAAAAGCTGGCCGGTCAGGAATCTCCGTATGAGAATATTGTGCTGAAGAGTGAGTTGATAATCCGGTAAAGCAAAAGGCTATAAAAGGGGGGGCGCTCTTTCAGGAGCGGCTCCCCTTCTATATTAAAAGGCATTAAGGTGAGCCTCCCTGGAGAGGGAGACCCACCTTTTATAATAGAAACCGTGTATTTTTGCGCAAATTTTACTTTATGGAATTCCGGATAGAAAAAGATACCATGGGAGAAGTGCAGGTACCTGCCGATGCTCTGTATGGTGCCCAAACGCAACGCAGTATTGACAACTTCAAAATTGCACAGGATATCAATAAAATGCCCAAAGAGATCATCCGGGCATTTGCGTACCTGAAAAAAGCGGCCGCTATCACCAATTTCGAAGCTGGCGTTCTGCCCAAAGAAAAAAGCGATGTAATTGGCCAGGCTTGTGACGAAATTCTGGAAGGAAAACTGGATGCCTACTTCCCCCTGGTGGTTTGGCAAACCGGTTCCGGCACCCAAAGCAACATGAACGTAAATGAAGTAGTTGCTTATCGCGGACACATTATAAAAGGTGGTAAACTGAGCGATAAAGAAAAATTCCTCCACCCGAACGACGATGTAAACAAATCGCAGTCTTCGAACGACACTTTCCCCACCGCCATGCACATTGCGGCGTACAAAATACTGGTAGAAGTTACCATTCCGGGTATTGAAAAATTACGGAACACCCTGGCTGAAAAAAGCAAACAGTTCATGCACGTGGTAAAGATCGGCCGTACGCACTTTATGGATGCTACACCGCTTACCGTTGGTCAGGAGTTCAGTGGTTATGTATCTCAACTCGACCATGGCTTACGCGCTATTAAAAACACCCTGGCCCACCTGAGTGAACTGGCCCTGGGTGGTACTGCGGTAGGTACCGGTATCAACACCCCGCCTAATTATGCTGAAAATGTTGCCAAACACATTGCTTCCTTAACCGGATTGCCATTTGTAACGGCTGAAAATAAATTCGAGGCCCTGGCTGCTCATGATGCTATTGTGGAGGCCCACGGCGCTTTAAAAACTGTTGCGGTAAGCCTCATGAAAATAGCCAACGACATTCGTATGCTGTCTTCAGGCCCCCGCAGTGGCATTGGCGAACTGTTCATCCCCGATAACGAACCCGGGTCTTCCATTATGCCTGGTAAAGTAAATCCCACGCAGTGCGAAGCATTGACCATGATCGCTGCACAGGTAATGGGGAACGATGTGGCTATTAGCATTGGCGGCGCCAACGGTCACTTTGAGTTGAACGTATTCAAACCCGTAATGATCTATAACTTCCTGCACAGCGCCCGCCTCATTGGCGACGGCTGTGTAAGCTTTAATGATAAATGTGCCGTTGGTGTTGAACCTATTGAAGCCAATATTAAAAAGCACGTTGACAATTCCCTGATGCTGGTAACTTCCTTGAATACAAAGATCGGTTACTATAAAGCGGCAGAAATTGCCCAGAAGGCTCATAAAGAAGGTACTACCTTAAAAGAAATGGCCGTAAAACTGGGGTATGTTACTCCCGAGCAATTTGACGAATGGGTTGTTCCGAAAGATATGGTGGGTAAGATATAAGACCTGTAAGGTCCATCACACGAGATTGAGTGATTATTAAGTTGGATTGGACCTGACAGGTCTTATTCAACTTAATTAAAACAAGACCTGTCAGGATCGCTTTAACTGACCGCGGGTTTAACACCCAATGGCGAACCTTACAGGTCTTGTTTATAAAAAAATGCCGAAGTAATTATACCTCGGCATTTTTTATTGTTGCAAATTCTTTATTTAGGTCCTATTGCCCACTATACACTTTCACGGTATCTTTTAACTGGTCATCATTTTGCATGGTAACCGGTGCATCTTCTAACGGGCTCTTTTTGAAAAATCTTTTCTGGAAGATCAGTATGGCAATAACACCTACTGAAATAGAGGCATCAGCAATGTTAAAGATGGGCGAGAAAAAGGTGAAGCGCTCACCGCCCCAGAAGGGGATCCAGGAAGGTAATACTTTGTTATCGATGATAGGTGCATAGATCATGTCAACCACCTTACCATGTAAGAATCCGGCATAACCGCCACCAGCAGGGAACATATGCGCTAAACCCGAACCATCATTACTGCCGGAAAATATCATTCCATAGAACATACTATCTATAAGATTACCCAGTGCACCGGCAAAGATCATGGCCACGCAAAGAATAAACCCACGATGGTATCTCTTTTGTACAATGCCTTTAATGTAATACACCCCAAAGATCACCGCAATGAGCCTGAAAACTGTCAGTGCCAGTTTACCCCAGTCGCCACCAAACTTCCAACCCCAGGCCATGCCTTCATTTTCTATAAAATAAAGCCTTAACGATCTGCCCAGCAAAAAGATCTGCTGACCATAATTCATGCTGGTTTTCACCCATATTTTTAAAGCCTGATCGGCGATGATAATTCCCAGTATTACCAGGGCAACTGTTCTAATCTTCACTATGCTAATTTTTAGTTTTCAAAGATAAGGTTTTATATGGTTGGGAAGGTCAGTAAATGATGAGGGGTTACTCCTCAAAATACACTCTTTTTACCCGTTGCGAAACACCGGCAAGCAGTTCATATGGAATGGTTTGTGCCCAATGTGCGACTTGTTTTACCGGCAATTCGGTGCCAAAAACTATCACTTCGTCGCCTTCCTGAATATGTGAAATATTAGTTATGTCAATCATGGTCATATCCATGCACACCGTTCCAATAACCGGCGCCAGCTGACCATTTACCAACATCTTACCGGCACCATTTCCCAACCGGCGCGGATATCCATCTGCATACCCTACACGCACAGTTGCAATACGGGTATCCCTGGTTACCAGCCCCCTACGGCCATAGCTTACCGTTTCTCCTTCCTTCAGCTCCTTGATCTGGGCAATGGTCGATTTCAGGGTAGAAACCTCCCGCAGATCCAGCCCTTCTTCCCCAAAACTGTCGCCACCATACAGGCCAATTCCCAGGCGCACCATATCCAGGTGCCATTGCGGATGGCGAATAATACCAGCAGTATTCACCACATGTTTTATAAAGGGATAAGAAAGTACAGACTGCAACTGCCCTGCCATTTGAAGGTACAGCGCTCCTTGATGATCGGTATAGGCATCATGTTGTGGATCTTCGCTGGAGGCCAGATGCGTGAACACCGATTGCACTTTAAAAACAGGTGAACGAAGCGAATCTATTACCAGCGGTAGTTCAGCCGTGGAAAAACCCAACCGGTTCATTCCTGTTTCCAGTTCAATATGTACGGGGAACTGCTGAATACCTTGTTTTTTAACAAATTCTTCAAACAATGATAAAATGCTTGGCGAATACAGATCAGGCTCCAGGTTGTATTGCACCAGTACATCAAAGGTCGATTCCTCCGGGTTCATGACCATGATGGGCAGATTAATACCTGCCTTGCGCAGTTCAACTCCTTCATCGGCATACGCCACCGCCAGGTAATCGACCCGGTGGAATTGCAGTGCATTGGCAATTTCATAACTACCGCTGCCATACGAAAACGCCTTTACCATGGCCATAATACGTGTGGCTGGTTGTAACCGTTGCTGAAACTGTTTCAGGTTATGGGCAACGGCGGTAAGGTCTATCTCCAGTATTGTTTGGTGTACTTTCTGTTGCAACAGGCGGTCAATCTGTTCCAGCTCAAATATGCGGGCGCCCTTTAACAGGATGGTTTCATCCTTAAAGGAAATATGATGTAACTCTTTTATAAAAGCTTCTACCGACGAATAAAATGCCAGGTCAGGAATACCGGCCTGCAAAAAAACAGACTGGTGGTGGCAAATACGCTCACCTATCCCTATCAGGCGATTCACCTGCCGCTGTTGCAGTAAACGGGCCACCTCGGCATACAGGTCTTTTTCTGAACGGCCGCTTTGTAAAATATCTGAAAGAATGACGGTGCGCTTGCCATGTTGCTGTTGCTGACTTAAAAAATCAAGGGCAATGGTAAAGGAGCTGAGGTCAGAGCTGTAACTGTCGTTGATGATAGAACAATTGTTCAATCCTTTTTTCAGTTCCAGCCGCATGGCCACCGGACCTAATTGTTGCATTTGCTGTACAATCACCTCCTGGGGCACCTGGAAGTGCAACAATACACACCAGCAATGAATAGCATTTTCTACCGAGGCGTTATCGGTGAATGGGATCACAATACTGATCTCCTGTTGCTGATAAGTGGCCGTAATGGAGGTGCGGTTGTCTTCTTTATAAACAGTTCGTATGTGCAGTACCGCTTCGCTCACCATGCTCCAGCTAAAGATCTCAAAGCGTTTGTTGTTGGGCAGCTGTTGCCATAAAGCCGCCACCCCGCTGTTGATCTCAGGATCGTCCTGGCAATAGATCAGTGTTTGTACATGCTTGAACAATTGCAGTTTCTCATTCACCTTTTGGTGCACATTTACAAAACCTTCGCTGTGCGCTTCCCCCACATTGGTAAAAATGCCAATGGTGGGTTGAATGATCTTTTGCAGCTGTTCCATTTCGCCGGGTTGCGAAATACCGGCTTCAAAAATGGCCAGTTCATGCTGCTCGTTCAGCGGCCAAACACTCAGCGGCACGCCTATTTGCGAGTTATAACTTTTGGGACTTCTAATAATCGTGTACCGGTCATCCAACAACTGGTTCAACCATTCTTTTACTATGGTTTTTCCATTACTCCCCGTAATACCTATTACCGGCAGGTTGAATTGCTTGCGATGCCAGGTCACCAGGTTTTGCAACGCCTGCAGGGGATCGTTCACCAGGATGATATTGGCCTCGGCCAGTTTGCTGAGGTCCACGGGATCGCTCACTACAAAATTGCGAACACCCTTTTCATACAACTGGGTAATAAAGGAATGCCCATCGCGGCGTGGCCCTTTCAATGCAAAGAACAAAGAAGTTTGCGGAAATATCAGCTTACGGCTATCGATCAGCAGTTGCTCAATTAAAGCATCGTCGTGCTGAACAAGCCACTTCCCTTTTATAATGGAAGCAATATTGTCGATAAAATATTTCACCCGGTTAATTTGATCAGTGAATTTCCCGGTCTATTCCGGCATCGTTGTCTTTATTTCCATTGGTACGATTGCTTACTGTTACGGAATATACAATTGAGGCTAGGATACAAATTACGATCACCAGTAGAGAAATATATACAGGGATCTCAACATGAAAATATTCTACCAGCATCTTCAACCCTATAAATACGAGTACAATGGCAATTCCCTGTTGTAAATGGCCAAATTTATTGGCAGCACCTTTCAACAAAAAGAACAGGGAGCGTAAACCCAGTACGGCAAATATGTTGGAAGTATAAATTACCAGCGCATCATTGGGCGCAATGGCAAATACTGCGGGAATGGAGTCCAGTGCAAAAACGATATCGGTGGTGGCCAGCATAATTACCACAACAAATAAACTGGTGTAGAACTTTTTACCGTCCACCGTTATTTTCCATTTCCCATCCCCATCGCTTGTAGTTAAAGGCAGCGCACGCTTCATTAACTTGTACACCCGGTTATTTTCCAGATCACCGGAATCCTCATCATGTTTTGTTCTGAACATGGTAATACCGGTGTATATCAGAATAGCGCCGAAAATGTACAGGATCCATTGGAATTGCTGTACCAGTCCAATCCCTATTGCTATAAATATAATTCTGAAAAGGATGGCCATCATGATACCAATCAGCAGTACCCGTGCATAGAATTTCTCTTTTACCTTAAAAAAGCTGAAAATGAGGATGAACACGAAGATATTATCAATACTTAGCGACCACTCCATTAAATAAGCGCTGAGGTATTTAATGGCTCTTTCATGGCCGTTCTCATACCAGATAAATCCAAAGAAAACCAAGGCCAGCGATACCCAAAAGGCAGTCTGCCACAAGGCTTTATTAATTGTAATATGAGAGGATTTTTTACTTAGTAATCCAAGGTCAAACGCCAATGCGAGTATCAATAAACTACCAAATGCTAAAAACGTGATCTGTTCAGTGGTCATGTCTAAATTAAATGGTTGGCAAAGATAAGTTTAAGTTTGTGGTTTCTGGTTTGTAGTTTGTTGTTGAACTCGCTAACTTCGGAATAACCACACTAAAAACAGATTTCCTGAGTTTCAGAAAGCCTGCAACTAATAAGACCTCTAAAAATGAAATAACCACAAACAAAAAACAACATACCACAAACTTCTATACTTGATACTTCCTCTTTCTTACAGCCTGATAAACAATCCCAAAAAGTAGCACTAAAATTACCGGCACACCAATGTTCATCAACTGCCATTGCGTGCGGTCTTCTTCTGTTTTTTTGGTGTCAAGCAGGCGGAGCGCAAAATCTTTTCCCCGGGTTTCCAGGATGTTCGTTGAATCGGTCAGGTATTGCACACAGTTGAGGAAAAAATCTTTATTGGCGTACTGATTATGGGTAAACTGGTTGTACCCCATAGGCAGTGGTCCTTCATTTTGTGTTACTACATTGGCTACAATATCGGCATCGCTCACTACGATCATTTTTCCATCTTTTTCCGGAGCGGCCCTGAATGGCTGATCGTACACCCCAGCCAGGGTATCCAGTTCACCGGTTGATAAACGGTTGGTGTAAAGAGAGGAGAACCTTCCTTCAAGCAGCACAGCCACAGGGATGAACGATTGGTTAAATGTTTTCAGATCATCTTCCGTTTTTATACTGTTCAGCGTTACAATGGCCGGCGTACTGATAATACGGGAGCTTTCCGAGGTGGCCAACAAGATCGTTTTTTTGATGTTATTTTTTATTGTATCGATCGAGTTGGGAAATAAACTTAATACATTATCCAGGTTCTTGGCAATGGGATGGCCCGAATAAGATGATAAGGTTGGGAAATAGGGCCAGGCCACCAGCTGCATTTGTGGCTGATTGCCATAATTGCCCACCACCAGGGGTATTTTATCGCATTGCAGGTCCTGCACCAGGTCGCCATTGATACGTACGCCGTATTTGAACAACTGGTCATCCAGGTTCAGGTTGCGGTCATAGGCTACAAAATCACTGTGCGAACGCATAAGGCTGTCCATTTCAGCATACAGCCTGTCAATGAGCCAGATCACCTTACCGCCATGCATGATGTACTGATCGATCTTCAGCTTTTGTTTATTGGTAAATGGCAGGGTAGGTTTTACGATCACCAGGGCATCAAACATGTGGGGAATAACCGGTACGCTGTCGATAGGCACAAATCCAAAGCCGTATTCCGCGCGCAGTGTATGCTCTATGAGGTCGTATACGTTGTAATTAAGCGGTTCGCCGTTGCCAACCAGGTACCCGACGAATGGTACGGTATCGGCCGTGATCCTTTGAATAGAGCGGGCCAGTTTATATTCCAGTAACGCCTCGGCGTTATTCAGGGATTGTACCCCTCCCGTCATATCCTGCCCCTGAAGCAGGTCAATGGCCATTTCACGGTTTCTATATTGAACCAGGGCGCCGGGGTATACCAGGCGCTCTTCCTGGGCTTCACCGGCTTTCGCTTTTACTTTTATGTTAGTAGGTCTCAGGCCCAGGCTGTCTAAATGCAATTGAAAATGCTGTTTGGCCGTATCGTTCAGGCCTTCACCGGCTTTCTCAAATTTGAATTGAATATTGCTGCCAGCCAGTTCTTTAAACTCCTGCAACATTTCCTTGGTGCTGTTGGAAAGTTTTTTGAACCCGGCAGGCATATCGCCGGTAAGTAATACGGTGATGGAAACTTTATCGTGTAAGCCTTTTACCAGATTTATGGTAGCAGGTGACAGAGTATATCTTTTTTCCTGAGTAAGGTCAACGCGGGTATGCACTACTGATGCCAGGTAATTAATACCCAACAGTACGATCAGCAACAACAACCACCATCCTTTTGAAGCCAGTATTTTGTTCATGGTGTATTTCCGGGTTATCGTTTCAACAAATTGCGATTGGTAAAGATCAAAAAGAACAGAATGATGCTGAGAAAATAAATAATGTCGCGGCTGTCAACCACTCCCCTGCTTACGCTGCGGTAATGGAAATCGATGCCCAGCATTTCAACGTAATAATCGGCTCCCGATTGTAATGCCGGAATACGG
Source organism: Niastella soli (assembly GCF_017742245.1). Lineage (GTDB taxonomy): Bacteria > Bacteroidota > Bacteroidia > Chitinophagales > Chitinophagaceae > Niastella > Niastella soli. Next base: position 621,334 of record NZ_JAGHKO010000001.1, read on the forward strand.
CTAATGGCATTGAACCCGCTGTATAATACAAAACAAAGAAAGGCCGCTGCAATAAACGCCACTACGGCATTATTGGTAAAACTGCTACAGGCAATTCCGATGGCCACAAATACGCCGGCCAGAAATACAAGCCCTACATAGGAACCAATGGTCCCACCCATATCGATACCACCACCGGTTGCAGCCAGTTGCTGCACACTGATGGGATATATTATGGTGGGGATCAATGCAATGATCACTACGCCCAGAGCTCCGAAATATTTACCCACAACCAGTTGCCAGCGGCTAAGCGGTTTGGTTTGCAATATTTCGAATGTGCCGCCTTTGAATTCGTCGGCAAAACTGCGCATGGTAATTGCAGGTATTAACAATAACAATATCCAGGGTGCCAGCTCAAAAAATTTATCAAGGGTGGCGAACCCGTAATCGAGAATATTGGTATCGGGAAATACAAACAGGAACAGACCATTCAATAATAAGAATACAACGATGGCAATGTAGCCGGTCAGGCTGCTGAAAAACTGCCGGAATTCTTTTTTACAAACTGACCACATGGAGCGAAAATAAGTGATTATAAGTATATGCAAATAAAAGATGCCGCCCTATGACGCACGATTCAGCAATTTTATTATATTGCGTGTACTCTTTTTATCCATCCAATGAAAAATAGATACATCCGGTTACTGTCTATTTCTGTTCAATCATAAAATAGCCGAAACCTACTGCATAAAAAGTCCCCCTGAAAACACGGGGGATTTTTATTTTCCCCTCTCCCACCCAGCCTCCTAAACAGCGCCCAAAGTTTGGCAAATTTTTCTACTTAATTATTAAAGAGAAGCGGCTCCGTCAACGTATTAGCCTGCCAACCTGTTTACTTGCTTACTCCAACCGGTCAACGATTCAACTGGACTACTCATCATCTTTTCAACGCATTTACCAGCTGAAAACACCTTTTCAGAACTATCTCTACTTCAGGTCAATAGAATAGATATCCCGTATATATCCCGTATATATCCCCTAGATATACCGGAGATGTCCCGTCCCTATATAGATGCGGGATATCTATAGATCATCTGCAGAAAATAAGGAAGATAAATGCAAGAATTTAGAGAACTGGCATCCATACAGACATGAAAAAGCCCTGCTTCTGAACAGGAGCAGGGCTAGTATCTTTATGAACTATTTATCAATTCAGCTTATACCGAGAAACTTTCGCCGCAGGCGCAGGTCCGGCTGGCATTGGGATTATTAAAGTAAAATCCTTTTCCATTCAGGCCTTCAGAGAATTCCAGGGTGGTATTAAACAGGTACAAAAAGCTTTTCATATCGGTAACCACTTTCAGGCCTTTATCTTCAAACACCTGATCCCCCGGTTTTGACTGGTTATCAAAATCCATCTTATAGCTTAGACCCGAACAACCACCCCCTACAACTGATACCCGTAAAAAATAACCGGCTTCAGCAGTTTGGGAAGATTCTGCCATCAGTTTATCTACTTTCTCTTTTGCTTTATCACTTACAAAAATCATAATTACTTATTTGATAATGTGCTAGTTAGCTATTTTACTGGTGATTAGCCAACTAATTGTATAACGTATCTTTTGCCGCTTTGTTTAAAGATAACCAATTCCAGGTCTATTTCCAAGGATAATTGGTTACATTTCAACCAGCTAATTGATTGGTCCTCAATTGTTCCACGGTCTTTTTTACTTTGTCGATCACATAGTCTATCTGTTCTTCGGTGGTATATCTCCCGATCGAAAAACGGAGCGAACTGTGCGCCAGGTCATCTTCTACTCCCAGTGCTTTTAAAACATAACTGGGTTCCATGGAAGCGCTGGTACAGGCGGCGCCCGACGACAGGGCTATGTCTTTGTTCAACCCCATCATTAACCCATCGCCATTCACAAAATTAAACGACAGATTGGCTACATGGGGCAAGCGGTTGGTCCTGCTGCCATTTACGTAGGTAGCATCCAGTTGCAGCAGGGCATTTTCCAGTTTATTACGCAGGCGGCCCATGCGTTCCCCATCTGCTTTCAACTGCAGGCGGCAAATGTCGGCTGCTTTTCCAAAACCGGCAATACCGGGCACATTCAGGGTGCCACTACGCATACCTTTTTCATGGCCACCGCCATCCATTTGGGCGGTCAATCGTACTCGGGGATTCTTACGCCGTACGTAGATGGCCCCTACGCCTTTGGGCCCATACATTTTATGGGCACTGCAGGTAAGGATGTCGATATTGTCTTTTATAACATCAACGGGTATTTTACCGGCAGCCTGGGTAGCATCGGTAAAAAATAATACGCTGTGTTTTTTGGCAATCACTCCTATTTCTTTTATGGGTTGAATGGTACCTGTTTCATTATTAGCGTACATGATGGCAATGAGAATAGTGCGGGGAGTAATGGCCGCTTCCAGCTGCTGCAGATCTATTAAGCCTTCTTTATCTACAGGAAGATAGGTTACGGAACCACCCAGTTTTTCAATATGCCTGCAGGTATCCAGTACGGCCTTGTGCTCGGTAACACAGGTAATAAGGTGATTTCCTTTGCCGGCATACATTTCAAAAACGCCTTTTATAGCCAGGTTATCGCCTTCGGTGGCACCAGAAGTAAAGATGATCTCTTTGGGTTCGGCCCCAATAAGGCGGGCCACCTGTTCACGGGCATAATCTACTGCTTCTTCGGCCTGCCAGCCAAAGGAATGGCTGCGACTGGCCGCATTGCCAAACTGCTCGGTGAAATAAGGCAACATTACTTCCATTACGCCCGGATCGCAAGGAGTGGTTGCATTATGATCGAGATATATGGGTAATTTCAGCATGCTCACTTGGTGAATTTTCTGATTCATTACAAAATTAGGTGGATTCTGGTTACTGGTTGAAGGGGGGCTACATTTTCAGGTGCAACCATTAAATTTGCGACTATTAACTATATGATATGCTGAAAGTTGAACACATTGGCATTGCCGTTCGCGAATTATCGAAATCGGTGCCGCTGTTTGAAAAACTGCTAAACACACCCTGTTATAAAACAGAACAGGTGGAAAGCGAACAGGTGTCTACCGCTTTTTTTAAAACCGGTGATACCAAGATAGAATTGTTGGAAAGCAGTAGTGCCGAGGGCGTTATTGCCCGGTTCATTGATAAAAAAGGGGAGGGCATCCATCATATTGCTTTTGAAGTGACAGATATTGAGGCAGAAATGAAAAGACTGGTAAATGAAGGGTTTGTGCTGCTGAATGAACAACCAAAACGAGGGGCTGATAACAAATTAGTTTGCTTTCTGCATCCTAAGAATACGAATGGGGTTTTGGTTGAGCTTTGTATGGAGATAAAAGGTTAAAGGCAGTAGGCAATAAGGAATGGGCAATGGGGAAAAGGCAGATGGGCAGAGAGAAAAGGCTGCCACAGTTTACCGAAAATCTTCACTTCAATCCCTTGTTAACTGATCAACTGGTTAACTGGTCAACTTACTTACTCCATCTTATGTTCAGGGCATTCAATGCGCAACTCATCAACGACGAGTGATTTTTGCATGAGATTACAATAGTGTGTCTGCTGGCGGTCACCATTGTAATAATAACAGGTATAACACATGCGTTGCGTGCTAATAATACCGTTTTGATTTAACCGGAATATCAGATCAAGCACCGAGAGCAGGAACTCATTTTTTTGCTGTGGCGACAAAGTAGCAATAGCGCCATCTAACGGTTTGGTAAAGTTTTCGATCAGCCCGGTCAACTTCATGCCCTTATCAGTAAGCGAAAAGTTAAAACTGCGGGAATCGAGCATGTCATCGGCTCTTTCGATCAGTCCTTTTTGTTCCAGTACTTTTATTGAGTCGCTGATAGTGGCCTTGGTCATGTTAAACTCCCGGGCCATAGAGGCAATGCGACGTTGTTTATCGGAGTTATGGTATTTAATAAAAATTAGTAGCTGCATTTGTATGGGACTAAGCTTGTGTTCCTTGGCTTCCATCCATAACAATACTCTGAAGACTTCAGAAATCTTTTCCAAAGCGGCTACTATCTTGTAGTCTACGTTAGTAATATGACGCTCCGGGTCAAATGCTGACATGACATGGCAATTGCTTAAAGATACAGACTTAACCCGATGAATAAAATACCCCCCAAGGTTAATAACTCACCCTTACACTTAAATAAAAAACAGAAAATACTGTAACTGCGTTGGTTATGTTAAAAAAATATTGCCTAAAATAAAAAAGTTCCCCTGTAGACACAGGGGAACCATTACTGTTTACCTAATATGAGGACCATTTAAACCTACAATGCAATTTTCTTAACCTCGCTCCATCCTTTGCTATCGCTTACTCGTACTGCATACACACCGGAGCCAGCACTCATTGCATTAACAACAAGCCGGTAAGAAGCCTGACTAAATTCTTTACGCACTATAACCTGTCCGCTCATGTTTATCAACTGTATGGAAACGTTATCTTTTATCTCGCTGTTAAAATCGACCACTACGGTTTTGTTTGAAGAAGCATAAATGTTGGCTACCGTAGCTTCATTGTAGCGTACTGCCCGAACGGTAGAATAATATGCTGCACCATTTTTATCAACCTGACGTAAGCGGTAATACGCAACCGCATCTGTAACATTTTTATCAGTATAAGTGTATCTATTAATGGCTGCTGAGGTACCCGCGCCTGCTACTGTTGCAACCTGTTTCCAAGATTTGCCGTCGGTACTTTTTTCTATTGCATAGTAGGCGTTGTTCACCTCTTCACTGGTTGACCAGAAAATCTGAATATTAACACCCTGGCGGATTACATAAAACGATTGAAAGCTTACGGCCAGCACAACCCAGGGTTGAAAACCTCCAGAGCCACCATCTGCATACTTGGGTCCGACGACCGGGGGATCTGAGCCATTCCATATCTCGGAGCCAATCTTTATTTTATCACTGTTTCCATCCCCGATTATTTTGCCACCGGTTTGTACAAATATTTTGCTGGTGTTGTCCAGGTCTAGTTTGCCGTTGTTGGTAAGGTCCAACAACCCATATACTATAATTACAACATGATTCAGGTTATTAATGTTGGAATTAACTGTTACGGTGTCACCGGCGGAAATTACGATGGTGTCATTAGATACAGGCTTTGTGCCGGCATTCCAGGTACCGCCGGTTTCCCAATCATCATCCTTCGTCGAAAATTTTATGGTTGCCATCAGGCTGGTAGCCGTTAGCAGGGTTAAAAGGGTTACGAAAAGGGCTTTCATCGGGTAAACAGTTTGATGGTATAATGTTTTCAATACACGTACCTGTTTTTTTTGGCATAGGTAAAAAGAACACAAAAGACGATACCGGAATTGGTCAATTAAGCTTATATCTAATTGATTGTCACTTATCCTTTTTTCTTTCCCACATTCTCAAAAAAAATAATATTCCCTATCGGTTGGCTATAGCCCAACCAGCGGAATTTTTCCCATGAATGGAAAAAAAGTACAATAAGTGGAATTATTTAATAGGTATTAGTGGGTTTTAGGGAAAAAACTAATGGTTCCAGAGAGAATTTAGCAGGTATAAAGGTCCACCCCAGCAGAGGCGGGGCCATTTTGATGAACTCCCAGACAACTCCCCTACGACCCTGCTACAACTCCGCTACAGGCGCTGAGGTCGTAGAATACCTATACACCTGAAGTATAAGTCCAGAAGTGGGAAGTTGACCAGTTAACAGGGTTAATAGGTTGACAAGGGAAGTAGGCCGTAAGAAGTTGACCGGTTGACCAGTTGATCAGGAAGAATTCGGCTGGAAGGAGGTATTGGTTAGAAAGTTGGAGGTTGATGGAGGATAGATCCTGCCCCGCCCGAATTTCGCGAAACCACTGCCGACTGCCGATTCACGATTGAACCTTGTGAATGCGGCTGTCCTTAAAAACAAGTTGCTTAATCTTCCTCGGGTGGTTCAGTTTTATTGAGGCCCAGTTTATCGATGGCTATGGCGGCGGCAATTTGGCTGGCGTCTTTTTTATTATAGGCTTTGCCCTCGGCCAATAGTTCGCCATCCACTACGGCGCCAATGGTAAACAGGCGGCGGCCGCCTTCGATGCGTTCGTCGAGGGTTTCAAATTCCAGGTTCTTGCCATTTTTATTGGCCCAGCCGTATAATTTATTTTTATGATTGATCTCGAGGTTTTCAAGGTCTTCCATATACAAATGGGGTATAATGATGCATTCAAACACCCATTGTTTGGTTTTTTTGAAACCCCTGTCCAGATAAATGGCGCCTACCACTGCTTCGAGGGTATTACCAAAGATCTGGCTCATTTTAAGTGAGTTATCGAACTTATTGTAGAAGGTGATCTTTTTTAAACCCATTTTGATGGCGATCTCATTGAGTTTATTCCGGTTCACCATTTTGGACCGCATTTCGGTAAGAAAGCCTTCTTCTTTGTATGGGTATTTTTTAAAAAGAAAATCGGCTACAATACCACTGAGAATGGCGTCTCCGAGGTATTCGAGCCGTTCATTATTTTCATCGGCACTATCCCTTACCGACCTATGGGTAAGGGCAGCCTTATATAATGCGAGCTTGCCCGGGGTAAAACCCAGTACATTGCGCAGATTCTTTTTAAAAGAAAGATTCTCTTCTTTGCCTAAAAAGCGGTCCAGGATTCCCACAATTGTCAATCTACTAATTTTTCATTAAGCCAAAAAATCATAAATAGGGCTGGGACTCCGCAATCATCAAAAACATAGTACTTCAACAACTCAAAGCGTAGAAACTACGCTTCAAACTTTTTCACGATTACGCAGGCGTTATGCCCTCCAAACCCGAATGTATTACTTAATGCAGCACGAACAGTGCGCTGCTGGGCTTTTTCAAAGGTGAAATTTAATCGGGCATCCAGCTCAGGGTCGTCGGTGAAATGGTTGATAGTAGGCGGTACAATATCGTGTACCACGGCCTGAATACAGGCTATTGCTTCTATCACCCCGGCGGCTCCTAAACAGTGACCCGTCATGGATTTTGTAGAACTGATGTTCACTTTAAAGGCATGTTCACCAAAAACATCGGTAATTGCTTTTACTTCTGCAATATCGCCCAAAGGAGTTGAAGTTCCATGGGTATTGACATAATCAATATCCTCGGGCTTCATGCCTGCATCTTCAAAAGCAACTAACATTACATTTTTGGCTCCCAGTCCTTCCGGATGTGGGGCTGTAATATGATGCGCATCGGCTGTAGCTCCACAACCTGCAATTTCGCAATAAATTTTAGCTCCACGTTTCAGCGCGTGCTCTAATTCTTCTACAACCAGCGTACCTGAGCCTTCACCCATAACAAAACCATCACGGTCTTTATCGTACGGGCGGCTGGCCGATTTTGGATCGTCATTACGCTCGCTCAGGGCTTTCATGGCGTTGAAACCACCCACCCCAGCTTCGCTGATAACACTTTCAGCGCCACCGGTAAGAATGATATCCGCCTTGCCTAACCTGATGAGGTTAAATGCGTCCATAATGGCGTTGGTAGAAGATGCACAGGCACTTACTACCGCAAAATTGGGACCACGGAAGCCATGCCGCATGGAAATGTGACCAGCTGCAATATCCAGGATCATTTTGGGAATGAAGAAAGGATTGAAGCGGGGGGTGCCATCGCCTTTGGCGAAGTTTACCACTTCTTCCTGGAAGGTAATAAGGCCGCCAATTCCGCTGGCAAAAACAACGCCTACCCGGTCAACATTGACATTATCTTTATTAATGCCGGCGTCGATGACTGCCATATCACTGGAGATAATAGCAGTTTGGGTAAAACGGTCAATTTTGCGGGCCTCTTTCCGATCGAGGAAATTTAATGGGTCGAAATTCTTCAACTCGCAAGCAAAGCGGGTTTTGAATTTTGAAGCATCAAACTGGGTAATAAAATCGGCACCGGACACTCCGTTTAAGAGTCCGTTCCAATATTCCTGTAAATTATTTCCGATAGGTGTGAGGGCACCAATTCCGGTTACAACAACTCGTTTCAATTGCATAGCTCTTGCCAGAGGGAGTTTTTAAGTAAGAAATCCGCTTTCGCAGCATGCGCCCAGCTATCGAAAGCGGATTTAATTTATTGCACCTGATCTACAAAATTCAAATTACTTAGACCTTAGCGTGCTCTTCTAAGTAAGCAACAGCCTGGCCAACAGTGGTAATTGTTTCGGCCTGTTCATCAGGGATGGAAATATTGAACTCCTTTTCAAATTCCATAATTAATTCCACGGTGTCGAGAGAATCGGCACCTAAATCATTGGTGAAAGAAGCCTCATTGGTAACTTCTGCTTCTTCTACACCAAGCTTATCAACAATGATCTTTTTAACTCTTGTTGCGATGTCTGACATTTTTGTAAAGTTTAGTTACGGCTGCAAAAATATAGATTTTGGAATAACGACAATAAAAGGCTGGTTTTTAATTAATCTTTCTAAGATTTTGTGGTTTACCGGTTTTATTGTAAAATTCAGCCCCCCTACAGCCGCCGGGGGCCCCCTTAAACGGCATTTGGGCAATTTTATGCTATACCGGCACTTTTATTTTTCACCCGGCTAATGGGGGCTGATAAACGGTAAATCCTTATATTGCAGCGCACTACCCAATTAGTCGGCATGGCTTTAAAAATAATAGATCACGGTTCCCGGGAATACCAGCAGATGGTTCACCTGCGTAATGAAATTTTACGCAGACCGCTGGGTTTGCAATTTACCCCCGAAGAACTGGAAAAGGAAAAAGAGGAGATTCTGATAGGCGCCTTTGAGGAAGAAAAGATGCTGGGATGCTGTATGCTTATTATGGAGGCCCCCAGTTCCGTTCGTTTACGCCAGATGGCCGTTTTAAATAACCTGCAGGGAAAAGGCATTGGCCGGGCCCTGATGCAGTTTGCCGAAAATATTGCCCGCGACCGCGGTTTCCAAAAAATAACCATGCATGCCCGCAAAACAGCCGTTGGCTTTTATGAAAAGCTCGGTTACCGGATCAGCGGCCAGGAGTTTGAAGAGGTGACCATCCCCCACTTTATTATGGAAAAGATGCTCTAAATTTTAATTAAAGTCTAATTTGGATTTAATTTAATACACCGACCTCACGCCCCTATATGGGAGTAGGGCGGTTTTTCGTATTTTAGCTATATAATTATATTTAAGAAATGGGTGCACCGGCAATGAAATACGTTTCTCCCCAGGAATACCTGGAAATGGAAAGGGAGTCCCCGATAAAACATCAATATCTTGATGGTGAAGTGGTTGCCATGTCTGGTGCGTCTTTAGCTCATAATTATATTGTTGGTAATTTACTACGGGAAATTGGAGGATTTCTCAAAGGTAAAAGTTGTAGAATAAACCCCAGTGATCTTCGCATAAGTATTCCTCCAGCCAATTCTTATACTTATCCCGACGCCACTATTATTTGTGGTAAACCGGAAATGGAAGATGACAAATTTGATACTGCCAGAAATCCCTCCGTTATATTTGAAGTATTGTCTGGCTCCACTAAAGATTATGATAAAGGCAACAAATTTTTATACTACCAACGCATTCCAGCCCTGAAGGAATATATTTTGATTGATTCGTTTAAAAAGTATGCGGTTATTTATACCCGCCAGTCTACCGATTTATGGAAAGTCGAAACTTTTGAGGCTGAAAATTCAACACTTCCTATAAAGACTATTGATTACAAGCTTAGCTTTGATGATCTATATTCTGATGTAACATTTAAGGATGCCCCTCCGACAATTACGCCGTAGCCTCCTGCCTGGTCACAAACTGTTGCATTTGCCTCAGGAAGCGTACCATTTTTTGCATGGAGCCCATATCTTCTACCACCAGCATAAATAATTTTCCGTTCTGTTTTAAACGGGCTTTATTCGTTTGGGTTTGAATAAAGGTGAGAATGTTATGGAAAATATTTGATTCAAAATAAGGAGAGTCGGCCTTATTGATAAAATAACACTTCAGGGTGTCGTCTTTAAGCAACATTTTTTCAAAACCCAGCTCAACGGCCAGTCTGCGTACCCTTACGGTATCAAACAGGTCTTCTACCTGTTGGGGTATTGGCCCAAATCTATCTTGCAGCTCCAGCGCAAGCGCCTGCAGCTCTTCTTCGTTATCACAATTATCTAACCGGGTATATAACGTTAACCGTTCGGTGATGCTTTCCACGTAACTATCGGGGATCAGTATCTCCAGATCGGTATCGATGGTGCAATCCTGCACATAATCTTCCTGTTTGGAGATCTCGGCCTTAAATAATTCCCGGAACTGGGTGCGTTTAAGCTCTTTGATGGCTTCTTCCAGTACTTTCTGGTACATTTCAAACCCAATTTCGGCCATAAAGCCGCTTTGTTCACCACCCAACAGGTTACCCGCCCCCCGGATATCCAGGTCGCGCATGGCAATCTGGAAGCCACTACCCAGCTCACTGTGCTGCTCCAGGGTTTGTAACCGTTTTCTTGAATCCGGCGGCAAGGTGCTCATAGGCGGCGCCAGCAGGTAACAGAATGCTTTTTTATTGCTACGCCCTACCCTGCCCCGCAACTGGTGCAGGTCGCTTAACCCAAAATGGTGGGCGTTATTGATGATGATGGTATTTACGTTTGGTATATCCACCCCGCTCTCCACGATATTGGTACAAATGAGTACGTCGTATTTTTTATCAATAAAATCCAGGATGCGTTCTTCCAGAATATGTCCTTCCAGCTGCCCATGAGCAAAGCCGATGCTCAGGTCAGGACATAAACCCTGAATCAGGGCGGCCATTTCTGACAGGCCCTGTACGCGGTTATGAATGAAGAATACCTGTCCGCCCCGCTCTGTTTCAAAATAAATGGCATCCCTGATGAAGTCCTGGTTAAATACCTGCACTTCGGTTTGTATGGGTTGCCGGTTAGGCGGTGGGGTATTGATAATACTCAGGTCACGGGCGCCCATTAAACTAAACTGCAGCGTACGGGGTATGGGCGTTGCCGTTAAGGTTAAACAGTCAACATTGGTACGCAGGGTTTTGATCTTTTCCTTATGCGCCACGCCAAACTTTTGCTCTTCGTCAATGACCAGAATACCCAGGTCTTTGTATTTAACCTCTTTGCCTAACAGCGCATGGGTGCCAATGATGATATCTATTTTTCCCTCTTCGAGTTTCTTTAAGGTCTCTTTTTTCTCCTTGGCCGATTTGAACCGGTTTACATAATCTACCGTAACGGGGAAATCTTTCAGTCGTTCGCTGAAAGTTTTATAATGCTGGAACGCCAGGATGGTGGTAGGCACCAGTATAGCCGCCTGTTTTCCATCGCAACAGCTTTTGAAGGCTGCCCTGATGGCGATCTCCGTTTTTCCAAAACCCACATCGCCGCACACCAGCCGGTCCATAGGTGATGGGGATTCCATATCCTTTTTCACATCTCCGGTAGCCTTGCTTTGATCGGGGGTATCTTCGTAAATAAAGGAAGCTTCCAGCTCAGTTTGCATGTAATTATCGGGAGCATGCTGAAAACCCTGTTGTGCCTTACGTTGGGCATACAGGGTAATGAGGTCAAAGGCAATTTCCTTAACCTTGGTCTTGGTTTTTTCCTTCAACTTGTTCCACGCATCACTACCCAACTTGTTTACCTTGGGTATGCTTCCTTCCTTTCCGGTATACTTCGATATTTTATGTAGTGAATTTATGTTCACATACAGGATGTCGCTGTCTTTATAAATGATACGTACAGCCTCCTGCATTTTTCCGTTCGATTCCAGCTTTTGCAGTCCGCTGTAAACACCTACCCCATGGTCAATATGGGTAACATAATCGCCCGGCTGCAATTCGCGCAGGGTACGAAGGGTTATGGCCTTATTCTTATTATAAGCCTGTTTAACCTTGTATTTATGATACCGCTGGAAGATCTGGTGATCGGTATAACAGATCACCTTAAGGTCCTCATCAATAAATCCCTGGTGTATGCTGGTAGGCACCGGTGTGAACTGAATGCCTGCTTTCAGATCTTCAAAAATGCTGTTCAACCGTTCTAACTGCCGGGGATTTTCTGCAAACAGGTAAAGACTGAATTTCTTGGCTTCCCAGGATTTCAGGTCTCTTATCAGCAGATCGAACTGGCGATTGAAGGCAGGCTGATCTTTCGTATTGAACTCAATGGCAAATGGCGTGTGCCGGGTAGGCTCATCATCTTCCATAAAGCCCGACTGATAACCGTACTCTACAACATGCCGGTTGGCCAACTGCTTTTTCAGCGGACCTGAAATAAACTCATCGGCCTTTACAGATGTCTTTATTGTTTTGTCGTCTTCTTCGGCTGTCTCTTTTGGCACCACATTGTTGGCCTGCAGGTCAAGGAACAGGTGCAGGTCTTCTTCCTGGGTCAACAATTTTTCTTTGGTCAACTCCCAGTCCTGGAACCAATATACCGTGTTCTCGGGCAGAAATTCGAACAGGGGGATCTTCGTTTCTTCATCAAACTGGGTCTCTACGTTGGGAATGATGCTTACCTGTAACAATTTCCGCTCACTCAACTGGGTCTCGGGATCAAAAATGCGGATGGAGTCTACATCATTGCCAAACAATTCAATCCGGTAGGGTTTTTCATTACCGAATGAATAAATATCGAGGATCCCGCCGCGTAAGGCGAACTGCCCGGGTTCGTAAACAAAGTCGGTAGTTGAAAAACCATAATCAACCAGCTGACTTAACAGGGCTTCTACGTCTATGGAGTCGCCCGATTTGAGGTAAATGATATTACCGGCGAGTGTTTTGGGCAACACCACTTTTTCAAACAATGCCTCCGGATAAGTGATCAGGGCGCCCACGCGGTTACTGCCTGCCATGGGTGAAGAAAACCGGGTTAGCGCTTCTGTTCGCAACATTACGTGCGAGGAGTTGAGCAACCGGAAATTCTTTCTGTTCTTAAAGGAGGTGGGGAAGAAAAAAAGGTTGAGTGCCTGCGTCAGGTTTTCCAGCGAATTATGCATGTAAGCAGCTGCTTCGGCGTCTTCACAAACAATAACGTGGTTGAGCTGACTGTTTACTTCATGCTGGAAAATGGTGCTGATAACAAAGGCCGGAGCGCTTCCGTGCAGGTTCTTACAAAATATTTGTTGGGGTTGGGCAAAAGTAAGCCTGTCCGCCAGGGAAAAAAGGCGGGGGTTATTTTTATAAGCGTTGAGCAACTCCTGCAAATTCATATCAGCGGACGCAAAGGTAAGGACTTTTGGCGAGTTAACCAGTTGAACAGGTGACAAGTTCGTTGATAGGGTTGATAAGGGAGGGAGTTGGAAGTTAACAAGTTGAGGTTCTGGTTCCGGCCATAAAGCGGCTCCTCCCGTCACTGGCAATTACCGCGTCGTGGTGTATTCTTTCTGCCTTCTGCCGTCTGCCTTCTGCCCTTTCCCCCTTACAGTTGCCTTTTGCCCGCTGAAATAAATCCAGTAACTTAAGTTATTAAAAATTGCTAGCCATATGTCATTAACCTGGCACACTGGAAAAGTTATTCGAATTGTAAATGAAACCAGTAATACAAGACGGTATTGGATTGAAGTGCCTGAAATGCAAGCGTTCGATTTTGAGCCTGGCCAGTTTGTAACGCTTGACCTTCCTATTCATGAGAAACCTAATAAGCGGTGGCGCAGTTATTCCATTGCCTCCTGGCCCGATGGCTCGAATGTGTTTGAACTGGTGATTGTTTTACTGGAGGGCGGCGCTGGCACTACCTGGCTTTTTAATGAGGTAAAAGAGGGGGATGAACTGACGTTCCGCGGCCCGCAGGGCAAGTTTACCTTACCCGAACCAATTGACCGGGACCTGTTTTTTATTTGCACCGGTACCGGTATAGCTCCCTTCCGGTCTATGGCCCATCATATTTTAAATCATAACATCACCCACCAGAGCATATACCTGATCTTTGGATGCAGAAAACTTACCGATAACCTGTATGGGAATGAATTGCAGGAGCTGTCGGAAAAAGTGACCAGCTTTCAATACCTGCCTACCTATTCGCGGGAAGTGCCCGAAAATTATAATCATCTGATACGCACGGGATACGTGCATTCCATATACGAGGAAATAATCAGGTCCAATAGCCCACAGGCAAATGCGGCCCCATCGCTAGTAAAACCTGCCTATTTTTATTTATGTGGCTGGAAGAACATGATCGATGAAGCCAAACAACGCATACAGGACCTGGGCTATGACCGTAAAACCATACACCTGGAATTATATGGATAGACAAAGGAATGCCTGTCACCATCATTTTAAAATGACGTGATTCATCAAGTTTTGGGAATGATGACTTCCCCGGGATATTACAAAGGATGTTGATTCAAATAGTGCGGGCAAAGGGACAAAAACGCGAACGAAGGAAAGACGAATACTTACTTATTACCTACTGATTTGTCCTGAAGCTTATCTGCTTTCTTTTCTTCTTTGGCTGTGATAGGGATAACCGGAATGTTAGAGGCGCCTTGCAGCTGCTTTTCCAGTTTAAGCCTTTCCTGTTGCAATTCAAGAATTTCGGCATGGCTAGCCATCATTTCTTTTTCCAGTTCCTCTACCCGGTTCTTTTGTCTTCTTAATTGCGAAGACCGGAGTAAGAAACCCGTGGCAAATGCTGCCACTACGATGCCTACCAGCATCGATACGTCGATAGATAGTTTGATTAGTAGCATAGTTCCCCCCATCTTTTTTCACCTGGTTTTTAAGGTACTTACAAAAATACAAGTATGTGCATAAATTAAAAGAGTAGTTTTCCTATATAAGAATTTTTATTAACCCAATATTTATGTCGTTATTACACAAGGTATTTCTGCACAAATTCCCGGACCTGGTTCGCAGGAATACGATCTTGTTGCATGGAATCGCGGTGACGGATAGTTACAGTGCCATCCTCTTTGGTTTGTTTATCAATAGTGATACAAAACGGTGTACCGATCGCGTCCATACGACGATAACGCTTTCCAATAGTATCTTTTTCCTCATAAAAACAACGGAAATGCGCCTTACAGTCATCCATGATCTCGCGGGCTATTTCCGGTAACCCATCTTTTTTCACCAATGGTAAAATGGCCAGTTTTATAGGGGCCAGCTTGGGAGGGAATTTCAACACCACGCGGCTGTCCTGTTTTTCAGGAGTGCTCAGGTCTTCGTCTGAGTAGGCCTCGCTTAATACCATCAAAACGGTTCTATCGAGCCCAATTGATGTTTCTATTACGTATGGGATATAGTTCTGATTGACCTCCGGATCGAAATACTGCATTTTCTTTTTGCTGTATTCCTGGTGTTTGCTCAAATCGTAATCAGTACGGGAGTGTATACCTTCAACCTCTTTAAAACCTATTGGGAAATCATATTCTATATCGCAGGCTGCGTCGGCATAGAAGGCCAGTTTGGCATGGTCATGAAAACGGTATTTCTCCTTTGCAATACCCAGGCTCAGGTGCCATTTCATACGCGCTTCTTTCCAGTATTCGTACCACTCTTTTTGAGTGCCAGGGCGAACAAAGAACTGCATTTCCATCTGTTCAAACTCCCGCATGCGGAAGATGAACTGACGGGCCACGATCTCGTTACGAAATGCTTTACCGGTTTGTGCAATACCAAAAGGTATTTTCATGCGTCCGGTTTTTTGTACATTCAGGAAGTTTACGAAAATTCCCTGGGCGGTTTCGGGGCGCAGGTAAATTTCGCTGGCTTCTTCCGATACGCTGCCCAGCTGGGTGCTGAACATCAGGTTAAACTGACGAATTTCAGTCCAATTGCCGGTACCGCTTACCGTACATTTTATTTTATTGTCTTCAATAAGCTTTTTTAGGCCATCGTAGTCGTTGGCTACCAGCAATTTATCCATTTCAGCCAGCAAGGCATCAGCCTCCGCTTTCTTCCCTTCTTTTTCCCACTCATCGGCCTTGGCTTCAATCAGGTGGTCAACGCGGTAGCGTTTTTTGCTGTCTTTATTATCGATCATGGGATCGCTGAAATTATCCACGTGCCCACTGGCCTTCCAGGTGGTAGGATGCATAAAAATAGCCGCATCGATACCAACAATGTTCTCATGCATCTGGGTCATGCTTTTCCACCAGTAATCCCGGATATTTTTCTTTAACTCGCTACCCCACTGACCATAGTCATATACGGCGCTAAGCCCATCATATATTTCACTGGACTGAAAAATAAACCCATACTCTTTGCAATGCGCAATAATTGCCTGGAACCTGTTGTTATCTGTTGCCATAAGGATGCAAATATAATAGTTGATCAGATAATAAGGTTAACAAGTTGACAAGACTTATTACCCGGAATTACTCTCTGGCAGGGAACAGTCCGAAGGCGTGCGTTTTTTTTAATAAAATTTTCAATAAAATGAGGAGTATAATAGCCATAAATGCAATCAGGAATACAAAATAATCATTTCTATGGGCACTATTGAAGCAGGCATTCCGGTAGCTGTGATCAACTAAAAAATCATTTTTAAGGGTCACATTTAACAGTTCAATACGCCCTTCACTATATTGGTTGTTGAAAAAGCCGAGGTTGGCTTTATCTATTTGAACAGTTACCGTGTCGCCCTCCACGAGGGTTGAAAGGAGGGAAGCATTGGGAGCATAATCGTAATAAGTATCATAAAACCGGCATTCCAGGTTGTGCCCCCTGAATTTAAAAGTATAGGAATAAACGGGGTTCTTTTCTCCCAGGCGCTCATGCTTTACCGGTTCGGTAATGCATTGCGGAATCGTTTCCAGGTTGTTTTCATTAACACAATCCGCCTTGGAATAATATTGATAGCCATGGGCGACAAGCACCACGAAAATGATGGCAGCCGATAAAGCCAGCGTTTTATCTAGCAAAACATGAAATGGCAGGGGCTGCTTCATGGCCCTTTGCATTTTCTCTTCGGGAGTAGGTTCCTGGTATTGCTTGTAAATAAAAGCCATGTAAGGGGTAAAACGATCATTTCAATTTTTCATTATCCTTATGCCGGGTGGCATCCCTGATATTCTTTTTTTCAAAATTCTTATGCAGGGCTTCGGTAAGGTCAACACCGGTTTGGTTGGCCAGGCAGATAAGCACCCATAATACATCGGCCATTTCATCGGCCAGGTCTTTATTTTTATCGCTTTCCTTGAACGACTGATCTCCATACTTACGGGCCATGATACGTGCCAGCTCGCCTACCTCTTCGGTAAGAATAGCCATATTGGTTAGTTCACTGAAATATCGAACGCCTACTGTCTTTATCCAGTGGTCAACCTGTTGTTGTGCTTCTTTTATGTCCATAGTTTATTGATTTTTGCGCTGGGGTATTAAGTTGATTTCGGCAGATTGATTTCAAATTAAGATTATTCTTTATTCTTTGTATCAATTACTATGGTAACGGGCCCATCGTTCAAAAGAGATACTTTCATATCGGCGCCAAACTCACCCGTAAAAACCGGTTTACCCAGGTCGGTTTGTAACTGCTGAACAAATTGTTCATATAACGGGATGGCAACAGGGGGTTTTGAGGCCTTGATATAGGAGGGCCGGTTCCCTTTTTTGGTGGAGGCATGCAGGGTGAACTGGCTTACCACCAGGATATCGCCGCCCTGGTCCTTTATCGATTCATTCATTACCCCATCTGCATCGTTAAAGATGCGCAGGTTAACCACTTTAGCACTTAGCCATATAAGATCTTCGGTTGTATCACTGTCTTCAATTCCTACCAAAATGAGCAAACCATTTGAAATAGATGACCGTACATTGTTATTGATCACAACATTCGCTGAAGTTACCCGTTGTATTACCGCTCGCATAGTACCTATAAATTAATTTTACCTTTGTGCAATGAAGATAGATGTTTCAAAAGAAATGGAATTTCAAACTGCACGTAGCGGTGGAAAAGGGGGGCAGAACGTTAATAAGGTAGAGACCATGGTGGAAGGATATTTTCACATATCTAACTCACTGATTTTAAACCAAGAACAAAAAGGGATTGTTCAAAAGAAATTGGCTGCAAAGATAAATTCGGAAGGGTTTTTGCAAGTGAAGAGCCAGATTCACCGCAGCCAGTTGTCGAACAAGGAAGAAGTGGTAAAAAAAATGAATGCGTTAATAACGCAGGCTTTAAAGAAAGAAATAAAACGTATCGCCACAAAACCTAGTAAAGCAGCTAAAGAAAAGCGGCTTGATTCTAAACAGAAACAATCACAACACAAAAAGAACCGCCGAAAATTCCGACCCGGCGATTTGTAAGCGTAACACCGAATGCTATGAAACTGACTCATCCTTTGCACCGAGTTCATTTGCCCAAAATTTGCTTTGGATTACTATTCGTAACGGCAGTTTTTTCGTGCCAGAAAGAATTACATTTTGACAAAGTACCTGAGAAAGACCACAACCTTGTCCTGAGGTTTAAACCCGTTGTGTCCTTTGATTCAGTACCCCTTGTGCTGGGTAAAACCTATAAAAATTATTTTAAAGAAGATTATACACCTACCGGTTTCAAGTTTTACATTCATAATTTTCAATTGGAAAATACCGACTCGGGCAAAATATTTAAACTGGCTAAAGATAAATACTACCTGGTGGACTTTTCCGATACTACCACTATGGAAATAAAGATCACTATTGCACCATATGTGTATAACCGTTTTTCATTCACCATTGGAGTTGACAGCGCCCAGAATGTAGGCGGTGCTCAAACCGATGCGCTGGATCCAGCCAAGGGCATGTTCTGGAACTGGAATACCGGTTACATTATGGCCAAGCTGGAGGGAACTTCACCCAAATCGCCCACCGGTAGATTTGAATATCACATTGGCGGTTTTTCAGGCGAGGAGAATGTAAGTAAAACTATACCTAGATTATTTCCATTTCCGACAAACCTGGATATGAAACCCGGCAAAGAGAGCATTGTGTATATTACCTGCGATGCCAATGCCTGGTTCTTCCAACCCTGGGATATAAAAATTGCCGACAACCCCGTGATAGCGACTCCTGGTCTTTTGGCAACACAGGTTGCAGAGAATTATGGATCAAAAGGATTTACCATAGATTCAGTGTATAACGAACCATAGCAGTGACTGTTAGATGGACTATAAGACTTTGTTTATTGCTTTTTTTAGGATGCCTGCTGGTAAATGCCTGTAATAAAAAATCAGGCGAGGGAAACAGCGGGCCTCACCCGCTTACGCTGCCTCAACCAGCAGGATTTCCTGCCCCGCAATACTCCTTTACCGGCAATCCCCTTACTCAGGAAGGGGTTGAACTGGGCAGGAAATTATTTTATGATGGCAAGCTGTCAAAAGACGGAAATTTCCCCTGCGCCTCCTGCCACCAGCAGTTTGCCGCCTTTGCCACGTTCGATCACCCGCTCAGCCATGGTTTTGATAACCAGTTCACCCTGCGCAATTCACCGGGCCTGTTCAATATGGCCTGGAATAAAGAAATGCATTGGGATGGCGGTATTAACAATATAGAGGTACAACCCCTGGCCCCCCTGACGGCACCCAATGAAATGGCCGAAAACATTAATGCTGTGATCAGCAAACTACAGCAGGATGAGGAGTATAAAAAAATGTTTACGGCTGCCTTTGGCTCTGACACCATCAACACCCAGCGGATGTTATTTGCCATTACCCAGTTTGTAACTTCGCTGGTATCGGCTAATTCAAAATATGATAAAGTAAAACAGGGTTCGGCCAACTTTTCGCAAACGGAACAAAACGGATATACCCTTTTTCAATCGAAATGTATCAGCTGTCACCCGGAGCCACTGTTCACTGATCATAGTTTTCGCAACGTAGGGTTACCGCTTGACCCGTTTATCAAGGATTATGGCAGAATGCGTATCACCAATAATCGCACCGATTCATTGAAGTTTAAAGTACCCAGTTTACGCAATGTGGCGCTTACTTTTCCCTATGAACACGATGGCCGCTTTTCTTCCATTACCAGCGTGCTGGACCATTACAGCAGTGGTGTACAGAATGGTCCCACGCTAGATCCGCTGTTAAAAAATAAGATCCCGCTTACCAATGCAGAAAAGTTTTACCTGCTTGAGTTTCTGAAAACACTTACCGATTCTTCTTTTATAAACGATACCCGGTTTTCTCAACCGTAGCCGGCAGACGGCCCTCCTACTCGCCAGCCGGGGATTCGGCGGGCGACCCAGCCTACGCTAAAGCTTCGGCGGGCGAGGAGAAAAAAAAAGCCCCGACGGGGGCCGTCGGGACTTACAACTATTTAAAAAAACGCTTCTTCTTATTAACCAATCAACTTATTGTTTGCTCAACTTACCCTGGCTGGTATCCTTTTTATTCTGGATAACATTCAACGCTTCTTTCTGGCGATTCAGGTCATCGGTTTGCACTTGTTGATCATTCTTGTTCTGGGCAAGCTTGTCTTGCAGGTTCTTAATTTTCTTCTCCAGGTCGTACTGATCATCTTTCAGGTTCAGCAGTTTTTTTTCTGATTTCTTCACCACTTCTTCCTGCAATTTTACCTGTACTTCCAGGTTATACGCATCGATATAAGGAGCCATTTTATTCAATAGTTCCTTTGATTCAGCAATCTTAAAGTGGTCATCTTCGGTACGGAGGCCTACATTTTCACCGGGGCGGCCAATAAGCAGGTATACGGTAGCCGTTTCCTTGTCTTTCGCCACCTTGCGATCTACCTTGTAATACACATCAACAATTTCAGGCTCATCTTTATCCAAACGGGTATTGCGAAATACGTCAAAACTTTTGACGCGGTCGCTTTTACCGCCTTTTTTCTCCATCCATTGCTGGATAGCTTCTTCCACTACTCTGGCTGAGTAAGGTAATTCGATGATTGCGGATACTTTATCGCCTTTTTGGAATTCAATTTTTGTTTCGCCGGATTGCGAAAATACAGGAGTGCTTACTGTTATAACGGTTACGAGGACCATTAATGGTAAAGATACTTTCATCGGGATCGGATTTTGATGCTTAAATATACAATCAGGGGCCAAAGATAACAAGAGTAACCAGTAGAAAAACATATACACAATTTCGGGCGTTTTAAACGCCTGATTTTAATCTGCCTTTCATATTTACCCGGTCCAATCCTGTAAAATCTGTAAAACGGACGCTGATGACGCCTTGATAATCAATGTTTACATATAAAATCCGGCTTTTAATGGTGTTCTAATTGTTATTTCTGGCCTATATCCTGTATAAACAGGCGGCTGGTGCGGGGTTATTATGGCTGAACCCTTAATTTTGACCCTTAATCTTAATAAATTTCAATTCATTGAGCGGTATTAAAAAATTAGCCGGGCAAACATTGTGGTATGGGGTCAGTACAATTTTTTCCCGTTTCCTGAATTATTTGCTTACTCCGTACCTGACTTATAAATTAAGTGGTGCGGGTTTCGGGGAAATGAGCCTGGTATATGCAGCTGTGCCCTTTTTAAGTACCCTGTTCCTGTTTGGGATAGACACGGCCTATTTCAGGTTTGTGCAGAAAGATGAATACGCATCCGACATTTATAATACACTTTCCATTTCTGTTTTTTCCAGCACTATTTTTCTGTCGGTCCTGCTGCTGATTTTCCACGGCGACTTCGCTCACCTGATCTCTATCCAGGACCATCCGGAATATATTACCATAAGTGTGTTTATCATTGCCTGTGATACATTATCAGCCCTGCCTTTTGCCAAACTGCGGCAGGAAAACCGCCCGGTAAAATTTGCCATGGTCCGGGTAACAACTATCCTGATCTACATCGCTATCGTATATTTCTTTTTATCGGTTTGTCCCAGACTGCTGGAGAAAAATGCCAATAGCCCGCTTTTATTGATATATAATAAAAATTTCGGGGTTGGTTATATCCTGCTGGGAAATGCCGTTTCAGCCTTTTACCAACTGGTGGCCTTAAGAAAGGAGTTATTCAGCTTTCAGCTGAAATTCAATTATTCCATGTGGAAGCAGATCATGATCTATGCCTGGCCCATAGCAATTGCCAGTTTTGCCGGAATGATCAACGAAACCTTTGACCGTATTATGCTGGGTTGGTGGGCGCCCACCCACTCGGTGGAAGCCGCCCGTACCGAAGTGGGCATCTATAGTGCCTGCTATAAATTGTCTATTCTTATTACCCTGTTCATACAGGCTTTCCGCATGGGCGCAGAACCCTTTTTCTTTAAACAATCGGTACAGGAAGATGCACCAAAAACCTATGCCCGGGTTATGAAATTCTTTGTGATCACCATTTCGGTTATGTTCCTGATGGTGGCCCTTTACCTTGATATCTGGAAACAGTTTATCCGGAATAAAGAAATGTGGACGGGTCTTGCAGTAGTGCCTATATTACTTTTAGCCAATATGTTCCTGGGCATATATTACAACCTAAGTATCTGGTATAAGTTATCGCAAAAGACCTCGGCGGGAGCCATGATCACGTTCGTGGGAGCCGCCATTACCCTGATCATAAATGCCATTTTTATTCCCCGGTACAGTTATATGGCCTGCGCCTGGGCTACGTTCTTCTGTTATGGCAGCATGATGGCTATTTCATATATATGGGGACAAAAAGTATATCCCATCCCCTATGCTGCTAAAAAGCTTTGTGCCTATATGATCATTGTGGCCATTATATACCTGGTACATCATGCCGTTATAGGCTGGTGGCCCAAAGAATGGATAAGCCTTTCACTGGCTACAGTGTTTACATTAGGTTACATCGTATTTATTTTACGTGTTGAACGTAAGGAGTTCAGCAAATTGCCCTATGTGGGAAAGCTGATCTACAAATTCATTTAAGGCCTTACAACAGGCCTCGATCATATATAGCATTTGCTCTTTTATTTGAACCGTTCAGCCGTTTTTACCCCTGCAGGAATGGGTTATGTTCTTTTTCATAACCGATAGTAGTTTGCGGGCCATGTCCGGGTAAAACCACGGTTTCTTTTGGTAAAACAAATAACTGATTGCGAATGCTGTTAATAAGGGTCTCAAAATTTCCGCCCGGGAGATCGGTTCGCCCAATGCTCTCACGGAATAATACATCGCCCCCCAAAACAAACTGCTGCGCCTGACAATAAAATGCTATATGTCCAGGCGAATGACCTGGTGTAAAAAGTACTTTAAACGCATCATTACCCAACGGTATGGTATCACCTTCGCGTAAAAATATAAGGTCGCCCTTATAATTATCGAAAGGCAACCCCCAGGACATTCCAGACGTTGGGGCATAGTCCAGAACAGGCTTTTCTTTTTCGTGCAGGTGAAGGGTTAGCCCCCAGGTATCATGAACGAATTTGTTTCCGAATACGTGGTCTAAGTGGCAATGGGTATTTAACAAATATTTAGGCGTTAGGCCGGAAGATTGTATGAATTCTTTCAGCTCATTACGTTCGTTACCGAAATAACAGCCGGGATCAATGATGCAGCACTCCCCGGACTCGTTATGCACCACATACGTATTTTCCTGAACCGGGCTAAATGTAAAAGACGTCACTGTAAGCATACTGGTACCTTTTATAATTGATTTTCGCGGTATTATGGATTGTTTTAACTTTAAAAGATATAAAGACAGGCTATGCAATTTCAACAGATTCAGCCAAAGACAAAAGTATTTTCTTCCTTTCCTTTGTTACTTACCTTGTTGCTGCCAACCGTACTATTCGCCCAGGTGAATACTGTGGAATTTGGAAAAAACCGGGTTCAGTACCGTAAATTCAAATGGCAATATTATCAATCTACCAATTTCAATACCTACTTCTATGAAAATGGTCAGGCAATTGCCAATTATGTAGCCCAAGTGGCTGAAACCGAGTTACCCGCTTTGGAACAGTTTGTTGAATATGGCCTGCAACGCCGCGCCAATATTGTTATATATAATCATTTTGACGAATTACTACAATCCAACATTGGCCTCTCCCTTGACTGGCAAACAACCGGAGGTCTTACCAAACTGGTAAATAACAAAGTGGTGATCTATTACGATGGCGACCATGCCAATTTACGTAAACAGATACGCCAGGGTATTGCCCGCATCCTGGTTGATAATATTCTTTTTGGCGACGACCTGGGGGAGTTTGCCACCAACCAGGCCCTCCTCGATCTTCCCAAATGGCTGGTTGACGGATATGTGGATTATGTAGCCGAAGAATGGAGCCCATCTTACGATAATGAACTAAAACTGGCGCTGCTTTCTGGTGAATACACGAATTTTTACCAGTTAGCGTATGAAAAACCTCTTCTGGCTGGTCATGCCTTCTGGCAATACATTGCAGAAAAATATAAAAAAGAGAACGTCACCTACTTTTTATACCTGTCGCGTGTTTACCGTAACCTTAACAGCGCCTCGCAACGCATTTGCAAAAAGAAGTTCAAGGAAGTGCTGAAAGATTTCATGAATGAACGAACAGAGCTGTATGAAAAAGACCTCCGTGGCCGGCGCGATATCCCCAAAGGGACCGTGGCCATTGTTGAAGAAGTGACCCACAATAAAGACTTCCTCCATTTCACGCAAAATCCCGCTCCCCGCAGTCAAACCTATGCAGTGGTGGAATTTATAAAAGGGAAATACCGCGTTGTGTTGTGGGATAATATGACTGAAAGAAAAGTGCTGTTGAATATAGGGGTCCGCTCAAATGAGAACGAAATAAACCCCAACTACCCCCTGCTGTCCTGGGACGGTAAAGGCACCCGCCTGGCCTGTGTTTACTGGTCTGAAGGCAAAGTCCATTTGTTTGTATACGACATGGTGGCCCGTTTTAAACGGATAAAACAGGACATACCTCATTTTGAACAGATACAGAGCATGGAGTTTATGCTGAACTCCAACACCCTGTTGTTTAGCGCTGTTCGCAATGGCCAATCGGACCTTTACATTTACAATATTGAAAAGGATACCTACGAGCAGCTAACCAATGACAGCTATGCCGACCTGGATGCCAGCTTTGTGGCCTTCCCCAATAAAACCGGTATCATTTTCTCCAGCAACCGGCCCGATGCCACAACCAAAGGAGGCGATACAGCTGTTGCATCCCAACGTTATAATATTTTCCTGGCCGACAATTATAACAAAAGCGAATTCAGGCAAATTACCCAGTTAACGAAAATGAAGTATGGGAATGCCCGTTTCCCCATGCAGTACAATACTTATCACTTCACTTTTGTAAGTGATGAAACCGGTATCTCAAACCGTTTTGCCGGCTTCTTCAGCACGCAGCGTGCAGGGCTGGATACCGTTGTACTGGTTGGCGATCAGGTATTGCGTAACCCCGATCAACTGGAGATCGATTCAACATTGAAAGCCTGGGGTAAAACTGAACCTGATTCTGTGTTCACTTTCTCTGTAACAAAAGATTCTGCCTATACATTCCCCATTACCAACTACCAAAGCGCCCTGCTTGAAACAAAGATCGCAGGTTATAATGGCCAGGTGAGTGAGGTAAGACAACAGGGAAATCTGAAATTCTTATACCGGCTGAAAGTAGACGACGCTACCTTAAAGAAGCGCAATCTGAATGTAAGACCTACTGAATACCGGCGCAAGACCATTATAGCCGAACAGGCGGCAAGCGGAGCAGCCATCCAGTTTAAGCCAACTCCGGAAAAGCAACAGGAACCAGTGAAGATCACGGACATTTTTGAGACCGGATTTGAAAAGGAGAAAAAAGACAGTGCTCAACAACAACAGCAGCCACAACAACCGCCTACAACAAACCCGACCATAATACCACCTGTGGTACCAGCCACTGCTGCACCAAAAGAAGGCGAAGAGTCGATCCTGAAAAAGGCCAAGCGATTCGATTATAAGCTGAAATTCTCTGTAGATAACTTCTCCGGTGGTTTCAATAACGACGTTCTTATAAGCCGTTATCAACCTTATACAGGGGCCTTACCGATCATGTTGCAAAGTGGTGGCGCTTTCAATGGAATGCTGAAAGCATCCATCTTCGATCTGTTTGAAGACATTCGCTTTACCGGTGCTATGCGTCTGCCCCTGATTGGCGGTACCGGAAACGGTACCCAGGTAAGCGGCAGCGGCGCCAGTGTGTTTGTACCGACTAACCAATCCCTGTTCGATGGTGGTGGTGAATGGTTCGCGCGTGCTGATTATCTTAAAAAACGCCTGGATTATTCATTGCTCTACTATCGCCGTACCGAATTGGGTTATGTGCAAAATATAGGCGGTACTGCTATCCCCTATGAAGGAAAATCAATAACCAACCTGTTTCAGGGTGTGATAAAATATCCGTTCGACAGGGTACGCAGCATCCGTTTTTCGGGCGGTATCCGTACCGACAGAGTAGTAGTGCGTGGCTTGATTGGTGATACGTTTACTTTAAAAGTGCCTGATGTAAACAAACAGACCTTTGCAGTAACCCGGATAGAATATATTCACGATGATGCTATCTTAAAAGCTACCAACATCTATAATGGGTTGCGGTACAAGATCTACATGGACATAGATGGACAGATCAGTAAACCATCAGTTGTTACCACTGTTAAACCCGGTCGTTTTACCTATAACTTCGGGTTTGATGGCCGTTATTACTATCCCATTTACCGCAACTTTATCTGGGCTGGCCGGGCATCGGGCGACTTCTCGTGGGGTAGCCAGAAGATCATTTATTACCTGGGTGGTGTTGATGCCTGGATGTTCCCTAAATACAGTGTGAACCCCAGACCTCAGGACCCAGACTATGCCTTCCAGTCACTGGCTGTTAACATGCGTGGCTTCCCACAAAACGTAGCCAACGGTAATAACAACATAGTACTGAACAGTGAGTTCCGTTTACCGGTATTTTCTACCCTGTTCAATAAACCGATCAATAATGCCTTCCTCCGTAACTTCCAGGTTATTCAGTTTTTTGACCTGGGCAGTGCCTGGAATGGTAAGTATAATAAACTGGCACGCCCGCAAGTGGTGTATGGTGAAGCTCCCGGAGCTCAGGTGCTGATAAAAGCCGGTGGTATTGGACCATTTATCGGGGGTTATGGATTTGGTGCACGCAGCACGCTGCTGGGATATTTCCTTCGCCTCGATTGTGGCTGGGAAATGAATACGTTCTTCAAAGACAAACCCTACCTGCACTTTGCCATGGGTGTTGATTTCTAATACGGCAGAAGGCAGACGGCCCTCCTACGCTAAAGCTTCGGCGGGCAAAGCAAAGACAAATCATAAAATTCAAAGCCTCCCGATGTATCGGGAGGCTTTTTTATTGAAAGTATCAGAGGAGCCAAATGAAGGCGCTATGGGAACACAGCGCCTGTTTGTGGATAAACCAACCGCTATATTGAAAGGGTATAGCGGCGGGATCAATGAATAGCTTTGCTTATCCTTTTTATAGTGAGGTATACAAGCGTCATGAATACAGAGAAACAGGCCACCATGCCCCAGGCATATACATACTGAACAGGATGACAGATCATCTTAACTAAATAAGCACACAAACCAATCGGATTGGTAACTACATCCCAGCTATTGAATCGTGGATAGCGGCCAATATAGACACCTATTGCATTCAGCCACATAATGGGAAAAATGAAAACCAACTCATGTTTACCAGGAAAGTATTTCTGTACCATTCTTTCTATTTGCCTTACCGATAATACACCTAACAGTAACCCATTCCAGGCAAATGAAATGATCAGGGTAAGATCGAACCAGTTGGGTACATTGTGAAATTTACCCAGGTGAAAAAGATCGGTCAAAATGTAAAACGAGTTAGGTATGAACAACAACCAGATGACCGCAATGGCAAAAAACTTCCACTTCTGTTCCTGCATTTCTGTTTGCTTTTGCAGCCAGGACGATATTACATAGGGCACCCAGGCGAGGAATAAATTCCAGATAAGCCAAATAAATGTGAACTTATCTGTATACACAATACGGGCCATCACCAATGCTATGCTAAACCCCATTGACAGGGTAAGCATGCGGTCTATTTCATTTAGGGGTGTATTGAAGAACATCCAGCGATAAGGCTTACTGATAGGTTTCATTTGCGCTACTTTCATCATTAAAATAATTTAGGAATGAATACAACAGCACCAACAGCCAGGGCCGTTAAAGCAGCTGTTAATACAGCGCCCGCAGCCAGGTCTTTGATAAACTTTATTTCTTTATGCCGTTGGTCAGAAACAAAATCCATGACCCGTTCAATACAGGTATTGAACATTTCCGCCACCCAAACAAACCCAATGGCAAATACCAGTGCCAGTAGTTCATTTTTGGTAACCCCCACCAGGCTAGCCAGGGTAAATACCGCTACGGTTGCCATAAAATGCAACCAGGCATTGTGCTCGCTTTGAAAAAAAGCGGCAATACCTTCCAACGCAAACCGGAAGCTCCTTACT
Source organism: Niastella soli (assembly GCF_017742245.1). Taxonomy (GTDB): domain Bacteria; phylum Bacteroidota; class Bacteroidia; order Chitinophagales; family Chitinophagaceae; genus Niastella; species Niastella soli. Next base: position 649,644 of record NZ_JAGHKO010000001.1, read on the forward strand.
CTTGCCCGGATAGAAAACTCCTGTATCTTCATAAAACTTATTTTTTATTCGTGAGATCATTTTGGCTGATCATATAATTTATAGAGCGATGTACGGGTTGATCTTACAGCTATATACTGCACAACAATTATGCTCAGTATAAAAATGGCACCTTCCTTTGTCTTAAAAACTTCTATAAAATCGCCATGTATAGCGCCTGTTAAAAGCATGAACAGGGTATAAATCAAAAAGTACAACAGAAAAAGAAGAAATATAAGCCAGGCCATTTTTGCCCGGTTAGCATAAGGTATTCGGGATGACCATTTTACAAGAGGCAAAATAATTATTAATAATGGCGATGTTACCAGGTACCCAAAAATTACTGACAATCCTATAAACAATATTGCCCAGTCTCTCTCTTCCAGTATAATTCCTATACCACAAATAAAAATCGCCAACGTTATGGTTTTCACCCATATCTTAACCGCTATTGAAAAAGGAGTTGACATAGCTTTAATGAATTGACGTGATCAAGCCTTTTTTCCGGAAATATTGTTTCGTATAGGCATCGGCATAATTCCATGACAACCAGGTGTATCCCTTTTGCTTTTGTTCAAATTGCTTTTCCCGTTGTTTTAACTGTTCAATAAAACAGGTATCACAATTGGAAAAATTGTTATCTGTATTTAACCCCTTCGCATCGTTCTGACGTTTTTGCAATGCAACTATATTGGTGTCGAGCAAGGGCAATGCTTTGTCCGACAGCGAGAGCAGAAAAGTTACATCCAGGTCAACTGTATTCTTTCTTTTCAGGTTATAACCCGCAATAAATTCATCCCAGTGAATTGTAGTAGCCAGCACCAGCACTACTATACCCGCCCATGCATTCACCCTGAACAGGAAGTAGTTTGTTCTTTTATTCCATATTTTCAGGAATACAGTTACCAGTCCAACCAATACCATTAACAAAAAGAACAGTACTCCAATGCGTTTGTATGCCAGTCCATGCTTAAGGATATAATAATAGTCGCGCAGGAAAACCGAACTTACCAGCATGGCATTCTGTACAATCCAGGCATAGGCACCATACTTCAACCATTTGTTCCGTTTATAAAAATTGAGGTTGCCTTTAAAGAAGAACAATAAGATAGCCATGGCCAGTACTATGGAAACTATCAGCAGCTCTGTTCCTTCATGCACCATTTTATATACCGGCAAGCCTTCCTTGTATTGAAAATGCAACCATAAAAAGTTCACATCAATGATATTCACCAACAGCAACAACATGTTCAATAATACCAGGCTGATTATACCGGTGGTGTTCTCATTCTTCAATGCCAGCATACCGCTGGCCATTTTACCCATTACTACTTCAACGAATTGAAAAAAAGCCCCACTTCTTTTTTGACGCAATGTTTTACGAAAGCGTTGCAATCCATCGTTCATCCGGGCTTCCCGAACGCTGAAATAATCCAGTTTGCTTTTCAGTAATAAAGAACCGGTGATCAGTAATCCCAGTAAAAGGAATAACAACCGTTGCCAGGAGAAGAAATCGAAAAAGTGGCTAAAGAAGAGATCCAGTTGTGCCCCTATGCGGTCTGCGATCTCAGAGAAAGCATTATTCGCTCCACGATAAATATAAAAGAATACAATCAACAAGATAATAGGAAATATCGCAAACCTGATAAAACGGCTTACTCCTTTGCGCTTTATTCGCTTGCCTTTATTGACCTTAATAGGTTCTACAAATGACGCAACTACCATTACTGCATTCATCAACATGGAACCACCGGCAAACCACGCCGAGCGATGGGTATACTCTGCAAAGCCTGCCACGAGTAACAAGGTAACCACAAAAGCTATCTTACTTAGCTCGGTATTGTGCACCACCACCATGGCCAAACTAACCAGGTGCCCCAACAATAACCAGTTTACATTGGCCGATTTGCGGGCATTGGGGTATAGAAAGAACAGCGCCGATAATAAGAACGCATCAAACAGTACGGTATTGATGGCCAGCTTTTCGTTCCAGAATACCAGGTTAAATAAAACAGCACCTGCTGTTACTAAAATTATTTTTACAAGATCTTTGTTCATAGTGTGGTTTATATTAATGCAATGAGATAAAGCTTTTCTACAATAAGGGTTTAAGGCTATTATCGCTAAACAGGTCTTTTATTTCCCTGATCAATTGTTGTTTATTTGATGTTGTAATATTCACTACAGAGTAAGACCTGGCGCCTGACAGCATCTGAGTACGCCAGCGTAACTGATCAATGGTCCGTTGAATTCCGTTATCATACCACCAGGCAGTATACAACTGGTCCTTTCCATTTTGTAAAAGAGCAGTGTATACCTGCTGTTTACCGATGGTTTCCAGTTTTACCTGTTTAAATAAATACCCGCTTCCTTTCCAACAGATCATAGGATGATGATCGGCATTGTAAAAGCCGGGTATGTGTTTAATATATATAAGGGATTCGCTGTTCTGAAGCTTAACTATCTCAGTAGTTATCCTCGTTGTCATATAGCCATCAACAGCAGCAACTGTTTCAGAAGTATCGTTTATTGCTTTTACTTTTCTTATAACTGTATATGCAGACCAACAAACGAGCAACAACAATAGCAAATGAATAGCCACCAATCTTTTCCAGGATAAAGAAGTTGTTTTATCAGCTTGCAGCGTAACTGCACGACCCTTATACCTGATCACCAGTTGTGTAAGCCATAATACAGGTACGATCACATATAAGATCAGACAACCAATGCCAACCAGGTCGTGCATATAAGTACCGGGCAAAATATTGAACCAAACCAAACTAATGATGCGAAACAGGTTACTTATTACATTCAGCGTAAAAGTTATTGCCAACAAACCAGTAACCTGCCACCACATTAACCGTAATTTGAATTTACGTTGATACATGGCCATCACTACCAATTGCAACAACAGGGAAGTAACTATCATATTTAACCCCATGCAAGCCGGATCTACAGAAAATTCATTTCCCTTACAGATGATCATATTGCCTTCAACGGTTACATGTCCCGTAACCGCGTTCATAATATGCCCTGCCCAGCTTGTTAATTCCAGCCGTACAGGAAAGCTGAATACATTGGCTGCGAATTGAAATACTGGTGATAGCAAAAAGATCATACATACGGGCAGCCAGTTTATTCTTCCCAGAAAACTTTCAGTTATAAACAAACAGGCAAAAGCCAGCGTGAAATATAACAGGGTATTTACAGGTAGCAACATTGTTACCATTGCCATCATTGCCGCTACAATACCATATCTTTTTTTACCATAACCTGGCTGTAAGGTAGTAACCAGCGGCAATGCCAGTACGCCCATTATAACGGGTAACGACTGCCAGGCCAAATAAGCATGCAACGACAGCGCCATTATTACTGCATAGGCCAGAAAAAAAGCCAGGGCCATTCGCTGCGACTTATCCGTTCTAAGTGGTAATGGTAATGTCTGGATCATGATAACATTTTCTTTTTAGCAGGATAATACTTAATATACACCAGTGTTAAGCAGGCAATGGCTATCAACGCCCACTCATGTGGTTCCGGAACAGCCCCTTTTGAATTCAGGGAAGCATTCTTTAAACTATTTTGGCTATCCTTAATATCAAACTTTTCGTAATCATTTTGTGTTTCTAATACTACCAGGCTCGATACGGGACTAACAACATATGCCTTCTGCGCTTCAGCCACCAACTCATCCGTATCATTTGTAGTGTTGGAGAACCTGGCCCCCATTTTCTGCATAATATGATTGTAGGCAAAAAGGCGCAACAGGTGATCAGGGGCCGTAGCAGGCTGGTTACATTCGTCTTCAACAATCGCTAATTCGGCGTTATCTATAACCAGCAGTTTATCATTTTCAATATCTTTTACAAACTCCCGTTTGGCTATTTTTTGTTGAAGATCAGTTACCGTTCCATGATCATATTGGAATGCCCGGTATTCTTTAAGGGTTTTCAAATAGGGGGATAAGGTATTGCCCAGATTGAAGATTTTCAATTTCCTACTGTCCTTCATCGATTCTTTCACCTTTTCCAGAAATTTGCTTTCCGCAAGGTCATTCAGATTGGGCGAAGCTTCGTTGCTTTTACTTACCAGCAACGAAGTGCCGGCATTTTCAATCAGGTAAACCGGAAATAAACTAAACTGGAAGCCATGTAATTCATCAAAAATTTCGTCCTTGTTTTCATTTGTTACCTGAACCAACTCATTATTAAAAACAAACACTTTCTTTCCTTTTATCGCATCGAAGACGCTGTTGAATTCATCTTTTGTCCATGACTTGTTAATATCCAGGTAAACGGTTTCAAAGCTTGCCGCCTCAAATTGTTTTTGATACGGACGAAGAGCGTACTGTTTACCATCAAAGCAAAATACCTCATTACTAAGCGGTTGATCAGCGAGTTCAATGGCCCAGGATGCATCATAGCTGCCTGAACGCGTATAAGTCAGTTGATTTTTGGAAGTAAAAGCCGCAAGGGCTTCAAAGTCTTTGGGCGATTGCTGAAATTGTAAACTAACGGCTTCTTTTGCATAGGCAACGGATGGACCATTGAAATAAATGTTCTCATATTTCATTTTGCCGTTTGCGCGGGTCAGGGGCGCTGTTATGCCCACTTTAAATTTTCTGCTCTCCCCCGCCAGCACCGGAAATACCCTAACCGATACGGTATTACCTTCCTGCCAGTGTAATACAGATGGATCACGTCGTTGTACCCCTACAATTTCTTTATATGCCGAATCGGCCTTTTGTTTGGTGGTCAATATGCTTTTGGCTTCTTTACCTTCTACCCATAATGAAAGGGCGGTTACTACAGCTCCTTCTGGTAAATGAAAAGTATAAATTGCTTCTTCCTGGTTCCTCCAACTACTTTCAGGCTTCATGTTTGAAACGGTGAGGGTCTTTTCAGTATAGGCAAGTCCAAATTGCGGCCAAATACGAACTGCAGTATTAATGTACTCAGTGATCAAATCGTCTCCATTCCATAAGCGCTCCTGTGCCTGGTGTCGCGAATCGAACATTGATTCGAGGAGTTTTATCCGGTTCTCTTCGTTTAAATTTATTTCGCCGGCGAAAAGAGTAGCTATCACTACCAATGGATCATGTTTTCTTTCTTCTCCGAAGTTTTTAGTAGGTACCCTCCAGAAAAAACCATCCGTTTTACTAAATGAACTATACACCAGGCCGGCCTTTAAGACCTTTTCTGTCAATCCATTTTGTGGTACATGCTGGGCCAGGGATACCCATGCAGGCCAACCTTCATTTTCATGGACCGTTGCATGGCGGTAAGTTGTATTGATATTTTTGGTTATGATGCCCCAGCTTAAAACAAATGCCACAACAGTTACTATCGTAACACCGATACCCCCATAAAGAGCATATAATAATATACGGCTGCCGGCAACTGCTCTTTTTACCAGCACTATTGTGTAAATGACAAACAACAGTCCAACAAAAGCATGTATTGAAATACCTAATACGAATGAGGCTATAAGGCTAAACACATATAAGGGAAAGAGATAAATGGCTATATATAAAAAGGTGATCAATGATACCCCCAGTAAAAATACCATCACCAATTGTAGCCATTGGGAGATGTGTTTAAAATAAGCAAATGCTATATAATTAATACAAAGTATTATCTGCAATACGGCAAACCAGGTTACGGTATTTTCAAAAACTACCATTTCACGGTTTAGGGAGTAAGCACTGATCAGCAATAAGATCAGGAACAGGAAAAGAGGCATCAACCCTTCCCTGCCTTTTTTAAGTCGGTTGCTTGACAGCAACAGTACAAAGTAGGCTACTGTTATAGTAAAGTTGCAGACGAACAAACCCAATGTATCCTGCTGCATAATGGTCATCGCCGGAATACAAAGAAAGAAAAGGGAAATTGGTATTAACACCAGACCGGTTATAAACAACCCGTCTTTTGTTTTAGTAGGATATAAGCTCATAAAATTGGTTTAGGGTTTCAAATGTTTTTATTTTTCATGGCTATACTTTCTGAACGGTTTTAAGATCGCCACCGCATTTAACCAATCTGTTGTAAAATGTTATCAGACTTATCACTCCTGAAGCAATGGCTATACATTGCAGTACTGATCCCATTATTATTCCATTTAAACCCATCATCTTCCAGAAAATAAAAAACACCATTACGGTAAGCACCACACTGGTTGTAAGAACCGTATTGAATAACCGCATGCCTTTTTTACGATCCCTGGCGTACCGGTTAATGATAATAAGAATGGCAATCATGATGGGGAAGGAAAAAATGGCGCCGTACATAGTTCCAAATGCCACCAAACTGGCGGCATCGAGAAATTTGATTGCAACCAGGTAGATGGTGCCCAAAGCGGTGTTTATTATTACAGCCAACACCCAGATGGCCAACGCTAATACTAATTGATGTAAAAAGGATCTCATAATTTTAAAAGTGCTTTGTATTTCAAAGTGTAAGGACAAAAAAAATTTACTTCATACCCTTGATCATATTTTCCAATGCCTCAATATGGTCTTTGAATGCTTTTTCACCAGCCCTGGTAATTGAGTAGGTTGTATTGGTCTTTCGGCCAATAAATCCTTTGTGTACTTTAATGTATCCATTTTCTTCCAGGTTTACCATGTGCGATGCCAGGTTTCCATCTGTTACATCGAGCATTTGTTTCAGATCATTAAAACTCACTTCCTCATTCACAATGAGGATGCTCATGACCCCCATGCGAATGCGGCTATCAAAAATTTTATTAAGATTTTCAATCGGGTTCTTCATGCTGTAAATTATTAACTAGGGCTGACGTTCATACTTCCACCACATAAATACACCATACACAATATGCAATATGCCAAAACCTGCGGCCCAAAAATACAAACCCAAACCTCCTGTCCACAAATTAATAATACCTAACACCAGTTGTCCGTACCCCAGGTACCGGATCTCTCCTAAAGTATATTTCGAAGCGTTCACCAGCGCCAGACCGTAAAAGATCAGGCAACCGGGCGCTACTAACTCATAATATCCCCATTCCATAGCCCGCAGAATAACCAATCCACCTACAACCATGGGCAAAATAGTGTTCCAGGCCAGGCGTTGCACGGTACGGTCCCACATAGAGATGCCATTACGGCGGCTACGCGCCAGGGTGAATAAAAACGACGAGATCAAAGCTGCCAGAAATGTTATGCCGGCAATCACCAGCAGGTCATTGTATAATATCGCCACACTATCACCTAATTGGCCCGTTCTGCCAAATCGGCCTGTTCCATATTCATAATACCCGCGCCCCCCATGTATGGCTTGCAGGTATCCGGAAATACGGTTCTGTGCGGCCCAGGCTCCCAGCAGGGCGCATACGCCGGCGCTGACACCGCTCCATCCACTCAGGGAAATGAAGCGTGACGACCGTTCCATCATTCGTTTAATATCCTGCAGGGTTTCCAGCGGGGGATGTTGGCTATCCATAAAAAGCACTTTGTAAAACAAAGTAAGTGTGCCTTTTTCAGATTTCCAAACTTTTCTCCTGTCTATTTAAAAAAATATGCTGAAATGGCAGTTTTTTGTTATTTAAGTTAAAGTCTAATGCCATTTTTATCCTGTAAAACTGCCCCTCTTTGCTACCATTATAGCCCTACCGTTCCTTCTCTTTCCCGCCTCATTGTCTCCACGGCGCCCGAGGCCCAAGGCTGAAGGATCAGTGTAGGCACAATGAAGGATCAGTATAGCCAAAGCGAAGGAAATAAAAACCGTCACTGGTTTTCGACCATTCGTCCCACCGTTTTCCCCCGACCGGCACACCAAAATTGAAATTTCCGTGGTAAAATGTCCATTCGTCCCACCGTTTTTCGAAGACCGTCACAGCGGTTTCCGAAGCCCGTCACATGATGAAGAAACCGGATGGAAGTATTGGGTATTTTTGTATCGTTAACGCAGTTCTTTGACCTATTGGTAAATTATCAGGTATAACAAGTTAATTTAGTTGATAAGACGCGGAAGCCATCTTTATGCTTGAAGCGTTTTCACCGTTCCGTTAGCTGGCCTGGAGATATTTCCTGGGTTATACAGCAGCGGAAATATACTAACACCTGTAAGTGAGCCTTGTCATATAATGTTTCCACAACATTATTCGGCCTTTTTCAGGATAATTATGCACTCTGAAACTATATGTTTACCGAAATATTACGGGTTTTACCGGGATACTGGTGGCTTTAATCTTTTTTAACAAAATGCTTTTCTGTCTGTTATTGTATTTTTGGCGGAGAAATCAAACCGACCTTATAAGAAATGCCTATTAGACCGTTTAGACTCCTGCTGTTGATACTGTTGACCCAAAGCGCAATGGCCCAAACCAGGATATTGAAAGGAATTGTTAAAGATGCTCATAGCGACGAACGTATCCCCTTCGCCTCTATGCAATTCAAATCCCAAAGGACCGGCAAACTCAGCGATTCGGCAGGAACTTTCAGCTTTCGCTTTAACGAATGGCCCTCTGACACCCTCATCATTTCTTATGTAGGATATCAGGATTTTAAATTACCATTCGACAGTTTTCTATTGTCACGAGCCAAAAACAATGTGTTAGATATCAGCATTCTGATGGAACGCGGAAATTTTGCAGCAGTAGTGGTAAAAAAGAAAATTGACCGCGGCCTGCTCATGTGGAAACGCATTGTGAAACACAAACCACAGAACGACCGCTATCGCTTCCGCAACTTCTCCTATGAGCTGTACAACAAACTGGAAGTTGACCTTAAGAATATCAAAAAAGAAAAATGGGAGAACCTGCCCTTTATCAAGAAGTTTAATTTTGTGCTGAATAACATCGATACCACGGAGGAAGGGGTTCCCTATTTACCGGTGTATATTACAGAAGCCATCTCAGATTACTACTTCCAAAAAAATCCCATGCGCCGCCGCGAAGTGTTTAGAGGTACCAAAACCATGGGTGTGAACAACGAAAGCGTTTCCAAGTTGCTGGGTGGTATTGATCAAAATGTAAACTTTTATGCCAACTTCATTCCGGTATTCGATAAACAATTTGTAAGTCCCATCAGTGATAACGGGGATGCGTTCTACAATTACAAAGTGCTTGATTCGCAATTTGTAAATGGCCGCCGCCTTATTCACTTCTTCTTTATACCCAAACATAAGGGACAAAACACTTTTGAAGGTGATTGCTGGGTGCATGACACCACATTTGCTGTTCAAAAAATGAACCTGCGCCTGGGTAAAGACGCCAATCTGAACTATGTAAACCGGCTTAGTCTTATTCAGGAATTCAGTATGCTTAACGACAGCACCTGGTTCCTTACAAGAGATAAATTTGTGGTTGACCTATCGCTGCTTTCCGGTGAAAAGATGTTATCGGCAATAGGTAGAAAAACCACCACCTACAAAGACATTGTTGTTAATGACACCTCAGTAAACAATGAGCTGGCAAAAAACAAACTCATAGAAGAAACCATTTTTCCGCCTCAGGCCAATAATGCTCCGGATAGCTTTTGGGTACATAACCGCCATGAAGAGTTAAGCCCTACCGAACAGAAATTATATCAAACCATTGATACCCTGTTAAAGCTGCCAGCCTTTCAACGAGCGGTTAAAACCGTCAACTTTCTGGCAACAGGTTATCTGGATATAGGCAAATTTGAGATTGGTCCCTGGTACAACTGGATCTATGCAAATACCCTGGAGGGCTGGCGCTTTCGCTTTGACCTTGGTACCAATGAGAAAATGTTCAAAAACCTGTATTTACACGGGTACCTGGCCTATGGAACAAAAGACCAGAAGTTCAAATACGAGGGCGATGCCATGTATTTGTTCAAGAGAAATCCCCGGTCGTACATTTCTGCCAGGTACTTAAAAGACATCGATTACGGTCAGAATTATTTAGATGAAGTAAGCCAGGATAACATTTTTGCGTTGGCCATCAGAAAACCTGGCGTTCCTATGAAATTCATGGAGACCGAATTAATACAGATGGATCTGTTCAAGGAATGGCATTCCGGTTTATCGGTTAACCTTAATGGTTCACGCAGAACATACAACCCCTTGCTGAACCTGCCCGAAAAAGAGATATTTTATGATGGTAGTGGCGTTACAGAACCATTAAATACGTTTGAAGGATCTGTACAGGTACGTTTCGCTTATTTAGAGAAGTTCCTGGAAGGAGATTTTTACCGGTACAGCCTGGGCAGCCCCTACCCGATCGTATCTGTTAAATATACGCGTGGCTTCAAGGGTGTGTGGAACAGCAATTATGATTACAGTAAAATAAGCGGCAGTGTTTCCGACTATTTGAAAATATCGCCCTATGGCAATTTGTACTATAGTTTATTTGCCGGCAAAACTTTTGGCACCCTGCCCTTTATGCTGCTGGATGTAGCACCCGGTAATGAAATTTATTATTATAACAAGTATGCTTATAGCTTAATGAACCGTTGGCAATACCTGCATGACAAATATGCCGGTTTTAATTTCGAGCATAATATCGGTTCAGGTATATTCCGGTTTACAGAGCTTACGCGTAAGTTAAAATTCCGTCAGTTTTATACAGTAAAAGGATTGTGGGGCAGCCTGACTGAAGATAACAGGGCATTGAACATGCCTTCGGGTTCTACCTATATGTTTGAATCACTGGATGGAAAAACGTACCTGGAAATTGGTACCGGCGTAGATAATATCTTTAAAGTGTTGCGGGTTGATTTTATTTGGCGGGTATTACCTCAGCCCCTACCCGAATCTAGTGTACAACGTTTTGGGATATTTGGAAGTTTTAGATTACAATTCTAAAAGAGAGTGGTAAATGTAGAAGATGTATAGTGATACAGCTAATTATATAATCCCGGCTTAGGTCGGGATTTTTTATTTTAAGGATCGCAAGTAAATGTTCGTCGGCCCTTCGATCCTTCGACTCCTCACCTACGCTAAGGCTTCGGTGAGCGAAGCGCTCAGGATGCTCGGACGCTCAGAATGCTCCGACTAAATAGAAATGGGCCTCCAACATTGAACAGGGTTAAAAAAAAACAGGTGCCATAGAAATGGCTCCTGGTAAAGTGTAATTTGCGATACTTCACAAAGAAAAAGAACTATGATAATTTGCTAATGTCCGATTGAAATTCAGGGGAAATTTCAATTTTGCCGGCGCAATAACTGACTATCACTAATTAAAACAATGAAATGGTAGGAGTGTACTAAACAATTATGAAAAAAAAACATCATATTGATTCCAATCAACTGACTTGTAAGGATGCTTGAACGATTTTATAGCATAAAAAAGGGGCGATTAGAAAATCGCCCCGCAGGTCATGCCCTCAAAGCTATTGCATAGACCTTGTTTAACTTCTTCAAAAGTATTGTACAGAATTTTAAGAAAATAATTTTTTAGACGAGCTGCAGTATTTTAACAAATAAGTCCCCAAAAACACCACATTCAGCAGGGATATATTTTGTGTAAAAAAGACACTTTAATGCGGATTTAATCAACTCAACCGATTGCGTAATCGTATTTTAAGTAGCAGTCTGTAATAAAAAAGGGCAGCCCGTTTTTACAAGGGCTGCCCTAATTAATTTTTACGTATAATAAATTACTGTACAGTTACTGTAACAGATGAAGCCAGTTTACCTCCATATGAGCGATGGATACCATCGGCATATTGCAGCGTCAATTTGTGCTCACCAGGCGTTAATTTCAGTTCTGCCTCTTTTTGAGCATTGCCAAAATGCAGGTGAGTAGAATCTTTAGGCACCACAGTTCCCAAAGCCAGAGAATCGCCGTTATCGATCAAAATGTGGTGGTGACCAGAAGCAGGTTTTATTACACCGGCAGAATCCAGTGCAATACCTGATACGCCCATTAGTACTTTAAAGGGAGATTTTATTTTCTGGCCATTTTTCAGGTTTTTGAAAAATACTTTAGCGCCAGCAGGAATTTCTGGAACCGGGGCTACTTCAGCGGCAGGCTCAGCCGCGTGGTGTGTGGTATCCATAGCAGTAGAAGCAGCTGCGGCAGTGTCAGTAGCGGTTTCTTCAGTTTTTGAACCGCCATCGTTACAAGCAACCATGCCTAAAAGCAGAAAAGGAATAAGACCAATTTTACGCATAAACTATTTTTGAAGTGATGAAATAATGGTTTAACCAGCTCACACTTATCGAAACAACCGCGCAAATTTAAAGGTATATAGTTGATATCTACCGGTTTGACAACATATTAACAATCAAACAACCAGGCTATTGTGCCGCATCCAATACCTGCAAAACCGTTTTGACAGCCTTTTTTATCTCTTTGGTTGAAATGGTAAGCGGTGGAGCTATTCGCATACACTCAGGCGCAAAAAGGAACCAGTCGGTCAATATACCCTGTTGCAGGCAGCCGTCAATAACCTTTTTATTTATCTCGAAATTTTCAAACTCCACAGCGATCAGCAGACCGTTTGCCCGTACTTTCTTTATTAATGGATGTTGCAACATTTCAACAAACAGGGCCGCTTTATGAGCAACCTCTTCTACTATTTCTTCTTTCAGCAGCACTTTAAATGCTGCCAGTCCGGCGGCACAGCATACAGGATGGCCACCAAAGGTTGTAATATGGCCCAGAACCGGGTTTTCGGTAAACACCTTCATAATCTCCTTATCGGCCACAAAAGCGCCCAGCGGCATGCCACCGCCCAGGGCTTTCCCCATTAAAACAATATCGGGCACTATATTAAACTGTTCAAACCCCCAAAGGGTGCCGGTTCTTCCAAATCCGGCCTGTATTTCATCCAGTACCAATAAAGTGCCGGTTTCGCGGCATCTTCTTTCCAGGGCCGACATCCATTGTGGGGAAGGCGCCACTACCCCACGTTCAGCCTGAATGGTTTCGGCTATTACACAAGCCGTTTGGGTGGTTATCTGGTTCAACGACTCAAAAGCGTCATACTCCAGGTGCAATACATCGGGTAACAGTGGGCGAAAGGCGTTGCGCCAGTATTCATCGCCCATAATGCTCAGCGCGCCCTGGGTTGAACCGTGGTAGCTTTTATTGAACGCAATGATCTGGGTACGGTTAGTGACCCGTTTGGCCAGTTTCATGGCCCCTTCCGTGGCTTCGGCCCCGGAATTGGTAAAATATACCGAGTTGAGGGTGGCCGGCAAATGATCGGTTAACCATTTGGCAAACTGCACCTGAGGCGTTTCTATCATTTCTCCATATACCAGCAGGTGCATGTAGTCATCAACCTGCTTTTTGATGGCTTTTACCACCTTGGGGTGCCGGTGGCCAACATTGCACACACTGATACCGGCAATGAGGTCGAGGTATTTTTTGCCGGCAGCGTCAACCAATACGCTTCCTTTTGCTTTCACGATCTCTAAACCCAGTGGAGCAGGTGAAGTTTGCGCCACATGCCGGAGAAATAATTCGCGTTTATTCATAATCCCGGCAAAGATACTGGTTACCAGTTACTAGTTGCCAGTCACCGGTTTTTGTCACCAGGAGGCCAGCGGTAGTCAGGATTTATAATTTTCAATACCCCGTAACAGGAAACCGGTAACTGATTGATGAGATTAATTAGGATATTTGTAAAACAGAACCTTAAAAAAAACAGCCATGCCAGTAATCTTACACGTTGAAGGGGTATACCCAAAATTTGGAAATAATGCTTTTATTGCTCCCAATGCTACCATTGTTGGCGATGTGGTTATGGGTGATGATTGCAGCGTTTGGTTCAATGCCGTTGTACGGGGCGACGTAAACAGCATTCGTATGGGGAATAAAGTAAATGTTCAGGATGGTGCCATCATCCATTGTACCTATAAACGTACCCAAACCATTATTGGCAACAACGTGTCTATTGGACATAACGCCATTGTACATGGTTGTACCGTAGATGATAACGTACTGATAGGGATGGGCGCCATAATTATGGACCGGGCCCATATTGGCAGCAATTCCATCATTGCAGCTGGCGCCGTGGTACTGGAAGAAACCATCGTTCCGCCGGGCACCATCTTTGCGGGCGTTCCTGCCAGGAAGGTGAAAGACATTGTTGTATCGCAGGTTCACAGCGAAATTGACCGGATCGCCAATAATTACATAAAATATGCCGATTGGTTCCGTGATCAGGTAACCGAATAATTGGTCCTATCTATTGCAATTCTGACATAATATATCTAAATTTAAGAGCGTTTTATCCTAAGAAAAGAGTTTATGAAATCAATTAGAATTTTTCTGTTTTTAGCTGTTGCAGTTGTCTATGTTTTAGGCGGAAGTTCATGTAGTCGCAAAACCGGTTGCCCAAGTAATGGTAAAAACGTTGGGGCCGAACGGATCCTGAGTGGAGAAAAAGTGCCCAAAGCAAGAAAATTCAAAGCGTAGTCCCTGAATACCGGTTGAACTTCGGTTCAACCTTTTCATAATCTAAACCGTACTTTATGAGCCTGACTCTACGCACAGATTTTGGCTGTACTGAAGCCATTATTGACGATGACTGCGGATTGAAGCGCTTTTATGAGGTCGCTAATATTTTATTGGATGATCTCAAGATCCGGTTCACCAACAAGCAGGACGATTTTGATACCCTAACATGGAATTTTGCCTACAAGGGACATCTTCTTTCGCTGTATTACAACATTTACACCGGCATTTCAATTTATCCTTTCAAGATCAAGGAAGCTCCCCGCAAAGACAATGATGCGGTAATTGAGGTCGCAAAATTTCTGGAGACCAAGCTAATGGTGCATAAGACCAAACGATTTGTTGCTTAGTATTACTCCACTGTGATCATCCTCTCTTTTTCCATTATCCATAACCTGTATTGAAAGTCCATCCGGACGTCAATAATTAATAGCTTTTCTCGTCAATTGACTCCAGAATGTTGTAGTAGCTTACATAGCGCTCTTCATGAATGGTCCCATTGACAACACCGTCTTTTATGGCGCAACCCGGTTCGTTTATGTGTAAACAATTATTGAACTGGCAGTCATTAAGTACGCGCGCCATTTCAGGAAAATAATGTGAAAGTTCCTGCCGGGAAATATCAACCAAACCAAATTCGCGCATACCCGGGGTGTCTATAACCCTGCCGCCATTTGCGGTGGGCAGGTCGAACATTTCGGCAAAAGTGGTCGTGTGCATACCCTTGCCGCTCCAGCCACTTACATCCTGGGTCTTTAATTGCAACTCGGGAAAAATGCTATTGATAAAGGAGGATTTCCCCACGCCGGAATGGCCGCTCATGAGGGTTATTTTATTTTCGAGGGCAGTCTTTAATTCATCGATGCCTTCATTGTTTTTAACCGACATCAATATCGTACGGTAGCCAATAGCCGCATACATTTCCTTGAGCATGGCAAATTTTTCCTGCTCTTTGTTCTTATACAGATCGGCTTTATTGAACACCACAATGGCCGGAACGTGGTAGGCCTCGCTGGTTACCAAAAAACGATCAATAAAGCCCTGGGAAGTTTTTGGGTCCCTGAGCGTGGCAAATAACACCGACTGATCGATATTAGCTGCCACAATATGATGTTGCTTTTTATGCGAGGGCGATTGCCGGTTAATATAATTGCGCCGGGGGCAAATTTCGGTGATGATGGCCGTATTAGCCGATTCGCTTTCTATCTCAATCATCACTTCATCGCCCACAGCAATGGGATTAGTAGAAGTAATATTATCAATTTTGAAAACGCCTTTTATGCGGGCACTCATCGTTTTGCCCGTTTCTGTTCTTATATTGTACCAACTGCCGGTTGACCGGTATACGATTGCTTTCATTGAGGGCATAAATGTACAATATTACTTGTACTTCGATTGCTCACCTTCTTCGTTCAGAATATTATGGAAATTTCTTAAATAAAGTATATCGCAGAATTATTTCCAGGAAAAGTAAGGCAGCGGCAGCGAGTGCAAAGGGAAAGAACCGCTCTGTATACCGTTTTAATGCTGTAACTTCTATGCGCGATTTTTCGAGTTTATCTATTTCCAGGTAGATCTTTTTCAAGCTTTCATTATCCCTTGCCCGGAAATACAAACCACCGGTTTCCGTAGCAATCATCCGCAACAGTTTTTCATCAATATTCACTTTTTGCTGCCTGGTAGTAATGCCGCCTGCGCCATCGCCAATAGGTACGGGGGCATAACCTTCTGAACCTACCCCAATTGTATATACCCGTACGCCATAGGCTTTTGCGAGTTCCTTACCAGCCAGGGGATCAATCCGGCCACCCTGGTCTTCCCCATCGGTGAGCAGGATCACCACTTTCGATTTTGTTTTTACGTTTTTCAACCGGTCAACACTTACACCCAGGCCATCTCCAATGGCGGTACCATCTTCCAGTAAACCGCGCTGAATATTGTATATCTGGGTTTTTAATACAGCTTTATCAGTAGTCAGTGGCACCAGGGTAAAACTTTCTCCCGAAAAAATAACCACGCCAATGCGATCGGTGGGCCGCATGTCGACAAAATTGGCGGCCATTTGTTTGGACGCTTCCAGCCTGTCGGGCAAAAAATCCTGCGCCAGCATGCTACCGCTCACATCCAGACAAAGTACAATGTCGATCCCCTGACCGTTCTTTAGCTCTTCATCATTACGGGTTTGCGGGCGGGCCATGGCCATGATGATGCAGCAAAGGGCGAGTAGCCGGATCACAAAGGGCGCATGACGAAAAGTACTTTTCCACGAACTGCTTTTACGAATAACTGCAAGGGAAGACACTTTCAGCGTTCCCTGTTTGCTATTATACTTGTTCAGGTACCAGTAAAGCATAGCCGGCACCAGTACAAACAACCCGAATACTTCAGGGTATGCAAATGTTATATGTTCAAACCAATTGTACAGCAAGGGTCAGGAAATATTGTTTAGTGTTTTGATAGCCGTTTCAATGACGGCAAGATTCTTTTCATTATCGCTTTCATCTGGCTGATACTTGGCAAACTTTACAAAATCGGCGATCTGTAAAGCATGCACCAGCTGATTAAAACTTTCTTTATCCAAAGGCGTCTGGCGCAGTTGCACGATCAGCTCTTCGTTCGTTTTTTCAAGCGTGGCCACTTTCAGCTTACGGAACATAAATACACGCAGAATATCATTCAGCCGGCTGTAATACGTTTTTACTTCCCCATTCTTCAGCCCCTCTTTACGCAATTCTTCCAACGCCTGTAAAGCTTCCTCGTAAGGCCCCAGTTTGGGCTGGGCCGGTTGTACAACGGGGGCTGCTTTTTTGGGTTTGCGCAACAGGTAAACAATAACGCCAATAGCAATTAGGGTAAATGCGCCAATGATCCAGGGTATCCAGGTCATCCAGGCCGGTTTGGGCACTTCCTCAATTTCTTTTATATCCCGGTAGTCTTTTGAGAGGTCCAGTGGCGCATAGCCTACCTCAACAGCAATAGAATCGGTAGCGTATGATTTACCGTTAACCTGTAAGACAAGCGGCGGAATAAAAACAGTACCCGAGTCAAAGCTGGTGAGGGTGAGTTCCTGGTGAAACTGCTTGCCATCAATGTTATCGGTGGTATCGGTCTTGCCTTTTTCAATAATGTCGAAATGTGGAATGGAATCAAGGTTAAACCAGGTATAGGTTTGCCCCAACGGTATACGTACTTCAAAGGTCAGTTTAATGGGCTCGCCAATAAGGATTTGATCGCGGTTAACAGATGCCCTGGCCAGTACCTGGCCTATGGTATAAACCGGACTGGAGAGTAAACAACCAATAAGTATAATATTGAGAATAGGGTTTTTCATAAATTACCGGTTACGACCGACAAAGAATTTCTGCAGCACTTTTACATAATCTTCACCGGTGCGTATATGCAGGAGTTCGCAACCAGCCCGCACAAAGATGTTTTTACAATAGTTTGTATGATTAAAGAAAGCAGCCTCGTATTGTTGGCGTACCAGGTAGTCGCTGGTATCTACCCAGCTGCGGGCCCCATTTTCGGCATCTTCAATTTCTATTAAGCCGGCTTCGGGTAATTGCATATCCATTTTATCATACACCTTAATTCCTATCACATCATGCTTTTTACCAGCTACCTTCAATCCATCTTCAAAATCATTGTCCAGGAAATCGCTTAAGAGGAAAACGATGCTGCTTTGGCGAACGGTGTTATTTAACCGCTGCAAGGCGTTCCCCAATCGGGTGCCTTTGTTCTTTGGTTCGGCGGTTAGCAGTTCGCGAACGATGTACAGTACGTGGTCTCTTCCCTTTTTTGGGGGAATGAACTTTTCTATTACATCGCTAAAGAAAAGTACGCCCACCTTATCGTTATTACTAATGGCTGAAAACGCCATCACAGCGGCCACTTCAGTAATAAGGTCTTTTTTTCGGGCATGGGTAGTACCAAATAAAGAACTGGCGCTTACATCGACCAGCAGCATTACCGACAATTCACGCTCTTCTTCAAATACTTTGCTGAATGGGTGATTAAAGCGGGCAGAAACGTTCCAGTCGATAAACCGGATATCGTCGCCTGGCTGGTATTCGCGTACTTCCTTAAACAACATACCCCGGCCCTTGAAAGCACTGTGGTACTCGCCCGTGAATAAATGACGGGTAAGCTTCTTGCTTTTGATCTCCAGCTCGCGAACTTTTTTTATTATTTCGGCTGTCGTTAGCATAATGGGGAATAGGGTGCCTTTTTTATGGTACTTGTATTACACGTAAAACGTCGTCAATTATATTTTCCACATTCACATTCTCCGCTTCGGCTTCGTACGTTAAACCTATACGATGACGCAATACGTCTTTTGAAATACTGCGCACATCTTCAGGAATTACAAAACCACGCTTGTTCAGGAAGGCATGGGCTTTGGCCGCCAGTGCCAGGTTAATGCTGGCGCGGGGTGAGCCACCATATGCGATCAGTGGTTTTAATTTTTCGAGTTTGTATTTATCGGGGAACCGCGTGGCAAAAACAATATCGAGGATATAATTCTCTACTTTTTCGTCCATGTATATCTGCCGGGCGAGGTCTTTAGCTTCTTTTATTTCCTGCATCGTCACTACCTGGCTTACCTGGGGTCCTTTTTCTCCCTGCAGGTTCTGGCGGATGATGATCTGTTCTTCCTCTTTGGTTGGATAATCAACAATTACTTTCATGATAAAGCGGTCCTGCTGGGCTTCGGGTAATGGGTAAGTACCTTCCTGCTCCAACGGGTTTTGTGTGGCCAGTACCAGGAACGGTTCATCCAGTTTATGCGTGGTCTCGCCAATAGTTACCTGGCGTTCCTGCATGGCTTCCAGCAAGGCGCTTTGCACTTTTGCGGGGGCGCGGTTTATTTCATCGGCCAGTACGAAGTTGGCGAAAATAGGCCCCTTGCGTACTATAAATTCATTTTTTTGCTGGTTATAGATCATCGTACCAATTACGTCAGCAGGCAACAGATCGGGAGTGAACTGAATGCGGCTGAATTTGGCATGTATCGCCTGCGCCAGTGATTTAATAGTGAGTGTTTTTGCCAAACCCGGCACCCCTTCCAGCAAAACGTGCCCGTTGCTTAACAGACCTATCATCAGTCTGTCGAGCATATGATGCTGACCAATAATAACCCTGGCTGTTTCGTCGCGGAGCCGGTCGATAAAAGCGCCCTGATATTGTATTTTGTCATTGAGCTGCCGGATATCATCTGCTGTTAATAGCATATACGGGGTTTAGTATGAATGATTGATAATCAGTTATGAAAATACGCCAATGCCTTTGCAAAGGGCTTGCCAACTTATAAAAACCTTCCTAAAATCAATAAAAATAAACATGTTTGACAACATACAATAAACTGGCAAATTTGTAGTTGCAGTAATTTACAAACTAACTTACCGGAAAGCAACGGAATAGGAATAAAATTTGCTCATATTAGTGGCCGTATTTACCCAATTTCCGTTTTCGGGTATTAAACTATCTAAAACTGTAAAGATGAAAAATTACGTATTCGCACTGCTTTCAATCGGAATTATCCTTTATGCCTGTAACAAAGACGATGATAAAAAATCAGATGACACTAACGCAAAAATGCAGTTAATTACCACCGCTACCTGGAAATATGATACCGTTGGTCTGGATACCGACAAAGACGGGAAAATCGATCAGCCCATACCTGCCATTGTAGGCGGTGTACAAGCGTGCGATAAGGACAATACCATTACCTTCAAAAGTGATAGTACCGGCGTACTTAGCAATGGTACCATCAAGTGTAATTCAACCGATCCGGCAACAGTAGCCTTTAGATGGTGGTTTAAAGACAATGGAGCTACACTGTATAGCCCTGATCCGCTTTTTGGCAGTAGCTTTTCCGGAAACTTCAAGGTAGGAGAACTGAGCAACACCAGGTTACGGATATTAAAAGACACCTCCTTTGCCCCATATGGCAATTTTACTTTAGTACTCGACCTAAAGCACTAATAGTTTAACGAATAAAATTAGTTTTAAGGCCTCCCATGTCTGGGGGGCTTTTTGTTTGTAACCCCGTCAGCGATAAGGGTTTCCCTATATAAAATATAGATTAAAAAGCTATTATCTACACAATAAAGAAGGGTAAATGCTGTTTAAATGCCGGCCTAAATCGTTTATCCCTGTAATAAATCCGATACTTTATGAATAAAACTTTTACTAAAATTCTTGTTTTAATCCTGATAGCAGTTACTTCATTTACAGCTTGTACAAAAGATACACAGGCTATTACAGTTGCAAACCTGGTAGGCACTTATGTACTGGTGTCCCAAACGGAAAAAGTGACCGGCCATCCGGAGATAGATGTTACAACTGAATATCACGATCCTTGCGAATTAGATGATCAGACTATTTTAAGAAGCGACTTCTCGGCAACGCTTGTTGATGCAGGCACAAAATGTTCTACTGTTGACAGCTGGACCGTTAACTGGTCATTGGATGGCAACGTACTTATAATCGACGGAGTGGAATATAATATAAAATCTCTTTCCCAAAGCACCCTGGTGCTGGAAGAACTCGGAGCCCAGAACAACATTGTGATCACTACAACCTATACTTACAGAAGATATTAATTGTACTATATAAAATAAAAAAGGACTGCCGGGTATCGACAGTCCTTTTTTATTTATGATAAATACTTTCCTACTATTGGCAGCCTACGGCCTACCCCAAACGCTTTACAACTTACACGAATAATGGGACAGAACTGATTGCGCTTGTATTCATTGCTGTTCACCAGCTTCAGGATCCGGCGCACCAACGCTTCATCGATGCCCATAGCGATCAATTCCTTTGGCCCTTTTCTTTTTTCAATGTATTGATACAACACTTTATCCAGCACTGCATAATCGGGCAAACTGTCGCTGTCTTTTTGATCGGGCCGCAGTTCCGCAGACGGTGGTTTGGTGATAATATTTTCGGGTATGATCTCCCCATTGCGGTTGAGATAATTTGCCAGCGCGAATACCTGCATTTTGTATACATCGCCCAATACGCTTAACCCGCCGGCCATATCGCCATACAGGGTACCATACCCGGTGCTCAATTCGCTTTTATTGGAAGTATTCAATAATATATAACCGAACTTATTGCTTATACCCATTAACAAATTGCCACGGGTACGGCTTTGTAAATTCTCTTCGGCCAATCCAAATGGCAGATCACCAAAAACAGGCTGCAGTGTATGCAGCAGTGAATCGTACACATTTTTTATAGGCACAATATCATAAGGGTTGCCCAGATTTTTGCTTAACTGTTCTGCATCGTCAACCGAATGGGAAGTGGAGAAATGGGAAGGCATTAATATGGCCCGTACATTTTCACGGCCCAGGGCACGTGTTGCCAGCGCCTGGGTAACAGCGCTGTCAATACCACCTGAGCTGCCCAGAATGGCTTTGGTAAAACCCATTTTACGGAAATAGTCCCTTATGCCCAATATTAAGGCTTCTTTTATCTGGCCAATATTTTCATCGGAAGTGAGATACTCGATGATCTTTTCAGGGTCTTCCACTTTTCCTACCCGCATGTCTTTATCAAACTCCGGCACGGCCTTCATTGGTTTGCGTTTGGCCTTTTGCACTTCAATTTCGTCGAGGTTTACAATGGCAAAGTCCTCTTCAAAATATTTCATTTCTTTCACTATCTGGCCATTGGCGTCCATGACAAGGCTGCCGCCATCGAACACGATCTCTGTTTGCGAACCAATGGCATTACAGTAAAACATGGGCAGTCCATATTTCAATACATTAGCTCGTACAATCTCTTCGCGGTCCTGATCGTGATCGTAATCGAAAGGGGAAGCAGAGATATTGATCATAAGATCAGGCTGCTGGGTAATAAGCATATCCATGGGGCAATGCCTGTACAATGGATTATCACCCAGGTTCCAGATATCTTCACAAACGGTTAAAGCAATTTTCTTCCCTTTAAATTCCAGCACATTCCATTCAAAGCCCGGCTCAAAATACCGGTACTCATCAAACACATCATAATTCGGCAACAGGGTTTTATGTGCTACGCCCGCTATCTTTTTGTCATACAACAACCAGGCTGCATTAAACAGGTCTTTTCCTTCTTTTGCCGGATTGCGTTGCGGGCTGCCAATAATTACCCCAATGGTATCAGCCTGCTCTTTTATAATGTCGATGGCTTTATAACATTCATTGATAAAGTCATCAAACTCCAGAAAATCACGCGGAGGGTAACCACAAATACTTAGCTCGGAAAAAATAACCAGGTCGGCTTTACGGCTCTTGGCATACTGTATAGCCCCCATTATTTTGCGGGTATTATCTTCAAAATTCCCTATATGATAATTTTGTTGCGCAATGGCAATTTTCATTTGAATATGTTGGGTTTAATAAAAACGGACCCCCGTTTTTCGTTCTGCCTACAAATTTACGCGAATGTGCAAAGAGATACAAGCTCAGCCTGATATCCCCTAAATTGCAGGCCGTTACAACAAAAACCGGGTTGTCGGCGTTGAAACGCAGCATGCAAAAGCCGAACCATAAAACTTGCAAGATGAAACGAACTGGATTGGTACTACTGGTAATTGCCGGGTTATTTTCCTGTAAAAACAAAGACATTCCTAACGTATCGAATATAAAAGTTGAGCTGACCGTAAAGCGGTTTGAACAGGATTTCTTTGCTATAGATTCTAATCACCTTATGACCTCTCTGGAGCACATGGGCCCCAAATATCCGCTTTTCCTGGGCGACTTTTTATACAACATTATGGAGCTGCCGGGGTTGAGTGATACCAGCCAGCAGGAACTGGCATTGCTGAAAAAGTTCATTGGCGACTACAAACCCGTTAAGGATTCGGCCGACCAGGTATTCCGGAATTTCACCTCCATTGAAAATGATGTGAAAAAGGGTTTGCAGTTTGTAAAATATTATTTCCCAGCGTATAAACCACCTACACAGCTCATTACCTATATCGGGCCCATGGAGGGTTACAGTGATGTGATCACCCGCGATGCGTTGGCAGTAGGATTACAGTTGCACATGGGCAAAAACTATTCGTTGTACCAAAGCAGTATGGGCCAGGCAGTTTTTCCCGGTTACATTTCCCGGCGTTTTACACCCGACTATATTGTAGTGAACTGTATGAAAAATATCATCAACGATATTTCACCTGAAAAAGGCGGCAGCAGGCCACTGGTAGAGCAAATGGTTGAAAAGGGAAAGCGATTATATGTGCTGGATAAGATCTTACCTTTTATCGAGGATTCGCTGAAAACCGGTTATACCGCCGCACAACTTACAGGAAGTTATAAGAACGAAGGGCTTATCTGGAATCACTTCCTCTCACACAATTTATTATTCACCATTGAACCCGCTGATATAAGGCCGTATATGGAGGAAGCGCCTAACACCCCTGAGATCAGCGAACAGTCGCCCGGCGCCATTGGCATCTTTGTTGGCTGGCAGATAGTCAAGAAATACATGGACAAACACAGCGCACTCTCCTTAAATGAGCTGTTGAATACCGATGCGAAAATAATTTTTGAGGAAAGTAAATACAGGCCGAATTAGTCAGTTGTGAGTGGTCAGTTGTGAGTGGGGTCTGAAATTCGGGTGCACTATTACTATTAATGGCAACTACCCCGGCTTTTAGGCACCTCAGCGGGGCAAACCACGACGCGGCCTTCTATCAACCTTATCAACATTATCGACAGATCAACTGGTCAACTTATTTCTTCCCTACTTTCTCTTTAAGCATCTCCCTGGCCGTTTGCAGATCGGTAATATCCTTAAACGCGTCTTTAGGCACCAGGAAAAAGGAGCGCGCATCAAAATAGAGGTGAAAAAAATAGGGACTTTCTACAAAATAGCTGAATTTCTTCCAGTCCCAGCCCTTGGATCCCTTGGCGGTTTCCAGCATTACCCCTTCATTTTCAAAACGCATGGTAAAATGGTCCTGGAAGGTGAGTGACCGGCGATAGATACTGCCAGGTAAGATGCGCCAGATAACCAGCATCAGCAGGAACCACAAAAAAGAAAATATTAAAAAAGAAATAGGTTGTATTTTCTTTAGGGCAAACAATACCGCCGAGGTAATGGCAAATACATTTATCAATACCAGTAGGATCTTGATCTCAGGACGCATTAAAAAGTGATACCGCAAGGCTTGAATTACCTGCTTCTTATCATAGCCAAATTGGACTGTCATTCAGTTTTCCCCTATTAAGGCCGTAAAAGTAAGAATTCCCGGGAAAGGCTGGTATAAAAACAGGGTTCAAATTAATGAACCCTGTCCAGCAGTGCACATGAAACTATCCCGCTTACGCGGGAATGTCCCTGTTTTCAGGGCAAACTTGTTCTTAATGGCTATACTTGAGGTTTAGTAATTCGTCTGAAATATCTTAGTGCAGAGGGCAAAACTTTTTCGTTTGCAAACCTACTTAGGAAAGTGGCGGATTGCAATACCACTTTGTGGTGGTTTATTGGGATATAAAAACAGGGGTATTTTTATTAATCTGCTGAATATCATTCACATAATTACAAATCAGCTCCTTAGGAAAGCACTGGGGTGATCGGGTATTTTTGAATGGTAGGATGGGACTTATGGGATTCTTGGGATGATGGATGGAGGATATATTATAAAAAAGCGCAGTAACCAGGCAAACAAACCGGGTACTGCGCAAATGAAAAAGTTTAATAGGCTAAATGGATGCTCATCTCACTCCCCGGCCGCATTTAGCTCTGCCATTCGCAGCCTGGTATGGCGAGATAAATCGGGTGCAGGAGGCCAGAAAAATAAGGCATAATGCTGCCAGTAAAAAAGAGTTCCATTTCAAGTGCATGGGCTGGGTTTTAAGGATAAACGGACTTGTATTTCAACCTAATATTAAAAAATATCTACATAACTATAAAAACAAGTAGATGAACCGTCCTTTTAGGCCGGTGAATACGCAAAAAGGAAAGTTTTTCTTCAACCTAACAAAAAATCCGCTCATGAACATGAGCGGATTGAAGTTTATAAATATAACCGTCCAAAAAATCACATTTATGAGTCCTGACTTAATCAGGACGATTGGAGCGGAACATCATTCAAACAAATCTCAACATTAGCTACAGCCCATGCTGTTACCGCAATTGAGGCATTTATAGCAGGTTCCGCTACGGATGGTAATATGTCCGCAGGTATTGCAGGCCGGTGCATCACTTTGCATGCTTTTAGCTGCTGCATTGATGGCATCGATACCTATTTCTGCTTTTTTAACAGTGGCTTTTACTGGTTTTAAAGGTTCTACATCAGGTGTTTTCGTTGGCTTACCGGGCACAACCCGTACATCACTCAATGGGGGAGTTTTTTTTTCATACTCCAGCGATGTGGGAATTTCATCCCATTCATCTACCCCAGTATTCATTACTTCTGGCTTGTCGAGCACATGTACCAGATCGGTTCTACCCAAATACTCGTATGCCAGGGCACGGAAAATAAAGTCTACAATGGAAGTGGTGCTCTTGATGTTGGGGTGATCGACCATACCAGCGGGGTCAAAACGCGTGAACACAAACTTCTCAACATACTCTTCCAAAGGCACGCCGTATTGCAAACCAATAGAAATAGCAATTGCAAAACAGTTCAGCATGCTACGCATAGTAGCACCTTCTTTTGCCATGTCAATGAAGATCTCACCTACTGTTCCATCTCCGTATTCACCCGTGCGTAAAAACAAGGCCTGTCCGTTGATCTTGGCTTTTTGTGTAAAGCCACGGCGTTTTGCCGGTAAGGTCCTACGTTCTACAATACGCGCCAATTCCCGTTTCAGCTTGGTATCGGGCGATGCCTGAACGCGTTTTTGTACTTCACCCAGCAACTCAGTAATAGTGAGTTTGCCCAGGTCAACAATGTTAGATTCCTGTGGTTCAGCGGTAGTAACATTTTCACTTGTCTCTTCTTCTGCTTTCTTCTTCTTATCGCTCTTATTGCTGAGCGGCTGACTTAGCTTGGAACCATCGCGGTACAACGCACAGGCTTTTAAGCCCAGTTTCCAGCTCATCATGTACGCATCTGCAATTTCTTCTACTGTTGCCTCATTGGGCAGGTTAATGGTTTTTGAAATAGCACCACTCAGGAAAGGCTGTGCGGCGGCCATCATACGAATATGGCCATGGGCATGAATATACCGTTCTCCCTTTTTACCGCACTTGTTGGCACAGTCAAAAACGGGCAAGTGTTCGGCCTTCAGGAAGGGTGCTCCTTCAATGGTCATAGTACCGCAGATGTAATCATTAGCGGCCTCAACCTGTTCATCTGAAAAACCTAAAGCTTCAAGCAGGCTCCATTCGAAATTAAAGTACTGCTCAGGTTTGAATCCCAGTCGTTGCAGGCATTCTTCGCCGAGCGTGTAAACATTGAATACGAATCCGATCTCAAAAGCGGAAGCTACCGCAGCATCTAATTTTTTTATTTCCTCGGCAATAAATCCCTTTTCGCTTAATGTTTGGTGATTGATATGCGGAGCGCCTAAGAAAGTGCCCGCTCCTACTGCATACTTTACAATGGATTCAATTTCGCGTGTTTGATAACCGAGGTTCTTCAACGCGGTAGGTACACTCTGGTTGATGATCTTAAAATAACCACCACCACTGAGCTTTTTAAATTTAACCAATGCAAAATCAGGTTCAACACCAGTGGTATCGCAATCCATTACCAGGCCAATGGTGCCGGTAGGCGCAATTACAGTAACCTGGGCATTGCGATACCCATATTTTTCTCCTAACTGTACAGCTTCGTCCCATGCTTTGGTAGCTGCTTTCAACAGGTAATCAGGACAATATTTTGCTTTAATTCCCTGTGGCTTTATTTGCAGTTTTTCATAATCATCTGCATCATAAGCGGCCAGGCGGTGATTGCGCATTACCCGCAACATATCTTCCCGGTTCTCTTCATATCGGCTGAAGGGTCCCAGTATAGAAGCCAGTTCGGCCGAAGTTTTATAAGCAATACCGGTCATAATAGCGGTGAGGGCGCCGGCAATACCGCGGGCCTCTTCGCTATCATAAGGTATACCCATAACCATTAACATAGAACCCAGGTTGGCATAACCCAAACCCAGGGTACGGTAATCGTAGCTCAATTGCGCTACTTCTTTTGAAGGGAACTGTGCCATCAGCACCGATACTTCAAGTACTACCGTCCATAAACGACATATATATTCAAAACCAGCTACATCGAACGTATTGGTCGCCTCGTTATAAAAACGGCGCAGATTGGCTGATGCCAGGTTACAGGCCGTATTATCGAGGAACATGTATTCACTGCAAGGGTTTGATGCATTGATGCGGCCTCCTTTAGGACTTGTATGCCATTCGTTGATGGTGGTATCGTATTGGGTACCGGGGTCGGCACAACGCCAGGCAGCATAGGCAACCTGGTTCCATACTTCTTTGGCCGGAATGCGTTTCATTACCTTACCATCGGTCCGGGCTTTTAATTCCCACTCATCATCATTCTCCAGCTTTTCGAAGAACTCATTGGAAATACGAATGGAATTATTGGAGTTCTGTCCGCTAACGGTTCTGTATGCTTCGCCTTCATAATCGCTGGGATAACCAGCAGCTATCAGGGCGCCTACTTTCTTTTCTTCTTCTACTTTCCAGTTAATGAATTCCATGATCTCGGGGTGATCCAGATCGAGACACACCATTTTGGCGGCACGACGGGTTGTTCCGCCGCTTTTGATGGCGCCGGCAGCGCGGTCACCGATCTTCAAAAAGCTCATTAATCCACTGGAAGTTCCACCACCACTTAATTTTTCACCTTCACCTCTTATAGTTGAAAAGTTCGTTCCTACACCACTGCCATATTTGAAAATGCGGGCCTCACGCATCCACAGGTCCATAATACCACCATCGTTAACCAGGTCGTCCTCAACACTTAAAATAAAACAGGCGTGTGGTTGCGGACGCTCATATGCTGAAGTTGATTTTTTCAATTGGCCATCAACGGGGTCTACATAATAGTGGCCCTGCGGTTTGCCCTTTATACCATAGCTTTCGAATAAACCGGTATTGAACCATTGCGGACTGTTAGGCGTGCACGATTGGTTCAGGATACAATGTACCAGCTCTTCGTAGAAAACAGTTGCATCCTGCTCGGAAGCGAAATAACCATACTTTTCACCCCATGCCCGCCAGCAATTGGCCATACGGTGGGCCACTTGTTTTACCGACGTTTCACGACCTAATGAACCATCCTGTTGGGGAACACCTGCCTTGCGGAAATACTTTTGGGCAAGAATGTCTGTAGCAATTTGGCTCCAGTGCTTGGGGACCTCCACATTATTCATTTCAAACACCACTTCACCACTCGGATTGCGGATCACCGATGTTCTGTAATCGTATTCAAACTGATCAAAAACGGACACTCCTTCGCGGGTGAAGCGGCGATTGAACTGTAAGCCTTTCGATTGCTTTTTTATGGCCATTGGTTAGTAAGTTTTTAACATGATTTAATCAGGGTATTTTGAACAGGGGTAGAGAACGAAAATATCTTTCAACGGCCAGATTTCCGACTGCTAGATATGCACAGCTGTGGAAAAAGGATGTGAAAAATACTAAGATGCAAGCTGGGTGTGACTTACTTGATTTTTGCACAGAATACGGTGCAATGTTGATTACTTTTTGTAGGCTGTTTATTAAAAAATCGTTATCTAATAAGGCCTTCGATAAATAACCGGAAATTGCCTGTTCTGCCCCCGAAACACCCCACTCTACTCCACACAAACAATCATTAGGAAAATGTTCGTTTTCTTTGCCTAACATGTCCTTTTATAAACAATTAACGTGGATGATGGTTGGAATGATCGCTGGTTATAACACCCGGTCCCAGGTGGCATTATCGGGCTGGGCAACCACTAATAACCAGTTCTCTATTTCCCGCAAGGTCACTTACCACTTGGAAGCCAGTTTTAGAAGCGATCCCAAAAGACAATACCTGCAAACTTTTTTAATGCGTACCGGCGCCTTTGTACAGTTGAACAGCCGGTGGAGCGTAGGGGGTGGTTATTGCCTGAATGACAATCGCCGCACCATTGGCGGCATAACTGCTTATGCAACAGAGCATCAGGCACTTGAACAAGCCTGGCTGGCCCATCCTGTTTATTTTGGCGGGGAAGGCCATAGGCATAAAACCTTTATGCGGCATCGCCTGCGGCTCGAAAACAGGTGGCTGCCCAACCTGCAGACGGAAAATGATGACCTAAAGAAAACCGGGACCTCCTTTACCAACCGGTTGCGGTACCAGATAAGGGAACAAATTCCTTTGGTTTCTGTTATAAACGACTTTAATAAAGGCACTTATGTGTTAGTGCAGAATGAGCTCTTTTTCAATGTAAGCGGCCAGCAATTTGTAAATGGCAAATGGTTCGACCAGAATCGCAGCCTGGTAGGCACGGGTTACCGGTTCAACAGACATACTGACCTGGAGTTATCGTATATGTTACGGGTTATAAAAGATGCCGGTAATGGTTGGGGGCACGAAAATCTGCTTCAGGTAACTGCTTTTAGTAGATTATAATACTTTGAATAACAATTAACGGTAAAAGTTTGGGCACCTTATAGCCCCTTTCGAAAACTTTTTGCATTTTTGTAGTCACCAATAGCCCAGCATGACGAATCGTATTTATCAATCTTTACTGCAACAAAAAGCGAAAGGACAGAAGTCATTTGCAGTACTGATTGACCCAGACAAAGTTACAGTAGATAAAATAGATGAGTTGACCGCATTGGCCACCGAAGCGCGGGTTGATTACTTGCTGGTGGGTGGCAGCCTGGTTGTTACCAACCGGCTCGATGAGGTGGTTCAGCAAATAAAAAAGAATTGCGATATCCCGGTGATCCTTTTCCCGGGAAGCCCATCGCAAATTACCCCATATGCCGATGCATTGCTTTATTTGTCCCTTATATCGGGGCGTAATGCAGAATTGCTGATCGGTCAGCATGTTATTTCAGCGCCGTTTGTAAAACAAAGCCGGCTGGAGATCATTTCAACCGGGTATATGGTTATTGACGGTGGTGCACCTACCACAGTTTCCTATATCAGTAATGCGGCACCCATCCCTGCCGATAAAAATGAAATTGCTATGTGTACCGCTATGGCCGGCGAAATGCTGGGCATGAAGCTGGTCTATATGGATGCTGGTAGCGGCGCCAAACGTCCCATCACAGAAAGCATGATAGAGAAAGTGGCAGAAGTGATTGAAGTACCACTGGTGATCGGTGGCGGTATTTGCGACCCCGAAAAAGCCTATCGCAACTGCAAGGCAGGCGCCGATCTGATCGTTATTGGCAATGCTATCGAAAAAGATGCTTCGCTGATAAAAGAGATGAGTGCTGCCATACATTCGGTGCCTACCCGAATATCATAATTGAACAATCTGATGGCTTAATTGTCTTATTGCAAGAGGCCCTTAACAATTAATTTGGAAATTGGCTAAAATTTTACACCAAAAACCCCGATTGATTGTAAAAAAGTGTTTTTCTTTGCGGTGACAAAATTCTATTGATTCAAAAGCATACCAGTTTAAAATGCAAAAAAATCTCACCATAATACTCGCTGATGTAGTCGCGCTAGCCGTGATTACTATAGTGCGTGGGGTTTTTCCTGTACGTCTCCGTACAGTTTTTTTCTTCCAACCTATCCCCGTAAGGGTGCGACGTTGATACTTACTGAACCATACAGCATGCTTTGTGGTAACTGGAATGACCTTCATTCCAACATACCCTCGTCTCCGGCACGATGTTTTAAGCCGTTGCATTTTTCACATTTAGCCTTGTTTCAAAAATGGAAACTCAACATCAATTTCAGGTACTTGTAGCCAACGAATCACACCTCAGCTTTGCTCAGATCATATGCGATGAAATGGCCGCATCGGCAAAAGCCCGCGGAACCGGTATAGCCAAACGTTCGCCTGAATATATTCAACAGAAGATGCGTGAAGGGAAAGCCGTGATCGCTTTTAACCAGGACGGTATCTGGGCCGGCTTTTGTTACATCGAAACCTGGAGCCATGGCGAATATGTTGCCAATTCAGGGCTCATTGTATCACCCAACTTCCGTAAGGGCGGTTTGGCAAAAGCTATTAAGAAAAAGATCTTCGAGCTGAGCAGGCAAACCTTCCCCGAATCTAAGATCTTCGGTCTTACTACCGGCCTGGCCGTTATGAAGATCAACAGTGATCTGGGTTATGAGCCCGT
This sequence comes from Niastella soli, assembly GCF_017742245.1. GTDB lineage: Bacteria > Bacteroidota > Bacteroidia > Chitinophagales > Chitinophagaceae > Niastella > Niastella soli. The sequence goes on from NZ_JAGHKO010000001.1 coordinate 681,300, forward strand.
TACCTATTCCGAGCTTACGCAGGATGAAGCTTTCTGGGCTGGTTGCAAAAGCTGTGTGAACTACGATATTCTCATGAGCAAAGAGCGTAAGAACTGTTTGTGCACCGCCATGCTGTACGATCCCAAAGATCACTACGAGCCAGAGGAAACCAAGGAGTTCTTCGAAGAGAAGAAAAGCGTATTTGAGCGGCTGTTACGGATAAAACAATGGAAATTGCTGAAGCCTTTCTTTAAGGAAGATAAAGACTCCAACACCCCTTCTGGCGGCGGAGCCGGCAAGATCAAATCTTTTTTTCACTACTTTTTTAATCTCTAAAAACAATTCTTGCGAAGATGGCAAAGAAAGTTGTTCTCGGTTTTAGCGGTGGTTTAGACACTACTTTTTGTGTAAAATACCTGGGCGAAGACCAGGGCTACGAAGTGCACAGCATTATTGTAAATACCGGTGGTTTCAGTGATGAAGAATTGAAGAAAATTGAAGAACACGCTTACAAGCTGGGTGTAAAAACACATACAACTGTTAACGCCATAGAAGGATATTACGATCGCATTATAAAATATCTCATTTACGGGAATGTTTTAAAGAACAACACGTACCCGTTAAGTGTGAGCGCCGAACGATTGAGCCAGGCCCTGCACATTGCAGAGCACGTAAAGAAACTAAATGCCGATGCCGTAGCACATGGCAGCACCGGCGCAGGGAACGACCAGGTTCGCTTTGACATGGTATTCCACATTTTGATCCCCGGTGTAGAGATCATTACCCCTATTCGCGATCTGAAGTTAAGCCGTGAGGCAGAAATTGAATACCTGAAAGGCAAAGGCGTGAACATGAACTTCGCCAAAGCCGTTTACTCCATCAATAAAGGCTTGTGGGGTACCAGCGTAGGCGGTAAAGAAACACTTTCTTCAAAAGGCATGTTGCCCGAAGAAGCATGGCCTACCCAGGTTACCAAAACAGGCAGCGAAGAAGTAACACTTCGTTTTGAAAAAGGCGAACTGAAAAAGGTAAACGATAAAGAATTTGCTCACCCCAGCGAAGCCATTCAGTACCTGCAAACAATTGCCGGAGCCTATGGTGTGGGCCGCGATATTCACGTAGGCGATACCATTATAGGCATTAAAGGCCGGGTTGGCTTTGAAGCAGCCGCCCCCATGGTGATCCTGAAAGCTCACCACGCCCTGGAAAAGCACGTGCTTACCAAATGGCAGCTTAACTGGAAAGACCAGCTGGCCCAGTTCTATGGCAACTGGTTACACGAAGGCCAGATCATGGACCCTGTAATGCGTGATATTGAAGCCTATCTCGAAAGCTCTCAGGCTCACGTAACCGGCGATGTATTTGTTCACCTGCAACCCTATCGCTTCCAGATCATCGGTATTGAATCAACCTATGACCTTATGAGCAGCAAGTTTGGCAAATATGGTGAAATGAATACCGGCTTTACAGGCGAAGACGTTCGTGGATTCAGCAAAATATTTGGCAACCAGACCTCGATCTGGAACTCGGTTACAGAAGAGAATAAGAAGAAATAGTTGACGAGGTATAGGTTAGTAGAAAAAGCAGCAAGTTGATAAGGTTGATGGAGTTGATAGAGGGATCGAAGTAAGAATTAAGATGTAGGAAGCAGGAAATTGATTGCCCATTCACCATTGACCATTCACGATTTAATGTAAGTTATGAGTACAAAGATTAAAGTAGGCATAATAGGTGGCGCTGGTTATACCGGTGGTGAGTTGCTCAGGTTACTGATCAATCACCCCCATATTGAGATTGCCTTTATAAACAGTAAAAGCAATGCCGGCAATCCTATTTACCAGGTACATGCCGATCTGGTTGGGGAAACAGACCTTCAATTCTCTGATGACCTTTCTCCCTTACAGGATGGCAGTGTAGATGTTATTTTTCTGTGTGTAGGCCATGGCGATGCCCGCAAATTCTTAACAGAGTATACTGTAAACGACAAAATAAAGATCATCGATCTGTCTCAGGATTTCAGGCTGGCGCCTAAATCTGCTATTGGTAACCGGCAATTCGTATACGGATTACCTGAATTGAATAAAGACCAGATCAAGGGTGCGCAGAACATTGCCAACCCCGGCTGTTTTGCTACCGGCATTCAGTTAGGTTTATTGCCACTGGCAAAAGCCGGTTTGCTGAATTCGGTTTATACCACTGGCATCACCGGTTCTACCGGGGCCGGACAGGGATTATCGGCCACCTCACACTTCAGCTGGCGGGCCAATAATATTCAGGCATATAAAACTTTAACGCACCAGCATTTAAAGGAGATCACGCAGTCATTACAACAATTGCAACCCTCCTTTTCGCCAGTAACAGCCGATGGTTCATCAGAAGCATTGAACTTTATTCCCTGGCGCGGAGATTTCACCAGGGGCATTTTTATCAGCTCACTGGTTGATTGCGACTGGAAACTGGAACAGCTTACTGAATTGTATAAAGATTTCTACATAGGTCAGCCCTTCACCGTATTGAACAAAGGCGAGATCTTTTTAAAGCAGGTAGTGAATACCAATAAATGTATTATTTCACTGGAGAAAGTAGGCAGCAAACTCGTGGTGCACAGCGCCATCGATAACCTTACCAAAGGAGCCTCCGGCCAGGCAGTACAGAATATGAACCTGATATTTGGGTTGGATGAAACTGCCGGGCTGAAATTGAAAGCGAATTATTTTTAATCATAACGGCGGAGTGGGCAACCACGATGTAAACAATTACAACCATGAAACTCTTTGACGTTTATCCGATCAACAACATCGCCATCGATAAGGCTAAAGGCTCTTACGTATGGGATGACAAAGGGGAACAATACCTTGACCTGTATGGCGGTCACGCGGTAATTAGTATTGGCCATACCCATCCGCATTATGTTGAACGACTTACCAACCAGTTAAATAAAGTAGGCTTCTATTCCAATTCAGTTAAAATGCCTTTGCAGGATGAACTGGCAGAAAAACTGGGTAAAATATCTGGCAAACCCGATTATCAGTTATTCCTGATCAGCTCAGGCGCGGAAGCCAATGAAAATGCACTTAAACTGGCCTCTTTCCACAATGGCCGTAAAAAAATAATTGCGTTCAAGAAATCTTTTCACGGACGTACGTCTCTGGCTGTTGCTACCACTGACAACCCGGCAATTGTAGCTCCGGTGAACCAGACATCGAACGTGATCTTTCTTCCCTTTAATGATATAGCAGCGCTGGAAGCCTGTTTCAAAGAACAGGGAAATGAGATATCATCGGTGATCATCGAAGGCATACAGGGCGTGGGTGGCATAAATGTAGCCAGCGAGTCCTTTTTGCAAGCCATCCGTCGCTTATGCGATCAATATGGCTCCGTATATATTGCCGATAGTGTACAATGCGGTTATGGCAGAAGCGGGAAGTTCTTTTCACACGACTTCGCTGGTGTAAATGCAGATATTTACACCATGGCCAAAGGTATGGGCAATGGTTTCCCTGTTGCCGGCATTATCATTGCCCCGCATTTACAAGCCAAACACGGTATGCTCGGCACTACATTCGGTGGCAATCACCTGGCTTGTGCAGCTGCGCTGGCAGTATTGGAAGTAATAGAAAAAGAAAACCTGTTGCAGAACGCTGCCGAAGTAGGTCAGTACCTGATGGAAGAACTTAAGAAGATCCCACAGCTGCAAAATGTACGGGGCCGCGGCCTGATGATCGGGTTTGATGTGCCCGAGCAGTTCAAAGACCTGCGTAAGAACTTGCTGTGGAAACACAAGATCTTCACCGGTGAAGCTAAACCCAATGTGATCAGACTACTGCCTTCCCTGGCCCTGCGCAAAAAAGATGTAGACCAGTTGCTGGAAGCCATCAAAGAAGAAATTGAGGTGAGCACAGAAAGCATCGCAAAATAAATAGAACGAAGGTGATTTGCCAGCAGGTAAATCACCTTCACTTTCATAAGTAACTTTATTATTCATTCTCCTTTCCGCTACAGGCATGAAAAATTTCACAAGTGTACACGATGTGCAGAATATAGATGAGCTGGTAATTAAGGCGCTCTCCTACAAAACAACTCCATTTCTTGACAAATCGTTGGGAGCTGGTAAACGTATTGGCTTATTGTTCCTGAACCCTAGTATGCGTACCCGCCTTAGTACTCAGATCGCAGCACAAAACCTGGGCATGGAACCCATCGTGTTCAATGTTGGACAGGAAGGCTGGGCACTGGAGTTTGAAGATGAAGCCATCATGAGCGGCAGCACCGTTGAGCACGTAAAAGATGCCGCCCCCATCATGGGTAACTATTTTGATATTCTGGCCATTCGTACTTTCCCCTCATTAAAGAACCGGGAAGACGATTACAGCGAACTGTACATTAAACAATTCATAAAATACGCCGGCATTCCGGTGGTAAGTCTGGAAAGCGCTACCCTCCATCCATTGCAAAGCTTAACAGACATCATTACCATTACCGAATGCCTGAAAAAGAAACCCCTGCCAGCTGGCAAAAAGCCCAAGATCGTTCTTACCTGGGCCCCACACGTAAAACCATTGCCACAATGTGTGGCCAATAGTTTTTCCCAATGGGTAAACGCCTGGGGACAAGCCGATTTCGTGATCACTCACCCCGAGGATTATGAGCTGGACGAGCAATTCACTAAAGGAGCTACCATTACACACAATCAGGATGAGGCCTTACAAGACGCCGACTTTGTTTATGTGAAAAACTGGAGCACTTTTAAAGACTACGGTAAGATCTATACCAACGATCCTGAGTGGATGTTGACCAACAAAAAGCTGGCTGTTACCAACAACGCCAAAGTAATGCATTGCTTACCTGTTCGGCGTAATGTTGAGTTGAGCGATGAAATCCTTGATGGTCTCAATAGCATTGTTACCCAGGAAGCCAGCAACCGTGTTTGGGCAGCACAAGCTGTACTCAGTGAAATACTTGAATCGTTAAATAAATAAGCAGCCAGTGTCCACATTATACGTTGTTAAGATAGGCGGTAACATCATCGATGATGAAAAGAAACTATCGTCTTTCCTTAAAGATTTTGCAGCAGTAAAAGGTCAGAAGGTCCTGATCCACGGTGGTGGCAAACTGGCCACCAAACTGGCCGAGCAAATGAACGTTCCGCAGCAAATGATCGATGGCCGGCGGATTACCGATGCAGAGACCCTGAAGATCGTTACAATGGTGTACGCTGGTTTTATTAATAAGAATGTTGTAGCGCAGTTACAGGCCAATAACTGCAATGCTATGGGCTTAACCGGCGCCGATGGCAATGTAATACTTGCCCACAAAAGAAATCACCCCACTATCGACTACGGTTTTGCCGGTGATGTGGATGCCATCAACACCAGCTTGTTGAAAAGTATCCTTGATCAACAGATTGCCGTGGTAATGGCCCCTATTACCCACGACCAAAAAGGGCAGTTGCTGAACACCAATGCCGATACCATTGCGCAGGAAGTAGCCACTTCCCTGAGCGCCCTGTACGACGTTCAGCTGATCTACTCGTTCGAAAAAAGCGGGGTGTTGCTCGATGCCAATGACGACAGCACGGTAATAAAGGCAATTAACCCCGTGTATTACCAGCAATTAAAATCAGAACAAAAAATATTCGCCGGCATGATCCCTAAACTGGATAATGCTTTTGCAGCATTGACCCGTGGTGTAAAGAAAGTGATCATAGGCAAAGCTGAACAGTTAACCGATCTTATCACCGGTAATGCCGGAACAAGCATTGTACATGAGTAATATCAATTTACATACACTGCAGCAAAGCGCTATTGAATTGCTAAAGCAGTTGATCAGCACCCCTTCCTTCAGTAAAGAGGAAGATAAAACAGCTGACATTTTAAGATCTTTCCTTGAAAAACATGGCGTGCAGGTTAAAAACGTTCAACACAACGTATACGCCCGCAATGCCCATTATGATGACAGCAAGCCCACTATCTTATTAAACTCGCACCATGATACGGTAAAGCCCAATAAGAACTATACACTCGATCCGTTTACCCCCATTGAAATAAATGGCAAATTATTCGGACTGGGTAGTAATGATGCCGGGGGGCCGCTGGTATCGTTAATCGCTACCTTCCTGTATTTTTATGATCGTACCGATCTTAAATACAACCTGGTGCTCGCCGCTTCTGCGGAAGAAGAGATCAGCGGGAAAGATGGGATTGAACTGGTTCTTCCTCACATTGGCAATATTGATTGCGCCATTGTAGGTGAGCCCACTCAAATGCAAATGGCGGTTGCCGAACGTGGTTTAATGGTGTTGGATTGTGTAGCCCACGGTAAAGCCGGCCATGCCGCCCGCAACGAAGGCGAGAATTCAATATACAAAGCCATAAAAGACATCGAGTGGTTCCAAAGCTATCAGTTCCCCAAAGTATCTGACCTGCTGGGACCGGTAAAAATGAGCGTAACTGTTATTGAAACTGATAACAAACAGCACAACGTTGTGCCCGCCCATACCAAATTTGTGGTAGACACGCGGGTGAATGAGCTGTACACCTTCGAAGACATTCTGGAAACCATTCATAAAAATGTACAATGTGAGGTAACGCCCCGCAGTACGCGGTTGCGTTCCACTTCAATTGCACTGGACCATCCATTGATAAAATCAGGCATTGCGTTAGGCAGAACATATTATGGTTCCCCTACTACCTCCGACAAAGCCCTGATGCCCTTCCAGGCATTGAAAATGGGCCCCGGTGATTCGGCGCGGAGCCATACTGCGGATGAATATATTTACATAAACGAGATTGTTGAAGGAATTGAATTATACGTGCGTTTATTGAACGAGATCCTTTAGTAACCAGCAAATACATCAACTATGAAACTGTGGAGTAAAGAAAGTACCAGTACATCACAATTAGTAGAATCATTTACAGTAGGAAGAGACAAAGAATTCGACATCCTGCTTGCGAAATACGACGTGCAGGGTTCCGTAGCACATGTTCGTATGCTGGGTGAAGTAGGTTTAATGTCGAAAGAAGAAGCTGATAGCGCTGTAAAAGGTTTGGAAGAAATAGCCACAGACATTGAACAGGGGCGTTTCCAAATCGAAGAAGGTATTGAGGATGTACACTCCCAGGTTGAATTCTTGCTCACCCAACGTATTGGTGATGCCGGTAAAAAGATCCACAGCGGCCGAAGCCGGAACGACCAGGTGGCAGTGGATATAAAATTATACCTGCGTGCCGAAGTGCTGGCAATAAAAGAAGAAGTAAAGCAAACCTTTGATCTGCTGATAGCGCAAAGTGAAAAATTCAAAGACCATTTATTACCCGGATATACCCATCTGCAAATCGCCATGCCTTCTTCCTTTGGATTGTGGCTGGGCGCTTATGCAGAAAGTTTAACTGATGATATGGAACTGCTGGTGGCCGCCTACCAGGTAGCCAATAAAAATCCATTAGGCAGTGGCGCCGGATATGGCTCTTCTTTTCCTTTGAACAGAAGACGCACTACCGAATTATTAGGATTTAAAACCTTAAACTGGAACTCAGTATATGCGCAAATGAGCCGGGGTAGAACGGAGAAAGTAATAGCTACTGCCGTTGCCGGGATTGCCAGTTCCATTGGCCGGCTGGCTATGGATAGCTGTTTATATATCAATCAGAACTTTGGATTTATTTCCTTCCCATCCGAATTAACGACTGGCAGCAGCATCATGCCTCATAAAAAGAACCCTGATGTTTTTGAACTGATCAGGGCTAAATGCAACCGCCTGCAGGCAGTGCCTAATGAACTGGCATTATTACTGGCCAACCTGCCTTCCGGTTATCACCGCGATCTACAGCTGACAAAAGAAATATTATTCCCGGCTATCGAGGAACTAAAAGCCTGTTTGCAAATGACCCGGTTAATGCTGGAGCACCTTTCGGTTAAAAGCAATATCCTGGATGATGAGAAATACAAATACCTGTTTAGTGTAGAAGCAGTGAACGAGCTGGTGAATAAAGGCATTCCTTTCCGCGAAGCCTATAAAGAAGTAGGCAATCAAATAGAGAAGGGCGAATTCAACTTCGATTATAAAAAACAACTCCACCACGTGCATGAAGGCAGCATTGGAAACCTGTGCAATAAAGAGATCGTGGAGGTAATGAATGGAGTGATAAAGAAATTCTAGTTTCAGGTTACAGGTTGCAGGGTCCATATAATCTGCAACCTGTAACTTATACTGTTATCATAAAGATCCTTCTGCAACTCTTATAGGAGTATCCTTTCCCGCAACAATAGAAGTAGAACTAAGCGCGATAGCCCTTATAATGGCCGCCATATTGTTCATATTGAGCGTTTCAATTTCATCTTCCTGGGTGTGATAAAACTTCTCACTATCCATTTTTGACGTAGAGATGGTATGTGCAGGTACGCCTAACCTGGCCAGCGTGGCATTATCGCTTCTGTAAAATAACTGCTGATCAGGGTATGGGTCCGGATAGAATTTAAAGTTGGTCTTTTCCAGGTTCTTCTCCAGGATCTTGCCCATATCGGTTTTCTCGTAACCGGTTATAAAGGCTGAGTTGGCGCCCCATTTACTCTCAGTACCGATCATTTCAATATTGAACATCGCCATTACCTGGTCGGGATTGAAACTTTGGGAAAAGTATTGTGAACCAAACCCACCACTTTCTTCAGCAGTAAATGCCACAAATACCAGGGTGCGTTCGTTATTCTTTTGTTTAGCAAAATAGTTGGCCAGCATGATCACGGCAGTAGTGCCCGACGCATCGTCATTGGCGCCGTTGAAGATGCTATCACCAGCTGCATTAGGACGGCCTACTCCCAGGTGGTCATAGTGACCAGAGAAAATAACATACTCTTCCTTCTTCGATTTGCCTGGTAATATACCTACCACGTTTTTCAGTGATCGGCCATTCACGGTTTGTTTGTACTTGATTGAATATTCACCAGCCTCTTCGGGCGACAGCACCATTACGATATCGCCTTTAGGGGAATACAAGGCACTTTTTTTCATTCTTTCAAACCACGCGCGATGCACTGTATCAACCATCACCAGGTAATTTCCACCCTGGCGCTGTAATTTCATTAATACAACCGGCAGGGTATCCTTAGCATTAACCCGCACCTGCTTATAACCCGATGATTGGTCAATAGTTAATTCTTCTTTGCCAGAAAGCACGCCCACCGTTTTTTCGTCGAGCGGCTTGCCATTCATGGTACCACTCACAGAAACCGGTGTTGTACGTAACTGCGCGAATTGCTGTAAAAAGGAATTGCCACTGGCTGGTTGTAAACCCGCCTTTTTAAATTCTGCGGCAACAAAAGCAGCAGCTTTGTCTATTTCGGGGGAAAATGCCTTACGGCCACGCATGTTATCCGCAGAAAGCGTTTTTTCAATGCGTGCAACTTCTTTGGAGTTGATGATCTTATCAATTGATTGTGAAAAAGCAGTTTGCTTTATCAGGAGTAACAGGATAAAGTACGAGCAGCGCTTAACCATGAATTATTTTTTTAAGAAATTTCGCCTTTTATAAACTCATCATTTCTTTGAACTTCACCGTTTGACGGCGGCTTACTTCTATCTTCTCCCCGCCTTTTAGCTCCAGTAATAACCCACCATTAAAATACGGTTCAATCTTATCTATCAACCGCAGGTTCACAATATGTTTGCGGTTGGCCCGGAAGAATGTTTTCTCATCGAGTCTTTCCTCCAGGGCATTCAATGATTTTAAAATAAGCGGCTTATTAGGCCCAAAATACACCTTGGCATAGTTGCCCACACTTTCAAACAACCTGATGTCAGACAGCTTTACAAACCAGCAACGCTCGCCGTCTTTAACAAACACCTGGTCATTCTCGCTTAAAATGCTGCGGTTAAAGTTTACCGGCACCATGGGGCCCTGTTCGCGTTCTTCCTGCAGGTGCAGTTTTTGAATGGCATCGGCCAGTCGTTTGGGTTCAACCGGTTTCAACAGGTAGTCGAGCGCATTTACTTCAAACGCTTTCAATGCATATTCATCATAAGCCGTGGTAAAAATCACATGCGGCGCTTTATCCAGCTCTGATAACATATCAAAACCGGTTTTTCCAGGCATTTGTATATCAAGAAAAATGAGATCGGGATTTATGTTCTCTATTTTTTCAACGCCTTCGCCAGCATTGCCTGCCTCAGCCACTACTTCAATTTCAGGAAAGTCCATAAGCAGTTTGCGCAGTTCACTTCTGGCCAGCCGTTCGTCGTCGATAATGATGGCTTTAATCATATCTGGTTTTATTTTATTTCAACAGGGATCAGTATGCGGGCTTCCACCAGGTCAGATCCCACTTGCTTTATTTCAAAGTTAGCCTTTTCGCCAAACAATAGTTGCAACCGGTTTTTGGTGCTGAACAAGCCAAAACCATCCCCCTCCTGAACATGCCCATTCAGATAGCCGGTATTCAGCACTATCAGTTCATGAAAGTTCTCGTTAAAATCAGAGATCACCTTTACCACTCCGCCGCCAATTTGTTTGCCGATACCGTGTTTTATGGCATTTTCAACCAGGGTTTGCAGCATCATAGGTGGCACCGGTTGATCGAGGGTATCCTCATCTATCTGGTATTCAATCTTCAACCGGTCTTCAAAACGTATATACTCCAGCGCCAGGTAATCCTTTACAATACCCAACTCCTTTTCAAAAGGCACGGTTTCAACTTTTTCGGCCTGCATGCTGCTTCGTAAAATATTACTGAGCTCGGTGACCGCGTTGCGGGCCCGGTTGGGATTTTCATCAATCAACGCTCTGATGCTGTTAAGCGCATTAAAAATGAAATGAGGGTTAATATGCGCCTTTATGGTCTTCAGCTCCAGCTCTTTTACCAGCGATTCCAGCCTGATCTTATCCAACTGGGCCTGCCGGGTTTTTACAATGTAATGGTAGGCGAAATAGATCAGGTTCCACACAATGATTATGAAAAAATACCCGAGAGAAATACGGATCATTTTGTTCACAAAGGTGAGCACCCGCTGTTTCTCCGACTCAAATTCAAGCCACTCTTCCAGTTTCGCGATGGTGGAGCCGTATACGAGCGTAAACGCAATAGAAAGTAAGATTATGTAAACCACCTGCTCATTCACTGGCTTTTCAACCAACTTATACTTCTTTATGAAAACACGCATTATATGCGTGATAATAAACCCCAATGAGGCCTCAGATACCAGCGTTTGGTAAAAATATGGCTGTACGCGGGTACGCAGGGTAAGATAAAAAAATATAAACAACACTATATAGGCGCTCCAGCCTATGATCTGGCAAAGCCAGTAATATGGGATTCTACTCTTCATCATGCTTGTTGGAACTATAACAAATCTAGGCATTTAGCCCACTCTGGTTTAGTATTTGGGATATATGGCGGTATAAATAGGTTACCGGCACTACAAAGTAGTAAAATTGTCAGGTAATCAGCCCTGTATTTTACAAGCGGCAGTATGGTATTACCCTGGCCTGCTTTTTTGTTCTGTTAAAATATCGCCATTATTAGGGCTCATGATTTAAAGCCGTATTTTTGTTACCAAATTTTCTAATAAAAATGGACATTACACCCGGCCCATTGTTGACGACCATCAATTCCCCAGCCGATCTTAAGCAGTTGACCAGAGAACAGTTACATCAACTTTGTGATGAATTGCGGCAGTACATTATCGATGTAGTTAGTGTACACGGAGGACATTTTGCCGCCAGCCTGGGTGTGGTAGAACTTAGTGTAGCATTACATTACATTTACAATACTCCCTACGACCAACTGGTTTGGGACGTGGGGCACCAGGCATACGGCCATAAGATCCTTACCGGTCGCCGCGATGAATTTCATACCAATCGTAAATATCATGGTATCAGTGGCTTCCCTAAACGCAGTGAAAGTGAATACGATACATTTGGCGTAGGCCATTCTTCCACCTCCATTTCTGCCGCGTTGGGTATGGCCATGGCTGCGAAATACAAGGGTGAGAACCGCAAATCTGTGGCGGTAATTGGCGATGGCGCCATGACGGCCGGTTTGGCGTTTGAAGGAATGAACCACGCCGGCGTAGCCGATTCTGACGTACTCATTATCCTGAACGATAACTGTATGAGCATTGACCCCAACGTGGGTGCGCTCAAAGAATATCTTACCGATATTACTACCTCTCCTACCTATAATCGCCTTAAAGATGATATTTGGAAGGCGTTGGGCAAATTACCTGTTGGTAAGAACTTTACCCGCGAAATGGGTAGTAAGCTGGAGCACAGTATCAAAGGTTTCCTCAACAAAAGCAGTAACCTGTTTGAAGCATTGAAGCTTCGGTATTTTGGTCCTATCGATGGCAATAACATCACCAAGCTGGTAGATACTCTGGCGGATCTGAAAAAGATCCCCGGGCCCAAATTGTTGCACGTGATCACCACGAAAGGAAAGGGATATGCCCTGGCCGAAAAAGAACAAACACTGTGGCATGCACCCGGTTTGTTTGACAAGATCACCGGTGAAATTTATAAAAAGAAATACGAAACACCACAACCGCCCAAATACCAGGATGTATTTGGACATACCATCATAGAACTGGCTGAAAAGAACGACAAGATCTTTGGCGTAACGCCAGCCATGCCTTCGGGTTCTTCGCTTAAGTTCATGATGGATAAAATGCCCGACCGCGCTTTTGACGTGGGCATTTGCGAACAACATGCGGTTACCCTGAGCGCCGGTATGGCAACCCAGGGTATGCGCGTGTTCTGTAACATCTATTCTTCTTTCATGCAACGCGCCTATGACCAGGTGGTACACGATGTAGCCATTCAAAAACTGCCGGTAGTAATGGTGCTCGACCGCGCCGGACTGGTTGGTGAAGATGGCCCTACCCACCACGGTGCGTATGATATTGCCTATATGCGCTGTATACCCAACCTGGTTATCAGCGCCCCCATGAATGAAAGCGAATTGCGTAACCTCATGTATACCGCTCAGCTGGATACTATGGAGTGGCCTTTCGTGATCCGCTATCCGCGCGGACAGGGTGTAATGCCTGACTGGAAAACGCCATTTGAAGAAATCCCTATCGGTAAAGGAAGAAAGATCAAGGATGGTCAGGATATTGCCATTCTTTCTATCGGTCACCCGGGCAATTTTGTTACAACCGCCATTCGTGAATTAAAAATGGATGGCCTGAACCCTGCCCATTACGATATGCGTTTTGTTAAGCCGCTCGATGAAGCATTGTTACATGAAGTATTCAGCAAATACGATAAGGTGCTTACCGTAGAAGACGGTACAGTTACGGGTGGTTTTGGCAGCGCCATTCTGGAGTTTATGGCTCAACACAATTACAAAGCCGAAGTGAAAATATTAGGTATACCCGATGCCATTGTTGAACATGGTACGCCCAAAGAATTGTATCACGAATGTGGTTACGATGCACCGGCCATTGCCATTGCAGTACGTGAAATGATGAAGGGAAAGGTTAGCGTAAGTCAGTTATTAGGTTAATCTCTTTTAAAATACTGGCTCTTGTGAGCCAACTTGCTGTTACAGGTTCCAGGTTACAGGGTCTCTATAAAACAGGCCTTGAAACTGGAACCTGTAACTTTTATTTAACATCCCATGGTTCGTTTTCGATATGGATTTCTGTTATGTTAGCGTCTCCGCTCCATAACCCTGCAATATGAAACGAATCCTGTTCCTTTCCCTGGCGCTGTTGTTTGGATGTACCATAACTGCTGCAGTTTGGTATTATACCAGGCTCAAACCCCGCAGCCAATCGGTCCACAGCATAACAGCTGTTTCAAACAGGCAATTAATGACCCGGTTACATGGGTACGCAAATCCCTTGCTGAGCTACGCCAAACAACACAAGTATAATACCAGCACCTGCTTTCTGGTTGATATGAGCATTGAATCGGGGAAGAACCGGTTCTTTGTATATGACCTTAAAAAGAATGCGGTTGTTGATGCCGGACTGGTAGCACATGGCCGATGTAACAATAACTGGCTTACCGGCCGTAAGTATGGAAATGATGTTGGTTGCGGCTGCACATCCCTGGGAAAATATAAGATCGGGAACCCGTATACAGGAAGATTTGGCAGAGCGTATAAATTACATGGACTGGATACGACCAACAGCAATGCATTTAAACGTTTTGTAGTACTGCATTCTTATACGGCTGTTCCAAATGCCGAAGTTGATCCGCTGCCTATTTGCCAAAGTGATGGATGCCCCATGGTATCAGCAGCATTTTTACAAAAGCTGGGGAAGCTGATTGATCAATCACCCAAACCGATACTGCTGTATATTTTTGATAAAACCAGTGAGTTGTGAGTGGTGAGTTGACCTGTAAGAGCTTGTCCGCCTTTGGCGGATGCGCCATCGGGTCCAGCACTTATAGAATGATCATGCACTCCTGACAGGTCAACCAAAGTTCATGGACCTGTCAGGTCAGCAGATTTTAATATTATAAAACAGATTCTGGTTGTCTGTCCGGATCATCATCAGGATTAATAGGCGGTTGTATGGGATCAACATCCTGTTCCCAATTTTCGTTCAGCTCCACCATAAAGTTATTACGGCCTTCGCCAACCATAATGGTCATGTACTTCATTTGAACCAGTTCCAGCATGGAAAGGAAAATAAAGATGGCATGTATGCGGTCCTGACAAACATCGAATAGCTTTTCAAACGACATTAACTTTTCCCGCTTCACGGTATCCAGTGCGTACGAACGGGTTTCATCCATGGTATACTGATACTTCACCACGGTATGCACCGGTTTTACGTTCCGCTGATTAACCTTCTTCATTACCTTTTCAAATGTTTTCATCAATTTGAAAAGAGTAATAGTTTGAATTTCAGTTCCCTCCCCGTTCTCTTCCCCAATTTGGGCAATCTCTTTTGCCAAATTACCCCGGCGCACCATCAGCATACGAATGGCTTCCATTTCAGCCATTTTTGCCGATGCTTCTTTAAAGCGTTTATATTCAAGGATCTTGTCAACCAGTTCCTGACGGGGATCTATTTCATTGCCCTGTGCATCCAGTTCTTTACGTGGTAGCAACATCCTGGCTTTGATCCGCATCAGGGTGGAAACGAATAAGATAAACTCGCTCGACAATTCAATGTTCAATTGTTCCTGCCCATGAATATATGTAAGGAAATCTTTTATGATATTGCTGATAGGAATATTATAAATATCCAGTTCATCCCGCTCAATAAAGAACAGTAACAGGTCGAATGGACCCTCAAACTGCGGCAACTTGATCTGATACGACGGTTGTTGATTCACTTGCAAACTTTTTTAACCTGTAACCCTCTGCCAGCTGGCGGAGGAAGCCAACAAACGTACGCCAAAAAAACAATTGGAGAAAATTACAGTCCTCCCCTGGCTCATTTTGTATATAACTTGTGAAAAGGAAGGGCTTCGTATGCCCGCTTGTACTTCAACTCCGCTCAAAATCACCGGATTAGAATTTTCGCTGGTAGCCAATGCCAATGAATTGCCTCACTTGCAACCGGGCTGAATTCTTATCTTTTCCAAAGCTCTTTTGATCATCATCATAAATAAAATCGGCCCCTATATTAAAACCGAATCCTTTGTATACATTCATGCTCAACAAATTGGTCATGAAAAGATCTATATTCTGTGGGTTGTGTTTATAATTGGAGAACAGATCGAACTTGGCTTTGTACGTCAAATTTTTAATTATTTCCCTATTTACTGTAGCTGATAAATAAGCACCAACCTCATTGCGGACTGTTTTGCCCGAATCTACCCCATATGCTCCTTTGGCCGATAATTCATCATCATTCACTATGACCCAGCGACTGGTTATGGGTGAAAGGAAGAGCGAAAATGTAGGGCTCGGCTTCCAGTCCAACCCCGCAGCAACGATCACATACGCCGGGGCCAAAAAATTTGACGTTTTTATCTTGGTGGTATCATTGGGATAGGTATACCCTTGCGTAAACTGCGACCGGAAATTAAACAGACCGGTCAGGAATATATGATCAAATAACAAGTAACCATACTTCGAAATAGCATCGATGCGGTCGTTGGTTTTACGCGTACCCAGTGAAGTGGAATTGATATAGCCCAATTCCAGGTCAATGGAATTATCCCAGGAATGCCGGTCTTTTTTATAAAACGCATGTGCGTTAAATAATCCATTGCTGTTGAGAGAGAACTGGTCGCCACCGGCCGCCCAGTTGGTGAGCGATGTTTGGCCTAATGTTATATTGAACATGCCACCCGTTTTCCAGATTTTAACCGTAGTGTCACTTTCGTCTTTCTTGATCGTCTTTCCTGATTCACCCATTAATTCCTGAACGGTTTTGTCTTGTGCAATACTGGTAACTGTTATACCAACAGCTACAACGGCCAGCGCCAGCTTCTTCATATTATTAATTGAATAGATTTAAAAAAGGCATTTTGATTGGTATCAAAATGCCTTGCAAATATAAAACCACGTAGGTCATTTCTTTAAAGCATCCCTGATCTCACGCAATAAAATTATGTCCTCGGGAGTAACCGGGGCGGCTGCTTCTTCTTTTTTCTTAAACCGGTTAATACCTTTCACTATAAGGAATAATATGAAAGCAACAATAAGGAACTTAATTACAGCTGATAAGAACTTGCCAATCTTAACGGCCCCGAGTATCGTAAACTTATCCAAGTCTTGCAGATTGGCTGCCTGCAAAGCAGGTTTTAATAACAAAGGAGTAATAACATCATCAACCAACGAACTAACAATACTACTGAATGCCGCGCCAATAATAACACCAATTGCCAGGTCAACTACGTTTCCCTTCAAGGCAAACTCTTTGAATTCTTTCATCATACCCATAAAATAGAGTTTTAGTTGTTAATGATATTTACAACTAATATATTAAATTTTTAAACCATTAGCCTCAAACGTACAATATTTCCCCATTACCCTTTTTTCAATCCGGGGTATTGCATATCCAGTTTCTGCAGTGTTTTTAAAAGGGCTTCTGCTATAACATGTTCTTTATACCAGTTTTGATCGGCGGGCACAATAGTCCAGGGCACATCGTTACAATATTCAAAACAATCTTCATAGGCCGCCATGTAATCATCCCATAATTTAGCTTCTTCAAAATCCCTTTCGTTGTACTTCCATTGTTTGGTAGGGTCGTGGATACGTTCCTGCAAGCGCTCCTGTTGCTCTTCGGGCGATATATGCAGATAGAATTTCAGGATGCGGGTATTATTATGTTCCTGTAGCAATTGCTCAAAATCATTGATGGCCTTCATACGTTTTTTGACCGTTTTTTCGTCGATCAATTTATGCACCCGGGTCACCAGCACATCTTCGTAATGCGAGCGGTTAAACAATTGAATAATGCCTTTTGGTGGGGCCACGCCATGTATCCGCCATAAAAAATCATGGCTGAATTCTTCGGCCGTTGGCACCTTGAATGAATGCACCCGTACCCCCTGGGGGTTCATACTTGTAAACACCTTTCTTACAACGCCGTCTTTTCCACTGGCATCCATCCCCTGCAATATTACCAGTATAGCATGCTGTGATTCGGCATATAACAAATTCTGTAGCTCATTGAGCTTTGCCAGTATACTGGCAAGATTTTCTTTTGTTTCCTCCTTGTTCCAGTCTTTGGGCGCCCGGGTACTGATTTCCTTTAATTTGATATTAGCCATGGAAATATGTTTCTTTAAATTATTACATTTTAAAGTTAATACCTGATTTTTGAACAAATTTTTGCATGTCAGTCAATAGGGCGGCTCTTACCAACGGGGTTGTATTTGTTTTACTATGCATCATCTGGGGAAGTTCTTTTATCCTGATGAAGGCGGGGATGGAATACTTAAATCCTTACCAGGTAGCTACCATCCGCATACTCAGCGCCGGGGTAGTGTTGTTGCCCGTAGCCATTCGCCAATGGAAAAATATTCCAGGCAATAAGCTGGGATATGTTTTTTTATCAGGAATATTGGGCAGTTTTATTCCTGCCTATTTGTTTTGTATTGCTGAAACAAAGATCGATAGTTCCCTGGCAGGCTTCCTTAATTCACTCACGCCTGTTTTTACCATCTTCACTGGTTTGCTGTTTTTTGGCCAGGTATTTCAACTGCATAAATTAACAGGTGTCTTAATAGCCATTAGCGGAATGGCGGTGCTGTTGTTTGCAAAGGGCATTGTAAATATTCAATATCTCTCCTATGCGGGTTTTGCATTAATGGCAACCGTTTTGTATGGCTTTAACATCAACCTCGTTGGGCGTCATTTAAAAGAAACCGGTTCCCTGGCCGTGGTAGCCGTAAGCTTTGCCTTATTGTTATTGCCCTGCCTGATCATACTTTGGTTTACGGGTTATTTCTCCCTGCCCCTTGCACAAAAAGGCTTTCTCTTTTCAAGCAGTGCTTCTTCTTTATTGGGTATTATGGGAACAGCCGTGGCCACTATTCTCTTTTATATTCTGATCAAAAGCTCCGGCGGTTTGTTTGCTTCTATGGTTACCTATGGCATTCCATTCGTTGCCTTATCGTGGGGATTGCTGGCAGGCGAAAGCATCAATGGTTGGCAAATACTGGGATTGGTGATCATTCTGGGAGGTGTGTATGTAACTACACGGTGGAAGAAGAAAGAGGTAGAAAGTAAGACGTAGGGCGTAAGAAAGAAGTTGATAAGTTGACAGGTTGATAAGGGAAAGCGGGGCCAGGTAAACAAAGAGAGACAGGGTGGAAGTAAGAAGCACAAGGCGAAGCGACGTAAAAGTAGGAAGTAGGCGGCAAGAAATTCGCGAGCTTCTTACATCCTACTTCTTACATCCTACTTCGGTATTATACAGTCATGATTTCCTTTTCTTTTGCGGCCAGGTGTTTATCAACCAGCGCAATGTAGCGATCGGTTGTCTCCTGGATGAACTTTTCAGCATCTTTGCACACATCTTCGCTCAACCCATTCTTTTGTAATTTTTTCACCTGCTCCATAGCGTCACGGCGAATATTACGAATGGCAACTTTTGAATGTTCACCTTCCCCCTGGGCTCTTTTCACCAGCTCTTTACGCCTTTCTTCAGTTAATGGCGGCATAAATAACCGGATCATATTACCGTCATTCTGTGGATTAATTCCAATATTGGCGGCAATAATGGCCCTTTCAATGGGCTGAAGCATATTTTTTTCCCAGGGCTGAATGGTTAAGGTACGCGCATCGGCTACCGAAACATTTCCAACCTGGCTAATTAGTGTAGGAGTTCCATAATAATCAACTACAATACCGTCAACCAAATTTGGATTGGCTTTACCGGCACGTACTTTCACTAATTCTGATTCCAGGTGACTAATGGCTTTGTCCATGCCCTCCTGGGCTAATTCCTTAATAATATTTAATTCATCTGACATAGGAAGAAATATTAAATGCCTGCAAACCTACTTAAATTTTTTGGCAATGGGTAAAAGGCTATGGGCATTAGACAATTGGCAACATGCCCTGCTTTGCAGATAACTGATACCGGTTACCAAATCCCGGTTACCGGGCCCTTATTGCAGATGTAAGAATATAGTTTAACAGTATATGAGCGGGATCATCCCGGTAATTGGCCGGCAACTAATTTTTATGCTCCAGAATGGTATCCGTGGTAAGTGGAACGATCTTGGAGTTTTTCATATCACCGTCGGTAGGCTCCAGTGCTTTGGCAACATACAGGCGTGCACGTGGCCGGGTATAATACAGGGCCGCAATGCCAGAAAAGAATACGATCAAAATGGCCAGAATGATCCAGGTACAACCCAGGTTACGTCCTGCATAGGCAGCCAGAATGAACAGTATATTTATTGACGCCAGTGTTAGGGTTATAAACCGGTGAGAATAGCCTCTGTCGAGCAACAGGTGATGAACGTGATTTCTATCGGGACTAAAAGGAGAACGGCGGTGAAAAGCTCTTATCGCAAACACCCGTAAGGTATCCATTAATGGTATTACCAGTATGGCAACACTAATAGCAGGTGATGCAAGAACAGGTATTGCTATATCAGTTTGATTGGCCACGCTGATGAATTTCACCACCAGAATGGCATTCACCAATCCAATAAGCAACGATCCCGTATCACCCATGAATATCTTTGCAGGTTGAAAATTGAATATGAGGAAGGCCATTAAACTGCCAGCCAATGAAAAGGCCAGTATCGAATAAGGCAGCATGTTAACCTGTAAGAAATAAAAACCAAAAACGGTAGACGCCATCAACCCCAATGTACCAGCGAGGCCATCGATGCCATCGATCAAATTAAATGAGTTGATGACAACAATAACGGTTAAGTAAGTCAATAACAGGCTGAACATTTCAGGTAATTCATGTATTCCCATAAAGCCATACATGCTTTTTATCTGAATATTGCCTTTATAAATGATGAGGAAAGCAGCGAGTACCTGGCCAATGAATTTTTTGATCGGTGATATGACAAGGATATCATCTTTCAAGCCCAGGAAAAAGATCACAAATGCTGCGGCAAAATAATATTGGAAGTCGAGTGCAGACTGGTAAGGAATGGCGATGAGACATGCCAGCATAAACCCGGCAAATATCCCAAGACCACCCAAAGAAGGAATAGGGCTTTGGTGCACTTTTCTTTCGTCAGGAATGTCAAATAATTTTTTCTGTTCTGCAACGGTAATAATTACCGGGATAGCTAAAAAGGTAATTGCAAATGAAATAGCTATTGAGAATAATACATCAAACATCAGCCTGATTTTGAGTCTTGGAATTATAATACGTGCTACCAATCGGGCCGGTTGGGGCTCACACACAACAAAGCACCGCAAATTACAGCGGATTTTCGGAATTCCAACTATTAATAACACTTACTTTCTATTCAGAATACCGTTTATAAAACGCATTTTGATATAAAAATATTGGGAAAGTTTAATTTGATTTATGTATACAAAACAATTGCTGTAGTTTTGCAACCAAATTTAAATCTTGCTATGCCAGCTTTAAAGGACATTGCTACACAAATTCGCAGGGATATAGTTCGTATGGTTCATGGTTGTGCCAGTGGGCACCCAGGGGGGTCATTGGGTTGTACAGAATACTTTACCGCGTTATACTTCAAGGTAATGAAGCATAACCCAAAGTTTGATATGGACGCCCGGAATGAAGATGTTTTCGTTTTATCGAACGGACATATTTCACCAGTATTTTATTCCACATTGGCCCGTGCGGGTTATTTCGAAGTAAAAGAACTGGCAACCTTTCGTAAATTAGACTCCCGCTTACAGGGTCACCCTGCTACCCATGAGCACCTGCCTGGTATTCGCATTGCCTCTGGTTCTCTTGGCCAGGGTATGAGCGTAGGCATAGGCGCTGCTTTGACTAAAAAACTCAATGGCGAGAATACTACAGTGTATACACTACATGGCGATGGTGAGCTCGATGAAGGACAGAATTGGGAAGCTATCATGTTTGCAGGCGCTAAAGGTGTAGATAATCTTATTTCAACTATTGACTGGAATGGTCAGCAAATTGATGGCCCTACTGATAAAGTAATGAAACTGGGTGACCTGGGTGCTAAATTCGAAGCTTTTGGCTGGGATGTAGTTCACCTGGATAAAGGAAATGATGTTGATGCTGTAGTTGCCGGTTTGGAAGAAGCCAAAAAACATACAGGCAAAGGCAAACCAGTAGTTGTTTTAATGAGAACAGTAATGGGCGCCGGTGTCGACTTCATGGAAGGCCACCACGAATGGCATGGTATTGCCCCCAATGATGAGCAACTGGCTTCCGCCCTTGCTCAATTACCTGAAACGCTTGGTGATTATTAATAAGAAGCTTTATTATATAAAAAGCCCTCCCGCGCATCGGGAGGGCTTTTTTGTTCGGTATAGATTCTAATTCACTACCTTTATAAGTAGTTAAAATTTATATATGTCCCGCATATACAGTGCGGTTTATATATTCTTGAGTTAAGGCTATCAGTTCTGTAACCCAAACAATACTGATGGTGCATGGATTATAATATAAAGATCATAAACAGTAAAACCGGGGATTATGTGCGGGTATACCTGACCTTAGCAGGAGGCCAAATCGACCTGCATCCATTACATGGAAAAGATGAGTTAAAAGAAAACGTGGAAGCATGCATGATCCTCGCTGATCACGGTTTTACAATAGAAATGTTACCCTTATTACAGGCAGAAGATGCGGATCTAAGAAAAAAATACTTACCAGATGTCTTCGGTAATAAAAATCCTGATGTACGAATAAATGGTCAACTCCTTGGAGACATAAAAACCCCGAATAAAGATTTACCGATAAAGAAATCTACAATTAGCAGGGAGATATATCTTGCAGCAAAGCAAAAAGTTGATATCGCTATTCTCAATTTATATGGACGTGATTATGCTGTTCAGGATATAAAAAAAGGAATTGTTGGCGCCTTACAACCCGATAGAAATAAAAGCATTTTGATAATATGGGTTATAACCAAAAACCGGAATCTGTTTACAATTACCAGACAGTGGGTGTTCAATGACTCTATTTACGAAAAACTTGCCCACCTCTAAAAACTGGGCGGCCGGTTACCCCATAAGAGTAACCGGCCGTCAGCGGAGGCACCGGGCCGCAACCCTGTGCGTTACAAATATATGAATTTTTACAAATAAGTACCCTTTGATAATACTTTATCCTTAAATCACTTATAACTCTAACCCTCAGCGCTTAACTCCTCAACTCAATAGGCTGCAGGGCTGCCTTACGCGATGGGAACCAGGAGGCCAGAAAGGCGACCAGTGACACGGTTAACAATACCAGCAGAAAATCTGTTCCCACCAGTTGTACCGGGTAATAATCAATTAAAAAAGTACCACCCTGAATAGCGATTATTTTGTACTTAACCTGGGCCCAACAGAATATGATCGCCAATATAACCCCGCCTACACAGCCAATAGTGGCTAACAGCAACCCTTCCGTCAAAAATATCTTTTGTATCAGTTTATTATTGGCGCCCATCGATTTCAACACCTGTATATCTTTTTGCTTTTCGAGCACCAGCATAGTAAGACTGCCTATCATTGTAAAAGCTGCCACAATAAGCATTAGGGTAAGTATGCCATAAATAGCCCATTTCTCCAGATTCATGACACTGTACAGACTTTGATTCTGTTCATACTTCGTTTCTACAGAATAGCTTACACCCAAAAATTGCTGTATTTCCTTTTGTACGTCTTTTTCATCAGTGCCATTTTGCAGGGCAAGCTCAACCCCGCTGTATTCATCAGGTTTCAGCCCCATCAACCCTTTCATAAAATCAAGATTGGTGATGGCGTATTTATTATCTATATCCTGCTGAATTAAAAAGGTACCTGAAGTAACGATCTTGGCAGCCTGTACCGACTGATAAGGATCAGCCGCGTTGAAGTTCATGCCCCGTTTAAAAGCATATACCGAAAGCGGGTAAAGATATTTATCGCTCTCGACGCCCACCGCATTTTCAACCCCATTACCAAGTACCAATGAAGGCTCATCTGCACTACCGGTTTGAAAATTACCACGGATCAGCTTCTGGGCCACCCCGCTCACCGATTCATAAGAAGTATCAACCCCTTTGAGATTAACGGGCACTACGACATCGCCATTGATCAATAATGTTTTCTCTTCCGCTACCAGGCTATAGGCACGCACGCCTTTTACCCCAGCAATTTTCTGCAATTGCTGCGGCGTAAGCATAATGGTCTTGCCCGATTTGGCGGAGATCTTTATATCTGGGTAGAACGAGGAATATAACGACTTTACCAGTCCTTCAAATCCGTTGAACACACTCAGTACTACAATAAAAGCAAACGTAATGCCCATAATGGCAACAATGCTTACCCATGCAATAACATTGATGGCATTGGTACTCTTTTTTGCTTTAAAATATCGCCAGGCAAAGAGGAAGTTCAATAGTTTGTGTTTTGGATACTGTAATTTGTTCTATTGCTGATTCTGATCGTTGTCTGTTGGATTGATCTTTTTGAACAATTCCTCCATTTTAAATACATGGTCCAGCGTATCATCGAGATAGAACTTCAGCTCGGGCATCCGGCGTAACTGTTTGGCCACACGGGCTGTAAGTTCCCTTTTTATTTCCCAGCCTCTTTCCTCGATCTTTTTCAGCGTGCTATCTGCATCCTTAACCTGAAACAAACTCAGGTAGATGCGGGCTTCCAACAGATCGGGCGTAAGCTTTACGGATGAAATGGAGACCATGCCTCCATCGATCATACTCAGCCCCAATCGCTGAAAAATTAAATTTAATTCTTCGTTTAGTAAACTTCCCACCTGTTTTTGGCGTTTCCCTTCTTGCATTTCCTTAACGGTTTAATAGCCGTAAAATTAGTTACTTTGCACCGTTTACTCATTATTTAACTGATTCATGAAGCGATTTTCAAGGATTTTCTTTTATCTCCGGAACCAGAAGGGAAAAATTGGATTATACTTAGTTTTCAACCTGTTATCTATTGTTTTCTCCCTGGTATCGATAACCTTGCTGGCTCCTTTTTTAACACTGCTGCTTAACCCGGAAACACCAGCTATGGCCCGGCCCACATGGGTTTTTAGTTCTGATGGAGTAATGGCCCAATTAAAATACGGCCTCTCCTACCTAAAAATTAACTACGGACCATTAAACGCACTGGCTGTTGTTTGTTTAACCATCATTATTACCATCTTATTTAAAAATCTTTTTTTATACCTCTCGTACCGCATGTTGATCCCGCTGCGTAACAGGATCATGACCAATTTTCGCGAAGACCTGTACAATAAAATACTGGTGCTACCAGTAAGTTATTTTACCGACCAACGCAAAGGCGATATGATGTCGCGCATGAGTAACGACATGAACGAAATTGAATGGTGCGTTGTGGGTACACTGGAAGGTTTGATCAAAGACCCGCTGAACATTATTATAGTACTGGCTACGCTTATTTTCTTAAGCCCCAAGTTATCACTGGTAATGCTGGTGTTGCTGCCGCTTGCCGGGTTTATCCTTGGCAAGGTTAGTAAAAGATTGAAAAGACAATCGGGCGATGCGCAGGAGCAGCAGGGTTTGTTGTTAAGTATCCTTGATGAAACCCTGGGTGGCCTGCGGGTGGTAAAAGCCTTCAATGCCGAAAAGCTGATGCGCGACCGTTTTTTTGGCACTAATAATCTGCTGAACAAACTACGCATTCAAATGGCGTTCAAGCGTGATCTGGCCTCCCCTATGTCTGAATTCCTGGGTATAATGATCTTCTGCATCATACTGGTGATCGGCGGCTATATGGTATTTACCCAAAAGGGAGGATTGACATCCGCAGCCTTTATCACCTACCTCGGCGTATTTTACAATATTATTCAGCCGGCTAAATCCCTCTCCCAGGCTTTTTATAATATGCGCCGCGGCGCTGCCGCCATTGAGCGTATTGAAGAGGTGTTAAACGCACCTGTTACCGTTAAAGAAGCCGAATCACCTCGTCATCTCGACAAATTTGAAAAGAACATAGAATTTAAAAATGTAACCTTCAAATATGACGATGTAACCATTCTCGACAACATCAACCTTACTATTGAAAAGGGTAAAACGGTTGCCCTGGTAGGTTCATCCGGCGCCGGTAAAAGTACCCTCGCCGACCTGGTACCCCGCTTTCACGATGCCACTATCGGAGAATTGCTGATCGATGGGGTTAACATAAAAGAATATTCGTTACTGTCGGTGCGTGATCAAATGGGTATTGTAACCCAGGAGCCCATCCTGTTCAACGATACCATTGCCGCCAATATTTCGCTGGGCAACCCCGTAGCCAATATTGCAGAAATTGAGCAGGCTGCCCAGGTGGCCAATGCCCACGATTTCATCATGAAAAAAGAAGAGAATTATCAAACCAATATAGGCGACCGCGGCAGCAAACTAAGTGGGGGCGAACGCCAACGCCTTACCATTGCCCGGGCCGTATTAAAAAACCCGCCCATTCTTATTCTTGACGAAGCCACTTCCTCTCTGGATACTGAAAGCGAACGCCTGGTTCAGGATGCCATCAATAAAATGATGGAGAACCGTACCAGCATTGTAATTGCGCATCGGTTAAGCACCATTCGCCACGCCGATGAAATTATCGTTTTGCAAAAAGGGAAGATCGTGGAACGCGGAACACATGATACCTTAATAAGTCAAAATGGCTTCTATAAGAAGTTAGTAGATATGCAGGAAGTGAAGTAGACGCCAGTTACCGGTTTCCGGTTACCCCGCCCCGCGGAGCGATCGGAAACTGGCAACCGGAAACTTTTCCTGATTTTCGGAAACCTCACCTTACCAATTGTCAATTGGTGAAACCATTCAGCCATGAAAACTTCGCCAAATTATCTAAATACCTAATTTTCGAGTCACAAATATTTAAACATACTACATGAAAAGGGCTGCTAAAAAGGGCAGGTTGTTGCCATGCCTGCTATTGATTGCTGTTTGTACCCATGCTCAAAAGCAGAATTACAGTTTCGACCAGATCTTCAAAAACGGTGAAACCAATGTTGTTAAACCATTACCTGTGGTGAAGGGCTGGGCAGACGATACCCATTATTTGCTTACGCAGAAAGAGGCCGACGGCCACACTACCACTACCATGGTAGATGTAAAGACCGGGAAATCAGTTCCCTATCCCGATATGGATGTAAGCCAGCTGATGCCTTCTGTAAACATCTCCGGCGGTATTAACATTACGTTCTCCCCCGATAAAAAATGGGCCGCCTACACCAAAAAAGATAATAACCTGTATTCATACAACGTAGCCGCTGATAAAGAAACCCAGTTGACTACCGATGGTACTGCCACTATTTTGAATGGTTACTCCAGCTGGGTCTACTATGAAGAGATCCTTGGCCGGGCTACCAGGTATAAAGCCTTCTGGTGGAGTAACGACAGCAAACACCTTTGCTTTATGCACTTCGACGAGTCACAGGTGCCGGTATTCCCTATCTATGTAGCAGAAGGTCAACATGGTTACCTGGAGAACACGCGCTACCCCAAAGCCGGTGATAAAAATCCTGAAGTTAAAATTGGCATCGCAGCTGTTGAAACCAGCAACGTTATCTGGGCCGACTTCAACGCCCAGGACGATCAGTATTTCGGCGCGCCGGCCTGGAGCCCCGATGGACAATTATGGGTTCAATGGATGAACCGTAAGCAAAACAACCTGAAGTTCTATAGCATCAATCCCACCGATGGTAATAAAAAAGAAGTGTATGACGAAAAGCAATCAACCTGGATAGACCTGGATGAAAGTGAACGCCTCACTTTTTTGCCTGCCGGTAAAGGTTGTATTGTAAAAAGTGATCGTGATGGCTGGGAAAACCTGTATTATTATGATACTAACGGCCAGTTAAAGAATGCTATTACCAATGGCAATTTCTGGGGCACCAGCATTGTAAAGATCGATAACAAAGCAAACGTTGTTTACTTCAGGGCTCGAAAAGAAAACTCAGCCCGGTTTGATTTTTATAAAGCAGGATTAGATGGAAAAGGACTTACCCGCCTGAGCTTTGGAGATTACAGCCATGACCTTGTTAGCGTTTCACCTAACGGTAGTTATTTCATTACCGGGTATTCAAACCTGAACACCCCGCCAGCCCTGGCCCTGGTTGATGCCAAAGGAAAAGTGATCAGAGAAGTGGCCAGCAGCAAGGGAAGCAGTTTCGATAATTATAACCTGCCCAAAAGTGAGTTGAAATATGTGACCTCCGCCGATGGTTTGTTTGAACTGCCGGTACAGATCACCTACCCCATCAATTTCGATCCTACAAAAAAATACCCGGTACTCGTCAGCATTTATGGTGGCCCCAATGCCGGTACTGTTTACGACCGCTGGCGACCTGCGGGTTCACCCGCCCAATGGTTTGCACAGGAGGGTCTGATACAGGTTGCTTTTGATAACCGCAGCAGCGGACATTTTGGAAAGAAAGGCCTGAATTATATTTTCCGTCAGTTAGGCAAATATGAGATTGAAGATTTTATGGCCTGCGGCCGTTGGTTAAAACGCCAGCCCTGGGTAGACAGCAGCAAGCTGTGTATTACCGGTGGCAGTTTTGGTGGTTATATGACCTGTATGGCCCTTACCTATGGCGCCGATGTATTCCCTTATGGCATTGCCAACTCATCGGTTACCGACTGGCAGTTTTATGATACGCATTATACCGAACGTTTCATGAACACCCCCCAGGATAACCCCGAAGGCTATAAGAACACCTCGGTTTTAACGTATGCCAATAAATACAAAGGGTTGTTGCGGATTGTACATGGCACTTCAGACGACAATGTGCATATGCAAAACAGTATGGTTTTCGTTAACAAGCTGGAGGATATGAAAAAGCATTTTGAGTTTATGATGTACCCTGGTGAGCGCCATAGTTTCGTAGGTGCCAAGAGACTTCACAACAGTTACGAAGCTTATAAATTCTATTATCAGTATTTGCTGGAGAAACCAATGCCGGCCGCATTCTGGGCGCCGGACAGTATACAAAAGAGCTTCTAGATATTAGTCAATGCTATCAGGTATAAAATGTAGAAGTAGGAAGTAAGAAGTAGGAAGTAAGAAGTATGAAATAGGAAGCTCGCGAACCTCTTACTTCTTACTTCATACTTCGGCTTCTCTAAATACAAAAGTCCCAACGGTTATCGCTGGGACTTTTTTATTTCTATTAGTTGATACGTTATTGGCATACAAGCGTCACTCCACTATTAGCAGAATGAAAATCAACCGATTAAGCAGACAACTATTTATTCATCATTTGCTTGGCCTCGATACTCAGGGTAGCGTGCGGTACCGCGCGTAACCTTGCTTTATCGATGAGCTTACCAGTAACCCGGCAAATACCGTACGTTTTGTTTTCGATGCGCATAAGAGCCTTTTCGAGGTGATCAATATAATTGATCTGGCGGCTGGCCATTTGGGCCAACTGCTCCCGTTCCATACTCATGCTGCCATCTTCCATGGTCATGTAGCGATTTTCGTTCTCATCGCCACCCATTTCATCTTTGCGGGTTATTAAACCTTGTAAATAAGTAAGTTCTTTTTTAGCCTGTTCTGCTTTTTTCAAGATCAGTTCTTTGAACTCGCCTAATTCGGCATCACTATATCTCATGGTTGGTCCTGTTTGAATGTTTTCTGGTTGATCTAATACTGATTTCGTGAATTCCGGTTCGTATCGACGCGATGTTTTTGTCTTTATTTCCGGAATCACCACTTTAACCGGTTTTGGAGGTTCCGGTTTTTTGGGTGGTGGGGGCGGAGGCATAACCGGTTCCGTTTTTTTAACTTCCACCTTTACTTCCGGTTTTTCGACTTTTACAGGAGCTTCAACTTTTTTTACTTCTTTTATTTCAATTGGTTTGGCAACAGGCTTGACCGCAGTATGCTCCGTAGCAGGTTTTGCATGTGCTTTTGCAGCAACCTGGTGGTGGGCAACGGCCGGGTGTTTGGCCGGAACTTTCTTTTCAACAGGTTTAACTGCCTTTTTTGCAGCAGGCTTAACATCCTTTTTAGCAACTACTTTTTTAGCAGCAGGTTTGGCTGCCCCTACGGCCGGACGGGCCGACTTTTTTGGGGCAATCGTTTTTTTTGCTGGCTTGGCCGCCTTTTTCTTGGTTGCCATACATTTACGCTTTTTTTGTAACGAACACTTTTATTGGAATATCGTTCACTTCAATTTCGGTGCCATCTGGTAATTCAGGTACTAGTACAAGTTCATCTGCCAAAATTTCCGCACAAATATATTTATTAAATTGGGCGATCGATTGGTTCAACTCCTGGTGTTCGGTTACTTTTACCAATATACGATCAGTGAGTTCAAAACCACTGTCTTTGCGGATCTTCTGGATACGGTTAACTAATTCGCGGGCATTTCCTTCGCTGACCAGTTCTGGGGACACGGTTACATCCAAAGCCACGGTGAGAGCATCTTTATTGGCCACCATCCACCCGGGGATATCTTCACTGGTGATCTCTACTTCATTAGTCTGTAATATTAAGGGTTCGTTGTCAATTTGCAATGAAATTGTGCCATCTTTTTCCAATTTGGCTATGTCTTCCTGCGTAAATTCGGCTAATGCTGCTGCTACAGCTTTCATTTTGCCCCCCAATTTCTTACCCAACACCGTATAATTAGGCTTTATCTTCTTTTTAATAAACCCGTTATCTTCAGTCAGGTATTCTATTTCTTTTACGTTCACTTCGCTTTTTATCAGGTCTTCCACCAGCCCTATCTGGTTTTTCATGTGTTTATTCAACACAGGGATCAGTACCTTTTGTAATGGCTGACGAACCTTGATATTCACTCTCTTACGCAATGATAATACCAACGAGGAGCTATCCTGGGCCAATTGCATACGTTCTTCCAGGGAAGCATCCACGGCAGCCGGGTTACTAACGGGGAAATCGGCATGGTGAACCGATTCTACCTTATGCCTGCCGGTTACTGCGTTCAGGTTCTGGAACAGCGCATCGCTAAAAAAGGGCGAAATGGGCGCCATCAGCTTCAACACGGTCTCCAGGCACTCGTATAGGGTTTGGTAGGCACAGATTTTATCGTGCTCATACTCCCCTTTCCAGAACCGGCGGCGGCACAGCCGTACATACCAGTTGCTAAGGTGCTCATCCATAAACTCTTCTATGGCCCGACCAGCCTGGGTAGGCTCGTAATCGTCCATATATTCAGTTACCTTTTTTATAAGGGTGTTCAGGGAAGAAAGGATCCAACGATCAATTTCAGGCCGTTGTTCCAGCGGTATATAGGCTTCTTTAAAAGCAAACCCATCTACATTGGCATACAGCGAAAAGAACTGGTAAGTATTATATAAGGTGCCGAAGAATTTACGCTGTACTTCCTTGATGCCTTCCAGGTCGAATTTCATGTTCTCCCAGGGTGAGGCATTAGTAATGAGGTACCAGCGGGTGGCATCGGCCCCATACGTCTCAATAGTCTTAAACGGATCAACCACATTGCCCAGGCGCTTACTCATTTTGTTTCCGTTCTTATCCAATACCAACCCGTTCGATACGCAGGTTTGGTAGGCAACAGAATCAAATAACAGACCAGCTATGGCATGCAGGGTATAGAACCAGCCGCGGGTTTGGTCAACCCCTTCGGCAATAAAGGAAGCCGGGTAGTTTTTGTTGAATGGCGCCTTGAATGGGTATGGGTCGCCGGCTTTCAATTTGTCATGATCGAGGCCCCATTGTGCGTAAGGCATAGCACCACTATCGAACCAAACGTCAATCAGGTCGGGTACCCGTTTCATGGGTTTGCCCGAATCGCTTACCAGGATGATCTCATCTACATAAGGTTTATGCAGATCGAGGTTGTTCATGAGTTTGGCATTGTTGGTACCCAATGCTTTATCAGCTTTGTCGGCCTCTTCTTTTAACTGTGGCACCGAACCAATACATTTCTCTTCGTTGCCATCTTCGGTTTTCCAGATGGGTAAGGCGGTACCCCAGAAACGGCTCCGGCTCAGGTTCCAGTCAACCATATTCTCGAGCCAGTTACCAAAACGGCCTTCACCGGTTGATTTGGGTTTCCAGTTGATGGTCTTATTCAGTGCCACCAATCTGTCTTTCACTGCGGTTGTTTTTATGAACCAGGCATCTAACGGATAGTATAACACCGGTTTATCGGTACGCCAGCAGTGGGGATAATTATGCTCATATTTTTCAACCTTGAAGGCGCGGTTCTCTTTTTTCAGCTTTACGCTGATGTCAACATTCACATCCACATAATCCTTCTCGTCTTTGTAGTTCTTTACGTACCGGTTGCTGAACTCGCCCAGTCCTTCAACGAACTTACCGGTGCGGTCAACCAGTACCAGTTTTTCCAGCTTACCGTATTTATTTACACCACTAAAGAAGCCGATATTATACTTGCTTCCAACCCTAAAGTCATCTGCGCCAAAATCCGGTGCAGTGTGTACCATACCGGTACCATCTTCCGTAGTAACGAAATCACCGATCAATACCCTGAAAGGTTTAGCTTCCGGGTTCAATGCTGTAATGGATTGCAGCGAATTAGCTTCAAATGGCAACAGTTGCTCATAACGGCAGCCTTCTATTTGCGCGCCCTTGAACTCGGTAAGTATTCTCCAGGGCAGGTGTTTATCGCCTTCTTTAAATTCCTCAAAACCGGTATTCTCGTTTTCAGGTTTAAAATATTTACCCACCAGGTCCTTGGCCAGCACCACGTTAACCGGTAAATGGGTATAAGGGTTAAAGGTTTGCACCAGCACATAGGTAATACGTCCACCTACCGTCAAGCCCAGGTTCGATGGCAGGGTCCAGGGTGTGGTCGTCCACGCCATGAAGAAAACCTCTTTGTTCTGATCTTTGATGGCATCAAACAGGAATTCAGACTTCGCATCCCGTACTGCCTTGAACATGGCCACAGCGCTGGTGTCTTTTACATTTCTATAGCAACCAGGCTGGTTCAGCTCGTGAGAGCTCAAACCGGTACCAGCGGCCGGTGAATAAGGTTGAATGCTTACGCTTTCATATAACAACCCTTTTTCATACATTTTGCTCAGCAGGTACCAAAGGGTCTCTATGTATTCATTTTTGAAGGTGATATAGGGATCGTTCAAATCAACCCAATAACCCATTTTCCTGGTGATGTCGTCCCATTTATCTTTATACCGCAGTACGGCCTCGCGGCATTTTTGATTGTATTCTTCAACAGAGATCTTTTTACCAATGTCCTCTTTAGTGATTCCCAGTTCTTTTTCTACCCCCAGCTCAATTGGCAGGCCATGGGTATCCCAGCCACCTTTGCGGTTCACCTGAAAACCCTGCATGGTTTTGTAGCGGCAAACCAGGTCCTTTAAAGTGCGGCTGATAACATGGTGAATACCCGGCATTCCATTAGCGCTGGGTGGTCCTTCATAAAATACAAAGGAAGGAGCGTCGTTGCGTAGCGACACACTTTTCTCAAATGCCTGGTTTTCATTCCATTTAGCTAACATTTCCTGTTCTATAACAGGCAAATTCAATTTCTGAAACTCTCTGTAGTTAACTGCCATATACTTCCGGGTAAATCTGTTTAAACACTGTTGTTTGGGGGCCGAAGAAAAATAGAGTACATTCCGCAGCCCGAAAAGTGTGCAAAGGTACTGAAAAGTTGGCGGGTTCCGGTTACCGGTCGCTTGTGCCCAGTTTACACTTCCTAGTTTTTAATGCATTATTCCGGATCCTATGTGCTTAGTTCGTAGGTTATTAGGTTTTATGATCGAAATTCCGGGTCCCAGGTTTGTAATGCCTTGATCCTGGCTCTTCCAACTTATCTCACCTTTACCTTCCTCTTTGATTAATACTATAACGAATGAACTAATGCATTTGATCACTGCAAAGCCTGCGACCGTATTTACTTAGGGTCAAATCAAAATCTTATTATAAGTTTTCATGAACCTGACAAGGAGGTAACCAGGACCTGACAAGGGTAAAGTCCCTGTTATGTCCCTGTTTGGTCCCTGTTAGGTCCTTGTTAGGTCCCTGTTAGGTCCACACTTATAGGCATACAAATCCCTACAATCGGCCTTGGTAATCCCATCAAAATCCCATAGCCTATGGCATTCTTATGGCATTCCTATGGGATTCTTATGGCATTATGACCGGTGAAATGGCCTGTTTTAGTATATCTGGAGTGAATCTGACTAGGATGTGACCGGGGTTTGGACAGGGAAACAGTCCCAAGACAACTACCAGCCAATATATAGACAAGCTCCTGACCATTTCCTGAGCATTCCCGCCACTCTACTACAACTCCACTACTTTCCATCTGCAACCTTCAAGCTTTCTTACTGGTATTCATGCCTCTATATTCTCGTTGTTTCAACACGATTTATACTAGTAGCAAAAACGCATGTTTTACCATTTATTTTTTTATTTATAATTCTTAAGAAAACGAGCTGTTTTGAAGTTATAGTTATACCATATCAGATAATTGAAACTTATCTGGGTAATATTGAAGTTGTTTGAAAGTCTTTTAACGCGTGGTAGGAATTTAAGCTAGGTTTTCCACAATTCTGACGTTTGGCATAATTTATGGAATTAAATAGGTGCTCTTTACAATACTAAAAATGTTGAAAATAATTGCGGCTTAAAATGTGTGATGAAGTGATTTTTGGTACGATATTTTCTAAGTATTAAGTCCTTAACACAAACGCTCTTAACAACGATTACTGTTTACCTCATTATATGAAAAACCTTTTCTACGGTTTAGGGTTTAGGGGTTAAAAAGGGGAGTAGTCCTGCTCCCCTTTCCTTTAAAATTCTAAGACTAAGGAAAGGTTTTTCTTTTTTACACCTTTTTGTAATCCGCTCCCTTCCCGTTTTTAATCTCTGGTTATGCCTGTGGAAAACCATCCAGGCAAAGTGCAGTGCCTACGAACGCAACCCGTTTTCGGGAGTAAAGACATTAGTGAAGTAAAACCTCCATCCAAGGAGGTTTTTTTATCGAATTATTTCTTTTTCATTCTAATGCGCTTGTAGATCTTGATCGCACTCATTAACACTACCACAAAACCAATCAGTCCTACCAGTCCCCACACCACACTCATATTTTGTTTTACTACGGCCAACATCACAATCGCAACCAGAAAGATAGTTGCAACTTCATTCCAGATACGCAGCTTTTGAGAACTGTATTTGAACACGCCATTCATTTGCTGTTTGTATATGGCATGCAGGGTAAAGTGATAAGCATATAACCCCACTACAAAAAATAGTTTTATTAATAACCATCCGGGTAACACGCCCAGTTGCCACCACATTAACGGACCAAAAATAAGTGTAAGGATGGCCGATGGCCAGGTAATACCAAACCAAAGGCGCTTGATCATTACGGTGAAATGTTTGCGCAGAATGCTTTTTTCCGGCTCGGCCATTTCCCCTGCTTCCGTATTGTATACAAAAAGCCGAACAATATAAAACATACCACTGAACCAGGTAACAATAAATACAATGTGAAGCGCCTTGATGTAGTTATACATAGGAACAAGTAATGTGCTATTTTGATGAGGTAACCCAACTCGCAATCGCCTTCACCCACATGGGATGTACATTCAAACAGGGGATCAGTGTCAATGATTCACCGCCTGATGCTATAAAGGATTCTTTGCCCTGTTCGGCTATTTCTTCCAGGGTTTCCAGACAATCACTCACAAAAGCCGGACAAGCTATCAGTAATTTTTTTACGCCTTCTGCCGGAAATTCGGTCAGTCGTTTTGCGGTATATGGTTTTAACCATTCATCTCTGCCCAGGCGTGACTGAAATGCATAGCTGTACTTCCCTTCGGGGATCTGCAGCATTTCAACCATTTTTTTGGTGGTGAACAAACATTGATGCCGGTAACAATACTTGTGCGCTTCGCTATTTACCTCACAACAATTATCAACCTTTAAGCAATGCTGTCCTGTTGGGTCAGTTTTATGCACATGCCGCTCGGGAATGCCATGATAACTGAATACTATATGATCATATTCCTGTTGTAAGTAGGGCTTAATGCTATCAGCCAAAGAATCGAGGTACAGGGTATTATCGTAAAAAGGAGGAATAATAGTCAGCTTGAAAGAATACTTTCCTTTCTTGTGCGCTTCTTTTGCGTATTCCACTGCTGTTTCATAACTGCTCAACGCATAATGTGGGTACAAAGGCACCAACACCACTTCTTCGAGGTCAGGATTTTTTTCCAACAGCTCATCATAGGCTGTCCAGGGTGCCGGTGAGCCATACCGCATGGCCAGGACCACCGGTTCGGTTACCTGTTGTTGCAACGCCACTTGTAATTGTTTGCTCAACACCATTAAAGGAGAACCTTCTTTCGTCCAGATAGTAGAATAGGCATGGGCCGATTTGGGTGCCCGGAATGGAACAATGAGGCCTTTCACCAATAATAACCGGCTCAGGTAGGGCATGTCGATCACCCGTTCATCCATCAAAAACTCATTCAAATACCGGCGCACGTCTTTTACCTGCGTTGAATCGGGTGAGCCCAGATTCATTAAAACAATACCTTTTTTTGTTGTTGTCATAATAATTGGGTGCAAAATTAATCAGGTTAACAACTTAAAAATCAAATTTATTTGGATCGGCTGCCTGGTTAACTGTTCGCATGCTTTTTACTACCCGATGACATAGAAATCAGCCTCAATGGTACCTCTTTGCCTCCTTAGCGCCCAAGATCCGAAAATCGCCATGTTGGCAGTTGAAATTCAGTTCATTGACAGTATGTACGGTTCTACCAAAACAAACGTTCGCAAAAACCCTCAATTCATTCCGTGAAAAGATCAATGAATTTCCTCATATGCTCAGATGATGATAATCAGACAGTAAAATGACAGAGTAATGACAGACATATTAGGACAATGACGAGTCCGAAAGTATTTTTGCAGTGTCATCTCAGAATTCAGTATTCATGCACGGAAACAGTACCAAGGATATTACAAAGTTTTATATAGCCGGGATCAATTACAAAAAATCCGATGCTGCGATAAGAGGTCAATTTGCAGTGAGTAATGATCAATACGCTACCCTACTTTCCAAAGCCCCCGAATTTGGTTTGCATGAGTTATTTGTTTTAAGCACCTGCAACCGTACCGAAATATATGGTTTTGCAGAAAGTGCCGATCAACTGATCAACCTCCTGTGCACCCAAACCGAAGGAAACGCTTCTACTTTCACCCAATTAGCATACGTAAAAAAAGGACTGGCAGCCATAGAGCATCTTTTCTCTGTAGCGGCCGGTATCGACTCCCAGATATTAGGTGATTACGAAATAGTAGGCCAAATAAAGCAGGCAGTGAAATTCAGCAAAGAACATGGCTTTACCGAAACCTTCATGGAACGGCTGGTAAACTGTGTGCTGCAATCTTCAAAAGCCATCAAGAACCAAACCAACCTCAGCGGTGGTACTGTTTCGGTTTCCTTTGCTGCGGTTCAATACATCCGGGAAAAAATAACCGACGTCTCCAACAAAAAGATATTGTTGCTGGGTGTTGGTAAAATTGGTCGCAATACCTGTAAGAATCTGGTCGATTACCTGGATGCCGATCACATTACACTTATCAACCGCTCTCCCGATAAAGCCGCTCAACTGGCAGAGGAGCTTGACCTGCATCACGCTCCCTTATCAGAACTGGCCGAAAAAATAGAAACCTCCGACATCATTCTGGTAGCTACCAATTCGGCAGAACCCACCATAAAGAAATCGCACCTGCAAGGCAAGGGCGAAAAACTCATCATCGACCTGTCGGTCCCTTTCAATGTGGAAGAGGGCGCCCAGGAACTGCCTAACGTGCACCTGGTGAATGTAGATGAGTTGTCGAAACTGAAAGACGAAACCCTGCAAATGCGGGAAGCTGAAGTGCCCAGGGCCATGGCCATCATAAAGGAACACATCGATGAGTTTCTGGAATGGTTCGAAATGCGCAAGCATGTACCGGTTTTCAAAGCCGTTAAAACCAAATTAAAAGAGATCCAGACCTTTCCATCATACATTAGACTTTCACCCGAAGTAGCTACGCGCCAAACTATAAACGCCGACGAGAAAATACAACGTGTAATAAATGGCATGGCTTCTAAAATGCGCCAGAATAACCAACGTGGCTGTTATTATATAGAAGCTATCAATGAGTTCATTGCACCATCGAATTAACGGCAAATCCCGACAACTCGGGACGGGCTGGCAGACAGCAGACGGCAGACGCTCCCTATGAGCCGAGCCCAAACCCTGCAATCCAGGGAGATCGCGTAATTGTCAGCCTCAAAAATGATTAGGCTACCGATAATTTTTAGAAAAAATTAATCAGGTTTCCTTTTCACGTTTCACGTTTGCCGTTTCACGATTAGTTAGTTTTGCAAAAATTGAACAAGCACTGATGAATAAAGTGATCCGCATAGGGACAAGAGAAAGTCAGCTCGCGGTATGGCAGGCCACACAGGTACAAAACCTGCTGGGGCAGCATGGCATTACTGCTGAACTGGTATATATAAAAAGTGAAGGAGATATTGATCTCAAAACTCCTTTATACGAAATGGGTGTACAGGGCATTTTTACCCGCAGCCTCGATATTGCCCTGCTTAGTGAACGTATAGATATTGCGGTACATTCCATGAAAGATGTACCCACGCAACTGCCAAAGGGAATTATTACTTCGGCAGTTTTGAAAAGAGCTTCTTATAAAGATTTATTAGTTTACAAGGGCGATCTTCCTGCCATTCTTAGTGAGCAGGGAAATGGCGCGAGCCACTCACCACTCACCACTCACCACTCACCATTGACCGTCGCTACCAGCAGCATTCGTCGCAAGGCACAATGGCTGAACCGGTACCCACACCATACCATCGACAACCTGCGTGGCAATGTAAATACCCGATTAAAAAAACTGGCCGAGAGTCACTGGAACGGCGCCATCTTTGCCGCTGCCGGTCTGGAAAGGATCGGTTTGCGTCCTGAACAATCTATTGAACTGGATTGGATGCTACCAGCACCCGCCCAGGGTGCCATTGTAGTGGCTTGCCGTGAAAATGATCAATATGCTTTTGAAGCCTGTCAATTGTTCAACGATACGGATACCGCGCTGTGCACGGCCATTGAACGAGACTTTTTACGGGCATTACTGGGCGGTTGTTCCACCCCTATCAGCGGATTGGCAACCGTCGTAAATGACCAGGTCCATTTTGAAGGCAACATTCTTTCATTAGACGGAAAAGAGAAAGCAACCATCCAAAAAACAATAACAGTCGCTAAGAGTAACAACCTGGGCAGTATTGCCGCCAGGGAATTATTGGAAAACGGCGGCCAGGCAATTGCAGACCAGATCCGAAATGGCAAATAAGATCTCCATATTAAGCACAAGGCCTTTGGAAACGGTTTTGCTCTTAGCAGCCAAGGCAAAGGATATTCAGATAGATGTTGTATCGTTCATTGACACGTCACCTGCACAAACAACCGGTATCAAAGAAGAGATCGGCAAAATAATAAATCAACCAGCCGCCGTGGTGTTTACCAGCATGAATGCAGTAAGTACCGTTGCGGCCTATTTAAATGGAGAAACGCCCGACTGGAATATTTTCTGTATCGGGAATACCACCCGCCAGTTGGCCGCCCGGTATTTTGGCGATCAATCGATACACACGGTTGGCAACAACGCAGCAGAACTGGCTGATAAAATAATCAACAGTACACAAATTAAGCAGGTAGTTTTTTTCTGTGGCGATCAGCGTCGGGAAGAGCTGCCCGGCAAACTGCGGCAAAACGGAATTGCGGTACAGGAAGTGATCGTTTACCATACCATCAGCACGCCCCATAAAATTGACAAAGCGTATGATGGTATTTTATTTTTTAGTCCGAGCGCAGTACAAAGTTTCTTTTACGCCAATGCCGTACCCACCACAACGGTGTTGTTTGCCATTGGTCAAACAACGGCTGACGCGATAAAATCATTTACCAATAACCTGATCATAGAATCTGAACGGCCTGGTAAAGAAGAACTGGTAA
Organism: Niastella soli; assembly: GCF_017742245.1. Taxonomy (GTDB): domain Bacteria; phylum Bacteroidota; class Bacteroidia; order Chitinophagales; family Chitinophagaceae; genus Niastella; species Niastella soli. The sequence continues at coordinate 720,810 of NZ_JAGHKO010000001.1, forward strand.
AGAAAATGTTTCAATTTTTTAAAAAGTAACACCACTACATATATGTTGCAAAACGATCTGTTATTAAGAACACTGAAAGGAGAACAAGTTGAACGTCCCCCCGTATGGATGATGCGTCAGGCAGGCCGGTATTTACCCGAATACATGGTCTTACGCGAAAAGTATGGCTTCTTTGAACGATGCCAAACACCCGAACTGGCTTGCGAGATCACCATTCAACCGGTAGATATTATTGGGGTTGATGCAGCCATCCTGTTTTCCGACATTCTTGTTGTTCCACAAGCCATGGGTTTGGAAGTACAATTGATAGAAAGCAAGGGACCGCTGTTACCAGAACCTATTAAAAATATCAATGACCTGAACCGCGTTCGCGTGGCCGATGTAGACGAAACATTAAATTATGTTTTTGACGCCATCAAGCTGATCAAAAAAGAATTGAATGGCCGTGTTCCTTTAATTGGTTTTGCCGGCGCCCCCTGGACGTTGCTGTGTTATATGGTGCAGGGCAAAGGCTCCAAAACATTCGATGAAGCCAAGATCTTCTGCTATACCCAACCCGAAGCAGCGCATAAACTGTTACAGATGATCACTGACACTACCATTGCTTATCTGAAAGGTCAGGTGAAAGCAGGGGTAGATGTAGTGCAGATCTTCGACAGCTGGGGTGGTTTACTGAGCCCCGATGATTTTGAGAATTTCTCTTTAAAATACATTCGCCAAATTGTAGCAGCCCTGAAAGATGAGGTAGCTACGATCATCTTTGCCAAAGGCGCCTGGCATTCTTTGCAACCTATGGCTGCTACCGGCGCTCATGGTTTGGGTATCGACTGGTGTATTAACCCGGCCATGGCCCGTCAACTGGCAGGCCCTAACGTAACCCTGCAGGGGAATTTTGATCCCGCCAAATTGTTATCGCCTATACCGGTGATTCAAAAAGAGGTAAAGAAAATGCTGAACGACTTTGGCGGACAACGGCATATTGCCAACCTGGGTCATGGTATTTTACCAAACGTACCAGTTGATCATGCCAGAGCTTTTGTGAATGCTGTAAAAGAATACCGGAGGAGTGCAGTAGTTGGTTAATTAATAACTCAAGAACTAACAAACTCTGTATTTTATACTGACGATATGAACATTAAAGAAAATTGGATCAATTATATTCATGGGCTGCAAGATAAAATCTGCGCTGCCCTGGAGCAGGAAGATGGAAAGGCTACTTTTAAAGAAGACTTATGGCAACGTGCTGAAGGTGGTGGTGGTAAAACCCGGGTAATTGCCAATGGTAATGTATTTGAAAAAGGAGGCGTAAACACTTCCGTTGTATTTGGCGAAGTAACCGATGCCATGCGCAATCAGTTAAAGATAACCGGTAAAAGCTGGTTCGCCTGTGGCTTGTCATTGGTGCTTCATCCGGTAAATCCGTTTGTACCTACAGTACACTGCAATTATAGAATGTTTGAAGTGTATGACGAGGCCGGAGAAAACGCTGCAGACCGCTGGTTTGGCGGTGGAACCGATCTAACGCCTTATTATTTGTTTGAAGAAGATGCCAAACATTTTCATCAAACCTATAAGAATGCCTGCGATGCGTTTGACCCTGGCTTCTACCCTGCTTTCAAGAAAGAATGCGATAATTATTTTGTGAACTGGCATCGTAATAAAGAACGCCGGGGCATTGGTGGTATCTTTTATGATCATCAACGCCCGTCGGCAGAGAAAGATGTAGACTTTTGGTTCAACTTTGGTAAAACCTGTGGTGATGCATTTATTACCGCCTATTTACCAATTGTACAGAAAAGAAAATCACTACCCTATACTGAACAACACAAACATTGGCAGGAAATTCGCCGTGGCCGGTATGTTGAGTTCAACCTGGTTCACGACCGGGGCACTTTGTTTGGCTTGAAAACAAATGGCAGAACAGAAAGCATCTTAATGAGCCTGCCACCCACCGTACGCTTTGAATACGACTATCGGCCCCAGCCGGGCAGTGAGGAAGATAAATTGTGGCAAGCATGTTTGAACCCGGTTGAGTGGCTATAAAGACATTTCGGGATTGCGGGATTTCTAGATTTTGGGGACTTGTACCACACGAAAAACTGGAGCCATTGATAAAAGAAGCGAATGAGTTGGTAAGTATTTTCAATGCCACTGATATCTCCGCTAAACGAAACAGAGATAAAGAAAATTAATTGTTGATTTTAGGATTTGGTATTCTAAATCCCGAAATCGCTAAATCACAAAATCAGAAATAACGTATGTATTTACAACGTAGGAACCGCATATTACGTCAGTCGCCTGCTATCAGAAGCATGGTGGCTGAAACTATTCTAACTCCAAATGATTTTATTGTTCCCTTATTCATTAACGAGGGCGAGAACTATAAAGAAGAAATAGCCTCTATGCCTGGCTATTTCCGCATGAGCCTCGACAACACGGTTAAGGAAGTAAAGGAACTGTGGAGCATGGGTATAAAAAGCGTGCTACTGTTTGTTAAAAGCAAAGATGAACTGAAAGACAATAAAGGTACTGAAGCCTTAAACCCCAAAGGGTTGATGCAACGAAGCATCCGGGCCATTAAAGATGCTTGTCCGGAGATGCTGGTGATGACCGACGTAGCCCTTGACCCATTCTCTTCTTTTGGGCACGATGGTATTGTTGAAGGATCTGAAATTGTGAACGACGCTACGGTGGAAGTGCTGGCGCAAATGAGTGTAAGTCATGCCCAGGCTGGCGCTGACTTTGTAGCCCCCAGTGATATGATGGACGGACGTATTGCTGCCATTCGCGAAGCACTGGAAGAACATGGACTGAACAAGACCGGTATTATGAGCTATAGCGCCAAATACGCCTCGTGCTTTTATGGCCCCTTCCGGGATGCATTGGACAGTGCGCCTGGTTTTGGAGATAAGAAAACCTATCAGATGGATTACAGCAACCGGATTGAAGCGGTTAAAGAAACCCTGATGGATGTTGAAGAAGGCGCTGATATTGTAATGGTAAAGCCAGCACTGGCGTACCTGGATATCATTCGGGAAGTTAAGAATGCAGTATCAGTACCCGTTAGTGCGTATAATATCAGTGGTGAATATGCCATGATAAAAGCCGCTGCAAAAATGGGCTGGATAGATGAGAACAAAGCCATCCTGGAAACCCTTACTGCCATTAAAAGGGCCGGCGCAGATCTCATTGCTACCTACTTTGCCAAAGATGCCGTAAAACTAATTAGCTAAAGCACTTACTATGATTGAGAAAAGTATTGCATTATTCAACCGGGCGCAGCAAAGCATTCCCGGCGGTGTAAACTCTCCCGTTCGGGCTTTTAAAAGCGTGGGTGGAACACCTGTGTTCATGAAATCGGCCAAAGGCGCCTATATGTTCGATGCCGATGGCAACCGCTATATCGACTACATCAACTCATGGGGCCCCATGATCCTTGGCCATGCGTATGAGCCGGTTGTGAAGGCCATTCAGGACTATGCACAATACTCCACTTCATTTGGCGCGCCTACCGAACTGGAAATCGAAATGGCAGAGCTTATTATCAGCATGGCGCCCAATGTAGACCTCATTCGCATGGTAAGCAGCGGCACAGAAGCCTGTATGAGTGCCATCAGGCTGGCAAGAGGTTATACCGGTCGCAACAAGATCATCAAGTTTGAAGGTTGCTATCATGGTCATGCCGATTCGTTCCTGGTAAAAGCAGGCAGTGGTTTGGCTACTTTTAATATTCAGACCGTACCAGGCGTTACCGCCGGTGTGGCAAACGATACTCTTACCTGCGCCTATAATGACCTTGACGCGGTTAAACAACTGGTGGCAGAACATCACAATGAAATTGCCGCTATCATTATTGAACCAGTGGCTGGCAACATGGGTTGTATTTTACCCCAGGAAGGCTTTCTGAAGGGCTTACGGGCTATTTGCGATTTACAGGGTATTGTCTTCATCATGGATGAAGTAATGACCGGGTTCAGACTCGCACCTGGCGGTGCACAGGAACGCCTGCAAGTAAATGCCGACCTGGTAACCTATGGTAAAGTGATCGGTGGAGGTATGCCTGTAGGTGCATTTGGCGGTAAAAAAGAGATCATGCAACACATTTCTCCATTGGGTAATGTGTATCAGGCAGGTACCTTAAGCGGTAACCCGCTGGCCATGATCGCCGGTTATGTAATGTTGAAAACTCTGAAAGAAAATCCTTCCATATATAAACAGCTGGATGAGTCCACCAGCTATCTGCGCAAAGGACTGGATGAGGTATTGAAAGCAAGCGGCACCCCGTATGTGATCAACCAATTAGGTTCCATGATCAGTATACATTTCAGCGAACACCCCATTATCAATTTTGCATCAGCAGCTGCAGCGAATAATGAGCTGTTCAAGAAATTCTTCCATGCCATGCTGAAACGGGGCGTGTACTTACCCCCTTCGGCTTTTGAGACCTGGTTCCTGTGCAGTGCATTAACCAAAGAAGACCTGGACATGACCATTCAAAAAGCAAAGGAAAGTTTGCAGGAGATATTATAAAATAAATAGTACTGTTTATAAATGATATTGGCAAACTACTAAGTCAGTTATACCAATTACTCATATTAGCTACTAAATATTTAAATTAAGCCGTTGATGGATTAAAACCCCGGAAACGGCTTTTTTTATTAATATTCACAGTAAACCTCAAAGCTTTTTATGCGACCATTCACACAACGATTGGCTTCCATTGATGTATTCAGGGCATTGACCATGCTGCTGATGATCTTTGTAAATGATCTATGGACCCTGAAAGATATTCCGCAATGGCTAGAACATACCCAGGCCAATGAAGACGGCATGGGTTTGGCCGATACCGTTTTCCCTGCTTTTCTTTTTATTGTCGGGCTCTCTATTCCCTTTGCCATTGGCAATCGCTGGGCAAAGGGCGCTTCACAAAGCAATATTCTTGGACACATACTGATCCGCTCTTTTGCACTGCTGGTAATGGGTTTCTTTCATGTAAATCTTGAGAATTATAATAATGCAGCTGCCATGCTACCCAAACCGGTGTGGGAGATCCTGCTAACAATTGGTTTCTTTTTTATCTGGCTCGATTATCCTTCCACGCTGTCAGAAAGAAAAAAGATAATCCTACAAGGTGTTGGCACCGCGTTGCTGGTGTTCTTAGCTGCTGTATATAAAGGCAGTGAAAAGGAGCACACCGTTTGGCTTCACCCGCAGTGGTGGGGCATCCTGGGTTTAATTGGCTGGTCGTACCTGCTTGCTGCGCTTGTTTTCCAGCTCTCAAAAGGAAGGTTATCAATTCTTATAGGCGGATTTCTCTTCTTCACCTTGTTTAACATAGCCACCAAAGCAGGCTGGCTGCATATGCTGGACCCCATCAGACATTATGTTTGGATCACAGGTGATGGCTCATTACCTGCCCTTACCATGGCGGGTGTTATTACTGCCGTCTTGTATTCATCACTGGCAGAAAAAAGGGAATACAACAAATGTTACCTGCTTTTCTTACTATTGGGAGTACTAATGCTGGTGGGCGGATTTGCCATCAGACCTGTAGGCGGGGGCATTTCAAAAATACATGCTACACCATCATGGGTAGCCATCTGCACCGGCATCAGCATCCTGGTATTTACCGGTTTGATCTGGCTGGTAGACCGCAAGAAGAAACAACAATGGTTTGATCTTATTAAACCCGCAGGCACCAATACACTTACTGCTTATCTGTTACCGTATATCATTTACCCGTTGGTCCATCTGGCAGGTATTGGCTTACCAGCAGTTTTATTAACCGGTGGTGTGGGTCTGATCAAGTCTTTCGTGTTTGCCTTACTGATCATTTTGCTTACCGGTTTATTGTCCAAATGGCGGATACGGTTAAAAGTTTAACCTCCTTAAATGCGAATGTTAATGAGTTCTAAATAATGAAAACACAAATGCATACAAATGAATTTATATGTATATTTGTGTTTTCATAGGATAAGGTTTAATGGTTAATGGTATTTGATTAGTACAGCCTTCTCGATTTATCGGGAAGGTTTTTTCTTTCTACGACCCCACCAGATCATAAATCCGGTAATGGGCAAACTGGCAGCGATCAATGAAGCGAAGAATGCTAATATCTTTCCGGGCAAACCCCAAATGGCGCCCACGTGAATATCATAGTTCATTCTAAGTAACTTATCGGCTCCTTTGGCATCCTTAAATCGGCCATATATATGTTCAACCGGTAATTCCTTCAAGGTATACTGATCAAAGAACCGGTAATCTGTTCTCCAGTAGGTATCTGCATCGGTGTTTATTGCTACTTCAAGGGCCGATGTGTCCGTTGCAGGAAAATGCATTTCTATTGTTTCTGCATCCTTGTGTTCCTCTTGCATCTGTCCCCATAATCTATCAACCGGAAAGGCTGTTGCCTGATTCCATTTTGTTTTGTCTGACAAAGGCTCCTGGTAGGTCAACGATTTTTTACCGCCGGCAGTTTTATAAATAGCGTTTGCCAGTAATTGCCAGCCAAAGATCAAACCGGTAATGGCCATAAAGATCACCACCCAGGTCATATAAAACCCCAACACATTGTGCAGATCATAATTCTTTCGGCGCCAGGCGGCCTTCCATTTTATAGAGAATCGTTGTTTAGCTGCCGCTTTATTTCTTGGCCACCATAAAATAATGCCCGTGATCATCATCACCACAAAAATGATGGTAGCATAAATGGTAATGCGTTGTCCCACGGTTTCGGGCAGCCACAAATAATAATGACCTAATAATACTACCCTAAAAAAGTCGCGGTCCATATTCTTCACCTTCAGTACTTCACCGCTGTAGGGGTTCAGGTAAATGGTATAGTAATATTCATTACCAGGTTCAAAGTTGTAAAAGGTGGCTACCACTGCCTCATTACTGGCTCCATACTGTACACTATGCAAATGCTTTTTTTGTAACTGCTTTTCAGCTATTTCTTTCAGTTGGGTAGGCGGTAGATAAGGGGTTTGTCGCGGTGTTACATAGCGGTAAGACTTTCCTATTCCTTTTGAGATCTCGGCTTGAAAGGCGTATAAACAGCCTGTTATGGCAATAATGAAAACAACGATCCCTGAGGTAAATCCCAGCCACAAATGAACTTTTCCTATAATCTTTTTAACGGTCATAGTATAAAATTGCGCAAATCATGCAGTATAGCTACAAATATGCTATTCCTTCACTTGAATACCATTATACAATCGGTAAAATGGTTTACGCAATAAGAAAATAATCGCGGCAAATATTTTTAGTGCAGCCCTGAGACCAGGGCCGCACCTTTTCCACATTACGGAAACAGGTGATTGCTATTGCAATCCTGTTACAAGTTCAGTCCATGCCGGTAATTCAGGCGCTCCGGGTTTTCTTTTACCGAAGAATTGCACGATCAGATTACCATTGGCATCAAATATTTCAAGCGAATGCACCATGCCATCGACCGTGGGCTTTTTCACCAGCCAGGTACTGGCAATATCCTCCAGCTTCAGGTGCAGGTTAAAAGCAGGATCCATAACATTGATCCATCCGGGTATGGCTACAATTTTTTTAACAGGGCCGGTATGTATTTGAATATTGCCTTGGTTGGCGACAAATACCATGATCTCCAGCTCTTTTTCAGAAGCTTTTTCCAGCAAGGCGGTCACCCGGTCGTTGGCAGTTTGGCGCGCATACTCACCGGCAATACGCAAGGCATGTAACCGGGACACCTGGTGTTTTTTTAGCATGGGGAAGAAATCATGGGTATCCTTTAATTCGCTCCAATCACGCTGAAAAGCCGCCACATCAACCTGGTCATCATTGTATGCAGGTGCAGGTTCAGGCTCACGGATGGCAAGACTGCTCAATTGCAGGGTATCCTCAAACTCACGAACCAGTTTTTCGAAGGCATCGTGGTTACTGTTTTCCTGTAAGAATATTTTTACCACTGCCGTACCCTGGTGGTCAAAGACCTGAATTGATTTTTTAAAAGCCGCAGCCTCATTATCGAATACGGCAAAGGCGAATGCCCAGCGATCAAAGAACATCCGCATATCAATATCGGGCCCTACCACTATCCCAACGTGTTTACTGTTGATGCCCACTTTCTCAAACACGCCTTTTCGCTCATGCACACAACTTTCGTTACGGGTCAGGGCCATTATATAACCCAGCTCAGGCAGGCGCTTCCACAGCTCGGTCAATTTGCTTTCGAGGCGAATTACACTGCTGCCTGCAAAGGCGGCTATTATTTCGGCTTCTGTTGTATCCAGTTGCCGGGCAGCGTCCCGAATGCGGATGCGCGGATTTTCCTTATGAAATACCAACCATTTATCCTTTAACGAAAGACCTGCTATCGTACTCATGTATGTTGTTTTTGTTATTAGTTTTTAATACAGACATCATTTTATGACTCGCCGGTACCAGTACCGGGAAGGGATAGTCGGGATGATGCCAGGTTTCTACTTCCATCTCATATGCCTCGGCTATATAACCGGGTTGTAATACCTCTTCCATACTTCCCTGCTTTACCAGCTGACCGCTCTTTAGTAGTATTACTTTATCAGCAAACTGGGCTGCCAGGTTCAGATCGTGCAAAATGACCACTACTGTATACCCCAGTTGCGCCAGCTCTTTGGCTTTCTGCAAACAGGTTTGTTGATGCAGGCAATCCAGACTGGCAGTAGGTTCATCCAGCAAGAGCAATTTGCCCGTTCCCCCGTTTGCATTCCCATCGCACAGCTGTGCCAGCACCCGGGCCATTTGTACCCGTTGTTGTTCGCCGCCCGATAAGGTTTGATACAATCGGCCCGTAAAGGACGCCACTTGCATTTCCTGCATACACTGTTGCACAATGTCATGATCATTCCTGGTGGGGTGATTATTGAAATGGGGGTAACGCCCCATCATTACGATCTCCTCACAACTAAATGGCAGGTTCAGTAAATACTGTTGCGACAATACAGCCCGGCAACACGCCAGTTGGGCAAGGGGTATGGTTTGAATATTTTTATCATTCAGTAATACAGCTCCTTCTGAAGGCGCTTGCTCACCCGATAAGATGCGCAACAGGGTTGACTTACCTGCTCCGTTGGCACCCAATACCACGGTAACCTCACCTGGCTTGCATTCAAAGGACAGGTTATGCAACACTGATTGCTTTCCTATGGAACAGCATATATTTTTTGCCGTAACGATCATGATAGTAAACGCAGCTGCTTTTTTTGTTTTATCAATAACAACACAAACACCGGCGTACCTATTACAGCAGTAACAATACCTATTGGCAATTCAGCCGGTGCAATAATGGTCCGGCTCACTACATCAGCAAGCGTGAGCAAGGTAGCGCCGAGCAAGGCACAATTTGGCAACAGCAACCGGTGATCACTACCGGTCACACTGCGCAACATGTGCGGTACTATTAACCCCACAAAACCGATAACGCCTGCAATGGCTACCGATGCGCCAACCATTAAGGTGGTCAGCACAACGATCATTGTTTTTAAGCGCTTTACTTTTATACCCAGGTATGCCGCTTCCTGTTCGCCCAACGCAAAGGCGTTTAATGATTTTGCCAGTCGGGGTAATAAGATGATCGGGACCAGCATGAATGGCAGTAATGCCAGCACACTGCTCCAGGTTATTCCACCCAGGCTGCCCATGGTCCAGAAGGTAGCTGTTCGTAACTGTTCATCATTGGCCACATAGGTAACCAGATCAGTAAGCGCGCGGCACATGGCATTTATCGCCAGTCCTGCCAGCAGCAAAGTGGTGATCAATGAACGGCCACCGGTTTTTGACAACCGGAATACCAGGAATGATGTAAGACAGGCGCCGCCAAATGTTGTTACATTCAGCAGGTAATATTTGGGTATTAAAGAACTGTTATTCAAAATGGGCAATGACGATAATACCACAATGGTCAGTACAGCAAAAAACGAAGCGCCAAAAGAGATCCCGATCAACGTTGGATCAGCCATAGGATTACGGAAGAATCCCTGCATGGCAGCACCGGCAACAGCAAGTCCCGATCCTATGAGCATGGCTGCCACTACCCGGGGCAACCGGATCTGTAATAATACATTAGCCAGCCCTTCATCATAAGTAACAGGAATATGTATTTTAATTTGATTGAGCAGAATGGCTATCACCTGTTGCGGTGATATATGCATAGCCCCGATCCCCGATGCTATTATGGCCGTGCCGATCATCAATATGAGTAATCCTATGGTGATCCTTTTGCTTTTCACAGCTTACTGATTTAATTTTTTATTGAGTTCATTTACCGCCTGAGGCAATCGCAAGCCAAACTCGCTCAGGAACTCTCCATCCATTGAAATGAATTTCTTATTGCGGCCGGCAGTGGTTTGCGCCACCCCAGGCACTTTCAGTAATCCATCTATACTGCCCAGGCTTTGCAGGCCGCTGTCGAATAACAGGATCACATCCGGATTGGCTGCTACCAGCGACTCTGATGACAGCTGTTTATAGTATTTAAATTCAGTTACCGCGTTTTGGGCACCCGCCAGTTGGATCATTTCCTCCACAGGTGTGCCTGTACCGGCCACCATCATAGAGCCCGTTCCCCGCGCGTAAATGAAGAGTACTTTCTTTTTTACCGGGGCAATCTTCAACGCCTGAACCTGTTTGTTGAAATCGGCCTCTATTTGTTTTGCTTTCTCAGTTGTTCCGGTAGCAGCAGCTACCTGTTGCAATAAGGAGCGGGTACCGGCAACGCTGTACTCCTGTTGTAATAACAGGATGGTCACATGCGCGGCAGTCAACTGTTCTGCCACTTCGGGTTTTATCTGGTCTTTTACACCCAGCACCAATGTGGGGCGCAAGGTCAGAATACCTTCTGCAGAAATGTTTCTGTTATGTCCCACTTTGGTTTTCTGACTTAATGAGGCCGGGTAATTGCTGGTCACATCTACCCCAACAATAGCACTCTCCAGCCCCAATGCGCATAACATTTCACTCACTGCGCCATTTAAGGAAACGATTCGCTGCTGAGCCTGGGAGAGACTTGCTGTTATTAAGAGTAATGTGATTAAGAATATTCTTTTGTTCATAAACTTTAATTTGTCAGTGGTGAGTGGTGAGTGGGTCTCCGATTCCTCAGACCTCTGCAATTTGGCGAGCTTGCTTACCACTCACCATTCACCACTCAAGTGCTACTTATTTTACTTTTGCATCACTTTATATACTCATCAACTGGTTTACTTACTTCAACTTCTACTTCCATTATCAACCCTATCACCCTGCTTCGCCGAAGCCTTGGCGTAGGCGGGTCAACCCTATCAACCCCGTCAACTCTATCAACTGGATCCTTGTCATCTGATCAACTTACTTCAGCTTCCTGCTTCGCCCGCCGAAGCCTTGGCGTAGGCGGGTCAACCCTATCAACCCCGTCAACTCTATCAACTGGATCCTTGTCATCTGATCAACTTACTTCAGCTTCCTGCTTCCATCTGCCTGGACCATATACCTGATGGTATAATAGCCACCCAGGGGGCGTTTGGCTAAGTCAGCAAACTCTGCAGTGCTCACATTGGGATTGCCTTTGTAATAGCTTACGATCTGGATCTTGGCATATTTACCATTGACAGTTTTTACAACAATTGTTTTACCGGCAATAGGCAGTATGGCATGCTGCGGGCCGCTTGCTGCTGCACCAGTATAGCTATACCAGCCATTACCAGTACCTGCAGGAATAGCAAAACCTGTTGCCCCATCTGTTGCATAGCCATTCTCCGGAGCGTCTATAAGATCATCAAACCCGGTGGTAACCAATTGAGCCGATGCGGTGCCCGGGCCACTGGTGCCGCTGTTTACTTTTATCGTAGTTGTTTTAAAAGCAATATCCCATTTGTTAGTGGCTGAATCAGTAGCAGGAACGGACGTTCCGGTAGTAAGATTAAAATACATAGAAAACCCACCATTATCAGCCGGGTTAGCGTTAATGTCGGTTACGGTTTTGGCTTCCAGGGGTGCAGGAGTTGAATCGCTGTCCTTCTTACAGGCGCTTGTTGTAACTACTAATGCTGCGGCGATCCAAAGGCTTATGTGTCTCATATTGTTTGTGTGTTTAATGCTTGTTTTATTTACTGGTTTGTTGCCGGGTGTTTTTTACAAACCGCAACGCAGCGCCTACATACCACTGCCGGCCGGCCAGTAAGGGATCGTAGGTATTGGTTGCTTTGAACAGGTTGTTCACCCCTGCTTCTACGGTTATCTTATTGAAAAACTTTTGTGCTGATAAATTCCATACAGTATACCCATCCGCATATTCTGCCGGATCATCGAGAATGGCATTACTGTTTACATCACCCCCATAGCCAAATTTGCCACGGTAAATGCCGCGAAGGGAAACATTGTAATTAAAGCGGGTATCATCGTACAGGAGTTTAATATTACCCGAATGTTTAGAGCGATTATACAAGCCTCCATAATCCTGACGCTTTACTTTCCTATCAACATTGGAAGCGTCGCGGTAATACACGTTACCCGCTTTTATATTATCCCACACGGTAGCATCTTTGGCATCGAGGTATTGATAGGCAGCAGACACCTGTAATCCGAATGGCAGGGAATAGCTGGATTGAAACTCTATTCCCTGGGTAAAAACCTTGTTGTAATTGAAATAGCTGAATACATTCTGTCCGTTTGTTTTTAAAGCAATAGGACGGGTATCAATCAGGTCACTAATATTATTACGGAAAACATTCAGTTGAACCGTTAAGCGGTTAGCCGGCGTATACAGCACACTTGTATTAAAGGCTATGGAACTTTCTGCCTTTATGTTTTGAATAGTGGCGGGGTCGAGGTATAAACTGCTGATCTGTCCTTCCGCTTGTAACCGGGATATGCCTGCCCCTACTACGCTGGTACCAAACACACTATACCCTGCTACCGGGTTGGTAAAGTTCAACAGCATTTGTCTGAAATCGGGTGCTTTATAGCCACCGCCGGCCGAAGCTTGTATCGACAGCCGACGGTTGACATTCCATCGCAACGAAAGTTTAGGACTAATTCGATCCCGGTACTGGTTATGCCGGTCGTACCGGAAGCCAGCCACGAGGTTAAATTGTTTGGAGGGCATCCATTGATGCTGGCCAAAAATATATTGTTGTGTTAGTTTGTTATTGTTATCATAGCGAGTGGCCTCCACCGCTTCTATAATATTACCTGCCCCAATTGTACTGGTATGGGCTTCTGAGAAAGAATGATCGTATTGTGCTTCGGTGCGGTAAAACTGCTGATTGAAATAGCTTTCATCATACGGAGTATTCTCAGGCTGGTAATCGATGAACGTTTTGGTATGATAGGCCGTAATATAATTACGCACCTGCAACCGGTTGTCATTATTGGGTTTAAAGGTAAGCACGGGGGCAATGTTCAAATCAGTGTTCCGGGTGCGGTCTTTTAACAGGTGCAGGCCATTGCCCTCGGCCACTGCCAGATTATTCTTTTGTTCTTCAAGATAAAACCGGGTATTGAGCGTCAACTCCCACTTTGAACTGAGCTTGATTTGCAGCTTTGGATTGAACGTCCAGGCTGTGTATGCAGGAATTGCTTTTGAAATACTATCCGTTGTATTATATCCATTGGTAGAAAGCCTGTTCACAAACAGGTACCAGCCCCAGCGTTCATTTTGTCTGGCAGCTTCGGCAGTAAGGTCAATCGTATTATATCGTCTAACCCGGGCGCGTACCTGCCCCGTGTAAGCAGCCGGTATCTTCTTGGTAATAATATTTATTACGCCGCCCATGGCTTCGCTGCCATATAACGATGAGGACGGGCCTTTTACAATTTCAATGCGTTGTATGTTACCTATAGCCAGCCGGGTAAGATCTAATGTTCCGGCGGTACGACCAATAACCGGTTCGCCATCAATAAGTATTAAAATGTAATCGGAACTTAACCCTTGTAATTGTATGCCAGTACCATGGTCACTAATAATTTGCAGCCCTACCTGTTCAGTCAACACTTCATTCAACCGCAATGCCCCCATACGTTCGATCTTATCCTGCCCGATAACCGTTACCGGCACCGGAACATTCTTTATCGAACGCGGAGTACGGGTAGCTGTTACCACTACCTCATCAAGCGACTCCCGGGAAGTAGTGTCCGGTTCGGTCTGTTGAGCCCTTGCAGTCAGGTAACAGCAAAGCATTGCTGGTACAATATAATATAGCTGTTTCAGCATATTGTACTGTTGAATTAGTAATTAAATAAATACAGGAATTGCAAGCGGGGTTAGCCTGCCGTAATGTGGAGTGATACAAAACTATGGAACTACCGAAGTGTAGTAGTTACAAAAAAAGGAAATTGATTTACGCGAAGCGGAAACGCCGAACCCTGAACGTTGAAAGCTGAACACCTGGCTCGCAGTTATTCAGCGTCCCTATTTGTTATTTGAATTTTGTGTTGCGCGTTAAGCGTTACGCATTAATGGAGTAACAGCTCACAAGGCTTCAAACCGGTTTGCTTTTTAAAAGCAGTGGAGAAGTGTGAGATAGAAGAATAGCCCAGCATCATAGATACTTCGGTTACGGTCAACCCTTTCTCATATAATAAATACCGTGCATGTTCCATGCGCTGGCTTTGGTAGAAGTCGAAGATAGTAGTGCCGTACAATTCTTTGAAGCCTTTTTTCAGATAGCATTCATTGATGGCTACTTTACGGCTCAGTTCTTTAATGGTAATAGGCTCACCAATGTGTTGCAGTAAAATTTCCCGGGCTTTCACGATCTTTTCTCGATCGGCTTCATTAGCCAGGAACTTGCATTGGAATGGTTCTATTTCTTTATCATCGCCCAGCATACATTCGAGGCTGTACAACAACAGCATCTGGCTTTGGCCATTGATAAAGATATTTTCCAGGCTATCAGTATAAGTATGGCCTAACAATGCTTCCAGTACCTGGCGGGTACGGCCGCATAAAGGCAATATTTTCGAAAAAGAAGAAGGATGAACAAATTGTAAAACCTCATCGGTAATGGTCTTCATTTTACCGGGTTTTACAAATTGCGACAGGTGTACAGACAGAAAGCGGAAGGTCATTACATCAATGCTTTCCACTCTTTCAGCACAGTTCTTTGAGGTATTCAGTTTACACTGATCGCATTCCACCTCTTTCTGATTGCAATACATATTACCCGAAATACAAAAACGAAGCTCCACATAGTTTTCCTGTGGGGCTGATTTTTTGTAATGATATACCAATACCCCGGTATCCTCAATATTCCATTGTGGATGTTTCCGGTATCTTTTTATGGCATACTGCACCGAACCAGGCATCTGTTGCTCTTTTTCCTGCAACAGTTGTAACTGATCATGCATGATCGGCTGCTTGTAAGCCATTGAAAGTATATCAGGCGGATTATACATATTCGGACGCAAATTTACAGGTACAACGTTAAAATTCCCAATGGTTTGTCGGTTTCGACGTCATTAAAATGTCAGAATAGGTCAATGGTAATGGCCAATGGTCAATGAAAAAGTACCATCAACTGAAAACCAGCTGCTTATTCAGACATCAGAAGTTCCAGCCTCCAATAACATGGGTTCATTAAAATTGTTTGACGCACATTTAAAAAGTGCGCATAGACAATGATTCTCCAATAACGCATTAAGATTAATTAATCTGCGAATTGCGATCTAATTATCCACTGAACATTCACGACACTAATCAAAGCTCTGGTTGCTTGAAGAGGACATCTTCAGCAATCGATCGTACTGTTCGGGGGAAAGGTCGTTGTAGAAGAAGTAAACAGGATCGAGGTGGCGGCCATTCTTATGTACCTCATAGTGACAGTGGGGGCCGGTTGATTTACCTGTACTGCCCACCCAGCCGATGATCTCACCACGTTTTATTTTATCGCCGGGTTTTACTTTAATACGGTACATGTGGCCGTAGAGGGTCTCATACCCATAACCATGGTTCAGAACAACGTGATTACCATAGCCATTACCCAAATTGCCAGCTACTTTTACAGAACCATTGGCAGTAGCGTAAATAGGGGTACCCTGAGGAGCGGCAAAGTCGAGACCGGCGTGCATTTTTACCGTTTTATACACCGGGTCAATACGATAACCAAAACCGGAAGCCAGGCGCTTTAGGTCGCTGTTGCTAACCGGCTGAATAGCTGGCGTACAGGCCAATAGCTGTTCTTTATTCTTGATAAAACTGGTTATTTCAACATATGATTTCTCCTGGGCGCCCATGCGGTTTTCCAGGTTGTGGAGGGAGCGTACAATAGAGTTTTCCAGCTCATAATTGGTCATGCTGGCCACCATTTCATTTTCTTTCTGCTGGGCCATTTCCTTGGCGCGCATGCTGTCAGGGATAGGGTTGGCCTCAAAAATGGTCCGGTAGATGTCGTTATCGCGTTCTTCCAGCTGGGTCATGCGTTGTTGCATTTTCGCCACCTGTTCATCCAGCACCCAATAGCGTTCCTGCAGTTGTTCATTATACTGCATCAACCTTTTCTCATTACTGGAAGGGAAATACTTATACGCGACAGAAACAATTATAACTGAAGTAACTATAGCGGCCGATATAAAACCGAACACGCGCAGCAGTTTAACGTGCAGCGGAGTCTCCAGTTTTTCATAACGGAGTGTATTGGTATTGTAGTAGTACTTTATCTTCTTCATGGATACAAGCCGATTACCAAGGTTGCTTTTCAGCAAAACAGCCCGAATTAAATTACCTTTGCTGCCGTTGCCATATCGGTAACATTTACAAATATAAAGGCTTAAGTGTCAATTTTTATCAAAGATCGTTCCGTTTTATGATGACCAGCGCAGAAATACGACAGCTATTTATGGATTTTTTCCGTAATAAGGGACACGAAATTGTACCATCAGCCCCTATTGTGGTTAAAAATGACCCTACCCTGCTATTTACCAATGCGGGTATGAACCAGTTTAAAGATTACTTCCTCGGAAATAAAAAAGCGCCCTTTCCCCGGGTGGCGGATACCCAAAAATGCCTTCGGGTAAGTGGTAAGCACAACGACCTGGAAGAAGTAGGCGTTGATACCTACCACCATACGATGTTTGAAATGCTCGGCAACTGGAGCTTTGGCGACTATTTCAAAAAAGAAGCCATTGCCTGGAGCTGGGAGCTGCTTACCGAAGTTTACAAAATACCCAAAGACCGGTTATATGTAACTTATTTTCAAGGCGATGCAACTGAAAATCTCGCCAAGGACGAGGAAGCTTTTAACGAATGGAGCAAATTTGTGGCGCCCGACCGCATTTTGCCAGGCAATAAAAAAGATAATTTCTGGGAAATGGGCGATACCGGCCCCTGTGGTCCCTGTTCTGAAATCCATGTTGACTGCCGTACCGACGAAGAAAGGAAACAACAAAGCGGTGCTGAACTGGTGAATAATGACCATCCCCAGGTGATCGAGATCTGGAACAATGTATTTATGCAGTTCAATCGCATCTGGAACAATGAAAAAGGCGGGCTGAAGGCATTTACAGAATGGCAGGAAAAAAACAAGGGCGAAGAAGCAAAAGAACTTCGTGGTAAAAAAATAACAGAATTAACCAAACTGGAGTCCCTTCCCGCCAAACACGTGGATACCGGGATGGGCTTTGAACGCCTGGTCAGGGTGCTGCAAGGCAAACAATCCAATTACGATTCTGATGTTTTCACCGGCACACTCGCCGTTATTGAACAGATCACGAATAAGAAATATGATCCGAAAGCCACTCCTGGAACCATTGCCGACTGGCACCAGGCTGTAGCATTCCGGGTACTGGCCGATCATATTCGCGCCATCAGTTTCACTATTGCCGACGGTCAGCTGCCGTCCAGTACTGGCGCTGGTTATGTGATCCGCCGTATTTTACGCCGGGCGGTTCGTTATTATTATACCTATCTCGATTATAAACAACCCCTGTTGCACCAACTGGTGCCTGTTCTGGCTACTCAGTTCAAAACTGTGTTCCCTGAACTGCAGCAACAGCAGGACTTTGTGGCCAAAGTAATAAAGGAAGAAGAAGAATCTTTCCTGCGCACACTGGAAAAAGGGTTGAAGAAAATTGATGAGATCATCGCTTCCACCAAAAACAAGACCATCAATGGCTCAGCAGCCTTTGAGTTGTACGACACATACGGCTTCCCTATTGACCTTACCAGATTAATAGCCCGTGAAAATAACCTGGAGGTAGATGAGAAAGGTTTTGATGCCGAAATGCAGCAACAAAAAGACCGCGCCCGGGCCGCTACCGCTATTAGTGCTGAAGATTGGGTTGTGTTGAGTGAAAATGGCAGTACCAGCTTTGTTGGCTATGATCATACCCAGGCTGAAACCAAAGTGGTGAAATACCGCAAGGTAACTGCCAAAGGAAAAACATCCTTCCAACTGGTGTTAACCACAACGCCTTTTTACGCCGAAAGCGGCGGACAGGTAGGTGATACCGGCACTTTATTTTTTGAAGGGGAGGAAGTAGCTGTTATAGATACCAAAAAGGAGAATGACCTCACCATTCATTTTGTTGAGAAACTGCCGATCAATATAACCGGGATTGTGGATGCCCGCATCAATACCGAACGCCGGGCCAAAACCGCCGTTCACCACTCAGCCACCCACCTGTTACATGCAGCCCTGCGTAAAGTACTGGGTACACATGTAGCACAAAAAGGCTCGCTGGTGAATGATGAATACCTGCGTTTCGACTTTTCGCATTTCGCCAAAATGACTACCGATGAAATTGCGAAAGTGGAAGCTATTGTAAATGAAAAGATCCGCGCCAACATACCGGTGGTAATAAAAGAAATGCCTAAGGAAGATGCCCTTAAACTGGGCGCCATGGCGTTGTTTGGTGAAAAATATGGTGATGTGGTGCGCGTAGTGGTCATAGACCCCGCCTATTCAGTGGAACTGTGCGGTGGTACACACGTAGGCGCTACGGGCGAACTGGGTCTGTTTAAAATTAAACACGAAACAGCCGTAGCCGCGGGCGTACGCCGTATTGAAGCGCTTTGCGGACTGGCAGCTGAACAATTCATAAATGAACAATTAACCCAGTTGCAACTGGTTAAAGAAGAATTGAAAAGCCCGGCCGATCTGTTAAAAGCCGTTCAAAACCTGGCAGCCGACAACAGCGATCTGAAGAAGAAACTGGAACACCTGGAAAACCGAATACTGGTAGGCGTTCGCAATGAATTATTACATAAAGATGAGATCATCAACGGCGTTACATTCGTGGGCGATATTGTTGAAGTAGGCAATGCCGATGCATTAAAGAAACTGGCTTTTGACCTGAAGAATCACCTGAACGATCATGTGGTGGTGTTATGCGCCAATATCGGCGGCAAGCCCTTTGTGGCCGTAGGCATAGCCGATACCGTAGCAGCCGCCCGTTCACTCGATGCCGGCAAGATCATTAAAGAGCACATCGCTCCCCTGATAAAAGGCGGTGGCGGCGGACAAAAAACACTGGCAACAGCCGGTGGACAGGATGCCAGCAACCTGCAACAGGTGATAGAGAAAGTGAAAAGTTTACTGTAATATAGGTGAATGCAATTCCGTACCCGATTATTCCTTATTGTATTCTTATGTAGCAAGGCAGCCATTGGCACCGCCCAGTCAGTATCTATATCTATTGATTCAATAATAACCGCTTCGTCCCTGAAAGCCCTGGTGCAAACACTGGCGGCAGACAGCTTTCAGGGACGCCTTTCAGGTACCAAAAAAGCAACTGAAGCAGCCCTGTTCATCAGTGAAGAATTAAAGAATGCCGGCGCTTTGCCAATAGGGGCAAATAAAGATTATCTATTTTCCTTTCAATTGCCGGTTGAAACAAAAAATTGGGGATTTACGGCACCCATCTTTAACTTTCAGCCTCCCGCTGATTTAATTTCTTACAACGTGGTAGCTGCGCTTCCCGGAACTACAAAAGCAAAAGAGATCATCATTTTCAGCGCACACCTCGATCACGTAGGCACCAAAAAATACAGCACCTTTTACCAGTCACCAGAAAAAGGCAATCCCGAAGAAACAGATGATATTTTTAATGGCGCCAACGACAATGCCTCAGGGATCAGCGGTCTTATTCATTTAGCCCGTTATTTTGCCCAACAACCCAACCGGGAACGAACCATTTTGTTCATTGCATTTTCAGGCGAAGAAGAAGGCCTGCTCGGATCCAAAGAACTGGTAAAAACGCTCAATACCAAAGCCATCAAAGCCATGATCAATATGGATATGATCGGGCGTCCATTAGCAGCCGACAAAAAAAATCCGTACATAACCGGAGATAAATATACGAGCCTGAAAAAACTGCTCAATAAAAAATTATTTGCGCTTGCCCCTTCCTATGGCAGCCACTATTTCAAAGGCGACCCATTCCTTTTTGACAATTTATTTAAGCGGTCAGATAACTATTCTTTTGCCCGGAAACATATAGCCGCCCACACGCTCATGTGTACTTCTCCCCACGATATGTATTATCATTCCCTCAACGATGAGGTGGAAACACTCGACTATCCATTTATGGCAGAAGTAGTGAAAGCCATTGCATTAGGCGCTGCCGGCCTTGTTAACGGAACTGATACCCCCCGAAAACTTCACTAAACTTAACATTTCCGAAAATTTTCGTATTTCAATTAAATCCCTATATTTGATGTACGAAGATCGACGTAGAACATTACCAACACTTAAAAAAACAACATACTATGAGACGATTCCTGATTTCCTGCACCGCCATTGCAGCCGTGTTCCTGCTGTTATGCCAGCCACTGGCAGCCCAGGATACAAAAGATAAAGACAAGGATAAGGACAAATCCAAAATGAACGATAATGAAGAGATCATCATCAAAAGAAAAGGTGATAAAGACACCAAGATCACCATCGAAATAAAAGATGATGAAGTAATAGTGAATGGAAAGCCGCTGGACGATTTTGATGATGATAATATAGTTATAAAAAAAGGCAGGACCCTCATTTATGGACCAGGCCACTCCCCTTTTACGGGTGCCAATTCGTTCCATTTTGATGGCTCTAACAATTTATTCTTAGACAAAAGCCCTTTTTTGGGTGTAATTACCGAAAAAGCAGAGAAGGGCGGGGCCGAAATTCAGGATGTTACAGAGAACAGTGCAGCAGATAAAGCCGGTTTAAAAGAAAACGACATCATTACAAAAATTGATAATGAAACTGTCAATGGTCCCGACGATCTTACCCGCATCATCCGCAAACACAAACCTGAGGATAAAATAGACGTCACTTATGACAGGAAAGGGAAAATTCAATCAACCAATGTTACGCTGGGCAAAAAGAACCACGGCAGCCTGACTTTTACGTCGCCGAATTTTGACCCACTGCCAAACTTTAATTTCGACTGGCAAGACAATGAAAATTTCAACCACAACTTTGACAGGAGCTTTAGGTACAGTATGGGCAAACCCCGTTTGGGCATAAAAGCACAGGATACCGACAATGGCATTGGCGTAAAAGTATTGGATGTGGATAACGAATCAGCAGCTGAAAAAGCCGGCATTAAAAAAGACGACGTGATCACTGAGTTCGATGGTAAAAAAGTAAACAACACGCAGGACCTGATAAATGCCTCCCGCGGATCGGGGGATAAAACAGCGGTTAAGGTAACCTTTAACCGGAATGGCAAATCACAATCAGTTGAAATAAAGACGCCTAAAAAGCTAAATACGGCCAATTTGTAAGTTTTCAAATAGCAGCCCTATATTACAGCCGTTCCTCCCGTTTAGCTGGGCGGAGCGGCTTTTTTATTAAAAATACCATAACCAGAAATGAGGTATTTTTGTCTGATTTTTCACCATTTTAGGCAATTAGAATAATATGTCGACAATTTACGATGCATATGAGGTAGTTGTAGGTTTGGAAGTGCATGCCCAATTACTCACTGACAGCAAGTTGTTTTGTGGCGATAGCGCTGCTTTTGGCGGCGATCCCAATACACACATTAGCCCTATTACGTTGGCGCACCCCGGCACCTTGCCCAAATTGAATAAAAAGGCCATTTCCTATGCAGTTAAAATAGGCCTGGCTTGTAATTGCTCTATTACCCGGCATAATTATTTTGCCCGCAAAAATTATTTTTATCCCGATTTGCCCAAAGGCTATCAATTAACACAACATACAACCCCTGTTTGCGTGGGCGGACATGTAACCATCCGTACCCAGGAAGGCTCCAGGGATATCAGGCTCAACCGTATTCACATGGAAGAAGATGCGGGTAAAAGCCTGCACGATGTTGATCCTAATAACACCTGTGTCGATTATAACCGTGCCGGGGTACCGCTGGTTGAGATAGTTACCGAACCAGATATTCATAGTGGTGATGAGGCGTATGCCTATCTTACTGAACTGCGAAAGCTGTTGCGCTATCTCGAGATCTGCGATGGCAACATGGAAGAAGGCAGTATGCGGTGCGACGCCAACATATCTGTACGCAAAATTGGCGACCCCAACCTGGGCACCAAGGTAGAGGTAAAGAACCTCAACTCTATCCGGAACGTAAAACGGGCAATTGAATTCGAAGCAAAACGCCTGGTAGATATTATAGAATCCGGCGACAAGATTATTCAACAGACAAGAAGTTTTGATGCCGCCAATGGCACTACCTTCGCGCTGCGCACCAAAGAAGACGCCAATGATTACCGGTACTTTGCCGATCCCGATCTGACTCCGTTCGTGGTAACGGATGCACTGCTGCAGGAAGTCAGCAACTCCATTCCGGCCTTGCCTGAAGAACGCGTGGCACGGTATACCCAACAATTACAATTACCTGAATACGATGCCCGGGTAATAACAGATGAAAAAGAACTGGCGGTATATTTTGAACAGATCATCGAGCACGCGGTCAACTATAAAGCAGCCGCCAACTGGATGCTGGGGCCCATTAAATCATGGTTGAATGAAACCAATGAGCCTATTACCGCCTTTCCTTTACAACCGGCCGTTATTGCCGCCCTAATAGCCCTGATCGATAGCAACCAGGTGAACTTCTCTGTAGCTTCAACCAAAATATTTGCGGCCTTGTTGAAAGAACCAGGTAAACAACCGTTGCAAATAGCAAAAGAATTGAACCTGTTGCAGGATTCTGATGAAGGCAATGTAGCCGCCTGGGTAGAAGAAGTATTGAACAAAATGCCCGATAAAGTGTCAGAATACAAAAAAGGTAAAAAGGGATTGATCGGGTTATTTGTAGGCGAGGTAAAAAAGGTATCAAAAGGCAAAGCTGATCCAAAACTTACCAACGATATCCTTTTAAAGAAACTGCAGTAACTATAAACAAAAATCACATAGATGAAACGAATTTCGTACTGGCTGTTGCCGATCATAATAGTGGTTACACTGGGCGCCTGTGGTGCAAAGGAGAAGGGCACCCTGGAGGTAACCGGCAATATTGCCAACCTGGATAAAGTAGCTAAGCAGTACCCTAATGCAGTTAAAAACGGGAAGGTTACGCTGTTCTTATATGAAGTGCCATTTGGTGGCGACCTGCCACCTGTTCAGTTGGATTCAGTTACTGTTTCTGCCGATAAAAGGACTTATGCCTTAAAAGGCCAGGCCCCTGATGTTGGCATGTACAACCTGGTGGTGGCCGATGGCCCCATGGTACCCCTGGTGAACGATGTTCCCAGCATCACCGTTGACGTTGATATGGCCAATGAGAAATTTTATACGGTGGCCGGTTCTGTAGCCAGCCGGGAGCTGCAGGATTTTATTTTCACCTACGATTCTAAAAGCGTTAGCGCCGAGCAATCCATGAACCAGTTGGATAGCCTTAAACGCATTGGCGCGCCGGACAGTACTTTGCTTAATTGTACCAACCGCAAGAACGCTGCTATTACGGAACTGAACGAGTATATGAAGCGCATGATGGGTGATGTAAGCCAACCAGTAGTGGCCGCGTTTGTATTAGGCCGGTCGGCTAAAACACTGCCACAAACCGAGTTTGAAACAGCCCTTAACGGCTTAACGCAAAAGTATAGCAGCGATTCGAACCTGGCGGAAATGAAGAAAAGATACAATGCTTACAAAGAACAGGTTGAAAAAATAAGAGCAGAACAGGAACAACAAAATGCCTGGATGGGTAAGAAAGCACCCGAATTGACCTTACCTGATGTAAATGGCAAAAAGGTTTCTATCTCAAATTTCAAAGGAAAGTATTTACTGGTTGATTTCTGGGCAAGCTGGTGCCAGCCCTGCCGCGCCGAAAACCCGAATGTGGTTGCCGCTTTCAACAAATACAAAGACAAAAACTTCACCATCCTGGGTGTGTCGCTTGATAAAAAGAAAGATAACTGGTTAGCAGCTATCAAAGAAGATCAGTTGAAATGGACGCATGTAAGCGACCTCGCATTCTGGGACAGCAAAGCAGTAACTACTTTTGGTTTCACTGGCATCCCTTACAATGTATTGATCGATCCGGATGGCAATGTGATTGGTGAGGGATTGCGTGGCGAAGAGCTGGAAAATAAATTACACGAAATATTTCTGAAATAACTTTCATAGGGCTTTAAGTTGTATAAAGCAAAACGTCCCGGCTGGTGTCGGGACGTTTTCTTTTTATGCCTGGCAAATACTCAATACCCTTCGTTTTGTGCCAGTACTTTTTTGCTTTTATCTACTTCCAGTTGTGGAATAGGAAAAATGTTCTTTTGAGCGCCAAAAGGCTGATCGGATAATTTCTTTTGCCCATCACTATCATACTTATTGGTCACAGTCGCTTTTATGCGCATCAGGTCCCAAAAGCGGTGGCCTTCAAAAGCCAGTTCGATGCGGCGTTCCCCTAAGATGGCAGCAATTAATGAGTCGTTATTATAAAAACTATTCACCGTATAAGATAAGGTAGTATCAGCTTTGGCGCGGTCCCTTACCACATTTAGCTTGGCAACAGCATCCCCATCAATTCCCGTAGCTGTACGGGCCTGGGCCTCGGCATAAGTCAATAACACTTCCGGATACCTGATGATCGGCGCCCAGTCGGCCCGGGAATTGATATCAGGATATTTCGTGGTGAAGCTTAGGGTACTGTAGGTCCCCACTCCTGTTACGATCATGCTTCTTCTTTTATCACCCTTGCCAAAGTACCGATTGGTTACCGTATCGAGAAAGGTTGGGGAAACTGCCAGATCAGCCCTACCCAACGCGTTATAATTCTGAGGCAGGGAATAATTAGTACTTGGGTTATCATTACTGTTATTTGGGATTGACCAAATGGTCTCTTTTGTCATATAATGCGTGGGGCCAAAGGCACCATCTACCGTGCTGTTCAACGCAAAGGTCCCATACATTCCGTTGATAACATCCAGCGCATATTTTTTTGCATTGGAATAATCACCTTTATACAAATAAACCCGGGATAAAAAGGAAGCTGCAGCCGCTTTGGTACCACGGGTCTTATTATTGTAAACAGTATCTGTAACATTGGGATAACTTACAGGCAGATCGGCCAACGCTGCTGTAAGGTCATCTATAATGGCCGTATATACGGCGCCTACACTTGCCCTTGGCTTATTGGCATCGGGATCGTTTGAAGTATAGCTCACGGTTATTAATGGTATGCCCGGGTGCGACGCATCGAGGGTGAACCCATAAGGTTGTGCATAAAAATTAACCAGGTAGAAATTGGCCACCGCCCTAACAAACTTACATTCTGCTATCAGTTCTTTGGCCTTAGTTGGGTTCAGCTTATCGCTATTGTCCATAATACCCGACAGGGTCCTGTTGGCTCTTCCTATTGCATCATAACCTGCACTCCATACACTGGCAGCAAAAGCACTGTTTGACAACTGGCCAAAGTGATTTATATCGCCCGTAGTTTGCCCCCGGTCAATAATATCTTCTCCCATCGCATCAACATAAAGCAATGCCCGCCCGGCTAAAAATTGATAATTCTGTAAGCCATCATAACCGGCAATTGTAGCAGCCTCAATTTTTTCGGGTGTTGAAAAAGCAAGATCATTATAAAGTATGTCCTTCGGTTTAATATCGAGTACTTTCTTCTGACAGGAACTGTCTACAAGCACTATAACCAGGAGACTATATACTATATATCGCATAAAATATTTTAAATTTTAGTCTTTAATTCAATTCGGCACTTATAAACCCAGGTTAACACCCATGGTATAGGTGCGGGAAAAATAAGGTCTGAATTTATCGATCCCCAATCCAATGTTGGTTTCCCCTACATAATTTGCTTCGGGGTCAATGCCGGTATAGCCGGTGAATGTGTACAGGTTACTACCCTGTACATAGAACCGTAACCTGTTTACCTTTATACGTTCGCTAATGGCCCTGGGAATGGTGTAACCTATCTGCACATTACGGACCCGCAGAAAATCGCCTTTTTCCAACCAGCGTGTCGATGCATTTTTCGTCCAGAAGTTATCGCTCCAGTATAGGCGGGGCACATCGGTGTTATCGCCGGCTTTTGTCCAGGCATGCTGTATATCAACCAATTTATTCTTTGAATTATCAAATGCCATCAGGTTCGCCCTGGTTTGATTGTAGATATAAAATCCAAGCGCATATTGCAGATCGACGCTTGCATCAAAACCGAGGTATTTGAAAGTTTGACTAATACCTCCATAGAGCTTTGGATAGGGCGATTTATTTGTTAATACCCTGTCTGAAGCAGTTATCCCTGAAGTTTTGCTGCCATCGGCAACCAGGGTCCAGGGCATAGCTGCGTTTGCCTTATCAAATTGTTTTTGATTGCCATTTACATCCCAAAAAGTAGGCAGGCCATTCAGCGGGTTTACCCCGGCCCATCGGATGAGATAAAATACCCCTAATGGCTGTCCAGGCCGGGCAATGGAATAAGTAGCATTCGGATCATTATTATCATACAGATCGTCGCCAAACAGATTGGTGGCAATCACTTTGGTTTTGTTCCAGGCCATATTGAAATTAATATCCCAGGCAAAATTCCTCCCATGCCATACCGGGGTAGCCACGGACAATTCAATACCACGGCTTTGCAATTCACCAACATTTTCGGTAATAGTATTGTCAGGGAAACCAAGCGTTGCCAGCACCGGGTTCCTTAGTATCAGGTCAAGGGTCTTTCGGTTATAATAGTCAAGTGTAAAGCTGGTATTCTTCCACAACAGCGCATCAATACCGGCATCAAATTGTACATGCCGTTCCCAGCCTAAGGCAGAATTCCCCGGGTTAGTTAATGAAAGAACCGGAATGTCGGCATAGGTGTCCGGTTCAATGGTACTAAGTGCAGGGAAATAACCAATATTTGAGTTGCCTGTTACCCCATAGCTGGCTCTCAGTTTCAGATCGTTCACAAAAACATAGGGGCGCATAAAATCTTCTTCGGTTACCCGCCAGGCCACCGAACCAGAAGGAAAGTACCCCCATCTTTTATCTTTGCCAAAGCGGCTATCGGCATCTGTTCTGAAATTAAATGTAGCCAGGTATTTTTTTCTAAAGCCGTAATTGACCCAGCCAAAATAAGAAGCCAGCCCATCGTCAATGCCATCTATTCCATCATAGGCCAGCACATCCTGGTAATTGGCGGTATTTATTATCAACAGGTCAGGATTAAAAATTCCATATCCTGAATTGTAGGAGAATTTAGCAGTACGGCGGGTGTACTCTGTACCAGCCAGTACATTCAATTCATGATCGGCGCCTATTTGCCGGTTATAATTTAATGTATTGAACCAACTCCAGGTATTTTTTTCATTATAGTTGGTTTGTCGTACTCCGCCGGGCCCAGCCCCATCTCCAATATCTTTATTCCAGTAGGCATCAATATAAGCGCTTGAATAATCAACGTTCACCTGGCTTTTCAATTTAAGCCCTTTTATCAGTTGCAGCTCGCCAAAAGCACTTCCAATAAAACGGTGCGCATCACGGTCTTCATAATTCATTTGGGTCACCGCTACAGGGTTTGGTGTAAAGTATCCTGACAGGTTTTTATTTCCACCCAGCCCTGTATAATAGTTTCCATCGGGGCTATAAACAGGAATGTTTGGCAATGCAGTTAATGGCGCACTCGGCACTCCCGAAAAAGCAGTGCCTACTCCAGAGCCTAAGTTATTCATCCTGGTACGTGAATACTGCGTGTTAACGCCAAACTGCAACCAGTCGGTAACCTTTGAGGTCATATTCAGACGGGCTGATCCTCTTTTTTGTAAGGTGGGTTTAAGGTAGCCCTGGTTTTCATTGTAGTTTAAGGAAGCAAAATAAGTGGAGCTTGCAGAGCCTCCGCTTATAGCCACATTATGGTTTTGTACCAGCCCTTTATGGAAGAGTTCATCCTGCCAGTTGGTATTGATTGTATCAGCTTTTCCATCATTATCTATATCGCCATAAAAGGCGCTGGCCGGCAATCCTGCATTGCTTTTTAATTTATTAATGGTAGCCATGTAGTCAGGCGCATTCAATACCTGTAGTTGTCGGGTGGGTTCATTAAACCCAATATAATTATCGTAGTTCAGGCTGGTGGTACCGGCTTTTCCTTTTTTAGTGGTAATAAGCAATACTCCTGCAGATCCGCGTGACCCATAAATAGCTGCGGCTGAAGCATCCTTCAGCACTTCAATATTTTCAATGTCACTCGGGTTTAATTCTGCCAGCGCATTGAACTTACCATATATCTCGTGCTGGTTCCCTTGCGTTACCGGTACACCATCCAGTACGATCAGCGGGTAACCACCCATTGATACCGAAGCGCCGCCCCTTACCCGAATGATCACATCGTCGCCAACCAGCCCCGAAGAGGTATTAACCAGTACACCGGCCGCCTTGCCTGTGAGTGCCTGGTCAAAGCTGGCAACCGGTTTGTTCGACAGCGCTTCGCCACTCACTTTGCTCACAGAACCAGTAAGCGAACGCCTGGCAATGGTATTATAACCTACTACAACCACTTCATCCATCGATACCTCCTGTGGTCTTAATACCAGGTTATAAACTGTAAGGCCGCCGATCTGTATTTCTTCCGGCTGCATATCAATGGAAGAAATAACAAGGGTTTTGGCTCCTACCGGAACATTCAATGAGTATGAACCATCCGTATTCGTAATGGTACCCACCCTGGTCCCTTTAACGATGACTGAAGCATTGGCTAGGGGTTTGCCATTGTCGTCGATTACCTTTCCGGTAAGGGTACGCGTTTGGGCAATGAGGTCCCCGGACAGGAGCAATAAACTGCACCATAGAGACATAAGGAGCTTTCTCATCGGAGTTGCTATTTATATTAGGTTATAACAGTGAATAACCAGGACTAAAGGGGGAATCAAACCACAGCTCACAACGATTACGGTCAATTATACACGATATTGCACAGGCCCGACAGATATACCAGATCATATTATATTTCCGATCACAAGAACTTAAAAAGATACTAACGGTTTATCAGGACGTTCTCAGTATTGCCAGATTGATCTTTCATTCAACTTATTGATCAAAAACAATTGCTTAATTAGGGGAAGGAGGGAAATAAAATAAAAAAGCCCCGACGGTTACCGTCGGGGCAAGTATGTACTAAATACGACATTAAATTTTTGGCAATACATATACCCGCACAGGCATAGTCACCAGTTGGCTACCATCATTCAATTTTACCGAAAAATAAAACTTGTTAGCCAGTTCAGTATTTGCTTTCACTGAGGTTGTTTTTGTGAAGGCAAAATACTCTTTTAGCGTAGTTTTATAGGTAACGCTTGTGCCAGTCGCCGGAATAGGTGTTCCCACATACCAGCCTGATATATCATTGGATTGTATTTTAGTATACGAAGTACCGGAAGCTATTTTGCTTATTTCCGTTATTGTTTTCCCGCTTGAGGCCGGAATTGACAATTCGATCTGGATTATACTGTCATTTAGTGAACAGTAAACGGTAGGATCGGGCCGGAATTCTTTGGCATTGGGAAATGTAACAGACACCTCGGGCCGTGCATCCATAAGCGGATCGGTTTCCTGTTTAGCACAACCATTGAGTGCGAGTGCAACGGCGGCTGATAAACCAAGTACTGCTGTATATATTCTGAATTTCATGTTATTAATTATTTAAAGGAACATTAATGATTATCTGGCCCACCACATTTTTACAGTAGTTCTTGTAATTGGGTTGGGGCAATTGGAATTCCTTTGTAACTCACCATTAGGATATGTTAACCTGGTGGGAATTGTATTCGGATCGTGTCCGGCAGCATTTCTTGCCAATGCCAGCTTGGGGTAACCCGTTCTGCGGAAGTCATTAAATGCTTCTATGCCATTACCTACCCATGAGATATATTTCTGGGTGATGATCTGCTCAAGCTGTTGTTCCTGAGTTCCCGCCAGGGTTACAACTGTAGGGTTGGTAGCAAAGTAAAGATCGATTGAATCTTTAGTGATACCCACTTTTGACATGTTCGCTCTGATACCAGCCTGATAATAAGTATTGGCATTACCAGCAGTACCCAGCATCAATGCAGATTCAGCCAGAATGAAATTCACCTGAGCATAGGTGACTAAATAAGCAGGGGCTTCGCCAGCGGCGCCAGTTAGGAAAAGCGCATATTTACTTCTTGCATTCTCACTGGGCGATGAAACGGTATTACCGTTATCATAGGACACAAACTGACCTCCTGGTTTTGTAAAGAATTTACTTAACCGTACTGAATCATTCAATTTTGTTTCCATGTCGAGGAAACGCGTGCTCAATATCTGGTCTGTTTTGCGGTTTACCCAATTGAAGCTATAAAGTGGGTTCTGGTTACCTGTGCCGCCAAAAGGTACCTGAAAGTCAAGGCTGTTCGAATTAATATAATTATTAGCGGTCAATACAGCATCGATGGTTGATTTGGCCAGTGCAGGATTCTTGAAAGCAATGGTGTTGGCAAATTTCAACAACAGGGTATTACCCATTCTTTTCCATTTAGCCATGTCGCCACCATATACTATATCATCAGTCTTGGGTTTTAAGATGCTGGTTTTATCCAGATCAGCCATTCCCTCTTTTACCAGATCAAATAAGCTCTTAATACCATCGGCTGAATTACCCTGGTAAATATCCTGTTGCTTATCAAAGCGTGGGTTAAGATAATCTAATCCAAACCCTGCCTGTGAATAAGGCACATCACCCCACAGATCAGTGATCATTGAAAATGCATAGGCCATTTCGAGTTTTGCAACGCCTGCATATTGTGGATTGGTTTCCTGGTTTTCCTTGATCAGTTTTACCAGGTTGTTGATGACACCATTATAAAGCTCCAGATTCCACTGATTATCGAAATAACCTTCGAGTTTGTAGGTATCGTAATCCACAGACTGGGTACCTGTGCCTGCAAGATGTTGTATAATTACAGAAGTGGCCCTGTCAAGATCATTCGTATTGGCAAAAGCGATACCAATGGTAGTTTCCGGCAATAATACGCTTGGTGGAACTTTTTCCGGGTTATTTGGACTTTTATTTACATCCAGGAATTTTTTACAAGCCGAAGCAGAAAATAAAACCGGTATTATCAGAAATAGAATTAGTTTTCTCATACTTGAAATTTTACAAATTATAAGGACACTTTCAAACCAGCACCAACTGTTCTTGCGTTGGGCACACTTTGCAGATCAAGACCACGGATATTACCTGCACCTTGCGTATTCAACTGCGGATCAAAGAATGCATTAGGCGCAATATAGAATACGTTGTTTGCAAATACACCAATCCGGGCGCTTTGGATCTTCAATTTATCCATCAATGAATGAGGCAGATCATAGCCAATTGAGATATCACGCATTCTGAAAGTGGTGGCATCATATACGTTGAACTCACTTTGCAATCCACCAAGCACACCCCAATACGTTTGCGCAGGGATCTGGATGGTGTTGGCAATATAAGTACCCTTGTTATTAGGATCTTCTACTACACCAGGCAGAATATGTGGTTGGTCTCTGTCAACAGCTGTTTCTTTTAACATACCACGACCTTTGTAAGTAGCTGCGGTGAACGATAATACCTGACCGCCTTTGATGAAATCAAATGTAAAAGAAAGAGAAAAGCTCTTTACTTTCAGGGTGTTGGTAAAGCCCAGTTGGTAATCAGGGTTGGGATTAGCCAATACCTGGTTAGCCACAGTTGAAAGGTATGTACCTGTACCAGGGTTGATGATACGGTCGCCAGCAGGCGTTTTGGTGATCAAACCACCCACAATAACACCATAAGGTGATCCTTCCTGAATGGTAGGAATAGAACCGGTAAAGGCACTTCCTGGGATAGCGAAACTGGTAATGCCCGGAGCAATTGAAACCACTTTGTTTCTGATACGGGTGAAGTTTCCTGATACTTCCCAACGAAGGTCGCGGTTATTTATCGCTGTTACGGTTAATAAGGCTTCAATCCCTTTGTTGGTCATTTTACCAACGTTTGAGGTAACACTGCTGTAACCGGTAGATGGCGCCAGACCTACGTCGATGATCTGGTTCTTACTTACCTGGTCAAAATAAGCTACGTCAACGGTAACACGATTTCTAAACAAAGAAGCATTCAAACCAACTTCATATGAAGTGGTGAACTCGGGCTTCAGTGGTTGGTTAGGTCCCAGACGGGTGCTTGCACCAAAACCAGCTACAGTAACTGGTGAAGGTGTACCGGCTGGTGTATAAGTTAATGGGAAATCAAATTGAGCTACGTTGTTACCATATGATCCTTTTGTGTATACACCAGTTAACAGGTAAGGAGGTGCATCACGACCTACAGTAGCAGCGCTCACCCGCACTTTACCATAATTGAGTACGTCTGATTGTAATTGAAACGCATCAGTAAATACGAGGCCTGCACTCACAGAAGGATAGAAGTAAAGGTTCTTGCCTTTAGGCAGGGTTGATGATTGATCGGCCCGGCCTGTCAACTCAAGGAACAAATAGTTATTATAATCGAATGAGGCCTGTGCATAATAACCAACCAACCGTTGCAGGGTGCTGGTTTCCTGAGATCCTACGGTATACACCAGGGCGCTGCTGATATTGGTAAAGTCTGGGATAACAACGTTATTACCTTGCAGTTGCACGCTTTGGAATCTGCGCTGGTTGATGTTATTACCCAATAAACCAGATACGTTCAAGCCTTTTATGATGTCGTTCTTTTTGGCAGTGATGATCAGGTCGCCATTCACTTCGCTGCGGGTAATGGGGTTATCGAGTGTTAAACCCTGTGGCACACGGCCTGAATTCACGGCGAAGATCTGTTTACGACGATCAGTGTATGCATCAACCCCTAAGCGGTAACTAACATTCAACCAGGATGTGATGTCGTAACCCAGGTTGGCAATACCGATCAAACGGTAAAGATTGCTCTTTATAGGATTTTCATACACACCAAAGTATGGGTTCTCAGTTCCTGATACAGCATAGTTGTTGGTGCCATCAAGATTTTTCCAACTTTTATCGCGTTTATATGCCTGCAGATCAACACTACGAGGTACCCCTTGTACAACCGCCAAAGCACTTTGACCATTTCCACCTAACACCCCATCTTGCAAAGTATTGGTAAAGGTAACAGAACCACCCAGTTTAATTTTATCGCGCAATACAGTATTGCCACCAAATTTCACTGAAGCTCTTTTCACACCAGTGTTCGGCATAATACCTTTTTGGTACAGGTAACCGGCAGAAAAAGAAAAGTTCTGTTTGGTATCTCCACTGTTTATAGAAATGTTGTTATCAGAAAGAATTCCGGTTTCGAAGAAATTCTTGATGTTATTAGCATAAGGGTTGTAAGGGATCGAGTCGCCACTGGCCAGGAGCAAGCCATTGGCAATGGTTGCTTTAGAACCAAATTTTGGACCCCATGAGTTACCAGTGCTGTTTACGTATGCACCGTTGGTACCCTGTCCATATTCATTTTGCAGTTTGGGTAAACCGGTAGCGCGTTGAAAGCTTTCATTAGAAGAAACAACGATCTCGGCCCGGCCTTTTTGTCCACTGCCTTTTTTAGTAGTAATGATGATAGCACCGGCTGCAGCCCGTGAACCATATAAAACAGAAGCAGCGGGTCCTTTCAGGATATTGATAGACTCGATGTTGTTCATATCGAGGTCCAGTGCCCGGTTTGGTGGCTGGTTATCACCCAGTGTACCATTGGGACCACCATTGGTTCTATCAACATCATTACTGATGGGAATACCGTCAATAACGAATAAAGGCTGGTTATTTCCGGTAAAGGAAGAGATACCACGGATGTTTATATTTACTGAAGCACCGGCACCACCACTGGCGTTGGTTATGTTTACACCGGCAACTTTACCTTGTAAAGCGTTTGCGATGTTTACCTGTCCGCGATCGTTGAACTGATCGGCTTTCAGGTTCTGAGTAGCATAACCCAGTGAGCGTTTGTCGCGAGAGATACCCAGTGAAGTAACTACTACTTCCTGTAAAGTACTTTGTTTGTGGGTCATCGCAATCAGTATCGATGTTTTGTCGCCGATTGCAATTTCCTGTTCGTCCAGGCCCACAGCTGATATAGTGAGTGTTTTTGAATTGGAAGGGACAGTAAGGGAATAAGATCCATCTTCTTTTGAGGTTGTTCCCAACGAGGTTCCTTTTACAGTAACCGAAGCATTGGGAACCGGGTTTCCACTTTCATCAGTTACCTTCCCGGTAATTGTTTTGGATTGGGCAAGTAGTTGTCCATACAGGAGTAACATGCCGCATAGTAGCATTAGAATTTTTCTCATCTCAATTTTTTTTTGGTTGTCTAGTGAATAGGACTTCGGTATTAATGGCTGCGGATTTAACTGGAAAAGGTTTACATAAAAAACAGACTTATATGAAATAGGTCACAAAAGGGAAGAATGCTGTATTTACCTTTCTAAAAGATTAGATCTCAGCAGGAGCAAAAAAATTTGAACCTACTGCGGTTTGCGTGTAAGACAGTTTCAACAGCCTTTCTGATCTATTTCTGATTTAAACTTAATTGTTGATAACCATGCGTTTTAAAACGGTAGTGCTATATATGACCTCAATGCCGCTGGCTACAGGTGAATGCACCGGAAACGGCATCATGTAGTGCTAATCGTTTAAGAATACTTGCGTTTAGAGTGAAGCGTACGGAAGCTGTGAGAAGGGGGGTACATAGTAACTTTCTCATATATGGTCGGTTTTATAGACTATAGTTTGGTTGTTTTTCGTGACTCAGGCCTGTGTATACAATCAGGACATAAAATAATAATAAGTGCTGCTTTTTTTCTAATGAATTCATTAACTACTTATCATGTATTCAAATTTTCGCACACAGATACTATTTAATCATCATATTACCTAATTTGGGCCAATTTGAATGCAAATAAAACTCAATTTGAGTTTACTTGTGCATTTTCCACATAAAAGCGGCGTGAATATACCCAAAAAAACGAGGCTGCTCCGTTTTTTGGAGCAGCCTCGGGTTGCTAGTAAGACCGTTTTAGACTTATTAAGGTTTTCTATTGATTGTCTTTACATAGTTTATTTAGGTCCAGCTCAGTTGAAGAGATAGGCCAAATGTATTGTCTGTTATTGGCATCAATGGCTGGCACTGTAGCAGATGTACTTACTTTGGCAGGAATGGTGAGGCCTAACCGCAAAAGGTCGGAGCTTCTGAGGCCTTCACCTAAGAATTCAATCCGCCGTTCTGTTAATAAAACATTGATCAGGTCACTGGGGGAAGCAAAATCGGCTACTGTATAAGTTTTGGCTGCATCTGACCGGTTGTGCACCGCATTTAATAAAGCCACAGCCTGTGCATCTACAGTGGTTGAATTCCGTTGCCGGGCTTCAGCCAGGTTCAATAGTACTTCTGCGTACCTGATCACCGGTACATAATCGGTGTAGGGTGTAGGCGCAGCGTACTTGACCAGCCATTGTTTTTTGCTTGTTCCTGATCCGGTAGTTTTTACAAAAGCACGCCGGGTATCGGTAGCTGACCAAACGGTTGTATTACCTGCAATACCGCTGGGGTTCAATGAATATTCTGCATTGCCAACCCCACCCGAGGAAGAAACTGGTGAATAATAATAGGCCAGCTGGTTTTGGGTGCCGGGAAAATCTCCTGTTGTGGAGGTCATCGGCATTGAAAAGATGGATTCAGTAGTATTATACGTAGAAAATACTTTAGTGACATCTGACTGCAAAGCATTTGCAACCCCCGTTTTGGCGCTAAAGGGTGCGGCCGCGGTAACTATCTTATTGGCCTCGGCAATAACCTCGGGATATTTTTGCATGCTTAGGTACATTCTTGTTTTCAAGGCAATTACCGTATTGCGATGCGCCCTGGTTGTATTTAATTCTGAAGTACCATATACAAGAGGTAAATTGGCTTCTGCGTAATTAAAGTCGTTCAGGATCTGCGTGTATACCTGCGCTACTGTACTACGTGCCAACTGATATTCAGCCCGCAGTTTATTACCGGTTAAGCGAATGGGTAACCCATCTTTACTGCCATTGCCATCCCAGTAAGGCCGGGCATATAATTGCAACAGACTATAATAGGAAAGGCCGCGAATAAACCTGGCTTCTGCCAGGTAATTTTTAGACACAGAGTCGCCCACTACTGCGTTTCCCTGGGCATCCATCCCTTCTAAAAAAATGTTACAGTTATTGATGGCCAGGTAGGCTTGTGCCCAAAGGCCATTTACTTCTGCTACCGTATTGGTCAATGTATGGTTCCAGGTTTGTAAACCGGTAACCCCATTAGTTCTTTCGTTCAGGAATTCCTCCGATCTGATATCGCTGTAGATCAAATAACGCCCGCCGTAGAATTGGCCATTTTTAAAACTGGTGTACAATGACCGCAGCTGGTTTAAGATCTGTTCTTTTGATGTATACACGTTCATATCAGGGATATCCGCAGTAGGTTTGGTATCCATCAGATCGCCGCGTTTGCAGGAGTTTATCAATACCCCCATCAAACAAGCAAATACAATATAATTAAGATGTTGTTTCATTTTACCTGGTTTTGCTTTTAGAAGAAAAGGCGCCTAGAGCCCGAGTTTCAAGCCAAGAGTAACGGTTCTGCCATTAGCAACCTGGTTTCTGTCGATGCCCTGGTTGGCAGCATTATTTCCGTTCGTTGAAGTTTCCGGATCCGGGCCAGGGTATTTGGTCCATATGTGCAGATTTTGACCACTTATATAGAACCGGGCGCTGTTGACCTTTATTCTCTCAAGGACCGATTTGGGCATATTATACGAGAGGGTAATATTACGCAGCTTCAGAAAATCGCCTTTATACATATGTATATCCAGCGGCACGGCCGATCCATTCGAATAGTTATCGCCAAATACGTTCTTTGGCATATCGGTAATATCATCCGCTTTTGTCCAGGCTCTTAACACCGCCTTTTCGTTGTTCCAGTAACGATAGTCCCGCAATCCGGCTTCGGTCCCATAATATACATAGAAACCGAGCTGATAGGTTAGCAATACATTCAATTCAAAATTCTTGTAATTGAATGTATTCTCCAGGCCGCCGATCTGTTTGGGGACGGTGTTCTGTTGGATCCTTCTGTCTGTGGTTGAAATAGCCGGGGCTGCAGTGCCATCGGCATATTGCCAGGTGGGATATGAATAATAAACCTCTTTTCCATCTGCATTAATGAAGATCCTTCTACCCGTTGCCTGATCAACGCCCTTGGTTGGGATCAGATATAATGTACCTATGCTATAGCCAGGTTGGGTAATGCTTACGGCCTCATTGGTAGTGGAACCGGCTGGTGAGGTTACTATAATAAAGGGTAAGCCTGGTGCCAGCGCAGTTACCTCGTTTTTATTGATGCTTACGTTAAAAAAGGTACTCCAGCTGAAATCTTTTCCCTGAATTATATTGGCATTGACGCCAAATTCAAACCCTTTGTTATACATGCTGCCCACGTTCGTTCTAATGGCATTGGGAATACCAGCAGATGGCACCTGTGTTACATCGAGTACCAATCCGTCGATGTTGTTCTTATAATAGGAGAACTCACCCGTGATGCGTTCACCCAGGATACCGAAATTCAAACCTACGTCTGATTTCTTACTTGTTTCCCAGGTAAGATCAGGGTTGCCTGATTTGTTATAACCGATGGTTGGCTGACCGCCATATAGACCGGGTGAATAAGTGTTGAAAGACTCATAATTACCTATTCCACTGATGTTACCTACTTTACCATAGCTGCCACGGAATTTGAAACTGCTGAACACTTTATCAAGACCGGCAGATGTCCAGAAACCTTCTTTGGTTATTTCCCAACCGGCCGATACGCCCCAGAACACCCCTTTTCGTGCAGTATATCCCAGTCCTGAAAATTCATCCTGGCGCAGGTTACCACTCAGGTAGTATTTCCTGGCGAAATTGTAATTGATACGGCCAAACTGGGAGTACAGGTAATTCGATCCTACAGACAACAAAAACGGGTTATTCACGGTATAACCACCCTGTGTATTTGTAAAATAAGGATCAGAAATAGATTGTCTTGAAAGCCCGAACCCTTCACCGATTGTTCGTTGATCTTCGATACCAGCCAACAGTCCGAGGGTATGGTCTTCCCCAAATGATTTATCTATAGATAACGTATTTGTCCAAATGCTGCGTTTGTTTTTACCCAGGGCACTTTGTGCAAGCCCATTAGTGCCATAGCCTTCGCCACTAATAGCGTCAAAGAAGATCTGGTTATCGGCATACAGGTAGTCAATACCATACAGCGATTTCAGGGTTAGCCATTTTAACGGTTTTATCTGTACATAGCCATTCGCCTGAACATGGTTTATCTCCGTATTGCTGCGGTTCTTGTCTAACGATACAACAGGGTTATAGATACCAACGGTCTGTTTATTACCCATTGCACCAATATTGCCAGAGACGGTATTATAGGTACCGTCGTTATTATAAGGTGAAATACTGGGCGCTGTTAAAATGGCAAGACGACCTAACCCACCGGAATTAAATGCTTCACCGGGCAATGAACCAGAACTTACCGCCGCCAGGTTATCTTCATTGGAGTAGGAGATCTTGGCGCCGGTTGAAATGATGCTGTTCACTTTATGGTCTATATTGAACAAGACCGATTTCCGCCTGAATTCATTTCGTTTTACAATACCCTGCTGATTGGTATAGCCTAATGAAAAATAATAGTTGGTACTTTCTGTAGCTCCTGAAACACTAATGGAGTTGCTGTGGCTGATGCCGGTACGGTAAATATAATCGTACCATCTTGTGTCAATGGGGTTGCCATCGGGGCCGTTCGTTAATGCAAAATAGTTGGTACTGGCATTATAGGTTTTGGCATTCACCAACCCCTGGTTCTTAAAATCGGTATATTCCTGCGCATTTAACAGTTCTGGTAAGCGCTGCACTTTTGTCCAGCCCACCCAACCATCGTACGATACGCGGGCGCGGCCCATTTTTCCTTTTTTGGTAGTGATGAACACAACGCCATTGGCAGCGCGGCTTCCATAAATGGCCGATGCAGCAGCATCTTTAGCAATGTCTATGCTTTCAATATCACTTGGATTGATGCTCGCCAGCGCATTGGCGCCAGCATTGGTACCGCTGAAGTCGCCGGTAAAAGTGGGTACCCCATCAATTACCACAAGCGGATAGGAACTTAAGGAGATGGAATTGGTTCCCCTGATCCTGAACACCGGCGGATTGTTCACAATACCATTCGGTACTGTTATTTGCACGCCTGTTGCCCGGCCACCCAATGCTGCTTCAAAGCTTTGTATGGGCTTATCTGCAATGGAAACGCCTTTAACGGTGGCCACGTTTCCGGTGGCTTCTTTCCTTTTCTGTGTTCCATAACCTACTACAACCACCTCGGCAAGGTTCCTTTCAGCCGACTCCATTCGGGCATTGATCACGCCCTTATCGCCAATGGTAACTTCCACATCATTCATTCCAACCGCGGAGAACTTAATGATCCTGGAACCGGCAGGAACACTCATGGAGAACATGCCATCTGCATTCGTAGTGGTGCCGTTACTTGTTCCTTTAATAATTACTGAAGTGTTTGGGATGGGGCTTCCGTCTGAGGCAGTGACCCTTCCCGTTAGTGTACGGGTTTGCGCTTGCAGCAGGCAGGTGCTTGCCCCTACTGCAAGTAGCAGTAAAAGAAATTTTCTCATGTGTGACTTTTTAAACAGTTAGTATACTTGGTAAGTAAATATAACTAAAAGCACACATGGTAACTTCAATTATTTTCCCCGATCGGCTATTTTTTTATCATTGTCATAAGCAAAGCAGGTAAAAATATCAGGTTGGTCAACGTTGCCAGTATGAGAGTAAGCGACGTAAGCCAACCCAACGCCTGCGTACCACCGAATCCGCTAAAACAGAAAATAACAAATCCGGCGATGAGTACCAGCGAAGTATAAATGATACTTATACCTGTTTTATGAATGGTGTCAATCACCAGTTCATGTGAGGTCTTTTTACTATTTATGGAGAGCTCTTGTTTGTAATTTACTAAGAACCTTATGGTTATGTCGATGGCGATGCCTAACGCTACCGAAAATACCAAAACGGTAGAAGGTTTAATGGCCACACCTGCCCATCCCATTACCCCAGCCGTGATGATCAGCGGAATAATATTGGGTATAAGGGAACAAATTAAGATTTTAAACGATCTGAACAGGTACAACATACAAAGGGCAATAAGCAGGAACGCCCACATAATGCTTTCCTTCAACCCATTGATGATAAAGGCGCTGCCTTCGAGGAAGGTAATACTGGTACCAGTAAACTCTACATGGTATTTAGAAGTATCGAATAACTGGCGGCTGCGGTCTTCAATAGTGCTGATCAATTCAGGTAAACGTTTGCTACCTACATCTTTCATACTAACGCTTATACGCGCCAGCCGGCGATTGCTATCCATAAAGGAGGCCACCACCCGGTTAAAGTTGTTTGACTTGCCACTGCTATCGGCTGATGCTTTAGCACTGAGGTATTGCGATAAAAAGAGGAGATCAGCTTCATTAGGAGCCTTGTAAGCGCTGCTATCACCATTATAATAAGCCTGACGGGCAAATTTCAACCCCTCTACTATCGACAGGGGCCGGGCCATTTCGGGCTGTGCAGTGATGAACTGTGATAAAGAATCTATCCGGGCAAAGGTTTGTACCGGACTCCGTCGCAATCCCTGTTTCTGTTTGGTATCTATCACAATTTCGAGCGGCATTACCCCTCTGAAATGTTCTTCAAAATATTTAAGGTCCTTATAGATCTTATCCGTTTTTGGCAGGTCATCTACTATAAATCCTACTGATTTCAACCGGAACATACCTGCAACAGATGCCAGTAATATAATGGCCGTTACTCCGTAGATCAGTTTTTTGTGATTCGATGACCAGCGTTCGAGGCTATCCAGAATCGCTAGCAGCCATTTGTTCTCTAAATACTTTGTATGCCGCTTTTTAGGATCAGGCAAAAGACTCAGTACCGCTGGTATGAACATGATGGAGATAAAGAACAAGGCCATGATGTTGAAACCTGCTACGATCCCGAATTCCTTCAATACCGCGCTTTTGGTAAGGCCAAACACAGCAAAACCGATGGCAGCGGCTATATTACAAAACAGGGTTACAACTCCCATGCGGCTGATCATGGCGGTTAAAGCCACCCGTTTTCTGCTTTCATTGGTGAAAACCTCGCTATTGATATCGTTGTAAGCCGTGTGATATTTATTCAGGAAGTATATACAATTGGGGATACCAATTACCACTATCAATGGAGGTATTACGCCTGTTAACAGGGTGATCTTATATCCCATCCATTCAATGGTACCCATACACCATATTACCCCAATGATCACTACTGCCAGCGACATGAGGGTAGCACTGAAGCTGCGGAAGAAGATCAATAATATAATAGCAGAGAGAATAAGCGAGCCCAGCAGGAACCATTGCATTTCGGAAGCCACTTTGGTTGCCAGGTTGGTACGGATCAATGGCAGACCGCTGTAATGCATTTCAAGGTTATGCTTTTTACCAAATGCATCGGCTATTGCAACAATTTCAGTTACTACTTTATTTCTTCCTTTTGAGTTCAGTACGTCTTTATTAATTCGGATACCCATCATGTAGGTATTGGACGTAGGGTCAAACAACAAACCCTGGTAAAATGGCAAACTGTAAAAGAGTTTAGCCATGCTATCCAGCTCAGGTTGTGTGAGCTGTCTGCCAGGGAAAACCGGTACGCCATTCAATTTTTCGTTGGTAGTATCTTTTACCAGGTTGGTAGCGGCCGGTACACTCAACACATCTTCCACCGCATTCACTCCTTTTATTTGTTTGGCCAGTGCAGCATAATCATTAAATACATCAGCCTGAAACAGTTTGTCGGTAGTGATACCAATGGCCATCAAATTGCCGTCTTCCCCAAACTGACTGCGGAATGCCTGGTAGGCCTGGTATTTGGGATTATCGGTTGGAATAGCTCTTGCAAACTCATAGCTCATTTGAACTTTGGAAGCGTGATAGCCCATTAAACCGGTTAAAGCCAGTAAGAGGATCAATAACATCCAGCGTGACCGTAAAATGAACCGGGCGATTTTTTCCCACATGTAGAATATAGAATTTACTGCTAAGAATATTAATTATTGGCAGCAAAGAAACTCATTTTAACAGGATTAAGGAAGTTTATTTACCGCCAATAAAAGCCCCTAACAAACTTTTAATGTCAATGAATTAAGAAACCTTTTTTTTATAATATGGCAGCTTGTCACAGAAACAGGTGCTATATTAAAATAGGCCCTTTAGTACGCATTTTTGTCATCCTTTAGTATAAAGGCCGCCATATTTAATATCAGGGAAATTCTTTAGCAATGGTCCGGCCCATGTATATTACTAATTCAACCACATATAATTACCTTTGAAAACTATGCTACAACGCATCCTGGCCTTTTATTGCGCGGCGCTCACCATTCCGTTTGTTTCGCTGGCACAATTTCAGCCAATAGGTCAATGGCGGGATCACCTACCTTACCAACAGGTAACTGCCGTTACTTATACCAATGGTAAAATATGGGCCGCTACTCCGTATAGTTTATTTTCTGTTGAGGTGGTCGATAACACCATCGAACGCTGGAGCCGCACCAATGGTTTGGCCGAAACCGGCATCAGCGCTATGGGCGCCGAACCAAACGGCCAGCGGGTGGTAATTGCTTACAATAACAGCAATATTGATGTATTGGTTGAAGACAAGCTCATCAATATTAATTCCTTAAAGAATGCCAGTATAGCAGGCGATAAAACAGTAAAGACAGTATACATTGATCAGCAACTGGCTTATCTGGCTACAGGTATAGGTATTGTGGTGATCAACCTTGATAAATACGAAATAAAAGATACCTACATCATTGGGAATGGCGGTTCAAAGGTGGCAGTAAATGCTATTACCAGCAATGGGAATACGGTTTATGCAGCTACCAGCGAAGGACTAAAGAAAGCACCCGCGAACGCCAATCTCGCGGATTTCCGCAACTGGCAATTGGTTTCTGGCAGCAATGGTTTACCTGCCGGCAATGTACAGGCATTGGCATCCATTCAAAACAATGTAGTGGCGGTAAGAAACGATTCGTTGTGGTTACAAACCGGCAACGCCTGGAGTTTATTATACCGCGATGGCTGGACCATCAGAAATTGCACCGTATCAAATAACAAAATACTCCTTAGCGAAACCAATAACAACACGGGCCGGATAGTGGTGCTTACGGCTACCGGAACAACCGATCAAACAATCCTGGACGCACAACTCACCGCCGCGCCGCGACAGGCAATTATTTACCAAAATGAATACTATATAGCAGATACGTTGGCGGGTTTATCGAATTACAGCGGCAATGCATTTCACCGATTGTTGCCCGATGCGCCGCCCGCAATAGCTACCGGCAGTATGCAGGCGCTCCATAATACCATATGGGCAACAGCTGG
Organism: Niastella soli; assembly: GCF_017742245.1. Taxonomy (GTDB): domain Bacteria; phylum Bacteroidota; class Bacteroidia; order Chitinophagales; family Chitinophagaceae; genus Niastella; species Niastella soli. The sequence goes on from NZ_JAGHKO010000001.1 coordinate 764,695, forward strand.
CGCTGTAAACACCAATTGGGAAGCGCTCAATAATAAAAACGGTTTGTTCTCATTTACTGATAACACCTGGAATTACTTCAATGGTTCACGTTTTCCCAAGCTGGATTCACTTACCGATCTGGTAGCTGTAGCCGCTGATCCCGTCGATGAAAGCGTATGGGCCGGTTCATTTGGCGGCGGATTGGTGAACATCAAAAAAGATAATTCCATCAACATCTTCAAACAAAACTCCCCTGTTCAACCAACCTATTTTAATGCAAAAAGTTACCGGGTCAGCGGTCTTGCTTTTGATGCCGATAATAATTTATGGGTAGCCAATTATGGCGGACTGAACCCCCTGCTGGTTAAAAAAGGAGATGGCAGCTGGCTGTCGTTTATTATTCCCTTTGCCCTGCCAGAGCAGGCCGTTTCGCAAATAGTGATCGATGATAATAACCAGAAATGGATTGTGCTGCCTAAGAACAATGGCCTTGCCTGTTTTAATCATGGCCAAAACATCGACAACCCCGGCGATGATCAATGGAAATTTTTCCGCAGTGGAAAAGGGAACGGCAACCTGCCGGATAATGATGTACGGTGTATTGCAAAAGACAAAAACAACTTTATCTGGGTGGGCACTGCCAAAGGCATTGGCGTTATTCAATGCACACAACAGGCTGTGACAAACAATGGCTGCGATGCGGTGTTACCTATTGTTCAGCAGGATAACTTTGCAGGATATTTGTTTAGCGACGAACAGGTACAAACCATTGCTGTGGATGGCGCCGATCGCAAATGGGTAGGTACACAAAATGGCGTATGGCTATTAAGTGCCGATGCCAGTAAGATCATTTACCGGTTTACAGTAAGTAATAGTCCATTATTGAGCAATGATGTAAAACAGATTGCCATCGATGGCAAAACCGGTGAAGTATTTTTTGCTACCGCCAAAGGCATTTGTTCGTTTCGCAGCACGGCTACAGAAACAAAAGAGACCAATAGTGACGTATTGGTATTCCCCAATCCTGTGCCACCGGGTTATACCGGTACCATTGCCATCAGAGGCGTACCTAACAATGCCATTGTAAAGATCACTGAACTGAATGGCAGGTTGGTATATCAAACAAAGGCGCTTGGCAGCCAGGCCATTTGGAATGGTAAAGATTATAATGGCCGCAGTATCTCATCTGGTGTTTACCTGGTATTGGCCAGCGATGAAGAACACCAACAAAAACTGGTCACCAAAATTGTATTCATTCAAAAATGACACTCCATAATACCAAGGGCATTGTATTACGAACCGTGAAATATGGCGAGACCAGCGTCATCGTTACTATTTTCACGGAGTTGTTCGGCATACAATCGTATATAGTAAATGGGGTGCGTACTTCCAGCAAAAAAGGCAGCGGCAAGGCCAACCTGTTTCAGCCAGGCGCCATCCTTGACCTTACGGCTTATCATAACGAGTTGCATCATCTGCAACGCCTGCGTGAGTTTAAATGGGGCTATTTATACCAGCATATCTTTTTTGATGTGGTAAAAAACTCTGTGGCTTTGTTCATGGTGGAATTGTTGTCGAAAACACTCAAGCAACCGGAAGCGAACCCTGAGTTGTTCTATTTTGCTGAAGATGCGTTTATACATCTTGATAAGGCAGATGTACAGATAGCGGGTAATTTCCCCTTATACTTTGCCCTGCACCTGGCTTCGTTCTATGGGTTCCGTTTTAGCGATAAGTATACCGATCAAACCACCTATCTCGATCTGCAGGAAGGAGAATTTGTACACGAGCATCCGGTCCATCCCCATTTTTTATCATACCCTTACAGTTATATCACGTCACAATTACTCAAGGCAATGCAGCCTCATGAATTGTCGCAGATAAAACTCAACCAGGAAACCCGGCGCATATTGTTACAGGCTTATCAAACCTATTATGTGTTGCACTTTGCAGATTTCGGGATCATGAAAACGTTACCTGTTTTACAGGAAGTGCTAGGTTAAAGAATATGCATGCAAAGAACTGCCGTACGAAATACAAAGGTACCCCTTCCCTCCATTCGATATTTCTATCATGTGACGGGCTTCGGGAACCGCTGTGATGACTCGAGAAGAACGGTGTGACGAATGGTAATTTCTCCTCGGAAAATTCATTTTTGGTGTGACGAATGGAGGAATATGGTGTGATAAATAGTCGAATTCCTGTGATGGTTGTTATTTTCTTCTCATTGCCTCCTCGGAACTACCTCAATTCCTCCCCGAAACACCTCGAATTCCGAGGACCCAAAGAGGAGACAAAGAGGTACCATTGAGGTATCAAAGAGGAGGACGGATATGGATGGTGCTATATCATATCAATCGCTCCACCATAGAAAATTGCTCATCAATAATAAGCACCCCCGGCTTTTTCCCCGGCTCAAAACTTCCTACCACATCATTGATTTCCAGGGCCTTTGCCCCATTGAGGGTTGCCCATTGCAACAGTTCCTTTTTTTCAAGATTGGGGAAATGGCGCTGAAGGGTTTGCAGTTCAGCCAGGACGCTTAATTGGTGATTAGAAGCCAGGCTATCGGTCCCTATCACAATAGCCGCCTTGTATTGCCGTAACAGGTCAATATTGGGCAGGGGATTACCAATGTAGTCATTCGCATTGGGACACACACAAAAGAACAAATTGGCAATTGGCAATTGCCCACTGGCAACATATTCCAGATCATCCTTATTGGTGTTGGTATTATGAACCAGGATCACCGATTGAGTGGGCAGAAAATGAGAAAGATAGGCAGGCAAACTTCCGGTTGACCGGGGTTTATAAAAGGAGATATCAATATTCAGCGCCTGGTATAGCCGGTGAAGATCGCCGGTACCCTTTTCAATAAACTCCCGTTCAGCCCCACTCTCCTGACTATGGATGGTGAGCAGGTGATTACCTGGAAAATGGGTGATCAGTTGAAATAAGGCTGGTGACACCGAATAGGGCGCATGTGGTACAATGCTATTGGACTCCGCAGGGTTGCGGTACAGGCGGGCAAACTGCTCATAAACGGCCCGGGAAGCATCAAACCGCTGCCCCGCCGTTTGCTCTATAAACCCCATTGTTTCAATGAAATTATGGTACAGCAGCCGGCCCTTCTTTTTCTGTTCTACCGTATTAGCAGTATTACAGATGTCTCCAACTGCCACTATGCCGTTTTGCAGCATGCTGTTTTCTGCCTCCTCGATGGCTTTTTGAATGATCTCGCCATCAAAACCCCGTTGTTGTATTACCCGCACCAGAAAATCAACCATGCCGGTCTTTTCGGGAATAATGCCCTTCATATGGCTCAGTTCCAGGTGACAATGGCAGTTTACAAACCCGGGGCTCAAAATTCCGGTAAAAGAGGTTACCCCTTCCCCGGCGGCTGACGCCGGCACAATATCAATTATTTCTCCTTCGGTGCCGGTAATTAGAACGGAATCGTTTGATAACCATTCAGAACCGGTAAATAAATGATCGGCGGTGAACTTTCGGTAATTCATGTAAGCGCTGAAACAATTAACTTTGCAGGTTTTAATATCAGTCGGAAAAACGGGCGGTCCGCTGGTCCGAAAGAAGAGGCAAAAGTAAGCACATTTCTTTCTTCCTTATCGATTGACCGTCGTTTGGGACTGTAACTGGTAAAATAAGTCAAAATTATGTTAGACAAACTGGAAGCCATAAAAGCCAAGTTTGAGGACCTGGGGGTTGCGTTAACCAATCCTGAAATTGTAAGCAATAACAGGAAATTCAGGGCGATGAGCCAGGAATACCGCAGCCTGGAAAAGATCGTGCTTGCTTACGAGGAGTATAAAAAAGTGCTGGGTGACCTGGAAGTATATAAAGAAGCACTGAATGGCGATGATGCCGAATTGCGTGAATTGGCGAAGGAAGAGCTGCCTGCGCTGGATGAAAACAAGACAAAGCTGGAAGCGCACATTCGTCAGTTGCTGATCCCCAAAGATCCACAGGACGAAAAGAACTGTATTCTGGAAATCCGGGCCGGTACTGGTGGCGACGAAGCCAGTTTGTTTGCCGGCGACCTGTTACGCATGTATCTGCGCTATTGTGAGAAGAAAGGCTGGAAAACAGCCGTTCTGAGCGAATCGGAGGGTACCGTAGGGGGGTATAAAGAGGTTCAGCTGGAAGTAACCGGTGAAGATGTATATGGCACCCTGAAATTTGAGAGTGGCGTACACCGGGTACAACGCGTTCCAGATACGGAAACATCGGGCCGGGTACATACCTCCGCCGCTACAGTGGCTGTAATGCCCGAAGCTGAGGAAGTAGACGTTGAAGTAAAAGATAGTGACGTAAAAATGGAAACTGCCCGAAGCGGTGGTGCGGGTGGACAGAACGTGAACAAGGTGGAAACCAAAGTTATCTTAACCCACCTTCCAACCGGTACTGTGGTAATGTGTCAAACCGAACGTACCCAGTTAGGCAACCGCGAAAAAGCGATGCAAATGCTTCGTACCAAATTATATGAAGAAGAGGTACGTAAGCAGGAAGATGAAATTTCAAGACATAGAAAAAGTCTGGTAAGTTCTGGTGACCGAAGCGCCAAGATAAGAACCTATAACTATCCACAAGGCCGTATAACCGATCATAGAATAGGGCTTACCGTTTATAACTTAGACGATGTAATGAATGGCAATGTGCAGGAATTTATTGATGCATTACAATTTGCTGAAAATGCTGAAAAATTAGCTAAACAGAATTAATCGTCCAGGAAACACATTTTAAAAGGCCCCACTGTATCGGGGCCTTTTTATTTACCCTGTATTTCCAAAATGTTACAAGTATAACTTGCTAAACTAATACAACGCTGATATAGCAAGCGTTTCACCACCGGCCCGAAATAGTTCCACACTCCCCGCTTACCAGAATGAAAGTCACAAAAATCACCACAAGTGGGTATTAAGAAAAAGGCATTAAATTTTCATTAATTAACAGCATACTAAACTAGTGTACTACTTGCCGTTATAACGGTATTTATTACCGAAATATAAATGAATGAGTTATAGGCTGCTGAAATTAACGTTCGTTTGGTATGGTTGCGGGAATTTACGTGTGTAGTATCGGCACGTTATTTCTAAAACCACGCGAATGTTAACGTTTTACAAAAAGTCTTAACAGATGTCTGAAATATTGGAAATACGTAGTTCCTTTGCATTAGAAATTTATCGCGCAAGTTCTTTGTTCTCTTAGCAGGTGATCTTTTAATCTTACTTTAACGGGCTCCTCTATACTAATGGCATCCGATTTGCGTTATATAATAAAGTTCTTTTTTAACGACTCACACAAAGCAGTCAATTTTCTCATAAGCAGTTAGTTTTGGTTACGGCCCCTGTTTCTACAGGGGCTATTTTTTTGTATATAACTAACTGATTAACAGAAATTCCCTTCTATCTTACTCTTACAAAAAGGTGATAAACAGCGGCTAATATGGCGCCTGTTGAATCTGCGATGATATCATATCCATCAAAACTGCGATTTGGAATATAATCCCGTTGTAGAAATTCTAACCCAATCCCCAATCCTATACTGAAAAGTGTCAGTAAGACAATAATCTGCTGCCATTTTTGTTTGTCATTACGATGAAAATACATGTTGAAACCCCAAAGCAAAACAATGCCGCCAAATAAAATGGTATGCACCACTTTGTCAATACCCTCTGTAGAAAAAACACCGGCACTGGGGATGGCGGAACCTGGCAGGCACAATAAGATTATGGTTATTACAGTCCAGGCTAAAGGAATGATTTTCCAGGTACAAAGCTTTTTAACAAATCGCATCATATACATATAGAAGGGTAAGATACTTCAAAATAACATACTGGTGGTATACAACTAAACTTTCCCCATTACATACATAGGCCCTTTAGGAGTTGAACTTCCACCCCGCTGTTCGAGGGTGATCGCAAAAAGCTGGGCGCGGGGGATATTTTTCATTTTAACCATCATATGACCATAAGACATATCGAGCATGCCAGCATCAACTGGCTGGTTGTCTACAATGGCCCATAACTGGTATTGTTTGCCGGTTTCAGGCATGGGCAGATTATTTACCATCAGATAAACATCTTTGGAGCGGGTATCCCATAAAACGGTCGCCAGGCTACGGGGGTCTGGGCTTCCATTATTGGGTACGTCCTTACCTTCCATGGTAATCTTTGCCATGTAAGGATTGGTTAACCCTTTGATGGTTTGCTCGTAATTTCCCATGCGGGTTTGCATGGCATTATTATTCTTTGCCAGCTCTGTTTGCTGAGCCAGCAATTGGTCATACCGCTGGCTGTAATCGCGGTATTTGTTGAAGTAATAAATATTCAGCCCTGCACTGGCCACCAGCAATACAACGGCAGCTGCCGCCACATACCGCATAGCCATGGGAACAGGCGAACGCCGGATGGGACGCATTTGCACCACAGGGGTAATGCTATTGCTTTCAGGGACCGTTTCTGCCGCTAATTGTTGCAAAATGTTTTGCCGCAAGGTTACAGGAGGGGCAACAGCCGCCGACAAAGCCTGCTGCTCAAGGGAAAGCTCAAAAGCATCCCGGGCCGCACGAACTTCGGCATGCAGGGTGCACATTTGCTCAAAGGCTGTCCGTTCCGAGTCCTCAGCGAGCCCTAATACATAGCTTTCCACTATGCCACTTGATATGTATTCCTGTATGTTCACTTTAATAACTCTCGTAACTGGATCAATGCATTCCGGATACGCGTCTTTACCGTTCCGAGTGGTATTTTTTCCAACTCGGCAATCTCCTCATGCGTATATCCTTTAAAATAAGCAAGTTCTATTAATATCCGCTGCTCAGCTTTTAATTTTTCTAGCACTTTTCGCAACCCAATCGTATCTACTCCAGGCTGTAATACATCCGTAACCTGTAAGGTATCTACGTTATCCTCAATAGATTGGTTTTTACGGCTATTCTGATATCCCTTCGACCTTAGGGTATCAATGGAGGCATTCCGGGCGATGTTCATCATCCAGGTAAATAAGCGGCCTTTACCCATATCATACTGCTCAATTCTGCGCCAGATGTTTACAAAAACCTCCTGTAACACATCATTGGCCAGCTCGGCGTCGCTTACTATCTGCAATATAATACTGTACAGGGCCGATGCATAGTTATCATACAAGTATGCAAAGGCCTTGTTATCCCTGTTACGTAACAGAGACACCAACTCCTGTTCAGTATATGTTAGTGTAATTCCCAATGTTTTTACCCGGAACTGGCGTAAACAAAAAAAGTGGTCTTAAACCACTTTCAATTTACGTAATAACAACCGCACCGGATTTAATTTATTTATCAGGCACCTACCAGATTTGTATATGCAGCAGCGTCCATCAGGGCCTTTACATCATCCGGATTGTTTACGGTCATTTTAACCATCCAGCCTTCACCATATGGATCGCTGTTAACCACCTCAGGTGAATCACCCAGTGCCGGATTAACTTCGTTAATGGTGCCGGAAACTGGCAGATACAGGTCAGACACTGTTTTAACAGCTTCTACTGTACCAAATACAGCTTCTGCCATCAGGGTTTTGCCAACTGTTTCAATTTCTACATAAACGATATCACCCAGTTCGCGCTGAGCAAAATCGGTAATTCCTATAGTGGCAATGTTGCCTTCCAGTTTAATCCATTCGTGATCTTTAGTGTAGTGCAGATTTTCCGGAAAATTCATGTTTTCAATTTTTGTGCTGCAAGATTAAGAAATTTATGTTAGTCCCAAGGGGCCGGATATTGGAAAGTGCACAATTATATTATGACTGGCTTTCCATTTTTACAATCCGTACTTCTTACATCATTGTCTTTTTATAAGGCTAGCCTTTATGATACGTACATCTTCTATCGGACGGTTCCGGTCGCCAACAGGAACGGCAGCAATGCTATCGATTATATTGAGCCCTTTTATCACTTCGCCAAATACGGTATATTTTGTATCGAGCGAAGGGGAACCGCCAATTGTTTTAAATACCTCCCGATGCGCTTCAGGGATCTTATACCCATTGAGCCTGGCTTCTACCTGGTTCAGGTCTGCATCGTCATAAACCCTTCCCTGCACAATGAAGAACTGGCTGCCATTGCTTTCGCGGGTAGGGTTCACTTCATCTGGCGTACGGGCCGCGGCCAGGGCGCCTTTTTTATGGAACAGATCTGATCTCATTTCAGCTGGAATGGTATAACCGGGACTTCCCCCACCTAATGCTTCACCAGGTTTTGCGGTCTTACTTTTAGGGTCGCCGCCCTGGATCATAAACTGACTCATAACCCGGTGAAACAACAACCCATCGTAAAAATGCTGGTTAACCAGTTTTATAAAATTGTCGCGATGTTTAGGAGTAGAATCCGATAACCTGATAACCATTGTACCTTTGGAGGTTACCAGCTCTATATCTTTATTCAGATCGCCCTTTTTTACCTGGTAAGGATGCTGTTCACCAAAGGATGAAAAGAAAAATAAGGATACGAGGAGTACTAACAGTTTATTCATAAGTAGTGTGATTTAGATCGGAAGCATTAGAATTCCTGCCGATCAAAATACAAAAGAATGTGATCTTTTAAAAAATTCTCCTGTTCTGGAAGGTTCATCACCGGCAGTGCCTTCAATTGCCTGAAATGGGGCCAGCCCTCTTCATCTACCCCTTCCAGTTCGTAATAGCCGCTTTGCGCCAGTAACGAACAGGTAGCAATATGCATCAGGTCCTGCTTTTGTTCTTTGGTAAATTTTGCCTTTATATCCCCAAATTCCTGGATACCTATTAAAAATAAAATAGTTTCCATGTCTGGTTTTTTGTCAAACCGTTCCATCAGCTTTTCTTCCAGCTTCCACCAACGGCTTTGTAAATCGTCTTTTGCCTGCATGATGCAAAGATAGTAACCAATTTTGCTAATTTAGCCTATGATTTGGCACAAAGACAACTATACCATCAACACAGACAAAGCAACACTTTCCCTGGAATACATTCACCAGTACCTTTCTGAGCAATCCTATTGGGCGAAAGGGATCCCCTTGCACACGGTAAAAAGATCAATAGAGAACGCTATTTGTTTTGGTGTTTATAAAGACGCTCAAATGGTGGGTTTTGCCCGGGTAATTACCGACTGCGCCACCTTTGGCTACCTGGCCGATGTTTTTATCGACGAAACCTGCCGTGGCGAGGGCCTTAGCAAGTGGTTAATGGAGGTGATACTTACCCACCCCGATCTGCAGGGTTTACGCCGTTTTATGCTGGCTACCCGCGATGCGCATGGCCTGTATCGACAGTTCGACTTTACCGAACTGGCCAACCCTGAATATATGATGGCAATTGTTAAACAGGATGTATATAAAACAATTAGCTGATCTCCATTACTTGTTACCGGCCTGGCCCGGATTGGCTATTTAACCTATCTTTGCGCAAACCTGATTTCACATGTTACAGATCGCATTTATTCGACAAAACACGGCGCTGGTAAAGGAACGACTGGCTTTAAAAAATTTCAGGGATCTTGCATTGGTAGATGAGATCATCTCCCTGGATGATAACCGGAAAAAGTTGCAGCTTGAATTTGATACTACCCAGTCAAAAGTAAATGCAGCATCCAAAGAGATCGGGCAATTAATGGCAAAGGGACAAAAAGAAGCCGCGGAAACACACAAACAGGAAGTGGCTGCTTTAAAATCAACCTTGCAACCAATAGCCGATCAACTGGCAGAAACAGAAAAAAAACTGCAGGAGCAGATCGTAAAACTGCCTAACCTGCCCTCTGAAAAAGTACCACCCGGCAAAACACCCGAAGATAATATTACCATACGGGAAGGGGGTAACAAACCCACCCTGCATGCAGGTGCTGTTCCGCACTGGGACCTCACCAAAAAATACAACCTCATAGATTTTGAACTGGGTAATAAAATTACCGGCAGTGGCTTTCCCGTGTATATTGGCAAAGGCGCCAAATTGCAACGGGCACTTATCGCCTATTTTTTAGATTATAATACCAATGCCGGTTATAAAGAGTTCATGCCCCCGCTTATGGTAAATGAGGCCTCGGCCTTTGGTACTGGTCAGTTGCCCGATAAAGAAGGACAAATGTATTTTGTTACCGAAGACAATTTTTACCTGATACCTACAGCGGAAGTACCGGTTACCAATATATATCGTGATGAATTATTAAAGGAAACCGAACTGCCCGTTAAAATGACGGCCTACACGCCTTGTTTCCGCCGGGAAGCAGGAAGCTATGGTAAAGACGTACGTGGATTGAACCGCCTGCATCAGTTTGATAAGGTAGAAATTGTACAGATCGTTCACCCCGATAAAAGCTACGACGTGCTGGAAGACATGGTAGCCCATGTGGAAACGTTGCTGCAATCGCTTGAACTGCCTTACCGCATCTTAAAACTATGCGGTGGCGATATGGGTTTTGCATCTGCCCTTACTTATGATTTTGAAGTATACAGCGCCGCACAGCAAAAATGGCTGGAAGTTAGTTCTGTATCAAACTTTGAGGCCTATCAAACCAACCGGATGAAGATCAGGTTTAAAGACGCCAATGGTAAAAATCAACTGGTGCATTCATTAAATGGTAGCTCCCTGGCCCTGCCAAGAATAGTTGCCTGTTTACTGGAAAACCACCAGACCGAGACCGGCATTCAATTACCGGCTGCCCTTCATAGTTATTTTGGCGCATCTCAGATCAACTAAGAACTATATACGAGATTTTCTCTTCTAATTTTCTTAACATAAATCTTTGCTAAAGGAAGTATGCAATAATGCATACTTCCTTTTTGCTTTTCATATTTGCTATACCAAAAACCAAGTAATATGAAGCAAAGATTTTTACTCATTCTCATTTTCGCATGTGCATTTATGGTAAGCACCAAGGCCCAGATCAGCAAAGACGCTGTTTGGGTAGGTGGTAGTATTGGATATAACCAAACCAAATCAGGAACGGATACCCCTTATACAAAAAGCAATAGTTTTCACATCAGTCCGGCAATAGGCTTAGTGGTAAAGGATAATCTTGTGGTAGGTATTTCCTTAACATATGGCCATGGTAAAATAAAAAATAACGGTTCAGAGTTAGAAAACAAGTTTAACGATTATGGAGCCGGTATTTTCGTACGTAAGTATATCCCCATTGTTAACCGGTTATATATATTTGGTGAGGCCAGTGCAAACTACGAAAACATAAAAAGTGAAAGCACCTCAGCATTTGGACAGAATAGCAGAACTAAAGTAGTGACCAAATCGTCGATAGGTTCTCTGGAAGTAATACCAGGAATATCCTTTGCCGTTACAAAAAAATTCCTTTTAGAAACATCTCTTAATAACCTGTTGGGGGTTGCCTATACTAAAACGGAGATAAAAAATACAACGTCTCCTGGTAATACTAAACCAATTATCACTAAAGCTAACCAATTCACAGCCGGAATATCATCCGGAGGTAAAGTCGAATTCAATGTAGGTTTTCGCTTTTTACTCTAATACCCAAGGATAATATATTTCTCACCTTCAGGGGGTTCGCTTAATAGCGGGCCCTTTTTATTTACACCTGCAAAAAGCCGCATTTAACCAGATTGGCGTTCAACATCTTATCAAGCTCATATTAATTTAAAAGAATTCGTTAAACTTTTAACAAATGGGGCGGTCACAGGGCAAATCGTCCCGTAATGATTGTAACACCCCAGTTGAAAAATCAACACCTGCTATGGCGTGCCGGCTTTGGCCCAATGGCTGAAGAATACCTGCAACTGGCAACCGCCACCAACAAATCCTACATTAATTCCCTGTTCAAAGCATCTGCCAAAAGTCCCGAAATGATCGACGTGGCCGACAATGCCCTTAAAGGGTTGGTTATGGGAATTGCGGAAGCGGGTAAACAAAAACAAAATCAGGACGATAACCAAAGGAAAAAGATCCGGCAGCAGTCACGCGAAGACATTAAAAATCTAAACATCACCTGGCTGAACCAGATGGTGAACAGTGATCAACAGTTGCGTGAAAAAATGGCCCTGTTCTGGCATGGGCATTTTGCCAGCCGTAATATTAATATCCTTTACCAACAACAACTGCTGCAGACCATTCGTGAGAACGCCCTGGGCAATTTTGGTGATCTATTGCGCGAAGTAAGCAAGAGCGCATCCATGATCAATTTCCTCAACAACAATCAAAACAAAAAAGGCCACCCCAACGAAAACTTTGCCCGTGAAGTGATGGAGTTGTTCACTATGGGACGGGGAAACTATACCGAGAACGATATTAAGGAAGCAGCCCGGGCCTTCACCGGCTGGGGGGCTAACATAAGCGGTGAATTTGCCTTCAGAAAGTTTCAGCACGACGATGGGCAAAAAACCGTGTTAGGTAAAACCGGCAACTTTACTGGTGACGAAGTATTGAACATTCTGCTGGAACACAAACAAACCGCTACCTATATTACCCGAAAAATATACCGCTATTTCGTGAACGATGTGCCTGATGAGGCTCATATAACGTGGTTAGCTGATCGCTTTTACAATAGCAGCTACGATATTAAAGAATTAATGAAAGACATTTTTACCAGCGATTGGTTCTACGATGCCAAAAACATTGGCTGCCGTATTAAATCGCCGGTTGAACTGATCGTTGGCATTCGCCGTGCCCTCCCTATGAAGTTGGAAAATGAACAGGTACAATTATTATTGCAACGACTACTGGGTCAAACATTGTTTTACCCGCCCAACGTAGCCGGATGGCCCGGTGGTAAAAACTGGATCGACAGTTCATCCCTGATGTTCCGTCTGCGCATTCCGCAATTGATCTATGACAATGATGAAGTAGCCCTCACTCCCAAAGACGATGATGACCAAATGATGGGCATGAAAGATATGGCTGGAAAAGGTATGGGGAAAATGGGCAAAAAAGGAGGACAGGTTATTTCAGCAGCAGTAGATTGGGATACCTATCTGAGTAAGTTTGAAAAAGTTCCGCGGGAAAAATTATTGACAGCTATCTCCGGGATCCTTATACAAGGTGTTGCTCCCCTTGATGAAAAAATATTAAACAAGTACATTGATGCATCAAGCCGGGAAAACTACATAAAGAGTACAACTATTCAATTAATGAGTACTCCGGAATATCAGCTATGTTAAGTTATTTGATCGCATAATAACTAACAAACTCAATAACAAAATAACTCAAGAACTTATTATATGCTTATAAAACGTAAAGACTTTTTACAAATAGGTTCACTGGCTACCGCATCTTTGATGCTGCCTAAATTTTTAAAAGCATTTGAAAAACCTGCCCTGGTCCCACAAGGGAACAAGGTAGTGGTGGTGTTACAATTAAGTGGCGGCAATGATGGTTTAAACACTGTTATACCTGTACGTAACGACATTTATTATAAATCACGCCCTCGTTTGGGCATTACTAAAGAACAGGCTTTACTGGTAACAGATGAAGTAGGTCTGCACCCCGCCTTAACCGGTTTTAAAGACCTGTACAACGACGGTAGTCTGGGTATCTTAAACAGCGTAGGTTATCCCAACCCCGACCGATCGCACTTCAGAAGTATGGACATCTGGCACAGCGCCAGCAATAGTAATGAATATGTATATACTGGCTGGTTAGGTCGCTATCTCGATGCACAGTGTACTGGTTGCGACAAACCTACCCAGGCCCTGGAAATAGATGATGTATTAAGTCTTGCCATGAAAGGTGAACATGTGAAAGGATTGGCTATGAAAGACCCACGCCGGTTATTTGCTACATCGAATGAAAAATATTTTAAAGAAGTAGCTGCCAGTCATACAGTTGATGGCGAGGAAAAACCGGTTGACTATTTATACAAAACAATGGCCGAAACGGTAAGCAGTGCCGATTATATTTTCAAGCAAAGCCGTCTTCACCCCAGCAATACAGTATATCCGAAAACAGATATGGGAAATAGCCTGAAAACAATTGCCAGTCTTATTTTCTCTGATATCAATACCAAAGTATATTATTTATCACTGGGAAGTTTTGATACCCACGTGGGACAGGAAGGTCAGCAAAAAAGATTATTCACGGAGATGAATGATGCCATTGCTGCTTTTGTAAAAGACCTAAAAAGCAATAACCGTTTTCAGGATGTAATGCTGATGACCTTTTCCGAATTTGGACGCCGGGTATCACAAAATGCAAGTGGTGGAACCGATCATGGTACCGCTAATAACATGTTCCTGATAAGTGGAGGGTTGCAGCAAAAAGGAGTATTAAATGCAATGCCCGATCTGGCAGATCTGCAGGAAGGCGATCTTAAATACAAAGTAGATTTCAAAAATGTATACGCAACAATCCTGAATAAATGGCTGCAGGCAGATGATAAAAAGATATTAGGCAGCCAGTATGAATTTTTAAACTTTATTTAGTTGATCAGTCATATAAGTCAAATGAGTCATATTATTAATGGGCTCATTTGACTTACATTTATCCTGACTGATTCAATAATTTTTACTCCCAGCCTTGTTTGGCAATACCGGCTTTAATAGCTTCCAAAGCCTTTGCTTCACCCAATAAGGTGGTTAATTTATTTCCTTTACCATCGTGTCCCTGAGCCATATAAGCACCTTTTGCAGTTTTTGTAATTACCGCATCCTGAATAGGAACACCTTTCTCTTTTGTTTTTACGTTGTATGCAGTGAGTGTAATCTCAGACATAATTTGGTTCATTTACGTGGTTAGTATAATAAAAAAGTTGACATCTAGACTTACAAAATCTTAGCCAGAACATTAAAACAGGGTTTAAATATACGGCTTTTTTATATACCCCTCCTTTTGCATTGATTTAGAATATGTAATAGCAACATTAATTGTAATACAGCAAGTAAAAATCGCCAAACAGATATAGTGAACTTACTAACGGTATAGTCAATATGCTAATATACTTATCTGAGAATGTGCTATAAAAAAAAGTGCTAATGAATACTATTGTATTTCATTAGCACAATATCTAATTATCTCATTAACTAATTATACATCCAGGCGTGCATATTTAGCATGGCTTTCGATGAATTCACGACGAGGCGCTACCTCATCACCCATCAGCATACTAAAGATGCGATCTGCTTCAGCGGCGCTTTCGATGGTAACTCTTTTCAACGTGCGGGAATCGGGATTCATGGTAGTTTCCCACAATTGTTCCGCATTCATTTCACCCAAACCTTTGTATCGTTGAATGCCTACGCTTTCTTCTTTGCCACCGCCCAGTTTTTCAACCAGCGCTTTGCGTTGTTCTTCATTCCATGCGTATGCCGACTCTTTACCTTTTTTAACCAGGTATAATGGTGGTTGTGCAATGTATACATAACCTTGCTCAACCATTTCTTTCATATACCGATAAATGAAAGTAAGGATCAATGTGGCAATGTGACTTCCATCCACATCGGCATCGGTCATAATGATGAGTTTGTGATAACGAAGTTTTGCCAGATTCAGCGCTTTGGGATCTTCAGGTGTACCAACTGTTACCCCCAATGCTGTATACATATTTCGAATTTCCTCATTCTCGTAGATCTTATGCTCCATGGCTTTCTCCACGTTCAGGATCTTACCACGCAGTGGTAAAATGGCCTGGAAGGCACGTTCACGGCCTTGTTTTGCAGTACCACCAGCCGAGTCACCCTCAACCAGGAATAGCTCGCAACGCTCAGGATTCCGATCACTGCAATCTGCCAGTTTACCGGGCAGGCCGCCACCGGTCAATACCGATTTACGTTGCACCAGTTCCCGCGCTTTACGGGCAGCGGCTCTGGCCTGTGCAGCCAGAATAACTTTGGCAATAATGTTTTTAGCTTCCTTGGGGTTTTCTTCCAGGTATGCTTCCAGTACTTTTGAAACGGTTGAATCAACCACGCCACTTACTTCACTGTTACCGAGTTTTGTTTTTGTTTGTCCTTCAAACTGCGGCTCGGGAACTTTTACAGAAATGATAGCGCTTAATCCTTCACGGAAGTCATCGCCTTCAATTTCCACCTTCGCTTTTTCAAACAGGTTCTGGCGATCACCATAGCTTTTGAACACACGGGTTAATGCCCGGCGGAAACCGGTAACGTGTGTACCACCTTCAATGGTGTTAATGTTGTTTACATATGAATAAATATGCTCGCTGTAACTGTCGTTATAGGTCAATGCCACTTCCACCGCAACATTTGTTTCTTCATCTCTTCCTTCAACGTTGATAATGTTGGGTAACAAGGTGCTACGACCGGCATTTTTATCCAGCATTTCAACAAACTCGATAATACCACCTTCGCTGTAAAATGTCTTGGAATAACTTTCGCCGTTATCGTCCTTCTCACGAAGATCGATCAGGGTGATGCGAATACCCCGGTTCAGGTAAGCCAGCTCACGCAAACGGCCTTCCAGGATATCCTTTTTATATACATTGACAGTGAAAATAGTAGTATCGGGCCAGAAGTGGACCAGCGTACCGGTTTTGGAGCTGGCGCCTATTTCGCGCACCTCGTATTGAGGTACCCCAATGCGATATTCCTGTTCGAAGATCTTGTCTTCACGTTGTACGGTAACATGCAGTTTGGAACTGAGTGCATTTACGCAACTCACCCCCACCCCGTGCAAACCGCCAGATACCTTATAGGTATTTTTATCGAATTTACCTCCCGCGTGGAGGATCGTCATTACCATTTCAAGGGCACTCTTTTTCTCCTTGCTGTTGATGCCGGTAGGAATACCCCGGCCATCATCATCTACCGAAACAGAATTATCCTCGTGTATGGTAACCACAATATTTTTACAATAGCCGGCCAGTGCTTCATCGATAGAGTTATCTACTACCTCATACACCAGGTGATGGAGACCTTTCTCACCAATGTCACCAATGTACATCGCAGGACGCTTGCGTACTGCTTCTAAACCTTCTAAAACCTGAATGCTATCTGCTCCGTAACCGTTATTGGCATTAATAGGAATTTCCGTAGTTTCTGTAGCCATAGATTCGTGTGGAATACTCAAAGAAGTTTATAAAAAATTAATCCTGCAAATTTACTGAAAATAAAAGGGTTTAACCTCATTTAAGCCCCCTTTTTATGAACTTTTTTACAAGCCTGAAATCCGCCAACAGCCTGTGTTTTAAGGGATAAAAGCCCAGGTTTTCCACATTATTTAACAATAGTTGATAAGTTCTCCTGATAAGCCGTTTTTTGCCAGTGTATCTTTACTGCACGATATTTGATAGCTTATACAATTTTACCAGGTTATCAATTGGATTATGGACAACCGTAACTACTCCCAAATTACTTTTGAATTCAGCAGTGAAGTGCCCGCAGAACAGGAAAATGAAGCCTCTGTGGGGATTCGGGTAAAGTCATTAAAAATGGAGCCAGAGCCGACTAAAACCCCGGAAATGGAGGGGGAAACCAGCGTGGCAGAATCTGTCACAACGCCGGTTAAAAAGTCGACCCGGGGCCGTAAATCGCTCAAAGCCCTCGATGCCGAGGCCGACCTGGTAAACATTCCTGATGATGAAACCCTTTTCCAACGTCAGTATTATTCAATTGGAGAAGTAGCCGAAATGTTTGGCGTGAACCAGTCATTATTGCGTTTTTGGGAGAATGAATTCGACATTATTCAACCCCGGAAAAACCGGAAAGGTGACCGCCATTTCAGACCAATTGATATCAAGAACCTGGAACTGATCTATGATCTGCTGCGCCGCCGCAAACTCACCATTGAAGGAGCAAAGGATTTCCTGAAGAAAAACTCCAAAGCGAAGGAACATTTTGAAATGATTCAATCCCTGCAATCATTGAAAGGATTTCTACTTGAAATAAAAGCCGCATTGTAGTTCAAAAACTTATTTATGTAATTAATACTCAATGCCTGAGGATAAAAGTTTTTGTTGCACGTAATGAAAAATCAGTAAATTTCATGTAACAATACTGCCTTCTATGTGGAAATACCTGATTATAGCTCTTGCCCTGATTTCTCAGTACCACGCGCATGCACAAACCGCGACTGAACCTTCATTATCTGGTATCTGGTATGTAGTTCGTTGGGAAACCACCGATCGTTTGCTCGATTTCCAGGATACCCTTGCCAGCCTTCGGTATATGGTTGAAAACTATAAGCAAAAAAATAAACTGCCCGGTATTCTCAAAGCCGACAGTATTCGTATAAGACAGGAACTAAGAAAGGTATTATCTTCAGCCCAGGCCATCCGATTTAAACTGGTCTTTAATAAAGACAAATCATTTTTATGGAGTGGAAGCAATGAAAGCAGTCCCCAGTTCAAAGGAACTTACGCATTGAGTCCCAGCAACACTGCCATTGTATTAACCAGTTTCGACGGCCTTTCCAAAGCCTACCGCACCATGTCATTAAAATTGCACTCTTTACAAACCAATCAAATGACAATTGAAATCCCTTCTGAAGATCCGGGTTATAAACAAAGCAAGTTTACATTAATGCGTTTATAGTTCAATTCAACTATACCACCTGTTTGGGTTCTAACCTGCTGCCCTCCTCCCTGGTAGCCAGTTTGATATTCATTTCTCCCATGAGGTTTATCAGCGAGAGATTTACCTGCTGGCGCAGTTCATTAAAATCAGCTACAGGTATAGGCGCAGCAAAAAACTCAACATTAATAATGTAAGCATTTTCCACTATATCAGCGAGGAATACAGTATGGTTTTCCACCTTGTCTTTTCGTTGGGTTAAATAGTTTTTAACCCGTAAAATAAACTGGTTCACTGCATCGTGCGACGTGTCGGCATGCAGCTTTAATTGTACAAAGGCCCTTCGTTGCGTACGTAATGACAAGTTATCGAGTATGCTATCCACCATTTGTTTATTGGGGACTGACACATATGTTTTTTGATCGGTCCTTATTCGGGTACTACGTAACCCGATACGTTCTACTGTACCGGTTATGTCATGCACCTTTACCTGGTCTCCCATGGTAAATGGCCTGTCGAAAAAGATGATAAAGGAAGCGATCAGGTTTTCCAGGCTTTCCCGTGTAGATAACGCAATGGCTGCTGTAGCAATGCTAAGTCCGGTAAGCAGGTTGCTGATGTTATAGTGAAAGGCAAATTTCAGGATCAGTAAAATGCCAAAGATCACCAATACCACCTTAAAGAAATCCTTGAAAAAAACAACCAGCTGATTGTCGGTAGCATCTGCAGTTTGATCTGCCCGGTGATGCAGGATCATTGCAACAAAGTCCATGATCCGCAGCAATAACCATATAAATACAATGATCAATACAATTGTAGCAATGGAATCAATAAACTGCCGCACGCTGAACTTGTAAATATCTACATTCAGAAGTGTCGGAAAGTTAAGTTTATTAAATGCAATTAAGCTCAGCAACACGAGCATGAAAACTTCCAGCGGTGATACTACGAGTTTTATAAATGATGGCTTATCTACACCACGGACCATGCGCTTTACTACGGCAAATAAAACCCCTGCCAGATAGCGTGACAATAATCTTTTGAATAAAAATATCAGCGATAAAGAACAAGCTACGATCAGATAGCTTTTAATAGGATTATCAAGAAAAACCGTATTTAAAAACGCTCCCATTCTAAAATATTCAGTGGCTTTAAACTTTTTCAAAGTTATTAACTTTAAAAAGCTGTTGGTCTATAAAATAGTTATTATCTCTTGAAACAATCAGTGATAAGAAAACACCTCCAGGCGGTTATTACGCAACACATATAAATTTCCGGGCGTGATCTTTATTTTTTGTGCATCCCGCATAGCTACAGGAATGGGGTAGTTTTGCAAATTCAGCGTACCGGATTCATACCGATACAACATATTGGCATCCCGGCCATACATGGCATTGCCAATTACGGTAAAGTCCGTCCAACCCTTTAGTTGGATCCGGTTTTTAAAGGCGCCGTAATAATCGAACATATAAACACCCTTCATTGAATCGTATAGGTAAACCAACCTGTTCTGGTCAACAATAAATTGAGGGGAGGGCGCTGTATCTACTATCATTCTGAAGTCGGTGGTTTGGTCAAGCACCCGGCCATCTTCACCCACTCGTTTCAATTTGCTCTCCAGTTCGTCATACACCCAAATATTGTTATCGTATGATTGGCCTATGGCATTTACCTGAAACAACTGCTGCCTTCTAAGATCTATTGTTGCCCGGGTGTTCAAAAACCGGTCCAACACAACGATGGTACCAAAATCACGGAAGTACAACAATACCCGTAATGGATTGGTAACATCCATCAAATACAATTTTCCATATTGCCGCACATTGTTAAATACGGCAATGGAATCACCCCCGGGGCCCATCTTCTTTATTTGTCCTGTATTATTCAGGATATACAGATTGCCCAGGTTATCAACTGTAAAATCAGTTACCTGCTGGCCGGCCAGTTTATTAAATATAAAAGTGGTATCGGCTGTTTGCGCGCAGGCTGTTTGGCAGCAATACAGTAAAAAAGATAATATGATCAGTATGCGAACCACTAATAGCGAATGATTTTGTTTTCCAGTTCAGGGTACCGGGTAGTAAGTTTTAATTGCTCTCCATCAAAAACCGCATAGGTATAATACCTGATCCAGTCGCCCAGGTTAATATACCGGCTGCCACCTTTTAAAGGAAAATCAATGGGCAGATGCCGGTGCCCGAACACCAGGTAATCGTAATGCTGTTTATTCAGCATTTCCTTACAATAAGTGATCAGCCACTCTCCTTCTTCCCCATAAAACTTATCATCAGCCGAGCCAGTTACATGGCGGCTTCTACGGCTTAGGTAATTGGCCAGCCCCATTCCAATATATGGTGGCAGAATACCAAAAAGCCATTGGCATATTGGGTTACGGAAGATCTTTTTCATCATCTTGTATCCATGATCGCCGGGACCCAGTCCATCGCCATGCCCTACCCAAAATTTTTTATTATTAAACTCAAAAGCCCGGGGCTCAAAGTATACGGGAATATTCAGCTCTTTTTGAAAATAATCTTTCATCCACATATCGTGATTGCCTACAAAGAAATGTACAGGAATACCAGCGTCGGTTATTTCAGCAAGTTTCCCCAGTAAGCGCACATAACCACGCGGCACTACGGTACGGTATTCGTACCAGAAATCGAACATATCACCAACAATAAAAATAACAGCTGCGTCTTTTCGAATCTCTTCTAAAAACTCAACAATTCGCTTTTCCCGCACCAGGCTTGCTGCATGGTCCGGAGAACCCAAATGGAAGTCGGATAAAAAGTATATTTTTTTGTCAGCGTTCATTTTAGTCATCGTGTAACTCCTTTACTGGTCCCCTACTTACCTATTCCCATTTTATATGCCACATAATCGCCCGAGTCAATCCTATGTTCATCAGTGATCGATCTGTTGTACCAATACATCCAGGCAATTACGGTTGAATTTTTGAATAACACATTTACAGGTTCCCTTCTAAATAGCGGTATGCCACCGGGTTCAACCAATAATCCTTCATAATCATCGAGCTGCTCCATTACCCAGTCAAAATCTTCTTTTTGGGCAATGTGGTATAGTTCCCCTGTAATTAAACGATCTTCTGTGCAGGGAATAGCAGCGGGATATTCACCCATATCGAACAACTGGCCCGGCACCGATCCTATTCCATCGAAAATAAAATACCGACTTATATAGGAATACACTGAGTTATGGAACCCACTACGCAGTGATCCGTATACAAATAGCCGGTAAATATTTGATTGCATGAGTGAAATTTCGTGAATCGTCAATCGTGAATAGCTCGAGAGTTCCGGGTATAATGACTGAGCTTGCGCCGTCAACATCCAATGCCGATTGACGGCCTGTCCCGACTTGTCGGGAATTGCCGATTGCCGTTTTTATAGATCAACCAGAAATACGTATACTTCTTTTGGACCATGTATCCCTACTACCAGCGTTTTTTCAATATCAGCTGTGCGGCTGGGGCCTGTCGCAAATGTGATCAATGAAGGAAGATTACCGGAGTATTTCTTCCTGGCATTCGCCAATGCATCTTTAACATCATACACCAGTTGACTGGTATGGGCAATGCAAATGTGCACAGGCGCATATACACTAACCGTACGGCCACTTTCCTGGGCGGCCGACATAACAATACTACCGGTACGAGCTACCAGCCATTCACAGGTTGTGATAGCAGTATCGCACGAAGCCAGATCGTTGTGAGAATAGTTGTTGAACTGATTATCTGCGAGAGCTTTCCGTAAACCTTCTTCTTTACAAAAGACTTTATCCCATTTGTTAGTGGCAACCACCTGGTTAAGCTTAGTAGCCAGTTCTTTATAGTTTTCGCAAAAAACAAATTTGCCCTGGAGTTTGGTGAAGCGCTCGGCAAATTCTAAACCCAGGTCTTGTTGAGATGGATGATAAACGGAACTGGTACCTTCACTTTGTGGAAAAGGGAGAGGCGTTGAACTAGTCAACGCCTTCCTTATCTTTTTTAAAATATTTTCCTTCGCTGAAGAAACGTTCATAATAGCTATTATGTAGCAGGGTGATTGGTAACATTGCTGTCGTAAGGCGGAACACCTTCGCTGATGGCGCCTTCGGCATGGCCTTCGCCGTCTACATCCAGCGTTTTCTTATCTGTAAAAGGTCGCTTGCCAATCAATGCTTCTACATCGCTTTGGAACAAAACTTCTTTTTCGAGTAAAGCTTCGGCCAGTTTTTCAACCTGTATCTTTTTCTCGGTAAGTAATTGTTTTGTTTTTTCATACGCCTCTTCTATCAGCTTACGCACCTCTTCATCTATCAGCTTCGAAGTTTCTTCAGAGTATGGTTTGGTGAATGAATTCTCCTGGGCAGGATCGTAAAAACTTACATTGCCCACTTTTTCATTCATACCATATACAGTAACCATCGAATAAGCTATTCGGGTGATCTGTTGCAGGTCATTCTGAGCACCAGTTGAGATCTTGCCGAAGAAAATGTCTTCGCTGGCCCGGCCACCCAATGTCATACATACCTGGTCCATTAACTGATCAGTATTGTACAGGTATTGTTCTTTGGGTGTATACTGTGCATATCCCAGTGCGGCAACGCCTCTTGGTACAATGGTCACTTTCAGTAATGGGTACGCATGCTCCAGGAACCAGCCGCAGATAGCGTGGCCAGCTTCATGGTATGCAATAATGCGTTTTTCGTCGGGGGAAATGATCTTGTTCTTCTTTTCCAAACCACCGATTACGCGGTCAACGGCATCCTGAAAATCATCCATTTCAACGGACTGCTTTCCTTTACGGGCGGCAATCAGGGCGGCTTCGTTACAAACGTTGGCTATATCGGCGCCGGCAAAACCTGGTGTTTGTTCAGCCAGTTTATGAATATCAACTTTTTCAGAGAGCTTGATCGGCTTCAGGTGCACTTTAAAAATGTGCTCGCGGCCTTTCAGATCGGGTTTGTCAATAGAGATCTGGCGATCGAAACGGCCTGGACGAAGTAACGCGCTATCCAGTACATCGGGGCGGTTGGTAGCAGCCAGAACGATGATTCCGCTTTCTCCGCTAAAGCCATCCATTTCAACCAGTAACTGGTTCAGGGTGCTTTCACGCTCGTCGTTACTCATGATCGCGTTCTTACCACGTGCCCGGCCAATGGCATCAATTTCATCGATGAAAATGATACAGGGGGCTTTTTCACGGGCTTGCTTAAACAGGTCACGAACACGGCTGGCGCCTACCCCAACAAACAGTTCCACAAAATCACTACCACTCATGCTGAAGAAAGGAACCTGTGCTTCACCTGCCATGGCCTTTGCCAGGAGGGTCTTACCGGTTCCGGGAGGACCTACCAGTAAGGCGCCTTTTGGTATTTTACCACCGAGTGAAGTATATTTCTTGGGATTCTTTAAAAAGTCTACGATCTCCATTACCTCTACCTTGGCTTCATCGAGACCGGCCACATCGGCAAAGGTGATGTTTACTTTAGTGCCTTTATCAAACAGGGTAGCTCTTGATTTACCAATGTTAAAGATGCCACCGGGGCCACTGCCGCCGGATGCACCACCACCCATTTTTCGCATTAGCATTACCCAAATAAGTACGATCACTACAAGGGGTAACAAGAATTGAATGATAGAACCAAACCACTCGCCTTCCTGAATGGGTATATTGGCAACCCGGGTAAGCTCAGGATGTTTATCGAAG
Organism: Niastella soli; assembly: GCF_017742245.1. Taxonomy (GTDB): domain Bacteria; phylum Bacteroidota; class Bacteroidia; order Chitinophagales; family Chitinophagaceae; genus Niastella; species Niastella soli. The sequence continues at coordinate 788,839 of NZ_JAGHKO010000001.1, forward strand.
TAAGCGTTTAGTTCTTTGTTGAAATCATCGGCTTTAATGACCTTGAATTCGAAATGCGGGCCTTTATCACCAACGCTGGTCCAGTTATTTTTTGAAAGCTCACCTTTGTACTTCTCTAATTTGTCTTTCTTAATAAAAACCCGAACCGTATTTTTATTAGTAACTGTATTAAGCTTCTCTACATCCCCATTATCCAACATTTTGTAAAATTCGAGGTCGGTAATGGTTTTGGCGTCTGGAGCAAAGGAACCAAATAATTGAAAGCCTACTAAAACTGCGAATATGATTGCCCAAACCCAGTAAATATTGAATTTTGGACCTTTTCGCTGCCCACCGTCATCACGGGGCCGTAAGCGAGGGAAATTGCGGTCGTTCTGTCTTGACTCGTCTTGTGACATATTATATTGTTGCTTGTCCTTGGTTTTCTAGATAAAATAATTAATGATCGACGACGCTAAATTGTTCGCCTAAAAAGCTGTTAGTTAATCATTATTTCGCATAAACCCGCATTTTAACATTAAATTTTGCAGGCGAGCTTTAATATTCTTCACCTTCAGCATCGTTCCACATTTCTTCCAGCTTGTAAAATTTGCGGGTTTCAGGCTGCATTATATGCACAACAACGTTAACATAATCGATTAATATCCAGTGAGCTGCCTGCTGCCCTTCGCTATGGAAAGGAGTTTCTTCTACTGTTGCTCTAACATGCTCCTGTACAAAGTCAGCAATAGCCTTTACCTGAGTGGTACTGCTGGCTTCACAAATAATAAAAAAGTCGGCAACAGCTTCAGGGATCTTACGCAGGTCCAATGACACAATATTCTCTCCCTTCTTTTCCTTTATGGCGTGAATGATTGCTTTAAAAATCTTTGAATTTTTTGTTAACCGGGCTACACTATTTCGCTTACGACGGGTAGCTAACAATGAAACTTGTTCCAATAATCCTGTATTTTAATGATCAATGTGTTTTTCTGGTAGTGAGGAGCTCTGTATTCAGACTCATTCCTTCCCTGACCTGGGGAATGACTACGGGTAATTAAAATACGAATAAATTCGCTCTTCACCGCATTTCTTCTTAAACGCTCAGGGCTAATTCCTAATTTCGCGCATCCCAAAAATAATAATCTTTTGTCACATCCTGGTAAAGACGCCCCCATTGGTCATCCTTATATCATATTATCAACCATAGATAGCACCAACAACTATGCCATGCGGCAAATACAAGCCGGATTGGCAAGTCATGGCACAACCTGGTTTGCCATGGAGCAAACAGCCGGCAAAGGACAACGTGGAAAAAGCTGGTTAACAACCCCTAATCAGAATATCATGCTTAGTGCTGTTGTTAAACCTGCCTTATTACCCTCACGCCAGTTTTGGCTATCTGCTACAGTAGCCCTCGCTTGTTATGACTTTTATAAAAAACATGCCGGGGATGAAACGGCTATAAAATGGCCAAATGATGTGTATTGGCGTGACAGAAAGGCAGGGGGAATTCTAATTGAAAACATTTTTCGTGGCACCGACTGGTTATATGCTGTGGTTGGTATTGGTATAAATGTTAACCAGGTTGTTTTTGACCCCAGTTTACCTAATCCGGTTTCATTAAAACAGATCACCGGTAAAGAGTTTGATGCTGCTGCCCTGGGTCAGGAACTCTGCCAGGCGTTGGAGAACCGGTACCGTCAGTTACATTCAGGCGGCATTGAAACCATCATGGAGGAATATCAACAGGTTTTATATAAACTACATCAACCCGTAACCCTGAAGAAAGGCGCAGTTTTATTTGAAACAACCATTACGGGCGTTTCTGACAGCGGCCAGCTGCTTACCAAAGACGTGATGGAACGGGCGTTTGATTTTGGCGAGGTAGAACTTGTTATAAAATAAAAGCCTCCCGAGGATGTCAGGAAGCTTTATTTATTGATCACTGGTAATAAAACTTTATCGTTTCTTCTTTGCTACCTGAAATACACGTGAAAGATTAAAGCCGAACCGGATATCACCTTTCCAGAAATCATCTGTAGTGCCGGTTAAGAAGGCTTTTTCATTCATCCCGATACTGTTGCTAAAATGTAGCTGAAATACGTGCCCACCAGTCTCTATATCAAACCCCATTGATAAGGGGTTCTTGGTCCCTGGCTCACGTCCTGCCAGTATGGGGTGATAATCTACAACAAACGCAGTACGTTTTGATAACTTCAACCGGCCTCCAATGCCTAAAGCCAAGGTATTGTTATCCTGATCAGCCTTGGCAACCAGGTTTCGGTGAACCATTATAGGGCTCACTTGCAAACTGAACGCTTTGCTGAATTTGCGGCCGATGATTATTTGATAGTAATATGCTACCCGGGAAGAAAAATAGTTTTTGCGAGCGGTATCAGCCCATGGCATGGTTTGAACCGTAAGACCTGTTACCAATACTACAGCAACCGGAGAACCACCACCTATCCCCTGGCGGAGAGGCCGGAATTTTAAAAAACCATCCAGCTCTTTATTCAAAGTGCTTCTACCTACGCCCACAGACAGGTTATCGGTTATTCCATAATCAAAACCCAACCGCATAGTTGCCTGGTCTAAACCAAAAAACTGTTTAGCCCCGTCACTAATAAGACCAAAGCGGTGCAGAATGCGTACATCCAATACTCCTTTGCCTAACATTTCCATAGACTGGCCATTGATAACGCGTGATGATTTGAACGCACCAGTAGCATATTCCTTTTTTGCAGAATCCTTGACCATGCTTAACAAGTCCTGTTCCTGTGCCTGAATGGCATTGGTCGCCATAATAACCAAACAGGCGGTCAATAATATGTAGGTTATTTTATTCATATCGGTTGGTCTTTTAGTTTGGTTTGTTCAGTTTATTGTTGCAATAATTCAAGTGTACAGTTTACGGAAATGTTTATCGTATCCGACATATTTTGCGTAACAGAACCTGGAATGTCAATGTCATAATCAGACATCAGAATTTTAAACTTTGAAGCAGCAAGCAGCTTACCACCCTTCACTGTTATCTTACCATCTGCCTCTACATCCTTTGTTTGTCCATGTAAGGTTAGCTTCCCTTTTATGTGGGCAGTATAAGAACCATCCTTTGTATAGTCTATTTCACTGTTGTTAACGATCTGACCGCGAAACTCTGACTTGGGGTATTTATCGCTTTCTACGTAGTTTTCATTGAAATGTTCCTGCATCATTGCTTTTCTGAATTCAAAGCCCTTCATGAGCACAGCAAACTGAATGTCCCCGGTTTTTGAATCAAGTACACAGGTAACACTGCGATGACTGGCCTCTATGGTTTCAATAACTCCTTTCGATGAAAATTGAATGCTTCCGCTTTTGGTGAAGTATTTGTCCTGTGCCATTAATGATGCCATCATTAATACAAAGCAGCAGGATATGATGCCTTTCTTTATTAAGAAACTCATGATAAATTTTTTGGTTTTAACAATTGCTTAGTTGGATATAACGCAGCGGTTTAACTGAACATCTGAACCCAACAGGCCGGTTTCGTCCTTATTAAATCCGGTAATAGCCCCTTTAATGGTTATTAAAGCGCCTTTTTGTAAGGCCCCTGCAGTGGTGTTGGCGCTGCTGTCTAACACACAACGTACGCTCGACATATCGCTGGTGTCGCCCAACACAATAGTGTATTGTGCCGCTTCCACATTTTTAACCATTCCCTTTACCGCTAAGATCTTATTCAGGTATTTTTTGTTAGCCGCGTCCTCGCTGCTAACAAATTCATTGATCAGCTCGGTAGCATTTACAGAAAAATCAGCACGTACATTGGTAAGACCCTGAACTGTCCTGGTATATTGGTACCAGCCATAAACGGCCACCAGCACAATAACTAATAATATACCACCAATGATTATCCTTTTTTTGTTCATGAAGAAATGTGAGTTTAATTATTGAGGGCCCCTGCGTCGACCCAGCAACTTATAGATTTAATTTGGCTTTCTGTAAGAGAGCCGTCTTCTGGCATAAAACGGGAAACAACCGCCGATTTTATATTTACAGCAGCATTTTTTATTTGTGTATATGTTGTAAGAGCGCCAGGACCATTGGTGCTCCCTGCCGCATGACAATCGGGTTTGGCACAGCTGGATTGAATAATTGGATTTACATCCGCCGCAAATGATGCAGAGACACCATCGCAGGTTGCAGAACCGTATAAGATCTCTTCCTTATCGTTATAACAACCATAAAACAATAGCATACCGCCTGCTAAAACGCCCGTAATTTTTTTTATCATAGTATAACAATTAAACCAGCTGTTTAGGTAGCTGAATCTGTTTTTCAATGAGTGAATGTCGCAATACAATTTCTATGGAGTTGTACGATCAACCGTTTCATTTGGTTGCCTTTCACTCATTTTCGGGGGTAACTTCAGCATACATCATAAAAAACCCTGTCCTTGGAAAGGACAGGGTAACCAAACCCTAAAACTAAAAAATAACCCATATACAAGTAAGCCGGTTACCCGGCCTACTTACAAAGTTTGAATTAGGGTATAATCGCGACTACACCTCACCAGCTGATAAATCAATATATATTTATGTAGGGCAATAAATGGTTCATACCTGCCAGGCCTCAGGGAGCAGGAATACCCCTTCTGGAAGAGGTTTCAAAGAATTATACGATAAAGAAATTATTATAGTTGCCCCGTTATATACATTCGGGTCCATGACCTGTTAGTACCACCTTTAAAATATGACGTTAAAACCTGTTAAAGAAGTAATCGATTTAGAAAAAACAGGCACACTTGAGCGGTCAATCTGCTAAAACAACGATCTTGTAAAAAAGGGTTGGGACTAACCTGTGATCAACCTTTTGTGATTTGCTTTAAAGTTCAGCTACTTAACAGTAAATTTGGTAAAAGATTCAGCAACAGTACATGACGGAAAAGAATCAACTGTATAGAAAAAAGATCATAAAGCATCTTTATTTTTCTAATATGCTTTCATGCGCCGACCTAAGCGACAAGATCAATAAGAGTTTGCCGGTTACTACAAAAATGCTGGTAAACCTTATTGAAGAAGGCTGGGTCACAGAAACCGGTTTTGCAGCGTCAACTGGTGGGCGCCGTGCCGTTATGTATTCCCTTAAACCCGATGTTTTATACACAGTTTCAGTGGCCATGGACCAGCTGATCACCCGTATTGCCATTTTGAACATGCAGAATCAACAGGTGACCGCCACAGAAATGTTCGAGCTTCCTTTACTCAGGAACCCACAGGCCCTGGAAACGCTTACCGAAAAGATTGATGAGGTTATAACCCGGTCGGGCATCTCAAAAAACAGTATTGCCGGTGTGGGCATAGGCATGCCGGGGTTTGTTGATTCAGTCAGGGGTATGAATTATACCTTTCTTGAAAGAGAACAAGGCACCATTACCCAGTATATTTCATCAAAGATCAAATTGCCGGTATACATCGACAACGATTCCCGCCTGATAGCCCTGGCCGAACTGATGTTTGGGTCTGCACGGGGTAAAAAAAATGCCATGGTGATAAACGTTGGCTGGGGCGTTGGTTTAGGCATGATACTGAATGGCGACCTCTTCCGGGGCAACAACGGATTTGCTGGTGAGTTCAGCCATATTCCGCTTTTTCTGAATAATAAATTATGTAGTTGCGGCAAAAGCGGCTGTCTGGAAACCGAAACCTCACTGCTGGTGGTCATTGAAAAAGCCAACAAAGGTTTAAAAGAGGGTAAAATCTCACTGTTGAATGAATTGTCGGTAGAACACGCTGATCAGGCCTTCCAGGACATTATAAGGGCTGCAGGTAAAGGGGACAAATTTGCGGTAGAAATATTATCTGAGTCAGGCTATAATATAGGTAGGGGCGTGGCCATTCTGATCCATTTATTGAACCCCGAACTGGTTATCTTAAGTGGTCGTGGGTCATCGGCAGGAAAGATCTGGCAAGCGCCCATTCAGCAGGCATTAAATGAACATTGTATCCCCCGGCTGGCCTCCAATACCGAAATAGAAATTTCCTCACTGGGTTATCAGGCTGAGATTACCGGTAGTGCTGCCCTGGTAATGGAAAACTTTGAAAAAAACGAGTTTAAAAAAGACCCAGCCCCTCCCGAAAGGCTGGCGAAGAAGTAAAAAGCCCTGTCCCTCCTGACCAAAAACGCATCTAGCTGAGCAATTCCGCTTTGGATGCTTCTGTACTCCGCGAAAGGGAAACTACCCTCCAACACAGTGTTATATAGGCCTTCGGATGCACTCCGGAGCCTGTTTATATTCATCTGAAATTCAGTGATATCCCGTACATATCCCGTACATATCCCGTATATGAGCCGTACATATGCCGTTCCTATATAGGTACGGGACATGTACGGCCTAACCACTAATTACCTACAGGTTGTATGAAGAACAGCCAGGGATCCTGAGTGAACTCACAGGCAATCTCACCTCAATAATTATACTATTAAGAATGTATTTGAAAGCAACGTCAAAGCAATAAATATGGAATTAGCCTTCCATTATGCGTCGACTGTATTTGGTTGGGAAATGCAGGCAACCAGGCGGGAAAAATAGCCAGAACTGTTTGAAACGCTACGGGTAGGCGCTATTTCTTCAGGAATAACAGAATTAAACCAAACATGGCCGCCAGCTGACCAATCCAAAAAACAAACATCCATTTAATTAATTCCGACTTGGATGCTTCTATTTTAAATTCAGCACGGGCCACATCTTCTTTTGTAGCAAGTATGGAAGTTTTTGTATCCACTTCGCCTTTGATTTTAGTGAAAGAAGGAACTGTTTGAACCTCTAGGGGGTAGGGGCTACTTCTTCAGGAATAATAATATAAATCCAAACATGGCCGCCAGCTGACTAATCCAAAAAACAAACATCCATTTTATCAATATTGCTCTATTGTTAGCAGCGGCTTTTATAAGTTCCGCCTTATTGTTAGCCGCATCTTTTATAAGCTCCGCCTTGGATGTTTCTATTTTTGCATTGATTACCCCAAATTCACCGGCCACATCTTCTTTTGTAGCAAGTATGGAAGTTTTTGTATCCACTTCGCCTTTGATTTTTTAGTGAATAACCCCAACTGAATAAACACCTAGATTAGATACTATTTTTTTAGGAATAACACTATGATGCTAATTGAGGCTAACATCTGCCCCGCCCAGAAAATAAACATCCATTTTATCATGTCTGCTCTTTCCCGGGCCAGGTCTTCTTTTGTAGCAAGTATGGAAGTTTTTGTATCCACTTCGCCTTTGATTTTTTCCTCAATAAAGGTAGTCAAATTCTCGGCGGTTTCCTTGCCCAGTTTCAGCGAAACCAGGTCATAGAGTTTGGTAATTGTAATAGTAGGCATAAAGTACTAATGATTACCCTAAAGGTAACCATTAATACTAATATTATTAGCTTTTCTATTATTTAGTTTATTGATATTGATCAAGTTATTTATCCGCGGCTACAATCTCTTCCGCATGTTGCTTATTCTTGGGCCGGAGGAACATCTTACTAATAACACCCTTCTCATTGATCACAAACGTGGTGCGCTGAACACCCATATATTTATTACCAAACATTTGCTTTTCACCCCAAACCCCGTACTTATTTATTATAGTATGATCAGGATCGGCCAGTAACGTAAACGGCAGGTTGAACTTGGTCTCAAACTTTTTATGGCTTTTTTCATCATTCGGACTAACGCCAATCACTTCAAAGCCATTTTTCTTCAATAAGGCATAATTGTCCCGTAAGTTACAAGCCTGTACCGTACAGGTGGGTGTATCATCCTCCGGGTAAAAATACAGTACTACTTTTTTACCCTTGAGTTCACTGAGTGTTACTTTTTTGCCGTTCTGGTCCTTTCCGCTAAATGCCGGGGCTTTATCGCCTTCTTTAAGAGTGATCATATTGATTCTGAAAATTAACGCGTAAAATTATACGTTTTCTCGGTTACATTCCCGGCTTCATCTTCAGCCCGGATCTTTAACTCATGCTGGCCCGCCATACACATTTCGTCAAATTGGTAAATAAAGATCACTCCCTTGTCATTGGTAAACCGCAGCCATTTTCCATCCAGTTCAGTCCGCACATTTTTTATCTCTTCTAAATTATCGGTTACTTTAAAAGTCAGGCGGGTGGCCTTACTCAGGTCTGATCCGTTTACAAAACCAATCGGTGTTATTACCGGGGGCTCAATATCAAGCACCAGTTGAAAACTTCCCAGATCCCGGAACCGGGCCGATGCCCAGTTTCCCTGCCACTGAACTTTTTGAACTTCTGTTTTAGTGCCGGCAAACCATTGCATTACTGTGCGCGACTTTTCTGCATCGGTTAGTGTACGCAACGGCTGAATCCGAACCAGCACAGAGTCCCGGATTGGGATATACGCCGCCCCAATTGTATGTATAGCCGACACGACCTGGTCATTTGAGTTGGCCGATTTATTATACCGGATATGCACCGAATCGTATAAACAGCGTTCGCCAAGGTAAAATTCACAATCAGGCCCTTCAAAACCATCCATCATTTGAGGGTAGAACAGTTTGCCAGCCGACGCCGGTTGTTCCTGATTGGCTTTGACGAACCGCACTTTGCTTTCAATTGTACTGAGATTCCCACTGGCATCCTTTACCTGTATGGAAATAACATGTACCGCCCCGTCACTTACATCAATAGCCCCATTTCCACTCTTTCGTTTATAAATACCATTTACATATCCGGGCAATTCAGATAAATGTTGCAAAAAAGCCCCACCCTGGGATTTGGTCTTATAATCAATATGCGCATTCAGGTCGCGGGTATCGTTATAACTGATATTATCCATTCTAAAGGCAACCACTGGTTGGTCATCCACCTTAAGGGTAGCTTCATAAATACCGTTATGATTGGTAGAGCCGGTTTGAGTATCGTAAGCCCCTATGGCAAAACTGATCAGGGGTGAAGAAACGGTGATAACCGAGGGCGTGGTTAAATAAGTAGAACCTGAATAGGCTTTTACCGGATACAGGCGGGGCGTTTGCTCATATACGCTGCGGGTCCTGTCGTATATTGCCAGCCGTTGCAGTTGGGGCGGAACGTTATCAGCAATGGGAAATCCGAACAAAAAGGGATTCACATTCACGTCGCCGTCTGTACGCCTGATCTCAAAATGCAGGTGTGGCGCCTGCGACCCACCAGTATTTCCACTATTGGCCAGAAAATCACCTTTTTTTACCGGGAAAATATCAGCGGTTAATTCGAGAAAAACCTTCCACGAATGTCGTTGGTATTGCTGGTCTTTTACCCATTTTTCCAGGGCGGGGTTAAATGCATTTAAGTGGGCATATACCGTAGTAAAACCATTTGGGTGCGTTATGTAAATAGCCCGGCCAAAACCATAGGGTTCTATCTTGATGCGGCTAATATAACCGTCGGCAGCTGCATACACGGGCAGGTTTTCACGAGTATTCGTTTTTATATCAAAACCCATGTGATAATGATTGGGCCTTAATTCGCCAAAATTTCCGGCAAGGCGAATGGGTATTTCAAGAGGGTCGCGAAAATACCCCTGCGGATAACTGGCAGGTGGAAATATTTGGGCAACCAGTGCCGAACTGTTCAATAATAACAATAGTGTGAGTATTCTCATGGGTGTTTTGACTTGATTAATCAAAAACTGTTTACACCGGCAAGCCGGCGTTTATAAGGTTGCAAAACTAAGTGGTTGGAAATAACCGGTGAAACGTCTTTGGCAAAAATTTCCATATAGCCTTACCAAAAAGTACACCAACCAATGTCCATTGCAGCTATTGAAATGCCCATTTTTTCAGGTGAACACGTGAACAAAGTCCCAATATTAAAAAAACATTAAGGCGGGTTACCTGCACAGTTAAATCAGAATAAAATAAAAACAGAACGGTGTAGGTTTTTCAACTGTTAATTTTTAAAAAATACCCACATAGTGGTACGATTTTTATAAACATTGGAACAGCATTTGGCGTATATATGTTGTCTTAAATAATAACAAGTATAGTCTAGAAATTTTACAAACTCGGTTTATGAAAACGCTAAGGAATAGGATGATACTAATAATGGCTCTGTCGGTTGGCACGATAGTAGGTATCTTTCGTGGAAATGAAGCTAAACAAAAATGGGTATTCCGTATCAAAAGCCGTTTTGATGAAAAACGTCAAATGGCCGAACAGAAAAAACTGGTACGGGGTGGTGGAGTTGCTCTTGATGATATCGAATTAGCGGCTTTTCACAACAACTGATTAAAAATAAATTTCAGCCAGCAATTCAAAGCCTTTGCCTGATGGTAAAGGCTTTTTTATTGTCAGAACCGGGATTTATGGGATGCATGGGGATTTATAAGATTCGATTCATGGGATGTATTGGATGAATGAGATTATGGGATTTCTGCGATATCGATAAAACCCGGCACTCAAATGGAATTTCCTCTATTCCAGTTAAATATCTCCTTTTCCGCTTTCCCATTTATCCCATGCGTTTCACCAATCTCAGTTCAGACAAAAATTAATCACCAAAATTCCTCTCGCTGCCTTACTTTTGCGCAATTTATCCCGCCAATATGGCCAAAAATTGTGCAGGAAAGGCGCCGATAAAGGTTCAATCAAGGTTTAATTAAAAAAATCGCTCTTTACTCAAAATGCCAAAAGACACTTCTATCAAGTCAGTACTAATTATCGGTTCAGGTCCCATTATTATCGGCCAGGCTTGTGAATTTGATTATTCCGGCTCACAGGCAGCCCGTAGTATCAGGGAAGAAGGAATTAAAGTAATTCTCATCAACAGTAACCCTGCTACCATCATGACCGATCCTATGATGGCCGATAAGGTTTATCTGTTGCCACTGACGGTAGAAAGCATTGAGCAAATACTGGAAGAAAACCAGATTGATGCGGTGCTTCCGACCATGGGCGGACAAACAGCCTTAAACCTGGCTAAAGAGGCAGCAGAATTAGGTGTGTGGGAAAAATACAATGTTCGAATGATCGGGGTTGATATTGCCGCCATCGACACAGCAGAAGACCGGGAGAAATTCCGCCAGCTGATGTTGAAGATAGGCGTTGCGGTTGCTCCCTCCAGAGTGGCCAACTCCCTGCTCGAAGGAAAGGAATTTGCCCAGGAAATAGGATTCCCACTTGTAATTCGTCCTTCATTCACCCTGGGTGGGACCGGTGGCGGATTCGTTCACGACAAATCTGAACTGGAAGCCGCCCTCGATAGAGGTTTGAAAGCTTCTCCCATTCATGAGGTACTGGTTGAAAAGGCCGTATTGGGCTGGAAAGAATACGAACTGGAACTGTTACGCGACAAGAATGATAACGTAGCCATCATTTGTACTGTTGAGAACCTTGACCCAATGGGGGTTCACACCGGCGACTCCATTACAGTGGCCCCGGCCATGACCTTAAGCGATACCGCTTTCCAGGACATGCGTAACCAGGCCATCCTTATGATGCGCAGCCTCGGTAATTTCGCAGGCGGTTGTAACGTACAATTTGCCCTGGATCCCGTAACAGAAAAACTGATCTCCGTTGAAATAAATCCGCGTGTGAGCCGGTCATCGGCCCTGGCCTCCAAAGCCACCGGATATCCCATTGCTAAAATTGCGGCTAAACTCGCAATCGGCTATACCCTCGATGAATTGAAGAATCAGATCACTAAAACCACTTCAGCTTACTTTGAGCCTGCATTGGATTACGTGATCGTGAAAATGCCCCGCTGGAACTTTGATAAATTCAAAGGCGCCAACGATACACTCGGCCTTCAAATGAAATCGGTAGGTGAAGTAATGTCTATCGGCAGAAGCTTTACAGAAGCCATTCAGAAAGCCTGTCAAAGCCTCGAGAACAACGCGGTTGGACTGGGTTACTACGGCAAAAGCCAGATGCACGCTGAAGAACTGATCGAATATATCAAAACTCCGAAATGGGACCGCATCTTCCGTATTAAGGATGCCCTTATGGACGGCGTTTCAGTTGGGACCATTGCTAAAGCCACCCTCATCGACCGCTGGTTTATCAATGAGATCAAAAAGATCGTTGACGTAGAAAAAGAGATCGAGAAATATAAAACAGCCACCCTGCCTATTGAACTGCTGAAAGAAGCCAAATTCATGGGCTTTAGCGACGAACAGATCGCCAAAATCATGCAGGATGGCAGTGATGAAGAAATATACGAAAAACGGAAAGCAGCTGGTATTACCCGCGTTTATAAAATGGTGGATACCTGCAGTGCCGAGTTTGAAGCAAAAACACCTTACTTCTACTCCACTTTCGAATCTGGTAACATCAGTGAAAGCAAGGCGAGTGATCGCAAAAAAGTGATCGTACTCGGTTCAGGACCCAACCGAATTGGCCAGGGTATTGAATTCGACTATTGCTGTGTGCATGGTTTGCTGGCGCTGAAAGAGTGCGGTTATGAAGCCATCATGATGAACTGCAACCCCGAAACTGTGTCTACCGACTTCGACATGGCCGATAAACTGTACTTTGAACCCGTATTCTGGGAGCACTTATGGGAGCTGATCGAGCATGAAAAACCAGAAGGCGTTATTGTTCAGTTAGGCGGACAAACAGCCCTGAAACTGGCTGAGCGGTTAACTAAAAAAGGAGTGAAAATAATTGGTACTTCTTTCGACAACATGGACATCGCAGAAGACCGTGGTCGCTTTAGCGATATGCTGAAAGAACTGGGCATCCCTTACCCCAATTATGGAACTGCCTATACAGTTGATGAAGCGGTTGAAGTAGCCAATAAAGTAGGATATCCTGTTCTGGTTCGCCCCAGTTATGTATTAGGTGGTCAGCGCATGCGTATTGTGATAAATGACGAAGAGGTAGAAAAAGCAGTAGTAAGCCTGTTGAAGCATATCCCCGGCAATAAGATCCTCATTGACCACTTCCTCGATCGTTGCCAGGAAGCTGAAATAGATGCCATTTGCGACGGAGAAGCCGTTCATATCATGGGAGTAATGGAACACATTGAGCCTGCTGGTATCCATAGTGGCGACAGCAACGCCGTGTTGCCTCAGTTCAACCTGAGCCCGCTGGTGGTGGAAACAATGGAAGAATATGCCCGCAAGATCGCGTTCAAATTAAACATCAAGGGTCTCATCAACATTCAGTTTGCCATTAAAGATGGTAAAGTATATGTGATTGAAGCCAACCCACGCGCTTCACGTACAACACCATTTATTGCAAAAGCCTATCAGATCCCTTACCTGAATGTAGCTACCAAGATCATGTTAGGCGCCAATAAACTGCGCGACTTTAAATTCGTAAAACGCCTCAAGGGCTATGCGATCAAAGAGCCGGTGTTCAGCTTTGAAAAATTCCCTGGCGTAAGCAAAGAGCTGGGTCCTGAAATGAAAAGCACTGGTGAAGCCATCCGCTTCATCAAAGACCTGCGGGATCCTTACTTCCGTCAATTGTATAAAGACAGAAGCATGTATTTGAGTAAATAAGTTAGATAGAAAATAAAAAAGAGGTAGTTATTTAAAGAAGATCCTTTAAGTAACTACCTCTCTCTTTTTAACCTGTTCTGCTAGCGTCTTACTACAGCATCGGGATAGCTATATACGCACAAACTGAATACCCGTAAAATAAACAAGCGTTATTTTACGGGTATTTATCTTTATAAGTAAACAGAGAAATAGTAATTAAATTTCTACCATGCTGTGTTTGATGGCGTAGATAACCAGTCCTACCCGGGTTTTAACACCCAGCTTCTCAAAAAGGGAGTTTCGATAATCATCTACCGTGCGGGGGCTTACAAACATTTTACCGGCAACGTCTTTATAGGTCAGTTCGGTACAAACCCATTTCAAGAATTCTTTTTCCTTTTCAGTGAGGTGAACAGGCTCCTGAGGTTTGTCCATGTCTTTATGCAAACCGCTGATGATCTTACCGGAAATCAATTCAGAAAGATAGAAGTCTTTATGCAACACCGAATCCAATGCCAGTTTTAATTCTTCCGGCTCTGCATTCTTCATAATATACCCCTTGGCACCCAGGCGTAACATGCGAATAATAATATTTTCATCGCTGAACATGGAAAGGGCAAGGATCTTTACTTGTGGAAAGTTCTTGTAAATCCATTTGGCTGTTTCATAGCCATCGATATCCGGCATATTTACATCGAGCAAAATTATGTCGGGTATAATATGTTTGTTAAGCTTTTCCTTAACCTCCTGGCCATTACTTGCTTCAAACAACACTTTATAATTCTCAAAAGAATTGATCAATCTTGCCAGTGCATTTCGCAACAAAGTGTGGTCATCGGCAACAGCCACCTGTATTTGTTTGTTAACTGTCATTATTCTCGCGCATTCACTTTTTTTAATGAGGTATGGGCAATCGAATGGTAACAACAGTGCCTTTGCCAGGTTCACTTTGCATGTCTATATCAGCACCAATTAGTTTTGCCCGGTTGAAAATACTCTTTAATCCAACACCAGCCGCAGAGGAACTGGAATTTTTCTTTTCCGAAACATTGAAACCCACCCCGTCATCTATGATCTTCATTATGAATTTGTTTTCAAGGTAGGTTAAGTTCACTTGTATTTTCCTGGCTTTTGAGTGCTTTAAAATATTGTTGAGATTTTCCTGGAAAATTCTGAATAACACGATCCCTTTTTGATCGTCGAGGCTTTGTTCAAGACCCGACACAGAGAATTCGATATCCAACAACCCGGTGCGGTTTATATTTTCCAGTTCAAAATGGATAGACTCAGCCAAACCGATTTGAGCTATACGATCGGTATGCAGACTTTTGGTAAGATTGGCCAGGTCAATCATCGCTTTATTCAATACCTGTCTGGCAGCCTGTATAGGTTCATGCGCTTCATGCTGGTCGGTCATGGGCAATACTGCCAGGGAAAGCTTTACCACCGATAACATTTGGCCGATATTATCATGTAATTCCTGGCCAATATTCTTAAAGGTCTCTTCCTGTATTTCCAATTGCGACTTCAGCGTTTCACGTTCATATTCTTCTTTCATGCGGATTATTTCCGACTCCTGCCGGTGTTGTCTTCGTTGATACAGGAAAAGTGTGGTAACAATAAAGCCCACCAGCAATACAGCCAGTATAGCGCCCATTATTATTACTATGTAAATATCAGCACTCATATATTAAAACTTATATCAATAGTAGAATCTACAATGCAGTATTAACCTTTCGGAACCTGATCCTGCATAAAAAAGCAATAGAAAATAAAGAATACAATAAAACATTCAGGATCTGTAAAACGGCAAACAGGTTACGTAGAATGATACTCGGCAATCCATGCAAGTGGTTCCATAAACCCATTAATGGAAAGGTACAGGTGTAAAAGAATAACAACCCCGAACAGACCCAGAATGCCGGTTCCCTTGCCAGGTTAACTGAATAAGTAGATTGAAATAGTTCTAAAAAATAATAGATGCAGGCACCTACAACGAGTAAACAACCGAATGAATAGGTACTCGTGTGGAAGGTTTTTACCTGAAAAAAAGCGCTGTTTATAATTACCAGTACCGGGTAAATAACCATTATCCACAATATGATCGTTTTGATCCTTAAATTATATATGCAACATCTTATAATATACAGGTAAAAGATGATCTCGAATGTGGTGAAAGTATTATACAACAGGGCTGCGCTATGATCCGTCTTCACAAATAGCTTATTGGCAAACTCAACCCCGAGCGTGATCAACAGGAAGAAAGGAAAAGCTTTCAGGTACTTCGGTACAGATGCCTGCCAAAACAGGGCAAGGGACGCTAAAAAACAAATAATTTCTATAATCAGGGAGGTCACTTCCATCGGGCACTAATGTAGATAATTCAGCATAAATAAAAAATCCGCACCGGCTAAACCGGGGCGGATTTTCAAAATATAATAGGTCCTGATAATTTCCTATATCACGATCATGCCATCACCCTTGTCTACAATAGTGATACCAAGGCCATCATAATCAGTTTCAACGCCTCCGGGAGGCCATGTTCCCATATTGTAAGCCAGCAGTTGCTTGCCATTGGTTGTTTCCTGGTACACGTGTTTATGAGCAACGCCATTTTCAGTTTCCTGGCGATCTGTTGCTACAAATACGGTAGTTTGTTTGCCGGCATATTCTGGTCTTTCAGCAAAGTTTTCAGGATATACGCCAAAATGAATGCTGATAGTGTTGGCACCGGCAGCTTTTGAACGTTGCAGAAATTCTTCCAATTCTTCAATGGTATAGAAAAGACTCAGGGTATCTTCTTCCCCCATGCGCTCAGAATTCTGTTGCCACCGTTCTTGTTTATAGGTACGAATCAGGGTATCAACATGGTTTGTATTTACATATTTTCCTACCCCTAAGGATTTTTTTTCAATTGTAGTCATAGCTTGTGAGTTTTGTTTAGTGTGATTGTGTTGTCGTTGTAAAAGTAGCGGCGACACCACAGAAAACTTCGGCTACAACTGAATGTTAGACAACTAATTACGAATTACTATTATTCATAACGTGAAGGAGTTCAATGAGTCACGTGAAAATGACGGTGCAAATACCGTGAAATGAGAAAGAAATAACCGTTTAAAAAACACTATTTAACCCCGTCTTTTTACGGGGGTGTTTAACCCGCTAATTACCCGTACAAAAAACCGTAGTTAATAAATCACGCTTTTCTGGCATGTATCCGGTTTTTGTCTGAAATTAGTGATGGAGAGTTGCTATCATCCCGTTTTATAAATCCAATGGTCCTGTGAAAAACCGCCGACAGATTTCCTCAAGGCTTTTGTTATCCACAAATCCTCTTGAGGAAATTTTATTCTGATAACAGAATTTTCCTTTTCAAACTACCTGCTTTATCTTTTTACCATTAGCCTTGTCCTTTTTTGATAAAGTAGGTAGTTTGTTTTTAAAGCCCCTCCCCTTTCTCCATTCACAGGTTTTCTTTTATTTCCTATTACTGATCTGTTTTATTTATCACTTATTGGTACGTTGGTATGTCTCATTTGCCTGCCTGGCCCATTTGGAAACGATCACCTTTTATCCGGCTCTTAATTCCGCTTATTGCAGGCATTGCTTTTCAGTGGTATTGGCCTGTTCCCCTTCATTTCATGTGGCTGTTTTTCGCCCTCCCTATTGTAGCCCGCTGGTTCTTTTATACACAGCCTCTTTCACGCCAATACCGTGCCCAATGGCTTAACGGCATATTCTTACATGCAACGCTATTTGCCACGGGAGGTTTAGTTTTATTTTATGGTGATATCCAACATCAAAAAACGAGTATTACCAGGCAGAATACAGCAGGAAAGGTTATTCTGGTAACCATTGAAGAACCACTGTCTGAAAAAAAGCAATCCTATAAAACCATTGCATCTGTTCAGGCAGTATTGTTTAATCATGCTCTTACCAAGGTCAGCGGTAAGATCCTTCTCTATTTTCAAAAAGACAGTACCATTCAACAGCTACATTATGGTAAACAATTGTTACTCTATAAACCATTGCAACCGGTAAAAAATACTGGCAACCCGGGCTGCTTCGATTATCAACGGTACTGCACTTTTCAGGGCATTTCACACCAGGTTTACCTTAAGCAGGGCGAGTATGTTCCACTCAAAATAAAAAATGAAAACCTGTTTCGGAAATATCTTTTTTCCACAAGAGCGCAAATTGTTGCACTGCTGAAAAAATACATCCCCGGAACAAAAGAAGCCGGACTGGCCGAGGCTATGCTTATAGGGTATAAAGAAGACCTTGACCAACACCTGGTTCAATCCTATACTGATACCGGGGTAGTGCACATCATTGCCATTTCTGGTTTACATCTTGGACTAATATATTGGTTATTAATGCTGTTATGCAAACCGCTTGCTTCACGCCCAGGCGGAAAACTGTTACAACCCCTTGTTATTGTTGCCGGCCTTTGGTTATTCAGCTGTATTGCCGGTAATTCTCCGTCTGTACTTCGTTCCGCAGTTATGTTCACCTGCCTCGTTATTGGGGCACATCTAAACAGAAAAACGTCCATCTATAATAGTCTGGCGGCTTCTGCATTTCTGTTGCTTTGCTACAATCCTTTTTGGCTATGGGATGCGGGTTTTCAATTGTCATATGCAGCCGTATTGAGCCTGGCCATTTTTTATAAACCCATTTACAACCTCTTATATGTACCCAATAAGGTCCTCAACCTTTTATGGAAGTCGGTAAGTGTTACGCTGGCAGCGCAAATACTTACCGTACCGGTTTCTGTGTACCACTTTCATCAGTTTCCCAATTTATTTCTCATTGCCAACCTACTGGCTGTTCCTTTATCGAGCCTCATTATAATTGGGGAAATAATACTCTGTGTGGCAGGCTTATTTCCATTAATAGCATCGGGGATAGGGTATCTGTTACAACATACCATCTCCTGGTTAAATACTTTTATTGAATGGGTTGGCAGCCTGCCTTATGCAACTATGGGCAATCTGCAAATAAACGGGCCTCAATTGGTATGTTTTTATCTCCTGATCATCGCAATGGCATGGTGGTTATTGAATAACAGGAACAGGGGCGCAGTATTGTCGCTTTTGTCACTATTGTTTTTTATAGTTTTTCGTACTGTTGAGATCTGGAACACCCGCCAACAGAAAAAACTAATTGTCTATAACGTTCCCAGACATAGCGCCATTGACGTTATGGTAGGTACTAAATATTTTTTTAAAGGGGATAGTTTATTACAGCAGGACATCTTATTGCAAAAATTTCACCTGCAACCCTGCAGGTTACTACACCGTGTAAACAACACATTTAACCCCGGAAATATACTGGGTGAAAAAAACTTTTTCCGGTTCGGACACACTTCCTTTTTAGTGATCGATGGTCCATTAGACCTTTCCCGCTTTTACCCAAACACCCCAGTTGACATTATTATTCTTTCCAATAACTCTGTCATTCAAATTGCGGAGGTATCCCGTGTTTTCACCTGTCGCCAGTTCGTTTTTGATGCATCCAATGCTGCCTGGAAAGTCGCCAAATGGCAACAGGAATGTGCCCAAATGGGGCTTGGCACCTTTTCGGTGGCAGACAAGGGTGCTTTTGTTTTCAACCTGTATTAACCTACCTTTGCGCCCTTAAATCAACTGTTGATAAGTCGTTGACGGTTGGTAATCCCCAATGTCCCTTTCACTACTTCCGAATAAAATACGTATATGACCAAAAAGATACAGTCTGCATTAATTTCCGTTTTTTATAAAGATGGCCTTGAGCCGCTTGTAAAAGTGCTGCACGAGCAAGGCATTACCATCTATTCAACTGGTGGTACTCAGTCATTTATAGAAAAATTGGGCATTCCGGTGGTACCAGTGGAAAATTTAACCACCTACCCTTCCATATTAGGTGGCCGGGTAAAAACCCTGCATCCTTCAGTTTTTGGGGGTATCCTGGGCCGCAGAGAGGTAGAAACGGATCTCCAGGAAATGAAGCAATACAATATTCCGGAAATTGACCTGGTTATTGTTGATCTGTATCCTTTTGAGGAAACCGTTGCCAGCACTTCTGAAGAAAAGCTGATCATCGAAAAAATTGATATCGGCGGTCCTTCCATGATCCGCGGCGCAGCCAAAAACTTCAGTCATGTAACTGTTTTAGCCGCAAAATCTGATTATCAGATCCTGGCCGATATGCTTACTGCACAAAACGGCACCACCACCCTGGAACAACGCCGGGCGTTTGCTTCCAAAGCATTTCAAATTGTAGCTCATTACGATGTGGCTATTGCAAAATATTTCAATCCGGAAGGCGACCTGTACTTCCTGGAATCAATTCCCAGTCCCAAAACAATGCGCTACGGCGAAAATCCGCATCAAACCGGCATTTTCTATGGCGATCTGAATCAATTGTTCGATCAGTTAAATGGCAAAGAACTTTCTTACAATAACCTGGTTGACGTAGATGCGGCGGTACAACTGATCAATGATTTTGCTGCTGGGGAAACCGGAGCGGTGTTCGCAATCATCAAACACACCAACGTTTGTGGTATCGCTTCCAGAGATTCTGTGAAAGCAGCCTGGGATGCAGCCCTGGCCGGCGACCCTGAAAGCGCTTTTGGTGGGGTACTTGTTTGTAATAAACCTATTGACAAGGCCACTGCCGATGCAATCAATGAGATCTTCTTTGAAGTATTGATTGCCCCTTCATTTAATGAAGACGCCCTGGCGGTTTTAAAATCAAAGAAAAACCGCATTCTGTTACAACAGAAATCAACGACCAACCGCCCAAATCAATATAAGTCAGTATTGAATGGTGTTCTGGCCCAGGGTGAAGATAAAGGCAATTACCTGGAGTGGAAAGAAGTAGGTGGCCGCGAAAGCAAAGCCAACGAGAAAAGCGATATGGAGTTTGCCAACATTGTTTGCAAACACCTGAAGTCAAATGCTATTGCACTGGTTAAAAATAAACAGCTCATTGGCAAGGGTTGCGGACAAACAAGCCGCGTTGATGCTTTGCGTCATGCCCTGGAAAAAGCCCGTCAATTTGAATTCGATCTGAATGGTGCTGTACTGGCCAGCGATGCCTTCTTCCCTTTTAATGATTGCGTTCAGTTGGGTCATGCGGCCGGTATTACTGCCTTCATTCAACCTGGCGGTTCTGTACGGGATAAAGATTCAATCGAATATTGCCAGCAGCATCAGTTAGTTATGGTTATGACTGGCATGCGGCATTTCAAACACTAATTAGCACGCTTATTATAATTGCAAAGAGGGTGTATCACTTTTGATACACCCTCTTTTTTTATGTAAGCCCAATTGCGCCTGAATTTTAATGACATCAAAGGGGGACCTAACAGGGACCTAACAAGGACCTCACAAGGACCTAACAAGGACCTCACAGGGATAAAGTCCCTGTGAGGTCCGGGTAAGCCCCCTGCGAAATATGTTTGAAAACCTCCCCGTTGTATCTATTCGTCAGTATAAGCATCCCAATACACTGTTTCTTTCATAAACAATTCAAACATTTTGCGCCAGCCTTCGAATGTGGGATCGGTACCTAATATGAAGTTGTGCCAGACCGGAATAAAAACACCTTTACAAACTTTTACCCGCTCATAGTACTGGACCAGCTCATTATATGTTTGTTGTGGGTTTTGCTTTTGTTCAAATAATGAATTGGCATCCATAAAGCAAAACGGATAGATCAGCAGCGAAGTCGCCTGCTCCTTTTGGAGATCGTACCAATAAAATGGCGAGCATACAGATGCCCTGAATCCGTTGATCGTAGGATAGCCCATGGAGAAATCCTTCTCGATGCCTGCTTCAATTAACCGTCGGTAGGTTACAGGCATGAAAAAACGAATGTAATGCTGCCGGCTGTGAGTGATCTTCTTTTCCCCTACCACTTCCAGCCATTCCAGTTCTTCTTTTAACAACGCTGCATCGTCGCCGCTTTGCCAGGATGGATGCGCACCTATATGCCAGGTCTTGGCGTAATAGGAGATCAGATCGCGGAATGGCTTTTTATTGCAGGAATTATTTTTATCGTAACGGCCAGATTTTTTAGCAGCCAGGAAAAAGAAATGAGGCTTCAGGCGACAGTATAAATGCCAGGCATCCAGCCACTCGAAGCAATCGAAGGGATCTTTCCGTTTACCCCGTAAAACCAGCCATCTGTCTTTTACGCGCGCCCATTCTTTTTTGCGAATGGAATTATAAAAGCCGCCTATAGTTCGCAACCAGCCTTTATTCAGGTACGACCAGGCCATGTCAATATCGTATGTCAATAAGCATTTGAATTGCGCCTTTTTAAAAATCAATTCAGGGAACTTGTATTCCAATGCCTTTTTAAACGATTGTAGCCAGTAATTGACCAACGGTTGTGTTAAGAAGTGTTCACGATGTGCCAGGGAGTTTATGTGCGCGTAACGGCCATATTCATCTATGGCATGTGGCAGGTATTCTTCGTACCGGCTCAATAAATAAAAGGAAGCCGCAAATATATCGAATGGAAAATCGCCCGATGTTTCGTAAAACGCCTTGTAAAAGTTCACCTCAAAACATTCAAAGTGCTGGGGGCGAATACCAGTTTCAAAAAGTAAATGGGTGGAGCGCAAAAAGAATTCTCCATCAGAAAACTCCTGGGCCGAATAGTTTAAACGCGGTTGGTCCGATGCCTTGAAGTAAGCCGCATCGGTAGTGATAGTGATGGCTTTATCAAACAATTCTTTACTAATAAAGTCCACGATGTATTGCAATCGTGGCGTTATGGTATGAGTATAAAGAAGTAGCATCGGTAGCTGCAAAATAAAAAAGTCAACTGTAATAGTTGACTTTTTCAGTTATCTTTTCTTCTCACGCCACATCTCATTAAATGTCTTTCCGGCGAAGTTCAGGTCGGCGCGGTGGGTGGTCCAGCCTTTGAACACTTTATTTACCATCCAGTTCTTTAATTTCTGGTTACCCATATTATACATGTTCCGGTGCAGGGAGGCTTGTTTCCACACTTTCCAGGCTACTTTTTCGCCCCAACTATAATCCCCGTCTTCTACTGCATCATGCCTGTTCTCCAGCAATATTTCGTGCAGGTTGATCTTTACGGCGCATACTTCTGTACAGTTACCACACAATGAGGAGGCATAGCTTAAGTGCTTCCATTCTTCAAGGCCTTTTAATTGCGGAGTAATTACAGCCCCAATTGGGCCGCTATAAGTTGTTTCGTAAGCATGGCCACCAATGTTTTTATAAACAGGGCAGGCATTCAAACAGGCACCACAGCGAATGCAATACAAACTTTCCCGGGTCCTTTCATTGGCCAGGATGTTGGTACGACCATTATCAAGCAGAATTACATACATTTCATCGGGGCCATCGGGTTCGCCCGGCTGTCTGGGCCCAGAGATAATGGTGTTATAAGAAGTGACCTGCTGACCGGTACCATAGGTTGCCAGCAATGGCCAAAATAGGGCCAGGTCATTCATGGAAGGAATCACCTTTTCAATCCCGGTGATAACGATATGTGTTTTGGGGAACGCGTTACTTAAACGGGCATTTCCTTCATTTTCACTTACAGCTACACCACCTATATCGGCCAGTATAAAATTGGCGCCGGTGACGCCTATTTCAGCCTGTACATATTTCTCCCGCAATTTATCACGCGCCACCAGGGTCAGTTGTTCGGCCGACAGGTTAGGCGCCACATTCAATTTCTCGGCAAATAATTTGGCGATGTCTTCCCGGCTTTTGTGCATAGCAGGGGTTACAATATGGTAAGGAGGTTCGCCGTCCAGCTGTTGAATATATTCACCGAGATCGGTTTCCACACTTTCAATGCCGTGTTCTTCCAGATGATCGTTCAGGTGAATTTCTTCCGTCACCATACTTTTACTCTTCACGATCGTTTTGCAGTTCTTCGCCTTGCAAATTTTCAGTACTTCTTCAACCGCTTGTTTGGCATCCTCAGCCCAGATCACTTTTCCGCCGCGTTTAGTTAAAATGGATTCAAACTGCTCCAGGTTCTTATCCAGGTTCTCAATTGCCCGCCATTTTATATTTTTAGCTTTTTCTCGTGCCAGGTGAACGTCGGTAAACTGCGTTTTTCCAAGAGGTACTGACGCATTGTATTTACTTATGTTGAAGTTTATTTTCCTTCTGTGTTCCAGATCAGCAGCCTTAATGGTGCTTTTAGCCATGAAAGAGTCAGCATGCTCGCTCATATGGTTCTAAGTCTTATTTTAAGTTCTGAGTTCTTTTGTGCTTTCCGCAATCTGCCTTTGCCTGCGGGGTACGGCATCAAGCTTGTGGCCTGTATTCCAGTGTTCTAAGTTCCTGGATACTTTCGGCCTCATAATCCTGAGCTATCCCGTTGGTAGTCAGAGTGCCTTTTTCAGAGGAACCAGGTTTATTTACTGTCTGATTTATATTCTGTAGCGGCTATTTCCAGCGCATTGTAAAAGTCTTCGCCGTATTTGCGAACAATGGGTTCTTTCAGGAATTTATACACCGGAACTTTTAATTTCTTTCCCAGTGAACAGGCGGGGCTACACAAAGTAGGCCGCGGCTCATAGTTCATTCGATCGTAATCGCCCTTTTTGCCGGTTTTTTGAATTATAGGGAAGAAATGACAACTAATTGGTTTTTTCCAATTGATAACGCCATCGTTATAGGCCTGTTCAAAGGCGCATTTTATAATACCTTTTTCATCGCGTGTGCCATACACGCAGATCTCGTTATCACCGCCCAGGGTGGGCGTCACCCAGCCAAATTCTTTATGATAAACATATTTGCCTTTACGCTCTATTTCGGCAATAGAAGCCGGGGTGAGGTAAGGTTTTATTTTTTCATACAGGTCAACCATGATGTCGAGCTCTTCATCCTCGAGTGGGGCGCCGGCATCACCTTCTTCACAACAGCCACCTTTACATTTGTTAAGGTCGCATACAAATTGCGCTTCTGCAATTTCATCACTGATCAACACTTTGTCTACTACTATCACTTAAAAAGGTTTTAAAACGTAAAATTAAATATAAACCGTCAGTGGGGCTGGCAAAGTTTTTCCGGTAACTGGCATTTAACAGGTTAAACACCCTTATTTCCACTTGAACGTATTGATCAGGTGCTTCATATCGTCCTGTAAAAAGTTGTTTACCACTCCCAGGGAATCTTCATTGGGGCTGGCATCGAAGTACAGGGCACCCCGTAAAAAATGTCTGACAGAATCAGTTATAAAAAATTGTTTGGCGGTGGCGGCATTGCCTCCCACCGAAAAAAACACCCCGCCTACTCCATTGGGTGTATGCATGGCGGAATCAACGATCTCCGTTGCGCGAGTACTGTGTTTATAGGTCATATTGTAAGCGTCGTTCACCAGCTTGTTCAGGTCGTTCTTGCCAATGTCCTTATAGCTGATGTATATTTTTCCATGAAACTGCGGAAAGTCGATATTGATCCAGTAAGGGTTTTCAGGTTTATCCTCAAAAAAGGTAGTGTCTTTTAAAACAGCCGCATAGACCGGATATTCAAATGAGTAAGGATAACCCGGTTGTTCAAATAATTTGTACTCGTGTTTGGGAAAATCAATCTTGAAATATCCTTTCCGTTTCGGGGTGTACGTACTGTTGCAGGCTACTACCGAAATCAGCAAAACGATAAGGGAAGTAACTTTTATAAGAGAAGTTTTCATTTAATTATACTATTGGTTTCAGCGCTTTCTCCGCCATTGCGGGGTTCAGGAACCTTACACCTCGGGCCTTTTACGTTGTTCCTGGCTAGCTTATTTGTTTATCCTGTTTAATATTGATGGCGACTCTAATTTTTTTGATGCGGTTGCGGTCAACTTCCAGGGCAATAAAATCAAAATCGCCCACAGAGGCGGTATCATTTACCTTGGGAATTTCCCCTACCAGTTCCAGCATTAACCCGGCCATGGAATCGCTGTCGCCTTTAACCTGGTCAAATGTATCTTCTGCCAGGTTCATAATTTTGCAGGCATCGTGTATCATGGTGCGGCCTTCGAAAATAAAAGTGTTCTCGTCTATTTTCTTGATACCGGTTTCTTCTTCATCAAATTCATCCCTGATGTCGCCAATGATCTCTTCGAGTATGTCTTCCAGGGTAACTATACCGCTGGTTCCGCCAAACTCGTCAACCACCACGGCAAAGTGCACATGCCTGGTTTGAAATTCTTTCAGCAGGTCTTCGATATGTTTTTGTTCATGTACAAAGAACGGCGGCCGAACAACTACATGCCAATCGAAATTATCGGCTTCGTTCAAATACAGAAGCAGGTCTTTGGTGTGAACAATACCAACAATGTCATCAAGGCTTTTTCGGTATACCGGCAGGCGGGAATAGTGAAGTTCCTCCACCTTTCTTTTCAATGCCTGAAAGTTGGCTTCATATTCAATTCCATTCACATCGAGCCGGGTGCGCATGATCTGTTTTACGGTAATATTGGGGAATTTATAAATACCGGCCAGGATGCGTTGTTCCTCTTCTTCGTGTATAGTGCTTTTAATAGCCTGTTCCAGCTGCTGATGGGTATATGCCCTGGACGCCTTGCCGCCTAGCAACGATTCGAGGCGATCAGATATCCTGAGCAGCCAGTTGGAGATGCGCTTGAACATGTAAAAGATCACTTCCACCAGAAAGGAGGCTTCGTAGGCTGAGCGCAGGTTGTTTTGTGAGGCGCGCACCTTAGGCAATATCTCGCCAAAAAGGACGATCAGGGAGGAAATAATGACCAGTTTTATGCCATAACCTACCCACATTGAAACATTGCCAGGTCTCATGACCAGTACCTGGTCAATAAAGAAATTCAAGAGTATAATGATGGCAATATTCACCAGGGTATTGGCAATCATTAAAGAAGCCTGCAGCGCCCTGGGTTCTTCCAACAGGGTGGCAATCCTTTTCCAGCCAGTATCCTGCTTCGTCTTGAGCATATTGATATCCCGGTACGTCAGTGAAAAGAACGCCATTTCAGCACCGGAAATAAAAAAAGAGAGCAGTAATAACACCAGCACTGCGGCAGCCAGCAGAGTGGTAGCCTGAACGTTGGTCACCATCAACAGCAGCTTATACCCATACTCAGATCCAAAAATCAACAAAGGCTTATCCAAAACTTGGGGTTTTCATGAATAATATTGATCTCATCAAGTCGAACTGCATCCCAGTCGTTAAATCCTTAATTAACAAAGTTAATCAGAAAGGGGCCGATTAAAAGCAATATAGTACACCTTTAATCGGCCCCCTGCTGAATTTATTTTTGAACTGCAAAAATAATGCGTTGGGTTAGAATGGCAAATCCTGGGATGGAGTATCACCTATGGGTGGGATATCGGCACTGTTAAATCCTTCCAAATTTTCGCTATGAGGGGCAGTAGTGCCATGCGATCCATGCGTTGCATCGGCCCTTTTATCCAACATGATCAGATTATCTCCAACTACTTCTGTTGCAAATTTCTTATTACCCTCCTTGTCTTCCCAGCTGCGCGTGCGAAGTCGGCCCTCAATATATACCAGGCTACCTTTGTGTAGGTACTTTTGCGCCAGCTCAGCCAATCCTCTCCATAGTACCACGGTATGCCATTCTGTTTGAGAAATAAGCTTGCCCGATCTGTCTTTAAATGTTTCGGTGGTCGCCAAAGGAAATTTTGCTACGGCAATGTGTCCCTCGAGGTGCTGTGTATCCGGGTCCTTTCCTAAATTACCAATTAGCATTACCCTGTTTACTCCTCTCATAAGATGGTAAATTTGATGTTATATAATCGTCTGCGCCTTTTTATTCCTTTTTAAAGTTAAATTTTTTAATAGAAAAAAAGAGATTTTTTTAGCCTGATTATGACCCGGATACTTATCTGTAGTGACTTTCACAAATAGTATAGTTTTTACCAGGTATAGCCACCCGTACATAATAGTGCCCGCTACGTCATATGAACGATAATAAAGATTCCTAACGGCTTTAAAACAACTGGGCCGTAGATGCCGGCTCACCCAAAAACGTAGTTATTACCCGGGGAAAGGCGTAGTTGGATACTTGCTTCTTATCGATAAGTAAAAAATTGCTCAAGATGGGTAACGCTTCCTGTACTTTGATCTTTATAAACCGGCCATGTATGGTTTGATGGGTCAACTGTTGCCGGTACGTTCGGCTGATGCTTTCAACCTGGCATTGCTGGCCATTGACCAGTTTTTTTAAGAATGGTAGTTTAGGAGTGATGTTTTCAATGGCATTGGGCGATTCAAACAAAACAAATTCAAATAAATTTTCCCATATATCCTTACCCGTTCTTTGTTTAATATACCACTTGCCCCTGTATTCTATGATAAAGTAGTAGAACCAGCGCTCTTTGCGTATAATTGACTTTTGCTTTACCGGTAACTGTGTTACGGTATTCTGCTTAAATGCTTCACACACTTTGTTCTGTATACAATCGCCGCATAATGGGTTTTGTGGCTTGCATATAACAGCGCCAAAGTCCATAATGGCCTGGTTATAGATGCCTGGTCCATCATGGTGTAATAACGACTGTGCAAGGGTTTGAAACTCTTTCTTGCCTGCTGTAGTATCAATAGGGGTGTCAATACCAAAGTAACGGGCCAGTATGCGTTGTACGTTGCCATCCACCACTGCATGTGGTGCATTAAATGCAAAGGAGGAGATGGCAGCCGCCGTATACGGTCCAATGCCGGGCAATGCTTTTATCTCATCATATGTAGCAGGGAATTTGCCTTTATGATCATGGGCTATTTTGCGGGCAGTAGCAATTAGGTTTTTACAACGGCTGTAATAACCAAGTCCTTCCCACATCTTAAAAACTTTCTCATCATTCGCTTTGGCCAAATGAATTATTGTAGGGAATGCTGCAATGAATTTTTCATAATAACTCCTGCCTTGTTCAACTCTTGTTTGCTGCAGAATGATTTCACTCAACCATATTTTATAAGGGTCTTTCTCACCTTTCCATGGCATGGCTCTATTGTTACTGTCCTTATTCCATTGTAATAACCTACGCGTAAAATCAGGTTTCATCTGAAAATATTAATTTATTGGGGCCAGATGGATCTTACCATCCCGATTTCATGGGGGATGGACGTTTCATGTAATTATTGCTCGTTTTTCCTGTATCCAGTCTGCCAACCGGCCATTTTTGGCTCTTGAATGGCTTTGTGAATGCGGGTTTTACTCAAACTGAAAAAAATTGCTAATACTTGTTTGCAGCCGTTTTTATTCACAATTCAATGAAAATGAATGACTTTAGTAGAAAAACAGGCACAAAAATTGTTTAAAATTCATTTTCAATTGTTTATACTTTTCTTGCAAATGTGAAAATTTACCGTTAATTTCATTAAAGAATTGATTTAGTGTAGATTGCCTTTGACATTTCCTATGAAAATTTTTTCTAAAAATAAAAATTTGTAAACCCGTAAAAATTCATGCGACATGAGAAAGGCAGACCTCGTTAACCAAATATCGGAAAAAACAGGTATACCGAAGGTTGATGTGCTGGTTACGCTGGAGACCATGTTCAAGGAAGTAAAAGACACCTTGTCCCAGGGCGAGAACATCTACATTCGTGGATTTGGCAGCTTCATTACAAAAAAGAGAGCTGCTAAAATTGGCCGTAATATCAAAAAGAATATTGCGGTGCATATTCCCGAACATTTTATTCCTGCATTCAAACCAGCCAAAGAATTCGTTGCAGAAGTTAAAAAACTGCAATCAGTAAAAGAAGATCAACCAAACCCGGATGATGAGATGTAAATTTGTTGCTTAAATGATTTGATTCTTGAAAAAGCAACAATTGGTTCTGGTAGGCAGTGGAGTCGCGCTCCTGTGTCTGATCTTCTTTTTTGGTAAAACCATTCCCCCTAAAAAAAACCCTGGCCCTGTTGCAGCAGCGGCCAGTCCTAAAGAAATAAGTTTTACTGCCATTCTGGAAGCATCCAAGAAGCAGCTTACGCCTGCCCAGCAGGCCCAGGTTGCTCAGTTGGAAACGGCCGTGGTGCGTGGTGACGTAAAAGAACAGCAGATAAAGGTGTATAAACAGCTGGCCGGCTTCTGGAGAGATACGGCGCATTTGCTCCTTCCCTTCGGTTATTATATGGCTGAAGCCGCTAAATTGGAAAATTCTCAAAAAAGTCTCACCTTTGCTGCCCAATTCTTTTTAGAAGGCATTCGCCGCCAGGATAACCCAGGGTTACAGCGGTGGATGGGAATTGAAGCTAAAGAGTTATTTGAGAAGGCATTACAAATTGCTCCGGACAATGATTCACTTAAAATTGGCCTGGGTAGTTGCTACCTCCTCGGAGGCATCAGCGACTCGCCAATGGAAGGGATCATGAAAATCAGAGAAGTGGCCGAACGGGATCCGGAAAATATGTATGCGCAATTTATGCTCGGTTTAGGCGGTATGGTTTCGGGACAGTTTGACAAAGCGACTGAACGCCTGCTGAAAGTAGTGCATCATCAGCCTGATAACCTGGAAGCGATAATGATGCTGGCTGAAGCCTATGAACGGCAAAACGACAAGGCAAGTGCAGTGAAATGGTATAAGGAAGGAAAGAAGCACATTCATAATGCCGAGGTTGTTAAAGAAATCGACGAACGCATAATATTACTTGGTAATAAATAATTAAACCTGTCCGGCAAAGACATTTGAAACAGTATTATTTAATTTTAAACTCATTGGTGTAATATGCCTTGTGGTAAAAAAAGAAAGCGTCATAAAATAGCCACGCACAAGCGTAAAAAAAGATTAAGAAAAAATCGGCATAAGAAGAAGAACCGCTAGTTTTATCTTCTTGAAAAAGGTCGCGCCTTTCCGGCGAGGCCTTTTCCTTCTTTCGCTGAATCTAGTTATGTTGTCATTTATTACAGGTTACTTTAGGGTACTTACTAGGCTGATTCTGATACCTGACAACTAATTCCTCTTCAGCACCTTTCCTTGTAGTGATGAGATGGTTTAGACGGTATAAAGACAGTACGCTTGAATAAGGAACTAATTATAAATGCAGCGCCTCAGGGTGTTGAAATCGCCCTATTAGAGGACAAGAAACTCGTGGAATTGCATCATGAAAAAGCTGATGCAAGCTTCGCGGTGGGAGACCTATATCTCGGAAAAGTAAAGAAACTCATCCCTGGACTTAATGCTGCATTCGTTGATGTAGGATTTGAAAAGGATGCCTTCCTTCACTATACAGATCTTAGCCCATACGCCCGATCGTTGTTGAAATTCACCCAGCTGGCTATTAATGATAACAGCCCCCAGGGTTTCAACTTCGCCAACTTCCAGGTTGAACCGGAAATTATAAAAACCGGTAAAATCAACGAAGTATTAAGCGGTAAGCCGAATATTCTGGTGCAGATATTGAAAGAACCCATCGCCGCAAAAGGCCCCCGCCTTAGTTGCGAAATTTCCCTCCCCGGACGTTTTGTAGTAATCACTCCTTTTAATGATATAGTAGCCGTTTCCCGCAAGATCCATTCTGCTGAGGAAAGAAAACGGTTACAGAAAATTGTGGAGGCTATTAAACCCAAAAATTTTGGGGTAATAGTTCGCACAGCTGCAGAAGGAAAAAATACTGCCGAATTGCACGAGGACCTGGCCGAACTGGTTGAGACCTGGGAAACTATTCAAAGAAATCTGAAAGGTGCAGTGGCCCCAGCTAAAATATTGAGTGAGCAAACAAAAACCACCAGTATTTTGCGCGACCTGCTGAATGAAGACTTTAACCGGGTTGTTGTAAATGATCGGAATATTTATAACGATACCCGTAACTACATCCAGCGCATTGCCCCCGAAAAAGCAGAAATTGTCTCCTATTATAATAATGGGTTGCCGATTTTTGACCAGTATGGTATTACCAAACAGGTGAAAGCCGCCTTTGGTAAAACCGTTAACCTGCCCAGCGGAGCCTATCTTATTATTGAACATACAGAAGCCCTGCACGTAATTGATGTAAACAGCGGATATAAAAGCGTTGGAAATAACCAGGAACAAAATGCCCTGGAAACCAACCTCGAAGCTGCTGCGGAAATTTCCCGCCAATTACGGCTACGTGACCTGGGTGGTATTATTGTGGTTGACTTCATTGATATGAAGCTGCCCGATAATAAACGCAAGTTGCTGGAGGCCATGGAAGAATGCATGCGCCCCGACAGGGCCAAGCACGCCGTGCTGCCTATTTCCAAATTCGGGCTAATGCAGATTACCCGGCAGCGGATGAAACCTGAGGTAAATATCAATACCCAGGAAGTTTGTCCCAGCTGCGCCGGAACTGGTAAAATATCTTCTACCCTGCTGCTGGAGGATGAAATTGAAAAGAACCTTAGTTATCTTATCACCCACCAGCATAAAGACCTTACCCTGGTTGTTCATCCCATTATGCATGCATACCTTACCAAAGGCCTGTTTAAATCAAGACAGTGGAAATGGAGATGGAAATACGGCCAGAAGGTCAAGATCAGGGAGAATACCAATTATCACCTCACTGAATTCCATTTCTTCGACAAACACGACGACGAAATAAAATTATAGCCCCAAGGCTACCGCCAACTGGCAATAAATAAAATGCAAAATTCCCGACCATCGGGAATTTTGCATTTTTAGGCATTCCCGTTCAGAGAAAACTTACAGGATCCCTTCGGTTATTTTTCGCTTGTCCTCCGGTTAGCCTTCGACTATCCCAATATTGGAAAACATGCAGGAAAAGTGTATGGTATGGTTAATGGAAGCTAATCTGCCATCAAGATGACCAGATCATTAAATTGTCTATTGCTTATAGTAATTGCTATTGATTCTCAGGTGGGTATAAAAAAAGGATCGGGCAAGAAATTGCCCGATCGAAATATAAAACCAGAAAGGCGTAGGGAAAAAAGTGAATCAGACATGTCAAAATTATTTTTAAAAACTATACCGCAAAGAATTAATTGGTAAGTGTGCAGTTTTGCCAATAAGTGCGCATTTATTGCCGATAAGTGTGTAGGTAAATTCTTCAAATTACCTAGATCACCTCCCATTTACTCTTCTTTTGCACGCATAATCCATTCATGTTCTTGCCATAACAAAAAAAACCCGCTCGCCAGCAAACGAACGGGGCACATCCTCTAAATCAAAATTTGCAATATATGTTAGAAATAAGGCGGTTCTGAATTCGGAAGTATTTACTAATTGTCTTCACCTAATTCTTGTTTCTGCCACCCAGAAATATAAATATATATTGAACCAGGGTAGCGATGGAAGCCAGGGCAGCCACCACATACGTTAAGGCAGCCCATTTAAGCGCGTCTTTTGCCTGCGGGTACTCCCGTGCGTCGGTGATCCTGCTGCGATTTAACCAGGCCAGGGCTCTTCTGCTGGCATCCAGCTCAACAGGCAGCGTAATTACTGAAAATAAGGTAGTTAGGGCAAAAAGTATAATTCCTCCCAGCAATAAAGCCGGGAAAGCATTAACGGCCAGCACTCCAAAGAATAATACCCATTGCACAATGCCCGAGCTGAACATTACCACAGGTACCAGCTTGCTACGCATTGCTAACCATTGATAAGCAGTGGCATGCTGCACCGCGTGGCCACATTCGTGGGCAGCCACAGCCGCAGAAGCAACTGATATACCATTATATACGTCTTCACTGAGGTTTACCGTTTTGGTAGCAGGGTCATAATGGTCGCTTAAAAAGCCGTTGGAAGACCTAACCTGAACATCGTATATACCATTATCACGTAACATTTTCATTGCCACATCCCTACCCGTTAAACCGGCTGTCAGTGGCACCCGGCTGTACTTTGCAAATTTGCCTTTTAGCACACCGGACACCACCATACTGATCACTAAAAACAGGATCGAAATCAACCAAATTTCTGGTGTCATTTTTCTTACTCTTTTTTTAATTAATAACAATAATCTATCAAATCAGTTACCATTTTATTTGAGTATTTTTTACGCCATTTTTCGTCAGAAAACAGGGGCCTTTTTGTCATTATGTTAGCGTATAATCGCAGTGGGCTGACATTTTATCACCTGCTTTTTGACCAATTTCTTAAAATTGTATTAAAATATGATTATCAATACTTTATGGCACTAATTCACAAATTTGTGCAATCGATTATAAGGCCTTGGAATTTATTCACAACCCCAAAAAATAATTTTGTTATGTGGCGCTTATTTGTAATTTAGTGCAAGAATTTAATGGGTTAGTAAGTAAAGGGTCAACAGCAATGTTGGCCTTTTTACTTTTAAAAAAAAGCGCTGGTTTTTCACCTCTTTTTTTCAGCATTTTTCGGTTACCTCATCATACAAAAAAGTATTGTTTTGATCATTCATTTTTCTGTACTATCATACCACCCTCCACGCTGTTTTTATTTTTCATTAACATCATTGATCTGATATCCTCTATCAAAAATCATCCCGCACCAATTCATCTGTTCATTCCACAGTTGTTTTCATGCCGCTGTTTAATTACCGATGCGCTTTTCATTAACTTTATCGCATGGCTAAAGTTAAATCAGCATTCTTCTGTTCTAATTGTGGATATGAAAGTGCAAAATGGTTAGGAAAATGTCCATCATGTGGAACCTGGAATACTTTTGTTGAAGAAGTTATTTCAAAACCATCCGTTAAAAAAGAAAATGGATGGGATGACTATCACGAAGAAACAAAATCTATTCGCACCATTGCATTACACAGCATCACCAGCACCGAACAGATACGCATTACTACATCCGATGCAGAATTAAACAGAGTATTAGGTGGTGGTATAGTGCCTGGCAGTATTGTATTAATAGCCGGTGAACCTGGTATTGGTAAATCAACATTGTTTTTACAAAACGGTTTACAGTTACAGAATAAAACTGTATTATATATCAGCGGTGAAGAAAGTGAGCAGCAGATAAAGATGCGGGCCGACAGACTTAATATACAGAACGATAATTTTTACCTGCTTACAGAAACCGTAACCCAAACTATTTTTCAGGAGATCAAAAAACTAAAGCCCCACCTGGTTATCGTTGACTCTATTCAAACCATTCAATCGCCATATATCGACTCGTCACCCGGAAGCATATCCCAGATCAGGGAATCGGCGGCTGAGTTTCAACGTTTCGCCAAGGAAACCAATACACCTGTTTTCCTTATTGGCCATATTACTAAAGACGGTAGCATAGCCGGTCCAAAAATTCTGGAGCATATGGTTGATACTGTACTGCAGTTTGAAGGCGACCGTCATTATGCTTATCGTATTTTACGAACCATCAAGAACCGTTTTGGCAGCACCTCAGAACTGGGCATTTATGAAATGACCGGTGCCGGAATGCGGGTAGTGAGCAATCCAAGCGAGATACTGATGACACCAAAGGAAGACCGCCTGAGTGGAATTGCTATTGCGGCCACTATTGAAGGCATGCGTCCGTTGTTGATTGAGGTGCAGGCTCTGGTTACTCAATCGGTGTATGGAACACCACAACGTACCGTATCTGGTTTCGATCTGCGGCGTTTACAATTGCTGCTGGCAGTACTGGAAAAGAAAGGAGGCTTTCATTTCGGCGTAAAAGATGTTTTTTTGAACATTGCGGGTGGTTTGAAGGTAGAAGACCCCTCGATCGATCTCGCCGTTTTATGCGCTCTCCTGAGCTCCTACGAAGATGTCCCATTGCCTCCACATGTTTGTTTTGCCGGTGAAGTGGGATTGAGCGGAGAAGTACGAGCCGTTCACCGCGTAGAACAACGGATACAGGAAGCCGAAAAACTCGGTTTTGAAAAGATCATCGTTTCGCGGTACGGACAAAAATCAATAGCAAAACATACTGGTAATATTGAAGTGGTTCCCATGGGCCGTGTAGAAGAAGTTTATCAATACCTCTTTTAATCTCGACTGTTGAATATCAGTAATGAATTTTGAAGGTGTACTATTTCAACATTAAAATATTCGATATTTCAGGGGCCTGGCTAGTAGCAGTTAACCTACTGCTATGTTTAAAAACATATTACATCCTTTACTACATCTCTTCATTCCCCACCACTGCGCCGGTTGCGGCAGTGACATTATGAGCCGGCAACAGGTTTTATGTATGCAATGCATAAACCGGTTGCCGGTAACTGGGTTTCATCACCATGGCGGCAACCCCGTAGAAAAAATTTTCTGGGGCCGCTTGCCGATCACCGCTGCCACCAGTTACCTGTACTTTTCTAAAGATTCGTTGTTACAACACATTGTTCATGAATTAAAATACAAAGGCAATAAAGAGTTGGGATTTTTTTTAGGCCGCAAAATGGGTGAAACATTGTTACAAACCCATCGCTTTAACAATATCGATGCCCTGGTGCCATTACCGCTGTTTGCAGCCCGGGAACGAAAGCGAGGTTATAATCAGGCATCTATTTTATGCAGGGGCATGGCGGCCGTTTTATCGCTTCCTGTGCTTGAACATATTGTCCACCGCCACACATTAAGCGATACCCAAACAAACAAGAACCGTATTAACCGCTGGCTGAACATGCAGGGCAAATTTGAATTGAAACAACCGGCAATGATTTCCGGGAAACATATATTATTGGTTGATGATGTAATAACCACTGGCGCCACCCTGGAGGCATGCGGTCAGCAACTTTTAACTGCTGCCGACACCCGGGTAAGCATAATGACCATGGCATTTACAATAAAATAAACTCAAGAGCTGCGTCGTTTTATCTGTATCCGAAAACCTGTATTTTTACAGAACATGAAATATATTTTAGCAGCCATACTGCTTACCAGCATTTTGATATCCTGCAAAAAGGAATCATTTATTACCAGCAGTACGGCCAGGCTGACCACCAGCACCGACAGCCTTCATTTTGATACCTTATTCACCACTACAGGTTCTACTGTCAGGTACTTTCGTATTTACAATGACAATAATCAAAAGCTGCGTTTGAGCAAGGTGGCCCTTAAAGGTGGCAATGCCTCCCTTTTCAAGATCAATGTGGATGGCATGCAGGGCCCCGAAGTAAACGACATCGAAATGGATGCCAACGATAGTATTTATGTTTTTGTAACCGTGAAGATCGATCCTACCATTGCAGATCTGCCTTTTGTAGTACAGGACAGTATCCTGATCGATTATAACGGCAATCAACGTTGGGTACAACTGGATGCCTGGGGACAAAATGCCAATTTCATGCGATCAAGATCAGTAACCGGCAATGTTACCTGGACCAACATAGTACCGTATGTTATCCTGGGAGGTTTGCACATTGCTGAAAACGTCACTCTTACCATTGAAAAAGGTTGCCGTATTTACCTGCATGCCGATGCCCCGATCTTTGTTGAAGGCACGCTAAAGGTAGTGGGTGAAAAATACGACAGTACCCGTGTGGTATTCAGAGGCGACCGGCTCGATGATCCCTATCGCGATTTTCCCGGTGGCTGGCCCGGCATTTATTTCCTTCCAAAAAGTAAAGACAATACCCTTCAATATACCAACCTGCTGAACGCCTATCAGGGTATAGTAGCCGCAGGTGCAGCTGTAAACACCAATCCTAAAGTATCCTTAAACGAATGTATTATTGATAATTGTTACGATGCGGGTATAATGGCTGTAGGCTCAAACATAAAAGCCCGGAACTGTCTTATCAGTAATTGCGGAAAGAACATTATACTGGGTTACGGCGGCAACTACGATTTTTCACACATAACCGCAGCAACCTGGTCAAACACTTATATAATGCATAAAGATCCCGTTCTTGTAGTGACCAATTATACGAAAGACGGAAACAAAATATCCACCGACAATTGTACGGCCAGTTTTAAAAATTGCATCTTCTGGGGCGAGAATGGAACTACCGAAGATGAAGTGGTAACCGATAAACAAGGGCAATCCCTTTTCAATGTCAGTTTTCAAAACTGTTTATGGAAAGTGAAGAACCAGCCGGCAAATGTTACAGCCACAAACATCATTGCCAATCAATCTCCTGCATTCGACAGCATTAATACACAACTAAAATTTTACAATTTCCGCCTCAGCGAAAACTCGCCGGCCATTAACAAAGGGGCTAATCTGGGAGTAACTTTCGACCTGGATGGCAAACCCCGGCCAGTTGGAAACGCCGCTGATTTAGGATGTTATGAAAGACAATAGCTCAGTAAAAAATTAGCACACCGGCACTCGCCGTTAACCATATTTTTACAGAAAAGCAACCAATTTAGTATCATCTTTGTATAGTACAAGTTGCCGATTACACACTATACTTTAAATTTTACCAATTATGATACGTTTATTGCTTGTATCCCTGCTTTTTATCGCAGCGCATTCTATTTACGATTTTAAGGTCCCTGCCCTGGATGGCGCCGGAACTATTGACTTTAAAAAATTCAAAGGCAAAAAGATCATGATCGTGAACACCGCATCAAAATGTGGTAACACGCCTCAGTATGCCGATCTGGAAAAATTATATGAGCAGTACAAAGACAAGCTGGTCATTGTAGGTTTTCCCGCCAACAACTTTGGTAGTCAGGAACCCGGTTCCAATGGAGAGATCCAGGAGTTTTGCAAAAAGAATTATGGTGTTAGCTTTCCCATGGCAGAAAAAGTTTCTGTAAAGGGCGACGATATTCACCCCCTGTTCAAATACCTGGTGGCCGAAGCAGAGAAAAAAGGGTTTACCGATCCGATTAAATGGAACTTTACCAAATTCCTGCTTGATGAAAAAGGAAACCTAATCACCGTGATCCACAACAAAACAAAGGTTACGAGCGAAGAGGTGACCAAATACCTGAACTAATACCTTGCACAGCATTATACTCAGTCCTGACGGTACCGTCAGGACTTTTTTATTTTCCAGGCAACCCGGTTTTAATATTCGCGTAATATATGATATGAAGATGCGATTGCCTGCTTTCTGCACACAAGCAAAACTCAGGGAGGTAAATGTTAAACCCCTCCAATATATAAGGGTTTACACTAATTTCCCGTCTGCAAAATCAGTCAACACATCGCTATTAAATGTCATTTGAACGAATAAAGTTCCCTTTGCGGGCTAATAATGACAATTTTGAAATACAATCCAATATCGTTTTTAACGATCCAATTGTCCGAGAGAAACCATCCGATATCTGAAGTAAACCAAATCCAAAAGATCCTGTGAAAGCTGAAGATATCCATGAAAAACCAGCAAAAAAATCCAATGCCGTTGAAAGGCAGATCCCAATCACTTTTCTGGTAACTCTTTAAAGCAAATTTGATCCTATTCCTAGTTAAAGCCCAAAAGAGTTGATCCCGTTAAAAGTATTCAGGAAGCTCCGGCAATACGCCAGGGCTTCCGTTTTTTATCTCCATTCTAAAGAGTGCTTTCCATTTAATACGAAAAAAGACGCTCAGCTAACACTACCTTGCATTTTCATTTGCACAACTTGTACCCATTCATCGGGATTTTCCCATAATCGCATTCGCACATTACTTAACTTCGCCCCCGCATGTTATTTAAAAATGTTATTGGCCAAACAGATGTGAAATTGCATCTGGTAAATATGGTGCAACAGAACCGCATCAGCCACGCCCTTTTGTTTTTAGGAAAAGAGGGCAGCGGCGCCCTGCCTATGGCCATTGCATTTGCCCAATACATCGTTTGCGAAAAAGTAAACAGAAAGGGGGCCACTGAAACTCCGGGCCCATCTTTGTTTGGGGAAGAACCGCCTCCCCCATCTGCAGCCATGTTTGATTCCTGTGGTGAATGTCCCTCCTGTCAGAAGATGGCGCAACTAATGCACCCCGATGTGCATTTTTCTTACCCGGTTATTCCCCGTAAATCGGGCGATAAACCCCTGAGCTCAGATTACATCAGCGAATGGCGCGAATTCATAGACAAATATGCGTATGGTAATTCATACGACTGGTTGCAATTTATAGGGGCGGAAAATAAACAGGGGAATATCACTGCTTACGAGTGTAACGATATCATCCGCAAACTGTCGCTCAAAAGCTTCGAAAGCGGATTTAAAATTCTGGTGATGTGGATGCCCGAATACCTGGGCAATGAAGGAAACAAATTATTGAAGCTGATTGAAGAACCACCGCCAAATACTTTATTCGTGCTGGTGGCTGAAAATGAGTCACTGATCCTTCAAACCATCTTATCCCGCACCCAATTAATTAAAATACCCGCCCTCAACTACCAGGATATTACTGAAGCACTGGTATCCAAGGCAAAAGTGGCCGAAGACTCTGCCCGCCAAACCGCCCTGATTGCCGAAGGCAATTACCGCGAAGCCTTGCAGTTAATGCAACATGCCGATGAAGACTGGCAATCGTTGTTACGCGAATGGCTAAATGCCATTTTAAAGAACGGTCCCATAGCCCAGGTAAAATGGATTGATGAAGTGAGTAAGCTGGGCCGCGAAAAACAAAAACAATTCCTCCGGTACTTTACCCATCTGCTGGAACAAGCCATCAGGCTGCATGCCATGGGGCCCGACAATGTGCACCTGCCTGATAAAGAAAAAGACTTTGCCGGCCGCCTGAACAAAATTGCCAATTTCATGCAACAACAGGCTATTATTCAAGAGCTGGACAAAGCCTCCTATTATATTGAACGGAACGCCAACCCTAAAATGCTGTTCCACGCCCTCACTATTAAATTATATCACATACTTGCAAGTAAACAGGTAGCCGAGGTTATTTAAAGAAAGTCTTAATTTTCAATAATTTATAAAGAAGGGATAAAATTAAATTCCTATAGCGCATTGACAATCAAAATATAATACTACTGTCCCACTCCCATTTCCGGCGCTGCTAATCGCTTACTTACAAACGTTATTCATATACAAGCCCTTTTAACGTTAATAACTTATATTTGTAAATCGGCCTGTAAAGCAGGATGCGGAAAAATTGTGCGATTGGGGTTGCATGCGAGTCAGGATTTCTATATATACCAGGTTATCTTATTTCGCTATATTATCCATAAATGCGTCTTTTTCAATACGTTATAACACTGTGACCCGTCATTGAACAAGTATAGGCGCACCCCGGCTACCCGGAGGGAATGTATAATACAATACCCCGCCCGCCATTATTTCTGCATGCGTTATCCGGCCGAACATAAATAAATTTTATAAATCGTTAATCCTAATAAAGAATGGGATGTAGTTCATGCGGAACAGGCGGTAAAGTTGCCGGTTGTAAAAGCAATGGCGGATGCAGCACGGGTGGTTGTAACAGAATGAATGTGCACGATTGGCTGAGTAACCTGCCATTTAGCGACCCTTCGGGGAGCTGTAAGATTGTAGAAATAACTTTTAATAACGGGAGTCGCAAAGACTTTTACCGCAACACCACTGTTCACTTATTTGAAAAAGGCGACCTGGTTGCCGTTGAAGGTGTAAGCGGATTCGACGTTGGCACTATTAATATTACCGGCGAAATAGTTCGTCTGCAAATGAAGAAAAGAAATGCCGACGAAACCGACCCCGATATTAAAAAGGTATTACGCCGCGCCACCGACAAAGACATTGAGATCTGGCAACAAAATAAAGACCGCGAAAAAGAAGCCCTCATCAGGGCCCGGGCTATTGCCCGCCAGTTGAACCTCGAAATGAAACTCACTGAGGTAGAAATTCAGGCCGACGGTCGCAAAGCCACTTTCTTTTATATTGCTGATGACCGCGTTGATTTTCGCGAACTGATCAAGGTATACGCCAAAGAGTTTCGGGTAAAAGTAGAAATGCGTCAGATAGGTGCCCGTCAGGAAGCCGCTAAAGTAGGGGGTATTGGCAGTTGCGGTCGTGAATTGTGCTGTAGCACCTGGTTAACCGATTTTAAATCAGTTAATACTACCGCCGCCCGTTATCAGAATCTGTCAATCAATCAAAGTAAACTCAGCGGTCAGTGCGGCCGGTTAAAATGCTGTCTTAACTACGAGTTGGATATTTACCTGGATGCTTTACAACATTTTCCAGATAATGCCGACACCTTACAGGTAGCAAAAGGCACCGCCATCCTGATAAAGAAAGATATCTTTAAAAACCTCATGTGGTATACCCTGCCCGACAGTACCAAGCAGTATCCGCTGACCATTGAACGGGTAAGAAAGATCAAACAGCTGAACGAAAGAAACCAGGTGCCCGATGAACTGGAAGCTGTTGATGTAACCACTCAAAAACCAAAAGAGGTAGAACCAGAATTTGTTGATGTGGTTGGCCAGATCAGCTTACGCAGTCTGGAAAGGGCCGAGAAGAAAAAAAGGCATCACCACCAAAAAGACAATCAACAAAAAGAACATCATCAACCTCGTCAGCAACAACAAGGGCAACAGCAAGGTCAGGGTAATAAGGGCCAAGGGCAGGGACAGCAACACCAGCACCGCCGTGACAACAGACCGCCCCGCAGAGACGACAACAGAAGAAACAATCCTCCTAAAAAGGATAATTAAGATAATATAATTAAAAAGAAAAGACCATCCCGACTAAGTCAGGATGGTCTTTTCTTTTATAAGCACCAGCTCTCTTGTTTTAACCTTTTAACATTCCCAGTTTTTTGTATTTTGCTCTCAATTATTAAACTCTAAACACTATGGCTCTATTTAAATCCGGTAATCCTGCCCTAAACGAGAAAACTTTCGAGAAGGTCTATTCTCTTACAGGAACAGATTCTATGACAGTTAAAGGAACCCTGAACAAATTCGGTATCCTTTTTTTACTCACTATGGCTGCAGCCGGTTTTTCCTGGAAGATGGTTTATTCCGGTGTTGATGTAACTCCTTACATGTGGCCTTGCGTGTTCGCCACATTAGGTATCGCCGTTTTGATGGTCTTCAAAATGCAATGGGCTCCCTACCTGGCTCCCATATACGCCCTCATCAAAGGCTTTGCAGTAGGTGTGATCTCTGCCTACTATAACTTTGCATTCGAAAAAATCGCTCCTAATATTATAACTCAGGCAGTTGCCTTAACCTTTGGCGTAGTAATAGCCATGTTCCTGTTGTACAAATTCAACATCATCAAGGCTACCCAAACTTTCAAAAAGATCGTAATCACTGCTACCCTGGGTATTGCAGTATTCTATCTGATTGCCATTGGCCTGCACTTTGCCAACATCGATATTCCTTTCCTGCATGAAGGAAGCCTTATCGGTATCGGATTCTCACTGGTAGTAGTGGCCTTAGCCGCCATGAACCTGATCCTGGATTTCGATATGATTGAGAACGGTGCTAACCAAGGCGCGCCCAAATTCATGGAGTGGTATGGCGCTTTTGCTTTACTGGTAACCATCATCTGGTTGTATATCGAAGTGTTACGCCTGTTATCGAAACTCGCCAGCAGAAAATAAGCTTACCTTATATAAATAGTCAAGGGCCATCCCGCTATTCGAAGGATGGCCCTTTTTATTTTTTAGCCTAACATTTAGTCCGGCTCTTTAATTCTTATTTTCTACTACCAGCCATCACCATCGAGCATATTGCCCAATCCGCCTAAGATGCTGCCTTCTTCTTTACGACCACCAGGTCCGCCATAAGTTAAGATGCGACTGGCCAAACGGCTAATAGGCAGCGTTTGTATCCACACTTTACCCGGTCCACATAGTGTTGCAAAAAACAGGCCTTCACCACCAAACAGGGTATTTTTAATACCACCTACAAATTGAATATCATAATCGATGGTTTGGGTATATGCCACCAAACAACCGGTATCAATACGTAATACTTCACCAGGTTGCAGGGTCCTTTCAAATACGTGACCACCGGCATGTACAAAGGCCATTCCATCACCTTCCAGCTTTTCCATAATAAAACCTTCCCCGCCAAACAAACCGGTTCCCAGCTTACGCTGAAACTCAATACCTACACTCACCCCTTTTGCTGCACACAGGAAAGCATCTTTTTGCGCAACGATCTTTCCACCCATTTCCTGTAGGTCTAATGCAATGATCTTACCAGGGTAGGGAGAAGCAAAGCTCACCCGTTTTTTACCTTGCCCCACATTAGTAAAGGCAGTCATAAACAAACTTTCACCGGTCAACATTCGCTTACCGGCCGACATCAGTTTACCCAGCAATCCCTGTTGTGGTTTTGATCCATCACCAAACATAGTGGCCATTTGAATACCATCATCCATCATCATAAAGGCGCCACTTTCAGCAATCGCTGTTTCATTGGGATCCAGTTCTATTTCAACATATTGCATCTCTTCTCCATAAATCTTATAGTCTATTTCGTGGTTGCTACGCATGTAAATCTGTTTAATGTTTTTATAATAAGTTTTAAATTTTTGCCAGTCACCTTGCCCGCCGAAGCTTTAGCGTAGGAGGGCCGTCTTTAACATCGTTAGTCGCAAATTAAGCCTATTCGTTTCATGAGTATGGATTATTTTTTTATTGATAAATGGTTTGGCGTCCCCATAATAATTCTTTTACCTTACAGCGAAACTTGTTTAACAAAAATTATATATATGAAAAGGGCCATACTGCTTTTGGCTGTTGCTCTCCCAGCTCTCCACAACCAGGTTGCCGCGCAGGCAAAGCTGATTGAAAAGATTACCCGTCAGGGCAATGAACTCGTTATTCCTTACGAAAAATACCTGTTGCCAAACGGACTTACATTGATCGTGGCCGAAGACCACAGCGATCCGGTTGTACAGGTTGATGTTACGTATCACGTAGGGTCGGCCCGTGAACAAATAGGCAAATCGGGCTTTGCGCATTTCTTTGAACACATGATGTTCCAGGGCAGCGACCATGTAAAAGATGAAGAACATTTTAAAATGGTTACCGATGCCGGCGGCTCACTCAATGGTTCCACCAACCGCGACCGCACTAATTACTTTGAAACAGTGCCATCGAACCAACTCGAAAAAATGCTTTGGCTCGAAGCTGACCGGATGGGATTTTTACTGGATGCCGTTACCCAACAGAAATTCGAAATTCAACGGGCAACGGTAAAAAATGAACGTGGACAAAACTACGACAACCGCCCTTATGGGTTGATGAGCGAAGTTGCCTCCCGGAACCTGTACCCCTACGGCCATCCTTACTCGTGGTTAACCATCGGGTATATTGAAGACCTGAATCGCGTTGATGTAAACGACCTCAAAAATTTCTTTCTACGCTGGTATGGACCCAATAATGCCACGGTAACCGTAGGCGGCGATGTAAAAACAGCCGATGTAGTTAAACTGGTAGAAAAGTATTTTGGTCCCATTCCTAAAGGACCAGCAGTTGAAAAAGTAATAGTGCCTGCCGTAGTGATCGATAAAGACCGCTATGTTTCCTATACCGATAATTACATCAGGCTCCCTTTGATAAATATCGTATGGCCCACGGTACCTAACTATCATAAGGATATGCCCGCACTCACCTGCCTTGCGCAAATACTGGGTGGCGGTAATTCCTCCTTATTGTACCAGAGCCTGGTTAAACCCCAACTGGCCCTGCAGGCAAACGTATACAGCCAGCTGAGTGAACTGGCCGGTGAGTTTACCATCCGCGTTGTTCCCATGCCAGGTAAAACCCTTGCCGATATGGAAAAACAGATCCG
Organism: Niastella soli; assembly: GCF_017742245.1. GTDB lineage: Bacteria > Bacteroidota > Bacteroidia > Chitinophagales > Chitinophagaceae > Niastella > Niastella soli. The sequence goes on from NZ_JAGHKO010000001.1 coordinate 833,777, forward strand.
CACTTCGCTCGATGATTTTGAAAAACGCGGGGTTACCGATGAAGACATTCAAAAGTTCAAAGGATATACCGAAGCACAATATATCAATGGCCTGCAAAGTGTATCGGGCAAAGTATTTCAACTGGCAGCCTTTCAAACATTAACAGGTAACGCCAACATGATTGGCACCCTGGTGAAAATGAATAACGCCGTTACCAAAGAAGATGTAATGCGGGTATACAACCAGTATATAAAAGGAAAACACGCGGTTGTATTAAGCGTATTACCCAAAGGACAGGAAAATGTTATTGCCGGGCCAGACAACTATGAAATAGACAAAAGCCATTATACCGCCCCTGATTATGGCTATGGCGGTTTAAAGTATACAAAGGCAACTGACAATTTTGATCGCACGGTTCACCCCGGCAACGGTCCTAACCCGGTTGTAAAAGTACCGGCTTTCTGGCGTAAGGACCTCCCCAACAAGATCCATTGTATTGGGGCCGAAAACAATGAGATCCCCACAATAACGCTCATCATCTCCATACCAGGCGGTCATTTATTGCAGGCAAAAGATACGGCCAAAGTAGGACTCGCTAATCTGTTTGCCGATATGATGAATGAAGACACTAAAAACTACACGGCCGAAAAAATGACCATTGAGCTGGATAAACTGGGCAGCAGTATTGAAGTGAGCAGCAGCCGCGACGCTATTGTATTTACAGTGGAAGCGCTTAAAAAGAACCTTGATAAAACACTGGCCCTGCTGCAGGAGCGGATGTTCAATCCCAAATTCACCGAAGTAACTTTCGATCGCATACAACACCAAACGCTGGAAAGCCTGAAGCAGGCAAAAACCCGCCCGGCAGTTGTAGCTGATGGAGTGATTGCGCTGGTTGATTATGGTCCTGATCATATTCTGGGCATGAATGAATATGGTACCGAAAGCACCATAAAAAAGATCACCCTGAAAGATGTGGAGAACTATTACAATAACTACATGACGGCCACCAATACCAAACTGGTACTTGTAGGTGATATTACCCAAAATGAAATACTGCCCAAACTGTCTTTCCTGAATAAGCTGCCAAATAAAACAATAGAACTTCCCGCTGTAACAGCCAAGCCACTGGAGGTAACTAAATCAAAAATTTACCTGGTAAATATTCCAAGGGCCGCACAAACTGAATTCAGAATAGGCGACGTGACTGGTTTAAAGTATGATGCTACCGGTGAATATTTCAAAACCGGGTTGATGAACTTTGCGTTGGGTGGTGGTTTTAATGGCCGCGTAAACATAAACCTGCGCGAAGACAAAGGCTGGACCTACGGCGCCCGCACCAACTTTAATGGCGACGAATATACAGGCGATTTTACTTTCAGCTCAGGGATAAAAGCCGATGCTACCGACAGTGCCTTAACGGAAGTAATGAAAGAACTGAAGAACTATTCCGCCGATGGCATCAAAGAGGAAGAGCTTACATTTATGAAAAATGCTATTGGACAACGTGATGCCTTGCGTTATGAAACCGGCATGCAAAAAGCCGGCTTTATTCAACGTATGCTGGAATATAATTTACCCGCCAATTACGTTGACCAGCAGAACAAGATCCTGAAAAACATCACCAAGCCTGAGATTGATTCCCTTGCCAAAAAATACATTCATCCCGATAAAGTGAATATCGTATTGGTAGGCGATAAAATGCGTATTCTTCCCGGCTTACAAAAAAGCGGTTTTGAAATTGTAGAGTTGAATACTGATGGTCAGCAGGTTGAAGGAAACGGAACTAAAAAAGGATTTTAAGACCCGGCTGTAAGCCCAAAGCGGAAAGCTGAAAGCCGCAAGCTTCAGCCGTCGCGCGAAACTGGAAAATAAGTAAACTTCAACAAATAGCAGTTCCACCAAAATGAAAAAGCCTCGCGATGTATCGCGAGGCTTTTTCATTATATGTTTTCGCTTGCAGCTTGAAGCGTGAAGCTTTTAGCTGTATTAGAACCAGCTTCCAATAAACGCTTCATTTACTTTTTCCTTCTTACCGGCCAGCTTTCTTCTTCTGCGTCTTACTTTAAAGCCCTGAACCATCATGGTAACCAGCATTAACAAAATAAAGATGAACGTTAATGGCGGAATACCAACAAACGAGATCCATTTACCACCATACATTTTACGCATGGGTCTTCTTAACCTTTCTGCTATCAGGTACATGGCTGGCAATATCAGCAGGGTCATAAAGAACGCGAATGCCAAACCAAAAATGATAGTCCATGACAATGGTTTCCAGAACACCACGTTATCACCACCAAAGAAGATGTGGGGATTCAGTTCAGAGAACAGGGTAACGAAGTTGATATTCAAACCAACGGCCAGCGGTATCAGACCCAGGATCGCTGCCAGGGCAGTTAACAATACCGGAATGATACGCGTTTTACCAGCTTGCACCAGCGCTTCCCTTGTTTTCATACCACGAGCCCTTAATTCATCGGCAAACTCAATAACCAGGATACCGTTCTTTACCACAATACCGGCCAAACCAACGATACCAATACCGGTCATAACCACCGATACCTGCATACCTGTAAAGGCAAAGCCTAACAATACCCCGATCACACTGAAGATGATCTCGGTTAAAATGATCACCGGTTTACTTATCGAGTTGAACTGAATTACCAGGATCAACAGGATAAAGAACAGGGCAATCACCAGGGCTTTACCAAGGAAGGCGCCTGTTTCGGCCTGTTGCTCTCCCTCACCGGTTTGTTTAATGGTAACCCCATCAGGAGCTCCTTGTTTAAACTTGTCGATATGAGTAGCTATTACCTGGTTTACAGCGGTAGGTGTGGTCACATTCAATAATACGTTTGAACGTATGGTGATCACCCGCTTCTGGTTCTTACGTTTTACACTTCCCAAAGTGCTGGTATAATCAACTTTTACCAGCGAGCTGATGGGCACGTGTTTTACGCCATTACTTGCATCACGGAAGGAAACCTCCATATTCAACAGGTCGGACAGGCTCTTACGCTGACCTTCCAGGTTACGCAACTGGATCTTGTATTCATCTTCACCATCCTTGATCTTCGAAACTTCCCTGCCAAATACAGCCGTTCTTATTGCCATACCAATTTGCTGAGAACTAACACCCTCAATTAACGCCCGCTCGCGGTCAACCGTAAAGGTCACCTCAGGGTTGGTAAGGTCAATATCCATTTTCAACTCTTCCACACCAGGTATCTGTATAGAATCGAGGTAGTTCTTCAACGAAACGGAAGTCTTGATCAGGTTATCAAAATCTTCACTGGCTACTTCAATATTGATCGGAGGATCTGTTGGCGGACCACCTTTTTCCTGGTCAACAGAGATCTCAGCACCGGGAATACCTTTTATCGCCTGGCGTACTTCATCAAGGATGGGCGCGGTAGCAACACCATGGCGTTTTTCAAATTCAACAAACGATATCTGTATACGGCCCAGCTCAGGTCTTGTACTTCTATCGCCGCTCTGCGGATCACCGGCGCCTACCGCTACGTTACTGATCACACTTTCAACGATCGGGTTCTCTTTATAATTTCCTTTGCTGTCTTTCTCCATGTGCAGCACCTTGTAAACTTTTTCTTCCAGGGTGTGCGTAACGGAATCAGTATAGTTTACATCGGTACCAACCGGCAATTTCAGGTAAACATAGATCTGGTTGGGGTCGCCACTGGGGAAGAACACTACCGGCACTTTACGGGCGCCAAAGAACACAAAAGTGAGTATGAGTAAAACAAATGTGCCCAGCAGCAGATGTACAGGCCGCCATCCTTTCAAGGCCCAGCGTAACGCTGTTTCATAATGACCCATGATCCAGGGCAGGGCACGGTTCTGGAAGGCATGTATCACTCCATCCAGCACATACTTATTCAGAATGATCATCAGTACGATGAAGATCAAAAAGTTCCCGAGGAAGGTAACTCCACTCAGATCGAATAAGATACCTACCACCAGGGTAGCCCATATAGCGGGTTTGCGGAAGATGGCCGATTTGGGTTGTCTGTGTTCGCCTTCAGGATGGTTCATGAAGTCAACAGCAAATACCGGGTTCATAATGAACGCCACTATCAACGATGCCGTTAATGTAAAGATGAGCATCGTAGGCAGATAGATCATGAACTTACCAATAATGCCAGGCCAGAACAACAAGGGAACGAAGGGCGCCAGTGTGGTCAGGGTACCAGCTAATACCGGTATGAATACCTCACCCGCCGCCATCATGGCCGATCGTTCACTATTCAATCGTCCTTTGCCTTCAACAAATATGCGGTGGGTATTTTCAATTACCACAATGGCGTCATCCACAATAATACCCAGGCCGAACAACAGGGCAAACAGTACTATGAAGTTGAGCGTAACGTGCGTACCTACAATAAGGTCCGCCGCGGGTAGAAAGATAAACGCCACAAACATACTCAGGGGAACCGAGAGTGCCACGAAGAAGGCGTTGGTAACGCCCATGAAGAACATCAGGATGATCAACACCAGCACGAAACCGATAACGATGGTATTTACCAGGTCGTTGAACGAAGTGCGGGATGCTTTACTCTGATCACCGGTTATAGATACGTTCAGGTCTTTCGGCAGTGAAGTTTTTTGCATTTCCTCCACCACTTTCTTGACCGCATCAGATGTTTCAATTAGGTTTTCGCCGGCACGTTTAATGATGTTCAGCGTAATTACGTTCTTACCATTCAAGCGGGCATAACTCTCTCTGTCCTTGATGGTGTCTTTTATTTCTGCAATATCTTTCAGGTAAATGGGCGAACTGCTGGTATTACGCACCACCACCTTTTGAATATCATAAGCGGTTTTAAACTGACCCTTTAACTGCAGCGTACGTTTTGTGTTCCCTACGTCGAGCAAACCACCGGAGATATCCATATTCTCGCGGGAAACAGCATTGGCAATATCATCGAAGGTGATATTGGCGCTGCGCATTTTGTAATTGTCTACATTGATCTGGAATTCACGCTCGGGTGCGCCAACCAGGTCAACCCGGTTCAACTGGCTTAATTCTTCCAGTTTATCCTGCATGTCATCGGCATATTTTTTCAACCGGGGCAGGTCATAATCACCATACAGGTTCACGTACATGATGGGCTGCTCTGAAAAGCTCACTTCCATAACAGCGGGTTCTTCAGTAAGGTCGGTAGGCAGATCAGGCTTGGCCTTGTCTACCGCATCTTTTACTTTCTGCAGCGCTACATCAGTTTTTACATCGGTGCTGAACTCAACCATGATGGCCGAGTAGTCCGCAACGGAAGTACTGGTGGTTTTATTGATCTTGGCGCCGGTGATCCCTTTGATCTGTTTTTCAATGGGGCGGCTAACCAGGTTTTCAATATCCTTGGGTGAATTACCTACATAAATGGTTTGTACATATATGGTAGGGATAACGATATCAGGAAACTGTTCTTTGGGTAAGGTCACGAACTGGAACACTCCAAATAAACTCACGACCAACATGACCAGGTAAATAGAGGCCTTGTTTTTTATACTCCACGTAGTGGGGCCGAAATTTTTGAAGGGACCTTTAATATTTTCTAAAACACTCATACAATAGATTTGGTGTGTAAGTCAAAATCTGCTTAATACTATTTGGCATCGGTAATGATGGCCTGACCGTCGTACAGACCCTGGAAGCCTTCAGTGATCACTACATCACCGGCTTGCAGACCGCTTGTTACTTCAAGCGTATCGCCATACAGTGCTCCTGCAGTTATAGCTCTTTTCTTAGCTACTTTTTTACCCTTCTCAGTAGCAGCCACCATTACAAATTTTCCTTTTTCATCATTTTGCAGGGTATTAATGGGTATGGTAATAGCCTTGGAAACAGAATAATCCTGAATGCGCACCATTGCCACCTGGCCGGGACGGAAACTGCTTCCGGGTACACGTCCTTCAATATAAAAAGAGCGGGTTGATGGATCGATAAGCTTACCGGTTACAGATACTTTTGTGCTGATAGATTTATTATTATCCTCAGGCAACGTAACTTTTAAAACCGTTCCTTCATGTACTTTTGTTTGATACGCTTCCGGTACATTCGCAGTAACCTTTAAATCACCGGTGTTCACGATACGAATACCCATTTGTGAAGCACTGGTAGCAGAAAATGTTTCTCCTACTTTTATGGTTACCTGATCAGCAACACCACTCAATTCAGCATATACATTCGACATGTTTTGCTGTTCTTTTAAAAGATCAATTTGCTTTTCAGCAGCTTCCACATCATTCTTGGCTTTTATTAATTCCATCTCGGTACCAATCTTTTGGTCCCACAGATTTTTACGACGCTCATACGTAGTTTTTGCAAGGCTCAACGTCAAATTGCTTTGTTCAATCTGTTGGCGAACGGTTCCGTCATCAAGTTTAAGCAGTAACTGACCTTTACGTACGTAATCACCTTGTTTTACATATACAGCACGTACCAGGCCACCCTGGTTGCGGGGCGTAACCCAGGCAATATTTTGAGCGTCTATTTTACCCTGCAGATCTATGTAGTGAGTAAAAGGAGCAGATTGAACAGTACTTAACACAACCAGCTTGGGTTTTTCTTCTTTTGCGGCACTGGTATCCAGTTTAGCAATTTCTTTTTCCAACTTGGCCTGCTCATTCTTTAATGCTTCCAGTTTGGCTTTTTTCTCTTCCAGCTCTTTATTTCCAGAAGTAGCACCGCATGCTGTTAATAAAAGAAGAACTGCAACAGTGCCAATTACGCTATACGTACTTTTCATATCGGTAAATTTATCCGTTGAATGCATTTTGTTGGTTTAGGTTTTTATAGAGTACTGAACTTATAGTTTTCCAATAGCTTTCATGTAATCAACACGAGCTATAATAGCTTGCTGTAAAGCGGTTATATAGTTAGATTCAGCGCTTTTCAGATCTGTTTGGGCCGTATTGATCTCGGTGTTTGAACCCAGGCCCGCCTGGAATTTCTTCTGGGTTTGATCAAATACTTCTATTGCCAGCTTCATATTCTGCTTCTGATAATCCATATTTTCGATGGCAGTCTTGAAGTTTGCCAGGGCAATGGCCACTTCCTGATCGATCGTCAATTTCAGGTTCTCCATATCATTGGAGGTCTTTTCCAGATTCAGCTTGGCCGTTTCAATTTTCGACCGGGTGCTGAAACCATGAAATAGCGGAACTGAAATGTTGAGGCCTACATTTGAAAAGGTATACCAGTCGCCTTTGCCAAAGAAATCGGCCTTATTACGCATCGCGTTCTTTGAGTAAGAACTGGTGAGCCTTACAGTTGGTATCTGGCTCAGCTTATAACGTTTAAGATCATATTCCCTGAGCTTTTTTCCTAATTCGGCATATTGAAATTCCTTGCGGTCAGAATAATTATAAGTACTGGATTCCAGGATACCATCTTTGAGTTTGCTGTCGCTAAGTGTATCTGTTAGCACCACCTCATCTTTTACCGGCATACCAAGCAGCATTTTAAGCCCCAGGTATCCAGTATAGATGTTATTCTGTACCTTCTTTTTTTCGGTTTCCAGGTTAGCGATCTGAACAGTTAGTTTATCAACATCCAGCTTTTCTGAAAATCCATTTTTATACATCTCACGGGTATCATGCTGCAGCTTTGATAATCTTTCAATGTTGGCATCCAGCAGATCGAGCTGGGTTTTACCGGCTACCAGTTGATAGTATACTTTAACAACATTGGCTTTAATAAGCACTTCAGTTACTTCAACATTCTTTTTGGCCCATTGCAACGAAGTTTCTCTGGCCTGCAAACCAACGAATACCTGTCCATCGAATAAGATCTGGCTAAGATCAACACCCACATTGGCGGTATACTTTGTTCCAAACTGGGCTTCGATCAACCCAAAATCGCCCGGAGCAGTAATGGGTTGGCCGGAGGCATTTTTTACGCCTTCCTGCTGTAAAACCCCATATGTTCCAGCCGCAATAAAGTTGGGGAACGCCTGCACGGCAATGTTCGGGTTATATACTGCACCCGCTCTTGCATCGAGTTGCGGGAACGCAGCCGATGTTATTTCACGGTTTGTTTGCTCCTGTAACTTGTAGTCGAGCAGGATGTTCTTTACGTTTATACTGTTTTTCATGGCATAATCTACCGCCTGTTGTGCGGTGAACGCATGTTTTTCCTGTGCATTAGCCGGTCGCATGATGCTTGCTAAAACCAGCATCACCACGACTCTAGATATGCTTACCGGATTCAGTTTCATAGTTCTTTGCATTTTTATTTCTATGCTGTTGATATTTCAAAATCAGTTTATGTCCTTTCAGGGATGCAACCCCGAATACATAATGTTCAATAATGTTTTTGGTAACTTCAGATAGTTTATACCGCGATGGAGGGAAGAGGTCTATGTTGAAGGGGATCATCATCGATTCCAACCTGAATTTCGATATTATATCCACATCCACATCGGGGCGGTATAGTCCCTCTTTCACTCCCCACTCCAGGTTCTTTCTGATGACCTGTAACAGGAATTTATTTTTATGTTCCATAAACCGCTGGTATGCACGAATATGGAATTTCTCCATATCGTATAATACCATGGGGTTCATACTACTTAATTGTTCAACAACCTGATCAACTGTTAAAAATATTTCCTCAATGGCATCCTTCGCCTCTTCACCGCATTTCAGGCAATCATGTTGCATATTCTGCAATTCATCTTCTATTACCGCATCAACCAGTTCATTCTTATCAGTATAGTACTGATAGATAGTCTTTTTCGACATACCCAACTGGTTGGCTATATCATCCATGGATACTGAGCGAATACCATATCGTAAGAATAATTCCTTCGCTTTATCCCGGATACGCACTTTTGTGTTTATGTCTGGTATCATAATTATCGGGCACAAAACTATGGAAACTTTTTTCGTTACCAAAGTTTCCGACCCCAATTTTATACCGCCTGTAACAAATGCCCCCACCGAACTATGTTCGTTATTTAATGCTTTATAATAGCTGTGGTACAGTATTTGCGCCAACACGTATCTTTGCTAACAGATTGCTTTCCAGCTTTAAACAAACAACTTTACACAAGCTTATTTTATTAGCCCCCGCAATGGGCTAATTTTGGAAAGCACAAACAAAGCAGCTAATGAAATCTCCACATATATTTAAAAAGGTTATACAGTACTTTCTGCAAGGGCTAATTATTTTAGCGCCTATAGCCATCACTATTTATGCAGTAACTGCCTTATTTAATTTTGTCGACAACATCCTGCCCAGCCTTATCAGCTATTTCAACCCTGATTTATTGGGTACTGACGCTGCCGGCAATGCTAAAAAAATACCAGGACTGGGATTTATACTGGTAACCCTTATAGTTATACTGGTAGGGTATATCTCTTCCTCTTATATTATCAGTAAACTGGTTGACCTGTTCGATAAAATACTGGAACGCACCCCGGGTATCAAGATCCTGTACTCTACCGTAAAAGATTTCTTTGAGGCCTTTGCCGGCAATAAAAGAAAATTTGATAAGGCTGTACTGGTTAGTATTGAAACAACTGATGTTTGGCAGATCGGTTTTATTACCCAGGAAGAGGTACATGGCTTTGGCCTGCAGGAATACGTTGCGGTGTATGTTCCTCAATCATATGCCCTCACTGGCCGGCTTTACTTTGTTAAGACCGACCGGGTAAAATTGTTAACCGACATCAGTTCAGCAGAAGCCATGAAGTTTGCTATCTCAGGCGGCGTTACTACCATCGAAGAAGAGAGTGCAACGTCAAAAGGTAATGGGAAATAGGAAGGCAGAAGGCAAAGGGAAGAGGGCAGAGAGAAATACAAGGTGGGTCATCTGCCAAAGGGTTGTTCACCAGAGGGCAATGGGAAATAGGCAATGGGCAATGGACGCTCCTTTGTGGATAAGGTAAATGCCAGCAGGCAGAAAAGCTGTATAACTATACTTATACTCTAAAAAAGGGAACACTACCAATTAATGGAAGTTCCCTTTTTTATTTTAGCCGACAAACTACCGGCTCTCACAATACGTTGCTCCTATCTTTGCAAAGACATCAAGTTGTGAGTTGTGAGTGGGCTCGCGACTGCTGAGATGAATAATTACCTTGCGCCGCCAAAAATCTATTGCCCATTGCCTTAACGCTTGTCACAAATGAAAAAGCTACTTTTAATAACTATATATACACTTTACCACCTCCCCCTGTACCCTTGGGGTTTCTACGCCCACCGCCAGATAAATTATTATGCGGTATTTATGCTGCCTCCCGAAATGATGGTATTGTATAAACCCAATCTCTCCTTCCTCACCGATCATGCCGTTGACCCCGACAAACGTCGTTATATGGTACCCGCAGAAGGTGCCCGCCATTATATCGATATCGATCATTACGGCAACTATCCATTCGATTCATTGCCCCGCGTGTTCACCAAAGCCCTTGAAAAATATGGCAATGACACTTTACAGGCATATGGAATTGTACCCTGGCACATTCAAATCATGCTGCAGCGGCTCACTACAGCCTTTAAGGAAAAAGATCAGGCGAAGATCCTGAAGCTTTCGGCCGATCTGGGGCATTATATCGCCGATGCACATGTACCCCTGCATGTATGCAGCAATCACAACGGGCAACTCACCAACCAACAGGGTATTCATGCCTTTTGGGAATCGCGTATTCCCGAACTGCTGGCCGCTACCAATTGGGACTTTCTGATGGGTAAAGCCAGTTACCTTGCCAACCCGCTTGCATTTACCTGGAAACGAGTGCTCGAAAGCGCTGCTGCTTCCGACACCGTATTACGAATTGAGCGGGAATTGACCGCCCGGTTTTCCGCCGACCAGAAGTATTCTTTTGAACCCCGGAATGGCCAGGTTCTCCGGCAATATGCCAGTACTTACTGTCTGGCCTACGACCAGCTTTTGAATAACATGATCGAGCGGCGTATGCAACAATCCATTGCTGCCGTGGCGTCCTTTTGGTATACAGCCTGGGTCAATGCCGGCCAACCCGACCTAAAACAACTCTCGCATAAGAACTTCAGCGAAGAAGACCAGCGCGAATTTGACCGTTTAAACCAGGCATGGCTACAGGGAAAGGCAATAGGCAAAGATTGTGATTAACTCATTATGAATGAATTACGCATCAACATCAAAATTTGAAGGGTCTTTAGTCCACCAAATTAGGTACCTTTGCACTCCTTCTAATTTAAGATGAAACAATGATGCACAATTTTAACGCGGGACCCAGCATTCTCCCCCCGGAAGTATTTAAACAAGCCAGTGAAGCCATTTTAAATTACAATAACTCCGGCTTGTCGATCCTGGAGATTGGCCACCGCACCGATCTGTTTCAGGCAGTAATGGATGAAGCCATTGCCCTGGTGAAAGAATTAATGCAACTTGATGATCAGCATGAAGTGTTGTTCCTGCATGGTGGCGCTTCCACCCAGTTCTTTCAAATTCCCATGAATCTGTTGAATGATAATGAAATAGCCGCCTATACCGACACCGGTACCTGGTCGGCCAAAGCCATAAAAGAAGCCAAACTATTCGGCCATGTGGAAGTAGTTTGCAGTGCTAAAGAATCGAACTACAACCACCTGCCCAAACAATTCACTGTTCCTAAAACAGCCAAATACCTGCACCTGACCACCAATGAGACCATTCATGGTGTTCAATGGCACGATTTCACGCCTTTCTTTGAAGCCGGTGTACCATTGGTAGCGGATATGAGCAGTGATATCCTGAGCCGGGAAATGGACTTTAAAAAATTCGACCTTATTTATGCCGGCGCCCAAAAGAATGTAGGTGCTGCGGGAGTAAACCTGGTGGTTGTAAATAAAAACATCCTGGGTAAAGTAAACCGCAAACTGGCAACTATGATGGATTACCGCCAACATATCGAGAACGGTTCCATGTTAAATACGCCACCGGTTTTTGCAGTTTACGTATGTATGCTTACGCTGCGCTGGTTAAAGAGCCAGGGCGGGGTGGCAGCAATAGAAAAGATCAATAACCAGAAGGCGCAATTATTGTACAATACCATCGATAGCTTACCGGTGTTCAAAGGCACGGTGATCAATAAAGAAGACCGCAGCATTATGAATGCCTGCTTTGTGATGGACAATACCGATCTGGAAAAAGAATTTCTGACCCTGTGCAAGCAGAACAATATTTATGGAGTGAAAGGTCACCGCAGTGTTGGCGGGTTCAGACCTTCGCTTTACAACGCCTTGCCTCTTTCAAGTGTGCAGGTATTGACCGACCTGATGAAGGATTTCGCAAATAAAAAAGGATAAGAGACATGACCTGTAAGGTCTGCCTCGGCAATTCGCCTTGTGGTGGGTAAAGCAGACCTGACAGGTCATTCGCTTCGATGCAATCCGATCTGTCAGATTCAATCCATCACCCTGATTATCCAGCGCCCAAGCAATTTTTAAGGTTATAAAAACGCTTAATAATATTACAATGGCCAATATTTCTCCTTTCAAAGCCCTGCGCCCGCGTCCCGAGCTGGCAAAGCAGGTTGCCTCACGTCCTTACGATGTGCTGAATTCAAAAGAAGCCCGTGAAGAAGTAGTAGGTAATCCATACTCGTTCCTGCATATAACAAAATCAGAGATCGACCTGCCCGAGGATATGGATATCCATAGCCAGCCAGTGTATGAAAAAGCTAAAGAGAATATTGCAGCGTTTATTCAACGCAGTATTTTATTCAGGGAAGACAAACCCTGCTATTACATATATCAACTGATAATGAATGGCCGAAGCCAAACCGGTTTGGTGGCTGCCAGTTCCGTTGATGATTATGAGAATGATGTTATTAAAAAACACGAGTTTACCCGCCCTGAAAAAGAGCAGGACCGTATTAATCACATAGCCACTACCGGTGCACAAACCGGTAATGTGTTTCTGGCTTACAGAAACAATGCGGAAGTGGATACGCTGATTGAACAATGGAAAAACACCCACACACCGGTGTATGACTTTGTAGCCGATGACGCTATCAGCCATACCATTTGGGTGATCACCGATGATGCAGTGAATAACCAAATAACCAATCTGTTCAAAACACAGATCCCGCAAACGTATATCGCCGATGGTCACCACCGGGCCGCCTCTGCAGCCAAGGTGCGAAAAGCACTGGGTGCGCAGGCTAAGGCAGAAGCCGATTATTTCCTTACTACCCTGTTCCCATCGAACCAGTTGTACATCATGGATTATAACCGGGTGGTGAAAGACCTGAACGGCCTTACCGAAGCAGCGTTACTGGAAAAATTAGGAGCTCATTTTACTGTTGAAAAATCAGGCAGCGCCGTAGCTCCGGCTTCCCTGCATCAGTTTGGCATGTACCTGAAAGGTCAGTGGTATACCCTTACCGCTAAACCAGGTACCTGGACAAACGATCCCATTGGTGTGCTGGATGTGTCTATATTATCTAACCTGGTGTTGGACCCACTTTTAGGAATCAAAGACCAGCGTACCGATAAACGCATCGACTTTGTAGGCGGTATTCGCGGACTGGGAGAACTGGAAAAAAGAGTGAACAGCGGCGAGATGGCCGTAGCCTTCAGCTTGCATCCGGTAACCATTCAACAGTTGTTCGATATTGCCGATAGTGGTAATGTAATGCCACCCAAAAGCACCTGGTTTGAACCTAAGCTCAGGGATGGGTTATTGACACACTTGATTTACGGTTAATAGGTTGAAAGGTTAACAAGTATTACAATCATATTGAGGCCGAAGGCCGAATTATAGAAAGCCGGAAAGGCAGTTGCTACAAATTAGTAACGCCTGCCGGTTTTCAGCTTTTTATGAACCGGCGGAGAGAAAGTGAGTTGTGAGTTGTGAGTGGCTCGCGACTATTGCGACTAATAATTATCTTATGTCCCCTAAAAATTTATTGCCAATTGCTCCCGGCTAAGCCGAGACCTCTTGCCTATTGCCCATTCAATGTCGTTTAGTTAATGCTTGTCTTAAGGAATCCCCTCCCAGGAGGGGGTAGGGGGGTGGGTTTATAATGTTAATATTATTATCATACCTGGCGCAAACGTCCACTTATGCCCAATCAATATTATCAATCCTCACAAGCGGGGCAGGCTCTGGTCACCTGTTAACCTGATCAACCTGGTCAACTGATCAACTCACCCTCCCTTGTCAACCTGTTAACGTGTCAACCCTATCAACCTCTCCTCCCATTATACATCTCCCCCAGATTTTAACTTTATTCCCCAACAATAAGCCCCCACAACCCTTATCTTTGGCTCCGTATGAAACATCTTTTACCAGTTGTAGGCTTATTATTGGCCGTAAATATGACACAGGCCCAACAGGAGCCTGTTGATGTAAAAACTGTACAGGAAACGGCCAAAAATTACATGAAGCAGGGAGATTATTCCAACGCCGTTCTGGTGTTAAACCGGGGACTGCAAACCAATACCGATAACCTGGAACTGCAAAAAGACCTGGCCTTTGCCTATTACCTTAACCGCGATTATTCGCATGGCATTGAAGTGGCCAGAAAATTTCCCGACCGTCAGGACGCGGATGTACAAAGCTTTCAGATCCTGGGTATGTTGTACAAGGCCATTGAAGAAGGTAAGGAATGCGAAAAAATGTACAAGACAGCCCTGAAGAAATTCCCCAACAGCGGCACCCTGTATAATGAATATGGCGAAATGCTGTGGAGCAAAAAAAATTACACCGATGCCATCAAATTATGGGAAAAAGGCATTGAAACAGACCCCTCCTTTTCAAGCACTTATTATAACGCCGCTAAATATTACTATTTTACTACCGATAAAGTATGGTGCCTTATCTATGGTGAAATTTTTATAAATCTTGAAAGCTATTCAAAACGCACTGCCGAAATTAAGATGGTGCTGCTCGATGGTTACAAGAAATTATTCACCGATGCCAATATGACCAAAGACCAGGACACAAAAAATGATTTTGTGAAAGCATTCCTCGATGTAATGAAATCACAATCTACATTTATGGGCACCAATGGGGTCACTCCGGAAACTTTATCGGCTGTGCGCACTAAGTTCGTGCTGGAATGGTTTTCGAAATATGCCAAGGCATTTCCCTTCCGCCTATACGAATATCACCAGCAACTGTTAAAAGCGGGTATGTTCGATGCTTATAACCAATGGGTTTTTGGCACTACCAACAACCTGCCAGCCTACGAAAACTGGACCAAGACCCACCAGGAAGAATATAACAAATTCGACTACTTTCAACATAACCGGGTATTCAAATTACCCTCGGGGCAATACTACCAAACAGTAAAATAAATAATTAGTCCCGGCCATTGCGTCGGGACTTTTTTTATTTGCGCAGAATTGCTAAATTCAATTAAAATCCAAGACCGGCTATTTAAAAAACAGCTATGACCGAACCCAAACGATTATTCGATTGCCTGCAATTCCATTTAGAAAAAAAGCCATTGCCCAACATGCTGGCTGCAAAAGAAAACGGGCAATGGAAATCTTATAGCACCCAGGATGTAAAAACTACAGTAGATAAACTAAGCGCAGGTTTACTAAACCTGGGCATCCAATGCGGCGATATGACCGCCGAAAGTCGCGATAAAATTGCCATTCTTAGTAAAAACCGGCCCGAATGGATCATGCTTGACCTGGCCGTACAGCAGATCGGTGCCATTCTGGCCCCCATATATCCCACCATTAGTGTGCAGGACCTGGAGTTTGTATTACACGATGCCCAGGTGAAAATGGTATTTGTAAACGATGAGGAATTATTTCATAAAGTTTTAACCGTAAAGGACCGAGTGCCTTCACTTAAGGAAATTTATACTTTTGAACACGTGGCCAATGCCCGTCATTGGAAAGAAGTGGTGACCCTTTCTAGTGAAGAAGCACAGCAAAAAGTACAAAGCATTGCTGCCAATATCAAATATGAAGACCTGGCAACAATCATATATACCTCTGGTACAACCGGTACGCCCAAAGGCGTAATGTTGTCGCACAAGAACATACTCAGTAACGTAATGGCCTGTTACCCCTGTTTGCCTGCCTTTCCTGATATGAAGGCACTGAGTTTTCTGCCGCTGAACCATATTTTCGAACGCATGATCTCTTATTTCTATCTGTACAGGGGTATCTCGATCTATTACGCGGAAAGTATGGATACTATTGGGGAGAACCTGAAAGAAGTAAGACCCGGCATGTTTACCACCGTTCCCCGCCTGCTCGAAAAAGTGTACGATCGCATTATGGCCAAAGGCGCTGAATTGACCGGTATAAAAAGAAAATTATTTTACTGGGCGCACGACCTGGCTACCCGGTACGAGATCAATAAACCTATGGGCTTTAGCTACAACCTGCAGCTGGCCCTGGCCAATAAACTCATTTTTAGTAAATGGCGCGAAGGATTGGGTAATAACCTGAAATGTATTGTAAGCGGCGGCGCCGCCTGCCAGGTGCGTTTGATCCGCATTTTTACCGCAGCCAAAATACCAGTATTGGAAGGGTACGGACTTACTGAAACCTCCCCTGTGATCAGCGTAAACCGCTTTGAAGAACAGGACCGGAAATTTGGAACGGTAGGCCCATTAATTGACCAGGTGGAAGTAAAGATTGCAGAAGATGGCGAAATACTTTGCAAAGGCCCCAACGTTATGATGGGCTACTATAAACGCCCCGACCTTACAGCAGAAGAAATGAGTGGCGACTGGTACCATACCGGTGATATAGGCATGATGGCAGATGATAAATACCTCAAGATCACTGACCGCAAAAAAGAGTTGTTCAAAACAAGCGGTGGTAAATACGTAGCACCACTGCCTATAGAGAACAAGCTGAAAGAATCGATCTATATAGAACAGATCATGGTAGTGGGGTCAGAACGAAAATTCGTAGGCGCACTCATCATTCCCGCCTTTCCAACCCTGAAAGACTGGGCCCGCAAACAGGGCATGCAAGATCTGAGCAACGAAGAACTGATCAAACAACCAAAAGTACATGAGCTGTACCGTGAGCTGATCGATAGTTACAATAAATTTTTTAACCACGTTGAGCAGATAAAAAAGTTTGAACTGTTGCCCCAGGAATGGAGCATTGAAACCGGTGAAATGACCCCCAAACTGAGCCTGAAACGAAAAGTGGTCATGGAAAAGTACCGCAGCTCCATAGAGCACATTTATTCATAAATATCTGATATATAATCTTATAGTAGAAGAAGCCCCGGTGTAGTTATTACTGCATCGGGGCTTCTTCGTGTTTGAAGCATGTTTGTAGCAGGTGTAATTCACTGATTTTCCGCATATAACCCGTACATATCCCGTACATATCCCGTATATGTTCCGTTCCTTAATAGGTACGGAATATGTACGGCAAATGGACGAATAGCATACAACTCAAATAGGTAAGCGTTGTGAATCCGACAGGTATCTGACATGGAGCAGATAGGGTGTAACCCTCAATAGCACGACCACAACTGATCTAGTTAAACTATTAAAAACTGCATCTGTTTTATAAAGGTATTCCTGGGGAAATTTGTAAGAGATAGCAGAAAACGGGTTGCCAGGTCTGGCCTGATGAAGCAACTTTATACCCGCAAAAATATAGCCATGAATAAAGAAGCCTTACTTACAGAAGAAAAAACGCTCGACCCGCAGGACTGGTCTAAATTGAATGAGCTGGGCCACCGGATGCTGGATGACCTGTTCTATTACCTGGAAACAACGCGTCAACGGCCGGTTTACAAAAAACCATCAAAAGATGCCATTGCCAGTATGCGGCAATCCCTGCCCGAATTACCACAAGGGGCCACTGGCGTGTATGAGGATTTTTTCGCCAACGTACTTCCCTACAACACCAACAACATTCACCCCCGGTTTTGGGCCTGGGTACAGGGCGGAGGTTCGCCATTTGGCATGTTGGCCGATATGTTGGCCTCCGGCATGAATGCCAACGTAAGCATTGGCGATAGCATGCCCATGTATGTAGAAAAACAGGTGCTCGACTGGTCGAAGGAAATGATGGGTTACCCCGCAACCGCCAGTGGCCTGTTGTTAAGCGGAGCCTCCCTGGCCAATATTACCGCGCTGATAGTGGCGCGGCACCACGCCAACCGCGAGATAAAAACAAAGGGATTACAGGCAATTTCAGGGCCTATGACAGTCTATGGTTCAGCTGAAACACATAATTGCGTGATAAAAGGGGTTGAAGTGATTGGTATTGGCAGCGATAATTTTCGCAAAGTGCCCGTTGATGCGGATTATAGAATCTGCGTGGATGAACTACGGCGGATGATCGAGGAAGATAGAGCCGCCGGTTGCCAGCCCTTTTGTATTGTAGGCAATGCCGGAACGGTGAATACCGGCGCAATAGACCCACTGGATGAACTGGCGGTCATTGCAAAGGAACAAAATCTGTGGCTGCATATAGACGGTGCTTTTGGTGCCATTCCCAAACTGTTGCCTGAATTTGCAAGTGCCCTGAAAGGACTGGAACTGGCCGACAGCCTGTCGTTCGATTTTCACAAGTGGATGTATGTAAATTATGAGGCCGCCTGTGTGCTCATTCGCGACCCACAGTTACACCGGGAAGCATTTACTACCGCAGTAAACTATTTAACCCTGCACGAGCGTGGGTTATCAGCCGGTCCCGACGCCTTTAATAACCTGGGCATGGAACTGTCGCGTGGCTTTAAAGCCCTGAAAATTTGGATGCTGTTAAAGCAAAACGGGCTTGAGACCTACCGAACGCTGATCAGGCAAAACCTGCAGCAGGCCCAATACCTGGCTGAACAGATCCAATTGCACCCAGAACTGGAGTTGCTCGCGCCTGTTCCTTTGAATATTGTATGCTATCGGTATAATCCCGGCAATTGCGATGCCGATTTAAATAAGGGGAACAAAGAAATTTTGATGCGTTTGCATGAACAGGGTATTGCAGCCCCCTCTTATACGGTGTTGAATGGCCACTACGCCATCCGTGCGGCCATTACCAACCACCGCAGCCGGTTTGAGGATTTTGAACTGCTGGTAAATGAAACCCTACGAATTGGCAATGAGGTATTTGGAAGACACTGAGTGTTGCGATCTTGAAATTTCGGGAATTTGTCCTTTTGCTTCTGGCCTCTACCCTTTGCCCTTGCTCTTATAAGAGTTATCTTTACAATCCGAATGACTTGTAGCACCAAAAAAATTTAGTTTATGGAACTTACCGACGAGATAATGGTTCAGCGAACAACCAAATCAAGATTACCTGAAGTTGATTTTAACAAGCTGGGGTTTGGAAACTATATTTCTGACCACATGCTGATCTGCTATTATAAAAACGGACAATGGGAAGCGCCCAGTATTGTGCCTTTTGGTGATATTTCCCTTAGTCCTGCTACGCTGGCATTGCATTACGGCCAATCTGTGTTTGAAGGATTGAAAGCATTCAGACTGGAAGATGGCCGCATTAACCTCTTCCGTGTACAAAAGCATTATGAAAGAATGGTGCGTTCTTTAAGCCGCATGTGCATGCCAGGTGTACCCGAAGAAATATTTGTAGAGGGCCTTCGCCGTCTTATAGAAGTAGATAAAGACTGGTTGCCTACTCAACCTGGCGGCGCCTTATATGTTCGCCCCATCATGTTTGCCAGCGAAGCCAAATACGGCGTAAAGATCGCTGATGAATATTGCTTTATCATGTTCACCGGACCTGTAGGCTCCTATTTTGCAAACCCATTGCGCTTGAAAGTGGAAACTGATTTTACCCGCGCTGCAAAAGGCGGTACGGGTTCTGCAAAATGCGCAGGGAACTACGGTGGTGCTTTCTACCCTACACAAAAAGCAAAAGAGGCCGGCTACGACCAGGTTTTATGGACCGATGCCCGCGAAAACAAATACATTGAGGAAAGCGGAATGATGAACGCCATGTTCGTTATAGATGGCGTGTTGGTTACTCCGCCTACCAGCGATTCTATTCTGGCCGGCGTAACCCGCGATTCTTTATTGACACTGGCCGGCGATCTGGGCATTCCACATGAAGCCCGCCCCGTAAGTGTAGAAGAACTGGAAAATGCTTTCCGTCACAATACCATTACAGAAGCATTTGGCGCTGGTACAGCCGCTGTAGTAGCCCCCATTGCTACTATTCACTTAAATGGTATCGATCACCATTTACCGGCGTATAACGACAACTCCATTATGTTCCAGTTAAAGAACAGACTGGAAGCTATTCGTAAATGCCAGGAAGAAGACAAACACGGCTGGAATTTCCTGTTCTAGATCAGTATGTTACTTTATAATAAAAGGACCGGTTCGCCCCTGGCGGATCGGTCCTTTTTTTATCTTTGATAACAACTTATAATTTTTCAATATGCCAAAAACCATTATTATAACAGGCGCTAATGGCAGCCTTGGTACTGCTGTTGTAAAAAAATTCCTTGACCAGGACTATAAAGTGGTTGCGGTTGATCATTCAGGTAACCACCTGGGGTTTGCCGACAGGCACCCCCAATTTGAGCTGCACGGTATTGAGCTTACCGATGAATCTGAATGTAAAACATTTGTAAATGAGGCAATAGGATTGTACGGCAATATTGATTGCGGGGTGTTGCTGGCCGGTGGATTTGAAATGGGCGGTATTGACACTACCGACACTGCCCAGTTACGAAAAATGTTCACGCTGAATTTTGAAACGGCCTATCATATAGCAAGGCCATTATTTCAGCACATGATGCAAAACGGATATGGCAGGTTAATATTTACCGGTGCCCGCCCCGGCTTGCATTTGGAAGAAGGCGCTAATAAGATTGCCTATGCATTAAGTAAATCGCTGCTGTTCAGCCTGGCTGAAATTTTAAATAAGGAAGCCAAAGGAACAAATGTAACCGTATCGGTAATAGCGCCCAGTACTATTGACACAAAACCCAATCGCGAAAGTATGCCTAATGCTAAATTCGATGACTGGGTAAAACCGGAAGCCATTGCCGATGTGCTGGCCTTTATATGTTCTGATAGTGGAAATGTACTGCGGGAATCTGTTTATAAAGTGTATAATAATGCATAAAAAACAAGATGAGTTCTCCGACATGTTGGGGAACTCATCTTGTTTATTTATAACCCTGAGTACTTAACAAAGCTTTCCTCCCGATCTCATCGGGATGTACGAATTAAACACCCAGGATCACATACACCATATAACACAACTCTCTTTTCTCTGCCTACTTGATATACGATTCATAGGTTTATACTTCAAGCACACTATTCCATCCTGTAACGCCATCAGGTTCACGAAACTGATTCTCTATATCCTCCGCCCACATCCGCTCATCGATAAAGAATTTGTAATAATATTTCCCACGTGGTAACATTGGTATTTCTATACTCCAAAACCCATTCTTGGTGGGACGTAAGGTCAACTGGTCATGAGCCCAGTTGTTAAAATCACCAGCGAGTGCAATTCTGTTCGCACAGGCGTTTTTGATGTGAAACTCTATACACTTCTTCCTCTTATTTACGTAAGGGGATTGATGGTGTTTCATGGTGCCCTCCTTATTTTAGGTGCCTAAAAAAAAATGGTTAATACTTACTAATACGGATATTACCACAAGCTTTCAAAGGATATCGGCACTAGGCATCAAAAGAATAAAAATGTACTTATTCCAGGCAGATTGTTTAAGTAAAGGCTAAGATATTGTTTTAGGGGGTTTTGTTCTGGCCCGTTACAAAAGGTACGATGTTTTAAAAAACTATTAAAA
Source organism: Niastella soli (assembly GCF_017742245.1). Taxonomy (GTDB): domain Bacteria; phylum Bacteroidota; class Bacteroidia; order Chitinophagales; family Chitinophagaceae; genus Niastella; species Niastella soli. The sequence continues at coordinate 855,476 of NZ_JAGHKO010000001.1, forward strand.
GAATTGGTCTATTATTTTTCTGTTACTCTCTTTATAGCCAAGACGTACAAACATCGAACTATAATCATTCCTTTCCAATGACATACATCATGTGATTGCATGATGCTAAACCGTTTAAATCATCAGCAAAGGCTTACCGGCGCTGCATTTCATTAATGTTACATCAATGATTATACTTGCCTCAAGGCTATTTTACAGACACCAGTTTGCTGGAAGTGAGTGGTTGCTTTTCTGGATAATTGTGTACTAAACTATCGAGGTCGTGCTTCAGGAAGTTGATATCTTTTTGCAGTTGCAGATTTACTGATAGAACGGAATCGTTCTGTAATAATAATTTGTTATTGAACTCAGTCAGTTGTCTATTTTTTTGTTGCAGCACAAAAGCGAACGCTATTAATACAATAGCGCCAGCTGCCAAAATCCGGAAAATAAAAACAAAATGATTCCCTTTCATTTAAATAATAGAAACACCAAATATGCTTTATTATGGTTAAACGCTAATTAAACAGGAATTAAAAAGCAATTAAACAACGGTTAACAATTGTTAACGAAGACCTTTAACCGGGATGTAATAGTAAGACCTTAGGCCTTGGCTGCAAAGGCTTTAACTGAAGGAAGCGTAATGGTGAAAATGGTGCCCGATTCTCTTGAAGAATGCACTTTAATGGTTCCCTTATGCATATTAATGATGCGTTGGGCAAGCGGCAGCCCTAATCCGAAACCTTTTATGGGTGAAACCGTTGCACTTCGGTAAAAAGGCTGAAAAATATGCTCCGATTCCGACTCCATGATGGTATCGCCATAATTCTTAAACTGTACAATTACGTTATCGTTCTCGAAGAGCAGGTTGATCATTACCTGATGATCGAACGAAAATTTACAACCATTATCCGCAATATTACGTAGTGAACTATACAACAGGTCACCGTTCCCAAAAACCAGGAAGGATTTTTCATCATCGGGGAAATCGCCAAATTCCAACAACACTTTATAAGCGTCGCTGTTCTTCTGCACATCGGCGGTCACTTTCAGCAGCACCTCATCTATACGCACTTCACTTAACTCAATGCCACCTTCGGTACCGGTTTTGGCTATTTCCAACAGGCTCTTGGTAAGCTGCTGCATTTGCTGTACATCTTCATGAACCGATTGTATAACCTGTTTATACTCTTCATCACTTCTTTTCTTTTGCAAGGTTACTTCCAGCTGGCTCAGGATGGAGGTAAGCGGGGTCGACAGCTCATGCGACGCATTGGAAATAAAACGCCGTTGCACCAGGAAGTATTCCTGTAACCGGTCGAGCAGTTCATTAAAGGTGTTGGCCAGTTGGTTTAATTCGTCCTGCGTGCTGCCCGCCTGAATGTGATGAGTAAGATTTTGGGAGGTAATATGTTTTACGTCGTGAATGATCTGTTTAATAGGCTTTACCAGCTGTACCGAGAAGGCATAGCCAACCACCAGCGCAATGGCAATACCAATAAATAAACAGGTGAGCAGAATGTCGCGCAGGTCTTTTAACCGTTGCCAGCCATCCACATCATAAGCGGTTACCACAACCACAATGCGGCTTCGGTTATCGGTATAGTGAAAGGCCAGCGCATCGCGCTTGTTCACAGTAAAATACACTTCATGTTTTAACCGGGCCTCTTTCAAAATGTCTTTATCGGACAATATAGAATCAACACTGGCAGCATTGTACCGGTATACAGGTCTGTCGAGGTAATCGAAGATCACCACACTTTTCTGATTCAGCGTAAAGGCTGAGGCAGAATCGATATGGTATAGAAATGCACGGGCGCTGTCGCTATCCCCCAAATAGGAGAACAGCTGCCCATCGTTATTAGCCCTTCCTTTCAACCGCTTTTTAAACGCTTCAATCCGTTGCAGCGAGGTAAAATAATGAACGGAAATACTTAATACCAACAGAATAATGGTAACCAGTAAGGCAAAAAGCGCGGTTATTTTAAATTTTATTTTCAACCTATGGGTTTTCTTTCAATATATACCCCATGCCTACCTGCGTATGAATAAGCCGGGTTTCAAAATCCTTATCCAGCTTTTTACGCAGGAAGTTTACATATACATCAATTACGTTGGTCTTGGTGTCAAAATCAATATCCCATACATTCAAGGCTATATCTGCGCGGGAAACCACACGGTTTTTGTTTCGTATCAGGTATTCCAGCAACTGAAATTCCTTGGCAGTAAGCGATATGGGTTTTTCGGCCCGGGTTACTTCCTTACTGTCGAGGTTCATGGTAAGGTCAGCCACCTTCAGGATATTGCCGGTAGGGATATTATGATAGATCCTTTTTAACAATGCCCTGATACGCACCAACAGCTCCTTAAAATCGAATGGCTTTACAATGTAATCATCGGCCCCGGCGTCAAACCCTTCAATTTTATCAGAAGTTGTATTAAGGGCCGTAAGCATAACTACGGGTATTCGTTCGCTGTGACGGCGGATCTCCTTACACAGCTCATACCCATTCAACCCGGGCAGGTTAATGTCCAGGATAATAAGGTCGAACGGATAGGTCTCGAACAACTTTTTGCCAATTAGACCATCGTAGGCAACTTCTACATAATAACCTTGTTCGCTAAGTCCTTTCTTTAATGACTCTGCTATCTTTCTTTCATCCTCAACCAGTAAAATTTTTATTTCTTCCATAGCTAAAAATTCATGGACGCAAAATTCACAAATAATAAAGTTACCGGGTCCGCTATCTCAAGTTAATGAATTAAAAGTATATTAAAATTGGGTATTGAGACGGCCCTCCTACGCTTAAGCTCCGGCGACGCAGACGGCAGATGGCAGACGGCAAACGGCAGACGGCAGACGGCAGACCCACGACCGGCAATGGGCAATGGGCAATGGGCAATGGGCAATGGGCAATGGGCAATGGGCAATGGGCAATGGGCAATTTCCGACTAATAGCTAGACTCGCTTCAGGCAGACGGCAGACCCTCGACGCGGCAATGGGGCAATCCGGTCCTTCGCTTTGCTCAGGGCCGGTAATCGGCAATCGGCAATCGGCAATCCGCAATCGGCAATCGGCAATCGGCAATCGGCAATCGGCAATCGGCAATCGGCAATCGGCAATCGGCAATCGGCAATCGGCAATCGGCAATCGGCAATCGGCAATTTTGGCCTCGCGACAATATACAACCTGCTGACTGCTCAGTTGGCCCCTCCCGGCCTTCAAAGGAGCAATACAACCGCGCGATAATAATTCAGCCTGTTAGTTTTTCAGCCTTTCTATTCTCTGCCTTTCCCTTATCAACTCCGTCAACTCTATCAACCACCTCCTCGTCAACTTTTAACCCGCCAACTTCCTACTTCTTGCCTCCTACTTCATACTTCAGTCACCCTTCTATCAACATCCAAATATATTCCTCCAAACCGAGCCCTCGACCCTACGGCTCCGCTCAGGGCACTCGGTCTTTTTGCAGCCCCTTCGACTTTCCGCCGAAGGCGGACACGCGCTCATGGCCTTGTTAAACTTATTAACCTTCTTCTTCCTGATCAACTGGTCAACCTCCTACATCTTACTCTACCTCCGCCTTTATCAACTCTTTCAACCCTATCACCCCTATCAACTTCCAACTCACACCCCCATCAAGCCCAACCAATCTATCATCCGGGTAGTGAAACCATATTCGTTATCGAACCAGGCTATCAGCTTTACATGGTTGCCAATTACCGAGGTAAGCGTACCATCAATAACACAGGAATGGGTATTCCCTTTAATATCCAGTGATACCAATGGGTCTTCAGTATATTCAATAATTCCTTTATAATCGTTTTGAGCGGCTGTGGAAAAAAGCGTGTTTATCTCTTCACGGGTTGTTTCTTCCTGCAGCTGAATGGTAAAATCGGCCAGGGCACCATTGGCTACCGGTACCCGGGTTGAAACCGAGGCAATCTTGCCTTTCAATGTGGGCAATAACCGCTCGAGCGATTGTCCGAGGTCAATTTCTACGGGAATGATGGATTCGGCAGCTGCCCTTCCACGCCTGAATTGTTTATGCGGGGCATCTACCAGCTCCTGCCGTGACGTATAGGAATGTAAGATATTACACTGTACAGATTTGATGCCAATGGCATTCAGGATATACAAGATATGTGTACTGCAGTTGGTCATGCAGCCACCGGGAGAAATTATGGTTTCTTCCTTGCTAAGCGCATGCTGGTTAAAGCCATATACGAGCAGGGGGATGTCGTTTGAACCGGTAGTAGACAACAATACTTTACGGGCACCGGCTTTAATATGTTGTTCGGCGGCTGCGCGGTTGCTGAACAGACCGGAGCATTCCAGTACCACATCCACATTCAGGTCTTTCCAGGGCAGCAGGTAAGGGTGTTGCTGTTGAAGGGCCATTACCTCTTTCCCATTCGCTACAAGCACTCCGGGTTTGTGGGTAATAGAGCCGGTAAAGGTGCCATATACTGAATCATATTTTAACAGATAAGCCAGGTTATCTGCGTCCATAATATCGTTCACTGCAACCAGTTCAACAGCTGGGCTATCTATCAGGCGTCTGAACAAAAGGCGGCCGATCCGGCCCATTCCGTTAATTGCAATTCTCATCATATAGTTTTCAAAATGAGGTGCAAATATACTTAACCGGCGAATGCAGAACTGCTAAGGGAAGTATAAGAGATAAAAGGCATAACTAACTGAAGTACATATCCAGATCGCGCAGAGAAATGGGTTTTTCCCAAATCCTGGTCACTGGCAGGTTATCCTTTATCCGGGGTGGGTTAAAAGCGCTTAACAGGTGCAGTTTTATATTAGGGTGGTCCTTTATGATATTCTCCGCTTTTTCCCAACCCAGCCCATCGGGCAGGTTATTATCAAGAAATAAGATGTCTGGCAAAAACTGATCTACCTGGCTAAGCCCTTCGGTTAGGGTATAGGCAGTATGAACATCGCAGTTTTTACGGCTAAGGTAGGCCTTGATCAAAAGGCACAGATCCTTCTCATCGTCAATTATTAAAACCTTAAGGCGCTCCTTTGTCATGGTTTTTAGAGCTGAATTTTAAATATCCCTGGGGAAATTGTTTCCCATTGATGAAAAATATAAAAAAAACAGGAATCTTTTGTCAGTGGTATAATTTTTTCCTCAAATTCCTAAAACGTAAATGTATGACATCTAACACAAAAATCATTCTAGGCATGCTGGCTGCAGCAGCTGCAGGCGCCGCCATCGGCGTTTTACTGGCCCCTGAAAAGGGAAGTGACTTAAGGAGAAAGATAAAAGATGGCATTGATGAAGTAATGGAAGATGTGTCGGAACTGCTGGCCCTAGGTAGGGATGAAATGAGAAATATGGTTAAGACCGCAACTGAAGTAGCACACGAAGTGGAAAGCTAACTCAAGCTGGCTGAATTGATTATAGCTTAAAATATGTAGACCGGATTTAAACAACACCTATGGACGATTTACACACCAAGACAGCTAACCTTGCCAACCACGTTCAGGATATTGCACAAACTTATTATGACTTAGCTCGTATAAACATAGCACAGGCGGGGGCCAAAACCTTCGCCCGTGCTATTATTTTCTTTTTACTGGCAGGATTAATGCTATGTGTATTACTGTTAGCGGGCATTGGGCTTTCCCTATATTTGGGTAAATTGCTGTACAATACATCAGCAGGATACTTTATTGTGGCGGGCATTTATCTTTTCACAGTACTGTTGTTATACCTGTTGCGAAAAAGCGTAGTGTTCCCATTTTTCAGAGACTTTATTGTTAGAAGAATTTATGACAAAACAGATATCGAGTTATAAAGAACTGCTGGAGGAGAAAGCCAGATTAAAACTATTACTGGCCGAGCAGGAAATGCTGATAAAAGAAGACTGGCATTTAATTAAAGAAGACCTGCGGCCTTTTACCATTGCAGGCTCCACTTTACGCAATTTATTAACGCGCAAAGCCACCACATCTGCTATGCAGCTGGGCGTTAATTTATTTGCGGATGGTTTCGTAAAAAAAGTATTATTGGGGAATACCGGCTGGATAACCAAAATGGTGATCCCGTTCTTTATAAAGAATTTTGCATCGCACATAACCGATGAGCCAGAAAAGATCATACATAAGATCAGGAACCTTTTCAAAAGAAACAAGAAAGAAGAAGGGGCTACTCAGGAAACGGGAATGGATGCCGTTTGAAACCAAAAGCTGCGAATATTTTCAACAACTTTCAATAAAGCATCAAAACTGATAGGCTTTACCACATAACTGTTAGCGCCCAGTTCATAACAGCGCTTTATTTCTATTTCATTCTTGGTAGTAGTAAAAACAATTACCGGTATCTTTTTAAACACCGGATGTTGTTTTAATTCCTTTAATACTTCGCGGCCATCTTTTTTAGGCATATTTAAATCGAGTAGAATAAAACCGGGCAGGGCCTTCTCCGCTGAATTATTCCGGGTATAGATAGTATCAAGGTAATTCAACACCTCAATTCCATTTTCCACAAAATCTATCTTTTCCGGAAAGCCTATTTCAGTAAAGGCAGTTTGCAGTAGGTACCGATCATCGGCATCATCTTCAGCAATAAGTATTGGCTGATTGTTCATAATATCCTTCCCTCTTTATATCCGTTCAAAAGTAAGTATTTGTTAAAAACGACAATCTTAAAATTTCCTTAAGCAGATAATTAATAAAACAAAAAAGTCCGGAACAGTAGTCAGTTTATGGCTACTTTCCCGGACTTAAATATTCCCAACTCATAAGTGCGTTTCTTTTCTCCTCATTAATCAACCCGGCGAAAACCACCAGCAATTATTGAGATCAGGAACAATACGATAAATATAAAGAACAGGATCTTTGCTATGGAAGCAGCGCCTGCAGCTATACCTGTAAAACCAAAAAGAGCCGCTATAAGAGCTACCACCAAAAATATAACTGTCCAACGTAACATAAGTGATAGTTTTTAAGTGAACAAATATATTTAACCATTGTTAACCGGTTTAAATACTGTTGTGTCTTATCTTACAACCGCACCGGTATTACAAACTATAATTTGTAAAAATCATACCGGCGGCCTTTCCTCTATACCTTTTCTTATTTACCATATGGCTTCATGCCCCTGTTCAGGTAAAAATTTACAGCCGTGTAGATATCCTTCTACAATATTATTTCTACTTACTATACGAGGCTTGCAGGCATAACCTTTACAATAATGGAGTAGAGCTGCTTCCTGACAGTCGTTGTAGAACGAACAATTAATAGTGAGTTGCGTTATAAGTAATATTTAAATCACCCGTTATGAAGAACAGCTATTTAATGCATATAGATGAACAAACAACACAGGGAATACCGCTTGAGGATATTAGTTTCTTATCATCTTTCAAGGCAAACCTGCTGGAAGATATTCTGGAAGAGATCGCGGTAGTAGAAGTTACATTAAGCAATCCTGGTGGCAACCAGGTAGCGGCACTGATCAAGATCGGCGCACAGAACGGTGAATTTACCGGGTATAGTGTAGCCTTCCGTTGGGAAACAGCCATTGCCAAAGCCTTTGAAAGCATCAGGTACCATGCTGAATTGATAGCTAACTCTCCGGTAAAGGAAAATACAAATTAAATAGGGCGCCTTTATCAGGCTGGGAAGTGGTCACCACATACCCATTGTGATTGGTCATTACCCGCTCAACAATAGCCAACCCAATGCCTTTACCTTCATATTCTGCGGCGCTATGCAGCCGTTGAAATATCAAAAATATTTTCTGACTGAATTCATTGCTGAAGCCAATACCATTATCCTGCACGCTAATGCGAATAAATTGCTTTTTTAGCAGCTTGCTATCAAAGTGTTTCAACTCTTCTCCTGCAACCTGCACGCATTGAATGGTGACAACCGGCGGAATACCTGGTTTTGAGAACTTAATGGCATTGTCAATAAGGGCTTTGAACATCAGGAACAATTGCTTTTCAAAACCTGTTATCTTCGGCATTTGCCCTATGTGAATGGTAGCCCGCTTCTGTTCTATCTCCGGTTTTAAAAATTCACAAACCGATTGCAATAATCTATCTGCATCCACTTCACTAATTGATTCTCCACCACGTACCAGGTTGGCAAAATTCATCAGGTCTTCAATTAATCCCTGCATGCGCCGGGCTGAATAATCAATTCTCGCCAGGATCATTTGTCCATCCTCGTTTAACTGATCGCGGTACTTCCACAATAACCGGTCGCTGAAAGTTCTTATACGCCGCAACGGCTCCTGCAGGTCGTGAGAGGTGGCAAAAGCAATTTGTTCCAGTTCTACATTATAGGCATTTACCTCCAGTATCTTCTGCTCCAGTTGTTTTTGATACCCCGATCGCTGGCGGTATTCTTTCAATATTACCAGAAAAGAAATAAATATGACAACGGCAGCAAACAGGAATACAGCAATAAAGTAACGCGGCATTACCAGATCGTACTTGTTTACCGAATAGCGTTTCACCAGGTTGGTCTCTTCCGTCTGTATTTCTTTAAACACATTCCGAAGGCTATCCATATTCACTTTGGTCTCCATCAGGCTTATACGCGATTTCAGGAATACGCTGTGTTGAAAGTGATCGATGAGGGTATTCATCAGTAATCCTGCTTTATTCAATAACTGTTGCTGGTGAGGGTTATCGGCCGTAAGCCGTTTCAATGAATGATAACCCGGGTTAATATCGTCGCGAATGCGTAAATAGGGTTGTAAAAAAACGCTGTCGTTGGTTAACAGGTAACCGCGCTGACCTGTTTCGGCTTCTTTGATAAAATTCTCCAATGCGCTCGTTTGCAGAATTACCTTGTACGCATGTTCAATCCGACGGTTCTGTGCATTTGACTGAACATAACTTTCATACAACAGGTAAGAGAGTGATAAGGTAATTACGAGTGATAATACAAATGCCGATATTATAAAAAATAGTCTTTTCTTCATAGTGATCAATTCTACAAATCGGGGATAATTTTCTACACCCGCCCTTTAAAGCACAATTACTATTTGCAACATAGTAAAAAAACGCATCAAGAACAAACTACTAATAATCAACGCACTAAAAAATTATCTCGTAATAATGGTAAAATGGAAAGCATATTGAAGATAATAAAGAAAAATGAACCCGTATGTTACAGCAGAATCTTGTGCAGAAGCAGGAAACCAAAATTTTACCGCAGCAGATACAACTACTGAATTTATTTCATTTAAATACACTGGAATTAGAACATAGGATTGAACAGGAACTGGAAGACAATCCTTTTTTGGAAAAGAAAGAAGAGGAGGAAGATGCTAATGGTGATAAATACACCAAAGAGCAGGTGCAGGACTATCAGGACTGGGATGAGTACGGTTACGACGACATTCCCGACTACAAGATGGAGTATAGCAATTATCTGCCCGACGAAGAAAAAACATTCAGTCCAATGAAGGCGGCTACCGACTTCCGGGAAGACCTGAAAAAGCAATACCGCCTTTGCTGCAATGACGCCGATGAAACGTTGCTGGCCGATTACCTTATCGATTCGCTGAGCGATAACGGCCTATTGGAAATACCACTTGACAAAGTAGCCGAAGAATACTCTTTTGCTATGAAGACCTGGCTCGAGGGGGAAGATTTTGAAAAGATCCTGGATAATATACAAAAACTGGATCCCATTGGTATTGGCGCCCGCAGCATTTGCGAATGTTTGTTGCTGCAATTAAACGCAATGAATGGCAAACGCCCCGATGTACAAAAGGCCATATGTCTGCTGCATGACCATTACCAGGACCTGCGCAACCGCAATATGGATAAAATTATGGAGTGCCTGCAACTGGAAGAAGATGAGTTAAAGATCATTCTGGAACTGGTGAGCTCGCTGAAAATGAAACCTGTTGCCGAAGTACAGGAGGGCAGCACCCCCAACGCCCACATCATTCCCGATTTCTTAATAGTACAGGAAGGTGATTACCTGGAAGTTTCGCTGTATAACCAGCGTTCTTCCTCCCTTTTTATTAGCCGCGAATGGAAAGAAATAGTGGCCGACAGCCAGAAAAACAAGAAAGACGCAGCCGCGGCACAATATTTAAAGAATAAATATCAGTCGGCCCAATGGTTCGTAAGCGCCATCAGGCAGCGTGAAGGCACCATGTTGCGCATTATGAAAGCCATTGTGAATATGCAGTATGAATATTTTCGCGAGGGGGATATAAAACTGCTTAAACCTATGATCCTTAAAAATATTGCCGATAAAACCGGCGTGGATATTTCAACTGTATCACGAATTACGTGTAATAAATACGTTGATTCGCCTTTTGGCATGATATTGCTGAAAGACCTGTTTACTGAAGGCATCATCAATGAAAAAGGAGAAGCCATCAGTAACCGGGTTATTCAGGTTGCTATTGAAGACGCAATTGAAAAAGAAGACAAAAAAAATCCATATACCGACCAGCAGCTGGTATCTATCTTAGCGCAAAAAGGATTCTCTATTGCGAGAAGAACGGTTGCCAAATACCGTGAAATTTTGCAGATACCGGTAGCACAAATGCGATCGATATGGGCTTAGCCCCTCGGCTCCGCTCAGGGTAGGCATTGTTAAAAAATACTAAATTTTACGCATTCTAATCCGGGCAATCCAAAAACAATCCATCATAAACTCACAGTAAAAAAGTAAATTTGAAGATGCCGAAAATACTAGTAATTGACGACGACAGGGATATTTGCCTGTTATTAAAACGCTTCCTTACCAAGCACAACTACGAAGTGGCGGAAGTGTATGCCGGTAAAAAGGCATTGGAATTAATGAATTCATTCACGCCAGACCTGGTTCTATGCGACTTCAGGCTGGATGATATGGATGGCACTACTTTACTGGTAAAAATAAAAGAACAACTCCCCGATGTTCCAGTCATCATTATGACCGGTTATAGCGATATTAAAGTGGCAGTAGAGGTAATGAAACTGGGGGCATACGATTATATTGGCAAACCATTATTTCCCGATGAAATACTGGTAACCATAAAAAGAGCGCTGCAGCCACAACCTGCAGCCACTACTCCTGCTGCGACTTCCCCGCAGGCAACGCCTGCCTATACGCATCCAACAGCTTCTGAAGGTGAAGGCACTCCAGAAAAGGACCTGAAACAACATGTAGTTATCTCAGGTGATTATATCTTCGGGGACAGCGAACCTTTTAAAAAGATCCTGAAACAAATTGACCTGGTAGCACCGACAAATTACAGCATAATCATATACGGAGAAAGCGGTAGCGGTAAAGAAGCCATTGCTCAGGAAATACATAAACGCAGCCGTCGTAAATCAATGCCATTCGTTGCCATTGACTGCGGGGCCATGTCGAAAGAACTGGCCGGAAGTGAATTGTTCGGTCATGAAAAAGGGTCCTTTACCGGCGCATTGAACCAGAAGATCGGTAATCTTGAACTGGCCAATGGCGGTACCGTTTTCCTAGATGAAATCGGTAACTTATCTTACGACATCCAGGTTTCCTTATTACGCGTAGTACAGGAAAGAAAAATGCGGCGCGTAGGCGGTACCAAAGATATTGACCTGGATATCCGCATCATTGTGGCAAGCAATGAAAAACTGTGGGACATAGCCCGTAAAGGAAAGTTCCGCGAAGATCTGTACCACCGTTTTAACGAATTCAGTATTGTAGTGCCCCCATTGCGCGAGCGCAAGGAGGATATTATGGTATTTGCCCGCCATTTCCTGCTGCAAACCAATAAAGAACTGGAGAAAAATGTAAAAGGTTTTACCAAGGAAGTGGAAGACATTTTCAAAAGCTACATCTGGTACGGTAACCTGCGTGAGTTGAAGAACGTGATCAAGCGGGCAACCCTGCTGGCAGAAGGCACTTTTGTGGAAGCACATACCCTGCCTTTCGAGATCAGCAACTTTACCCGGTTACAGTTTGACGAAGCACCAGATGCCTCCTATAATATTCAAATAACAGAACCAAAGCAGGCCATATCAACCCCAACTATTCCTTCACCCATAAGCGAAGCGGAAATACCACGGCCTCATCCGCACCATTCACACAGTGAACTATCCCTGAAAAACGCAAGCATCGATGCAGAATATGAGACGATCATTGAAGCATTAAAGAAATCGAACTTTAACAAAAGCAAGGCAGCCAAACTATTGAACATTGACCGTAAAACATTATACAACAAAATGAAACAATACCAGGAGTTCAATAACCAATAACAACGGTTAATGACCCTGCGAGTGAAATATTGTCATATAAGTCCATGCTTTGATGGAACAACTAATAAATCAGGAGATCACTCCTCTGAAGCTTTTGTTTCAATCCAATGGCGAAAATGATGGGCTTCCGGATAAGATTACTGACTTTTTTCCAGCTATCGTCTACATCTATGATGCCGAAGCCAGGAAACTAAAATACATCAACCGCAAAATAACCGAACTGCTTGGTTATACGATTGCAGATGTACTGACCTGGGATAATGACCTGATGAGCATTGTGCATAAGGACGACCTGGAAAAAGTAAAAACGGAGCTGCAACATTTTTACGCTTTACAGGATAATGAGAGCTACAGTTACAATTCGCGTTTATCGGATAAAACCGGTACATGGAAGTACTTCCGCACTATGGGCACGGTGCTCAGCCGTAATGCCCTGGGGCGGGTTGCGTCTATACTGTTCATTGCCCAGGATATTACCAGTGAAGTAGAAACCGAACAATCACAACTATACCAAGATCTGGCCACTTATAAAGCCATGAAACAGGAAAATGAAAAATTCCTCGATTATGGCACCTGGACATTCGACGCCAATACCAGGCAGTATTTCTGGTCAGACGGGATGTACCGCCTTTATGGCTACGACCCCGACACAGACAAGAACCTCATCGTTGTAAACGATGCTTTATATCGAAAGCATGTGGATGAAGCGTATTTCGAAAAACACCGGTTGTTCACAGAAAACATCCTTTCCCAAAAGGAAAGACCTGAACATGTTATTGCTGAATACCAGATAAAAACCAAGGACGGGCATTTAAAACAGATCGAGTCTTCGGGCAAATTGTTTTATAACGAAGAAGGACGGTGGATAAAAACCATTGGCACCGCCCGCGATATTTCACGCCTGCACGTGTACCAGCTGAACCTGGAAGAAAAGATCAGGGACCTCGACCGCTCCAACAAGGAACTGGAGGAGTTTGCCTATGTAGCTTCACATGATATGAACGAACCGCTGCGGAAGATCACCACCTTCATTGAACGGCTCGAAAGTAAATATAAAGCCGAACTGGGGGCCGACGGCAAGCTGTACCTCGCCCGTATTTCAGCCTCGGTTGAAAATATGCGGCACCTGATCGACACCTTGCTGGAGTTCAGCCGCACCACCCGCAGCAACCAGCCTTTTGTATCAGTTGATCTGAACCATATTGCAAAAGACGTTCAAACCGATCTGGAATTAAAGGTGGAAGAAACAGCTACCACCCTTCATATTGAGTTATTGCCTATGATAGAGGCAATACCCTCGCAAATGAAGCAGCTGTTCGATAACCTGTTAAACAATTCCATTAAATTCAAAAGAATCGGTATACCACCGGTGATCGCCATCCGTTGTTTGCGGTTAACGAACCACCAGAAAGAACAGCACCACCTCGATGCCGATATTGTCTGGTTCAAAATAGAATTTGCCGATAACGGAATTGGGTTTGAACCGGAATACAGTGAGCGGATCTTCCAGATCTTTCAACGGTTACATGGAAAAACGGAATACCCTGGTTCAGGCATTGGACTGGCCATATGTAAAAAAATTGTCGACCAACACAAGGGCCTTATTTACGCAACCGGCAGACCGGATAATGGCGCTACCTTTACTATAATTCTGCCGGAACATCAATAAACTTATCAGAACTGATGATAGCAACCAACTTACAGGCCCACATTTTAATCGTTGATGACGATGAGGACGATTATTTGATCACCAGTGATCTTATTCGCAGTATCCCTTCTTCGGGCTTTACCATAAACTGGTGCTATTCCTATAAAGAGGCACTGGAACAAATGAAGAGCCGGGCAAATGATATTTACTTTATTGACTATCGCCTGGGTGCCAAAACCGGTCTCGACCTGTTGAAGGAAGCCATTGTATCCGGCTGTGAAGAACCAGTGATCCTGTTAACCGGTAAAGGCAATCATACTGTTGATATGGAAGCCATGCGTGTGGGCGCCATGGACTACCTCATAAAAGGCGAATTAAACGAAGAAAAGCTGGAACGCTCCATTCGTTACGCCCTGGAAAGATCGGCTTCTGTAAAGGCCCTCCGCGCCAATGAACGCAAATACCGCAATATGTTCGAGCGTTCGAAGGACATGGTGTTCACCGCTAACCAGGATGGTGGCTTTAACGATGTGAACAACGCCACTACCGACCTGCTGGGTTATACCAAAGAAGAGTTGATGCAAATAAACATATATGATCTTTTTATTCAGAAACGGGAAGAAGAAAGGTTCCGGTATTTAATTACCGAACGGCGGGAGGTGAATGACCTGGAAGCGGAGATCAGCACCAAACAGGGCGACCATCGCATTTGCATTATTTCCGCTTCCCTCGAAAGAGGCAACGTCAACAAGGATTATATGCAGGGCATCGTGCACGACATCACCAATCTTAAAAAAGCGGAAAAAGCCACCTTACAAATAGAAAAACTGGCCGCTACGGGTCGTCTGGTGCGCACCCTGGCCCATGAAGTACGCAACCCGCTGAACAATATCAATCTGTCGGTTGAGCACCTGCGGGAGGAAACCGCCAATAATGAGAACGGGTCAACCTATCTCGAGATCATTCAGCGCAACAGTAACCGCATAGGCGCACTTATAACCGAGCTGTTGAATTCATCGCGCCCGGCAGAAATGAAAATGGAGACGCATGTGCTGCAGAGCATCATGGATGAAAGCATACTCGATGCCATTGACCGGTTAACCCTTCAACGGATCAAACTCGAGATCAAATATCCGGACACGCCCGTAATAGTGACCGTTGACAAGGAAAAATTAAAACTGGCATTCTCTAACATCCTCATTAACGCTACAGAGGCCATCAATCACAAACAGGGAAGAATTTCTGTTGTCATTAATTATACGCCTGACCCCAGCATTGTTATCAGCGACAATGGCTGTGGCATTAGTGAAGAAAATATTTCACGGTTGTTTGAGCCCTACTTTACTTCCAAACGAAATGGAATGGGACTGGGTCTTGCCAGCACCCTGAATATCATACAATCCAACAAAGGGGCTATTGATGTAAAGTCCACCTTGAATGTGGGAACTTCCTTCATCATTACATTCCCCAAAAATCAAGACGTAATAGTTTTATAAAGGCGAGCCTTTACTATGGTGAGCTACCTAATAAAAAAGCTGCTTCCCTAAGGGAGGCAGCTTTTTCTTGAAATCCTCAAACCCATATCACTCAGAATCCTAATCCGATATATAATGAGATAGCACTGTTCTTGGAGTCTTTTGTCAATTGTCCAGACAGGCTACCGGATTTACCTATTTCCCTGAATCCGTAATTATAGCGGGCTCCTAAGGTGAAGTTAGAAATATCTATGCCAAAGCCACCCGCAAGGCCCCAGTCGAAACGGTTAAAATTTTCTGCATCCAGGTCGGTAATGTGATTGATAGTGCCATCATCTTTCAGGTCTTTGATATTAGCCCCTATTAGATAGGAGCCGTAAGGACCTGCATGAATATTAAAATTTTTCGCCACATTGAATACTGCCAGCAATGGCAATTCGATATAATTCAGATTGAAGCGGTATTCACCTTTTCCTTCAATAAAATTATCATAGGTCTCTTTAGCACCTTTCGTTGTATATAACAATTCAGGCTGTATAGAGAACCCCCGCGTTACTGGTAATTTCGCAAAGAAGCCGGCATTCCAACCCACTTTCATGTTTTCATCCGATACATCTTTCACATACATATTGGTAAGGTTCAATCCTCCCTTGATCCCAAACTTGGGAGACAGGGAGCTTTCTGCATCTGTTTGCTGCACTTGTGCAAACACACTGTTTCCTGCTGTTAAAAAAGCGGCAGATAATAAGACGGCGCATAAGATCTTTTTCATAAGTAAAAATTTAGAGACACACATTTTAATTGAGCAATTTTTCGTACTTGTTAAAATCCTGTGCCTTCGCCGTAAAATCCAATCCTGAATTAGCACTCAGACCTTCTGCGTGGAAATATATCCTCAGGCGCTGCCACAAAATGGTTAGTTCTTTTCCACCTCATTTTAGCAGGCACAATAATTTTTGATATAACCGGGAACCTAATCACTATTACATATGAACAAGTTCTATAAATGGATAAAGACGATAGTAGTGGCTATGATAAACATATGCTTGCTATGCGGTGCAGCCCATTTGTTTGACTGGTTGGGATTTGCTACACAAAGGATAAAACAGTTTGTATTAAATCGTTTTTAATACATACATGCACGTTACTTAATTCATTTGTAATGAAATAAAAAACACAATAGCCACACCCCTAAACTATGCATATGAAAAAGCTGATCTTTTTATTAATTCTTGTTCTACTGGCCGCAGCAGGACTGATATATTATAAAAAATGGCGCAGTGATTTCTTGCAGAAAAAAGTACCCCAACTGGTGTTTCTTGAGTCAGATAGTTTATATCGTATTACTTACGACAGTGTTGATATAGATGAAGTGGAAGGAGAAATAGTTATCAAGAACCTGCAGCTTATTCCCGACAGTACTTACAAAAAACCAAATGACCCTACACTTCCCCGTAATTTATTAAGAGTAACCGTTCCTGAGATCCATATCACCGGCGTACAAACAGATGCGGCAGTTTTAAACAAAGAAGTGATCGCTTCCAAAATAAAACTCACCCGCCCTGTTGTAACCATGTTCAACAATAAAAACGTTGAGAAGGAAAAAGACAATGACCCCACCCCAACTACCTTCAAAATATATCAGATCTTATTACGCGGGCTTGAAAAAATAAAGGTAGACACCATCCTTATTAACGATGCCGATTACCATATCTGTCAATGGCCCAAAGGAGATACCGTGTTCAGCGGCTCAAAAATAAATGCACAATTGCATCATATCAATATCAGCGACAGCACCAGTACCGACACTTCGCGGGTGTTGTTTTCAGAACAGGCATCGCTGGATGTAGCCGATGTTGTTATATATAGCAAAAGGCATCTTTACAATTACCGGTTTAAAAACATTCAATTACAATCCGGCGAAAGATCATTTGCGGTTAAGAGCATGCATATCACACCTCTGTTGGGCGAGGCTGCCTTTGCGCGTGCTGCCAAATGGCAAACAGACCGGTTTGACTTTGATTTTCATCATCTGTTGTTCAAACAGGTGAATGTACAGGACATCCTGAATGGTAATTTGATCGCCAATGAACTGATCATTAAAAACGCGCAGCTTAAAGTATACCGGGACAAAAACTATCCGCAGAAAAAAGTAAGTCTGGTAGGTCGTTTTCCACAGCAAAGCTTTTTAAAGATCCCCGTTAATGTAGCCATTAAAAAAGTGATCATTGAACAAGGGTTTATCCATTACAAAGAGATGGAAAGCCTTACCGGTAAAAGCGGCCTTGTTATATTCGATGCCATGCATGCTACCCTGACCAATGTAACCAATAACCCCACCGATCTTCGTAAGAACGGCATCTGCACCGTAAACTTCAACAGTCTTTTTCTTAGCAAAATACCAGTCAGGGCAACCTTGCAGTTATATTTAAATAGTAAGAATGGCAAATTTGTGATCAACGGCAATATAAAGTCTTTAGATGCCACCATCCTAAACCAATTGAGTAAGCCCATGGCCCTGGTGGAGGTCAAATCGGGTAACATTACCAGTCTTGATTTCAATTTAATCGGCAATGACAACCGAGTAAAGGGCCTCGTACGCCTGCTATACGACGATCTAAAAATTAAAGTATTAAAGAAAGATGAAGAGACTGGCAAAGAGAAAACAAAGAAGGTGATGTCTTTTATAGCCAATATAATGGTAAAAAATGCCAACCCGGTAAAAAACGGTTCTGTACGCATCGTAACCGTTTCTCACCCAAGGGATGTATACCGGTCAATCTTCAATTTTATCTGGAAATCGATCTTTGAGGGCGTACAGAAGACGGTGGGGATTGAAGGGAAGCTGGGTTAGCAACCTGCCAACTCGAAGCCACTATCACCATTATTAATCCAGATACCCTCCTTAGAAAGGATAACCTATTGCAAGATTAAAGATCAAATTATCTTTCCTCCACTCGCTGCTGCCGAAATCAACCTGATTCAATACCCAGCGTTTGCCCGGTTCTAACCAGGGCTTACGGATGGGGAATGCCAGATCGAACCGCAATACCAGGAAGCTCAGATCGAACCGGATACCGACACCGGTACCGGCTGCTATTTCGCTTAGGAATTTACTGGTGAATTGGGCACCTGGCCGGTATTTGTCATCGTTCCATAGCCATACGTTACCCGCATCCACAAACACGGCCCCCTGTAAAATGCTTACCAACGGGAACCGTAGTTCGGTATTCATTTCTAATTTTATATCGCCAGGCTGTTCCTGAAATGTTCCGTTTTGCTGCGGCGCCTCAAAAGTGCCCGGTCCTACCGAACGGCTTCTAAAGGCCCGTAAACTATTATTACCACCCGAAAAGAATTGTTTCACATAGGGCAGCGCACTGGAATTGCCATACGGGATACCAATACCGGCATAAATGCGGTTTGCCCAAACACTGTTGCTGGCTACCTTTCGGTAAAACCTGAAGTCACCCACTAACCGGGTAAATTGAGAGAACTGTTTACCTATTACATAACCTGTATCGCCTTTGCTTATATTGGCGCCGGTTAGTAATCCGGCCACATTACCCGAGATATCGATGCCGGCATTCAAATAAAACCCGTTTACAGGTTTATAGGTAACCACGTTCGTCCATGTGTAAGAATATTCAGAACCCAGGATAAACTGTGTATCGATAGCCGAGTACAGTGCTGTGTTATTCTTGGCGCTGTCTAAATATTCCTGGGTGATACTAACAGGCTGCACATAATTGATCACTATTGGATTCAACTCGTGTTCCTTTTGAATGCTTTCCTTCCAGGTAAATCCATAACTAACCCTGAAGGAATTCATGGTGTATAACTTCTGCCTTTGCAGAATATCGTAGCCCAGTTTTATGTTTGTGCGGGGCAAAAATCCACCCTTTGTATTGAAATTAAAGAAAGGCACCAGGAACCGGGGGAAAGAAATGGAGGGTTCCAGCCCAAACCGGAAAGTGTTATACCCCTTGAACTGGCCGCTGTACTGAACTTCAAAACCGGCCGATGCTTTTACGGCTAATATTTCACCGCCCCGGAAAGCATTCCGGTTACGCCATCCCAGTGTAATGTTTGAACCGGTAAGATTATTCGATTTGGTATAACCATTTAACTCTGCCCGTAAAGATTTTTTAGGTTGCCGGGTAAGGTAATAATAGGTATTCAATAACGGGGAATCAACATTTGGCACTACTTCGAACCGGTTCTTTACAAACTTAAATATATCCATGCTAACCAGGCGGCTGATGCTGGCATTGTGATCGGTACGGTTATATACGTCGCCCGAATCAAAAGCCATGGCTTGTTGAAATAGCTTGGGTTTATAAAACTTTCTTCTGTCAACTACGTAATATCCTTTATAAAGGGTGGCGCCCGCCCTGCTGGTATCCATTTGCGCTGCGTCCAGGTTATACCCGGTAAAAATATATACATCGTTTATCCGGTATACCTTCTGGGCGTTATCAGGGATGTCAGGTTTAACCGTCATAAACAGATCCACCTTGTTATGGCCAATAGTTGTATCGGCTTTTATCAGCAGGTTTTCGGGACTAAAGAAATAGAAACCGTTTTCCTTCAGGTAGTTGTCAATCCGCAGCCGTTCGGTAGTAATAACTTCCAGATCGAAGGGCTTGTCTTTTTTGAGCAGGGTTTTAGGCATGGTTCCCCGAATGGCCTGCTGTAAGGTAGAACTATCGCCGCGGAACTCTACCTTTTGTATAATGTACTGGCCATCGGCCCGTACTGAATAGGTAGCCGATGCTTTTTTTCCTTTTATGGTACTATCGCCCCGCACCCGCGCATTAAAGTATCCTTTGTTCACCAGGTAGTTTTGTAAGACCTGTACATTTTTATTAAGGTTTACATTGCTCAGTAATACCGGCGGCTGGCCCATCTTTTCCCTGATCCATTTACCGAGGCCCTTTTTGGCTCTGAAGGCATTATAGATGTTTAATTTGAATGGAATGCCCAGAACCTTTTGATTGGGCTTTGGCCGGGTTAATGCCAACAGCTGACTGCTCAACGCTTTTTTCTTTTTGCGGGTGAGCAGGCTATCCCTGATATCGATTTTGGCGCCGGTATATAAGGCATCGCCTGCAGGTACTACTTTAGTGCTGGAACAGGCACCCAACAATACCAAACATAATACCAGCAAAAGAAGGTATATATAACTAACTATCTTCACGCTTTATGAGTTCCCTGTTTTCGGATGATGGAATATTTGTTTGTTGTGGCACTGCTGGTGGGGTTGGTTTTTGTTGTTGCTGTTCCTGCTCACGGGCACGCTGCATTCGTTGCCGTCTTTCTTCCCGCCCCTTTTTGCCCAGGAACAGGTTCCTGAATTTATTATAATCGAGGGTGATGATAAACCCAGCCCCGGTTTCAATAACATAGCCATCAATAGCACCCTCGTATTCGTTCTTTCGGTACCCCCGTAACATATACCGGCGGTCTTTGCTGAGACTGTAATCCACCGCCACATTACCAGCTATCGCATTACTGCTGCCACTGCTGGTTTGAGCAGAACCTTCGAGGTCAAAATTGCTGCCCACTGTTACCCGTAACCGGTCGCTCAATAAATTTTTCGATACACCTACATTCATTTCAGTGCGGGTTTGCGCACTTCCACTTGAATAATCGTCATAAGAGGTAACATCGAAATTGATGTCCACACCGTGTACCAGGCTGCCAGCCAGCCGGTTCAATTGTTCAGTCAGTAGTTTACTGGCGCTTTGACGGGCCAACGATTCTGCTGTTACCCCGCCCGCACTGCTTTCAAATGGATTGTCACCTACAAACCGGTTCAGCAGGATCAGGGCAAATACCTGTTTATTCAATTCAGAAGGTTCCTCACGCAATTGAATAAGCCGGTTATTGATGGTAGTGGTGGTTCCCCTTGCCATCTCATTGCTTGATTCTGGCAATTGGATATCGAAACTAACCTGCGGCTGCATTAACTCACCTTTTAATTTCAACAGCACTTCAAACGGCAACCGGGTAAGATACGTATTTCGAACACCTTCATCTTCTCCTTCAACCTGGTTTTTTACCAGGTCCATAGGTGCCGCTTTTACCGTATATATAGCTGTTACATCCAGATCGGCCGAGGTAGGTTCGCCATTCCAAACGATCTTGCTGCCCTCCTGGATGTTGAACTTGCGGCGCAACATATTATAGTTTAGTTCGTACGATCCGCTCTTGATCTCATACGAGCCGGTGAGGGTTGTTTTACCGCTTGGGTCAATACCGCCTGTCAGCAATCCTTCGCCCTGCATACGAACAAAATCACCATTGCCTTCATCTACTATCATGGTGAATTCCGCTTCTTTTTTGATCTCTACATTGGCAGAGATGTCCAATCCGGTAAGACCCGATTTGTTAAGCGAATCAAGACCAGCCCGCATTTTCATAAACAAAGTATCATTCTCGGGCGCATCCATATCTACAAACTGCACAATACCTTCCCGCGTCACTACCGACGGGTCTGTTTGCGGCAATACCACCGTTACATTTGTTTTATCACCAATGGTGATGCTTCCATCCACAACAGGCTGTTCGGTAGTCCCTTTTATTTTCATGTTGCTGCTAAAGATCAGCTTGCCATAATACAAACTGTTTTCCTTTTTTGTGCTGTTCATAGCCTGGAAGTTGGTGGCCTTTACAGAAAGATCAAACTTGTATTTTGTAAAGTCGGTGGTATATACCATGCCATCGAGGATGGCTTTGTTTTTAGCGGAATCTTCAAGCGTAAAGCTGTCGAACTTTATACCCTCGTTATTCACTGTGATGGTTTCATCTTCAATAGAGAAGTTGTTGTTAACCATACTTAAAACAAAGTTGGTTTTCTTAAAGTTGAGCCCGCCATCTATATTGAACTTGCTAAAGGTGCCCGACACATCAAACTTGCCAGTGATATTACCTGATGCATTTTTTATAGCGCCCATGGTAGCGCCTTCTATCGATGCCAGGTTTATAGTATCGAGCGACACCTTGAATTGGAAATCATTCCCATTAACTGGTTTTAGATAAAAATCACCATTCACCGTTGCGTGGTTGCCCCGGCCGGTGAGCGCCACATCGGCATTGATAATATCGGGGGTAGTGTTCTTTGCCTTGATTATTATATTACCAACTGTATCTTTTTTGAAATTGAGGTTATTGATGGTTACATCACCCGAGAACATGAGCTTGGAGGTAATGTCGTGCAACAATATTTTTCCATCGAGTGTACCATCAATATCCATGGAATCAGAAGTAACAAACGCAGCGAGTGTTGAGATCTGGAAACTGGTGAAGCTGGCCTCTACCGGTGCATTTAGCACATTACCCCTGCTCTTCAGGCTGAATTGTTGAAAAAAGTGATTAAGAATAAAATTGGTCATCCTGATATCATTTTTACCTATATGCACCTGGTTATCGGGTGCTACAGTCCAAAAATCGTAGTTCAATAACAGGCTGTCAGACTTCAGGCTTATATCATAGATACCGCTCTGTGGTTGTTGCAGGGTTCCCGGTATGGCATATTGAATACGGCCTGCACGGTCGTGAAAACGGGTTGCGAAATCTATTTTATTGTGCGCCGCATTGGCATTGATCCTGGCATTGTATACGGTATTACCACCTACAGCAAACTGGTTTACCGTAGTAACAAAATGCAAGGCGCTGTCTGCTGCGCCGGCATCGAGGTGCAGGTTCTCGATCGTCATTCCACCCATCACCAGCAATGGCATATTGCCCCTGGCCTGCCAGCCGCTATCGCTGGAAAAATGGGCTGTCAAAAACAGGGTTTGAAACTGCGTTATAGTGGGGACCATTGCTTTTAATGCGGGATTGTCTTTTACATATACACCTATTCTGAAGTTATAGGGCTCAACTTTTGGCGGGGGCTGCGTTGCCGACATTACTGCAAAATAGGGTTGTATGGCCTGAGAGAAAATATCCCCTATCTGTGTTAATTTATACTTTCCCGTCAGGCGGGCTTTGGCTATATCGCTTTCCAGCATAATGCGACTGCTATCGCCATTTTGTGTGGCTTTCACTAATAAAGTATCCAGCTGCAGACGCTGGTTCCCATTCACCAGTAAGGAATGGACGAGTAGCAGATCCCCTTGCAGGCTGTCAGGATTTATATTGGAAAGATCGGCTTCAATTTTTCCCCGGTAAATAATGTCCTGAGTGGTAAAATGAAGTGGTTTTGTTTTTATGCTGTCAATCATTACATCGGCCGTTAATGCGGGGTCGGCCAGGGCCAGGTTCACGGAGATACTTCCCCCCACGCGAATATTATCATCGGCAATACTTACATTAGTAGTTGCCTGCTGGTTTTTAAAGGCTGCATCGAGGTTTATATTCTGATAATTATATCGCCGGAACACGACAGACGCTACCGTGCCTTTCAGCGTGGCATCGGCAGTTTCCTGCGTTAATCCCTTGCCTTTTACTGCTATATCGGCCGTAACGGTTTGCAGGCTGGTATCTTTCATAATGGCACCGGCTTGCACTTGTTGCGCCTTTACCTGCATGTCGTAGCTAGCAGCTTTCATGTCCTGATAATTATTCATACTACCCTTCAGGGTAATATTGCCTGCAGAGCTTTTTACCACCACGTTGGTGGTCATTTGTTTTGTATTACCCTTGACAGTACCGGTAAGTTGCACCGTTTCAGGAATGGCCACTTGTTTACGTACCGATTCGGGTAAAAAAGCTTCGGCATCCTTTCTGGTAGTTCGTATTTCATTGATGCGTACATCGCCGTACACTTTCTCAATGGACGGCAACCCTACTATGGTACCAGCTACATCGAGTTTTGTATTGTTCCAACCCTGTAGCTGCAATACTTTGGCATTGAGGTTATCCACCCGGCCCGACACATCGGCATTTAGATGAAATACGGTAGCCGGATCACCAAACCCAGGTTGCTTTTTTAAATCGGGCATGAAGTAAAGAATATCCCGATTCGATACATAGCATCCTGGTAATACTGCTCTTACCTGTAGGTGACCAATATTTTTTTTTATGCTTTCCAGAGAAGGATAATCGAGGTGTATGGTATGTTTTATCCGGGTGCCAGGGGTTTCAACCAACAGATTGTCGGCATATACCTTCTTGTTGGTATACACCAGATCGCCCTGTAACTGTTTTAAAGTAAAACCGCTTTGTTCTTTTAATGAACCTTCCTGGATAGACGTCATTATGGTATCATTATCCATTAAAAAGCTGCGGGCCTGCAAGGTTATATCGGTTGCGTTCAGGTGGCCGTAATCGAGCACTTCATTTTGCCGGGGCTGATTTTCATCATCAAACTGGAAATTAGTTTTTTGAATATTGATATTGCCCAGGTTCACCAGCCAGCTTTGATTGGCTATGTCTTTGGCTTCGGTCTTTGCTTTTTCTTTCACCAGTTTGGCGCCTTCCGTTTTGCCGATGGTTACGCGGGTGTCAACGCCAAGTAAACGAAGCCGGTCAAGGATGATCCGACGGCCGTTCAGATCGGCTGTATTTACCCGGGTATCCAGGTCTTTAATTTTTGCCTGGGTGTAAAAGGCCGATACATTGTTTTGATAATCGACATCGATGTTTTTTAACTGTACCTGCTTTAAATTGATCACCGGCATTGGTGTCATGGAAGAATCATTGGCCACCACATCTTCCACGGTTACCAGTGGTTTATATTGATACAGCTGGGCGGTTAACCCGTCGAGATAAAAGACGGGTACACTATACACCTGTTTCTGCGGATCGAACTTGTCTATATGGGTGTTGAAATGACCTAACTGAATGGTCCAGTCGTTGCCTGAGATGGTGTCCTTATATATGAAGCGGATATTATCGAGGTACACATTGTCAAGGCCCATTTTTAAAGCGGCGGTATCGGCGGGTTTGGCGGGCTTTTTATTTTCGCTTACGAAGGCATCTATTATAAATTGAAAGTTATAGGTGGTATCGGGCAGCTGCCGTTTTATTTTGGCGGTCATATTTTGCAACCGAATGTCACCTATTTGCACTTCGTTATGCAAAAGCTTTAACATTTGAAGGCTGACCTTTATACGACCACCGTATAACAGGGTATCTTTGGTTTTGTCTTCTATATATACATTATCGAGTACTACGGAGGAAGGAAAGCCAATTCGCAGCCGGCCGATCTCAAAGCGGGTACCCAGCTTTTGTGACAACCAGGTTTGTACCTTTTTACGGGCAAAATTCTGCACTGGTGGCGTTTGTACCAACACTGCTATTAACAGCAATACTGCCACGAACCACAAGAGTATTTTCAGCGTTATTTTTCCCGCTTTCTTCACGTAATTAGCTTTAGCGTACTGTGTATTTCGAAACAATATTTTTAATTCGGAACCACCTGGAAGGTTATGGAAATACCTATAAAATACCTATGCCATTACAATTGTAGAATATAGTAAAATATCGGTGGAGGCTGTAGAAGAAAATCTACGTTAAAATTGGAAATCGACCTTACAGCTGAGATTCGCCAATTTCCTTTGATTCTTGTTTGATAATAAAAACGGCTGTATCTATGGGTTTTATGCCCGAGCCATGATATATGGAATAGATCTTGGTAAATTCCGCTCCAAAATAAAGAATTAGGGAAGAATAGTACACCCATACCAGTATTACTATAATGGAACCTGCCGCTCCATACGCTAACCCTACATTTGATTTCCCTATATATAAACTGATCAGGAATTTACCCAACATAAAAAGCATGGCAGTGAACGCTGCCCCTATGGTAGCATCCTTCCATCGAATGACAGCATCGGGCAATACTTTGAAGATGATGGCAAACAGGGCGGTTATCACGGCAAAGATCAATGCCCAGTTCATAATATAAAACACAATAATAGTAACGCTTTTAAAATATAACTGAAGCTTTTCATTTAACAATTCCATTAAGGCGTTTATAACAAGGGATACCAGTAAAATAAACCCACAACTAATTACGAGCGAAAAAGAGATCAGCCGGTTGACGATGAATTTCAACCAGCCTTTTTTGGGCTTGGCCCGTACAGACCAGATATAATTAATAGAGCCCTGAATTTCGGTGAACACCCCGGTAGCACCCAGTATTAATAAGACTATACCAATAATGGCCGCTACTACAGTTTGATTACTGTGTTGTAAATTGGCTATAATGCTTTGCACCTGTGCAGCTGCCGCATCACCTATCAATGTTCTTATCTGATGGTATAATTTCCCTTCCACCGCTTCGCGCCCCAGAAAGATGCCGGCAAATGAAATAATAATGATCAGGGTGGGGCCTAATGCAAATATGGTATAATACGACAGGGAGGCACTAAGCTTTATACAATTGTCGTTCAAAAACTCGGTTACTGACTGTTTAAAGATTTTCCAGGTATTTGCCATCATCTTGAAAATGATCATACGGGAGAATAGTAAAAAGAACGTTCCCGTTTGCCATAATTGAGTACAATAGTCGGGCCCTGAGCAAAATAATCTACATCAATTATGCTTTTATTTATAAATGTTCTCAACCTGGTGTGTAGGGCACATGGCAATATATTTTTATTAGTTAACGCATATTAGTAAACTAAAAAATCGATCACCATGAGAAGTATACTCTATCTGATTGCAGTGATACTGATAATAGGCTGGCTGTTAGGTTTCTTTGTATACAGTGCGGGTGGCTTGATACATATTTTGATTGTATTGGCCGTAATTTCATTGATACTTGGCTTAATGCGCAGCACCTAGCATTTTATCGTTCAATATAGTAAGTCTCAGTTAACAATCAGTCCTTCCTTACTTTAGTTTGGAGGGACTTTTTTTTTATCTCAAGAGCCTGCATAAAACAAAAAAGCTGTCCTGAAAAGATCAAGACAGCTCTTATCTCATATGTATATATATATAGTGGAAAAAGATTGATCAGTTGATCATCAATTTTTCATTCCTCGATTCCACATCCGCAATAAACTTAAATACGAATGGATCCGCCAGACTTCCACACCCATCGATCAGAGTCCCTTTTACTCCATCTACCGTTTCTATAACATATAATACTGCGCTATCGTGGGGATCAGAAAATCCTTCAAACCGGAATGAAGTGATCACTTTTACTTCATTGGGACTATATAACTTCCGGGAACTGGATGATTCCAGGCCTTCACGGGTAGCAATAAAATCCTCTTTGTAACCATCGTCTACTACCTTACTAAGGCATGATACCATGCTTTGGATGTAAGGAGTAGACCTGTTATAATCAGCTGCTTTCATACCCATTTATTTACTTGCATTATATTTATAAAATTGTTGCCAGCAGTTTTTCTTATGGTTTTCAACAAAAAGTGTATTTATTTCCCCACTTGTATATTAATTTTCAAATATATTTTCAACAATTTGGTGTAAAGTCAACATATAAACAAACAGGCCATCCCAATAAATCGGGACGGCCTGTGTTTTTGCTCTACAGTACTAAAGCCACTATTTTAAATTATTTTGTTATCTCATGCATATCTCTATACTTTTTGATCATATCATGTGCATTCCGCAATGATGATTTCTGGCTGGTAATTAATTGACGAACGTCCGTTGCCAAGGGTGCGTCAGAAGCCAGTGCATCCTCATAGGCACGTTGAGCAGCATCTTCGCCGTATTCACAGGAAGCCAGTAATGCATGGCGATCTTTTCCGGTGAACATATCCTTTACATTCATCCAGGCTCGATAGACCTTGCCAGTGGTAGTTGTACCAGTTGCAGGCTCACCTCCCAATCTGCCCACCTGTGCTGTTAATTCTATCGCGTTCTGACGGCTGTCATCCGCCATTCTTTCAAATATGGTACGAAGGTCAATGTCTACATTTTTTGTATCCTCTGCCGCTCTCATATAGCCAGCAGTACGATCGTTATTGATTCTGATCAGATCGTTCAGCACTTCAATTACGTCCTTATTTGTTGTCATATAGTTATAATTTAAGTTTATTAATAGTTCGCCGGCTTATAACGCAATTACCTGCACGCAATGTAACTATTGTAACCTGACCACATTTATCAGTGTAACAATGATACTGTAGTGCTTAAAAAATTATTCCGCTCTGTATTATAGCGCGATATGATGAAGCCAATTTTTAATTGGGAAATATAGTTCACAGTTCTTTATTCCTATTTCTATGTTCAGAGTTCAATGTTCAAATCGGGAATCAGCAGTCGGCAATGGGCAATCAATGTCGTGTAGTTAATGCTTGTTTATTAAGATCCCCTCCTGGGAGGGGAAGGGGTGGGTTTTTGTGTTTCGTTCGGGGCGAGGCACAAGGGCAATAGGCAATAGGCAATGGGCAATGGGCTAATACAAATCGGCAGACGGCAAACGGCAGACGTGAAACGTGAAACGGCAAACGTGAAAGGATTTCCGAAGTTCGGGCTTCGATTCGGCAGTCGGCAATCGGCAGTCGGCAATCGGCAATCAATGTCAGTTAATGCTTGTTTTTAAGATCCCCTCCTGGGAGGGGAAGGGGTGGGTTTTGTGTTTCATGCGGGGCGAGGCACAAGGGCAATGGGCAATAGGCAATGGGGAAATACAAATCGGCAAACGGCAGACGTGAAACGTGAAACGGCAAACGTGAAAGGATTTCCGAAGTTCGGGCTTCGATTCGGCAATCGGCAGTCGGCAATCGGCAATCAATGTCAGTTAATGCTTGTTTTTAAGATCCCCTCCTGGGAGGGGAAGGGGTGGGTTTTGTGTTTCATGCGGGGCGAGGCACAAGGGCAATTGGCAATAGGCTAATACAAATCGGCAGACGGGAATCGTGAAACGTGAAACGGCAAACGTGAAAGGATTTCCGAAGTTCGGGCTTCGATTCGGCAATCGGCAATCAATGTCGTTTAGTTAATGCTTGTTTTTAAGATCCCCTCCTGGGAGGGAAGGGGTGGGTTTTGTGTTTCATGCGGGGCGAGGCACAAGGGCAATTGGCAATAGGCAATGGGCAATGGGCTAATACAAATCGGCAGACGGCAAACGGCAGACGTGAAACGTGAAACGGCAAACGTGAAAGGATTTCCGAAGTTCGGGCCTCATGTCGAGAATCGGCAGTCAACCTTCTTCCTGATCAACTGGTCAACTGATCAACTTCCTACTACTTACCTCCCCCATATCCTCTCACCCGGCGGGCGATCCCGCCTACGCTGAAGCTTTGGCGGGCGAGCAAAAAAAAAACCCGATGTAGAAACATCGGGAGTCCTTGGTTAAGGCCTGATTTGTAGCGTAAGTTTATTATGAGTTTAAATAATCTGCTTTTTACCGCGCCTTTTCACTTTCCCTTTCGCTCTTTTCTTATGGCCGATTACATATATATTTTTATAAAAACTATGCCTAAAATTTTAAACGGGAACTATTTGCATCTGTAGAAAATACTTCCCAATCTCCGTTAACTTTTGTGGAATGACTGTAGAATTTTCATCAAAACCTGTTCATCGTCATGCAGACCAGGAGCGGGCTCTGTAGGGTCCTCCCCTGCCAGTGCTTTCAGATATTTATCCAGGCTACTCTGTTCGTATAGAGCTATCAGCCCTGGATGTACGTAGTATTTTTTACATACAGTGCGGGTATTCCCTAACTTTAGGCTCACTTCATCCAACGCAGCCACTATATTCTTCTTTTGCTCGGTTTGTGTAAGCGCTTCACCCATGGCCTGTAACGATCTTAACAGGTTAAGCGAACCCGCCCAGGTCCTAAAGTCTTTCGAGGTAAAATCCATACCCGTAGTTTCTTTTATATAACTGTTTATCATCCCCGAATCAACAGGGTGCTTGTTACCTCCTTCATCAAAATACTGAAACAACTCCGCTCCGGGTATTTCGCGGCAGTTCTTTACAATGTGGGCTAACCGTTTACTTTTGAGCGTTATGTTATGGCTCACTCCCTTTTTCCCTTTAAAGGAGAATTTAATAGTGTTGCCTGTAATGGCTACATGTTTGTCTTTCAGCGTAGTCAAGCCATGAGAGCCATATTGTTTTTCATATTCACCGCTGCCCACCCTTATGTAGGTGCGCTCCATTAAACTGATCACGGTAGCAATCACTTTCGAAGCCGATAACACTCTTTGGTCAAGATCAATCAAAATTTGTTTCCTTAATACCGGCAATGCTTTGCCAAATTCTACCATCCGGTGAAATTTGGTTTCGTTACGTAGCACCGACCACAAGGGATGATACCGGTATTGTTTTCGCTTCCGCAGGTCTAAACCGGTGGCCTGTATATGTCCGTTTGCCAGGGTACAGATCCATACCGATGTCCAGGAGGGCGGAATAGCCAGGCTGCGGATCCTTTGGATATCTTCCTGTTTCCGGATCACCTTGCCCCCGTATACATAGGAGTATCCCCTGCCTTTTTTTATTCGTGCAATGCCTGGTTTATTATCTGACACGTAAACCAGATCGGCCAGGCTGGCCGCTTTCGCATAATCCCTGTTTATTTTTAAATATTGCCTATGCGTCACATTTGCCAACTGCCCCATATCATTTCCCCGTTTTTTGTTGCTGTTTTAATTTATGGAGATTTTTCGCCTCATTTAATGAGTGAGAAATGTTAACTCCATTTTCCTTTTCAGCCAGCTCAGAAATGGTTATGTAGAACTCTTTGATCCTTTGTAGCTCTTCATCGGTTAGATCCTCAATATCTACCAAGCGGTTGCTTGCCCGCTCATGACTGGCTATCAACTCGTTTAATTTCAAATGAATAGCCACCGTGTCTTTATTCTGCGACTGTTGAATTATAAATACCATTAAAAAGGTGACAATGGTAGTTCCTGTGTTAATTACTAATTGCCAGGTATCTGAATAACCAAATATCGGCCCCGTAACAGCCCAGATGATCACTATCGATAGGGCGATCATAAAAGCCACGGGCGAACCGGTCACTTTGGTCACTTTATTCGACATCTTCTGGAATAACATAGATAGTATGTTCTTCTTTCTCGTTCTCGGCATAATTGTAAAATTTAGGAATCGTGTGAGTATTTGTGGACTTTGGTCAGGTAGGGACAAAAAAAAGTCAGGCCAAGAATGGCCCGACACCAGTAGACCTTAAAAAACCCCTAAATCTATAACCAGAACTAAAAAACTCATACCAGCCCCCTGCTTTTAGGGTAATTCGGGGTGGTTTTAATTAATTTCTAATTTGGCTCTAATCTTCCTCCCCTTCATTGCCTTCCTCCATCTGTTGTTCACCTTCCTCTTCCCGGGCTCCTTCTTCGTTAATGTTACCTTCGGCAATTTGGGTAAGCACCTGGTCGCAATTTTTCTCTTCAGCCAGGGTTTGCCCCAGCAGTTCGGCCACATCATTCAATCCAATGGTTTTGGCCAGTTGTACCAGGCTGCCATAAGTGGCAATTTCATAATGCTCAACTTTTTGGGCGGCCATAATAATAGCCGCATCGCGGGTAGCTGAGCCTTTTTGGGTTTCATTTATAATACTATGTGCTTCTTTGATCAGACCTTCCATCGCTTCGCATTTTTTTGCCCTGGCAGTTTCACCCATCATTTCAAAGGCTTCTTCTAACCTGCTTATGTGCTCCTGTGTTTCGGTCACATGTTCAGTTATAGCTTCTGCCAACTCTTCTGTGGTAGTGGCCCCTTGCATTTTGGGCAATTCCTTAACCAACGCCTTTTCTGCCCAGTAGATATCCTGTAACTGCTCAACAAAAAAATCTTTCAGTAATGAACTCTTATCCTTTTTACCCATGGACTCCGACGTTTTATTACTACTACTCCTGGAAGTTTTTGTCGCACCATGACTCTTTGAACTTCTACCTCTTTCCATAACGCATTGTTTTGTGGTGAAAAAAACGGATTCGTAATCGATTGATAAAAAAGGAATGCCACGATTGACAAAAGAGCTTAAAGCATGTGTAGAAAAAACTCTACGTGAATCGTGCTTGTTGGCCTTCTTGAAAGCAAACTTTAACTGGTATTTGTTTTGAACTTTAAACACTAAAACACACATATGAGATCCTCCAACAGTATACCTTTTCTACAGCATAAGATCCAGGGAATAGGAAGTGCGTTGTTTTATAATATGAGCGGAGGCGTGTTAAAGTTCCCTACAACCATAGTATCGATATTAAAAGTAGACGAACTGGCAAATATCTGGTTCTTCACCAACCGGCCTGAGCAGCATTTACAAGAGTTTGACCGCGAATTTTTAGCTGATATGCAGATCTACCGTAAGGGTAAAGGCTACTACCTGCAAATAACAGGCAAAGCCTATATTATAAATGATCCCGAAGAGTTAAACAGCCTTATTACTTTATCGGATGAAATAAAATCAAAAGCTTTTCAGGAAATGGTGTTGATCAAATTCAAGATCGGCAGCGCTAAGTATTATAGTTACCAACCCCGATTCACTTATAAACATAATTTCTTAGGACTTCTTAACCGGTGCTACAACTGGTTCTTTAAAGAACCAGCCCGACATGAACCGGCTGTATACAGACCCACCTTACCCAAGTTTGGGTTTTAGTAACAAAAAAACCCTACAAAGCTAAACGCTTCGCAGGGTTGTAAAAGCCGACTAAGGGGACGATGTTAATGCGAAAACGACGCGTTTTCAAGCTGCTTCTTCTTTATACTACCAGGAGAGCAGCCATGGTGCTTTTTAAATATTTCAATAAAATGGCTCACTTTTTCATACCCCATCAACTCTGCAATTTCATTTACAGAATAGGGTTTTTGTAACATGATCGTTCGTGCCATATCCATTTTCTTGTTTAGATAGTACTCATATACGCTTTTACCATAAATAAGCTTGAAATACCGCTTTAAAGTAGATTCACTTAGCGCCACCATTTTTGCGATCATGCTCATACGTGGTGGCATTTTCTGCAAGTGATCGAGTAGAATAGCCTCCGCCTTTTTTACCTTTTCATAATACAACTCAATATTACCGCTCGCTTTTTCCGTTGAGCTTGAGGTGAAAGACATAAAATCCTTTATCAGGTCGGTCCCCAGTGAAAAAACGGCAGTAGCATCCGCCCTGGGATCGTCTACTCTTTCTATCAGCTTACTAGTTAGCGTATTGGTTTTTAAATGAAAAGGTTCTACCAACACCGGCATTCCATTAACCTCCATGGCGTCGTCATTAAAATACCGGGCAATGCCCAGGTAACCGGGTTGTTGTTTAAGCCAGTACCCTGAAATAGAAAAATCGATCAGTTGCACAGGCAGTGCCGGATTCAATTGAAAACCTGCTGTTGCCGAGTCGGGCACCATGGCAAATCGCCTTTCCCGTACCTTATTAAATTGCTGATGTTGGTTAATATGTCGAAGCTCAACCGATTCATGAGTATGTATACATAATAGACTATACCCATTATTAGTAACGTATACAGGCAATGCTTCCTTAATAAATTCAATTGGTTTCAGCAGGTACAGGTCCCATACCCGCATATACAATCCCGCATCCAGGTGCCAGGTCCTAATTTTTCCCCGCCCTAAATCATTCGAGAACCTGATGAGCGTATGGGCTTCTTCCAGATCACCACCGGTTTCAAGCGCTAATCGTTTAAATTCATTTTCCCGGTCAATACTGTTTACTCGAATTGAATAGCTTTTCATGCTGCTAATGGTTTTGATTAAAACAAGATTCTTACATCGGAGAGTGTACAGCTATCAAACCAAGTATAAATCAACGACATTTATATAAGATATAAAACACCACTGACTCAATTATGAACACAAAAAAATATATGTATTTGCTTCACTGAGAAGAAACCTTCATTATCTGTAAGCATTTTCCCTTACCCCTTACTTCCCATTGCAATATTTAATTGATCTATATCAAATAAACCGGAGGCACACCCTAACGACACTAAGTATTTGTTGACCCAATTCAGGTATTCTTTGAATTAATAGGGGTAATAGCAACACCACATTCCCTATATTTTTACATTAACAACGAACATTGATCCGGATGACCACAACCTTCCAATATTTTCAGAAAAGCTTGCAGACATTAATCTCAATAAGAATGAATTCCAATATTTCTCATCTCCATTAATCAACCGCACACGCACAAAATCTACTAACCATATTTCGCCTGACTGATACAGCCAGGTGGTAAAAAGCGTTTAGCAACTCGAATAGGAAATAAGACCGGTGAGCACGGCTGGCAATTTTAGCGCTACTATTAAAAGCCGCACCGGTTTTTATTTCCGCTACCGGTTAATAACATTGACTGATCCCGCCAGCACTTTCTGGTGAACACGAGCATGCCAGGCGATGGGGCATTAACGGTGACCATTGAACCTGCTACCGGTCTCCGGCCCCGCCTGCCTGGCAGTAATCGCTGGCGGCTAAACGAAAACACCTACTGGCTGTAATTACACAATGTGAAAAACCATTTAACATTACCCGATACAGCCAAACAAAAAACCTTATGCAGACTGCCTCCATGACATTCACCCTTTATTTTACAGTGCTAATTGATTAAAATCAATGTCGAAATTATTGTTTGCCTGCATTTATACGTGCAATATAAAGCCCGCTTCGTGTGGGCTTTATGTTTGTCACCAGGTGTATACACTTTCTTACCTGTAATATTGATCGATGTTAGTATCACAGATCATCAAACGAAGTTAACCTGACGGTTTGGCAACAGCCGGGAAAGAAGGGAATTAAATTTGCTGAACAGTTGTTTGATCATTATTTTTTTTGGCATCAAACATGTAATATGAGTTATTCTTTAATTGTAGCGGAAAATCTTACACACTTTTTAAATCCTTGGGAGGTAGCGAATATGAAAACAGGCCTGAATCGCCGGGCATTCCTACGGAATGCCGGGCTGGCTGCTGCGAGTACAATTATAGGATGCTCTAAAGTAGTACCTGAAATTGCAGCGCTAACAAAAAAGAATAACATCGGTGACTCTACTACTACAAGTACCATTACCGACAACAGTGACATCTCCTTACTTAACAAATTGCCCAAATGGAAGGGGTTCAATATCCCTGATTATTTTCAGCCCGATCCCGAGTATGTTGGCGGTAATACGCCAGAGGAGTTTTTTAAATGGGTAGCCGACTGGGGGTTCGACTTTATTCGCATGCCGGTTGCCTATCCTACGTATTTGAATATAAAGGCGCATCAGAAATACATCAATGCCGACGATGTATATAAGATAGATGAGAGCAAGGCAAATCAGATAGAGAAAACCATTTACCTGGCGCAAAAGTATGGTTTACACGTAAGTCTAAATTTGCATCGTGCACCCGGCTTTTGTGTAAGCAACGGTTACCACGAACCTTATAATCTATGGAAGCAGAAAGATGCGCAGGATGCATTTAATTATCACTGGAGCTTCTGGGCAAAACGGTTCAAAAATGTGTCAACCCAAAAGATCAGCTTCGATCTGGTGAATGAACCCTGTTACCGGGAAGATGTGAATGACACCAATTCAAAAACCACGGCTGTACCCGGCGCTACTTATCGCGCCGTAGCCCAGGCAGCCGCTTTGGCCATTCGTAAAGAGAATCCAAAATTTTATGTGATTGCCGATGGTAACATGGGCGGTACCGATCCCGTTTCAGAACTCATCGATCTCAACATTGCACAAAGCTGCCGGGGTTATGTACCATATGAGATCTCACACTACAAAGCCCCCTGGGTATTTCCCGACCCCGCCTATCAGCCTAAACCTGTATGGCCTGGCGATATGGGCGGCAATTATTACAGCAAGGCAACTATGGAGGAATACTACAAACCCTGGATTGACCTGGCAAAAAAAGGAGTAGGCGTGCATTGCGGTGAATGTGGTTGCTGGAAAGAAACCCCGCACAATGTGTTCCTCGCCTGGTTTGGCGATGTGCTCGACATTCTTGCTTCAAACGGAATTGGCTTTGCCTTGTGGGAACTGAAAGGCGATTTCGGTCTTCTGAATTCAAACCGGTCAGATATACAATATGAAAACTGGTATGGATATAAGCTCGACAGAAAATTGCTGACCATGCTGCAGAGTAAATAAGGTCTTTTATAGTTACCCGGAAGTGCTGTTGCTTCCGGGTAATTTTTTTTGGCAATGGACAATGGGCAATCTCCGACTAATAGCCAGACTCGCATCTGGCAGACGGCAAAGTTTTAAGCCTAAGATGGCCCTAAGAATAGCCTAAGAATACCGTAGGTACACCCCAGGATATATGGTATCCTCAAGGTTCACCAATGTGGCGCTGCTTAATCGATTGACATTCAGAGAAATACTTAGACTATGGAGTTATATACAATTAATAATCAACCACTTTTGAATTGCCAGTTATAGCATAGCCTGGAGAATTTTCGATCTCTTATACGCAGAAACTCAACCACTTACCCCGCATTAGGCGCTTTTACCCATTTATACTACCGATCATCATACATACTTTACCGGCTGGCAAACAAAAGTTGCCGCTCGTGTCGGATTTTCTAAACGAAATGTTAACGCCCATATAACTTTGACTTGTCTAAACAAACAGGAGAACATTCTCCACTAACATGAACAAGGTTATAGAACTCCGTTTCTTCATCTACCGTCAACGAGTAAAACCACCAGCAATCCGCCAATTTTAATCAAGCGTTTTTGGCTCACTGAATGAACCATACTCAGGCACTTACATATATGCAAGCGCCGGGGAAGTGTTACGTTTTTGCCATGCTCAATTCTCAAACGATGAAATTAAAATGTTGGCTCAGTCCGTTACTTGGTGTAATAATTCTGCTAATGGTACGACAGATGTTATACGATGAAATGCAAAATGAGCAATCACAGTCAGTAATACCCGCAGCAAGAGAAAAGAAAAAGCCGGAGATCAATCCTCCTATGGCCGGTACCCTTATTATCAGGGACACACTGCCCTTCTGAATTACTTTCAGTTAAGCTAACAAGGCAGACGATATAACAAAATGACATAACAGTTCAACTGTTATGGGTGACCGCTCGCGGACATTCCTGAACAGACTTAAACTCTCCGATAAATCGGGGGGACTGGAAGTGGCTTGACCAAAGCCAGCCATTATCAAATTATTTCCTCTATCAAACACTTCCGTTAAGGCGGGAGCAGGGGAAGTTTTGCGCTCATACAAACCACTTAAACACATATACAACTATGGCCAACTTAGGAAAGAAAATTTTGTCTGCGTTTGTGGAGGTAAACGACGACAAAAAACCGGAAACGGAAAAGCAACCATCTAATAAAGAAGGATTGCCCAAAACAGAACCAGTACCAACTGTCTCCAGTACAACTGCTAACACCAGTTATACAACAACGGCTAACAGCAGTAAGTTCAAAGAATACTTTGAAAAATTGTTTCGCGAAGCCAACCTGCCCGGCCCTGACTACTTCGAATACAGTAAGATGTTAGAAGCCATGCAGGCAGTACCAGATGAACAGGTACGGTTCATCACAGCCTTTGCGGGTTTAAGCGTACAGGGGCTCGACAAACAAAAACTGATGTCGACCGCTGCGCAATACCTGCAATTGCTGGAAACCGATGCCCAGAATTTCCACAATACTGTTGACGCTGCTTTACAAGAAAAGGTAGTGGAAAAGAAACGGCAGATGGAAGAAAAAGAAAAACGCATTCAACAACTGACGCAGGAAATAAGCGCGTTGCAAAACGACTTATTAAATACGCAGGCAGAAATAAAAGAGAATGAAGCAAAGATCGAGGCCAATACGGGTGGCTACAAGCTGGAAAGCGAGGCCATGAAAAACCGTATAACCCGTGACATAGAAAAAATTAAAAACTATATACAATAAACCAACGAAACATGATAAACGCGATTCAAAAAGCAAAAACACCTGGCTGGTTCTCTGAACCCAAGAACATAGCCACCACCGTAATAGCTGTATCCTTATTTGCAGGTCTGGCATATGGGTTCCTGACCTATGTATTGCCCTGGCTGGTAACCGTAACCTGGAACCTGGTGAACCTGGTTATTGGCGGTGTGATCCTTGGCTTTTTGCTGATGATCGTAACCAATAAAAAATTCTGGCGGGCATTGAAGTACCTGTCTGAATTTATTGCCAACTACACCATTGGCATTGCTATTGAGCTGAACCCGTTCGCCATTTTGCAAGCCAAAATTGAACAGGGTTATAAGGACAGGAACACCTTATATCAACAGGCCGCCAAACTAAAAGGCAAACAAAGTGAGCTGGTAGACAAACTGAGCGACAAAGAAAAAGAGTTGCAGTTGAACGTACAAAAAGTAAAGATCCTGCAAGCCGAACAAGGAAAAGGTAGTCGTCAGGTTGATCTGTATGCCAACAATGTGTTGCGTTGCCGGGAGTACATCGACAATGTATCGCCCATAGTAGGCGACCTGAACAAACTGATAAAATTTGCCGATGCCGCCTATGAAGAGAGTGGTATTATGCTCGAAGATGCGAAGCTCGATCTGGAAGCCAAGAAAGACCTGTACTATTCAGTAACGACCGGTTTATCGGCCGTTACAAGCGCCATGAAAGCCTTCAAGGGCGACGATGAACTGAACCAGGACGCCGAAAAAGCCCTGGCCATATTGAAGGTACAGATAGGTGAAAAGATCGGCCACATTAAATCGGCCATAGATGTCACCTCGCGCTTCATGGATGACAAGGTGCTGGAAGATAAAGCCAAATCGGCCCAGGCTATTGAACTCATTAATCAGTTCAATATGGACAACGACTTTAACTACACCCAGAACGCGCTGGATAAAAATAGTGATAACGGTAAGTTGAAAGGAATAAATACACCTGACAGGTATAGGGGGTTGTTGGACTAGCTGATCAGTTGACAGCCTGCCCGACGTGTCGGAGGGAAGAAGGCCGTTTCACGACCGCTGAAGCCGCCAACCGGCGGCGAAGCGAACTGCCGATTGCCGATTCACTATCACGTACCTTATGAAAAGCCAAACAAAACAATTTAAACAACTATAAACTATAATTAGAAAATGGCACTCAAATTAAAACCCGCTGGTAAAGTATTGATCATCGCTGCAGTAGTAGCAACAGGTATTTTAGCAGTGAGGTGGTATCAAAACCGGCCGAAAGATGTAAACGGCTCCATTGAAGTAGGTAAAGTAGCCCTGCCTGATGCACCCGAAGCGTCTTTACAAGGCAATGCAGTTCAATTACCATTACCTGGTGATGAACAGGCCGTGAACGGCGGTACATCAATTACCTGGGAACGCATGGCCTGGAACAGCCAGTTCAGCGGTATGTATGCTAACGGTGGCGTTCGTACAACAAAAGGTTCTTTGTTCGACAAGGCGCACCTCGATGTGACATACATCCGTCAGGACGACTGTAACAAACAAATGGCCGACCTGGTAAAATTTGCCAACGATTATAAAAGCAACCCGAATGCTACAGGTGTATTGATCACCTTCATGGGCGACGGTATGCCGGCCTTTATGACCTCGCTCGCCAAAGAGCTGGAACCTTTAGGCCCCGAATACCAACCCATTATTATACCAGTCACCCACGGTAAATCATTTGGTGAAGACCAGGTGATGGGTCCGCTGTCCTGGAAACAGGACCCTAAGAACGCGCTGGGTAAATGTGTGGCCGGTGTACTGCGCGACGGTGACATCAATATTCTCTTAAAATGGGCCGGTGACAACGGGTTAAAAGTAAACCCCGACGAAACCACCTACGACGGCAATGCCATTAACCTTATTGCCGCCAACGACTTCCTGGATGCGCCTAACAAGTACATCACCGGTTATACTGAAAAAAGGAAACTGATCGTAAATGGTAAAACCACCGGAACCGACACCACTGTTGGTGTTGATGCGGTAGCCACCTGGACACCCGGTGACGTAAACGTCGCCACTAAAAAGGGTGGTCTGGTATCTGTCGCCAGCACCAAACAGTACGCATCGCAAATGAGTAACCAAACCATTGCCATTAAAAGATGGGCGAATGATCACCGTACCGATATCGAGAACATGATCATTGCCCTGGCACAGGCAGGCGACCAGGTACGTTCGTTCAACGAAGCCAAAAAGTTTGCGGCTGAAGTGAGCACCAAACTGTACCAGGAACAAAATGCCGATTATTGGTTGAAGTACTTTAATGGCATTGAAGAAAAAGACATTCAGGGTCTGAAGGTGAATTTGGGTGGCTCTGCCGTCTTCAACCTGAACGATATGGCCAATACCTATGGGTTAGGCGATGATAAAGTTGACCGGTATAAAGCAGTGTACAACACCTTCGGTAACCTGATGGTGAAAATGTACCCGACCATACTGCCCAGCTTTTTACCATACGAAAAAGCCGTTGACAAATCGTTCCTGTTCAGCGTGATCTCTAACCACCCTGATTTATTACAGGGTAAGGCTATTGAAGCGAAATATGCCGAACAGATCACGGAAGCCGTATCATCCAAATCGTACAAGATCGAGTTTGAGACTGGCTCTGCCAACATCAAATCAGGTTCGTACAAATTGCTGGATGAAATATTCGAATCGGCTGTAGTAGCGGAAGGTTTGAAACTGGGGGTATATGGCCACACCGATAACCAGGGTAGCGACGACGTGAACGTTCCTTTGTCACACAAGAGAGCGGAATCAGTTAAAAGCTACCTGTTGAAAAAAGGGTTGAAACAAAACCAGATCGAAGCCAAAGGTTATGGTTCGGAAAAACCCATAGCCGATAACAGTACCGAATCTGGCAGAAGCAAGAACCGCCGGGTAGAAATTGTGTTGGGTCAATAACGAGTAGTGTTAGCTATCAGTAATAAATGCCGTGTTATGGGGTTGCAGCCATAACACGGCTTATTTAAACAGTTCAAACCGCAACCAACCAACCAAAGAAAAAATGAAAAAGCTTATTCAACCATTTGCTACCATCAACAAGCAAACATTTATGATCATGGTGGCGGTACAGGTGGTTATTACGCTGTTGCTATGGCAGGTATTGTCAGATGGCTTGATACCCAAACCAGGTAAAGTTGCCAGTGCTTTTATAAACCTGCTGGGCACCAAACTATTCCTCGACAATATGCTGGTAAGCCTGCTGCTTACTTTAAAAGCCATGTTGTACAGCATATTGATCACCCTGTTGTTTGCTTATTTATCCGTATTGCCCTTTTTTAAAAGTGTGGCCCTGTTCATAGTGAAATGCCGGTATTTGACACTTACGGGTTTGATATTCATTTTCACGCTTCTTACAAAAGATGGCAGCGAGCTTAAATTATCCTTACTGGTATTTGGCATCGTTCCTTTCTTTGTAACCTCGTTCCTGGCGGTGATCATCAACATTAACCCCCAGGAATATGAACTGTGTAAAACACTGGGTTATAACAACTGGCAAACTTTGTATGAAGTGATCATCGTTGGTAAGGCCGACCAGGTATTCGAGATCCTGCGCCAGAACTTCGCTATCTCGTGGTTAATGATCACCATGGTAGAAGGACTGAGCATGAGTGAAGGTGGTATTGGTACCCTGCTGATAAAATACAATAAGTACAACGACCTTACCAATGTACTGGCCTTACAGCTGGCCATATTTATGATCGGTTTATGTTTCGACTATTTACTGGGAACCCTCAGACACTGGTTGTTCCCTTATAGCAAGTTAAAAACAGCAAAAGCAAAATGACAGAATGTATTAAAGCAGAAGTAGTATTACAGGCTAACAATGTGCAGCTTACATACGACCGGCCTATTCTGCGTGACATAAATTTTTGTATCAAGAATATCATCCGTCCTGGTGTAGAACAGGGGCAGGTGGTATCATTGATCGGTAGAAGCGGTATTGGTAAAACCCAGTTGTTCAAAATATTATCTGGATTGCAAGCCCCTACCGCCGGACAAATAACCATCCACGACAATAAACCGGTAAAGGCCGGTGACATGGGTGTTATTTTCCAGAACTATTATTTGTTTGAATGGCGCACCGTTTATCAATCGTTGTTACTGGCCGCCAAAAAGAACAAAAAACTGGCGGGCAAGGAAAAACAAACCATTGACCAGTATGCAGAACAGTTTCAACTGACCGGGCATTTGAACCTTTACCCGCAACAATTATCGGGCGGACAGCGTCAACGGGTAAGTATCATGCAACAACTTTTAAAGGGTTCTGATTTTATTTTACTGGATGAACCCTTCAGTGGCCTTGATGTATGTATGCTTGACAAAGCGGTGGAACTGTTACTGCAGGTTTCGTTGTCTGATGAGTTAAAAACCCTCATCATTGTTTCGCACGACATAGAGAACAGCGTAGCTATTTCCGACACCGTGTATATTTTAGGTAATGAACCGGGCAAAGAAGGTGCTACTATCAAAAAAGAAATTGACCTGATTGAACGTGATCTGGCGTGGCAGAAAAACATTAAACACGAAAAGCGTTTCTTAGAGACTATTGAAGAAATTAAAGGCTGTTTATAATCGGACTGGCACCGTTGATAGGGTTGACAATGTTGATAAAGGGGACCTAAAGTTTAAATTGAGCACGATTACTCGTATATAGGCACCCCGCTGAGGGGGGCGCCAGATTGAGGGGGGAGACGCAGATGATATAAAATACTGAAAGCCGGCACACGTTACTAATTTTTAGTAACTGTCCTTCCGGCTTTCTATTGTTTACTCGGCCTACGGCTTGCTGTATTACTGGTTAACTGGTCAACTTTTTACTACAACCCAAACCTCCATCCCGCTTTAAAAGCCCACCACGAAGCATATCCTGCAGACTCGCCCCGTGAGAACCCATCATACGCCACCCCTACTTCAAACGGGCCTAACTTTACGCCCGCACCTACATCGCCGCTAAAGCGGGAAGATGAGGCATTATTGGTTTTATCTTTTATATGGGCCACCCCGGCATCGACATGTATGAATAATAAATTAGCTGGTAAAAAATATCTGCGTAATCCCAGTTTCATTGGAACATAGATAATATTACCCAGCTCTTTTGTCTTTGCATCAAAAACGGTGTACCCTAATGTGCCGGTTAAAAACGTCTTTGTGCCGAAGCCAATGCCGGCACCCGCTTCCCCTCCCAATCCAAAATTGTAATCGTTCTTGAAACCGGTTTGCACCGGTGAAGCATATTGACCGTGCGCAAACAGGAAAAACAGCTTTTGTGCCTGGGCGCCATTATAGCTACCGGCAATCAGCACCATGGCTATTACCATTAAACCACGAAAAGCAAATTTCATATGGGGAGTTTGTATGCAACAGCTGAAGAAAAATCTATGCCATTGTAAATAGTGTATATGTTTGTTTATTCACATATCACCCTTCAGGCCGTTTCTGGAAATTATTAACGTTTCTATAGGACAATGATCACACCTCCGAAAATGGTATTGTAAAAATATATTCGAAATTTAAGGTTCTGTTAAGGCATTGAAACAGAAAGGCACTTTGAAATTACCAGATCAGGAAAGGGATTAAAGTAAATATAACATCCGGTCCATTGCCGGATGATGACTGTGTATTCTATAAACTCATATATATGTCATCAACTTTAAATCCATTACAATGAATTTCAACAAAGTGAACAACCTGGCGGGATGGGTGGTATGTGCCATAGCCTGTACCGTTTATCTGCTAACGATGGAACCAACCGTTAGCTTATGGGATTGCGGGGAATTTATATCAACTGCCTATACTATCGGCATTCCTCACCCTCCGGGTGCTCCGCTCTTTATTCTGATTGCCCGGTTCTTTATCATCCTGTTTGGTAACAACCCGCACAACGCCGCCGTTGCCGTTAACAGCATGAGTGCTATTGCCAGCGGATTTACCATTTTGTTCCTATTCTGGACCATCACTCACTTTGCGAGAAAGCTGGTACAAAAAAATGAGGAGCCGCTTACCCGGCAATCTATATTTATTATTATCAGTGCAGGAACAGTAGGCGCATTGGCTTATACCTTCTCCGATTCATTCTGGTTCAGTGCTGTTGAAGGTGAGGTATATGCCCTTTCCTCCTTCTTCACAGCCCTGGTGTTCTGGGCCATATTAAAATGGGAACGGCAG
Source organism: Niastella soli (assembly GCF_017742245.1). Taxonomy (GTDB): domain Bacteria; phylum Bacteroidota; class Bacteroidia; order Chitinophagales; family Chitinophagaceae; genus Niastella; species Niastella soli. The sequence continues at coordinate 899,773 of NZ_JAGHKO010000001.1, forward strand.
GCCCACCAACCGGGCGCCGACAAATGGCTTGTATTCATTTTTTATATGATGGGGCTTTCCATTGGGGTTCACCTGTTGAACCTGTTAACCATACCGGCCATCATCATGGTGTATTATTTCAAACGGTTTAAGGTAACAAAGCGGAATACCCTGCTGGCCTTTTTAATAGGTTGCGCCATCACCCTGTTTGTCATGAAGTTCATTATTGTATACACCATAAAAAGCGCTGGCGCCTTTGACATTTACTTCACCAATGAATTGGGCATGCCTTTCTTTGCTGGCTTTACTTGCTTCTTTATACTAATAGCCGGCACTATTGCCTGGGGTATACGATTAGCCAATAAAAGAAAGCTGAAGTATTTGACAATTGGCTTGTGGAGCTGCGCCTTTATGTTGCTCGGTTACTCAACCTATCTCACCACCATGATCCGTTCGAACGCCAACCCCGGAGTTGACATGTACAATATTGATAACCCCATTAACCTGGAAGGTTATCTGAGCCGGGAAAAATATGGCGACTGGCCTATTGCTTATGGACCCGACTTTACAGAGAAAACACCTTACGCCAAAGCAGGCGATCAATATGTAAGAGGCAACAAAAAATATGAAGTAGCAGGCAGCCGCTATATTCAAAATTGGAGCGGCGCTCCGGGCGCGCACCTGTTCCCCCGCATGTACGATGCCAGCAATGAACGCGGGCAAATAGACTGTTACCGCCAGTTTGCCGGATTGGAGGTTGACGAAACCCCCAACATGGCCGATAACCTGAGATACTTTACCCGGTATCAGGCCGGCTGGATGTACATGCGCTATTTCATGTGGAATTTTGCCGGTCGCCAAAACGACCTGCAGGGATTTGGCAACCCACGCGACAGTAATTTCATTAGCGGCATTTCATTTCTTGATAATGCACTGTATGGCAATCAGCAAAAAATGCCCGATACGGCCCATGTTGGTAACAAAGCCTACAACCGGTTGTATATGCTCCCATTACTGTTGGGTGTTGCCGGATTGTTCTATCAGCTAAAAAGAAATCGCCGCGACGGGCTGGTTAATGGCTTATTATTCCTGGTCACGGGATTGGCCATCGTTGTATTTCTAAACCAGGCCGGGTATCAACCCCGGGAACGGGACTATGCGTTTGTGGGTTCGTTCTATGCATTTAGTATCTGGATCGGTTTAGGCGTACTTTGGTTGAAACAGCTTTTAGAGAAAGCAACTAAGGCACCAGTGGCAGCTTACCTGGCAGCCAGTCTTTGTTTACTGGCTGTTCCGGTATTAATGGCGCAGCAGGAATGGGACGATCATGACCGAAGCCAGAAAACACTGGCCCTCGACCTCGCAAAGAATTACCTGGAAAGCTGTCCACCCAATGCCATATTATTTACAGCCGAAGACAACGACTCCTATGCCCTGTGGTACGCCCAGGAAGTGGAAGGCATTCGAAAAGATGTGCGCGTAGTGGTTAGCACCCTTATTGGTACCGACTGGGGCTTTGACCAGTTGCGCTATAAAGTGAATAAAAGCGCGCCCTTCAACGTAGTATTCACGCCCGAACAGGTGGCCGGTGATAAACTTAATGTAGTTTACTACTCGCAAATGCCCGGGTACGAAAAAGACAAATACTATGACCTGTACGACATACTTAAAAACGTAGTAGGCAGCGATGATCAGCGGTTCACCTCTGCTTCAGAGGATGGAGATATCTATCATTTATTCCCTACCCAAAAGTTCAGCGTGCTGGTTGATATAAAAATGGCAACCGCGAGTGGGGCCATACAACCTGGTGAAAAAGCAGTTGACGCCTTACACATTGACCTGAATAATAAAAACTATCTTTTCAAGAATGACCTCGCCATGCTAGCGGTAATTGCCGCCAATCAATGGAAACGGCCGATCTGTTTCGCCAACCTCGGCACGGCGCAAGACCTGGGTCTGGATAAATACACCCGGTTGAATGGCCTCGCCTACCAACTGGTGCCTGTTGAAAATACCGGAGTGGACCTTACTGTAGCTTATAACAACATCATGCAAAAATTTGGGTATGGCCACGCCAATAGAAAAAGTGTGTATTTTGATGAAGAGAACCGCCGCCGGATGAACACTATTAAAATGGCGCATGCCCAAATAGCCCGCAGCCTGGCACAAGCTGGCAGAAAAGAAGAAGCCAGAAAAGTTTTGCATCGCTATGATGACCATGTGAATGAAGCCAATGTACCGTATGGCATGACAACCAATCGGGGTAACCTCCATAACATCTTCTCACTTCAGTTCCTGGAAGCCTGTTACCTGGCTGATGATCTTCCACTGGCCAACAAAGTGGCGGCCTCCCTGAAGAAAGACCTGCAACAACAAATGCGGTATTATAAAGCCCTCGGCGATGGTACTTATAGCGAAGAGCAACTGATAAACAATGCCTGGTTACTATCTCAGGGCAAAGCAGCTGACCTGCCATTCAGACAGGCTTCCTTTGCACAGGATATTATTTCGAGTTACCAGCTATTAAATCAGATAGAAAAATGGGAGCAGGAGTTTGCACCCAAACGTGGGATTTTATAATTAATGAACCTCAGCAAAATAAAAAGAGCCATTCCGGTTTAGCGGGATGGCTCTTTATTTTATAACCCTTCGATATAGTACGAATTAAACCCAATTAATATCTACTGAACTTGTAACGGCCAATGGTGTGATTCATATAGTTGGTAGCTACAAAAGAGTTCGGATAAATATCTACATTATCAAACACCATATCTACAACATCATCACCCTTGTAGTTTGATACGTGGATCTGCAGGTTCTGGTGTGAATTGGTATAGTAAACTCCTGCTTCATCATAGTAACCATTAGAAGCAGTGCTCATGCTCCAGTTACCTTTAAGCGTAGAACCATTTTCAACATAGGTGGCCTGTCCATTGCTATAGAAAGTAAAAACGCCGTTTTCAACACCGGTATTCACAGTATACCAGCCATAGGCATCTTTTTGAGCGGCATTAGTAAGCACCCATGAACCGGTAATGGTAGGTTGTATATCTACTATAACTCCAACTTTTGTACAACTGGTGAAAGAAGCAACAGCAATCAACAAAACGGTTAAGCGTAAATAAGATTTCATGACCTGGTGTTTTAAAGTGAATAAAGAGTGGTCATGTATAAGAAGGCGTACTGTTCTTTCGGTTTACTCATGGTTTAGTAAAACCGTCCATTTGGGAGATCGTTAACAGCTGGTTATTATTTCTTTAACAATCAGGTGATAAACTATATATTGCATTGTTAAAATTAATCGATGCGCAACCAATACCTACTTGTTTTAACCCTGTCTTTATTATTAGGAGCCTGCGGACAAAAGTATAAGAACCCACATATTGAAATACAAACCAGCAAAGGCGAAATAGAAGTGGAGTTATATCCTGAACAGGCGCCTAAAACCGTGCAGGCATTTCTCTCTTATATCAAATCCGGGTACTATAAAAACAGTTCGTTTTACCGCGTATTAAACGACGACAACCAGCCTTCCAATGCCGACAAAGCCGAACTGATACAGGGAGGCATGTATAAATCGATGCCCAAAGTACATGATACGCTGACCGGTATTCCTCACGAGACCACTGCACAAACGCATATTCTGCATAAGCGGGGTACTATCTCTTTGGCCCGCCTGGCGCCTGGCACTGCCACCAGCGAGTTCTTTATTTGTTTGAGCGACCAGCCCGGTTTTGATTTTGGCGGCGAGAACAATCCTGACAAACAGGGTTATGCGGCCTTTGGTACAGTGATAAAAGGCATGGACATCGTAAACAAGATCTATAATCAGAATGAGAGCAATCAGTCATTCGATCCTCCGGTGCCTATTTATAATATCATTCAACTGTAAAAACAGCATATGGAGTCTTTACGGTCAGCAGGATATGCGATCATCAACGACGTATTTACTATAAACGAAGTAACAGCCATTCTTGATACTATTAATAGTATCGATACCAATGGCCCGGCTTTTAGAAAAACAAACGACCTGTTTGCCATCAGGCGGTTTGTAAAAGAAGTACCCGTTATAATCCCGTACATCTTTACCAGCCGTTTACGTGATATAATAAGCCAGTTGTTCGGCAAGGATTACTTCCTGGTAAAATCAATCTATTTTGATAAACCGGAGCAGTCAAACTGGTTTGTAGCTTACCACCAGGACCTCACCATTTCCGTTGACCAGAAGAAAGCCGTGGAAGGTTTGATCAGTGGACTGTCAAGAACGATCAGTTTGCCGTACAACCACCCGTTGATCTGCTGGAGAACATTTTTACGATCAGGATACACCTCGATGATACCGATGAAAACAACGGCGCCTTGAAAATAGTGCCTGGTTCACACCAAAAGGGGATCTACCGGCCCGAGGCCATTGACGGGAGCAAAGAAAAAGAAGTTGTTTGTAAAGTGTCCCAAGGCGGTATTATGATCATGCAGCCATTATTACTCCACGCCTCTAACAGAACGGTAAACAATAATAAAAGACGGGTGATCCATCTCGAATTCAGCGACCGGCAATTACCTGGCGGTCTGCAATGGGCAGAATACCTGGCCTTGAACAATTTTCCTGCTGTGGCACAAAATGCATAATGCAAAAAAGATTAACCGCTTGTCTATAAGAAAAATAAATATTTAAGAAAAGACCTGCCAAAAGCTTGCACTATTAAAATTTGCTTGCCAAATTTGTAAAGCACCTATTACTTCCCTGCACATTTACTACCCCTAAGTCAAATCCAATTTCCTTACGCACATTTGACTATTAATCAATTCCAGCAATCTCCTGGATCAACCAGTGTATTGTATGTTATCAGCATGTGCTGATAAGCAATTCCGTATTCCCGTATTCAATCATTATAAATTAACGGTACCATATGAAACTGCTCTACATGTTATTGGAACTGGCCTGCATTGTAATTACAAGCGTAATAAGTGCCATACTGTATTTGAAAAATGAATACAATTTATCGGGTCTGCTGATCTTTACCTCACTGGTTTCACTCACGTTATGGATAAAGGCGCATGGCCTATTGGATGATAAAAAAACAACTAACGAAGCGAGCGCTCAAGAAGCTCACTAAAAGGTGTGCAAAATAACCTTTACCATCAATCAATTCATTGTGCATTCATTACCGCCACGCTTTAGCCCTGTACGTGTTGCAGCTACAGGAGCTAAAGCCGGTAATCCTTTAATGCCTATTTATTATCCTTCCCTGTAATATTTCCCCCTCCTCCACGACTCACCTGCTTTCGCGGTAATTTTCCTAACTTATACATATGAATACCACCATTCATTTGCTGAAAGCAATGCATAAAAGTTGAACGTACTAGCTGCTTCAATAACAGCTTAATGCATATATTCAAGATTATTCATGCCTTGATATACTGCTAATAATTAATACTTTATAGGATTCTTTACTACCCTCAGACCGAACTTGATATATGTCAAATAACAAAGCCTGCCTTTACATTTCTGCCTGAACTATGCAATTTTTCGACAATCGGGACGGTTATAACAGCGACCAGATAGAACACTCCAGCAAGCTGCTGATGAAACCTTTAACCCCTGAACGGCTTTAATTTGCTACCAATCAAGAAAAACAAAAAGCAGCAATGCTTTTTTATCCCGCCACGGCGGGATTTTTTTGTCATGCAGTATTATGGGCCAGCTTTATTATATCCTTTACTTCCAGTATTGGCCTTTCGTAGCCTTTCAAGGTTCCATTGATCATCGCCAATCCTACTTCCCGTAAAGTTGACACCCGGCTCGGAAACAATGCCTTTAAAGCAGGATACATCCAGGTAAAGAATTTATATCCTTTTAATACATGCTTCAGTCCTTTGGTAGGTTTCATAAAACCCGGCCTGAACATATAAGCAGCTTTAAACGACAAACGCATCAGGTCGTTCTCTGTTTGTCCTTTAACGCGGGCCCACATCATTTTTCCATGTTCGGTACTATCGGTACCTGCGCCTGAAACATAGCAAAAGGTCATGCCCGGATTTTGATCGGCCAGGATGGTTGCCATGTGCATGGTAAGATCGTAGGTAACATGATGATAATCCTTTTCCTTCATACCAATGGAAGAAGCGCCTAAACAAAAGTAGCAGGCATTATAACCCTTCAACTGATCCTTAATTGGCGAGAGGTCAAAAAAGTCAGGATGTATTATTTCTTTTACCCTGGGATGTGTATAACCAGCTGTTCTACGACCCACTATCAATATTTCCTCTACATCAGGATGTAACAGGCATTCATGCAAAACCCCTTCCCCCACCATTCCGGATGCGCCCGTTATAATTGCTTTAATTTTCATATATAATCTAATACGGCTAGAATTATAAAACAGTTTGTGAAACCGTTTTGTTTGGGCTAAAAATAATACGTGATCACAAAATTGGCAATGCCCATGCGGAATATATAATATAAAAAAGCTGCTCATCAGAACAGCTTTTCTGCTTATTAAAATATTGCATCAGTAATATTATGCCTGCTTGCTATTTGTATTAGTAGTTAAGTCAAACAGCTTAGCTAATAATTCGTAACTCTTGAAGCGGTCCTCCTGGCTTTCAGTAAATGTGGAAAGAATTACTTCAGGTACATCCAGTTCGGCAGCCAGGGCTGTAATTTTTTCTTTTACTACATCAGGTGTTCCTACAATAGTGCGTTGCCTGTTAAACAATACGCGTTGCCATTCAGCAGGGCTATAATCATATTTGCTGGCAGCTTCATATGTAGGGATCTCATCATACCGGCCTTTTTCAAAACTTAATAACCGGTAATCCATAACGGCCTGTACCTGCGCTGCTTTTTGTTCATCTTCAGAACAGAAAGCAAAAACACCCACACTTGTTTTAGGCGCTTTCAATTGTGCCGAGGGTTTAAAGCGTTGTTTGTAAATAGCGATCGCTTCTTTACCACCAACCGGATTGATGAACTGCGCAAAACTCAATGCCATACCGCTATGAGCTGCCAGGTAAGCGCTTTCGCCACTACTGGTCAACATCCACATTTCAGGCACCGTATCTATTTTCGGAATGGCCCGTACTTTACCCTGTATATTATGGTAGTTTGGGTTGTCTGTTAAGAAGTCCTGCAGATCACCGATCTGTTGAATATATTCCTGCGGATCGAATGTATTGGAAGGATTGAGTAATTGTGCAGTGATGCGGTCGCCGCCAGGTGCCCGGCCCACCCCAAGGTCGATGCGTTGTGGATATAAGGCTTCCAACAACTTGAAGTTCTCCGCTACTTTCAGCGTACTGTGATTGGGCAGCATAATGCCACCTGATCCCAAACGAATGCGTTTGCTTTCTGACGCCAGACGGGCGATCAGGATCTCAGGGGCTGCGCCGGCCAGTGTAATGGTATTATGATGTTCACTTAACCAATAGCGGGTATATCCCCATTCATCCGCCTTGCGCACCAGTTCAATAGATTCCTGTAAAGCTTCAGCCGCATTACTTCCCCGGCGAATGGGGGTTTGATCAAGGATACTTAATTGTAGAGACATGCCATCTACAACAGCAGAGGAAGAAAAAGGTTTAATGGGCAGGTATTTGCTACAGCCCCATTGCTTTCGCCAGGCGGTCGCACAGGTCTTTTATATCGTTGCTTCTTTTAACTTCATGGCGCCACTTTTCAGGAATGGAATCAAAACCATAATACAGGCCGGCCAGTCCACCAGTTACGGCCGCTGTAGTGTCTGAATCATTACCCAGGTTAACAGCCATCAGGGTAGCATCCTGATAGTTGTCGGTAGTAAGAAAACAGTACATCGATGCCTGCAACGTATTCATCACATAACCCCGGGATGGAATGGAATCAATATCCCTTTTTGTAATATCTTCCTGCAGCAATGGCGAAAACAAATTGACTTCGTCCCGTATAATTTGTTTGTTTACAATAAACGCATGTACTGACTTTGCTGTATTTGCATAAGCGGTCTGTTTATCGCTGCCTTTTAATAGTTCCAATGCATACTCCAGGTAATAAAAACAGGCAATCACCGAGCGAATATGTCCATGCGTCATAGAAGAAACCTCTTTAATAATGTCATAACGTTTCTCGATCTCAAAATCACGGATGTAGAACAACAAGGGCATGATCCGCATTAAAGAACCGTTGCCATTACAACCTTCGTCAAAGTCCCCAGCCAGCGAAGGTTTGGTGCCTCTTCGTAAACGATAAATAGCATTTCGGGTGGTATTACCAATATCAAAAACTTCATTACCGGCGGTCCAGTAATGCTCATCATACCACATAACAAATCGTTTGCCCGCATCATTCAGGTCATAGCCCAGGCATAAAGATTCAGCCAGGCAAAAGGTCAATGAACTGTCATCGGAGAACGTCCCCGGTGGCTGTCCATGACTTTTAAAACCGATAAAATCCGTAACAGGGTCCTGCCGCAACGTACTGCGGTTCGTAAACTCAGCCGGCACACCCAATGCATCACCTATAGCCACACCAAATAAAGCGCCATGAACGGGGGTTATTATCATACTTGTTATTTAGAAATTCATTACGTTATTCTCCGAAACCGATAAATGCAGCGGGTACATGATCGGTTAGCCAGACACCATTGGCTGACAAATAAAATACATAGCCCTTTTCATGCATGGCCAGTGCCTGAATAACCAGCACTACCGGCTTACCATGACGCCCACCTACGTTTTTGGCAGTGCTTACTTCGGCAGATAAATGCAAATGCTGCCGCTCCATTCTGACCAACCCCTTTTCTTTAATAATGGGCAGGTTTTTATCTGCAGTTCCATGATAAAGGACCGTTGGCGGGACCTGCGGCGGCAGGTTCAGATCAACTTCTATTGTATGTCCCTGGCTGGCGCGTATACGGGTTTTATCTTCATTAAAAGCAAACCGCTTTTTATCGTTGGTCTCTACTACTATTTCCAGAGTAGCAAAATCAATGCGCGGGCCTTTTTTATTCATCTTCTCCATTAACTCTGCTACATCAGCCCAACCTTCTTCGTCGAGGGCAAGCCCTATTTGCGCTGGTTCATGTCTTAACACCAGGCTTAAAAATTTACTTATATGTTTTACTTGCTTTTCCATTACTATACTTCTCTTTAAAGACCCATTGCTTTCGTCAATCGATCGCCCAGGTCTTTTATTTCATTACTTCTTTTTAATTGAGCGATCCATTTTTCAGGAATGGCATCGAATCCATAATACAAACCGGCTAACCCACCTGTTACGGCGGCGGTAGTATCGGTATCATCACCCAGGTTCACTGCCATTAATACGGCCTCTGTATAACTGTTTGTTTTCATAAAACAATACATGGCGGCCTGTATGGTATGTACCGCATGGTGTATTGAATTGATTGAACCCTCGCTCCGCTGCGTAATATCCTCGTTAATTAATGGTGTCAATACATCCATATGCTGTTGACCAGGTTCCAGATTTGAAATAAATGTCGACACCGTTTTAGCAGTATTGCCATAAGCTGTTTGTCTGTCACTTCCATTTAATATCTCCAGAGCAAATTCAAGAAAATAGAAACATGGCAAAATGGTTTGTATGCTTCCATGGGTTATACTGGCTACCTGCCTGGTCATATGGTATCGCATTCCTACAGGATAAGCCCGTAGGTAAAACAGCAGCGGCAGTATGCGCATCAATGAGCCATTGCCGGTACAATTCACATCGTAATTACCTGATCGCTCTGGCAGAACGCCATCCCGTAAACGGGTTATTGCATCTTCGGTTGATTTACCCACCCCAAACACGACGCCACCTGCTGTCCAGTAACCTTCAAAGAAATATTGCACAAAACGTGCTGCTATATCATTCAGGTTATAGCCATTGCATAATGATTCAGCCAGGCAAAACGTGAGGGAGCTGTCATCGGAGAAAGTACCTACTGGTTGCTGGTGACCTTTGTATCCTTCAGGACCTTTATAGTTTGTAAAATCCTGAACTGGATCTTTCTTCAACACATCCCGTTTTATCATTTCAACAGGCACCCCCAATGCATCACCAATTGCCAGTCCAAATAAAGCGCCGTGTACAGGGTTTGGTTTCATCAGTTTGTATTTAATTTATCGCGTGCTTCCATTAAGGCAAAACCCAACCAGTTCTTTCCCCGCCAGACGTGAGGGCCTTCTGCAGCTCTTTCCTGACCCAGGCCAATGCCCCAAATGCGGTCACGCGGACTTGCTTCAACGATTATTGTGTTACCGGTAGTCAGCAGGAAGTTTTTAAGTGATTCGTTCTGTGAAAACTTGCGCACACTGCCTTCCACAACAATATGATAAGCTTTGGCTTCCCATACTGCCTTATCAAAATTTCTCACCGTTCTGCCTAAAGCTTTTGCGGTACCAGGCTTTGACGAATTAAGTATTTTTTCCAGGGCCTCTTCATCTTTGAACAAGCGTGCCTTTTCTGCCATCATCCAGTGCTCGGCTGTTGGGTATGTTATTCCTTCTACTGTAAAAGCAGCAGGAAACCATTGACTTAAACAGGATTTATCTGTTACCCCGGGAATTTTTGGGGTATGTCCCCAGAAGAAATTATACTTGACTGCTACTCCTTTGGCTACTTGTTCTTTTAACCAGGCTATTGAGTATTTCATGATTAGTTCCTAATTAAATCTCTTCCTGAATGGTTCTATTATACTTTCCTTATTGGTTTTAACGGCAAATACGATCCGTTGAAACTGGTTGGCGAATGGGCCGTTAAGCGCTTCCAGAAACAATTGTGAAATAACTTCAGGCTCATTCCTGAATACACCACAACCCCAGGCGCCCAGCACCAACGTGGTGTGTTTCCTGCTCAGACAAAGCGCTAACAGCTTCTCTATCCGCACCCGCATCACTGGAGCTATTTTATCCATTTTACCGCCCTCATCCCGCATAATAACGCCTGCATTCACAGCCGGGGAGGTTATAATGGCAGTACATACCGGTACATCCAGTTCCTGCCCGCCTTCATCTTTCAAAAGGGGTACGGCGGGGGAATAGATCATGTGGTCAGAATACAAACCGGTCCTATTACTTCTGTGATAGTTATAGTATTCCATCGCCGACAACAAACAAGGGTACAACCCACTTGCCCGTGCAATGCATTCTTCCTGCGCCAGGGCCCCACCCAAAAAACCACCACCTGGATTTTTTGCAGAAGCAAAATTCAAACAAAGCACATCCTGTACACCGCCATTTACCAGCCGGCGGGCCGCATCACAGGTGGTCTCATTGGTTACTTCATACTGTGTTTGAAAGCCGTTCTCCTTTTTTATGGTTTCCAGTAGCTCTTCTAATTCTTCAGGTTTGAATAACCGGGTATTGTCAACTGCGTTTTGCTGGATTAAGGCTATATCTACTTTTTCACCCTTGCTATTATTGTAAAATCCTTTCTCCAGGATCTCCAGTGTATCATTTGCTATTTCAACTCTTCTACGTTGGTTCATAAAACTTCTTTTAAGATATCATCTGCACCTCTCTCGTAACAACTGCCCGTTCCCTGATCTCTTCAAAACTGCTGGTGTTGATTATTTCTCCATTCTCAAACACCGTTATCAGAAGGTCCTCATATCCGGTTGGGGTTTCTTTTCTTACGGTTTGATAGCCGGCGTCGGTGCGAATTAGTTTTAATTGTCCGGCTTTTGATTTTTTAAATGACTGTACCAGTTTACCATGTGTATCCAGTTCTACCGGACTTTTCTGCACATCTACAGGTTTACCATTCACTTCGGCATAAGAACATTTGAAGGCAAATTTTTGCGTATCTCTGTCTACCTTTTGTAATAAGGCGCCGCCCATTCCCAACACCAGGTTCTCAGCACTGAGGCCATTTACTTTCAGGGCGCCATAGATACTGCGGATAGCCTGTACATTTACTCCATCCCCCTGTATTACGCGTACTTGCGGAGGCAGTACTTTGTATCCTTTTTCATTGATAGTATATCCGAATTTGTTTAATAAAATATCAAACACTCTTAACAGCGTGAAAACAGGATCACCACTATCCGGACGAATTACCAGTACACCATCCCTGCTTAATACGAGGTCTTTTAATTCTGTGCCCCAGTACTCGCTACAAGCCCTGAAGATGTCAAAGGAGTCAGACACACAAGCTACTACCCCGGTAGGGAAGGTCTTTAAAATGTGTTTGAATACTTCCAGTTCGCCTTCTTCACCCAACAGCGTACATACTGAGTGCTCTGTTGCAGGTATTGATAAGCCGTATACTTTTTGTGCATCGTAATATCTTTTTGCCAGCATACTACCCATCAGGGTATCGCTGCCTCTGAAGTTGATCAGGTGGGCTGCGCCGCCTAAACCGGCACTTTCAACAGAACTTACCCCGCGGAAACCAAAATCATTCAGTACAAAATCAATGGCTGGTTTGGATGCCTCTGAAGCAGTTTCCTCAAAATACTCTTCTACAATCTTTCTTACCTCGTGAGAAACAGTAGCTACGGTGCAAGGATACCATACCTGCATCAACAGGGTTTCTAAAAAGTTCGATAACCAGAAACATTCAGGGTCTGTATTCTCGATGGTCATCAACACATTGTTAACCGGTACAACGGTCCCTTCAGCCACTGCTTTTATTCTAACCGGTAAGCGGCCATTGTATTTCTCCAGAATGTAATCGAATTTACTGCGGTCAAATACATCTGTTCTGCCAAATACCTGGGTTAAAAAGACTTCGGCCTCATCGATCTTTTCTTTGGTGATCACCTGGCCTTCGAGATAATATTTTAAAAAATATTGCAGTCCAAAGAACACGGTCTCATCAAATTGTCCGCCCCGGCTTTCGAGATAAGAATAGATCTTGGTTGTTCCGGGATAGTATAATTTATGGTGAGAATATTTATAAGCATCGGCGAGTAATACAAAATTTTCTTGCGTTTTCATACGATGTGCTGTTTAAAATGTGAACCAGGGTTGTTTTAAGGTCTGTTATTATTTATTCAAGTTACTCAATAATAGATTTACCAGTACGTGGTGTTCTTTGGCAATGTCTCCCTGCTGCATCATAGCCTGGAGCTCTTTTATCGGGAACCAGCTCAGTTCTTTCAGGTCGTCATTGGCTTTTGCCTGTCCGAACACCCATTGTGTTTTAAATAAAAGGGTTACAATCTTATCTTCTTCAGAACGGTAACGCCAGTCGTCTATTTTGGTAGAACCTATATATTGCATGGCGTTCACCTCTATATCACCGCATTCTTCCTGCAATTCCCTGCGGGCTGCTGCCTCGTAGCTATCATCAGTAGGATCGGTAAATCCACCAGGGAAACGCCATTGCGGTGCATTGTGCTTTTTTCCTAATAATAATTGGGTATCGTCCGCTTTCAGTACCGCAATATCAACAGTGGGATACACTTTTGAATAGGTATTTTGAAAAGCATAATTGATCCCCATTCTGAAATCAGTTGAGTCAAGCACTTTGTCACTATTATCATTGCGAATAGCCGTGGCAGAATGTTCTCCAAACTCAGGCAGGGCTACTACCTGTAAATGGCCGCTGTAATAAGGCATAAAGCAGTCGCGGCTACCGTATAAGATAAACGATTCAGAAGGGAAGGTATTTTGTAACAGGGTATCCAGGTTTTTGCTCCAGGTCTCATCGGAGGGATGATCGCTCAGAGGCAATACCATCAACTCAGGGGCGTATTGTTTTAATAATCTTTCCCGGGTATAAAAATCAAAGGGGTTGCGGCGGCTGCCTTTTACGGGGGATACGCCCAGTACTATTACTACTTTATTGTGTTTCGAGCGGATCTCGTCGATTAAATATTTGTGTCCTTCGTGCAGGTACGGGGTCTGAAATCTTGCGATAATAACACCAGTTGCTTTCATTTTGCGTTATTTATACGCAAATTTATATCGCAGATCTGGAATCTCCAAATATTTTGCGTCAAATACACGCAAAATAAACTATCAGAGCTTATTCCTCTTGCCTATACAGTTCTTTTACAAGGTCTTGAATTATATCTACTCGCTTGCCAGCATCAAGAAAACCGGGGAATACTGAGTATAAAAATTTATTGATCTCAATAGACATGGTGGCTGAGGTAGTACCATTCACTGAGATCACCCAGGGAAAATAAAAAGCAGCCGGTTTATAAAAAGTGCTTTTAATTTCCAGCACTTCATTATCAGCATTTACTAACAAGACCCTGGCCCATAAACTGGTTGTGCTCCACAACCCGGAAAACATAAAATAATTGTACAAAACAGCCTGATCAATTGTTTTAACACTGTCTACCAGGGCTATGAGCTTATTAAAATCGAGGTTATTGACGTAAAAAGTAAAGGTGCCCTCTTTTTCTTCTCTATCCACCTTTTTCTTACCCTGGTTGCTTTCCAGAAACGTTTTAAACGTCAGTATATTACGCTTACAGGCATCATATTCGTTTTGCGTAAATTTCAAATCATTAATGGTTATCAGATCGTGGTAAATAGCTGGGATCTTCTTTACAAATGACTGCACTGCCTCCTGGTCTATTTCATCTGCATTATCTTTTAAATAAACAGTTTGGCCTTTCTGCGGATTGGATTTCTGAGATAGTACAAAACTTCCACCTTCCAGTACATACTCCATTTTGTCTGAGACATAATGGAAACACCCCTGGCTTCCTTTCGAAAAAACTATTGTTTGTATTTCTTTGGCGCAAAAGTTTTTCAAGACTTCTGCTTTGGCCCTTTTTTCCACTTTTGCATCTGCGAGGCTGTAATAAAATAAGGAGTCATCTTTTCGGCTAAACAGAATGGTGCCCGTATCCGTCATTGATAAATGACCGCTATCGCATGTAAAGGGTAAAGTAAATGCATAATTCCATTGACCCTTATACTCCTTTTGCCTGTAAATTTTATTGCCAATGGAACCCAGATTACCACTAGCTGAATAATGGAATAAGGTTGGCTCTATTTCAGCCAGGTTATTGGTATAAAGGGGCGATTCAATTACCTCACCCTTTGTATTTATCTGCAGTATATTCATTAAATTCAAAATAAACAGGCTGCCATTTTTGCAACTTGCGGCACAGGGATTACCTATATTTTTAAAACTTGATATCGGTTGTAAATGATCATCGCTTTTTATAAAACCGCCTTTGCTTGTTTTAAAATACAAAGCGTTGTTTTCAGCATCAGTATAAAAGTCTGTATAACCGGGCATAAATACCCAATTCACCGAATCTTTCCTTGAGTAAAAGACAAGGTCTTCCTGGCTTACCAGCAAATAGTCTTTAAATATGGCAACACGGTCAAATTCTGGCCGACGCTGTGGGGCTGTCTTGTTATATTTTTTCTGATTCAGCGGCGTGGGAAGGGTGGTCCAGGAATTACAATTATCGGGAGTATATGCCAGTACATTCCACAACGACCCTATAATACCCTCGTGCTTATTATTAAAGTAGATCTTTGCAAACCGTTCCCTGGGATAGGGAAATGACAGCGAATTCCAGGTAAAACCATGATCTTTTGTATAGGCGATCCCTTTACCTGAAACGCTCAACCACGCTTCGCCGTTATCGAGACAGGCGGCATCATCTACCCAGCCATCCATACCAAAGTCAATGGGTTTCCAGTGCTTACCACCATCAATCGTATGATAAATAATATTATACTTATCCTTGTTTTTTATAAAACCTGAAACAAATGCGGTATCGGCATTGAAATAACAGACATTCTCTATTGACACACCACTTAATGAGGACTCGGAAACCGGATTAACATTAGCCGTACGCCAAAACCCTTTTACCGAGTCGGTAATTGCCACTTCCCCCACCTTGGTCCCAACCATAACCTGCTCCTGTTTGCTGACACCCATCGAAAGTCCGGCACTTTCAAAGTGTAATAATGCTTTATCAGTAGTTTGTGCAAACGAAACACCGGATTGAAATAAACACGCGATTAGCAGGGGCAATACAGGAGGTTTCATACAATGGTTTATAAAGGGATGCAGGAGTAATATACTTTACATACTTTCAACCATCAAGCCTGCTTTATCACTTTAACAGTATTATATATTTGCTAGATCTCAAAATTGATCCCTTCCTTTACCAGTTCCTGGTAACGCTTTTTATTGAACTGGTACATTTTGCTGGGACGGCCCTTTCCTTCACTCTTCGCATACTCATTGGTTTCATCAAGTATGCCCAGGGCCAGCATTTTTTTGGAGAAATTACGACGGTCTATATCGCGGTCAAGTAAGGTAATATATAACTTTTCCAGATCGGAGAACGGGAATTTACGATCAAGCAACTCAAACCCGATTGGCTGATAGCGGATCTTGGTACGTACCCGCTCAATGGCCATATTCAGGATCTTTTTATGATCAAAGGCCAGCGAAGGCAGGGATTTAAAATTGAACCATTCTGCATTCTCCGCATCGGTACTGGCTTTTAACTGCTGAAACTGGCTGCTTTTCACCAGGGCAAAATAGCTGATAGATATTACCCGTTTACGTGGGTCCCGGTCAGGATCGCCAAACGTATACAATTGCTCCAGGTAATTCACCTCAATGCCTGTTTCTTCCAGTAATTCCCGGCGCACCGCATCTTCCAGCGACTCTTCGGGCAGCACAAAGCCTCCCGGTATAGCCCACATATTTTTAAATGGGGGATATTTCCGCTGAATAAGCAGGATAGACACGCCTTCGTTCTTGGAATACCCGAAGACAATGGCATCTACTGCTACCTTGATCTCTGAACCGGATGCTGACATGGGCTGCAATATAAAACATTCATTGGTAGTACCAAGTACTCCTATTTAAACTGTATTCGTTGGATCGAGAAGAACCGCCGGATGGCAAAAGGGACCATTTACTTTTCAGCAAAAAGGACCGGCACCGCCAGATTACCCAGTAACCGCTATGCATTTCATTGGGGTATAAGCATAACCCGTCTTATCTTCGAACCGTTATTCAATAACCCCGCTGGAATGAAAAAGTACCGGTCCCTTTTGGTTTTTGTTTTGTTGCTGGCAGCCTGCCAACAACAAAAACCTGATCGCCCTATTTCATTCTATTACTGGAAAACACAGTTCGGTCTGAATGGGTACGAACAGGATGTATTACGGGAACATGCGGTCGACACCTTGTACGTTCGTTATTTTGATATTGATTTCAAACCCGAAGCTACCCAACCTGAGCCAGTATCTCCTATCCAGCTGGACTCCTCCATAAAGCGATACAACGTAGTGCCGGTAATATTTATAAAGAACAGAACATTTGAACGCTTGCAACCTGCCGATATTAACACCCTGGTCGTTAACGTATCCCG
Organism: Niastella soli; assembly: GCF_017742245.1. Taxonomy (GTDB): domain Bacteria; phylum Bacteroidota; class Bacteroidia; order Chitinophagales; family Chitinophagaceae; genus Niastella; species Niastella soli. The sequence continues at coordinate 917,046 of NZ_JAGHKO010000001.1, forward strand.
GCTCGTTCATCAAATAAATCAATCACAGCAACTCACAACCCGGGAAATACAATTCGATTGTGACTGGACCGAAAGTACCCGCGATAATTTCTTTGAGTTCATTCGGCGATACCGGGATATTGCAGTTTGTAAAATTTCTGCTACTATCCGGTTACACCAGGTAAAATATAAAGAAAGAACAGGCATACCGCCAGTTAATAGTGGCGTACTCATGTATTACAACATGGGCGCTATTAATGGCGACAACAATAACTCCATTTATGAAAAAGCGATTGCCAACCGGTACAACGCTTATATAAGATCATATCCATTGCCACTGGATGTTGCCCTGCCCCTGTTTTCCTGGGGTCTTCAACTACGCAACGGCCGGGTAGTTGAACTCTTAAATAAAACTAACTTTACACAATTTAATAATGACAGCAACTTTACTATTTTAACTAACAACCGGTACCAGGCAAAACATGCCTGCTTTAAGGCAGGTTATTATTTTCAGCAGGGTGATGAAATAAAAGCCGAGCATGTACCGGCTGAAGACCTGCTGGAGATAACAAAACAAATAAACCAACATACCAATCGACGGATTGGCAAATTGATCTTCTACGACCTTGATAGCACTAACCTCATTCAATATGAAAAGGATATTTACAAAAAAGTACGTTCTAGCCTTAATTAGTTCCATTACCGTTGGCACCGGTATTATACTGGCCTGCGCCGGCGACTGGGACGATGGGTCCCGCCTCAACTTTAGCCCGGAGGCTTTTGTCGATAGCAGTTATAGTCCTTTCTACTATGCCTCTTTTAGTTTTTATAGTTTCGGGTACGATAACCAACACGACACCCGGTTTAACAAATCAAATGTCAATGACTGGGCCGCTTATTTGGGCAGCGGCGCTCCGTATACCGAACTGGAATATTTATTACTCAAAGCTACTGAGGGATCAATTGACAGCGCAGCTGGTTACGCTGCCGGGAAATTAAAAACCCTGCCTTCCAGTATGCAGTCGTTCCAGCTGCTTAAAAAGGGGGAGAAAAAGGCAATCGCCTTCCTTACTTATTTATCGCTCGCCAAGCAATCGGAAGTATTTTCGGTTAATAACCTCGAATATGAATGGGATTATGAATCAAAAAAGAAAAATCCCTATTATAACGCAAAGCCTTTAAACAACAAATTGCAGCAGCAGTACACCCAGGCAAAAGATCCATTCTTAAAACAACGGTACTGGTTCCAGTTGGAACGGTCTTATTTCTTTAATGACTCCGCCCAAAAAGCGATCAGCTTTTTCGAAAGCAATGAAAAAGCCTTTCCGAAGAATGAGTTGTATTATCGCACCATGGCCTATGCAGCTGGCGCTTACTATAAATTGAAGAACTATACTAAAGCCAATTATTATTACAGCAAAGTATACGATGGCGCCAATGCCCTGAAAACAGTGGCCCATTATAGCTTTCATCCGCAGGAAGAAAACGACTGGAAGGCAACGCTGGCCCTATGCGCCAATAACGACGAAAAGGCTACGCTGTGGCAGATGCTCGGTGTTTTTTATGGCGATCAATATCGTGCCATCCAGGAGATCTATGCATTAAACCCTCGCAGCGAAAAACTGGATCTCTTATTAACAAGAGCCATCAATGAGATAGAAGAAAGCCTGAATCCTAATTCTTATAAATATGAGGGCAGCGATACGTCCAAAAACGCGCTGACTGCCCTGATCAACCGCATTGCACAGGCTGGCAATACCAACCAGCCAGCCATGTGGCATATGGCTACCGGCTACTTGTATATGGCAAAAGGGAACTACCAGCAGGCAGCGGCCTGCTATGCACAGGCAGAAAAAAAGCTGCCAAAAGAACAAGGGGAAAAGGAACAACTGCGCGTATTTAAATTAATAAACACCGTTTCTGTTGCACCCAAAGCAGATGCCAAACTGGAAAAAACTATTTTACCCGATCTTGGATGGCTGCTGGATGAGCATATAAATAAAGAAGTAAGGACCCAGGGGGCCATAAACTGGATCAAAAGAACATTGGCGCACAAATACAGCAATCAACACGAGTCTATTAAAGCGGTGTGTTTTGAAAACGATTGCGCTTATTATTCGGATAACAAAAACATAGAGGCCCTGAAAAGTTTTTTAAACAAGCCCAATAAATCGCCTTATGAAGTACTGGTCGCCAAACAATATCCGCTAAAAATGGAAGACCTGCTTGAATACCAGGCCATCCAGGCAACGTATGCCAACAAACTGGAGGAAGCCATTTCAAAAATGGAGGAAGCCGTTTCAAAAGCAGGGCCAGGTACTGTTAGTGTCGAAATGCCGGGCAACCCCTTCAATGGCCGTTTACAGGATTGTCACGATTGTGACCATGAAGCGCCGCAAAAGATAAAATACACCAAACTTTCATTACTCAAAAAAATGAAAGACATGGAAGATAAAATCAAAACAGGTACAGATGTATACACCAATGCCATGCTGCTGGCCAATGCGTTTTACAATGTAACCTGGTATGGTAATGCCCGCGCCTTTTATGATTGTAATGTGTATCAATGCTATAGCAGTGAGGGCACTCGCGTCCTGACTATTCCAGGCAGTATGGAACCGGCCAATAAATACTATTCACTGGCACTCAGTGTTGCCAAAACTGATGAGCAGAAAGCAAAATGCCACTTCATGCTGGCCAAATGTGAACGCAATGAATATTACGAGGGAAAAGTAGTCAACAATAAAGATTCTTTATATACCTCTGATAACAGACCTGACTTTTTAGCCTGGAATGGTTTTAAAGCATTGAAACAACAATATTCCAATACGCAGTTCTATAAAGAAGCGATCAGGGAATGTGGTTATTTCAAAACATACACACGTAAGTAAGCGAGGTAAGAGGTAGGAAGTACGAGGCTCGCGAATTTCAGATTTCCTACCTCCTACGTCTTACTTCACAAAGTTTAAAACAAGGAAGGTGGTCGTTACTTTTAGGACACCTTCTTTATTTTTTAATAACCATGTCTTCTTTTGCGGCCCATAACCCAATATCCTGTTTACTCAGGGCGGCGGCCATCAGGTCAGGGAATTTATCGGGGGTGCAGGCAAATACAGGGATGCCCAGGTTGGAAAAATATTGTGCATTGTTATGATCGTAGAAGGGAGCGCCTTCATCATTCAATGCCAGCAATACCACTACCTGTACGCCCGCGGCTACCAGTTCAGCAGCCCGCTTACGCATTTTATCTTCATTACCGCCTTCGTACAGATCAGTGATCAATACCAACACCGTATCGTTGGGTTTGGTAATGATCTGCTGGCAATACGTAAGCGCCAGGTTGATATCTGTTCCCCCACCTAATTGCACGCCAAACAATAATTCCACCGGGTCGGTCAGTTCTTCTGTGAGGTCTGAGACAGCGGTATCAAACACTACCATCTTTGTTTTAATGGCGGGTATGGAGGCCATTACAGCGCCAAAGATGCCAGAATACACTACAGACGTTCCCATTGAGCCGCTTTGATCTATACACAACACCACATCTTTCAATGCGGTCCTTTTACGGCCATAGCCGATCCTGGTTTCAGGGATGATCGTTTTATAATCAGGTTGATAATGTTTCAGGTTCTTTTGAATGGTAGCATGCCAGTTGATCTCATTATGCCTGGGCCGTCGGTTTCGGGTGCTTCTGTTCAGGCTGCCGATGATGGCCTGCTGTGTTGGTTGTGAGAGTTTACGAATCAGTTCCTCCACCACTTTGCGCACCACCTGACGGGCCGTATCTTTTGTTTTATCGGGAATTACTTTGCTTAATGTCATTAGGGTAGCCACCAGGTGCACATCGGCTTCAACATTTTCCAACATTTCCTTTTCAAACAACATTTGGGTCAGGTTCAGCCGGTTCAAAGCATCCTGCTGCATTACCTGCACAATGGAGGAAGGAAAAAACGTCCGGATGTCACCCAGCCAGCGGGCCACATTGGGCGAAGAAGGACCCAGTCCGCCCGTGCGGGTACTGTCGTATAGCGCTTCCAGCGTTTTATCCATTTGCAGGTCACGCTCATTCAGTGTAACGCCAGTGCCGTCATTTTCTTTTCCACCCAGGATCAACCGCCATTTGCGGGTATGTTGTTCGTTGTTGCTCATTGGTTGGTTTTTATGCCTAATAATTGCAGGATGACCGGGATCCCCTGCCGGGCCCTTTCTTCATCAAGATTACTTTCTACCTGTTTTATGGCGGTACCTGTTCCGCCGGACTTTACTTTCTCGCCCAGCTTTTTTCTTTCCGGTGATGAAAAGCCGGCGAACGTTCTTCGAAGCAAAGGCAATACCCTTGTAAAGGTCTCTTCATCCAGGGTATTTACCCAGTTGTCAACCAGGCTCCACAGATCATTATCTATTAATAAAATAGTACCACTGCCTTTGAGGAAACCTTCCAGCCAGGCAGCTGCTTTATCTGGGGGTGTTGCCGAAGACATGGCATAATGAAATACACGTACCAGCGCTTCGCCTTCCAGTAATTTATAATCTGCCAGCAGCCGGGTGGCATACCCGGCAATGGTAGGAGAGGTATTACCGCCTGCTGCTATGGCCTGCAGGGTTTGCTGCCACTGGGTGGTAATGTCTTCTTGCTGTAACACATTTACCGCATCGTTTAACTTAAAGAAAAACTCCAGCAGCTTTTGTGCGGCATCGTCGCTCACGGCGGTACAGGCTGCGGGCAAACTTACACAGATACGGGTAAGCATGCTATTTACAATGCCCAATACCAGGTCGGCATCGGTCTTTCGCACACTGCCATAACGGCTTGCCTGTACCAGTCCCGGCACTACTTCCATCAATTGTATCACATCGCCACTGGCAGCAGCCAGGTTATTGATGCGTTGTATGCATATTTCCACGGCCAGGTGTAATTCGGCCGGAATGGTATTCTCCATTAACTCGGTAACCACGCTTAATGAATCAGCATCATTGGTTTTTGCGATCACAAATTTCTCGGCCGCTTCTGCCACCGTATTGCCCCAGTTGCCTTTTTCAATGATATTGATCGACAACTCCGGGCTCCATTGCAACCTCCACTGTTCCTTAAAGGTGCCCTTTCCTGATACCTCCTGCCGTTCGCCCCAGTTTATTTCCAGCAATTGTAACCGGTGTAAGAAGATGCTGCGCTCCAGGTCGTTTTCCTTACGCAGATCGAGCGTATAATCCTTCCAGTCGGCCATTGCTGGCAATCGCAGTCGCTTTTGCAGCTTCTCAATATCCAGCTGTAATGGGGGTTTAGGGATCTCCTGGGGCACTTCGCCGATCCGGTTACTTACGATCAGCTCATCATTGATCAATTGCATCTGAATGCTTTCCCCATTACAAAGCACTGTTCGGGTAGCTTCATTCAATTCTTCCAGTCCGGCCTTGTATAAGTTGCGCATGCTGGCCAATGATTCAGCCAGGCGTACGGCTTCTATTACATGCGCTACGGAAGTATCCATTTGTTTTGTTCTGAACAGCTGGGCCACCTTGGCCATCCAGCGCGTGCCATCATCTGAAGGGTAATGCCAGATATGGTCATACCAGCCGGGCGATCCGATGCCGGCGCCATAACCACTGTAATAGCTCAGCCGGCTGTAGGTCCAGGGGATCCAGGTACATTCTACCTTAACCTTGGGCAGCCCTTTTAACAACTCATTATCTTCTTTGGCCGGGGGCATGGTAACCAATGCCGGGGCATGCCAGGCGCCGCAGATCACCGCTATATTCTGGAACATTTCCTTTTCAGCCTGGCGAATGGTTTTTCGCATCCAGGCCTCGCGGCATTGTTCTGCGCGGTCTTCCTTTCCCGGCATGGTTTCGCGCAACACCTGCATAGCTTCTGTTACAGCGTCAAACACCTGTTCATTACTTTGCCGGTGCTCAAACATATGCTCCCACCATTTTTCACCATCTTCATAACCGGCCGCTTCGGCCAGGTACGAGATCGGGTCTTTGGCGAATGCTATTTTTTCTCCTGCTTCATTGTTCCGCACCATATAATTGTTCACGGATGGTTCAACGGAAGCAGGTGGTTCCTTTTTTTCTTTTTCCAGTGCGATCTGATGGCTGCTGGGCAGGTCCATAAACCGCACATGGATATTATTGCGGCGGGCATAGGCGATTGCCTGCCATTCGGGAGAAAATTCTGCAAAAGGATAAAACGATGACCGTTGCGGGTCATCAGGTTGATACACCAGTATTGCTACCGGTGGTTTCAGCTCAGCATGGTTTACCCATTGCAGCAAGGGGTCCGCTTCAGGCGGCCCTTCTACCAGTACAATGTCCGGTTGTACAGCCTCCAGAAACTCTTTTACATTTCTGGCAGAACCGGGACCATGGTGTCGTATGCCTAGTATGTGGATCATGGTGAGTGGTGGGGGTTGGTTACAACAAATCTCTACATGCACGATAAATATCCTTCCAGTCTTCTCTTGGTTTTACAACCGTCTCCAGGTATTCCTGCCAAACAAGTTTATCCTGCACCGGGTCTTTCACAACCGAACCAATAATACCTGCAGCGAGATCGGCGGCTTTTAACTGACCATCACCAAAATAGGCCGCCATTGCCAATCCATTATTTACTACAGAAATGGCTTCTGCTGTACTAAGCGTACCACTGGGTGTTTTTATTTTTGTTTTCCCATCGAGGGTAACACCGCTGCGCAGTTCCCGGAAGATGGTCACAATACGACGGATCTCCTGTAACGCTGGCGGCTCTGCAGGCAACTCCATTACTTTTTCGAAGCTCTCCACCCGCCGTTTTACTATATCAATTTCTTCATCCATTGAATCCGGCACGGGTAATATAACGGTATTGAACCGGCGTTTTAGCGCGCTTGATAATTCATTCACCCCTTTATCTCGGTTATTGGCGGTTGCTATTACGTTGAAACCTTTAACCGCCTGTACTTCGGTATTTAATTCAGGCACAGGCAATGTTTTTTCAGACAGAATAGTAATGAGCGTATCCTGCACATCGGCGCCAATACGGGTCAACTCTTCAATCCTTACAATCTTACCATCCTTCATGGAACGCATAACGGGTGTTTCCACCAAGGCTTTTTCTGATGGACCTTCCGCCAGCAAACGGGCATAGTTCCAGCCATAACGAATGGCTTCCTCACTGGTGCCGGCCGTACCCTGGATGATCATGGTGGAATCGCCACAAACCGCTGCAGCCAGGTGCTCACTTACCCAGCTTTTGGCGGTGCCGGGCAATCCATATAATAACAAGGCTCGGTCGGTAGTTAAAGTAGCCACGGCTATTTCCATCAGCCGTTTGTTACCAATGTATTTGGGCGTTACTTCAAATCCGTTTTTCAATTTGCCTCCGATTAAATAGGTAACTACCGACTGGGGGGTTAATTTCCAGTTGCTCGGACGTTTGCCTGTTTCCTGTTTTTGCAGTTCTTCCAGCTCCTGGGCATATAGTTGTTCGGCGTGTTGACGTAATAAGGAAGACATAATGGTATTATTATTTTAATCAGTTAAAGGATTGTATTGTTTGCTTTTTCAGGTTGATGAGCGTGGTTATGTATTCGCTGGAATTGTACCAGGTATTTTTCAGGTGATCCTCACCCGGCGCACATTTCTCCAGTTCGTTAACTATATCTAGGGGTATACAATGGATATACCGGCTATAGAAGGAGCGGTTATACTGGTAAACGCTTTTGGCAGTCTTTATAAAGATGGCCCGGGCAAGATCGATGCTCCAGGTATCTTCCCGTCTAATAGCATGTTCTATTATATTCTCTGCGAACTGGTCTATAAACTTGATGCTGTAAAACTCCTGCTCTTTAACGGGCAACAGGGGAATGATGTCGATATAAAAAACCTGGCTGTTCTGCATCAGCGCGGTGGCCCAGCGTTGATCTTTAAATGCTACTACCGCCTGTACAAGCGCCGGCATTAACTTTTTACCCACGGGGTCTTTTTGCATGGACCTGATGATAATATCCGGTTCACTATCCAAACGGAATTCCCAAAAAGCAGGTGGCACCGCCTGAACCAATTGAAAAATGATGTATTCCTCGTCGGTGAAATCCTTACTGTTGCTTAATTTATCAAGACCGGTGGTTTTGAAAAGATGCTCATCCAACCCCGCAGGCAATTTTATTTGCAGCCCTTTCTTACCTATGGTGACCGTCTTTTGCAGCACGTGTTGGTATTGCTGAACAATGGGTGAATCTGGTATTTGTTTCAGCAACCAAAGCGCCACCTCTTTTACCTTTTTACTTTTCTCTTTTGCCAGGCTTTCTAAAAACTCAATATCGGCTTCGCCAATATTTGCGCCCATGATCATCAGCCACTCTACTTTTGTGCCCGCGTCTTCCTGCGCCCAGGTTTGCTGCAACCAGGTCCGGGCCATGGCCGGATCATCTTTGCGCAATTGTTCCAGTACGGCTTTGCGTTGTTCAGCAGAACCTGTTTGCCACAACTCTTCCTGGGTAGTGGCAGTGGAAAAATTCCATTCCGGATTAAACTGGCACAACCAATCGCCCCGTTTGCCACAACAGGCTACCAACAAATTTTGCATCTTCTTTTGTTGCGTACCAATAGTCAATAAGGCAGGTACCAGCTCCGGAGTTACGATCTGTTTTTTTTCTTCGCACAGTTGCAACCAGAATTGCAATAAGGAATTGCTTTCTGAATCCAGGATGTCCTTCAGGGTTTGAATTGCCAATGCCGAGCAGTAGGGCTTTTCTTCGGTCTCAGCTTTGGAAACCGTTACGCCTTCTTTTTGCAATGGCAATACCCCGCACTGGCGATAGTTAAATGCCAATGCGGCTATTTGTAAAAACTGTTCTTCTTTATCGGTTGTGTTGGTTTGAATAAGCGCAGCCGCTTCTGCCAACTCAGCCGGTAATTCATTGATGGCAAGCGTTCGTTTATCTGTGCCCAGCAAAGCTGTATTAATGATCTGATCCCAGGTTTGCATATCCTCAATTTGATTAATGTCCTCTTATAAAATCCTGTACTCATGCTGATACCATACGCCGAATGGTTCGTATGCTGTTTCTTTTCCCACAACGGCCATATTCAATGCGTCCCCGCCGCTTAATGACAGCAGCTTCCAGATGTTTTTAAATCCGCCTTTGATCCGCATCATGGTTTGGTTGCTGTCCTGCAGCCACCATTGTTGGTTATAAAAAACCGGCCGCACCTGTTCTATGATAAATGGTCTTTCGCTGCGGAAAGGCAATGCACCTGCCTGCTGCGTTTCTGCTTCTACCACCTGTTGCCAGTTGGTAAAGCCTTTATATTGTTGTACTTTTTCTGTGTTGAGTTGTTTCTTTACAATGGCCCGTAAAGGAGACACTGATGGATAAAAAACCAGTTCGGCCTGTACAAACAAGCCAGGTGTTAAGGCCACCTGCGCCCCCTGACCGCGGATCAGGAATTGCAGCACCAATGCGTATTGGTTGCTGTTGATCCCATACAGCCAGTTTCTTTCAACGGTTAAATTCTCTTCTTCGGTAACTTGTTTACCCAGTACCAGCCAGGTATCGGTAACCCCGGTTTGTTCTTTTAATTCCTCCTGGTTCTGCGTGAAGCCGATCCAGGTACGAAGATCCTGTTGCAATAAGGGGGGAAGGGTTTCATTGTTCTTAAACCCGGTAGCAATGAGGTACAATCGCAATAACTGATCAATAAATTCCGTTTGCCAGCCATCACGATAGAAATTTATTTCCGACAGGTTCCTGACCATACCGGCCAGCCCGGGCGCCTGAGCATCTACCATGCGGCGCCCCATATTCTCGAACCAGGCAGTCCCTTTTTCCGGGATGCTGATGATCCCATTACGAATGATATCCTTTATCCATTGTAGTAATTCGTCAATACCATCACTTACTTTTTGCTCCCGCGCCTGCCGACGTTTTGCCTGAGCCGCTTCATCAACCGGTTTATCCTTTTTCTCGGCCTGCTTTTCCTGTTTCTCACCTCGTTTGGTGATCCATTCTGATACCCAGGCGGGCATTTCGTGGTTAGTGAAGTCGTTCTTTGTGCGCGAGTACAGCAGCAATAATCCTACGCCATGTTTGCAGGGGAATTTTCGACTGGGGCAACTGCATTTAAAGGCAATATTCACCAGGTCAACCTGGGCCTGGTAGGGCTTACTGCCGCTGCCCTGACATTCGCCCCAAAGCGCCAGCTCGTTCACCCCTTTGCTTACCCATTTGTCCGGGCGGCTCAATTCTTTTCCTGACTTCTTAGAAGACTCATCGGGCGCCAGGGCAAGTACTTGTTCTTCGGATAATTGCAAGCTGTATAGTTTTAAGGTGAATGGTAATGGTTAGTAGGATCCCCTCTTCTATTCCCTGAATTTATGCAAAGTTATCTTTCCATTTAATTCCAAAATACCTAGTTGGTCACGTGTAGGGCCGGGAAAAACGGCTATTACCTTGTTTTTGGTCTCAATTTTCCAATACAAGTCCCAGGATGTATTTGTACCCTTTATTACGTGAACTTCCCATTGGCAGCCCAGTACTAAAAAATCGTCGGGTAAAAAAGTCATATCGTTCACAAATATGCCCTCCACCAAGTACGGATTAACAGTATCATCAACGTGGATTGTAACCTGATCGCCATATGCATATACAACTTCTATCGCCGTCTCCTGTGATTCATGGACTGCAAATTTTTTAATAGGGAACGGGCTTTGGCATATTACATCAATGAGCCCATCTCCAGCAATACGCAACACCACATTCCCACCAGCCAGATAAAAGCTATTACCGCTCCACTTCATTAGGACAGGTTTAGCCGGGAGAAGCCGCAGGTCAAAAGGCCCATGAGTGAATGTACAGGGATAGGAAGCTTTAACGTGCCCTTCCATTGTAAAATAACGAAGTATAAATGCTTCATTTTCCAAGGATAAAACAGCAATGTCTTTGTCGCGAAATCCAATACCTATTGCACCGGATGGTATAAAGCCTGGCTTGCTGACAATTAGCTCCTCCTGAAAATGATTATTCTTAGGCAACCACTTTCCCTTCAACGATCCATCAAAACCATATAACAATATTTGGTTTGTATTTTCATCTGTCAGCGCAAGCATGGAAGTATTAATTTCAGCGTTTGCATCAAAGGTGAAATATTCCACATGGCCCTCCCAGGTGATCCTTGCCAGAAAAAGACCTTTTGCATGTTCCCCCCAAGCCAATAATTGATTATGCCAGACCAGCGTTTTAAACCATCGTACACCGGTCTTTAACTGCCACTTCTCCGGAGCCGTTTTTTTTGAGGGCGCCTTTTTAAACGCATTCATGAAATAGTGGTATAGATCGGGTCTTAACAATTGATCGCCAGGTACAAAATTCCGGAGTACCAATACCGTGTCGGGAATAATGGCGCTCACCTTCGCACTCACTATTTCATAGGCAATGTGCTGGCAGGCATTTTCCAGTTCTGCTGTCTTATGCTTCTGATTTATTCTATTTAATACAATCAGAAAGAGCGTTTCTTTTTTGGCCACCTGGTCATTGGCATAGAAGGTTTTTACAGCAGCAGGTAACTGCTCTTTATTTTCATCGGCTACCAGGTCAAAGTATTTTTCCAGGCAGGCTTCGGGTTGTCTTATGTCCTGCCAGCCACTTAACAAAACTTTCTTTGCTCTTGGCAAATCCGCTATTTTTTCAAATATGATGCGGGCTTCTTCCAGGTAATCCTTTTTGGCGGCTGCGGCTACCACACATTTTTCATAGCAGTTAAGGGCTGGTTCCTCCTGGCCCAGCTCCCTATACAGATCGCCTGCCTTTTCGTGTTGGTTAAGTTCCGTATATATTTCAATGGCTTCCCTTAACAAGCCACCTTTTTCGTAATTGATAGCCGCCATGGAAAGACGCTTTAAATGTTCGTTATACAACACAGCCGCTTCTCTAAAATCCTTTCCTCGCAGCACGTCAGCTGCAGTGGTAAAATCACCTAATAAATTTGCATAGATGTAGGCTGCTTTTTTAAAGTCTTTTTCTTCAATTGCTTTTTGGGCTAACTCACCCAAATTAAATCCGGTAGAACGTTTACCCAACTGCCCCGATGATTGGGCTGTAGTTCTCTTAGGGATATTTTCATGAGTTATAATTCTGTCTATGAACCGTTGAATGTAGTTTTCATAAAACCATGGCACGTCCTGACAGTGCCTGTTGGCTTCCCCGATAAAATAGGCGGGTCCGCCAACCTCGCCATTTTCAATCCAAAAAGCTACTGGTTTACCAATGATCATGGTGATGGTAATTTCAGGAATGCTGCTATCACTACTTTTTAAATGTAAAAAACCTCTTGAATCGACCAGCGCCTCGCTCCCATCGGCCCAAACAAATCTGGAGAATTTCAGGCTTGTATTGGGTAAACCAATACCAGGCGCCTCCTTTTCCTCTGCTTTGAATTCACAGTTCGTTTTACTTTTCTCCTTATGAATGATGATCGTTCGACTCCACATTTCTAAATTAATGAGTCTGTCGTCAAGACCTAACTCCCCATCTGCACTCACATATACACTCTTCACGGTATTGATGGTGGTATACCCATCGCTTACAATTTTTTTGTAGTAATTCAGGCTCGCGTTTGTGAACGCTTTTTCCTTTCGTTGCAACATAAGGTCAAAAACACCCATCTGATCCTTCCCCTGGTATGCTTTACCGGTGGCGGCGTCTATGCCAAACAATTCATTATCTGCTTTTATATAGAAGTATCCATCGCCGAACACCATCTCTGCCAATCCGGAGACAGGTAGCTGTAATTTAGTGTTTGCTACCGTATTCGTTTCCAGGTTAACCTTGTATAACCGCATATTCTTTTGCCCGCCCGTGTAAACAAGGATATATAAGGTGCTATCGCCGGCTGTACCAAAACAGATTTGGCCATACTCCAGGTTTTCTATGATCTCCCGGGCGCCTCTCTTTCTGCTGGTCCAGTATAAAACCCGCTGGTCCATGGTAACACAGATCAAATGCTCATTTTTCATTTCAAAGAAACAGTCCGGATTGAACTTTATCTTCGAAGCAGGCAAATAAAGCGGAGAGGGCAGGCATTGCATAAAAGCAGGCGCACTCAATACATTCCTGGTCTTTCCGTCGCTTTTTCCTTCTTTAGGCGACGTGATATGGAATAACAGTTCCTGCAGATCGAAGCGGGCTTCGCTCAATTGTTTTTTATGGCCTTTGATGTATTCATAAAATCGCAGCTCCCCGTTCCTGTTAACTGTAATCAAAAAATTTACCGGCTTTTTTAAAGAAGCCAGTATGGATTGAAACAATTCACCATGAGTAATTTCTTCTTCTGTAATTAAAAATACTTCATCTTCGTCCCGCATCGCCTGCTGATCCATAAACCGGGAAAGCCCCCGGCCACAATGCAGCACAGCATCCAGTTGCTCCAATGAACGTACTACTCCCTCCCTGGTAGTAAGATCAATTTCTTTAAAGTCTGCCCCCGACAGGGTATAGGACGCAACGCGGGCTTCTGATTTATTGTTAAGGGCACAGGCCAGTGCGGCAGACATGGCAAATACACGCGGCAGCCCCCACATCTTCAGGGTTGTATCAACTAATAAGATCCGTTGCTTTTCGGGGTTGGATGGCAATTCCCTGCGCAGATGATCGCTGCTGCCATGTGCATGCATGGGAATGTCCAGCGCGGCAAGGAGGCGTTTTGTCAATTGCGCCAGGCCGGTAGTTTTTGCATTCTCATCCAGCTGTTCCAGCAAATCGCCTGTCGTTGTTTTCGAAACATCCAGCTCTACTAATTGAAAATCGATAACCCCTTTTTTTTCCATGCTGCTATTTCTTTTTTATATCGACCAGTAGGGTTCCCTGTCCGGCAATAGCGGACCCAGCTCCAGCAAATTGGGTAAATGACGAAAACTTATATCAACTGACAAAATGGTTTCCGGTGTCACATCACCGTTAAAAGGAGTGAGGAGCCCGGTTACGGCATCTTCGTCCAGATCGCGCAGCACTGTCAGCTGAACAGCCCGGTATAAATAAATAGCTGCCCATATCTGGTTCAAATGCCGGCACCTGGCCGGTTAGTTCGGGTTTTCCCTGCTGAATAAGGTCCTGTATAAATTGTTCTAATTGCACGCCGCCAAAATACGCTGTGATTATGAAGACAGGAAGTAAACAGGATAATAATTTGTCACCGGTAGCGCTGTGAAATCTTATTTGCTTACCACATTCATTTTCCTGGCTTCCTCTTTCGCTTTATTGATCCATAATTGATTGCCCCTTCGTTCACGCGAGCTTAAATGCCGCCCCTCATATATCATGGTATCCAACACCTGTCTGGCCTCTTCTTCCCGACCGCCCCTTAATAAAAAGAGGGCGTAATGATACCTTGCTTCAAAATAGGCAAAGCGGCCATTCATGGTCTTAAATTCTTTTTCGGCCTGCTCTTTATTACCGGTTTCTTCCAGTGCTATAGCATATAACAGATGGGCTTTGGACCGGGCAAACTGGGGCGAGCTATACATTTTCCTGGCAAGAGGCAGCATCTCTGCAAAACGGCCAACATTGGCATAAGCAAGGATCAGCTGCTTCAACACATGTTCGTTCTCTGTAAAAACACCGGTGAGGCTTTGCTCATACAATGAAATGGCCTCCTTTGTTTGGCCTGCTGCCAAATAGGCATCTGCCAGGGCTACCCGATTATGAAAGGTATCCGAAAACCGCAATTGTTCTTCCAGCTTCCTGATGCTTCCACCCGGATTGAATATTGAGCTTACGCCGGTTGTTACATTATTAAGCTGGCGGCCACTGACCATTTCGGTAAAAATATAGATCAGGGCTCCTACCACGGGCACGCACACGATGATCCAGATCCATTTATTCTGATTCCCTTTTCGCATACAATGAATAACACAAATGGCTTGCAACGCAACGGGAATGTAATACAAGTAGCTGTTTCCAAAATACATAAGCAGTATAGGGTTCGTTTTTTCTGATCTCAAAAATATAATTCTTTCGCTTCTATGCATAGTTTTTTAAGCTATAGACCTAATACTTCGCATATGTTATATTTTTTTTGAATTTATAGGTTTGGGGATGCGCTCAACCAGTTTGATCACATAAACTTCATACCTGTTTAATATTCCGCGCAGCTGCCAACAGTCGCAGCTTTTTGTTGAAAAATAAAGCCCCATACGCGATAGTACCTGGTTTACAGTTGAGGAGTCTATATCCCTGGTCAAACTAATCAACAATATTTATTTAACCTAAAAACAATCCTGTGAACGTACGTATCTATTGTATGGCTGCAATAGCAGCTACTGTATTGCATGCCTGCGTAAAACAATCGAAGCCAGCACCCACCGACGAAGCCACCACAAACAAGGCAACCCGGTTACCGGTAGAAAATGCTGTAGCCGCCAATGTTACGGTTACCTATACCGATGAAAGCAGCTTTGTTAGCAGCCTTTCCTCCTACGGTTACAAAACACCCGACCAGTTGAGCCTTAACCGGGTTGGTACCAGCAGCGGCTATACTTCAGCATATGGGTTTAACATTCCCGCCGCCAACCAGGTAAAAGGGTTTAAATGGAACGATGGTGATGAAGGCACTACTGAATGGCGTCCTCAGGGCATAACCGGTTTTACCTGGGGGTCGAAGAACTATTTGCTGATCACCTGGTATGGCATTTCACCAGATGAAATTGCCGGTGTGAACAATCAACACAAAGGGGTGCGGGTTTCCCTGGTTGATATTACCAGTATGAGCAACATCACTTATCGCCATATTTTATTGGTCCAGAACAAAGCCAATATGTCGAACAGTGCGTTGTATAAAGCTTCTAACCCTTATACCCAGCTCGATGCATATGCACCAGTAACCATTCATGGTGGTGGCATTGCCTGTTATGGCAGCAAGGTGTATGTGGCTGATACCAAACTGGGCATTCGGGTTTTTGATGTTACTAAATTTATATCCGCGGCGGGTGATGATACGGAAACCCGTTGTGGCAAGGAAACAGATGGTACGCTGAAAGCATTTAATTATGCTTATGTTTTACCACAAACCGGTTATTACAAGATCACCAATGCATCGCCTTTCTCCTGTATTGAAACAGGTACCGGAACTACGGCTTCTGATATCATGCTTTGGACTGGTCAGTATATTGAAGCCAGTGAAACAACCGTACCTAAGGTATATGGCTTTCATTTAAATTCATCCGGACAAATTGTTACCAGTCCGGCACCGGAGGTGATCACCCCCATTGACAATGACAATACCAATGTAAATGGCATTCAGGGAGTGTACAGGGCCGGCACAAAAACCTTTATGTCTACAACCGGCAACAGCAGCTACGAAGGTTCAACTGCCCGTCTTACGCGGTATAACGATGGCGCTGCGGCTGGTGTTCGCTATCGCTGGCCCCATGGCGCCGAAGATCTATACCTTGAACAAAGCACGGGTTACTTGTGGAACCTGACCGAGTATGAGACCGTGAAGTATGGAACAGACAACCGGTGTGTGTTTGCCGTGCGGTTAACGGATTATGATTGATTAAAAACAACAGTGCCACGGCTTTGAGCCGTGGCACTGTTTATTCCTACCATTATTAGTTCCGTTACCGAAAGTGAGCTCTTAACATCCAGGCCATGGTCTCATGCTCTTCCATCAGCCCGGTAATAAAGTCGCTGGTACCAGCATCCTTAAATTCATTGGCAAAGCGGTCAATGTTTTCCCGCATGGAAACGATGATGGTCTCATGATCTTCCAGTAATTCGCGAATAAAACCGAGACTGTCATTCTTCTCCCGGCTTTGCTCTGTGAGGTGAGTAAGCTGTAAAAAATCTTTCAACGTACCAGGTGCGTAATGTCCCAGTTTACGAATGCGTTCAGCTACTGAATCCATGATCTCATCCAGCGCCTCGTACTGACCTTCAAAGAATTTGTGTTTGTCGTGGAAATCGGGGCCTTCTACATTCCAGTGTGCGTTACGGGTTTTGGTATACAGCAAAAATTCATCTGCCAGTAAACCATTCAAAATGTGCGCTACAGCGGTTAGATTTTCCGGTTTGATCCCAATGTTAGGTTGCATATGTAATGTTATTTAATAGCTTAAACTTCCAAATTGTCCGTTTTTATAATCATCCAGGGCCTGTTCTATTTCTTCGGTCGTGTTCATTACAAAGTTATCTTTGGCAGCTACGGGCTCGTCCAACGGTTCGGCACTTAAAAATAAAACCTGGGCGTTTTCAGTAGCAGCTACCTGAATGTCTCCGGCTGTTCTATCAAATACTACGAGGTTGTGCATCTCAACCGGCTGGTCATTTACCACCACCTTTCCTTTTACCACATACAGCAAGGTCCAGTAATCGGGCGTGGCATTCAATTCAATTTCCCTGCCAGCCTCTATTTCACCGATCATGGAAATAATAGGCGTAAAGTTTTGTATAGGCCCGGTTTCACCGTTATAGTCACCACTGGCCAGCCTGAACTGAATGCCTGGCTGATCAATTACCCGGGGCAATTGTTCGGCAGTAGCCGCCTGGTAAAATGGCTTGTCCCATTTATTGGCTTTGGGTGCATTTATCCAAAGTTGAATAAGTTCCTGCACGCCTCCTTTTTCCAATAACTCATCAGTGGGCCCTTCGCTGTGCAGGATGCCGCTGCCGGCAAACATCCATTGCACGCCACCTGCTTTTATTGTTTCATCATTGCCGGCATTGTCACGGTGAAACCCTTCACCCTGCAACATAAATGTATACGGACTAAACCCCCGGTGTGGATGCGGATGGATCCTGGCATGCTGTCCGGGCTGATAAGTGACCGGTCCGGCATGATGTATCACAATAAATGGGTTGGCAAATCGAAAGTCTTTATGGGGAAGGGATTGCCGCACGGTCTCTTCTTCGGTGATATTCTTTTCGCGGCCATATAGTATATGATCAATCTTCTTTTTCATCTGTCGTATTCATTATATAATACCGCCGGTAAAACAATACGCCCTTATTCCGTTAATCCGGTAAAGGTATTCCTAATTTTTAGGTTTCAGATAAATAAGCTGACCATAATGTGTGCTCTGGTGATTGGTCCTGTTCATCAGCACATTTAATTTATTACGGTTAGGTTCTTTGGCAAAGTCCTCTGCAGAAACGGAAGTATGTTTATTGAACCATTCGTCAGGCTCAGTGGCGGCAATGGCAGCCGACAGCTTTGCATTCACCTCTTTCCAGTATTGTTTCAACTCCTGTATAGAAGGAATTTCCAAACCAGATTTGTCGGGAGTGGCCAGGAAAGGTTTGTCCAGCTGCGGATAGGAACGTTCGCCAAATCCTAACAAAGGCAACATTCTATCGGTAACGGCTGTTAAATGACCCAATAAATAAACACCGGTGTTTCTACCGGGGGCGGCTTCGGCCTTTAATTGATCATCAGTAAGGTCATCAAATATTTTGGTAACCTGATTAGTGGAGGCGTTCCAGGCATCAACCACCATTTTTATAAATAGTTCTTTGGTAGCCTGGGGAGTTAAGGCAACATCATTCATTGTTGAGCTTTTATATTGTTATTAAAAATAACAATAACCACCCGGGCTGCCGTTTTGTTTAAATTAATTAATTCAAAAATTATACAGATTTACGGTTAATCAATACCCAGGTCGTAGCCCAAATGTTTTTCAGGGGTCACCTCCTTAATATCAACACCAGCTATATCGGCAATAATGTGATCTATCACCTGTTCCACTTCCTGCTGGCTTGTTCCATTTTCCTGAATAATCGTACTGTAATTGAGTGTTAAGATCATTCGGGCAAAGTCGGCCAGAAAGGAAGGCCTGAATACTGTTCTTGCAGAATCGAGAAGGCTTGAAAAGAAATTTATCAATAGGATACCCAGCACCGGCAGTACATACAGCCAGCGGGTATAATTAAACCCGTTCACCATTACCAGGGAAATCACCAGCGTTCCAATAATTAACAGGGCGCCTGTGATTTTCAACACGGTGCTCCATATAGGGACCAATACCAGCGGCGGCAGCTTTACCTGCATTTCCTTTTCCAGTTTACGGTAGAGCGATCGCCGGTTTGTTATTGGAAAAATATCATTCAGTGAGGCATCGAGCTCAATCACATCTTTGGGTATATTGAATTTGGTGGCGAGGGTATAACGGAGTTTGTAAAATAATTGCTGCGTTCTGCATCTCATGCTTTGCCGCCCCTGAAGGGTACGCCACACAACGTTATGAATATCGCCCACGGTAGCTATTTTCTCCGCTTCATAATTGGAAATAGTGATACCGAATGCATTTTCTACATTCACGAGTATCTCTACGGAATCGAGTCCCATAGTTAGTTTGGTTGTTTAAGGGTCTACTGTGAAAAGGGTCAAAGCACTAAAGATAAAAAATAAGCACTTTCGTACCGGCAAGGCAGAAAAATTTTACAAATTTAAGTTACAAACCACCGATAAATACCCACTTGTTAGTACGGGAGTAGCATGCTGTTTCCAACCCTGCGTAATACGCGAAAACGGGCTAAAGTGTTTTTATTGTTTTGTGCCCTGCCGGCGGTGCTACCGGAATGGGTGGCATCCTGTGGGGGAGTGGTCAGGAAGTGGTCTGGATATTGTCTGGCAGTTGTCTTGGGACCAGCTCCATGAGCATATCCTGAGCACCCGTAGAGCACCCTGAGACAATATGCAGGCCATTATGCTACCATTACACTACTGTACCAGCACTGCATCGGGTGCTACCGGGATAGGTAACAAGGGCACAAGCAGCCGCCTGCTCCCTACCATCCGTAAAACAATCTCTTTATACAGAATCGGGCTGGCTTCCTTAACTTGTTAGTCTTAAGGTAACAAGAACATGAGATCACCCGCTTTCCTCTCACTGATAACAGCATTGCTTATTTATGAATGGGCAGGCGCTCAAACATATACCGTAAAAAGGATTCCTGAAAACACATTGGAAATAACGGGCAGGGGCGATAGCAAAGCATGGGAAAAAGCTACCAGACTGACAGACTTCTCTTATCCCTGGGAGCAGGAGAACGCGCCTGCTACGTCATTTGCGGCCCTTTGGGATGGAAAATGGTTGTACTGTTTATACCAGGCAACAGATGACTCCATTATTACTCCGGTGATCAAAAACAATAAGATGGATGCCGGCGCCGCTGACCGGGTGGAGATCTTTATGGCCCGCGATACTACTTTACTGCCTTTCTATTACTGTCTTGAAATGGATGCTGCCGGCAGAACGCTTGATTACCGCGCATCGTTTTACCGTAAAATGGATTATACCTGGTCGTGGCCAGGCAAACAATTTTTAATTAAAACAGCTACTACTACAAATGGGTATATTGTTGAAATTGCCATCAGTATACAATCACTCAACGACCTGGGACTTTTACCGAACCAGCGACTGTTGGCCGGTTTGTTCAGAGCAGAAAGAAAGACCGCAGCGGGCGGATACAATGCTTTTCACTGGATCAGCTGGGTAAAGCCGAATGCCACACAACCCGATTTTCATATTCCCTCGGCATTTGGCGTATTGGTCCTGGAGTAAGTGATCAAATAATATTATGTAATAACTGGCCAGCCTGGCTCATATGCCGGGCGTAGAGGATCTTGTCGACATACCCAATATATACTGATGAGCCATCGCTCAGGGTATAAAAATAGATGTGGATGCCACTGCCTCTGTCTCCATCTGGTTCACCAAACAGGCTTACCATGTCATCGTACTTCATATCGGCCTTCAGGTTGGCGTTAAAGTATTCAATGGAATCCTTGTCAGTGGGTTCGTTCTCCTTGTGTTTTTTGCAGGCCGTCAATAGCAGGCCACTTAGTAATATGGCCAAAAGGAATTTTCCCATAAAGCATTTTTAATTGGGGCAATCACTACCTCATTAAATTTACAAAAATAAATGCACAATGGGGGTGCGGATGGTATAACAGCGAGCACTAATGTATACTATTAAAATTATCAATCATCAAGGAGGGCAGCTACCGTTTACTTTCTGCAATGGCCTGACTAATATGTTTCAATCCCTGTTCAAAAGCCGCTTTGTCCAACCAGCCAAAACCTATGCGCATATAGGAATCAGGCATGGAAAACCAATGACCAGCGCCTACCATGGTCTTGTATTTTTGTGCCAGTGTTTCGTAAAAACGGGCAATGTCAATTGTCTCCGGACTCACCAAACGCGGGAAACAGACAACGCCCCCTTGTGGCAATACATATTCCAGGGCGGGCTCCTGTTGCAACCAGGCACATAATACCTCAAAATTTTCCATGGCCCTTTGATTAATAGTCTTCGCAAATTTTTCTTTTTGCCGGTAAAACTGGGTGGCCACCTCTTCGTCCAGGGCCGCATTACTGATATAGATCATTTCCTTTGCCCCAAGAAACTGTTCCATCAGATCAGCATTCCGGGTTATTATCCAACCAATTCTTAGTCCGGGTAAGCCAAATGCTTTTGATAAAGAAGATACGCTGATCACCCGCTCGCTTAGGGAAGCCACTACCGGGTATGGGGTGGTAAAGCAGGTATCACGGTAGGTTTCATCAACCAGCAGGTAAATGTTCCGGTTTTCAACCAGGGTCACCAATGCCTGTAACTCTGGTTGCGTCATAACCATACCGGTTGGGTTATGCGGTGTGGTAATGCTGATGAGTTTTGTTGCGGGGGTTATGGCTGCTTCAATAGCCTGCAGGTTCACGCGCCAGTTTTCTTCCAGTTGCAGATCAATGTAACTGATTGCACAACCAATGGTTTCCGGCACTTCAATGTTCGGTGCGTAATTGGGCCGTACTACTATCAGGTGATCGGCTGGGGTAAGCAGGGCCGTATTGATGATGAATAGGGCGCCGCAGGCGCCATTGGTGAGCAGGACCTGATCGGGATGCAAAACACCTGCTTCCGAGGCCAGCATTTGCCTGAGCTGCGGGTTCCCGCGGTGGGGAATATATTCCAGCTTCAGTTCATTGAGCTGAAGACCCAGTTCGCCGAATGTAAGGTCTGACACAGAGCTTTCGGCCATATTGAACAGGACCTTATCATAGCCTCTTTCTTCGGGCGATTCCTTCTCAATTGGCATTCTTTTGTATAGCATAGACAGGCGGTTTATTCCTCTCTGCTAAAGTACCTGTTTCTTAAACGCCTACCAGTTTTTCGTTTATATGCTTTACCTGATTGGTGTGGCGTTGGGTATGAAAGATCACAAAGTAGATCAGTTCCAACCGGGTGGGTTCACCAAAGATGGGCATATGACAGGAAGTAGTAAGATCGAGCGTTTCTATGGCTTTGCCAATTTGTTCGCGGCCTGCTTTAAACGTATTGATCAAACTGTCTTTATCGTGGGGTTCTTCTCCCGGAATAATAAAATCGGGTGATTGCAGTTTGGTGGTGAAGTCCAAAAAAATGGAACGCAAGTTATTTACACCTGCATCCACTGGCCGGTTGGTGGGATACACAGGACCATTCAATGCCATTAACATGCCTTCATCTGACTTGCAAAGATGCTCCGTAACCTGGGCAGCTGTCCAGCTGCCCAGGAACGGAACGGTATTTATTTCATCCTGGCTTAAACCAGAAACAATATCAAGATAGGCGTTGGTAGCCGATTCAAATTCCTGCAATAAAGCTGTTGCTGTTTTCATAATACCAGGTTTAATAAATACGTGTAGGAGATATTATCTTGCGTTTGTATCGAAATTGATCATCCAGCGAATGCCGAATTTGTCTTCACACATTCCAAAATAGGCGCCCCAGAAAGCGTCGGCCATAGGCATGGTAACTTTACCACCGGCTGATAACCCGTTAAACAATTTATCAGCTTCCTCTTTACTGGCAGGTGCCAGGCTCAATTGAATGTTATTTCCCGGAACAATTTTTCCCATTTGTTCGGGCACATCGCTACCCATTAATACGCTGCCGCCGGCAATTGGAAGTGAAATGTGCATGATCTTATTATCTTCATGGTCGGGTCCTTTATATTCTTTGGGAATGTCTTTGAAACGCATAACCATTGCGAACTCACCACCAAAAACTGATTTGTAAAAATTGAATGCTTCTTCGGTGTTGTTGTTGAAGTTCAAATAAGGATTCAATGCTGGCATGTTCTTTTATTTTAATTGTTTAGAAATATTATAAAGTTATTATTCCAGGAAGTAAACCGGCGTTTAAGTGTGATAACTATTTATTACATATTCTGCCTTAGTCAAGCACTGTGCACAGGAACCCTTTTTCCATAACAAGGGTCATCACTTTTTCTATCCGAAGGTTATTGCCTTCTACCCGCAGGACCTTGTCACAATCGTCCAGGTCGAAATTTATTTTGCTGCCGGGAAAGTGTCTTCGCAGTAGATTCACCAGCTTTTGAGCTTCTGAAAACTCCTGTACATTCGTTTTAAAAACCTCAATCATAGTGCATTCTTTTTTGTTAACACTAACCACCTGCCGCAATCGTATTCAAAAGTACATGCACTCATTAACTTCAAAAGGGTGTAAAAGCGACCAACTAAGGGGTTGAATGCGACAATTGTTTTTTATCTTTATAAAGGGGAAAGCTACCATAAAACGCTGTTACTATGTCCTTAACTTTTCACCCTTTGTCTTAGTAAAATCCTAGTCCGTCGGAACTGCCCTTCATGAGGTCAGAAAAAAACAAAAATTTACAGCATGAAACATGTGTCAATCCTGATTCCGAAAGGGCATACCAGCCTGGTGAATATTGAGGGAACACACCAGATACTGTCTGAGGTAAACAACCTGCGTACCAGTATGGGGAAAGCTCCCTTGTTTGATATTCAAATGGTTGGGCTCTCAAAAGAAACCAGTCAGCGGGAAGGGTTATTCACAATTAAGCCCGATTGTTTGTATACAGATGTTGTAAAGACCGATCTGATCATTATTCCCGCCATCCATGGTCAGTTCAACAAAATAATAGAAGCCAATCAGGCGCTCATACCCTGGATTTTGCATCAGTTCAATAATGGGGCCGAGGTGGCGAGTCTTTGTATTGGTTCTTTCTTTCTGGCAGCAACCGGTTTGTTAAAAGGCAAACAGTGCGCCACTCATTGGCGTTTCGCCAATGAGTTCAGGGCCTTATATCCCGATGTGGAACTGGTAGATGACAAGATCATTACCGATGGGGATGGTATATATACCAGTGGCGGAGCTTATTCTTATTTGAACCTGCTGGTGTATATGATTGAAAAATATGCTGGCCGGGATCTTGCCATTCTTATAGCCAAAGCGTTTATGATTGATATTGACCGCACGCTGCAATCGCCATTCATCATTTTCCAGGGACAAAAAGCCCATGAAGATGAAACGGTGAAAAAAGCGCAGGAGTATATTGAAAAGAATTTCGAAGAGAAAATAACGGTTGACCAACTGGCCGGCACCTTTGCGCTTGGGCGTCGCAGCCTGGAACGCCGGTTCAAAAAGGCCACCTGTAATACCGTATCGGAATACATTCAACGGGTTAAGATTGAGGCTGCCAAGAAGGACCTGGAGACGGGCCAGAAGAATGTGTATGAGGTCATGTATGATGTAGGGTATAGTGATGTAAAGGCTTTCCGGAGCATTTTCAGGAAGATAACGGGGCTCTCGCCTATAGAGTATCGCAATAAGTACAACAAGGAGTTGCTGGTTATGGATTAGGGTTTAGTTGACGCCCCGAATGAAACACAAAAACCCACCCCTTCCCCTCCCGGGAGGGGATCTTAATAAACAAGCATTAACTAAACGACATTGATTGCCCATTGCCCATTCACAGTCCACGCAGCGAAGGACCGGATTTCACGTCTGCCGTTTGCCGTCTGCCGTTTGCCGACATGAGGCCCGAACTTCGGAAATCCTTTCACGTTTGCCGTCTGCCGTTTGCCGTCTGCCGTCTGCCGACTTGTATTTCCCTATTGCCTATTGCCCTTGTGCCTCGCCCCGAACGAAACACAAAAACCCACCCCTTCCCTCCCGCAAAGCGGGAGGATTTTAATAAATAAGCATTAACTAAACGACATTGATTGCCATTGCCCATTCACAGTCCACGCAGCGAAGGACCGGATTTCACGTCTGCCGTTTGCCGTCTGCCGTTTCTCGACATGAGGCCCGAACCTCGGAAATCCTTTCACGTTTGCCGTTTCACGTTTCACGTCTGCCGTTTGCCGTCTGCCGACTTGTATTCCCCTATTGCCCATTGCCTCGCCCGCCGGAGCTTTAGCGTAGGCGGGCCGTTTGTCGAGGATGTGAGTAAATTGTGAATTGCGAGCAGTAGTGGGAAGAAGCCCACCAATTGTTGTGAACTCAGATATTCGGAAACCCACTCACAACTGACAACTCACCACTCACATTTAGTTCCTCACTCAAATGCGTCACCCAAACACACAACCAATTTTACCTACAACCACTACTTCTTTCGGGCCGGCTTTTTCCTGGGGCTCTCTGGTGTATCGAGGAAATTTTCCAGACTCTCTAAGCGCTCTGTCCATATTTTCCGGTATTGTTCTGCCCAGTCAATAACCTCTGTAAGCCGCTCCAAACGGGCCTCACAGAAGCGTTCACGCCCAAACTGTGTAATTACTACCAACCCACACTCCGTAAGCATTTTAATGTGTTTATAGATGGCCGTACGGCTCACTTCAAAGTTCTCAGCCACCGCATTTACGTTCAGTGGCTGCTGGGCTATCATGTTAATTATCTCCCGCCGGGTGGGGTCGGCTATTGCCTGAAATACGTCTCTACGCATAGTTTTAAATAGGAAACCTTTAGGTTGCAAATATAATGCAACCTTAGGGTTTCATAAATATTTTTCTTATAAATAGCAGGGAAAATGGGGGTATTCTTAAAAAAGGAGTGTTATGTTTGCAGCAGCTTTCTTAAATTCACCAAGGGAAACGGCCCTGCACAGGCGATGAACAAAAGGATTTTAACAGCTGAATATTGCGATAATTCTCTTGTTATTTATAAATTTGAGTATATTCACTTTGATTTACTTTCAAACTATAATTCAAAAACTTTCATTATTCACTTTTAAATTTTAAAACACTATGGCAAAAACAGCTAAGAAAGCTGCTAAAAAAGCAGTAAAAAAAGCAGTAAAAAAAGCCGCTACTAAAAAAGCAGCTCCTAAAAAGAAAGTAGCAAAGAAAGCAGCTCCAAAGGCAGCAAAGGCAGCTAAAAAGAAAACTGCCAGAAAACCAAACGCTGCATTCATGGCTCCGCTCAATGCCAGCCCTGCTTTAGCTGAAGTTATAGGTAGCAAACCTTTACCAAGAACTGAGATCGTTAAAAAGATCTGGGAATATATCAGAAAGAACAAGCTGCAGGACAGCAAGAACAGAAGAATGATCAACGCTGACACTAAGCTGAAACCACTCTTCGGTAAAGATCAAATTTCAATGTTTGAACTGGCTAAAGTGGTTAACAAACACGTGAAGTAGTTCGTATATGCGAATTGAAGGAATTAGAACTTTTACAGGAAAGATGGTGGGTTTTAATCCTGTAAAAGAACCGGGTTAGTAAGTACTTTTCTTTTTTCAAATGATCTCTCCTTCATTTCTCTGGCCGCAAAAAATGGCCCTTCAAAGGATCAACAGGGCCTTTACATTATTCCTCATAGGAAATTGGTAAATCTGGTCACATTGAAACTATACGATTGCAACTCCATAGTTACTGCATTAGCTGTCAATGACCATTGCAACGTATACATTTACCTTCCATAGACGTTCAGAACTTTCAATACGGGGTTTACGGATATAACTGGCAGTTAAAAGGCAGGCTATTAGGAGCGCACACCAGTCATATTCCTGAACCCCTTTTTCATTGTATTATACCCCATTAGAATAGCCTTTATGCCAAAAAACATTTATTTCATAGCCCTTTGCCTATTGTGTATCTGGGGTTGCCGGGAATCTGCATCCAAAGCAGGTGCCAATAAAAAAGATTCCATTAATAAAGTTGTGCAGGATGCCGCCCATGAGATCGCCGGTAATTTCAGCGATCAACGCAGCCTGCGATTTTCTGCCAATCGCCTCGATTCATTTTTTACCAGGTACGACTCCCTGCGCACTTTTCAAAAAGACCTCACCACCTTTTACACCGAACGCAATTATGCCTTTGCCTGGTATAGCGACAGCGGTTTAACCGAACAGGCCAGCCACCTGTATGTGCGTTTGGAAAACCTGCCCGAAGAAGGGCTTAACCTGGTCTTGCCTTATAAGCATACACTCGACAGCCTTATAAACGCAGCCAATACCCAAACCCTTGAACAAAAAAGCGAAACGGAACTGTTGTTGACATCCCTTTACTTTTTCTTTGCCCAAAGGGTTTGGGCCGGGTTGGAAGAAAGCGCCACCCAAAAGATAGACTGGTTGATGCCCCGCAAAAAGCTTTCCTATAGCGCATTGCTCGATTCTGTATTGAAACAGGGCAATACCGCCAATGTTAAAGAACCGGTTTACCGGCAATACAACCTGCTAAAAGAATACCTCAAAAAATATAAGGCCATCCCTGCTTCTTCCACCACCATCAGCTTGCCCGGGAACAAACCCATTCGCCCCGGTGACACCTCACCGGAGATCGTAAAACTGCGCAAAAAGCTTTTTCTTCTCGGCGATCTTACCAACGCCGGCGACACCAGCTCCGACACCTATGATTCCACGTTATTGACAGCTGTTAAACGCTTTCAAAGAAGACATGGCCTCTCGGAAGATGGTATTGCAGGCGCTGGCCTGATAAGGGAACTGAACATCCCTGTCCCCCAACTGATTGAAAAAATAATGGTGAACATGGAACGCAATCGCTGGTTACCAACCGATGTACGTGGCCGGTACCTGGCAGTAAATATTCCCGAGTTTGTGCTGCACGCGTATTATGATGATTCGTTATTGTGGAATATGAATGTGGTAGTAGGCAAGGATGTGAACAAAACGGTGATCTTCGCCGGTTCCATTAGCCAGGTTGTTTTTAGTCCTTACTGGAATGTACCCGCCAGTATTTTGAAAAAAGAAATTTTACCAGGTATTCAAAAGAACCCGAACTACCTAGAAAAAAACCACATGGAATGGAATGGTCCTGACGTTCGCCAAAAACCCGGTCCGTGGAATTCCCTGGGCCAGGTAAAATTCCTGTTCCCCAACAGCCATAGCATTTACCTGCACGATACGCCTTCCAAAAGTCTTTTTCAGGAAAGCAAACGGGCCTTTAGCCATGGTTGTATCAGAGTGGCCAATCCAAAGTTCCTCGCCCAGTATATCTTACGTGATGACGCTGCCTGGACGACAGACCGGATCAACAAGGCCATGGCCAGTGGCAAGGAACAATATGTGGCGGTTAAAGACCCCATACCGGTTTATATTACCTATTTCACTGCCTGGGTAGACAGGCAGGGCGATCTTAACTTCAGGGAAGATATTTATAAAAGAGACGCACAGCTTTCAAGCCTGCTGATGAAGCGTTAAAAGGGCAGGAAGCGAATAAAAAGGCCCCGACGGCATAAACACGTCGGGGCCTTTTTTATTTAAATATGCGTTCTATAGCGACTTTACGGTACCTGAACAACGCCGCCAGCTTTTTACGCACCAGCAAGAAATGGGCGACATTGCCCATCGGCCCAAACGGCAGTTGGTACTTCACTTCATCCTTCATCAGCACGCCATTACCGTTTGGCGTAAAAGTGTGGGTATGTTGCCACAACTTATAAGGCCCCCTTACCTGGATATCGGTAAAGGAATGCGGTTTTTGCACCTTAACGATCTCGGTTTGCCAGTGCAGTCGAATACCAAACAATGGCTTCACTTTATAATCTATCAACATACCGGTATAGATCTCCTGTCCTTCCCCCATAGAAGTAAGGGTTTTGAAATCCATTTCCGGCGGGGTGATCAATGCCAGATTATTGGGCGATGAAAAGAATGCCCAGGCGGTTTGTATGTCAACAGGTAATAACTGTTCGGCATGTAAATAAAAAACACCCATTGTTTATTAGCTATTAGCAGCGTCGTGAATAAAATAAATATTCAGTGTTACATAGATCAACAACAATACCTGGGCCATGATCATATCAAAACGGCTGGCTTTTTCTACCTGTCCCTTTTTAACCAGTCGCAACGACCAGGCCGTTGAGGAAACTACTGAAAAAATAAAGAACAAGGTCAAGCCATGCAGGGTATCAACCAGGGTAAAGGAGGTTGATTCGGGTAAAGACGAGTCGATGATATACTTATTACCAATTACGGCAAACAGCGCCCCCACACTTAACCCAAACCTCGAATCCATACCATCGGAATGAATATAGAAACACACATACGCGATCAGAAAAGCGATGTACATACCCAGGAACAGCTTCCAGAACATATCCATAGCTTCCCGGTGTACGCTGAGGCGCACTTTAAAGTTGCTATATTCGGTACGGGGGGTTGCCAAACGCTCATCCCCAAAAGCAGTCTCATACACTTTTTTACCGGTGGCAATAATGCAACTATCGATCGTCCAGCCGCTCATGGCAAAACGCTTGTCAAAATGATCGCCCACAGTATCGGCCACAAAGATCAGTGAGCGGGAATCGTATTGCGAATTTTCGATGGAGAACCTGAGCTTTTGTTTATCAAAGGGGAAATTGGCGATCTTCCAGGAATCTTTCATTACACATTGCAGCTTCATTTGCATATAGATCTGATCGCCAGAGCTGTCGATGGTAACAAACGACTTGGTCACTTCTTTAGCGCCTGGCACTTCCAGGTTGTCGTAGAAGTTGAAATCGCGGTTCCTGTACTTCAGCCAAAGCCATAAGTTAACAGAAAACTCTTTGTCCTTGAAGTCGATATCATGAATGCTGGTAATATAAATGCCCGCGGAAACAGTATCTGGTTTTTTATCCTGGGCAACGGAAGAAACGGAGGCTAAACATATACCTATCAATAACAGGTAGTACGGAATAAATGGGTTTTTCATCAGGTAATTTTTCAAGGCCGAAGATAAAAAATCAGCCAGGAAATTACAAGGTGTGCCGGGGGTTATCCTTTCAAATAATCGATCACCGTTTGAATATCATTTTGTACATATTTATCGTTGTACTTTTCTATTCCGTAACCGTAAAAACCAAGCGCAATGGGTATGGTTGGCGTTACCGGGGCGCCTTTACTTATGAAATTACCGGCTTTTGCAATGGTCACATTCAACACCCACAAAAAGGCGCTGTATTGCTCCCATTTTTGCTGATAGCCAGTGTCGCAATGTGCACATTGGTACAGATCATTGCCCTGATCGTGTAGCTGCTTTATAAACACCGAAAAAAGCAATTCCTGGTCTACAAAGCCAACGGGGTTGTTCCACTGAATAAAATTCCGGAACCGTTCATGTTCGCAGGGGCAGCCAGTTGCATACAGATCGGCAATCAATTGTTCGCAAGCTGCCACAAATTTTTTCTTCTGCCGGTTGGTCTCATTCAGGTGGTCCAGGTTATTATTCCATTTCACCGCACCGCCAATGGTCAGCTCCCCTTCGCGGTATTCTTCCCCCTCCAGTACCTGCACCGTTACGGCATTCCGGTATACCCGCCCAATGGATATATATATTTGAGGAACAACAATGTTACCTGCTTTATCAATCAACCCCCAGGTGCTCAGGTCACCAAATGCGGCATAGCCTTTTTCAAAGTTGGTGAGCGCCGGGAACTGGTAATCGATCACCAGCTTACCCTGTTCATCAATGGCGCCATGCAGGTCTTTTTCGTTCCTGACAATGGCACGGCCATTTGAGAACTCATCGGTATAGTGGAATTTCGGCACAATCACTTCCTCCCCGAACAAATTGATGAACCCCCACTTGTCGTTGGTCATTACCCGAGCCAGGCCTTCCGTAAAATTGCCGTACGACTCATACTTATTGCTAAATGGCAGCACCTGGTTGCCGGTTGTATCAAAGTAAGCGGTATAATTTCCTTCCGTTACCGTAAACAGGCCATCTGAGGGGTGGGCCACAAAATCGTAAATGGCAGGAATAATAATTTCCCCATCAACCGTTTTGATGCCCATTTTGTTATGCTCGTAAAACTGGATATAGTCTGTTTGTTGCATACGTTATTTTATGTTGCGTGAGCCGTGAATCGGCAATCCTGAATCGGC
Organism: Niastella soli; assembly: GCF_017742245.1. Lineage (GTDB taxonomy): Bacteria > Bacteroidota > Bacteroidia > Chitinophagales > Chitinophagaceae > Niastella > Niastella soli. Next base: position 948,127 of record NZ_JAGHKO010000001.1, read on the forward strand.
AATCGGCAATTTTGGCCTCGCGAATTCGTGAAACGTGAAATAAAACCGGGGCATCTCACTGCGTTCGATGGCGACACGCGTAGCGTGAAGCATGTTACTGTATTACATTGTCTTCCGTTTGCCGTTTGCCGTCTGCCGCTTCCTAGAACCACCTAAAATACGGCCTGCTGGTAAATGGTGAAAAATGCCAGGGTATTGAAAAGAAAATTACCGCCAATGCAATAGTAAACCAAATGGCCATTGTTTTGAACCGCTGCTGATCGGTGGTTTGCTTTTTGGTTTTTGCAGAACCAATGGTCAGCAATACAATAGCCAGTACCATCATGGTAATATGTTCCATTCCAAAGAACCGGATCTCACGCTGGTGCACTGCCATTTTAAAATTATTCATAAAATACCGTACCGTTGGGCTGATGACATACAGCCAAAGACCAAGTACCAGTTGCAGATGCGCGGTGGTAACCGCTACCATCCTGCTGGTATTATCACTTTTTAAAAATGGCTTTTTCTTAAACCAGCCGCTGTATGCCCGAACAATAGCTATCAGTAAACTTATTAAAACCAGCCAGCGAACCAGGGAATGCAGGGTCAATAATGCGTAATACATGATACAGGTGTTTTCAATACCAAACTTTACTTAATATGTTGTCTTGAGGCAGGGTAATAAAAACCTAAAAATAAGGAATACGAAATTTTTAACCAGTACGACCATATTTCAAACTCCGCCAAAACCCCAAATCGATAAATTTGTACAACTACTATCAGCTAAACTTTGTTCAATGGTCAGGAATTGCTTTGCTACTATAGGATATTTCATTTGTACCTGTCTACTATCTATTTTCTCATTGGCGGCCTATTCGCAGGCGCAGCATGTAGATGGGTTTTCGAGCACCCCCGATACTTCGTATACCACCTGGAGCGCTTTTGTAAATACGCGCAAAACCCATCCGGAGATACAGATCGTGCCAGAGCTGAAATCAAAATCGATTGCCGAAAAAAGAAATATCCAGTATATACACGCAGGTGGCAAATACGTCCGCTGGATCGATGCTTTTTACCCGGCCGGCAAGTCAAACGAAAGACATCCTGCCATCGTGATCATTCATGGCGGCGGCTGGCGTTCGGGCAACCGCACCCAACACTATCCGCTTGCCCAACACCTGGCAGCCCGGGGCTACGCTTGTTTTACCCCCAGTTATGCTTTGTCAACCTATGCTCAATATCCCGTAGCTATATACGACCTGAAAGAAGCTGTACGCTGGGTGGTGCGCCATGCCGATAAATACCATGTAGACACTTCCAAAATAACTGTATTGGGTTTTTCGGCCGGCGGTGAACTGGCAGCCATTCTTGGTACCACGGTAGATAATCTCAGATTTGTGCGACCTCAAAACAAGTTGAAGATACTAAAGGTAGAACCCATACATGCCCTGATTGATATTGACGGCACCCTGTCCTTCACCCATCCCGAAACCGGGGAAGGCGACGATAGTAAAAAGACCTCAGCCGCTACCTATTGGCTGGGCTATTCCAGAAAAGACAGTCTGGCATTATGGAACGAAGCCTCGCCACTTACCCATGTGGGCCCGCATACACCGCCAACTCTCTTCATCAACAGCGGCGTAGCCAGAATGCATGCCGGTCGTGACGATTTTATCAAAGTGCTGGACCAATACAAGATCTATTCCGAAGTAAAGACCTTTGAAAATGCCCCGCATTCGTTCTGTTTGTTTGATCCCTGGTTTCAGCCAACCGTAAACTATATTGATGATTTTTTAAAACGCGTATTTAAATAAGATGAAACAGCTTGCCTTTCTGCTTTGCCTAACCATCATGGGCTTTACCACCTTACAGGCACAGACCGCCAATCCACAACAGTATAAATATGTTTTCACCGTTGCCAAAGATGGTACGGGCGATTACAAATATATTCAGGACGCCATCGACGCCATGCGGGTATATCCCCTGGCGCCCATTACCCTTTATATAAAGAATGGCGTATACAATGAAAAAATTGAACTGCCTGCCTCCAACACCGATGTAACATTTATTGGGGAAAGTGTTGATAAAACCATCATCGTCTTCAATGATTATTCAGGCCGCGGCAAACTCACCACCTTCACTTCCTATACTGCCAAGATCTGCGGTAATCGCTTCCGGGCAGAGAACATTACCTTTTCCAACTCAGCAGGTCCGGTTGGCCAGGCAGTGGCCCTGCATGTGGAAGCCGACAATGCCCTATTTGTAAACTGTCGCTTCCTGGGCAATCAGGATACCATTTTTACCGGCGGAGAAACAGCCCGTCAACTTTTTGTAAACTGTTACATCGAAGGAACCACTGATTTTATATTCGGGCCAGCCACCGCTGTTTTTCAGAATTGTGAAATACACAGCAAAACCAACTCCTTTGTTACCGCCGCCAGTACAACCCAGGGTAAGAAATTCGGGTATGTGTTCTTAGATTGTAAACTGACCGCAGACAGCAGCGCCACCAAAGTATTCCTGGGCCGGCCCTGGCGGGCGAATGCCAAAACCGTTTACCTGCGCTGTACCATGGGTAAACACATTGTACCGGAAGGTTGGAATAACTGGGGTAACACTGCCAATGAACAAACTACCTTTTATGCGGAATATAAGAGCAGCGGTCCAGGCGCTGACATCACCAACCGGGCCAAATGGAGCCACCAACTTACAGACAAAGAAGCCGCCAATTATACCCTGAACACTATTTTTAATAATGAAGGAGCGGCGTTGCCGGTAAATGTGAAATGGTATCAGGAGCAGGGAACAAGGGCGTTTGTATGGCCGGTGAAGTGAGTTGTGAACCCTGTCACCTCTATCAACTACTTATTCAACCACCCCTTAAAATCACCCGCCTTCAGGCGGCTGATGATGATCTCTTCGTAAGACTCGGGCTGAATGATGAGTTTTAATTTCCCATCGAACCAGGTGATCACTTCTTTAACGGAGGTATAGTTTACAATGAACTGCCGGTTTACGCGGAAAAATGTATCGGGCGATAATTGCTGTTCCAGTTCATCGAGGTTGTTCTCTATAATATAATCAGCGCCATCAAAAGTTTTGATGTAGTGCACCCGTTCCCGGGTGTATGCATGCGCTACATTGCTGGCTTCTATGGAGAAATAACGGCTTCCCTTTTTAACCAGGAAACGCGTCTTGTATTCCTTTTCTACCTTTGGCTGTAGCTGTTCAATAAGCGCAGTAAGATCAACAGGTTTTATGGTATTTTGCTGGGCTTTGTATTTATCCAGTGCAAAGTACAGTTCTTCTTTTACCAGCGGTTTTAACAAATAATCAATGCTGTTGTATTTGAACGCCTGGATAGCATATTCGTTAAAGGCCGTTACGAAAATGATATGACTGGTCACCTCTACCTCTTTGAAGATCTCAAAGCTCTTCCCATCGCCCAGTTCAATATCGAGCAGCACCAGATCGGGTGAACCATTTTCTTCGAAATACTTAACGGCACCCTTTACCGTATCCAGGTAGGCTTTTATTTCTATGCTGGCATCATATTCCTTTACAAAGCGGGTAAGGCGTTCGGCGGCCAAGGCCTCATCTTCGATAATAACAACAGTCATATAGCTTGCACTTTATAACCAAAGATAAGCATGTTAGCTGGGTAAAGCCACTGCTTCGTACACACTCTTTTCAATCAATGGCAGCACAATCCTGAAAACCTGGCCATCATCGGTAATGCAAAGCTGCTCTTCCTTCTTCAATAACTGGTACCGGGTTATCAGGTTGGTCAACCCGGTCTTTTCAGATGGCTCGGGTGTACGCTTGCGTTGAATGTTGTTGGTGATGATCAAATTGTGGTTCCTATCGTTTGTAATGGTAACATACAGCGGTTTTTCGCGCGACACCACATTGTGCTTTACCGCATTTTCCACCAGCAATTGCAATACAAAGGGCGGCAACAGATAATCGTATTCCTTTTCATCAATATTGACCTGCATTTGCAGGGATTCGGCAAAACGGGTCTTTAACATCAGCACATAGGAATGCAAAAACCGAAGCTCATCCCGCAAGCTGGCCAGTTCGGTCTCTTTTTTACTGAGGAGGTACCGGTAAACAGCTGACATTTCCATAACAAACTTTTCAGCCCGTTCGGCATCCGTTCCTATCAACGAGGCCAGGGTATTCAAACTATTGAAAAGAAAATGAGGCTTTACCTGGTCTTTTAAAAACTGGTACTGGCTATTCAGGTTTATGCGTTTCAGGCGTTCTGATTCGGCATATAATAATTTCCAGTTCTGAATATAATAGATGCCTTCGTACAAACCCATTACGATCAATGTTCCCCATACGTTCAAACCTACCATAAACAAATAGTCCCAGAAAAGCAGGTTCCATTTTATATTCTTCATTGGGAAATAGCCTACGGCAAAGGTAAATGCTTCCTGCAGCGCAGGCACTATTATCAGAAAGGGAATACCTATTCTCAAAGCATATAGCAGCCGGCGCCTGGTATTGGTAAGTCCTGCATGTTTTTTACGGCTACCCACAAAAATTAGCCGGGCACTTTCTGCAGTGATCAAAGAATAGAAGGCACACACCAATAGTACCATCAGGGCAGAACGCAAATCGCGCATGTACATGCCCATAAAGAATATTACCACAAATACATAGATAACAATGGGCGTATACAGCCTTATCTTTTTTTCAGTCATACTGCTTCCCATATTGGTTTACAAATTTAACGCACCCATCGCAACACCTGTAACAGCAATTTCCATCCATCCTTCTTATGGCCCCAAACGCGCAGGTAATTTTCTTTATTGCCATGGCGGTCTACTATCCCATATGCGTAAAACAGATCACCGGCAGCTGATAAGGCGCCCCCCATGTATTGAAATTGAAGATCGGCCGGAATTTGTTGCAAACCGGCCTTAATGTCTTTTGCCGTATGTAACGGAGATTGGTCCTGTATGTTAAACCACGACCCGTTGGTAAGGTAAGGTAAAAAGGCCTGCCTGCCATTGTGCTGAAAGTGGGTTATCAGTTCCTGTTCAACCTGTTGCCAGCCTGTTGCCGTGGTGGCCGGCAATAACCCCGTTTGTTCGGTCTGCTCCCAATTCTTTTGAAACAGGGATGGTTTATAGGGCATGCCCAGGTCTATTAATACCTTCCATTGCCCTTGTTTGTTTTTTACCCAAATGCTGCTGTAGTTACCACTTTGGTTTACCGGGCCTGCCGGAACATCATGCTGTTCAAACGGGCCGGTGGAGAAGCCCATTTCGCCTGAAGCGGCCATACCCGTATAAACCGGTTTCCAAAGCAATAAGCCGCCGTTATCTGAAAGGTTCTTCCAAAAAGACAGGGCATTATGACTTTGCCCTTTATAAAAGATCAGGCTGCTGCTGTCTAAAAATTGAATGAAAGCTTTTTTAGTTCCACTGTCCTTAGCCATTTGCGCAAATGCCTGTTCAGCAATGGCTATTTCACTTTGTGCCTTTGCGTGAAAGTAAAAGCCAGTGAAGAGCAGTAACCAGGTAATTTTTGTTCTCGAAAAACTCATGTGATTGGATTTAACATCCAATGCTACAAAAAAATGCAGGTTAATGCCTGCCGTGTTGATCGAAATGCCGGATAAGCGTACTGAAATGCAGTTCCCCGCAGCGCATTATGCATCGGTCGATTGATCAAGCACCGGTTTTATATCAACCACTGGGGTGCCATCGATGGCCTCCAAAGGGCCAACCAGTAATTTATTTGACTGTAATTGCCGGATAGTTACCCGGTGCAACCCCAATGGATTTGGCCTGTCGGGCGAGCGGGTGGCAAAAACACCGGTTATAGGATTTGTGATCTCACCCCGAGGGTGCACCTGTAATACATTGCGTTTTGACTCGTGAAACCAAGTAATAAGGATCACCTCATCCCCAGTCGCCAAACCTTCCAGGGCCGTTTGTACTGCCTGATCAATTTCAATCCATACGTCTGGCGCGCCTTCATAACCTTGTCTGGGGGCTTTGGAACGGTTGGTAATTGGTGACCGGACAAAGCCGATGGGTTGTATTAAATAACTGGTATTTGACATAGTGGTTACCTCCTTCTCAAAAATAATACAATGTCACAACTACCCCTCGCTTTATCATGACCTTACCCATTTGCTACCGTTAACGAGTGATATATTTTGAATATAAACGCTTGCCCGTTATGGTCAAAGGCCTTCAAACGGACAAGACTACTTTACAAAAGGCGTGGAATGCTGATGGGGAGCCGGTTCCACAGTTTATATTTCATTCTACAATTATAACGGGTTGTACCAGCTTTCATCAAACGGTTTTAGCAGGTACAAACTTTGTACTATAACCAAAACCTATTGTGTATCCTAGAATTTGTGTGTATGCAAGAAATCACCACTTCAGACTACTTAATGAACCTGCACAAACTATATATGGCAGAAGTTGGGAAGTTTGTCAAAGCATTAAAAGAGAATGCGCCGCGTAATGAGCTTATCGTTATTAGAATGCAAGTTAAAAAATTGCTTGCCGAGATAAGAAGATATCCATTATCAGGAAATAAGTAGTTACCATTAGATTCCCCATTTTCGTACTCATTTTCCACAAAATCAACGTGTTACAGTCTGGCCCAGGATTTTCATAAGTAGGGTTGATAAATTTGATCTTGACCTTAATTACGTTAAAACTATGAAAAATCATCAATCAACAATAGCCTTAGTAGACGATCATGCCCTGTTACGCAAAGCAGTGAACTACCGGTTAACTGGTATGGGATACAATGTGGTGATGGAAGCAGAAAATGGGCAACAATTCCTCGATAAATTGGAAGAAGATAAATCATCCTCACCTGATCTTTGCCTGCTTGATATCAATATGCCGATAATGAATGGCTTTGAAACAGCCGCTCAATTAAAGAAAAAATGGCCCGCCATAAAGATCATTTTCTTTTCAATGAATGATGGAACCGGATTTAAGAAAAAGGCGAAGGAGTTAGGGGCCGATGGATATATTTGCAAGGATGCTTCTTCTGAAGAATTTAATAACGTATTATATGCGTTACTTCCACCTGCGGTGTAAAACGAGGTAGGAAGTAGGAAGTAGGAGGTACGCGAACATCATGCCTCATACTTCTTTCTCTTTCTGCTTATCTCTTGTTTCCTACCTATTACTCTTACGTATTACTCTTACCTCGTACGTCTACCACTTGCGTCTCATTATCTGAAAACATCATATCAAAAATAACGTCTCTTTACCTCTCAATAAGCCACTCAAAGTATACATGAGGCACTGTTTTATATACAATATGGCCCATTTCGGTAAAGCCGCATTTTTCATAAAACCCGCATGCACCGGCCACGCCTTCATAGGCATCAAGCCGTAAAGAATCACCCGACAATGCAGCGGCCATTTTTTTTGCTTCTTCGATCAATGCCCGGCCTACACCAATTCGCTGATAACCCGGCCGTACGGCCATATCAACCAGATAAACGGGATGACGGACCGGCGTAAAATAAGCAGGGTCAATCACCCATGGCCGCGATGCGGTTAACCGCAAGGTGCCTATCACCAGATGGCCGTTTTTTGCCACCAATACCCTCGCTTTATGCATCCCATTCAACACGCCTTTTGCGCTTGCTACTGCACTCCAGTGCCCATGGCCATGTTTCGCCGTGAGGTCGTAAGCAGCCTCGCTAATTACATCTGCAATGCCCGCTGCATCCTCTGGTGTGGCCAGCGCTATCGATACGTTTATATTCACCTGTTAAAAATACGCAATCTGCCGGGATTGATCCTGTAACACATTGCGGCTTTTGTTTTTATGGAATTATTCAATTACTTAAATTACAATAAAATCCTGCCAATGTCTCCTAACGATTCATATAAAATACTGGTCAATGGATTTACCTTCTACTTTACGCCTGCCGATCTGGAAACCCTTGACCTGGTAGCCACTTCGCCCACTGAATTTAATGGGATCAAAAACCACCAGTCAGTAAATGCCCGGCTGCTGGCTCACGATCTGCTTAATAAAACCTTTACCATTGAAACAGGCGGTGAGACCTTTGAGGTACAGATCAGGAACCAGCTCGATCAGAAACTGGAACAAATGGGATTTGGCACCTCAATCAGCAAGCAAATAAAACAGATAAAAGCGCCCATGCCCGGACTGGTACTAAATATTGATGTAGCCGATGGGCAATCAGTGAAAGAGGGTGATCGATTACTGATACTGGAAGCCATGAAAATGGAAAACAGCATTTTGATCCATGCCGATGCCATCATCAAAAAAGTGATAGTAACGGCCGGACAGGCAGTTGAAAAAGGACAGGTACTCATTGAACTGGAATAACATTCATTAACAGAACAAGGAACAATGCAAAAAATATTAGTGGCCAATCGCGGAGAAATTGCCTTACGCATTATGCGTACGCTGAACAGAATGGGTATTAAATCGGTAGCCGTTTATTCAGACGCCGACAGAAATGCGCCGCATGTATTATATGCCGATGAAGCCGTATGTCTGGGCCCGGCACCTTCGAGCCAGTCTTACCTGAATGGCGATACGATCATTGCTTTTGCCAAACAATTGGGCGTAGATGGCATTCACCCCGGCTATGGTTTTTTGAGCGAAAATGCCGCCTTTGCCAAAAAAGTAGAAGAAGCAGGCATCACATTCATAGGTCCTGGTCATGAAGCCATGCGCATTATGGGCTCCAAACTGGCGGCCAAAGAATGTGTAAAGCAATATAATATTCCCATGGTGCCGGGTATTGACAAAGCCATAGATGATATCGCGGTTGCCAAAAAGATCGCTGCAGAGATCGGTTATCCCATTCTTATTAAAGCATCCGCTGGTGGGGGTGGTAAGGGTATGCGCATAGCCGCCAGGGAAAGCGAACTGGCAGAACAAATGGAAAGGGCCACCAGCGAAGCCTTGTCTTCCTTTGGTGATGGATCGGTCTTTATTGAAAAATACGTCGCCTCGCCCCGACATATCGAAATACAGGTACTGGCCGATAATTATGGTAATACGGTCCATTTGTTTGAACGTGAATGCAGCATTCAACGGCGGCACCAGAAAGTGGTGGAGGAATCGCCCTCCTCCATATTAATTCCGGAAATACGACAAAAGATGGGCGCGGCAGCAGTGATGGTTGCCAAATCGTGCAATTATCGCAGCACGGGTACCGTTGAGTTCTTACTGGATGAACAGCTGAATTTTTATTTTCTGGAAATGAATACCCGGTTGCAGGTGGAGCACCCGGTCACCGAAATGATCACCGGTATTGATCTGGTTGAAGAACAAATAAATATTGCCCGGGGAGAAAAACTCCGGTTCAAACAAGAAGACATTACCATTAACGGACATGCCCTGGAGTTACGGGTATATGCAGAAGACCCTTTACATGAATTTCTACCTTCTACCGGTACGCTTACCAAATACAAACCGCCACAAGGCGAAGGCATTCGCGTTGATGACGGGTATACCGAAGGAATGGCCATACCCGTTTATTATGATCCCATGATAGCCAAATTGATCACGCATGGGCGCAATCGTACCGAAGCCATTCAAAAAATGAAAGCGGCCATTTCTAATTATACGATCGAGGGGGTACAAACTACCTTGCCCTTTGGATATTTTGTTTTGGAACATGAGGCCTTTTTAAGTGGCCGGTTCGACACGCAATTCGTTCAAAAATATTACACCCCCGAAAAACTGCTGGCCCAACAAAAAGACAAAGCAGAACTGGCCGCGCTGATAGCCCTGCATTACTGGCTTCAAAAACAAAAAGAGGTGAAGGCCGTTGAATCAACTCCTACCAATTGGACCAAACGGACCTGATAAAATTTAAATCCGCCAAAGGCGGAACGCTTAATGAATAGGCCCTTCGACTCCGCTCACGGCATTTAAAAAGACCTAATGATGAAAAAAAATAAATCAGACGTATTAAAACAAAAGATAGAGAAAGGAAAGCTCGGTGGTGGTACAAATAGAAATGAGGCACAACATAAAAAAGGAAAACTCACAGCGCGTGAACGGATCCTGTTGTTAATGGACCCTGGCTCATTTGAAGAAATAGGCGCCCTGGTATTACACCGCACCAAAGACTTTGGTATGGATAGCCAGCAGTATTATGGCGATGGAGTGATCACCGGTTATGGGACTATTAATGGCCGGTTGGCCTATGTGTTTGCGCAGGACTTTACTGTCTTTGGCGGCGCGTTATCTGAAACCCATGCCGAGAAAATTTGCAAGGTGATGGACCTGGCCATGAAGACCGGTGCGCCCATGATTGGGCTGAATGACTCTGGCGGTGCTCGTATACAGGAGGGCGTTCGGTCACTAGGTGGTTATGCCGATATCTTTTACCGAAATGTATTAGCCTCAGGGGTAATACCACAAATATCAGCCATTATGGGCCCTTGTGCCGGCGGGGCGGTATATTCACCTGCCATGACCGATTTTACCCTGATGGTAGAGAATACCAGTTATATGTTTGTAACGGGTCCCAACGTAGTAAAAACAGTGACCAATGAAGAAGTGAGCCCGGAAGAATTAGGCGGCGCTTCAGCCCATAGCACCAAATCGGGTGTTACCCATTTTACTGCGGCCAACGATATGGAATGTATTGCGGAGGTAAAGAAACTGTTGAGCTACCTTCCGCAAAACTGTGAAGACACCACGCCGAAGGTGTCTTATACATTGGGCGATGAAACCCGGCCAGCATTGGAAACTATCATTCCCGAAAGTAATAATCAACCATACGATATGCGGGAGGTAATAGCAGGTATTTGCGATGAAGCTTCCTTTTTTGAGGTACACCCTGACTATGCTACCAATATCGTGATCGGGTTTGCGCGACTGGCTGGCAGAAGTATTGGCATTGTGGCCAATCAACCTATCAGTCTGGCTGGTGTACTTGATATAGACAGTTCTAAAAAAGCAGCGCGGTTCACCCGCTTTTGCGACTGCTTTAATATTCCCTTACTGGTGTTGGTTGATGTGCCGGGCTTTTTACCGGGCACCGACCAGGAATGGCATGGCATTATTACCAATGGCGCCAAACTGTTGTATGCATTCAGCGAGGCAACGGTGCCACGGGTAACGGTGATCACCCGCAAAGCGTATGGTGGGGCGTATGATGTAATGAATTCAAAACATATTGGCGCCGATATCAACTATGCCTGGCCTACAGCTGAGATCGCTGTAATGGGCGCCAAAGGCGCCAGTGAGATCATTTTTAAGAAAGAGATCTCAGAAGCCCCCGACCCTGCCAAAAAACTGGCCGAGAAGGAAGCGGAGTATGCGGAAAAATTCGCCACACCTTATCTGGCAGCCGAAAGAGGTTTTGTGGATGAAGTGATTGAACCGAGATATACCCGTACAAAACTCATCAAAGCATTTGCAATGTTAGAGAACAAGGTGGCTACCCTGCCTAAAAAAAAACATGGGAATATCCCATTGTAGCCGTTAGGAAATATTATCCATTATCAAAGGTGCATTTGTCTGCATGATTATTATCAGTTCCGGTACTAACCAACATCAAGGTTCCACTGTGCGTTGGTTACTAAGTTTGCATTAGTAATTGAAGCGGGAAATACAATAACCCCGCAACAAATGCTAATCACAAAAATTAATTTGTACCGAAGATCCAATATATCACTATGAAGTAAACCTGAACTGCAATCAAAATAGAAAGGGGGTGATAATCGCGCCTGGATAGTATGCAGCCTTTGATGTAGCAACTCCACCCGAATTTCCCCACGGCGTACCAGGTCTCTGATCCGCCCGAGCATTTGCTGGTAGCTGCAGTGAACAGTTGCCTTATGACCGCCTTTCTTACAACTATTGCTAATTCAACTAAAGAAAGAATACTCTTTGCTCCTCCATTCTGCAATTATGGAAAGCGTGATTAAAGCATGAGGCTCATTACAATCCTGATGACTCCTCATATGTAAAAGCTGTCCGCCTAACGGCGGACAGCTTTATTTTTAAATTCTTTTCTCAGGACATTCGTTCCCCTTTAAAAGATTTAAAAACTACTCACTAATTCTGCTGCTGCGTATAAATACCGCGGTCCATTGTAATATTCAATCTTTTGAACATAGCAGGCGCATCAAACCCCTGCTTTTTATATTCTGCCTGCACCGCTTCTTTGGCATTGTTCAATGCCTCGCTGCTTTGCCACAAGGCTACTGTTACATACATTAAATTACCCTCATTATCTGTGTATTCATAAGCGGCATCTTCAATAAAGCCTGGCAGCTTTTCTATAAAGCTTCTGTTTATTGCCACCCGCTCCTTAAATTCTTTTATCGCAGCTGCCGGCACAACAAATTTGTCAATAAAGTTAACCTGGCCATTATGCGCTTTTTTATTATACAACACATTTACATCGGTAGGTAATACCTCTAATGACTGTAAAAAGCCTAAGCGGTCTGTCAGTACCTGAGCATTTATTACCTTGCCATTCTTTAATTCCAATACACCCTGCCCCTCATTGGTGATCGCTTTTCCGGAAGCAGGCAGTGCTAAAAATGGCGCACGTTGTGTCCCCTGCCATTTCCATCGTAGTACCACTTTATCACCTTCGGCAATAAGCTCCACAATGTGCCATTGAATATCGGGGAATGACTTTATAAGGGGTAGTACCGGATCAATAAAAGCTGCGCCGCCCTTTTTACCTTGCAGCCCCGTAAACTCGTCTGATACCAGGACTTTTGCCAGCTCATAATTCCTTTTATTTAAACCTTCCTCAAATAACTGCCTTACTACTTCTTTGTTTTGTTGCGTCGTATTCATAACTATCTCCTTTTTATTATTTTTTATATTAGATATTGCCTGTGCGTTGATGATCCCGGGGACCAGCAGCACGCTTAGCAGGTATACTTTGGGATGTAGCGATCTCATTGGTATTTGTTTCGCACAAAACTACCAACACCCAAAGGCGGAGAATTGTAAAAAATCATTGATTTTTGAAAAAGGAGATTTACAGGGTCCGGTTCCACCGTATCTGAACGAGCCTGATCTCTTCTGTAATACCGTAAGTAGCGGAGAAATTATACTTATAGAAAGGCACCAGTATAATACCGGGGCCATAGGAGATGTGCATTTTATTCGAGTGCTCACCAGGCATCCATACGCGGCCCTGGTCAAAGAAGGCAAAGAACCCGATCTTGCCATTCATAAAATAGGAACGGAAGTTTGTGATGTACCGCAATTCATTGCTGTTATAAAACGAAGTTTTACCCCAGAACCGTTCCCGCCGGTAACCACGCATTATACGCGGGCCACCTATGATCGCATGTTCATAGGCCTGACCGGTATTTAGCACATCATTGTTTACAATGGTCTCAGCGCCTGCCCGTATTGCCAGAGACACATGGTTCAGTAAAGGAACATATAACTGGGCATGCGCGTTGTATTGTTGATAAAACTCCTGTTGTTTGAAGTTTTTAGCATATACTGCATTAGCAAGGAATGTATATCCCGTCTCCGGCGCCACAGAATCCCTCAGGTGAACATACGCATAGGATAATTGCAACCCGGCATAAGGATTTGCCGAAAACAGTTCATGACTACTTGAAAACACTTTGGCCGGATAGCGCTCAGGATCGTTCTTGCCTGTAGTTTGCAGAAAATAACCGGTTACAGATACGGTACTTCTTCTTCCAATACCCCGGTTCAATCCAACGCCGGCATACCATTCTTCACTTCGCAGGCGGTAATAGTTGATGTTACTGGTAGTCTGTTTGGTCTCATTGCCTGTGCCATAAAAATTCGTCCAGCGTATAGCATCATAATCTGCCCGTAAAGCCAGGTTCCACTTACCCATTACCTGCGGATAAAAAGCCGACCAGTATGCACTGAGTGCCCCCTGGGAAATGGAATACCGTACCCCTACCGAGTGTTCCCAGGCGTATGGGTCCTGACGCCATTTATATTTTCTGTACCGGTAATTCAAGCCTACGAAGAAACGATCGGCATTATTATAAAAAGCCTCTGGTCTTATGCCTGCTTTATCATATCTGAACCATCTGTAATTCCAATTATTTACAGCTGTATCTGATGACAAATGCATCCGCGCTGAACTTGTTTGAAATACATTGCCGGTATCATCGTATACATGAATTTTATGACTCGATTGAACAATAGAATCCTTTCCCTCGCCGCCAATAATTCGGATGCTTATATTATTGCGGTCGTTTTTAACCATATACACATCTTCGCCCTTTATTCCAAACAACCGGATCTCCTTTGTTTCAGCAGGATTAAATATTCTATTATAATATGGGGTTGCTTCTTTTTGTCCTTTTTCATTTATTCGGAACACGGCTACCGACGTTTCATTATCACCAGCACCCGATACTTCAAAATACTCCCGCTGTTGGGTGCCGGTTATTTCTACTTCTTTTGCAATAAACAGGTAATTCTGTTTTGCCAGGGTGGGTAACTGGCCGCGACGTGTTTTTAATTTATCAATCAGCTCCTGTCCCCTTGTCGCAAATATTTCAGGCGGCAATTGCTTTACAGATTGTTCAATCACAGAATCAGTTAACGCCTTTTGCAATACCTCTGCCTCATATACCCAATCGGTAAGGGTGAGCCCATTGGAAAAAAAGCGGTCCAGGTACCTGGCTGACGTGTTCAATTTTTCAACCTTCTCTTCCTTGTAATCGAAATGCTGCATAAAGCTTAGGCTTGATGCTTTTATCACAAAGTTTATAAACACTCCATTGTGATAAAAGAACGCCTGGTCCCTGTCGCGGGGCACCGGTTTAAATTGTACTCCGGTTGTTGTAGCAGCCTCTCCCCAGCTCCAATTGCCTTCATGGCGATCCCAGTCGCCGATCAGCATATCAAAAAGCCGGGCCCTTACAAAAGCGTGCTGATCTACTGTATAAGTACTATTCAGTTGTAATTTTATTAATACTTCATCGGTACTACTAAAAGCCCTAAAGTTACCCAGGTTATCCGCCTCCCGCCAATCACCTTCCGGTTTTTGTTCCAGCAAATACAGATCATCTCCATATTTGGTTACAAATGTGTCCAATGCTTTTTGCTGGGGAAGAAATACAAGAACGGGCAGGGTGTGATAAATACCCGCATACTGCATCATATTACTTACGGCAAATGCACCGTATGGGTGAGACATAGAGACACCATCTCTGACAATATCATCCAGAAAGGTCCCTTCAACCTGTGGTGGTATTACCTCTTCGCGTGACTTGTTAATAGAACGCAATACATATTCCTTTCCCTCTTTTGTTCGCAGGCGCAATGATTTCGATTCATTGCCACCACCGGTTTTATAAGGAATTAAACCGCCAAAAGCCGTATCTAATTTTAAAACAGGAACGCGGATGGGAGTGATCCATTCAACACGATGATTTCGCCCCCATAACCATTGGTAAAATGAAGGCCGTTTATAGGCAGGTCCCGCAGCAACGCATTTATAAGTAGCCGTATCTGCAACGGGCGTTTGAGCTGTTGAATTAAGGGATATAAATAAAAGCCACAGCCACAAATATGGTATGACAGGGTTGCGCATATTTAACTTTAATATAAAATTGTGCCACGGGGTATAATAAAAAGAGACTCCCTGACAGATCGGGGAGCCTCTTTCGAATATAATTAGTACAATTTACAATAGCTGTTTGGCAGCACCTGCCAGTGCCCTGAAGTTGGCCCTTACATTTATAAAGCCGAGCAAATTCCCATTACGGGGATCGTACTTCACCTCAAATGGCACCCAGATGTCACTAAAGATCCTGACCCTGACAGTACCATTTACAAATATCCGGTCGCGATCATCACTCGCATATAAAGTACTTAAATTTCTATAGTAACCGCCGCTGAATTTTAATTCGAGATAACTCTTTTTGGTGGTCCGTGTTTTGAGCACCCAGTTTATACCAGGTTCAAAATTAAATATTGCCCGTTTCAGGTCCTGTCCGGCTTTTAAGGTATCATCAACCAGCTGTATTTGCGATTTAATATCCAATTCCAGGTCATTCTTTGTTTTATTAAACTTATTGATGCCTTTTAAAAATTCAGTATGAAACACCACGTTGGAAAATACAAACTGGTTTTTCAAGGTGGTATCTGTAACACCCACCGTCCACAAAGCATTATTATTGAAATTTTCCACCATATCCTTATACAGATTGTCGGCAAATTTCTTCATATTAAAATTCTTATTTTCCTTCAGCACATCAAACAATAATCTGGTGCTATCATTATTGGCGGCAGCCAGCAGCGCATCATGCAATGGCAGGCTCAATGCACCGAAATTTATTTTCCCAAAAGTAAAATTGATATACTCCCGCTGCAAACTATCGCTATTGGCCATGGTCTGGATCTTTGCGATGATATTGGCGTTAAGAGAATACAGTTGCTTTACCACCGTATCACGGATCACGGTATTCAAAAATGCTTTACTAACAGTCACATCCCGCTTATTAATAATAGCATACTTGATCCCGGATGAAAATCCGTTGAACTTAAAAGAGGTATCTAGTCTCAATGCGAACATGTAATTCAGGTTTCTAAGCGCAGTATACTTCTTATAAGAGGTATCAACCAATAAAGTAGTATCGAGTTTTGCCATTACGGCGAAAGGTGTGCCCGTAAATCTGATAGATTTATCCGGGTTTGACAACCGGTCGAATGCCAGTTGAAAAAAGCTGTTGAGTACGTCTTTATAATTCCCTGTAGCTAATGAATCCGCTCTTAGTATAGGATTGGGAGTTGGAGTTTGCTGCGCAAGTACCCGAGTGGTAATACAAAAAAATACTACCACTACAATACCCACAATTTTTCCAGTCATATTATCTTTTTGATTATTTTATTAAGAATCCTGAAATGATAAGTCCTTCATCAAAATGCAGTGGGCTCTCTGGGATGGTAGGTGTATTAACAGTAATATCGGCGGTTCCGGTACAAACGCCATTTACTGCAATGGAGTCCCGGCTTTGCACTTCTGAAAAATGAATTTTACCGCTGCTGCTTATGCTTTGCATATTGATCAATACTCCCTTTCTGAAAAGCAGGGCAGTGGCCTGACCTATACCTGCGCTAAACATAAATGTAACATCTACTGTAAGGGATCCATCAACACCTTCTGCAACCAGTGAGGCTGTTGTAAGAATTGGCGTGTTCATAGTAGTAGTTTTGGTGGTAGCTTCTGGCTGGGGCTCAGGCTTGCTTTTTGCCTTTTTTGCACTTTTAGCCATGGGATGCTTTTTGGTTGCATTAAAGCTACAAAACAGTGGCCTTGTGAGCGCTCCTAAATCAGCTTATTTTTGAAAGTTTTCTTCACATAACCACCTTCTCACCGTTAGTATATGAAGAGATCATTAAATAAAAAGAGCTGCCGGGGAGTTGTTGTTAACACAACCATTCCATGCAGCTCCTTTTGAAATAAAGAATACCCTATTAGTGGTATTTTTTACGAAGTACTTTCTATTCTTTAGTGTCTTCCTCCTTTTCTTCCTCATAAGCGCCCATTGCATTTTGCAACCGCTTTTTGATCTTCGATTTCAAGATGCGTGGTGCCAGCACCTTCATACATTCCCCAAAGCCCAGGATCTCGCGCTCCAACTCAAAATTCATCACCACATCAATGCGAATGACAATACCATTTTCATCTTTTTTCAGCAATTGCTGAGAGTGGTGCAATGGCTTGGTCAATACATAGGGGGCATTATAATTATTTACAAACAACACCACCTTGTTGGTCTTGTCGTTCTCGTTTTTGGTAACCCCTATCAGGTTATCAAAATAATGGTCGAAATCTATTCCCTCTTCCTCATAAAATGTCTCTTTAGAGAGCTCCTGGAACTCAATGATCCGGTCGAGCGCCATGGTAAGTAACACCTTCCGCTTTTTAGCCCGGCCAATCAGGAACCAGCGATTACGGTATTCTTTCAGCAAATAAGGATAACAAATAATATGTTGAGAAGCGGCCGCTTTAAATGATTTGTATTCTACCAGTAACGATCTTTTATTCAGGATAGCCTGGTACAGCGGATTGATATGTTCCAGCCCCTTGAGCAAGTGGTTGTTTTCAAATTGAATATAGTTGCGTCCCTGGTGCGTGGTACGGTATAGGTTATTCTCCAGGCGGGCGATCATATCGCTCATTTCATCGAAATAGGTAAAGCCGTTGAATTGTTTCAACACCCCTACGATCTCTTTCATTTTTTCTACATCGGCCTGGTTCACCGGGGCATTGGTGATGCTATATTCGGGGTCGCTATAAGAATAAAACTTTCTATCAACAACAATAATGGGGGCATTGTAACCCAGTTTGTCGCTGCGCATTATTTGAATATCGGCCTGAATGGTGCGTTTGCTAACGCCGGTGGTAATACCCTCCAGCTCATACAGCACATCGGCTACTTTTACGATCAGGTCTTCCAGGGTCCATTTACGATACCTGTTACGCAGGCAGTCATCAATGGTCTTGTAACGAATAAGGGCCAGTTTATTTACAGACATAGCATTGGTTGGGACGGTAAAAATAATAAGCAGGATCCTTATACGCAATACAACTGCGTAGTTCAGCCAAATTTTTCAGCCATAGGAATTATTTTCCCCGTTAATTCCATGTTAATCACACATTTAAATCCTGCCTGATAAAATATTTTATTCCTACGCACCTACGCTGCGCAGGGTGGTATGCATATTTGCTTTATCAAATTATTGACGCATTCCAAACGCCTCTGTAGCTTAAAAGGAAAAGCCTGCGGAAAAATTGGATCCGCAGCGTGTATGGATACTCCCGTAATATCTGCGCGAAATTATGGGTAGAATTTACAGTGCACCGAAAAGCCCTGTTGCCCAGTAGGGAAGCGTATTTACAGCCATGCAGCTCAGCAATGAGTATGTGAGTTCGAATCTCACCGGGGGAACATAGGTAATTATTTTAAAAGATGAATAAATATGAACGGCTTAAAACAGATCTGGAGGTAGCCGGAACCGGAAAATTAAAAGCGTTTGGCAACTCCATGTTGCCTATATTGAAAAATGGGAGTCTGTTGACTTTTGTAAAAGCGCCTGATTACAACATTGGCGATATTGTATTTTGTAAGGTAAAAGGCAGATACATCGATGCGCATAAAGTGGTGAAGAAAGATACCAATAAAGGCTTTTTGATCGCCAATAATCATGGCTTTGAAAATGGCTGGACTAAAACCATTTATGGCAAAGTAACAGTAGCGGAATACCAGGGCAGGACCATATATAAAATTGAATAATATGCAACAATTGATACTCGACAAACTGGCAACAGTAGAAAAAGAAAACGGGATCCGGATCCTGTATGCCTGTGAATCAGGCAGCCGGGGCTGGGAATTCCCTTCGCCGGACAGCGATTACGATGTGCGGTTCATATACGTGCGACCCTATAAATATTATCTGTCGGTAATGGATAGAGATTACGATCTCAACTTTGATATTACCGGCGACCTGGATATGTATGGATGGGACGTTCGAAAGGTATTGCAATTGATGCGAAAGTCGAACACCACGCCTTTTGAATGGTTACAATCACCCATCATATACCGGCAGGAACCGGGTTTCAGGACTGACCTGTGGACGCTCAGCCAAGCCTTTTTTGGCCAGGTTTCCAACATTCATCATTACCTTGGTATTGCCAGAGGCGCCATGGATACGATTGATAATGGCAACGAAATAAAGATCAAAAAACTGTTCTATGTGCTTCGTCCGCTGTTGGCCGCCAAATGGTGCCTTGAAAAACAAACCATTGCACCTATGACAATCGGGCCGTTGATGACATTGCTTCCCGACGCTATAAAAAAGCAGGTGAGTGAGCTGATCTCGCTTAAAGCCAATGCGCCGGAAGGTTTTGTAATACCCATCAGCAATGAACTGAAGTCATATATCGACACTGAATATGCCCGCATCAGCGAAGCAAGTACTCATTTAAAACGAAATCAGTTTACCGCCGATGAACTGGATGCGTTTTTTGTAAACACGATCACCAGGTATGACCATCAATGAGATAAAAGAGAAAGGACTGCTGCTTTTTGAATGCATCAGTGGCAGCAAAGCATATGGATTAAACACCGCTCAGTCCGACACAGACCTGAGGGGTGTTTACTATTTGCCCAAAGCACAGTTTTATGGACTGGAATACATTCCTCAAATAAGTAATGAGACCAGCGATGAGGTATATTACGAGCTGGGGCGTTTTGTTGAATTACTGATCCGTAACAACCCCAACATCCTGGAAGTACTGGCATCGCCTGAAGACTGTATCCTGTTTAATCATCCGATCATGAACAGGCTGTCTATGGAACTGTTCATGTCAAAACTGTGCAAGGAAACCTTTGCGGGTTATGCCCTTACTCAAATAAAAAAAGCAAGGGGTTACAAAAAGAAGATCGTAAACCCGGTTGCCCCGGTACGTAAGACGGTACTTGATTTTTGTTTCATCATGCAGGGGTATCAATCCATCCCCTTACAGGAATGGCTGACGAAGAACAATTATATACAGGAACATTGCGGGCTCACCAGCATCACCCACACAAAAGGACTGTACGCCCTGTTTTATGACGCCACCAACCAGCATCGGTACAGAGGCGTTATGAGCACAGACCTCGCTAATGAGGTTTCCCTGTCTTCTATCCCTAAAGGCGAAAAAGAAAGTGCTTATCTGTTTTTCAACCTGGAAAGCTATTCTTCTTACTGTAAGGAATACCGCGAGTACTGGGAATGGGTAGAAAAGCGCAATGAGACCCGGTACCAGGATAATTCAGAACACGGTAAGGGATACGACGCCAAAAATATGATGCACACCATCAGGCTGCTACAGGTGGCGGAAGAAATATTAAGAGAAGGAAAACTGAACGTAAAACGAGCTAACCGGGAGGAACTGTTATCCATAAAAACAGGTCAGTTTCAATACGATGACCTGCTGGTAATGGCCGATTCGCTGATGCAACGCATTGAAACGGCTTATGAAAATAGCCCGTTACCAGCCATGCCTGATAAAGAAAAAATTGAAAGCATATTAGTACAAATGCGGGAGGAATTATACGGGTAATCATGTAGCAATCATCCAAGGGATCTTTATACTTGATAACTATCTATTAAAACTATCCGCATTTCTACTACACATAAGAGTTATTTCTACAAAAAATAGGTTACTTTCATGCGGTTCCTGGAATTAAGTAAGATCAATAACCGCATGAGAAAGTTTTTAAAATACACAGGGTATACACTTTTATCCCTTATCCTGCTCCTTCTCCTGTATTTGGGTAGCGCCTGGGTGCTATCGCATTTAACGGTAAAAGCGGAGGCCAATACTGCCTACCAGGTCCCTATCTACGTTAAAACAAGCGCTGTTCATACTGATCTCATCCTTCCTGTTAAAACAGAACTGAAAGACTGGAGTCAAAGCATTCTGTATACGAATACCCGCACTGGTGATACCGCATTCAATTTTATTGCTTTTGGCTGGGGCGATAAAGGCTTTTACCTGGAAACGCCTACCTGGTCCGATCTGAAAGCAAGTACTGCCTTTAAAGCAGCCTTTTGGCTTAGCAGTTCTGCCGTACATACCAACTATCTTAGAAAAGTAAAGGAAAGCAAGACCTGTGTAAAAGTGGAACTCTCCAATGAACAATACCAACGACTAATAACCTTCATTCAAAAAAGCCTGCAAACAACTGTTACCGGTCAACCCATTGCTATATCAAGCGCCAAATCTTATGGCGATCATGATGCTTTTTACGAAGCAACTGGCAAATACAGTTTATTTCACACCTGTAATACCTGGGCTAACAATGCATTAAAATCCTGTGGCCAAAAGGCCTGCTGGTGGACGCCCTTCTCAAACGGGATTGAATACCAATATGAAAAATAGTTATTCTATTGTTTCTTTTCAGCTAACGCCTTCTTTATCACCGGCCATACTGCATTGGCTATCCGCGTAAATCCCAGGTCAGTTAAGTGTATGCCATCGATGGTGGCTTCATGGTCATCGCCTATGAGCTTATCCGATTCCAGGTAATAGAGGTTCTTAACACCTTCTTTTTTCAATCGCTCATAGGTTTTCCTGATCTCCTCGTTTTGTCTTTTCACTGTGCTGCCCACCTGCTGGTCCCATAACCCATTTTGCCTGAAGATCGTTTCAACCAATACAATGGGAATGGAGGGCTGCTTTTCGTGCAGGTATTTAATAAAGGGATATGACCTTTCCGTGATCTGTTCTGGAGAAGGATTGGGAATACAATCCAGCACATAACAATCTGCAGGTACGGTAGCCAGGTATTTGGCCAGTTCTATTTCCATCTTGGCGCTGCCGCTAAAACCCAGGTTAATAAAATCGTATCCCGTTTGTCGTTGCAATATGGCGGGGTAGGCCATGCCTGCCCTGCTGGCTGAGGCACCCTGCACCACACTTGATCCATACACTACAATTCGTTTTGCAGTGTTGATGGCAGGGCGGACGGGTTTGTTGATCGTTGCATTTTTTTGAACACCGATCTGCAATTCGCTCACCCCATTGTACAAGGGCAGGTACAGCATAAACTGTTTCATAGTGCTGTCCATATTCTGTACAACCACCTGGGTTTGATTAATGCCTGGCACTACCCGTCCTATACTTACAAACTGCCATTTACCGGCTTTAAAACAATACAGATCGAGACCGCTGTGCGCATCGGGTGTCATGTTGTGGAGATATACTTCTTTCGGCAGGCTCCATTTAGCACGTATAATGCGGCTATTGGTCTCAAACAAAATGGCAATGCCCGCACTTTGCTTCGCCAGGCCCTTCACGGCTTGTGGCATGTCTTTCGCCTCTGTACTATCAATGCGTTGATAAATAGAATCGGTTGTTTTGGCTTTACCAACCATCATCAACGTAGCTGCATCTACATACTGAATACTGTCCTGCGAATACGATACACGGGCTGTCAGTAGCAGTATTGTTACTATGATCATTCTGTACATCTGAACTTTTATTTATGGGTCCAATGGGTCCATTGAATTAATGTGTCTTGAGTCCTGGGAAGGTAGGTATTCTGTTTCAGTGGGGCTAATCTTCCTTATTGTACTGAACGGTGCATACCCCAGCTCCTTTATGGCTTTGTCTTTCATGGCCCCATTTATATAGGCTGTTTGCGCGGGATCGCTCACGATCAGCACTGGCTTTTGGGTCGGGAAATTGTATTTATAAAGCAGCCGATTGGTATTACGCAGATTGGTAGTTGTATGACGGGCATTTGGTTCAATAATAATAGCAGGCTCCGGAATATGCCATTTATTGATCAGGTATTTCTTCATTTCAATGGCTTCACAATAGGGTGTTTTGTTTGGATGTACATGGCCGCCCGATACAACAATAAAAGGGGCGCGTCTGGTGTAGTAACGTACCGCCGCGCTATCGCATCTTCTGGCGCTCCCTGAGTCCAGGCTGATATCTGGTCTTTCAGGACCAAGCCCCGGTACCAGGATCACACTATTGGGAAATAAATCCCAATTTATATTACGCACACTTTGAACAATAGTATTGTATGATCTTCCCATTAGCCCATTATACCGCATGGCTTCATCGCGTCCATTCAGTCGCAGGATTTCAATTGCCAGCTTTACAGGTATTCGGTAAAAAAGAAGGGTCCTGTATTTAAAGCTGCTGATCTTCGTTACAATAGCCTTAACACTGTCAGCAAATACAGGGTCATCCTTTACAAAGCTGATCGCATCTATCTTTGGATAAAGGGGTTCGTTCCCTTCAATATATGTTTGCAGGATATAATTTATCCCAAGCGCATCGGCCTCCCAGGCTTTGCGAATAAAACCGGAATCGGCTTCATTATTAAAAAGGTGGTATTTCCCTATTTTTTTAAGCCCCTGAACCATTGATTTAAACTGGGGATGTTTTGTTGTCAAATTCACCAGCTCATCTCCGATGGCCATGATCTCAAAACTGGTAAATTTTAACGAGTTGCTATAACAGGCGGCCGTACGGCATCCTTTTACACTTTCTTTAGCATCCTGTTTTAACCGGGCCTTTGTTTCTCTAAAGAGCCGCGGTTCATATTGTAAATTGTTCAGAGACGACCCCAGCATGCCAAGCAAGGAAAAATCATTTAATAATAGTTGCATCTCCTGGTTGGAGAATTCCGGTTCATCCTGGCCACTATTATAAAATACCATCCCTTTTTCCCTTGAAAAACTTTGTGCATCAGTAGTGCCTTGCTTCAATAACTGTTCATTAATACTGGCAGCATCCTGGTTGGGATTATTCTGCCCATGTATGGTATTGATGCAAAGAATAAGACAGAAACAAAAAAGGGTAACGGCAAGGTATTTCATCGTATTTATTTCAAATCAAGTAATACCGGGTAGTGGTCTGAGTAAATATCGGTAAAATCATCTACCAACACCTTTGCGGCTGCAATTTTTTTCACCAGACCCTTGCTAACAAAAACAAAATCAATTCTCGATGTCACGTCGGTACCCGTCTTTGGTTCAAATCGTTTGGGATGTACCGTTTTTACAAATGCCTTCGTTGTTACTTTCAACGCATCGGTGAACCCGTTTGCCACTACCTTCTCAATCACCGTATAATCTAACTGGTCATTGGCCAGTTTTTGAATGGGCGCATACTTCCTTTCATATGCTTTATAATTTTCTACCATACGCCCATCCCTATAGTTAGCAGAATCGGCCGGCGATACGGTATTGAAATCGCCCATGATAACCCATTGCTGTTTGGCCGGCTGGGCATAAATGTGAGCAAGCAGCAGATCAACTTCCTCCGCACGCTTCCGGTAATCAAAAGGGGTGAAGTGCAATGATACTATATTAAAGTCTTTTATGCGGGCTGCAATAAATCCCCGGTCCATATTTTCACAAACCTTTTGCACGTTTACGATGGGGTATTTCGAGGTGAGGGCTACAGGATATTTCTCTCCTTCAATCAACAATACAGCATAGGGGTGCCCATATGATTGCGCCAGTTTTTCCAGGGAGGCCTGGGTAAACCCCGTTACTTCCTGCAAGGCCAGTATATCGGGGTCCATGCGCTTCAACCAGTTAACAAAATTGGGTTTGTCGGCCGAAGTATCCAGTTTCATTCCTTCCAGTATATTGTAGGTTATAAACCGCAATCGACTGTTTTGGGCAAAATTAGGATACCCGGCAAACAAAAGAATAACAACAAGGATATTGGAAATCGCAATGCGCATACAACTATTTTATTACTATTTTAAATGCTTCATTGATCTGTCCGGAGGTAACATACATAAAGTACAAGCCTGCAGGCAAATGCGACAGATTGATGGGTTGTGAACCACCGGTGTATTTTTTATCCAGCAGCTTTCTACCAAAACGGTCTAACACCTGCAAGTCAAAAGAGGTGACAGCATACTGTTTAAAGTCGATATTAAAAATACCATTGCCCGGATTGGGATATACTGTTACATGGTCATTTATAGCTGGCCGGGTGGCTGGCTTTACTTCAACTATTTCTTTTGCAGTGTCAGCAACCAGGCGCACGCCCGTTCCGGCGGTGCCATTTGGGTCAACCATAATATCATCAACAAAAATAAACCAGGTGGTGGCCGTATTGGGTTGCGTAAACTCAATGGCATCTAACCGCACTCCTGCGCTTTCAAGCTGGCCATTGCCTGTATCGGCCGTAGTACCATTCAGGTTGGCCAGGTTCCAGGTGTATTTATGCCAGTTGCCATCATTATTGATCGTGAGCTGGGGCGATAATTCTGTTCCATCATTATCATCGAGCCAAAGCCTTACTTTGGCGCCAGTGTTGGCAGTAGAAGTTTTCAAATAAAAACTAAAGGTGCCGGTATTGGCGAAATAGCGGTTGTTCTGGATCTGGCCGCTGCCCGATAACACCCTTGCCTTCCAGGCGGTGGTCACTGTTGAATCGTCATATAGTTTTACTATCAGGGAATGAAAGCCGCTGTGACAGGTGATGGCATTAGTTACCACAGAGAATGTTGATACGCCAACAGTGGTAGGGCTATAGGTTGGATTGCGGTTAAAATGGCCTACACCGTTCTCAAAATCATCCAGGGTAATGCTGGAAAGATAGGCTAACAGCGCGCTGGGAATGGCCCTTGGCGGATTATCGGATGGATCATTTCTCAATTCCGCCAGATTGCCCACCATCGTAGAGGAACCACCGCCATCGAGGTTTAGTGCCTGGAAACAGCCGAGATACATCATTAACGAGGCCATTTCTACCAGGGTCATACCTTCACTCACCCCTTCTTCCCTTCCATCCACTACTACAAAATATATTTTATCCTTTGTCTGGTTGTGACCGATAGCAGTTCTGGGTTCCGGAAGATCCCACGACGCACCACCCTCATCCTTCACACTGCTATCAGCGAAATTGGCGCCATTTTTAATCAGCCTCGTCCAACCACCGGTTAACTGTTTAATATTCGTAAGGCCCATTGAGTCTGCGATCACTTTCAGGTTCAGCGTAATTATATCATTCACATTAATACCGTCGAGAAAAGTTTTGGCTGTTCCCAGCCCATACAATACCGCCTCACCCGAATCGAGCGCCATATTACCTGAACTTGATTTGGCCAGCACTTTACAGGAGATGGTGGCATTGGCCTTCCAGTCGCCATTACCATTTACCGGCACAATACGTACTTCGGTACCGCCCGCAGCAGTACCCGTTGTGGTGCCCTTAAACCGGTTGTACATAATCAACTGATCGGTTCCACCATACCTGTTAATGTGATTGATGACCCGGTTGGTACTGCCTGCTGTTACACTATATGCCCCCTCAAGCTTTGTGATAAATGGCACCCTGTTCTCCGTAATGCCGAATACGGTTCGGTTAAGCGTGGTGTCCCATAATATTTCGCCATCGCCGATCATCATGTGGCGCGGATTGTATAACGGGGCCGGTCCCTGACTGGTAAAGAAATCGCAATTGATGCCGGCGGTTACATCATGCCCGCGGAAAATATCATGATCGGCAAACATGGTCTGAACAGTCTCTTTGGGGCCGTTGATAACGCCACCCGATTTCACCGCCTGCAAATTAATGGTCGATTCGTTCAGGTCAATTTCCATTACATGTATTTGCCTTATCGGCGAATTCGTGTGATAATGTTTGTAGAAAACGCCGGGTGACATCCGTCGCGTGGAATCAAGTGTGTATTGCGCCCAGGTTGTGGAGCAAATGGCAAGACATAGCATGCCCATTACGAAGTTTTTCTTCATTTTATAAGGTTAATGAGTCAGGAATAAAATGTCAGATCACCACTTTAGACTTTGCTTCAGATTAGGGTTCAGGGTAAGGTCTTCAGTAGGTATCGGATAGTAATAGTCTCTGTCTTCATCTTCACTAAACGTACAGGGCGTACCGGACATGGGGTTGAAGTTGCCGGAAGTGTTATTAGTTAACTTTTTTTGATTCACATTAATTATACTGGTAGTACCGGCAGGGGCAGCGGTTGTATTGTCAGTGCGTAAGAACACATCTGTCTTTCCATCATTGTTAAAATCAAAGGCACCCAAACCCGGGAAGTACATGCCCACCATTGGCTTCATCAGTTTCAATCCTTCTTTCCAGCGCATCAGATCGTCCCAGCGCAACCCTTCATTAAAAAGCTCGATCCGGCGTTCTCTTCTTATTTCAAGTATCACGCCTTTATTGACAACCGCTTTTTCAATATTCGGGTACCAGGATTTGAGGAAAGGGTCGGGGTTTGCATTGGCAGCCGCCAGGCTCAAATTGGGCATGCCTGCACGCGCTCTGAGTTTATTGATGGAATTATCCAGGTCAGCCTGGTCCAACGCACCCAGCTCGGCTTTTGCTTCAGCCAACACCAATAATGCTTCTGCAAACCGGAAAATGATAATGTCGTTGTAAGAATTGAGCGAGCCCCATTGGTCGCGGGTGGGAAGCCCTTTTATTACCCGGTAACCAGTAGTGGTTATGCTGAGATTAACCGGCTCCCGGGTCGTTTCTTTATACACCGCAAAATCAGGACCCGGCGTAGTTTGGGTAAGACGGGGATCCCGGTTTTGCATTTCTTCATAAAACCCTTTGGTCTGGTAATTGGGTTGATCGGTAAATCGGGTCCCATCTTTCATGAGATAGCTATCGATCATATCTTTCGGAATGCCATATACGCCGGCAGTAGGCGACGTCATCAAATAGCCAACGCTTTGACGGCCATAGGTAGTGTTATAATCCCGCGCCAGGATGGTCTCTGTGGCGTCCTGGTCGTTGCGGGCAAACAGCTCGCGATAGGCGGTAGCAGCGCCACCTGTTGAAAACAATTTATAGGGTGATTTTATTAATTCGCTGGCGGCGGAAGCAGCTTCTGTTAAAAACTTCTCATAGTCGCCCAATTCATGGTACTTTCTGAATGTACCTTCAAACAAACAGATGCGGGCCTTTAACAATAAAGCAGTGTAAGCGGTGATCTCATTCAGCTTTACTTCTTTGGGTATATTGGCCACCGCAAAATTAATATCGGCCAATACCGAATCCATTACCAGTTTACGGGAGTCACGGCCTTTGTACAGATCAGGGTCATTTGCAACCAGCACTTTCCCGTACCAGGGCACATCACCATAGGTTTTTACTTTCTCATAATAGAAGTAAGCCCTGAAGAACCGGGCAACTCCGCCATATTTCAGTTTGGCCGCCTCATCAGGACACTTTTGATAATTTTGCAGAAAGAAATTGATACTGCGAAGGTCTTCCCACTGCCACTTGGTATTGGCGTTGGTGGGGGGAATAAGACGGGTGCCTTTCACCCGCGCATCCACAGACAATGGAATCAAATTATCGCTCTTTGAATCTTCATCAGTGTATAAGGTATAATTAGGAAGCATTTCATAAAAGCCATTGGTATATACCTGCAGATCGGTAGCGGTGTTAAAGAAATTTTTCCCATCGATACTGTCTTTTGTATCCCTGTCCAGAAAATCACTTTTTGTGCAGCCGATCACCAATACAGCAATAGCAACCGGTATACTATATATTCGTTTCATTCCAATTACTTTTAAGATCATGATTTAGAGTGTAAGGTTGATGCCTGCAGAGAATACTTTGCCAATAGGGTAGTCTTCAGCCCTTCCGCGGGTGGCCGCATCTTTGGGATCTGAATAACTAACTCCGGCTCCGGCCATTTCCGGATCGAGGTACCTGGTAAGGTTACCAAATCGCCAGGTAAACATATTCTCAGCACTGATGTATACCCGCAATCTTTGTATTTGTGCACGCTTCATCAGTTTTTCCGGCATCGTATACCCTATGGTCAGGTTCTTCACCCGTAAATAGCCGACATTGGTGAGGTAATAACTATTGGTTTCACCCAGTGAACGCATCCCACTTGTATTCAGAGCGGCGTAGCCGCGGTTTATTTGCGGATAGCGGTTGTTGGGATGATCTGCCGTCCAGGCATTGCTTGCCAGGTCTTTGCGAATGAACGATAAATAAGGCCGTTCATAAGTGCCCCAGTAAATATCACCGGAGGGATACCAATCCTGTTTGGCTACACCGGCCCCGGATATTGACAGGTCAAAATTTTTCCAGTCGGCACTGATGTTAAACCCAAAGGGACAGGTAGGCATGGCATTTCCGATAGCAGTAATATCACCATGATCGGCCAGTGTATTTTTGCCTTTATTAATGGCGGAGTCGCCATTGAGGTTTACGTATTTGAGATCGCCGGCTCGCAGGTGTTTCCATTCAGTATTCTGCACAACATTCAACTCGTAGTTATACACCTGGCCCAGGTTGGCGCTGGGGTTTTTATAACTGTTCTCATATTCCCTCGCCTCTTTATCGCT
Organism: Niastella soli; assembly: GCF_017742245.1. Taxonomy (GTDB): domain Bacteria; phylum Bacteroidota; class Bacteroidia; order Chitinophagales; family Chitinophagaceae; genus Niastella; species Niastella soli. The sequence continues at coordinate 977,953 of NZ_JAGHKO010000001.1, forward strand.
TTGGAATTGCCCATCAATTTTGTACCCATAAATGGTGCCCAGCTTTTGCCCTTCCCAGTACGTATTCATTAAACCATTGGGATTGGGATATTTGGTGATAACTCCCTTAAAATTGTACGTGCTGGCGGTGGCCCTTACATGTAATGGACTGCCCAATACATTGAACGTATTATTGTAGGTTACACTGAGCTCAAAACCACGATTACGCAAACTGGCAATATTTTCTTTGGGCTCTTCAGCGCCAAATACCGAAGGCAGCGGCTGGCCAGGCAGGTACATACCTTCCACATTCTTTTCATACCAATCGAAAGAAGCTGTCAGGCGATCATTGAGAAATCCGAGGTCTGCGCCGAAATCGATCGTGCGGGAATTTTCCCAACCTACTACTTTAGGCAGGGGCGCTGGCGCCGTCAAATAGTTTTGTTGTAAGTTATTGACGACCCAGCTGGTCTTTTTGGCTAAAAGCAATTCTCTGAAAGTATTGTCATTAATACTCTGATTACCCAGCTTTCCATAGGATGTTCTCAACTTTAATGAGCTCACTACTCCTTTTAAAGGTTCAAAAAAATGCTCGCGGCTTACATACCAGCCTGCAGATATAGATGGGAAAAAACCCCAGCGGCTTTCTTTCGGGAACTTGGACGAACCATCGTAGCGGGCATTTACTTCGAGCAGGTATTTATTTTTGAAATCATAGTTGAACCGGCCAAAATACCCCTGGATACCTGAGGTGGAACCACTACCAGTAGCCGAATACATTTCCGTTCCCAAATTCAAACTGGCGAGGTTATTGGCTAATAAACCATTTTCTCCGGCCGTTACATTATCTGAATTCCTTTCTTCCTGGTTATAACCCAATAACAATTTCAGGTTATGCTTTTCCCGAATGCTTTTTGCATACGTGCCATATATATTCAACACATTATAATAAACACGGTTGCGGTCTTCAATCAACCGGTTCACCCCGCCTGTTGTTGGTAAGATTTTATCGCCGCTTAAATAGTTGAACTGGTTCAATCGGGTGGTTTGGGCCACCTGATAAATAGTATTGCTGTAATCGATGTTAAGTTGCAGGTCTTTAAAAGGTGTGATCTTTCCACTTAAGGTATTTACCAGTTGGTCACGCCGGGTTTTTATGTAGTTCGATCTATCGTGCAGGGCGCCCTGTGCGCCACTGGCAAAAAAGTCAAACGGAACCCCATCAATTTCGGTTGGGTAAAATGGGAAAAGGAAATACCAGGTTGTATTACTCCACAAACCACCATACCCCGCTTTGGCGCCGGCATACTCCAGATTATTGTCGGTGTTTAACTGGGTATTATACCCAATCTCCAGCCAACTGTTGGCCTTTACCTTTAAATTACCCCTGAGGTTGTATTTTTTAAAATCAGCATCGTTGATGTTCTGTATGCTTTGCGTATTGTAGATCCGGGCACTTAAATACCCCTGTAATTTATCGCTACCGCCTGAGATGGACAGGTTATGACTGCTTGATGCCTGCCATTGTCTGAAAAGGTAATCGTACCAGTTGGTGTTATAAAAGAATTTATAGCTGCCATTGGGTTGTATTTCATGGAATGGCTCGCGCTCCCCTGCAACTACCTGTTGTAATTTCTCATAATCGGCATCGGTATAACCGGTATATGTAGTACCATTATAACCGGACAAGGCAGCATCCACTATTTTACCATACTCATAAGGGTTCGATACATAATCAGTGCGGGTAGTGGGTCTTGTTTGACCAAAGTTGTTGCTGTAATTGATCTGGACCTTACCCTCTTTCCCTTTTTTAGTGGTGATCAATATTACGCCAAAAGCGCCGCGGGCCCCATAGATCGCTGCAGAAGCCGCATCTTTCAATACGGAAACACTTTCCACATCCATGGGATTGATGCGATCGATACTTCCTTCTATGCCGTCTACCAATACCAGCGGTGATCCGCCGTTAAGGGAATTGAATCCCCTGATATTGATCTCAGGGTTCCTGGTAGGGTCTCCATGTTCAGATTGAATATTCAAACCAGGCAACAAACCCTGCAGGGATGTAATGATATTAGCGGTTGGTCGTTGATTGATGGCCTCTCCACTTACCTGTGATACGGCACCAGTTAGATTTATTTTCTTAGTAGTACCATAACCTACTACCACTACTTCACCCATGTTCTGCATAAACTCGGTAAGCACTATTGAACGCAACGCACTGCTGGTGGCCGGAAACTCTTTTGTAACAAACCCTGTATAGGAAATAACAACAATGTCCTTTTCATCCACATTTGCCAGGTCAAACTCCCCATTGTCGTTGGTGACGGTTGACCGGTTCGACTGTTTTGTTCTTACCGTAGCACCCGCCAATGGCGCTCCTTTGCTATCGGTGACCTTGCCATGGATGTTTACCGGTGGGGTTGTTTTTGGTTGTTCAACCGGTTTAACAGCCGTTTCCTTTATAATGATACTTTTGTTGCTTACTTCAAAACCAAGAGCGGTGCCCGATAAACACTTGCTCAATACATCCGACACGTCCGTATTCACTACATTAACGGAAACATTGGGGAGCTTTTTTATCGCTTTTACATTGTAAATAAAATCGAACCCACTCTGCTTCCTGATCTCCCTGAAGATATCTGTCAATGGCTTATTGCGCTCATTGAGTGTTACACGCTGGGCAAACAAACCGGCACTACATGGAAACAGGAGCACTACCAATATGACCTGTTTGAGAAACATACCAGATTTCATACGTTCAGTTAGTTATATATTTTTAAATGGACGTTGCTTCATTTAAGAAAAGTGAATAGCCTTCCGGGCGGTGTTTTGCAACCGCCGGTGCCTGCACTACAGGATGGTTTAATAATAGTGTTACTTCGTGATAATGATCTTTCTGCCTTTACCTGAGTTATCTCCCGGAATTATTTTGAAATGAATGGTACCGGTAGACTCGAACATCATAAGCACATCTGAAATATTTCTGAATCTGGAGATCATCCCCCCAAATTGTTCTTCATCAACATTCCCCTGGTACACTGGAGTGAAATCGTACCAACGGGCCAGTTTCCGCATAATGCTTTTTATATCCTCATCAACAAACATAAAATACCCATTCTTCCAGGCCACGGCCTGTTCTACATCAACTGGCTGAACTGAGATGGGGTGAGCTGTTTGGGATTTTCGGAATAAGGTCGCCTGTTCGCCTGGTTTTAAAATTACTGTCTTGTCCTCCGAAGTCCTGGCGTAAACAGATTCACCATTCGCCACTTTCACCGACCCTTCCAACAAAGTAACTGCCTGCCTATTTTCATCATCGTAGGAATTTATATTGAAATGGGTGCCCAGTACCTCTACCGTGGATGAATTGAAATGCACTTTAAAAGGCTTTGTTTTGTCTTTGGCTATTTCAAAATATGCCTCCCCATTTATCTCCACCTCTCTGGTATTACCGGTAAAGGTCACGGGGAATTTTATGCGGGAAGCGGAGTTAAGCCATACCTTACTTCCATCAGCCAGTACCAGCGAATACTCGCCCCCATTGGGAATATACAATTCATTGTACACATGTGCAACTGGTTTGCCTGACAGATCGCCACTTTCATAAATGATCTGACCATTCTCTTCTTTCCGTACCCGGGAATTTCCCTGTAAACTCAACAGGCCGGCATTTGTGGAATCAAGTACGATCTGCTTATTATCTGCCAGTACCAGAATGGCTTTATTTTTATTACCAGGTTGCAGGTCAGGCAGAACCTGCTTTGTTTCCGCAACCGTTGTTATGGCTTTAGGTTCGCGTGGTTGCATTAACCAGTAACTGGTGACAAATAAAACGCAAGCTGCTGCTGCAACACCCGCCCATTTCCAAATTGGGAACATCCGTACCGGCTGCGTTTCTTCTTTTGACTGAATGGTTTGCTGTATAGATGTATATAGCTGCTGGCTTTCTCTGGCGCTAAAAATTGGCTCCGTGCCACTTTGGCTATCCATTATTTCCCTAAAGAATTTCCGGGCCGTACGTGCATGTTCCTCCCGCGACAGCAGACTTAATAATTCTGCGTGCTCCTCATCACTGATCGTTTTATTGCGGAAGCGTTCAATTAGCGTATCGAGCCTTGACATAGCCATATGTTGATTCTTGTAGTTATCCTTACCGGCTTCAATATGGGCATAGCATAACTACGCATTTATTATTAAAGACACAGAAAGGTGAAAAAGGGAGATATGGAAAATGAAAAAAATTAAAAAAAAGTTGAAGTAAGGAAAATGATCCCGGTAAATGGCCCGGCTTTTATCAGTTTTACAATCGTTTGGGTAGCCCACTGCTGGTATTTTTTTACTGAATTGACGGATATATCCAGTAGATAGGCCACGTCAGCGTTTTTAAGTCCCTGTTGCCTTAGTAGATATACTTTTTTCTGTTGCACCGGTAACTTGTCTACGGCACTATCCAGCAACGCGTATAGATTGTCTTCGACAACTGGTTCATTAGCTGCCGAGAGTTCGTAATGTTCAGCGATGGCTTCCTGTTTTTTTGTTGCCTGGGCCTGCTTTCTAATGGCGTTGAGGGTATGATTGCGGGTAATAATAAATAAGTAAGCGGGGAAGTTTTTTACGGCGGGCAACTGTTGTCTGTTCTCCCACAACTTTACAAAAACATCCTGAATGATCTCTTCGGTAAGTTCTTTTGAGCGGGTAACAGAGAATACAAAATAACCCAGTTGTTGATGATACTCAACGAACAAGTTATTGAATGCGCGTTCATCATCCTGCGCAATCGCCTGTAAAATACCAGTATCTTTTAAGGGATGTAACACCGGATACAATTAGTTGGTCGAATTCGAATTTATGATTATTTGGCAAATTTGAGAATTTTTAACACAGCTGCGAGCGATCAATAACTCCAGGCCATGAAGATAATAATTTGATAATGAAGCCGGCCTCTACTAAATATGAACAATAAAAAAAGTGGATGATGGCAAGATGCTCAACCGATGCGCCCTGCTATCAACCACCTTCGCAAAACAAATCCTAGTTAGTAGCAAATATTTGCGTGAAATATAAAACACCTTTTTTATCGGCGGCAATACCAATTCCGGTTATGTTGTAATTGCCTTCAATGTTCTCTTTATGCACGGGGCTTTTTAACCATCTATCAACCACTTGTCTGGCCGTAGTGCTGCCCATTGCCACGTTCTCTGCTATTTCTGAAACGCCGTTAAGGGCTGATGAAATTCTGTTCCAGCGGCCCTGAAATCCGTTGTGACCAAAGGACGTACGCCGCGCCGCCATATTTTCACTGTGCTTTATAGCTTCTGCAATCATTGCACTATTCATCGCAAGGGCCGGCAATCTTTTTTTGCGGCGGTATTCGTTCACATATTTAAGCACATCATCTGCCATACTCGCATATTCATTCGGAGCTTTTGTTACCACAGGCGACACTTTATCAGGACGAGGGTGGGTAACCGGACTGGCTTCCATCGCAACACTGGACATAAACGCAAGGGACAGGAAAAATACATTCTTCATACTAATGGGGTTGATGGTTCGCTCATCTGCTAATTTCATACCACAAAAAGATAAAAAAAATTAAATATTTCAAACCCGGGTAATCAATGATTTCTAAACTGTAGTTAAAATGTTCTTAACAGACCGCAACATATGCCACCTGACCCATTTGAGTGAAATGCCTTAATCCTTAATTTGGCAATCTTTACAAAATAAAAGCAATGCTAAAAGGACTAATTACTTTAGCCAGGAATTTCTACAGTTGGGTTTGGTCAGTGATCCTTGTCGTGTTATTGGGCTACCTCACCTGGGGCAGCTGGCGGTTATACGACAACGAAAAAGAGTTGCAACAATTTATCAAGGAGGGCCACCCTGTAAAGGTGGAGGTAACTGCCACCGACCGGCAAAACCGCGTGTGGTACGATCAGTTCTCCAATAACGTTTACATCACATTTAATTACAATGGTCAAACCTATAACGCCCGCTATATCCAGGATTCAGGCTGGGTGAATGAGGGCGACAAATTGACCTTACTGTACCACCCACAGTATAATGCCTTCCGGCAGGCCAGTAAACAACTACATTTTAATGAAAGGACCAATCGCTCCCGCCTGCTTGATTTTTCATTTGTAAGCATGTGGAACGATGAACGAAAATGGCTGTTACTTACCCTGCTGCTTGCTACTGCCTGTACATTGCTGGCTATGGGCCTTATCAGCAGCTTTGTGCATATACCTTTACTAGCCCATGCAGGACGGCTTATTGTAACCGCCGGGATAATTGGCGTTGCGTTGTATTTCACTTATAACGGCTGGCAATACAACCAGTATTTTAATAAGATCAAAAATGAAGGTGCACCAAAAACAGTTACCGTAATCAGCACCGAATACCAACGCAATTCAAAAAGAGGAGATTCCTGGTGGATGACCTATGAGGCCTGGGTTCAATGTGACAATGAAAAAAGAATGATCCCCCTCGAAGAAGCAGATTATGATAAACTAAAAGCCAATGATCAACTGCCCGTAATATATAACAGCGAACTAAATGATATGATGCCGGTGAATTATACCGGCGACAATTTGAATATTTGGGTAGCCCTGTTCTTCTGGGCCTTTGTCGTCTTTTTCCTGTGGCAAAACTATTTTAAGCGAAAAGAAGCGAAGTAATTATTCAAAGATCAAAAACAACAAAGCCCTGGCGGTACCTCCAGGGCTTGTTGTCCTAAACAAACATTATATATACATTCCTGAATCCCAAATTTCATCCTACGCTGCAGCAGTTGCCGGACTGCGTTCTGCGCTTTCACTTATTGCCGGTCTTTCGTTTACTATCCATTTCGTTTTTATGATGGTGAACAAAACGCCCACTACTAATACCCCATAACCAATACCCAGTACTGTTTGATTGGTTATACTTAAGAAATTTACCAGCAATGAACTTAAGATGGAAGTCACTACAGAAAAACCACCGCCTACCAACCCGGCTGCTTTGCCTGCATATTGCGGAAAGCGGATCAAACAGTATGACATCAGGTTGTTGAAGATAAATCCACCGGTGCTATGCACCAGGAACACGTACAACAACAGGGTAGGTAAGCTTTGGTAAAAGGAGGTCAATGTGATCAACAATGCTACTGCTACCAGTTGCAGCACGGAAGCGAACAAGAGTTTCTTTACAAATGGTTTTGAGATCAGCATCCTCGATAAAGTACCACCCACCATTACCGATACACCCGAGAACAGCGCACAATAGCCGGTTACGTGTGGATTAAAATGTAGCCGTTGCTCAATCAGGAACGGACTGGCCATACCATATAGCAATATCATTGCATAAGCAAGTCCCAGAATGATCATCCCAGCTGTAAAGTCAGGCGTTTTTACCATTTTGCCATAAGTACTAAGAATAGTACGAACACTGAATGGCTGGGCGGTCTTTTGTGATTCACCACCTATTGATATTTCAATTAAAAAGAAAGCTAAACTGAAAAGACCCAGGAAGATAAAGTTGGAAGTCCAGCCCCAGCTTGTTTGAAAAAAGCCACCGAGAAAAGGCGCCACGATAGGGCCTATTGCCCAGATAACAGAAAACAAACTGGTGTATTTCTTCAACTCTTCGCCTTTATATACATCCACAAAAAACGATCGTTTCGCCACCACAATCACCGCCACCGTAAAACCCTGTACGATACGCATGGCATATATCACATTAATATTTTGTGCAAAAGCTATAGCAAAGCTGGCAGCGCTGAAAGCCAGCATTGAGATCATGGTGGGCCAGTAGCGTCCGTAGCTGTCAAGCAAACCACCTACTATCAGCTGGGATATACCATAACTTATAATAAATAAAGAAAGCGTTAATTGAATAGCTGCGGGTGTTGTGTGTAGCTGCAAAGCCATGTCTGGCAGCGATGGGATATAAACATCCATAGCAAAGCCGGAAAGCGGAATTAAGCCTAGTGCCATGTACGTGTTTGAACGGATCCTCGATTGTGTAATGTTCCTCATGGTTGATTTCGTTTAATTGACGCTGTAAAATTAATCAACCAGGGCGCTACCTAAATTATACCATTCAAAGGGATGATTATACAAATCAAAGGACGGGTACCGCCGCGCTGTTCGACCTGAACTCCATAGGCGTTACCGCAGTAAACTGTTTAAAGTACTTATTAAAGTGGGAAGGGTATTCAAAACCAAGAGCATAGCCAATTTCAGCCACATTCCAGCTGGTATTACGCAATAAGGCCTTGGCTTCCGTAACGATGCGTTCATGAATAATTACGCGGGTAGATTTGCCGGTGCTTTTTTTAATAACACTATTCAAATGGTTCACATGCACGTGCAACTGGTCGGCAAAATGAGCCGGTGTTAACAGTTTTAACGAATTTTCCGGTGAGTCAACGGGGAATTGCTGGTTTAATAAAGAAAAGAAGGTATTTGCCAGCCGGTCACGAACAACCCCGGCCTGTACAACCTGTTGTTGCTGTAACCGGATCCCTTCATGGATCAATAACTGCAATATATTCCGGATCATATCCCATCTGAAAGGGTAATCTGACTCCTGCAAGCGTTGCATTTCAGCAAAGTAACCGTTTACCCGGTCAATTTCTTCTTCAGGGATCGCAATAACAGGAAACAGGGTTGGATTGAACAAGGGGCTGGCATATTGCACATCGGGTGACATTTGCCCTTCAATGAACTGCTTATTAAATATGCAGCCGTAGCGGCTCATTTTCGAGATCTCAATAGAAGCGGGAACCGATGGATTGGTAAAAATGATACTGGGCTGATTCAACTGTATTTCCCGGTCATCATAGATCAGGGTGCCAAAACCCCGCTCCGAACCTGTACATATGCAGATCTTGAAATAATCCCGCCGGTTAAAAGGCGTTTTACGGGTACATACGGTGGTCATTCGCACATTGAAATGCCCCACTTCACTCGTTATGGGTAAATGGTCTTTTGTAATGGCATGGCCCGTTCTTGCATAATAATCCAGCAGACTTTCAGTGGGAATCTTCTTATCCATTGTATTACAATTGAATTATAACCAACTATGCGCTTATATAAATCAAAGGTAATAACAAATGATTAGACGGAATTGTTAAGGGATGGGTCAACCCGTGCTTACCTCAGGCTGCCAAAAAAGGAAATCAACAAATGGCTAAACCCTTTCCATCTACAGTCATCATCAGTCTTTTCAAAATTAAAATATTTACTTTTTATCGAATATCGTTCCGTAGTAGTGCAAGTATATGTTACAACCATAACCCGCCCATCATCCCCAAACTTTTCGGATTTCGTATTATTTAACTGAGGCAGTTCATTTTCAAATCTTACAAACTCCTCTATTTGCTGCTCATTCAAAACAACAGCGCGAGTACCTGGCTCGTCTTCAACCATCCCTTTATCATAGATGAACTCTCTATAAACCCTATACTCCTCCGCCGAAAAATGATCCCGTTTCCTGGTTATAACAAGATGAGAAGAATCGAAACCTCCGCAATAAGTAGCACAGACATTTAATACAACAGACTCTTTATCCTTCAACCTGGAAAGCGTATTCTGAGGGTAATTGTCAAGTGAATCTACACAGAGAAAAATTTCGTTTGTATTCTTTTCAGTCAAAGTGACCTGGCGCGTCATTGGTTGGCGGAACATATTCCTATATTTTACCAGATAGGTACCAACCGCTATATTGCTTATTTCAAAAGACCGCTTGATCAATTCCTCGGGAACTTCTAAAGCCAGTTTATTCTCCGGTAACGTATAAAAGCTTATTGTATCGGGCATCAGTCTGTAAAGCTTGTCGAGCCGGCTACTATCTGCTTTTATATTTATTTTAAGCTGTGTATTCTTTTGGGCAAAGACTGTCACGGTAGCCAACAACAACAGGTATAGGAAAATTTGTTTCATAGAAGTTTAAGGGAATATTCGGACGCTTAAAATACAGGTAATTTTTCTATCGGCATACCAAAGTTCTTTATTTATACTTTCTTGCATACGAAAGCGCCTTTTCCTGAATGGCATCCCTTCCCTGCCAAAGGTCCTCTTCATTGGCTTGCAGACCAGTTAACCGGTGTAGGGGATATTTTTGCGGCAGGAAGGGAACGATACCAGGTTTCCATCATGGAATCAAATTCCGCAGCGGTTATGCCGGTATTGGGCTGGAAACTGTAAAAGCATTATCAAGAGACAATGCTGAATATGGGTGCCAGCCTGGGAGGGGTACCCGCCCGCAAGTTTTTTAAACAATGCGGGCGGATATTACTCAACTATATTTAGCAACCCATCTCTTTTTGATCTCGGCCCTTGCCTCAATGAATTCTACATCGGTACCCTGGGCAATAGCATCGAGGGGATACCGTAATGGGCGCGTGCCATTTTTCATATTCACCAATGCGACAATTCCGTCAGCGATCGTTTGCGGGTCCATCTTAAACTCAGTCATTTTGCCAAATAAACCGGCGCCAAGGGCATTCAATTTATTAGCCGCTGCGTCCCCATATTCAGCAGCAATGGCCGGTTTGTTGGCATGAAGACCTGTCTTGCTGCCATTATTCATTTCTGTGGGGTAAACACCTGGTTGAACGCTCACATTTTCAATACCATAATCACTTAGTTCATCCTGTAAGCCTTCGGTAATGCTTTCCACTCCAAACTTGGATGCCATGTAAGGCACCATAAAGGGCAGGGTGTGGCCGCTGGCGCCAGAAGTAATGTTGATGATCAATCCCTTTTTATGTTTACGCATGGAAGGAAGAACAGCCTGATAAGTGCGCAACACGCCATAAAAGTTTACCTCAAACATATTTCTGATCTGATCAAGCGAATAAGCTTCCAGCAGTCCAAACCCCGTCACAGCAGCATTATTCACCAGCACGTCAATTTGACCATGCCTGGCTAGCACTTTGCCTATCGCATTATTAACCGACTCATCACTTGTTACGTCCATCTCAACCACCTCAACGTTGGGTAAAGCCGCCAGTTCTTTTGCAGCAGCAGCGTTTTTTCCATCAACACCACGCATGGTTGCAATAACAGTATGGCCTTCACCGGCCAGTGTTTGGGTCATCAGTTTACCAAAACCAGTACTTGTTCCTGTAATTAATATCGTCTTTGACATAGTTTGTGTTTGTAAGTTTTAAATCATTTACAACACAAAACTACCGCTGTCAGGAGGTTGTCACCATTGACAAATGCTACAAAGATCCTTGACAAATATCAAGGGAATTCGTCCCTTACTGTTTGTTTTTTGAAAGATTGCCTTTTATTCTGCTAAGCGTTTCTGGCGTAATACCCAGGTAAGAAGCTATCATATGACGTGGAACTCTGTTGGCAAGCAAGGGAAAGGTATTTATAAAATGCAGGTATTTTTCTTCTGCAGTAAGGCTAATGGTGGAATTAATTCTTTCCTGGGAAGCATTCAGGCTCCTGAACAAAATCTGATTTATCAGGTTGTTAAAAGCAGGCAACTGCTGGCATAACATTTCGAAATCTTCATTTCTTATCACCAATACAGAAGAATCTTCAATTGCGTCAATATTATATTTTGAAGGCGTTTTATTCATCAGACTGTCCCTGTCGCCAGTCCACCAATTTTCACAGGAGAATTGAAGAATATGTTCTATTCCTTTCGCATCAATGCTATACCTGCGCAAGCATCCTTTACAAACAAAAGCATGGTATCGCCACACATCGCCTTCCTGTAACAGGTACTGATTCTTTCTTAATTTTTTAATGATACAAACCCGTTCTATAACCGCCCAATCTGCATCAGAAAGGGGCATTTTATCAGCAAGGTATTTTTGAAACACTTCTACCATTCGCCTGATATATTGATTTCCAGAACCGAAGATACATAATGTTTCAAAAATACCGTCTACGCATATTACCGCTGGGGACTTATCTTACAACACATGTTCCTCAAAACGCTTGCTGTGAAACATCACCGGAATACCTATAGATGCGGCAATACTTAAAATAACTATCATGGCTATCAACAGGTGATGGAACTCAATATTCGCAGCCTGGTCATCAGTACGATGAATGCCATAGGTTTTCAGGATACAAAACACGGTGATGAGGATAAACACTCCTATGTAAAGTATTTCGCCACCACGCTTCATATATTTTATGAACCAGTAATAAATGATCCCAATTAACATAAACAGAATATTAACTCCGAAGATGAGCGACGATACATTGATCAAATTGAACAACTGGTAGCCGGTTTCATCCCTGAAAATAACATTGTAAATGATACAGATAAAAGTAGCTGAAATGCCTGCAAAAACTCCGGTTAACAAGGCTTTGGAGAAAGTGGTCAAATAAGAATTCATAACCTTATGGTTTAAAATGTAAAAAAGAAGGGTGGTTCCCAAAAAACAGGTCGTTCTGAAGGGAGAGATAAAATATTGCCGTCTTAATATTTTGAACCGTAAAATTATATATTTTTCCTACACAATATTGCCATCGCAATATTTTAACAGAAGAACCTATGCAAAAAATGATTAATTTTGCATCATGCCTTATAATTCATGCGACCTCACTAGTTGCTTTCTATGTAAGTATTGTATCTCAGAGTGGAAAGAGCTTATTGCAATCAAAAAGAAGACATTACAGTTAAAGAAAGGCACCCTGATCTTTAAAGAAGGCAACCCGGTGGAAGGCATTTTCTTTATTACCTCAGGCACCATAAAAGTGCACAAACAATGGGGGGAACAGCGGGAACTGATCGTTCGCTTTGCCAAAGCAGGAGATGTATTGGGGCATCGCGGTTTTGGCGCCACCCACGTATTTCCTGTTTCAGCTACCTGCCTCGAAGATTCAAAAGTTTGTTATATCCCCAATAGTTTTCTGGAAGCCACACTTAAAACCAATCCGGCATTTACCTACCGCTTATTACAAGTGTATGCCACCGAACTGCAAAATGCGGAGAAGCGCATGCGCGACCTGGCATTAATGGAAGTAAAAAGCAGAGTGGCGCAGGCTTTACTTGAAATAGCAACCCTGTTTGGGACCGACACCGAACAATACATAAGCATACCAATTAGCCGGCAGGATATTGCCTCCTACGCAGGCACCACCTATGAGACTGTTTTTAAATTATTTACCAATCTCGTGGCCGAAGACATCATTACTTCAACTGGTAAGCGGATAAAAATAAATAATTCGATTGCCTTGCAAAAATTGGTAAACGAACCTAACATCGAATAAATGGACCACTCAGCTAAACATTCACACAATCGTATCCCTATCTCTGTATCGCTCGACGAAACAATGAGCCTTAATGACATGAACCAGGCGCAGGCAGGTAATAAAAAAAGACTTGCCGTAATGTCGGGGTTCGCCGTAGCAGTAGCCGTTTGTATCAGCTTTATTGCAAAAGGACTGGTATACCTCATTAACATCTTCACCAATCTGGCCTTTCATCATCAATGGTCTGTTGAACCCGGCAATCCCGGCAGCCACCATTATGGTTTGTTTGTGATCATCATTCCTGCCATTGGTGGATTGATCGTAGGGTTAATGGCTTTGTATGGCTCAAAAGCTATCCGGGGGCACGGTATTCCCGAAGCCATGGAACAGATCCTGACTAACAATAGCAAAATAAGACCCAGTATTACTTATTTAAAGCCCCTTTCATCGGCCATTTCCATTGGTACCGGTGGACCTTTTGGTGCAGAAGGGCCGATCATTGCAACAGGTGGTGCATTGGGGTCCACTATTGGACAACTCTTCCGCATAAGTGCTTACGAAAGAAAGATCCTGCTTACGGCCGGGGCAACAGCCGGGATGTCGGCCATTTTTGGAAGTCCGGTAGCCGCTATTTTCCTGGCTATTGAACTGTTGTTGTTTGAATTTTCCCCCCGCTCTATTATCCCTGTGGCACTGGCTTGTATTACCGGAGCTGCCGGCCACCATTTGTTATTTGAATCAGGACCGGTATTTCCATCACCTGTTTTAGAAGCACCTTCGAATATGGCGCTGATCACCTACAGTATGATCGGCGTACTTATCGGACTGCTGGCTGCCGGCGTTACCAAATTAGTATACCTTATTGAAGACGCCTTTGAAAAGCTGCCTATCCATTGGGCATGGTGGCCCGCCATCGGCGGTTTGGCCGTAGGGATAGTAGGTTATTTTGCCCCCTATACACTGGGCGTTGGATATGAGAATATCACCCACGTTTTATCGGGCCAAATGACTTTACAACTGATCGTATCGCTGGCTGTGATGAAATTTATTTCATGGGCCATTGCGCTGGGCAGTGGAACTTCAGGCGGTACCCTGGCGCCCCTGTTAACCATTGGTGGCGCAACAGGTGCTGCATTGGGAATTGGCGCTATGGCCATCTTCCCACAAGCAGGCATCAGCGTTTCAATGGCCGCTTTAATTGGCATGTCAGCCATGTTTGCAGGCGCCTCCCGGGCATTACTTACCTCTATCATATTCGCCATTGAAACCACAGGTCAGGAAAACGCTTTATTGCCTCTGCTGGCGGGTTGTATTGCCGCCTATATTGTTTCTTACTTCTTAATGGAACATACCATCATGACGGAAAAGATCGCACGTCGTGGCGTTAAAACACCTGATATTTATCAACCCGATGTATTGGAAAAGATCATGGTTGAACAGGTATTATCCGATGCTACTGTCATCAATGGCAATACCACTATCAATGAAGTAAGAAGCTGGCTGGCACAGCAAAAAGATCAACAACGCAATTATTATATTGTGGTGAACAATGAAGGCATCTTCAAGGGCATCGTCAGCGCCTCCAATCTGTTCAGTATGCACCACGAAATTTCGCAACCCATTGAAACGCTCATTAAGAGAAAGGCTACGGTGATCTCACCCCGCAATACCTTAAAAACGGCAGTGCAGTTGATGGCCTCAGAAAATGTAGATGTGCTGCCTGTGGTTGACCGCACCAACAACAATGTGCTGGGTGTGTTGTCGTATTCTGATATCCTGTCGGGTTACCGTCAAATGGCAGAAGAAGGCCAGGGCACCATTACCATCTCTTTAAAAAGAAGAACATTAAAAATGTTGGTACATGGCAAGAAAGGTATGGCGGTGCTGAAGCCGACACCTAAAAAAGAAGCGGATGTATAAGAACTTTCACTCCTCATTAGCCACGAAAAAGCCCCGACGGCACCGTCGGGGCTCTTTTTTATAATTCCTTTAGTCAAATTTCGTTTCCCTCTATCCCATTTCTACTGAATGCTGCCCCGCTCCTTTTTCAAGTACAAGGGGCTTTAGCGCTTTGCGAAGATCTCCGCCATTTACAACAATACCGTCGCTTCCTTCGCCCTCTACCTGTAAAAATGCAGCGGCACTGCTTAATACACGGGCGGCGGCGATCAATACATCTTTTGAGTTAATGAGCCTGATCAGCTCAGAACCGGCGCTCCCTCGGGCGCTTAAGCCTGTTATAGACGCATCCTGCACATTATCAAATATTACGGCTGGGCGGGCATCGGGGTTTTCATATTCAAAACGTACATTATGCAGCGTTAAATTTTTTACATTACGGGCATACATCCCATAGGCGGGCGCGCCAAAAGGCGTTGTTCCCCATACACTAAAATATTCAGCTGCCACTTGAGGCACCTCCCTCTTTAACGCCTGTTCTTTTGTGCCTCCGCCTGCATAGGTAACATGCACATCAGTAAAACTGATGTTTTCAAGAAAGGCCTTTCCCACGCCGTTCAAGGTTATGCAGGAGCTGATCTCTCCATCGAACACTTTTACATCAAACGGGATATCCGGGTGATTAACCGGTTTTTCCACTACGGTTGCCCGAATGCCATTAAATGAGATATTACGCACATAGGAAAGTGGTTCACTGCTTTCACTGTCCGTGTTGCTCTTACCGGTAAAACCAATGCCGATGGGCCCGGTCACGTTCCGCATAATAATATTCGAGAAGCTAAGATTTTCTACCCGGGCCTTCCCCGAACTGATCTTTATGGGGCAGCCATATGTTTCATAGATCAAACAATTGCTTACTACAATATTTTGCGCTTCGCCGCTGCCAAATCGAAAGATCGACCACCGTGTACTAAAGCTGCAATTGGTGACAGTAACAAACTGGTTGCTGCCAAAAAGGGCACAGGCATCGTCCTGGCATTGTATATCGCAGTTTGTGATGTGCACATACTGGCTGTCGTTAAAGTGAAATCCATCGTTGTTCTTATTTACCCGGTTATATATTCTAATTCCTTGTAGCTGCACCTGTTTACAATGCAATATGCGGAAGCAATGGTACGCACTGCGTGTTAAAAAAACATCCCGAACCAGGAAATTGGTACACTGATAGAATATGATCAAATGCGGCCGGTCGAAATTACCACCTGCTCCATGCTGGCCCGGCCCAGTATTATCACCTTTACCATTGTAGAATGCCTGGCCGTTTCCGTCGATTGTGCCTCGTCCTTCAATAGTAATATTTTCTGCGTTTACCGCATAAACGTAAACAATATTCCCATTCCCTGGCGGTACTCCTTTGCCTGCCGCATAGTCTTCGCGGCGGGTGCTGCCCAGTAACCTGCCCTGGGATAACAGGTGCAAGGTTACATTCGACTTTAACTCTATTGTTCCGCAAATAAAATCACCCGCTGGTATCAATACAGTTCCGCCCAGCTCATTATAACAGGCATCAATTGCTGCCTGTATGGCTTTGGTGTTAAGGGTCTTCCCATCGCCTTTAGCCCCAAAATCACGCACATTAAAGATTCGGGCGCCTTGCAGGTTGTTATCCGACTGGCTTGTAGAAGCAGGTGCTGCCTGTACAGCCAGGCTGGGTAAAGCTGCACCGGCAACGGCAATTGCCGGAAGCGCCAGGTTTCCCAGCCATTGGCGGCGCGAAAAAATATTGGGCTGCAGCGAATCGTTACGTTTCATTGTAGTTTGGCTTATATAGCCAAATGTACAATGCAGGAACAGGTAGCAGGAACTGTAGAATGGCTTTTGACTAACCTATATTGGCTGTGTTTTGCGCAAAACGGTTTTCTTAATAAAAAAATTGCTCCGACACTATCTGACCATCCTTCACTTCATATAACATGATCTCATGAAGTTGGATCCTGCCATGTGGTTGTACCGTAATCTCCAATTCCCTGGTCACCGCAAAATGATTACCTGTTACAATCGGTTCGCTGGTGTAAGCCCGGTGCAATTCCGTAATGCGGCTTACAAACTCCTCTCCTTTCCTGCGAACATCGGTCTTACCTTCCGCATAACCCATATAGGGCGAATGAGCAGGATCGATACTTTTCACATCCTCCGCAAAAAATTCTTCCTGTATCTGGAACCACTTTTCCTGTTGAGCCAGTTCATTGAAACGGGCGGCTACTTCCTGTGTAGTCAGTATGGCTTGTTGCGTTGTCATTGTTTTAATATTTGGTATGTACAACAAAGGTATTGTCCATATATGGCTTCAACAGGGCCCGGATTGGACATTGTATAGGGTCGATTTGGACAATAAACGGACCAGAGAGTGGCTTCAGGGGAGTTTACCCGGACTTAACAGGGATTTTGTCCCTTCCAGGTCCCTGTTAGGTCCTTGTTAGGTCCCTGTTAGGTCCTTGTTAGGTCCCTGTGAGGTCCTTGTTATGTCCCTGTGAGGTCATCAAATGCTGGGGGCAATTGGGGTGTAAATGAATAAAGGGTGTCAAAAGTAACTTTGACACCCTCTTTTAGCTTGAAAACCTTTAACCTATGTCTTAATCGCACTTAAATCCAAAACTAATGCTCGTAATAATAGATTGGCCATTGGTAGTGGTGGCCGTCATAGTTGCTTTTTCCAACCTGGGACCTTTTGCTGAATACACATACTGGATAGACTTATACCAGTTTAAATTAGTGCCATAATAGCCATACACTTTTGACTGTACGCCGGTCACATTGTTCTTATTGGGTTTGTCGGTTTTAAAGGGTCTGTAATCGTTGATCTCATACAGGTAGCTAGCCTCCGGATACCACGGGGTATTATCGTATGTGAAATTGATCGTGTCTGCACTCAGCTTGGCGTACGGGGGTATAGAATATTCATAATGGATATTTTCCCGTTGTGTCAGGTTGCCATTCTGATAAGTCAATTTAGTTTCTTCCGAAAGCGTCTTTCCAAAAGCATAGGTCTTCAAACCAGTAAGATACCCATCACCATTGTATTCGTACAGGGTTTTATCCTGACGCCAAAAGTCATTTTCTGATTTAGTAGGTGGCTTATAAAGAAAATTTTCGTGGTCAGTAATACGGCCATTATTGTCAAGTGTATAAATGGCCCGGCTCGCTAAATTTGAATCGGCAACCTTGTTTATATAACTACGCAGGGTAACTTTACCAGGTTCATAAGAGTACAAAATGAATGAGTACATGGCTTCTTTGCGTATAACCCTTTTCAGACTGTCGTACGTTATAGTGAAATTATCATTGTAATAAGGCGCGTTCTTCAAAGTCTCATAATTCACCTCTGTAAGCAGGCATTTTGATGAATCGATTTTAGGGCCTGGGGGTGTGGGATCACCACCGGACGAATCTTTTTTGGAACAGGAGATAATAATGCATAATGCCACAGATACGGGCATAATCCTTTTGATTTTCATGGGAAGTGTTTAGATTAATTAGATCGCTAAAATACATAGTGAGTATGCGAATATGCAAGCTTCCGATTGAAATTATTTAGTACCTGCCACCCGGGAAGATTACAAGTATTCAACATATATGGCGCTCCATAAGGCTTTCCCGTAAAATAATACATCACATTAATGAACTGTATCATTGCTTACTCATAGATCTTTTTTTAATTTGAAGATCCCAAACTAACCGTTTACACTAACGACCACTGCTGCAATGAGAACCGATTTAAAACCCGAAGCGCCATTACTACTATTGGTTGATGACAACCACGACATGCGCCAGTTCCTGAACTTACAATTAAAAAAAATTTACCCGATAGAGTTTGCCAGAGATGGCGAAGAGGGCTGGCAAAAAGCCGTAAGCCTTATTCCCGATCTGATCATAAGCGATATTATAATGCAGGTAATGGATGGCATACAACTGCTGGACAAAGTGAAGAACGACATTAATACCAGTCATATCCCGGTTATTACTTTCAGCCAAACACTCCATTGAAAGCCAGATAGAAGGGCTTGAAATACTGGGCAGATCATTACATCACAAACCTTTCAATAACGAATTTCTGTTTGCCAGCATTGTTCAGTGGAAGGCTCCGATGTAATCATCGGGACCTTTTATTATTTGCATTGCTAAAAATCAACGCTAAAAGAGGCTATCCAGTAGTTATCAGAAGTAAAAGGATCAAAATAAAAAACGCCAGCCCTGAACCGGCCAAAATAATATTCCGCAAAAAAACCGCGCTGTATTTCAAATTTTGTTTCAAACAATTTTGTTCGTTGGGCAATAAGGCCAGTGCGTATTGGTTTAATGGGACGTACAGCCAGTTCTGAATACATATAAAAGAAATTACCTTCCTTCGATTCAAAATCAAATACGTATTCACTTTCCGCATAGAAATCCAACTTTCGATACATGATCTCCATTTCAACACCCGGTGCCAGTCCATTTGTATTACCAACCACCACAGCAGCCATGGGCACCAATACAAATTTCACCCCTTCACCAAACTTACATCTTCTACCCGCCCAAAACGAAGCAGTGTTCCTGTCTTCATAATTATACCGGCCTTCCAGGTGAAGGTTTTTATGACGAACATACAGGGTTGGGTTAAAAAAATCTTCTTCGCCGGGTAGAATGAACATTTCTGCCCAGGCAGAAAAATTCCATGTAGCACCTGAATCAACTTTATTTTCCTGTGCCAGCAATTTTAATGGAGCAATGCCTAACAAAAGCAATAAATATTTTATCATACTACCCTCCCAGTGCAATGGTTATAAAAACCAGCAGTACGCCTATGATTACCATAATGGTTCCCATCAGCCATTTATTAAATCCCACGTATCTGGCTACAGACCACCCGCATAAGAACATCATTATAATGGCAACCAGGTTTGAAACACGTAATGCAAGTATGGAATCATGTATTAATACAAATGGTACTGCAACGGTAAAAGTTGAAAAGAAAATCAGGAGAAAAACGGCTATTGATTTCAATAAGTCACGAGGGGTCAACTGAATATGCCCGCTTGAATTTGGCAGGTTAGTTAGTTTTATCCTGATTTGATCCAGTTCTTCCGCTGGAATAACTGAGGCTACAATAGGCGGTAAAGCATCAGCAAGGTACTTTCTTGCTTTGTCGGTCTCTAAATTTTTAACCGCATTAAAGATGTTCTTATTCCGACTTTTTTGGGCCAGCACACCAATAAGAAACATGATGGCATCAACAATGCCCCATGCAAGATTACAACCCACCGCGCCAATCAATAATTGCCTGATGTCCACTTGTCCGGCATTGGCAACACTGATTGAACAGGTAAATGTGAGCGTCATTATTAAGCCGAACAGGATCTCAGCAGCTCTTTCTGTCGGCGTTAATAACCTTTTTGATTTGTTAAGTGGTGCCATGTTGCAGCGTACTCATCCCGCTTCGCCAAAGCTAAGACAATGAACAACCCTGCGTTCAGGTGTTAAACCGTTAAATGAAAAACCCGCATAAAATTTGATCTTATGCCGTTGCTAAAAGGTTGCCACAATTAATAAAGCGGCCTGGCAAGTTTTATAAAATAGATAGACCTGTATATTATTTATTCGTAATTCATGATTTATTAATATGGAGAACTTTCACCTATAATAACCGTTACAGAGCCTTGATTGATATGGCTACCAGCCTTTGAGATTCCAGCTAATTGTTGTATCCTGTTCCTTCAATTAAAAAACACAGCATGGGATTCAATGTATCAGGGATTGTTATAAACAAAAATTTTGAAAATAATTTTGAAGAGTTACAAGAGCAGCTTGGATTAGAACTTAATTATGAAAAAGACATCATCTTTGAAGAAGCCTCTTCCAATTTTAAAGATGAGACTATTTGTGATATCTATTATAGCGAAAAGGGCACCTTACTTTTTATTGGTGCGGAACAATGTCTGGAAAGGGTGGGCATTGATGAAGGTAATACCCTGATCTTTGTGCTGCATGAAATTTCCATGGCCTTTAGTCTTCATTATTACGAAAACGGAGATTGTAAGCGTGCTTTTTTTGATTTTAATGGAGAGCGGAAATTAGAAGAGGGAGAAAAACTGCCTGCTGAGGAAAACCAAACAGATGGTTCAGCCGTGATCTGGAACCAATTGGGCGTTGTTTTAGGAAAAAGTTTCTGGAGCATTGAACCTGGCGAAAAAGCTATGCGGTATAAAATAGTTTAAGGCCTTATAATGAAAAACTGCCTGTCCGGTTTAGCACCAGCCAGGCAGTTTTTTATTTTATATTAGTCGAACTTCTTTACCTGTTCCCGAATAAAGCTGTCTTCAAAGGCCGATCGGGCTGAAAAATCAATCCTTTTTTCGCGCCAACGACCCATGATCTTTACCAATATATCATAGTGATTAAAAGTGCCCAGGTAAAAGATCAGATCGTACCCTACACCTCGATAAGCGAATGAGATATTATTTCTATCACCGTATTCTGTGGTTAACAATTTTCGTCCTACTGGTCCCGCATTTTGATGTTTAAATGTGTCAAATGCATGAATATATACTTTAAGCTTTTCCACTTCCTGGATCGGTATGTGCAATGTCCCCCAGATCAATTCATCGGGCGTAAGCACCAGCTTTCGATCATCGACAGACCGGATTGAAAAGATCGACTTTGGCCGCAGTACGCCATATACGGCAAAAAATATTAATAATGCAATTCCCAATAGATTAAATAGCGGATGTAAGGAGGAAGAGAAGTAAAAAAACAATACGGTTGCCACAACCATAAGCGCTAACATCCAGGGTGCAGAGCGCCTGTATTTATATACTGTTGTTGTAAGTTTCAATTGGCGAAAGATTTGTTGACCTAAAGTACCACCTTTTGTTTATTTGCACAATATGGCTTACAGGTGGTGCCCTGATATGTAAAATGGCCTCACGCAGGATGAAGCCATTTTGATATCGCGGGTAAAAGACTACGATTACCGTTTTGTAATTTCACCGGGGTTCAGGACATGCCGGGGCGGATTAATCTTCTTCATCATATCCCTCTTCTTCCGCATAAAACAGGCTCTGGTCAAATTCCATTACCATTATCTGTTCCATAGGTATAAAAGATTCCTCCCCCTCCTCATCAATAAGATTTATGAACTGTCGTAAGCGCTGTTTACCCTCCAGCTCAAGATCAAAAGAGGCCAAACAACCATCCACTAATGAAGGATAAAGCAATGGATTTCTCTGGCTATGGTCTTCGGGCGCATTCCCTTTGTGAAGAACAATTGCCGAGGGCAAAGCCCCCTCTGCGGTCCCTTTATCTATTATGCCAAAATTATCAGTATAACTTCCCTGGTGTTCTACCCCTGCAGCCGGGTCAATACAAAAGATCACTCTTGCAATTGATTTTTCGTTGATAACCACCTGACGACTATACGTGGTCTCAAACCACAAAAATGAAATCCGGTCTTCCTCATACGATCCATCAGCATTCAATCTAAGACTATCAATCAGGTATTGCTTATTCTCAACGTCAATAGGATATTTCAACACTTTGCCATTCAATAATTCTATTCTTAAGGTATGCACTACGTTTTCGTTAAATTCTACTTCTTGCATTTTAGGTTTGGATTTATTCGGCAATAATAATGTTTTGCGGGCAAAAAAAATCCCCGACGATAACGTCGGGGACTTATATTGAAAAGATTATACTTGCTTATTATTTCTTTCCACCACCGATAACAAATCCAAGTTTGATACCCATGTAACCGTTCTTGGAAGAGTAAGTAGTTTTAACGCCTGAACCATTAACTGATTCGATCTTGGTAGAAGGAATGATATTATATTCCAAACCTACACGGAAGTGACTGAGCTCAACACCCGCTCTAACCATTTCGCCAAATTTAGAACCGCCGCCAACAGAAGCAGTGCTACCGTTACTGGTAACATCAGCAGAAGCCAGGGAAAATATACCTAAACCAGCACCTGCAAACGGACGAACAGTGGTTTGAGTGAAATAATAATCGCCGGTCAGTAAATAAGATCCTGCAGCTTTTACAGAAGCCTCTGCTGCATTTCCATTTGCATCAACTATTCCGCGGGCCATAACTGCAGCTTCCATGCGAAGACCAACAGACAGGTTGGGAATTACTTCATATTTAGGCTCAACTACAAATAAAACGCCGCCTTTAGCGCCTTCGCCACCAGGGATTGCATAACCCAAACTAACGTCTACTTTAAAAGGTTTAAAGGGGGATTCGGTTTGTGCTTTAGCACCGATAATGGCTGATAACAATAGGATACTGAGAGTAAACTTTTTCATCATTTAATTGTTTGCACACAAAATAGAAGGCAATTTTTTCTAATGCAAGCAAAACAGATGTTAAAATAAAGATCGGGGGTTAATACACGTGACAACTAGTAATATTACTTGCGTATTTTACTTATCTAAATTATATACAATTATAATTCTCTGATAAATTGCTATTAACACAATAAATTTATTGTGTGTTAGAGTTAGTTTTTTTTATTGCTCTACATAATTTTTGAAAGAGTTGAGTATAGCCTGGCAAAAATTCCGCTGCTCTTCTATGGAAGGTTCCTCACCAGGTTCAAACGTTTCTGTAATTATAACAGGGTAACCCTGACTGAAAGTAATAGTGGCCGTACGACCGCTATCAAGCGTATAAGCGATCAACTCATGTTCTGTTACTATATCATACTGACCGGTAAAATCGAAATGGAGGCTTCCATCTTTCGTCCCCATGCGATATAAAAATTTCCCACCAGCCCGGCAATCATTTTCAACCACTGGGGTATGCCAGTCATTATTTATGTTATTCCATTTCTGAATGTCCTTAGGCGTATTCCAGTTCTTCCAGATATTTTCCATCGGTGCATATATCTCGACAGTAACAGTTATCATCGGTCTTTTATTCATACCCCTTTTAATTGAGTTTATTAATTAGATAGCAAACGTATATACTTTAGCGTCGTCGCAAGCGGTTCGAATGCGACAATTTGAGGGGTTGGTTGCGACACTCCAATTGCAATTGTTAATTTAGTGTCTGCCAGAAAGGATTTATTACAAATTGATCAAATATGAAAAAACCAAGAATTATCACTGTTATTACGGTATTGTTAAGTTTATTGCAAACTGCCTATTCCCAGGATATTATAAAACAATATGTACAGGAACATGCGCAGCCAATTGCCAGTATACACCCCGATTCAACTGATTATTCCGACCTGGAGGTTATAGGTAAAGCCATCGGCGATGCACGGGTAGTGATGCTGGGCGAGCAGGACCATGGCGATGCCCCCACCTTTCAGGCAAAGAGCAGGCTCATAAAATACCTGCATGAACAAAAAGGGTTCGATGTACTCGCCTGGGAGAGCGATTTCTTTGGCTTGAATTACGGCTGGGACAAGCTGCGAAAAGAAAACGGTAATCTGGATTCGTTTTTAACGAAAAACATTAATTCCCTTTGGTCATACTGTGATGCCTGTGTTCCTTTAATATACCAATATATTCCCAGTACGATGAAAACAGCTCATCCCCTGGAAATGTCTGGCTTTGATAACATGGCGTGGCAGGCCCCGCTTTGGACTGCCATAGACAGTATGTTAAAAACGTTACAGGCGCCCATCACAGCGCAAAAGGAATATGCAACAGACATCTATCCACTCATTTCCAATTCGCTCAAATATTTAACCGATAGCGTGAAGTTCGGAAAATGTATAAATTATTTCAAAGAAATAAAGCAGCAGTTGATCAACGCCGGCAGTAATGAATTCTGGACCCTGCAAATTGACAATCAACTGACTTTAATCAATGACCTCAGGTTACTAAAGGACCACTACTGGGAAGCCATGAATTTACGAGATAGCATGATGGCTGTTAACCTGAACTGGCTCACGGAGGTAAAATATGCCGGAAAAAAAATAATTGTCTGGGCCCACAATTATCATGTCTCCAAATATTCGGGGCACTATCCAGATACCTTTATCAATCCAGGCAAAACCATGGGCACCTGGTATACCAGCAATGATGCCATCTGCAACCGCACTTATATCATTGGTTTCACCTCCTATTCGGGCACAGCAGGCCGACTTTCTGAAAAGCATTACAAGTTAGATAAGCCCAAACCCAATAGCGTAGAGAACTGGATCAATAAAGACTATCAATTTGCTTTTCTCAACTTCAGTGATTACAATAGGATCACCAATCAGAAACCGGAAACTTTTTATATGTCGGGAGCAACTAAAGGAAGCGCCTATCATAAAAGCCAACTGGCCGAATGGTCAAACATTTATGATGGCGTATTTTATATAAAGGATATGTACCCCTGTAAAGAAAAAAAATAGCGCTGGTTATCTTGCGCCTTTAGACAGTAAGTTCAGCACTAATTATCAATAAGAAGTTTAATAATAATAAGAAGTATCATAACGAAAGCCCCAACGTTGGGGCTTTTTTTTAAAAACCCAAACCAACTATCTGTATTGGAATCTGCAAAAACTGAATTGAGTTTTAGGTGAAAGGTTGGGTCAATCTCTCAGGTTCTTCAGAATGATAGGTAAGAACCCATGAGGCGCCAGGGGTTTACTGGTTGCGTTTAAAAGCAGGAGCAGGACAGTCGGACCAATTACTGATGATAACACGATAACAATATGCCCTGGCAAACCCGCCGTTTTTTTTGTCTTTATAGATATTGATCGCTATAAGGGCGCCGATCCTTTGAGGGAAATAATTAATATATTAACTTTACGACCATGATCCGTCCCTTTTCTATCATGGTCGTAACGGCTGTGGGTATGTTACTATCATCCTGCTCCGCCTCAAAATGTTCACAACCTTTAACCAAAACGGTTAAGGAAACACTGACTATGATGAAAAAGGAAATCCGTTACACTATTAAGCAGACCACTGAAAAAGTGAAGTGTAATGAAGTGGATTTTCAGGTTGCTAATGAGATCATCGACAGCCTGACAGCAACCATAAAACACATGGACACGCTGATGGCTACTTCCGCTCGACTTGAAAAGAAAGGCACCCGCGAAGAGGTCATTATTTTCGCCGAACATGTCAGCGTGGTCGTTATAAGTGCAATGAGAATCCTTAAATCTTTGTGCGACCTGTACGATATCTCAACCTACTCTCAGTTTGAAACCGCCACCTTCTTCTCTGCAGACAGTTCTAATATTCCTCCGGAAAAAATAGCCGAAGCCAGAAAAGCAATTGAACCGGTTGCACAGCGCATTGTCAGGTTCCTGGGCGATCACCCACGTCAACGGTTTGTGGCAGTGATCACCTGTTCAAGCACGCTTGTTGATCAGGAGTTGAATTTTAAGTTGTGTCAAGGGAGGGCCCGGTCTGTCACTAACCTGTTGGTTGAACTTATCAGATCAAATGAGGAGTTCATTCCAAAACCTAATTGGATTCACTATAACATTAAATGCGGGGCCATAAGCGAAGAGTTCCCTTACTGTGGCCGCAAAAAACACCATACACCTGAAGATAACCACCGAAGCATGGTATCACTCAACTGGAACCTGCTGCCTACTTCGTTACATGCGGGCACTTTTAATTAATAAAGACAAATTTCATCAACCAGGGTGGTTATACGGGCAAAGGCCTCGTTCTTTGAACTTTCGTGTCTTTTATCTTTAAACTCCTGATATTCGATCCCGATATGATATAGGTCATTTTCATTTATAACGCCAAGATAATGCGCACAGCTCTTTATATGTGGGACCAGGTGATCAAATGCTTCTCTTTCGCCGCCCTTTTGAAAATCAAATTCACCAGAAGACGTAAACAATACCAATTTCTTTCCGTGTAAAACTGGCTCAATGGGAAAATCCCCACGTGAAAGATCGAATGAGAAAGTTTTATTTATCCGTGCAATTTGATCAAACCACGCCTTCAAGACTGCAGGCATTCCATAATTATACATTGGAGTACCGATAATAATAAGATCGGCCGCTTCAATTTGTCTGATATATTCGTCTGATCTATTCAAAGCCATCTGTTGTTGTTCAGTTAACTCAGCTTTGGAAAAGGCGCCTGCAATCCAGTCGGGAGTAATAAATGGCGGTGGGCATTTAACAAGGTCCAATTCCATGATCTCTACTCTTTCGAAACGCGTTTTAAGAATATGCAGAAAACTGGCTGACAACTTCCGGGTGAGAGAGCATTCCATACTGGCACTGGATTGCACGTTTAGTATTTTCATTACTGCATTTGTTTAATTGCCAGTAAAAGTCTTCAAATAAGACATTAAATAAATTGAACTGGTTCAAGAAATAATCACAGATCTTTTTGGGCTCTGATCTTACTCAGCATTTCGGCAGAAATGCCCAGATAGGAAGCAATAAGATACTGGGGGATTTGGGCGTTTAGTGCAGGATATTTCATCAAAAAAGCTTTGTATCGGCTTTTTGCATCCTGCGCATTTCTAAAATACATTCGCATTAGCAAGGCAGTTGCATAATTCTGAAGTATTATCCTAAAGTACCGTTCAAGTTTGGGTAACTTTTCAAGTAGTTCATTAAATGAGGAACGGCTTATAAGTGCCACCGTTGTAGGAGAGATGGCGGTAATATTCATTTTACTGCCAGTTTGATTATGAAAACTTTCCAGATCAGAAGCCCACCAATCTGAAATAGCGAGGAAAATAATTTCTTCTTTACCGGAAACCGGATCTATAATGTAGCCTTTAAGGCTTCCTTCCAGAACAAAAGCATCATATCTGCATATTGACCCCTCTTCCAATAAATGTTCGCCTCGTTCCAGATGTTTAACAATCCAATATGAACTTATTAGATCCCTTTCTTTCTCTAAGAGTGAAATATACCGACTAATATTTTTAAATAATAGCTCCATGAAGGTGAAAGTTAAGTCAGAATTGATTTCAAAAAACAATAATCACCCCTAACGCTGACATTTATCAACTGTCTACCAACCAACATCATGCTCCTGCCAGATGCGGTAAAATATTTTTGTAGTGGAAATCATCATCATCAAAATTTACTCTAATGAAGACCTTAGCACGTACAACGATCTTGTTTCTCGCTTTGTTTTTAACATTCACCTTATCAATCGCCCACGCGCAAACCAAGCATGAATCCGCTGGCAGTGTAAAGCTGGTTATTAAAGGAACATCCAATGTTCATGACTGGGATATGAAATCCGATCAGGGGTCTTGTTCCAGCGTGTTCGATATTACCAAAGCTGGTACGCTGAACGGGGTATCCTATATTAATTTTACGGTGCCTGCCGAAAGCCTGAAAAGCTTCAGCACGTATATGGATAAACATGCTTACGAAGCACTCAATACCGACAAATACAACAATATCAGTTTTACTGCTTCTTCTATAAATGTAAAGCCGAATGGTGGAACCGGATATTTGCTAACTGCTAAGGGAAAGCTTACCATTTCGAGCGTTACAAAAGATGTGGTGATCACAGCCACCGGGAATATGCATGCTGATAAAAGCATCAGATATACCGGCGCCTATAAATTAAAAATGACCGACTATAACGTGCAACCACCTGGAATTATGGAGGGTGCTGTTAAATCCGATGATTTTATAACCGTAAAATTCGACCTGCTTTTAAGATCCATTTAAAAAACTGAGCTCACCCTGTGAGCCCCAAACCCGCATAGAAGATTGATCCTATGCGGGTTTTTATATTTATTTCTATTGGCATTTTAAAGAAAACGCGCCGATTTGGCCTGGCAATTCCGGATGGCGCATTTTACCTTTATATAACGGTAAAATACTTATGAATGCATAGCAGAAGGGCTAACTTGTTTTATTAAAAATACGGCCATAGCAAAAGAACGTATCAAGTGGTACGGGATGTAAAACTGGCTGTTAAAAAGAAAGAATAATCGTGTGTATGCCCGGAAAAAACAGCCGCAAGCGGATACTTTATGACGTCGTATAGGAACATTGTTCTGAAATGGACCAGAAGAGTAGCTCTTCTTCTTGCATTACTTGTTATTTTATTGGCCGGCCTGCTCATCTTTCTACACACTTCCACCGGAAAAGAGCTGTTAAGGGGAAAGGTGGAAGACTTCCTTCAGAAAAAATGGAAAACCGAAGTTGCGATTGGCAATATTGACTATGTATTACCGAACTGGATCAGACTGGAGAAGGTGCTCATTTTGGACCGGCAAAACGACACCCTGCTTTATGCCGGTGATCTATATGTTCGCATAAAACCGCTGAAACTTCTTTCGAATACTGTTGACGTAACGACGATTGATCTGAAAAACACCAGTTTCCATCTTCGCCGGGGGCCTAATGATGCTGCACTGAACCTTCAATTCATTTTTGATTCATTTGCCACCACACCTAAAAAGAAAAGCCGAGCCTCAGACAGCAAACCCATTCTCCTTTCTGTTAAACAGCTTTCACTTCATCATGTGCAATTCAGTCTGAGCGATAAAAAGACACAGATCTTTCTTTTCGTCAATATTAATGAGCTTTCATGTTTGCCGAACTCTTTGTATCCTGAAAAAGCAACTTACGATATAAAAACCCTTGGAATCAGCAACTGTCAGGTAATTCTGATCGACTCATCGAGAAGAATAAATGTACCTGAAAAACCCAACCCACAGAAAAGCAATGCTGCTGTGCGGGTATCGCTGGATCAATTGGATCTGCACCATGTTTATGCATCTTACCAAAAGCCTCTTGATAACATTAACTATACCCTTCAGGTAGATAGCCTTTTACTACTGCACCCATTTCTCGACCTTCTCCATCAAATGGTAAGCGCCCAATCTGTTCACATCAGCAACACAGATGTTCGTTTGCTGGAAGCAAAAATGGCCGCCAGTCGCATCCAAAAAGAGAAGCCTGCCTTGTCGCAGCCCTCAAGCAATAAAGGATGGAAAATCCGTGTAGATACCATTGGCATCGTCAATAATTCGTTCAGCTATCACAATTCATCTTTGCCTAAACGAAAGGGCATTGACGGCAATCACCTGGAGGTGCAAGACTTAAACCTGCAACTAAGTAAAAGCCGCTACGATGCTGACGGCCTTTCTACTTCATTAAATGAATGTAGCTTTTTGTTCAACAAACAGCTACATGTAAAACAGCTGCAGGTGGCTTTTCGCTTTACCGATAGCCTGCTTCAGTTAAACGATGCGGCATTTACCATCAACCGTTCCGAGTTGCGATCCCGAGGTACCATTTCATTGCCTTTGGCGCCGGGCACTTATCCCGTTGCCGCATCACAATTTCTCCTCGAAACCTTGTCCGTTAACTACGGCGATGTTTTATTAGCGGCTCCGGCCTTAACAAAGCAATTGCCCTTCTCATTCCTGCCTTCCGATCAATTTTCGTTCACCGGCAGGTTCTCAATAACCGGCCAGCAGATCGCCACTAATGATATGCGCTTATCCATGTCCCGCAATTTGTTTTCACTAAACGGACGTCTTGCTTTACAGCGCAATAGACTGGACCAGGTCCTTCGGGCTGATTTCCATCAGCTTCAGATGAAACGGGGATTGCTTTCAAAAGAGTTCTTACAGCAGTTACAAAAATCCGGGTTAACCCTGCCAGAAGTCATTACACTAACCGGCAGTTTGGAAAGCAGTAATAAAAAACTGATCGCAGATCTGAATGTTAACAGCGTATTCGGACAAATTACTATCAGGGGAACGGCTGAAAACATTTCCCGACCTCAACAGCTGGCGTATGAAGTTCAATTGCAACCGAAGGGGTTTGACATAGGAAAATGGATTGGCCGTGATTCGATGGTTGGAAAGATCACCGGCGTGATAACGATACAAGGTATTGGCATTGATCCCAAAACCATGATCGCCACGACGGCGATAAAGCTGTCATCGGCAGAAATCAATCGCTACACTTTTTCCGACATTGACCTGAAAGCAGGACTAAACCGATCGAAGTTCAGCTTCCTATTACAAACCCGGGACCCGAACCTGCAAACAACGGTCGGCCTGCAGGGGCATCTTAATCCTGATTATCTTGCCGATGGCACCATTCATGTTGCCCATGCAGATCTGAAACAGTTACGACTAACAAATGACAGTCTGCTTTACAGCGGAGATCTCCGTTTGCATGCAGTCTACAAACAACCATCCTCGATCGTTGCGGAGATTGAGACCGACAGCAATAACATTACTATTAACAGCAGGAATTTTCAAACGAGCGCTTTTTCTTTTTTGTGCAGGGCCGATGCTGACAGTACCAATATATTGGCGAAAGCGCCTTTTTTAAATGCGCAAGTAGAGAGCAACTATCCCATTAACCAATTGAGCACGGAGATCAGCGCTCTCCGGAAAACAGTTTACCCGCAGGACTCCGCTTCCCAAAAAACAACTGTAAGTGCTAATCCTCATCACACCTCCCTGAGAATAACACTGATGGAAGATTCATTGCTTGACGCGTTGGCGCCCGATCTCAGACTGCTACAACCTATAACCATAGCTGGCAAAATAGACGCTGGGCAGGATTCTCTTTTATCGTTGCAGGTCCTTGCGCCCGGCTTCCGGTATAAACGATTTGAATGTCATGACCTGCACATCGACACAAAAATTGCCGACTCTACACTGCTATTCTCATTGTCTGGCCGGGAGATCCTCACCGGCAAAAACCGGTTGACGAATGCTCAAGTAACGGGTTTTGCTGCTCAAAATTCTGCACTTGTAAAAGCAGGCGTCGACGACAGCACAGGGAGGAAATTTTTTACCGCCGGTGTGCAGATAAAAAAAGAAAACTCAGCAACCGTCTTAAATATTCTTGATACGCTTATCCTCAATTATAATAAATGGACAGTGTCTGCCGACAATTCTATTCGTATTCTGAAAGAAGGATACAACTTCAACAACCTGTTGCTGAAGAACAGGGAGCAATCCATTTTCATCAGTAGTCAGGACCAACAAGGATTGTCGCCGTTGGCCATCAGGATCGAAAACTTCGACATGGGCAAGCTGTACAACCTGCTTTCGCCACTTGATAGTTCGGGTGTAAAGGGACTGTTGAATGCAGACATCGTGATGCAGCAACCCATTACAAAAATTCCGATTGTCACCGGTACGATTGACGCCAGGGGTATTGCCTATGACAATATTCCAATTGGCGATTTTACATTGAAATCAAAAACGATTGGTGACAGCATTCTTATGCAGGGAGCGTTGTCAGGTGCTAACCAACTCGACATTCATGGTGGAATTGGCCTGAGAGAAAAAGCGTTTGCCGTTCAGGCAGAATTACAACGACTTGATATGAACATGATATATGAATTTACCAAAGACTTTCTTAGTCAATTGTCGGGTAAGGTAACCGCCGACGTTCACATTGCAGGCACGACCAATACCCCCACGATAAATGGCAAGATCAATCTGGATTCAATACAATTTGCCATCAAGGCATTGAACACAACCTACGGGATCAACAAACAAATCCTGATTTTAGAAAACTCGGACCTTCAGTTTGGGCAGTTTTCATTGACGGATTCCGCCGGGCACCCATTTACCATCTCAGGAAAAATAGCTGATCTAATAAGTGCTGAGCAAAAGCTTGACATCAACCTGGTCACCAACAATTTTGTAGCCCTGAATGCGCCGCGCCGCCCAGGGAATCTGTTGTATGGAATGGGGATCATTGATGTAAACGTTAGCTTGAAAGGATCCAGCCGGTCACCCATTATTGAAGGCAGTGCGTACCTGCAGGGTAAAAGTAACTTTCATGTTATACTGGCCTCGCAATCCACAGCAAGCCGAAACAAAAAGGAGGGGATCATTTTCGTGGACATCGATACCCTGAACCGGCTGACCGGCGTGGTTACACAAGTGCCGACTGATACAATCGCTAATGTAAAATCAATCACAGGTAACCTGAACCTGAAAGTGGATAAGGAGGCTGCCATTACGATCATCATTGATCCTTCGCACAAGGATGAATTGTTGTTGAAAGGCGAAGCGCAGTTGAATGCAGCCATTGGCAAGGGTAGTGGTCTTACAGGTGTTTATCGCCTGCAATCGGGTTATTACCAAATGAACAACCTGTTGCTGCGCGGGAAGTTCCTGGTGACAAAAGGAAGCACCGTTACATTCAATGGCGATCCCGCATCGGCCGAAGCTGACATTACAACTGAGTATGAAATTGATGCCAGTCCGAAAGGCCTGCTGAATTACAAAGACGACAATACCTCTTACCCACCAAGAGTAACCTTTGCAGTTGTTTTTTTTATCAAGGGTTCGCTTTCCAAACCGGAACTTTCTTTTGACATACAACTGAAACCTGGAAAGGCGGTGCTGCAAAGCACGGTCAAGTCGGACATTGAGCATGCGCTCAACCGGTTGCGAAGCGACGTAGCCGAAATGAACAAACAAGTGTTTTCGCTTTTGCTGACCAAACAGTTTGTTGCTACTGGCGAACAGACAAACCTGGAAAGCAGTAACCTCAATGCCAGCAATGCACTGAAAGAAGGGGTCAGCAGTTTTTTGTCGGCCGCCATGAACCAGATGGCCGATCAATTGATCAAAGGAGTGGATGTCGATGTCAATGTAAATACGTACAAAACAGCTGACGACCCGGTTTCTAAAACAGACCTTGGAGTTTCCATGTCGAAAGACCTGTTCGAAAACCGCCTGGTGATCCGGATTGAAGAAAACATTCCGGTAGGTAACAACACTGCTTCAGCTGCCAAAAGCGGCTCGCAATATGTGCCCGATATTACCACTACGTACAAGCTTTCGAAAGATGGCCGGCTGCAGCTCAGGGCCTATCAGGAAAATGAATATGATGCAGTATTGCAGGGCTATTTTACGCAGTATGGCATCAACTTCACCATTGAACTGGCCTACGACAAATTTAAAGAACTGATAAAGCGAAATAAAAAATCCGCCAATGAAAAAGAATGAATTCAGCCATCAAAATACCTGCTTTGTTCTTACTGCTGATCACAGGCTTATCCTGTAGCGTAAAACGCTATATACCCAAAGGCGAACATTTGTATTATGGTGCCGATATTAACATCAGTAAAGCGCCGAATGTAAAGACAAAGACGATTGAGATCAGAAATAGCCTCGCGAAATATGCGACTCCAAAACGAAACAAGTTCGTGTTGAGGCAACCGTTTAAACTGTGGTTATGGTACAAGATTGGACAACCGAAGAAAGAAAAGGGTTTCAAGAACTGGCTTCGGAATACAATTGGCGAACCACCTGTCTTCTTCAGCGAGCTGACACCGGAGATCAATGTCCAGTCGATGCAGACACAATTGGAGAACGATGGCTACTTCAACAGCCAGGTGATGTTTGATACCTCCATAAAAAAGAACAAATGGAAGATTGTGTATGATGCAACCGTAAAACGCCCTTATCTGGTGGGAAAAGTTTCCTGGATCCCCGACAGCAGTGATGTGGCTAAAGACCTGGCAGCCCTGCCACAGGTAGCCACTCTTTTAAAAGAAGGCAACCAGTACAGCACAAAAAACATAAAAGCAGAAAAAGATCGCCTTACCCAGCTAATGAAAGACAAAGGTTATTATTATTTTACTCCAGATCAGTTATTGAGTTATATCGATACAAACCTTAAGAGCTATACAGCAAATATTTACATGGCCGTCAAAGAGCCCATCCCGACTGCCGCCAAAACCCCATATATCATTAACCGGGTCATTGTACGTACCCCCTTCAGTTCCTTTGATCCACTGCCCGACAGTGCTATTCAAAGCCTTCCTCAACAGGAAGGCATCTATATAGCTGACCCCGCCAAAAAATTCGACCCTGCACTTTTTCCTCAAACCATCACCTTTCGAACAGGACAGGTGTATTCGCAGGCTGAGCAAAAAAGATCACAGGTGAGGCTCAACAGTGTTGGCACGTTCCAATACGTAAGGCCACAGTTTACACAAACAGCCGGCAGTGTTGATTCATTGGATGTAACCTATTACCTCTCGCCATACCGCAAAAAGAAATTCCAAACAGATATCGGTGGTTTTACCCGGAGCAATTCCTACAGCGGTGGCGAGTTGAACATACAGTGGGCAGACAAAAACTTTTTAAAGAAAGCACACAACTTAACGATCAAGGCTACGGGTTCGTTTGAAATAACGCCAAACGACTCACTGCAGTATAACAACAACTGGCGCATAGGGCTTGAAACCACTTACAGTATTCCAAAATTGCTGATACCTTTTTGGACAGGCCATGATCTGCCCCTCATTCCCAGGACCTATTTTCCAGTTAGTTTTGATTGGATCAGGCATCAGGACCTTTACACAGAAAAATACCTGCATGGCCGTTTTGAACTGGTATGGAATGACACACTTACAAGACAGTACAGGCTTACGCCTCTTAGCCTGACCATCACGAACACGGCGAACTTTACACATAATACTTTAAGTGGCCCGCCACTTGATTCAGCCTATAAATACGTCCTTCCTACCATCGTTATACCTTCATTTGGTTTTCAGTTCATCATCAGCAATGGGGGTACAAAGAAGCATTCGACCTATCTACATGCAGGAGTTGAATTTGCCGGTACAACGCTGGGTTTGATCAAAGGCAATCATGGTTATTTTTCTACCAAAGTTGCCAATGCCTATTTTATGCAATTCGTAAAAGCTGGTGTTGATTGTCGCTATTTTCTGAAACTCAACCCACAAGTTACCTGGGCCAACCGCATTATTATTGGTACCAGTTATCCCTATGGTAATTCTCCATTTCTGCCCTTTTCACGACAATACCTGATAGGTGGTGCTAACAGCCTGCGTGGTTTTCTTCCCCGTCACTTAGGGCCTGGAAGTGCGCAGGCGACAGATATTCAGCAAAGCGCCTTTCCCCAAATCGGGGGCGACTACAAACTGGAAACAAGTACTGAGATCCGCTTCCCGCTGGCTGGCCGGTTAAAAAGTGCCTTTTTTGTTGATGCCGGCAACATCTGGATGAAGGATAGTGTACTTTATGAGAAGGCAGGTCAACTGACAAAAGATTTTTACAAACAGATTGCGATGGATGCAGGTTTGGGATTGCGAATTGATGTAAGTATTTTGATCATTCGCTTAGACCTGGCTATGCCTTTCTATAAACCCTGGTTGGAAGAAGGAGAGCGATGGACGTTCAAGGATATTCAATTGGGTAACCGGGATTGGCGAAAACAAAACCTGATCTGGAATTTTGCATTGGGCTATCCGTTTTAGCAGGTGCATGTAAATAGGCAGCTATTTTCCTGCCCTTAAACAGTTGGGTTAAATTCCAGTTTACCGTTAAATCTCACCAGCCATATACCATTTGCTATTTTTGAAAAAAATAGCGCCATGAGACCTACACTATCAATGACTTTAAGATTGTGCCTGCTGTCACTAGTTACCTTTTTTTATCTTACGTCATATAGCCAAAAAAAAACAGTTCGATTTGTTACTTCAACCGTTGTGCCGGAAGCGGAAGGCAGCGTGAAAGTTAGAAAGGACAAGAACAAAAACTATGAAATTGATATACACGTAGACCACCTGGCAGATCCCAAAAAACTTACCCCTTCTAAAAAGACCTATGTAGTCTGGATAGAAACAAAAGAAAGCGGCCCTAAAAACATTGGCCAGTTGCATACCGGAAGTAGTATGTTATCCAAAGCAAAGAAAGCCGACATATCATCAGTAAGCACCTATAAGCCCTCAAGGGTCTTTATCACAGCAGAAGATAATCCCGCAATTGAGTCCCCGGGTACACAGGTGGTATTGACGACGGATACATTTTAGGCAGCCATCGCCAAGAGAGCTGCACCTTATTGGGGGTTTGCTTGCATTTTAAGGTCAAACAACACGTAATAGTCCGACGCCTGTCCGTCCCTTTTATCTTCTTTTATTTTGAGGATACCTTTTTGCCCTTTAGCATTTTGAAAAAAGATTAGAAAGGGGGTCTTGCGCCCCGAATACATAGCCTGGTCATCAACAATCGTTAATTTCTGCAACAAGGAATCTGTCTTCATCTGGTCAAAATCCACGACAGTTATAGGAATATTATCTGTATAGTAATTAACAAATTTGGAAATGGTAGCCCCTGGAATATTTTCATAGAGACTGCTCCATTGGGTATTCATCTGAAGCGGGCTACAGAAGTAACGTGCGCTACTGGCACCCACTAATGTAATATCTATTTTAGGACCGGTAATTCCATCTATCTCATTAGGTTTATAAATTTTCCCCATGGATGTTGAGAAACAAGCCCCGAAGGTCTGGTGGCTGTCCCACACTCCTAATCTGGATTTCATCTATGAAGATTAAAGTCTCTGAGCGTATTGAAAGGCTTTTATCTTTTAGAAAGAATAATGTTTGGAGTAGCGTATCAAAATTAACAAATTCGAGAAAGGGCTTTTTATCTTCAGGCAGCTCAAGATTCAAATATATAAATTGGGAAAAATCTTTTCCGATTTGTCGAATGGCTGTAGTTTTCCCCACCTGCCTGGCGCCTCTGACAATCAATGGCTTACGATTCTTCTTTTGATGCCATTTTATTAATTCACCTTGAATACCCTATCAAACATAAATCAGCGTTATGTAATAAAATTAGGGTAATTTATGCATTTATTTGTAATAAAATAAGGGTAAAAATAGAAAAAATATGACATAAAATAAGGGTTGTTGCCTTAAGGTCAATCTCTTCTACAACGCTTTAAATCAAGG
Organism: Niastella soli; assembly: GCF_017742245.1. GTDB lineage: Bacteria > Bacteroidota > Bacteroidia > Chitinophagales > Chitinophagaceae > Niastella > Niastella soli. Next base: position 1,015,731 of record NZ_JAGHKO010000001.1, read on the forward strand.
ACTTCTTCCAGTATAGCGAACCCATTTTACGCCACCCAAAAACAAAATATCACACGTCCCGGCAACGGCAGCTTTCATCAGCCAATTTCCAAAATTCGTCCATCAAAAACACCAATATGTCCTTTGAAAATCTACCGCAAGAACTATTTCAATAGATTGATGCGATCAATTTCATCCCACAATTTGGTGAGTTTATATTCTAATAATACCCATCTGTCCTTCTCGATTTTTAGCAGAAGGCCATTGCTTTTATTTTTTGCCCATTGGGCATGCTGGTTGCTCGTATATGCGATCGCCTTTCTTCCAATGGCCCTTAATGCGCCGTGGATTAGTTGGAGCTTTTTCAGCCAGAGCTTTGTGGTAATGGCCACGACTAACTTCTTCCTGTTTTACCTGACGGCCTTTTACCTGATGCGCAAGATCGTGATCCAAAAAACCAGGTGGGTATGGCTGAGTATCAGCTGTATTGTGCTACCGGTGTTATTTACATACCTGAAATTCAGGATCTCAACCTATTTCATCGAGCAGATTTTCCATGATAATAGTATAAAAACGAATGCCTTTTCGGGAGAGCGTTGGCAAAAAACGGCTAATGACCCGCTGGGATTGCTCAGCCACCAGTTCAAGACCTACTTTCAAACTAATATCTATTTTACGTTCTCCATTGTTGTCTTAGCTATTGCATACCGGTCGGCTGTTGCCTGGTACCTGCAGGAAAAGAACACCCGAGAACTTGAGAACCAGAAATTACGCGCAGAACTGTCATTTCTGGAAATGCAGGTGAATCCCCATTTTCTTTTTAATGCATTGAACAATACCTATTCTTTATCCGTGCTGGAAAACAGCAAGCTAACAGGAAATAGCATTCTTAAGTTATCCGAGTTGCTGCGGTATATGTTGTATGAAAAATCGGATGCGAATAATATGGTGTTACTTGAAAAAGAGATCCGCTACATAAATAGCTATATTGACCTGGAAAAAATGCGTCATTTTGAAATGATCTATTTCGACTTCTCCATTGAGGGTGATATACGAAACAAACGGGTAGCTCCTCTGCTACTTTTCCCACTGGTGGAAAACGCTTTTAAGCATGGCGAGCTTACTATGCCGGACAAACCGGTAATTTTACGGTTACATATAACTGACCAGCAACTTTATTTTTCTTTGGAAAATCATAAAAACAAAAATGTGAAAGATAAAATGGGCGGCATTGGTGTTCAGAATGTAAAAAAACGCCTGGAGCTTATTTACGGTAACCGTTTTACTTTCATTGAAACCAAAAACGAGGATGTATATAAAGTAAACCTGCAATTACCTGTATGAACAGGTTGATCACGGTTAAAGAAAACTTTACAGCTAACGCCAAGGCACTATCTTCTTTTCTTTCTTGATAAGGGATAGCTCACGTCGATAGCAGCATAGGACCCATCAATTTTATAATCGCCGGTTACCACGGGCTTTCCCGGAACATTAAATGAATAATACCCTTTTGCAAAATTAGTGAAGGAGTAATCTATAACGAAATTGGTGATTATGAAACGGTCCTTTCCTATTTTCCAATAACGTCCTGCCATGGCATGAGCTGATAAAAACGGCTTTGATTGATTATTGGCATTATACCCCAACCAGGCATAATTCACTAATTGCCCATTATGATATACATTGTAATCAAATTCGTAATTGGTAGTAAGGGAGTAATTAAGGGCCAGTCCTAATCCCGCGCTCCAGATTGTTTCCTTTTTGCTGAACCATCTTTTCTCAAGGGTTGATTGAAGCGATAACAAGCCATGGTTAAGCCCCCCGGAAATAGATCCACTTTGATCAAGATCATAGTCAAGTTCAGGTTGAAAGACGGTTTTCGGAACTAAAAAAGTAAAATTAGAGCCATGCCAAAGACCATGCAACCCGGTGATCAAAGAGAAGGATTCACTAAAGTGACAATAATAATCAATGCCCGCTCCAAGACTGATAAAATTGGAGGCTCCCGGATCATAAGTAGCGTTGGGAGTTACACTGGCTTTACGTGCCAGTGCAGGTCTAACACTTATCCGGAACTGGTTAGCTAAAAAATAGCTGACGGTTTCTTCTGATAATCGCCGAGAGACCTGCGCATTCCCTGGTTGCCAGGCAACGCAAGTCAGGCATAACAGGAAAAGATGACGAATAGCATCGTTCATGGGACAGGGTTTGCTGAGGCAATTAAAGTTACGTAAATTATAGAGTTATCTTTTAAGAATCAGGTGAAAAGCACCTTTGTTCCACCGGCTGACTATAGATGTTGTCTAAGATAAAATAAACGCCAGAATAGCTTCTTATAGAGCGCAGAGGCGTTAGGGCTGACTGGACTCTCTCCTGAAAGTGAACGCGGACCTTTTTAATTTATTGATTTTTCTATACCTGCCCCAACACTTTATATCGTAACCAAACAACCTCATGCTCGATCTGCTTTACTTCCTGTAATTGCAGCAGGGTAGCATCAAACTTCCTGTTTTTCTCTTCAATCTCAAAAACAGAAGTGGTTTCCATACGACCATCGGCAAGCGGCAACAATAATTGGTTATATTCATCTATCAAACCTTCGTTAAGGAAACTACCATTCAGGTGCCCGCCACCTTCCAGCATCAGCGTTTCAATACCAAATAAGGCGGTTAGCTTTTCCAGTACCACTTTCAGATCAACTGAATCTTTACCGGCAAAAATATACGACACGCCAATCTCCTGTAGGTGCGCCAGGTAGCTGTCTTTTACCGGTTCTGTTAATACGGTGATCACATGCTGCCCCAGCATATCGCTGCTGTTCCAGCCCAGTTTGGCATGCCCGTCTATTACTACTGCGAAAGAATCTGCATGCCGGTTTGCTACAAAATCTTCCCGTCTAATAACCTGATCCACCTCTTTATGCACCGGCTTTGCGTAATGGGTAAAGTCCTTTTCCATGGTGGTTCTACCTACGATCCAGCTCTTGTTACCAATAAGTTCATGCACTTTCTCAAAGCTTTCTTTAAGGATTTTCACCAGTTTGTCATCACCCCATTTTTCCCCCAGTATCTTTCCGTCAACAGAAGTCATCATTAAACAGATAACACGCGGCCGCTTGATCATGTTATTACGATTTTTCTTGAGCGTTCTTAAATGAATCGAAGGTAGAGAATTAATGCGGTTTCAATTCCTCTCTATACATTTTATTGACTACTCGTTGCCTTATAAATTGATAAATTGAACCTGCAACAAATAATACTAAAAGTACAAGCAGAGTTTTAGCAATTAGTGGATCAGCGATATCTTTAGCTAATGGATGTCCAACAGGAATTCGGGTAAATGTCTCATTGACTGTAGGAAGCAGAGACAAAAAAAAGCTGAAGGATAGAAAAAAGTTTTCAAAATAACGGGCTCTGTTATACCCTTTCTTTTTAGAGGAAATAAAGAAGGCAATTACGACTAAAATAAAAATAAGTATTGAAAAGATATGCCCTGGATTAAAGCCGCCATGCTTGGAAATACCTAGTGCTGTTAATGCAGTAATGACGGTACCGTAGAAATATATTTTCCCGGTTAGGTGGGTCAAATTAATTTTACCAAATCTAAAAAATGATATGAGTGCAGCTACGATGGCCATGAGGCCAATGACGGTGTGAAAGATCCCCAAATTGGATAGTCCCATAATTTTATTTTTTATTCCGCAAAATTGGCCTGTGAAGAGAGGAGTGGCTTTGGAGATAAGTTCAATTATTTGGCATTCCAGTTCAAAATGCCTCTCTTAAATCTTGCGGATCTATTGAGCCTATCATTCGTTCTGCAGATTGGTTCAGTTATTTTGCAGTTTGATTCAAACGATAGCCGGTAGGTGTAACGTTGTATTTATCATGAAAACTTTTAGTGAAACTTGCCAGATCATTAAATCCACATTCAAAAGCAATATCTGTTATTCGTTCACTAGATACTAAAAGTAATTCGGCTGCTTTTTCAAGTCTTTTGGTTTTAATGTAATTAGCAGGAGTGTCATGGTATAATTTTGCGAATTCCCGTTTAAAAGAAGAGAGACTTAGATTGGTTTGCTGGGCTAATTCTTCAATGGTTAACTGAGAAAAAAGATGTGCTTCAATTATTTGCTTAAAAGTATAAGTAGCCGGTGAGAAAAGCTGAGACAATATCACCTGGATCGATTCTGCATTCCGTGTTTGCGACAGCAGGAGTATAATTTCCTTCAATTTCAGAATTAGGATCTCTTCATTGATCAGAGATGGATTTTTAAAATAAAACAATAATCCTTCAATGTATTTTTGAATTAAATAGTCATTATTTATTATTTCAGTCGACTTATTTGAAATTAATTTTTGAGGCGCCTGAAGTAATAACGGCAATTCTCTATCATAGATCCTCTTTAATATATCCGGATGGAAATTTACAATGACTATCTCATTCGTAACGCTGGAATTTGAATTACTTAGTTGCTTGCGAGAGTTAATACAATTTAGAAATAACGAATGTTTGCAAGGAATATTTATTTGTTCCTCATCTAACTGGTATTGGGTCTCGCCTTCCAGCATATATAAAAAACATGCATTGTCGGCAATGGGGAAAGTAAATTGAAAAGGGGGCGTTATGACCACTTTTTGGACCACTGTCTTTCCAAACAAGTCATATTTTTTATGGTCTATTATCATTGTTGAAACCTTTCGGGGACAAAAATAATGAAAACGGAACGCATACGCTACTGCGGCTCACCTATATTGGCTTCGAGTGATTGATTGACCGAAAGATTCGGGAGATAGGGCAAAGACCTCGGTCAATTAATAGTAACAGTTTTCAGGAGGCGATACACAAGAGTTTTATCAAACTTCCGGAACATAAAAAGCCCCCGGAATGCACCGGGGGCTTCTATTGAAGCAATTTTCATTTGTTTATTTAAAGTGATAAACCAGCCATAATACATATTGTTTAACCTTATTATGCATTACAGGAGTATTAACATTGCTACACCATACACTTCCGGTTATACCTATATCCCATCTTTGATTAATAATGGCTCCTGTTTTAATATTAATAACAGGCCAGGTTTTATTAAATGAAATAAAATCATTGGAATGAGTAGGATTTGCTGACCATGGGTGCTTCGCTGTATATGCATTGGCAGGGTAACTGGATAGGTTGACAGCGAACTGGGCGCCTATATAATACCGGAACTTTTCTTTTCTTATAATATGATATAAACCAGTAACCGAAGGAGTAATATTCCGCTGTTTAATTTCGTAATTTACAGTATCGAAACTTGAGTTGCTCCTTATAACAAGGTTATTAGCTTTATAGCCTATTGAACTGTACGCGACCTCTAATCTGAATGAAAGTTCTTTGAAGTTCCTTTCCGAAGAAAGTTCTAGCCCAGCCAATATAGCCGGACCGGTCTTCCAGCCAAAATCAATTCCTTTTAAATAAACATTATCACCAATTAAATTAGCATCACCACTAAACGTCATGGTACTATATATTGCTCCAGCGCCTGCATAAAAAGAAATTGATTTCTTGCTGTCGTTAGAAACATAGGGAACGCTTTGACCCGTTAAACCATTCATGGTAGCTACCACTTTTCCTATCTCTTTATTAGTGTAACTTATATTTTCTATCCGGCGAGCGAGTTTTTTATCATACTGTGGTCGAAGGATCAAATAAGCAATTAGGTCGCCGCGGAAATAGTTACTTATTTTCATCCGATTAGTTACTTCGTCCAGAGTACATTTATAGGTAAGTTCGCGATAACTTTTAGTGCTGTCTTGTATGTAATAATGTGGTTTAAAATCATACACCTCGTATAGATTCAATACGGGTCCTTCTACCAGCACCCTTAAAAAAGCGGTATCTGTTTGTTGATTTACTGTGGAGTCAGGTACCAGGTGATTTATATCAACGGGCAGCATGTCTTTTGTTATAATAGCTTTCAGGTATTTGTCGCCAGCTACCTGAAAAAAGCTGATATCAGTGGTTGTAAACTGGCGGGCGTTGTCGGCTAAAGAATCCAGTTTGAACCTGATTGAAGTGGGGTTAACGTTCCAGTTGCGGTAGTCGATCCAGCCTTTTAAGGTATCGCCGTTTGTAACAACAACCTGGCCTCTTTGATAGTTTTTCTGAGCGGTTACCTGCAGGCAAAGCCCCAGGAGGCAAATCAGTGCAATACGTTTCAAGATAAAGGTGTTTTTAGGGTTTGATAATTCCGGACTTAAAATAAATGCTTTGAGGTAAGCTTGCAAGATGTACCGTATTGGTAAAATAAAACGGGACATTGTAATTTCCCAGGATTCTTATTTAATAGCTCATATTTAATAAGGTTATGTAAAGCCCCGGTATAGTTTGGCCGGGGCTATTTATTTGAACCAGTATTAAAAGTTATTTATAAACTACAACCAGCTTTGTAATGGATAGGTTTCATCTGTTTGTGGTTATTTTATTAATTTAACCTGCAAAGTAGACACTTTAATCCCTGTCAGCAAGACAAAAAATGTTTTTTTGATAATCGTGCAGATTTGGCCGATAGACGTGCAGAATTGACAATAAATGTGTTGTAAAAAGGGCCGTTAATATCTGCTGGCTGATCAAATCAAAAGAGGGGTATGTTTGAGATCGAATAAATCGAATCATTTAAAATAATAGTCTTGTCTAGAAATCTACCCAGGTTAGTTTGACTTTGTTCTTTTATTTGGATGTTAGAACTCATTTCTTTATACTGTTGCTATTTTCGTTAGTTTTACTTAAATATAAAAAAGCTGATTTGAAAATCTGAGGCTGATAATGCACGTCATCCACCATTGCATGAATACCTTGTTAGCCATCGTTAAGCCGAGACTTCAGCTCGTTCTCTTTTATAAGACCTGTTCGGTGTAAGGCCATCGACAGGTACGGCTCCAAAATTGAGCGGTTTGAAGAGAGATCCAACTGCGTTAAGAACTGCTGTAAATCCTTTTGTTCATGAAAATTGGGTAGTCGCTTTAATGCTGCAAATCTTACGTTCAAGTCCAGATCATTTTCTACACACCATTTCAAAAAACTGTAGTGTTTTACATCGGCGGCGGCGCCAACGATCATAACAGCCTGCATGCGCTGTGCTGGTTTGAATGCAGCGTATTGCTTTGCCGTTACTAATCCAGGGAAAAGGACGTCCGGTTCTGGATTTTGTATGGGCTTTCTAAATATCTGAGTAATTTTTGCAAGTAATTTCATCGAATGGTGCTAACGGAAAGGGCGTTACTGTCAGTACGCAACTTTGAAAGTCTACAGCTTCACCTTATTCCTATTGTTGATAAAAGTAAAAAATTGAAATTATGTTCGTCTTTCCGTGCAATGATCTTGGCTCCTTTCAATGATAATTCCACCAGTGATATTTTTAATTTTGATCGGTATTCCACATCCTACACAAAAGACCATGCATAATTACTAAAATTCATTTTTATATACAATTTTTCCATCCAAACCGGTTAATTCCACTTTATCCATTTCACACAATCCATTTGAAATAAAGGCGAAGCCTGAAATGTATTTTATACGATCGAAGCTGGGCGCAAAAAAAACTTTTTTATTATTTATATATATACTGACAATATTGTTAGTTGAAGCAATTTCCACATCAGTCCATTTACTTACATCAAATGTCAATGCTGTCAGATCTGCTTCATTTCCCTTTATTTCCTTCCCCAATAATAGGGACGCCTTGTTGGCGCAACCTTTATTAGTCGTTTTCATCAGAATGAAATAGCCCTGGCAAAATAGTTCAATAGTAATATATGGACATAAACTATTCGTTACTTCATTCATTCGAATCTTTGTCTTTAACCTGAAATTATTTGATTTTACCGTCATTTCACTGGGGAAATACGTGTAATGGTATAATTTGTCTTTGGTGATATCTATATTATTTTCCTTTACTTGTTGTGCAGATAATCCTAAAATGCCATTATTTAAATACTTGTCTGTTTTTATATACTCAGGTATGTAATTAGCAATATTATCTATAGCATAGAAAAACCACCTGTCTGTTGGTATGTGCACATCAATTGTTTTGATAATTGAATCGTTGGCTATCAGCTTGGCGATATGGTAGCCAGGTTCGTAGTATATATCAGTTATGGTATGCGTATTCTTGTAAATCCTTTTCCTTCTGTTTTTATCCCATGACTGCTGTATAAAAAAACTATCTGCGTGTACGTGGTCTATATCATAATTAAATATTACCGTATTGGGCACTTCGTTACGGGTGCTTCTTTGGCAGAAAAATTTTGCATTTTCCACATTAGAAATACCCGGGCTTGATTTAAATAAAAAAAAACCAAAAATCACAATTATTACAAGTATAGAAGCAGAAATATAAACCAGCTTCCTTTTTAAGAATCTGAATTCCCGCTTCCTGATAATGGAAGAAGAAATTTCTTTCTCCGGCTTTGTGATTTTAGACCTGGAAGTTTTAAAATCCTGCCACGTTTTGTAATCGAAGTAATTGGCAATCGCATTGAGGGTAGCAACCTGAGGAAGCCGGCTAAAATCTCCAAACGACAGTCTTTTTATAGTGGTACCGCTTATCACTATGCCCGATTTTTTTTCGATCTCGGATGAGATATAATCAAAGTCACGTTGGGTCATTTGGACGGTATCGGAATAGCCGCTTTTATTAAAAACCTCCAAAATAACATCCTTTACCAGGTCACGTTCATTCATGATAATTAGATAGATGATAAAGTTAGCTTTTATTCAATTTGTTTGCTTTTGCAGGCTTTTGTCGGGGTTATATTTTGCACCGCACCATCATAAATGCTTACTTGCCATGCATTTACACTCAGTTTCCGAAAACCATTTTTAAATTGAAACATTTAAATCATGAATCATCTGTTAGTTATCGGCCGCATATTTTTCGGCATTTGTATAGCAGGTATCGGCGTCCTTCATTTCATATATCCTGGCATCCGACCGATCATTATACCTGATTTAACGAATATACCTTCCCGATTATACTGGCTCGTGTACCTGACAGCTTTATTATTAATCATTACAGGTCTGCTGATTGTTATCGGTAAAAAGTTTCACACCCTTTCCTTAATAATGGGAGTGGTCTTTTTAGCATTACTGCTGTTTGGGCACTTACCTGTATTTTTATCCGCAGGCCCTCAGAACAGCGATCTTTGGGTAAATTTGAATAAGGTGCTGGCATTAAGCGGAGGCTTTTTTCTGATCTCGACAATCAATGCTCCCAGGCCTGAAAACAGGATTTTGATCTCTCTTTATAAGCTGGCTCCGGTAGGTATATACTTATACGCAATCATGTTGTATAATTTTTCGGTGGCACACATTGTGAGTATGAATGGAGTAAGCACCCTGGTACCGAAATATATCCCGTTTCCCAAATTCTGGACATTTATGGGAGGTATTGCGTTGATGGGGTCAGCTATTTCCATTTTTACCGGATATAAAACTGAAAAAATAATGCTTTTACTGGCTGCAGTATTACTTATCTGGCTACTATCACTACATCTGTATTATGCTGTTCGATTCCCACAATGGAAAGAAGCAGAAAATTTTGTTGGCGTGATTACCTGCATGGCATTTTGTGGGATTGCTTTGATCATTTCTCAAAGATGGCCAGACAATACTCCGGTTAACATTCCATCCTGAACTAACGCGGAATTGCGATTGATGGCGGATCATTTAATTTACAATACATACTTCATGCGTTATCGTTCTATTCTACTATTAGCGTTTCTTTTTCAGCACTGCTTTAATTTATATTGCCAAAACCAAAGAAGTAATAGGTTGATAATTGCGAACGTGAATGTTATTCCACTTTATAAAGATACCCTCTTAAGAGGAATGGATGTTTTCATTGAAAACGGCAAGATCCAGGACCTGAAGCAGCATGCAGAAAGAGGAAAGTCTAAGTTGCGAAAAGGATTGTTTATTGATGGAAAAGGAAAGTATCTAATGCCTGCATTGATTGATTGCCATGTACATTATGGATCCAACGCAGCTTTATTTCAAACCTACGACAGCCTTTACTTCCAGTATGGCATCGTGAAGGGTCTCGCATTGAATGGGACACCCCAACTTTTGCAGCACCGCGACAGTATAAGAAAAGGTTTAGTGTATGGGCCTGAGTTTCAGTGTTCCGGACCCAAGGTTAACGACCCAAGCATGACTGCCCTTCAAGCAAAGAAATTATTACAAAGCTTGAGGGATGCTGGTTACGATTTTGTAAAGATCTATTCTGACTTATCCAAAGAGGGCTTTTACGAAATCAGCAGGGAAGCATTTAAATATAGATTACGGATCGCTGGTCACATTCCGCAAAGAGTAACTACTTCAGGCGTCTTACATAGCAACCAGGAATTGATTGCACATGCCGAGGAATTTCTATATAACCCTCCTGTCAATTATTTAATGGGCAATATTGAGATTCCGGAGAAACCGAATCCAATTTACATTCCGGCTTTAGCTGATTCAGTTAGGTTCTATCAAAAAGCTGTCAGTCCAACGTTAATTGCCTTTAAGTCTATTCTTCAATCAGCAATCAACCTGGAAGCGTATGTAAAAACAGTTCCTTTGGTGTTGTCCCATCCAATAGCGATAGCCTGGCAGTGGTCGAAGGAAACTAGTTTTATTCCCAAAAAATTCAGCAGTCCATTATCTATTTCCCGTTTGCAGTTTGGATACGAGTATCAACTAAAACTGGTCAGTGCATTCAACAGGGCTGGTGTTTTATTGCTGGCTGGTACGGATGCACCTACTATTCCCGGATTAGTACCGGGTCTTTCTTTGCACCAGGAAATGCAGCTGCTGCATGAGGCCGGGCTTTCAAATTATGAAGCGTTAAAAGCGGCTACTATTAACCCGGCCCATTTTCTGAAGATTCATTCGGATTTTGGCACAATTGAGGTTGGAAAAGAAGCTTCGTTATTAATGCTGAATAAAAACCCACTTGAGAATATTTCCAACACGTTGGAAATTGAATCGGTATTTGTGAAAGGTAAACGAATAAAAAACAAGTAGGTAGAGAAAAATGAACAGAAAAAGACAGGACATTTTTTGTTTACTATATATGTCATCGTTTGCGTTTTCCCCGGCTGGACAAAAAGAAACTCCCTGCACCTAACATCGCAGTATGGTATCGCTTACCTGGAACATACTGCCTGCTTCGTATTATGCGGGGTTTTCTGATCATTAAATTTATACTGTCTCATATATAGAAAAGTGGACTAATTGTACTCTCAACTAATAAAGATGAAAGGCTATTTTTAGAGAAAAATTATGCCATTTTCATTCCGTAAAAGTTCAAGAAAACATTATATCCTCCTATTGCTTAATTCGGGAAATCCTATACCTTTATACCAATGTGCTTTTTGGCAAGCCTGTTCGTTCGTACAAAGATTTCATCAGCCAATTGATAATATAAAATTTATTCCAAGAGTATTATCTACCCCAAGATTACGAACGCTAGATATTGTAGGTAATGGTCTTGGGCAACAATAAAGATTATATTATGACCCACACTGAATTTTTCAAACTCCAGGCAAAAAATCTTTTCAGGGATTATCAATCGAAAACGAAAGTTTTCGATCAAGTCATTGGCGACTTTCTATATGAGTATAGCCCAAAATACTTTAATATAGCTAGTATCGTATTGTACTTTGATATTGACGAAGAAGATTTCAGTCTGATGAAAGCCCAACACATCATTGCGAAGATAATTGGGTTTAGAAAATGGACGGATTTGTTGAATGCTTCCGAAGTGGAACAAGAACTTGCAAAGTTGCTATTTGACAATCAGGATAAAATTTCCGCCGAAGATTGGGAAATGTATATACTAGGCGCTGAACGTGATAACAACACAACCTTTGACCCTGATACCCGATTGGAAATTTTCAAGCAGGTTTTTGCAAACGTTGAGGGTCATGTAAGCACTTTTCCGGATTACCGTTTACATAAACAGGCGAGTTGAGTTGGTCGGGCAAGATGTTGTATCAATAAGAAAGAAGCGATTACAACCTTTGTTATAATCGCTCCTTTTTTTTCGTGGTGTTGGCCAGGATCGAACCGACGACACATATTCTTCAATTCAGATAAAACATTGTCCTTTATCCATCGAACATCCCAATAACATTAACAGGTAGGAATTAAACTTTTCTGCTTTGCTATTCATTTAAGTCTATTTGAATTAGTATTCCTACAAGCTTTGATTATCAATTTTTAATGCGGGATGAATAAATCCAACGCTCGACAGGAACAATTAGATTGCCTGCCAGGAATCCGCTCCTAACTCAATTTGACCACGCATAAGCGAAATCGACCAAATTGGCATTTCTCACCGTCGATGCCGGTTACAATGTTATCGGGGGTTAGAGTTGTACAGATCCTGGTAGGCAAAGCCAGTGAACAACTATAAAGGATTACACCCTTAACTCAGCTAATTGTTCAACCGAAAAATCCTTATGGTACAAGGTTATTACTTCTTCCATCGTTACCGTTTCAGAGATGATTCCACATATAAACATTTGAACCTGCCCACCGCGTTCGTTTCTTCAGCCTGATCAACCGCAAACTTCAATTCCCGCTTCATTTGACGCTGGCTACATTTCAGCATATCCTTAATAATAAATATCAACTGCCGCCTATAATGATTTTCCGGTTTTCGTCAATACAACAAAAGTTTTAACTGGTTAGCTTACTTATTTCCCTTCAATTCCGACAACTGCTTTTTTAATTCTTCATTTTCTAAATGCATTTTTGAATTTTCCTCTTCCAACTTCGATAATTTATCCTTTATCTCCAATCCTAATATTAATGACAACTCATCCTTATAGGCCATAAAAGGCTCATATAACCAGTGATAAGCATTTCCAATTGCCCCATTGAAAAGTCGGAGCTCCGGTGGAGTTGTCCCTGCTGAAAGAATTTGTTCAGTTGAAATTCCAGGATATGGATCTACGTAATAAATCACCTTAATTCCCAGTTGATAGGCTTTTTTAGCACATAACTCACAAGGGCTAGCTGTTGTAAAAAGCTTTCCATTTTTAATTGCAGTACCTCCATATTTTGTAATTTGGAGGAAAGCACTTTCTTCCGCATGTAAGGCCCTCGTGTGAACTTGATTTTTTCCTTCCGAGCAAGAATTTTGCAATGACTTGAAGCACATACAAACGTTTCGCCCTTTCAACAAGTGTTCATTCGAATCTATAGCATTTTTGTAATGATATTTTAAGGCTTCTTTAAATTCGGCATTATTTCTTTCATAAGGAGTAAAGGCTTGTAATTCTAGATCAAAATTTTTAGAGTTGCTATTATTGGGGCTACCTTCAATTGATCCCAATAAAACTCGCGCGTCTCTAATTACACATGGAACCTGGCCTGAAGGCGTATTATTCCAACCTATTGCCTTAATTGAATAATACTCATCACATATTGCCGCCCCGACTTGTCTTGAAATACATCCAGAATTGTATTTTGCAGTATAAGCTAATTGCATGCATCTTTCTTCAGGAGATGGGGTAACAAGCCCAGGATGTTCAATTAATGCAATGTACTTTATCAATTGCATCGGCCAGGAATAGTATGGAGAGGTAGTATCTTGGCCCGCTTTTCGTTTTTCAGATAAGGCATCGTTTAATTCTTGAGTTTCGTTTATATCACGAAATGATATATGAATATCTGCTTTTTCAATACAATCACGTACATATTGCCTATAAAATCCTTTCCCTTTACCTCCAGTATATTCGTTTTCTAGAATCTTTTTAACATTATCGTACTCTGGCCCATATGCTTTTTTTAATTCGCTTTCCCTGATGGGATTTTCCCTATTTACAGCAATTACATAAAATGCAGAATATCGCTGTTTGAAGTACATTATTTCTAAAGAATTCCTAAAAGATTCGATTACAATTTTTGTAGAATCTTGATTGGATTTTCTAATTGCCTTGATAATGGAGTTAATTAATTTAGCTATTGAAAATAAATTATTTGAGTCTTTTCCGTCAGATCTATAAGGGTTCCCACTTTTCCTCATGTTGGTAGTCAGAATCTCCATCAAAATATTATGTTTGACGAAGGATGACTTTTGGAGCGATCGATGAAAATCTGTGCAAAATGTTTGGAAAGTTGAATCTAAAAATAACTCATTTAATTTCGGAGCCCATTCTGCCTTTCTAAGTTCATCTTCGTAATTAATTTCACTAAATCTTGCATGTATGTCATTGAAGGTTGATTCAAGGGTAGCCAAAATCTTAATTTCTTCTGTGAAATCGTATTCTACCTTTGCTTTTGACTTCAAGAAAAAATTTTTAAGGTCATCGCTTTTTAAAAATGAAATAAAACAACCGTAAGAATACTTTGTTAAATAGAGAGCTATTACATCTCGATACCTTATTAATGTAAATTTTTTAAAATTTTCGGTTGCATAATTGTAAGCAATCTTATACTTTTTGTACGAATTATGACTTAGGTCAAATGAGTCCGGATTCGGATAGTCTTTTTTATTGAACCCTTTGGTTAGTTGCATAGCAATATCTACATATCCTGAGCCGGTTCTTCCCGTCAATCCGATAATAGTAAAATTGCTCCTTAGTGTGTAAATTGGTGAAAGATCAATTCCTGGTTGCATGTCGTTAGGGGGTTAAAAAATGAAGGTCGTTAGATTAATAATTTGTAATATACAAAAAGGGTATCATTTTCATAACTTAGGGAATTCTGTTAATTTTATTGACTTACTGCAAACAATATCTGCAGATAAAGCATAAACGCAGTGAGTAAACATTCCCTGGTACAATAAAGAGGTTCCCTTCATTCCTGAAAGGGAGCCTGTAATGCAAACACAATTTAATAACTGAATTACCCCATCCCTTCCTTCACCTCACCCTTCATCCCCGCCAACTTCTCCTTCAACACCTTCATATTCTGGCTCACCTTCTTCTGACTAACCTTAGCATATATCTGTGTAGTACGTATGCTTCTATGCCCTAATAACTGGCTAACCGTTTCAATCGGCACATCCTGCTCCAGCAGAATAGTGGTAGCAAACGTGTGGCGCGCCATGTGGGTGGTGAGGTACTTTTTGATGCCGCATAGCTCGGCTATTTCTTTCAGGTAGCCATTGTAACACTGGTTGGTGTTTACCGGGAGTAAGCGGTTCTTGCTGCGGCACCAAAGATGGTTTTTGTATTTTTCGACGATCTCTAAGGCAATGGGGAGCAGCGGCACCCGTTCGGGTGTTCCGGTCTTTCGGCGGTCGGTGGCGATCCACTTTTCACCATCGATGCCCGTTACAATATTATCGGGTGTCAGGTTGTAAACATCCTGATAGGCAAAGCCGGTGTAGCAACTGAAAAGAAATACATCCCTTACCTCGGCTAACCGTTCAACCGCAAACTCCTTATGGTACAGGGTCATTACTTCTTCCATCGTCAGCCGTTCGCGAGATGGTTCTATATATGTGCATTTGAACCGGCCCACCGGGTTAGTTTCCAGCCAGCCCTGGTCAACTGCAAACTTTAGTACCCGCTTTAGGATGCGGATGTACTTCATGGCGGTATTGTTACAGCCTTTTTCAAGGGTAACTAAAAAGTGCTCAAAGTCTCCGGCAAAGGCTGCTTTTATTTCCTTCAGTGGCAGGTCTGTTACTTTGTACTGATGCTTGGTAAACGCCTTCAACTTCTCCCTGGTGGTGTGTACACATTTCAGATTGTGTTTCGATTTCTGCCCGTTGATACCCTTCCCAAATGAAAATCATCCCTGCAACATAGTACTTACATTCATGTCTGTCTGAAGTGAGATAGGCGTTGGATTTAGGCCGGATTAATTCCGGATTCCTGATTATTCCGTATATATCCCGTACATATCCCGTACATATCCCGTATATATGCCGTTCCTTTATAGGTACGGGATATGTACGGATCAACCACTAATTACCTATAGAATAAGCTCGGAACTATCAGGTAGCTCACCTAAATACAATCTCAGCTATGGTACAATTGGGGAAATACTGATAAAGCAGTGGCCGGCAACACAATGATATTTAGAATAGCATACGTATAATACTGCTTGCTATTTAACACCTTCTTTCTTAACTCTTTGTCAGGTTATGCCAACCAAAAACAAAAAACCCGCATAAAATCAATATTCTATGCGGGTTTGTAACTTTGTAATTGACCGCCTTCGCCAAGGCTTCGGCGGTCGATGTAGTCTCGACAGGAATCGAACCTGTATCAAAAGTTTAGGAAACTTCTATTCTATCCATTGAACTACGAGACCAAAAACCACCAATTATCGCTCGGTGGAGGACAAAAATAAGAAGAAAAATAATAAACACCGGGGCCCAACCGATTAATTCCCTGAAAATCCTGCCCTTAGCAATTTTTTCTTTTTTCCCGATCCGCTACTGACATACTGTTGTCACTACCCATAAATAGGTTTGCATTGTACTTATTAACAATACACAAAAAATAATAACCATGTCTACGCAAAGTCTAACCTCCGCAGCTGTTATCAACTCCCAGGAATTACTGAAACACTGGCAAGGTCATCGCGGCCTTACCCGTAGAACCATTGAAGCCTTTCCTGAAGATAAACTCTTTTCCTATTCTCTTGGCGGTATGCGCCCTTTTTCCGTGCTGGTATATGAATTTCTTGGCATGGCAGTTCCCGGACTGAAAGGCATTGCTACCGGCACCTGGCAAAAATGGGCCGACGCTGAAAAAGTGAATACCAAAGCCGAATTACTGGCCCTGTGGGACCAGGCCACGGCCGAAATCAACGAGATCTGGGCCACTATCCCTCCGCAGCGTTTTGAAGAACAGGACGTGGCTTTTGGCATGTGGCCCGGCACTTGTATCTCTTTCATCCTTTACTTTATTGATAACGAGATCCACCACCGCGGACAGTCTTACGTATATTTAAGAAGCCTGGGCATTGAGCCGCCAGCCTTCTGGGATCGTCACTAAAAATAAAGTGAGTTGCACGGCCAATGCTGGCCGTGCAATTTTATTGTGCTGGTTTTACTAACTTCCAGCATAATTGATTCCCGTATGAAAAAAGCATGTTATATATTTTCATTGAGCCTGGCGCTGTCTTTCATTACCATGATGGCCGCCGCACAAAACAAGCCGGTGCTTAACCACATTGCCTTATACGTGGTTGACCTGAAAACAAGCACCCAGTTCTACCAGCAGGTGATTGGCCTCGATACCATTCCCGAGCCTTTTCATGATGGCCGCCATACCTGGTTCAGCATTGGCACCCATGGCCACCTCCATATTATTTCTGGCGCCACTTCCAAAACCGCGCACGATAAAAACGCCCATCTCTGCTTTAGCGTTCCCTCGATTAACGATTTCATAACCAACCTAAAAAAATATGGGGTAGCCTATGAAAACTGGGCCGGCGAAAAGAACACCGTCACCAAACGGGTCGATGGCGTTCAGCAGCTCTATTTCCGCGACCCCGATGGCTACTGGATCGAGATCAATGATGATAATAAATAGACGGAAAACCGCGTCAAACCGCAAGCCCCAGGCGCCTCCCTAAACCGCTAAGACACAGTGCGAATGCTACCCGAACTCTAGGGTAGTGTTCAGGCAGTGGTCAGGCAATGGTCATACGGACTAGAGTCCCCAGAGCACCCTTAGAGCACTCTAAGGCAACCGCCAGAGCAGTCCGGTGCAATACCAAGGCTATTCAGTTACCATTACAGTACTATGGTACTATCCCTGGAGAGCAATGGAAGCCACGCACAACAAACCATGAACCACAAAGCGATTTAACCTATCTTTGCCATCCTTAAAAAATAAAGGTTTATGAAGTTTTATTCATGGCTCATACGTTACCGCCTATACCTGGGTCTGGCGCTGATAGCTGTGGGCGTACTGGCCAATGTCTACAGTGGTTTCTGGCCCGCATTTCCGGCCTATTTGATCGGTGCTATCCTTATTGCCGGTCACTTCTTTATTGGCCCCATGCGCCTTATTCAGGAACATATGGAAGCCGGCGATCTGGAAGGCGCCAAAAGGGTGCTCAATTCTATTAAATATCCCAACCTGCTGTATAAACCCATCCGTTCTGCCTTCTTTACCTTTAAAGGTCAGCTGGCTATGATGGAACAGGATTTTGATACTGCTGAAAGGAATATGAAAAAGGGGCTCGATCTGGGTACGCCCATGAAAGAGGTTAAAGGAGCCAGCATGCTGCAAATGGGAATGATCTCCTTACAAAAGAACGATTTCAAACAAGCGGAAAAATACATTCGCCAGGCTATTCGCGAAGGGTTGCCCGATAAAGAAAATGAAGCAGCCGCCTACCTGCAAATGTGTAATATTATGATGAACAAACGGGAGTTTCGCGCAGCCAAAGAGTTCTTCCGCAAAGCCAAGGCCCTGAAACCTACTACCGCAGAAATTGTTAAACAGATAAAAGAACTGGAAAAACATATTCCCCGCCTGCCGGGATAATCCTGACCTCGGTCGGGATGAAATAAGAAGTCGGAGGAAAGAAGCTCAAAAAGCTTCAAACCTCCGACTTCTTTATTAAATATCGTTTTTCGTAATTCCTACTTCTTATTTCCTGCTTCCTGTATTTTTCTCTCGTCAACTTGTCAACTCCCCGATATGTCGGGGCAGGCTGTCAACGGGTCAACTTCCTACTTCCTATGGCTTACTTCTTCCTCTCAATATCTTTCACCCAAGCCCCAACGCATTTATAATTCAAAATCTCGTTTTAACTGCATCATACAGGCCTCCAGCACAGTAATAACTTCCTGCACGTGACCGGGTAATTTTTCCAGTTCTTCTCCTTTCTTTCCGTTCGCTTCAATTGTTCGCACCACCTCTTTTATGCGGATAATGCCCATGCTGTCAATAGTTGCTTTTAACTTATGCGCCAGTTTGCTTGCATTCACCCAATTCTGTTCCGCTGTTTCTTTTTGCAGATCTGCCATCGATGGCGGAACCGTTTCTATAAACAATTGCACCATCCGTTTAACAAACCCCTCATCGCCGCCCGAAATAGTTTGTACCATATTCAAATCGTACAATTTTTCTTCGGTCCCTATAACAGGCATGTTTGATTCGTTCATAGGCGTTGTTGCGGATGCACTTGCACCGGTGTTTAAATTATTGGATATCACAATGAACAGTTTTTGCTCATTGAATGGCTTTGGTAGAAAATCGTTCATACCTGCCGCCTGGTATTTTTCACAATCTCCCTTTAATGCATTGGCAGTAAGTGCTACAATGGGAATGTTTGCTTTAACAGGATCGCTCATTTGTCTGATGGCTTTTGTAGCTTCTATGCCATCCATTTCAGGCATTTGTATATCCATCAGCACCAGGTCATAATTGTGCTTTTGTACCATGTCAACAGCCATACGGCCGTCGGTTACAACATCTACGGTAAATCCCCACGACTCCAGAATATGCCTGACCAGGTATTGATTCAATTCCACATCCTCGGCCACCAAAACATACCTGTTGCCCAGGCTTTTATAATTCAGGGCTTGTGCCACGGTTGATTGATTGAGTTTAGATGAACTAATTGCTAAGGGTAATTCAAAGCTAAAAGCAGGAACCTTTTCAGCACTCCTTCATAAAAATGAAGACAGTGCAACTTTTTCTTGTTCGGGTATGGTCTTAAACTATTTCAAGTACACACCCATTTTACCGGGCGTTTAGCTCACCAGCCTGTATCATCCGGTAAATGGTTGATTTACCTATGTCAAGCTTTTTTGCTACCAGCAATACGTCTTTGTCGTATTTGTCCAGGTAGTGTTGTATGATCTGTAATTCAAATTCTTTTAGCGTTCTGTCTTTATTCATCAGGTCATTAACAGAAGAATTGGAATTAAGCGTGATGTGCTCGGGTAATATAGTATCGCCATCGGCCATTACTACCGACAACTCAATTACCGACCGCAATTCGCGCACGTTACCGGGGAATGCATGGTGCAATAATCTTTGTTGCGCTTCGGGAGACAGCAATTTTTTATCGGTATTGTTCTCTTTGCAGAACTGGTCCATAAAATGTTTGGCCAGTATAACAATATCGTTTCCACGTTCCCGCAATGGTGGTATTTGTATGGGCAAACCAATTAAACGATAATACAGATCTTCTCTGAATCGTCGGGCCTGCACTTCTTCCAACAGATTTTTATGGGTAGCAACTATGATGCGTACATTTATTGGCACTACTTCATTTCCCCCAACCCGGGTTATTTCCCGCTCCTGCAAAACACGCAACAATTTAGCCTGCAGATTAATATCCAATTCACCAATTTCATCTAAAAAAAGCGTACCATTATGCGCCTCTTCAAACTTGCCTATACGGCGTGTAATGGCGCCGGTAAATGCCCCCTTTTCATGTCCAAATAATTCGCTTTCTATCAGCTCACGGGGAATAGCCGCCACATTCACTGCAACAAATGGCTTTTTGCTTTTGTCGGAATTATAATGAATGGCGCGAGCCACCATCTCCTTACCAGTACCGGTTTCACCTGTAATGGAAACTGTTATATTGGTCTTGCAGGACTTTTCTATTAAACTGAACACTTTCTCAAATACCGGGCTTTTACCTATCAGGTATTTGGAGTAGTCGTACTTTTTTCCGACCTGTTCTTTTAAATGCTCCACTTCTTTTCGCAGTCCATCAATTTCCTTCAAATGCAACAGGCTGTTCCACAACCTGTCCTTGGCATCATCGTCTTTTACAATGTAGTCGAAAGCACCATTTTTAATAAGATTAATGGCAGTCTTAATATCCTCCTGCCCTGAAATAATGATCACCTGAATCCCGGGGTCAACTTCCTTGATCTTCTTTAACACTTCACTGCCATCCATATCGGGCATGGAATAGTCGAGTGTAACTACTTCCGGCCGTTCGTGCAGGTGGTTAAAGAAGTCTTTACAGTTATGGTATCGTTTTACCTCATAGTCAGGATTAAGCGCGAGGTAGTGCTGTAGCATAGAGCCATACCACACATCATCCTCGAGGATAAATATTTTTAATGGGTGCTGGTTTTTCATTATAGTGAAAATCTGTAATGTTAGAAACGCAGGAAAGTTGATTTTATTCCCAAAAAAAGAACAATTCCCCCTAAGATACCCCTATATCTTTTTTTCGCATAAGCTATTTATTATCAAGGTCTAATTGTTTCTCCTTAGTGGAATAAGACGTATTTGATACACGAAAGTGAGATAAAATCGGGGAAATACAGCTCATTTTGTCACGCTAACGCTAAATTTTTGTGCACATTTAGCAGCTGTTTTTGAACATAAGGGCGTTTACATATTAGGCCGCTGTAGTATCTGTTGACCGTTCGTTATCTTTGTTTAATGAGCGTGAACCGGGAGCGCCTTAATCAGAGATTTGTTGAAGAATACCAAAAGCTGAACCCTCAGCAAAGGCTTGCCGTCGATACTATTGAAGGCCCCGTTATGGTTATTGCCGGGCCTGGTACCGGTAAAACCCAGATCCTTGCCAGCCGAATTGGCAAAATACTCCTGGATACTGACTCTCAACCCCAGAACATTCTGTGTTTAACGTATACCGATGCAGGCGTGGTGGCTATGCGCAAGCGTTTGTCACAATTTATTGGTCCCGACGCCTACCGCGTTAACATCTACACTTTTCACGCTTTTTGCAACGATATCATCCAGGAAAATCTGTCGCTTTTTGAAAAAACAGCGCTGGACCCCATTTCTGACCTGGAAAGGATTGAATTGTTCAAAAACCTGATAGATAGTTTTCCCAAGAACCATGCGCTCAAACGCTACCGGGGCGATGTGTACTACGAAATACATAACCTGCAATCGCTTTTCAGTACCATGAAACGCGAAGGCTGGACGCCCGCTTTTATCAATGAACGCATCGACGCCTGGCTGGCCGACCTGCCCACCCGCGATGAATTCGTGTACAAACGGGCATACAAAGGCTTTAAAGCCGGTGATCTGAAGAAAGATAAGTTTGAGGAAGAGAAAGAGAAAATGGAAAAGTTGCGGGCTGCGGTAAACGAGTTCGACCGTTTTCAACAACTAATGCGGAACCGCAACCGGTACGATTTTGATGACATGATCAACTGGGTGATCAAAGCTTTTGAAGAAAACCCGGCCCTGTTGAACCGCTACCAGGAACAGTTCCTGTATATTCTGGTTGATGAATTTCAGGATACCAGCGGTACCCAAAACCAACTGGTAAAACTGTTGATCAGCTTTTGGGAAACACCCAACGTTTTTGTGGTGGGCGACGATGACCAAAGTATCTACCGCTTTCAGGGAGCCAACGTGGAGAACATGTTGCAGTTTGCCAACTCTTACCGCGAAAGCCTGCTCACCGTTGTGCTGACCAATAACTACCGGTCGGCACAGCCTATTCTTGATATTTCTATGACGCTCATCAACAACAACCAGGAGCGGCTTGTGAAACAGATAGAAGGCCTTAGCAAAAACCTTAAATCGTCGCATCCGCGCTTCTTTGCCCTGGAGCCCACTGATGCCATTCCGCAAATAAAAGAGTAC
This sequence comes from Niastella soli, assembly GCF_017742245.1. Classification (GTDB taxonomy): domain Bacteria; phylum Bacteroidota; class Bacteroidia; order Chitinophagales; family Chitinophagaceae; genus Niastella; species Niastella soli. The sequence goes on from NZ_JAGHKO010000001.1 coordinate 1,038,248, forward strand.
GAAACGCAGCGGCATGAAATGGTGGATATAACCCTGCAGGTACAGGAATTACTGAACGAAGGCATACCACCAGGCAAGATCAGCATCATTTACCGAGAAAATAAATATGGCGAAGAATTAAGCCAGTATTTCAAAACCCTGAACATACCGGTTTACAGCAAGCGTCATTTAAATTTATTGACGGAACCATTCGCTAAAAAGATCATTCTTCTCATAAAATACATTGCCGCCGAACATGATATTCCCTATGGCGGTGATGAAATGTTATTCGAAATATTACATTTCGACTGGTTTAATATTCCACCGGTTGAAATTGCCAAGCTAAGTATTGAAGTGGCCGACCGGGCATTTGGAAATAACAAAACCTCGTTGCGCCGCCTGTTATACGACAAGGGAAATACACCGCCTGCCGATCTGTTCAGCAGAGGTCTGCACCCTGGCTTGTTACAGGCCACCAAAGCAATGGAACGGCTTATTTCATCTGTACCCAATGTTACCCTGCTGGTACTGCTTGAAAATATCATTCGCCGAACAGGATTACTGAACATCATTATGCAAAGTCCCGAAAAAGGGTGGATGATGCAGGTGTTGACCGCCCTGTTCGATTTTATAAAAGATGAGACCCATCGCAATCCTTTACTGCAACTGACCGATCTGGTTGAGATCTTCGACCTCATGGAGAAAGAAGGATTGTCTCTGCCGCTGGTGCAGGTAAGCGGGAACGATAAAGGGGTAAACCTGTTGACCGCCCACGGCTCAAAAGGACTGGAGTTTGAATATGTGTTCATTGCAGGATGTAATGCTTCCTTCTGGGAAAAGAAACGTAAACCTGGTGGCGGCTACAAAATTCCCGAGAACGTATTTTTAAGTCAGGCCAATGACCCTGCGGTAAACGAAGCAGGCAAAAGCGATAAAGATATTGAGGAATTGCGCCGGCTGTTTTACGTAGCGCTTACCCGTGCCGAACAACACCTGTTCATTTCCTACTGCCGCTATAAAAATGATGGTAAGGAACTGGAACCGTCCATGTTCCTGGCAGAAATACAGGAACAGCACCAACTGCCGGTTGAAAAGGTATTTATTAGTGATGAAGAGTTAACAGAATTTCAGATAGTTCAATTGGGGGAAACCGAAGCGCCCGAAATTGGCCGCATAGAAGAAGATTTCATCACTGCCCTGCTCGACAGATTTGTGATGAATGTAACGGCTCTGAACAATTATTTGAAATGCCCGCTTGAGTTTTATTTCAAGAACCTGTTGCGCATACCATCACCCAAGAATGAAGCAACCGAATTTGGTTCGGCCATTCACCACGCGCTGCAACGGTTCTTTGAAAAAATGAAAGAAAACCACAATGTTTTCCCGGGCAAGGCTGAATTTGTAGCTGATTTTAACTGGTATATGCACCGCCATCGCGAAAACTTTACCCGCGAACAGTTTGAACGCCGGCTTGAATATGGCCAGGAAGTACTTAGCAACTATTACGATAAATACATCTTTACCTGGAACCGGATCGTTACGGTGGAAAGGAATATCCGCAATGTGGTAGTGAATGGCGTTCAATTGAAAGGAAAGCTCGATAAACTGGAGTTTGACGGCAAACAGGTAAACATCGTTGACTATAAAACCGGCGATCCCGATAAAGCAAGGGCCAAACTACAGCCGCCCAGCGAAAAAGACCCCAATGGCGGCGATTACTGGCGCCAGGCCGTATTCTATAAGATCCTGGTGGATAACTACGAAAGCCGCGACTGGCAGGTAATAAGTACCGAATTTGACTTTATTGAACCCGATAAAAAGAAGGTATACCGCAAGGAAAAAGTAGTTATAAAACCATCTGATATCACTACCGTTTCGCAACAAATTGTTCAGGTATGGGAAAAGATCCAGAACCGTGAGTTTTATATCGGTTGTGGTAAAGAGGACTGCCATTGGTGCAATTTTGTTAAGACCAATAAGCTGGCGGTCGCGTTACACGACCTCACCTCTGAAGAAGAAGCTGACCTGTAACCAGGTATTGCTTACCATTTAACGTTACCCATTCCAGGGTGCCGGTTGAACCGGTGACCGGTACCTGGCCCCCTTTACCCCGATTTAACGGATTTTGAAGCAACAGTTGTCAATAAAGGGCTTAAGTTTGCGGCCTTATGAAGTATGCTTCCTTACTAAAAATAGTTTCGCCGTTCTTTTTGATCCTTGCGCTGCTTCCGAGTACCCTGGTGCAAACAGGTTGCGCCAACATGGCCCCGCCTACCGGTGGTGCCCGTGACTCTCTTCCCCCCAGACTGATGGGCGTTAACCCACACGATTCGGCCCGGAACTTTACCGGTAAAAAGATCACAATAGAATTCGACGAATTCGTTCAAATTGAAAATATCCAGGAAAACCTGCTGGTATCGCCGGTGCCCAAAGTAAACCCGGTTGTTGAATCAAAACTGCGTACCGTAACCGTAACGGTTAAAGATACCTTACAACCTAACACTACTTATACCATCGACTTTGGCAACGCCATAAAAGATATAAACGAGGGTAATATTTTAAAGAATTTCACTTATCTGTTTTCCACGGGCAGCAACATTGATTCATTAAAGCTTACCGGCAAAGTGATCATTGCCGAAACCGGTAAAACCGATTCTACCCTCATTGTTATGTTGCACAGAAGCAGTGATGATTCGGCCATTATAAAAGAAAAACCCCGCTATATTGCCCGGGTTGATAAAGATGGCAATTACAATTTCAAAAACCTGCCTGCTGATTCATTTTCATTATATGCCATGAAAGATGATGGCGGCCAGCGCCGCTACATGAGCAATAGCCAGCTGATAGCGTTTGCCGATGAACGGGTATTTCCCGGCATTTCGCCCAAGTCAATGACCTTATACGCTTTTACAGAAAAAGAAGATACAACTAAAGCAAAAAGCAACAAACCAGCCACAGCCCAACCTGCCAAACCAGCACCCCCACAGGCAGCCAAACCAACAAATGGCAAAAAGGATAAGACAGCCCGTCTGCAAGTAGAGACCAACCTGACCAATAATGAATTAGACCTGTTGAGTCCGTTTGAATTACGGTTTGGTACCGAGCTCAAAACCTTCGACAGCACCAAAGTGATACTTGCCAACGATAAGAATGAGCCGCTCTCCAATTACCATTTTACCAGAGATACCAGCAAAAAAAAGATCACCGTTTCTTATGCCTGGATTGAAAACACCCCTTATAAACTCATTGTAGACAAAGATTTTGCTGAGGATTCTGCGGGTGGTAAGATCGGTAAAAACGATACCATCGAATTCCGCACCAAGAAACAAAGCGATTATGGACTGGTACGATTACGCCTTATTAACCTCGATTTCAAGAAAAACCCCGTTTTACAGTTTGTGTCGGGCGACCAGGTAAAATATTCCTATCCCCTGAGCGGCAGGGAATTCAACGCCAAATTGTTTCAACCTGGCGAATATGACCTGCGCATTTTATACGACGATAATAAAAATGGGGTTTGGGATACCGGGGCCTTCTTTGGACATCACAAACAGCCTGAAAAAGTACTTCCCATAAGCCGTAAACTAACTGTAAAAGCCAATTGGGACAATATCGTGGACATAACTTTATAAAGGATTCAAGCACAGCTATTTGTTAGCTGGCTCAAACTGAAAGAACAACCACAAACCACTAACAACAAACCACAAACTGTTTGGTATCTTTGTAGTATGGAATTCTCTTCTTCTTTGTTGGAAAATGCGGTGAGTGAATTTGCCAAATTACCTGGTATTGGTAAAAAAACAGCATTGCGATTGGTACTGCATTTATTAAAGCAGGACCCCGGTAATGTGGCGGCATTTGGTGAAGCAGTACTTAAAATGCGCCGTGAGATCAAGTTTTGCGAACGTTGTTATAACGTAGCTGATGCTACTACCTGCGCCATTTGCGCCAACCCGCTGCGCAAGCAGGAGCTTATTTGTGTAGTTGAGAATATCCGTGATGTAATTGCCATAGAAAGCACCCAGCAATTCAGTGGGATCTACCATGTGTTGGGTGGCATAATATCACCCCTTGATGGTATCGGTCCAGACCAGCTTACCATTGAACCGCTGATACAACGCATACCTAAAGAGAAGACCGAAGAGCTCATCTTTGCTTTAAACCCTAATATACAGGGTGATACCACCATTTATTATATTCAGAAAAAGCTCCAGGGCACTCCTGTTAAAATAACCACTATAGCCCGGGGTATAGCCTTTGGTGGTGAGCTGGAATATGCCGATGAAATGACCCTTGCCCGCAGTATAACCAACCGCCTGCCAGTTGAAAAGTACGTGCAACACTAGGTTTCAGCCTGTTGTTGCTTTTAGATCACTACTATCCCACCATTAATAACAAGTTTGCTAATACCATAACAAGCTGTAAATTTGCCCCCGCATAGGCGGATTTGTTTATTGTTCGGCCTATGCATCCTGAGCAGGTTAGGATCCTATAACTGGCATCCTGACAAACACCGGGCAAAATGCTAAAACTGAACTAATAAACGACAAGAAACTCTCTCTAAAACAGTTTCCCAACGTTTACCAGTTCGGTTCTTATTATGGAGTCATCGATAGTACTACTATCGACATCGTACCGCTGTCTGGCGGACACTTCATCGTCCGGTACTGCTCATCAACATAAACCGCTTTGAAAAACAAAAGGAGGGCAGCATGAAAACAATTCAACAGAGTCTGCAGGAACGCATCCTGATCATTGATGGCGCCATGGGCACCATGATCCAACGGCATAAGCTTGAAGAAGCCGATTATCGTGGTGAACGCTTTAAAGACTGGGCCAGCGACCTCAAAGGCAACAACGACCTTTTGGTTCTTACCCAACCCAACATTATCAAAGGCATTCATAAATTATACCTCGATGCCGGGGCCGATATCATTGAAACCAATACTTTCAATGCCCAACGCATCTCATTGGCGGATTACCATATGGAACCCCTGGCCTATGAGTTGAACTTTGAAGCCGCTAAAATTGCTAAACAGGCTATACAGGAATTCTTTGCCGACCCTGCTACCAATAAAGGCGGCCGGGACCGGGCTTATGTAGCCGGCGCAATTGGCCCGCTTAATAAAACCCTCTCTTTATCTCCCGATGTAAACAATCCGGGGTACCGGGCCCTAACTTTCGACGAAGCCGTAAGCGCTTATTACGAACAGGTTAAAGGACTTGTAGACGGAGGTGTTGATCTGTTGCTGATAGAAACCATCTTCGATACGCTCAATGCCAAAGCCGCTATCTACGCCATCAAAAAATATTTCAGCGACGAGGCAAAACCGGAAGTTCCCATCATGATCAGTGGTACCATCACCGATGCATCGGGCAGGACCCTGAGCGGTCAAACCCTGGAAGCCTTTTATACTTCAGTAATGCATGCCAAACCACTTTCCATTGGTTTGAACTGTGCGTTAGGTGCTTCGGAAATGCGGCCCCATATTGAAGAATTAAGCCAGATAGCCTCCTGCTTTACCTCAGCTTACCCCAATGCCGGTTTACCCAATGCAATGGGCGAGTATGACGAGCAGCCCGAACAAACCGCCCACTTCCTGGAAGAATGGGCCCGTGAAGGTTTTGTAAATATTGTTGGTGGTTGTTGCGGTACCACGCCCGATCACATTAAGCATATTGCCGATCACGTTCGCAACTTTAAACCCAGACCCTTACCAGTATTGGAAAAGGCGTTATAAGATATAAATTCACAAAAGGTAAAACAGATTATGCCTGCAAACTTTTCGATAAAACCATACCTGCGGTTATCAGGGTTAGAACCCCTGGTCATTCGCCCTGAAACAAACTTTGTGAATGTAGGGGAGCGTACCAACGTGACCGGTTCTAAAAAATTTGCCCGTTTGATCAGGGAGAACAAGTATGAAGAAGCGCTTAGCGTAGCCCGTCAACAGGTAGAAAGTGGCGCCCAGGTGCTGGACGTAAACATGGACGATGCCCTGCTCGATGGCGTAAAAGCTATGACCACCTTCCTGAACCTGTTACAAAGTGAACCCGATATAGCCAAGATCCCCGTCATGATCGACAGCTCAAAATTCGAGATCATTGAAGCAGGTTTGAAATGTGTGCAGGGTAAGTGCATCGTAAACTCTATTTCCATGAAAGAGGGAATAGAAAAGTTCATCCGGGAAGCAAATATCTGTAAGCTGTATGGTGCCTCTGTAGTGGTAATGGCATTTGATGAAAATGGCCAGGCCGACACCCTGCAACGCCGGGTTGATATTTGTGGGCGGGCTTACAAGATCTTAACTGAAGAAGTAGGGTACGATCCGCAGGATATCATCTTTGACCCCAACATCTTTGCCGTTGCAACCGGTATTGAAGAACATAATAACTATGCGGTTGATTTTATTGAGGCCACCCGCATCATTAAACAAAAAATGCCCCTCGCCAAAATAAGTGGCGGGGTAAGTAATATCTCCTTCTCCTTCCGCGGTAATGAGCCGGTACGCGAAGCCATGCACGCCGTTTTCCTGTACCATGCCATTAAGGCCGGTATGGATATGGGCATTGTGAACGCTGGCCAGCTGATCGTTTATGATGAAATAGAACCGCAATTACGCGAGCTGTGCGAAGACGTAATTCAGAACCGCCGTGAAGATGCCACCGATCGACTGATCGTCTTTGCCGAAACGGTAAAAGCAAAAGACAAGAACGAAGTAAAGAACGAAGCCTGGCGCAATAACTCAGTAGAGGAACGCCTGAAACATGCGCTTATAAACGGCATTACAGACTATATAGACCAGGATACAGAAGAAGCCAGACAGAAATATCCTAAACCACTTGATGTTATTGAAGGGCCTCTAATGAACGGTATGAACGTGGTGGGCGACCTTTTTGGCAGTGGTAAAATGTTCCTTCCCCAGGTGGTAAAAAGCGCCCGCGTGATGAAAAAATCGGTGGCCATTCTTACCCCGTTCATTGAAGAAGAAAAAGAAAAACTGCGTGCTGCGGGCGGGGAAAACCAGGCTTCAGGCGCAGCCAAAATTTTGCTGGCCACTGTAAAAGGCGACGTACACGATATTGGAAAGAACATTGTAGGCGTTGTATTAGGCTGTAACGGATATGACATCATTGACCTGGGCGTAATGGTGCCGGCCGATAAAATACTGGAAACCGCACAAAAGGAAAAAGTGGATATCATCGGGTTAAGCGGTCTTATTACCCCCTCGCTCGACGAAATGGTGCATGTGGCCCATGAAATGAAACGGCGCAACATGAACCAGCCCTTGCTGATCGGTGGGGCCACTACCTCCCGCATGCATACAGCTGTTAAAATAGCCCCCCAATATGAAAACGGGGTAGTGCATGTACTGGATGCTTCACGAAGCGTTACTGTAGCCGGTTCATTGTTAAGCAAAGAACAAAAGCCCGATTTCCTGAACAACATTGGTAAGGAATATCAAAAGCTGCGCGATGATTTTGGCAGTAAGAAAACCGCCAAGCAATACCTGAAATTCGAAGAAGCACAACAAAACAGGGTAGCCATTGACTGGAAAGGTTATACCCCAACCACTCCCCAGTTCACCGGCACCCGCATCTTAGACAATTACGACCTGAACGAACTGGTAAACTATATCGACTGGGGCCCGTTCTTTATTGCCTGGGAATTACATGGTAAGTTCCCGGCCATTTTGCAAGACGAGAAAGTAGGAAAAGAAGCCACCAAACTGTTTGAGGATGCCAACGAGCTGCTTAAAACCATTATTAAAGAAAAATGGTTAACAGCCCGGGGTGTTATCGGCTTTTGGAATGCCGCCGGTGATGGTAAAGATTCCACTTTTATTTATGATGAAAGCGGAAATGAAATAGCAAAACTGGAACACTTGCGCCAACAAAACAAAAAGGCCGCCGGACAACCTAACTTCTCCCTGGCTGATTTCATTAAACCAGGTCAGGGCAAGGCTTCCGATTACATGGGTGCCTTTGCTGTAACCATACAGGGAATAGACCCACACATAAAAAAGTTCATAGAAAATCACGACGATTACAACAAAATCATGCTTCAGGTGTTAGCAGATAGGCTGGCCGAAGCGCTTGCAGAGTGCTTACATGAAAGAGTGCGTAAGGAATTCTGGGGCTATGCAAAAGAAGAGCACCTGAGCAATGAAGATTTAATAAAAGAATCATATTCAGGCATCAGGCCAGCGCCAGGTTATCCTGCCTGTCCCGATCACACTGAAAAATATAAGCTGTTTAATTTATTGGGTGGCGAACCAGCAACACACATTACATTAACAGAATCGCTGGCCATGTATCCTGCCTCTTCCATTTGCGGCTGGTACTTTGGACATCCGCAAAGCCAGTATTTTGGATTAGGCAAGATCCAGAAAGACCAGGTGGTTGATTATGCCGGCCGTAAGAATATGTCTGTAGAAGATGTAGAACGGTGGTTACGCCCGGTTCTGGAGTACGATGTGTAATAATTTTGTAAGACCTATTTCACAATATTAAAACAAGCATATTCGTTTGGGCAACGTTCCCTTGGAAAATGTATTTTTAACCGTAGCATCATGAGTAATTCCCGTAGGAATGCTATTATGGCAATAGCATTGTTGGTTGTACCTTTTTTTGTAGCAGCGCAATCGAAGTATCAGAAACGAAAAGGGGAGATCTGGTTCTCCTGGGGCTATAATACCGAATGGTATACACATAGCAATATCCATATCGTACAGCCTGAATTGGGCAATTATTACAAGTTCAATCATGTAAAAGCCCACGACCACGAAGGCTGGAATGAAGGCCTCTTCAGCAAAGCCCTTACCATTCCGCAGTATAATTACCGTCTCGGGTTTATGTTTAATCAGGAAAAAGGACTGGGTGTTGAGATCAACTTCGACCACACTAAATATATCTTCGCCGACCAAACCATTACAGCAACCGGTACCTTCAATGGTCAAAAAAAGGCTGGTGATTCCGTAATAGATTTTAATGCAGCCAATGGCTATTATTACTACCTGAATAACGGCGCTAACTTTTTACTGTTTAACATTGTAAAACGCTGGCACCTGGAACAAGTGGCCAATGGCAAAATTCAAATTGATGCATTGGGAAAAGCAGGTATTGGCCCGGTTATCCCCCACGTAGAGAACAGCCTCAATGGCTTAAAAAACAAACCTGATTTTCAATTTGGTGGCTGGAACACTGGTATTGAGGGTGCTATTAAAGCTACATTCTTCAACACCGTTTATCTGGAATTCTCCAATAAAATAGATTATGCCCGGTACTCACACCTGCACATTTATAAGGGCAAGGCCAAACAGGCATTTGGCACTTATGAAATGGTGTTAAGCCTGGGTATTACCCTTCACACCGGTAAAAAGATCTAAAAAGAAGTTACTTATACATAGAAAAGGGGCAAAGCGTGTTATAACTGCTTTGCCCCTTTTTCTTTTATAACCTTTTCAATTATCGTTTTTCAAACAACCACCAGAACAGTTTACGCGGTCTTACTTTATAGTTCTGGTTTATATACGTGCGAATGTGATCCATGGCTTCGTCAACACTGTCGGTTAACAATACCAGCTTCATATCTTCGCGGCTAATGGTTCCCTGTTGGGCCATAAATTCGGCATAATTCCACAGGTTGCTGTAATATTCCTTCCCAAACAACACAATGGGAAACTGGATAATGGTTTTTGTTTGTACCAGTGTTAAGGTCTCAAAAAACTCATCCATAGTACCAAAACCGCCCGGCATAATGATGAATGCGTAAGAGTATTTAACCATCAGCACTTTGCGAACAAAGAAATGTTCGAATGTGATGGACTTGTTCATATACTTGTTTGCCTGCTGTTCAAATGGTAACCGGATGTTACAACCTACTGAAACACCGCCATTTTCAAAGGCGCCGCGGTTAGCGGCTTCCATAACGCCGGGACCGCCCCCAGTCATAGTAGTAAATCCCATTTCTGCAATGCGTTTACCAAACTCGCGGGACGCATCGTAATAAGGATGGTCTTCCTTAAACCGGGCCGACCCAAATACGGTAATACAGGGACCCACAAAGTGAAGTGTACGAAAACCCTGTATGAATTGTTTGAACACCCGCCAGGCAAAACCCAGTTCATAGCGACGGCTTCTAGGTCCTTCTAAATAAACCTGTTCTTTCGGTGGTATTATCGGCTCAATCTTTTTCTTTGCTGAAGCTGCTTCCATATCAATAGTGTAAATTGCCAGCCAAATTAAACAAAAAAACATGCGCATTATCAGTTATAATGTGAATGGCATAAGGGCCGCCATGACCAAAGGTTTTTGCGATTGGTTAAAAACCGATCCGGCAGATATTATCTGTTTGCAGGAAACAAAAGCCACAAAAGATAATGTTAACCGTCAGCAGATCATCGATTGTGGTTATGAAGATTACTGGTTCTCTGCACAAAAAAAAGGGTACAGCGGCGTAGCAGTTCTTACTAAAATAAAACCCGATAACGTTGAATACGGTAACCAACATGCCGTAAGCGATGATGAGGGCAGGGTAATACAACTTGATTTCGGTGATATCAGACTCATAAATGCCTATTTTCCCTCTGGAACAACCGGCGATGTACGGCAAACCTACAAATACCAGTGGCTCTCGGATTTTCATAACTACCTGGAAACACTGAAGAAAAAATATCCTAACCTCATATTGTGCGGCGATTACAATATTGCACACACCGAAATAGATATTCACGATCCCAAAGGCAATAAAAATACTTCCGGCTTTTTACCTGATGAAAGGGCCTGGATGGACCAGTTCCTCCAAAACGGATGGATAGACACCTTTCGGGCTTTTCACAATGAACCACACCGGTACAGCTGGTGGAGCCAGCGTTTCCCTACAGTAAGGGAACAAAATAAAGGGTGGCGGCTCGATTACATTACAGCTACCGATCCCCTGCGCAGCCGGTTAAAAAGTGCAGACATTTACCACGATGTTAAACACAGTGACCACTGTCCGGTATATTTAGAACTGACAAAAGCGTAATAATTGTAATTTTTACAACTTATCTGCGTTTATCACAACAGTAATATGTAAATCTCTATTTACCCATTTACCATGATTGTATACAACAACACCATTAAAATTGCTCATTCTATTGAGGAACCATGGTTACTATGGCTGCTTCAGGAACATATACCCGAGATAATGGCATTGGGATTGTTTACAGAATGGAAAATGTTCAGGTTACTGGAACAGGATGATTCGGAGGGAATGACCTATGTAATACAATATTTCGCGCTGTCATTGGAGAATTACTATCAATTCATGGAGGAATTTTCACCTGTATTGCAAAAGAGATCATTCGACAAATGGGGTGATCGCTTTATTGCATTCCGTACGGTAATGGAGGTTGTGCACTGAGTGTGGATAATAATATTTTAATGGCGTGCCAAGCCAAATTTATTGTATATTCCACGAAACCCTTTACCCGTCAGCATTTCAGCCGACAACGCATGAAACACAGGGCCCTACAGCATTTCAGCGTGTAACATCAATTAACAAAACGTATTACAAAACATTTCAATTTGCTAAAAACCTTACCCCAAGCGGCTTTCAGCATTTTATCAAATGTTAATTTTTCGACCAAAAAATTTTGTTTCAAGCAAAAACCGGCTAAATTTGTCTCTGCATAATTTTTAAAAAATCACACTATGAACAAAGCTGAATTAATTGCAAAACTTGCCGATGATTCAGGCATTACTAAGACACAGGCTAATGCTGCTCTGGATTCTTTTATTGAAGCAGTTACTAAAACCTTAAAAGGTGGTGGTAAAGTTACCCTGGTTGGTTTTGGTACTTTCTCTGTATCAAAAAGAGCAGCTCGCAATGGTCGTAATCCGCAAACCGGTGCTGTGATTAAGATTAAAGCTAAAAAAGTTGCCCGTTTCAAAGCTGGTAAAGAATTGCAGGCTAAATTATAATTTCTGCCTAAAGCACGAAAGGCTCCGTTACTGCATGCGAAGTATCGGAGCTTTTTTTATTTTTGCGTTAATTAACAATCACTTTAATAAACACATAACATGGGTAGAGGAGATAAAAAAACGAAAAAAGGCAAAACCTTTAAAGGTTCATACGGAAAAAGCCGCCCTGCAAGGGTAAAAAAGGCTGTTGCCGCTGACAAAAAGAAGTAAGAAGTAAGAGGTATGAGGTAAGAAAAAACCTCAAATTTGATCTTACTTCATACCTCGTACCTCAAAAATATATAACCACCAGGCTCCTCCATCTTATTCCGGCCTCATACTTCGGCTTTCCTACCTCGTACTCTTTTATCCTAAATGGCCCTTTCTTAAGTCATTTTCCGTTCAATCTACAGGAAACCGCTACCTTCCCTTAAGGCGCCAAACGCTCAATTTTCCATCCATTGTTCCCCTCAAGTGTATATTGCAAACGGTCGTGTAAACGGCTGGGACGGCCCTGCCAGAACTCGATAGTAACAGGTTTCACCCGGTAACCACCCCAATGGTCCGGTCTTTTTAATGGTTTTCCAGAGAAATCCTTTGTGTATGTTTTCTCCCTTTCCTCCAGCCATTCCCGGCTTTCAATTACCTGGCTTTGCGGGGAAGCCCAGGCCCCAATACGGCTGCCTTCGGGGCGACTGTTAAAATAAGTATCACTTTCTTCATCGCTCACTTTTTCAACCAGTCCGGTAATGCGTACCTGCCGTTCCAGTTCTTTCCAGAAAAACACCAGACATGCACGCGGGTTTTCTGTCAGTTGCATTCCTTTAAAGCTTTCATAATTGGTGAAAAACACAAACCCCCGCTCATCAAAACCCTTCAGCAGTACAATACGCGCAGCCGGTATCCCATCGGCCGAAGCAGTGGCCAGCGTCATGGCATTTACCTCGTCAATCTCACTGTTTATGGCTTCCTGCCACCAGTTACTGAACTGGCCAATGGCATTGGTATGTACGTCTTTTTCTGATAATGACTGTAGCTTATAATCTTTACGTATATCTGCGATTGTAGATGACATAGGCTATATTTAGTGGAGCAAAGTTAAAGTGATACGAATTTAACCCCGCTGATTTTGATCATAGACATTTACCGGTTAATTTGGCACATCGTATGAGACACATATACATTCTGTTATTTATACTTGGCACAGTTACTACCACATATGCCCAAACCAGTAAACCGGCCCCTGTTATAACCCGTTATTACTGTTTTACCGGCACCATTGATAAATACCCCGTTACCTTTTATTTGTTCCGGAATAACAATCAATTCTCCGGAAGTTATTATTACAACAGCACAGAAGAATCCATTGCTGTATCGGGACAAATGGATAAATCCGGCTTTTTAACGCTCAGTCATTCCGATAACGAAGGCAATAATACCGAAACACTATCGGGTAATTTTAAAGACAGCTCCTTTTCCGGTACCTGGTCGTACAAAGGAAAACTGTTGAGTTTCCGGGTTGCATTGAGAAAAGATAACAATGGTCTGGCCTTTGATTACATATACACACACGGAGAGAAAAAGTTGGCTAAAGAAGAATTTGGCCGTACAGAATTAGCATATAGTGCTTCTACCATCTGGCCTGCGGCCTCAGCCACTCATCCGGCAACCAGCCTCATTAAAGAAGCCATTTTTGACGCGTTTGGCGTTAAACCCGGGTCCGAGGAAATAGGTAAAGTATTGATCAGATTGAAAAACGCACAACTGAACCCGGTAAGAAAAGAAGACGAAGGAATAAATTATGATCAGAGCCAGACGGTACAAATAGAATACCTTTCTGATAAATTGCTTACAATTTCTGACTTTGGTTATTTCGATGGCGGCGGGGCCCACGGTATGTATGCCACTATTTATACCTGTATCGATCTGGTACATAACCGTAAGCTTACTATCAACGATGTGCTGGACTCTGCAGCCTGTCATAACCAATTACAAACGTTACTGGAAAAGAAATTCCGTACCGTTTACAAGGTGAAAAAAGAAGAAAAACTTTCTGAGTACTTGCTTGAAGACACCATTTCATTAACGAAAAACATTTCGCTCACCTCAAAAGGTATCCGCTTTAATTATAATCCCTATCAAATCGGCTCCTATGCTATGGGGGAAATTCAACTATACCTTCCATTTAAGGAGTTGGACGCTTGCTTGAAACCGGAGTTTAAGAAGTTATTGGGATTGTGAGTGGTGAGTGGGTCCCGACTACGCTTCGCGTGTCGGGTCTGACGACTCTGACGAGTATCAGACTCCATCAGAGATGCCGACTGCAAGCGTCGGCACTCGCGACTGTTGAGATTAATAACTACCTTGCGCCGCCAAAAATCCATTGCCCATTGCCCATTGCCCATTGCCCATTGCCCATTGCCCATTGCCCATTGCCCATTGCCCATTGCCCATTGCCCATTGCCCATTGCCCATTGCCCATTGCCCATTGCCCATTGCCCATTCCCGGACCTGAGCAAAGCGAAGGCCCGGTCTGCCGTTTCACGTTTCACTTTTCACGCTTCAGGCTTCAGGCTGCTCATTACCACTCTTACCGCCATTCTTCCCCTGTACCCTCGCCAGCATCACTTCTATTTCACTCATGCGCCTGAGTTGATTCTCGAGCTTTTTATTGTGCTCTGAGATCTGTTGCAGATCGCGATTCAGCTCTTCGAGGAAAGTGATCTTCTTTTGTAATTGCTGCCGCTGAAAATTCGATTCGCGTAGCTTTTCTTCCGTATCAGATAACAGCCTTGACAACCGCTGGTTTTCTTCCAGCAGCCCGAGGTGCTTTTGTTTGTATTCATCAAACTCCCTGATCAGTTTAAAATGGGTCTGCTGCAGCTCTTCCAGCTCAAACTGGCGGCTGGGTGGATTACTGAGGTGTTCCACCCTTGACAGTTTCTCACGTATGGCATTGAACTCCTCATAAGCCTTTTGCATCCGCTCTTCCATTTCTTCCGACAGTAACTGTTGCTGCTCCAGTTCGTGAATACGTACGTCTTTATTACGTAGGACCAGGAGCATTTCATTCAGGCGGGCGTTCAGTTCTTCATTGGCTTTTATGGTGTCAATGTGTTTGTACTCTGTTTTTTTCAACAGTTCTATCTGGTCGAGCAATAAGGTGATCTGCTGATTTTGTTCACTCAGGGAGTCCTGGGTCCTTTGTAACCGCACCAGGTATTCTTCACTCTGTTCTTCCTGAGAACTGGCGTGCAGCACAGCCGGTTGGGCCGGAGGTGGCTCGTGCCGGCGTTTTAATTCTTTGTGCAGTTCTTCAACTTCTATGGTAAGCAATTCCTCGTTATCGCGTACGGTATCGAGTTCCCGTCGTAATTGCATTTGGATCTTTTCCTGCACTTCCATTTCCTCGAAATACTTCACCCGCCATTCGTCGGTATTTTGAAAAGCAGCATCGGCAATAATGGGTGGTTCGGGCCTGGGTAAATTTATAGACATGGTCCTGCGGCTCACCAGAAAGAAATGAATAAAGAAGCCCAATGCTACCCCGCCCAGCAGGAAGACAATAATTTCCATGACCCCAACATACATCTGGTACCCCAGTATAACCAATAAACAGTTCATAACGGCTTCGGAATTAGAATAAACACTGCATCACACAGTGTGATCTTCTTTCATACACAGCATTATTTTTCAAGGGATGTTAGACCAGGAGATAATGAAAAAACCACCAGAATGGTGGTTTTTCTTATTGGAAATTTAATACGTTAATTCCATAAATGCAAAAAGCCTGGATAATAAATTTAAGTTAATGTTTATCAGTCACTTATACTTTTACCAGGGTACCTACCTTTTCACCACAGGCCACACGGCGCAGGTTACCGGGTTGGTTCATATCAAATACTATGATAGGGAGTTTGTTTTCCATGCAAAGTGTAAAGGCCGTCATATCCATTACCCGCAGGTTTTTGCTGATGCACTCCTGGAAGGTGATGGATTCGTATTTTTTAGCGGTAGGATCTTTTTCAGGATCGGCGGTATAAATACCATCAACACGGGTGCCTTTCAAAATTACATCTGCCTGTATTTCAATGGCCCGCAGAGAACCGGCTGTATCTGTAGTGAAGTAAGGGTTACCGGTTCCGGCGCCAAAGATCACCACTCTGCCTTTTTCAACGTGACGAATAGCCCGGCGACGGATATAGGGTTCAGCGATCTGCTCCATTTTTATGGCGCTTTGTAAACGCGTAAAAACCCCAATTTTTTCAAGCATGGCCTGCATGGCCATTCCGTTGATAACCGTGGCCAGCATGCCCATATAATCACCGTGAGCGCGTTCAATGCCTGTTTCCGCCTCGTTCATTCCCCGGTAAATATTACCTCCCCCAATTACTATAGCAACCTGAACACCCAGATCGGCCACCTCTTTAATATCGTGTGCATATTGCGCCAGGATAGCGGGGTCCATTCCAAAACTCTTATCGCCCATTAACGATTCACCGGAAAGCTTTACTAAAATGCGCTTGTACTTTGGTAGCATGTATGAATGACCTTTTTATATTGTGATTGTCAAATTCTAGTTTCATCAACGCTAAACACAGAACTAAGGAACCAAGAACTGAGGATTTAGTTCTCAAAGGGCTGTGCAAAGAAAGGACTTTTTATTAAAATATAAAGAGAAACCCTGAACAG
Organism: Niastella soli; assembly: GCF_017742245.1. Classification (GTDB taxonomy): domain Bacteria; phylum Bacteroidota; class Bacteroidia; order Chitinophagales; family Chitinophagaceae; genus Niastella; species Niastella soli. The sequence goes on from NZ_JAGHKO010000001.1 coordinate 1,054,865, forward strand.
GCATTTCATTATTAATTTGAAAGCAAATCACAACTAAAATGGGTTGCTCACAATGGTATTTCAGGGCAAATAAAAAAGGGAGCACCCGTTTTGGATGTTCCCTTTTATAAATGTGAAAGCAAATCACATTATCCGGATTACCTTATCCTAAAGCTACGCGCTTGAATTCAGTAACCTGTAAACCGCCATCTACGCTTTTCAGGTAGTCACCAACGGTTTTGGAATTATCTTTTACGAAAGCCTGATTTACCAGGGTGCTTTCTTTGAAGAATGCGTTTAGTTTACCTTCTGCGATCTTGTTGATCATGTCATCAGGTTTACCGGCCATTTTAGGATCAGCTTTGATCTGTTCGGTAACGATGGCGCGCTCCCGCTCGATGGTAGCAGCAGAAACTGAGCTGGCATCAACAGCAACGGGGTTCATAGCAGCAATTTGCATGGCTACGTCTTTACCAGCTTCTGGAGCAGCTTTGGTCATACCCACCAGTACGCCTATGCGGTTAGCACCGTGAATGTATGAAGCTACATAGTCAGCATCAACACGCTCAAATTTGGTAAGACCGATCTTTTCACCAATGCTGGCCAGTTTATCGTTAACCAGGTCGGCAACTTTAGCGCCATTGATTGAAGTACCATTCAGCTCATCAACGCTTTTTACATTGCTGGCAACAGCAGCATCGATGATGCTTTGTGCGAAGGCAATGAAATCAGCGTTCTTACCTACGAAGTCGGTTTCGCAGCTCAGGCAGATAGCGATACCGGTTTTATTATCGGCTGTTGTTTTAGCCAGCACCACACCTTCTTTTGCCTCACGATCGCCACGCAGTGCAGCAACCTTGGCGCCTTTTTTACGAAGCCAGTCAATAGCAGCTTCGAAATCGCCATTGGTTTCAGTCAATGCTTTACGGCAATCCATCATCCCTGCGCCGGTCATCTGGCGCAGCTTATTAATATCAGCGGCAGTAATAGCAACACTTGACATATAAAATTGATAATTTAAATATGATGAAAATTTGAAAATGATCCCACAAATAACCTGAATAAACTTACAGGATCTGTTTGAGGGATCATTTTCATTTTATTAATTCTGCTTATCCTTCGCGTACCAACGGTACAAGAAAGTGACACAACGGATGTTCAATAGTGTTCTGTGGCCTGTTACAAACCACAAACTTTACTATCTTCTTCCGCCGCCAGGACCACGTTGGCCACCAGGACGGTTACCACCGCCTCTGTTTTGACCACCGCCACCGCGATGACCACCGCCACCGCCATGACCACGGCCACCGCCGCCAGCGTTACTGCCACCGCCTCTGTTACCACCACGGCCACGGCCGCCTTCAGCTTCAGCTTCTTCTAACAGGCGTTGAGCTTTCTTTTCTTTTTCGTCATCGTTTTGATCATCAGTTTCTTCGTCTTTAGCAGCTTGTCTTTCAGCAAGACCTTCAGCTATAGCAGCAGTGATGAACTGAGTGATGATTGCGATAGACTTTGTAGCGTCGTCATTTGAAGGGATTGCAAAGTCGACTTTATTAGGATCGCAGTTGGTGTCAACCATACCAAAAGTGGTAATACCCAGTCTTTTGGCTTCAGCCAGTGCAATATGCTCATGGCCGATGTCGATGATGAATAAAGCGGCAGGTACACGGCCCAGCTGGCTGATACCACCCAGTACTTTATCCATTTTATCGCGGTCGCGACCGAGAGTTAATTTCTCTTTTTTAGTCAGCGACTCAGCGGTGGAGCTTTCTCCCAGCATTTTGTCGATGCTTTGCATTTTCTTAACGCTCTTACGAACGGTGTTGAAGTTGGTCAACATACCACCCAACCAACGCTCAGTAACGAAAGGCATGTTCACTTTGCGGGCGCACTCAGTAACAATCTCTTTAGCTTGTTTCTTCGTACCAACGAACATGATCTTTTTACCGCTGCGGGCAATCTGCTTTAAAGCAGCAGCTGCTTCGGTTAAGTGTTCGGTAGTTTTATTAAGATCTATAATGTGAATACCTTTCTTTTCAGCAAAAATGTAAGGCAACATTTTTGGGTTCCACTTCTTACGCAGGTGACCAAAGTGTACACCGGCATCCAGTAACTGCTGTTGCAATGAAGTGTTATTTTCCATTTAACTAAGTTGAAAAAGTGTGATTTGAAATTTTGATAATAACCGCCAACGTTTCCAAAACGCACTCCGCCAAAAGACGGAGGCGCCGGTATAGATTAACGTTTGCTGAACTGGTAGCTGCGACGAGCTTTTTTGTGACCGAATTTTTTACGTTCAACAGATCTCGGATCGCGTTTCAGAATACCGGCTGCTTTTAATGCAGGACGGAATTCAGCATTCAGTTCAATTAAAGCACGGCCGATACCCAGCTTAGCGGCTTCAGCCTGACCTTTCATACCACCACCGGCAGCATTGATCTTAACATCGAATTTATCAAGAGACTGAACTGCTTTTAAAGGCATTTCAACCTGGTTTTGTAAATAAACCAGTGAAAAATATTCTTTGTAGTCTTTATCGTTAATGGTGATCTTACCAGTACCGCGTGACAACCAGATACGTGTCACAGCTTCTTTACGACGACCTACGGCATTTTTTTGCTTTTCCATGTATTGTAAACAATTAGAAAGTTAAAGATTGAGGTTTCTGTGCAGCATGCTCGTGTTGGTCGCCGGCATACACAAATAATTTCTTATACATTTTGCGGCCAAGGCGATTTTTAGGCAACATACCTTTTACAGCTCTTTCCACTACCAGTTCCGGGCGACGGCGCAGGAGTTCACGTGCTGTTTCAGATTTTTGACCACCGGGATAACCTGAGAAGGTCAGGTATTCTTTTTCTTCAGTTTTGTTACCGGTGAATTTTACTTTCTCGGCATTGATAACAATGATGTAGTCTCCGCAATCAACATGTGGCGTATAATAGGGCTTATTCTTACCACGAAGAATAGCTGCTATTTTCGCGCACATGCGTCCCACGGTTTGATTGGTACCGTCTACAACATACCAGTTGCGTTTTACGGTAGCCGCATTCGCATGTTGGGTAGTGAAATGTAGTTTACTCATTTTTTAAAAACTTTTAGCTGAAAATTGCTTCAGCCGGTTAAGAAATAAACAGCAACGCCATCCCGCTTGCTGTTTCCGCCTTTTAATCACGTAACTAAAAACGGGTCGCAAAGATAGACCCTTCCAATGGGTACAACAAGAAAATATAAGACTATTTTTCCATCGCATCTTTACAATTCGTTGATTTTCAATAAATATTTTGACATATTATTTATCATACTGCTTAAAAACCGCATACAGCGGGCGTTTCGGAGCACTCATTTGAGCAAAACCGGTCCCAGATTCCGGGTCATGAGCGGGCCTGCACCGAGCTTACTACAATAGCCATCCGCATTGCTGTGGGTGGTTATTTTTTTACAATGAACTCCTTTTCATTCCCGCCGTTTTGGTACTCTTTTCAACAGCCTTTGCTCTCGGTTTTTTTATTACGGTACCCACCGTCACCGCATTCCTGTTGATTGCGGATAATTCAACGCTATCCCGTCTTTACATTCAGTTACTTTTAAGAATAAGGCTGCCTTCCTCTCCATTTCAAATTAGTTTTAGAAAATCAAATCGTATCTTACGAATCGTCAAGAATTAAAAACTTACTTCACTAACCATGTCCATCCACTTACTCGGCCGCAACACCTTTGGGGATGTTGCCAACACCGGAAACCTGATACCTATTGAGGAAGCTCACCAACTACTAAACGAATGGGTACCCAACGATCGCCTGCGCCTGCATATGAAACAGGTGGCCGCGGTTATGAAAGCCTGGGCCCTTGAAAAAGAACAGGCCGATGAATTGACCGCCCGTAAATGGGAGCTGGCCGGGTTGCTACACGATGCCGATTGGGAAATATACCCTGATGCCCATTGCCGGGTAATTGTTGAAGAACTGGAACGCCGGAATATTGACCCCGAAGTGATCCATTGCATTGCTTCGCATGGCCCGCGGTATTTTGGCGTTGAGCCCAGCAACACCATGGATAAAATGATCTATGTGTTTGATGAGCTCTCCGGTTTTATTCATGCCTCAGCCCTTATACGTCCAACTAAATACGACGGCATGGACGTAAAAAGCGTGTTGAAAAAATTAAAAACACCTTCTTTTGCCGCCCAGGTTAACCGTGACGATATTACTGATGCCATTGCGCGCATAAATACCCCATTGGAAGAAATCATTCAGTTCATTATCAATCATCAGAAAGAGATCCAATAAGCCGTTGCCGGTAACATCAATATTCGCTATTTTGCAAATACAGATTGTTATAAAGGCACTATGAAAAAATGGCTATTAGTACTGGCTTTTGTTATTATTGCGGCTTTTGCAAGTATTTATCTTTTTATACCTGCCCGCCTCGACATTGTACAGGTAACACCCGTTAATTGCACCACCCCTGGCGCCTACAGAAATATGGCCACCGTTGAAAAATGGAAGAAATGGTGGCCTGGGTCCTCATGGCACAGCAACACCTTTACCTTTCAAAAAGGGAATTATGTGATCTCAAAAATGCTCTTGAATACCCTTGAGATCAACATCCGTCATGAAGATCTATCAATTAACAGCATGTTGCACTTGCTGCCAACAGGAGATTCTACCAATATTCAATGGACATGCATTTATCCTACCTCACTTAACCCTATTAGCCGCATTCAGCGTTACAGACAGGCCATTATCTTAAAAGAAAACATGGCTGCGGTGCTTGGTCATTTCAAGACCTTTGCAGAGAAAAAAGAAAATATTTACGGCATTAATATCCAGGAAACAGTTTTTAAAGACTCATTTCTGATCAGCACAAAAAAATACCAGGCTACTTATCCTACCGTTCAGGAAGTATATTCGTTGATCAGTGATTTAAAAACTTACAGCGCCACCCAACAGGCAAAACAAACGGGCATTCCTATCATGAATATCATGCCTTTAAATCCTTTCGGGTTCCAGGTAATGGTAGCCCTTCCTATTAACAGATCATTAGCTGCCAATGGACGCTTTTTCAACCAGCGTATTCCGCTGAATCGCTTTTGGATGGCGCGGGTACATGGCGGTGATGCCACGGTAAAAGAAGCTTTATACCAATTTCAACTATATATTCAGGATTACCACCGCACGCTGATGGCGCTGCCCTTTCAACAACTGGTAACAGACAGGACCACAGAACCCGACACTACCCGGTGGATCACCGATGTTTATGTACCGCTATTTTGAAAACTTTATTACCATTAAACTGTCATTGTTCCGGGCCAGTACAAACGCTTCTTTCTGTGCGATCTCAATTTTTTGTATCCGGCGTACCTGTCCTTTTATTGGCAAGCCATTAGGGTTTTCCACTTCAAACCGATTGTTGCCCTTATTTATTAAAACGGTACCCCAATTGGCATCATAACGCCCCATTTCAACATTGTTCTCATAATAATTGCCTCCAAGTAGCAGATCGGGTAAACTGTCGTTATTGGCGTTTATCACTGCAGCGTCGCGGTAACTTGTTAACTGCGCTTCCCAGGGCAGGGGTTGGGTGGTGAACTTCATATGACCGTCGTTGATCAATATGGCATTATCAAAGTAATTGGCTGTTAATATTTCTGATGCATCCAATTTTTCAGCAGTAAAAAGATCATTCAAACGAGCTTTGGCGAAGTCTTCCGCATACAAAAAGTTCTTCTTTAATACCGGCATCTGCTTTTCCAGCTCTGATTTGTTGGCAAAGGGTATTTCTTTGCCCTGTACAAAATACGTTAACACCTGCTCCTTTTTCCCGTTCTCATCAAAATCATTGTAGTACAATCGAACCGGTTGTTCTTCCGATGCCTTCAGTCGACTGTTCAAACCCAGATTCCCTGCTACCAGGTCAATATCCCCATCGTTATCGAGATCGCAGGGCAATACAAAATTCCACCATCCCTTTTTATCGGTAAGCGCCTTGCGGGTAAACTGGCCATTGTTATTGATCCAGGCATCTATACCGCCCCATTCAAGTGAACAAATAAGGTCTTTATCACCGTCTTTATCCAGATCGAACCAAAGGGCCCGGGTCACAAAGCCCGCTTTACCCAGGTCTTTGGCATAAGCAGCAGTTACATCTTTAAACTTACCCGTGCCGTCGTTTTGTAAGAGATACGACTGAGGAATTTGTCCGTATGCCCAGGGTACAGCCCTGCCACCAATGAACAGATCAACAAAACCATCTTTATTAAAATCGTAGGGAACAATGCATGAAAAGGTTTCATACAATCCCGTAAATGCATTGGGTAGTCGGGTGAATTGCCCCTTACCATCGTTCAGGTAAACCCGCGGCAACAGGTGTGCATCGTTACCATAAAATTCATTCCCACCGCTGGTCACTACCAGGTCAGGAAAGCCATCGTTGTTCACGTCGGTGATGCAGGCATCCACATCCTCATAGGTGCTATCGTTATCAAGATCAGGCTGCTGCGTACGATAAAACGTACCCCCTGTTTTTTGTAAATAAACAGCGCCCTTTTCCCATTTGGCGGCGCCAATATATACATCCGCTAATCCATCATTGTTTATGTCTGCTATTGCCAGTGCCGGGCCTTCGGTAGAAAGCATGTGCGGGATCAGCGGCTCGCGGTCAAACTCTGCAAAACGATTCTCTTTATGCAGATAATCGAGCCGAACACTGTCGGTTATATTAATAACGGGAGCTGAAGGATTCTTCTTAAAAGTTGTTATGAGGTGGTAATCGAATGCGGGTAGCGCTTTTTGCCAGGTGAGCGTTAAAGGGGAATTATTAGCCGTAAGATTGATGCGCTGACAAGTATTATCAGGCCAAACAACAAATGCAGAATCAGGTCTTATTTTATCCAGACCAATATGCACGGGTATCTCCATGGCCGACATAAACCCATGCACCCCCTGTTTTTCGTACAGGTATAATTGATTGCGCCCAAACAGTACCAGCTTGGCGCCCACCCCATTTAGGTTACCGGCGGGGCCTTTGAGCTTTATATCAACATAGGCTTTATCATGTTTGTCGTTGCTTTTATTTTCATACACCATAACCGGATCGTTGATGTTGTTCACCACAACATCCAGGTCTCCATCGTTGTCAAGATCGGCATAAATGGCGCCATTTGAATAGGTGGGTTTGTCATTTGCTACCTGTTGTTCCAGGTCGGCAAAGGCAAGATTGCCCGTATTTTTGAAGAACTTGTTGGGGATCTTTATCTGGGGAAATTTATCGGTAAGCGCCAGGTCTTTTTCATGACTTCTATTGGTCCTTAGCTTATTTTGAATTTCTTCGTTGCCTATGTAATTGATAAAGTCTATATCATTCATTCGCTTGGGAATACCGTTCGATACAAACAGGTCCTTCATCCCATCGTTATCAAAATCCATCCACAGGGCTGCCCATGACCAATCAGTAGCCGATACGCCGCTATACAGGCCAACTTCACTGAACGTTCCGTTCCGGTCGTTTAATTGCAGGTTATTACGGGTATACTGGTAGTTATAACCAATATTGATCTTTTCATTGTACAGGTCCCAGGTATCTTCCCCCAGCGACCTTTTTAAGATGTAAGGGTCGGCAGGCAGCATGTCCATGGAAATGATCTCGGAATACCCATCATTATTTACGTCAGCAATATCAACTCCCATGCTGTATTGACTGCTATGCATGATACACTTGCCCAGCTCTTCTTTGAAAGTGCCGTTGCGTTGGTTGATGTACAGGTAATCGTTCTCATGAAAATCGTTCCCAATGTAGATATCAGGATATCCATCGAGATTGATGTCACTCACCGCTATCCCCAAACCATACCCAATAGCAGAACTGTTGATCCCTGATTCCCGGGTTACCTCGGTAAATTTGGTTACCCCGCCACCAGCGGCATCATTCCTGAACAGGCGATCGCCAGAAAGCGTTTCATACGTACCTATAAACTCTTTACGCGGGCGAAAGTTGCTGATGGCATGAACAGAGTGATTCAACAAATACAGGTCCAGATCGCCATCTAGATCGTAATCGAGGAATGCAGCCTGTGTACTAAATCCGGAAAAATCAACACCAAACTCCTGCGCTTTGTCAACATATTGCGGCACTCCGTTTTTATCAATACCCGAACAGATCAAAAACTGGTTATGGTTTTTCAATGGGCCATAATTACCCACACGGCAGATATAAATATCAAGTAAGCCATCATTGTTGATGTCTACAACGGAAACACCCGTGCTCCAACCATGGTCCTGGGGAATACCGGCTTCTTTTGTTACTTCTTTAAAATGCAGTTTACCGGTATTTAAAAACAATTTATTCTGTTCCAGGTTCGAGGCAAAAAACAGGTCCACCAGTCCATCATTATTAAAATCACCGGCGCCTACCCCAGCGCCATTATAGTAATACATGTAATGAAAAATGTTGAACGAATCAGTTGGTGTTAGGGTATTGGTAAAATGTAAACCTGTACTGCTTTCATCCAGCAACTCAAACAACGGAGGTTGTTTATCACCCCTGTTGCATGCAGAAAAAATATGGACTGATAGGATCATCAAACAAAAGCCTGCCCAATGCTTACTACTGATCATAACTTTCAATTCTCTTGTTTACTTTTTTATACTGTATAGGACCGGGTAATTATCATTTCGTGCAAACAATACATAATTAATACCTGCACCCGGTATAAGGGTGATGTCGCGCACTTCGCCATCAACCATCAATCCAGATTGCCTGGCGGATAACCAGGTAAACCGGCCTTTGCCATTATTGATCAATACATCGCCATAGCTTGCATCCAGCTTGCCAAACTGGGGTGGAAACCCATATTTATTACCGCCCAGCACCAGGTCTATGGCCCCGTCTTTATTTACATCTGTACAAAGAACCGCATTCTCCATAGAAAGTTGTGCCTGGTATGGCAAAGGCTGAATTTCAAACTGTCCATTGCCCTTATTGATCGCTATACAGGATTTGGAATAGTTAAACAGCTTTACACCGCTTTTATCTATCATTTCCTTTGGAAATAATTCCTGGATAGACCTTTTTGCATAATCCTTATGCTGCAGGTTTTCCTTTTTTATGGAAGGTATTTCTTCCTGCATATCCCGTTTCAGAAAAACCGGCACATCGCGTTTATCTGCTGTACGGGTAAGTATTTTATCTTCTGATCCATTGCTATTGAAATCGTTGATCCATAATTTAACCGGGTTGGCAGCATCGGGATGCAGATAAAAATTATCGCCCACATTACCCAACACAAGATCGGTTTTTCCATCCTGATTTATATCTGTAGCTACTACAGTTTGCCACCATCCATACAACTCCCCCAGCTGGCTTTTAACTTCTGTAAAATGATCGCCGTTAAAAGAAAATATCCGGGGCGCCATCCATTCTCCCACTATTATCAGCTCTTTACCGGCATCGCCCGTCACATCGGCCCATACAGCACTGGTCACCATACCGATATTGGCAATCTCCCGATTCTTTGTTTGAGCAATATCGGTAAAATGGCCATTGCCATCGTTCAGGTAAATAAAACTAACAGGCGGCACCCCATAATTGCGGGGTGTGCTTCGGCTTCCAACAAACAGGTCCAGGTCGCCATCCTGGTCAATATCATTAGCAACGGCCACACCGGTATTCATCCCATTACTTTTAAATGCGGCCGCATCGAGGGTAAAATTTCCTTTGCCATCGTTCTTTAGCAACCTGCTTTGCATTTCACGGCTATAAGGCGGAGAATTATTGCCACCCGGTCCTACAAACAGATCGGCATCGCCATCTTTATCGCAATCGAAAAATAACACGGCCTCATCTTCCAGATCTTTAAACTGTAGAAAAACCGGCTCCTGCTTTTTTATAAATCCGCCTGTCTTTTGTTGGATGTACAATTGCCCGGGATGATCTTTGGTTCCGCCAATGTATATATCCACCAATCCATCGCCATTTACATCAGCAGTAGCTATTTTGGGGCCTTCCCGGGAAAGAATTTCGGGAATATTCCTTTCATAATAGAAATCCACATAATCGTCTTCCACGTGCTTATCGAATACAGCGGGAGCAAGTGTAAATAACAACGAATTATTTTGCAGGGTATCTGGCAGCAGGCTTTTTGTGGCAGCGGCTTTAGTAAGTACCAGCATGGTATCTACAGCCGGATGCATAATGGTAGCTACAGTACGATCGGGCCACATAATTACCATTGAATCAATGGCAGTTGTTTTACCCAACCCAATCACCTGTTTATAATCCATTGAGGATTGAAAACCCCGGCTTGGTATCACTTCGCGGGTAATAATGGAGCCGCCGGCATGGATGGTTATTTTGCTTCCTATGGCACAGGTGTTGGGGGAATTTTCTTTTAGCAAAACACTGATGTAATGATTGGTATGTTGTTGGCTGGCGTGGTTCTTATAAACAAAGGCGGGGCCATTGATATTATTGACGATCAGATCAAGGTCGCCATCGTTATCCAGATCGGCATAGGCTGCCCCGTTTGAAAAAGAGGGCTGGGTGAAACCCCAGTCTTTCCCGGCATCAGCAAACTGCAAATTGCCCAAATTCCTGAATGCTTTATTAACAACAGGTGTTTGGGGAATATGCTCCAGCACTTCATGTACTTTTTCCTTTTTACCGGTCAATACCATTTTCTGAATTACATCATTAGCGAAAAAGTCCATAAAGTCCAGGTCGGTCACATCGCGGTTCACGCCATTACACACGTATATATCGTTCAGACCATCATTATCAGCATCGAACAACAGCGCGCCCCAGCTCCAGTCACTGGCACAGACCCCGCTGTAATTGGCCACGTCAGAAAAAGTGCCGTTGCCATTATTTATCTGCAAACAGTTTTTCATGTACTGATGGTAAAATCCTATTTGCAATTTATTCCGGTACTGATCTATGTTATCGAATGCACCCAGGGTTTTTAAGCGATAATCATTGTCGGGTAACATATCGGTAGTAAAAATATCAGGATAGCCGTCGTTGTTAACATCGGCGATATCGGCCCCCATGGAGGAAAAGCTGTTCTGCTTCATGCATTGCTCCATTTCATCCTTAAAAGTGCCGTTGCCCTGGTTGATGTATAAATAATCGCGTTCGTATGAATCGTTGGCTACGTAAATATCAGGATAGCCATCGTTGTTGATATCTGCTACTGAAACGCCAAGGCCAAAACTCATTAAAGTACCGTGGATACCGGCTTCTTTATCTACTTCAGTAAAATGGCCATTGTCGTTCCTGTACAGGTGATCACCGCCATCTTTTACAAAGGCAGCAACGTCCCAGTCTTTGGCCGGAAGGTCACGGCGATTGGTATACCCCAGGGTATTCACGGGCATGGGGCTGTTATCGATCATAAAACAATCCAGGTCGCCATCGAGGTCGTAATCGAAAAAAGAAACCTGGGTAGTATAAGCAGAAATTGCCAACCCGTATTTTGCCGCAGATTCAGTAAAAGTGAGGTCATGGTTATTGAGATACAGCTTATTTCGGCGGTGGCCGTTTTTCATATGGCCCGAGTTGCAAACATACATATCGAGCCAGCCATCGTTATTAATATCCACCATAACAGCGCCAGTGCTCCACATACTATCCTGTTTCATGCCGCTTTTGGCGGTAATGTCTTCAAATTTGAAATCACCTTTATTCAGGAATAATTTGTTTTCATCCATATTCGAGGTAAGCAGTACGTCGGCCAGGCCATCGTTATTGATATCGCCAATGGCCACTCCGCCGCCATTATAAAAATTGCGGAACAAAAAACTGTTGTCATATTCCTGGTCAACCACCTGGTTATTGAAATTGATACCAGAATTTTCGACCAGTTCAAATAAAGTTGAACGATCATCTTTTTTGTTGTTGCAGGAATAACAAACAGCAACGGTAAGCAGGCAGCCAAGCAATCTTTTTAAACGCATCCAAATAGTAATATTATTAAATATAAGGAGTACTAAAGGTTATTGAAAGGACAAAGGTCATTATTGAATAATGACCTTTGTGATATACAATAAATATAATGATAAAAGTTATTCGCTATAACCGGGATTTTGTTTCAAATTCGGATTAGCCAGTAATTCGTCAGGTGCAATGGGGAACAAAAGGTTTCTCAGCGGGTCGGCATCAGCATCTTTTAATGCCCATTGTTTCAGGTATACGCCAAACCGGATCAGATCCTGGCGGCGCCAGCTTTCCCAATACATTTCACGTCCTCTTTCAGCAAGTAATGTAGTAGGATCATACACGTTACCCGGATTAACAAGGGTAATAGTGGCTAAAGCAGTGGCACCACGAGTAGCCCGCAGCGGATTTATTAAACCCAGCGCTCCGGCCGTATTGGGTGAAGATTGGCGTAACATGGCCTCTGCCACCATCAACACCACATCGGCATACCGGAAGATCTGCAGCTGGTTTTTCTGGTTTCCATCAGAATAGGCCGCATAATCAGGCGGATATTTGATCACTCTTATCCCGGCTACTTCCAGACGGTTCTTATCGGTCTCAATCAGTTTTACTTCAGGTGTAAATTTCAATGGATTACCCTGGCGGTCTTTTATTGAATCGCCTTTTTCATTAAACTGTTGGCCTACCAATAAGCCGGGTCTCAATCCCGACACATCTGTAACCCCAGGATAAGCGTTGCCGCCAACCCTTTTATCTGTTGCGCCAAAAGTGTTATAGAAATCGGCCACCGTTGAAAAGCCATTCCAGCCTGCTTCCCCTTTTTTCTTTTCCCAGGAATTATAGTGCAGGGTCATCATCCAACGGGCATTGATCCCCCCACTGGTAATACCATCCGGATTGGAAGACGCGCCGGTATTGGGCCATGCCAGAATCATCTCATTAGAAGTAGTGGCATTCTGCGGACCAAAATTATCGAAGTAGTTGGGGGTTAAACTATAACCACCAGTGGTTATAATAGTATTTCCCAATGCTATTACCTGTTGCATATCGGCATTATCAAAAGTAGGTGTTTGCCGGTTTAAGAAGGCGCCTTTGTTTAACAAGACCTTCATTAATAAAAAGCGGGCCGCATCGGGGCTGGCTTTATATGGTTTGTTTGTAGCAGGCAATTGCGGTATTATGGCTGTTAACGTAGCTACCAATGTATCGATGGCTTCTTTCGGCTGTAATACCGGGGCAGGACCTATAGAATTGTATTCTGAAACGGGACGGTAAGGTACCTGACCATACAGATCGAGAAAATAGAACTGTGCAAGGGAGCGAAGGAACAATGCTTCTGCGCGTTGGGTGGCATTGGGATTAAAAGCCAGTACAGTAATAGCAGAACTTTCCAGGTTACCCAGTCCATTGTATACTGCTTTAAACTGGGAGTGAATAGGTGTCCAGGTGTGGGCATGTAATACTCTCCATACACCATTATCATCCCAGTCGCCACCACGTACCGGTATTAGCGCTTCATCTGTAGTAGTTTCCTGTAAGGAAAACATTTGATCCTGTGCATGCATTAATCCGGCCATACTATTATAAGCACCAGTTAACAGCGCACTTGCCGTGGAAGTGTTGGCAGCGGGATTGGAGAAGCTGTCCTGAAGGCTCTGGTCCAGTTTTGTACAACCCATTGATAAAACCAAACCTATTGCTGAGATATATGTAAGCTTCATACTTGTTTTTTTAAGTTGTAATAGTTTTTATAAAGAGAAACTAAGCCCGAGAAGGAAAGTCCTTTGCGTGGGATAGCCGATATAGTCTATCGCCAGGGAAGGAATGCCGTTCAATGCTTTATCCACATTTACTTCGGGATCGAATCCTTTATAATTTGATATTACAAATACGTTGTTAACCGAGAAAGTAACATTGAGGTTCTTTATTTTGGACACATCGCCAAATGCATACCGCAGCGATGCGTTATGAAGTTTAAGATAGCTGCCATTTTCCAGGAAACGGGTAGAGGTAGTGATAGGATTGGCTGGGCTTTCTGAAGTAGTTACCAGTCCTGAAGCAATGTTTCTACCACCAATAATATTGGAAATGTTCAATACGCTCATGGCTGTATTGTTGTAGATCTTATAACCAAACTGGCCATGCGCACCCAGGTTCAGGTTCCATTTTTTGTATCTCAGGTCGGTACTGAATCCCATAAATGATTTTGGATTGGGATCGGCGACGAACTCAGGGATACCGCTGTTTTTATAGGTACCAATCCCGTCTTTATCAAATCCCTGAAATATGGGCAGATAATATACGTTAATGGGCTGATTATGCGCTATAGCCTGTGCATATGCGCCACTGGTACCCTGTCCATGCAATGCCCCCGTTAACAGGAAGGGCGTATTGCCTGCTGGCGGATAATCGAACCTGTTCTTTAAGAAAGTAATGTTTCCATTGGCGCTCCAGGTAAAGTCTTTGCCGCTAATAATGTCGGCACCCAGAGAGAATTCCACGCCATAATTTTTTACAAAGGCGCCGCTATAGTTGTAGAATAACGTTCCGCCCAAACCCGTTGGTTGTGCTACTGGCGTAAGAATGATGGGATCAGTTGTTTTCTTATTGAAGTAATCGATTGTACCCCATATGCGGCCCTTTAACAGGGTAAAGTCAATACCCGCATTGATCGCCTTTACCGTTTCCCATTTTAATTTATCGTTGCCAAAGTGTACCGTTTGAAGTGACCCGTTGCTCGTATACCGGTATACGGTCTGCGCAGCATCTGCCGTAAATTCCTGGTTACCGGTCTCTCCATAACCCACGCGCAGTTTTAAATTATCCACTATACCGTTGTCCTTCATGAAATCTTCGTTGCTTATGGTCCAGGCTGCCGCTACAGAAGGGAACCATCCATATTTATTGCTCTTACCAAACTTGCTCGATCCATCGGACCGGATTGTACCAGTAAGTGAGTATTTATCGTGGAAGTTCAGGATAGCTCTTGCAAAAGTACTTTGCAGTTCAACAGTAGGGTCCTTGAAGGCGCTGGACCGCAGATTCGCCTGCTTTCCATCCTGCATATTGTCGTAGTAGTGAATACCGGTACGTGACTGTTCTGTCAGGTTGTAATTGAACCCATACACATACTGATTGTTGTTCGAAAAGTTTGTTTTCCAGTATTCATACCCCACCACTGCATTAAGAGAAAGGTCCTGGGCGATCTCCTTATTAAAGTTGAGCGTATGTGTTATTGTTTGTGAGAACAATTTGCCATTGGCCGTATATGCCAGCCCATTATCCGGAGCGTCGCCGCCAATCCGTTTGATCCAACCCTGGATCTCGGTATTACGATCACCTACACCGTAGTTTACTCCATACAAAAACCGGTACTCGAGCCAATCAGCGAATTTATAGCCTGCACTGAAATTACCCAGTAAAGTAGTTGTATTAGTTTTGTCGTTGTAGGCATCTGATAGGGCCAGTGGATTGGCCTGTCCACTCTGATTCGTTTGATTATAAGTTCCATCCTTATTATATAAAGTAAGGGTAGGGTTCCAGATCAGGGCCAGCGAGATCAGGTTACCGTTGCTACCGGCATCTTGTGAAATGGGTGCAATTTTTTCAGCTACATTGGCAGCAGTGGCACTGAAATCGAGACTTATTCTTTTATCCCAGAATTTATACTGACCATTAAAGTTGGCTACATATTTTTTCAGGTTGGTCTTTAAAATAATACCATCCTGGTTGCCCATAAAAAAAGAAGCCCTGTATTTACCATTGTCATTGCCCCCACTTAAAGCCAGGGAGTAGTTTTGGGTGTAGGCATTATTCCGGATAATTTTATCAAATGCATTAACGTTTGCACCCGAGTCGGTATTAGGCGCATTATATTGTGCAATGGCCGCCTTGTAACCACCTGCATCCAGCACATCTATTTTACGCATTTCATCGCTGATACCCACGTTTGCATTTACATCGACCTTGCCTGCGCCCATGGCGCCTTTTTTAGTAGTTATTAAAACTACTCCATTGGCGCCGCGCGCCCCATAAATGGCCGATGCAGATGCATCTTTTAATACTTGTATATCAGAAATTTCATTAGGGTTGATAAAGGTTAACGGGTCACTGGGAGGAGAAGTTCCCACTGAGTTGGAGGTAAAACCAGGCCGGGGTGTGCGGCCATCCAGTGCAATACCATCTACCACATACAGCGGTGTATTACCCGAACGGATAGAATTGTTACCCCTGATCTTTACAACGGCCAGGCCACCGGGCTGACCGCTACTGTTAGTTATTTGCAACCCGGGAACTTTACCCTGCAATAACTGCTCAGGAGAGTTGATCTGGCCTCTGTTAAACTCTTTTGCTGAAACGGAGGCTACCGAACCGGTAATATCCCTTCTTTTAGCGGTACCGTACCCAACCACAACCACCTCGTTCAAGCTGGTGTTGCTTTCTTCCAGTTTAACTTCAACAGCGGTCATTGTTGAAACGTCTACGTCGATTGTTGTAAAGCCTACGGCACTAACAGTTAGCGCTTTGGTTGCTTCCGGAACTGCTAGCCTGAAGATGCCTTCAGAATTGGTAGTAGTTCCGCCTTTGGAACCTTTAATAACAACAGAAGCGCCAACAATGCCGGCACCTTTGCTGTCTTTGATACTACCCGTAATTTGTTTTGTTTGAGAATAAACGGCGAGAGAATACATGACAGTCAGTAAAGGCAGTACTGCCTTTAGCAATCGTTTTGAGGGCATAATAGAAGTAGTTATTGGTTAAGAAACAATGATACCAATGTGTAACCTATACACAATTATACTTAATTTCTTAGATTCCAAAAAATAAAACAAGCTCCGCTCAATGCTTCACAAAAACTTAATTGCTACAGAATACTGCCTTACTGCAAGAAGATATGATCCGGGAACATGGCCTGGGACGCAGGCTTTCATGTACCAGATTGCATGGTAAGATTAGCGTGACTCTCTTAAATAGACAGTCACAACATTAAAATGCTGCTTTATAGCCCAATTTTAAATAAGAAATGTTTTTTATGTTAACCGGGGAGGGGTTATACCGGCATGGGGGTTTGGGTTTTCTTACCGTTAGAGAACCGGGTAGCGTTAAACCGGTAGAGTTTGCCCGGACGGTGGGGAACATCCTGTTCCAGTTCATTCATATCTTCTAACCAGTTCATTAAGAAGAACTTCTTCCTGAAGTTGCGACGGTCCATTTTTACGCCGAGGATGGCTTCGTACAGGTTTTGCAACTCCCGGAGCGAGAACTTTTCAGGTAATAAATTGAAAACAATGGGGTGCTCTTCAATTTTTGATTGCAGTCTTTGCAAACAGGTATCCAGAATGGTCTTATGGTCGAACGCCAGTGTATTGATCTCATTTACCGGATGCCAGTGCAACTCATTGTCGCCAAGCATGGGTTGATGATCTTTGATATTGATCAGCGAATAATAGGCGGTACTGATCACCCGTCCGGCAGGGTGGCGGCTTACCTCGCCAAAAGTAAACACCTGTTCAAGGTATACATCATCAAGACCTGTACGATCTTTCAATACCCGGTAGGAGGCGCTTTCAAGATTTTCATCGGGGCGCACCAGGTCGCCCAATAACGACCACTGGTTATTGAATTCTTCCAGGTCTGATTTAATGAGTAATACTTTCAGCTCGTTTTTATCGAAACCGAAAATTACACAGTCAACCGAAATTGCTATCTGAAAAAACTCGCGGTCTTCAGATCTTAATTGTTGAATGGTTCTTTGCAATGCTGTTCCCATGGCTAATAGCAGATTGTCAGGGTTAAGAAATAGGTGATATAAACATAAAACCTGTCATGAAATTTATAACAGGCAGGTTTGGAAATTTTAGCAAATCACACTTAACCGGTAAAGAAGTCTATTGGCACGCAATTGCATTGTCAATTGCAAAATCAAGCGGGACGCGCCCGCAAGCCGGTTATTATTATTACTGGTAAAGATATATTGATTGTTTCACTCCCGAACGCTTCCAGATTTTTTCCTCCATTTTTTGACCATCATCATGTTTCAAATACCATACCTGTTTGCAAAAGCGTACAATTGCCGCAACTCATTGCCAGTTAATTAGTTTTATAACTGTTAAGGCTAAGGGGACAGTAGCCTTTTTTGAATAAAAGGGGCTATTTTGCCGTCGGATACGTATACAATAATTGATATTTATCAAGACCGTAATCCTTAAAATGGTGACTAAAGGGCCTGTTTTCAAAACAGGGCATTGATTTAACTTCGCATAAAACAGTAATAACATATTTATGTATTCTCCCGACCAAACAAAAGCTTTGCAAAAGCTTACTACCGGTTTAATGGAACAGAACTCGCAAGGTCATATAACCGACAAGGACATTGAGACACTGCGGGATGTACTGCGTTTTCATGAACACCGGTATTACATTATGAACGACCCGCTGGTTGCCGATTTCGAATACGACCAATTATATAAGGCACTCGAAAAGCTGGAAAAGGAGAACCCTGCTTTGCGTACACCCGATTCGCCTACCCAGCGGGTGGCCAAAGAGCTTACCAAGGACTTTCCAACGGTATCGCACCTGGTGCCGATGTTATCGCTCGACAATTCCTATAATGCCGATGACCTTATTGACTTTGACCGCCGGGCAAGAGAACTGGCAAAAGTGGAGGAATTGGAGTATTGCGTTGAACCAAAGTTCGATGGGGCCAGCATTTCCCTCATATTTGAAAAAGACATGCTGGCACGTGGTGCCACCCGGGGTAATGGGGTACAGGGTGATGATATTACGACCAACATAAAACAGATCAGAACGATCCCTTTGTCGGCAGCCATCTCAAAATATGGACTTGAGCAAATAGAGATCAGGGGAGAAGTGTTAATGAGCAAACAAAATTTCAAAAAGTATAATGATCAACTGGCTGAACAAAACCTGGCACCATTGGCCAACCCCCGAAATGCAGCAGCCGGCGCTTTGCGCATAAAAGACCCAAAGGAGGTGAGTAAGCGAAACCTGGAAGCATTCTTATATCAGGTCAGCCATTATACCCAATTACCAGGCAAAGAGGTGGACCCCATTGTGAACACCCACAGCGGTTGTCTGAATATGTTATGGGACCTTGGGTTCCGCAGTCCGGTAAAGGAAAAGAAGGTGTTGAAAGGGATAGAAGCTGTTATTGCCTATTGTAATGAATTTGAACAACAACGCGACGACCTGCCATATGAGATCGACGGCATGGTGATAAAGGTGAATGATATTCACCAACAGGAAGCGCTGGGTATGACCACCCATCATCCCCGCTGGGCCATTGCTTATAAATTCAAGGCTCGCCAGGCTACCAGTAAATTACGGGCAGTTGAATTTCAGGTTGGCCGTACCGGTTCGGTTACGCCTGTGGCCAAGATAGACCCCGTACCAATCGGTGGCGTTACAGTGGGTTCTGTATCATTGTTTAATGAAGAAGTGATCAAAGACAAAGACCTTATGATCGGTGATACCGTATTGGTTGAGCGGGCTGGCGATGTGATCCCTTACATTGTTAAATCATTGCCCGAGTTGAGGAATGGCACTGAACAGCAGATCGTGTTCCCAACCACATGCCCTGTATGTGGAGATAAACTGGAGAAGCCCGAAGAAGAAGCTGTTTGGCGCTGCAGCAACATCAACTGTGAAGCCCAGGTGGTGGAACGGATCATTCACTTCACCGCCAAAGATGCCATGGACATCAGAGGCCTGGGGGAAGCCAATATTCGTAAGTTTTATTCGTTAGGTTTCCTTAAAGACGTACCTGGCATTTATGAGCTGCCTTTTGATAAAATTGGTACGTTAGAAGGATTTGGCAAAAAGAGCATTACCAACCTGCAAACAGCCATTGAAACATCAAAAGCCCAGCCTATACACCGACTGATATTTGCCCTGGGTATCCGTTATGTAGGTGAAACAACAGCAAAAACGCTTGCCCATGAGGTTAAGCACTTGTTAGATCTAAAGGATTACTCGCTCGAAGAACTGCAAAACCTTGAGGATATTGGGCCAAAGGTGGCTGGCAGTGTTCATCAATTTTTCCAAAATCTGGACAATATAGCAACCCTGCAAAAGCTTGAACAGTTGGGACTGAAGCTTAAAAACGACAAAAAAGACCTGGTAACCGGAGGCAACCTGAGCGGTCAAACGTTTTTATTTACAGGCACCTTGCCCACGCTCAAGCGAAGTGATGCGGAAGCGATGGTTGAAACTAACGGAGGCAAGCTGCTGAGCAGCGTTAGCGCCAATTTAACCTATCTGGTAGCGGGAGAAGAGGCAGGAAGTAAGCTCGAAAAGGCCAAAAAGATAACCTCAATCAAGATTATAACCGAAGCCGAATTCCTGTCCCTTATACATCATTGATATGATTCTTATCAATTGTTTGAATTTCACATTTGTTTTTTTGTAACTTTAGCCAAAAGGAAAAGGCGATGATAAAAAAACTCCCCAATGAGGTGTGGAAACCACTGCAGTTTCCAGGCTGGAAACACCTCCGAAAAAAGTATGCGTTATCCTCTATGGGACGCATAGCCAGCTACACAGAAGACGTTGTTGAAGACGGTAAACTCCTTCAAGGTTCTTTAACTACCGGTTACAGAACATTGAATCTCCATCGTCCAGGCAACAACGGTACTTTGTACATTCACCGTGAGATTGCCCGGTTATTTCTGAAAAAAGCTTCACTTAAAAACAAGTATGTGATTCACATCAATCACAATAAGCTTGACAACGCAGTGAAGAACCTGAAATGGGCTACACTGGAAGAAATGATTGAACATCAGCAACACAGCCCGGCCAAGATTGCCTACAAAAAAGTGCAGGCAAACCGCACCGAAGGGCTGAAGCTGAATGCGAAGCAGGTTCAAGGCATAAAAAAGATCCTCAACGACAAGAACCGGAAGATCACCATCAAAAAACTGGCGGAAAAATTTGGCGTCTCCGAGATGACCATGTACCGCATTAAGAGTGGTGAAAACTGGGGCCGGATCAAATAGTGCCCGGTAATTGATGCAGACAAAATAATAAGTGGTGTGACTGTAAAGGCTAGCTTTCACACCACTTATTTTTTTTGGTCCTTCGACTCCGCTCAGGAGTGGTGAGTAGGCTCGCGATATTCGAACCGCACTTTGGCAGCCGACAGAGGGCAATCAGGAATCGATCTTGGCTCAG
This sequence comes from Niastella soli, assembly GCF_017742245.1. Taxonomy (GTDB): domain Bacteria; phylum Bacteroidota; class Bacteroidia; order Chitinophagales; family Chitinophagaceae; genus Niastella; species Niastella soli. Next base: position 1,075,967 of record NZ_JAGHKO010000001.1, read on the forward strand.
CCGAGAGCAGTCCTGAATCGGCAATCGGCAATTTGGGACTCGCGAAATTTGAGACTCACTTAATCGTGAAACGGGAAACGTGAAAAAAACAGGGCATCTCACTGCGTTCGATGCAATACCCCTTCGCTGCGCTCAGGAATACACTCACTACTGTTCAGACTAATAATTATCTTGCGGCGCCCAAATTCACTTCCTTCGGTCGCCGAAGCCTTGGCGTAGGTGACCTAATTCCTGTATTTCTCCCGTGTCAACCCCATCAACGTGTTAACCTGTCAACCCTGTCACCTTTCAACCCTATCAACTTCCCCTCGTCAACCTGTCAACCTTATCACCTCTATCAACTATTCCCTGATCAACTGGTCAACTCATCAACTTCCAATCCCTTATCTTTGCCTATGCTACAATCCTCTACATTAAAATTTCTTAAAGACCTCTCCAAGAATAATAACAAGCCATGGTTCGATGCACATCGTAAACAATACGACGAAGCCAAAAAAGACTTTGAAACGTTTATTCAGGCTATTATCGATAAGCATGGTTTAAAAGATGAAACCATACGCGAACAGGAAGCTAAAAAATGTATGTTCCGTATTAACCGCGATGTTCGCTTCTCAAAAGATAAATCTCCTTATAAAAACAATATGGGCGCCAGCATAAACCGCGGCGGCCGTAAATCAATCTTCGCCGGTTATTATTTTCATCTGGAACCGGGCCAAAGTTTTGTAGGTGGCGGTATCTGGATGCCCATGCCCCCTGAGATGAAGAAGGTCAGACAGGAAATTGACTATTGCTTCGATGAGTTTAAGAAGATTGTGCAGACGAAAAAATTCACAACGGTTTATGGCGACCTGTACAAAGAAGAAGGCATTGGATTAAGCCGGGTACCACAAGGTTTCGAAAAAGACAATCCCGCCGCCGAATATTTAAAGTTGAAAAGCTGGATAGCCATGCAGTCTGTAAAAGACAGCGAGCTCACCGTTAAAAATCTTGTTAAGAAAACACTGGTTGCCTTTGAAACACTGCAGCCAATGATACAATTTGTCAATCGCGCGCTCGATACAGCTGAATAACGACGCTAAATGAAGCATGTCAAATGAAAAATGAGGAATGAAAAAGTAACACCTTTAACATTCCTCATTTTTTATTTCTAATATCTTATTACAACAAACCTTTCCCCATCAGGTACTCCGCAATCTGAACCGCATTGGTAGCAGCACCTTTACGCAGGTTATCGCTAACGATCCACATATTGAGGGTATTAGGCTGGGTTTCATCCCTACGTAATCTACCTACAAACACTTCATCTTTTTCATGCGCATCCATAGGCATGGGATATTGCTGGCTGGCTGGGTCATCCACTACAACTACACCGGGGGCTGTTTGTAACAGCTGTTTTACTTCACCCAGTTCATAATCTTTTGAAAACTCAACGTTCACACTTTCGCTATGGCCGCCCATAACCGGAATACGAACGGTGGTGGCAGTTACTCGAATGGCATCATCGCCCATGATCTTTTTGGTTTCATTCACCATTTTCATTTCCTCTTTCGTGTAGCCATTATCGAGGAACACATCGATCTGGGGAATAACGTTCAGGTCAATGGGGTATTTATAAGCCATTGGATATTCGCCATTGGAACCTTTTTCGGCTTTCTGGCGTTCGCCCATCAGCTGGTCAACCGCTTTTTTACCAGTGCCGGTAACACTTTGATAAGTAGATACTACAACACGGTTAATATTATATTTTTTATGCAAAGGTTGCAAAGCCACTACCATTTGAATGGTGGAGCAGTTAGGGTTGGCAATGATCTTATCAGCCGCACTCAATACATGAGCATTTACTTCAGGCACCACTAATTTCTTAGTAGGGTCCATACGCCAGGCCGAAGAGTTGTCAATAACAGTAATACCCGCTTCTGCAAATTTAGGCGCCCACTCCAGTGATGTGCTGCCACCAGCTGAAAACAAGGCCACAGCAGGCTTTGCGGCAATAGCATCTGTCATGCTAACTACTTTGAACTTCTTTCCTTTGTACTCAACTTCTTTACCTACAGACCTTTCAGAGGCTACGGGTAACAATTCTGTAACCGGAAAATTTCGCTCGGCCAATACCTGTAACATTTTGGTACCCACTAAACCGGTGGCACCTACAACCGCAACTTTCATGTTTTGCTCCTTTTGTTTTGTTTTTTGGTTGAACACTCCAGGTTTCAGGCAGGAGTGTTAAAATAAAAAAAGCCTTCCCGTTTTTGGGGAAGGCTCCTGAATATGTTGATATACAAAGTAGTCCTCAACCTTCCCCGTGTATGGAGCTTGTCTTGGTAGTCTTTGTATGTTTCTTTATCATTCGCATTTCGAGGCCCAAAATTAGTCAGCATTTGTTGTATGCCCAAATTTAATTTTTTCCTTCCCCCGTCCGTTTTCGATTCAGGAAGCTTACGATAATATCAATAAATAAAGTTAACCGACAATAAACGGCTCATACTATTAATATACAATAGATTTGACCTCCTTTTAACCTGGCTCTGCTTAGATAGTATTAAATCTATCTATTATGGTGCTACCTGCAATTCAACGTTTGCTGCCAGTATTTGGTTTCCTGCTGGTTACAACCGGTTCTTTTGCCCAACTGCCCAACCGGTTCGATGTGGTTATTGATGAACTGTTGCCCGATCCCACACCACCCGTGCAGTTACCCAATACTGAATTCATTGAACTAAAGAACGTTTCTACAACGGCCTTTAATATACGTAACTGGAAACTGAGCGATGGCACAACAACAGCCACTATTGCTGCCAATTTCATATTGAAACCCGATAGCTTTGTCATTGTTTGTCCAAACAGTGCGGCACCTTTATTTACCCCTTTTGGTGCAACCATTGGCGTAAGCAACTTTCCTTCCCTCAATAACGACATTGATGTTATTGCGCTTTATGCTGCTGATGGCAGATTGATACATGCGGTTGGCTACAACACCAGTTGGTACCAGAATGCGGTTAAAAGCGAGGGCGGCTGGTCATTGGAAATGATCGATACCAGGAATCCGTGTACAGGCATCAATAACTGGAAAGCCAGTTCCAGCAATACGGGTGGTACACCTGGTAAGAAAAACGCCGTGGAAGACAACAACCCCGACGATCAGCCACCGGCCCTTATTAGAACCACTACAACAGACAGCCTCACCATTTCGGCTTTGTTTGAAGAACCGATGGATAGCCTATCTGCGGTATTACCCGAAAACTATACCATCAATAGCGGTATGGCGCATCCAGTCACAGCCAGCATTATTATGCCCCTGTGTACAGAAGTGGTGTTAAAGCTGACAGCACCATTGAATACCCAAACTGTATATGAGTTAACTGCGAACAATGTAAAGGATTGCGCCGGTAACAACATTAACCAACTGAACACCGCCAAAGCAGGTTCACCGGTTATGGCCGAAAGCCTGGCCGTAGTTATTAATGAATTGCTGTTTAACCCGTTGCCCGGTGGTTACGATTATGTGGAAATATATAATCGCAGTAACCAGGTCATCGATCTGAAACAACTCTACCTGGCTACCCGCAATGTAACCCGGCAGTTAACGGGTATTGCACCAATAAGCGCCACTTCGTGGTTATTATTTCCAGGCGAATACCTCGTGTTCACCGAAAACAAATTCTGGCTTCAACAGCAATATCTTGTTAAGGACCCGTCTTTAATTATGGAACTGCCGGCCCTTCCTTCACTACCCGATGATAAAGGCACCATTGTTCTTATGAATATACAAGGCGCTGTCATTGATGAATTGCAATATGAACATAGCTGGCATTTCGGGCTCATCAATAATGAAGAAGGGATTGCGTTGGAACGTCTCAACTATAATCTTGCTACCCAGGATAGATCAAACTGGTCATCGGCAGCTTCTACAGCAGGTTTTGGTACGCCGGGATATCCTAATTCCCAACTTATAGGCGATAGGGAAGTGCAGGGCCAGGTGGTTATAAATCCTGCTGTTTTCTCCCCAGATAATGATGGGTTCAATGATTTTGCAGTAATAGATTATGAATTGGCAGCGCCTGGCTTTGTGGCCAACATCCGCATCTATGATACCAATGGCCGACTGGTGCGCTACCTGGTTCAAAACGCTACACTGTCCGCCACTGGCCGGTTCCGCTGGGATGGACTGGGCGACAAACTAAATAAACTGCCCATCGGCACTTATGTGGTTTTCACTGAACTCTTTAACGGGCAGGGAAAGGTCAAGAAATTTAAGCAGGTAGTTACGCTGGCGAGGAGGTTTTAAAGCCTTTTTTAAAAAGGGCAACACCATTTTAGTCATTATAAAAATCCAGAACAAAATGAGTAAATTTGAGAAATTGATTAGAAAGCTGCTTTCTGGTTTTGCAGATCGAAATATGGAATTTGACGAATTGAAATGTATATTATCTAAATAAGGTTTCGAAGTAAGAATAACAGGCAGTCATCATATATATTTCAAAGAAGGTATTGAAGAGATTATAAATATTCAACCTTCAAACGGAAAAGCCAAACCATACCAGGTAAAGCAGGTAAGAGAATTGATTATTAACTACAAATTAATTTAAATGAAGGAAAGTAAATACGAGATAATTATATACTGGAGCAACGAGGATAATTCCTTTATTGCGGAGGTACCTGAGTTATCGGGCTGTATGGCCGATGGCAATTCTTATATGGAAGCTTTACAAAATGTACAGGTTGTAATAAATGAATGGATTGAAACTGCACTCTCCCTTGGGCGTACTATCCCAGTAGCCAAGGGTAAATTAATGTATGCTTAAATAATTCTTTCAATAAAAAAGCAACCCTCCCGATCATCAGGAGGGTTGCTTTTTTATATTAACTCTTGGGAGTTGTCTTTCAAACCAGTTCAATATCGAAATTCACCAGTTCAACAAATTGTTGAATGCGGTTATCGATGTCAGCACGGGTGATCTCTTTCAGGCGTTGAGGACCAAATTTCTCTACGCAAAAAGAAGCCATCGCCGATCCTACAATAATGCCCGTTTTCATGTTATCGAAAGAAATATCTTTTGTGCGGGCGATATGACCTATAAATCCACCGGCAAAAGTATCGCCGGCGCCTGTGGGGTCAAATACATCTTCGAGTGGCAATGCAGGTGCAAAAAACACCTGGTCGCCATGAAACAACAGGGCGCCATGCTCTCCTTTCTTAATGATCAGGTATTTAGGGCCCATTTTCAGGATTTCCTTGGCAGCCTTAACCAATGAGAACTGTGCGCTCAGTTGACGGGCTTCGCTATCGTTCAGCATCAGTACATCTACTTCTTTCAACACTGCTTCCAGCTCGGGCATAGTGCTTTCCATCCAGAAATTCATGGTATCCATCACGATCAACTTTGGACGGACCTTCATTTGTTTGATCACGCTCATCTGGATCTTGGGATCGAGGTTACCCAGCATCAGGAACTCTGCGCTTTGGTAAGATTCGGGCACCTTTGGATCAAAATCAAGCAATACGTTCAGGTCTGTAACCAGCGTATCGCGGCTGTTCATATCCATATGGTACCGGCCACTCCAGAAAAAGGATTTCTTGTCAGGCACAACCTTAACCCCTTCCATGGTAACCCCTCTTTTCTCCAGCTCCTGCATTTCATCTTTAGGAAAATCGTATCCCACAATAGAGATCTGTTGAATTGGCTGTAGAAAATTGCTGGCCGCATAGGCTACATAAGTAGCAGATCCACCTATAATTAGGTCGGTTTTGGCAAAAGGCGTTTCAATTGCATCAAAGGCCATGGTGCCCACAACGATCAAAGACATAAGCAAATTTTTAACCCCTGTAGCCCACCCCTATCAGGAGGCACCGGGTGGATAGTTAAATTATTAATGAAGGAATTTGGTGAAAGCGCTGCAAATGCCTGCTTCCGGCTGAAAGCGGGTGATTGCGGCGTGCAAACCTACGCGAAATTTTGGATGTGTTGAAACAACCGGCCGGTTTTGGCTGACTATTTATTAACTTGCCGCCATCTTGTTACTTTCGATCGCTGGTTGTTTGTATTACATATATACAGCGCTCAACTACATTAACTACTGCAGCTCTTCCATGGCTGCCATGATTATGACCCGCTTAGGCACTACTGCCCGCTTAGTGTTATTGCCGATTATTCGTTAGTAGGCTAATTTTATTTTTTTACCTGTTATCATATAAATCACGCTAACAATTGTTAGCATTTTATTATCTTTGAACCCCGATTCATATGGCTAAAATTAAAAGGAACAGAAACGGTACACGGAAAGACGTCATCATCGCTAAAGCGGCTAAGCTGTTTCGCGAAAAGGGTTTCAGCGCCACCTCCATGCGCGATCTGGCCGAACATGTAGGCGTAGAGGCTGCCAGCCTGTACAACCACATCAGTTCAAAGGCCGAGATCCTGCAAGAGATCTGTTTTAAAACGGCTAACAATTTCATGTCGCATATTGAGGAAGTTGACGCCAATCCAAATAAGACTGCCATTGAAAAAATTCAGGAAATCCTTCGGTTCCATATAAAGCAGATGCTGGACAACTATGAAGAAGTATACGTAAGCGACCGGGAATGGAAACACCTTACCGACCCTTACTTATCTAACATGCAAAGCCAGCGTAGAGCCTACCGGCAACGCATTGCTTCTGTAATTGAAGAAGGAATTAGAAAGGGAGAAATAAAACCAATTGACGCCCCCACCGCAGTATTGATCATGTTACATGCTGTAAGTGGTATTGAAAGCTGGCACCGCAGTAAAAAGAAAATTGCCGGTGAAGTACTGGAAGACAATATGGTGCAGATCCTGGTTGATGGTCTCCGTAAACAAGCATAGTTTTTCACTTAAATATTCGCCCTTTTGGCTACGCATTTTCATCAATTGACGATTGCAGATATCAGAAAAGAAACACCTGAGTGTATATCCATCGCATTTGAGGTACCTGATGACCTTAAAAACGAATACCTGTTCAAACATGGTCAAAACCTCACGTTACGTACAGTAATTAATAATGAAGAGGTTCGCCGGTCCTATTCTATTTGTAGCTGCCCGGCCGACAATGAATTGCGCGTAGCCATTAAAAAAGCCCCTTACGGTAAATTCTCCAGCTGGGCCAATAATATGCTCAAAAAGGGCGATGTGGTTGAAGTAATGCCGCCTACCGGCACCTTTTTTACTGAACTCAACCCCACCCATAAAAAGAAATACCTGGCCATTGCCGCCGGCAGTGGCATTACACCGGTGATCTCCATTATAAAAACAGTCCTGCTAACCGAGCCCAACAGCTCGTTTACCCTGGTATATGGAAATCAACACCGTACCAGCATTATTTTTAAAGAGCAGCTCGAGGCATTAAAAAATAAATACCTCAACCGCCTGGCCGTTCATTACCTGCTGAGCCGGGAACAAACGGAAGCCGCTATTTATTCGGGCCGCATTACAGAGGAAAAATTATCCCTGCTGAGCGAGAAACTGATCGATGTACAAGGCATGGACGACATCTTTATTTGTGGTCCCGAACAAATGATCTTTACGGCCAAAGGCTGGCTGGAACAACAGGGTATTGAAAAGAAAAAAATTCACTTTGAATTGTTTACCACGCCAGGGGAAAAAACCGAAGGCAGGAGGCAGAGGGCAGAAGGCAGAAATGAAGAAAGCGCTAATGACATAAGCAAGGTCACCGTGAAGCTGGATGGTATTTCCTTTGACTTTCAACTTCCCTACGATGGCGAAACTGTGCTGGAAGCCGCCTTACAAAAAGGCGCCGACCTGCCCTTCTCCTGCAAAGGAGGGGTATGCAGTACCTGCAAGGCCAAACTTCTGGAAGGCAAGGTAGATATGGACACCAACTACGCCCTGGAACAGGAAGAAGTAGACGCCGGTTTCATCCTTACCTGCCAAAGCCACCCACGAAGCGAAAGGATCGTTATTGATTTTGATGTTAAATAAGTTTAATTACTACTGGGAAAACGCTATCTGTTTTCCAGTTTCATCATCATAGTATCCAACTGGCCTATCATTTTTACTGTTCTTTTTGAACACCCGCCAGGCTTTGTGAAATTTTATAGTTTCATGCTTATCCACTATTTCTTTATAAAACCCAAATTCAGCCGAAAAGCAGGTGTCGCTATAGTTAATCCTTACGGAATTACTGTCCAAAGGTAGGTGCCTGTCCAGATTATACGCAAACAGCCGTCTTACCCGCGGTAATGATAAATTGGGAGTAGTATCCAGTTGAGGAGTATACGGACCCAGCGTGCGCTGGTAAAAATCGGGTTCAGGAAGCGTGTCATTATAAAATGCGAATACTCGTTCTGCATTAAAAATTCGCAGATCCCTGGAATACTGATCTACCCGCACCCACTTTCTGTCGCGCTTTGTATAAGGCGGGTAACTATCCTGAATTGTATCGTGCCTAAACTCATAATACCTGAAAATACTATAGTCTATTTTGTTTTTTGAAAACAAGTTGTCGACGATGGCCACATCGGCACCACTGATCGTATGGTCTTTGGCCTTAACATACACTCGCTGAATACATCCATAATCTTCTCCGTCCGGGATCGTATTTTCATCTTTTTCGCAGGAAACTAATACTAACAACGTGACTATCAACGAGGATAGCAGGTATTTTACCATGGCTTTTATTGTATGACAAGCGCATATAGCTATTCGTTGCAAATTGGAAATTATTCACATCTGAAGCCGCCCCGCCAAAATTGTCTGTTTCCATAGCTATCCAACCTTATCTTCGCGGCCTCAAAAACAGGTTATGACCGGAATTGATAGCGTACAGCTGGAACAGGTGATCGTTCATAAAGTGGGTAACCCCTCCCGCGGCGAGGAATTAAAACTTTCCCTAAACCCACTCACCCTGAATGATGAAATGGTAAGAGGCCTGCTTACCAAATATTTCCTGGGGCCCTTTAATGAAAATGAAACTTACCATTTTACCCACCTCAGCGACGTAAATATGAACGAGGTATACGCCTTTGTTCGCAGGATCTTCGAGGAAAGGGAAAGCTTTACCGAGCAATCTGCATTGCTGGCGCAATTCCTGTATAGTAAATCCACCCACGTAAAAGTAAAAGAAGGGGAGTTGTATGTAGTGAAGTTCGACAATGTACCTTATGAGGGTGATTTCATAAGAGCAGTTGGTATCTTCAAATCGGAGACCAAAGAAACCTTTCTGAAAGTATTTCAACATGGCCCAAGCTGGGAAGTGATACAGGAAGAAGGCGTGAACATCAACAAACTCGACAAAGGCTGTCTGATCTTTCATACTAATACCAACGAAGGCTTTAAAGTAAGTATCGTTGATGCTACTAATAAGCAAAACGATGCCCAATACTGGGTCACCGATTTCTTACAGGTAACACCTTATGCCGATGACTATCACAATACGGATAAATACCTCAGCCTGTGCAAGAGCTTTATCACCAATGAATACCCCGAGAAATTCGATGTCTCAAAAAGCGACCAGATAGATATGCTGAACCGCTCTATGGATTACTTTAAAACCAAGGAGAATTTCAGTATTGAAGAGTTTACCAACGAGGTGATCCACCACCAGGAAGTGGTAGATACCTTTATGGATTATAAAAAGAACTTTGAATCGGCCCGCAACTTTGAAATACAGGATGAGTTTGCCATTCACGTTTCGGCGGTAAAACAACAACAACGCGCTTTCAAAACCGTATTAAAGCTCGATAAGAACTTTCACGTCTACATCCATGGCCGGCGCGACCTAATTGAAAAAGGAGTTGATGAAATGACTGGTAAGAAGTATTATAAGTTGTTTTTTGATGAGGAGAGTTAGAAAAAAGACCTGTAAGGTCCATCATTGGGTCTTGCACGATCAGCCTGACGTTTTGGACCTGACAGGTCTGGTTCATCTCAATTAACCCGACCTGTCAGGAGCGCATACACATTCTATAAATTCAAGCTCAAATGGCGCGCCTCACAGGTCTAGGCACAAACTATTTCAAAGCTTTAAAAAAACGTTCCACATCCAACACTTCAGCCGGAGTGAGTGTTTCATTATTGTCGTATTTCGATTTCAAAAACAGCACCCGTTTATGTTCGGGATATTTAGCCAGTATGGCGTCCATTAACTGACCAATCCGTTCATCTTTTTCATACATGGGTTTGGGTGGTGGGGGCGCTGATTTATACCGGGTAGGCCGCTTAAGGATCATCGCTTCCAGGGTGGCCAGTTTGCCATCCGGAATAGATTTTACTTTCAGCGACTTGTTATAGATTCCCTCCAGTTGCTTCTTGCTTAATCCACCGCGTTCCTGGTACTGTTGATACAGGCTTTGCACAAATGTTGAATGGGGTTGTGCAATAAGCAAAGCTTCCAGCACATCCTTCACTACATCTACATCTAATTTCTTCCGATACATATATAATTCAGTTTCCTAATTCATTTTTCAGGTAGGGGTTGCCGTTTTTTGCCCCTACGCAAACGATTGCTTCCGCACCAAAGGTAACCCGTAATATGATGTAATCATTAAATGCAGACCCAGTGCGGCTTTTTGCGGCTATAAAGTCCTGAAATATCGCAAACTTTTGCAACATACACAGTAAATTCGACTACACCTGCTAAAATAACCTACCATGAAACATTTATTAGCTCTTTATTTATCCTGTATGCTTTGCATGGCGGGACTGGCCCAACATGCACCAAAACGAGAATTCAGGGGCGCCTGGATAGCCACGTACACCAATATCGACTGGCCCAATCGCACCCAAACACCGGCTCAGCAACGGGCGGCTTTACTCACCATCCTCGACCACCACAAAGCGACCGGAATAACAGCCTTGTTTATTCAGGTACGCAGTCAGTGCGATGCCCTATATGCCAGCGGCATTGAACCCTGGTCAGCCGATCTTACCGGCACACAGGGCAAAGCTCCTGATCCCAGCTGGGACCCCATGCAATTTGCTATTGAAGAATGCCATAAACGCGGCATCGAATTTCACGCCTGGTTAAATCCATACCGCTCTGCAGGTAACTCAAACAACATTCCCAACTTTGCTGCCAACCACGTTACCAAAACGCATCCTGAGTGGCAGTTAAGTCAGGGCACCCTCAGAATCCTCGATCCCGGGATACCGGCCGTTCGGGATTATGTTACCAGTGTTATCACAGATATTGTACACCGTTATGAGGTAGACGGTATTCATTTCGACGATTATTTTTATCCTTCTCCGCCCGGGTCCGGCGTAACCCCGTTCAACGATGATTCTACTTACAATGCCGATCCCCGTGGTTTTACCGTACGGGCCGACTGGCGCAGAGACAATGTAAACCTGCTGATTGAAAGGGTGTACGACAGCATCAAAGCCATAAAACCGTGGGTAAAATTCGGTGTATCGCCTTCTGGTATCTATCGCAACAGCACCAACCCCGCTATCGGTTCCGCCACCAGCGGACTGGAACATTATACTTCCCTGTATGCAGATACACGTAAGTGGCTTCAAATGGGCTGGCTCGATTACCTGTGCCCACAGGTATATTGGTATATTGGCCAACCCGGTGCCAATTATGGCGTGGTTGTTCCCTGGTGGAATAACAATTCCTTTGGCCGCCACATCTATATCGGGCTGGCTGGTTATAAAGTAAATGATCCCGCGCAGGGCGTTAACTGGGCAAACCCCTCCATGATCCCCAATGAAGTAAGAATGAACCGGTCACTGCCCAATATTTATGGAGAAGCGGTGTATAACACAAACAGTTTACGCAGCACTACCAAATTGGGTTTCCGCGATTCGCTGCGGTTGTTTTTCTATAACAAACCAGCTTTACTTCCCAACATGCCCTGGCGCGACAGCATTGCTCCCGATAAACCGGTCAATGTAACGGCTGTTAAATTTGGCAATGATTCTGTAGTACTTAACTGGAGCAAACCTGTTTCCAGCGATGAATTAAATAAGGCCTGGCAATTTGTTGTCTATCGTTCTACCAATCCGGTAGTTGATACCAGCCTGGCAGAAAATATCCTGTACATCACAACCAACGATACAACCGCGTATACCGACAGAGCTGTTACACCAGACAGCACCTATTATTACGTAGTTACCACCACTGACCGGTTCCATAATGAAAGCGGGGCCTCCAACACGGTTTCCACACTGCCACCGGCCATTGTATGTTTGCCCGATACCATGCTGGTGTTGAACACGGCCTGTTCGGTTGCATTACCTGATTTTACTTCGCAGGTAACCGTGCAGGCTTCGGCTCCCGTTAACCTTACACAAATACCTGCGGCAGGCAGTATTATAAATGGTCAGCAGGATACATTGATCACCCTTATTGCAACGGATGTGGCGGGGAATGCCGACACCTGCACTCTCCATGTAAGAACGGTTGACCATGAGGCGCCGGTGATCGCTGACATAAACGCTTCGCCAGCCACATTATGGCCGCCAAATCATACCATGCGCGATGTTACCATCGATTATACGCTTACTGATAATTGCGGCGCTGTTTCGGCTTCTCTGGCAGTTACCAGCAATGAACCGGCCACTAATTTTGAACCCGACTTTATAGTGGTAGATGAACACCATGTTAAATTGCGCGCAGAGAAATCACACATCAACAAAGACCGGACCTATACCATTTCCATCACGGCCACTGACAGTGCAGGCAATACAAGTACCGCCTCTACTACAGTTACCGTGTCTAACTTCCCTGGTGAAAATGATGGCATCCTGACGGTAAAGGCATATCCCAATCCTTCCCCAGGTCAGTTCATTATTATGACCCTGAGCACCTCACCCAAGGCACTTAGTATTTCCGTAACTGATAATGGTGGTACCCTGATTGAATCAAGGAGTGGATTGCCGGCTACCGGCTTATTCTTCCTGGGCGACCGATATATACCAGGTGTTTATTATTTACAGATAAAACAAGGGAATAGTAAACAAACTATCAAGCTAATCAAACTGGGACATTGATCCTGCTAATAAAAAAGCCATCCTGCAGCGGATGGCTTTTTTAGTTATGTATGCAGATCGCCGGTTCGGGGAGTTAAAAATTAGTCAGACTTTGCGTATAATCGTATTTCACGTTTCACGTTTGACGTTTCACGACAAGACAGTGTAACGCTATGCCAATGCCAACTCCTCAACTTTCTCCTTCAACTCTTTTATAGTCATATTATACAGTACACTATGGCGGTTTTGTACACGCTGCACCAGGTGAACGTGGGCTATAAAGTTTTGTACGATGGCTATCTTATCACTGGGCGTTACAACCAGTAACTGCAGGTGTAACTGTTTACATAACTCCATCAGGTAAGTAGCTTTTTCCTCATCCTGGTTACTAAAGCTTTCATCCACCGCAATAAAACGAAGACTTCGGCTGTTCTTTCCTTCGCGGGTAATACCAAACTGGTAAGCAATGGCACTACACAAAATGGTATACGTTAACTGCGCTTTTTCACCACCCGATAACTGTCCCATTTGCCGGTAGGTCTTCTTTATCTCATCGGTGTTGCGGAATTTTTCATCGGCCCAGAACTCAAACCAGTTACGCACATCCATTACCTTGTTGCGATAGCTTTCATTTTTATCCAGTTCATCAATTAGCGGCTGTACCTTTTGCGTAAAGTGTTTCGATTTTTCTTCAAAGCTGCTTTGTTGCCAGTTGGCTGCCTGTGGTAAGGCATCGAGCAAACGGCCCCTGAACTCTTTAATGTCCGTTCCTGAAGGCACTGGTCTTTTTCCTAATTGAATATAGGTATCGGGCAGGCGGTTGAAATTAATGCCGCCCAGCGACTGATTCAACCGCGTTACACTGTTGTTGATATCGCGCTCCCATCTTTCCATTTCTTCATTCAGCCCACCGATCTTGTACGTAATGGTATCATTGATGAAGCTTTCAAAATCCCGTTTGTATTTAGGCAGGTTCTCATGCACCAGTTTGCCCAGCCAGTCAATATACTCATTGGCGTAGGCCGCATCTTCGGGCAGGTGTTGTACATCGCCGTCCCACTCCGGTGAAAATTTATTTTTAATTTCTGTAGAAGGGTTCTTAATGCGGTTGATACATTTGTTCAATTGCGTTTCCTCTCTGTGCAGCTCATCCCTTTGCTTTTCATTCAACCGCGTTTGCTTTACCTTCAGGCCCTCATATACCTCATCAATGTTATTCAACGTAATATCCGATAACAAAGCAGCCTGTTGCTGCTGAAATTGCAGCAGCCCGTCCTTATCAGCTTCGCTGATGTGCTGTAACAACGGCTGTAAAACTTCCTGCTGTTCGTAGTATTGCTGAATGCGGTCTTTTAACCTGGTCTCATCAATTAATAGCTGACCACGCTGACTTTCCGCTTCATCTCTTTTTTGTTGAATATCTATCAACTGCGCTTTTAAATTATCCAGGTCTTTATTGGCTTTTCGCAATCCATTGATCTGTTCCTGTAATTTATGAATGCCGCGCTGAATGCCTGCCATATCCAGTTCTGCAAAACCTTTATGCTCCCGAATACGGGTTATAGCATAGAATTGCTTTTGCAACCGGTCGTCTTTGCTTTTACACTTCTCCAGGGTCTCATTGGCTTTTGTAACCAGGTCGGCAAACTGGTTCCTTCGTTTTATCAGGAAATCTTTTTTCTTCTCATTGTTCCAACCCATTACATATTTACTGGGGTCGTGCTTCCCGTTCCGGTCGTCTTTCTCATGCCGCGATCTGTTTTTTACCAGTCCGTTCAGCGTGATCGCCTTTTCATAGCGGTCCAATGTTTTTTCATCGGTAATACAAACATGATCAAACTGTCTGATGATCTGTTGCTCTACCCATTTACACAAAGGATTATCCGGATGGAACTCCAGTTTTTCATACACGGTATCTTTATCCGGATTTTGTATCAGCGGGTCATCGGTCACATGTTCGTACACCAACCGCATACCCAGGTGGTTATTATTGATGTACTTGTTTACTTTTTTGTAGTATTTATCGGGCACCAACAGGCGAAGGGAAAAGGTCCGTAATAACTTCTCCAACGCCGGTTGCCATTCTGAAGCATCTGACCGTACCTGCATCAACTCCCCGATAAAGGGCAGATCGTTTTGATCAAGGTTCAATACATCACAAAGTTGTTTACGCACCCCAATTAAATTGGCCGGCATGTTGTTCTTACTCTGCAACAGGTTATTCAGCTCATCTTCCACTTTCTTTCTGTCTGCATCTGATTTTTCCTTGGCACGCTTGGCTCCATACTCATCTTCTTCGTTTAGCCGCTGTTTGGTTTCCAGCTCCAGCCTTTTACGATTGGCCTCCTTTACTACGCGTTGATAGGTGGATTCATCGGCAGGCTGTTTTTCTTCCAGTTGCAACTCTTCGCACCAGCTGGCAAACGTCGCCAGTTCCTGTGTGGCCTCCTGTTTTTTCAATTCCAGGTCCTGCGCATCCTTTTCCAGTTGTTGCATGCGCTGACCGGCCTTATTTTGATCGATCTGGTTTTTGATCACGCGCTCTTCTTCCTGTAACTGGTCGTAGGTTAATTTTACGATCTGTTGCTTTTGTTGAATATCTTTTATACTGGTGTCGCTCTCTTCAATTGCCTGTTGTAATAATTCGTTCCGGGTATAACTGTTCCAGATCCTGGCTGTTTGCAAAAGCAGTTCGCTCTCCTCTATTTCCTTTTTTAAGGTATTATACGCCGTGAAGTGTTGTTCTATAGGTTGCAGCAGCTTTATCTGTTCTTCCGCTTTTTCAATATTGCGGCGGGCATCGAGCAGGGTGGCCAGGTGTTTTTTCAGGTCCTGGAACGATTCTTCCATATTCCGGGGCTCCAGCATATGGGTGCGAATGAACTCATCGAGGTTACCCAGCACTTTAATACCCACCGTTTGGTTAAACAGTTGCAGCGCCTGCACACTTTGCATCCCTAACACATGCACCAGTTGCTGGGCATATTTACTGGCTGCATCGAACCATTCAATTTGTTTACGGGGGCCTTTGTTGTATTTCTGATCGAGTGCTTTTTTCCATTGGCCATTCAGGTCAAATGGTTTAAAGTCTTCATCTATGCGCAGGGCTTTATGGGCAATGCCAAACAGCCTTCTCATATCGCCACCCGAAAAGTAGCGGACCTGAAAAAGAGTAACGGCCTGTTCTGCTTCATTGGCAAAATGGGCCAGCAGTATGCTATAGGCTTCGTCTCTGTTTTCACGCAGGTACAAGGTTTTTAATGAACCGGTACTCTCGCTGTTCATGGAGCCATACCCGCCCATTACATAGGTCTCTTCGGTACGATCGCCCTTTTTCTCACTACCACTACTCTGGTTGTAAAAACGATAGCGTTTTTCAGGCACTATCAGGGTAAGCAAGGCGTCCACAAAAGTGGTTTTACCACTACCGTTGGCGCCGGTCAACAAACTGGTTTCCCCCATAGGCCGTATGCTATGCACTACGTCATCAAAGGTTCCCCAGTTAAAGATCTCCATATATTGTAACCTAAATCCGCTCTTTTGGCTATCAGTACTAAAAACGCTTAACTGCATAATTCCAGGTTATGTGTTGAAAGTTGAAAGAAGAAAGATGAAAGGGCGCCGTCGGGCAAGCCTTTAATTTTCAACCTTCACCCCTTGTTCTTCCAATTGCTCTTCTTGATTGTCTTTACCATCTTTGATCCGTACCAGTTGTTGGTAAAAATGGTCCAGCTCCTCGCTGCTCACTTTTGCTTTGATAATTTTTTTTATGCGGAACTTCTGTTCATCGGCCAGTTCACTTGCTTCTGTTTTATCCAGGAAACCATTCTCCTCGGCTTTGTCTATCAGCCGGTCTATTTCTTTAAGGAATTTTACCCGGCTGGCGTTTTCTTTAAAGAACAATTCGGCGTATTCTTTTATTTCGCGGCGCTTTTTTATCAGTTCCCGGTTGGTGGCTTCCCCTACTTCAAACTCGGCCATCATTTCGCGCAACAACACCAGCATCACGCTTTCTTCATAGGTAAGCGCTCTTCTTTGGATCCACGATACCGGGTTCTCATCTTCTTCAAAAGGGTAATGCTTTATGTAGGCATAACCATCCTGTTCATCCAGCACAAGGGCCAGCCCCAGTTGCAGCAGAAAACCTGTGAGTTCTACTTTGTATTGGATCAGTTTTTCCCAGGTACTTTTCTCCACATATTCAACGGGTCCCTTCAACAGTTTAACAAATACAGATGTATAGGGTAATATTCTTTGCTGAGCGCTCATATCGGCTATTTACTAAATAATAAATAAGGTACTTCTACAAATTTGGTGGCGGCTGCATTTAACGGAATATGCTCGCTGGTATTATGGATAACCTGTACCCGGCTTGCTTTATCACGCAAAAAACTAAAATAACTTACTATTTCAGCGATGCCATTCTCCAGCGGTTGTAGCTCCAGCACTTCTTTTAAAGTGGCTGTTTGCTTTTTCTGTAAAGCATGCTCCACCTTTTGCCATAATCTTTTTTTATCTACATGGGTAACGTTCATCATCCGGCCGAACCTTTCCGGATCGGCGATCTTTTCGCTGGCTGCTGCGGGTTGTTTTACGGCCACCGCTGCTTTCTTTTGTTCAAACAGCAGCCGCCGTTCCATCAGCATTTTTACCTCCACCCCTTCATCCAAACTAATGCCAGCCTTTACGTCATCCTCTTCCATCAGATCAAAGATCAGCTCCTTGATGTTGCCTATCTGGTGGCGAAGGCGTTTATGGCGGGCAATTTCTTTTTCAGAGATAATACGGCTCAGCTTTTCCGCCATTTTATCATTGGCGTCGTAAACCGTTTTGCCCTGTTCTAACAATAATGATTTTATATTCTCCAGGAACTGAACATCCGTCTCAATGCCCCGGTCTTTTAACAGGTCGAGCAATTGCTCTGTCAGCTCTTTCCAGTCGTTTTGACCGGCGCGGGAAATAAGAAAGTCCCAGAACGCATAAAAACTTTTACCCTGGTTGCTGTTACGCAGGGCATCATACGCCGCAAAGGCAAAACCAACAATGGCCCCTTTGTTCTGCTCGGCCTTGGTATGTTGTTCAACAATGGCGCGGTGTATCTGTTTGAAATTGTCTTCCACCTCCCTGAAATCGCTGATGAGCTCATAGCAAAGGCGGGTAAATAATTCCAGGCGTTCCTGCACCTGTGCATTGCTGTAGTTATCGGGAGCTACCCCCAGTTCTATTGCTTTTATTTCTTTATCGATCTCTGCACGGCGGTCTTTTAACATCTGTAACCGCTTGGGCCGGTCGTCTTCCGTTTTTTCAACTATATCCTGCAGGGAGTTGAACAGTAATTTAAACCGGCTTTCGGTACCAACGTGATTACGCGCCTGCAGCGTAAGCATCCACTGAAATACTTTTTCGGTATGGGCGCTAAGCTGGTATTGAATATTGCCTTCGGCGTCCTGCAAATCCTGCAGAATTCTTTTTTGTACCCAGTTTAAAATGTATTTGCGGCTGCGGGTCTCCTCATCTTCCCCGAAAATGATTTTCGCCTCCTCAAAATCTTCGGTACCGTCTTCCTGGTGCGACAGCGCTTCAGATAATAATTGTATTAATATGTCTTCCCCTATAACAAACCGGTTCTCCTCCTTATATACCTGGTAAAGAAAGGGTAAATACCAACGGGCGCTCCGGGAGCGGAGCATTTGTATGGCAGGATTCGCAGTCAATAAATACAATAAATCTTCCTGTTTCATGTTCACAACTCCTGTAAATAGTTTTCTGATTACTACAAGGGGTGTAAAATAGGAGAATTATGGAAATTCTTTATTTTATATGTCCCCGTACTGTGCATAAATTCCTTGTTTTCTCACCACCCAGTTACGGAATGAATTTTTCACACCCCACCGTGACTAAATCATCCCATCATCATTCACCTGACAATATATTCATAACGTATTAAAAATAAACGAGGTGTTGGTATTATCGAATGTTTTTCTCTATCTTACCTGCCTCTTAATTTGTAGCTTATCCCATGCGCCTTGTAAAACAAAGTATCCTCTATTTTAAGGAAGGAAATTCCGATAAAGTGTATGAAATTGACCTGTGCGATGTAGGTAATGACAGATATGTGGTGAACTTCAGGTATGGTCGCAGGTATTCAAAACTAAAAGAGGGTAGTAAAACCCCGATACCCGTTCCCCTCGCCGATGCTGAAAACATCTTCAATGAAGTAGAAGCTGAAAAAATTTCAAAAGGGTATTCGTCATCCGCCAACGGCGTTGCAGCTGCTCCTACCGTCAACACATTTAAATTAAATACCGAAACTACCATTGGCGCCTCTTTCATGTCAATGCCCCCAGGCCCAACCAAAGGTATCCTGCAACGATTGTACAATGCCACACAGGGAAATATAAGTTCCCATCGTACAAAATGGAAATTGTCGCGCATTATATGGAAAGCCGGTGAATATAAGGTCACGGAAGCCGCTCAATACATTATCAAGTTGTTTAACAATGGTGATATTGTACATCAATACAGTTGCACCTGGGCGCTGGCGCGTTGTGCCAATGAAACAAACGTGACCGCTTTACAACAGATCTTTGCAGAACACCCATCACCTGTAATAAAAAAAATAGCTGGCGCTGGTTTACTGAAAGTGCTAAGCGGCACAGCGAAAGAGGAACACGTAAAGATCTTTATCAGCAGTTTACCGGAAACAATAAAAGCAGCAGTGGAGGCCAGTCACCCGGGTGTGCTGGAAGCCATTGCAGACGAAAGGATCACCAATCAGGAATCTCATTACCACTGGCTGGAGACGCTTTATCTGATCAGCACCCAAAAAAGCTGGATGCGTCCGGTTATAAAGAAGATATTATTACAAGCTCCGCTAAAACCCGTTTATTTTAAACATCTCAGGGCCGTATTCAAACAGGCTGAACTGTTAGATGATTTTGAGGTCTCCGGGATGCTGGCATTGCGTTTCGAGCGACACCCTGAGTTTTTCAAACATACCATTGCGGCCAATAATAACAAGGCTGAAGTTTATTTACGGCAAACAAACGGCTGGGTGAACCCGAATACCGAATTACGCAAAGGCAACAGCCGACTGGCCTATTCGCAAAAAACACGTAAATACCTGCGCCAACGGGTAAATCGCCGCTTGCTCATGTATGGCCATCTTAACAGCCTCGATTATGTAAAGCTGGCAACGGGTATTTTATTAGCCTACAATAAATCGACAGACTTTAAAGAAGCTTTTTCTACTTCCGATTATAAATGGAATGGCCGCAATTACGCTACGGTAAAGACCAAATACCCGCAGAATGCGCATGCCATTTTCATGCACCAGATCCTAAGTGGTGAACACCCTGAATTAAAACTGGTCAACAACCGGATCTGGCGTTTAAGATCAGAGGAGGAATTACTCGCTAACAGAAAGAACCCCATTCCCAACAATAAAAAAGGCGAGGCAGGACTGCTTAAGAAGATCACGGGTATTTTTGGGAAGAAGAAAGATACCCTGCCAACACCTGGTGGCGGAGAAGAATCCACCACCCCGGCAGTAAATGAGAACGGCACCCCATTCCTGCATTTGTGGAATAAGCTGCCACAATCGTATGTACAGCTTCTTATGGAAGCACAAATGGACGAGATCCATGAATTTGCACAGGGCGGATTACTCGCGCATCCGCAATGGAATGAGATCAAGGGAAAACTGGACAAACACGCCTGCAAAATATTATTATTATCACCTTTTGAGATACCCGCCGCCTTCGGTTTACGAATAACGCTTGAAAACTTCGGAGGCCAGCAAATAGACGCTGACCTGGTTATGGCCTTGCTGAACTCTCGCAATGCCGATGCCCGAAGCAAGGGTAAAGAATGGACAAGCCAGTACCTGCAGCATTACCTGCAACAAAGTGATTTTGTCAAAGACCTGATCTTTGCAGTTGATATTGACGTGTTCAGCTGGGGCTGGGACCTGATCACCAAAAGCGGTCTTAGTAACGAAGTAAAAAAAGTGGTTGTTGGCAAATCCATTGCTCAGGTAATGGCATTTACTGAAATGACCAAAGTGAATGAGGAGATCCTCAGCCGGGTTAGCCATGCTTTGGTCAATTATTTTTACGAAGACCTAAGCCAGGTCCCTCTTATAGTAATAGAAGACCTGATGCAACACGAAGTACCAGCTGTATTATTATTCGGCTTACAGGTACTGCGCCTTAAACAACAATCACAGGGCGCGCAGGAGGTGAACCGGGCGGTGTTGTTTAGTTTGTTGGAACATCCTTTTGGACCGATACGCGAAGTAGGATTGTCCTTTTTGAACGAAATAACTGAAGACACCCTGTTTCAATATGAAGATGACATCATCCTTTGCTGCGCTTCCCCGTTCCAGGATGTACGCCGGGGCATGGGGCCGGTTATGGCCCGGCTCGCACAAAAAGACCGGCGCTTCGGTGAAAACGCAGCCGATACGCTAATCCCTTATTTGTTAAGAAAAGAAAGCAGCGAGGGTTTGCATGATGACATCAGCAGTTTATTATGCAATGAATTGAGCAATTACTTACAGAATGCCAATAAAGAATTAGCCTTAAACTTATTATACGGCAACTATGCTGCTGCACAAAATGTGGGCATAGTGATCCTGGAAAAATATACCGATCCTTCGCAACTGACCATTCCCCAGGTGATCGCACTGGGTGGTCACGAAAACCAGAATGTGCGTTCCTGGTGCTGGAACTTTTATAAAACACAAGTGTCTCGCATAATATTCGAAAAAGACGCCGCTGTTAAATTACTCGATAGCAAGTGGGCAGACACCCGGCAGTTTGCCATGCAGTTCTTCCGCGAGCAGTTCACTGAAAACGACTGGACCCCCGAGGCCCTGATAGCGCTGGCCGACTCTGTGAAACCTGATATTGAAGCCTATGGCCGCGAACTGATCACCAAATTCTTTACTACCGAGCATGGCACCACTTACCTGCTGAAACTAACCCAGCACCCAAGTGAAAGCATGCAATTGTTCGCCACTAATTACCTGGAACGCTTTGCAGCCGATGATGTGGAGCGAATACAATCATTGGAGTTTTATTTCCGCTCGGTATTAACGCGGGTAAATAAAAGCCGGATTGCCAAAAACAGGATCTATCATTTTCTATTAACCGAAGGCCGTAAATCAGAAGCTGCGGCTAAACTGATCGGCGCTATTTTATCAGATGTATCGGCCATTGCAGCCATTGGCGACAAGGCAAAATGTATTGACGTGTTGTTGCAGCTGAGGTCGTTATATGAAGTGGAAACACCTTTAAAAGTGAAAGAGGTAGAAACGAGGGGCTGAATGTGAGTGGTGAGTGGGCTCGCGAGTTTTGAAATCAAAAAGCGATCTTGCGCCGCCCGATTTTTTTTGCCGTCTGCCGTCTGCCGTCTGCCGTCTGCCGTCTGCCGAAGCCTTAGCGAAGGCGGATTGACGCACAATTAAAACAAAAGCACTTATTAATAAATAGTCATTCATGTTATTCAATTATCGTTTCGCAGGAAACAGTACGGTGACCAGTACCATGCACAAGACGGGTTTGTCATTTGCACCCGACACCCTGCGTGAAAGCGCCTGGTTTGTTGGCAAGCTGCACAAAAAGCTGGCCTTCCGCGAAGCCATCTCCGCCCTGCACGATGTTGTTATCAGTGACCTGCGGTTCAAACCAAAAGATAAAACAGCTTATAAAGAATGGGTAGCACAAAACGAGGCCCTGTTCCTGGCTGAATTTATGGCTGGTTATGATGCCAATGCTGCCAATAGCCGCATTGAGCAATTAAAAGCTGAACTCGCAGAAGTTCGTTCTAAAAAGGATGCTTTACTATCGCCCTTTTTGAAAGCCCGCCAGCGTTACTTTAATTATTTATATGAGAAGAACAAGGAAGCCTGGATCGTGCTGGACCCCGTGATCACCATTCATCCAGATGAACTGTTCTTTGAATGCTTCAGTCAGGATGAATCTACTTATGGTAAACTGGGTTGCAATTACAATGTGTTCAAGGAAATTGACGACTATAAATGCGGCACCACCAACGTCGATTATTCAAGCGCCCTGTATGAAGAGTTTCAGAAAGTACGCGATTATAAAGAAACAGAATTAAAAGTTGACCCCAGCGGTTTTGCCGTGCAAACCACGCAGGAGGAGTTATATAAAGAAGTAAAGATAGACCTGCCCGATAGCTGGGTGCGCGGTTTTTTACAGGTAAGCAGCGCCATGACCCTGCCTACCATTCAATTCGATCTGCACCCGATGGATATTTACAATATCTGTTTGCTGTTGCGCCGGTTTAAAGAGAAACGCGGACCGCGTTCTTTACGGTATGTGCTGGAACCTGGCGCACCGGTAAAGATCATTTTGGAACCCTGGGGCAAAGAGATCATCTGCGCACGCAGTATTTACCCGGGACCAACCAAACAGGAAGTAAGAACATGGGGCAGAAGAAGATTATTGATCCTGGAACGACTGATCCCTGTTGCCAAAAAGTTCACTGTTCATTTGTTGGGTACCGGCTTACCTTCTTTTTATATCGCCGACCTGGGTGATATGAATTTCACGCTGGGTCTTAGCGGCTGGACGACCAACGACTGGAGCCATGCGGGCAACTTTGATCTGTTAGCACCGCGGTTAGAAGTAGACAATGCTATTAAAGCACAGGTATTCACAGCTATTCAGCAGGACTGGTTTGGCACCGCACAACATTTTGCGCAAAAATTGAATATAGATACAGCACAGGTATCAGGTGCATTAAGCGCATATACACAAGCTGGCCGCGTGATCTATGACCTGAACAGAAATGTTTATCGCCTGCGCGAACTAAGCCGGGAACCATTGCCCTTTGATAAACTTCGTTTTGATAACCCACGGGAGGAAATGGCTGCCGAACTGCTGAATGGAGAAATAAAATTCATCCCGCAACAGCAGGCCGATGGCAGTATCCAATTAACGGGCACTGTTAAAGGAGGCCGTAAAACGTATAATACACAATTGTTGATCGATGCCGATGAAAAAATAAGATCGGCCGGTTGTGATTGCAGTTTCTATAAAGAAAATAAATTATACAAAGGTCCTTGTGAACATATGCTGGCACTTCGCCAGGCGTTCAATAAAACAAGAGTAACACAGGGATTCAGGTAGTGTTAAACGTGACCAAGAAATAAAAAAAGATCCACTGAATTATTTAGAAATTAAAAAATAGGAAACTATATTTGTTAACCGCATTTCGTGTTCTTTGACAGAGGGGAAATAAACTCATGCACCTTGCTTCCGAAAGGAAAGAGCGATGTTTCGTCGCTCATGCAACATGAATATTTCATGCATCACCAAATGTAATCTTTACTATGGCACCCCGGTACTAGTGTAATATTTTCAGTACCGGCACTGCGTGCCATAATATCACACTAGTACCGGGGTGCCTTGCGTTGATTAATCTGGTCACCGGTACGCACGAAGGCAGCATGCTTCCCCCTGTCGAGACATGATCTCTTTTCTTCACCTAACATGGCAGATAACAGAAACGTCCGTCAGGAGTTATACGACCGAATTCGCGAATCTTCAAAAGACAGTGTGGTCCTGGAAGAAATGAAGCGCATGGGCTTCTGGGCTAAAAACGAAAATGGCCCAACCATTCCCGAACTGTTGATAAACAAAGAAGTGGAGCTGAATAAGGAGCTCAATAAGTTGTATGAAGAGAAACGGAAGTACCAGAACAAAGAAGCCGTATTAAGAGATATGCGGCTGAAACGGATGGCTGATGCCCGGTTGAAGCGCGAAGAAAACAAAAAGAAAAAAGAACTCCAACGTCTTGAAAAAGCCGAAGCCTGGAAAAAGCAAAAAGAAACCGAAATAATTTACCTGGGTGAAGGTGTTTCTGTAGGGTTAAATAACATTGAGAACAATGTAACAGCCTTACAAAAATACAACCTGCCGGTTTTTAATAATGAAAATGAGCTGGCTCAGGCTTTAGGTATCCCCTTAAAAGAACTGCGTTTTTTATCGTTTACCAGGAAAGTATCTACGGTATCGCATTACCGCAAATTTTACATTCCTAAAAAATCGGGTGGCAAAAGATTGATCTCAGCCCCCATGCCCCGGTTAAAAAATGTTCAGTACTGGATCCTGGAAAATATCTTCAATAAGGTAACCATTCACCCGGCCGTGCACGGGTTTGCTTTACAACGTTCCATTATCAGCAATGCCCAGCCGCATATTGGTAAAGCAGTGGTAGTAAATATTGATGTAAAAGATTTCTTCCCTTCTGTTCATTATAAAAGAGTAAAAGGCTTATTACAACAATTAGGTTATTCTGAAAAAATAGCGGTCATTCTCGCCTTGTTGTGTACCGAGGCCGTTACTGAAGAAGTGACCATTGACGGACAAAATTATTTTGTTCAAAAAGGAAATCGCGTATTGCCGCAGGGCGCTCCTACCAGTCCGGCCATTACCAACATCTTATGTTACAAGCTGGATAAACGCCTGCAAGGGTTGGCCAATAAAAGCCAATGCAGTTTTACCCGCTATGCCGATGATATCACTTTCTCTTTTGATAACGTTGGAACCAATGCGCAACAACTGGTTTGGCGGATTAAAAAAGTATTGCAGGATGAAGGCTTTACCGTTCACCCCGACAAGATCCGTATTATGCGCAAGGGCGCCCACCAGGAAGTAACGGGTATTGTAGTGAATGAGAAAGCAGGCATCCCCCGTAAAAAATTACGCCAGTTCAGGGCCGTGTTGCATCAGTTAAAATCAAAAGATGCCAGTGCTTTAAAATGGGGCAATGGCAACCTTACGAGTGCAGTAACCGGTTATGCCAATTTTGTAAAAATGGTTAAACCGGCGCAAGGCGCTGCTTTTCAACAACAGATCGTGGCCCTGTTGCAAACAAACAGATTGCAATACCCGGTAAGTATAACAACCACACCAAAGAATACTCAAACGCCACCTGCTCAAAATAATTCCAACGAACCTAAAAAAGACGACGACAAACCCTGGTGGAATGTAGTGTAAGCCAGTGTTCCCTGTTGGGGATCGCTTCGCTTTTGAGCTGGGTTTGACCCCATCTTTGTTCGGACTTTGTTCGGATTTCCCCCGGGTACATCCGAACATCCCCAGGGAGAGTCCGAACAACTTCCGAACATTGTCCACAGCAATACCGGCACAATACCGGCGCCAGCCCAAAAAATTTCCGGTTTTCCCCATACTCATTCAAGACACTTATAGACCATTATAGACAAAAAACAGGCAACATAAGCTCCTATAGACACGGTTAGACATGCCTGTGATTGCGGAGCAAAAAATCAGTTTTACCTTTGTATGGTATTGCACCTGCTCCTGCGCAAAGCGGCTGTAGTACACTTACAGCTCTTTGACATAGTATAGAATTTTAGCTTTACGCATTGAAAATTTCGGGATTTCGGGATTTGGAAAACGTTCGCGAGGACCGACAATAAACAAATCTCTAAATCACCAGATCATAAATTCTTCAAAGGAGGCGGATTATCTTTCCAGCGCCAGAGATACATACAGGCATAGGTGCGGTAAGGGCTCCATTTTTTAGAGATCCGCAACATGTCTTCGCGGAATTTCTTTTTATCGGCGCGATCGAGTTTATAGAGTGCTATCATAGCGTTCTGAACACCCAGGTCGTCAATGGCAAACACATCTTCTCTTTTCAGGGCAAACATCAACAGCATTTCTACGGTCCAGCGGCCAACGCCTTTTATCTGGGTCAGGTAGGTGATCACTTCTTCATCATTCATTTTATGCAGGGTAGCGTGTTCCATACCCTGTTCTATGGCAAAGCGGGCCACGTTCTGTACATAACTTACTTTGGCATTCGATAATCCAATAGCCCGCAACGTTTCGGGGGCAGTGGCAACCACCTGTTCGGCAGTTGGCTCATGTCCGTCATACAGGTTCAAGAACCGTTGATAGATGACGTCAGCCACTTTAGTCGATAATTGCTGGCTCATGATCGATGCACAGAGGTAAGTACAGATATTTTTTTGTTTCTTCAGGGTGAATGTCCCGTGGTGATCGATGAGCTTTTTTATTTTTTTGTCTTTGGAAAGGTGTAAGGTATATTCCATGGTAATACAGGTTTACTGGAAAACCAGGCGGGCCCCTTCCGGCTTCTCCGCCGGCTGGCGGAAGGAGTCTTCTTGAAGACAAGGCCTCGTTTACTGGCTTCTTTGCAATTTACCTGTTAATTTTGTTCCTATGCAACGAAATTTGATTGTTACAAAAGATGGTTCGCATACGGTAGCCATCCCTGAGTGGGAGGTCTCTTATCACTCGGTATATGGCGCTGTACAGGAATCGTTGCACGTATTTATTGAAGCTGGCTTCAGGCATTGGTGGAACCTGAATGAGAACGCCAGCCAGTGCGTAATATTTGAAATGGGGTTTGGTACTGGTTTGAATGCATTGCTCACTACCCTGGAGGCAAGACGTCGCCAGCACAAGGTGCTGTACGAAACAGTGGAGGCATTTCCGCTGGAGATGGAGATCGTTGAAAAATTGAACTATTGTTATGCGTTGGAAGAATCCTTCTGGCAACCGGTATTCCATTCATTGCATACTTGTGAATGGAATAGCCTGCAGCATATTACCACCTTCTTTTCTTTCAAAAAAGAAAGGATCCTGTTAGCCGATTATGCGCCCAGTGAACCCGTTGATATCATTTATTACGATGCTTTTGCGCCGGCAGCCCAGCCTGAATTATGGACGCAGGAGGTGTTTGAAAAGTTATTGGCCATGCTGTCTCCCGATGGGATACTGGTAACCTATTGCAGCAAGGGCGAGGTGCGAAGGGCTATGCTGGCGGCTGGTTTTCAGGTTGAAAAAGTACCCGGGCCCATTGGTAAGCGGGAAATGCTCAGAGGAAGCAGGTTGAAAGAAAAAGACCTGGTGTAGGTGTACAATAATTGCGAAATACAAAAGAAAAGGTGCGCCATTTTAAAAGGACGCACCTGATTATTTCGTTGTAGGCTTTTTGCCGTATGCTATGAGAACGAATAACTTACTCCACCATCTTTTTCATCTTTCAACAAAATTCCCAACTGGGTCAATTGCTGGCGAATTTTATCGGATGTAGCGTAGTCTTTTCTTGCCTTGGCTTCTTTACGTATTTCAATCAATAATCCTATTACACCTTCCAGCTTGCCATCTTCTTTTTCTTCATCACCTTTCAGGCCGAGTATCTCTTCCAGGTATAATTTAAAATATTGCCGTAACAACTGCATGGTGTCTGCACTCAATGCGTCGGCGGCAATGTGTTTATCCTTTATGGAGTTGATCACCGGCACCAGCTCAAAAATATTGGCCAGCACTTTGGCGGTGTTGAAATCATCGCTCATGAATTCATCCAGTTCCAGCAACAGCGTTTTCACTTTTGCATCCAGGTCGGCATTGCCGGCTGTTGGTTTCAACCCGGTTACTTCCAGCTTTTGCAATACCTCGTATGCTTCCCACAGCCGTTTTAAACCTTTTTCTGCGGCTTGTAATGCCTCGTTACTAAAATCGAGCGTGCTTCGATAATGTGTTTGCAGAATAAAGAAGCGAACAGTCTGTCCGCTATACGCTTTTTCAAGCAATGGGTGTTCGCCACTGAACAGCTCCGTTAACTTGATCACATTGTTATAGCTCTTACCCATTTTACGGCCATTAATGGTGATCATGTTATTATGCAACCAGTAACGGGCCGGCACGTGTTTATTGCAGATAGTGCTTTGCGCAATTTCACTTTCATGATGCGGGAACTGGAGGTCCATACCACCACCATGAATATCGAATTCAGTGCCCAGGTATTTACTGCTCATGGCCGAGCACTCGATGTGCCAGCCAGGGAAACCTTCGCCCCAGGGACTTACCCAACGCATGATGTGTTCGGTTGGGGCAGCTTTCCATAATGCAAAATCCTGCTTGTTCCGTTTCTCGTCCTGGCCTTCCAGATCGCGGGTGGTTTCTAACAGGTCTTCCATAACACGACCGCTCAGCTTGCCGTATGGATAATGTTCTGCATATTTTTTTACATCAAAATATACGCTGCCATTCATTTCATAGGCATAGCCTTCTTCCATGATCTTTTTGATCATTTCTATCTGTTCTACAATATGACCGGTGGCAGTAGGCTCAATGCTTGGATCAAGGTTGTTCAACTGTTTCATACCCCAGTGAAAGAGGTTGGTATATTTGGTAACCAGTTCCATGGGTTCCAGTTTTTCCAACGTTGCTTTTTTGGCGATCTTGTCTTCGGCTTCTCTTCCTTCTTCCTCAAAATGACCAGCATCGGTAATATTACGTACATATCGTACCTTATAACCAAGGTGCATAAGATAACGGAATATTACATCGAATGTAACATACGGGCGTGCATGCCCCAGATGGCTTTCACCACTTACGGTAGGCCCGCACACGTACAATCCCACATGACCGGGCGTAATAGGCGTAAAAACTTCTTTTTGCCTTGTATATGAATTCAGGACTTTCAGTTCACTCATAAAAATTCATTAAATCAGTCTAATGATAGTTTAATAAAGCCGGTACTTGCAAAAATAAATGTATCCCGCCAGAACGGCGAATCAGAAACAGCAGAAACAACAGGAAGAGAAAATGAAATGGGTCATATTTCAAATATAGGTGTTTTAGCTAAATTAACGGGCTGAAATAAGAGGTCAGCGGTAAGAAGATCACGCTTATTCAACCAGCACCATTTTTACTCTTCACCCAGCTTCAGATCGGTGATCACGGGATAATGATCTGACCAGGGTACCAGGAATCGGTTGTACTGCAATACGTCGAATTTTTTATCAGCCAGGATATAGTCAATTCGCAGGGTAGGTGATACGGCGGTAAAACTGCGGCCAATGCCTTTGCCTTTTTTTACAAAGACATCCTGGCGGTTGCCTTTTATATGAAAATACGTATATGAATTGGGCACATCGTTAAAATCGCCACAGATGATCTCCGGATAAGGGCAGCTATCCAGTTTATTGCGCACCAGATCGGCCTGAAATCCGCGGAAGGCATAACCCAGCCGTAGTTTTTTCAGAATAGAACGAGAGGCCATTACCATGCTGTCATCAGCCGATTTTATGATCTCGATGCTTCGGTAGTCGTTTTTCTGAAAAAGTACCGATTGCAGGTGCGTGGTGTAGATCCGGATCTTTTTTCCATTCACCAGCAGGTCAGCACTGATCAGGCTTTCGGCGGCCCGTAAGTTGGCAGGATCGGGATATAATACCCGCTGGGTATCAACAATGGGGAAACGCGAAAAAATAGCCACTCCGGCCTGGAAACGGCCACTGGCCTTGCCGTAGTCGATAACCCGGTAATAGTAGGGATAATTCAACTGTACAATAGCGTTGGTATTGCTGTTGGCAAAAGATTTTCCCAGCTCAAAAAATTCCTGAAAGCACAGTACATCCGCATCCTGCTCTTTTATAAAATCAATCATTTTTTTCCGGTAGTCCTTATGCTCTTTGATCTTTTTGTTATGATCATCGAACCAATGCACGTTCCAGGTCATTATGCGCAAGGCATCTTTTTGTTTCTGAAGTTTAAAGTCAGCAGTAGCGAAATGCATTCCCAGGAAAACGCGGATATTCCCAAGGCCTAAAAGAAGTGTTAAAGCTGGCAACAGGGCCCATTTTGAACGAAAGATGAGCCAGAAAACAAGGAAGAGGAATAAAAAGATCAGCAGCACTGGAAAACCCAGCCCCAGTAATGAAAAAAACCACCATTTAGAGGGATGCAGCCACGCATTGGCGCAGGCTATCAGGAAAAGACCCACGATAACCACGTTCAATATAATGCACAACCGCTTTGTAAAATTTCTAACAAACCGGGCCATATTTTAAAATTACAACTCTTCGTCTTCTGCAGCCCGTTTCAGAATGTCTTTTTCTTCATCGGTGAGAAAACGATAGCCTTGCTGATTGATCTTATCCAGTATTTCGTCAATCCTTTTCTGGGTAATATTGGGAATCTTTTTGAATGGTTGGGTACCTCTTGTATTGTAATGCAGATCAGTTTTTGCGGTCTTCTTCCAGCTTTGCCGGTCGGGGTTGAACAAATTCCCGAACCAGTCAAAAAAGTTATTCATCCAGGTACTCCAGTCGTGCCCCCGCCGCATTTGATAAACAAATAGAAATCCTACACCGGCGCCAGCAATATGGGCAAAATGACCAGGCGTGGTCTTTTGTGCTGCCATCAGTGAAAAGTCGATGATGAGGTACAGTACAGTCAGGATCCACAAGGGGATACCTCCATTTATCATGGGGAAAATGCGAT
This sequence comes from Niastella soli, assembly GCF_017742245.1. Taxonomy (GTDB): domain Bacteria; phylum Bacteroidota; class Bacteroidia; order Chitinophagales; family Chitinophagaceae; genus Niastella; species Niastella soli. The sequence continues at coordinate 1,107,231 of NZ_JAGHKO010000001.1, forward strand.
AGTCAGGTGCCAGTGTTGTAGCGGCTACGGCAATGGCCATAATACCGGCCGATGCCCCTACCAGGGTAACTGCTGGCCCGGCAGGCACCAGTTTGGGAACCAGGTTGTAGCAGGCTACAAAAAACAAAGCGGCACCTACACTGCCATATATGAAAACGGGAATGAGTTTATTATTACCGGTAAGGTCCTGGAAAATATAGCCAAATGCCCAAAGCCACAGGATATTTCCCAGTACATTCCAGGGGTCGCTGTGCATGAACATGAAGGAGATCAGCGTCCAGGGGCGGGTCATCATTTTTTCAAAATCACCGGGTACTACCAACCAGTTGAAGATGTTCTGGTCGTATGCCGCCATGTCTTTATCAGCAATATTATATACCAGCCAAATGAATTTAAAAATACAGAACACGATGGCCAAAATGCCAATCAGCAACACCAGGTTGTTCCCATCCTGGCCCAGCCCTATTTTTTTCTTATACCGATCTTCGCTTAGCACGGAATGATTTTTAGTGAAATTACAAAATCCTTTAATCCTTCTCCTGACTCCCGCTGACGAGGGACTCCCCAAACAGGGTACGTTCACCAAAAGCGGAAGGGTACACAGGGCAGACCCTTTTTAACTTTTCGCAGTCCGCCAAAGGCGCGGCACGTTCGCTAATTTAACAGCCAAAGGGTAGTTAAAGTTGCGCATAGCTCAATAAAAGGTGCGTCTGTTTGACCTATTCATTGTCATTACCAGAATCAGACCAACAATTGCACCGCCCACATGGGCAAAATGAGCTACATTGTCACCACCACTTGGGTTAATACCGCCAAACAGATCGAGCAGGAAGTAAGCTATTACCAAATATTTAGCTTTAACCGGAAACAAACCGTAAATATATAAAGGCGCATTAGGGAAAGTGTAGGCAAAGGCAGCCATTACTCCATTGATGGCACCCGAAGCACCTACCACAGAGGTCCAGTACACAGCTCCCCCACGCATCTTAAATTCGTCCAGAGAAATTGCGCCACTGTTTAATTTGTTAGTCAGCATCTCCATACTGAAACCCAAAACACCCAGTTGTACCAGGGCTGCGCCAACGCCACAGATCAAATAAAAAATAAGGAACCTTTTGCTGCCCCAGATATCTTCGAGCGTTGAACCAAACATCCAAAGCACAAACATATTTATGAGGATATGAAAAAACTCCTTGCTATGCAAAAACATGTAAGTCACCACCTGCCATATTCCGAACTTGGGGTTTTCATAATGATGGAGGGCCAGTAGATCTATAAATCGGTCGCCAAAAGTTAATTCAGCTATCCAGAATAATACATTTACTATAATCAGGTTCTTAATTACCGGAGGAATTGACTGAAAACCGCGCGGTCTTAAATCTGCCATTCTACAAAGTTTAGTACGTGAATTTCGGTATGTTTTGTTACAAATAAGGCAGTGAGATTGTTATTTTTAGCCCTTACTGCCCTTTCTATTTTTACACCTACCTCAGTTTCAATTGAACTACATTTTCTATATGATGCGTGTGCGGGAACATATCTACCGGTTGCACATGCGTCACTTCATATTTTTCGTCGAGCAAATTCAGGTCTCTGGCCTGGGTAGCCGGGTTGCAGCTTACATACACCACCAGCGGCGCCGACGTTTCCAGTATTTTACGCACCAGTTTTTCGTGCATCCCGGCCCGCGGCGGGTCAGTAATTATTACATCGGGCTTACCATGTTCCTGAAAAAATTCACTGGTACACACGTCTATTACATCGCCAGCGAAGAATTTCGCATGTTCTATATTGTTGAGGGCCGCATTTTCCCAGGCATCGGAAATTGCTTCCTGCACCGTTTCAACCCCAATTATTTTTTTGGCTTTGTCGCTTACAAACAATCCAATACTTCCTGTACCACAATACAGATCATACACCGTTTCCTGACCGGTAAGACAGGCCAGTTCGCGGGTTACCTGGTACAAACGTTCGCCCTGGCGGGTATTGGTTTGAAAGAATGACTTGGGCCCTATCTTGAATTTCAGTTTTTCGCCACCTGGTGTTACAGACAGCGTTTCAATGATGTACCCTTTGCCAAAGTATGCTTTGGGCTCCAGGTCGTAAATGGTATCGTTCTTTTTGGGATTGATGGTGTACAGCAGGGTAGTAATTCCCGGCACCTGTTTCAGCAGATGGTCGAACAGGCGCACTCTTTCCTTTTCATCGTCGTACCCAAAACATACATTTACCATTACCTCGCCGGTAGTGGCTACCCGAACAATGAGCGTACGGAGCCAGCCGTGATGAAAACGGATGTCGTAAAAAGTAAGGTTGTGCTCTTTGGCATAATTGCGAATCGTATTCTTGACGGCATTTACCGGCTCGGCCATTAAATGGCAGGTGTTTATGTCAATCACTTTATCGAACAGGCGGGGCACATGGAAACCGAGGGCATTTTCCTGATCGATGGGGGCCTCTTTTGCCGCCGCAATCTCATTTGGCAATAAATACCGGCGGTTGCTAAAAGTGAACTCCAGTTTGTTGCGGTAGCGGGCTGTTTCTGTACAGCCTATTATGGGCTGAATGGGGGGCAATTGAACCTTACCGATCCGCTTCAGGTTTTGCACCACCTCGTTTTGTTTGTATTGTAATTGCTTCTCATAGGGCAGCATTTGCCATTTACAGCCGCCACAAACGCCAAAATGCTCACAGAAGGGGGTAACCCTGTCTGGGCTGAATGAATGAAAATGAATGGCTTTTCCTTCACCCCATTCTTTTTTGCTTTTTGAGAGCTGTACGTCTACTACATCGCCAGGTACGGCGCCTTCGATAAAGATCACTTTGCCGTCAATTTTACTCAACGCTTTGCCTTCTGCTGCATAATCTTCAACCGCAACCTGTTGTAACAACGGCTTCTTCTTTTTATTCATGGCGCAAAGATAATATGAAGTAGGAAGTAGGAGATAAGAAGTAGGAAATACCTTTATTCCGGATCCCTGATAAAATTCCGCAGGCAGAATTTTGGAACTCAGGTACCCGGCGGGGGTTGTAAAACAAAAAGGCAGCCCTGTTGAACAGGGCTGCCACCTTCACGCTATTATTACAAGCAAAAATAGACCCGTGGTTAAACAACCACAGTCGTTATCTAAATAACATCAAGCCACGCGATAAAGTTTCTGTTATCATGATTTTTGCTTTTTATTTAATATTTACCCTTAGCGTTCAATAAACATGTCCCTAAAAGGCAATGGGAAGTAGGCGGGCGCAATGGGAACCTTGTTAAAAATCAAATGCTTAACGTATAACAGCGTTAAGCATAGATATCTTGTAGCATTGGCAATAGCCGATTGACCATTGACCCACCCCTAACCTCCCGCTTTGCGGGAGGATTCTTTAGAACAAGCATTAACTAAACGACATTGGCTGCCTATTACCTTTTAATTATTCCCCTTTTTCTGTTCTCCTTCATTGTACTTTTTTTCTGCGGCCTGTGCTTTTTCAAAATCCAGCACCACCCCATTTATGCAATAGCGCAACCCGGTTGGTGGCGGACCATCGTCAAAAACGTGTCCCAGGTGTGCCTTGCAACGGCCACACATCACTTCGGTGCGGTTCATTCCATGTGTATTATCGGCTGCATAAATTATGCTGCCCTTAGTAATAGGTTGATAAAAGCTGGGCCAGCCGCAACCACTTTCAAATTTGGTATCGCTTTTAAACAGCGGGTTACCACAAGCTGCGCAGTAATAGGTGCCTATTTCTTTAAAATCTTCAAATTTGCTGGTCCAGGGCCTTTCGGTCCCTTTTTCCCGGGCAATGGCGTATACGTCGGCAGGCAGCAGCTTTCTCCATTCATCATCACTGATATTCACCTTCGACGAATCGGTGCGGGAATAAACTGTGTTTTTCTTTGATGTATCCATATTTGCTTTTTTCGGTGTATTTGATTGAGAATAAGAGCATTGTTGAAAAACAACGGCCAGCATCAATAGTGTCAGGCTCTGTAGAACGCGCTTCATAAAAATTTGATTATGTTTCCCAAATGTACGTAGCCAGAGTACGGTTTGGATGTCTGATAACCGACACCTTATTAGAGCTTAACATTTTGTTTAGGCTATGGTTTTAGCGCTGCCGTCATTTATACCCGCCCATATATTAATAAAATCACGCGAACCCCGGTAATTGTGTAATAAGCAGCAAAAAAAGGGGGTTCTCATTAAATAATTTTTAATCGGAAAGCCCATATTCTAAAGGGTTTATTTCTGTTGTTGAGTTATATTTGCCGACTCATAAAGGGACTAACTAAACATGTTTAATCTTATATTATTTGGACCTCCCGGCAGCGGAAAAGGAACTCAATCAGAGAAATTAATTGAAAGATTTGGTTGGATCCACCTTTCCACCGGTGATTTGTTGCGTAGGGAAATTGCTAATGAAACCCAATTAGGGTTAGAAGCAAAAGCTTTTATGGATAAAGGCCAACTGGTGCCTGATGAAGTGGTTATTGGCATGATCGGCTCTGCTTTGGATGCCAATCCTACAGCCAAAGGCTTTTTGTTTGATGGTTTCCCCAGAACAACAGCCCAGGCAGAAGCCCTGGATACTTTACTGACCAGCAAAACCAGTGAAATAACCCTGGTGCTGGCGCTGGAAGTTGGTGAAGAAGAACTGGTGGCCCGTCTGCTGAACAGAGGTAAAACGTCTTCCCGCAGCGATGATCGCGATGAATCTGTAATTCGCAAACGCCTGACGGAATATGCTACCAAAACAGCCGCTGTTGCTGACCACTATACCAAATTCGACAAAGTGGCTAAAGTAAAAGGCGAAGGCAGCATTGAAGAGATCTTCCAGTCACTGCGTGAACAAATAGAAGCCAGACAACCGGCTTAACGGGTTTGGAGTTTGTGCCCGCCCGTACCGAAGGGTATATTCGGGCGGGGTACGTAGTTTGTGGTTTTATAAATATTAAAACCTCCTATTTTACCGCAACCTCAAGCTATTAGGTTAGCCTGCATAATATTGAAAGGCATCTGTTTATTACCGGATGCCTTTCTTTTTTAATATCTCCAGCTATTCAGGTCTGCGCCAGCAGGTGCCCGCTTCTTCACTTCTTCGGCCCATTTACTTATAAACATTTGGTGGTAGCGCAATCGCGAAATATAGTTGGGTTGGGTATGATCGCCATTCCAGCAATGTTCCGCCCGGTCGCCATAATCTACTTCGCCATTGTAGGCGGGGTCCTGTAACCCTTTCAGCATTTCCTCAGTAAAATACACGGCGTTATTCAGGTAATAGTTATCCATATCGCCACAATAGATGTGCACCTTTCCGGTTAATTGTTTGCCGATCTTTGACCAGTCCCTTTTCATGATCCACGACAGGTCGTAATGCTCTTTCCAATAGGCAGCTACTGTGCTATCAATAACACCGGTTTGCTTATCAAAAATGCGTTTGGGGTATCCGTCTTTGTCAACAGGTGAAAAGACCGCTTCCCAAATATCCCACTGTTGGCCGCTACGGGTTTTGGTGCCTAGTGTAAGCTCGCGGTAATTCATTTGCTGAATGGTGGCGCTCACCTGACCGAGGTAATTACGATGCCCCGGCCGGGGCGTTTTTTTGAAATCGCCTTCCTCGAAGTAGGCGTTCTTGTCTTTATACAGATCAAACACGGTATAGGCCCTGAAATCAATTGGGTCGGGACAGGCCGCATAACAACCATTGTATTCCGTTGGGTAGAAGACCTGCGCCGCCAGCACTTCCCAGCCGCCGGTACTACCACCATACATAAAACGTGCCCAGCCCTGGCCTATTCCGCGAAAGCGTTTTTCTATCTCTGGTATCAGTTCGTAGGTAATGGCATCGCCATAAGGGCCCAGGTTTTCACTATTCACAGCATAAGAGTCATCGTAATACGGGTTGGCATGTTGAATTTCAATGGCAATTACCCGTGGAAAATTGGGCCCTGTCCATTGTTTATAAAAGTTATAAGCCTCCTGTTGCACAATCCTGTTATAACCTTTTAAATTAAACCGGGGATTGTAATCGGGTTGTAGTGCTGTATCGGGCGGGGTGGTCCGAAACCCACTAAGATCATCAGGAAAGTGACCATGAAAAATAGCCAGCGGGTACTTAACATCCGGATGTGTATCCCAGCCTTCGGGCAATAATATATGAGCGCCCAGGTACATGGGCCGGCCCCAGAATGCTGTCAACAGTTTGCTTTGGACCTTTATGTGTTTTATGTATTTGGTATCAACCGGTTCTTTTATGGGCGGGATCACCTCGCTTAGATCGATCTGAATGATATTTTTTAACCGGGCATCAATGTGCACTTTAACTGGTTTTGAATACAGGTTACCCGGCGCCAGGTTCCATTGCTGGCCTTCGCCCCTGTCCATCGGAAGCTTTACCACATGCCCGTCTTTACGATGAAAGGTTTCATAGCGGTGGAGTAATGCCTGTACATAGTAATCACCAGGCGGAAGCTGTTGCAGGCTTTGAATGGGATATCCCCACTCTTTGGCGGTGAACCGTTTTGATTCTGCAGGTTGCCAGTTCTCCACATCGAGGCCAAATGCCTGTTGGGTGCCGGCATCATCGTTTATCTGGAACCGTGGTTCCTGGCGATTGTTATTTGATAAAAGCAATAACAGCCGCCCATCGAGCGGCTGCGTGCTTTGTTTAGCTGAAAAATTTACCAGAATGGCTTGTTGGCAAATGCCTGTTGTTGAATAAAGGAGCAAAATGCAGCAGACTAGTTTTCTCATGTAACTTGTTTGGGTACATAAGATAATCAAATATCGGCAGACGGCGGATGGCAGTCGGCAATTTTGGCCTCGCCCGCCGGAGCCTTGGCGTAGGAGGGCCTTTCCTCGTCAACTGATCAACTGCTCAACTCCAAATCAACCTGTCAACGTGTTAACGTGTCAACCTTGTCAACTTCCCCCTTTATCAACTCTGTCAACTGGTCAACCCCAACCTACCTCATTTCTCCCGGAATAACGGTGATGGTTGTTTTATGACCGCCGCGCAATACCTGAACAGCCACCCTATGTCCGATCGTTTGTTCATTCAACTGTTTATGCAGGTCATCAACAGAACCAATTGGATGGTCATTAAACCCAACAATAATATCACCGGTATGCAATTCCGTGTTATAAGCCGGAATATCAGCTTCAATTTCTGAAATATACACGCCGGTACGTTTTTCCAACCGGTTGGCGGCAATCATGCGTTCTGTTAAATTAACCAGTTGTCCTGCCAGTCCCAGGTAGCCCCGTTTTACCCTTCCCTGCATAATGAGTTTACCGGTCACATACGCAGCTATATTGCCTGATACCGCGAAACAAATTCCATGGGCGGTTGGTATCATGGCCGTATTTACGCCAATGACCTGCCCAACCGAGTTTACCAGCGGTCCGCCAGAATTACCGGGATTTAAAGAAGCATCTGTTTGAATGACATCATCGATCAGCCGGCCATCGGAAGCGCGCAGCGTTCTACCCAGTGCGCTTACCACACCTGCCGTAACGGTATGTTGTAAACCCAGCGGATTACCAATGGCGATGGCAATTTGCCCTACCTGTAACTGGTCGCTGTTTGCAAATGACAATGCTTTCAGGCTGTTCTCATATATTTTAAGAACTGCAATATCAGTGCTTCGGTCGCTGCCTTTTAATTCGGCAGTTACCTTTCGACCATCGGCCAGGGATACTTTTATATCGCCTGCGCCTTCTATAACGTGATGATTGGTAACAATAAATCCATCAGAAGAAATAATAAAGCCAGAACCACTGCCTTGCGTTACGCGCTCCTGACGCGTACGCCGGTCTGCTATTTTTTTGGCGACCTCAATATGAACAACGGATTCTGCTATACCACCTACAACACCGGTAATGGTTTTGGAATAAGCATCCAACAACTCATGATCGGTATGTTGTATGAATTGAGGAGGAGTATCTATCGTTTGCATGGTGTACTTCCGGCAAATTATTTACCAGAAGTATTTTGTGTCAGGATGACATGAGGAGATAGGGGACGGCAATTGTGAATTGGCGCCGCCAAAAATCCATTGCCCATTGCCCATTGCCCATTGCCTTCTACCTTTTTAACAAAGAATCAGCCTGTTGCAGGGCAGAAAAGATATGTTCCTTTACCGCAGCTACTTTCTCTTTTTCGCCTTCCAGGTATTTAACACGCAACTCTTTATTATCGGCGAGGGAGTCGAGTTTAAATTGTTGCATCCAGTTATCCATTTCGTCATCCGCTTTCTTCAGGTTGGTTTGCAAATTGACCAGCGCCTCTTTGTAAGCAGCATCTATCTTTTTAACCGGCAGTTTACCAAGACTATCGAGCTGGTGAGTAGTTTCGGCTATGTTCTTCCGCAGCTTACCTACTTTTGCCATACCGGCATCGTGCCCTTTCATTACTTCATGGAACAAAGAATCTTCCCTGGTTTTTAAAACAGGCGCATATCCGTTTTTGTGTGTGGCCGGTTCACCTTGAGAAGCATCATTACAGGCGCCAACAAACAGGCCAATAGTTACCAATGCAATAATAAACCGCGACATAAATATGTTAGATTTAGAGATTTAAAAAATCTGTTCAAAGTTAACGGCTTTTATACGCTAGCGGGTTTTAAATCCGTTTAATAATCGGGTTTACCTATTTTCGCACCATTAATCCTGCAGAGTAATGGCTAACTGTTTCCGGCTTACCTTTTTAGCAATCATCGTGTTTGCACAAACCGGTACTGCTCAAATAAAACCGGGGCCCATTTTCAGACTGGGCGCTACTGTATCGTTTGGGTTATCCAATCTTGCCAACAACCATGTTGGTATTGGTGGCATTGTGGGCGCTGAAAAAATGATTTCCAAATACTTCGCTGCCGAAACCGAGGCCTCTTATAATTACTTCACCGGCGATAACGCCATTTATTCAGATTCGAAAAATAAGTCTTATACCATTCCGGTGCTCGCCGGGATAAAATACTACCCCATTTCTAATGTGTATGCCTCGCTACGAACGGGTGCCATTTATTTTCTCCTGAACAATATGCCAAAGGCCCGCCCCACTATAGGTTATGGCGCTGCCGGTGGCATTAACCTGCCTCAGAAAACCAACCGCCTCAACGTCCAACTGTCCTATACCGGCTTTCAGTATGATGGTATTAGCCGGGGATATGCTACATTAGCGGTTGCGATCATCATCAGATAGTCGTGAATCCTGAATCGGCAATGGCGCTCGATCAATTAAATTAATAACTGATCTTGCGCCGCCGGAATTTTCTGCCGACTGCTCTCGGCTCAGCCGAGACCGACTGCCGACTGCCGACTGCGGATTGTGGGTTGCCGAAAGTCGATTCATGATGAATGATTGACGATCAACGATTCTCCCGATAACAACGGGACCATTGAAGAAAAACAAAAACTACATGAATGAAAAAATTGGGTAACTATGTAACCGGCCGGTGGATAACTGGTGACGGAGAGGGCCAGGCTTTGTACAATGCGGTAAATGGCGAAACGATTGGCTTTGCTTCTACCCGCGGCCTCGATTTCAATGCCATCCTTGATTATGCAAGAAAAACCGGCAATCCTGCCTTGCGTAAGCTCACTTTTCACGAACGTGGCCTTATGCTGAAAGCACTGGCTTTACACCTCCGCAACCATCTCGAAAAATTCTATTCCATCAGTTATAAAACAGGCGCTACCAAGGCCGACAGCTGGGTTGATATTGAAGGTGGCATTGGCAACCTGTTCTCTTATGCTTCCTTACGCCGCAAATTTCCTAACGAGCCCTATTGTGTGGATGGCGAAGCCATTCCACTGGGCAAAGGCGGAACTTTTATGGGTCAGCATATACTGGTGCCTAAAGAAGGGGTGGCTGTACACATCAACGCATTCAACTTTCCGGTATGGGGAATGCTGGAAAAAATTGCCGTGAACCTGCTGGCAGGCGTACCGGCCGTTGTAAAACCAGCGACCATCACCTCTTACCTTACCGAAGCCGTGGTACAGGAAATTATTGCTTCCGGTATTTTACCCGAAGGCTCGTTACAACTATTATGCGGGTCTGCCGGCGACCTGCTCGATCACGTTACGGCACAAGATGTAATTACCTTCACCGGTTCTGCCTCCACTGGCTTGCAATTGAAATCAAACCCCCGCATACTGGCCGAAAACGTTCCCTTTACCATGGAAGCTGATTCCCTCAACTGCATTGTGCTGGGCAACGATGTATCACCTGAAATGCCTGAATGGGACATTTTTATAAAAGAAGTTCGCCGTGAAATGACCACCAAGGCCGGACAAAAATGTACGGCCATCCGCCGCATCTTTGTTCCGCAAAATAAAATGGAGGATGTATGGCTGGCACTGGGAAAAGCGCTTAGCCAAACAACCATTGGGAATCCCGAAAATGACAAAGTACGCATGGGTTCCCTGGCCGGACAAAGCCAGCGCGAAGAAGTAATGGCACAGGTGCAAAAACTGCTGGCTTCTTCTCAAATCGTTTATGGCTCGCTTGATAGTGTACAGGTAGTTGATGCCAATGCAAAAAAAGGCGCCTTTATGAGCCCCTTGTTATTAAAGAACGAAAAACCGTTTGATACTGAAGCCGTTCATAGTGTAGAAGCATTTGGCCCCGTTAGCACCATTATGCCATACACTTCTACCGATGAAGCCATTGCATTGGCCAAAAAGGGAAAAGGCTCCCTGGTTTGCTCTATTGTTACTGCCAATAATAAGATCGCACGCGACTATGTTTTAGGCGCCGCTACTTATCATGGCAGAATACTGGTGCTGAACAATGAATGCGCCAAAGAAAGCACCGGACATGGCTCCCCGTTACCCCTGCTGGTACATGGCGGTCCCGGACGTGCCGGTGGCGGAGAAGAAATGGGTGGCGCCAGAGGCGTTAAGCATTATATGCAACGGGTAGCCCTGCAGGGATCACCTACCGCTATTACTGCTATCACCAATGTATACCAAACCGGTGCGCAAACCCGTGAAGACGAAAAGCATCCTTTTAGAAAATACTTTGAAGAACTGCAGATCGGCGATACCCTTATTACCCACAAGCGAACCGTTACCGAAGCCGATATTGTGAACTTTGCCAATGTAAGCTGGGACCATTTTTATGCACACACCGATCACACTTCTTTACAAGGCACCATATTTGAAAAACCGGTTGCTCATGGCTACTTTATCTTAAGCGCCGCTGCCGGCTTATTCGTTGATGCCAAAAAAGGTCCGGTATTATTAAATTACGGACTGGAAGAATGCCGGTTTGTAAAACCGGTATACGCCGGGGCTACCATTGGCGTGCAGCTTACCTGCAAAGAAAAAATTGAGCAGGAGAAAAAAGACGAGAACGACATTGCCAAGGGTATTGTAAAATGGCTGGTAGAGGTGTCAGACGAAACGGGTGAACCCGTTGCCGTTGCCACTATTCTTACCATGGTTGCCAAAAAATCACAATAACATTTAATTAAGGACCCCGACGGTACCGTCGGGGTCTTTTTTATTGAGGTATTTAATAACTTTATAGAGCAGCTCTTCGGGGATCGGACTGCTAGCTTTCATTTGCTTTTCTAAATAAAATTATTTTATGTCAGCAGGATATGTAAAATCGCATATTGATCACAATGGCGTAAATACCATTGAATTCTTTCATCCACAAAGTAATTCCCTGCCAGCCAGACTGCTTGAAGACCTGGCGCAAACCATACACGGAGCCGGTAATGATGAAGATACCAAAGTAATTGTGCTTCGCTCGGCTGGTGAAAAAGCATTTTGTGCCGGCGCTTCTTTCGATGAACTGGTGGCCATTAAAACCCAGGAAGAAGGTACACAATTCTTCAGCGGCTTTGCTCATGTGCTGAACGCCATGCGCACCTGCCCGCAATTTATTATAAGCCGCATTCAGGGCAAATGTGTGGGCGGTGGTGTTGGTATTGCTGCCGCTTCCGACTACGCTATTGCAGTGGAAGGCGCCGATGTTAAATTAAGTGAACTGGCTGTTGGCATTGGACCTTTTGTAGTTGGCCCTGCCGTTGAACGAAAAATAGGGCTCGCCGGGTTTGAAAGCCTGGCCATCGATGCTACCATGTGGCGGAATGCAGAGTGGGCCAAAAAGAAAGGGTTGTTCTCAGAATTGCATGCGTCAATTGATGAAATGGATGAATCAATACAAAGATTATCCTATAACCTGGCGCACAGCAATCCACATGCGATGGCAGAAATGAAAAAAATGTTCTGGAAAGGCACTGAAAACTGGGACACTTTATTACATCAACGCGCTGTTATCAGCGGCAGACTGGTATTAAGCCAGCATACCCGCTCGGCTATTGAAAAATTCAAAGCAAAAGTAAAATAGTACCATCCTGGTTTCTATAGCATGTTACAATTCAACAATGATAACTTTCAGCCCTTTTGCAATGAATTGGCTGAACGGGAGCCTATCTTTAAAAACATTCTGCAGCAACACAGCTATCCACCCATGTGGACACGCCCGGCCAGTTTTGCTACCCTCATACATATAGTATTAGAGCAACAGGTTTCACTGGCGTCGGCAAGGGCTGCATTTAATAAGTTAAAAGAAAAGCTCGGGCAAATTACCCCGGCCAAATTGCTGCAGTTATCTGATGAAGAATTGAGAGCCTGCTACTTCAGCCGGCAAAAAACAGTATACGCCCGGCACCTGGCCGAAGCATTTATTTCGAAAAAAATTCAACTGAATAAATTAACTACCTCGCACGACGATGTTGTGCGGGGTATTTTAAAACAGGTAAAAGGCATTGGCGACTGGACTGCTGATGTTTACCTGTTGTTTGCATTGCAACGAACCGATATATTTCCTGTAGGTGACCTGGCTATGGTAAATGCTTTGAAAGAAATAAAACAGTTACCGGCGAAAACATCAAAAGAAGACCTCCTTTTGCTGGCCGAACCCTGGCGGCCTTATAGAGGGATTGCCGCTTACTTGTTGTGGCATCATTATATAAAAACAAGGAACATTAAATATTGAGTAGTTGTAGCGCCGCTACAGTGGGGTTGCAAGCCCCCTGTAACCTATAGCTTAAAATAACTGTTGTTGCAATAAAAAAACAATTATTCCTGCTGCATACCCCATCAACGCCAGCCAGGCAATCTTTTTCAAATACCAGAAGAATTCTATTTTTTCAATACCCATCGCGGCTATACCCGCTGCAGAACCAATGATCAGAAGGCTGCCACCGGTACCGGCACAATAAGCCAGGAAATGCCAGAAGAAATGATCGGCAGGGTATTGGTCGAGGCTATACATGCCAATTGAAGCGGCCACTAATGGTACATTATCTACAATTGAGGATAATACCCCGATTATTATTACAAGGAGGGATGGATTGCTGATCCGTTCATTCAGGTGTGCGGCCACGTTCAACAACGCGCCGATTGATTGCAAGGCAGCTACGCTTATTAATATTCCCAGGAAGAAAAGGATACTCGGCGTATCGATCTTACGCAAAGCATATAACACCGATAGAAAATGTTTGTCCTGCGTATCCTTTTTGTGATGTAAGATCTCTGTGATCACCCACATAATACCCAGGCCCATTAACATGCCCATAAATGGCGGCAGGTGCGTAACGGTTTTAAAAACCGGCACCAGCAACAAGATCAGGATGCCTGAGGCAAATACAATATTCCTTTCGCGAACAGGAGTTTGCGGTTTAAGCGTTCTGGCTTCTTCGGTGCCACCCACTTCAACAGCACCCCGCATCCGAAAACTAAGTATTAACATGGGTACTGCCGCGCAGGCTATACTGGGTAAAAATACATTGGCTATAATTTTCGCACTGGTAATTTGACCGCCGATCCATAACATGGTAGTGGTAACATCTCCAATGGGCGACCAGGCACCGCCGGCATTGGCCGCAATCACCACCACCCCACAAAAGAGTAATCGCGCCTGTTTATTACGGATCAGCTTTCGGACCAATGAAACCATTACAATGGTGGCAGTAAGATTATCCAATACAGCCGAAAGTGCAAACGACAACCCACCCATTAACCACAACAGGTTTACCTTTTTGGTGGTTTTAATACGGTTGGTGATCACCTCGAAGCCATCGTACGAATCGATCAGTTCTACAATGGTCATAGCGCCGAGCAGAAAGAACAGGATGCTCGCTATTTCGCCCAGGTGGGTGCTGAGCTGTTCATTTACCGCCTGTTTATCTGGAGTACTGACCATATACACCAGCCAGCACAATACCCCGGTAATAAGTGCCGAAGCCGCCTTATTTAACCTGATAACATGCTCCATGGCGATAGCCATATACCCCAATAAAAAAATAATAAGTATTGCTGTAACCATCATGACCTTGCTTATAAAAGAAATGCCTTCTCTAAAGAAGGCACTATATAGTTAAAGTTACAAAACTGCCATTAGATATTCAATCCGCCGCAGGTGCTTATAACCTGTCCGGTTATATAGGAGCTCATATCAGAAGCCAGGAACAAGGTGGTATCGGCTATTTCTCCGGCACTGCCAAAGCGGCCTAAAGGAATTTTTTCCAGGAACGCTTTTGCACCATCTCCATCTTTCAGGTAGTGGGTCATATCAGTTTCAACAAAACCGGGAGCAATGGCGTTGCAACGTACATTGCGGCTTCCCAGTTCCAACGCTACCGATTTGGTAAAACCAATAATACCGGCTTTACTGGCGGCATAGCTTGACTGGCCGGCATTACCACGTACCCCTACAATAGAACTCATGTTTATGATGGAGCCTTTCTTTGCTTTCATCATAGGGCGAATAACCTGTTTGGTCATGTTGAAAACACTCTTCAGGTTTATATCCATTACCTCATCCCATTGATCGGGTGTAAGGCGCAGTAATAAGTTATCTTTTGAAATACCGGCATTGTTTACGCAAATATCAACGGTTCCGAATTCTTTTACCACATCGTTTACAAAGGTTTCGCATTCTGCGAAGTTACCGGCATTGCTTTTATACGCTTTGGATTTTACGCCCAGTGCTTTTATTTTTTGTTCCAACTGAGCGGCCTTTTCGGCACTGCTGTCGCTAACGTAGGTAAATGCTACGTGTGCGCCATGTTCAGCCAGTTTATACGCAATAGCTTCACCAATGCCACGGGCTGCACCGGTTACAATAGCAATTCTTCCTTCTAATAATTTCATAGTATCGTATTTGGGTGAGCAAAAGTACAGGAAATGCCAATGCAATGGATAATTTGAGGAATTTGGAGGATACGCGTTTCGATCCTTCGGCTATCCGCCAAAGGCGGACACGCGCTCAGGATGCTCAACGCTCAATGCCTGACCCTTCGATCCTTTGACTTCGCTCAGGACGCTCACGGCTTCTATAGCGAGAGAATTTCTTCAATATATTTTCTGTCATTGCTTAGCCTGGGCACTTTATGCTGCCCACCCAGCTTGCCCTTACTTTTTAACCAGGTAGTGAATACCCCTTTGGAGAGGGACCTTACCAATGGTTCGCGCAGGGCTATATTTTTGTGGCGCTTGGCCTCGTAATCGCTGTTTACGCTTTTAAGGGCGCTATCCAACTCATGGGCAAAATGGCCCAGGTCAATGGGTTCTTTTTCAAATTCTATCAACCATTCATGACCGCCATTGCCACTGTCGCTAAAGTAAACAGGGGCGGCAGTATAGTCATTTACAATGGCGCCTGTTTTTTCGCTGGCCACCGCAATGGCTTTATCGGTATTATCAACGATCACTTCTTCGCCAAAGGCATTGATGAAATGTTTAACCCGGCCGCTGACTTTTATTCTGAAAGGATGTAATGACGTGAATTGCACGGTATCACCCAATAAGTATCGCCACAAACCCCCATTGGTGCTCACTACCATGGCATAATTCTTACCCAGTTCCACTTCCTGTAAACCGATGGTTTCGGGATGTTTTTTACCATACTCTTCAAGCGGCATAAACTCCATAAAAATGCCATGATCGGTAAATAACAGCATCCCATCTTCACCCGGAATATCCTGGGCAGCAAAAAAACCTTCACTGGCATTATACATTTCCAGGTAATGTATAGGCTTGCCAATTAGTTTCTGGAATTGTTCTTTATAAGGGGTAAAGGATACGCCGCCATGCATGTATAATTCCAAATGAGGCCATACCTCGGCCATGGTGCTTTTACCAGTCAATTCCAATATTCGGCGGAACAATACCAGCGTCCAGGTAGGCACTCCTGAAATGGAAGTAACGTTCTCTTTTATGGTACTGTAAGCCAGCTTTTCGATCTTGCTTTCCCATTCATCCATCAGGGCAATACTGAGATCGGGCACCCGTAACCAATGACCCCAAAAGGGTGAATTTTGTAACAACACCGCACTAAGGTCACCATATTGCGCATCTGAGTTCAGCGGGTTAATGGTATGGCTTCCGCCAATTACCAATCCTTTGCCGGTTAACAGATCTGATTCGGGATAAAACTGATAATACATCGTCAACACATCTTTGGCAGCCTTGTAGTGACAGTCTTCAAGGCTTTCATCTGTTACCGGAATGAATTTACTTTTATCGCTGGTGGTACCGCTGCTTTTGGCAAACCAGTATACCGGCGTATTCCATAACAGGTTTTGCTCGCCCTTCATTATACGCTGAATGTATGGCTGAAGGTCTTCATACTCATGAATGGGCACCGTTTGCTTGAAGTTCTTTACATTGAACAGGGCGGAGAAATTATACTTTCTGCCAAACTCTGTGTATTGGGCAGAAGTGACCAGGTCCTGCAGCACCTCACGTTGGGCATCCACAGGATTATTCTTCCACCCGTCTATGCGCCACAAACGCATGCGGGCCAATGATGATATGGCAGGCGATAATAGTCTCACTATTGATGTTTCACTAGTGGCAAAATAAAGAATTTGAGGGAATAAATAGATGCGAGTTATCAGTCAGCCTAAATATACTGTAAACGGGCTGTTATATGTTCAAAATATCTAATAACTAATTGACACGCTGTCCCTTAAACTGCAATAAATAGGCCAGCGGGTAAAAATTAATTATTTCTTTGAAGAAATGTCCATGGCCTTGAGGGCTTCTTCATGTAAGTAGTCCTTACGTCTTAATTCAAAATTGCGACCCAGGTACAACCGACGCACCTGTTCATTATCAGCCAGTTCTTCAGCTGTTCCATGTTGAAAGATCTTTCCATCAATCAACAAATAGGCGCGGTCACAAATTGAAAGCGTTTCGTTCACGTTGTGGTCCGTGATCAAAATACCAATGTTCTTATATTTCAACCGGGCTACCACCGCCTGAATATCCTCAACGGCAATAGGGTCAACACCGGCAAAAGGTTCATCTAATAAAATAAACTTCGGGTCAACGGCCAGGGCCCTGGCTATCTCGGTCCTTCGGCGTTCACCACCGCTCAGGGAGTCGCCATTATTCTTTCGTACGTGATGCAGCCTGAATTCATCGAGCAGGCTTTCCAGCTTCTGGCGCTGCTGGGCTCTGGTAAGCTTCGTCATTTCAAGCACCGCCTTAATATTATCTTCCACACTTAGCTTACGAAATACAGAGGCTTCCTGAGGCAGGTAGCCAATACCCATTTGGGCCCGTTTATACATAGGGAGTTGGGTGATCTCCTGCTGGTCGAGGAAAACCTTTCCTTCATCGGGTTTTATTAAACCAACCACCATGTAGAATGAAGTGGTTTTACCGGCGCCATTAGGCCCCAGCAACCCTACTATTTCACCTTGTTTAACGTTCACCGAAACATGATTTACCACGGTACGGTTACGGTAAATTTTTACTAATTCCTGTGTATGAATCTCGCTGATCAATTGTACTTAAGGTTTCCGGCAAAAATACCAGAACTAATTCAAATTGAATAACGCCAACACGGTAATTTAACAGGTATTTGCCATCCGGATTTCATACGTTATGTTTGCAGACTGGAAATATGGCAGAAAACAGGCATTTTACTAATCTGCTTATTTTCAAATAGTTCAAAATTTACTTATTTCATTTTAACAATAGTAGACAAGCAAGGGGGCACCGGTCCTGTTTCAGGACCTGTTCGCTGGTGAGCCTTTGAAAAACTGATTTTATTTACATGAAAGTTATCGATCACATCCGTCAGGCGAAGGATTCGCTTATTTCGTTTGAAATATTACCCCCCTTAAAAGGCAAAACCATCAATTCGATTTACGAGCACCTGGACCCACTGATGGAGTTCAAGCCCTCCTTTATAAATGTTACCTATCATAGAAGCGAGCATGTGTTTAAAAAGAAGGCCGATGGTACTTTTGAAAAAGTGGAAGTGCGTAAACGACCCGGCACCGTTGGCATTTGCGCAGCCCTGATGAACCATTACAAGGTCGATGCGGTACCTCACCTTATTTGTGGCGGTTTTAACAAACGGGAAACAGAAGATGCGCTGATCGATCTAAACTTTATTGGAGTTGACAATGTTCTGGTGCTTCGCGGCGATGCGGCTAAAAATGAAACTGTTTTTGAACCGGAAAAAGGAGGCAACAGCTTTGCCATTGACCTGTTGAAACAGGTGCAAAACCTGAACACCGGTATTTACCTGGAAGAAGATATTCGCGATGGCTTTAAAACCAATTTCTGTTGCGGTGTAGCCGGTTATCCTGAGAAGCACTTTGAAGCACCTAATTTACAAACCGACCTGGCTTTCCTGAAAGCAAAAGTGGCTGCGGGTGCCGAATATGTAGTAACGCAAATGTTCTTTGATAACCAGAAGTACTTTGAGTTTGTTAAACGTTGCCGTGAAAACGGTATCACCATACCCATTATCCCCGGTTTAAAACCCATTACCAGCAAAAAGCAATTATCGGTTATTCCCCGCACCTTCCATGTTGATATTCCTGATGAGCTCAGCAATGAGATCATGAATTGCAAATCGGATATTGATGTTGAAAAAGTGGGAACAGAATGGCTGTTGTTGCAATCGAAAGAGTTGAAAAAAGCCGGTGTACCAGTGCTGCACTATTATACACTAGGCAAACCTAAGGTGATCTATAATGTAGTTAAGGAAATAAGATAATAATGCAACAGGCAGGCTTTAATAAAATTATTGCAGGCCTGTTTATTATCGGGGCACTGGTTGGCTTATATTTTCAGTTTGCCTTTCATAAGTTTTTAAATAACGACACCCTGAGTTACATTAACCTGGCTGAAAGATATGCAGCCGGGGACTGGGAACATGCCATTAATGGTTACTGGTCGCCTATGTACTCATGGCTGTTGTGTTGCTGTAAACTGGTCCATCTGCCTCTGTTGCCATGTTGTTATGTTATAAATTTTATTTTCGCTGGCAGTGGTTTATACATATTATGCAAGTTCGCTTACCGCTACTTAAAGCAAGCGCTGTTTTATTTTGCCTTTAGCGGCTACGCCCTGTTGTTGATGTTGTATTATGCCATGTCAACACTTACGCCAGACCTGATGGCAACAGTTTTATGTTTAGGGTTCCTTTTACTGATAACTGATAACCGCTTTTCACACAATAAACAATTCCCGTTACTGGCAGGCCTGGCCGGAGCCTGTGCATATTTCTCAAAAGCTTATAATTTTGTACCCATCCATTTGTTTTTGGGGTTGTTGGCACTACTGGTGATATTCAAAAACACGGCTGACAAATTAAAACACCTTATTCCGATCCTAAAAACCTATGGCGTTTTTATTATTCTTTCTGCAATTTGGATCACCGTTTTAAGCATTCATGAAAACAAGCTCTGTTTTGCCACCTCGGGCCGGCTTAACCACAATTTGGTAAATCCTGACTATGGCAAGGACTTTCCTACCAATGAAAATTTATCTGCCCCGCCTTTCCCAACAGCCTACAGCATTCATACTGACCCCACTCATTTGCTGGATGCATATGACTGGTCCCCCTTCAGTGATGAACGCAACTTTCACCATCAGTTAACCCTTATAAAGGGTTCCTTCAGCGATTTGATCTGGAACCTGGACAATACCGGCGCTAAATGGCTGGTACTTTTCGCGTCCCTGTTAATACTGGCAATAACCCGGAATAAAAGGAAGGAGATCATCTATGATCGCAGCATTCACAATATAACCTGGTTCTTTGCATGCTATCCATTGCTGTATCTGCCTTTGTTTATTCTGGACCGTTACATCTTAACGGACATAATCCTTTTTCACCTGCTTCTTTTTTTCGTTGCTCAACAAGCCTGGGGCCAGATAAATAAAAAGATATTTCTCCCGGTTATTTCCATGCTACTACTTTTGAGCATTGTACCCTTTATTAAAATAGGCCATCGAAAGCTAACCCAGGCCTCCAGTGAATACCAATACTATAAAGGTTTTTACCAGCAAGTGCCGCAGCTCTCATTTTTAAAAGATCAATCCATTGCTGTAACACGTAACTCGCTGGTGGAAGCAACGCAGCTTTGCTATTATTTGCAATGCCGTAATTATAATACCTGGACAGATATGCAGTATCAATCCCTGAAACAGTTCAACATCCGATTTCTGCTTTCAAAAACGGAGCTATCTGCTTATCCCTTTCTGCATATAAAAAAGAAAATGCTACTGTCAACAGTAGCATTCTATGTGTATGAGGTTGAATAATTGTAGCGGTGGTATTCCCTGACTATTTGGGCAGGTTTTTCAGTTCTGCCTCATTTATTTTCACTGGATATTTTTTCTTAAGATCTGTTATCCATTTTTCTTCGAGGAATACCTGGTAATCGTTGATCACAAAACCACGGGCATCATTAAACCCACGCATTTCGCGATTTGGATAAAGCTTAACTATGTAGGCAAATGCCACTGAATTATCTGATTCATTTTTCACATTGGCAGTGATCAGACCTTCTGTAAAGTTGGTCCTTCCTACTACTGGGATCTGGTTCAATTCAAAACGGCCTGAATCGGCATTTAATTGCCCCCCGCTGGCATTGACATATTTTTGCCAGTCTTTATAGTTTTCCTTCATTTTTGTTCTGAATTCTTCTGCTTGCGCGCTTATAGCAGTCAGGATGATCGCATCTGCACTGCTTTCCCACCAGTATTTATCTTTATGGGCGTTATAATAATTCTTCAATCCGGCCGAATCGGTGGAAGCAGGGTCCCAGATGTTGCGTTGCATGATCTCGAACAACAGGTTTCCTTCTTTAAACTCGTTCAACTGGTACTTGAAATCTTTATTAAACTCTTCCAGGTGCTGGCGGTAATAATCGAATGCGCTTACTTCAGTGAATTCCTGCAACATTTGCGCCCTGGTCTTTCCGGCTTTCATGTTGTCATAGTTACGCAGGGTTTCCAGATAGGTCTCAAAATCTTTTACGGCAACTGTTTTCTTTGTAAAAGAGAACAGGGGTGTTTTAGCGGTAACATCTACAAAAACCGGTGTGCGTTTATTGTCTAAAACACTATCGGCAAATATAAAAAGGTGCTGTTCGTTTACTTTATTCTTTTTAAAACCAGTAACCTGTAGTATTTTCTTCAGCAACATTTTTTGCGAAACCTCCAATCTGTCGGTTTGTACAATGCGTTGCTTCATATCGTCGCGCAGTGGTGTATTGGTGATATCGCCGGTTGCCGGTTTGTAACTCAACCGTTTTATAAGATGATAACCAAAACTGCTTAATACAGGTCTGCTTATTTCTCCATCTTTTTTAAGTGCAAAGGCGGCGTTCTCAAAGGGCAGTTCATATTGTCCAACTCCAAACTCCATCATTTCACCGCCAGCCTGCCAGGAAATATTATCGTTGCTGTATCGTGTTACCAGTACTTTAAAATCACTGCCGGTGTTCAACACGTTATAAATTGAATCGGCTCTTTTTTTAATTACTTCTTTTTGTGCATCGCTGGCGTCAGGTGGGAATGAGAGTAAAATTTGAGCCACTTTCATTCTGCCCAGCGCTTCTCTTTCGCCCAGGTTTTTGAAAATATGAAATCCGGCTTTGCTGCGAACGGGTGCTGAGTATTTATTAACTGCTGTGCTGTATACAGCATTTTCCAGTTCGTAGGGCAGTACCAGTGAAGTAATATAGCCAACATCGCCTTTGTTTTCTGAAACGGTGGCATCTTCAGAATACTGTGCTGCTATCTTTGCAAAATCCTGGCCCTTTTGAAGCTGGTCCCAGGCGGCATTGATTTTATCCTGAGCCTTTTTGATGTCTTCTAAAGTAGCATTTTTTCCGGCAGCTACGAAGATGTGGGCAAGATGAATATCTTTTTTACCGCGAACAATGGCTTCGGTAGTAAGCTCATTAATACTGGCTTCGTCGCGTACGTAACCATCAATTATCTGGTTGCGGAAGCTGTTCCACTCTGCCTGCTGGTTAGCCAGCGTGTCCATTTTTTTATCAAGGGCCGCCTGTACTTTCAGCTTGAAGCGAATGTACAATTCCAGGTAATCGCGATAGGTTTGATCGGTAGGCCTGGTATCAGAATTATTCTTGTTGTAGGCCTTCAGAAATTCATTCTTTGTAACCGATTTACCGCCATAGGTAAACAATACCTGGGCGTTTGCGGCGGCAGTCATGAAGATCAGTGATGTAGCAAGAGCCGCTTTACTGATTACAGTCATAATGCTAGTTAATTTTTTTATTTTTAAGTTTAAGATCAATCACTTCATCCAGTTGCTGGTAGCTGAGCTTTTTTGCTATGATATTCTTGTCTTTATCCAGCAAATACAGAATAGGGGTCTGGTACACATCGTACAACTGACGATAATTAGGTTTGCCTGCAGCTTCTTCCTCTTTTTGCTGAGCAGGTAACTGGTAAACATGCGTCCAGCCGGTGAGCTTATTATCGTTGATGAATTTTTTCCAGTTATCCATGCCGCCATCTACCATTACCCCGTATAAAGCAACGCCTTCATTTTTCCATTTTGCTTTATATATAGAATCAACTTTAGGCACTGTTTCTTTACAATGGCTGCAGGTGGGGTCCCAGAAACAGATCACAACAAAATTGCTGTTTATGTTATGCAAAGGAGCCGGTTTGTCGAGGGTATCTACCAGGTTCAGTGGGGCGGCTGGTTGCCCAATCTGGTTAGCCATCATGCTGTAAGCCCTTTTGAACATAAAATCTTTATACTGTTGTGTAAAGAAGTCGGCCTGACCGGCATTGATGTATTTTTCAAACAGGTGAACAAATACCGCATCCTGGCCCATATATTCAGGATTGATATATTTCTGTACAAAATGCACCATCAGGAATTTGAACATCTCTGTATTGCTTCTTGAATACAACAACATATGGTCAACTTCCTGTATTATTGAATCGGGGGCCGGCGCTACCAGTTCTTTATAATATTTTTCAAGCTTTGATTCAAAAAAGGGAGTACGCACCAGTCTTCCATCACTGAAGGAAATGCCATCCCAATAATGCGATTTAAAATACCGGTACGCGTAAAGGGAGTCGTACTTTCCGCCGGGGTGTTTTGCTCCTGGCGGAATTACAGGTTCTTTCATTGCCTGGAACAGGGTAGCAAGAAATGAATTGGAATTTTTAGCGATCATGCTATCCCGGTATACCTGCATTCTATCCGTAAGCTGTTTTAACCGGGCTTTCAACCTTGTTGAATCCTTGCTATTCTTTACCTTTTTTAAATCAGTGCTGGTATTATTGATCTCGTTCCCTATTTGGCTTGTGAACCGGGTATACAAATGGAACAGGTTGTTTTCCTGCGAACCGGTAAAAACTACATTATTGGGCAACGTTGCCGAATCGGCAGCTATGGAAAACTGTTGTTGCTTATCAATCAGCAGTTCGAACAGGATCTCCTTATGGGGTGAAACAATAAAGTAAATACCACCTGGCAGCGGTTCTTTTCCAGAAAACTTGCCTTTGCCATTCTCATCCAGTAGGGTGGAGTCGGCCAGGGCCTTTAGCCTGCCATAATAATAACCCAGATATATGTAGGTATTCTTATAAGGCTTTAATGTAATAGGAATATTATAACCCGACTGTGCTTCAGCTAATGTACAGCTTATCAACAGGATAGCGAGCGATAAAAGTCTTTTCATAGTGTTGCAATAACAGAAAAATACCTGATTTATTGAAAATAAAAACGCTTAAGTTGTTAATTCCTTGCAAAGGTAATGGGATATACATGTTAACATAGTTGAAAAGTTACCTATTACAGGCCGGATAACCTTATTATACCCCTATTTGATTTCGATGGTCTATTTTTGCATTATAATATTTACTGATGAAACTAAGCCATCTTGCCGAAACTTTGATCGGTTCGGAAATTGTAAAACTGGGCGGAGAAATACGCGATAAAATCCGTGCGGGTGAAAGGATCTATAACTTTACGGTTGGTGATTTTGACCCATCCATTTTCCCTATACCCAAAGAACTGGAAGAAGAGATCATTAAGGCCTACCGGGAGCATTTTACCAATTACCCCGCAGGAGATGGAAATCTCGATCTGCGGGAGGCCATCGCTCACTTCCTGAAAGAACGGGAGCAGCTTACCTATAAACCTGCTGAGATCCTGGTGGCCTCTGGTGGCCGGCCGCTTATTTATTCTTTATACCGCGCCGTTTGCGATAAGGAAGATAAAGTGATCTATGCAGTACCTTCCTGGAACAATAACCATTATACGCATTTTATAGGGGCAGAGCATGTGGTAATTGAAGCCCGGGCTGAAAATAACTTTATGCCCATTGCCAAAGACATTAAACCACATTTAAAAGGCGCCACTTTACTGGCCCTGTGCTCGCCCCAAAATCCCACGGGTACCACTTTTACCAAACACGACCTGGAAGCCATCTGTGACATGGTGTTGGAAGAAAACAGCCGCCGGGGTGATAATGAGAAGAAGTTGTATGTGATGTACGATCAAATGTACTGGCAGCTTACGTTTGGTGATATTGAGCATTACAACCCCGTTTCACTTAGGCCGGCCATGCAAGCTTATACGATCTTTATTGATGCCATCAGTAAGTGTTTTGCTGCTACCGGTGTTCGTGTAGGCTGGGCCTTTGGGCCCCAGGTAATTCGCGATAAAATGAATGCCATTTTAAGCCATCTTGGGGCCTGGGCTCCCATGGCCGAACAAAAAGCCTGCGCCCGTTTCCTGTACAATAATGACGCCATCGACAATTACCTGAAGCATTTCAAAGGGGAGGTGGAAGTTCGTTTGCGGGATATCTATAATGGTTTGCAGGAACTGAAAAAAGAAGGCTTTTCCGTTGATGCCATTGCACCGCAGGCGGCTATATACCTTACTATAAAAATTGACCTGGTTGGTAAAAAAACAAAAAGTGGCAACCAGCTATTACAACAAAGCGATGTTACCGCTTATTTGTTGAACGAAGCTAAACTGGCCGTGGTGCCTTTTTATGCGTTTGGTGCCGACCGTTCCTCGCCCTGGTACCGGTTAAGCGTGGGTACCTGTAAAAAAGAAGAGATCGGTGAAATGATCAGTCAGTTGAGGAGTGCTTTGAAGCAACTTAGTTAGATGCCTATAAAAGAAGCGTGGCACGGTTTGAAACCGTGCCACGCTTTATATTTAGACTAATTCTTATTGCAGATAAATACAAAAGGCTTTAAAATATCCTTTTCAATTATCTTTTGTAACTGGGCCTTTTTTGTAAGGACGCGATATTTCTGCAGATCGAATACTTCATGCGCCTGGCAAAAACTCTCCAGCGTTTCAAAATCCCCTAAGAGCGTATTCAACTGTTGAAGCTCATATTGCATGGCTTCCTGGTTTGTAAAAGCATCTTTTACCAAGACAAGCAAATCGCGATTAGAGTTTTTCATTTCCATCGGCTTTAATAACCTACAAATCCCCTGTTTAAACCGCAGCCGCATTTTTTGGATGAACCGCCACCAGCGATCCTATTTCCCGAACTGCAACTGGCCATAACCAGGCTAACAATTAACAAAATGATTACGGAAAAACATACTTTCTTCATATACTTGGTTCTTACTAAATTAAGCTATTTTACGAACAAATTAGTACTTCATATTGGCCGAAATCAACAATTTTAACACCCAATCGAAAAAGCCTATCGTACTATTATCCCCCCTCGACTGGGGATTAGGCCATACAACCCGCTGTATTCCTATCATTCACGAATTACAGTATCAGGGTTGTACAGTTATTATAGCCTGTAATTCAACACAAAAAATGTTGTTGATCCGGGAATTTCCCCAGCTAACATACGTGCATTTGGCAGGCTATAATTTGAAATACGGCAAAAAGAGGTGGGGTACTATGGTCCGGATCATCCTCCAGATTCCAAAAATATTGATCAAAATCAATAACGAAAAAAACTGGTTAAATATTTTCCTTAAATCGCAACCCGTTGATTGTATCATTTCTGACAACCGGTTCGGTTTATATACACGCAAAATTCCTTCCATTTTCATCACCCATCAGTTAAATATAAAAACCGGACTTGGAAAGTTGACTGACAAGCTGGTTCAATGGTTAAACTATCGTCGTATAAACCGGTTTTCCACCTGTTGGGTGCCTGACGGCAAGGGATCAAAAACCCTGGCCGGCCAGTTATCGCACCCGCTCGCATTACCCGCAATACCAGTGCAATACATTGGCGGACTGAGCCGGTTAAATCCTTGTTCCGCCATAACCAATTCAGTAAAATTATTGGTCATACTTTCGGGGCCTGAACCACAACGTACCATTTTTGAAAACCTTTTAAGGCGGCAGTTGGAACAACAACCGGGAAAAACCATATTGGTAAGGGGATTGCCAGGCGAGGGGGATGAGGTGCAGGTAAAAAACGATCTGATAATATACAATCACCTTCCGGCCGGTTTGTTGAATAACCTGATGTGCAATGCAGAATTAGTGATCAGCCGTTCTGGCTATACTACCGTAATGGACTTGTTGAAGCTTGGTAAAAAAAGTATTTTGGTGCCTACGCCCGGGCAGGCAGAACAGGAATATGTGGCCACCCACCTGCTCAAAGAGCAACTGGCCTATACCGTTCCACAGTCTCAGTTCAACTTACAAAAAGCACTGGAAGCAGCCGGAAAATTCCGTTATAAGTTGAATGCCTGGCCAATGGAAGATTATAAAAAAGCGATCAAAGGCCTGCTTGAACAAATCAAATAAACCATAAGGTCACATCCCATCATCCCAATCATCTCATCCATCCCATAAATTCCACCATCCCAGTCCATCTATTATCCCAGCTCATCCAATTAATCCCATAAATCCCGTTTCAGACAGCCTTCGGATAATCAAAGAACCAATACTCTTTCTGCGCTTCTTTAAAATCAGTCCAGTCTTTAATATCTACTTTAATGGCAAAGATGGCGCAGGTGGGCATATCGTCTATACGCACATCGGTTAATTCATTGGCAAATTCTGTAATTCCGGGGTTATGCGCAAAGAGGGCAATGGTATTTGCCGATGCGGGCGCTTTTGCAATGACATCATAAAATGCTTCGGGACCAGCGAGGTATAACTCCGGCATGAGGATAATGTCTTCTTTTTCGCCACCATATTCTTTAATGAACAGCGAGGCTGTTTTACGCGCTCTTTTAGCGGAGCTGGAGATAAAGGCGTCTATCTTCACTTTGCGTTCCAGTAACCGGCCGGCCATCCTGGGCGCATCTTCCTTACCTCTTTCATTTAATGGGCGATCAAAATCTTCAACACCCGGTTGATCCCAACTGCTCTTTGCGTGCCTTATGATTATTACTGTCTTCATAAAAAAATAATAGGGGGATTAATCCCCCTAAAAATAATGAGTTCGATCAAAGGAATCAGAAATTTAACAGGTTCCTGTTATTAAAATTGGTTCCCCATAGGAAGCTAAACGGTCGGCAAGTGCATTGCCGCAAATACTTTGCCAAACGCATTTATCAGTGGGGAAAAATACGATTTACCAGGCGTATAATGAACCAATAAAAAACGAGGAGAATTACAGTCCGCTTGAATTGATATAATTAATCAGCGATGCTGTATTTTTTACCTTTAATTTCTTTAAAATATTGTGGCGATGCACCTCTACGGTCTTTATAGATATCGCTAACTTATCTGCAATTTCTTTTGATGATAATCCATTGCGAATAAGGTTTATCACTTCTATTTCGCGTTCAGAAAGTTGATTCAATCCATCTCCTCCTTCCTCTTCACTCATCATTTGCTCAGATAGAATGTTTTTCACTTCCTGGCATATATACACATTACCTGCAGTTACCTCGTGAATGGCATCCAGCATTTCCTTTCGGGGAGAGTTCTTTGTTACGTATCCACGGGCACCCAGACGCAGCATTTTTTTCGCGTACGCAGGCTGTGAGTGCATGGAAACAGCAATAACTTTTGAACCAGGTGATAGCTTACGGATCATTTTTAAAATGTCGAAGCCATTCAGTGGAGACATATTAATGTCAAGAAGCACAATGTTGGGACGTTTATCCCTTGCAATTTCAATGGCCCGTTGACCATCCCCTAATTCAGCAATAACTTCCAGTTCTTCGTTCCGTCCTAACAAATACGACCAGGTTTCGCGGATCAAGGTGTGATCATCAACAATCATGATGGTAATTTTACTCATACTAATTTTTTTTCAGTAGTGTGTGAATGAGCTAATAAACTGCACAACGGCACGCAAAACAGGCACCAGGACTGTTTCATCAGGACCTTTTGTACAACTACTAATGGATGAGCTTATACCGTTGTTTTCTTGGGGTTTCGAAGAGGTTACATATAATCCATTACCTGATATTAAGCATTTTTTCTGATATACGCAAATACCATACTAAATATGCATTAATAACAGTATAACTTTCAATCAACTAGATTTTTTAATACCCTCTTACATTTTTACCCTCCATGTAGTTAATAAATGCCTTATTAACTACCCGGTTGCCTCCAGGGGTCGGGTAATTACCGGTAAAATACCAGTCGCCTGTATTGGTTGGACACGCTTGGTGAAGGGATTCAATCGTCTGAAAAATTACCTCAACAGGGATTTTGAGCCCTTTAGGAGTAATTAATTCAGCAACTTTATTTGAGATCTGTTCGGTTGTGAATGGTTTATAAACGTTCTGAACAACGTTTTCCGTATGTAGCTGGTCTAAACGTTGCAATTCTTTACACCTTTCGTATACTTCTTTCAGGCAATCTTCCTTGCCTTGTTCTTTCATTAATTCCGTAGCTGCCTTAAACGCAATAAAATCACCCAGCTTACTCATATCAATACCATAACAATCGGGGTAGCGGATCTGTGGTGCCGAAGAAACAATAACGATCTTTTTCGGCTCCAGCCTGGCCAGCATTCGAACGATGCTCTCTTTAAGGGTAGTACCCCTAACAATAGAATCGTCTATTACTACCAGCGTATCAACACCCTTTTCCACCGTACCATAGGTAACATCATAAACGTGTTGCACCATTTCATTACGACTTACATCTTCTGTAATGAACGTACGCATCTTAACGTCTTTAATGGCCACCTTTTCAATCCGTACTTTACGGTTGATCATTTCAGACAACTCTTCCTCGGTAAAATTCTTCCCCCACGATAAAATGCGCTCAATTTTTACCTTCTTTAAATAATCATCAAGGCCTTTCCATAACCCGTAAAAGGCTACTTCGGCCGTATTGGGAATAAATGAAAAAATGGTATGCTTAAGGTCGTTATTAACTGACTCCAGGATCTGGGGAGTTAAATTATAGCCGAGGGCATTCCGTTCGCGGTAGATCTTTTCATCACTGCCGCGTGAAAAATAAATGCGCTCAAAGCTACAGGCCTTGCGTTCTTTAGGCTCTACTACTTTGTCGATGGTGAATTCGCCGTTGGCTTTAACCACCAATCCCAAACCAGGCATCAGTTCCTTTACTTCATTTTCACCAACATTGAACACGGTACGTATAGCCGACCGCTCAGAAGCGGCAACAATAACATCTTCGTCTATATAATAATAGGCAGGGCGGATACCATGTGCATCTCTGAATACAAATGAATCGCCATTCCCTAATAAGCCACCTACGGTAAAACCGCCATCGAACAGCGGTACTGCTTTACGCAATACACCCAGTACATCCATCTCACCAGGTGATTGTTCATCACCTTTTACCAGAAAATGATGGATCACTTCCATCATAGCGGCCAGATCGCTTTGTTTTTGAAACTCACCAGGCTCTATATTGATCAGGTTAAACAGCTCGTCGGTATTAACCAGATTAAAATTACCTGCCAGCGCCAGGTTACGGGCTGGTATGGTGTTGCGTTTTATAAATGGATGACAGAATTCTGCATTGTTCTTTCCCTGGGTACCATAACGCAGGTGCCCCAACAATAATTCACCGAGAAATGAAATATGCCCCTTCATTAATCCGGGGTGTTTCATAACATCGGGCTGGTATTTTTCCAGCTCTTTCACTTCAGCACTTACCTTGCTAAAAATATCTGCGATTGGTTGATTTGCAGCGCTTCTAACACGAGAAAGAAAAGGGTAACCCGGCTCTACATTCAACTTCACTGCGGCCAAACCTGCGCCATCCTGGCCTCGGTTGTGTTGTTTTTCCATGAGCAGGTACAGCTTATTAAGGCCCCACATTACTGTACCGTATTGTTGTAAATAGTAGGAGAACGGCTTTCTTAAACGGATGAATGCCAATCCGCATTCATGCTTTATTGCATCACTCATGTATTACTCCCGATTATAAAAAGAAAGCGCAAAGCTACAGTTAATTAAGGAAAAGAAGAAATGTGAGCGGGATGAGAAGTGTTAGAGAAAATGAAAAAAACCCCCAGTCTTCATAGGTATGGGGGTTGTTCCTCATCAGGACATTGGATCAATATCTGCGCCGGTTTGTTTTTTAATTTAAACGGGCATTGGACGGTTCGGCTTTCACTAGGATCTGGACTACGGACGTTGGATTTTGATTGTTTTACTATAGATATTGGTAGCACAAACTTCTTAAATTTTCTGAAAGAATTCATAAAATTATCAATGTCTTTTAAACACTTAATGAATTTTTTCAGCCGGATATAAATGTTTACCCCTAGATGATTAATGCAAATCCCCCAAATTGGCAATTAATTGTCCCTTACACTCTGAACACTAAATATTAATGGTACCCTATATATAATAGTACGTTGTACACAATTACATACTGGTGGCCACATTATTTATAAAGTTCACCAGTGAGGCAGAGTTTTTAAGTTTCAGCTTTTTCAGAATATTATGCCGGTGCACCTCAACTGTTTTTAAAGAAATATTCAGGCTCATGGCAATCTCTTTTGAAGACTGTCCCTCTTTAATAAGGTTGATGATCTGAATTTCGCGTTCGGTGAGGGCATTCACATTCGGCACGTCCTTATTTTCCTCCAAAACGAGTTC
The DNA here is from genome assembly GCF_017742245.1 of Niastella soli. Lineage (GTDB taxonomy): Bacteria > Bacteroidota > Bacteroidia > Chitinophagales > Chitinophagaceae > Niastella > Niastella soli. The sequence goes on from NZ_JAGHKO010000001.1 coordinate 1,138,541, forward strand.
AGAAATATTATTCTTTATTTCATCACAGATGTATTTATTACCGCTATGCACTTCCATAATGGCGTTTATCATTTCTTCCTTGGAAGAATTCTTGGTAACATAGCCACGAGCGCCAATCTGCAACATCTTTTTGGCGTAAGCGGGTTGCGAGTGCATGGAAATACCTATAATGCGGGAAGCGGGCGAGACCTTTCTGATCTTTTCAGTGGCTTCGAACCCCGAAATAGGCAGCATGTTTATATCCATCAACACAATCTGGGGTTTCTTGTTCTTGGCCATTTCAACAGCCTGCTCCGAGTCGCCGCATTCGGCCACCACAGTGAAACGGGGATCATTATTCAAAATGAAACTCCAGGTTTCCCGTATCAGCTTGTGGTCATCTGCAATTAAAACACTTATTTTTTCCATACTCAATAAGGGGGTTTAGATATTTGAAATAGGGACATTAATCTTCAATTTACACCCATCGCCCGGGGCGGTCACAATATGCACACTGCCATTGAATAACTGTGCACGGCTGGCTATATTCGAAAGGCCAACTCCTTTTTTCGAGCGTACTTTATCCAATTCAAAACCTTTACCGTCATCGCTGATCGTAAGATCAACGGCAAAACCTTCGCTATCTGCAATCAGTTCAATAACCAGGTTCTTGGCAGCTGCATGCTTCAATACATTATTCACCTGTTCCTGGATTATGCGAAAAAGCATCAGCTTTCTTTTTTCATCCAAAATATCATCAATGTTTCCCGAATAATAGAATTCAACATGCAAACGTTTGGTGGCTTTTATATTTTCAACCAGGTCCTGCACCGAGTCAATCAACCCCAGATCGCCAATACTCGGCGGCACCAGTGAACGGGAAATAGTCCTGATCTCATTAATAGCATCAGAAATATTATTGGTACTGCGACTGATCAGCTCAAGCCGGCTACCATCATCTGTTAGTGCCAGTTCAAGGTATAATTTTGCGGTTGACAGTATCTGGTTAACATTATCATGCAACTCCTTGCCAATTTCAGCCCTTTCTTTTTCCTGGGCATTCACTACCGCCTGGGCTATCAGCTTTTGTTTGTCTACCTGCTGTTTTAATAATTTCTTTTCCAGTTCCTTTTTATCGGTAATATCCTGCATGGACCCCACCATACGGGCAATTTTACCGGAATGGTCATAAATTAAAAAACCACGATCAAACACCAGCGCGTGCTGGCCATTGGGTTTTATGAACCGATATTCATCTTCCCAAATTTTGGAAGTACTGTCTGTAATAAATTTATTTAACCCATTCACCACCCGGTCGCGGTCATCAGGATGAATACAGCTTTCCCAGAAATTAGAAGAGTTATCTACATAACCGGGTTTAAAACCAAAGAGCGTATAAATGCCTTCGCCCCAATACAGGGTATTGGTGTTTACATCCCAGTCCCAAATGGCATCGTTTGTGGCCTTGGTAACCAGTAAGTACCGTTCGTTACTCAACCTTATCTTCAGTTCCGCATTTTTGTTCTCAATTATTATCCGTAATAAACTGACCACACGCTCTAATAAACTCAACTCAGCTTCGGTTGGTGTTGCCGGATAGCGATGGTAAATGGCAATAGAAGCCAGCACATCATTGCTGGCATTTAAAATAGGGAACGACCAACAGGACCGTAGTCCGAATTTCAACGCAAAGGCCTTGTAATCCTCCCATAAAGGATCGGTATCAATATCAACGGTAATTACCCGCTCCTTTCTATATATAGCGGTGCCGCAGGAAGCCACATAGGGCCCTATCTTTATTCCATTAGTAGCTCGTGAAAATTCATCGGAAAGGCTGGGTCCCGACAAATGCATGATGGTTTGCTTGTCATCATTCAACATGATCACAGAGCATATCACATCGGCAAAGATTTTCTCCAGCCCATCAAGGAAGTAATCGATGGTTGCTTTGAGGGAAGCCGCAGGTTGTGCATTTATTTCCAACACCTGCTTCTCCAGTTCCAGTAACCTTTCCTGGTTTTTACGATCGGTAATATCGCGGAAGTATATAAAAGCGCCTTGTGAAAAAGGATAAACGCTTGTTTCGAGCCACCGGTTAAACGTTGGCAGAAAATGTTCAAAGTTTGAGGAGCTGTCCTTATTGATAGCGGCTACATATTGCTTAAACTCAGCAGTATCAATTAAACCCGGGAAGATCTTTTCAACGCCTGAACCGATCACATGTTTTGCCTCCAGACCGGTTAAATGCTCTACGGCATGGTTCCATAAGAAAATATTCAGATTCTTGTCTACAGCAATAAACCCATCTGTTATACTGGCGAGGATATTTGTAATGCGTTCGCTATATTCAGTAAGTTGTTGCTGGCTGCGTTTTAATTCCAATTCAGCCACCTGTTCAGCCTGTTTTCGTTCGGTGAGGTCTTTGTTTATAGAAATGATATCAGTTATCTGACCTTTTTTATTCCTTACTACAGAAATCGTTGACCAGAAAACAATTCTTTTTTCGTCTGAGGCTCTTATAAAAGAAATTTCACCCGTCCATGCACCCTTGGTAAACAGATCTTCCAACAGCTGTTCGCGGGTGGTATCGTGAAAATGAAAATCAATCAGCTCATGGATGGGCTGCCCCATAATGTCGGCAGCTTTTATCCCAAACAACTTTTCTGCTGCCTGGTTAAAGCTTTTCGTTATATAATTTTCATCAGACGACATAACCGCATCAAACACATTCTCCAGCACTGTGGCCTGATAACGATTGGCCTTTTCAGCCATGCGCAACTGAGTAATTTCATTCTGCGTGGTCCAAATACGTAACAACCTTTCATTTTCAACCACCCCCACCAGGTTATTCAAAAAATAACGTTTGTTTCCCTGGTGATCGAAATGCATTGAGAGCCGGCGGTATATTTTATAATCTTGCTGTATAAATTCTGTGGCAACCTGATAAGTGACAGGTTCATTGGGATCAAAGAAAACCGATACCTTTTTACCTATAACATCGCTTACGTTTTCAAACCCATAAAAATGCGCCATCTGATCATTACACTCAGCCAAACAGCCCTCAAACAATTGTTCCAGCTGTTTCTCCAGCGGGTCATTAATGTTCACCGGTGTTTGTAGTTCGCAGCGCCAGATGATCTCTGAGCTTTGCTGTACAATAACTTTATAGCGTTCGGTAACTTCTTTTAATTCGCGCCGGGCGGCTTCCAGCTGTGCCGATAAACTCTCAGTTTGTTCATCCACTTCCGCTATGGCATTCCAGTTTATTACATCATTCGGTTTATGATTGCTTTGCTGGTATATTGCCCTGAACCCAATATGGCGTACGCCAGATTTTCCCTTTACTGCTAATTGTATGTGGAGACCGGTATCTATACCCGCACCGGTATTTAATATTGCCTGTAGTTTGGGCTTGTCGGCAGAGTCGATAATTTTTTTGAAGGAGTTGCCAATTAATGCTTCCTGATGCTTACCAGTAAAAGAAAGCAGGTCAGCTGAAGCTGATAAAATGATACCCGCCTTGTCTGTTTGCAGGCTAAGGGCAGTATAATCATAAGTTACTTCAGGAATGGATTTCTTAGACTGTTTTAACATACAGCGTATTGCAGCATCCACATGATAAATTTTGATTTAATATTTACATGTAAATACTTATACAAAATACTTAAAAGCTTGTTTATGCCAAGAACCGGGAAGGCGTTTCTAGGTCATTTAAGTGTTTCCCCTTATTATTAAATGATCATTTATTACAATGAATAACACATTATTACAAAAGCGTATAACTAACGAGCCGTTAGGTTTCCTACCCAAACACCTCTACAAAAAAAGAAGCCCCCCCGATGTATCGGGGGGGCTTATACGTTGTTAGTCGGTAATTTTTATTTATTGCCGGCAGCCGCATACTGCATCCAGTTCGACAGGGTGCTGCAACCTTTGAATTCCTCATCGATCATAATGTAATAGGCAGGGATCTTTGCAGCAAACCAGCCTTCCAACGCCTTCTGTTTTTTTACTTCCAGCGCATCTTTAGCCAGGCGGTCATAATCATCTTTCAGGTTCTCCACGTGCGGCTCGGTTCGTGTTTTCAGGTAAATAATGCGTACGCCTTTTTTACCTCTTTCATCCGTATATGGGGTAGGCTTTGAATATTCACCCGGTTTAATTCCGGTTTTTCCGAGCATTTCAACCATGTCTTTATCAAGCTGGCTTAATTCCAGGAAAGTGGAACCGTTTTGGTTTTGTAAATAGCCACCGGTGTACTTGGAGTTATCATCGTCACTGTATCTGTTAACTGCTTCACCAAATGTTATGGTCCCGGCAATCAGTTTAGCACGTACTGAATCAAGTTTATTAATAGCTTCGTTGATTTCATCATCCGTGATAGAAGGAACACGTAAAATATGACGAACAATAGCGTCGTCACCGGCACGGCTCACCATTTGTATGATGTGGTAACCGAATTTTGATTTAAACACCGGAGAAACCTGTCCTTCCTTAAGCCGGAATGCGTTGTTTAACCAGGCTGGGTCCCATTGTTTTTCTGTACGGTTCACTGAATATTGACCACCATTTTCTTTACTTCCCGGGTCTTGTGTATATAATTTGGCGAGGGTCTCAAATTTCTGCTGCCCAGATTCTACCTGTTTTTTAAAATCGTTTAACTCATCAATGGTCAGTTTTTCCAGGTCGCGGCTGGGTTTGGGGTTTACCACAATTTGACCGATCACTACCTGCGATTCATAATAAGGCAGGTTTTTTTGATCTTTCTTCAGGAAGTATTCCTTTACTTCCTGCGGAGTGATCTTAATATTCTCCACGATCTTATCGCGCATCCGCTCAGCGAGCTTCCTTTCTTTAAAGGTTTGGCGAAAATCTTCCTTTATCTGGTAAACGGTACGGCCGGCAATTTCTTCCAGCGCTTCTTTTGATCCGTACATCTGAACAAAGCCACGGATCTGGTTATCGAGCAGGGCGTCAATTTCATCATCACCTACCTGTATTGAATCCTTTTCAGCCTGAAGCACCAAGGCTTTCAGGGTGAGGATCTGCTCCATAATGGCACAGTTGGCATTTTCAGGTACTGGCTCTCCACGACGCTGACGGTCGAGGATATCGTTGTACACATCAGATTTTAAGATGATCTTATCGCCCACAATGCCTACAATTTTATCGGCAACAACTTTACGGGGAACCTGGGCCACCGCAATGGTCACTAAAAGCAAAGCGGTAATAAAGGTAAAAACAGACTTCATCTGAATATTTTTGAAAGGGACAGGGCCAAATTTACTGGTTACCAGATTGGCAATGATGTTATTTAACAAAAGTTTCGAGTAATAGGCTCAAAGTACAGGGACCAGGGCGCAAAATTTAAGGCCAAAACCAAGAAATAAAGGCACAAGTCGGGGTTTCCTTCTTGTGCCTTGTTCCTTGATGCCTAAATCTTTTATAATGTGCGTTTTACTTCTTCCAGTTCAAACGCTTCGATTATATCACCTACTTTAATATCGGTAAAGCCCTTAACAGTTATACCGCACTCCATACCCGAAGGAACTTCCTTCACGTCATCTTTAAAGCGTTTCAAAGATTGCAGTTCGCCGCTTTGGCCTTCACCTCTAGGATACTCTACGATACCATCGCGTATAACACGGATCTTCGAGTTACGCAGGATCTTACCATCGAGTACATAACAACCTGCAACTGTGGCTTTATCGAATTTGAATACGTTGCGAACTTCCACGTTGGCGATGATCTTTTCAGTGACTTTAGGTTCCAACATCCCTTCCATCGCACTCTTCACCTCTTCAATAGCGTTGTAGATGATAGAGTAAAGTTTGATTTCCACACCTTCTGATTCTGCCAGACGGTTAGCCTGGGTAGAAGGACGCACGTTGAAACCAACAACGATGGCATCGGATGCAGTAGCCAGCATTACATCGCTTTCGCTGATGGCACCCACTGCTTTATGTACCACCGATACAACGATCTCTTCGGTTGACAGTTTTTGCAGTGAATCACTCAACGCTTCTACCGAACCATCCACGTCGCCTTTCAGGATCAGGTTCAACTGTTTGAAGTTTCCTAATGCCAAACGACGGCCAATTTCATCGAGTGTGATATGTTTCTTGGTACGTATACCTTGTTCGCGTAAGATCTGTGCACGACGGTTTGCTACTTCTTTGGCTTCTGCTTCATCTGTATATACTTTGAATTTCTCACCAGCCTGAGGGGCACCGTTCAAGCCCAGGATCAATACCGGGGTTGATGGTGGCGCTTCGTCAACGCGTTTGTTACGTTCGTTGAACATCGCTTTTACCCGGCCAAAGAACTGACCAGATACTACCAGGTCGCCATGTTTCAAGGTACCGTTTTGAACCAGAACGGTTGCTACATAGCCACGTCCTTTATCGAGGGTAGCCTCAATGATGGTACCAGTAGCCTCGCGGTCGGGGTTGGCTTTCAGGTCAAGCAACTCTGCTTCGAGCAGGATCTTTTCCAGCAGGCTGTCTACATTCAAACCTTGCTTAGCGCTCAGTTGCTGGCTTTGGTATTTACCACCCCATTCTTCAACCAACAGGTTCATACCTGCGAGTTGTTCGTATATTTTCTGCGGGTTTGCACCGTCTTTATCAATTTTGTTGATAGCAAAGATCATTGGAACACCGGCAGCTTGTGCGTGGCTGATGGCTTCCTTGGTTTGCGGCATCACCGCATCGTCTGCTGCCACCACAATTACTGCGATATCGGTTACCTTGGCACCGCGGGCACGCATGGCGGTAAACGCTTCGTGACCAGGAGTATCAAGGAAGGAGATCTTTTTACCATTGGCCAGTGTTACTTCGTAGGCACCAATGTGCTGGGTGATACCACCCGCCTCACCAGCTACCACATTCGCACTGCGGATATAGTCGAGCAGGGATGTTTTACCGTGGTCAACGTGACCCATGATGGTAACGATGGGAGCGCGATGTTGCAGGTCTTCTGCATTATCCGCTTCTTCTTCTTCTTCCAGTTCAAGCTGCTTTTCCATATCGATGAACTCGGCTTCATATCCAAATTCACCGGCCACCAGTTCAATTACCTCGGCATCCAAACGCTGGTTGATAGACACCATGAGACCAAGGCTCATACACTTGCTGATCACTTCTGCAAAGCTTACATCCATCAGATTAGCCAGTTCGCTTACACTGATAAACTCTGTAACCTGCAGTTTGTTATCCTGTCCTTCAACACCTTCACGTTCCGCCATGTTCTGGCGTTTTTCGTGACGGCGTTTTGCTTTTATACCCTTTTGACCTTTACCACCAGACAGTTTAGCCTGTGTTTCGCGTATTTTATCCTGGATCTCTTTTTCGTTGATCTCTTTAGGCTCGCGGGACACATGACGATTTCCACCTCCTGGACCACGGTTCTGGCCTGGACGGTTTGGACCGCCTCTGAAGCCGCCGCCCTGGTGTTGGCCGCCCGGACGGTGTTGACCGCCCTGACCCTGACCACCATGATGACCACCGCCGCCATGATGACCGCCTTGTCCGCCTTGCTGACCTGGTTCTCTTTTCTTGAAAAGATGTTGTGCCCGCTCCTGCGCCGATTGCTGCGACTGCTGTTGATCCTTCTTTTCAATGGGAATGCGTTTACGCTTCCTCTTTTCCTCGTTGGGCTTCGGTTTGGTGCGGGCTTCGTCGCCAACCGGTAATTCTATTTTGCCCAGAATTTTCGGTCCCGTAAGTTTATCTGCTTTAATATTTTCAATAACAGGTGGTTGGGCTTCTTCCTTCGGCTCTTCTTTTTGCACTTCCTTAACCGGTTCCTGTTGCTTTTTCTTTTCAACTACTACCTGTTTTGCAGGTTGTTGTGGCTGTTTGGCAACTTCCTTTTTAGGTTTTTCCTCGACCACAGGCGTAGTAGCCTTTGGAGCTTCTTCTTTAGGCGCCTCCGCAACGGGTGCTTCTTTGGCAACCGTTTTCGGTTTTTCTTCCTTCACCGGCGGCGCTTCTTCCTTCGCCTTTACTGGCGGCTCTTCGTCCTTTTTCTTAACTACTATCGGCGTTTTCTTCGGTCTTGTGGACGAATCAATTGCCGAAAGGTCAATTTTATCCAAAATTTTAGGCCCCTCAATTCCAGGTGCTTCCACCTTGGTAATTTCAGGCTGCTTATCCTCAGCTTTTTGCTCTACTACAACTTCTTTTTCTTTTGCAGGCTCCTGCTCTTTTTCTTCTTCTTTCTCCTTCTTCTCTTCCACTACAGGCGGAGCTACTACAACTGGCTGCTCAACAACAGGTTGTTTTTCAACTACCGGCACAACTTCTTCTACCTTCTCAACTTTATCTACTTTTTCCTCTTTCTCTTCTTTTTCTACTACCTCTACCTTCTCAACCTTTTCTACCTTCTCTACTTTTTCTACCTTTTCTACTTTCTCTTCTCTCGTCTCTTCCACAACCGGAGTTGGTTCCTGTTTTTTAACCACCTCTTTCTTAACAGCCGCATCTTCTTCCTTCTTCTTCTTAGCTTCCAGACTTCCCTTCGGCAGATCAATCTGATCGCTTTTTAACTTGGCCACTTTATCACTCTGGAATTCCTGCTGCAAAGCACGATACATCTCCTCCGTCAGTTTTGACGTGGGTTTGAGATCGTCATTGTTAAATCCCTTTCCTACCAAAAAGTCTACCAGCGTTTCCTTGCCGATGTTAAACTCTTTGGCTGCGGCCATTAATCTTATTGTTGTTGTTTCTGCCATTCGTTATTGTAAGACAATTTTTTGTTTTGTTCGCTGTTTGGATAAGCAAATTACTTGGAAAAAGTCAAATTGATCACATTTGTCAATTATGTCATGTGTATTTAATAATCAATCTGACCTTTCTGCCTATCCTTTTTCAAATTCTTCATTCAGAATACGACGAACTTCATTGATGGTCTCTCTTTCGAGATCGGTTCTTCTTTCAAGCTCCTCGGCGGTGAGATCCAGCACACTGCGAGCGGTATCACAACCAACGCGTTTGAGCTCATCAAGTATCCAGGTTTCAATTTCATCGCTGAATTCTTGAAGATCGATATCGAATTCCTGTGGTTCGCCTTCCGTATCGCGATAAACGTCGATACTATATCCCGTTAATTCCTGTGCCAGCTTAATATTCACGCCTTTTTTACCAATTGCCAGCGACACCTGATCAGGTTTCAGATAAACATTCGCCTGTTTTTTATCATTGTCAAGATCCTGAGTAGTGATCTTGGCCGGTGTAAGCGAGCGTTGGATCAGCAGTTGAATATTATTGGTCCAGTTTATAACATCGATGTTCTCGTTCTTCAATTCCCGTACGATTCCATGGATACGGCTCCCCTTCATACCTACGCAGGCGCCTACGGGATCAATGCGATCGTCGTACGACTCTACTGCTACTTTAGCCCTTTCACCGGGTTCACGAACTATCTTTTTAATAACAATTAAACCATCAAATATTTCAGGCACCTCAATTTCAAGCAGTTTCGCAAGGAAAGAGGGAGAGGTACGGGATAAAATAATGACCGGAGAATTGTTTTTTAATTCTACTTTTTTAACAACGGCGCGGATATTTTCACCTTTCTTGAAATAGTCTTGCGGAATTTGCTCAGATTTAGGCAATATTAACTCATTCCCCTCTTCATCGAGCAATAAAATTTCTTTTTTCCAAACCTGGTACACCTCAGCACTGATAATTTCACCAATTCTATCCCCATATTTTTTAACCAGTACGTTCTTTTTCAGGTCACTGATACGGCTGGCCAGGGTTTGTTTGGCGGCCAGAATTGCCCGGCGGCCGAAATCGAGGATATTAATTTCCTCATATAATTCTTCCCCAACTTCAAAGTCAGGCTCTATTTTAACGGCATCGCTATAAGCTATCTCTGCCAGCGGGTCCATCACAGCTCCGTCCTCAACTATAGTACGGCGGCGCATAATTTCCAGGTCACCCTTCTCTGCATTCACAATTACGTCAAAATTCTCGTCACTGCCATATTTTTTACGCAGAAGGGTTTTGAAAACATCCTCCACCACTTTCATCATGGTAGGACGATCTATATTTTCCGCGTCCTTAAAGTCTGCGAAGGCCTCTATCAAGTTTATGCTTGCCATATACTACATTTTTTTTCCCAACACCCGCGTGTCAGGATCTTATTAAAATACAGTTTGAATTGTTGTTGATTTAATCTGATCTAATTGAAACTGGTGCGTTATCACCTCTTTCTTTTTATTTTTTCCTCTCGTTTCCTCCACAGTAATAGTGTCGTCGCCCACTTCAGTCATTTTACCGGCAACTTTAATACCGTCTTTGAGGATCACCTCAACAGACCGTCCAAGGTTTTTCTTGTATTGCCGTAACAGTTTTAAGGGTTCGTCAACGCCGGGAGAAGATACTTCAAGCGAAAAGTCTCCATTAGGGAATAGATTATCCTCTTCAATCTTTTTATATAAAGCTCGGTTCCAGGAGATACACTTCTCAATGGTCACTCCCTGATCACCATCCAAATATAGCTTTACGTTATTGGTAGGTTTTACTTTGATCTCAACCAGGAAATAAGCCGGGTCATTGGCCAGCATATCCTGCATCATTTTTTCAATTACCTGTACTGGTGTTTCCATGCGCTTATGGGAAATAAAGAAGGGAACGATTCCGTTCCCTTTCTAATCATCTTTTCCTTGGCAAAGGTAAGGTAATTAGATTATTACTTCCAAAAACCCTCTTGTAAATTTTGAATAATCGAAAATTTAAACGGATGATGGCCACCTGTTTAAAGAAAGAATGCCTAAAATCTACCCATTATGAACATTCAGAATACCAGGCTTGTTGATTTGATATAGCTTTGCCAAGTTCCACCAATACCTGGTCAGGGGCCTGTTTTTTGCAGCAGCTGAAATGTATTTGAAAGCACCTTAACAGTTTGTTAGGTGGTGTATTTGTACCTTTAGTTTTTGTAATATGAGCATATTTCGTGTACTGTTATACATATTCCTCGCCATCTTCATTTACAAGTTTGTATTTGGTTTCCTGGTGCCGTTGATCAAAATGTCCTGGCGGGTGCGTAGCCAGATAAAGGAGTTTCAACGCCAGCACCAGCAGCAACAGGACCCACTGCAGCAAACTTCTACAACTAATAACAACCGGCCATCCTCGGCCAGTAATGAAGCCGCCACTAAACCAAAAGCAGGCGACTACATTGATTTCGAGGAAGTAAAGGAGTAATCGATATTAAAGACCCAGATCCAGAATTGTTTTTCCACCTGTGAGGTGCAACGCCTGTAAACCGGCTTCCCGGGCTCCTTCTACGTTTACCAACGCATCGTCAATAAACAGGGTTTCTGCCGCATGTACCCCGCTGTCGTTAATTACATACTCATAAGCCGTCACATCCGGTTTGCGATGTTTAATGAGGTGGGAATAGTACGCCTTTTCAAACAGGTGGTCCATTTCAGTGCCATACACTTCGCGGTATTCTTTATGGAAGTGCAACAGGTGTATGTGATTGGTATTGCTGAATAAATAAAGCCGGTATTTGCTTTTTAGCTTTTTTAGGAATTCTACCCGTTCTGCCGGAAAATCGAGCAACATGATATTCCAGGCAGCAATTACCTGCTCTTTGGTGGTACCGGGAGCCGCCAGCTGCTGTGCCTTTTCTACAAACAACTCATCTGAAATGGTGCCCATTTCATAGTCCCTGAAAAAAGAAGCTGCATGCCCAATACGGAACAGTTCATCTATTTGCGTAAGCCCCAGTTCTTTAAATGCTTCACTGGTTTTAGCCACATCCAGGTTGAGTAAAACTCCGCCCAAATCAAAAATGATGTTTTTCACAGGTGCCATCCATTTATAATTTGGGCGCAAGTTACACCGCAAAACTATTTCACCAACCTAAAGCTGGCTTCCTTTACATCGCGGCTATTGGTGCCAATGAATAATTTAAAATCACCGGGCTCGGATACATATTTCAGCGCGCTGTTATAAAATTTCAGGTCATTCTCCGTGATCGTAAATTGCACTTTCTTCATTTCACCGGCATTCAGGGTTATTTTCTGAAAACCTTTTAATTCTTTTACCGGGCGCGTAACTGAACCTGCCAGGTCGCGGATGTACAACTGCACAGTTTCTTCCCCGGCCACATTTCCGGTATTCTTAATCAGAATGGAAGCAGTTATCTGCTGCCCGGGTCGGATTGTGCTCTGACTGAGCTGAATAGTATCATACGTAAAGTTGGTATAGCTAAGTCCGTAACCAAAAGGATACAGGGGCGAATTATCTACATCCAGGTAATCTGATTTGAATTTGGGATTGCCGCCTTCATAAGGCCGGCCGGTATTTTTGTGATTATAATAAATGGGGATCTGGCCAACATTACGTGGAAAGGAGGTAGTGAGTTTGCCCGCAGGGTTGTAATTCCCAAACAACACATCGGCAATGGCATTTCCTGCTTCGGTTCCGGCAAACCAGGCTTCCAGAATGGCAGGTGCCTGTTCATCGAGCCAGGAAATGGTGAGCGGGCGGCCGTTCAATAATACTACCACCAATGGCTTGCCCGTTTTTACCAGGGCTTCTATCAGTTTCCGCTGGCTGCCGGGTAGATCGAGGCTGGTGCGGCTGGATGATTCGCCCGACATTTCCGCGGCTTCTCCCACTACGGCCACTACCACATCGGCTTTACCGGCTACTTCAACGGCCTCCTGTATCATGATCTCAGGTGTTCGGGGATCTATTTCTGTAGGTTTATCAAACGGACTTATACGTTTGGCAAAGGCCGTATCATCGGTTATGTTGGCACCTTTTGCAGACAGCACCTGTACCCCGTTGCCGGCTACATTTTTAATTCCTTCCTGTATGCTTACACTTTTTGTTTTATCGCCCGATACGGCCCAGGTGCCTAGCATTTCGGCATGGTTATCGGCCAGGGGACCTATCAGGGCAATGGTGCCTGATTTTTTTAAGGGCAGTACCTGGTGCTCATTTTTTAATAGCACCATAGAGCGGGCCGCGGTTTCCCGGGCTGCCTGCCGGTTCTGCGCAGTAAGGATGTCTTTTTCGGGCTTTGACTCGTTTATATACCGATAGGGATCGTCAAACAGCCCCAGCTTATACTTTGCTTCCAGCACCCGCTGACAGGCAGCATTGATCTGCTGCTGCGTTACAGCGCCTGCTTTCAGGGAATTTTGTAAAGTGGTCAAAAACCCTTCGCCTACCATGTCCATATCGAGACCGGCCTTCAGCGCAAGGGTCGATACAGTGGCCAGATCGCCCATGCCATGCGCCATCATTTCATTGACCGAAGTATAATCTGATACCACAAAACCTTTAAACCCCCATTGGTTCCGTAACAAGTCGGTCAATAGCCAATGATTGCCCGTGGCGGGAATACCATCAATTTCATTAAAGGAACTCATTACACTGCCTACACCGGCGTCCACTGCGGCCTTGTAAGGCGGCAGGTATTCATTGAACATTCTGATGCGGCTCATGTCGGTGGTATTGTAATCTCGGCCGGCTTCTGCAGCCCCATACAGGGCGAAATGTTTAACACAGGCCATTACGGTATTGTCCTTCGACAGATCGGTGCCCTGATAGCCCTTGATCATGGCCCGGGCAATTTTTGACCCCAGGTAGGGATCTTCGCCCGAACCTTCTGCAATTCGGCCCCAGCGGGGATCGCGGGCAATATCAACCATGGGAGAATACACCCAGCACAATCCATCGGCCGTGGCTTCAATGGCAGCAATGCGGGCTGTACGTTCTATCAGGGCTGTATCCCAGGAGCAGGAGAGCCCAAGTGGAATGGGAAATATAGTTTTGTGCCCATGGATCACATCGAGTCCAAAGATCAATGGAATGTGCAGGCGGCTTTCTTTTACAGCCAGTGTTTGGGCCTGGCGTATTTTATCGGGACCAAAGATCCCGAACAGGCCACCCACCCGTCCTTTGCGAATATTATCTTCCACACCTTTGCTTACTACTGAACCGGTGGGCACCCCCCAGCCCGGTGTTACCAGGTTTAACTGACCGATCTTTTCGTCCAGGGTCATTTTACTCATGAGGTTGGCCACATACGCCTTCATCCTGTCGTCGGATGTTTGTGCGGTTACCTGTAATAAAAAGGATAAGGTGACAATCGTTAATAATATCCTACGCATATGTTGTTTTTTATTAGTCTGCTTTTATCACTTTGCTTTTAGCCGAAACCCCATTTTCATTGATGGCTTCTATAGTAAAGTAATAGGGCTTTTCCTTATCCATGGCCTTACAATAGTATTCGTTGCTGCTGTATACCATTACACAATTATATAATTTATCGGGCGCCAGTCCCATATAAATATTGTAAGCATACGCATTGTCAACCGGCTGCCATTTTAACCAGGCATTGCGTTTGTCCTTCTCGGTGCGCAAAACAATAAACTGCTTTACCTCACCAGGCTTATTACCATTTCCATTACCAAATACGCGTAACCCACTAATGGCGAATTTGCCACCGGGCATATGAATGTTCTCGAGTTTTATATAACGGGTTTGGACCGGGTTTTCCAATTCAATATAATCATGCGGCACATCGGTATTGTTGTTGCTTTTATCAATCAGCATTTTCCAACTCTTGCCATCCGTACTTTGATATATTTTATACTGATGATATGTGCCCTGTTGTTTGCCCAGGAAATCTACATCCTGGTCGGCATAATTGAGTTGAATGGCCCGTACAGTACAGGTACTACCCAGATCGGTTGCTATCCATTCGCCTTTGTTACCGGTAGTTGCACTCCAGTATGTTTTAATATTTTCGTCCACGGCAAAATTAGCATAATAACTGGCAAGTGTAGAGGAAACTGTGACGGGTTTGTTGTAATTGAGAAGCATCCAACCCGTGAAACCGCCACCCGAAGCAGAAGGAAGGCTATGTGGATAGTCGCCAAAGGCCGCATCCATATACATAACATCATCTTTATCAAAACCGGCAGGCCAGATGCCAATGCGCCGTTCAAAATTATTTTTCACTGAAATAACTATGGTCGATACATGCCACCAGTTATTGAATGGGTCTTTGAAGGTAGCACCATGACCAGCTCCCCGGGCAAAACCGCCAGGTTTGTAACTAAAAGGAAGCGACTGTGGAATAAACGGCCCCAGCGGATGGTCCCCAACTACCACACCATCGGCATAACCGCTGAACTCGGTACCGGGGGCACCGTATTGCAGGTAATATTTGCCGTTATGTTTGGTCATCCAGGCGCCTTCAATAAAGGGGTCAAGAAAGGTATTATCGAGGTATTCGCCAAAACGCTGCCATCCGTAACGCCAGGGTTCCAGCAGGTACATTTCCTTGCGGGTGCCTTGGGGAGCAAATGTTTTACGGTCTATTTCAATACCATATAACGGATACCGGTTGCTGCTCCCATTATACATATACAGTTTGCCATCATCATCGAGGAAAAAATCGGGGTCCCAGCCACCTATTTCAAATGAGTCTATCGCTTCTTTCCATTCATTTGCCTTGGGGTTGGTGCTCATCCATATGGGAAAGTTGGAGGAATAAGTTGAACCAAATACCAGTAAGGTGTCGCCCTGTACCCAAACAGCCGGGGCACAAAGCTCGTCATAGACCTTATGATACGGTTTTAAAAATAAGCGGGAAACAAAATGCCAGTTGCTCATATCGCTGCTCCACCAATACCCCCACTGGTTGGTGCTGAATAAATAATAATCGCCTTTGTATAATACAATAACGGGGTCGGCGGTAGCCCGGTGTTTGCCCCATTCGGTAAAATTGGGAATAGGCGTATAACCGTAATCGATGTTAATTGGATTGCAATACGTTCGAATATTAAAGGTGGGCTTTCCTCCGGTTTGGGAAAGGCCCACCTTTTCTGCATGCACAGGATCTATCTTCGCATTGCTTTGAGGAAATACATGCGGGACAAGAGCCGCAATTAGAAACACTGTATAAATGAATCTTGTAATCATTTTAAGGGTGTTTAATCTGGACTCAACTACCGTCTTCGCCCCTCTTCGCTAAAGCTTCGGTGAACGAAGCACTCAGTCCGACGATCCCCCCTTCGACCTCAGGGTCTGTCTATCTAAAATGCGGACTGGTAAAGCCCAGTTTTTTTAAACCTGTTTTTATTTCCGGGCAGCTCATAAACAAATTCCATAATAAACCGCTGCGATAGTTTTCCATCATTATTACAATGGGACCCTGATCAATTGCCAGGTACCGTTGCGGATACCAATTGGCCGTTTGGCTAAAGGCATCATAAAAACCATATGGCCCCCATAATTTATCTTTACCATCGTTATACCAATGCCGCATGGCTTGCATACTCTGTTGTGGGGTATAGGGAAAAGAGGATAATGCGGCAGTTGGTGATATAACCCCCAGATCGGTATTTTTTCCCGGAGCATGTGCGGCATATCCCTGGACAGAATAACTGGCCGTAAGCCCCCAGCTATCCGGTCCATAGCATTTAAAATATTTGGGGTTCTTTACGCACCAGGCATAATTGATCAGGGTTTGATTTTTATTTTCCTCCCAATAATCGGCATAGCGGTCTTTTAATCCATGTGGATCGAGACCCAGCCAGGAATAATGCGCCCAGAACAAAGGCCCGCCATAGGGCGAATCACCCTGATGATACAATTGTAATGAATAACCAAACACCGGACAGGGCGACACAATTTGACCATTCTGCGCCCAGCCTTCATGATATACTTCCGGTGGTACGGCGTGTGTTGGTGAAGAAGCAGCCAGAATATACATGATCATACATTCATTATACCCATGTACCGGAAAGTTCATTTCCCAATTGTATTGCGGGCTCCAGTGCCAGTACAACACATTTTGACCATGAGTATACCAGTTAAACTCTACTTCGCGCCAAAGTGTATCTATCCGGTTGGCCAGTATCTGCTCGGTGGAATCACCTTTTAAAAAAAATTGGCGTGCACAAAGCAATCCCTCCAACAAGAAAGAAGTTTCAACCAGGTCGCCGCCATTATCCTTTCGGCCAAAAGGTTTTACCTTACCGGTTTCTCCGTAAAACCAATGCGGCCAGGCGCCATGAAAGCGATCGGCTGTTTGAAGAAAATGAACAATTTTTTCCAGTTGTTCCCGGCCCTGGTCACGGGTAATAAACCCCCGGTGAATACCAACTAATAAAGCCATTACCCCAAAACCGCTGCCGCCACTGGTTACAACGTCTTTATCATTTTGGGGATATACGTTATCAACATGGATCCGTTCCCGGGCCATGCCACTGTTTGGTTCGGCCCCTTCATAAAAGTATTCAAATGTTTGTTGTTGCACCTGGGTAAAAAGTTCCTCGTCTTCAGGATTAAATTTCGCTTCCCCATTTACAGGTTTTTGCGTATTCGAGCAACGGATCAATAAAAAGGAAATAGCAATCGTTACTACGATTAGTCTCGAGCGTATCATTGCGGCGTGTCGTTTAGTTTCAATACTTGTGCGGGTACGATCAGCAGCTCACTACAAGTTTGCGTCCAGGTCCTTTTGCGCCTGCGGTATCGGCACATACGCCTTATCTGGTGTAAAGCCCTGCGGCGCCAACACGGTGGCAGCCTGTCCGGTGCGTATCAGGTCATTATATCTTTCACCCCACCACTCACAGGCAAATTCAGCCCGGCGTTCATCCAATACCTGCTGTAACGTTACCCCTGTTACCGGGTTTAGCTTTGCTCGTTGATGTACCAGGTTGAAGGGTACATCGCCATTCTGTCCTTTACGCACTTTTGCCTCAGCATTCAGCAATAACACATCTGCATAGCGTAACACGCGGATGTTGTTATTAGTACCATAATCGGTTCTCCCCGACGTTGTTTGATTTTTGGGCAAATAAGCTTTACCCATAAAACGAGTTTGCCGGTTTGAGTTACCATATACATTATCACCAGAAGGGGAGGTAACAAAACTTGTTTCATTGGCGCCTGCAAACAGGATGGTAGTTTTCAGACGAACCGAATCGTTCCGGCTATTGAAAAAGTCGGTAATATCCTGGGTGGGTGACAAAAATCCCCAACCTGAAACCGGACTGCCCTTCTGATCACCACTGGGTCCCTGAAAAATATAAAATACGCCAGGTAAAATTTGAGTACCCGTACTGGAACCGCCGTCTGTAAATTGCCATTCCAACAAGGATTCATTCGACAACTTGCCTGGTATCTTCCAGAGCTGATAGTAGTCAGGAAACAATGAAAATTTATTGCTGTTGATAATATCGTTTGTGGCTGATAGAACCACGTCCCAATAAGGGCTGCCATTATCATTACCAGCTGCATCTGCCGCGGCTTTGGCTTTCAGTAAAAGGGCTGTATATTTTGTTACGGCGCCCTGGTGAGCCGACTGGTTAGGCCGGGCATCTTCCAAAAAGCCAATAGCAGAATCCATTTCACTCATGATCCACTGCCGTATTTCCAATACCGTACTTTTTGTTCTTGTAGTCAACGTATCGTTATCTGTTAAAATAGGTACATCGCCAAAAACGCGTGAGATCTGCATATGTGCCCAGGCACGGATCACCCGCACTTCTGATCTATACTGATTGTATAAAGCCAGGTTGGCAGCATCGCCTGCCCCTATGTTTGCCCGGTATTTGTCGAGGTCGTCCATAGCTTCGTTGCAATACATTACCACCCCGTAATGATCGTTCCAGTAGTTATTGTTGCCCCAGAAAGTAACCACGCCCGGGTTTGAATTTTGAAAGTTTTTAATATCAGTAAGCGTTCCCTGATCATTTGGGGCTGACCCTTTTGCCACATCATCGCCCCTCACTACCCGTACGCTACAATCCATCCAGTGTACAAAACCCGGGTTTTCACCACAGGCAGTCCGGTAAACACCCGACACCGGGGAATACATAGCCCCCAGGTTGCTATAATTAATTGATGTGCCACGGGGCTTGTCTTCCACATCATGATCCAGATATTTCTTACAGGCTGTTATTTCCAGCAGCAGCAGTAGAAATATGATATATTTAATTGTGTTCATGATCCTTGGTAATTAAGGTTAATAAGTAATTCTTACGCCAATGGAATACACCGCGGTAGTGGGATATACATTATTGTCGTATCCGAACGATGAGATCTGGGTAGGCACTGTATTCGATGGCCCCGCAGCCCGGTCTTTCGGCAATTGCGCCGGTGCGGCAATTTCCGGAGTAACACCCGAATACCGCGTCCAGATAACCGGCCGATCGGCAGTGGCATATACCCTGAACGAAGTGCCATTTGCATCACCCAATTTAAAATTGTATCCCACTTGAATATTCTGCAAACGCAGGTAAGAACCATTCTCTACATAAAATGAACTGGCGTAGTTATTCCATGATTGCGTGGTTGCAATCGCTGAAGGATATTTATTGGAAGAACCTTCCTTTGTCCATAAGCTGGTTACAAATTTTTCATCCCCATTCATATCGGTGAATTTTTGCCGGGCGGCGCGGTTATTATTCAATATCGATGCCTCGCCCACACCCTGGAAGAAAACGCTCAGGTCAAAATTTTTATAATCCAGTCCCAGATTAAACCCATAGTTGATCTTTGGGATATAACTACCCAGGTTTACGCGATCATTTTCATCCTGCACTTTATCACCATTTACATCTTGATACTTAAAGTACCCGGGTTTAACATTATTGGCAACTGCAATTGGATCGGCGTCCACCTCTGCCTGATTCTGGTAAATGCCTACAACCTGGTACCCGTAATAAAAATTAAATGGATCACCCACCTGTGACAAGGTTGGAAATTCAGCTACACCGCCGGGGAGGTTTTTCAAACCTTTCAGGTCGGTAACTTCATTTTTCACAGTGGTAAGATTACCGCCTATATGATACCCTAATTCGCCCAGTTTATCGTTCCAGTCAAGCGTTACTTCTATACCACTGTTATTAACTGTACCCCAGTTACCATACTGCTTAATGCTACTGATAAAAGGAATATTTCTTTCAAATGCCAGGTCTTTGGTTTGGCGGTGATAGTAATCTACCGTTCCTTTCAACCGTTTATTCAACGCCGAAAAGTCTATACCGGCATCCCATTCGGTCACAATTTCCCATGTCACCGTACCAAAAACCGGATCTATACGATAACCGGTCACCGGCGTACCCGGCGCAACTGCGGTGCTTCCGTAAATTCCGGAATAATTGATGCCGCTATATACAACAGCATACCCGGTGCTAGGTGGCACATTGTCGTTACCCAGTTTCCCCCATGATCCACGAAGTTTCAACAGATCAAAGATCTTGTTGTCTTTCATAAAGTCTTCGTCCGAGATCACCCAACCTAATCCCACCGAAGGGAAATAACCCCATTTATCCTGGTATTTAGAAGTTCCATCTGCGCGGAAAGTGGCCGTTAATAAATACTTGCCGGCATAATTATATTCCAGTCTGCCAAAATAAGAGAGGGAGGTATTTTTGAAACCTGTTTCAGTATAGCCGTTTGACCGCTGGGCGCCCTGGTCGGCATACCAGTAGATCTGGTCCTGAGGTATACTATCAGTGATCATCTGTGATGATCTATATTGTTCCTTACGGGCCGATTGACCTAAAAGCACCGTCCAATGGTGTTTGTCTTTGTTACCTTTATAAGTTATCAGATTATCGAGGATGTAATTCTCCGTTCTGTCCTCTGTGGTAGTGAGCACAGATAACCGGCCCTTTTGATTATCATCCACATAATATTCAGGAATATAATTCTGATTCAGATTGGACCCGTAACGCTGACTTAACTGCGTGCGAACAGACAATTTATTTTTTAAGATGTCTGCTTCCAGGTATGCAGAGGGAAGTATCTGGAACCCTTTTGTTTTATCGTACCAGTAATTGGCAGCAGCAACAGGGTTATTAAAAACGCCATTGTCAAAACCAAGCGAGGTAGAAGTAGCGTACTTCTCCGGTGTAGCCAACGTATTGTTAGCATCGAATACCGGATATAATGGCGATGCCATATAAGCCAGAGAAAAGGCAGCTGAATTAGGATTCCGCTGAGTGAAATTGGTGAAGTGTGCCGTAATGCCCATCTTTAACCAGTCATAGGGTTTGGCTTCTAGTTGAAAACGCCCATTATATCTTTTATAGCTGCTTTCGGTTTCGGTAATACCATCCTGGTACAGGTAATTTAAACCCATCGTGTAATTCACTTTAGGAGAACCGCCCGACAGGTCGAGGCTATGATTATGCATGAGGGCGGAGTTATCTAATAATTGATCGTACCAATCAGTATTGGTAGTAGGGTTTACACCACTGCCGCCAAATTTGGCAACTGAATTGGTAACCCGAATTGAATCCGCAGACGTTTGCTTGGCCAGCTGCATGGCGGAATATTGTGATCCATTGGCCAGTTTATAATTACCCGTAGGTTTTTGTATGCCAAAGTAACCGTTATAGGTTATCCGGGTCTTCTGGTTATATTTCCCTTTTTTAGTGGTAATGATCACTACACCGTTTGCAGCCCGCACCCCATAAATGGCAGCAGCAGAGGCGTCTTTTAAAATCGACATTTCACCAATATCGTTGGTGTTTAAAAAGTCAATATTATCAACGAACATTCCGTCCACTACATACAGGGGTG
The DNA here is from genome assembly GCF_017742245.1 of Niastella soli. Classification (GTDB taxonomy): domain Bacteria; phylum Bacteroidota; class Bacteroidia; order Chitinophagales; family Chitinophagaceae; genus Niastella; species Niastella soli. The sequence continues at coordinate 1,160,107 of NZ_JAGHKO010000001.1, forward strand.
AGGTATTATTGAATGAACCCACGCCTCTTATCCGTACAGTAGGTGAACCGCCGGGCGCACCGGTGGTAACCACCTGTACACCTGTTACATTACCCTGTAATGCTTGCATGGGGCTGGCCGTTGTTCGTTTGTTCAGCTCTTCAGTGTTCACCACCGCTACCGGCGCCGTGAGGTCTTTTTTGGTACTGGTACCATACCCAACAACTACAACCTGTTGCAGAGAAGAAGCATCCGCGGCTTTTAAAGAAACGTCGATGGTAGCCCGGCCATTCACGGTTATTTCCTGTGTTTCAAAACCCAGTGAAGAGAAAACGAGAATGGCGCTATCGGGCACCGTTAATGAATAATTTCCTGCCCCATCGGTGGTGGTGCCAATGGTAGTACCCTTCACAACAACCGACACACCTGTAACCGGTTCGCCAGTAGTACTGGTAACCCTACCCGATACCTTTATATTCCGCACAACGGCTACACTTGTTTTAAGAATAACCAGGTTATTGGCCATTAACTGATAGGATAGCCCGGTATTGTTAAGCAGCCGGTTCAGCACCTCCGTTACTTCTGCATTTACCATGGTGAGTGTAATACGCGGTGCATTGGTAACCAGGTTCTCATTATATAGAAACCTGAAATCGCTTTTCCTTTCAATAAATGATAATGCTTTTTTTAATTGTGTTGATTGAAAGTCAACACTGATCCGGTTCTGTCCAAAACCACCGGCAGAAACATGAAGACATGTAAGCAGTATTATAGCGAACGAAAGCTTCATAATCCGGACAAACTTTAGGAAAAGCGGGTCCCTGCCGAAACTCAGCAGAATTCCGTTTTTTTTCATACTTTGTTAATTGGAAGGTTAAATAATAGGTGTTTCCTGTGCCTAAACAGGAAAGCTCATTTCAGCCTGTATTTACCTTGCGGGATCTCACTGCAATGAGGTTCCGCTTTTATTTAAGATTTATGAACTATTGTTATTCATCATTTGCAATAAGTTTTGATTTAAAGATCATCGTCCTATAGTTATTTTATTTCCCTGCATGCTATAATGAAAAGGGGCCGACACACTTAAACCATCCAGCGCCTGTTGTATGGTTTCATTGGTAAAGCTGCCGGAGAAATGCAGTGTTTGTTTTTTTACATCTTTAAACACGATCTCCACATTGTACCAGCGCTCCATTTTTTCAGCTATCTCAAGGAACGATTCATCATCAAAAACCAGTTTGTTTTGCACCCAGGCAGTTTCTATCACCAGGCTATCGGCAGGCGCATAGGTTAATTTGCTTATTGAAACAAAGGGTTGATTGTTCGTTGTACTTTTATTGATAGCGGCAGCACTCGAAACGTCATTTACTACAACCAGTTTTTCGTTGGGTCGTAACGTAAACTTTTTCTCGGGGCGGTCATGGAGCAATACTTCCACCTTACCATGTATCAGACTGGTTTCTGTTTGTTTATCGCCAGGGTAGGCCTTTACATTAAAGGCTGTGCCCAGTACCCGGATATCAATTTGTTGAGTATGGATTACAAAGGGCACCTTTTGTGTTGTTCCCGGCGTAATGGCGGGTATCACTTCAAAATAAGCTTCTCCGCTAAGCGCTACTTCTCTTATGTCGCCGCCAAAGTTCTTGTCATAGGTAAGTACGCTTCCGGCATTCAGCCAAACTTTTGAACCATCGGGCAGGTTGATCGTTGTTTTGGAACCATTGTGGGTACTTACTTCATTTTTTTCTACAGTTTGAGCGGCCAGAGAAGGGCGGGTAGTGGTTTCCCGCTTTGTTACAGCATAATACCAATAAATGGTAGCTATCATCAATACGGCAACTGCCATACTTACGATCAGTAATTTTTTCCGGGAGCGATTTTGAGTAGTTGTATTGTCGGGTCGATCTTCGGGACTTTCGCGGTGGTCCCAATCTTTTGTGGCTTCTTTTAATCTATTGACATGACGATTGAACGCCTCCTCTGCATCATTGTTTATAGGCATGGGCAAACTCCATAAGTCAGTTATGTTTTGAAGAGCATAATGCATGTCAGGATCGCTACGCAACAGTCCCTCCAATTCGCTCAATTCTTCCCCACTTGCCTCACCAGCCAGTTTTTTTCCAATTAAAAACCAGGTTCTGTCCTTACTCATGTGTACAATAGATATACACTTAAGGACACTACTATAAAAAGCATACCCCCAAGCCAGCAGAAGATATTTTTTTACATAGGTAGCGGCCGGGTATTGCCCGACCGGTTTTTTTAAAAAGACAATGTGGTACGAATGTCGAAATGAATGGCCATACCTATTTTTCGTATAGCAATAGCCATTTGGTTTTCAACCGTTTTTAAAGAAATATGCAATAGTTCGGCCACCTCCCGGTATTTGAGACCATCGTCTTTTACCAGTTTAAAAATGAGTTGGCAGCGAGTAGGCAGGTCATTAATAGCGCTTTGCACACGGTTCATCATTTCGGCAGTTAGCATCAGTTTTTCGGGGTTGAAATAAATGCTTTGCAGCTGCACAAAGTATTGTTCGGGTTGCAGCATAACCTTTTTCCGGGTACGGAGGTAGTTGAGGGCTCCGTTCTTGGTACTGATAAAAAGGTATAGTTTGAGGTTATGGATGCGGTTAAGGCCAGCTCTTTTTTTCCACACTTTTATAAATATGTCAGAAACGACTTCTTCCGCCACTTCGGGGGAACGGACAAACGAGGCGGCAAATTGCTGTAGGGACTTATAAAAGTGGGCAAACAGTTCCTTATAGGCAGACTGGTCATCGTACAGCGAAATACGCTGTTGCAGCTCCTGGATGTTAGTGCTGGCAAGCATAATAAAAAACTGCTAATCGTTCAAAAAAAAAGACCAACGAGGTCGCCGGAAAGCTGCTCTAAGATTATTTAAAAAATTAAATGAGATTTCTGCTATGTACTGAATGAATTTTTCTAATTTTGCTGCTCTTTGAAACGAAAAGCTCTTTATTTTCAAGATATTTGTTCCGACGAAAGTCGCGAACGGACCCTTAGCTCAGACGGTTAGAGCATCTGACTCATAATCAGAGGGTCGCTGGTTCGATCCCAGCAGGGTCCACTCAGTTCTTATTTCAGCGTTGGCTTTCACTCCAAATTAATTATCGGGAGGGTTAGAGTATCCCTAACACAAGCCGGCCAGTATCCTGGTCGATTAAAACAGGGGCTCTGTAGGGTTAAATTCCTTGTTTGACGTATCGTTCCCCGATAGAGACCGGAACGGTTCTTAACAAAGTCAACCATTACCTCATTATGCCCATGGCAGTGCTATGGGCTTTTTTGTAACCTTAACCTTTCATTAACCCTGTGAAAGATACTTTTGACAATCATTTGAGAACAGTATGAAAAAATTGATTACGCTTTCCCTCGCATTGGCATTTGTATTTCCCTTGTTTGCACAGGATTCTACCAAGACTGCAGCGCCTGCCCCCGCATCTGCAACTCCAGCCAAAAAAAAGGTGTGGAAGTATAACCCCAACCGGGCTAACGACCATTTCATGATACAATTGGGGTATAATGGCTGGGCCTCTAAACCTGATACCATTAATACTAAAGGTATCCCCCGCAGTTTTAATATGTATTTCATGTTCGACTTCCCTTTCAAAACCAGCCCCCGCTTTAGCGTAGGTGTTGGTGCTGGTATTGGAACTGACAATTTCTATCTCGATAAAATGACCGTTGATATTGCAGGCAGATCAAGTAACACCCTCGCCTTTAAAAGCGTAGACTCCGGTTACTTCAAAAAATACAAGATAGCCACCACTTACCTGGAATTGCCGGTCGAGCTTCGCTTTGCCGCCGATCCCGATAACACCAATAAAAGCTGGAAGGTAGCCATAGGCGGAAAGGTTGGAACCATGCTAAGCGCAATGACAAAAGGTAAGAACCTGCAGTCAAAAAGTGGAACCGTAAACTCCTATACAGAAAAAATCAAATCAAAGAGGTATTTTAATAGTACACGCCTGGCCGTAACCGGTCGCGTAAGCAAAGGAGTGTTTGGCGTCTTCGGATCATATCAGATCAACCAGTTTATAAAAGATGGCGCCGCCGGGGCCGGGTCGCCGCTGGTAGATATACGACCGTTCACGATAGGTTTGGTGATCAGCGGTTTGTAAAAAGCAACTAGTAATACTTACCATACAATCCGGAAGGAGATTCGCAAAAGCGGTATCCTTCCGGATTTTTTTATTTCAGACACCTGATATTGATCAAATTTCTTTGCCTCTAGCTTATTCCCCTTTTTCTTATTACCAATTTGTTTCAATTATTGCAAAATGGTGCTAATCCAGGTAGAAAAACTATCCCGAGAAAATTTTAACCTCCCCAATAATTCAAAGAACTTCCGTAAGTTGACGGGGTTCAACCTGTGCATGCCAACTGGTTCAGTCTTGTCGGTATACAAAAGTACCCAATGCCTTCATGCCATCATGTGACGGGCTTCGGAAACCGCTGTGACGGTTCGAGGAGAACGGTGGGACGAATGGTAATTTCTCCTCGGAAATGTCCTTTTTGGGTGACGGTTGGAGGAAAAAGGTGTGACGAATGGTCGAAAACCAGTGATGGTTGTTATTTTCTCCTCTTTGCCTTCTCGACTCCTCCTCGATTCTACCCTGAAAGACCTCGAATTCCGAGGACCCAAAGAGGTACCATTGAGGTAACAAAGAGGTACCAAAGAGGTGGGTTATCCTATCAGGGTAACAGTGAGAAGACAGCATGTTTCCACCCATTTTTGCCCCACTAGAAAAGCCCCCACCTTTTACCGTTTCTTTTCCTTTCAGCGCTATGTACCCCAGTTTCCGGTTTTTCAGCTTACTTTTGCACGGAAAATCGAAGGACTTGTTAGATAAGAAGAATATCATTCAAAACGAAGAGAAAGCTGTACTGGTAGGACTGGTACATAAATTACAAACCGAAGAGCAGGTAACAGAATACCTGAACGAACTGGCATTTCTGGCCGAAACGGCCGGTGCCAAATCCGTTAAACGATTTGTACAAAAGCTGCCGCATCCTGATAGCCGCACCTTTGTTGGTAAAGGCAAACTGGAAGAAATTAAAAACTACATCGAGGGGCGGGATATCAACATCGTTATTTTCGACGATGAACTGAGCGGGTCGCAAATCGGCAATATTGAAAAAGTGCTCGATGTAAAAACCATCGATCGCAGTGACCTGATCCTGGATATTTTTGCCCGCCGCGCCAAAACCGCTCAAGCAAAAACCCAGGTTGAACTGGCCCAGTATCAATATTTGATGCCGCGCCTGCGTGGGATGTGGAAACACCTGGAAAGATTAGGGGGTGGTATTGGAACGAGAGGTCCGGGTGAAACGGAAATTGAAACTGACCGACGGATCGTTCGTGAAAAAATAGCCTTGTTGCGTAAACGCCTGAGCGAAATTGACAAACAGGCTTTCACGCAACGTAAAGACAGGGGTGAATTTATTCGGGTGGCCCTGGTAGGGTATACCAACGTGGGTAAAAGCACTATCATGAACCTGCTATCGAAAAGCGATGTGTTTGCTGAAAATAAATTATTCGCAACGCTCGATACCACTACCCGCAAAGTAGTTTTTGAGACCACGCCATTTTTATTAAGCGATACCGTTGGATTTATTCGCAAATTACCGCACCACCTCGTGGAAAGCTTTAAAAGCACCCTCGATGAGGTGCGCGAAGCGGACATATTATTACATGTGGCCGACACGGCGCACCCGCAGTACGAAGACCAGATTGGCGTAGTAAACAAAACCCTGCAGGAACTGAATGTAATAGACAAACCAGTGATCACCATTTTTAATAAAATGGACCAGTATGAAAAAAATACATTCGATCCCTGGCTGGAAGAGGAAGTTCGCACCGAAATGCTGAAAGATCTTAAAGAACGCTGGGAAAATCAGCTGCAGGGCAATTGTGTTTTTATTTCAGCTACTGAAAGAAGGAACATCGACGAATTACGGTCGACCATATTAAATAAGGTGAAGGAACTATATACGATCCGGTATCCATATAAAACAGGTTTTTAATACTGCATGACCGAGAAAAAATACCAGTACCACCAAATAGCCGGGCACCCAACTGAACTCAACTTTAATGGGCAGGGCATTGCGGTGGTTGAAGTAAAAGGTAAAAAGATCTGTATAACCAGCGTTGGAGAGGAATGGTTTGGGTTTGCTTATAAATGTCCGCACGCCAGTGGAATTATGGCGGAAGGATATATCGACGCAGTAGGCAATGTGGTTTGTCCGGTTCACCGGTATAAATTCAGTTTAAAGAATGGGCGTAATACAAGTGGAGAGGGATATTATTTAAAAATTTATCCGGTTGAAATGCGAGGTGAAGCCCTCTTTGTGGGATTACCAGACGGCGGTTTATTTGGGTGGATATAGGGGTCAAAAAAAAATCTTTTAAAACAGGGCTAATTTTTCAATTTTCATTTGTTTTCGAACCAATTAATTCCTTATTTTTGCTGCCCATTTCGGAAGAGAGGTAGCAAATAACTACCGGTTTTTCAATCAGTTCTGAAATGGAAAATATATTCCTCCTTAGCTCAGTTGGTTAGAGCATCTGACTGTTAATCAGAGGGTCTCAGGTTCAAGTCCTGAAGGGGGAGCTGAAAAACAATCACTTAAAAGGTCGCTTCGGCGGCCTTTTTGCATTTTTGCCAGTAATTTGCCAGCAAGTGGGCGAAGTGGTTTAAAAGAGCTGTTATTCTATAAATTTATGCTTTTTCTATCGCTGAAAAAAGTTTAGCCGATTACCGCCCTTTTAACTGGTTTAGATTTCGCTTTTTACTCGCCTTATTTTATCAAGCGTTGTCATGCAATCGATAAAAGAACTCCTGTATTTTTCTAAATCCCAATTCGTTTTGTCTATAATAAATGAGTTCAATTTAGTGGTTAGCCGAGCTGTGGCATTTTTGTCGAGGTATTCCAGGGCGCAATAAGTAGTTGACTGATCAAACCATAAATCTTTTCTATCAAGGTAATAATCAAGATAAGTGATCAAATAGTCTTTCGCTTTATCAGTGGCAAAGGTAGCCAGTGCCAGACAATAACCAGAACCAGCATAACACACTTCACTCTTTAACAAATGCTTACCGATAATATCCTCCAACTCATGATAATTGTTAATAGCAGCGAAGAAGGCACCAGAAATTCTTGTCCGCCAGTTAAAATCACCTAGCAATGCCTTTACAATATCAATATTTATTTCTTTAGCCGCCTCTGAGAAAGCTTTAATTGTTGTTTCGTCCGCATTGGCAAGATGAGTCATATAAAATGGTACAACCCACTTTTCTATATACTCGTCGGACAGGTCTTCCTCATTTCTTGGCACTTCAAGATTCTCAAAAGGGTTTCTGTGTCGAACCGTTGCACCGGCAACATGGAGTGCAATAGCTTCCTTTTCACTTTTTGAGGTAAACAGCTTAGTCCATAAATTTTGAAATTTCATACTGAGAATATCTTGTTATTAATACTTTATTCTTTATGCACTCAGGGCTAATTATATCCTTCTCATTGCACCTTCCAGATAATTTTCTGCATCTTGCTTGATTAGTTCTAATAATCTGTTTAATACCCGTAATTCAGTAGCTACTCGATAAATTATTTACTATGAGCTTTTATATACCATTCCATCCTCCATACAATCAAAATGATAACCCAAATCCTAAATTTGTTGATTCCATGAGTTTATTGAGGATAAATCCATTTAGATTGGTGATGTTTTTCTGGACAACTCATATTTGTCATTTTTAAGCCTGATTTCAAAAATCCTTTCATATTTGATTTATGCTATTTTGCTGAAATATTTTTTTCAGAAATTTTCATTTATTGTCTTTATTACTCAATCAATTTTTTAACCCAATTCACATCATAAGCTATATGCTTATGAATCAAAAAACCTCAATTTTTCTTGTATGTCAAACTGTCGAGCAAGTGAAAGATATAATGAAGACTATCTGGAACATCTAATCCATATTTCATAAATTCTTCTTTAAAAAGTAATATCTTACTATTTGATTTATCTAAAGCATTATAAATGACAGGATACTGCCCCCCTATTAAATTCTTTGACAATAATTCTAACTGATCACTTTCTATAGGAATAATTGTATGATCCTTTACAAAATCTCCTTTTACTTCAAAAACATACTTAACGAAAATTCCCCTGCCTTTAAACACCATATCCATGCCTGTTATAAATCCTGTCCCTATCGCCTTATTGGCATTAAGCTCCCCTGCTTTTTTCTCTGAATAATAATAAGTAATAATAAAAGCGCCAATTATAAATACCGCAAAATACCATGCTGCCTTTTCCCTTCGTTTCATACTGTTCTTATTTGTTTATTTTGTTCATTTCACTCTCCACCTGATTTGCAATTATATTTCCCCATGTATTATTTGACGCATCCACAGTATTTAAAATACCTTTCGCAGCAATGTGAGTTGGCGGAATAACACTGATAGCATCTTTACCTAGCCCGATCAGTGCATTAAATCTATAATATCTAAGTCATTTCTGCCAGTTACTTAGATTTGATTCCAGGTAAAGCACCATCGTAGTTAGTTAAAACATGAACTTCCACGCCTAATGCTTTTGCTATCTTATATATCGTAAAAAACTCAAGGTTTTCTTTACCTTGTTCATAACGGCTAAGATCACTATCATTTATACCTGAAATAGTTTCCAATTCAAGTAATGTCAAGTTCTTATGTTTTCTTACCTGTTTAATGCGTTTTCCAAGCTTTTCAAGTTCCAATGTGAAATCTGAAGTTTCCATGTTAAGAGTTGAACTCGCAAAGTGGGAGTATGTTGATAAAATAAAATGGGGTTATAAGCACATTTTTAATATTTCTGATTTACATTCGTAGTGAAATTATAAACTGGGCAATACAACTTAAACAAGTATTGCATTCTCACGAGTCTCGCAACACGAATCTGACAATTTTTGTAACCGCGAGAGTAAGTGAAGCCCAATCTTTATATTTACACTATAGGGTTGGGCCTATTTGCTCCTTCGCGGTTAACCACGAAAGTGGTGGGCTTTGTCAGAGCCCGTGTTGTAGGGGCGGTAGGCGTCAACCCTTTTTTAATATATTAAGTCTTTGGCCCGTTTTATTCGTGCCCAAAGCCTACCTCCCAGGGGCTCATTAACCATATCATGTAACCTAAAATATTTTTAACATGAATGAGCCATTAACCAATTCCCGTCCTGGGATATTCTTTCACGGCAAATCCCACAACAAACATCCCCTGTGGCACAACCAACCCTTGCGCCTTTCTGAAGAGCATTTAAACAATCCCCCTCTTGTTTTTGATGACTTTTTCCAGTGTTATCATCTAAATGAAACCCGGGAAATATTATGGCAATGGCTTACGGCGATTATTTCAAGCCCTGGAAGCATTTCTAATGAGCCGCTTGAGCGCAGCAACCATATCTACTTTTATGAAAAAATAGAAGAGCTTATTGAAGCTGCATTTGTTTTAAAAACACATCGGCTTACAGGAGATCAGAATTCATCAGACTACTCATCCCTTTTAAATAGTGAGGCATGACAGACATCGGTTTTCGATTAAAGGTGTTTAGAATGCGGTCAGGCACTAAAATGCATATGGTTGAAAAATCAACTGGCATTGCAAAAGCAAAGTTATATAAATGGGAAAAGGGAATCAGGCCAAACAACATAGAGGCTTTCAATAAGCTGAATGCTTACCTGGAAGAGATGGAAAGCAAACAAAGTGCAGGTGATATTAGCATGATTACTCCGGCTACGTTAATACTTCCTTTAAAAAATAATAGACCAGCTAAACCACAAGTTGATGGTAAATCAGCCAGCGGGACAATAATTTTTACCGGACTAACACCAGAGTTAATAGTTGATCGAATTGATGCTCCATTTCTAGGCGTTTTTGAAGGAGCCATTCAGGTTACCGGTAATGGTATGGAACCGACATTTAGTAACGGTTGCTGGGTAACAATTACCCGTCTAAATGATTTCCAGGCCCTTAATTGGGGATATTACTATTACCTGATAGATTCAAACTATATGGGGTATGTCAGACGTGTTTGCCAAAGTGAAAAAGAAAACATTTTACGATTGGAATCCGATAATCCTGACCAGCTAAGATATCCGCCAATTGAAAGAAGCCTGGACAAAATAATGGCAATTTTCAAAATTGGAGCCTCAATAACTAAATTCTAATCAAAACTTATCCATTATGAAACTTAGTCAAAAAGCACTCAAAGCAATAAACAATCCGGCTACTCGCCGCCGATTAATGGATGTGTTGGGTTGTACAGAATTTACTATTGCCCGGTATATTCAAAAGAATAGTGATAACCTTACTAAAGCTACTGCGATGCAGGTAATAAGGGAATTGACCGGTTTACCAGACAGTGAAATTTTGGAAGAATCTATTACCAATACAATTTAGTCCACAACAATAATTCCATTGTTTTAATAAGATTACTAATCAGAGCCATTAATCAGAAGCCCCGATGTTTCTACATCAGGGCTTTGTTTCTTATTCGTCCATCCTACAACCGCCAATGATCCACAATATGCTTTAGTAAAAAGTAGCCATAAGTGGCCATAATTATATATAATAACCAGCGAAGTACCACCGAGTAATATTCCCTTGCGTTATGTTCTGGGAAAAGCAAAAATCTCTTTTCCTGAACAATGCTTTTTGGTTGTTCATTAACAATCTTTTTTATTCCATCCATACTTTGGGATATAACATTCTGAATTGGTGTAGTATTTAGAGGAGGAGAAGTGACTTTAAGATTGTCCAATTTTTCTTCAAATTGTGTAAGCTTCCCGGTTAAGCCATTTACGGCTATAACCAAGTCGCCTATGGATTTTGCGAGTGATTTTTGTTCCTCCGAAAATTCATTCAATACGATTTCCAAGCTACTAGCTTCCACATTTTCAGTATTTTTTAGTTCCATATTTGAAAATTTTAAGTGAATAAATGTTTACAATCTTGGCCTTTGTCTTTTCCTTTTACGCTTGGCTTCCTTTAATAATTCAGGATTAACTGACTGATCTACGTACTCCGGTTTCAGCAGATCGCCTAACAAATTATCAAGCTGTTTTACTAGCTCTGACGCTTCAAAATCTTCTTTCCGCGACGAATGAGCAGTTTTGATTAATAGTTTCTGAACCGGAGTATATGCCTTATCTATATCCCTTTGAATTGCTATTTCCCGCTGCTGTTGTTTCTCCTGTTTAATTGCTAATTCCTGTTTCAGATCTAGAATCCTTTCAATCTTTGAAAGCGAAAAGCCAACTTCACTGCCTTTTATCTTTACTTTTTTATCATCGATGAAAGAAATGCCTCGGCCTATTAATACCTTATAGCCTAGCGATTTCATTTTTTCCTCAAGCTGTTGTAAGGTTTTAACCTGCACTAAAGTGTTTCGGATATCGGTTTTTAGTTTTTCCTTTCTATTATCTAGCCTGGGAAGGTTCCGGAGTTCTTCTGATAAGAACCGGCGGGCACTTAATACTTCTCTTAATTGGAACTGCTTTTCAAGTTGCCTGCACAGGCTATCCATCCTCCTGTAACTGTGATTATCCTTTGCCACCTTCCCATCAAGACCCACCCTGTTTGCAACGATGTGTATGTGCGGCTCGGCAGTGTCTTTATGCAGAATAATGAGGTATTGATTGTCTGCAACCCCGAACTGTTTTGCGCACTCTTTGCCCATTTCTATAAGTTGTTCCCGGGAAACCTTATCACCTGGTGCAGGCCGAAGGGAAAAATGAAACACCGGCTTTTCAACTCTTTTACTCAATTTGGCAACATCTAAAAACTGGCTGGTCAGTTCGCCCAGGTCACCAAAACATTTATTGAATTCCAAAACCTCAGCCCTGTCTTTGTGTTGCAATTGATCTTTCAGCGCTTTTAAAACCTTCTGGTTTTCACTTAAACCGATTTTATCTTCCAAACAATACCGTATGGATTCATAAAAAGAAGCGCCGGTTCCCACATACCCGATCATTGTAAATGTGATTTTATTTTAGTGGCTAATTGTTTCAACTCGGCTGATTGAACTTTTAAATTAGCCCTTTCCAGGACTGTTAATTCCTCGAATCCATTTCGCTTTTTAGCAATCTGATTGAGATTTGCAGCGATGTGATTAAGCATTGCAGTTAATTGTAAAACCTCCGGTGCTAATGCCTTTTCTCGCCTGTCAATTTTACCCGTCATTGCAACTTCTCTCATAAACTCCGATGTGGATACTTTTGCAATTTTGGCCTTTCCTACTATAACAGATCTCTCATACGAGCTACACTTAACTGATATTAGCCGATCTTTCTTCACGGCCTTTTTATGGCGGCCACCCTTGTTTTTTGTTTGTTTTTTAACCTGTTCCATATCTTGCCTCCTTGTTTCCTATCCGCCGATAGGCGGATCCCGTGAATGCGATAGCATGAACGGCCAGCGTTTTGGTATTACCAAAACATAGCTGGCTACCCGAAATTCAAAGTCTCCTGCCTTGTCTTTGGCTTTGCTTTTGGCTTTGCTGGTGATGAATAAGCCAGTCGTTTAAGTCCTTATGATGCTTATAAAAATCACTGCGATCTATGTACTTATCACGGTCCCATTGCAACGCCTGTTTGGTACGATTCATACCGGCACTGTCCCTGTCTAAAATCAAATGAACCTGGTTGTATTGTTCCATCAGGGAGCGGCTTTTCTCGAAAAATGAAAGTGAGTTTAGTACCAGGCAATTTGACAGTGGGGCAGTTAGATTTTTATTTACGGTGCAAAAAGAAAGGAAACTGAAAAAGCCTTCAAACACCGCAACATCATCAGTTCGTTTGTCAACAAAAGTTATATCCTTAGGGGAACTGCTGCCCTTGAAATTTTCGCTTCGCAGCTCATATCCGCCAGAATTGTTTTGAAATCCGATTACTGTGTGCTTTTTATTGTACAAAAGGAAATCCACTTCTTTGCAAAATCGGTTGGCAATTTCCAGCGGGATGCACCTTTTTTCCAGATAGTTCAACAGCTCTTTTGCTGCCAACGGGCGGGAATCCAGTACAACAATTTTGCAGCCTTCGGCCTCCTTCTTTTCACCAGCAAAGCGGGAATTGGCACCGGAAAGATTGTCCGAAATAGTAGGCGGGTGAAAAGAAAGAACTGGGCGAGCCTGGTACACAGACAAACGACCAAGCAACTCACTAACGGAACAATTATGATAAAGAGTCCCGAAATCAATCAGATCACCGCCCTTGCCCACCGCATGGTCGTACCATACATTTTTTTGCCGGTTCACTTTAAAGGATGCTGTTTTTTCCTCCCTCAATGGTGAGAGATACCAAAAATTCTCGTTATGCACCTTCTGCGGATGGTGGTCTAAATAAGCCAAGTATTCTACCAGATCGACCTGTTTTGCATCCTCACACGATAAACTTTTCATACATCACGTTTTTCAGATTCTTTAGAATGACTAATTTTTTCCCGCTTAAATCTTGGAGGTTTTTCGTCTGCACCGTCTTCATTTCGTACAGGATCTCGCCCAAAAACCCTGGGATTATTCAATCCATTGTTGCGAATACTGTCCTTTAGATCGAGCCACAGCCGAATGTTATAATCGGCTAGTTCCTGCAATTCGTCCGCTGTTAATTTATGTGGGTTGGAAACGGTAGTAGAGGCTTTTCCATCAGACTGTTCTTCAAACAGAGCGTAAATGTTGGGAACAAAACCTTCTCCAATCTCGAGCGACTTGCTAATAAAAAAGCTATTGCCGTGCAATTTGATCTGCTTTCCTGTGCTTAACTGGAAAGTTTGTCTTTTAAATTCAGCCATAAGGTTGATTTTTAATTTGTTAATCAATAACTGTTAAAAGCTAAATGCGAAGCATAGGGCGGGTGAAAAGAAAAACTACTTTTCGGTTACTCGGTCGGTTTCAGGATCAATAAACGGATGTCGGCGTTTCTGTTTCAGGTAGTCCATAACCTCAGAACGCAGGAAATAAACCCTTCCACCCTGTTTATGGAAGGGTAGGCCCTGTTTCATCCATTCATGCAGAGTGACCAGGGAAATGCGGAACATATAGGCTACTTCCTTACGCGTAATTAGCGGTTCCTCTTCAAGTTTATTTGTTGAAGGAGTCGTTTTTATGGGCGTGTTTTCCAGGCATTCCTTCACTGCCTCTCTGATCCACCGCCGAAAATCATTTTCATTCGGAATAAATAAAGTGTCCATAAAAATTTGTTTTATGAACGTAATTTGGGTTAAGAAACAAGGAAAGTCAATGATGGATTAGTCATGGATTTTTAAGGATTGAATAAGAATGTGTTAGGGTTGGTTTCGGAAAGAATAAGATTGCCTTAACTCCAATTTTCGCATATATTAGCAGGCAATAAACGCTTCTACATGATGGAAAAAGCCCTTTGGGAAAGATGGGTTAGTGACTGGCGTTGGATTATGACAACCGCCCAAAAAAGAAATTGGTATATCCGACCAATTGAAATAAAACCACCTGTCGACATTACAGAAATAATACTTCTGGAAGAAAACATTGGAATACGGTATCCCCAGGAATTCAAATATGTTTTAACTAATTATTCGTCAGGTGTATATCTTAAATGGTGTATTGAGGGTGAAGAACCCAAAAATGAATTGAAGGAAGTATTTAGTGGAGGGGGCCGGGGATGTTTATGGGATTTCTCCTTTCTTAGGAAAGATTTTGATAATTATACTGGATGGGTTACAAAGTGCTTTTCCAATCCTGAGGACTCTTATGATAAAATATGGCATAATAAAGTGCCTTTTATAGATGTAGCAAATGGAGATGTAATAGCATTTGATACATCTGAAAGCACGATTGAAAGTCCTATAATTTATCTAAGCCATGACGGATCTGATTTCCATGGTAAGCGTCTGGCAAAAAACTTTATCGATTTCATTACCAAATGGTCAAATTTAGGATGTGTAGGAACCGAAGACTGGCAATTTGAACCCTTTTATGACCATGAAAAAATGGAATTGATGGATGCCGGGCCTCAAGTAGACAGGTGGAAGGATTGGCTTAATAATAAATAAAGGCATTTCAGGTTATCCGGTAATATTAATAGAAATATTCTTGGAGGGCTTTTTCCAAATTCTTTACTTTAGGATGGGTGTCCCGGATACTCTCATCCGCCCTTTTTATGGCAACCTGAATAGTATTCGGCTGCTTGGATTTAAAAGTTTCAAAATGCAATCTTAGAATTGCCGCTACGTCCGTATCCGAAAATCTCTTAAACAGCTGTTCGCCCTTAGCAATCTCTGTGGGAGCCTGCACATTTTTCAATAACCTAAATAACTTTATAAGTTTATCTTGATGGTTTTGATTGTTTAGTTCAATATTACCGGTAACAAAGGAATCGGTTATGGACTGCATGCGCTCTTCAGTTCCCGCCACTATTTGATCTATTCGGAAGGCAAGCTTTTGCGTAAATTCCATTATAGATTCATCAAGGTTTGCCTGGTTTACGTTATTATTAAGAGGTAAAACCTCCCGGATGCCTTGTTCAATATTCTGCCTCATTTCCACTTGTTGCTGAACACGTATTTCCTGTCTCTTCTCTTGTACCCATTCTTTTGTAAATCGCAGTTTCTGTTTTCGAGTGGCGCTGACTCTTTGGTCTAACCTGCTGTAAGTCTCGTACTCAAGAAATTTTAGGAAGGCTTGCTTATCCGGGTAGCGGGTAAAATGAAACTCCAAGTAATCAGCGATATCGGCACCGTTATACCCATTTAGTTTATTAAAAATCTCGTTTTTATAACGGCGACCATAGGGTTCTTTTGGGAAGTAGAGGGAAAAGTCGGATTGATAGGGGCCAATAGAATATTGAAAGTAGGGAGTAAATAATCCAGGTGTTTCACTGCCGCTCGACCTGCCAAATAAATCCGAAATCATATTCCGATAAAACATATTCGAATACAAAAACTTTCTCACATTCATATCTATAGGTAATCGGTTAATGGTGTACTGAAAATTAGGAAAAAGTCAACTAACGCCGAACGAACTGGAACGACAAAATTTTATTGACAAAGATCAATAAAAAGCAAAGATGAATACATTGTTGATTTTCAAGACAAAATCCATTTAAAATATGCATATTTAGATTTAAATTAGAGTTCTTCGATCAAATATATCAGTGGATCCAACCCCATTTCAACAGGCATGACAATAAACTCCTTTGAAGCTATTTCAGACAAAAACTGTAAAGTATTGATATTTGGAACCATGCCTGGAATAACCTCATTACATACCAAACAGTATTATGGCCACCAGGATAACTTATTCTGGGATATCATCTTTCGTATACTAGACAAAAATTGGAATTGGGAAGAAGTTGTTACTGCCGTTTACTATTGCCCATTTAATATTTTGAATTACAAAAATCCCAATGCACTAAACTTTAAATCATAACTCAAATGGCAAACCCTAAAGATGTATTAGTTATTACAACTTCATCAGCTGAAGGTCTCAAAATAAAAAGATACCTAAAGCCAGTATCGGCTCATATTGTTGCAGGAACAAATCTATTTAGTGATTTTCTTGGAGGGCTAACTGACGTCTTCGGTGGTCGTTCACATACTTATCAAAAGCAATTGACTTCATTATATAATGAAGCAATTGAAAGAATAAAGTATGCAGCCTATGAGATAGGCTCAAACTGTATTGTCGGATTAAACATTGATATGGATGAAATTTCAGGAAAAGGTAAATCTATGTTTATGCTGACCGCTGTTGGCACTGCTGTCATTCTAGAAAAAGGAGAAGCAGAAAAAGCAACTATGCTTAAATCTGACGAAAAGCTTGAAAATGTTGGAGTGGATAGAATTAATATGTTAAGAAACAAAAGGGCAATTATCGAAAAAGCAAAGTCAAGCATTTTGGAAATAAATGATGATACTTGGAGTTTCATCACTACCAATCAAGTAGACGAGGTATTTCCATATCTTATGAAAAAATTCTCTGAAGCTATTTCATATGATCAAACGGATCCAGGAATTTCAGAAAAATTTTATAGGCAATTGATTGGATATATTGACGGACTTCCAGAAAAAAACAAACTAGACCTTTTGTATAATGGAATCAAACTCGAAGAAAATGATCAAATCGCATTTAAGCTATCCCAAATAATAAAAGAGTTGAACTTATTTGAGTTCAATAGGATTGCGGAAATGTTAAAAAGTGACAATTTCCAAATTCAAAAAAGAGGTGTACGTATTGCAACATACGACAGGCCATTTTATAGCATGCATGACAAACAAGATTTACAAACAATAAGGACCTTACTTAAAGATATTTTTGTTGAGCGGGGCAAACGTTCAATGAAAAAGCAACTATTATCATCCAAAGAAAAAGAAGTCTGGACTTGTGAATGTGGAAAAACAAATGACATTGATAATGATTGCAGTGGTTGTCAACAAGATATTTACGGTTTCAAACCTAAAGAATTAAAGCCAGGCGTTGCTGACAATTATATAGAGCAAAAAATAGAATTAATATCGGAATATGTTGGATAAGGAGCATACATTAATATTAACGCTATACTTATACCCTTATAACTCTATTATCATCAAATAACCCCGAACCGAACACCTTATGGAAAAAACATTTGAAGCCAGGTCGGCTTCACTATTACCTGAACGGGAGAAACTGGAGTTTGAAAAAAGCCTTGAACAACGAAGGTTTGAAATCAGTAATTTTTGGTCAAGGGGCTGGTTCTTTGGGGCTCTTATCGTTTTTATTGCTACTGGTTTCTTTAAATTACTCACTGACAACCCAGAGTATTGTATCTACCTAGCATTTTTGGGATTCTGGGTTTCCCTATTTCAGGCCCTAATGAATAGGGGAAGTAAGTATTGGCAGGAAAGATGGGAAAACAAAACAAAAAACGCAGAGGCCGCTTTAGGCATCGATGTAACATTAACAAAAAAGTTTAACGGGACGGAAAGATATTATTTAGACGCAGGCATTCTGGCAAAGAATGAAAATTGGTTTGTACAAGCGCGCCGGTTTTCTGTTTCAAAACTTACCATTCTGACCTGGGATATCGTCACCATTTCCTGGGCATTCGCCTGGATTAAATCTTGCCATTTTCATTCCGACGGATGGGATTCCGTGCGCTGGGATGCCTTGGGTTACCATGTGATTATTACCGTTTACATTCTCATATTCTTCTTTTATAAATCCGGCAGACGTCAAGATAAAGCAATTAAAAATGGGGGCAGAGCATTGGGATATACCGGAGGAAAAGTCTATGAAGGTTTTGCTAAAGACAAAAAATTCAAACATGGGCCGTTCAATGTCAGAGAGCCATATTATAGCGATAGTGAAGCATATTACAAAGACTGGGTGGAAGATCTGCATGACAAAGAAGATACCACAGCATAGATATCAAACAAGTTCAGCTTCAATGCATGGCTTTCTTTCTTTTGTTCCGTAAATACCCGAGAAGTAGCACGGTTAATTGAGATCATTTTCTCGACTTCAATCAGCTTTACTGCTCAGCTAAAAGATCGATTTTACAGATAGTAAAAAGGATATTCACTTTGGGTGTCAATTGGAGTGAAAGAATTGGATTCAGATGAAGCCCCTTGTTATGAAAGATAAGAAAGACAACAAAACCTTGGAGAACGAGGGTTCAATATAGTCAACCCTCTGAAGCAAAGGCATCCATCTTTTTTAAAAGTTGACGAAATTGATTGCGATCATTGCATTGCTCAATAAAGTCCTTTTTATCTATACTCAGTTGTCGTACTTGAAACCTAATAGCGGGATGTTGCTGCCAGAACGTGCCTCCTACCTCTAAAACCGATGCTAACAAATCTCCTTCATATAGATCAGCTTCGGTTAGTATGTTTTGCTTTAAAATTTTCACCGCTACTGGGATCAAATATCTTAGCCCAATTTGTTGACTAATCAATGTTCTTAGTTGCTCAGGCGTTAGTCTTCCGATTGGTATTTTTCTATAAAGAAAACATCGCTCGACAAGCCCCGTTGGAAAGTCCGTTCCTTCCCAATAGTCATTTTCTAATTGCTCTATAGATTGTGTTATTGCCATAGTAATTTATATCTCTTCAGCCATTACTTCAATAATCTGTTCTTTTAGTTTCAAAGATTCGTACTTTCTGCGCTCAATCTCATCATTATAAACGAATGTTAGGCCCACAAAATATTCTCCTGTTGATCTATTATCCCCCATTTCAACACCACTTACTTTAAGGGTGGCGTTCTCAGATCCGGTATTAAATGTTACAACACTTCCAATTTTTACCCTTCCTTCAATAAGATCACCAATGACAACAAGGCCTCGTCCTGTAATTCTAAAACTATCATTTATTTTAAATTTACCAATTACTTTCACACCTTTATAAATTGCTAATGAATAAATGCTGATTCCAAAGAAATCATTTCCCCCCTTGATATCCCTATCCTCCCGGCCACTTCTTTCCAGTGACTAACAGTTTTGGTAACCCTATTAATGATTTCCTCCCTTTTCACCTTATCCAAACGAAATTTCTCGCCTACTTCCCTGGCAAGATCAAGATCCAACTCATTACTGTGTTCAGATATATTCAGACTTAGGCCGGTTGACAACGGAATAGGATTTATATCAAACGCAGGCGATAGCATCCATCCTTGCGGTGTTAATAAAAATCCATGATTTCTGAGGTGGTCATCACTATTGCTTACACAGATATTGAATACAATCCGTCTCCATAGTTCTTCCAAATCAGTATTCGGTTGTGCACCATAACGCATAATATACTCCGCCAGGTGAAGATATGATACACCGGCTGCGCCATCCGCACCATCGGTATGTCCAAGTAAAGTCATAGCCGAAGCAAAATGAATACGGCCGTTACCGACACGGTCAAACCGTTTAGTCAGGAAAGTATGGTAGTCCTGGGTGAACCTCCGCGCTTTTCCTTCCGCTACCGACAATCCGGATTTTATTGCAAGCTCGTTGACTACTGTTTCCCAACCTCCGATATCACGATCATCTTTTCGGCTTGGAAATTTGGCAATCCAAAGCTCTCCATTCGGGTCAATCACACTAGCCTTTGGTCTTGCACCACCCAAAGAAGAACCGGGAGAAATTAACAGGTTCAGCCATTTAGCATATGATGGGTCTTCCATGGCATCGTCTTTTTCCAATTGAAGACTTGCCTCTTCAAGCGTACGGAGCGATGTCATGGGAGGTGCCGCCATAGCTTCATTGGCATCGAGAAACGGCCCATCCTCCTTTAATTTGAATCTAAGACCGCCCATTCTGTATTGATCAAATACCCCTAATAAAAAATCACTTTCCATTAGCGGCTTTGGCCTGCCTTTTTCCTGTCTGGCTGCAAACGCTTCCCTACGTTCCATTAAAACTCTACCCCAACGGTCAGGGGAAGAATCCATGAATAGGCCAAAATTGGGTTTATCGTCTCGGCTATATTGAGGGCCAGAATATAGGCCCAGATCAGGATCAATTATCAAAGCCGACCCTTTTTCTAACCATTCTTTGGTATAAGAAAAAGAAAAGACTTCCTTGCCCCGCACCTGTTCGGCTTGCAAGGTTCCCATTAAAATAATACCGCCCAGATCAATCCAGTCAGCGTATACTAGTATTTGTTGATTTTGGTGTGTTGATTTTGACATTATTTAAGATTTTCCACCGCCCGAAAGCAATCCAGCATCCTGTAACTTTCTTCCTAAAGGATCATTAGCCGCTACCAACAACAAGTCTTTTTCCAGACCGAGCACAAACAACACTTGCAGATATGCACTCATCGCAACTCCTGGCGTGCCCTTTTCAATCAATTGAAGTGTTGACCGGGCAATACCTGCCCGCTCCGCAACTTGTGTGGTTGTTAACCGGCGACGTTTACGGGCTAGTTTGATATTTTCACCCAATTCGTTCAATACTTTTTCGGCGGTAGGTAATAATATTGTTTTCTTACTTTTCACTAATTTGACCGATATTTCAGTCAAAATTAGCAAAAATGACTGAAATATCGGTCATTTATAAAACACAGCCCTTCAGCCAACTATATGCAATTGCATATAGTTTCATAGAAAATAGCTGAATTATATGCATTTACATATAATCTAGGTTCCTAAAAATCGGTTCACTACTGCTCATGAGATTGGACACTTTCTGTTACATCCTTCTTAAAAGCCACCAACTTCTGCGAATACTCCTTCTTCACCGTCTTTTCAAAACTGTCCAGGTAGTTCTCAGTGGTTTTAATGCTCGTATGACCTAATGATTCTTGAATAAACTCCGTACTTACCCCTGACCGTTTCATTATAGTCGAGAATGTATGCCGGGCAACGTAAGTGGTTACGGCCTTTTCTATGCCCAGTTTCTTTCTGATCTTTCGCATCCAGTCATTTAGAGCCTGGACAAACAGCTCTATTAGTTCAACCTGGCGCAATGGCGTTATGTCGTACTGCAGGACAGGGAATATATAATTACCTAGGCGCTTATCCTTGGTGCTCCAGAAATCAATAACCTGCTGCATATCTTCTGTTATGTAAACAGTTATTGGCCGGGGAGAGGATCGGGTCGAGTTTTCAGTCTTAGCCCTTTCAAAGACAAGGTATTCGCCTTCGATATTCTTATATTTCAAATGGGCAATGTCTGTGGGATTGATGCCATTGGCGAAGTAGGAAAAAAGCCAGAAATCTTTGGCTTTACGTTCTTCCAGGCAAACCGGCTCATAATAATAGATTTTGCCAACGTCTTCCAGGGTTAACGCCTTTTTTATATTCCTGGATGTGGGTGGTTGATATTTACGCCTACCGAAAGGGTAACATTTGTCTCTATTAATAATACCCTGGAATATGGCTTCATTAAACATCGTGCGTAAACAACGGGTATAAATACCTACTGTCGTTTTGGAATATTCCTGGTCCATCATCCAGGCTTCCAACTGCTTTAAGAAAGCCACGTCAATTTCAGTAAACCGGACATTCCCCCGAAAACGGGAAATAGTGGTATAAGTTGTCTGATAATTGGCGGCGGTCCGGATACGGTGTTCGGAAAGGAGCTTTTTAATATAATATAGAAAGGTGGCCAGTATTGTTCCATATTCCGGGGATGGCAGCCTGAAAATGGGGAACCGGTTTTCATACTCAGCTAAATTAAACTCGTAGGCTACCGGGACCTGGTTTGCCTTAATAAATTTTCGCTGGTGAAAAAAGGGATTATTTAATATAAAATCCTTTTCAAACTCATCATAGGTGAAAGGCTGTAATAAACGGGCTTTATCCTCAGCATTCCGCTCGATCAGTTTTAGACTGGTGCGGATTTCTTTCAATTTTTCTGAGATGTTTCGGGCCTTTCGGTCTGTTACCGAATTGAACTCTTCCTGGGTAAGATCATAAACCGTTTGGTAACGCTTTGGTTCGCTGTTAAAGGTTACCAGTAGCTTAACAGGATAGGTTCCTTTCTTCTTTTTAATTCTCCAGGTGTCCAAAATGATTTTTAATGATGCTGACATACCTATTAATTTTTCGATTTCACAAAATCCTTCGCCTAAAATTTGCCAGTAATTTGCCAGTAAAACAGGGTTAAACCCCATTTTGGAAGGCATACATCAAATTTCTAACAAAAAATTAAGTGATTGAAAAATAAACAGTTAAGCAAGATTCAGTCAACCCCGATTAAGCCAGATTGGCGGCTGATCGCCGCTGTTAATCAGAGGGTCTCAGGTTCAAGTCCTGAAGGGGGAGTGCTCAAACACAATAGCTTACAAAGCCACCTTCGGGTGGCTTTTGTGTTTTATGGCAAATTTTCAAACATTCGGGTCGAAGAGGACGTTTTCTTGTCCTTAATACTCCATTTTCAATTAAACAAGCCGTTTCGAAACTATTCCGAAACGGCTCATTAATTAGGAAATAGATACTACCGATTCTTAGTAATCTTTAAGTTTTAGGAACCAGGTACCTACAAATGGCGGATAAGTAGATCCATTAGGATTGGTCCAACCAGCAAGCCAAAAGCTGCCATCGATATTCATTACAATGTCAATGGTATTCTCTTGCATATGCCCTCCCAAAGTTTCACTCCAAACCTTTTGGCCCTTTTTATTCAATTTAAACACCCAGGAATCACCTGATCCTTGGCCTTCACCTACATCACCATCATTTGAAGTAGTAATTCCGGCAAGTATGTATCCGCCATCGGGAGTAAGGGCAATACTAGTATTTGCTTTAATTGTCTCAAGGTATGTTCCCCCCAGCAGGTTGTTCCAAGTTATATTGCCATTGGCATCCAATTTTAGCACCCACATATCACCGTTGCCCTGATTTTTGCCTGTTACATCGCCATTTTCACTGCTATAACTAACACCAGCAACAATGCAGCCGCCATCGACAGTGCTTTTTATGGAAAAAGACTCATCAGAGTTATCTCCTCCAAATAGCTTACTCCAAATCATGTCCCCATTGCTATTTAATTTTACTACCCAATAATCTTTGGACCCATGATTTTTTCCCACATCGCCACTATTATTACTTGTTGAATTGCCTGTTACGTATATAGAGCCATCAATGGCTACAGATACAGCATTTGCTTGTTCACTCCCTGATCCGCCAAATCTTTTTTGCCATTCCGGGATTCCACTACTGCTGAATTTTGCAATTGCCATGTCACTTCCGGTGGCACCTGCCACTACAAAACCACCATCAGCAGTAGCCGCTATGGTGTTGACAAATTCAGTGATATCCGCCGATCGTGTCCAGGCGGTGTCGCCATTACTTTTCAATTTTATTAACCACAAATTACCAGTACTGCGATAGGCCTGTGCGGCTATTATAAAACCACCATCAAACGTGGCAATAGCGGCTATAGCATCTTCAACAATGTTGGCGTCCCCCATTTGGCGGGTCCATACTGTATCTCCATTGCGGTTTAATCTGGCCATCCATGCATCGTGTGCCCACATATCACCCCAATTTCCCGTCCCTATCAATAAACACCCGCCATCAAAAGCAGGCGTCATGCCATGACCATAAATGAGTGGATATCCCGTAATTCTTTTTTCTGAAAGCACTTGCAGCTTATAGGGCTTTTGCTCAACGGTTAGCTGTGCCTGCAGATTTAATGAGGGATTTGTAACTGTTGCTGCAATGATAGCTGTTCGCGCCTGGCTGCCAACGTTCTCATTGATTATTGAGGCATGAATGGTGTCTTTTCCATGTCCCGAACTTTTGTTCACTTGTAACCAATCAGCACCAGAAGTGACCGAAATCTGCCAGTCGATATTTGACTCTATTACGAGATCTGCCGATCCAGTAACAAAGGGTGGTATTGAAACGGTTGTTTGGTAGAAATGTAAATAGGGTTCATTGTTAGGGGCATCGTTGGTCAAATCGTCGGGTGGGTCATTTTTTTTCCCACAGGAAATTAATACCTGGCACATGGCTAATGCCAGAAAAAACTTTTTCATAAAGAAGATTTAGGCTTTTGGTTTTTGATATACAAGTATACCTGTTTTTTCTACCAGAAGATAGATATAATTTTAACCTATATCACTATTAAGATCCTGCAGGTTTACTTGGGCATCTCCCCCGCATATTAGGTTGTGAAATAGATCTATTGAAGACGTAATTACCTACATAATTCCATAATTTCCTGCCTATTAGCAGGACTTTTAGCGCTCCCGAGTACCATTTTTCCTTTAAGTGTTTTAAAAACGATTATTTTCTATGTGAATACACAATTTTTTTAGATATTTATCGGATTTGTAATTCGTACGCCCCTAAAATTGATTGAAATGTTTAAGACCAAAGGCCATATGCTAATTGGCTGCTTGCTACTGTTTACGCTTTCTGGATTAGCCCAAACCAACACTGTTATTAAAGGCACAGTCCTTCACCCCGTAAATGATTTCATAATTGTTTCAGTAGACGGTTTCATGGAAAACAGGAAAGACTCTGTTCTTGTGAGCGATTCCGGCTACTTTAAACAGGAAATCAACCTAAAAACGGGAAACTACGTAACTATAACTTATGCAAACCAGGACCTGCGTTTCCCAGTATCGCCAGGAGACAGCGTAGATCTAACATTGGATGAATCGCTGTTAACCTATAACCTGACCGCTAGCAATCCCATCCGAAAAAGAGAAATTACAGCGGTAATTGACAATACCGCCCTTTTCGAAGGCCGGATTGAAGAAATTAATGCTGCTGCAGAAAAAAGATCAGACAGTTTACTGAATACTATTTACAACCAGCAACTGAAAGACTACCTGCATAGAATTCAACAGCCCTCTCTCAGTACCAAAGAATCAATTCACGAGATCTACTACAGGCATCTGACATATTGGCTTTCATTTAATCCGGTTTGCGCGCTAAAGCCGAATGAAAAAATAATCGGAAAAGAGCTCTATGCTAAATTCGCTTCCCTGATCCCTGCAGATCAGGAATATCTTACCCCGAACGAATCGCTGTTTTACGCGTCAGACTATTACCGCACCTTTCTATTAAATTTCAAGAATACAGCTGTAAAATCAGACAGTACCAATCAGAATTACCAGGCACAATACCAGGCAATCATTGGCGATGCTCAAAAACCAGTGATCAAAGACTGGTTAATTATGAACTATATTAAAAATATATACCGGGGCGGTTCTTATGCAGACGCCCTCCGTTTATCTGATGACTACAAGCCTCTTTGCCAGAATGCCGCAATCAAGGAAAGGATTAAGAATATGGACCTGGATTTTGCCAGACTTAAAAACGGCAACCCGGCTCCTGGTTTCACGCTGGAAGACCTGAACGGCAACAATGTTTCCCTTTCCGACTTTAAGGGCAAATGGGTGTATCTGAACTTCTGGTCTACGACCTCCGGAGTCAGTATCAATGATTTTATGAAGTACGGTCCCATCATCAAAGAAAAATATAAAGACAAAAACATCGTCTTCCTGAACATATGTTTTGAAGAAGATGCTACTAAATGGAAAAAAAGGGTAGAAGAACTACAGATCGACGGCACTAATGTAATAGCACGGGGATGGCCCAACCTCAAAATATGTAAAGACTATCAGGCAGATCCCCTGCCTCGGACCTTTTTGATCGATAAAGATGGAAACATAAATAATAATCACCTTCTTCCAATGGCTTTAGCCCAGTTTGATGCATCGCTAATAAATGAATGGTTACAATAAAAACAGAAGCGCCACACTTTTAAGGTGTGGCGCTTCTGTTTTCAATAGCTACTCATCAAGCTCCTCGATCTCTAAAAGTTTATTAACCCTGAAATCTATCATTGTTCCTTTCCGGGTCTTTCCTATTCCTTTAATATTTACAATCCTATTCGTTTTTAAGTTGGTGACTCTAATGCCTACTTGCGATTTGTTACCAACTGAGTAATAGTTATCGTATATACTATACTTATACCCATTATTAATAAAATACACATTATTTAAGTCCATTCCTTCATTTTGAACGCCACCCCCCCTGAGATAAAAAGAATACTTGAATTTTTTCCAGCTGTCTCTGTTCTTTTCCGGGCACTCAAACTCAACAGAATCTTTAGCTCCAAACCTGTAAACAATGTAAGCATTGTCTTTATCCTTAGCCAATACGACATGCTTACCGCTTTGGGTGTCAAATGAAAATATTTCACTTTCATTTTTAAGTAAAACCTTTTGAGCGCCAGCGGTCAAGGAAAGAAAGAGCATCACTGCTAACAATGTAAGTTTCATAAAAGGAAGATACGCACTATTGATTCTCATCAGCTATTGCCGGGAAAACAGTGCTTTTACAGTAAATTTCAGATAATAATAAATTATATGCCATCAAAACCAACAATCACCATATTCGGCGCCACCGGCGCACAGGGCGGCGGGTTAGCCCATGCTATTCTTCAAGATAAAAATAGCTCCTTCGCAGTCAGGGCCGTAACCCGTGACATCAATTCTGACAAAGCAAAAGAATTAGCCAACCTCGGTGCTGAATTGGTTGTCGCAAATATCGACGACCCACAGTCTGTCGAAAATGCCCTTGAGGGTGCCTATGGCGCCTATTTCGTTACTTTCTTCTGGGCACATTTTTCAGCAGAAAAAGAAAAGGAGGAAGCTGCCATATTTGTCGAGGCCGCAAAGAAAGCTGACTTGAAACATGTCATCTGGTCTACGTTGGAAGATACCCGTGAATACGTTCCACTCAACGATCAACGAATGCCAACCCTGCATGGTAAATATAAGGTGCCTCATTTCGATGGCAAAGGGGAATCAGATAAATTGTTTATTGCAGCCGGCATACCCACCACATTTATGCTCGCGTCTTTTTACTGGGATAATTTCATCTATTTTGGCGCAGGACCAAAACGAGGCGAGGATGGTAAGCTGGCACTTACACTTCCAATAGGCGATGCAAAGATGGCGGGCATAGCATCTGAAGACATTGGCAAATGTGCGTATGGCATTTTCAAAAAAGGAACAGAAATGGTGGGCAAAAGAATTGGAATAGCAGGTGAGCAATTAACGGGAAACGAAATGGCCAAAGAATTGAGCTCAGCTTTGGGAGAGCAGGTCGTTTACAATAAAGTTTCCGCGGAGACTTACAGAGGCTTTGGATTCCCTGGCGCCGATGATCTTGGAAATATGTTCCAGTTTTATGATGAGTTCGAAAAAGAATTAAATACGACAAGGGATGTCGACAGGTCCCGACAACTTAACCCAGAACTTATGAATTTTGAGCAATGGCTTAAAAAATATGCTAGCAAAATTCCTATTTGAGATAACTTAGTTACTCGAAAGAAAAGCAGTTATGGCTTATGCTATAACTGCTTTCATATTTATTCTTTTCACTCCATCTCATACACCTTTCCCCTCGCTCTAAATCTCGTATCCTTTACTGCTGCAGCCCCATTAAACCTGTATTGCACCCCAACAATGCCCGTAGGCTCATTTGGAAACGTTATTGTATAGGCCTTTTTGTTGTTTACATAAATAGTTGCCGTCTTATTAACCGTTTCTACCCGAAGCAATGTCCATTGGGTAAGGTCACAACCAAAACCCGACAGGTCGGCCGACTTGCTCTCCGCACCTGTGCCACAGAAATAAAGTTTCAGGTCGCCTACACAGGATTTTGCCGCCAGTGGAATAATGATGATATCATTCTTACACTGAATAAGCACCTGGGCGTAATGACAGGCGTTGGTACCGTCATCAAAGTTGTTTTTTACCTTGGTTTCAAAAGTAAAATTGTCGTTCATTAAATCGCCCATATCACGCTGATTGAAAAAACGAACGCGCGGCGCCGTTGATGTATGGCGGTATGGCGCCAACAGGGTGTCATTAACTTCAATAATACTATCTTTCTGGTATTGCTCTTTTTTGAAGTATATAGGTATTGGTTCTTCTTCAAGAAGACACAGCCATCCGTTTGAGGTGATCCAGACATCGTGTTTCTTCATAACCTGCCCATCGGCAATTAGTTTGGTCCTGAAAAAGCCGGGATAATAGTAAATGGCTGAATGTTCATTCTTATCGGCCGACACAAGCGTTTTGCGGGAAATATCCCAGGTTTGTACTATAAATAAAGAGTCTGGTTTTACTTTCGCGGTGTAGCGAAAGATCACGGAATTGGGTACTCCTTCGCTTATCATTTTGTTGGTGCTGAATTCGAATTGACTGGGATCATATCGATTTTGTTTATGCCGGGCAGCAAGGAATAAAAAATAGGCCCCCGCAATAAGGATCGCAACCCCAGCCACCATCTCCCCCGCATGCTTTAACTTTCGCTGAGGACGAGGCGACACAGGTTGAACGTTGGGCCCTTCCGTGGGGCGGTCCTCATTTTGTTTGAAGTTCAGCCAGTCAACAAAACCGGCAAATTGTGCCAGGGTATTCAAAGTGGTTAGGGTAGGCGCGCTTTCATACTTCAGCCGCCCCCAGATCCGCTTGAGGGTAGTCACACTCAGGCGTACCTGTGTACCCTCATAAATCGCTTCTGAAAGCTTTTCAAAATCGTAGGTCGTCCATTTATCACTAGCCCCCCGGTTAAATATGGTTTCTATCTGTTCGAGTACCCGGGACAGGTAATATTGCTCGTTGTTTTTGTCCATTTTCCTGATAAGATTTGATTGACGCCCATTTGCACCGGTTTGGCAAGCACTTGCACACGCGACTGGTCACCTGTGAATGTAACTTGTCTGTGCTAATACATAAAGTTAAAAAACAGACAGTTATGAACCCAACATTCAAAAAGATCTTCCTCATCCTCCTGTTGCTGCCCTTTGTTACTGTAGCTATGGCTCAAAAAAAGAAAGCCGCCACCCAGGAATTGACCATACCAATGGAGCCTGCCTATTGGCAGTATGACTCGTCAGGGATTGATTTTATCATGAATAGAAATGTCAAGGCCATCCATATAAAAGGTCCATCGCCGTTGGTGCCCAAAAATTTGCAATTTTCAAATGGCACCATTGAATACGATGTAGAGCTGGGTTATGGTTTTCCCGGCATTACCTTTCATCAGTCGGAAGACGGGAAAAAAGGAGATCAGTTTTACCTGCGGTACTTTGGGACCACTTCACCGGAAAGCAGGACTACCCTTCAATATGCGGCAATTATCGACGGCATGAGCATGTGGGACATGACCGATGAATACCAGGCTGGTACTACACTCAATATCCCTGGTTGGAACCATGTGAAACTGGTTGTATCGGGAAAACAAATGAAAGCATTTGTCAATAACATGGACCGCCCGGCGATGTTAGTTCCTTATCTGGAGGGCAACATTGAAAAAGGGGGCATTTCTTTTTCCGGCGGAGAGGTTACTATTGCCAACCTGGTAATAAAACCTGATGTCGTCGAGGACCTGGCCCCTGGTCCCGGTTATATTCCTACTTACAACGATACCCGCTACCTCCGGCATTGGCAAGTGAGCGAGACCAGTGATTTTGCATATGGAAAAGAAATTCTTCCCACCCTGCCATATATGGGTGGAACCAGGGCACGCGCTACTTTACCAGATAGCACCACAAAATGGACACCCATAGCAGCTGAGGTTCGCGACCTGGTGAATCTGACCAGGATTTTTGGAGGGGTAAAAAACAACAATCGCCGGCTGGTCTGGTTGAAAACAACGATTGAATCAGATAAAGAGCAGGAGCGTATACTCCATCTGGGCTTCAGCGATGAAATATGGTTATTTGTAAATGGACAGATATTATATACCGACAAAAACCATTTCGGATCTCCTGGTCAGAAATTTCCAGCCGGGCGGTGTACAATTGAAAACACCCAGGTGAAATTACCGTTGAAGAAGGGCAGGAATGAGATCCTGATAGGACTGGCCAACTATTTTTATGGCTGGGGAATCATTGCAAGACTCGATGATACGGATGGTATTCACTTACCTAAATAGTTAATCAATTTACCAAGCAAAAGCGCAACCCTATACTTAGGATTTGCGCTTTTGTTTTATACCTATTTATTAATTATTGCTATCGCTTCTACTTCCAGCAACAGTTCATCTTTAACAAACCTGCTTACTTCAAGCGTTGTAGATGCAGGGGGTGTAGCGAGATTAATATACTTGTCTCTCACCTTCTTGAATACAGGAAGATTAGATACGTCAGTCAAATAATTAGTCAATTTGACAACATTATTCATGTTACCGCCAGCCTTTTCCACAATTTGCTTAATGCCAGAGAAAATGTGTTCGGCCTGTTGCTCAAAATTATCTTTTCCAACCGTATTGCCGTCAGCATCGAAAGCCACCTGGCCAGAAAGAATTATCATTTTGGAAACTCCTAAATCAACTTCAACATATTTAGAATAGCCAGCGGGCGAAATGTCTTTAAAATTAACCATGATTAATTCGATTATTTATTGCAAAGATGCCACCTTTTACCTGGCTGAAAAAAGAAAAAAAGCATTTAAATAGTTGAGCTTACATTTGCGGAATGAAAGAACAAATAACTATCCTGATCGAAAAATTAAAGAACAATTCTGTTACATTCAAAGAAGTAATAGAGTTTATAGAAACTTACTACCAACATCAACCCACCGCCTTTAAAAATGGGGATGCAAATAATGAGGCCACTCAAAATCAGGGTAGCGCCAAGGTTTTTTCATTTGCACAATTAAATAACCTGAGCAAGGAAGACACGCTTTATTTATTTGCAGAACATTATCAGGCTGTATTAAATACCCCTAACGGAACAGATCACCAAAACATCAGGCAGTTTATGGCACATGGCTGGCCTGGGATCGCTTTTGAAGGACAGGCACTGGCTGCAAAATAATTAACCCTGTCTGCGTACCATCTCATTGATCCAAATAGGCGCAAAGGGAGATGTACAACCTTTTGAAACAGGGTAATCCCGATAGATGCCGAGCTTTTCTCCTATAGCCAGGGCCCGCTTACGATGCTCTGGAAAACAAATGCCAATTTGCGCCAGCGTTGTGTTCATTGTCCATTGAACCTCCGATGGCGCAGTCGCCATTTCTTTCTCAATACGGTCAAGCAGGGCAGAAAGGTCAAGTCCATCGGGATTTCTAGTTACCCGTCCAGCTGTCAGGCTCCAACCGGCACGCGCACACATATGATTTTTGGCCTGCATCCATTTAACTCGAAGCTCTTCATTATGGGGATGTACTTTAACCACATTCGAATTCAACCAGTCGGCCAGCTGAACAAAATTGACTGATAATACCTTCTCCTCCATTTCCTTTACCGATAATTGCTTGGGGTCAATGATCAGTGTAGCCAGCAATCGTGCATCCACATTCCCGGTTTCCCACAAATCCATCGCCAATTGGTGATCGGCTTTTATTGTATTGGCCACTGTTCTTATGTCGCCCATTTTTACCCCAAACTGGTTATCATCGGCGCCACGTTTTTTATTTTGCATTCGCATCTTGTCGTTTCCTAGCGACTTTAGCTTTGCGAGTGTTTCTTTCAGCGTCATGTTTTAGTATTTTAATGAAGTGACAAGAGCAAAAGATGGGAAAAAGGAGTTTAAAGAACGTAATATGTATAAATTTACGAGTTCAATTCAATACAAATGGGCGCAATAGTAAATTCTCACAATAGTGACCATTACGATGTAATTATCGTGGGCGCAGGGCCGGCAGGCTGCGCCTGTGCTATGGCGCTCAAAAATTCAGGACTGCGGGTAGCCCTCATAGACAAACATCAGTTCCCACGGGATAAAGTGTGTGGGGATGCCATTCCGGGCCGGGCCATTAAATTACTTCATGAAATAGATCCGAAGTTTGCAGCAAGGTTAGCGGCTTTTTCTGAAAAACTACCCACCCGTAGTACGCTTTGTTATTATAACAATAAGAAGCTTGATTTTACCTGGACATTAGAGGCTTATACCGTTACCCGGGAGCACTTCGATAATTTTCTTTTTGATGCGCTCAAAAACAGCCCTGAGATCCATACGCTGGAAGGCATTGTGGTAAGCGATATTGTAAGGTCTGCCAATGGATATACTGTGATAACAAAGGACAGCAACAAACGCTACGAATGCACGATGCTGATTGGCGCCGATGGCATTAACGGCGTTACGGCTAAAAAACTTACCAACCGCGAGATGGATAGAAAACATCATGTTGCGGGCGTGCGGGCCTATTACAGCGGCGTTTCGGGGATGGAAGATACCTGCACAGAAGTGTATTTCGACAAAAAATACCTGCCCGGATATTTTTGGGTATTCCCTATCAAAGGCGGCATGGTGAATGCAGGCATGGGCATTTTATCTGACATGGTTGTTCGAAACAAGATCAACGTCAAAAACGCCTTTTATGATTTTATTGAACGGTCACCCGTATTAAAAGAAAAGTTCAAAGATGCCAGTTTAGTAGGATCATTACAAGGTTGCGGGCTTCCCATGGGGTCACGTTGGGTAACTATGAGTGGAGATCATTTTTTATTAGTGGGAGATGCCGCCTCGCTGATTGACCCGGTGAGTGGAGATGGTATAGGCAATGCGGTTCTCAGTGGTAAACTGGCAGCAGAACAGGTGAAACAATGTTTTGCAACCAACAACTTTAGTGAAGCATTTGTAAAAAGCTACGAGCAGTTGCTGTATAAAAAAGCCGGTGCCGATATGCGTAGAAAAACAAAGGTGTTGAAAACAATGGCCCGCATGCCCTTTCTTTTTGAAGCCGCTTTTGTAGTTGGCCAAAACAGGATCATAAAAAAGTTTATGAAGTAAGCATAAAAAAAGGCCCACTCCGCATTAACCGGAACAGACCTGATTTTTCTTTGTGTGTATCGTACTTTTTTCAGGTATTT
The DNA here is from genome assembly GCF_017742245.1 of Niastella soli. GTDB lineage: Bacteria > Bacteroidota > Bacteroidia > Chitinophagales > Chitinophagaceae > Niastella > Niastella soli. The sequence goes on from NZ_JAGHKO010000001.1 coordinate 1,193,390, forward strand.
ATTGGAAGACCCTATTTCTTACGCCTGGTTTTCTTTTCCCCTGTTTCGTTATAAAACACTTGCAGCATCATCTTATTTTCGACTCCCACCAATGAGGCTATCATATAAATATCATCCAACCTGAATTGCCCCGGTTGTTCAATGAGTTTATTAAAGGTAATATGATGCATACCCAGGTCGTGGGCCAATACAGTTTTAGGAAGAATCTCTATTAACTCGGCCAGACTATTTAACTGGCCGCTTGTGATTAGTTTGTATAATGTATTATAGCGGGGATCCTTCGCCATTTCACAATAATATGGGGAAATAGAGCTATATGCGCCAAATCTGTCACATAATGACTATAGAAAGTACGTTTCGTATCTTTTTTATGTCATTTATTGACTTTATTAAGTATGATCCGTCTTTTATTTCATTCCCATCATAGTAAACTCCGGTGATTTCCCTGATTTTAAAAGAATCCTCCAGCCCATATTTCCTAAAATCCCCAATCTTTGCAAAAACATTGTCATGAAAGCATTTTTAGGTATGGGTTTATTGGGCTCCAATTTTGTGCGAGCCATGATAAAACAGGGAGAAAAAGTACAGGTTTGGAACCGTACCGTTTCAAAAGCACAGGAGCTGGAAAAGGAAGGCGCTAAAGCATTTGTACATGCGGCTGATGCGGTAAAGGGTGCTACTGAGATCCATCTTGCCTTAAAAGACGATGCAGCCGTTGATGAAGTGCTGAAAGCCGCCGAACCTGGCCTTACACCTGGCGCTATGATCATCGATCATACTACCACGTCAAAAGAAGGGGCTATTAACAGGACCAGGGCATGGAAGGAGAAAGGGTTTACTTATCAGCACGCTCCCGTGTTTATGGGCCCTGTAAACGCGTTGGAGAGCACTGGTTATATGTTGATATCCGGTGATGAGGCTGTTATTGCTACGCTAACGCCTTCTTTGTCTAAAATAACCGGCAAGCTGATCAACTTTGGGCCAGAAGTTGGTAAGGCCGCCGCGATGAAACTTGTTGGCAATGCATTTCTGGTTTGCCTGACCGCCTCCCTAAAAGACACGCTTACCCTCTCCAATTCATTGGATGTGTCCCTTGATGAACTACTTACGCTTTTCAGTATGTGGAACCCCGGCACGCTTATATCAGGCCGCTTGCAACGCATGACAGGTGCAGATCACAGTAAACCATCATGGGAGTTGAATATGGCACGTAAAGACACCCAGCTATTTCTGGATGCCACTCAACAAGCAGGTAACCAACTGGTTTTAATGCCGGCTATCGCTGCACTTATGGATGAGTTCATCAAAAAAGGATTTGGCAACCACGACTGGACGGTGATTGGAAAATAATACCCCACTAATGCACAAAAACAATCGCCCTACAGTTAGCAACTACCGTATCCTTAGCACTATGCTGATGATCTACTGGCGGGTTAAAAAACAGGAACGATATCTTAAAAATTATCTTCCCAACCTGCTGGGTGCTGTTGTGCCAGATTATCAGCAGTCATTTTCTGACAAGGACATTAAAAGAATCACCAAATACTGGCAACTAGCCCTGAATTTAGTTTGCGACAACATATATAAATTAACCGGTCGGCAATTAAGTGAGGAAGAAAACAAACGCATTATCCTGCTGAGCGTTTTCGGGCCTTTATTCGACGATCTATTTGATGATAACATCCTGAATTACGAGCAGATCACTTCGCTGGTATCGAACCCTGAAACATATGTAGCGCAAAACAAAACCGACCGGCTGGCGGCAGCGATATACCTTGAATTGTTGCGTAGAATGCCTCGTCAACAACAGTTCATTGAACATTTGCAAACAGTTGCTCACTGGCAACAGGAATCGCTTAAACAATTAAATAGTAATATCTCAGAAGCAGCACTGCAGGAGATCACTTACAAAAAAAGTTATTTTGCCGTGCTCATCTTTTGCGCGGTGCTGGACCATTATCCTGATCAGAAAATGCTGGAGATACTTTATCCTGCTGCCGGCCTTATGCAACTGACCAACGATGCTTTTGATGTTTGGAAAGATGTGCATAAAGGGGTTTATACGCTTCCAAATCTGTACCGGAATTTCGAGCAGTTACAGCAATTGTTCCTAAATGAAACGAGCACTATTAATCAAAGAATATGGCAATTGCCATATTCCGTAAAAGCCAAACAAACTTTTGCCATTATTATTCATTCTCTGCACGCCATGGGATGGATGTCGCTGGGGCAGCTGCGACAGGTTACGGCAGGCGTTCCTTCATTTGAAGGTTTAAAACAATTAAGCCGGAAGGAACTGATTTGCGATATGGACAGTTTTCAACAGCAATTGAAATGGCTGCGACATATTCGACATTTTACCAATTATTTCGACGGAGAAAAAAAGAAATAAATGCCGCTCTGTAGAAACAGAACGGCTCTACTTACTAGCTATGGTACAAGAAAAATTTTAATCAGAGCCTTAAACATTTCTTTTTAGGACCATTATGCAACGCGGAGCAATGTTTGTAATTTGGCTTCTACGAAAAATGTTTCATCCTGCACCACGTCTACAAAACAGGTCTTTTGAAGATCCTGGAACTGCTGTTCTTCACGCATTGCGATAATGGCTTCTTTGTCGAGCTCACATTTTACCCGTACCAAAGAAGGAAATTTTTCTTTTACCATATCAAGCACATCTTCCCAACTAAATTTCCTGTCTTTGGTAACCTTGGGTGTTCCTGTGCGAAAACCGATCACACTGTGCAATAATTCAACACTTTTGCGTTTGCCCCAATTGCATTTCTGCTCTTTCGCGTATGTCTCCAATACTTCCATTTGTTTTTCTTTTTCCATATTGAGCTGAATGATCTCATGCTGGAACTGGTCTCTTATTCTGTTTATGCGATCGTTCAGTTGCGCTTCTATAACACCAAGCCGTGCAGACACTTCAGCGTATTTGGCAGACGCCTCCTGGGCTTCATCATAATTGACATTGATGATCAGTTTCTTTTTTTCGCGGAACATAGTTGTAAGATTTTATGGTTTAATAATTAGATAAATTGTTTCGACAAAAGATGCCCCTTACGGCCTTTTTGAAAACCGTTTACATAGAAAATCCTTATGTGTTTCTTAATTAAACTGTTTATGCACTTCTACTGCCAATACGTGCAGCTTATTACCCAAATAACAGGTCGGATTATTGATATAGTCGGTATACAGTATGCGTAATGCAAATGCCTGTGCAGGCGTGAAACTAATGGTGTAATCTGTTTGGTTTTTGATCAGCTTTACATATAACCGCTCTCTTATTTCAGCCAGAACCGCATAATGCAGTTTATCGTCATCATCGGCCGGATCGCTATCAAGGATTGTTTCTATTCTCTGTTTTAAGGTTTCTGCCAATTGCCGTTTCATTTCAAACTTATACTTGCGCTGGCTGTAACTCATCAAAATAACCTTTTACCGGTTCATAATATTTCATAAATTTTTCATCCTGCACATTCAGCCAGTTATAGCCGCTTCTTATACCTTTAATAACGCCTGCATGATCAGTTGCACCTGTAAGATTGGCTAACAAGCTATAAGGAATGTGTGGGAATTTTTTCTTTCCTACCATCCACAACAGTTTTCGCATGGTTGGCCGGTCGTTCGCCCTGCTTTTATCACTCACCCAGGAAAGTTGTACGTTCCAGCAATCACACATTGCTTCAAACAACTGCTTCACATCTTCTTCCACCATTTTATTTGAATACCGGGGTATTAATATTACCTCAATGCCCGCCTGCTGCTGAATCTCGTATTGCGCTCGTGTTATTACATGACTTACGATCGATAATTCTCTCCTCGTATGCACATTCATAGTACTTCCGTTTTTGTAGGTTGTGTTCTGTTGTAAAAGCATATGTGTCATAATCTGTCGGTTTTTATACAGTTAATAAATCGGTTAAACAATGAAATCCTGCATGGAAGGAACCAATCTGCACAAGAGGTGGTTTTGAAATAGAGCCCGGGAGAAGATGTCAATTTTTCAGGCAATTTCAGTTTTCATGTTTTAGGTAGTGACTTTTGACCCGTGGTATCCGCATGGATTCTGGCTACCAGGGCGGTTGTGTGTTGTTCCATAGTACGGTTTCGTTGTTTTTTTGCATACTTTTAGCTCTCTGCATATTTGTATCGCAATTCGATACAGCAAATATATGCCTCATTTTTCGACAATTCTAATTTTTGGGGCACAAATTTTTAATTTATGTCAACTTTTTTTGCAAACAATCTTTCCTACTTAAGGAAGAAAAAAGGGCTGACTCAGGCGGAAGTGGCTACTGCATTGGGTTTAAAGCGTAATACATTCTCGAATTACGAAACAACCCATTCAGAACCAGATTTGGGTACATTGGAAAAAATTGCCTCATTTTTCGACATTTCAATAGATGAGCTGGTGAGCGTGGATCTGTCGAAAGGAGGCCTGGTGGCGTATAAAGAAGATGAAAACACCGAAAACTTAGTAAATGATAGTCACATTGTTACGAGTGACAAAAATCAATTGTTACCTCCGGTTGAAGAGGATATGCCCGTTTCTGTAGTGGGCAACACCCTCTTTCCGTACCGCCGGTTTCAAGCCCCAAAAATTATCACTGTCGATAGCCAGGGGGAAGAAAATATCATTTATGTGCCGGTAAAAGCCAGGGCGGGATATATGTCGGGTTATGGGGATGCATTGTTTATTCAATCCTTATCGGCTTACCGGTTGCCGGGGTATACGAATGGCACCTACCGCATATTTGAAGTGGAAGGACATTCCATGTTCCCTACTTTACAGGATGCTGATCGCGTAATTGCACGCTGGGCCGATATTTCTGAAGTTCGGGATGACCGGGTTTATGTACTGGTTACCCGCTTTCAGGGCGTACTGATCAAACGCCTGATCAACCGGTATCATGAGGGAAAGATCATTGTAAAAAGCGATAATAATCAAACAGGCGAATTCCCCACTATTGTATTGGATGTGGAGGAGGTAGCAGAGATCTGGTATGTAGTAGAACGCTGGACAAGACAATTACCCGGACCCGGTGAAATTTATAAACGCCTGGTAAATATTGAAGCCGAGCTGGCCATGCTTAAACAAAAGATGGGGCAATAACAGGCTCAAACTCCGAATGGATAGGTTTCAGGCATTTCATTTCCTGTTGGCAAATGCAACGGGTGCAATGCCTGAGTGGTATCAAAAAACATAAAAGCGTCATAACGTTCGCTCATAATGGTCGGGACATAATTACCATATTTTTCCCGCTTGGGGTGGTACACCACACCAATGGCCCGGTGATCGATCTCCATATCGAACAGCTCGCTTGTTTAGAAGATCTTCTCCGCCTTCAGGTAACTTTTTGGACAACCTTTTTGCATTTTCGCCCCAATTGCACCCGGAATTTTGATGACTTAACAGGGACCTAACAAGGACCTAACAAGGACCTAACAGGGATAAAGTCCCTGTTAGGTCCGGGTGAGCTCCCTGCCAGCTCCTTGGGAATTCGGCTGATGCCTTTCCCCGGGCCGTTTACTTTTGATACCCCTCTTTGCAGTTGAGCTAAATTTCTGAATACTTAATTGTTACCACAGGATTGGTGTGCGTTACCTTTTTTAGATATGGCTGATGTTTGAATATGTCTACCGAATCCTTATAGGCAAAATCAAACTCCTGAATATATCCCTGAGGGAAATTGCCTGACCTGTCCAACAACTCAGGAAATCGCTCCTTATAGGCCCTGCGCTGCTTTTCCTTCAAAACGGTTTTCCAGTACTTCATGGCATCAAAGCGCGACAACTTTCGTCCGGCCCCGTGCGCACAGGAAAACAATGCTGCTCCGGCATCTGATAAATTGCCTGGCTGTACCAATAAACTTCCCCTTGACATGGAGAGCGGGATCACCACAGTTTTACCTTTCTCCAGTTCCGTACTTCCTTTCCGGTGTATTATACCCTGCTCATTAAACCGCAAATGATTATGAATGGAATCTTCCAATAAATAAGGCGTTCCATTCAAAGCTCCTTTGTGATCTTTTTCTTTAAAATTGGCCTGCAGGTAATTTCTGTCAATTGATGCTTTAGTACATTGAATGTAATTGGCATTCTGTAAAAAGACCAGTGTTTTAAAACAGAAATTCTTTCTCCTTTCATAACCAAATTGCAAGGTCTCGTTATAATACTTCAGAAAATCGGCTTTTAAAAAATCCCTATGTACAAAATCAACCTCCTGCCCATATTGAAGGGAGAAATCCCTGGTTAACTGAATACATTGTTGATACAAGGCAATTCCCCGATCTCTGGTGCCCGTATGGCAAAAAATATAAATCGCATTCGCGTCTTCTTCAATGGAAAGAAAGTGATTGCCGCCGCCAAGTCCATCATCCGTCATTTTATGATGGGCGAAATTTAAAGCTCTGTAATGAGCTGCTTTATCGAATGGCCTTAGCCAATACCCCTTGTCTATTTTAAGATACATTACGCCACACCCGATATCTTTTCCGGTGATCAGGGGGTAGCAATAATCTGACGTTTCAAAGGCTACGCCCACAGGCAAAGCCTTTTCACTGCAGTAATGAATATCGGTAAAAGCACAAATGTTGTTTACAAATGGCTTCTGCGCATACTGCTGCAATTGATCCATAGCATTCTCTTCAATGCTATTGGCATCACAATAGAACCCAATAGGTTGCATGTTCTTTAATTTGGAATAAAAAAGATTAGATCGCGGGGCGTTGGTAGGAACATCTGCCCCTTACAGAGATGTCAGCAGCCGATATTATCGGTAGTGCAAAGATAGAAAAACCTTATAAATTTCAAATAGGGTATTAATTTTGCACTATTCCTTCATGAGAATATATACCACACTTACCATCGGCGAACACCATACCAATCATTGTGAAGACTATTTAATTACAGCCGAAATTGGTAAAGAGAAAATCCTTTGCGCCGTAATGGACGGATGTTCAATGGGCACTGACAGCTATTTTGCAGCTACTTTAACCGGAAAGCTGCTTAGAAAATTTGCCAATGAATATAGTTATAAAGAATTCATTTCTAAGAAATCAGACAATTTACAACAGACGCTGGAGGGAATTATCAGGCAGCTTTTTTGGGAATTGCATGTTTTGAAAAACTCACTTCAACTTAACTGGGACGAGGTTCTAAATACATTACTGATTGCTGTTGTTGATGTCAGTAATGCCACCGGCGAATTCCTTTGTATTGGTGATGGACTAATTTGCATTAATGGAGAGTTTTTTGAATTTGAACAAAACAACAAACCAGACTACCTGGGCTATCATTTACAGGAGGATTTCGACAGCTGGCTTTCCAATCAAAAACAAAGGATTTCCGCTCAAAGTATCCGGGACTTCAGTCTGGTAACCGATGGCATTTTTACTTTTAGCAGGCATAATAATCAATTATATCAACAATCGGGCAACGTAGCTGATCTGCTGTTAATTGATAAGGCAGGTTGCGAATCAGCCAATATGCTGGACCGCAAACGTATTGATATTGAGAAAGAATGGGGACTTAAACCAATGGACGATCTGGCTATTATCAGGGGAATTTTTTAGTGATTGAAGTTTAAACCGATTTCTCCCTGCTTCTAAGCCATTGCACCTGTTGCTCTGTGTCAGGCACTTTGAGTCCTCTGGCTGAAGTTATCTTTTGGAGGATCTGATCGGTTTTGAAACCATACTTTAGCAAAATACTGGCGGCAATTATTGAAGAGCGGCCTATACCCATGCGACAATGTATAACAACCTTGACTCCTGCCTGAATCTTTTGAGCAAGTTGACCGATAAGCTGATCAACTTTACTGCCCTTATCAGGAATGTTCCGGTCAACAATTGGGAAATTAATAAGGTCAAGCGAATGCTTGCTACAAAATGATGCCTGATTTTTCAATCCCAATTCACTTACTTCATGCGGTTCCAATAAAGAAACCCAAACTCCAACATGTTGCTTTTTGAGTTTGATGATCTCCTCTTCCAACCAGTCGTCGCCCCGTGGCCTGGGCATAATGCCCAATGCTGCTCCATTATCAAATTGATAGACCCAATAAATTTTTGTGTACATATTCTATTTCTTATACAACTCAACCCTTCTTCCATCAGGATCTTTAATGATTGCCATAAAACCATAATCAGTTTGCATGGGTTCCGATACAAATTCCACACCCCTGTCTTTTAAGGTAATAACAGCATTATCAAAATCATCAAGGGCAAAACCTAGCCTTAGTTCTTTATCAGCTTCGGTTTGCCCTTTTGCCAGGGGGTAAATCTCCAGAGTAGTATGCCCGATAGACGCGGAATAATGATATGGAGACTTCCCATGTTTATGATATTCGAATGTCAATCCTAATAACGTATAAAAGTCTGCCAGCCTGGCGATCTCTGATGATCTTATAACGAGTAGCCTTAATTCCATGCTACAATATAATGCTTATTCACTTCGTAATGAGTTAACCGGGTTTGCCATCGCGGTTCGTATAGCGTTAAAACTGATGGTTAAAGCAGCAATAAATATAGCTATGACCCCGGAAAGCGGCACAATCCACCAACTGGCTTCCGTTCTGTAACTAAAATGTTGCAAAAAGTAATTTATAAACAACAAGGCCAAAGGAGAGGCGATCAATACTGCAATAACAACCAACCAAATAAAATCCTTTGTCAATAACGTGGTAACCCTTGTTACGCTTGCGCCCAGCACCTTCCGAATACCGATCTCCCGCTTCCTTAACTCACCCATGTAGGTGGTAAGCCCTAAGAGTCCCATACAGGCAATAAAAATTGCTATTATCGCAAATGAATTTATCAGCATCAATACATTTTTACGTTGCTTGAAAGAATTGGCAACGTCTGTTTCGGCAAATTGCAGCTCGGTAATATAACCAGGATTGTACTTTTTCAGTATTTCCTCAATGGTTGTAATATTTTGTAGTGTGGTAAACCCTGCTTTTAATCTGATATTTAAAATGCCTGCCCTTTTCTCAAACCTGATCATGGCGGGTCTGGCGATCTCATTTGGGGAACCCTGGTAAAAATCTTTTACTACACCCACTATTGTCCAGTTAACATTGCCGTCTTTTATGAGTTGTCCGATAGGGTTGGCGAAGCCTAATACCTGTGCTGCACTTTCATTAATAACAACAGATGCTGTATCTGTATGATAGGTCTCATAATCCAGATCTCTTCCTGCCGTTAGTGCGAGTCCGTTTGTTTTTACAAAATTACCGGGGCTTGTGATCAGACTGAAATAGGTATTCTTGCTTTTCTCTCCACCTGCCCATTCCAGCCCATTTAGCCAGCCAGCGGGTCTTGTTACAGGCGTATTACTTTTACATATGGCCGCTACCATACCGGTATTCATCAGCTCCTGTTTAACTACTTCATATTGCCGTTTGAGATCCCTGGTCAATGGATGATATACCAGTTCCTCTTTTACAAAACCAGGATCTCTGTTCTCGGTATAATTAACCTGTTTACGGAAAATGATGGTAAAATTGATCAGGAATATGGCTATTACAAACTGACTTACAACAAGTATACGGCGCGGGGTGATCAATACTGTTTTATTGTTGAATACTCCCTTTAATACCTTAACCGGCATAAACGAGGATAAATAAAAAGCAGGATAGCTACCCGCCAATAAGCCTGTTAAAAATATAAAGGTGGAGGCTGATAACCAGAAAGCAGGCGATTCCCAGGGAATATTTACCGGAACTTTTGCCAGCCTGCTAAAAGAAGGCCAGATCAGTTGAACCATACATATAGCAATACAGCCGGAGAAAATAGCCAGTAATGTTGATTCCGTAATAAACTGAATAACCAACGACTTTCTTGCTGCGCCCATCACTTTTCTTACTCCCACTTCTTTTGCTCTTTTCTCACTCCGGGCAGTGGTGAGGTTCATAAAATTTATACACCCGATCAGGAGCATCACTGCTGCCAGCAGGTAAAGAAAAATAAGTTCACCATCTGTTTCCGGATTTCCATTTGCATCGAAATGACGTTGCAAATTCATTTTACTGACTGCATGTAAAAACACCTGCTTCCCTTCCTCATTTTTGCTGTGTTCACTAATTATATTGGCAATCTGCTTATTAACGGTTTTTACATCGTCCGGATTTTTTAATTCAACATAGGTTTTGGCAAAATTGTTATCCCATTTTGCATTGTTCTCTACCCAGGGTAATAAATATTCAAATTGAAAGGAGCTGTTAGCGGGAATGTCTTTCAGCACACCAGTAACCGTAAAATTTTGCGTGCTATCCAGTCGAAGGTTCTTATTTACCGGATTCTCTGTGCCGAAGATCTTTTTGGCAAGACTTTCTGTAATAACTATGCTCTGCGGGTCTTTTAAAGCGGTGCGTTTATTCCCGGTTATCAATGGGAAACTGAACATATCCAGAAAGGCAGCATCAGCATAACACCCATCAACCTGTATTTTTTTGTCATTATAATCGAACATTTTACCAGTGGGCACCACTCTTGTCATTTGTTTGATCAGCGGATATTCCTTCAGCAAGGCCGGTCCCAGCGGCGCCGAATTAACATCACCAGTTTGCACTCCGCCGCCTGCCATTGTTTTACCATACACTTTAAAAACCCGGTCTTTCTTTTCATGAAACTGATCAATACTATACTTGTACTGGATATTCAATAACAATAATCCCGCACCGGCCATTCCCAAGGCCAAACCGGATATACTGATAAAAGAAAACAATCCATTCTTAAACAGATTGCGGATAGCCGTTTTGAAATAGTTTTTGATCATATTTTTTATCAACTGAAAGTATGCCAGCCTGTTACGATGTACTAAACCAATGATTTATAAAACACTAAAGCGTATACATGTTCGGTATCGATACAGCCACTGTTCGCTTTTTACCACATTAGATGTTCACACCTATCGGCCTGATCGACACGATCATCCCTTAAAAATGCATACTTATTAAATTTAAGCCACCTTCCGGGACGGACATGCAACGCTTACACTTACTACCCTGGACAAAACAAATAAAAGACTGGAAGGTACTTTTAGCGCGGTGATCTATAAACATGCCCCAGACATCGATAGCATGATTATGGGCAGTTCAATATTTACTATAAATAAACAAAAGAACTGCCGTTCGCTATTCTGATAAATTCTGAATAGAAACAGCAGCTCAAAAAAAACTACATTTTTTTTTAAAAGGAAAAGACGACGATGCAATTGACCGCTACAAGATGGAAATTATTTTTTATATCAGTTCAATTTTCCAATAACCGTGCAGTTTTGGCAATAAGTGTGTTGTTTTTGCCAATAAACGTGCAGGCAGCATAAGACTACCGTTCCAACTTTGAAAAAATCGCTCTTGCTCATTACCCTTTCCAAAGAACGTATCTACAAAACGCGAGTCCCGCAAAGGCGGGACTCTTGTATTTGTATTTACTGTATAGAAAAAAAGTTATTACTCTATCACTAATGTTGTAATTGAATGTGGCAAACTGGTCGCGTCTGCGGCATTACCCTGTAACCATAATTTGTATGCTACTTCATCGTTCGACAGGTTCAAAACTACCACCACCATTTTACCATCTGGATTTATAAATGCAGTTGTAGTCAGTTTATCGCGGCTGCTGGCAGTGCCTATTCTACGGGCCCCGGCTTTTACAAACTTCGAGAAGTGTCCCAGGTAATAATAAGCATTCGTGTAGATCAACTTGCCCGCCTTGGTATCGGCATGTACTGGCGCAAAACAAAAGTTGCCAACGTGGTTAGGACCACCGGTTTCATCAAGCAAAACATTCCAGTCTGTCCAGGCACAGGTACCACTGTTAAAATCATTCACCATAGAGAACCCATATCGCTCACCAATTGACCAGGATTCTATACGGCCCAGATCAAACTTCTCTACACAGCCTTCGGTAAAAACCAGGTTCTTGTCGGGAAATGATTCATGCACTCTTCTCAGGTTGTCAAATTGCATGGCGCTGCCGGTCCAGGTTTCGTACCAGTGAAAACCAAGTCCCCAAACATATTTAGCAGCTGCAGGATCATTCAAAATAGTAGTGGCACGCTGGAATAACAGATCGCGGTTGTGGTCCCAGGCAATCAGCTTTTTACTGCTCAGTCCCTGTTGTTGCAGGGTGGGCCCTAAATACTTCTTTATAAAATCTCTCTCTTCCTCGGCTGAAAAAATGCACGACTCCCATCTTTGTTTTGCCATCGGTTCGTTTTGAACCGTAAGGCCCCATACGGGAATGCCTTTGCTTTCGTAGGTTTTAATATACTTTACGTAGTAGTTGGCCCAGCTTTGCTTGAACTCTTCTTTCAACTTACCGCCATGCAACATGTCGTTATTGTCTTTCATCCAGGCTGGTGGGCTCCAGGGACTAATGAATAATGGCAGCGTACCGCCAGCTGCTGCCATGGCCCGTTTTATCATAGGAATGCGAAACTTTTCATCGTGGGCTATATTAAATGATTTAAGCGCGGCATCATTGTCGGCCACATAGGTGTAGGTGTCGCTCGAAAAATCGCAACTGTTCATATTCGTTCTTATGAGAGAATACCCAATTCCTTTCTCCGGGTTATAATAAGCATTTATTAACTCTTCCTGGGCAGCTGCGGGTAATTTGGCTAATGTTTCGGCACTGGCATCGGTAATAGCGCCACCTATACCTGTAATGGTTTGAAACTTTTTTGCATCGTCAATAAACACGCAAGGTTGTGTTTCCAATGGCTGGCCAAATGGGGCAAGGGTCAGGGTGGCAGTTTTAGAAAGCCGGTAATCGGTCTTCTCTGCCGTGGTATAAACCGTAATAGTTTTATAGGATGGTTTCGGATAAGCCTTGGTGGCTGTTTTCTGAGCCTGGACGTTAAAAACGGGGGTAAGGAAAATTAAAAACGGGACAGAAAATTTATTCATCTTTATATCAATTTTACAGTTTACCATACATATGTTCCTACGGCGCCGCCATTCAGACTGGAGGTTACCATTTTGCCATTGAATTTTATATTGAAGGACTCTGTATTGGTTCCCTTGTTCAACGCTATCAAAACCTTTTTGCCTTCCGGAGTTTTAAACGCTACTGTTACTATAGGACCAGCGTCTTTTGAACCTATTCTTACCGAACCGGGACGAACAAATTTGGATGCATGCGCGATAATATAATAGGATACATTCCTTGAAACGGTTGTACTGATTGTCAATGCGCCTAAACAAGTGGTGCAGCCGCCGGGTGTATGTGGGTTATAGGCGGGGTCTGCCGCCAGATTCCATTCCAATACATTCCGGCTCCAGTTACGGGTAGCACCAATGATCAGGTTCTCAACATGCCATTTCAGATCACCGGGAAAATTACCAGGGCCGCCTACCCATTGTTCTGTGAAATAAACGTCTTTATCGGGATGCGCATCATGCACTTGGGTAAGCGCGGTAATGCTGCCGCCATACAAATGAAATGCAGAGCCATTTACATAAGGTTTTGCAGCTGCATCGTTCAAAACAGTGAGCGGGTAATCGGGCCGGTCGGCATTATGATCGTATGCAATGATCTTGGTATTGATGCCTGCAGCAACAAATGCAGGCCCCAAATTATTTTTGATGAACGTCGCCTGCTCAGTGGCCTGCATTACCATGCTCGGATTGTTGCCACCATGCAAGGGTTCATTTTGTGGCGTAATGGCATCAATAGGAATGCCTTCTGCTTTCATTGCCTGTATGTACTTCACAAAGTAATTGGCATAAGCTGTATAATATTCCGGCTTCAGGCTACCACCCATAAAACTGCCGTTGGTCTTCATCCATACCGGAGCCGACCAGGGTGACCCTAAGATCTTAATGGAAGGATTTAATGCAACGATCTTTTTCAGAATGGGTAACAGGTCCTGCTTTTCTTTATCAATGCTGAAATTCGTAAGGTTGATATCCGTTTGCCCCGCAGGCATATCATCATAAGTAAAAGTGGAAGCACTGAGATCGGAGGCACCAATACTAATACGTAGATAACTAACTCCGATATTGGTACTATCCCACAAAAAAAGCTCCTTTAATAATGGGTCAAGGGTAGCAGCGGGCAAAGAATTCAGGAGGGAGGCGCTTCCTCCTGTCAATGTATACCCAAAACCATCGATGGATTGAAATATTTGTGTGGTATCTATTTCTATGGTATTGGCTGCGCTACCAGTAGTAGAAAATATCAGCCGTACGTTCTGCCTGTTAAATAATACATCGCGATCGCCACTTGTCAGGTAGAAAAGCATATCGCTTGCAACCGGAGGATCGGGCGTTGGCGGTGGATTTTCTTTCACATTACTTTTCTTACAGTTGCCGCCCAGCATCATACAAAACAACAATACAACAGGGTTGAACATAATTTTAGGGTATTTTCTATTAAATGATACCATAGGACAAGTTTTGAATTCCGTGCCACGGTTTGGAACCGTGGCACGGATCCTTGCTAGTTATAAAGAGGGTTTTGTTGAATTTTCGTTCCCTGGGTTTCCCTGAAAGGGATGGGGAATATTTCGTGTTTCCCTTTTACAAATCCTCTGCTTCCTAAAACAGTAGGCGCATCACCCCATCTTACCAGGTCGAACCAGCGATGTCCTTCACCAGCGAGTTCAGCCCGGCGTTCGTTTTTAATAGCGTCCAGGGTTGCTACTATTGCTGGCAGTCCAACCCGTGCCCTTACTGCATTGAGCAATGCCTCTGCCCTGGGGCCAGTGCCACCCAATGCTTCTGCTTCCATTAAATAGGTATCGGCCAAACGGATAATGTAAGTATTCTGGCGATAGTTCAAGTCAGTGGCACCGCCACCTTTTGAAACATCTACTTTCCGGGGCAGGAACTTATTCAGGAAGTAACCGGAGTTCATGTAGCCGGCAATGTATTTTATTTTACCTGCCGTTTGCAACACATTCAGGTCAAGTAACGTTGCGTCTTTTCGGGGATCATTTTTTATGAAATCATAAAAATTCTGGGTAAACACCATAAAGCTCCAACCCGATGGAAGGTCTGGCGCCGAAGCATCTAATCTTTCATAGCTTCTTGGTCCTACCATTACATTCGCTGTATTTCCTTCATCCTTGCCACTACCCCAAAAGCCCCAATCTGAGTTACCAGCGGCACTGTGTGTTTCTTCCAGAATAGACTCACTGTTAAACTTGTTTGAAGGCGCCCATAGATCACTGAAATTGGAAAGCAGTTTATACCCAAATGTACTGGTACCGCCGGGTGTGGGGCCATTTACTTCGGCCAGTTGCTGTGCAGCCAGGGTGTTCTTTTTTTCATAGAGATATACTTTTCCCAATAGTGCCTTAGCTGCTCCTTTAGTTAAACGTCCAGCTTCGGTGTTCTTATCAGGAAGGGTTGCCGGCAATACTGCAATTGCTTCGTTAAGATCTTTCTCTATTTGCGTATATACGTCTTCAGATTTTGCCTGTTCTACATCATAAAGATTGTCGGTATTTAAAGGCTCCAGGACCAATGGAACGTTTTTAAACATACGCACCAGATTGAAATAATAAAATGCCCGTAACGCTTTTGATTCTGCGCTAAATCTTGCCTTTAAATTATCGTCCATCGGAACTTTGTCAATCTTTTGCAACAGCACATTGGCCCTGAAAATACCCTGATAAGGATCATTCCAGTAGCTGGCTGCCATTAAATTGGCCGTCATGGTATAATTGGAGAAGGCCTGCAATTGGGTACCGTCGGTTGCGCCGCCACCACCAGCAACATGATCATCTGATCCTGAATTCATAAGGGCAAGCATATTTTCAAAGCCGCCTGAATTTTTTCTCAGGGGATCATATACAGAAACCAGCGCAGCATACGCCTGGTCCTTGTCTTTATAATAATTATCGGTGAGAAACTGGCCCTTAGGTTCCAAGGTGACAAAGCTTTTTTTACACGCGCCTAAGGCATTGATAACAATTGCCGCTATAAGTAAGTAGTTTATTTTTATAGATCGCATAACCTGTAATTAGTTGGGTGAATAATTAAAATTGCAGCTGAACACCACCAATAAATGAACGGGCCTGTGGATAAACGCCTCTATCAACGCCCAACACAGTACCGCCTATTTCAGGATCATAGCCTGTATATCCAGTAATGGTGAACAGGTTCTCTGCTGTTAAATAAACCCGCAATCTGCTAGCAGTGATCTTTTTAACCAGTCTTTCTGGCAAAGTATAACCGAGTTGAACCAACTTAAACCTGAGGTAATCTCCTTTTTCCAGGTAGAAACTTGACATTTTAGTAAAGTTGCCATTGGCATCATTGGTTGTCAACCTTGGGAAAGAACTCGTAGAACCTTCACCGGTCCAACGACCCAATACTTTTGTTTGATAATTGGCTGTGCCAATATCAAGCCTGCGAAGTCCCTGAAATATTTTGTTGCCTCCCGCGCCCTGAAAGAACATCATCAAATCAAAAGCTTTGTAACTGGCATTTGCGGTAAACCCATAAGTGTATTTAGGAATGCTGGTACCAAGGAAGGTCTTATCAAGATTATCATCGGTGATCTTGCCATCACCGCTGATGTCTACCCATTTGAAATCACCCGGCTTCGCATTGGGTTGTATTAGATCACCGTTCTTATTTTTATAGGCATCGATCTCAGCCTGGTTTTGGAAAATACCTGCCGATTGAAAACCAAAGAAGGTATTATATGGCTGGCCCACCTGTATACGGGTTATAGCGCCCATGGTCTGAAAACTGGCATCACCTGTAGCAAAATCAGCATCCCGCTGTAAATAAGTCACTTTATTTTTCAGATAAGAAAAATTGGTATTTAGGCCCAGGTTGAAATCGCCAAATTTTTTACGATATCCCAACTCAATATCGATACCACGGTTTTCCATATCAGCCAAATTGGCTACCGGTGAGTTTGATACCCCTACATAGCCGGGGATCACAATCTCACGTAAGATACCACTGGTTTTTTTGAGGAAGTAATCTACATTCAACGTAAGCGACTTGATCAACTGCATCTCAAAACCAATATTGGTTTGAGCGGTTTGCTCCCAATGCAGGTTTTTATTATCGAGCGATAACGGGGCATATCCGGTAGTAATATTATCTCCCGTACCGAGCGTATAGTTATAACCACCGCTTACAATAGACACATACCCAAAGTTGCTGATGGCGTCATTAGCTACCACACCATAGCCGCCTCTGATCTTCAACCGGTCCACCACATTATTAGTTGGCCAGAACTCTTCATTAGAAGCATTCCAACCTACCGAGAAAGACGGGAATGTACCATACTTTTTATTTGGTCCAAATCTGGAGGAAGCATCCCTTCTTATTATACCAGTGAACAAATACTTTTCATCATAGTCATAGGTCACCCGGCCAAAATATGAATATAATTTGTGCTGAATAAAGTCGTCGGATGTAGAGATCCTGTTTGCCTGTTGAATATCAAAGTGAAATGAAGCGTCTTTGTAACTGGTGATTGGTAAATTGAATAAGGTTACACTTGAGTTACCGCCTATATTTTCTACGTAAGCGCCCTGACCCAGTAACACAGTGAAATTATGCTTATCTACCCTGTTGTTATACGTTACTGTATTCTCAATATTCCAGTTAAGGGCGTTGTTATTGGATTTATTATAACTGTTCTGTGAGGTCTTTGACGTTGCACTCATGTAATACAAAGGCGTGAAAGCCTCATTCCCCCAATAAGATAACTTGCCACCCAGTGTTGATCTTACTTTAATATGATTGCCCAGCGCTGCTTCGAGGTAGGCATTACCCACAAAATCATCTGACCAGCCAAATTGGCCCAGCTTGGTTTGAATGTATGCAGCAGGGTTCGTCATTTCCTGGCCAACAATGCTTGAGATGCCATATGGATTTCCATTGGCATCCCTCATTACCGGGTTGTTACTGTATGGATTATTGTTAGCAATGGCCGGATCAGTAATTACCAATGGGGTTACGGGATCCAGGTTGATGGCTGAGGACAACGGTCCGCCAAATTCACTGTTGGTATTGCCCAGGCCAACACTTTTTTGATGTGAATACCCTAAGTTTTCACCAAAGGTTAGGAAACTCATCAATTTATGTGTTGAGTTGATCCGCAGATTTTTCCGGGTATAATTTGAGATCGGTCCCGCAACGATACCTTCCTGGTCCTGGTAACCGAATGATACATAAAAAGTAGATCTGTCGGTTCCACCGCTCATACTTAATTCATGCGAAAAGCGGTTGGCATGATCATTAAATATGGCATCCTGCCAATCGGTACCGGTTCCCAGTGAGTTGGGATCGGCATAGACTTTTGCGCCACCACCGTTAACTGCTTTTTCGTTTATGATAGTAGCATACTGGCTGGCATTCAGCAGGTCCAGTTTTTTGGCCGCTCGTGACGTGCCGTAAAATCCGTTGTAGTTGATTGTTAACTTACCGTTTTTACCTTTTTTGGTAGTGATCAGAATTACGCCTGAAGCCGCCCGGGTCCCATAAATGGCAGCAGAAGCAGCATCTTTCAATACTTCTATTGATTCAATGTCGCTTTGGTTCACGTAGCCAATACCGCCCTGGTCAACTACTACGCCATCAACTACCCACAGTGGATTGTTACCGGCATCAGGAGGGCTGTTACGGGGATTATTAAAGGTAGTAACCCCACGCACCCTGATAGTAGAGGCAGAACCAGGCTGACCATTGTTTTGCATAATGGATACACCAGACACCCTTCCCTGCAGGGCCTGTTCTATCCTGTTACTGGGAACATCCTCCAGCTCTTTGGCTTTTATCTGAGAGATGGCGCCCGTAACCACTTTTTTACTTTGGGTACCATATCCAATTACCACTACTTCATCGAGGCTCAGTGCCCCTACATCTTCCAGTTGTACTGTAATGGCCCCGCTTTCGGGAATGGATACCTCCTTATTGTTCATGCCAACATAAGAAACTACCAATAAAACTTTTCGGTTGGGAACATGAATGGAGAAGTTACCTCCAACATCGGTTGTAGTAGCCATATTGGACCCCTTAATAGCTACTGTTGCCCCCATCAGGGGCTCTCCGGTTTTAGCATTTATCTTACCGGTCACTAAAATATCCTGTGCCAGCACAGGCAGGAAGACAGCCTGTAATACTAGCACTGCAATGACAAAGCGCAGAATTTTCATATGCAAGTCAGTTGTTAGTTAATAATGAACAAATCGAAAATCTAAAGTAGGCCGTTGACGACCCCTGGCCTAAAAAGGCACCCCATCTATACCCCATCAATGGAGGGGGTATGCGCCCGGGATGCGGTTTTTTGCCCCCTCTTTACCACATCATCCTTCAGCTCCACTCAGGATTGTTTCGATACCATTCATTAAACTTATTATTTCACTTCTGTGAATTGCATATCACCTAAACTCATATCGCCGGCATCAATATAAATGCGTAGGTTATTCGGTCCTTTTTTTAATTCAATATCCTTTATTTCGAGTGCCTGCCAACCGGCTGCTTTTGGGAAAGCTATCTCTTTAGTACCCTTGTTATTTATCCGAACAGATAATTTGGCATCTGCTTTCACCGGATTACAATTCAATTTAATAAGGTAATGTCCGGTCTTCGCCACCTCAAAGGTGTATTGAAGCCATTCACCTGCCTCTGTATGGTTCACGTAATAACTATTTGTTGTAGGGTCTGCAGATATATCTACCCCATCATTCCGGTAAGTGCGGCCCTGGTTCCCCCCTCTATTACCGTTTGAAACATGGTAGTCGGCCGTATCCTTGTCAAAATAGGCAACCCCATTTCTACCCAGGTCATAATCAACTGCTTTTATAATTGCACCGCTTTTGATCACATTTGCTTTGAAGGGAATTGTCGTTTGTGAAAATGGCTGCCTGAACAAGGCGTCCAATACATCGCGTTTGATGGTTGTATTTTCCAGTTTTAAAGCTGTAGCCAGTTGCATTACACCATTATAGGCTTCAGCTGCGGTGGGACGGGGTCCCTTGTTTGACCAGAAAGCCAGTATTTTGTCGTAGTCTTTGTTTGAATGCACCTGCATGGGATTGTTATTTCCCAGTTTTTTCAGCGGCCACCATGCCCAGCCAATGTTATTTGCCTCCAGTAACTGTACGGCTTCGGTAAACCAAACATTTGAATTTTCGCCGGTTTCGCCCAGCCATACCGGCACATTATACTTATCTCTTGTATCCAGTATGTGTTGAATGCTGCCGGTGGTATTAAAGTTCCAGTATTTGTGAAAACTCAGCACCATATTATTATCCCAGGTGGGCAGTATACCATTATAATTATTACCCCAGCCATTGCCTTCGATAATAATAAGGTGGTTTTTGTCTATTTCACGAATAGCGTTGGTTATATCTATCATCAACTGTTTCAATGGTGCGTTGCCGGTTTCCTTCAGACCATTCTTATCATTCGCCAGGTCCTGAAAGCCCCAGTTCGGTTCATTCAAAATATCGTAACCGCCAATAAAGGGTTCGTTGGCATAGCGTTCCGCCAGTTTTTTCCACAGGGCGATCGTTTTCCGGCGATTGGCTTCACTATCCCAAAGCGAAGGTTTTGATGGGTCGCGGTCGGAAATATTCAGATCATTCCCCTGACCACCTGGCGCCGCATGCAGGTCAAGAATGAGGTACATCTGATTGGCCTTGCACCAGGTGAGCAGGCTGTCGGTAATGCGAAAGCCTTTGTCGAGCCAGGTTTGTTTGCCGGGTTCAGGTTCTTCGTCAATGGGCAAGGTATACAGGTTGAAATGCATGGGCAATCGAACTGAATTGAAACCCCAGGCCTTCATAGAATCTATGTCAATTCGGCGGGTGTGGTTTGCCAGCCACGTATCGTAGAAAGCCTGAGTGCTGTCTTCGCCAATCAGGTTGTCAATGCGCGCTTTTATTGAATGTTGCATGCCCTGACCGTTTACCTGAAGCATATATCCTTCCTGCAACATCCAGCCACCCAAACCAACACCACGCAGTAAAACATTTTGCCCTTTCCCGTTCACGATCTGTTTACCGCTGGCGTGTAGAAAACCCTGGGCCCTGGTTTGCGAGCATGCCATTATAATAAGGAGTAAAATCAAAGATGTAAGTCTAAGATGTGCCATAAGGATTGTTTTGACTTTTGAGTTACCTGTCAGCAGGTACGGTCGGTTTATGGCTAAATTATAATTCTACTTAGTAAATCTTCGTTTTGGCACCACATCATTACCACATCAAAAAGTATTTAAGTTGCTAAAACACAACTACTTTACCACTTCAACGCCACATCTACCCCCTTTTTTGTATTAAGCATTTACTTACCTTAGTATCCTAACGTATTCATAGCCCTCAATTGCTGTCACGATGAGAAAGTTACTGCTTGCCATATCCTGCTTTCATTTTTTTATTGGGTATACCCAAAATACCATTGGCCTGCCTGAGATCATTAACTATCCCAAACAGAGCTACAATGCCGGTACCCAAAACTGGAAAATTGCCCAAGATAAAAGGGGGATCATGTACGCGGCTAATGATGAAGGCCTGTTAAGTTTCGATGGAAGTTTCTGGAAGAAATATACTTTACCGGGTGGCAAAGGGGTTCGCTCACTGGCAGTTGGAAATGATGGACGCATTTATATCGGCTCACAGGGAGAGATCGGATATTTCGAACCCGGAAAAGATGGCAGGCTTCAATACAGATCGATGAACGACCTTATTCCAGAAAATGAAAAAGATTTTACCGATATCTGGGATGTAGTGCCGGTTGGAAATGAAGTCTTTTTCCGTTCATACCGGAAGATCTTTCAGCTACAGAATGATAAGATCACGGTTTTTGGCAACCCTGCCTGGACCTTTCTGGGCTTTCATCAAAACAAACTGATCAGCAAAGCCTGGCAAAAAGGACTGCTGCAATTTCAAAACGGCACCTGGGTGCCTTTTTCCAAATCAAACTTTTTTCCAGAGAAGGCCGAGATCACCGCTATTGTTCCACTGGAAGGTGATAGCTCATTATTGCTGACCAAACATCATGGGTCCTATATTTTGCAGGGCGACGACATCATACCATTTGAAACCCCTGATCTGCGGTTGATCAATGAGAAGAACCCTTACAGCGCCGCCGTTATCAATCAAAACCAGATAGCCATTGTCACCAATCTCGCCGGCTGTTTTATCATCAATAATAAAGGAGAACTGATCCAGCGGCTTTCCAACCTCGATGGATTGCAAAGCAATAACATCCTCAGCGTTTTTGTTGATGGCAAGAAAAACATCTGGCTGGGGCTCGACAATGGCATCGACTTCATCGCCTATAACAATGCCATAAAACATATTTATCCCGATTACCAGGAACACAGCTCAGGAAAGGCAGCGGTCATTTTCAGGAATAATCTATACATAGGTACTTCAAACGGGGTGTATGCAGCCTCCCTTGCCGATCAAAAAGACATGGGTTTCATTAAAAGTAAATTTGAGTTGATCCCAGGCCCTAAAGGCCAGGTATGGAACCTGTGCGAATTAAACGGCCAGTTGGTGATGGGCCATAATGATGGCTTCTTTGTTATTGAGAACAAAACTTCTAGAAAGATAGACAGCAGTTCAGGCTTCTGGACCTTTTTACCATTAAGCAATGTTACGCCCTCACCAATAGTAATGGCGGGCACCTATAACGGGTTGAACTTTTATAATTTCGCAAATGGCAAATTCACCAACCACGAAGTGCATTCCCATTTTGAATCGGCCCGTTTTGTGGCAGTGGATAATGACATTGCCTGGGCAGCCCATCCTTATAAAGGTTTATATAAGATAACACTTAATAGCACCGATAAAAAACCGCCTGTCGAGGTTTATAAAGACACCAAAGGCATTTTATCCAGCAACAACAACCATATCTTTAAAATAAAAAGCCGCGTTGTACTTACCAATGATAAAGGAATTTTTGAGTACAATGGCAGGACCGGTGACTTTGAACCTTCCACATTCCTGCAAAATATATTACCCAAAGTACCCATCCGGTATTTGCACGAAGATAATAATGGCAATATCTGGTTTGTTCACGATCGTCACCTGGGCGTTGCAGACCTGAGTGGCAGGCAACCTCAGATCATTTATTTCCCCGAACTGGATAATAAGATCACCGGCAACGGGCTCGAATATGTTTATCCCTACGATAACAACAATATTTTCATTGCTGCTGAAGAGGGCTTCTATTTAATAAATTTCGATCAGTATAAACAATTCAGGGAAGAAATCCCTATTCAGATCAGTGATGTGCGAATCGTAAACAAACGAGACAGTACCATTTTTGGTGGTTATTTTTTTAAGGAAAGCGAACAACAACATTTACTGAATGAAGTAGTTCCTAAAATAGATTATGCCTGGAACTCCATTCATTTTGATTATTCATCGCCCTTGTATGGCAAGCAATCGAGCATTGAGTTTGCTTATTACCTCGAAGATTTTGATAATGGCTGGTCGGTCTGGACAAAGAAAAACGAAAAAGATTATACCTATCTCTCACCTGGCACATACACCTTCAAGGTTAAAGCAAGAACACATAAGGGTCGGGAATCTATCGTTGCATCGTACCGGTTCACCATATTAGCGCCCTGGTACCGCACGCCCTGGGCTAAAATTATCTATACGTTGCTGGCCATTGTATTTGTGTACGCCCTTTATAAATGGCAGAAGAAAAAATTTATTGTTCAACAACAGCGGCATGATGAAGAACGAAAACGCATGGCGTACCTGCATCAGTTGGAAATAGAAAAACATCAGGAAGAACAAAAGCAATTGACATATTTACACCAGCTGGAACTGGAGCGGAACGAAAAAGAAATTATCCGCTTACAAAATGAAAAACTGCAATCGGAAATACAAGTGAAGAATACAGAGCTGGCTTCCACCACCTTTAACCTCGTGCAGAAGGGAGAGATGTTGATGAAGGTTAAAGAAGAATTTGTGCGCATGAAGAAATCGAGCGAAATAGATAAGGAGACCGATGACTATAAAAAGATCCTGCGCATGCTGGGTGATGATAAAATGAAAAAGAACTGGGAACAATTTGCGATGCACTTCGATAAGGTACATAGCAACTTCCTGGTATCCTTAAAAAGCATATATCCTTACCTCACCGCCAGCGATCTGAAGTTATGTGCTTATTTACGACTGAACCTTACCAGCAAGGAAATAGCGCAGATCATGAACATTACTATTAAAGGGGTTGAACTGGGTCGTCACCGGTTACGGAAAAAACTAGGCATTCAACCGGAAGTAAACCTTGTTAATTTTCTGCTGAATTTTCACACGGAAATAGATTAATAAAAGGAAAAATCCCGCTGTGAGGCGGGATTTTTCCTTTTATTGCCAACCAGGTGTTTGTTTAAAATTCGTGTTCCCGTAAGTGATGGCCACATCCATCTCCGATTGCGGTACAGGCCACAAGGTATCGCGTAAGGGGAATGTTCTGACAGCCCCGCTTGGGTCTTTCACCGTTGGAATTATGACCCGATCCAGCTTCCATCGTTTCAGGTCAAAATATCGCTGACCTTCAAATGCTAATTCAATCCTTCTTTCATGGCGAATACGATCACGCATTTGACTTTGTGATAAGCCGGCCGGCAGCGGCGGCATGTTTACACTGGGACGTGTACGAATTGCATTAATTGCATTGTATACTGAGGCATCGGGTCCACTCACCTCATTTTGTGCTTCAGCATACATCAACAATACTTCAGCATAGCGTAAGTACACCCAATCCTGATCACTTTGTGTGCCGATCACTGTGGCACGCGTAGAATCCACTCCTTTTTTATTTAGAAAGCCTGATGAGGCTCCGATTTGAGCAGGAACAAATGGAATACCGCCCTTATAAAATACTCCGGGCGTTAATATAGTAGCCAGCAATCGCGGGTCCCGGTTATTATAGGGTGCATTCTTATCATATAAAAGAGAAGAGGTAATTGGTAAACCATCAATGCATTCATAGTCATCAACCAGAGATCTCAATGGTTGAAAACTTGCGCTGTAGGTATACAAATAATCAGCTGGACTATAAGCATTGGGCACCTGATATCGGCCAGATAACAAGATCTCAGGATTGTTGATCTGTGAAGATTTCAAAAACAAACCCCGGTACCCGCCATTATACAGGCTGAACTTATTACTGTTGATAATCGTTTTTGACGCGGTTGCCGCCATTTGCCAGTTACCCTGTGCTAAATATACTTTTGCCAGGTATCCCAGGGCAGTGCTCTTTACCACATGGCCAGTGTAGAGAATATCGGGTAAATTATTAACGGCTGTGGTGAGATCGCTTATTACTGAATCCATCACCTGCGCTTTCGGCGTCCTTCCTAACTGGTAACTTTCAGGATCAGCTGTTGCATTGCCTATAGGTCGTGAATAATATACTACATCGCCATATAACTGGGCCAGCAAAAAATAGTAGTATGCCCGCATAAAACGGACTTCACCAATATACTGGTTCATGGCTGCAGGTTGCAATGGTACATTTCCTATATTGGCCAGAAAAACGTTACAAGCCTGTATTGCTTTGTAGGCAGTGTTGTAAGCATCTGATTGTATGGTGCCAGTTGTGGCTTCTATTGCCCCATTGGCAACGTTTGAAAAGGCGCTGCTATAGGCATTATCAGTAAGTGTTTCCCAATAAGGTGTACCCGAACCCCAACCCTGCCCCGTATTGTTTGCATTCGTGTAATTATATCCCTGTATTAGATAGCTGTAAATAGCAGTAAGCGCAATATCTGCATCAGCTTGTGTTTTCCAGAAATTTTCACTGGGGATCTGGTCTGTAGGGTTTCGTACTAAAAAATCTTTTTTACAACTTACTGTAAGCATTAATACTCCTAAAAGTATAGTGTTATATCGAATGAAGTAGTTCATTTACGGCAATTTTTAAATTTTTAAAAAACAGCTTTTACGCCAAAAGAAAAAACCTGGTTTTGTGGATGCACTACGTATCGTGTATTGCTGCTGCTCGGCACTCTTTCTGGATCCAGGCCTTTAAATTTGGTAAAGGTTGCCAGGTTGTCGCCGGAAACAAACACGCGCAAACTGCTCATAGCTGCCTTTTTTGTAAGGTTAGCCGGTAACATATATCCCAGCTGAAGGTTCTTGATGCGTAAAAACGAACCGTCCTTTAAATAAAAAGTAGATGCAGTACCAATATTGCTGTTGGCATTGCCCTGACCGGTAATATAGATCAACGGCATAGTGGTACTTGGGTTGGCAGGCGTCCAGGCATTTAACCAGTCTGAGGATGGCGGCGAACCCTGGTTAAAGGGTTGTACGCCCCAGCCATTGGCATATATTTTCTGTCCTTGCGAACCGTAAAGAAAAATGGTCATATCGAAGTTCTTCCAGGAAGCACTGGCATTGAAGGAGTATTCGAATTTTGGAAATACGCCAGGAACAATTGCCCGGTCCTTTGCATCTATAACATTGTCTTCAATAACATCTTCAAACTTTAAATACCCTGGTTTGGGACTGAACTGTTGTTTGGGCGATTTGGCTACTTCGTCATCGCTTTGAAAAATACCGGCATATTTATACATATAAAAGCTGCCATAAGGTTGTCCTTCAATATTAATAGTGTTATTACCAGTATTGATCTGCGGCGCACCATATTTAACCAGCGTATTTTTATTAGCCTGTATGGTACCGCCCACCGAGTAATTCAAATCACCCACCTTGCCTGAATATTGCGCGGATGCTTCAATGCCCGTGTTCCGCATTTGCCCGTTATTGAGGGTAGGTGCGGTAAGTCCTACGTACGCAGGGATGGCTGGTTGTGCTAATATATCGTATGTAAATTTGTTGTACCAGTCAACGGTAACATTCAATGATCTGAATACTGTTACATCCAGGCCAACATCCACCACGCGTGTGTTTTCCCAATGAATATTTCTATCTGTTAACGCATTCAATTCAGCACCGGCATTCAAAGAATTACCCGAAAAGGAATAAGCATATTGAATATTGTTGTTATAAGCATTCAGGTTTGAATACACCAGTTGATAAGGATAATTTGAGATATTCTGATTACCTAACCGCCCCCAGGATCCACGCAGCTTTAATGTATTCAGCCAAGATATTCCTTCCATGAATTTTTCGTGGCTCATCACCCAGCCGGCGGAGAAGGAGGGGAACAAAGCCCATTTATTTTCCGGTGGAAAGCGGGAAGAGGCATCGTAACGGGCGTTGGCTTCGAACAAATATTTGCCATTATAATCATAATTCAGGCGGCCATAGTAAGAACGCAACGACCATTCCGAGGAAGTGCCTGAAGCCAATTGCGAACCAGTTGGACCGGCATTCAATTCTTCCAACGTATTGGTTGAATAGGGAGTATTGCGGCTGCCCGACAGTACCTGGGTTTTATTATATTCGGCCTGGGTTCCGGCCAACGCTTTGAAATTATGATTGCCGATCTCCTTACTGTAGGTCAACTGCGTATAACCAACCGGGTAAATATAATTATTGTCTGTAACTACCATGCCCTGTCCGTTTACATCGAGGGTACGTTCTGGCGCGTCATTGGGGCCAGCAAACCAATTGTATTGATTAATAACAGGTTTAAAGTCGTTTGTTTTTTGATAATCGAAGTTAAAGCCACCGCTGGTCCGCCATTCCAATCCTTTCAACAGGCGGATATTTATGTACAGGTTATTCTGAAAATAATAATCGCTGTTGTTCACCAATGCGTTTTCAGCAATAGCAACCGGATTTTTGTTAGGTGTTTGCACACTGGGATACACTGAATTCACATACCGGCCACTGCCATCTGGCAATTTGGGCCCATACATAGGTGACTGCGATAAAGCTGATAAGAACTGGTCCTGACTGCCTCGGGATGGATACACTCTTCTTCCGTAGTTGAAGGTCATACTTCCACCAACCGTAGCCCAGTCGTTTATTTTTGAATTGAGGTTGAACTGCAGATTATACTTTTTATAAGAGAACCCGATCATGATATCAGGCTGATCCACGTACCCCAGTCCAATATTATAAGTGGTGCCATTGCGGCCACCCGTCATTCCTATATGATGCGTTTGCGTGGTCACAGTTCGCATCACGATATCGAGCCAGTTTACGTTAGGATACAGATCTGGATTCGATGGATTCTTATACGCATCAATCTGTGCCTGGCTAAACCGGTTGGGGTAACCGGAATTGATAGCGGCCTCATTCCAAAGCTCCATGTAGGTGGCGGAATTATAGATCAGGTTATCGGGCAGTGATGTAGGTTTGGTAATACCGACATTAAGGTCATAACTCAACTGAAACTTTCCATTACTACCTTGCTTGGTAGTAACCAGGATTACGCCATTGGCGGCCCTGGTTCCATAAATGGCAGCTGATGCAGCATCTTTTAACAAGGTAATGGATTCAATATTCTGAGGATCCAGGTTCGTAAGGCTTCCAGGCAAACCGTCTACAATGATCAGGGGGCTGCTACCTGCAGAACTGTTTGTTCCCAATCCCCGTATGCGTAATACAAAATTCTCATTCCCTGCTTCACCTGATGCCTGGGTTAAAGAAAGACCAGGCAATTTCCCCTGTAATAATTGAGTGGGGTCGGTAGCAACCCGTTTGTTTAATTCGGCACTGCCCACTGTAGCAATGGCGCCGGTAAGGTCTTTCTTCTTTTGGGTGCCATATCCAACCACCACTACGTCGTCGAGCCTGCCACCGGTTGACTCCATAGTAACATCAATTTGTCTGCGCTGCCCAACCGTTTCTTCCGCCCCTTTATAACCTGTAAAAGAAAATACCAGCACTGCCTCAGGGCCAGACACAGAGATTGTATACCTGCCCCTGTTATCAGCAACTACCGACTTGTCAGAACCCTTTACACTTACCACGGCACCTTCCAGCAAAGTGCCCTTATCGTCTTTTACAGTACCACTTACCGCCAACGATTGTGCATAGGCTGAACCGGAAAATGAACAGTGAAAAAATGTAAAACATAGAAGAAGTGAAAAAATAAAACGGCCGGAGGGTTTCACACCGCAATCAAATTTTTTTTTCATAAAGGCAATAATTGGCCACGGCCGCTTCCTGCTAAAGAAAGTGCCGGCGTTAATTAATAAGGTGATTCAAAAATTGATCATGTAAGGTTTGTACAATAAAGCTACCGCCGATTTAAACCGTTGTTTTTTGGGGAATTGTCATTTTAGTAAACAATATTATCATTCTAAAATGCAGGCAGGTGATAGCAAGCAGCAAGATAAATAGAGAGGAGTTTAAATACAGGCCAGGACTTTGTTTTTAGTGATGGAACTTCGGTCTGCCTGGCCTGGCCTGACATATATCTATCCGTGACTCACTGCCATATTGGGGTCGAATAACATGGCTGTACATAAGCAGTTTTTACAGCCCTTACTTTGCAATATGCCATAATTCACACAGCTTTTACAACCCTGCCAGAACTCTTCATCATGCGGAAGCTCCTCATAAATAACCGGCTCAAAACCCAGGCGGGAATTTAATTTCATAATGGCCATACCGGTGGTTATGCTGAAGATCTTTGCCTGGGGAAACTTGTGTCGCGACAGGTTAAATATTTTTTCTTTTATAAACGAGGCCACCCCTTTTTCACGCCAGGCTGGACTTACAATTAGTCCTGAGTTGGATACGAACGCTCCATTACTCCAAATCTCTAAATAGGAAAAGCCAACCCATTCTCCATTGGCGGCCACTGCTATCACCGCATTCCCCTGCAGCATTTTTTCCTGAATATATTCGGTTGTTCGTTTAGAGATCCCAGTGCCTCTTATTTTGGCGGATGATTCCATTTCATGGATAATGGCAAGGGCATATTGAGCGTCATTGGAATTGGCTATTCGAACAATGACCTCATAACTATCTGGTTCCATTTTATTAGTTTTTTAATTAGCAATTACAGGCTGAAACCTGTTTTATATAAACAGTATTCAGCGAGTCAGGAATATAAGATTGTAGTATAATTCTTTCAACGCGGTCTTCTGGCATCAGCGAGGTAAACGAATAGATAAAAATATTTTCAATGCACATGCGTACTATCTTATCTCCCTCACGGTATAGTTTCTCTGCCAGTTTAAAACACTTTTTTGCCAATGGCAGGTGATGTTTTTGTACGGCGGTCTTTGTATACTCGGTAAAATCATGAATGGTTTTGTATACACTCACTGACAAATGAATGGGGCAGGTACTGTTTTCCAATGAGGGCAATTCCTCATTTAACAGGGCTGGAACTTCATATTGAGAGATCATATTTTAATTTTTTCAGGTGATTTAATAAGGCCCTCTTCAAGAATGAAAAGGGCCTGTCTAAACAACGGAAAATGGTGCAAAAATTATAAGCGGAATAACAAGGCAAAAATGATCCGGTCTTCAGATTTTACCAGGTCGGGCCGCCAGTCATCCGGTAATGGAGTAGTAGTATACCCATTGGGTGATGTAACACCACCTTTACCCGCAAAATATGGTACGTTGGCATGCCGGTGAACATACTCTACGCGGAAGAGCAGGCTCTGATTAGGCATAAAGTCCAAATTGGTTGAACAATCCCACGCTTTGAACTGGTCGCCAGGATTGGCGCTGAAGGGATATTTTCCTTCGGTTTGCGTAGGATTGTTTGGGTCGGGTAATGGGCTGGCCTGACCTGTAGGGTACAGTACGAGGTAACGGCCAGGGTTATTCATAATGCCGCCGCCTATGGTCCAGGCGAGTTTGTTTTGGGCGAACCAAATACGGTTATAGATCATGGAACTCATAAAGTATTGAGCAGGGCCCTTTTTATCATTGCTTTTGAACCCATTTACGCCATCGCCTTTTTCAAAGCCAATATCACCGGTAAGGGAAAGGGCCATTCTGCTAATACCTTTGGATTTTGGATTATTATAGTATCTTAATAACAAGCTATTGTCTGAATGAAATCTTTTTCTACCGGGAAGGCCACCCGCATCGGCCCCGTAGTAATCATTGGTAAGTATCTTGAAATTGCTGGTAGGGTTCCAGGTAATATTGGCACCCAACCCAGGTTGCTTATTGAACCGGCCATAACTTTGCCAGCCATTGATAAGCCAGGGTTCAATTTTGAGGTGCTTTGTAGGAAATATCTGCAAACGGATCCCATTAAAGAACCAGGGGGTATTATCAGACGTATAGGAAGCCTGGTACTCCCAGTTCTCTACCTGGTAATATGAATTCAGGCCTATGTACGACATGAACAAACCAGCATCTACATTAATACCATACCATTTATTAAAATGGTAACCTACGTATGCTTCACTCAAATAGCGATATACATTGGCCAATTGATATTGCCCCCTGTATGGGCTAACATCGTTTCTGGGCACTACAATAGATCTTGTTCCAAACTGCATCATTAATCTTGCTCTTGCATTTTGATAAGTAAAGTCACCACCTACACTTAAATGCGAAAGTTGTACTTCATTATTGCGGGCAAGGGCGGTGGACCCTACCACTGTATTATCGATTGGTTTATTGAACGAATGCGTATAATTCACATCTACCATAACACTGGGCACAAAGTATACGCCGTGAAAAACGGATGAATCGCGCCGGTCGCTCCCATTCTGCCAGTTGGTCTCAATATCACTGAACGGAATTTTGGGACTTGTTGAATCCTGCGCCGTAAGGTGAGTTGTAATGCCCTGTACCAGCAGGCCCACCATTACTAATTTTTTCATTCTGTAAATTTTAGTCATTAGAAATTATTATAGGAAGTTGTACGATCACTCGTTGGGTTGTTAACTGCTACAAGTGTTTGAAGGAACAGGTATTTCAGCTTGTACATTTTAGCATATTCATCGTATGACATCAATTGCCTGTCTGAATTAAAATAAGCATCCAATGCATAGTGAAACGCAGTGCTGGCCGGGTAAGCTTTCTTTAAATTTTCAATTGTCAGTGGAATGATGGGGCTGTCTGCAGCAGTACTGAAAAAATACAGGTTGGCTCTGTACATTCCTTTGCCGCCCACCGGCACTACGTTCTTGTTTTGATAATATAAATAAAACGCCGTGGTGTCTACTACCTGGAATTGCTCCTTATGATAGACCCTGTTGTGTTGAGCGGATGCGGACAAATGACCCAATGTAGCCATCGCAACCAATGATGCGGGTAATAATAACCGGTAAGTTTTCATAATCATGTAGTTTTTGTACTTCATACAGCAGCTTCTCTGGGGAGCTCAGGGTGCCAAAAACATACCGGTTGAAGAGGAACTAAAAGCGTAAATTAGTAGAACACAAGCCAGGCACGCGTTTGAGAAAAATTGTTGCACTAAACGCAAACTACAGGAGCAGAAAATATTATATCATTTTAAAAAAGACCCTTCCAAAATGAAAGGGTCCTTTTTAAATACAATTTCGATCATCGGTTTCAGCATGACATAAACAGGTTTATATCAATTAATTACAACTAAAGGGCTTTATGTAAGAAAGAGGTATCTCATTTGATATGCAATAGCATAAAAAATTTAAAGGAGATCGTATCTATGGAACCCACACCCGATAAAAAAGCGGAGCTCATAAAAAGAAATGCGTTTATTGTTTCTATTATCACTGCCATTATAGCCATTGGTATATTGGGGCTTGTATTGATAAGCAGGATAACCAATGGATAATAAACAGCTCAGAAAAAGAGACTGATCATGGTCTCTTTTTCTGATTATCTCTGACGAACGAAGCCACATCCACCATTGGCGCTATCCAAATGTCTTTTTCATGTTGTTTAAGATAGTGCAGTAACTGGCTGTGAGCAGACAGGGAAACATTCAAATCATGCCCGCCACCTACGCCATGAAAGATGATCACCAGCAGTCCTTGTTTTGCCTGGGCTTCCTTCACCCATTCTATCATGGATTCGCCGGAGTTATTCACCGCCCCATAACCGGGCAGGTTATATAAATCAATCTTATCAATAGCAGGAATAGTGCCTACCACGCCGCGGGCGCCCGTAAAATCATTTCGTAAAGAATCGATATAGGCGGTATCATGTACTTTATTATCGCCACACGGAAAGGCAAAGGTGCGGTTGGTTTTGCCATCAATGGCCGACAATACAGCATTCATGGCCTTTATTTCATTGGTGATACGGCGCATGGAGTAATTGTTGAGGTCGTAATCGGCAGTTACAAACTCTCGTCCGGCCCGGCCACCTTCACAGGGATGGAACAGGGTATGGTTACCCAGTTCATGCCCATTGGCTGCAGCCTTACGCCAGGCCGGTAGCTGCGATTGCAGGCGCCCCTGGTAATTGGCTATATAAAAAGTGCCTTTCAGGCCCAGGGAATCCAATGCTGGAAGCACGTTGACAATATCTATATCCAATCCATCGTCATAAGTTAATACCACGGCACATTTCTTTCCTTTCCAGGGCTGGTTGTTCTGTGCGGCGGTTATTGTTGTCAGGCAGGTGAACAGCAAAAGAGCAGCAATCGTTTTTAAACAGGTCATGGGTGTTGATTTATGATATAGCAAATTAACGAAACAGGCAATTAGTAATATGGCTCAATTTTTATTATTTTGGCGGCGAATAGAAGATTAAAACAAATGATCATATGGCCTACATAATGGTAGATGTTGAAACGGATGGCCCCATACCTGGTGATTACTCCATGATCTCCTTTGGCGCAGTGCTGGTTGATGAACAACTGGATAAAACTTTTTACGGGCAATTAAAACCCATCTCCGATAAATTCATACCGGAAGCCCTGGCTGTTTCCGGGTTTACCAGGGAGGAAACATTGTTATTTGATGATCCCCAAACCGTAATGGTGAACTTTGCTGCCTGGATCAAAAATGTGGCTAAAGACCGGCCAGTTTTTATTAGTGACAATAACGGTTTCGACTGGATGTTTATCTGTTGGTATTTTCATCATTTTACGCAGGCCAATCCGTTTGGCTTTAGTTCGCAGAACCTGGGCAGTTTGTATAAGGGACTGGTAAAAGACACCTTTCAGAACTTCAAACACCTGCGTAAAACAAAACATACGCATCACCCGGTTGATGATGCCAAAGGAAATGCAGAAGCGCTGTTGACGTTGAAGAGTAAGTATGGATTGAAGATTAAGTTTTAGGGGATTATTTGGAGATGGCTTTGATGTTTCTCCGGAATTCACTCTGTAAATGTTTTAATTGATCAATTAGCTCATCAAAAGACATGGTATCTCCATAGATCATTTGTTCCTGCATAAGTTTATAATCCTGTCTATAAACATCAAGTACCTCAGTGGGAGGAATGAATGATAAAGAGGTCCGTTCCAGGCTTTGATAATTTACCCACGAAATTCTATGATACCACTGCCTGTGCTTTATTAAATAATCATAAAGATTGAAGTCATTGCAAAGACCGGCATATTAAAGCAACAAATGTCACCTTTTTTCAAATAAAAGTGACATTTAAAGCGTGGCTCTACATCAGGAAATCAATTCTAATAATTTGATTAGCAGCTTCAAAAGGCATAAATAGTTAAAGAAGTTAGCCTTCATAGAAAATAAGCTGCTTCTACCATCGCGGCCATATCACATCACTCTATATTAAAAAGAAAACTCTAAACTTTTAAATCATGAGAAATTGGTGGATAAAATTCGGCTGCTTTTTAATTGGCTATAATTATGCGATTGTAAAAAGTTCAAGCGAAGTTTCTTCAAAAGCGGTAAAGAAATACACATCAGCAATGTTAATTGTGTGTATTCTTTGGTTTTATGTTTACTCAACGCTATCTACACGGAAATAAATTGGGTTCTATCGCCGGCCGGTTATTTACTTTGGATCCATGATATAGTAGCTCAATTCTTTTGTAGCCGTCTCGCGTCTTCCATTCACATCAATATATTCAATTTTTATCGGCACAGAATGTTTTCCCGGCTTTCCATTTGCGATAAACGCATGTACCGCTACCTTTTTGTTATTTAATCGCTGAGAAATTCCATCAATAGTAATGCGCGGACGCATCATATCATCGAATTTCCCTACGCCCGCTGTAACTTCTACTGTATCTCCTGACTTTACACAACTACTGCTTAATGAACCAATTACCCAAAGTTTTACATACCCGCAAAAATTATATGCTACCTTCGAATTGCAATAATTAATGAGAAAATCTTCAGTCAGCACCACATCCGATTCTATTTTATTTAACATGGCTAAAGCCAACAAAGGGGAGCTATTGGCAAATTTATTTTTCACCCACTCTTTAGAATTTTGGTTATCGTTAAGCCTCACTGAAATATATTGATGTGATAATAAAGGAACATGTTTATGAAATCCAATGCTATCATTCTTTAAAACAGCCATCATAAATTGATTGCTTATAAACTCGTCCGAATTAAACACAGTGCTTAGACTATCAATAAATGAGGCCAGCTTTTTAAACAATTCATCACCTTTTCCACTATTCTCCAGTAAATCCCGAACAATGTTGTTGTCGCTTTTGGTAAAACTATCTGAACGTATTATTAGCGCTTCTTTAAGCTCTTCAATACACAATTTTGTTTGGTTGACTTGCCGGGATACCACTTCAGCCCTGGGCAACCAAACAAGCGCCATGTCTTGTGTTGGAGGGTCCTTAAGTTTTTCTCTCATTGATTCGTACCCTAATCTATTCTTATCACTAATTGCATCGTTGGCTTTTTCAAAACCCGCACTGATCTCTTTCAGCTGACTTTCATTTTCCTGTTGCCGGCAGGCAGCCAGTAATAAAACTGCAACCGCAAGGGGTAGGAGGTTTCTGTTCATTGTTAAAGGGATTAATTTTCAGCGATTATATATTCCAGGCTCTTTGTTACAGTCTCTTTTGTTCCATCTGGTTTTATAAATTCGATTGTCACCGGCATATGATGCTTTCCTGATTTGCCCGTTGGTTTAAAACTGTATTGGGCCATAGCGTCATCACTTAAGGGCACCCGATTACCATTTATGGTTATAATTGGGTCCGCAGCCGAACTTAACTCACCTAATCCCGCTGACACCTGTATTGATTGCCCTGGTTTTATATAACTACTGCTTAAGATGATAACTGCCGAATATTTAAATTTTAATAAATTACACCCGTTTGAAATTTGGCTTATGCAATACGTAATTAATGCATTCTCCATTGCTAACACATCGCTCTCTATTTTATTCAACATGATCATACCCATTAATGCAGAGGTTTTACCGAAACTTTTCTCTAACCAATTCTTTTTGTATTCTCTTTTCTTGTCCTCAGGTAAGCTATCCCGGTATGTTGGCAATAAGGGAATTGTTTTTAAAAGATCTTGCATATAGGGGCGAGCCATCCTATTATCCGAAATGAATAAAGCCTGAATGCTGTCTTTGAATGCAATTAGTTTATTCACCAATTGCCCGCCAATTCCTTCAGGGTTGTGCAATTGCTTTGTCACCTCAACATAGTCAATTTTTAAACGATCCGACTTCTTTATTAACTCGTCTTTTATAATATTTATAAAGTGCCTGATGCTATCGGAATATCTTCCTATTTGGATTGCCCTAGGCTCCCATACCGCTGCATACACCCCAGTACTAAGCTCTTTTTTCTTTTCCATAAATTCATAATAAACCCTATTATTCGCCTCCTGCATAACCCCATTCGCATACTCCAAACTCTGGTTAATCGCCTTTAGCTGCTCAGGATTCTCCTCCGGCCGGCAGCTAACCAGCAGTCCAAAAAAGATGGCAGGGATAATAAGGGTCTTCTTCATAGTAATAAGCATTATTCCCAGCTAACGGAAATAACCCCGTTATATTTCTTTCAGCAAGGGAATAAAAAGCAGTGAAATGTTAAAAATAATCCCAGGGGGTGGGCTTGCATTTCCTGATAAAAGCATCTACATTGTATGCCTGAAAATTCACATAATAAATGGTAAAAACAGGTGTTGTTTTAAGCGGGGGCGGTGTTAGAGGATTCGCTCATTTAGGTTTGTTACAGGTGCTGGAAGAATTACAAATTCAACCCTATGCCATTTCCGGCGTAAGCGCCGGCGCCATTGTGGGAGCGCTTTACGCAGCCGGCCATTCCCCCCAAAAAATCCGTGACCTGCTTAAAAAGAACTCCTACTTCGGCTGGTCGAGCTTTTTACTGAATAAAGACGGCCTTTTTTCCATGAAAGTGCTACGAAAGGTTTTACAAACCCTCATTCCCGATAACTCCTTTGAAAGCCTGAACAAAAAGTTGTACATCACCGCTACCGATTTTGCCAACAACAAAGCAGTTACGTTCTCAAAGGGCAAACTCATTGAAACAGTTATTGCCTCCGCCTCGGTGCCGGTTATTTTTGAACCAGTGAAAATTGATGATCATGTACTGGTTGACGGTGGCCTGTTAAACAACTTTCCGGTTGAACCGCTCGAAACAAACTGCGACGTTCTTATTGGCTGTTATGTAAACAATATTCCCAAAGGTCTCGGTAATGGTAAACGTATTGGTAAAATGAACATGATTGAAAAGTGCTTTCACATGGCCATTGCTCCCGTTGTTTACAGTAAGACTGACCGACTCGATCTCTTCCTGGAACCCGACCTGCATGAATTTGGGATGTTCGATGTAAATAAGGCCGACCAGATCTATGAAGCTGGCTACAACGCTGCGCTAAAACAGAAAACCAAACTTTTAAGCCTCCTACAACAAAACCCTTAGCCGCCCCTACAGCCTTTATTCCTTCAGATAATATTTTCGATCATTTTTCATAGCTCTAATATTGACCGTGGTCAATAAACTAACGGTTATATGATAGAATCACCGCTATACCGCTATTTCAGGATAATTTAGTAGTATAACTAAGTTGCTGTTTTAAAAATTAAGGCTAAATTAAATAAGAGTTATCCGCTACCCCTGGCATTTATCAGTGAATAAAATGTCGCATGTTTCGTTTT
The DNA here is from genome assembly GCF_017742245.1 of Niastella soli. GTDB lineage: Bacteria > Bacteroidota > Bacteroidia > Chitinophagales > Chitinophagaceae > Niastella > Niastella soli. The sequence goes on from NZ_JAGHKO010000001.1 coordinate 1,231,256, forward strand.
TATTGAACGGGCAATTTCCATTGCCCATGCATATACATATTCATTAACCAAAGAAATCGTATGACCCCGTATTAACCTTAAACGTTTTCCATATGCATACAACCCTATTACAGTACACCGAGAATAAGCTTCAACCACAAAACGAAACCTCTTTGGCCAATCTTGCTAAATCACAGCTTGTACTGGGGTTTGGCGGTAAAGATGTCATTTGTACGCAGCCAGTGTTTGAAGAACTGAAAATTACCTTCCCCAATGCACACATTGTTCTTTGCTCCACAGCGGGTGAGATCATCAACAACCGGGTAAACGACAATTCTGTTTCCATTGCAGCTATTGAACTGGAAAAAACTTCCATTCAACCTGTTATGGTAAACATTCGCGATTTTGAAAACAGTTATGAAGCTGGCAAGGCCCTGATCCGGCTGATCAACTTCACTGATCTTGCTTACATCCTGGTCATTTCTGATGGCAGTAATGTGAATGGCAGCGAACTGGTGCGTGGCATTAACGAACTGGTGGATGACCGCGTGCCGGTTACCGGCGGTTTGGCGGGCGATGGCAACAATTTTAAATCAACCGTTGTAGGACTAAATAAAAAACCATCCTGTGGTAATATTGTGGCCATTCCATTTTATGGTAAACACTTTATAGTTTCTCATGCCTCTATGGGAGGCTGGGAAATTTTTGGCCCCGAACGCACGGTTACCAAATCGGTTGCTAATCAGCTGTTTGAAATAGAAGGCCAAAAGGCGCTAGACCTGTATAAAACATATCTCGGTCCTTATGCGGAAGAATTACCCGGATCGGCCTTGTTGTTCCCGCTGGGCGTTAAAGTACACGAAGAGGATGTACCCATTGTACGCACTATTCTTTCCATTGACCAGGAAACCGGCAGCATGGTATTTGCCGGTGACGTTCCAAATGGGTCAAAAGTACGGTTTATGAAAGCGAATTTCGATAAACTGGTTGATGCGGCCACCAATGCCGCCAGCAAGGCTTTTAAAAAATTACCGAGTGCCCCCCAGCTGGCCTTATTGATCAGTTGTGTTGGCCGTAAGATCATTTTGGGTAAACGCACCGAAGAAGAAGTAGAGGCTGTTGCCGACACATTTGGCAACCAAACCTTGCTCACTGGCTTTTACTCTTATGGTGAGATCTCGCCCTTTAATGACCACGCAAAATGCGAATTACATAACCAAACAATGACCATAACAACCTTTGACGAGATATAACTGTGATATGAGTTTCAATAAACTTCTTGAACGGCAGATCAAAAAATACCTTCCTGAAGATTATTATTTGCAGGAGCACCTGAACCGTTTTATTCAGGCCGTGCACGATTCTTATGAAGAATATGAACGTGACCGGAAACTGTTCAATCATGCATTCGCCATCAGCGAAAAAGAATACATTCAAATAAACGAACAATTAAAAAAAGAGGCCCTGCTCAAACATGCCTCCATTCAGCACTTAAAAGAAACCATTAATAAATTCAAGGGTAGTGATACCCTTGCGTATAGCGAAACCGACGACCTCACAGATATTATCAATTACCTGGAGCATGAATTGCAGGAAAAGAAAAAAGCAGATGCCCTGCTGCAACAATCTGAAAAACGATTGCGTCTTGCGCTTCAAACCATCGATGACAACGTTTGGGAATATCATTTCCCTACCCGTACCATGACCTTTGCCGTTAATGAAAGATCAATCCTTGAGCTCGACGGCACTGTTTATGAAGGAAATGAAAACCTGGTGTGGTGGCAAACCATTGTGGAGGAAGACCGCCCCATAGCTGTGGAAATTTTCCAAAAGTATATGACCGGCGAAATTTCCAAACATTGTGCTGAATACCGGGTGAAATTGAAAGATGGTTCAATAAGATGGGTACTCAACCGCGGCGGCGTGATCAGCAGGTCAAAAAATGGAAGGCCCATTACACTCATCGGTACGCTCACTGATATTCAAAATTATAAAAACATTCAGGCCGAATTGACGGCAACCGCCAACCGGCTGAGCCACCTGCTCATCAATCTGCAAACCGGGGTATTGCTGGAGGATGAGAATGGAACGGTGGTACTGACCAATAAAAAATTCACAGATTTCTTTGCTTATCCCGGCTCTACCGAAACACTGGTTGGCATTCAATGCACCGACCTGTACGAAAGCAGTACGGCCTTATTTAAATATCCAATTGAATTCCTGACCAATACGGCCCAGTATTTAAAAAATCGCCAACCCGTAAATAACGAGGAGTTAAAAATGGCCGATGGCCGCTTGCTGGAAAGAAACTATATCCCACTATTTATCGATGATGTTTACCGTGGCCACCTTTGGACGTACACCGATATTACAGAAAGAAAAAGATCGGAGATAAAACTTAAAAGACAGGAAGAAAAATACAGAAGCATTATCGCCAATATGAACCTGGGCCTTATAGAGGTTGACCTTGACGAAAACATCCGCTATGTAAACCAAAGCTTTTGCCTGCTGTGCGGGTATGAAGAATATGAATTGATCGGCAAGAACGCATCTGACCTTTTTGTAAAGGAGGAGAACAAGGAAATGATCAGGAACAAGAACAGTTCTCGCCTGTTGGGGTTGTCCGATGCCTATGAAATGAACGTTAATACAAAAAACAGTGATGCGAATTGGTGGCTGGTTTCCGGCGCACCATTATATAACGATAAACAACAACTCATCGGTTCTATAGGCATCCACCTTGATATAACCGAGCAAAAAATGCTGCAACGGCAACTGGAAGAAGCCAAAAAGATTGCCGAAAAATCAGTGCATGCCAAAGATCTGTTCCTGGCCAACATGAGCCATGAAATAAGAACGCCCATGAATGCCATCCTGGGCATGAGCAAACAATTACAAAAAACCATTCTCAATCAACAACAGCAGTCATTCCTGGAGATCATTGGCACAGCGGCAGAAAACCTGCTGGTGATCATCAACGATATTCTCGACTTTTCAAAACTGGAAGCAGGCAAGGTTACGCTTGAGGAGATCGGCTTCAATATGCACGACCTGGTAACCAATACCAGCCGGGTACTGAAACTAAAAGCAGAGGAAAAAGGACTGCAATTTAAAGTGTCGGTGGCCCCCGAGGTTGACAAAGTTTTAAAAGGCGACCCGTACCGCATAAACCAGGTTTTAATGAACCTGCTCAGTAATTCAATAAAATTCACCAAGCGGGGTAATGTAACGTTACAATGCCTGCTCAATAATAACCACCTCTATTCGCAGGAACTGGTGATCGTTATCAGCGATACCGGCAAAGGGATGGACGAAGGCTATTTGAAAAACCTTTTTAATAAATTCAGCCAGGAAGATGAAAGTATAGCCCGCAGCTATGGCGGTACCGGGCTCGGCATGAGCATCGTAAAACAGTTGGTTGAATTGATGAATGGCACCATTGAGGTACAGAGTAGAAAAGGCGAAGGCACTATCGTTACCATCCTATTGGAATTTGCCAAAGGGGTCGAAAACGATCTCCCCAAAAAAGATAACAGTCATGTAGAGGCTCATATTCTGGCCGATAAAAAAATATTACTGGTAGAGGATAATGAAATGAACCGGGTGGTTGCAGAAACCATCCTGAACCAATATGGTGCTGCCATTTCTGAAGCGGTAAACGGGATGGAAGCGTTGGAGGCCCTTCGTAATAACCATTTTGATATTGTTCTGATGGATATTCAAATGCCGGTAATGGATGGACTGGAAGCCACCCACCACATCAGACAGGACCTGGCCTCTAATATCCCTATAATTGCGCTTACCGCCAATGCCGTAAAAGGAGAAATGGAAAAGTGCATACAGGCAGGGATGAACGATTATTTAAGCAAGCCTTTTGAAGAAGAAGACCTTGTTCGTCTTATTGCCAAATGGCTCGGGCGTGAAACACATTTTGGCCCGGTCAAAATAACAGCCATCGACGAAACTCCATTATACGATCTGTGTAAATTGAAACAAATCACCCGTGGCGATAAAAAGTTCATCCTTAAAATGCTACAGCTGTTTATCAGCGAAACCACCATCGGGATCAAAAACATGGAAACGGCTTTTGAACAAAAAGACATTAAACAGGTACAGTTCCTGGCCCATCGTATGAAGTCATCACTAAATAACCTAAACATATCTTCAGCTGCCACCCTTGCCGAAAAAATCGAAACGGGTGTTTGGGTAGATCCGGAACTCCCGGCGCTTAAAAAACATATCATTGCTTTAAGGACGATCATGGATAAAGTGATACCCATGATCATGACCGACTATTCAGAACTTCATTGTTAATAAACCCAGCTACATTCGGCAACAACTTGCCTTATTTCCAGACTAACAAATGGTTAAAACTGATGGTACAACAACTATCTTTTTAGGAATTTTATGCTATTTCAATAATAGTAACGAACTTTGTTCCATCTATCTATCTCCATCCCTGCTTACTTAACACTTGCCATAACCTGAAAAGTTAGTACGGCGCTAGATGCCCCATTATACAAACCGGGGGCACAATTGTTCATTAATGTTAATAAGAAGAACGAGTTATGGAACAACCATTAAAAAAAGTCGTTATTGTCGGTGGCGGATTTGCCGGCATTAACCTGATTAAACATCTTTGCAAAGACAGCCGCTTTCTCATTACCCTGGTAGACAAGAATAATTACCATTTTTTTCCTCCGCTGTTATACCAGGTAGCAACCGCTTTTATAGAACCCTCCAATATCAGTTATCCATTTCGCAGATTATTTCAGGAGAAGACCAACCTGCGGTTTCATATGGGTTCCCTGCAAAAGGTAAACCCTGAGCAGAATAATATTGAAACAGACACCGGTGTGGTAGAATATGACTACCTGGTATTGTCTATGGGTACTGAAAGTAATTATTTTGGCATGGAGCGCGTGAAAGCCAATTCGCTGCCGATGAAAAGCATCGATGACGCTCTAAACCTGCGCAATCATTTACTGTTGAACATGGAAGAAGCAGTACATGCCGAAGACCCGAAAGAAAAAGAAAAACACCTGAATATCGTGATCTGTGGCGGCGGGCCTACCGGTGTTGAACTGGCCGGTATGCTGGCTGAACTGGGACGTAACATAGCCGCAAAAGAATACCCTGAAATAAAAGACTTGCGCTCGCACCTTTACCTCATAGATGCAGGAAAGGCATTGCTGGGGCCCATGAGCCAAAAATCCCAGCAGGAGGCTACCAGGGTACTAAAAAAACTTGGCGTGCATGTGATCAACAATACTGCCGTAAAAGATTATAACAATGATACGGTTTACCTTTCTGACGGCAGAACCATTCCCACCAAGGTGCTGATCTGGGCCTCAGGGGTAACAGGTCGAGAAGTACCGGGACTGCCAGCGTCCGTTGTTGGCCGGGGAAGAAGAATTATGGTTGATGCCAATAATAAAGTGCAAGGCACACAAAACATATTTGCCCTGGGTGATCTTTGTTTGCAAACAACCGATAAAAACTATCCCGGGGGGCACCCTCAATTAGCCCAAGTGGCCATTCAACAGGGTATTCTGCTGGCAAAAAATTTATCCAGAGTTACAGACAACAAACCCATGGAGCCCTTTGCATATAACGACAAGGGCAGCATGGCCATTATTTCAAAGTACAAGGCCGTAGGTGACCTTCCTAAATTCTTCTTTAAAGGCTTTGGCGCCTGGCTGGTTTGGCTGTTCATTCACATTATTCCATTAATTGGTTTCCGTAACAAAGTAAAACTGGCTTTTAGCTGGTTCTGGTCGTTTGTAACCAATGACCCCACTTTGCGCCTTATTATACGCCCCAGAAAAGAAGATGTGCAGAAGGAATATGAGAAGTTTACAAGTTGATAAGTTACCTACCTGATAAGTAAAACGGGCTTCACGCAAATGCGTGAAGCCCGTTTTTTATAGTCGGAACTAATTTTTTGAACTTTAACCTTATCTCTGTCTTTTAAACCTTGTGTCCCTTACCAGGTTTTTTTGACCACCGCCGTTTTTGTAATGCTATCATGCCAGGGCAGGTAACCAAACGTACTGAACGGTTCCAAGGGAATAAAGCGGCATAAGGTACGCAAAAATGCATGTTTAAAGGTAAACGGACTCCCATCCTGCGTAATAGCAGTGGTACCCGTTAACATCTTACCAATTGTTCTACCATTTGTAGTCGCTTCAAAAACAGTATAATAAAGTAGTAAAGTGCCCAATGAGACCAGGAGTGAGAATTGAAGTCCCGCCAGGTCTTCGCGGAAGAATAATGAATTTTTATATGCTTCTGTTTTGCTGCTAAAAGCTATAATACTTTTAACGCCATTGATGGCAACACCTATAACCACCTGGTCTACAATGTGGTTCACAAGGCGCAAACCCCGGGGAGCCGGGTCCATGTAATTCGCCTCTTCATTTACATCCTGTAATAAATCAACCTGATCTTGTTGCTCCATCGATATTGGAATTTTTTGCAAAAATAGTACAGCATTTTTAAAAAGAAAAAAGAGTGCCCCCGCTTACAGCGGGACCACTCTTTTAATTGTATGTTAATTGATTACTGTTTAACCAGTTTCAACTCATTTATCAGGTTGGTAGCACCTCCCAGTTTGTCGATGCACCATAAGACATAGCGAACATCTACACAAATAGTACGGTTATAAACCGGATCGAATGAGATCTTGTGGCTCAATGCTTCATAATTGCCATCAAATGCCAGTCCAATCAGGTTCCCCATCCCATCGATCACCGGTGAGCCGGAATTTCCGCCGGTAATGTCGTTGGTAGTAATAAAGCCCACTACCAGGTCATTTCGCTGTTTGTCGATGTATTGTCCATAATCCCTTTTCTTAGCCAGCTCCAGTAACTTTTCCGGCAGATCGAACTCATAATCCCCGGGTTTGTATTTTTCCAGAATACCTTTCATGGTAGTTACGTAATCATACTTAACGGCATCACGGGGAGCATAGCTTTTTACATTCCCAAAGCTTACCCGCATAGTGAAAGTAGCGTCGGGATACATTTTTTTGGCTTTTACCGTATCCATTAACATCACTCCTTTCAGATAAAGGCGTCCAAAATCGTTGTTCTTTGTTGTGAACTGTTGGTAATATTGATAATACTTTCCCTGCCAGTTCTTTAAAAAAGCACTTGAAACGGCATATGCAGGATCAGCCTGTAAAACCGTAGCATCGGGATTACTCACGAAAGCATCCCATTTGGCATTGTCCAGTATCATGGTGTTTGCGAAGATACTGGCCGCATATTTTTTGTATGTGGCTTCGTCGTTCAGGTCGCCAAAGTTTGATTTTAAATTATCATAGAAGCCGATGGGGTGCTGCGCCTTATCAATATCCTTGTAATACATCATTAATACAGTCGCCACAATATTCTGGTCAGATGGTTTATTCTCCCCCTTCAACAATTCAGCTCTTGCTTCTTTTGCTGCTTCCACTGCTTTTTTAATATCGGCTGAACCGCCTTTTTTCGCAATGGCGTTTTCCACCTGTTGTAAAGAGGCGGCAAAAGCTAACAAGGGAGATCCAAATATGCCTTCATTGATATACACCCGGTGTTTTGAATAAGGACGCCATTGGTCGTATGCAGTGCCCCAGTCTTTGAAAATGTTCTCAAACTCTGGTTTACCATTGGCCCATGTTTGGAATTTTGATTCGGCGGCTTTCTTTTGATCATACACATCGTATTTGACCAGTTGTTTGCTTTCCCCATCAAAGAACTTCCAGTAGTTGGCTATAGAAGCATAATCACTGGCCAGCTGCAGTTTAACTGCCGCATCGTTCTTCATTTGATCAAACATAAATTTCAACCTCATATCGCGCAGCTTCACCGTTGTTGGATTGTCGATATCAATTTTTTGTTTGATACCGTATGATGTTTCGTAACGGTTGGTGCTGCCCGGATAACCATAGATCATGGCATAATCACCATCTTTAATGCCTTTGATAGATACAGGCAGAAAGTGTTTGGGTTTCAATGGCACATTCTCGGGTGAGTAGTCAGCAGGTTTTCCATCTTTGCTCATGTATACGCGGAAGATAGAAAAGTCGCCGGTATGACGGGGCCACTCCCAGTTGTCGGTATCGCCACCATATTTACCAATGCTTTCAGGTGGAACACCAGCCAGGCGAATATCTGAATAACGCTTGTATACAAACATCAGGTACTGGTTGCCTTTGAACATTGGGCTTACCCGTGCAATGGTTTGGGTTGCTTCATCACTGTTACGTTTGTTGATGGCGGCCATAACGTCTGATACTTTTCTCACCCGGTCCAGGCCACTCAATCCTTTTGCTGAATCAACTATTTCGGCAGTAACATCTTTAATTTCTGTCAGGAACTCAGCATATAAGCCGGGAGATGGGATTTCTTCCTGTTTGCTTTTTGACCAGAAACCGTTTTTGAGGTAGTTGTGTTCTACCGTACTGGCATTGGCTGTGGCATCATAACCGCAGTGGTGGTTGGTAAAAATAAGGCCTTCATTACTTACAATTTCACCGGTGCAAAATCCACCGAAAATGATGATCGCGTCTTTAAGCGAGGCCTTGTTTACGCTGTACAACTGTTCTTTGGTAAGCTTTAAACCGCGCTTCACCATGTCGTTATACACTTGTTGTCCAAGCAATAGTGGCAGCCACATGCCTTCATCGGCAAAGGTGCGCACCATAGTAACGGCTAACACAACCGTTAAAAGAATTTTCTTCATATAATTGATAGCTTTTGTGGTGGCAAACCTATTGAAAAATTTCATTAAATGGCCAGCCAGCAATGGATTTGCCCGCCCGAACGACGGTTCGGCGGCACCGCCAAACCTTTATTGCTTTAGCTCCTGTAATATCTTCACCATATACGCCCGCACATCGCTGGAATATAGCCGCTGGTCCATACTATCCAATGTTCGGCCCGAAATGACCCAGTTCATCGAATATTTCAATGGCTCCTGAGGCCGGTAAAGGTTTATAGGTTTGTAATGCAGGTTATTACCATACATACCCGACAGGTAATTCTTCAGGCGGCTATCGTTGATACTTGTTTGCACACCATAGGCACCCATCAATGTTTTAAGGGGGGCCGCCAGGTCATTCACAAATGGGTTTATCTTTTTTAATAATACATCTCCCTCCGGACCGTTACTGATGTGCATTACATAGAAAGAGATCTTCTGGCAATTGCTTCTCAACACCGTATCGTTATTCGAGCGGCAGATGGAATCACGCAGGGAATTCAATTTAATGATCATTTCATGCACTACCCCCGCGCCGGAATTGTCCACATAGCCGCCATCCACAAAATAGAATGGAAATTCTGTTGGTCCTTTTTTCAGGAACTTTAAACCCTGTACACGGCCGGCCGGACTAACATACGGAAAGCTTGCGCCTAATACTACTGCCGTACTCAACTTCATGTCATTGCTATCGGTAAGCCTCGCCAGTACATCGACCCGATTATTAAATGTGAGCGGATCAATTGCAATGGTACTGATCACTGATGGGGCTCCATCCTGCATACGAGTAGTGTTTACACAAAGAATGGGCAGTTTTGTGTTCACCCGGTTCTTATAAATCGCCAGCTCCGAAAAAGGCACTTGCAGTTGGTTCTTTAACAACACACTGTCTTTTGGCGCCTGCTCCAGGGCATCGGTCAATGCTTTTGCCCTGTCGCCATTGGTATTGAAGGGGATCATTGGCACAAAGAAATCATGCCCCAGCATACGGCTGAGAGTATACGTAAGAAAGTCACTGCGCAGGTATTCCTTACCCGCATTGTAAAAAAGCTGATTATTGGGTAGGTTTTTATCAGGACGATCGGCAGCATCTTTTAATAGCGTATAAAAAGCCGCATTTCCTACACTGCCACCCGAAGCACCTGACAGACAAAACAGGTGTCTTGAAAAATCATGTTGCGAGGTATCCTCTAACTTTCCCAATACAGAAGCCACCCAGTAACCCGAGCGGGAGGCACCGCCATCAGACAACACAAAGTAGACCGGGAACTCTTTCGATTTTCTGATCAGCGTATCGCGGTCTTTTACCCATTGAATAAAATAATCCCTTACGCTGGCTTTATCGGCAAAGGTTTCTTTGATGGTGCTTTTCCTTTTAGCCAGGGCTGCATAGTGGCGTTCCGTCCACTGGCCAAAAATGAAAATAAGGATCAGGAAAATAACATGGATGTTTATGCCAATACGAATGGAGAAGAACGACAATATAAATCCAAAGCCCATAAATACAGAGAAGGCCAGCAATACAAAAGGAAAGGAACCCATTCCTACAGCAAATGCCACATTGAGGGTACAGGCCAGGTAAACGGCCATCGCTACCAGGCTGATCATTAAAAAGACCATATGAAAACGAACTTCTTCGGTTGGTATGCCCAGGAAACTGGCCAGCCGGTAACTCTTGCCGGTCATTGATGCCGCCTTCAGACCTGTCCTTTTTTCTTTTTCCAATATTTCCCGCCGGGTAACTACCAATACCATAAAGCAGGCTTGTAACACCAACAGCATGATCACTACCAGCCAGCTATAACGGCTGATGTTCATTGTAATTAAGGCAGACCCGGTAATTAGGACCACCATCGTTCCATAAAACAATTTATTGAACCGGAGGCGCTTGAAATTCCGTTCAAACACTTTGTTCATCCAAAAGTAATAGGGGATCGAAGCCAGTAAAAGTCCGTAGTACAATTTGGTATCCTCTTCAATGCCGCTGCCAAACAAAGGTGTTTGAATAAAGGCCAGCATAATAATGGTGAACAGAGTAAATCCTATAAAGCGGGGCATGTGTTTATAGTACCCTTCCTGCAAATAATCCGGTGCCGTATGCACACTTTGCTTTTTGGCATTGGCAACGGTGCGGGCGGCATACCAGCTCACCAGCACCAAAAAACTTAATAACGATTGAAATAACAGGAAAAAGCCCCGGTGTTCAGTAGCCAGCACCATCAGGTCTTTACCTTGTGCAAGGTTCCAGAAGCACACCAGGGTTAATACAAGAAATAGAATGCCGGGGAAGAAAACCCATAGTGCACGTAAGAGATTGCGCACCAGGGTAGCCAGGCGTTTTAAGATACCGGTTATAACCGCCATAGTAAACAGTATTTAGGGAATCCTAAGTTAACTATATCGGCGGCATTTCCAATACCCTGTTAGTGTAACCGGCTTATTGTTTTGTCACAATAGGTGCCTACTAACTGTTCTGTGCCTCCGGGTCTTCATTCAATGCTTTCCACAGTATATCCTTCAGGTCGTTCAACCCTTGCTGGGTAAAGGCAGAAATAAATATATGGGGGACGTTTGTTGGCAACTCCTTTTCAATAGCGGCTTTCAATTCATCATCGAGCATTTCGCTCTTACTGATCGCAATGAGGAATTGCTTATGCAGCAGTTCTGGATTGTACTCTTCCAGCTCATTTAGCAGGATGTTGAATTCCTTTTTATGGTCATTGCTATCGGCAGGGATAACAAATAACAATACTGAGTTGCGTTCAATGTGACGGAGGAACCGGTGACCCAGCCCTCTGCCTTCAGCAGCTCCTTCAATAATTCCGGGCAGATCGGCTACACAAAAGCTTTTGCCATCGCGATAGGCCACAATGCCTAAATTGGGATTTATGGTCGTAAATGCGTAGTCCGCAATTTTGGGTTTGGCGGCAGTGATCACCGATAGCAGGGTCGATTTACCGGCATTGGGGAAACCCACCAATCCTACATCGGCCAGCACTTTCAATTCCACCACTTTCCAGCCTTCCTCACCCGGTTCACCAGGTTGTGCATATTCAGGCGCCTGGTTAGTAGGGGTCGCAAACTGCGCATTACCCAGACCGCCGCGGCCGCCTTTTACCCAAACAATTTCCTGACCATGTTCCAGGATCTCGGCTTCCTGTACCTCAGTCTCTTCATCGCGGGTAACAGTGCCCAGGGGCACCTCAATGATAATGTCTTTACCATCGCGACCGGTCATATTGTTCTTATTACCACCCTGACCGTCTTCGGCCAGTACGTTCTTATAATAACGAAGGTGCAGTAAGGTCCACAGGTTCTTATTCCCGCGCAGGATAATATGTCCGCCACGGCCGCCATCACCACCATCAGGACCGGCCTGTGGGTTGAATTTGGTACGCATAAAATGCTTGCTGCCTGCTCCACCATGACCGCTACGGCAGAAGATCCGTATTTGGTCGACAAAGTTTGATTTTTCCACTTCCTTTTAGATAATTGACCGGCAAAGATAAGGTTTGGGGGGCAGAGTTGATGGGTTAACAGGTTGACAGGTTGATACGTTAATTGGGTAACTAATTGTTAATTAGCCCCTTATTGATATTAAGTTACTTTGGGCATAAATGGGGTAGAGTTGATCAGTTGACCTGTAAAAGGCAGTAATAACCTCAAACTTAACCCTCTATGGGGAGGCTTTTCAGGTATTTGATATACCCATTTAAAATTCTTTCCAGCTCATCTAATTTGCTCCGATAGCATCGAAGTTGTTCAGCATTTATATAGGAACAATCAGCTGCGTCAATAAGGTGGTTTAACGTTTCACTCAAAGATCCCCTGGCTTGCATACAATATTTTATTTTGTCCTTATTGCTACGTTTTCCATAGCCCTCTGCAATCTGGATATTTATTGACCTGGAACTTCTTATCACCTGATCGATAAGTCGAAATTTCTCTTCTTGCGGAAAACTTTTAACCAGCTGGAAGATCTCGTTTTTTAGTTCTCGGCTCTTTTGCCACACTTTCAATGCCTCAAAATTTTGATACCCTGTCTCTAGCATACACTTCACTTACACAAAAGGTATAACTATTATCAATAATTTATAATCTTTCCCATATAACTTATCGCTTGTCAATTTTCTACTCTAAATCACTTAGTCCTTTCTGTTATCTTATAAACTGGTCAACAGGTTAACTCATGCCAACTGATCCCCCCGTATTCAACCTGCCTGATCAACTGGTCAACTGATCAACTTTTCTTCACCTCATCCCATGTCTTATAAAGTGACCCCTGCTCCGGTCTATCAACAGGTATCTCAGTCAACGCTTCGCAAGGGGCCCATTCACTGGCCATTTCCCCAGGCAACAATTGATACAACCGCGTCCCCGCTGACTTCCACCCAATCATTTCGTCGGAAACGGGCTTTATGATCTTTGCGGGATTGCCAACCAGTAAACTGCGGGCCGGGATCTTTTCATCGGCCCTGATAAAACTAAGCGCGCCAACAATGCATTCATCGCCCAGGTCTACATTGTCCATGATCACACAGTTCATACCAACCAGGCAATTGCGACCAATAGTAGCGCCATGGATCACGGCTCCATGACCAATGTGCGCCCCCTCTTTCAACAACACCGTAACACCGGGAAACATATGTATGGTACAGTTTTCCTGCACATTGCAGCCATCCTCTATCACAACGCCCCCCCAATCGCCCCGGATAGCAGCACCAGGACCCACATACACATTTTTTCCAATGATCACATTGCCTGTTACCGCTGCCTGCGGATGAATAAATGAAGAGGGATGAACAACGGGAATAAACCCTTTGAATGAATAGATCATATTCGCCTGCTTTTTTCAAAGATAGTTTTGTTACCAGTAATTGAAGCGCGCGTTAAGGACCCATTAAGTATTATTTTACCATGGTTTGAATTTTGCAAGTTTTGGTTTGAATACGACAAATGAGACAGCATTTGTTTAAAGTAATTTTGTTTCCTAAACACAATTTTATGAAATACAGGAATCTTGGCAACACCGGTGTTCAGCTATCGGCTATCGGGCTGGGGTGTATGGGAATGAGCTTCGCATACGGTCCACGCAACGATGAGGAGTCGATCGCTACGTTGAACAGGGCGTTGGAGCTTGGCATTAATTTCTGGGATACGGCTGATATGTATGGCGCTGGTCATAATGAAGAGCTGATCTCAAAAGTACTGGTCCCTAACAGGAGCAAGGTTTTTATTGCAACCAAATTCGGGTTCCGGCAAAAACAGGAGGGCTCAACCAGTGCCAGCGGTGTACCCGCTACCTATTTCGATGGTTCACCTGCTTATCTGAAAACAGCCGTTGAAAAAAGCCTGCAACGGTTGAAGATCGAGACCATCGATCTGTACTATGCGCACCGCATTGATCCTGGCGTTCCTGTTGAAGAAATGGTGGGGGCCATGGCAGAACTTGTTAAGGAAGGTAAAGTTAAGTACCTGGGTCTATCGGAGGCTTCCGCCAACACTCTGCGTAAAGCGCATGCCGTACATCCCATCACCGCTTTACAAAGTGAATATTCCCTGCTTACCCGCGATGTGGAAGGCGAGATCCTTTCTACCTGCCGGGAGTTGGGCATTACGCTTGTACCTTATAGTCCGTTGGCAAGAGGGTTGGTGACCGCCACTGTACAGGATAAAGAAAGTTTACCCAGTGATGATTTTCGCAGAACGCTGCCCCGGTTTGAAGGCGAGTACTGGCAGAACAACCAGCAATTAATAGCCGAATTTGCCGAGCTGGCCGGTCAAAAAGGTTGTACGCCTGCGCAACTGGCGTTGGCCTGGGTACTGGCGCAGGGAAAAGACGTGATCCCTATTCCCGGAACGAAAAAAAGAAAGTACCTGGAAGAGAATGCTGCCGCAGTGGAGATTACTTTAAGTAAAGGGGAATTGCAGAATATTGAAGCGGTAATTAACAGGCATCCTAATGTAGGACAGCGTTATGGCGATGGCGCATTAAAGCTGATCGATCATCAATAAAAATTCTAACCGAATGGGACCTCAAACGTTCCATTCGGTTTCTTTTCTGAATACCGTGCCTTTAAACAAGGCTACCAGTTCTCCATTCTCTTTCTCCACCCGTACATCGTAAATAGCAATTTTATTACTGCGGCTTTTTTCTTCTGCGGTAGCAGTAATTATATCACCTGCTTTCAGCGGTTTTATATGTGAGATGGAGGTTTCAATTGAAACCGCCTGTCGGCCATGACTGTTCGAAGCAAAGGCCAGTGCACTATCGGCAAAAGAATAACTGATACCGCCATGAGCGATCTCAAACCCATTGCACATTTCCCGGCGCACCATCATTTGTAGCTTACAGAACCCATCTCTTTCCTCCAGTCTTTCAATACCCAGCCACTGGCTGAAATAATCCTTGTTCATCATGGCATCGATGATGGCAGTCGGTGTTGGTTTGCTGTTTGACATACGCTTTGTTTGAAATTATTCTCCTTTGAACTGCGGGGCGCGTTTTTCCAGAAAGGACTGTATCCCTTCTTTAAAGTCATGGGTATTGGCAGCTTTTTGCTGAAATTCATCTTCCAGCAACAGTTGCTGTTCCAGGCTGTTGGTCATGGAATAGGTAAGGGCCTGTTTGGTATAAGCCAATCCTTTTGTAGGCATTTGTGATAAGGTGAGCGCTATTTTTTTGCTTTCGTTCACAAAGTCTTCATCAGGAAACACTTTATAGATCATGCCCCATTGTTCGGCCTGGGTGGCAGGTATTTTATCGCCCAGCATCATGATGGCGCTTGCTTTTTGCCAGCCTATCAATCGGGGCAGCATAAACGTACCGCCGCTATCGGGAATCAACCCCAGTTTTGAAAACGCCTGAATGAATGAGGCCGATTGTGCGGCCACCACTATATCACAAGCCAGGGCAATGTTGGCGCCGGCGCCGGCCGCTACGCCATTAACGGCCGCAACAACGGGTTTGGGCAAATTGCGAATGCGGGTAACTATGGGATTGTAATGCTCGCTCAGGATGCGTTGCATGCCGGGCCCTTGCGGGTCAACCACTTCGGCGAGGTCCTGACCGGCACAAAAACCTTTTCCTGCACCGGTAATGTATACACAGCGAATGGTATGCAGGGAAGCACATTCATCCAGCTTTTGCTGTAGTAACAAAGCCATTTCGCGGTTAAAAGAATTCAATTTGTCGGGGCGGTTCAGGGTAATGGTGGCAATACCACCTTCAATGGTAAAAAGAACAGGCTGCATAGTTCAGTTATTTAAGCAGAGCAATTTTTTGATCAGCCCCTTCGGCTTACCGCCAAAGGCGGATAGGCACTCAGGGTGTTTATTAATGGCATTTAAAATAGTCGAACGGTTCCTGGCAATCGTTACATTGATACAACGATTTGCAGGCAGTAGAACCAAACTCACTTATACGGCGGGTATTGTAAGAATTACAATGCGGACATTGCACGGCCTCGTCTTCTGCAAATAAATGGGTATTGCAAACCTGTTGTTTGGGGTTTGGTGGGGCAATACCATATGCTTTCAATTTATGTTTACCAGCCTCCGTCATCCAATCAGTTGTCCAGGCTGGTGATAACACAGTAGTGATCTGCACATTTTTATACCCATGCAGCAACAGCACCATATGGATGTTCATACGTATTACATCCATGGCCGGGCACCCCGAATAGGTAGGGGTGATCACCACTTCCACGTCATCTTCTTCACTGACCGATGCTACTTTTACTTCTCTTACTACTCCCAGGTCAATGACCGATAACACAGGCACTTCCGGGTCACATACTTCCTCGAGTATGGACCATATTTTTTGGACCGATATGTTTGTTACTGTATTCACTCCTTCAATTTCACGTTATAAGTCTTTACTTCTGCATTGCCGCCGTAGGGGGCCGTCTGCCGTCTGCCGTTTCCAACTACCATTCCGCACCGGGATAAGCCCGTTGCATATATTGCAATTCTGCCAGTATAAACCCAAGTTGTTCTGAATGCACGCCTTCTTTGCCACCTGTTTGCATCCAAACACCTGCGCGACTGGCAGCATCGGGAAGCGTAGCTTCTGCAAAGATCTCATTTACTTTTTGTTCCCAGGCGGCCTTCAAAGCGGTAAGCTCAACGCCAAAACCGGCTTTTAGCGCGTCCAGCTCATACCCCGCCGGAGTAAAGAGTTCGCCGGTGAACATCCATAATTCATCCAGGGCGTTTTCCAGTCGGTCGTGGCTTTCAGCAGTACCATCACCCAGGCGGATCACCCATTCACTGCTCCAGCGAACATGGTAGGTCACCTCTTTCAGGGATTTTTCTGCAATGGCAGCCAGGGTAGCATCGGTTGATTGTTGCAACTGCTGGTATAAGCCGTATTGATAGGTACTAAAAAAGAACTGGCGTAAAATGGTTTGCGCCCAATCGCCATTGGGCTGTTCAACCAGTAAGCAATTTTTGAATTCGCGAACATCGCGTAGGTAAGCCAAACTATCTTCAGTAGCTTCCCTGCCTTCTTTTTTATTGAACACTTCAGCGGCGTATTGATACAGGCTTCTTGCCTGGCCGATCAGGTCTAGTGAAATATTGGTGATGGCAATATCCTGCTCCAGCACCGGACCATGCCCGCACCACTCACTGTTACGTTGTGCCAGAATAAGGGCATTGTCGGCTAAATGCAGGGTATAGTTATATAATGTATCCTTTGTCATTGCTAATTACATGTGCGTTAATTCATCGGGCAAATCGTAAAACGTTGGGTGCCGGTATACTTTATCGTTTGCCGGCTCATACAGGGAAGCCGCTTCATCGGGGTTGGAAGCATGAATGTATTTGCTTTCCACTACCCAAATGCTTATACCTTCCATGCGGCGCGTATATACGTCGCGGGCATTCTCAATGGCCATTTGCGCATCGGCAGCATGTAAACTGCCTACATGTTTATGATCGATGCCCTGTTTACTGCGGATGAATACTTCCCATAAAGGCCAGTCTGCACCAGCCCCTTCGCGACCTTCCCCGGTGGAGGGGAATGTTTTTTTAATGCTGATTGAACCACCGCCTTTGTCCTCGGGAATATCGCCGTAATAATATTTTGTAAGCCGAATTTCCATTACAATCTTTTTTAAAGTTTCTTAGGCTATTTGTTTTTCTTCTTTCTTTTCTTCGCGGGCTTTTCTTTTTGCCGCGTATACACTGGCTGCTTCGCGCACCCAGGCGCCTTCGTCCCAGGCTTTGCGCCGAGCATCGAGCCGCTGTTTATTGCACGGGCCATTGCCTTTTACCACATTCCAGAATTCCGCCCAGTTTATTTCACCAAAATCGTAATGACTGGTTTGTTCATTCCATTTCAGATTGGGATCAGGGAGGGTCATGTTCAACACTTTTACCTGTTCGGCAATCATGTCAACAAACTTCTGACGCAGTTCATCATTGCTCATGCGCTTTATTTTCCATTTGGTGCTTTGCTCACTGTTTGTTGATTCGCTGTCGTGCGGACCAAACATCATCAGCGAAGGCCACCACCACCGGTTGATGGCGTCCTGGCACATGTCACGTTGTTCTGGGGTGCCTTTTGACAATGCCATCAGGATATCAAAACCCTGCCGTTGGTGAAAACTTTCTTCTTTACAAATGCGTACCATAGCGCGAGCGTAGGGCCCGTAAGATGTGCGGCACAACATTACCTGGTTTAAGATCGCAGCGCCATCTACCAGCCAGCCAATAGCGCCAATGTCGGCCCAGGTAAGGGTTGGATAATTGAAAATGGAAGAATATTTGGCTTTACCGCTATGCAGGTCAACTATGGTTTGCTCGCGGGTGGTGCCCAGCGTTTCAGTAGCTGAATACAGATACAGGCCATGACCGGCTTCATCCTGCACTTTGGCCAGCAAAATGGCTTTCCGTTTCAAACTGGGGGCCCGGCTGATCCAATTGCCTTCAGGCAGCATGCCCACAATTTCACTATGCGCGTGTTGCGAGATCTGACGCACCAGCGTTTTTCTATAAGCATCTGGCATCCAATCTTTAGGTTCAATTTTTATCTCCTGTTCAATTTTATCCAGAAAGATCTTTTCTAATTCCTGCACCGACATGGCAATACGTTTTAGTGGGTCCAAAGATAGTTATTATTGTCATTAATGCTAACAATCGTTAGCAATAAATGAGGTAATAAAAGGGCTTTTTAAGGCGCGAAAAAGCCCACAAACTGTCTTTTAGTGTTAAAATGCGTTAAAGAATTAATAACGAATGCCCTTTTGAAGGGCCTTAAAACGGGTTGGGCATCATGGTGCTATAACAGCAAAACCCGCGCCTGTAGCGGGTTTTAACATTTCATACGGTGCTTTAGCATCCTATAAATACGGTAGAGTTGATTTTTACAACGCCCGATCGCGTCATAAGTTTGTATCACGAAACGCAACAAACACCAAGGGGTGTAACAAAGAAAGAAAAGTTGCCTTCTCTTCGAAAAGACGTACGATTAGCCTGCCAGCCAATTTGCTTCCATAGCAAACATTAAAAAGAAATAGAAATATATAAAATAAGAATCATGAAGAATTACAGTATTATCGCAATCGTATTAGTAGCTTTTACCTTAGCATTTTCTAACACTACCCTGGCTAACAACGAAGGTCCAAATAAACACGTAACTGAATTAAAGTTCATCGGCAATAAAGAAAATCAACCTGTATTTGAATTGAACCTGACCTCTGCAATTGAGGATGAGTTCACAGTTACCTTCCGTGATGAGTATGGTAACATTCTGTACACTGAGAAATTCAAAGGCGCTACTTTAACTAAAAAATTCATGTTGAAGTCTGAAGATTTTGGTGATTCTGCCCTGCATGTGGTGGTAAAATCTAAGATCAACAATTCTACTGAAGTTTACTCAATCAACAGAAGTCATAGCTATGTTGAAGAAACTGTGGTAAACAAAGTAAAATAAGCAGCCAGACATTCAACAATTAAATAGCTTTTTCAAGAGAGCGTCCCGATAAACCGGGACGCTTTTTTTTATATTAGTTTGAACAACCATAAGGCCGCCAACATCGGTGATGACAATACATTGGCCTACCAGGTAGGAGTAGGTGATCAGGTCCCTGTAGCTGATGGTGTGAAACAGAAATTATAATCTATGTCAAAGAGCTGTAGACGTGTATTACAGCTGCTTTGCGCAGGAGCAGTTGCAATACCATACAAAGGTACAACAGGTATTTGGCCCGGCAATAACAGGCATGTCTATCCGAGTCTATAATGGATTATGTATCCCCATTTGTGTCTACAAGTGTCTACAAGCGTCTACAAGTGTCTTGCCTGGTTATAGGGAAAGCCGGCAATTGTTTGGGATGGCGCCGATATTGTGCCTGTATTATTGTGCACAATGTTCGGAAGTTGTTCGGACTCTCCCTGGGGATGTTCGGATGTACCCGAGGGAAATCCGAACAAAGTCCGAAGAAAACCCGGCGTGATACCGGCACAATCACGGCCATGATCCGACCCGCTATTTTTTGGGTCAGCTCCCAGTCTCCCCCTGATCTTGTTTGGCTTTTGTTTTGCTTAGTTGGCTGTTAATCAATATACTTAGCAGCTTTCTCACCCCCATTTTAGGGTTCGGCAGGGGATATATGCAGACTGATCCCGAAGATGGCTCAGTGTTTATGCCCTTCCATGGTTGCTGAGCCCTTTTTGAACACATATTCACTGTTCAGTAAATAAGCCCCGCTTACGACCACCACATCGCCGTTCTGTAACCCGGATCTTATTTCAATCCGGTCGCCACTTTCCAAACCGGTTTCCACCATTTTTCTTTTATAGGTATTGTTGGCGGCTTGTACCCATACCATAGCCATTTGCCCATTACGTAGTACGGCATCTATGGGCAATGTAAGGGCATCGCCCACCCTGCTTTTCAGTACTACATAAGCCGGCATGCCTGGTTTTAATTGGTTGCTGCTATTTGGGATGGAAATGCGTAACAGATTAATGCGGGTATCGGTGCTTATTTCAGGATTGGCGAATGTTACCTTACCTGTTATTGCGGCTCCCGGCATATCAGGCAATTGTACGGTAGCCACGCCCTGGTAATCTACCGACGCCAATTGCGATGCATACACCTGGGCTTCGGCCCAAAGGGTCGATAGATCGGCCAATTTTACCACTACACCGCCTTCCATTACATACTGTCCTTCCTTTACGGGTAACTCAGTAACATACCCTGTAGCAGTGCTGTAAAAGGCCGTTTGCGGGGAGAATTGTTTTGTTTTTGCCAGGGCATCTATTTGCGCTTCACTGACACCCCACAAAAGCAATTTGTTTTTGGCACTTTGCAACAGTTGCTTAAAGTCTATAATGGAATTGCCCAGTGTTTGCTGCCGTTCCAGTGCTGCCAGGTATTCCTGTTTGGCAGTATTCAATTCTTCGCTGTACAGATCGAACAGATGCTCGCCTTTTTTTACAAAGTCGCCGGTGTTTTTAAAATACAATCTGTCTATACGACCCGTAATGCGCGCACTTACGGTATTCACTTTCATTTCATCGAAGTTCAGGGTGGCTGTTAATACCACCTTATCGCCCATTAAGGCTTTGCCCAGAGTATCGGTTTGTATATTGCCAAGCTGGACCTGCTCATCACTGAGCATAATTTCATCTTTTGTTTCGTCCGATCTGTTAACCGGTATCAGGTCCATATGACAAATGGGACAGGTACCCGGTTTCTCCTGCACAATTTGCGGGTGCATGGAACAGGTGTAATAAATCTCAGTCTTTGCGGCCGCCACCTGTTTTTTGTTTTTGCAGGCTGCTGTTAATAACAATAATGCTGAGTAGAGAAACAAACGTACAAGCGTGCGATGCGCCGATTGGCGGGACACGCGCAACGGAAGCTGAGTAGTATTCCTGCTACCCGCACCATAATAAATAATATTCTGTAGCATAACTTTTTGCTATTGTTTCACTTTAATAAAACTCTCGCTGTCTACCAGGTATTGGGCATTGGCGGCCACCTCATCGGTTTCCTCCAGTCCGTTCAATACCTGGATCAGGTGATTATTCACAATACCCACTTCTATCTTATGTGCAATAAAAGCATCATCCTTTTTTATAAAGACCACTTTATCGAGTCCCAGCGTAAGCACCGCTTCTTCGGGTAGCCATCGGGCTGAGCGCGCGCCAGCGAAGATCACCGCCTTCACCTGGCTGCCTATGGGGATCCCCATATTCGGGTTATTGAAATAAACCCTGGCCGTGGCTGTTTTACTATCTGGCCGGTAAAACGGTTCCATAAAATTGATGGAGGCCCTGAAGTCTTTTTCGGGAGCCGTTTCAGGCACAATACGCACTTTATCGCCTACTTTCACCATCCCCGCCTGACCTGAAAATATATTCAACACGGCCCAGGCCTTTGACGGATTGTAGATCACAAACAAATTCTGGCCCTTTGTCACATACATCCCTTCCTTTAACTGCAATTCCTCAGTGATCAACGATACATCCTTCATACCGGTTGCTGCCTGTTGTTGCATGGCCTCAGGACTGCTTTCGTGAATATGGCCACTGTACCCGCTAAAAATGGAAACGGTAAAAACAGGCTTACCCGTTTTTATTACCTGGTCCAATTGCTGATTGCTCATGCCCAACAATAACAGCTTCTGACGGGCGGCTGAAATAAGCACCTGGTTATCGGCATCGTGCTGCAACAGGAACAACAGGTTTTGCTGTGCCGTCAACAACTCAGGACTATAGATATCCA
This sequence comes from Niastella soli, assembly GCF_017742245.1. GTDB lineage: Bacteria > Bacteroidota > Bacteroidia > Chitinophagales > Chitinophagaceae > Niastella > Niastella soli. Next base: position 1,253,721 of record NZ_JAGHKO010000001.1, read on the forward strand.
TGATCTTTTGCCCCTTGTTCACCTGTTGATACCGGTGTTTTATATAGAGCTTTTCAATCCGTCCGGTCACATTGGAAGAAACCGTGCCTTCCTGCCGGGTATCATAAGTAATAAAGCCATAGGTGGTGATCTCTACCGGTTCATCGCGCTGTTGAATGTGCACGGTTGGGATACCCGATAACACATACTGGTTTGAAGGGCGCAACAGATCGTTCAACGAAACATCCGTTACCTTTTCACCGGCCGTTTTCTTTACCAGGTCCATACCACAAATAGGACAACTACCCGGTTTGTCTTTTATTATTTGTGGATGCATTGGGCAGGTGTATGTTTCTTTAGTTGAAGCCTGTTGTGCAGGTTGTTCTTTTTTCGCTTCCTTACAGGCAAGGAAGGACAGAAGGCAGAAGGCAGAAGGCAGAAAAATTCGGAAGATTTTGCTGATTGCCCCCGCCCGGATGACCCGGTCGGACAGGGATTGCCGATTGCTGGCTGATCTATCTTTTTGCATACTTAGTTTCATTTTATCTCAAGCACTTTTTCTAATTCTGCCTGTAACAGCAGCGCTGCTTTTAACTGGTCCAGGTATTCTAACTGCGTCATGTTTAAAGCCTCCCAGGCATCGAACAATTCAAACAACTGCTCGGTATTTTGTTCATATCCCAATTGCATGGTTTGAAAATTCTTACGCAATGAAGGCACTATTTGCGTTTCATACAATCGCATTTGTTTCTTTTTTGTTTCCAGTTCTGCCCGGGCCGAACCAGCCATCCCTCTCGCTTCATTCAAGATCATTTGCTGCTGGCTTTTCAACGACTCATTTTGCCAAATAAGGCTTTCTGCTTTTGCCTTGTTCATTTTTGATGACCACTTGGCCAGGGGAAATTTTACCATTCCCATGATGGTGAACTGTGCGGGCTGGGTGCTAAGCCCGATCATATGATCGTAGCGCACACCAAACTCCGGTTTTAACTTGGCCAGCTCAGCTGAACGTTGCAGGTTATTCACTTCCATACTGCGCTGTAATGCCTGAATATCACTTCGCCGGCTGGTGAGGTAAGCGGAGTCGAATATGGTAACGGGGAACTCTTTCCAGGTATACAAAGTATCGATAGTAAGCTCCGTATCTACCTGCCGGTACATCAGGCTATTGAGCATAATGCGCTTTTGTTGCATCTCGTTTTCGAGCATCAGCTTCATATTGTCGATATTCGCCAGAGCCGCCTTGGCCTTATAATAAGCACTGATCTTTCCCAATCCGTTCTTATAGCGTATCTCAGCGCTTTTGATCATAAAGTCAAGGAGTAGGCTGCCCTCTTCCAACACCGACTGCTTTTTCATCAGCACTACCCATTCATAATAGCTTTTCTTAACCGTATAGGCCAATTCATTCCAGGCAATTTTCCTCTTTTCTGTTTCAACTGTTGACATAGAACGCATCCACGCTGCTTCGGCATTTTGCTTTTTCCGGTTGGGAAACATCTGCTGTGCAGAGATCATGAAAAAGCCCATGCCTTCTTTCATCATGGACGGATCGGCTTTTATTTCGCTGGTCTTATAAGGGGTCATAAACAATCCCGCACCCGCTTCGGGCGCCATCCAACTGTAGGCGCCTTTTGCTTCTTCATTAAAGGCGCGGGCTTCTGCTTCATACATTTTTAGGCCGGGGTTGCTTTTCTCAACCGTGGTCAGCATCTCGGGCAATGTCATTTGACCTTGTGAAGCCACTGCGGCTTTAAATGCTATAATGGTAAATAATAACTTTTTTAACATAACTGTATCTAGTTAGCGTGAAACGTGAATCCACCTTCGCCAAGGCTTCGGTGGACGAGTCGGCAATCGGAAATTTTGGCCTCGCGATATTCGAGACTCTCGTTGTCGTGAAACGGGAAACGTGAAATCCCGACGAGTCGGGACAGGCTGTGAAATAAAACCAGGGCATCTCACTGCGTTCGATGCAGGTCCTTCGCTGGCTCAGGAAAAAGGCCCGACGGTTGAGATTCCGATTTTTCTACCTTCTAAAACCAGACCTGTCAGGATCGCTTAAACCCACTAAATTAGCAAGCTCAAAAGGCGAACCTTACAGGTCTTGACGCGGCCTATAGCCTCCCCGTCAACATCTCACCCCTGTCAGCCCTGTCAACCTGCCTTCAGCCTACAGCCTTCCTTTATCACCCCTATCAACCTCATCAACTTACTAATGCTTAGTCTCCAACACTTCAATCTTCCCATGTTTACGTAATTCATATTCCTTAGCCATTAAAAATATCAACGGCGTTACCAGCAAAATATGGGTAGCGGAAGTGAACACGCCACCAACCATTGGTAATACGATCGGTTTCATAACATCACTGCCAACGCCATGGCTCCATAGTATAGGTACCAGCGCAAAAAGCGATACACATACTGTCATTATTTTGGGCCGCAGTCTTTTGGCAGCGCCGGCAATCACATACTCGCGCAAATCCTGTGAAGTAATGGTTTCGCGGGAATTTCCTTTACGGGCCACCAATTGTTGCATGGCGTCATTCAGGTAGATCACCATAACAATACCCGTTTCTACAGCCAGGCCAAACAAGGCAATGAAACCAACAGCCACCGCCACCGATAAATTCACCCCCCAAAACCAGATCATATATGCGCCACCGATCAGTGCAAAGGGTATGGTTATCAAACTGAGAAATGCTTCGCGGGCTGAATGAAAAGCGAAATACATGGAAATGAAGATCACCAGTAACACTACAGGCAGGATCAGTTTTAAGGTATGTTCACTGCGTATCAGGTTTTCGTACTGACCGCTCCATTCGAGGTAATACCCTTTGGGTAACTTGTTGATCATGGTATTCAACCTTTCGCGGGCTTCATTTACCGTGCTCCCCAGATCCCTTTCGCGTACATTGAACAGCACTGTTCCCCGTAACATGGCATTCTCTGAATTGATCATGGGCGGCCCTTCGGCAATGACTACATCGGCCACTGCTTCCAATGGAACGGGGCCATAGTTCATGGTTTGCACCTGCAGGCGTTTTAAGGCAGTGAGGTTGTTGCGGAAGTCCTGACCAAACCGTGCATTTACTGAAAAGCGTTGCCGCCCTTCTACAGTAGTCGTAAGCTTCATTCCACCCAGCGCAATTTCAATAACGCGGTTTACATCATCTACACTCAATGCATACCGGCTTATTTCATCACGCTTAATGTGGATATCGATGTATTTGCCACCCGTGATGGGTTCTACATACAGGTCCTTCACCCCGTCAATGCCTTCCAGCTGTTTTTTGATGGTTTGTGCAAATCCATAAATGGTATCGAGGTTTTGTCCGTACACTTTTACACCCACATCTGTACGAATACCCGTGCTCAACATGTTGATCCGGTTGATGATGGGTTGCGTCCAGCCATTGGTAACACCAGGAATTTGTAATTTATTATTCAGCTCATTGATGATATCGTTCTTGGTAATACCGGCCCGCCATTCTGCCTGCGGTTTCAACAAGATAATTGTTTCGATCATGCTGATGGGGGAGTTGTCGGTAGCGGTATTGGCACGCCCGGCCTTTCCCAATACATTCTTTACTTCAGGCACTGTTTTAATGATCTTGTCCTGTACCTGTAAAATGCGTTTTACTTCACTGTTCGATACATCGGGTAAGGTAACCGGCATAAACAGCAGCGATCCTTCATCAAGCGGCGGCATAAACTCCCGGCCAAGGCTTGTCAATAAGGGAATGCTGATAGCCAATGCGATTATATTTATTGCAATGGTAGTTTTACGCCATTTGATACAGGCTTTTATCACTGGTTCATAGATCCGTTCTAACAACCGGTTCACGGGGTTAGCTGTTTCTGGTCTGAAGCGGCCCTTCATAAAAAAGGAGATCAGTACCGGCGCCAATGTTACCACCAGCAAGGCATCTACCACCATTATAAATGTTTTGGTATATGCCAGTGGGTGGAACAATTTCCCTTCCTGACCAGTTAGCAGAAATACCGGTAAAAATGAAGTGATGATGATAATGGTTGAAAAGAACACCCCTCTCGATACCTGCCGACAGGCTTTCTCGATGATCTGTATCCGCATTAGTTCAGGAATGCGGTACTTATCCTTTCTGCTTATCTTATTAAATAGTTTCGTCATGATTGTTGGCTTTGCTGTTGCTGGTATTCGGCCAGGTGGCGATAGGCGTTCTCACTCATAATAATGCCATTGTCCACAATTACCCCAATAGCCAGGGCAATACCGGTTAACGACATAATATTCGATGATAGCCCGATGGCATTAAGCAGAATAAAACTTACCGCAATGGTGATAGGTATTTGTATGATGATACTTAAAGCGCTGCGCCAATGGAACAGGAAAATGATCACTATCAGGGCTACAACGACCATCTCTTCAATGAGCTTGTTTTTCACATTACCGATGGCAGCTTCTATCAGTTCGCTGCGGTCGTAACCGGTCTTAAACGTTACGCCGTTGGGCAGGCCTTTCTCCAGGTCTTTCATTTTTGCTTTAATGGCGGTGATCACTTTATCGGCATTTTCGCCATAACGCATTACAACAATACCGCCTACTACTTCACCCTGTCCATTTTCATCAAAGATGCCCAGCCGCAGGTCGCCGCCCATTTGCACGGTCCCTATATCTTTTACGCGAACAGGAATGCCATTGTAATTGCCCACGGCAGTGCTTTCCAGGTCTTCCTTGCTTTTAATGTAACCCAGTCCGCGAATGATATAGGCCATGTCGGTCATTTCAAACTTGCGACCGCCTACATCATTATTAGCTGCTTTTACTTTGTTCATAACATCCATAAGCGATACGTTATAGAACTGCAGTTTAACAGGGTCCAGCACCAGTTGATATTGTTTCTCAAACCCACCAAAGGAAGAAACCTCGGCTACGCCGGGCACGGTTTGTAGAGCGAGTTTTATATACCAGTCCTGCAAGGCGCGTTGCTCACCCAGGTCCATTTGTTTGGCATCGAGGGTATACCAGAATACGTGACCAACGCCCGTGCCATCAGGTCCTAATGTTGGCGTTATGCCTTCGGGCAACAGCCGTTGTGCATAATTCAGGCGTTCCAGTACGCGGGTGCGCGCCCAGTAGATGTCGGTATTATCTTCGAAAATCACATACACAAAACTCATCCCGAACATGGAGGTAGCGCGAACGTTCTTTACATTGGGGATGCCCTGCAGATTGCTTACCAATGGGTAGGTTACCTGATCTTCTATGATCTGCGGACTGCGTCCCATCCATTCGGTAAAAACGATCACCTGGTTTTCCGACAGGTCAGGAATGGCATCAATAGGATTCTTTTGCACATTGATGAAGCCCCAGATCAGTAAGGCCACTGCCATGGCCAAAACGATGTACCGGTTCTTTAGCGACCAGGTTATTAATGATGAAATCATTTTGAAATGTTGAATGTTGAAGTGGGGGGTGATATTTTTATTGGATCTCTTCTTCCACCTCGCCGCACTCCATCATTTTTTCACCGAAGTAGGGGTTCTTTATTTCTTTTGTTTCACTTAACCACATGGCGCCATTGCCATTTTTTGCCATGGGGCAATGATCGTGGTACAGGGTTTTACCACCTCCAAAAGCTTTCACAACAGCATACAGACCTTCGCTCATATCGGCAAAACGCTCGCGCTGGTGTTCAAGGTTATTGGAACTTTGGGCAATGTGTTCGGCATTTTCTTTTAAGCCGGCTTCATATTGATCGTATACTTTTTTCTGATCAGCCGCCAGTAATGATTTGTCGAACCCCTTTATAGCTGCTGACAATTTTTTTGCTGCATTGCCTGCTTCTTCAGCTTTTCCGCCAACCAGCGCATTCTTGATCTGCAGGTAATTGTCTGTTAATTGTTTCATGTAGGTGGCTACACCAGCATCAACATTGGTAAATGATGCTTTTACCATTTTTACCTCCGTGTTGTCCTCAGCTAGCTGCGTAGTAGGTGTTTGTTCTGCTGTTTGTTTGTTAGAAGCGTTATTGTTGCAGGAATAAGTGATCACTGTTAAGGTTGTCAACAACCCAAATACAATCTTTTTCATTTGAATAATTTTTGGTGTTCAGGATTTTTAACCGGAATGTTTACTATGGGTGCTATCTGTGTGCTTATGTTTTGGCGTATCGGACATTATTTTCAGTTGCATGCCGCATTTGGGGCACTTACCGGGTTTATCAGACACCACTTCAGGATGCATAGGGCATACGTACATTATTTTTTCAATGAGCGCCATACCGCACTGAGGGCATTTACCCGGTTTATTGCTTAATACATTTGGATGCATGGGACAGGTATACGTCTTTACTACACCTGTATCTGATTTGCTTTTAGGCATATTAGATTTTTTGTCTTGGGAGAAAGCAACAAACATGGTAAGGCAAGCCATTGCCAGCAATAGGATCTTTTTCATTTGCTATAAATTTTATGGTGAACTATAATACGCGGATAGATGGCATTTATGTAGATAATGCCACTAGCCCAACAGATTGTCAGGCTTTAGAAAAGAAAGTAAATCAGATACGGAAAATACAATAACGTATATGCAGCGGTACCGTACTTCGCGGCGGCGCATTGGAAACGGGATGTTCTTCACTGATGGATGTAAGAACCGGCGTTATAAGATCGGGATACGTTGTAACTACCGCTATTGCCAGGGGAGTTTCCGGTTGATACCGGCTCTCTGCCTTTTGGTCTTTTTCCACCTGCAACCGGTGGTGTTTATCTTCACAGCAACCACCTTTTTTTGAGATGGACTTAACCATGCCGCAATTGTCGCAGGTATGTGTTTCTTTTATGGAAAGGTCCCAGTTGGTAAGCCGGCCCATGCAATAATGCAGGTTTACCGTGGCCCCAATTGAGGTGCCCAGGTAAAAAACGGCTACTATGAATACCAGGAGCTTTTTCATTACGGCATAAAAGTAGCAGGATTTTCCGGAATGAGATTTATAAAATTTGCGCAAAAGGTTATAGAATATTTAGATAGCCGATAGACTGCTTCTATAAAACATACAGATTCAACACATTAGGCAGGGGCCTGAAGAGCTTTTTCCTTAATAACTTCGCCATCTCACAGTCTGGTCTTCTTACTTTTAACCTCCAACATCCTATTTATAAGTTCTTACTTCCGCTTCTCTGTCTATACATACCAACAGCCTACCGATACAATCAATTATATGTAATTTGAGATTAATTACTTTGCAAATATGCCTTCTTTAAGGATCTCAGATATTTTCATTCATGTATGTGCCGGGCTGGCTTTTTTAACCCTGCCCCTGCTTTTTATGAGCGGACATACGGGGAATGAGGGCATATTACCCATTGTATTTTCTTTGGGTTATTGGATATTCGGCCTCACCTATATTGGGATCTTTTACCTGAACTCCTACTGGCTGATCCCTTCGCTTTATTTCCAAAAGAAGTACCTGATCTATGTTGCTACTATTCTACTAATGTTTGTAGTGGTTTCTTATGGCAGGCCCTTTGAACATTTGCTGCAACATCAACGACATCTAAAGCCACCACCCACCCGAGTATTCAATCCGGGGCAGGGTATACCCCATCAACCTGGTGGCGGACCACCACCAGGACCAGGCAGGCCGCGGTCGATGCGAATTGATATCGTAAGTATATTTTTATACATCATGACCATAGCTTTGGGTATGGCTATACAGGTTACCCGCCAGTGGCGCAATTCGCTGCAACAAATTTCACGTGCAGAAGCAGACAGGGCGCAGGCAGAACTCTCCTTTTTAAAGGCCCAGATCAACCCGCATTTCTTATTCAATACGCTTAACAATATTTACTCGCTGGCCATTACCAAAAACGATAAAACAGCCGACAGCATTATGAAGCTGTCGAACATCATGCGATATGTAACAGATGATGTATCGAAGCATTTTGTACCCTTGCAACTGGAGGTGGATTGCATTCATGATTTTATTGAACTACAGCGGTTGCGTTTGAGTAAAAAGGTGCAGGTTGATTTTAGTGTAAAAGGCGAACTGGAAAATAAAGCCATCGTACCTTTGTTGTTGATCACATTTGTGGAGAATGTATTTAAATATGGCATCAGCAACCATGAAAATGCCACGATCACCATTCAATTAACTGCCAGCGAACGAAGCATTACATTTTACTGCCACAATAAGATCTTCATACCCGCCGGCGCCCCAATACGTACAGGCATTGGTATTGGCAATGCAAAAAAACGGCTGGAACATTTGTACCCCAATAAACATCTACTGAATATTACCAACGAAAACGGTTTCTTTTCCGTAGAGTTAATCTTACTGGCTTAAACTGTTTCGTTATGCAATTGAAGTGTATAGCAATTGATGATGAGCCGCTGGCTCTGGAGCTTTTACAGGAATATATCTCCCGATTTCCCCAGTTAAAACTGGTACATACATTCGATGATGCTATTTCTGCCGTGGAATTATTACGTAATACCAGGGTTGATCTGCTGTTTATCGACATCAATATGCCCGATATTACAGGTATTGATCTGGTACGTTCTTTGCACGAAAAGCCAATCGTCATTTTCACCACAGCCCATAAACAATTTGCCATTGAGGGGTTTGAGCTGGACGCTGTCGATTATCTGCTAAAGCCCATCAATTTCGACCGGTTTACCAGGGCCGTAAATAAAGCGATCGATTACTTTAAATATAAGAGCACCCCAGCGCAAGAGGAGAACGACAGTTTATTTGTGCATTCAGAATACAAGCTGGTAAAAATCCCGTTGAATGAGATTGAATACATCGAGAGCCTGGAGGATTATATAAAAATTCATATTACCGGGACGAAGCCAGTGCTAACCCTTCTATCGATGAAGAAAGTGCTGGAAAAATTACCGGCGGATAAGTTCCAAAGAATTCATCGCAGTTATATTGTAGCTGTTTCCAGGGTTAAATCCATTCAAAACCGGAAAGTACAACTATCCACAGGAGTGGAGCTGCCTATCAGCGATAGTTATGTTCAATTTATTAATAACTGGAAAAAAAGCTAGCCTAAAAAAGGCCATTTCCCCGATACATTTACCGGTTTCGTCTATAACATTACTGCAAATAATAATATCGACCCTAATTTCAGGCCCCAGAGCAATTTTTGTTTATACATGGAGGTTATATGTTGACTTCACGTATCGGGCAACCTATTTTTCCGTTGTATCGTAAAAGTGAACGTATTTCCGTTTTTTTCCAATAAAACCTCTTGTATGAAGAAATCGACTACTCTGGCAGTATTTATCGTATTGATTGTTATACTTGCGAATGCCTGCAAAAAAGACAGCGAAGAGAATCAGGACCCTGGTTCGGGCACTGTTGATTGTGGTACTATTACTACCAGTTTTTCTGGCAATGTAAGCGCTTTAATGAGCACGAGTTGTGCAAAATCAGATTGTCACAACAATGGAAGCACCAACGGACCGGGCGCCCTTATCTCCTACAACCAGATCTTTAACGCAAGAGTGAAGATCAGGGTAGCGGTAGCTAATGGATCAATGCCGCGGGATGCCAGTTTTACAGCAGCCCAAAAAGCCATTATTACCTGTTGGATTGATGGCGGTGCCCCCAATAATTAAAGCGGTATTAAAAAGCAAAAAGAATATCAGTCAAAGCACAATGATAATCGCATTACGACGTCAAATAAATACGTGAAATTCTAGCAACTAGTTTTTCATGGGTGTTACTTTTAAAGTGCAAAGCTCTGTTTCCACAGGGCTTTTTTTTATTGCCCTATGGCGCTAAGTATAAACAAGTAAAAATTAAAATAAGTTTATATAGATGGCCTGACTTTTGCTAATAAATTCACGACCGGAACTTATAACCTCCTTCCTAAATAAATAGAAGTGACTATTTATCATTCTTATTTAACTATCCGCAACTCCTTTTACGTAAAAAAAATAGCGCTATAGACCCCTACCTCTACTTTTAATTCATTACTTACTACCATCCAGTAACAAACTTATTTGTTGATGGCCCATTTTTACCCTACTAAACATCCAATACATGAAAGTGATTTCCGGAAAATTGCTGGTGTTTTCTCTTATAGTATGTAGTTTTTTTACCCGCGCGTATGCGCAAACGGGCGTTACGATCCCTAAACATGAAATAGGATTTAGCATAGGCATGTTTATTTACCAGGGAGACCTAACACCTGAAACGGCGGGCGCTTTTAAAACACCCGGTTTTGCTTTTAATCTTTTTTACAACCGGCTGCTTTCACGGTCATTTTCATTAAGAACAAATCTTGCTCATGGTAAACTGTGGGCCGATGAAGCCAATTATGATAGTCCTGAATGGCGTAAACAACGCAACTTCTGGTTCAATGCCCGAAATACGGAGATCTCCGAACTATTGGTGTGGAATATTTTAGGAAATAACTATAGTGAAAGAAAGATCATCTCGCCGTATATTTTTGCGGGTGCAGGACTGGCGTCCTTACGCATTAACCGCGGCTGGGAAAATTTTAACTACGATTATTTTGCATCCGATTCTGTTTTATTGAACGGACTGGCAGCCGACAGCGTTCATTCCCTGCCCGGTACTATTGCAGTTATACCCGTTGGCCTTGGTATCAGGTACCCCATTTCAAACAACCTTTCGCTTATGGCTGAAGCTTCGTATCGTTTTACATTTACCGATTATATCGATGGGTTCAGTCAATCATCAAACCCCAACAAAAACGATCACTACTCGAACTATTCAATCGGCTTAATATATACGTTTGGTAAAAAGACCTCCCTGGATTGTCCGGTTATGCGCTATTGATAAAGAAATATATTGGTGAATAAATCGTTCACTTTTTGAAAAACCAAAAAAGATTGACCTTTCATGTCAATCTTTTTTTATTGGTGAGGATATTCACACTATTATTATCCCGTAATTACAGGTTGCTGTGTTAATACCTGTTGATTGATCATTTTGCTATGAGAAACGTAAAACGAATCGGGGCTATATAAAAATAAACAACTCCCGTCCTTTATAGTATTGATGATAGCCTTGTGCAGTGAAGGTGGCACAGCAGGACATCCCAGACTACGGCCCAGAACACCCTTTGCTTTTATAATGTTTTCATTTACATAATTGGCGGCATGCATTACAATACTTCTGCTGTAAGCGTTGTCATTGATGCCCGGTTCTTTTCCATCGAGCCGTAATGAAAAACCATGTTCGCCTGAGTAAGTAGTTCCTGTTACGTAAAAACCCAAACTACTCTTAAAGCTATTGGCGTCATTCGAAAATTCAGTGGCCATTTCCTTGCCTGAATTTCTACCATGCGAAACATAGGTATTGAACAACAATTTTCCTGTAGTTACATCGATCACGAACAATCTCCTTTTTGTTGAAGGCAAACTAAAATCTACAATGGAAAGAATATGATCGTTCTTTATTGCGCCATTTGAAACAAGATCGATATAGCCTTGTAACGCATAGTCAAATGCGGTCTGGGTAAGCCCAAGGCTGTCTAATTTTATTTGACCATACAAACTACTCAACCGTCTAAAAGCCTCACTTACATGGCTTTCACTCATGGTCGAATCCTTTACAAGGATAGCTGTATTGGCTTTTTTGTTGTTTAGGAAATCTGATGCAGGTGCTGCATACATAAAACATACTACTACCAGTAGTAACAGCGGAATGAAGATAAATGCCTTGAATTTGGGATAGTTGGATTTTGCCATTCATTTGGTTTTGACTAATGCTATTAATAAAAATCAGCTTACCCTATACTAACATATAGTGGCGAAAGTGGTTTGCCAAATGAGTGCGTTAAGTAAATTTTAACAGTTAACTGAATCAATGTTGTGTGGCTTAAAAAAGCTATTTTATTGCTTATTTTTGGCCGCTTCCTTGCGTTCCTTTTCTTCCTGTTTTGCTTTCTTTTTAAAATACCCACGGAATAAAAAATTGTGTTGTATGGCCTCCAGGTCATCATCTAACTTCTCACTTCCAACGCTTAGGTTCTCTATTATCACTCTCACCTGTTCGGCCGACTGTTTATCGTTTAATAATAACCCTAAGGTATTATCGGTTGTATGCAGTTGATCACTAACCGTTTTTAAATTAGCAGTAAATGAATGGGCAGCATCGGCAGCATCATTTATTTGTTTTACTGCAGCCTGTAAGTTTGCCATGATCAAAGTATCATGCACCAGCCCATTTGCCAGGCTACCCGGTTTATTAAACTGGGCCGTGTATTCAGCAATGCGACTGCTCAGCAATTCGCTGTTGTGTGCAGCCTGTTGCAGGTTAGTGGCTGTATTAGCCAGGCTCTTATATAACGTTGCATCGGTGAGCAGTGCTCCAGCAGTACCTTCTCCTTTTACCAGCCGGTTGCTTACAGTTTTAAAATCGGTGGTTATGGCAACCAGGTTCTCATTGTTCTTTTGCAAGGTGGCCATCATATCGTCGGTGCTCAACGTATTCTCTACCTGCAAGTGTTCGCCTCCTTCAATAGCATCGGCCTGCGGAGACCCGCCATAAATAACTATCAGTTTATTGCCGATAAACCCTTCGGCCCCTACTTTCGCTTTTGCATCCTTACGGATGAACTCCTGTGCTTTTTTCTCAATTTGCATGATCACTTTTATCCGCGAGCTGCCATTAAAGTCAACCGCTTTTACTGTACCCACTTTAACACCCGAAAACCAAACGTTATCACCCTTTTGTAAGCCATTCACATTATCAAAAACTGCTTCCACCTTTATAGAAGGCACAAATGATTTCTTCTGGCCGCCTAATGTAAAAATCCCAACCAAAAAGATCAGCAGGCCTACTGTTACAAACAGACCAACGATCACTGCTCGTTTGTTTTTTTCCGTGCTCATCAGAAAATATTTTTAGTGGTATTAATCAGGTTATAAAATTGTAATCGTAAAAACTTTTTAACCGCTCATCATCACTGGCAAACACTTCTTCAAACGTCCCTTCCCTTACAAATCGACCATCCAGCAAAACCGCTAACCGGTCCCCGGTTGCTTTGGCACAGGTAAGGTCATGCGTAATGATAATGGAACTAGTGTTGAACCTCTCCTGTACTTCATTTATGAGGTCATTTATTTCCATACTGGTAATAGGGTCAAGACCGGCAGTGGGTTCATCGTACAACATGATAGCCGGTTGCATGATCAGTGTTCGTGCAATGCCTATGCGTTTGCGCTGACCACCCGATAATTCAGCGGGCCATTGATCAATGGTTTGGGATAGCCCCACCGCTTCAAGTGCTGTTTCTACCGCCTGCGTTAACTGGCCCTGACTTAATTGTTTTGAATTACGTAACAGCGGGAACTCCAGGTTCTCACGCACCGTCATACTATCGTACAAAGCACTGCTCTGAAAAGAAAACCCAATGCGTAAGCGTAATTGTTCCAGCTCGCGGTAGCTGATCTTTGCGACATCGTTTCCCAGCACATTCACTACACCCTTATCTGGCTTTAATAATCCGGCAATGATCTTTATCAATACAGATTTACCGGTTCCCGACCTACCCAACACCACTACATTCTCCCCCTGATAAAGATCCAGATCAATGCCACGCAGCACATGATTTGTTCCAAACGATTTATATAGATCGTGTATGGAAATAACCTTTTTTGTTCTATCGATATGTTTATTCTTTTTTTCCATTAGGGCATTCTGAACCAATTGATGATCTGTACTACAATAATTTCTTCAATAAATATCAGGAACATGGCCATCACCACTGAGGTATTGGCAGCACGGCCAACCCCCTGTGTTCCCTGGGTAGTGTTATATCCCTGGTAACAACCCACAATGCCGATAGTAAATCCAAATAATATTGATTTTATAAACGAAGAGTAAATGTCCAGGAAACTAATGCTGTGAAAACCATTCTCTATAAAAGAAACAAAACTGGTTTGTTCGTTGCTATGCACATTTACAAATGCGCCCAGCATGGCCAGTAAGGCCATATACAACATCAGCAACGGCACCATAAAGGTGGTAGCCAATACACGGGTAACCACTAAAAATTTAAAGGGATTGGTGGCAGAAACTTCCATGGCATCTATTTGCTCCGTTACTTTCATGGAGCCCAGTTCGGCGCCTATATTTGAACCTACTTTGCCCGCGGTGATCAAACCAGTTACTAATGGGGCCAGCGCCCTGACAATGGCAATTGTTACCAGCGATGGCAACCAGGAAGTAGCGCCAAAATCTGATAAGGAGGGCCGGCTTTGTTTGGTAAATACGATGCCTGTAATGAACCCGGTCAAAGTTATCAGGGGTAAACTTTTTACCCCTATTGAATAACTCTGCCTCACTATTTCTTTAAACTCGTAGGGAGGTAAGAATAAGCTTCCGAAAAAGCGCGAGATAAACTGACCAAAAGCATAAACATCTGTAAAGAAGGCGTCCAGCTTTCCGGTAAAAATGTATCTGCGAGGCTGTTTCTGTTTTAAACTCATGGATCATAATCCATCGAAATTTAAAACCAGCATTCATTGGGCAACTAATTCCCCAATATGAATACTAATCTCGCTATGCATAACTATTTATGGGCAATGGGATCGGGAGTGCCGTCTGGGTCGTTTTTAGCGACACCGGAAGAGCTTATAGCGCTTCCTTTCAGCAGTAATAAACCAGCTACGTGCGGTGTTGCCATGGAAGTACCACTAAAGATCGCATACTTACCATTTAAATAAGTGGAAGTAATTGATACGCCTGGCGCGGCTAAATCAACCACATCATTTCCATAATTTGAAAAGGAAGCAAAATTATCGAGACTATCTACTGCTGAAACGGTGTATACATTCTTAGCGTTCACCCGGCCTGGGGAATACTGGTTAGCTGGTTTGCCATCATTACCTGCCGCAATGGCAATATAGATACCCTTGGCTGCCGTGTTTATAACCGCCTGATCTAAAATATTAGATATGGTATCTTCACCAAGACTCATATTCACTACATCACCTGCTTTTGCATTGGCATTTACATAAGACAAAGCCTGGATAATAGAACCCAGGGTACCTTTACCATCCTTATCAAATACTTTCAGAGCTACCAGATTGGCATTTGAAGCAACCCCCAACACGCCAACTGAATTGTTCTTTGCGCCAATGATACCCGCAATGTGGGTACCATGACCATTGTCATCGCGAGCAGATGTTACGCCATTAATAAAGGATTTACTGCGGGCAGAGTCTGCGTTCAGATCAGGATGCGAAAAATCAATACCGGAGTCGATGATCCATGCGGTTTTACCTGTGCCGTCGCCATATCCTATGCGTTCCACATTCCAGGTAATTGTTTTTGGTTCAACCACCTTAAAACAGGAACCATAGGCAATAATGCGGTCATTTTCAATTCTACTGATGGTAGAATCCTGTCGCAACCGTGCTAACTCAAGCTGGGATAAATGAGCAACAAATCCTCTGGCGCCGCTAAAAAAGCTATTTTTCATGGCGCTCAGGTTGATCTTGTTCCGTTGCAATAAGGTATTGGTAAAAGAAGCAATACGGGTAGATGAAGTTAAACCGGCATCGGTTGCGGTTGACTCCCTGTAAGCAACTATATATTGATCAGGAATTATGCTTCCGTTATCAGTACTTTGGGGACACACACTAGTGTCGGAGTTATTGTCGCTTCCGGAATCGGAGCTTATATTTTTACGGCAAGCTGCCAGCAATATTAAACCTGTAACTAATGTGGTGGTTAATGTTTTTGTCTGCATTTATATGGGCCTCCGGGTAATATTTACGGTTTTTTAAATATTGGGATAAGTGCAGGTGATCGCTTTAACACCTTTTTAATTTTTCAAATCTGATTTCAAATTCAAATAACGCGCCAAGACAATCATGGTTCACAGTTAAATGGTCACTCCATGCATGAAATAATATATTAACACCTGCCGGTTTACTGGTCAACCGCAGACGCCTTTTGATCAATGGTTTGTATGAGCGCCTGCAGCGTATTGAGAATAGCTTCTTTTGTAGCTGCATCCGACACCTCTCCGTTTTCATTGAATTTTGTGCGAATAAACGGGATCAATAAAGCACCACCTGCCGGAATGTCGCTTGATAAGGCTGAAAAGATCTGCAACCAGGCGGCATGGGCCTTATCACCGCTTGAGGCGGCAGTTATTAATGCTAAAGGTTTGTTTACCAATTCGCCGGACCTTACCGTCCATTCGATGGCATTTTTCAAAGTACCGGGCACCCCAAAAGCATATTCGGGCGAACAGATCAAAATCCCATCGGCGTCCGCCAGTTGCTGACGCCAGCTTATAACAGCTTCTGTAGGTTCCTGGTCATCAAATGCAGGCAGGGTGGCCAGTCCCTGGTAAATGGTAATTTCAACATTCGATGGCGCCCATTTTTGAACTTCTTTTACTAATAATGAATTAGTAGAGGTAGCCCGCAAACTTCCTGACACGGCCAGGATCTTTATCTTTCTATTCATACGATACGGTTCTTTAATTTTCAATAGCATGATCAATTGGAATGGGTTCCCCCTTCCAGGCTTTTTTGGCGGTCCAGTCGGCATCGGCATTTTGCCAGTACGGATCGGTGGCCGGCAATCCCAATACCAGAAACACCTGGGAACACAAGTACAGGCTGCCGGTTGAAATATAGGGTTCCCCCACGCCAGGTTGATGCCCCACTAATCCAATGGTCAACCAGCCCTCTTTATCAAACGTACCGGGCGTCTCCAGCTGTCTCTTCACTACTTCAAACAAAGCGCACCTAACCTGTTGGGGCAATATTTCATTGGGCAATTGGTGCATCAGGGCCATTTTTGACAATAATTGAAAAGCGCCAAACCGGTAGGCCAGCGAACGGCCAATAGGTGGATAAGTGCCTTCCGGGGAGATCAGGCGTTCCTGTACGGCTGCATAGCGACGGGCGCGGTTTAATTCAAGCTCATAGGTCTTATTCTCATTCTGGCCACTGGTGATCAACGTTTGCAACACTTCGAGAAACATAGGTTGAATAACAAAGCTATTATAATAATCCCAATGAAAACTGGCACCATCTCCATATGCACCATCGCCCTTATACCATTGCAAATGCTGGGATACGGCATAGTCTACCCGCATTTTATCGCAGCTGCCTTCAAATTGTAACAGGGCGGCTTCAACCATGGCACTGAAAAAAAGCCAATTACTATGACCAGGCGTTATTACCCGCGACGACTTAAGCGCTTCCAATACATTTTTTTTTGTTTTGGCATCGAGGCGGCCCCATAACTGGTTGGGCGCACGCAACAGTGCCTGCGATAAAAACGCCGCATCTACCAGGGCCTGACCACCTTTATAAAAATTCATATAATCAGGCACCGCAGGGTCGGTGGCGTTGCGAATGCAGCTAATGGAAAGTTCAATATATTTTTTTCTCAATTTTCCTTCTGTGGAACTATCCGGCCCCAGTTCCAGCCAGGGCGCCATGCCCGCCAGTAAACGGCCAAATGCTTCCAGATAGGTAAAGTTCTGCCGGTCGTTTGTTTTGGCTTCTACCGGCATTTTCTTCTTCAATTCATTTTTGCTCAGCGCTGTTAAAAGCGGATCGGCAATACGAATAAGGGAGCTTACAAAGTAATCGCGGTGCATAGCGCCATTTCCAGTCGCTTTATCGGTTTGTGCGTGTATCACTACAGGCACTAACAAGGATACAATAAACAGGGCTTTTGTAATTTTTTTCATCAGATAGAAGCATTGATTTATCCGGTCAGGTAAAGACAATCGTTTGTATACAATATCGAAGGGCTGAAGTTACTATTTCAACGACAATTTATTTTCGGCCCGGAAAATTCCTCCCGCTATTACTGGTACAAACAGGAGCAGTTGCGTATGGGTACTATCCGGCATATGTATTGGTAAAATAGCAGTCTTAGTATCAGATTAAAATCTATTTTCCAAGGGGAAATACTCATTTAAATTGGTACTTTTAATGATTATTAGGAAACCTGATGGACAAAGCTAAGACCCTTTTCATAATTGACGATGATGAAGATGATCAGTTATTCATTAATGAGGCCATGAAGGACCTGAATATTCCTTTTGAATGCTTCTATGCTAATAATGGGGAAGTGGCATTACAACAGTTAAAAAACGAGGTTGTGCCATTGCCAGATTTTATTTTTCTCGATCTGAATATGCCAAAATTAAATGGCAAGGAATGTTTGATTGAAATTAAAAAGCTTCCACGGTATTCATCAGTTCCGCTCATTATTTACACTACCAGTTCCAATCACAAAGACAAACAGGAGATAATGAAGCTGGGTGCGCATTATTTTTTAACCAAGCCCACCCGCATCAGCGAATTGTGCAACTGCCTCACCAGTGTGTTCTCTATGGACTGGAATCAGGTAGCAGGATAGTTCATCTTACCAAAACCAGTGTTCCGCGCTGGACATACGGTGCACCAGTATAATCCACGGCTTTTACCATCCACACATAAGTGCCTGAAGGCTGTAATTTGCCTGCTATGGTGCCATCCCAGCCGTGTTCATTGGTGGATGTCCTGAACACCAACTGTCCCCATCGATTAAAGACCTCAAAATAATCTATGTGCGCTATCCCTACCGCTATTGGACGCAGCAGATCGTTCTTTCCATCCCCATTGGGTGTAAAGGCATTGGGCACAAAAACAGTGGGCACAGTTTGAAATACTTTTACTTTTATATAAGCTGAATCAACACAACCGGCCTCGTTATACACCAACACTTTATAGATAATACCCGCAGATGGCGCCGCATACATTGCTGTGGGATTGGCAATAGTGGGGTTCGATAAGTTGATAGCCGGTACCCACTGATAGGTTTTGCCACCGCTCGCCTGTAACTGCAATAACTGATTTACCACTACAGCCGTATCCTTTCCGGCAAAAGGTTTTATATCGGGCAATACGCTCACCACTATGGTATCAAAACCGGGTTTGGGGCAACCTTTGTTATCATACACAGAAAGCACATAAGCAGTAGCTTCTTTTGGTGAGGCAACAGGATCCAGCACGTTTCTATTGCTTAATGTGGGTGATGGCAACCAAACCCACCTGTTAGCTTCGGTATTGCCTTGCAGCTGTGCTCTTGTATCAAAGCAAATTGTAGTGTCGCTGCCTGCAATTGCAACGGGGTAAGGCACTGTTATGACCTGTACCTGTTCGGTGGCTATGCAACTGCCTATACTGGCAGTGACCTGATAAATTGTATTGACCCGCGTTACTACGTCGGGGTTGGCAACCGTAGCATTCAACACCTGGTTGGCCGGCGTCCAGTTATACCGCAATCCGTCTGACTGAACATGCAGATGTGCCGTATCTCCCTGGCAAATAGTGGTATCATTCATTACCAACAGGGTCACATGGTCCACTACACGCACTTGCACAGAGTCGCGATTAAGGCAGCCATTGTCATCGAGTTGAACCGTATAAGTAGTGGTCGTCGCAGGGTTTACGGTTGGGGTAGCCGTATTCCCGTTCACTATGGCGGTGCCAGGTGTCCAGCTAAAAACGCCATTGCCCATTGCCTGCAGCTGAAGCGCATCTGGTATACAAATGAGCGTATCGCGAAAGGCCAGCGACAATGGCGGTTTATCAACTATGGAAATATTTTTATAGGTGGTATCGCGGCAGCCCTTGGTGTTGGTGGCAATTAACCGCACATTTTTAATACCCATAGATTGATAGGTATAAGTGGGCGAGGGTTGAAGGGAGAAATCATTACCTGTTCCGTCGTCAAAATTCCAGTCCCACGAATTTACAGAACCATAACTGGTTACAGTTGCATCAAAGAACTGGGTGGGCTTTTTAAAGCAAATGCCATTGACATTAAAATCGGGTTTGAACCCGGGGAATACATAAGCCTGCGAAATGGTTGAGTCAGAGCATTGCTGATTGCGATTGATCACCAGTTTCACTGTATACACGCCTGTATCGGAAAACGTATAGCTGGTAACAGGGCTATTGGAGTTGAATACGGTAACTCCTTTGTTGTTGATCAATTCCCAGGTAGTAGAGGTAATAAGCGGACTGGTACTCAAATTGGCAAGCTCTATGGTTTGCGAATTCTTGCAAAGCATATAATCGGGCGGCATGGATGCCGATGCAACGGTACAGGTGGTGATGCGTATCTGCAGGTCTTTTCGCTGGGTAGCAATTACAACGCCATTCCTGATCTCCTCTACCTGCACTGTTACTACATAAATGCCTTCTCCGGGGGCTATGCCAGTTATCACTCCGGTGCTGGAATTGATCTTTACGTTTCCACCCAATGGCGCACCAGGCCCATAATTTGAACCGTAGGGTACTGGAATATAAGGGGGCGCTGACGGAGGAAAATTCACGCCACCGCCACCTGCACCGCCTACATAGGCATTTGTAAAGGAATAACGCAGCTGGTCATTGTCCTTATCAACTGCTGCAAAACTGTAAGAGAAAGAATTATTAGCGCAGATCACCACCATATCATCGCTGTTAAAGCGGGCACTGTTGTTTTCTGGTCCCGATGCTACGGCTCCATTTCCCGGAATTTCACCGGTATACGTAGCACCAATATTGCCATATCCATTTACCAGATTGCTGATGCCCTGCACGCGATAAACCACCTGTATTACTATAACATATCCTTCTGCTACCGGTGGCAATGATACAGTGAAATCATAAAAGCCAATATCGTAACAAACCGAGGGCGGGTTGGTGATGCAGGGACCAGGATTGCTTAAGGTCAGCCGGTCCTGATGGGCCATGGGTATGGATATATTCGTGATCAGTGCCCCGGTGCCTTTATTAAAAATACCAAAGTAGGCAGGATCGGGCAAACGGCGGTTGCTATAACAATCCATAAATAGCTTAGCGGTAACCTGGTAGTTGTACATGCCATTGGTGATGCCGGTAAATGTATAATGCATTTCACCGCCTGTGATGTGATCGGCACGGGCGATAAATATCTGCACAAGCAGCAGCAGGCAGCCAACAACAGATTTCTTCATGCTTTGGCAAAAAGTGATTATAATAAAATAAAGAAAGGGACACGATGGTTTGTAAAGAGATTCTACAATATGTACAGCTGTATCAATTTACGATTTTTTAGGTAGAAATTTTGCTACGGTTTAACAGTAAAGATCAGCAAGTGGGGTGGGTGTGGGAAAAATATACAACTTAAAAGAACTGAATAAACAATTAACTTACAACTACATGGGATATTCCTGTCACTTTTTAACCCGTTTTCCCGCTATAATGGAAAGATTATTGTGCACCTTTGTAGTGGGTTTAAACAGTTGATTATGGAAAAAGACTTTTCAACTACTATTTTATGCACCGACGGGCAAGAACGGGAGTTTCATTTTGCCCGTATTAACTCAGTGGCTATCTACTTCCATATTTCTGTTATCGATAGCAGTGGGCGGCTGATCACTGCAACACTTGCACGGGATGAAAAAAATCACTGGAAATTACATGAACAGGAATTACCACGCTGGTTTATTACTGCAGAACCTGAATTGGGTAATGAGGTAGAACATAAAGCAGGAAGATAATTACATTTTTTCACCTTGGGTTTCCTGCATTACCGGCATGCCTTGTTGTTGCATTTGTTCCTGTCCCCACGTACTGATCATTATAATAGCAGGCATCAACTCTCGTGCGCTGTCGGTTAAGCTATACTCAACCCGGGGCGGCACTTCAAAATAAACAGTCCTTATTATTAATTGATCTTCCTCCAGCTCCCGCAAAACCTGGGTTAGCATTTTGGGAGTTATACCGGTCACAAACCGGCGAAGCTCGCCATATCGTTTTACCTCCTCCCGCAAAAACCATAAGACCCGCGCTTTGTATTTACCGCCAATGCGTTGAAATGCATAATCAACAGGGCATTTAGCCAAAGTATCCTGTTTTATTTTAGTCATTTTACAAATTTTTATGGCTGATAATCAACAATAGTATACAACTGGTGCGTAGGCTACCAAATGGTGCATACTTGACTCAAATATACCAAGCACCCTAGATTTGTTTCCTAAATCTTTTTTATGCAAGCAGTTGAAGAAATACCTGCACTTATCCATAAAAGAACATCGATGAAAAGCTTTCATGTTCAATATGGCGGGGGACTGGCAGGCTTACAGGCAAAGGAACATGCTATTCCCAAACCTGGTGCTTATGAAGTGCTCATTCGCATCAGGGCTAACAGCCTTAGCTTTCGCGATGTAAGTATTTTACAAGGCAATTACCTGCTGCCCGTTATGCCCGATGTTATTGCTGTATCTGATGGCGCCGGTGAAGTGGTTGAAACCGGTAGCGCTGTAACCCGCACTAAACTGGGTGAGCGGGTTGCGGTGAATATGTTCCCTTTGTGGATCGATGGCCCTTTTGCCTGGGAGTATTCACCGCAAATTGGCGGTTCATTGAATGGCCTGCTGACAGAATATGCGGTTGTACATCAGGATGCCGTTGTTGCCATACCCGATCACCTTTCATTTGAACAGGCCGCCACATTACCCTGTGCTGCACTAACAGCCTGGAATGCTTTGACAGGCAGTAAACCTTTAAAAGCCGGCGAAACAGTTCTTACCCTGGGCTCAGGCAGTGTGTCCTTATTTGCCATACAATTTGCCCGCCTTTTTGGCGCGCGGGTTATTGCTACCACTTCAAATGATGAAAAAGCACTCCGGTTAAAAGCGTTAGGAGCGCATGAAGTAATTAACTATCGCAAAACACCCGATTGGCATACGACGGTGCGGCAATTGACCAATGGCCATGGTGTTGACCAGGTGCTTGAAGTAGCTGGAACCTCGCTGGAACAATCAATTTTAGCCACTGCTGCCGGTGGACAGGTAAATTTCATTGGCCGCATGGGTGGCGATCTGAAACCGGTTCAATTGGGTATGCTTTTCATGTCGGGCGCGCACATCAGACCCATTGCAGTTGGTAACCGGTCTCAGTTTATTGCCATGAACAAAGCCATTGCTGTGAATCACCTGCAACCGGTTATCGACCGGGTATTTCACTTTAAGGATTCCATTGACGCCTTTGCTTATTTACAGGCTGGCAATTATTTCGGGAAAATAGTGATCAGTCATACCACCTCATAAAGCAGGCGGCTCTTATTATTCATTTTTAAATACTGTACATGCATTCATTTACTGTACCGGGTCGTGACCAGGTCACACCTGATAACCAGGCTATTTTCGATACTTTACAAAAGAATTACGGGCTTATACCCAATCTGTTTGCCGTATTTGCCTATAGCGAAACTGCCCTGGGCGATTACCTTTCATTCGCAGGTAGAAAAAGTTCCCTGTCACAAAAAGAAAAAGAAGTGATCAACCTGGTAGTAAGCCAGGTAAATGGTTGTAAATATTGTTTGCGGGGACATACCATTGCCGCCAAAGCAGCTGGATTTACTGCTGATGAAATTATTGAGATCAGAAAAGCAGCTATCACATTCAACGATCGGTTAAATGCATTAGGGCATTTTGCAAAAGCCACTGTTCTGCAAAAAGGAAGACCTGACGAAGCTGTTATCGATAATTTTTTTGACGCTGGGTTTACTGAGGCCAATATGATTGACGCCCTACTGACCATTACCGCTAAAACCCTTACTAATTACCTGCACAACATTACACAGGTGCCTATTGAGTGGCCTGAGATCCCTGAAGTATAACGCATAAAAAAAGGAACCGGTAAACACCAGTTCCCTATACCCTTATGTTATGACTGAAAGAAGCTCTTTGTTTTAACTCAATACCACTTTCTTGCTTTGCAATACATATATCCACAATGCAGCAGATAAATAACTGGTAAGTACTAACAGGGCAGAGAAAGTATAATGTCCATGTTTAAATAATACAAAACTTACTAAACTGGCAGTTACTATCAGAACGATGGTAGTGAGGGTAAAAAACGTTTTCATATTAAATGTTTTTAAGGTGATTTTTTTTATTACTTGTTATAAGCGCTTTGCTTTTATGTAGTAATAGATGGCGAAGAAGGCTTGAAGTTTATTAAAGAAATGCTAAGAAGAAAGCGGTATTACTCCCTTATAGGCAGGAGCAGGATGGTATTAGTAATTCCTTAACAGATGGGGGTTAAACGAAACGTCCGGAAACGGAAAGCTTATTGCTTTCCGTTTCCGGACGTTCTATATTAATATTACCTGGCTTATTTATTGAACTGGGTTCCTCAATAGCTTTATTCGTTCACTCAGTCCTGCGTGTACATTCACATCGGCTACTTTCATTGTGGCTGCAAAGTCCATAAAGAAAGCCGGATGATCTTTTCTGCGACCTGTTTTTACATCAATGCTGGTAAAGTTCGTCCACATAATGGCCTTCAGGTTTTCCTGTTTTTCATCGAACATCAATAATTCCACCAGTACATGAGATTCGCCTAATTCAATAAGCCGGGATTCAATACATACGATCTCATTGTAAAATACCGGCCGCAGGTACCGGATATTATGGCTATGGGTAACCCAGGCCAAACCCTGTTTATGGTACTCAGAAAGCGTTATGTTGTAATACTGTTTCAGATGATCTTCACGTGCATTCAAAAAATAGTCGATGTACCGGGCATTGTTTAAATGTCCCAGCGGATCACAGTCGCTAAAACGAACTGTGTAAAATGTTTTTAATTGCATAGTACTGTTTATGGTTGGTTCATATACTCTGTTTCCATGCGATGCTTAAGACTGTCGAGTAACCTGTTCAATACCGTTACTTCATCGAGCACCTTGGCCATCATGATACCGCCTTCGATTTGCGCAAAGATCAATTCGGCTTCTTTCTTCACATTTAAATCATTTCTAAAAGAGCCCTCTTCTATACCTCTTTTTAAAATATGTTGTAGGGAACCCAGCATTTCCTGCAGGGCAGCCCGGGCTTTCTTTTTCAAAAAAGGATAGGCATCATCGGCATCAACAGCAGTATTCAGGAGTGGGCAACCACCTTCAATTGATGGTGCAACGGTGTAATTTTTATAATACTGAAAAATGGTTTGTAGCTTTTCAACACCTGTTTTTTTAAGCCGCACTTTATTACCGATATCCTCTTTTAACAGGTTATAAGAGTATTCAAATGCCAGGGCCGCAATCTCATCTTTGCTTTCAAAATTACCATACAATCCACCTTTTGCCAGGCCAGTGGCCTTCATAATATCGCTCATAGAGGTGCCGGCATATCCTTTCTTATTGAACAGGGGAGCTGCCTTCGCAATAATGAACTCTTTTGTTTTTTCTGCTTTTGACACTACACAAAAATAAACCGATCGGTCTAATTTTCAAAACAAATAATCCCTTATAAATTCAACCGGGGAAATTCCGGCTTCATCGTTCATTATTTGCATCATGGCATGTTGCCGGCAAAAAAAGTTTTGGTTGTTACCCGCATTCTCTACCTTTGCTACCTCTTCAACTTTTAGCATATGAAATTTTAAAAAGCTTCTTGCTGCAGTGTCAGATATGTTCTTTGGGCATATCTAATTCCTCTTTACCTTTTTGAATGCGCAGTCAGCGCTTCCGTTTTCTTTTATTGTATTACTTGTAAACATGCATTTATATGTCGGACCAAACCCCCAACATAGGTACTATGCGTATCAGATCAGTTTTTTCTTTATTTAAACTGGCCTTGTCTGACAAGGAGCAGGATTATACCCAGGGTAGTATTCGCCGGGCTATTTTTTTACTGGCTGTACCTATGATCCTTGAGATGGTCATGGAATCAATTTTTGCTTTAGTAGATATTTTCTTTGTGGGCCGTCTTGGTAAAAGCGAGGCTGTTTCTACCGTGGTGCTCACCGAATCGGTGCTTACCGTAGTTTATTCGCTGGCCATTGGTTTAAGCATGGCTGCAACTGCGATGGTTGCCCGACGTATTGGTGAGAAAAACCCCGAAGCTGCCTCCAAAGCCGGGATGCAATCGCTGTTGATCGCATTTGTTATAACTGTCATAATAAGCGCCACCGGTTTAATTTATGCACCGGAGATCCTTAAACTGATGGGCGGTTCCTCTGAAGCCATTCGTATTGGCTCCAATTATACCCGTATCATTTATGGCGGCAGTGTGGTAATAATGTTGTTGTTTCTGATCAATGGCATTTTCAGAGGGGCCGGTGATGCGTCTATGGCTATGCGTTCTTTATGGATCGCCAATATCTGTAATATCATTCTATGCCCGCTATTAATCTACGGGGTAGGGCCCATTCCTGGTTTTGGTATTACGGGCGCCGCCATGGCCACCACTATAGGCCGCGGTATTGGCGTTCTTTATCAACTCTTTCATTTATTCAGCGGCAAACGGGTGATCAAGGTGAAAAAGCAGGACTTTATTCCCGACTGGCCTGTTATTAAATCTATTTCGAATATTGCCTGGACGGGTGTTGTGCAATTCTTAATTCCTTCTGGCAGCTGGATAGTGCTGAACCGTATTATGGCGGAGTTTGGAGATACCGCGGTTGCTGGTTATGGCGTAGCCATTCGATTGATCATGTTCTTTTTATTGCCTGCCTGGGGAATGAGTAATGCTGCTACAACCCTGGTTGGCCAAAACCTGGGCGCGCAACAACCGCAAAGGGCCGAACAGTCGGTTTGGAGCACCGCCAGGTATAATGCCATCTTTATGATATTCGTAACCCTGGTTTTCCTGTTATTTGCCCAGCCTATTGTAAATTTCATGAACCGGGACGTTGCCGTTGAATCCTACGCAACAATGGCGCTACGTATTATTAGCCTGGGTTATATTTTCTATGGTGTAGGGATGGTAGTTACCAACGCCTTTAATGGCGCCGGTGATACCCGCACCCCCACGCTGATCAATATCTTTGGATTCTGGCTGTTCCAGGTGCCGCTGGCATTTGTGCTGGCACTCGTATTTAAGCTGGGCCCAAAAGGCGTTTTCATTGCTATTGTAGCAGCAGAGACCTGTAATGCCATTGCCAGTATCATTATTTTCAAAAAAGGCAAATGGAAGAAAGTCAAAATATAACGACTTCCTTTATTATAAAGCCTCCCCTCGGCTGAGCCGAGGGGAGGCTTTTCATTTTTGGCGGAATAGCTTTTGCAGTTACTGGTTAATTCCTTAAGTTACAACCAGCATGAAGCAGCAAATACCCAACAATGCCATCAGGCAGGTTCTTATATTAGCTACCATCATCATCCTTGGCTTAGTACTGTTTAACCAGTTGAAAAGCCTGATCCCCGCTTTTTTGGGGGCCTATACGTTATATGTATTACTGCGTAAATGGATGTTCGTTTTGGAGGGCCGCTATAAATGGAAAAAAAGTCTGTCCGCGTCCTTACTCATGCTGCTATCTTTCCTGATCATTCTGCTGCCCATATTTCTGGTGGTAAATATGCTCACTACCAAGATTGCGTTTGCCATGCAACATTCTCAGGAGGTATTAACAAGCCTGAAGACCTATATTGAAAAGCTGGAAGGGAAATATAATATCAACATTCTCACCGATACCAATCTGCAGAAAATAACCACCTGGACCGGAGAAACAGTACCGAAGATCCTTGGCGGGGCCTTCGATACCCTCACCAGCATTGTGATCATGTATTTTATTTTATACTTCATGCTGGTGGAAGGCCGTAAAATGGAATCGAACTTTTACGACTGGGTGCCCGTGAAAGATGAGAACACGTTGTTGCTGCGCAGGGAACTTAACACCATGGTATATTCGAATGCCATCGGTATTCCGCTCATCGCCATCCTGCAGGGGATAGTTGGGTTGATCGGTTATCTCATACTGGGCGTTGATGAACCCTGGTTCTGGTTTGTGATCACCTGCATTACCAGCATGCTGCCTATTCTGGGTGCCGCTATTGCTTATGTTCCGGTGGGTCTGTTGTTTTTTGCCGGTGGGCATACCACCAAGGGAGTCATTATGCTTTTATATGGCTTTGGCGTTATTGGAACGGTTGACAACCTGTTCCGTTTTGTGATACTGAAACGCATTGGTGATGTGCACCCGCTGATCACCGGATTCGGCGTTATTATTGGAGTAGGCCTTTTTGGATTTATCGGCCTTATATTCGGGCCAATTCTAATATCACTCTTCCTGGTACTGATCAAAATCTACGCTAACGAGTTCAATATTGAAAGGAGAGATCAAGCCGGCCCCAAGCAGCTGTGATCTACGCACCTACTTATTACTAAGGGATTTTACGTAGTAGTAGATACGCCATTCTGCATACGATTTAGAATAATTCGGAAAACACGGAAATTTCACCTAAATCGACGAAACATTTTACGGAAACCTTCGTTAAAGGGCGTAAATAGTGTAAAACAATAGTCGTTAATCGTTTTAGAAGTTCAATTTCCTTATGAAGCGGACATATAAAAAAATGTCATTGAGTGTGTTGGTGTGCTTTCTGACAGTATCACCGGTAATAAAATCCGGGGCAGCAGAAACAAAGGAACCTTTAACAGTAAATTCAACCAATCCGGTCCCCGTGTTTACATCGGTGAAGGTGGTTGCAAAATCGGCAGCCCAAAAGTTGGCTGAAGAAGCCATAGGCCTGTACAATCAGATGGACCTGGGTAGCTATGGGATGTCGGTGTCAGCGTTTGAATATGCCCTTAAAGGGTATAAATACCTGGTGGAACAGGGTAAGGTCATGAAGAATGAAGTGCTTTCCATTTGCGATTTCAGTCAGTCTTCCCGCAAGAAAAGATTCTACGTAATTGACATGGCCGAAAAGAAAGTGCTGATCAATACATGGGTAGCACATGGCCGTAATTCAGGTGGCGAATTTGCCCGGTCTTTCTCAAATAGTCCCGAATCGCACAAAAGCAGCCTCGGTTTTTATGTAACCAGTAATACTTATTACGGTAGCCACGGGCTGTCTTTAAAAATTGAAGGACTGGAAAAAAACATCAACGATAAAGCCGACAAACGGAATATTGTTATTCATGGCTCAAACTATGTTGGTGAAGATTATTTAAGCCGCGCAGCTATGAATGGCCGCAGCTATGGATGCCCCGCTCTTCCTGCTGATGAAACCGATAAAATAATTGAAACAATAAAGGATGGTAGCTGCCTGTTTATTTATCATCCTACAAAAAGTTATATCCAGAAGTCACGAGTATTGAATAGTTAGTTAGGTAGCGCTTCTGTGTTTGAAGAAATAAAAAAAGCTCAATTTAGGGAGGTCCTATATTGAGCTTTTCTATTTTAAATCAATTGTAGTTCTACTTCCTATTGAAACCATACGGCCAATATCTGGCATAAGGCGCCGGCGACTAAACCCAGGTAGATCTCTTTTTGTGTATGATCTGACACTATAAGGCGGGAGGTACAAACAATTCCGGTTATAAGTATAGCAAAGGAAAAATATATCCCGGTAACATCCTGCTGACTAAAGGCTTGCATAAGGAAAAATACCGCCAGTCCGCCAACGCCAATAGCATGCATGCTCACTTTAGCAATAATATTCAAAAACCAGGCGGCACAAACACCTAAAAAGGACCCCAACAGAAAATTCAGGAATGGTTGTGGATTGTCTTTCTGGTTATGGAACACGTACCAGGCCCAAAAGTAAAAGATCATGGCAGCAGCATAAGGGATGATCCTTTCTTTTTGAGTGCGCAATTGCATGGATTGTATCAGCTTCAGCCGCCACATTAAAAACACGGCAAACCCCGGAATGAGGGCTGTATTGAAAAATACAGAGATAAGCCGGAACAATTTGTATTTATAATTGACCCCGGCAAACGAATAGGGATCAATAAACAACAAATAGGCAGTTACATACGCTGGTATAAACAACGGATGAAATACATATGAAAAGAAATGCGCCATTACTCTTACAGGCGCTGGTTCCTTGGGTGCTACAGCAGTAACCGGTGTTGTTGACATAAAAAAGTTTGCTATTACAGTTCTTTCCGTAACCGGGCCACCGGAATATTTAATTGTTCACGGTACTTGGCAACGGTTCGGCGTGCAATATTATAACCTTTTTCCTGCAATAGCTCAGTGAGTTTTTCGTCGCTCAACGGTTTCTTTTTGCTTTCGCCTTCTATAAGGTCGCTGAGGATCTTCTTTACTTCGCGGGTAGATACTTCTTCCCCGCTATCAGTACTGAGCGATTCGCTAAAGAAGAATTTCAACCGGTAAGTCCCGAACTCAGTTTGTACAAATTTGCTGTTGGCCACCCGGCTCACGGTAGAGATGTCGAGCCCGGTACGCTCAGCAATATCTTTCAGGATCATGGGCCTCATGGTAGTTTCATCCCCGGTAAGGAAAAAGTCCCGCTGATAGCTCATGATGGTTTCCATTACACTGCTCAGCGTATGCTGGCGCTGCTTAATGGCATCAATGAACCATTTGGCCGCATCGATCTTTTGTTTAATGAATAATACCGCTTCTTTTTGCCGCTTATCTTTCTTGCTCCCTTTATCGTATTCCCGCAGCATATCGCGATACCCTTCGCTGATCCGCAGGTCGGGTGCGTTTTTAGAGTTTAGGGTAAGTTCCAGTTTGCCGCCATTGTTAAATACGAAGAAGTCGGGCACTACGTAGCTTTCCGCCTTGTTGATATCACCATGGTTACCGCCGGGCTTCGGGGTAAGTTTGATGATCTGGCCAATCACATCTTTTAGTCCTTCATCGTCTAGGTTCAATCCACGCTGAATTTTATCGTAGTGCTTTTTAGTGAACTCATCAAAGTAATCAGTAAGCACATCGATGGCCCTGTCTACGTTTTTGCCTTCGCGTTGCTGCCGGGCTAACTGCAATAACAAACATTCCTGCAGATCGCGTGCGCACACGCCTGGCGGATCAAACTGTTGTACCATCCTGATCACCTTCTCAACTTCCTGCTCATTGGTCTCAATATTCTGGCGGAAAGCGAGGTCATCAACAATGGCCGCCGTTTCACGACGCAGATAACCATCATCATCAATGCTACCTACTATCTGTTCTGCAATCTTGCGTTCATTATCGGTCATCTTCATCATGCCCAGCTGGTTCAACAGGTGTTCATGAAAAGACGTTTCAATGCGGTATGGAACAACTTTCTTGTCATCCATTTCAGGATAGTTATCATCCCGCAATTTGTAATCAGCTATTTCGCCATCTTCATCGCCTACGTATTCGCTAATATCAATGTTGTCATACTCATCTTCACTCCCATCTACATCAAAATCCTCTTCTTCGCTGCTGTCGAATTCATCCTTCGTCTCATTATCATATTCATCATGAGCCTCTTCAGACACCTCTAAAGCCGGATTTTCTTCCAGTTCTTCTTTGATCCGCTCTTCCAAATTAGCCGTAGGCACCTGCAACAGCTTCATCAATTGAATCTGCTGTGGAGAAAGTTTTTGTAATAGCTTTTGCTGTAAACTTTGACTCAATGCCATTGTGCGTCAATATTTTATTTCAATTAGTCGCCTGAAAATTTAACAAAAATTCGCGGCAACCACAAAAATCAGGCCGTAAATTTACAGACAAATGTAATCAACGTTGTGAAACGATTTTATAAAATTATTGTCTTTGCAGCTTTTTGTTTTCAGGCAGGAACGATTTCGGCTCAAAATCAGGTAAATATAACATTTGACAGGCAGTTATTTTCTCCCGCTAAAGTAGCACCGGTTTCTATGTATAATTTGCCGAAAAAGTTACTAACAATTGGTTTTCATGACCTAACCCGTCCCAAAACGGTTGATCAGCCTGTATTTAAGAGGCCATCGGCTGTTAACACTATAAGTAACAATTGTTATACGGAACGGTTTGGCTTTTTTTGCAGAAAGGAGTTGCTGTTTGAAAAAGCGACTAAAGTCCCGCTTCGGTTTCGATTGGGGTCATTGGACTATGTAGATTGTTTGGAGGGGAAGTAGGCCCATCAACTCTATCAACTTACTTCCGAACTATCTTATTAATTACAGTTGCATCATGTTGAAATTGCTGCAACTTACCCAGCGCCTCCGTAGGCGTACTTCCTTTGAAATATTTCTGCAGCCATAACTTAGAGCTATCAGGCTCCCGCATGGCCCGGTATTGGTCCTTTTGTGCATAGGATTCGGCAAATACGGCCCCTGCTTCATACATTCTGCGCAGGGTTAAATACAGGGTATCGCCCTGAGGGCTGTTAATAACCAGGCTGTCTACCATTTCTTTTTTATTCCCTGCCATTTCAGCCCTGGTAAGTGCCATTTGGGTATTCATGATCCAGGAGGTAACATCCAGGAAAATAATGGAGAGGTCGTTATTCAAATAGTGGGTCTTTCTAAGGCTATCAACCCGGTCCTGCACTTTTCTGGCAGAATCACTCACATTGTTGATGTCAGCCGTGGAATCCTGACTTTTACAACTGGCCAGTACTATTAATACAACCAGGCCCAGGAAGAGGCTGGTTTTTATAGTGAGCGGTTTTCTTTCCATTGTCAATTTCGCCGGTTTTGTAAAATTTAGAAGGTGACTCCTATCCGGAAATCACCTTCTTAACGCAAGCCCGATTTTAAAATTATTATCAGGCAGATATCTTTTGTGCAGCCAGTACTTTTTTAACTACACTTACAATTTTCTCTCCTTTTTCTTTCATCTGTTGTTCTGTAGGCATCAACGAGATCTGGGTGGTGATACTCCGGCTCATTACCGCATCACTGGCTGAAAAATCTTTATTGGCCTGCTGCATAATGGCTGCTTTGTACTCAGGGTGCAGCGCGTTGAGGGTTACCCCTTTTTTCAGGTGCTCCCATTTGCGGATATAATGCCAGTTGTGATCGAACCAGTAAAAATTACCGCCCCAGATATTCTGGGCCTTCATTTCTGCTACCACTGCCTGGGTAAGTTCTGTTGTTGGCAGGAACCAGCTCAGGAAAGTGCAGCTGTCACCAGCTTCATCAGGCAGGCGGCGGAAACTGATCTCAGGTACCTGTGACAAAACAGCTTTTAACTGGGCATGGCCTGCACGTTGTTTGGTCAAAAATTCTTCCAACCGATTGAACTGGGCCAACCCCACGGCAGCATGCAATTCAGAAATGCGGAAATTATAACCCAAAAAAGGGTGCAGATCGGCGCCGCGGTCAACACCTTTGTGGTCGTGACCATGATCGCTGAACCCATCACTACCAATGTAAATATCTTCCCGATTGGTTACAATGGCACCGCCTTCGCCGCAGGTCACTGTTTTTACAAAATCGAAAGAAAAGGTACCGGCATCGCCAATGGTACCCAGGTATTTTCCTTTATAAGTAGCGCCAAAGCTTTGGCAGGCATCTTCAAGTAATAACAGGTTATGCTCTTTACAGATCTGTTTCAGGGCATCCAAATCAGCCGATGCGCCGCACATATGCACCGGCATTATACATTTTGTTTTGGGCGTAATGGCCTTGCGAACCGCATCAGGGTTCAGGGTGAGCGTGTCATCTACGTCAACCAGTACCGGAACAGCACCTACGCTGATGATGCATTCAAAGCTGGCCACAAACGTAAAAGTGGGCATGATCACTTCATCACCGTAACCTATTCCCAATGCACTCATTACGGTAGTAAGGGCGGTTGTTCCACTGGATACGAGGTGGGTATACTGACAACCAAATTTTTTGCTGATAGCAGCTTCCAGTTCCTTTGCTTTCCAGATCCCTTTACGGGCACCATCAAAACCAAATCGCATCAGAATACCGGTTTCCATTACATCGTTTACATGTTTGCGTTCATCGGCGCCAAAAAGTTCAAAGCCAGGCATATTGAATTTTGTTTATTGTTAATGTTTATTGTGGTGAGGGCAAAGGTATAGATTTCGGTGGATTGTGTTGGTCCAGTTTGTGTAAAATGGATCATCCGGTTGAGCGTTAACCAGTTGACTTGTTTTCGTAAAACGGGAACTCCCGACAAGTCGGATCGACTCCGCTCAGGATCTTGCAATAAAAAAGCGGCTTCCTTGTAGGAAGCCGCCATATCTTTAATCTCTTTTTCTTTTTCTGGAACCTACTTCATGGAAGCAGTTGCCGATTCTTTAGTGGTGGTCCAACCCAGCCGGTCCATTTTTACTGCCTCCAGCTTAATAGGCCAGTTGGGGTAGGGTTTGCTTTCGTTGTTTTCATCATCCATACAGGTTACGTAAAACCGTACAAACTTTTTATCATTACGCAGTGGCGCGTAAAAGACGCAGCTATCGGCCGAATCGAAACGGCAGCCTATTAGTTGGGAATTATAGAAATTGTTGTTATTGTATTCCTCATTATAGCAGGCATACAGGCGGTAACACTTGATCTTCTTTGTTTCCGAAGCTGTTTTTACCACTTCTATCCTGAGGGTGGTGTCAACCGGTTTTATTGATACCACTTCAGGGTTGGCTGGTCTCAAAGAATCGATCCAGGGCATTGGCGGTATCATTGCCGGTTCTTTATAATAATTATAGCGAAGGCTATCATTCCAACCCAATGGATTTCTTACAAACGACTGGGTACTGAAGTAAATAGCGCCCTGGATTTCAGGGTATTTACGCATAGCCTGTATTTGGCGGGGAATCTGGGTCTTATCGCGCCAGGCGGCATTTGTGCCAGCTTTAAAAATACCCAGTCCAATATAGCAATGCCTGCCATAAGAGTGTTTAGACCACCAGTCGAGCAATACGGCATAATCAGCCCGGGGATGACCAAATTCAAAATATAATTGGGGGGCTACATAGTCTATCCAGCCGTTTTTTAACCAAAGCACGATGTCGGCATACAGATCACCATAATTTGTAAGTGCGGCGGTTGCGCTGCCGTCGGGGTCCTGGCTGCGGTTCTTCCAAATGGCAAAAGGCGAAACACCAAAGCGGCATAACCTGTTCTCTTCTTTTATGGCACTGCTGATCTTCAAAATGATGGAATCGGTATTACTGCGTCGCCAGTCGCCCAGGCTCAAGCCGTTGCCATATTTCTTGTAGCTTTCGGTATCGGGAAAATCCTTCCCTTCCGGGTAAGGATAAAAATAATCATCGAAGTGAATAGCGTCTACATCATAGCGGCTAACAATATCGCGGATTATATTCACCACATATAGCTGGGCTTCTTTATTGCCGGGATCGAAGTAGCGGGTGCCGGCATAACTCACAAACCACTCGGGGTGCATTTTGGTAATATGATTGGACGACACGGATGATTTTCCGATTGAAAACTCCGCCCGGTATGGGTTACACCAGGCGTGAAACTCCATACCCCGTTTATGGGCTTCTTCGATCATAAATGCCAGGGGATCGTAATAAGGGGTAGGCGCCTTTCCCTGTTTACCTGTAAGCCATTGGCTCCAGGGTTCATATTGAGAAGGGTAAAAAGCATCGGCACAGGGGCGCACCTGCACAATAACGGCATTCAGTCCGTTCCGTTTATGCATTTCAAGCAGATTTATGTATTCTGCTTTCTGGCTCTCTGTATTATAATTCCCTCTTGTTGGCCAGTCAATGTTTTCGACTGTAGCTATCCACGCTGCCCTGAACTCATACTTGGGTTGCGCTATAACATGTAATACCAACAAACATACCCCTGCCATCAGGCATATAGCTTTTTTCATGTTCGGATTAAAAGATTAACGGATGTTGTAATGTACATTATTCTGAGCTTCTAATTTTATCGAGTAAATGATTTAACATTTTTGCATCTTCTTCGGTAAGGTTTGCAAGCATGGCATCCATTTGCTCGTTGTAGCTGTCCAGCTTATCCAGTAATTGCAAACCCATTTCAGTGATGGTAACATCTACCAGACGCCGGTCAGTTTTGCAAATTACTTTCTGTACCAGTTCCTTTTTTACCAGCCTGTCTACAATACGGCTGGTATCGCTCATTTTATCCAACATCCGCTGGCGGATCTGTAAGGTTGATAAAGGCTTTCCCGCGCCCCGTAAAATGCGCAGGATATTATACTGTTGTGAGGTAATGTCGCCTTTATCAAAAAACTGTTTGGTCTTTTCTGTGATCCAGTTGTAAGTAAAAATAAGGTTGACCACTGTTTTGTGATACTCATTCCGGAATTTCGACTGTTGAATGTCTTTTTCAATACTCATGGCGCTGCTCAAGACTTTATGATTTAATTAGTGAATCAAACAGGAATTACCCGGCTTGGGCCGATCGTGTTAGCATAAAAATGCTGAATATATGATGTGCTTCATGCAGCAGGAAAAACTCCGTCCACTCCAAAATTGTCAATGATCCATATTTGGGGTGACGGCCGGTCCTTCTTTCTGCCGGTTCGGTTAATGTCATAAGATAATTGGTGATTCCCGCTCTTTGAGCGTTCAGATCGTTCAGTAAACCGGGTAACGATCTTTTACAACATGCAATAAATGCAGGGTCATTATCGGCCACATACCGGTCAAATGACGGTTCATTTTCTTGATGTATTTTTTGCAACCGTTGCATGAAAACGGGTTGGTAAGAAACCAGATGGGCTAACTGCTCAAATGCACTCCATTTATCGGGTTGTAAACGTTGTCGCAATTGCTCTTCTGAAAACCCACGCAATAATTCGTAAATGGTTTCATGCTGATGTTGCAATCGGCTACAAACAGATGCAGTCAAGGACATACTACAAATTTAAACTTGTTCTGCGGCCAGGTTGGGGGAGGATGAGGTTCGCTTTTCCGGTTCCGGATCTTAGCGTTTAGCTCTGGGCTGTTATAGGGGGTGGTCGTGTAAACTTTGTGACCTTATGTATAGTGCGCTAAACCTATTTTGTTCGTCGAAATTACATTATTTCTTTCTCCATTCAGTACATATTCAATCTTTATTCCTCATTTTTCATTCCACCTGCCAGGCATCACCATATATTCATTCTCTCTGTTATAAATATTTCCTGTTATCATTAATCTCCCCAGACTCTTGTACCCTCACTGCAATTGGCACAAATATCAATATTTTTTCTTCCCATCAACACCTGTTCACGAAATCGCTTATACTTATCGTTATGCCACACCTCTTTAAAGCTTTTACCCTTCAGGTCGCCCAAAGGGTGTTGGGCATCTTTATCAAAACAGCAGGGTACTACCAAACCATCCCAACTGATAACCGTGGCATGCCATAACCGCCAACAATGGTTGTTCAGGGCATTTTTAAATTCCATCTGCCCTTCCTGATTTTTACGGTACCGGCTGTATTTTCCAATGGTAGGGATTAAATTATTGGGATCATTCTCATAATCGTACACCTGGGCTGTTTTAAACCGTACTTCATCTACCCCTATCTCTTTAGCCAGGCGTTTTACTTCTTCTATCTGATGCTCGTTTGGCTTTACCACCAGGAACTGGAAGAACACAAACGGCGTTTTACTTTTTAGTTCTTTTTTCCACTTTACAATATTACGGGCCCCCTCCAGTACCTTATGCAATTTTCCGCCCACCCGGTATTGTTGATACACCTCCTGCGTAGTACCATCCAGTGAAATGATCAGCCTGTCGAGCCCGCTCTCTACCGTTTTACGGGCATTTTCATCGGTCAAATAATGCGCATTCGTAGATGTGGCGGTATAAATGCCCTTTCCGGCAGCATATTTCACCATATCCAGGAACGCCGGGTTCAGATAAGGTTCACCCTGAAAATAAAAGACCAGGTACAACAGCTCTTTCGATAGCTGGTCAATTGTCTGGCTAAAAAAATCTTTTTGTAACATTCCCGTAGGACGGGTAAATGCCCGTAAGCCACTGGGGCATTCGGGACATCGCAGGTTGCAAGAGGTGGTAGGCTCAAACGAAATTGAGATCGGATACCCCCACTGTACTGGTTTGCCGGTTATTTTACTTATATAATAACTGCTTAATACCTTACCTGCATTCCAGACCCTGCGGGGTGTTAACCTCGATAATAAATTGAAACTATCGTGCCAGTTAATTGCGGGCATAGAAGTGTAAAATTAGGGTTCGTTGGCTTAAAGACAATGTTTTATGTACCCCAACGTTTAAAAGAGTTAAATTTTTCCACTTCAACAGATTATATCATCGCTTTGTTTAAGCGCTCTAATATATTTGTGTACCCTTATGGCAAAAAATAAAAAGGCAGCCATTTTCTGGAGAATTGCACTAGGCCTGATCGTAGCTGCTACTGTAGTTATGCTGCTATTTCGCGTATATGAATGGTGGCAGGAGCGGCGGGCACATTTTGCCCGATACGAGGCATTTGGCATAGAAGTTCCCACCCGATATACAATTCACGGTATTGACGTGTCACGCTACCAGGAAACCATTGACTGGGAAAGTGTCAAAGCCATGAACGTGGAAGGGTTGAAACTTGGTTTTACTTTTATTAAGGCTACCGAGGGGTTGATAAATGAGGACCGCTATTATAAACGCAACTGGAAAAGAGCCAAAGAGGCCGGTATGGCCCGCGGCGCCTATCACTTTTTTATTGCCACCAAAAACGGCAAAGCCCAGGCGGAACATTTTATAAAAACGGTAGAGCTGGCGCCAGGAGACATGCCACCCGTGCTGGATGTGGAAGCCACTTATGGCGTGCCTTATAAAAAAGTACGCGAGCGGGTGAAAGAATGGCTGGTCACTGTTGAAAACTATTACGGAGTTCGACCCATTATATATGCCAATGTGGATTTTTACCAACAAGTGCTAAAAGACGAATTTGACGAATACCCATTATGGGTAGCCCATTACCTGCAAAAAGAAAAACCCCGTATTTACCGCAACTGGCATTTTTGGCAATACAGCGAACAGGGGCATGTAAATGGGATCTTTTGCCGGGTCGA
Organism: Niastella soli; assembly: GCF_017742245.1. GTDB lineage: Bacteria > Bacteroidota > Bacteroidia > Chitinophagales > Chitinophagaceae > Niastella > Niastella soli. The sequence goes on from NZ_JAGHKO010000001.1 coordinate 1,292,356, forward strand.
CTTCAATGCCTTTAGCGGTGACTCCACCGAGTTTAAGAATTTGCTGATCAATTAAGGGTATAAAGACCGGTTTAATTGAATAAATGCTTCATTTTTGTTGCTGAAATAAGCTTTTTGTATGGGTTTAATGGAAGATGATGTAAAAGATTTTCTGAAGCGGATCGTCTGGACTGTTTCTTCAGGATTTTTATGGCTTACCATTACTGTGGGTATTGGCGCCTACAACGGCTTGCTGGTTCCTGAACATGGGCTCCGGGTCAGCAATATCATTTTTTATATCTGGGGGGTAGGTAGCCTGTCAGCGCTTGTTTATTTATATATCCGCATTTGGAGTAAGAAATTCCCACATGGATGAATAATTCCCTAAAAAGCGACCGGGCCCCCATTTTCAGAGGACCCGATCAAAGATTTAATAAATCGATTGATTATTAGAATCGCGTAGCTGGACAACCTACTTTTTTATCGCGATTATAGGCAGGTAAACCGGCGATGCGTTTATATTGGTCAATGAACGAACGCACGGTAACGGTTAAAGCCATATAATAATATCCATCTTTCACATTTGAACCGCCGCGGGTTGTTTTGGCAGCAGGATATCCACCGGCCCCCACTTCATCGCCCCGGTAAGCCAGGTCAACCGCAGTTTGGCCTTTTGCTGCCAGCAAAGTAGCCTGATCGGTATAAGTAGTGCTCACATCGTCCAGATAGTCCGTAAACAATTTGCGATAACCAAACTCCAGCCCCACTCTGACATCTTCGCTTATTGCGTAAGTACCGCCAATACCAAGGGGTATATTAAGTTGAGTAAGTTTGTAGCCTTTTTTACCCGATTCAATTCCCTGGCCTTCGGTAGCCAATGGTTGCAGAAAGGCTTTTTCACCTTCTGTGGTGCGGGTGTATGGATTAAAATGGTAGAGGCCAATACCGGCAAAAATATAAGGCGTCCACCAGGAGTTATTCAGGCTTAATATATTGTATTGGGCACCTAATTCTATATCCCATAATTTGGTTTGAAAATTCAGGTTACGCGCTTTCATGGCGGTAGTCCCTTTTTTATCGTCCCCCTGTAAAGAAGTGAGTGTGAAATAGGTACGGGCGGTAAAATGTTCCGAAAGATCGTACATGGCCCCCAGCGACCCCATAAATTTGGCCTGTTTTAAAGTAATATTCTTTGCCTGCAGATCGCCCTGGTAATTGGCAACGCCCAAACGAGCTGCAAAATGAAAGTTCTGGGCGGCAGCTGCCAGGGGTAGGCAACATAAAAGAGTGGTAATGATTCTCATTGATATTCAATTAGGATGTATTCGTCGGCCGCAAAACTACGGCTTGGTCGACACCTTTAAACGGTTTGATTAGTAAATTATTACACCGCCTTCTGCCTTCTGAGCGACACGCGTTGCGTGGAGCATCCTGCTGTATTTCATTGCCGACTGCTAGCCTGCCCCGATTTGTCGGGGGCTGCCGATTGCCGAAGTGAGGCTCGAACATCCTGAGCCCTCTCACGTTTACCTACTGCTTCCCATCCAATATAACCGGCGTATTACCCTTACCCATGATCACCATTTTGGCATTGGCTGAACCGGCAAGCTCTTTCATGGCCTTTATTTGTTCATATTGCAACTGGCGGTCGGTAAGGCTCTCATTGATGATGCGCTGGTAGTCGGAGATCCCCTGGGCCTCTACCCGTTTACGTTCCGCTTCCTGTTTTTCTTTTTGTAGAACGAACTGCATTTTCTGGGCGTCCTGCTCGGCAGTGATCTTTTGTTCAATTGCGGTTTTAACCATGGCCGGCAAGGTTATATTGCGTACCAGTAATTGTTCCAGCTGCAGTCCCCGCTTTTTAAAATCGTATTCAATACTCTTAAATATGCGGGCCTGAAATTCATCGCGTTTTACAGAATATAAAGCCACCGCATCATAGTATACCGCGTTGTCGCGGATCTTGGTACGGGTAACGGGCCGAACAATTTTGTCGGTAAAATCAAGACCGGTTTCCCGCACAATACGGGGCGCATCGGCTGGTAATACTTTATACAGCACTGTAAGGTCAATCACTACTTCCAGCCCATCATTGGTAAGGGCGCGGATGGCGTCATCACCTCTTTTTGGACCTTCATCATGCACGCCGCTCATGGTGTAGTTCTGGGTCTTTACATCCATTTTCTCTACATCGAGCAGGGGATTAATAAAGTGCAAGCCACTATGAAGCACGTCGTTCTGCACCTTACCAAACAATTTCTTTACGCCAATTTCACCGGCTTCAATTTGAATAACACAGGAAGTAAGAATGCCAATTAAAACAAGGATGCCGCCAATAATGCGAACGGGTGAAGCAAAACGCCTGAAGTTACCATCGTTGCTGCGGGTTATCGCCAGGCCAATAAGAATTATGATAACCCCAATAATAATGAGCGCCATATAAGTTAATGGTTTATTGTTTGTAGTTCTTTCATTCGGGATGCCTCTATTTATGCTGGTATTTCGATTTCAAACAATCAACGTAGCTACCTGATGGGAATAGCTTATTAACTACTATGGTCAGCTACAATTACCCAGGCACCTTTCACTTTGCGAAAGAGTAAGTTATAGTGGCCACCCACATCGCCGATCTTCCTTACTAAATGCCACTTGCCTACCACGAAATAATATTCGGGCGACAGGCGCTGTACTTTAATAAGATCGAACGACAGGGTTCCCATAGCGTCAGCACTGTTGTAATTCTTTTTATAATTCATTAGTGTGTTCTGGTAACCATATGTTACACCGCTCTTCCCAATAAACATCAGGGAGTCGTTATTCCAATACCCTTTCATAAAATCTTCTATGTTGCCCTTGTTCCAGGCAACGGTTTGGTCACTTAGTATTTTACGAATGGTTTGTTCATCCTTATCCTGCGCCAGGGCATGTTTGGTCAGAAAAAATGCCAGGAAGAAGAAAAGTAGATTTCTCATAATATGTAGTGTTTGTTTAAAGATAGATAGTTATTAAGTTAGTTATTGAGTTATTAGGTTACAATCCAAAACTAAAGAACTCAATAACTTAATAACTGACAAACAAAAGCCTGAAAGAACCGAAATTCTTCCAGGCTTTTAAGGAATAACCCTATTATAAAAATTACATCTTAAACTTCTTCATATATGCCGCATCTGCTTCAGCGCTTTTCAGGGGCGTACTGTTATCCCAATGCTCCTGCTCAACGATATAATATTCCAGTCCTTTTGTTGAACCGGCTTTTAAGATCTTTTTAAAATCGATACTACCGCTACCCAGATCAACAGACGCATCATGCTCTTTTGGATCGGCATCTTTTTTCCGGTCTTTTACATGACACAGTTTAAAGCGGCCAGGGTATTTGTTCAACCAGGCAATGGGATCAGCACCGGCTGTAACCACCCAGTAAATATCCATTTCAAAATCAACGGTATCTTTATTGGTGCCCTGCATCATTATATCCTGGGGCATTTGACCATCTATTGCAGTGAAGCTATAACCATGGTTGTGATAAGCAAAACGCAATCCATTCTTTTTGCAGATATCCCCACAGGCATTGAATTTCTCTGCTGCTTTCTTAAAGTCATCAAGCGTTTTGGGAGCGCCTAAGCTGGGGCAGATCAAATATTTCATTCCAATTTCACCAGCCTGTGCCGCCTTTGTTTCAAAATCTTTGTTGATATCGCAATGGGAAGAAATGAAGGAGAGACCCAATTCATCCATGTATTTTTTGAATTCCTTGTTAGTCATACCCCAGAAAAGGCCCTGTTTGCCTTCAAAGCCTTCAATCTGTTTATAACCATACCCAGCTAACTGTTTTAAAGTTCCTTTGGGGTCCTTTCCCAGATCGTCCCGTACCGACCACAACTGCAAACCAAATTTCTTTATGGAGGCATTAGGTGCAAAATTTTCACCCATAGAGAAAGCCGATCTTGAAATAATTAATCCAGACGCCAATGTTCCAGTTGCTTTGAGAAAATTTCTTCTGTTGTACATATGGTTGATTGATATTTTTAAAATCAAATACTGAATGAAGAAGTGAATTTACTTCAACATTCAGTATTCAATACTTAATTTAACACGCCGACGCCAGTCGGAATTCAATATTGTTACAGAGCCCAGGCCTTGTCGCCTTTTTTATAAGGCATGCAGGCTTCGAATTTACCAGGAACCGGCACATATCTTAATGCTTTGGTAGCACCTGGTTCTGAGGTAAAGTAACCCAACAGGGTCAACTGTTTCATCAGGGTAAAATAATGCGAAGGGTCATCCTTCTTTTTATTCTTGGCGTAATCCTTTTGCTCTTTATCCAACTCGTTCAACAATTCTTTGCGTTGTTCGGGTGTAATTTTCATAAACCCGTTACCGCTGAATTTTTTCTTGCTGGCATCATTCAGTTTGTTCATTCCTTCCAGGAACACTTTCTGATCGCTTTCTTTATAGCAATCCTTTACCATAACGCCCATGAACTGGCCTACTTTAGCCTCTTTGGCGCCTGGTGTGTCGGTAGCAGGAATGATCGTTTCTGCTATTTCATCCAGGTAAGCAAGATCGTCGGCAGTAAACTCTACAGACTGGCCGATTTTTTTATCTGCGCTGGTGCAACCGCTCAGAAAAAGTTCACCTCCTATCACGGTTCCGCCCAATAATAAGGCAACACGGGATAAAGCGTCTCTTCTGTTCATAATTATTAGTTTGAAGTATGAATCAATTCAGGATTTTTAAAGATTGCCTTTTTTCAGTTCATTCACCGCATGTTCAGCAGCGCGGGCAGTAAGCGCCATATACGTCAGCGATGGGTTTTGACAGGCTGATGAAGCCATACAAGCACCATCGGTTATATACACATTCTTTACATCATGCATCTGGTTATTGCCATTCAGTACCGATGTTTTGGGGTCTCTTCCCATGCGGGCAGTTCCCATTTCATGAATACAAAAACCAGGCGCCGGATCATTGTCGAAAGTTTTCACGTTTTTCAATCCGGCCTTTTCCAACATTTCAACTGCGCTTTCCGCCATATCTTTCCGCATGATCTTTTCATTCTCCTTGAATTCACAGTCGATATCGAGTGTTGGTAATCCCCATTTATCTTTCTTATCCTTATTTAAGGTCGCCTTGTTCTCGTAGTAAGGCAGGTGTTCACCCCAGGCGCCTAACTGCATTGTCCAGTTGCCGGGTTCAGTTAATCTCTCTTTCAGTTCAATACCTATTCCATCTCCACCATCATTCCGGTCGCGACGGGCACCGCCCTGGTATCCAAAACCGCGTACATAATCGCTGCGTTTGGATTTGTCGTTGATATTCCTGAACCGGGGCACATAAATACCATTCGGTCTTCTGCCATAAAAATACTGATCTGTAAATCCATCATATTCGGCACGGGCGCCAATTCCATAATGGTGGTCCATCAGGTTATGGCCTACCTGCTCACTGCTGTTACCAAATCCGTTAGGGAATGCATCCGAAACAGAGTTTAACAGAATGTGGGCAGTACCCAGGGTAGAAGCATTCAGGAAAACCACTTTCGCATAGTACTCTTCTGTCTTCATTGTTTCAGAATCAAGAATGCGAACACCGGTAGCGCGCTTTTTATCTTTATCGTACAACACATCCAGCACTATTGAGAATGGCCGCAAGGTTAAGTTCCCGGTAGCCTTTGCTGCAGGCAGTGTTGCCGAGTTGCTGCTGAAATACCCACCAAACGGACAGCCCTGGTGGCATTTGTTGCGGTACTGGCAGGGACCGCGATCACCCACTTGTTTGGTGTGGTTAGCTGAACGGCCAATGATCATTACGCGGTCGTTAAAGCTCTCTTTGATGCGAGCCGCTACATGTTTCTCCAGGCAGTTCATTTCCATTGCAGGCAAAAACTCCCCATCTGGCAGTTGCGGCAAGCCATCGCGGTTTCCATTTATACCAGCGAACTTCTCTACATAGCTGTACCAGCTTGCCAGGTCATTATAGCGTATAGGCCAGTCAACGCCATGGCCGTCTTTGGCATTGGCGCCAAAGTCCAGATCACTCCAGCGGTAGCTTTGGCGGCCCCACATCAGTGAGCGGCCTCCTACATGGTTACCACGTACCCAGTCAAAGCGTTTTACCTGGGTGTATGGATTCTCCAGATCGTTTACAAAGAACTTTTTAGAGACCTCATCAAAAGCGTAACATTTGCTTTGGATGGGGCTGTTTTTTTTATCTTCTGCCGTTAACTTATTGCGATGGGTCAAATCCCAGATATCCTTTTCAGTTCCGGCGTAATCTTTAATGTGTTCTACATTTCTGCCGCGTTCCAATACCAGCGTCTTCAATCCTTTTTCGCATAATTCTTTGGCGGCCCAGCCTCCACTTATTCCCGATCCTACTACTATAGCATCATAGGTGTTTTGTGCGGTTGCTTTTGTGTTTAGGTGTACGTTTAGAGAATCTCCTGGCATGAATTACAATTTGAAAATATGAAAATTCGAAAATGTTTACCCGTCCGGGTCCGCCAGCTGGCGAAGAAGACGGGTAAAATAAAACCTACCCCTTTTAGATGGCTTCCATCAAATAAAGGTGGCAAAGGCACAATTTAAATTAAATTAAATGTCTTTTTGCCATTTTTACCTTAGGCCCGTTGCACATTTTGAAATTTTCGAATTTGTACACTTGCACTATTTGTCCCGATGAAATCAGGATTAAATATTTCCTTTTTTCAATTCACTTACTGCATGGTCTACAGCGCGAGCTGTTAAAGCCATGTAGGTAAGTGAGGGGTTAACGCACGCTGCAGAAGCCATACAAGCGCCGTCGGTTACGTAAACATTCGTGGCATCCCATACCTGGTTGTGCGCATTCAGCACAGAAGTTTTAGGATCTTTACCCATACGGGCGGTTCCCATTTCATGAATACCCATACCCATGAAATAGTCGCTTTCATATGCCTTCACATCCTTTAAACCGGCGGCTTGCAGCATTTCCATGGCATCATTCTTCATATCAACACGCATCTTCTTCTCATTGTCCTTCAACTCGCAATCCATAGCCAGCACTGGTAAGCCCCATTTATCTTTTTTCGATTTGTCGAGCGAAATAGTGTTCTCGTGATAAGGCAGTATTTCACCAAAGGCGGTCATACCGAGCGACCAGGGACCTGGTTCTGATAAGGCGTTTTTCAGATCGGCGCCAATACCCAGTTCGGCGATCTCGCGATTCCAGCCCTGACGGCTGGCGCCACCCTGGTAACCGAAACTCCGAACATAGTCTCTTTTGTCGCTGCCCGTATTGCGGAAACGAGGTATATAAAAACCGGTTGGGCGACGACCGAAATAATATTTGTCTTCATATCCTTCGGCAATGCCTTCTGCACCTACGCGGAAGTGGTGGTCCATTACATTATGGCCCAACTCGCCGCTACTGCTGCCCAATCCGCCAGGCCATACATCGGTAGCAGAATTGAACAATACCCAGGTACTGTTAAAGGCTGAGGCGCACAGGAATACTACTTTCGCTTTAAACTCGTAGGTTTTATTATCCTGTGTATCCAGCACTTCTACACCGGTTGCTTTTTTCTTGTCTTTATCGTATAAAACTTTTGTTGCGAGGGAGAAGGGACGCAGCGTCAGATTGCCAGTGGCCACTGCAGCCGGCAGCGTTGATGACTGGGTGCTGAAATACCCACCGAACGGACAACCCAGCCAGCATTTGTTACGGTACTGACAATTGGTTCTGCCAGGTAATGGCTGGGTGATATTGGCTACACGCCCTATGAATAAATGACGCTCGCCTTTATATTGTTGTTTAAGCCGGGCTGCTACATCTTTCTCAACGCAGTTCAATTCCATTCCTGGTTGAAACTGTCCATCGGGTAAAAATGGCAAGCCTTCTTTACTTCCACTGATACCGGCAAATTTTTCAACGTGATCGTACCAGGGTGCAATGTCTTTATAACGGATCGGCCAGTCAACGCCATGGCCATCTTTTGAATTGGCTTCAAAATCGAGATCGCTCCAGCGGTAGCTTTGGCGACCCCACATCAACGAGCGCCCCCCTACATGATACCCCCGAAACCAGTCGAAACGTTTTGTTTCGGTGTACGGACAATCCTTTTCGTTTGTCCAGTAATTGAGGTTCATTTCATTTAAAGGGTAATCCCTGTCTAACACAGGATACTCTTTTGACATTTCTGTGGTTTTACCACCGCGATGAGGAAAATCCCAGGGATTCTTAGTGGCGCTTTTATAGTCTTTAACGTGCTCAATATTTTCACCCCTTTCAAGCAATAAGACTTTCAATCCTTTTTCGGTTAATTCTTTTGCTGCCCAACCACCGCTAATTCCTGACCCTACGACAATAGCATCATATACATTATCTGGCATAGTTCAATCGGTTTTAATTATAATGAAGACGTAAGAATTTTGAAATCGGTTTTATACATCACAGATCTTAATTCCTTTTTCTAGAGAGACCAGCTTTTCTTCGTTGGTTTTTGGAGTTGGAATAAATTCCTGCGCTACATACCCTTTAAAACCGAGATCAACGATGGCCTTCATAATGGCAGGATAATACAACTCCTGCGTTTCATCAATTTCATTTCTTCCGGGAACGCCACCAGTATGGTAATGGGAAATATACTGGTGATTGTCTTTGATAGTTCTTATTACATCGCCTTCATCTATCTGCATGTGATAGATGTCGTATAACAATTTGAAGTTTTCTGATCCTACGCGTTTACACAGTTCTACGCCCCAGGGGGTTCTGTCACACTGATAGTCTTTATGGTTTACCTTGCTGTTCAACAGTTCCATTACGATCACTACCTTATTTTTTTCAGCCAGGCCCATGATCTGTTTCAATCCTTCGGCGCAATTGTTCCAGCCTGTTTCATCGTCTATGCCCCGCCGGCTGCCGCTAAAGCAAATGAGTTGTTTATAACCGGCTTTAGCAACGAGGGGGATCATTTCAGAATAATTCTTGATCAGTTGCGGGTGGAATTTTTTATCGTTCCAGCCATCTACCAGGTTCAGTTCAGCGCCATTACACATGGAAGAAAAGATGCCGTGTTTCTGCAGGGTGGGCCAGTCTTTGGGACCAACGAGATCAATCGCACTAAAACCTATTTTTTTTACTGCAACACAAAGATCTTCCAGGGGGATGGACCCATAGCACCAACGACAAACGGAGTGGTTGATATTTCCTTTCAAAGCAGTTGATTTAATTTCCTCGGGTGTGGTAAAAGACGAAAGCATGTTGGCCGTTCCCAGCGCAGCAGTGCCCGCTACCAGGTTCTTGATGGCAACTCTTCTCGATTGATTGGCCATGTTTAAAATTGTTAAGGTTGAAATTTACAAATTGTTCTCACAAAAACGATTAAATGTAAAACCGTTAGCGTTAAAATATTACAAAAGGTTAAGATAGTACTATTATGCGCTAACAGGTGTTAACAATTCCGTCTTCTTTCTACCACGCATGTAAACCACCAATCCGGTAAATGCCAATACAAGTACAATCGGTATAATTAAAGTGGTATCAAGAATTTGCGGGCCGGCAGCTTTTTTAGCTTCTGCCAGTGCATTTGCCATTTCTGATCCGCCCGGGGCATCCGAATATGTTTTCAAATCGGCGCCGGCTGGTAATTTATCGCCCAGCAGTTTATCGTAATGGCTTCCCATGAACATCATATAAACCGACACGGCAAACATACCTGCGCCACCCATTAAATTCAATCCTACTGCACCGGTTTTGGGTAGGTTTTCCGAAACAAAACCCAGCATGGTGGGCCAGAAATAACATACACCCATTCCAAAGACCAGGGCCCCTACGAAAACCATATTTCCGGTAGTATGGCCTAACAGATATATTCCCAATGCTGATAAAATGGAGGAAATCAACAGGACACCCTGTGGTGATAATCTGTGAACCACGGGTTCTGCCAGTCCACGGCCAATCACCATCACACCGGTTTCCAGGGTAAGTATCAGAAGGGCATTGTCAGTAACATTTTTCAACAGTACATCTATCCATTGACCCGTAAACAATTCTGTGATCGCGGTGCCAAACATGCAAACGATCATAAATACGAACAACGGATTCAATAACGATTTGTACATATCGCCGGTTGATATGCCTGCCGCCACCCGTTCAGTAACCGGGAATTTCAAGCGGGTTATCAGATAACCATAAATTAATGTGGGGATCAACATGACAGCCACCTGTATCTGCCAGGGTTCCATACCTGCTATTGATCCTATACCTGCCTTGTTGTACAAAAACACGATCAGGGTGCCAATAACAATGCCACCGGGGAACCAGAGATGAAAGTGATTTAATTTGGTAGTTTTATTATCAGGGAAAATAGCTGCCACCAGCGGATTACAGGCGGCCTCAACTGTGCCGTTAGCTATTCCTATTAATAAGGTGGAGAGAAATAATGTCCAGTAGCCGCTTGCAAATACCGTTAGCAAAATGCCCACCAGGTGAAACACACAGGCAAGCAGTAATAATTTTTTCATGCCTATGATATCAACGACCATACCGCCAATGATCACGGCTAAGGGAAAACCCCAGAATGCAGTGGCTGCAATGGTACCGAGTTGCGAGGCATTAAGATGAAAATTCTCCCCTAACTGGTTTAAGATACCGGCACGGATACCGAATGACAATGAGGTAACTAAAAGTGCTAAACAACTGGCCATAAAAAGCTGGCCGCGATGAATTGTTGGTTGTTGCATGGCGAGAATCGTTTAGTTTTTTATATGGTTGGCAATTGATAATTTTTAAACTTTATACCGAACCACCGTAACTTTATCGAACGCAATTGTAAATTCGTTAGATTCGAAATGCATGTAAATGTAATTTTTTATTTTAAAACAAATCCTTTTTCACATTTTCTAATTTCTATTTCATGAACAGAAAATTAAGAATGGGAATGGTAGGTGGAGGCAAAGATGCCTTTATCGGCGCTGTTCACCGCATTGCTGCTAATATGGATGGACTGATTGAGCTTGCCTGCGGCGCTCTAAGTGTTAATCCCGAAACAGCTATCGATTCTGGAAAAATGTTATTTCTGCCCGATGACCGCATATATACCAATTATGAAGATATGATCAAGGCAGAAAGCAAATTACCAGCGGATAAGCGTATGGATTTTGTGACTATCGTAACACCCAACTTCGCACACTTTGCTCCTGCTATGATGGCGCTTGACCATGGCTTTCATGTGGTGATTGAAAAACCAATGACCTTCACACTCGATGAAGCTAAACAATTGCAAAAGAAAGTTGAAGAGACCGGTTTGCAGTTGTGCCTTACGCATACCTATTCGGGCTACCCGATGGTAAAGCAGGCCCGCGCCATGGTACAGGGAAATGTGTTGGGCAAGATCAGAAAAGTAATTGTTGAATATCCACAAGGCTGGTTAAGCCGCCTCAGCGAACGCGAAGGCAATGCTCAGGCCGCCTGGAGAACCGATCCCAAAAGATCGGGCAAAGCCGGCGCTATGGGCGATATAGGTACGCATGCAGCCCACCTTACAGAATATATTACCGGATTAAAAATAACACAGCTTTGCGCCGACCTCAACATCATGGTCGAAGGCCGTCACCTCGATGATGATGGCAACGTATTGCTGAAATTCGACAATGGCGCCGCTGGTGTGCTAATAGCATCACAAATTGCAGCCGGTGAAGAGAACGCTTTAAAAATTCGGATATACGGTGAATTGGGTGGCATTGAATGGGCACAACAGGAACCTAACACGCTCCTTGTAAAATGGCTCGATCAACCTATGCAGGTATTGCGTGCCGGTGGTAACTATACCAATGTATTGTCTTCTTTTGCTACTCATAATTGCCGCACACCGGGTGGTCACCCTGAAGGGTACCTGGAAGCATTCGGCAATATCTACCGCAACTTTGCATTGACCTTGTCTGCTCACATAGATGGTGTTCAACCCACCAAAGAAATGCTCGACTTTCCGCGTGTAGACGAAGGCGTTCGCGGCATGGCGTTTATCGACAATGTGGTAAAGAGCAGCACCAGCAAAGAAAAGTGGACACCATTTGAAGTGTAATCAAATTCAAAAACATTCATCTCAAAGCGCCATTTAATGAAGACGTTAAAAGGACCCGGATTATTCCTCGCCCAGTTCATGGGCGATCAACCACCATTCAATTCGCTTAAATCAATATGCCAGTGGGCAAAAAGCCTGGGTTTTGTCGGTGTGCAGATCCCTACCTGGGATAGCCGCCTTATCGACCTGCAAAAAGCCGCAGAAAGTAAAACCTATGCTGATGAGCTGAAAGGCCTTGTAAACGAGTGTGGATTGGAGATCACCGAACTCAGCACCCACCTGCAGGGACAGCTGGTTGCTGTTCATCCAGCTTACGATACCCTGTTCGATGGCTTTGCACCCGAACAATACCGCAACAACCCCAAAGCACGCACCGAATGGGCCGTGCAACAACTACGTTATGCCGCCCAGGCTTCGCAAAATCTGGGGTTGAACGCACATGCTACTTTCAGCGGCGCCCTGTTATGGCCTACGGTATACCCCTGGCCTCAACGGCCGGCCGGACTGGTAGAAACAGGTTTCAAAGAACTGGCCAATCGCTGGCTGCCCATTCTCAACCATTTTGATGAGCATGGGGTAGATCTTTGTTATGAAATACATCCCGGTGAAGACCTGCACGATGGTATTTCTTATGAAATGTTCTTACAACATACCAACAACCACCCGCGCGCCTGCCTGCTGTTCGACCCATCTCACTTTGTATTGCAATGCCTCAATTACCTGGAATACATCGACAACTATCATGAACGCATTCGTATGTTCCATGTAAAAGATGCCGAGTTCAACCCCACCGGTAAACAGGGCGTATATGGTGGTTATCAAAACTGGATCGACAGAGCCGGCCGCTTCCGTTCACTGGGCGATGGCCAGGTTGATTTTAAATCGATCTTCAGCAAACTGGCAGCTTATGATTATGCAGGCTGGGCTGTGCTGGAATGGGAGTGTTGCATTAAACATCCCGAAGATGGCGCCAGAGAAGGAGCACCATTTATTAAAGACCATATCATCCGCGTTACAGAAAAAGCCTTTGACGATTTTGCGGGTACCGGCAGCGATGAAAAATTTAACAGAGCCGTATTAGGATTAAAATAATGTAATTTGCTAAACTATTAACTTGCACAATTCAGAACTTAAATTTTGTTTCGATGAAGAAATTAGTTGTTTTTGCTGCTTTATGTACTGCAATGGTAGCCTGCGGTTCTAATGACACCAACAAAGGCACAGAAGAAAAACCAGCTGAAAGCGCCAGCACTTCTGCACCCGCCGATGACAAAGGTCTTGACATGATCGCTTCACTGGATTGCACGACCTGTCACAAGATCTCTGAAAAAAATATCGGCCCTGCTTATACAGACGTAGCAAAAAAATATGAGACCACCGATGCCAATATTGAAACGCTGGCCCAAAAGGTGATCAAAGGCGGCTCTGGTAACTGGGGCTCTGTACCAATGACACCGCACCCTACATTAAGTGTAGACAGTGCCAAGGAAATGGTTCGCTACATCCTCAACTTAAAGAACGCGAAATAAATAAATCTTAATAGCCCCTGCTTCCCGGAAGCGGGGGTCTCTTTTTAATGTATCGCTTACCTGTTTACGTGTACCATTTATTCTGATATAATTCATGAAGAAGTTTATTATCGCCTTATTCCCTGTTGCGTTGCTGGCCTGCCATACCGCAAATAAGGCCACCAATGAAAGCAAAACATCCAATACCTCAAAACAAAAGGATGGCTGGCAGTCGCTCTTTAATGGCACCTCAAAAGAAAGCTGGCACATTTATAATAGTAAATCAGATGGCGCAGCCTGGAAAGTGTTGAACGATGGCGTTTTGTACCTGGACCCTGAAGCCAGGAAAAACGGCGCCGGTGGTGGCGACCTGGTCACCAATGAGGAATTTGAAAACTTTGATCTGAAGCTGGAATGGAAAATTGACTCAGCTGGCAACAGTGGGATCATTTTTCTTACACAGGAAGATCCCAAATATGCCCAATCTTATTTAACCGGCCCGGAAATGCAGATCATTGACAACAACGGCCACCGCGATGCAAAGATCAATAAACACCGCGCTGGCGACCTGTACGATCTCATTGCCAGTGCTCCTGAAAATGTACATCCGCTGGGTCAATGGAACCAGATCGAGATCATTATTAATAAAGGTCAACTCGATCTGTTTCAAAACGGTGCCAAAGTGGTTTCTACTACTATGTGGAACGACAACTGGAAACAATTGATCGCTAACAGCAAGTTTAAATCCTGGGTTGGTTTTGGGATGTTCCAGAAAGGCCGTATCGCTTTACAGGACCATGGTAATGGCGTAGCATTTAGAAATATTCAGATCAAACGGTTATAATTCGTCTTTTCACTAAAATCACTATCATATGCGCACAACTTTTGCTTGTCTGATCCTTGCCGGCGCTATTGCCGGTTGCCAGGGCGGAAATTCCGGCTCTCAACAATCGGAAACCGACACTACTAAAACAACAGATACCATGTCCAATTCAACCCCTGTTGAAATAATGGATAATGCTCTTACAGCTGATGAAAAAAATGCCGGCTGGCAATTATTATTCGACGGCAATTCGAAAAGTAATTTCCATGTCTTTAATAAGAAATCAGACGGGACAGCCTGGCAGGTTGCTGATGGCGCTATACACCTGGACACCACCAACAAAAAAGATGGTAAGATAACGGGGGGCGGCGACCTGGTTACCAATGACGAATACGACAATTTCGATTTGAAGCTGGACTGGAAGATCGCCCCGGGTGGCAACAGCGGTATCCTTTTCTATGTACAGGAAGGACCTAAATTCGGCGAAACCTATCATACCGGTCCTGAAATGCAGGTATTGGATAATGCAGCGCATCCTGATGCCAAGATCATCAAGCACCGTGCCGGTGACCTGTACGATCTCATCACCAGTTCGCCCGAAACAGTTAAGCCTGCCGGCGAATGGAACCATGCTGAGATCATTAGCAACAAAGGCGCACTGGAATTTCATCTGAATGGAACTAAAGTTCTCACCACCACGTTGTGGGATGACGCCTGGACAAAGATGCTCGCCGCCAGCAAATTCAAACAATGGCCTGGCTTTGGGACCTTCAAAAACGGCCACATTGCCCTTCAGGATCATGGCAACTCTGTATGGTACCGGAATATCAAGATCAAAAAATTATAACGTCTTATAATTTAAAATAAAAGACCTGTAAGATCCGCCTCATTAGCTCGCCGGGCTAAGATGTGAAGCGGTCCTTACAGGTCTTGTTCTTTTAAATGAGCTTTCCCTTTAATGGCGCCCCGCCTACACTGGGTGCCGGTAGGGACCTGCATTTCTCTGATAATTCAAGATCAAATGGCGAACCTTACAGATCATTTTACTTTCAATTTCTTATACTTTAGGCAGCTTGTAACCATTGTTATATTCCTTCATCAGGTACTGGCTGTTGATCTTATCGTCTGTAAATTTTTCTTTGTCTTTATCCCACATCAGCTTTAATCCACTTCTAAAAGCAATATTCCCCATTTGTGCAACGGTGGCTACATGCGCTCCATCTTCGATGGAACAATGCAGGTCTCCCGTTTTTCTCGATTTCACGGCATCGATGAAATTCACCCAATGCAGGTCAAGCCCACTATCCATACTCTTGGCAAACGCCTTCGTGGCTTTTTGGGTAGCCTTTGGCTCTTCTATCACTTCCCAGCCGCCGCGGGAAAGAACAAGGGTCCCATTATTCCCAATGAAAGCTATGCCATGGTTCATGCCATACGAACCGTTGTCTATTCCCATGGCCGAATCCCATACCAGGTTGAAGGTATCAAATTCATATAAAGTGGTCAATGTATCGGGTGTTTCTTCGCTCAGATCGGGATAGGCAAATTTGCCCCCCAATGCAGAAATTGATCTCGGTACATCTGCTTTCATTCCCAACAGGGCATAATCAAGCAAATGCACACCCCAATCGGTCATTAAGCCCCCGGCGTAATCCCAAAACCACCTGAAATTAAAATGGAACCGGCTCGCATTAAATGATCGCTTGGGTGCGGGCCCCAGCCAGGAGGCAAAATCAACACCTGCCGGTGGATTACTATCAGGTACTATCGGCGCCGGACGCATCCAGCCCTGGTAACACCAAACCTTTACGGTGCGTATCATTCCCAGTTTACCGCTTTGTACATAATCTACGGCATCTTTAAAATGCTGCTGGCTGCGTTGCCACTGGCCGGCCTGCACAATCTTGTTGTACCGTTTAGCGGCAGCCGCCATGGTCCGGCATTCTATTATGGAATTGCCCACAGGTTTTTCTACATATACATCCTTACCCGCTTCGCAGGCATGTATCATTTGTAAGGCATGCCAGTGATCGGGCGTACCTACAATGACAATGTCAATATCTTTTTGCTCGAGCATGCTACGGTAATCACTATAGACCTTCACTTTTGAGGTGTCGATATTCGCTTTCGCCAGTTCGGCCATTCTTTTTTCCAGTACATTTTTATCAACATCGCATAAAGCAGCCAGGCTAACCCCTGGTACCTTCAGGGCAGACACTACATTGGCCCAACCCATGCCGTTGATGCCAATGCCGCCTATCCGCAGTTGATCGCTGGGCGCTATCTTGTTCTTAAATATGGCAAATGCGTTATTATCAAATGCCGATAATACGGTTCCGCCGGCGAGTAATGTGCCTGCCTGTTGCAGGAACCTCCTACGTTGTATCATATGAAAATGGTATAAAATGGTATTATAATAGGATAACAAGTTTATTTTACAATGTTCTTTTTAAGATACGCTATGCTTTTGGCGGTACTGTCCAATGGCGCACCGGGACATTGGTCCTGCTCAACAAAGAAGTATTTCAGCCCGCTTTGCTTCGCATAGGTAAATATCTTTTTATAGTTGATAACGCCGCTGCCTACTTCGGTGAAATTCTTTTGAGGGGTATTGTCCATATCCTTTACATGCCACATGGCAAAGCGGCCCGGGTGTTTGGAGAAAAATGCCAATGGATCTTTGCCAGCTTTGGAAACCCAATATATATCCATTTCAAAAAACACCAATTTCGGATCGGTCTCTTTCAATAGTACGTCGTACCCATTGGTACCGGCGAGAGGAGCAAATTCAAAATCATGGTTGTGATAGGCAAGCTTGATCCCAGTTTGTTTACAAATTTCTGCAGCCTTGTTAAGGGTGGCAGCCAGTTTTTTAAAGTTGTTGATGTCGGTGCGGTATTGTTCTTCCATCCAGGGAATAACAATAAAGTCCTGGCCAACGGCTTTTGCATCTGCTACAGCAGGTTTCCATTTTTCCTCCCACCCGCTTTGCAGGAATACACTGGCGGGAAAGGTGTGTCCACTGGGAGTCGTTAATCCGTGTGACTTTAATTCCGCACGCAGTTCGGCAGCATTCATCCCAAACCATTTTCCATTGCCATAACCAAACGTTTCAACAGTTTTATAGCCCTGGGCGGCCACTTTGGCCAAAGTACCTTTAGCATCTTTGCCCATTTCATTGCGGAGAGTGTATAACTGCAGCCCTATTTTCTGAGACTCAAAAAACCATTCATTTTTGCTGACAAATAAACTGGCAGTAAGCAGTGATGACTGCCTGAGGAAATCCCGACGGGTTGGCATAACAAATCGTTTTAGGTTCTTGAAATTACTTAAAAATCAGACACCCCCAATCGGCCTCCAGGCAGAATAACAGGAAGATGCCAGCTAAAAGATGCCAGCCCCTGGCTGGGGGTTGCATAGCTTGTTCAGGCCCTGCCGGCGACACATAAAAAAAACCGGTTACTGGTTACCGAAACCAGCTACCGGTTATAGAAGTTATTATGATAATTAAATATTTCTAACCAGCTGCCATTAGCGCCATACCGGGATAAACATGGCTACCAGCTGCCACTGGCGCCGCCGCCCGAAGTGCGTCCGCCTCTAAAGCTTCTACCTCCGGAACTGCCACGAAACAACTTGAAAATAAAACCAAAAATAACAACAGGCAACAACAGGGTATATTTTATCACCCAA
Source organism: Niastella soli (assembly GCF_017742245.1). Classification (GTDB taxonomy): domain Bacteria; phylum Bacteroidota; class Bacteroidia; order Chitinophagales; family Chitinophagaceae; genus Niastella; species Niastella soli. The sequence goes on from NZ_JAGHKO010000001.1 coordinate 1,310,420, forward strand.
AAAAGCACCATGCCTATAGCAACAAGGTATCCCAGGAAGGTTTTTTTAGTGTCATCTGTTTCAGCACCAAAACCCTCCGCGTTAAAGGTTTTTGCATCCACTCTCCTTCTAAGATATCTGATCCGTAACCAAATTATCAGGACAAACAAAAGTATACCCCTGAAAAACCAGGGCCCTGCTTCTGATATTAAGCTCTTGCTATCATCGGGTCCATCATAAGCGATCTGTTCCGGTTGCGGTGGGGGTGTTTGGGCTTGGGGCGCTGCAACTACAGGGGCCGGGCGCTCCACTGCATACGGGCGCCTATCGCCAAGAACAGCTTCGATATCGTTCACGCCACCCATCAGCCCCCCAAAGAAGTTATAGGATTGAAAGTAAGGAACTATTGTTTCGTCAACGATGCGTTGACAATCGTAGTCTGTTAAGATATGATCTATTCCGCTACCGGTTGTTATTCTAACCCGGCGGGGGTACCGGCTAACCAATATCAATACGCCATTGTTCCTGAGCCAGCTGCCTATGCCCCATTTATTAAAATACTGTATAGAGGTTTCCTTTATGGAATATGGTAATGAAGACAGGGTGATGATCACAATCGCTTTCCCCGTTCTTTTGCGATAAGAATTTACTTCACTTTCCAGTTTGTTTATTTGTCCCCAGGAAAGTAAATTACCGTAGTCGTTGACTGGCCGGGCCCATCTTGGCCTGTCTTTTATGGCTGAACGGTAGCGTTGCGCCAGCAATACATGGCTGGCCAAAAAAAGAGAAATGAGCAAAAGGATACGGATACGCATAGGACTAATAGGATTGGGGCTAAATGTTACCTGGCAAACTGTATCGCAATGCTAGCCTTCTTCTTCCATTTGGTACAGCAGTTCTTTCAATTTAGTAATATGCTGTCCATACATTTTATTGATAAGCCAGCGATTAATAAAGTAACTGCTAACGGTAAGAATGGCCCCTATTGAAACAAATAATACAAAAAAGCGATGATTGCTGATGTGTGTAACAATAGGCATTTGCGAAACAGATGTTTGGGCTTCAACCGGCACATTCTCGAGTGAGCCGTTAAAATCATGTGCGTTGAATAAGATAATAACACCAGCGGCAAAATAAGCAAGAGGAGTAAGTATGGTACCCGCTACAAAATAAAAGCGCACGTATTTCTCCAGGGTAAACAACTGTTGTTTCAGGTTGGAACGAACTTCACAGGCCACACACTGCATTTGTTTCAGCAGCTTGTTCTTGCGATAATAATAAAAGAGGAATGCGCCGCCCACCAATGCCAGCAACACAGCCAGTTCGCTGTACAACTGCTGGTAGGTAACAATATACCAAATGGTTAGTGAGTATATAACCACTACCGCAATGAGTTCGCGGTTAAGATTGCGTTTTAGGCGGGCAATAGTGCTTTGCGACCGCTTTTGTAACATGGACAAAATAGGCACTTCCCTTGCCGGTTGAAGATCTTCTTCATCCAGGTTTTTCCAAATATCTTTCAGGCTATCTAACTCCATGTTCTACTGATTTTGTGAGTTTACGTAATTTTTCTTTGATCCGGTTCATTTTCACGCGTAGGTTATTCTGATTGATACCCAAAATATCTTCCATTTCTTCGTAACTCTTGTCTTCGAGGTACAGCATTACAATAGCCCGTTCTATTTCGGTTAGATGGTTAATTGCCTTATAAAGTTGCTGCAACCGCTCTTCCTTTTCGTTACTGTATTGGATGTCCTGTATCTCAGTTGGTAATAAATCGGGTTCTACGCTCTTGATATACTTCTTTTGTTTGCGCAGGTCTGAAATAGCCGTGTTCAATGCAATACGGTACAGCCAGGTGCTGAATTTGGAATCACCCCTGAACCGTGGATAAGCACCCCATAACTGTATTACGATCTCCTGGAATAGGTCCTGTTTATCGTATTCAGTTGTACAATACAAATTGCACACCTTATACAACATAGCGCGGTGTTCATGCACCAATGCCACAAACTCATTCTGGTCAAGTTTTGCCTGCAACTGGGTTGGTTTTAGCGAAAAGATACCAAATTGGTCGGCGAAATACCTAAAAAATTACAGTTATAACAGCATATTTCTGCAAATAAAATGTGAAAGGCGGTGCCATCAACATCCTATCTTCGCATCCTTATCAATTGATTATAAGCATTTATGAAGAAAATTTACCACCTGGGCACCTGTACCACCTGTCAGGCTATCATTAAAGAGACCGGCATTGATAAAAAAGGCTTCGAGATGCAGGACATTAAAACTGATAAAATTACTGCTGCCCAGCTCGATGAAATGAAAAGCAGGACCGGCAGCTATGAATCACTGTTCAGCCGCCGTGCAATGAAATACAAAGAAATGGGCCTGAAAGATAAAGCCCTTACAGAAAACGATTATCGTCAGTTAATTCTAGAGGAATACACCTTCCTTAAAAGACCGGTAGTTTTTGTGAACGACCAGACCTTTGTAGGCAGTGAGAAGAAAAACATCGAAGCGCTCAAGAAAGCATTAGGCTGAACCGTTCTTCAATAACGACATCCGCAGGGACTCAAAGTTTATTACATGCACTTTAACCAAGCCCGGTTTGCCGGTATAATCAATAGCCGAACTATAAGTATAATGTTCAGGGCTATCCACTATTCCATCTCGGATGGGGTTTTCGTGAATGTATAATACCCGTTCCTGCAGTTTATATACCTGCTTGAAATCAATGTAGGATGGATTGGTGCAGGTTTGCCACAACTGGAACTTTTCAATTTTTTTAAGCGTGAGGCTGCTGTTCTCAAATCGTTGCAACATCCATGACCGACGCAGGTCGGGCTCAATATCTATAGCTTCCAGTATTTTGGTAGTAGTATATCTCTTAAATTCCTTTTCTATCATCGCCAGGCCCGAACCATCCTGGGCCCTTGCCAGTAGATGCATGTGATTGGTCATTAAAACCCAGGCATATATCGTAAACTTCTTTGTTTCAACACAAAAGTTTAAAGCATCAACAATGATCTGCTTATAAGTAGGTCTTATAAACACATCTATCCAATCTACTACATTAAAGGTCAGGTAGGAACAATCCTGCTCATTCAGACCCTGGTTTTTGTTTTTATTGATCATAGGCGCATTGATTTATCAATGTTCATTAATAAATACGTTAGTGGATAATCAAAACCATGCTGTTGAATTGGTTCCGGGCGCGGAAAGCTAACAATCAGACCGAAATGTATTGTAGAGACAAGGAAATGTAATATACAAAATGTTGCGTATAAAACCGCCCAATGTTAATGGGGGTTGAGCAATAATAATAGTTTATTAATGATTTTGATTTATTAACAAACGCTTTAACGATATCGCGTGAACATAATGGCATTTACTTTATGAAAAGCATAAAAGAAGCATACTCCGCCAATTTATATCAATTAAATTGGCCGGTGTCCTTTGCAGGCAATCGGGTGAACGGAGTTCTTACGGAATTGCTATTGCCAGGGTGCCAGCTTTACCCGTTGCTGGGGATGTGCACTACTGTAAAAGTAGTGTTGCGGATCATCTACCAACCTGGTGGTAACTGGTAAGTTCACCACCGTTGAAACATGGTGTGTGAACAACTCGTTGCTGTCCAAAACAACGGGGTGGTTACCAAATTGCCAGAAGTGATGTTCCGCATCCTGCTGATACCTGTTACTGTAATAATGAAACAATCGCATCATCCATTCTTTGCGTCTTTCATCTGGATTTTCTGCAATTGATTTCAACACCTGTTTAGCAGTGCCGTTTTTGAACTCCCTTAAAATAGTGGAGATGTGCTTTTTCTTGGAAGAGGCAATCAGCGTTATGTAGCTGGGCATTAACACGTATTCATATACATGCAGGTTTTTATTGTCAATACAATGGTTTAGGTTGTCAATTAAAATTTCACAATAAGCGTGGCAGGTGAAAACGTCTATCCAGCCAGACACACTTAAGGTTACATAATAAGAGCCGAAGGGTGGGGGTTTTTCGTACATTCATATAAGGTAGTAAAGTTTTTGCATTTATTCACTCAAGTGTAAGCTCTTTGTAAGAAATTAATTTTATTTTGATACGGATCAACTATTATCTATTCCAATTCAATGACTTATCCCCCATAAAAATCGGTTTTTCACCCTGCCGCCGCGTGTTAGCGTTACATCTCGTACTTGTCGAGCCCGTACGTACTTCGTCGACCAAACCCTCTAATCCCTTTTTAATCTTTTTGTCTACGGTTATCAGCATTCCAGCATAGCCCACCATCATATCAGCCACTTTACAATTTGCCTGGTCTAAAGGCGCTATAGATTTACAGGGTTCAGTAAAAAATAAAATATTGTAAAGCACTTAGTCATGAAAAAACAACTAATGGTAACACTGTTGGCCGGTTTGCTAATTCAGGCCAGCATATTTGCTCAAAACAAGTCGAAGGGTTCGCCCGAAGGCGTCTCGGAAAAAGGATGGTGGGTGATCGAAAGCAATATTCACACACCTAAAAAGAACATCGTTTACTTTTATAACAATGATGGGGTAATGGTTTATAAAGAAAAGATCGATGGCATTCGCATCAACCCTTCGCGTAAAACTACTCGTATACAATTACAACAGGTACTGGAATCGGCCGTGGTTACCTGGGAGCAACAACATAAGCTTCTGGAAGATCAGGAACTGGTGGCTAATCAATTGAAGAAAAGATAAACAGGCTGGTTTTTGAAATACTGAAGTAGGAAGTAAGGAAATTCAGCTTTTTGGGGTTTCCTCCTACTTCTTACATCTTACCTCGGACCCTTAATTATAACAAAGGTTCAATTTTATCCAGGAGCTTCTAATATCCCCCGTTCATCACTCCCCAGTCACTTTTGTCGACGAAAAAAAGCAGTACAGCGATATTAACACCCTTTGGCCCCTAACTAAGCCCAACGAAATGTAATTTTAGGATATGCAACCCACGGAAAAATATCCCTTTATTTTTTCTGATGAACGCAAATACCGCATTAGGCGTCATTTGGCGTTTTGGACGTTTTGGTGGATAACGCAGGGAGTGCTGTATTCGGTAATTGGCTATTCGGGCGAACCGGGCTATCCTGTGCGCCTGGCGAATTCCATCACAGAATCACTTTTTTACATGGTGGCCCATATTGGCCTGGCATATGCCCTCATGTATTTTGTGATCCCGCGCTACCTGCTTAAACAGAAATACTGGCTCACGGCCATATGGGTACTGATCTGCTTCCTTGGCGCTGCTGTAATATCAACCATCTTATCGGCCACTATTATTCCAGAAATAGAGGAATATTTCCTCCATAATCCTGCCAGTCAGAACTCTTTGCGATTGCGGGCAACAGCCCGGATACACCTGTCATTAATGGCCGGTTTACGCGGTGGTATTACCATTGGGGGCATTGCCGCTTCCATTAAATTGATGAAACACTGGTATGTGAAAGAACAACGCAATCTGCAATTACAAAAAGAAAATGTGGAAGCGCAACTGCAGCTGTTGAAAGCCCAGGTACATCCGCACTTCCTATTCAATACGCTTAATAACATTTACTCTCATACGCAAAATACAGCGCCGGTGGCCTCGCAACTGGTGATGGGTTTGTCAGACATGTTGCGGTTTATGTTGTATGAGTGTAACCAGCCACAGGTGCCTCTATCAAAAGAATTAAAAATGATCCAGGATTATATTTCCCTGGAACAAATACGTTACGACGATCAACTGGATGTACATGTGGACCTGCCAGCCAGTACCGATAACCTGTCTATTGCGCCCTTGCTGCTTTTGCCACTGGTAGAAAATTGTTTTAAACACGGCACCAGCCATATGATCGAGCAACCCTGGTTAAACATGCAGGTGACCCTGGAAAACAACAACATGTATGTAAAGCTGATGAATGGCAAGGTCAATGAGGTGGCTAAAAGCAGTCATACAGGCATCGGTATTTTGAACGTGCGTAAACGCCTGAGTTTTTTATACCCTGGCAAACATGAACTCCTGATCACCGACGAAGAGGAAGTGTTTGTAGTGAACCTTAGGATACAATTGGAGAAAATGCCGCTGACCAAAAAAGAAAGCGGCGCATTCAAACTTACCTATCATGAATGAAACCCAAACCATACGATGCCTGATCGTGGATGATGAGCCGCCCGCACGTGAGATCATTCGCCGGTATGTTCAGGAAATACCTACACTGCAACTGATGGGCGAGTGCGCCAACGCTATTCAGGTGCTCACCATTTTACAGCAGCAACCCATTGATCTCCTGTTCCTCGATATTCGCATGCCGCAACTAAACGGTACCGATTTTATAAAAACATTGCAGCATCCGCCCAAGGTTATTTTTACTACTGCGTTTTCTGAATATGCATTGGAAGGCTATGAGCTGGATGTGGTGGACTACCTTATGAAACCCATTCGCTTCGATCGCTTTTTGAAGGCCGTTAATAAAGCATTCCCACTGAATAATGCAGCGCCTGTTCTGAAAACGGTGGCGCCTCTTGTACCGGAGGAAAAGAAAAACGAGAGTTTTGTGTATTTCCGTGCCGATCGTAAAATGGTAAAGGTGATGCTGGATGATATATTCTATATCGAAAGTATGAAGGATTACATCAAAGTGCATACCGTGCAGGGTGTTATCATCACCAAACAATCGATCAGTTCGGTAGAAGCCATGCTCCCCGCAAAATTATTTGTTCGCACGCACCGGTCGTTCATCGTTTCCATCAACAAAATAAAATCGTTTACCAACGAGCTGGTGGAAATTGACAAAACCGATATCCCCATTGGTAAATTGTTCCGGAATGGCGTATTGAAAGTATTCACCCCGTAGAAATAAATAGCCCCGACGGTACCATCGGGGCTATTTATTTAGCGAGTTATAATATTCTTAATCGTGCATAGTTAAGCATGATCTTTTTCTCTCCATTCGTATCAAACTTCACCGTAGCAATGGGGTTGTGTGCGCTTCCTTCCATTTTTATTACTTCACCAAAACCAAACTTCTGGTGTTCAACCCGCTGGCCTACCTGTAAGTTAGAAATATCACTGGCCACAAAATCGGGTGAAGGCACGTGCTCTACCGTTTTGGGTTGTTGTTTGGGCGCTATATAGGAAGGCGTACTTGGCGTGGACGATGGCTTTTTTGAAGGCGGTGCGCCATAACGCTTTTCCGCTTCTTTTGCCGAATTACCACCACCCCAGCCACCGCCGTTCATTCTGTCATAAGCGCTGCGGTTGTTTATCTGGTTGCGTATACCGCCACCGGCAAAACTTCTGTCAACATATTGCTCAGGCAGTTCATCAAGGAAACGGCTGGGTTCATTTTGAACCAGGTTACCAAAGCGGTACCGTGTATTGGCGTAAGAGATCCAAAGTCTTTCTTTCGCTCTTGTAATTACCACATAAAACAGGCGGCGCTCTTCTTCCAGTTCTTCCCGGGTATTGATGGCCAGCGCATTGGGGAACAGCATTTCTTCCAAACCAGCAGCAAATACACATCCAAACTCCAAGCCTTTGGCAGCGTGGATCGACATCAGTTTTACGGTGTCGGCGTTGGGATCTTTTTCATCGGCATCTGTTAACAGGGTGATCTGTTGCAGATAAGCACCCAATCCTTTGTCAGTTACTTCTCCTTCTTCTGTATCGGGGCTTTCGGTCCATTCTTTAATACTGTTCAACAACTCCTGTACGTTCTCATAGCGTTGAACGCCTTCCGTACTTTTATCGTTGAATAACTCTTTTACAAAATTGGTTTGTTTACCCACATGTACCGCTACATCATACGCATTCTTACTTTGTAGCATGCTGGCGAAGCTTTTGATCATTACCACAAAGTTCTCGATCGCTTCCAGCGTACCTGCTTTAAAACCGGCTTGATTGGCCCGCTCCAACACTTCCCACATGGAAATATTATGTTGATTGGCCAATAAAACCGTTTTATCAATGGTGGTTTTACCAATGCCGCGTACGGGGTAATTGATAATACGTTTTAATGCCTCTTCGTCGCGGGGGTTAACAATAACGCGCAGATAGGCCACATAGTCCTTGATCTCCTTACGTGAGTAGAAGCTGAGACCACCAAACATGGTATAAGGAATAGCCATGCGGCGCAGGCTTTCTTCAAACGCCCGGCTTTGTGCATTGGTGCGGTATAAAATGGCAAAGTCGCGGTTGTTATAATGGTTGCGCAGTTTTTGCTCCTGAATGGTGTCGGCTACAAATTTACCTTCATCGTTATCAGTCATCAAACGCACCAGCTTAATTTTCTCGCCCTCACCTTTATCAGTCCAAAGGTTTTTAGGAATTTGTCCTTTGTTATTTTTGATAACCTCGTTGGCAACATCCAAAATGCTTTTGGAGCTGCGGTAGTTTTGTTCCAGTTTTACCACTTTGGCATCTTCATAATCTTTCTGGAACTGCAGGATGTTTTCAATGGTGGCGCCGCGGAAGCTATAGATACTTTGTGCATCGTCACCCACCACGCACACATTCTCATGCATGGCACCCAGCAGTTTTATTACTTCGTACTGGGCAGGGTTGGTATCCTGGTACTCATCAACCAGAATGTATTTGAACTTGCGTTGGTATTTGCTCAGTGATTCGGGTACATTTCTTAGCAGTTCGTAAAACTTCAACAACAGATCGTCAAAGTCCATAGCGCCATTTTTGAAACAACGTTTCACATACGCATCATAGATCTGTGCAATGGCCGGGCGGTTAGCACGCAGATCTTCCTGTTGAAGGGCATAGTCGTTGGCATATTCTGCCGGACCAACCAATGCGTTCTTTGCACCGGAAATGCGATTATAAACAGCCGCAGGTTTGTAATGCTTGTCATCAAGGTTCAGCTCATTCACCACTGTTTTTATAACGCTCTTTGTATCATCGGTATCGTATATGGTAAAATTGTTGGGATAACCAATATTATGAGCTTCACCGCGTAAAATGCGGGCAAACACACTGTGAAAAGTACCAATGTATAAATTCCGGGCGTCATTGTTACCGAGCACTTTTTCAATACGCTCTTTCATTTCCTTGGCCGCCTTATTGGTAAAGGTGAGTGCCAGAATGTTAAATGCATCTACACCGGTGGCCATTAAGTGTGCAATGCGGGTGGTAAGCACTTTTGTTTTACCACTACCGGCACCGGCCACAATCATTAATGGACCATCTCTATGTATAACAGCTTCGCGTTGCTGTGCGTTCAATCCCTGTAAGTAATCTTGCATTAATGCAAGTTAATGCCTCTGTCTGTTATTTGTAGCGAAAAAATAAAAGTCCTTCCCGAATAAATCGAGAAGGACTTTATAAATCATTATTCCGGTATAGGAAAATGTAAGGGTTAAAAGGTTGAACGAAAGAACTGTGCTTACGCAGTAGTTTCTTCCAGTGCCAATGCCTCAGCTTGAGGTGTTACATTTTTAATGCTCACCTGGAACTTTGTGTTCAAGCTAATAGTGTAGTTATTAGCAGCCAACAAAGTCTTCATGGTTGCATCTTCAAGCATAACAGCAGCCAGGTCAAGGGCCAACTGTGAGGTGCTGATCACATTCGCCACTTTACCATTGGTGTACTCAATGGTGAATTTGTAACCAGCCTTGCGGGCAACGCCGGCTTTTTCAAAATCTGGACGATTGAGGTTGAGCACTTGATCACCTGCAGCCGATTTCTTCATCAAAATCCTAATAATGGGCAGGTATTTCAGCCAAATGTGGGTATACATTATACTATGCGGTTTTACTATGGAAATAACTAACTAAATTGTATGGCAGCAAGCGAATGCAAAGATGTTAATTTTATTTGCAAAAACGAATGAAATTTAAAAAAAACTTAAACTGCTTTTCCACTTTAACATCCTGAAATAAGCATTAACACTGCTACATACAAAAAAACCATTACTTGTTATTCCACATATTATCCTTCCTGTTAACATCTGGAACATAAGTACTTCCAAGCAAAACAGACTTTAGCACCTTTTTCTCAGGAATTACAAATGAAATTGTATTGGCTTTTTCCCATATGCCAATAGAGCGGTGAATGGTTTCTTTTGAACCATCCCCATATGTCAGTGTGACATCCACCGGGACAGGTTTGTGACCGGTGCATTCCACTGTAATTTTATAGCCGGTCTGTTTTTTTACTTTTAATGTCAGATCAGGAACGCCACCATCGATAAACCATCTTTTCCAAAACCAGTTCAGATTTTTCCCCGAACCCGTGTTCATGCAATTGAAAAAATCAAATGGAATCGGGTGTTTTCCCTGCCATTGTTGAATATAATAATGCAAGGCTTTGGTGAACAGCGTATCACCCAGCATGTCTTTCACATATAAATAACCGAGGCCGGGTTTGGGATAGGAATTTATAAAATAGTTAGTTCCATTCATTTGGGTTGATAAAGTACTAATGGAGGCATCTGTTTCTGTACCAGCCGCTCGTTCATAGCCATGAACACCATAATCGTCCTTTAAACTGGTATCAATGATCGAAGAAATGATCCATTCCCCAATGGTAGCCCAGCCTTCATCCATCCAGGCGTATTTTGTTTCATTAATGCCCATATAAAAGGGGAACATGGTATGAAATACTTCATGGTCAACCAGCTCGATTGTTTCAGTACGGCTTTCCAGCGGATTATCGTTTACCATCATGGGGTATTCCATCTGATCGAGCCCATCGAAAATGGTCTCATGCGAATAGGGAAATGGCCAGTGTGGAAAAACATGGCTCATGGCCCACACGGTTTTTCTGTTAAAATCAACTACTTCATAATAATCCCTGTGTGCCGGATTAAACACCGCATCCACCCGTGTTCTTCTTTTTGTAGCCGCGTCCACTTCAACACTCGAAGATCTCCACAGGTAATGGTCGCTTACGGCAAAGGCAAAATCAGTAACATTATTGGCTGAGAATTTCCAGGTATTAAATGCATTTGACTTTGTAATGTTTTTTTGTTTCAGGTCGGCCGAATCAATAATGTCTACAACGCCATCCTGCTGTTCAGCGGTGCGTAATCGTTGACAGTACGTTTCGTTCAACACGTCATTGCAATTGGCCAGGTCGCCTGTTGCCCACACCACGTAATTCCCTGGTACCGTAATGGCTGCATTGAAATTGCCGAAATCATTATAGAATTCCTGGGGTCCCAAATACGGTTCCATATTCCAGCCATCGATATCGTCGTACACTGCAATGCGGGGGAAGAAATAAGCAATAAAATCAGCACCGGGTTCTATTTCGCCGGTACGGATATGAGATGTTTTATTAAGAGTATAAACATATTGAATACTAAAATGCATAGTGCCACCCGGGGCCAGCGTAGTTACCGGCACACTCATATTGGTGCCATCGATCTGTAACCGGTTACTATCGATAGTAGTATTGTTAAACTGAAACGATGAAATGTGCACGCCATTAGTAATGTCAGCCGGCTTTACCTGCATCATGCGCATGCTTCCTTTTTTGTAAATATTGGGATACAGCTTAAAAACGATCTGCTGTAAGGTATTGGGACTGTTATTAACATAATCGATGTCGACCTTGCCGGTGAGCAACCGGGTGTCGGGATTAAAGTTGATCTCGAGGTTATAGGTGGCTGTATTCTGCCAGTACTTACTGCCCGGCTCCCCGGTGGCGGTACGGGTGCCTTTTTCATAGGCTGCCGGCAAATTGCGGGGCAGGCTTAAGGTTACCTGAGCATTTGCCCCTAAGCTTCCAATCAGTGCCAGTATTACCAATGACCGTTTTATCGACATACGCATCGTTTAATTATAGATAAATATACAAACCCGGCCCGCTATTTCCCTGCCACTCATAAAAAGCAAAACCCCTGACGGTACTGACAGGGGTCTTACTTATTCTATATAAAACTATAATTAACGCCGGTGTTTACTTTGCAGGTATTTTCCATATACAACTTCCTGCATTGGTTTCTGGTATACTTTGCTTTCCGTCCAGGAAATAATGTCCAGGTAAGCAAAGGCCCGGGTTTCAAACGGGTTCTTTTCCAGGTGTTTGATCTTATTCAGGAATTTTTCCAGTTCAGGCTTTAATTCCCGCGGACTGATACCAAACGAATGGCGAAGGAACTTCAGCATTTCTTCTTCTACCACTGTTATGTTCTTCATTCGGGCCATAAACCGGAAAACCGATTTGCTAAGCGACTCCATCAACTCGTAATTCCCTAATTCATAATGGGCCAGCATGTGTAACAACCGGGAATAACATTGCAGATCAATCCGCATATCGAGCGGCCCATTGATAATGCGTTGCGTGTAATCGATCGCTTTTTCAAAATCGCCGTTCCCAAAATGCAGGGTGGCAATTTTGTAATTGAATACCAGAATGCGATGCTGATCAACAAACAGCGCATATTCTTCCAGCTTTTCCTCAATTTCAGGGACCAATGCCAGGCCTTCCTTGAAAGTGCCCTGCATCAGGTGCTGGTTGATCTTGGCGCCATTGATATAAATGAACGTATGTGTACGGAAATTGTCGTGGTGGGTAGCTATCGGAGTTTTGGAGAACTCCTCAAACTGTTTCAGCGTAATTTCAAATTGCTTGAAATTACGCAAGTCAAAATGAGCATTCAACAGATTGTGCATGCCTTTGATGTAGTGACCAGTTTCCACTTCCTTCATTTCAGGATGCTCATTGTACAGATCAATCCATTTCTGGCCATAGCGGTAATACATTAAAAAGTCCTGCTTGATAAATGCATACCAGTTATAGCTTTGGTATAGGTACAGCTTTTCATAAAAGCCATCTACTACATTTTGATCGGTAGGCAGGTATTCCTTCAGGTACTTTTTCAGGGCCTGCTCGTCCTCAGGATTGCGGGCGTGCCCGTTTAATACAAACCACCGGTACAGCAGCAGGGCCAGGTTCGATAAACGAGTTACCCGATCAATATGACCGCTGATCTCCTGGGCTTCTTCAGCCAGTACAGCTGTTTTTTCGGTAGAACTGCGGGTAATGTGGAGGGTCTCGATCTTTTTTTCGAGGGAAATTACCTGGGCCAGAAAATTGAATTTCTGGTTGGCACGTGCGATCTCCTTAGCCCTTTCAAGGATCTTAAGGCTTTGTAGTTTTAATCCCTTATTGTAAAGCACCCGCGCATGGTCAAGGTGTTCACTAAGTTGAAGATCAATGTTTTCGGTGGCTTTTAACAGCCTAAGACTGCCTAATAACTGTTTATATAAATGGGTTTTTATGTTGGCAAGCTGCGGCTTTTGAATATCTGGAAGCTTTTTAAGCAACAACTTTTCATCATACTCTGGCAATTTATCCAACGCGTCGAACAGTCGTATGATCTTCAAGTCTTCGTTAGCCGAACTCCTTTTTATATAAAGTTTAAAGTGCCTTTTTTCCGACTTCTCCAGCGAGTGAACCAATTGAAACAACGCATCTGTAAATCGGTTGGACATAATTATGAAATTTGCCTGAAACTCAATACCGGCAAGGGTTTTAGGATTTTTTTCACACTCTTGGCGTAATTAAACCGGTACTATCTTGTTTTGAAAGATACCAATTTACATCCTACTTTTGAATAAGCAAATGAGCAAAATGGTTATGGGAAGCAATCGTTAGAGTGAATTAGCAATCATTAGAGGCTCAAAAGAATACGGCAAGATAATATGCAGTATTCAAAAAGACAAATTAGATTTATCTCTTTTTTCATATGGCAAGCAATCGTTAGAGGCCAGCTGTTTCTACAGGTGGCTTTTTTCATTTAGCCAATGCTAATATACGTCCTTTCTACAATTTCCCCTGTTTTTCTTGTGCAAATCATATAAAATAAATTGATTTTTCTTCTTCCAGCGCTTCGAATATGACATTCCTCATGCCTTCTTTTAATATTTTCAACAAAATTCCCCTAGAATAACCTTTTAGCAGCCGGACATTCCTGAATATAAAAATATCTAATGCGTGAAGACTGGCTGTTTGCCAGCCGGGATGGTAGAGGAATGGTCGTTTAGTGGTAGTGGAGTTGTCTGGGAGTTGTCTAAGTATTGTCTAAGGGTTGTCTGGATATTGTCTTGCACCTACCAGGATCCCCAGTACTATTCCAGGCAATACCCAGAGCAATCCTGGGCGGGTAATATACCATTAAGCTACCATTCCCCCGCTGGTAACGCCGTGTTCAGTAAAAGCATAAGGCAAATATCTGCTACCCCCCCTTTTTGAGGTCACAAATTGTGACCTCAAACTTTTTTGATTTTCAGATGACTTACCGCCTTCTTTCTCTAAGGTCACAATTTGTGACCTTAGAGAATCCCATTGTTCTTTTGTCAGCTGAAAACAAAAATCAGGAGGAAAACGATCAAGATTACGTTTCATAGCCTGGTTCAACGCTTTGGTAGAAACGTCGTATAATTCCGCCAGGTCAAAATCAAGCATCACTTTATAACCCTCAATTTCATGAATTAACTGATGTATAGCATTTTCATCCATAAAAGCAGTTTTAAGATTTAATGGTATATATAAAACAAATGAAACCAGATCTATGTAAGGGATTTTACAACCACTAGCCGTTTTATACCGGCTAACTTTCAAAAACTTGCTTAATATCACTTTATAATTGCCCTTTCTGGGTCATTACTTATCTTGCCGCAAAGTGAGTGTGACCATGGCATTTTCTACCGATACCTCCAATCATTTGTTTCAACTGGCTGTTCGGTTTGTGAACCAAACAAACCGCCATATTTTTCTTACAGGGAAGGCAGGTACCGGTAAGACCACCTTTTTAAAATACATCCGGGAAAATACCTTCAAAAAACTGGCAATCGTGGCTCCCACCGGGGTAGCCGCCATTAATGCCGGCGGGGTCACCATGCACTCCTTTTTTCAGCTGCCCCATGGGTCATTTTTACCAGTGCAACCCAGTGGCTGGAACAGCCATAGCGCCTTCAATACCCCACATACCCTGCTAGCAGGCTTGCGTCTTACCAACGATAAAAAGGTATTACTACAGGAACTGGAATTGTTGATCATCGATGAGGTAAGTATGCTGCGCGCCGATATTCTGGATGAAATAGATTGCATCCTGCGCCATGTTAGAAGAAAGCAGTATGAGCCCTTTGGTGGGGTGCAGATGTTGTATATTGGCGATCTTTTTCAATTGCCCCCGGTAGTGAAAAATGAAGAATGGGACCAGTTGAAACATCAGTATAACAGTCCTTTCTTTTTTGATGCCCAGGCCTTGCAACAAAAACCGCCCCTGTACCTGGAACTAAAAAAGATCTACCGCCAGCACGAACAGGAGTTCATTGGGGTGCTTAATAATATTCGCAATAATAAAGTTACGGCTACCGATCTTGACCTGTTGCACCAGCATTACCTGCCGGGATATGAGAGCTCCGAGAACGAAAGCTATATTACCCTTACCACACATAATGCCAAGGCCGATACCATTAACCAAAACCAGCTTGACAAACTTTCCAACCAATTATGCGAATACAAAGCGGAGATCACCGGCGATTTTAATGAACGCGCCTATCCGGCCGATCTGGTACTTCAATTAAAAGAAGGCTCACAGATCATGTTCATCAAGAATGACAAAGGTGAATCGCGACGATTCTTTAATGGTAAGATCGCTACCATTTCCCGCATTAGTGGCGAAGAGGTGTATGTGCGCTTTGAAGGGGATGAACACGATATGCTGCTGGAAAAAGAAACCTGGCGGTCTATCCGCTACCAGTATAATAACGAAGAAGATAAGATAGAAGAGGAAGAAGTTGGTTCTTTTAAACAATACCCGGTGCGGCTGGCCTGGGCCATCACCATCCATAAAAGCCAGGGGCTTACTTTTGAAAAAGCCATCATCGATGCGGGCGCTTCCTTTGCGCCCGGACAGGTATATGTGGCCCTTAGCCGGTTAACCTCCCTGGCCGGTTTGGTGTTGTACTCCCGCATTCACCCTACCAGTATTAATACCGATACGCGGGTTATTGAATTTACCCGGCTGGAACAGGAAGAAGACCAGCTGGCACAGGAATTACAGCAGGAACAGCAGTTATTTATAACCCGCTCCCTGGTTCAAACATTCGACTGGCTTAAGCTCGCAGAAGGCATGCAAATGCATTATGATGATTATGAAAAACGCACCATACCTGATAAAAACGCCTGTATTGTTTGGGCAAAGCAGTTGTTGGAAGCTGTTTTAAAACAAACTGAAATGGCTGATAAGTTTACCCGGCAATTGGAGCAGTTATTGCCCAATGCCACGCAGGATGGCTACCAGTTCCTTCACCAGCGGGTATCGGCCGGTAGTACTTACTTTTTAAAGGCCATGGAGGAAATGGAAACTGCCGTTACCAACCATATAGCTGAAATAAAACCCAAACCCAAGGCAAAGAAGTACGTTTCAACCCTGCAACAGCTTCTTTTATTGCCACAACGGAAGAAGGAACTTTTACAACAGGCTGTTTTAATAACTGAAGGACTGGTTAAAGGCGCAAACGCTACAGACCTGTTACAATTAGTAGAAGACCAGAAAAGGGCCGACCATATAAAAACAGTTGAAGAGGTTGAGAAAAAAACCAACAAAGTACAAAAAGGTGACTCGAACCGTATTAGCCTGCAACTGTTTAAAGAGGGTAAAGACATAGCCGAAATAGCAACTATACGTGAACTGGCCCCTTCAACCATAGAAACCCACCTGGCATCATTTGTACGATCAGGTGAACTGGATATAAAGGAACTCGTTCCTGAAAATAAAATAACCGTTATTCTTCAGGCTGTGGCCGAGTTGAATTTGCAAAATGTTACTACGACGCCGATTAAAGAAAAACTGGGGGATGCCTTTTCATATAGTGAGATCAGGGCAGTTTTATACCATAGAGAGTGGTTACAGGTTAGTAAAGCTGCCAATTAACTGGCATTAACAAAATAGCATATGGCACAAATGGATCTGTCGCCCGAGAAAAAGAAAGTAGCCGATAAAGTGGTCATTCTGTCAAAAGAACTGATCATTCTCGTAATTGTATTTACGATCAGCCTTTTCAGCTTTTTATTCATTGCCTACCGCGTTTTTTACCTCGATAACACCGGTGCCGATGAAAAGGCCTTCGCCATTGCGCATTCACTGGTTAGCAGTAACACTACCAAAATAATGGAGTTCATTACATTTTTTGGCTCCCATTACTTTATGATCCCTGCCAACGTATTGTTATGTATTTATTTCCTGGTTAAAAAAAGAGGGCGTTATTCCATAAAAGTGAGCGCTATTGCGCTTAGCAGTGTGCTTATTATGTTTGGGTTGAAATTATTGTTTAACCGTCATCGCCCGCTGATCCCATTACTGGCACCCGCCAAAGGACTTAGTTTTCCCAGCGGTCATGCTTTTATGAGTGTCTGCTTTTATGGTTTGCTGATGATGATCATCTGGAAAGAAGAAAAAGCACACCCGGTATTAAAATGGACATTGCTGGTTTTAGTTATTGCGCTGTTGTTGTCTATTGGCTTTAGCCGCATTTATTTACGGGTACATTATTTTACAGATGTGCTGGCGGGTTATTGTATTGGCTCAACCTGGTTATTCCTCAGCTCCTATATAATTGATCGCATACAACCAGCAGGATTAAAGAAGATCCAGGTTTCTTAGGTCTTATTGACCACAGGTTTTGGCGCCACTTTGCGCGTCCAGCGTGATAACTCAGTTTGATCGAATAGCAGGATCAACGTGCCACTTTGCAGTTTATAAGTATTGGTGCGCAGCAGGGTTTCCAAAAATTCCTTTTCATTATAACCAACACAAGCCATTTTGGTGGTAATAATTCGCTGGTTGAACTGAAGGGTTGAATCAGTAAAGTCAAACTGCCCACTCATATTATTACAACCCGTATTGCCCGTAAATTTTTTGGCATTTATATCAAGCACCAACCGGGGAATTTTCCCCGCAGCAGTATCTGAAACCAGCACTGGTTGTAAAAACCATTGTCCGCCCAGTTGAGTGGTATCTTTTTCAGGCGCAGGAGCCTGCGCCATAGGTGTATCTTTCCCGGCAGATTGGGAACTGTCTTGCTTGGGTAAATTATTGCCAGGGGAACCATTACAAGACAGCACCCAAATGCTTATAAAAAAGGTAAACGGTCTCATCCCATACCAGCTTAAAAAATAATGCCACACAGGAAGGCAATTGCTGATCTAGGGATGTAGAGAATTTGTTAATTTAAAGAGGGATCATTAAAGGTATTGCCTTTGCTTACATCGCCGGTTTCGAACCCTTTTTTAAACCAGTACACGCGTTGTGCTGAAGTTCCATGGGTAAATGATTCCGGTACTACCCGGCCCTGGGCTTCTTTTTGTAACCGGTCATCGCCGATGGCATTGGCAGCATTCAGCGCTTCCTCAATATCATTTTCTTCCAGGATGTGCTTCATTTTTTGCGCATGATGCGCCCAAACCCCGGCCAGGAAATCGGCCTGTAATTCCAGCTTAACAGAGTATTTATTGTATTCTTCCTCGCTCAATTGTTGACGCAGCCGGTTCATTTTATCGCTGGTGCCATTCAGCTTTTGAATATGATGGCCCACTTCATGCGCTACCACATACGCCATGGCAAAATCGCCGGGGGCGTGTAACTGGTTTTGCATATCTTCAAAAAACGACAGGTCAATGTATACCTTTTGATCGCCAGGACAGTAGAAGGGACCGGTAGCAGAACCGGCCATGCCGCAGGCGCTTTGTACAGATTCTCTGAAAAGGACCAGGGTGGGGTCGGTATAGGTTTTACCGGCCTCTGAAAACAGCTTGCCCCATACATCTTCGGTATCGGCCAACACCACTTTTACAAAACTGGCCCGTTCTTCATCCAGCTTTTGTTCTTCGGCACTCATTTCTTTGGCAGGCACCTGTTGCGGTAATACCTCGTTCAGGTTTGACGTATCTCCACCCAGGAACACCTTCAATAAAATGACAATTACGCCAACAATGCCGCCGCCAACGGCCAATCCTCCGCCTGATATTCCTCGGCGGTCTTCAACATTGCTGCTTTCGCGTCGTCCAGCCCATTTCATATTAAATGATTTACTACAAAAATAGGTAGAATAATGAGAAGGGGGATTACTTCAAATGTTTCAACAACACCCGGAATAATTCATCGGGATTGAATGGTTTTACCACTATATCGGTAAGGCCGGCGCTTTGAACATCCTTTTCTACTTCGGCCGGCAGGCTGGCGGTCAATGCAATGACCGGCAGGGTAATACCCCGGGCACGTAAGCGTCGGGTGGCTTCAAACCCGTCCATAACAGGCATGTTCAGGTCCATCAATATCAGATGATATTTACCGGGGCCAATTTTTTCCAGTGCTTCCTCCCCATTGGTGGCCACTTCTACAATGGCCCCGCTGCGTTCAAGCAACGATTGTGCCACCATAATATTAAATGGATTGTCTTCCACCACTAAAATATGTACGTCCTGTAGCAGTTTATCTGAAACAATGGGCGCATTGCTTTGGTCTTCTGTTGCCACCTGTTCATTACTCAAGGCAAAATTTTGGGCGAAGAAGAAAACCGATCCTTTCCCCGGCTCGCTTTTCAAATTCAACACCACGCCCTGCAAATCCAAAATACGCTTGGTAATGGCCAGGCCAAGACCGGTTCCGCCATAACTGCGCGAAGTAGAAGAGTCGGCTTGTGTAAAACGATCAAAGATCAATTGTTGCTTTTCGGGCTCAATACCAATCCCCGTATCAGTGACTTTTATGGCAAGGGTTACTTTGTCTTCAGCGAGCTTCTCCACCTGTATCGCCAATTCAACCGAGCCCTTCTCGGTGAATTTGATGGCATTCTGTACCAGGTTGAAAATTACCTGTGATGTGCGGGTAGGGTCGCCGATTATTTTTCGGGTAAGGCGGGTATCGACAGTGGTGTTTAAAGTGATTTCCTTTTCAACTGCTTTACTACTCAGGCCGCCGGTGATATACTGGGCAATGGAACCAATGTCCATCGGGATCATTTCAAAATTGATCTTTCCGGCTTCTATTTTATTATAATCCAGAATATCGTTTACGATCGATAGCAGGTTATTGGCCGAAAACAATAACACGTTCAGATTCTTCTCCTGATCCCTGCGCGGGGTATTGCGCAACATCAGGTGTGCCATGCCAATGACCACGTTCAACGGGGTTCTTATTTCATGCGACATGGTTGAAAGAAACTCTGTTTTGGTTTTTAGACCCTGCTGGGCTTCATCAGCGGCCTTCCGGAGTGTATAGGCAAACCGGTGCGATAATACCAGCGATTGTAAAAAGAAGAAGAGAACATAACCAATAAAAACGATCCATTTCTCCGTTCCTACCACCTGGAAGTAATTCAGGTTGATGATCAAAAACACCAGCAACATAACGCCACAGCTCATCAGCGCAAACACGGCGCCTATCCGTTTGAATTTTACAGCCCTTATACAAATGAATAAGGCAAAGGCAATATAGAAGAACATCACCCCCAAAAACGGCATAATGCCTTTGGTAAAAATGTGGGGTGGTGTTGTTACGATCAACCCTGTATACAGCAAACAGATCCAAACAACAGCATTTACTATATACCGGTTGGCATCCTTGGGATAAACGCTCTGAAAATATCGGGAAAACAGGGCAACCCCCAGGGTAAGACTCAAATATTCCAGCCGGATGGTCACAAACCAGCTTAGGTTAGGAAACACCGCATGTAAAATATAGAGGCTAGTGCCCACCGTTCGGTAACTATATACTATGCAGAACAAAGAGAAATAAAGGATGGCTTTATCGCGACTGCCAAATGCATAAAAACCAAAAAAGAACAACCCGCCCATAAACAAACAACCGGCCAGCAGCACGTCATAAGCCCTGTCCCGTCGTAGATTTAAGGTGATCTTATTACTTTGCCCAATGTATAGATGCTTGTAAGTGCCGCCCTTTGTATGCCAGAAGTTGGCAACCTGCAGTAATAAATGTACTGTATCTGTATTGGGCAGGTTAACCATTTGTGTACACCAGAAAGGAACCGCAGTTTGCTTAGAAGTGTCGGGTCGCCCATTCGCTAACAGTAAGGAATCATTTATAAACAACCGATACGAACAGTACACATCGGTCATTAACAGGGCCAGGTGAGGCCGCTTTTGGGGTAGCAATATGGTGAGTGAATAGGTAGCATACCCTTCAACAGGGAGCGTTTGTCCATGCAACCTGATCTTATTCCAAAGAGAGGGGTAAGTAACAAAGTCAGCGGGGGTTGAAATGGTATCGCCCGGTTGCAATAACCGGCGCCAGTAAAACTGCCACTCGCCATCCAAAGAAGCAGATTGATGCTGCAGATCCACCGCCCTAAGGTCTAACACGCCCTGATGGGCTGTAACGGCAGCCAATGGATCATCTTTTGCCAGACAGGCAGGCAAACAGCCCCCTATAAATAGGGTAACGAGGATGATCCAATGTGCATGTTTCATAACAACCGGTCAGGGCAATTTTCAGCAGGTTACGTTATTCAAACGAATCATCACTGAAAAAATGATCGAAAGGCGGACAAATTATCACATATATGGGGATTGAAGAAATAATAGCGGGTTTACTACTAAAATTAGATACCAATCTTTCTTTTTTAGGGTAGAATCACTTAAAACAATAGCCGTATTAACAATGTTGCAGCCACAGTTTGCGGTTTTCTTCGGGCATATTAGAATAGCATTAGAAATAAAAAAGCCCCCCGATTAGCGGGGGGCCTTTTAAAATCCGGTATCGGTTATGTTTATTTCTTGGGTTCAAGCAATTTGAAGAACTGATCGAGCTGTGGTAAGATCACGATCCTTGTTCTGCGGTTGGCAGCGCGGCCAGCAGGTGTATCGTTTGGTGCTACAGGTAAATATTCTCCGCGACCAGCAGCTGCAATATGTGCAGGGTTTAAACCATATTGGTTTTGCAATACACGAACAACGGCAGTAGCTCGGTGTACACTCAGGTCCCAGTTGTCGAGCAGAACGCCTTTGGCAAATTTCTGGTTATCGGTATGGCCTTCAACCATGAACTCGATATCGGGCTGGGCGGTTAATACCTTGGCCACTTTACCTAATACTTCATTTGCTTTTGGAGTAATTACATAGCTACCGCTGTTGAACAACAGTTTATCAGAGATGTCGATATATACTACACCTTTGTCGACCTTGATATTGATATCCTCATCGGCCATGTTGCCAATAGCGCCTTTCAGGTTCATCACCAGTGCCATGTTCAAAGAATCTTTACGTGCCATAGACGCTTGCAGGTCCTGGATGTAAAGGTCTTTTGCACCAATGTTTTCCAGTGACTTTTTGATGCTTTCAGCTTGTGAAGAAGAAATAACTGAAAGGTCCTGCAGTTGTTTCAACGCCTGGGTGTTGTTCTCTTTCAGGAATTCATTTTGCTTTTTCAGGTTATCGATCTCGCCTTCGAGGCTGGCTTTGTTACGGGCATATTCGGCCTTAGCATCTTCACAGCCTTTCAGATCGCCCTGGAGTTTGGAATAATTACCACTAAGCTCATTGTATTTTGCAACTTCGCCTTTATATTTTTTTGAGCTAACACATGAAAAAAGTAACAGAGAAGAAAGCCCTGTAAATAAAACCTGTTTACAATTCATATAGTATGTTGTTTTAATTGTTTGATCTATTACCCCAAATCCTCTTCCTGGTTATTGGCCCCAGTACGCAAGTATTGTGCCGGTAGCCGCAAAGTTATTGATGAAACCAATAAACATCTTTTGCAAACTGAGATAAATACTTAATTTAAGTTTGTTTTAGTAAATTTTTTCTGCTAATAGGTGCTATACAAACAAATGTATCAATAATTTATAACCCTATGCAACCAGCAAAAAGCGGGAACAGTCATGTAATGTTGGCCATAGCCCATTTTCTTTAAAGCAGCTGCCGACTAACGTAGATTATTAAGCGGCAATACTTCTACATCTACACAAAAGATATAGTTTATTGGCAACCCGAATTCAAGCTTTGTACAACTTCCATAAAACTGGTTAGTAATATGTATGCCAGGCCCCTTACTTTAAAAATTTTTGTGGAGCAATCATATTAGTCACATTGTCACAAATACTCACTTGTAAACGAACAATGCATGCAATAAATAATTATATGAAGGCGACGCGGGGTTAAAAAATACCACTAAGTGGTATTGATTGATATTGTTAATTATTGTCACTTTGTTGTCCCACATGGGGTTTCAGCCATTGCCTTTTCCGAAGTAGTTTTCTCAGAAATTTCATGTGGGTAACCCTGCTACGTCGCGCTGGCAGGGTTTTTTATTGCCCTTCCTTCCTTTTTCTTACCATATGTGCTGCCCTGGCGCCCGCTGTTTTCCAACCAAAATAATTAGTGCTACAATACTAAAATAATTAGTGTAGATAATATAATTTTCTCTACATTTGGCAATCGGTAAATTTGAAAGCATTAAAAACAACCCATTATGGCAGAAAATGAAAAAGCAAAAGCGCTTAAACTAACTATAGATAAAATTGAGAAAGATTTTGGCAAGGGAAGTGTGATGATGATGAACGAAAAGTCAACGGAACCGCATGAGGTAATCTCTACCGGCTCCATTGGTTTGGATGTGGCGTTGGGTATCGGCGGCTTGCCAAAAGGCCGTATCGTTGAGATCTACGGACCTGAATCTTCCGGTAAAACAACCATTGCAATACATGTGATTGCAGAAGCCCAGAAAAAAGGTGGGATGTGCGCCATCATAGATGCGGAACATGCCTTTGACAGCCTTTACGCTAAAAAACTGGGTGTTGATGTGGATAACCTGCTTATTTCTCAGCCCGACTATGGAGAGCAGGCCCTCGAAATAGCAGACCGCCTTATTTTATCAGGCGCCCTGGATGTGGTGGTAATTGACTCCGTGGCCGCCCTGGTGCCCAAAGGCGAGTTGGAAGGTGAAATGGGAGATAGCAAAATGGGTTTACAGGCCCGTCTGATGTCTCAGGCCCTGCGTAAACTCACCGCAACCATTAATAAGACAAATACCATTTGCATCTTTATTAACCAGCTGCGTGAAAAGATCGGCGTTATGTTCGGTAACCCCGAAACCACTACCGGTGGTAACGCCCTGAAATTCTACGCTTCGGTTCGTTTGGATATTCGCCGTAGCGCACAGATCAAAGACGGAGACGAAGCCATCGGTAACCGGGTTAAAGTAAAAGTGGTAAAAAATAAAGTAGCTCCTCCTTTCCGTGCCGCAGAATTTGATATCGTATTCGGTGAAGGAATTTCAAAAACCGGGGAAATAATCGATATGGGCGTGGAACTGGGTATTGTAAACAAAAGCGGAAGCTGGTTCAGCTACAACTCTGATAAACTTGGCCAGGGACGTGATGCGGTTAAAACGTTGTTAGGTGACAATCCTGAGCTGGCGAATGAAATTGAGACCAAGATCAGGGAAAAGATCAAAGAAATGCAACAACAAGCTTCATAGGTATTCGATCAGCTCCGTAATACCTCCCTCAAATAAACGGGTATTACGCTTAGTTGCTGATCAGGTTCAGTTGAATTATATGGGTTAGTAAGTAAAAAGTCCTCTCGATATCTCGGGAGGACTTTTTTTTTGTAAATACGTTAGTAAGGGATCTATATCGGGTAGGTTAGTACGACAGTTCTATAAAATAAAAAAGGGGTCTGAATAGAAATTCAACCCCGCTTTTAAAATCCAATATCCTATGAAAAACCGAGGTAAAAATAGTGTTGAAATCTGATATCTGCAATACCATTTTGTGGTAATAGTAAAAATACCAAGCTAATTGGGACATTCAATAGCTGTTTCTGCGTATAAATACATACAATATTTAACTGCGTAATTATAAGCAAATCAAAATACTATACATTATAAAACAGGCCCGTTTGGAAGTAAAGTGTAAGAGGTCAGGAAAGTTATTGACATTTTTAAATATAAGGCCTTTGCGTTTGCTAGTATCGGTTGAGCATATCCCGGCAACACCCGGGTTTAGTTCTTTAACAATTTTTCCTGGGTGAGTAATCCCGTATTGTGGTTGTTAATACGCAAAAAATAGATGCCCTTTTCAAGCGTGCTTACATTAAGCGTTTGTAATCCCTGCAGGTTATTTAAACCCATCCGCTGTTTACCCGTAGCATCAACAATTTGGATATCGGCTACAGCCTCAGACCGGATGATCAGGATATTATCTACCGGGTTGGGATAAAAGCGAAAGGAAATATCACCCGCCACCAATGCCTCTACTGATCTGGAGAAGGCCTGTTGAAAACCACTCTTACCGGAAAAACGTACGCGGTACAAACTACGGCCTCTGGTTGGTGAATCGTCTATCCATTCATTATCGGGTTTAATATCTGATTGCTTTATCACGGCCACCACCTCAAACTCACGGCCACCGCTGCTTCTTTCTATGGAAGCAAATGTAAACGAAGTATCCTCGGGCTGTTTCCAGTTTAAAACAACCTTTGAATTTTCACGAATATTCACACTAAGACCAGTAACAAAAGAAGATGTATCTGTAGAATCGGTATTGCCCACGGGTATTGCCGATGGTGCTTCCTGCGCTGTACATACATGCACAAGCAGGCATATAAAATATACAAGTACGCCTTTCTTCATGGAATTTAATGGGTCAAAAACTCAAGAACTTCACTATTAACAATTACTATGCCCGATTGTGGAAAACGTTTGACGGGCTAATAAAATTCGTGCTGGGCAGTTAAAGTTTTTCAAAAGTCAATTACCTTGTTCCCGCTTATAAAACAACCAAGAACATAGTTTATGCTTAGAGTAAGAAAACTAAATGCCCGTAAACGTATTGCGTTAGTTGCGCACGATAACAAGAAGAAAGACTTAATTGAATGGGCAGAGTTTAATAAGACCGTACTGGCCCGGCATGAATTAATTGCCACCGGAACTACCGGCAAATTACTGGAGAACAGTCTTGACCGTCCGGTAAAAGCATTACTCAGCGGCCCCTTGGGTGGCGATCAGCAAATTGGTGCCCTTATTGCCAGTGGCGATCTCGACGTGCTGATCTTTTTCTGGGACCCCATGGAAGCACAACCGCACGATAGCGATGTAAAAGCATTATTACGGGTAGCCATTGCCTGGAATGTGATTGTTGCCAATGACCGCGCTACCGCCGACTTTATACTCACCTCTCCATTGATGAGCGAAGAATACATGGTGAACATCCCCGATTATACTTCTTACCTGAACCGGAAAATTTAACGTTTAATATAGCCTCCCGCCGCCCGGGTTGCGCAATCATCCCGAACATTTAAAAGCCAGGATCGTTTATAATAAACCTCCCCCTTTCCAAAGTTTACACACTTTGGAAGGGGGTTATGGGGTAAATTTGAGAACTCAATTGAGTCTTATTCTATCCTTAAACATTATGGCTTTTAAATTACACGCACCATATCATCCATCCGGCGATCAACCGGAAGCCATTCGTCAGCTTGTAACCGGGTTGAACGAAGGTGAACAATTTCAAACCCTGCTGGGAGTAACCGGTTCTGGTAAAACCTTTACCGTTGCCAATGTTATTCAGCAGGTTCAAAAACCTACACTCGTACTTACCCACAACAAAACTCTGGTGGCACAGTTGTACGGCGAGTTCAAACAGTTCTTCCCCGAAAACGCCGTAGGGTATTTTGTTAGTTACTACGATTACTACCAGCCCGAGGCTTACATGCCCGTAAGTGATACTTATATTGAAAAAGACCTGAGTATCAACGAAGAACTGGATAAACTGCGGCTTCAGGCTACCACCGAGCTGCTTAGCGGCCGCCGGGATATTATCGTAGTGGCCTCCGTTAGCTGTATTTATGGTATTGGTAACCCCGCTGAATTTGAAAACGGGATCATTCGCATTCACCAGGGACAGGTAATTTCCCGCCAGGGCTTTTTACATGCACTGGTGAACTCCCTGTACATGCGTAGTACTGTAGATTTTAACCGGGGTAACTTCAGGGTGCAGGGCGATACAGTAGACATCAACTTGCCCTACGTAGATTTTGGCTATCGGGTTACTTTCTTTGGTGATGAAATAGAGACCATTGAAAGCATTGATATAAAGACCAATAAGCGAATTGGAATGGTGGAGAACGCCGCCATCTTCCCGGCCAATCTGTACCTGGCACCCAAAGACATGATCCAGCAGATACTGGCCGAAATTCAGGATGAATCTGCCGCCCAGGTCGCTTATTTTAAAAGTGTAGGCAAGTTTATTGAGGCCCAGCGACTTAATGAACGGGTGAATTACGATATAGAGATGATCCGTGAACTGGGTTATTGTAATGGAGTAGAAAACTATTCCCGGTTCTTTGACCGCCGTTATCCCGGTACCCGGCCTTTCTGTTTAATCGATTACTTTCCAAAGGATTTTTTATGCGTGATTGATGAAAGCCACCAAACCGTACCCCAGGTAAGTGGTATGTATGGGGGCGACAGAAGCCGTAAACTGGTACTGGTTGATTATGGATTCCGCCTGCCGTCTGCATTGGATAACCGGCCCCTGAACTTTCATGAGTTTGAGTCCATGCTCGATCAAACCATATTTGTATCGGCCACCCCTGGCGATTATGAACTGGATAAAACCGGTGGGGTGGTGGTAGAACAGGTTGTGCGCCCAACCGGACTGCTTGATCCCCCAATTGAAATTCGCCCCAGCGTGAACCAGATCGATGACCTGCTGGATGAAATTGACAAGCGTGTTCAAAAGGGCGACCGCGTACTGGTGACAACCCTCACCAAACGCATGGCCGAGGAAATGGACAAATACCTGCACCGCATTAATATTAAATCGAAATACATTCATAGTGAGGTAGATACCCTTGAACGGGTGGAGATCTTACGTCAGTTACGCCTCGGCGAAATTGATGTACTGGTAGGGGTGAACCTGTTAAGGGAGGGGCTTGACCTGCCAGAGGTATCCCTGGTTGCCATTCTGGATGCCGATAAAGAAGGGTTCCTGCGCAATGAAAAATCCCTTACCCAAACAGCCGGCCGTGCGGCCCGTAACGTTGATGGTCTGGTGATCTTTTATGCAGATACCATGACCGAAAGTATGCAACGTACTATAGATGAGACCACTCGCCGTCGCGAAAAACAGATCGCCCATAACACTTTACATGGTATTACGCCCAAAACAGTAATAAAATCGCGCGACCAGGTTTTTGCACAAACCTCCGTGTTGGATATCAAAGGATTTGATCCTAACAACCCGCATGCAATTGCACCAAGTGAAGACCTGGTAACATATGCGGCGGAAGAACAGGTGGTTTATCAAACCATTCCTCAAATGGAAAAAGCCATTACAAAAACAAAGAAGGAAATGGAAAAAGCGGCCCGTGACCTGGATTTTATGGAAGCAGCCCGCTTACGTGATGAGATGTTTGCCCTGCAAAAACAATTGCAGGAAATGAAAGGGTAATCCCCAGTTAAAATACGGACTAGTAACCCTGAGTCGATAATTTGCTAGCAGATAATAGAAATATTTGCAGGAAAATTACCGTGTGCTATATACTATTTCCAAAACCCTTCCGTTTTTTAGGCGTCCAAAACCCAACCCCCTAAATCCAATTTTTATCACAATGAGAGCCCGTCGTATGCGTCGTCGCTTATTTAATTTATTTGCATTTGCCTGTTTGGCATCTGCGCTTTGCCTGATCAAATTTTCAAAACCGGAACCTACACCACATCCAACCACCTTGAAATCTGTTCATGGGGTAAATGGTGCAACCGCTTCTATTAGCAAGACACATTAATTTAACAAAGCAAGCAGGGATACATCTAATTATTCTCCATACATCTGGTTAACAACAGGTGGGGAATACTCCAATATTAGGTTAATTAGCCATCGGGTTATATACCGGTATAACTATCGGGCCGATGGGCTAATTAACCAATTTTTTTAGCATCATAGTTGCTAACTTCGGGGCATTGTGAATTTTAATTGGAGGATACCATATGGAGAATCAATCTACTGAAAAGAAAGTTTTTTTACTCGACGCCCTGGCACTGATCTTTCGTGCCTATTATGCCCTTATCCGCAACCCTCGAATAAGCTCAAAGGGAAAGAACACCAACGCCCAGTTTGGGTTCATTAATACCCTGCTCGATCTGATCAACAACCAAAAGCCAACGCATATGGCTGTTTGTTTTGATACGCAGGCTCCCACTGAACGGCATACTGAATTCTCCGACTATAAGGCAAACCGTCAGGAAGCTCCTGAGGACCTGCTGGCGGCCATTCCTGATATAAAAAGAATTATCCGCGGTTTTAATATCCCGGTGCTTGAAGTGGATGGGTTTGAAGCCGATGATGTTATAGGCACCTTGAGTAAAAAAGGGGCTGCTGCCGGTTATGTGGTATACATGGTAACCCCCGATAAAGATTATGGTCAGTTGGTAGATGGTAACATTAAAATTTACAAACCCGGTTATCAGGGTGGCGATGCAGAGATCCTCGGCGCCAAAGAAGTTTGTGAAAAATGGAACATCAAAGAAGTGCACCAGGTTATTGACATCCTGGGCTTAATGGGGGATGCGGTGGATAATATCCCGGGCATTGCCGGTGTGGGTGAAAAAACAGCAGCGAAGTTGCTGGCCGAATATGGAACGTTAGAAAATGTGCTGGAAAATGCCGACAAAATAAAAGGGGCACTGGGTGAAAAAGTACGTAACGGTAAAAACGCAGCGATCCTGTCTAAAAAACTGGCCACTATTATTACCGATGTGCCCATTGAATTCCATGAAGAAGATTTCAAATTAAAAGAATGGAATAAAGATCTGCTGAAAGAAGTATTTGTAGAGCTGGAGTTTAAAACCGTGGCCAAGCGTATTCTGGGAGAAGATATCTCTATTGTTCCCGGCGCGGTCCCTCAAGGTGTTCAAACCGATCTGTTTGGCCAGCCGATAGAAGCAGGAAAGTCAAAGGCCGAGGCAAAAGCGTCCAAAACAGACCAGTCAGAAGCAGTTGGAGATACAGACCGGGCCGTAGACGGAGACATTGTTCACGCCGGTAAAAACATTCATAATACCCCGCACCAATACCGTACTATACAGGAAGAGGCCGCTATTAACAGCCTTGTAAAAGAATTACTCGAGGAAAAAGAGATCTGCTTCGATACCGAAACTACAGGTATAGACGCCAATGATGTGGAGCTGGTAGGTTTAAGCTTTTCGTCCAAGCCTGGCGAAGCCTATTATATTCCCTGTCCGGCCGATCAGGAAGCTACGCGCACCCTTCTAAAACAATTTGAACCCGTATTCAATAGAGAAGATGTTTTATGGATTGGTCAGAACCTGAAATACGACATGCTGGTTTTGAAGTGGTACGGCTACGAATTAAAAGGGGAAACCTTTGATACCATGCTGGCCCACTATGTAATTGAGCCCGATGGCAAACGCAGTATGGATATGTTGAGCGCTCAATTCCTGGGGTATGAACCTGTTCATATTGAGGAACTGATTGGCAAGAGAGGTAAGAACCAGCTGAACATGCGTGACGTGGCCATTGATAAGATCAGCGACTACGCCGCGGAAGATGCCGATATTACTTTACAGTTGAAACAGGTACTATCGCCGCTTATCAAAAGCAAGGAAGTAGAAAAGGTTTTCAACGAAGTGGAAAATCCCCTGGCAAAAGTGCTTATGGGAATGGAATATGAAGGCGTTAAAGTGGATGTAGATTTTCTGCGCGAGTACTCAAAAGAGCTGGAGCGGGAAGCAGCCAAAGCTGAAGACAGCGTGTATGAGCAGGCGGGCGTTAAATTCAACCTGGCTTCGCCCCGGCAATTGGGTGAGGTGTTGTTTGAAAAATTAAAACTCGACCCCAAGGCTAAAAAAACAAAGACTGGCCAATATGCTACCGGTGAAGATGTTTTGTTGAAACTGGCAAACCAGAACAAGATCGTTGAAGACATTCTGGCGTTCAGAGAACTGACCAAATTGAGATCGACCTACGTAGATTCACTGCCTGAGCTGATCAATCGCAAAACCGGCAGGGTACACACCTCTTATGCACAGGCTGTTGCAGTAACGGGCCGCCTCTCCAGCAACAACCCGAACCTGCAAAACATTCCTGTTCGTACCGAAAGGGGCCGGGAGATCCGTAAAGCATTTGTACCGCGCGATAGCAACCGGGTATTGATCTCAGCTGACTATTCGCAAATAGAATTGCGTATTGTGGCCGGTATCAGTGGCGATCCTGCTATGTGCGAGGCATTCAAAAAAGGCGTTGATATCCATACTGCCACCGCCGCAAAAGTGTATGGCGTAGAAGAGTCGGCTGTAACCAAGGAACAACGCTATAAAGCCAAGAGCGTGAACTTTGGTATTATCTATGGACAGGGCGCATTCGGGTTGGCCGATAACCTGGGTATCAGCCGCACAGAAGCCAAAGAAATAATAGATAATTATAAAAAACAGTTTGCCGGCATTCAGAAGTACATGGATGACACCATCAACTTTGCCAAGGAAACTGGTTTTGTGCAAACCATCATGGGTCGTAAACGTTGGTTGAGGGATATTAATTCGTCCAACTTTACTGTACGTGGTTTTGCAGAACGCAACGCCATTAACTCACCTATTCAGGGTACTGCTGCTGATATGATCAAATTGGCGATGGTGAAGATCTATCATGAATTCCGCAAACATAATTTTGAATCAAGAATGATCCTGCAGGTGCATGATGAATTGGTGTTTGACGCCGTGAAAGAAGAAGTGGAGACCATCAAACCCATTATTCTTGAATGTATGCGCAGTGCACTGCCATTACCAAATGGAGTCCCTGTTGAAGCAGAACTGGGATCAGGCATCAACTGGCTGGAAGCGCACTAAATCTTCTTCAACGCCGCTCAGCAATGCTGAGCGGCGTTTCTTTTTTACAGTAAGAAAAATATGCAACTACCTATCTTATCTTATGGTCATAGCGTTTTGCGGGAGCAATGCCATGATATTGACTCCGGTTATCCCGAATTGACCAAACTCATTGAAAATATGTGGGAAACCATGTATGGTGCCAATGGGTGCGGCCTGGCCGCCCCCCAGGTAAATGTGCCAGTCAGGTTGTTTTTGGTAGATAGTAAAACAACCTACGATAAAATGGATGATAGAAGCCGGGAAGACTACTTTGCGGCAAATGATACCGGTATAATTGAAACTTTCATCAATGCCGCTATTATCGACGAATCAGAAGAGGTATGGACCGATGAGGAAGGCTGCCTGAGCATCCCTGCGCTGGCAGAACCCATTACACGTCCCTGGAGCATTACAATGGAATACTTTAACCGGGAATTTATCCGACAAACAAAGACCTTTTACGGCACTACAGCCCGTATGATACAGCACGAGTACGATCATACCGAGAGAGTGCTGTACCTCGATCACCTGAAACCTTTAAAACGAAAATTGCTACAGGGTAAGCTGGAAAAGATCTCCAAAGGGTTGGTAAAAGCCAAATACCCGATGAAATTTGCTAAGTAAGCATCGATGCTACTTTTTGCCAGATATCTCCGGCAATCAGCTCAGGGGTTCGATCACCATCAATGGTACATATCTGCTCAACGGCTTTTAATTTTTCAAAAGCCTCCAGATACTTTGAACGTACCAGCTTTAGGTTATCGAGCGTTTCAAACAATTCGATAGTATCTCTGTTGGCGTGCAAACGCTGCATACTTATTTCAGGAGAAACATCAATGAAGATATTCACATCAGGTCGCAGAATATTTGCACTCATGGCATTGGCCTGTATAACCCAATCAATGTCCATATGCGCGCCCTGGTATGCGTAAGAGGAAAAATAATAACGGTCCATGATCACCGTGAAACCTTCTTCCAGTTTTTTCACAATACCATATTCTTCGTTCAGTAAATGATCAAGCCGGTCGGCCACGAACAAACCAGCAATAATACGATAGTCGGCCTTGGTATTTCCCTTCAGGATATCCCTGATAAGTTTACCAATATAATTGTTAGTAGGTTCAAACGTGCTGTATACTTTGTGTCCCTGCCTGGTCAATTGATCGGTCAGCAATTTTGTTTGCGTGCTTTTTCCGCTGCCATCAATCCCTTCCAGGGCAATAAAAAGATTGTTCCGCTGTTTCATAACTCGCTCAAAAGTACACGTAAAAGACTAAATGACAGCGGTTACTGGTAACCTTGTTAAAAAGTCATTAATTTGGGCACCGAAAGTACACTCCTTTAACGTTTGTTTTGTCTAATGTTTTGCAAAAGCTGAGGCCCTTTACAAACCTCTAACTAAAACTACCATCTATTGGTAGTAAATTAACATAAGAATTTGCCCTGTAATATTTATAAAAACTAAAATTCCCGTATGAAGATCTTTACACTTGTGGCCGTATTGGTGGGTAGCATGTTCACTCATCTTGTTATGGCCCAGGAAAACTGGCCCAAAACAGCAACTACTTCTGAAGGGACCATCATTAAGCTATATCAATGGCAACCGGAGTCATTTGAAGACAACACGTTAAAGGCGCATGCTCCTATTTCGGTGTTGGAAAATGGGAAAACAGAACCTGTTTTTGGCGTTGCCTGGATAAAGGCAACAACCGAAACCGCAGGTTCCCAGGTAAACGTTAAAAGCATTTACATCACCAATATTAAACTGCCTGGTGAATCAAATGACGATAAGCTGGAAACCATTGCCAATACCATGGAAGATAAAATCCCTTCCTGGGAGATCTCCTTTCCACTAATCGATCTGCAAACCTCACTCGACCTGAATAAACAGCAAACGAACCTGGCCAGTCAGATCAACAACAATCCGCCAAAAGTTATTTACACAAACGTTCCATCCATTCTGGTTTCAATTGATGGTGATCCCAAGCTGCAGACCAATAAAGACTGGGGCGTTGATGCCGTAGTGAATACACCTTTTGTGTTGGTAAAAAACCGCGACAGCAAATATTACCTGTATGGTGGTAAACACTGGTACACTGCTCCTGCTGCAACCGGCCCTTATAAGATCATTACCGAAATTCCTTCCAACCTGGCAAAAATAGAAACCCAGATCAAAGAATCTGAAAAGAAGAGCAACCAGGAAGATGGCAAAGAAACCGACGAGAATACCATTTACAATGTTGTGGTAACTACCGAGCCTGCTGAATTGATCCAATCAAAAGGAGAAGCGAATTTCGCAGCAGTACAAAACACCGGTTTATTGTATGTGTCCAATTCGGAGAACGATATCTTCATGGACATTAATTCACAACAATACTACGTACTGCTTTCAGGTCGCTGGTACACATCCAAAACCCTTAGTGGTAACTGGAAGTTTGTAGACGCCGATAAACTGCCCGCCGAATTTGCCAAGATCCCAAAGGGTTCGCCCAAAGACAATGTGCTGGCGAGCATAGCCGGTACCGAAGAGGCAAATGATGCTGTTGCTGATGCACAAATACCACAAACC
Organism: Niastella soli; assembly: GCF_017742245.1. Taxonomy (GTDB): domain Bacteria; phylum Bacteroidota; class Bacteroidia; order Chitinophagales; family Chitinophagaceae; genus Niastella; species Niastella soli. Next base: position 1,344,839 of record NZ_JAGHKO010000001.1, read on the forward strand.
GCCAAAGTTGAACGCAGCAAAGCAAAAGCAGATATCAATTATGATGGTGATCCCGAATTTGAAACGATCGATGGTACTGATATGTCTTATGCTACCAACACCCCCGGATCTGTGATCCGCTGGCGCGATCGGTACTACACGGTTGATGATGGAGTTTGGTTCGAATCGTACAACGCCGTTGGTCCCTGGTCAGTTGCCGTGACCCGTCCTACCGCAGTGGCACTTATTCCCCCTCGTTACCCGGTTTATTACATGAAGTATGTGTATATCTATGATGTAACACCAGATTATGTGTATATGGGATATACTCCCGGTTATTTGAATGCCTATGTGTACGGACCAACTGTAGTATATGGCACCGGCTATTATTATCGCCCCTGGTACAGAAATTATTACTATCCACGCCCATACACCTGGGGATTCGGAATCCGTTACAATCCCTGGTTTGGTTGGGGTTTCGGTGTCGGCTTTGGGTACGACTGGTTTAATGTAAACATTGGTTATGGCAGTGCTTATCCCTGGGGTTACTGGGGTTGTGGTGGCTGGTGGGGCCCTCGGGTGTATCGTCCCTGCTATTACGGGCCTTCTTATTATTATCGCGGCGGTTACTACGGTCACAATAGTTACTACTCCTATCGCAGCCACACCAATGTAACCGTTATAAATAATTATTACTCCAACACAAATATTTATCGCAACAGAGGCGGGGTGGTAACCAGGCCTTATTCAGGCGGCTCTGGCAGACCCTACACAGGTGGCCGCTATGCTTCAAACTCTGGTTATGGCCGGCCGGGATATGGAAATAATGGCGGACGTTTTGGTTCAAGGGATTATAACAACGGGGGACGCTTTGGCTCCAGAGACAATGGTAACAACAACGGCGGCTTTACCAGAGGTTTCCGTAATGATCCCGGCGGTAGAACGGGCGGTGTACCTGGTGGTAGAACAGTGACATCCCCTGGCAATGACAGAGGTTGGACCAATCCACGTAATTCAAGTGGTTTTTCAGCCCCTAATTCCCCTGGCAGAACAACTTATCCTTCAACTGGCGGTCGCCCATTCAACAACGGCAATAACCAGCCAGGTTCTCAATCGCCAGGCAGACCGACACAAAGGACTTTTGATCAGCCAAGCCGTCCGCAACGCACGCTCGACCAGGGCAGGTCAAATAGTTGGGGTGGCGGCCGCAGCTTAGAGCTACCCAGAACAGGCGGACCGTCTTTCCCTCAGGGCAGCTTTTCCTCTCCGCGTAGTGGTGGTAACATGGGAGGCGGCGGTAACATGGGGGGTGGCAGTAGCCCAAGAAGTTATAGTCCCCGTGGCGGCTCATCAGGTTCAGGCGGCGGTAGTAACGGTGGCGGTAGCCGGCCAGTTGGTGGCAGACATTGGTAGAATCAACACATATAACTTACATTGCAGTCCTTCCTTTAGTGGGAGGACTTTTTTTTGCCCGCCAGTTAAGTCACCTTTAACCCGTTATAAATTCCTGTAATACTTTCAGTAGTATATTATGCAATTTGAACATCTTATATCAGGGCGCTTCATCGATTTGGAAAGGCTTCACGAGGACCACTTCCCCGAACTGGAATCAATAGCTATGAATGAAAAGATCTGGCAAAATCTTCCATATAATATTAAGGATAAAGCATCATTTGATGTTTTTGTAAAGGACTTACAGGCGAGAAATCTAAGCAATCAGCAGGTAACGTATGTGATCCGGAACAAAATAACAGGACTGGTTTGTGGCAGTACTGGTTTTCTTAAGATAGATACCGGTAATCAACAATTAGAAATTGGCCCAACCTGGCTTTCACCAATTGTTTGGGGTACAAAGATTAACATAGAAAGTAAATATCTATTATTGACGTGTTGTTTTGAAAGGTTGAATATCATGCGGGTTGAATTCAGAACAAGAGAATCGAATATCCGATCGCAAAAAGCCATAGAAAAGATAGGCGGCGTCAAAGAAGGACTATTGAGATGCCATCGCAAAAATGATGATGGAACATTTAGAAATACAATTATGTACAGCATAATTCAACCCGAATGGCCATCTACTAAAAAGTTACTTGAAGTGTTGATTAGTAAATGATTGCTAAACGTTTTTTTAAGTAAACATTTCACATTTCCAGAAATAATTTTGATCTTTCGACGTTTCTTTTTACAGAAACTCGTTTCTGTGAACATACCCTTAATCTTAAACTATGAAACGAATTTTGGCTTCATGCGTGCCTTGCTTTTTATTTATTTATACACTATACGCCCAATACGACACATCGCAGTTTACGGGTTTGTGGGTACTGCAGTCTGTTAAATTCAAAAAACCGGTTGATCTCAATAAGGATGGTTATCGTTCATCCGATGCCTTTTGGGAATTTGATGAATGCCGTAAAGACCAACAAATAGAATTATTTCCCGATAACAGTGCTAAAACCTATTTAGGCGTTTCCAAAAGCGGCTGTACCAATGAAGTGAAACAATACAGATGGAACCTTAAAGAAGAACTGGTTAAAGAAGTGAAATATGAATTAGGGAAAAGAGTAGTGGATGAAAGACGCCCCACTGTTTTAAAATTAAATGATGTTACAGGCAACGACGCAAAGGTTTTTGTAGTAATAGGTGTTGATGAAAATATACTTACCCTGAAAGGACTGGTAAAAACCGGTGTCAATTCAACCGAAGAAGCCATTCTTATATACAGGAAACGAAAGAAGTAATAAATAAAAAATCATATCATACTACTATCGTAAACGGCTATCTGTGTTTTGCATAGATAGCCGTTTTTATTAAGATTGAAAGGATAGCTGTAATTTCACAAATTATATGGAGCCAGTAATCTTTTATTGCTACGATGCATATTGCAATTGGTGCTTTGCATTTAGCCCGATCATGCAACGAATAGCTAAAGAGTATAGCAAGCAGGTACAATTTGAAGTGCTTTCCGGAGGCATGATCCTGCCTGAAACACCCAAGCCAATAAGTGTAATGGCGGAATACTTTTTAAACAATTGTAAAGCTGTAACGGAACATACGGGCACCGTATTTGGCGAAGACTTCCTCTGGCATCTCAAAAATCCTGAATTAAGTGATTGGTTCCCCAATTCTGAAAAACCAGCTATCGCGCTGTGTGTGTTTAAAGAATACCATCCCGATAAACAGGTAGCTTTTGCAGCCGACCTGCAATATGCTTTACAATTTGAAGGCCGCGACCTCGATGATAATGAAGCTTACCGTCATTTGCTGGAAAAATATTCCATTCCAGTTGAAGAGTTTTACAACCTGTTGAAAGATCAGGCTTATAAAGAAAAGGCACACGATGAATTTGACATATGTAAACAACTCCAGGTAAAAGGATATCCACAGGTTATGTTACAGGTCAACGAGTCGAAATTTATTCTTTTGGCATCGGGATATACCACCTATGAGGAAGTAAGGGGGCGGATTGAAAGCGCCTTACACGACTTAACGGCAACTAGAGAAGAGTCGTGAATCGGCAGATGGCAGTTCTCAGTTGTGAGTGACTTATTCCTCGTCAACTGGTCAACCAGTCAACTCTTCTGCCTTTTATACGACCGGTTTTAGTTTTTTACCAAATGCACCTAAATTGGTAAAAACTCATTGTATGCGGAAGCTGCCACTCATTACCGGTGCTTTATTAACACTTCATACTGCCTGCGCGCAAACCTCGGCACACATGGATTTCGAAAAATACACCCCAACCTCTACGCTGGTGGTGCCGGAACATAAATTAACCCACGCCCGCTATCCGTTTATCGATGTGCATAACCACCAGTACAACATGTCCCCGTCGGGCCTCAAAGAACTGGTGAAGGAAATGGATAAGCTGAATATGGCAGTGATGGTGAACTTAAGCGGGGATAATGGCAACCGGCTTCAGGAAAAGATCGACAATATCCGGTCCACCAGCCCCAAACGATTTATTGTATTTGCCAATATCAGTTTTGGTGGCATTGGCGAACCCGGCTGGACGGAAAAAGCAGTAACACAACTGGAAGAAGATGTAAAGTATGGCGCCAATGGATTGAAGATATTCAAAAACCTTGGTCTTTCAGTAAAGGACAATACCGGCAAACGTGTGCCAGTTGATGACCCGCGGCTAGATGCTATTTGGGAGAAATGTGGAGAATTAAAAATACCTGTGCTGATACATACTGCCGATCCCAAACCTTTTTGGGACCCGGAAGATGAACACAACGAACGCTGGCTCGAGATCGCTTCGCACCCAGGCCGCAAAAGAAGTGATGATGACCCTGCCCCCTGGGAGATACTGATCGAAGAGCAGCATCGCATGTTTAAAAAACATCCTAAAACCACCTTTATAACCGCGCATTTTGGCTGGTACCCCAATAACCTGGGTAAACTTGGTCAGCTATTAGATGAAATGCCGAACGTTTTGGTGGAGTTTGGCGCCGTAATTGCCGAATTGGGCCGCCAGCCGCGTATGGCCCGTCAATTCTTTGAAAAATATCAGGACCGTATTCTATTTGGTAAAGACAGCTGGGTGCCTGAAGAATATGCCACCTATTTCAGGGTACTGGAAACAGCAGATGAATACTTTCCTTATCACAAAAAATACCATGCATTCTGGGCTATGTATGGCATGGGCCTGCCTGATGCTATTTTGAAAAAAGTATATTTCAAAAATGCCTTGCGCATTATTCCCAACATCGATAAGACCGCATTTCCGGCTGATTGATCATTTATCATCTTCCATTCATCGTATAAAGCGCTGCATTGAGTATCCGCTTTCCAGATCCGCTGTCTTTTTCATCGGGTTGCATTTCGGCTTCATCGGGGATTAATTGATATTAATCAGTTTTCGCATTGGTATTTTTTTTGATATAGTAATTTCAATAAAAACTAACAGCATGAAAAAGCTCATCATTACAGCACTGGTGGTACTGTTTCTAATTAACAGTTTTTCTGCAGGTGCGCAAACCCAGGACCAGATGAAAGCATGGACAGATTATATGACACCAGGTGATGTTCATAAAATGATTGCCAAATGGGACGGAAAATGGAAAGGAGATGTAACCATGTGGATGCAACCCGGGGCGGCCCCTATGAAAAGCACCTCTACCTGTGTAAATAAAATGGTAATGGGTGGCCGCTACCAGCAAAGCACGCATAGTGGCACTATGATGGGAAAGCCCTTTGAAGGCCAGGGCACCCTTGCCTGGGACAATGCCCGTAAAATGCTTATTAGTACCTGGATAGACAATATGGGGACCGGCATTATGTACATGGAAGGCACCTGGGACGACGCTTCTAAAAGTGCAACACTCAAGGGCAAAACAGTTGATCCCGGCACCGGTAAGGACATGGATATAAAACAGATCTTTACGGTAATGAACGACAACTCACAAAAATTGGAAATGTTTATGGCGCAGGATGGACAGGAATTCAAGACCATGGAAATTTTGTTCACCAGAGCTAAATAATTAATAGGCGTAAGCTTTTTTAAAATGGCCTCCCGTGTATAGGAGGCCATTTTTAATATTATGATACCTCATTATCTCCACGCACCAATTATAGCACCCATCAAAATAAGTGCTAGCACACTGTAAAATCCATTTATAAAGATCAACCGCCAGGATTTTAATTCAAATAAACTATGAATGGCAATGGCACAGAAAGTCCAAATGCCGGTAAGGAAACCGGCCATAGCGCCCCAGGCAATATCGGCTTTGGGAGCACAGTTTGCCGGGCAATCAGCTGGTGTAGCCAGGAACATAGCCAGATTAACGGCCATCAATAAAGAGAACATGAGTGTGAAACCAAATATTTTTCCCTTGTTGCCACCTTTTCTTATTTGTTCTTCAGTAAAATTATTATCCTTCATCCAGGCTTTGCCAAACATACCGGGCGAATACCAGATGCCGCCTACTACAAATGAGGAAATTCCGGCTACCAGCACCGCCCACCAGTTTATGTTCATTGTCATAAGAAATTAGTTTTTATAATTGGCCCTCCTGCCCTAACTGGTTTATGGTTATTTCAAATCTATTTCCTAATTTTTACCCAATCAACTTAAAGGGAATCAGGCTGGAAAAGCAGGCGATCAATATCAATAATAAGCCGATTAAAAAAGCAACTGGCGTAGACCGGTTAAATGATATCGGGTTCAGGATAATACTTATCCCGGCATTTGGCGTGGTCATTCCATTGATCTCCGGTTTAATGAATCACCTGCCATTAAGCTCCTGGGAATTCAAACTCAGTTTTCTATTCACTATTGGCATTTCATTATTTATATGGGAAGGGAATCGCTACCTGCTGTTCACCTTACGTAGTTATTTCGACTGGTTCAATAAACCGGTGAGAAAAATAGTGGTGCTGGTATTGGCTATTTCATTCTATACCATTCCTATTACTGCCCTGCTGCTGGTGATCTGGTATAACCTGTTTAATGGAGGTGTTGTAAACTGGAACCAAATAAAAACCACCTCCCTCGTAGTAATGGTTTGTGTTTTATTCATCACTCATATTTATGAAACGGTTTTTCTGGTGCGGGAAGCAGAAAGCGAAAAGCTAAAAAAGGAACAACTGGAAAGGGCCCGCGCAGAAGCGGAACTGGAAGCACTCAAGAACCAGATAGATCCACATTTTATATTTAACTCGCTAAATACCCTGTCCCATCTTATTGAAAAGGATGCAGCCAAAGCCAAACAGTTCAACGATAACCTGGCAGATGTTTATCGTTATATTCTTCAAAACAAAGCCCGTGAACTGGTTTTGCTGCATGAAGAATTGCTATTTCTGAACGATTACTTTTCTTTGCTAAAGATCCGGTTTGAACAGGCGGTACAATTACAAATACACATCGATCCTGTTGCCCCCGATCAATACCTTATTCCACCGATCTCCTTGCAAATATTGGTTGAGAACGCCATCAAACACAATGAGTTTTCAGATCTCATTCCCCTGGTAATTACTATTGAAATGCAGCAGGACGAGTTGATCATACACAACCAGGTTCGAAAGAAAATATTACGAAAAACCTCTTCGCGTATTGGGTTACACAACCTGGGCGAACGCTATAAATTAACCACCAGTAAAGAAATAAGTATCCTGGAATCGGCCAGTGATTTCACTGTTTCATTACCAATTTTAAAAATTGCCTGATATGAAACGAAGTTCCATCTGGCCCCGAAAAAATAAAAAAATTACAGATGAAATGTGTAATAATAGAAGATGAAAAGCCAGCAGCTGAAAAATTACTTTCCCTATTGGCGCTATGCAATCAACAGGTATATGTTGAAGGGGTATTGGGCAGTGTTAAAGAAGCCATCAGCTGGTTACAGGAGCATCCCCTGCCTGAATTAATATTTATGGACATCGAGCTCAGTGATGGCTTGTCATTTAAAATTTTTGAAGAAATAAACGTGGAATGCCCGGTTATTTTTACTACGGCCTATGATGAATACTGGCAGGAAGCGTTTGAACATAACAGCATTGATTATTTGCTGAAACCCATAAAACCGGAAAAGCTGGAGGCCGCCCTTAATAAATACCAGAAGTTAAAACAGCATTTTACCGGTTATAGTGCATTGACCAGCTGGCCGGTCACCCAATCTCAATCCCAAACAGGCGGGTATAAGAAGCGGTTTCTGGTAAAACGGGGCACCGATTACATCAGTATTAAAATAGAAGAGGTCGCTTATTTTTATGCCACCCACAAACTGGTGTGCATGGTAGATAGCGCCGGACAGAAATTTATCATGGACCAGTCGCTGGCCGATATTGAAACCCAGGTTGACCCTGCCGTTTTTTACCGCGTTAACCGAAAATACCTGGTAAATATGAGCGCTATCAAACGGATCAAAGCATACCCTAAAAGCAAGCTGATGCTCGAGATCGTGCCGCTGGTCACAGAAGATATTATTATAAGTCAGGAAAATGCCGCCGCTTTTAAGCAATGGATGGGGCAGTAATAGGCAATGGGGAATAGGTTGCCGGTAACTATCGCATCGAACGAAGTGAGATGCGCTGGTTTTATTTCACAGCCTGTCCCGACTCGTCGGGATTTCACGACTCACGTTTCACGACCACCGGTTTATACCATACACTATTGCGCAATAAAAAACCCCGGTAAAAAACTACCGGGGTACATCCTATAACGTGTGCATCAAAGCCATTAGTTATTGCCACCGCCGCCACCACCGCGTTGAGGACGGGTAGTAGGCTCAATGGTATCTTTCCACTTCTTAAACTGTTCGTCGGTATAGATCTTTTTCAGCTTATCATCGCGTTCGCCGGCCAGTTTCATCATTTTTTCGCGGATAGCATCCCGGTCGGGGGCACCGCCTGCAGCCCGCATTTCTTCAAAAATCTTATCCTGTGCTTTATAATAATCCAAAAAGGCGCTGTCGCTTTTAGCAGTCTGGTCTTTGTCCAGATTCAGGTCAACCAGCTTTTCTTTAACCATTTTTAATCTTTCTTCGGGAGTACGGCGTTGAAAACCACCGCCACCACCCTGTGCCTGTACGGCTAATACTCCTGAAATAGCAATAACTAACAATAAGATCGCTTTTTTCATGCTATGAGATTTAGTTTAAGTAAAGTGTATGAAAGTTGGATGCCGCTTTGGCAAAAAACCTGCGCAGAACCAAAAATTATTGCCCAAAAGTCAAAATAAAGTATGGGTTTGGGGGTCAAAAATGCCGGGTTGGCAGTCCTGTTGGTGCCCTATCCCTATCTTTCAGACTATTTTGGAACAACGTTTGCCAAAATCAGATTATCTTGCAACTCCTTAAAAATTTTGAATTGATATGGAATACGCTAAAATTGTCGCAGTAACGGGTTTACCAGGATTATTCGAATTGGTAAGCAGTAAATCAGATGGCGCAATCGTAAAGTCACTGGATGACAACAGCACAAAATTCGTTTCGAGCAGGATACATAATTTTTCTCATCTCGAAAGCATTGAAGTATATACAGTTCGGGATAATGTGAATCTGGTGGATATTTTTACTGCCATGGACCAAAGCGGTGAAAAAACACCCGATGAAAAAGATAATTCTGCCGTTAAAAAATATTTCGAGAAAGTATACCCCGATCTCGACTTCGAACGCGTATACTCTAGCGATATGAAGAAGATGGTAAAATGGTTTGGCGTGCTGAAATCGAATAATATTGAGATCAAATTAAGAGAAATTACTGAAGAAGCACCTGAAGAAACAGCTGTTGCGGAAGAAGTAGCTCCTGCTAAGGAAGAAAAGACAAAGGCTGCCAAAGCTCCAAAAGAAGAAGCCACAGAAGAGAAGAAAGAAGCAGCTCCTAAGAAAAAAGCAGCTCCTAAAGCCAAGAAAGAAGAAGCTGAAGGCGAAGGAGAAGAGAAAAAAGAAGCGGCTCCTAAGAAAAAGGCTGCTCCTAAAGCTAAAAAAGAAGATGGGGAAGGTGAAGCGGATGCTCCTAAAAAGAAAGCTGCTCCTAAAAAAGAAGCCAAAAAGTAATTTTAACAACTTTAGTAAACTAAAGCTACAGGCTTCTGGTTTTAATACCTGAAGTTTGTAGCTTTCTTATTTTAAAACAGTGATCCAATGAATTTTACAGCAGATATAAAAAAGGTGCCCCGGCATTTTCTTCCTGAAGATTTCACAGTAACTACCTGGGATAGCCTGGAGCCATATTTCAAGAACCTGCTCGACAGGACTATCGATACAAAAGCCGATCTGGAAAAATGGTTGCATGATATGAGTGAGCTGGAAGCCGTAGTAAGCGAAGATGCCTGCTGGCGCCAGATAAAGATGACCTGCGACACAGAGAACAAAACACTGGAAGAAGCCTTTGTTTTCTTTGTTACAGAAATACAACCTAAAATGCAGCCCTATGCCGATAAGCTGAATAAAAAGCTGGTAGAAAGTCCCTTTACCGCTGAGCTTGACCAGAAAAAATATTTCACCTACCTGCGTAGTGTTCGAAAAAGCATTGAGCTGTTCCGCGAAGAGAATATCCCCCTGCAATCAGAACTGGCCGTGCTGGCACAACAGTTTGGTACCATTGCCGGTAAAATGACCATCGAAGTAAATGGTAAGGAATACACCTTGCAACAGGCTGCCAAGTTCCTGGAAAGCCACGACCGTAATTTGCGCGAATCGGTTTACCGTAAAATTCAGGAACGTCGCTTACAGGATAAAGAAGCCCTCAACGACCTGTACTCGCAATTAATTCAAAAAAGACACCAGGTAGCTAAAAACGCCGGGTTCGATAACTACCGCGATTATAAATTCAAAGAACTGGGCCGCTTTGATTATACCAAGGAAGATTGTTTTCAATTTCATGAAGCGGTAAAACAACACATTCTGCCGCTGGTAAATGTGATCAATGAACGGAAAAAGAAAAAACTAAACCTTCCTTCTTTACGCCCCTGGGATTCAGAAGCAGAACCAGAAGGTGTTACACCATTGAACCCGTTTAGCAACGGTGGAGAGCTGCTGGAAAAAAGTATTGAATGTTTTGACCAGGTACATCCCTTCTTTGCGGATTGTTTGCGTAAAATGAGCGAAATGAAACGGCTCGATCTGGACAGCCGCAAGGGCAAAGCACCGGGTGGCTACAATTGTCCCCTGGCCGAAACAGGCGCTCCTTTTATTTTCATGAATGCGGCTGGTCAAATGAGTGACGTTACTACTATGGTGCACGAAGGCGGCCATGCAGTTCATTCCTTCCTCGCCCACCCATTAGAGTTAACTTCATTTAAGGAGTACCCAATGGAAATAGCCGAAGTGGCCAGCATGTCTATGGAACTGTTCAGTATGGACTCCTGGGAGGTTTTCTTCGATAAAGAAGAAGACCTTATAAGGGCCAAAGAACACCAACTGGAAAGAGTGATCACCATCTTCCCCTGGATTGCCACTATTGACAAATTCCAACACTGGGTATATGAAAACCCAAATCATACGGTAGAAGAAAGAGCCAAAAAATGGATGGAGATCCTGAATGAATTTTCAAGCAATGTAATTGACTGGGAAGGCCTTGCTGAATTTCGCACCTATGCCTGGCAACGGCAGCTGCATTTGTTTGAAGTTCCTTTATACTACATTGAGTATGGTATTGCTCAATTAGGCGCCATTGGGCTTTGGATGCAGTTCAGGAAAAATAAAGCAGCCGCAATAAACAACTACATGACGTCTTTACAATTAGGTGGCACCAAAACACTACCTGAGTTGTACAGCGCTGCCGGACTGGTATTTAATTTTTCGCCCGACTACATTAAACAGTTAATGCAGTTTGTTAAGGAAGAAATGGATAAACTAAACGTTCATCCTTAGCCTAAAAAAAATACCCAGTTCATGGTATGCATAATATTAGTTCAATCTATTATATTTGTAATACAATAATAATTTGATCAGGTAGTCGTTGCTACCTTCTTCATAAAATAGCTACTAATCAGAGCCTTAACCAAAAGTCCCGGTGTTTCTACATCGGGGCTTTCTGTTTTTATACACTAAGATTTGCGTATTAATTACAATCTCCGCAAAGCCAATGCACTGGCGGCTTTCATTCATCTAAGCAAAATTGATATAGCTTTACGATTTCGTAACTCGCTGAGATTTTTATCAGCGTTTAATATTAATTATCACTAATTCTGAAGATATTCTGCAATCCGGTTGTGGCATACCGAAATATTTTGACCAGCCACAAATACACCGCTGCCGGTTAACCGGAGAAGAAATTTAACTGATTATGATCAAGTTTTTTGACGACACTCGACACACAAACCGGTTACCACCATTTGATACTCCTGCGGCAGGAACCCGGTAGGTAACTTTACTTCCGGCACAGTTACATCGGCCAGGCAAATAGTTTTAGCGCATTTGTTGCAAATGAAATGAACATGGTTATCGTGGTGATGGCCTTCCGAACAATCGTCTTTACAAAGGGCGTACAGCACCGAGTTATCAGGAGTTGGGATGGAGTGAATAATACCTTTTTCCAAAAAGGTTTGCAGGGTGCGATATACCGTGACCCGGTCGAATTTTTCACCGGTCTTCTTTTCAATATCCCCATGCGCCAGGGCCCCATTGCTCATCAGGAACAGTTCCAGGATCCTTTTACGGCTACCGGTTACACTCAACTGATTTTTCTTAAGTATTTCGTCTATCTGCGCTTCCATTATTAAAATCATTAAACACAGGCATTGTTAGCTGCCAAACATATTATTTGAAAAACGATCGCCGGGATTGTGTTCTTTCAACAACCGCTTTATGTCCTTCTTCAATTCTTCGATCTCGTCTTTTTTGAGGCCATCATAAATTTTGCGCACCTTTCCACTTCTGTCAACCAGGGCAAAAAACTGGGTATGTAAAAACTGCTCATTGATATTCTGCAGGTTGTTCTGGGGGTCATCGAGCAGGTAACTGTTGCGGGCTGTTTGGTACAGGCTGTCTTTTCTTCCCGTTAAAAATACCCAGCGCTGCGTATTTACGTGCATGGAGTCGGCGTACCACTTTAACCGGGCAACGTTATCATTATCGGGGTCAACGGTGTGCGAAAGGATCATGAACCCAGGCTCATCCTTATAAGCATCATACACCTTTTTCATATTGGTGTTTAGCATGGGACAAATGCTGGGACACGTCGTAAAAAAGTATTCAGCCACATACACCTTACCTTCTACACTCTGCTGGGTTACCCGTTGACTGTCCTGGTTGGTAAAACTAAAAGGTTGAACCCTGTTAACTATTGGCAGCTTCACCTCCCCATAACCAGGTATTACCTGGGTTAAAGCCACGTAAAAGGCAATAACCAAAACCACAAAAAAGCCAATATAAAAGATCACTTTCCGACGCATACAAAAAAATGTTTTTCAGTCCACAAAGGTACGTTTACCCATTCCGCCAACCAATGTATTTATTTTATAACGAAACTTTTTGCAACTGAGTTGCATGCGAGTTGATTTACTTCTTATCTTCGAGCCATGAATTTTAGAGTAAACTGGGATGCGATGGGTGTGGCTGCTTCTCTTGCCTGCGCAATCCACTGCGCAATTTTACCACTGCTTTTAACCAGTTTGCCTGTTTTAGGCATAAATATCATTGAAAATGAGGCGTTTGAGTATTTCATGATCTTCCTGGCTTTTGGCATCGGCGTTTACTCCCTTCGCCATGGATATAAGAAACACCACCACAATACCCTCCCCATAATTGTGTTCTCTATTGGTTTTACCGGTTTGATTGCCAAGCAAATATGGCATCAATACCAACTATGGATCCTGCCTTTTGCCGTATTACTGATCGTAACGGCCCATTTAATAAATTTCAGGGCTTGCCGGGTACATAACCACGCTCATGAAGACGATTGTGACCACTAAATATCTTTCACAGCCTGGGTACTTCCTTTCTTCCGGTACTAAAGATTTTCAAAATAAGAAACATTTGCAGCAGGCATTTGTTATTTTTGTATTCAACTTATTAAAAGAGGAAGTATCATGATCAAAACAGGAAGCCCTGTCATTAGTATTTATACAGAAATGACGCCTAATCCGGAAACAATGAAGTTTGTTGCCAACAAATTATTGTATCCGGGTAAAAGCATTGATTTTCCGGATTTGGAAAATGCCAAACCTTCCCCTCTGGCTACAGAATTGTTCGGTTTTCCCTTTATAAGGGCCGTGTTTATTGCCAGCAACTTTGTTACCCTTACAAAAACTGTTGAAACCGATTGGAATGATGTAATTCCAACCATTCGTCAGTTTTTAAAAGAATATCTGGAAGAAGGAAAAGTGGTGATCAATGAAGATGAAATAGCTACCGTTAAACAGGAAAGCACCAATGTAGTGGCTGCAGACGATGACGATGTGGTAAAACGCATTAAAGAGCTGCTGGAAAACTATGTAAAGCCAGCCGTTGAAATGGATGGTGGCGCTATTCAGTTTAAAAGCTACAATGATGGAATTGTTAACCTGATGTTGCAAGGTTCATGTAGTGGCTGCCCTTCATCCATGATCACTTTAAAGGCAGGTATTGAAGGTATGATGAAGCGAATGATCCCTGAAGTGAAAGAAGTAGTAGCAGAAGCAGAATAATACTACGTTTACAATATTTCAAAAGCTTGTGGACCTTCCCCAATGGGGAAGGTTTTTTTTGCGCGTACACTACCCTATAAAGAAGGGATAAACGATTTCACCGGTAAATGGCATACAACTTGGTTGTGTTAAGAGAATGCAGTATATTCAGTAAAACAGCAGGTTTATGACCTTTCTGTATATTTTGGGCATAGTAGTGGTGGTGATAGTGCTCCTGCTGATCATCGCCCTGTTTTTACCAGATGGGTACTTCATTGAGAAATCAGCCATCATTAAAAAGCCATGCGAATTTGTTATGGATAAAGTGGCCGACTTCCATAACTATATTCAATGGAACCCCTGGGGGCAAAAAAGCGATAAAAATGACAGCAACATCACCGGTTTATCAAAAAGGCCCGGCCACAAATATTCATGGAAAGGAAGCACCCGGGGCGCAGGCAGCCTAACCCTGCGGGATATAGACGAACGTCATCTTCACTTTGATCTTGAATTCATAAAACCCGTAAGGACCACCGCCCACGATAACTGGCTTTTTGAAGACTGGGGTATCGATGAAACAAAAGTAACCTGGCAGAATTTTGGCGCATTGCCTTATCCCGTGGGTCGTTTAAAGGGCTATATGTTTCACAAAAACCTCAATCGCCAGTTTACCGAAGGAATTAAGAACCTCAAAAAGCTCTGCGAAAGATAGGCCTTGCCTTAATGTGGTACAGCCTTTTTAAATACATTGATGGCCATTGTTGGGAACAACCGCATTAAATGGATAGCCATCCATTCCTGGGAGAAAGGCCGGCCCACATATTTTTCATACTTCCCTTTTTGTATCGCTTTCAATATCTGTTGTGCCGTTTTATCGGGCGGAAAACCATTTCCAATATTTTTACCCAGCTCATTCAATTTCTCGCCAGAAGCCGTAACCGCATTTAAGGAGACCTGCGTGCGGATATAACCCGGCATTATCAGGGTCACATTTATATTATCCTGCCAAACCTCAGCCCGCAGGCAATCGAAATAGCCATGAAGGGCATGCTTGGCCGCCGCATAAGCTGAGCGCATAGGCGTTCCTATTTTACCCATCACGCTGCTGATGGCCACTATATGGCCTGATCTGCGTTGCAACATATGAGGTAATAACAACCGGGTCAGTTCTATATAGCTGAAATAATCAACCTCCATTACCTTGCGTTGCACGGCGGACAACGTGTCTTTTGCCGTACCACGGTTACTAATACCGCCATTATGGATCATTACATCTATTTGTGCAAAGGCGCCAATAGCCTCCTGTACTTTTGCAGGAAAGGTAGCCGGGGCTTCCAGATCGAGCGGAAGCACATACACATTCGAGGTACCCGCCTGTTGTTGCACACGCTTCAATTCTTCCTCGCGCCGGGCTGAAACAATAACTTTAGCACCTTGTTTTACCAGTTCATAGGTAAGCGCTTCCCCAATTCCTGAAGAGGCGCCGGTGATCCAAACGGTCTTATTTGTAAAATAGCTCAATGGGTAAGTATTTATTGGCCAAATATCGGGAAACCGGTTTGAAATTGAAAACGAAGAAATTGGACGCCGGTCATTATATCTTCAATAGAATTATCTTGCATTTTTTATATCATGACGTACGATGAAATCATAAAGCAATTTGTGGAAGGAATTCGCAACACCACATTGCTTGAATATATTGCCGTTTTTTCGGGCATTGCAAGTGTATGGTTTTCCAGAATTGAGAACATTTGGGTATATCCTGTTGGACTCATAAGCACAATTATTTATATCTTCCTGAGTATCCAGGGCCACCTTTTTGGCGAAGCAAGTGTGAACCTGTATTATACCATCATGAGCGTGTATGGGTGGGCACTGTGGTTGAAAAAAGACAAGGAGCAACACTATGTGGTTACCGTACAGTTTTCAAGCAGGCGTGAATGGGTACAACAATTATTATTCTGTGCGTTTTTCTACATCGCCATTTTCAGTGCCTTAACCTGGTTAAAAAATGCATTCAATGCAGCTACCATACCCTGGGCAGACGCCTTTGCCTCCTCCACCGCCTTCACCGGCATGTGGCTGATGGCCAAAAAGAAGGTGGAAAGCTGGTTCTGGTGGATAGTTACCAACATTGCCTCCATACCGTTATACTTCGTTAAACAGTATGTATTCACCAGCGTCTTTTACTTTATCCTGTTTGTAATGGCGGTATTTGGTTTATTGGAATGGATGAAACGTGCCCGGAATTTGCAAGCTAATATATAAGAATGAAAAAGGTAGTTGTCATAGGCCCTGAATCTACAGGAAAAAGCACTTTATGTGAACAGCTGGCCAAATATTATAACAGCAGTTGGGTGCCTGAGTATGCCCGGGAATACCTCACTGTTCATGGGATGAACTATACCTATGACGACCTGCTCACTATTGCCAAAGGTCAGGTAGCACTGGAAGAAAGCTATATCGAAAAAGCGAAAGATGCAAAATTGCTTTTTATTGACACCGATCAGTATGTAATGCAAGTATGGGGTGAATTTGTATTTGGGAAATGTCATCAGTGGACACTCGATCAGATTACTAAAAGAAAATATGACTTATACCTTTTATGCAACATAGATCTTCCATGGGCTTATGATGTATTACGTGAATACCCCGACCCCGGTCCCCGCACAGAGTTGTACAATATATACCGGAATATCCTTCTTAACCAACCGGTTCCCTGGGTAGAGATCTCAGGCAATTATGATGAACGGTTCCAAAAAGCCCTCAAAGCGGTTGATGATTTATTTATAGCGTAAAACTCTTTTAATAATTGTTATGTTGTAGCAGGTATGCGAAACGTGCTGCAAAAACATCATCGACTGTTGTTTTATGTAGGGTGGGTTTTAATAAGTATTGTTCAGGCTGCTTCCACAGAACTATTCGATGACGAGGCCTATTACTGGGTGTATTCCCGCTTTATGGATTGGGGTTACTTTGATCATCCTCCCATGGTCGCTGCATTGATAAAAGCAGGCTATGCAATTTTTCAAAATGAGTTAGGGGTTCGCATTTTTATTTTACTACTGAATACTGCCACCATTTTTTTTGTACATCAACTAACCTGTAAAAAAGACGACCGGTTGTTTTATGCCGTAACCCTTTCTATAGCAGTAGCACAAATTGGTGGTATACTGGCAGTTCCTGATATACCATTGCTGTTTTTTGTAGTCCTCTACTTTTGGTTGTACCAACGCTTTCTACAAAAGACCAATATTACCAACTCCCTGCTATTAGGCATGGGCATGGCCTGTTTGTTATACAGTAAATATCATGGCGTGTTGGTGATTGGGTTGGTGTTATTGTCGAACCTGAAACTACTGACCAACAAGTATACCTATTTGGCAGGAGCTATTTGCCTCGTTTTATTTGCACCTCACCTGTACTGGCAGTACATTCATAATTTTCCCTCTGTCCAATATCACCTGTTCGAAAGAAATGCCTCCAGTTACAAATTTGCTTTCACTACTGAATATATATTTGGGCAAATAGGTTTTGCCGGACCCGTAATTGGCTGGTTGTTATTGTGGGCAGCATTCCTATACCGGCCTTTGTCTGCAGTGGAGCGGGCAATGAAATATTCATTAGTGGGGATATACCTTGCCTTTTTAATAAGCACGTACAAAGGAAGGGTAGAAGCCAATTGGACCGTAGCTGCATTCATTCCTTTAATTGTTCTAAGTCATAGATACCTGGTGCAGCATTATCAATGGCAAAAATGGATTTATAGAAGTATCCCTGTTTCCTTATTGTTTGTTTTAGCCATCCGACTGTATCTGATGGCCTGGTTCCCCCCTGTTTCGTGGATAAAGCGCACCGAATTTCATGGTAACAGGAAATGGACAACCGAGATGCACAGGCGGGCGGGCAATTTGCCCGTGGTGTTTATAGATACTTACCAACGGGCATCAAAGTATTGGTTTTATACAGGCATCCCTGCTTTCTCGCTGAACTCAGCGCATTATCGCCGCAATAATTTTAATATGTGGCCCATTGAAGATTCATTGATCGGTAAAACCGTGTATATGGATGTGCCAGATAACAATGCTTATTTTAAGCAGGTGGCAAAACCACATGACTGGCCTTTTCCTAACGACGGTATACAAAATGGTTACTATTCTTTTTCGAGGGTATTGTTTACTAAAATCAAATGTGCCGAATTAAAGCCCCATTCCCTTCAGATCCATACAAACATTACTATCCCGGAACACTATCTGCCCTTGTTTCAACAACCAGCTTATAGTGAAACGCCTATCTGGTTAGTGTTGTATGTTGATGGCGATGTGCATGCTTTTATCAAAACGGGCACCCTTGTTAAACAATTAAGGGGCAGCCAGCTTACGTTGCCGGTTACTATTCCTGATCATATAGCTAAAGGCGAATACACGGCCCGTCTCTGCATCGGTACGGTTATACCAGGCTTTCCAACCATCAACAGCACCGAGTTTGAGTTAAATATGCAATAACTATTGGAGTAATTTTTGAATATCGGGGTCATTTTGCAGGAAAACCATTTGACGCATTACCCAGGGGTAACGGTTAGCTACATAGTGCGACAATGGCTTAACTGTATACTTCTTTGGGTTGGGCATACAGGAGGCAATCATGGCAGCTTCCGCCCGGGTAAGTCGCTTGGCTGGTTTCTTAAAATAATTCTGTGCAGCGGCTTCAATGCCAAAAATACCAGGTCCCATTTCAGAAACGTTGAGGTACATTTCCATGATGCGGCTCTTACCCCAGATCAGTTCGATCATAAATGTAAAATACACTTCCATGCCTTTGCGGAACCAGCTGCGGCCCTGCCACAGGAAAACATTTTTGGCTACCTGCTGACTGATGGTAGAAGCGCCTTTTACGCGATTAGGCTTTTTCTTATTGTACTCCATTGCCTTGTTTATGCTTTTCCAGTCGAACCCATTGTGATCAGGGAACAACTGGTCTTCTGCCGCAATAAATGATAAGCGGGCATACGAGGACATATCTTTCATGGGAACATAATCGCGTTTCAGGCCATAGCCACTGAACAAGCTACCCAACTGAGTAAGGGTAAATGGCGGGTCAACCCACCTTAGGAGGAGAATATAGAATAACTGGAATATGAAAAGAAAGAGGAAAGTCCATTTAATAATACGCCAAATCTTACGGGCTTTTTCTTTCACTTTAGTTGACATGAGTAAGGAACTGCTTTGGCTTGCAAAGATACAATTTTGATTGCTGTTCCCTTAACGTTGTATAGGGTGACTATATTTTCCTATCGTGAATTTTTCACATATACTACTTTATATTTTCCGCCGGCCTTATCGGCTTTATTCTGAAAATAAGTGATGGCAAACCCCGTAGCAGCAACGCCGGCAGCAATGGCCAGGGGCACCATTTTATTATCGGCTGAAATAGATTCCTTTCTGTAAGCGGTATTCACCAATTCCAGTACAATAAACCCAATTCCACCGATCTTCATCAACTTGGGAATGGTCACTTCAGCAAACCCTCTTTTCCGGCCCCAGGTATAATCGCCGGTATAATGAAAAGTTTTTATCTCGCGATAATCTACTCCTACAGTATATGACACCGTATCGAGTGTAGTACCAAATTCGGTTCCTACCAACTGACGCTGCTGTTGCAGAAAGATCACCGAGTCGTGCCTGATCTCTTTAACAAAACCATTTATAGCAAATCCATTATATGTAGTTGCCGAAATAAAAGCGCCGGGATAATACGTTTTTAACGTTCGGTTATTTCGCTTTTTTAAAACAATAAAATCGGAGGTTTGGGAAAAGGAAACTTCTGCTACAGATACCAGTAATATTATAAGTAGAGTTTGCTTCATGCGGTAACAAGTTACACAGGGCCTTTTTGTTATTTCACTAATGATTTGTTAAAGGCTAAAGCAAGAACAGTTACCCCAATTAATGGTTCATGATCTTGAAAAAAGACGCGTAAAAAAGCGCTATGCCAAAACCGCCCAGGATAATACCTGAGATCTTGTTTATTATGGAAATGTTATGCAGGGTAAGCTTGCTGCGTAGTTTCCCGGCCAGCATTACTTTTAAGATATCTGCAGCAATGTTAAGCGCGAGACAAACGGAGAAGGTGATCAGACGCTGGCTTAAGCTACCCCCTTGAAAGGCAGAGGCTGTTGTAAGCCAAAATATAAATACACTGGGGTTGAGCGTATTCAGAAAAAAACCGCTCGACATGATCTTGAATATATCCCGCTTGCGAAATTTTATAGCATTGCCATCGGCATCGGTGCGCAGGGTAACCTTTTTAAAGAACAAATAATATACGCCCATTCCAAACAGGAATGCACTGCCTAAATAACCAATTACATTTGAATATTCTGCCAGTAAAGTGGCCACCAGGGCCGAAAAAACATTACTTATAACTACCAGCACAATATCACTTAACCATACACCCGCTACAAAGCTTAACCCACCGGTGTGCCCGTTGTTTATACTTTGCTTTATAATAGTAAATATGACGGGTCCTACAGAGAGCGCAAGAATACATCCTAGCGTTAACCCACTAATTATGGCTTGCCACATGCTTATATCCTTATAGATACTCCAATTTTATTATACGTGTACGCAAGGTAGGAAATCATATCGGGGATTCCGAGCGCGTAGACATTTCAGGCTGTTAAAGGCCACCGGTTTCAATAAACTTTTGCCAGTCCTCAAACATCTTACCCTTCATAACACGTGGAAATTTATGCTGTCCGCCGATTTTTCCCTTCAGGTGCATAAACTCCATGAATTTTGAAACGGGTAATACGTTCAGGTAAACATCCTTCAGTGCACTATTTCTTTCCACCGCATAATCATCGTTGATGTCCTTCAGGCAATTGTCTATTTTCTGACGCAACAACTCCCTATCAACCGCATCGTCACAGGCAATCCACCATTGATGGGCAAAGAACAAACCATGAGGTATACCAGCTACGGTATATTCTGGAATGTTTACATTCATTTCCTCACTGGCCAGTTTAATGGCTTTATTCATGTTGTCAACACTCAGGTGCTCACCTACGAGACTCAGGAAGTGTTTTGTGCGGCCTGTAATAATTATTTCACAACGTTCTTTATCAACAAACCGAACTGTGTCGCCTATTAAATAGCGCCAGGCGCCGGCCGTTGTGCTAAGCAGGATCGCATAATCCTTGCCTTCCTCTACCTGATGTATCATCAATGCCTCGGGGTTCTCAACCAGGTTGCCATCGGCATCGAAGTTATCCCCATTAAAAGGCACAAATTCAAAAAAGATATGATCGTTCAGGGCCAGTTTCATACCATGGGAATCCTGGCGGTCCTGGTAGGCAATGAACCCTTCTGAGGCAAGATAGGTCTCAATAAACGTAAGCGGTCTGGCCACCAGTTTATTAAAGCCTTTTTTATAGGGTTCAAAAGAAACGCCCCCGTGAACGAAAAAGGCCAGGTTTGGCCACATGTCGTGGATGGAATTGAGCTGGTACCGCTCGATGATCTTTTCCATACACATCTGGATCCAGGCCGGAACACCCACCACAAAGCCAATATCCCAGTTGGGGGCTTCCTCAACAATAGCTTCAATTTTACTGTTCCAGTCCTTGGTGCGGGCTATCTTTTTTCCGGGTTTATAGAAGGGGCTAAACCAGAAGGGCACTTTTTTAGCAGTGATACCGCTCAGGTCGCCAGCATAATAGCCAGGGCCTTTTTGAAGGTCGGTACTACCGCCCAGCATTAACCAGCCTTTGCCAATGCTTTTTACCGGAATATCGTGATAGGTGCGTAAGGAAAGTAATTGTTTGATCATGACGATGCGGTTACCGCGCATCAGATCATTGGTGATGGGTATATATTTACTGGCAGCTTCGGAGGTGCCAGAGCTGAGGGCAAAATATTTAATCTTTCCAGGCCAGCAAATGTCCCTTTTCCCTTCGAGCGTTTTATGCCACCATTCAGCATAAATTTTATTGTAATCATAGGTAGGGACCAGTTGCTGGAATTTTTTCCCGGCATGTTTGCTCAACAGAATCTCATCGAACCGGTATTTTTGACCGAATTCGGTAAACCGGGCTTTCTTCAGCAATTTCTTTAACACCCTGATCTGCTGCCGTCTGGGACTTTTAGCAGGTAATCGCAACGCTCGGGCAACCGACCGGGGTAAAGAGAGATCAATTAGGGCCATTAATTAGTTGCCCGTTTGGTCAGGCATGAATCAAAATTAAAGGTTTTTAACCTGATATATTGCACATTTTGCAAAGATTAGGGTTCGCTGCATGGGTTAAAAGAAAAAAACTCAGCTGTTAGGACGGGTTTCTGAAATTTCTCCTTTTGGGAATTAATCCCAGAAAAAGATTGTGTATAAACGAATTCCATCTATTTTTTTCCTTTCAACTCCTTTATCTCCATTCGTATTCGCTCATTCTCTTTTTTAAGCTCGATCATATATAAGGTAAGCTCCTCAATTTTTTCCAGCAACCTCCCATTCATATCACCCAGTTCTACCCCCCTTGTTTTTTAACCTCCTCAGCAGAAGGGATGCCAGGCAGGTGCTTATTTTTATTGATGTATTGCTCCACCTGGTTAAGCGGTCTTAACTGATACGTTGA
This sequence comes from Niastella soli, assembly GCF_017742245.1. Taxonomy (GTDB): domain Bacteria; phylum Bacteroidota; class Bacteroidia; order Chitinophagales; family Chitinophagaceae; genus Niastella; species Niastella soli. The sequence goes on from NZ_JAGHKO010000001.1 coordinate 1,367,497, forward strand.
ATCAATGACATAATCAGCAAAAGGGTGGACAGTGACAACCTTTACACCGCGTGAAGCTATTATACCTTCCAAACAAAGCACATTTAGAATGGTTATTAATGAGGTAGGTAATGTAGGAATAGGCACAATAGCACCAGGCGCTTACAAACTGGCTGTCACCCCATAACAATCGCATACCCACGCTGGTCTTTTGAATGGCTGCCCACAATAGTATAAGTACCACTGGCGTGAATAAATGGTTTTAAATAAGGCGGACAGGTTTTTAACTGTTCAATCACCTGTCTGAATAAAAATGTGGAGCCTTCGCAAAAGATCCATTCCCTGGCTTTTTCATTATTCTCCGTAATGGAGTACTCAGGAAAGGAGTCGAGTACCGAGCGTACTTCATTGGCGCTTTTTTCATCGCCGGCCAGATAAAATGTGGGAGTGCCTTCGTATTTTATCGATAGTTCTTTGTGTTCCCTGCTTACAAAAGTTACTGCTGCCCGTAAGTAGATCACCGCTTCCAGCAAGCCTGTGTATAACCAGGCGAGTTCCCCATGAAAATGCTTTTGTACAAACTGCACCATGGCCTTGTAAAACAATTTTATATACTTGCTGTCCTTACGGGTGCTTTCCCCCTTAAAATGTATAATAGTGCAATCGGGATAATAATAGTTTTGCATCCCCGCCTGTTGCAGGCGGTAACTAAGGTCAATGTCTTCCCCATACATAAAGAACTGCTCATCAAATCCACCCGTTTCATCGAGCAGACTTTTCCGTATCAACATAAAAGCACCGGATAGAATATCTACTTTATTCACTTCCTGGTTGTTCAAATGCCCCATGTAATACCGCGCAAATAATTTGGAAGAAGGGAACCAGCGGGTCAGTCCGCTCATTTTACAAAACGATACCCACATAGAAGGAAAGCCGCGTTTCGATTCTTTCAGGTATTGCCCCGTACCATCTATCATTTTCACCCCTAATGCGCCGGCATCGGCTGTAGTTTCCATAAACGCCACACAACTTGTAAAAGCATCTTCCGGTAAAATGGTATCGGGGTTCAGGAACAGGATGTATTTGCCCCTGGCCTTCTGCAGTGCCTGGTTATTGGCTTTTGAAAACCCCTGATTAACCGTATTTTGTATAAACTGTACAAAGGGAAAACGGTTATGCAGGTATTCAATGCTGCCATCCTTGGAGTTGTTGTCTACTACCCAAACTTCCACATTGCTTTGCCCGGTAGCCACACTCATTTGCCCAATAGCTTTGCGTACCGAGCATAAACACTGCTCCAGGAAGTATTTCACGTTGTAATTAACAATTATAACCGATAACAGCATATACCTGCAAAATAGGACAGAAATTAAATAGTTTCTAGTTGATTAACCATTGTATTTCCGGGTAACCGGTCCAACCAGTTACACCGTATCTTTGCGCCATGTTAAAAGAAACTTTAATAAATGCCGCCGAAGCAGGCGCCAAAGTAATGCAACATTACTTCAACTCAACAAGCCTGCTGATCAGCAATAAGGAAGGTATCAACAACCTGGTAACTGAAGCCGACCACGCTTCTGAAAAAGCCATCTTTGAAACCATTAAATCGCAGTTCCCCGATCACTTTATATTAAGCGAAGAAGCGGGTGAAATAAAAATGGACAGCGAATACAAATGGATCATCGACCCTATTGACGGTACGGTAAACTTTGCCCATGGCATTCCCATTTGCTGCGTTTCTATTGGTTTGGAACACAACGGCACTATGATCATGGGCGCGGTATTGAACCCATTCATTAAAGAATATTATTTCGCCGAAAAAGGCAAAGGCGCTACCCTCAACGGGGAGTCTATTCATGTGAGCATGGAAAGTGATGTGATGAAATCATGCCTGGTTACCGGCTTCCCTTATACATATGTGAATGTCCCGAATGGTCCGCTGGAGGCATTTTCCCGCTTCATCAGGGCAGGTGTACCTGTTCGCCGTCTCGGTTCCGCCGCAATGGACCTTTGCTGGGTGGCAGCCGGCCGTTTCGATGGGTTTTATGAACATAAATTAAATGCCTGGGACAGCGCCGCCGGTTATTTAATTGTTGAAGAAGCTGGTGGTAAAGTAACTGATTTTGAAGGTAATCCGTATTCACCCTATCAGCCGCACATCGCCGCTACCAATGGTAAAATACACGACGATCTGTTAAAATGGGTGAACGACAAGGTTTAAAAGGCTTCAATCGGGTACCTGCCGAATAATTCGATAACTTTATTGGTCTTTTTCCGCTCTGCTTTCGCCAGGCGAAAGCAGAGTATTGCTATTTATTTTAAAAGATAACATCATCAGCACCATGAGCGAAAGCAGAACAGAAATAAGTTCCCTGGGCGAATTTGGATTAATTGAACATCTTACCAGAAATATAGAACTGCAGAACGCGTCCTCCATCGTAGGAGTAGGCGACGATGCAGCCGTTATTGACCATTTTGGCAAACAAACCGTTATTACCACCGATCTGCTGGTTGAGGGCATTCACTTCGACCTCATGTACACGCCCTTGAAACACCTGGGCTATAAAAGCGTGGTGGTGAACCTGAGCGATATATACGCCATGAACGCCACGCCCACCCAAATAACTGTAAGTATTGCCTTCAGCAACCGTTTCAGCGTGGAAGCCCTCAGCGAGTTTTACGAAGGTATTTACGCGGCTTGCGAAAAATACGGGGTCGACCTCGTGGGTGGGGACACCAGTTCTTCTCAAAAAGGGTTTGTGATCTCTGTAACAGCTATCGGTGAAGTAACGCCCGGTAAATATGTTAGAAGGGACACCGCCCAAAAAGGCGATCTTATCTGTTGCAGTGGCGACCTGGGCGCGGCCTATGTAGGACTGCTGTTCCTGGAACGCGAAAAACAAATTTACCTCGAACATCCACAGGTACAACCCGACCTGGAAGGCGAAAGCTATGTAATTGGCCGCCTGTTAAAGCCAGAAGCCCGTAAAGAAACTATAGAATTCCTTGAAACACACAACATTGTGCCTACGTCTATGATGGATATTAGCGACGGCCTCAGTTCTGAAATACTCCACATTTGCGAACAAAGCCAGCTTGGGTGCGTATTGTATGAAGAAAAATTGCCCATAGCCGAAGAAATGCGTAAAGCAGCCTTTAAATTTGAAATAGACCCAACTGCCTGTGCATTAAGTGGCGGCGAAGATTATGAATTACTGTTCACTATGAAGCAATCTGATTATGAAAAGATCGTTTTAAATGAACAGATCAGTGTCATTGGCTATATGACCGATGCCAGTGAAGGTGTGAAAATCAATACCAAAGGCGGTCAGGTTCATCCCATCACTGCACAGGGATGGAACGCTTTTAAAAAATAAACCAGTGGAAAGCATGATGCAGAAGTTAGCCTACGTTTGTTTTGCTGTATGTATTTCAGGCCTTATTGGCTGCTCTGCATCACGCCAAACTTTTGATCCTCAACATAAGTACCCGAAAAAACAGTTACAGCAGGACTATACCGTTTTTCGCAAGGTGCTGGAAGAATCGCACCCCAGCCTGTATTGGTTCACCCCCAAAGACAGTATGGATTACTATTTCGATGATGGATATCGTCATCTCAACGACTCCATGACCGAAGTTCAGTTCCGTAATATTCTTTCCTATGTGGTAAGCAAGATCCATTGCGGGCATACGGCGGTAAAATATTCCAAACAATACGGCAAATACCTCGACACCGCCAATATAAAGATGTTCCCGCTGAGTTTTAAAGTTTGGAGCGATTCCATGGTCATTACTGCCAATATCAACAGAAGAGACTCTATCCTGAAATACGGCACCATGGTTACCGCCATCGACGGATATAGAACCCGTCAGCTTACCGATTCCTTCATGAATTATATTTCTGGCGACGGCAACAGTATAAACGGTAAGTATCAAAGCCTTAGCAACAGTGGCGCCTTTGGTAGCCTCTATAGGAATGTAATGGGTTTGAAAGACCAGGTCGCTGTTACCTATGTCGATAGCACGGGGACTGAAAAAACGGTTAGTGTGCCGGTGTTCGACCCTTCGGTGAAAGACACTACAAAAAAAGGAACTTTTACTAACAAGCCTGCTACCAAACCACCAAAAGAAGGTGGTCACAATCAGCTCCAGTTCGCTTCCCGTTATGTTCAAATTGATACTACCTTGTCTTCCGCATATATGACGGTGCACACCTTTGCACGGGGGAATAAATTACGCTCATTCTGGCACAAAGCTTTTCGTGAACTGGACCGCCGGCATATTCAACACCTGGTGGTGGATGTACGCACCAATGGTGGTGGCGATGCAGGCCTTTCCACGCTTTTAACCCGCTACCTGGCCGATAAGAAGTTCAAACTCGCTGATTCTCTTTATGCCGTTCGAAGAAGCAGTAAATATCATAAATATATTTCCTGGCAACCTTACTACTGGTCACTCACCCAGTTTGTAACCCATAAAGAAAAAGACGGTAATTATCACTTCGGCTACTTTGAACGCCACTTTTTCCATCCAAAGAAAAAGCATCATTTCGACGGGGATATCTACCTCGTTACCGGTGGTAATTCTTTTTCAGCCACTACCTTGTTTGTAAAAAGCCTCCAGGGCCAGTCGAATGTAAAAGTAATAGGGGAAGAAACGGGTGGGGGCGCCTATGGTAATACAGCCTGGATGATCCCCGATGTTACCCTCCCTAACACCAAAGTTCGTTTCAGACTGCCCAAATTCAGACTGGTAATGGATAAAGACCTTGTAAAAGAAGGCCGGGGCATTATGCCTGATATTCAGGTGTCGCCCACCCAGGAAACCATTCGCCGGGGAATAGACCCCAAAGCGGCTGTCATTCGCCGTCTTATCATGCATAAGATCGGCGTGGCTCAGCAATAAACCCGCTGCAGTTCTAATGCATCATCAAATACTACAAAGTCAGCCCGGTAACCGGCTTCCATTTTACCCAGCATGCTATTGGCCATCAATTGTGCCGGATATGCCGATGCCATGCGTAAAGCCTCTTCTAAAGGAATACCAACATGGTTAACGGCGTTCTTTACACATTGCAGCATGGTCAAAGATGAACCTGATAAAGTACCGTCGGGCAATGCAAAACGATCGCCACGAAACAGGTGCTGGTATTCGCCGCTGGTGGTTTCAGCTACGGCGTCGGTAATAAAAAAAAGGCGTTGTTGCAATACTTTTTTGGCAATATGTACGGCCGCATAATCCACATGCACTCCATCGCAAACAATGCTGCTCATAGCTTTGGAGTGATTCATAATAGCCCCCACCACACCTGGCTCGCGGTGTTGTAATGGCGACATAGCATTGAATAAATGCGTAGCGGCAGGTATGCCTTTATTGAACGCGTCCATTGCCTGTTTGTAGGTAGCATTGGAATGTCCTACGGAAAGAATGATATTGTGTTGCTGTAATAGTTTTATAATACTTTCCTCACATTCTTCGGGCGCAAGGGTCATCATTTTAAACACATCCTTTCCTTTTTCCAGTAACATGGTCACTTCCGGAATGGTTGGTTTTTTAACACAGGCTTCCAGGTGTGCGCCTTTTTTTACCGGGTTTATATAAGGTCCTTCCAAATGTAACCCGAGTAAGCCTTTTCCTCCTTGCTGCCAGTAAGCACGAACCACTTCAAACCCCTGCAGGAATTTTTCGATGGTATTGGTGGCCATGGTGATCATAAAATGTGCACAACCGCCCATTAAACAATATTCATAAGTAGCCTTTAATGATTCCACCGATAATTCATGGGAGAACATTTTGCCATTGCCGCCATAGATCTGCATGTCAATAAAAGCTGGCGCCAGGGTAAACCCTTTCAGGTCTTCGGTCCTGTATTGTGAAGGAATGGCGTTTGCATTCACCACACCAACTATAATTTCATTATCTGTTAAAACCGCTTTGTTACTTTCTATCTTTTCTCCTGTGAATAACTTCCCGTTAGTATAAGCTACTGACATATTGTTATAAATTCAATTGGTTGGGTGATGGATAACGTTATGCTAATATAAATCGATCTGCATCTTTCAGAAATGGTAATTTATTTCGTACCTCCTCAAGGGATTCTTTTTGCAGGGTAATGGTGAAAACATCCTCGTCATGCGATTTGGTATATACAGGAGCCCCCATAGCATCAACCACCATACTATCCCCACAATAGTAATGACCCATTCCATCTGTACCAACGCGGTTTACGCCTACTACATAACACTGGTTTTCTATGGCCCTTGCCTGCAACAATGTTTTCCAGGCGTGGTTCCGTTTTTCAGGCCAGTTGGCCACATATATCAATACATCATATTCGGGCGTGGCGTCAATTATAGAAGAGCCGGCCTCCTCAGGTGGTGGCATGGGCAAATCCCGTGCTTCTAATTCCGAAGCTACCAGATCGGCAAGGGAACTGGCTGCAGGTTTCTGCCTGCTCCATACCGGGAAACGCAGATCATAGCATACCAGCAAATTGATCTTCCAGCCTTTTACAGAAGCGATCAATCGCTTATGACCAGGTGAGTAATGCTGGTCTTCCTGTCCATAGGCAAACAAGTGCCGTTTATCGTAATAGCCGTATTGTCCATTAGGCAACATCCATACCAGGCGGTTGTAAAAATTCCCCTCTTCTTCAATGATCAAACTGCCAGTAAGAATGATCTTTCTTTCTGCAGACAGCTTTTTCATCCACGCCACTGAGGGGCCATCCATTTTTTCAGCCAGCTTTTCAGCATTCATACTAAACCCTGTGCTGAACATTTCGGGCAGTACTACTACTTCTGTTCGCTGCTGCAACGCCCTGATCTTTTCTTCAAATTGTTGCAGGTTGGCAGCTTTATCTTCCCAATGCAAATTGCTTTGTATGGTGGTGATGGTTAGTGTTGACATGATTACAATTAGAGTGCAAAGGTAATTGTATTTTTTATGAGTATATTTAAGCATCATGAACGATAATTCAACCTTCACCCGCCTGGCAACAAAAGAAGATGTACCCGCCCTGGCCAACCTGATGAACGAACTGGGATATCCTACTACGGTGGCAGAAATGGAGCAACGGTTTGCATTATTACAAACAAGTACCGACTATCTTACCTGGGTGGCCATTTGTAATAACGAGGTAGCCGGCATGATTGGCCTCGTCCGGAACATCTATTTTGAAAAAAACGGATTGTACATCCGCGTAGGCGCCCTGGTGGTTAATAACGCATACCGTAAAATAGGTTTGGGAAAAGCGCTATTACAAAAAGCCACCGACTGGGCTGTTGAAAACGGTATTACACAGATCTATTTAAACAGCGGCAACCGCAATGAAAGGATCGATGCCCACGCCTTTTATAAACACCTGGGATTTGAACCACGGTCGACCGGGTTTGTAAAAACACTATAGCTCCCCAAATTCTATATTTTTGCAATTATGAAAAGCGCCACCGTTCATGAACTGAAACAGGAATTACTGAATATGCCCGCTTCAGAATTAACCGAATTATGTTTGCGCCTGGCAAAATATAAAAAGGAAAATAAAGAGTTATTAACGTACCTGTTATTTGAGGCGCACGATGAACCGGGTTATATCCAATCAATTAAAAAAGAAGTAGATCAGGAATTTGCACAGATCAACCACAACAACCTGTATTTCGTAAAGAAAACACTGCGTAAAATCCTACGCATCATCAACAAGCACATCAGGTATACGGGTTCTGCTCAGGCAACGGTTGAATTGCTTATTTATTTTTGTCAATCCATAAAGGATGCAGGCATCCCTATTCAAAAAAACACCATCATTGCCAATTTATACAAGAGCCAGTTAGAGAAAATAAATAAAACATTGCTCAACCTGCACGAGGACTTACAATACGATTACTCCAGATCAATAGTTGCCTTGGAAGTATAAATGATTGTTGTAGTTTACTCTATGTAAATCTATAGAGGTCTGCATCTCGTAAGTATACATACATTAATCAACCCTTAACAAAATCTTGATTCTTTACATACAACTTAACGCGGCTTTGCGTTATCTTATATAGTAGCAGTCGTTGTTGTATTGCACCAGACAAGACAAAGAGTGTGGTTCGTAATTTGTATATTAACTTATGTAATGCTAATACAATGAACATTTCAATACGGCCTGAGCAACCGGCCGACATAGATGAGATATATGAACTCAATACATTAGTTTTTGAGCAGGAGAATGAAGCCAGACTGGTTGATCAAGTGCGCCAGGGATTACATTTTATTCCTGAGTTATCACTAGTGGCTTATTCAGATGATAAATTAATCGGATATATTTTATTTTCCGAGATCACCATCACCAATGGCGACTACCATTATCAAAGTTTGGGTTTAACATCAATGGTGGTACATCCAGGCTACCAAAAACAAGGAATTGGTGCTAAACTGATCACTATCGGTTTACAAAAGGCAGCCGCTCTTGGTTACACCGCTGTGTTTGTTTTTGGTCATGAATTCTATTTTCCAAAATTCGGGTTTCTTCCCGCTACCCGTTGGAACATCAGACCGCCTTTTGAAGTGCCAGCCGAAGTTTTTATGGCGCTGGAACTAACCCCTAATGCATTGCAAAATGTATCAGGGATTGTAGAATTTCCAATCGAGTTTTCTGTTATGTAGAATTTTACTTACAGTTTATACAATACCGCTAATCCATGCGACTGCCCGGTAAACGGTAAAATAGTGAGATTTGGATTTTTGATCCATTTTGTTCTGTGCAGGCGGGGCACCAACAAGCCGGTCAGGGTTCCTTGCACAGTCCCCAATAATATATCTGAAGGAAAATGCAATCCCCCGCGATGCCGCATATAGGCAGTGTAGCCGGTAGCAGCAGTAGCTAATCCATAAAATACCCACTTGGCTTTTGAATCAGGATGATAATCTGCATATACCTGTGCATAAAAGAATGTTGACGTTGCCACCAAGGCAACGTGCCCTGCATAAAATGAATTTTTACCACCACCCCGCGTACGATAATCCATAGGTGTTTCTTCAGCATACACATAGGGGCGGTACCTGTTAGTAAAGTAAGTTGATCCTGTATAAAGAAGGCCGGTTATCGACATTGCTTCCAGGTACAGAAAAGACAATTTGAAAAAATCTTTTCTCATTTTGTTATCGAACAAAAAAAACACCGGCATAGGCATAGATGCATAGAATGGTATATAACTAAGCTGATCTACTTTTTTGTTGTAGGGTCGTATGGCCCAGCGATCAAAACCATTTACATCGCTTTTCTTCAACGCCGAAATTGTTTCCGGATCTGACGGGTCTTTACTATAGATTTTTGAAAATGCATATAACGACCATGCCGTTCCGGTAGCCGTCACCGGTATATCAACACCCAGGTTTAACTTATATACTTCTCTTGGTCTTTCTTTTTTGTCCGGCTGTATTTTGGGTAACGTATCGCGAGTTAGGCTTGCAGAATCGTTCTGAGCAAAAACTGTTGCAGATACTAAAAGGACAACCGGCACTAGAAATAATTTATTCATAGCCATCCTTTTATGTAGATAATATGTGCGTGTACGCTAACAGTTTTGCAATGTTTATGCCATGCAACAGGGTGGGGAATGCATAAAAAAGCCCTCCCGTCGTGTGGGAGGGCCCTTGTCTTATTTGAAGAGTATTATTTCGGAACTGCAGTTGATAATGAATTTACCAGCTCAGCTACCAGGGCCGTCCAACCGGTTTGGTGACTGGCGCCTAGTCCAGCACCGGTTTCTCCATGAAAATATTCATAAAATAAAACCAGATCCGCATTCTCAGAACGTTGATAGAACCAGCTATAAGCGCCATGTGCAGGCCGCTTGCCATGCTGGTTGGGTTGAAACAATGTGATCAACCGGCGTGTTAATTCTTCGGCTACCTGTACCAGGTTCATTTTTTTGCCTGAACCAATGGGGCACTCTACTACCAGTTCATCGCCATAAAATTCACCAAAGTGGCGAATAGATTGAATGATGATATAATTAATAGGCATCCACAACGGACCGCGCCAGTTAGAATTACCACCAAACATATCAGAGGAGGAATCGCCCGGTTCGTACTGTAACTTGTATTCAATACCCCGGATGTTCACCGAGAAGGGATGCGTTTCATGATACTTCGACAAAGCACGAATACCCCATGGTGCCAGGAACTGTGTTTCATCTAACAGCCGTTGTAATAAGAATACGACTCTTTCCTTTGGTACCAGTGATAATAAAATACTTTTACCATCATGCTTTTCTTCATTGGGCCAGTACTTATTATTTTTCTTCCGGTACTCTTCGAACCAGGTGATGCGTTTATTAAAATCACCGAGTTTATCAAGCATCCGCTTTTCAATGGTCGACACGGCGAAAAGAGAAGTGAGCCCTACTATAGAGAAGATGCGTAAATGCAGTGGTTCAGAACCGGCAATAGACAATGTATCATAGAAGAATTTGTCTTCCTGATTCCACATACCCTGTTCATTCAGCGCTTCGGCAATCAAAACAAAATGTTCAAAGAATTTGGTGGCCGTATCTTCAAACGAGGTATCGTGCATGGCAATCTCCAATGCCATATCCATCATATTCAACGCATACATCCCCATCCAACTGGTGCCATCGGCCTGTTCCAGTTCCATATCGCCATGCACCAGGTGACTGCGGTTAAACACTCCGATGTTATCCAGCCCAAGGAACCCACCCTGGAACATGTTGTTACCATTGGAGTCTTTACGGTTTATCCACCAGGTGAAATTGATGATAAGCTTTTGGAATATGCGTTTCAGAAAAGGAATATCTCCTTTACCGGTTTGCTTTTTTTCAATACGGTACACTTCCAGCGCTGCCCAGGCCTGTACAGGTGGGTTCACATCACTGAAATTCCATTCGTAGGCCGGTAATTGCCCATCAGGTTTCATATACCACTCGCGCATAATAAGCGTAAGCTGGTGTTTGGCAAAAACCGGATCAACCATAGCCATGGGAATACACTGAAAAGCCAGGTCCCAGGCCGCATACCAGGGATATTCCCATTTATCTGGCATGCAAATAATATCCTGGTTCTTAAGGTGCTTCCAGTCGTTGTTCCTGCCCGTTAAGCGGCCAGGACTCGGCGGAGTAAGCCCGTCACCATTGGTAAGCCATTTTTCTATATCGAAGTGATAATATTGTTTGCTCCATAATAAACCGGCCAGTGCCCGGCGTTGAATTTTTGCCAGTCCGGCATTGGGTGCATTCCCCTGCACCTTGGCATAAAACTCATCGGCTTCCTGTTTACGCAGGCTAAAGATCTCTTCAAAACCAGGAGTAAAAGGATTTTCTACGGGCTTACTGCTAAGACGCAAATAAATAGATTCTGAGCGACCGCCCTGTATACGAAGTTTATATACCGGTGCAAACTTGGTCCCCGATTTCTTTTGCTTCAAGGCCTCCAGGTTCTCGCCTTTTATTATAGCATCATGAAATGCATCTTTGGTAAAAGGTGACAAATTGGGTTTGCCATTTACCTTTTCAAAGTTGGTCTCATTCTCTGTAAAGAGAATGTTATTGGGCGTTTGATAGTATAAGTAGTAAGTACCGAGCCGGTGATGGGTCGCTTTTACCGAGTTCTTATCGCGCCATGAAATGGCTGGCTTTTTCTTCGAAGGATCGTGGCTCCAGCGATTGTAAAACCACAGGGTAGGCAACAGCGTTATTTCTGCCGATTTGTTATGATGGTTATGAATATTGATCCTGATGCTTATATCCTTCGAGCTGTGTTTGGCGTAGGTTATATTTACATCAAAATATTCATTATTATTAAAGACCCCGGTATCTAGAAGCTCGAACTCCGGCTCTGTACGCGAGCGTTGGCGGTTTGCAGCCAGCAGGTCGTCATAAGGGAATTTCTGTTGTGGGTATTTATATAAATACTCCATGTAGTAGTGCGTAGGCAAATTGTCGAGGTGGTAATACAGTTCTTTTACATCCTCGCCATGGTTACCTTCGTAGTTACCGAGCCCAAACAGGCGTTCTTTCAAAATGGAATCCTTTCCATTCCATACAGTAATGGCGAAACACAGGTTTTGAAAGAAATCTGAAATACCTGCAATCCCATCTTCGCCCCAGCGATAGGCGCGAAAACGGGCCTGGTCATGGGTAAAATAATTCCAGGCATCGCTATTTGGACTATAGTCTTCCCTTACAGTTCCCCATTGTCTTTCACTTAAATACGGTCCCCATTGTTCTAAAGGGATCTTCCTTGTGGAGTTAACCGCAAGTCGTTGATGTTCTGCACTCATGGTCCGGTTTTCTTCTGACTTTTAATATTATTACACTGGCAAGCGACCGGCGGTACGCAATTATTGATAATGGTCTTTATTACCATTATGAAGTTACTGTATAGTAGGCATTTAATGAAAGATTAGGCAATTGTTTATAAAAGGAAAATAGTAGAAATTGCCTATCAAGAGATCAATACTAAAGGGGAGAATTTAAAAATCGCTCAGGTCGAGGTTTTTCAGGACTTCATTGGCTCTCTTTAATTTTTCAGGGAATAAGGTATCCTCTGAAGGAACAATAGATTTCACTACAATGACAGTATTCTTAGGAACCAACTCTTTTACAGATCTTTTCTTAATTTTTTTCTTTCTGATCATAACTGGGCTCTTGGCTGATTGCTCAGAACTCGTATTCGGAAACCTATACTTATGGGGATTATCAATAAAATCTGTCAGATCGATTTTTGCAAGTATTTCGTTGGCCCGTTTCAATTTTTCTGGGAACAAAGTTTCCTTTGCTGACACTATTGATTCCACAAAAACAGTCCTTTGATTCCTCACTTTCTTTATGGATATCCTCTTATATCTTTTTTTTCTGGGCATAGGTGGAGGCATTGGGATGATCGCTTAGAATGCAAAATTCTAAGATCACTTATTAGAAGAATTTAAAAAATCTGACAGATCGATTTGTTTTAGGAATTCGTTTGCTGACTTTAATTCTTCAGGAAATAAAGTATCTTTTAAAGGCACTATAGATTCGATTACCATGACAGTGTCCTTGCTTACCAATTTTTTTATGGATATTTTCTTAATAGCTTTTCTCCTTTCCATAGATTAACCTTTTTTAAGGGTGCTGGGTGCCCACTTACAATGCCTATTCCATATCAATGATTATGGGAAGATTTTAAAAATGGAGAATCCTTTATTTGCGCAAGAAACTCGTTTGCTTGCTTTAATTTTTCTGGAAATAAAGTATCCTTTGCAGACACTATAGATTCCACAATAATGGTTCTCTTATTTTTAATTTTTTTTATAGATATCTTCTTAACTGTTTTTTTCCTGATCATATATCGAATTTAATTAAATTCTTTTAATTAAAAAACCTAGATACATATCCTTGCTATTAGGATCAAATGGAATCTCCAAAAGGCCATTTTTAGTATCAACATAGCCAACCACATCAAATTTTGTAGAATAATATTGATAATAAGTTTTTAAGATTCTGCTATAAAACAATGTTCTTTGAGGTGTGCTTCCTTTGAAATAAATTATAAATGATGGGTTTTTCGTTGTAAAGGTTCGTACAACATCAATAATGGTTGCAAAAATTTTGATGATATCCCCGTTGTTTGACCTGGCCAAATCATCTAATTCACCGTTTGTCAACAGATCACCAAAAGCCAGGTTATAAACATTGCAGGTGGCGGTAGGAGTAAATTCAATTACCTTAACAATATCCCGCTTACCTGTACTTATAAATTTATATCTGAAAGCATGTACCTCGTTGTACTCATAAATAGTCTGGTACATTCTGATAATTGTTTAATGGTAGTTACAAATAGTCACTACATATAAACAATTAAATCATTCCTTCGTACTAACGTGTACGTAATTATATTTTATATTATGTGTTCTTCTCTAGGTTCAAAAATGGCTTCACCAGATCTATTGGTACAGGGAATATAGTCGTTGAATTATTTTCTGTTGCAATTTCGCGCAGGGTTTGCAGGTAGCGCAAAGTTAGTGCACTGGGTTGCTCGCTTAGAATGCGGGCTGCATCGGCCAGTCGTTGCGAAGCCTGATACTCACCCTCTGCAGCAATCACCTTTGAACGTCGTTCTCTTTCTGCCTCTGCCTGTTTGGCCATGGCCCGCTGCATTTCCTGTGGCAGATCAATTTGTTTTACTTCTACATTCGATACTTTTATCCCCCAGGGTTCTGTATGGGTATCTATTATCTGTTGCAGCTTTTGATTTATCTTTTCGCGTTGTGAAAGCAGGTCATCCAACTCTGATTGTCCCAATACACTGCGCAATGTTGTTTGTGAGAATTGAGAAGTTGCAATGAGATAATTCTCTACTTCTACAATAGCTTTCTGCGGTTGCAACACGCGGAAGTATACAACCGCGTTTACTTTTATCGAAACGTTATCTTCGGTGATAATATCCTGCGGGGGCACATCCATCACAACGGTGCGCAAACTAACTTTTACCATTTTATCAATCACTGGTATTAATAAAATAAGACCAGGGCCGCGAACAGCAATCAGTCGCCCTAATCTAAAAACCACACCGCGTTCATATTCACGTAATACACGGATGGCGCTTGATAATACAAACACCAGGAATAAGATAATAACAATTGCCGAGGCTGAAAATGGAACTGTGTTCATATAAAACAAGTTTATACTGATGGTTCGTTATATGGTTCTACTTGCAGGGTAAGATTCAAAAATCCTGTCACTATCACTTTTTTCCCTTCTGGAATTAATCCGGCTGCTGAAATAGCTTTCCATATTTCTCCATGCATGCGCACCGTACCGCCAGGATTCAATTCACTTAATGATTGACCAATTTCCCCCATCATGGCTTCCAGGCCCATGGCTGGTTTTATGCGTTGTGCCTTCAACCCCATACCCACTACAAACAGAAAAAAGAGCGCAGAAATTCCAACCGCAGTTATGATCACCGTCCACGAAAGACCAGCCACTGAAGACATTTCATCGGTTCGTATGAGCATCATGGAACCAAGTAACAAAGAGACAACGCCACCAATGGCCAGCAAGCCATGACTCACAATTTTTATTTCCAGCAGAAATAATATTATTCCAAAAACTATCAATGCCAACCCTGCATAGTTCACTGGTAAAGTATGCATGGTGTACAAAGCAAGTATCATACAGATACCACCAATGATCCCAGGGAAAATAGCGCCGGGACTGTAGAGTTCAAAAATGAGTCCGTACAAACCCAGCAGGAACAGGATGTACGCTACATTTGGATCACTTAGAATATTAAGCATTTTTTCGCCCCAACCCATTTCGAGTGACCGCTCCGTTGCATTTTTTGTTTTTAAGATTACGGTACCCGAATTAACGGTTACACTTTTTCCATCTATCTTATTCAGCAATTCCTGTTCATTGGATGCTATCAGATTGATGACATTATTTTCCAACGCTTCCGTTTCAGTTAGTGACACGCTATTGCTTACGGCCTGTGCACCCCAGTCAGCATTTCGATCACGTTTTTTTGCAATGGACCTTATAAATGCCATGGCATCATTGGTAGCTTTAGCACTCATGATAGTATCCATTTCACCTTGTGTTGTTACCGGATGAGCCGCGCCAATATTGGTGCCTGGCGCCATGGCCGCAATATGCGCAGCCATAGTAATAAACACGCCCGCTGATCCGGCATGCGCACCGCCGGGTGAAACATATACCACAACAGGCACGGGCGATTCCAGTATATCACTTACAATAACGCGGGTACTTTGCAACAAACCGCCTGGAGTATTGAGATGAATGATCAAACAGGTTGCTTTGTCTTTTTGGGCTACTTCAATGGCTCGATGAATAAAATCTGCAGTGGCAGGATTTATAGTTGCATCTAATTTTATCGAGAGAACTTTTTGTGCATACAGAGGCCCGGATATAAAAACAAGCAGGAAGCAATATAGTAGAAAGCGCCTCATAACATTCAAATAACTGCAGAATAGCTCTACTGTAATTTACAAAAATTGCCGCGCATCCCCAATTTTATAATTCGGGCTGAAATTTTAGAAAACCATATATGTTTTACTTTATAAATGGAATACCCAACCGAGCAATAAACAGATCATTACAATAACAGGGGAGGGGAGTTTTGTAAAAGAAAGCAACGCCCAGGTTCCGGCTATAACGGCCAGGTTCACTATACTAACAGTATGAAAGCCGATCACCGATACATCACGCATCATGTAGATAGTACCAGCTACCATTATGCCTACTACAACAGCATTGATACCTTCGAGTGCGCGGTATACAATTACATAACGTTGCAGATTGTGCCAGATGGGGAAGAAGAAAAGCACCAATAATGCACTTGGTAAAAAAATAGCAATAGAACCAATTAAACATCCCAGTACTTGCCACATATTGCCCTTGTCTTTCATGGCCGTTCCACCCATAAAAGAAGCAATGGAAAATACGGGTCCGGGAATGGCGCGAACCATACCGGCGCCGGTATAAAAATCGTTGCGCTCGATGCTGATCACATTTCCTTTTTTATTCAGGTTCTTTCTAATAACCACCGGCGACTTGGGGCGTTCAACGTATTGCTCATACATCATGGGTATCAGTACCTGTCCGCCGCCAAACACCAGACTTCCGAAACGATAGTTATTTTCGAACAGGTTCAATGGGCGGCGATTGGGCCAGTCATTCTTACGGGCCATTTCACTGACAACCCCGGCTACTAAAAATATGATGGCAAACAGCCAGATGTTACCCCATTTTATTTTTTTAACGGGTTGGGCTTTTTCGGGAATGCGCTTATCACTCAGGTTGGTGACAAAACCACCCACTACCAATAATATAGGAAATATCCAGGGCGATTTAAAAAGCAGGTAAGTGGTTATGCTACTTACCACCATTATTACACGGGTAATATTATTATGGATGGCAAGTCTGAAAGACCGCATGGCGGCAAAGGCCAGAAAACCCACGGCCATGGGCTGAATGAATTTGAAAATACCCTCGCTCATTTCTTTGCTGTCGAAAAATTCAAGCAGAAAAGAAAAGGCACCCATCAATATACAGGCAGGTGCAATCCAGATGGCCAGGGTAAGAATGGCCAGTGGAATACCCCCGCGTTTGTAACCAATCAGGGTCAGCACCTGGGTGGAAGAAGCGCCCGGCAACAGTTGACAAAATGAATTGTACTCAAGCAATTCCTGTTCGGTAACATCGTGCCGGCGATGAACGAAAGTTTTCATCACCATCCCAAAATGACCCTGCGGTCCGCCAAAGGCAGAAACACTATGCATAAAGACTGCTTTCAAAAAAGGTATATGGCGCAGTAGGATCATTCGCAATTTTTCATCATCCAAAAAAAACACAAGTTAGGCAATGTGCAACACTTCGACGTCTTATAGTGATGGTTTCCAGCGCGATCGAGGCTCAAAATAATTCCAGCACAACGCTGAAAGTTTTCGGGTCAACATCCAGGCTTCATTTGAGTTGTCCCAACTCTGGTCCTTCAGATTTTTTGTTTCCACAGAAAATATATACGGACCGTGTGGCGCCATCACTAACAATATTTCACTGCGCGATGCATTTACACATCCATTTTTTGAGGCTACAAATATATACGGTGGTATTTCCGCTATCGCTTGTTCATCGTTATAATTTCTTCCCAGCAACCTGATCATTTTTTCGCCGGCTTTTTTGCTGATCACTTCACCGTTGTAAATTTTCTCCATAAGTGTTCCCATTTCACGTGGGGTGGTTTGTGCCCAACCATATTGCTGGCGGTTGGCCTCGCGACCCGGTGTTCTTGAATTGACCCGGGTATTCACCATTCCCAATGAATCCAGAATCTGATTGATCCGGATACCGTTGCCAGCTAAACTTTGCAACCATAAACTGGCCGTGTTATCACTGGTTGTCAACATCAACATCAGAACTTTGTGCAATCCTATTTTCTCGCCATTTTTGAATGACCCGAGAATATCTTCGCCGGCGTAATATAATGAGTCTTTGTATTCAAGTTGCTGATGATAATCAAGTTCACCTTTTTCAATTTTATCCTGAATGCCCATTAATATGGTAACCTTTACCATACTGGCTGTGGGAAAAATAGTATCGGCGTTGAAGGTGGCTACTTTTCCGGTGTGCAGATTCTTTACGTACACCCCAATATCACCATTCAGGCCTTTTACCATTTCCTGAATTTCTTGCTCCAGCCGGTGATCGATCTTTTGGGCAGACAGGCACCCGACCATCAAAAGAAGGAAGAAGGTTACACTACATTTTTTCATAATATGATTATATTCAATAATTTCCTCATGTGTTATTATGGGTAACCGGATTCAGCGTTGCAAAGATTTGAAGAATTACTGGTTTGTCCGCTTCTTTTAATCAACTTCTAATGCTGCTTAACAACTTCGATTATCCGTTATCGATAGTATCCATTTCTTTCTATCTCCTCCTGCACTTTGTCGGGAACCAGATAACGGATAGATTGCCCCCGCCGGATATTATTACGAATATGTGTAGCAGAGATCTGCAACAGCGGTGCATCAAGAATATTAATAGTGGCGTTTTTGAAATTATTGATCACCTCATGACCCGGTCGCCGGTATACATAAATAGGGCAGTGCTGCAGAATAAATTCATAGTTCTTCCATTTGGCCAGGTTTTCAAAACTGTCGCTACCCATGATAATTGCGAACTGATGGGTTGGATATTTTTCCTGTAAATACGCCAGGGTATTTACAGTATATGATGGCTGAGGTAAACGAAATTCAATATCGCTGGCTTTTAATTTTGCTTCGCCTTCAATAGCGAGTTGAACCAGATTCAGGCGATTATAGGAATTCAACAAACTGGCCGATTGTTTGAATGGATTTTGCGGCGACACCACCAACCATATTTGATCCAGATCTGAATTCTGTAACATATAATTGGCGATGATCAAATGGCCATGATGAATGGGATTGAACGATCCGAAATATAATCCTACTTTCATTGCTTGTAACTCCCGCTTTTAAGTTCCTTAATTATTTGCAAAGAAACAGATTGTCAGGTATGATCAATGATGAATAGAGAATGTTTCTAATGAAAAAAGATTACCACTCTTTTGCCTTGCATTACTCATTTGATATAGTAGCATATCATACTGAAAAGGCACTTGACTATTACTCGAGATACTAGTCTATCTCCTTTATAATTTAGAATTTTCATCTTGATTATTCATGTTTGTTCCGTACATATCCCGTACCTATATAGGAACGGCATATATACGGGATATGTACGGAACAAATACGGGATATCTACGGGATATCTATATATCTCACATGAATACCAAGTGAATATCAGTAGTTATTCAATAGAATATAACTAGAGATTGCCAGGTATAAACCGTACTCAATAAAAGGAAGAATACTTGTAAAATAAAGAGGGTGGCAAAAAAAAGGAACCGCCTTAAGCGATTCCTAATTCTTCAACAAATATGTTATCGGCTTCATTCAATCGTAGGCTGAGATTGTAACCAGCTACTATAATTGAGATGGGATCGCCCAGGGGCGCAATCTGTTCTACTTTTACTAATTCACCCGGCACACATCCCATTTCCATTAATTTTAGAAACAGGTCGTTGTTTTCAAAAGAAAGTATCCGGGCAACGGTTCCTGTAGCTATTTCTGATAATCGTTTCATAATTCAATAGACAACAAATGTAGCTTTGTATTAATTAATGACTGTTACGAATTTCGAAAAATGCCAAATAATAATTCAACTCCCCCCATTCATTTTCATTTTCTAGAGACCATATCTTTCACCCAGCGAACCCTGGTGAAGGAGGTGGTCCGTGACCTTTTCAAAAAGGAGAAGACTAAATTGGAACAACTGCGGTACATATTCTGTTCGGATGAATACCTTTTACAGATCAATAAGGAACACCTGAACCATAACTATTATACCGACATTATCACCTTCGACCTTTCTGAAAATCCTAAAGCTGTTACTGGTGAAATCTATATCAGTGTTGATAGGGTAAGGGACAATGCTCAGAATTATGAGGTTTCTTTCAAGCATGAACTCTTACGGGTGATCTTTCATGGCGCTTTACATTTGTGTGGGTATAAGGACAAGTCGAGCAAGGAAGAACAATTGATGAGAAAGGCTGAAGACAAATACCTGAAATACTACTTGTCAAAAACGAAATAGGATATCCCAGGTTGAATTGCTGTTTCCTGAAAGAGGTGAGTCAAGGTGAAATCTTCCTTGATTCATCTTTTTAATTTACGGTAAGATCTAAGGGGTAGTTGACCTCTATAAAAGGTTAGTTACTTACGTTCCAAAAAGCTTCTATTCTAAGATCATCCGGGAGGGGCTTATCAAAATAGACTTCCCTTCAAAAAGGAATCCTCACTCTTTAGTCCGGGTTTATTAAAGCGACCACCAAGTACGTTTCCAATTCAGAAGTCTTACACTTTACCCCGGTGCAAGGAACTCTACGTGTAACTCCTGCTTCTAAGGGAACCCTGACCTCCATGCAAATTACCGGGTACAAAAGCTTTTAATCTAAGAGCATTCGAAGAGTAACCTTAATAAGATAGACTCCCTTTAAAAGAAGCGCCCCCTACCTATTATGGGTTATTTAAAGTAACCTACAGTTATACCTTAATTCAAGAAGGCCCCTTAACTACATGCCTATGTAATTAGAATGTTGCCATGGAAATTCTATTTCTAAAGGTGAGGTCAAAGTAAACCACTCTTCCTTCGAATCATGATGGAACAGGTACCCCATCCTAAAACGATCTTCACAAGATAGACTACCTAAAAGAAGCGCTCCCTTCTTAGTCCGAGTTGTTTAAAGTGACCTATAAATATACCTTGGAATATAAGAAGGCCCATAACTATACCCCCGTGTAACCAGGATGTTCCCATGGAACTTTTGTTTCTAAAGGAGAGATCAAGGCAAAACTCCCCTTCACTAAAACCATGATGAAACAGTTACCCTCGATAAAACAACCTACCCAAGATATACCTCACTCCAAAACAAGCGCCCCTCCATAGTCCGAGTTATTTAAAGTGACCTATAGATATAGCTTGGAATATAAGAAGGCCATAACTATACCCCAGTGTAACCAGAATATTTCCATGGAAATTCTATTTCTAAAGGTCAGGTCGAAGCAAAACCTCTTCACTCGAACCATGATGAAACAGTTACCCTCGATAAAACAACCTACGCAAGATAGACCTCCCTTCAAAAGAAGCGCCCCTCCATAGTCCTGATTAATTATGTAACCTTCATACCCTTCAAACTCAGAAGACCGTAAACTTACACGCCAATGTAAACAAGGATACCCCACCTGGAACTCTTGTTTCTTAATAGGGATAAGTCAAGGCAAAACCTTCCCTTGATCGGAACCATGTAACAGAATAGTTATCATCCATAAAACAACCTTCCCGAGACAGTCCTCCTTATTTAAAGGATCCTCGTAAGTCCGAGTAATAAAGGTTACCTCAAGTGAACCCAATAAATAAGAAGTCCTTAATCCATATACCTGTGTAACCAAGGATGTTCCACGTGGAACTTCTATACTTAGAGATGAGATCAAGGCAACACCATCCCCTGCTTCGAACCACATGATAGAAAATCCAAAAAACTACCTTCAGAAGGCAGGGACCTACTTCCTAAAAATAGCCCGCTTAGTCAGAATAATGCTAACACGAATACCTTATAAATAAGAAGTACCAATCCCTGATCCCATATAACCAGAGAAACTCCATATGGAACATCTGTATCTAAAGTTGAGGGTAGTGCAGAGGCCTTCCCTTGATTCAATCACATAATAGTATAGTTACCTGCCATAAAACAATCTTTACAAGACAGACGTACTTTATAACAAAACCCTCTTTAGACCGAGCAATTAAGTTCAACCGGAATGCTTTGTAAAGAAGAAGACCTTAAACCAATATAGCCAAGTGACCAGGGATATTCTATGTTGCCTTCTTTAACAGGACATGAGGCCAAGACAACACCTTCCTTGTTTCACCTTGTTAACTCATCAGAATATCGAAGGGAATACCTTCCCTCCATAATAGGTCTGTTACCTTTTTACCGTCTAGAGGGCTAACTTAGAGTTAGCCCTCGCATCTAAAAGAACACTATCCTATTAGTCCTAGTAATCAAGCCAACCTCTAAATACCCTTCTAAACAAAGAAGACCCTTGAAACATCCTTCTATGTAAACAAGGATGTTCCACGTGGAACTTCTGCTCGTTATAACTAAGCTAACCTTTCAATGAAAAAGGTAAGTCCAGAACAAAAAGGAAATATAACCTCTTAAAAGGGAGACTACCTAAACTGGTTATCAATGCCAACTAGGGGCAAGACTAAATACAAAAACCGCCTTGTGGCGGTTTCTTTTATACTTAAGTAAAGTAGCAATCAAAGGTGTTAAGCTATGAATGCCCCTATGAGGAAATCCTTAAGGGAGTATCGCTTCCTCCAAACCATCCATAGATACAAGGCGCCCAAGATTAAAAGGACGCTTATTTCCGTAGGATCCTGGAGAGAAAAAGGAACCATTAACATAAGGAAGAACATAAAAAAGACAGGAGTAATATTGAATAACTCAATAAAGGCTATCAAAAAAGTCAAGAGGGTTATAATAACAGCAGGTCCTTTCTCATCAGGGAAGGCTGGACTACCTACTATTCCCATGGCAAAAAAGCACATAATTAAAGGAAGCAAGAAGGTCTTTATAAATCCTCTAGGTGGTAAAACTGCTCCCACCTCAGTGCTGGAAAGTAGTTGGGAGTTGCCATATACTTCCACAGTTTCCAGTTTTAGCCGGGTCTTCTTTTTCCCCTGCACCACAAAGATCTCTGCAGGTTCCGACGGTCGAAGATTGGTATAGGTTTCACTAAAGGATTCCACTAAACCATATTTATCATACACACTGAAGTGCATCTGGATATCAACCGTGGACTGATGCATATTCCTAAATCCAAAGCGCCAGGCAGGGAAACCCTTAATGGTCACATTACCTCTCTTATGTAAACGGACTCTTCCACTGTCCGCAACCCGGCCGGAATACCCACCATCACTCCATTCTTTTGTACGGTGTTGGTACGACTTAAACCTGGTGAATTCAATATTGGGAACCTTCAGTTTGCTCAAAATAGACGAGGGGGTTTCTTGCTTCTCAATAATAGGACCCCTTGGTCTTTGTTTAGATGTATTGGTCATAGGGATTATATTAAACCTGACTACATTGATAAACGTATTTGTGAACCAGTATCATGCAACGTCACCATTAAATTATTCGAAGGGTAGGGAAGAAAATCTTGGTTCCACGTGGAACATAGTACCGTGGAAAAAAGGTAGATGACATGTTTAGGAACATTCCCTTTAAGGAAAGTAGGAGTAAGGAGGGTAAATCAAATAAGGTGGGGGGAAGAAGAGTAAAGCAGATAGCCCATACATGTCAGTTTTAGAAACAATGACTCCCATAAATGGGTCGCACTTTGCCCAAATTCGGGGAGCCGATATGCACCCCAATACTATGACTATCAGAAAACGGTGAAAGGAAATGAAGATACTCAAAGGGGAACCAAGGGGCGTAACTCCTGGTAAAAGAGAAATGACAAACTATCCAATTATTTATAGAAGGTGGAATACCTGCATATTTACTACCCATATAGTAAAAGAGGAGAGAGAAGTAAAGACCAAAATTAAACGCCCCTTCTCCTGTTATAATTACCATTTAAAGTCCCATAACCAAACCAAGCGAAGCATCCTCCATTTGACCAAGCAGCAAAAAACAAGTAGGTAACCTTAATAGATCCATCCACAGGTTGCCAGTCAACATAGAGACATACAGTAAAAACACCAATAGCTTCAGCCAGCTTCCCTTATATAAAGATGTTTATTAAAGAGAGGAATACCTGGAAGACAGAACTTCTAAATTGAAGCATCCATTTTAAGGAAGGTTACAGATCTCATAGTTGGGAGAATGAAGATAAAAGCTGTAGCACCTGGTTGAAATTAGAGAGGGGTATACCAGGTATATCCTAAGAAAGAAACCCCCCAAACCTCAGTACCAATTAGATTAAGTAACGATCTGACCCAGGAACACCACATCTAAACAGAAATACAAAAAGAGGAGGTAGGTCTACCAGGAAAACTTCTGTAATAGAAAAGTGAAGAATGAAATGCCTGGCAAACACTGGAATAAAGAAGGACCACCCATAAACCTGGAAAATGCCAAACACCCAAGAGAACATCTTCAGTAAAATACAAATGGACCTTTTCAATCCTTAAGTAAACCTGAACCCTTTAGACATCGCCGCTACTTGTAATTAGAATGGAAAATCATTTACCCAACCCTCCCAACTTGCGTCTCCTCCGGAATAAAAACCAAAAAGCTTTCTTAAACTAAACCATTAAAGTCCTTGTTTTCCCTTAGTAATATTTTTCTCTTTTTACCCCTTGATCAGCAACTTGTAATTTTGCATCATGTTTCCAGAATACGACGTAATTGTAGTAGGGGCAGGTCATGCCGGTTGTGAAGCAGCCGCTGCCGCCGCCAACCTTGGTTCAAAGGTTCTTTTAGTAACTATGAACATGCAAACCATTGCTCAAATGAGCTGCAACCCAGCCATGGGTGGTATTGCAAAAGGTCAAATTGTACGAGAGATCGATGCCATGGGTGGATACTCCGGTATTGTCACTGACATGAGCATGATCCAGTTTCGCATGTTGAACCTTTCAAAAGGTCCCGCCATGTGGAGTCCCCGCGCACAAAATGACCGCATGTTATTTGCCGCTACCTGGCGGGAACTTTTGGAAAAAACTCCTAATGTTGATTTCTACCAGGATATGGTTCGCTCGCTTATCATAAAAGATGGTCGGGCTTGTGGCGTAGTAACTGGTCTTGGTCATGAGATCCCATCCAAATCTGTAGTTATAACCAGCGGTACTTTTTTAAATGGTATCATTCATATTGGTGAAAAACAATTCGGCGGCGGCCGTGTAGCTGAGAAAGCTGCAACCGGAATCACGGAACAATTGGTTGAATTCGGCTTCGAAAGCGATCGCCTGAAAACAGGTACGCCTCCCCGTATTGATGGCCGCAGCCTTGACTATAGTAAAATGGAAGAACAAAAAGGCGACGATGAGATCGTCGGCTTTTCGTACACCGATACTAAAAAACCTACTGAACAAAGAAGCTGCTGGATCACCTATACAAGTCAGAAAGTTCACGACATCTTAAAAACAGGATTCGACAGGAGTCCTATGTATGCAGGTAGAATTGAGGGCGTTGGTCCAAGATACTGCCCAAGTATAGAAGATAAGATCAATCGTTTTGCTGAAAGAGAAAGACACCAGCTTTTTGTTGAACCCGAAGGTTGGAATACAGTTGAGATCTATGTAAATGGTTTCTCCACTTCTCTTCCAGAAGAAGTGCAATATGCCGCCTTGCGTCAGGTTCCTGGTTTTGAAAATGTGCGCATCTTCCGCCCTGGTTATGCCATCGAATACGATTACTTTCCACCAACTCAGTTAAACCATTCACTGGAAACAAAACTGATCAGCAATCTATTTTTTGCCGGACAAATCAATGGCACCACCGGTTATGAAGAAGCCGCTTGTCAGGGATTGATGGCCGGGATCAACGCACACCAAAAAGCAAAAGAATTAGAACCGGTTATTTTAAAAAGAAGCGATGCTTACATCGGCGTGTTGATCGATGATCTTATCAGCAAAGGAACTGAAGAACCCTATCGCATGTTCACCAGTCGCGCCGAATTCAGAACCATCCTCCGTCAGGATAATGCTGACATTCGGTTAACTGAATTGAGTTACAAACTCGGTCTTGCATCTCAGGATAGAATGGACAAAGTGATCAGCAAAAGAGAAGGTGTAGAAAAAATAAAAGACATTCTGAAAGAGATCTCTCTGGATCCAGCTGAAGCCGATGTTTTTCTGGCTGAAAATAATTCAGCCCCATTACCCCAAAAACAAAAAGCAATTCAAATATTATTGCGTCCGAATATTTCACTGGAATCTATGATAACCGGCTTACCAAAAATAAAGCAAGCTCTTACTGGCTTCACCGATGAAATAATTGAACAGGCCGACATTCAGATCAAATACAATGTGTACATCGAAAAAGAAAAAGAACTGGTAAAAAGAATGAACCAGCTCGAAGATCTATTGATCCCTGAAAACTTTGATTATAATAAGATCACTTCTTTATCGAATGAAGCATTGCAGAAATTCAAAAAAATAAAACCGCGTACATTAGGACAGGCGAGTCGCATTAGTGGAGTAAATCCAAGTGATGTGCAGATACTAATGGTGTATATGGGACGATAGAAATATTGAATAATAAATAATTCCAATAAGAAAGGCTCCTGATAAATCGGGAGCCTTTCTTATATATAAGTATTTTATAATTCGAGTAAGTTTCGACTCCGCTCAGAGAAATTAACTAAACCTGAGAGTATGGAGTTGGTTCCAGGAACACCCTTCTAATATTCGAAACCGTGTTAGCATATTGCGGATCGTTAGAAACTTTTTTCCAATCTGCATCGGCACCAAATGCTGCCCAGTTTTTGTCACGTTCTTCCATATTTTTAAACGTGATCATATACGTTAGGCAAGGAAGATTTGGTCCGGCAATGGCATCCCCAAAAAATACCGGTGTTAGTTTAGTTCTATTAAAAATGGTGAATTCTTCTTCGTTGAACATTTTCACTTTTCTTCTCACGGCATCCTCATTGTATCCTTCGTATGTACGCATTTCAAAAATGCGTGGTTCTTTGGCCGGAACTTTTAACGAAGACAAATTATCGAATGCGACTAACAGTGATGAATTGTACCGATTGAACACCGGCTTTTCAGCTGGCACTTTATCCCACTCAGCGCTGTTCTGCTTAAAGTCATTATCTGACTTTACTTTCATATTGATATCCCCATATTCTTCCATTGAAGGATAAGCGATCAACACATATACTTTGGCCGGTTCAGATTTTCCAATCTCCTTGAAAACACCTACGTTCTTAACACCGAATTTATTGAAGGCAGGAATTAATGCTTTCTCGAGATAAGCGTGTAATGCATTCTGGTTTCCACCAAAATGAATCTCGTATTCACGGATCTCAAATAATTCTTTTTTACCCGCTTTTTCTTCAGCGGCAAAACTCAGGTTTCCGGCAGCCAATGCGGAAGTAGAAGTTGCAGCCAGCTGGATAAAGTTTCTTCTTTTCATATGACAAGCAATTGTTAGCTATTCGAAAATGATGAGATCGACAATCTCTTCCAGGAATTGTTTATCCAGTTCATCAAATGCAGCCAATTGTTCACTGTCCACATCCAACACACCCATCACCTTGTTGTCGCGAATAACGGGAACAACAATTTCCGATCTCGACTTACTGCTGCAGGCAATATGTCCGGGGAATTTTTCTACATCGGGAACCACAATGGTTTGTGCTTTTTCCCAGCTGGTACCACAAACGCCGCGACCCTTTTTGATACGGGTACAAGCAACCGGTCCCTGAAATGGGGCCAACACCAACTGGTTTTCTTTCACCAGGTAGAACCCTACCCACAACCAGCCGAATTGTTCCATCAACGCAGCCACTATGTTTGCCAGGTTTGCCACCAGATCGGGTTCACCTTCGATCAACGCTTTTATTTGAGGAATTACGGATTTATATTTTTCTTCTTTTGTGCCGTGCACAACGCTCAAGTCTTCTGCCATGGAGCAAATATAGTTTGAATGATTATTTCACAAAACGATAAAGATCGAAATCGCCTTCCTTAACAGCGATTGTTACGAAATAGCGGCTTATTCCCAGGTTATCCACAGGTTTTACCCAGTTATAAACCATACTTCGCGCTGATTTCCAGCATTCTATCAATTGGCTTCTTCGCTGCCTTGCGTAATTCCTCCTCCATGGTGATCTCGGGAGTCTCGTATTCCATGCACAGGTATAACTTCTCCAGGGTATTCAGTTTCATGTGTGGACAATCGTTGCAAGCGCAGCTGTTGTTGGGTGGCGCCGGGATAAAAGTCTTGTTAGGCGAAGCTTTTTGCATCTGGTGCAAAATGCCGGTTTCGGTGGCAACAATGAATTCAGTGGCCTCGCTTTGCTGGCTGTATTTCAACAAACCGGTGGTGGAACCGATATAATCCGCAATCCGCAGTACCGCTTCTTCACATTCGGGATGGGCAATGAATTTTGCATTGGGGTGGCGGGTTTTCAGTTTTGTGATCTTTTCCAGACTGAAAATTTCATGCACCATACAGGCGCCATTCCACAAAACCATATCGCGACCGGTTTTCTTCACCAGGTAGGCGCCCAGGTTTTTGTCGGGTGCGAAAATGATCTTTTGGTCTTTCGGCACACTTTCCACAATTTTCTCGGCATTGCTCGAAGTAACGATGATGTCACTCAGTGCTTTGATCTCGGCTGAGCAATTGACGTAAGAGATCACGATATGATCGGGGTGTTGTTCTTTGAACTTTTTGAAAGGGCCGGCCGGGGCGCTATCGGCCAGTGAGCAACCTGCATTCAGATCGGGCAGCAGTACTTTTTTGGCTGGATTTAGAATTTTCGCTGTTTCGGCCATGAAATGAACGCCGGCAAAAACTATGATATCCGCGCTTGTTTTTTCCGCTTGCTGCGCCAAACCCAAACTATCTCCAATGTAATCGGCCACGTCCTGAATATCGGGCTCCTGGTAATAGTGCGCGAGCAGCACCATATTTTTTTCTTTTTTCAATCTTTCAATTTCAGAAAAAAGATCAAGTGTCGGGTCAATGTCAAGATCGAGGAATCCTTTCGTTGGCACATTTTTTTTTGCGTTAGCTACGTGGATATCTTCCATAGTATTTATATTAATTCTATTTTTTTATAAATAACCTATTATTATTACGGCTGTGAATTCGTGGATAAAATAACGATTCAGAAATTTGGTAAAGTTACAACAACCTGGTTATCCACGGTTTTCCACTTTCTCTCCACATTCAACAAATAAGGACTGGTGCTGGTTTTAGTCAGTTTTCCACGTCGGTGGAATAAAAAAGGCCTGAAAAAAATTAACGATAATAACACAAAGAAAGTCTGTTAATGGAGGTCTAATAACTTGGGGTTTGTGTACACCGCCCGATAGCGGAAAGTAGGCCGGGAAACTTATTGGCCAACTATCCACCGTTTCTGAATTGCGAAAACCCGGGTTACCAACATATTTTAGAGGTTATCCAGTTTTAATGTTAGCACTGTTTTCACGCCATTGTTCCACACCCTTCGCATATATTAGAAAATTTGGCGTTATTCACAGGGTTGGGGAGTGGTAAAACCTTTACTTGGTGCTGGTTTTGAGTGGTTTTCCACAGTTTGTTCATAATCTTTTTTCCCCTATTTTTGCCATCCTTA
This sequence comes from Niastella soli, assembly GCF_017742245.1. Taxonomy (GTDB): domain Bacteria; phylum Bacteroidota; class Bacteroidia; order Chitinophagales; family Chitinophagaceae; genus Niastella; species Niastella soli. The sequence goes on from NZ_JAGHKO010000001.1 coordinate 1,396,895, forward strand.
TAAAAAGAGGTATACACTTATTTTATGTCAGTTATTCAATCTATCCGCGACAAAGCAGCGTGGATTATCATTGGTGCGATTGCATTAGCCCTCATAGCCTTTATTGTACAGGACGCCCTGCAAGGGGGTGGACGGGGTTTGTTCAGCGGTAATTCGACTACGCTGGGTAAAGTTAATGGTACCAGTATTGATGTCCGCGATTTTGAGCAACGCTACAAAATGGCCGAAGAAAACTATCGTGCGCAGAATTACCCTGTGAATGATCAACTGCGTAGCCAGATCCGTGAAAGCCTGTGGAACGAGTTCGTTGAGGACGCGTTAATGACAGACGAATATGCCAAGTTGGGCATTACAATATCTGACAAAGAAGTGGGTGATCTATTATATGGTGCTAACCCACCTCAAATGCTTAGACAACAATTTACCGATTCAACCGGTACTTATAATGCAAACATGGCTTACCAGGCCATTCGTTCGCTGAAAAAAGGATCTGCTCAATACAATAGCTTCTGGGGCGAATTTGTTCCAGCGTTGGAAAAAAGCCGTCAGCGGGAGAAATTCACCTCACTGGTTGGCAAGAGCATGTATGTTCCAAAATGGTTGTTGGAGAAAACCAATGCCGAGAACAGCCAGCGTTCTTCTATTTCATATGTAAACGTTCCTTATTCTACTATTCCTGATTCTACTATTAAAATAAGTGATGAAGATGTGCGGGAATATGTTGATAAACATAAAGACGCTTACAAACAGGAAAATGAGCGTGGTCTGATATATGTTTCTTTTGATGCTTCACCCAACAGCGCCGATAGCCTGTCTGTATATAATAGTGTAGCCAATCAAAAAGATGCACTGGCAGCAGCCAATACTACTAGCGATATTCAAAACCTGATGGCCAACACCTCAAGCGAAACGCCATACTTCGATGGTTATGTATTAAGCAGCAAAATGCAAATGAGCAATGCCGATACACTTCGCAGACTGGCCGATGGTCAAATCATCGGACCCTACCAGGATGGTCCAAATTATACCATGGCTAAAATGGTAAGCCGTCGCCAAATGCCCGACAGTGTAAAATGTCGTCACATCTTAATTAAGATAGGCGATCAACAAGGTCAGGCAAGAACTGACAGTGCTGCTAAAAAATTAATCGATAGCATTGAAACTGCTCTTAAAGGTGGTGCCAACTTCGACAGCATGGTTGTGAAATACAGCGACGATGCTGGTAGCAAGGATAAAAAAGGTGAATACGAATTCACTTCTATGCAATTTTCTAACCTGAGCAAGGAATTTGCAGAAGTGATCTTCTATGGCAATGTTGGTGACAAGAAAATTGTGAAAGTGGAAAACCAGTCATATAGTGGATACCATTATATAGAAGTACTGAGCCAGAAGAAATTTGAGACAGCATTTAAAATTGCTTACGTTTCTCACGCTATTATACCAAGTGATGAAACAATAAATGGCGCCAGCGGTATGGCTTCTCAGTTTGCCGGTGAAAGCCGCGACCTGAAATCATTCGATGACAACGCTGCCAAAAGAAAGCTGAATAAATTACAGGCCGATGTGAAAGAATCTGATTTCATGATCATGGGTCTGGGTGAATCTCGTGAAATTATCCGTTGGGCATTCAATGATGCTAAAAGAGGAACTGTTGCTGACCATGCCTACCAGGTTGGTGATAAATTCGTAGTGCCTGCAGTTGTAAGCGTTTCTGAAAAAGGAACCATGTCGGTTGAAAAAGCCCGTCCATTGGTTGAGTACAAAGTGCGCAATGAGAAAAAGGCTGAGGGCATTATTAAGAAAATTGGCACTGCTCCCACCTCTCTCGAGGCTGTAGCACAAGCTTCTGGTCAACAAATATTGAGAGCTGACAGCGTTACTTTCAACAGCACCTTCATTCCAAATGTGGGTAACGAAATGAAAGTACTGGGTGCTTCATTCAATAAAGAATACCAGACAAAAGTTTCAGCTCCAATAAAAGGTGAGATTGGCGTATTTGTTATCAAAGTTGATAACATCACTGCAGCACCTAATCCAAACTTTGATGCCAAAGCGCAACAGCAAGCCATTCAACAACAAATGGGTGCTATGTTTGGCTACAGAGCTATGGAGATCATGAAGAAATCGGCTACTATTAAAGATAATAGGATCAAGTTCTTCTAACTGATAAGATACTTATTGAACGGGGCCGGCGGGTTTTACACCTGTCGGCCCCGTTTCTTTTTAATTACCAATCAGTTAAAGCAGTGAACCAGTTAACTTGTCAACTTGTTAATTTGTTAACTGATTCCGTATTACCTTTGTAAAAGTTTAGTGAAATTGAATAATATGAGTGAAGAAATAGTAAATAAAGTCGCGCAAAGCCAGCTGGTCACGGTTGACCTGGAAAGCTATTTTCCTGCAGATGAAATTGCCGTGTTTGATCTGAAGCCCCATTTATTTATGGAGCTGATCCTTAAAGAAAAGGAATTCCGCGCCGCTTTACAAAACAATGATTGGAGTATTTATCAGAATAAAGTAGTAGCCGTTACCTGTACCGCCGATGCCATTATACCTATGTGGGCGTATATGCTGGTAGGTTCGTACCTGCAGCCGGTTGCAAAGGATGTTGTTTTTGGTGATGAAAATACTGCCCGTCAGCAATTGTTTGTACAGCGTATAGATGCTATAGATACAACTCCGTTTGTTGATAAGCGAATTGTTGTAAAAGGTTGCGGGGATATACCCATAGGAGAGTTTGCCTACCTGGCCATCACGAAAAAATTGATGCCGGTAGCCAAGAGCATAATGTATGGTGAACCTTGCAGTACTGTTCCTATCTTTAAAAAGAAATAACTAACGAAGCCGATGCCAAAGCGTCGGCTTTTTTTTGCCTACCCCGGCCCTCCCAACGTATCGGGAGAAAGCTGGCACAACGATTACTGGGTCCATATTGTAGAACAATTACTCAGAACTAAAACTGCCAGATCATGGACGTTGAAATATTAGCTCGCATCCAATTTGCATTTACCATTGCCTTTCATTACATCTACCCGCCTTTGAGTATCGGACTTGGTTTATTACTGGTGGTATTTGAAGGTTTGTATTTAAAAACGGGTAATAAAATGTATGAGCAGGTCACCCGTTTCTGGATCAAGATCTTTGCGCTCATCTTTGGTATTGGTGTGGCCACCGGTATTATTATGGAGTTTGAGTTTGGTACTAACTGGGCAACCTACTCAAAATATGTGGGTGACATTTTCGGTAGTGCCCTTGCGGCGGAAGGTATTTTTGCATTTGCGTTGGAATCGGGCTTTTTGGGGATCCTCATTTTTGGCTGGAACCGGGTTAGTTCACGCGTCCACTTCTTTTCAACGATCATGGTATTTCTCGGTTCCATGTTCTCGGCCATCTGGATAGTGGTGGCTAACTCATGGCAACAAACACCGGCCGGTTTTCATATTGTAGGCACCGGCATGGATGCCCGTGCCGAGATCACCGATTTCTGGGCGATGGTATTCAATCCATCGAGCGTACAACGATTGATACATGTTTGGATAGCCGCTTTTCTGGCCGGGATATTTTTAGTACTAAGTGTGAACGCCTGGTATATTTTAAAAGGTAAACACCTCGACATAGCAAAACGCTCTTTTAAAATAGCCCTGATCGCTGCCACCGCTTTTTCCCTGTTACAACTGGTAGCAGGGCATAGTAGTGCCGATGTAGTTTATAAACATCAGCCTGCCAAACTCGCTGCGCTCGAAGGGCATTATGATTCTATGGCTGTAGCCGATATGTTCTTATTGGGCTATGTAGATCAAAAAAATCAAAAAGTGACCGGTATAAAAATCCCCGGTGGTTTATCATTCCTCACCCAATTCGATTTTAAGAAACCGGTTAAGGGTTTGAATGCATTTAAACCGGAAGAAAGACCTACCCAGGTTAATACTATTTTCCAGTTCTATCATATTATGGTAGGCCTTGGGATGTTTATGATCGCATTGACCCTGTATGCATCGTGGTTGAGTTATAGAAATAAGCTGTTCGATAAACGCTGGCTGATGTGGATTTTTGTGTGGGCTGTATTGGGACCACAGATCGCCAACCAAACCGGCTGGTTTGCCGCTGAAATGGGTCGCCAGCCCTGGGTGGTATATGGTTTGTTAAAAACTTCTGATGCGTTGTCGAAAACAGTAACGGCCAACCAGGTGGTGTTTTCATTAGTTATGTTCACCGTTGTATACCTGTTGTTATTGGTACTGTTCCTGTATTTGTTGAATAAGAAAATTGTACACGGCCCGGTTGATTATGGTACCAAGGGAGATATTGAAGAGGGCAGTAAACGTGATAACCCGATATTGGACCATACCGGACAAGCCCCAATTGCAGCACACTAACCATACTACTCACTACAATTAGTAAAACAATGGAAACTTTCTTAGGACTTGATTATAATCTTTGGTGGTTTTTAGTTTTTGGGGCTGTGATCAGTGGGTATGCGATATTGGATGGATTTGATTTGGGCGCAGGCTCCTTGCACCTGTTTTTAACAAAAGAACAAAGCCGGCGAATTGCCCTCAACGCGATCGGCCCCGTTTGGGATGGAAATGAAGTATGGCTGGTTATTGGCGGCGGCGCCCTGTTTGCCGGATTCCCGGTGGCTTATGCGGCCATCTTTTCTGCTTTTTATGTTCCGTTTATGGTGTTCCTGGTTGGATTGATCTTTAGAGGCGTTGCTATAGAATTCCGTAGTAAAGAACCCGGCAAATTATGGCGCAAAACCTGGGACATTGTGTATTGCGTGGCTTCCATCATTATCTCTTTATCACTCGGGTTAATGTTGGGAAATGTAGCCTATGGCATTTCATTAAATGAGCGAAAGGAATTTGATGGCGACTGGTTATCGTTCTTTAATTTCTTTTCAATTATGGTAGCCATCACTACCCTTGCTTTATTTATGATGCATGGTGCCATTTACCTCACTATGAAAACTGAAAGCCGCTTATACACCAAACTGTATTTACTTGCCCGCCAGTTCATCATCTTTTTTGTGATGAGTTTTGTGATCACTACGTTATACACCTTATTATATGTACCACACCTCAGTGATTTTTTTAGAGAACATCCTTCTTCCTTTATTGTTCCCATATTAATGGTACTGGCCATTGCCAATATTCCCCGGTTACTGAAAATGGGTAAATACCGGTATGCGTTTATTTTTTCCTCTGCAACAATTGCTTTATTGTTAATAATGGTGGCGTTGGAAGTGTTTCCTTATTTATTGTATTCAAAGGGTAATCCTGCCAATAGTATCACTGTGCATAACGCGGCCGCATCGCCCAAAACCATGAAGATATTATTGATCATTGCATTAATAGGAACGCCATTGGTAGCCACGTACACTTCTTTCGTGTTCTGGACTTTTAAAGGAAAAGTAAAACTGGATGAAACAAGTTATTAGAGAGAATTGCTGATTTAGGGATTGCGTGATGTTGAAATTTCTTTTATTCGGCCTGGCCCGGCTATATTTCAAATCTCAACATCACGCAATCGCAAATCATTAAATTATTTGATCATTGCACCTACGCGTTCCAGCAGGGCCTTTGTTTTTTTGATGCCTTCCTCTTCACTTAATTTGTCGCCTTCGTATTCGATACCCATATATCCTTTGAATCCGGCAGCTTTTACCACCTTTAGCATTTTCAAATAATCGGTCTCAATGCAATTGCCCTGCTCGTCAAAATCATGGGTTTTGGCGCTTACACCTTTGGCAAAAGGCATCATTTCAGCTACTCCTTTATACCGATCGTATTCTTCGATACACTTGGCGCCCCATAGTGCGCCACCTTCGCGTTTAATGCAGAAATTTCCAAAGTCGGGTAAGGTACCCACATTCTTTCGACCTACCTTTTTCATAACACCAGCAAGCCATTCGCCATTGGAAGTATAACCACCGTGGTTCTCTACTATTACATTAATGCCGGTTTTGGCGGCATATTCGCCCAGTTTACTCAGCGACTCAGCAGCTGCTTTTGCCACTTCTTCCGCACTGCCCTGTCCAAAGGCGTTTACTCTAATAGTCGCGCATCCCAGGTATTTGGCGGCATCTACCCATTTATAGTGATTGTCCACCGCCTGGTTTCTTACATTGGCGTCCGGTGAACCCATGTCGCCCTCACCATCGATCATGATCAGGTGATTTTTAACCCCATTATCCTTACAGCGTTTCAACAGCTCGGAAAGGTATTTTTCGTCCTTTGCCTTGTCTTTGAAAAACTGGTTCACATATTCTACTACGCTAATACCATAGGTGTTTTTGGCTATGCCAGGAAAATCGAGGTTATCCATTTCCTTTGCAAATAGCTTTTTATGCAGCGACCATTGGGCCAGGGAAATGGTAAAGAACATAGACGAGGACGTACTATCTGTTTCAGCCGGATCAGCATTTGTTGGAATGGCTGAATGGGAAGGAGAGGTAAAGGCTAAACCAGTGGAAACAGCGCCAAAACCGGCAGCCAATCCACCCAGTTGTCTTAAAAAATGACGGCGATTTGAGGGCATGGCAATAAAAGTTTTGTTGATTAGTTAGTTGATTCAATCGTTCCTTATAAAGTTCGGGAATTAGCACTAACCAACCATCAGCCCGCCCGAATGTTCCCTTCGGATCAAAACCACCCTTTTTTTCTAAAAACCCGCAACATCCAAAGCGGGATAAGCAGCATGGCACCTACGGCCAGAAAAAATCCCCAACGGTTATGGAGATAGGGAATTACTTCGAAGTTCATTCCAAAGATGCCACCAATAACGGTTGCAGGGGCCAGTAAGCAGGTAACTATAGCCATTACCTTCATTACTTCGTTCATTCGCAGGTTCACATTATTTAAATAGAGGTCCTGCATACTGCTGATGATATCGCGGTAGTTTTCGCTGAGATCATAAGCCTGTATAATGTGGTCATATACGTCCTTAAAATACTTGGTAGTAGACTCCTCGAGCAAGTCACTTTCGCTGCGAATAATATTGTTCAGCAGATCGCGTACCGGGGCAAAGTTCCGTTTTAACACGATCAGTTCTTTACGCAGCTGGTTAATGCGGGCCAGTGAGCGGGTATTGGCATTACGGATCACTTCTTCTTCTACTATCTCTATCTGCTCGCTTACTTTTTCCATTACGATAAAGTAATTATCAACGATCATATCCAGCAGGGAGTAACACAGGTAATCGGCGCCACGCTGCCTGATCTTGGCATTGTTGATCTTGAGCCTGTTTCTAATTGGGTTGAATACATCCCGTTCGGAATCTTCCTGGAAAGAAAGCACGTATTTGGGGCCTAGTACTATACTGATCTGTTCGGTTTCTACGGATTTTTTCTGCTCGTTGAAGTACAACATGTTCAGCAGGCAAAATAAAATGCCCTCTACCTCATCGAACTTGGGGCGTTGGTTAATGCTGAGAATGTCTTCAATAACCAGCGGGTGAATACCATAATCGCTACATATGGTTTCCACGTCGTGTTTGCGAAGCCCATCTATATTGATCCAGCTGATGTATTTACCTTCCTTGCAGTGCAGGCAATCCGACACGCTTTCCGCCCCATATTCATGCACGGATTGGGCATCGTATTCATATACGAAGATCTTTACCTCCTTCGCTTCCTCGCGTTGCGGCAGAATGGTAGGATTAACCTGCAATATTTCCTTGGTTCGGGCAGTCCCGAACAAAGACGGCAACATTAAATAACGCAGGTATTTCTGAGGGCTCATACTCATATAACAAAAATGGCTAAAAAATCTGAAAATGAATTCCTGCAGTTAGATAATGCCTGGTTAATAAGCACATAGAATAAAAAACCGCCAAAAGGAGGTCACTATTCCTATTCTACAGAATTTAAGGTAAGGTCGGCGCCCAGGGTGTTCCCTTCAATTTTCAACAATATAGGGGTAGTGGCATTGTTAAGGATCCAAATATGGGTTGACCCATTTGAGCTTTCCAGGTAATATGCATCAACAGTCTTGCCAGAAATTTTTAGTTGTTGTTGCTCTGTGGGCGTTTTAACGGTATAGGTTTGTTGATCGAAGTTGATCTTGTTGTCCTTTTGAAGCATGTCCCACTGGGCTTTTGAGAACAACATTACCACCTGGTCATCGGCCATATCTTCTACGGTGCCGGGGTTGGGCTGGTTCCAGAAGCCGCGGTTGCCGCTTTCAAGCGATTTGCTTTTCATTACCCAGCCGCCGCTGCCAAAACCTTCAACCGTCCAGCCTACTTTCACATAGCCTGCGGTCAATGAATCTAAGGAAAATACGCAGGGGAAGGTTTGCCCATTCACCATGGCAGAAAAATTGAGCCTGGTGCCTTGTTTAATGGCAGGTGAATATTTATCCTGAGCGAAAGAAGATACTGTAACGAACAGGCATGCTGCCAGTATAAGTTTTTTCATATAAAACAGGTTTTTGTGAATTTACGGAAAAAACAGGGAGCGCTTAACTTTAAACCAGCCAGCTGGCAGGCTACTCGTTTATACCTGGGCGAAGGTTATAAAAAACAAAAATGGAGTTGCAATTTGCAACTCCGTTTTATAATACCATTACTGGTCTGATTATATAATTGTTATATTACAACTTTTCGTATAGGGCCCGCAGTTTTTCGCGGGTCATGATTTTTTCCCAGTCTTTGCCCAGTGCGTTTTCCCACAGTGGTTTCATACCCAGTGATACATTGATCATGGTATCAAATTGCTCATCGGTCAATCCTTTGCAAATGCCTACAGGAATATCGATGTTATTCTTTTCCACCATTCTTTTAAACTCAGCAACGCCTGCCGGATAGTAGGGTTCCAGGTGGTTCATTACAATACAATTACCAATACCATGTTTGGTGCCCAGCAAATAGCTTAGGCCATAGCTCACCGCATGGGCAACACCCACCTGCGAATAAGCGATACTCATACCACCGGCAAAAGATGCCATCATTAGTTTTTCGTCGCACTCAGCATCCCAGCTGTCTTTTTCCAGGAAGATCTGCTGGCATAATTGTAACGCTTTTTCACCATACGATTTACTGAACTCATTCAGGTAAGTACCCTGAAGGCTTTCAATGCAATGGATATAGCAATCCATGCCAGTATAAAAACGCTGGTTAACGGGAGCGTTGGCTATTAATTCGGGGTCGAGTACGATCTGGCTGAAAGGGGTGAAGTCAGAATTCATACCCAGTTTGCGGGTTGGACCGGTAAGAACGGTAGTACGGGAAACTTCAGCTCCGGTACCGCTCAACGTAGGGATACCCACTTTGTAAACGCCGGGCACTTTTACCAGGTCCCAGCCCTGGTAATCAGCTGAAGAGCCAGGGTTGGTCATCATTAAAGAAACCGCTTTGGCCAGGTCGAGGGTTGAACCGCCGCCTATGCCTATAATTCCACTTACAGTACCAAACTCATCTTTTAATTGTTTGGCCAATTTATCGACCTGGGTAGTTTTTGGTTCGAAAGTAACATCGGCAAAGATCACTTTGTCTTTACCACGCAGAGGAACGCGGTTTACAAGCGCCTTGCCATCGCCTGTTACGGCACCGTTTTCAAAAAAGTGATCTAGAAGAAAGATCATAGGCGCATCGCCTTTTCTATGTGGAGCTATAATTTCATCGAGCTGGTTAAAACTGCCGTGGCCGTATACAACATAATCGACCATTTTAAAGTTTCTGAACTTCATATGCTTACGCTAAATGATTTTTTACAGATACTGTGATTTAGCGGTGCGAAGGTACTAGAAATGTCCGAAGCGGCTAAAATCGAAACCCGGAATTTTACGAGACCAAAGGAGCTGTTTATAAGTTAGTTAGTTATTTAGTTTGTTGGTTTTTAAGTTACATTTTACGCTGCGAACGTAAGAACCCAATAACCCCAAAGCCTCCAACCCCTCAAGACCCTTTTACCACACTGACCGCAGGGTCCATACTGTAGCCGATAAAATACGCATGGCGCCTTTTTCGCTAAAAAATACAATCCCATCGAGGCCGGCATCCGGGAAAAGCTGGGTCGTTAAAACCACTGCACCATCATTGGCATATACTTCCAGGATGCTTTTATCCAAAAATACATGCAGCCGCAGTTTGGTGTTCTGTAATGGCACCCGTACAGCTGCTGACGAAAAATTGGCAAATTGGTTATCGAAACTATTACTACCTGCTTTTGAACGGTCAACGGTTAATTTTTGACTGGCTGCATCGTAGCTGATAATTATAGCCTGTTCTTTACCGGCTGCCAGCCTGATACCGCAAACCCCGTCTTTTGCGGGAAAGAGTGCTGTCTCCAACTCGATCACCTGGCCTTTGGCAGGAAAATCCTGACTGCCGGTGATGGTTTTGTTTGTCCAGACTATTGGAGCGCCGCCTCTTAGCGTTTGCAACGATTTCACTGGCTGTTGCAATAGTGTCCAGGTATTGCCGTCTTTTTTCAACCGCAGGGAACGGGGCAGCGACATGGCGCTTCGCCAGGGCGAGGTAGGAATGTTTTGCGCATATTTCCAGTTATTTGCCCAGCCCAGCAGCACCGGATCATGACCGAACGGTAGGTTGTTATAAGTAATGCCGGCATAAAAATCGGGTCCGTAGTCAGGCCGCAAAACGGTATCGCTGGGGGTTTCATTGTGGAAAACGGTGCCGTCAAACTCTCCTACAAAATATTGCATGGTGAATTGTTGGGAATTGAGGAGTACCCATTTGTTTTTGCCCGCCTGGCCAATGACAGGTACTTGCAACAGATCGGGACATTCCCAAATGCCATTGGTATCACCAGCCGGACCAAAATCGCTGAGGTGCGACCAGGTTTTCAAATCAGCTGAACCATGAAACTGCACGATGTGCTCATTTGGTAACACGGTAACCATGATCCATTTTTTACCGGGTTCATACCAGAACACTTTAGGGTCGCGAAAATCTTTTTTATGCAGATCGAGCACGGGGTTTCCGCTATATTTTGTCCAGGTGCGCCCATCATCCAGGCTATAAGCAATATGCTGGTTTTGCAGGTAGTCATCTGGTTTTGATTTATCGGGAATAATGTGTGCCGTATAAACGGCCACCAAGGGTATTTGCCCCGGTTTTTGGGCAAAGCCACTGCTGTTGTTTTTATCAACCACACAGCTACCGCTGAAGATCATGTTTTTTTCATCTTCCGGAATAGCCAGCGGCAGGGATTGCCAATGTACCAGGTCTTTACTAATGGCATGCGCCCAGCTCATGTGTCCCCAGGTATTGCCCATAGGGTTGTATTGGTAAAATAAATGGTACTCGCCTTTATAATATACCAGACCGTTGGGATCGTTTGTCCAGTTGTGATGGGGTGAGAAGTGATATTGGGGACGGTAGGGTTCTTTGTAGGCTGGTTTGGTTTGTGCAAAAAGGCACACAGGCAACAGGCCTGTTAATAGCACCATCGTCGCTTTCATAACAATCGTTTTTTTGGAATACAGAATGGACCAGGGTAACTAAATCTACTTATTTTAGCCGATACGATGTGCTTTTCGGATCTCAAATACAATAATTATGAGTGTTATCAGCAAACTGGCGTCCTCATTAAACAGAAGAGATGAAGCCCCTAATAAGGAACTGGCAGCCGAAATTGCGGGTAAGAACGATAAAAAGGCGATTGCCGAACTGATTGACAATCTCAGCAACAAGAATAAAGACATTCAAAGCGATTGCATAAAAGTTTTATACGAGATTGGCACCGACAAGCCTGCCCTGATTTCCATACATATAAACAGTTTTATAGAACTGCTGAGTAGTAAAAACAACCGGCTGCAGTGGGGCGCCATGACTGCATTGAATGCTATTACTACAGAACAACCCGAAGCAGTATATAAGGCCCTCCCAACCATAATTATGGTGGCCGATAAAGGTTCTGTAATCACCAATGACCACTGTGTGGGAATTTTAATAAAACTGGCGGGGATTAAAAAGTTTACAGAAGATGCATTTGATCTGTTGATTGAACGGTTGAAAATAAGTTCTACCAATCAGTTACCGATGTATGCAGAAAGTGCCCTTCCGGTAATCAATAACAAAAACAAAGTCCTTTTTATAAAGACATTAACGGCGCGGCTTCCGGAGATAGAAAAAGAAACCAAACGCGTACGTATAGAAAAAGTAATAAAAAAGCTCCAAAGTAAGTAAACACTTTTCTCATAGATAAAATCTATCCTTTTATAGAATAATCCTATAAAAATCTATATCGATTTTTAGCATCTTTGCGTGCATCTAACAAAGCCATCCGCAAGCTGGCGGACTTCGATTGTTTTCCTGCCATATATGAACATTAAGCGCTTTATGCGTAACACTAGTGCCTATCACCCTTGTGATCGTAGCGTAGTGTAAGCTGTTTTTTGCGTGACATAATTTGTAAAAAATCAAACCCAAATATGAGTTATAGAGTTTTGTCTATTGGAAGTCAGTTCCCGGCGTTTAAGAAGAAAGCAGTTGTATCTATCGAGAAAGGAAAGGAATTTATGGAAATCACGAATGATTACGCTGCTGCCAAAGGCAAATGGACAGTGATGTTTTGGTGGCCAAAAGATTTCACCTTTGTATGTCCAACAGAAATTGCAGAATTCAATAAAAAGCACAGTGATTTCACTGATAGAGATGCCGTATTGATCGGTGCTTCAACAGATTCAGAGTTTGTACATGCGGCCTGGAGAAGAGATCACAGCGATTTGCGCGATCTGAAATTCCCTATGCTGGCCGACACTTCCAAGTCACTGGCAGAGGAACTGGGCATTCTGGACCAGGAGGAAAAAGTGGCTCTCCGGGCTACTTTCATCATCGACCCTCAGGGTATTGTTCGCTGGGTAAGTGTATACGACCTGAATGTTGGCCGTAATGTACAGGAAGTTGTTCGCGTACTGGATGCCTTGCAAACAGACGAACTGTGTCCTTGCAACTGGCAAAAGGGTCAGGAAACTCTGACTGAGCAACTGAACATGAATTAATTTTCACTCTTTGGAATAACTATTCAGGGCCGGCAAAGCCGGTCCTGTTTTTTTAAAAGCTAAATGAAACAACATGAGCCAGGGAACTTTGATACAAAATGAGACATTCAACAATATGTTGAATGATCTGCAAATACCTGACTATACACCTTCTACTACCGCTCAACAGTTAATACAGGTAGAATCGAGATATATAAAAGATCTTAAGATCAATGTGGGCAATGTGCTGAACAATACGCAATACCTGAATAAAAAGGAAGCGTTGTTACTAGCCTATGCGGTAGCGGTGAATGAAAAGTTCGATCTGTTGAAAGATACTTTCTATAAGCAATTGCAGGAAGCAGGTGCTACCGATGCCGAACTGGCTGAAATAGTTTCGTGCACTTCCCTGATGAACGCGAACAATATCTTTTACCGGTTCCGTCATTATGTGAAAAAAGATTTTTATACCAACACGCCCGCCGGTATAAAAATGAGTATTATGATGAACCCCGTATTAGGTAAAGAATTTTTTGAACTGGTGAGTCTGGTTATTTCATCGATCAATGGTTGTGAAATGTGCATTACCTCGCACGAGCAATCCATTTTACAACATGGGGGCAGCGAAAGCCGCATCCTGGAAGGAGTAAAACTGGGAGCGATAATTAAGTCGTTAATAACGGTATTAGCATAATCGTGAAACGGTAAACGTGAAACGTGAAAGGTGAACCTCCGCCAATAGGCTAGACTCACCTTTCGCATTTTTCGTTCTAAGCAACTAATGCTGCGGCGCCAAATACGCCGGCACTGTCGCCCAGACTGGGTTTTAGTATTTGTACATCAACCCGGTTATTAAAAATGAATTTGTGCAGTGATTCCATACCGGCTGTATAAATGCTGTCGATATTGCCTACGCCACCACCTACCACAATCACATCGGGATCGAGGAGATTAGTAATTACGGAAACGGCTTTTCCAAAGAAATGATTCAGCCGATCGATAGTTTTAATGGCTGCGGGATCGTTACCCTGCAGGGCATGGGCCAGAATGTCTTTTAAAGAAAGCATGGAGCCGGTAATACTTTTATAATACCGTTGCAAACCGGGTCCCGATAAAACGGTTTCCACACAACCAGTTTGTCCACAATAGCAGGAGCCACCTGATTCATCGAGGAAATTATGGCCCCATTCGCCGGCAATGCCGTGTTTGCCATTCCACACATGACCATTTATCACAATACCACCGCCAACACCGGTACCCATAATTATCCCGAATACTACCTGCGCATTGGGTGCTTTTTCTTTTACCACACCCCAATGGGTTTCAGCTAATGCAAAACAGTTGGCATCGTTGGCCAGTACACAGGGAATACCCAGTTTTTCTTCCAGGTCTTTTTTCAACGGCTGGCCATTCAGGGCCGTGCTATTGCAATTTTTCATGGTTTGCAATATGGGGTCAAGCACGCCGGGGGTACCCAGCCCAATGCGGGTGGGTTGCATGCCCGATTGCTTTTTCATCTGTTGCACCAGGTTATCTATCTGGCCAATGATGTGTTCGTAGCCTTTATAGCCTTCCGTGTCTATACGCGTTCTTAGAATAGGTTGAGGATTATCTAATGAAGGCACAATGACACCTTCTATTTTGGTTCCTCCCAGATCGATACCCCAGAGTGGTTGCGTCATGGTAATGGTTGTTTTAAGCGATCGTTATAAAAGCCGGGCTGCTCTTTCCAGGTCTTCCGGAGTGTCAATTTCAACACCCATGTATTCCGTTACTACCATTTTTAATGGTACGCCGTTCTCGAGATAACGGAGACATTCAATTTTTTCAGCTGCTTCCAATGGGGTCATAGGCCAGGTGGTAAAGCTCATGAGGGCGTCTTTGCGAAAGGCATATACACCAATATGTTCATAATAGGTGATCTTCGCCTCGTTATTGCGGGGATAGGGAATAATGCTTCTGCTAAAGAAGAGCGAGTTCATATTTTTATCAACCGCTACTTTCACATAATTAGGGTCAGTGATAAATTGTGGCTCTTTCAACACCTGCATCAGGGAGGCTACCTGCACTTTTTCACCGGCCTGACCTTCAAAAACCTGCAATAATTTCTGTAACGGTTCTTTTTTCACAAAGGGTTCATCACCCTGTACATTTACTACAATATCGGTTTCTATATCGGCCACCGCCTCGGCAATGCGGTCGCTGCCACTTTCATGTTGTTGACGGCTCATACAGGCTTTGCCGCCATTAGATACGATCTCATTATAAATAATATCACTATCTGTTACCACCCATACTTCGTCAAATAAACCTGTGGCTACGGTATTATCATAGGTATGTCGAATAACAGTTTTGGTTCCCAGTAGCTGCATCAATTTGGCAGGAAACCGGGTTGCCGCATAGC
Organism: Niastella soli; assembly: GCF_017742245.1. Classification (GTDB taxonomy): domain Bacteria; phylum Bacteroidota; class Bacteroidia; order Chitinophagales; family Chitinophagaceae; genus Niastella; species Niastella soli. The sequence continues at coordinate 1,412,246 of NZ_JAGHKO010000001.1, forward strand.
GGGCCGGGATCATTGCAATTTTTTTCATCGGGATAAAGATAAGAAATGCCGCCTTGAATGTGGGATAAACGCTGTCATTTCATTATATTTGGATAGATCCCGTTTTTCCCCTTCAGCGATTTGCCTGCCAACATTTAAGAATACCAAAACTAATCTGTATGCAAGCTACCGAATTGCTAAGGAATTACTATGTGGATACCAATACATGGGATGAAATGTACAGGGATTCTTCCGTGCGAGAGCAATATCAGCGGGTGGTGGCTTTTATGCAGCAACTCGATCTGGAAGAGCTGAATAAAAAAGAAGAACTCGCCAAGCGACTGTTCATGAGCCAGGGGATTACATTCACCGTTTACAGCAGCGGTGAGGGTATAGAAAAGATCTTTCCATTTGATATTATTCCCCGCATTATTACCGCTACAGAATGGGACCATATTGAAAAGGGCATCAAACAACGACTCAGCGCCCTAAACCTTTTTTTAAAAGACGTATATCACAATCAGTTTATATTAAAAGATGGGGTAGTGCCTATTGAAATGATATACAGTTGTCCGCATTATTTGCGGGAAATGTATAACCTGCCGGTCCCCTACGATTTGTATGTGCATATTGCCGGCATCGATCTCATTCGCAATAACGACGGGTCGTTTTACATTCTGGAAGATAACCTGAGAACGCCAAGCGGCGTAAGTTATATGCTGGAAAACAGGGAGATCACCAAGCGCATTTTCCCCGATCTGCTGCCACAGAACAACGTACGAAGTGTAATAGAATATCCTAATATTTTACATAAGAATCTGGTTTCCCTTTCACCCCGTCAAATTGCCAATCCTACCATTGTATTACTAACGCCAGGTATTTATAATTCTGCCTATTTTGAACATACTACTTTGGCGCGGTTAATGGGAGTTGAACTGGTAGAAGGCCGCGACCTGGTTGTGGATAACCACCGGGTGTATATGAAAACCACGTTCGGGCTGCAACAAGTTGATGTTATTTACCGCCGGGTCGATGATGAATTTCTTGACCCGCTGACTTTTAATCCCAACAGTGTACTTGGCGTTTCAGGAATAATGAATGCCTACCGTAAGGGGAATGTAGCTATCGTAAATGCGGTAGGAAACGGGGTGGCCGATGACAAGGCTATTTATTGTTACGTGCCTGATATGATCCGTTATTACCTTAACGAAGAACCAATATTAAAAAATGTACCCACCTATAGGTTAGATAACCCCGAACACCGGGAATATGTTTTCAACAACATTACCAATATGGTGGTAAAGAAAACCAATGAAAGTGGCGGCTATGGAATGTTAATGGGCAATAATACCAGTGATGAGGAAATACGGGAATACTGTGCAGCTATAAAAAAAGATCCGCGCCAGTTTATTGCTCAGCCTATTATCAGTTTGTCATCGGCACCCTGCTATATGCAGGGAAAATTACAACCACGCCGGGTTGATTTACGACCATATGCATTATGCGGGCCTGATGGTATCGAAATAGTTCCGGGCGGTTTAACCCGGGTGGCTTTGCGTGAAGGCTCGCTGGTTGTGAATTCATCTCAAGGTGGAGGAAGTAAAGATACATGGGTGCTGTCTGCGTGAATGGTGAATTGCCCTGTGCAGAGGTGCCTCATCGCGCTGGAAAACAGATAAATGGAACGCTGAACCCTTCAACTTGTAACTAAAATAATAAATCCGGATTCCGCGCTATAAAAGTGGGCTGGATGTAAACCAAGATCGATGCTAAGTAGAGTAGCCGATAGTTTATACTGGATGAGCCGCTATATTGAACGTAGCGATGGTATTTTGCGAATGCTAAAGGTCAATTATATGTATTCGCAGGATAGCGTCAATGAATTTTCCTGGAAACCGGTGTTGCGCCTGTTCACGTATTTGGAGGAACCGGAAACCAAACAGCTGGAAACAAACCCACGCGCCATTTTGAAATTCATTGTAACCGACAAGAGCAACCCAAACGCTATTGTAAATATTGTGACCCGTGCCCGTGAAAATGCACGCAGTGTGCAAGACCACATTACCAAAGAACTATGGCAATGTTTGAATGATTATTATCATACCACCAAAGAAGACTGGTTACCCAAGTGGTTACAGAAAGACGATCCCATTACTATTCTAGACGTATTAATAAAACAGGGATTATTGTACTATGGTACGGCCGATATTACCATGTCGCGCGGCGAGGGTTATTCATTTATGAATATTGGTAAGTTTCTGGAACGTGCTATTCTATCGGTTGATCTGTTGAACGTGCGGTTCATAGATAACAAGTATGATATCGATACGGTGGCCGATGCACCATACTGGAAGTATTTATTATTATCCATAGCAGGGTTCGAATTATACCTGAAAACCTATCGCTCCGGTTTTGATGCCCGTAATGTGGTTGAACAGGTTGTGTTGAACAATCATTTTCCCCGATCAATTATTTATTCAATTACCCGGTTACAACGATATTTCGATCGCCTAAAGCAGGAAGGTCAGGTGAATAACTACCAACAACTCGATTTTATGATTGGAAAACTGTTGAGCAAGGTGCGGTATTCAACAGCAGAAACCATCATTAGTCAAAACCTTCACCAGTATTTAATTGACATTAAAAATGATCTGTACGCCATTGCCAATGCAATGAACCAATGCTGTTTTGCATATTCTTAAATCAAGTACAGATTTTGTATTTTTAACCAACCATGCCACAATTCAAAATTCATCATGTTACAAGGTATACGTACGAGGTTCCGGTTCGCGATAGTGCCAACCAGATCATTTTATTCCCAGTAAAAGATGAGTTTCAGACAGTACTTAAACAGGACCTTACTATTACCGGCGAGCCGGCCGTGGATATATATAAAGATTATTATGGTAACGAAGTGGGCTCCTTTATGTTTGCCGATGCACATACCGAACTGAAGATTGACTCAAAAATTGAAGTAGTTACCCAACCGCGGCCATTGCCTACCGATTCAGTCCCAAAAGAAGAACAATGGAATAGTTTACAGGCTATCAGGTCCCAAGTACCGTTTATAGATTTTTTGAAACAGGAATCCTGTGATGTGGTGGATGAAATAAAACGGGATACTCAGGTGGGGCAATACTTAAAGGTTACGCCGCTGACAGCTGCCCAAAAACTGAATGAGTATGTTTACCAGGAATTTCAATATATAAAAGGGGTTACCAGCGTAGAAACTACCCCAGATGAAATATGGAAGCTGAAAGCCGGTGTTTGTCAGGATTTTGCCCATATTTTATTGGTTATGCTACGCATGACAGGCATTCCAGCCCGCTATGTAAGCGGATATATATGTCCGAACCACAACGGTATGCGGGGTGAAGGCGCCACACATGCCTGGGTAGAGGCCTATATCCCCAATTATGGGTGGCTGGGTTTAGATCCCACTAATAATTGTTTTGTAAAAGACCTTCATGTTCGCCTGGCAGTAGGCCGCAGCTTCAGCGATTGTTCACCCGTAAAGGGAACATACAAAGGCACCTCCAACCACAGCCTGGAAGTGGGCGTATCGGTAAGTTATGAAGATGGCCATGTGCAGGACGATCATGCTACGGTATTAACGGCACAGCCGAATACAAACGGGCTACAAAAGAGCGATGAAAACTCTTACAGACGATACCTGGAGATGATACAGCAACAGCAATAAGAGAACAACAAACCTCAAACTCAATAATCAGTTTTGATATTTTTATTAAACGGAAGCTTCAATTGATAAGAAAGACTCTCATCTGTTTGTCCATCCAGTACATCCAGTCCGTATTGTAATTGTTTGGGATCGGTATAGGCAAAAGTGCCAAAAAGCCGGTCCCACAAAGAAAAGATGTTGGCGTAGTTGGTATCGGTGAAGGGGCGTTTATAATGATGATGTACTTTGTGCATATTGGGAGAAACGAAGACCCAGCTAATGGGTTTATCGAGCCAAAGGGGAACGCGGATGTTGGCATGATTGAAGTGGGTAAAAATAGCCGACACACTCCGATACAGGAAATACATACCAATGGAAAGCCCCATTACATATACTCCTATAATGGTGAAACATTCCCTGAAGATCCATTCACCGGGGTGGTGCCGGGTACCGGTAGTAACATCAACTTTGGTATCGCTGTGATGGATCATATGGAACTTCCACATGAACTTTACTTTGTGCATCAGATAATGCGGGGCATACTGTGCAAAGAAATCCATAAATAGTAAACCGATAATGATATTGGCCCATAGCGGCAGGTTCAGTACATATAGTAAGCCAAAATGATTATCCGTGACCCATTTACAGGCGAGGATAGTAATTGACCCTAACAGGATATTCAGGATAACAGTAGTGGTCAGGAAAATCAAGTTTATACCGGCGTGTTTATACCGTTTCCAGGAGAATGTAAAAAGCGGATAATAGCCTTCTATCAGCCAGAAAAAGACCATTCCTCCCAATAAAATGGCCATCCGTTGCCAGGAGGCAATATTCTCCCAAAAGTTCATAAAAGCATCCATGGAGCAAATCGTTTGTAGCAGTAATTTACAATAAAAAAACCTCCCGGTATAGCGGGAGGTTTATATAGCAAGATATTTAAATAGCGATTATGTGTTCAACATCAATGGCATTACCAGCATCATCAGTTCTTCATTTTCATCCTGGTCGCCGGGGCGAATGATACCAGCCTTGGTTGATGTTGATAACTCCACCGTTACATCTTCGGTATCGGTAGCGCCCAGCATTTCAATCAGGAATTTGGCGTTGAAAGCAATTTGCAGGTCTTCCCCATTGTACTGACATTTCATGCGCTCATTACCTTCGAACGAGAAATCGATATCCTGTGCTGTTAATTGCAACTGGCTGCCGCTAATGCTTAAAACAACCTGGTTAGTGCTTTTATTACTGAAGATACCAACGCGACGTAAAGCGCCCTGGAAATCGGTGCGGTTTACCGTCAATTTATAAGGGTTATCTGAAGGGATCACCACTTTATAATCGGGGAAACGGGCGTCAATGAGGCGGCAGCTTAACTGCGTAGTACCATGCGTTACAAACAGGTGGTTGCTGTTATAGCTGACAGTGAGCTCATCTTCATTCAACGGCATAGCTGATTTTAACAGCGTAAGCGGTTTTTTAGGAACGATGAGGGAATCAGTTTTAGGACAGCTAACATCTGTGCGTTTGTAGCGAACCAGGCGGTGTGCGTCGGTAGCAACGAATTGCAATCCTTTTGTATCCATTTCAAAGAAAACCCCTGTCATGGCCGGACGCAGATCATCGTTACTAACAGCGAACAATGTTTTGTTAATGGCAGTGACCAGGGCCGCTGAGGTAACCGTAAAAGAGTTGGTTTCATCGGCAACGGGGTCCTTGGGAAAGTTATCGGGGTTTTCACCCATCACTTTATACTTACCATTATCGCTGGTTATTTCAACCGCGTAATTTTTGTCGATATTAAATGTAAGCGGTTGCTCAGGAATGTTCTTTAAAGAATCCATCAGGATCTTAGCCGGGATACATACGCGACCTGTATCTTTCGCTTCTACCTCAAGCTGTATTTTCATTACCGTTTCAAGATCGGTTGCCACCACCGATAGTTGATTCTTTTGTACGTCAAACAAAAAATCTTCCAGGATCGGCAATACCGTATTGGCATTTATCACCCCGCTAATCTGTTGTAATTGTTTCAATAAAGCCGAAGATGAAACGATAAACTTCATATAACTGATTAAGATTTGAGCAAATATAGGGTTCTGACTGAACAATTTACCCGCTTTTTTTAAAACACGAAATCCACAAATATGCTAACTTGCCAGCCAGCGGTATTGAAAAACCGGCACCTGAAATGTGTCCTGGCTGCCGATTTCAATACATTCCAAACCGTAGCGACGATCGGAAGGCCGTTACCCCGTTTTACTGCAAAACGGGCCATTCAAGAGGTAAACGGCCGGCCTGGTTAAGGGGGCTTTCCCACATTAAATCATAAGGCGGGTTTTCGTTAACGGGCAGCATTCGCTGAACGTAAATTTTGGTGTTATGCATTGAGCGTTAAGCTGTAAGCGGTATTGGGTATTTTTCAAAACCGTTGATTAAAAATAGCATAAACAGCAATTTTATTAGTCATATCCTGTTTATATAGGATCCCGATCTTGCATTTAAAAACAATATAACCTTATATGTTTGACAAATTTTTCGGACGTGGTAAAAAGAACCCGGATCAGGCGCTTCAGGCGGTTCAACCCGACATCCCTTTTGGCCGCTATTCCGATAATAATAAAACAGTTGAAAAAGTGCGCCGTTGGACCGATGCCGACAATCTTTTCAAACAACAATCCTATTTCGACAGCATTGCAGCATTTTTTGATTACCTGGCTGATGATAAAGCCGGTAATGTTATCCTGAACCAAAACAACGAAAGCGGCACCTTTCAGCTATACCAGGGTTCAAAGATCGTGCGGGGCGAATTTGACAAAGAAAGCCTGAAGGCCGAAATTACCCTGGCTAAAATGCCACAGGCCAGCGTGCCCGTTATGCGCCGCCTGCTTGAAATGAATTTCAACCTCTATTACAGCCGTTATGCCCTGGATAATGATCGCCTGTGCATGCGGTTCGATAGTGATATAAGGGCCGCCAATCCCAACAAATTGTACTACGGGTTAAAAGAACTGGCCATAAAAGCCGATAAACTTGACGACCTGCTGGTACAGGAATTTGCCGCCCTGCAAACCGTAGATACGGAACATATCATTGGTATTCCCGAAGCAGAAAAAGCCGTGAAATACAATTTCATGCTTACCTGGATCGGGGAAACGCTTGACTATGCAGCTTCCCTGGACTCTGATAAATTTGCGGGTGGAATTGCCTATTTGCTGCTGGCGCTGGCCTTCCGCATCGATTTCCTGATCTGCCCCGATGGTAAACTGCTGAACGAGCTGGAAAAGGTTGTGGAGATCTATTACCGTAAAGACGAAAAGAACACGGTAGAACGCAACCAGGGTATGATAGAAGGCTACAGAAAACTGCTGGGTAAAACAAAAGAAGAAGTATACCCCTACCTGTTCCGCTCAAAACATACATTCGCTATTGTGATGCCGCAACATCACCAAACCGTGGCGGACGCCATTAATGCAGCGGCGCAAAATGTAATATGGTACCGCGATAACAGCTACCCGCTTATTGCCAATAACGTAATGGAATACGCACTTACGTTCAGCCAGTATTCTTACAGTTTACCCAAACCGCTCAGTGATCTGGTACTGTTGTATATGCAGATAAATTATCGTCCGTATTTTGAGGCGCTGGGATTTACGGTCCCATTTTATGACGCGCAATCAGGTCAGTTTGACCAGGAGCTCATTATTGCACGGATCAACCAGATAACAGCTGCCTGGCAACCGAAGTATCCCAAATTGCTGTTTAAGGTGGAAAGCCTGCAGTTCCAAAATCTGGTAGCCTTCAACAGCAGCTTTTGTACAGAGATCACTACCTTAAATTTCGACGCAAACTAATTTTTTAAACAAACGGGTGTCTGCCGCTACGGTGAACACCTGGTCGGTGCAAAATATTCAATCAATGGTTCAGGATATAATAGGTCAGTTTCAATCCGCCATCATACAAATAGCCACCCAAACCGGAACCGGTACGGGCTTTTATGTAAAAGAATTTGATTTAATTGTAACCAATGATCATGTGGTCCATGACAATGCAGAGGTTACAATTGCCGGTAAAACTTTTGAAAAAACATTATCCCGCGTTTGGTATACCGATCGCAAACACGATCTGGCGTTTCTGCAGGGCCCCGCCAATATTGAGATCCCTGAAATTCGCCTGGGCCAGTACGATGTACTGAAAGATGGCGATGAGGTATTGGCCATTGGTCACCCCTTCGGGTTTAATTATTCTGCCACCCAGGGCGTTATTTCAAAAGTTGACCGCGTTCGCGATGGTTTAAAATTCATTCAGATCGATGCGGCCATCAATCCTGGCAACAGCGGCGGCCCCCTGGTGAATACCAATGGAGAAGTGATTGGCGTGAATTCGTTCAAGATACAGGGTGGCGATAATATGGGTTTTGCCTTACCGGTAAATTACCTGCGCCAGGCCCTCCAGTTATATGCGCCGCATAAAGGCGTTACAAGTACCCGTTGCCATAGTTGCGATTACCTGGTGCTGCCTGAAAACATAGATTCAGAAAAATATTGTCCTGCCTGCGGCACCGAAGTAAAACTGCCTAAAATGCCCGAACAGGAAGCAGTTCCTACCGGTGTTGCCAAAATAATAGAAGATATTTTAAAAGAACTGGGTAAAGACATCAAGCTCTCCCGCGATGGGGTGAACCGTTGGGAAGTACGGGAAGGAAGCGCTAAAATAAAGATCACTTACAATGCCGAAAACTACTTTGTGGTTGGCGATGCGTACCTGTGCCAGATGCCACAAGATGCCCTGAAAATAAAACCGCTGTATCAATTCTTACTACAGGAAAACTACCGCACCAACAGCCTGGTATTAAGTTGCCAGAACCAGAACATTGTTTTATCGTGTATCATGTATGATCTGGATATCACCCAAGACGGCGGTGTAAAAACTTTCGACAACCTGTTTAAAAAGGCTGACTATTACGACGACCTGTTGAAGAATGAATTTGGTTGTTTGGATAGAATTGAGGAGTAACCATGTTTCAAAGAAAACAGCAGCTCAGTAAAGAACAGGCGTTACAAAAGCTACGGCATTATTGTGCTTACCAGGAACGCTGTCATGCGGAGGTAAAAGAAAAACTCTATTCTTTTGGCTTACGCAAACAAATGGTGGAAGAATCAATTGCTCAGTTGATCGAAGAAGATTACCTGAATGAGGAACGTTTTGCCATTCAGTTTGCCGGCGGTAAATTCCGCATGAAACAATGGGGAAGGGTAAAAATAAAACACGCCCTGAAACAGAAACAGGTAAGCACCTATTGCATTAACAGGGCCATGAAGGAGCTGGATGCCGAGGACTATGAGAAAACATTACACAAGCTGGCAGAACAAAAATGGGGCACTATAAAAGGCGAGGGCGTGAATGGTTTTGTGAAAATGTCAAAAACAACCGATTATCTGCTCCAAAAGGGCTTTGAGCCGGAATTGATAAGGGGGGCGATTGAAAGGTTGAAGGAAAGTTGACCAATTGACGAGGGGGAATACAGGAAGTAGGATGTAAGAGGTAAGATGTAGGAAGTTGACCGGCTGACCTGTTGATGAGGTGACACGCGAGAAATATAGGAAGTAGGGAAGAATTCAAAGATGCAAGATAATTATTGATCTCACCAGTCGGGAGCCCATTCCTGAGCGTAGCGAAGGTGCCGATGCATCGAACGCAGAGGAGGAAAAGAGGTATCAACGAGGAGGCATAGCGCGGTACCATATTGCTATAAGGTCGCTATAAGGGGGCAGTAAAAGAGCGTTTTTGAAGAGTTTTTTTGAAACACCTCTTGCGGATATGCACATGAGCCGTAGTCATCTAACATACTAAATTTTTCAATGATGGCCAAAACGGACTGCACTACCAACACCCCCAGGATTTTAACTTGATCCCGACTGTTCTATAGTAGTAGCGTGAGCAAAAAAAACCTCCCGACAAGACATCGGGAGGATAATTAATTAATTTAAAGGGATCCTTGGTAAACAATTGGTCTTTCAGGATTGGATGGACTTCACAGGACTGGACAAAGCGGTTTTTTCACATATTGGACTTAGATAGGATACGATCAGGTTTTTTCTGGAAATTGGATACTGTTAACGGTTAACGACACAAAGATGCTACGCCCACAAGCTATTTCAAACTATTTGACTAATTAATTGGCCCGCCTTTGTATTAAACTTATTTTGGTTTAGTGGCAAACTCTTAGAACACTTACTTTACTAACAGTGATCCCTGCGCATAAGCGCTAAAAAAGAGGGCCTTTAACCGTGAGTTCATCTTAAAATGTGATTAATATCTGCAAACAAAGGTTATCAAATTACACATTGTAATATCTTGTTTCATCTACACAAATTGCCATTTTGTCTATTTCCGGGATAGGCAAGGCCTTTATATTAGGGTATGTAGCCGTTATTGAGGAAATTGATATTCCCCACAAAGGGCGATTTGCATTAATGTCTGTTTTGAAGCGTTTTTTTCTGGTATAATTATTTCTGACAAAATAGCAATTCCCGGCTATGATTGCCGTCCAACTATAAATCATTAAGAAACCAAGAAATCAGACCCCCTACTTTGGTCCGAACTATTATTTATTACCCGTTATTATTGGATTGATCATTACTGTTAGCGGTCAATTGATAAGGGGTGCTACTATTGGCCTGGCTTATATTATTCGAGGCGGTAAAGAAGGAAAAGTGTATGCCGAAGAACTGGTGACCAGTGGCATTTTTAATCACTGCCGTAACCCATTGTATGTGGGTAATATTTTAATGTTGTGCGGAGTTGGGGTATTATCGAATTCCCTGTTGTACGTAGCAATATTTATCCCATTCTTTCTTTTTGTATACCAGGCCATCGTGCTGGCCGAAGAGAATTTTTTACGCAACAAATTCGGTGATAAATACAATGGCTATACGGCCACTGTAAACCGGTGGGTGCCCAGCCTGAAGGGTATATCCGCAACTTTCCATAGCATGCGGTTCAAATGGAAGCGCTGGGTACTGAAAGAATACAATACCCAATACATCTGGCTCAGTGGTATTACCCTTATTTTGCTCTTCAAATATGCTGAACTTACTCAGTACGATACCAGTTTGCGTAACCTATTGCTGGCAATTATTTTACCGTTCCTGGGATTTGTCTATTTGTTTGTTCGATACCTGAAAAAATCGGGCAAAATGAAGGAGTAGAAAAGATTGAGTGACTTTGAGTTTTCGTGATTTAGAGAGTTATCAACATTGGCCAAATATCAGCTACCAGCTCAGGAGTTATTAAGTTCCCACGGGGATTTTATAGCTCCTGAACTTTTTTCTGCCTTGATCCCTTGTTGCCTTTTCTTCAGTAATTTGTACCGCCAATCCACAGCTGGCCCGGTCATTGGAACAATTCATCGGTAAAACCGGCAATTGATCCAAACAACAAAAAACCAGGTATAAAACAGTTGTAATTTAATTGTAAACTGATGGGAATGGAGGCATATGCCGACGATATAAAACCATTGTCGTACTCTAGGAAGGAATGGGTGATAGCAGTGGTCTTAATGCCACCCTTTGCCGTTTTACTGAACTTTGTATTATTTGGTACCCTGTATTTTTCCTCACTCCGGAATTTTCTGGTACCAACAGGAATAACGCTGGCTGTTATAACCCTGGTTTATGTGTGCTGTGGCATGGTGGCTACCATGTTACGCAACCGCTTTCCCAAATACAGTCAATCGTTTAAGCGCATAGCCATTGGCCTGGGCATTTACATCACCATCATGATTGCAGCCCTAAGCATCATTTTCTGGGGCTACGATTATATTGGCTTCATGGGCTACCAGATAAACCTGAATAAATACATCTGGACGATAATCGTGGGCGCTTTTTGTAATATCATGGCTACCAGCCTGAATGAAGGGGCTGCTTTTTTTGAACGTTGGCGCGAAGTGGTTGATGAGGCAGAACAGTTAAAAAAAGAAAACCTGCAAAGCCAGCTCGAGGGATTGAAAGGACAGGTAAATCCCCACTTCCTGTTCAATAGTCTCAATTCGCTTTCTTCCCTCATCAGTGATGAGCCTGAAAAGGCCGAGAAATTCCTTGATGAAATGAGCAAGGTTTACCGTTACCTGTTGCGTACCAACGAAGACGGCTTAGCTACCCTGCAAGCGGAAATGGATTTTATTTATTCGTATTTCCATTTGCTCAAAACCCGATATGGCGATGGTCTTAATATGAAAATCACTATAGAGGAGCGCTATCTCACCTGGCAGTTGCCATCACTTACCTTGCAAATGCTGGTTGAAAATGCGGTTAAGCATAACATGATATTGAAAGACAAGCCGTTACAGATCATGATCCTGACCACCAACAGCGGCCGGCTAATAGTAAGTAATAACCTGCAGCGCAAAGACAGAATGGTCACTTCCAACAAAGTGGGGTTGAGCAACATTGTTAAAAAGTACCGGTTAATGAAGCAGGAAGAGATCACCGTTCGCGACGATGGGAAGGAATTTGCCGTGATCATTCCGCTTATTCACCCCTGATCTGGCATTCCAGCCCTTAAAAACACAATTCATCCGCGGTTTCGGCAATTCATGCCCGGCTCGCCGGTAATGCAGTTGGCTATTTGTAATTTGCAGGTATACCACAAAATCCACGGACATGAAAGTACTTATTATTGAAGACGAAGAACTGGCAGTTAGAAAACTGCAAAAAACATTAGCTAGCGTTGATGCAACCGCAGAGGTTGTGGGTGTAGCCGATAGTATCAGGAGTTCAGTTAGCTGGTTACAACAAAACCCTTCGCCCGACCTCATTCTGATGGATATTGAACTGGCCGATGGACAAAGCTTCGAGATCTTCGATAAAGTAGAAGTGAAAAGCACTGTTATTTTCACTACCTCATACGACGAATATGCCTTAAAAGCATTTAAGGTGAACAGTGTGGATTACCTGTTAAAACCCATTCAAAAAGAAGACCTGCATGCTGCGCTGGAAAAACTGAAAGGGTTGAAATCACTCTATGGAAACAGCACCAGCACTCCCTCGCTCAATGTAGACAGCCTGGTAAAAGAGCTGCAACAAAAACTACAACCTAAAGAATACCGCAAACGCTTTTTGGTTAAACATGCCCAGAAATTAGTAAGCGTTGATATAGAAGAGATCGCTTATTTCTACAGCGATGGCCGGTTGAACTTTTTCAAAACAACCGACAACCGCAAGTTTGTAGTTGATTACACGATGGATGATCTGGAAGAAATGCTGGATCCCATTCAATTCTTTCGTATCAGCCGCGCGTTTTATGTAGCGGTAAACTGCATTGATCAAATTCATGATTATTTTGGCAACCGCTTATTACTTAACCTAAAACCCGCCGTTGATAAAGAGGCCATTGTAAGCCGTGAAAAGGTCACCGATTTTAAGAAATGGATGGGGAAGTAGGTGGCAAGTTGACCAGTTAACTATAAGGCACTCCGACACGTCAGAGCGCCATGTAAGGGGAGGCAATGGCCGGCGTCGGCGGTGCAAGATAGTTATCAATCTCAATCGTCTGACCTTATGCCTGAGCGCAGCGAAGGCGCTACTGCAGCGAACGCGGTGAGATGCGCTGGTTTATTTCACGTTACACGTTTGACGTTTCACGACTACATGAGGCCCGAACTTCTAGAACCTATTGCCGACTGCCGATTACCGACTGCCGATTCACGAAAATTATCTACTCATAACCAGTTTCACTGCGGTGCCGGTATTGATCTCTGACTTCAATGTGAGTTTAGCATTAATGGTGGCAGCGCGGCGGCGCATTTCGCTAAGACCTCTTGACAATTCCACCAATTCAACATCGAACCCTTTGCCATCATCCTGTATACATAAAATAAGGGATGGGCTTTTGTAGCGCAGGTTTACCTCAATAAATTTGGCTTGTGAATGACGGGCGGCATTGTTTACCGCTTCTTTAAAGATGCTCAGCATTTCATAGCGGGTTTCCATACGTAAGCGAACCTCTTTTGCCTGCTCATCAACCTGGAAAATAATGGATGGCGTATACATGCTCTCCATTTCAGCCGCGTAATCTCTCATTCTGTCTAACGTATGTTGCAGCGTATCGTTTTCCGGGTTAATGCTCCACACCATATCATACATGGCCTGTACCATCCGGTTGCTGCTGTCGCTGATCTGAATTATATACTCCTTGGTGCGTTCAGTATCGGTATCAATTTTGGTCTTAGCCAGCTCGCTGGTGATATTGATGCTGCTTAGGGAATTACCCATGTCTTCGGTAAGACTGGTTGCAATACGATTACGCACACTTTCCGTAGCCTTTATTTTTTGCATCCTTAATTTATCAAACCACAAGAAAATTCCAAGGCAAACAAAAAGGATGACCCCAACAAACCACCAGGTTTGCCAGTAGATCGGTTTTACTTTTATGATAAGAGTGGTAGTATTTCTTCCTGGTTTTCCTTCGCTGTCTTCTGTTACTGCAGTAAAGGTATAGGTGCCTGGAGGCAGGAAAGGATATACAGCCTGGTTAGAGATATCGGCCCGTATCCAGTCTTTATCAATTTTATCAAGTTTATATTTTATTATGGAAGTGGAATTATACATGAGCGATGACAGCTCAATAGTAATGTTATTTTGATAGGGCTCCAGTTCTATTAATTTCAAATTTCGCAATGAATCAACTAACAGCGAATTGTTTTGCACTTTGAAGCCGGAAATGGTAACATCGGGCAATGAATCAACCAGGTCAATATGCTTGGGATCGAATACAATGAACTGATTGCTGCTGCCAAATAATAGCCGTCCATCAGACAGGCAGGCAGAAGCCCCCACCATAAAGTGATCATTGATAATCCCATCTATTCTATCGAATACAATGGCAATATTTTTTTTGTAAAGGCTGATCCGTAACAGACCGGTACTTTGGGTGACCCATATATACCCGTTCCTGTCTTTTTGAATAGCAGCCACATCATTGGGTCTGGTATTACCCAGGCGAATGGGTTGAATGGTTTGCTTTATGGGATTGTAAATATTAATACCTCCGCAGCCAATGAAAATGGTGGAATCGTCATAATTACATATAGCGGTGGCATTTATACCAGGAAGCTGTTGATTAGCCGGCCCTTCCGTTGAAAAATGATGCAGCACCTGATTGTTGTTTACATCAAGTATATATACGCCGTTGGTATTGGTGGCCACCATCAGGTTACCGCTTTTATCAATACCAAGCGCATTGATAGTGTTTGCCTCTACGGCGGTTATTTTTTCAACGTGCTGTGTAAAATCATCTCCATGCCCTGTTCTGGTATATTTATACAACCCGCGTGCATAGGTGCCGAGCCATAAATTACCATTCCTGTCTTCTGCAAGCTGGCAAATGGTAGAACCTTCCACAGCGGGTACTTCAAAATATTTGGCAGCCCTTGTTTTGCGATCGTATTTATATAGACCACCTGGTTGGGTACCCATCCAGATAGTTCGGCCGTCATTCCCTTGCAACATGTGCCACACAACCGCCGAATTATTTTCACTGATACCTTTTATGCCCACCGGTATGTTGTTAAAAGAAGAATCATACCGGTAAATACCATTGCCCCAGGCGCCCATTAAAACGGTGCCATTATCTTCAATAAAGCTGAGTGCAGACCCTTCACCAGGTGCATTTTTTACCCGGTTAAAATGATGCACATTTAGGAAATATTCTTTCGATGGGTTGAACCGGAATAGACCATTGTTATTTGTTGCCACCCACAGGTTTTCTTCCCGGTCTTCGCGCAGGTCGCAAACTTTTTCAAAGGCAATGCTTTGATCGTTGGTATACCCGTTGTGTACCAGCTGGAATTTATTCTCTTTCTCATGGTAACGGGCGAATATATTCAGCCCTTTTATCCAAACCGTACCATTCTTTTGTTCCATCATGGCATTCGGCTCGTTGTACTCTTTTACCAGTGGGAAAAAGCTATACTGTTTTAAGATGGTTGTCCTGGTTTGCAGGTTAAAACAAAAGAAGTAAGGTCCGCCAATGGTAGGAGGCCAAGTTAAAAACCATAACCGATGTTTTGAATCCAGCAACATAGGTGCAACAAACGGAATGCGTCCATATTGCGTTATCAACAACTCGTTTTCCACATTGTGACCTGCATAACTCTGTTTGTGCGTTTGTGGGTTGTACACCACCATGCCAGAATCGGTGCCAATATAATATTTACCTGTTGTCACATCTTCACAAAAAGAAATGATCGCCCATTTGGGAGGAAGCGGCATCAGGTTCGCTGCGGAAACAAACTGGTTGTCTTTTTCATTATAAACCAACAACTCACTCTTGAAGCAAAGTAAATAGATCTTACCATGGCTGTCGGTAAAGATCTTTTTATCGGCTAACAGGGAGCTTTTTTTAACGGGCTGAATAGCTACGGGCGTATACCGGAAGTATTTGGTATCGAAAACCCCTACCTGCCCGGAGCCTGTGAGTAACCAGAGTTTATTCTTTTTACAACGGAAAAGCTGGTGGATGCTGTTTTCCGGAATGCTGGTGGAATCGTTCTTTCGATAATAAAAGCTAATGAATCGGGTGCCATCGAAACGCTGCAGGCCGGTGGAGGTCCCTAACCACATATAACCAGCCTCATCCTGAACAACGGCCCTTACATCGTATCCTGCCAGTCCTTTATCGGTACCGTAATGGGCAAAGGCATATTGCCTTTCATCCTGCGACAGGCAAACCAGGGAGTAAATACAAGCGAGAACAAATAAGAATGATCGTTGCACAATTGGTAATGAATCATCAAATATAAACTTTTGACAAAGTAAAATGTGGATTTAGCCTGATGAATTGTTGATAAGATGGTTGAACCGGAGAAAAACCGGAATGGATTGTAAGAGCGCTTAACCAGTTTCGACATTTCAAACAAAATCAATAGCAACTCATACAGGCTTTACTACCTACGGGCCATTCTTTATATCAAATTTACAGGGTCATAATTATTTATGGCGTCTTCGCATGAACCGACTAACAACAAATCGGCTAGTCAACTGGTGGTTATATAAGATAGTTATCAGTCACATGTGAGAAAAGGGGAACCCCGACGTTACAGTCGGGGTTTATTGTTTACTTATTTTATCACCTTCATGTCAATTCTTCTGTTGGCTGCTTTCCCTTCTTTTAATTTATTATCTGCCACCGGTTCTGCTTCGCCTTTTCCTTCAGTTTCAAGTCTGGAACCATCAATTCCATATTCATTTACCAGGGCTGTTTTTACTGCTTCTGCGCGTTTTTGCGATAAAAGCAGATTGTCTTTATCGTTGCCATCACTATCGGTATGACCGGTTATTTTTATCCGCACTTCTTTATAGTCATTTAAAATGCCTGCTATTTCTTTTATAGTACCATACGATTCCGGTTTAAGCGTAGCGGCATTTACATCAAATAAAATAGAAGTGGTGCTGAATTTTCCTTCATCAATTAGTTTATGCCGGGTGTCGGGCAAACCCTTGGCCATTTTTATATTGCTGAGATATATTCCGTACTGGCTGTCGTTATAATTAGTGTGGTGAATCCTTATCTGCAGCTGATTCATTACATAGTTCAGCGGTACTCCTTTGGGGATATCAAATATTTTTACCTCATTTGCCCACATGCGGTACCGTTCTTTCTGCACCTGAATGGCAATGTGTACGGGACGGCCGTACCATTGTTCCAGCTCAGGAATGCTTTTGGGT
The DNA here is from genome assembly GCF_017742245.1 of Niastella soli. Classification (GTDB taxonomy): domain Bacteria; phylum Bacteroidota; class Bacteroidia; order Chitinophagales; family Chitinophagaceae; genus Niastella; species Niastella soli. The sequence continues at coordinate 1,429,628 of NZ_JAGHKO010000001.1, forward strand.
TCACCGGTAAAAAAGCCTTTTCCATCCACGTACGATTTCAGCACAACCTTTGAACTTTTAAACTCACCCGGGGTAAACAAAGCAGTTACCGCACCGTATTTGTCGTAGTCCTTTAAAAAGTCATTTGCCGTAGTGGCTTCGGTGCCTGATGAAAAAAGACCAAAAGAAACCTGTGGATACATCCAGCCATTGTTTTTTAATTGCAGAATGATATCGAATTCGATAGTATAGTTTTCACTGAAGGCTGTTTTGTTAGCGGTAAGATAGGTGAAAGGGTGATGAACGCGAAGCCATTTGCCGGGATACTTATCAAGGCTGGTTATTTCGCCGGTGCCATTGGTGTTCCAACCGGTAGGCAGTTCGCCCATGGCTTCCTGCTCGAAGTTTTCGTAATAGAAGATGGTAGATCCGGCAATGAAATCAAATTTCGAGGTGCTTTTTAAAACCGGTTCATCCGCTACGGTTGTATTACTCGAAGACGTTGTGGCAGGAGATGCCGTTTTTGTGGTGGATTTTCCTTCTGCCTTATCCAACCCTTTATCAATGGCAGCATCAACCTTTTGATCAATCCGTTGGTTTACTTTGTTTTTAACTTTATTAACAAGTCCGCCCAGCTGGGCGGAGCCAACAAATGGAAATGTGGCAAACAGTGCAGCCACTGCAAAATTTTTCATGGTAATATGCTTTTATACTAAAGCTACCATGCTATATAAGCACCCAGATGGATAAGATGTGTGAAATGACAAATTGAGTGCGTGAATTGATGGCTGATCCAAAACCGCTAAATCAACCTGCTGCTGCCAGTTGCAGACTCGTTTTCTTTATATCAGTCGTAACATCATGAATGATCCTGAATTCATCGGTTACAGATTTTACTTCCAGCAATAATTTGCGCGTGTCGGTATCTGTTAAACCCTGATGCAGTTCTTTTTGCCGGTTCATCATTAAATTGGTAACCCGTTTATCAATCATTTGCCATTGAGGTGTTCGGGCCGATTCGGCCTGGGTTGGTGCACCCTTAAGAATAGCTGTAGCCGCACAAAGCTCAGTTTCAATATAATTGGTTACCGGAATAAAATCTTTGGTTACGTTAGCCACCGCAAATTGCTGTCCGAAATTAGAGAGCGTGGCGATGTGAGAGGTAAGCAGGTGGTTATATACCACAAACTGATGAATAAGATTGATATTTTTTTGCTGCCATTTAGGGTCCCCTAGCATGCGGGTAAAAGCATCGGATAAGTTGCCCAGGGCAACAAAGGCTTCTTTACGGCTTATGCGGTATTCGATGGGGGTAACCGGTTTACCCATAAAATTGGTGACGGCAGTTTTAAACCAGGCGGTGTTCTTTTCAATAGCCGTAGCAATAAGGCTCGAGATCTGTGCACGTTCCCAAAGCGGAACGATCAGCAGATTAGCAATAAAGGCAATGATAGAGCCTATAGTGGTATCTATAAGTCGGTCTGTAAGTACATTTTTTAAGGGGATATCGTAAAGCAATTGAAAGATCAATAAAACATACGGCGTCATAAAAATAACGGCGAACATATAATTAGTACGCAGCAGGCTGTATGTGCCCAGCATTAATACCAGCATGATCCCGAACAAAACGGTCCTGTCCTTTATAAAATACAGAATACCCAAACCAATGATGGCGCCTGCAATAGTTCCAAACAGTCTTTCGAAATTCCGTTTTTTTGTAAGGCTGTACTGGGGTTTTAATATTACAATAATGGTGAGTAATATCCAGTAACTATGTCCCACATTCAGGAACAGGGAGGCTATATAACCAACCAGCGTGGCCAAACTTACCCGTAACGCATGTCTGAAATAGTTGGATTGCATGCTGAGGTTATCGATCAACACTTTAAAGCTGAAATCCTGCCGGTTCACAAATTTTTCATAGTCGTCGGGGGTGTTAATATTGGCAACATTCTGTTGATAGCTGGTGTATAAATGCAGGGTATGCATGCGGTTGGCAATATCTTCAATATTGCTCAATATATTCCGCATGGTAATATAGTACTCCAGCGTTTCGGGGGTCCTTTTCGTATTCCGTAGTTCGATGTAATAACGTCGGGTTTCTTGAATGGCATTGGCCAGGGCAGTGGTTTCCCGCGACCGGCGACCGCTTTTTACAGCTATGCTAATGTCATCCAGTTCGGCTGCCAGTTGCATGATCAGTTGTCGGTATCGGTTCATAAGCTCGGTACCTTCAAAAGCAGCATGCAGGTCTTTGTAGTCATCGTGGTACGAAGTCATGATCTGCTCAAACAGATCAACCAGGCTTCTGAAAAGCATCAACAGGGTGCGGCCGGTATTGGTTGTTTCTTTTACAATGTCGCGACTTTTATAAAACAGTTCCCGAACCAGTTCCTGTTCTGTGTGAACGATTGCCTGTTGTTCTATCATCTGGCGATAGATCTTATCGAAGTCGGCATGTACATCATAAAACTGAGCGCGAATACGAATATAATTGGCAGTGGCGGCCATACATTCACCTAATGCCTGCTGACCTAACCGGTAGGGGGCAAACTTATGAAGCAATAAACTTAAACCGGTATACCATAGACCGCCCAGTAAAATATACGCGGCCTGTATGAGCACTTCATTTCCCTGGCTTGGGTGCGACATTTGTAAAACCATGATAAGTAAAGCATTAACCCCAATAGCAATGGCACGGGCGCCATACACACCAATCATGGATAAAACAAAACAAAAAACGGTGATGAGAATACCCAGCAACACCGGATAGGCAGCTGAAAGGCTGGTAAAGGAGGCTACTACCACTAAAAACAACAGGCAGATAAGCATACCGTTGCGCCTGTGGTGAATAGGGCCAGGATTATCTGTACCGCTTACACACATGGCGCCCAGCGATACGGCCACCCCTTGTGACAGCATGTCGAAATAACTAAAAATAAGTGCGGGTAAAACCACTCCTGCTGTAATACGTACGCCTGAGCTAAGGTAATAACTGTATAAAAAGCTCTTATACTTCTTTAGATAGTCCATGAGTTATTAAAGTACGTATTTTTAATGTGTATGCACTAAAAAAATGAAAATAACGAACGACTATTTGGCTTATTATAGTATTGGTAAATAATCCCTTATCAAATACCCAATCGATTTTATAGAAAAATGTTGCCTGCTATGGCCAATCTTACTATACCAGTGTTTTTTTTAGACTGTAAAGTTGTAACTTTAAAAAGCTGAATGATCATTGCCATCTAATACAGATGGTGCCTTCCTGAAAATTTTACCAATTCACGTATACCTGCTATAATTTTTAAAGCTTTCCTTCCGTGCTCCCCATGTTTAAAGTTCATTTTAGGCAACGTGTGCCTGTTAATTATTTTACCCACCTTATTCATTCAAATCCACCCTGAATTGTACAACATATGCCACGCTTTTGTATATGTGCGGTTAAAAAAGCCTGCACATATAGGGGTACGGATATTGGCATCATTATTTCAGTTTTTTATACCGATTGCTTAACAATCAGAAAAACGAAAACTGCGTGTCTATTTTACTGTTGCATTACCTGGCCGGCAAGCATTCCTTAAATTAAATACAGATAAGCGATTCTCCCCTCTACCGTCTGAACCTATATAGGGCTGACAACATTAATGGTTATGAAAGAAGGCCTCACTAACTATGAAAATGAAAAACACATTTGGTCATGTTTAAAATTTAGAACTATGGAGCTGGAAGAACCTGTTTTAAAAATCTTACGTAAGAAGTACCAACCATCTTCTTGTATCGAAACGCATTGCAATCACTACGATCTGTCATTTAAAACCGATAGGGAAGGTGATGCCATAGTGTTGGTCCTGGGCCGCAAGGATAACACCGGACAAATTAAAGGCGAACGCTTTACGCGACGGCTTCGCCAAATGGCAGATGGCAGGATCGTTAAAGAATTTTGGGAACACAAAGGCAAAGCAAGCTAAGGATGGGTCCTCTTTACTGAAGGGCAAATTACCAACATCCGTACCCTCTTTTTCTTCACTTAAATTAATAACGGCCCATTCTTTGTACGGTAACCTCTACTTTCCGGTAAAAATCCCTTTGGAAAATAATTAAACATGAAATCCTGTTTTGGCCTGTTTATGCTGGTTATTATAGCCTGCAATGATCCTTCACCCGTACCTGTACCATCCCCATCGGATTCTACTATAATTGATACGCTATTTCCCCTACGTAATCTTGACACAGAGGAGTCAGATACGCCTACTACCTTTATGCCGGGTTATTATACTGGCATTATTCCCTGCACTGATTGCAGCAATATCACCAGAAAAGTTTTATTATTATCCGACCATACCTTTCACCTGAAAGATGAATTTAACGGAAGGGAACTGCCACCGCAGGAAACGGAAGGCCGGTGGTTAACCACTAACGACCAATTGCAATTACTGGTGAACAACACCCTTACCAAACGTTTTGCAGTTTCTAATAAAGGCTTAAAAGAAGTAAGTTTAACAGGCGCGCCTGATGCGCTTTACTCAAATTCCTATCTAAGTCGTAAAATAATAGGCGCCGATAATATTGCCTGGATGGAAAAGAAAGCTGCTGGCATTGATTTTTTTGGCCTGGGTAATGAACCGTTCTGGCTAATTGAAATAGATAAAGATAAACAGATCAGTTTTTTACAGGTAGATAGCAGTCACCCCACTGTATTTCCCTATGTGGCAGCTATACAACAGAACGGCCAGTACATTTATAATACAGACACTACTACATGTGGGATACAAATAATTATCACCCCTCAGTTTTGCAGCGATGGTATGAGCGATAACTGGTATGAATACAAGGTAGAAGCCAGGTATAATGGAATTACTTATATGGGGTGTGGCGTAAAATTGAATGGACTACCTGAGTGATTTCAGGATTTGAAAATAGATCAACAGTCCGAACATACATGAAATCTCTCCATCCCGACACCTCAAAATCAGCAATTCAAATGCTACACTTCTTCTGAGTTTTCTATTTCTGGCAAATGTGCTACATCTCTAAGAATAGCCCGTTCGTCTTCAATAGACAATTCGCCACCACCCCGTAAGGAGCGGTAATAAGCCTGACCCGCAGCAATGGCGGCTTCCCTGTCGTTCCCGCCCAGGGCCGCTTCATACTTATCTTTCAGGAGCTTTAGTGCATCAGTCTTATTCAGATAACCCACTGAAATAAAAATGATGATCAAAAACCCAAAGGCAAGGAACAGTATCTTTTCTGTCAGGGTCATGCTTCATGATGTTTATACAAAGGTAATTTATTGAGCTTTCCACACATTGTTTTGGCGGTTGGCATCGGGTAATAGCTGGTCAGGATCAATGGTAACATTGGTTAAGGTAGTTGTAACTGGTACCAAAAGTGTATAAGTTGTGTGCTGGAACCAGGTTTCAACCGGCAATTGCAGGCGTTGGGTGGTACTATTGCTGAATGTTAGTTGTATAGCTACCGGCATAACCATTTTATTAAGGTTGGCTATAGTGATCCTGGCCGTATTACCGGATACGGTTACCTGTTGTATGGCCTGGTCGAGTGACCAGTTGTTGCAAAACCATTCGCGCCAAAACCAGGTAAGGTCTTCACCGCTTTCATTATCCATAGCATGGAAGAAGTCTTCGGGCGAAGGGTGTTTGAATGCCCAGTTGTGAACATACCGTTTAAAGGCATAGTCAAAACGGTCTTTTCCCAGAATGTATTCCCGCAACAGGTATAAACCAAAAGCGGGTTTAAAATAAGAGATGGGGTGGCGATAGGTTTCCGGAATGGCATCGGCAGCCATCATCATAGAAGGTGCTTTGGGATCATTTAAATAAGGCAATATTTCATCGGCGGGGTTACCACCACCGGGTGCATATTCACTGTCGCGTTTGGGCGCATATTCCCCCTTGTTAAAAGCGTCTGAAGCATACAGGTCAATAAATGTATTAAAGCCTTCATCCATCCACGCATGGCTGCGTTCGTTAGAACCAACGATCATTGGGAACCAGTTGTGGCCTATTTCATGGGCAGTAACCCAGTATAATTCTTTCCCTTTATCATTGATTCCATCGAATAAAATGCCGGGGTATTCCATGCCACCTGCAATACCGGCTTCATTAATTGCAGTAGGGTAAGGATACTCAAACCAGGTCTCAGAAAAATGCTCAATAGATGCTTTCAAATATTCTGTTGAACGGCCCCAGGCGTCATTACCATCGCTTTCAACCGGGAATACGGACATGGCCATGCATTTTTTACCACTGGGTAAATTAACCCGGGCCGCATCCCAAATAAAAGCAGCAGAAGCGCCAAAAGCCACATCGCGGGTATTGTTCATCTTAAAACGCCAGGTCAGGTTGCCCTTTTGTACCGGCCGGCTGTGCGGGTCGGTAATTTCTGCGGCAGACCTGATGATAACCGTTTTGTCGCTGTTGCGGGCCGCCGTCAACCGTTCTATTTGTTTTTGCGTAAGTACTTCTGTGGGATTTTGTAATTCACCGGCACCTGCTACGATCATATTCCAGGGCACAGTTACACTATAATCGAAATTGCCATATTCGCAATAAAATTCGCCGCTGCCTAAAAAGGGCTGGGTGTTCCAACCAATGAGGTCATCATATACGCACATGCGCGGATACCATTGAGCGATTTCATAAATGGTGCCGTTCTTTGTTTTTACATAATCTGTACGGCCGCCAAACGCACCCGGAATAGTGTAATGGTATTTTATACGAATGGTGATGGTACCGCTTTTTGCCGGCAGGGCTTTGCCCAACCTTACCTGCATGCGCGTATCGGTTATGATATAATTAGCACGGGTGATCTTTTCGTTCTGCTGAATTTGAACGTCATCTATTGAATAGCCTGTTGTAAACTCCTGCGGTTGCTGATCAGTTAAATAGTTACTGCGCGCACCCTTTTGATAGGTGTTTTGATCGAGCTGCAACCATAATGATGATAGTGGATCGGGGCTGTTATTGGTGTAATGGATAACAGCATAACCGGTCAACAGTTGTTTTGCAGTATCGATAGTAGCCTGCAAGGTATAATCAGCCCGGTTTTGCCAGTATGCCAAACCGGGTGCGCCATTAGCCGATCGGATGCTGCTGCTTTTATTGGCATAAAACCCCGGCGCAAATGTTTCTGCCGGATCATACAGCGATTGGGATTGTGCAAAATCTGAGATAGATAAAACAAGCGTGAATGACAATAATAAATGGCGCATGCAGGAGTAATTGTTTTTCTGATGTAACGATCAGCAATATAAAAGAAAAAGGGCCGACTAAAAACTTTTAGTCGGCCCTTAATAACTTAATATTTTAAACTTTAATATCCACTATTCGTAGAGCTGTCTACCGGGACTGCCCCATTATCTTCTCCACTGCCAACCGAAGGTCTTTTAGACCAGTCTTGAAGTGTGTCTGCCACCATCCCCTGCGGTTTTACAAAAAGGTGTTTGGCATCCAGCCCGGTGCTTTTGTCTTTTAAACAGTTTGCATAAAAATATGCCCATACCGGCAAGGCCAGTGAAGCGCCCTGACCAACAGAAGTACTGCTGAACCGGATAAAGCGATCGTCGCAACCCGTCCAAACGCCGCACAATAATTGCGGGGTATAACCCATAAACCAGGCATCACTGTTATCGTTGGTTGTACCGGTTTTACCAGCCACGTTAGCAATGTTGATGCCATAGCTGGCAGTTCGTACCCCGGTACCGTGATTGATAACGCCCTGCATCATAGTAATAACATTATAGGCGGTTGATGCACTGATCACCTCTTTACGTTCTGAAGTATATACCTGTAAAGGATTGCCATTTTTATCTTCAATACGGGTGATGTACATGGGTTTAACGGAGAAGCCGCCGGCGGGGAACATACTATAGGCTTGCAGCATTTCATATAATGAAATTTCACCGCTACCCAGGCAAATAGCGGGTACGGGGTCAATATCAGTTGTTACACCACAGGTTTTTAAGAATTTAACAAACCGCACGGCAGCATCATTGCCTTTGTTACCCATATTCTTCATTATATAGGCTGTAGCGCAGTTACGTGATTGAGCCAGCGCTTCGGCCATTGGCATAGTTTGGTTTGAGCAGGAAGCATTAGTAGCGGGCACAGGACCAAAACCTTCAAAATTTTGCTGTACATCTTCCACTGGTGTGGCGGGGGTAAAACCACCATCATTAATGGCCAGTCCATACAGCAACGGTTTAATGGTACTACCTACCTGCCGTTTGGTACCAATATTGGCATGGTCGAATTTGAATGTTTTAAAATCAACGCCTCCAACCCAGGCTTTTATGGCGCCGGTTTGTGGGTCCATGGCCATAAAGCCGGCCTGTAACATTTGACGGCAATATTTGATACTGTCGTATGGCGACATCAGGGTATCAATTTCCCGCTTATCGTTCCACGCAAAAACCGTCATTTTGGTTTTTTCCTTGAAGCTTTTGCGGATCTCATCTTCGCTTTTGCCATCCTTCTTCATGTTCTTCCAGCGATCGCTTTGTTTCATGGCATTTTCGAGGATATTCTCATGTTCTTTCCATACTGCGCCGTTTTTGATATTCTTTTGCCCATTCAGTATTTTTTGCATGTTGGGCATGTGGCGGGCTACTGCCTGCTCTGCATACATCTGTAATACAGGGTTGATGGTAGTATAGATCCTCAATCCATCTTTATAGATATTATATGGCTTGCCAGTAGCGGGGTTTTCATGCTCTTTACACCATTTTTTTAATTCTTCGCCCAATACTGCTCGGAAGTAAGGCGCAAGACCTGTATTCTCATTCAGTTTTCTATAATTCAGTTTTATTGGTTCCTTACCCAAAGCAGTTGCCTGGGGTTCAGTAATAAAACCACTTCTAACCATTTGATGTAATACCACATTTCTTCTGTCTTTGGCTCTTTCGGGAAATCTGCGTGGGTTATACAGCTGGTTCCCCTTTAACATACCTACCAATACGGCAGCCTCAGAAGTGCTCAGTTCTGAAGGTTCTTTCTGAAAAAAGGTACTGGAGGCATTTCTGATCCCATATACGTTGTCGCTAAAAGCAACAGTATTTAAATAAAGGGTGATGATCTCTTCTTTTGAAAAATTACGTTCCAGCCTTACAGCAATAATGGCTTCTTTTATTTTCTGAATAAGCCGCGCCGGAAGGCTGCTGGTAGCCCAATCATCGGTAAACAGGTTTTTGGCTGTTTGCATGGTAATGGTGCTGGCGCCGCCACTGGTCCCAAAAGACGAAAGGGAGCGCATTAGCGAACGGCCGTCGATGCCGTTGTGGGAATAAAAGCGTTCGTCTTCAGTTGCAACCAGGGCATTTATTACCTGAGGGCTGATGTCTTTAAACTCTACATCAATACGGTCTTCAATTAGGTATTTACCCATCAGGCTGCCATCTTCGGCATACACCTGGCTGGCGATGAGCGCCGTTGGGTTCGATAATTCTGTAATGGATGGCATTTTGCCCAATAAACCAATACTGGCAGAAACAATTAGCAGTACTCCGCAGGTAATACCGATAAAAAAAAGCCACCAGAAGATTTTTATTCCCTTTTTCATAGATCAGAGATTATAGGTACAATACTGGATGAATGTTAAAAAAGCTAATATTTGGAACAGCGATAAAAATAGGCATAAGCCCTATTATTTTCAACGGTAGGGAGCAAAAGTTCTTAGTTTTTTGTTCTAAGTTTTTGGAGGGGGCGGGCACAAGGTACAATAAACCATTATTAACAGAAAGCTAGAGCCCGGAATTAACACAAATCTTAAAATATCAGGGCAGGGCGGCGGAAAAAATAAAACCGGCCATCACTGGCCGGCTTATTTAACCTAAAAACCCAATTACTTATTCAATATTAAATTGCTGCCTTTTGCCTGGGCGTAATTACAATGTTGTCGTTTATGGACGAGGATGCCGAATCATTGGCAATCGACTTTTTTTCGTTGCGATATTTTGCGAGGTTTATCAACAGCACACTCAACAGGATCACTGCCAGTCCGGTTATTTGCAGGGCCGTCATATGTTCACCAGCAAAAAGGACCCCTAACAGAACGGCTACTACTGGGTTTACATAAGCATAGGTGCTTACCTGTGTGGCCGGCCGAACCTGCAGCAACCATACATAAGCGCTGAAACCTGCCAGTGAACCCATTGTTATGAGGTAGAACAGCGACAACCAGGATCCGGTTGTTACTGAGGCCACCTGAAAACTGCTCCATTCATTATTAATAAAACTACCAGGTACAAAAGCAACACCGGCGGCCAGCATTTGCCAGGCCGTGTTCACTGTTGCCGAAGTAGATTTTGAATTGTATTTGGAATATAAGGAACCACCGGCCCAGCTCATGGCGCCAATGATCAATACGATCAATCCTATTACCTGGTAACCATTGCCCGCACCCAATGCTTTGGATGTTTGTTCGCTGAACAGCAGAATTACACCAATGAATCCAACGATCAATCCTGCTATAGTGGGGCGACTGGTAAGGTTATCTTTCCATTTGGGTTTATCCAATACCACAAACCAGATGGGTGCCGATGAAACCAGTACGGCTACCAGCGAACTGGCCAGAGATTGTTCGGCCCAGATAACAGCGCCGTTCCCAACAAACAACATCAGCAAACCACTCACCAACGCTGGTTTAATATGATCCCAGTTAAATAATTTTTCACCCTTAATAGCACACCAGCCAAGTAATAAGCTACCAGCAATTAAAAAACGGATAGCGCCTAATATAAATGGCGGAATATGCTCAACAGCGCGTTGTATAAAAAAATACGTTGAGCCCCACACCAGGTACACCGTTGCAAAGGCAATTACGACCATTAAAGGAGAGGCGCTTTTTTTTACATCACTCATACAGTTAAATTTTAGGAATCACCAATTGTTGTTGTTCTTTCACGGTTTCCAGAACGATGGTTGTTTTCGTGCTTGCGATGTTAGGGATCTTTTGCAGCTGACTACGCATTAACTGCATCAGTGTTGATGAGTCGGTTGTGCGTATTTTTATAAGATAACAATCTTCACCGGCAATGTGATGCACTTCCTGCACTTCAGGGATAGCCGCTAATGCCTGGGCGGTGCTACTGCTGCATGTAAAACCTTCAGACGAGCGGATAAATATGAACGCCAGTAATTTTTGTTGTATCGAGGCCGGATTGATCTGGGTAGAATAACCCTGGATCACTTTTTTCTGTTCCAGCTTTTTTACCCGTTCCAGTACTGCCGAAGGCGCCATATTTAATTCGCGGGCCAGGTCGGCATTTGAGATGCGGGCATTGGCCTGCATGCGCTCCAGGATTTGCAGATCAGTATTGTCTAAAACAACATCCATTCCGATGAATTTTCTGTAAAATTAGGATATTTCTGAATAATATTCTGACAACAAGAATATTTTAAGAAATTTATTGTAAATTTGTAGTGTGTTACCGAATATTTGTCGGCTACGGGTTGTTATTGTTTGAATTACAAATGATTATAGAATAACGGGTGTTAGTAAGTATAGTACAGGTTAAGATCAACCCGCTGAAGTATTCGGTTTTGAAGTTTTAAGTGTCAGTAACGGGTTTGGCCATGAAAAAAGTAAAAGTCATCTGTTGCAGGGTGGCTTTTTTTATAGTTACCGGTTAGCAGGGGCCAATTACAGGGAAAAATGGTGTAATCAGGAGATGAATTGCGATTATAAAAGTTTCCCAAATTATGCCTGCCGGGCAAGGAGGTATACGTTTGTAATGAGTTATTCGTTATATTGAACCCTTGTTTTAGCCTCATTCTATTTTGACAGGCTTTTGTAACTTTACCCATTAAATAAGAATATATGTCACTGTTTAATACTGGCAAGAATAAAGACAAGAAGAAAGGCAACATTGCAACGGGCAATAAAGCTCCTATTCCAACTAAAGGAAAAAGTAATACGAAAGGTGCCGCCAAATCAACCCGGGTAGCCGGACGTGCACAGCGTGGTTCATAATAGAATTGTTTCCACAAATTGTTGTTTTATTTACTCAATCGTTGTGCATTTAAATGCATAACTGCTTATAGTAGAATCTCCTCTCTATATGTGAAGAATTACAGTTCAGGGAACTGGCGCAGTAGGGCTTTTCCGGCATAGTTGTTGAAAAACTACTGTATTCATATAATTTTAAAAGGGAGGTTTCTTTTATGAGTACCAGAAAGAATACAACGAGAACAGAGGAGTTTGAACTGGTGGTTAATAATACTCCAATTTTTGTTAAAGCCACCGCATTTCAAACCTACACTATGGAAACGCAATACCGGGTAAGTGTGAATGGAAGTCCTGTTTATATTTTTGGATGGCACCCGGCATTACAACGAATAACCGCCATCGACAGAGGTTCTGCCGTGAGTAATATACCACCCAATGTTGCTGAAGCAATTGGCGACCAGTTAACTCACCGAATGGCAGCCTAATCATACATTTTTTTGTAAATCTTATAAATGAAGCATCGATTGCAAATCGGTGCTTTTTTTATTGTAAGAATTAATTAACTTTCCGCGTAATATATAAAGCCAGTATATAACGGTATGGGTTATTGTACAATACCCATTCAGTAAAGCTACCAGGCTTATTCGAAAAATTAAACCCTTCGCCCCAAAACGGTTGTTATTTCATAATAATAAAATACGATTATGCTTGCATAATTGAAGTTTATTGTATGCAGTCCTATATTAACCACCTGCTTGCGGATATTGCCGAAGCCTGCCGGGAACAACCATCTGAAGCCTATTCTGCTGCTGCCGGAGAAAATGATCTGGAAGCCATAGAACGATATTTTGAAGAGGTAGAACGTTGGTTGGAGAATGAACCGGAATATGATTTTAGTTATTACAGTGGATTACAAATAGAACAGTTTCCACCGCCGGAACAATTAACCAGTGAACAAATGGAAGCTGTAAGCCTTGCATTTGAGAAATTGTTATTTACCTGGAACATTGGTGTGGAAATGCCAGAGCAATTACCTGTTTCCAGGAAATACACCCTGCTGATCAGTGTTCTTGAAAAAAAAGTGGCTATTGTGGAAAATGGTTTTGAAACCATTGAATTCTGCAGCTATGACCCGCCATCCTGTCCGTTTGATGAATGGTGTACCTGTAAAGAGTTGGGCCTTAAAGATCAATATGATGACGACCTGGAGGATGTTGACCCCCGATAAGATTTCTTTTTAGGGCTGTTAAAAAATTGTGAGATCAATTTTCCCGAAATGTGAACGGTAAACATACCTTTGACGAGGTAAAAGAAACTACTAACTATGGATATCAGCGGAAAAATTATTCAGTTCTTACAGGTTCAGTCTGGCCAGGGAAAAAACGGTACCTGGAAAAAGCAGGAATTTATTCTTGAAACAGGCGACAACTATCCTAAAAAAGTATGCATCGCTGTTTGGGGCGATAAAATTGATATGGGCAGTTTCAAAACCGGCGACCTTGTGGATGTTTCTTTTGATGTGGAAAGCAGAGAATACAACGGTCGTTGGTACACAGATGTGAAAGCCTGGAAAATGGTTCCCAAAAATGGTGGCGGAGGTGCTGGTGCGCCAGCGGCCAATAATGCTAACTTCAATACCATGCCTGGCAGTTTTGAAGCATCAGCAGCTGGTGATGATGATCTCCCATTCTAAGCAAAAAGCTTTTTAAAAGATTAGCGGCGAACGTTCCATAAACGCTCGCCGCTTTTTTATATATAGGACCGTCTCAGGCTGTTATTGAATAACCAGGTTGTACTTCTTTGCCTGTTGTCTGATTATTTTTTCAATCTCCGTTTCCAGGGTTTGCTCACTGCCTCTATTGGCACGGCGGGCTTTTTCCTGATTAATGTAAGTTTCTCTTTTTACCGATACTGCTGAGATCTCTTTTTGTATGGCAGTGCGTTGGGTACTTTTCGTGGTTACTATTTGCTTTAACTCGCTGCGGCTTTTATTTTTTAAATTATCGGGGAGGGTGTTCATGTCTACTTTGTCTAAAACAGTAGCATCATCCTGGCTGGCATCAACCAGGTCCCATGTTGAATTATTATACAATTGTTTCTTTCCTTTTACCGATACCCGTTGCGCCGCCGCCGCTTTATTCATGCTGTAATTCATTTTATCCACCTCATCCTGTTTCGACATGGCTGCCTGTCCCGCTCTTCCATAACCAATATAAGTACCGTTTAATTGAATATTCAGTTGAAACAAAACGGTGTCATATGGAGTGGGGATATCTATTACCTGGGCATTTTGATTGATGTTGGTAAAGCTGCCGGAACCGCATTCGCTGCCCAGGTTCCAGTGTTCGCGAATGCCCTGGTTTCTGTCGCCACAATAAATGGTATTAATGGTCACGCCTTTTTTCTTGGCTTCAGCACAGGCTTGCGTGTAAGAAATATCGCCCTGTAAGAAATCTTCATTACCGGCAATAAAAATCACTTTATAATTATCAGGATTGGCATCCCATTCCAGACTGGTCAATGAAGTGTAAATAACATGACCGCAATATTCATCGCCTCCATTGGTAGAGAGCCTGAAAAGGTTGCGGGACACTTCATCCAGATCGCGGGTGAAATAATTGATCTGTTTTACATAACCAGCACTGGCGCCATTGGTAGGCCGGCCATATTCATACAATGCAATTTCAACAGAAGGTGCTACATCGTTACAGGTGGCCTTGCCCAAAACACTTACCATATTCCAAAGCTGGGCTTTGGCCTGGCCAATAAGGCCATCCATACTATTGCTGACATCCAGCAACACGGCAATCTGGACTTTCTTTTGGCGATTAGGACCAGGCGTATTTTGTGAAACAGGTGGTTTCTTTGAATATATAAGGGTGGTTGCGCCCATTATAAGCAGAAAGCTGGTAAGTAGTTTATACAGGGTGTTCATACAATTTTGTTTGTAATAGGATGCATCCCTGATTTTGATTACATAAATGTTATACCTAATAAGAACCCGCTTTTAGAGTATTTTAACAAATGGCAACAAAAAAGGTGACGGGTATTTACCGTCACCTTGTATTTACCTGTTCTTTAAAACTCAGCTAATGGGAATTTCCTGTTTTTGAATGTTTTCTTCTTCAATCAGCGGCAAACTGACCTGTAGTACGCCATCAACATATTTGGCGGTAATACGGGTAGTGTCCATGCTTTCATTCAGTAAAAAAGTTCTCACAAAGCCACCGCGGCTGTATTCCCGTTGAACCCATTCAAAGCGGGGAAAATCAGTGGGTGGGGTGTAAGAAATAGTGAGCTCCTTGCCGCTGACGTCGATAGAAAAATGCTCTTTGATCCGACCCGGCGCAAACACCAGCATTTCATAACTGGTTGTTGTTTTGTACACATTAACGGCTGCCCGTTGCATACTCCGGTAAGACAGGTGCCGGTGACTGCCTCCGTACTGTTCGCCTTTTGCGGCGCATGACTTGTTGTAGTGCATGTTGTTTCCTTTTAAAATAAAAAAATACCTATTTCTATGAATGACGGCTGGGCAAGCCGGATATTGTATTTTAGCGGCTGTGACAGAAACAGAAAAAATAGCTTTCAAAAACAAGCTGAAGCAGGCTGCCCAGCAGCTTATTGAGCAACGGATTGCCGCTGCTAAAACCTTGATCGATAATGCTCAGGAAGCGGCTAACAGCGAAGAAAAGAGTTCAGTGGGGGATAAGTATGAAACGGCGCGGGCGATGGGCCAGCTGGAAACAGAAATGCACGCCAAGCAGCTGGCGCAGCAAATAAGAGAACTGGCGTTGTTGCACGAAGTAAAAGCTGATATTGTTTACCACGTGGCTACCATGGGCGCCTGCATTGAATGTGCGGCCGGGACCTTTTTTATTGCAGCGGGACTGGGAAAACAAACAATAGCTGGTAAACTGATCATATACCTTTCGCCACAGGCGCCCCTGGCAAAATTGGTACAGAATAAAAAAAAGGGCGAATCATTTGTTTTTAATGGAAAAGAAACAGTGATTGAAGCCATTTATTAAGGATGCGTTCCGCTATTATTTGGAGCGCTTTCCTGTATCTTGCGCCCCTAATTTATTAAAATGGCAACAACAAAGATTACAGTTAACAGCAATGGCTCATTACGCGTAGAAGGTGATTTTGAAATTGTAGATAAAAATGGCAATGTATACGATTTGGGTGGTCGTGAGGTAATTTCAATTTGCCGTTGTGGAATGTCGAACAACAAACCATTTTGTGATGGTTCGCATAAAGGCCACTTTGAACATGAAGCCGTAGCCTTTAGTCTTCCTCCCAAGAAACCATAAAGCTGAGAAATCAGCTTTTTTATTTTGCGCTCGCAGATACCGGTAACTCTTCAAAAATACCCGTCTGTCTGTTTTTCCGCACATTGTCCCAATTGAAATAACGGCCATTCATAGCTACATAAACACCCGGAGGCAGTGATTGTACAAAAGCAAGTGCACTACCCAGGTTGAACAATCCATCGGAGCTACCAAATTTTATGGGGATCATGGCGCCGGTCAATACAATAGTTTTGCCGGTAACCCTCTTGGCCAGTACCCGGGCGGTTTCTGCCATGGTATCAGTACCATGTGTAATAACTATTCTTTCTTCTTCACATTGCTGGCATTCCACTGCTATCAGGTTGCGGTGGTCGGGTGTCATTTCAAGGCTATCGATCATCATGAGCGTTTTGATATACACCTTCAGTCGACTTCTTCCCTCTGTAAGCAGTTCATCCATATGGGTATCCTTAAAATACAACTCACCATTCAGCTCGTTATATTCCTTATCAAAAGTGCCGCCCGTAGTGAAAATTCGAATAGCCATATGCAATATTTGTAAATACAAAGTTACTGTTAAATGCAAGGATAGTCCCTTCTTAAACAAGCATTAATACAAAAATTGAATATGTAAATGATCGTGGAAGATTCGTTAAAAATCATTCACCATACAAGTAAAACTGGTTGATATTATTTAACGATATGCCTGTTTTGATGTTGATAAGTTCTCCCATTTATACAGTTCATGTTGTCTATTCTACATTTCAAACTACTCCTGGAAGCGGGCAGGCTGTTCCCGTGCTAATATTGTGTCCTGCTTTACCGCAGCCACGTATAGCCAACGCATGAACCGGTGAAGCAAAACCATAATTCAAACAACCTACAATTACAGTTATGAAAAAGATTTTTCTGTTAGCTGGTGTACTGGCCATGCTGGTAATAACATCATGTAAGAAAGACAAAGACTCCAACAACAATGATGGGAATAACAATGGTGGAGGAAGTTCAAAGCAGTTAAAGAAATTAACAAAGACAGAGAACGGTATTACTACTGTGTATAACCTGAGTTACGATGGGAACAAATTCACTTCATTCGCCAGTACCGATAACCTGGAATCAACCGCGGTTACACTTGATGGTTCTGGCAATATTGTAAAAATGGAAGTGCGGGACCATAACGATTACAGCACCTATACATATGCATATAGCAATGGTGTTCCGGTTACTGGCATGGTTAAGGTAATACATAAAACTGCCGGTGAACCCGATGAAACAACCCAGGATGATGTTATTTCCTATACTGTGGAAAACAACCGGGTAACCGGCATTAAACAAACCATGAAGCTGTACGACATTGAACAAACGTATAAACTTACCTACAACAGCAATGGTAATCTGGAAAAAGTAACAGCAGAAGGCGATGAGGAATTTTCTGTAGCGTTTACTTATGGCTCCAAAAAGCCAGGCTATCCAACCGTATCAAAATGGGTGCTTGACCTGGGGTACACCCTGCAGTTCTATGCGAAAAACGAAGTATTGACCGCTTTTTATGATTTTCCCGGAACGCAGCTCGATAACACCATTACTACTAAGTATACATATGATGGAAACGGATTTCCTTTAACCTCCGACGATGGAGAAACACAATTGAAATACGAGTACCAGTAACTCAGCATTTAGTAACTAAGTATAAGCCGACAAACAAAAAGCACTCCCCTTCCACTATTGGAGGGGGATTTGTTTTTTAGTGGTTATTTTTGCTTAAACACATTCAGCAATGAAGATCCTTTTAGTGGAAGACGAGGCAGCACTGGCCAGTATGCTGAACAAGGGGCTGAAAGAGGCAGGGTACGAGGTTACAGTAGCCCCCGATGGCCTTATTGGTCATGAAATGGCTATAAAAAACCAGTTCGATGTAATGATCCTGGATATAATGCTGCCGGGCCTGAATGGTATTCAATTATGTAAACAGCTACGCCGCCAACAAATAGATACGCCCATCCTGATGCTGACAGCACTCGGCACCACGGAAAATATTGTGGCCGGACTGGATAGCGGCGCCGATGATTACCTGGTTAAACCCTTTCATTTTGCCGAACTGGAAGCCCGCCTTAGGACCCTGGCCCGGCGCAAATCGGCGGGAAATAACAATCAACCCGAAGTGTTGCAAATAGGTGGCCTTACCCTGAATACCAGCACACGGGCAGCCAGTTTGAATGGAGAACCAATTACCCTTACCGCCACGGAATACCGTCTGCTTGAATTCATGATGCATAACCGCGGCCGCGTGTTGAGCCGCATGGAACTGTTGGAAAATGTATGGGGAATTGATTTCAACATGAGCACCAATGTGGTGGATGTATATGTGAATTACCTTCGAAAAAAGGTGGATACAAACCCCACCCAGAAACTCATTCATACCATGATTGGGATGGGCTACATCCTGAAAGAAGACAAAAAAAGCTAATACCATTGAAGATCCAGACACAAACCGCGTTATTATTTACCGTGCTAACAGCATTACTGATCCTGTTCATCAGTTTTACTACCTATTACCTGGTAACCCGGTTTGCGTCGAACGATTTTTTGAAACGCCTTGAATTACGTGTAAGGGTGGCTGCCAAACTTCGTTTTGAACAGAACAAAGTATCCACCGCCACTTATCAGGAGTTACGCCGGCAATACCTGGAAATACTTCCCAAAGAGCAGGAATACCTGCTTACGTGGGATTCTCTTACCAACGTTATTCATCCCCAGGTAGCAACGAACCTGCCCCAATCATATTACCGCGAAATAATAGCCGGGGAAGGAAAAACGGTGTTTATTGAAAAGGACAAAGTACACTATGCAGGTATATTGTACCGGGATGAGGCGAAGAATTATCTTGTCATAAAATCGGCCGTCAATGAATACGGGAACCGATTGTTAAGTACGTTGTTCCGCATAAAGGTCATCATATTTATTGTAGGCGTGGTATTGGTATTCACCGCGGGTATATTCTTTAGCCGAAAAACCTTTCAACCATTACGACAGCTCATCAGCAAGGTACAGGACATCAGTGCGCATAATCTGCACCTTCGTCTGGAACCCAAGAAAGGTAAGGATGAAATGACGGAATTGGCGCATACCTTCAATACGATGCTGGATCGGCTGCAAACCGCTTTTGAAACCCAGAATAATTTTGTAAGCAATGCCTCCCATGAACTGCGCACACCGCTTACTACCATTATGGGGGAAGCCGATATTGCCCTTAAAAAAGCCCGCACCAACGAAGAGTACCGCCAAAGCCTGCAGGTAATATTAAACGAAGCAGTGAAGTTGGACCATTTAACCAGCAGCCTGTTGGCCCTGGCACAAAGTGGTTTCGATGGTAAGAAGCAACGCCGCAGCCTGGTTAGAATTGATGAATTGTTGTGGGAGGTAAAACATGCGGTTGATGAACTGCATCCCACCAATAAAGTGCAGTTGTATTTTGGCGAACTGCCACCTGACGATCAACAATTAACCCTGGAAGGAAATTATCATTTATTAAAGCTGGCGTTGACCAATATTGTAATGAATGCCTGCAAATACAGCAACGACCGGCCGGTGCAATTGTCGCTGCAGGTGGAAAAACAAAAGATCAGGATCGGCATTGTTGACGAGGGTATTGGTATTCCGGCCCCAGAGCTTAAATATGTGTTTGAACCGTTTTACCGCGCCTCCAATACGGATAGATTTGAAGGGCATGGAGTAGGATTACCCCTGGCACGAAATATTATCCGCCTGCACAATGGTGAATTGTTGATAAGATCAGAAGAAGGGAGAGGTACCGCTGTAGAGATCATTTTAAATGGCCAACATTAATTTTCTAATCCCATTCTTATTTCTTTTTTAATACATTCTTAAATGCCTCTTAAGGGCTTCTAATACCATTATACCAGCTTTGCTACTGTAAACATCCTTATTAATTTAATGATTACAGTATGCGCAATGTATTAATACCCACCGATTTTTCTACAGCTTCTTTCGACCTGGTTGAAAAAGCCATACAAACAATGGGCGAGCAGGTAGTGAATATAACTTTGTTCCACGCTTTTCAAATCCCATTTTTTGTGAGCGACCTCATCAGGAATCAGCGGCAGCCCTACCACGACTTATTAACAGATGGATTTAGAAATAACTGCAAACAAATAAAACAACTGTTCCCTAAACAGGTGAACAGTATTGTATTTCGCCATTTATATGGAAATACACCCGCCGTATTCCGCCATTTTGTTGATGCCAATGATATTGACCTTATCGTTTATCCCGAGCAATATGAATTTATTCCCGTGCACTCCGATAGTGTGAACCCCGACAGTATGTTCAAAAAAAGCCGGGTCCCTTTATTACGTCAGTTCAAAACAAAACGCCGGGTAGTGACCATTCCGGAAATAAAAGCAGTGGAAGAAGAAGCCGTAGCACTGTTGAAGCTGTTGAATGCACAAAGTTAAGTGCTGTGGTGATCATTTCAGAACGTTAAACAATACCTCGATGCTACTAAAAAAGAATATTCCCATTGGCTATGTGTTTGGAAAAGTAAAGTATGAACTGTTGATAATATTACTGTATAGTTTAACCATTGCAGTGATCCATCAGTTTTTTCTGGAGGTGCCTATAAGTATTCCATTGTCGATACCCACCATATTGGGAACAGTGATCTCATTACTGTTAGGGTTCAGGAGTAACCAGGCCTATGATCGTTGGTGGGAAGCGCGACAGGTGTGGGGTGCCATTGTGAACGACTCGCGTACACTGGCCAGACAGGTGATCAATTTTACCGAGAGCCAGTATGAAGAAGATGAAGTAACGCAATTGCGGCAACGAATGGTTCGCCGGCAAATTGGCTGGTGTTATGCCTTGGGGCAAAGCTTGCGCCGGTTAAACCCTGTTGGTGGTCTTGAAAAATACGTCAGCCGCCGGGAGCTGGAAAGCCTGGCCCGTTTTAACAACGTGCCCGTGGGTATGCTAGATCAGCAGGCACGTGATTTAAAACGCGCACTGGAAGAAGGCTATATAAACAGGTATCAGCAAATGGAGCTGGACCGAACCCTTACCCGCTTATGCGATGCTATGGGTAAATGTGAACGCATCAAGAATACGGTATTCCCAAGTACTTACAGTTTATATATTCATTTCTCCCTGTTATTGTTTATAAGTATGCTGCCATTTGGCGTAATAGAACACTTTGGGTTTTTGGAAGTACCATTAGTAGTATTCATCAGCGCTTGTTTCTTGCTGATAGAAAAAATGGCCATTCATTTACAGGACCCATTTGAGAACAAACCAACCGATACGCCCATGACTGCGATCGCCAATACTATTGAAAAAGATCTGCGGCAACTGTTGCACGATCAGGATGAACCAGAAGAAAAACGCCAGGGGGCTTTCTATTATATAATGTAGGGTTAACGTTGAACAGTTTCAGGTTATGGAGCACAGTCAGGCAAGGCTTCCCAACATATAGGGAGGCCTTGTTTTATTTTTATGTATTTGTATATCATGACATAACATTACCATTTGGTTAAGATAAAAGGGAGAATTGCAATTTCTTTTATATTTGTCCCACATGCGCGCTTATCAAAGTTTTACCGACCAAACTTTGCTCACGCTGCTAAAGCAGGGTGATAAGGACGCGTACACGGTAATTTATGACCGCTATAAGGTTCTATTGTATAACCACGCATACAAAAAGCTGGGCGATCCCGAAGAAGTAAAAGATGTGCTGCAGGAACTGTTCACTAACCTGTGGAATAAGCGCACCGATATACCTGTTGCCATGAATTTATCGGGCTATCTGTATGCAGGCATCAGGAACCGGGTGCTGAATTTGCTTTCTCATAAAGAAGTAGAAAATAAATACCTCACTTCTATTCAACGGTTTACACAGGAAGAAGATTACAGCACTGACCTCGCTATCAGGGAAAAGGAACTGGCTGACCTTATACAAAAAGAAATTGACCAGCTGCCACCTAAAATGCGGGAAGTATTCCTGTTAAGTAGAAAAGAAAATCTCTCCCATCAGGAGATCGCCGGTCAGCTCTCTATCTCAGAACAAACGGTTGCGAAACAGGTAACCAATGCACTTCGCATCCTGCGCGTACGCCTCGGTTCCTTATTTTTCCTCCTTCTTATGTTGCGTTAAAATTATTTTTTCCCATCGCCTACCTGTTGGCCTGTTACTCACCTGTCTTAGCATATAGAAATAACTCATTAAACCATATATGCATCCAAAAGACATTCAGGAATTATTAAAGAAATACAGAGAAGGCACCTGCACGGAAGCAGAAAAGGCATTGCTGGAACGCTGGTACCAGACTTATGAAGCAGGTGACTTTCCCGAAATACCACCTCACATTCGGGATGAACACCTTAATGAGGTATGGCAATCATTGCCCGTACATGAAAATAAGGTCCGTCGGATGCCCTGGTTGCAACTGGCAGCCGCAGCGGTATTGTTGATAACGTTCGCCACTGTACTTTATTTATATATAAACAAGCCTGTAGCCCATTCTGCCGGTACCCAGCCCGTAACGGACAATACCATTATGCCTGGCAGCAATAAAGCCATTCTTACTTTGAACGATGGCCGCAGGATCAGTCTTACCGATGCCGCTAATGGTCACATTGCAGACCAGGCAGGAATTACCGTTACCAAAAAGGCCGACGGACAGTTATTTTATACTATTTCTGAAAGTGGTGCCAATGAGACCATCACGTTCAATACTATTGAAACCCCGCGAGGTGGTCAGTATCAGGTGGCTTTGCCCGATGGTACAAAGGTTTGGCTGAATGCTGCTACATCATTGCGCTTTCCTACCAAATTTTCTGCCACCGAACGCATCGTTTACCTGGATGGGGAAGCCTATTTTGAAGTGGCGCATAATAAGAACAGTCCATTCAAAGTAGCGGTAAACGGACAACAGGTAGAGGTGTTGGGTACTCATTTCAACATAATGGCCTATAAAGATGAGAACACCATCAGAACTACCCTGTTGGAAGGATCTGTAAAACTCACCGCACCGGTAGGTTCCCTATTGTTAGAACCAGGTCAGCAAGGCTATATCGCTAAATCGGCATTTACACATGAGCTGGTAGATGTAACCATTGTTACAGCCTGGAAAAATGGCTTATTCAAATTCAATGGTATTGATCTGCGCACATTGATGCGGCAGATCAGCCGCTGGTATGATATAGAGGTTGTATATGAACCCGGGGTAAAAGATGATGTAGTATTCGGGTCCATTAGCCGAACGGCAGACCTCACCAAACTGTTGCATATACTGGAGCTGGGCGGAGTCCATTTCAAACAGAACGGCCGCAAGCTGATAGTTATGCAATAACTGTTATTGACCAGACATAATATTAACAACCAAAACAAGGGAGGATTGCATGATAACATGATTACATGCCATAAATAAAAACCGGAAGTGCTCCAACACTCCCGGCAATTAGGCAATCAGAAAATAAAGCGTTAACCAAATTATCTCTCATCACCTAAACTTCGCAAAAGTATGTATTTAAGCTATGGAATGAAAATACCCTTTCAACAAAGGTTTGGAAGCGTAAAATTCCTGCTGCTATTAGCTGGTTTGCTGGCAACGGCCGGCGCCTATGCCCAGGAGATCAGTTTTTCAGAAAAGAACGCCCCTTTGAATAAGGTGTTCAATATCATAAAACAACAAAGCGGCTTTGATTTCTTTTATAAAGGAAATGCCATCAATAATATCAGAGTTACTGCCACGGTAAGTAAGGCCTCTATTGATCAGGTGTTGTCGCTTATTTTAAAAGATCAGCCATATACCTATGTGGTTACCGATAAAACGGTTATCATCAGGCAAAAGCAGCCAGACAATAAGCCAGAAAAAGAGGTTACTGCACCTGCGGTGGCTGACAGCACAATTAAGGGAAAGGTAACAGACAAAAAGGGCGATCCGTTAACAGCTGTAACGGTAAGGGTAAGAGGTTCTCTCACAGCTACCACTACCGCAGCGGATGGTACCTTCAGTATAGGTGTGCCCAATGGGAGCGGCGTGCTGGAATTTTCCTACATCGGTTTTGTTACACAAGCCATACCTGTTACTAACCAGGCAACCCTCAATGTGCAACTGGCGACTGAAGACAAGTCGATGAACGAAGTGGTGATCGTTGGTTATGGCGAGGTGGCCAAAAAGGACCTTACCGGTTCCGTATCAACCATAAAATCAGAGGCGCTTGAAAATGTACCCATTGTAACCATTGACCAAATGCTGCAGGGCAAAGCACCGGGTTTGCAGGTAAGCAGCATCAGCGGCCAGCCTGGCGATGGTACCACCATTCGCATCAGAGGTGGCAATTCACTCAGCGCCAGTAATGAACCGCTGTATGTAGTAGATGGAATTATTGCCGGCGACGATTTCAATCCCAACCTCCTGAACCCGGAAGACGTATTGAGCATCGACATCCTGAAAGATGCATCCTCTACAGCCATCTACGGTGCACGCGGATCAAATGGGGTAATACTCATCACCACCAAAAGAGGTAAAAGCGGTAAAGACAGGATCTCCCTGAATGCCTATACCGGTTACCAGGAATTGCCCAGGTTTATAGAAATGATGAATGGGCGTGAGTATGCCCAATTGGTGAATGACCAGTTGATCTCGCAGGGGAAAGCCATTTTCTATACCAATTTAGATACGGTAGCCAATACCGATTGGCAAAAAGAGATCACCAAAAAGGCCCGTCAATCTAATTTGTCGGCGCAAATTTCCGGTGGCGATCAAAAGTCTACATACCTTCTCTCGGCGAACATCAGCGATCAGGAAGGGATCATCATGAACTCCGGTTATAAAAGATACCAGTTCCGCAGCAACGTTACGCGTACTATTAACCGAATGCTGGAAGTAAGCTCAACCCTGAATGTGGCCAGTTCGCGTACCGACAATAACCCCGTATCATTGGGTGGATTGGATTATTATTCTTCAGCCTTAGGCGTAGCGCCCAGCATGCCCGTTTACAAGCCAGATGGCACCTTTTTTTTGAAAAGAGAGTATAGTTCAGGAAACCTCAACCACCCGCTTGCGCAGGCTACTTATATAACCAACCCTATTAAAAGGAATAATGTGTTGGGTAATATTACCCTCAACTTCAAACCTGTTGCTGGTCTTACCATAAAATCTTCATTTGGCAGTCAGTTAGATTTTATCAAAAACAATCGGTATGAATCCGGGCAAATGCCTGTTGCTAAAGCCAATAATAACGGTGGGGTAGCTAGGGTCTCTTCCAGTCAGGAAATAATGTATTTATTGGAGAATACGGTGTCTTACAATAAACAAAAGGGCGAACACAGCCTGAATGCGCTGGCAGGTATGACCTATCAGCACGGTTATAAAGAGGCAGTGAATGCCAGTGGATCTAAATATCCAACGGATGGCATGAGTTACAACAACCTGAGTGCTACCGATCAAACTACTTATGCCATTGGGTCTGATTATACCGAATATTCCATTGTATCGTACCTGGGTCGTATGAATTATGGTTTTAAAAGCAAGTACCTGGTTACTGTTACAGGCCGTGTAGACGGTTCATCCCGTTTTGCAGTTAATAACAAATATGCCTTCTTTCCGGCAGTAGCCTTTGCCTGGCGGGCCATTGAAGAGCCCTGGCTCAGGAATATAACTGTTCTTTCCAATTTAAAAGTAAGGGCCAGTTATGGTAAAGTAGGTAATCAGGCCATTCCTTCATACGGGTCGTTGCCTACGCTGAATACGTCGCGTTACATTCTCGGTACCAACAATAATAATACGCTTGGTTATATTCAGGGCAATTATGAAAATCCCAATCTGAAATGGGAAACTACTTCACAATACGATCTGGGTATTGAGATTGGCTTATTCAAGAACCGGTTGAATTTTGAAATAGACATCTATTCAAAACGTACCGATAACCTGCTTAACAACCAACAGTTACCAGAACAAACAGGTTATTCAAGCCTGCTGACCAATATTGGGGCCGTTAGCAACAAAGGGATTGAGTTGTTGGTAAATTCAGTGAACATTAAGAACAAACGGTTTTCGTGGAGTTCTTCTTTCAACATTGCTGCCAACAAGAACAAAGTGGTTGACCTGGGTGGGGTTGATTATATTCTTACCAAGAATATCAGCTATGCCGGTAACGTAAGCCGGTTAACACTGGGCGGTCCTGTAGGAACATTTTGGGGCGCTACCTATTATGGCACCCGCAAAACCCTCGATCCGGTAAAAGGGGCGGTGGGTGTGAGTGCCACGCCAAAATTGGGCGAGGCGCTGTATGTTGATAGCAAAGAAGACGGCGTATTAAGCGTGGATGATTATGGGGTGATCGGGAATTCGAACCCGGATTTCTTTGGCGGTTTTTCCAACTCATTTACCTATGGCCGATTCAGTTTCGATTTTTATATGTCATTTTCCTGTGGCAATCAGATCATGAACATTGCCGATGCATTTTATAATTCAGGCGATCTGTTGTCGAACCAATATAAGACAATGGTAAATCGATGGTCGCCGGATAATCCTACGTCTGAAATACCCCGTTTCTCAAGGGATGGTTACATTCCAAACACGCGATGGGTGTACGACGGTTCTTACATGCGGATGAAATCATTGACGTTGGGCTACAACCTGCCAGGCCGGGTGCTTAAGGCCAAATGGATCCAGAACATTAACCTGTATGTATCAGCATCGAACCTGTTTGTGATCACCAGTTATCCGTACTACGACCCTGAAAGCAATGCATACGGTAAAGATGCCACAGTACGTGGCTTTGATGCTACCAACTATCCGCAAAACCGCGCCTATGTGGGCGGTGTGAAGATCGACTTATAACATTCATTAATCTATCAGCACGAAATACTGATGAAAAAGATATTCTTTATAATCCTCCTGGCCACCTTGTTTACAGCATGTGATAAACAACTGCAGGAAAGTCCACGAAACAGGATCACAACAGATAATTTTTATGCCAGCGATAATGAAGCGATCCTTGGGGTAAATGGTGTTTATTCCTGGCTGGGTACCTCCGGTGGTTTTAAAAGCAGTCTGTGGCGTGCCCTTGATGAAGGAACGGATGTTATCAGGGTGCGCAAAAGACCCACCGATCCTGAACCAAATTATACCATGTCCTCATTCAGTCCTGGTTATACTTTGGCCATCTGGACCAACCTGTATAAAGGCATTAGCAATGCCAATCTGGTAATAGATAAAGTAAATAAAGCTGCTGGTGTTAGTGATGCTACCAAAAGCAGGGTGGTGGCCGAATCAAAATTTTTACGGTCGCTATACTATTATTACCTCACCGGTTTATTTGGAAATGCTGTTTATTATGATGAAACTAATTATGGACTGGCAGAAACGATGGTGCTTCCACGCATTGGCGCCGATGAAATTCGAAGTAAAATGGTGGAAAGCCTTAAAGAGGCGGAACAATACCTGCCGGCTAAATATACTGGCGCCGATATAGGCCGTGCCACCAAGGGCGCTGCGCAAACCCTGCTGGTAAAAACATACATGTGGCTTAAGCAGTGGGATAATGCTCAAAAGAAAGCCCAGGAAATAATTAATTCAAAGACCTATACCCTGCAGGCAAACTATGCTGATATTTTTACCGAAGCCAATGAACTGATAGGTACTGAAATAATCTTTGAAGTAGATTTTGAACCGCTCTTGAATGGTCAGGACCATCAGGCCTGGTATGAGCCTGAGAAACAGGTAGGCGTTTCTCCTTTTTCGGGTCGCAGCTGGTATGGTACGTATATACCTTATACGGCTTTTCTGAATTATATAGAGGCTAATGATAAACGTAAGGCTTCTATTATAGCCACCAGCTATAATAATCAACCTTTCAAAGTTGATCCAGTTGAGCAGATCACTGCCTGGTCGGGCCCTAAATTCTGGCGATTGGCTCAAACAGCTGATGCCGATGGTGGCCTCGATATGTATGTATTCCGCTATGCAGATGTATGGCTGATGTTGGCAGAGGCTGCCAATGAAAACAATGATCCTGCTACTGCCTTGTTGGCTGTAAATGAAATACGGAAAAGGTCATTTGGCGCAACTGGCGTATTTAGCGCTGCGCTTTCAAAAGATGATATGACCAGCTATTTATTCAAAGAGCGTGCTGTGGAATTTTATGGAGAAGGCCAGCGCCGCCTCGATCTTATCAGGTGGGGAAAATTAACCAGCGCGGTAAAAACGGCCGCTGCTACGGAAGACCCGTATGTAGCAGGGAATATTCAGCCCTTTCATAACCTGTACCCGATTGCAGCAGTTGAAATACAAAAGAACCCCAATTTGGCGCCCAACAATCCAGGCTACCAATAATTGAATACTGCAAGATACCGGGTAATCAATACCTGGTATTTCTTTGTCATGACTATTTATGGCCCCATTTAACTCTTTCGAAAGGAAGAAAGGTATCCTATTGCCATTTACTAATTGATTAATCAAATACAAAAACCAAACGCTTACTATGAAAAAAGTTAACAAACTGGGTATAACAGCCGGCTTATGTTTCGGCCTTTCCTGCAGTACCCAATCGCTGCCTGAAAAAGGAACAGACGTTACTGGATCAAAAGCCAAAACGGAAGCCCTTGCTGCCGGTGATTTCACCATAATAGTTATGCCGGATACCCAGAATTATATGTCGGGTTATTTTGGTGCTACCTATCCCATGTTCACTGCGCAAATTGATTGGATCAAAGCCAATAGAACAGCCATGAACATTGCGTATGTAATAGGAGTGGGAGACATTGTAGAACATGGCGATGATCCTGCTTATGCCAGCGAATGGACGGAAGCCGCAACCAATGGGTATTATCGGCTGGAGCCTGATGGCATACCTTATGGATTGGGGGTAGGCAACCATGAACAAACGCCGGTGAATTCCTCCATTCTTACGGCTACCACCACCAAATACAATCAGTACTTTGGCCGGAACCACTTTACTGCAAAGCCTTATTATGGCGGCAACCTGGCCGGTTCAGCCAGCAATAATAACAACAGCCATTATGATCTCTTCTCGGCTGGCGGGGTTGACTTTATAGTTATTTACCTGGAGTACGATCACCTGAACGAGCAAAGCACCTTATTAAATGACTGGGCGTATAACCTGTGTACAACTTATGCTTCGCGGAAGGCGATCATTGTAACGCATTATGCCGCGCAGGCACCCACTGGCGCATGGGGAACGCAAGGGTATCGTATTTGGAACAGGCTCAAAGGTTGTGGAAATGTATTCATGATACTCGGCGGGCATGTTACAGGCGACGCTGCGTTGCCTGATTTGCAAAAAGGCGAAGCATACAGGGAAGATACATACAATGGTCAAACCATTCGGACCTACATTAGCGATTATCAGGGACGTGCTACCACAGGCGGAGCAGGTCGTTTACGCGTCATGAAATTTTCAGTAACCAATGACGATGTAACGGTAAAAACATTTTCACCCTGGAATAATACCGGTTATGAAACAGATGTGAGCAGCCAGTTTACCAAGCCGTTGTTTGGACCAGCTCCTACTGCACAGGTGCCTGATGGCAGGTACAAGATCGTGGCCCGCCACAGCGGAAAAGTATTAACCGTGTATAATGCTTCAACTGCTGCAGGTGCTGATATTGTACAATGGGATTATACTTCTGGTACCGGTAACTTGCCTAACGATGAATGGAACCTGACACAAATTGGAACTTCCGGTTATTATAAGTTCATCAATGTACATAGTGGATTAGGAATGAACGTGCAGGGTGTTTCAACGGCAGTAGGTGGGCTGGTAAAACAATACAATTATGGGGCTGACAGTATTTATAATGATGAGTTTGCGCTTATTCCTGTGGGTGGTAGTTATTATAAGATCATTGCCCGGCATAGTGGGCTTTGTATGTATGTGGCCGGGGCCAGTCAAAGCAATGGCGCATTGATAAAGCAATGGGATTATGTAGGTGATGTACATACGCATTTTCAGTTGGTGCGCATTCAATAAGAAATAATTTGCCATTCTTGTTTTGTTATTTAGAATCTTTCATTAGCTTTGTAGCATGATTCGCACTAATTCATATTTACTGTCTTTATCGCTCAGTTGTTATAGCAACGAGCTGAAGGGCAGTTATATGCAAGCGAATAAAGTCGAGAGCTAAAATAAAACTTTATAAATGCATTAAAACCCTTCAGGTCAAGCACTTGGAGGGTTTTTTGTTTTTGGCCCCTTAGCCCAACGGGAGAGGCTGCTGTCTTAGGAACAGTACAGTGTGAGTTCGAATCTCACAGGGGCCACCGTCATGTATAACCGCATAGTCCAACAGGAAGGAGACAACAGCCTTAAACCCTGTCCAGTCCGGGTTCGAATCCCGGTGCGGTTACATAAGAGCAGGTACTCAATACTGATATGGAGATTGGTCTGCAAAACCAATTCAATATGGGTTTAATTCCCATCCTGCTCTCATTTTATTTTGGAAGGTTAGCATAATTGGTAATGCAGCAGTCTTGAAAACTGCCGTACGTGTAACAGCGTTTACAGGTTCGAGTCCTGTACCTTCCGCCATTGCCCGCCGTAGCCTTGGCGAAGGCGGGTTCGCTCGCCGTAGCCTTAGCGAAGGCGAGTTTCATCCTTATTATGTTGAACTTTAGCGAAGACAAGCTTCACACATAATACGGCGAGCTTCGGCGGACGAAGTCCGCCTGATATGAAAATAAACTGGAGAGTAGTCAGATACTGGTTTGCTGTGACATCCTGCTAAGATGTTTCTCGTTTAATCACGGGATGAAGGTTCGATTCCTTTGCTCTCCGCCATTGCCCGCCGTAGCCTTGGCGAAGGCGGGTTTGCTCGCCGAAGTCTTGGCAAAGGCGAGTTTCGCCCGCCGTATCCGTCAGTGGGCGAAGAAGGTGGGTAGATACTTTAGAAAGAATAACTTCCGGGGCGTCGGTAACGATGGAGGAGTTACACCAGACTGTAAATCTGGTACATTAGAAACGCAGGGGGTTCGAATCCCTCACGCCCCGCAAGACAAAACAAGTGCCCCGAAGGGGCATTTTTCATTTGGAAGCATACCGAGCTTGCTCGGCAATGCGGACAAATGAAAAATGACAGGCGCGTTAGCGCCGGCACTTGTTTTGTTTTGACGCTCCCCCTCTGGGATCGCCGAAGGCAATCCCTCACACCCCACTTAAATTAAAAAAGCCTTCAAGTCGTTTGATTTGAAGGCTTTTTTATTTGAAAGATTTTCAGGTGAGAAGATATTCGTCGGACAGCATTGTTTTTCTAAGCTATTTGTCATTTTTCTTTCTAAGGTCGAGCCTCTTGCTATAACTAAATATGAAATCTTCAACCCTGTGGTGATAAATATTGTGCGGAAGCATACCCTTCCTCGCCCTTATCCGTTCTGATAAGCCACCATTGATCATTTGTTTTACTAACCAACGTAACAATTTCATGGTGTGCGGCTTTTCCTACGATCGGCTGATCGGTGCCTGGCCCCTTTCTGATATTCAGGTTCGACTGTTCGGTTGTTACTTTTGCTTTGGCCCCTGGGGCCATTGAAGTAACATTTATATTCATCACTACATCAGCCGATCGAAAATCGGGATCCAATTTTCCATAAACATTCCATAAGCTATCTTTTGCCGCACCGGTAGGGGCCTCTCCGTCAATATAAAGAACATTGTCCTGTTCGCGGACCTGTAAGTTGGCAACACCAACTGTTTTTGCCGTACTCAGCAATTCCTGGTATTTATCTTGTAATGCCATAAATAGTTCCTCCTTTTACTTAATGGTAAGCTTATTATCGATCTTTTTAGGTTTAAGTGTATGCAGGCTCATCATCAGTTTTTGAAGGTCTGGGCGCTTGATATTTCCCGTAAGTGTAATAACGCCATCTTTAACAGTCGCGCTTACACCCGGATAATCCTTTATAGCATCGTTTACGCTATTGGTCAACGTCTCATCGGGGTTAATGGTTACGGGTGCAGCCTGAGCTGGCGGCGGAGTTACTGTACAATTATTAACTACCTTCTTTACCCCTTTTACTTTAGCTACTTCTGATTCAATTGCCGATTTACTGGCTTCATCTTTACATTCACCCGAAAGTGTAACAACGCCATCCTGCACACTGGCGGTTATACCAGGTGTAGCTGGATTGTTGCTGATAGTGGTATTTACTGCTTCCTGAATATTGCTATCCTTTGGACCGCAGGAGGAAATGGAAAGAGAAATAATGATGATAAGCAAATGCATAACTGCAAGACGACTTTTTTTTCTCATACAGGTAAATTATTCTTTAAACAAACTATGTTGCCAATGGTAGTGCCCATTACTAACTAATTATTTATGCCGCACATTCACTGCCATCCTTCTGTCTTTTTTTCTTTCTTCATCAGGTGCAGTAGCTGCAACCCTTGCAAATTGTGAACCATAGCCTTCGGCCCCGGTCAGTTGAGAGGCTGGTACTCCTTCATTTTTCAAGGCCGATGATACGGCTTCTGCCCTTGCTTGTGATAGTTTCATATTGGCATTTTCATTCCCCGTTTTATCGGTATATCCACCGATCTTTATTGCTGCATGAGGAAATGCTTTCATGATAGCAGCAACGTTTTGTAATTGCGTCATACTTTCGGGCATTATATTGGCGCTGCCGGTTTCAAAATTCACATTGTCAAAGTCAAACCAGGTAGTCTTATCAACCTTTTGTGAAGGGTCGTTTAAGAATTTAACCAGTCGATCTTCTATGCCACCTTTATAAGCATTGATCTCTGTACCATTTGGTAATTGAACTTTTATTGATGCCGGAATGTCGGGGCGAGTTTCAGGTGGCGGAGGAATGGAAGCAATTGCTGAATCGGGACCCATATTAATACTTGGCATGTTTTCAGTCCGGTTTGTTTTTTTATTGCTAAACATCCAGATAAGCGCAATAAGGGCGATGGCCAATATGGCGGGTACAAACCAGTTAGTTCTTTTCCTGGTGTTTTGCAAACTGGCTGCAGTATTTTTAACAGAGCTGCCAACGCCCGATAATGCACTATTTAACCTGTTTCCGATACTTCCCAGGCCGCTCAATCCCAATGCTCCGGCAAGCGGCAGGCCCGAAGGAACGGCACTGAGAATGGACTCTTTTTGATTGTTAAGAAACGTCAGGAAATCTGCCGTATTCATATTGTTTGTATTGGCTTGTCTGCCTATAACGCCCAGGGCAGCGGGAGCTGCTGCACTCAATAAGGTTGTTGCCGAATTAGGCCTGATGCCCGCAAAACTGGCAAGTGTGTTGGTGACACTGTTCAGTCGTTCGCCAAAGATTGACTTCAGCATATCTGCCCCCCTTGTAAGTAAGCTATTATCGGTGAAAATACGGCCTAAATTGGAAAGCATGCCACTGTTAAACGTGTCCTTTGCCATCCTTAAAAGGTTTCCTGCGTCTCCAGATCCTGCTTTGTCCATAATGCCGGTTAGCACTGCAGGGATTGCTCCCGACATTGCTTTCTGCACATTACTTTCATTCTCCCCTAAAACATTACTGGCATTGTCAATGACATCATTGCCCAGAAGTCCTTTTACGGAATCAAATAAGTTGAATGACATAATCCTTCATTTTTATGATGAATAAATAAGTAGAAGTTAAATAAATAGAGTGCGGGCCGAATGGATACGAATGCGGTGGGTTGAGGAGTCAATCAACGTAAGTACTGTATAGGATAAACAGGTTTTTCTTGAATGTAAACGTATCTGTTACTGTTTAACGATGTTGTTGATATGCAATTGGTTTTTTACGTAGCTAAACGCGCATGGATGGGTGAGTGTGGCAATACGGAGAGCTCAGGTTAAAACTAAGTTAGACCTCTTCATACCGGATTCCAAATTAAGTTTGCCTGCTTTTACTGGTTTATCGTGAATGGGCTAAAGTTGGCTGGCGTTCAACCATTGAAACGGAGTTGGTATCAGAATGACACCTCACTTCCTTCGCAATGGGGCCTCTTTGGGCGCCGGGGACCCAAAGAGAAGGATCCGGGT
Source organism: Niastella soli (assembly GCF_017742245.1). Classification (GTDB taxonomy): domain Bacteria; phylum Bacteroidota; class Bacteroidia; order Chitinophagales; family Chitinophagaceae; genus Niastella; species Niastella soli. The sequence goes on from NZ_JAGHKO010000001.1 coordinate 1,463,900, forward strand.
ATCCAGGCATCCATCACACCTTTTTCCCCAAATCGTCACCCCCAAATTGAAATTTCCGGGGAGAAATTACCCTCCTTTACCTTTGAGCTATCAGTACGGTACATTAGTTCTTTGACATAGCTTTATGCCATGTACACAAAAGAGGAGGTTTCGCGTCAGAAGCAGGCATTTTGGACAACATTCGGCAAATATATGCAGCCGGTATTGTCCACGGAAGGAACGGCGGTTGGTTGGTTGAACTATAAAACCGGTATCCCCGGTGTTCAGTTTAAAATGGAGGCAGATCATAAACAGGTGAGTATAGCCGTTGTATTGTCACATAAAGATGACGTATTGCGTTCCGGCCATTACGAAAAACTATCAGCATTAAAAGGCATGTTAGAAAATGAATTGGGAGGTGAGGTCTGGCAATGGCAGCAGCAGGTAACTGATAAATGGGGAAAAACGGTTAGTGCTGTAAGAAAGGAATTAACAGGAGTAAATATTCACCGCAAAGAAGATTGGCCGGCAATGATCTCGTTCCTGAAAATGCGCCTCATTGCGCTGGATGCCTTTTGGAGCATGGCCAGGTATGGGTTTGAAGAGTTGATGTAGGAGGGGGGAGTATGCTTTATCTCTGAATTAAAGGATATTAAAAAGCCTCTGACGTACATCAGAGGCTTTCTGTTGGAGGTGCGATTGACACAACAAAGATTTTAATCCTTTACTGGTTGTTTTATGGCCAATATTCAAATTCATAGGTTGTCCTATAGTATTCGTTGAAAGAAATTTTCTTCAAATTGCCCACGCTGTCAAATTCATTAGTATATATATAATTTCCTGCCTGTTCCACTACATTTCCCATTAAAAAATAATCGTCAGCTATTGTAGTCAGGAAATTCATAAACCTGTAGTCGCTGTATCTTTTGAACCACATAATATCACCACCCAGGCGATTAAAGAATTTTTGTAATTCCTTAGCAGATTGATTTCCCCTTACATAAGTTTGAGTTCCTGTCGGGTTGTCGTTATATTGACTTGTTATTTGGATAAGATTATTGGAGCCGTCATAAGTAAAATGTTGTTTAATAGTGGTAACAACGCCATTGAAAGAGTTATCATAATCTATGGTTGAAACAATTCTATTTTTTACCAAACCGACGGTATATCTTTCATATTGCCAGTATTTACTTTTATTGGCTGTATCAATGAAGGTAATGAAGGTGGTGTCCCGGTTTTTTTCATATTGACAAACCCCTTCGCTTTTTCCCCCATCAGTATACTCAGATAAAACCTTTGTTAGTTGACCCTCGGTATTGCGATTTAATTCCATCCGGCTTAAGTAAACTCCTACATCTTTAGAACTTCTTTTTACTTCATACAATACCAATTGATTATTACTATTATAACTATAAGTGCGGGATACAGAATCAGCAGCTGAAGCGGATTTGATCATTATCTTATTGTTAATGGAATCGGAAGTTATTTCATAGGAAATGGAGCCTACATTGCCCCTGTAACTACTGGTACTTGTGATCTTTTTAAGCTTCGAATAACCAGTTTCAATTTCTGGTTCGTCAGGAGTTTCATTCCCGGGATGATCTTTCTTGCAGGAAAGACTTAAGAGTAGAGACAGGCTAAGAATAAATATAAAGGAAGCTTTCATAATAAAGGTTGTAAAAGAGTTGATTAGTTTTTGAGAGTAAACGTTGCACAAATTTGTGGTGTGGGCCCCGATTAAAATCGGGACGACACAAGGATTCTCAGTCCTTTTCCGCCGCGGCGGATACCGCACTATGAATGCCTCTGAGCGATATAAAATAAAAAGGCCTCTGATATGTATCAGAGGCCTTTCGTGGTGTGGGGCGGGATCGAACCGCCGACACAAGGATTTTCAGTCCTTTGCTCTACCGACTGAGCTACCGCACCATCTGGCTTTGTCCGCCAAGTTTCCCGATTTCTCACCTACCGTGCTAAATCGGGCAGCAAAAATAGGAGTTATTCTGAATAAACAAGCAAAATGTTTCAAAAGAATTATAATTATCTACAAATAATTTTAATAAAAAAGCACCCGGCTCGGGGTGCTCATTGGCTTATTCATTATTCATGCCCTTATTGCAGTTTCTTTATATAAATGCTATCAAATTGTCGCTATTAGATCGCTTCTACCGGAATCTTCTTTTGGCCAACAGTATCGGCATCCAATTCCAGTATAAGTTGTTTTATTTCAGGTTTGGGTGAAGTGGTTGTCTCCTGATGGGGAGCCCCCTGTTTAATGGTTTCCGGATCTGATGGTATGGTGGGAACGTCTACTTCTTTATCTGTGATCAGCTCAGGACCGGCCGCTTTTTCAAAAAGCGGGTCATCGATCCAATGACTGTCATCCAGGGTTTTTGAAGCAGCTGTTTTATTATCAGAATTCTCAGTGGTTAATCCGTTGTTTGTTCTATCCTTATCGCCATTATCAATGGGCGATGCCGCGCCATTGGCCTGGTTAAAAGATAAGAGCTTGCTGACTTCGCTCTCCTTATTCATTAAGCCATATACCCCTGCCAGAATAAGGCATGAAACGCCCATCAATACAATGGTTTTCATTAGGATCTTAATTTTAGCGTTTAGGAGTTATTACTTACTCTTAAACGGGATTATGAAATCTAAAGTATTAACCCGGAACTAAATATGCCTCTTATTTCGATTAAAGGTCTCTATTGTTCGATGAATGCCGGTCAAATCATGATTGGCATATAATAAAAAATGTATGCCACCGACGAGCGGGGCATACATTCCATGTTGAGTAATTTATGTATAGTAGTTACATGCCGTAAAGCGCCAGGAACTTGATACGCATGATCTTTAGCTGTTCCCAGTTGAAGTTAAATTCAGACAATTCATCCAGGGCCACCTGCAGTGAAGATGTTTCGCACCCTTTAAAATATTCTATAATCTCTTCCTGTTCATTATCATCCAGCATTTCGGCAATGGCGTAATCGAGGTTAAGTTTGGTGCCACTGGCAGCAATGGTTTCCATTTCTTCCAGCATTTCATCCATACGCCAGCCTTTGTTCTTGGCAATTACCTCAAGGGGTATCTTTTTATCTGTCTGTTGAATGATGTAAACTTTATTACCACTCTTGTTCACCACGCTTTTCATTACAAAATCATCGGGGCGAACAATATTGTTTTCTTCAACATAACGAGCTACCAGTTCAATAAATGGCTTGCCATAACGGATGGCCTTACCCTTACTTACGCCTGAGCATTTTTCCAGCTCTTCCAGGGTAGTGGGGTAAAGGGTAGCCATATCCTGCAATGAAGTTTCAAGGAAGATCACAAACGGGGGCAGTGATTTTCTCTTGGCTTCTTTCTGACGAAGCTCCTTCAGCATTTCAAACAGCTTTTCATCAGCTGCTGCGCCGGTAGCAGCTTCTGCTCCTTCATCATCATCGGCATTGGCTTCTTCGTACAGGTTGTTCAGAACGATCTTGAATGATTTTGGCTTTTTCGCGAAAGCTTCCCCATTCTTGGTGATCTTCAATACGCCATAATCTTCAATATCCTTGCTTAACAAACCTTCCAGCAACATTTGTCTTATCAGCGAGTTCCAGTAATGATCTGGATGATCGTTACCAATACCGAACTCGGCAAGACCTTCGTGGCGGTACATGGTTATATTGGGGGTTAACCGCCCAATAATAATGTTTACTGTGTAGTCAGATGCAAAGCGTTCATCCAATGCTTTGATGGCTTTCAACACCTTCACTACATTATCTTTTGCTTCAACCTGCTCTTTTGGATGTAAACAGTTATCGCATTGTCCGCAATTCTTCTCAGTATACTCTTCTCCAAAGTAGCTCATCAGGATCTTACGGCGGCATACACCACTTTCAGAATAAGCTACTGTTTCACTGATCAATTGAGCACCCACTTCACGTTCACTCAGCGGTTTGTCACGCATCAAATGCTCCAGCTTTGATACATCTTTATGCGAATAATACAGAATACATTTTCCTTCCAGTCCATCACGACCGGCACGGCCTGTTTCCTGGTAGTAGTTTTCAATACTCTTGGGAATATTGTAGTGTATTACAAAACGGATATCCGGTTTGTCGATACCCATACCAAAGGCAATAGTGGCAACGATCACCTGAACATCTTCATTTAAGAAAAGGTCCTGGCGTTCTGCACGCAGCTTGCTGTCGAGACCCGCATGGTAGGCAACGGCTTTAATGCCATTGGCCATCAGCATATCGGCCAGCTCTTCGGTTGTTTTACGATTTAAAGTATAAATGATACCGCTCTTGCCTTTCATTGATACAATGAAACGCACAATATTTTTGATCGTTTGATCTTTCTTGATCTTGGGCTGTATTTCGTAATACAGGTTGGGGCGGTTGAAAGAAGATATAAAGATGTCTGGTTCTTTCAAACCCAGGTTCTTTATAATATCGCTTTGTACTTTAGGTGTAGCAGTGGCAGTTAATGCAATAACCGGAATGTCGGGATTGATCTGCGTCATCATTTCACGCAGCCTTCTGTACTCAGGACGGAAATCATGTCCCCATTCAGAGATACAGTGTGCTTCATCTACTGCAAAAAAAGAAAGTTTCAGATCAGAGAAGAATTCCAGGTTTTCTTGTTTGGTCAGCGTTTCAGGCGCTACATACAACATTTTGGTGCGACCGCTAAGCAGGTCATCATGCACTTCGCGTATTTCCTTCTTTGTTAAAGTGGAGTTAAGAAAATGCGCTACATCATCTTTGCTGCTATAACTACGAACCAGGTCAACCTGGTTTTTCATCAGCGCAATCAGCGGGCTAATGATTATAGCAACGCCTTCGCTTATAATTGCCGGCAACTGATAACACAAGCTTTTTCCACCACCGGTTGGCTTAATTACAAACGTATCTTTCCCTGCTAATAAAGTTTTTATAATGGCTTCCTGGTTGCCCTTAAATGAGTCGAATCCAAATTGTTCCTGGAGTGCTTGATGTAAAGAAGCGCTGGAAATAGTAGTAGAAGAGTTTGACGCTGTTTTCTTTGCTACTGTAGTGTCTTTCTGAAGTTTTGCCGTTTTTGACGGCGTTTTTTTTGATGTGGTTGACATTGCTCAAATTGTTTCCTTCGCACAGATTGTTTCAGACAATATTTATTTACGTGCCTGTTTATTGCCGGGTGTTATAACGACAATAAATGATAAAAGTTGCCCTTTAGTTAGCAAATCGTCAGTTCAGTTTGAATGGGTTTAAATCAGGCCATTAGGATAAAGATGTAACAGGCATCTTGTAAAGGGATGCGAATTTAATTCATTTTTGTTGTTATGCCAATCTTTTAATCCCCAATAAATCATATTTAAAAACCTACTTAAGTGATTTTTAGGCAGTAAACATTGTTTTATACAATACTATAGCCAGAATACTGTTAAACTCTTTAACTTAATAGGAGAAGGGTTGTTATTGCTGTATTGTTCTGAAAACACCTGGTTACCCACAAGACAGGTATAAAACTTTTTGTAATTAACATTTTCAAGTAGTTTGCGCCTTAATATGTCAACTTTGTCTGCCATTGATATTAAATCTGTTGCGCTTCGAACCATAGGGTTGGAAGCTGAGGCTATTGCATCGTTACAAGCCATGGTGAACGATGATTTTGAACGTGCTGTAAAAGCTGTTTATGAAACAAAGGGCCGCCTGGTTATAAGTGGTATTGGAAAGAGTGCATTGATTGCCCAGAAGCTGGTAGCTACCTTAAATTCCACCGGCTCCCCTGCGATCTTTTTACATGCTGCCGATGCCATTCATGGCGATCTGGGCATGATCCAGCAGGAGGATGTGGTGATGATCATCAGTAAAAGCGGCGAAAGCCCAGAAATAAAGGTATTGGTGCCGTTGGTTAAAAACTTTGGCAATACCTTAATTGGAATGGTTGGCAATACCAGTTCCTTTCTGGCCAGGCAATCGAACATCATTTTAAACACCACTGTGTCACAGGAGGCTTGCCCAAACAACCTGGCGCCTACATCCAGTACTACGGCCCAACTGGTGATGGGTGATGCCATTGCGGTAAGCCTGATGGAGTTGCGAGGATTTACTTCTGAAGACTTTGCCCGGTTCCACCCCGGAGGTACGTTGGGTAAAAAGTTATACCTGCGTGTAACTGACCTGTATATAAATAATGAAAAGCCCAGGGTATCTGATACGTCTTCCTTAAAAGAAGTGATTGTTGAGATCTCAAAAAAACGGCTGGGAACAACGGCTGTTACCGATGGAAACAATCAATTGCTGGGTATTATTACCGATGGTGACCTGCGCCGGATGCTTGAAAAGAATATTCCTTTAGATAGTGTGATTGCAAAAGAGATCATGACCCTGAACCCGAAAACCATTACAGCCGATGCACTGGCGGTTGAAGCACTTGATCGTTTGCGAAAGTTCGATATCAACCAGTTGGTGGTTGTTTCGGGCGATGGTACTTACCTTGGTTTCATACACTTGCACGATCTGATCAGGGAAGGGCTTATTTAGTGAAGTTTATAATTCAACAAGATTGTAACTTTATTAATAATGTTGTCAATCTTTCGTTTAGAAGGGAGTTACACATTAATGATAAACTCAATTAATATTTTTGGCTTAGCCGTAGGACAACTTTACAAAAAATGAACAAACAAACTTACGTAGCAATTATGGCCGGTGGAATTGGCAGTCGGTTCTGGCCTGCAAGTCGTACTAATTACCCCAAACAATTCCTGGATATTTTAAATACCGGTAAGACGCTTATACAGGCTACTTACGACCGGTTTGCGGCATTTATCCCTGCTGAGAATATATTTGTAGTTACCTCCAACGAATATATAAACATCGTAAAAAAGCAATTGCCGCAACTGCCATTGCAAAATATTCTGGGCGAGCCTTCACGTAAGAATACGGCCCCCTGTATTGCCTACATCTCCTACAAACTGTATCAGCTCGATCCCCAGGCTTCTCTGATCATTGCCCCTTCCGATCACCTGATCCTGGACCCGGTTGCGTTTAATAAAGTGTGTTTGGAAGCGCTCGGTTTTGTTCGCGAACACAATGCGCTGATAACGCTTGGGATAAAACCCTCTTACCCCAATACCGGTTATGGTTATATACAATATGAACAACAAACGGTAAGCGATAATGTGTATAAAGTAAAAACATTTACTGAAAAGCCTAACCTGGAACAGGCCAAAATGTTTATAGCTACCGGTGAATTTTTATGGAACGCCGGGATATTTGTTTGGCAGGTTAAAAACGTGATCTCCGCATTTGAGAAATACCTGCCCGAGATGTACGATGTGTTTGAAGCCGAAAAATCGCATTTCAATACCACCGAAGAATGGCCGGCATTACAACGAATTTATCCCCTTTGTACAAATATCTCCATCGATTTCGGTATCATGGAAAAAGCCGATAATGTGTACGTGATCCCCTCTTCTTTTGGCTGGAGCGACCTCGGTAGCTGGAACAGTGCCTGGGAAAATCTGGAAAAAGATTACATGCACAATGCTTCCGGCGGCGGCAATGTTATCGTATTCGACACACATCGGTGCATGATACAAACCCCCAATGACAAACTCGTTGTATTACAGGGTATGGAAGACTATATTGTAGTTGATACCAACGATGTGCTGCTCATTTGCAAAAGAGAAAAAGAACAGGATATTAAAGAATACGTTGCCGAAATAAAAAGAAATAAGGGAGATAAGTACCTTTAGGTATGGTCACACTCAACAATATTCTATTTCTTGATATTGAAACTGTACCGCAACACGATAGCTACGAAAAAATGTCGCCGGAATGGAAGGCCCTCTGGGACCTGAAAGCGGCTTATTTAATTCGCAATAAGGAAGAAGAGACCACCGCAACCATTTATAACCGGGCTGGTATATATGCTGAGTTTGGTAAAGTGGTATGTATTACCTGCGGAATAATTCAGGGATATCATCCTTCCAAAAAGCTTGTGTTAAAATCATTTTGTGGCGATGATGAAAGAGAAGTGTTGTTACAGTTTGCCGACATGTTGAAGCGCTGGGCAACCGATGCCAACAAATGCCTGTGCGCTCATAACGGAAAAGAGTTCGACTTTCCTTTTCTCTGTCGTCGAATGATCATCCATAATATTCCATTGCCTGGCATACTTAATACCCGGGGTAAAAAACCCTGGGAAATAACCCACCTCGATACCATGGAACTCTGGCGTTTTGGTGATTATAAAAACTTTACTTCATTGAACCTGCTGGCCACTACCCTGGGTATCCCTACGCCAAAAGATGATATCGATGGCAGTATGGTTTGGGAAGTATATTGGAAGGACAGGGACCTGGAACGCATTGTTTGTTATTGCCAGAAAGATGTGATAACCGCAGCCCAGGTATATTTGCGAATGACGGGTGAAGAATTGTTAGATGCAGATAGTATCGAGATCAAACAATAAAGTTGAGTTGTATGGATATTGAATCATTACGCGACTATTGCTTATCGAAACCGGCGGTTGAAGAGACCTTCCCTTTTGGGCCCGATACCCTGGTGTATAAAGTGGGCGGTAAAATATTTTTGATCTGCTCTTTAGATTCCGATTCATTCCAGTTTAACGTTAAATGCGATCCCGAAAAAGCCATTGAGCTGCGTGAGCGGTACGACTGTGTGCAACCCGGTTACCATATGAACAAAAAACACTGGAATACCATCGTTGTCGATGGTAGTGTTAACAATGGGCTATTGAATGAATGGATCAATGATTCCTACAACCTCATTGTGGCAAGCCTGCCTGCAAAAGCGCGGGAGTTGCTGAAAGGAAAAAAGTAATGCTGTTCTTCACCGATTTCAAATTTTCAACTTGAGCCATATACAGATCCAATCCAAATTACCCCAGGTAGGTACAACCATATTCACGGTAATGAGCGCCCTGGCTACTGAACACAAAGCGGTTAACCTGGGACAGGGATTTCCTGATTTCCCCATGAGTGCAGAACTCTCAGGGCTGGTTACGGAGGCCATGCAAAACGGGTATAACCAATATGCGCCCATGCCTGGTTACATGCCATTGCGTGAAGCCATTGCTGAAAAGGTCGAATATCTTTATAATACAACGATCAATCCCGATACACAGGTCACTATTACGCCCGGTGGCACCTACGCTATTTATACGGCATTGACCACCGTACTACAACCTGGCGATGAAGTGATTGTTTTTGAACCCGGGTACGATAGTTATATTCCCAACATTATTGTGAATGGCGCCATACCAGTGCGCATTGATCTGCAGTTTCCCGAGTATAAGATCAACTGGGCTGAAGTACGCCTGCGCATTACCCCAAAAACAAGAATGATCATGCTGAACTCACCACACAACCCCACAGGCGCTGTGTTGCGTGAGGAAGATATACAACAGCTGCGTAGCCTGGTACAGGATACCAATATCATTATTGTTTCTGATGAAGTATATGAGCATATTGTTTTTGATAATGTAAAACATCAATCCATCTTACGATATCCCGATCTGGCGGCACGGAGCTTTGTATGTTTTTCCTTTGGCAAAGTGTATCATTGCACTGGCTGGAAGCTGGGTTACGCCATAGCGCCGGACGCATTTACACGCGAATTCCGCAAAGTGCACCAGTTCAATTGCTTCAGTTGTCATACACCTTCACAGGTAGCATTGGCTACTTTCCTTCGTAATAGAGATTCTTATTTAACACTGAGTTCCTTTCTGCAACAAAAACGTGATTACTTTCTGCAGCTCATGAAAAACACCCGGTTCTCCATGCTGGATAGCAAGGGCAGTTATTTTATTTGTGCGCAGTACGATCGTATCAGCGATGAAAGCGATAAGGACTTTGCCATCCGCATTACAAAAGAATTTGGGGTGGCCGCTATACCGGTATCTGCCTTCTACCAGGACGGTACCGATAATAAAGTGGTCCGGTTTTGTTTTGGCAAAAAAGAAGAAACCCTGGCCCTGGCTGCCGAGCGGTTGGCCCGGGTATAAAAACAAGGCCAAAAGGACCTGCATTGCCCACCGAAGCCTTGGCGAAGGTGGGGAGACGAAAGGGCCGAAACTTCTTTTAAAATAGCGGCTGGTGTTTTATATTAGCTGTATGATCTCGTTGATACAAATGCAACAGGAATATGCCAATGCCATACTGGAAATATATGGCCATGGCATTGCGTCGGGTATGTCCACCTTCGAAACAAAGGTGCCTGACTGGGATACTTTCAACCTAAAATATCTTCCACACTCAAGAATAATAGCCATCCAGGATAATGAACCGGTTGGCTGGGCTGCCCTTTCCCCTGTTTCAGCAAGAGATTGTTACCATGGCGTGGCTGAAGTAAGTGTATACGTACATCAGCAACATCAACGAAAAGGTATTGGCAGAACTTTGCTGGAAGCGCTTATCAAGGCCAGTGAGCAAAACGGCATATGGTCTTTATTAAGCGTGATACATGAAGAGAACAGGGCCAGTATCCATTTGCATGAACAATGTGGTTTTCGTTTTATTGGTTATCGCGAACGTATTGCCCAACTCGAGGGAATATGGCGAACAACAGTTATGCTTGAAAGGCGAAGTAAATTCGTAGGACAATAAAACAGGAAAGCGCTGAAAAATTAAAATCCCATTAAAGGGAGAAAAAATATCTTTATCTGCATCGCATATCTATCTGCAGCCCGCATCTCTTTGGCCACTCTAAAGAATTAAAAGCTTTAACCCTTCTATAACAAACCTTTTATTTCAAAAGGCGTCATATATACGAGTATACATTTGGGCTGATTAACCTGGTTTGTTAGCAGTTGGTTAATAGGGAGGTCTTGGAGCAAACTCAGCTTGATAGCCGAACGTATATTCTCTTACAAACGATAAATGTCATTGCTTATATAGCAGCACGATATTATAGGACGGTTTATTTTTCATGGATTGGACAAAAACACAAAGGGGCTTTTTCGCGAGCCCTTTTCTTTTTTATAGAAATACAGATCGTCCTGAGCGCGAGTCGAAAGACCGATGGATTATTTCAACAATTGATAAGCTATTAAACTCATGAGATAGGCCAGCCCGGTCATATATACCAATTGAATAAGCGGCCACTTCCAGCTACGGGTTTCGCGTTTAACAATAGCCAGCGTGCTCATACATTGCATGGCGAACGCATAAAATATCATGAGGGAAATACCGGTTGCCAGTGTATATACTTTAGTCCCGTCCCGTCTTACCGCTGCATTCATTTTTTCCATCAGGGTGCTTTCATCTGCATCAGCCCCCCCTTCAACACTGTATAATGTGGCCATGGTGCCTACAAATACTTCACGGGCTGCAAACGATGTGATCAGGGCAATGCCTATTTTCCAATCGTATCCCAGCGGTTTAATAACGGGTTCAATGCTATGACCCAACAAACCGGCATAGGAATTTTGTAACAGTTCGGTGTTTTTTATACGGGTCAGTTCTGCTTCCTGTTCCGGATGCAGTTTCAGTTGCTGCTCATAATGCGCCTTTACCCCATTCATTCGTTCACTGGGACCATAGGAGCTCAATGCCCACAAAATAAGACTGATGACCATGATAACCCTACCGGCATCAAATACAAAGATCTTTGCCTTGTTGATCATGGTTACAATTACGTTCTTCCAACGTGGTGCCCGGTAAACCGGTAATTCCAGTATGAAAAAGCTTTTCTCTTTGATATCAATAAAAAAGCGGGCGACGTACGAAACGGCCATCGACATAATGGGGCCCAGTAAGTACAAACCCATCATCACTAACCCTTGCAAACCCAGAAAGCCAACGAACATTTTTTTCGGAATAACCAATCCTATCAGAATGGTGTATACCGGCAGCCGGGCGCTGCAACTCATTAAAGGAGTAACCAGTATGGTGAGTAATCTTTCCTTTTTATTTTCGATATTACGGGCACTCATGATGGCGGGCACTGCGCAGGCAAACCCACTGATCATAGGCATCACGCTTTTCCCGTTTAAGCCCACTTTACGCATCAGCTTATCGGTTAAAAAACTAATGCGGGCCATATAACCGGTATCTTCCAGGATGGTCACCAGTCCAAACAGGATCATGATCTGCGGCACAAATACCAGAATGCCCCCCAACCCGGCCATAATACCGTTTATGAACAGATCTGTTAACCAGCCACCAGGCAATACATTGCTCAGCCAGCTGCTGATCGCGGTAAAACTCCAGTCAATCAAATTCATCGGGTACTCCGCCAGCCAGAACACGCTTTGAAAAAGCAGGAACAAAACAGAAAGCAGAATAAAGTATCCCCAACGCCTGTGCAGGAAAATATTATCCAGCTTTTCGGTAAACAAGGTTTTTTTCAGCGGCGACGGCTCGGTTACCGATTGTTTTAAAATGGCGCCAATGCGTTGGTACCGCTGCAGGATCTCTTCCGCCTGCGTTTTTGTATGGTTGAAATGATTCTCCCGTTCAATCGATTCTATTTTATCCTGCAACGTGTTGTTGAGGGCAAAAGATTCGTGATTGATGAGGTAATGAATGGCTTTGTAATCGCTCAGTTCGGGGAACAGCTCCTTAACACTGCCGATGGCAGCAGGGGCCAGGGCTTCATTATTAATAAAGTCGCGTACAGGCGCTTTGTATAATTCCAGGGCAGTTTGCTCAATGGCCTTTTTTAAAGGTTGAATGCCCTTGTTTTTACGGGGGTTGATGGGAATTACCGGCACCCCGAGTTCTCTTTCCAACTCAGGCACATCTATCTGAATGCCTTTATGGCGGGCAATGTCCATCATGGTCAAACCCACCACAACCGGAATTTTCAGGTCAATGATCTGGGAAGCGAAAAGCAAATTGCGTTTCAGATTGCTGGCATCGGCAATCAACACCACCATTTCAGGCTCTTCCACGTCTTTGTCCTGCCGCATTAACACGCGGTAAGCCACCCATTCATCTTCGCGTCGTGGGTACAAACTATAAGTTCCGGGCAGATCGACAATGGAGGCGCTTAACCCGTCAGCCAACTGACAGGTGCCTACCTTTTTATCTACCGTAACGCCCGGAAAGTTGCCCACTTGCTGATTCAGGCCGGTTAAAACATTGAACAGGGAACTCTTGCCGCTGTTTGGATTTCCTACTAATGCAATATGTATCGTCTTCGCCATTACTAAAATACCCTTTCACCTAAGCAAAAGGGTTGAAATAAGATTGCAAAAGTACCACTTTAACAACGGCTGGCTTTACGAGATAAGTAAAAACTAAGTAAATATTAACGTGAAAGTTAGCTTACTGCTCCAGCACCATCACAAACCCGTCGTGCGCGCCCAGGGTTATATTTTCTTTTTTATTGGCTTGAAGGGTAACAGCCTGCTGGTCAATATACCTGTCGCCCTTGCTGTTTAAAAGCAATTCAGCCTTTTTGGCCTTGTAAGCGGCCAGGTCAAGCGATACCGTCTTTTCCTGGGTAGAACCGTTTATGCCGGCGATATACCACTTGTTGCCCGATTTACGGGCCAGCACCACAAATTCACCGGGAAAACCATCAATAAACCGTACATCGTCCCAGGCAGTGGGCAGTTGCTGCAGAAATTCCTTTACATAGCCTGGCATATGGGCCATACCCACCGGTGTTTCCGCAAAATGCTGGGCCCCCGATAAAAACAAAACCGACAACGCCAGCTCAAAGGCGGCGGTGGTTTGCCGGTTGATCCTGGGAATCTTATACAAACACATGGGGGTAAAATCCATGGGGTCAAAAGCATTACGGGTAAAAGGCAACATGGCCGCATGGGCAGGTTCTTCATCAGCTGCGGACTGACCAAAGGTGATGTATTCAAAACCTTTTATAGCTTCTGCGCTCATTAAATTGGGCCAGGTGCGCTGCCAACCACGGGGCAGGGTGGCGCCATGAAAATTCACCATTAAATGATGCTCCGCCGCATCGTTTAAAATGTCGATATAATACTGGATCATCGACTGGCCATCGCCTCCAAAAAAGTCGATCTTGATACCGGCCACGCCCATTTTCTTCAACCGCCTGAATTCCTTCACCCGGTCTTCATGGGTAAGCAATTTATTGCGGGGGTGATAGGGCGTCGTATTCCAGCTTCCGGCTGAATTATACCATAACCATACGCCTACCTTTTTTTGTTTGGCATAATTGATCAGCAATTGCATGCTGTCGTACCCGATCCTGGTATCCCAGTTCACATCAATTAAACTGTATTGCCAGTGCATATCGGCAGCATAATCAATGAAGCGTTTTTGAACATCATATACAATGGAGTCATCTTTCAACAGCGCCCAGCTCCAGGCCGATTTGCCTGCTTTGGCAAAGGAAAAATCCACAGCTGGGTTCGCATTTTGGGCCAGATCTGTGCCCAGTGATGACTCAATAATAGTAGCCAGGCTGCCAATAGTTATTATGCGCCAGGGGGAAGAAAAGACACGCAGTGGGTTTACTCCACCACCGGGCATTATTTCCCGGGCATCTGGAAAAGCAATATGGTAATTGGTATTGGCAGAATCATTATCCAGCCTGGTACCACAATAATGCCCGTCCATATTGGCTTCGGTGATCAACAGCCAGTGGCCGGCCGTCTGAAACAGGGCGGGGTATACCCAACCAGCTTTTAATGGCGAAGGGGTGCCGGCAGCAATACCTTTTTCGTAATACTCTTCGTAACAAGGGTTCACTTGTTCCCAGCCCGTTTTAGCCACACTCATGGGTTGCAGCCATGCTTTTGTAGTGGCGGGCAAATGAAAGGAAGTAATTTCCGTATTTATCGTTTGGGGCCTTGTTGTGGAGGGACCGGTAAAATGATAGCGAAAGGCCACCCCATCATTCGATACCTGCCAGATAATGTCAAGTAAACTGCCGGTGGCATTTTTATATTGAATAACCTGGTGGTTAGCTGTATATATATTATTCTGGCGCTTACCGGTCACCAGTTTGTATTTGTCTTTTACAACAGTAACAGGCGTAACCATGGTTTTCGTAAGCCCTTTTGAAAAATCGCCATCGCGGAAAACAAGCCCCAGCTGGGAAGTTTCTAATACTGTACTGTTTTTATATTGAACCGAGTAGGAGGGTTTACCTTCCGAATCGAGGTGACAGGTAACCTGTATTGATCTATCAGGACTGAAAATAGTAACGTCTGAAGACTGGGCGAAAGAGGAAATGCATACAAGCAGCATGGTAATGCACAAGGCAACCAATTTTTTCATGTGGCAAATACGTTAGTGTGTACAATGGTTATTCAGCAGATCGAAAATAAGGAAAATAATAAATGTTCTATTGACATTATTATTTTATTGGAGGCTTCACCTATTATATAACTTTATTCACCAATGGTTTGCCACTTTCAAAATCGTCAATGTTCAGCAGGGTTGTTTGAGCTATCTGTGTAAGCGCTTCATCAGTAAAAAAACCCTGGTGGCTGGTGACCAGTACATTAGGAAAACTCATTAACCGCATAATATCATCGTCAGGAATGATCTCTTCTGACAGATTATAAAAAAACAATTTCTCTTCCTGTTCATACACATCTATACCGAGGTAGCCTATTTGTCCGGTCTTTAAAGCATGAATGGTGGCCTTGGTATCTATCAGGGCGCCCCGGCTGGTGTTTATGAGCATTACACCCTGTTTCATTAAATTGATCGTATCGGTATTGATGAGATGCCTGGTTTGTTCGGTAAGGGGGCAGTGCAGGGAAATAATATCACACTGCGGCAGCAGTGTAACCAAGGGCAGGTATTCCACTCCTTTTGCTTCCAGGTGTTTATTGGCCACCAGGTCAAAAGCCAGCACCCGGCAACCGAATCCCTTCATAATATCGCAAAACACTTCCCCTATTTTGCCGGTACCAATAACACCCACGGTTTTCCCATACAGATCAAAGCCAATAAGTTTATCCAGTGAAAAATTACCTTCGCGCACCCGGTTATACGCTTTATGCGTTTTGCGGTTTAAAGCAAGAATAAGGGCCACGGCATGTTCGGCCACGGCATGCGGGGAATAGGCCGGCACCCGTGCTACTTTTATTTGATACGTTTGGGCCGCATTTAGGTCTACATTATTATAACCGGCACAACGCAAGGCAATCAGTTGAATGCCTAAACCGGCCAGCTGTTGTATGACGGTTGCATTCAATTTGTCATTCACAAAAGCACAAACAGCGTTACAACCGGTAGCCAGGGCCACCGTTGTTTCATTCAGGGGCGCTTCAAAAAATACCAGTTCATGCCGGGTATTGTAGCGGGTGAAATATTCCTTATCGTATGATTGGGTAGAAAAGAAGGCGATTTTCATGGTAACAAATGTACCGGAAAGATGAGGTTGTTGGTAAAGCAAGTTAGCCTTGAAATGCCAGTTGCAGACTTACTTTGGCTTCCTCGCCCTGGGCCTTTTATTCTTTTCCATATTTCTCGCCACGTTCTTTTCTGAAACCGTAAAACCGAGATACAAACCAATAGCGAGTGTTCCTATTACCAGGAAAATGATAAATAAGGTAAAGGCATGACTATATTCTTCGCTCCCGGGAAGCGCCTTGCGCAGGTCTTCAAAATACTTGAAGGTTAATGAAAATGAGGTGGATGCAATGGTGAGAAATGGAGGTTTCTCCAGTGTAAATAGCTTGCCTTTCATTTTATTAGAATAAAATGTTAATAGCCCCCCATTCAGGTTACTAGAATCATTTTATCTAATAGCTAGTAAAAATGATCATTAATTAGAATGGGTAATTAATGATTGATGGGTTATTCCCTGAAAATAACCATACCATGCCAAAACTAGCTAACATTCATTAGCTGACAAAAATATTTTATGTGTTTTATTTCACCTGCCAAACTTCTACCAAATCTTATCTTTGCCGTCCTTTCGTTCTTTTGGGAGCGGAAAATCTTAAAAATCTATTGGATATGTTCAACAAACGGGTAAAAGTTAAAGATCTGCTGGCCAGTGAGCCTACCGGTCAGGAAGTAACAGTAATGGGTTGGGTGCGTACTTTTCGTAACAACCAGTTTATAGCGCTGAACGATGGCAGCACTAATAATAATCTGCAGATAGTAGTTGAACTTGGGATGCTCGATGAAAATACCCTTAAACGTATTACCACCGGCGCCTCGTTGAAAGTAACCGGTAAAGCCGTTCCTTCTTTGGGTAAGGGCCAAAAAATGGATATTAATGCTACGTCATTAGAAATACTGGGTGACAGCGATGCGGAGAAATTCCCGTTGCAACCCAAAAAACATAGCCTTGAGTTTTTACGTGAAATTGCCCACCTCCGTTTCCGTACCAACACTTTTGGTTCGGTATTCCGGGTACGCCATGCACTGGCATTTGCTGTTCACAAATTCTTTAATGAAAAAGGTTTTGTGTACATGCATACGCCCATCGTTACAGCCAGCGATGCCGAAGGCGCCGGTGAAATGTTCCGTGTAACAACCCTGCCTTTCGATAACCCGCCCCGTAATGAGGATGGAACCATCAACTTTAAAGAAGATTTCTTTGGCCGCAGTACCAACTTAACGGTGAGCGGTCAGCTGGAAGGTGAGCTCGCAGCCACCGCTTTTAGCGAGATCTATACTTTCGGTCCTACTTTCAGGGCTGAAAACTCCAACACCGCCCGTCACCTGGCTGAGTTCTGGATGATTGAGCCGGAAATGGCGTTTTGTGATATTGAAGACAACCAGAACCTGGCTGAAGAGTTTATCAAATACCTCATTCGCCATGTAATGGAGCATAACCGCGAAGACCTGGAGTTCCTTTCGCAACGCCTGGCGGAAGAAGAAAAACAACTGCCACAGGACAAGCGCAGCGAAATGGGTCTTATTGAGAAACTGGAGTTTGTGATCAACAACGATTTCGAACGTATTACCTATACCGAAGCGATCGACATCCTGTTGCAATCACCCGCGTACAAGAAAAAGAAATTCCAGTACGAAGTGAAATGGGGGATCGATATGCAAAGTGAGCATGAGCGCTACCTGGTTGAAAAGCATTTCAAAAAGCCGGTTATTGTTACCGGTTACCCCAAAGAGATCAAGGCGTTTTACATGCGCCAGAACGATGATGGTAAAACCGTTGCCGCTATGGACATTCTGGCCCCCGGTATTGGTGAAATTGTAGGTGGTTCACAAAGGGAAGAACGCCTGGATAAATTGACCGAGCGTATGAAGGAAATGCACATCCCTGCTGAAGAATTGTGGTGGTACCTCGATACCCGTCGTTATGGTACCGTACCGCACGCCGGCTTTGGACTGGGTTTTGAACGTATGGTGTTGTTTGTAACCGGCATGACCAACATTCGCGATGTGATCGCCTTCCCAAGAACGCCCAAGAACGCAGAATTCTAACTTCCTTGGCATCTATAAAAAAAGGGTGGTCCTGGAATATTCCGGGACCACCCTTTTGCTTTTAATTCCTATTCATGGATAGAAACAATCGGTATATGTGCATGGGTTATTAACTCGCGGCTCTGACTTTTGTGGAAAAGGCTATCGATAAACCGGTGTTTTTTGGGGATCATCATTACCAGGTCAAGGTTATTTTTTTCAGCAAAACTGGTAATGCTATCCACTACATTTTTGCCGGTTAACTGTACATAATTAGGTCTAACCTCTTCCAGCATCGAGTCCAGATAAACGGTGTCCATTGTTGGGGTTTCTTCCCAATCCGTTTCAGCATCCTCCTTATCCTGCACATTTAAAACATACAGATCGGCGCCAAATTCCTTTACTATGTTTTTGATATATTCTACCGGGGTCGACTGTACTACATTTTTAAAATCACACGCCAGTCCAATTTTTTTAATGCCATGATAAGTAGTACCAGGTGGAATTACAATAACCGGGCATTTTATGTGTTTGATGGCGGTCAGGGTGGTACTCCCCATGATCATTCGTTCAAAACCAGTTGTGCCATGGCTGCCCATAATTACGGCCATTGGGTCGAGCGATTTGCAAATTTGCTCAAGCTCCTCTATGGGGTCGCCCAGTCGCGATTCACTATAAATTTGTATTTTACCTGATGTGAGGATCACCAGATTTTTCTTCAATTCCTCCAATCGTTCTTCACTCGACCGTTTCACTTCTTCAAGAGAGATAGTAGTTACAGGAGCAACAGGGGCTTCCGTAAAGGATACCGGTACATTGTACACGTGCAGTAACATTAAACCGGCATTAATTGCCTGCGCCATGTCAACGGCATAATTGATCGCATTGACCGATACAGACGAGAAATCCGTAGGAACTACCAGTGTTTTCATGTTTATAATTTTTTGATGAATAAAAGTAAGCCTGTTATCTGGCAATTAAAATGATGTCAGTCAGCAGAACGACTGATAAATTGTATATGGAAAAATTGTGCCACCGCATCTTATAATCAAACCAATAAGTTATGGCTGAAATTAATACCTCCCATGTAGCCGGTGGTAAAGCCGGTGGCCGCAGAAGTAAAAAGTTAAGCACAAAAGTTGACTTAACCCCAATGGTTGACCTTGGCTTTTTGTTAATTACCTTTTTCATATTTACCACAACCATGTCAGAGTCCAAGGCAATGAAACTGTTTATGCCTGATGATTCAAATCCCAAGATTGACATGACAGTAGCCCAAAGCACCGCATTGACCGTGATCCCGCTTGCCGACAATAAAATATTTTATTATCACGGCGAATTGAATGATGCATTACAATCAAAATCCTGCGGTATTACCACCTTTTCAGAGCGCGATGGCCTGGGCAAAATTGTTAGGAATAAACAGGCGGCGCTTGATAAAATGGGCCCTGGTAAAAGAAAAGAGCTGATGTTAATGATAAAACCATCGCCCGAATCAAATTACGAGAGCGTGGTAAATGCACTGGACGAAGCCCTGATCAATGATGTAAAGCGATATGCTATTTTGGATATTACACCTGAAGAAAAGAATGTGGCCGCTGCTAAAAGTGTAACCGCACAGTAACCGGGTTATTTACTAACGGTTGCCCAATTACCGGAAATTGCTTTTAAATTTTGTCGGCGTTACAATAGTTTTGTAAATTGTATACCCCACAAAGGTCCGGGTAATACATGTATAAACCGATTTAAAATAATTTTATGGCAATACCGGTAGTTAATCTCGCCGATTTTTTATCTGGCGATCCGC
This sequence comes from Niastella soli, assembly GCF_017742245.1. Taxonomy (GTDB): domain Bacteria; phylum Bacteroidota; class Bacteroidia; order Chitinophagales; family Chitinophagaceae; genus Niastella; species Niastella soli. Next base: position 1,484,011 of record NZ_JAGHKO010000001.1, read on the forward strand.
AGCTGAAGCAAGCATTCGTAAATCATCTGGGTAAAGCGTATGAAGACGTTGGGTTTGTTGCTGTAAAGAACCACGGAATTCCCGATGAGCTCATAGCCGATCTGTATAAGTACGTACAACAGTTTTTTGCATTGCCGCGGGATGTAAAAGAAAAATTCGAAATACCTGATTTGGCGGGTCAGCGCGGTTATACTTCTTTCGGTAAAGAACATGCCAAAGGAAGCGAGGCCCCTGACCTGAAAGAATTCTTCCAGTTTGGACAAACCGTTGAGGATAACGATCCCATTAAAAGCGAATACCCCGATAATGTACAGGTAAATGATGTGCCTTCATTTAATACTACCTTTACAAAAGCATACCGGGCGTTTGAAAAGTCGGGCCGGGCATTGTTACAGGCTATTGCTTTATACCTGGGTTTGGATGAACATTATTTCGATGAGCACATTCACAATGGAAATTCTATTTTACGTGCTATTCACTATCCGCCCATTTCGCAGGAACCGAAATCAGCCATTCGAGCCGAACAACATGAGGATATCAACCTGATCACCCTGTTAGTTGGCGCATCGGCAGATGGATTACAGATCCTGACGAAACAGAACGAATGGGTGCCGGTTACATCTTTGCCCGAACAAATTGTGGTGAACGTAGGCGATATGTTACAACGTCTTACAAATAACAAACTGAAATCTACGACGCACCGGGTAGTAAATCCACCAAGGGAGATGTGGGGCACTTCGCGTTATTCGATCCCATTCTTCCTGCATCCAAAAGGAGAAATGAGTTTAGCATGTTTGCAAAGCTGCATAGACGCCAGTCACCCCAAGGCATATCCTGACGCAACCGCCGGTGAGTACCTCGATGAACGGTTACGCGAGATCGGTCTAAAGAAATAAAGCATTGATTATTAATAAAAGTCCTGACGGTAACGCCAGGACTTTTTCTTTTAACACCTAGCTAACGAATTGCTTACTAATTTAGACTTATCAAAAAAATTAGTTATTCAACTGGCGCCGTGAATAATTAATGAACAAGTTTTATCGTTAGTTGTAATGCACCTTTTTAAAAGTAAAACCCGGATCAAATGAAAAGAAATGTACGCTATACCCTGTTACTGTTACCCATGGCTATGCTGATAGCTGTCGGGGGCATGTCACAAGCCCTGGTAGAAGACCAGAATCCTGATTACATGATCAGCCAGGTAAAATACCTGGGAATGGCCGATTCCCTGAATGCCCTGCACGGTACTACTCCTCAGGAAACTTACAAGGCTATTGACTGGATGGAGCAAAGACAGGAAAGACGTGACGCACGCCGTGCGTTCCGCCGCGAATTGCGATTGGAAAGAGCTAAATATGGCTGGTATTATAATGACTACAGTTATTACTCGCCCAGTTATTATTACCCCTCTTATTCCGGTAATTATTACTACAATTATTATCCCTATCACAATTATTACCGCCCCCGGAATTATTACTACCGCAATAATTACCATTGGCGCCACAATGCCTGGGACCTGGTTCCGCTGGCAGCTACCGCAGCCACTATCGGTTATTTGTTGACCCGCTAAAAGAAAAAATAGCTGCTGTTTTACCAGTTGTTGATGACAATACTGGCCGGAACAGGCAAAATGTTTACTGTATTCCCTTTCAAAATAAAGCAAATGAAAAAAGTATATCTGGCTGTTATGGCCCTGGTTGTAGCTGGTACTAGTATCTCTTGTTCGCATAAGGTAACCCGCATAGATCCGCAAGAGCAGGTTGACCTTAGTGGCCGTTGGAATAACACCGACTCGCGTCTCGTAGCAGAACAATTGATTGATCAGGTTTTAAAAGAAAGATGGGTAGGCGAACACCAGGAAGCACACGGTGGTCAAAGACCCGTGGTGATCGTTGGGTTTGTTACCAATAAAAGCCATGAGCATATTGAAGCCGAAACCTTTGTTACTGATGTTGAGCAATCCTTTATAAGATCAGGTAGAGTTCGCCTGGTTCAGGGTGGTAAAAAAAGAGATGAGCTGCGTGCCGAAAAGGCCGATCAGCAAACCAACGCCTCTGCCTCCAGCATGAAAAAGTTTGGCCTCGAGCAGGGCGCTGACTATATTCTGCAAGGTTCTATAAACTCCATCGTTGATTCTCAAAAACGCAGAAAAGTGGTGTACTACCAGATCAACCTGGAGTTAACCAACATTCAAAGCAATGAAGTGGTATGGTTGGGTGACAAGAAGATTGCCAAATACGTGAAAAACTAAGAATTCTCACCAGCAGGTTAACTGCAATTTTACAGGAATGGCTTTACCTCTTAAACATATGACAAGAGCATTGGCGTTTGCATGCCCGATGCTCTTGTTATTCTCCTGCGCCACGTACAACAATCGCATTGGTGGTTATTACGAACAGGTAGTAAATAACCAGTTCGATAAGGCGTACCTGGCCATAGATCATAATAAACTGTTGCAGCGCAGACGCAACAGGCTACTATACCTTTTTGAAAAAGGAAAGATGGCCCATTTGCTGAAGCAATACGATAGCAGCAATATTTACTTTAACGAGGCCGATCTGTTCATTGAAGATACCCGCACTTCGGCAAGGGATATAGCGCTTGGTACCATGCTGAACCCCATGATGGAAACTTACAAAGGCGAAGATTTTGAAAAGTTCATGGTGCATTATTACAAGGCCCTGAACTACCTGAGCCTGGGTCAAAGTGAGGAAGCAATGGTGGAAGCCCGCCGTATTTCATTGACCAGTTATACACAACAGGACAAAACCGGCAATAAAGACCATCGATATTCTGATGATGCTTTTTCCCTAATGATGCAGGGTATTATTTATGAACAAAGCGGCGATATCAACAATGCATTCATCTCTTACAGAAATGCAGCGGATATTTTCTTAAAGAATAATAACCGGTGGTATGGTGTTAGCCTGCCCGAACAATTGAAGCAGGATGTATTACGCACTGCCGCGGCCAATGGGTTTGCTGAAGAAGTGCGGCATTACTCCGAATTACTGAACACTACGTTACAACCTGCTTCCAAAACACCAGGCGGGGAACTGGTACTATTTTGGGAAAATGGATTGGCGCCGGTAAAACAGGAGCAGAATTTCATTTTTGCACTTACCAAAGATGGCCTCGGCAATTTTACTTTTACCGATGCCACAGGTACCGTAAACGTACCCTTTATTTTCGACGATAAATTCATCAATAAGGATAGTTTAAAAGCTGCAGATATTCGTTCGCTGCGGGTGGCGTTTCCCAAATACCAGGAACAACCTGTTTTTTATACCCAGGCCACCGTTTCTGCAAACAATGCAAAGTACAATTTTGAAGGCGCCGAAAACATCAACGACCTGGCCTTTGCTACGTTGAAAGAACGGTTCTTAAAGGATATGGCCAAAACCCTGAGCCGACTGGCATTTAAAAAACTGGCTGAAATGGCTGCCCGGCCCAAAAGCAACGATAAAAACAAGGATGAAAAAGAGGCAATAGCCGCCGCCATCCAGGTGTTTAGCTTTGTTACTGAAAAGGCCGATACCCGCAACTGGCAGAGTTTACCACATACAATATTATATACACGCATACCCCTTCAACAGGGTACCAATACCATACAAATAAGCTTCACAGGGCAAAACCAGCAAAGCAAACCCATTAGCCTCACCGTAGAAGGCAATGGCCGCTTGCAGGTCCAGAATGTTTGTACCCTACGGTAGAGGTCATCGGAATCCATTAAATAGGCGGATAAGCTTCCTCAAAAAAGCTTATCCGCTTATTTTTTTGGTATGGAATAACCAACAACTTACAGGGAGCTCGCCCGGACCTCACAGGGACCATATCCCTTTCAGGTCCCTGTGAGGTCCCTGTTATGTCCTTGTGAGGTCCTTGTGAGGTCCGGCTGAAACCCACCCTAATCCCTGTAAAACCCCAGAAATGACAGAAAATCGGCATGTCGCCGTTCAGTCCTGTTTTTTAACCATTCATACAATCTGGAAAAGCTCCTTAAGGGACCAATTGTTCACATCTTATTGACAATCAATATTTATCGGTTAAGCTAGTTAGCGTTTATTGAATATTACCATAAAAAGAATGGTACTATGTGTTGCATAGTACTAAAATCCACCCTATATTTGTGTTGTGAAAGGGAATAAAACCCCCGCCTCACAAGAAGTCATGCCAATCCCAATAAGTATAGCCATGTTAATAGCCCTGTTTACCCTGGGGGCAGCAATGAAAAACAAAAAAGCGGGCAACCCGGACGAAGTAGTGATCATAGGAGGAAAACAGGTTAACTGGGTTAATAAAAAAGATAGTCGCACCTTAGTAGTGATGGCGCCCGAACAACAAGACCATACGATAACTATCCAGGGACAACAGGAGTCAGCATTTTTTGATAATATATTTCAGTGTTCAGGTTTATATAAGATCATAAAAGACGAACCGATGACTGCCATAAATAATTCTATTAACAGCAACATAAAACAGGCAATTGCCCTGTCACCAAAAGAATAGCCATGAATATCGAGAACACCCAAAGTCAGATGCGGAAAGGGATACTGGAGTTTTGCATTCTGTCGATCATCCGCCGCGGGGAAGCTTACCCCAGTGATATTGTGGATGAAATGAGAGGCGCAAATCTCCAGATCCTGGAGGGTACCCTTTACCCCTTATTAACCCGGTTGAAGAATGCGGAAATGCTAACCTACAGATGGGTTGAAAGTAACTCGGGCCCTCCCCGCAAGTACTTTTCGCTTACACCCAGGGGCGAAGAGTTTTTTAAAGAGCTGGAAACTACCTGGAACGAGCTGGCCAATGCAGTGAATACCCTGGCCAGCAAGCGCGAATCGCTGGTTTCATCAGCCAATTCAAGTTCAACAGACAATACATCGTATCCTAGCGAAACAACCCAACCCAACAACTAACACTTCAACCAACCAACAAATATTATTCACCATGAAAAAGGTAATCAACATAAATTTTCAGGGCAGGGTGATACCTATAGAGGAAACTGCTTTTGAAATTTTGAAGCAATACATCGAGAGTTTGCGAAGGTATTTTGCAAACGAAGAAGGCCGCGATGAGATCATCAACGACATCGAAAGCCGTATTGCCGAACTGTTCTCTGAAACATTAAAGAAGGGGGCTACCTGTATCACTGATGCAGATGTACAGGCCGTAATGGCCAGTATGGGCCGCCCTGAAGATTTTGAAGCAGAGGCTGTCCTCAACGAAAATGGCGGTACCCACGCAGCAAGTGCCGGGGCAGGCGCCAGTCAGCAACAAAGCTCCTCTTCACAACAACAGTCACAATCAACCGGTGCTGGCGCAGGTTCATATACCAGTCCGGGTGTAGGCCGTGGCCGGTTGTATCGCAATGCCGATGATAAAATTATTGCCGGTGTATGTAGTGGTTTGGCCAACTACTTCCACATTGATCCGGTGATCATGCGAATAATATTTGCGGTATTGTTGTTCACCGGTGGTTCAGGGTTTCTGGTTTATGTCATTTTATGGGTAGCAGTACCATTGCAATCAGTTCAATCGAATATCACCAAAAGATTGTACCGCAGTTCAGAAGATAAAGTAATAGCAGGGGTTTGTGGTGGTTTGGCTGCCTATTTCAACATCAACAACTGGGTACCCCGCCTCATTTTTGCTTTGCCATTGATCATCGCGTTATTATCAGGAATTTTTAACTGGTGGTGGACTGATGATATGGATTTCTGGTTCGGCCCCAGGGTGGTAACTGGTTCTTTAAGCAGCACCCTGTTTGTAACTTATATTGTTTTGTGGATTGCGGTGCCCATTGCCGTTACCGCAGCTGAAAAACTGGAAATGCGGGGGGAGCGCGTTGATCTGAACTCTATTCGCGATACGGTAAAGGAAGACCTGGAGAGTTTCAGATCTAAAGCACAGAACTGGGGAAATGAAGTAAAACAATCAGCGCAGCAATTTGGCGACCGCGCCAAACAGTTCAGTCAAAGCGAACGGGTGAAAACCTTTACGAACGAAGCTACTACTACTGCCCGCAGCGCCGGCAGTGGCATTGCCCACATCATTGGCGTATTGTTCAAGGCTTTCTTCCTGTTTATTGTAGGCATGATTGCGCTGGCCTTGTTTGCCACATTGATGGGCCTACTTTTTGGCGGTGTGCCGGTCATGACGTTCAAAGAGTTTTTGCTGGAAGGTTTCTGGCAGAGTTTCCTGGCCTGGGCAACCGTGTTTCTGTTCCTGGGTGTTCCTGTCATTGCCATGATCACCTGGTTGATCCGCCGTATTATGGGTGTGCGTTCTAAAAACCATTATCTCGGTTACGTATTTGGTACTTTATGGTTTATTGGTATCGTATGCGCATCATTGCTTACCGGATCTATCTTTCGCAGTTTTAGAGCAGGGGCCTTTGTAGAAGAAAATGTTGCTGTCGCTCATCCTAACCAAGGCAAACTGTATCTGGATGTAACAACCCGTAATGTCAACTATCATTACTTCAGCAATGACTGGTTCAATTGGTCTGAAGACTGGCCTTTGTTTGGCGCAAACCTCGACTCTTTTATGCTCAATACCGTGCGTATAGATGTGGTTAAAAGTCCCGACAGCGCTTTTCATGTAACCAAACGGATGTTTAGTCGCGGGTCTGATCCGTTACATGCACGCAACCTGGCCGAAAAGATCAATTTTCAAACATACCAGGTAGATAGTGTACTGTACCTGCCCAAGGGATTTTCGATCAGCAAAAATGAACGGTTCCGTAGCCAGCAGGTTTTATTGATATTACAGGTGCCTGTAGGTAAAAGGTTCTTTTTAGACAGGTCTATTTCAAACTACAGTTGGTTCGATGTGCGGTATAACCGTCATGGTGGTTTTCAGATAGATGATACCTGGGAGCATACCTACTGGGTTGATACAGATAAGGAATATATTATGACACCCGATGGGCCTAAAAAAGTAAAGGACCTTGATCCGGTAGCATTAAGAAAAGGAGAATATAAGGAGCGGGCTGATGACAATGAAAATGAGGAGCACAAAAACAAACAGGACCGCAAAAATGATGAGCCTGCACAAAAAGATACTACCAGTGGCTATCGTTACCATAAACAAACACCGGTAAAGAAAACGGATACATTACCGGCAAAAGCGAACACTTCATCTGCCAGTGTAAATGATAACAATGAAGAGCAACCGATCAGCTTTTTTCCTGTAAGGTTTGCCAGTGTAAATAGTTAACAGCCGCATGAAACGTTTTGATTGATCCCTCCCCGCCGCTTTGCTTAACCGTGTGTCGGAAGCAGGCGGGGTTGAAGTTGGAACAACAGGGGCCCTTTTGAGGGCCCTTTTTTCGTGAAGGGTAATCGGCAATGGGCAATAGGCAATGGGGAAATACAAGACGGCAGACGGCAGACGGCAGATGGCAGACGGCAGACGGCAGACGGCAGACGGCAGACAGCAAACAATGGAATACAATTGGATACTCCACGCTGCGCGTGTCGCGAAGCGAAGGCTCAGTTGCATCGAACGCAGTGAGATGCCCTGGTTTTATTTCACAGCCTGTCCCGACTCGTCGGGATTTCACCTTTCACGTTTCACGATTTCATGAGTCTAAAATTTCGCGAGGCCAAAATTGCCGATTGCCGACTGCCGATTCTTGATAACCGATTGCCGACTTTTAAAATTGGTGGTCTTTGCGGCAAAACTTTATTTTTGCGGCAACAAAAACTACACATACTGTATGAAGAACACGCCTTTCACACAAAAACATATTGCCCTGGGGGCCAAAATGGCGGAATTTGCCGGGTATAATATGCCCATTTCCTATAGCGGTATTAATGACGAACACGCCGCTGTGAGATCCAATGCCGGGGTATTTGATGTAAGTCACATGGGCGAGTTTATTCTGAAAGGCGAGCATGCGCTTGACCTTATTCAACGGGTCACCTCGAACGATGCTTCAAAATTAACCGCTGGTAAAGCCCAGTACAGCTGTCTGCCCAATATGGAAGGCGGAATTGTCGATGACCTGCTGGTTTATTGTATCGAGGAGAACAAAGTATATATGCTGGTGGTAAATGCTTCAAACATTGAAAAAGACTGGAACTGGATCTCAAAGTTCAATACCAACAATGTGGAGATGCACAATATCTCCGACAAAACCTGTCTACTGGCCATTCAGGGGCCCAATGCCACCAAAATGTTGCAACCCCTGACCGATATAGATATTCTTAATTTAAAATATTACACCTTCGCCAAAGGCAAATTTGCCGGGGTTGATAATGTAGTGATCAGCGCGACTGGTTATACCGGCGCCGGCGGAATTGAAATATATTTTGAAGATAAAGATGGCAGCGGCGAAAAAGTATGGGATGCCATTTTTAACCTGGGTGCTCCACAAGGACTGAAACCAATTGGTTTGGGTGCCCGCGATACCCTGCGGTTGGAGATGGGTTTCTGCCTGTATGGAAATGACATTGACGATACTACTTCACCCTTGGAAGCAGGTCTGGGCTGGATCACCAAATTCACAAAAGACTTTACCGCCCGCCCCATATTGGAAAAGCAAAAAGCTACCGGCGTAACCCGTAAACTGATTGGGTTTGAAATGATTGACAAAGGTATTCCCCGTCACCACTACGAGATAAAAGATGCGGCTGGAAATAAAATAGGATTTGTTACATCGGGCACCCAGGCGCCCAGTTTGCAAAAGGCCATAGGCATTGGCTATGTGAATATGGACCATTCTGCGCTGGATGCTGAAATTTATATCGGCGTACGCGACAAATTGTTAAAGGCAAAGGTTGTCAAATTCCCGTTTGTATAAGCGGCTAAATTGTAGGCTTAAGAAATAAGAGTCAAGGCACAAGGATTCAATTTTGATCAGGCTGGTAACAGGCCACCTCAAATAGAAGCCTTGTGCTTTGTTTTTTTTGTACCTAAAAAAGTTATGCATATAGGCGTCTAATATTACTAAGCATTAAATATGAACCCTTTGCATTGTTTTTCTTTACCTTGAGCGCTGATTTTTCAAATGCCTTTGGCTTATTTATTGCTACAAAGGCAACGCATGTAAAAAATCCTGTATGCCCACCATCCACCTGACTACCTTTATTGCCGCGCCTATTGAAAGGGTTTTTGATCTAAGTCGTAGTATTGACCTGCACAAAAAGTCAATGACCGATTACCGCGAAGAGGCCGTAGCCGGAACGGTAATGGGCTTGATAAACCTGAATGAGTCAGTTACCTGGAAAGCCAAACACCTGATGAAAACCCGGGTATTGCAGGTGCAGATCACAGCCATGCAGAGACCATTCTCTTTTACCGACGAAATGAAAAAGGGCGATTTTAAAAGCATGAAACATGAGCACCATTTCAAAGCAATTGAAAATGGAACACTGATGATAGATGTTTTCAAATTTGAAGCGCCCTTTGGTGGATTAGGAAGATTTTTCAGCAGCTTATACCTTTCGGGTTATCTGGAAAAACTGTTGGAACAGCGCAACGATCTGATAAAAGAATATGCGGAAGGCAATAAATGGAAACATGTTTTAGACAATAAACAGGGCGCGTAAGACTTGCATTTTTTGGCCCATTGTGCTTAAGTGAAGTCGAAAGATTGCCAACTGATTTACCTACTTTTGCGGTTTATAAGAATTATGTCAAACAACAAACCGACTCTATACACATCCCCATCTCCGGCGTTACTTGATTTATACGATATTAATAATACCATTGTTGTGATCATTGATGTGTTTCGCGCCACATCAACCATTGCTACTGCATTGTACAATGGCGCAAAATGCATTATTCCGGTTGACAGTGTAGCCAAATGTATTGAACTGGGTAAGAAAATTGAAGCTATTACAGCCGGTGAACGCGATGGTAAAATAGCCGAAGGCCTGGAGTATGGCAATTCGCCTTTTGAATATTCAAAAGAATTTATCAGTGGTAAAACGCTGGTGCTTACAACCACCAATGGTACCAAGTTATTGCATATGGCATTGGACCGGGGAGCAGGTCATATCATAACAGGTTCATTCCCTAACCTGTCGGCGATATGTGATTATCTCATTCAACAACAACAGCCTGTATTACTGGGTTGTGCCGCCTGGAAAGACCGGGTGAATATGGAAGATATGTTATTTGCCGGGGCCGTAATAAATAAGGTGAAAGACCATTTCAATATCAATTGCGACAGCTCAGGAATTGCAGAAACCCTGTACCTCAATGCTAAAAGCGATATGTACGGGTTTATTAAAGATAAACATGCCACTCACTTTCAGCGGCTCACCAATTTCGGACTGGAAAAGGATATCCGCTATTGCCTTACGCCCGATTTAGCTAATGTGCTGCCGTTTTATGAAGATGGCAAACTGGTGGTACACAATGACCAGTATTAAACCAACGCATTTTTAGCTTTCCTTTAATAAACTATTTCAAATCCCTGTGCGTTATTTGCACAGGGATTCTTCTTTTATAACACTCCTGCATTGATACATTCTTATCTGGTAAAATAGTGCGGCTGTATATACCTGTTTGGTGATGAGGAATGGTTTAGCGTAACCATGTGGGTTATTCGAATTGCGTACAAAGCCGGCTTCTGGTAAGGGTTTGGTAAAAACAGGCATTTTTGTACTTCGTTGTGTATAAATTGGGCCCGCAGGTAAGAGTAACACCTTACAAATAGGCCACCTTCATTGTTTTTAGACATTAAATTATACACATAATGCCCGTTTTAATAAAAAAATGCAGTTAAAAGCAGCTTACCCGGCGATATGTAAGTATTTTTTTATAATATTTGTGCTGCAAATCAGATTAGGGGTGGAATTGAATTTGCATATTCTTCATAATGCCTGGTTGTAGATCATTTCATTATTAGGTGCCGCAGCGAAAGAGATGTGAAAAATAGCAGAACCTGAGCCGTCAGAAAAAGAAGCCCATTTGCCCTGAATGTACGCTATAGGGGCCAAAAAGTGACAGAAAAGCGGGATCGGACCCAAAAATTTTTGCTTTTTGTAAATTTGGCGTATTATTGTGTTTGGAATAGGGCTGATAAGTCATACCCGATACTCACAAAGCTCATCAGTTATTCTTTTCCACGCATATAAACTCATTTCAATTTTTTTTTTCAACAGAATTTTCAACGAACAAAGTTTGCTCGTCTGATTAGGTGTTAACTCACAAGTTATTTTATGTATGACATTTTGCAATTGAACGACATGCTCGTTCCAGAACTGTTAGATATTGCTGAACAGTTAAAAATACCCAACGCAAAAAAATTAGACAAACAGGAACTAGTATATAAAATCCTTGATAAGCAGGCTGTAATGGCTAGTGCAGTAAAGAATGGTTCAGCCGATGATAAAGGTAAACGTAAAAGAGTAGTAAAAACTACTACTGCAAATGCTACGGAAGAAGCTGATGTGGTAAGTGGTGATGATAAACCAGTGCGTAAGGAAATGAAGAAGGAACCACCCAAGAAGAAAGTGATTGAAAAACCAGCACCTCCTGTAAAAAAGGGACGCAAGAAACCAGAGCCAGAAGAAGAAGAAGAAGAAGCAACCCCCATTTTACCGGTACTGATGGATGATGATCATGAGGAAGATGAAATGCATGAAATTCCTTCACATGATGATGAAGATGAAGAAGGTGATGAAGAAGAGACCGGCACCATGATTGCCCAGGAAAATGAACGCATCGCAGAGCCACAACACTCAGTTGAACAGCAACAAAAATCATATCCTCACCGTCGCGAATCTGCCTTTAACATTGAATTTGACGGCGTTATTATGGCAGAGGGTGTTTTGGAAATGATGCCCGATGGATATGGCTTCTTACGCTCTTCAGATTACAACTACCTTTCTTCTCCCGACGATATTTATGTTTCTCCTTCTCAAATAAAATTATTCGGCTTAAAAACAGGTGACACCATCTTCGGTGCTGTTCGTCCGCCAAAAGAAGGTGAGAAATACTTTGCGTTGTTGAAAGTAGAAACCATCAATGGCAAACAACCGGAAGATGTACGTGACCGGGTTCCTTTCGATTACCTGACACCACTGTTCCCATTCGAAAAGTTAAACCTGTTCACTGTTCCTAATCAATACAGCACCCGTATCATGGACCTATTTACGCCCATTGGTAAGGGACAACGTGGATTGATCGTGGCGCAGCCAAAAACCGGTAAAACCGTGCTGCTGAAAGAAGTGGCCAACGCCATTGCCGCCAATCACCCAGAGTGTTACCTGATGGTAGTACTGGTTGATGAGCGTCCTGAGGAGGTTACCGATATGGAACGCAGTGTACGTGCCGAAGTAATAGCGTCAACTTTCGATGAACCAGCTGAAAAGCACGTAAAAGTATCTACCATTGCCCTGCAAAAAGCGAAACGCCTGGTAGAGTGCGGTCATGATGTGGTGATCCTGTTAGACTCTATTACCCGTTTGGCCCGTGCCCATAACACGGTGGCGCCTGCATCTGGTAAAGTGTTATCAGGGGGTGTGGAAGCAAACGCCATGCAAAAACCCAAACAATTCTTTGGCGCCGCCCGTAAAATTGAGAATGGCGGTTCATTAACTATATTGGCTACAGCCCTGATAGATACCGGTTCTAAAATGGATGAGGTGATCTTTGAAGAATTCAAAGGTACCGGTAACATGGAATTGCAGCTCGATCGCCGCCTGGCCAACAGACGTGTATTCCCGGCCATTGACCTGGTAGCTTCATCTACCCGTCGTGATGACCTGTTGTTGGAACGCGATGTATTGCAACGGATGAACCTGTTACGTGTATATCTTACAGATATGAATACGGAAGAAGCAATGAGCGAATTGCTGAAGCGTATGCGTGGTACAAAAGACAACCACGAGTTCTTAGCAAGCATGAACGGCTGAACACCATCGGCCTCACATCATAACAAAAAGCCACACCGCTAAAACCGGGTGGCTTTTTTTATATGGTGCCTTTAACCTTCTTTGACCGCGGAAGCCTTAGCGAAGGGGGCTTCGGCCGCCTACGCCAAAGATTCGGAGGGTTAAACCTGCCTGCGCCCTTTGGTTTCCATAGTCTTGCTCTGCCCTCCGAAACCTAGCCGCCGTCTCCGCCAGCTGACGGATACAACGGTCGAAGAGCGAAGGAGAGACAACGACAACAAGACTTTCCGTGAAGCCCGTTTCCGCCGGCTGACGGGGCAGGCGGGCCTGCCGCTAAAGTTAGCGGCACTCGGTTGCGTAGCATGCCCATAGCAGCTTCGCACGAAGCTGAAACAGGGACGCTTACTTTACAATAGCATCGATCTTTTTCGCCAGTTGGCGGTCCTTATCTGTAACAACATTACCCGCATCGTGGGTGCTTAACCAAACCTCTACCTGATTCCATACATTGGTCCACAAGGGATGGTGATTCATTTTTTCGGCCTCCAGTGCCACCCGTGTCATAAAGGCAAATGCTTCTGAAAAGTTCTTGAACTCAAACTTCTGATAGAGCTTGTTGTCTTGTTCTTGCCACATATGATTAAGTTTAATGCTAAAAAATCAAATGCCCTTTATTCTTGATCTTCTCGTTGGTTAACTCCATCACTAACTGAACGCCATTGATGGTTTTTACAGAATCAATTATTTGCTGAAAGAACGCATCGGGCACGGTATCACCTTTCATCAGCCATAAAAAATCAAGATGTCTGAATTCGGGTAACAGGTATTCACCATCGTACTGATTATTGTATAAATAGTGTACCAGACTGCCTACGGGTTCGCGGTATTCAAAAACAGAGAAATAATAACTACGCTGTTTTTTCTGAAGTTGAATTTCAATATCGTTGTTTATGCGAAAGTCAAAATGCAGTAAATGATTAAGGTTCCAGCAAAACTGGTAACTTTTCAGGGGTGCTACAATACCGGCCAAACGGGTGTCTTCAAAAAAATCATTGGCCAGATCATCCAGGTCGAGCTTAAGTTTCATGCCATAATATTGGCATAAAGGTATAAAACTTAAAATTCAACAGGGCCTTCTTTCATTTCTTCCCCTCTTTTATACCTTACCGTGGTTTTATCGCCTTTATTGAACTTTGAAAGCGCCTGCATGTATGTTTCCAGCGAGTTGGTGTTAAAGCTGCCCAATTGTATAATTATATCCCCGGTTTGAATACCTGCTTTTTGGGCTGGCCGTCCATCAGTTACACCATCAACCCGGACACCGCTGCCCGAAAAAGTATAATCGGGCATTATGCCAAGGGTAACATTAAAACGGGCGGTGGTGCCAATAGCCGGCTCACGTGTTTTTTGAAAGGCCAGTTTACCCTTGCTATTGATAAGGTCTACGAGGCTTTCAATGTATTTTACTATAAAAGCCTCACCGGTGAAATTGATCTTGTTATAATCATCAGTGGGTTTATGATAATCGCTGTGTAAACCGGTGAAAAAGAACAATACGGGAATGTTCTTTAAATAAAATGAAGTATGATCGCTGGGACCAATGCCGCTGCTATCGTATTTGATAGTAAAATACTTTTGTTTGCTTAAGGAGGTAAATACGGGCCCCCAGGTGGGCGAAGTGCCGTAACCGCCTACAGTTATGGTTTTGCTGGAATCGTTGAGGCGGCCAACCATATCCATATTCACCATAAAGTTTACCGAGGTCAGATCGATGGTGGGGTGTTCGGTAAAATATTTTGAACCAAACAGACCCAGCTCTTCTCCTGAAAAAGCAATGAATACATAATTGTTATTCTTGTCTTTAGATCCTTTTAGAGAACGGGCCAGTTCTATAAGAGCGGCAGTTCCGCTGGCATTGTCATCAGCGCCATTGTGTATCTGTCTTTCGCCTGTGCGTAGCATTGAGTTCCCATCTTCACCATAACCCAGGTGATCGTAATGCGCCCCAAAAATGATCGTATTGGGAGCGCCGTTATTAATGATACCGATCACATTGTTACCGGTCCTTTTTTTATCGCTGATCACCGTTTTTAACCGGATGTCTAATGTGGCAGATTCATCTGCCAGGTATTCTTTGCAGGCTTTTGCTGTTAAATACACAACCGGAAGAGGCGATGGGTTGCTATTGTCTTTACCTTCGAATTTCAGGTTATCGGCTATGCCAGAGGTGTTATATACAAACAAGGCGGTGGCGCCTTTTTCAGCGGCTTTTTGGGCAATGATCTTAATGGCATTGGAAAGATCGAAGTGCGGGTTCTCCTTGTTGTCTTCAATAATGTCTTTCAGGTCATCGAACCAGGGAACGCCTTTTTCTTTCACTGCAGGCGATACAGCCGCATCAAGGCTTGCAGTGGGACAAAATACAAAAGGGAAATATTCATCGTTCAATTTCAGCTCGTGGTCATTTATAAACAACAATGTAGCCGCATTGACCTGTTTGCCATCATTTATTTCGAATGGCTGTAACCAGCCCTGTTCTCCTTTGGGTTCAAGACCGGCTTTTTGAAATTGACCCCTTATATATTCATACGCCAGTTTTTCTCCGTTAGTACCGGCCCTTCTGCCTTCCAGCTTATCGTCTGCCAGGTACATAATATGTGCCTGCAGGTTGGTAATCATAACTTTATCGGCTTTTTTTAACTTCTGGCCAACCGAAGTAAAAGAGGAGAGCAACAAAATGATAAGTAAACGCATGTACCCGTTCATTTGTACTTATTTTTCAGGCTTAGGTGCAAATAAAGTTAACATTAGACAAAGCCTGTACCAATAATTGTTTGTCAAAAATTCCTCACTTGTAAAACGTTCTGGTGAACACAAATCTCAAGCGGGATGTTAGAAATAATACTATTTTAACGGATTTCGGAGGGTGGGATTAACCGGCTGCAAAATAAAACGCAAACAAATTACTTTATTATCTGTTTATAAATAGCTGTTAACCGGTTATTTCGGAAATTAACGACTGCAAAACTGCTATATTAATTTTGTTTAACATCGTTTTTTTCTTTATAAGCTCACCTTTTTTCCTTTACTTTTGCAGATTGCCCTTTTTTGAGTTGTTCCCCTGATTGGGGTGAAAAAAAGATTTGTACAGCGGCAACGGAAATTTAAATTTAAGCATGGCACTACCTCATCTTATTAAGTATGTGTATACCAATGGAACTGATGAAGTGATCCGGAGGGGAAAGAAGATACACGCTATTGGATATGTTGAACTGGTGGACTATGATGAATTACTTGATTCTGTAACCTTCAGGGTGAAAGACGACAGTTATTCCACCTATTATAAAGTTAACATACAGAAGTTTAAGGATGCGCGTACCCTTTCGGTACGTTGTGCATGTCCCTATAATTTAGGCGATATCTGCCGGCACGAAGCGGCCGCCCTTATCCAGCTTCAGGAGATGCTGGATAAAAATATGTTGAAGACCGAAAAGGTTGATTACGATCAGAAGCATACCGTTTTGAAGATGAAATTCATCGATCTCAAAACACTACGGTTGCTTTGTTCGCCTGAAGCCTATACGGAAGCTGAAAAATACCTGCGTACCCAGCGTGCGGATATAGAGTACGCCCAGGATGAAGTGGTGAAAGCCACGGTGACCATCGACGGGACGCCCTGGAAAGTGGTGATCAGAAAGAATGAAGAAAGAAATTTTGATACCAGTTGTAATTATGAAGATGCCCTGCATCCCCTCTGTTTACCCAAGGTGATCGTTTTTCTTCAATTGCTGAATGCATATGGTCCTTACTATTTCGACTCCATTCGCAACTGGGATAAAGAAAAAAATAAATTGCTGGAAGCCTATGGTTATACGTTAAGCGATAACCTTGAAGGCAAGTTTGAATTTACCTATAAAGACGGCAAACCTTTTTTACGTGTACTGGATTCATCCATAAAACGTATTTCACCACAGGATGCTTCGCGCAGCAAACCAAAGCCGGTAGAGGCAGTGGCACCTGATCCAGATGAATCGGTAACAGTGGATGTACCGGAAAAAGGGCCCCAGTATACACATCGTATAGGCGTGGTGTTTAATTTTAACCACGAAAGCTATCCGGGATTCACCATCGACGCCATCAGCGGTGAAATGAATGAAGCGGCCACACAATTTACCGGCAAGGTTGAAAAGCTGGACCTCACCAAATTTGTTAACCTGGAGGTGTACAGTGAGAACGACAGGCAAATGATGCCCCAGCTGCGCAAAATGCAGGAAGCTGAGGTAACCAAATACCTTAACCGTAACTCACCTTTCAGCGGCATTTGGGAAAACATTATTCACCATGAAGAAGATGACCTGCCCGAGGAAACAAAGGCCCTGATGGTGGAATACCTGCATCCCAAACTGAAAAAACTGTTTGCCGATGTAGCAGCCAACCCATTTGTATTTTTTCTGAATGGTAAAAAGCCTTTCAAAACCGAAAACCTGCATACCGCGGGTATAGTTACAGATTTTATTACTCCATTCTTTAAAGTAATTGCCGGTAAAAACAATTATGAAATTGAATGCTGGGTAAAACTGAACGGACAGCAGGTGAACATCAGTGAGAATGGAATCGACAGCAGTTTGCTTTTCTTCTATAACGACAATTTGTTTTTGTGGGATAAACCGGAAGATGTGGGTTTGGTGACCCAGTTCCATGGAAAAGGAAAACTGGTGTATTCAAAAGCCGACTGGCCCGAGCAGTTGCGGAAGATGGTATTGCCCCTTACCAAAGAGTACCATGTTGATTTTGATGGCAGCCTGGTGAGTGAAGTAAAAGACGGCGATCCCGAAAAAAGAGTGGTGCTGCAGGAAAAAGGCGATTACCTCGTATTTCAACCATTGTTCTCATACAAAGGATTTGAAACAAAACCCGGTGGTAAGGATGAACTGGTAATACCCGATTCGGAAAGGGTGGTGATCGTTCACCGGAACAAAGAAAAAGAACAACAGTTTATAAAAAAGCTGGAAGCCCTTCACTCGGGCTTTATAAGACCTGAAGGCGGTCAGCAGCTGGCATTGAAAGGCAGCGATGTACTGAAGAACAACTGGTTCTTCCTGTTTGTAGATGCCATGAAGGATTTAAAGATCCCTGTATTTGGTTTTGATGCGCTTAAAAATTTCCGCTTCAATACCGCGCGCCCGCAAACAAAGATCCATATCAGCAGCAATACCGATTGGTTTGATGCCCGGGTTGACATTGTATTTGGCGACCAAAAGGTAACCATTGCCGATGTGAAGAAGGCACTGGCCAACCGCCAGCAGTTTGTACAGCTGAACGACGGTACGCTGGGTATTTTACCAGAAGAGTGGATCAAGAAATACTCCCTGTTGTTCCGGGTTGGAGAAGGCAAACAAAACCAGTTGCGCCTGTCGAAATACCATATGAGCGTGATTGACGAACTGTACGACAATCGCAGCGAGGAAGAACTGGTATTACGCCTGGAAGAGAAATACGAGCAATTAAAGGGTTTCAACAAAATAAAAGAGATACCGCTTCCTGAACATTTAAAGAGCATACTGCGTCCTTATCAGGAACACGGGTATCACTGGTTACATTATCTCAGTGAAATAGGCTGGGGTGGCATTTTGGCCGACGACATGGGTTTGGGTAAGACCGTACAGGCTTTATCATACCTGAACTATTATCGCACCAGTCAGGGTAAGTTACGTGCGCTGGTGGTTTGTCCAACCACGCTGATGTTTAACTGGGAGAATGAGATCAAGAAGTTTACGCCTAGCTTAACTTATTATATTCACCATGGTGGTGAAAGAACAAGGGGTAAAGATCAATTCCTGAGTGCAGAGATCATCATTACCACCTATGGTACTTTGCGCAGTGATATAAAACTGTTGGTGGAAATTCCGTTCGATTATGTGGTGCTCGATGAGTCACAGGCAATCAAGAACCCAAGCAGTAAGGTTACCAAAGCGGCCTGCTTGTTACAATCGAAAAACAGGATCTGTTTAAGTGGTACGCCCTTGCAGAATAATACGTTCGACATTTTTGCCCAGATGAACTTCCTGAATCCGGGTATGCTTGGAAGTGTGGAATTCTTCAGACAGGAGTTTGCTATTCCAATTGACAAATTTGGCGAAGCCGACCGGAAAGACCACTTACGTAAATTATTATATCCATTTATTTTACGTCGTACCAAAGAGCAGGTGGCCAAAGACCTGCCCGACAAGATAGAGACAATCCTGTTTTGCGAAATGGAAAGTGAGCAACAGGCCATCTATGATGCTTATCGCAACGATTTCCGCGATAAGATCATGGGAACCATTGAACAACAGGGTATACAAAGGTCACAATTGACCATCTTGCAGGGCCTGATGAAGTTGCGGCAGATCTGTGACTCGCCAGCCATTTTGAATGAAGCGGAGAAATTCCCCAATCATTCCATAAAGCTGGAAGAGTTAGGCCGTGAGATCACGGAAGGTGTAAGTAATCACAAAGCACTGGTGTTTTCGCAGTTCCTGGGTATGCTGGCGCTTATTAAAGAAAAATTGAAAGAACTGGAAGTTGATTTTGAATATTTCGACGGTAGCACGTCGGCAATTGACAGGGAACGGGCTATTCAGCGTTTCCAGAACGATGAGAACTGCCGCGTGTTCCTGATTTCGTTGAAAGCAGGTGGCGTGGGTTTGAACCTTACCGCTGCCGACTATGTATACATAGTTGACCCCTGGTGGAATCCGGCGGTTGAACAACAAGCCATTGACCGTACGCATCGTATCGGTCAAACAAAAAACATCTTTGCCTATCGCATGATCTGTAAGGACACTATTGAGGATAAGATCCTGCAATTACAGGATAAAAAACGCATGTTAGCCAAGGACCTGATCACAGACGATGAAGGGTTTGTTAAATCGCTTACCCGCGAAGATGTGGAATACCTGTTCAGTTAATAAAGAGCTGGTTTTCATGAGGTAGTTTTGACAATTTTTCTTCGGAATTATAAAAAAATGCCGCGATATACACATGGAAGTGCGTTATCGTGGCATTTTTTTTTGCGTTTATACGCCAGGTACTTATCCAGACGACTAAAACTTTTTGCCCCCAGCTTTGTTCACACAAGTTTGCCGGCAAAGTGACGTCAAAACCTTTATCTAAGTAATAGTAAACCGATACATGAAAAAGCTTTTTACCCTGTTCTTTTTAATGATCGTATTGACAGCCACCGGATATGCCCAAACTGTTTCGGGCACTATTCAGGGAAAGTTGTACGATAGTCTTTTTGTTGATAACCTGGTAGACGCTACTGTTACCGTTCTCCATGCAACCGATACAAGTGTTATCTCTTATACCCTGGCCGATGCCAAGGGGGAATTCAAGATCAAAAACATTGCCGCCGGTAGTTATCGTTTAATGATTAGCTATCAGGGTTATACTCCCAAGTACATTAAATTCACCATTAAAGCCGATTCTTCCAATATTCAGCTGGGTACTGTTTACATGAGCAAGAAGGACAATATGCTGCAGGAAGTGATTGTAGAGGCGCCGCCCATCAGTGTAAAGAAAGATACGGTTGAATTCAGGGCAGATGCCTTTAAAACAAAACCCAACTCTACAGCCGAAGACCTGTTGAAAAAATTACCTGGGGTGCAGGTAGATAAGGATGGGAATGTAAAAGCACAGGGCGAGGATGTACAAAAAGTATACGTTGATGGAAAGGAGTTTTTTGGCACCGATCCTAAAATGGCTACCAAGAATATCACAGCCGATATGATTGAATCGGTGCAGGTGTTTGATGATATGAGCGATCAGGCCAAGTTCACCCGTATTGATGACGGCAGCCGTTCTAAAACTATAAACATTAAACTGAAGAAAGATAAGCGCAAAGGCTATTTTGGCCGGTTTGCGGCGGGTATAGGCGATAATGACCGTTACACGGTAAGCGGCATGTTCAACCGCTTCGATAACGATCGCCGGATATCGGTATTGGGCGGGTCAAATAACCTGAATAAATCGAGCTTTTCCTTTAACGATATCGTTAGCACCATGGGTGGTTTTGGTTCACGTGGTGGCGGCGGAGGTGGTGGCGGTGGTCGCAGTGGCGGCAGCGGAGGTAGTGGCGGCTTCAGCGGTGGTAGCGGTGGCAGTGGCCGTGGTAATGGCGGCGGTGGTGGAAATGTGAGTTTCAGCAATTTTGGAAGCAGCAATACCGGTATTACAAAAGCTACCAATGTTGGGATTAACTATACCGATAAATGGGGCAGCAAGATCGATGTGACCGGGAGCTATTTCTTTTCCAACTCTGAAAATCGCAAGGAACAGGAAAGCCTTACCCAGCGTACGGTGGAAGACTCTATCTCTTTACAAACTGAAAACATGAATTCAAACAACAGGAACCAGAATCACCGGTTCAACCTGCGGTTTGAATATTATATCGACTCCATGAACTCATTGTTGTATACCCCCAACCTGGTAATACAACATTCTGAGACCAACTCGTATGATACTTTGTTTACCCGGTCCCACTCTGCAAAATATCCGGAGTTTTTAGCCAACCAGGGTCAGAATATTAATAATAACACCCGCGATGGTGTTAACCTGAACAATAACTTATTGTACCGTCGCAAGTTTCATAAACTGGGCCGTACCTTAACGATTGGGTTGAACAATAGCATCAATAATAGTGATGGGAATGGCCTCACATTCGCGCCTTTGCGTACGTATGATTTTTTAGAAAACCTGACAGGTGTAATTAACCAGGATTTTAGATCGACACAAAAGACAAAGTCGATGAACAACGTGCTCAGTGCTTCTTATACTGAACCAATTGGCCTCAACAAGATCCTGGAGTTTAATTACGCGTATACCAACCGGCATTCTACCAGTGACCGGGATGCCTATTTTTATGATTCTGTTTCATTAAAATATGATTCGGTTTACAAGAGCCAGACCAACTATCTGGAAAATGACTTCATTGCCCAACGGGCCGGCGTCAATTTTCGCGTTCAAAACAAAACGTATAGCTGGCAAATTGGCGGCGCAGTTGAACATTCTGAACTGAATAATTTTAACTCACGGGCATTGTATGGTGATACCACCATCAAACAATCATACACCAACCTGTTCCCTACAGCGAACTTTACCTACCAACCCAGTCGCTCAAAGACCCTGCGGTTCTTTTACCGGGGAAGGACCAACCAGCCGTCGGTTAGCCAGTTGCAGGAGGTGCCCGATGCCTCGAATGTATTAGCAGTTTCAAACGGTAATCCTTCTTTGAAACAGGAGTTTGCCCATAACCTGAATATCAATTATAACACATTCAATGCCGAGACCTTTAAATACCTGTCGATTAACATCAATGTAAGCAATACGCACAACAAGATCGTGAACAGCGTAGATACCCTGGTGACTGAGATCAGGGATAAATACAAACTGGACGCTAATACTATTCCACATGGCGCCACTTATACAATTCCGATAAACGTAAATGGGGCATACACCGCCTCTTCGTTTGTAACCTATGGTATTCCTTTACAGGGAAAGCTGAAAGGAAGCAGCCTGAACTTTAACAACTCCATTACCTATAATCGGGATATCAATACGCTGTATCAAAAGAATAACGTAACCAATACTTTTATAGTTACCCAATCAGCTGGCATTAATGTGAATGTGAAAGACGCGTTGATCGTTGGCTTGAATGGCAGCGTGGCTTATAACAAGGCATCGTATTCACAACAATCGATCCTTAACAATGAATATTATACCCAAACCTATTCAGCAGATGTTAGCTATCAATTCCTGAAAAGGTTTGTGTTGTCCACAGATTTTGATTACTACGTAAATACGGGTCGTGCCAGTGGGTTCAACCAAAGTATTCCTTTGTGGAACGGCAGCCTGGCTTATCAGTTATTTAAAAAGAAGAATGGCGAACTGAAGTTTTCGGTGAATGACATCATGAATCAGAACCAGAGTATTTCCCGTACCATTAGCGATGGTACCATTACAGATACCCGTGCAAATGTGTTGCGCCGTTACTTTTTGCTCACCTTTACTTATAACCTTAACAGAGCAGGTGCTCAGCAACAGCGCCGTGGTGCGCCTGGTATGCCCCGTAACATAGAACGCCAAATGGAGCGTCAGATAAATGGTGGTGGTGCAACCGGTGTGCCTGCTCCTGCACAGGACCGCAACCAATAATTGTTAATCAATAATGAAGCCCCCCTCCACCCTCTTCGCCTGCTGGCGAAGGAGGCAAGGAGGGGGCTTTTCTTTTTAGGTACCCTTATAAAATAAAAATCCTCCCGACAGGGTCGGGAGGTTAGCACATACTATTGTGGTTTCAGAGGTAAGTGCTATTCTTTATAATTATTTGGTGTCTATTAGTGGAATTTTTTTCTTGCAATTGATGGCGTGCTGATAGGAGAGTCGCCCAGCATAACTACCGCTAACAAAGCTTTAACAAATCGAACTACGTTGGAAGATGGACGGTAGATGGTCTTATGAATTTTTGCCCGGTTCACATCATAATACATTGTATTCTTTTTCATTGGTATTGCATTGATTATAAATAATAAGAAGGAGCCGTCTATTATAACGGCTAAAGTGACTTTTTTATTGTGTTTTCAGTAATTTAATATTAACCTGCCAAAAAGCAAATTGGTTTTCCTTACTTTTCCAATCCAAACCCTGTTAACATGTGCAAAGTAACACCCATGCTACTGGCTTTATTATTAAGCCTTAGCGCTGGCGCACAAGGCGTTTTTGTTAATGAAACAAACACTGCCCTGAAAATGGTGATCGAAGACTATCCTAATCACTTCAGCAATATAAAAGGCGATCCCATTGCCACTCCTGAACCTGCTATAAACTATAAATCTAAGGTCATTATCCCCGGTTCGGTAAACTGTATGTTAACTGAATCCAAAACAAATGCTGTTTACAGCTGGAAAAGTGAACTGTTCTCAACAACTGATTTTCAAAACGCAAAAGAGCGGTTCAGTAGTTTATATAAAGAAATACATAACACTATCATAAAACTGGCAGGGGAAAAACCTTCCATTCTCAATGGCCAGTATGAAGATCCGGATAAGAATAGAAAACAAACCACTATTCATTTTCATTTTCTGCCCAATACCGGCCTTATTCAAAAGCTGCATGTAGAGCTTCAATTGAGATCAGAAGGTGGCACCTGGAAAATTATGCTGCAGGTATTTGACGAAGCTCCTGCTGCCAGAAGTAATATGCAAACGATGGCCTAAACATTAACCTTCATTAACAATAAACCAACCCTGCTTAACCTTCATTGCCGGCGTGTAAGGATATTTTCGTGATGGCTTTAAAAACACGAAAATATTACCGGTATGAAAAAGCTTTACCCGCTGATCGTTTGCTGTTTTTTATCTTCCATTACCAGGGCACAAAAGGGCGGAATGGTGAAAGGCATTGCTGTAGATACCCTGTTAAAGCAGCCGGTAGTATCGGCCACTATTACCCTGTTACATAAAAAAGACTCTTCGCAGGTATCGTTTACCATGACAGATAGTAAAGGTCAGTTTGAAATGAGCGGTTTGCCCAACGGTGAATACCGGTTGTTGACAACCCATGTGAATTACCATAGTGCCAGCACCCCTTTTTATATTGATGATACACATAAACAGGTGAACCTGGGTAATATCATTATGAACGATGTTACCCGGATGCTGGGTGAAGTAGTGGTTACTGCCGAAGCCCCGCCGGTAACCCTCATAGATGATACGGTACAATATAATGCCGGTTCTTTTAAGACCATCCCCAATGCCACTGTTGAACAACTGCTTAAGAAGATGCCGGGCATTAAGATAGAAAAGGATGGTACTGTTAAGGCACAAGGCCAGGAAGTAAAGAAATTCCTGGTTGATGGCAAGGAGTTTTTTGGTAAGGACCCCAAGATCGCCACGCGCAACCTTCCGGCCGATGCCGTTGATAAAGTACAGGTATATGATAAAATGAGCGATCAGGCACAATTAACCGGTTTTGATGATGGCAACAGTGAAAAGACCATCAACCTGAAACTAAAGAAAGACAAAAAGAAAGGGATGTTTGGGAAAGTGATGGCAGGTGGCGGCACCAACGATCGGTATGAGGGCCGGTTTAACCTGAACTCCTTTAAAGGAGGCCGCCAGTTCTCTGTAATAGGCATGGGAAACAATACGAACGCAGAAGGCTTTTCCTTTATGGATATGTTGAATTTTAACAACAACATGAACAGCATGCAAGGGGGCGGTGGTGGTATTCAGATAGACATTAAAGGGGTGGGGGGCATTAACCAAACTGATAACGGTAATGGGATAAAGAATATCTGGGGTGGTGGTTTTAATTACAACGACCTTATTGGCAACAAAACCCAGTTCACCAGCAATTATTTTTATAACCACTATAATCCCAATACAGAAAGCCATATACAACGGCAATACTTTCTACCTGATTCCTCGTATTACTACAGCCAGAATTCATTTGTAAAGAATGTGAATAACAGTCATCAGTTTAACGGGAGTGCGGATATTCAGCTAGATTCATTCCATTCTATAAAAATATCACCTTCATTAGGCTATCAGCAAACAAGCACTACTACCTTAAGCGATTATAACACCCGGTCACTACTGCAAACGCCGGGTACCAGTGGCCGTAGTTTAAACAGTGTGAATAACCAGGGTTATAATTTCCGCAACGACCTCCTGTTCCGGAAGAAATTTCACCGGGTTGGCCGCACCTTGTCATTAAGCTTGCAAAATAACTGGAATGCAAGCGATGGGGATGGCAATCTTAACTCCAACAATACCTATCGTAATACCACGGGGGTAGTCACAAAAGAAGATTCCATAAAACAACTCAATAATAACAGCAACGATTTAATCAGTTATACGGCGCGGCTGGTATATACCGAACCGCTGTTTAAAAGATCACTGCTTGAATTCAGTGTGGCCAATAGCAACAGTAAGAGTACTGCGAAAAAAACTACCTACGACTACAATATGCTCAGCGGTAAATTCGACAAACTGAACGACCTCTATTCTAACGATTATGAAAATAGTTATGGGTATAATACTGCGGGGTTACGCTGGCGTTTGCAATTGAGAAAATTCAATGCATGGGCTGGTGTGAACTGGCAACAGGCGGAATTGGAGGGTAAAACGATGGTCTTGGGCAAAGATTCCCTCCTTAATAAAACTTTTTATAACTGGCTGCCCAATGCCCGGCTGCAATACAATATTACTAAATTCCGTAATCTGAGATTGAATTATACAACCACTACCAAACAACCTACAGTTACTCAATTACAACCAGTGCCCGATAACAGCGACCCGTTGAATATTAAGGCAGGCAATGCCGACCTGAAGCAGGAATTGACCCATGCCATACAACTGAACTACTTTTCAGTGAACCCCTTTATGAACAAGAACCTGTTTGCCTTTTTTAACGTGCGCAGAACGGATAACAAGATCGTTGACGCCGATACCATTGATTCGGTAGGTGTAAAAATAACCCGTCCGGTAAATGTGAATGGCGCTTATGATATTTCAGGTTCGGTGAATGTAGGGTTACCCGTTCGCCTGTGGAAAGGCACCATAAACTTCAGCGCCAATGGTTCCTATACAAAAAACAGAACGTTCATAAATGGAGCGGAGAATATGATCAGTTCCCTGAATGTTGGTCCGGATGTACGGGTTGAAATAAATGCAAGTGACAAACTGGACCTGTCGATAGCCGCAGGTATTAATTACTACAAAACGCGATATGGGTTACAGCAATCTTTAAATACGGAGTATTTAAACCAGCAGTACAGTACGGAGATAAACTGGCAGTTGCCCAGCCGCATTTATTTTAATACGGAGTTTACCTATGCTATCAACAGCCAGCGGGCCAGCGGGTTCAACTCCAAAGTGCCGTTATGGAATGCATTTATCAGTAAACAGGTCTTACGCTTTAACCGCGGTGAAATAAAGTTATCGGCTTTTGACCTGTTGAAACAAAACATAGGGGTGAGCCGTAATACCAGTCAGAATTATATTGAAGACAAGCGGGTAAAGAACCTGCAACGTTTTTTTCTGTTGAGCTTTACCTACAGCCTTACTAAAACCGGGTTAAGCGCACCAGGCGCTGTCAATGGCGTACATATCATTAATAGATAGCATTTATAGGGATAAGCCATGGTAGCAAAATTGCATTGTAGGAAATGAAATCTACAAACAGTACTATCATGTCAAGAAAAAGCACAACGGTTGCAGCCCCTGTAACCCACATAGAAGGCATGGGTTCAATTCCCCATGATAATGGTATATACTTTAGAGTTTGGGCCCCCCATGCAAAAAAGGTATTTGTTACCGGGGAATTTAATGAGTGGTCAAAGAATAAACACCCGATGACACATGAAGGCAATGGGTATTGGGGAGTGAATATTCCTGAGGCGGCAGTCGGCAATCAATACAAATACATTTTACAAACAGATATGGGTTTGTTGTACCGCAATGATCCCTATGCAAGAGAATTGACCAATTCGGCTGGTAATTCGCTTATTACCGATCCGCATTTTGAGTGGACGGACCATGATTTTCAAACTCCCTCCTGGAATGAACTGGTGATCTATGAAATGCACATAGGAACGTTCAATGTAAAAGAAGATGGGAAGCCCGGAACTTTTGAGACAGCCCGGCAACGGCTGGGGTATTTAAAAGCGCTGGGAGTGAATGCCATTGAAATAATGCCAGCCACGGAATTCCCGGGTGGTTTTTCATGGGGGTATAACTTATCGCACCCGTTTGCCATTGAATCGGATTATGGGGGTGTACTGGGGTTTAAGGAGCTTATTAATGCAGCACATGAATTGGGCATTGCGGTGATCCTCGATGTGGTGTATAACCATTTCGGGCCTTCTGACCTTGACCTGTGGCAATTTGATGGCTGGAGCGAGAATGGCGCCGGCGGCATTTATTTTTACCAGGACTGGCGGGCAGAAACACCGTGGGGACATACCCGGCCCGATTACGGGCGTCCGGAAGTCAGGCAATACCTTCGGGACAATGCGCTGATGTGGCTGGAAGATTACCATGTGGATGGACTGCGTACAGATGCCTTGTTATTTGTGAGGAATGTGCTTGGTAAAAACCTGCCCGAAGCCGATCTGCCTGAAGGCTGGACGATGATGAAATGGATAAATGAAGAAGTGAAAAAACGCTATCCCTGGAAGATCATGATTGCCGAAGACCTGCAAGACAATGCATGGATCACCAAAAAAGCAGACGAGAATGGGCAGGGATTTAATACCCAGTGGGACCCGGCTTTCACCTTTAGCGTTAGGGATGTTTTGAAGGTGCCGGAAGATGAGCACCGCGATCTGGAAAAAATACAATTTGCCCTTACGCATAATTTCAATGGCGATGCTTTTCAACGGGTGATCTATACTGAATCGCACGACGATGTAGCCAATGGTAAAACCCGGGTGCCGGAAGAAATAGCGCCCGGCGATGCCCAGGGCTGGTTTGCAAAGAAAAGATCGGTGCTGGGCGCTGTATTGATTTTTACAGCTGCCGGCATACCTATGATATTTCAGGGGCAGGAGTTTGTGGAAGGTGGTTGGTTTGATGATACTACACCGCTCGACTGGTCAAAGTTCTCCGACTTTAAAGGCATTGCCCGGTTGTACCGCGATTGTATTCGACTGCGTCGTAACATGGACGGGTTAACCAAAGGGCTGTCGGGACAGCATACCCGCATTTTTCATGTAAATAATAATGACAAAGTAATTGCCTTTCACCGCTGGCAGGACGGCGGCCCAAAAGACAGCACTATTGTTATTTTAAACTTTACCAATAAAGAACATAAAGAGTATGTAATAGGAGTACCGGAAGAAGGGGTTTGGAAGGTGCGTTTTAACAGCGATTGGAAAGGCTATGATGAATCGTTTACTGATACCCCGGTTTTTGATGCTGAAACGTTTGAAAGCAAACAGGATGGCCAGGAGTATAGCATCTCCATAAACCTGGGGTCTTATAATGCATTGATCCTTTCACGGGACTAAAATAAAGAGGGCCGGATAGACATCCAGCCCCGTATTAATCCAATATCCTATGAAAAACCGATAGGAAATTAATATCAAAAAAGCACATAAACTATGACCATCATCATCGAAAGCAGAAGTTTATTTATTTATTGATTAGTGCTAATTTTTTTATGGTAGTGCAGCGAAAACATACTGGACTGATCAGGGTATAAAAAGTAAAAGGCCCCGAAGAATCGGGGCCCGTGTTAATCCAATATCCTATGAAAAACCTGCAATGAAAATAGAATGAATTGTATCATTTTTTGATGACGGCCATCACCCTATTTTGATGATTGTGGCAATGCTTTTTATAAGCATTACTATATGCGAAAAGGGAATAGCATCAGTTATTTATACGCATTACTCTTCTGCCGCCATTACGTTGAATATCCTCCATTGTTTTATCTCTTTCTTTAGAAAATTCCTCAGCCGTTACCTTTTTTCCTTTCTTTGGTTCTTTTATAGCAGCCAGGTCTACTTGTTGGGATACTTCAAGAGCTTTATACATGGTGTTACCGTTTATATCGATCTGCAGAATTAAACCTGGTAACTGCCCTTCCAGGTCTGGGCCAGCCGGAACAGGTATGACGGGGGTAAACCAGGCCGTAATATGACTGGTATCGGGGATATCTTTACGGGTCATTTCACCGTTTTCAATCGACATCATACTGCGTTTGCCGGGCCGGGTAGCAACAGCCTGCTGACATGTATACCCCAGTATCTTGCTGGTTTCGCCGGTAAGCTTCCAGTTCAGTTTGTGAGCACTATCGGTAATCAAATACTGTTTGGTGGCAAACTCTCTTTGTTCAACTTTGCGTCCATCGGCAAAATTGAACCAGGTTATGTCATCGTCACCCATTGCAAAATGGAATTGGTTTCCATTATCATTGTCAGGAATTTCATTTACCACATCTTCCAGCATCCGACGCAGCATTTGGTTGTTACCGAAAAGCACTTCCTGTTTTATTATATACTTACGTGGCGGCGGCGGCGGTCCTTCCATGCCTTCGCCGGCAACCGATGTTCTGACCATCATTTGCCGGGTGAACTCATATACTACCCGGCCGCTTTGCTGTTGAGTATACGCCTGCAGGGTTACAAACAAACTGGCAATAAAGTATATCGTTTTCATATTCATTGTTATTTGTTTCAAAACTAGGACAGGGGCCAACGGTATCAGGTTAAAGCACCTTTGATTAATGTTAATTAAGGTTAATGACATTAGTTGGCCGCCATTATTCGGCTACATTTGTAAGGTTATGAACGGCCGCCGCTTGTATTTACCGGTTATTTTAATGTTGCTGGCAATAATAGCTATAGCAACTTTTCAGGTTTACTGGCTTGTAAAGAATTACCGGGAAGAAAAACATGAACTCACCTTTCGCACCAATGTAATTTTCAGAGAAGCTATACAACACCTGCGGATAGAGAAATTAAAGCTGGATACTAATTTTAAACCTGATATTCATTTAAGGACTGCCCGTTATGGCGCAGTGGGTATGATAGACGCCATTCACAAAAGAGTGCAGGATACCCTGGATCGTGATAAAAAGCTACGCGTATTTGTAACGCAGAAAGATGTAGCTTATCTGCGTGAAGACATCCCGGCAGATTCACCTGGTGAAATTCATATTATTAAAGAAGGGCCGGGTCCCGGTATTGTAAGGGTATTGAGTTCTGTAGACTCCCTGCAGGATAGTATCAGTATTCAGGAACTTTCGGTTAAATATGCTCAAATGTTGAAGCAACAAAAAGTTGCTGTTTCTTTTTCAATTACCAGCCAAAAAACTGTTTTTAGGGAGGATGGACTGCTGCCGCCTCCATTTGAGAAAGAGAACGAAGTGATCATCGGCTTTAACCATCCGGTGACCTACCGGCTTACCATATCAAACACCAACCCCTTTGTGTTGCAGAAAATGTGGCCGCAGTTTTTGTTATCACTGGTATTGGTAGGGCTTACGGCCTTTTCGTTTGTATTGTTGTTTCGCAGTTTGATTCAACAACGTAAACTAACAAAGATCAAGAACGACTTCATAAGCAATATTACCCATGAATTGAAAACCCCTATAGCAACGGTTAGTGTAGCTATTGAAGCTTTACGGAATTTTGATGCCCTGCAAGATCCGGAGAAAACAAAGGAATACCTGGCCATTTCCAGTAACGAATTGCAACGGTTATCGTTCCTGGTTGATAAAGTGTTGAAATTGTCGATGTTTGAAAAACACCAGGTTGAACTAAAAGAAGAAGCTGTTGACCTGGCCGTACTGGTAAAGGAGGTAGTAAACTCCATGAAATTGCAATTTGAAAAATACCGGGCGAAGGTAAATGTGCAGTTACAGGGTTACCAGTTTGCCATTTCCGCCGACAGGTTGCATATAACCAGTGTGTTGTTTAATTTACTGGATAATGCATTGAAGTATAGTAAGGAAAATCCTTCCATTCATGTTGAACTAAAAGAGGAGACCGAACAAATTTTCTTATTAGTGACTGATAACGGGATAGGCATTGCCCCTGAATACCATAAAAAGATCTTCGATAAATTTTTCCGGGTGCCTTCAGGCGATACCCATAATGTAAAAGGGTATGGCCTGGGCTTGAGCTATGTGGCCTATGTGATACAGCGGCACGATGGTTCCATTGAAGTAGAGAGCCAGCCAGGCATTGGTAGCCGGTTTATTATAAAACTTCCTGCAATTTCATGAGCAAAACCAAAATACTATACGTAGAAGATGAATTGTTCCTGGGCAAAATTGTAAAGGAAAGCCTGGAAAGCCGCCATTTTGAAGTGGTGATGGTAAGCGACGGCACTAATGTGTTGTCTGTTTTCAGAGATACACAACCCGATGTTTGTGTACTCGATGTTATGTTACCCAATAAAGATGGGTTTACCCTTGCCAGCGAAATACGCGAAATAAACAGCCGCGTGCCCATCATATTCCTTACGGCCAAAACCCAAACAACCGATCTGGTAAAGGGATTTTCAGTGGGTGGTAACGATTATATTCGCAAACCCTTCAGCATGGAAGAATTGATTGTGCGTATTGAAAATGCATTGCGTTTTAAAGAACAGGGTTCCAAACCCCTCAATGGAATAGATACCCTGCAAATTGGAAAATACAACTTCAATGTTGCCCGTCAATTGCTGACGGGTTACAATGAAGAAAGAAAACTATCCTTCCGGGAAAGTGAGCTGTTGAAATTGTTGTACGAAAACCGGGATAAGATCATAGACCGTAAAGACATACTAAACCTGCTGTGGGGCAATGATTCATTTTTTAACTCCCGCAACCTGGATGTATACATCACCAAATTGCGGAGTTATATAAAAGAAGACGATCTGCTGGAAATAATTACCATCAAAGGCGTGGGATACCGCTTTGTTGCAGGATGATCTAACCGATCTTAATTGTTCTGATTGGTTCTTGTTTTTGCGTCTTTCCCAATCTTTTAAGGAACCACATGATGGTGAAGCTGGGAATAAAGTCGGTACCGGGCAGAATTTCTTCTACAAAGTTGAACGCGCCACCCAGGGCACCCTTCCAGCCACCAAATGTTACAAAGAAAATGAGCGCAGAAATGGGCGCCCAAATGATATCGCCAAACTCACCGAAACCGGGGATGGCGTATGTTGCATAACCGATGAGGTCCATGGCTATACAAAATATCAAAGAGGTCGAAGATTGCTGTTTGATCATTTTCTGAATTTACTTCTTTTAAGACAAATAATAGGTCGGAGTAGTTGTCAAAAAATTACAGCGGGGGTGTTAAATTTTAGCCAACGACGTTGCTACACCAATAACATCCTCTTTTTCAGCACCGCTTCAATTTCTTCTAATTTAAAGGGTTTTGAAATATAATCGTTCATGCCGGCTTCTATACATTTTTCCTTGTCGCCCTGCATGGCATCGGCGGTGAGTGCAATTACCGGAATGAGGCTGTAAGGCTCTGGCAATTGGCGAATGAGGCGGGTAGTGGTGAACCCATCCATTTCAGGCATATTCACATCCATAAAGATCAGCTGCGGGTCTTGTTGTTGCAACAATTCAAGGGCTTGTTTACCATTGGTCGCTTTTATAACTGCAAACCCCATTTTGCTCAATACTTCCGTTATCAACAGCATATTGATAGGCTCATCTTCCACCACCATAATGGTAGCCGCATCGGTGATCTTTTCAATTACGGGGATATTTTCCTTCTCCGGTTGCCGTTTGCCGGTAGTGAACATGGCTGAAAGTGTAGCGTACAGCTCGTACAATTTTATCGGTTTGGAAAGAAACCCGTGGATGCCCAGTTTTTCTGCCTGTCGCTGGAACATATTTTTTTCCAGCGATGACAACATCATAATAACCGGTTGCGGATAGCCGGGTGACGACCTGCGCATTTCCTGCACCAGTTGCATGCCATCCATCTCGGGCATATGGTGATCGGTTAAAATGAGATCGAGCGATTCACCGTTATGATGTGCTTTGTGTAAAATAGCCAGGGCTTCCCGGCCATTGTGGGCAGTTTCGCAGGGAATGTTGAAATAGCGGAATATTTCCTGCATCAGCCAGCGGTTGCTGGCATTGTCGTCGACTACCAGTACTTTTTGTAATGGCGGCCGGTACACGCCGGTTATTTGCGGTTCGATGTTTACAATTTCAAGCGGCAGCTTTAAGGTAAAGGTGCTGCCCCTACCGGCTTCGCTTTCTACCTGTAAGCTGCCATCCATTAATTCGGCCAGGCTTTTTGATATGGTGAGCCCCAGGCCTGTACCGCCGTATTTGCGTGTAGTGGAAGAGTCAGCCTGGGTAAAGCTGTCAAATATTTTGATCAGTTTTTCCTTAACAATGCCAATACCGGTATCCCGCACGGACAGTTCTATGTCGATACACTTCTTACCTTCTTTAGCATACATATTGCCCGACTTTTTCAGCGACACGAATATTTCACCCTTTTGGGTAAACTTGATGGCATTGCCCAACAGGTTTACAAATACCTGGCGTATACGAACCGGGTCGCCGCTTACCCGGGAAGGTAGCAGCGGATCAATATGGCAAACCATTTCCAGCTTTTTTTCAAAAGCTTTTACTGAAAGAATATCTATGGCTTCTTCCACCAGCTCATCGATCCTGAAAGAAGTATTATCGATCTGCAGTTTGCCTGCTTCCAGTTTTGAAAAGTCGAGAATATCGTTGATAATATCCAGCAACCCATACGCCGATTTCTTTACATTTTCCAGGTAATCGCGCTGAGAGTGCTGTAAGTTAGTAGTAAGCACCAGATCGGTAAAACCAATGATGCCATTCATGGGCGTACGTAATTCATGGCTCATATTGGCCATGAATTCACTTTTTGCCTGGTTGGCCGATTCGGCCATATCTTTTGCCTGCACCAGCTCCTGTTCCATTTGTTTCCGCTCGATGGCGGCAGCCAGGGTGGCAGCAAAGGATTGCAGAATGCTGAATTCGGTGATGGTCCAGTCGCGTTCCTGTGTTTTGTCGCCAAAGCTTACAAATCCCCAGAAATAGTTCATGGTAAAAACGGGCAGGACCGCAGTAGTTTTAATGCCACGATCGGCATAAAATTCCCGCAATTCAGGGTCCTTTATGTTCTTAACATGGCTGCAGAAGATCTCTTCCCTAATTAGGGTTTGGAAAAGAGCAGACTTACTGTTCAGTTCGTTATTCTGACAGCCGGCGGGGCGATAGAGCAAATCATCGCTGGCACTATCCCATTGCCACAACCGGCTGGTGTACCATTTATCTTCGGCCAGTACAAATTCATTTTTGTATACATTCAGGTTATCAACCTGCAATTTCATGCCCAGCAATTGAATAGCTTCACCAATGGCCTGGTCAAGGTTGTTATTACTGATCAACAGGTGGGTCGCTTCGGATACTGCCTGTAGTAACTGGTCCTTACGACGCAGGTTTTCTTCCACTTTTTTTAGTGGAGTAATGTTATGCACAAAGCCCAGAACACCCCAAACATTGCCTTCCGGATCTTTCAACGGTACTTTTACCGTACTCATGGTATGTAACTTACCGTTGGCAAAATTCGGCTCCTCGGGTATATATATAACATTACCTGTTTTCACTACTTCATCGTCATCGGCCCAAAATCCACGGATGCCGCGGCTAGGATCGCCAGTAACATATTCGGCCTGAAAGCCTACTTCCAGGTCGTCTTTACCAATGATCTCCCCAGGCGATTTGCGGAGTGAATCGGCACAGGCCTGGTTGATAAGCAGGAACCGGTGGGAAGGATCTTTTATAAATATCCAGTCGGGAGTTGAGTTAATAATGGTACGCAGCAGCTCTTCCGATTGCTTTACTTCAACCAGCAGTTGTTCCCGTTCCACCTCTGCTTTCTTTTGTTCGGTGATGTTACGTGTGGTGGAAATGATCTTAACCACCTGGTTATATTCTTTTACCGGCTTTAAAATACTTTCCAGCCAGATATACTCATTCCTGTTTGTTCTGATGCGATAACGCAGGGTGAGGTTATCAATTCTACCTAAAACAGTGCTGTTATGGTGAAGGGTAAAAAAAGGTACATCGTCGGGGTGAACGAATTCAGTGATGGAATGACCTTCCATTTCTTCGCGCAAATACCCCAGCGCTTTTTCTACCGAGGGCGATACATACTGAAAAACCCCATCGGGGCTGCTTACCGAAATGATATCCTCCGCATGTTCGGCCAACAGACGGAACTTTTGTTCACTGTTTTGCAGATCGCGGTAGTTCTGTTTATTGGTGCGTAACAGGGGATCTATAACCAGGAAAATAAGACAGATAAGGGCAATGATCAGCGAAATGAATTTGCCGGTATTGATGTTGGAAGATTCCTCCATTCTATCGGTTACCACACCAGTATACCGTTGGACCACCTCATTCATAAGAGGATAGAACTTTTTTTCGCTATACAGGATCTGTTGTTTGTATAAAGCGCCGTTGATGGCCAGCAACTGACTATCGGCCTGGAATACCTCCTGGGCAACGGCAATAATGGCTTTAATGTGGGTTTGTGCATTGGTAAGATCGCGGGTGATCTCAAGCAGGTCATTGGTAACCGGTTCGTCCTTTACGATCTTTATTTTGTCGCGCAAAAACTGGTTGCCGGTAATAAAAGAATCGGTAGCGTTGTGTAATTGCTCCCGGATGGCCTGTGTTTCGGTTTCGGGCAGATTTCCCTTGGTAAGCAACATTACGTCCTTGGTAATGACCTGACACAGCGTTTGTTGCTGCCCGCTTATATTCACCAGCTTTACCATTTCCTCATTCTGTTTGCTGGACAGATGGATCATGTAATAGCCGAAAAAGTTGAATAAAAGCACAGCCGCAAGCAGTACTACACCAATTCTTACCAGTTTACGAAAGGGACTGTTCATTATTTTTCAGGATACAATACTTACCCAATATATAACTTATTATACATCATTTGTATTGAATATTGACCCTTGTTTTTTTATGATAAGTAAGGGTATTCCATCAGTTTTTTAGGGATCCGGTGGGAAATCACAACATAGAGGGGAATACGGAGCGGTGAGTGGTGAGTTGTCAAAGACAAAAGGTGAGCCATCCGCCAGCTGGCTGATGACCCACCTATCGTTATAGCTAATAATCTATCACCTGCTCTTCAATTACTTGTGGCATTTGGCGCCATTCGTACTGCTGGTTACGCAATTGCGGTTCAAAGCCGGCCTCCTTAATGGCCTGTTGAATACTTTTATACGTAAAGCGGTGCGGCGCACCGGCGGCACTAACCACGTTTTCTTCCAGCATAATACTGCCAAAATCGTTCGCTCCGGCGTTCAGGCAAATTTGGGCGGTTTGCTTACCTACAGTAAGCCAGGAAGCCTGGATGTTCTTCACATTGGGCAGCATGATGCGGCTGATGGCGATCATGCGAATATATTCATCGGGCGTGGTGAGGTTATGCACCCCGCGGATCTTCGTCAATAAGGTATCTACATCCTGGAAGGTCCAGGGAATAAAGGCGAGGAAGCCCTTGGCTTCGGCTGGTTTTCTGCTTTGTACTTCCCTGATCTTCACCAGGTGTTCAAAACGTTCGCGAACGGTTTCCACATGGCCGAACATCATAGTGCCGGAGGTGGTAATGTTCAGTTTATGCGCTTCGTGCATAATATCGAGCCACTCCTGAGAGCCGCATTTACCCTTTGAAATGAGGCGGCGAACGCGATCTACCAGAATTTCGGCACCGGCGCCAGGGAGGCTGTCCATACCGGCCTCTTTCAGGGCGGTCAATACTTCCCGGTGGGTCGATTTTTCCAGTTTGGTGATGTGCGCAATTTCAGGGGGCCCCAGGGTGTGCAATTTAATAGTGGGGTACAGCTGTTTCAACTGTTTGAAGAGGTCAACATAGAACTGTAATCCCAGTTCGGGGTGGTGGCCACCCTGCAGCAATAATTGATCGCCACCCCAGCGGATGGTTTCATCAATTTTCTTTTTATAGGTAGCTATATCTGTTATGTAAGCATCGGCATGGCCCGGTATGCGGAAGAAGTTACAAAACTTACAATTGGCAATACATACATTGGTGGTATTAACATTCCGGTCTATTTGCCAGGTAACTTTACCATGCGGGACCTGTTTTTTACGCAACTCATTGGCTACAAACATAAGTTCTGTCAATGGGGCTTGTTCAAACAGTGCCATTCCTTCCTCAATGGTCAGCATATCAAAATTTAGGGCTTTCGCATATAGCTCATCCAAGTGCATAAAAAATTTATTGTAGCAACAAAAGTACTAAACGAACGGTTCAGAACGAATCGTATATATAGAAATACATAGGTAATTGGTACGCCATTTTCTGCATTTCAGGTGCCATAAACGGTCATTTAGTTGTTTTTATACCAATGGTTTAGCATTTTCAGATAAATATTTTATCTTACTTATTAATATCCTGGGCCAGCTACCTATTTAAACCTCCTCCCATGCGATTGTTGACCATACCCATGCTTTTGGTACTTTTCTCTGTAACATATGTACAGGCACAGGAAGAATTTATTCCCCCGCCTGCCAAACAGATTACGCGTTTTCCATTCAAATTACTTACCGGTGGCATTATTACAGTAAAAGCCCGGCTTGGCAATTACCCTGATACCCTCAATTTTGTGCTTGATACAGGCAGCGGCGGGATTTCGCTGGATTCAACCACGGCCAGTTTGTTAAAACTACCTACCCAACTGAGCGACCGCACCATCCGAGGTATTGCCGGGATACGCAAGGTATATTTCAGCTACGGACAAACCCTTCACCTGCCCGATCTGCCGGTTGAAAACCTGGATTTTCATATTAATGATTATGATGTTTTGACCAGCGCGTATGGGGAAAAGATAGATGGGATCATAGGTTTAAGCTTTTTATCGCGCTATATATTAAAGGTTGATTATGATAGCCTGACCATTTCGGTTTTTACAAAAGGCTCTATCAAATACCCCCGTGGCGGATTTTTGTTGAAACCACTCATACAAACCATTCCGGTTTTGCATGCCAATATCAGAGACAACCGGCCGCTGAGCTCCCGGTTTTATTTTGATACTGGCGCCGGCATGTGTTTATTATTGTCGGCCGATTTTGTAAGCGACAGCAATTTTGTAAAACCCAAGCGCAAATGGTATGCTACCCAGGCGGAGGGTTTGGGTGGAAAAGCCCCTATGAAACAAGGGGTTATAAAACAGTTACAGCTTGGGCCGTATAAATTTAAAAATGTACCTACCTATATTTTCGATGATGAATACAATGTTACCCAGTATCCCGCTTTAGCCGGATTAATTGGGAATGACCTGCTTCGCCGCTTCAACCTCATCATAAACTATGAGCGTAAGGACATTTATATGATCCCCAATTCCCATTACAAAGAACAGTTCGATTACTCTTATACCGGGCTGGGCATGTATGTGGTGGATGGGGAAATTCAGGTGGTGGATATTATGCCTGAATCACCCGCCGAACAGGCAGGTTTTAAACCGGGTGATATAATCATGGCCGTGGCGAATAATTTCAGTAATAATATTCAAACCTATAAAAATCTGATGCAAACCCCGGGCGAAAGGCTCAAAGTTTTAGTGCTGCGAAAAGAGGGACCTTACGTGCTTACCTTGAAGGTGAAAAATATCCTAACCGGGCGTTAAAACGTCTTTTATCAATCACTTTCAACCAAATACCTCAACTTGTCGTTAATTTGTAGCTACTTCCTTCTACGCCCCATCTTTGCCCTTTGACTGCCATAGCTTTGCTTTACCCTTCGGAACCTTAGGGAAGGAGGGACAGCGGCAGTAAGGCTTGCTGCCTCCGCAAAGCCTCGGCGTCGATGGGCAAGGCAGGATTGTGGTAC
This sequence comes from Niastella soli, assembly GCF_017742245.1. GTDB lineage: Bacteria > Bacteroidota > Bacteroidia > Chitinophagales > Chitinophagaceae > Niastella > Niastella soli. Next base: position 1,523,278 of record NZ_JAGHKO010000001.1, read on the forward strand.
GTGTTCTGCACGTAAAGAAGGAAACCTGCTAATTTAAAAGTAATAACGGCATATGATACAATTTGAAAAATTCACGCTTTCGAATGGCTTACGGGTTATAGTTCATGAAGATCATTCCACCCCCATGGCGGTATTGAATGTGATGTACGATGTGGGCGCCAGGGATGAGGACCCCAATAAAACCGGGTTCGCTCACCTGTTTGAGCACCTGATGTTTGGCGGTTCCCGCAATATTGAAGATTTTGAGACCCCGCTACAAATGGCCGGAGGTGAAAACAATGCCTATACCAGTAACGATGTAACCAATTATTATATAACGTTACCGGCCGAAAACCTGGAAACAGCATTCTGGCTCGAAAGTGACCGGATGCTTTCTCTGGCATTCAGCGAGAAAAGCCTGGAGGTACAACGGAAAGTGGTTATTGAAGAATTTAAGGAGCATTACATTAACAAACCCTATGGCGATGTATGGTTCAAGCTGCGTGAAATGGCCTACAAAAAACACCCCTACCGGTGGATGACCATTGGTAAGGAATTATCGCATATTGAAAATGCCAGCCTGCAGGATGTTAAAAATTTCTTCTACAAACATTACACCCCCATGAATGCTATATTGGTGGTGGCCGGAAATGTAAGTGTGGAACAGGTACGCCAGCTGACTGAAAAATGGTTTGGGGATATCGCTGCCGGTGAAAAATACATTCGCCAGATCCCCGCTGAACCAGCACAAACCGAACCCCGCTCCATGGAAGTTAAGGCCAAAGTACCACTGGATGCTATTTACAAAGTATTTCACATGGATAATCGCCTTGATCATGGCTATTATGTGGCCGATCTTATTACCGAAGTGCTGGGCGGCGGCGGTTCCTCCCGCTTATATCAACAACTGGTAAAAGAGAAAAAATTATTCAGCCAGATAGAATGTTATCATTTTGGAACTGTTGATAAGGGGTTGCTGGCCATTGAAGGCAAACTGGTAAAAGGGGTAAAAATGGAAGATGCCGAAGCGGCCATCAATGAAGAGCTGGAAAAACTGAAACAAGGTGGCATCAGCGAAAAAGAGCTTACCAAAATAAAGAACAAAACGGAAGCTACCCTGGCATTTGAGGATATGAGTGTACTTACGCGGGCTAATAACCTGGCCTTTTATGAATTGCTGGGCGATGTAAACCTGTTTAACCACGACAGGGATAAATATTTCTCCGTAACCGGTGACGATATTCTGCAATTCAGCCAGAAAATATTCAATCCGAATAATTGCAGTACGCTTAAATACTATAGTGAGAATTAAGAATAAAAGACGACTAAAAAGAAGATATGCTAAACAGAACAGTTGCTCCTAAAATAATAGATCCGGTTCAATTTGAGATAAAATTGCCGGCCTGTAAAAAATATATATTGGCCAACGGTATTGAAGTGTTTGCGCTTGATATGGGTAGTGAAGATACCTTAATGGTGAACTGGGTTTTTTCGGCTGGTAACTGGTTCGAAAATAAAAAAAGCGTTGCCGCCGCCACCAATTTTTTATTAAAGAATGGCACCGGCAAACGCAATGCGTTTGATATAAACGAACATTTTGAGTACTATGGTTCTTACCTTAACCGCGCCTGTTACAACGAAACTGCGGACATAACGCTGCACACTTTAAGCAAGCACATCAATGAGTTGTTGCCCGTGGTGGCAGAGCTGGTGCAGGAGTCTGTGTTTCCCCAGGAAGAGCTGGATATTTATATTCAAAATTCGCAGCAACGATTAAAAGTAAATCTGCAAAAAGGGGAATTTGTTGCCGGCCGGTTGATCGATGCGTATTTGTTTGGCGAGAATCACCCGTATGGAACATACAATGAATTGGCAGATTATGCGGCTCTGAAACGCGAAGACGTAGTTAATTTTTACAATGAATATTATAAAGAGGGCCGCTGTGTGATCTTTGTAGCGGGGAAATTACCTGCGGATATTATTGACACGCTGGAAAAGTATTTTGGTCAACTGCCTTTAAAACCACGGATGGGTGGCGCAGAAGTTATTCAGCATCCGCTGCAACCGGCCGCACAAAAGAAGTACGAAATACTGAATGACCCCAATGGGGTACAGTCGGCCATTCGTATTGCCCGGCCCTTTCCCAACCGGCACCACCCCGATTTTCAGAAGGTGATGGTGTTGAACAATGTGTTCGGCGGCTTTTTTGGTTCGCGCTTAATGGGCAACATCCGGGAAGACAAAGGCTATACGTATGGTATTTATAGTTACCTGTTGAACTTTACCAGCACCAGCGGCTGGATGGTAAGTACCGAGGCAGGGCGCGATGTTACAGCCGAAACGATTAAGGAAATTTATTATGAAATGGAGCAGATGCGCGATGAACCGATCGATGAAGAAGAATTGAGTATGACGCGCAATTCCATGATCGGAAGCATCCTGGGCGACCTGGATGGTCCGTTTCAGGTTATAGGTCGCTGGAAAAGCATGATCCTGAACAATGTAGACGAAAATTATTTTGATCGAAGTGTGCAGACCATTAAAACCATAACGGCCGAAGAGCTGCAGGAGCTGGCGAAGAAATACCTTGTTCCCGATGAGTTCTATGAGTTAGTGGTGATTTAGATCGGCCCGCCTACTCCGTTGCGGCGGATTCGGCGGGCGAGGCAATCGGCGGCGCAAGAGAGTTATTAGTCTCAATAGTCGCGAACCGTCTGCCGTCTGCCGTCTGCCGTCTGCCGTTTCACGATATACAACAGGCCCGTTCCAATATCGGTACGGGCTTGTTACTTTTTCCGGGTTTTACCTACATATATAATCAAAACCACATCGTTATGAACTTTATCATGCGTATCATTGTAACCTCCATCATTGCCTTTGGTTTATCGTATATCTTAAGTGGGGTACATATAAATACGTTCACAACAGCCATTGTGTTGGCCATTGTACTGGCAGTATTAAATGCCATTGTAAAACCCATTCTTATTTTGATCACCTTCCCCATAACCATTGTAACATTAGGGCTTTTTTTATTTGTGATCAACGCCCTCATCATTATACTGGCCGACAACTTCATAAAAGGCTTTGCGGTAGACGGCTTCTGGTGGGCGTTGTTGTTTAGTTTATTACTGTCAATTGTTACTTCGGTATTATATAAAGAAAAAAGCGACGAAAAAGAATAGCCGCCACTGCTACGAATATTTGATTTGCCCTAACTTCATGGTACACTATTTTATTATTGTATGCACTTCGATAGCAAAGATTTAACCTATGACCAACTGGTTCATTTATACAAGAACCTGTTATTGCCCCGTATGATCGAAGAGAAAATGTTGGTGTTGTTAAGGCAGGGAAAAATCTCAAAGTGGTTTAGTGGAATTGGGCAGGAAGCAATTGCCGTTGGGGTTACCCAGGCCCTGGAGGAAGACGAATGGATCTTGCCCCTGCACAGGAACCTGGGTGTGTTTACGGGCCGGCATATGCCGCTGCATAAATTGTTGATGCAATGGCAGGGAAATCAGAGTGGATATAGTAAAGGGCGAGAACGCAGTTTTCACTTCGGGAATGCCCAGCACCATATTTGTGGTATGATCTCGCATTTAGGCCCACAGCTAGGCATTGCAGATGGAATTGCCCTGGCCCATAAACTTCGCAAAGAAGATAAGGTAGTGGTGGTATTTACCGGCGAAGGCGGTACCAGCGAAGGCGATTTTCATGAAGCCGTGAATGTGGCCGCCGTGTGGGACCTGCCTGTGATCTTTGTAATAGAGAACAATGGCTATGCCCTGAGCACCCCGGTGCATGAGCAATACCGCTGTGAAGCGCTGGTTGAAAAAGCCCGCGGTTATGGCATTGATGGGGTAAAAATAGACGGGAATAATATCCTCAATGTGTACGATACCATCAAAGGTGTAAAGAAATATTGCCTCGAATACCAACGCCCCTATCTGGTTGAATGTGCTACTTTTCGCATGCGTGGCCATGAAGAGGCCAGCGGCACCAAATACGTTCCCCCCTATTTATTTGAAGTATGGGAAATGAAAGATCCCATTAAGAATTTTGAGCAGTTCCTGCTGTCAAAACAGATCCTTTCAAAAGAAGAGGTAAATGCCATTCACCTTGACCTGAAAGAATATATAGATGTGGAATGCAGCATTGGTTTTAATGCCAAGCCCATGCATGTAGATACAAACCGGGAATTACAGGAAGTTTATGCAGAAAGGAAACTGGAAGTGATAGGCATGAATTACGAAGCAGGAAGTGCATTGGCGGAGGATATAAAAGAACAACGTTTTATTGACGCTATTAAAGACGGATTGCACCAGAGCATGCAGCAACATGCTGACCTTATATTAATGGGGCAGGACATTGCCGAGTATGGTGGTGTATTTAAAATAACAGAAGGATTTGTTGAAGAATTTGGAAAAGACCGTGTGCGGAACACCCCGCTGTGCGAAAGCGCCATTCTGGGTGCATCCCTGGGATTAAGCCTGCAGGGCTACCGGTCAATGATAGAAATGCAGTTTGCCGATTTTGTGACCATGGGTTTTACGCAGATCGTAAACAACCTGGCCAAGATCCATTACCGTTGGGGACAATCGGCCAATGTGGTCATACGCATGCCGTGCGGCGCCGGGGTAGGGGCCGGGCCTTTTCATTCCCAAACCAATGAAGCGTGGTTTGTGCATACTCCCGGGCTGAAAGTAGTGTACCCCAGTACGCCAGCCGATGCAAAAGGACTGCTTATTGCCGCGATCAATGACCCGAATCCGGTGTTGTTTTTTGAGCATAAGGCCCTGTACCGGAGCGTACATGGCCAGGTGCCAATTGCCTATTACGAAACCGAGATCGGGAAGGCCCGTCACGTTTGTTCAGGTGAGGACCTTAGTATTATAACTTATGGGCAGGGCGTTATTTGGGCTGAAGACTATGCCGCACACCATCCGGAAGTTTCGATCGATATTCTTGACCTGCGTACCCTTTTGCCGCTCGATTATGAGGCTATTAAGGCAGCAGTGAGAAGGACCGGCCGGGTGCTGGTATTGCACGAGGATACCATGACCGGTGGTATTGGAGGTGAAGTGGCCGCCTGGATAGGCGAGCATTGTTTTGAATTACTCGATGCACCGGTATTACGGTGCGCCTCCCTCGATACACCGGTACCGTTTAATACCGAGTTGGAAAATAACTTCCTGGCCAAATCCCGGTTGCATGAAACGGTGGTAAAGTTGCTAAAATATTAATATCAAGGGGGTTGTATGCGCTAAGCTGAATGTGTATCTTTATACACGTGCTGAAAACAATAACCTTGGTAGCAATATGCGCATATTTCTATTTCTGATCCTTATTGTAACAGGCTGGAACGTAGCTGATGCCCAATCAATTCAAAAGGCCGTTACTGATGCCTATGTGGTGAGCCGCATGGTAGAGAAGTTCCACATTCAACCCCGCCCATTAGACGATGAACGATCAGCAGCCATCTTCAATGAGTTGATGCAGCAGTTAGATGAGCAGCGCATATTCTTTTCGCAGGACGATGTAAAAAAGCTGTCGGCCTATCGCTTACAACTCGATGACCAGATCAAGGGAAAAAAATCAGACTTCCTTCAACTACTGATCTCTTCTTACAAACAGCGGCTGCTGCAGGCAGATACCATGCTGGACAATATATGTAAAACACCTTTTAATTTCCTGTTGAAAGAAAAATATACGGTAGCAGAAGACACCATCTATCCGGCAACTATAACAGCCATGCACACAAAAATGTACAAGCTGCTGAAGTTAACGGTAATGGCAGGTATATTGGAATATAATGACCTTGCTTATCCTTCAAGATCGCCCACAAAAAGGATTGTAGACAGTCTGGAACCTACATTAAGGAAAAAAGCCAATGTAACCTTTAAGCGGTCGGTTAAAAGGATGCTGCAAAGTCCGCAGGGTATTGAATTCATCATTGGTAATATCTACTGCCAGGCGCTGGCTATAACTTATGACCCGCACACGGCGTATTTTTCATCAGACGCCAAAGAAGATTTTGAAAGCCATTTGGGAAAAAAGCCACTGGAATATGGATTAACCTTCAGTAAAGACGAAGATGGGCATGCGCAAATAGATTACCTGAAACCTGGTAGCTCGGCTTATCAAAGCGGGCGGTTAAACAAAGGTGACAAGGTGCAATCCATTCAATGGGAAAAGAAAGAACCTATTGATGTGGCCGATGCCGATGTGGAGGAAATTGAAAGAACGCTGGCCGCATCAGGTGGAAACACTGTTAATATCACAGTGAAAAAAGCCGATGGTACTACGCGGCAGGTAGCACTACATAAAGAACGGATTGAGGAGCAGGAAGAGGAGGATGAGGATAAAGTTAAGAGCTTTATTCTGCAGGGTGATCGTAAAGTGGGATATATTTCATTACCTGCTTTTTATTCAGATTGGGAGGGTACGCTGGGCATAAATGGTTGTGCCAATGATGTTGCCAAAGAGATCATCAAAATGAAGAAGGAGAATATCGAAGGCCTGATGATCGATCTGCGTTATAACGGTGGTGGTTCTTTGAAAGAAGCCATTGAATTATCGGGGATATTTATTGATGCCGGTCCGGTGGCACAACTAAAATATAAAGAGACGCCCAAGCCAGAAACATTGAAAGATGCTGTGCGCGGCACCATTTACGATGGTCCCTTGTTATTACTGGTGAATGGATTCAGTGCTTCTGCTTCAGAAATGGTGGCGGCAGTAATGCAGGATTATCACCGCGCATTGATTGTAGGTTCACCCACATATGGTAAGGCTACTGCGCAGGTTGTTTTGCCAATGGATACCACCATTAACCTGGAAACCTACAACGGAAAAACGGTTGCTTCCAGTTATATAAAATTAACTACTTCAAGGTTGTTCCGGATCAATGGCACCACCGCACAGGCTCATGGTGTTCAACCCGATATCAATTTGCCCGATCTAACCGATGCTGTTCCCGGACGGGAAGTGAATGAAAAATATGCATTGCCCGCAACTACCATTGAACCTAATAAATATTATAAGCCGTTGGCCCAACTACCAGTAGCAGCAGCCGATACAGTGGCGAAAAAAGAAATGGCAGCATCGGCTTACTTTAATTATGTACAACGGTACATCGAGTATGCTAAACAAGCAAATGTGAGGAAAGACATTTCGTTATTGATTGAAGAAGCCTGGCAAAGAAAGAAGGCAAAAGAACAACAGGTAGAATCGATCAAAGAACCGAAGGAGGAAAAGGCCATATTTAAAGTAGTAAAACCATCCACACAAAAACAACGCGAGCAGGATACTGAAATGGATGAAGAATGGAAGGAGAATCTGTTAACTGATGCGTATGTTAAGATCGCTTATCGCGTATTAGGCACCATGAAACAGTAATCAACAACCCTTATAATAGCCAAACTAATTGCTATGAAAAAGAATCTACTCAACCTTATCGCACTATTTGTTGCGTGCATAAGCATTGCAGTGTCAACGCAGGGCCAGGCCATTGAAAATCCTGGTGAATACATGACCGCCGTTAATAATGCCCGCCTTGGCATGGATGCCAAGTATATGCAATACCTGAGTGCAGCTGCACATGGCCGCAGAGCCCGTAAAGTAGAAAAGTTGCGCGCTGATGTACTGGAGACGATCAATCAAAGCAAATACAAAACAACTGATCTGCCGAAATACAAGGGCGATAACACCCTTCGCCAGGGAACTATTGATTACATTACCCTTTGTTACCGGGTTTTTAATGAAGATTATAAAAAGATAGTTGACATGGAAGAACTGGCCGAACAATCATTTGATGCTATGTCGGCCTATTTGTTATTACAGGAAAAAGTAAATGAAAAACTGAATGATGCCTCTGCCCAACTGCACAAAACAACTATGGACTTTGCGGCCAAATACAATGTAAAATTAGATAGCTCAAGGGATCCATTAGAATACAAACTGGACCTTGCTGGTAAACTGAATGAATATACCAATACGGTATTTCTTATTTTCTTCAAATGCAACTGGCAGGATATGACGATCGTGACTGCCATGAACAACAAAAAGGTGAATGATGTGGAGCAATCACGCAACTCTTTATTGCGCTTTGCAACTGATGGAATGAAAGGTTTGGACACACTGAAAAGCTTTAACGGTGACCCCTCATTGGCCAATGCCTGTCGGGAGGTATTAAAGTACTATAAGAAAATGGCAGAGACCGATGTGCCCAAGCTCACTGATTTTTATTTGAAGGAAGAGAACTTCACAAAAACAAAGAAGGCATTTGATGCAAAATCTGCCAACAGTCGCACCAAAGAAGAGGTGGATGCTTTTAATAAAATGGTGAGTGAATACAACGAGGCTGTTAATAACTTCAACAAAACAAACAATACGGTGAATAAAGAGCGCACCCAAGCCATTACTACCTGGGAGGCTGCGCAGAAGAAATTTGCTGATGCAAATATGCCGTATTATAAAGGGTAAATAGTAGAATTGGTTTGAAAGAGCCTGTAAGGTGAATTGCCTTATGGGCTTTTTTGTTTAAAGAAGAGTATACAGTTTAACTGGAAGGAGTGTAATTATGTACTATTAAAATATTGTTTAATTAATAATATGTACAACCGATAATTTAATTAAATTTATAATAAAATAGAAAAGTATGGGTCTTATATACGCTGATGTTGAAATAATTAATGGCGGTGATTTGGAGATGGCACGTCGCAACTTATTGGATATTGATGAGGTAAAACGTATTCACGTTAATATACTTGTAGATACCGGTGCAATAATGCTTTGTATCAATGAAAATATTCAGGCGCAATTACAGTTACAAGTAGTTGAAAAAAGAAAAGCCCAATTGGCAAATGGTCATATTGTGGAATATGATGTGGTATCTCCTGTTGAAATACGATTTAAAAACCGGCAAACTACTTGTAGAGCTATGGTTCTACCAGACGATACTGAACCGCTGCTTGGAGCTATTCCGCTGGAAGATATGGATGTATTGATCCATCCTCAACGACAGGAATTAATTGTCCATCCTGATCATCCATATATTGCGCAGATGAAGATAAAGCAAGTAAAAAAAAACTCTTCTGTAATTATAGGGTAACCACCATTAGTATTTTAAAACATTGACCATCTGTCTATGACGGATGGTCTTTTATTTCAACACATTTTATTACTCCCCAAAATTCATAATCCAGATCAACTTCTTTCTAATCGATGTTGTGTTTTTTTATTATATGACAGGGGTATTATATTATGTACGCTTTTAAACAACCTGGACTGTGATACCTATAAATTAAAGTGGACTGAAAATAGTAAATAAAAAATAGGAGGTAAGCAGCTTATAAATTTCTTACCTCCTACTTCCTGGTTCTTAATTCAGGTTTTACTGCCCCGGCCGGTAAGTCCGTTCGGCATGTTTCAACACATCTTCCTTATAAAACAGCACCTCCTTAAATATTCCTTTGGTATACATCTCGGCCTGATCGCCGAAGTATTTGGAACTGGGGTCACCGCTTTCGCCGCCGGCCAGTAAGGATTTTGCTTTTACTTTTTTGCCAAACTCCACGGCGCAAATAAAACTGTTGCCATTGTATCCATATCTTTTCATCGAGCCATTTTGATATCTGCTTACAAATGAGGGTAAGCAACCCCAGGTACTGGCTGCCATGCCAACCGGAAGGCTCGGTTTGTTATCGTCATACGTTTCCTGCAAATTGCCGGTCAGTCGTTGATAGCGGTTTATATCTCCCCAGGGCGTTTTCCAGGAGCCGTATCTGCCGGTTAAGTCATTTACAACGGTAAGCAAAGTGCCGGCTAATTGGTCAGCTGAGGCGGTTTGGGCATAGGTATGCACCCGCGTAACCAGGTCCACCTCTAATCCATTTATTCGAACCTGGGGCATCAGCGGCACTAATCGCTGGATCCATTCAATAGCCAATGTAGTGGCAATGGAAGAAACGCCGGTCTTCAGGTCCCAGTTCTTTAACACACTGATGGGTTCGGCCAGTTTTGTGTAGACAGAATCGCTTTTTGAAAGCTCTATTTCATACCTATTGATCAAAGCTGGTATTAACTCCTGAAAGGCAGAAAGTGTAGTGTTATAGCCGTTTGCGATCATGGAATCGATAGTGAATTTTTGCGCCTTCGCCATCAGGCGGGCTGCAGTAATGCCACGAAAATTCTCTGGCTCGGTTGACATATAAGCCGGATACTGTTCTTTTTTCGGACTGCTGCTGCCCGATGCAGTAAACGGGGTAGAATTGCAATTCTGGATAAAACCGCTTGCCGGGTTATATAAGTGAATGGTTTCATTCAAAGTATGCTGGCCTTTCCACTCAGTAGCTCGTGTAGTACCATCAACGGGCTGATTCCATTCATAAGCGGTATCCCGGCGGGGGATATAATTGCCATGCCAGTAAGCTATGTTTCCCTTATCATCAGCAAACACGGTGTTGTTAGAGGCGTTTGATAATAACTCCATCGTTTTTTTGAAGGCATCGAATCCATTTGCCTTTGTGCGTTGCCATGATTGCATCAAAGAGGTCATAGAGCGGTTATTTGCTTTTACACTCAGCCAATTCCCATTCCTGCTGCCCATAACCGGCCCATGGTGCGTATACCAGGTATTGATGGTTTTTGTTTTTATTTCGTTGCCATCTTTGTAACTCAACGTAATGGGCCGTTGCTTCACAGGCAATTGTTCTTTTTCGTACTGGTAAAACCATTGGCTCCCTTGTTTGCTGATCTTTTCTGCATACAGGTCCGCAACATCTGAATAACCGGATGTATGCATCCACCCGCAATGTTCATTGAAACCCTGGTAAACGAAAAGTTGTCCCCAGGTTACGGCGCCATAGGCATTCAATCCCTCTTCGCTGATCACATGTACTTCGGGTCTGAAATAAAATGTTACATGCGGATTGATATACAGTATAGCATTGCCGGATGCTGTACGGGAAGGGGCCAGCGCAAATCCATTGGAACCGGTTGCCACTTCTTCTTCTATTCTTTTAACCCGGACCGTTGTGGTGGGATCGTTGGTATAAAATCTTTTTAATTCATCTATAGTTAACCCGCCGCTTTGTATAGCGGCAATGCTGCCGTCTGTCCACATAAGCTGGAACCAGGGTTCAAAACGGGTGAGCAATGCCGGTTTTACTGATGGGTGTTTGTAGAGATAATAATTAACGCCATCGGCAAAAGCATTCAGTAGCTTTTTTAACCAGGCAGCACTGTTTATATAGTCGCTTTTGGCGCCGGCTGAGTCTATCAGCAAACGTGTATACAAATCATTATACAGGTTTTTTTCACCAGATATTTCCGCACTTCTGCCTAAAATGTCAATATAGTTAGCTTCCACTCTTTTGAAATCATCTTCACACTGGGCATACAGTAACCCAAATACGCAGTCGGCATCTGTTTTTCCATAGATATGTGGGATGCCCCAATTATCGCGGATGATAGTTACCTGTTTTGCCTGTTGCTCCCACCGGTTAATTTCCTCCTTAGTAAAGGTTTGGGCGGTTAACGACAATGGGAGTAAGAAGAGTAGGATGAGTTTCATAGTATAAAGTTATTAAAACAGCTTCAAGCTGCAAGCAAATACAGGGTTGGCTACATTCGAAAACGCCTCACTTCAGCCTATTCGCGGCCTTTAACTTGTCAACTGATCATCCGGTTAACCTATCAACCCTTCAATCGATCGTCCTCCTCAATGGTACCTCAATGGTACCTCAATGGGTCCTCTTTGGGTCCTCGGAATTCGAGGTTAACCGTGGGTGAATCGAGGGGGGCCAGAGGAGGCAATGAGGAGAAAATAACATTCATCATCGGTTTTCGACCCTTCGTCACACCATTATCCTTACGCCGTCACACAAAAAAGGACATTTCCGAGGAGAAATTGCCATTCGTCCCACCGTTTTTCGAAGATCGTCCCACCGTTTTCCGAAGCCCGTCACATGATGGCGTTATCGGATGCAAGTATGTGGTATTTTTGTATTCGTATACGGCAGTTCTTTGACTTATTGGATAACCCCTTACATCTTGACCTTCGCCGGTCCGTACAAAGACACACCACTACGCACTCCTGTGTGCTTACCATTGTTCACCACCAGTTGTCCATTCACTAAGACATAGTAAAAACCGGTTGAGTATTGGTGTGGTTGTTCAAACGTGGCATGATCGCTTACGGTTTTATCGTCAAAAATTACTATGTCGGCAGCCATGCCTTCCTTGAGTAATCCGCGGTCTTTTAGCTGGAACTTTTGCGCAGCAAGGGAGGTCATTCGGCGAATGGCTTCTTCCAATGTGATCACTTTTTCTTCCCGCACATATTTGCCTAACACCCGTGCATTGGTACCATATCCGCGGGGATGCGGCATGCCTTTGCCTGGTACCGGAACGCCGGCATCGGCACCGCTCATGCAAAAGGGATATTTCATAATATATTTCACGTCGTCCTCATTCATGCTGTGGTATACCATCTGCGCGCCGCCTTTCTCTACCATATCCATTATGGTTTCTGCTTCTTCAGTGGCTTTTGATTTGCGCCCCAGCAGTTTATTGATGTCGGTAATGCTTTTTCCGTTAAAACTGCTATCCGTTGCATAACTGGCTACCACGCAATAACTGTAATTTTTGAATTTGTATTTCTGTAATTGTTGCAGCATTTCTTTTTTGATCTGTGACCGTATTGCCGGGTCGTGCAAACGCATTTTTAAGGAATCGTTACCGCCGGCAAAAGCCCAGTCGGGCATTCGAACGCCCAAATTGGTACTGCTGGCGGTGTAAGGGTACTGGTCAATGGTTACGTCCCAACCTTCCTGTCGGGCTTGTTGTACTAATCCCAACGTGATGTTGCTGGTGCCCCAATTGGCTTTGCCGCCTATTTTAAAGTGTGAGATCTCAACCGGAATATTGGCTGCCTTTCCAATATCGATCGCTTCAGTAATGGCTTCTATTGCCTTGCTTTCTTCATTTCGGATATGCGAGGCGTATATACCGTTGTAGCGGGATGCCATTTTTGCCAGGCCTACCACTTCTTCCGTATTGGCAAAGGTGCCGGGAATGTATATAAGACCGGTGCTGATGCCAACTGCACCATCTTTCATGGCTTCTTCTACCAGGGATTCCATTTGTTGTTGTTCCGCTGGGGTAGGCAGCCGGTTATCCCGGTGCATAACCTGTTCGCGAACGGTATTATGACCTACGAGTGAAGCTATGTTAATAGAAGGGTGTAAACTATCAAGGCGATGGAAAAAGTTTTTCAGGCTGGAGGAAGAGCCGCCACAATTGCCGGTTATAACGGTGGTTACTCCATCATAAATATAATTATCGGCGGTAGGCCATTGAAAGATGGCGCCTTCTACATGTCCGTGCACATCAATAAATCCGGGGGCAACGATCATTTTATGGGCATCGATGATCTGTGGGGCGGCATAATCCGCAAGTTTTCCTATGGCTAATATCTTCCCATCTTTCACTGCTACATCGCCATAAAACCAGGAATTACCGGCCCCATCGATAATACGGCCATTTTTAATAAGTACATCGCAGGAGTTTTGGGCAAGGCAGGTTGCACTGGCCAGTAGTATAGAGGCAGTCAAAAATTTTCTCATAGTGTTTTAAAATTAACGAACCCTTTTTACATTTTGGGCTGCGTTTTTATGCGGGCTGTTGCCAAATTTCCACAACAGGAGTAAGGCTGGAATGATTATTTTAGACGTTATCAGAAATGATATTCTTATGGAAAAGAATAATATTTTCTACCAGCTGCTAATAGGGGTGGCACTTTGTGGATGTGTGTATTGTGGAAATGGTGGTGAAAACAAGGGGCAGGAGGGATATGATTCAAATAAGAATGATTCCATGAATGCAGTAAATCATGTTGATCCCGCCAATGCCTATCCGCAGCCTCCGGTAACAGGCAGCAATCAGGATAGCAGCCGGGTAAAAGATTCAAGTACACCTAAGGATACGCAAAACAGACCCGGATATTGATACGACCAACAGTAATTCTTTAATGAGTGGATTTTCTTCATAGTTGGTTTAGGATCTGTATAAAAAGAAGGAGCTATTGTAACGCCCCTTCTTTTTTATAGAAATAAGTCTTAGCCAAGCGACTTCAGCCATTTAACCAGGTCATCACGGGTTTTACCTGTTTTTTCCTGCATCCTGCCCATCCATTCGTCATCTTTTCCTTCTTCATATTTTATGTCATCGTCAGTTAAATCACCAAAGGCCTGCTTGATCTTCCCTTTCCACTTATTCCAGTTGCCTTTAATTTCTAATTTATCCATAATACACTGTTTGAGAACATCAGTTAAAAACCTGTGCCAGCATTTGATCTATTGCCCGATGTGCTTATTTTTGCCAAAAAAAGGGAAAGTTTGAAACAGACAATAAAGGCTATTTTTTTTGATATTGATGGAACCCTGATCACCACACAAAAAGTAATATCCAAAAATGTAATTACTGAAATACAGCGAGTTCAGCAGGTTTATAAAACGCCCATGTATTACATTTCAGCCCGTATGCCCCAGGGGATCAACACAGTGGGTAATCAACTGAAATTGGATGAGCTTGTGATAGCCTATACCGGGGCGCTGATTATGGATGACACTAAAATTATAAGGGAATCTCACATTACACCAGACATAAGTTCAAGGATTATAAAGGAAGTAACTGATGCCGACATTGAATATGTAGGACTTTACTCTTATGACAGCTGGTATGTGAATAGTGATAATTACTGGACACAAAGAGAGATCCTGGGAACAAAGGTTGAACCTGACAGAATGAGTATAAAGGATTATACTCCGGGAAATATTCATAAGATCATGTTGCGCGATACGCCTGAAAAGATCAGTGTGATTGATGAGAAATTAAGAGCACATGGTGAGGTAAATGTTTTCAAAACAAGAGATACTACCCTGGAAATATTTGACAATTCATGTTCAAAGGCAGTGTCAGTAAAGTTTATGTCTCAACATTTTAATATTCCGCTGGAAAACATGATGGCAATTGGTGATAGCGAAGGAGATAAGGAAATGATCCAAACAGTGGGCTATGGTATTGCCATGGGTAATGCAGAGCAGGAGATCAAAAAGATTGCCTTTGATGTTACCAGCTCCAATGATGAAGATGGAGTAGCTGAAGCATTAAAAAAATATTTTCCATAAGACTAACGACCTGTCAGGATCGCTTTAACTCACTGATTGTTCAACACGCTATGGCGAGCCTTACAGGTCTAACCACTATCAATCAGTAGTAGCACCTTTTTCGCCTATAAACCATTGTTCTTTATTCCTGAACAATACATTGAAGGTGGTCAATGAACCATAGATGCGGGTAATGTATTGCTGCAGGTTCACTTTGTCTTCGTCGCTCAACGTTTTGTGTGCATTGATCTGCTGTTCCAATACGCGCAGCCGATCTCTCAACATCACTATCTTGTGAAAGAACACATCGATGGGTACTTCTTTCCCTTTCTGGGTTTTATCGGCTGGTTGTAAGATCATAAGTCCGTTTTTCCAGCGGTCGCCAAGGGGAACAATCTCCTGAAAGCCACCCCACAGACGCAGTATTTTTAACAGTGAGCTTTCCACTTCACTATTTGTTTCTATTTCTTCAGTAACATTTTCGGGAATGATCTCTTCGAGGCTGCTGTCGTTTTTGTCTATCTCTTTAATGCCATGATGTATAAAAGAGATCAGGTAGGTTGCGTACCTGATACCTACTATTACACCGGGGCCGTGTTGCCGGTGTTGTAAACGTGTGCCGACGCCGAGATTGAGTTGATCCATATTGCAATTTACAAATCGTGTTTGAAAATTGATCGGATGTAGACGAAAGGTCTATTTTTTATAGAATTCATAGGACGTGTACTCCACATAATCAGCCGACATGGTTACGGAACTTACCTTCCCTTTGGAAGTGGTAAATGGCCATACCTTCATTCCATACATCGGCTCGCTAAATAAGGCCAGAAAGCGATTTCCGCCCAATGGTTCAAGGGTTACATAACGACCCTGGTGATGTTCAAAACGGGCGGTCAATTTCCCATTTTCCAATGTAATGGTCATTTTACCATATACATCATCCTTATAATTGCCTGTATAGGAGTCGATAGGTAAAGTGGTAGGCAGTTTCATCGCAATGGTGTCCCGTTTTTCTTTCAACCAAAGCAACTCCTCTTTCTGATCATTTATAGAAGTGGTTGATCCTTCCTGGCTGTAATTATGGTAAGGCTGGTCCAGGTAGGCATCTACGATCTCGTCCCTTAAATTTTCATAAAAGTTGTTGGCGTCGGTATTCGTCAATACAATAATGCCCAGGTTCTCTTCGGGCACTAAAGTTACACTGGATACAAAACCATTTGCGCCACCGGTATGCCATACAATTTTTCTACTATTGTAATCGTGCAAAAACCAGCCAAGTCCATAAGTTAAAAAATGCGCTTTGTTGAACCGGGCGCTGACATTGCTGATTATTGAATTAGACGACCAGGTTTGTATTCTTGCTTCTGTAGGTATTACCTGTTTGCCGTTATATTTCCCATCATTCAACTGGGCCATAACCCAATGGCTCATGTCCTGTATGCTGGAAGACAGGCTTGTTGCCGGCGCCAGGTTATCCAATCTGCCGTAATGGGTTTTTTTCAATATGCCCAGTTCTACAGTATGGCCCATGGCTTTATTGGGTGCGGTGGTTATGTCTTTTGATAAGGTCAGCGAATTGTTCATTCCCAGTGGTATGAACAAGCTGTCTTTAAGAAAGGCTGCCCAGGATTTTCCGGTTACTTTGGGAATGATTTCACCAGCAGTCAGGTACGCTGCATTGGAATAACCCCAACGGCTGCGATAGCTGTACAATGGTTTAACCCGGCCAAACTTCTCGCGTACTTCGGCCGGAGTGAGGTCTGAATCCCAATACATGAAATCACCCTGGAAGGTTGCAAATCCCAGCCGGTGGCTAAGCAGGTCGCGGATATTGGCCTCTTTGGTAACCCAGGGATCATACATTTTAAAATCGGGCAACCATTTTATAACGGCATCGTCCAGCGACAATTTTTTGTCAACAGCCAGCATGGCCAGTGCGGTTGCTGTAAATGCTTTCGTATTGGAACCGATCATGAACAGTGTATTCTCATCGATCCTGTCGGTGGCGCCCATTTCTTTAACCCCATACCCTTTCATCACCACTACTTTCCCATCTTTTACCACACACACGGCTATCCCGGGAATTTGCCATTCCTTTAATGCGCGTTCAACATAAATGTCCAGGCTATCTGTTATAAACGCAGGTGTTCTCTGGGCGTACATGTTTGTAATAATGAATAAACAGCCCGTGAGAAAGGAAAGGTATTTTTTCAAAGGATTACTTTTTTACAGAAAGATTTATTCTCTTTTTATAGATCCTGCTCAGCATCATTATTGCCAGTGGAATGATCGCCGGCATCCAGATGGCAATATGTGGAAAGATCATATACACCAGCACCATCAATAAAAAGATAATGGGTACTGTAATAGCCCGCACGGAATAATAGTTAGCAACAGGTCTTGCCAATCCTTCATTTAAAGCATGTTTGGGATTGCCGACATAACGCCACATCAAAAAGTTCATAATGCCCAGAAAGCAAATGTTTAAAATATATAATATTACTGGTGTTATGAGGAAGTACGAAATGTATTCGCTGTAAAAGGCACTGGTAAATGGCATTAGTATAACTGCCAGCAGAAAGAAGAGGTTCAACCACATTAATCGCAGGTTGTAATTCACCACAAAACCAAACAGGCGGTGATGGGTGGTCCAGTACTGGCCAATGATCAAAAAGCTGATAAGAAAGCCAATGAATTTCGGGATCATTTCATTGAGGCTTTCTGCCAGTTTATGGTCCGTAACATCGGTTACTAAAACCGGTACCTTTAATTCAATAGCTAATAAGGTAATAGCGATAGCAAATACGGCATCGCTAAAAAGGATCATTCTTTCGAGTTGAAATTCCTTTTTCAACTCGTTGTGCAGTGGGTTCATGTGACTTTGTTAGTTTTGGTTAAGGATAAAGATCAGTGAATTAATAATTCATGGCCTGGTAAACCAGTATTTTGTACAGGTTGCCCAGATTCCCCCAGCTGGTGGGCCAGATATTGCGATATATTAATCCGATCAGTTTTTCTTTGGGGTCAACCCAATAGGTGGTGTTGAACATGCCGCCCCATTCAAAGGTACCTTCCTGGGTAGGTAATACGGCGCTGCCTTTTTCGGTGGTAATGCCAAAACCCAGACCGAATTTATTGGGTCCACGGCTGAGATCACCGATCTGGTTCATCGTCATCATGCGCACACTGTTATGGCTCAGCAGGCGTTTGCCATTATATTCGCCGCCATTTAGCAACATTTGTAAGAAGATGGCATAATCAAAAATGGTTGAAGAAAGACCGGCCCCGCCTGAATAATAGGTCCCATTCATTTTAGGATAATCGCGGTACATATCTCCATATAAACTTAATTTCTCTGGCATTTTCACCGGCAGTTTGGTAGAAGAGTCTTCAGTGAATAACATGGCCAGTCTGTTCTTTTTATTATCGGGCAGATAAAAATAAGTATCCTTCATGCCCAGAGGGTCAAAAATGCGTTTTTGAAAGAAATCTTTCAAGCTCATGCCCGATACCAATTCAATCAGGTAACCTAGTACATCGTCGTTCAGGCCGTATGTCCATCTTTCACCGGGCTGGTGAAACAGGGGTAACCCGCCGAGGATCTTCATCTTATCGGCCAGTTTAAATTCAGGTATGCCTATGCCACCAACAACGCCTGCTTTATAATAAATGTTTTTTGCCTCAGGGGAGCCAATTTGTGCATATCCTAATCCACTGGTATGGGTGAGCAGATCGCGAATGGTGATCTCTCTTTTAGCCGGAATGGTGGCATAAGTAGTATCTGCTTTATTATACTTATCCAACACTTTAGGGTTTTTGAACTCGGGAATATAGTTGGAGATGGGATCATCGAGCATGAATTTGCCTTCTTCGTATAACATCATTATACCTACGCTGGTAATGGCTTTTGTTTGGGAGGCTATGCGAAAGATGGCGTCTTTTTGAAGGGGGGCTTTGGTATCGAGATCGTTATAACCGAAATTTTTATAATATACGATCTTGCCGTCATGAATGATCATGGCTACGGCCCCGTTCATGCGACCTTTCTCCACATATTCTTTCAATACGGTATCGATACGGGTTAACCGTTTTGCTGAGAAACCGCCAGCCTCAGGCGTAGCCGCCATACTAAGTACCGGATGGGCGTTCTGGGAAAAAGTAACGGTAGCAACAAGCAGGAACAGGCTGAGTGCACTAACGATCTGTTTCATGGTAGGCGTGGAATATTTACGCAGTAAGTTACTGCATAAAGTTGACCAGTTAACCAGTTGACCAGGTATTAAAGTGAAGTATTGTCGGTAACCAATGGCAGGTTGACAGAGTTAATAGAGGGTACGATCCGAATTTGGCGAGGGCAATACTGCCGATTCACGATTGCCGAGTCACGACCTCAATTGTCCTGCTTCCGCAATTCCCCCATTACTTCCTTCCATTTCATATATTTTTCATAACACTGCTTAATGTAGGATTGCAATTCGTAGTCGGTAGCGGTTTCAACAAGTACGAGATCAGGTCTGTAACGTACCATAAAGGTGTCGAGTTCGGCGCCCCGGAGTTGGGTGAGCCGGATAACCAGTGCACGACTAAAGCGATGATCAATATATTTCTCTTTTTCTTCTTCCACTAACCGGTCGCGGAAAGCTGCCATTCGCCGGTTTTTTTTGAAGTTGAAAACATCAACAAGCTGATCGAGGTCTACACCAACTGCCGCATTTTGTGTATTGGGATGAACGATGCCAAGCCCGGGTTTTTTATAATTGAAAGCCTTGGCATATTCTTGCCGGTTGGCGATAGAATCAAGATGGTAATTACGTTGTTTTACCATAATAGGCTTTAACTCCGTAACATTTACGTGGAGGGAGATCTCAAAGTTCTGTTGGTTAGGAATGGCGCTAACGGGATATTTAGGGGTCCCTTTTCCCAAATAGGAAAAAGAGATAGAATCGGATTCCTTAACATATATGGTATATCGGCCCAGGGAGTCGGTCATGGTACCGGTTCCGCCAGTACTAATTACACTTACTGAAACCAGGGGCACCTGTTGGGTCATGTCGAACACTTTACCTTTAACCTGAACCTGCAGCTGGCTAAAGCCTGTCAGGGATCCGAAAACCAGTAAGAATAAAATTATGTACCGCTTTAAAGTCAAGTTTCTGGGTTTAAGATTGTGATATTATGCAAGAAAACGATAAAAATGTATTCTGGCAGTTTATTTAACACGATTTTGCAGTTCGCCAGCCACTTTTTCTACAATGAGGGGGTAGTGTTCGTGTTCTAATGCATGAATTTTTTGTGCCAGTGAATCGGGAGTGTCACCGGCTTCAATAGTACAGCTGGCCTGAAAGATCAGTTGGCCATGGTCATATAATTCATCAACATAGTGGATGCTGATGCCGCTTTCGGTTTCTTTGGCGGCTATTACAGCTTCATGCACAAAATTGCCATACATACCTTTTCCGCCATAATTTGGCAACAGTGCCGGATGTATATTAATGATGCGTTGTGGAAATGCTTTAATTAACTGAACAGGAACTTTCCATAAAAATCCCGCCAATACAATAAAATCAACATTATGTTGTTTAAGTTCCTCGACGTAGGCATTGCCTCTAAAGAATTGTTCTTTCTCTATTAATATAGAAGGAATTTTTTCATTTTGGGCAATAGTTAATACGCCAGCACCTGGTTTATTGCAAACGATTAAAGCTATTTTAATTTGGGAATGCTTCCGGAAATGATCGATCAGCTTTTGCGCATTCGACCCAGCCCCCGATGCAAAGATGGCAACGTTAATAGTCTGCATATATTAATATCTACGTTTAAGTTCTTGGTACTTGGTTAAGAGTTAACAAAATCCTTCGATCTGTTACCGTTCAGTTTCATTCATTGCAAACATTGCCGGTAATGTAAAGACACGCAGTTTGAAAATAACTGGGTGGCATTGACATGTCATTCTAGTTTCAATTGTTGAAACATGAACGCAAAAGTGCAGGAAAATTTTGGGGTGAAGAAAAGTCAATTTTATCATCAGGTTACGAGATGCGAAACTTTAGTTGTCAACTTGACAAAAGCATGACATTTCTGACTGAACCATTTTAGCGAAGGGGGTAAAATCGGCTGAAACCCACGCCCAGCCTACATTAAAAAAATTTTAAACAGGTTGTGATTTTGTTAAATTCCTGACTTATTTTTGCACCCAATTCGGGAAATTTTTCCACATAATTTCATCATATCCAGCAATATGATTGATCATAGAGCAACAGTTAAGCGAATCCTCATTAGTGCATTGTTCTTTTTGTTATTGTCGGTTGGAAACAAGTTATCAGCTCAGGATGGGAAGGCCATATTCCAAAATAATTGTGCCTCCTGTCACTCTGTATTCAAAGACCTGACCGGCCCTGCATTAGGAGGTGTAACATCACGTGGCCCCTGGACCGACCATAAAAAATTGTATGAGTGGGTTCATAATCCTGCCAAGTTTATGGCTTCAGATCCGTATACTCAAGGTCTGAAAGCAAAGTTTGGTGGCGTTGTGATGAGTCCTTTTGAAAATTTATCAGAGAAAGAGATCGATGCCGTCATCGACTACGTAGAGAAAACAGCTAAAGCAGGCCCTGCAACACCGGGTCCTGGCCAAGGCACACCAGGTGCTGGTGGCGCACAGGTTCTTGATGAGAAAGACAATTCCATTTTATATGGTGTGTTGACTCTGATCCTTGCAGTAGTAGCCTTTATTATGCTGCAGGTGAACAGTAACCTTAAAAAACTGGCCGATGATAAAGATGGCCTTCCTGCTTATGAGACCATCCCATTCTATCGCAACAAATCTTACATCACTTTATTGACCCTGGTTCTTTTCGTAATTGGCGGTTTCTATATAGTGAAAGGTGCTATCGGTTTAGGCCGCAGCCAGAACTATCAACCAGAGCAACCTATTTTCTACTCCCATAAAGTACACGCTGGTGTAAACCAGATCAACTGTTTGTACTGCCATGGTGGTGCAATGGAAGGCAAAGCAGCTAATATTCCTTCAGTGAATATTTGTATGAACTGTCACATGACCATCAACGAGTACACTGAGTCTGCAGGCAAACTGTATCGTGAAGACGGTACACAGGTAGATGGTACTGCTGAGATCAAAAAGATCTATGCAGCTGCCGGTTGGGATGCTACTAAAAAAGCATACACAGGTGAAACCAAGGAAATTCAGTGGACTAAAATTCACAACCTGCCGGATCACGTATTCTTTAGCCACGCTCAACACGTGAATGCCGGTAAAGTACAATGTCAAACCTGCCATGGTGAAATCACCAAAATGGATGAAGTATACCAATTTGCTGACTTAAGCATGGGCTGGTGTATTAACTGTCACCGTACTACTAAAGTTAACTTTGGTGGCAAAAGCGGCGAAGAAGGCAACAAGTTCTATAGCATTTACGAGAAATTCCATGATGACCTGAAATCTCATAAGAAAGCACCAGGTGCATTAGGTGGAGATTCGGTAATCGTAGCACCTTTAAGAGACAGTATAACTGTAGCTGATATTGGTGGTTTGGAGTGCCAAAAGTGTCACTACTAGAACTAGTGTTTTGCCCCGTCGAAGCTTTAGCATAGGCGGGCCAAATGAATCCTAAATCCGCCTGCGAAAAGCAGGTGTTCAAATTCTCAAATTCTCAAATCAATAGATAAATGGCTAATAAAAAGTACTGGCAGAGTTTCGGAGAGCTCAATAACAGTGAGGCCTATGAAAAGTCGATTTCAAACGAATTCAAAGAAGAGTTACCGTTTGAAAGTGTAGATAAAAAAGGATTGGATGTCAGTCCTGCCTCCCGTAGAGACTTTTTGAAATATCTTGGTTTTAGTACAGCAGCGGCAATCGTTGCGGCCAGTTGCGAAACTAAAGTTAGAAAGGCGATCCCATATGTGAACAAACCACAGGATATGGTGCCTGGTGTTGCTGATTACTATGCTACTACTTATGTAAGTGGTGGTGAAGCAATACCGGTTGTAGCCAAAGTACGCGATGGACGCCCCATTAAATTAGAAGGTAACACCCTGTCTACATTCACTAAAGGCGGTTCTTCTGCCCGGATGCAGGCATCGGTTCTTGATTTATATGATACTGCCCGTTTACGTCAGCCAATGGCTAATGGTAACGGTGCCAGCTACGATGTAATTGATCGCGATATCAAAGGTGCATTAGCAGGTTTGGGCGCTGGTCAACTGGTATTATTAACTTCTACCATTATATCGCCTTCTGCAAAACAGGTTATCGCAGAATTCTTAGCTAAATATCCCAACAGCAAGCACGTACAGTTCGATGCCATTTCTTACACCGGCATGTTACTGGCCAACGAAGCTACTTTCGGAAAACGTGCTATCCCTTCATACAATTTCAACAATGCTCAAACCATCGTGAGCCTTGGTGCTGACTTCCTGTGTACCTGGTTAAGCCCTGTTGAGTTTCAACATGGCTACAGCAAAAACCGTAAAGTGCATGAAGGGAATGTTCAGATGAGTAAACACTTCCAGTTTGAAAGCATGATGAGCACCACCGGTGCTTCTGCCGACGAGCGTTTTGTTCACCGCCCATCTGAAGCTGGTATCGTAGCAGCTGCGTTATTAAGCGCTGTAAATGGCCAGGGTGCTACAGGCGTATCTGGTAAATTAAAAACCGGCATTGAACAAGCTGCTAAAGAACTGGTTGCCAATAAAGGCAAAGCCCTGGTTGTTAGCGGTAGCAACAATGCACAGGTGCAGATCATTGTAAACGCCATCAACGATGCCATCGGTGCTTACGGTTCTACCATCAGCTGGGCTAACCCCATTCTGATGCACCAGGGTGTTGATAGCGAAATGGTTTCCCTGGTTCAGGATATGGAAGCTGGCCGCGTAGGAGCCCTGATGATCTACGGCGCCAATCCTTCTTACGAATATTTCGACGCTGAGCGTTTCAATAAAGGGTTGAAATCAATAAAACTATCTGTTTCTTTCAACGACAGAAAAGATGAAACAACCCAATTGTGTAAATACGTTGTGCCAGCTCCTCACTTCCTCGAAAGCTGGGGTGATGCAGAACCTAAAGCAGGTTTTGTGAGTCTGATCCAACCTACTATCAACCCACTCTTCAATACAAGACCTTTCGAAGAATCATTACTGAGATGGTCTGGTAATGCTACTGCATGGGATGTTTACCTCAAAAATTACTGGATCGCCAAATTAGGCAGCCAGGCTACTTTTGATAAAGCATTGCAGGATGGTGTAATTGAATCACCTGCTGCTGAAGTTGCTGCTGCCTTTAACGCCGCTCCTGTGGGCCAGGCAACTGCTGCTGCTAATGCCATGAAGCAGCAAGGTGGTGGTGAATACGAAGTAGTGATCTACCAAAAAGTAGGGGTAGGTAGCGGTAAACAAGCGAACAACCCCTGGTTGCTCGAGCTGCCCGATCCTATCACCCGCGTAAGCTGGGATAACTACGCCGTTATTTCTCCCGCACTGGCCAAGAAATTCGACATCGACCTGAACGATAGAAGATCTGCCGATAGGTACGAGGTAGAGGTAATGAAGCCTGTTATTAAAGTAAAAGTTCACGGTAAAGAAGTTGAACTTCCAATCATAGTAATACCTGGTACACAGGAAAACACCATCGCCATAGCTGTAGGTTATGGTCGCGATAAAGCTGTTGGCCGTTCAGTTGGTGCTTCAGATGGTGGAGTGTTAGGTAAAAATGCTTATCCATTCTTAAGCTTCAATGGTTCTACCATTGAGTGGAATGGAAAGGCTGAAATGGAAAAAACTGATAAGCTTTACAAGATTGCTCAGGGACAAACACACAACAGCTACGAAGGCCGTGAAGGTGTTATCCGTGAAATAACTTTTGAAGAATATAAGAAAGAGCCTAACACAATTTTCAACGAAAGAAAGCATGAGCTTAAGCATTTCGTTGAGAAAGACGGTAAGGAAGGTGACATTAAAGATTTCGCTAAAGAAGGTACATTATATCCTGATTTTCCTGGTGAAGACCAGCCTGGTATCAAATGGGGTATGAGTATCGATCTGAACAGTTGTTTTGGTTGCGGCGCCTGTGTGGTTGCCTGTCACATCGAGAACAACGTTCCTATCGTTGGTAAACACGAGGTAGCGCGTTACCATGATATGCACTGGTTGCGTATCGACCGTTACTTCAGTGGTAACCCCAATGATGCAGAAAGCATCCAAACCGTGTTCCAGCCAATGCTGTGTCAACATTGCGACAACGCGCCTTGCGAAAACGTTTGTCCGGTTGCCGCAACACACCACAGCCAGGAAGGTATAAATATGATGGCTTATAACCGTTGTATTGGAACCCGTTATTGCGCTAACAACTGTCCTTATAAAGTACGTCGTTTCAACTGGGCCGATTATACTGGCGCAGACAGCTTCCCCAACAACCAGCAGCCGCTTGTTGATGAGGGTAACCTGGACGATGTTATTCTGATGATGAATGATGACCTTACCCGCATGGTACTGAACCCAGATGTTACAGTACGTAGCCGTGGTGTAATGGAAAAATGTTCATTCTGTGTTCAAAGAACGCAGGCTGGTAAACTGGAAGCTAAAAAACAAAACCGTCTGTTAGCAGACGATGATGTGAAAACAGCTTGTCAGCAGGCTTGTTCGGCAGATGCCATCGTGTTTGGTAATGCACACGATAAGAACAGCTTAGTGAGCCAGGTGCGTAAACAATTCAACTCTCGTTTGTACCATTCACTGGAAGAAATTCACACTATGCCTAACGTAAGTTACCTGGCTAAAGTGAGAAATACAGCCGAGATCAGCAACGAAGGTGTACTGGGTACCATCATCGGTGGTCATTCAGAAGAAGCACCAGCAGCAGCTGCTCATGAAGAACACAAAGGATAAGTTGAATAGGTAATTAAAAATTTTCCAGCTACCGTTTTCCCGAGGCATCGGGATGAATAGCTAAAAGTATATAACATGTCATTAATTAGATACGAATCGCAAGTAAGACCTCCGCTGGTAGATAACAACAAGGATTATCATCAGGTTACGGAAGATATTGTGCGGCCTATTGAAGCTGCACCCAGCCGCCTTTGGTGGACTGGCTTCCTGATCTCGGTTGCGTTGTTGTGTTTTGGTGTTTACTCCATATACCGCGAGGTGACCTATGGTATTGGTCAATGGAACCTGAGTAAAACTATCGGTTGGGGTTGGGACATCACCAACTTCGTATGGTGGGTGGGTATCGGTCACGCCGGTACACTGATCTCAGCGATCCTGTTGCTGTTCCGCCAGGGATGGAGAACAGGGGTAAACCGCGCCGCAGAAGCGATGACCATCTTTGCGGTAATTTGCGCGGGTCAGTTCCCGATCTGGCACATGGGTCGTGTTTGGATGGCCTTCTTCGTATTGCCTTATGCAAATACCCGCGGTCCTTTATGGGTGAACTTTAACTCACCACTGTTATGGGACGTATTCGCGATCTCTACATACTTCACTGTATCATTATTGTTCTGGTACTCTGGTTTGTTACCTGACCTGGCTACTGTACGTGACCGCGCTAAATTGAAATGGCGTAAATATATGTATGGTTTGCTGTCATTCGGTTGGACCGGTTCTACCAAACACTGGCAACGCCACGAAAGCTTATCACTGGTATTGGCCGGTATGAGTACTCCGCTGGTATTATCAGTACACACGGTGGTATCTTTTGACTTCGCTACCTCAGTAATTCCCGGATGGCATACTACCATCTTCCCGCCATACTTCGTTGCGGGTGCCATCTTCTCCGGTTTTGCGATGGTGCAAACACTGTTGCTGATCAGCCGTAAAGTGCTGAAACTGGAAGATTATATTACCCTCGAGCACATTGAGGTAATGAACAAGGTAATTGTATTGACCGGTTCAATTGTAGGTATCGCCTACTTAACCGAGTTGTTTATATCATGGTATGGTCAGAACCCGAACGAAGGATGGGCATTTGCACAAAACCGTGTGAACCTGTTCAGCCCTTATGGTTGGAGCTACTGGCTGATGATGGGCTGTAACGTGATCTCTCCACAGATCTTCTGGTTCCGCAAACTGCGTCGTAACCTGGTGGTGACCTTCTTCATGTCGGTTATCGTAAACATCGGTATGTGGTTCGAGCGTTTTGTGATCATCGTTACCTCAATCTACCGCGACTATGTACCAAGTAGCTGGGCTACTTACTATCGTCCTTCTATCTGGGAGGTTGGGTTCTACCTGGGAACATTCGGTTTGTTCTTTACCTGCTACTTCCTGTTCTCTAAATTCTTCCCTGTAATTGCGGTGGCTGAGATCAAGCACATCCTGAAAAGATCAGGTGATAATTATAAGAAGAACATGTACCGTATTGAGAAAACTAGTGTGGATGAGTTTTATCACGAAACACATGCAAATCACCACTAATCAATAGTGGCAGGAACAAAACACGAACGAATAAAAAGTCAGAATTTTTAAAATCATTATATGGCTGTTAAAAAATTTGTTGTTGGGGTTTTTACTGAGGAGGAACCGTTGTTTGAAGCCGTTAAGAAAGTACGTAAAGCAGGTTATAAACTGCATGAGGTATACACTCCCATGCCTATTCACGGCTTAGATCAAGCCATGGGTTTGCGTGATACCAGCATACATACAGCCGGATTTTTGTATGCTATATTTGGTACAACCAGCATGTTGTCTTTCATGACCTGGTGTTTAACTACAGATTGGCCATGGAACATTGGTGGTAAACCGCACTTTGCATTACCAGCCTGGATACCTATCACCTTCGAGTTCACTGTATTGTGTGCATGCGTGGGCATGGTATTAACCTTTTGCTACCTGTGTCAGTTGGCACCTTTTGTAAAGAAACACCACTTTAACCTGCGTTCAACTGATGATCAGTTTACGATGGTTATTGAGTGTACTTCTAAGACAAATGAAGCTGAATTAAGTTCATTCCTGGGTGGCGTTGGTGCTACTGGAATAAATGTTCAGGTTGCCGAAACCGGCTGGTGGTTAGGTAGATATGATAAAGAGCAAAAATTGTTTGAAGGTCAAAGCGAAACTGTATCCGCATAATATCTGAATACTTTAAGATGAAAAAATTATCAATTGTTTCTGTTTTAGTGCTGGCTGTGGTAGCATGGAGTTGCAACGAAGACGTACGTAGAACTCCTGGTCACGTATATATGCCTGATATGGCTTATAGCCGTGCAATTGAAACATATGCACCCATTGATACACTCGCAAAACAGGGTATTCACTATAACCGCCTGCCGGTTGCCGGAACTATTAAACGCGGTGAATTACTGCCTTTCCCCCTGGCAAAAGATAAAACTGGTGATACTGCCAATTATGTGCAGTCAACCCATATAGCAAATCCGTTGCCTGCATTAGATGCGGTGCAAATGAAAGAGGCAGAACGCCTGTATCTCGTAAACTGTGGTATTTGCCATGGTACTGCGCTGGATGGCAATGGCCCTTTGTATAAAGGTGGTGAAGGTCCATTCTCTGCAGCACCTGCAAATTTGGCAACCGGGCCTAAATATGTAACCATGCCTGATGGACAGATGTTTTATTCTGTTACCTACGGTAAAGGTCAAATGGGTAGCTATGCTTCTCAGTTGAGCACTACACAACGCTGGATGGTGATTCATTACATCAAATCCAAGCAGGGTGGTGGCAAACAAGCAGCAGCAGTAGCTCCTGCAACTGATTCAGCAGCAGCAAAACCAGCCGCCGCTGGCGCAGCTACTGCAGCCAAAAAACCAGCTGCTGATACAACAGCTAAGAAAAAATAACTGACACGAACACAGAACATATAAATTACTGATAATGGCTATTAAAGAATTTTTCGACATCCCCGCACGGTACAAGAAATGGTCAATGGCATTGATGGGAGTCGGCGTTTTATCTGTTATCGTCGGTTTTATATTATATGGAACCGGTGAAGAACATGGCAAAAGATTTTGGGCTACCATGTTGCAGAACAGTACTTATTTTTTGCTGATCGCCAACGCAGCAATGTTTTTCGTCTGCGCCACTACCCTGGCCATGGGAGGTTTTCAGATGGCGTTCCGCCGTGTATCAGAAGCCATTTCTGTTGCTGTAATTCCTTTAGGTATCATTGCGCTTGTCGTTTTAATAGCCCTTTGTGTAGTTGATCCGGAAATGTACGAATGGTTACATCCTGGTAATGATAAGCTCCTGCTTGGTAAAAAAGGGTTCCTGAACAGCGGATTTTATATCATCTGGACCATCCTGACCATTGGTCTGTGGATCGTTCTGGGTGCTAAAATGCGTAAGTTATCACATGAGCTGGATAATAACCCATTACCTGATGTAGAAGCCGGTCGTAAGTATATCTTCAAAAACTCTGTTTGGGCTTCTATCTTCATCGTTTGGTTTGGTTTAACTGCCATGTCAGTTACTCCATGGTTGTGGTTGATGAGTTTGGATGCACACTGGTTCAGCACCATGTATAGCTGGTACACTTTCGCCAGTACATTCGTTGCCGGCCTGGCGCTCATCACTATTTTTGTGGTGTATATGAAAAACCAGGGCTACCTGGAGTACACCAGCGAAGAGCACATTCATGACCTGGGTAAGTTCATGTTTGCCTTCTCTATCTTCTGGACATACTTATGGTTTGCACAATACATGCTGATCTGGTATGCAAACATTCCTGAAGAAACTATTTATTTCAAATCACGTGTAACTACCAATCATAGTAAAGGTGCATACACTGGTCTGTACTGGTTTATGTTCTGTATCAACTTCATTGCACCAATCTTGATATTAATGCGCCGCGGTTCCAAAAGGAATTATACCACGGTTACATTTATGGCAATTGTGATCATTTTCGGTCACTGGCTGGATTTCAATCAAATGGTATTTGCGAGCAAGTTCCCAGAGCATGTAGAACTGAACCTGTTTGATTTTGGTGTGGCAGCCGGATTTGTTGGTTTGATCATGTATTCAACCGGCAGAGCAATGGCGAAGTACCCACTGCTTGCGAAAAACCATCCGTTAATAAAAGAAAGTATTATCCATCATACCTAATAGTGTTCATTCAGGTGTGATACTTAATAAATCAGCGAACTTTGTTTCGATAGTATAAAAATTATTGAAAGATCATGACAACTACCGGATTATTTTTGTTAGCCATCCTGGCGCTTGGGTTTCTGATAACATTTCAGATAGCCAAGGCGAGTGAGTATGTATCCGTTTTAAAGGGAGAAAAAAAGTCTTTCGAGCAAAATAACAGGATCAACGGATTCCTGATGGTAGTGTTCCTTGTTTTGGGACTTGTAGGCGTGTATTTCTGCAATGAGGCATTATATCCCAAAACGTTGATGGTTCACCCATCAGCTTCTGACCATGGTGAGAACATTGATACCATGTTGAAGATCACCTTGCTTATTACGGGCATTGTGTTTTTCATTACCCAGATCTTATTATTCTGGTTTGCCTATAAATACCAGTACAACGACAAAAGAAGAGCATTCTATTATCCTCATAACAACAAACTCGAAGTTTTGTGGACAACTGTTCCCGCCATCACTTTGTGTTTGCTGGTTGGTTTCGGTTTGTATTACTGGTTTAAAATTACCGGTGAAGCACCCGAAAATTCTATGAGGATCGAGATCACTGGCCGTCAGTTCAACTGGATCTATCGCTACCCAGGTAAAGACAATACCTTCGGAAAGAAATATTTCCGCATGATCGATGATGAAAATGGCAACATGCTTGGTATGCTCTGGAAAGATTCTACCATGAAAACACCAAATGGTGTTCAGAGTCTGAAGGCTGATCCTACCGGCTATGATGATATCATTGAAACAACGGCAATGTACCTGGTAAAAGATAAACCAGTAAAGTTGATCATCAACTCCCGTGATGTTATTCACGACGTTGGTTTACCACACTTCCGCATGAAAATGGATGCTGTGCCTGGCACACCCACTACTATGTGGTTTACGCCAAAGTACACTACTGAAGAGATGAAGAAGATCACTAATAATCCCAATTTTGAATATGAGATTTCCTGTGACCAAATGTGCGGTAACAGTCACTATTCAATGAAAGGACTTATTAAAGTGGTAACTGAACAGGAATATAAATTCTGGTTAGCACAGCAAAAGCCTTCTTACAAGCCTGCTGAAGCTGCGCCTGCTGCGTCACCCGCACCGGTAGCTGACACAGCAAAAACTGCTGCTGCTGGTACACCAAATACGGTATTGGCTGCTAAATAAAACCAGAGACTTTAAACAGAATTATTACGACCTCAAAACAAGATACAATGAGCCACGGTCACGCAGAAGTTTTAACATCGCATGAAGTGCATCACGATGAGCATGGCGCGCATCATCACCAACAGTCGTTTATATCAAAATACGTATTCAGCCAGGATCACAAGATCATTGCGAAGCAATTCCTGATCACTGGTATGATATGGGCCATTATTGGTGGTTTGATGTCAGTGTTGTTCCGCTTGCAGTTAGGTTACCCCGATCAAACTTTCCCCTGGTTGGAAGATATTCTGGGTAATTGGGCAAAAGGCGGTAAAATTACCCCTGAGAACTATTATGCATTGGTAACCATGCACGGTACCATTCTGGTATTCTTCGTGTTAACCGGTGGTTTAAGTGGAACTTTCGCCAACTTCCTCATTCCTTTACAGGTTGGGGCACGCGATATGGCTTCTCCAATGATGAACATGTTGTCATACTGGTTCTTCTTTGGCGGTAGCATTGTGATGTTATCTTCTCTGTTCATTCAAACTGGTCCTTTCAGCGGTGGCTGGACAGCTTACCCACCATTGAGTGCCCTGGGTGATGCGTCGCCTGGTTCTAAAACCGGTATGGACCTGTGGATCACGGCTATGGCCATGTTCGTAGTATCGTCTTTATTAGGTGGTTTGAACTACGTATCTACTGTATTGAACCTGCGTACCAAAGGTATGAGCATGACCCGTTTGCCTTTGACCATCTGGGCCCTGTTCTTCACCGCGGTATTAGGTATCTTATCTTTCCCTGTATTATTATCAGGTTTCATCCTGTTGCTGTTCGATCGTCACGGCGGCACCAGCTTCTACCTGTCAGATATTTTTATTGCTGGAAAATCAGCATTGCCAAACGAGGGTGGTAGCGCTATCCTGTACCAGCACTTGTTCTGGTTCCTGGGTCACCCCGAGGTATACATCATTCTGTTGCCTGCGATGGGTATGGCGTCTGAGATCCTCTCAGTTAATTCACGCAAACCAATCTTTGGTTATATGGCCATGGTGGGATCGCTGTTCGCAATCACCATCCTCGCCTTCCTGGTTTGGGCGCACCACATGTTCGTAACTGGTTTGAACCCGTTCTTAGGTTCAGTATTCGTACTGTTAACCCTGTTGATCGCCGTTCCTTCGGCCATCAAAGTGTTCAACTGGTTAACTACCATTTGGAAAGCAAATATCAAATTTACTCCCGGTATGGTGTTCGCCTTAGGTTTTGTGAGCCTGTTCATCTCTGGTGGTTTAACTGGTATCTTCCTGGGTAACTCTACACTGGATATTCACCTGCATGATACTTATTTCGTAATTGCGCACTTCCACATTGTAATGGGTGTGTCTGCTTTCTTTGGTATGTTCGCCGGTATTTACCACTGGTTCCCCAAAATGTATGGCCGTTATATGAACAATACACTGGCTTACATTCACTTCTGGGTAACCCTGGTTGGCGCTTACCTCATCTTCTGGCCAATGCACTACGAAGGTTTGGCTGGTATGCCCCGCCGTTACCTGGATTACAGCAACTGGTCATCATTCAACCAGTTCGGTGACCTGAACAAGTTCATCTCAACTGTAGCTATCATTGTATTCGCTACACAGCTTTTGTTCGTGTTCAACTTCTTCTACTCTATATTTAAAGGTAGAAAAGTAACTACACTGAACCCATGGGGCGCAACTACCCTGGAATGGACTACACCTATCAATCCAGGCCATGGTAACTGGGATGGTGAAATTCCTGAAGTTCATCGCTGGGCTTATGATTACAGCAAGGATGGGCATGATTTCATTCCTCAAACTGAGCCAATCGGTGCGAATGAATCTAAACACTAATTGAGTGTATGAAGTGGGCAACCACGTTTAAAAAATATTTCTTAAACTGATGGAGCAAGTAACCGTGAAGCAACAGA
Organism: Niastella soli; assembly: GCF_017742245.1. Lineage (GTDB taxonomy): Bacteria > Bacteroidota > Bacteroidia > Chitinophagales > Chitinophagaceae > Niastella > Niastella soli. The sequence continues at coordinate 1,556,613 of NZ_JAGHKO010000001.1, forward strand.
GTTCTTTAAATATCGCCGGTAAGGTCAGGGATTATATGATGCTGATTAAGTTCAGCCTCAGCTTCATGGTTGTGTTTAGTGCTGTTATCAGTTACCTGCTGGCGCCAAAGGTTGTTGAATACGACTGGCTTCACATTATCCTGTTGTTTATAGGTGGCTTGCTGGTGACCGGCAGTGCCAATACTGTAAACCAGATAGTGGAAAAGGATACAGACGCCATGATGGCCCGTACTGCCAAACGGCCGGTAGCTTCCGGAAGAATGCAGCCGGCAGAGGCATGGACATTTGCCATCATTGCCGTAACGGCAGGTTTATTCATCCTGGGGTACTTCTTTAACTGGTTATCAGCCGGGCTGGCCCTGTTCAGCTGGTTTGTATATGCTTACATGTACACTCCATTAAAAAAAGTAAGCGCCGTATCGGTACTGTTAGGTGCCGTACCGGGAGCATTGCCCTGCTTAATTGGCTGGGCAGCAGGTCAGGATGAATTAAGCGTTGGCGGTTGGGTGCTTTTCGCAATCCAGTTTTTCTGGCAATTCCCACATTTCTGGGCCATTGCCTGGATAGCGCACAAGGACTATTCCAATGCCGGGTTTAAGTTGATGCCTTCCGTGGAAGGACCAACCAAGTATTCAGCGATACAATCGATCATTTACTCATTGGTTTTGATTCCCGTAGGTACATTGCCGTACCTGGTTGGGATGAGTGGCATGACGAGTTTCTGGATCGTATTGCTGGCAAACCTGTTTATGCTGTGGCAAAGTGTAAGGCTCTATCGTGAAATGGAAAAGAAAGCAGCGCGACGGGTAATGTTCACCAGCTATATTTATTTGCCTATAGTATTATTGGCTCTACTGGCCGATAAATTATAAAAGATAAAAACTTTAAAACCGTGATGGCAGAAGCAGTGAGTACGCAAAGAAAAAAAATACATCCCCACAAGTTCACCTTGTGGATAGGCATAGGCAGCATCATTATGATGTTTGCCGGCTTAACCAGTGCCTATATTGTAAAAGGCAGCCTGCCGGGTTTTAGCTCGGTAACCTTGCCACAGATCTTTTATTATTCAACTGCAGTGATGTTGATCAGCAGTTTTACCATGCAATGGGCGCTGAAATCGTTTAAAGAGCGCGGTATGCAACAATATCGCCGCTTATTAACGGTTACCATGATACTGGGTATCACCTTCATTGTAATGCAGATCACCGGCTTTTCGCATTTGTGGAAAGCAGGCACCCAGCTGAAGGGTACATCAGGCGCAGGACAGTTCTTATACGTTATATTCGGATTGCACGCGGTGCACGTGTTAGGTGGCATCATTGCATTGATAGTGATGTTTATTAAAGCATTCAGCGCGCGCATCAGGAATTATAATTCAGTACCGGTAGAGGTGATGAGCACCTACTGGCATTTTGTAGACCTGTTATGGGTTTATTTGTTTGTGTTCTTTTTGTTTAAATCATAATTGCAGAACTACTAATATTAAAATAGTAACATGGCACAAGTAGCAACGGCTAATCAAGGCATGTGGTCAGGAGGAAAGAGCCCATTTAAAGTGGAGTATGGCAAGTTAATGATGTGGTATTTCTTAATGAGTGATGCTTTTACTTTTGGCGCATTCTTGATTTCGTACGGAACCATCCGGTTTTCAACTAACTCATGGCCCGACCCCAATCACGTGTTCAGGTCTTTTCCGATCTATGGCGAAATGCATATTCCGCTGGCGTTCGTGAGCTTGATGACTTTCATCCTGATCATGAGTTCTGTAACCATGGTACTGGCCGTAGGCGCTGGTCATGAAATGAACAGAAAAGAAGTATTGAAATGGTTAGGCTGGACTATCGTGGGTGGTATCGCTTTCTTAAGCTGCCAGGCCTGGGAGTGGACACATCTGTATCACGAAGGCGCCTGGTGGGGTCATAACCCATTCCTTAATGTAGACGGCACTCAGGCTTCTACCAACTTTACCAACTTCTTCTTCACCATCACTGGTTTCCACGGCTTCCACGTATTGTCTGGTGTTGTGATCAACATTATCATGTTCATCATGACCTGGAGAGGTGTATTCGACAGAAGAGGCCACTACCTGATGATCGAAAAAGCTGGTTTGTACTGGCACTTCGTTGACCTGGTATGGGTATTCGTATTCACTTGTTTTTATCTGTTCTAGTAGGTTGATTAAATTCAACTACTGATATTTCAACATAGGCAGTTAATTGATTTATATATAATATTGCGATTATGGAAAATGCACATGTAGCAGCAGTACCTCACGCACACGCAACTGACGAGGCACATACTTTCGACAGAAAAGCCATCTGGAGAACCTTCCGGATCCTTTTATACATCACAGTATTCGAATTGCTTCTGGCTATCGGATATTATGAAATTGAATTTTCGAACCCACACCTGGTAAAACATTTACTGAATGGTGTATTCGTTGTACTCACACTGGCTAAGGCCTTCTTCATCATTGCTGAATTCATGCACTTACGTCATGAGATCAGGAATATGATCCTTACCATATCTATTCCGGCCTTATTGTTCATCTGGTTTATTACCGCTTTCCTGTGGGATGGTAATTCTTATAAGAACCTGCGTAATACCTACGACAGACATTATAAGGATCATGCAGCTGAAAAAGTAGAGCATAAAGAACCCGCTAAAGCTGGTGAAGCTGAAGAGCCCGGTAAAATACATTAATCGACTTTACTGCTAAATGTGATATAAAAAAGAACCATCGCTGCTTAGCGGTGGTTCTTTTTTTATGGCAGAAGCGGTTAATGAACAAGCAGTTATGAAAATCTGTCCCATAGGAAATACATAAATGTGTTTTATTCAAATAAAATGCTGCATGGCAACGTGCCTTGCGGTAACTTTGCGCAGCAAAAGAAAAACCCGTGAGTCAGAAAGCATTATTAGCCCTGTGTATTGCCGTTTTTTTACCGGTTATCAGCTACTTTATTGTAAAGGGAGTAAGCCGTGATGCCATACATATGCCACCACATTACTATGCCGATGATGTTGTTGAGACCGTAAAGAATGGCAAACAGATTACCGATACCATCTGGCATCAGGTAGCCGATATTAAACTGAGAAATCAGCTGGGCGACTCTGTGTCGTTAAGCAGCTTACGTGGTAAAATCATTGTAGCTGATTACTTCTTCACCCACTGTCCTTCTATTTGTCCATTCCTTACTAAAAACATGAAAGGGCTGCAGGATGCCCTTAAAATGAAGGATGTTGCCAAAAGGGTAGACACCTCCTTTGTTCAATTTGTATCGTTCACTGTAGACCCCAAAAGGGATTCCGTAGAACAACTGAAAAAATACGCTGATCGTTTTGGCGTGAATCCCGATGTGTGGTGGATGCTTACCGGTCCTAAAAAGACCATCTATGATTTTGCGTTGAACGAAGTAAAACTCGGACTGCAGGATGGGGAAGGGGTTGACTCTAACTTTATACACACCCAAAAATTTGTGGTGATCGATAAAAAAGGCGTTGTACGTGGCTATTACGATGGACTGGATTCAACGGCCTTATCCAAACTGGCAGAGGACATAACCTTGCTGATGTTGGAAAAAGATAGAAACGAACCTTCACCAGTATTGGCCCAGCTCATAAGCATTTGGCCAATTTATATTGCGGTGATCATTGCCGTTGTGCTGTTTGTATGGATCACCCGCCGACCAGCTAAAGAACCCAAATTTTAATAGTATGCTACCTCCTGTACTGGCAAAAAATGATAAAAAAGCCCACTGGCTTATTCTTGTATTTTCCTTCATAGTATTTGCAGCGGTTACGGCATTAAGCCGCATAAAGCTCGATGTAGACCTCGGCTTTGATGTACATATTTTTGCCCAGCTCAATGCAATTATCAATTCAGTTGTAAGCTTATTGCTGCTGGCCGGGTTAGCAGTTGTAAAACAAGGCAAATACGAGCTGCACAAAAAGATCATGATAACAGCATTGATCTTATCAGTGATCTTCCTGGTATCCTACATCTGCCATCATTTATTTGCCGGCGAAACCAGGTTTGGCGATCTAAACCACGATGGTCAAATGAGTGAACAGGAAATTGCCCTGGCTGGTCCTAAAAGAATGCTGTATTTTATTATCCTTTCCACACATATTCCGCTCGCTGGGCTGGTACTGCCTTTTGTACTTTATACAGCTTACCGCGCGTTAATTGGTGAATATTCCAAACATAAAAAACTCGCCCGTTATACCTGGCCTGTTTGGTTATATGTTTCTGTAACCGGCGTAGTGGTATATTTAATGATCAGTCCATATTATTAATAGCTTTCCATGCAACAACCCAACGCATTTAAAGTATTGAGATTAGTACATACTGCATTATTGATAGGTATGGCCTTGTTCAACATTGTAGGCATTGTATTAGTACAACAAAACATTTCTCCTAAGGCCGATGAATCGTTTCAACGCACCTTTCAGGTTGTTTGCATACTGGTTTCAGGTGCTATGTTGATAGCAGGGTTCAATATTTTTAAAAAAAGAATGCTGGCTGCCCGTAATAATGCCGGACCGGGTGAGCAAAGGATGGACTTATATCGCGCTGCCTGTATCTTGTGGTGGGCAATGATAGAAGGGCCTGGTTTATTGGCGACAGTAGGGTATATCCTTACACACAATTATGCATTTTTTGCCCTGGCGCTGTTTCATTTATCATGCTTGTTTGTTTTCAGCCCACGCAAAGCGAATATTATAGTGTTGTTGAATCTAACGCCGGCTGAAATTGCCAAACTGGAAGGGAAGAAGTAGTTGACCAGTTAACCAGTTAACAAGTTGATAAGGTTGACAGTGTTGATAGGGTTGATAAGGGATACGTTTCCCGTTTCACGATTGCCATTGCCCATTGAAGCTTGACGAAAAGAATTCTACATATGAAGCAATTAGTGTGCATTACACCGGGGCAGCTTGAATATCAGGAAGGGCAGCAACCGGAGGTTAAAGAAGGTCAATCGTTACTTAAAATAAAACGTATAGGTATTTGCGGAACCGATCTGCATGCCTATGAAGGCACTCAGCCTTTTTTTAATTATCCACGCATATTAGGCCATGAATTGGCAGCTGAATATGTAGCTGGAGATGCGCCTGGTTTTAAAGCGGGTGAGTCTGTTACCATCATTCCCTATTTCAATTGTGGTAAATGTATTGCGTGCCGCAGTGGTAAACCCAATTGCTGCACCAGCATTCAGGTATGTGGTGTGCATGTAGATGGTGGTATGCGCGAATACCTGGTGGTGCCGTCTTATTCGTTGTTGCATGGCGAAGGGTTGAGCTTTGATGAACTGGCACTGGTAGAACCGTTGGCCATTGGTGCGCATGGCGTTCGTCGCGCAGGTGTTCAACCCGGTGAGTACGTACTGGTAATTGGCGCCGGACCAATAGGATTGGGTATTATGGAATTTGCCCGTATTGCCGGTGGTCATGTTATTGCAATGGACATCAATGAACAGCGTTTACAATTCTGCCGCGAAAAATTACAGGTTGCGCATACTATTAACGCTGCTACAGACAATGCAATGCAACGCCTGCAGGAGATCACGAATAACGACATGCCAACTGTTGTGATAGATGCTACTGGTAGTTTAAAGGCTATCAATAATGCATTTCAATATATGGCACATGGCGCCCGCTATGTGTTGGTTGGTTTGCAAAAGAATGAGATCAGCTTTTCACATCCCGAGTTTCATAAACGCGAAGCTACTTTGATGAGCAGTCGAAATGCGACCAGAGAAGATTTTGACCTGGTGATGCAAAGCATGAAAAAGAAACTGGTAAATCCTGCTACCTATATTACGCATCGCATAGCCTTCGATAAGGTAAAAGATGAATTTGCCAGCTGGCTGAAACCTGAGACGGGAGTTATTAAGGCTATGGTTGAGTTGGGATAAATGTTGGCATGTTAACACATTGACAGCCTGCCCCGACATGTTGGGGGAAAAGTAAATGCAAATAATTAGGGGCATCTCGGTAAATCGAGGTGCTTTTTTTTTCACCCACCAGTCACTAAATCAGTTCCGTTGACGGGTCCCAGAACCGGTTCTTGAAATCTACAATCGTATCTTTTTTAACGGTAATGCCTTCTTTTTTCAGCAGCTCCTCCATTTTTGAGGGTGGGTTAAAATGATGTTTACCGGTTAACATACCATTGCGGTTCACAACGCGATGAGCAGGTACTTTAGGCTTGGCAGAATGGGCGGCGTGCATGGCCCAGCCTACCATTCGCGCCGATAGTTTGGTACCTAAACAGGACGCAATAGCGCCGTAAGAAGTAACGCGTCCTTTGGGGATCTGGCGGGTTACTTCAAAAACGAGTTCAAAGAATGAGTCCTCTTTTTTGCCTGAAGGATTTACGGTGGCCAGTTTTTCCCTGGCGGATTTATTGTTTTTTTTGCGTGGTGCCATCTTGTTTATGTTGATTGAGCAACTGGCTTTTTCTGGGCTCCGGAACATTTACATAATCAAACGGACAATGCCGGCATCCGTTTCCACAACAATGACCCCTTTCGAGGTGATATTGTGCCGTAAGCACCATATACCCCTGTTCATTATAATAAAAATCAACTCCTTCTGTCAGATTCTTCTTCAAGCAATAAAATTTTTAATGCACTTTCTTTATCAGGTAAAGGAGTGGCCGGCAGCATGAATTGCAAATAATGCACTTTTTTGCTTTGCGCAATGTCGAGACCTTCGTAATGCGTTTTAATTTTTAGCACATCGCTCACTTCGCCGGCATAAACATCGTCAATGTCCTGAATCACTGGAAGATCGTATAGATCGATCACCCATTTGGTAAAGCGGTACAGGCTGGGTGAATCGGTTTTCAGGTTAATATAACCACCCGGCAGCATGATTTGTTGGTACAACCGCAAGAACTTGGGGTGGGTAAGTCTTTTACGGGCCTTGGAAGTCCTTAATTGGGGATCAGGGAACGTAAGCCAGATTTCCGACACTTCACCAGGGGCGAAATAAGTGCCGATACGATCGATCTGAGTGCGTAGGAAGCCTACATTGGTCAGGTTTTCCTGCAGGGCCTTTTTGGCGCCTACCCAAATGCGGTTCCCCTTCACATCAACCCCCAGAAAGTTCCGGTCGGGAAATAACCGGCCTAACCCCACGGCATATTCCCCTTTGCCGCAAGCCAGTTCGAGCGTAATGGGGTTATCGTTGTGAAAAAAGTTATTCCAGGTACCCGCGGTATTTTCGGGGTATTGCAGCACATTAGGAAATGTGAGCACTTCAGCGAAGCGTTGTAATTTTTTTTGGCCCATGAAGCGGCAAAAATAGGCGAAAGGAAGGAAAACTATGGAATCAGCGGCTCAATCCATCTTATCACCAATGAAGACATTCCAATTTAGAAATCATCTTGTAACCGCCGTCGCATGGGTGATCCTGGCGGGCTGCCAGTTCTTTCAGGGTTCCAACTTATCCTATATACGGGAAGTTACAAAAGTTGACATTCCCGGTCATATCACAACGATCTCAGAATTTGACAATGGGGAATGGATCGCCGGAGGCAAATACCTGATAAAAGAGGAATACATAAAAGCATTTCTGGCTGAAAACTCTTTTCATCCTGTAGATGAACAGTATCGATCTCTTTTCAACACCATTAGTAAAGAAGATCACATTCCATTATCTGACTTGTTACACCTAAAATATATTAGTAACTGCCAGGGAGCTAATTCCTGGGTATTCACTATAAATGAAAAAAGTGGAGAGCTTTGGGTGGAAGTTCAATATCCAGATTTTGGCGGATTAGGTCCATGCGAATAAGAGCTATCAAATCAAAATCCTGTCGCTGTAAGGCCGCTATAAGGTGGGCGATAAAATGGGTGTTTTGAAAGCGTTTTTTTGAAATTTCCCTTGCAGATATGCATAGTAGCCGTGATTATTTAATCTACTAAATTTCTCAATTATGGCCAAAACGATAAATTGTTTAGGCTGGGTGGTGGGCTGAAGCCCTGCAAATTGAGATCACAACAAAGGGTCGTAGCTAAAAACAAAAATGCCGCCAATATACTGATAGCCAATATAATGACGGCATTCGGAGCTGTAGAGGGAGGATTCGAACCTCCACGGGGCAGTTAGCCATGGTGCAAATCTGTGGTGGTCAACCCCAGTCGACCAATTGCTTGATCGGCATTACACCACGTTTATCCCGAACTCCCCACCCTCGAGACAAGAGGGCATGTCTGCCAAGTTCCATCACTCCACAAGATAAAAACGTGTAAAAAGCTGCTGTAGGAGGAGGATTCGAACCTCCACGGGGTTGTTAGCCACGCCCGAAAGCGTAATTTTTCCTTTGTCCCCACCCTCGAGACGAGAGGGCATGTCTGCCAAAGTTCCATCACCCCACAGTATATTTTCTATGCTTAAAGAACTATTACAACACAAAATTAAAGAAATAGGCAGTATCGTTGTAAATTTTTCAAGAGAAATTTGGAAAGTTTCGATATTGTATAAATATTTGCACTATTGCTTGAATTTTGTAAAAAAACGATTGCAAAAATGGCAGCTAAATTGAATTTGGATAAACTTGACCTGCAGATAATCCACGAGATGATGGATAATGCAGAAATTTCCTATGCAGATCTGGGTAAGAAGCTATTCGTTTCCGGAGGTACAATTCATGTACGTATAAAAAAACTACAGGAAGCAGGTATTGTCAAAGGTACAAAATTAAATGTGGACCTAAAAGCGCTCGGATATGACGTCATTGCATTTATTGGCATATATCTTGAGAAAAGCTCCCTGTACGATTCAGTAGCTAAAGAACTGCAGCGCATCCCCGAAATCGTACGCCTGAACTATACCACTGGTAATTACAGCATGTTTGCCGAGATAGTTTGCAAAGATATTAACCAATTACGGTTTGTATTGCACGATGAATTACAGAAGATAAAGGGAATTGAGCGCACTGAAACGTTTATTTCGCTGGAGGAAAGTTTTAGCCGTAATGTGCAGGTTTTTACTCAGTAAAAACTTTCGGTATTGCAAATATGCAGAACCAGTTGTTTTTTTCGTTTTAGAAATATAATTTTCCATAAATTCTTTATCTCTTACCTATTATGAAAAAAATAATCCTTGGGTTGGCCGTACTATTGGTATTTGCAGTTTCTGAAAGTTGTAAAAAGAAAAAAGATGGTAATGAAGGTGGTTGTGGCGAACAGGCAATAAAAGTAGCAACCATGCCTGCCATCAATACAGTTGATCCTCCGGCCCCCGGAACCAGTTTTCCCTTAATTGTGAATATTGAAACTATGCCACCTTCCGGCGCTACTGTTATAGTAAGTGCCAAAGCAGAATCTGGAGGAGCGCCTTATTTTACTGAAACCCGCGATAACGCGTTAGCTTCAAATAGTTTTACCATCAATAATACGCCTACTGGTGTTAGTTGTATTGTTACAGTCACTGTAACTTCAAAAACCTGCAACACCAACACCTGGTCTGGCTCTTATAGATATACGGCTAAATAACAATAATTATAAATTGAATGCCTGCCCGGCGAAAGCTCAGGGCAGGCTTTTTTATTCTTTTACCTGCAGTGCATCGCGTAAACCATTGCCCAGCATATTAAAAGCCAGTACCAGTAACATAATGGCAAAACCAGGCGCCAATGCCAGCATGGGATTGTGGGTAATTATAAAGTTGTAGTTTTCTTTGATCATTAAACCCCAGCTTGGTTGCGGCGGTTGAACACCCACTCCCAAAAAGCTTAGTCCGGCTTCAATTACTATTGCCGAGGCAAAATTGGAGGCCGCTACTACCATCACCGGTCCCAGTACATTGGGCAGCACATGCCGTAAAACAATGCGCGTATGTGAATAACCCAATGCTTTGGCTGCTTCTACATACTCCAGCTCTCGCACGCTTAATACCTGACCGCGGATAATACGGGCCACACTCACCCACATGGTTAAACCAATAGCTATAAAAACCTGCCAGAAGCCTTTGCCCAGTATCAGTGTAATGGCAAAAACAAGTAACAGGGTAGGGATGCTCCAGATCACATTGATGAACCACATAATTATTTCGTCAGTACGGCCTCTGAAATAACCTGCCATTGCACCCAGCAATACACCAATGCTTAAAGAAATAAGTACGGTAACCAGGCCTACACCCAGGCTTACGCGAACGCCTACCAGCAGGCGACTCAAAATATCGCGGCCATACTTATCGGTACCCAGGCGGAACTTTTTGGTAATGACCTTAAATTCGCCTTCGGTCGATCCTTCCTGCCAACGGGTTTGGGAAATTGGCAGCGCCATTCTTTCTGTTAAGCCTTCATCTATGTATTTCTGAAAAATTAAACTATCGCCAATTTGCTGATAACTGGTAATTGGAATGTATTGGTATTTATCTTCATCGCCAGAAAAAAGGCGGTCGAAAAAAGACGTAGATTGTATTTTTCTTCCCCGGGGCAATTGCAGGAACTGCTGGGAATACCCAGGCCGCTGACCACCAATTTCTACCACCATCCTGTTGGCATTGGGTGAACCATCCGGTGCTAACCAATATGCAAATACAGCTACCAGTATGGCCAATGCAATGATGGCGATACCAATAAGTGCTCCTTTGTTTTTTTTAAGTCGCCGCCAGGTTGTTCTAGTGGTGGCTGTGGCCATATAGTTACAGGTTACAAGTTACAGGTTACAGGTTACAGGGTGCCTTGAAATTGACAACCTTACCTGATCTTTTTGAAAAGAATTTGCTATAAAAATTATATCTACTTCTTAATTCGTCTGCCCTTCCATTCGTAATGCCCAAATTTTCCCAACCAGCCAGCAATGATGGTATAACCAATATGCAGGGGTTGTAGAAAAGGAAAGTACTTCATTAACTTTTGTTGGCCAAAAAAGATGGCTACGGAATTTACAAATGGAAATTCTATCAATACTTTGGCAAGTAATAATAGAAGTACCATCAGCATCCAGGTATTGTTCCAGAACGAGGCAACAGCGCCTGCCAGGAAACATACATTCAACAGGTACACCAATAACAATACCCAGAAGATACGTTTGTCGTCATAGCTATCGGCCTTACTGGCCCAGCGAATACGCTGGTTAAAAAATTGTTTCCAATTGGCAGCAGGCTCTGTTGTAACAATGGCCCAGCGGTTCTTCAGGTAAAATACCTTATTGGGATATTGTTTAAATATTTTATGCATCAACAGCATATCATCACCTGAGGCAATGGAATCGATGTTATTAAACCCATCCACTTCATAAAATGCTGATCTTTCATAAGCCAGGTTAGCGCCATTGCACATGGAGTGGAACCGTTTATAAACCGATGCGGCGGTAATGCCTTGCAGGGTCAGAAAATCCAGGGTTTGAAAAACAGATAATAAAGTCGATTGATTATAAAAAGTAACGGGTGCAGCTATGAATTTGGCATCGTTGGCTTCATAGAATGCGGCGATGGATTGCAACCAGCGGGTGTTGAACCGGCAATCGGCGTCTGTAGTTACTATCAATTGTCCGGCGGCTGCGTTAATACCGGTTTCAATGGCCTTCTTTTTATAAGAACCTATTGAACTTCTTTCTTCCACATAATCTTTTAACGCCAATGCTTTTACCTGTAGTCCATCATAATTCAGCTCCTGTAATAATGACCAGGTGTTGTCGGTTGAATGGTCGTCGATGATAATTACTTCATAAAGGTGTTTGGGATATTGCTGGTCATGCAACGATTGTAAGAGGGTGGGAATATTTTGTTCTTCATTACGGGCGGCAATAATAACCGAGATAAATACGGAAGCCTGTTTTTCGGGTAATACAAATTCCGGCAACTGGTTCCAGGCATTGTGATAATAATTTATCAGCACTGCATAAACCACCATAAACAGAAAGAACAGGAAAAAGAAAAGTGCCATCATTCAATTGGATTTGGAAAATATTTTACGATTCTATTAATTGTATTATCTCATTCACTTGTTTTTCCTGTAATACCTGGTGGCCTGTCTGAATTATATGCAACGTACAGAAAGATTCAATACCCTTTCGAAATATTTCTCCCCGTTCGTGCCGGATTATGCGGTCATATTTACCATATAATAATCGAATGGGCAGTGCATGTGCTCGAATTAGCTTTTTTATGGATGTTAAATTGGGTCTTATGGCGCGCATGCATGTCCAGCGTTCGTATAATAACCTGCGTACGGTGGTATCATTTATATAATAACGGGTGAATTTTAAAATACTTTGGTTGATCAGTTTTAATTTACTGCCTGTCTGCAACAGATAGAAGAACCAGCCCGGATGTTTCATAGTGAAGGCGAACAGGCGGTTACCTATATAGGTTTGCGTGGCCAGCCAGTACCAGAAATTTACTTTCAAGCCGTCTGGTGCCAGCAGCACCGTTTTTTCAATTTTGGTTGAAAGCGATTGTAATAATTGTAAGGCAACCCGGCCACCCATGCTATAGCCCAATAAAGTTATTCGTTGTGTACCATCGCAATGTTTCAAATGTAGTGCCTGTACTATAGCTATCAGGTCGGCAACAGAAAACTGCAAGCCTTCATTCCATTCTGTTTTACCATGAAACGGAAAGTCGATGGCAATGAGTGTGTAGTCCGCGCCAATGTATTTTCCCAGAAATTGAAATGATTCGGCGGATTCGCCATAGCCGTGCAAACAAAGGATCAATTTTTGCCCGGTCCCAAACCAGCAATAATGCACTTGTGATGACCGGTATGGAAGAAAAGCAGTTTGCATGATGCGGAAATTCGCTACAAGGTAAGTATTAAGCTGCATACCCGATTTTGGACAGATCGTTTGTTCAAAAAGGATATGGCAAAGGACAAACAACCCTTCCCTTTTATCGCCAACAGCCAGTGAAATTACACCCTAACAAAAATTTGCAAGCTAAAACTTGTTGAAATGAAGGGAAAATGCTAGATTTGGTTAGTTGTATAAACAACTATATGACAAACAACCAATTCAAGAGAGGCGAATTATACAGTTTTATCACTGGAAAGGCATCCACAGCCATTGCCCGGCGGCTGCAGAAGAAATTCAATTCAGCGAATTTGAATTTAACCATTGAGCAATGGAGCGTATTGTACCATTTGTGGAAACAGGATGGTATCAGTCAGCAGGAATTATGCAACGCATCATACCGTGATAAACCCAGCATTACCCGGTTGGTAGACAACCTGGAAAAATTACAGTTGGTAAAACGGGTTTCATCCGAGTCGGACCGTAGAATGAACCTGATCTATTTAACCAAGCAGGCCCACAAGCTGCAAGAGCAAACCATGGAACTGGCCAATGAGACCCTGAATGAAGCACTGGAAGGCGTGTCGCCCGATAACATTGAGTTGTGTCGCGAGGTTTTGCAGATCGTGTATGATAATTTGAAGTAAGTTGACGCAAGGGAAAATGGGTTTTCATCGAACGCAGTGAGATGCCCTGGTTTTATTTCACGTTTCACGATTTCGCGAGCCCGAATTTCGCAAGCCCATTGCCGATTGCCGTTTCACGACTGGCGACTCAAAAGAACAGTATACAACATCATATACCCAACATAAACATTCTTACATATGAGCACCACCACACAACAAAACATGCTCAAAGGCGGGGAATGGCTAATAAAGGAAAGTTCCCCCTTTGATACCTTCATTCCGGAAGATTTTACCGAAGAACAGCAAATGGTAAAGGACATGTGCGCCTCGTTCCTTGATGCGGAAGTTTTACCTATTCTCGAACGGATCGATAAACTGGAACCGGGGCTAATGCCATCACTGGTTACCAAAGCCGGTGAGCAGGGATTGCTGGGAGCTTCCATTCCTGAACAGTATGGTGGGTTGGGGAAAGATTTTATTACCTCCAACCTGGTAGGTGAAGGACTGGGTGGTGGTTTTTCATTTTCAGTGGCTGTATCGGCCCACATGGGTATCGGAACGCTTCCGATCCTTTATTTTGGCACCGACAAACAAAAAGAGAAATATATTCCCAAGCTGGCTACCGGCGAATGGAAGGGCGCTTATGGCCTTACAGAACCTAATAGCGGCAGTGACGCATTAGGTGCCAAAACTACGGCTACCTTAAGTGCCGATGGAAAACATTACCTGTTAAACGGCCAGAAATGCTGGATCACCAATGGTGGTTTTGCTGATGTATACACCGTTTTCGCAAAAATAGATGGCGACAAGTTTTCAGCCTTTATTGTAGAAAGAGGTTTTGAAGGGTTTACACAAGGTGCTGAAGAACATAAAATGGGGATCAAAGGCTCTTCTACCGTTCAGTTGTTTTTCCAGGACTGTAAAGTACCGGTTGAAAACTTGCTTGGTGAAATTGGCAGAGGTCACGTTATAGCTTTTAATATCCTGAACATAGGCCGCTTGAAATTATGCGCGGCTGCACTGGGCGGTGCCAAACGGGCCACTACCACTACCATTCAATATGCCAATACCCGCGAACAGTTTAAAACACCGATCGCAACATTTGGTGCTATTAAAAATAAACTGGCCGAAATGGCTATTTATATGTGGGTGACCGAAAGCGCTCTGTACCGTTCCGCCAAATGGATCGATGATAAGGAACATGAGTTGATGGCCGCCGGTAAGTCGTTTAGCGAATCAGTACTGGGTGGAGCAGAGGAGTATGCGATCGAGTGCGCCATCTTAAAAGTATTTGGCAGTGAAATGCTGGATTTTATAGTGGATGAAGGCGTACAGATACATGGGGGGAATGGTTACAGCGATGAATATGTTATTTCCAAAGCCTATCGCGATAGCCGCATTAACCGCATTTATGAAGGCACCAATGAGATTAATCGCCTGTTAACGGTTGATGTGGTATTGAAACGCGCCATGAAAGGCCGTTTGGACCTGATGACATCGGCCATGAATGTGCAAAAGGAATTGATGAGCATTCCTGACTTTGGCAGCAGTGATGAGGAAGCATTTGCCAAAGAGAAAAAACTGATCGCCAATTTTAAAAAGGCCATTCTGTTAACAGCCGGTGCGGCAGTGCAAAAACTGATGATGAAGATCGAGCAGGAGCAGGAAATACTGATGCACATTGCGGATATGGCTGTTGCCACATTTGCCGCCGAAAGCGCCCTGTTACGGGCTATGAAGCTGGTTGACCGCAAAGGCGAAGCCGCAGCTTCTTATGAGCTGGATATTACAAGAACTTATTTATACGACGCCGCCGACCTCATTAACAAACATGGCAAAGATGCCATTAATGCATTTGCCGATGGCGACGAACAACGGATGATGTTATTGGGATTAAAACGCTTTACCAAAACAGAACCTTTTAATAGCAAAGAAGCCAAACGCCGCATTGCAGCGAAGCTGATTGCCGATAACAGGTATCCATTATAAACTTTTTATATCAGGACGGTAATTCACAGCCCTTTTGTAACGCAAAAGGGCTTTTTTATTGCACTTGTTCTCCTTCTTCACTTTCCCCCTCCTCATCTTGTTTAAATGCAGCACGGGCCAGCAATAAAAAGCCGGCTGCGGCATGAAGAATAAAACAGGAATGTGAGACTTTATCATTGTAACCTGTACTGGTGAGCATAATGGTCATGGATGCTATTACAGCCAGAAAACAAACTACTAATAAGCTATTGACAAAGGGTACGATACGCATACGGTTAGGGTTTTGAAGCACGAAATTCAGTTTGAATATAATATCTGACTTGCAATTATTCTAACTTTTGGCAAAAATCAATTGGGTTTTGCTCAAATTCTAGGGGTTTGCACCTGTGAGATCGCAATTTCCCAATCTAAAATGTAACAGGTACCTGCTCAGGCACAAGGTTTTGCGAAAGCTGACCGGTATTTTACTCTCTCACTGTTTTTCGGTTATTTTTGTCGCCATGAACTGGCAACAACTCAATAGCAGCAAACGGAGTGGGTCTGAAAACAGAACGGCGTACACCGATGCGGTGCGTACTTCCTTTGTACGGGATTATGATCGCCTTATATTTTCGAGCGCCTTCAGACGGCTGCAAAACAAAACCCAGGTATTCCCCTTACCCGGGCCCGGGGTGTTTGTGCATAACAGGTTAACACATAGCCTGGAGGTAGCCTCCGTAGGCCGGTCGCTGGGTAAAGCGGTGGGCGACGCCATAGCGCAAAAATATCCCCAGGAAAATGACTACTTCCGTGAGTTCTATAAATACGAGCTGCCCTCGGTAATTGCAGCAGGTTGTCTGGCACATGATATAGGCAACCCGCCGTTTGGGCATTCGGGTGAAGAAGCTATCCGTACTTTTTTCCGGGATTTGGCCGGGGCGGAAAAGAGCCAGTTCTCAGACCTGTTAAGCGAGAACCAGCAACGCGATTTTCTTTTTTTTGAAGGGAACGCCAATGCCTTTAGAACCCTTACGCATAGTTTTAACGAAAAATCAGCTGGTGGTTTCCGGCTAACTTATGCTACGTTGGCCTCTATTGTAAAATATCCTTCCGATTCACTCAGCGGTTTTAATAAACATCAGCTGGTAACAAAAAAATCAGGTTTCTTCGATTCAGAAATTGAGACCTATACATACATTGCCAAAGAGCTGGGCATACCCCGGCTCTATGAGTCAAAGAACATATATGCCCGCCATCCCTTTGTTTACCTGGTAGAGGCGGCGGATGATATCTGTTACCGCATCATTGATTTTGAGGATGCACATCGACTGAATATTATTTCCATCGACACCATTAAAGATCTATTCCTGCAGTTTTTTGAAAACGAATCAGGGTACGATGCCCGTGACCGGGTTGAACAAATATTCAACGACATTAACGACCACAACCAGCGTGTGCAGTTTTTACGCGCCAAACTCATTAACCTGCTCATCAACCGGGTTACTACCGTGTTTATGGAGAAGGAAACCGAACTGCTGGAAGGGACCTTACAAAAATCATTGATCGATTATTTGCCCGAAGCTGAATTGCAACTGATCAAGACCATCGACAAATTTTCCATTGAACACATTTATAACCACCGGTCCGTTGTGGAAATTGAGATTGCCGGTTATAATGTAATAGGTGGGTTGCTAAAAGAATTGTTTGGTGCGGTAATTAATCCCAAATCGGCCAAATCACAGAAGTTGCTTCAACTGATCTCGCAACAATTTGTAATTACCGGCGAACGCGACAAACTTTACAACGATATTCAGGCGGTGGTTGACTTTATTGCCGGCATGACGGATCTGTTTGCTGTAGACGTATACCGGAAGATAACCGGGATTGCATTCCCTCAGATAAGATAGGGAGGTAGGAAGTAAGAAGTAGCTGATACGAATTTCGCGAATTTCATACTTCTTACCTCTTACATCATAAAGTTTAAAACAAAGGGGCTGTCAAAAACATGACAGCCCCTTTGTTAATAGTAGTTTCCAGTTAGTTTACTTTTTCAAGGTGCATATCTATGCGCTTGTCCTTTTTGAAATATTCAAGGAGCATTACAGAGCCGGTTTTGGCTGGTAAAATGCGCATGTTGCTTGAAGACGTTTTAAGATTTATCTTATCTGTAGTAAGGTTGTTGTTATAATAGCTGATTGAGTTAAAGGTCAACCCTTTGTAATCTTTTGAGCGAACATAGTCAGTATAACCTACCACAAACGTACTGTGTGCTTTATCGGTTTGTGAAAAGGCGTAATCAAAACCGTTGTATACATATTTGATCTGATAGGCCAGTAATTGTGCACTGTAGAAATCAGCGCTCATCATTTCAATACTGTTACTGTTCTTATCAAAGATCTGAGCGTTCGTTATATCAAACTTATTGTCGAACTGCATCATCACCATGTCGGTTACTTTGATTTTGGTGGTGCTATTGGCGCTGTTGTATCCGCCTGCCGCTGCTTGTAATACCGTAAGGCCAATACCCAATGCGCTGGCTACTCTTTTATAGCCTTCGCCGATGGCAAATATTTTACCATCATTTGTTTGTATAATTCTATGGAAGTAGATGTATCCCAGGTCATCTACGCGGCCGCGGGAGTCTATCTTTAAATGTTTGCTGATATCACCTTCCCATGAGTTGTACTTGGCATTGGTGATCTTACCCTGGTTATTCAAAACCCATACACCCAAGCCCTTGCTTTTATCCTTTATTACATTGTCTTCTTTGTCGAAATAAGGCCCCATGAGCATAAAATTGTCTGTGTTGCGCAAAGAAGCAACATTCATGGGGAAGAAATTATACTTTTCGATGTTGGTTTCGAATTCAAAGGCTTTTTTGCCATTGTGCAGGTAAATGCCTAACAGCCAGGCTTCCATTTTATTCGACAGCAATCTGTCTTTTTTCATAACCTGGAATACCACTACACTGTCGGTGTAACCCAGGAATTGTGGCGAGGCCATTCTCTCGGGATCTTCAGGATTGTACGTCCATTGTTTCTTTTTCTCTGATTCATAATAGTGCACTTCATACGTATATTGTTTTCCTTCGCGGAGCGGTATATAGGTTACAAAACCTTTGTCGCCTATACCATAGATGCTTTTGTTTTGTGTTTCCTCCGTATTGGTTTGAAGCACCTTATCGATGTAGTTCCTTGACTTTTTATCGATTGGTTGTTGATAGCTGTTCTTTTGTTTACCATCAACACCATAAGTGCGGTAATCGAGCAGCTTCTGATCTGAGTCATAGAACATGAACATGATCTCAGACCCATTGTACGAGGATTCAATCAACTGAATGTTCTTTGAATCGGTGAATTTGATGCTTTTCACCTTATTCACATTTTCATCCATGATCTGCAGGGTATATTCATTGGTGTTTTTATCGATCTTGTCTGATTGATAAAATAAAAAATACCCTTTAATTTCTTCGGCAGCGATAATGGGGCCGGAATTACGTAGGAATACCGATTTAATGTTATCAATACTTAGTTTGGATTGGCCATAACTGATTTGCTGAAGCAACGATAGTGCAATCAGCAGCGCAAGGATTACTTGTTTTTTCATGATTATTAGAAATGTGATTTAAAGGTTTTGGAAACAAATTAGAAATGATATTTTCCGGAAGGGAATTGTTTTTTGTACATGTCGATCAAAGCCTGTTTTTCATCTGGCTTATTGAAATTCGCTTTGCTATCAATTAGTGCCGCCATAAAATCTTCATTCGACATGAGCGTGTTTTGATTATGCAGCAAAAAATAATAGCTAAACGCCCCCAGGTCGGTCAATCGCACCCGTTGTAAAAACTCCAGTAAAGCATTATAATCTTTATCGTTAAAAGGCGAAGGCATATCTGCCACCTTGTTGAGCGTATGGTTCTTTTGTGCGGTAAATAGTTTATTGATGCACCTGCCTGTATTGATGATCAGATAAGGATTGGCGGGCTGGGTTTCCAGCATTTGTAAAGTAAAATGCAGGCTGCGGGTGATGTCTTCTGACCTGTACAGGTAGTCTATGATCTCATAGTCGAAATCACGCCTCAGTTGTTTGAACTCTTTTTCATTCACTACAAACACCCGGCTATTGGGTTTGTAATATTGCCCTACTTTATCCTTTAACAAACTGATGCGTTTGCTGCAATCGGGGTGCGTTTTTAAGGAGTCCCGTTCTTTTTGGCTTTCCTGTTCAGTGCTGGCTGCCAGAGTATTGAACAATGATCTTTCCTCTTGTGTCCATCTTGCCTGGAAGGGGTATTCCTGAAAATTGAATATACGGTTCAGGGCAGGTGTTATATTGTATTTATCAACGTCAATGCTGTCTAATAATGCCAGACAGGTAAGTGATTCCCGGATATCAAAAGAGGTATTTTTCAGCCATTCAACCGCCATGGAATCGGCCTGCGCTTCATGTTCGCGGCTATGCTGGCGGCTGTCAAACGTTATTGTTCTGGCCAGTTTTTCCAGTTGTTGGTTTTTTTGATATTGACTTTCATTGATCTTTTTAAGTTCTTTCTGAAATTCGTCGGAATACACTGTATTTACATACCGGTCAATAGCATTGTTACCGTGGTTCAAATACAAATGTGCCAGCTCATGACACAATACAAATGCTGCCTGGCTTTCATTCTGTAGCTTATAAAAAAGGCCTATATTGAACAGGATGGTGCCTTCGCCCAAACTGCTTGCATTTGGCCACCAGGCGCGTGAAAATGCTACCCGTGTTTCCAAAGAACCAAGTGTTTGGTTGGATTTTATAATTTCCTGTAGCAGACCCTGCAGATAGCCATTGGCGACAGTTTCCGTTATGAGCTCTTTTCTGTCGTACATCTTCTTAATGTTCTCATAACGGCTCTTAAATATATCTTCGAAGTATTTTTTGTTCTTTCCGCTATGGGCCAACACATCGCTTTTATACCTTTTGTCAGTAGCGTCTATCCATTCTTTATATTTATTGGCATCGTCTTGGGGGGAATTATAATAAGTAAGACTTTGGGAAAAAGCGTTACTAATGCAAAAGCATAAAATCAGGCAGATAACAGCGTTGAAGGGTTTCATGGGCGTTAGTCCAGGTATGAACCAAAAGTATAATATTCTTGCAGAATTCAATAATTAATTAAATAAAACTTATACAGGCTAAGGGCCTTTTCATAGCTTTACTAAAAGCTTAAAACATGTCAACACGCCGTGAATTTATTGGAAATACCGGAAAAGCGATGATTGCCGGTGGATTGGTTACCTTAGCAGAAAATGGGGATCCCGTTATGATAGAAAACAAATTCATCCATCACGTTTATTTCTGGTTAAAGAATGCCGGCAGTAAGGAAGATCGCGCCAAACTCATTGAAGGGCTTCAAAAGCTGTCGAAAGTGAAAACGATAAAGACCTTTCATATTGGCCAGCCTGCTGATACCAACCGCGATGTAATTGACCGGTCCTATGCCATTTCGTGGTTTACTATGTTTGATAATGCAGCTGACCAGGCAAGCTACCAGGTAGATCCGATTCACCTGAAATTCGTTGAAGACTATTCACACTTATGGAGCAAGGTTACTGTATATGATTCTGTAGATGCTAAATAACAGGCACCCATGAACGGATACTTACTGAGGGAGCAGGTCTATATTGCGGGTGAAGCAACCTTTATTGATTGTACCAACGATATAAACAAGTTTGCCGTCGTGTTTGAGGACGATACCGACACAGGGTATTTTTATGCGTATGCACTGGATGCTGAAGGAAGGCAATTGGTATTAGATGCGTTGCATATTTACAATATCGAGGAGGTGCCGGTGGAACAGCGAAAGGGCATTATCAGGATCATATGGTCGAAAGACTGGCAATGTTGTGCGCTGGTGATCAACAATTATTGTCACGCCATATTCGATTTCAAAAATCAGGGCGGGTACTGCCGGAATGAATTTCCACCCCCCAATGATTTCTGGACAAAAGGAGAAAGAGCGCTCACCAATGAAATGGTAGCGGCCCTGTTTAAATAAGTAAATGGTTAGGCTTTATTTGCCAATGACGCCACCAGCGGGGCCCTCAGGGGATCTGCTGCTGGTCTATTAAGTTGTCGGGATTCCAGTGACCTGGTGGTGGAAAGCATTTGCCACATTGTGGTGAAATCACCTTCTGCTTTCAGGTCTTTGATTAGACGGTACAGGCGTTGTTGCAGTTTTTCACCAGACCATCTTTTAGCATAACCCGGCATTTCAAACTCCCAGATGTCGGTAAACTCCCAGGGATGAAAATATAAACACAGGTAGCCGTCATTGCGTAATGTTTTAATAGCCAGGTTTTTAAAAACATTGTAAGGCATGTTTTTAAAGGCAAGCCAAAACAGAGGTATGCGCAGGCGCGGACTCACAGATGCCGGAACTCGCAGCATATTTTGATCGGTGTATATGGTACGGGGCAGGTGAAGATCATTGTACCGGCCGGGGATCCAGGTAGGGTTTACTGAGGAGTCGTAACTATAACCCGCGGCAATAACATCGGCCATAGGTACTTTTTTCAGTCGTGGCATCCTTAACCCATATACGGGCTGATTGGAAATATCTTCCAGTTCGAGCCGGCTTCGTAAAAGGTCTTCAGTTTTATACCCGGTATGATAATAGGTATGCGAAGCAATTTCATGTTTTCGCGCTATCTGGCGAATGCTGTCGGGATGCCAATTGGCAAAATTGGCGGTAGTAAAAAAAGTACAGGCAGCATCGGTGCCATTTATGATCGATATGGTGGCTTGCAGACCCCTGTAACCGGTTTCCATTTGTTCTTCAATGGAAAGCTGTTGTTTATATTCCAGGGGCATGTCAAACTCTTCTACATCAAAACTCATCAATATGTATTGCTGACGACTCATGGATGTTAGATTCTTTTACAATGTAAACAGGTCGGTGTTTGTTTTGCATGAATAGTTTTCCCAGATAAATACCAATGATACCAAGTATCATTAATTGCAATCCGCCAAAAAATACAACGGTCACAATTAATGAACTCCAACCGGAAATGGTATATCCGAAATAGTAACTATATAAGGCATAAGGTATATAAAGCGTTGATAAGGCAGCAAAAGTGAAACCAATATATGTGGCTGCATATAATGGCCTGATACTAAATGAGGTTATGCCCTGTAAGGCGAACCTGATCATTTTTTTGGAAGTATATTTTGTCGTGCCTGATTTACGCTGGTTAGGTTCATATTCTACAGGGACCTGCTTAAAGCCGGCCCATTTTACCAGCCCTCTGAAGAAAGGTTCAAATTCAGCCAATCCGCGTAATACATCTACCACATTACGGTTCATTAAACGGAAATCGGCTGTACCCTTTTCAATTTTGATATCACTCAGCCAGTTTAAGACCTTGTAAAATAGGTTGGAGGTGATCCTTTTTAATAAGGGCAGCTTTTTATCTTCTTTACGAACAGTGTATACCACATCATAGCCTTCTTCCCATTTTTCGAGCAAGGAGGGTATCAGCTGTGGCGGGTGCTGCATATCACCATCCATGGTGATCACACAATCGCCATCGGCTTTATCCAAACCGGCTTTTATTGCAGCCTGGTGGCCAAAATTGCGGGAAAAGGAGAGGTACCGGATGTGCTCGTCCTGGAGGGCGAGTTTTTTTATTTCATGTAAAGTCAGGTCACTGCTGCCATCATCAACAAACAGTAGGTTATAGCGGTAAGGCAGATCGGCAAATGTGCGTTTGATGGCTTTCGCCATTGCAGTCACATTTTCCCTTTCATTATGTACCGGAACAATGATAGATACCAGTTTAGTCATACTGTCATTGTTTTTTTATGGTAAATAATCAGGTTTGCGATTGAAAACCAACTTGTTGGAAGAGAGGAGACATGGTTCCAGTGAGTACCTTGAGATGCAATAGCAGCATTGACTTGCAAGAATGGTTCTGGCAAGTTTTCGTTCGGGCAATTGTCTGGTGCTTTTCGATTGGGTGTTAACATCTAAATAACTACAGGGAAAACAGCATTTTTGCTGTTTCCCCTATACCCAATGACAAAAACTTATCCAAATCTGTGAAAAATATTACTAATTCCTGAAATGTTGAAAATCAGCAGGATATTTTGACTTGAATATTAGGACTTTAACTTGCTGGCGGCGGCTTCATCCACAAACCAGTGTAACTGGCCACTGAGGGGTTGAATGATCTGCGAGGGATATTGATCTATATTGGGTTCCCCTTTCAATACCTCATACAGCGCGTTGGCTTTATTAGCGCCAAAGGTTAGAAAAGCTACTTTGCTGGCCCGGTTTACAATGGGGGCCGTTAAGGTGATCCGGTACATTTGCTGGGCATCAAGGTAAAAAGAGGTTACCCAGGCTTTTTGCTCATGAATAACGGGGGTATGGGGGAAAAGGGAGAGGGTATGGCCATCATCGCCCATTCCATTAAGTACCAGGTCGAAGGAGAAGCCTTCATTGTTAAAATACTGGTGCAGAATGGCTTCATAGGCTTTGGCAGAATCTTCGGGCGATAAAGAGGTGTCCATTATATGGACCTGTTCCCTAACAACGGGCACTTTATCAAGCAAATGCTCAACCGTCATTTTTGCATTGTTGCGGCTGTCAGCATAAGGTACTGCACGCTCATCGCCCCAGAAAATATGCAGTTTGCTCCAGTCAATACGGTCCCGATAGGGTGGAGCAGCCAGCAGTTCATACAGCTGTTTGGGCGAATTGCCGCCTGTTACCACCCAGGTAAACCGCTCCTGTTTTTGCAGGGTCGTTTCTATGTTGGAAGTGATCCATTCAGCCAGGGCGTGGCTTACTTCGTCGGGTGTTTTGTAAATGTGTAACATGGAGCTTTTTTTATAGAGTTAGCTGATCTTTACCGATTGGCTGTTTGAAAAATGACCTGTCAGATTCCATTCATTACACTGATAATACTCAATCCAATGACGAATCTTACAGGTCATTTATTAATTAGTTTTAACTGCCTGTTTGCACACCCTGGTGCGATTGGGGCAGGGTGATCCAGTTGCGGCCATCGCGGGCAATGAGCGCTTCTGCATCTTCGGGGCCCCAGCTATCGGGTGCATAGTTGGGAAAATCAACTGGTGGTCTGGTTTCCCATGCTTCCTGAATTGGCATTACCACTTTCCAGGCAGCTTCAACCTGGTCGCTGCGCATAAACAGGGTGGCATTGCCTTCCATTACGTCGAGCAACAGGGTTTCATATGCTTCAGGATCATTATCGCCATAAGCATCTTTATAATTAAAGGTCATATCAACCGGGTTCAACGAAACGGTTTGTCCCGGGCGTTTAGCCTGGAAGCGTAACCGGATATCCATTTGCGGCTGAATGCTGATGGTAAGTCTGTTTGGACGCCAGGTTAATGCTGCTTCGGGAGGAAATGCAAAATGAGGCGCCTGTTTGAATTGAATGGTGATGATGGTTGATTTTTCATGTAACCGTTTACCGGTACGAACATAAAATGGCACATCCTGCCAGCGCCAGTTATCAATATAGAATTTTACCGCTGCAAAAGTATCGGTAGGTGACGTGGGATTTATTTTATCTTCATTGCGATAACCTGGTACTTTTTTACCCTGCAACCAGCCATCGGAGTACTGGCCTCTAACGGCGTACTTGTGCACTTCTTCTTTGTTGTATTTGCGCAGGGCGTTTAATACATCTACCTTTTTATTACGGATCTCATTGGCATCGAAAGATACGGGGGCTTCCATAGCCACCATACACAACAATTGCAGAATATGGTTCTGCACCATATCGCGCAGGGCGCCAGAGCGTTCATAATAATCGCCGCGATTTTCCAAACCAACGGTTTCTGCAGCGGTGATCTGAATATGGTCGATGTAATTTCTGTTCCAGATCGGTTCAAACAGGGCATTGGCAAAGCGCAAGGCCAGAATGTTTTGAACGGTCTCTTTACCCAGGTAGTGATCTATGCGGTAGATCTGGGTCTCATCGAACATGGACCTTAACAGCTCATTCAGTTCATGCGCGCTTTTAAGGTCATGACCGAATGGTTTTTCCACCACTATACGGGTGCATTTAGTATCGTGGCAAATGTTCAGCGGGCCCAGTTTGCTGGCAATTTGAGGTACCAGGTGCGGAGCTACCGACATGTAGAAAATAACGTTGGGGTGCTCGCCAAACTCCTGTTCTTTTTGTTTTACGATCTCGGCAATTTTCTGATAATCGGCATCATTGCCGGCATCCATTTGCAGGTATGTAATATATTTTGAGAACGTTTCCCATTTACCGTTCTTATCATCTTTACGGCGGGAGAACTGTTGAATGCCATCGTACAGGTGTTTCCTGAACTTTTCATCGGTATAAGCGGTTCTGCCAATTCCTACAATGCTGAACTTTTCAGGCATCCACCCATCGATAAACAGATTATATAAAGCGGGAGAAAGTTTACGCTGGTTTAAATCGCCACTACCACCAAAAATAAATAGCACAGTAGCTGGCGGACATGTATGATTTGTCATATTCTTATTTGAAGTATCAATTATAATTATTTCTTAGCCCATTCAGTATGGAAAGTTCCTTCCTGATCGATGCGTTGATAGGTATGAGCGCCAAAATAATCGCGTTGTGCCTGCAACAGGTTAATAGGTAATTGCTTGTTGCGATAGGTGTCGAAATAGCTCAGGCTGCTCAATAAGGCTGCGGCTGGTATTCCGTGCTGTATGGCCATGGCAGCAACTGCACGGGTGCCGGTAGCGTTTGCATTTAATATTTTGGCTACCTCAGCATCTAATAACAAATTCGACAGCTCAGGGTTCGCTTTAAAGGCATTAGCGAACGTGGGCAGCAATACTGAGCGAATGATACAGCCACCGCGCCAAACACTTACTACCTGCGGCATGGGAATTTGCATGTCGAGGTCAATACCGGCCCGGTGTAATTGTGCCAACCCCTGGGCATAACATATAATGGTAGCAAACAACAGGGCATCGTGTACCTGTTGAATGAATTGTTCTTTGGGGGTGCCAACTAAACTGGTAGTTTGAGGATATAATGCGGAAGCCTGTACCCGTTCGGCTTTTAAAGCCGATAAGTTACGCATGGCCACGGCCATATCTATGGTGGGAATGGGAACGCCCAGGTCCATAGCGTCCTGTGAGGTCCATTTACCGGTGCCTTTTGCGCCGGCTTTGTCGAGGATCATGTCAACAAGGCGGTTAGGCGTTTTATCGTCGGGTTGTAAAAAGATGTCGGCAGTAATTTCAATAAGAAAAGATCGCAGATCACCTTTGTTCCAGATATCAAAAACGGTATGTAATTCGTCGTTGGTGAGACCGGCGCCGCGATGCAGCAGATCATATGCCTCACATATCAATTGCATGATGGCATATTCAATGCCATTGTGCACCATTTTAACGTAGTGGCCGGCAGCGCCTTTACCCAGGTGGGCTACACAGGGAACGCCATCTACTTTTGCCGCTACGGCTTCCAGCATGGGGCGTACATGAGGGTAGGCTTCCTGATCGCCACCAGGCATAATGCTGGGGCCTGTACGGGCGCCTTGTTCGCCACCCGAAACACCCATACCCATAAAATGAATGCCCTTAGCCTGTAAATAGGTAACACGTCTTAATGTATCGGTAAAGTGGCTATTGCCACCGTCGATGATGATATCGCCTTTTTGCACCAGGGGCAGCAGGCTTTCAATTACATCATCTACCGGTTTACCGGCAGGAACAAGCATCATGATCTTTCGGGGAACTGCCAGCTGGTTCACCATGTCTTGCAGCGAGCTTACTCCTTTAACAGTAGTACCTGCTGTAGCGGCTGATTCCAGCGCTGAAGTTTTCTGATTGTCTTTATCGAACCCGATAACTTTAAAACCGTGATCAGCCATGTTAAGCAGGAAGTTTCTGCCCATAACGCCGAGGCCAATCATACCGAAATCAAATTGTTGTGCACTCATTGCTAATAGATAAGAGTGCAAAAGTAGGCAAATTGCAAATAGGCGGCATGGGATTGGTAAAATTGAAAATTTTCAAATTATTGGCGACTCACGGTAGGCGGTGACGTAAGTGAAAAGCATTAGGGCGATAATCCTTTGGCATTATCTAACGGAATCGTTTCCGTAAAAATAAATAGTCTACAAAAGAACAGACCTGTCAGGTGTGCCTTTGTTAAGGTGCTACTGACAGGTCAATTTCCTCAAATCCGTATAAATGTGGAATAAAATTCTTAGTTATTAGCTGGTGGTTGGGCTGATTGAGCTGGCTGCGTAGGCGGTGGTGGGGGCGCCTTTTTTTCTTCTTTAGGTGCGCTGGCTTCAGGGTGTGGGTTGCCATGGTGACAGCTAAAACAGCCTACCGGTGGAATGGGGTGCCCTTCATCCTTTTTATAATGGAAAAACTTCTTATTAATGCGTTCCGTCATCCGCATCATATCGCGGGCTGCATTTTTTTCCCCCTTTTCATCGCTGGCGAAATCCAGTTTTTTGGGATTGTCTTTTTGAGCGGCATGACAGAAACCACATTTTACCCCCAATGAACTATTGAACATATGCATAACACTGTCCAGTTGTTCATGTGTGGTGTTTTTTGGCAGCACCTTCAGGTTTTTGAATATGGGATCGGCAGGAGCGCTGGCGGCAATGCCCAATACTACCAATGCAACTAAAGTTCCGGCAACCGTAATTTTCTTTTTAAAAAACATAGCAGGTTGAGTTTTAGCTATTGAAATGGGTTAAAAACTTGAGATACAAGATACAGGATTCATGTCACAAGACAAGAAACATGTTTCACGGCTTGAAATTATTGTGATAACCGGTAAACTTTTTATCATGGTTATTGTTAATAAGGTGCAAATGATCTGTTTTATTTTAATGCAATTTTCATTTTGATGACAATACTTAAATTTAATCTGTATTAAGATAAATTAACTTGCCGACAACGATCAGAATCATTGTTATTCAATGCGAATAAAGTATCTTTGTGGTGAGTTTTGAGTGATAATAGCATTCGGTAAGTGAACGATATATCTCGCTACGCATTTCTGCTAATAGTTGTTAGTCTTCCTTTACTCCCTGCTTTACCTCAGATCCATTAATAATTTTTAACCAATTTTAGTTAGTAGTATGAACATTTATGTTTCTAATTTAAGTTTCAACGTAACAGATGATGATTTGGAAGGTTTCTTTGCTGAATATGGTGAAGTAGCTTCTGCTCGTGTAATTACTGATAAATTCACAGGCAAAAGCCGTGGATTTGGATTTGTTGAAATGCCAAATGATGAAGCTGCCAGAAAAGCAATCACTGAATTGGATGGTGGTCGCGTAGAAGGCAGAGAGATCAAAGTTGCAGAAGCTCGTCCTCGTGAAGAGCGTAGCAACAATGGCGGCGGCGGTGGCGGTGAAAGACGTTCATTTAGCCGTAACAACAGCTATAACAATCGTTATTAATCCTGTTAGGTTAAAATATGTAACCCCGACGTTATCGTCGGGGTTTTTTATTTAACAGTGGTAGCTTGTTTAACAGGGTGTAGGGATTGAAATATTCTTTATTTAACAAATAGTTTGAACGGGCGCTGCCATAGAGAAGGTGAGTGTGGTCCCTTCGTTGTGTTGATTGTAGATGCTGATATTGCCGCCTAATTGCCTGGCAGCCTGAACCACATTGGAAAAACCGTTTGACACAGTACTGTAGAAATAAGTGCCATTGTTACGAACACGAACATGCACTCCATCCTTATTACAAACGGCTTCAACCCTTATACACACATTCTCAGAACCATTAATTGCGCCGCTTAACAGATTGCCCAGTACATAGGCCAGCAAATTCTCATCTGCCTGAAGGTGGAATGTGTGATCAACATCGTTGATCACAAAACTTTTTTTACCAGTGACCAATGGTAAAAGGCCTACCATAATTTGATCTATCAGTCTATGAAGAGGAACTGGCTCGGTTGCCACAGTTTGAGTAGGTGGTACAGGATATGTGTAGTGAACAGGGTTTTTCATACAAAGGGACTTTAGTTGATCTTTAAAATTCTCCACAGGGTACAATAAAAAGTGATAATAAGAGTACGGATCATAAGTTTTCAGAGCCTTAACCAGGACTTCGTATAAAAAAATGCGCAGCAAATTAACGAACTAAAAATGTGAAAAAGACATTTGAGGATATCTTCTTCGGAAATTCTTAGCATAAATCAAGGAACAACATACATGGTTTCATGTAATGCTGATTTTTACTGTTTTATCGAGTATTGGGGAGAATGATTTACCTATACCACAAGCAAATAACTGCAATCCTATTTTTCTATAAACTGCTGTATGTATTGTGCATTTTGTATGGCTGCTGTTTGTGCTGTATTATTGAAGTATAAAAATGCCTTATTAATATGTTTAGCATTTTTTATAGCAGTTGCAGTCTGTTCCAGGAACAGTTGGTCATAGGCAGAATAATACAAGTGCGGCACACCGTGAAAGCGATAATACACCATGTTGGTGTTCGTAATTACTTCGTTTGGTAGATCAGGATGACTGATACTGCACATAAACGTTGCGGCAACCCTTTAGGGTAAAAAAGCTCCTTCCATTCTTTATAATGAAAGCCTGAACAACCTATATGCCATTGCGGGAAAGACATTTGATACATGTTTCAGGTTTCAGGGAAAATGGTCAACTTGCCGTTAAACCCTTACAACCTGTACGGTCTTGTTTTCATAATACTTAAAATTTTATACCACAAGGTTCAAAAAACCCAGTACTTTGCATCAACTTTTTAAGTATGAAACCAGTTCGCTCTGCTGCTATAAAATTCATTTTCATTACCGTTCTTATTGATGTAATTGGCTGGGGATTGATAATACCGGTGATGCCAACATTGATTGCGGGGTTAAAACATATACAGGTAAACGAAGCAAGTAAATATGGTAGCTGGCTGGTGGGGGTATATGCATTAATGCAATTTATCTGCGGGCCAATACTGGGAAGCCTGAGTGATAAATACGGTCGTAGACCAGTCTTGTTATTTTCTTTATTTGGTTTTGGCATAGATTATTTATTCATGGCAATGGCGCCCAATTACGGCTGGCTATTCCTGGGCCGTGTTGTATCGGGTATTACAGGCGCAAGTTTTAGTACCGCTTACGCCTATATAGCAGACATTAGTACCAACGAAAACAGGGCAAAGAATTTTGGCATGGTAGGCGCCGCCTTTGGGTTAGGATTTATAATTGGTCCTGCTATTGGGGGGCCATTGAGTAAGTTGGGTTTACGAGCGCCTTTTTATGCTGCTGCCATCTTGTGTTTGTTGAACTGGTTATATGGATATTTTATTTTACCAGAGTCGCTCGATAAAGAGCATCGCCGTGCATTTGATTGGAAACGCGCCAATCCCTTTGGCTCATTGATGCAGTTAAAGAAATATCCCGCAATTGGCGGGTTAGTGATGGCATTGACAATAGTTTATTTGGCAGCCCATGCCGTACAAAGCAACTGGAGTTATTTTACAGCATATCGCTTTAAATGGAGTGAATCAACCATCGGTTATTCATTGGCGCTTGTTGGCGTACTGGTTGCGTTGGTACAAACCGTGATAATGCGTAAATTGAATCCGGTATTGGGAAACGAGCGCAGTATATATATTGGTTTAGCCTTGTATTCGCTGGGCATGTTCCTGTTTGCATTTGCCAATCAAAGCTGGATGATGTTTGCCTTTCTGGTGCCTTATTGTTTGGGTGGAATTGCAGGGCCGGCGTTGCAATCTATCATTGCCGGTCATGTGCCGGCCAATGCGCAGGGTGAGTTGCAGGGAATACTGGGCGGTTTACAAAGTGTTACGTCTTTTTTTGGCCCCTTGATAATGAACAATCTTTTTAATTATTTTACAGAGGATTCGGCGCCATTCCATTTTCCGGGGTCCTCTTTTTTCCTGGGGGCTGTGTTGATGTTAGTAAGCGCAATTATGGCGTATCGTTTTTTATATAAAGAAAAACATATAATACCGGCATCATCATGAATATTCTTGGTAACATTATCTGGCTGGTGTTTGGCGGCCTGGCCGCTGCACTGGGGTATATCTTAGGCGGTTTCGCATTATGTATTTCAATAATCGGCATACCCTGGGGCTTGCAATGTTTTAAACTGGCCGGCGTGGTGTTATGGCCCTTTGGAAAAAGGATTGTGCCCAAGCAGGGCTCCACCGGTTGCTTAGCACTTTTGTGTAATATTATCTGGCTTTTATGCGGTGGCTTGTATACGGCATTGGTACACCTGGTTTTTGCCGCAATTTTTTATATCACCATCATTGGAATTCCTTTTGGCCGTCAGCATTTGAAGTTAATGGAACTATCCCTGTTGCCATTTAGCAGGGATGTAGTTAGTTAGTTTCCGTGTTAATTCATTTCTAAATAACCATTGATCTGTAATCAAACGAGTCCACATTTCGTTTTTCATGTAAGGAATGGGCCGCATTCAGGGTTACGTATTTTTACTATTCAGTCATATATCGTGCTTAATTAGTGTTTATAACTGTCTGACTTTAAGATGAAACAAAAAAGTCATACGACTAAATAGGGCCGGGCACTGTTTTTGCGCTAAAAATGGCCGCCTGGAAAACCGGCAAATAAACATATATGTTTACACACAGAGATTGGGGTATTGCTTTTTCACTTATGGCCATATTAATTGTGGCGGTAATTGTATTAAGCAGTTTAAACCTTTCTTTACCCGGCGAAAAAGCACCCCAGGCAAAAAAGGATACTACTGTAATTATAGTTCCTCGCCGGTTTGGTTTGGCCCTCGATTCATTTAATGTAACAGAAAGCATTATTCAAAAAAATGAATACCTGAATTCCATCCTGGAATTGTATAACGTTGACAGTAATACTATCAAGAGCCTGCAATCAAAATCCAAGTACGTATATGATGTACGTAAGATGAAAGCTGGTTCGCAGTACACGGTGTTCTCTACAAAAGATACTTTACATAAGGTTTGTTATTTTGTTTACCAGCCTAACGCCATTGATTACGTTCTGTATGATCTTACCGATTCAGTAAAAGTAGTAACTGGTAAAAGACAGGTTACTGCGCGGTTAGAAACTGCTTCGGGCATCATCAATGGGTCGTTGTATGAAACCTTTCAGAAATCAGGCACGGATCCCGCACTGGCTATGAAACTGGCTGACCTGTATGCTTATACAGTAGATTTTTATTCCATTCATGATGGCGATTATTTTAAGGTGTTGTATGAGCAGCGCTACATAAAAGATGAACCTGTTGAAACAGGCGCCATTCAATCTGCTGTGTTCTCCCATAACGGCGAGAAGTTTTATGCTTTCTATTATAGATCCGATTCAACAGATGCCGGTGACTATTATGACGAGAAAGGTAAAAGTTTACGGACATTATTTTTAAAGGCACCCCTTAAATTCAGCCACATCACCTCAGGGTATTCATTAAGGCGTTTTCATCCGGTACAAAAAAGATGGAAGACGCACCTGGGCACTGATTATGCGGCACCGGAAGGCACACCCATCATTGCCACCGGGGATGGCGTTGTAATAGAATCTGAGTACAACAATAACAACGGCAACTTTGTAAAAATAAAACACGACGATACTTACACTACCCAGTACTTGCATATGACCAAGCAGGCAGTGCGCGCCGGACAAAGTGTACGCCAGGGGCAGGTTATTGGTTATGTAGGCAGCACAGGGCTTGCTACAGGCCCACACGTTTGCTATCGTTTCTGGAAGAGTGGAAAACAGGTGAACCCACTACAACAGACCTTCCCGCCTTCAGTGCCATTACCAGATTCAGTAATGACCCGCTTTGGTGAATATGTATTGAAGCAACAGCAACAACTGAATACTGTAAACGTTGGTGCCGTGCAAAGTCTTTCCATGAATTAATTTATAGAATTGATTAACAGGCTGGTTGATCAATAGTCTGCAAACTGGCATACGCTTTGGAAACTGTGTGGGCAAACACCTTCAAACATGAATAAGTATTTTTTTCCACTGGTTTTGTTTTGCCTTCTTGCGTACAGTTCTCAAGCTCAAAAAATGACACCCGGTATAAAAGGCGGTCTTAATATTACAGATGTTACCGGATTCAATGGTGACAATAGATTGAGTGGCCATGTGGGCCTTTTTTTAAATAGCCGCATAAACGCCAGGTGGAGCTTTCAACCTGAAATATTGTATTCGGGGCAGGGACAGCAATTTCCTGTGAGCCTAAGAGACGATGCGACCCTCGCGCTTAGTTATATCCAGGTCCCACTCATGTTCCAGTTTTATCCTGTAAGGCAGTTTTATGTGGAGTTTGGCCCGCAAATAGGATTCTTATTATCTGCAAATAGTAAGAACAATGATGATAAAGCTGAAATTGATGAATGGTTTAAAAAAGTAGATGGGGCTATTTGCTTTGGTGCAGGTATTCAGGCTACGTCCATGTTGGGTTTCTATGCCCGGTACAATGCCGGTATTGCTGATATTTCGAAAAACAACAACGCGCTTTTAGGTAACCGCGACCATTACAACCGTGTAGGTGAGTTAGGCATTGCTATTAAGCTGAAGTAAATTTATAAAGAAAGGGAGCTTTATGAAGTAATCATTCATAAGGCTCCCTTTTTTAATTTCCTTAATTGATCCAGCGTTCAAAAAACTCCCAGGTGCGTAACATTTGATCAATACGTTGCCGGTTATCGCCGCTGCGGGTTATTTCATGTGTAGCATTAGGATGCCGTATATATTCAACCGGGCGGCCCAATACCTTTAGACTTCGGTACATCATTTCGCTTTCAACAAAACCGGTGCGGCGATCATTATCACCATGAAAAATAATATAAGGGGTAGTAATGTTCTGTATATAAGTAATAGGTGATTCCCGTTGCAGATTTGCTTTGGCAGTTGTTTCCCAGGGATAACCACCGAAATAGAGGGGTACCAGCCGCCAGGCATTTCCTTCGCCAAAGAACGTACCCAGATCGTATACGCCCCGTTGCGAACAGGCCGCTTTAAATCGATGATCGTGGGCAATGATCCATGCCACCAGATAGCCTGCATATGACCCGCCGGTAACTACCAGTTTGGACGTGTCGGCCCAGCCTTCACTAATGGTTTTATCTAAAGCAGTCAACACATCGCTGGATGGTCCTTTGCCCCAGTCGTTGATATTAGCCCGAAGAAAGTTTTCACCATAGCCACCACTGCCCCGTGGGTTGCAGTATACAACGCCATAGCCTTTGCTGCAAAAGAACTGGTATTCGTGCCACATGGTATTTTCTCCCGGTCCCCACATAGCAGTGGGGCCGCCGTGTATTTCCAGCAATAAGGGGTATTTTTTCCCCGGTTCATAATTGGCCGGTTTCATTACCCAATATTCTATGGTCATTCCCTTATTATTGGTAAAGGTTTTCTTTTCGGGGAGGGAAAGCTGTTTGCCCTGTAACCAGGCTGCATTAAAATTACTGATGCGTTGTGATTGTTTCCCATTGGCATCTGCCAGGTACAATTCAAAGGGATTGGTTACTTCGGTTTTTACAAATACCAGCTTATTATTGATCAGATCAAAACTGCTGATGCCGCTATTATAATCGGTTAGCTGCTCAACTTTTTTGGTGTTAATATTTAACTGGTACAATGGAAAGCCACCATTGCTGGGCGAAGTGAAGTACAGGTATTTTTCATCGTCGCTCCATAGCAGGTCTTCCTTTGTTCGATCAAAGGGAAGCAGGACCATATCTTTTGCGGTACCATTTATGGGCATTATGGCAAGCTGCGGAATTTTAACCTGGTTTATGCCTGAAAACTGAAAGGCAAGCCATTTACCGGAAGGGGAGAGGGTGGGCGTGGTAAATTGTTTTCCTTCTTCGCCCAGAATTTTATGAAGCTGACTTCCGTCAGCATTTGCTAAAAAGATCTCATTCTCCTGTGACCGGTTGGGGTGTTGAATGGAATCGACATCGCCTGCCAGAATAAGCTGTTTTCCGTCTGGGGTGAAATCAACCCTGGAAAACGAAAAAAAGCCATGTGTTACCGCAGTGGCAACGTCGTCTGGGGATGTACCGGTAACAAAATAATGATTGAACCCCATATCGCCGTTTATGTTGCGTTCGTCCTGGAAATTGAGTTTATTCATCACCCGGGCTTTTTTATCGGTAACATTGTTATCGAGGTAGGCCCTTACTTCTTCCAGGGTGCCATCGGGATCGGCTTTGGCGTGGGAAGCCTTTAATTGTTCATTATGAGTGAAGCCTGGTTTTTCCAACGACCAGGCAGGAATTGCATTATCGGCGTTCAGAACTGAGTCTTTCAACAGATCTGTAAGTGGAATATTAGCCGTAAAAAGGATTTGTTTGCCGTCAGGGCGCCATTTAGGAGTAGTGGCGCCGTATTTAAACTTCGTTAACTGAATGGCTTCGCCACCATTGAATGAAAGCAAAAAGATCTGAGGTTTACTGTCCACTGTTCTAACAAAGGCCAGCTGTTTGCCATCGGGGCTCCAGGCGGGTTGACTGGCGTTTTCTTTAGCCGTTAACTGCCGGGGTGTGTCGAGCCCATCGGTATTCACTATCCAGATCTGGTTTACATACTTATACTCCAGCTTGGTGGTGCCATCATTTTCAATAGCGGTTACAACAAAAGCCGCCTTACTACCATCGGGTGAAAGGGTTACATCGCTGATGGATTGTATTTTGAGCATATCTGTAACAGCAACGTTTTGTTTGTTTTGAGCCAGCATTTTTACGGAAATGAGCAGGCAGACGCACATCATAAGTCTTTGCATGATAAGGAGTTTGAGGGCTGAAAGTAGCAATTCATGAATATTTGGCGCTACCGTTTATATATTAACAATATGAGCAATGAATTAAGCTTGTTCATTGTCGCATATTGCGATAATTTTGTCGTAATTATATATCTATGAGTGAAACTACAACGCCTGCTCTGACACCAAAAGACTTTGCCACCGATCAGGAGGTACGTTGGTGTCCTGGATGTGGAGACTACTCCATTTTGGCACAAGTGCAGAAGATCATGCCGGGTTTAGGAGTTCCAAAAGAGAACATTGTGATCATTTCCGGCATCGGCTGCAGCAGCCGGTTCCCTTATTATATGAATACCTATGGTATGCACTCGATCCATGGCCGGGCTACCGCCATTGCCAGTGGATTGAAAGCTGCCCGGCCCGAATTAAGTGTTTGGATCGTTACCGGTGATGGAGATGGATTGAGTATTGGTGGTAACCACACCATTCACTTGCTGCGCCGAAATTTCGATGTAAATGTGATGCTTTTCAATAACCAGATCTATGGGTTAACAAAAGGACAGTATTCACCTACATCAGAAAAAAATAAGGTAACCAAGTCAACCCCATACGGCAGTATCGATCATCCGTTCAACCCGCTGGCTTTAGCAATGGGTGCCGATGCGACATTTATTGCCCGTTCAATGGACCGTGACCCCAAGCACTTACAGGAGTTACTGGTAAGAAGTCATAAACATAAAGGAGCTTCTTTCCTCGAGATCTATCAAAACTGTAACATCTTCAATGATGGCGCTTTTGAAATGTTTACCGAGAAATCGACCAAGCTCGATAATACCCTGTTCCTGGAGCAAGGCAAGCCGCTTATTTTTGGCGCTCAATGCAATAAAGGGATAAAGCTCGATGGTTTTAAACCCATAATAGTCGACCTGAATGAGGGTGCGTCTGCCGATGATCTGTGGGTACATGACGAAGGCGATTTCTATAAAGCACAAATACTGGTAAGGATGTTCGATGACCCTCGTATTGAAGGTCATTTACCTCGTCCGTTCGGCGTATTTTATGAAACAGACCGCCCCTGTTACGAAGATGTAATGCAAATGCAGCTCGAAGAAGTAATGGCAAAAGGTCCGGCCAACCTCGATAAATTGTTACGGGGTAAAGAAACCTGGTCTATTGCTTAATCCATAACGTACAACGATCATTTCTCCCAGATACATTAACTTTTTATAAGCCCGTTTTAAACCAAGCGGGCTTATTTTTTCCTATCCTTCCTTTCTATGGAAAATCCAGTACTATTGCCTTTACAGAAGAACGATACCAATATTGAATCAATTCAGATAATGCGGGGTATTGCTGCCATACTGGTGGTATTGTTGCATATTTCTATCAAAGGCGAGCAGTATGGAAACAATGCGCTTCACGGATTTACTATTGGCGGGGCAGGGGTAGACCTCTTCTTTATCATTTCCGGTTACATCATGTGTGTATCCACTATTAACCGCGATCTGAATTTTAGCCAGTTCATGCTACACCGCATAAGAAGAATAATTCCTCTTTACTGGCTTAGCACCACAATTGGATTGATAATATTTTTGGTTAAACCTGAAATTGTAAATACTTCAGGTGGTGAAACGGGAATCTGGGCTTCTTACACACTAATACCTACGGGGCAAAGGTACCTTAACTCCAATGGATGGACGCTCAGCTTTGAGTTCCTGTTTTATATCCTGTTTGGCATGCTTATCCATAAAGGCACCTACAGGGCCATGCAATTATCTTCGGTCGTATTACTGGCAATGGTAGGGGTGGTGTTATTATTTTCTGGTAACAGCGATATTTTTGGTTTTACTACCAGTAACCTGTATCTGGAGTTTATTTATGGTATGGGATGCTTTTATCTGTTCAATAAGAAGATCATCAAACCCAATACAACATTGGGCATGTGTTTATGTTCGTTAGGCGTGTTGTTGCTGGCTGCCGAAGCAATTGGAAAAGTGCCCAATCAGGAAGATGGCCGCGGTTGGTTATGGGGCATACCCATGCTGATGGTATTTACCGGGTTTTTGTGTTTGGAAGGATTTATAAAGGGAAGCGCTTCCCGGTTAAAGAAATTGTTGCTCCAGGCGGGCAATTCTTCCTATTCATTATACCTGTTTCATCCTTTTAGCCTGAGTGCAACGGCTCTTAGCTTAAAGTGGTTGCATTTGACTTCGAATCCCTATTTGTTTGCTCTCATATTATTTGTGGTTACGGCAATCTCGGGCTACATTATTTACGTATATATAGAAAGGCCATTGGTAACAGTTAGTAAGAAATTCCTCGCAAAGAAATCCTAATAGACTATTATAAAAAAAGGAGCCAGCGATGGATATCGCCGGCCTGTGCTTACCTCTGAAACCACAAAAAGAAAGAAGTTAAGCAATATGTTGTGATACAATAATTTTATTGAAGGTGGGGTTCAATGGATGATGGACAGAATGGGCATATAAAAAAAGAAGGTGATGCATCGGTACATGCGGGCATAAATGCTGTTTGCATGTCAGGGATTAACCCCCTTCTACGGTTAGTAAATTAAAAGCTTGCTGCCAATACAGGAGTAAGAGCAGTTAGTTTCAGTTACTGGTACAATCTTTTTTTTGCAATTTCAGGAACACAAATGATCTGCAGCACGTATACAGGTAAACAGAGATAATAATTAAAAAGGGTGGCGGACAATTTATGGTACGAACAAGTGAATATCCGTACTTATAAAATAGTTTTAAAAATTAAATGGAAATTGGAGGGTTAAAATCGGGAGATTGGATTAGTTCGTTGAGTGGTTTGCCGGTGAGAATATTAATTCAGCACATAGCCCGGTAAAAATAAAGACTGTTTTCTATAAAATCAATATTTTTCTTAAAATTTTTTAATGTCTGCTCGGCCAGCTTACTTTCTTAAGTTGGATCAAATTGGATTTAAAAAAACGAGCAATTTTAGTATCTCACATCTGAAGCTTCCAATTCCTTTTCAGCGGCCTTTAACAGGCTTGTTTTTTTATAAGAATACCACCATTTGGGGGCGGTTTTTTTCATCAATGTATCAATATTGCGCATACCGATCAAGTTCCAGGCGCCTCTGAGTTTGCCACTGATAGAAGATTGTAAAGCTCTCAAACTCATTGCAAAACCGCTGTCTAGGTATTCCATATGATGCCAGTAACCGGCGGGCATGAACAGGGTATCGCCATGATTCAGGATCACCTCATACCCCCTGGCCAGCTTCAATGCGGGAAACTGGGTATAATCAGGATTGCCATTTTCATAATAGTTCGAAAAATCGGCCAGGCTCAATACCTCAAAAGGTTTGCGGTATAACTTATGTTGCTCCTCGAAGGGGAATAACAGCACACGTTTACGGCCTGAGAACTGGGTATGCAGGATGTGCGACATGTCAATGTCGAAGTGCATATGGGTAATGCTGGTGGCCCCGCCAACAAATAGCATGGGGTATTTTTTAACAAATCCCTTCATTAAATCTTCCGGCCAGGTAAAATCTTCCGTTAACTGGGGCGCATGATCAAAAATATTGAAGAGAAAAATACGCCAGGCGGCGGGTCCCTTACTCACCATATCCACATACTCGCCAAAAGTTTTGTAATCGTCTGCTGTGTTAATGGGGGTGAAAGCGTCGCTCTTAATGTTGTTGTACAGTCCAACTCTTTTACTACCTACTATTTCTTTAAAATAAGCCCAGTTCCATTTCGTTAAGGCGGGCCAGTCTTTGGCCAGTTTGGTAATAACAACTGGTTTCAATGGCAGATAGTAACGCTGCTGAAAGTCGTCGGCGCTGATGGTATCAACGCGGTCAACAGGTTGTAATTGCATGAAATAAGTTTGCTCAAATTTAATATTAAATTCATTTTCGGCGCATGAAGTGGTGCTGAAAACATGTACGGCTTTAACATTTACATAAATAATGACATGTGTAACCGGGGCGCATAATTTGCCTGTATCATTATGAGACTTTAGTTAAAAAGTATAATTTGCCGTTATGTTATTACATCTTCATCCAGAAAACCCACAACCGCGTAACATTTCCACTATCGTGAAAGTTTTATCGGAAGGAGGGATTATTATATATCCAACCGACACGATCTACGGATTGGGCTGTGATATCTTTCAGCACAAAGCTATTGATCGCATATGTCGTATCAAAAATATAGACCCGCAAAAAGCGCAGCTTTCGTTTGTATGTTACGATCTGAG
Organism: Niastella soli; assembly: GCF_017742245.1. Taxonomy (GTDB): domain Bacteria; phylum Bacteroidota; class Bacteroidia; order Chitinophagales; family Chitinophagaceae; genus Niastella; species Niastella soli. The sequence goes on from NZ_JAGHKO010000001.1 coordinate 1,596,963, forward strand.
CGATTTGAGCCGGTATACAAAAAGTATCAGCACCCCCATGTATCGCTTGTTAAAGCATTATCTGCCGGGGCCATATACGTTTATTTTACCAGCCAGTAAGGAAGTCCCTAAAATTCTGCAAAGCAAAAAGAATACCATCGGGTTGCGAATCCCCGATAACCTGATCGCCCGTACCATTGTAAAAGAGCTGGGGCATCCAATATTAAGTACTACGTTGCCCGGAACTATGGTGGAAGAATATACCGATCCCGAACTGATGCACGATAATTTCGAAAAACTGGTTGATGTAGTGGCCGATGGTGGAATCGGCGGCATGGTACCCTCCACCGTTATTGATTGCACCGGCGATGAACCGGTCTTGATACGCCAGGGCGCCGGTGAGTGGGATACGGCAGACGTAGGGTAAAGCTTTTTTTTAATAACAGATTTCGACGCAAACTGATGCTGAAATAGGAAGTAAGACATGGGCGTCGTACTTCCTACTTCGTATTTTCATTACCGCATAATCCTTCTATAAAAAGCGATGCTTATATTAATATGAATACTGAATACCAAAAATTCTTCCCGGATCATTTTACCCTCGAAACACCCCGGGTGTTATTACGGTTAATGACGCCTGCCGATTATGAGGCATTTTTGCCCCTTATCAAAGACAAAGACATCTGGCGATATTTCCCACAAGACCTCAGCAATGAAAAGGAACTCTCAACCTGGATGCAGAAGTTGTTTAGCGAAAGAGAAGCAGGTGTTAGAATGCCTTTTACCGTTATTGACAAACATTCCAACGAAATTGTAGGCTGTACCAGTTATTTAAATATTTCTTTTTATGACAAACGCCTGGAGATAGGCAGCACCTGGCTGGGTACTTCGTTTATGGGAACAGGTATAAACCGTCAGGCAAAGTTTGCGCTTCTGTCTTTCGCGTTCGACGTAATGAAAATGGAGCGGGTTGAAGTAAAAACCGATAACCTGAACGAACGCGCCAAAGCAGCCCTGTTAAAAGTGGGTATGAAGCCGGAAGGAATTTTACGCAGCCATATGCTCATGCACGATAACCGCCGGCGGGACTCCATTTATTTCTCCATCATCAGAAATGAATGGGAAGAACGGAAGATGAGCTTTTTCCCGGAAATGTTATAAGCCAAAACCTGTTTATAAAAATTAATCCCGCCCTAATCGGGACGGGATTAATATCATCACAATTTAAAATCATCTGTTAACTGTTCAAAACTGCTATATATACAAAAGCGGGAAGGTCAAAAACAAAAACGACAAGGGCAGCCTTTTTGTTCATGACGGCAATGCCTTATTTTTTTGTCGGGCAGCAAATAGACTCTTAGGGGCGACTAAAGTTTAATTATCGTAAAAATAGGAGCATTAGATATCCATGCCGAGCTCCAGCTGGTTGGATGTTAAAGAGAAGGAGCGGCGATGATAGGGAGTGAGCCCAAATTCCTCAATGGCTTTGCGGTGTTCAGCAGTGCCATAACCTTTATTGGTGATCCATTTATACTGAGGAAAATCAGGATGCAGCTTACGCATATAATCGTCGCGGTAGGTTTTGGCCAGAATGCTGGCAGCCGCAATGGATGCATACTCCGAATCTCCTTTTATAATACACTGGTGGGGAACGCGTTTGTATTTAGTGAACCGATTTCCGTCGATGATCAGGAATTTGGCTTTCTTGCTTAATTTTTCAATGGCCAGGTGCATGGCTTTAAAAGAAGCATTCAGAATATTTATGCGGTCAATTTCTTCATGGTCCACCATGGCAACCCGGTAGCTGATGGCATTTTTTTCGATAAAACCCCTCAATTCATACCGGTCTTCCTCGTTCACTTGTTTGCTGTCGTTCAGCTTTTCGTGGTAAAAACCTTCCGGTAAAATAACCGCGGCGGCAAATACCGGTCCTGCCAAACATCCACGGCCTGCTTCATCGCAGCCAGCTTCAACGAGTTCAGTTTGGTAGAAGAGTTTTAGCAAGTGATTTATTTGAGCCCAAAAATAAGGCATGCCTTTATTTAAATATTATTTATCAACTTTGTTTTTTTACACATCACATTCCCAATATGGAATTAAGCACAATACCCCTGATGTTCCCCGCTTTTGAAAAGGAATTGCAACAGGAAATACAGGAGCAGGGCGAGATCCGCTTTTTCAAAACGGATGAACAATTGATGCGTACCGGCCAGTATTTCCGGTCGACCATGCTGATATTGAACGGGCTGGTGAAAATTTACCGGGAAGATGACGATGGAAATGAGTTTTTTATGTACTACCTACAACCAGGGCAGGCATGCGCTTTGTCAATGGTTTGTGCGGCAGAGCATAAAAAGAGCGCCATTATGGCAAAAGCGGTGAAGGATACAGAAATTATTGCCATCCCTTTAGAGTATATGGAGGAGTGGATGGGAAAATACAAAGGCTGGAGCCAATTTGTGATCACTACATATCGCTCACGCTTTGAAGAATTATTAAGCACTATTGATCATATTGCCTTTCGGGGCATGGATGAACGCCTGGAATTCTATTTAAAAAAGCACCAGGAAACCCTGGGTACCAACATCATTCCGCTCAATCACCAGGAAATTGCCAACGAGGTCAATTCATCCCGGGAAGTTATTTCACGGCTGCTGAAAAAAATGGAACAGTTTGGCAAGGTAAAGCTGCATCGTAATGCTATTGAAATTATTCAATTGTAATTAGAATATATTAAAGAGCTTTAAACGTTTGCCTTCATTCATTAGAAAACATTTTCTATAAATCTGTTTTTGTAAAAAGCCTTCTTTATAAAGCAATAACATATTTGACAAACATCATCCTTATTGTGACCTTCGTCACTTATCGGGCTTTTAATTTCCCGCATCTTCACCCAATGATTGCATGCGCTCAGTATACCAATGCCCGGTACACTGTTCCATGATCATTTAAAACCTGTCTGTTGTTGTTTTACCGAATTATTTATTTAAATGGAAATAGCCGGTTATTTAGCAGCCGTATTAATTGGCGTATCATTAGGTTTGATTGGTGGTGGAGGGTCTATCCTTACAGTGCCAGTGTTTGTGTACCTGTTGCATGTGCATCCGGTATTGGCCACCACGTATTCGCTTTTTGTGGTTGGCAGTTGTAGCCTGGTAGGCAGTGTACGTTCCTATTATAAGAAACTGATCGATTTTCAGGTAGTGCTGTATTTCGGCCTGCCTTCGCTGTTATCGGTATTTGTTGTGCGGCGGTTTTTATTGCCGGAGATCCCCGATCATTTGTTTACTCTTGGCGAACTGGTAGTTGATAAAGGTGTTTTTCTAATGGTGCTGTTTGCTTTATTGATGCTTGCGGCGGCCATTTCTATGATAAACGCAGGCCGCCAGTCAAATTCATCTGTTGTTCATAAAAAGAGAAAAAGCGGGTTGTTGGTACAGGGGTTATTAGTGGGCGCAGTTACCGGTTTACTGGGGGCGGGTGGTGGTTTTTTGATCATCCCCTCTTTGGTACTGATAAGCCGGTTGCCAATGAAAATAGCAGTAGGAACCTCGCTCACCATTATGGCCATTAGTTCTTTTTTTGGTTTTTTCAGCACTCTGGCGCATTATACAATAAACTGGTCGCAGTTATTGTTATTTACCGCCATCGCCGTACTCGGAATTTTTGTAGGGACCGCTTTTTCTGATAAAATACCCGGTCAGGCATTAAAAAAAGGATTTGGATGGTTTGTATTGGCAATCGGCCTGTTTATCCTGGTGCGGGAGTTGTGCTTTTTTAGCTAACTGATGGCCATTAAACGGCTCTGTGATAAAAGTCATATTCTATTAAAACCATATTACTCAAATTGCGTTGATTATTTAAACAGCATTGTTATGAAGATAGAACAAATTTATACCGGTTGCCTGGCACAGGGAGCATATTACATCGAAAGCGAAGGAGAAGCGGTTGTTATTGACCCGCTGCGTGAAATAGATCCATATGTTCAGAAAGCTGCCCGTAATGGCGCCATTATAAAATATGTTTTTGAAACGCATTTTCATGCTGATTTTGTTTCGGGGCATCTCGATCTGGCAAAAGCAACAGGCGCTACCATTGTGTATGGCCCTACTGCTGCGCCATCGTTCGAGGCACACATTGCTACCGATGGGGAAATATTTAAAATAGGTAAGGTAACTATTACAGCCTTGCACACGCCAGGCCATACTTTGGAAAGCACCTGTTACCTGTTAAAAGATGAACAGGGCAAGGAACTTGGTTTATTCAGCGGTGATACTTTATTTATTGGTGATGTTGGCCGGCCCGACCTGGCGCAAAAAGCAGATCATATAACACAGGAAGATCTGGCTGGATTATTATACGATTCCCTTCGCAGCAAGATCATGCCTTTGCCCGATACTTTGATAGTTTATCCCGCTCACGGCGCTGGCAGTGCCTGTGGCAAGAACATGAGTAAAGAAACAACTGATACCTTTGGTCATCAGAAACAAACAAACTATGCTTTGCGTGCCGATATGAGCAAGCAGGAATTTATAAAAGAAGTTACGGAAGGTTTAACTGCTCCCCCACAATACTTTCCGCTGAATGTGCAATTGAACAAACAAGGTTATGAAAGCATCAATGAAGTGTTGAAGAAAGGCACGCATCCGTTGGGTGTTGAAGCTTTTGAAGCAGCCGCTAATGAAACCGATGCGCTTATACTCGATACCAGAGACCCGCAAACATTTGCAAAAGGGTTTATTCCCAATTCCATCAATATTGGCATCGATGGCAATTTTGCACCCTGGGTTGGAGCGCTTATTCCTGACATTAAACAAACCATCCTGATTGTGGCAGAAGAAGGTCGCCAGGAAGAAGTGGTTACCCGCCTGGCCAGGGTGGGGTACGATTACGCCATCGGATATTTGAAAGGCGGTATTGACGCCTGGAAAAAAGCAGGTAAGGAAATTGATACTATTAAATCCATAACAGCAACCGAACTGGCCGCTATACAGGAAGCTGATGCCAATATAAACGTGTTGGATGTACGTAAGCAAAGCGAATATGAAGCCGAGCATATAAAAGGGGCAGTAAATGCCAGTCTTGATTATATTAATGACAGTATGCAGCAGGTTGATAAAAACAACACATGGTATGTGCATTGTGCCGGCGGCTACCGGTCAATGATCTTTATTTCAATCTTAAAAGCCCGAGGTTTCGATAACCTGATAGATATAAAAGGTGGATTCAAAGCACTTAAAGAAACAGGAAAATTTGCGATAACGGATTTTGTTTGTCCAAACACTATGTTGTAACCGCATCTCGCAAAATTTCATTAACTTATAGCTGTGTGATTTATGTCGCACAGCTTTTTTTATGAATCCACCATATTTACAAAAAATTAGTCATCATGCAATTCCTGGAATGGATTAAGCAGCCCTGGCCCTGGTATGTGGCAGGTCCGTTGATTGGGCTGGTAGTGCCGCTGCTGTTGATCATGGGTAATAAATCATTCGGTGTATCTTCTTCCTTGCGGCACATTTGTGCAGCTTGTATACCGGCTGATATCCCATTTTTCAAATACAACTGGCGAAAAGAAACCTGGAACCTGTTTTTTGTGGCTGGTATTTTGCTTGGAGCCTTCATTGCCACCCAGTGGTTAAATAACGGCCAGCCCATTGCGGTCAATCCAAAACTGGCGAACGACTTGCAGCAGTATAATATTCATAATTATTCTTCAATAGTTCCTGTGGAGCTGTTTAACTGGCCTTCTTTGTTAACAGCGCGTGGATTTATCTTACTGGTTGTAGGGGGCTTTTTAGTAGGGTTTGGTACCCGGTATGCCGGCGGTTGTACGTCGGGCCATGCCATTATGGGGCTTTCGAACCTGCAATGGCCTTCGTTGGTAGCAACTTGTTGTTTTATGATCGGAGGGTTTATTACCGCCAATCTGATCTTACCTGTGATCTTAAACCTGTAAAGCATTGACTATGGAAACGAAAGATATAATTGCACAGCCTGTTATAGCAAAAGAAACCAATACTGATTTTGAGGTGCGCTCGCTCGATACCATTTGCGTCAACGAGTCGCGTATGGAACACTCATGGTGGCATTCGATAAAATATTTAATTGCCGGGTTATTGTTTGGTATTCTGCTGGTTAAAGCAGAAGTGATCTCCTGGTTCCGGATTCAGGAAATGTTCCGTCTGCAAAGTTTTCATATGTATGGAGTAATTGGAGCTGCTGTAGTAACGGGCATCATTTCAATATGGATCATTAAAAAATTCAAGGTTAAAACAATATATGGCGAACCTATTGAACTGCATCCCAAGCAATTCAATAAAGGGCAGATATATGGCGGTCTTTTATTTGGCGCTGGCTGGGCATTAACAGGTGCTTGTCCTGGCCCATTGTACGCATTGATCGGCACAGGTGCTACCGTGATCATTGTTACCTTATTAAGTGCCATTGCCGGTACTTGGGTGTACGGCCGCATGCGCGAAAAATTGCCACATTAATTTGGTGGCTAATATGTAATATGAGTATCTTTAATATGGATTTAATGTGACTGATTTTCCAAACTATTTGAACGGAGATTCCTTTCTTACACCGGTCTTCTTTGGTGAACCTCATCCTCTCTATTATTTTAAATAATAAGCATTCCCTTTAGAACCCAGCCGTCACCATTCTTCTGAATAACCACTGAAGGGATTAATAACACCGTGGAATTAATTGTACCAACCAGGAAGTTGCGAAGCATTGTGCCTACTCCATGAATGAGTTGACCCGCCGGCCTTTAACTGGCCTGTACCTGTTTTATCTGTATATACTACAGTGATCAGGGCGGGTTTAACATATGTATTTCAGTCCTCCTTATCAACAATAAAATTCTACTGTATATGCAAACCAACAATTCGAATGCTGAATCACGCCGCGACTTCTTAGGAAAACTCGCTGCGGGCGCAGCTGCGCTGGGAACAGTTTCCCTGGCTCCCTTTCAGGCACAAGCCCTGCCTGGGTTAACTGATCATGACGAGCATGAATATTCCGGTGCTGAAGAATGGTTTAATAAAATAAAAGGAAAACACCGCATTGTGTTTGATGCTACACAACCGCATGAAATGATGCCATTTGCCTGGCCAAAAGTTTTTTTATTAACAAATGCAGCTACCGGTACACCTGAAAAGGATTGCAGTGTGGTAGTTGTACTGCGCCACGATGCAGTTGGCTATGCTTTGCAAAACGAAATGTGGGAAAAGTACAAACTGGGCGAACTGTTCAAAGCCAATGATCCGCTCACAAAAGCACCTGCTACGCGGAATCCATTCTGGAAACCAAAAGAAGGTGATTTTAAAGTGCCCGGTCTTGGCAATGTAGCTATTGGTATTAATGAACTTCAGGATAGTGGGGTTATGTTCTGCGCTTGCGAAATGGCTATAACCGTATATAGCGCTGTAGCAGCAGATATGATGAAAGCAGATGTTACAGCCGTGAAAAAGGAATGGCTGGGTGCTGTGTTGCCAAATATCCAGATAGTGCCGTCAGGCGTATGGGCATTAGGCCGGGCACAGGAGCATGGTTGCACCTATTGCTTTGCCGGTTAGGTATTTGTTAGAATGAATTGAATGTCCCCTTTTCTTAACCCCGTTTATTATACAGGTTATAAGTTGCATGCCGGGTCAATATCCGGTATGCAACACCGCCTGTTAGTACGATCTGCCTGCTATATCAATGAATCGGAATTTGTTAATTGGAATTTTGGTGATAGGATTGCCTGTTGCCGTTTGGTTGAATGTTAAATACCGCACTCCAGATGGCGTAAAACCCAAAGCGATCCTGTTGGCTTCTGATGCGCCGGAATTGCCCTGGCGATCACCTGATAGTAATACCATTCCCAATTCAGAAGCAGGTGATCAGATACGTTATGGCCGCGATTTAATTGTCCATACATCCTGGTACCTGGGCCCCAAAGGAAGGGTGGCGCATATCTCCAATGGAATGAACTGTCAGAATTGTCACCTGTCAGCCGGCACCAAACCATGGGGGAATAATTATAGCGCCGTAGCATCCACCTATCCCAAATACCGCGAACGCAGCGGTTCCATGGAATCTATTGAAAAAAGAGTGAACGACTGTTTGGAAAGAAGTCTTAATGGTAAGGCGCTTGACAGCAACAGCCGGGAAATGCGCGCCATAGTGGCTTATATGCACTGGTTGGGTGCAGGCGTGGCAAAAGGCAAAAAGCCATTGGGTTCGGGTATTAATTCTTTAAAAAATTTAGACCGTCCGGCAGACCCTGAAAAAGGGAAACTGGTGTTTATTGAAAAATGCCAGCTTTGCCATGGGGCCAATGGTGCAGGTATACGCGATACCACATTGGGTACCGGTTATGTGTACCCACCTTTATGGGGGCCCGGAAGTTATAATATTGGGGCCGGTTTATATCGCTTATCACGAATGGCGGGTTATGTAAAAGACAATATGCCGTTTGGGGCCTCACACGGCAATGGGCAGTTAACGGATGAACAGGCATGGGATGTGGCGGCGTTTATTAATTCACAGCCGCATCCGCATAAAGACCTGTCGAAAGACTGGCCACAGAACAATACCAAGCCAGTTGATTATCCCTTTGGTCCATATACAGATACTTTTTCAATGCATCAACATAAGTATGGTCCGTTCGATCCTATTCAACGGGCTGTCAGTAAAAAGTAAGCCTTCTTATTAATTCTATAAATCAACCTGTATGTTTAGCAATAAATTGTTGGTTGTTGTACTGGCACTGGTGCCTGCACTTACCATGGCGCAGACGGTACCTTACAAAGTGATATTTGATATTACGAGTAGCGATTCGGCTGCTCAAAAAGCAGTGATCAGGCAAATGCGCGGTATATCACAATCGCGGCCAGACGCCCAACTGGAAGTGGCCATTTATGGCGATGCGCTGGGAATGGCCATGAAAGACAAATCGATCATTGCCGATGCCGTTCAGGAATTGACCAGTAATAAAAAAGCAAGTTTTAAAGTTTGTGCCGCTACCATGAAACGGAACAACATTGATAAAAGCCAGTTGTTACCCGGAGTGGATGTAGTGCCTGATGCCATTTATGAAATTGTTACCAAACAGCATGAAGGGTGGGGGTATATAAAAGTAGCTCAATAAACAGATAGCTGGTTATTGATGGTTAAGAGGCAGTTGTAATTTAGTTACAGGTTGCCGGTTACAAGTTACCCGGAAAACCCTTGCATGCCATAAAACCTGTAACCGTCCCTTACAAAGCAAAAATCGTGGTAACTGATATCCGGCGGCCGGCAACCCCGCTGAGGCGGGGCAACCTGAAACCGCACCTGGCATAGCAAAAGGCAGCTCGTAACCGGTAACTGATACCGGTTAACCGGTTCTGCCTTATTTTTGCGCCGCAATGAATACCATATCTAATGAACAACGGGCCAACCGGGCAGTATCCAACTGGATATTTTTAGGGGTGATCATGTTATTGGTGCAGGTAGTTTTGGGGGGCGTTACCCGCCTGACCGGTTCAGGTTTATCAATTACCGAATGGGACGTAGTTACCGGCGCCCTGCCTCCGCTGAATGAACCCCAATGGCTGGAAAAGTTTGCCAAATACCAGCAATCCCCGCAATACCGGTTATTAAACTCCGATTTTACCCTCTCCGATTTCAAATTCATCTTTTTCTGGGAATGGTTCCACCGGCTTTGGGCCCGGCTGATAGCCGTGGCATTTGTAGTGGGTTTTGTATACCTGCTGGCAAAAAAGTACATAACAAAGGATATGGTGAAGCCGTTGTTGATCCTTTTTGTATTTGGCGCTTTTCAGGGCGCAATAGGCTGGATCATGGTGGCCAGCGGATTGACCGGCGATGCGGTGTATGTACGCCCAACAAAACTGGCCATGCACTTTATTTTTGCCCTTGCCTTAATTTGTTACGCATTCTGGCAGGGTCTGCAGTTAAAGGTCCCGGCCAGTAAACGCACCAATTTGCCTGCTATGCGCAAATGGTCGTGGGCGCTGATAATTATATTATTCGTGCAATTGATCTTTGGTGCCTTAATGGCAGGTCATAAAGCCGCCACCGCAGCGCCTACCTGGCCAACCATCAACGGCAGCTGGGTGCCTTCCGGTATGTTTAAAGAAGAGCCGGTAGCCCTTAATTTTTTTGAGAACAAGATCACCATCCATTTTGTGCACCGGGGGCTGGCATACGCGTTATTAATTTTGATCATAATTTATTCTGCAAAAGTTTTCCGTATACAATCCAACAGTGAAATTTTCACCCGGGCGCGTCGTATACCCCTGATACTGGTAACACTACAGGTATTATTAGGTATTCTGTCCCTGTTAACCAGTACCCGCATAATACCCAATCACTGGGGAACGTTTGAGTGGCTGGCACAGTTACACCAGATTACGGGAATGTTATTACTGCTGAGCATGGTTGCCCTGTTATTTCTCACCCGGCAATCATTCTTTAAGCAACCTTCATAATCTTGGCACTGTCTTTTCGTTTTAATAGTATATTGGGAATGCAGCCGGTTTAACCCGGCCGCTTACGTTTAAGACTAATTTAATGCTCGGGTTAGTATGAAACTTTTTTTGAAAGGGATATATCACTCTTTTCCTGTACAGCTGGTGATGCTGCACTTTAAGAAATTTCAGGTGTTGCTGATCTTCTGGTTCGTTTTATTCAGTACGGTGAATGGTACTTTTATGAAATCATTCGGCGCCGATTCCCTGTACCTGGCGCCCGAGTACCTGGGAAATGTGAGCATGCTGGCTGCGCTGTTTGTTGGGCTCGCCATTGGCGTATTTATAATGAGCTGGAATATTACCACTTTTATTTTGTTCAGCCGTCATTTCCGGTTTCTGGCCACCACCAGCAATCCCTTTTTAAAGTATTGCATCAACAACGTGATCATACCCCTGGTATTTCTGCTTTTTTATTTTTTCAGGGCAGTAGCCTTCGAGCGAAACAAAGAGTTAATGACGTATGGGGAAATTACGTTGCTCGTACTGGGATTTTTAAGCGGTTTGATCCTGATAGTGGTTATTTCTCTCTTCTATTTTTTCAGGGCCGATAAAAACATCATCCGGCGGCTTACCCCGGTGATCAGTAATCCCCAGTTATTCAAAGCCCAGTTCAAGAAGGACGAAATGAAGCTCAACAAAAGCCGGTTGATCAAAGTGGAAACCTACCTGAATGCCATGCTCAGGCCCAAAAAAGTGCGCGACGTATCACACTATAGCCGGGAATTTATTGAAACCATCTTCAGCCGGCACCACTTTGCGGCGGTAGTATCCATTTTCATCGCTTTTATCGGTCTTATTATCCTGGGCTTTTGGCTCGACAGTCCCTTGTTCCAATTACCCGCAGCCTCAGGCATTACCCTTTTCTTTGCCATTTTGATAGCGGTGTCTGGCGCCTTCTCTTATTTTTTGCAAAGCTGGAGCATTCCTTTTTTAGTAATGCTGTTTATTATAACGAACGTATTATACCGTTACGAAATAATTGACCCCAGTAATAAGGCCTATGGGTTGAATTATAAAAACAAGGACCAGCGGCCCTTATACAATTCCGAGAACCTGTTGTCGCTGTGCACACCGCAAAAGATGCAGCAGGATAAACAGCAGTTTATCTCTATCCTGGAGAACTGGAAAAAGAAACAACCGGAAGCAAAACCCCTGATGTTTGTGATCACCACCAGTGGTGGTGGAAATCGCAGTGCCACCTATACCATGAACGTGTTGCAGCACCTGGACAGCATGACCCATGGGCAATTGATGAATAAGACCGTACTCATTACCGGTGCATCAGGTGGTATGCTGGGCGCTACTTATTTCCGTGAGTTATGCAGGGCCAGGGCAGCCGGAAAGCCCATCAATGTGCAGAATAAAATGTACCTCAACGATATTTCAAACGACCTGCTGAACCCGTTATTCACTTCTTTCGTGGCCCGCGACCTGGCGGCGCCTGCACAGCGTTTCAAGGTTGGTCCGTATGAGTATATTAAAGACCGGGGTTACGCTTTTGAGCAAAAGCTGAATGCCAATACAAGGGGCATGCTGAACAAGCAATTGGTGGACTGGTACGAAGATGAAAAGAATGCCCGGATACCATTGATGTTGTTTAACTCGGTGGTTACGCGCGATGGTCGTAAAATGATCATTAGCACCCAGCCCATGAGCTTTTTAATGCGCCCGGCGTATGACACCAGCCATATGACAGATGCAGACCCCGATGCGGTAGACTATCAGGCGTTATTTGCCAAGCAGGACCCATTGAACCTGCGCATGCTCACCGCCCTGCGCATGAATGCCACATTCCCTTATGTACTGCCCAATGTCTGGTTGCCCAGCGACCCGGTAGTGGATGTAATGGATGCCGGCATTCGCGATAATTATGGCCAGGAAACTGCCCTGCGCTTTATTCACGTATTTCAGCAATGGATACGGGAAAATACGTCTGGTGTGGTGCTCATTCATATTCGTGACCGCCAAACCGGGGGCTGGGAGCATCCGTATGAAGCCACCAATATTACAGAACTGGCCACCAAACCCATGTTGTTGCTGGAATACAACTGGTACAAAATGCAGGAGTATAGCCAGAATGATCTAATGGGACTGGCCCAGTCAATGATGGGGAATTATTTTTACAATGTCACTTTTGTTTACGTGCCTGAAAAAAGTGAAGCACGGGCCGCTTTGAATTTCCATCTTACCAAAAGTGAAAAAAAGGACATCGCCAGCGCGTTAAGCAGTCCCGGCAACCAACAGGCCTTCATCCGGTTCAACCAGCTGCTACAAACAGCCCATTCGCTTACTATACAGTAGCCGCGTGTATCAATTTAAAAAAGCGCGGTAACACTTTTATATGCAAATGCCGCTGGCATTCCCACGGTTCCCCGTCAATATGTATGGGGGCTTCCGCCGGGTTGCTGATAACCAATTCATCGGTTTGAAAATAGATCACAGGCGAGTTCATGGAGTTTTCTATCCGTCTTATCCGGCCTGTAAGTACCTGCCGCATAACTGCTAACAACAAAAAAGGCTTGGCTATTTTCTTTACTATCACTACATCCAGCAAACCATCGCTCAAAACAGCCTGAGGTGCTATAGTGAAGTTATTGCCAAACTGATTGCTGTTGGCAATACTCAGAAAGAAGGCTTCTGTACTGAATTCCAGTTTATTGACATTTATCCGGAAGGGATATGGCTTGGCGCTGAAAAAATGGCGGGTAGTTAATAATACATAAGTGCCCAAACCTCTTTTAGGCTGGTCGGCAAATTCGTGCGCTACCTGGGCATCAAACCCCAGACCGCACAGCATACAGGCGAAATGCTCGTTTACCATAAACCCATCGGTTAAAATAGCCTTACCGGTAAAAACGATCTCCAGGGCTTTTGCGCTGGCCTTGGGAATGCCAGCCGCCAGGGCCAGCCCATTGCCTGAGCCCATGGGAATAATACCAAACTGTACATTGGTGTGCGCCAATGCTTTCACTACCTGGTTCACTGTTCCATCGCCCCCACAAATAACCACATCAGTAACCTGCTCCTTTTCTATTTTTTGTTGCACAAAATCATAGTTGGCATCGGCCGTTGTGGGCAGTATTTCAAATGGTATCTGACGTTTTTGGGTTTCTCGGGCAATCAACTCTTTTAAAGAAGATTTTCCTTTGGTACCGGAAATTGGGTTAATAAGATATATGATCTTTCGCTGCATGTTATCGGGTTACAAAGGGCAAAGATAATAGCCCTGATGTTCATGATAGGTTAACTTTCTTCTTTTTGCTGACAAACCTCCATTTTCGACAAACAGCCGTTTTACCAGCCAAACGCCGCAATTGCCTTTTTTCAAACGCTTGCCGAAAAGCTGCCAGGTTCATCTAATTTAAAAAATACATGGTCAATAAATAAGTTGCTTTGTTATGTAGAACGCCAATCTTATAACAAATAATATAGTCATGAAAAATGTTCTTGTAACAACCAGCATCGCGGTGGTCCTGATAATCGGGTCTGCAACCGCCCAACAAGTAAATCGCCCTATAGTAGCAGAAGGGATGCAATCGTTGCAAATGAATACCCGTAACGTCAGCAAAGTGCATGTACGGGCCATGCGCGATTTCTTAAAACGCGATAAAACAGTTGCTAATGTTGATTGGATGATTGTTGAGACCGGCTATGTAGCAAAGTATACCGATGCGAACAATAGTAATTGCAGAACAGTATACAACAACAGAGGGGATTTTGTTTATACAATCAGGCAGTATTATGAAAATAAACTGCCGCGTGACATCAGGGGAATGGTAAAAAGCGTGTATTATGACTATGCCATTACCCTGGTAGAACAAATTGAGGAAACACGAAAACCGCTTGTGTATGTGGTGCACCTGGAAGATGCCACTACCTTTATGAACGTTCGCGTAAGTGAAAAGGAAATGGAAATAATGGCAGAATATATAAAAAGCACGCTCTGATCGAATAGGCAGAAGAGTGTAGGGATCAGTTATCTATAGGCAGAAGCCCCAACGGAACCGTAGGGGCTTCTTGTTTTGTGTCCTCACTTAACTAAATCTTACCGCCCAGGCTGGCCAGTAGTCCCGTTCTGAATTCCAGGTAGTGCTTCTACCATTCAATTGTAATGCAGACAGCGCACGCCCTTTCGGTAATTGTTGCGACATATAAAAAATGCTGAGGTTGGCATGGGCATAATTCTTATCCAGTTGTAATAACTCCTTTACTGGTATCCGCATTCCCGCACGGCCATCTCCATCGGCAAATTTCCATTCCCTTATTATAGTTCCTTTCTCATCTTTAATAGCTATTGATCTTCCCTTCCCGGGTTGTCCGCAATGATGATAATAAATAACCAGCTCATCATTGATGTTGCTTTTATCGAGTTGTAAGCTTTGTAAGGTAAACGGTTTATAAACTGCCTGTTGTAGTATCAGTTTGTTATTGAGATAGATCTCGAAAACTTCCCCGCCTGCTTTTGAAGTGAAAGCCTGCAGCAATAAAATGATAATTATAAGAACCACTGCCCATGCGGGTTTAAATAATTGGCGAAGCATAAGATGAAAATTTTTAGGTTAATTAATTGTTGCCTTATTTTCTTATATCAAAGCAAGCCAATATAGCCGGAGGTACAGCATATGTTTGACGAGGAGAAGAGAATCCTTGATATAATGTATGTTTTTGAAAGAAAGCTGTAACATACTTCTTCGCTGCAGCGTCCTATTGCCAAATAGTATGATCAATGGTGCCATTCAATGTAGTAAGTGTTTTGATTACATATTTTATAGGTGCCCATTGCTTTTCCATAATTCCCAATTAACATAACCTTAACCGCAAATAAGTAACCCGGTGAAACATTTCGCAAATACTGTGCAGGAGCGGTTCTCCGGCGATGAACCTTGTCGTATTAACATTTAAACTATTCAAGGGTAAAAAGCTAGCTTATCATGTGCAGGGCAACAATACCATTTTAAAACAACTGCTTATGTAAGCAAATAAATTGCATTGGATTGTTTAACCCAAATAAAGTATAGCGATGAAAAAATTAATTATGGCCACCAGCCTTGCTGTTGTGGCGCTAACAGGGTGTGCATACTCCCAACAAACAACACATTCATTGGCAGCCGCCAACGTAAATGACTATAAGTCGAAAGACCACTATCTGAATGATATTAATGTGCGTGCCATGCGTCATTTTGTAGACCGGTTTGGCGATGTTACTGATGTTGCATGGCATAGAAGTAATAATAGTTTTGTTGCGGTGTTTTCCAGCGATAGTATACAGCATCGCGTTATATATACGCAGCGCGGCGATTTAAGTTACATTATGAAGTATTATGAGGAAAATCGCATGCCACGCAATATACGCGCTCAGGTAAAAAGCACTTACTATGATTACAAGATCTATGTTATTCAGGAAATTGAGGTCCCCGGTCATCCTGATGTTTACATTGTAAATCTGCAAGGCGATACCGAATGGAAAAAAGTAAGATTATGTCAGGGCGAAATGGAAGTAATGGAAGAATTTAAAAAAGGGAAATAAGCGTGTACAACTGCTAAAGCATTGTTAATGCAGATTCAATACAGGTTTTGGGCTTTAACATACCCTTTGTAAACGACGTATTCTGTTTTCCATCTATTACAGTATAAAAACAAAATGGAGGAAACAGATTATGAAAAAGATTTTTACACTCGCAGCCATCCTGTTCAGCATTACAACCTTTGCAGCTCCTGGTCCTAATGATAGCAAAGTAGCCATCCGCAGTAATAGCAACGCTTATATACAGGTGTTTATTGACGGTAGACAATATAATGTCAATCAAAACGGGTTTGCCTTTGATAACATCAGGTCTGGTCGTCACCAGATAGAAGTATATAAAATTGATAATTACGGCCGATTCAGGAGACGTCCACAAAGAGTATACAGTAATGTGACCTTTGTTAAACCCTGGGAAATGCTGAACATCAACATCGATCGTTATGAATGTGTAAATGTTCAAACCCGTTTAGATCGCGACGACTACCGGGGAGGACATAATGGTGGTGGATACGACAGCCGTGGCAATGACAGAGATTATGGCCGTGACCGTGGTCACGTGTATAACGATCGCGACGATCACGACAGACACTAAACACTATAACCAGATATATAACGGCCCCCGACATGTCGGGGGCTTTTTCTTTTATAGTAAACAAACGGTGAACGCTAAGTAAGAACAGAGAACAAAGAACAGTAAACCCTTTAACATTCCTTTTGTAAACGACGGGTATTCAAAACCATCTATTATACAAACAAACAATTGGAGGAAACAGTATATGAAACAGATTTTTACCTTTATCGCTGTATTGTTTAGTATTAGCACTTTTGCTGCTCCTGGTCCTAAAACTTCTAAAATTTCAATATCAAACAGTAACCGTACTGAAACCCAGGTGAGGATTGACGGCGTGACTTATAACCTGAATAATACTTTTGTAATGGATAACATTCGTTCAGGTAACCACACCATCAGTATTATTCAATTGGAAAAATTTGGGTTTAGAAAAATACAAAAGACCATCTACAACAGCACTATGTCAGTAGCTCCTGGTCAAATGGTCAATATCGACATTAATCGTAATGGTCAGGTAGTAGTTAAAACTGCTAGCAACGTTAACTCGCCATTCGACAGAAACGATCGTAACGATCATTATAATGACAACAAAGGATACAACGACCACGATAATAGAAATAACAACAACAATTACGGAAGACACTAATTAGGGTGAATAAGCAATAAAAAGAGGCTGTCCCGTGGGACAGCCTCTTTTTATTTGGATAGTTGTTAATCGGCAATCAACGTCGTTTAGTTAATGATTGTTGTAAGGAATTCTCCCGCTTTGCGGGAGGTAGGGGTGGGTTCTTTGCCCTCTGCCT
This sequence comes from Niastella soli, assembly GCF_017742245.1. Lineage (GTDB taxonomy): Bacteria > Bacteroidota > Bacteroidia > Chitinophagales > Chitinophagaceae > Niastella > Niastella soli. The sequence goes on from NZ_JAGHKO010000001.1 coordinate 1,614,369, forward strand.
TGTCAACCGATCAACTGATCATCTTTATAATGCCTTTATGCCCAGCACTTCAGTCATGAAGCGTTCAGTTTCTCTTTCAACACCCGGCACATCGTTCGATCTGATCCATGAACCAATTACGTGGTCGCCAGCATTAGGCATAGCTACCTCCCGCTTTTTATCGCTGGGGGTACCCAGTTGCGCAAACATGGATTTAATGGCGCTTACTTTCACGGTGCTGTCCTGGTGAACAGCATCTTTATAGTAATAAAGGGTGAGGGTAGGCTGCTTAACCTTTTCAAAGGTTTCTTTTTTCATGGTTGTTTCCAGTAATTCTTCCAGGTTTACTGCCGCCTCTATACGGTAGTGGTATGTCCAGTATTTGCGATACGCCTCGCGGTGATCATCGGAGTCGAGGTATTTTGAACCTTTTACCATTCTGGCCACCTGTAAACCCCAGGGGTTGTTAAGGATCCAGGCGGTGCCATCATTGATCTCGATATTGGGCGACATTAATATCAGGGCGTACACATCGGGATATTCTGCGGCCAGTTTCAGGGCCATCGTGCCACCGGTTGAGGTACCGACCAGAATAACTTTATTACCCAGTTGTTTGCCAATGGCCAGAGCCTCTTTGGCGGTTTCCCAATAATTATCGGCTGTTAAATTGACCATGGGTTCGGTGGTATCAATACCATGTTCAGCCAAACGGGATAGATATAAGTTGCAACCGAATTTTTTGGCCAGATCGCGGTGAACAGGATCACCTTCGCCCTGCGAGGCGGTAAAGCCATGCAGATATACCAGCGCATATTCAGTTTTGTTCTTCAGTGAATCATTGGCCCAAACAACCCGTGCTTCGTTATCGGGTTTAATTTTATGACCTGCTTCCTGTTGTTGAATATAATTCACCAGTGCTGCAGGTTCGGCCGGAACAGCCGGCATAGCATTGGAATAAACCGGGGTAGAAGGGTGGGGTCCTAACAGGTAGGCAATGGCTAGTATTACTACAACCAGCAGGATCCATTTTATTACGCGCATATCGTAAATTTGGTGCTGAAATTAACGGCTTTTTATATACTGTAAAAGCATTGGGGTATAATTAAAATCATTTTTTTATGAATTCAGATACTGGCAAGTATTTGATGCTAATTGGCGGTGCGGTGGTGGTAATAGGGCTGGTCATCTATTTCTTCCACGACAAACTTCACTGGATCGGTCATTTGCCGGGCGATATCCGAATAGAAAAGGAGAATTTTCGCTTTTACTTTCCCATCACCACCATGATTGTGGCCAGTGTTATTATAACGGTTCTGCTTAGTATCATTCGCAGGTTCCTGTAAAACACGAAGCGGTTAATTGCTACCGGTATGTTATACGATTTAAGAACCAGCTGGCCGAACAAAATCGGGCAATGGTTATATATAGTTGATAAATTTTTAATTTCTTTGTACTTTCCTTCCTAAAGAAAAGCCCCAAACAGATTTCCCCTGCCTATTAATTGCGTATATGACCCCAAATAACCGGTTCATTTCCCTGGATGTATTTCGTGGCCTGATCATTTGTTTAATGATCCTTGTCAACACACCTGGTAGTCACGATGCTACCTTTGCACCGCTTGAACATGCTAACTGGAATGGTTTTACCCTGGCCGACCTTGTATTTCCCTCTTTCCTGTTTGCCGTTGGTAATGCTATGTTCTTTTCCATGCAGAAATGGAAAACAATAACGCAGACCCAGGTGCTGGCCAAAATAGGAAGGCGCACGCTGGTACTTTTTATATTAGGTTATCTGATGTATTGGTTCCCGTTTTTTGAAACCAATACCCAGGGGCATATGGTCTTTAAATCCTTTGCCGGGACCAGAATAATGGGGGTATTACAGCGAATTGCGCTGTGTTATGGCATTGCTTCTTTATTGATCTATTACCTAAAACCTAAGGGCGCAATAATAGTTTCTATATTCCTGTTAGTTGCCTACCAGGGCATCTTGTTCTGGTTTGGCGAACCCGGTCATGAATTAAGTATGATTGGTAATGCGGTAACAAAACTAGACCTGTGGCTGTTGGGCCCTGCCCATATGAACCACGGTGAGGTGGTACCCTTTGAACCAGAGGGCATCTTAAGCACCCTGCCTGCCATTGTCAATGTGGTTGCGGGGTACCTGGTAGGGTGGTATATTCAAACGGCAGGCAAAACAAGAAAAATGCTTGCCGGGTTAACCGGGGCAGGCCTTGTATCAACGGTGCTTGGGCTTTGTTGGAATATTGTTTTTCCTATAAACAAAAACCTGTGGACCAGCTCTTTTGTGTTGTATACCATGGGGTTCGACTGCTTATTGCTGGCTGGAATTATTTACATTACTGACTTTTTAAATATAACGGGCTGGACGTACTTTTTTGAAGTCTTTGGTAAAAATGCCCTGTTTATTTACCTATTGTCGGAGGTGGTGGCCATCCTGTTGCGAGCCTCCCACCTGTATAAATGGCTATACGAGCATATTTTCAGACTTTCCGGCCCGTATACCGGCTCGCTGCTATTTGCTACCTGGTTTATGCTAATGTGTTGGCTCACAGGCTGGATTTTAGACAAGCGAAAAGTTTATGTCCGGGTTTAATGCGGCGATATATATAAACCCGTATAAACGCGAATTAATTATACATAAAGTTTCCCCTTTTGCTTGCCTCGCCCGTTGATTTGGCGTACCTTTGCGCCTCGTTTGCCATTGCTGCGAAATAAGCATTCAAAGGCATTCATTATTAAGAATTTAAAAAACATTTCCTGTCAGGAAAAAGGAATTTATGGATATCAGAAATATCGCCATTATTGCCCACGTAGACCACGGAAAGACTACCCTGGTAGACAAGATCTTACACGCTACCAAAGTGTTTCGTGATAACCAGGAAACTGGTGAATTGATCATGGACAGTAATGATCTGGAAAGAGAGAGAGGTATCACCATTTTTAGTAAGAATGCGGCCGTAACGTACAAGGACGTTAAAATTAACGTAATTGATACCCCTGGCCACGCCGACTTTGGCGGTGAGGTAGAACGCGTACTGAAAATGGCCGATGGTGTGTGTTTGTTGGTTGACGCCTTTGAAGGGCCCATGCCACAAACCCGTTTCGTATTACAAAAGGCGCTGCAGTTAAACCTGCGTCCTATTGTGATCATCAACAAAGTTGATAAACCCAACTGCCGTCCTGATGAAGTGCACGATGCGGTATTTGAATTATTCTTTAACCTCGATGCTACTGAAGAGCAGCTGAACTTCCCTACTTATTATGGTAGTGGTAAAAACGGCTGGTTCAACGATTCATTAACCCCCTGCGAAGATATTAACCCGTTGCTGGATGGTATCATTAAACACGTACCACCACCAGCTGTAAGCGAAGGTACCCTGCAATTGCAGATCACTTCCCTGGATTATTCTTCTTTCCTGGGTCGTATCGCTATCGGTAGAGTAGCTCGCGGTACTATTAAAGAAAACCAGCCCATTTCATTGGTTCAGGCCGATGGCAGCATAAAAAAGACCCGTGTAAAAGAACTGTATGTGTTCGAAGGCATGGGTAAGAAAAAAGTAACTGAAGTAGTTGCCGGTGACCTGTGCGCCGTTGTAGGTATTGAAGGTTTCAACATTGGCGATACCATTGCCGATTTTGAAAACCCCGAAGCTTTACCGGTTATCAGCGTTGATGAGCCTACCATGAACATGACATTCTCCATCAACAACTCACCATTCTATGGTAAAGATGGAAAATTCGTAACCAGCCGTCACCTGCGCGACCGCTTAATGAAAGAAACTGAAAAGAATCTGGCATTAAGAGTAGTAGACAGCGAAGGCGGCGATGCCTTCCTGGTTTATGGCCGTGGTATCCTGCACTTAGGTGTATTGATCGAGACCATGCGTCGTGAAGGCTACGAGTTAACTGTAGGTCAACCTCAGGTTATCGTAAAAGAGATCGACGGTAAGAAAAATGAACCATATGAGGTACTGGTAGTGGACGTACCACAGGAATTTGCTTCAAAAGTAATTGACCTGGTAACCCGCCGTAAAGGTGAAATGCTGGTGATGGAAACAAAAGGTGACATGCAACACCTGGAGTTTGAGATCCCTTCACGTGGTTTAATTGGTTTGCGTACTCAAATGTTGACCAATACACAAGGTGAAGCTGTAATGGCCCACCGCTTCAGCGAATACAAACCCTGGAAAGGCCCCATCCCTGGTCGTAACAACGGTGTGTTGCTGGCTAAAGAAAATGGTTCTTCTACCGGTTACTCACTGGATAAACTGCAGGATAGAGGTTCATTCTTTATCGACCCAGGTGAAGAAATTTATGCTGGTCAGATCATTGGCGAGCACATTAAACCAGGCGACCTGGTAGTGCAGATCACCGAAGGAAAGAAGCTGACCAACATGCGCGCCAGCGGTAGCGATGCGGCAACCAACATTGCACCTAAAATTCAACTTACCCTCGAAGAGTGTATGGAATATATTCAACACGACGAGTGTATTGAGGTAACGCCTAACTTCATTCGTATGCGTAAGACCATACTCAATGAAGAAGAAAGAAAGAAACAGGCAAAGTCAATGAAGGCCGAAGCCTAATAGTACTTATATAAGTTTTTATAATAGAAAGGAACCGTCAGCAATGGCGGTTCCTTTTTTTGTTTGCGCCAGGAAAGGAAAATTGCTATTTTGTACTTCGCTTAACCGTCTTCTATGAAAAAATCTACAACCCTTTTGGTCGCATGCACGTTGGGCCTTATTGCTTTTCAGCTTGTTTTCAGGTTCCAGTATTACACGCATTTATTTAGCAGAAATAATCTTTTGGGAAACCCGTCAGCGATACTTGATCTGTTTCATGGTATACTTTATCTGAGTATTGATGTAGCTACTATCGTGTTTGGTGTCAGGGTATTGGCTATGTCAGATAATAACCAAAAAGAAAAGGCATATGTACTGTTCAGGTATTTGTTTGTGATCATGGGCATTTTCTCAATAATGATCAGCACCTATTATTTGTTCTTATCGGGCGAATTGCTTTTCCGTGATCTGTTAAGTGGCATTCACCGCCTGTTCAACTGGCTGGCCGAGATAGTATTTGTTGTATTGCTCATCAGAGAAAAGCCTGAAAAACAGGTGCAAAAAGTGAATTTGAAGGATTATGACCTGGTTGCATTCACTACAGGCTCACACCGCTTTGTGCATTATCTCCTTGATTTTCTTTTTATGCTCCCTGTATTCCTTAGTTTAAGCCGAATGTTAAATACTATTCGGTATTATACCCGTTATCAATTCCAAGACTGGAATCCGGTGTTATTTACGTTATGTATAGAGCTTTTTGTAGTCTTTTGCTATTTATTGTATTACTATTTGTCTGAGGCCATTTTCAGACAAACGTTTGGTAAAATGATCACGAACTCCTGTGTAGTGAGCGATGGTGTAGAGCTGTCGAACGGGCGGGTTTTTCTGCGCACCCTTTGCCGCCTGATCCCCTTTGATAGAATTGCCTTTCTGTTTGGCGCCAAATGGCATGACCGGGCTTCGCGTACCGCTGTCGTATACGTAGATACCTGGGAAAAGACTTTTGATGAAAGTCAGCCCGCCAGGGAGGCATAAAAGGTCGTTTAACTATTACAACTACATTTCAATCAAATAATTCCACAATTCAACCCGGCAGCGGCTTGTAGGGTATCAGAGTTACCCCAAATTTGTGAAACAAAGCAGGCTGCGCTTTGTATTGTTTGAGTATTGTAACCATCCCGGCTTTTTAGTCGGGATTTTTTTACCCCTTGCTCCACCAGCTAGCTGGAGCGTTAAAATGTTGTATTTTTGCCCCGTAATTGAAATGTCATGACAAGAGGGAGCCTGATATTAATTCTGTTGTTGATCCTGGTTTTTATTCTTCCCGCCGATCTACAGGCGCAATGTTCTATTTGTACTAAGACTGCCCAGCAATTGGGCGAAAGGCCAGCCAAAGCCCTGAATACAGGTATTATTTACCTGGGGCTGACCCCCTTCCTCATCATTGGGTATATCGGATACCGCTGGTGGAAGAATAATGATAACTAGGGTTATATAATAACCCCTTACATATTACGCTTCACATATTGCATATTTGATGGCGGGAAGATCCAGTCAACCGCCCGGTGCCATTTCTCGGCCGTATACTTCCTTTTTATGATCACCGGTACCTGCGACAGGTCGAGCTGTGCAAATTCCGTTATTATTTCGTCGAATGTTTTTTGTTTAAACTGTTGCTCGGCTATCCAATTTAAGATGAACGGGTTCCAATCCTGCTTATTACGCCAGTAATGCGCTATCCACGGGGTAGAATCACCCACCGTATAAAAATGTTGCATCGTCAGCGAAAAGGAATACTGTTCTATCAAAAACAGGGGAACGCCATCATTGATCATTTCATCACAGATCTGCAAGGCCATGGCAACGTCTTTCCCGTTTTGTGTATTGGGAAAAGCAACCACACCCGCATTACGCATATGGTCGGAGGGTTTCATTAATAGTCCGCCATATTCTTTACCTTTTATGGCATTCCAGGTTTTTACGCTGTGTTTACCCGTACGTTGTGATAAGGCGCCTTCATCCTCGTGCATATAGGATTTACCGCTTAACAGTTCGGTTTTTAAAGAAGAGAGCTTGCTGAATAAAAAGGTATCTGTATCGCAATAGATAATGGGCTCGCCGGGATACATAGCTGCCAGGTGTTGGATGGCTTTTATTTTAACCCGAAAGAAGTAATTAGCCTTTCCTTTCCAGTCTGTGATGGTGTCAGCAGTAACGGGAATTATATTCACATGCTTCGACATGTGCTGGTAATAAGGTACAGCGTCGGTGATAATATTTATAGACTTTACATCATTTGGCTGCTGCATAAAAGATAAGGCAGAGAATGCGGCCTGCAAATGATGATGAAAATGATTTCCAAAGGTGCAATACAAAACATGCATAGTATTCAATAGGATTTAATAAAATCGTGTAATAAACGAATAAACGTTGGTGATATTTTCTTTTTGAATAATGGCTAGCAAGGTCTCTTTATTGATGTCTTTCATCCGGTGCTTTTGCAACAGGTAAAAGGCTTTATCGGACAGTAACCGGAATTTCTTTTCGGTAGTTTGGGCTACTTTCAATCGGGCGTTGATGGCTTCTGCCAATTCCGGGATTCCCTTCTTTTGTGAAGCAATGGTCTTTATTACCGGAATGTCTACGGCCGTGGCATGGAATGCAGGCTGTAACATTAATTTCAGGTTCCGGTAAAAAGTATCTGCATCAGGGCGGTCGGCCTTATTTACAACGAAGATATCAGCGATCTCCATCAGACCGGCCTTCATCGTTTGCACTTCATCACCTGCCTCCGGTACCAATACCACTACGGTGGCATCGGCCAGTCCGGCAATTTCTACTTCACTTTGACCAACCCCCACGGTTTCTATAATAATGTTATCGAACGGTGCGGCCTTTAATACTTCGGTCAGTTCAATGATCTTGGGATGCAAGCCACCCAATGAACCCCTGGTGGCCAGTGAACGAATAAACACATTGGGGTGACTATACCATTCACTCATTCTAATGCGGTCGCCCAAGAGGGCGCCCATATTGAAAGGGGAGGAGGGATCAACACAAAGTACAGCTACCCTTTTTTGCGCGGCCACCAGCTCGCCTATAAGGGCGTCGGTGAGGGTGCTTTTGCCTGCCCCGGGCGGGCCGGTTATCCCAATGATCTGGGTGCGCTCATTCACCGGCAAATTTGCGAGAAAGGGATCATAGCCTACCACTTCATTTTCAACCAGTGACAGACACCGGGAAATGGCTTTCTGCGATCCTTCCTGTATTTGCGACAACAACTGTTGCCAGTTTACAAGCGCCTTCGTTTGCATGGTATATGAGTTACAAATATTGCGCGACCCCTTTTTCGCACCAGGTCGATTTATTTTCAATGGCCTGCTGTACCACTTCGTCATTTTTTAAAACACTGGTACGATCGTATTCTTTATGATAAAGATGGTATACAATTCCCTGCAGTTTAAAATATACCCGTTGTATACCCTTATTATACAACCGAATTACCAGTTCAGTATCTTCCCGGCCCCAACCGGTTATTTGTTCGTTGTAGCCATTCACCGCCAGCAGATCGCTGCGCCAGAACGACATATTACAACCCCGTAAGTTGTACAGCCCCTTTTCTTTTTTGAACAGTTCAATAAAACGCGCCAGGGCTGGGGCATGCAACGCGTTGAATTTATTACGTACCCCTTTTTCAAAAAGGGAAATGTGTTGCGGTTTGTGCTGGAAAACCTGTTTCGATAATTCTTCACTCAACAAAACCCGGCTTCCGCCAATAAAGTGACCAGGCCGTGCGGCCTGCACATGGTCTTTAATAAAAGCGGGATGCAATATGAGATCGCCATCTATCTGAATGATATAATCGCTGGTAGCCGCAGCTATAGCTTTGTTGCGGATCTGTCCCAGTTTAAACCCTTCGTCCCGTTGCCAGATGTGGCGTAATGGCACCGGGAAGCTGGCCTGGAAATCAGCAATAAGTTTTCCGGTTTCTTCTTTTGACCCATCATCGGCAATGATCACTTCATTAGGCAGCACCTCCTGGCGTTTTACGCTCAACAGGGTTTGCTCCAGTGCCTGTGGCCAGTTATAGGTAGCTATCAGTAATGTACTGGTTGGCTTTTTGCTCATTTACTTCTTTTCGTTATTTAACTGCCATAATTTGGTATACTTCATAAAGGCCCCGTATGCATGGAACACAGCTAAGATAAAACCATGTCCGCCATCGAGAAAACCTCCTTTAATGATATAAGCCTGTACAAAAGTGGCTAATGGTGAAAATAGTATTTTAAACCAGGATGCTTTTTTCCCTCTTTTGAAATTTAACTCTGCGCCTAATGTAGTATACTTGTTTGCTTTGGCTACGTGTTCCTCTATTAAGTAGTAGGTGTAATGCAGCAGATGGCCTTTCAGGCGTTTCAACGACAGGCCCGGCGCTATCTGTAAGGTTTCATGCACCAGTTCATCATTCCACCGTACTTTGCTTTTAGGGAATAACCTGATCTTGAAATCAGGGTATTCAAGACCGTGACGGAGGAATTTCCCATAATAAAAATTCGAGCGGGTAAACTCGTACATGTCTTGCAACCCTTCATTCTTTGCAGCCAGAATGCTTTTCTGCAGTTCCTCATCCAGGGCCTCATCGGCATCTAAAGACAATATATATTCGTGACTGGCTTTTTGAATACCCACATTCTTTTGTGGTCCAAATCCCAGCCAGCTTTGTTGTATCACTATGGCACCTTCCTGTTTACAGATGGTCACCGTGTCGTCGGTTGAGAAAGAATCTACAACAATAATTTCATCAGCCACTGATCTTAATGAGGCGAGGCAACGTTGAATGTTCCGGGCTTCATTATGGGTAATGATTACGGCTGTAATCGAATTCATTGAATTATTTTTATGTTGGACGTTGTTCAACAGGTATGGATTATTTTAATATTTTATAGTTGCGATAATCGAACAGGCGTTTACCGGTTGTTTTTTCAATATAGTAAAGAATACGTTTTTTAAATGAAAAACGTTTGCGGGTTACATCCAGCTTTATATTCCAGTTCTGGCTTTTTATGCGGTCCTGCATTACGGCCGGATGGGTCTCTGTGAATTTTGCCAGCGAATCAAAATCATTGTTGAAGTCCCAGAAATCTGATTCTGAAAGAAAGCTTTTCCATTCTTCATCGGAACGCCAGAATTTGCCAATATTCTTTTGCTTTTGCAACATTTGTTTGGGGCTTTTTACCCACCCATAGTGGTAAATATGCGCATCGATCAATTTTACATTCAGTTTACGGCCATCTTTTCTAAAGCCCTGGGCATCTTTATACGAATGAATATTTTTATCATTCCTTATGATGCGGATCTCGCGATTGTACCAGCGCCGGCTATCACCCACATAATCATACGTACCATAAAAGTGGGTGTATTTGAAAAGCAGCCCTTCCACTGCTTTCTGGTCTTTATATTTTTTAGCGGCTTCCAGTATCGCGGGATAATATTTTTCGTGCACCACTTCATCGGCCTGAATGTAAAAAGCCCAATCGGAGTCGGATGATACATGTGCAAAGGCTTTATCGGTCTCAACAGCCAGCACTTCGCCGCCTTTTCGTAAAGCCGGGTCCCAAACAGAATGCACAATTCGGATCTTATCACTCGCAATAGATTGTATCAACCCAACGGTATCGTCTTCGCTATCGCCTACACTTACTATCATTTCATCTACTAGTGGTAATACAGAACGTATAGCTTCCGTTACGGGATAATCATTAATTACAGCATTTCGTATAATAATAAATCCCGAAATTTTCATAACTTTTATTTATATACAGTGTTAAAGAAAAACAGCAATATGCCATGCAAATGTAGCTGAATGTGGAATATATTTTACAGGTTTAAAAACATTGTGGTAGATTGCAAAACGCGTATTTAATATGACTAATTTTATTCCGATATTCCCCCTGAACATAGTGGTTTTCCCGGGCGAAAAGGTACACCTGCACATTTTTGAGCCGCGCTATAAACAATTGATAAATGAATGTTTCGAGGCCAAAAAATCATTTGGCATTCCTTCGGTTGTGAATAACAAGTTGCAGGAATTGGGCACCCTGGTGCAGGTAAACGAAATAGTGCAAACGTATGAAAATGGCGAAATGGATATCAAAACAGAGGGTTTGCGCATTTTTCGCATTCTGGAGGTAATAAAACAGGTGCCGGAAAAATTATACAGCGGCGCCATTGTTAATTATCCTGAAAATGACGAAGCTGGCAACCGGGAACTGATGCAAAAAGTAGTAAATGGGGTAAAAGAAATGCACCGCCTGTTGAATATTTCAAAAGATTTTAAAAAGCCTGAGGAGGAATTAAGATCATACGATGTAGGGCATCATGCCGGTATGTCGCTCGAAGAGGAATATTTGATGTTAGGGCTGATGAAAGAACTGCAACGGCAGGAATTCATAAAAAGGCATTTACAAAAAGTATTGCCCATGCTGCTGGAAATGGAGCAGTTAAAGGAAAAAGTAAAATTGAATGGGCATTTCCGCAATTTATCAGCCTTCGATTTCAATCTCGATCTGTAAAACGTTCCTGGAAGAATCTTTTTTGGCAGAAACAAAAAAATCGCATTTCTTCATCCGGTATTTAATCCCAGGAAACCGTTAAAATCTATACAGATTGGTTCATACAACTACGCTATGCTTTGATTTCGGCAATACCCGGTTGAAATGTGCTGTGTTTATTAACAGGGAATTAAAGGAAGTGCTGATACTGGAAAATGATAGTAATGAGACCATTCAAACCCTGATTGAAACGTATAAGCCTGCCAAATCAATACTTTCTTCTGTAGTAAATCATAATCCTGAAATGGAGCAGCTGCTCGTTGCTGCTTCCCGGTTCCATAAATTAAATCACCAGTCAAAAATACTTATTACCACACCGGTTGGCAAACCACAGGATATTGGGGCCGACCGCCTGGCGTTGATGGCTGCTGCCGTTGATCTTTTTCCCACACATAACAATCTGGTAATAGGCCTGGGCAGTGCTATCACCTATAATTTCGTTAATAAGAACAGGGAGTTTTTAGGCGGTGGTATTTCACCTGGTATGGAAATGCGGTTTAAATCGCTGAAACTATTTACAGCCAAACTTCCGCTGGTTGAAAAAGACTGGAATTTGCCGCTGATTGGGTATGATACCCGTACCAATATACTCAGTGGGGTAATTCTGGGAATGGCCAAAGAGATCGATGGGATGATAGATGCGTATAAAGAGCGGTACCGGAACTTTAACGTGGTCTTAACCGGGGGTGATGCACCCTATTTTGTGTATCATTTGAAAAACAGGATATTTGCAGACCCTGACCTTATTTTCAAGGGACTTTATGCTATCAGCGAACACAATAATGTGTAACAGAATGAAGTTGTTAGCAGGCGAATTATGCGAAGAACCACTAGTACATACAGCTTTGTTGTCGCAGCCTTGTTGATGGGTTGTTTTTTTGTATTGACGGCATGCGAGAACGACGAGAATGAAGTTAATAGCCTCTTTAAAAAGCAACTGGCTGTTGAAGAGGCTAAAAATGTAGAGAGCTATTTAAGCCAGTCGGGCACAGTAAAGGCCAAACTCACCTCACCGTATATGCTACGTGTACAGGCCGATTCGCCCTATATGGAGTTTCCCCGCACTATGCATGTTGATTTTTACAACGACAGCACTGTTATAGAAAGTACCGTTGATGCCCGTTACGCCAAATATGTGGAGTATGATCATAAAGTACTGTTGCGCGACAGCGTATTGGTGCAAAGTATCAAGAACGGCGATACCCTGCGTACACAGGAGCTGTGGTGGGACCAGGATAAAAAAGAATTCTACACCGATAAGCCCGCCCATGTATATCAGCGCGATAAAATAATCTTTGCCAAAAACGGATTACGTGCTGCCCAGGATCTTACCTCATACACTTTTTACAGCAGCTCAGGCCCCATGCTGGTACCCAGCAACGGTATGCCGCAATAGGAAGTTGATCAGTTGACCGGTTGACCAGGAAAGTTGATAGCGTTGACGGGGTTGATAGGGGAAGTCGGGTCTCACTACTGACATTTACCGTCTGCCTGAACCGAGTCTTGCTATCAGTCGGACATTGCCCATTGCCCATTCAATGTCGTTTAGTTAATGCTTGTTTATTAAAATCCCCTCCTGGGAGGGGAAGGGGTGGGTTTATGTGTTTCATTCGGGGCGAGGCAATGGGTAATAGGCAATAATTGCCCATTGCCCACTACCTTTATTCTTAGCGCACATAAGATTTGTCGGCTATACCACTTCAGCCTTACATTTGGTCCCTAAACACATTTTTATGGAATACAGAAGACTTGGACGATCAGGCGTTCAATTGAGTGTTCTTTCATTTGGAAGCTGGGTAACATTTCACAAGCAAATTGATGATAGTATAGCTGATACATTAATGGGTATGTCCTATGATGCGGGTATTAATTTTTTTGATAATGCAGAAGGATATGCTGGTGGGGAAAGTGAAAAAATGATGGGCCGCGTGTTGAAGCAAAAGAACTGGGACCGCACTTCCTATGTGTTGTCGTCAAAAGTATTTTTTGGCATCCATGGAAAGAACAATAAACCTAACCAGGGTGGCTTAAGCAGAAAACACCTAGTAGAAGCCTGCCATGCGGCGCTTGACCGCCTGCAACAGGATTACCTCGATCTGTATTTCTGTCACCGCCCCGATCCTACGGTACCTATTGAAGAAGTGGTTTGGACCATGCACAACCTGATCCAACAAGGCAAAGTATTGTATTGGGGAACCAGCATGTGGAGCGGCGCAGAGATCATGGAAGCCCACCGGGTGGCACAACAGTATTCCCTTATAGGCCCGGTTATGGAGCAGCCGCAGTACAATATGTTCGAGCGAAATAAAATGGAAATGGATTACCTGCCCGTGTTCCAAAATGTAGGGTTGGGCACCACCATCTGGAGCCCGCTGGCAGCCGGCTTCCTCACCGGGAAATACAATGAAGGCATTCCTGAAGACTCCCGGCTGGCTATTACAGGCTTTGGCTGGTTAAAGGACAGGTGGATCCAGGATGAGAAATTGAAGAAAGTAAAACAGCTCACCGCGCTGGCCAAACAACTGAATGTTTCCCTGGCAGCACTGTCCATTGCATGGACTATAAAAAATCCAAATGTGACCACGGCCATTCTGGGCGCCACCAAAACAGAGCAATTACAGGAAAACCTGAAAGCCCTGGAAGCGGTGGAGGTATTAACACCAGAAGTGCTGGAACAAATTGAAAATATTTTACAGAATAAGCCTACGATGGACCTCGCCTAGGCGGTTCAATAAATAATTCTACAAGAAAAAGGCATACCCCGGTTTTTCCGTGGTATGCCTTTTATTTTGCCGGCTGAACAGCCAAACATGGTGTAGTTTTCTTTAATACATACAACCTGGTAATTTCATCAACTAACGGTTACAGGCACGTAGAATGGTCCTGGGTAATGCTGCTATTGCGATGGGTTGGTATCTAATTATGGACCCCCATAATGGTATTATTACTATTTCTTTTTGCAAAAAACAATAGCGAATGTCCCGACAAAAAAAAATTGTAAAAATTACTTAAGATTTTAAGCGCTTCCGTTGTTTCTAATCATATAGCAAGCGAATAAAGAAATTTATATAAAGATATTAGAACTTTCTAATAGGGGTTAAATAGTGCATAGGGCAAAAAGGCCGCCTTTTTTCAAGGGCGGCATTATTTTTTTAAAGGGGTGTTTACATAAAAAAAATTGGCCCCGTACCGAATCAGACTGATTCGATACGGGGCCTTATAGTTTAAACTACGGTAAGTAAATAAAAACTAGTTTACAAAGAGAGCATAAGGTGATTCGGTAGTTGAACCATTTGCGGTGCCTCTTTCTCTTAAAACGCCATCTCTGTCGTCTGCATAATAAATATTGTTATTTGTTAAGCCTTTATAAACCACCACAAACCTGTTGTTTGTTCTGTCAAATGTTATGGTTGGTCTTTGTGAAGAAGCCGCAATTCCATTGGATGAATTTAAAAGATAACTAGGTGCGGACCAGTTAATTTTATCATCGGAATACTGAACACTTATTTGCTGGTTGCCATCGCATCTAACCATACAGGCCCTTCCGTTTGAATTAACGGCTACCGACTGATGTATGGCTGGATATGGTGCAACTGAAGTATTAAACCATGTAATACCATCTGTGGAAGATACCAGGGCAAATGAGTTTAATTCTTTTACATTGGCAAATGCTATATATATCTGAGTGCCATCGGTAAAAATCCAGGGTTCATCAAAAGTTTCATAGTCTATAATTGATTCTGTCCATGTGGCCCCTCCATCTGAACTATAAGAATAGTATATTTTGCTATGTGAGTGATAATATGGTTCTGTGTCTTTATCATCAAACTTGGTGCTTACATAAGCTACATATAATTTACCGTTAAATGCACAGGCTGAAGGCGTACGTACAGTACCTGCACCATTGTTGAACGCTACGTCAGACGACCAGTTATTTCCGTTATTGCCACTGGTGGAAAAGTACAGATTGTTGTTAGTCCTCCCTTTGTGGATCATGTAAATGTTGCCATTCAGGAATGCTGCAGCCGGACCGCTGTTAGTAGAAGCGCCATTGTTTACCTGGGTAGAATTCCAGTTAAAGCCGTCTGCGCTGTTTCCGCTATAAATATTATTATTGGTTGAACCTTTATAATAATATTTTAATACATCAATGGAGAGTGGCGATACAGGAGCATTTAGTTCATTACCATTGTTTACATTTTGGTTGTTTTCAATTCCTTTCTTTTGACATGACATAAAAACGAAGACAATTTGAAGCAGGAATAACCAGGAAAGATGATTTCTTTTCATTGATAAAATTTAATAGTTAAAAGTGAAGCACAAAAATGAAGTATCAACGAATGCTTTCCAAAACAAGTTAGAACCAAAATCACATATGGATACTTGTTATAGATATATATTCTACCTTTGTCAGGTGAATTTTATCTGTGCCAATAGTGAAAGTCATTTTTATAGTTGTGGAAAAAAGATCAAAAGTGAAAAGTGAGAAAGTAACTGAAAGGGGTAAGCGGTAATAATTTCTTTTGGTCCGGCGTTAAAATTTTACCTTACAAATTATCCCGGGAATTTATTTGGCCACATGTTTGCTGTTCGTACAACTGAAAAAGAAAACCGGCTTAGAGAAGCCGGTTCATACCCTGATATTATTAAATGAGAACTAAGTGACTGTGTTATAGATCTACGCTCGGCATCTTACACCTCCTGTCTTCAGAATAACCTGTAACCAGGTTATCGTAATCTTCACCCAGATACCGTAATTGATGCAAAAACACAAAAGAAACGATAGCGCGTTTCTTTTATTATGTGGTATTAATATTTTTTTTACTCTTTATGCAATATTTCTGAACAATGTTTGTGCGTCGATGGGGCGCGGGTTTCAGCCATTTTAGGATTGTAAGAATTTTACCCGATGCAGGCACAAAATTGATTGCCCCGGTGTGTACAAATGTCAAAAATGTACTACATCGGGGCTTATTGTTCCAAACAGAGCAGGGATTATTGAGGACCTCGCAGGGACCTGACAAGGACCTCACAAGGACCTCACAGGGATAAAGTCCCTGTTAAGTCCGGGTAATACTCCTGTTTTGTCCCAGCTTTGCAGCCTAAATCCTGGTTTTCAGGTCCTGGCATAGTGGGAGGAAAATAGCGGGGGAATGGTAGCTGAATGCCAGATTACCTGCCCGGGACCACCCTGGGGATTGCCTGGAGTCCCCCCAGAACCCTTAGTGCCGGTAGGCAATACTCGGGCCATTGCCGGGCAATCTTCAGGCAATACCCAGATGCTTTCCCTACCATCTGGCGACAAGTCAACTACCAGCACCCGCCAAAAGCGATACCGGGTAGGGGCACAGCTGAGGCCTAATGGTACTTTAATTGTATTAAGATGGTAGCCCAATGGCCTGCCTATTGTCTCAGGGTGGTCCACGGGTACTCCACGGGTACTCCGGATATGCTCATGGAACCAGTCCCAAGACAACTCCCTGACAATATGCAGACAACTGGCTGACCACTTCCTGAGCATTCCTCTACCACTCTACTACAACTCCACTACAGCCGCTCCCTAAAACCAGTATGCTTTTGAACCTTATGGAGTGCAAACCCGTTCAGATCTTGTCGAGACCCGCATGATGGGTGACTAATGACAAGGGCCGTTTGTTATTTAATTGTTATCGGAGCACTGTTTCGCCAACCCCTTTAATATTAAAATAGTACCCCTGATCTTCTTTAAAATCAACTAAGTATCATTCTCAATGAGTTATATCCAACCCGTTCCCATTTATATAATTGCAACGCCGTGTCGGGAAAAAGTTATTTAAACGTTTGTTTAATTTAAACGTTTGTTTAATTTTGGGGCTCCAAAAGAAGGATGTCATATGTCACTCACGGAGAAAGTAGATAAAAGAGCACACATACTCTCAGTTGCAGAGCAACTGTTTGCAGAAAATGGATTTGATGGGACTTCTGTGCGGGATATAGCCCAACTCGCTAACGTTAATCTTGCCATGATCTCGTATTACTTCGGATCAAAAGAAAAATTACTGGAAGCACTGGTTGAAGACCGGGCCGGGTATACACTGGGGGTTATTGAGGAATTAAATAAGAATCAAACGCTGACCCCCTGGGATAAAATAGACAAACTGGTTGAGTTCTATATTGAAAAAATAATGAACAACTACCGGTTCCATTGTATCCTGTCGCAGACATACAATCAAGCGAAGTCGAGCCCAATAAAGGAGCTCATCATCAGTATAAAAATGCGGAACCTGGAGGAGATAAAGAAAGTGATCGCCGATGGACAAAGGAAGAAACTGTTTGCTAAAGTGGATGTAGAGCTTACGATGGCCAGTGTTTTTGGCACTTTAACGCAGGTAGTAAACTCGGCCAACCTGTATAGCCGCCTGATGAAAATTGATGAAACCGACGATGCTACTTACCGTAAGAAAATGTCGGCCCGATTGAAGACCCATTTACAACAAATGTTGCGGGCGCACCTGGATATCAAAAATGAAGAATAACATATTTAATATAGAACGCATGAACTTGAAAAAGAAAATAGTATCTGGACTAGCCTTATTACTAACCATTTTTTCTGCGCAAGCACAAACCAGAACCATCAGCCTGGAGGAAGCCGTACAGCTGGGCGTGCAAAACAGTAAGCAATTAAAACTGGCTCAAAATAAAATTGAACAAGCCAACTCACAACTGGAACAGGCGAAAGACGAAACAATGCCTACTGTAAAAGTGAGCGCCGGTTACAGTCACGCTTTGATGCTGTCGAGAAGTTTTGCCCTGCCTTCCGAAGGTGGCGCCGATCCCAAAAGCATGAAATTCCCTTTTGATAACACCTTGTATCAGGGAACACTCAGTATTAATGAACCAATTTTTGCACAGCACAAATTCCGTTATGCAAAAGAATCGGCCAACATCCTGATCCAAAGCAGCAAACTGGATGCCGATAAGGATAAAGATGAAATTGTTTACAACATCATCAATGCCTATATCAACTTCTACAAAATTCAGCAGAACCTGAAGATAGTAGCCCAGAACATGGAAGACGTTGATCAGAAATTAACAGAGATCAAAAAGTTTGAAAGTCAGGGGTTGGCTACCAAGAATGATGTGTTACGTTTTCAATTAGAGAAATCGAATATTCAAATACAACAGGTAGAACTGGAACACAGCCGTAAGGTGGTGAATTATAACCTGAATATCTTGCTGGGCTTGCCTGACAATACAATGGTACAGGTACAGGATGTGGTATACAAACTGGATATAACAGAAGGAGCGGATGTTTACATGAAGCAGGCCCTGCAAGATAGAAAGGAATTCAGCTCGCTGAATTACCAGGATAAACTGACTGAGATCAACATCAAGAAAATTCGCGACGAAAAATTACCTACCCTTGGTGTTGGTGGTAACCTGTATTACATTAACCCTTCAAAAGCATTGGTGCCTAAAAGCGCTACTTACCTGGCACCTTTTGTAGTAGGGATCAATGCAAGCTGGGATATTACCGGGTTCTTCAAAAACAAGAACAAGGCTACTGAAGCCAGTTTACAAAAGCAGGAAGTAACGGCTACCCGTAATGTATTGACCGACCAGGTGAAAATGGATGTGAATAAATCCTATATCCAATATCAGCAAACACTGGAAACAATCAAATTACTGAATGATGCGGTGGTACAGGCAACTGAGAACGAAAGGATAACCGAATCGAAATTCAAGAACAACCTGGTTACAACCACCGACCGTATTGAAGCACAAACCCTGTTGTATCAATCGCGTTTGAAGCTGGAGTTGGCAAAAGCAGATGCTACCGCCGCTTACTATGCACTTTTGAAAACAACCGGACACATTCAACCCTAACCATTTAAAAAAGCATTAAAGAGATATTGTATGAACGACGTTAAAAAGAGCAAAGGAAAAAAGATCGTTTTCCCTATTATCCTGGGTCTTGTTTTAGTAGGCGCCCTGGCGTTTACCGCTAAAGAATATTTTTATGGCCAAAGCCATGAGGAAACCGACAACGCTCAGTTCGATGCCGACATCAGTCCGGTAGTGACAAGAGCAACCGGTTATATTAAAGAAATTCGTTTTGTAGATAATCAGGTTGTACATGCAGGTGATACCCTGGTTGTGTTGGATGACCGTGATTTTCAGATCAGGCTGCAACAGGCCCAGGCTGCCCTGGCTGTTGCCAAACAATCAGTGAACGTTTCGCAATATGCCGTGAACGAAGCTAAAACCGGCATCGCTACTGCCCAGGCAAATATTGAAACCGCCAAAGTGCGGGTTTGGAAAGCTACTGAAGACTTCAAGCGTTATGAAGCTTTGTATGAAGACCATGCTATTACCAAGGCGCAGTATGATGCAGCCAAAGCTGAAAAAGATGCTGCAGAAGCTGCTTTACATGTTGCCCAAACTCAGGTGCCTGTAGTAAGTGAGAAAGTAAGCACCAACAAACAACAGGTGAATGCCACTGCTTCAAACATCGGTTTGCGTCAGGCAGATATTGATTATGCCAAATTGCAATTAAGCTATACTGTTATTACTGCCCCCACCGATGGTGTTATTTCAAAGAAAACCATTCAACCGGGTCAGCTGGTACAGGCTGGTCAGTCATTGTTTTCTATCGTAAATGACAACGGATTGTATTTGACCGCGAATTTCAAAGAAACTCAGATTGAAAAAATCCAGATAGGACAGGCTGTGCATATCAATGTGGATGCATTCGCAGATCATCAATTAAATGGAACGGTGGAATCATTTGCAGGTGCAACTGGGGCCAAGTTCTCTTTACTGCCTCCTGATAATGCTACCGGTAACTTCGTAAAAGTTGTACAACGGGTACCTGTACGTATCAAGCTTGATAAATCAGATAAAGAATTCATTAGCCGCTTACGTCCTGGTTTAAGTGCCAAAGTGGTAGTTGATACTAAAAAACCTTAATACGCGGAACGCAAAACGCTCAACGAAAAACGAGATGACCTATAGTGGTGTATCCCGCGTTCAGCCTTCGGCGTTCAACGTTTAGCAAAATAAAATATTATGGCAGAACATGGATTCAGGAAGTGGATCATCACCATTACGGTGATCATGGCTTCCCTGCTGGAGTTGATCGATACGACGATCGTAAACGTAGCCCTGCCGGATATAATGGGTAACCTGGGCGCAACCCTGGAAGATGCCGGTTGGCTGGTGACGGGGTATGCGGTAGCGAATGTGATCGTACTGCCTATGTCGGGTTGGTTAGGGGATCGTTTTGGAAGAAAGAATTATTTTCTGGCCTCTATCCTCATCTTTACAGCCGCCTCTTATTTATGTGGACAGGCAAACTCGCTCACTGAGTTAATACTATACAGATTATTGCAAGGTTTGGCCGGTGGTGGTTTGTTGTCAACTGCACAAGCCATATTGATGGAAACCTGGCCCCGTGAAGAGATCGGGATGGCAACCGCCCTGTTTGGTTTGGGTGCGGTGGTAGGCCCAACACTTGGACCCACCATTGGTGGCTACATTGTTGATAATACCAACTGGCGTTATATCTTCTATGTAAACATTCCTGTTGGCGCTATTGCTGCCTTCCTGGTATCGATGTTTGTGCGGGAGTCGCCCATGCTTGCCAAGGGCAAGCCGGTTGACTGGTGGGGCATTTTATTGCTGGCCATTGGTGTGGGTAGTTTGCAGGTGGTATTGGAAAAAGGCGAAACCGAAGACTGGTTTCAAACTCCGTATATAGCTGCACTTACCATCTCAACCATTTTGGCTGGTATTGGATTTATATGGCGTGAATTAAGCACCGATCACCCGGTAGTTGATTTTCGAATTTTGAAAGACCGAAGCTTTGCAATAGGCATTATTACCTCCTTTGCGCTTGGATTCGCCTTATATGGATCGGTATTTATATTCCCGGTATTTTGTCAGAACCTGTTACACTTTACTGCCCTGCAAACCGGGTTGATCCTGTTGCCTGGGGGCCTGGCTACCATTTTGTGTATGCCATTTGTAGGGGCTATGTTAAAGAAAGGAGTGCCGGCTCAGTTTATGGCAACCGGTGGTTTCATTCTGTTCTTTGTGTTTTGCTGGCTGTTATCGAACAGCACCCTGGAATCAGGCACTGGCGATTTCTTCTGGCCACTGATCATTCGTGGTATTGGTATGGCCATTCTGTTCGTACCGTTGACTACATTGGCTGTTCAGGGGCTACAGGGCAAGCAAATAGGCCAGGGAACTGGTTTGAACAATATGATGCGGCAGTTGGGAGGTTCCTTTGGGGTGGCCATTTTAACCACGCTCATTCACGTTAAGTCGGGAGAGGTGCGCACTGCGTTAATTGGGAACACCAATAATTTTAACCCTGCTTTTGTACAACGTAAGGAAGGCCTGGTGCAGCTATTCCTGGGCAAGGGATATTCTTTACTGGAGGCACAGCAGGCAAGCAACGGGATGATGGAGGGGAATATTATCAGACAAACCATGCTGGTTACATACGATCATATGTATATGGTCATTGGGGTGTTTGTATTGTTGGCAATCCCGGTAATATACCTGCAGAAATTCAAAAAGAAGCCGGTTATTATTACCGATGCGCACTAAGCATGTATTTATTGAAAAACCCGTATATAGCTGGAACTACTAAAAGATCGCAAGTAGAGAGTTAGATGAGATAAAGGACCCAAGGACAACAGGTAAAAATAGACAGGTTACAAGGTTATAGAAAGTAAGCAAAGCGATGGCTGAAATGTCCGAAGGTCCAAAGGATAAAAGTCCGGAAGGAGTAACCGCGAAAGCGGTCCGCTTCTTTCGGACTTTTGGTTTTATAATGAGTTTGGGACAGGTATAAAAAGAAACAATCCCGGAGGTATTCCGGGACTGTCAAAAAGTTGTACTAAACCTTACCAAGAAGGAACAGGGTTCATCAGGAGGTACAAATTTTAAATCGTTTTCAAAGGATGCCTTGGATTAAGCGGATCTGGATTTTGTTTTTTGTCTTAATTGAATGATTCAGGAACGTTCGGTTTTCAGGAACATTGGTTTTTTCTTGGTCTTTCTCTGGATCTTGGATCGTCCTGATTTTATCAGGATTGGTTTTTCTGGATCTTGTTAATTGGTTTTTCCTTGGATTGTTGGATCAGGTTTTTCTTTGGACATTGGTGTTCTTGTGAATCAATCAATCAGTAACAGTAGCAAACATATTGTTAAAATATCGACTTTGCAAGAGAATAAACGCTTGATTTAAAAATTTCAGCAATTACTTACGCAATAGTAAAACTACGTAATCGTGTAAGTGCTTGTACTTTTAGTTTCTATTTGATTCTGAATTAGAATAAATTGTAGGATGCTTTGCTAATTGAATCACCCGAAAAAACGAAAACACATGCCATTTAAGGGAAGAAAAGTACTGATCACAGGAGGCTCGCGCGGAATAGGAAAAGCTATTGCTATGCGTTTAGCAGCTGAAGGGGCCGAGATTGCAATTGTAGGAAAGACAGCTGAACCGCATCCTAAACTGGAAGGGACCATTTATACCGCTGCAGAAGACATTTCCAAAGCCGGTGCAGGTAAGGTTGTTCCTATCCAGGGCGACATTCGATATGAAGACAGTATTGAACAGATTGTAAAAACAACGATGGACCAACTGGGCGGCATTGACATATTGATCAACAATGCCAGCGCTATTAATTTATTGCCCACCGAACAAATGGAGCCCAAACGCTGGGACCTAATGCACGATATAAATGTGCGGGGCACCTTTTTTATGAGCAAGGCCTGTATTCCCGCATTAAAGAAGAGTACAAATGCGCATATCCTGAATTTATCACCGCCATTAACCCTGAACCCCGAATGGTTTGGGCGCTTTCTCGCGTATACCATAAGTAAATTTGGGATGAGTATGTGTGTGCTGGGTTTGGCAGAAGAATTAAAGCCGCATCGAATTGGGGTAAATGCCCTATGGCCAAAAACTACCATTGCTACAGCAGCCATTCAAAATATTGTGGGCGGCGATCTAATGGTGCAACGCAGCCGCAAACCTGAGATAGTAGCAGATGCTGCTTATTATCTGCTGCAACGGCCGGGGTCAGAGTGCACGGGTAATTTCTTTATTGATGAAGAGATCCTGAGTGAACAGGGGGTTACCGATTTTACGCACTATGCCGTGAACCCCTCGCAGAAATTAATGCCTGATCTTTTCTTATAAATTATAAAAAAAGGTCCCCCGATATGTCGGGGGACCTTTTTTGTTTTAATCATGGCTACAATCAGGAGGTTATTGTTTAAAGAATTGAGTCGTTCCTAATTTTTTACCTGTTTCATCTTCTACAGTAATTATATATACCCCTGGCTGTAACAGGGCGATGCCGGGAACAGGAATGTTATTCGATCCGGTAATAAGCGGACGTTGCAGTTGTTGCAAGGGTGCACCAGCCTGGTTATATAATTTAATAGTTGCAGTCAGTTTGTTGTCACTGGTGATATTTAAAGTGGCTGAGTTGGCAACAGGATTGGGATACAACCTGACGCTGGTTTTTTCATCCCCATTGCTACGGATCTGAATGATCTGTGAATAGGTATACTGCCCATCGAGGTCAACCATTTTCAGGCGATAATAATTCACGGCCGCTGCAGTAGCATCGGTAGTCTTGTATTCATTGCTGATAATGCTGGTGCCAGTGGCTTTCACTATTGTCAATGGCTGCCAGTCGGTGCTATTGGAGCTTTTTTCAACAACGAATTTATCTACATTGTCTTCCAGTGAGGTTGTCCAGTTAAGCTGAACAGCATTATTTTTAAAGATGCCATTGAAAGAAGTCAACGTAAGCGGTAAGGTGGAAGCCGGTTGAAAAGCAACACCGCCAATAAGAATGAATTGTTGGGTAGGATCGTTATCAGCGTTGCTATTATTCTGGTAATGGATCGTTACCTGATCTAATTGGGTGGTACCAAAATTAACAACCACTGTTCCACTCTGATCGGTGAGGGATGAATTAGAGCTACCCCCCACTCCGTTAGTAGGATTGGCTGTGGCCGTGTTCCCGGCTATGGTGAAAATCGTTGAGGTTGTAACCAGTTTTGAAAGCGTAGGATTGGTTACTGCTGTATTATTTTTGCTACCGGTTATAGTAACCTGATCAATATAAGTGGCTGAGTTGGTACCTGATTTATCAATATCGGCAATGTTGAATTTTACATTGGCAACAGGCGCGCTGAATTTAATGGTGATATCAGCAGTTCTGGTATTCCTGTTCCAGTCAACACCGAACCCCAGGCTTTTAGCGGTAGAATTCAACGCACTATAATAATTATGGTTTATTCCGGGAGAGGTAAATACGGTAAAACCATCGTAAGGGTCAGCGTTAGTCTGGCTGTTGGTAATAGTTACGGTTGCATTTACGCCAGAGCTACCGATGTTGTTGGCAGTACCAGTTTCATTACCATCCTTCCAACCATTTCCACTTCTAAAACTGGGTCCCCAATCGAGCGTTACTGATTGTGCAATTGTGTGTTGTACACTTAATATAAGCAGGAATGCGAGCGTGTAAACTTGTTTCATATTCACGGATCTTTTGATAGTGTGAAGTTTACAATAACGCTGCCAACTAAGGGAAAGCCCTTAATGCGCTAAAAGCTAAAACGTTATCTATGAAAAAAATTTAGCTACCGTCCTAAGGGTTTCCTCCTATGGGAAAAGGGTGTCCAAAAACGGGAATAAATTAAAAGGAAAGACCCCAACATATTAAATGTCAGGGTCTTGTATGATGTTTATTAAGAATATGATTTTTTACTCACCTGTTTTTTCAGGCCGCATTTGCGGGAACAACAGTACATCCTGGATGCTGGGTTGATTGGTCATCAGCATCACCAGGCGGTCGATACCAATTCCAATGCCTGAGGTGGGTGGCATCCCATATTCGAGGGCGCGCAGGAAGTCATTATCGATATACATGGCTTCGTCATCACCGCGTTTCAGCAGTTCAGCCTGCTCTTCAAAACGCTCGCGTTGATCGATGGGGTCGTTCAATTCACTGTAGGCATTGGCGATCTCTTTACCATTTACCATCAGTTCAAAACGTTCAACCAACCCTGCTTTGCTGCGGTGTTTTTTGGTAAGCGGGCTCATTTCAACCGGGTAGTCGATGATAAAGGTGGGCTGGATGTAATGCATTTCACATTTCTCCCCAAAGAGTTCATCAATCAGTTTTCCCTTACCCATGCTGGCTTCGGTATGAATGTTCAGCTTTTTGCACACCTCGCGCAATTCGCTTTCGTTCATATTGCTAACGTCGAAGCCGGTATGTTCTTTAATAGCATCGTATATGCTGATGCGCTTAAATGGCGCTTTGAAATCAATATCTTTATCACCTACTTTAAGTGCAGTAGTATTATGCAGGTTGAGGGCGATCTTCTCGAACAGTTGTTCGGTGATCTCCATCATCCAGAAATAATCTTTGTAGGCAGTGTACCATTCCAGCACGGTAAACTCAGGGTTATGCGTGCGGTCCATGCCCTCGTTACGGAAGTTACGGCTGAATTCATATACCCAGTCGAACCCGCCTACGATGAGGCGTTTCAGATACAGCTCATTGGCAATACGCAAATAAAAAGGCACATCCAGCGCATTGTGGTGCGTAATGAATGGGCGGGCAGCTGCACCACCAGGGATGGCTTGCAATACCGGAGTATCTACTTCCAGGGCACCCTGGGCATTTAAGAAATCACGGATGGTATTGATGAGCTGACTGCGTTTTAAGAACGTGTCTTTAACCGTTGGGTTAATGATCAGGTCCACATACCGTTGACGGTAACGGAACTCGGGATCAGTGACCGCATCAAAGGTCTCACCATCTTTTTCCTTTACGATCGGTAACGGTTTTAACGACTTAGTCAGGAAGGTGAGTTCTGTAACGTGTATAGAGGTTTCACCAGTTTTGGTGGTGAACACATACCCTTTTACGCCAACGATATCACCGATGTCAATGAGGTGTTTCCATACTTTATCGTACAGCGTTTTGTCTTCGCCGGGGCAGATCTCATCGCGCTTGATATACACCTGAATAGTTCCGGTGCTGTCCTGAATTTTGGCAAAAGAAGCCTTACCCATATCACGAAAGGCCATAATACGGCCAGCCAGGCATACATCGGCAAAATCAGCTTTATTTTCTTCACCCTTATAGTCCTGCTTTATTTTTTCGGCAGTGATATTCACGGGATAAAGCGGTGCGGGGTATGGATCGATACCCAGTTTTTGTAATTCCTGTAATTTCTCGCGTCTAATGATCTCCTGTTCAGACAAATGTTGTGTACTCATATATTTTGCAAATGCGGCTGCAAAGGTAAATAAATAAGGGGCAAGCACCAAGGCATGGCCATTTCCGGTTTTCCTGGTAACCCCCGATAGGTGGGGGCTGGCGGCACCAGGTAACTAATTAAGCGCCAGTAATACCTGCCAGGCTTCCTGCACCTTGCCTTCGTTCAGCAGCTTTTTGGCATAGGTATGTAATTCGGTTTCCATTTCTGTGGGATTTACCGAATAATATTGAAAAATGCTTTTTAGCTGGGCGTCATCAAAAGCCGGGTCAATGACCGGCATTTCGTGCACATTGCCTAACTGGCCCAGGTTATTACCAGTTAATATTTTACTGTTTTTAATAGGAGCAGGCAGCGCATCGATGCCAATGCCCAGTTTGGTATTGGGTTTTTCCACCATGAAAAGATTGGTTTCGTCAACCTTGCAATACCAGTCGCCACCGAGGCGGGCCACATGATGCAGCTTACGCTGATCGATCATCCCATTTTCATTGAGTATTTCATCGGCAATATGCATACGCAGGATCTCGCAAAGCACCAGGTTGCCAGCCCCGCCTTCGGTACCCAATGGTTTTATTTCATGCACCTTGCATTCCATTTTCACCTTGCTTTCTTTTACCATGGGTGGCTTCACCAGTGTGGCCGGTTCTGCGGTAAAACCTGCCTTGGTAAATTCGTCCACCTCTTTGGGAAATTCACAACTGGCCAAACTGGTTTGGTATACCATGTCGTAATCAACAATATTGATCACCACTTCAGGTACTTCCAGTACATTTTGCAAGCTGTGTTTGGTGGTATTATCGCGTACCCGCCGGGCCGGTGAAAAGATCACCATGGGCGGGTTGCTGGAAAACATATTGAAAAAACTAAAGGGGCTCAGGTTAACATTACCTGCCTTGTCAATGGTACTGGCAAAACAAATAGGCCGGGGCGCTATTGCATGTTGCAAATAGTTTTGCCTCAGTACGGGTGTCAGGTCTTTTAAATCAATGATCATGTTGCAGGGAATTAAACTGATTTCTTTCTGGCCAATAATGAAAAATCATCCTCTTCTTTAACGATGGTGTTGCTGAGTATACCCAGTCCGTCAATTTCCATTTCCACCACATCGCCAGGTTGCAGCCACTGTTCAACATAGTTGGGATCGTTCAGTTTACCGGTGCCATTCAGTTCTAAAAAGCAACCGGTGCCTACGGTGCCGCTGCCAATTACATCACCTGGGTTCAGGTTTACGCCATAAGATGCTCTTTCAATGATCTCGGCAAAGGTCCAGTCCATATCTTTCATGTTACCATCGCTCACCTGTTTGCCATTTACCCGGCATTGCATGCGCAGGTTGAAACTTTTACCGGTATGACCAGCTTTGGTAGGTACCTCATATTGTTGTAATTCATCCAGGGTTACCAGCCAGGGGCCGATCACTGTTGAGAAATCTTTTCCCTTGGCAGGTCCGAGGTTCAACAGCATTTCCTCCATTTGCAGACGACGTGCGCTCATATCGTTCATGATCATGAGGCCGCCAATATATTCATCGGCATCTTCGGCCCTGATGTTACGGCCTGCTTTACTGATCACAATGGCTACTTCCAACTCAAAGTCGAGTTTTTCAAAATGATCGGGCATACATTGAATATCGCCCGGGCCCTGAATACTATGGTGATTGGTAAAATAAAAAATGGGGTATTGGTCAAATTCGGGGATCATGGGCACTTTGCGATTACGGCGGGCCGCTTCCACGTGTTGGCGGAAAGCATACCCATCACGGCAGGATGAAGGAAAAGGAACGGGTGCAAGAATAGGTACGCTATTATACGCAAAGCCCTTGCTTTTAGGGATTTTCCCTTCTTTGATCATCATTTCTCCACCCAGCGCCATGGCATAAGCGTCTTCCCAGTAAACAAGGAACATACTCATATTGGGAGGCAGATCGGGGTGTAAAACTTCGGTATCATATAGTAATCCGTCTACCAGTATGGCTACACGGTCATGACCTTCGCTGAGATAAGAAACAAGTTTCATGTATGGCAGTATTTTAATGGCTGCAATTTAAGTTAACTAGTTGACTAGTTTGTTACGAGTTGACGAGTTGGCTGGTTGGAAGGGTGACTGGGGGAAAGTCTGCCGGAAAATGCGGTATAAAAAATTGCCGGGCGGTTTCAATTGTTTGTAACTTTTGCCCATGAAACAATTGGTGGTAGTAACAGCCTTGTTAGCAACAATTGGCATAGCTCATGCGCAAAACAAAACGGATAAATGGCTTGAACAGCTGATTCGGGAACAGGCCTCGCCTTTTTTGAAAGATATATTAAACCAACCCGATACGTTTCACTACCAGCTTATTTATACAAAGATCGACCGCGATAAAAATAACAAGCCTCATTTTACCAATTATTATTTCAGGGTAAACCGGAATGAATATTTTAACCCGGCCTCCATGGTTAAACTGCCCACAGCCTTATTAGCCCTGGAAAAGATCAATACCTTAAAGAAGTATGGTGTTACCAAATATACCACCATGCTTACCGATAGCGCGTATAGCCGCCAAACCCGGGTTAAATGCGATAGCAGCGCTGCCAACTATCTGCCATCTTTAGCCCATTATGTAAAAAAGGTCTTTCTGGTAAGCGACAACGACGCCTATAACCGCTTGTATGAATTTGTAGGCCAGCAACAATTGAATGAACGCTTATGGCAAATGGGGTATAAGGATACCCGCATTACCCGCCGCTTTGTTACCATGAATGAGGATGAGAACCGCCATACCAATCCTATCCGGTTTATGAAGGAAGATAGTTTGTTGTATGCACAAATTCCTTTGTTCAATCCTGATCCGTTCGACTTTCATAAGAAAATATTGATAGGCCGGGCGCATTTTAACCGGTATGATAGTTTAATAAAAGAACCCTTCGATTTTACCACGCATAATAATTTTCCATTGGAAGATATGCAACAGGTATTGCAGGCTGCTTTGTTTCCTGAAGCAACGCCCGCTAAAAAACAGTTTCATTTACAACCCGAAGATTATACATTCCTGCATCGCTATATGAGTGAACTGCCATCAGAAAGCGATTATCCGAGATATGATACTACTGAGTTTTTCGATAGTTATACCAAGTTCTTTATGTTCAAAGCCTGGAAAAGTAAAATTCCGCCTTATATGCGGGTATTTAATAAAACAGGCTGGTCGTATGGTTTCCTGACCGATGTTGCCTATATCGTTGATTTCAAGAACAAGATTGAATTTATGGTAAGTGGCAATATTTATGTGAACAGCGATGGGGTATTGAATGATGACAAATATGAGTATGAAGAAACCGGGTATCCTTTTTTTAAAGAAGTAGGAAATATTATTTACCAATACGAACTGAAACGGAAAAGAAAATATTCACCTGATCTGAGTGCCTTTCAGTTTAATTATAGCAATTAAGTGTATGATAAAGTGCCGGCTTGCCTCTATTGGTTTACTTGTTTTACTGTTAAACCTAACCGGGTTTACCGTTACAGCCCAACCGCAACAAAGTTGGGTGCGCATTAATTTATTGGGTTATAAACCTGGCAGCCCCAAGATAGCGGTGTGGTGCAGTAAAGAAAATAATACCATAACCAGTTTTTCTATTATTGATGTAACCAGTGGAAAACCCGTTTTTACAGGAAAAGCCGGTAAGGCATATGGAGGGTATGGGCCCTTTACCCAAACGGGCCGGTTGAATTTTACCAACTTCACCAAACCAGGGCGTTATTTTATAAAGGCGGGTGAGGCTACCTCGCCTGAGTTCACCATTGGGGCAGATGTGTACAAAGGTGCGGCCGATTTCTGTTTGAGTTACATGCGGCAACAACGCAGTGGCTTTAATCCTTTTTTGAAAGACAGTTGCCATACGCATGATGGGTATACCTTATACGGTCCTATGCCCGATAGCACCCATATTGATGCCAGTGGTGGCTGGCACGATGCCTCCGATTATCTGCAATATTTAACTACATCGGCCAATGCTACCTGGCATTTGCTGGCTGCAGCGCGCGATTTTCCCAATGCCTTTGGCGATGGCCATTTGGCAAACGGGTTACCTGGGAAAAATAACCAATCCGATGTGCTGGATGAAGCCCGCTGGGGTTTGAACTGGTTATTAAAAATGCATCCCCGTAAAGACTGGTTGTTTAATCAGATTGCCGACGACCGAGATCATCATGGAATGCGCTTGCCCAAAGAGGATAGTTTTTATGGTCGTGGCTTTGAACGGCCGGTCTATTTTTGTACAGCCACTCCTCAGGGTTTTGGGAAATATAAGAACCGGTCAACCGGTCTGGCTTCCACTGCTGGCAAGTTTGCCAGCGCGTTTGCTTTAGGGGCTGAGTTATTTAATGATACTTTATTACAAAGCCGGGCATTGTCGGCCTGGACATTGGGCGTTGAAAAGCCTGGTGTTTGCCAAACGGCACCGGGGCGCTCGCCTTATTTTTATGAAGAAGACAACTGGACAGACGATATGGAGCTGGCCGGCGCCGCACTTGCCCACCTGAACAGGGCCAATAAAAAATACCTGGGGGCGGCAAAAACATATGCAAAGGGCGAAACTATAACACCGTGGCTGGGTGCTGATACGGCCCGGCATTATCAGTGGTATCCTTTTATCAATATCGGGCATTACGAACTGGCAAAATTGTCAACCGGTACTGAGCGTGCTACCTTGATAAATTTTTATAAACAGGGAATTGAACGGGTATGGCAAAAGGCCCGGCAGAATGCTTTTTACCGGGGCATACCGTTTATCTGGTGCAGTAATAACCTCACCACTTCCTTTGCCATACAATGTTATTGGTACCGTCAGTTGAGTGGTGATACCAGCTATAGCGAACTGGAGCAGGCTTGTTTTGACTGGTTGTTGGGCTGTAATCCCTGGGGCTCCAGTATGGTTTATGGGCTGCCTGCTGGTGGTGATACGCCGGCCGACCCACACTCGGCTTTTACTCATATAGGGCATTACCCCATTAATGGCGGGTTGGTTGATGGCCCGGTGTATGGGTCAATTTATAAAAGTCTGATCGGTATCACCCTGAACGAACCCGATGAATATGCCGACTTTCAAAGCGACCTGGTAGTGTATCATGATGACTATGGCGATTACAGTACCAATGAACCCACCATGGACGGTACGGCATCGCTTATTTATTTACTGGCAGCCAAAGAAATGGGCAAATCACAACAAACGCCTGTTACTTATGATCATGGCGCTATAACGCGGGGAAGTACTGCCAAAAAACAACTGGCACTTGTTTTTACCGGCGATGAATATGCAGATGGCGCTGCTTATATTGCCCGGTTTTTACAACAGGAAAAAATAAAGGCTTCTTTTTTCTTTACGGGGCGGTTTTATCGCAAGGCCGCCAACAAACAGATAATTGGTCAATTGAGAAAACAGGGCAATTATCTGGGGCCTCACTCCGACCAACACCTGGTGTATTGCGATTGGAACCAACGTGACAGCCTGTTGGTGACGCAAAAGCAATTTGCCCATGACCTGGCCGACAATTATACTGCTATGGCTGCGTACAGCATTAATAAAAAAGAAGCATTATATTTTCTGCCACCGTATGAATGGTATAATGATACGATTGCCGCCTGGACTAAACAAGCGGGCTTACAATTGATAAATTATACACCAGGCACTTATAGCAATGCGGATTATACTACACCCGATATGAAGAACTACCGGAGCAGTGCGGCGATATTAGATTCAATTATTAATTATGAACAACGAAGCGCCACGGGGTTAAATGGCTTTGTATTATTGATACACATAGGTTCGCATCCTGCCCGCACAGATAAATTTTATTACCAGCTTCCGGCGCTGATCAATTATCTCCGCCAAAGAAGTTACACATTGACCACCGTCAGAGATCTCTTACGATAACAAGAAAATGTAGAAAAATTTCCCTAACGGTTATTACTATTATTTTTAATAGTAGCCTTCTCAAATAATTTTTAGTCTTCCCTAAACCATTTTTTCATTAGGTGGTTATAAATATTGCATCAACTTTTCCAACCAAGTGAGTACCCTGGCAAGCATTTATTTAAGATAGGATAAGATCATACAATGATTTCCTGATGGAAAAGGCAACCAAACCACGCTATGCGAAGAATGGCGATGAAGTCATTTTTCATCAATTGCGTCAGGATGTGAGTATTCTTGTACAGCAATTGGAACCAAAACGACGGGGCAGCATTTTATTAAAGGCAGTATTTTTCCCCGCCATTTATATATTGACTTATACAGTCATACTGGTAGCCGGTAACCAGCCAGGGATCTTTTACACCGGTTATTTCCTATTGGGTGTTTTCCTGGTGATGATATTCCTGAATATCATTCACGATGCGGTCCACGGCACCATTTTCCCAGATAAAAAATTAAATCAATGGTATGTTTACCTGTTCGATCTGATGGGAGCGAATAGCTTTGTATGGCGACAGCGGCATATTCGTTTTCATCACAACTATCCCAATGTGAATGGATGGGATACCGATATTGAGCAGAGTGACCTGGCACGTATTTTCCCTACAGGCAGCGCGCTACCCATTCACCGGTATCAGCATATTTATTTGCCGCTGTTGTATCCCTTATACCTTTTCAACTGGTTGCTGGTACGGGATTTCAAAGACTTTTTTAATAAGAAGAAAACCATTTGGAAACTGGTTACTATTCCCAAAGTTGAATATGTAAAATTGTTTGTATTCAAGGCATTCTTTTTGTTATACCTGATAGTGTTGCCCAAAATGATTTTGCACATAACCTGGTGGCAGATAGTATTGGGGTTTGTAATAATGTTATTTACTGCCAGCGTATTTTCATTGATGGTGTTGTTAAGCCCTCATGCCAATACGAGTTCTGAATTTCCTTTGCCGGATGAAGGTAATAGCCTACCGCATAACTGGATGATGCATATGCTAACGACTACCAATGACGTTACCAACGATAACTGGTTCATCAGGTTTTTTATGGGCTGTTTTAATTATCATGTGGCGCATCATTTGTTCCCGAACGTTAATCATATTTATTACCCCGAAGTAACCGGATTGTTAAAAAAGTATGCAGAGCAATACAATCTACCATACCGGCAGTACTCATTGGGGGTTTCATTAAGCAAACATTACCAGTTGTTGAAAGAGAATGGTGTTACAGAGGATATTTTTGAAGAAACTATGTAATTTTGCCCTTAATCACCCGGTTTATGAAATTTGAGAAGATACATAATAAAGGACAGGCACGGTTATTTCAGAACCAATACCTCGAAATGCTCACCAAAACACACCCCCTGGTTATTTGGGGAATGTATGTTCCGGTGATCATTTACATGCTCTATTACAGTCATGATCACTTTGGCTTCACTCCATTGCGCATTACGGGTACATTCATGGGTGCGCTGCTTTTCTGGACATTCTTTGAGTATATCGCGCATCGTTTTCTATACCATTGGGTGAGCGAAAGCCCCCGGGTACAGAAGTTTGTATATACCATGCATGGCAATCACCATCATTATCCGCGCGACAGGGAACGGTTATTTCTGCCGCCGGTACCCAGCCTTATAATGGCATCGGCCATTTTTGGTCTTATGTACCTGGTGATGCGCGAGAATGTGTTTATGTTCTTTCCGGGTTTTATTTTAGGTTACCTGTTATATGGCAGTATGCATTATGCCATTCATGCGTGGAACCCGCCTTTTAAATGGATGAAACCGCTTTGGCGCAATCACCACCTGCATCATTATAAAAATGAGAATAAAGGCTATGGGGTTAGTACTACTATCTGGGACAGGGTCTTTGGTACCATGTTCGATCTGAAAAAGGAAAAAGAAGATAAAGAGAAGGTGAGAGACCTGATGTTTAAAAACTAAAACGTTATCTAAGAGATTTGAATAAAAAGATGCCCCGGCTGTATGGTCGGGGCATCTTTTATTTGTTACCTGAATATGTAGCGGTAAGTTCGGTGTATTTTATCCTGTTTGGCGCCCGTAGCTTCGTGCAGGGCGATCATCTTATCGTTAAAGTCGCCCACCCAGGCCAGCTCAACACCCGTGATGGTATTACGCGGCAATACCTCCAGCTGCAGACAGCGAATAAGCGCCGATTCAATACCATGGTTCTGGAACTTTTTCTTGCAACCCATAATGATGATCCGCAGTCTTTCAACCTTCATGGTTTTTGAGTACCAGAGGAATTTTAGCTTACCCCACAGGTTTAGTTTGCCGTGTACGTGTTTTAAGATCTGGTTTACATCGGGCAAACAAAGCACCACGGCAATAGGTTCATCTTTAAAGTAAGCGAACCAGATGATCTTTTCATCCATAATGGCCTTCATTTGCCGGAAGGACTCCTTAATGGTACCCATTTCAATGGGAGTGAAGTTTTCGAAATTGCTCCAGGCGTCGTTATAGATCTCGCGGAAGTCAGCGGCGTACTGGTCAAACTTCGACTTGTCGAAATGCCGGAAGCTATAATCCGGTTTCTTCATTACCCAGTCGGCGATCTTGGTGAACCGCTCAGGAAGGGGCGTAGTGGCGTCTAAAAAGTTGGTGAGCTGATCGTATAGTTTGGTAAAACCATATGATTCAAAAAAGTCTTTATAATAGGGTGGGTTGTAATTCATGCCCAGGCTGGGTGGTTTAAACCCGTGGATGAGCAGTCCCCAGTATTTATCATTCTCGCCAAAATTTATAGGGCCGTCCATGGCTTCCATGCCTTTGCTTTTGAGCCAGGTTTTGGCTGTATCGAGCAAAAGAAAGGCGGCTTTTTCATCCTGTATACATTCAAAAAAACCAACCCCGCCCGTTGGTTGGGGGTTCTTATGAGATTTTTCGTAATTTATAAAGGCGGCAATACGGCCAATTATAAGGCCGTTTTTATCAGCCAGTAACCAGCGGTTTAAAAGGCCATGGGAAAAAAAAACGTTACGGGAAGGGTCAAAAATAGCTTCCACATCACTATCCAACGGACAAATCCAGTGCGGATCGTATTTATATAGTCTTTTGGGCAGGTCAATAAATGCTTGAGCCTGTTTCCAATTGGCTACCTCTATCAGGTTCATGAAGCGAACTTAGGAATTATTCACCATTTATCGTCATCCGGAATGTTGTCACGGGTTTTGAATTGTGCCCGCATTTGTTGTTTTTGGAGCTGCCGCTCAATTATCAGCCTGGCAATCAAAAGCCCGGCATCCTCATCAGCCTGCTGTTCCAGGGTTTGTTTAAGGGTGTTTTCAGAAATATCGATCCGGTATAATATGTTTAAAAGCCGTGCAAAATCTCTTTGTATCAACTGGTTTATGCCTTCTGCGAGAGCTTCCGCCAGCTGTTGTTTATCATTTGTAACAGGAAGGTTAAAATCACCGCTCAGCTGCTTTTGTATTAAAGGGACATTTTCTTCAGGCTTTTGCATAAGTGTGTAAATAAGTTCATTTTACATAAAAAAATTATCTTGTATCGTCAGCACCCCGTTAGTCACCCGAATAAATATTTACGGGCGGTTTTATTCTTGTGACACCAATTGACTAAATTTACACAGGGATACACCAGGAGCGAATGGTGTATTCTAAAGCATTCATTGACCCTCACACTTCATAACATTTTAACCTTATTCTCCGGACATGCGTTGGAGTGCTGGGATAATTGTATGCTTTTTATTTTTATGTACCTGTGTTCAGGCACAACGGCCCCGTTATGGCAGCATCAAAGGTACGGTTATAGACTCATTAAGTCGTGGTTCGGTTGAGTCCTCTTCGGTAACTGTTTATCTGTCAAAAGATTCTTCGCTTGTTAATTATGCGCTCACCACCCGCAAGGGCGAATTTACCGTTACAGACATTCCATTGAGCACGCCCTGTTTTTTGGTTATTACCAACAGGGGGTATGAACCTTTTACCAGGGCCCTCAACCTGGCGCCTGATACCAAAGTTCAACTGCTTGATACCATTCTGCTGGTAAAAGTATTCAATGAATTAAAAGCGGTAACAGTTACCGCGCTCAGACCGCCGGTATCAGTAAAGCCTGATACCCTTGAGTTCAATGTGGCTTCTTTTAAGACCATGCCCAATGCAATGATTGAAGACCTGATAAAATTATTGCCGGGTGCGGAAGTTGACAGAGACGGAAACGTTACCATCAATGGCAAAAAGGTAACGAAGTTAATGGTTGACGGCCGGGAATTCTTTGGCGGTGACCCCAGGGTAGCTTTGAAGAACCTACCCAAAGATGTTATTGATAAACTACAGGTGGTTGATAATAAAAGCAGGGAGGCGCGCTTTAATAAAAGGAACGATGGCAATGAAGACCTGGCAATAAACCTTACGCTGCGAAAAGAGGCGCAAAAAGGATGGTTTGGAAATTTGAGTGCCGGTTATGGTACCGATGAGCGCTATGAAGGATCGGGAATGATCAACTTCTTTAATGGCAGTAAACAGTTCAGCGTTATTGGGAATGTAAACAATACAAATCGCGGAAGTATTTCCGGTGGTGATTTTAATATTTCCACCAGCAGCAGTACGCTCGATGGAGGCGGGGGCGGTTTAACCCGGGCTGGTTCGGGCGGTCTGAACTTTAGTAATAATATTGGCAGCCAGATTAAATTGAATGGAAGTTATTTTTACAACAACAGCCATAGCGAGAACCTTTCAAAATCGCAACGACAAAACATTTTACCGGACACTACATTCTTTTATAATTCCGATAATAACAATATTTACAATGGGGGGAATCATCGTTTATCGCTGAATGCAGATTATAACATTGATACTCTGACAGAAATTCACATAAGCACCAATTTAAATGCCAGCCAAAATGATGGGGTAAACAGTAAATTGGCCAATTCAAAAAGCGAATCAGGAAAGGTCATCAATACCAGCGAGAATACCTATAGTACAAAAGATGATGGGAAGAACATCAACACCGAGTTCTTTATCAGTCATCGATTTCACAAACCAGGCAGGGGCATCACATTTGGCTTGAATTATAGTTATAACGGCCAGTCAAGTTTGAGTGATAATATAGGTCAGAATGATTACTACAAATTGGGGTTGATTGATAGTACAGACCTGGTAAACCAGCGAAGCAATGGTAAGAACACGGGTAAGGTATTGACGTTTTCAGCCACTTATTCTGAACCATTGAATAAGTATGTCAATCTTATAATCCGCTATAATTATTCGCTTAATAATAATTTTTCAGACAAGGTCACTCACCGGTTTGATACAACTACTGGTAAATACGACCTGGAAGACGCTGCCTTTACCAATGCTTTTCGTAACACCAATATTTCGCAGACGCCTGATGCAAGTTTTACGCTTAGCAAGGGTAAATACAATGCCGCCATTGGAGCGGGCTTACAGTTTTTAACACAGGACAATCTTACCATTACTACAGGAGAGCTGTTGCATCAAAATTATATGAACTTCACGCCTACTGCCAACATGGGATTTAATTTTAGTAAAAACGGCAGTGTGAACATTTACTACAATGGCCGAAGCCAGCAGCCATCCATTTATCAATTACAACCGGTGCCCGATAACAGTAACCCTTTGTATGTGCAATTGGGTAATCCCGATCTGCGTCCTTCTTTTTTTCATAACATAAATCTGCAGGTACGCGAATCAAACGGGAATAACTACTGGTTTACCGGGCTGGGATTTAATACTACTCAAAACCAGGTCATAACGCAAACCTGGTTTGATGATGTGGGAAAGCAGTACAGTCAACCGCTGAATGTACAGGGGAATTATGGCATGTCTGGCAACGTACAATACAGCAGGACCTGGAAGCAAAGAGAGTTGATGTTGCGAATGAACCTGGGTACCAATGGCTATTATAACCGCAATAATACATTTTCAAATAAGGAATTTGTAAATTCCAATTCGTATAGTGTGAGTCAGTCTTTGGGTTTGACCTTTACTTATAAACAGGTATTGAGCATTATGCCCACTTTTAATATCCGGTATAACAAGACCCGTTATTCAATTCAATCAATACAGGACGCCTCCTTTAATACAAAGACACTTTCACTGAGCGCTTTCTGGAACCAGCCTAAATGGCTGATACTGGAAAATAATCTGCAGTATAATTATAACAGTCAAATAGCACCAGGCTTTAATAAAAGCGTTACCATGTGGAGTGCGGCTGCCAATGTTTTACTCTTCAAAAAGCAACAGGCGATGTTACGGCTGGCTGTATATGATATTTTAAAACAGAATGTGGGCGTATCGCGTAGCATTTCACAAACCTTTATTGAAGACCACCAAAGCCAGGTTTTGCAACAATACTTTTTGTTAAGCTTTATTTACAATCTGAGAAAGTTTGGTACGAAGTAATAAGGGGGGAGGGTGAGTCTACCTCGTTACTTAAGATGCGCCTAATTAAAACTTTTCTACTACGCCCAGTCCAAACAGGGCAAAATCATATTTCACCGGGTCATTGGGATCCAGTTTACGCAGGTGGGTCGTAAGCTCGATGGCCGCTTGCCAGTCGATCTGTTTTCTTGGCAACAGGTTAAACCGTTTGGCCACGCGGGCCACGTGCAGGTCAATGGGGCAGATCAGTTGTGCAGGCGAAATGTTTTTCCAAATACCAAAATCAACACCACTATTATCGGAGCGTACCATCCAGCGCAGGTACATATTCAACCGTTTGCAGGTAGAGTTTTTTTCTGGTGTGGCAATGTGTTTACGGGTACGGGCCGGCACATGTTCCAGTGAAAAAAAGTAGTGATGAAAACTGGTCAATCCATTTTCAATGGTGTCATCTGTTTTTTCCATACCAAGTGTAAATGCACTTTCAAGGCTGGGATGTTTTAAATAATGGAATTGTAAAAACTCAATAAAGTACAACAGATCGGTAGTGTTAAACGTGCGGTGTTTGAATGACAACAACTTTTTAAGT
The DNA here is from genome assembly GCF_017742245.1 of Niastella soli. Taxonomy (GTDB): domain Bacteria; phylum Bacteroidota; class Bacteroidia; order Chitinophagales; family Chitinophagaceae; genus Niastella; species Niastella soli. The sequence goes on from NZ_JAGHKO010000001.1 coordinate 1,653,771, forward strand.
TCGTTGTCGGTATGATGTAAAATGAACTGATGCGGTGCCATGTCCATGGACTGCATCAGTTCACGTGATTTTTTTATAATGATGGTGCGGTTGCCCCAGGCGAATACAGCTGCGAAAAAACCTGCAATTTCAATGTCGGCCTGTTGGGTAAATAAATGCGGTATTGAAACAGGATCATCTTTAATGAACGAAGGCTGGTTGTATTCCTCCGTTTTACGATTCAGGAAATCTTTTAAAGATGGCTGTTTCATGCGTTAATAGCTTATTTGAGAAGTTATAGTATTACCGTTCATCAATTATCCTATAGCTGCTTTGAGGTCGTCTATGAGGTCCTCTGCGTCTTCAATACCCACACTTAATCTGATCAAAGAATCACTGAGGCCATTCTTTATACGTTCTTCGCGTGGTATGGACGCATGGGTCATTGTAGCCGGGTGATTGATCAATGACTCCACTCCGCCAAGGCTTTCGGCAAGTGAAAATACTTTGGTAGAGGATAACAATTTCATGGCTGTTTCCACGCTGTCATCTTTTAAAGTAAAGCTGATCATTCCGCCGAAGCCACGCATTTGTTTTTTGGCAATTGCATAACCCGGATGATCGGGAAAGCCGCACCAATAAACATGTCCTACTTTAGGATGATTGCGTAAGAACTGCGCTATCTTTTCTCCATTCTCACAATGGCGTTGCATGCGTACATGGAGGGTTTTAATGCCGCGTAATACTAAAAAGCAATCCATGGGACCGGGCACAGCGCCACAACTTTTTTGAATAAAATACAACTGGTCACGCAGGGCCTGATCATTCATAACAAGCGCACCCTGAATAACATCACTATGTCCGCCCAAATATTTTGTAGCCGAATGCATCACAATATCGGCACCCAGGTCGAGCGGGTTTTGCAAATAAGGAGAGGCGAAGGTGTTGTCTACACACAGCAGTATGTTATTGGCTTTTGCAATGGCTGCTACTGCGGCAATGTCAACAATATTGATCAGCGGATTGGTAGGCGTTTCTGTCCAGATCAGTTTTGTGTTCTTATTGATATAAGGCTTGATGTTGGCTGGATCCTGCATATTCACATAATGGAATTTGAGGCCAAACTTTTCAAATATTTTAGTGAACAGGCGATAGGTACCACCATACATATCATTGGCTGCGATCACCTCATCGCCGGGTTGTAACAATTTAATAACGGCATCGGTGGCGGCAACGCCACTGCTGAATGCCAGTCCGTACTTTCCATTTTCAATTACGGCCAGGGCTTCTTCCAACGCAAAGCGGGTAGGGTTTTGAGAGCGGGCATATTCAAACCCTTTGTGTTTACCAGGTGCGGTCTGCACATAAGTGGAGGTTTGGTAAATTGGTGTCATGATAGCCCCGGTTGATGGATCTGGTTCAGCACCGGCATGTATGTATTTAGTTCCTTCTTTCATAATTACTCTTTCTAAATGAATGATTTAATGTATGGCCTATGATATAAGTTACAAAGATGCAGAATTAATGGCAGCTAGTACACAAACAAAGATTTTAACGTCGTTTACAATCCAGCTTTCCAGTTTAACAGAAGCTTAACCTGTTGTTTGAAATTAAGTGAAACATCCTGCAAACCGTTAGTCAGCCTGCATTTGACGTGATAAGTGATAATACTTATCATTGCAAAATGTGCGAAATTGTTCGTATATCTTGTCATGACCCTCCCGCCGGTACTAATTGTCTTGACTTCCGCTTTGCTTCACTATACTTTTGATCCATCATTTCACGCACATAAAAGTATTAGCCATGAAAAAAGTGATAGCCATTCTCACCGCTGCGCTCATAGCAGGCAGCACGTATGCATTTGTTCCATTTGATCCGAACGAGAAAGTTCTGAAAGCATTCAATGAAACTTTTAGCACTGCCACTGAAGTTCGTTGGGAAGAATTTCCCAAATACTTTGCTGTTAGCTTTGTAAGCGGCGGCATCAGGTCTAAAGTAAATTACGACAAGGAAGGGAATATGATCAGCTCCCTTCGTTATTACAACCCACAACTGCTGCCATTGTACATTTTGAATAAAGTAAGTACGGAAAATTCAAAGAAGAAATTGTTTGGCGTAACAGAAGCTACTGTTGGTGGAAACATACTTTATTACATCAAGATGGAAGACAATAACAACTGGTATACCTTGAAAGTTGATGTAGATGGTAACACCCAGCTGATAGAAAAGTATAAAAAAGTATAAGCTAAAGGTTGGTTACACCTTGAGGGGTTGGTTATGTGAAAGCAGGCTATTCTCTCAAGGTGTTTTTTATAAATTTTAGCGCAGTAACTGACCGGCCACTAAATAGCGCCAGTCGTAATTGTCAGCCGCGTGGGCCTCTTGCGGCTGAATTTTTTTATGTATGACCTGCTCTTTCAGAATGCCCTGTTTTACGAGCGTTCGCTTCGATTCATGAATATATTCCTGTAACCGCGCATCATGCATCCATTGTTGCTGGGGTGGTTCAAAACCTATTTTATCTGTTCGCCAGGCCAAACCGGCTGGCAGTTTAGGTTCCATGCTTTTTCGCAGCAACCATTTTGTATAACCATCGCGCATTTTAAAACGTGCAGGTATGGCAAACAACAGCTGAACCAGTTCGTGCGATAAAAAGGGAAGCCGTACCTCAATACCATGTGCCATGGAGTTTCTATCGGCATACCGCAGTAATTCTTCCAGTCCGTTTACAAAGGTGTTGTAATAAAGAATGTTGTTCAGTTCTTCAAAATGAGCAATGTCGTAATACGATTCACCATGCTCGTATACAAAGTCGGTATTCAGATCGTTTTGCCGAAGTTGTTGGCGCGCCCGTTGCCGGCGCAGGTACCATCCTGCGTAGGCGGGCATGGCTGCTGCCAGCTTATTTTTTAAGCCCCAGGGTTCTGTAATACCTAATGATCTTGCCTGGTTTAATTCATGGTATAGCGCGCTTTTATTATCTCTGAACAATTGCTGCCAGTACCAGTGATAATATTTATGATAGCCGGCCAGTATTTCATCGGCGCCCTGCCCATCGAGCAATACAGTAACCCCTTGCTGACGGGCCAGTTCATACACATAATACTGGGCCATTATGCTGGCCGATTGAAAAGGCTCTTCCTGGTGATAGCATATTTTTTCAAAATCATGAATAATACGGTCTGCATTGGGTTGAACCGCATGATTTTGTGTAGTGAAATGATCTGATACTTTTTTGATCCAGCCCGATTCATCCTGTTTAAACCCCGGGAATATGGCCGAGAAGGTTTTGTATTGCCTGGGTGCCATGCTTTGAATGGTGGCCAGCACACAGGAACTATCCAATCCACCGCTTAACGAAGTGCCGATTGGCACATCACTTCTCAATCTTCTTTGTATCGATTGGGTGAACAGATCATTGAACTGGCTTATAGCCTGTTGATCGGAAATTGTTTCATCAATAAAGTCTTCGTCAATATTCCAGTATAGTGAGCGGGTAAGACGCTGTTCGGGTAAATGGTATTCAATGAAAGAACGCGCTGGTAGCTTATTGATCTCCGTATAAAAGGTCTCTTCGGCAGCGGCCGGGTTTTGCGTATATCCAAGAGTGAAGTAATTGAAAAACATTTTTTCATTCATCTGTTTTTCAATGCCCACGGCCCACAGGGCTTTCATTTCGCTGGCAAATACAAACTGAATATCATCGAAATAATAAAAAAATGGTTTTTCACCAAACCGGTCCCTTGCTGCAAACAGCGTTTGTTCCTGTTCGTCCCAAATGGCAAAGGCGAACATGCCATCAAAATATTGCAGGCAGTTAGATCTGTAACAATCATAGGCGGCCATTATTACCTCGGTGTCGCTCTGGCTGTGAAAGGAATATCCCTTTTGACGCAGGGTTTCCTTTATTTCCAGGTAATTGTAGATCTCGCCATTGTGAATTATGGTATACCGGCCCAGGTAATGCATGGGCTGTGCACCGGCGGCACTCAGATCAATGATAGATAATCGCCGGTGGCCAAAACCTATGGTATGGGCCTTATTTATCCAGTGTCCTTCTCCATTAGGGCCACGGTGAGCCAACGCCTCTGTCATTTTCGTTAGGCGTTGTACAGATAACAGATCGGGTTGATGGGTTAAGATGCCTGCAATACCACACATGTCAACAAGATAACAATTACCAGGTAATCGGCAAGGTGGCTTTTACACTATCCCATTCCATACTTAATTGCATGCCCTTGCCGGCTTTTTCAAACTCCATGGTAAAGAGCTCATAAGGGAAGCGGGTTTTGGAAACGGGGATGGTAAATTTATATTCGTCTTTTGAGGAATCGATCTTCAGGCCCCAGGTGTACAGATCGGTATTCAGCACCAGTGTCCACTTGGCTTCCTGGGGAATACAGTAAATAACGTAACGGCCTTTTGAAACCTTTTTATCGGTAATGATTACATCCTTAAAGAACTCAATTTCAGTGGCCTCATTGGCACCGAGGCGCCAAACTGAGCCATATTTTATAAGATCACCAAAGATGGTACGGTTGTTTTTTTGTGGCCTGCTGTAGATAACACGGGCAACGGGTGGTTCATTTAAGGAACCTGTCATTTTTAATTTGGGATAATCTACCGGATAATAGGCCATATCCATAGGCGATTTATCCAGCCCGGGTTGCAGGTCTTTTTCAACCGGTTGATTGGCAGTATTGTTGGGGTTGATGGTTACGGAATTAGAACCCGAAGTGGTGGGCCCGTCGCAACCAATAGTAAAAGCTATCAGCCCGAGAATACAGCAAAGTTTTATAAGGTGCCTGGTTTGGTACATGATTTTATTTTATAAAGGTGATCGGCAAGGTGGCTTTTACATTATCCCAGGCCATTATCATATTAGCGCCTGAATCGGTTTTATCGAAAAGCAAGGTAAAAGCCTCAATTGGGTCCTGTTGTTTTTCCAGTTTAACATCGGTACGTAGCACATCTTTTTTATCGTCGTATTGAAACGCGCCCCAAATATCAGTTTCCTTATTGAATATCAGGGTCCACTTATCCTGAAAAGGAATGGCGTACATACTGTATCGGCCTTTTTTCAGCCGGGCATTATCAATTTTTACATCTTTATACAGTTCAATTTCAGTGGCTTCGTTAGCACCTAACCGCCAAACTTTGCCATATTCGATCAGGTCACCAAAAACACTCCGGCCGTTTTTTTGCGGGCGGCTGTATAAAACACGGCACAACAGGGGCTCTGTGGCTTTATTCTGAATTTTCAGAATGGGGAAATTGACCGGGTAGTAGCTCATGTCCATGGGCGATTTATCCAGGGCCGGTGCTTTAAATTGTGCTTTTACGGTTGAATTGATTAAGGTTAGTCCAAGAATTAAAACCACCAACTGCTTCATCTGCGTTTTATATTTTAGAAATTAAGACTATTAAATTCAGGCAATCCCCTACGATTGTAATTAATCGGCAAAAATAAAAGTTAGAAAGATTCCCTGCTAACACTTATTTCTCATTAAACGTTCTGGAAGGAAAAATTCCTTCGGGTGGGCGTAATTTTTAAAAAGATTTTAATCGGGTAAGTGGGGAGTGCGCCTTTACATATTTTGCAGGGTGCTCAGAGCGAACTGATGCAGGGAGGGAAAAAAGGCGGTATAGTATTGTTGCAGCTGCTGGTAGTTCTCTTCAAATAATTTAAAGGCCGTTTGGCTGTCGGTTAAATAAGCGGCCCGGTGGACCACCCCTTCAAAGCTTCGTTCAATACCCAGCCGGGTACGGTAGTTATATAGCCAGTTATGCCGTTTCATATAAGGAAACAACTGTTTGAACGGTTCTGGCGAAACATCCAGGTATTTGTCCAGGGAAAGGTATACCTGCTGTGAAAACTCAGACAGGGAATCGTCGGTAAATTGTTGAATGTCGTTGGCCAGAAAATGATCGTAGGAAACATCGATAAAGGCGGAACTATAAAGCCGGTAATGGGGTTTAAAAATATTTTTGGCTTCCCGGGTAGCGGCATGTTCATCGGTAAAAGAATCGATGGCCCGGTGTAATAGGATCCCTTTGCGCACTTCTTCGGGATACTGATATGCCTGCTTCCCTTTTACAAAATCGCTGAAAAGATTTCCTGCCAGTATAGCAGGCTGATTAAAAGACAAATATGCGTGCGCCAGATAGTTCAAATGTGTACAATTGAGGTATTGACAATATAGCGTTTTACAACGGTTTTTAGTAATAAAATTGAAAAAAGAATTAATAATATTTCCTTTTTAAGTCCTGCTTAATTTCCACAACTCCATTTTAACGATCGATTAACCCTGTTTTAAGAAATATTTAAACAATTGGCTGCAACGCTTAACCAGACTGCATTTCAGTGGGTGCATTAACAATCTGGCCGCTATTTTGTTTAACCTGAATTAACACAGGCTGCCATTAGTCATAAATTTCGTGCGGTGAGTGTAACCTCTGTTACTTTTGTGTCGACTAATCAATAGAGCATCCGTTTAGTCAATCAGTTTAAAAGTATAGCCATGAAAAAGTTTGTTGCTTCGCATATAGTATTGTGTAACCGGTTCGGTTATGCAAATTGTATAACAGGTATGCTTTAGTAGCCAGTAAAAAAAGAATTTCCGTTACCTGTAACAATTTTTGAAAAGCAGCTACATATATTTCATACCGCTTCAAACAATAATTTAAAAATTTTAAAACAAACCGGGCTGGCATCCAAATAGCCAGGATGACCCATATTGCCCGGACTCATTTGAACCAAGTAAAAAAATAGCATCATGAAAAACAAAATCCTCATTGGCATCTTCGTATTATTAACTAGCATCAGCAGTGCATTTGCCAATGGTAAAGAAGAAGTAAATGAAAGAATTATTAAATCTTTCGAGAAAGAATTTGCAGGCGCACAAAATGTGCAATGGTTAACCACAAAAGACTTTGTAAAAGTAACCTTTATCCTGAATGAACAGGTTGTATATGCGTTTTATGAGCAAAATGGTAACCTGTTAGGAGTAACCCGCAATATAGTATCGGGCCAGTTGCCTATAAGCCTGCTCACTGACCTTAAAAAGAATTACAGCACACACTGGATAACCGATCTTTTTGAAATGGCTTCCAATCATGAGAATGTGTATTACGTAACGCTGGAGAATAGTGACCAGAAGCTTGTACTAAAATCAAACGGCACCACAGGCTGGGAAGTGTTTAGAAAAGAAAGGAAATAAAATTAATAGTCAACGGTTTTCTTATAGTTGGTTTTAGTTGGAAAGAAAAGGCTCTCCGATTCATCGGGGAGCCTTCATATTTAGAAGTATGAAGTAAGAAATAGGAAGTACGATGTTATCCGTTTTTCCTACCTCTTAATTCATGCTTCTTACCTCACACTTTTCAGGAGACTAAGCAACAATATTTGTCTATTGCTTATCCTTTTGCCAATTGGCAATTGGCCTCCGATTCCCTACCTTTGGCGCCATAAAAAAACTGATCATGAGCAAAGGACCTGTTTCTCAATTTATACAACATCATTACCGGCATTTTAATGCAGCTGCCCTGGTAGATGCGGCCAAAGGTTATGAGACCCATTTACTGGAAGGTGGAAAAATGATGGTTACACTGGCCGGTGCTATGAGTACTGCCGAGTTGGGTGTTTCTCTGGCTGAAATGATCCGCCAGGATAAGATACAGATCATCAGTTGTACTGGTGCCAACCTGGAAGAGGATATCATGAACCTGGTAGCTCATGATCATTACAAACGCATTCCCAATTACCGCGACCTTACCCCGCAACAGGAGTGGGAATTACTGGAGCAGGGTTTGAACCGCGTTACCGATACCTGTATCCCCGAAGAAGAGGCATTTCGCCATATTCAGCATAATATAGTTAAACTGTGGAAAGACGCTGATGCCAGAGGCGAGCGCTATTTCCCCCATGAATTTATGTACAAGCTGCTGCTGAGTAAGGTAATGGAAAAAGATTACCAGATAGACCCCAAAGACAGCTGGATGATTGCCGCTGCTGAAAAGAATCTGCCCCTCATCGTGCCAGGCTGGGAAGACAGCACCATGGGTAACATCTTTGCCTCTTACGTAATCAAAGGTGAAATGAAAGCTACCACCATGAAAAGTGGTATTGAGTATATGGTTTACCTGACCGACTGGTATCGTAAGAACAGTGGCGGTAAAGGCGTTGGATTTTTCCAGATCGGTGGTGGTATTGCCGGTGATTTCCCCATTTGCGTGGTGCCCATGATGTACCAGGACCTGGAATGGCATGATGTTCCATTCTGGAGCTATTTCTGCCAGATCTCCGATTCTACCACCTCTTATGGTTCTTACTCCGGAGCGGTACCTAATGAGAAAATTACCTGGGGTAAACTGGATATAAATACCCCGAAATTTATCGTAGAAAGTGATGCTACCATCGTAGCTCCCCTCATATTTGCCTATATCTTAGGCTGGTAAAAACTATTAATCGCTTGTTAACTGGCCCTCTGATGCACATCGGGGGGCCTTTTTCATTGTAATTTTATTAAAGCGAGGGCGGCCGGTTTCCCTATTAAAAAAAATTTTCATGATAAGGGTCATCCTGATAGGGGCTTTTGTAAATAACCGGTTTTATTAGCTAATTGAGCGGGTGGACCAATTTCACCTGGTTCATTATTCAACATTTTCAGACACATTAAGAAACATGCTGCGATTGCGATCCTTGGTTCAAAAGGGCTTGGCGCATCGTTTTGGCATTATCCTGTTGCTGGTATTCATTAACCTGGGCATTTCGTGTGCAACACGATTAGGCTTGTTATTGTATACCGGAAGGGGATTTGACTGGACGATCTCAAACCTGTTTGGCGTATTTGGTATTGGCCTGATTTACGATCTGGCCATCAGTTCCTACATTATTATTCCCTTTGTTCTGCACCTGTGGTTTACCAGTGAAAAGCTTTATGCGCCTGCGTGGCGAAAATGGGTAATTGGTTTGTATTTGGGGCTAATGGTGTTTTTTTCCATTTCCCAACTGGTGCCTGCAGAATACAACGCTGCCCTGCATTGGGGAGTTGTAGCCTTATTTGGAATGCGGTTGTTAATTTATTTATTGCTGGCTAAAAAAGGCCCTGCCTTTCGTATGCAATGGCGTAAATACGTATTATGCGCCGATATTTTTTTGGTGACCTTTCTCCTGTTGTTCAATTCCATTAGCGAATACTTTTTCTGGAACGAATTCTCAACCCGGTATAATTTCATTGCGGTAGATTACCTCATTTATACCAACGAAGTATTGGGCAATATCAGGGAATCATATCCTGTAGTGTGGATCATTACCGGTGTATTGATCGTTTCATTTGCTATTGTGTGGTACTTAAGAAGAAATATTGACCGTGCCTTACGGCAGGCAGTTAGTTTTCAACGGCGTAGTGTGGTTGCACTGCTGTTGTTGATCTTTCCCCTGATCACTTATTTTTTTGTAACCAATAATTGGAAACGGTTCAGCAGCAACGCTTATGCAAATGAGCTGGCGGCGAACGGGTTGTTTGAGTTTGGAACGGCCTTTTTCCATAATGAACTTGATTTCTACCGGTTTTACCGGGTGTTGCCCGATGCGGAAGCATTCAACATTGTACGCCAACAGCTGGAAACGCCCAATGCCCGTTTTGTAAGTAACGATCCGTTTAACCTTGAGCGACAGATCACTTATGCAGAACCGGAACGGAATATGAATGTGGTGATGATCAGTGTGGAAAGCTTTAGTGCTGATTTCATGAAAGCATTCGGGAACGATCAAAACATAACACCCTATCTGGATAGTTTAGCCGAAAAAAGCATGCTATTCACTAATTTGTATGCCAGTGGTACCAGAACAGTGCGTGGTCTGGAAGCCCTGTCGCTGTCCATACCGCCAACACCCGGACAGAGCGTTGTAAAAAGACCTGATAATGGAAATATGTTCTCACTGGGGTCCGTATTTAGATCGAAGGGATATACAACGCAATACCTGTATGGCGGCTACGGTTATTTCGATAACATGAATGCCTTCTTTTCAGGGAATCATTATGATGTTATTGATCGCAATGCCTTGCGGCCCGATCAGATACATTATGCCAATATATGGGGCGTGGCCGATGAAGATCTTTTTGCCTTGACCCTGCAGCAGCTCGATTCCAATTATAAAACCGGCAAGCCGTTCTTTTCGCAAGTGATGACGGTATCGAACCACCGGCCTTTTACCTATCCCGAAGGCAGAATTGATATTCCACCTTCCCGCCAGGCCCGCGAAGGGGCGGTAAAATATACCGATTATGCAATAGGCCAGTTTATTCGTAATGCCAGTGAAAAGCCCTGGTTTAAGAATACGGTGTTTGTAATAGTGGCCGACCACTGTGCGGGCAGCGCAGGCAGTGTTGAATTGCCGGTAACGGGTTATCATATTCCCATGCTTATGTACAGCCCCGGGAATATTACTCCACAAAAAAATGATCGCCTGATGGCCCAAATTGATATTGCTCCTTCTATACTGGGGTTATTGAAGTTCAATTACCGGTCAAAGTTTTTTGGACAGGATATTTTTTCATTACCTGCCGGTCATGAACGGGCTTTTATCAGTACCTATCAGGGACTTGGATATCTTAAAAATGGGGAACTGATCATCCAGTCGCCCTTACAACAGGTAGAGCAGTATAAGCCTGATTTTACTACTGGCAAGGCACAAAAGCAACCGTTGAATGATAGCCTTGTTAAACAGGCCATTGCTTATTATCAAAGTGCCAGCTGGTTGCTCAAGAATAACAAATACCGCAACTAATTTAAATAGCAATCAGGTTTACAGCACCTGGTTTTGGGAAAAAAAAGGCCCCCGATGCTTCGGGGGCCTTGCTGTTAATGAGTTGTTGTGCTGTCTTTTCTCATGCGGTGTTCATGTCTTTCTTCCTTGTTTCCGCCTTCATGTTTTGCCTTACGCTCTTCGTACTTTTCTATCTTATTCTCGTCTTTGGCAATCATTTTTTCCTTGTGTTCCTCTTTCTTTTCTGCCTTGTCCATTTTTTTGTCAAATTTCTTATCGTCCCGTTTCTGTTGATGTTGTTCTTGTTTCATCATCCGGGTTGAGTCGGAACGGTGTTCGTCCCGTTTCTGTTGATGATGTTCTTGTTTCATCATCCGGGTCGAGTCGGAACGGTGATCGTCCCGTTTCTGTTGATGGTGTTCTTTTTTCATCATCCGGGTTGAGTCGGAACGGTGACCGCCCTGGGCGCTGGCGTTCTGGGTAAAAACAATGGTCAGGGCAAATGCGGAGGCAATAAGGGTCGTGCTCTTTAATAGATCATTTTTCATAAAAACTGATTTTGGGATTGACCACAAAAACGCCTGCAAATAGAAAATCTTGTGTAAGACACTAATTTTTAAGCCTTTAATCCCTAAGATGGTATAATTACCTGCAATAATGTTGGTGTTACAAGGAAGGTGTCGGCTGCAATTGAGGGAGGGGATGGAGGAGGTACAAAATAAAACAGGCGGTAAGAAGATGGGATAATTCACACTTCTTACCGCCTGTTTCCTATTTCGTATTATACGCAGGCTATTTTATCTACTCTTGTCTGGTGACGGCCTCCTTCAAAAGGAGTAGCAATAAAGATCTCAAGCATTTGTTTGGCATACTCCAGCGAAACAAAACGGGCCGGTATACCTATAATATTTGCGTCGTTATGCTGGCGGATCAATTTAGCCACTTCCAGTTCAAATGCCAGGCCGGCTCTAATGCCCTGGTGCTTATTGGCTGTAATGCAAACGCCATTGGCGCTACCGCATAATAAAATACCAAATGCTGCTTCCCCATCTTCTACCGAACTGGCAACCGGATGTGCATAATCAGGGTAATCAACTGACTTGTTTTCATCAACACCTTTATCAATTACCTGGTAACCTTTTTCGGTTAACCATTTTACGATGGCCACTTTATAATCAAATCCGGCATGGTCGCTGCCAATTACAATGGGTTTTGAAAGATCGAACATATCTAATCTAATTATCTAATTAAGGTGTTTATTATTTGAATTAACCCCAGTTATCCTGTTCCATCTGGTCTCTTTTATACACGCGTTTTGATACGATCACGCTTAATTCATACAGGAACACCAGTGGTAAGAAAACGATCATCTGGCTGGTCCAGTCGGGGGAAGGCGTAATGATGGCCGCCACCACCAGAATAACTACATACGCGTATTTTCGGTAGGTGGTTAAAAAATTGGGGGTTATCAACCCGATCTTGGTGAGTACATAGGCTAAAATGGGCAGCTCAAAAGCAATTCCACAGCCTAAAATAATGTTTACCAGGTTATCGATGTAATCGTCCAACGCTGGTTTGTATTCATACATGTTGGCCGTACCCAGGTTAAAGTTGGCCAGAAAGTTAAAGGTAAAAGGGCCCAATACGAAATATCCAAAGGCGGCTCCTAAAAAGAAAAATAAGGAGACAAAGGTGATGGCGTTGCGGGAATATTTCAATTCCTTGGGCGATAAGGCCGGTTTTACAAATTTCCAGAACTCCCAGAAGATATAGGGGAAGGCTGCAATAAAACCACCAATGATGCCAATTTGAATGGCAGACATGAATGGCCCGCTTACCGTATTACCCAATAATTTATAACCTTCTGGAATAGGTGGCATACAAAGGGCATCGCCTATATGCAGCCAGTGACTGAACCCACACAAATACTTGTACGACACAAAATTGTTACGTACGGGTCCCATTACCACGTTGTCAAATACCCAGTCAATATTTATAAAAATAACAATTGCAGCAACTAAGATAGCAAGCACAGAACGGATAATGTGTCCTCGCAGTTCCTCAAGATGATCAATAAAAGTCATCTCGCTATCATTGCTCCTTCTTTCTAAAAAGCTTAATGCCATAGGATGAACGCCATAAAGTCTAAAAAAATAGTAAAAGCGGGGCAAATTTAAGGCTTATCAACTTGGTATCAACTAAAAGCTTGTTAAGGGGTTGAAATCGTAGGTAAGAATACTTAGTTTATGGATTTTTGGCTCTTAGCATCTGAGTACTAAAGTTTTAGCCTGCAAACTACCGCAATATCTTCAGGCGTACCATTTCAATTCGGGTATCACTTACGTTCAAAACCTCGAATTCATAGTTACCAATGATAATACGTTCTTTAAACCGGGGAATGGTTTCGTGCTGATGAATGATAAAGCCCGAAAGGGTTTCCGAGTCGTTTTCGGGGAATTCCAGTTTGTATTTTTCCTTCAGGTAATCCAGCTCCAGCCGGCCAGATAGAATGTACTCGTCTTCAGAGATCATTTTTTCTTCAAATTCCTCCACATCATATTCATCCTTTATTTCTCCAAAGATCTCTTCCAGGAGGTCCTCCATGGTAACAATACCGGCGGTTCCGCCAAATTCGTCCACTACCCAGGCAATGCTTTTGCGTTCCTTGGTGAATTTATTAATAAGATCGGTGGCGCTCATACTCTCGGGAATGGCGGGGATGGGCAGCAGGATCTCTTTTATCTGATCGGGTTGTTTAAACAGATCGAGCTGGTGAATATAGCCCAGGATCTGGTCGATGTTGCCACCATAAACAATTAGTTTGCTCAATCTGGTTGAAATAAACTTTTTGCGGGCTTCTTCTACGGTGGTATTCAGGTCAATGGCTTCAATTTCCTTACGGGGCACCAGGCACTCGCGCACTTTTATTTTAGGCAATGACAGGGCGTTCTCAAACAGCTCCGTGTTCATATCGGCGCCATCGCTGTTGTATTCACTGGTTTGTTGAAAAAAGTGATCGAGGTCGCTGCGCGAAAAAGGTTCTTTTCGCTTGTCGATGCGCATATCGAAGATCACGTTCAGGATAAAGATCGACAGTCTTACAAAAGCGGCCGCTATCCAGTAAAATATCTGGTCAAAGAAACCCAGCAGACCTACCCGGGCTGAAAAAGACAGCAGGGAATCGCTTTTAGCCTTGAAAATGGCCTTTGGAATGCATTCCCCAAAAAGTATGATAAGAAACCATTGGAGTACGATCTCGAATAAAAGGCGGAAAAAACTCCAAAATGAGCGGGTGGCCAATTCTAAATTGTACCAGTTCACCATTTCGGTCAGAAACATGGACATCAGCAAAACCAGGGAAGTAAGGAAAAAGCTGAACCCAACCACGTTGGTGCCTATGAACCGGGAGGGATTATCGAACAGGTTCGATAATAAGATACCAGCATTGGAGCCCTGTTTCTTTTTTAATTCAATGTTTAACCGGTTGGCTGAGGTAAAAGCCACTTCAATGCCTGCAAAATAAGCGAGCAACAAAAACACAATGCCAATGACAATGCCTATTCCGGTAAGTAAACTCATAGTTAGGCTACGAAAATATAAAAAAAGGTAGAATATCCCAGCCTGGGGCCCCTAGCTTTCCAGAAACTGCTGAACGGCTTCTTTGGCCAGTTTGCAGGCTTTTTCCAGATTGTCGTTAAGAATTATCTTAGTAAAGTGGTGTTTGAACGATATTTCGTAAGAGGCCTTGTTTATTCTTGTTTGCAGGCTTTCTTCGGTTTCGGTACCTCTTGAGCTTAACCTGCGCCGTAATTCGTCTACGGAAGGCGGGTCAATAAATATCGAAAGGGTAGTACCGGGAAATTGTTCCTGTACGTGAATGGCGCCTTTTACGTCGATATCCAGCACAGGTACCTGATCATTGTTCCAGATACGCTCCAGTTCCGATTTCAGCGTGCCATAGATCTTGCCTTCATACACCATTTCCCATTCAACAAACTCATTGTTTTTATTCCGGTTGTGAAATTCTTCTTCCGTCATAAAATAATAATCTTTCCCTTCCACTTCGTTCTCACGCCTTTTACGGGTGGCCACCGATATAGAGAATGCCAATTGAGGAAACTCCCTTAATAAGTAATGGGTAATAGATGTTTTACCGGCACCTGAAGGGGCAGTAAGGATTATTATTTTATTTTGGTGCATGTATGCGTATGTGGTTTTGCGTTTGTTGATAGGGTACCTGTTTCGTCCGCGAAGGAGGGCTTTTAAATTCTTTTAATTTGAGCGCCTAATGCCTGCAGGCGTTTATCGATATATTGATAGCCGCGGTCAATTTGTTCAATGTTTTGAATTACGCTTTTTCCGTCGGCGCTCAATGCCGCAATTAAAAGTGATATTCCGGCCCTGATATCGGGACTGCTCATTTGAATTCCCCGCAGGCTTTGTTTTCTGCCCAATCCTATAACTGCTGCGCGATGGGGGTCACATAAAATGATCTGTGCGCCCATATCAATGAGTTTGTCAACAAAGAATAACCGGCTTTCGAACATTTTCTGATGTATCAGCACGCTGCCGCGGGCCTGGGTGGCCACAACTAATACAATACTGAGCAGGTCGGGGGTAAAGCCCGGCCAGGGATGATCGTAAATGGTGAGCACTCCGCCATCGAGAAAGGTTTGAATTTCGTACACTTCCTGCGCGGGCACATGGATATCGTCGCCTTTAAATTCGAGCTGAATGCCCAGTTGTTTGAATTTTTCAGGGATAATACCCAGGTGTTCGATACCACAATTTTTAATGGTGATATCGCTTTGCGTCATTGCAGCCAGCCCAATAAATGAACCGATCTCGATCATATCGGGCAGCATGCGGTGTTCGGTACCGTTCAATGACTGTACGCCTTCAATAATAAGCAGGTTGCTGCCTATGCCGCTTATTTTAGCGCCCATGCGATTGAGCATTTTACACAATTGCTGAATATAGGGTTCGCAGGCGGCGTTATATATGGTAGTAGTGCCTTCGGCCATAACAGCCGCCATAATAATATTGGCGGTACCGGTTACAGAAGGCTCGTCGAGCATGAGGTAGGTCCCTTTAAGATTGGGTGCCTGTAATTCAAAAAAGCCGTCTTCGGCTAGATAATTGAAGGAGGCGCCCAGTTTTTCGAAACCAATGATATGTGTATCCAGTCTGCGGCGGCCGATCTTATCGCCACCGGGTTTGGGAATATAGGCTTTTCTGAAGCGGGCTAGCATAGGGCCGGCCAGCATAACGGAGCCACGCAGGCGACCACTTTTTTGTTTATAGGCATCACTACGCAGGTAATCAACATTCACCTCATCGGCCTGAAAAATACAGGTATCACGCTGGGGGCGTTCGATCTTAACATTCATTTCGCCCAGTAACTCAATGAGCAGGTTTACATCTAAAATGTCAGGAATATTGGTGATGGTTACTTTTTGAGAAGTAAGCAACACGGCACTGATAATTTGCAGGGCTTCGTTTTTGGCGCCTTGTGGAACAATTTCACCTTTTAATTTTTTACCACCGATGACTTCGAATGAATTCATAGCTACTGTTTCCTGAGTTTTTTTATTACCAAAAGGAATAATAAGCTGCAAATATAAAACCCCGACAATACCTTTTACTGTCGGGGTTTTAATTAATTTATTATTCTTTTATCTGCCTGCCTGGTAGCGGGCTGATTGAGTTGCTGAACTTGAGGGTACTATTATTTATACCTTTTCTTGAATTTACCGCCCCGGTCATTGCGGTTGTCGCGTCCACCACCGCCCCGGTCATCGCGATCCCGGCCACCACGGCCCTGGAACTTCTGGCCGCCACGTTTGTTGCGGTAATCGCCATAGCCACCACGGTCGCGGTCACGATCGCGATCGCGGTTGTCGCTGGCGCGATGCTGCCGCACATACGGTGTATTGGTAAAGGTGAGCTGACCTTCGGTAATATTGGTCAATTCGCCCTGAATAGCGTCATCGTGTACGGTTTCTTTATGCCAGTTATTATAAGCCAGCTTCATGTAGTAGGCAATTGCATTGGCAAAACCCTGTCTTTTCTCGCCTTGTTCTTCTTTCAATGCCTTATTGATCACCAGCTCCAGGTTTTTACCCAGGTGCGAGAATTTGGGATACCGTTTGGGATAGGGCAGTGGTCCTGGTCTTGATTTTAAAGTTTCCCTGGTAGGAATGGGGTAGGGAGAGTCAACCGCCAATTTAAAATCAGAGATCAGGAACAGGTGGTCCCATAATTTATGTCGGAAATCTTCAACGTTTTTCAGGTGGGGGTTCAGGAATCCCATCAGTTCAATCACCGCATATGCATTACGCTGGCGGGTTTCCTGGTCTTCGATCGACAGCAGGTATTCAATCATCTTTTGAATATGCCTTCCGTATTCACGCATTACCAGATGATTTCTGGTAGTGTTATATTCCATTTTTTCAATACTACTATTCATTCTATAAATATAAGGTTAACAAAAGTAACAAAGTAAGTTTACAAAAAGAAAAGGCCTTTGTTAAGGCCCTTTCTGTAAAAGGATTGGTTTTTCCACAGGTAAATGAGGTAACTCCAGGCCGCCAATAGTTTTAGGGTTGGCTAAGCGATTATAATGGGTAATAGTAATCCAGCTCCGAAAAGCGCCACAAAAACTTACAAATGATTAAAGAGGTACAAACACACAAACCATTTCCAGGTCGTTTACTGCTGCAAATAACATCTTAATGTAGAGTAGCTTTGATCAGAAGTCATTCTGAGGATATCGATTTTGGGCTGGGAAAAGGTTTTTTATAAATCCGGGAAGATTTTGAAGCGTATTCCCCAAATTATCAAATAATCTTGTATTTACCAACGGGTTAGTACCTTATTTTTCAGGCCGTATTTTATGCAACACAGACATTGTCAAAATCTTATATATCATTTAACAATTGATGCCGGATGGTGGTTTAATTTACATTTACACAATGTGAATGGGTAGTAAGGCACCAAAAGCTATTAAAAATCGGTGTACTTTTGCGGTTCAAAATATAAAAAACTGATAATCAAATAAAATGAGGCAATCGAGAATAACTATTGATGTAGCGCTTGACGAAAAAAACATTCCAGATACAATATTGTGGAATGCCACGGACAGTACTGCTGAGAATGCACAGAAGGCGAGGGCTATGATGTTGTCGTTTTGGGACGGGGCCGATAAATCGGCATTGCGTATGGACCTGTGGACAAAAGATATGATGGTTGATGAAATGGCCGATTTTTATTATCAAACCATTATGACGATGGCTGATAGTTTTGAGCGGGCCACGCACCAGGCCGAACTGGTGGAAATGATGAAAAGCTTTGCCAAGGATTTTTATGGTCGTTTTCGCGACATTCAACTGAAAGAAAATAAATTGTAATCTCAAAAAGCCGCATATGAACTTAGAACAAAAGATCATGGTTGAGCTGAAAACAGCCATGCTGGCCAAGGACGAAAAAGCGTTGCGTAGTTTACGCGCCATTAAAGCTGCCATTTTGCTGGCAAAGACTTCAGAAGGAGCGGGCGGCGATTTGAAGGAGGAAGACGAGGTCAAAATATTGCAGAAGCTGGTTAAGCAACGGAAAGATTCATTGGAAATTTTTACCCAACAGAACCGGACCGACCTGGCACAAAAAGAGCAGGAAGAAATTGAGATAATAGAGAAATTTTTACCCAAACAGTTAAGTGGGGAAGAACTTAGGACAATAATAGCTTCTATTATTGCCGAAACCGGGGCCTCTTCACCAGCCGATATGGGCAAAGTGATGGGTGTGGCCACCAAACAACTGGCTGGCAAGGCCGATGGAAAGGCAATTAGCGCGTTGGTAAAGGAGTTATTAGCTAAATAGGCAGGGCAATTGCTATTGAAGTGTATTATTGTGGTGTAAGATTTTGAAGCGGGAGAAAAGAAGTAGGGCGTATAGCAAATAGAGAAGGCTGGGATAAACGGAAAGAAATGGAGGTATAAAAGTGGGGAAGATGCCGGAAGATTGAAATACTTCTTACTTCGGACCTTATTTTATGTAAGTTACACTTCAGTACCATGCTCATAGATATATTAGTTCTAATATTTCTGGTTATAGCCATTATAAAAGGGTTACGGCGCGGACTTATAGTTGCAGTATTTTCAATTTTTGCGTTTATTGCAGGTGTAGCCGCTGCCATGAAATTATCGGTGGTTGTAGCAGATTATTTAAAAGATTCCGTTAATATCTCTGCGAAATGGATGCCTTTTATTTCATTTGCAGTAGTTTTTATCGGGGTGGTCTTATTAGTGCGCTGGGTGGCCAGTTTGTTGGAATCTACAGTTGAACTGGCTATGATGGGATGGGCCAACCGGATTGCAGGCGTTATTTTGTACGCGATTTTGTATATGTTTACACTCAGTGTAGTGCTGTTCTTTGTACAAAAGGTAAAGCTCATTAGTGATGAAACACTCGCTAAGTCAATTACCTGGGCATGGTTACAGCCGCTGGGGCCCTGGGTTATAAACGGTTTCGGGAAACTGATACCAGTATTTAAAGATATGTTTACAGAGCTAAGTGCTTTTTTTGACGGGTTTGCCACACAAAAGCTACCACGCTAAGGTGTGATACGAAAACGTAAAAAAATCAGTAGCTTACATTAAAATTGCAAGTGTAAAACTGCAAGGATGGATTATTTGCAGTAAAACGTTTACTTTAGCGATTAATTGACTGACTTGAACAGACATAGCTGATGAATTATACGATCAAACAAGTGGATAAATTCAAGTATATTGAAGAAGGCGAAGGCGAACCGCTAATACTATTACATGGATTATTCGGTGCCCTCAGCAACTTTGGTGATTTGATCAATTACTTCAAGAACCATAACAAAGTTGTGGTTCCGTTACTCCCTTTGCTTGACATGGACCTGCTGCATACCTCTGTAGGGGGCTTGCAGAAGTTTGTACATAAGTTTATTGAATTTCACGATTTTCAGAATGTACACCTGCTGGGCAACTCATTAGGCGGCCACGTAGCCATTTTACATGTGCTGAAAAATCCTGAACGCATAAAATCGCTCATTTTAACCGGCAGTTCCGGTTTATTTGAAAATGGAATGGGCGATACCTATCCTAAACGCGGTGATTACGATTATATAAAGAAGAAAACGGAGTTAACTTTTTACGACCCGAAGATTGCAACCAAAGAACTGGTTGATGAGGTGTACGAGATCGTAAACAACCGTTTGAAAGCCATAAAAATAATTGCACTGGCAAAAAGCGCCATTCGCAATAATCTGGGCGAGGATATCAATCAAATCAAACAACCCACGTTATTGATCTGGGGTAATAATGATGCCATTACCCCGCCGTTTGTAGGCCGGGAGTTTCATCGGTTAATTCCAAACAGCGAGCTGCATTTCATTGACAAATGTGGTCATGCGCCAATGATGGAAGTACCGGATGAATTTAACCGTATACTCCATAAATTTTTAACAAAGTTAAACGAGCCTGCAGCGGTAGCCTAAATACTATCGTCTAAATGATTATATTTGGTTAAGGTAATTACCTAACTGTTTGCAAGGGTTTATACCTGGTGTGGAATTTATTTTGCATAGGTACTATTGTGATACAAACCAGTTGTGGATTTTTATCGTATAACATTTTATAGGTAGGTAAACTCTGATTCAGTGCTCAACAAAGAATTAATATCAGCCACGATTCCCACACTCAACCTGAGTGATTCGGTTATTCAGGCGCTGGACCTGATGTCGGAATTCCATGTTATGCAATTACCTGTTGTGGCAGAGGATAAATACCTTGGTTTGGTATTTGAGGAAGACCTGATGAACCACGATGAACGTACTACACTCCAATCTCTTGATACTCACTTTTCGAAAGTGGCCGTACACGCCAATACCCATTTTATTGAGGCGGTACAAATGTTGAATGACTATAATCTTTCCCTGGTTCCGGTTATTGATAAGGAAAAAAATGAATTTATAGGAGCCATTGCAGCCATTGACCTTTTAAAAGAATTGGGAAAAACCACAGGTGCAAGTGAGCCTGGTGGTTTAATTGTGCTGGAAATGGAACAACGTAATTTCTCTTTTTCAGAACTCAGTAAACTGGTAGAAACCAACGATGCCCAAATAACCCAGTTAAATAGTTATTGGGATAATAATACCAGTTCTTTTTTTGTAGCAATTAAAATCAATAAATTCGAAATTTCCGATATTGTTGCTACATTTCAGCGGTATGAGTACAATGTGAAATATTATTTTGGCGAAGAATTATACGAGAACGAACTGCGGAACAATTACGACCACTTGATGAATTATCTGAATATTTAGCACAACAGTAGGAAACGGCCGGCTTATTTTTTAAACCTAGAAAACAGAGCAACTGCTTGCCAGGGCACGTGCATGGGAAAGAATTTTTTTTGTATACTAACATTGTTGTGTTGTGTGGCATTGGTGCATGCCCAGCCCTCGCCTGTGGACCCCACGTCCCAAGCCTTACCAAGTGTTGTGTCTGGTACCAATAACACCTACTCTTCACCTTTTGTTGTAGGCGATATAATAATTGAAGGAAATAAAAAAACAAAGCCCTACATCATTACAAGGGAACTGCCATTTAAAACCGGCGATTCCATTTACCTGCCCGATCTGGTAAAAGGCTTTGAGATCTCTCGCCAGCAGCTGATAAATACCCAGTTATTTAACGATGTAATTATATCCTTAAAGGCATTTCGTGGATACGTAGTTGATATCCTTATACAGGTAAAAGAACGATGGTATATTTTCCCGCTCCCATACCTGAAACCTATTGACCGAAATTTGAACGAATGGGCCAAACAGGGCTATGGGCTCGACCGGGTGAATTATGGCTTTAAATTCACCTATAATAATTTTACCGGCCGCAATGATAAACTGAAACTTTGGTTGATCACCGGCTATACACAACAGATACAATTCCAATATGATCAACCATATGCCGACAAATCGTTGAAACATGGTTACCGGGTTGGGTTTTCTTATTCATTTAACCGGGAGATCAATTATGCTACTATAGATAACCAGCAGGTTTTTGTTGACTCTTTGCGCAATGGAATAAGACAGTGGTCGGGCCATATTGACTGGACGTACAGGCCGGGGTTACGCACCGTGCATTCCTTCTCGGTGGCGTACACTCACCAGGAAGTTGACCCTGGCATAAATAATTTAAATCCCAAATATTACGGCTATCAACGCCACGAGATCAGTTTTCCCGAACTGGTGTATAACATCAGTTATGTAAATGTTGATTATAAAGCGTTCCCGCTTACTGGCTGGCAGGCCGACGGGTCAATCGTGAAAAGAGGGTTCAACCATGAAATGAACATGTGGCAGTTAAATGGAAAAGCTACCAAGGGCTGGCAATTGGGCAAGAAGGACTTCTTTAGCTGGAATGGCGTGGGGATGCTGCGGTTTCCCTTTAACCAACCCTATATAAATCAACGCATGTTCGGGTATGGCGATATGTACTTACGCGGGCTGGAGAATTATGTAATTGACGGTTCTGCCGGTATTTTAACCAGACAAAGCTATCGTCACCAGTTATTCAAATTTAGTATCCCAACCTATATAAAATCGAAATCGCACGACCATATACCTTTCCGCATTTATGCCCGCCTGTTTGGCGATCTGGGCTATTCTTATAATAAGAATTTTACTAATAATTCCCTCACGAACCGCACATTGTATACCTATGGCGCAGGAATTGATTTGGTTACATTCTATGACTTCGTATTGCGGCTCGACTACAGCTTCAACCAATTAGGACAAAACGGACTATTTTTACACATTAAGAGCGATTTTTAAACGTCAGAAAAAATATTTTAACCGTATAGTATGAAGGTAGCCATTTATAGCAGGGTTATTGATGATGACCAGTATGACAAAGTGCAACAATTGCTCGATGAACTGGCCAAGGAAAATATTCACCCGGTTATATACAAACCTTTTTATGAGATGATCCAGTCATCGGTGCGTTTCTCCGATAAAACCACCCTGTTCAATGACTCGAATGATCTCACCGATGCATTTGATTTTTTAATAAGCCTGGGGGGCGATGGTACTTTACTCGATACCGTTACCCTGGTCCGGGATAAGAACATTCCTGTGCTGGGGATCAACTTTGGCCGGTTGGGTTTTTTGGCCAGTATAGGTAGTAAAGAATTGCACATTGCAGTACAATCCCTGGTCAAGCGCACAATACTAATAGACAAGCGATCGTTAATTCATTTGGATGCGAGTAAACCATTATTCGGCGATGTACCATACGGATTAAATGAATTTGCTATTCATAAAACGGATACATCACCCATGATAAAAATTCATACGTATCTGAATGGTGAATTTTTAAATACATACTGGGCTGATGGCGTGATTGTGGCAACTCCTACCGGGTCAACCGGATATTCGTTAAGTTGTAATGGCCCTGTGGTTTTTCCTGAATCCTCCAGTTTCGTAATTACCCCCGTAGCCCCACATAACCTGAATGTTCGACCTATAATTGTACCAGATGATAATATTATATCATTTGAGATTGAAGGCCGGACAGATCATTTTATTTGCGCACTCGATTCGCGTAAAGAACTCGTAGATAAAAAGGTACAATTAGCCGTGCGTAACGAATCCTTTACCCTTAGCCTGGTACGGTTGAATGAAAATAATTTCCTGCAGACCCTGCGTAACAAATTATCATGGGGTTTGGATACGAGGAATTAACTTTTTAATACAATGTAAAATTACCGGCAAATCCGGTTCTTAATGTTAAATTGCGAATTATGAAGAAATTGGTTGTAACAGCACTACTGTTTAATTCCGTACTATGTGTGCAAAAGGTTACTGCCCAATATGAAAGTATTGTTCAGCAAGGTGAGTTTGGTATTTCGGTCGGGGCAGCGCATTATTTTGGTGACCTGAATACAAGAGCGAAATTAAACAGGCCCAAACCTGCTTTAGGCGTATTCTTCCGTAAACAATTTGGTAACTATACAGCATTGCGTATATCCGCGCATTATGCACGCCTGGGTTATTCAGATGTATACAATACCCAAAACGATTATCAACACCGTCGGAACCTGAGCTTTAATTCGAACATATTTGAGCTCGCGCTGCAAGGCGATTTCAACTTCTTTAAATTTGTTCCGGCCGATCCATATTACAGTTTCACCCCATATTTAACACTAGGCGTTGGCGTATTCAGTTATGATCCCTTTGCCTATCTCAACAACCAGAAATATTTTCTGCGGCCACTGGGCACCGAAGGTCAGGGCACTGCCGCTTATCCCGATCGCAAACCCTATAATACCATGGCCCTTTGCGTACCTATTGGGGTAGGTGTGAAATATGCATTGAACGACCGGATGAACCTGGGCTTTGAAGTGGTATACCGGTTCACCACCACCGATTACCTCGATGACGTGAGTAAAACCTATGTAGGTTCCGATAAATTTCCGCCACTGCCCGATGGAACGCCCTCAGCAGCCGGGTTATTACAGGACCGTTCTTATGAAACGGGAGATGCTATAGGAATTGAAGGCCGGCAACGCGGTTACAGCAAGCAAAAAGACGGATATGTGATGGCAGAACTCACTTTATCGTTCAACCTTACTTCATATCGCTGTCCTTCAGCTAATTAAATAATTACCGGTAACCAGTTACCGGATACCAGGTACCCCAGCGGGGTACCTGGTTTTTTTATGCCTGAATCCAAAATGGCGGGAGGCCTTTTACAACCAGAAACGCAGAAACCCGGAAAGGAAACCGGTAACAGGTAACTTTTTCGTACCTTTGTGCCCTTCAAAAAAAGGGTATGCAGAGCCTAAAGGAGCAAATTAACCTTCAACGACTTCCTCGCCATATAGCAATTATTATGGACGGGAATGGCAGGTGGGCAAAGGAAAAGGGGCAAGACCGCCTCTACGGCCATTTTCATGGCGTGGAGAGCGTGCGCAATATCGTAGAAGGATGTGCCGAGCTGGGCGTGGAATATCTTACACTATATGCATTCTCCACCGAGAATTGGGACCGCCCGCAAAATGAAGTAACGGGGCTTATAGAGCTGCTGGTGGAAACTATTCGCAAGGAAACCGAAACCCTTAATAAGAATAATATTAAGCTGCATGTAATAGGCGACGTAAAAATGTTGCCCGAATATGCACAAAAAGAACTGAACGAATCGCTGCAGATAACCAGCCAGAATACCGGGTTGAACCTGGTAATGGCGTTGAGTTACAGCAGTCGCTGGGAACTGGTACAGGCCGTACAACACATTGCCGAAGACGTAAAAGCCGGGAAAATAGACCCTGCGGCCATCACCCAAAACACCCTGCAACAATACCTGGCAACCAGTAACTTCCCCGATCCCGAACTAATGATTCGCACCAGTGGCGAATACCGCATCAGTAACTTCTTATTATACCAACTAGCTTATGCAGAATTGTATTTCACCAATGTTCGCTGGCCCGACTTCAGGAAGGAGAACCTGTATGAGGCCATTCTGGATTTCCAACTGCGCGAAAGACGCTTTGGCAAAACCGGCGATCAGGTTCAAAAGGAACAGATAAACGGATAATTACGAATTGGTCATGAAGATTTTATGAATCCGTCGATTAGTTTCCTTTTTAACAAACCCTTTTAAAATATCCCCCTTAATTTGCTCCACTTTAAACTCCCCGGAATGCAGCGTTCGCGTACTTTTAGTATTTTTTTACTGGTATTTGCAAGTTTAACAGTCGGTTCACTCCGTGCCCAGGTTGCCACCGATACCGTTCCAACGTCTATTGATCCGGAATTAGAGAATATTCTCAACTCAAAGTCTGCCCATGAATATTTTATTGGCGGTATTACGGTTACAGGCACTAAACGGTACGACCAACAACTGCTGATATCCATTGCGGGCATAAATGTGGGCGATAAAGTGATGATACCCGGGGGGGATAACTTCAGTAAAGCCCTCAATAACCTGTGGAATCAGCACCTGTTCTCGAACATGCAGATCTTTTTCACCAAACTGGAAGGCAATAAATTATTTATAGAAATAAATGTTACTGAAAGACCTGCATTGTCCAAGTTCCACATTATAGGTCCCAAAAAGGCAGATCAGGACGAATTAAAAAATAAAATAGGACTGGTACCAAGCCGGGTGGTTACTGAAAACACCAAACGCAACGCCGAAGACGTAATTAAAAGATTTTATACCGATAAAGGGTTTCAAAGCGCCTCCGTTAAAATTGAAGAGGTACAAGATCCCAACCTGCCGAACTCAATTATCCTGAATATATATGTACAAAAAGGCCACAAGGTGCGTATTGAGAACGTGAGCTTTTTTGGAAATCAGAATGTGAGTGAACTGAGGCTGAAAAAGCAATTGAAGGGTACCAAGGAAATGACCAAGATCACCTTGTATCCCACTAAAGAAGCAAGCCCTTATGGCGAAACCAAACAACCTTCCTTCAAAGCATACCTGGGCGATGCAGGCTTTTTATCTCTTACCAAAACAAAGGAATATCTCGATCCATATTTCCGGTTTAAATTATTCAGCTCGGCCAAGTTCAATACCAAGAAGTACGAAGAAGACAAAGAAAAAGTACTGGAATATTATAACTCATTAGGTTACCGCGATGCCGCTATAGTAGCGGATACCCAATACTTTAATAATAAAGGGAACCTGAAGGTAGACCTTAAAGTAGATGAAGGCCATCAATACTATTTTGGTAATGTAACCTGGAAAGGAAATACCAAATACAGCGATTCTGTACTTAGTATATTATTAGGGATCACCAAGGGCGATACTTATAACCTGGAGATCCTGAACAAGAAGCTGGGTAAACAAATGTCACAGGAAGGTGGCGACATCAGCAGCTATTATATGGACGATGGTTACCTCTTCTTCCGTATTGATCCGGTTGAAACGGCGGTATACAACGATACCATCGATTTCGAGATCCGTATTACGGAAGGGCCTCAGGCTACCATTAAGAATGTAACTATTCAGGGTAACGAAAAAACAAAAGAGCACGTTATTCGTCGTGAGTTGCGTACACTGCCCGGTGAAAAATTCAGCCGTCAGGACCTTATTCGTTCACAACGTGAAATTGCACAGCTGAACTTCTTTAATCAGGAGAAGATCGGTATCAACCCCGTGCCAAACCCGGAAGATGGAACGGTGGATATTCACTATACCGTTGAAGAAAAATCTTCTGACCAGCTTGAGCTGAGCGCCGGTTGGGGTGGTGGTATCGGTTTAACCGGTACGTTGGGTGTTACATTCAACAACTTCTCTATTAAGAATATCTTTAACAAAAAGGCGTGGGACCCATTACCTACCGGTGATGGCCAAAAACTGAGCATGCGTGTACAATCAAATGGCCGTGCATATCAGTCATACAACTTCTCATTCACTGAGCCCTGGTTAGGTGGTAAGAAAAGGAATTCATTGACCTTCTCATTATATAAAAGTGTGTTCCGTACAGGTGGTATTGATGCCAGCGGAAGATATTTCTTCAGCGATACCAACAGGTTGAAAAACTTTGGCGCCAGTGTTTCATTGGGTAAACAATTGAAATGGCCCGATGACTTCTTTACATTGGTATACTCACTCAGCTATACACAGTATAAGTTGCAGAACTATACTTTGTTTACACCGGATTTCAAAAACGGTACCTCAAACAACCTGAGTGTTAAAATTGCGTTGAACCGTAACTCGGCTGGTCCTAACCCGATCTTCCCAACCAGCGGTTCCAACTTTTTGCTGAGCGGTCAGTTTACGCCCCCCTATTCATTATTCAGGGAGAATACAACCAGCCAGGATAGTTATAAATTACCTGAGTTCCATAAATGGCGCCTCAATGCCGAATGGTTCATTCCCATTGGCCGTCCGATGGGTGCCGATAAATCCCGGCAGTTTGTACTGCGTGCCGCAGCCAAGTATGGTTTCATGGGCCGGTACAATACTGATCTGCCTTATTCGCCATTCGAGCGCTTCCAGGTGGGAGATGCCGGTTTGGCAAATGGTAGCTACATTCTTGGGTATGATATCATTGCCCATCGTGGTTACCCTGTGTATGAAAGTTCTAATCCCAAGATCAATCCTGATCAGCAGAACGCGCGTGAGTTCTTTACTATATTTAATAAGTATACGCTTGAAATGCGGTATCCGTTCACTACCAACCCAAGCAGTACCATCTTTGGTATGGTTTGGTTTGAAGCCGCCAACGGTTGGTACGACTATAAGTCATACGATCCATTCCGCCTGCGTAGAAGTGCTGGTGTGGGTATGCGTTTCTTCCTGCCTATGTTCGGGTTGCTTGGATTTGATTATGGCGTAGGGTTTGACCGGATCACACCTGGTGGCAGCTTAAAAGATGCATCACGCTTTACGTTTATGTTAGGTTATGAACCTGAATAGTATTCATCGTTCACGATTAATAAACCTTAAAAGGAACACCATGAAGAAAGTATTATTAATGATCTGCCTGGTAACCCTGGCCTTAGCCTCGCGAGCGCAGTATGGCCGGTATGCCATTGTGGATACCAAATACATTCTGGATAAATTACCTGAATACAAGGAAGCCCAGAAAACACTTGACCAGTTCAGTGAACAATGGCAAAAAGAGGTGGATGCCAAACAGGGGGTACTTGATAAAATGTACAAGGATTTTGATGCTGAGCAGGTTATGCTAAGTCCCGAATTAAAGAAAAAACGGGAGGATGAATTGTATGTGCGGGAGAAGGAAGTTCGGGACCTGCAGCGTAAACGATTTGGTTTTGAAGGCGATCTGTTTAAGAAAAGACAGGAACTGGTGAAACCCATACAGGACAAGGTTTACAATGCGATCCAGAAGCTGGCCGTTAACCGTCAATTGGATTTTATTTTAGATAAAAGTGAAGGAATTACTGTTATATTTGCCGACCCCAAATTGGACCGTAGTGAGGATATTTTAAAAGAGCTGGGCGTTAAATAAAACATAAGACGATAAAGGGAAAGCAACCACCATTAGGTTTTTTTCAACTTAAAACAAAAAAATAACCGACCACCCCTACGCAAAGGAAACTCGCTAAGGGTGCGAGAAAAATTGAAATTCAATGAAAAAGTTTTTTTCCGTAACGTTGTTCGCCCTGGGCCTGGTAGCGGCTGGTGAAGTAAGTGCTCAAAGTAAAATTGGATACATCAGCTCTCAGGAGTTGGTAAGTGTAATGCCAGAAACCAGAAAAGCAGACTCATCCCTGCA
Source organism: Niastella soli (assembly GCF_017742245.1). Taxonomy (GTDB): domain Bacteria; phylum Bacteroidota; class Bacteroidia; order Chitinophagales; family Chitinophagaceae; genus Niastella; species Niastella soli. The sequence continues at coordinate 1,682,797 of NZ_JAGHKO010000001.1, forward strand.
AGATCTGAAAAATGCATTAATTCAAAGCGCAACCGAAAAGCAAAACGCTTTCTATGCTGCTGTTGAAAAATACAACAAAGACTCAGCAACATTTACTGCTGCTGTAAAAACTGTAAAAAGAGGTGAGTTGACCAAAATGGGTCAGGAACTGAGTGGTGAAGAAGAGCGCATTCAACAACAATTACAACAACGTCAGCAGGACTTGTTGGGCCCCATCAACAAAAAGGCTTATGAAGCTGTACAATCTGTAGCCAAAGAAAATGGTTATGGTTATGTATTTGAAAAAGAGGCCCTGCTGGTAGCTCCTCCTGGTGATGATATTCTGCCTCTGGTTGCCAAAAAGCTGAATATTAAATTACCTACAGCTGGTGGCGGCGCTCCTGCAGCCCCTGCCGCGGCACCTGCCAAAAAACCATAAGCAAATACTTTGCTAGAATATATTAGTCCCGGCGGTTACAACCGTCGGGACTTTTTTTATTCCCTGCATAGGCGGTAAATTTGTGGTATGCTTACAACGCAGCCAATTGGCATTTTCGATTCGGGATATGGTGGCCTTACGGTAATGAAGGAGATTGTAAAAAAGTTGCCCCAGTACGATTATACCTACCTGGGCGACAACGCCCGGGCGCCATATGGTAACCGCTCGTTCGAAACGGTATACCGGTATACCTTGCAATGTGTTGAATGGTTTTTTGAACAGGGCTGTCCGCTGGTGATACTAGCCTGTAACACGGCTTCGGCCAAAGCCCTGCGCACTATACAACAGAACGATTTAGACAAATTGTGCCCCGATAACAGGGTATTAGGCGTTATACGGCCCACTACCGAGATCATTGGGGAGTTTACCAAATCGCGCAAAATAGGCATACTGGCCACCCATGGAACGGTTCAGTCCGGCTCCTACCTTATTGAGATCGAGAAATTTTTCCCCGATATTAAAGTATACCAGGAAGCCTGCCCCATGTGGGTGCCCATTGTGGAAAACAATGAACACATGCAACCGGGCGCTGACTACTTTGTACAAAAGAATGTGCATCATGTAATGGCCAACGACCGCGATATTGATACCCTGTTGCTTGCCTGCACCCATTATCCGCTGTTGCGCGAAAAGATCCAGCAGTTTTTGCCGGCCGGGGTAAAAGTGGTATCGCAGGGCGAAATAGTGGCCAATAGCCTGGAAGACTACCTGAAGCGCCATACGGAGCTGGAAAACCGCTGCAGTAAAAATGGCCACCGGTTGTTTAATACCACAGATTCAACAGAAGATTTTGATAATCATGCCAGTATATTCTTTGGGGAAGAGGTGCACAGCAATCACGTTGATCTGGATAATAGTATACCGGTAGTAGACCATATTTATTAGAACATTTTGCTCATGCCGTTTCATACTTAACCATTCATTTCCTACCTTTGCGGTCCTTTCATCCGCTTATGGCGGGGCGGGTATGGTGACCCGTCTGCGAAAATTGGAACCTGATCCGCTTCTCCCGGATCATATTTCAAATGTGTAAAAAACGAAATCAATTATGAAACGTACATTTCAACCGCACCGCCGTCGTCGTAAAACCGTTCATGGTTTCCGTAAACGTATGCAGGATGCTAACGGCCGTAAAGTACTGGCCGCTCGTCGTAAAAAAGGTCGTAAAAAACTGACTGTTTCCGACGAAAGGAAATTAAAATAATCTGTATGTTCCCGCCGCATAAGGCTGGGCAGCAGTTTAAATAAATTATAGTCCCGTCTTGACGGGACTATTTTATTTTTGAGGAAACCCGATGGCTCAACAATTTACTTTAAAGAAAGACGAACGGCTGAAACGCCGCAAGATCATTGAACAACTGTTCAGTGAAGGGCGGGCAGTAACTGCCTTTCCCATACGGGTGCAATACAAAACGGTTGATCAGCTTGTGGTCCCCCTTCAGGCTGGTTTTAGTGTAAGCAGCCGCAATTTTAAACGGGCTGTAGACCGCAATCGTATAAAGCGTTTGATGCGGGAAGCTTATCGCCTTCAAAAAGGACCACTGGAACAGGCTTTGCAAACAAAAGACCGAAAGCTGGCGTTATTTTTAATATACACCGGAAAAGAATTACCCGCCTATGCGCTGATAAAAGAAAAGGTGGAAGTGGTGTTGAAGAAACTGTTACAAACAGTAAATGATGTAAAATGAAACTGGTACTTCGAATATTGAGCCTTCCGTTCATGGCATTGATAAAGCTGTATCAATGGATAATTTCCCCCCTGCTGGGACCGAAATGCCGGTTCACTCCAACCTGTTCGCAATATTCCCTGCAAGCATTCAAAAAGTATGGTGTATTTAAAGGATTGTGGCTTACCATCAGGCGTATTAGCCGTTGCCATCCCTGGGGCGGTCATGGGTACGATCCGGTACCATAGTTTTAAATATTTGACTATTGAAGTAATTAAAAGCAAATGTCGAATGCTTAAGTAATAACTACTTCAACATTCGACACGTGCCTCGCCTATGGCGGGTTCTATATAAAGTCAATATTTTTCTATTTCTTCATTCTTTCCACCAGTTCACTCAGGTCTTGTCTTTCTTGTTTGGCAGTAGAGAATTTATACATCTCAGGAGCTTTACCGTCTTTATCAACGCTAACTGAACCAGGAATAGTACTGTAAGGGTTAATCAACTGCGCATTCTGGTTAGTAGTAAGTTTCTTGATGGTTTTAGGCACAATGAAATATGTTTTGTTGGCATCACTGGCATTTTGACCATTTATCAATTGCTGGGTGCTATCGATGATATGTTCCAGTTGTTCAGTGGTGATAGAAGTAGCACGACCGCCATTGCCAAAATTCACCAGGTGCCCGATCAACGTATCAGTTTTGATGTTCAGTAAATACACACCTGCATCAGGCACTTCATAAGACTGATCACCGTCAGGACTTTTAACAGTAACCGCTTTATCTTTTTCGGAAAGGGTTAATTCAGCTTCGTTGTGTTGAGTACCAGGTTCAAGGGTAACGGTTTTTGTGGCTTCATCAACTTTTATCTTACCACTGGCCATTACTTTTACTTTCTTTTCAACGCCTGGCGAACAGGCTGCAAAGCATACCATGGCAATCATCGTACAAAACAAAGTACATTTCATTGGGCTATTTTTAGAAAGGTTAAAAAAAAGAATCCCGGTAAAACCGGGATTTTATATAAACTGAGCACTGTTTATTTGGCCGCTTTGGCAAAATTTTCAGCTACTTTATTCCAGTTAATAACATTCCAGATAGCGCCCATATATTCAGGACGACGGTTCTGGTATTTCAGGTAATAAGCGTGTTCCCAAACGTCAACACCTAACAGGGGAGTGCCTTTTACTTCGGCTACGTCCATCAGGGGGTTATCCTGGTTAGGAGTAGACGTGATTTGAAGGGTACCGTTGTTGATGATCAGCCATGCCCAACCGCTTCCGAAACGGGTAGCGCCGGCAGTATTAAACTTTTCTTTAAAGCTATCGAAAGAACCAAATACATCATTGATAGCATCGGCCAGGGCGCCAGTAGGAGCACCACCAGCATTGGGGGCCAGTAATTCCCAGAAGAAAGAGTGGTTCCAGTGGCCACCGCCATTGTTACGAACAGCAGGACTGATAGTGCCTGCTGATTTTACCAGTTCTTCCAGCGATTTATTTTCGTGGGGGGTGCCCGCAATAGCTTTGTTAAGGTTATCTACGTAAGCCTGGTGGTGTTTACCATGATGTATCTGCATCGTCAGTGCGTCAATATGCGGTTCCAAAGCATCGTGTGCATAAGGAAGCGCCGGTAGTGTAAATGCCATAACACTAAGTTTTTAATTTGTTGAAGATTTTATGGTTGTCCTTTCAAACGGTAACAAAAGTACAGGTCAATGGTTGATTAACCAATTCATTCTCTTTACCAAATGGAAAATTTTGACGCTTACTATGCCGATTTTGTAGTATTTTAGATAGCGGTCACGGCGTATTAATCCTTATCAAATCAATCAATATGTTGACTACCATTACAACAAATAAATTGATGCTGTTTTCTGCCACCATATTATCCAGTGCTTTTTTGGGGGCTTTTCAACCCGAACAGGGAAAAAGCAATACGTTATCTGCTGACGAAAAAAAAGCCGGCTGGGTGTTACTATTCAACGGTAACGATACCCATGGCTGGCGGGCGTATAACAATAAGCCATATGATAGCTGGGAAGTGGTCAACGGGCAGCTATACTGTAAAACAAAGGACGTTAAACAACGGGCAGACCTAATTACCCTTGATCAATACGATAATTTTGAATTGTCCATCGACTGGAAAGTCGACAAAGGAGCCAATAGCGGTATTATCTATCGTGTAGAAGAAACCAGTGGGCCAAGCTACGTAACTGGTCCCGAATACCAGTTGATAGATGACGAAGGTTACCCTGAAAAACTGGAAGCCTGGCAAAAAAGCGGTGCCGATTACGCCATGTACCCGCCCCGGGAAATAGCCGCCAAACCTGCCGGCGAATACAACCACACTACCATCCTTGTAAAAGGGGCCCATGTGGAACACTGGCTGAATGGCAAAAAAGTAGTGGAGTATGAGTTTTGGACCCCAGCCTGGCAGGAATTAAAAGAAAAAGGTAAATGGAAAGATGCCAAAGCATATGGCCTGGCCAAAAAAGGGCATATCGCTTTACAGGACCATGGCGGTGGTATCTGGTTCAAAAATATCAAGCTCAGGAAACTCTAATTTATATAGCTACTTTTCTTGAATGAATGATCAGGTGTTACATAGAAATGATCATAATGAAGAGCATTCGCTGGAATTGCTCTTTGCTGATCTTTTTAAAAAACACGAGTACCGCTTACACACCCTTGTACTGAAATTGACCCGCTCCAATCAATATGCAAGCGATATTATTCAGGAAGTGTTTTTAAAGCTGTGGGAACACCGTTATCAGATTCACACCATTCAGAATGTAGAAGCCTGGTTGTATCGCCTCACAGAAAATAAAGTAATTGACTTTTTACGGAAGGCGGCTGCCGACAGCCGGCTAAAAGAATCCATCTGGAAAAACCAACCCGATAATTTAAATGAAACCGTAGGCCATGTAGAAGCCCGGGAATACAGCCAGATCATTCAAAAAGCGGTAGATGAGCTACCGCCACAACGCAAACTCATATATCAGCTGAACCGCGAAAAAGGACTGAATTACCAGGAAATAGCCGATCGCCTGGCCATTTCAAAACACACGGTAAAGAACCAGTTATCAACCGCCCTGCAATCAATTCGACTGTTTCTCCAAAAGAGCGCCCGTCTTTTTCTTCCCTTTTTTTAAAAAATAGCGATCCGGAATAGGAACACCAGCCGGTTGCTTCGTCTATCAATGAAAGGAACAACCTTTTACATGGAAGAAAGGATCAAATACCTGTTCAAACAATACCTGTACAATACCTGTACAAGGAAGGAATTCGATGAATTCTTTTCCTATATCAACGAGGCTGCCCATAACGAATTAATAAGGGAACTCATAAAGAAGGCCTACGAAGAAAGCGGGCAACCCGGTTCCTCCCTTACTTATGTTAATGAACGCGGCAACCTGATAGTCACGAAGCCCAACTGGAACGAACAACCTGGCACGAGGAGAAAAACAACCCCAAAGATGCGGGTAGTTGGAGCCATTGCCGCCGTGGCAATGGCATTGGTAATTGGCTTTGCCTGGTTGATGCTTCGCCCACCCTCCAGGCAGCCGCCTGCAGAAATAAAAGGCCTGGCCATAAAAATGACGGGCCGGTCGGAATACAGATATATGTTATTGCCGGATAGTACCCAGGTATGGCTAAATGCCGCCAGCACCCTGGAATACCCCCAGCAATTTGCAATGGGTAAAAGAGAAGTGTACCTGACGGGAGAGGCCTATTTTGATGTAAAACACGCCGATAAACAACCTTTTTTGATCCATACGGGAAAGGTGACCACCATGGTATTGGGCACGGCCTTTAATATAAAAGCCTATCCGGGCCGGGAAAACATCATTGTGTCGGTAAGCAGGGGTAAAGTGCGGGTGAATTACAATGAAAAAGAAATGGCGGTACTCACTCAGGGACAACAAGTAAAAGTAAGTAACACCAGCAATACGATCATCCAGAAAAAGATGGCCATTACCGAAGCCGCTCCCTGGCAACAGGGTAACCTGCAATATGATGATGAGATCATCAAGGACATAGTGGCCGATCTGGAAAGGAACTATGACGTTACCATTCGCATCCAAAACGAAGCCGTGGCCAATGAACGCATCTCCACTTCATTCAGGCGGGAAATAGGCATAGAGAATGCCTTAAAGGTGCTGTGTACCTTAACTGATACCCGGTTAAAGCTGGAGAATAATATGTATGTGATTCAATAGAAACTAAATACCAAAACTTAAACTGCTATGCTCACTACCAACTATATACCCCCATAATACATTAAAAAGAACCGCCCCAGTTGCGACCTGGAAGCGGTTCCACATGTTTGAAAATAATCCCGTTCAAAGAATTACTTAAAACAATTCAAAGCTATGAATTTGTATGTAAAAACGTACAGGCATAGTACGTCATGCCTTGTTGCAGACGGCCGCCCAAAATTGCTTTCGTTAAACAAAGCGCTGCTCATGAGAATTTCTATCCTGGCTATATTACTCACATTTAGCGGGCTACTAATGGCCCGTTCGGGCAATGGTCAGGACCTGAACAAGATCATTATTTCCATTGAGCTTAAAAATGCATCTCTCAAAGAGGCCATCAAAAAAATAGAATCCCTTACACAGCTGGCCTTCACCTATCGCACTGCCGATGTTGCTGAGGTAGACCACCTCAATTACCAGGCGTCCAAAGCATCGGTCAACAATGTGCTGTTAGACCTGTTGCATCATACAGGGTTGCGTTACGACCAGGTGAACGGAAACATTGTTATAAAGAAGATCAAAAAGGAGGAACACTTTGCCGGGGTGGTCATTACCGATGACATACCTTTCGATGGGGGGGTACGCGGTCGGATAACGGATGAAACCGGTGCAACATTGGCCAATGCTTCTGTAATGGTGCTGGGAACTGATAGAGGCACGGCAGCCAATAAAGAGGGGTTATTTACTCTAAGCGGTTTAAAGGCCGGTAAATACAAACTGCAGGTATCGGCTGTAGGGTTCACCACTCAAATAACAGAGATCACTATAAAAGACAACGAAACACTCGACGTATCGGTGGCGCTAAAAGAAGGCACCGGTAAAATGGAAGAGGTGATAGTAACCGCATTGGGTATTTCGCGCAAAGAAAGATCGGTAGGGTATTCAACACAGGAAATAAAAGGCGATAACCTTACTGTTGCCAAAGAACAGAATGTAATAGGCAGCCTGGGAGGAAAAATAGCGGGGGTACAAATGAGCGGTTCTTCAGGCGCCAGTATGGGCGGAACGCAAAAAATACAAATACGTGGTGCCAACTTTTTAACGGGCGGAGGGGAACCATTGATCGTTGTTGACAATACGCCGCTTTCAAATGCCAACTATGCAGATCGCAATGGGCGCGACTACGGTAACCTGGCGCAAGATATAAATCCAGATGATATAGAGTCTATCAATGTGCTCAAAGGCCCTGCGGCTTCTGCATTGTATGGCTTGCGCGGGCAGTTTGGCGTTATACTGATCACTACACGAAAGGGAAAGAATGCGAAACCCATTGTCAATTTCAGCTCTTCTTATTCAGTAGAAAAGGCCGGTAATTTTTTGCCCTTGCAGGATATTTATGGTGCGGGTTCAAGTCTTTCCTTCCCTACAACAAAAATTAATGGAGTTGACACGAAATATGTAGATGGTGAATGGGATGAAAGCTGGGGACCTAAAATGGATGGCACGCCCGTAAGGCATACATACAGTTTTTATCCCGGTGACCCTGATTTTGGCAAAGAAACACCCTTTGTGCCGCACCCCGACAATATAAAAGATTATTTCGTAAACGGCCATACTTTAAACAATAGTATCTCTTTCGCAGGCGGTGGCCAAAATACCTCATTCCGCTTATCCTATAACAATACCGATGTGAAAGGCATTGAACCAAACACCTCGTTAAAAAGAAACAATCTTTCTTTCACAGGGTCCATGAACGTTACGTCAAATCTGGTAATAAGCACCAGTTTGAACTATGCCAATAATAAGGGACAGCGGCCCTCACAGGGATACCAAAGTCTGGGTTCGCGCAATATGTACCAATGGTTTCAACGAAACCTGGATATGGATAAACTAAAACAGTACAAATATGCTGACGGAACTTTTTATCAATGGAATGTAGGCGCGCCTAACAGTCAGGGTGTGTACACTGGTTTAACAAGACCCATCGACTGGAACAATCCTTACTTTGATGCCTACGAAAATCCTTCGCACGATTCACGCGACCGGTTTTTCGGAAATGTAGGCGTGTCGTATACTATTGTACCCGGGTTGAAAGTAAATGGTTTTATCCGCAGAGATGGTTACACTCAAAACCTGGATGGTAGAAATGCAGAAGGCGGCCGTGGTGTGCCTTCATTCTGGATTGGCAAATATGAGTCGAGGGAAATGAACTATGAATTTCTTGCACAATACAATAAGGAATTTGGTAAACTTACTTTAGGCGTTAACCTGGGCGGCAATTTAATGACCCAAAGAAGTTCATACCTCCGGGAAGAAACTACGGGTGGATTTGCTACCCCCGGGTTTTATAATATTAAAAACTCACTGGGGCTTCCCCTGGTAGCCAATAACCAGGTTAAAAAAGAAGTTCGGAGCGCCTATGGATCGGTGCAGCTGGGTTGGGATAATACTTATTACATCGACGGTACCTTAAGAAGGGATATTTCATCGGCTTTGCCTGAGGCAAATAACGATTATTTGTATCCGTCTGTATCTGCTTCCATGGTATTCAGTGAACTGTTAAAATTTGCTCCGCTTACCTATGGTAAAATACGAGCCAGCTTTGCACAGGCTGGTTCTGATATTCCGGTATATTTAACCTCAAACTCATACAATCTAGGTACACCTTATAACAGCAGTTTCCCCATGAGTGTGCCGGATGAGTTGAAAAACCCGGGGCTCAAGCCTTCCCTGGGTACTGCCTACGAAGCAGGGCTCGACATGCGGTTTTTGCAAGAACGGCTGGGATTCAATTTTACCTGGTATCATCAGAAAAATGAAAATGCCGTTTTAAGTGTAGATGTATCAGGCATTAGCGGTTATACCAATTATGTGATCAATGCTGGTAATATCCAAAATAAAGGCGTTGAATTTACACTGAGTGGCACTCCGGTAAAATCAAAGGAGTTAACCTGGACGAGTTCCTTTAATATAGCGCATAACGAAAATAAAATTAAGGAGATATACCCTGGTCTAAATTCTATCATCCTTGATCAGAACCGGTATGCCAGTGTAGATGTGTTCTTAATGGCTTACAAGAATGAAGCTTTCGGTTCCCTGGTAGGCAATGCCTATATGCGTGACTCCACAACAGGTAAAATATTACTCGATGCCAGTAATATGCCCCTATATGTGGCCAACCATAATTTCGGTACCGTATTACCGAAATTCACTGGTGGCTGGCAGAATACCATTTTCTGGAAAAACTTTGATCTGAGTGCCATCATAGATTTTCAAAAGGGTGGGCAGTTCTTTAGCTGGACGAAGATGCTGGCGGTTAAAAGCGGACAGGCGGCAGAAACTGCAGCGATGAATGAGAATGGTAAAAACATTCGTGACCCGTTGGCCGATGGAGGTGGTATAAAGATCACCGGTATCTCTAACAGTTCAAAACAGGAAGTAACGGCGTTTGTAAATGCAAGAACATGGTACCGTAATAATTTGGGCACAAAGATCTATGAAGAATGGTTGTTCGATGCTTCTTATATCAGAATGCGTGAAATAAAAATAGGATACACTTTCTCAAAGGCCAATATTGCCAAACTGCCACTTAAAAGCATCAACCTGGCCTTTATTACCAGGAACCCATTTATGATCTGGCAAAAGGCGCCGAAGGGATTGAACCCTGCTGAGCTGGCTACCGGTGCTTCTTCCTTAAACTGGCTCGAGACCGGACAATTGGCTACAGCACGTTCTTTTGGTGTAAACCTGAATGTTTCCTTTTAAAAATAACATCATGCAAAAACTATTCAACATAAATTTATTTGTTGCATTGCTTATTATGGGGGCGGGGTGTACAAAATATCCTGATGATATAAATGTCAATCCCAACCTGCCAACCAGGGCTTCCAATGCACAATTACTCACCTCCGCTATTAACGGAATGCCTTCGGTAATTGAATCGTCTGCCGGTATTTTATATGTGCAGCAATGGTCGGAGAAACCTTATACAGATGTTTCGAGGTATACGATTGTAAACTATGATTTTTATGGGATTTATTCCGGAGCACTTGAAAATTTGCAAACCATCCTTAATGGTGACAACTTTAATGTAAATGAAGGTTCTGCCAATAATCAAAAAGCGGTAGCCCGAATTTTAAAAGCCTGGTTCTTCTGGCATATGACAGACAGGTGGGGTGATATTCCCTATTTCAATTCATTGAAGGGAAAAGAAAATTTTTCCCCCGCGTATGACAAACAAAAAGATATTTATTACGATTTGATGAAAGAGCTGAAAGAGGCGGCGGCTCAAATAGATAACGGCAATAGTGTTAGTGGTGATATCTTATATGGCGGCTCTATGGATAACTGGAAACGTTTTGCCAATTCTATGCGTTTGCTGATGGCGCTTCGATTATCAAAAGCAGATGCCGCAAAAGGCAAGCAGGAATTTACTGATGCACTGAATGGCGGGGTGTTTACTGATAACAGTCAAAATGCAGTATTTGTGCACCTGGCCGATCCGAATAATCAAAATTACTGGTATTATGTAGTAAATGTACAGAACCGCCCCTGGTACTGGGCCAGTAAAACTATTGTTGATTATATGCTGCCCCTCAATGATCCGCGGTTAAAAATATTTGCAGATAAGAATGGCAGTGGGGCCTATAACGGTGTTCCCTATGGTCTTGATGGGAATGCGGTAGGGCTCATTTCTTCTGCCAGTGTATCATTTATTGGTGTACACGTGCGTACCCAAAATGCGCCCACTTATATTACTACTTATTCCCAGGTTTTGTTTGCCATTGCTGAAGCCAATAAACTATCCTGGTTGGCGGGTGGTGATGCTGAAGCAAAAACCAGGTATGAAGCTGCCATAGAAGCCTCCATCAGACAGTGGAACAGACTTAGTTTTCAAACATATAATGATGCCTCGGACAAACAGATTGAAAAAGTTCCCTATTCTGCGACCGATAAAGGCGATACAACCGGGCTAGCGGCTTACCTGGCAAAACCTGAAGTAGCCTACAATAGCACGGATGCATTGAAAAGGATCGGTTACCAGCGTTGGTTACACCTGTATATGAATGGATATGAAGCCTGGGCGGAATGGAGAAGGACGGGATTCCCGGCTTTAACACCTGCACCCAATAACGGAAATATTCCGATTCCCAGAAGACAGGCATATCCGGTAAAAGAACAAAACATTAATGGCGATAACTACCGTGTAGCTATATCCTCACAACCCGGCCTTGGCGGAAAAGATGATCTGAATGGCCGTGTATGGTGGGACCAGTAGGACAACCAACCAACAGTTAATTTGTATCTGGAAGTTCAAATAAGAAGTGTGTCTACTTATTTGAACTTCCCTTTTTATTTCGGGATTGCGGGATTTTGAGATTTACTATCGAGGCTCGAATTTGAGGAGATCCCAAAATCTCTAAATTTCAAGATCAGCAGTTACCTCTTGCTTCTAAAAAAGCTCTTCATCAATTCTGCGCATTCTTCTTTTAGTATCCCCTTTGTTACCTCCGTTTTAGGGTGAAATGGCCAGTTAGGTTCAGTGATACGTTTGTGGCCGTTCTTTTCATCATCGGCGCCCCAAACGATCTTGCTGATCTTGCTCCAGTAAAGCGCACCAGCACACATGAGGCAGGGTTCTACTGTAATATAAATAGTTCCTTCAGGCAAATATTTACTGCCCAGAAAATTGAAGGCTGAGGTGAGCGCAATGATCTCAGCATGTGCTGTAGGATCATTCAACCGCTCCACCTGGTTATGTCCGCGGGCAATAATGCGGTTGTTCATAACCACTACTGCCCCAACCGGTACTTCACCGTCGTCAAAAGCCCGTTGCGCCTCTTTCAGCGCCTGCTGCATAAAATATTCGTCGTTCATAGATTTATTCAAAAATTACTATGGGGGTACCTGTTTTGCAAGGGCAAGGTACGTATCTTAGATAAATCACCCTAACGATTGGTATATGGCAGCTTCCTTTGCACAGGTTATGATCTTTTTAATATTGGGTATTGGCATTATTATTTTGCTTACCGCCGTATTTCGTATACATGCTTTTTTTGCTTTATTGATGGCCTGCTTTGTGGTAGGCCTGGGGGTGCAGCTTCCGGCGGCATCCATTATTACTGTAACCAAACAGGGGTTTGGGAACATAATGCAATCCCTGGGATTTATAATTGTATTAGGCACTACTCTTGGTGTGGTATTGGAACATACCGGCAGTACCAAGGTGATGGCCACCTATATCTTAAAAAAAATAGGGGAGAAGCAGGCGCCACTGGCCATGAGTATTACAGGATTTATTGTGGGCTTACCCATCTTCTGCGATTCAGGATATATAGTCCTGAGTGGATTAAACAAATCGTTATGCAGGCGAACAGGCATTTCAGTGATCATTATGTCGGTTTCGCTGGCAACAGGTTTATATAGTGTACATTGTCTTATTCCACCACATCCCGGTGCAGCAGCTGCGGCCAGCACCATTGGTGTTGATTATGGAAAGTTGATTGTAACCGGTATAGCTGTGGCCATTCCCGCCATGCTGGTAGGCCGTGCCTGGGCGCGTTATGCCGGCAGGAAAATAAAAGATGAAACACCTGCAGAAGCACCCGTTATAGACCTGGCAACAAAAACCCCTTCGGTGTTGCTTTCTTTTTTACCCGTACTTGTACCTATTGTGCTGATTGGAATAAAATCCTTTCTGGCTATTGAGACCGGTAGATCCATTCCGGCCTGGATGCAGGTATTCATGGTAGCGGGTGATCCGGTGATAGCGCTGGCTATTGGGATTTTACTGGCCTTTTGTGCTGTACGTACCTGGAATAAAAATATGATTGGTAAACTGTTACAGGAAGCGGCAGAAAAGGCCGGCGGCATCCTGGTCATTATTGGGGCCGGCGGTGCTTTTGGCGCTATTCTGGCGGCTACCCAGGTAGGACAGCACGTGAGCAATGCAGTCAATCTGCAGGCATTGGGTTTATTATTCCCGTTTATGTTAACCGCGATACTAAAAACTGCACAAGGTTCCTCCACAGTGGCTATTATTACAGCCTCCAGCATTATACAACCATTATTACCCGCATTGGGGCTCGACTCAGAAACAGGCAGGTTACTGGCTGTTTTGTCAATGGGTGCCGGTTCCATGACCTTATCACATGCCAATGATGCTTATTTCTGGGTGATTGCCAAATTCTCCGGGCTTGATATGCGCTCCATGTTACAGGTGTATACCCTTGCCAGTTTGTTTATGGGTTTAACCACTTTAGGAGTGGTGTACATCCTGTCGCTTGTAATGATGTAAAAAAGGCTTATCGCTGAAAAGTCAAACTATGTCAAAGAACTATAAACGCGTATACCATACAAAGGTAAAACTGATTTTTTGCTCCGCAATCACAGGCATGTCTAACCGTGTCTATAGGGGCTTATGTTGCCTGTTTTTTGTCTACAGTGGTCTATAAGTGTCTTAAATGGTTATGGAGAAAACCGGGCATTATTTGGGCTGGCGCCGGTATTGTGCCGGTATTGCTGTGGACAATGTTCGGAAGTTGTTCGGACTCTCCCTGGGGATGTTCGGATGTACCCGAGGGAAATCCGAACAAAGTCCGAACAAAGTTGCCGTCAAACCCAGTTCTGGACCGGAGCGATACCATACATCTGATAAACAAAGCAAACGCATTCGCTAAAGGATTATAGCAGTTTGAATTCTTGTAATTGGTTCTATTTTATAAGAGAAATTTGGAAAACCAGCGAAGTAGTTGCTAAAAAATTTGGGAAACCGAAAGAGTTGACATACCTTAGAAGTGTTAAATGCAAGCGAGGAAATGAGAATAGTGGTAACCGTTATATTACATAAACACTTCACAGCGCACGCTTATTCCCAATAGCATCTTGCACCGGTTACCGCACAAATAGTATCTACTATTCTCAATTAATGTACAAAGTGGCAGCGTTAATTTCAAGCGATAAGCAAATTATTGTATGTTTTTCTACAAGGGGGGCATTAATCAATAGTATTCGGCAATTATTCTATTAACCATAATTAATGTTTGTGTATGCGAACCTGTAACCACAATCCGCTGTGGCATAATCAACCAATGCGGTTAACTGAAGAAGAAAGTCAAAATCCGTTCCTGGTTTTCAACGATTTTTTTGAGTGCTTTCATTTAAATGATGTTCGGGAACAATTCTGGAATTGGCTGGTAGAAGTTGTTTCGAGCCCTAACAGTATTTCAAGCGAACCGCTCGAACGAAATAATCACTTCTATTTTTACGAAAAAGTGGAAGCGCTCATAGAAGCTTGTTATGTAATTAAAAACCAAACACACTTGCAATTACCACCCGAAACTGGCATGCCAGTTGAGCCTTCTTAAACATTTCCAAAGGGAGCAGTGCCGATCGCTGCTCCCTTTCTTTTGGGTATTAGGGTTAATAATATACATGTTGCTTCGTCTGAAAGATGTAACTTACCTGTATCATATAAATTCTTCTGGCAAACAGTATGCATATGAACCCTGATCAGTTAAAACAACAATTGCAAGCCATTCGAAATTATTACGAAAGCGGCGCTACCCGTACGCTGGCATTTCGCAAACAGCAATTACAAAAATTAAAAGCGGCCATTCACCAATATGAGCAGCCATTGTATGAAGCCTTACATAAAGATCTGAAAAGAAGTGCGGAGGAAAGTTGGGTAACAGAGCTGGGCGTTGTAATGGCAGATATAAATCAGGCATTACGCAACCTGCGTCACTGGATGCAACCTCAACGGGTGTCTACCAACCTTGTAAACCTTCCTTCAGCCAGCTATATTTTGCGGGAGCCATTGGGAGTTGTATTGATCATCAGTCCCTGGAATTATCCATTTCAATTGTTATTTGCCCCAATGATTGGTGCTATAGCGGCTGGTAATTGCATCGTATTAAAACCTTCTGAACTGGCGCCTGCTACAGCCAAAGTAATGAACAATATTGTTCGGGAAATATTTCCGCCGGAATACATCTTATATCTCGAAGGTGATGGGGCCCAGTTAGTGCCCGCGCTCATGAATAATTTCCGTTTCAACCATGTTTTTTATACTGGCAGCACGGCCGTTGGTAAAAGCATATATCAATTAGCAGCTTCACAATTGGTGCCGGTTACGCTGGAGTTAGGGGGCAAAAGTCCATGTGTGGTAGAAAGCGATGCCAACATCCAGGTTGCGGCCCGTCGGATAGCAGTTACAAAATTTGCCAATGCCGGACAAATGTGTATTGCCCCTGATTATGTATTAGTGCATACTTCCAAAAAAGCAGCGCTGATCGCTTCCCTGAAAGAGGCGATCGTATCTTTTTATTCTGCTAGTCCGGCGGAAAGCTATAGTTATTGTAAGATCATTAATGAAAAGCAGTTTCAACGCCTTATCGGTTATTTAAGCCAGGGAACCATTGTACATGGCGGTCGCAACGAGATCAGCCAGTTGTATATAGAACCCACCATTCTGGAAAATGTATCACCGGATTCACCGCTAATGAAAGAGGAGATCTTTGGTCCGCTTTTACCTGTGCTCACTTTTAATACCTTAGAAGAAGCAAAGGCTATTATTCAAAACAATCCCGATCCTTTATCGTTTTATATTTATACGACCGATGCAAAAAAAGAAAAGGAATGGTTGCAGGCGATTCCGTTTGGTGGGGGCTGTGTAAATAATTCAGGCTGGCATTTTACCAATCATCATTTGCCCTTTGGGGGCCGGGGCAACAGTGGGATAGGAAAGTATCATGGCAAATACAGTTTTGAGGTGTTCAGTAATACCAAATCGGTGATGAAAACACCCACCTGGTTTGACCCGGCGATCAAATATCCGCCATTTAAGGGGCGATTGAAGTTGTTTAAGTGGGTAATAAAATAATATAACTTGATATGACAGGCAGGCAAAGAATATTAAAAATTGTGTATCCATTGTGGATTGCCATCACAAAGCTAATGGGCCGAAATACGATGATGTTAACCAATTCAAGGCATGTGCCTCCGGCTGAATCTATTTATTCATTGCAGGTGCCGCTTAGTAACGGCAATACCGTGCCTTTGGAATCTTATAAAGGGAAGAAATTATTGCTGGTAAATACTGCCAGTGATTGCGGGTATACCAATCAGTATAATGAACTGCAAAAGCTGTATCAGCAGTTTAATAATCAGTTGGAGATCATTGCCTTTCCGGCGAATGACTTTAAAGAGCAGGAAAAAGGCAGTGATAGCGATATAGCCCAATTCTGCAAAATTAACTTTGGCGTTACCTTTCCCCTGGCCAAAAAAAGCGTAGTGGTAAAAGCAAATGATCAGAATAATATCTTTAAATGGCTGACCAGTAAAGCAAAGAATGGCTGGAATGAAAAGGCCCCTTCCTGGAATTTTTCAAAATACCTCATTGACGAGCAGGGAACGCTTATAAATTATTTTGATCCTTCTATCTCACCATTAAGCGATGAAGTTATTAAGGCAGTAAGTGTGGAAGGCAGACGGCAAACGGCAGACGGCAGACAATAGAAATACAGGTAAGGCAATGGTTATAGCATAATTTTTTACTCAAAAAACGGAATTATGCTAAGTTTAGGACACAAAGAAATGAAAGCTTACCAGGTAGCCTTAAATCTGGTAAAAGAAGTTTATACACTAACAAACGGTTTTCCAGTCGACGAACGGTTTGGAATTGTTTCACAATTAAGAAGAGCAGCTGTTTCAGTATGTAGTAATTTAGCAGAAGGGGCTGCGAGGAAATCGCCTGCTGATAGAAGAAGATTTTATGAAATAAGCCGAAGTTCCTGCGTTGAAATTGATACCCAGTTCGAACTAGCCATACAACTTGGTTTTATCAAACTTGATCAGGTAACTGATCTTGATGAATATCTAAATCATACATTCGCAATCATCTCAAGGATGATAGACAATACTAGATAGCGAAAGCGTTTTATGCCGTCTACCGTCTGCCGTCTGCCGTCTGACATCTGCCGTCTGCCGTCTGCCGTTTGCCGTCTGCCTTTAAGGAGCTACATACGCCTGATCTAACAAAGCTGTAACCGCTGTTATCATAGTACAAACCTGGTAGTAAAAGCTTTTATTCACTTTATCGAAGGTGTCGCCGGGCCGGTGATAGTCGGGATGGTCCTCTACGCCAAAATACAGGTAGGGGATATTATTTTGATAGAAAGGAAAATGATCTGATTGATTGGTCCAGTCTTCGGCTCCTGGCTTTTGTCCATCATGCCCATAACGAATATAAACCGGCGTATAAGGTTGTATACTGTCAACGTACTTCTTTAACGATGGATAATGATAAATTCCGGTTGCATAGATCTCGTTGCTGTCGTTGCGGCTTACCATATCCATATTCACATTCACCAAAACGTTCGATAACGGTACGGGACAATGGGAAACAAAATATTTTGATCCTAACAATCCTTTTTCTTCTCCATCAAATGCTACAAAGAGGAGGGAGTGTTTGGGCGGATGCTGTTTAAAATAGGCCATTATTGACAGCAGGGCGGCTGTGCCGGATGCATTGTCATCAGTACCATAATAGATTTCCCCATTCCGCACTCCCAGGTGGTCATAATGCGCTGTAATAGCGAGATAATTATTTTCATTATTACTGCCTTTGATAACACCTATTACATTCGTTCCATGTTTGTTATCATTGCCAAAAGGAAAAGTTTGGAAATAGGTGTCACCGATCCTACCTATTTGCAATGAATCAAAAATATGTACTATGTATTCCCGCGCCAGTTGGTTGCCGGGGGTTGTTATTTCCCTACCGGCCATAGTGGCCGATGATAAATAAGCGAGTTGATTGACCAGTGCGGTGCTGTCGATATTGTACAACACATTACTGTTACCGGCCTTCTTTTTGAGCTCATTCTGGGGCGGACAGCCGGTGAGCATAGTAGTAGCTGCCACAATGGTCATTACTGCCATTGTCGCTTTGGTTATTTTTTTTGCAGCGAAAATAAGGTTTAACATATATGGGCATTTATAAAATGCTGCTTAACAGGCGCAGGCGGGTAATTGGTCTTCCGATAAAGGTATAACCTGTCTTTCCAGTACAATACCGCTGAATTTTTCCCTGATCTCATTCAGAATGCTATCCACTTCAGCCAATGTTTTTACTGTTACCAGCCTGGTACGGAATTCTTTAACGTGCGACAACCCTTTCAGGTAATTGGAATAATGGCGACGCATTTCCAGAATGCCTACTATCTCACCTTTCCATTCAACCGATTTATGGGCATGGGTGCGGCAAATTTCTACCCGTTCTTCAATAGTAGGCAGGGGCAGCATTTCGCCGGTTTGCAAAAAATGTTTTATTTCTCTGAATATCCAGGGGTAGCCAATGGCTGCCCGGCCTATCATAACCCCATCAACGCCATAGCGATTTTTATATTCGAGCGCTTTTTGCGGCGTATCAATGTCGCCGTTACCAAAAATAGGGATGTGAATACGGGGGTTATTTTTTACGGCAGCGATCAGCGTCCAGTCGGCTTCGCCTTTATACAGCTGGGCACGAGTGCGGCCATGAATCGTAAGGGCTTTAATACCAACATCCTGCAGACGTTCGGCCACTTCTTCAATATTTTTGCTGTTATCATCCCAGCCGAGGCGGGTTTTAACAGTAACTGGTAAAGAAGTAGATTTTACCACGGCCGATGTTAAGCGTACCATGGCATCAATATCTTTTAAAACGGCGGCGCCGGCGCCTTTGCTCACCACTTTTTTAACAGGGCAGCCAAAATTTATATCGACCAGATCAGGTTGAACGGTATCTACGATCCTGGCGCTCAGGGCCATAGCTTCTTCATCACCGCCAAAGATCTGAATACCAAAAGGGCGTTCAAATTCGTTAAAGTCAAGCTTTGCTCTGCTTTTGATGGCATCGCGGATGAGTCCTTCACTGGAAATGAATTCGCTGTACATCAAATCGGCACCGTTCTGCTTACAAACAAAACGGAATGGCGGATCGCTTACGTCCTCCATGGGCGCCAGTAGCAGGGGAAAATCGGGAAGGGAGATGTCAGCGATTCGTACCATGTTGTTTTTGTTTATCTTGCACCTTTTGCAAGAGTTTGCGAAGCTGCAAATTTACATACTAATCTTTGTTTACACCAGCCTATGAGCCGTCATTTAAGTATAAAAAAACCCTGGTCGCAATTGGGAGCTTTGCTTGGCATTTTTTGCATGATGTTCATTTTATCCGGGGCTGTTTCAATGATAATATATGCAGTCGGTGGTATTAAAAGCGCTGACTTCAATAATGTTCACTTTGTTAATGTTGCAAAAGTTATACAGGCAATATCTTCCATTCTGTTATTCATAGTACCGCCTTTTCTGTTTGCCCGTTTTTCCTTCACCGGCAATTATGGTTACTTTTTAGGATTCAGGAACGCTGAAAAGTCAAACATGTACATGCTTGCCATCCTGGGTATTATACTGGCTATGCCATTTGTTATCTGGCTGGGTCATCTTAATGAAATGATCCCCCTGCCGGAGAATTTAACAAAGATGGAAGAAGAAACAGTGAAACAACTGATGGCCATTCTTAAAGTAAGAAGCGTTTGGGATATTGTGATAAATGTTTTTGTTATTGCCTTATTACCGGCTATTGGCGAAGAACTGTTTTTCAGGGGAGCACTGCAACGAATTGTAATTCAGTTAACCCGTAATCCCTGGGTTGGTATTATTTTAACGGCTGTTTTGTTCTCTGCGTTACACTTCCAGTTTTCTGGTTTTCTGCCACGTATGTTCCTGGGTATTGTTTTGGGGGCCTTCTACTGGTTCAGTGGAAGTATTTATACAAGTATGATTGCGCATTTTGCCAACAATGCGGTGCAGGTTATAGCCGCCTCATATGCACCTAAGTTTGTTGAAAAGAACCCTCAAACGCCGGTACTGGCTGCCATGGCCAGTGGTATTGTGGTTTGGGCCATCCTGTGGTATTTTCAAAAACAGTCTACGGTTACCTATTCCAAAGTGTACGAGACCGATGAACTTACTTCTACCAATCAATTCATAGCATAAAAATAAGTGCTTTCACATATGGCGCTCAATGTAAAAACATTTAAAACCAGATCGCTTACCGCAGCGGTATTTGTAGTAGTAATGCTTACCGGACTGCTATGGAACCACTGGAGTTTTTTTGTATTGTTCTCTATTGTTCATTTTGGTTGCTGGACTGAATACCAGAAACTGGTTGGATTAATTGACCCTGATTATACTTCAATTACTCCTTTTCATAAATATGGCGTGAAATTGGCAGGGTGGTGCATCGTGTTGTATTTCACCAACGACCAGTTCAACATTTTCGGCTTGCCGTTGCATGAGATTGGCTGGTTCCTTGGGTTGTTGTTCTTATTTATTCTACCCATTGTAGAGTTGTTATTTGCGAAGGAAATAAAACTAAAGAACATCGGTTATTCCGCATTAGGACTGGTATACATTTCTTTATCGTGGGGTTTGATGATGGATTTGCGTTGTTCTTTTATTCCTCCAAGCAAGGAAGCGTTATTGATAAATCCGGATAGCTGGCAAAAGCTGATGCCCATTGCGATCATCGTTTCCATCTGGATCAATGATACCATGGCATACATTGTTGGATCATTGATTGGGAAAACGCCTTTTTCAAAGATCTCTCCCAAAAAAACCTGGGAGGGTACCATTGGTGGCGCTATTCTGTGTGTAGCGGTGATTGCATTGTTGGGAAATTTTACGGCACCTGCTTATGGCCTTAGTATAGGTCACTGGATTGCCATTGCTGCCATTGCTGCTGTAGTAGGTACGGCGGGTGATTTGCTGGAAAGCAAATTGAAAAGGGTGGCCAATGTAAAAGACAGTGGGCATATTATGCCAGGCCATGGAGGTTTTTTAGACAGGTTCGATTCATTATTGTTAGCAATCCCATTTGTTTGGTTATATATTCAACTGGCACTAAAATGAAATTTTACCCATTGATCATTACCCTGATTTACATTTTATTAAGCTGTGCCCCCGCACCTAAAGAAGTTCCGGTACCCTTGCTGGAATTCAAGCCCGGTATGATTGATAAAAAATTGTACAAAGGCAAGATAAAAGATGGCAAACACTGGAAAGACAGTCGCGGTGAAAACATTGTGATACTTACACAAACCGGTGTTTACTGGTCCAACGTCTACGATGCTACCCGGGGCGCAAAAATATTTGCGTATCACTTCATAAAAGCGGCCGACAATTCGTTTAAAGAAATAGGGAAAATAAGTGAAGTGGTGGAAGAGTGTGCTTTTGAGGTGAAGTGCGATTTCTTTTACAATTCCCTTTCCATTACCGATCTCGATGGGGATGGTATTGCCGAGGTGGGCTTTATACTTTATAAGGGGTGCAAATCAGAACCTGGTCCTGAGGAAAAGAAACTGGTGTTTTATGAAGGCAAAGACCTGTACACGATAAAGGGAACTACCTCTGTGATAAAAGGAGCTGAAAAGCTGGGTGGCGAAAAGGTGGTGGAAAAG
This sequence comes from Niastella soli, assembly GCF_017742245.1. Lineage (GTDB taxonomy): Bacteria > Bacteroidota > Bacteroidia > Chitinophagales > Chitinophagaceae > Niastella > Niastella soli. The sequence goes on from NZ_JAGHKO010000001.1 coordinate 1,704,645, forward strand.
AAATTTGGAGAAGCGCCGGACGCATTCCTGGAGTTTGCCAACAAACAATGGAATAAATTTGGTGTTTCAATGGCGGTTAAATAATTGTTAACCGTAGTGCGAGACTATTTTGTAATTTTAGCCCCTAAAATTTTTAAATGACCATTCATAAAGAAGGCTACAAGAGTATATTGATCAGCGCGATAATTTTTGCTATTATTAACCTGGCATCGTTTCGTTTTTTCAGCCCTTCCATGGCCTGGTTAACCTGGTTAATATTTATACTTACTCTTGGCCTGGTGTTTTTCATTATTTCTTTCTTCCGGGTGCCTAATCGCAAACTCACCCAGGGCAGCAACCTGGTTATTGCGCCAGCTGATGGTAAAGTAGTGGTTATTGAAGAAGTGTATGACGAAGAGTATTTTAAAGACAAAAGATTACAGGTTTCTATATTTATGAGTCCGCTCAACGTTCACCAGAATCGCACTCCGGTGGCCGGTGAAGTGGTATACAATCAATACCATAAAGGTAAATTCCTGGTGGCCTGGCATCCCAAATCATCAACAGAGAATGAGCGTCATTCCGTGGTGATCCGCTATGCAAAAGGTGAAGTGCTGGTAAAACAAATTGCCGGCGCCCTGGCTAAAAGGATTATAAACTATATGAGCGTTGGTCAAAAAGTAGATCAGGCCGCTGAGATGGGTTTTATAAAATTCGGTAGCCGGGTAGATATGTTATTACCGCTGGGTACGAAAGTGAATGTACAATTGAATGAGGTAGTGAAAAATGGGGTAACTGTGATTGCTACTGTATAAACGGCAGTCGGCCCTCCTACGCTCTTCGACCGCCATAGCCGAAGGCGACGGCGGTAAAGCTTCGGCGGGCGAGGCAGACGGCAAACATGAAATAATATAAAGAAGGTGGCTCACTCTCCAAGGGTGGGCCACCTTTGTTTTAAAATATATTTTCCAATTCTTTTAATGAATACACGGTATAGGTTGGCTTAACTGCAGGCTCAATATGTAAATGGTTTACATATACCTGATCGATGCCGGCATTGATGGCGCCCTGGATATCAGCTTCGATATTATCTCCGATCATAATGCTTTCTTCCGGTAATGCTTTTGCTTTTTGAAAAGCGTAATCAAAGATCTCCTTATTGGGTTTTACGAGATTGCTTCCTTCAGAAGTGATCACTTCAATAAAGAAGTTATCGATACCCGAATATTTTAATTTGCTGTGTTGTATTTGTTCAAAACCGTTAGTGATCAAATGCAACCGGTACCCTTTATTGGTGAGGTAGGTGAGTATTTCAACCGTGTATGGAAATAATAATTTGCGGGTGGGCAACAGATCGAGAAAACGGGCAGCCATTTCCCTGGCCAGTTTTTCCTCGCCTATTTTAAATTCGAGCAGGGTAAGCCACATACGCTTCCAGCGCAGGTCGTCCATTTTTATAAACCCCTTCCTAAAGCGGTCCCACAACTTTTCATTGTGCGCGGTATAGTGCTCAAAAAAACTATCAAAGCTGTGAACCCCTCTTGTTTGTAATTCGTAGGTCAGGTACAGGTCTTCAAGGGTTTGGCGGCTGTTGGCATCAAAATCCCAAAGTGTATGGTCGAGGTCGAAAAAGATATGCCGGTACTTCATTCGGCAAGTTACAAAATATGTGTTTTGTAATTAATTTAGCAATTATGAATGTTGTAATTACCGGAGCATCAAGAGGATTGGGCAAGGCCATTGCCCATTTATTTGCACAGAACGGGCATAATCTTATTTTATCATCCCGTAATGAAGTGGCTTTATATAATGCCGTGCAGGAATTTATGACTGTATATCCTGCCATTACCGTGAAAGCCAAAGCCTTTGATATTTCCATAAAGGAGCAGGCGAAGGCTTTTGGCCAATGGGTATTGGGATTGGAGCTTCCTGTCGATGTGCTGGTGAATAATGCCGGATTGTTTGATCCCGGCAGTGTTTACAATGAGCCCGATGGCAATCTGGAACATATGATAGCGGTGAATTTATTCAGCGCTTATCATGTAACCCGCTCGCTTATTGATCAGATGATTGCTCAAAAAAGTGGCCATATTTTCAATATGTGTTCAATTGCATCATTGAAAGCGTATGCGAATGGGGGAGCTTATAGCATCAGCAAATATGCATTGGCTGGTTTTTCTACCAACCTGCGCGAAGAAATGAAACCTTTTGGCATAAAAGTTACGGCTGTGTTTCCGGGGGCTACAATGACCGATTCATGGGCGGGCAGTGGCGTTGATCCCAAACGTATTATGGAAGCGGATGACATTGCCAGGATGGTGTACGCGGCCTCACAGCTATCGATGCAGGCTTGTGTGGAGGAAATAATTCTCAGGCCTCAGTTAGGTGATCTTTAAAGGCAATGGGGAATTGGCAATGGGAAAAGGCAGACGGCAAATGGCTCGCCTCTTATCCGCCAGCCGGCGGATTCGGCAGGCGAAGCAGCCGGCAGAATCGCGACGCGGTTACCGCGCAGAGGTGTATTGCAGCTTACAGCCTAAAGCGGTATTTGGCTTTCAGATTGCGGCTGTTCTCCTATCCCCATTGCCCATTCCCTATTGCCTTATAACCATTCATCTCTTTAACGCACCTTTAACGCTATCATTTTTACCAGCCTAAACCGGCAAAATCTATATTTGTTACAGTTGGTAACGAATGTTAAAACTAATAGTATCAGGAAATTATTACATATCATTTTAGCAGGGCTGTTTTGTTGCCTGATAAACGGGCCATTGATGGCGCAGGTGAAGTTTTATACAATGGTCAGTGAATCTGACATTGCTGTACGCCAAACTTTCCAGGTGCAGTACATAGTTGAAGGTGCCAATAGCATCCGTCAATTTGAAGTGCCCCGGTTTAAAGATTTTGAGGTAGCAGAAATGTTCGATTACAGCACAAGCAGTTTTGGACAGGGACAGTCGCTCGACACCTATTCCAAAATAATTGTGTTGATGGCTTCCAAAAAAGGAAAGTTCACCATTCCCGGCGCTACAGCAGTGATCAATGGCAAACAAATGCGTTCCAATGCCGTTGCAATAGCTGTTAAGGCTGGCGTTCCGGGTATGAACAACATTAACCCCGATGATATTGATACGGAAGAAGAATCCCTGTTACACCCTGGTGAAAATATCAAAGATAAAATAGATAAGAACCTGTTCCTGCGGGTAGAGACCAGTAAGAATACCTGTTATGTTGGTGAGCCATTAATGGTGGTTTATAAAGCCTATTCCCGCCTGAACGCCAATTCACAGGTGGTAAAACGGCCTTCTCTAACCGGTTTCAGTGTGATGGAAATGGTGGATGCCTATGATGGCAAACCCGAGATTGAGAAATTGAATGGCCGCTCGTATTATACCAACCTGGTGCGTAAGGTGCAGTTGTTCCCGTTGCAGGAAGGCGTCTATACCCTTGACCCTGCCGAAATAGAAAGTGTTGTTCACTTTGTAAAAACCAATGAACCGGCCAGTAAAAAGCGTTCTCTATCACTGTATAACCGAAGCGGTACGCCTATGTATCCCCTGGCTGTAGATCACCGAACTATTTTACGTACAGCCCCGGTAACTATTACCGTAAAGCCCTTGCCTACGGCTAATCAGCCAGCTGATTTTTCCGGGGCGGTAGGTCAGTTTACCCTGACCGTTAAAACTCCAACGGCACCCATACATGTCGGCGACCTGGTGAAAATTCAGGTAACTATAAACGGTAGTGGCAACCTGTCGTTGCTTACGCCGCCAGCCATAAAATGGCCGAAGGGAGTTGATACGGCTGAACCTGCAGTAAAAGAAAATATCAATAAATATATTTTCCCCTTAAGCGGTTCCAAAACGTTTGAATATTCTTTTGCCGCCCCCGATACCGGCGACTTTATAATTCCGGTAGTGCATTTGCCCTATTACGACCCAAAAGAAAAGAAATATAAAACAGCTGCCAGCGATTCTATTACCATGCATGTATTGGCAGGGGTAAAAAAAGCAACGGCAGGCGCCCCTGCCAGTGTTGATCAGGGATCAGGTATTCAGCCTACCTTTTACTGGTTTGGCGGCATCGTGCTGGCAATAATTGCAGTTATTGGATACCAGGTCATTTCATTAAGGAATGCAAAAAAGAAAGAAAAGGCACGCCTTACGGCCACCCTTCCCATAAAAGAGACGCCCACGCCTCAACAAATAGTTACCCGTTTACTGGCAAACGCAAAACAGGCATTGCAGAATAACCAGCCATCCATTTTTTACCGGGAAGTGCAACAGGCGCTTTGGCAGGTTGTAAGAGATACCTGGCGGGTATTGCCATCGAAATTGAATAAATACCACACTACTCAGTTATTGGCTGAAAAAGGTGTACCCGATGAAACCATCAAAAACTTCTCGGCTATACTTGATGAATGTGAATGGGCTTTGTATACGCCCGATCAATCCATAAAAAGTATGGAAGGCCTGATGGATAAAGCGGAGGTCTTGTTGAAGGAACTGGTGGAGAATCGTGAATCGTGAAACGGCAAACGGCAGACGGCAGACGGCAGACGGCAAACGGCAGACGGCAAACGGCAGACGGCAAACGGCAGACGGCAGACGGCAGACGGCAAACGGCAAACGGCAGACGGCAAACGGCAGACGGCAAACGGCAGACGGCAAACGGCAGACGGCAGACGGCAGACGGCAGACGGCAAACCGACCTTCGCTACGCTCAGGTCAACTCAAAACTCAATAACCTACTAACCAACTAACCCAATAACTAAATAACTAACAAACTGGTTATTGATCAACTTGCTTATTTCATACGACCCTTACCAACCCCGTCACCTCTATCAACCTGCTACTGGTTACCGGCAATCCTCACTTTATTGCCATGTCAACGTGTTAACTGATCAACTGATCAACTACTCAGTATACTTATAACCAACGCCACGCACCGAATGAAAGTACCGGGGGTTTCGGCTATCGCTTTCAAAATATTTACGAAAGTTCAAGATGAAATTATCGATGGTACGGGTGGTGGGATACACATTGTAACCCCATACCGTCTGCAGGATCTTTTCCCTTGGCACCACATCGTTCTTGTTTTCGAATAAGAGCTTCAGCAGCATGGCCTCTTTTTTACTAAGCTGAATGCGCTGTCCTTCCTTTGTGAGTGCTTCCTGGGCATTAAAATCAATAGTATGGCCACCAAACTGATAGGTATCACCTACGGTGTCCTTGTCCTGCATTTTTTTATTCTTGTCAATGAGTTTCTGCACCCGCAGTAACAGCTCTTCGAGATTAAAAGGCTTGGTAAGATAGTCGTCGGCGCCTTTTTTTAACCCAAGTACCCGATCTGAGCTGGTGTTCTTGGCGCTGAGGATGAGAATGGGTACCTGGTTGTTTTGAACACGAACGGTTTCGGTTATGCTGATGCCATCTACATCGGGGAGCATAACATCGAGTATGATAAGATCGAAATATTCGTTTTGTATCTTTTGCAGGGCTTCACTCCCGGTATAAGCAGAAGTAATTTCATACTGCTCCAGTTCCAGGTTCAGCTTCAATGCTTCATGCAGGTTTTCTTCGTCTTCAACCAGTAATATAGATGGTTTATTGCTCATGGGCGTGTTTTACAGTAAAACTTACCATAAAAATACTGCCTCTGGGTAAATTATCAGCCACCTTGATGTGTCCGTGATGATCTTCTACAATCTTTTTACAAAGGTATAGGCCCAAACCGGTGCCTTTGGTGGTACGGGTGGTCTCATTACCTATGCGGTAAAACTTTTCGAACACCCGTTTCTTTTCATCGTCGGGTATGCCGGCGCCTTCATCCTGTACCTGAAACTGGATGGTCTTGCTTTTTTGAGTGAGTTTGCAGGTGATAATGCCTTCTTTGGGGGAATATTTGATGGCATTTTCAATAAGGTTATTTACCAGTATCTGTAACAGTAAGGAGTCTCCGTCAATATCTATCTCTGGTTCTATTTCACTTTGAAACTGTCTGTCGGGGAAGCGGTTGCGGAAATCGTTATAGGCAGTTTTTACCAGGTCAGAGAGGTCCAGTTCTTCTTTTGAAATGCGGTATCGGCCGCCTTCGAGTTGCGATGATACCAGAATGTTGCTGGCCAGTGTATTCAGCCGGTTGGTTTCCTGCAGGGTGGCCTGCAGCATTTTTTGTTTCTTTTCTTCGGGGAGGGAATATTTCAGCAGGGTTTCCAGGTTTAGTTTGGCTATAGCGATGGGTGTTTTTAACTCATGCGTTATAGCCATCATAAAGTTTTCCTGCTGGTTTTGTAAACGGATCTGCCGGCGTACGGCCTGATAAACAAAGATGGAAGCGATCAGGATCACAGCCAGGAAAATAGATCCTTCGCCAATGTTACGTATTTCTTTGATGTGTTTTTCCTGCACCAGTGACTGATATTTGGCGGGAAAGGTAGGATCATCCATTTTCAGTTCACTCATTTTGTAGCTGATCATCTGATGGTTTTGCCGTTGCAGGGCAATAAACCACCAAACCAGCGCTACAACAATGTAACACAGCAATAACCAGTAAACAATGCTGGCAATAGCCAATCGCTTTTTGGTAAATACGTCCATGTGGCCTACTTATAAATACTTATTGTGCTTTTTCAAGTCTTATACCCACATTCATTACGTTCTTCAAGGGGTCTTCCCGCATAATATTTTCCAGTTTAAAGCGGTAAGTGCCGGCGCTTAACCGTTCGGGAGATTGCGGCGGAGTAATTTGGATCCGGTGTTCAAAAATATCGTCCATACCACTGCCCAGCCAGCCTTTGTTATCGGTAGCCAGTTGCAGGTTAAGGGGCTGGTTGTTTACAACGCCACCAGGTGATTCGGTATGTACATTGATCCAGATGTTTTTATAACGATAGGCATCTGTATGTCTTATAACGATAAAAATATTATACCGGCTTAAAGTGTCTCTGGGGTCAATAGTAAAAGCTATTTCTGGCTTATAATTACTGCTCCAGGATTGCTGGGGAATGGTGGCATTTCTTTCAAAAACATCTACGGTACCACAGGCGGGAAGCAGGAAGTAGCAAGTAAGAAGCAGGATGTACGAACTATAAGTAAGAAACCTTTTTTTCAAGCGAAATGTTTTTACAAAGATAATTAGATACTGGTTTCCAGTTACCGGTTATCGCGCCTTGCGGGATAACCGGTACCCGGTAACCTTTATAATACGTTCAACACCTGTTCTTTTGCTTTTTCCAGCTCGTCTTTCATCAATACTACACATTTCTGGATAGTTGAATCATACGCTTTGGCACCGGTGGTATTAATTTCACGGCCTATTTCCTGCAGCACGAAAGACAGTTTTTTGCCTTTACTTTCTTCCGGCTCAGTCAGGATGTTTTTAAAATATTCGCAATGGGTTTTCAGGCGTACCTGTTCTTCGCTGAGGTCTATTTTTTCAATGTAGTAGATCAGTTCCTGTTCCAGGCGGTTGGGATCGTAGTTTTCTTTCCCCACATTATCTTCCAGTACTTTAGTTAACCCTTCCCTGATCTTTGTTTTGCGTAAAGGTTCCAGGGTAGCAATAATGTCCTGTTGTTTTTGAATGTTGTTAATGCGCAACAGCAGGTCAGCTTCCATTATTTTACCTTCTTCAAGGCGGTGATTGGTAAGATTTGCCATAGCGGCTTCAATTACCTTTTCAAATTGTGCCCATTCATCCTCGGTTAGGGTATCACCGGTAGGGGTGATCACTTCCGGTAATTTGATGAGGGTGCTTAAGATATGGGAAGGATCGAGGTCCAGCGCCTTCGATAATTCGGCAATAGGTTGATAATAGGCTTTAGCCAGGTCGGTATTTATGCTTACGGGTTTGGCGGCACCGCTTTCTTTAAGACTGATCGTACAATCAATGGTACCTCTTCCGAGTTTTTTTGATAACAACGTTCGGATATCAAACTCGAAAGGCTTCAAGAAAGCCGGGATCTTTAAGGACAGTTCAAATTGTTTTCCATTCAGTGATTTAATGTCAACCAGGAAAGTTTTATCTCCCACGGTTTGTTCACTTCTTCCAAAGCCGGTCATTGATTTCAACATAACGTACCTTTTTTTAGCAAGGTAATGAATTATAGTTGAAGGTTAATGGTAGAAGGTGGAAGGGAGAAGCCCGATTTTGGGGGTTTATAACTGGTCGAAAGCCTTAAAATACATGGACCTTACATCTTATACTTTCAACTTTCAGCCAAAAAGACGGGTATAGATATCATTTTTATTCATTTCACGCATTTCACCCGGTAATAAACCATCTAAAGTGATGTTACCAATACGATAACGGATCAAACGAAGGGTAGGAAAGCCGGTTTGGGCCGTCATTTTTCGAACCTGGCGGTTCTTTCCTTCCGTTAACACCAGTTTGATCCAACTGGTAGGAATGTCTTTGCGATAGCGAATGGGTGGATTGCGTTCAGGTACTGGCGGTGTGTTGGTAAAACGCGTTGCTTTACATGGCCGGGTCCGGTATTTTGAACTGTTAATAGTTATAGTAACGCCCGATTGCAATTGTTGAATTGCTTTATCATGAATATCGCCATCTACCTGCACCCAATATTCCCGCTCGTGAGCAAAAGATGGATTTAACAGGCGATGATTTAATGAGGTGTCATTGGTAAGGATCAGTATTCCTTCACTGTCATAATCTAACCGGCCTACAGGATATACATCGGCAGGCACAGTAAAGAATGTTTTCAATGTGTGTTTACCTTCTTCAGAAGTAAATTGCGATAGTACCTGGAATGGTTTATAAATAATAAAGTAGCGATGCATATAAAACAAAATCTCCCGGTGAACCGGGAGATTTATTATGTGGATGGGTTAGTAAGTACCGGGAAATAAATTTCCCTCCACAATATTAAAAATAATTTTTTCTATCTAAAAAAATATTCTAATAAATTTTATTCACATTTTTTTTATGTAATGGGGAAAAGCGATGGCTTATTTCATCGTTATGTACAATGTTGAACATGATTTTATCTCCACTGCATGATAACAGCCATGTTGTTTTTATTTTTTACATCACTTGAAACATGTACTGGCAGCGGGTTGTACGCTATGTTGTATATTCAGTGATAAAAATGATCGTTGTTTATCGCATGTTTGCAATGCAACCTGTTTATACATGCATCACAGTAAGAAAATCCATTGAATACGCCGGTAATGGTAATTTTTTTTTTGGCAAAAAGATCATTGAAATGGTTAAAAGAAGGTCAGTATGGGTCTGTTTAATGACATGACCCGTTGTTGAAGGCGGGATGTTGATGCAGTTTAAGTAATAAACGGATGCGTTGATGGAAAATTCACGATGTATATTGTTAAGGAAAGTGATAATATATCAGAAAACATGAAACTGAAAGGAATAATTACCCCATTGGTGTGCTGATCGTGCGTTACTTTTGCGAAAATTAAACGGTTATGAAATTTCCTGCTCCCGTTTCGGTTAAATGGATAGCCAATTTGATTGGTGCTGAGCTTTCAGGCAACACAGAAGGGATAGCTACTGGTATAAATGAGATACATAAAGTAGAACCAGGTGACCTGGTTTTTGTTGATCATCCCAAATATTACAACAAGTGTCTGTATTCCGAGGCCACTTTTATCATTATAAACCAAAAAACTGAGTGTCCTGAAGGAAAAGCACTATTAATTGTTGATAATCCATTCGAGGCATATCAAACTATAGTACGTCACTTTCGACCTTTTAAACCCGCTGTTAAGCCAATCAGTGATTCGGCAACGATCGGCGAAGGGTCTTATATAGCCCCTAACGTTTATATTGGCCATGAAGTAAGCATTGGAAAGGATTGTTTTATAGGCCCCAATGTTACCATTATGGATCATTGTGTTATTGGTGATAACGTGATCATTCAGGCCGGCACGGTTATAGGCTCCGATGCTTTTTATTACAATACCAAAAAGGACCGGGCTGTATGGTATAAGAAAATGGAAAGCGGTGGAAGGGTGGTCATTGAAAGTGATGTAGAGATCGGCGCCGGTTGCACCATCGATCGTGGTGTTTCACACGATACCCGTATTGGCCGGGGTTGCAAGCTCGATAATATGGTTCACATTGGCCACGATACTGTTTTAGGTGCTAACTGTTTGCTGGCTGCACAAGTTGGCATAGCTGGGGCCACAACGCTTGGTAACGGGGTTATTCTCTGGGGACAGGTTGGAGTGTCCAAAACATTAACTATTGGTGACAACGCAGTTGTGCTGGCTCAAAGTGGGGTGGGCGGAACACTGGAAGGTGGAAAGGTTTATTTTGGCTCACCTGCTGAAGAAGCTACCGGTAAAAAAAGAGAACTGTTTTGGGTGAAACGGATACCAGAGATCTGGGAGAAAATAAAAGGAATCAAGTAATTCAATTGGATATGGCCGTTTTTTAAGCGGCCGAAGTAAGAAGTAAAAGGTAAGAACTTCCAGATTTTCATACTTCTTACCTCTTACTTCATACTTCTGTAATTTGATTCTCTTCAGCTGTTCCCAAACTCAAGGTTGTTATTTAAATTTCGACAGGAACTCATCCTTCTTACGCATAGACACTTCAATAGTAGTACCGTCTTCCATTTCGATCGTTCCACCCCTGCCTCTATTGTATTTTTTTATAAAATAGTGGTTGATAATGTACGATTGGTGTACCCGTGAAAAGTTCTCAAATGGCAGAATGTCTTCAAACTCCTTTAACGTGCGCGAAACCATTATCTTTTGCTGGTCCTGCATATACACAAACGTATAACTGCCCCTTGCTTCCAGCCAAACCAGTTCATTGATGTTCACAAAAACCAGTCCATCGAGGGTTGGCAAGGCTACTTTTTGCAGAACAGGTTTGCTTACCGACAAATTATACATCAACGTATCAATTTTACTGGTAATATTTTTTGTTTTAATACGATCGGCTGCTTTGTGTACGGCGGCCTGTAGTTCTTTTATATTCACCGGCTTTAACAAATAGTCGAGCGCAGAATATTTTATGGCGTTGATGGCATAGTTATCGAAGGCGGTCACAAAGATGATCTCAAAATTCACCGGCGACAGGCTGTTCAGCAATTCAAAGGCATTGCCAAATGGCATTTCAATGTCAAGAAAAACCAGGTCGGGTTGTGTATGTATAATAAGGGTCTGCCCGGTACGAATGTTCTCTGCTACGCCGATCAGTTCTACCAAAGGGCAGTATTTTATCAACAGCTGCTTAAGCGCTTCTATGTTATTGGGCTCGTCGTCGATTATAATGGTTCGTATCATTTTTTCACAGGTTTATGTAATCGTATAGGGAAAACGCAAAGTGATCCTTGTTCCCGTGGCCTGGTCTTGTGCATTGGTTAGGTCATTTATTTCAATCGTTATAGGTTCAGATAATTGACGATTTAAAATATTTATTCTTTCGGCGGTCAATGACATCCCTTTTGACTGGTATTCAACATGCACTTGTGATCTATATTCACTGGCTTTTTTTCGTCCGATGCCATTGTCCTGGATAATGCAAATGAATCCGTCATTACTATTCTGAAACTTTATGTCAATTGCACCTCCGCCGTTTTCTCTATACCGGATACCATGCCTGATGCTGTTTTCGATATAGGGTTGCAGTATCATGGTTGGTATAGATTCCATATCGGGATCAAGCTCGGGGTCAACTTCGATCGTATAGTTGAAGGAATGTCCAAAGCGCATCATCTCCAGTTCGAGATACCGTTTCAGATATTTTATTTCGTTTGAAATGGAAATGGTGCTTTTTTCTGAATTATCAAGTGTTTGCCTGATGAGTTGGGCAAATTCAGACAAATACCAGTTAGAAGACTCGAGGTCGTTTGTTATTATAAAATTTTGTATACTGTTGAGACAGTTAAATATAAAATGCGGGTTCATTTGGGCACGCAGGGCCATTTGTTCCAGCTCATTCAGTTTTTGCTCTATAGATGTTCTTTCCTGTTCTTTTTTACGCAGGATGCTAAACCGCCAGGCAACCAGCATCCAGGTAATAAAGATAACTACTGCAATGATCAATACCTGAAAGGGTAATGTTTGCCAGAACGGGGCCGCTACAAAAAATGCGATCTTTACAGGATCGCTGACAATCCCCTTTTTGTTTATTGCTATCAGTTCAAACTCATAATTGCCTGGTGGCAGCGAAGGATATTCCAACACATTTTGCATGGTTGAATCCCAGGCATCGGTAAGACCCTTTAACCGGTAACGATACCAGATATAACCGCCCGATTTAAATGAAATGCCTGCATAATGAAGCTTCAAACTGTTTTCCTGGTAACCCAGGCGGTAGCTGTCTTTCAGTGGTTGTGATCTATTCCCTACCGAAATATCGAGCAGGCGCAAATTGCATTTTGAGTAACTGTCTGTTTTAGTTTCATTGAACCAGGTAATACCTGCGGGTGAGCCTACATAAATGGTATTGCTATCAACGTATACAGCATTTATAATATCTGTTGGCAAACCGTCGGAGGTGCCATAAATGGTAACGGGGTAAGGTGTTTGACTGAGATTGATCTTATTCAGCCCTTTATCAGTGCCGGCCCACAAAAAATTATTATTTACAAATAACGTTCTGCAGATATTACTTGAAATGCCTTCCTGGGTGGTAATTTGTTTTACCACCTGGTCGTTTTTCAGGCAAATGATACCTGCGCCATAGGTGGCGATCCACAAACTGCCATCGGGCGATTTGCAGAAATAACTGATGCGTTGCCGTAACGAAGGAATAGCTTCACCCATATAGCGTAGTTGCTTATGGCTGTTTACCATGTACAATCCGTTTACGGTCCCTATGTAATAGTTGTTGTTGTAAGAACACACACAGGTAGTACGATTGGGATAAATGGTATCCTGTATTGATAGGTCAGTGGGGTTTATCAGCAGGGTACGTTTAGCTGAACCTACCAGCACCATGCCATTCGATAATGCTTCGATTGACTTTACTGCATAGATCCGGGTGTTGAATACATTGCCTTTGCTGGTCTTTTTTACTAACAGGCCATCGGAACCCATGAGTAATGAGCCGTCTTTTAATTGTTGCAGACAGGTTACCCGGTTGGTACTGCCATAGGTTAATGAAGTGCCAAACTCTTTATTTGCATTGATGGTATCAATGGCCGTTCCCTGCAACAAGTATATTCTTCCGAATGAAGTACCTGCGTATATTTTGCCATTGATCTTTGTAAGCGAAAAGATCTCCTGTGACTGGCTCTTATAAAAATAGTGGGTCTTAAATTCCCGCGATGCCAGCTTATATACTCCTTCGCCCAGGGTGGCAAACCAGATGTTTTTTTCACTATCAACAAGGGCATGGCTTACCTGTTTTTCTTTTAGGAATGCGGCTTCATAACGATCGAAGGTAACGGTATCCATCAGGTAACTTCCATGCCAGGTGTTGGTAAACACTGGATGATTAATATCCGGATCATAATCTTCGGCTGTTACTTTTAAGGTAGACCTTATTTTTTCCAGTTTAGGGTTAATGCGCATGGTGCCAACGCTGGAAAAGGGTACTGGTACCATTTTGCCATTGGAGATCACATAACTGGAGTCGTCGATATTTAACTGGAACCCTTTACCGAAAGGAGAGCGACGCAAAAAGATCGCGCTTCGGACTGCATTGCTTCTGTACTGATTAACAGTATTGTTGGCGCTTACTACGGTCAGGTAATTATCTGCATTAAACGCGATATCCTGGTCAGGGCTTTCCCGAAATATACCTATTACAGAAGTGAGTTTTATCTTTTTCAGCACCGGATCGTTTTCCTGGTTGTGTATTTTCCCTTTGTAATAGTAGCAAACAGCATTTTTAAAAGGGGCCATCCATATTCTACCCTTTGAATCGGCTAAAAGTTTTAATATTTCCGTTTCGGGAAGTCCGTCGCTGGTGGTGAAGTTTTTGAAATGTGTGCCATCGAAGCGGCTGACACCAGCTTCAGTTGCAAACCAAATGAACCCTTCTTTATCCTGACAAACGTCGTATACCGTTGAGCCGGCCAGACCATCCTTTACATCATAATGAATATAATTATACTCCTGGGCATAAGAAGTACAAACAGTTAGGAAACCGGTAAAAAGCAGTAATGTTTGAATAATGCGTTTGGTGATCATAGAAAGTTCAACTGCTATGGGAACGGGAGTTCCCATAGCAAACAGGTTGCTTTCATAACCGGTCGCGCCTCCGGTTTTGAAATTCCGTCTGAAGGTATAAAAAAAGGTTTTAGGCGGGTATTTTAAAATGCAAAGGTTTTATTAATACGCGTGCGCCTGACAAGTAAAAAGTTTAGTTTATTGGTACTGGTAATCGTATGGTAATAATTCAGAAAGTTTTTTCCAGGCCCAGTATCCTGAATTGATCACATCGTACTGCTCGTAAAAGTAGCCGTTCTTTTCAATTACAAAACCATTGGAAACGTCGAGCACCGTGATCTGGAATCGGGTCGTTGCTGGTAATTTATATTCTTCGAGGAATTTTTTATCGGGATAAACCTTGTCGTAACTAATACGATAACGGCCATTCCAGCTTACTTCCACATCGCCGCTATCTACCAGGTAATCCTGTTCGTTATATGGGTTGGTGATGAAGGTGCTTTTTACAATGGTAGGGTCGTCGTTTAGTTTTTCAATGATAAACCCTTCTTGTTTTAAGCTACTGTCGTAAAAAGAACGCATAAAATGCAACCGGGAACCAAGATAGGTATGTGCACGGTTCTTTTTCCATTGCTTTTTTACTTCTTCGGTACTATCCATTTCCTGAAACAGGGGTGAGCCGGTGTATTGGGAAATATTGCTGGAATAATCGTAGCTAAAGGAGTCGAGCTGATACCGGATCTTATATCCCAGGGTATAGTTAACGACAACGAGGTCTTCCTTAGCCATAATTTTCAGGCGGTTCCTTTTTTTAGAATAATAGAAATGCAGCACCTCGGGGTTTTGAATGGTGCATTTACCTGTAGTATCGGAATTGCCTATAAAGTTCTCGTAAAAGAATTTACCATATTTATTTAAGCCATCGGGGTCTTCGGTACTGGCCACAACTGCTACTTCGGATAATGATTTATCTTCTTTAGCCAGTTCTATAAGTAAAGTATCTGTAGCTGGCTGACTGGCACTGATGCGCATTACTTTCTTTTCAAAACCGGTATAGGTTACAACCATTTCGTAACCGCCATTTGGCAGGCGCATATAAAATAATCCTTCGCTATTGGTAATAGTTCCCTGTGTAGTATTTTGGCAATAGGCAGAGGCGCCTACCATTGGTTGTTTCGTTTGTGCATCTACTACCTTACCAAAAACAACAAATGTTTTTTCCTGGGCAAGGGCAACGGAATAACAGGTAACGGATAACAGCAGGATCAGTAAATTTTTCATGCGAATATTAATTATTTGTTTTTCGGCCGCATGGAATTCGCCATAAAATTTTTCATCGCGGTTAGAGCTATAATGCTCGAAAAATTTTATGGCTCATTTCATCTTAATTGGTATTTTTCAAAAGATGGATCAGTACGAATATCAATATTTTTCAATATACAACCAGGCACTGTAAATTAAAAACGTTTGACTGGCTGTGAAAGTATTAAGATGGTGGCCATCTGCAAGGGCTTCCGGGTTAAATTTCTTTAACATATTAGCCGGTCAGGCATGTATAACCGGTTTTTTGTCAGTTATAGTGGTTGCAAATGGGCCAGGTATTGTTCACAATCTTTTTGAATTGCTTTTTCCAGGGGCGTAAATGAAAATCCGGGGAGGGATTTTAATAATTTACTGTTATCAAAGTAGGTAACGCTTTGAGCCACACGTGCGCTTTCACGGGTAAGCAAAGGGCTGTTGCCCGAAAACATCGCTTTCAACTTTTCCATGCGCCAGGCAACACTGCCCATGAAGGGCGTGGCTTCTTTGTGGGGGTGCTTTTTCCCAAAGCCATCGGCGATGGTATTAAATAATTGTTGAAAGGTCCAGTTATCGCCGTTAACGATAAACCGCTCACTGTTGTGTTCGGATTCCATAAGTAAAATAGTGGCCCGAGCTACGTCTGTTACTGCAACAAATCCATTTATCCCTTTTGTAAACCAGGGAAATTCCTTGTACACATTTTTGAATATGGCACAGCTGGAGGTGCTCCAGTCGCCATAGCCCAATACCGTACTGGGATTCACGATCACCATGTTGAGTCCTTCGGCAGCGCCACGCCATACTTCCACTTCGGCGTGGTATTTACTGATGGCATAGGTAGTATGCCATTTACCAGGCACCCATTTTTTTTCTTCCGTGATGGTTTCACCAGTTATGGTGCGACCAATAGCGGCCACAGAACTGAGGTGCACAAAACGTTTGACGTCGTTCTCCAGTGCAAGGTTCACCACGTTTGCTGTGCCTTCAATATTGATTTTGTTAAGTGTTCTTCTGTCAGTATCGTGAAATGATACCTTGGCGGCAGCATGAATAACTGCGTCTACTCCCTCCATAGCCTCATCAAGTGACACTACATCGAGTACGTCGCCGACCACCCACTCAACTTTATCGTTGATGTGCGCGGGTATAAAAAAAGGAGATTCCCTGCTGTGCCGGATGGCCCGCACAACATATCCTTTTTCTACCAGTTCTTTAATGATGTAGGCGCCAATAAAGCCGGTACCGCCTGTAACGAGTATTTTGGTTAACAAGTGAAATAATTAACAGGGCACGAAGATAACCTTTCTCACACAAAACCAGTCAGGATAAACAGGTAATGCATGATGCAAAATATTTGTTTAGCAAAATGGCTGCTAAGCGGGATTAATAATCGTAATAACCTTTGCCGGTTTTACGACCTAATTCACCTTTTTCAACTCTTTCTTTTTGAATGGGGGAAGGTTGCAATCTGTCGGGTTTACCCAGGGCGTCGTACACCTGGCAGCTTACCGCATAATTGATATCGTTGCCAATAAGGTCCATAAGACGGAAGGGACCCATTTTAAACCCGGATGCTTCGAGCAGGGTATCGATAGTTTGAAAATCGGTTACTCCCTGTTCAACCAGTTTCAGCGCCTCCAGGTAATAAGGACGGGCAACGTGATTTACAATAAAACCCGGTGCATCCTGACATAAAACGGGCGTTTTGTCCATTTGCCGGGCAGTTTGGGTGATAATATCAATAGTTTCCTGGTTGCTGAAAGGCGTGGCCACCACCTCTACCAGTTTCATAATAGTGGCGGGGTTGAAGAAATGCATGCCGGCTACCCGTTGGGGGCGTGCTACTTTTTTGGCAATTTCTGTAACTGATAAAGAAGAAGTATTGGTTGCAAAAACCACATCGCTGTGGTTCACTTCTGCCAGTTGATTGAACAAATTCACTTTTACTTCCGGTTTCTCAACAATGGCTTCAATAACCAGATCGGCCAAACATTCGTTAGTATCTGATGCAAACCGGATACGGCTCAGGATGTTGGCGCTGGCTTCGGCAGTGAGCTTGTTTTTTTGCACAAGCGTTTGCAGGTTGCTTTCCATAGCCGTTCTGGCTTTGTTAAGCATGCCTTCGTTTACATCGTATAGTATTACAAAAAAGTTATGCTGGGCAGCCGCCTGGGCAATACCGCTGCCCATTGTGCCTGCGCCGCAAACGCAAATCGTTTGAACCATAGTAGTGAGTTGTGAGTTGTCAGTGGTGAGTAGACTGCTGTAGTTTTTGGATGACCGATCCATTTCGGGATCTCCGAAGATCGGGCCACCACAAACTGAAAACTACAAACCACAAACTAGTTAAGTGGCGCTCGTAAACTGTCGCAGGAATCGCACATCGTTCTCACTGAATAACCGGATATCATTAATTCCGTATTTGAGCAGGGCGGGGCGTTCAATTCCCATGCCGAATGCAAAACCGGAGTATTTTTCAGGGTCGATATTACAGTTCTCCAATACTTTCGGGTGCACCATACCGCAACCCAGGATCTCGAGCCAGCCGGTACGTTTGCATACAGGGCAACCTTCGCCGCCGCACAACAGACAGGTAATATCCATTTCGGCGCTGGGTTCGGTGAATGGGAAATAGGAGGGGCGGAACCGAACTTTTACGTCTTTGCCATACATTTCCTGCACAAAGAAGTACAGGGTTTGTTTCAAATCGGCAAAGGAAACGTTCTCGTCGATGTATAATCCTTCAATCTGGTGAAAGAAGCAATGGCTGCGGGCGCTGATGGTTTCATTGCGGTATACACGACCGGGGCATACAATGCGGATCGGTAACTGCCCTTTTTCCATAGCCCGTATTTGCGTATTGCTGGTATGGGTACGCAGCAGCCAGTCAGGATTTTGTTGAATGTAGAAAGTATCCTGCATATCACGGGCCGGATGGTGTTCGGGCAGGTTCAATGCTGTAAAGTTGTGCCAGTCATCTTCAATTTCAGGGCCTTCGGCAACAGAGAAACCCAGCCGGTTAAAAATGCTGATCACATGGTTCAGGAACAGGTTGATGGGGTGGCGGGTGCCCAATGGCAGCGGATCGCCAGGCAGTGTTACATCAATGGCAGCAGCACCAGCATCGCCGGAACCTTCGAGTTGCTGTTTCCAGGTTTCGTATTTGGCTTCGGCCAGTTGTTTGAAGTCGTTCAGGATCAACCCGAATTCTTTCTTTTTATCGGCTGGCACATTCCTCATTTCGGTAAAAAGGTTCTTTACAATACCCTTAGTCCCCAGGAATTTAATACGGTAAGCCTCCAGGGAATCGGCACCATTGGTCGGGGTGCTCTCAATTTCCTGTTTATACGCTGCTATTTGTTGTAACAATTCATCCATTCGGCAAATATAAGTATTAAGGCACAAGGTACAAGGTGCAAGGTCCAGGGCGCAGGTACAAGATGTAAGCGCTCAAGGATCAGGAAGTTAGAAATCAAAAAGTAGTGAGTTCAAAACGGGGGCTTGTGCCTTAAAACCTGTTGATACCTCAAAGGCAGCTTGATAACTACCCTACAATGGCGCAAGCGTCCACTTGTGCCAGGTGAGGATCAAAATACTGGCTGCCAATAGGAAGGTCTTGTGCCATGTGTGCCGGTTCCTTATCTTGCGTCCTATGTCGGATACATTAAATATTGGTGATTTTCTGCAGCCTGTAAACCGGTACATGTTATCGGAAGATGAAGGCTATAAAGATGGGCAGATCGGAAAAAAAATAATGGTGTATGAGGATGAAGAAATTCCCGATCTGCGCTCGGCCGATATCGTGTTGCTGGGGTGCAATGAAGTCAGGGGGAATCATTTACAACCCGGGATCTCGGGACCCGACGCCATTCGCCGTCAGTTCTATTCATTATACCAATGGCATTCCGACGTAAACCTGGTGGATGTGGGCAATATCATTCTGGGTTCTGGTTTACATGATACCTATGCCGCCCTTAAGACCGTGCTGGCCGAATTGACCGGAGCTGGTAAAACCGTGGTGATCCTGGGTGGCTCACATGACCTTACCCTGGCGCAATACCATTCCTACACCAGCAAGAACCAGATCATAGAAGCTACCTGTGTAGATTCGCTCATTGACCTGAGCATGGAATCGCGCAACCGGTCGGAGAATTTTTTAATGGAAATGCTTACCGGTGAACCCAATTTTATCAAACATTATAATCATATAGGTTTCCAAAGTTATTATGTGCATCCGCATATGCTGGAAACGATGGATAAGCTGCGTTTTGATTGCTTCAGGGTGGGACATGTAAAGGATAACATAGAGGAAATGGAACCCGTGATCCGCGGTTCGCAGCTGTTTAGTTTTGATATTGCGGCCATTGCCAATGCGTATGCCCCAGCCAACCATATTACCCCCAATGGGTTAACCGGCGAAGAGGCTTGTGTACTGATGCAATATGCCGGTTTAAGCGCCAATGTTAGCACCATTGGTATTTATGGGTATGCGCCCAACCTGGATAAAAATCAACTTACGGCCAAACAGATCAGTCATATGTTGTGGTACGTGGTCGATGGCTATTACCGGGGTCAGCGTGAAGCCAAAATGGAAGACAGGGATTCGTTCAATGAGTTTACTATTGCCTTTGCTGAAATAGAAACAGTTTTTTTACAAAGCAAAAAGACTGGCCGCTGGTGGATGCAAATGCCCGATAAAAAATACATTGCCTGTTCGTACAAAGATTACCTGCTGGCCAGCAGCAATGAAATTCCTGAAAGATGGTTCCGCGCGCAGGAGCGGGAAATGTAAACCGGCCAGGAAGGCTGGTGCAAATAAGATATGGAAAACCAATAACGAACTGCTTGTCACAATAAATATTTAATTTTCAGCATGAGCAACACAAGCAGATCCCGGATAATTAACCGTTCCTTCTCTGTAAGATCAAATCCAGTTTTTAAAAGCTTGTGGCTTGCTGCTTGTAGCTTGCAGCTTCTTGCGTCCTGTTCTACCCAACGCCAGATCTCAAAAGTGGCTAATAAAGACCTGCTTTTAGATTCCAGCATACAACAAGCGCACGTGGGCATCAGCCTCTTTGATCCATCGGCCAATAAATACCTCTACAATCATAACGGTAAAAAGTATTTTGTTCCTGCTTCCAATACCAAGTTGTTCAGTTGTTATGCCGCCCTGAAATACCTGGGCGATAGCCTCCCTGGCATTCGTTATTGGGAGAATGATACTGCTATGTACCTGTATGGTACCGGCGATCCCAGTTTCTTGCACAGCGATTTCAGAAAGCAGCCGGTTATTGAATTTCTGCAAAAGACAAAAAAACACCTGTATATAACTGATGTCAACTGGAAAGAGGAAGCGCTGGGTGCCGGCTGGTCGTGGAATGATTACAACGATAGTTACATGGCTGAGCGCAGTGTTTTACCGGTGTATGGTAATATGATCCACTGGGTGCAGGAAATTGCAGAAGGCGTTAGTAATGAGAACCAGGAAGATCAAACCCCTTCCATCTATTCCATTCCCGAAATAAACTGGAAAGTACGTTTTAATGCAGGCATAACCCGGAAGGCCTTTTTCGTGCAACGCAACCAGGCCGATAATGTGTTTATGATCAGCGAAGGGAAAGAAAAAAAGAAAGAACAGGATGTTCCGTTTGTGACCCATGGCCTGCAATCGGCCATTGAACTGCTCCCCGATACAATTGGAAAACAAATTGAATATAGAGAGGTATTCAGGAAACAGCCTGCACAGTTGAACACCGTTTATTCGCAGCCACTGGATTCCTTGTTACAACCTATGATGTACCGCAGCGATAACTTTTTTGCCGAGCAATCGCTGTTGATGGTGAGCCAGGTAAAACTGGGTGAAATGAATGATGGGAAAATTATTGATACCTTATTAAAGACCGATCTGCGCCAGCTGCCTCAAAAGCCCCGTTGGGTAGATGGCAGTGGGCTAAGCCGTTATAACTTGTTTACACCCAATGACTTTGTAGTGTTGTTGCAGAAAATGCAGCAGGAAATAGGGATGAAGCGGTTACAGGGTATTTTACCTACCGGCGGCAAAGGAACTTTGAGTAATTTGTACAAACAGGATAGTAATTATATATTTGCCAAGACCGGTACCTTGTCGGGCGTTGTAGCGTTGAGCGGGTATTTGTACACTAAAAAGAATAAGCTGCTGATTTTCTCGGTTTTGATCAATAACCACACAGGCAGCGCAAGTACTATCCGCAAGCGGATTGAGTCATTTCTGAACGGGATCCGGGACCGGTATTAACAAAGTTTTCAATTTTCTCTTTTTCCCCCCAACCGTATTGTTACCCTACTCCGTATTATTATCAGCAACTGGCAACTGGCCGTTAAACTTTAGAGAAATTTAGCATTCAAAGAGCAATTCAGGTTTATTAGATCAACACCATACAACAGGCTTGATTGTCCACCAATGCTACTGATATAGAACTGATCAAAGGTTGTATCGATAACAACCGCAAGGCCCAGGAACACTTATATAAGAAGTTCTACGGCCCCATGGCATCTATTTGCCTGCGTTATACCCGCAACCAGGAAGATGCAATAGAAGTATTGCATAATGGTTTTTTGAAGGTATTTAAGAACATTCATATGTATGATATGAGCCGGGCTTCTTTGTATACCTGGGTAAGGACCATTATTATTAATTCGGCTATTGACTTTGTACGGCAGCGCAGCAAATTCCATACGCACATTGAACTGGAGAAAGTAGATGAACCAGCCATTGATGCAGATGCCATACAACGAATGTCTTCCCATGAAGTTTTATTGCTCGTGCAGAAGTTATCACCGGCTACCCAAACGGTGTTTAACCTGTATGTAGTAGAAGGATATAATCACCGAGAAATTGCTAACCTGTTGGGCATTAGCGAGGGTACCAGTAAATGGCACCTGAGCGAGGCTCGCAAGCAACTGCAAAAATTATTACAAACCTTGCAAGTGTAAATGTGATGAACCTGAAACATCCATACGAAAAACACTTAGCGGAAAAACTGGTGCAACTACCGCCTCCTGGCGACCCTGACCAAAACTGGCAGCAAATGAAAGGGCTGCTTGACAAAGATATGCCCCGAGGTGGAGGCGGCCCTGGTGGTTACTACCGCTGGTGGATCGCCGGCACTGTTATAGTGGCCGTGCTAGTGGGAACCTGGTTTGGCGGCAAACAACTGATCACAAAGGATCAGCCTGTTGCCGGCACTATAAAAACCGTTAACAACAAAAAAGCACCAGCCGTTGCTTCAACTGATAAAAATGTTGGGCAATCCGCTACAAAAAATAAAGACCTGTCCGGGGCTGCCTATGCGTCCACTACCAGGTCCGCTAAGGATGCTGAGGTTACCAATGACCAGCAACCTGATATTGCCATTACCAATAATGAAGGTAATAACGCACCTGACCCTACTGATAAAGCTGCCAAAGCACGAAGTAGTGGAAACAATAATACTACGCGTTCGGTGACCGCCAACAATAACAACCGGGCGTCAACTGATCTCCCAACCAAATTGAGCTATCACAGTAAAACTTCTCCCGATAGAAAAAACATTTACGCTGCAGACTCAAAGAATGACTTTAAAAGAACCGGAAATAACCCTGCTACCATTAACAATAGCAACCGCGGCGCAAACAATAAAAGCGGCTATAAACCTAAAGGCGGCAATAATGCAGTTGTAACGGGTAGTGCTGCGAATAAGGGTAACAATAAAAAAGGGAATAACGCGGTAAGCAAATCGTTGGACCGGAGTAATAAAGCCCGGTCACAAAAAGCTCTTGTGGAACAAAGCCCACAAACCTATACGCCAACGATCATGTCGCCCCTGCGTTTGGTGCCATCGGGGTTAAAGGAATCGCCGGTTACTTATAAAATTAATTATACAGGCCACACGGTAATCTCGCCCTCGGGTATGGTGCAACGGGAGTTTACGTACTATATGTTCCCTGATAAGGCGACAGCCAGCAATAAACCAGCCCGTCGTAAATCGAGCCCCTTCAAGACAAATGAGGATAAAACATTTGCGGTTGGCTTATCGTTGCCACTGGGCTTCCCGATAGGTGACCAGCAGCCATTGGCTTATAACAGCCGTGGAGGCGTCAATACTGTTTCAGATTATATTCCATCGCCCCATTTTCAATACCATTTCAATAGAAAAACGTATGTGCAGGCGGGAGTACAGTTTAAAGCGCCCCAGTTTATACATCCATTGTTGTTATACCAAAACCAGTCAACGTACGCACAGGGGAGCTATGTTATAGAAGAATCTACTTTTATAACTGCCCGTAAATTGTACTATTTTAATTTACCGTTTACTATTTATCATAGCCCGCTCAAGAACTTTTATATGGGTACTGGTTTACAGTTTTCTTCCCTGTTAAGTGGGGTGGCGCAACATGAAGAAATAAGAAAAGAGTACAGACAGGGAGCGCCACCGCAAGAGAAATATGATACTTACATGGCTCCGTTTAAGGACGACATGATATCGAAACGGTTGAATCAAAATGAAGTGCGGCTGCTGGTAGATATGAGTTATTATTGGAGCCGGTTTACGGTGGGCTTGCAATACAGCCAGGCTTTTAATAATTATGTAAGCATCCAGGTTGCGCCCACATCGCCCTATTCGTTCGATAAAAATAAAAGCCTTCAGTTTTACCTGCGGTATAACATCTGGGAAGATAAAAAAAGGAAACAGCCCAAAGGGGCCTCCTTATTAACGCTTAAATAATTGCTCCAGGTAATCTTTTTTAAATTCAATATAGGTTGGGTTACCACCGGCCGTTACGTTTGGCTGTGCACACTTGAACAGGTCTGTGGTAAGACCACGCATTTCATCAAGGGAAAGAAACGAACCTGGTTTTATGGCTTGTTGCCAGGCCAGGGAACGGATCAGTTTTTCCCGGCGGGAGAATTTAAGATCGCTGCTGAAATGTTTGAATTGCTCCAGCAAATTTTCTATAGCCTGCTTTTCATTCCCTGCCGATACATCGGCTGGCGTGCCCTGTATTACAAAGGCATTGGCGCCAAAAGGCTCAATTAAATAACCCAATTGGTTCAGATCGGCGGCTAATTCCTGCAACAATACCGCATCAGATGCCGATAGCTGCAGCGTAACGGGGAACAGACTGCGCTGGGCGGGAATGCTTTTGCCTACGGTAGCGGCAGCAAAGCGTTCGTATAAAATGCGTTCATGCGCCAGTTGCTGGTGAATGAGCATAAAGCCCCGGGAAGTTGGCGCTACAATGTACGTGCCGTGCAACTGGAACAACAGGGCATTGTCATCAACCAGTTGTTTGGCAAAGGGAGTATATTGTTGAGCAGCTGGCACGTAATCGCCTCCGCCTTCCTGTTTTTTAAGTTTATCCAGTAAGGATTCAAATTTCTCTTCTTTCTGCCCGCTGTTATCGGTATAACCAGTGGAGGTATTGTTACCAATTGTCGGCTGCCAGCCTGCCCCGCCTTGTTGGGGATTGCTGATTGCCGGATTGCCTTCGCCTTTCTCAAAAAAGTCTTTCCAGTGTTTCAGTTCCGCTTTATCTGTAGGCTGAATAAAATGCGCCTGTCCTCTTTGCTGGAAATTTTTAGCCAGGTCCGAAGAACGGGCGGCCTGCTGTTGATCTTCTGTAAAAGGCTTATTTAAAGCATCCAGTTGTTGAATCGTAGGATCGAGGTCAAACTCGAGGGTAGGGGTAATGCTGAACTGGGCCAGTGCATGTTTAACCGCTGCCTGTACAAATGCGTACACGATCTTTTCGTCCTCAAACTTGATCTCTTGTTTAGTAGGATGCACGTTGATATCCACCTGGGCAGGGTCGAGGTCGATGAATAAGGCGTATAAAGGAAAGCTATCGGCGGGGATCATTTCCTTAAAGGCGCTCATTACCGCATGGTTTAAATAAGAGCTGCGGATGAACCGGTTGTTTACAAAGAAGTATTGATCGCCCCGGGTCTTTTTAGCGGTGTCGGGTTTGCCAACAAACCCATATATATTCAGGTAATCGGTTTTTTCCTGAACGGTAACCAGGCGGGCATTGTAATGCTGGCCCAGCACCTGAACAATGCGTTGTTTAAGACTGCCTTTTTCCAGGTGGAATATTTGGGTACCGTTGTTGGTAAGCGAGAAAAAAATATTGGGGAACGACAGGGCCACCCGCATAAACTCATCAATGATGTGCCGCATTTCGGCCGCATTGCTTTTCAGGAAATTGCGGCGGGCGGGCACATTGAAGAACAGGTTCTTCATAGCAATGCTGGTCCCGTTGGTAGCGGCCACGGGTTCCTGCAATTTTACCTGGCTGTTCTCAATTTCTAAATAGGTGCCTGTTTCGTCGTCGGCGCGTTTGGTTTTTAACTCCACCTGGGCAACGGCAGCAATAGAGGCCAGGGCCTCACCCCGGAAACCCATGGTGCGAATGTGGAACAGATCGTCGATATTACGGATCTTGGAGGTGGCATGGCGTTCAAAACTCATGCGGGCATCGGTCTCGCTCATTCCTTTGCCGTTATCAATTACCTGGACCAGCTGTTTACCGGCATCCTGGACAATTAATTTAACTTCAGTGGCACCGGCATCAACAGCATTTTCCAGCAACTCCTTTACGGCGCTTGCTGGTCGTTGAATTACTTCACCGGCCGCGATCTGATTGGCAATATTGTCGGGCAATAAATGAATGATATCCGCCAAGGCTACTCTCCTGATTTTGGGTTCGCAAATGTAAGATTATTTGATTGCATATTCCAGCGCTCAAAAGCATGCAGTAAAACAAAGCCTGTGGATAATGATCTTTACCAATAATTAGTAAAAACATTTACCTTAAAGTGCCGTAAACACTGAGCTTGGTGGCTTTCGTCCGCACAAAAACGCACCCAATATTAGAAGAATTTTAATAGCCCAAACCCCTTATTAACAGTAAATTTGATGTTCACTCTGGCAAGTATCAGACTCCGTCAGAGCCAACTAAAATCACTTCATGTACATGAGGAACTCGTTAAAAACTATTGGTTTTATTCTTTTGATCGGTTTGGTTTGTAGCAAAGTTCAGGCGCAGCGTTCGGGTAACCCCGCTGCCGATCATTGGGTTGACAGCGTTTTCAAAACATTATCGAAAAATCAAAAAATAGCCCAGTTGATGGTGGTCAGGGTGTCGTCTATTGGCGCCGACCGAACGGTGGTATTTTATGATAAACAGGTGGAGGAGGCCATCAATAAATATAATATTGGTGGGCTTTGTCTTTTTCAGGGCGGACCTGTAAAACAGGCTGCCATCCTTAACCATTTGCAGGCCATTGCCAAAACCCCCTTACTGGTCACCATCGATGCCGAAAACGGCGTGGGCATGCGTATGGACAGTGTATTGGGACTGCCCCGCCAAATGATGATGGGAGCCGTTCAGGATCGTTCCATTATTTATGAATATGGCCGGGTGGTAGGAGAACAGTGTAAACGAATAGGCATTCAGGTGAATTATGCGCCTGTAGTTGATATCAACAATAACCCTAATAATCCGGTTATCAACGACCGGTCGTTTGGGGAAGATAAATACAAAGTGGCCGAATATGGCATTGCCTACATGAAGGGGATGCAGGATGTTGGAGTAATGGGTTGCGCCAAACACTTTCCCGGCCATGGTGATGTGGATGTAGATTCCCACCTCGATCTGCCGGTTATTAATAAAACAAGGGCTCAGCTCGATTCACTGGAGCTGTATCCTTTCAACCAGATCTTCAGGGCCGGTGTGGGCAGTGTAATGATAGCGCATTTGTCGATCCCGGTAATTGATAGTGCCGCACATAAGCCTACTTCTATTTCTTATAACAACGTTACCAATCTGCTGCGCAAAGAGCTTAATTATAACGGGCTTACATTTACCGATGCATTGGAGATGAAGGGGGTGGCCAAATTTTATCCTGATGGAGAAGCCTCCCGGGAAGCGTTGATTGCCGGTAACGATATGCTGTGTTTGCCTGGCGATATCCCTGGCAGTATTAAAAAAGTGCGTAAAGCCATTCGCAAAGGAAAACTGCACTGGCGGGATATTAATGAGCATGTAAGAAAAGTGCTGTATGCCAAGTATGAATACGGGCTGGCCAACTGGCGACCAATTGATACGGCTAACCTGTTGAATGACCTGAACAGCAAAGTGGCTTCCACGCGTCGGTCCATTGCCGAAAATGCGCTTACTCTGTTGCGCAATGACGAACCGGCTATCTTCCCGCTTACCAAGGGCCGCCGTATTGCTTATGTGGGCATGGGTTTAACGCAGGACAATGCTTTTGCAACGCAGGTTCGAAAAGGGTTTGATGCGCAGGTATATT
Organism: Niastella soli; assembly: GCF_017742245.1. Taxonomy (GTDB): domain Bacteria; phylum Bacteroidota; class Bacteroidia; order Chitinophagales; family Chitinophagaceae; genus Niastella; species Niastella soli. The sequence goes on from NZ_JAGHKO010000001.1 coordinate 1,732,368, forward strand.
ATTTCGATTATAAAAAAGACAGCACCGCTGTTGCTCCTTTATTGCAAAAGCTGAAAGACAGCTTTGATGTGGTAATTATCGGGGTGCACAAATTGGGGCGCTATCCCGCCAATAACTTCGGACTTAGTAATGCTGCCCTTCAATTGGTACAGGGAATACAGCAACAGCAAAAATCTATTACAGTAGTATTTGGTAATCCATATGCTATCAAAAACATGTGCACTGCGCCCGTGCTCATTGCCGCTTATGAAGATGACGATGTGACCCAGGCTACAGCGAATGATCTGTTGCATGGCCGTTTTCTGCCAAAAGGTAAATTGCCGGTAACTGTATGTCCCGAATTTAAATATGGTGATGGCATCATTGTTCGCAGATTAATGCCCTCGATCCCTGCCGATAAGCTTGGTTTCAATGCTGTTAAAATGACTGCAGCCATTGACTCTATTGTGAATGATGCCATAGCACAACGTGCCATTCCCGGCGCTGTAGTGGTGGTGGCCAAAGATGGTAAGATCGCTTATGAAAAAGCGTTTGGTTATTTAACCTATGATAGCACTGAGGCGGTGTATCCTGAAACCATCTATGACCTGGCTTCGGTAACTAAAATAATGGCCACTACTTTATCGGTAATGAAATTATACGATGAAGGCAAACTGGATATTCAAAAAACATTGGGCGATTATCTTCCGGTGGTTCGTGGTACCAATAAAGCGCCATTGAAGCTGTGGGATATTTTATTGCACCAGGCTGGGTTAAAAGCATTTATTCCTTTTTATCGCGAAACGATGGATGCTTCCAATAATCCTTTGCCGGCTGTGTATCGCACTAGTCCCGATACGATGTATAGTATACGGGTGGCTGCCAACCTGTACATTCGTAAAGATTGGGAAGATACTATCATGAAGCGCATTTTAAACAGCGCCCTGGAGCCAAAGGGTAAATACATTTATAGCGATAATGATTATATTTTTCTGGGTAAGATCGTAGAGGCTATAACCAAAATGCCCCTTGATGTATATGTAAAGAAGACATTTTACGATAAGTTGAACCTGCTGGAAACAGGCTTTAAACCAGCCGAGCGTTTCCCCCTCGATTATATTGCACCTACTGAAATGGAAAAAGGTTTCCGCAATCAATTGTTGCATGGCGATGTGCATGACCCGGGAGCAGCTATGTTTGGTGGCGTGGCCGGTCATGCCGGTTTGTTCAGCAATGGCTATGAAGTGGCCGTGCTGGCGCAAATGTTATTGAATGGCGGCGTACTGAATGGACAGAATTTTTTTAGTCGTAAAACAGTAGATTATTTTAATCAATACCATAGTGAGATCAGCCGCCGGGGGCTTGGTTTTGATAAACCTGAAAAGGACAACGCTTTTCGATCAGAACCCTATCCCTGTGCATCTGCTTCCCCACAAACGTTTGGGCATACCGGTTTTACCGGCACCTGTTTCTGGGTTGACCCCAAGAATAACCTGATATTTGTTTTCCTAAGCAACCGGGTAAACAGCCCCGATGTAAATAAGTTTTTGCGCATGAGCATCAGGCCTAAGGTACAGGAGGCTATTTATCAGAGTATGAAGCCTTACTAAGTTTATACTGAACTAATTTGGAGCCTGATTGTAATTAAAAGGCTGAAGTAAGAGATAAGAGGTAGGAAGTAAGAAATTAAAAATCTTACCACCTACCTCTTACTTCTTTTACCTATATTCTCAATAGGTTCATTTTAAACAGTCATCCACTTTGAAAATACTTTAATTACTTTATATCATGGCACAAAGCAAACAACCCGAAGTATGGCTGCGTGGGGCATTGCCCGGCATTCCGGCAGGGGTGCAGCCGGTAGCACATGCTTTATTACAGGCAAAGGATGAGATCCATAACAAGATGGCCAATTTCCCCGATGCCTTGCTTTGGGAACGACCGGCGGGTGTTGCTTCGCCCGGATTTCATTTAAAGCATATGGCGGGTGTGCTTGACCGGTTATTTACCTATGCTGCTGGACAGCCGCTTTCTCCCACTCAGCTGGATTATTTGAAAGCAGAAGAAGTACGTGAGGAACAGGATACATTAACCTTTCTGCTTGTTAAACTGGATACACAAATAACCGCTTCTCTGGAAGCGTTGAGGGCCATCGATGATACCACGCTTACTCAATTCAGAGGCGTTGGCCGTCAACAATTACCTTCTACCGTATTAGGATTGCTTTTTCATGCCGCTGAACACACCATGCGTCATACCGGACAATTGCTGGTAACAGTACAGGTGCTGATAAAAGACCTGTAAGGTGCACTTTTTGAGCTTGCTTAATCAGCAAGATTATGTGCTCCTGACAGGTCTTATCTTGTACAAATTCAACCTGTCAGGTGAACTCAACATTTTACTTATTCCCGCTAATGCTGTTCACCTTACAGGTTTGCAGCCAGTTATTTCACGCCCGGATACTTACTTGCTACTACCAGTTCATATTCTTCCCGCTTTTTCAGGAGTTTGATCAACTCGTGCAATTCACAACTGTCATCACTATCATCATACACCTGGTCGTGAGCCAGTAATACCAGGTTCTCGGGCATCCTTGTTTTGTTATGGGCAAACAGGCTGTCGATCTCCTGCAGCAGGTACGCTGAGTTGTTTTTAAGAGTGAATGTTTTGTGATCGTAGTGCCATTCCAGGTCCCACCCCATAATGGTAAAACCTGCCTGTTGCAGGGAGTCGGCTGCTGCGGCACTTTTCTTCAGATCGGTAAAGGTGAGTGTATCGATCCGCCAGATGTTCCTGCCCGGCGTTCGTACAATAGTATTACCCAACTGCAGGCTGTCGTAACAACGTTGGAAATCCTTTACTACGGTATCGGGTTTTTGATAAAACCGTTCGTAATGATTGTGCAGCGCATGTGTGTAACTGTGGTTGCAGATTTCAATAGAGTCGGAGGTGTGCAGGCTGTCCCAGGTTGCACGTTGTGAAGTGCTGGCAAATACATGTTCGCCAATAATAAAAAAGGTAACTGGGACCTGTTCTTGTTGTACAATTCGTAAAACTTTGCGGGTGCCTTTGTTAGGGCCATCATCAAAGGTGAGGTAGATCTTCTTCTTTTTCTTTTTTGGGGGCGATGCCCTGACCGTTTCTTTTGGCTGGTCGTTGGGCACTTTGTCGTGAATGGGATTGATTTTACCCTCGCGGGTGGTTTTGGTGGTTGTTATTAATACCAGTAAGAGCATAAGGGGCCGATAAAAGAAGGCGGCGGTATTATTATCGCCTTCCTCAGCATTTGTTTCCATAAATGTTGTGGGGATTTTGTTGTATGAAATTATAATGCGGGTAGTGTATTATAAAGTGGGTTTTGGTTAAAGAATGCATAAATCGGGAAAAGGGCAGAAGGCAGCGGGCAGAGATGGCGAGGCCTCCCTGCTCCGCTGGGGCGGATTCAGCGTGCTGAGACTGAACTATGGATAGGTAAAAGCACTAAAATGACAATAGCGGGAAAGTACTAATTTCATGGAAATAGCAGAAAATCAAGGGGGTGTATCATTTTCCGCTTATCGTAAATGCCCCTAAATCGTTGCTCCGTGGGCATCCGGAGGTAGGGATTGCCCGTATAGGCTTAAACCAATAGCAATTAAGTCAACAATCTGTCTTAACTTATAGTAATTTTGCAAATTAACTAGAACAACAGACTCCAATGATTCGTAAACAACAGGTCCTGCAGGATGTAGTGATAAAATTTGCCGGTGATTCCGGAGACGGGATGCAGTTAACAGGCACTCAGTTCACTAACAATACTGCTTTGCTTGGCATTGACCTTGCCACTTTTCCTGATTTTCCGGCCGAAATACGTGCCCCCCAGGGAACCCTGCCTGGTGTAAGCGGTTACCAATTGAGGTTTTCGAGCGACCGGATCTTTACCCCCGGTGATGAATGTGATGTGCTGGTAGCAATGAATGCCGCCGCGTTGAAAGCCAACCTGAAATCCCTGAAGAAAGGAGGAAAGATAATAGCCAATACCGATGGTTTTGATATAAAGAACCTGCGTTTGGCCAATTATCCTGATGGTATAAATCCCCTGGAAGATGGCAGCCTCGACAATTATGAGGTCATTAAAATGGATGTTACTAAAATGACCCGCGAGGCGCTGAAAGAAATTACCATGGGCACGAAAGAAAAGGACCGTGCAAAGAATATGTTCGTGCTGGGTTTTCTGTACTGGATGTATAACCGGGATATGGAAAACACCATCCAGTTCCTGAAAGACAAATTCAATAAAAAGCCTGAGATCCTTGAAAGCAACGTAAAGGTGTTACAGGCTGGTTATAATTTCGGTGATACCACTGAAACGTTTACTACCCGCTATAAAGTTGATAAAGCGCGTATGGATAGCGGTGAATACCGTTCCATTATGGGTAACCAGGCCGTGGCCTATGGCCTTATTGCCGCTTCGCAAAAAAGTGGGTTGCCTTTGTTCCTGGGTACTTATCCCATTACCCCTGCTTCGGATATTTTACATGAACTGAGCCGGCACAAAGGCTTTGGAATAAAGACCTTCCAGGCAGAAGATGAAATTGCCGGTATCTCTTCGGCCATTGGCGCTGCGTATGGCGGAAACCTGGGTGTTACCACTACTTCCGGTCCTGGTATGGCATTAAAAGGAGAAGCAATGGGTCTGGCTGTAATGTTAGAGATCCCGCTCGTGATCTGCGATATTCAACGTGGCGGACCTTCAACGGGTTTGCCTACCAAAACAGAACAAAGCGACCTGTTGCAGGCGTATTATGGACGTAATGGCGAATGCCCCATGCCTATAGTATCGGCGAGCACCCCCAGTGATTGTTTTGATGCGGTGTATGAAGCGGTACGTATAGCTGTTCAACATATGACGCCGGTGATCTTCCTGAGCGATGGATATATTGCCAATGGTGCCGAACCCTGGCGTTTCCCCAAGAGCGATGACCTGCCCGCTATAACAGTTAAATTCAAGACCGAACTGGGTCATGGAGAAGATAAATTCCAGCCTTATCTGCGTGATGAGAAACTGGTGCGTCCCTGGGCTATTCCCGGTGTGCCTGGTTTAGAACACCGCATTGGTGGTCTGGAAAAACAAAACAATACTGGTAACGTAAGTTACGATCCTGAGAACCACCAGTTGATGGTGAAGATCAGACAGGAGAAAGTTGATAAAATAGCTGATTATATACCCGAACAAACATTAGACAGCGGCCCTGAAACCGGTAAGATCCTGGTGCTGGGATGGGGTAGTACCTATGGCGCCATAAAAAGTGCGGTGGCTGAAATGCAAATGCAAGGGTATGCTGTTAGTCATGCCCATTTACGTTATGTACGTCCATTCCCTAAAAACCTGGGCACTATTCTGAAGAACTTCGATCAGGTATTGATCCCTGAGATCAATAACGGACAATTGATCAGGATCATTCGTGACCAGTACTTTGTTGATGCGAAAGGCTATAACAAGATCATGGGTGTGCCCATTACCAAAACTGAGTTGGTAATGAAACTACAGGAAATGCTGGGTCGCGTGAATTAAGACAATAACTGTAATAAATTATAAATCCCGTCCCTGGGTTAGTATAGAGGACGGGATTTTTTTATCTCCTGCTTTTTATTGAACAGGTATTTAATTACTCTTAGTCTTTGATCTGTCACCTTCCATTTTCTTTTTCAGATCTCCCGTCTTTATCTTCCCGCTGATCGAATCGGCTTTCATTTTTGAATTGCCGTCTTTCAACTTCATAGTACTGTTATCCATTTTAAATTTCTTGTCCCCGTCTTTGATCTTGATCTCGTCTTTGTCTATTTTTATTTTATCTGCGTTCAGTTTGTATACGCCGTCATCAGCTTTGATCACGTAATTGTTTACAACATATCTGCCTCTTCCATAAATGGTGTCGCCTGAAGGCACGTCGATATAAAATTCTATTGGCTCGTTGGTAACTGCCGAATAGGTCATTCGTGACGCAGGATCATAATAAAGATCAACCGGGGCGCCTGTTTTCAGATCAACGTATTGTGATGTTGTTGCATCAGATTTTTGGGGAATTGTATCAACCACATTTTGTTGATCGGCCACAGCATTCGTATCCCTGTTTTCAGTGTTGCTATCCTGACAGCTTGTAATGATCAATGCAGTGCCAGTAATAGCCATAAACTGTTGGAGTCTATTCATATGGTTTATGGTACTATAAGCAATAATTATGCAATGAGGAAAGTGCTGTGCTAACAGGGTAGGATGTGGAAAATGTGCAACGCTATGAACGTTAAAACTTCAATGCATACAATTCCATAGCCGATTCTTTTCCTTTCAGGTCTACGAGGCCCAGGTTGGCGAATTGCCAGTTCTTTAAATTGGTTTGGCTAACAAAAGCTTTGGAGGTGATCACCTGCTGATTCAATTCACTGGTGGCGGAACGCAACCGGGCTGCGGTATTCATGGTGTCACCGCTCATGGCCAGGTCTTTTTTAATAACGCCTATTTCCCCAATAGTTACTTCGCCGGTATGGATACCCGCCCTGAATTCGGGCACAAAACCATATTGTCTTTTGAAGTATTTATTGTTACGTTTTAATAATCGCTTACAATCCAGTAATGCCTGCAGGCATTTTTTATTGGCGTTACTGTTTTTGACTACCCAGGAGGCCACCACTTCATCGCCTACGTACTGGTATATCTGGCCATCATTTTCCAGCAAGGCTATTGAGATGAAATAAATGAAATCGCGAATGAAGCGAAAGTATTTTTTATGACCCAGTTGTTCGGCAATGGTAGTTGAATCTACCAGATCGATGAATATGACTGTTCGTTTTTCATTTTTAGGCGTTAAGTACCGGCCGGCCAGGATATCAAGAAAAACACCGGGGGAGTATTTTTCATTAACTTCAATAATAAGAATGGTAACCAGAAAGGTGATAAGCCAGCGGATCCATTGACTGAAGAAAAGAGAGGATTGAAATGTTTTATAGTAGTTATGCCCCAACTCAGTGGTGAGCGGTTCTTTTTCTATTAACCAGATATAGGTATAGTGTAAAATATAGTTCAACAAAAAGGCTGCGCCTACCAATAGAATGCTTTTTATTAACAGCCCTAACCCTAAAGGAAGATTCCTTACCAGATGTTTTAACTGGTAAATAAGCAGGTAAGCCATGGCAAGGCAGATAATAAATACCAGTCCGGTCCGCAATAATAATACTGCAGATGTATGCATGTCGAACGGATCTATTGCTTCGTTAATATGATCGCGGAAGAATTTATATAAATAAACGCCTGTGTCGATGATAGTCCAGAATAGCGCGGTCATCACCATCAGCTTTATCCGGTACCTGCTGATGGCGCCTAATTTGAGCACTATGCGATGACCAAAGGCTTTCATATTCAGGAGCTGTAAGGTGAAACGGATGATGAGTTTATGACCGGTTGCTGTGGTGTATGCACCATTATGGCAACCATAAATGCCAGTACCGAAATAAATATCCCGATCATAAATACGGTATAAGCCAGTCTGATGAGTTTGTATTTTCGTGCCAACACCACTCCCAATTGGTGAATGTCCATAATTAATGAGCTGTATAAATAATCCGGATCGCGCATCATGGTATTCATGGCCCATTTATACTCACTCACTTTTGTTTTATAGAAGTTTCCAAAGAATAACAGGTTGGTGTTTTTATTCAGGATATCTTCCCGGCTAAAATTACCGGTAGATACTTTTGGCCGCGTAGCCATAATAGCTATGATAATAGTAGTGAGTGAAGAAGCCAGGAATAAAAATGTAGGAATGGTCAGATGTCTTTCCACTTCTATACGGCGAATGAGCACAGACAAGATCACTGAAATAATAATGGCATTTACACTGATCAGAATACTGGCTTTCCCGTCAGCCATTCTACTGAGTTCAACATGGTTCTCTGAGGTTAACCGCAACATGGTTTGTATACCACGTGCAACAAGCGAGTTCTTGCGCTTGCTTGCAGGGTCTTTGGCCTCTTCTTCTGGCAGCAATAAGGTTTCACTTACGTTGGGGCCTTCTACATCCTTATTTATTTTTTTATTGAGCTTACGCATATTCTTTTCCTTTCCTTTTTGCAACAGACCAATACAATAGGAAGTATAGAACTGGTGTTTCTCCAATAGGTCGAGGCTATTCCGTTCCCAATCCATTACCAGGGTATTCATGTTGCGCAGGATCAATTCCTTCTTCATGGCCTTATTGGTTTCCTTAAATTCGGGCAGGCCAAAATGATAGGTATCTGCATCGCAGATGATCATTTCCTGTAACGACTGGGGCGATGGAGGTAATTGGGTCATGCGGATGAGGGCTGCTGATCTATTGATCATTTCATTATCATCTATTTTGGATGTCAGGAATTCTGTCATCAATGCCACACTTTTTTCTTCATGATGGCTGGGGTCGCTGACGAGGTGACCTGTATCGTGAAACCAGGCGGCAATCACTAATTCAAGCAACTCTTTATCGGGCAATTTGTAATGCGCTGCAATTTCATATACGCGCTCTACAACAGTTACAGTATGTTGCAGGTTATGAAATACCAGGTTGGTATGGTTGTGTTGTTTGAACAACATCCTTACATAACTTTCTGTATCCAGGAGCAGCGCATTATAAGTTGACATACGAACAGAATTAAAAGGTTAAATTCAATTTGGTGCCCAGTGTAAAGTTCACGAGATGTTCTTCGTTTGAAAAGCCAACAGTAGCAGACACTAACACCATATTATAGGGTACATAATAAAATCCGCCACCATAAGCGTAATGCCATTTTTTACTGTTTTCCCCTTTTAGCCAAACCCGGCCAACATCGTTAAAGGCTACCAGTCCTACCTGACCAGGCAGCACATACGATTTGCTATCGAATAATTTTACCCGAAACTCAAGACTGGCGTAAGCGAGGGAACTGCCTGAAAAGCGGTTCTTCCTAAAGCCGCGTAAATAGTTGTTCGCGCCCAGGGTGAGGGCCTGAAAGTATTCCAGGCTGTCGCTGAAAATGTGGCCGCCGCCTAATCGCAGCACGGTTACCCATTTGGCCGGAAAGCTCATGCTGGCATATACGGTCATATCTGATTCCAGCTTGCTTAATGGCGAGCTGGCTTTATTCAGCGGTTGTAATTGGGTAAAGGTTGTTAACCAGTTTATACCCCGGGTAGGGAATAATTCATTATTGAGATTGTAGAGCAGGAATCCCGCTTTACCGCCTGCATATGCTTTTACTGAATATACGTCGGTGGAATCGAGCCCTATGTGCGATGGTTTGCCCAGAATGTAATCTTTGTTATTTTCCTGGCTATTCCAGTACCGGTAAATAGACGGGCCGGCAAACACGCTGAACACAGACGCAACCTTATACCTGAATAAAAAATCGCCAGCTATATTTTTATATCGGGCCCGGTAATATTTTATAGTTGAATCGTCATTGATCTTTGTGTTGTTACCAAAGCCAAAAAAATTATTCAGCGCCGGGTTCATTACTTCGGCATTGACAACGACATCTGTTTTAGGCAGCACATCTACAAACAATGCCCGGTATTTTACCTGCATAGCTTTTTGACTGGTTGCAAACAGCACAGAAAGCCGTTGCTCTGATGAGTAAGGTGTTTTGCGGAACGCATATTTACGGTGCCACAAACCAAAGCCGAACATAAATCCGTCATCGGCATTGTAACCCAGATTGATCCGGGGAAAATGAAAAATGTTGTACTGGTATTGATCAGTAAAATCATACTCATTTACATCGGTATGGCTGCTAAAGCGATTCCGGCTGGACCTGCCTTTATCAATATAATTCTTTTCTGTGTTGAGGTCGTACAGATAGTTTTTAATATTACCATTTATATGAAAGGTGTCATTGCCTTTGCCACCAATAATTCTCAGGAATGTTCTGTTAGGTGCATTGGCTGAAATGTCAAACTTATCATTACCGCGCAATCCGTATAAACGGATCTCTTTTGTCTTAGTGGGATCGAACAGGCGGTCGTACATCACAAAGCCTGAGTCTTTTCCTTCATGCGCCAGCACTTGTACGCGCACATTTTTTCCTTCATTGTATACTTTAAATAATTCTGTTTTATTACTGCCCAGTACAGTTACCTGTTTGGCAAGAAAGTCGTAATATTTCAATGATTTTACGCCCAGGTCATTGCGGCGGCTGATCAATTTATCGGCAGTTTCTTTGCCATCGAGGGTATATATCTCGGGTGGCATTTGTTTCACTGCTCTTTGAATGGCGGTATCTGTCATCTGCCGTCTGAAAACAGTGGTCACCGAATCCCATTCTTTTTTATCAATGTCGTTCAGGAACAGGCGGTCAAAATCTTTTGACACGGCTGTCAGGTGATTTATATCATGGATCTTATATTTCAGTCCTTTCAGGAAGGGTAAACGTTTGCGCGAGATCCAGGCAATTAGCCAACCATCTGAATGAAAGAAAGCCTGGTCGCGGTCTTTGGGTATGGGATAGAATAATTTACCCCGGCCGGTATCACGAACCCCCCATTTAAATTGGTCCATATGGCGATCCCAGTCGGCAATCATAATATCCAGCAGGCGGGCTTTCAATACTTCTGTTTGTATAACCCGTTTGTTATTGTCTTCGGTCATGTCATTGAAAACGGTTATAGAGCCCTTGGTATCGGTGCCATCCCAGCTGGCATTCTTTTGTTCCAGCATACAAACCTTGTTAGCAAACATGGGCCGGTATACACCAAAGGCCAGGTCATCGGGCACCAGAAAAAACTGTGGGGTTGGATGTGCAATATGCGCAGAAGCAGCCAATGAGGCAATAGGTAATGGCGCATAGGGTTGTGCGGCTGAGATCATGTCCTGCACTATTTCTGAGGCCATTGTATTACGCAGGTTTTCGGGCAATGCCTGTTCGGGGTCTTTGTCAATAGTACGCAAGGCCCATTCCTTGCCATTTTTATCTTCGAGGGTCAGCGATTTGGTTTGTTTACCGCCACCCATGCTTTTTATCTTGAAACCGCCGTGTTCTTCTTTAAGCCGGAATACTTTCAGCTTCACCGGTTGTGCCCACACATCACGGTAATTATTACCAAGTACCAATCGTTTTAACCCAGATGCCTTTTCTTTATAATGCAGACCGGCAGCGGCTTCATAATAGTCGGTGTAGGGCGGTATCTGTAATTTGGCCGTGTCTTCCTTCAGGGTTGGTGGTTTTGAAAAGTCGATGATGTTCTTTGAAAAAGATTCTTTTGCAGTAGCAGAGTCAACATCTACGGTATAGAACTTGCACGTTACGGTTTTGTTTTTTGATATTTCCAAAACGGCAAAGCCCAGTGAATCGGCATTAATATAAAGTGAGTTCTTACTTTTTTCAGCCCGGCTGGTATGGCATCCGGACCCGCTTACAATATAATAATGGCTGGTATCTTTTAGCAGTTGTAAACTGTGGTCGTGTCCCGTTGCATATATAATGTTGGGATGTAATCTTGTTTCGGCCCGAATGGCATTCACCATATTGGTGTAGGCAGGGTAGCTGATATCCTGGGGGCTGCCAAATACACTACGGCTGATGGGATAAATGGAACCTATTACCGGAAGAGGGATCCACAAATTCTTTTTCATGTCGGTAAAAGGAAACACGTGTTGTTTTAAACCAAAATAACCACCATGGATCCCATTACTCATAAAGGGATGATGGCAGGCCATTATCACCAGCTTATTATAGTTTTTGCGGAGCATTTCAGAAAGCTGGATCATGAATTCATTTTCCGTCTTGCAATCGCAATCCCATTCAACACCGGGCTTATCGTTCTGATGCAAAAACCACTGGCTATCGAAAACGATCATGACCACATCTTTACCAATGGGTACTTCTATCGGGCCGGGACAACCCTCTTTTGGAATGAACTCAACGTTTTTTTCTTTCATCAGATTTACATAGGCTTCCTGGCGCAACAGGGTTTCCCAGCCATAAGGCCGGCCATTGGCCCAGTCGTGGTTACCGGGGATCATATACACATGAGCCGATGTATTGGCGGCTACGGTCATTTGCGAATCGAGCACTGTTCTTGATAAAACATAATTCCTGTTGCCTTCATCGGGCAGACCGAACTGGTACAGGTTATCGCCCAGGTAAACGATGGTTGTTTTTTTATCGGGATGCAGGTGGTTTTTCACAGCAGAAGCAACCGGATGTTTGCCATTGACCAATGCACCGGCATCACCAATCAAGATGATCCGTGAGATTATCGAGTCATTTGTTTGAGCTAATAGTACATGGCCAATTAAGATCATAAAAAGAGCAAACAAGTACTTCATGATTTCGCTTTCTTGTTATATTTAAAAAATAGGAGGTTTGCTACTCCACTTTTTGCTGATTCGTTTGAGATGATCATATCCCCCTCCGGGGTAAAAGTAATTCCTTCCGGTTGTTTAAACAGGCCTTCATTAATAGGATAGGCTTGTTTCGGATTGCCCTGACGGTCTGCTATTACCAACAGCTTATTGATTGACGATAGGATGTACAATTCATCGGTAACCGGATTAATGGCTGCGGCCGAAGGTTTGAATTTGATCTTTTTTTCTCCTACCATGTTGGCAATTGCCGTTACATTTATAGAAGCGGAATCGTCGAACCGTTTGTTCAACAGATTAAAATGGAAAGCCGTTAGTGCTTTCTTTTTGTCGCTTTCACAGTCCTTACAGAGCATCGTCAATTTAAACAGGTGCGGATCGAAATAAAGGATCTCGAATTCATTACCGGATGATGGAAATTGTTCCTGCTGGGTCAGGATCTGGTTATGGTCGTCGAACGTAAAGGCCGTTATATCACCATTGCTTTGCAGCACGTAAAAGACCTTATCAACCATTACCAGGTCTTCATAATCACCCTCACCAGAAAACTTCCATTTGTGAATAGGCCTGCCGCCGGTTAACGGTATCTTATACAACCAGCCGAATTCATCCCCTACAGCAAATACGCTGGTGTCTTTTGCATAAAAGGCCAGACCGGAAATTTCATCGAGCTCTACTGGTAGTTTTAATAAGAAAGGTTTTTTGAGATTGTAGCCCTCAGGACTTTTAAATGCATGACCGCCATTGGTTGATTGGGTGCAATGGCTGTTTATGAGAACAATGAAAAGGCATAAAATACAAGTGGATCTGTAATGCATAAAAAAATTTAATGACCGTCGGCTATATGTCAAAATCTGGTGCCATGGGCGGGGGAGGATAGGGAAGGAATTGGATACCAATAGCCTTTTGATGCTAGTGTAGAAAATCGTCTACAATGGGTAAGGGTTGACAAGTGATACGTTAACACGTTGACACGTTAACAGGTTGACAAGTGGCTTAGTTGATGAGTTAGTGAGTTGACTGGGCAAGGGGCAACTGGAAGCTTGGGCAGAATGGGTATCGATATAGTACTGGAGTTGTAATGTTATGGCCTGGATATACCCCAGGTATACTCCAGGGATTGCCTGGAGCTCACTAGTACGCCAGGCAATACGTAGGCAATACGCAGGCAATACCCAGGCGCTTTACTTCAACCAGACGCCTGGGAACGGTGCTTGTAGTGGCACATTGGTAGTGTAGTAATTGTGGTAAAGTGGTAGCCTAATGGCCTGCATATTGTCTCAGGGTGCTCTACGGATGCTCTACGGATGCTCCAGATATGCTCTTGGAACCGGTTCCAAGACAACTACCAGACAATATTCAGACAACTTCCTGACCACTTCCTGAGCATTCCCCTACAGGCTAATGACCATTCGGGCAGCACTTGTCCTGGAAGAGCTATACAGATGAGGAATAAATCCTACCAAATATGGATAAGCAGCTGATAATCCTGAAGTTACTTTACAGGAACCGATCTGGCTTGTTTAGATGCCCTGGTTAACCCTTATTCAGTTTCTGATAGTACTTGCAAACCGCCGTAATACCGCATTTATCGCATTTGGGATTGCGGGCCACGCAGATGTACCGGCCATGTAGAATAAGCCAGTGGTGAGCAATATGCACCAATTCTTTGGGTATGTGTTGAATGAGTTGTTTTTCGGCAGCCAGGGGTGTTTTGGCATTTAGGGTAAGGCCAATACGGGCTGCTACGCGGAAGACGTGGGTGTCTACCGCCATATTAGGTTGCTGGTCAACTACCGAAGTAATGACATTAGCTGTTTTTCTGCCTACGCCGGGGAGCGTAATCAGTTCATCTACCGTAAGAGGGACCTGGCCATTAAACTCCGTTTGAAGTTTTTGGGCCATCCCAATCAGGTGTTTGGTCTTGTTGTTTGGGTATGAGATACTTCTTATTAACGGGAACAGTTCATCAAAAGTGGCTTTTGACAAACTGTCCGCGTCCGGGTATTTTTCAAAAATAGCCGGTGTAGTCATGTTTACCCGTTTGTCGGTACATTGTGCCGACAGGATCACCGCCACCAGTAACTGGTAGGGATTATCATACAGCAACTCTGTTTCCGCATCGGGTGCATGATGCAAAAAATAGTCGATTACGAACTGGTAACGTTGTTTTCTGGTCATTCTTTCACTTAGAATGACTGCGAAATTAAGGGAGTGGATTAATGTAGCCCAATGATTATTACATTATTGGGGGTACTTGTTCTGCCGGAAGCTTTAAACAGTTGCAGTCGCCGATTCACGGGCGTATTGCAAAACGTTCATAATAACTTCCATTCTGGGAGATTCAACGATCTTGTCCAGGTTTCGTGCAGATGCTTTCAATACCTCTAATTTTTCGCGAAGCGTCCAGTCTTCCTCTAATGCGGCTTCAATAGCGGCATTCATTGCCGGTGAGGTTTCTTTGTACAAATAGCGTAAAAGTTCCTCCGGTGTAAAGAGAATAGTCATAGGCAAACCATTTATGTCCTTATAAAATTCCGAAAGAGTCAATTTCGGAGTCCGTCCGTGTTATAAAACGATATTAGGTTTCTCTTATTGTGCAGGAGATTGGATAGGAATCTGAGAATTCGATGACAAGATAGAAAAAGCCGGTGAATGATACAATAGGGGGCACCGAAACAACTTATTCAGGTATTATGAACAAATCTTCATTGTCCTTTTTCATGAGGTATTTTTCGCGGGCGTATTTTTCCAGCTTATCGGGGCTCTGTTTAAGGCCTTCCAGCTCTTTTTTTGTGGTATCTATCTGTTGCAGATAGTAATCCCGGCTTTGTTCCAGCTGTTTAAGTTCGTTGCGGTACTTGAAGTGGGTAGTAATGATGTCGCGGTCATCAAAGAACAATAACCATACTGAGAACACCAGTAGGGTGAGGATGTATTTGTTCTTCAACCAGGCAGGAATGGGTATGTTCTTAAGAAGCTTCAAGTGTTGTATTTCAGTGTTACAGGTCGCAGGTTACAAATTGCAAGGAATGCTGAGCTATGATTCCCTGTAACTTGTAACCTGAAACGTGCAACTATTGGTTATTTGCCAAATTTAATTCTTCCTTTTGGATAAATAGCATTTTCACCCAGGGCTTCTTCAATGCGAAGGAGCTGGTTGTATTTTGCCAAACGGTCGCTACGGCTGGCGGAACCAGTTTTTATTTGTCCGCAGTTTAACGCTACGGCCAGATCAGCGATGGTAGTATCTTCAGTTTCACCGCTGCGGTGGCTCATAATAGACGTATAACCACTTGTTTGTGCCAGTTGAACGGCATTGATGGTTTCGGTAATGGTACCAATTTGGTTTACTTTAACCAGGATGCTGTTGGCAATTCCTTTGTCGATACCTTCCTGCAGGCGTTTAACGTTTGTAACGAACAGGTCGTCGCCTACCAGCTGGCATTTGGTGCCAATAGCGTCGGTGAGCTTTTTCCAGCCATTCCAATCATCTTCGGCCATACCATCTTCAATAGAAACGATGGGGTATTTTTTAACCCATTCAGCCCAATAAGCCACCATTTCATCGCTGCTGATGGTTTTGCCTGAGCTTTTATAGAACTTATAGGTGTTACTTTTTTCGTCGTACATTTCTGTGCTGGCTGCGTCCATGGCAATACCAATTTGCTCACCTGCTTTGTAACCGGCTGATTCAATAGCTGCCAGTACGGTCTCAATAGCTTCTTCGGGGCTTTGGATATCAGGAGCATAACCACCTTCGTCACCTACGTTGGTGCCGTATCCTTTCTTTTTCAGAATAGATTTCAGGTGGTGGAATATTTCAACACCCCAGCGTAAGCCTTCGCTGAAAGAAGGAGCGCCGATGGGAACGATCATAAATTCCTGGAAATCAATCTTGTTATCTGCGTGTACACCGCCATTCAGGATGTTCATCAGGGGCATTGGTAACACGGTAGCATTTACGCCGCCCAGGTAACGGTACAAAGGCAGGTTGGTTTCTTCAGCAGCAGCTTTGGCTACGGCCATAGAAACAGCCAGGGTAGCATTAGCACCCAGTTTGGCCTTATTTTCAGTTCCATCGATCTTGATCAGCAGGTCATCGATGTAGGCTTGTTTTACTACTTCAATACCAATCAGTTGATCTGCAATAATGTCGTTTACATTTTTTACTGCCTGTAAAACGCCTTTACCCATGTAGGTTTTCTTGTCGCCGTCGCGCAGTTCAACCGCTTCGTGTTTACCGGTAGAAGCACCGCTTGGTACGGCTGCTCTTCCCAAAAATCCGCTATCGGTAACTACATCTACTTCAACAGTGGGATTGCCGCGGCTGTCTAAGATCTGGCGGGCATGAATGTCTGCAATGTAACTCATGATTGGTATTAGTTTAAATTATTGTCTATTGGAATTATTTATGAGCTGATCCTGGTATTTAGGTCATCCAGAACATTGTTCCACTTTTCAAAGTCTTCGGTTTCTTCCCACAGTTCTTTCAGTTCTGAGTTGTTTTTTATGCGGTCGATGGCCCGCTGGCTTTTGCCAACAATACCACGGATGATCAGCAATTGGGCTTTGTGTGACTTTACCCAGTCGGCTGCATCTTCGGGAAAATCTTCAGCCATGCGGTCTTTCGCGGTAGCGATGTACTCGATGGCGGCTAATGCTTCAGTGGCGAGGTCCGCATCGACATAAGCGTCTTCTTCTATCGTGTTGATCACGTCTATAGCCGAAACTATCCGGTCAATGCCCTCTTCTTCTACATCCCCTATAAAATCCAGGGCGGTATCATTATCGAAATTTGTATGTCCCCAGGCTCCCATAATAAGGTATTTAATATTAGATATAAAAGAAGGCAACTGGCGTTTGCCGAGGTGCAAAGAAACAAAGTTTGCAGTACAATCTACTTTTCAGGACCTTATTTTTACGTAAGCTGTCAAGCGTTAGTATTCGTATTGGTCAAACTTCTGAATACGTCTTCGAGGCTTTGTCCACCAGATTGCAGGGAAATAATGTTGAGATTTTCCTGCAACGCGAGTTCCATTACCTGTCGCTGAGCATCTTTTACGTTATCGCACACCAGTTCCCAATCGTGGGTGCTGATCTTGTTTACTGTTTGTACGCTGCTCAATCTTTGAAGCCAGGCCGCTTCCAGGGGTTCTTTGAAGGATACACGTAACAGGTTATTGTTATCAACCTGCTGACGGAGGTTACTTAATTTGTCGTTGGCAACCAGTTTGCCCCGGTTGATGATGATCACCCGGTCGCAAATGGCTTCCACTTCCTGTAATATATGTGAGGAAAATAGCACGGTTTTGTTTTGCCCCAGGTTCTTTATCACTTCCCTGATCTCTACGATCTGGTTGGGGTCTAATCCGGTGGTTGGTTCATCCAGGATCAACACTTCCGGATCGTGGATAAGAGCAGCAGCCAGTCCCACGCGTTGTTTATAACCTTTTGATAACTGGCCGATCTTTTTATTGCTTTCGAGGCTTAATCCAACAGTTTGGATCACGCTTTCTATGCGTTCTTTTTTTGATTTGGCAGGGACCTGGTGCACATCTGCAATAAAATCCAGGTATTCGCGCACATACTGGTCGTAGTACAGTGGGTTGGCTTCCGGCAGATAACCAATGGTGGCTTTGGCCTCCAGGGGTTGTTTTTTTACGGCAATACCTGACACTATAGCCTCTCCACCATCTGGTTGCAGGTAACCGGTGATGATCTTCATGGTAGTGGATTTGCCAGCGCCATTAGGCCCTAAAAAGCCAACGATCTCGCCTTTATTAACTGTAAAGGTTATGTTATCGATGGCTTTTTGCTCACCATAGATCTTGGTGAGATTTTTTACTTCAATTGACATAATTACTGCGCAAATTAGGGAATTTACCGGCACAAAAAAGCCCCGACGGTATCGTCGGGGCGTGGCGTTATCCTATTTATTAAAGTGTGCCCTGTCTTACAAATTGTCAAATTCATATAACGGGTCAATATGGGTGCTGGCCCTCATTTCAAATACGGGTTTTATGATCCCATCCTTTAATCCGTATACCCAGCCATGCAGATCGGGTTTATTTCCTTCTTTCCAGGCCCGTTGAATAATGGATGTTTTGGCCAGGTTATTTACCTGTTCGCGCACATTCAGCTCCACCAGTCTGTCGGCCTTTTTTTCTTCATCTTTAATAACATCTAACTCTTCACGGTGCAGGCGATATACGTCTTTTATGTTTCGCAGCCACATATTCAATACAGGTTTAAAATCGTGTGAAGTAGCGGCTGCTTTAACCCCGCCGCAACCATAGTGGCCACAAACAATAACGTGTTTCACTTTCAGGTGGTTAACGGCATAGTCGAGTACACTCAGCAAATTCACATCGGTATTCACTACCATGTTGGCAATATTGCGGTGTACAAATATTTCACCTGGTTGTGTACCCGTAATTTCATTGGCCGGTACGCGGCTATCGCTACAGCCGATCCATAAAAAATCCGGTGTTTGGATATGCGCGAGCCGGTTAAAATATTCGGGGTCATCATTTACTTTCTCTGAAGCCCAGGCCTTATTCTCCAATAATAATTTCTCGTATGATTCCATGGTCAGTCTTTTTGAACTTTTTAATTAAATGTCCTTGTTATTATAAACCAAGGGTGGTGTTTACAAATTAGCACAGGCCGTTCTTTCTTTTTATGCTTCAGCCATTTCCTTTTCAGGAACAAATGGTTTTGCTTTTGCTACAACTTTACTGCCATTACCTGAAAATCCCTGGTCTTTAAAGTGGCTTTTTTTCAGTTCAACAGTTATGCCTTTCAATGGAGCGTGTTTTAAAAAGTCTTCTATCACTTCCACTATGTCTTTGTCAATAAAATCAGCCCGGGTAGCGTCAATCAGCACAGAAGAATTAGCGGGTACCTTTTCCAATCTGTTCTTGATGATGGGTTTGTTCAGGAATGATACATCCTTACGCAAACGGAACAAATATTTATTGGCATCGCTTACAACAAGTACTGCCGATTTAAAATTGCTGCGGATAACAAAGAACAATCCAACCACACAGCCTATTAAAATACCCTTTAACAGGTCGGTAAGCAAAATAGCTGCTACAGTCAGCACAAATGGTAAGAATTGGTCCCAGCCTTTTTTATAGAATTTTATAAACAGTGATGGTTTGGCCAGTTTATAACCAGTGAAAATAAGGATGGCTGCCAATGCCGATAACGGAATAAGATTAAGCACAGTAGGTATAAAGGAAACAGACAGCAGCAACAACATGCCATGGAAAATGGTAGACATTTTTGTTTTAGCGCCGCCGTTGATATTGGCCGAGGTACGCACTACCACTGAAGTAATGGGCAGACCGCCAATTAAACCTGAAAGCATGTTACCAGCTCCCTGTGCCATTAACTCACGGTTGGTTGGGGTTACCCGTTGATAGGGATCAAGGTCATCGGCTGCTTCAATATTCAATAAGGTTTCAAGACTGGCCACAATGGCTATGGTTATAGCGGTGGTCCATACCACCGGGTTGGTAATATGACTGAAATCCGGAAATGTAAAGAATGATAAGAACCCGTCAACGGAATCAGCTACCGGTATTTTTACCAGGTGTGATTCTTTAATAACCAGTTCAGGCGCTACCGATCTAAGGGTTTCATTGATGACCACGGCAATTACCACCACGATCAATGGTCCGGGCACCAGTTTCAGGAACCGGCTTTTGGGGGCAATGTATTTTTCCCAAACGATCATAATTATTAGGGAAACAATACCCACCATCAGTGCTCCTGGTAATAAATGTCCGAGTGAACCAAACAAGGCACTAAAGGTATTATCGCCCCCGGATTGAGAAAAAGTTTCATCGCCGGGATAATCTTTATCGTATCCCACCATATGGGGGAATTGTTTTAAGATCAATATAAGACCAATGGCTGCCAGCATTCCTTTGATAACACTGGAAGGAATATAATCACCCAGGATCCCTGCTTTTAAAGAGCCCAGGATGATCTGGAAAATACCACCCAGCACTACTGCCAGTAAAAAGGCTTCAAATACCTGTAATTTACCAATGGCCACCACTACAATGGCTGTTAAACCGGCTGCGGGTCCGCTAACACTTAATTGCGAACCACTTAAAGCACCGATCACTATCCCGCCTACAATGCCGGCAATAATACCTGAAAACAACGGAGCCCCTGAACCCAATGCAATACCCAAACAAAGGGGAAGCGCTACCAGGAAAACTACCACAGAAGACGGGAAGTCGTATCGCAATGCGCTTGCGTACTGTTTAACTTTCTGAACCATATAAAATGTTTTTATGAGAAGCACATGGCTTTCCCGGTTGACAATAAGATACCAGGTTGAATAAAAGGTTGGCATCTGGAAACGGTGATCTCCAGCCAGCTGTACAATTCATATCAACAAAGCAATCATTTCCGCCGGTGGCGGATCAATAAAAAATCAATAAAAGATTAAATGGGAAAAATGTTAGGCTTCCGGAGGGGGTGAAAAGGATTCCGGGTGAAAAATGCAGAGTTTTTCAGTCTCGTGAATTTTATGCTGGAACAACATACTGATCCAATCAGGATTTACCGGATTGTGATACTCATGTATGAATTCTTCAGAAAGTGTAATGGGAGCGTCGGGCGATTTTTCATCGGGGCCCGCAGGGTTGTTGTTGCCACTGTTAGCGTCTTCATCTCCATCGGTAGTGGTGCAGGTGACCAATGCAGAACTGGCGCTTTTTGATAGATACAAAAAATTAATACCGGTTATCCAAACCAGTAAAAGCATCATGGCGATGGCCACGATCCTTTTTGCGGCAGACACAGTATAATCTTTTTGTATTGCTTTTTTCATGAGTGACAATAACTATGCAAAAATAAGGGATCAAACCTCAGGTGACAAACGTTAAATTTTCTTAACAATTGTAATAATAGTCCACAAAAATTATGCAATAAATAATATTTAAGCAAACCGCCCATAAATCTGTGTTCAAACTATATAAAAACCCCGCCTGTATACTATGTTCTACAAGCGGGGTTGAATAAAGTTTGCGGAAGGAATTTCTTAAATTTCTTTAGAACTCTCCGGCAGGTGCTCATATTCGCCTTTAAAGGCGTAATAGCCGAATATTATCAGGCCGATGGCAATAGGTATAAATATTATTACAAATACGGCCCATTGTATTATTGTATTGGTAACCGGATTTTTTTCAATTTCTCCTGCGGCAGTTTTAATAAGATAATAGATGGCCACAGGCCCCAACAGCATCCATACAATACCCAGCCATTTTTTCAATTGATTCATATGCTTGCGTTTAATATTATTTAATCGTTAACATCGGCATCTATGCGGTTGGAGATATACACGGCACCGATGAAAAAACATACAGCACCAATGATGATAGTATACCACAAACCCGATAATTTATCTGTTACATAAATAGTAGTGAGCAGGGTAGCAATAAAAGGTGTTAATCCGCCAAAGACGCCATTGCCAATATGATAGGGGAGTGACATGGAGGTGTACCGGATGCGGGTAGGGAACATTTCCACCAGGAAGGCGGCAATAGGTCCATACACCATGGTCACATAAAGAATGAGTACAAACATCCAGCCCACAATTTTGCGATAAGCCCAGGTGTTGAGCTTTTTTTCATTGTATACTGTGGCCGTCTTTGTAAGGGCAGCTTTGGCCGCATCGGTCCACAGCGTGTCCTGTTTTACTTCATGAAAAACGGCGCCATCTGTATAATGCACTTCCCAGGTGCGCAGGTGGAGAGAATCGGTTTTGCTTTTCGGCAGCAGGATCGTTTTTTCACCTAAAAATTTTCTATGTTCAGTCAACTCCGTTTTTCCGGTAGGCTGAGTTAGATCAATGAATTGTTTAAAAATATATTGATAGGAGCAGATGGCCACCAGCATACCGATCAACATGATCCATTTACGGCCAATTTTATCACTCCAGCCACCAAACACTACAAAGAAGGGGGTAGCGAATAAAATAGCCCAGAGGATAATAGTTCGGGATTGATCGAAATCGATATGGCAAACGGTTTCCAGAAAGCTTTGTGCATAAAACTGGCCGGTGTACCACACCACACCCTGGCCCATGGTAGCGCCAAACAACGCCAGTAACACCATTTTAAGATTGGCTTTATGGCCGAAACTTTCTTTTAAAGGGTTAACAGATACCTTCCCTTCTGATTTCAGTTTGGCGAACAGCGGCGATTCGTTCATCCGTAAACGAATGTATATGGATACGATCACCAGCAGAATAGATACCCAGAATGGAATACGCCATCCCCAGTCGTTAAAGCGTTTAATGGAGGTATCGAGATCGGGTGCAAGGTAGTGTCGGGTGATCAAAATTACCCCAAGAGAAATGAATAGACCCAGCGTGGCTGTCGTTTGGATCCAACTGGTATAATACCCACGCCGGTGCGGTGGGGCATGTTCGGCGACATAGGTAGCGGCGCCACCGTATTCGCCACCCAGGGCAAGCCCCTGTAATAAGCGTAGCAGTAACACCAGCAGCGGGGCAGCAAAACCGATAGTAGCATACCCGGGCACTAATCCAATGGCAAAGGTGGAACCGCCCATAAGGATCAGGGTCAGCAGGAAGGTGTATTTTCTACCAATCAGGTCGCCTAACCGGCCAAATACCAGGGCGCCAAATGGGCGAACAATAAAACCGGCGGCAAAGGTGGCCAGTGTTGAAAGCAGGGCGGCTGTTGGATTTGTTTTTGGAAAAAACTGATCGGCAATAACTGTTGCCAGACTACCAAAGATGTAAAAGTCGTACCATTCAATTAAGGTGCCTACAGAGGAGGCAGCAATAACCTGCCAGATTTTTTTTGATTCTGTTGGTTGCGTCATATGGGAAGCGGGTTCTTTAAGCTATAAATATAAGGTACAAGGTTCAAGATACAAGACACAACTTAAAAACTACAAACGATTGTGTTAAGATACTAACAAGTGTAAGGAGACGGTAGAAGGCAGACGGCAAACGGCAGAAGGCAGACAATAAAGGCAATGGGCAGTGGGTAAAATTATATTCGGCAATCGGCAATCCGCAATCCGCAATCCGCGTCGCGGCCCCCATATCAACTCTGTCAACCTTTTCAACCTTATCATTAATCTCAACGGTCGCGAGTCATGTCTGCCGTTTGCCATTTGCCGTTTTTCGATTGTTGCGTTTTTCTTCGTGTGCTTTGTGTCTTCATTCAATGCATCTCTTCTTGCAAGCTTTCTACCTGATCCATTATCATTAGAGCTAATGCTTTCTTCTTGTGCCTTGATTCTTGGCGCTTGCCTCTTTTATTCGTAATTTGACACCTTAATTTTAAAAGGGAAACAGATTGTTATGTCATATCCTTATCAGATAAGAACAGCAGACCAATACAAAACTGCGTACGAAAAAAGTGTAAACGATCCCGAAGGCTTTTGGAGTGAGATCGCGTCATCATTCCTCTGGCGTAAAAAATGGGATAAAGTACTGGAGTGGGATTTTAAAAAGCCTACCATAAAATGGTTTGCCGGTGGTAAACTCAATATCACCGAGAACTGTATCGATCGTCACCTCGACACTTTAGGCAATAAGCCTGCTATCATTTGGGAACCGAACGATCCGGAAGAACATCATCGGGTGTTAACTTATCGCGAACTGTACACCAAGGTTTGCCAGTTTGCCAATGTCTTAAAGAACAATGGCGTTAAAAAAGGCGACCGGGTATGTATTTATATGGGTATGGTGCCTGAGCTGGCCATTGCTGTACTTGCCTGTGCACGCATTGGCGCCATCCACTCTGTGGTATTTGGTGGTTTTAGTGCACAAAGCATTGCCGACCGCCTGCAGGATGCTAAAGCTGAGTTTGTAATAACCTGCGATGGCGCTTTCCGCGGTAATAAAGAAATTCCGTTAAAAAGTGTGATTGACGATGCGCTGGTACAATGCTCCTTTGTAAAACGGGTGATCGTGTTAACCCGGACCCGCACGCCGGTATCTATGATCAAAGGCCGCGATGTGTGGTGGGAAGATGAGATCAAACGGGTGGAAACACAAGGCAATCCTGAATGTGTGGCCGAAGAAATGGATGCGGAAGACATGCTGTTTATCTTATACACCTCCGGCTCAACCGGTAAACCAAAAGGAGTAGTACATACTGTTGGCGGTTATATGGTGTATACCAATTATAGTTTTGTAAATGTGTTCCAATACCAACCGGGCGATGTATATTTCTGTACTGCCGACATTGGCTGGATAACCGGTCATAGTTATATTGTGTATGGCCCATTAAGTGCAGGTGGTACCTCGCTGATGTTTGAAGGCATACCTACCTGGCCCGACGCCGGCAGGTTCTGGCAAATAGTAGATAAATACAAAGTAAATATATTGTATACGGCGCCCACTGCCATTCGCTCCCTGATGGGCTTTGGACTCGATCCGTTAAAAGACCGTAGCCTCGACTCCCTGAAAGTACTTGGTACTGTAGGTGAGCCTATCAATGAAGAAGCATGGCATTGGTACGATGAGCATATCGGAAAAAAGAAATGCCCTATTGTTGATACCTGGTGGCAAACAGAGACCGGTGGCATCCTTATTTCAAATTTGGCGGGTGTAACACCGGCCAAACCTGCTCACGCCACTTTGCCCTTACCAGGCGTACAGCCAGTACTGGTAGATGAGAATGGAAAGGAAATCACCGGCAATTCAGTAAGCGGAAATCTTTGTATTAAATTCCCCTGGCCGGGTATGTTGCGTACTACCTATGGCGATCATGAACGTTGCCGCCAGAATTATTTTGCTACATACGAAAACCTGTATTTTACCGGGGATGGTTGTTTACGCGATGAGGCAGGCAATTATCGGATAACCGGCCGGGTTGATGATGTATTGAATGTGAGCGGTCACCGTATTGGTACGGCTGAAGTAGAGAATGCCATCAATATGCACGCTGGTGTGGTGGAAAGTGCGGTGGTAGGGTATCCACATGATATCAAAGGGCAGGGTATTTATGCCTTTGTAATATACCAGGGGGCGCATGGTGACGATGCAAGCCTGGCCCGTAAGGATATTACCCAAACCGTTTCCCGCATCATTGGCGCCATTGCAAAGCCTGATAAAATTCAATTTGTAAGCGGGCTGCCCAAAACAAGAAGCGGTAAGATCATGCGCCGCATCTTACGCAAGATTGCCGAAGGGGAACTGGATAAGCTGGGCGATACCTCTACGTTATTAGACCCGGCTGTAGTGGAAGAAATTGCCAAAGGCAAATTATAAAGCGATTAAAAAATAATTTAAATCTACATAACTCCGTCTGCGCTTAGGCCAGACGGAGTTTTTCGTTTTGGTATAAGTGATATTGATATATGTAACTGGCCTGATATTAAAAAATACCACTTTAATACTATTGCGGCTGCCAAAAACCCAGGATACTTTTGCACAATATTGAGCGTTTCTGATAGGTCACGTGGTGGCTTACCTAAAGGGAGACGGGAATTTCTTAAAGTGCACAGTACATTTCTTAATCTGTTACCAAAAACCGACAATAATTCAAACCTATGTTTAAAAATCAGCTCCTGGCACTATGCGCCCTGTTTATGCTGGCGCTATCCTGTACCAAAAAGGACAAGGGCGGGGACAACGAAACGCGACCGCTGAACCCTTCTGTTAAAGCAGTACAGGATTACCTTTCGCAAACAACAGATCTGAATTCATTTGGCACCTCATTTCAGGCGGCAACTTTTGCCGAAGCGGATGTGAGTAGTGGCCTTACCATATTTGCTCCTGTAAACAATGCTATTACCGCCTACGATCCCAATGCCCGGGTAGAGGCTGCTTCTTTAAGTGTTGATGAGGTAAAAGACCATGTGGTAAAAGGGGTTATTAAAAAAAGCGACCTTACTAATGGCAAAAAACTGATTGCCATTAGTGGAAAGGAACTACTGGTAACTATTGAAGGGGATAAGATCCTGATCAATGGAGTGCCTATCCTGAATATCAAGGAAGATGGCCTTCAGGTAATATGTTCCATTGCTGATGTGTTGTGTAAAAAGCCTGGTAATATTGAAGTAACTGTTATGGATGCCACACAATGGTCAAAAACTGATACCCTTGGAAAAGCAACGGGAGATGCAACCGTAACTTTATATAAAAGCCGCGATGATTTTGCCAACAACGCTCAGCCTGCTTTCACTGGTAAAACAACTGCTACCGGTAAAATATCTTTTTCAAAAGTGGCGCCCGGTACATATTACCTGGTTGTAAAGAAAGATGATAAAGCAAATTATTGTGAGCCAGTTATTAGAAATGGGGTTCTTGTTGCGTATAAACCATTGGGTGTTTTTCAGACCGGAAGCCAGGTAAATGCAACGCCCAACCTGTATGGTACCTTATTAGGTGATTTTATTTTCCTGGATGCCAATGGGGATGGGAGGATTGATGCAAACGATAAAACTTTCATTCCTTTTGAAGTAACTGTAACCGGTAATAAAACTGCACAGGTTACTTCTTTCATAGGATATAAATTTAATCACCTGGCTGCACCGTTTGCCAGCAAAGCAGCCGCGCAGCAATTTTTGGATGATTTAAATACCGATATAGGTTTTTGGCATCAGCAGAAAACAATAATGGATGGTATTATGAGTGATGATGCAGATTGTAGTGGAATGGACAATTTTTGTAGCCTGGATAATTTTACCGACCCTCCTACTTCATTTGCTACCAGCTTATGGCAGGCTGCTTACCGGTATATAACCAGTTTGAACAGAGTGATCATGAACGTTCCATTATTAAATTTACCAGCAGCTGAATCAGATAACCTGATTGGTCAGGCCAGGGGTTTACGCGGGTTTGTTTACTTACAACTGGCAACTTATTATGGCGGAGTGCCATTAATAAGTGGTATACCAGATGACAACCAGGTACGCGCTTCCTTAACTGATAGCTACACATTTATAAAAAGCGATCTTACAGCGGCCATGAACGTTTTGCCCAGCCGTTTCACTGGTGCCGATCATCGCCGGATCAACGCAGATGCATGTAAGCTGTTGCTTGCCCGTGTTGCTATGGCGCAGGATGATTATGCCCGGGCAAAGCAATTATCCGGTGAATTGATGCAAAGCGGCAGGTATTCACTGGTAGCTGCAGATAATATTCTTATAAGCGACGAGAATACTGAGATCATCTGGAATATGGTAACGGGCTTTGTTGGAGCATACGCTCCTTATTTCAGTATCCAAAACAGCACTTTCTTTCCTGTAACGCGCTTTGCAGAAGTATTACTGATAAATGCAGAAGCACGCGTAAACATGGGCGAGCTGGATGCTACCAATGTAAACCTGTTGCTTAATCGCCGGGGGAAGCAATCGGTTACCTTTACAGATAATGCTCAGGCTAGAGATGCGGTACGGGATACATGGAAAAATGAATTGTATCGCGAAGGACAACGTTTTGCCAAATTGGTTAAGTGGAATAAAGCAACAGAGGTATTAGCTCCCAAGGGATATAACCCCACTAAAAATGCATTATGGCCAATTCCGCCATACATTCTTGACAATAACCCGAATGTAGTTCAGAACCCGGGTTACTAGTCCTGTTTGAATAAATACTACTATCCACCAAAGGAATCATTCTTTTGGTGGATTTTTTTTGCACTAAAAAATATAGAGAAAGGAATTATAAGGCGGGTAATGAAAAAAGAAAACCCCACTGGCTGGAGTATGTGGGGTCTTCATAGAGACGGAAACATTGACCGTTTTCTAAAGCCAATGTCCTGTATGGATTGTTTTGTCTCACAATGTTATGTCCCGCCAAAGCGAGATAGTTGCATATGCAATATACGATCCAAATAGATAACTAGGTTGGGTTAACCCCCCTAATAGATATCAACATGACAATAAAGTAACCTGGAAAGTTGCTGCTGTCCTAAAAAAAGAAGATAAACCAGTAATAGTACTATGTCGGCTTCGTAAAAAGCCTTTAATGGGCGTACAGATATGCACCTGGCCACTGGGTGTTTACGAATTCACATCCATGTGGTATTTGATACACAAAATTATCGTTGAATGATCACCTTGGTGCCAATGTCCACAATCGCATCCAGCTCGTCAAGGTCCTCATTCTTTAATGCCACACAGCCATTGGTCCAGTTGGTAAAATCATCCACCACCAGGTCGTCGTGTGGCCAGGTCCCATGTATAGCGATACCGCCACCAATTTTAGCGCTTTGCGGAATTATTCCTTTTGTTTTGCGTTCTTTGAATTTCGCATAGCTTTCTGCTGTAGGGTAATCCAGCATAAGCATCTTATGCCATTTCTGGTGGGGTCGTTTGGATAATATTTTAAAGGTGCCTTCGGGAGTACGGCGGTCGCCTTCTATGAGTTTGTCGGAAAGATCTTTATTGCCAAATACAACGGGATAGGTTGCATACCATCCTTCCGCGTCATACACCTTCAGTTCATAATCAGATTTGTCAACAATTAAATACAGTTCACCCACGGGCTTCGATCTTAATAAATTCTTTTTAAAAACCCTTCTTTCAATGGTTTTAAAAGCTGCTAATCCGGAAACAGCAACAACAACAAGGCCTGCGATAAGCCATTTAGATTTCATAAGTAACCTGGTTTTAAGCGTAAAGACCAAGCAAATGATTAATGGGTTTAAAACTAAATAATAATTTTTTCGCCAGCTAAGTGTGGATAAATGGATTACTTCACACTTCAAAACGATACTGACGTCCCATTTATTCTTTTTGAATGGTCTTTTAACAGAACTTTTTTGTGATTTTCAGATCGCAAAAATAAGGCCATTGAAAATCAAATAAAAAAAACGTCCCCCCGGCTCAGCCGGGGGAACGTTTGTTGATCATGGCTATGTTAAAATTACCAATTGCTTAATCGCAGACCGAAGTTGTAAGGGCGTTGATCGAGGCCTTTAGCGAACATACTTTCTGTGGCATACGACCCGTATAATTTTACCGGGCCCAGGCCTAATTCAGCTATATATTGAAGTTTCCATTGGTGTAGGTCAAAATCGTCGTGATTTTTTTCTTTACCATCGATGTTGGTGATGGTCTTTTGCCGGCTCGAATACAGGTACCCGCCACTCATGCCTATACTAAATCCAAAACCCTGTTTAACGCGGTGTGGCGTGAAATTGAAGTTCAGCATAATGGGCAGGGTTACATAATCGGCGGCGAGTTTATTTTTTGAATAGTTCCGGTCCAGGTCCAACACTACCTGGGTAGGACTGGTATGATACAGGATGGGTTCATTATAGCGGTAATTGTTCAATTCAATACCCAGACCGTATTTAAGGTTTATCGCGCCTTTGTAGATGTTTAGTTTTTGCATGAAGGGATAAATGCTTACGTTCACTGATTTGCCGGCGCGTAATTTAAACTGATCTTTACCAAGACCGGGAGCGAACCCGTCGGGCCCTTGTATGGCGCTGCTCTTATAATCGGTTTGGTCGTTATAGTTGGCAAAACCAAGGTCAATGATCCACCAGTTGGTGCTTACCCGCGATGGTTTACTGCGTTTATAGGTTTTGGCCTGGTTGTTATCACCTTCGTTATTCTTGTGCTTTTTAATAATGATCATGCCGCCTACGCGAATGGTGTCGTTTTCGTTTTCGGGCCTTGCTGTAGAATCGGTTGTGTTGGCCGTGGAATCTGTTTGGGCCAGGCCGGTTAAGCACATACTAATCCCAATCAGGAGTATAATTACCTGTTTCATCTTTGCTGGTTTTAACTATTTTAATTTGAATTATTGTAAGGCAAATTCAAGGTTGGCTATACGTATGCCTGCTTTGCCATTTTCATCGGGGCCAGTAACTTTGTCAACTACCCGCGATACTTTTCTAAAAAAACCTCTTAATGGTGTTTTATTCACCGTTGCTGTTATAGCTGATTGATCGGGTTCTTCAATGGGTGGAACGTATGCTGTATTGCTTGCTATTGAATTACTGACCGTGTTTTTATAAGCTGTGCTTTTAACTTCTGGTTGCTCATTCTGATTTGTTACAACTACAGCAATCGACCGGGCGGATAAGAATTTTTCGTTGTAGCCTGCAGGAACATCTTCCGGTTGTTGCGTATTTACTTGTTGTACGTATGATGGTGGCTGAATGTTACTTTGTTTTGAAATATTTTTTGTAATGCTGGTTTTGGCAACGGCCTGATCAGCATGTACAGGCTGTGCAGCAACGCTGTTATCTTCATGCGGTGGAACCACCACAACATCAGCCTGTGATTGTGTATTGTTATTGCCAGCAGCTGGCTGTTGTGTTTTCTCTGTTGATCTTGTTTGTGGTAATACACCCGCGGTTTCTCTATTAGCAACAAAATGGGTTGAAAAATAGAAAACCATACTACCAATAGATAGTAAGGCAATAGCAGCTGCAGTAAAGCGCCACCAGGGGAATGCGATCACCCTGTTGTCTTCTTCTTCTGAACGGAACAGATAGGCTTTGTCCGGGAAGCTGAGGGAGTTGTCGGGCACCAGCTTCACCTGTAGTATAAATTCAAAATCTGCCTGGTATTGAGGATGTTTATAAACAAACTGTTCTACTTTATCTTTTTCTTCATTTGTTAATTCATCATCACCGTATAAAACAAAGTATTCTTCACAGTTACTTTCATTAATGCCATCAACTGCTGTATTTCTGAATAAGCTTTCCTTTTGTTCAAATACAATACCTTCATCGGGTTGTAAAACCGATTGCTGCAACATCACCAGTTCCTCTTCCAGATCAGGATTTTGTTGAATAAACTGTTCCACTGCTTCGCGTTCAGCAGCCTTCAGCTCCTCATCCACATACATTACAAGGTAAGCTTCGTAGTTGTCGCGGGTAATCACAGTCACCTGGCCACCACCGCTGCCGGAGTTGTAATCAGCTGTTCTTATATGGTAACAGTTAAATGACATTTTCAGGTTTTACCAAATAGTTTTTTAATTGAATACGGGCGCGGTGAAGATACACTTTTACCTGGCTTTCGTTCAACCCGGTAATTTGTCCGATCTCTTCATAAGAATACCCCTCATAATCTTTCAACAATACCAGTGACCGTTGTGTTTCGTTCAACCGGCTTAATGCTTCTTCCAGGATCTTCCGGGTGTTGTACATAGGTTTGTCCAGGACCTGGGTCTCTTCTTTGAACTCATCGCGTAAGTGAACCCGTTTTGCTTTGCGCAAATGATCGATCATTTGGTTATAGGCTACCGTAAACAGGTAGCTTTTACATTTGGCATTATCCACATCTGCCCGGTTCCGCCACATTTTCTCAAACGCCGCCTGAACAACATCCCGGGCATCCTCTTCATGGCGAAGATTTTTAAGGATGAACCGGTATACGTTGTCCGCATACTCAGCTACGCATTGATTATACTCTTTCTCGGTCATAAGCAGAACCTGACTATTAATCTATTTGTGTAAAGGTGGTACGTACCAGGGCTGTTAAAAGTTACAGGGAATTACAGAAAAATAAAAAAAATCCCCCGACTAGTCGGGGGATCTTATATAAAAACGTTGATTGTCATAAGTTTAAAATTGAGCATTTGCTGCAAAAGCCCGGCTCAGCGATTCCCAGATAAGAAAATCACTCTGGCTTTTATTGTTACTGTTACAGCAATCCTTAACTGATTTCAGGCAATCCCGGCTAACCGGTTTTTTTGAAGTATGCGTTGTGGCAAAAACAAATATTCCAGCCAAGGCCACCAATAGTATTAGGGTTGAACGGATAAAGGTTTTCTTCCACATAATGCATCGTTTTGTATTATAAGACGAAGGTATTGGACTTTTGTTACAGTTTTTTTAATAAAAAGTTAGAATTACCATAAAGTGGTATGTCGGTTTTGCCGGATGAAAAAATTAAGTTATACGATATGAGTGTTTTAGGCTGTTATTGTTGAAACAGTAATTGGGAAAATAAGGCAACTTATTTTTACATGCCCAAATTATTACATTTGTGGCCTTACAAAAAACTACATGCTCCATGAACGAAAAATTTGTAAAACGCCTCGCCGATGAACTGGCTGAAATAAAGGCTGCCGGTTTATTTAAGACAGAGCGTATTATTGAGTCGCCTCAAGGCGCCGAGATCACTGTGAATGGTAAAACGGTGCTTAATTTTTGCGCTAATAATTATCTTGGTCTGTCATCGCATCCCAAAGTAATAGAAGCCGCCAAGAAGTATGTTGACCATCGAGGTTACGGTATGAGTAGTGTACGGTTTATTTGCGGGACCCAGGATATTCATAAAGAACTGGAACAGAAAATATCGGCCTTTTTGGGTACTGAAGACACAATACTGTATGTAGCAGCCTTCGATGCCAACGGCGGGGTATTTGAGCCCTTGTATAACGAGCAGGATGCTATTATTTCCGATGAGTTAAACCATGCCTCTATCATCGATGGGGTGCGTTTGTGTAAAGCCCAACGGTTCCGTTATAAACACAATAACATGGCCGATCTGGAGGAGAAACTAAAAGAATCGCAAGGTTGCCGTAATCGGGTTATTGTTACCGATGGCTCTTTTAGCATGGATGGAACTATTGCTCAACTGGATGCTATTGTAGCACTGGCTGAAAAATATGATGCGGCCGTTATGATCGATGAAAGCCACTCAAGCGGCTTTTTGGGAAAAACAGGCCGCGGTACACACGAATATCGGGGCGTAATGGGAAAAATTGATATCATCACCGGTACCCTGGGTAAAGCTCTTGGCGGTGCATCGGGTGGTTTTACCAGTGGGCGTAAAGAGGTGATCGAGATGCTGCGTCAGCGCTCACGGCCTTATTTGTTCTCCAATACGCTGGCGCCGGGTATTGTAGGCGCTTCCATTGCCGTACTGGACCTGTTGAGCGAAACCACCGAATTGCGTGATAAGCTTGAATACAATACCAAATACTTCCGCAGCAAAATGACCGAAGCCGGTTTCGATATTAGACCGGGCGACCATCCAATAGTGCCTATTATGTTATATGATGCCGTTATTGCCCAGAATTTTGCAGCCCGCCTGCTCGATGAGGGGATCTATGTTATTGGCTTCTTTTATCCTGTGGTGGCCAAAGGACAGGCACGTATTCGGGTGCAATTGAGTGCAGCGCATGAACAACAACACCTGGATAAAGCGATCGCAGCCTTTGCCAAAATTGGAAAAGAACTGGGCGTGTTGAAAACAGCTACCGCCAATTAATAAGTAAGAACGTTAACAGGGTAATACCTGTCAATATTATACAAGTCCGGAAGATGCACCAGGAAATGCATCTTCCGGACTTTTTATTACAAGCCCTGAGCGCGTGTCCGCCTTTGGCGGATCGGGATGCCATCGAGCGTAGTCGAGATGGCGTGTTGCTTCCTTATTTAGCTGCGATCATGCTTATTTCCACGTTCACGTTACGGGGCAAACCTTTAACAGCAACAGTTTCCCGGGCCGGGTAATTGCCGGTAAAATACTTTCCATATACTTCATTCACCGTAGTGAAATGTGCCATATCGCTCAGGAAAATGGTAGTTTTTACAATATGGCTGAAGTCGTAGCCTGCTTCGGTCAAGACCGCCTGCAGGTTCTTCATGACCTGGTCGGTTTCACCGGCCACATCAGTTGCTTCAATGGTGCCGGTAGCAGGGTTAAGGGCTACCTGGCCAGAAATAAATAGCAAATTACCGGCCTGTACAGCCTGGCTATAGGGGCCGATGGGAGCTGGCGCCTGGGTGGTATTGATGATGTTTTTTTGCATAAGCAAATTTAATGGGCAATCGTGAAACATGAAACCTGAAACGTTAAAGGGTTTTCGGAGGGCAAAGCATGGCTTGCGCCTCCGTTAAAGCTTTGGCGGCACGTTGTCGACGGGCATAATAGACGGTGCTCGCCGTATTTCTTTTTGCCGTCTGCCTTCTGCCGTCTGCCTTTTCTTCCTTTCTTTGCGGGTAAATTCAGAAAGCCCATGACAGTGGCCATTTTAGCCGATGAGGTATTAAAAAAGGAATTATTGACAAAAAAGCTTCCGGAAGCCATCACCGTAGTTTGGGTCGATTCCATCCGTTCATTAGCCATTGCAGATGCTGATGTGTATATGGACCTGCTGTTTGAACAGAATACGGAAAGAACACAGCACCTGAAAAAATTGTTGCCCAAACCAGTGATCGTACATGCAGTGCCCTGGTCGACAAAAAAGATTGGCGCCGATTTTATTCGCATTAATGCCTGGCCGGGTTTGTTACAGCGGTCTATAACCGAAATAGCATTGCCTTCCGGTATGGATGAAACAATCATAAAAGAGATCTTTGAACAATGGCAATGGCAATATGTGGTGGCGCCAGATATTCCCGGGCTGATCACCGCAAGGGTATTGGCGGCCATTATCAATGAGGCGTATTATACGTTGGGTGCAGCGGTAAGCAGCCGGGAGGAAATTGATATTGCCATGAAACTGGGCACCAGTTACCCATATGGTCCTTTTGAATGGAGTGATAAAATAGGATTGTTGCGGGTGTATGAATTATTAACTGAATTAAGCCATGTTGATAATCGTTATATACCAGCACCTTTGCTTATTGAAGTAGTAACAAAGCAAAAGGCAATGGGCAATGGGCAATGGGCAATAGGCAATGGGCAATAGGCATGGGGCGTGCAGTTTGCAGCCGATACTTTAAAACCAGGAAGTAATTTTTTATATAAGAAGAATGATATTAAGCATAGATACTGCAACTGACCAGGCAAGTGTGACCCTTTCTCAAAATGGAGAAGTAATAGGTACGCTCACTAACGATAACCAAAAGGATCATGCCGCCTGGATACAACCGGCCATACATACTTTGTTACAGCAAAAAGGGATTACCATGCAGCAGTTACAGGCCATAGGTATAACCGCTGGACCTGGCTCCTATACTGGCTTACGGGTTGGTATGGCTACTGCAAAAGGATTGTGTTTTGCACTACAAATACCGCTCATAACAATTAATACGCTGCAGGCAATGGCGCAGGCGGCCATCGATCAAGTGGGTAGCGCAACTGCGCATATGGCGCAACCGCTGTGTTATTGCCCAATGATAGATGCCCGTAGAATGGAAGTGTTTACTGCGGTGTATGATGAGAAGCTGAATGAGATCATAACCCCTAAAGCAATGATCCTTGATGAATTATCTTTTAAAGAAGAGTTAAATAATTTATCACTGATATGCTTTGGAAATGGCAGTCTTAAGTGGAAAAATGTGAGCAGGTATCCTAACATTCTATTCATAGATGAAAAAATTGATATTGCTAAATCTTTGGCTAAAATCGCTTCCCACTTGCATTTCACGCAGAATTTTGCCAACTTGGCGTACACTGAACCCGTTTATCTAAAAGAATTTTACACTTATATCAAAAAATGACCAAATGAAACTTTTATCCTCCTTTCATCCCTAGCATATCAATTTTCTTGTAAATTTGATCTTTAGCGTTATCCTATTAAATATCTTAAAAGCTCTGATGTGCACATGAACGTAACAACCAATTACTCCATGGTCTTAAATGCAGATGGTGGGGATGGTGAATCGGTAAAAGTTGACTTCCTGAACCTGAAAAAGGCTGCGATGATACTTCGTGCCTTGAACCACAAGCTGCGTCAACAGATCGTCAAACTGATCGATGAGAACAAGCGTCTTACCGTGACGGAGATCTATGTACGTCTGCGGTTGGAACAGTCCGTTGCTTCCCAGCACCTCGCCATTTTACGTAGAGCAGGCATCGTGAAAACTGACCGGGATGGTAAATTCATTTACTATTCTGTAAACAGTTCACGGGTGGCTCATATCATGAAATGCGTGGACGACCTCAACATCTGATAAGACGGAGACATCAAATTTGTAAAACAGGTAACCTGTAGCTCAAAAGGCTACGGGTTAACTTGTTATGGTGTACTTTTGCTTCAAAATAAGACTACATGTTTATAAAGCAATTGTATACCGGCTGTTTGAGTGAAGCAGCCTATTACATTGAAAGTGATGGAGTTGCAGCTATTGTGGACCCCCTCAGGGACATTGACGGTTACCTTCAGCTTGCCCGGGAACGGAATGCTGAGATCAAATACATCTTCGAAACTCATTTTCACGCCGATTTTGTAAGTGGTCACCTCGATCTGCAAAAAGCTACCGGCGCTCCCATTGTTTACGGCCCAAAGACCGAAACAAGTTTCCCTATTCACCTGGCAACAGATGGTGAGACCTTTCCCTTAGGCAAGGCGGCTATAGAGGTATTGCATACGCCTGGCCATACGGTAGAAAGCACCTGTTACCTGCTGCGCGATGAAAACGGTAAAGCCCATGCGGTATTTACCGGCGACACCCTGTTTGTTGGGGAAGTTGGCCGACCTGACCTGAGCAGTGGCGAAATAGACAAGGAAGAACTGGCTTCCATGCTGTTCGATTCCCTGAACCAAAAGATTGCCACTTTACCCGATGATGTAATTGTTTATCCCGCCCATGGCCCTGGCAGCAATTGTGGTAAGAATCTGGGACCCGCCACCTCAAGCACTATTGGTGAGGAAAAACAAAACAATTATGCCCTGCAACCCCAAAAGCGGGAAGAGTTTGTAAAGGCCGTATTAGCCGATTTACCGGCTGCTCCATTGTACTTTCCCATCAATGCAAAGATCAATAAAGAGGGCTATGACAGCCTCGAGAAGATCTTAGAAACGGCGCTAACTCCTTTGAGCGTGGCCGAACTCAAAACATGGACCCAGGATGAAGACACCATCCTGCTTGATACCCGCAGCGCCGGTGAATTCACCAAAGGCTTTGTGCCCGGTTCAATAAGCATTGGCCTTGAAGGCCGTTTTGCAGAATGGGCTGGTAGCTTGTTGCCATTTAATAAACCGATCGTGCTGGTCACCGACGAAGGACAGGAAAAGGAAAGCGTGGTACGGTTAGCCCGGGTTGGTTTTTCGCAAATACATGGTTATCTGGCTGGTGGGTTAGAAGCCTGGCGCCGGGCCGGTGAAGAGGTTGACCTTATCATAGATGTAGAAGTAGATGAGTTGGCGATGGACCTGCCTTACGACGATCACCTGGTAGCGATAGATGTACGGCGTGAAACCGAATTTGCCGATGGTCACGTACGCGGTTCTGTGAACATTCCTTTAAATGAACTCACCGATCCTGGTTCTATGGCCAATATTGAAGAGAACCAGAATTTATATCTCTACTGCGGCAGCGGTTACCGTAGTGTAATTGCAGCTTCGCTGATGAAGCGCCAGGGAATACATAACCTGCGGAATGTATTGGGTGGTTTTAATGCCATTCGTTTACAGCAAGGCATTGAGATCGTGAAAGATAGCAGTGTATTGAATTAGGGTTGTAAATCATCGTAAAAACCTATAAGGTATTTTAGCATAGCTAAACCCTTATAGGTTTTTTGTTTACATAAACTCACACCACAGTCTGAATACCTTTTCCGCCTATGAACGTTACACGTTCACAATATTGTTCTTGATTGCAAACAACACAAGACCAACCCTGCTTTTTACATTCAATTTTTCAAATAAAGCATCGCGATAACCATCGATAGTGCGGGCACTCAGAAACATTTTTTCAGCTATTTCCTTATAGGTCATTTCCGAACAAACCAGTTTCAGGAAATCAATTTCACGCGCATTCAGTGAAACAATGTTTTTTATAGGTTCATCCGGTTCATCTAATTGACTAACAGCATGTATTAATTTACCTGTGATCAGTTCTGAGTAGTAAAAACCTTTTCGTACAAGCGAATCAAGCGCGCGGCGGAACTGCATGGGATCTATATCTTTCAGAATATAACCTTTTGCGCAGTTTTTCATCATGCGCATAATTGAATGCTCATTATCGTACATGGAAAGGACAAGGATCTTGATACCAGGGTAAGACCGTTTAAGCCACAGGGCTGTTTCATAACCATCTCTTTCCGGCATATTGATGTCCTGTAATGCGATGTCCGGTAAGTACCTGGGTTGTAACTGTTTGATAAAATCTTTTCCATTGTTCGCCTCAAAAAGGATCGCGTAAGTTTCAAGGCCTCTGAAAAGATTTGCAAGTCCATTGCGTAGCAGAATGTGGTCATCTACATAAGCCACGCCGGCATTAGTCTTTAGCATAATGGTTAAGGGTTTATGGTGACAAAAAGGACAAAAAGGGTAGGGAAAGAATTACTGTAGGTACTATTGATGGGATACTGGCAAGTGTGATTTGTGCACCGACTAATTAGGCTCGCTCTGCTTTGGCGATACCCTATTCAAAATTAATATATTCATTCATATCCTGCAATGTTAAATCTGCCCATTTCCCTTATCCGTTACGGTTATTGTTATAAGCCTAGAGAGAAATTGATCTGGATTAAGAGTTCTGTTGTTGTGACGCTAAAAAGAAGGGAACTGTTTTTTACTGAGCAAGATCATGTTTTATTCACTAATCAAATGGTTAAGTGTAAGTTGTTGAAAGGAAAGTGATTTTTTTCAATGATGACAAAGATCAGTTTTTAAGAACGGCATAATAAATCCTGTTGCCGTTAGAAAAGGCAACAGGTAAATTCAATGTTAAGTGGTGATTAATTTCCAATCCACAATTTTCGGTACTCTTCTTTCCAGGCATGTTTCCAGCGGCGATGGCTCCACAACCACATATCGGGTTGTTCTTTGATGGCTTTTTCGAGATAGTGTACGTAACGTAGGGTGAGTTCTCCTCTTTTTAATTTTTCAGGTTGGTCTTCTGCCAATGTCAATACTACTTTATAGCGACCACGGCTTGGCTTTTCAATATTGGCAAAAACTACGGGAATGTTTCCGCCATGTGCTCCGGTTTCAGGACCGGTTACAAATGCAGTGGGGGTTCCAAAAAAGCTCAGCCAGAAACATCTTTCGGGGTTGGCTGGTGCCTGATCGGCTACCAGTCCAATACAATATTGTCTGTGACGCCAGGGCATCATGGCATGACGCATATCAGTGGCAGGTATTAAAACGGTGCCCGATTTGGCTCGGATCTTTCTGAACAACCGGTCAAATGCCTGGTTCTTTATAGGCATATATACACCCAGAAAAGTGTATTGTACTTCTTTGGCGCAGGCAAGGTTGGCCCATTCCCAGTTAAAAGTATGGCCCAGGTGCACCTGGCAACTGCGTCCGGTCTTGTACAGATCATTCAAAACTTCCCAGTTCCCAGTTACTCTTTTCTGGATATACTTATCGCTTGCTGAAACCATTTTGATGGTCTCAAAAAGCGAATCAATAAAATTATGGTAGAATTTGCTGGCTATTTTCCTGCGTTCCGCCAGCGATTTTTCTGGAAATACCAATTGCAGGTTATCCAACACTACTTTGCGGCGATATCCTAAAAGGCGATATACCAGTAGATAAAAACCATCTGACAGAATATATAATACACGCAGGGGTAACAACGACACCAGGTACAAAAGACCGTAAACTATGTAATACATGGATTGCAAAGATACAAAAACGACTGCATGCCTTCTTCTACCCATTCACCCAGTTCTTGGCATCCTGTTCCACATGCTTCAATTCAACTTTTACCTTGAATTTATTGCGGAGATGGCGGGCCAGGGCGTCGGCTGCATACACGCTGCGGTGCTGGCCGCCGGTACAACCAAAACTTACGCTTAGGCTTTCAAAACCACGCCGAATGTAATCTTCAACCGAGATGTCAACAATATCGAATACGCTGTTCAGGAACTCCGTCATACGCGTTTGTTGTTCCAGGTAATCCTTAACTCCTTTATCGCGACCGGTTTGTGATTTGAATTGATCTATCCGGCCCGGATTTAAAATGCCGCGGCAATCGAATACATACCCACCCCCATTTCCTGAAGCGTCCTGTGGAATGCCTTTTTTAAATGAAAAGCTATGCACTTTTACAACCAGTGGCGTTTCTTCATCTGCTATCAAAGGAGTGAAGCGATCGATGATCTCATCGCTTACGCAAACCTGCAACACTTTGCTGAATTCCGGTACGG
This sequence comes from Niastella soli, assembly GCF_017742245.1. GTDB lineage: Bacteria > Bacteroidota > Bacteroidia > Chitinophagales > Chitinophagaceae > Niastella > Niastella soli. The sequence continues at coordinate 1,772,678 of NZ_JAGHKO010000001.1, forward strand.
CAATACCCAGGCTTTGGTCGTTGATGAAAGAACGAAGGTTCTTCAATGCCTGGGGTATACTGGTCAGGAACTGGGCTTTGCGTTCAAACAAACCCCGGAAACCATATGCACCCAGCACCTGTAACAACCTGATGAGCACGTATCCATTGTACTGGCTTTTGAAGAGATCACGATTTACGTGTTCATTTACTATATGTTCAAAAGAATCGATATAGTCGTTCAGCAGGCTATCCTTCCAATTATCGGGTAGGTTGGCACGTGCCTGCCAGATCATACTGGCCACATCGTATTGCGGAGCGCCCTGCATACCACCCTGGTAGTCGATAAAGTGTACTGAGTCATTGGACGACACCAGGATGTTACGGCTTTGAAAGTCGCGGAACATGAAATACTTATATTCTGTGTGCGTGAGGTAATTGCTCAACGCTTCAAAATCGTCAATCAGTTTTTGCTTGTCGTAGGGTTTACGCAACGCATCCAGGAAATAATATTTGAAGTACAACAGATCTGCCATAATGGCCTGTTTGCCAAATTCCTGGTTGGTCAGACAGCGGGTATAATCAAGCCCTTCGTGGCCCTTTATCTGAAGGAGGGCCAGTTCGTGCAAACTCTTTTTAAAAAGATCATATATGTCGTCAGTAAAACCTTCTGCTTCGAGGCGGTTCAATAATGAAACATCGCCAAAGTCCTGCTGCAGGTAAATGGTTTTATCTTCCCCCAATGCAAAGATCTCGGGAACCGGAAGCTGCTGGTTATAAAAGTGTTGGGAGAAATACAGGAAGGTCTCATTTTCGGGAATGTTGTGGCCATGAGTGGCTATACAAGTTCCTTTATTTGAATGGATACGAAAATACCGCCTGTCAGAGCCGGATTGAGGCAGTATTTCTATACGATCACAGGCTGTGCCGCTCCACTCACTGTAGAGCTTATTGATTCCGTCGATTATTGATTGCATAGTTTATTAGGTCAGTAAAAATAACGCAATAACTTCTGGTCGGGCGCATAAAAACGCAGTTAAATTTTCCCCAATTAAGCTATCTAAATAAAAATCCCTATAACTCTGTTATTAGTTATAGGGATATAAAATAATTTATGTAGAACTTAACTAATCATCATCATCTTCGGCTTCTTTATTCAGCTTTACAAAGGCTGCCCTTTTGGGACCGGGGAATGGGATGTTATCGCCTTTGAGGCCATGCCATAATACAATATTGAATTCCAGGTCGGGCACCGCATCTTCCTTTTTCAGGTTAAATGCTTCAGAGCGTTGTTGCCATTTATTCTGGGCCACATTTTTCTCATTCAGGTCAATATTGGTGGGCAGCGATCTGAATGGGGTCAAATCGGTTGTAGTAGTAAAGCAACGCCACATGGGGGTAGCCGCCGCATCGTACTGGCTCATTGGAGGAATACCCAGGATCAATTCCATGGTGCGTAACATAGAAGTGGTGGAATACATGGTATGATCAATAAATCGGCGCTTTACAAATCCACCGGCAACATAGGCCGTGCTGCGATGCGCATCCACATGGTCGGCGCCATTTTGTGCATCATCTTCAATAACAAATACGGCACATTCTTTCCAAATGGGGCTTTTGCTCAGGTATTCTATAAACATACCTACTGCCAGGTCATTATCGGCCACATGGGCGTAAGGAGTTGGCCGGCCTTTGCGTAACCCTTCGGTATGGTCGTTACCAAAGCGAACTGAGTTAAACCGGGGCAATTGGTTGATGGCCAGCAGGGAATCAAAATCTTTTTTCCATTGGTAAAAGCGAACCGTATCGCGGGTGGCGAGGTCCCAACCGGTATAAGAAGCACAGAAGTGATCTTTTAAAACCGGAATGTTGGGTTTGTAATTATCAGCAAACTCGCCATAGGTACGGTAGCTTACACCTGCACGATTGCAGTGGTCCCAGAAAAAGCCTTTTTTATTATTGGCAATCTCCCGGTTCCCTTCAGCCGAATAGGTACCGCCACGGCCACCATAACTCGTGGGCCAGGTCTTTTCCAGGTAATCGGTAGCATAACCGCCCATGGTCCAGTTGTGGCCATCGGCGCTGACTTCGCCATCAACATAGAAATTATCCAGCAGCACAAACTCTTTTGCAAGGGCATGCAGGTTGGGGGTGTATTTTTCACCAAACAAAACCAGTTTGGGATCGCCATTTCCGGTGGTAATATCGCCAAGCACCTGGTCGTAGGTGCGGTTTTCCTTGATCACATAAAACACATATTTGATAGGGGAGGCATCGCCAATTTTCATGGGGATGGGGTTGCCCGGTTCGCCCTGTGTTTGCAGTTCTTTTTCTTTATTGTAAGGGGTATTGTCGTATACCAGTTTTGAATAACTGCTCATTTGTTGTTCAGAGGGTTCGTCAATAATGCTCAATGTGCCTTTGAACAAACCTGCAATGTATTGTACGGTGGTGGGCTTTTTGCTATCGCCCTGCTGATAGTTCACCTCCTCCTGGGTTTTAACCGGCTTGGGCCCATTGGGATTGGCCATGGAAGAAAAGCCTTTACCATTGGCTACATATATTTTTTTGCCGATCACTTTTACATTGGTAGGATACCAGCCAGTGGGTATAAATCCTTTTGATGAACTGGCAACTGGTTTTGTTACATCGAATACAGCCAAACAGTTATTGTCGGCATTGGCTATGTACAATGTTTTTTCATTGGCGCTTAATGCCAATCCATTGGTGGTTGAACCATTGGGCGCATCGGGGTATAAGGCGGTATTGAATGTTTCAATTACTTTACGTTGTGCTACATCTATTACCGAAACTGAGTTGTCGTTGGCATTGGCTACAAACAGCCGTTTGCCGTTTTTGGTTAGACAGATCTCATTGGGGTTATCGCCTACAGCAATAGAATCTGTAATTGTTTTGCTGGCGGTATTGAATACAATTACTTTATCGCCACCCCATAAGGAAACATACAGTTCGTTTTTCCTGGGTGATAACTGGCAGGCATAAGCTTCTGCTGATAATTGGATGCGTTGTGCTACTTTCTTTGTAGCCAGATCAATGATATAAATGCTGTTGTTTTCCCGGGTTACTACGTACATCAATTTCTTTGCATCATCTATCTCAATGCCGGCGGGAGCAATTTTGGTAGGCCATTTGTCACCCAGCCTGATGCTGTCAGTGACCACCAGTTTTTTATCGGTAATGGCATATTGCAGGATCCAGTTGTCGTTACCGCCCGATGCATACAGAAATTTCTCATCGGCAGAGAACTTCAATCCGTACCAGCTTTTTGGGATAACCTCGCTGTGTAAAACCTGTTCGGTCTTTGCATCTATCAGTTGTATCGATTGAACACTTTGGCCATTATTGGTAACGGCCAGGTATTTTTTAGAAGGGGACACAACCAGGTTCAATGGCAGATCGCCCAGCGGTAATGACCGGCCAACAGGTGTTAAATGCCACCCGTTCGAAAGGGTAACCCGCACATGTGTATTGGCATTGTAGGGGGTTGGTTGTGCAATTGCTATAGTGGCGCTTAACAGGCATAAAAGAAAAGCTATAAATGGGATCTTTCTCATGTTCAGTATCTAAGGCAATAAAGATACTGTATTGCTACCTTGCCGAAGTTGCTTAATAATTTTTTAATATAATATGATGTTGCGCAACCGTTTGTCTTATTATAATAAGGCCACGTTTCGACTTTCCGCCAAAGGCGGGCACGCGCTCAGGGCTATTTACTAAATAGCAATTCGGCCTGTGCTACTGAATCGGGTTTGCCCACATCAATAAACCGCGAGCCGCTGTGGTCGAAACCTTTTATGGTATGTGTTTTGGCCAGATCGAGGTACACATCTACCATGGAGAACTTTCCTTCGCGCTGTATCAAGGACAATAATTGTTTGCTGATTACATGTATACCGCTGAATGCTTTTGGGATGTAGTTGGCGTTTGTACGGGCTATCTTTTCTTCGCCTGTTTTGGTATTGCGCCAGCCGCACAACGTGTTGGCTTCGTCGAATAAAAAGTAACGGGAAGTGGTCCTATTGGTTACTGCCAATGTTGAAACGGGATTCAATTGCTGGTGATAGGATATGAATTTACCCAGGTCCAGGTCGGTCAGTATATCTACATTGATCACCACAATGGTATCTGCAGAGAACAAAGCGGCTGCTTTCTTAATACCGCCACCAGTTTCCAGCACTTCATCGGTTTCATCGCTGATGGTGATGTTGCTGCCCCAGCCTTTGTTCTGTTCAATAGCAGAAACAATCTGGTCGGCAAAATGGTGCACATTTACTACTACATCGGTAATGCCGTAATGCTGCAGGTATTCAACATTGTGTTGCAATAAACTTTTACCATGCACCATTGCCAGCGCCTTGGGGTGTTTGTCGGTCCAGGGTTTGAACCGGGTACCCAGGCCAGCGGCGAAGATCATGCCTTGCAAATTGTTCATTGTCGTTGTATGATTATAATACAATATTCTGTACCAGCGTACTCTTGTATGGGTAGTCGGTATTAAAATGCAATCCACGGCTTTCTTTGCGGAATGCGGCACATTTTACGATCAGGTAACCTACGGTGATCATATTACGCAGTTCACAAAGCTGGGGCGACAGGGCAGTTGTTTGATACAGGGCCTCTGTTTCTTCCCACAACAGATCGAGGCGTTTGGCCGCGCGCTCCAACCTGATATTGGTCCTCACAATACCTACATAATCGCTCATTACCTGTTGCAGTTCCTTCAGGCTTTGGGTAATAAGGATCATTTCTTTTGGTTGTGTAGTGCCGGTTGCCTTCCAGTCGGGGATGGCCTGCGCTTCTGCCGATTTTTCGATCGTTTTAATTTTTTCGGCGGCATCAACAAAACTACGGTGGGCAAAAACCATCGCTTCCAGCAGGGAGTTACTGGCCAGGCGATTGGCGCCATGCAACCCGGTACTGGCGCATTCGCCCGCTGCATATAAATTTTTTATGGAAGTGCGTCCCCATTCATCAGTTTTGATGCCACCGCAGCTATAATGGGCGGCCGGAGCCACGGGTATATACTGAGTAGATACATCAATACCTATTGAACGGCATTTCTCATAAATGTTTGGAAAATGCTCAATGAATTTATCGGTGGGAATATGGGTAACATCGAGGTACACATGCTCGGTACCGGTGATCTTCATTTCACTATCTATTGCGCGGGCTACGATATCGCGTGGGGCCAGGTCTTTACGGGGATCATATCGTTCCATAAAGGCTTCCCCATTTGTGTTGCGCAAGATACCACCGTCGCCGCGTACGGCTTCTGAAATTAAAAATGATTGTCCGCGTACGCCTGGTTCATACAAAGCTGTAGGGTGAAACTGAATGAACTCCATGTTCTCGATACGTCCCTTGGCCCGATATACCATGGCAATGCCATCGCCGGTTGCAATACCGGGATTGGTGGTAGAGCGATAAACCTGGCCATTGCCGCCACTGGCTAAAACGGTAATGTTGGCCAGTATCTTTTCCATCTGATTGGTTTTCAGATTCAGCACATACACACCGTAACATTCAATATGGGGAGTGCTTTTGGTGACCAGGTAACCGAGGTGGTGCTGGGTAAGCAGGTCAACCACATAGCAATGTTTAACTATCTCGATATTGGGCTGGCTTTGGGCCGCTTCCAACATAGCCCGCTCCATTTCCCTGCCCGTAACATCTTTATGATGCAGAATGCGAAATTCGCTGTGACCGCCTTCTTTACCTAGTTTATAATCGCCATCTGATTCTTTATCGAAACGGGCACCCCAGTCAATTAATTCCTGAATGCGGTCAACACCTTCCTTTACTACTATTTCAACCACCTGCTTATTGCACAGGCCGTCGCCAGCAATCAAGGTGTCTTCAATATGTTTGTCGAAGCTGTCTTTTTCAAAATCCGTTACACCGGCTATACCGCCCTGGGCATATTTAGTATTGGTTTCATCAGCCTGTGTTTTGGTAATGACCAGTACTTTTTTATCTGGGTAACGTTGAGCTGCCTTTAGTGCAAAAGTCAATCCGGCAATACCGGAGCCGATAACAAGAAAATCAGTTTGCATATTATTTCCGAAACCTCAAACCTAGTTAAAAATGCGTTTTAATCCAATGTAATGCCCACCGGCTTAATATTGAATGGTGTAAGCAAATTTTGAAGGGTTATCCAGTAACTCAAGCAAATTGTATTTCATGGTCACTGTTTTTTTGTCTTCAGATAATTTGATAATTGGGTTATCGGTTTTTTTGGCGGCGCGGGGTAATTTAATAGTTGTTGTGTACAGGATCTCCATACCCGAAGAAGTTAATTGTTTCATTTGGGCCATTTCCGGGCGTTCGGTGAGGGCTTTGTATTTTTCCTGGTTTACTTTTCTTTCAATAAGGCCATTTTTTACGGTAACATCAAAAATACCTGCAAAATCGCCCATATCGGGTCCTTTAGGCATACCTGGTTGATCGTCACCGGCCTGAGGGTTTCCAAATAAATTTTTAAATGCATTGGCCATACCGGGTCCGTTGCCACCTTGTCCGCTCATTAACTTTTGCAGGCCGTTCAGATTTTTGTAGGGGATGTCCATATCCATTTTGAATACCTTTTCCTTGATATTCATTTGCATTTTCATCTTGCCATCTTTCATCAACTCCTTTTGTTCAGGGGTCATGTCTTTGGCTGAATCAAGCATGTTTTTAAAAAGAATGGTAGTGTCATATACTTTATCCAATCCGTCTTTTTTTAATTCTTCCTCGCCCGCAAAGGTTTGCATCATCTCTATGAGTTGACCCATATCCATTTTGGTAACATAGGTGCCAGTGCCATCGGCTTTGATCTCGATCTCTTCATTCACTTCGTAGCAACTAACAAAAAATACACAGATCGCTACAGTCAGGACATATTTGAAAAACTTCTTCATTACAGGTGATTTATGGCAAGTTAATCGTTTTCAGCCACTCCGGCCTGGTACCAAACCGTAAATGTTTGCGAACGGCTGGGCGTCAAAAGTTGCAGTCCCATGCCATTGTTAAAGCAATCGGGCGCCCCGCTGAGGTTTTCAATAGCTATGCTTTTGCGGTGTGGTGGCGTATAAATCTGGATGTACGGATACAGTTTATTGGTAAAAATTGAAACAAACACGGCGTTGGCAGGATTGTAAAGGACCGCGGCGGGGCGCTGGTCAACCGGTTGCACAACAAAACAATTATCGAATTGGCGGTTGCCGATAAGGATCCCTTCCCCCAGCGATCTGTCAGCTATGAGTTTGCCGGTAGGAACTAATTTATCATCGAATTCTACCATAGTTTCGGTGCTCACCTGCATTTCATAGTCATCGATAACGCCGCCCAGTTTAAAATAGGGATGCCAGCCGTCTGCAATGGGGATCGACAGGCTATCGAGGTTTAGCACAATGGTCTCAACCTGTAATATGCCACGTGGGAACAGGGTGTACCGAACTTCACAATTGTACTCGTAGGGATAACCGGGGTCTTCCCGTTTAAATTGATATCTGAGTGTTACCGATGCCTGTTTGTCGTCGGCAAATTCATTTACAACATTAAATGGCTTGTTGTATAAGAGACCATGAATGGCATTGCCATCGGAAAATTTGCTGGCAAACTCGAAGTCTTCTTCTTCAAGCGTGTATTTTCCATCCCGCACCCGGCAAACAAAGGGCGATAACTTGCTGCTTTTAAAGGAAACACCCAATTCCTGCTCCACCTGTTCGCGGTTGGCATAGTTATCAATAATGTTCAGGTGCTCTCCATTTACGGGTATCTGAAAGCCATGTAACATCGCGCCATATTCTGGTAGAATCGTAATGATTGTATTTGTTGCCTTATCTTGCAGCTTAACCAATGATAACCCGTTCTCGGTAATGCGGGAAACATTAAAACTCATAGTATTCAATTTAGGAACTACGGAAAATTTTTTAAAATTAATTCATCTAACGATATTGTAGCATGACCAAGAAAATTCAACAGGCTTTTCGTGAACGTTTTAATAAAGAACCGCTGATCATTGGAGCCCCGGGCAGAGTGAACCTTATTGGAGAACACACAGATTATAACTATGGTTTTGTGTTGCCTGGCGCTGTAGATAAGAGGATTTATGTTGCTATTGCTCCTAATGGAACTAATACAGTAAATGTTTTTGCCAGTCAGTTTAATGAGTCATATTCATTTTCTTTAGATATAACAAGTCCGCAAAAAGGTTGGATGAACTACCTGCTGGGCGTGAGCTATCATATTCAACAACAGGGAAAAAAGATAGGCGGGGTTGACCTGGTGATCGATGGCGATATTCCGGTTGGAGCAGGCATGAGCTCTTCTGCAGCTTTATGTTCGGCTTACGGTTTTGCTTTGAATGAATTGTTTCAATTGGGCCTGAGCCGGATGGACCTGGCGTTTATTGGACAAAAAACCGAACATACGTTCGTAGGCGTTAAGTGTGGTATCATGGACCAGTTTGCCAGCCTGCATGGAAAAAAGGGCCATGTAATGAAACTCGATTGCCGCAGCCTCGAATATGAATACATTCCATTTGATTTTCCTGGTTACAAGATCGTATTGGTGAACAGCATGGTTAGCCATTCTTTGGCGGGCAGTGAATACAATGTTCGCCGTCAGCAATGTGAAGAGGGCGTGGCAATTTTACAAAAGCATTATCCCGACATCAAATCTTTGCGGGATGTGGAACCGGTGCAATTGCTGCAACACCAGGCTGAATTACCACCCGTTGTATTTGATCGTTGCTCATTTATAGTATATGAGAAAGAAAGATTGCTGGCTGGTTGCGAGGCTTTAAAGAAAAACGACCTGGCCACCTTTGGCAAACTGATGTTTGCCACGCATGAAGGGTTGAGCAAAAAGTATTCAGTAAGCTGCACTGAGTTGGATTTTCTGGCTGAATGCGCCCAGCATATTACCGGAGTAGTTGGCGCCCGCATGATGGGGGGAGGATTTGGTGGTTGTACTATCAATATTGTACAGGCAGAAGCGGTTGATACCTTTATTCAAAAGATCCAGTCTGCATTTAATGGGTTGTTCAGGATAACACCTGAGGTGTATGTGACCCAGATAGAGGATGGAACAAATATATTGTCATAACTAGTTAACCGTGCCACGGTTCCAAACCGTAGCACGGTTAAAACGATCAGATGTAAACCGGCAGGAGCCGTTTTTTGGCGCCTGACCGGTTTTGTGTTTTTCCTGGCGATACTCCAATTTGAATCTCGGTCATATTCTTTTCAGGCTCTGTGAAGTTTATATTCAGAAATACTTCCCGGCACTCATTGGTAACTGGTATATGATGTTCGGCCAGCCTTTCCATGATCTGAGCATGACTGCCCGGTAATTGTTCCCAGGGACCTTCATGCGGAAAAGTGATGGCCTTGAAAAAGTCGAGCGCCTTTACCTGAAATCTGGAAGACTGGAATGCCTTCCTTATCGGAATGGCTATTTCCAGGGTGAACAGGGTATCGGCATTCCCATCCATTCCATAATAGATCCAATGCAGCGGACCATTGATAAAGCTTTTACGGCCGGCTTCTGCATAGAGTTCAGCCATAACCGGACCAAACTCATGAATTTGAGAGATGGTAGTTTGATGTATACTGCTTAATACCGTTAACGGCGGATAAGTTTTGATATGCATACAAATTACTTTTAAAGTGAATTAATAACCACGCTGCACTGTATAATAACGATTGGGAATGGTTCAATTGGACAGCTTTTTCCTGAAAAAGGAAATAAAAGGTATAAAGGATGAAATTCGAAGTACGAAGCAGAAGAATGCGGAGTTTTTGAGTCCGACCTTACTTCATATCTCGGTTTTATGCCAATGCTTCCTTTCCCCATGCTTCCCATTCTTCTTTACTGGGGCCATATACGCCTGGCACTTTTAACCCGGCCATACGCATCAGCACAGTCATTTGGCCTCGGTGGTGTGTTTGATGGGTTATCAGGACCCACAGGGAGAACCCGTTTTTCCAGGTAGCGCCATACATGTTTTGTTCCTGTTCCAATGTTTCGTCGGTCCAGTAGCTGATGATAGCTGCCACCAGCTGATCAGCATATTTTTTGTAGTTTGTTACCAGTTCCTGTACCGTATTATAGGTAACATACTCTTCTTTTATTGGTAAACCCAGGTTGTGGGGCATTTCAGTCACTGTTTCAACAATGTGATTGGCCAGCCGGCCCAGGGTGCGTCCACCGGGAATGGCAACCTGCAATGAGTCATCGGTAAGATTGCGAAAGATCTTCAGGGTTGCTTCGGTTTCTTCTTTCCAACGGTCGAGAAAGTCATGAATAGTGCGTATCATTTGAATAATATTTAATGTGTGAAGGTTGTAAAACCAAAGTAACATGCAGTATGTGACAACAGTATGTCAGTAGGCCCTACAAAAAGTCAAAAATATTTTGGGGACTTGATAAGGAAGGGCGCGTTTCGACTTTCCGCAAAAGGCGGTCACGCGCTCAACGCTTAAGTAATGATCCTTCGATCCTTCGACTCCGCTCAGGACGCTCAGGACGGCTCAGGACCTACTTCGCGTTATTGCTCTACAGGCAGGTAATGCAGGCGAATTTCTTCGGTGAGGTCTTTCATCACATTATGAAGGGCTTCGGGCGATTCAATTGATACACTGTGGGTATACATCAACAGCCAGCGGCCAAAATACTCCAGCGAAGAAGTGACATAGTACATAAGAACAAAGTCGTCTTTTACTTCTTCCCGAACATAACCATAATAATACTTTTGATTGCCGATGTGCCGGGCGGCAGCGCGGGTGAACCGGACACACACTTCCTGCAGTTCGCTATGATTGATCATGGTTTGCAGATATTCCCGCAGGGAGGGGTGTGATTCAGGGTCAAAGGTATTATCAAGAATTTGTAATTGCTGTATACGGCTTACCCTGAAATCGCGATAACCATTACGGAGTTTACACCAGCCGATCAGGTGCCAGGCCTGGCCATAGTGACATAAACCTATAGGTTCCAGGTTGCGTTCCGTTACGGCATCTTCACCCGATTGGTAACGGATATGAATTTCCCTTTTATCACCAAGGGCTTTTTGCAGTTCGGTAAGGTGGCGACCTGCTGAATCATCGGCCGGCAAACGCGACAAAACCGCAATGTTATCATTTAGCTGGTCCATGTGCTCCTTGTCGGTCGTGCGGAGCACCGCTTTGATCTTATATAAGGCAGCGTTGAAATGTTTCTTTATCGATTCATCAGTAAGATGTTCAGTGAGTTTAGAACCCAACAGCAGGGCAGAGGCTTCTTCCTGGGTGAACATTACCGGTGGCAGGCGGTAGCCCTCCATAATGGTATAACCGCTTCCCGCCTCACCGATCACCGGCACACCACTTTCTTCCAATGCTTTAACATCGCGGTATACGGTACGTAAGCTGATGTTAAAACGATCGGCTACCTCCTGCGCAGTTACCCTTTTTTTACTTTGCAGGTGGGTGAGAATAGCATGAAGTCGGTCAATTCGGTTCACTAAAAGCTAAGGTTATTGATTGAATATGTTGGGTTTCAAGTTGTAAATCGGCAGACGGCAGACGGCAGACGGCAGACGGCAGACGGCAGACGGCAGACGGCAGACGGCAGACGGCAGACGGCAGACGGCAGACGGCAGAAAATTTCCGGCGACGCAAGTTCGCGTATTAGTTTTATATAATCGCGAACCCTTTCACGTTTCACGTTTGACGTTTCACGCCTTCTCCACCCAGGCGTCGTTTTCTTTCAATAAATTAATCAATTCTTCCACTGCAATGGTGCTATCGACATTGCGTTTTACAATTTCTTTTCCTTTATACAAAGTGATCTTGCCAACACCACTGCCTACATAGCCAAAATCGGCATCGGCCATTTCTCCAGGACCGTTTACAATACAACCCATGATAGCGATCTTAATGCCTTTCAGGTGATGGGTCATCGAACGGATCTTTGCAGTGGTTTCCTGTAAGTCGAACAGCGTACGGCCGCAGGAAGGGCATGAAATATATTCGGTTTTGGAAATACGGGTACGGGTGGCCTGTAAAATAGAAAAGGAGGTATTGTTGATGAACTGGTGATTGTTCTTTGTTTCCAGGTAAGTACGGCCACTTACTTTCTGGTTCTGGAGCTTTTCAGGTTCATTCATCAGCCAAACGCCATCGCCCATACCATCGAGTAGCAATGCGCCACTGTCTGTTGAGAAATGGATCAACTGCTCATCAATGGTGGTATCGTGACTTTCAACTGCCAGTATTACCGGGCAGGTAATGCCCTGGTTCACCAGTTCAATAATGTAACGCCTTACCGATGGCATGGCGTGTGCGTTGGATGAATACAAACACAACACAACGGAATCATCATTACGAATTTCCTGTAACAGTTCCCCCGAAGCTGGTTCATTTACATCTACCGCAACAAAGTTCAGTAAGCCTGAATGATCGGTGCTTTTCAGGTACTCGGTTGATTGAAATAACGGATAATATTTCTCCTTGTCTGATGCGTTTAACCAGGTAGCATGGTCGCAAATTACTTTCAGTGTGCCGGGCAATGCAAAGTCCAGTATTTTTTTACCGGTATACAGGTAATCTGCTGCTGCATCAGCAATGGTGAACTTATCCGTTTCGGTGTTATAGGTATAGCCAATGGCCTGTAGATCTTCATGGCGGATGGTAGTTGCTTTCATAAAGTCTGCAACTACTACGGGCACCTGTTTACCGCCAATATTCGAAACGGTGCCGGTGCTCCTTCTTGTGTATTCAAATGGAGAATAAGGGACTTTAATGATCTCCGGAATACCAGACTGTTTTTTCTCTAATTCCGATTGCCGATTTGTATAGCGCTTTACCAGGTCGCGGCAAACAGGAATTTCAAATTCAGGGTCTTCCGTTAATGACACGCGGATAGTATCGCCCAGTCCATCTTCCAGTAGAGTGCCAATACCGATGGCTGATTTTATTCTTCCATCCTCCCCGTCACCGGCTTCTGTTACTCCCAGGTGTAATGGATAACATTCACCAAACTCATCCATCATTACGTTCACCAGCAACCGGTAGGCCTGAACCATTACCTGGGGATTGCTGGCTTTCATACTCAGGATGATATTGTGATAGCTTTCATGGCGGGCAATGCGCAGGAACTCCATAGCGCTTTCTACCATCCCCATGGGGGTATCCCCATACCGGCTCATGATGCGATCGCTAAGAGAACCGTGGTTGGTACCAATGCGCATGGCAGTGCCATATTCTTTACATATCTTCACCAGAGGGGTAAATCTTTCGCGAATACGATCAATCTCCTCGGCATATTCCGCGTCGGTATAATCTATTTGTTCAAACTTCTTTTTATCTACGTAATTGCCCGGGTTCACCCGAACTTTTTCAATGATGCGGGCCGCTATTTCGGCTGCATTGGGAGTAAAATGAATATCAGCAATCAGCGGGGTCTTATACCCTCTTTTGTGCAGTTCGTTCTTTATATTCAATAAATTCTCAGCTTCTTTTTTGCTGGGTGCAGTAATACGCACCATTTCAGCACCAGCTTCTATACAACGGATACTTTGTTCCACCGTAGCGATGGTATCCATAGTATCGGTAGTGGTCATGGTTTGAACACGGATAGGGTTGAAGTTGCCAAGCAGCAAGTCTCCAATTCGTACTTCACGGGTTGCCAGGCGTTTATATTCTGTCAATGAGTCGCAGTAAAGCTGCATTGTATAAATTCAGATTTAAGGTGATTGCCAGTTAAATACGGGCAAATTGACTGCGAAATTACGAAATCGTGAAACGGCAAACGTGAAACGGCAAAGAATTAACCAAATGGAAAGGCAATGGGAATGGGCAATGGGCAATAGGGAAATACAAGTCGGCAAACGGCAGACGGCAAACGGCAAACGGCAGACGGCAGACGGCAAACGGCAGACGGCAGACGGCAAACGGCAGACGGCAGACGGCAAACGGCAGACGGCAGACGGCAGACGGCAGACGGCAGACGTTTATGGAATACAATAGGATGCTCCACGCTGCGCGTTTCGCGGTCAAAAAGGCAGTAGGCGACTCACCGATTACCAATCTTTTTCAGGCTGGGTTACTGAGCGGGCGCGGTTTTCCTGCATTTTTCGCTGAACGTCCTGTTCTTTTTGTTCAAGCGATTTCAGGTATTGTTCAATCTTTCTTTTATCCAGCTTGTTATTCTCGGGTTTTTGTTTTTGTTGTTTCTGCTGCTGTTGTTTTTGCTGTTGCTGCTGGGATTGATTTTGCTTCTTCTGTTCTGTTAATGCTTTTTGCAGGTTAAAGCGGGCGTCTTCGTCGGTGGGATCGAGTTTTAAAGCATTCTTGTAGGCATCAATGCTTTCCTGTAGCTTTTGTTGCTTTGTTAATGATACGCCCTTATTGTAATATCCTTTTTCCTTGTATTTATTTTCAGTGGTATTCTCTATCAGTTCATCGTACGATTTTTCTGCATCGGGCATATTGCCGGTGCGGAAACGCGCATTGGCGAGGTTATACCGGGCGGTTAAATTTTTGGGGTTCTGTTCTACTGCTTTTTGATAGGCAGGCAATGATTTTTCAAATTGCCGGTTGTGATATAATTTATTACCCTCGCGAATGGCGGCATTCTCATCCTGCGCTTTTACCAGTACAGGTAACAATAGCAACAATGGCATTAGCGATATGTAGAAGAGTTTTTTCAAGCTGCTTTTAATTTCCGTTCAGGTAAAAAGAATTCTATCAACAGGAATACCAAGGCAATGGCCAGAAACCATTGAAAATAACTTTTATAATCCCTGAATGAATTATCATCCAGGATGTTGGATTCAATGGTTTCTAATTGTTTGGTGATGGTGTCTACTGCGGCATCCACATCATCCAGTTTCACATACACGCCTTTGGTAGCAGCGGCCAGTTGCTGTAATTCGGGTTCATTCAGTTTTGATACAACGGTATTTCCGGCTGCATCTTTTTTGTATTCGTTGGTGGCGGGGTCCATAATGGGAGCGCCTTCTGCCGAACCAATACCAATAGTATTGATCATTACACCATCCTGGGCCAGTTGTTGTGCCAGGGGAACGGCCTGTGGGTCGTGGTCTTCACCATCGGTGATCAATACTATTGATTTAAACTTTCTTTCCTTACTATTAAAAGCCGAATTACTGGCGCGTAATGCTTCTGAGATCACAGTACCCTGGGTAGGTACTACCTGCGGACCAGCCTGCTGAATATACATACGGGCTGCACTGTGATCGGTGGTCAATGGCATTTGCAAATAAGCCCTGCCGGCAAACAGTACCAGGGCTACCCGGTCGTTGGGCAGTTGATCCATTAACTTATATACCAACTGGCGAGCCCTCTCCAGGCGGTTTGGTTTTATATCTTCTGCCAGCATGCTTTTACTAACATCGATGGCAATCGCTACATCTACCCCTTTGCGTTGTACATTGTCCATAGCGCCTGGCTTTTGCAGGTTGGCTGCGGCAATAATAACGGCGGTAAGAGCCACGGCGAAAAACACGAACCTCAGTAAAAAATTAGTGGGCGAATAATTGGCAATAAGGGCCTGGACGAGATTAGCGTCCCCGATCTTTTTGATGGTATTTTTTTTCCAGTACATTAACTGAAAATACAATGCTACCAAGAGGGGAATGGCGGCCAGGGCGGTGAGGTACTCGATATGTTGAAAACGAAACACGATAGTTAATGTGATAATTTACTAATTAGCTAATGTGCTAATTAGTTGGCGAATAAATGCAAGATTTAGACCAAATTAGCAATTATCTAAATTTAAGTATTAATGCTTTAAATTGTTAGTTAAAGTACTTCGTATAATTAACAAATTCAAACTATTGCTTTAAAAAATATGCCGCCAGCACGCAAAGCGCAGGCGGCATTTATTTTTTATCATCCGCCTTCTCCGCCGGTTGGCGGCTATGGCGGACATGCATTAGCCAATTAGTTATTTCTTCCCTTCAAAGAAGCCATATTCTTTCAGGATCTGCTTCAACAGGTTTATTCTGATAGATTTGAAATCGATATTAGGGTCGGGTGATTCTACCTGTAGTACAAAAAAGTAAGGGTGTTTATTTTCTTCTATCCAGCCTACTATCCAGCCGAGCTGGTTGCCCTGTGGTGTCGTATTCCAGCCTGTTTTATAACTCAGTTTGTAGTTGGAATTGTCTTCCCACAACATCATACTGCGTACAATGCGTTGTGATCTTTTTTGAAAAGGCAGTTGGTCGAAGTATAATTTCTTTACCAGTCCTAATTCTTCATCGGCGGTTACTTTGGCGGAATTATCGAGCCAGAAGGTATCGAGGTTGTTCTTTATTTTAAAGGTATCGCGCCGGCGTGCATACCCCAGGGTATCTATCCAGTGTTGCATTTTGGTTTGGCCAATACGGCGGGCCAGTTCCTGGTACCATGGTGGGCAGGAAATGCGGAAGGCATCCCACATGGTCATGTCGCGGTTGCACTCGGTGCGTGGGCGGTTAACGCTGTCCCATTTAAAAACGGTATTGGTATCTGCTACTATTCCTTCTTCCAACCCAATGAGGGAGTTAACGATCTTGAAGGTAGAGGCGGGGGTATACACACTGTCGCTAAACCGCGGCAGGTTATAAATGGAAAAGTGCCCCTGTCCATTATCGAAAAGGCCAAAGCAGCCAGTAACTTTATTTTGGTCGAAATATTTTTTCAGGCTGTTATCAACAGTTACATTATTGGGTGAGCAGGCGGCTAAGGTTAGGGAAACTAAAAAGCCGGCTGTGATCCATTTAAGCATAGTGGAAATTTGCGCAAAAGTAAGGCAAACGGGCAAGTTCATTAGTTATTAAGTTATTTAGTTTTAGAACCTAAAAACTAAATAACTCAAGAACTTAATAACCTAATAACCAGGAACTGGCTGCCATTTTATTTCGGGAGACCAAACTTATTGATAAGTGCTAATAGTACTCCATTGGTCCATCCAAAACCATCCTGAGAGGGGTATTCGCCACCGCCGGCTTCCAGGTTCAGGTCAACCACATTGTATTTTTCCATCAACTTGCCGGTCCTTTTAAACACCTCCACATTCAATTTGATCCAGCGTTCGGCTATATCGCGTGCCAATTCGCGTTGGCCGCAACGGTCAAGCCCCCAAATGGTCATCCATTCCAGGGGCGCCCAGCCATTGGGCGCGTCCCATTGCTGACCGGTGTTAAAGGGAGAAGCTGTTACACCACCGGGTTGTAATAGTTTTGACTTTATCTGTTCTGCTGCCTGACGGGCCAGCAGGCTCATATAATCCAGGTTTTTTGTGTACAGGCAAAATGGATACATTCCTGCGGGTGTAACCACATCCGAGATTTTACGGGTCCTGAAGTTATAATCGGTATAATATTTCAGGGTTTTGTTCCAGCAATATTTATCAATGGCCACTCTTCTTCTTTCGGCCTTGCGGGCATAGTCGGCAGCTGCATTTGCATCGTGGGCCATAAATTTACATTTTGACAGTACGGTTTCCAGCTCATATAATAAACTGTTCAGGTCAACGGGCACCATATCGATAACAGCGATGGTAGTAAGGTTCTTTTTGTCTTTGAACCAGCGGCTGCTGAAGTCGATGCCGCTTTCGGCGCCGGCCCGCAGGTTGGTATACATCTCTTTTACATCCCGACCCGATCTCCTGGCAATTTCTACATCTTCTTTATAACCTTCCTGGCGGGGGGAAGGGTAGTCGTCCCAATAGCGGTTTAAAACAAGGGTGTCATTTAATTTAACCACCCTTCTAAATGCCTGTCCGGTCTTTAATTTGGCGGCGCCTTCCATCCAGAAGGCGTATTCTTTTTCCAGCGCAGGCATAAACGTTAGGTAGGTGCTGTCGCTTTTAATATTGGCCAGCAGGTCTACCATCAAAGCAAAAAATGGTGGCTGCGAGCGACTGAGGTAATACGTTCTGTTGCCATTGGGAATATGGCCATAAATATCTATCATCCAGGCAAAGTTCTTTACCATGTTCTCTATCATTTCACCTTCGCCGCTGGCCATCAGGCCCAGCATGGTAAAATAGCTGTCCCAGTAGTATACTTCCCTAAAGCGGCCGCCGGGTACTATATATGGGTTAGGCAAAGGCAGTAATGAACTACCTATAACAACCGTATCGGGGATACGGCGCAGTACCCCCCACAGGTTTTTGATATGCATCACCACATCCTTTTCCTGGGTAATATAGTTGAGTTGCGGCGTATGCGGCATTTCAAAATTGTTCTGTACAAACTGTTTCAGATCAAATTTTGGCGTGCCTTTTTGCTGGTTGTACTCGGCTACTATATTCTTCGGATTTTTCTTTGGCACGCAGTCAACAAAAGTTTTTCCATCGGGAAATACTTTACCCATTTGCACATCACGGAATAAATCGCCATAAATTTTATCGGGAGTGGCTGGCGGTTGTGCATTCGTACTTACAAACTGCCAGCTGATGAGCAGGCACAGAAAGAATTTTTTCATCTGCAAATATTTATTTCCCCCTGATCAGATGAATATTGACCAGGTTATTCCTATATCAAATGTAATAAATAAAAAACCGTTCCGAAGAATCGGAACGGTGACGTTTGACTTCTATTTATGCTCTCAAAAAAAAAGATTGATCGTTTTTATTTTCGGCGCTCAGAATCTACACCCCACGGTTATATACAATGACCGTCCATCAGATGGCCAAATGCCGGGGTCGGGATAAAAGGTGGGCCGTTTGGTGAAATAGTGCTTATTGGCCAGGTTGTTAATGCCACCTTTTAACTGGTAATTATTCAGGAAATGCACCGTTATATTCATATCCCACAAGCCATAGGCTGGAACCGGTCCTTTTGACCCATTGGCAGCAGGGATAGGTGTATTTAGTGCATCAGAGTAAGTTTTGCTCACATAGCTGTACTGCAGCGAAGCGTGTATGGACCTGTAACCAGCGTTAATGCCATTACGGGTGATCCATTCAGGCACCACTTCCAACTTGTTGCCCTTGATATCGGCATTGCTGTTACCCGTTGCCACGGTCCCTTTTGTATAACGGCCATTCATCCAGGAGGTGGAAGTAAATACCGAAAACTGAAAGTTGGTACTGGTTACTGGCATCCATTCTGCATATAATTCAACGCCATCAGTAGCACTGTTGCCGATATTGGTTTTATAGTTGTAGTAATTGCCAGCATTGTCCTGTAAGATCAAACCACCAATACGGTTGTTATAGATAATATGAAAGAGGGAAATATCGTAACTAATGGTCCCTTTCCATTTACCACTGAACCCGGCTTCGGTAGTATATCCTTTGGCGTCTTTCAGGGCTGGGTCAATAACTTCCAATGCTGATGCAGGAATAACATCCTTGAAGATCATAGGCCGGTAGGCCTGGGCAATACCTGCGTACAGACGGCTGTTCCGGAACCGGTATTGCGTGCTTATACCAAATAATGGGAAACGGTGATCGATTGACAATGGGGTTTTATCCGCATTGTAATAGGCAATGTTACCAGTCATGTGCGTAATGCCGCTTTCGTACCGGAAACCAGGCGATACAGAAAAGGCAGGTGTCAGGTACAGCGTGTTCTCTGCAAAAACGGCAATGTTATTAGTTTTATAATGCAGGTCGCGGCCCCAGCCTGGTGTTATTAATGAAAGATCATAGTCGCTACCGGTAGTGCCCTTGCCTTGTTGGGTGCGATGCAGATCGTTTGTCATTAGTTGTACGCCTCCCGCAATAGTAGTAGCCATATTCCCGATGTGGAAACGATGGTTAATACGTGCTTCATTGGTGTAGCTGTTAAAGCGATCGATGTCAACCTGCCGGGGCTTATAACTATTGGTTGCCCGGTCAATGGTATCGAGGGCGTCGGCAAAACCAATGAACTGTACGCTGTTACGGCGGCCAATAACGGCTGAAGAAGTAAGCACCACCGTAGTTTTATAACTTACGTTCCAGTTCAGGGTAACAGAGGGGATATACATATCAGGACTGAACCAGTTACGGCTGCGGTTCGATTGCCGTGGGTCCTGGGCAAATAGGTCATCAGATAAAGGGCCTGGTATATGGTACCGGTATTTTGAATGCCCCAGTTCCGCTTTTATAAACAGGTTGCTGTTGAAGTTGTATTGCAGTGATGCAAAATGTGCATCGGCATTTGATTCGGAATTCTTGCGATAGCCATCGGCCACGCGTTTGCTGAGGTACGCATAATAGGACCATTTGCCCACGTTTCCGCCAACTGCGTTATAGGTGCTGAACAATCCAAACGAACCAGCTGTGCTCAGGTTCTCAAAACTAAATGCTTTACCGCTATCGGCGCTTTTTGTAACATAGTTGATGAGACCGCCAAACTGTGCGCCATATTGCAATGCGGCGGTACCACTGATCATTTCAACTTTTTCTATCGATTCCATGGGTGCGCTGTAATGGCTGGCGGGGTAACCATACATATCGGAATTGAGGAGAACCCCGTTTTGACGCACATTGTATTCCCAGCTGCGATGGGGATCAAGTCCACGGGTGGAAATATTTACCTGATTGCCTGAACCATCCATATCATACACAAACACGCCAGGGATCTTGGCAAATAACTCCCGGCCTATTTTTGTAGAAAGGTTTGAATTGGCATTGCTGATACTAATGACGCCATTCTTTTTACCGGCCAGTAACCGGCCATCGGTTTCATCATTCATTTGTTCAACCGGGTTTAGCACATTCTTGTTGGAATAAACGGTAACACTACGTAAGGCAGTGACCCGTTCCAGCAAAACAATATGCAGCGAGGTTGATGGTAGGTCATTTAACTGAACCGCGATCTGCTGTGTTTCATACCCGATCTTGGAACACTCCAGTACGGCTGTGTTCATTGCCAGTTGATTGAGTGTAAAACGACCGCTGGCATCGGTAGCGGTACCCAGATTGGTACCCCTGATAAGAATGGTCACCCCTTCCAGCGGTGAACCGGTTTTGTCCTGTATAAATCCGGTAATGGTTTTTGACGTTTGACCTATACAGTTAATAAAAAGGATAAAGGTTAATATTGTAAGAAAATATTTCATTCAGATTTGATAAGTGTCCGGTGATTTAATTGCCCGCGCCATCGGCTTTACCTTTCTGTACAGCGTAATCGCCTACTTTTTTACCTGTTTCCAAACCAACTTCACAATCGGCCCGGTAGTGTATACCGGCATACATTCTAGACAGGGAGGCTTCCCTGGCCAGATCATCATAGGCGCCTGCCCGTTCGGGCACTATATAGGATAGAATGGTAGCTGCAGCGCCACTGAAAGTGGAGTGGCCAGAAATGTATGCGGGGAAATTAGGAACACCGGTCAGCGTTTTGATCTTAGGGTTCAATTGACAGGGTCGTGGGTTGAAATAAAAGAACTTGGTATCCCAACAAACAATAGCAGCATCCATTAACGACATATTTAACAATGCCATATTGCGTGCCCAACGCACTTCACTGTAATTCTTTTGAATGAAATCTTCAGCGGCAATAGCATCCCAGTGACCAGAGGGGGTGCTGGTACCGGCGCCATCGGCCCAGTAGTGAACAATGCGATAATGCTCCCGGGTATCGTTCTTGATCAGACTGTAAATTTCATCTGTTTCATCCTGCATTTTTTTGCTGGCAGTAAGTGGGGGCGGACCTGGCCGTAAGGAAACTGCCGTAAGTGAATCGAACAGAAATGCTTTTACTTTACCAAACAGTGGCAACATGGGTGGGCGTTTGGGTGTTTCCAAACTGTACCACGGCGTTTCACCACGGGCAATACAATCGGTTTCCAGTTTGGCCCAATCGGTTGGGGTGCCACCAGCTGAACCGGCACGATCGCCCCGGGCGCGCGTCACAAATTTCTGCGCAACGGCCCTGCCCAGCGCTTCCCCTGCTTCTATATCACTGCGTACATTGGCGCCGGCAATAATGCGGGCCCGTTTGTGTTCTTCGGCTTTTTGTTGAATATAATCCTGGTCGCCGGGAAATAACAGCTTCATCATTTCAACGGCAGCCCCTGCCACTACTGCATCTTCAGAAGGATAAGACGGGAGGTCCGTTTCCGGAACCAATACCTTGATGGAGGCGTCCACTTTATAAGGCGCCGGTCGGTTGTACAGTTTTTTATAATAGTAAGCGGCTACCAATGCATCGTATTGGGCTGCACTAACATAGGCATAGGCCCGCGCTGCATAAGGCGGATTGGCAAACGGAAATTGCGGATATGCCAATGGGTTATTAGCACTGGGCGCGGGATAAGTGCCGTCTTCGTTCTGATAAGGAGGCAGGTTGTGTTTGGCCACCAGCTCCCGCAAAATTTCATTCCAGCGCAGCACAGCACCGGCGCTCCAGTATTTTACTATATTCTTTTCATCATCAGTCAATGACGCCTGCCAGCCTTTGATCTCGTTCATCTGAGCAATATACTCCGGGGTATTGGTGGCTATTGGGGCTGAAATGGAAAACTCATTGGCCGATGTAAGCAGAATGGGTTTCCAGCTGCCGGCATCGAGATCGGTTTTTGAAGGTTGTAAAGCTGGCAGCTCATCGGTGCGGCCCTTTTCTGTTTTAGAACAGCCAAAAGGAACAACGGCAGTGGCGATCAACAGCAGCGGTAGGCTGTAGTATAATAACTTTTTCATGGTTGTACATTTTGAGTAGTTGAAGCAGGGGCTTGTTTTTTAAGGAAATCGAATACGATAAACAGGCCAGCATTAATACTGGTTGATTGTCCTACGTTGCGCCCTGCTATAACATGATTGCCATTGACCACCAGTTGAAGCCATCTCAGGTTCCTGGTATGATATTTTACATTGGCGCCCAGCCGCGTTGCATTCATTTTATTACTGGGAAAAGGCATGTTGTTGCGTGTTATATCAAAACCGCCCAGGGTGGTCCAGTTGTCGAGAAAGGCCTCTGCTACAATATCATTGTGCCGGTAACCAGCCCTGAAGTTGAACGACAGGGCATTGGGCATATTCACTTTGTTCGTATAATGCATTTCAGTAGTGTAGTAGGCGTCGCGATCGATTTTTATATTGTCGCGAAAAACATAAGTGCCAGACAGGGTGGCAAATAGTTTTCCAATCTGGTAATCGCCCATTGCTCTTAGCGAGAGTGTTTTACTACGCAATCCCAATGACAGGGGCAGGTAATCGGCTACGTAATTACTAAGCGGGGCTGAAACACCTGCAAGGCCATATAATGAAAGATCGCCTTTGCCGATCTTGCTTTCAATGGGCTGGTATTTTACCCAAAGCGAACCATCCTGAAAACCCTTCATGCCATGCAGGGTACCGGCAGAGGCTTTGGTGGTTACATAAGGAGCTGAGAACAGGATGTTCAGTTTATGGGTCACGCCATAAGCGCCCATTACACCATACATTTGGGTGGAAACTGTGCCCAGGTTCAGGTTCTCTCTTTTAAGGGACCCCTCCCAGTAATTTTTCCAGCTGCTATACCCATACATGGGCCCTATACAGAGGTTCTTTTTAGCCATCATAATACCATCTATGTCTGTTTGGGCCGATGCGGAGTGTATGCCTGCTATCAGCAGATAAAGCAAACTGCAATACCGCAGGCAGGTCTTACTGGATCGTTTCATAAAACAGTTAGTTAGTTATATTAAAATTTAAAAGAGCAGCCAATGTTTACGAGGTAATCGGCAAAGGCGGCATCGCCCTGAGCATGCACACCAGTGGCTTCGGTTTTTAATTTGTCTGCATTGCTTTGGGTACGGTTGCGTTTAACTGCAAATGGTACATAAGCGTATACCGTAGCTTTTTTGAACTGGTAATTCACACCCGGTTCAATGGAAATAATATAACCAGGGCGGCGAAAACCGCTGCTGCCACCGATCAAATCTTTTGAAGGCTGGCACTCATCACGCACTCCGGCAGAGAAGGTGAATTTATCAAAGGTGACGCTGGCACCGGCGCGGACCATCATTTGATCGGGCACGCTCATTACACTGGTACCGTAATTAATGGCATCAGCAGAAACGGTAGTGCCACCGCGGGCTGTTGATACGCCGTTTTGTTCGCGGGGATTGATCAAATAGAAGAAGTTGCCATACACGCCAAAATGTTCGTTGAAATTGTAGAAAGCATTTATCTCTGTAGTGAAACCGGTTCCACCATCACCCAGTTGTATCGACTGATCTACGGGGCCTAATACTTTGGTGGTATCGTTCTTTATAAAGAAATCCTGGTAGCGATAATCACCGGTAGGCAGTTTAAGTCCCAGCCCTACCTGTATATTTCCTTTTGGCATGGTTGACTGGTCTATTAGCCACTTATATACAGCAATACGGATGTCCCCTATACCAAATGAATGCGTGGAATGCCGGGCATTTTTGGCGCCATTGCCTCCATGCTCATACAGGGAAGAGCGGGCGTTGGAAATAACGGGCACATCGAGCCCTATAGACCAGCCATTTTTTAAATTCCGGAACAGCGTCAGGTCAAGTGTGTAAGAATGATTGATCACTTCGGTGCCCTGTTCCAGCCGTTGTTTCTGTTCTTCGGTCCCTACAAAGTGGCGGAACGATTTAAAATAGCGGTTGCTTACCGACAGCATCCATTTGGTAGAATCGTGGTTGGCGGCCTGGTCGCGGGTGCAAAAGCCACCAGTACTGCGAATGGCAACGCAACCCTGTGATTGCGCCTGATGCGTTAGCAATAAGTATAAGATCGATAAGATGGCAAGCTTCTTCATAATAGTTAGAATGGTTGTATTTGGTTGAATTTATTTACTGGCTAGCTGTTCTTTTCTCATAGCTAGTTTTGAGAAAATATAATTTCCAACTTTTTCGCCCTGGTCGCGCGCTACCAATATGGAAGGCCGATAGTGAATACCGCCATAAAAGCGACTTATACCTGCCTCATCTGCGGCCTGGCGGGGAGTTTGAAAATTTCTGTCGGGAAAACCCCAGGGGCGTTCCGTGCTGTCGCGGAAGGGCGTTTGTGCGCCATAGATATGTTCCAGCACCGTAGATGCAGCAGTTGAAATGATAGAGTGACCGCTGGTATACTCAGGGAACGGCGGGGTTTGCAGGAATGGTTTCCAGTTGGCATCAATGTATTTGTTGATCACTGTTTCAGGGCGGATCACGTTAAAGGTGTATTTGGCATCCCAGCATGCAATAAACGCATCCATTACCGCAAAGGAAACTGTTGTGTACGTGTAAACTGTTTTTTCGAAATCAGCTTTTTTGTTATCGCAAATAATTCCGGTAATACCCATCCAGTGACCACCCGGGGTCATGGCTTTTGTTGCATACATCGTATGTCCTACTACGTTCAATTTAAAACCATTGCAATCCCAGAAACTGGCAATGGCTTTTTGTTCTTCGGTAAGCAGCACGCCAGTATCCTGCACCTGTTTGGCCATTTTATAAAATGCACAGGTGGAGTCTTTGCCAAAGGCGCAGGGGGTAGGTGGCGAAAACTGACTGCTGCTGTCCATAGCAATGGTGCGAATGGTTTTCCATTGTGGTTCAACTGCCTGAAAATACCCCGGCGGGGTGGGGATCCATTTACCCTCATCATTGGGCACGGTGTATTTGGCAGCGGAGCGGGTTTGTGCGTAATTGTCTTTTTTGCTCCAGGCCATAACGGCCTTGGCAACGGTTACGCCATATTCTTCAGAATTCTTTTTCATGTCTGCGGGCATGCCATGTTCGGTTGCCAGCATTTTTAAGCTGTCGACTATTTTATCAGTCTGATCTTTTGAAAAGGTCAGGGTCCTGCCCACTTCCATAAAGGCCATGAGGGCTGCGTAGGGATAATCAACAATTTTACCGGAGTCGGGTGGAAGCACATAATCGAAACCTTTTAACTGGCCTTTGAGCGAAGTATAGCTGCTGTCGCCATGCACCATGGCTTCGTAGGCAGCCAGGTGGGAATAGGCATAAATACGACTGGCCACTGGTGGGGTGAAGATGTCGTATGTTATGACATCTGTTAGCTGGCCGGTCACTTTACTATACAATACAGGGTTGTGCAATACGAGTTGGTAATCTACAGCACGTTGTTTGCAGGAGACAACTCCTGCCAATAGAATGGCAAACAAAAAATAACGCATGATATACTTCAATTAATAATAAATCTGAATAGAGGCACCCGCCTTGGCTAGAGCTCCGTCGGGCGAAGCCAGGCATCCGCCTTCGCTAAAGCTTAGCTCGCACACGTAAAGACACGTAACCATGACCCGTTAAAGGCTGTGCTTTGTATCCGGTAAATATCAACACTCGGGAGGTTGAGCAGGTGTTGTGCGCAAGGGAAAGGAAGGAATTACATTATTATAGCCCGTGTAATGATGCAGCTGTGCTGCCAGGGCTTCTACCTGCCAGTTGTTTTGTTGCTCCCAGTATTCGGTTACCGGGTTCTTGATGGAGCTGGCTGGGGTGGAATTTTTACTTTGGGAATTATGTTGCAGGTCATTCACCAGTTTGAAGAACTCATCGCGGGCGTTTTGTAACCGCATGCGATTTTCGTTGGGCAAACATAGTAATACCAGTTCGCCGTTCTCTACTTTACGTTTTACATATTTATAGTGAATGCCATTGAATTCAATTTGACCATCGTACCGTTCGAAACTGGAAGAAATGCTTTGGTAAGGCATGTTAAGCGGGACGCGAATTTCTATGAGGTTAGCATCATTGTATTGTTGTTGATCGAGTTGTGCCTCCAATCGGATATCTCCCCGGTGTTGCAGATAATCGGACAGCAACCGATATCCAAACCAGTTAAAAAGAAAGATGAGAAGCAGCAATATGGCAGCAGCTCGTTTCACCCGAGGTACAATTAGCTTTGAGTTACTACAAAATAAGACAATTTGAAATACGAAAATGCTGTAAGCTAAAATATTTTAGGTATTGGCTGGTTTTTCATCATCTTTTGGGCTTATACCCGGACACAGATCTACTGCAGACTGTACGGTAGATTTTTGCTGGTTGCCTTTTGACCTCACAGGGACCTAACAAGGACCTAACAGGGACCTCACAAGGACCTAACAAGGACCTCAAAGGGAGAAAATCCCTGTAAGGTGCGGGTAAGCTCCCTGTCAAATGTCCGTTGGTGGCGGTAGAATTTGGGTGTTGGGTAGGGGAAATGTTCGTAGTGAGTTGAAATAGAGGTGGTTATCAGATTTATGGTAGGGAAGGGGTAGCTTGATGGGTTAATAAGTTGACAGGGGCAGCCGGTATAAAAAAATAGGAAGTACGAATTTCTTACTTCATACTTCCTACTTCAGATACTTAATATGTATAATAAAATACTTTTAAGCGAGTATTTCTTAATTGTTCAACTTAGTAAAGCCGCCATCGATGGGGTAATCGCAACCAGTAATGAAGGATGCTTCATTGGAGCATAAGTATAAGGCCAGGTAACCGATCTCTTCGGGTTTGCCCATGCGGCCAATAGGCTGGGTTTTCGATAATTTCTCAAACATCTCTTCTTCTTTACCAGGATAATTCTTTGCCAGGAATCCATCAACAAACGGGGTATGTACACGGGCCGGAGAAATACAGTTGCAGCGGATATTGTATTTAAGATAATCTTTGGCAACAGATAACGTCATGCCCACTACCGCGCCCTTGGTCATGGAATAGGCGAAGCGGTCGGGTATACCCACCAGTGAGGCAATGGAAGCCATATTAAGAATAGAACCGCCGTTTTGTTTCATGTGCGGAATAACTGTATGTAAGCAGTTGTAAACACCTTTCACATTTACATTTACCAACCGGTCAAAATCGGCTTCAGGAGTAGTGTCGGCGGTACCAATGTGTGCAATACCGGCATTATTGATGAGAATATCGATAGTGCCACTACCAGCAATGCCATCAACGATCTGTTTTACATCGGCTTGTTTTGATACATCGCATTTGTAGAATTGCGCTTTACCACCAGCTGTTGTAATTTCTTTCACCACGTTGGTAGCACCCTGTTCATCCATATCTAAAATATGTACGCTGGCTCCCTGTTGGGCAAATACAGTAGCAATGGCTTTTCCAATACCGCTTCCGCCACCGGTAATGATGGCTGTCTTATTGTCGAGTCGAAACATGATCGCAAGTTATGTATTAACGGCCAAACCTGTTTGGCCTGGCCGTTATGATTAAATTGTTTTAATGTTAGAATGAGGCATTAAGCCGCATTTGTTTTATATCCCTTCCAGCCGAAAAATAATACCACGATAAAACAGATCAATGGAATAATATAACCGTTCTGAATATTATGGGTGATATCGGCAATACGGCCCATGCCAAGTGGAATTAATGCGCCACCTACAATTGACATAATGATCAGGCTTGAACCTATTTTGGTGTCGGCGCCCAATCCTTTTATGCCCAGTGCAAAAATGGTGGGGAACATGATTGACATAAAAAATCCAACCCCAATAAGCGCGTATACTGTTATCATGCCGGTGCTCACAATGGCAATGGCAGATAAAACAATATTTATTGCTGAGTAAATCACCAGCAGTTTATTGGGACTGATATATTTCATAAAGAAGGTACCGGCAAACCGGCCAACCACAAATGCGATGCCGTATCCATACCCCAGGAATTTTGAAGCCGTTTTTTCATCGATATTAGCGGCTTTCATCGCTATATTGATAAAAAAGCTGGTAACACAAACCTGTGCACCTACATAAAAGAATTGCGCTACTACGGCCCATATTAGGTGTTTATGGCGAGTTGCATGGGCAAAGCTCGATGGCTTACCTTTTTCCTCCTTTACTTCGGGCAGCTTTGTAAATGCAAAGATCACAGCCACCACCAGGATAATAGCGCCCAAAATTAAATAAGGCCCTTTTACCGTGGCTGCTTCTGAGGCCAGATAGGCATCTAAAGCCTGAGGCGTCATAGCGGCTTTTTGTACATCGCTTAAATTTTTCCCAGATAGAATGAATTCGCCGCCGATTACAGGAGCTAATACAACAGCCAGTCCGTTAAATGACTGTGCCAGGTTTAACCGTTGTGTTGAGGATTCTGCTGGTCCCAGTAAACTTGCATATGGATTAGCTGCAGTTTCGAGGAATGTAAGTCCGCTGGCAATGATAAACAGGGCGCCTAAAAATAAAGCATACACCCTGGTATTGGCAGCGGGTATAAATAATAAGGAGCCAAGACCAAAAAGTAATAATCCCAACAGGATCCCCGATTTATAACCATACTTTCTCATTATAAACCCTGCTGGTAATGCCATTACGAAATAGGCGATGAATACTGAGAAATCGACCAGGGATGATTGCAAATAGTTTAATGTAAAAGCTTTTCGCAGGTGCGGTATTAATACCGGGTCAAGGTTATGTACAAAGCCCCAAAAGAAAAACAGGCTGGTCACTAAAATGAAAGGGAACAGATATCCCTTACGCTGTTCTTGATTGAGGGATGCACTGGATGATGATGGTAGGGCCATGCAATCGGGAATTTTAGTTTGGATTTATAGATTGAGCCCCCAAACTTTCGTTCAGGGGCTTTGTAATGTATTAGGTCAATGAACGGTCGAGATGGGTGTACCCGCCGTCAACATAAATGATCTGTCCGGTTGTATGACTTGAACGATCGCTCACCAGGAATACCGTCATATCGGCAATTTCTTCTGATGTTGTGAAGCGTTTTTCCAATGGTATTTTAGAAACGATCTGCTCCAGTTTCTCTTTCGGGTTGGGCAAAGTTTTGATCCATTTGTCATACAGGGGTGTCCATACTTCAGCGGGAATTACCGTATTCACACGGATTGAATAAGGCAGCAATTCAACGGCCCATTCACGGGTCAATGCATTGATACCGCCTTTTGATGCTGCATATCCTGAAGTATTTCCCTGACCGGTGTCTGCTACTTTTGACCCGATATTGGTGATAGTACCTTTTGATTCTTTCAGGTAAGGCAATGCATAGTGCGCCAGGTTATAAATATGGCTGAGGTTTATTTGCAGCGACTTCATGAACTTTTCTGGTGAACCGCTTTCGAGCCCGCAGCCATCGTTCATGCCGGCATTATTGATAAGGCCATCGATGCGGCCATATTCTTTCACTGTAAAATCTATTACTGCTTTACAGGCAGCAGGGTCAGCCAGTTCGGCTTCAATGCTGGTAGCTTTCCCTTTAGCTTTTATAATTTCATCAACTTTAGCCTGATTATCTGTTTTATTTCTTCCTGCAATTACTACAATACCACCTTCAGCAGCCAATGAACTGCTGATGGCAGCACCAATCCCTTTGGCACCTCCGGTAACAATAAATACTTTGTTGGTGAGATGTAAATCCATGTTAGTTATAAATTATAAAATTGAATGGCATTACTGCCAAATACTTTTTCCCTGTCTTCTGCAGAAAAGCTTTCCATGTATTTCTCCAGCAAACTCTTCCATTGTACATAAATGCCACTAAGCAACATAACAGGCCAATCGCTGCCGAACATCAATCTGTTAGTGCCGAATGCTTCAAACACCACATCGAAGTAGGGGAAGAAATCGGCTGCACTCCACTCTTTCCAATTGGTTTCGGTAAACAAACCAGACAGCTTACAACACACGTTCGGGAATTTGGCTATCTCCTGTATGCCTGCTTTCCAATCATCGATCTTTTTATGACGGATGTCGGGTTTGGCGCAATGATCAATCACGAATGGTTGATCGGGAAAAGCCCTTACAAAATCAATGGCAGGTGGCAACTGATTATGGAAGATGAGAATATCGTACGTATAGTTGTATGCCTTCAATGCAGCCACGCCACGACGGAAATTGGGTCTGGCCAAAAAATCCATGGGTTCGCCTTGCACTACATGCCGGTACCCTTTGATAGTAGGGTACTGCGAAAAATACTGCAGGCGCTCTGCGATGTTATCGGCTTGCAGATCTATCCAACCTACCACCCCTTTGATAATGGAATGGGTTTTGGCCAGTTCAACCAGGAAATGGGTTTCCATTTCTGACTGGGTTGCCTGTACGGCCACCACGCCATCTACATTATTTCTTTTTGAAACCAACGCCAGGTGTTCCGGAAGATAATCCTGTTGCAGGGTCTTCATGGAATTGTCTATCCAGTCGTAGGTTTTTTTATCGTATTTCCAGAAGTGAACATGTGAATCGATCACAGCTACTTGCTGTTGATCACCACCATTGGCATCGTCGAAGGCAGCAGCGTATTGTTTTTTCGTATTCATGTGTTATGGCATTTACTTTTTTCAGGGAAGACCAAAGATCTTTTCCATCAGTATCCATTTTTCACCGGGTTTGGCCCAGGGAAGCGCCTGTTGGAATTTCCACATCAGGGTTTCCCATTCCTGTACCTTGGGGTTGGCGGCATCGGCTTTTCCTTTTTCTTCAAAAGAGAAATGGTCATTGACCTCCATGATCATAAAAAGCCGGTTACCCGTGCGATAGATGTCCAGCACCTCGATGCCAGCCGATCTAATGCTCTCCACGATCTCGGGCCAGATGGTATCGTGATGGCGCTCGTATTCGGCAATCAATGCCGGATCGTCAACCAGGTCCAGGGCAAGACAATATCGTTTCATAGTATAAACTATTTATAAGCTACAGCTACCTGTTTGCTGGTACCCAGCCCATCAATGCCTAACTCAATAATATCGCCAGCCTTTATATAAAAAGGCTCAGGTTTTTGACCTAAACCTACACCAGCAGGCGTTCCCGTACTGATGATATCGCCTGGGAGCAGGGTCATGAACTGGCTCAGATAAGAGACCAGGAACGGTATTTTGAAGATCAGGTTGCTGGTATTGCCATCCTGCATCATTTTACCATTTACTGAAAGCCACAAGCGTACATTATGAATGTCTTTTACTTCATCTGGTGTAGCAAGAACGGGACCTAAAGGTGCAAACGTATCGCAGCTTTTACCCTTTACCCATTGTCCATTGCGCTCCAACTGAAATGCCCGCTCGCTATAATCGTTGTGCAGCATATAACCTGCTATATAATCGTTGGCGTCTTTTTCTTCTACGTAACTGGCTTTTTTACCAATTACTACAGCCAACTCTACTTCCCAATCTGTTTTGGTACTGTTCTTTGGGATCACTACTGAATCAAAAGGACCGCACATGGCAGTAGTAGACTTAAAAAATACAATTGGTTCAGCAGGTATCGCCGCATTGGTTTCTTTGGCATGATCAACATAGTTCAATCCAATGCAAATAATTTTTGAAGGCCGGGCCAGGGGGGCGCCCAAACGCTCACTGGCATCAACTACCGGACAAGTAGACTGGTTTGATTGTAACCAGGCAGCCAAACGGGCAATACCATTGTTCGTAAAGAACTGCTCCGTGTAATCCTCACCAAAAGCGCTGGTGTCAATTCTTTTTCCATCGGGTAATTCCACCCCAGGCTTCTCCTGCCCTGATTTTCCAAAACGTATAAGCTTCATTTTACCGGTATGTTTTTTTGTTGGCCGAAACTATTTCATTTTCACTGCAAACCAAACGAAAATTTCCGGTATCGTTCCCGGAACTTTTGCATTTTGTTACCTCTTTTATGCAAGAAAATCAGCATTGGTTGGAAGTCCGAGATAATACTAACGATCATTAGTGTTTTTGAACTAACTTTAGGCCGATTATGTAATGCATGCTATTATGAGTTATATGCCTGTTAATAAAGTAAGGATAGTTACAGCTGCCTCCCTATTTGATGGTCATGACGCTGCTATTAATATAATGCGGCGCATTTTACAGTCGAAGGGGGCTGAGATCATTCACCTGGGTCATAACCGGTCAGTAGCGGAGATCGTTGAATGCGCTATTGAAGAAGATGCCCAGGGTATTGCCATTACCAGCTACCAGGGTGGCCATGTGGAGTTTTTTAAATACATGAAAGACCTGCTGGAGGAAAATGGCTGTGGACATATTAAGATCTTCGGTGGTGGGGGTGGCACCATTCTGCCCCAGGAAATTACCGAGCTTCATAACTATGGCATCACCAGGATCTACAGTCCTGACGATGGACGTAGATTGGGGTTGGAAGGAATGATTGAAGAGGTGATCCATCTCTGCGATTTCTCCGTCAATGGCGACCCGGCCAATTTTAAGAATGGAATGAAACTGGGTGAATGGAAAGACATCAGGAAAATTTCACGTTCCATTTCCAATGCAGAAAATAACATGAACGGGGCAAAGCCTGTTGCTAAATCGACCACAGGTATTCCCGTACTCGGCATCACCGGCACTGGCGGTGCTGGTAAGTCATCAGTTACGGATGAGGTCGTTCGGCGGTACCTGAATGCTTTTCCCGAAAAAACAATGGCCGTTATTTCTGTTGACCCCTCTAAAAAGAAAACCGGTGGCGCCCTGTTGGGTGATCGCATCCGGATGAACAGCATACATTCTCCCCGCGCCTACATGCGTTCGCTGGCTACCCGCGACAGCGATGTAGCATTGAGCGAACACGTACAGGAAGCCATCGATGTATGTAAAGAAGCTGCTTTTGATCTTATCATTTTGGAATCGGCCGGGGTTGGGCAAAGCGATGTAAGCATACTTGACTATTGCGATGTGAGCCTGTATGTAATGACGCCTGAATATGGCGCGGCCAGCCAGTTGGAGAAGATCAATATGCTCGACTATGCCGATGTAATTGCTATCAATAAATTCGATAAAAGCGGTGCGCTGGATGCCCTGCACGATGTACGCAAACAGTTCAAACGCAATCATGGTCTATGGAGTGCCAAAGATGAGGAACTGCCCGTGATCGGCACCATTGCCGCCCAATTCAATGATACTGGTATCAATGAGCTGTTTGAAAAGCTGGTAGTTACCATAAAAACAAAAACGGGCGTTGAGTTCGGGCAAATAGATGTACATGCACATGTAAAAGACACCACTACCAAATCACAGATCATTCCGCCCAAACGGGTCCGATACCTCTCAGAAATTGCCGATACCAACCGGGGATATGATGTATGGGTGAAAGAACAGGCTGCGCTGGCAACCCAGTTATATCAAATAAATGGGACTTTGCATGCAGTTAACACATTGTCTGCTGTTGTAAAAGAGGAATTAACCGCCATTAAAAAGAAACTGGAAGATCAATTACATCCTGAATGTAAAAAGCTGGTTGAACAATGGCCTGCGCTTGTTACAAAATACAAGGCCGACTTCTTTGAATACCAGGTGCGCGATAAAGTGATCAAACAATCAATGACCACCAGATCGCTCAGTGGTACGCGTATCCCCAGGGTTGTTTTACCAAAGTATAACGACTGGGGTGATATTTTAAAGTGGCAGTTGCAGGAAAACATTCCGGGTGAATATCCTTTTACCGCGGGAGTGTTCCCCCTGAAACGCGAAGGGGAAGATCCCACTCGTATGTTTGCCGGTGAAGGCGGTCCCGAGCGTACCAATAAACGCTTTCACTATGTGTCGTTCGATCAACCTGCGCGGCGATTGTCTACTGCATTCGATAGTGTTACCCTGTATGGTGAAGACCCTGCACAACGACCAGACATTTATGGTAAAGTAGGTAATAGCGGTGTAAGCATTGCCACAGTAGATGATGCAAAAAAATTATACAGCGGCTTCGATCTCTGCGATCCCAAAACATCGGTGAGCATGACCATTAATGGGCCGGCTCCCATTATACTCGCGTTCTTTATGAATGCGGCTATTGATCAATTGTGTGAGAAATGGATCGAGGCAAATGGCCAGTGGGACCTGGTAAATGCTAAAATAGCAGAAAAGTTCAAACACCTGCCCAAACCGGGTTATTACAATCCATCGGCGCCTGAACGACTGCCTGAGGGCAATAATGGATTAGGGCTTGCTATATTAGGTCTGTCGGGTGAAGAAGTGTTGCCTGCCGACGTTTATGCAAAAATAAAAGCAGAAGCACTGGCGCAGGTACGTGGCACGGTGCAAGCAGATATCTTAAAAGAAGATCAGGCACAGAACACCTGTATTTTCAGTACCGAGTTTGCTTTGAAGCTGATGGGAGATGTGCAGGAATATTTCATTCAGCAAAAGGTGCGTAACTTTTACAGCGTAAGTATTAGCGGTTATCATATTGCAGAAGCGGGTGCCAATCCTATTACTCAACTGGCCTTTACACTGGCGAATGGGTTTACTTACGTAGAGTACTACCTGAGCCGCGGCATGCATATCGATGAGTTTGCGCCAAACCTGTCGTTCTTCTTCAGCAATGGTATGGACCCTGAATACAGCGTAATTGGCCGCGTGGCGCGTCGCATTTGGGCCAAAGCCATGAAATTTAAATATAAAGGCAACGACCGTAGCCAGAAACTGAAATACCATATTCAAACATCAGGGCGAAGTCTGCATGCCCAGGAAATAGATTTCAACGATATAAGGACCACCCTGCAGGCCCTGTACGCCATTTACGACAATTGTAACAGCCTGCATACAAACGCGTATGATGAAGCTATTACAACGCCTACCGAAGAAAGTGTGCGCAGGGCTATGGCTATACAGTTGATCATTAACCGCGAATTGGGCAGCGCAAAGACCGAGAACTTTATCCAGGGCTCCTTCCTTATTGAAGAAATGACCGACCTGGTTGAAGAAGCCGTACTGGCTGAGTTCGATCGCATTACCGAACGTGGCGGTGTACTGGGCGCTATGGAGCGTATGTATCAGCGCAATAAGATCCAGGAAGAAAGCCTGTATTATGAAAGTTTGAAACATAACGGTGAATTACCCCTCATTGGCGTAAATACATTTTTGAACAAGAAGGGGAGTCCTACCGTATTACCAGGCGAGGTAATTCGCAGCACTTCAGAAGAGAAAGAACAACAGATACAAAACCTGCATGCCTTCTGGAAACGCAACGAGAACCAATCGGCCAATAGGTTGAGCCGCCTGAAAAAAGTTGCCATTGAAAATGGAAATATTTTTGAAGAGCTGATGGAGACAGTTAAGTATTGCTCATTGGGTCAAATAACCCATGCTTTGTTTGAAGTAGGAGGGCAGTATCGTAGGAATATGTAAGTAAGAAATTGACGGAGCGATTTTGAGAACTGAAGTAGGAATTAGGAGGTAAGAAGTAAGAGGTAAGAAGAACCGGAAATCCCTACCTCGTACTTCCTACTTCAGTTTCTTATGTAGAATAATTTCCTCATTAAAATAAGATTAATTAATGCCACGCAGGCCTTTCATTTAAAGGTCAGCGTGGCATTTTTATTACTCCCATTTATCAGGTTGCCGTGCCGTTTATCAGTTGAAATATAGAAGGGGATAAATGAAATGTTAAGCTGTTGATAAACCTTTTAACTAACCACTGGAAATGTTTTCTAAACACTTCAAATAAGAGTACCAATACTATTTTAAATAAATATAAAGGGTATGTGGAAATATTTTTTACTAATAGCCGGCCTTTTACCAGGCATTATTACTCCGCTGAATGCACAGGACACGGCCGCTGGGCCGCTTAAATGGGACCTGCAAACCTGTCTCGATTATGCTAAAAAGAATAACATTACCATCAGGGACCTGCGTTGGGGGGCGCGTTCCAGTGAGCAGGACCTTTTACAGGCAAGAGCAGCGAGGCTACCCAACTTATCAGCCAACCTCACCCAGTCAGTTGTAAATAGCAACAATGCCAACCCGGTAGTGGGTGGTTTTGCCACACAGGCCAATGCCTCGGGTAATTATGGATTGAGTTCCAACCTGATCGTTTATAATGGCGGTTTACTGAACAATGATGTAAAGCAAAAAGACCTATTACTGGAAAGTGCCCAGTTAAATGTACAACAGGCGGAGAACGACATTACGCTGCAGATCACCCAGGCCTACCTCAATATATTATTACAAAAGGAGAATATCGTTTACCTGCAGGAATTGGTGACTTCTTCGGAGTCGCAGTTAACACTGGGCAAACAAAGGTTTGATGCCGGCAGCCTGTCGCGCAAGGATTATTTGCAATTGGAAGCCACGTTGGCTAATGATAAATATAATCTTACCACAGCCATCAATGCACACCGCACCAATCTGGTTACGTTAAAACAAATATTGCAATTGCCCTCTTCAATTCGTTTCGATATTGTGCAACCCGATACCCTGGTCACTACCCAAACAGTGATCTCGTTGCCGGAAGCCGAAACGGCGGCGGTCAGTTCAAGACCTGAAATAAAGAATGGTGAGTTGGGCGTGAAGTCGGCAGAGGTAGGACTGGAGAAATCCCGCGCTGGCGCTTTACCGGTGGTAAGTATAGGGGCAGGTATTTCAACCGGTTATTCAGATAACAATGACCTGAAATATTTTAACCAGATAAATAATAACTTCTATCAGCGATTGGGTGTAACCCTGTCAATCCCCATTTTTGCCAACCGCATAAATAAGAGCAATATAGAGCGATCGAAAATACAAATTGAGCAGGCTAAGTTGTCGTTACAGGGCACTAAGACCACCCTCGATCAGGCCGTTGAGCAGGCATATATCAATGTATTGAATGCAGAGGCGCAACTAACGTCGGCCGAATCACAATGGAAGATCAACCAGGAAAGTTTTCACATTACCAATGAGCAGATGCGGTTAGGCGCCTTTAATACCATTGACCTGCTTACGCAAAAGAACCTGTATGTGCAGGCATTGCAGGCATATGTGCAGGCAAAATACAATACCATTCTTAATAAAAAGATCTACGAATTCTATACAGGCGTACCTGTAGCCCTTTAGAATCTTTAATAATAAATGGAAATACATGAAAACGAAAAAATATAAATGGCTGATCTGGGTGCTGGTCATCGTTGC
This sequence comes from Niastella soli, assembly GCF_017742245.1. Lineage (GTDB taxonomy): Bacteria > Bacteroidota > Bacteroidia > Chitinophagales > Chitinophagaceae > Niastella > Niastella soli. The sequence continues at coordinate 1,810,372 of NZ_JAGHKO010000001.1, forward strand.
TGCCGGTGTTGGCATCTGGTTTTGGAAATTCAGGGAAAAAGAAAAGCCTGTTGTGCTGGAAACCGAGCAGCCTTATTATGGTACAATTGCCACCAGCGTAACGGCCACCGGCACCGTTCAACCGGTAGATACCGTTTCGGTAGGTACGCAGGTGTCTGGCACCATCAGTAAAGTATATGTTGATTTTAATGATAAAGTAAAGAAAGGACAACTGATCGCTGAAATAGATAAGACGATCTTATCGGCCCAGCGCGATCAGATCAGCGCCAACCTGCGGCAGGCAAGGGCCAATCAGGATTATCAAAAAAGCAATTTTGACCGTCAAAAACAATTGCTCGACGTGGGCGCTATCAGTCGGGCAGATTATGAGATCGCATTAAATCAGTTTAATGCGTCCAATGATAATGTGAGTGGTATTGCTGCGCAATTAAAAGCAGCCCAACAAAATTTATACTATGCAAATATTTACTCGCCCATAGATGGAACTGTGTTGACAAGAAATGTGAGTGTGGGTCAAACAGTAGCTGCCAGTTTGAATACGCCAACCTTGTTTGTAATTGCCAAAGACTTAACTAAAATGCAGGTGCAGGCCGCAGTTGATGAAGCCGATATAGGCAATGTAAAAAACGGACAACGAGTGACCTTTACCGTAGATGCCTTTCCTGATAATGTATTTGAGGGCCATGTAAATGAGGTGCGGTTGCGGCCAAGTGTATCCTCAAACGTGGTAACTTATTCCACCATCATAGATGCGCCGAATGGTGATCTGAAACTAAAGCCAGGGATGACAGCCAACATCACTGTTTTCACCCAGGAGATCTCCAATGCCCTGCTGGTCTCCGCCAAAGCTATACGCTTCCGGCCTGACTCAAGCTTGTATAATAAATATACGATCGAGGGTGGCAATTTTAAAGATGGCCAGCGTAATGGAGCGATGCGCATAGGCAGTAGTGCACCAAAAGATAGTTCGGCTATGAAAAACAACGGAAGACGCGATGCCTCGGAAACAGTTGAAACAGGAAAGACCGCAATGGTATGGGTGAAAAAGGACAGCACGCTTACCCGGCGTAAAATAAAGATCGGGTTAACGGATGATACCAACGTGCAGGTGTTAGCTGGTTTAACTACAGATGATGTTGTGGTATCAGGTTCACACCAACTGGAAACAGCAGACAAGGGGGCTGGTACACCAAGAAGTCCGTTTATGCCGCAAAGGCGGGGAGGTGGCAGTGGAGGTAACAGAGGCGGAGGCGGTGGTACTGGAGGCAACCGTAGTGGTGGGTCGAGGTAGGAAGTTGACCAGACCCTGAGCGGAGTCGAAGGGCTGTCAGTGGGAAGTAAGAGGTAGGTCACCTACGCCGAGGCTTCGGCGACCGAAGGAAGTAAGGTTGAAAATGCCATAATTAAAACAAAAGTATGTCAAACAAAATAGTATCCATACACGACCTGAAGCGTGAATTTAAGATGGGAGTGGAGATTGTGCGGGCATTGAAAGGGGTTTCATTTGATGTGGAACCAGGTGAGTTTGTAACCATCATGGGTAGCAGCGGTTCGGGCAAAACAACCATGCTGAATATTCTGGGTTGTTTGGATAAACCGAGTGAGGGCAGTTATTTGCTCGATGGTGTTGATGTGCAGAAGCTATCGCGCAATGAGCTGGCCGTATTGCGCAACCATAAAATCGGATTTGTGTTCCAGGCTTATAACCTGCTGGCGCGTACATCGGCATTGGAAAATGTAGAGTTGCCGTTGTTATACAATTCAAGTATTTCACACAAGACGCGGCATGAACGGGCCGTAAAAGCCCTGGAAGCCGTTAAGCTGGGCGACAGGCTTGATCACTTACCGAATCAGTTATCGGGTGGACAACAACAACGGGTAGCCATTGCCCGCGCGCTCGTAAATGAACCGGTAATGATACTGGCCGACGAAGCAACCGGTAACCTTGATACGCGCACCTCTTATGAAATTATGGCCCTGTTCCAGGAGTTAAATCAGCAGGGCAAAACAATAGTGTTTGTTACGCACGAACCTGATATCGCGGCATTTAGCAGCAGAACAGTCACTTTAAAAGATGGTAAAGTGGTAAAAGACAGCACGAATACACAGGTGCGTTCTGCCCGTGAAATGCTGGCACAATTACCGATAGCAGCAGATTACTAACTGATACTTACTACAATGAAACTTTTTAACCTCATACGAATTGCATTGAAAGCACTACAGCGTAATAAGCTGCGTGCATTCTTGACCATGCTGGGAATAATTATAGGCGTGGCAGCTGTGATCGCTATGGTGGCCATAGGGCAGGGCTCCAAACAAAGCATCCAGGACCAGTTAAGCAGCATGGGTTCGAATATGATCACCATACGCCCCAGCAGTAATCAAACCGTAGGTGGCGGGGCCAGACTCGATGCATCGGGTTTGCAATCGCTGACGCTGGATGATGTAAAAGCCATTCAAAAGCAGGCTACCTACATTACCGCTGTGTCACCGGCGGTGCAATCAAGAGGACAGGCCATTAACGGTGCCCTGAACTGGCCTACTACTATTCAGGGAGTAAGCCCCGATTATTTAACCATTCGTGACTGGCCGTTGAAAGATGGTATCACATTCACACAAGAGCATGTGAATACAGCTGATAAAGTTTGTTTGATAGGACAAACCGTAGTGGAAAATATTTTTGGCTCAGAAGACCCGGTAGGCAAGATCATCCGGTTTAATAAAATACCATTTAAGGTTATTGGGGTATTAGGGGAAAAAGGGGAGAACGCATTTGGGCAGGACCAGGATGATATTATTATTGCGCCTTATACTACCGTACAAAAAAGGATACTGGCCATCCCTTATATTCAAAATATATACGCTTCTGCAGTAGACGAAAACAGCAGTGCGCAGGCCACGACAGAGGTAACTGATATTCTTCGTACTTCGCATAAATTAAAAGCAACAGATGAAGATGATTTCATGGTGCGTACGCAGGCAGAGCTTATCAATACTTTTAGTTCAACCAGTCAGTTGTTAACCGTATTACTGGCCGCCATAGCCGGTATTTCACTGGTAGTGGGGGGGATAGGCATTATGAACATCATGTATGTGTCGGTTACTGAACGTACCAAGGAGATCGGGTTGCGTATGAGTATCGGTGCCCAGGGAACCGATATCCTGTTTCAGTTTTTAATTGAAGCGATCTTGATCAGTATTACCGGTGGTATTTTAGGAGTAATTCTTGGCATTACAGCTTCGAGATTGGTAACACTGTTTTTATCGTGGCCCACATTGGTATCACAATCGTCCATCATGCTTTCGTTTATGGTGTGCGCTATAACGGGGGTATTCTTTGGGTACTACCCGGCGCAAAAAGCGTCGCGGTTAGATCCTATTGAGGCTTTACGATATGAGTAAGGACCGTAGTACTGAACGCTAACAGGGTCCGGAAATTATTTTAAAGGGAATGATTCCGGACTTTCTTTTTTGAGGACTTCTTTACCTTGAGATATTTACTTTTAGCTTTCCGGTTTAAGGTTGCTGCGTTCCGCCCGCCTTCTCCGCCAGCTGGCGGTTTCGTTCGGGCAAGCGTTCTGCCCGCCTTCGCCAGGGCTTCTGCATATAGCACCTGGCAGTTCTCGCAATAGAAGGTACGACGGTTCGTTTTTCCAAGGTGTTGCTTTATGATCGGGATGTTACATCGCGGACAGATCTTTTTCGTATGTACCAGCCAGTGTTTTCTTAACACGAATGCTTTTTTCCATTCCAGAAAATCAAAGCTGTAAATACGGGCTTCCCTGATCAGTTCGGTGAGTTTACGTGGAGGCAACAATTTGATAATACTTTCGGGGTGAACCCGGATACGGAACAATACTTCATTTTTAATGATATTTCCTACACCGGCAAAGATGTTTTGATCGAGTAAGGCGTCGCATACCAGTTGATCAGGCTGAGCCTTCAATTTTCTTCTGGCTTTTTTTTCGTCCCAGGTGTTATTAAGTACATCGCCACTCCAGTCGTACACCTGATCGGGTTCTTCCTCTAATATCTTTATAGAACAACTATACAAATAAAGATCGCCGTTATTGAAGTGTAAATGCAACCGGGGATTCTTTTTAGTTTGTTCATTAATGCTGTACGATCCCCATAACAGGAAGTGGATACGCAAAGTAATTGTTGGTAAACAGATGAGAAAGTGTTTTCCCCAGCTTTTGAAGTCAATAATTTTTTGATTGACCAGGGTTTCCTTATCCAGGGCGGTGGTATTACCGGCTGCTGAAAGGACCTTTTTGCCTTTGAACAGTTGTACGGCTTCCTTGAGAATGATAATGCTGGGTCCTTCAGGCATAAATAAGATCGGCTATTTATGGATTAACAGAATAGCAGGAAGAGAACGTGGTAGCCGGTTTTATGAAAAAAGTAACAATTATTGAGAACCTAATTCCACATTTTGCTAGGTTGCTTTATCGCGTGTATTGCGGATAAGGCCTACCCCGGCAAAGAAAAAGATGGCGCCCAGTATGCCATACATAATGATTTGCTTTATGTTATGCGTACCGGCACCCCCATTCATAAAGTTTACACCGGCCAGTATAAGTCCCACTACGCCAATTAGTGCGAGTATAATACCTAATGCTCTTTTTTCCATAATACTACTTTTAGGTAGTATGGCAAAGGATGTGCCCGGACGAATTGCTTCTACTTTGTTGATTTACATGACCAAATTCCATTATATTTGCTAGTATATAATTATATCTGCAGGACCATGCTCCGCAAACACCTAAATAAATTGACATCTTGCGCTTTACAGAATTCGGCTTTCACCCTGACTTATTAGAAGGCATTGAAGCCAGCAATTACGAAAATGCTACTCCTGTACAGGAGCAGGTAATACCACCCATATTGGCTGGCAGAGATATTATCGCCTCTGCCCAAACAGGTACCGGTAAAACAGCGGCCTTTTTACTTCCGCTTATCAATCGCTTGTTAACTCACCGCATTGACGGTCAGGTTGGTGCGCTGGTAATTGTGCCTACCCGTGAGTTGGCCATTCAAATTGCCCAGCACCTGGAAGGGCTGTCTTACTTTACCAATCTGAGTTCAATTGCTGTATATGGCGGAAATGACGGTAGCAACTTTGTTGCTGAAAAAAAGGCCTTGCAAACAGGTACTGATATTGTGATCTGCACACCAGGTCGGATGATCGCCCACCTGAATATGGGCTATGTACAATTCAAACAGCTGCAATTCCTCGTGCTGGATGAAGCTGACCGAATGCTGGATATGGGTTTTCAGGATGATATCAACAAGATCATTGGGGCGTTGCCTGCCAAACGGCAAACTTTATTATTCTCTGCCACTATGCCCGAGAAGATCAGGCAATTGGCAAGAAAGATCCTGACCAACCCTGCTGAGATCAACATAGCTATATCGAAACCACCAGAGAAAATAGTACAGAAAGCTTTTGTAGTATATGAACCACAAAAACTTCCTTTACTTAAACATATTTTAACAACCATTCCGTTCAAGAGCGCACTTATCTTTTGCAGCCGCAAACAAAGTGTAAAATTATTGGTGCGGGATATGGAACGCGCGAAGTTCAAGATTGCAGAGATTCACAGCGATCTGGAGCAGTCGCAACGGGAAGATGTGTTGAATGGTTTTACCAGTGGGCGTATCCCCATACTTGCTGCTACAGATATCTTAAGCCGCGGTATTGATATTGATACCATTGACCTGGTGATCAATTATGATGTGCCACGCGATGCAGAAGATTATGTGCATCGTATTGGTAGAACGGCCCGGGCGGAAGCCGATGGTATGGCGTTTACACTGGTGAGTGAGCCTGAACAGAACAAGTTTGCCATTATTGAAAAGCTGATAGGTAAAGAGGTTGAAAAGGCTGCTGTTCCGGAGGAATTGGGTAAAACACCTGAGTACCAGCCGAGGTTACGTCCAAAGAGTAAAGGTGGTAATAGAAGGTATCATCATCATGGGAAACCCAGGCGGAAATAGTTGATAGGGTTGACTGGTTAACACGTTGACAGGGGTGATCAGTTAACCAGTTCTATAGGTTAGAAAAAGTCAAGAACAATAACTTAGAACTTAATAACTGGCCATTTATTTCAAAAGAGCCTCATTTGAACCCCCTTCGATCGTTTGGATGGGGGCTTTTCTTTTCCCATAACCGTTCTGCCACCGTAACGCCAGGATTCATTGCGTTCTTTTTCTATGAGCTGTTCAAAGTTATTATTGGGAATAAAATTCTCCTCGGCTTTTTGAGCCAGTTCTGTAAGTTTCTTTATAGCCTGCAGTTTATCGCTTTGCCCGATCTTTGCTTTTTCTACTGCCTTTTGTAAGGTATTGATTGTTTCATCATAAACGTTAGTGGGAACAGGGAACGGATGTCCGTCCTTTCCTCCATGTGCAAACGCAAATCGGGCAGGATCTTTAAACCGGGTGCTGGTACCATGGATCACTTCACTTACCAGGGCCAGTGATTGCAGCGTGCGCGGGCCCATACCTTCCAGCAATAACAACTCTTCAAAATCGGCAGGCTGCTTCTCATGCGTTAACCAAAGCATGGCGCCCAGTCTTTTCAGGTCAACATCTTTTGCCTGCACCTCGTGGTGGGCTGGCATAACAAGATGATTTATTTCGGTTAACAGCTCGTTGGGTGATTCGTTATTTGACAGGGTGAGTATCCCGGAACGGGTAGGGGCTGCTTCTTTATCAACCAGGTTTAGAATATTACCAGCCTGCAAACCACAGATGGCAGTGTGCGGCTCGTTTACGAATGATTGCAATTGTTGGGAATGCCAATGATAGCGTCTTGCTGTGCCGGTAGCATCATTTAGGCCTTGTTGTATTACCGTCCATTCTCCTTCATTGCTAACTATAAAGCTATGCAGGTATAATTGAAACCCATCCTGTATGGCGGTGTTATCTACCTTGGCGCTCAACTTGCTGCAGCGAACAAGCTGTTGTGCATTCAAACCGGTTTGTTCGCCAATAGCCAACAATTCATTTGGCACCTGGCGGGAATGACTTCCCTTTCCGCCACAGATATAAATGCCCAGCTCTTTTGAGAGTGGATTGAGCGCTTTTTTTAATGCACCTAATACCGAAGTAGTAATACCCGATGAGTGCCAGTCCATACCCATTACGGCGCCCAGGCTTTGAAACCAGCAGGGCTCACTCAGCCGGCGAATGTAGTCGGCCTTCCCATATTCCATCAGGATCACCTCTGTAATGGCCCGGCCCAGTTTGGCCATGCGTTCTGCCAGCCAGGGTGGAACTGCGCCATAATGTAAAGGAAGATCAGCGGTACCGGAGCGTTTCATGTGCTAACAAAGTTAGCAATTATTTGCTAATAGGCAATTCTGAAACGTGAAACGTGAAAGAGGTCACGACATTTGAGCCTCGCTACGGCAATCGGCAGGGTCAATGGAATACAGTGGGATGCTCCACGCTGCGCGTGTCGCGGTCAATAGGAAGTAGGTAACCTACGCCAAGGCTTCGGCGACCGAAGGAAGTAGGATTGGGCGCCGCAAAATAATTATTAATCTCAACAGCCGGAACGTATTCCTGAGCGCAGCGAAGGTGTTTTTGCATCGAACGCAGTGATATGCCCTGGTTTTATTTCACTTTTCACCTTTCACGTCTTACTGCTGCCTAAAGCGAGTCTGGCTATTAGTCGGAGATTGCCGATTGCCGTTTCACTCACCATTTACCAAAAAAAATCCTGCCGAAGCAGGACTTTATGGAACCCCGTTTTATGATGAACTTACTGTTATAGAGTTTAGAGGTATAATGAAATGTAAAATTGGAGCGCAGGGGAGTGACCAGCCCAGTCACTCCATGCTGTGATAACTTTTCCAGATGCTTGTGGGTTCAGGTTGGGGCCTCATTTATTTTTCCGGTTTGGGTTTTTCAACAGCATACAAGACGTTCGCAAAAGGTGCACGGCGAACGACCGTATCCAACTAAGGATATTTACTCCGGGGGCCCTGTAGCAATACGGATCTATTACCAGCAATTCTCCTGCGCTTCCTATTGAAGGTGTGAATCGACAAACATTTCATTATATAAAGAACTACGTACGATCAGCCAGCAAACAAAAATAACCGGAAGCTTCATTTTATAGTTACCAATGTGTGTGAACTGCTGATTTATGCATGTGAAAGTAAGTATCAGCGTGGTGAAATGCTAAAGTTATCTACTGAAATATAATACGTAGTAGTACGCAATGATGCATACAAACAATTGTAAGTAAGCGTAGTTTACTCAATGATTAAACATTTATTATTCTACTTAATAAATAGAATTGATATAACAACAAATTATGAAGCATTGAGTTATAGCGTACCGTTAAAAGTTATTATTTGCCGTTGGTGTATACGAAGCAAGATCACTGTAACGCGCAGATACTTTTGCCGACTAAAACTGCAAATATTTTAATTCATGAAAAAGCTGATATTGATAATGTTGCCTTTGTTATTGTGTGTAGCTGCTACCAGGGCACAACAAATAACGGGTAATGTTAAGGATGATCAAGGAAAAGCTTTATCCGGAGCAACAGTAACACTAAAAAAAGTAAAAGACTCCGCACTGGTTAAGCTGGCAGCTACCAATGCAACCGGTCAGTATTCATTTACCGGTGTCAACGCAGGTAGCTATTTTGTAGCGATTTCCTTTACTGGTTATGCATCAAGAACATCTACTTCATTTGAAGTAAATGGGACCGGTGATGTAACAGTTCCTGAAGTAATGTTAACCAAAACTGCTGGTAACTTAAAGGAGGTAGTGGTAGCCGCCCGTAAGCCTATGGTAGAAGTTAAGGCCGATAAAACTATTTTGAATGTAGAAGGGACTATTAATTCAGTAGGTCAGGATGCCCTTGACCTGTTGCGTAAATCACCGGGTGTAATGGTTGATAAAGACGATAACCTGACCATAAGCGGTAAAAACGGCGTGCAGATATATGTAGACGGCCGTCCAACCCCTTTTACCGGAAAGGATCTGTCAGATTATCTTAAGACCATTCAGTCTTCATCCATTGAAGCTATCGAGATCATTACCAACCCTTCCGCCAAGTATGAAGCAGCCGGTAATGCCGGTATCATTAATATCAGGCTGAAGAAGAACAAAAGCTATGGTACAAATGGAAGCGTAAACGCAGGTTATAATATAGGTATTACGCCGAAGTACAATGGCGGTTTCTCCCTCAACAACCGCAATAAGTATGTAAACGTATTTGGCAATTATAACTATAATGATAATCCAAACGAAAATAATGTTAACCTGCATCGTGAGGTAGATGATACCCTGTTTAACGGAAAAACAAAGATCAATGTAGGTAACCAGAGCCATAACTTTAAAGGAGGGATGGATTATTTCATTAACAAAAGAAGTACGATCGGTATTATGGCCAATGGTTCTTTTACCGATCAGGACATCAACAACTACGCCCGTACGCCTATTTCTTATATGCCTACTCAGGTTGTTGACCGGATATTGGTAGCCAATAACACCAGTAAGAATAAGAAGAATAACATCAATGGAAACCTGAACTATCGGTATGCCGATTCTTCGGGCCATGAGTTGAATATCGATGCGGATTATGGCGCTTATCGTAACAAAAGCGATCAATATCAGCCAAACGATTATTACAATCCAACCGACGAAGCAAAACCGATCTACAGTCGTATTTACTTCATGAATGCGCCTACTGACATTGATCTGTACAGCTTAAAGGCTGACTATGAGCAAAACTTAAAGAAAGGCCGTTTAGGTTTGGGTGGTAAGCTTTCATATGTAGAAAGCAACAATGACTTCAAGCGGTATGATGTTGACCCGAATGACAGAGTTACAAAGTACTATGATACTTCACGCAGCAACAACTTTGTATATAAGGAGAATATCAGTGCCGGTTATATTAATTACAACAGACAGTTCAAAGGTTTTATGATACAGGCCGGTGTGCGGGTTGAAAATACCCACGCTACGGGCAGGTCACAAGGGTTCTCATGGGATGCCAACCAGCTTAAATACATTCCATACGATTCTACCTTTACCCGGGATTATACCAACCTGTTCCCCAGCGCGGCCATTACTTTGAACAAAAAGCCAATGAGCCAGTATAGTTTAACCTTTAGCCGGCGTATAGACAGGCCTAATTACCAGGACCTGAATCCTTTTGAATTTAAATTGGATGAGTATACGTACAGAAAGGGTAACACCGGGTTAAGACCGCAGTATACCAACAGCGTGGGACTTACCCATACCTATAAATACCGGTTAAACACTACCCTGAACTATAGCCATGTAAAAGATATCTTTTCACAACTGGTTGATGTAACGGAAAAGTCAAAAGCATTCATTTCACAAAAGAACCTGGCCACCCAGGATATCGTAAGCCTGAACGTCAGCTATCCCTTCCAGTATAGATGGTATAGCATCTTTGGTAATTTGAATGCATACTATTCAAAATACAAGGCTGACAATGGTCCTGAAAGAAAAATTGACCTGGATGTGTATGCCTTTAACTTCTTTGCACAACAAACATTTAAGTTAGGTAAAGGCTGGACGGGTGAAATGAGCGGGTTCTTCACTTCTCCATCTATTTGGCAGGGTACTATTAAAAGTAACAGTCTGTGGAGCGTAGATGGAGGTTTCCAGAAAACTGTATTGAAAGGAATGGGTAATATCAAAGCATCGGTAAGTGATATCTTCCATACGCTGAAATGGAAAGGCACCAGCAATTATGCCGGGCAGCACACAGTGGCAAGCGGTAACTTTGAAAGCCGTCAGCTTAAGCTGAACTTTACGTACAGGTTTGGTAACAGCCAGGTGAAAGCAGCGCGTCAACGTAAAACAGGCGCAGAAGAAGAGAACAAGCGTGCCAATGATAGTGGTGGTGGAATAGGCGGTGGTTCTCCTAAATAAATAATCAGGGATGCCAAATAAAAAAATCCTCCTCTTAACCGGGGAGGATTTTTTTTTGCTTAACAGCTAACTTCACTACTTTGCACAGGTTGTAAAAAAACCGTTCACTATGCGTGTATTTGCAGGTAGTTTGTTTTTGGCTATAATAATTTCGACCCTTGTTTACAGTTGTGCGCATAATCCCTATGCCAAAACCAACAAGCTCTACAAAAAGCAAGCAAAACAGTTAGCCAGCAATTTGAGACCGGTCCCTAATAAACTCCTGCTTGATTCAGCCATTATGCCGGTTTATGCAGTAGGTACTACCAACTTCGATTTGCGTAAACCAAACTTTGTTATCATACACCATACTGCGCAAAACTCCTGCGCGCAAACATTAAGAACATTTACGCTGGAGCGTACGAAAGTAAGTGCCCATTATGTAATTTGTAAGGATGGTACCATTCACCATATGTTGAACGATTACCTGCGTGCCTGGCAGGCGGGGGTGAGCAAGTGGGGGAATTTTACCGATATCAATTCAAGCAGCATTGGTATTGAGTTGGATAATAACGGCACTGAGCCATTTCCCGATGCACAGATAACCAGTTTGGTAAAATTGCTGGATACGCTGAAGAGACATTATGCCATACCCGCTGCAAATTTTATTGGTCATGCCGACATTGCGCCAAGCCGCAAAAATGATCCCAGTAATTTCTTTCCCTGGCAAACATTGTCGCAACGCGGTTTTGGTTTGTGGTATGATACTACGGCCGTAGTAGTGCCTGATTATTTTAATGCAACCCAGGCCTTACGTATTATTGGTTATAATGTGAAAGATACCCTGGCCGCCATCCGTTCGTTCAAGTTGCATTTTGTACCGCAGGATACTGTTATGATCAAGGCATTAACTGATGATGATAAAAAGATCCTGTTCGATCTTTCGCGCAGATACCTATAGCTTATTGCAGCTCTTCACAAAAATAACCAGCCTGTTGTAGCGTAACTTCAACAGAGCGGGGGCTAAGATCAACGGATTCAATTCGAAGTATTTTGTCGGTATCGTCGAGGTCAACATTCCACCGGGCAATGCCCTGCAGGTTGTTGATATGGGGAGTTACCGCGTTGATCTGCTTTTTAAAGCGCAGGTTGGTTTTAAATACAAGCACTTCCATAACCTATAAGCTTTATTAAAAAAGCGGGTTTACCTGTTCTCGGCTTCGGGTTCGTGGGTGGGGAAATCCCGGTCATTAAAAGGGCCTCTCCGCCAGCTGCTGCAGCGGTTTTTCCATTCATCTTTGAATCGCTGTTTTTCTTCAGGTGTCATCTTTTCCCATTTGTCCAGCATTTTTTGCCGGAAGCGGTTTCTGAACTGTTCTTTTTTATGGTGAAAGCCACCAAAGCCACTGAATAATATTTTTGATAATACCAGTATGCCCAGTGCCTGCCAGAAGGTGATTGTTTTTACGCCCAATACATCGGGCAATATACCGTTCCACAATCTCATTACTATATAGCTGAACAACATGACAAAGGTGGTACAGAATACCAGGATCATAACAGCTTTGCCAAACCAGAATCTTCGTTTCATGTTACACGTTGTTTAATAGTTTAATAATTCATCTTTGAGCACACTTAACCGGTTACGCAGGTGAAGCACTGCATAGCGTTTGCGGCTAAGCAGGGTGTTCACCGTTTCACCGGTCCGTTCGGCAATTTCTTTAAATGGTACTCCTTCCAGTTCATTTAATATAAACACCTGCTTTTGTTCCTCGGGCAATTCATTGAGCGCATTGTTCAATTCTTCCCAGAAGAGGGTCCGCAGGTAATCTTTCTCGGGGTTGTCGCTGGCATCAAATAAAAATTCAGTCCAGTTAAGTCCGCCTTCTTCTCCTTCCTCTTCCCCAAACAGGTCTTCCAGGGCTTCTGGACGTTTTTTTCGTTGCCGGTCGATTATCTTATTACGAGCTACCGTAAACAACCAGGCAGTCATTTGCTCAATAGGCTGCGTGTTACCAACAAACTGGTAAAACACATCCTGCAATATATCTTCCGCATCGGCTTCATTGTTTACCCGTTTGCGGATAAAGCCCATGAGGCGTTTGCTGTAGTCGGTAATGACCTGCGTTATATTGCGTCTCCTGTCTGCCGTCATGCCAGATGCTATCGTAAGCGTCTCCTTCATGTATTATACCTGAGTAGACGGCCTGCGCCTAGCAATATTTTAAAGATGGTAAAAAAAGTTGACCGGATAACTGATTGGCGGGTTGATATGGCTAAAAAATGGAAAAATCCTGTCAACTTATTACCTTGTAAGCCTGTTAATTATTTTACTATGAAGTTTGGAAAACTGCCTGTAAGTGAATTAGATAGGGTGGATTTTACACTTCCGTCGGAGCCTGCCGGCAATAAAAAGATCCTGGGGGGCGTGAAAAAGCCCACCGTAAACATACGAATTGGCTGTCCCCAGTGGGGCGTGCCGGGCTGGCTTGGGAAAATATATCCGGCGAAAGCAAAGGAGAAAGATTTTTTAAGCAACTACGTACAACATTACAATTGCATTGAACTGAATGCCACACATTATAAAATTTATGATGAAACCGCCATTGCCAAATGGGCCGATAAAGCCAGTGGCCGGGATTTTATCTTTTGTCCCAAATTGTACCAGGGCGTTACGCATCAGGGTGGTTTACTGGGCAGGCAAAATGCGGTCAGGGAGTTTTTAGAGGGCGTAAAAGCATTTAAAGAGCACCTTGGGCCTGTATTTATACAATTGAGTGATTCATTTGGCCCCGCTCGAAAAGAAGAATTGTTTGCATTTCTGCAATCATTGCCCGCCGATGTGACCTTCTTTTTAGAAGTGCGTCACCCCGACTGGTTTGCATACGAAGCCATTCGAAAGGAATTCTTCAATACTTTGTATTTACTCAAAAAAGGCGCTGTTATAACTGATACATCAGGCCGCAGGGACTGCGCCCATATGCATCTTACCATTCCCAAAGCTTTTGTACGGTTTGTGGCCAATAGCATGCATCCTACAGATTATATCCGCCTGGATGCCTGGATAGCCCGAATCATTAACTGGATTGAGCAGGGATTGGAAGAACTGTATTTTTTTGTGCATATGGAAGATGAATTGTATTCCCCGGAACTGATCATTTACCTGACCGACAAACTGAATGCAGCTTGCGGCTTGCAGTTAGCTCAACCGCATTTTATAGAACCGGAAGGGCAGGCAGCCGGAACGCAAATAACCTTTTTCGATTAAAAAAGGGTTCTTAAATCTTCAACGATTACCAGGCCATTAACTGACCTCATATAATTCTTCCCATCGTGTAGTATATCGTTTGCTGCGTAATTCCTGCCGCATTTTCCAGTTGCGCGCCAATCCGGAAGCAGCAAACTTCAACACATCGTCGCGCATGCTGAAGTTAATATTATCCATCATGCCCATTAACAGACGCTGATACTTCTGCGGACCAGCCGAAAACAAATTACCCTGAATAGATTCATCCGGTTCCAGCCCAGCCAGCATAACCCCTGCTTTTTTATACACTTTACCCTGTTCGTATAACGACTCTACCAACTGCACGGCGGGTTTTATTAATTCACTGGTACTGCTGGTGGCGGCAGGTAAAGTAACATAAGAGCTTACAGTGGCGCCCCGGCGAAAACTTACTTCATAGTTCTGTTCCCGGGGTACAATAAAGACACTGATCACTTTGGCGGCGCTGTGCTGCCGGCGTAATTTTTCAGCGGCTCTGGATATATAAGTAGCAATAGCTTCCTTAATATCATTGAGATCCGTCACCGGTTGCCCGAACATGCGCGTGGTGGCGATCATTTTTTTGTTAACCAGGGGCTTTTCCATTTCGCGCGAAGGCAATCCGTTTAATTCCCTGATTAAGCGGGCGCCGGTTACGCCACCCATATTGGCATATGCCCATTCCTCAGACATAGTACTTAACTCCCAGGCGCTGGTAATGCCGAGGTTTACGAGCTTTTGCGCATAGGAATAGCCAACACCCCATACATTGCCCACGCGGGTTTGCTTCATGGCTGTTACCTGTTGTTGCCGGTTGGCCAGCACATACACACATTGCGTAGCAGCTTTGTTTTTCTTGGCAAGATAGTTCGCCAGCTTTGCCAGCGTTTTGGTTGGCGCCACACCGATGGATACCGAAATGCCGGTCCATTGTTCAACGGTAAGCCGAATATTCATGGCAGTGTCATACAGCTTTTCCTCAGACACATCACCAAGATCAATAAAAGCTTCATCAACGGAGTATACCTCTACCTTGCTGGCGTCGCCCAATAACATGCGTAATGTTTCCATAACCCGCCAGCTGAGATCGCCATATAAATTATAGTTGGAAGAAAATACTGAAATGTTGTGTTTTTGAATAAGTGGCTTTGATTCGAAATAAGGGGCCGCCATGTCCACTCCAGCCGCTTTGGCCTCATCGCTGCGGGAAACGATGCACCCATCGTTATTACTTAGTACCACTACCGGCTTGTGTTGCAGATCGGGTCTGAACAATCGTTCGCAGGAACAATAGAAACTGTTGCAATCAACAATTGCTTTCATAACAAACTATGCTTTTGGGTTGGGAGCCGCCCCGCAAACCGGAGCGGCTCAATGAGCGCAAAGGATGGCTTAATGGAATGGTTTAATTATGTTGGTGCTTGCTAAATAGCGGTAAAAGCGATTTAAACCAAATGAATACAGTACGTAACTACTCCCCAAATGCCCAGTGAATCGCAGGATGCATCTACCTCAATGGTTGCGTGCTTGTTGTTTTCTGATAGCAGCCGCAGTTTGTTGAATGTTTTTTCGAGCCGTCTGATGAACATTTCTCCATTAAGCACGGCCACCACTACTTTACCGCTTTCGGCCTTTATACTGCGATCTACAATAATGGTATCGCCATCATATATACCGGCGCCGGTCATAGCTTCGCCGCGTACGCGCATAAAGAAAGTGGCCGGTTTATTACGGATCAGTTGTTCATTCAGGTCAATGCCGCGTTCCATATAATCATCCGCCGCAGCGCCGAAGCCAGTGGCATCGGCTGTCTTAACATCCTGTTGCGAGAACTTTTTTGTTCCCCGGTACGATGTTCCGTTAAAATAATCCCCCTCCATATAATTTAATTTTTGGTGTACTAAATTATTTAGTAAATTTATGCTAAATTTATAATCCAATAAAAATTGTTTTATGAATACCGGGTTAGTAAAAAATACCCCATTTGCCTGGAATGGCAGCGGTCAGCGGGAATATAAACTTGTCATATATCCTGATACCGTTGTATATGAAAAGATTATGGCTGAAAAACAGCGATTCTTTATGAATTATGGAGTAGAGAATGTGACAAAATCATTTCCTTATATAATGGTGGCTGGTTTTTATGCAGGTGAAGGGATGGAAGAAACATTGATCCGGTGGATACAACGTATTTGCAGCCAGCACAACAGCTTTGATGTAACACTTAATAATTATAGTGGTTTTCCTCAACACAGTATTTACCTGCGCATACAAAACCACCAGCCGATGCAGCAATTGGCCAGTCAATTAAAAATGCTTGATAATCATGTGCATGCCATGGCCAGCAATAGCATTGACCGCATACCGCATATTGCCCTGGCCAGTGAATTACCAGAATCTGTTTACCATAAAAGCCTGCCCGTGTATTCCCGTAAAACTTTTCGGGCCCATTTTATGGCTACAGAACTGGTTTTGCTCGGTCGTGACCATCCCTTTGCTGCCGCTAAAACCATAAACGTATTTCGTTTTTTACCAACTAACCATAAATCCTTCAGTGAAGTGGCCTGATATTATTTCATCCTTAAAAATCAATTATGAAAATCAATATTCAGTCTATACCCGGTTGCAGAATAAATGAATACATGTTGGTATTGAACCCGCATGAAGAGTTGCGGAATAAAATTGCAAAAGTTAGAAATGAGTTCAGCGAAACGTATAAAAATTCAGCTGCCCTCATTAGTAAGCCGCATATTGCGCTGGTACGGTTTACTCAGTTAGAAATGATGGAAGAGCGGATTATAAATCGCCTGAAAGTAGTAGGGATGGGGTTTCAGCCATTTAAAGTTTCGTTGAAAGATTATGGAAGCTTTCCGGCCCATACCATATTTATAAATGTTACTACAAAAACACCTGTTCAAAACCTGGTGCGTGAAATCCGGGATGCGCAGCGGTTAATGAAACTGGATAATGAACACAAGCCGCATTTTATTGATGAACCGTTTATTGCAATTGGCCGCAGGCTGGTGCCCTGGCAATATGAAAAGGGTTGGCTTGAATTTTCGCACCGCCAGTTTACTGGTTCATTTATAGCAGATAACATGTTATTTCTAAAACGACGCCTCGGTGATAAATCGTGGCAAATAGCCCAACGTTTTGAATTTATGAATTTACCCGTTACGACAAAACAAGGAGAATTATTTATATAGTTAACCTTGTTGTGGAATTGTTTTAAGCTTTCAAATTAAAGATGGGGCCACCTCCTGTCCCGAAGTATCGGGATGGGAGTGTCGTGCGGGATTGCAGTAATATAGAAACCTTATTCATGAAGACGAATGGTTGGTGATAAATAAAGAGGTACAATATGAAAGAGATCAAGCGGGACAGTTACCGGGTTACCCCAAAGAAAATGGAAGAGACTGAAAATTATAAAAGAGGCCGGGGTGCCCAGATCAATACAAAGAACCGGTTTTTAAAAAACCAGCATGTTCAGGAACATGTGGAAGGCATTGACGACTGGAGCGAAAAGCAGGAATCCACCCAATACCTGGAGCAGGAAGCAAAAAGCCTGGTTAATAAAGTGACCAGTCCCGATGTGGGCATGTCGTACAGCATGAACCCCTACATGGGGTGTGAGCATGGTTGTATTTATTGTTATGCCCGGAATGCACACGAGTACTGGGGTTATAGTGCAGGGCTTGATTTTGAAAGGAAGATAATTGTTAAAACAAATGCTCCACAACTACTTCGTAAGTTTTTAATGGACCCCAAGTGGGAATGTGAACCCATTAGCTTAAGTGGCAATACCGATTGTTATCAGCCGGCCGAACAAAAATACCGGTTAACCAGGTCATTACTGGAGGTATGTAATTCCTTTAACCAGCCGGTAGGCATCATCAGCAAGAACGGCGGCATGGTACGCGATAAAGATCTTTTGAAAGAAATGGCCAGTAAAAAACTGGTATCTGTGATGGTTACCATCACCTCGCTCAATGAAGACCTGCGGCGGGTAATGGAACCACGCACCACTACTTCTATGCAGCGGTTGCGGCTGATACAGGAATTAAGTCAGGAAGGCATTCCGGTAGGCGTAATGATGGGCCCCATGATACCGGGGTTGAATGATCACGAGATGCAGCGTATAATGCTTGCAGCGAAAGAGCATGGGGCCACTTCTACCGCTTATACATTTGTAAGGTTGAATGGATCGGTTAAATTATTGTTTCACGACTGGCTGTATAAAAACTTTCCTGACCGGGCTGATAAAGTATGGCATATGTTAGAACAGAGTCATGGCGGTCAGGTAAACGATACCCGGTTTGGTGTTCGGATGCGTGGGGAAGGCGATATTGCTGAGATGATAGCCCAGCAATATCGCAAATACGGTAAACTGTATGGCATGAACGCTGAAGAACGTGTTGTGGATACGACCAACTTCAGGCGACCGGGTGCCCAGGGAAGGTTATTTGATTGATAAATTAAAAGAGCTCCCGCCTTCTTTATTGATCATGATCTTTTTTAGTACTTCTTTGGTACGAACAATCTCTCTGCATAAACCGACAATTTCCCGCGCATTGTCTAACAGGTTAAGTTGGGCAAGTGATTGCTCCAGCTGCTGAATTTTGCCTCTGTAAAAGTATTCCATTACTTCAACTGAATCGGCCATGATAGGTTGAAATGAGTTGTGGGCGGTTTCGTTTTGCGAAACAGAGTCTGATTTACTAACGGGGGAGTGTTGCTGTCTCATGGAATTAAAATTAATTGTTATAAAAGTACGATTGGGCCTTAACTTTCACCTGTGACTCGGGAATGGCTTATCTGGTTGATCCAAAGTTCCTTCATACAGCCTTGAAGTACAAGCGTTAAAGTACCAAATGTTACAGGTAGTAGTTGTGTAGATTTTAGGTAGTTCTACGGATTTTATGGCAGGTATTTACCGATATCTTTAGCCCCCGTAAAACACCTAAATTAAATTTATGGCAACTAACATGAAGTCTAATCTGACTTACCCTTTCGTACTTTTTTTCCTGCTGGGAGCATTGTTGATCAGCTCCTGCGGAGGCGGCACTACAATAGGAAAAGATGAAGTTTGCATCAAGAATCCGAAAGACACATCGGACCTTGGCAAAAGAAAACATTTCATTCCTGTAATGAGCATTGATATTTATAAGAAAGACTTTCACGGACAACGTGATAGCATAGTGAAAAAAAATCCTGATATTTTTATCCCAGATTATGAGATCTTCAATAGGACATCGATAGTTAAATATCTAGAGGATAGCACTGTTGTTGGCTTTAAATTTTACTATGGTGTTAAACCCGGCGGTGAAAAAAGAAAAGCTTTGCGTTTGATGATCGTAGGCGTGGATAAAAACGGCAAAGATGTTTACATAAAAGATAATAACGGAGCTTTGGGTGCCCAGGCAACTAATGATGAAGGTGGCTTGGAATATGGCCAATGTAATCCTCCTTGTGATATCGAGCCTTAGTAAAGTGACAACATTACCCTAATTCAATAACCGAGTTTTACTCGTACAATGGATAGTACCGTACGTTTTATTTTAAGTTTAAGCATCGGTTTTGCTGTAATAATCGGGATAGTAAGATTTCGAAGGATAGATCCATCTTACTATCCCTTCATTTTTAATTGTATTGCAGCATTATTTGTAGAATTATTAAATCGGGTCTGGAATGTAACAGGCCATCCGAAGGCGTTTACCTTTGTATTGAATGTTTTTTCTTACGTTGATTTCTTTTTTTTCCTCTGGCTTTTTCACAACTGGGGGCTGTTTAACAGGAAAAAATCAACGTTTATTGCCATTGCAAGTGTTTTTTTTGTAATATGGTTAGCGACCAATATTGTAATTGTAAGTTTTATCAAGAATAATTTGTACTTTTTCATTCTGTATTCGTTTGCGTTGATCTTTTTCAGTGTAAACACCTTTAACAGAATGGTGGTGCATGAACGAACCAGCATTTACAAGAATCCAAAATTTTGGATTTGCCTGGGGATTATAATATTTTATTCATTCTTTATAGTATGGTCATCAACTGGAATAACATTCATGTATGTTCCCAGTAGAGAATTCAGGCGGGGATTGCAGGCGATAATGGTATATTCAAATTTATTGGTTAATCTTTTGTATGCAGTAGCTGTAATATGGATACCCAGGAAAAAGAACTTTACCAGTCTCTTTTGATAGTAGTTGGTGTAGTGGGTATAACCTTGCTTTATTTTATTATCACCATCATACGCTATCAACGCCGCAGCCTGCAACTGCATAAGGAAAAAATACAGGCTGAAATTGATACATTGGAAAAAGAACGCCGGCGTATAGCCTCCGACCTTCATGATGAACTTGGCCCCCTGCTTTCTGCCGTAAAACTTCAGATCAACAGCCTCAATACTACCGACCCTGATGACGAAGCCGTGATCAGGAAATCAAGCACCCATTTGGACAGCATTATCCGCAAACTGCGGGAGATCTCGAATAACCTGATGCCCAATACCCTGGTGCGAAAGGGACTTCAAAAAGCCATTAACGAGTTTATTGAAAATAACCGGGATGTATATGGATTAGAAATAAGATTTATATGTGAGCAAGACGTACACCTAAACCAATATAAAGAGGTCAATATCTACCGCATTATTCAGGAAATTCTTCACAATACCATAAAACACGCCCAGGCCAGTCTGCTGATCATAAAAATTGTAACGGAAGGGAACCATCTTTTGCTCATGACTGCCGATAATGGTAAAGGTTTTGATTATTTTACAAAGGTAAAAGACAATCCCGGCCTTGGACTTCGTAACTTGCACAGTAGGACCGAGGTGATGGGAGGTGAGCTTACCTGTCAGTCTGAGGTAGGTAAGGGCACCACGTATACAATTGAAATTCCTCTTTGACCAGAACCAGGCGTTATTATGAAAACATATGGCAATATAAAAGTTGCTATTGCTGACGATCATGAGATTTTTCGCGACGGATTGCGGGCAATGTTGCAAAAGCAGCAGGATATTTTATTGGTGGGCGAAGCTGCCAATGGAAAAGAATTGATTGAACAGGTAATATCACAGGAACCTGATATTGTGATCAGTGATGTGAAAATGCCTGTGATGGACGGGGCTGCCGCAACCCGACATCTTGCCGAACATTACCCACATGTAGGTATCATCGCACTCACTATGTTTGATGAGGAGGACCTGATCATCGATATGCTGGAAGCGGGTGCCCGGGGTTACCTGTTGAAAAATGCCGATAAGAACGAGATCATAGAGGCCATTAAATCTGTGTACCAGCAGCAACCCTATTATTGCCGTCATACCTCTAACAAGCTGGCTCAAATGGTGGCCAAAAGTAAATTCAACCCATATAAGCAAAAACCGAAACCCGAGTTCAATGAACGGGAACTTGATATTGTTGCAGATATATGTAACGGACTCACCAGCAAGCAAATTGCCGAAAAGATTTTCCTGAGCGTGCGCACCGTGGAAGGGTTACGGTTAAAGATCATGGAAAAAATGGAAGTGAAGAACACCGCCGGCATTATCATTTATGCTATCAAGAACAACCTGTACAAACCTGGTAATGTATAACGTTGCCGGATAAGCTTTTCTACTGACTACCATCTTGTTGTCTTCAATTAATGGGTACGTATAGCCGAAGAAAATAACGGTGCTGTATGGTGCCGGAAAAATATTTTTAAAAAAACTTCACAAAATATTTGGTGTAATTGAAAAATTATTGACACCTTTGCATAAACAAATCAACAAAAACATGTTACGCAAACAATCACATATTGTGCTGAACGGCTGGAGTCCGATAGAGGGCTTTACTGTTTGCGGGGCGTGTTACGCTGAAGAATAAGTTGAAACAACTAATTCACTATAACACAGGCCCCGCAAGGAATTGCGGGGTTTTTTATTTATCGGCTGTTTAATAAAACTACAGCGAAAAGGGACCCGTATGACCAAAAGGAAAGGGTATGTTATTTTCATTTGTGTGTAAGAGTTAGTGAGCAGTGGGTAAACAATAAAACGTAATTGCTTATGAAATTTATTAAAAACAACATCTAACTAATCAGATAGGAATTGATGATACAATCATTGCGACATATACAAAGTATGACGATGGGTAATACAAGACGGTTTATCCAGTGGAACCCGTGTGCAATTGCGTCAGCAGTGATTTGTTTCAATAGTGGCATAGGTGAGAAACGTGATATACCCATACGACCAGGTTGTGTTTAAACGAAACTGTAAATACAGGTATCGAATAACAAAAAGCCCGGTCGACAAAACGACCGGGCTTTTTTATTTACCAAAACAAACTTCATGAAAG
This sequence comes from Niastella soli, assembly GCF_017742245.1. Lineage (GTDB taxonomy): Bacteria > Bacteroidota > Bacteroidia > Chitinophagales > Chitinophagaceae > Niastella > Niastella soli. The sequence goes on from NZ_JAGHKO010000001.1 coordinate 1,832,887, forward strand.
AAGAAAAAGGAGTGTAGATGATGCAATTATTAGTAGCCGTGTTTATGATCAAAGTGATCATGTCTTTGATCGGCAACAAAAACAAAGAGAAAAAAATAAACGGGCAGATAAACGATGAACAAGTAGATGCAAGACATCCTGCCGGATTTCAGGTTCGATAAAAGAGATTCAAGATACGTATTCAAAAGGAGGAAAAACAAGCGTCCGTTGAAAGGCGGATGCTTTTCCAAAAACATTCATTGACCATTAAGCCTAACTAAAATAAGCCCTTATGAAAACAGTAGCGGCAGCAATGACCGCTACAAAATATAGGAGTATTCCGGTTGGTCGGATACCCCGTTAGGATCGGGGAGGCTGCAGGTTCGAGTCCTGTCTCCTATACAAAAGCAGTACAAGCGTTGATGATATGTATTCAAAAGGAGGAAAAATAAGCGTCCGTTGAAAGGCGGATGCTTTTCCAAAAACATTCATTGGCCATTAAGCCTAACTAAAATAAGCCCTTATGAAAACGGTAGCGGCAGCAATGATCGCTACAAAATATAGGAGTATTCCGGTTGGTCGGATACCCCGTTTGGATCGGGGAGGCTGCAGGTTCGAGTCCTGTCTCCTATACAAAAGCAGTACAAGCGTTGATGGTTGCGTACCTGACTTCCACTCAGGAGGATGGAGTTCGACTCTCCAGTGCTGCTCTTAACGGTTAGTTGGTGTTCGCGGATTGTCGATCCGATGATATGGGTTCGATTCTCGTACTAACCGCAAAATTGTTGAGTGGTGTAATGGTTTAGCATATCAGTCTTTGACACTGACGGTGTAGGTTCAACCCCTGCCTCAACAACAAATGGTGGCTGTAGCTTATTTGGTAAAGTGTCCTGCTGTGAACGGGAAGAACAGGGTTCGAACCCCGCAGCTCACCCGAAACGGGCTTATCACCCGAAAACGGCTTATAGTTCAATGGAAGAACCCTGCGCTACGAACGCAGCAATAGAAGTTCGAATCTTCTTAAGCCGTCTAAAAAATATTATTCAATGCGCAGATATGCTGCGCAGGTAGGAGTGCATATTTGCTGTATAAGAATAATGAATAAGTTTTTATAAAATAGTTTTAAATACGCAAATGTGTTGCGCAGTTTGAAATGCATATTTGCTGTATCAGGAAAATGGCCTGTAGCTCAATGGTTGGAGCAGGTGCCTTATACGCTCAAGGTTACCGGTTCGAATCCGGTCAGGCCAACGAATAAAGATGACTTAGCTCAATTGGTAGAGCAGTATTCTGATACGATACCGGTTGACAGTTCGAGTCTGTCAGTCATCACAAAATACGGCCCGTAGCTTAGTTGGCTAAAGTATCCGGCTTTTAACCGGGGGAGCATGAGTTCGAATCTCATCGGGTCGACGAATAAAAAGGATGAATAGCTCAATGGCAGAGCACTCCCCTGTTAAGGGATAGGTTGAAAGTTCGAGTCTTTCTTCATCCGCAAAAAATGGTCTGTTCGCCTAGTTGGTTAGGGCACCGGTCTTTCGAACCGGGCGGATGAGTTCGATCCTCATACAGACTACCAGGTGCTTTGGCAGAGATGGTTCTATTGCATCCCGTTGAAGCCGGGTTCATCGTGGTTCGATTCCACGAGGCACCACCTATATGGTCCTAATGTAATGGTAGCATGATAGTCTCCAAAACTATCAGTCTTCGTTCGAGTCGAAGGGGCCGTGCTAAAAACTCAGGTTATGCGTACTCGTGTAATGAAATAGTTAAAGGGCTATTCTTTGTAAGCAAAGGAGCAAACATCTATTAACTATTTTAAAGAATAATATGGAGAATTTGATTTCACAGAAAGTGATCAATGCTAATAGTTTATTTGATCATCGTTTTCTGGATGCGAATGTATTATACATGTACCATTTTAACCAGTTGCCAAGTGTGAATTTTATTAGCCAGGTCGATGGCGAAAAATTATTCAATGTATTAAAAGAAAAATTCGGCAATCAGATTAAACACATACACCAACGCCATTGGTACAAGAAAGCGCGTAAAAAATATGAATTTGACAGGACGGTGCTTGTTTTTGAAGGGAATCGTATGGTTGAACTTGGTAGTGACTATTGCGAAGTGATGCATGATGGTTCAATCCCTGAATGGGTAATAACTATAACCGAATTAGCCAATCAGTACAAGGCGCGCCAAAGACGACAACCTTTTGAGATCAATTTGATCGTACAGGGGAGTGAGGGGCTCGAGTTAAAGGCTATGGAGACTAAACGTACGAAGCTGGATATAGATCTTTTTTATGAAGATGATTTTAAAGAAACAGACGAGATTATCAGGCAGCGATTGAATAAGAAGAATGACAAGGGAATTGTTTTGTTGCATGGGTTACCGGGGACAGGAAAAACAACCTACCTGCGCTACCTTATAGGAAAAATAAAAAAGCGGGTGTTGTTTTTGTCGCCTGGAATAGCCTGCAATCTGATGGACCCTAATTTCATTGATATGCTGGTGAATAACCCGAATAATGTTGTGGTTATTGAAGATGCCGAGAATATTATCATGGATAGGAAGTACAATTCAAGTTCATCAGTATCAAACCTGTTGAATATTTCAGATGGGTTACTGGCCGATTTTCTGAATGTACAACTCATATGCACCTTCAACAATTCGCTCACGCTGGTAGATAGCGCACTGATGCGGAAAGGAAGGCTGATCGCGAAGTATGAGTTTGGGAAGCTGAGTACAGCAAAAGCCCAAAGGTTAAGCAAACATCTCGGGTTTGATACAACTATTAATCAGCCCATGACCATTGCAGAAATAGCCAACCCTCATGAAAAGGAGCAACCAGCAAGCAGGGTAGAAGTGATTGGATTTAGACAGCACGTAATTCAAAACTAAAATACACAGAATGGAGGTATGCCATGGAGCAACAACAGCATTGGAGAAAACTGGATGGTACAAGAATAACCAGACCTATTGAAGATGAAGTAAGGGCCGTATTGGTGCGTGAAAAAGAGATGGGACATACATTAAAAGTATGTATTGGTACCGATAGTCAGGTTAAGGGTAAAGAAACAGAGTTTGCAACGGTGATCGTATTTGTTCGTAAAGGTAAAGGCGGTTTCATGTATATACACAATGAGACCACCCTGCAAAAAATGAACATCAAACAACGGATGTTGACGGAGGTTTCAAAAAGTATTGAGATCGCTTACGCATTGTGTCGCCTGTTTACTATTTACAACGTAGATATGGAGGTGCATGCCGACATCAATACCAACCCCAACTTTAAAAGTAACGATGCGTTGAAAGAAGCCATGGGATACATAATGGGGATGGGGTTTGTATTTAAAGCCAAACCGCATGCTTTCGCCAGTTCAACCTGTGCTAATAAGGTGGTTCAATAATTATAACAAAGCTTTTCCGGAGTTTATTACTCTGGAAAAGCTTCTAAAAAAATAAAAAATGAAGAAGAGTTCACTGTTCATAATGACACAAAGAATAGCAATGGTGCAATGGCACCGCAGTTTCCGATCGAAACAAATACAATCATTATGGACAGCAAACTGGTTAAGCAATACGGTTCGGAAATTCTTTCGTATCGATTGCGTACTGTAAGGCAGAAGAAACGCATGCAGTATGAAGACTTTGACAAAAAGTTATTGAAGTTAGATAAAGAAGAAACTCACCTGTGCAAACAAAAAAACACTATCATTTGGGAACCATTGAAACCACCCGTGCAAAGAGGCTGGAACCGCTTTTTTGTATTACGCGAAGATGTAGCAACAAGTAAACATGCAGCGTTCTTTGAGAATATCCTGAAAAAGATCAACACCTGTGATTGGAGTCATAGAAAGGATTTCATGGTTAAATATAGAAGGTTTGGAAGGAAAAAATACCGGGTGAAGAAGCAAAGCTTATTGCGTCCGGATGGATGGAGGTTTAATCGGATGGGATTCACAGATGAAGAAAAGCAATTTTTTGATGAAGTATGGGAAATGGATAGCAGAAAAGAACTGGTAAAGCGATATGTTTTTCGTGAGCCCTGGCGCTTTGTATTGCGGGTACGGCCTAATGTGATCGATAAAATAAGAAGAAGAGATGCAATGGTTGAAAGCCGGTCCCAGGAAATCCGCAATTACCTGGATGCAAATAACTACAGATACCGGTTGGATAAATTGCTAGACGGCGGTGTTTATAAATGGTGGAAAGGTGAACGCGAAAGGGAAAAGAATGTATTAAAGAACAAGCCATTGCCGCGCATTCTTGAAGAAGTAGCAAGGGGCCTTTTGTAAAAAAAGATAAAAACTATTGAACCAGCTTGCAGCAGTAGCTGCCTGGTATAAAAAGCTTCCTTCGGGAAGACTGGTATTTGCCTGACGTAAACAACCAGGTTCGTGTTTCATAGTGGCACAACAGTGCAGACGTAGTAACTATCTGTATGCTGTGTTGAAATCGGGTACTGCCAGCCATTTAATCTATGGGTCAAGGGTTCGACTCCCTTTTCGCCTAGGCGAATAGCTCAGTGGTAGAGCAATAGAATGTGGACTTGAAATCCACAACTGCTTAAGGTGCAGTTTGGAAGTACACCGCTTCTCAAATGGTGATGCAATTTAAAAGCCGGGCCTATTTACTGGTGAACCGCCAAAGGGCGGATCGCAATCCGGTAACTGCCTGCAGGCAGATGGCCGATAATGGGGTTTATATCACTTTATCAGGGACCTGTTTATTAGGATGCTTTGGTAAACAGCTTGTTGATGAACGGGAATAACAAACATTAGAGAAAGTCTGCTTCCGCAATTACGGGATGGTAAGTACACCCCGGCTTTTATTAATCCAACATGAAAAAAGAAAATATTATGAAAACTATTCGTGTAAACGCCTACGAAGTAGGTCTTGTATTTAAACAGGGCGCTTACAAGCGTATGCTAAAAGAAGGAAAATACTGGTTCTGGGGAAAAGAAACCGTTAAAATATATAATGTAACAAACCCATTCAATGCACCTGTTGAACTGAATATCCTGTTACAGGATACTGAACTTGCTGAAGCGCTGCATGTGGTGGAAGTGAAAGCCGATGAAATTGTGCTGCATTATAAAAATGGTTTTCTGGAACAGGTATTGACCGCCGGTCGTTACACCTTTTGGAAAAGTGTTATTCAGCATGAATTTGTTAGTGCCGATATAAGTAAAGTGGAGATCACTGAAAATATGAGCCGTACCACCTTGCAGCATAAACTGGTGGCTCCCTTTGTGCGTACCATTTCTATAGAGGGCCATGAAAAAGGGGTGCTGTATATGGATGGAAATTATGTGCAAACCCTGCGACCTGGCCTGTATTCCTGGTGGAAGAATGGCATTTCCATTGTGGTGAACAAACTGGATATGCGTCAACAACAGGTTGAGATCAATGGGCAGGAAATTCTGACTAAAGACAAAGCTGGTTTGCGTATAAACGCCTGGGCCCAGTACAAGGTGAATGATATAGAAAAGTCGCTGGTGCAAAACAAGGAGTTCAGCAACCAGCTGTATGCCATCTTTCAATTGGCACTTCGTGAATATGTAGGTGGATTGCAATTTGATGAACTGTTGGAGAAAAGAGAAAGCATTACCCCTTTTATTCTGGACGCTGTAAAAGCCAAAGCTGAAACACTGGGAGTTGAGGTTACTGGTTTCGGTATTCGTGATATCATATTGCCTGGTGATGTGAAAGAGATCATGAACCAGGTACTGATAGCTGAAAAGAAGGCCCAGGCCAACACTATCATGCGTCGTGAAGAAACAGCCAGCACCCGAAGCCTGTTGAACACTGCCAAACTGATGGAAGAAAATTCCATGTTGTGGAAGCTGAAGGAGATGGAATATGTGGAAAAGATCGCTGACAAGATCAGTAGCATCAGTGTTAACGGAAATGGGGTGTTGATTGATCAGTTAAAACAAATTTTAGTATCGCAGAAATAACCTGCAGCCGCGAAAGCGGGTAGGTAGCTTGTAAGTTTATAGCCTTGAGAATTAAAGTAGTTCCCGCCCATGGGGGCGGAACTGCTTTTTTAGATCATTTGCTTTATACCTGCGATAATAACTTAAGTAAAAAGCAGTGTATGAAAACTGAAGTGATAAACATTATTGAAACAGAGCTCGTACAAACCTTTGATGAATTATTCAAATGGTTTAATATTGATAGGGAATTATTGACTTATGCGCCTACTAATAAAGGTTGGAGTATTAATAAGATCCTGGAACATATTTCATTAACGAACCATTATTTGCTGATGTTGATCAGCAAGGGCACCAGGAAGGCGCTGGAAAAATCAAAGAAGGAAGATTATGCTGAAAGACTGACTGATTACGACCTTGACTGGCAACGGATAAGAGTAATTGGCCAGCATAATTCATTTGTATGGAACCGGCCAGGTCATATGGAACCTCGCGGAAAAATGCGGGTTGCCGACATTCGGCGGGAGCTGGAATCACAATTGCAGCAATGTCGTATGCTGTTACTCAAAATGCCTCATGGTGAAGGCGCTTTATATAAAATAATGATGAGCGTAAACAACCTGGGCAAAATAGATATGTACCACTACATTTATTTTCTGGTACAACATGCTAAAAGACATATTACCCAAATGGAAGGGGTTGAAGTTGAATACAACCTGGGGGTTTAAAAAATAATTTATGGCGAAGTTAAAAATTTCAGGTAAGGAATTAAGAGCAATTGGATATCCCGAAGGACCCGTGATAAGCATTGCGATGAACCTGATGGAAAAGAATTATAAGTATGAGAAAAAGGAAAATGTGATGGAGTTATTGAAAAAAATATTGAGTGCACCTGTGGAATATGAAAATGATGCCGTACTTGGATTAATTGCGGAACAATTGATCCCTAAAAAGGAAGCGGAAGCGGGTGAAGCCATTGAATTGAACGCTACCGGTATTCATTTTAATGTGTTTGGAGGTGAATATATTGAAGAAGGCGCTATGCATCAAATGCAACTGGCTTCCCGACTACCTATCAGTGTGGCAGGGGCTTTAATGCCAGATGCACATGCCGGCTATGGTTTGCCAATAGGCGGTGTACTGGCAACTGAGAATGCCGTAATTCCTTATGGGGTTGGTGTTGATATTGGTTGCCGGATGTGTTTAAGTGTGTTCCCAATTAATCCCAAAGAGTTAATTCAACGCGAACATTTCTTTTCGCGTGAATTAAACGAAGCTACATTGTTTGGTAGTCCGGGGATGTTTGATGATGCCACTGACCATGAAGTAATGGAGCGGAAAGAGTTTGACGAATTGCCTTTATTGAAAGCTTTACAGGCAAAGGCATGGCGGCAGCTGGGATCGAGCGGTTCGGGAAATCATTTTGCAGAATTTGGGATTATAGAAGTTGGTGAGAAAGATGCGATATTGGGTATTGATGCTGGTACTTATATCGGATTATTGACCCATTCAGGTTCAAGGGCTTTGGGAGCAAATATAGCTAACCACTATACTAAAATAGCCAGAGAAAAAAGGCGCTTAGCTGGTGAAGCGGCTAATTTGGCCTGGTTGAATTTAGATGAACAGGAGGGGATGGAATACTGGATGGCGATGAACCTGGCTGGTGATTATGCGTCTGCCTGTCATCACGTTATTCATGCAAAAATTGCCAAAGCAATAGGCGAGCAGCCATTAACAATGGTAGAGAACCACCATAATTTTGCCTGGAAGGAAATGATGATCGGTCCCGATGGAAGGATGAAGGAACTGATCGTTCATCGTAAAGGTGCTACGCCGGCAGGTAAGGATGTGTTAGGGATCATTCCCGGATCAATGACTGCGCCTGGCTTTATTGTGAAAGGAAAGGGCGAAACCGCCTCGGTTTCCTCTGCATCACATGGAGCCGGGAGAAAAATGAGCCGTAGTAAAGCATTAAATTCCATTACGCAAAAAGAGTTGAAAGAACAATTGCAACGGCATGGAGTAAAATTGCTGGGTGGTGGATTGGATGAAGCGCCAAATGCTTATAAGGATATTGAAGTAGTGATGAAAAGCCAATCGGCATTAGTGGATGTAGTAGGGAAGTTTTTACCCAAGATTGTTAGAATGGATGGTACGGCGCCGAAAAAGTGGCAAAAAAGTAATTCCATGGACGGTGAGTAATATGATATATGTCGAGGTAGTTGTACTTCGGCATAATCATTTACAATTTTGACATATCTGTATTTGATATCAAATCAAAAAGATAAGAAAGTGGGCATTGCTCCAGGATGATCCGGTGCGATTGTCCGCTTTCTTCTTTCCATTTTACCAGTCTGATATTATCACCCTCTATTTCGATCCCGGTTACATCTCCATCAGCAAAGCAACAGCAGCCGCTGTTAAAATACGAAGGGACCACCATGGTTTTATGAAACTGTTTGCCGGCATATTCCGCTTTTCTTTTCTCCAATTCTGCTTCTAAGGTTTCTATAGCTGCAGCATTCTGATTTGCTTTAGCTTTCTCCAGGGCTTTATTAAGCCGTTCTATATGATCAAGCGAAGCGAATACCGGCTTATGCGTGTGGCCTGAAATAAACACCAGGTCTTTTTGAGTGGCACTCCATTCGTACATTATGATGTTGTGTTTATCAATCAGCTCGAACGAGTCTGAAGTGGAGTTGATGCTGATCTCCAGGAAGCGTTGCAGCGGCGTCCAGATGGCTGCTACAAACCAGGTACTAAAAGCATTTCCGTCACTTCTTTTATCTCCCTGGTGCCCATGCGTACAAAAAACTGAATAGGTACGGTCATTATAGGTAGTTGTAAGTAAAATACCCTCGTATATTATAAACTTGTCGCCAAAAACAGGTTTTAAAAAGCGATTGCGTGGGAAGTCAAATTTCCATTGCAGATCATGATTGCCAAAGGTGCGGTAGTACCGGTCCTGTTTGAGAAAGCGTAATTCCGCCTCAAAGTCGGCCTTGTTTTTCTCAATTACTATATCCGGTTTATTCTCCCATAGTTCTTCACAATCGCCCAGGTTAATAAACTGAAAGCCATTATCAAAATAATAGTTCAGGGCGTTCAAATAGTTGTTTTCGGCCGGGCGAAAGTCATCGGCGCTGTCTCTTGCTCCCTTGTGTTCGTCTGAAAAAATGACAAATTTTGCGGTCGGCATTTCGAATGGGACAATAATGCCACTGCTTTCTTTTTTGTTTTGAATATTCCTGAGCAACGCTGATAATGAGGCAAATACCTGATCTTTTCGAGGTGCGGAGGAGAGGCGTTCTGCCAGCCAGATAACCGGTTTTCTAAATAAGCGTTGCAACAACTTTTTCATAAGTGAAAATCAGGGTTTTTTCAATTGCCTGAAATTTATTACTTTAGTAAGATAGCAATTCACAGTCGTTTATAAATCAATACGGTTGACTGTTAACAAGGCATTAAAACGGTTAAAGCCTGGTTCTCTCCTGAATCCTGCCCTACTATTTCAAACAGGCAGTCTGATCAAAACTTACCAGAATTGTCTGCGAACATAATACAAGTTCAGATGAAACAACTATCGTTTGTTCCCCCTGCTAATTTACAACGTTGGTTTTGGGTGCTGTTGGCCATCAATTGTGTTTTCATTATTGCTTCAAAACTGTATATGCAGCCATTGGCGACAGCTGAAATTGTTCGATTTGAGCTGGCCAAAGACCTAAAGGTGGCAGAAAAGATAATACAGTATTGGGAAACATATGGCAAGCTTCACCATGCCATCATTGGTATTTACATCGATTTTCTGTTTATCATTTTATATACATCCGGCTTGTCGGTGGCCTGTATGTACTTTGGCCGTTTAAGCGGCCATGAAATCTTGATGCGTACCGGTAAGTTTATTACTTACCTGCTGATAATAGCTGGTATTTGCGATGTTATTGAAAACATTGCTATGTTGAAAAGCTTACAGGATGTACCAACGCATTGGTCGGTTTTGCTGGCTTATGACATGGCCACCACCAAATTTTCGATGGTGATCTTATCAGCGCTGTATATAGCTATTTGTTTGGTGTTCAGACTGCTGAGGAAAATAGTACTATAAAGCATCCTTTGTTATAGTGCCTTTGCAGGCTGTTTATTCTTAAAAAACATTTTAAGGGATAACGCTTTTTTCTCTATCAGGTACCAGGATAGTAAGGCCAAAGCGACCGTACATACAAGGGAGAACAGTAAAAATACCGGGAAGCTGAATGATTGACCTATGGTAAGCAGAATGATAAGCTGTATGGGTATAGCATATAAATATACCCCATAACTAATATCTGTTTTCATAAACGGCACTCTATACCATCTAAATGCCATCCACATAATAGTATATGTCCAAAACGGTTGTTCAGTTCTTGCCCAATAGGCGGGAAGCCAAATGTGAATTGCCAGCCAGCACGCAAACAGAATAAACCAAATAGATAGCTTTAGCGGAATGCTGTCTTTGTACAGGTAAAAGCAGGCTCCAGTGAGAAAATGAAGGCCCAGGTTAATGGAATACAAAACATGCGGTTTGAATGCCGCATGTTGCCAACTTACCGGTATCACTAGTTGAGCCAGCCATAAGGTGATGAGCAAAAGCAGCATCATTTGATTGAAACGGAGTTTAAATACCAGGTACATTAATAGCAGAACAAAATATAACCGAAACTCAACGGGGATAGTCCATGCTGAAGAATTAATAGCTTCATTATTTATGACACCAGGCAAGGTGAAGGTAGATCCGATCAGAGAAATATTCTTGAGAAGAAAAAAACGGGTTTGCGGGTTGCTCAGGAAATCCAAAACTGGCAGCGTGGTAAATGGAATGCCAATAAACAAAATACAAAACAGTACATTGACAGCATAAGCTGGCCAAATTCGCAGAAAGCGATTTAGTAAATATTGTTTGATCGACGGTGAGGTGATCAGACTATGGCAAACGAGAAAGCCGCTCATACAGAAAAAGAGGTTCAATCCGAATGCACTAAGTACGTACCTATTGCCTGTGAGCAGGCCTAATGGTTCATATCCTATGCCTGAGATACCATAGGTGTGACTTATAAAAACAGTAAGTGTTGCTAAATGCCTAAGTGCCCCGAAATTATTATTCTTCCGTAACAGATCATTCTCCGTAATGTACATAAGTATATAAAACTACACCTTTATATAAATTTTCTTTTTGTCCATAAAATACACAATCAGCCAGTAAAAAGCGATCATGCAAAGTGCGTATAGTAAGGAACCGTTTTTAAGATTGGATGATATGGGTTTGCAAATATGTTCATAAAACCAGGGAAATGCGCTGGTGTATACTTTTTTACCATTATCTACGTGATCTACCCAACGGAAAAGCGCAATTATGCGAGGTAAGAAACCACTCAGGAAAAATATGAACAGGGCATTCTTTCCAAATACATCAAAAAAGCGGCTCCAGGCTCCTTTAGCTTCTTTAAATTCAATCAGGAATATACATATCGAAAGTACGAGTATAGCTAGTCCTGTTGTATACAATACATAGGAGCTAGTCCATATTTTTTTATTAATAGGGAATACCATATCCCAGGCATAACCTGTAAAGATGAGGAGACAGCCGGCAATAAACAGGTGCGACAGCATATCATAATTCTTTCCCTTTTGTTGAATATATAGGCCAACAAAATAGCCAAAGATCACCTGAACAATAGAGGTAAGCGTACTCGTAATACCTTCTGGGTCAAAAGCCACTCCTTCGCCATGATACATATGTGATTCACCAAGTATGGTCTTATCTACACTAACTCCAAAATAACCATTCATGCTGAAGGGGTCGGCAGCATTTCCTAAAAGCAAACACAACACCCAGTAACCCAGTAACAGTACAACAGCGCTTACAAAGGCGCCGCGTAGTTTAAAGAAGTAGATGATCAGCGATGCAAAAAAGTAACTGAGGGCAATGCGTTGTAAAACGCCCAGTATGCGTATGCCAATCAGGTTACCATTGGCGCCTGCATATTCCCATGCCTTAAAGGTGAGATGGTCATTTTCCCATCGAATAAAGGGCGACCAGTTGAGGAAAAAGCCTATGAGAAAGATGAGGAGTGAACGGGTGATTGCCTTCTTCAGAAAGGCTGCGGTGCCTGCTTCCTGAAGCCGTGGCATAACAAATGCAAGCGCATTACCTACTGCAAACAGAAAGAAAGGAAATACCAGATCAGTTGGGGTGCAGCCATGCCAGGGCGCATGTTCTAGCGGCGCATACAGGTTAGACCAGCTTCCGGGATTATTCACCAATATCATAAAAGCAACCGTAGCACCCCGGAATACATCAAGGGAATAGAAGCGTTTTTGCAAGGTATTACATTTGAAAGGAAAGATAAGGAACCTGAAAGCAGAAAACAAGAGATTAAAAGCTTAGTAGACAATTCTCTATCTGTAAACGGCATGCGGATTTATGCGAACAATTGGTAGCTTATACTAATAACAATATTTAGGAAATCTTATACGTTTTGGGGTTGTTTATAGAATAGGCTGACATACAATTTCTAATGACCAAAAGGATAAATAATAAATTTCTTTTATGGTGAGTAATGGGGGTATTTGTCTTTTTAAAGTATATAATCAGGTTTTTGATTGATGTAAGAATACCTGTGCTTTAGAAATAAGTAGAGATTGATAATAGAAATGATTATTTACCTTGCGGCAAACGGTAAAAACTGCTGGGATAAAATATAAATTCATTTTAATGTGTTTTTTAATTTATCGGTAAAAGATTGGGACTGAGAAAATGGCATTTTTAATTGAAAAATAATAGTTTAAGATTTTTTACACATGCTTATACACATTAAAAAACACCTATATTTGCACCCGTTCCGGGCATTTGCAGGCTTTTGCCAATGGAAGTACCGAATGGTTAAAACTTCCATGCTTTAGAATAAAAACATGGAAAGAAATCCTGTGTCAGCGCTAATTATTACGCTAAATAATTTTAATAGTGAAAGGGTATAAGGATTACTTCATGGAAGTAGTTCACTTATGCCCTTTTATTATTGTGTTTGTTGACAAGAGGATTGAGTTATAATTTTCTAAAATTCAATTAGTTACAGAATAAATTTGTGACTGAGGAGGCGAAGCCATGTTCAATTTTCATTTGGCTTCACGTATTAAGTACAATCTGGCTGATTAATTGTTTACCTTTTGGCATCCTTTATGGCTGCAACTACATCGAAAAAATGGTTTGCTGTTTATACCCGGCCCCGCTGGGAAAAGAAGGTGCATAAGCTACTGAAAGTAAAAGGCATTGAAAGTTATTGTCCTCTAAATAAAGTTCACCGGAAGTGGAGTGATCGTATAAAGATCGTTGATGAACCCCTTTTTAAGTCGTACGTGTTTGTAAAAGTGAATGAAGACGAAAAAACCCAGGTACGGATGACTGAGGGGGTTGTGAATTTTATCTACTGGTTAGGAAAGCCTGCGAATATTAAAGAGAAAGAAATCGAGGCTATCAAACGGTTTTTAAACGAACATCATGATGTAGAAGTACGGCCTATTGATATTGAGGCGGGAAAGAAAGTGATGGTACAAAGTGGCATACTGATGGGTAAGGAAGGAACAGTTAAAAAAGTGTTGCACAAAAAAGTTGAAGTAATCATTGAAAGTATAGGGTTTATTCTTTCAGCTTTTATTGATAAATCAAAAATTGTACTTCTTGACAAATAACCAATTGGATCAGGAATACAATAATGTGAGCGATATCCGATTTGCTATTATAGGATGTGGAAGAATTGCTCAAAGGCATGCGGAGCATATCAGAAGTAGGGGGGTATTAGTAGCGGTTTGCGATGAAGTAAAAGAGAAGGCAGATCAGTTGGCAAATGAATACAATGCCACTGCTTATTATAGCATAGATAAGCTGCTAAAAACAGAAACAGGCATAGACGTAGTATCAATTTGTACACCTAATGGGTTACATGCTGAACATAGCATAAAAGCATTAAATGCAGGGTGTCATGTGTTGTGTGAAAAGCCGATGGCATTGGTTGCTCATGATTGTGAGCTGATGATCAAGGCGGCAAACGAATCCCGAAAGCGTTTATTCATTATAAAACAAAACAGATACAACCCTCCGGTAGTGGCTGTTAAAAAAGCCCTTGATGAAGAACGGCTGGGGAAGATCTATAGCATTCAACTTAATTGTTTTTGGAACAGGGGATCAGATTATTATACCAATTCCTGGAAGGGAACGAAAAAGCTGGATGGCGGTACCTTGTTTACTCAGTTTAGTCATTTTATTGATCTTTTATACTGGATGATTGGCGATGTTGTAGATGTTCAGTCGATGATCCATAACTATAAACATCCTGAAATTGAGTTTGAAGATACAGGGGTAGTGATGTTGAAATTTGCCAATGGGGCTTTAGGCGGCATTAATTACACTGTGAACAGCTTCGCCAAAAACATGGAAGGTTCATTAACCATATTTGGCGAGAAGGGTACCGTGAAGATAGGAGGTCAATATCTTAATGAACTGGAGTATCAGCAAATACAGGATTATAAGATTGGCGATCTGTCTGGTGGTAATAACGCGAATGAGTACGGCACATACCAGGGTTCTATGAGCAACCATGATAGGGTATATGACAATCTTATCGATGTTTTGCAATATAATGGCTCCATAACAACCAGTGCTTGGGAAGGATTAAAAACAGTTTCTATCATTGAAAAAATTTACAGCACAGCTATAACTGTATGAACCAACCAATTTTATTGAGTTCTCAAATTCGGGATGTTGATTTTGGAACGGATGTAAAAGTGGTGCAGCCTGTGAATTTGTATGAATGTAAAATTGGTGATGGTTGTTTTATCGGCCCTTTTGTTGAAATACAAAGCAATGCAGTTATTGGGAACCGTACCCGGGTGCAATCGCACAGTTTTATTTGTGATGGGGTAACCATTGGTGAAGATTGTTTTATAGGCCATGGGGTAATGTTTACAAATGATTTATTTGCCAATGGAGGTCCGGTGGGTGATAGAAATGGGTGGAAGGCAACTACTATAGGAAATAATGTTTCAATCGGTTCTAATGCGACTTTATTACCGGTATCGATATGTGATGGTGTAGTAGTAGGCGCAGGGGCAGTTGTAACAAAGGATATAAAAGAAAAAGGCATTTATGCAGGTAATCCGGCCAAATTACTAAGGCATTTATAAACTTACTGAAGAATGACCGTGAAAGAATTATCCGGCAGATTGGAAAGATTGGCAAGAAAGTACAATTTTAATATCACTATATAGCGCTTTTTGCTAGGTTCATTATAGCTGTTCACATTAATAAATCTAAATTTTCAATCCTTGAAACACAGTTCTTCGCTGAACTTGAATAACAGCCTGAAATATTTTCCAGTAAATATAATTGCGCTGTTAATAATTTCCATGTGCTTCTCCTGTACCAATGTTAAAAATCTTCAATATCTGAAGGGGTCATTTGATTCTACACGGTTAAGCAAAATAAATATTCCTGAAGCACTGATACAAAAGGGTGATCTGATGGGAATTACCGTATATAGCGATGATCCTATTGCCACCGCTGCTGTTACCAGGCAAAGTGGAGGGGTTGCAAACATAAATCTGAATCCAACCAGTAGCGCACTAGCTTCAAACAGTGCTTCCACAACAGGTTATCTGGTAAACCAACAGGGAGATCTGGAATTATACAAGATAGGGATGCTCCATGCGGAAGGTCTCACAAAGGAGCAACTGGCAGACACCCTTGAATATTTATACGCCCAAAAAGATCTGTTAAAAAACCCTTATGTGGAGATTCGGTATTTGAATTACAAAATTACAGTTATTGGGGAAGTTAACCGACCTGGACCGGTTGCTGTACCAACGGACAAGCTCAATGCTTTTGAAGCAGTCGGGCTTGCTGGCGATATTACTGTGTACGGACGGCGGGATAACGTGTTGGTTGTTCGGGAAACAAATGGCGTTCGACAATTTGGGACACTGAATTTGAAAGACCCTAACGTGTTTCTTTCACCCTATTATTATTTGCAACAAAATGATTTGGTTATTGTGGATGTAGCAAAAAACAAGGGTTATGTAAATAATCAAAGTGCTTTTCAAACCATATCGATTGGCGCCACTATCGTTTCTATGGCAGCTGTCATTATTAGCCTGTTAAGGAATTAAGAAGATAAATTTATGTCTGATCAAAATATATTAACTCAACGAGCGAAGGTGGTTATAAGTCCGAAAGAGATCATTTTTCGGTACATAAAGTATCTTCCCTGGGTAATAATATCTATATCCCTTGCTTTGTTACTGGGCTACATAAAATTGCGTTATTCAACGCCTATATTTAACGTAGCCGGTAAATTGCTGGTATCTAATAATGCAATGGGTAGCGGTGGTGGTGGTGATAAGTTCGATGACATCTTTATGATGCAAAGAACTGATAAACTGGGTGATGAAATAGAGATCATTAAATCGCGTAATATGGCTGCCCGGGTAGTACGTTCCCTTGGGTTGCAAAAACAAATGTACAATAAGGGTAAAATTCAATCAACAGTTCTACATACATCGGATGAGCCTTTTAATTTTGAAATACAATCGATCGCTGATTCCTCAAGAGGATTTAGCTTGTTGATTACCATGGTTGGAGATAACCAGTTTAGAATAAATGAACAACCACAGATACATTATTTCGATCAGCCAATCAATTTGCCGATAGTTTCTTTTAAAATCAGGTCCAATGGCAGGGACCGTCGTGGATTTGCAAGCGAGGAGTTTATGGTCTCTTGGCAACCGGTTGAAAATATAGCATTAGGTTTGAGTGAAGCTATAAATGTAAACAGAACAAACGATGTTACTAATGTTCTCAACCTGTCATTTCAAACAGAAAATACCAAACTGGGTGTAGATGTTGTGAACCAATATATGAAAGAGTATCAGCAGGCCAGCCTGGAGGATAAAAAACAAATTGCTGCACAAACTCTTTCATTTATCGATGACCAGCTGGACACAGTATTTATGGAATTGGGTGGTGTAGAAAGGAATCTGCAAAAATATCGCGAGAAGAACAGAGTAATTAAACCGGACATGCAGGCCCAGTTATCATTAGGGGAATATACCCAAACAAATACCGAGCAAGGTAAGATGGGTGTTAAAATAAAGGTGATAGATCAGGTGCTAGCGTATATAAGCGATGATCAGAATAGATTCAAAATCGTTCCGTCTTTAATGGGTATTGATAATGCAGGGCTGTCACCATCAATAATGGATTATAATAAGCTGCAGCTTGAAAGGGAGTCTTCTCTTAGAAACACACCGCACAGTAATCCTGTGATCTTAACGATGGAGGCAAGGCTTGACAAAATGAGGTTGGATATGATTGAGACATTGAAAAATGTCCGACAGTCTCAAATGCTTGAATTAAATCAAATTCAGGGGAAAACACAGGAAACAAACCGATTGATTACTTCCATTCCTTCAAAGGAAAAACAAATGCTGGAAGTTACCCGCCAACAAAGCATTTTACAGGAATTGTATCAATATCTGTTACAAAAGAAACTGGAAACCGCTATTGCATCAGCTTCTACTATTTCTAATATTAAAGTGATCGAGCCCGCTATGCAGGCTGGAGGACTCGTAAGCCCCAATAAAAAGGGCATTTACATGATTGCACTTTTCCTGGGAGTGGCAATACCTATAGGTATTGTTTTTCTGCTTGAGTTTTTAAATGATAAAGTAAAAAGTAAAAGCGATATCGAGCAAAATACAGCTGCGCCGATCCTTGGTGAAATAGGTCATTCAGAAGAAGGAAATGCGCTGGTTGTAACAAAAAATAACCGGAAGTTTGTTGCCGAGCAATTCAGGGTCATACGATCTAATCTACAATACATTTTGCCCAAAGTTGATAAGCCGGTGATGTTGGTAACGTCTTCCTTCAGTGGCGAAGGAAAATCCTTTATTAGTACCAATATAGGTTCGGTAATCGCTTTATCAGGGAAACGTACAGTAATACTTGAGTTTGATATCAGGAAGCCAAAGATCATGCACGGGCTGGGCTTGCATGAGCGTAAAGGGATTACCAATTATCTGGTAGGTAGTGTTAGTTTGAATGAAGTATTATATCCCGTGCCTGGTGTTGATAACTTATTTGTACTTCCATGCGGACCGGTACCACCTAATCCTGCGGAGATGTTGCTTAATGAAATGGTAGATAAGATGTTCAGAGAACTCAAATCACAGTTTGACACAATTATTATTGATACAGCACCTGTTGGTCTTGTAAGTGATGCCATATCTTTATCAAAATTTGCTGACTCTTCGATATACATTGTCCGCCATGGATATACTCTGAAAAAGCAGCTCCAGCTAATTGATGAGATCTATCAACAGAACAAACTGCCCCGGCTTTCAATTATAATAAATGATATTAAAGGTGGGGGAAGTTACGGAGGATATTATGGTTATGGCGGTTTTGGTTACGGGTATGGATATGGATATGGAGGAAATGGAAATTATTTTGAAAGTGATTCATCTAAAAAAAATAAAGGGTGGCGTAAGTGGATAACAATAGGATCGAAGAAACAGATTAAAAATAGCAAGCAAAACAGCGTGTAGCTTATTGTTTTGAACTGTTGAGGGATAGAGTGTTAGTAATACGGATTTAGTTCATTAAAGAAAATTTCATTATAAAATATTAGGTTAACCTGAGTGTAAGTCATGAAAGACGCAGTTCTGAACAACGCACAAGAGCAGTGGGATATTATACTGGAGCCCAAAAACAGCTTTTTCAAACTTAATTTAAGAGAAGTATGGCGCTATCGTGATCTAATGTGGTTGTTTGTTAGAAGAGATTTTGTTGCTCAATATAAACAAACCATATTGGGGCCTGTGTGGCATATAATACAGCCATTATTAACGACACTAATATTTTTATTTCTTTTTGGCACTGTAGCAAAAATAGGTACAGATGGAATTGAACCGACCCTGTTTTATATGTCTGGTATTGCAATCTGGAATTATTTTGCAGCTTGTTTAACCAGTACTTCGTCAACTTTTGTAACAAATGCTTCCATTTTTGGTAAAGTATATTTTCCAAGACTGGTCATACCTTTCTCTGTGGTAATTTCCAATATTATACGATTTGGAATTCAATTTGGATTGCTATTGATGTTTATGATAGGGTTTGCTTTTAAAGGAGTACCTATGGTAATAACCTTTTATTGGTTATACATACCGCTTTTGGTATTACTAATGGCTGGTATTGGATTCGGACTGGGAATTATTATATCTTCACTTACTACCAAATATCGTGACATGGCCCTGCTACTCACATTTGCAGTGCAACTTGGTATGTACATCACCCCAATAGCCTATCCATTGTCTTTTCTGGCAACTAAAAAATATGAATGGTTAGTTACTGTTAATCCTTTATCACCTATTGTTGAAGCTTTTCGCTATTGCCTTTTTGGGCATGCAACAGTAAGCATTGGTGGATTGCTTTACAGTATTATTTTCATGATCTTTGTAGTTGTGTTAGGTATGTTGATTTTTAATAAGGTAGAAAAAGACTTTATGGATACCGTTTAACAACCCTAGACAAACGTATGAGCAATATAGTTATAGAAGTTAATAATATTTCAAAGCAATACAGGTTAGGGCAAATTGGTACGGGTTCCCTGGCCCATGACATTAACCGTTGGTGGTATCGCATTCGGGGAAAAGATGATCCATACATGAAAATTGGTGAGGAAAATGAGCGAATAACAAAAGGAAATAGCGAATATGTATGGGCTTTGCAAAATGTAGATTTTAAAGTCGAGCACGGAAAAGTAATGGGCATTATTGGCCGTAACGGGGCTGGTAAAAGTACATTGTTGAAAATTTTGAGTCGTACTACCGCTCCTACAAAGGGAGATGTAAAAATAAAAGGGCGGGTAGCCAGTTTACTCGAGGTTGGTACTGGATTTCATCCCGAACTTACTGGCCGGGAAAATATTTTTTTAAACGGTGCCATTTTAGGCATGACAAAAAACGAAATAAAGACCAAATTTGACGACATTGTTTCATTTGCAGGCGTTGAAAGATATATTGATACGCCTGTTAAGCGATATTCGTCAGGAATGTACGTACGCCTTGCCTTTTCTGTGGCTGCGCATTTGGAACCTGAAATATTAATTGTAGATGAAGTTTTGGCTGTTGGTGATGCTGAGTTTCAGAAAAAGTGCCTAGGTAAAATGAAAGATGTGAGCAGTAATGAGGGACGTACAATATTGTTTGTGAGTCATAATATGACTGCAATAAAAAATCTTTGTGATACTGTGTTATATATGCGTAATGGAAAGGTGGTTGAAGTAGGGCCTACAAATAATGTAATTAATAACTATCTGTCGCATTACGTTAACAGCAGTCTAAGGCAGGCATTTGCTGATCCTGCGGAGGCACCGGGCAATGAATTAGTGAAAATTAAACGGATAGAAGTTTGCCCACAGCTCGAAAGCGAATTAAATCCGATTACGGTTAATACGGCTATAGATGTAGAAATTGAGTTTTGGAATTATTTAGACGGTAAGCAAATAAATTTGAGCCTGCATCTTTATACCATTGCTCAGGAATGTGTGTTTAATGTAGGAACACCTGCACTCAATTTATCAAAAGGACTTCATAAAGGAGTGTGTAAAATACCTGCTAATCTCCTAAACGATGGAATTTATTCAGTTTCTCTGATGGTTGTGGCAGATAAATCATATCCTTTATATAATTATGAAAATGCTGTTTCCTTTGAAGTACAGGAAAACAGGGATGCCAGTGGTTGGCACGGGAAATGGCCGGGATTTGTTAGACCGAATTTAGAATTCAATTTAGAATAAAAGATAATGATAAATGTAACCAAGACTTTTTTGCCCCCTTTTGAAGAGTACACTGCAATTCTCAAGAAAGCCTGGGACAAAGCCTGGATTACTAATAACGGAGAGTTGTTATTAGAACTGGAAAAGAAATTAAAAGATTACCTATCTGTAGATTATTTATTTTATTGTAATAATGGTACTCTAGTATTACAAATGGCTTTAAAAGCCCTTGGTATTACTAAAGAAGTTATTACAACTCCTTTTTCTTATGTGGCTACTACAAACACCATTTTATGGGAAGGTTGTAAGCCTGTATTTGTTGATATTGATCCACATACCTTTTGTATAGATGCTTATAAAATAGAAGCTGCTATTACTGAAAACACGCAAGCCATTCTGGCAACTCATGTTTACGGTATTCCCTGTGACGTTGAAAAGATTCAGGCTATTGCTGAAAAACATAATCTAAAGGTTATTTATGATGGGGCACATGCTTTTGGTAGCCAATACAAAGGAAAGTCTTTATTAAGCTTTGGAGATATAAGTACCTGTAGCTTTCATGCTACTAAAGTATTTCATACTGTTGAAGGGGGGTGTTTAATATGCCACGATGCTGAATTGGCTGAAAAAATGTATTTCTATAGAAGTTTTGGCCATATTGGCGATGATTATTACTCTGTGGGTATTAATGCAAAAAATTCCGAATTTCATGCTGCAATGGGACTGGCTAACTTGCAACATTTTAATAAGATAGTATTACAAAGAAAAGCTATTGCGGAATATTATGATGAATGTTTAAAAGGTTTTCCAGTAGCGCGTCCAAAAGTTACCGAGGATGTTACAATAAACTATTCCTATTACCCCATCGTATTTGATACAGAAGAGCAGTTGCTTAAAACAACAACTATACTTAAAAATCACTCAATTTTTCCAAGGCGGTATTTTTATCCTTCGCTGAATACTTTACCTTTTATCACTTCAAAATATAGTACCCCTAATAGCGAATCAATTTCCAGACGTGTACTTTGTTTGCCGTTGTACTATGATTTAGCAAAAAGTGATGTTGATTTGATTGTTGAACTGTTGTTTAAGTCGTTTAATAAATAGATATGAAGCTGGCGATCATGCAACCATATATCTTCCCTTATCTTGGATACTTTCAATTGATATCGGCTGTAGATAAATTCGTTATTTACGATGATGTTAATTTTATAACAAGAGGTTGGATAAACCGGAATAATATTCTTGTAAACGGAAAGCCCTGGTTATTTACCATTCCATTGAAGGATGCGAGTCAAAACCGGTTGATCAATGAAATTGAGTTGATTGAAAATTCAGGTTGGGAGAATAAGTTTTTAAAAACTGTAGAGCAATCTTACAAAAAGGCGCCGTTTTTCAAGGATGTATTTTCGTTAGTAAGTGACGTGATTTTGTCCAAGACATCGCATATTGGCCGATTAGCAACATTAAGTATCAAATCGACGGCTGATTATATTGGAATATCCACCACTTTTATTGACTCATCATTAGTTTATAACAATGCGCAGCTGAAAGCACAAAATCGCATACTTGATATTTGTAAACTTGAAAATGCCCACCATTATATCAATCCAATCGGTGGAGTGGAAATTTACTCAAGAGAACTATTTGAACAAGAAGGAATAAAAATCAATTTCATAAAGACTGCCTCTCATTCCTACAATCAGTATAATAATGAATTCACGCCCTATCTTTCAATAATAGACGTTTTAATGTTTAATTCGAAACCTCAAGTAATTGATTTCCTTACTAAATACGAATTAATATGAAAAAAAGTTACCTGGATACAATTGTTAAACATTATGAGAACTGTCTTGAAGAGCATGGAGATTCGCATTTAGGTGTAGACTGGCCAAAAGCAGAAGATGTTAATAAGCGCTATAAAGTAATGCTGGATATTATAAGAGTGGCTGATGATAAGTCAAAAAATATAAATCTCCTGGACTTTGGATGTGGGGCGGCGCACCTGTTACAGTATATTAAAGACCAGAAGTTTGACAATATTATTTATTCAGGCCTGGATGTTTCTGAGAAATTCATCGCTTTATGTAAAGAAAAATTCAGCGATACTTCTTTTTACTGTACAGACATTTTAAAAGATAATAACACTTTGACTGGGTTTGATTATATAGTCATGAATGGAGTTTTTACAGAAAAAAGGGAATTAGGGTTTGAAGAAATGTGGGATTACTTTACGAAAATGCTTACTAAAGTTTTTTCAATGGCCAATAAAGGTGTTGCATTTAATGTAATGTCTACTGCCGTTGACTGGGAACGGGATGATTTGTTCCATGTTCCTACAGATCTATTGATCAAATTTCTGACCGCAAAGTTGACGCGTAATTTCATAATCCGAAATGATTACGGGCTTTATGAATATACTACTTACATATACAAAAAATAATCACATTTATGGCAAATAAGGTTATCATTTTTGGAATTCAGGATTACGCAGAACTTGCACACTATTATCTTACAAACGATTCGTCCTTTGAAGTAGCAGCTTTTTGTGTAAATGAAAAATACATACCTGAAAGTAAATCTTTCAGAGGGTTACCGGTTGTTCCTTTTGAAGATGTGGAACATAAATTCCCGATATGTGATTATTCATTCTTCGCTCCTATGGCGCCAAAAAAAATGAATCAGGTAAGGGAAGCGATATATGGGGAGGTAAAAGAAAAAGGATATAATCTCATAAGCTATATAAGCAGTAAAGTAACTATGTTCAACAATGAGATTGGTGATAACTGCTTCATTTTGGAGAATAATACTTTACAACCTTTTACCAAAATAGGTAATAACGTTGTTTTATGGAGTGGAAACCATATTGGGCATCATGGCGAAATTAGAGATCATGTGACTTTTACTTCACATGTTGTTATGTCAGGACATTGTATAATTGGGGAGAATAGTTTTTTAGGTGTAAATGCCACTTTGCGTGATGGCATAACACTCGCAAAAGGAACATTGGTAGGTATGGCTTCTGCCATTACAAAAAGCACCGAAGAATGGGGTGTTTATATAGGCAATCCTGCCAAGAAACTGGAAAATAAGCTCAGTACATCGCTTTTATAATGAACTGGAATAAGAAAGGATTGATATTTATACCTGATGGGAGTATTGAATGGAGCCAAAGTCATGCTCAGGTGCCGGTTGTTGACCATATGGATGAGACAACTTGGAGAATTTATTATGCAACGCGTGATGCCAATAGTAGAAGCCACATTAGCTTTATTGAAGTGGAGGCAGGTAAACCCGAACAAATAAAGTTTATAAATGATCGCCCGCTTTTGTCTTTAGGCAGATTAGGTACATTTGATGAAGATGGTGTAATGCCCTCTTCAATAATCACAGTTAATAATAGAAAACTACTTTATTATATTGGTTGGTCTCAACGGAAGAACGTGCCTTATCAAAACACAATTGGTTTGGCAATAAGTGACGATGGCGGAAATACTTTTCAAAAATATTCTGAGGGGCCTATTATAGGGGTTAATCATCTTGATCCTTTTTTTACCGGGACCATTTTTGTTTTTAAAGATGGAGATCTGTTTAAAGGGTATTACTTAAGCTGTGTTGAATGGAAGTTAGTAAATTCAAAGCCAGAATCAACATATGTTTTGAAGTACGCTACTTCAAAAGATGGTATTAATTGGGATAGGGATAATATAGTAGCCATACCTTTTAAGGATGAAAACGAAGGAGGTCTGGTTAGTGCAAGTGTGATAAAGTTGAATGGCAAATATTTAATGTGGTTTGGCTACAGGAATTATTTTGATTTCAGAACTAACCCCGCCAACTCATACAGGATCGGTTTTGCTGAGTCAGTTGACGGAATAAACTGGATACGAAAAGATCAACAGAGTGGCATTGATATTAGTGAAACCGGGTGGGATAGCGAAATGATATCATATCCTTATGTTACCGAATTCAAAGGAGAGTTCTATCTTTTCTATAATGGGAATCAATTTGGAAAAACCGGCTTTGGTTACGCGACTTTAAAACCTTAATAATGGCAAACAAGAAATTATGTGTGGCTGTTTGGATGGTTACATATAATCATGCGAAATATGTTGAGCAAGCAATTGAATCTGTAGTTAATCAAAAAGCCAATTTTGATTTTAAATTGTTCATAAGTGACGATAATAGCAAAGATGGCACCAACGATATTTGTAAAGCCCTAGAGTCAAAATATCCCGATAAAATTGAATTGGTTGTTAATGAAAATAATATCGGTCCTCAGGCAAATGCATTGAATACCTACGATAGATGTTTTAAATCCGGTGCCAAATATGTTGCATTATTGGAAGGAGATGATTACTGGAGCGACGAAAAGAAGCTACAAACACAGGTGGATGTTTTAAATGCCAACTCCAAATATGTAGGATGCTTTCATAATACGGAGGAAAGATTCGAAAGTAACAGTTCACGGGCTTCTTTTCTTTATGTCAATTATCCATCAGCGACCATTGTAACCTTTAGCGATTTAAGTTACAGAAATTTAATACCTACTTGTTCTATACTATTCAGGAATAACTTATTTGGCGATTTCCCGGATTGGTACAAGAAACTTAAGATGGGAGATTGGCCGCTTCATTTATTAAATGCCCAATTTGGTGATTTTTGGTACATTCCGAAAGTGATGGGCGTACACAGATTGCACAATGAGAGCATATGGATGCTTCAGGACGCAGAGAGAAATATTCAATTTGTAATTGAGGCGTATGATCATATGATTGGTGGATTCGCATCTAAGCCCCAATTGGCAGATCAGTTAAGAATAGGAAAAAAAGTTTTTGTAGAAGCACAACGTTGCCCAAAACAGAAGCCAGGTTTCAAAAAGAAAATAAAATCATTGATGGTTAGAGCTATCGAAAAGCTGTAGGTTTCATGACTTTAAAAAGTATCATTAAAAACTTATTGCCCCATTATATAGTTTCTAGATATAATCAAAAGAATAATTCTACTACCAAGGATTCTTACTTGAAATATCTTGAACAGGGAAATTCTATTTTGCGGGATAATTTTTATATACGTGTAGATGTTCCTACAGCTGGAAAGCGTGTAAAAATTGGGGATGATAACATGTTGGATTGTAACATAATTTTTGAGTCTGGAACGGGGGAGGTAATAATAGGAAACCGCGTATTCATAGGTGCAAGTACTATCATTTGCCGATCAAAAGTAGAATTTGGTAATAACATCTTTGTGGCATGGAACACCTGCTTTTATGATCATGATTCACATTCACTTGATTATAGGCATCGGCAGCAGGATATCACTCAGCAGCTGACCGACTTCAGAAATGGCGAATCCTTTATTAAAAACAAGAACTGGGAAGTTGTAAACTCTGCCCCTATTAAAATATGTGATAATGCCTGGATTGGAATGAATGCACTTATTTTAAAAGGAGTAACAGTTGGTGAAGGGGCAATTGTAGCAGCTGGAAGTGTTGTTACAAAATCAGTACCGGCATGGACAGTTGTAGCAGGCAACCCTGCCAAGGTTGTAAAAAACTTAGAAGTTGGAAAATAAGAATATACTTATAATAGGGGCCAAAGGGTTTATAGGAAGCCATGTAACGGATCACTTTAAACAAATATGTGGTTATAACATATATGAGTGCGATGTAATGGTAGATTATATTGCAAACAACTATTTTCAGCTGGATCCTGTAAATGCCGATTTTCAGGAAATATTTGAGGAGGTTAATCCCGGTATATGTATTAATTGTTCTGGCGCTGCTAATGTACCCGATTCACTTGTTCATCCTTACAGAGACTTTTTACTAAATACAGCAAATGTTTACAAAATGCTCGAGGCTATTCGTAAACATTCGCCGGATTGCCGGTTTATTAATTTGTCAAGTGCAGCTGTTTACGGTAATCCGGTTTCGCTTCCTGTTAAAGAAACTGATATGGCGAAGCCTGTTTCGCCTTACGGAAACCACAAGCTACATGCAGAGATGATTTGCGATGAGTTTTACCGGTTCTTTAATATTAAAACCTGCTCGGTACGTATTTTTTCAGCTTATGGTGAAGGATTGACAAAGCAATTGTTTTGGGACCTGGGTCAAAAGGCAAGTAAGGATAAAACTATATCACTTTTTGGAACGGGGAATGAAAGCAGGGACTTTATTTATGTAAAAGACATTGCCCGCATTATTGAGCTAATAATACATAAAGCATCATTTAATGCTGAATGTTTTAACATAGGAAATGGTATTGAAATATCTATTAAAGAGGTCGCTGAATTGTTTTTACAACTTTTGAAATGGGACGGTACCCTGAGTTTTAAAGGTTCTGCACGTAAAGGAGATCCTTCAAACTGGAAGGCAGATATTTCTAAAATAAAAAGTTTGGGTTATACTTCTTCATATACCATTGAAACAGGACTAAAAAACTATATTGAATGGCTGGTAGAAAAGAAATTGGTTTAATTTACTTCTATAACGATGGTTGGATCGGTGGTACATATTACGTTTTAAATCTGGCAAAGGCATTAAACTCCTTACCGGAAGATCAAAAACCAGTTATACATCTTGTAACGAATTCAGAACAGGATTTTGACCATTTTTTAAGTGAGACAAATTATCAATATCTTAAGTTTGTAAATACCAGTCCGAAATATTCACTAATTGAGAGAATAATAAATAAAGTCAGCCGGACGATATTTAAGGGTAAAAATATCATTAACAGGAAAATTAGTTTGCCAACTACACTTTTCCCGGTGCTAAGCCTGGATGATTTTCCTCAGGTAGAAAAAAGAGTTTTTTGGATCCCTGATTTTCAGGAAAAATATTTACCACATTTTTTTTCAAAAGATGAGGTAGATATGAGGATGGAGTTTCAGAAAAGGATAGCCTATAGCAAAAGTTTTATAATATTCAGTAGCAATGATGCATTAACATCTTTTGAATATTTCTTTCCCAATGCTACGGCAACACCACTAGTGGTTCCTTTTGCAGTTTCTCATCCTGAATATAACCAGCTGGATGAAAACAGCCTTTTTTCAAAATACAACCTCCCGTCAACTTATTTTTTTTCACCTAATCAATTCTGGGCCCACAAAAATCATATTGTAATTTTAAAAGCCCTTAAAATTATAAAGGATGAGGGAATTGAGATTTGCATAGCGTTTTCTGGAAAAGAACAAGATCGCAGAAATCCTGACTACTTTAATGAGTTACTTACATTTGTTAAAGAAAATGATTTAAGTGAAAGTGTTCGCTTTTTAGGTTTTATTGACCGTAAGGAGCAACTTAAGTTGATGTCACTTTCTTTGGCTGTTATTCAGCCGTCTAAATTTGAAGGGTGGAGTACGGTGATTGAAGATGCAAAAGCAATGAATAAGTTTGTAATTGCTTCAAATATTTCAGTGAATAAAGAGCAAATAAAGCACAATGTTGATTTTTTTGAAAGCGATAATGAAGTTCAATTGGCGCAAAAATTAATTAGCATTATCAGAAACCCACCAGTTATTCAACATTACGATTACAAAGAAAACATAATAAAATTTGGCGAGGCCTTCAGCCGAGTTATTGCGGAAGTCACTGAAAAGTAAGAATTATATTAAGAGGCTTATAAAAGATACGATATTTTTCCAGCATGGATGAATTAGCATTCCCAAAAATTACAATAATTACCCCTTCCTATAACCAGGGTGACTTTATTGAAGAAACTATTCTGTCAGTAATAAAACAGGATTATCCTAATATCGAATATATTGTAACTGATGGTGGAAGTACGGACAAGACGGTGGATATTTTGCGAAAGTATGATGATAGAATCAGTTATTGGGTTTCAGAACCAGATAAAGGTCAGGCCGACGCAATTAACAAAGGATTAAAAAAAGCTACAGGTGATATTATTGCCTTTATTAACAGCGATGATTATTATGAACCTGGGACTTTTAAGTTTGTTGCAGAAGAATACAAAAAAGGCCATCACTGGATCATTGGTTCTGTAAGGAATTTTAGAGTAGAAACCGGTGAATCATACATCATTCAACAAAAAACAAACAACCAGGTATTTGACTGGCTGTTGAGAGTTAATGAAAATCATCAACCTGGTAATTTTTGGAGCAGGAAAGTCCTTGAACAGGTTGGATACATGGATGAAAAATTGCATTATTCATTTGATTGGGAGTATTGGGTACGTTTTGTGGTGAATAAGTTTGAGCCTGTTGTACACAACGATCAGGTGTTGGCCAATTTCAGATTGCATAATGACAGCAAAACGGTAAAATACTGGCGTAATTTTAACCAGGAATTTATTGAGATCATCAATAGATATAAATTGAATTTGTCATTGTCGGAAATCAAGATGGCAGACAAAGAGATCAGGAAATTATTGGTCAATGAAAAAATTAAATTTGGCAGAATCGAAAGTATAAATGGGAAATTCGGTAATTCGATTTCTTATTTTAAAGAGGCTTACAAAATTTCTCCTGCTGTGATTTTTTCTCCGAATTTTTTATTTGAGTTTTTTAAGGCTATACTTTATATGCCTTTGCGGAATAAATTAGGTTGATATTTAATTGAATATGAAGGTTGCTATTTTGAGCAGGTCCGGTCCCTGTTTCCCCAACATTATTTCTATTGGACTTAGTGATATGCTTAACCATTTAGAAATTGAGACTAAAATTTTTTATGACGGGATTCCATTATTAATGCGGCTGCTGCCTTTCAAAGAAACTCCAAAACATTGGTATAATAATCTTCAATATCGAATTCGTAATAAAATAAAATATTACAAGCAGGATCAAAAACTATTACAGGAAATAAAACAATATGATATAGTGATAGTAGCTGAATGCTTACCTAATGCTTTATGGAAAAATTTTCTTGCCATCGAAGAATTCAAAAAAAGAGTTCAAAAACCGGTAGGTAGCTATTTTGATGGGTCCGTTCATATAGCCCCCATACATGGGAGAATGCTATTCGATGGTGAAGATTATGCAGATGACAGGTATGATTTTAATTTATTTGTGAGTTCAGTTATTGAGTTAAAGAAAAAATCCTATACACCGAAACAAAAAGTTATAGGAGTCAATTTTCAGCAAGCGGGGCTTAAACCGACTGCAAAAGAAAGATTTATCGCTGTGATTGATTTTGAACAAAAAGGATACGAAGCATACAGGCAGCAACAAATAAATATTTTGAAAAAGCTGGGAATTGAAACAATTATTCTTGAAGGACGATACCCTATAGAGGAAATCAGAAGTATATATAGCAAAGCTGCTGTTTTTTTTATGGCCTTTCCCGAAACATTTGGGCTTCCCCTAGCCGAAAATCTTGCCTCCGGGACTTATATTTTTACCCCTGACAGTGGCTGGCCGATGGCCTGGCGTTTAGATGATAATCCAATGCCATGGGGACCAGGCGTTTTACCAGATTGTTTTAAAGTTTATTCTAATGAACAGGATTTGGAAGCACAGTTATTACAGATGAAGGAAGATTACAATGGTAAAAAGGCACCCTTTGATGTATTTAATACATTTATAAAGCATTATTCCGATTTTTATTATGGCAGTTTGAAATCTTTAAAAGCGATACTTGACGAACTTTGATAGGGTTATTAAAAACGGCAATAATCTCTCGAGTATTATTATTATTATTATCGTATTTAACACGTAACAGCAAGTGTTTATTTAATTACCGCAATAGCGATTCAAACAATTTCCACAATGAAAGATTGGATTGAACAGAAAAAACAGGGATTAGTTTATAGAGCACGTAACCTGCGTTATGGAATATTATTCATGTTTTCGAAGTGGTATAAAATCCCGTCAAAATTATGGATCCGTGGCAGGTATCGTTCATTCCGTTTTCATTATCATCAAGCGGCAGCATTTAATTATGAGTTCAGGGAAATATGCCTGGAAGACTGCTACAGTTTGAAGGATATAAAAAAAAGAATACCGGTATCTACTATTATAGATATTGGGGCCAACCAGGGTTTGTTTTTACTGGCAGCCCGAAAAAATTTCCCTCATGCAACTATCCAGGGCTACGAGCCCAATCCCCTGTTAATCCCTTTTCTGGCCCACAATTCAAAAAGTCTGAATGCGCAGATTTTTATTGAAGCGGTGTCCGATCAAAATGGGAAAATGCAATTACAATTTGGCGAATCCGATCTGCTAACCACAGCTATAAAATCTGAGGCAGGTACAGTATTAGGAGTTTCTTTTAATAAAGTAATTGAACGTGCCGGCGGACAAATTGATCTGCTGAAACTCGACTGTGAGGGAGGCGAATGGCCATTGTTGCAAATGACTGAATTATGGAAATGCGTGCGTGCAATTACAATGGAATATCATTTATGGGCAAAACCTGAGATGACAATTGAAAAGCTCGTAAATGAATTAACTTCAATGGGTTTTGAAATAATAAAAATATCTCAGTTGTCAGAATCATTCGGTATGTTAACAGCTGTAAAAGCAAAATGAAAACTGTTTTAATCATTATCCCATATAAAAAAATATACCCGCCAATGAATGGTGGGATGCTTCGTTGTTTTCATTTATTACATCAGCTAGCGAGATATTTTGAAGTAACTGCCATCGTTCATCAAGACATAGAAAGTTTTAAGGAAAGCTTTATCCCGTTTCCGGACCTGAAAAAAGTAAAATTATTTAGCACAAAAGATACGGCCGTTCGCAAGGATTTTTTCTCTGTTTTGCCAAACCGGTATCAGAAAGCATTAAGGTATCGCTGGTATAATAAATCACTGAAAGGCCCTGCTGATGAAAACTTTCTATTAATGTATCCGGTGGTGACTGAGGTATTAAGCCGAACAAAGTTTGATTTTATAATATTAGAAAACTTATCATCTCTCCTTTTAAAAAAGGTAATTGGAAAATATGCTCCAAAGAGCCATTTAATATATGATGCCCACAATGTAGATTATATTTTGGCCTTAAAAGATGTTGAAAAGAAACGAATGAGCTTTGAGCAAGCAGAAAGAATTAAAGAAGCGGAGTCTTCTTTGGCCGGCTCAATAGATCTTGTTTTAGCATGTAGCGATAATGATGGAAAGACCTTCGAAAGGTTAAATAACAATGCAATTAAAACGATTGTTGTTCCCAATGGTGTACAGGTCGAAAAGCGTTCACCCCATCTTAATTCAATACCAGCTGAATCACAAAACATTTTGTTTTGCGGTTCTCTTGATTATGAACCTAATGTACAGGGAATATTTTGGTTCATTAAAGATGTGTGGCCAATGGTTCAGCAACAG
Organism: Niastella soli; assembly: GCF_017742245.1. Lineage (GTDB taxonomy): Bacteria > Bacteroidota > Bacteroidia > Chitinophagales > Chitinophagaceae > Niastella > Niastella soli. Next base: position 1,864,951 of record NZ_JAGHKO010000001.1, read on the forward strand.
TTGCCTTTGTTAAAGCTATTAATTATTGGCAGTGGTAAACCAATGGGGCAGTTAGATCCGTTTAAAAACGACCCTTCTATTACATTTGTAGGTCAGGTTCCACAGGTAGGGCCTTATTATGAAGAGGCTATAATCAGTATTGTACCATTATTAACAGGAAGTGGTACCCGTTTAAAAATACTGGAGGCTATGAGCAAACGAGTTCCAGTAATCTCAACTTCTATAGGCGCAGAAGGCATTGAATATATTCATGATGAAAATATTTTGATAGCGGATGATCCGAAAGTTTTTGCTAAAAACATTTGCGATTTAGTCAGGAACAAGGAAAAGCGAATGCATATTCAACAACGCGGTTACGAATTGGTAACGAAGTTATATGACTGGGATATTATTGGTGAGCAACTTGCTACCTATTTAAAAACCAATTACTAACTGGTGGATTCACAAAAAAAATTGCCATTTATACCGCAACTGGATAGCTTTCGGTTTATTGCAGTGTCACTTGTCATTATTGCACATTGGTTACCCGTTAATTCCATAAACCAGATCCCCAATGGTTTTTTGGGCGTGACTTTCTTTTATGTTCTTAGTGGTTTTCTAATCTCTACCAATCTTTTATACTCTAAAAAGTCAATATACCAGGCGCAGTTTACAATGCCCCAGGGGCTTAAAACATTTTATTTTAGAAGAACCCTACGGATTTTCCCACTCTATTTTTTTGTGCTGATATTGATCTATATTGGCAATAAGAACATATTTGAAGGAAAAACAGAATGGTATTTTTTATATATATCTAATTTTCTTGTTTATAAAGAGCAGCACTGGCCTGGGATGTTATCGCATTTCTGGTCACTTGCTGTAGAAGAACAGTTTTACCTCGTGTGGCCGTTGTTGATCTTTTTATTTCCCTGGAAATGGTTGAGATATCTTTTTCCAGGAATTGTGATTTTAAGTTTAGTCAGTAAATTGTTATTCTTCTTTTATTCGACTAAAGGTTTCTTTAATTATTACGATGCAATTCCGATTAACTGTTTCGATGCTTTTGGTATTGGTGCTGTATTGGCTTTAATAACAGTGGAAAAAAATACTTATCATCTTTTGGCAAAAGGAAGATTTCGATTATTTCTTACAGGCGCTTTAATTGCCTCCATTCTTATATTTCTTGCACGATTACCTTTTCTCTTTGGAATTTCGGTTTCCATGTTTTCGGCTTTGATAATTTTAAAGGCTTGCGAAGGCTATAAAGGGTGGATCGGTAAAATATTGAATCTTCCAATTATACTTTTTTTAGGAAAAATCAGCTACGGATTGTATGTGTATCATAATTTCATGCCGTGGTTGTTAAGGTGTATAAGAGGTGAAGAAACTACCTACCCATTGAATATTCCGCATTTTAGTATGCCATGGCTTCAACCTAAAATGGCTGTAGGGGTGCAATTTGCAATGTTGCTCGTAGTAGCAACATTGTCGTGGTATACTTTCGAAAGGCCGCTTAATAATTTAAAAAAATATTTCAAAGCATAAATGAAAATGACGCCCTTGGTAAGTGTGCTGATGACATCCTATAACAGGGAAAAGTACATTGCAGCCTCTATTGAAAGTGTGTTAGCATCTACCTATAGTAATTTCGAATTGATTATAGTTGATGATGGTTCTTCAGATAGAACAGTAGAGATTGCCCGCGGTTATGAATTGAAAGACCCGAGAATCAAGCTATATATCAATGAAAAGAACCTTGGCGATTACTACAATCGCAACAAAGCAGCTTCTTATGCAAAAGGGAAGTATATCAAGTATGTGGATTCGGATGATCTTATTTATCCGCATGGACTGAAAGTAATGGTGCGGTGTATGGAAATGTACCCTGAAGCAGCAATTGGTTTTACCGGTTTATTGAATCAGGAAGAAAGGCCATTTCCTTTCCTGTTACAACCGAAGGAAGCCTACGAATATCACTTTTTTAAACGTACCCTTTTTGATACTGGACCAACGGGATTGATATTTGTCACTGAAAAGTTCAGAGAAATAGGCGGCTTCAGCGGAAAAAGATACGTAGGTGATCTTGAAATTAATTTAAAGCTTGCTGCCAGGTTTCCCGTCGTAAAAATGTACGCATCCCTGGTATTCTGGCAACAACATGAAGGCCAGGAATTTGTTATAGGACAAAATTCTACTGGTTACCTGGAACTGGAGCTTCCTGTAGTTAGTAGTGAACTAACTAAGAAAGAATGCCCGTTACCAGCTTCTCAGTGTGAAAGAATTATTAAGTATTATAGAAAAGTTTCTGCAAGGCGGCTTATTCGCATTGCCCTGATAAAAAGAAATCCCTCACTTGCCCTGACGATTTTCAAAAAACTTTCATTAAGATCGAGTGATTTGGCGAATGCAATTTTCTTTATGAAGAAAAAATATTAATAAACTAATTATATTTTAAAAGTATTTTTAGTATGATGAGATCACTTGTCCATTGTCGCCTGAAATGAGTAAAAATCTAAAATGGTATCATAAGCGGCATATTTTTAAATAATTTCGTACCTTATACACAAATCTAAACAGCCCGCGAAGTAGAAGGCCTGGATATAATATTAAAGTTTGTTGGTTTCTCTGAACAACTAGGAACGTAATACCAGTAAACTTTATAACTCTTAACCCGTATAAATGAATAACAACCCTAAGGTCTCCATTATAATTCCCGCTTATAATGCATCGGGAGTTATTGCAGAAGCAATACAATCCGTACAGGCACAAACCTGGCAAACCTGGGAACTTATCATTATTAACGATGGTTCAACCGACAATACAGATGATGTTGTGAATCAATATCTGAATGATCCCAGGATAATTTACTTCAAACAGGAGAACAAAGGTTGTTCTGCAGCAAAAAATACAGGTTTGGCATTAGCCAGTGGGCAGTTTATACAATACCTCGATGCTGATGATTTCCTTAGCCCTGATAAAATTAACGAACAGGTTAGCGTGTTGAATAATGACCCATGGGCAGTGGCTGTTTGTAGAACAAAAACATTTGTGAACACGATAAGTGAGCCGAATCTACCGGAAATTGATACGAATTTCCTGCACGATTCTAATAAGCCGCTGGAATTTGTATTAAACCTGTACGGCTTGAATGGGAAAGAGGGAATGATACAGCCCAATGCGTTTTTAATTTCAAGCGAGTTAGCCAGGGAAGCTGGTATCTGGGACACTGCACTTTCGCCATCACCCGATGAAGATGGAGAATATTTTTGCCGGGTAATGTTAAAGTCAAAATCCATATATTTTACCCCGAACGGAATTAATTATTATCGCAAAAACGCTTTCTCTGCCAGCCTTTCAAAACAAACCAGTCACCTGCATGCAAAGGGTGCTTTGCGTTCACTTGAAAAGAAAGCGGAACATTTATGGCAGGAAGAAAATTCTGAAAGAGTGGCTCAGGTTATAGCAAAACAATACGCAGGCTTTATTTACTTGTATCACAAATTATTCCCCGATTTAACAAACCAGGCTGAATTTGAAATAAGTCAATTGAGATTAAAGAGAATTCCTTTAGTCGGTGGGAAAAATTTTCAACGCATGGCTAAATTAATCGGGTTTAAAAATGCATTAATATTGAAAAAACTGGTTGGTTAATTGATATTTGATAATATTTTTCGAAGCGATTATAATATTAAAGCGCATATCAACAAACCGGCCTGATTTTTTCAATAACAGTTGAAAACCTGCTATGGGCATGTATGCTAGGGGAATGCGTTATATTGGACGCTTTGGAGCCTTAGATAGTTTTCGAAAAATAATTTACCTGTTGCTGAGGTTTCCAAATTCTATCTTACAATTTTTTAGGAGTGTTCGTTTTTACTTTTATACCCGTTGTTGGGTACAACATATCCGGGGTAAAATTTTTATTCAAGGTTTAGGCAATGATATTGTTATAGGGAAAGATGCCACTTTATACCCCGGAATAACTTTGGAAATTGACCAGCGAGCGAAATTACACATCGGAGATCACTTTACTTTATCGTATGGAGCCTTAGTGGCTTGTAATAAATGCATTTTAATTGGAGATTATGTAATGATTGGTGAATATACCAGCATCCGGGATACAACTCATTCCTATGACAATACTTCTTTTCCTTATTGTTACCAACCCGATCAGCAGGACAATATAACGATTGGTAATAATGTTTGGATTGGACGTGGTTGTGTTATATTACCTGGAACCATAATTGAGGACGGCGTTATTATTGGAGCTAATTCCGTTGTTAAAGGGCATCTACAGGCGTATGGCTTGTTTGCAGGTTCCCCTGCCAGGTTTCTAAAAATGGTTAGGGAGCCGGCTGAACTGATACAGGCACTGCAATTACAGGCCGGCAAATTAAATAAACCCTTGAGCGCTGAATAATAAATTTCTTGATTTGCGGATTCCCAAGGTTTGAAACGATAAATGAGATTTGGCAAACCAAAGAACCATTACAAAAAAACTTACCCAATACAAAGCCAAAATATAAACCGATGGTGAAAGCCAGCGTGTGGTCTATTTAAAAATTGATTTAAGGAATGAAGATTCTTTTGCTTGGAGCATTTGGAAACGGGGCATTGGAAAATTACTATGTGCAGGGCCTACTAGCTAAAAACGCTGATATAGAAACCTTTGACATCACAAGGGATTATTATGGAGCCTTAGAGCGCTCTATTGTAAATAAGGTAATTAATAAGATAAAGCCAGCGGTTTATTTCAAACCCATTAACAGGGATTTATTGCAATATATAAGCGGAAAAAAATACGACGCGATAATTGTTTTTAAAGGTTACACGATATTCCCTGATACATTAAAGCAACTAAAGCAATTTACCAAACTCCTTTGTTGTTACAATCCTGATCACCCATTTCGTTTTTTTTCCGAAGGTAGTGGCAATGATAATGTAAAGGATAGCATTGACTTGTACGATTTCTATCTAACATATGCCGAAAATATCACAAGGGATATAAAGCAATTGTATAAAACAGACTGTTATACAATACCATTCGGTTATGATGATACCAATTCTGATAATATTTCTTTCCCGCCTTTTTCAGCCAATGAGGCTGCAGGAAAATGGGTGTTTATAGGAAGTTATGATAGCGAAAGGGCCGCTTTTTTAAACGACCTAAATGAACAGCATATCATTATCTATGGTGATGCCAAGTGGAAAACTCGCAATCAACTCAGTAAGATTATTCAATCAAGTTATGCGGGCCGTTCATTATATGCTGAAGATTATAAAGCGGCTATTCACAACAGCATGGGTGTATTTAATTGGCTTCGTAAGCAAAATATTGAAGAAGGATCTCATAACATGCGAACTTTTGAAGTGCCAGGTTATGGGGGGGTATTGATCGCCAATAGAACAGAAGAACAATTAAACTTTTTTGAAGAAAATAAGGAAGCCATTTACTTTGATTGTATAGAAGAACTAAAAGACAAATTGGTTTACCTGAAGACCCACAATGAAGAAGTAGAAAAAATAAAAGTGGCAGCTTGGAAACGTTGCCGAAGATCTAATTACAGTTACCTCCACCGCAGTGCCTTGTTATATAATATTCTCACTAGGTATTTGAGGTAGGCCGAATTTTATTCACGTTCGTTGAACCCTTAATCATGAAAATCTCAATTTGCATTCCACAATATAACCGGATAGCGTTCTTATTAAAGAACCTGGATATGATTTCCAGGCAAACCTATAAAGATATTGAAATAGTGGTGAGCGACGATTGTTCAATAGATGATACTGAAGAAAAAATCACCAGCTTACAAAAGCATTATCGGTATCCGCTTGTATACCATCGTCACAAAAAGAACATGGGATACGATCGAAACCTCAGGAGTTCTCTCGAATTGGCATCTGGCGAATATTGTTTTGTATTAGGTAATGACGATTCGCTTTTTGATGAAAATGTAATTGAACGGCTAGTAACTTTTCTTGAAGAAAATAATTATCCCGACGTTGGCTTTTGCAATTATGCTGAAGATAACAATCGCCAAATTGTTTATGCGCGAGCGCAGACAACTGCGGTACTTGGTTACGGCTACCTTCCAGCATTGAAACATGCAGGCTCATTTAGTTTTGTAGCAGGCCTCATTTATAAGCGCGAAACATTTAACAAACATAACACCGATAAATACGATGGTAGCATTTACACTCAAATGTATTTGAACTGCCTGATCGTTGCAAAAGGTGGACGTTTGTTTTCGATAAATGAAACCTTAGTTTTGAAAGATCTCGTTGTAGAAGACGTGCACAGGAATTCTTACCGCGATGTAATTGCTAAAACATGGAAAGATTTTAAATTGGTGGATGGCGGGTTGCCCTCCGTTATCAATGTGCTTATTGCTGCATTTAAAGATGCAGGTGTTGCATCACAAACTATCGAATATAAAATATTTAAACGGATATATTCGATAACTTTCCCTCATTGGATATTGGAGTATAAAAATAATAAGGCATTGCCGGAAGCGGTGGGGTTGATAGGGGGATTATATCCTTATAGAAATAAAAACTTCAAACACTTAAACTGGATCAACCGGGCCCGCATCCTGTTCATTTACATAATGTCTTCCTGTGTAGGTATTCTGACACCCGTATTTATATTTAAGAAAATGAAAAGTGCTGTGTATAAATGGTTGAAGAAGTAAGGAATTATTGTATTGTTCATTTCTCACCGCTTGAAAAGTATCCGCCGATCGTCAATTTTCTCCGGTACCTCGATGATCACATAGACAAAAAGACCATCATTCATGTATTAACATTACATCCAGGGAAAAATAGGGATCTCGTAGAGATCGGTAATATTCGCATTCATCGGTTGATTAGGTGGTCAGATGATCTTACCCGAAGTCAGCGTTTATTCTTATACTTTCAATTCAATTGCCTGAGCTTACGTTTTTTACTCAATCATAAGCCAATTGCTGTAATGTATTATGAAACATTATCGGCTGGCGGCCCTTGTATATATAAGTTGCTACGCCCAAACCGTTGCCGGTTGTTCATCCATTATCACGAATACATGAGCCCGAAAGAATACAAACAGGGAATGGTGATAAATCGCTGGTTGCATAACTTAGAGCGCCTGCTATATGCAAGGGCAGAATGGATATCACATACCAATGAAACAAGAGAGCAATTGTTTACTAATGATATCGGGATTAAGAAGAAGCTCTCCACGTACACTTTGCCGAACTATCCATCAGGTAATTGGTACACAATTGCTTCAAAGGTTAATCGCAATAACCGTCCTGAAATAGGTTTTGTTTACGTAGGTGCATTAAGCATGCATACCATGTTTACAAAAGAAATGGCATTGTTCATTTCAAATAATGTCGGTAAATGTTATTGGGATATATATTCGGATAACTGCGAAGCTGAAGTGATGTCGTTTTTAAAGGAGCTGGCTGCGCCCAACATTTCTTTTAAAGAATCAGTAAGCTATAATACACTTCCACAAATACTTCCGCGATATGACATCGGTGTAATATTATATAAAGGAGATACACCTAATTATGCCTATAACGCGCCAAATAAATTTTTTGAATATTCGGCTGCCGGACTAACTGTATGGTTCCCTCCAGGAATGAAGGGGATGATGCCTTATGAGCAACAGGAAAAAAAGCCTTTTGTATTATGCGTGGAATTTGATAACCTAACACTGCCATCTGAAAGTGAGGCCCGACGGATTGAACAACTTCCGGCCCAAATGTACCTTGCGGAAAATGTTTATAGTCGCCTATGGGAAAAAATTAATAAGAAATAGCCTGTATCTAAATACTAAAAAGTGGAAAATATATGAAATTTTCTGAATTATTCCGGGTATTACCGCATTTTAAAGGAAAGACAAGACTGGGTCGGGTTTGTTTTACCCAAATCATAAAAAACGATCAGAATATTGAAGTGGAAGGAAAATTTGGCTGCAGGTATATACTGCCAAATCTGAAAGAAAACCTGGCACTTGATATTTTTTTTGATGGTATATATGAACCAGGTACAAATGAGTTCCTGGTGAAGACCATTCCACAAAATGCTACTGTATTGGATATCGGAGCAAATATTGGTTCTATTTGTATTCCATTGGCTAAAAGAAGAAGCGACCTTCGTTTTGTGTGTGTTGAAGCTTCACCTTTTGTATTCAAATACCTTCAGCAAAACGTCAATCTGAATGGCCTTGAAACTAGGGTCACCTGCATAAATAAAGCACTCTCAAACGTTGACGATAAATTATTGCCTTTTTATAGTGATCCCGGCAATTTTGGAAAAGGTTCGTTGTCTCCGGTTTTTACAAATGATCCAGTAATGGTTCAAACCATTACAATAGATAAACTTATTAAGGATCAGAAAATAGATTCAATTGATTTTATAAAAGCCGATATTGAAGGGTATGAGTATTTTGCATTTGAAGGAGGGAAACAATTACTGCAAAAGGCAGATGCGCCGCCTGTATTTTTTGAGTTTGTAGACTGGGCTGAAAAATGTGCCAACCTGGCACCAGGATCTGCCCAGAAACTATTGACGACCTACGGCTTTGAACTGTTTATATGTGGAAAAAACAAAATGAGTAAATTAGCCACAGTAATGGATGCGAAAAGTGCGATGTTGTATGCCCGAAAATAAGAATGGAACATACCAGATTACAATAACAGGCAGTAAACGATATTCTCTGCTGTTAGGGAAATACATGTACTCGCTCGGTGCAGGGATTGTCTTTTTATTTAGCTGTTTTACCAGCTATTATCGGGAATTGGCGTACATATTTACGATCGTTACAGTTCTAATGATCTTAAACAGATTGGGTAAGGGGATCATTTTACGAGAATTGATAGCTCTGCATAGCCTATTTGTGTGTGTGTTTATGCCAACCTTGGGCTACACCATCTTTACAAAGGAGAATGGAATGGCAAAATTGTGGGTACGTTACATGCCGATTCCAGAAGAGCAATATTTTTCATTTGCGCTCCCTGCCATGGCACTTTTTGTAGGCGTGCTCTGTTGGCCAATCACATCAACCAATGCAAGTGATCACGGCGAAGGGATTAATGTTTTATTGGAAAAAGCAAGTAAGCAGCTTCTGACTATACCCAAGCTGGGTTTGTATTTGATGATCGTTGGGGCAATCTCACTTTTCTTATTGCCATACATGCCAGTTTTTTTACAGTTTGTGATTACATTGGTGTTTTGGAGTTCCTTTTCTGGCGTTTTATATATCTATTATAACAAGGAGTTTAAGTTTAAAAAACTGATCTTATTGGCCTTTGGGGCCTTTCTGCTAATGAACGCCTTAGGAAGTGGGATGTTTACCATTCTGGTGTACATGGGTATTACCATGTTCTCGTTTTTCTTTTTGGGTAATAAAATATCCTTTCTGAAAAAGTTGCTTGTTTTTACATTGGTCTTTGTGGTCATCTTTACGCTCCAAGGTGTAAAAGGTTCTTACAGGAACGCAACCTGGATACAAGGCTACCAGGGAAATAAAGCTGTATTGTTTGTAGATTTGTTTGTTAAAAGATTGCAAAATACTTCGAGCTTTTTTGATGAAAGAAGCTTGTTCCCTATTTATTATAGAACAAATCAGGGATTTAATATTGCCTTGGTAATGCGTCGATTTCCTTCGGTAGAGCCACACGACAATGGTGTAAATCTGGGAAAGTCCTTTTTGTCGGCGTTTGTGCCCCGTTTGTTGTGGCCCGATAAGCCGGAGGCAGGTGGACAATTTAACATGAAACATTATACTGGTATAAACATTAATGGATGGTCAACCAATGTTGGTCCTTTAGGAGAAGCCTATGGTAGTTTCGGCAACGTTGGTGGAATTGCCTTTATGTTTGTACTTGGCGCTTTTATTCGTTGGGCTTATGTACGAATATTCGTCATTTCAAGAAAGTTGCCATTAATGTTATTTTGGATACCTGTTATTTTTTATCAAATTACTTATTCGGCAGAGTCTGATACATTACAAATATTTAACTCTTTAGTCAAGTCGGCCTTTTTTGTTTGGATGTTGCTAAAAATATTTCCAAAGTTGTTTGCAAAAAGCAAAAAACTATCAGCATCAGCTTTGCCCAAAAACTTTCAGAATACCAATTTGCTAAATTGATTTGTTAATAATATGCTTTATTGTTACAATGTTAATATATCTGAATGAGTGTCAATATAAATTCTTCTGCAAATAAGTTAATGCAAGCCAAGTTGGTGACAGCTGCAATGCCTTTTAAAGAGAAGGGAAAATTGCTCTTGGCAGACAACGTTTTAAGATTCCAGAATCTGGTCTTGCGTTCTTTTCATAAGATTCTCTATAAAAAAAATCGGGAAACCGTTCGCTCGATCTTAATATTTCGTACGGGCTCACTTGGCGATTCATTGTGTGCCATCCCTGCTATTCAGGCTATAAAAAAGCAATATCCACTGGCTGATGTTGATATACTTACCAATACGGGCTATTCAAATCTGGCCGGTTTGCATCACTTATTGGAAAAAGATCTGTACCGGGAAATAATCAATTATTACGGATATTCCAAAAGGAAGCTTTTTCAATTACTCAGGCAAAAAAAATATGACCTGGTTATTCAATTACCGCAGGTAGATGCTACTTTCTCTACTTTACTACGAGACCTGGTAATTTTCAGAGCAGTTGCCCCAGCAGGGCTTGGGTGGCACAAAAGCCAAGTGAAATGGTTTCGCAAAACTCAGGCGCGGTTCCTGCAATTTCCTAATGAGGTGGAACGATTGTCGTTACTGCTACAGCGACACAATATTTTACCATTTACTGCAGAGACAATACTTACTCCTTTGGAGTGCGATTTGCTGCATGCAAAGGAAGTGCTGCAGCAACTTGGTGTCTCCTCTTTACATAACCTTATTGCTGTTGTAGTTGGTGCCAAACGTTCGCAAAACAGATGGCCAATAGCTTACTTCAAACAAGTTATTGACCATTTTTCTCGGGAATATACCATAATACTAATAGGAGGAAAGGAAGAAAATGAATTGGTGCAGCCATTAATAACTACAAAAAACGTCATTAATACCTGCGGTCAATTAACCCCTATCCAAAGTGCTGCGGCAATAAGTTTATGCAGCCTTTCTATAAGCAACGATACCGGGCCAATGCATTTATCTTATGCTGTTGGTACGCCGGTTATTGCATTATTCAGTAGTCGTGATTTGCCTGGAAAATGGTATCCCTCAGGAAAAAATCATGTTTTCAGAGCGACAAATATTGCCTGCGAGGCATGCTTTAGCGAAATATGTGATAACAATATTTGCATGCAGGCTATCCCTCCATCAGAGGTGATCAGTTGTGCCAAGCAATTGCTTAACAGCCGTCAACAGGCGCCTGTAAAAGCCAAATAAATCCTATTAAATATTTAAAAAACTCATACATTATATGTGCGGCATAGCCGGCATTTTTTCATTTAAACAAAGTGTCAATTTACATCAAACGATCAGGCTGATGACCAATGCTATGGCGCATCGGGGGCCTGATTCTGATGGATTTTACACAAACGAAATCGTTGCTTTAGGGCACCGGCGATTATCTATTATAGATCTGTCTACTGCGGCCAACCAGCCTATTGCAGACTATACGGGGCGTTACCAAATCATCTTTAATGGAGAGATCTATAATTTCCAGGAAGTTAAAAAAATGCTGCCCGAATATCCCTTTAGCACAAACAGCGATACAGAAGTGTTACTTGCGGCTTACAGCAAATGGGGACCGGAATGCTTGCCTTTATTGAAAGGAATGTTTGCTTTTGCAATTTGGGATACTACTGAACGGGAATTGTTTATTGCAAGGGATAGGATGGGGGTAAAGCCGGTTTATTACTTTACCAATGAAAATGTTTTCTTATTTGCTTCTGAAATAAGAGGCATATTGGGTAGTGGTATTGTTGAAAGAAATGCAGATGCGTTAGCCATAAGAGAATTTTTAAGTTATCAGTCAGTTGGTTCAGGGCAATCAGCAATACAAAATATTGTACAGCTTGAGGCGGGGAGTTACATTACCATTCGGGGTAATAAGGTCTCCATAAATAAGTATTGGGAAATAACTGGTCGGCCTGAAATTGATTTTGACTTTGGTGATACCGCAATGGTACAAAAGCAGGTGCAGCTATTATTACGAAATGCTGTAGAAAGAAGATTGATCAGTGATGTTCCGTTGGGTGCTTTTTTATCTGGCGGCATTGATTCCAGTGTAGTGGTAGGGCTAATGGCAGAAGTAAGTTCAACGCCCGTCAATACTTTTAATGTAGCATTTGAAGAAAAGGAATTTGACGAATCGGAATATGCCAGAATCATTTCACGCAAATTCAACACAAATCATAACCAGGTATTACTAAAGCCAGATGTTTTTCTTGACGAGTTAACAAATGCGCTTGACGCAATGGATACACCTAGTGGAGATGGTATAAATACGTATGTTGTATCAAAAGCAATTAAGCAAAGTGGTTTAACTGTGGCGTTATCGGGGATTGGTGGCGATGAATTGTTTGCAGGGTATCCCTTTTTTAAACAATATCTGCAAGTAAAGAAGTATCAGCCTATTTGGCAAGGTACCGGGTGGCTTCGTTCAATAGCCGGCTCTTTTTTAGGTAATACAAATAAAGCGCTTCGTATGAAGCAGCTGCTGAAAGCCCCGGCTAACTCTATCCGCTATTTTTATCCTGAATTCAGGCGAATTATAACCCCATCCTTGCTGGCTTCTCTGGTTCGAAAAAATTCAAACGATCTTACTTCGCTGGAGAAAGAACTGGCCGGTTTGCCTTCATCTCTTGAAAAATTCCCTTTGCTGAGCCAGGTTTCCATAGCAGAATATACAGGGTACACGCAGCACACGCTGTTAAAGGATATGGATCAGTTTAGCATGGCAGTATCGCTGGAAGCAAGAGAGCCTTTTTTTGATCATGACCTAGTAGAGTTTGTTTTGGCTGTGCCTGATCATATAAAATTTCCCCAATATTCCAAACGCCTGCTTGTAGAGTCCGTGCAAGGATTATTGCCCGATGAAATTGTTCATCGCAAAAAGCAGGGATTTTTGTTTCCCTGGAGCATTTGGATGAAAAACGAACTACGTTCTTTTTGCGAAACCCGCCTTCAAAGAATTGCGCAACGTGATTTTATAAATGGTAAAGACCTGCTTGCTTACTGGCAGCGATTTTTAAATAACGACAGTACTGTACGCTGGATGGAATTGTGGTTATTCGTAATACTCGAATACTGGATGGAAAAAAATTCAATACACTAATGATAAAACGGTTAGAAATTATTTTATTTATCCTCTGTGCTTGTTATTCTCTTACTGGTTTTGCACAATGCAGAGAGGAATTTAATGGGCCATTTGCAAGTTGGGCCGATATAAAAAAACAATTCGGGGCGAAGGGAAATGGTAAAGATGATGATACACGCGCGATTCAGAGTGCAATCAACGGACTTTGTAATTCAGTAACCAAGGCAAACAGCCAAAAGGGAGCCTATACGACCGTATATCTCCCTGCAGGAACTTATTGTATTTCCAAAACCCTTGTTTTGAGTGGTGGTATTGGTGTCAATATTATAGGGGAAGATCCCCATAAAACCATTATTAAATGGATTGGAGGAAACGCAGACACCATGTTTTGGGCCAACGGTTCTGCTTATTTTAGAATAGGAAGGCTTAGTTGGGATGCAAACGGCCACAAAAACATCGAAGCTATTGGTATTCACTGGAAGAATGTCTGGAATACTGGTAATTCAAAAAGTTTTGCTCCTTTGAATATTGAAATTGCTGACTGTATATTTAAGGGCCAATTATATAACGGCATAAGCGGAGGCACAGATGCCGGCTTTGATGGGACCGGAGCTAATGATTCAGAGGTGACCATAAAGCGATGTGTATTCGATAACTGTACGGAAGGCGGCATTTCGATCCATGGATATAATGCATTAGATTATTGGATATGGGATTGCCAGTTTTTAAATTGCTTATTTGGCATAAAGAACACTTCCGGTAATTATCATGCTTATAGATGCTATTTCAACGGGTCCACCTTTAGTGACTTGAGAAATTTTAATGGTTATTATACTTCAATGCGGGGAGGTTTTTCTGAAAACGCATTTGCTTTTTCTGCAGATGATGGAGTTAGCTGCAATCCATTTAAGCGAATCTTCCAAAATAATACGGTAGTAAACATTAAAAAGTATCCGATCGAGTTCTACCATATTGGTAAGATCACCCTTTGGGACAATAGACTGTCAGCGGTGCAGGACAAAAAACAAAATTATTGGGTGCATACCGGAAGCTGGTGCCCGGCCAAATACGAAATTTTGTCTATTAATAATAAGTTCGAAGCGAAAGATCCCTTGTGGAATGCAAATGGACCTTTGAAGAAATTTGAGATTGGCGATACGTATAACAATAAAATTCTTGCAACAGCGAATGATTTCTTCAAAGTAATGGAATCTGTGCCTGCTAAAAAAGACAGAAAGGTGTTTGAAGTACCTGCAGGCGCGGACAGTAAAATTATTCAGCAATTAATCAATCAGGCAGCAGCGTTGAAAGGGCAACGTCCTATCATACATTTTGGAGTAGGCACTTGGTATCTTAATAAGACCCTGATTATACCTGCGGGAAGTGATTTGCAACTGATAGGCGATGGATTGATTTATGCTACAGTATTGGAGCGTGATAAAGCAAGTAATTTCAACAGTGCTGCCTTAATACAGGCGGAAGGACCCAGTTATATTACAATAAAAGATTTGCAGTTAGGACATGAGTCGGATAACGGAATAGCTGCAGCCATCGCTTTTGTAAATACCGATCAACCCACTTCCGAAGCGCATATTGATCAGGTATATTCCATGGCAGCTACTTCGCTTTTTGTTGATGGCCTTGATTATTTATACATAGAAAAGGACAATTCATTTTTTACTGCCGGAAATTACATAAATGGAGGTTTATTAACCCGGAAGGGGAAGGGGACTGCAAAAGTTTGTTGTTATGGGGGGCAATTTGCAAGTCTTTCTGTAAATAATGGCGGCCGTTTTCTTGCCAAAGATTGTTGGTGGGAGGGACGCACAAGAGTGCCATTGGAATTAAAGGGTTCCGGAGAAATCAGTCTCGATGGTGCAATGATCGCCCCGAATGGTGCAGACAGCCTGCCTACTATTAAAATAGGTGAATTTAATGGTAAGATCAACCTTATGAATATGTATGTGCTAGGTTCGGTGGCGGTAAATCCTGGCAATTCGGCTTTAAATCTGTTGTTGTGGAATATTAATTTTTACTATAAAATGAATCCATATGAATACATAAAAGAAGGAAGGAACTGCCACTATGCTTTACTTGGTTCAAATTCCCAATGCTTCGCTAATACCGAAGCCTGTAAGAACGTCATTTCAGTTCCTGACAAGTCCTACCGGATTTCCGATACACTCAGATTTATTGAAAACAATACCGCTTTTGACCGGAGTGTAAAGCCTGTAATTTACCGGAACCTGCCACAAGGGGTTAGCAATATTTACGTTTCAAGAGTAACTTTCGGCGCCGCGCAAAAGGGAATTTCTTTTACGAAACAATAGAATAAGAGGTGGAGAATATTAGAAAAAAAATTTTACTTTTTGCCGACTGGTTTGAACCGGGTTATAAAGCGGGTGGTCCCATACGTTCCTGTGTACATTTTGTACACCAGATGAAGGACCGATATCAGATCTATGTAATTACTACTGATAGAGATTTAAATGATTCTGCGCCATATGCTAACGTCGAGGCGGATAACTGGATAGAATACGACAAAGGAGTAAAAGTTTTTTATTGCTCACCCCAATATATTTCATGGGCTCATATTAAAAAGCAAGTAAGAACCATCGGACCAGATTTCATTTACCTTAACAGCATGTATTCGCGTTATTTTTCAATTTACCCACTGTTGATAAAGAAATTGGGTATTATCAGTAGTAAAATTGTACTCGCACCGCGAGGCATGTTGAAAGACAGTGCCGTCCAATTCAAATCTACCAAGAAAAAGTTTTTTCTGGCAGCTTTCCGTCAATTAGGATTGCACCGGTTCACGCATTTTCATGCTACTGATAAAACAGAAGAAACCGATGTAAAGAAATATTTTGGGAACAACGTGCAGGTAACAATGGCCTCTAATTTTCCGGGTATTATAAAAGATTATCCCGGAAGTATTGTTAAAAATGCCAATGAACTATCCGTGGTTTTTATAGGGCGATTACACCCGGTTAAAAATTTGGATTTTTTATTGCGGGCGATCAAACCTGTGAAAGGAGACGTTACTCTCACTATCGTAGGCAATACGGAAGATGAAGCTTATGTAAATAAATGTAAGAGTATCATCAATGACTTTTCTGCTCAAATTCAGGTACGTTTTGCGGGAGAAATACCAAACAGTCAGGTGGGGAAAATAATAGCCCTACACCATATTTTTGCGCTTCCAACCCAGGGCGAGAATTTTGGCCATGCGATTTTTGAAGCTTTGGCTGCCGGTAAACCGGTACTTATCAGCGATCAAACACCCTGGCGGCAACTTGAAAAAGCAAAAGCGGGTTGGGATATTTCATTACAAACACCTGAGCAGTTCACAATGGCCTTGCAACAGGCTGTAGATCTTGATCAGGCTGCATACGAAGTGGTATCACGCGGTGCCTGGCAATTTGTAAGGCAATTCGTTCAACAAACAGAATTAAAAACAGCTTATAATAACATATTTAGTTAAGATGTATATACTTGGGCTCAATGCATACCATGCAGATTCGTCTGCAGCGATCTTTAAAGATGGAAAAATGATCGCTGCCACAGAAGAAGAAAGGTTTCGTCGTCAAAAACATTGGGCGGGTTTTCCTTCTATGGCCATTCAGTTTTGTTTAAAAGAAGCAGGCATTAGCCTTTCGCAGGTAGATCACATCGCTATTGGCCGTGACCCTTCTGCCAAATTGAACAAAAAGCTGTTGTTCCTGTTGAAAAATCCCGGTGGTGGATGGAATGCTGTTGTTGACCGGTTGAAGAATGCCCGTAAAGTGGCTTCCCTCGAAGAAGAATTTTTTCTTTTAGACAACACAGTAGATAAAGCCGTTATAAAAAGCAAAATTCATCAGGTAGAACACCATCGCAGCCACTTGGCTTCGGCGTTCTTTGCTTCTCCTTTTGAAGAATCTGCCTTGTTATCTATCGATGGCTCAGGTGATTTTACCACTACCATGACCGGTATTGGAAAGGGTAATCAAATTGAAGTACTCGATTCTGTTGACTTTCCTCATTCGGTTGGGTTGTTTTATACCGCCTTCACTCAGTTATTAGGATTTCCTCACTATGGTGATGAATATAAAGTAATGGGATTGGCGCCTTATGGTGAGCCAAAATATGTTGACAAACTGAAGGATGTATTACTGTTTGGGAAGGATGGCCTGTTTACATTGGATCTGAAATATTTCCGTTCTGCCAAGAGTGGTATTGTTTCCTATGGCGAGGACCACATCCCGGTAGTAGCTCCTCTCTATTCAGATGCGTTGGTAGAGAAATTTGGCGCTGTTCGTAAAAAGGAAGAACCGTTAACGCAATACCATAAAGATATGGCGGCGTCTGTACAACGTGTAACAGAGGAGCTGATATTTCACATCTTGAATCACCTGCAAAAGCGTACAGGGTTAACAAACATCTGTATTGCCGGTGGTGTGGCCCAGAATTCAGTGGCCAATGGCAAGCTTACCCGTAATACCGGTTTTAAAAATGTTTATATCCCATCTGCGGGGCATGATGCGGGTATCTCTATGGGTGCTGCGTTGTATGTATACAATCAGATCTTAAAACAGCAACGGGTTGAGCCAATTTGGACGGCTTACACCGGTAGCCGGTCGACAAACGAAGAAATTGAACAATACCTGCAAAGCCGTAACATCGCTTATAAGCGGTTAACCGATGCGGAGTTATATGATAAAGTAACTGATCAGTTGATCAATGCGGGTGTAGTAGGCTGGTTTAATGGCCGGGCTGAATTTGGTCCCCGGGCATTAGGCGCCCGGTCTATAATAGCAGATCCCCGCCGTTCAGATGCCAAGGACCTGCTAAATGCAAAGATCAAACGTCGTGAAAGCTTTCGCCCCTTTGCACCCTCTATTTTAAAAGAATATGTTGGAGAATATTTTGAGGTGATAGATGAAGTGCCTTTTATGGAAAAAGTATTTCCAATTAAAAAAGAAAAGCATTCGCTTATCCCTGCTGTAACGCATGCAGATGGTACCGGCCGTTTGCAAACAGTTGATAAAGTAGTTACTCCACGATACTATGAATTGATAGAAACATTTCGTAAGAAGACGGGGGTACCTATTTTATTGAACACTTCTTTTAATGAAAACGAACCGATCGTGAATTCACCACACGATGCACTGGAGTGTTACCTGCGAACCAATATGGATATGCTGGTGCTGGAAAATTGTGTTATTACCCGGAACGGTTCTTTATGAAAATTTCAATAATTACCGCTACTCATAATAGCGCTGGTACAGTAAGGGATACGCTGACCTGCATTGCCAAACAGCAATATTCCCATATAGAGCACATTATTGTAGATGGAATGTCAAGCGATAATACGCTGGAAATTGTAAAAGAATTTCCGCATGTAGCAAAATTGATCTGTGAAAAAGACAATGGCATTTATGATGCGATGAATAAAGGAGTGCAACTGGCTACAGGAGACGTAATTGGGATCTTGAATTCAGATGATTTCTATACCGATCCAACTGTATTGGCAAAAGTAGCTGCAGCTTTTGACGATCCCGCTATAGAAGCGGTTTATGGCGATCTGCAATACGTAAAGCATGATAATATCCAGGTTGTCACTCGTACCTGGAAGTCAGGAAAGTATAAGCAAAAGCATCTTTATTATGGGTGGATGCCGCCACACCCGACTTTTTTTGTACGTCGGCATATTTACGAAAAATGTGGAAAGTTTAATACCACTTTACGTTCGGCTGCAGATTATGAGTTAATGTTGCGTGTATTATTAAAATATGGTGCTCATGCAGACTATATTCCCGAAGTATTGGTGAAAATGCGGGCTGGCGGTATGAGCAATGCTTCGTTGAAAAACAGGTTAAGGGCTAATAAAGAAGATGTCATGGCCTGGAAATTGAATAACCTGAAACCTTATTTCTTCACAACATGGCTAAAACCAATAAGAAAAATATTACAATTTAACCCGATTAAAATATGGCAAAAGTAGCATTGGTTACAGGGGTAACCGGTCAGGATGGTGCTTATTTAACTGATCTGTTATTGAAAAAAGGATACATTGTTCACGGTATCAAACGCAGAAGCTCTTTGTTTAATACAGAAAGAATTGATCATTTATACCAGGATCCACATGAATCAAATGTGCAATTCAAATTGCATTATGGCGATTTGACCGATTCTACCAACCTGATCAGGATCATTCAGGAAACGCAGCCTGATGAGATCTATAATTTGGCAGCCATGAGCCACGTCCATGTGAGTTTTGAAACTCCGGAATATACTGCTAATGCCGATGGTATAGGTACCCTGCGTATTCTGGAAGCTGTTCGTTTATTGGGTTTAACAAAAAAAACCAAAGTTTATCAGGCTTCTACTTCAGAATTGTACGGATTGGTACAGGAAGTGCCTCAGTCTGAAAGAACACCATTCTATCCCCGTTCTCCTTATGCAGTGGCTAAATTGTACGGCTACTGGATCACAGTGAATTACCGTGAGGCTTATAACATGTTCGCTGTAAATGGTATTCTGTTCAATCACGAATCACCCTTACGTGGAGAAACTTTTGTAACCAGGAAAATTACCCGTGGCGTAGCAAAAATCGCCCTTGGATTACAGGATAAGATCTTCCTCGGTAACCTGGATGCCCAACGCGACTGGGGGCATGCAAAGGACTATGTAGAAGCTATGTGGCTGATCTTACAACAGGAAAAACCTGAGGATTATGTAATTGCTACAGGTGTGACTACCCCGGTCCGGGAATTTGTTCGCATGGCATTTAATGAAGTTGGGATAGAACTGGAATTTAAAGGCAAGGATGAAAATGAGGTGGGAGTAGTGAAAGCCTGTAAAAATCCGGAATTTAAACTTGCAATAGGAAAAGAAGTAATAGCGGTAGATAAAAGGTATTATCGCCCTACAGAGGTTGAACTGTTGATAGGAGACCCCACCAAGGCGCAAACACAATTGGGTTGGAAACCTAAATACGACCTGGCTGCCCTGGTTGAGGAAATGGTAGCCAATGATGTGGAATTATTCAAAAAGGAACAATTATTGAAAGAGAGCGGTTATTATGTTCGTAATCAGTTCGAATAGGACTGATTATCGGGGTGATTCAAATTTTCATCATACAACATCGTCTTATCGTGAACAAATCAGACAAAATTTACGTAGCCGGTCACCGGGGTATGGTAGGCTCTGCGCTTGTACGGAAATTAAAAAAGGAAGGATTTAATAATTTATTGGTACGTACATCTTCTGAACTCGACCTGCGTAATCAACAGGCGGTGCAGGAGTTTATGAAAGAGGAAAAGCCAGAGTATGTCTTTTTGGCCGCTGCCAAGGTGGGGGGGATCCTGGCAAATAATACCTATCGCGCCGATTTTATTTACGATAATATTGTGATGCAGTCGAATATCATTCATAATTCTTATGTGAATGGTGTTAAAAAGCTCATGTTCCTGGGCTCATCCTGTATTTATCCCAAACTGGCGCCGCAACCACTGAAGGAGGAATACCTGCTTACAGGCTTGCTGGAACCAACGAATGAGCCATATGCCATTGCCAAAATTACTGGTATAAAAATGTGCGATGCGTATCGGGATCAGTATGGTTGTAATTTTATTTCCGTAATGCCTACCAATTTATACGGCCCTAATGATAATTACAGCCTCGAAACTTCGCATGTGTTACCAGCTCTTATCAGAAAATTCCACGAAGCAAAATTGAAAAATGAGCCGGCTGTGGTAATGTGGGGAACCGGTACGCCCAAGCGCGAATTCCTACATGCCGATGATCTGGCCGATGCCTGTTTCTTTTTAATGCAAAAATACAATGAGGCTGGTTTTGTGAATATTGGCGTTGGCGATGATATTGCAATAAAAGACCTTGCATTACTGGTTAAGGACGTTGTAGGCTATACGGGTAATATTGAACATGACCTGAGCAAACCCGATGGAACGCCACGCAAACTGATGGATGTTCAAAAACTACATAATTTGGGCTGGAAAGCCAAAATTAATTTAAAAGAGGGAATTGAAAGCGTATACAAAGAATTTTCACAACAATACGCAGTTGGGGTGTAGATTTGTTTGCGGTATCAATCTAATCTGGCATGTTTTCTATTTTTAATAAGAAGAAAAAAGTACAGCTTGATCTGAGCGGTGTGGGTACCGATATGCATTCGCATTTATTACCCGGTATCGACGACGGATCACCCGATACAGAGATTTCCCTGCAACTGATTGCCGGTTTGCAAGAGCTGGGATACCGGAAATTTATAACTACGCCGCATATTTTGTGGGATATGTATAAAAATGATGCAGTGTCTATTGGAGACGCACACCGCGAACTTCAACAGGCACTGCAACAAAATAATTCAAATGTTCCAATAAGGGCGGCAGCGGAATATTTTCTCGATGAACATTTTGATGAGTTATTGGAAACTAATACCCCCTTACTAACCATCCACGAAAACTGGGTATTGGTTGAGTTCTCTTTCGTGACCACGCCACTGAATTTTAAGGAAAAACTGTTCAACATGCAGATGAAAGGATACCAGCCGGTCCTTGCCCATCCTGAACGGTATTTATACTTTATGAGCGACAAAAAATGGTACGATGAACTGAAAGATGCAGGTTGCTATTTTCAGTTAAATATACTGTCGCTCGCCGGCTATTATGGAAAAGCCTCCCTCCAACTGGCCCAATATTTGATCAATAAACGATATATAAACCTGCTTGGCACCGATTGCCATCATTTCCGACATCTGAATACCCTGCGTTCTTCCCATAATATTATGGAACCAGTTCAATCTCTTCTCGATAGCGGCCTGTTATTAAATCCTGCTCTGTAATTTTTTCCTAAAAACCATTTCCTTTTACCAACCTTTTCCTTTCGCTAACCGTATCCTCTTCGTGTTAGCCGTGTCCTTTTCACATATAAGAAATAAGTGTAATTTCTTATAGGGTTGTACCTATAAACTTTATAATTTGCATTTTAATTATATGACAGGATTTCTGTCTATGTGTTAACTATTTAAATCCATACATTGAAACAATCGCGGACGCACTTCGTAATTCGAGTATTAAAAGTGCTTCAAAGCAGGTACGCTTTGTTTTTTATAAATGGCTTTCTATTAGCCTGTCTTCTTTATTTTTATATGGAAGATAATTATGAGAATCAGCTTTTTAAATCGATAGCTGGTTACGTTGTTGAGAAAGTGCCTGAGTCAGAAAACAAAGAAGAAAAATTATTATTACAAAGCTTACATCTTTCCAAATACCTTGGGGATACCCGCTCGTTTATTTTTCAAAATAAGAAATTGAATTCCTGGGAAGCTTTGATCCATCCTGTTACGGTTGATCTGATGACAGCTGATGGAGCGTGTGGTAGCTACGCATTCATTTTAAGTTATATTTTAAATGAGTTAAAGATCCCTAATCGTATTGCGCAAATGAAAGTAGGTAATATGTATGGTGGACATATTTTGGTTGAAGCAAAAACTTCAAAAGGATGGGTTGTGTTGGATGGTTCTTATGATTTATGTTTTCGCAAAAAGGATGGCGGATTGGCCAGCTTTTCGGAGGTGAGTAACAATTGGGATTATTATAAAAATCAAGTCCCTGATAGTTATAATTCAGGGTATCGGTATGAAGGTGTCCGATATACGAACTGGGATAAAATACCAGTTGTATTGCCGCTGTTTAAAAAAGTGTTAGAGGTATTTCTTGGCAAGGAAAGAGTTGAACAAATCTCAATGCGAAATTATTTTTTAAGAAAGTTCAGGGTACTTTTTAATGTCTCGGCCTTAATATATCTCACGCTTATCATCAGGATAATCATAAAACGGTTGAAACTATTCCGGATGGGAATTGAATTATATTTTCCTATCATGTTTCCTTCTCTTGAGATATAATATATAAAGTCAGGTTACTTATTGATTATCAATTTTGTAAGTTTCGGTATTGCTCAGTACCTTCCTGTTTTGATTAAGGGGGAGAGATTCTTTGCCGTAGCTTAAACAATTTAACCTTGCACTTTGTATTTAATTGTATATGAATGCGTTTACCATAAAGGACCTGGAAAATCTTTCTGGTATTAAAGCCCATACAATTCGTATATGGGAACAACGCTATTCATTTTTACGCCCGCAGCGTACTTCTACCAATATTCGTTATTACACCAATGAGGAATTAAAAATAGTCCTCAATATTGCCCTGCTTAATAAATATGGGTATAAAATTTCCCATATCGACAAGATGAGCTCTGAAGAGGTGCGGGAAAAGATTGTAACGCTTTCTCATGCTGAGGCCCAGCAGGAACGGCTGGTGAACGATCTGTTGCAATATATGATTGATCTCGACCTGGAAAGATTTGAAGATCTGCTGGATACTTTTATCCAGGCGAAAGGTATTGATAAGGTGATTAGCTTTCTGATTTTTCCATTTCTTGATAAAATAGGCATTTTATGGCAGGCCAGCCATATTCATCCGGCTCAGGAACACGTGGTTACCAATATTATTCGCCAAAAGTTGATCGTTGGTATCGAAAGCGTGGTATCTCATATTGCGGTTAATAAAAAGGTGATCCTTTTTTTGCCGGAGGGCGAATATCATGAATTGGGGTTGTTGTACACTTATTACCTCCTCAAAAGCCGGGGTGTACAGGTTATATATCTGGGTGCTAATGTGCCCTTTCACGATCTGGAATTCATAACCTCCTATAAACAACCCGATTACCTGTATACCCACCTGACCTGTATTGCCGGTAATTTTAATTTTGAGAAATTTCTTACCAAGATCCATCAACACGCTCCTCAGGTACAGATCATTGTTTCGGGTCAGCTTACCAATTGCAATATGAAGAAATTACCCGCCGGCGTTCTTTTAAAACGCTCATTGTCAGAGGTTTTAGAGTTTATTGCTGCCTTGTAACTCTCATTTTACCGTAAATTTTCCAATCCTTTTTCATTTTATTAACAAATATTTCAGCCTATTAACCGTCAATCATAATAGGGGTAGGGATTTTCTGTATTGTCATATCCTGCCAGGTGAGGCTGGTTTGATTATTTATAGAATTATTAAGCTCCCTGAATTTTTTCCGTAAGCGATTTCTGTTTAAATTTGTGATGTAATTATTTAAACAACTTTTTTATGTCGACGGTTGAATTTAATCAAATGCTGGTGAACAATGCGGAGTTTTTGAAGCCGTTTGCAATAACGTTGACGAGAGACTCAGAGGCTGCGAAAGACCTGTTTCAGGAAACGTTGTTTCGTGCATTGGCCAACAAGGACAAGTATAGTGTAGGCACTAATATCAAAGCGTGGCTGTATACTATCATGCGCAATATCTTTATTAACAATTACCGGAGAAAAGTTAAACAGAATACTATTTTTGATAGTACTCCTAATGATTTTCTGATTAACCAGACTCAAAGTGTTGTTGCCAATAATGCTGAATCAAATTTGCGGTTAAAGGATATTCAGGAAGCTATCCATAACCTGCCACAGATATTCAGGAATCCGTTTCTGTTATATTTTGATGGGTTTAAATACCATGAAATTGCAGATATGCTGGGTGAACCTTTGGGTACGATAAAGAGCCGTATTCACTTTGCCCGTAAGCTGTTGAAAACGCAGATAGAGCGGCATTAATAAGGCTGGTTATAGCGTTATCAAACCAGTAAGGGATATGCTGTATCTGTCGGGAATCGATGCCATAGGCTGTGTTTCATTTACCTCCCTTATTAAGTATTGAATTTATCTTATTCAATAAACAGGCTATTTCTATGCTTTTAAACCATGGTAACACCATGATTATTTAGCAACTTTGTGCAATGAGTAAAGTAACAGACGTAATATTGGTAAATGGACAGGATGAGCCCATTGGTATAATGGAAAAAATGGAGGCGCATCGCAAAGCCGTATTGCATCGTGCTTTTAGCGTTTTTATTTTCAATAGTAAAGGCGAAATGCTATTACAGCAACGGGCCGCAGGTAAATACCACAGCGGTGGTTTATGGACCAATACCTGCTGCAGCCATCCGATCCCGGGAGAAGATACCCTGCAGGCAGCCACCCGACGGCTAAATGAAGAAATGGGGTTCACTACCTTATTGGAAAAGATCTTCGATTTTGTATACCAGGCCGAGTTTGAACATGGATTAACGGAACATGAATTTGATCATGTTTTTATTGGGATGTATGAGGGTAAAATAGCGCCCGATCCGATGGAAGTAAAGGACTATTGTTATAAAAGCCTTGAAGAAATAGAAGCTACTTTATTATCGCACCCCCAGAAGTATACGGCATGGTTTAATATAGCATTTCCCAAGGTACAGCGATGGGCTGCAGAAAACCTGGTGAAAAAGGTAGTATAAATTTCAACTTCCCTTTAGTGTTACAACGCTTGTAAAGTAAGATAACACGCTTCCTATAAGGGTATAAACATATTGAGCATTTCAATGAATGAAGCAGGACATATCTATGATCCTGCTTTTTTGTTGGATTCCATGGGCCTTTACAGCGGTGCCAAAATTATCTGGATCCCTCGATAACAGGGAACTTTATTTAGGCCAATGCCTACTGAATATTACTGCCTTAGAAGCAAATAAGCAGGAATATCCAACGCTTCGGCCAATTGAGCCAGTGTATTGAGTGTAACATTAACCTCTCCGTTCTCCATTCTACTTATTTCAGCATTGTCAATATTACAAAGTGCGTATAAGTCGCGCTGACTCAAGCCCTTTTCATTTCTAAGCTGACGCAGGTTAGCGCCGAACGTTTTCAAAATCTGGTGGTGATTAGCAGCCAATGGTATAGTATTAGAGGGTTAAGATGAAATTTTTTTTTAATTTTTCAGCTGTGGTATACTACATCATATTAAAATATTTATTATCTTCGTTTGAGCATTATCAGGGGATTGCAACGGTAGGGGAGCTGATTTAAGCTTGTTTTACCTGTTTCAATGGATTTTTCCTTCACTATTAACCATATTGCTATGCGATCCCTGAATAAACATCCTGACTGGCATAATCAACCACTTCGGCTAAATGAAGAAGAAGTAAAGAATCCCCGCTTAGTCATCGATAATTTTTTCGAGTATTATCATTTGCAGGAGGTGCGGCAAACGTTGTGGAACTGGATGGTAGAAGTTGTAAGCAGCAGCCGTAGCATTTCACAGGAAGGTCAGCAACGAAATGATCATATTTACTTCTATGAAAAACTGGAAGCACTTATAGAAGCTGCCTATTTAATTAATAATAGAACAGATTCATAAGTGCTTCATGAAATATGTTGTTTGTTTTTCACGGTTCTATATGGCAGACTTTTAGATGTATGTTTTAGGTTGGGGGATTCCTGCGCCTTTTAAGTACCATCCTGTACCCTATAATATTAATTGGTTCAAGAGTTATTTGCCTGTTACATCAAAAGTAAAATAGTAGCTGCCTGCATACCCGGCCTCATCTATACCCTGTAAAACGGCAACATATTTCCCTTTCATGTCGCTGGTGTAAAATTCAACAGTTGCATTGCCACTGGCGTCGGTTTGCACATCGGGTTCCCAAAACAACAGATTTCTGAAATCCGGTAAGCGGCTGCTTGCCTGTTGTTCAGTTTTATATACGGGTGAATAGAAGTTGCGTTTCAATTGCAGTCCTTCATAATCAAGGATCACTGCTTTGGAATCGAGTTTCAGGCTTTCCATATCGCCATGATAAGTAGTAAAATTTACGATACCCTGATAATTAAATTCTCCTTTGATATACTTATTGGTAACCACCTCCAGCCTATTCACTTTTAACGGATCATAGCCCAACAATATGTTATTATCAACCTTAACGCCATCCAATAAAATAAGCGGGTCTGTAGGATAAAAATCATGGGAATCATAATCGAATACCTTTAAATGTAATTGCCCTCCAAAACGACGTATGGCCACCTCGGGCACATATTCGCGCAGCACTTCTTCCATAGTGGTGAAGCGCGTATAATCATCCAGCTTATACACCTTGGTCGGTTTTCCATAGAATGGCGTTGTATCGATAGCCGGTAAGGTAAACTGGCTTATTTTATTTGCTTCATACGTATTGAGCACCTGCATGCCAATGCTTTGCTCATTTAATGATTGTTGGGCAACATCAGACAGCGAAAATGCCGGTAAAATAGCCTCGTTGTATTTTTCCGAAAAAGGATTTAATACCTCCAGGTGGTAATTGCTGTCGGGATTATCAGTTTGTATAATTATCTCATTTTGGCCATAATAATCCCTTACATCAAAATATATTCTCCCCCTTTCGCTTGCTTTGGAATTATAGAACTGCAATGGGATACCTGGTATCGACAGCCAGGCTTCAGTTGCAGCATTAAGTGTGGCATTAGGATCGTTACCTTTTATTTGGCAATTAATGATATGCCCATCGAATTCAGGCACAAATTCAAATGCCGGGCGTTTATCGTTGAATACGTGGTCCCAGTCAAATTTGCGCCAGCCATGTACCAGTAATAAATTGTCGGCAGCTTCTTTTACTTCTTCATTGTCTGTTGTCAAATACCAGCCAGGTGATTCAATATTGCCTGTCAGTTCGCTCGTAAGCCATAAATAACTCAATACAGAATTAGGATCTACAGTTTGCAATGAGTCGAGGCGGTATACTGCTACAGATAAATTGGCTGGGGAACCGGTTTGGGCATTCGCATGTTGCGTGTTTACCGCCAGGGCCACCCGTTTACGATTTCCGTATGCTGCGGCATTACTGCTGGCTGCAACGGCTAATACCTGTTGTGGTTTTTTAAAATACAAACGCTCGCAAACCGGTTGTTGGCGTTCATTGAAAACGGTGAGTGTAGAAACTCCTTCTGCCAGTTTAGTTTTGTCTATCAAAAAAGTAGCCACCCCGTTGGTAATGGTTTGTTTTTCGGCAATCTGCATAGTTTGCCGGGTACAGGCAAATAAGTATACGGGTTGTGAAGGAGCTGATTGGCTGGTAACCGTAACCTTAATAGAGCCGGCTGTTTCTTCAACCAGTTGCATCACATACCCCTGTTCATAAACAGCGGGTAAGTTTTGTACAATGGTACGGCCATTGGCCAGCGTGATCACTGCTTTAGCTGGTTGGGTGCTGGCAGGCGTGAACATAAAATGGCCCATGCCAAATTTGAATGATTGAAAAGAAAGCAGGGTGTCATTTTTTTCTGACAATACCATTCCCTTACATGCTATTCCCTTGCCTGAAGGATCAGTAATCTGAAACGCAACTTTACTGGTAATATCCTTTACCAGGTTACCACCTTCCGGGAAGAAGGCCACCTGGTAATATTTGGTGGTATCTGCTGCAGGAACTGTTAGCGTTTTTAAGGTATTTACAATGGTAACCGGTTTTTCAAAATAAAAAGCGGCACTGAAATTTTTCATCCAGTTAGTATAGGCACGTAATTTATAATTACCCGACGTGATAGATACCGGTAAAAAAAATGAACCATTACCTTTACCCTTGGTGAGGGGTACCTTGGTTTGCATTACCGGCTTATTGTCCTTGTCAAGGATTTCTAAATAGGCAATTTTACTCAGATCAACTGGTTGGTATAAGATGCCATCAACATTATATATTTTAAACCACAACAATTCACCTGCTACATAGAAGTTTTTATCTGTATGCACATACATCTTTTCAAGGTGGGTGCTATTGCTGTATTGTTTGAACTGTTCAGGTACCCCCATAAATATTTCCTGTGCTTGTGTTTTATTTTTTAACAACAGCACCAGGGTCAGGAGTAAGAATATATATTGGCTGATTTTTTTCATGTATACAGGTTGTTAAACAGGTAAGTAGGTTATGGCCAGAAAGATGGTTTTTTAGTTTTGCCGCCACGTAATCTACAATCTACGCAGTTAGGAGTAATTCCAACATAGCTTATAATATCACCGGTGCGGCTGATGTCGCGCGGTGTTGTAGGCATATAGTTTGTGAATTTATTTATGTCAGACACAGGTACTTCTACTATATCGCACAGTAAATAATATTGCCAGTCCGGTACATCCCGCCAACGGTCAATCCAAAGTCTTTTTTCCATTCGGTTGGCAATTCCAATATAACCAATCACCGGTTCATTGGCATTGGAAAGACAGTGAATATTACCCTTAAGTTCAGATGGCTGGCGACCAAAGACGTTGCCTGTTTCCTCTGAATTCTTTTTCATTTTATCCAGGTATTCGTATTCTTCTTTACTTAGCGCATACTGCTTTACAAGCAGGCTGTACAATACACTTAATTTGAACGATGCCGGCTCTATATATACCAGGGGTTTGTGTATACTGTCAAGGCTTAATTTGGCTGAAGAACCCAGTATAAGGTCGGTTGAATTTTGATTGCCCCAGCAGGTAAAAAGCGAATCTATGTACTTTTTATCCGGTCTGCGCCATTTAACCCCTACGATGGCATGAGTGGTGGGGTCTCTCAAAAATTCGAGGGCAGTATAATAAGACGAATGATATTCCCAGGTTTCTTCGGTTGTCCAGTGATAATACCAGGTATTGTTTTTAGTGTCATGTGTATTTACATATATCTGCAAACCTCCATTGTCCCTTACCCATCCAACACTATCAATGGGGGGAGCTTCCTTCACATTTACATAGTCTGAAGCATATTCCTTGCCTTCATTTGTTTTAATATACAACCGGTATTGCTGGCTGTGGTTCAGGTTTATCAGGTTGTTGATATAATTACCGCCGGGTGTTTCAGCAAGGTTGAATGAAGAATTATCACGCCCCTGCAATTGAACTTTAGCAAGTGTTTCATTAATGAGTTTGGCCGTGTCGTTCAGGGGAATGGATCGGGATAAATGTATTTCAGCTGGCCCGTTGGCGCTAATATAGCCCTCTACAACCAGGTAACCGGTAACAGATGTTTTTACCGGCGCATCATATTTGTCTTTACAACAAAGCAGCAGCAGAAGCATCAGGCAGCAATATGCGATCTTTCTCATTTATTATAGGGTTTAAAACCTGATATATTGTTGTATTGATTGAACAGTTCCGAAAACAGGTTATGGCCAAAAGGATGGCTTTTTTGTATTGCCGCCACGTAACGTACAGTCTACACAGTAATTGGTGACCCCCAGGTAACTGACTATGCCGCCGGGTCCGTAGTCAATCGGCATAGTAGGCATTAAATGGGTGAATTCTCTTATATCCTCCACCTTTACTATTTCTGCTTCACATTGCAAATAAAATTTCCAATCGGGAATCTCAAACCAGTTGATCCATATTCGCTTTTCCTGGCGGTTGGCAATACCGATATAACCGATCACTGGTTCATTGGGGTTGGACAGACTGTGAATATTGCCTTTGAGCTCAGAAGGCTGGCGGCCAAATATATTACCGGTTTCTTCTGAATTCTTTTTCATTTTATCCAGGTATTCATATTCTTCCTTTCCGAGTGCATATTGTTTTACAAGCAGGCTGTATAAATAACTCAGCTTGTATGAGGCTGGCTCTATAAATGCCACCGGTTTATGTATACTGTCAATGCCTAATTTGGCCGAAGAACCCAGTATAATGCTGGTTGAGTTCTGACTGTTCCAGCAGGTGTAAAAAGAATCTATTCGCTGCATATCAGGTCTGCGCCATTTAACCCCTACGATAGCATGAGTGGTGGGGTCTTTCAAAAATTCGAGGGCAGTATAATACGAGGAGTGATATTCCCAGGTTTCTTCGGTTGTCCAGCGATAATACCAGGTATTGTTTTTCGTGTCATGTGTATTTACATATAATTGCAAACCGCCGTTGTCCTTTACCCAGCCAACACTATCAATGAGTGGCGCAATCTTCACGTTTACATAATCTGAAGCATATTCTTTCCCTTCTTTTGTTTTAATGTACAACCGGTATTGCTGGCTGTGGCTCAGGTTTATCAGATTGTTGATATAGTTACCACCGGGTGTTTCAGCAAGGTTGTAAGAAGAATTATCACGCCCCTGCAGTTGAACTTTAGCAAGCGTTTCGTTAATGAGTTTGGCTGTGTCGTTCAGGGGAATGGAACGGGATAAATGAATTTCAGCTGGCCCGTTGGCGCTAATATAGCCTTCTACAACCAGGTAACCGGTAACAGGTGCTTTTACGGGCGCATCATATTTGTCTTTGCAACAAAGTAGCAGCATCATCAGGCAGCAGTATGCGGTCTTTCTCATTTATTATATGGTTTAAAACCTGATATTAAAGTTTACGAACGGAATGGCATTACCGAAAATGGACAGCTTATAACCATTGATAGCGCCATTTTCTGAAACATAATACACTGAATATGGATTTCTTCTGGCAGTAAGGTTGTATATCCCCACCGTCCAGGAATTATGGGTTTTCTGATGCACTTTATGATTGCCTTCAATATTCATCGACAGGTCGGTGCGGAAATAGTCGGGAATACGGTACGCATTGCGATCAGCATATAAAGCCCGCCAGGAGTTGGAATAAAAGAAACGCCCGATGGGTAAGGTAATGGGACGGCCCGTACTATAAGTGATATTCATGGAAACACTAAACCGGTGACTGAACCGGTAGTTACCTACCATGGTAATATCGTTTGGTTTATCATAGCTGGCGGGGTAATACTTGCCATTATTGATCAACTCACCTTTGGTAGAATCATCCATTTTCAGCAGTATGCGCGACCAGGTGTAACTGATCCATCCATTTAACTTGCCGGTCTGTTTTTTAACCATCAACTCTACTCCATAGGCTTTTCCTTTAGTGCCTATTACATCTGTTTCAATATGGTGGTTCAGCACCAACTGTGCTCCGCTTTTGTAATCGAGGTAATTTTTTATATTCTTATAATATACTTCCGCCGAAGTTTCGATGGTGTTCGATTTGAAGTTCTTGTATAGACCAAACGAAACCTGGTCGCCCAATTGGGGTTTAATATTGGGGTCGCTCAATTTCCATATGTCTGTGGGAGAAATAGCGGTAGTATTGGATAAAACATGGATGTATTGCCGTAGTGAATTGTACCCGGCTTTTACCGAAAAGCTTTGGGTGATGCTGTAACGAAGCGCCAACCGGTATTCCGGCCCCTGATAGGTATGAATGAATTTGTTTTTTGCATAGGTCGTTTGTTGCAGCAGGTTGTCATCAGTTACGGGTAAGCCGGGCGCATATTCATTTACCGTTTTGGGGCCAAGAAAATTGAAGATGGAATACCGTAATCCTGCCTGTAGTGACAATTCATCGGTAATATTCCATTTTTCACTGAGGTAGGCGGCGCTTTCCAGGGCATGTTCTGTTTCCATATTATCCGCTATTATCTGCGATGGTTTGCTGTTGGGCTCATACGTGCCGGGATGCAGCAGGTAACGGATGGAGCTGATGCCAAAATCAACCGTATGGTTGGCATTGATATACCAGTTGAAATCAGTTTTGAAATTATACTGGTTGATGTCGAATTTCATTTTGTATGCAAATAGGCTGTCTTTATCGCTGCCTATTCCGTAGTCGTAATGATCGTGCCCGGCAGTAAGCACCATGGTAAGTTTATTATTGAATAGGTGTTTCCATTTTAGGGATACGTTGGTATTTCTATAACCATATGTTGTATCGCTGTTCAAGTTAAAACGGTCCTTGCTCAAATACCCTGTTATATACAGGTTGTTATTTTTATTGAACTGGTGACTGATGTTCAGGTTCAGGTCATAAAACGAAGCCTTGCTGTGTTTGTATTCATTGGGGAGAAATTGTAGCAGCCAGTTGGCATAGGTTGTTCTGGCGCCCACAATAAAAGAAGTTTTATCCTTTTTAATTGGACCTTCCAGGGTAATGCGGCTGGTAAGTAAGCCAATACCTGCTACCCCTGCAAATTCCTTTTTATTGCCTTCACGACTGTTGATATCGAGCACTGACGAAAGACGGCCGCCATATTTGGATGGTATACTGCTTTTATAAAGTTCTACATCCTTCACCACTTCGGGATTGAATGCGGAGAAGAAGCCAAAAAAGTGCGAGGGATTGTAAATAGTAGCATCGTTAAATAAGATCAGGTTCTGGTCGGCTGATCCACCGCGTACATTAAAGCCAGTGCTGGCTTCGCCAACGGTTTTTACTCCGGGCAACATAAGTACTGCTTTTATAATATCGGCTTCCCCAAAAGCAGTTGGTACCTGTTTGATGGCTTTTATGGTAAGGCGGTCAATACCCATTTGCACATTACGAACGTTGGCCAGCTTTTGTGCAGAAACGATCACTTCTTTTAATGAAGTAACGCGCTCATCCATATCTATATTAAAATTGCCGGTTGAATATACCATTACCTGCCGCCGTGTATCTTTCATGCCAATACCCTGAATGGAGAGCGCATTGCGGCCTTTAGGCAGGGTGATAGAATAGTAGCCATATTGGTCTGTGGCCGCCGTTACTGCAGGATTCAGGGATGTAATAGTGGCGCCTGCTATCGGTTCCCCGGTCTTTATATTTCGCACATAACCGGCCATGACCACCGAACCTGTACCTGGATTGTTATTTCGGATACCGATCTCAAAGAGTTTATTTTCTATAGAAGCGTCTACACGGATTTTCTTTTTATCGCCATAATAGGGGGGCACTCCTTGCAGCGTATCTGTTGTTGGAGCAGATAAGAAACCAGGTGGTAATGTGGTCTTTATAATAGCACCTTTAGTGAGTAATACATAGTGCTGTTTTTCCGGGATGGCAAAATGATATTCTGAATTGGCAAATACCAGCTCCAGCACTTTTTGCAGCGATACATTGGTGACAGATACGCTAATACGCAGGCTGTCGAACTGGGCGGCATCATAATAAAAGTGATAGCCGGTTTGTGTTTCCAGTTCCATGATCAGGCTATCAACAGGCGCTCCCTGCAGTTCAATGCTCACTCTTTTTGAGCCAGGTTGTGCATAGATGGAGAGGCTAACCAGGAAAAGAAGGTTAATTAATATAAGCAGTTGCAGTTTTCTCATGTTACTTGTTTATCAGATCATAATAGGCAGCAGCTTTCACGATAGCGTTTTCCGGGTTTTTTCGGAATTTGATCCTGTTCTTGCGGAGATATTGTTTTACCTGCGGCGCTTTATTTTTTAAAACAGTTAAAAGGGTTTTATAATTTTTGATGTAATAAAACCTGCCTTCCTGCTTAATAAACACTGCATTGGTTTGAATAAACTCCCGTTCTACTTCGTCCTTGATCGTTTCTTCAATAACCTTTCCCCTTTTTACCAGCACTTTTGTATTACCGGTATATGCTTCATCGTAGAAGCCAGTAATAATTGGCGACCCGGAAGCACTATCGGCCTTTAAAAGAATGAAGTGATGATCAAGCAGGGTAAATGATTGTACTTTTTCTGATATCAATCCAACTTTTGAAAACCCGTTGTGGTGTTGAATGACCACCTGATCTTTTAACTGGTCGTATAACATAGACACATTGGCAAACTCCAGACCATCGTATACAAGAGTGCCTGTTGACAGTTCTCTTTGCAGAAAGTATGCAT
The DNA here is from genome assembly GCF_017742245.1 of Niastella soli. Taxonomy (GTDB): domain Bacteria; phylum Bacteroidota; class Bacteroidia; order Chitinophagales; family Chitinophagaceae; genus Niastella; species Niastella soli. The sequence goes on from NZ_JAGHKO010000001.1 coordinate 1,899,694, forward strand.
GACCTTTTATTTTGGAGGAATAGCCCAGGTGTTCAAACCCATTATACAAACGGGATTGTTTTTCAATAAAAGGATTATAAACATCACCGGCTTTAACAATGATTGGCAACGTGGCAGGAGTATTGTTTTGCGCCTTCCCCGAGAGTATAGGGGCCGCAAAAGCTAATACGAAAGCAGCATGTTTTAACATTATGCAGTTAATTTTTTCTCATGTGTATATCTGTATTACCAGATTTCTTCTGTAAGTGTTGCATTACAAGATAAATTTCTGGTAAAGCGGTTGTCTATTTTTTTCCCTGATAGATCGCCTGCGGTTTTGGAACTACAAGATAAATAATGTCATGTATGAAAGAGGGAGTATTAATGAAAATTAATTTTAAAAACGTCTGCGTGACAATCATATTAAGCTTTTTTTAGCAGGGACCATATAAACATCACCACATTTCGGTTGTTATAACTAGTTACAAAGTTTTTTGAGAAGCAATGTGACGGCAGCTTGTCACATTGCTGACGATCCGGGAGTAGTTGCTTCATCAGGCTGACTGTTTTCCCCGCTGGGTCCATCAGTAGTATTTTGTCAGGTTCCGGGAAAGTAAAGAGCATGGCAGAACTGATGATCGGACCCTCTTGACCGGGCATCTGAAGCCTTGCCCTGTTTCTCTGCAACTTCGCGACTGTGTGCCGCCATAGCAGTGGGGAAAGGTGCAGCAACGGGTCCTCAATTAGTAATTGCGCGGCACTTTATAAGATTTCCTGATAACGCCAGTAAATGACATTTTCTTAATCAATTGAGTATTAAGCAAATAATTTTTGAAAATTATCTAATATTTTGCCCGTTTGTCCCAAACCAATCGTAATGGAGTAAATTTGCACGCCGCTTGCGCGGCCCCAATCAAAGGAGAAGATTCATGAACAATTCTTTACAGCAATTGGCTAAAGACCTCGAAGGTGACTTGTATTTTGATAAAACAATGCGGGTTTTGTATGCTACTGACGCTTCGGCTTATCGCGAAATGCCCCTGGCCGTAGCCATACCGCGAAATATAAATGATATTAAGAAGCTGATCAGCTTTGCCCATACTCATAAAACCTCGCTGATACCGCGAACGGCGGGTACCTCCCTTGCGGGGCAGGTAGTGGGAAATGGTATCATAGTAGATGTTTCCAAAAACTTTACACAAATACTGGAGCTGAATTCGGCCGAACATTGGGTACGTGTTCAACCCGGGGTTATCAGGGATGAGCTGAACCTGTTCCTGAAGCCGCATGGCCTGTACTTTGGCCCAGAAACTTCAACCGCCAATCGCGCCATGATCGGTGGTATGGTGGGTAACAATTCCTGTGGCTCCAATTCAGTAATATATCGCAGCACGCGTGAACATTTGCTTGAAGTAAAAGCGTTACTAAGCGATGGTTCCGAAGCCGTGTTTTCGTCCATGGATATCGATGAATTCCATAAAAAGTGCGAAGGCAATACGCTGGAGGCCAATATTTATAAAACTGTCCGCAGCCTGTTAAGCAATTACGATAACCAGGTTGAGATCAGAAAAGAATTTCCCAAGCAAAGCATTGAGCGCAGGAATACGGGTTATGCAATGGATGTGATGCTGGAGATGGCGCCATTTACTGCGGGTGGCCCCGATTTTAATTTTTGCAGCCTCATCGCCGGTTCAGAAGGTACCCTGGCATTCCTTACCGAAATAAAATTGAACGTAGTGCCGCTGCCGCCCAAAGAAACCGGGTTGCTGTGTGTACACTTCAATTCAATTGATGAATCGCTGCGCGCCAATTTGATCGCGTTGAAATATAATCCCCGCGCCAGCGAACTGATAGACCATTATATACTTGAATGCACAAAAGATAATATAGAGCAACGCAAGAACCGTTTCTTTGTACAGGGCGATCCCGGGGCCATCCTTGTAGTGGAATATGCCGGCGCCACCCGGGAAGAAATAGCCGCAACTGCTAAAAAAGTAGAAGAAGAAATGCGGGCAGCTGGCTTGGGTTATCATTTTCCACTGCTGTTTGGCGACGATACCAAAAAGATCTGGACGTTACGCAAAGCGGGATTAGGGCTGTTGAGTAATTTACCGGGCGATGAAAAAGCCGTGCCGGTAATTGAAGACACTGCGGTAGATGTAAACGACCTGCCAGCTTATATCCGCGACTTTAATGAAATATTGAAGAAACATAACCTGTATTCGGTGCATTACGCGCATGCCGGTTCAGGTGAAATACATTTACGCCCCATCATTAATTTAAAAACGGAAGAAGGGAATGCATTGTTCCGCATCATTGCTGAAGAAATAGCTACCCTTGTAAAAAAATATTCCGGTTCATTAAGCGGTGAACATGGTGATGGCCGCTTACGTGGTGAGTTCATTCCGCAAATGGTGGGCGAAAAGAACTATCAATTACTAAAGCAGGTTAAATATACCTGGGACCCCGACAATATTTTCAACCCCAACAAGATCGTGGATACCCCATCCATGAACAGTATGTTGCGGTATACGCCGGGCCAAAAAACACCGGCCTTTAAAACGGTGTTCCGGTATCATAACCAGGATGTGTTGCAGCACGCCGAACAATGTAATGGTTCGGGCGACTGCCGTAAAACGCATTTATCGGGTGGAACCATGTGTCCTTCCTTTATGGCTACCCGAAATGAAAAGGACACTACCCGCGCCAGGGCCAACATTTTACGCGAAATGCTTACGCATTCCGACAAGGTCAATCGCTTTGATCATAAAGAGATCTATGAAGTAATGGACCTGTGTTTGAGCTGCAAAGGCTGCAAATCAGAATGTCCATCGAACGTGGATGTAGCCAAACTGAAAGCAGAGTTTTTGCAACAGTATTATGATGCGAATGGTGTGCCCATGCGTTCAAAGTTGATTGCCAATTTCTCGGCATCGGCAAAGCTGGGCGCCATTGCACCAGGGTTATACAATTTTGCTGTTACTAATCCAGTGATAGGAAAATGGATAAAACAGTTCTCTGGTTTTGCGGTGAAACGCAGTATGCCCACCTTGTATAAAACCACTTTACAAAGCTGGTATAAGAAAAACAAGGCAGAAGGCAGCGGGCAGAAGGCAGAAAGAATACAGAAAAAGGTATATCTGTTCTGTGATGAGTTTACGAATTATAATGATACTGAGATTGGAATAAAGGCCATTCAGTTGTTGGAGAAGCTGGGTTATGACGTGGTTATACCACAACATTTGGAAAGTGGCAGAACCTGGTTGTCGAAAGGATTGTTACGTAAGGCAAAAGAGATCGTCAATAAAAATATTGCACTTTTACACCCAATAGTTTCAGCAGAAACGCCGCTCATAGGTATTGAACCATCGGCTATTCTCACCTTCCGGGATGAGTACATTGACCTGGCTACAGATGAACAACTGGAAGCCGCCCGGCAACTGGCTAAGCATGTATTCACTTTCGAAGAGTTTATAGCCCGCGAAATAGAGAAAGGTGCTATTAGCAAAGAACAATTTACTACTGAGAAGAAAGTGATCCAGTTGCATGGACATTGTCAGCAAAAGGCATTGTCATCAACAGCCCCATCGGTAAAAATGATGTCGTTACCGGAAAATTATACGGTACAAACCATCCCATCAGGTTGTTGCGGTATGGCCGGTTCATTTGGCTTTGAAAAAGAGCACTATGACCTGTCGATGAAAATAGGGGAGCTGGTTTTGTTCCCCACTGTACGCAAACAACCGGCGGAGGTGATCATTGCAGCGCCCGGCACCAGCTGCCGCCACCAGGTGCTGGATGGCACCGGTAAACATGCCTTACACCCCGTAGAAGTGTTGTTTAATGCACTTAAGTAAGTATTGAAAATTTTTTATATGCACAACCCTTCCGATTTATTCGGGAGGTTTTTTTGAAGGAAATACTTTCAAATCTCACGTTTCCGGACTCGATCCGACCTCAATGCTATCTCAATGGTTTCTCTTTGGTACCTCTTTGCCTCCTCTTTGGGTCCTCGGAATTCGAGGTCTTTCGGGGGGGAATCGAGGAGGATCCGAGGAGGCAAAGAGAAGAAAATAGCAAACATCACCGGATTTCGACCATTCGTCACACCGGTTTCCTCGCTCCGTCACACCATTAAAGGTAATTCCGGGAAGAAATTACCATCCGTCACATGAATCGGGAATTTCATCCCATCGATCCGGGAACATCGCCCCATTTATTAAAAAGTGGAAATCACTTGCATCTATCTTTGAAATTCGTATACCGACGAGTGGGAGTCTGTCGGCATATGGAAGTTCTTTGACTTATTGATGCCAAATACAGGGTTGCATTAGCTAGCTGTAGTAGTAACGAAATAGGCCTACGAACCTAATAACTTAAACTTAGAACACTGAACTTAGGACTCGGAAACACTGAACCCGGAACTCCTAACTAAATTACCGTTCGTGGTACAGATAGGTCGTTTGTCTAAGAGTGTACCGCATTTTGTTGATTATTAGGTAACTTAGGTAAGAATTCGGGGTATGCATTACAACAAAAGCAATGTAAGGTTAAGTGTTTTGTTTTGGCTGCTTTACTTTTTGTACGAGTGGCTGGGGCAGGCTGCACTTTCAAGTGAGTATCTCCGTTACCTCATTAATGCCTCCGTAATTGTGCCCATTACCGGTATGGCTACCTGGTTCACCATTGAGGTATTGATAAAGAAGTTCCTGCTTAAAAAAAGAATTGTTGCTTTCCGCATCGGTTTTGTAGTAGGTTTGGTGGCATTTACTCTCATCCGGCGTGCATTTAACTATTTCTATACTTACCCCCATTATTGGCCAGAGGGGTTGAAGACCACTTCTTACTGGTGGTTTCCCAAACTTTTGATCGAGGGGGTGAACATTTACCTGATTGTGGCTCTGTATACCATGTTCTATTTTTTAAGGGCCTGGTACGAACAACAACGGCTTGCCCAGGAATTACAACGCGATAAGGCCATTGCGCAACTGGAATTATTAAAGAACCAGGTGCAGCCCCATTTTATCTTCAATACACTCAATAATATTTATTCGCTGTCGCTAAAGAACAGCCCCAGAACATCGGACCTTATTTACCGGTTATCGTCATTATTGAGTTATATGTTGTATGACAGCCGTCAGGAGTTCATTCCCGTGAGCAAGGAAATGGAATACATCCATAACTATATTGAACTGGAGAAAATACGGTATGGCGAGCGCCTCGATGTGGCCGTGAATTGTTTTGATTCCGTTGATCAGTTCACCATACCACCTCTCCTGATATTGCCATTGGTGGAGAACAGTTTTAAACACGGCGTTAGTAATGATGTGGGGAATAGCTGGATCCGGGTTGATCTTTCGGTAAAAGACGACTGGCTTACAGTAAAGATCGAGAACAGCCGGATCTCAGATGCCTATAATGGCCATGCAGTGTACAAAGGAATAGGTATGGAAAATGTAAAAAAACGATTGGAGATCATTTATCCCGAACGGCATGAATATAAATGCATGAGTGAAGGCCAGTCGTTTTTAACTATACTTAAAATTAAAAAAAGCTGATGTGAAAATACAATGTCTTATAGTAGATGACGAGCCGCCTGCCCGGGAGTTACTGGCTTCTTATATTGATAAGATGGACGACCTTGAAATAATCGGTCAGTGTGGCAATGCGCTGGAGGCATTTGCTTTTATTCAAAAATATCCCGTTCATATCCTGTTCCTCGATATTCAAATGCCCAGAATGAATGGGTTGGAGTTAATAAAATCATTACAGGAAAGACCGCGTATTATATTGACCACCGCTTATCGCGAGTTTGCGGTTGAAGGGTTTGAGCTGGATGTGCTTGATTACCTGGTTAAACCCGTAACGTTTGAACGGTTCCTGAAATCTATTTCAAAATACCATCAGTATAATATCCTGAAACAACCCGCTGCCATCGAGAACCGGGAGGAAGCATTTGAAAAAGCGTACATGTATTTTAAAGTGAATAAAGAACTGGTGAAAATATTTTTGAAGGAGATCATTTATATTGAAAGCATAAAGGACTATGTAAAAATAGTTACACCTGGCAAGAGTGTGATCACCTATCAGCGTATTGGGTATATGGAAGAAAAATTACCGGAGAATAAATTCGTACGCATTCATAAATCGTACATTATTTCGGTTGATAAGATAGTAAGCTATAATAACGAAGAGGTGAATGTGCAGTCTATCTCTTTGCCCATTGGCAGAAATTTTAAACAACAGTTTTTAAGGAGTCTGAAATCGGAAGTATAAAGCCAGAAGTATGAGGTAAGAAAATTCGCTAGCCTCCTACTTCTGGATCTTATCTATTGAGTGATTCGCTATAGACCTAATTACACAACTTAATTGAATGGGTTCCTTCAGTGCTGAATTGTATCAACCGGCATTTATTCGCTTTATTGAAATATAGGATCAGACAGCCATAGTTGGTTTGATAGGCATCCCAGGAAGCGTCTTTCATTATGGGGTTACCTAATGTCTTAAACAAACTTCCCCGAGGTGCTCCCAGTAAAGGTACGCTGAGTTTTCCCTTGAAGCCTTCCGTAATTTCCACATAGTCTCTTGCCGTAAAAAAGGTAATGCCTTTGTCTTTGTAATAAACCGCTTCACCACATTTGGCGCTGTCGGTGGTAACACTGGTAAAGCAAGGCCATTTGCCCTTGATCAGGCCTGCAATGGCATTGGGTTTTAGGCCATTCACTTTTCCATCTAAAAGGTCAACTTCAAAAGGGGGACAAACAACGGCGGCTTTTAATTGGGCCTTGGATACGGTAACCAGGCAGATAAATGCTACAAAAAGACTGATCTTTTTCATATTAGTGATTTTTAAAGGGACGCATCCTGGTTCATCACAGGGGCGGCGTTTACAGATATGCAAAATCCTTGCTAGAAAATCAGTTTGAGTAGCATACTTGAAGGAAAATTACATATACAATCAATTTATTTACTTAAATTAGGCTACTGTTAATTCCAGCTATCCGGATCGTGTTCTACGAAGCAGACGCATGAGTGGCCTTCTTTCCATATGTAAAAATCCGGGAACTTACCTTCTGTAAAATGCACAGCATCAATTAATCTGTATCTCATTTTTCGTGCAATGATCCCTCCCTTCAATAGGAAGAAATACAGTACACAAGACTGGTATTCATAAACAAACAAAAAACTGCTATGAAAAGAGATGCTCACAAAAACTACATTTTTGCCCTCCTTGTTTTTTTACTATGTACACCGGCTTTATATTCCCAGGTTACCACTGCTACGCTAAGCGGCATTGTAAAAGATCCAAAGGGAGCGCCTTTGCCATCGGCTACGGTGGTTATTGAGTATCCCGATGCCGGTTTCAAACAAACGTTGGCAACAAAGGGTGACGGCCGTTTTACGGTGCCCAACCTGCGTGTGGGCGGTCCCTATACCGTCACCGTTACTTTTATAAATTATCAGTCATCCCTTACTGATAATGTTTTTTTGGAATTGGGACAGAACAATTCAGTAGAGATTCAAATGCAGGAAAAAGCAGCCGAACTGGAAAAGATAACAGTTACCGGCAGAGGAACCATTTTTGACAATAAGAAAACCGGCGCTTCCACCAACATCACCAGCCGGCAATTACGGGCATTGCCTACCATTTCCCGCTCTGCCGACGATTACATCCGGTTAACACCATCTGCTTCGTTCACGTATAATGGACTTTCATTTGCAGGCCGTAACGGGCAATATAATAACTTCTCTCTCGATGGGGCCGTATTCAACAACCCATTCGGATTGGATGCCCCCACACCTGGCGGACAAACCGGCGCCCAACCCATTTCCCTCGATGCCATCGATCAAATACAGGTGAACATAGCGCCCTACGATGTAACCCAGGCGGGTTTCACGGGGGCAGGGGTGAACACGGTGACCAAATCGGGCAGTAATACTTTTTCAGGAACTGTATATGGATTCTACCGGAATCAATCCCTGACCGGGAAAAAGGTTGAAAAAAATAAACTGGTATTGCCCGACCTGAAACAGCTACAGGCAGGTTTTGCATTAGGCGGTGCCGTTATAAAAAATAAATTATTCTATTTTGTAAGTTTCGAAACTGAACAACGGAAGGACCAGGCCTCGTCCTATGTAGCCCAAAACGGCAGCAATGTTGGTAAACCCAATACCAGCCGCGTGCTGGAGTCGGACCTGCAGCAGGTAAGCAGCATATTAAAAAGCAAGTTTAATTATGAGACCGGTCCCTACCAGGATTTTACATTGGACCAAAAGAATTATAAATGGCTGGTTAAGCTCGATTGGAATATTAATGACAAACACCGGTTATCATTTACGTATAATGGGTTAGATGCGACAAAAGATAAGCCTGCGCATCCCAGCGCCCTCGGCCGGCGGGGCCCCGATGCTACAACCCTTCAATTCAGAAACTCCGGATACGAGATGGTGAACAAGCTGCAATCTTTTGGCGCCGAGTTGAAGTCGACCTTTGGCAGCGACTACGCCAATAAGTTAAGAGTGGTGTATACAACATTCCGGGATAAACGCAATCCGTTTTCCACGCCATTCCCTGTTCTTAATATAACTAAAAACGGAGTGGGGTATATTGCTGCGGGACATGAACCGTTTTCCATCAACAACCGGCTGAACCAGGACGCCTTCCAGATCACCGACAATTTCAATATGTTCTTCAAGGACCATACAGTTACTGCCGGGGCTTCTTTTGAATCGTTCAAATTTGCCAACTCATTTAACTTAGCCGGGTATGGGCCTGCCATATTCGGAAGTAATGATATAAAAACATTTCTCGACAGCGTGCCGGTAAGCGGAAACTATGTTTTTGGCGCTTATCCATTAGACGTGGATGTTAACTATGCCCGCAACAGGGGCATTGCAGACCAATGGACCTGGTATTATTTAACAGTTGCCCAGGCATCTGCCTATATACAGGATGAGTGGCAGGTGGCCGATCATTTCCGGTTAACACTTGGTTTGCGCATGGATATACCATTTTATTTCAACGCCAGCTACCGCAGTCCAATTATGAATGCCGATGGTACGTTCACGGGCAAATATGATGAAGGGGAACCAACTTTACCTAATAAGGATAACCTGGTTTTATTTGATAAAGATGGCAAACAGGTCACCAATGGTCCTGGTAAAGATGTAGATAACACTAAATTACCAGATAAGAAACCATTGTTCTCGCCCCGTTTAGGATTTAACTGGGATGTAAAAGGTGATAAAACGGTGCAGGTGCGTGGTGGGACCGGATTATTTACCGGCCGGTTCCCGTTTGTATGGATCGGCAATCATATAGGCAATCCTACCAGCGGTTTTTACAATGTTACCGCCCGTGATTTTAAATGGCCACAGGTATGGCGCTCCAATATCGGAACAGATGTAAAAATACCATTTGGGACCATATTCACCGTTGACTTTGCCTATACCAAAGATGTGAATGGGATGATGGTTCGTAACTATAAATTGGGAACGCCTACCGGTACTTTAAATTCCGGTACAGGCGATACACGTAAAGTGTACCTGCCAGCCGACCAGGGCACCACCAATGCCTATATCTTTACCAATACCAGCGTGGGTTATCAGTTTAATGGCACCTTCCAGGCGCAACAGGTCTTTAGAAATGGTATGTATGCCATGGTAGGTTATAATTACCTCATCGCAAAGGACGCCAGTTCTATTTCTGCAGAAATTTCAAGTGATGCCTTTGATCGGAATCCAATTTTGAACAACGCCAACCAGGCTGTATTGTCACATTCGCTGTATGGTAATACCCATCGTATTGTGGCTGCCTTTTCAAAAAAGTTTAGCTATGCAGAGAAATGGGCCACTACTGTTTCCTTATTTGGTTCCTGGAATTCAGGAAACAGGTTTGCTTATGTGTATGGTGGTGATATCAATCATGATGGAACCAATACAAACGATCTGCTCTATGTGCCTACAGATGCAGAGATCAATAACATGCCATTTGATCCATTGACCGATGTAAATGGAATTGTTCAGAATGCAGCAGCACAGCGGGACGCGTTCAGAAGTTTTATAAACAATGATAAATACCTGAGCAAACACCGCGGCCAATATACAGAGAAGTATGCGGGGCAAAACCCCTGGTTAAGTCAGGTTGATCTGCGTATTCTCCAGGACCTTATTTTTTCACCGAAACAAAAGCCATCTACGCTGCAATTGAGTATCGACTTTGTGAACATAGGTAACTTACTGAACAGCAACTGGGGTGTGGTGAAATATGCAACAACCTCAGGCTATTTTCAACCATTGTCTGTTGCCTATACCGGAAATACACCGGTTTATAAGTTCGATCCTTCATTGAAATCTACCTTCTCTGCCAGTCCCGATCTTCCATCACGCTGGCAAATGCAGGTGGGGCTTCGTTATACATTTTAGGGCAGTTGATAGAGGTGACGGGGTTGATAGGGTTGATCAGGGTGATAAGGTTTGGAAGTTGGTAAGAAATGCACCCATTGCCCATTGCCTATTCAATGTCGTTTAGTTAATGCTTGTTTAGAGGCATCCCCTCCTGGGAGGGGTAGGGGTGGGTTTATAATGTTAATATCATTATTCTGTGTTTCATAATAGGTTAATCAAATTAATACCCACCCCTATCATCAGTGTTTATGTGCTGCACCCTGCGGCCTCCCGATGCATCGGGAGGATTTAGCGCTCTCCATTTCGCTTAACTAAATGACATTGATTGCCTATTGCCCATTTTCGTTTCACGACTGTATTCTCTTCCGAACCAGGAGTAACCAAATAACACCTGGTAACGCAAAACAGCCAACCAGTAAAACAGAAACATGGTTTACGGTGGTTGTAGTGGCAGTTACTAATTGCATGCCCAATGCCAACAGGGAAAGACCTAACCCTGCCCCAATAAAATAGGAGGTGGTGCAAACGCCGGCAGCTATACCCTGTTGGGCATCGGGTATATCGCGGATGGCAAGGGCTGTTAAACTGGGATAACAAACAGACATGCCACTGCCGGTAACACAGGCAATAGATAATAAGATCAATGACATTGGGTGACCAAAGAGAATGGCTGTCATTAATAATAATGCGCCTGACAACATCAGGCACATACCCAGGATACCGGTTTGCAGGACAGTGAGTTTTTTAAACAATGCCGGCACAACGTAGCGGGACACCAAAAATGACAGCACACTAAAAGGGAAAAGCAGTAATCCGGCATGTGCCGCACTGAAATGCATATTTTGCTGTAATACCAGTGACAGCAGGAACAGGTAACTTAAGAAAAAGGCACCCAATAATATGGTTATTCCATTGCCGGTAATGGTGCCGGTACTTCGGAATAAAGAAAAATCGATCAGCGGTTGCTGGCGGGTACGTTCACGTCGTTTGAAAATATACATGGCTACAACGATCACTACCGTACAAGCAAGCAGCCGCTGATAATTTTTTGAAACCCCGGGAAGGTTATGCACCACATACGAGATCAGTACTATCACTACAGTTAATAATATGCTGGAGATTATATCAGGGAACTGCCGGTGTTTATTAAGAACATCTTTATCGATATACTTATAAGCAAGTATAAGGGCCAAGGAGATCACAGGCACATTGATAAAAAAGATCCATTGCCAGCCTAAATAAGTTGCTACAATACCCCCCAGTGCCAGACCGCAACCCGAACCAATGGCTGCAAACGAACTGAAAATACTTATCGACCGGTTCCGTTCTTCAGGTACAGTAAAAGTATTGGTAATAATAGATAATGCCGATGGCATTACCATGGCGGCTGCTAAACCCTGCAATGCCCTGAACGCGGTGAGCATAATAAAACTGTTCGAAAGACCCGCTCCCAATGAGGTGCATAAGAAAAGCCCGGCACCGGTAAGAAAAATATTTTTGCGACCGAGTGTATCGCACAGTTTGCCGCCTATTACCAGGAAGCCTCCATAAAAAAGCACATACACGGTTTGCACCCATTGAACAGTTTCCGCATCTAACTGAAACTGCTTTTGCATTAAAGGAATGGCCAGGTTGAGAATTGCAATGTCAAGCGCTTCAAAAAATATAGCAGTGGAAGCTACAAGCAATATGATCTGTTTTCTACGCATCGGGTGCCTCAGTTGTTCTGTGCAAAACTATTTATATATTGTTTTGTACGGTTAATAAATAAATATTTAGAACAAATGGGGTAATTTAGAGATATATAAAGGAACAAGTAAATGTTTTTATATGTGTGCAAGATCAAAATCAGAACAAACGGCCAGCGCTGCTATTGTCCTCGATGAAAAAGACTATGCCATTCTTCGTCTGTTACAACAGAATGCAAAGCTTACCGTGCGGGAAATTGCTGCTACTATTCATTTAAGCGCTACCCCGGTTCATGAACGCATAAAACGAATGGAGGCCAGTGGAGTTATTAAACAATATGCAACCCTGCTCGATCACCGTAAGGTTAAAAAAGGCATCATGGTCATTTGTTATATTTCATTGAAAGAACACAATCGCAAAATTGCAAAAGTGTTCATCGATGCGGTGAACGGTTTTCCGGAAGTGCTGGAGTGTTATAATATTTCAGGACAATTTGACTTTATGTTAAAGATCGTTTCGGAAAATATGGAAACGTACCACGATTTCTATCTGCATAAATTGAGTATGATAAAAGGAATTAGTCACACCCAAAGTATTTTTGTAATGGGTATTTTGAAAGATACACACCAGCTTTTGTAAAGATTGCTGGAATATTTAGTAACGGTTATGGTAAAATTAATTGTTTTGTACTTTACTCGGATCTCTTCTCAAATCGCTAACTTGCCTGACGGTTATCCATTTCACTGTTAAGCATCCTTCTATATAGGTCTCCGGCAACTTTCAAATTTTATAAAAGCCAGATAACAAAAGGGAATATAGTGTCACAAAAGATATTCTATGTCTATTACATAGGAAATCTTTTTGTGAAGAAGATCCATTACCATTTCTTAACCATTAAATATTATCTATGCGAAATGTTTACCTCGTCCTGAAAAGGAGTGTAATTGCAGTTTTATTATTGTTTTGTCAGATCGCCATGGCGCACCCTATTGATCGTGGGTTTTCATCAATGGCAGCTGATACTTTACTTCCTGACTCACCTAGAGTAATTTCATTTTCACCTACCAGTGGGAGAAAAGGAACAGCCATAACTATTTTGGGCGTAAACCTTACCGGTACCAGCGTAGTACGCTTTGGTGGCGTGCGGGCCAGTAGTATCGTTATTTATTCCGATTCCATTATTAAAGCCATCGTAGATACGGGTGGAACGGGCGCTGTATCAGTGACCACACCAGGCGGTACTGCCTTAAAATCGGGTTTTACATTTATTCGGGATACCATTCCCCCAACTGATACACCCAGAATTATTTCATTTTCACCCACCAGCGGTAAAAAAGGAACAGCGGTTACAATTTTTGGCGTTCATTTTACCGGAGCTACCGTGGTACGTTTTGGTGGTATCTGGGCCAGTAGTATGACAGTACTTTCAGATTCTACCATCAGGGCAATCGTAGATACAGGTGCAACGGGCGCTGTATCAGTGACCACACCCCATGGTACAGCCTCAAGATCGGGCTTTACATTTATTCGCGATACCATTCCCCCAGCTGATACGCCCAGAATTATTTCATTTTCACCCACCAGCGGTAAAAAAGGAACAGCGGTTACAATTTTTGGCGTTCATTTTACCGGAGCTACCGTGGTACGTTTTGGTGGTATCTGGGCCAGTAGTATGACCGTACTTTCTGACTCAACTATCAGGGCAATCGTAGATACGGGTGCAACGGGCGCTGTAACAGTGACTACCCCCCGTGGTACCGCTTCCAAATCGGGCTTTACATTTATTCGCGATACCATTCCCCCAGCTGATACACCCAGAATTATTTCATTTTCACCCACCAGCGGTAAAAAAGGAACAGCGGTTACAATTTTTGGCATTCATTTTACCGGAGCTACCGTGGTACGTTTTGGTAGTATCTGGGCCAGTAGTATGACCGTACTTTCTGACTCAACTATCAGGGCAATCGTAGATACAGGTGCAACGGGCGCTGTATCAGTGACCACACCCCGTGGTACCGCTTCCAAATCGGGTTTTACATTTATTCGCGATACCATTCCGCCAGTTGACACACCCAGGATCGTTTCGTTTTCACCCACCAGTGGTAAAAAGGGAACAGTGGTAACGATTGTTGGTGTACATCTTACTGCAGCTACGTCAGCAGGCTTTGGCGGTGTTAGGGCAGATACCATTTTTGTTTACTCCGATACCGTGATTAAAGCAATAGTAGGTGCTGGTGCTACAGGCGCTGTATCAGTGACCACATCAACCGGCACAGCTTCAAAATCAGGCTTTACATTTATACCTGATTCAACCAGTGTGCCCGATACTACTGTTCACGACAGCATACCACCGCATATCTTTAAATTTTTCCCAACCAGTGCGAAACGCGGCGACTCGGTATACATCTCCGGCCATTATTTCCTGAATGCAACTGCGGTGAAATTTGGTGGAGTTCCCGCTAATCGCTTCACTGTTTTATCTGACACCCTTATCAGAGCGGTTGTTGACAGCGGCGCCAGCGGAGCTGTTTATGTGATCTCGTCAGTTGGCTTATCTGCTAAAAATGGCTTTACATTTATTCCAGACACAACAGGCACACCAGATTCATTGGCTAGAGTGGTTGTTGCAGGTACAACAGTAAATTCAAAGTTATTTGCCTTGTATCCCAACCCGGCATCTGGTTATGTTATCTGGCAGCAGCCGGCGACGGACCACGTTACCCGTTTGCAGCTGATTGATATGAATGGCAGGATAGTAAACACTGTTTCAATTGGAAAAGGCACCCTGCAAACAACTATTCCTACTAGCGGATTGCCAACCGGTATGTACAAACTGGTATGGAGTGATGGAAAGAACAAACTGACAAAAAGCTTACTGATCAAAAAATAAAAGCGAGAGCTATAAATACAAAAAGCCCAGACCATAAAGTCAGGGCTTTTTTGTTGCGATTGTTATTCAACTATTGATCAAAATCAGTAGAAGTTGCCAGTTCTTTTACCGCAGCCATATCCTGTTGTACAGCTTTTATTTTGACATCAGCAAATTCATAAGCATCCTTACCAAGGAATAAATGCAAGGGTGGTTCTTTTTGTTCGGCAATTTCAATCATAACAGTTGCCGCTTTGGCAGGGTCACCAGCCTGGTTATGGTTGATGCTTTGCGTATGAGCTTGTTGTGAATCACGTACCAGTTTATACGCTTCTATCTCATTTGCTGGAACACCAAGCGAACCAGCCAGGAACTCTGTTCTGAAATAACCAGGTGATACAATGGATACTGTGATGCCAAATGGTTTTACTTCAGCAGCCATCGATTCAGAAAAGCCATGCATGGCGAATTTCGTAGCGGCGTAACTGCCGAAACCGGGAAAGTTACCGGTAAAACCACCAATGGATGCGATGTTAAAGAAATGTCCTGATTGTTGTTTGCGCATATAAGGCAATACTTTCCGGATCACATTCAATACTCCAAATACATTGACGTCGAAATTCTGCCGTACTTCAGCATCAGATAATTCTTCCAGGCTGCCTAGCAGGCCGTAACCGGCATTGTTCACTACTACATCGATACCGCCAAAACGTGTAACCGTATCCTTAATACTTTTTTCTACACTTTTTTCATCTTTAAGATCAACTGCCAGCGGAAGGAATGCATCATTGGTAACACCTACTGCCTGTTGCAGTTCGTTCAGATTTCGGGAAGTAGCTGCTACACGATATCCCTTATTCAACAATGTTTTTACCAGAACAAGGCCCAGCCCTTTTGAAGCGCCGGTAACATACCATATTTTCTTATTCATACTAAGTTGTTTTTAATTTGTAAGGTTTTTAAATGTTGTTGCTCGTTCATGAACTGATGACACAAAGGTATAGAGAGGTTAGGCGTGCATTATTATCGCTTTCAAACAGATAATTGTATAATTCAAATAAGTGTGGCTGGGTGTTATAATGTTTGAATGTTATAAGGTGGGGTGGTATGATAGAGATGATAGGGTTGATAGCGTTGATAAGGTTGATAAAGGATGAATACTGTTAGTATGTTTCCTGAGCTTTATATAATGAGCTGTAAGGAAAGAGATGAAATGTGGACAAGGAAGGCTGATCTGGAGGTGTAAAAAGTTAAAGGCAAGAAATAGAAGGTCATACTTTCTACTTCTTGCCTTTGTATATCTTATTATACCCTGTATTAACTCAGTCAGCTCCGTCAACCCTATCAACTTGCCAACTGGTTAACGTTGCCGCTACTCCCTTCAACAAAATCAACTGTTACCAGGAAATTAATTACGAAAAGAAGAAGGCGTCATACTCGTTTGCTTCTTGAAAAAGTGATTAAAATGTGCTGGCTCTTCAAACCCCAGGCTATAACCGATCTCGGATATATTCCAGTCCGTGTGTTTTAGCAACGCCTTTGCTTCACTCACCAGCCGGTCGAAAATATGATCGGTAGTGGTTTTACCGGTTGTAAGGCGAATGGCACGGTTCAGATGATTAACATGTACCGACAATTGTTCAGCAAAATCCCGGGCCGACCGCAAGGTGAATCGTTGGTTTGGTGATTCAATCGGGAACTGGCGCTCCAGTAATTCAGTAAATACAGCGGTGATGCGTGCATTAGCATCTGTATGCTGATACAGGTTTTCAGTAGGCTGCATCTTCAACGCATAATGGATCATTTCCATAATATAGTTGCGGATGAGGTCGTACTTGTAAACGTAGTCAGATTTGATCTCATCGATCATCTTCTCAAAGATCTGACTCACAAATTTATCCTGCGTTTTATCCAGTGCGTAGCTGGGTTTGTTACCTGCAATAAACATGGGGAGGTCTTTGATCCCGCCACGAATGCGTTCAGTAAAAAAGGCTTCCTTGAAAATACAAAAGGCTCCTTTGGGTTCATCGGTCAATGGCTCAAAGGTGTAAGGAACATTGGGGCTGAAAAAGATGAGGGTAGAACCCGTTACTTCAAGGCTCTTTTCTGCATAATGATAAACATAAGGCCCCTGCATCAGGGCTATCTTGTAATAATCGCGCCGGGTATATTCAACCGGTGTTTTGCCCTGACCTACACAATCCTCTACCTTGAACACGTTAAAGTGCCCGATATCTTTTTTCAGGTTATCCGGTAACCAGTTCATTTTCTGGCGATAAAAATCTTCCAGTGTTTCTGTCTTGGCCATATGGTAAATTTAGGCAATTTGTAGTTTTAAAAGGCTGATAGGTATCAGCCCTTCCTTGTAAAATTACGACGGCCTCCCGGTAGTCACTTTATAGGATTCAAACAAAAGATTGCAAAATTCAAACAATTGGATGCTAGTCGGCCATGTCGCAATAAAGGGCATGGGTGCTGTCTTTTGAAAAGTAAAGGATTAGATCATGATTGGGATCGATGGGATACTTACGCAGCGCTTTACAGCCTTCCCCTAGATTTTGTAACTTAAACCAGGCTGGCTTGGGACCATAGGCAGGGACGTTGATTTCAGTGATCACTTTAGCCGGCACATCTCCACGCGAGTCACCCTCCTTTAAAAATGGAGTGAGTTGTTTTTTATCAATGATGCGCCTCAATTCCCCGGGGCAGGTTGAAAATTCAAGCCAGATACAACAATCTAGCCGGGGAACAACCTGGTCCATACTATTGGTTACCCGTACGCAGCTTGCTTCCGGTGCATCAAACAGTGCGGTATATATTTCCAGACCGGTACGTTTTGCAAATGGATTTTTGGCATCTTTTATTACCGTGTATGCTTTTTTGGCAATTATAACTCCGATATATAATCCACCGCCAATAGACAGAAGTAGTGCAAGCAGGGAGAAATAAATCAACTTCCGTTTTTGTTTTACAATGCCTGAAATTAAAAGAACAAGGAATAGTACAAACAGCCCGATGGTTAATATAAAAATGGACATAGTCGGTAAAGTTAAGTTTTTTGGATTGATTAGTTTTTTATAGCGGCGATCACTTCCTTCAGGTATTTGTTTTCATCAACCGTGCGAACCCCCAGCCGCACGATTATCAGTTTTTTAGAAGGGATTATGAAAATGTTCTGACCGCCATAACCATCGGCAAAGTACATATCGGCCGGTGCATCGGGAAACCAGCGTTTGTTGGGGTCTTTGTCATCAAGCCCGTTCAACCAGAACTGGTAACCGTAGCGGAGCTGTTTATTGGCGGGTGCGGGTTGAACCGTTTCTTTTACCCAGTTTACCGGTAACAGCTGTTCCCCGTTCCATACGCCATTATTATAATACAATAACCCAAAGCGCGCAAAGTCGCGGGCACTGGCATAGCTGTAAGAAGAAGCGACATAGGTGCCGGAAGCATCGGGTTCCAATACCAGGGAATACATATTGATCTTATGGAATAAGGCATTATAAGGAAATGCCGCATATATGGAATCCCCCACCGTTTGCCTGATGATACGGCCAAGGATGTTGGCATTCCCACTGGAGTAATTGAAAATGGTGCCCGGTTCATATTTCAAGGGCAGTTTGGCAGTAAAACCGCCCATGTCGGCCCGTTTGAACAACATATTGGTAGCCTCGCTGGGGCTGTTGTAGTTCTCGGTGTAATCCAGTCCCGAAGACTGCTGTAATAAATTTTTAAGCGTGATCTTTTCCTTATTGGTATGTTGCCATTCTGGTACAGGCGCAGGGGAATTGGGATCCAGTTTGCCGGCTTTCACCAATACCCCAATGATTGCAGAGGTTAAACTCTTGGTCATTGACCAGCCTATCATTACCGATTTTTTATTGAACCCGGGAGCATACCGTTCGCCAACAATTTTTCCATCATATACAACCAGGAAGGCACGGGTATAAGCAGGGTCGCCTTTTTTTGAAGGCATTTGCATCGCGTTGTCAACAGCCTGTTGTAAAGCTTTGTTATCAACAACAGGCGAAATGCTATCGGAGATCTTATCACCATAAGGCCAGGCAATAGTATCCACGTTTTGAGAAGGAATGACTGGTAAAGAAAAATGTTGTTTTCGAATTTCGGCTTCAGAAAGATCATTCACCAGAGTGCAACCCAAACCTGTTCTGTAAATAGCTTTACGTTTGGCAAAACCCCATACCGACCCAGTTACCGATGAATCTTCCGGATTAATGGTATAGGTCCCTTTTGAAACAGGAAAAAAGCCCAGTTCTTCTTTTAATACGCTTTCGGGATTCCGATGTTGCAGGTAAACTGCCGATGCCATATTCTTGGCCCCGTATCCGCTGATAATAGGAAAGGCCCGCCAGGCATACCAGCCGCCATAAGCCAGTGCCACTACCAACATCAGTAGAACAAAACGGAGAATATTTTTATACAATTTCATAGTAAGGTTTTAAAGCAAGGCAATAAATTTCGCACATAAAAGCCTATAAATTGTAAGAAATTGGCATTATGTTTATCAAACAATCCCCTCATTGCCCTATCCGGTAAAGTCATTAATTTTGTGTTACCAAACGAAACGAGTAGCTGCATATGAGATCAATTTCCCTGTTAATAGTCGTACTGTACTTCGGGTCTATTGCATATGCGCAAAACACCATTGGTATACCCAATATTACCAACTTCTTTAAACAAAATTATAAGGCCGGCCGTCAGAACTGGGACATTGCACAGGACAGCCGCGGCATTATGTATTTTGCCAACAACAATGGGCTACTCACTTTTGATGGCAGTTTCTGGCGTACCTACCCCATCCCCAATGCCACTATTGTTCGTTCACTGGCCATTGACAAAAACAACAGGATATATGTAGGCGGGCAACAGGAGTTTGGTTATTTCTACCCCAATGACCACGGCGAACTGGTATATACCTCCTTAAAGCAATTAATAAAGGACAGCGATTACGCCGATGTTTGGACCATTCAAATTGTACAGGACCATATCTTCTTTCACGCCCACCGGAAAATATTCGATTACTACAACGGCACCATTAAAGCATTCAATAGTACATTCTGGAGTTTTTTAGGTTATGCCAATAACGAAGTGCTGGCATACAATGCTGAAAATGGATTGGTGTATTATAAAAATGGCCAATGGGTTCCCCGGGTTAAAAAAGGAAGTTTTCCAAATGGTACCTTGTTGAAATCGGTGATAGATCTGGGGAATGACAGCCTGTTGCTGACCTCCGTATCAAAAGGACTATTCATACTAAAGGGAAATGTGGTAACGAATTTTGAAACACCCGATATAAAAGAAATGGCCGCTAAAAACATCTTTGGCGCCCGTTTACTGCCGCATTCCACTATTGCTTTCAACACCAACCTGGGTGGCTGTATCCTTATGAACAAAAACGGGAAGTTCATTCAACAGCTCACCAAGAATGAAGGTATCCAGACCAACAACGTACAAAACCTGTTTTTAGATAAGGACCAGAACCTATGGCTGGCGCTTGATAATGGCATTGACCTGGTTTCCTATAACAATGCAATTAAGAATATTTTCCCTGAACCAACTGACCGCAACAGTGGATACACCTCCCTTGTTCATAACAACACCCTGTACCTGGGTGTAGCAACCGGTTTGTATAAAACCGAGCTCCCCTTAAATGACGGTGACATCAGTTATGCAAAAAGTGCTTTTTCCCTGGTTGAAAATACAAAAGGGCAGGTATGGAATATTTCGGAAGTGAATGGCGAAGTGTTGATGGGCCATAGCCTTGGGGCGTATATTATAAAAGACAACAAGGCGATCCTCCTCGATAATAAGAACGGCTTTTGGGGTTTTCTTCCCCTGCACGACAGTTTATTTTCTTCGGTGATGATTGCAGGGACTTACAATGGGATCAATTTCTTCAATTACGCCAACAACCGGTTCTCCACGCTGTTCGAGTCCAGGTTTGAGTCGGCCCGCTTTATAGTAAAACATAAAAACCTCATATGGGCAATTCATCCTTATAAAGGAGTATACATTGTTTCTTTTGATGGAAAGAACGCGCCAGTGGTCACCAATTACAACGATAAAAATAAATTTCTTTCACAAAACCATAACCACCTGTACAGTATTGCAGGCCGAATGGTCCTGGCCTCAGATAATGGTATTTTTGAATTTGACGATGCCATCAATGATTTTAAACCGTCGGCTTTTTTGAAAAAAGTGTTTGGTGATATTCAAATAGAATACATGAAGGAAGACAAAGCCGGAAATATCTGGTTTTGCAGTCATAAACGGGTTGGGGTGGCAGAGCGTACCGGTGAAAATTACCGGTTGGTTTACATACCTGAACTGGATGATAAGATCACAGTGAACGGATTTGAGAACATCAATATCATCGACAGCAATAATGTTTTAATAGCTGCCGAAAAGGGTTTCTTCCATGTTAATTATGCGCGGTATAAAAAAAGTAAATATCCATTGACCACCCTGATCAGGAATGTACAGGTCTCCAGCAGAAAAGAAGACCTGATCTTTGGGGGGTATGCTTTATCTGCGGCCAATGAAGCCAAACAAGCTATTGAGTACGCTGCCAATTCTTTGCACTTTGAATGCAGTGCTATTATTTATGGTCAGCAATATAATACTGCCTATAGCTTTTATTTAAAGGGTTTCGACAGGGGCTGGAGTGACTGGAGCCAGAAAACGGAAAAATATTATACCAACCTGCCACCTGGCAAATATGTTTTTCAGGTAAAAAGCCGTACCAATGTTGATAATGAATCGCCCATGGCGAGTTTTTCATTCACCATTCTACCGCCCTGGTATCGTACCTGGTGGGCATATACCTTATATGCCCTGGCACTTTTTGCGTTGTTGTACTGGTTCTATAAAAGACAACAACATAAATACCGCAAACGCGAGGCGCTAAAGTTAGCACAACAGAAACAACGCTATGCCGAGCAGCAAAAGCAGTTACAAATGCAGCACGAACTGCAAATGGGAAAACGGGAAAAAGAGATCATTGAGCTGAAAAATGAAAAGCTGCAGGCAGATATTGAAAATAAAAATTCGCAACTGGCTTCAGCGGCCATGAACCTGGTGCGAAAAATGGAAATATTTTCCAAAATAAAGGACGACCTCAGTGCCTTCAAAAACAATGAGGAAACCAAAGCCGCATCCAGGGAATTCCAAAAGATCATCCGCCTCATAGACAGTGAACTGGATGTTACCCAGGAATGGGAACAGTTCACCGAACACTTTGACCAGGTGCATTCCAATTTCCTGAAAAAGTTAAAAGAACAGTGGCCCGATCTGACAGCCACTGAATTAAAAATGGCAGCCTACCTGCGATTGAATTTGACCAGTAAAGAGATCGCTCACCTGATGAGCATTTCTATTCGCGGTGTGGAAACCGGTCGCTATCGCCTACGCAAAAAGCTGGGATTAACCAGCAATGAAGCCAGTTTGTACGATTTCCTGATCTCCATAACCGGATAACCGTCATTCATTATTTAACTACATGATAGTCAATAATTAGGTTTTCCATTGTAGAGGTTTTGACGTAGCCTTAAATTGGTTATGGCAGTTGTTTATTTGCAACTTTAGCAAGCAAAACGAAACTGCTGCCATATGCGACAAAAACGATTGTTCCTGACAAATTTTCCCTGCCCATTTATACCTCCGTTTTTATCGGCCCAAATTGGCTGCAAATCCCAAACTGTAACCCCTGTACCTTATATAAATAAGTGTAAAAAGATCACTTTAACGAGTTACTCCTATGAAGTAGTACCGATTATGTTTGACGTAAAGCGCCAGCATCCTGGTGCCTATTATCTGTTTTTTCCAATCATGCAATCAAAACTGGCCAATCACCCGGAATTAAATCAATACCCCGGGTAGTAAGCTGGTACGGTCGGTCATTCGTCTTCTGGCGAATGACCCCCCTTTTTGACCTTATTCAACCCTAAAAATTATTTAACCACAGTATGGCCCTTAGTTTTCGCAGTAGTATTTTTTTTGCTGCACTCATTGTTACAACAACGTACACCTTTGGACAGGAATTCTTACAAGCACAGGGAAAGCAAATTGTAAACGAGAAAGGACAACCAGTTACTTGGCGATCTATGGGGTTGGGCGGCTGGTTATTACAGGAAGGATATATGTTCCGCCTGGGTAATATTGGCACGCAGCACCGGATAAAAGAAAGTATAGCCCAGCTGGTTGGTGAAGAAAAAACAAAACAGTTTTATGATGCCTGGTTAACACAGCATACCACAAAAGCCGATTTTGATTCAATGGCTGCCTGGGGTTTCAATTCTGTACGGTTGCCTTTGCATTATGATCTATTTACATTACCAACAGAAAAGGAGCCCATTGCAGGTCAGCAAACATGGCTCACAAAAGGGTTTGCTATTACAGACAGCGTGCTCAGTTGGTGCCGCAGCAATAAAATGTACCTGATACTGGATATGCATGCCACACCCGGTGGTCAGGGAAATGACCTGAACATTAGTGATCGTGATCCCGGTAAACAATCGTTGTGGGAGAGTGATGCAAACCGGCAAAAGCTGATCGCCTTATGGAAAAAACTGGCGAAACGGTATGCCAACGAACCATATATCGGCGGTTATGATATCATTAATGAACCCAATTGGGGTTTTACTGATAGCGCCGATAAGCGCGGAACGGCAGAAAAAATGAATGCGCCGTTAAGACAGTTACTGATCGATATGACCAAAGCCATTCGGGAAGTAGACACCAAACACATCATTATTATTGAAGGAAATGGTTTTGGCAATAATTATAACGGCATTTTCCCCATGTGGGATAATAACCTGGTATTGAGTTTTCACAAGTATGGCAATTTCAATACACTACCTGCCATTCAAAAATTTCTTGACTACCGGGATAAATATAATATTCCATTGTGGCTGGGCGAATCGGGAGAGAACTCCAATACCTGGTTTACAGAATGTATTCGCCTGGTTGAAGAAAACGGGATCGGATGGGGCTGGTGGCCATTGAAAAAAATGGGTCTCAGTAACCCGCTTGAAATAAAAATACCGCAAGGGTATGAGCAATTACTGAATTACTGGCGGGGTAATGGTCCGCGCCCTGATTCAACAACGGCCTGGAATGTATTACAGCAATTGTTGAACAATGTAAACATCCGGAACAATATAGTTCACCGGGATGTGCTGGATGCTATGTTCCGCCAGGTACAGTCGAAGGGTACGCTGCCATTTAAAAAACATGTAATAGCAGCAGGAACTACGGTAATACCAGCGGTTGAATTTGATCTGGGTGAACAGGGGCAGGCATATTATGATAAAGATACTGCCAGCTATCAGTTTACACCCGGTGTACATACGCAGGGTAACAGAGGACACAGCTACCGGAACGATGGGGTAGACATTACCAGTAACGATGCAGGTGCAAGTATCTTCAGTATTGAAGAGGGGGAGTGGCTGCAGTATACAATCCAGGTTAAAAAGGGCGGCAATTATCAGTTAGGATTTAATACAACAGTTGAGCAAACAGGCGCACAACTATCGCTATTGGCAAATGATAGAATACTTATAGATAAATTAATGTTGCCGGTTGCTGATAGTAAACAGAGTTTTAAAACGATCTGGGTAAAAAATATTTCTTTACCCGCAGGTACTACCCGGTTAAAATTACTGTCCAATAAGGGCGGGTTTAACCTGCAAAGCATTTCATTTATTAAGGAATAAGAATAAAAAGACTATAGGATACCATTACTATAAGAACGCTTTTTATTAAACCTTAAAATGATAACAAATGACAAAGAATTTTGTCGTACTCAAAGCAGGTCTTTTGACCTTAACGATTGCCTTGCTGGTAACTGGTTGTAAAAAAGCAACCATCGATAACAATGATCAGCAGCTGAATTCAAATACCAATAGCGAAGTGAAAACGGAAGCTATTAACAGCACCTTTTCGGTGAACTGGAACAATTATGCAGATGGCGTATATACAAGTTCGTCTGCAGCAGCCGATTTTGGCAACATTACCGGCTGGAATGATTCCCGTACCTGGATCTCAGGTGGCACCTGCCGGATAAAACTGCTGGCAAACGCTTTATCGGGCGCTGGTGGGGTGATCGGTAACATCGATATTTCTGATGGCAGTGCCTATGAATGTGATTACGATGTGAAATTCCATAGCCAGTTTGATTTTAGCCGCGGAGGCAAGATCGGTTTTGGCTTCCTGGTAGGAGATGGTAATACCGGTGGCGATCCGGGTTGGGATGGCAATGGCGGCAGTTTACGGTTGATGTGGTACCAGACAGATGCCGGCCGCGTTTTTTTTCAGCCTTATTTATATCATAAAGACCAGGCAGGTAATTACGGAGATACCTATAGCAAATCCTATCCTTCAAGCGGTAGCCTGAACAAAGGTCAGTGGTACCATGTGCACCTGTATATAAAGAGCAACACTGGTAGCAAAACCGATGGGCATGTACAAATTGTAATTGATGGTACTGTAGTGCTTGACAGGGCTATGCGCTGGACAACCAACGACGCCAAACGCCTCATAAGGACCCTGAGCTTCCATACTTTCAGAGGTGGTAGCGAAACGTACTGGCAGTCATCATCCGATGGGTACATCTATTATGATAACTTGTCGGTACATAAGATCAGCAGTTAGTTTAGCAGCAGTAATACAAAAAAGGGGTCCGATTGCCGTCGGGGCCCCTTTTACTTTTGTAGCTGTAGCTATTTTATTTCGGTGTAAGTTATTTCAGAAAAATTTCAACTACCCCATTGGCGCCTGCTGAACCATATTTGTCAGTCGCTGCTTTGTCTTTTAAAACATAGATGGATTTAATATTTCCAGGAGAGATCTGGCTCATTTCTTCCGCACTGATAGGATTACCATTCAGAATATACAACACATTATCAGGGATGTTTTTCTTTCCGTTGGTTGATTTTTTTTCTATCCTGATATGAACTGTATCAGCTGTTACTTTTATGATGTCTGGCCTGGCGTCCTTTGTAAGAGCAGGTGTGGTGTCGTTTTTTGCGACAGCCTTTTCGGGTAGTTGGACAGCCGTTGCCTTGCTTTCAGTAGCTGAAACAGAGAATGCAAAAATGGATGCAAAAGTAACGGGTAGCACTAATGCCTTACGCAAGAATTGATATCTTGCCTTGTTGTTTGTTGTTAACATAACCAATCTTCGTTTAATAGATGAATAATAGAATGCGTGTGTGGGGTTCAGGAAGTGTTTTCCGTAATGCGCCTGTAATAGCAACTGCACAAAATCTTCCACATTGTTATTGCCAACTGCTTCCTTATCAGCAATAAATTCATGAATGGCTTTCAGCTCTCTTTGAATAAGCCAGTTAAATGGGTTCATCCAACAGATAGAATTGATCACCTGGCAAAAGAGCACATCCAAAGTATGTTTCTGGTGAATGTGCGTAAGCTCATGTTTGAAGATCTTCTGACCAAAATCATCATCCAGCGAGATCGATTCTTTCCAGAACAGATTATTTAGAAAGGAGAAGGGAGCATTATCAAGGTTGGTATAAACAAAATCAACACCTTCCATGTCAACAACAGCCGATCTTCTTTTTAATTGATACACCTTTAAAATATTGAAGGCAAGAACAAGTAACAAAAACAGGCTGATGCCAATAACTGAGTACAGAACAAAATCCTGCCAGGAAACGGTAGATGAATGGGTTGAGGGAATTTGTAAGGAAATATAACGAAGCGTTTCTGCTGAAACGGGCATATCCTCCTTGTCGATAGTAACCCAGCTGAAATTAAAAAGCGGGATAATGAAGCTGCAGGCCATGCTAAGCAACAGATAGAACCGGTTATAATAGTTAAAGCTTTTATTTCGTAAAGCAATCCAGTAATAGCCCAGGAATAAACCGGAAATTAATATTGATTTCAGTACATAAAACAAGATCGTTTGGCTGGTCATTTCCCTTTCTTTTTAAGTTGATTCAATAAAAATTCTAGGTCCTCAATAGACATTTCTTTTTTGTCAACCAGGAAGGAGACAACCTTTGAGTATGAACCCTGGAAGTAATTGTCTGTAAGGGCTTTTATCCCGCTGACCGAGTATTCTTCTTTGGTGACCAACGGGTAGTAAAAGTTGTTGCGATTGGGGTTCTTTATGCCGACAAACTTTTTCTCAACCAGTATCTTTAATAAGGTGCCGACTGTATTATAATGCGGTTTTGTATCGGCCAGGTGTTCCAGAATATCTTTCATGAAACCACCTTCCCCCAAACTCCAAAGGGTTTGCATGATCTGCTCTTCAGCAGCAGTGAGTTTCTTCATGGTATTTTATTTTGCCTAAATACTTAGGCAATATTATGCCTAAAGTTTTAGGCAGACAAATTTTTCTTTAAGCATTCGCGTCTTTTCCGCTTTGTCGTGTTATTCAATCTTTTAGATACCGGGGGAATTCTTATTCTATCTATTTTACGGTTGAATATGCTTATAATGTCCCAGAAGTAGCATCGATATTTTTGGCAATTTGATCAGGTATGGGGTAGAATTTTTCAGCAGGCAACAGCGCATTTGCCTCATCGATATTTTTGCTGAGGAGGAGTTGATGGATATGCTGGCAGGATGGCGTTATGTCTTCAATATCGGTGATCCAGTCGTTAATATATTTTTCAACGGCAATGCCCGACAACCCGATTTGAATGGAACGATAGGGCAATGGTTGCAGGAAGAGATCTTTTTCGGGGTCCCATTGAATGCGTACCGGCGTTATTTTTAAAGCCTTTTGCCAGGTTTTAAAATCGCCATGTAGGGTGTGGTCGTGATGGGCGAGGACCGCATTGTTAAGCGCCCATTCAAACCCTTCCCGTTTTAATTTAATGGCTAAAATGCATTCCTGGTTTTCTTTGGTAGCCCAACCCGACCGATACATCATCCAGAGGAAGGATGGTTTTATCCAGGTCATCCGTTCTATTTTAAATGGAGGTGAAACAAATGTTTTTTGTTTTACAGCGGGGGCGGCGATGATATTGTTATAGGCCTGGTAAACAGTTATCGTATTATCGTCATACAAAGCCCGGATCACTCTTTTACTCATGAGAAGTAGGGGGCGGTTTAGGGTATTCGTGAATTACAAAAATAGCGGCTTCGACCATATTTTGAACATTTTTACACTATTTCGACCAATTAGTTAACCTTATTGGCTGGCGAGGTAATGACTATAATGCCGTATTTTGGGGAAGCCAAAAGGCAACTTGCATATGAAAATTACACGCGCGCTTCTCTATCCATTAATGATCAGCCTGCTGCTTTGTACAAACGGGCAGGCCCAAAACAGTACATTCCCTTTTCAAAATTATAAGCTCACTTTCGAAGAACGGGTCAACGACCTCGTAAGCCGCATGACGCTGGAAGAAAAAGTATCGCAAATGCTCAACGCTGCGCCCGCCATACCAAGGTTAGGTGTGCCGGCGTACGACTGGTGGAATGAAACATTGCATGGCGTGGCAAGAACGCCTTATAATGTAACGGTGTATCCCCAGGCCATCGCTATGGCCGCCACCTTCGATACTGCCGCTCTTTTTAAAATGGCCGACTACTCAGCGCTGGAAGGGCGGGTGATCTATAATAAAGCAGTAGCCGCCGGCAAAACAAATGAGCGTTACCTGGGGCTTACCTACTGGACGCCGAACATAAATATCTTCCGGGACCCCAGGTGGGGGCGGGGACAGGAAACATATGGAGAAGATCCATACCTCACCGCCATGCTGGGTGATGCATTTGTAAGGGGATTACAGGGTAATGATCCTAAATACCTGAAAGCCGCAGCCTGTGCCAAACATTACGCGGTGCACAGCGGGCCCGAACCCCTGCGACATGTATTTGATGTGGATGTAAGTCCCTACGATCTATGGGATACATATCTGCCTGCATTTAAAAAACTGGTGACTGCATCAAAGGTAGCCGGCGTTATGTGCGCCTATAACGCTTTTAGAAAACAACCCTGCTGTGCCAGCGATGTTTTAATGACTGATATCCTGCGCAACCAATGGAGCTTTAAAGGCTATGTAACTTCCGACTGCTGGGCTATAGATGACTTTTTTAAAAATCATAAAACGCATCCCGATGCTGCCTCCGCATCGGCCGACGCTGTTTTTCATGGAACGGATATTGATTGTGGCACTGCCGCCTATAAGGCGCTGGTGCAGGCGGTAAAAGAAAATAAGATAACCGAACCACAAATAGATGTATCGGTAAAGCGGCTTTTTATGATCCGGTTCCGTCTGGGTATGTTCGATCCCCCATCGATGGTGAAGTATGCGCAAACGCCCGCTACTGAACTGGAGGCGGCTTCACATGGCAAACACGCCTTGCAGATGGCACACGAATCGATCGTGTTGCTGAGAAATGCGAACAACACGCTGCCATTGAAAAAAGGGTTGAAAAAGATTGTGGTACTTGGGCCGAATGCGGTGAATGTAATTGCTCCATTGGGCAATTACAATGGGACGCCTTCTAAATTAACAACCATATTCCAGGGAATAAAGGACAAGGCAGGCAGTACTACTCAGGTAGTGTATGAAAAAGCAGTTAACTATACCAATAATAATGTGCTTGAATATGACGATATCAGCCCTGCCTGTTCTATTGATGGCAAGCCAGGCTTTAAGGCAACGTATTACAACAACAGAGAACTGAATGGCGAACCGATAGCCACTGTTGTTGAACAGCACATAGAACATGACTGGCAGGAAGGAGAGAATGTTTCGGGTAATCTGCGCGCCAATGATTTCTCCGTTCGCTATGTTACCAACTACAAAGCAACCGCAGATGGCGCTATTACTTTTGAAGTAGAAGCCGATGATGGTTTCCGTTTCACCATCAATGGAAATACCATCCTCAATTCCTGGAACAGAAAACCACGGGACATTTCCTCCTATACGCTGACAACGAAAAAAGATTCTGTTTACAACCTGGTGCTGGAATACTGGCAGGGGGAAGGCAAAGCCACTATAAAAATGCATACAGGCCATCCTGGGGTAACGGATTTTAACGCATTAGTTAAGAAATACAACGATGCAGATGCGTTCATTTTTGCCGGTGGCATCTCCCCACAATTGGAAGGGGAAGAAATGAAAGTAAGCGATCCCGGTTTTAAAGGCGGTGACCGTACTTCTATTGTGCTCCCTGCCATACAAACTGAATTAATGAAAGCATTGCAGACAAGCGGCAAACCGGTTGTTTTTGTAATGATGACAGGCAGCGCGATTGCGATACCCTGGGAAGCTGAAAATGTTCCGGCAATAATAAATGCCTGGTATGGCGGACAAGCCGCAGGTACTGCGGTGGCTGATGTGTTGTTTGGCGATTATAATCCATCAGGCCGCTTGCCGGTGACTTTTTATAGCAGCGACAATGACCTGCCTTCCTTTGAAGATTACTCCATGAAGAACCGTACGTATCGTTATTTTACCGGGAAGGCATTGTATGGCTTTGGCTATGGCCTTAGTTATACAACTTTCCGCTATGATCAACTGACAACTGTTGCTCAAAGTAGTAAGCCTGTTAGGGTTACGGTAAGGGTTACCAATACAGGCAAGACGGGGGGCGATGAAGTGGTGCAGTTATACGTGGTTAACCAGAATACTTCCATCCAAACATCGCTCAAGGCACTGAGAGGGTTTCAACGGATAAACCTGCGGCCATCAGAAAGCAAAATGGTTAGCTTTGTATTACAACCCGACGATCTTTCCTATGTGGACGCCAGCGGTCAGCGAAAACCACTGGTTGGTAAAGTGCAAATATGCGTGGGGAGTAGTCAGCCCGATGAGGCAAATACCACCAGCGGAAATGTGATAAAAAAAGAACTTACTATAAAATAGGCGCAGCGCCTGGAATGATTACTCCGCAAATTGCGGCAAAATAACAAGAGGGTGTCTCAAACGTAATTTTGGGATACCCTCTTTTCATTTACACCCCCATTGCACCCAGCATTCTGATGACTAACAGGGACCAATCCTCATATGTTTTTATCGACCATTTAGAATCTACTATTGCGTAGCACCACCGTTAACCAGTAAGTGTTGTCCGTTTACAAAAGATGACAGATCGCTGGCAAAGAACTCGGCAATATTGGCCACGTCTTCTACTTCGGCCAGTCGGCCCATGGGGCAGCTATCCAGCAATGATTTTCTTAATTCGGGGTAGCTTTCAGGATCAGCAAAGATCCCGGAATGGTCTACCGCAAAAGGTATAATAGAGTTAACAGTTACACCCCGAAAGCCAATCTCTTTTGACAATACATCAACCAGGTAACGGGGTACGATCTTACTGCCACCATAAATGGCCATGCCTTTAACAGGGAAGGCAGTGGTGCTGGAGGCAACGTAAATAATGCGGCCATTGTTCTCTACCGCCAGGGCTGCCTGTTGCATAGTGAAATAAGCGCCTTTTGAATTGATGGAGAACAGGCGGTCGAATTGTTCTTCAGTAAATTCAGTAACCGGTGTTTCCACCATTTCAATACCGGCATTGGCAACCACGATGTCGATCTTACCAAAGGCTTTTTTCGCTTCTTCGAACAGCCGTTTGATATCGGCTACTTTACTCACATCGGCCTGAACGGCTATTACGCGTACTCCCATGGCCGTGATATTGTTCACTACTTCTTCAGCAGAAGCTTTGTCGCGAGAATAATTGATAACGATGTCGGCACCCATGGCCGCATAACGTTCTGCGATGGCTTTACCTAAACCTCTTGCTGATCCGGTAATTAAGGCTACTTTGTTTTTTAAGGAGTTCATAAGTCTTTGTTTTAATTGTTTTTTATTTCTTTGTTTTGTTTCACAAAGATGGCTTATGAACGACCCGGGGAACGTACAAAGATTACAGCAAGCCTTACAAATTTCTAAGATTACTTCGCCCGCCGTTGCTTTAGCGTAGGCGGGCCTTGATTTTAAAGATTGCCTAAAAAATCCCACATTTGTTCCACTATGCAACCAAAACAGATCCTAAGAGAACATGTAGCCAAGATCGCCACCCTTACTGATGAAGAGTTTGACAATTTCTTCAGCCGGTTCGAATTACAATCTTTTAAAAAAGGGCAAACCATTATTGCCGCAGGTGACAGCGTTCGCCGGGAATACTTTGTTTTGAGCGGCTGCCTTAAATCATTTTATATAAATGACGATCTGAAAATGTTCATCCTCCAGTTTGCTATGCCTACCTGGTGGACGTCGGATTTTAATGCCCTTTACTCGGGCGAGAAAGCTACCATCAGTGTGGATTGTATTACAGATGCAGAAGTGCTTAGCCTCACCAATGAAAGCCGGGAGGCTCTGTGCAGGGAGATCCACCAGGCGGAACATTTCTTTCGCTGGCGTACCAATAAGGGATATGTGGCTTCCCAGAAAAGATTATTGAGTATGATGAACAACGACGTAAAGCACCGGTATGAAGAACTGATGGCGCAATATCCGGAGCTTTATCAAATTGTTCCCAAACAATTGATAGCTGCCTACCTGGGAGTTTCAAGAGAAACGCTCAGCCGGCTGCATCATTGATGAAAATGTGATCTACATCACAATGCGCTGGTTTTCATTTGAATGTGATCTACCTCACGCAATCACGCCGCTAAACTGTTGCACCTTTGTGTGGTAATTAAAAACACACAAAGAAATGAAAAATCAGAATTTTGAAATTGCAGTTGCGCAGAGCAACATTGATTGGACAGGTAGAAAAGTAACCGGCGCCCACTGGGGTACCATTGGCGTTAAACAAGGTAAACTTTCTGTTAGTGAAGGTAAACTGACTGGTGGTCAATTCACCATTGACACCGCTTCTATTAAGATCCTGGACGTAACCGATCCCGCTACCAATGCTCAGTTCTATGGCCACCTGGCTTCAGATGACTTTTTTTCAATCGATCAGTACCCCGAAGCGAATTTTGAGATCACTGCTGTAAACAACAACCAGGTTACCGGAAACCTGACCATTAAAGGTATTACCCATTCTATTAGTTTCGATGCCAATGTAAGCATTGCAGGTGATACCCTTACTGCCTCCGGTAAAATAGTGGTTGACCGTACCAAATATGGTATCAAATTCCGTTCAGGCAACTTCTTTACCAACCTGGGCGACACCCTTATCTACAATGATTTCGATTTAAATGTGAACATCACTGCAAAAGCTGCTTAACAGCGGCTTTTGCCTAAAAACTATCTATATGCCATTCGTAAAGATCTTGGTTACCCGTGAAGGCGTTACCCGGGAACAAAAACGACAACTTATTAAAGGTGTGACAGATGTGATCACCAACGTATTGAACAAGGACCCACACCTTACGCATATTGCTATTGAAGAAGTAGACACAGACAATTGGGGCTATGCAGGTGAACAAACATCCATATTACGTGAACAAGGCTTAACTGCCGATAAAAAATAAAGAAGATGAAAAAGCAAACTATCATTATAACAGGCGCCTCTTCGGGAATAGGTAAAGAAGCAGCCAGATATTTTTTGGACAGAGGTGATAATGTGGTGATCAATTCAACCACAAAAGAGAAACTGGAAAAGGCATACCAGGAACTGGGTGCAGGTGCTAACCTGGCCATGGTTGCCGGTGATGTAAGTAAAAAAGCAACAGGCGAAAAGCTGGTGGCAACTGCTGTGGAAAAATTTGGCTCGGCTGATGTGCTGGTGAACAATGCCGGTATTTTTGAAACCAAGCCATTTTTGGAAGTCGATGAGGCTTATCTCGATCGCTTTTTAACAACCAATCTGAAAGGGACTTTCTTCACCACCCAGGCAGTTGTTCCGCAAATGCTTAAACAAAAAGGCGGTGTGGTGATCAATATAGGAACACCGCTTGTATACCACGCGCTAGGTGGCGTTCCTATTACAGCGCCCATGGCGAGCAAAGGAGCTATCCATGCATTGACCTTACAATTGGCCGCTGAATTCGGCAAACAGAATATCCGGGTCAATACAATTGCCCCAGGTACCATTCGTACTCCTATGCATGGCGACAATGCTGATCAAACTGCCGGCATACACCTGGTTAACAGGGTCGGAGAATCGGAAGATGTGGCAGAAATGATCTATACCGTTGCCAAGAGCAATTTCGTTAGCGGTGCTATCATTAACGTAGACGGTGGCTTTGGCGCTGGTCATAATTTGAGTTAATATGGTAACTATCTTATTAATAGCTTTGTTGTCTTGCAGTGGGCAGGGCAACAAAGCACAAAACACTTCAATCATGGAAACCCATCAAACAGATTCAGCAGCAATTGCATATGCATTGGAAGAATATTACTTCAAGGGAATTTATGAAGGCGATGTAAATCTGTTAAACAAGATCTTTCACCCCGGTACCCTGCTTTTTGGTGATGTAAAAGGACAGCCTTATGCCAAAACACTGGAGGTGTATCTTGACGGAGTTAAGAATCGTCAAAGCCCCAAGGATTCAGGTAAACCATTTAAAGGGACCGTCTTGAATATTAGAGTGGTTAACACTATAGCTGTTGCAGAAGTAAACGTTAAAATGTACGATTTCGATTATCACGAATTTCTTTCCTTCCATCGGATCGATGGAAAATGGTACATCGTAAATAAAATGATCAGCGATACAAACAAATAAAGTAAGGTCATGTGGTACAATACAAAAGCAACGGAAATACTCGGTATCGATTACCCGATCCTGCAGGGGCCCTTCGGTGGTAACCTGTCATCAGTTGAGTTGGTGGCCACTGTATCCAATGCCGGAGGACTGGGTGGTTATGGTGCCTATACGCTGAGCCCACAGGAAATATATGATATCGACAAACAGATCAAAGCAGCTACTAATAAGCCTTATAATCTAAACTTGTGGGTATCTGATACCGATGCCATCAATGGCAGTATTACCGATGAACAGTATACGCAGGCTGCTACATTATTTAAACCCTATTTCGAAGAAGCTGGTATCCCATTACCCCCCAAACCAGCGCCATTTGCTTCCCGGTTCGAGAACCAGTTGCAGGTTGTACTTGACATCCGGCCCAAAGTGTTTAGCTTTATGTTTGGCACATTGCCCCCAAGTGTGTTAGAGCAATTCCGTAAACTCGATATCGTAACAGTAGGTGCAGCAACAACCCTCGATGAAGCAATAGCGTTGGAACAAACCGGTGTAGATATGATCATCGCTTCCGGTTTTGAAGCAGGTGGCCACCGGCCCTCTTTCATGGCTGCTGCAGAAGCCTCTACCACCGGTACCTTTGTGCTGGTGCAATTGATAAAAGAGAAAGTAAAAACACCCATCATTGCCGCAGGTGGTATTGCCAATGGCCGGGGTGTTGCAGCAGCATTAACATTGGGTGCTGATGCCGCCCAGATAGGTACGGCCTTCCTGGCCACTGAAGAATCGAATGCCCTTCCTATCCATAAAGAAATGCTGTTTTCCAATGCCGCTAAATATACGACCCTGTCACGCGCATTCACCGGCAGACTTGGCCGTGGAATTACCAGCAGAATAGCTAAAGAAGTATCCGGTAAAGAAAATCAATTCCTCCCATTCCCTTTGCAAACTACATTCATGTCATCACTTAGAAAGGCAGCCCTCGAAAAACAGAAATGGGACATGATCTTATTTTGGGGCGGACAAATTGCTCCGGTACTAAAACACAGAAAAGCAAAACAGTTAATGGATTCGTTGATCGAAGAAACAACTGCCTATTTTAATGATGTAAAAACACATTAAAACAAATTGTATGAACACCTCAAAAGTTTGGTATGTTACCGGTGCCTCACAAGGCCTCGGCCTTATTCTGGTGAAAAAACTACTGGCTGGCGGTTACCGGGTTGCCGCTACATCGCGCAACGTACAAAAGTTAAAAGAAGCAGTAGGCGTGATCGATGCTGATCGGTTCCTGCCCCTGGTAGTTGATATTAATAACCTGGATTGTATTGACGAATCTGTTCAGCAAACCCTGGCTACCTTTGGTAGTATCGATGTGGTGGTGAACAATGCAGGTTATGGGATGTCGGGGACAGTAGAAGAAATTGAAGAGCAGGAGCTCAGGCACATTTTTGATGTGAATGTTTTTGCAGCCATCAATGTCGTAAAGAAAATATTACCTGTGATGCGTAAACAACGCTCAGGGTACATTATAAATATTGGGTCGGTGGCCGGTTTTGTGGGAGCCCCTGGCTGGGCCATTTACAGCGCAACCAAGGCCGCATTGGCTGCTTTTTCAGAAGTACTTGCTTTGGACCTGAAAGAATTTGGGATCAAAGTTACAGTGGTGGAACCATCGGGTTTTCGCACTGGTTTTCTCACCCCTAATTCACTTGCCTATACAGAAAGTAAAATAGACGGTTACCACGCTGTTAAAGACACGGCAAAACGCTATCTGGCTGGTAATGGCATTCAGCCTGGCGACCCTGATAGGGCATCGGAAATACTAATTGAAATGGCCGAAAGTAAACAGCCCCCATTGCATTTGTATTTGGGACAGGATGCCTACAACCGGGCGTCGAACAAACTAACAACGATGACCG
This sequence comes from Niastella soli, assembly GCF_017742245.1. GTDB lineage: Bacteria > Bacteroidota > Bacteroidia > Chitinophagales > Chitinophagaceae > Niastella > Niastella soli. The sequence goes on from NZ_JAGHKO010000001.1 coordinate 1,936,160, forward strand.
AAGAGTTAGCGGCCTGGAAATCGGTAACTGTTTCTGCAGATTTTTGATTTTTGCGCTACACACCCTAATCAGCTAAAAAAAGTAGCCCTGGAATCAGGTTTAAATAACAAAGGGATTAATAAACATACATAAAAGTAAAAGCCTGCACAAAAGTGATGCAGGTTTTTTATTGCCCTTATCTGCAGGTTTTTTTACCAATGGAATAGGAGAAAAAGACTTTAGGTGTTTTCCGTAGTGGCAAAAAAAATATGCGTATTTGACGGGTGATGTTAAACTTCAGGCAAAAAGGCAGGTTTTATTAGGAAAATGCAAACAAGCTGCCAGGTTGCCTAATTGTGGGTTTTACATAATGCATTAATTATCATTTATATGAGTTGCTGCATAAATGTGACTAAAAATTCTTTCTTTAGTAAGGGTAAGAGTTTTTAATCTTTCCAATGAAGAATGTATTTTAGCGACCTCAAAAAACAAACTATGGCCAAAGAAACCATTGTAAAGGAAAATCCAGTGACTGACGCATTAAAAAAGCTGAAAGAAGAAGAAATGGAGTTAATGGCTAAATTAAAGCCACTTCAGGAAGCTATCGGTGCCCTTGAAAAAATTCTTGACAAGTCTTCTAAAAAGGCTGCTAAGCCTTCAAAAGAAGCTTCTAGCGAAGCTGCTGCTGAAGAAACTGCACCAGAAGCAACAGAGGAAGAAGCTACCGCGTAATAAGCGAAACAAAGCTTACATCTCTGAGCCAGACCCGCATAAGATCAAGTCTTATGCGGGTTTTTTTATAACTTGTATGCTATGATCAGAAACTTGCAATTGTATTTTCTGCTTTCAATTTTAGCAGGTTGTACCATTTCCTCAAAGAACTTTCCTGAACCGGATAAATTGAAACGGGAGATAATCAATAATATAACCATTCCTGATCAAATCGGCGACACCATTATTTATGAGTCGTACATAGGTGTTTGTGGTAATTCGAGTGAGGATGAAATGAATAGATTGTATATCCCCAGTCTGGATGAGTCGCCTTATCTGGATCTTTTAAAAACGCGTATGAACAAGACCATCCTTTGTACACGTGATCGTAAATATAATTTACTGGATAAGTCACCCAAAGAAAGGATGGCGCTTGCAAGTGTTTGGAATGACCTTTCAAAGGATAAGGTCACATTAACTTTGACGGGAGATGCTGTTAATAATAATTCCGTAACAATACATGAGAGCTACGATTATAGCCAGAAAGCTGTGGTTATAGAAAAACTGTTTACCTATGAGTTGAATAATTGGAAATGTAAGCTTCTACACAGATTTGAATTTGCAAAAAATTGATCTATTCTTATTAATTATACAAAAGCCTCCCGATGCATCGGGAGGCTTTGATCATTTGTACAAACAGGAACGATTATTTTGCAATGGCCGTATTAGGTTGATAGTTGGCGTACCACTTACCCAGATCCGTTAGGTTTCCGTTGGCGTCTATTAAAGCAGAAGACCACATCTGCGGGCTCTTGGGGTCCCCTGAGAACCAGGAATAACGTTTTACATAATCCAGCGCCTCCAGTCTGGGAAGTATACTTTGCATAAAGGCCAGTACCTGTTCAGGTTTGTATGGGTTAGCTGCCATTGTTTGAGCATTCCAGTCGGCCGGAGCGAATTCAGTGATCCAAATAGGAAGTTTGTATTTATTATACACCTCTTTCAATGTGTTGAGGTAAACGCTCGTGTCGAGATTGGCATACATATGCACACAAATAAAGTCAACGCGTTTACCCTGTGCTTTGGCAGAATCAAGGAAATCGTAGTTCCATTTAGCGCTAGGCCAGTCGGCTGCGGGACTACCCAAGGGTAAACCAAGGCTTTCCAGTTGTGGCCACAGTTTCAGTGCCTGTGATACGGACATTACGGCCTGCCCGGGGTTGTTAGGTTCATTAAAGCCCAGTACATATTTTATTTTGCCATCGTCTTTCAGCTTTTTTACAGCCGCGATATTAGTGGTATTTACGTCATTCGCCCCCCAGAACATGGGAACAAATTCACAATTTTGAGGAGAACCATCGTGCAGTTCCTTACCCCAGGTATAATACCAGAAAGGTTTCAGGGCCAGCACATCGGCGTTCCAGGTGCCATACTGCATGTAGGTGGAGAAATCTGCACCCTTTTTACCAGAACCTGCAGGATTGTCTGATGAATCGGAGTCTTTTTTACAGGCGCCCAGGGATAATACCAATGCCAGGGCAGGGATTAAATAATAGCGGGTCATTCTTGAATTGGATTTTACAAACTAACGGATTAAAATAAATTATTGTTGGCCGTTAGCAGCAATATTGGTGCCACCTTTAAATGGCATTTTAACGATCACCCATATGTAATAATTATTTCATGTATGATGAGTAGTCTATTAAAAGAATTTCTCCATACTCAACCCATAGCTCAAAAATAGATTCTCGGTAGCAGTAACATTCTGTCTGTTGTAATTAAAAGAAGTGGTAAAGTTGAGCCATTTATACAGCTTGATGGAGAAGTTGGCCCTAAGTTTTAGAATATAATCATCACCATCAGAAAGGGACGCCTGGTAAAAGTTGATGCCATCGAAGCGGAATATTTCTTTTATTATGAACCGGTATTTCAGTCGTAGTGAATTACGAACCGTTTGATAACTGGTTTGTCCTTCCTGATCGGGTATGCTCAGATCAGTGGTTTCGAATAAAACCCCATCGCTTATTTCCAGATTTGCATTATTTGTATTAACAAAAGTATACCCTACACCAGCACCAGCCTGAAAGCGGTTATCAAGTTTTAAGGAGAAACTTTTTTCATAGCTGGTAAGTGCCCAGTAATAAAACTTTTGTACGCCCTTTAATATATCGAGGTTAAGTATGGCAAGCAGATCATCATTTGTTTTTGTAGACGGGTTCTTGCCATAAATATAGCTTGCCAGGCTGTTGATGGAAAACTTCTTTTTGCTTACCTGAAACTGAAAAGCATTATTAAGCAGGTAAGTTGAGCCTGCCGTATTTGTTCTGTTTAAATTACCAGTACCTGAAAAATTAGCGTAGTAATGAACGGTATCACTGAATTGGGAGAACCCTGCCAAATGCGTCATGCAAAGGCATATTGTTATCAGTAAAGTACACTTCAACGTTTTGGTCATGGTCAAAGATACAAGTGATCATAGTTCATATAAAAAATAAGGACGCTCATAACCGGAATTTTTTAGCACATGTCGTGCAACATTAAACACCTTTACTTTCCCGCCAATACTTCCTTCCAGGGCGCCTACATGCGCATGGCCATGAAAAACTACTTCAACATTGCGTCGCGATAATGGTTCTGCCAATCGTGAGGAACCTAAAAACGGATAGATCTGTTCAGGTTCACCCTTAACAGTTTCTTTTATGGGTGAATAGTGAAGCAAGGCTATTTTTTTTATGTTGGCATGTTCCTGGTCCAGGCGGGCAAGGGCCCGGTCAAGGTGCAAGGCTTCTTCAACAGCTTCCTGTACAAAAGATTTCATGGCGCCTTCACCAAACATCGACAGCATGTGATTGTCAAAGCCACCGCCAAAACCTTTCACCCCCGCAAAGCCTACTCCGGCAATTACTATCGCCTCACCATCCAGAATATGTACGTTGGGATGGTTTTGTACGATCTGCCTGATCAGTTTATGACGGCTCTTTTCATGGTCGTGATTACCGAGCACACCAACAACTGGAATAGAGCAGGATTTTAGTTCTTCAACGAGAATATGAGCTTCCGATTCATCGCCTGTGTCTGTGAGGTCGCCACAGATGGCAAGTACATCTGCGTTTTTAGAAACGTCATTAAAAAAATCCAACCATTTGCCTTTATCCGTATCACGAATATGAAGATCGCCAACTGCAGCAATGCGTGTTTTGTTTTCACCAGTCATAATCAAATTGTTTTAATGGTACACGTTTTATAACCCCATTCTCTTATGTCGATCTCATATTGACTTTGATCTATTACCGGGCCCCTGCACACTTTTTCCATGGGAGCAGGCAGCTCGTATTGTTCAGCTGCCTTTCTTAGCAATTCATCAAAAAGCCATTTCGGAATGATTGCATGAAATTCCGATGGATATACGAATTGAAAGGAGAGGATTTGACTCAATAGAAGATGCCAGTGCAGGTCCATTTTACGGGCGAGCCTTTTCCAGTCTAAATTTTTTCCCTGTTTCAATAATATATGATTGATATCCGCGCCATCGAATCGTTCCCGGTTCTGAACATAAATTTTACACAATACTAATTCTTCCGGGGATAGCATTTTAACGGGAAAGCCCATAAAATCCGCCGGGTGCGCACGTTGTAGCCATTCATCATCTATATGGCAAACGCCATTAGGGGTATCAAAAAGGATATCGATATAAAAGTCATCTTTAAATATCTTGGCAAGCCAGCGAATATCTGTGAGCTCGGTTTGGTAACCCTTTGAAGCAAAATATTTCAGGATTTTTGGGTATTCGCTTGCTGGGCAGAATACATCCAGGTCCTTTGTGTTCCTGAAAATGCCGGTATGGTGAAAGATGGCAAAAGCGCCGCCAAGCATATATTGGGCACCGCTTTCTTCCAACAATTGCAGGGCTTCCCGGTAAAATGCCATTGCTTCTTTGTTTTCCTGTTCTCTTACTGTTGTCATATAATATTTTTTAGCAAAATTGCTGCCCGCCCTCTAGCAGGTTTGTTCCCCGTATTGGGGAAAGCGGGGCCGCCTCGAAAGTTTGACCGTCGAAAAATTTAGGGTTTTCTTTTCTTTCAGAACGTTATATTAGCATAACAACGCACCCGAACGCCTGATCGAAATTCAACCAAACATGCTCACTGTTTGAAACAGACTTTAGCTATGAAATTAGAAACAGAAAGATTAGTAATAAGAGATTTCAATAACAGCGATGGGGAAGCACTGCACGTATTGTATATGATGCCTGAAACCATTAAATACAATCCAAGTGGTTATCCTGAAAATGAGGAAGCAAGTAAAAAGATGGTTGCTGGTTGGTCAGCTCAGCCCTGGAATGTTTCAAGAGAGAAATATACTGCAGCAATAGTTACAAAGGCTGACTTAAATTTTGTGGGTGTTATTTCCCTTGATTTAGGTGATCACAAATACCGGAAGGGCGAGATCTGGTATAAGCTCCTTCCTAAGTATTGGGGGCAGGGGTTGGCCACGGAGGCAACTAAGGCAATGCTCTCTTTTGGTTTTGAGCAACTGCAATTACATAGAATTGAATGCGGTTGCAGCATTCATAATGTAGCCTCTTATAAGATAATGGAAAAGGTGGGCATGACAAGAGAAGGGATAAAAAGAAAAGTTTTGCCACTCGATAAAGAGTGGCATGATGCTTATCTGTATGCTATTTTAGAAGATGAATATTTTTCCGGGGCCTTTAAAATTTAAGATTTATAAAAGGAATTGTTCTTTTCCCTATTCTGTTTAAAAGCCCGATTTGAACAAGCTTACCATCCTGGCATCGGTTGAGGAGGCCGATCTGCAGGCCTTTTCCTCTTGTGGTTTTGTTGCGAATGCCCGCGATCAATACACCTTTAAAGCTATAATGACGGTTGAAAAGTCCAGCAACGGAAAGCCCGTTCATTTTTGTAGCACTGTTCATTAAGGCTGTAATATTTATGCCGTTACAGGTGACCATGGGGGTATAAGAACCCACTAGCAAGCCATTATATTTTCCGTTTGACGTGTTGCTATCGAGGTAGAAATGCCTGTTGTTTAGATCTTTCTCAACAGTACCCCCGGAATTGGGAATAGTAAAAGCTAATAAATAGATCGCAAGGAAAGGATCGATCGGCGAAGCGGATATGGAAACCCCATTGATATTAAGTGTTTGTTCAGGATACCAGGTAATAGGCATAAGCCCGATTGCAAGCCCGTTAATAGTGGTGTTCTTTGCTACCGGCGTTGTAAAAATAATGTTTCTTATTCGTGAAGCCGATGTGTCTTTTGCTACAGGTTTGAATGCAACTAGCTGACCATTTCCCTGGTAGGGGTTTAGGAGTTGAAACAGAAGCAAGCAGGTTACGGATATATGCAATCGGTTAGTTAGAGGAGTGCGAATCGGTTTTTTCATGTCGCTAAAGATTTTATTGAAACTGTATTCAGGGTTAATGGCATTCTTCTTTATTCAGTTAACTCAACTACTTTCCAATGCTTTTTGTATTTACGGTGCCATTGTGTTGCATCGTTGTGTATTTCCTGTACAAAACTTGTATAGCATAGGTCTGGTACAGACAGATAATCGATTTGTAAAGACCGCTTTTTGTCAGCGTGCATAGGGATCAATAAATTGAACTCTATGAGATGATAGGGAAGAATAATTTCTGCATTATAGTTATCATTGGGACCCTCATAGATGTATAGGGTATCTCTGGCATCATATGTTAAATTGTACATTTCTGGAGACCCATTCGTATTAAACAGTGCCAATGGATGCGGGGTCTCATCAAATAAGAAGAAATGAGTACAATGCAGAATACAAATGGGACTGGTTGAAGCATTCAAAGCGATTACCTTATATAATAAATATCCAGGTTTTTCGCTGTTAGCTTTTGTTGCCTTGACTATCAAGCTATCTTTTGCCTGTGAAAACGCTACGCAACTTATCTGGATGAGTAATATGGTTATTGCTGCTTTTATTTTCATTTTACTTAGGTTATTGCAAGACAAGGATAATTATGTATGAATTAAAAATAATAGGTATTTATTTCGCATAGGGCAGTTCGTTAAATTGATTATAATAGAGCGTATAGATATTCAATTTATTGTAATTGAATTGTTAAGGTATTTAAAAGTGATCTTGTCAAATAGTAAGGCACGCAAACAGAAAGCCCGTACAAAATCAAGATTTTATATGGGCTTTCTGTTTAACGGCATCAAATTATTTTATGCTTTCAATATCCTTGCTTTTGAGTAGAAGGTCTTGTCCTACGATGTAAGAACCGCTAATTAGAAATATTTTTAATGTTTCAGTTAACTGGATTTAATTAGGATATATGGAATTGACAATTTTGGAGCTATCTTGTTACCATAATTAATTGCTAGTTGATTTATGCCAGGCCTTGATTTAACCAATTTGTTTGAAGAGAGGGCAAAATTGCCCAAACCAACCAATGAAAATCTGCGGAAATTATTTGAAGGTATTGATCGCATATTGATAAAAGATGATGGGGTGTATGAAGAGAAAGCGATATCAGACAAGGTTATTCTGGAAATTACAGGACCGGGTCTTGTGAACCGATTTTCAGACTTGCTGGAAATCGATGAATCTTTAACTGGTTTTTATTGTTTGTGTCTTGGCAGTTATGCCATTGAATTGTTCGCGAATGGGCAGCTACGAGCTACCATAGGATTTCATCACGGTAGATCTATCCGCTACGATAAGTGGAATAGCGATGTTGCCCTTATGCAAAACGAAAACCTTTTGTCATTTTTAGCACAGTTGGGCCTGACTGGCCCCCAGGAAGAATACCAGGAAGATCAGCGAAGAGCAGAGGCGAGTAACATTGCACAAAGTGAATGGCTGGCCATTGCTCCCAAATGCTTTACCAAATTCCAGGAAGAGATTCAAGACATAAATCTTAATACAGTAGATTATCTTGGTGAATTAATAGCTGAGCTAGATAAGGAGATTCCTGAGAAAGATAAACGTGTAATAGCCTTGCTACAGACCTATGGAAAAACTAGTAACTTCTGGACGGCTTACCCCATTTATGAAGAAGCTCCTGCCAACGTTTTGAATACGTATAATCCAAGAGACATTCTAGATATTTATGAAAGGTCTGATAGAAATTACAAAACAAGGCGGGGGTTGGGGCGATATATATGTTCTTTTAACTTCCGAAAAATTAGGAAAAAGTATTTGAAGGATATAAGTGATGACGTTATAAACGATCTGGAGAAATGTTTCACTGCTATTGGCGAAGAAAAGGGAATCTATGAGATCAATCGTTTACGAAAAGATAAGAACAAAAAAAATAGCTAATAAGAATCAGGTTACCATAAATAGATATGAGAGTACAGTGTAAGAATTGTTTAAAAAATGAAGTGGTAGAGATCCCGGATTTCACTCAGTCTGATAAGAATGGCTTATTGGAATTATATCGCAAATCACCTCTTCATATGGTAAAGGGTCTCATGGTGAATTATAAGGTTAGTCATAGAGATGCCAAATATATAGTAACCCATATTAGTTCGGAGTATGGTCATTGTAAACGGTGCAGCTTTGACAGTCTTGACGGAGAATATATTAAATGTCCTAAGTGCGGGGCGTTAAATTTTAACTGGAAAATTGAGGATCAAACTTAAATTGATCGATTTGAATAAATCGCCTTCCAGGTTTTCAAATCAACAGCAGTTTCTTCGTGCACATCGTCCATAACTATCCAACAGCCACATTTGTCGGCCAAAGATTGCAGTTGATGAATTTCACCTTGTGTAATTATATGGCGGCCATACTCCCTTTTCCCACTATGTAAGGCTGTCCATAAATCAAACTCCAGGTCTATCAACCAGCCAGCACAATAGCCAGCTTCAGAAATCTGACTCATTAGGTCATGTAAAGCCCGTTGATCTTCATTTAAATCTGCTAACATGTTCCGAAAATATGAAAAAAGCGAGATCCTATACCCGCCAAAAACAGAGTTGGGATACATACCGATATGGTTACCCATTTCTTGTAAAAAGAAAGTCTTGTCCCATGATATAAGATCCGCTAACTAGAAATAATTTTAGTGTTTCACCGGAAGTGGGAATGTAACCGCTAACTAGTGATGTATCGATTCCATACTTATTTAGACATTTCTCATATTTTGACAACAATCTTTCTGGCCCTTTACATAATAAACCATGAGAAGCTCGAAGTAACGTATAAAGTTGTTCACTTGAACGCTGATACTTGCCGAACAGATCAAAGTCTATTTTATTTATCTCAGAAACCACTCTGTATACATCTTTACCTGAGCCATTGAAATATAATTCACTTTGAACGTCAGAATACTGCCATAATAAAGGATGGTCATCCGTTATAAGGATTGTAGAATCTTCGACAACAGATGAAAACGAAACCTTACTTGCCCTATGCCCAATTACTTCAAGCGTCCAATTTTGTGGTTCTTTTCCATGTTCATATACGGTTAAACTCAAAATGGGGATTTCACCAGAAAAATCCGCCTTTGTAATTAAAAGGTGGATGTCTTCTTCATCATGATTATCTAATAAATATTGTATTTCTATTGGTACCAAGATTATTAAATTTTATATCGTTACCCTTAATCAGAATGATCCTGTAAGCCCAGATGATTTATTCATCCAGGATCTGTTAAATATCCCAATATTCCACCTGTTCTGTGCATACTAACCTGAATTTCCTGTTTTGATACAGAAGGAAAAATGTTCTCGACTATTTCCTGAATGGTAGACTCAATTAGTTCTACGTCATTGCCCGTTTTCATGACATATGTTGAAGACTTTCCCTCCAATCTATGATCGAATTTATCGAGCGCCTTATTTGTAGACATAAGAGCTTCTAACTTCTTCCCGCCAGGTGTTAAATAAGTAAATGTTATGAGTATGACCAGTTCAGAAGTCATATTACTGGGAATAACTATTTTTTGTGCTTCTGATATGACAAACCAGCCTTTAAAAGGAGCCGGCTCAGTATTGAAATTTATGCTTATGAATTGAATTGATTCTTTATCTTCAGTTTCTAAGAATTCATTGACAAGATGCTTTAGAGATAATAAATAATAGTCCATTGTTTCGGATTGTAAAGTTGAAAACGTTCTTAGTTAGATATCCAGCAATTCAGCATCATTGAATTCTATAAATCGACTGCCTTCATTTGTCTCGATTTCAACCTTGTATTTAGAGCTTACGGTTACCCCATCGGCAAATGTGTAGGTGTGCTTAGGCGAATTTAGCAGCTTAATGTCCATGATAGAAGGTAGTCCCTCAAAAGGAATTTCCTTTTTAATGTAAACGATTGCGTCTATAAATCGAAGTATTTTTTTTTCAAACACATAATTTTTCCAGTCAACCGGATATCTAAGCAGAAAGTCCAGCGTCTGGTTTTTGGTATCTTCTTTTACTTCCAGGGTGGTCGAATCGTGGAAAGATAAATGTTCGAAAAGAGAAAAACTCATGGTGGGTTAGTTATGATGCCCAATATACATATTAATAAAGAAGACTTATAATTCACCAGGCTTTCCTTAATTTTAAATAAAACAGACGTATAGATTTGAGTGTGTTGCACCTCGTTAAGTCACCTGTTCGTGATTATAGGATGAAAGATAGATTGAACGACATCAGAAAACCAGGACGCTGCTCATGAAAAAAATTAAAGATACATCCCCGGATAAAGTACACGGTAAATTGGTAAAATATAGAAAGGGCGATTGCTTAAGCGTTCTTTGTGGTGGCAAATACTTAGCTGTTCTTATTTCAAGAAAATTCAACAAGTATTATGACTTGACGCTTCTTGAATATTATAAGGATACAAAGCCCGGATTAGACGATTTTGAAAACGGGAAATTATTTGGCACACGTTTCGGTTCATGGAAAAACCTGACCTATGCTGTAAATGTGAGGATGATTAGTTGTAAGTATATTGATGAGAATATTAACATAGAACTGGTAGGTTCAATGATGCTCATTCCAACAGTAGAGCTTGATGGATATTCTTACTTAAATAATGCTGATGAATTACTTGAATATTATTTGGAAGAATTGCCAATTAGAATTGAAAAAAGCAAGAATGCAGAGAAATTTCCAGATTTAGCTTTTGTGAGCAAGCATTTAATTGACACAAAACATATAATCGAATAGCTGCTACTCAGGGATTATATACTTCGACCTGAATATATTTCCTTCCAGGTTTTCAAATCAACTGTAGTTTCTTCGTGCCAATCGTCGTAAACTACCCAGCAACCGCATTGGTTTGCTAGGGCCGAAATCTCATTCAACAGAACTCAATCCAAGTCAAAGGCTGTCCCCCAAAAACAAAAAACCCGTACAAAATCAATATTTTATACGGGTAATTAAACTTTCGTTACTACAATCTGAACTTAGAGAGTGGTCTCGTCCAGACTATTTGTAACGCGAATACCCGCACGTAATCAATGATTTATACCGGTGGCTCGGGGGACTTACCTCGATGGTCACCTTGAAAAATGCAGTAAATAGGAGAACTTGAGGAGATCGAAGGTAGATAATATTTTATCTACTTAATTGCATAATGCTTTATTACATCGTAAATTAATGCAAGGAGAAGAGGAACTACAATTGTTACTAGGATTAAATTTATGGTCTTCCTCTTTTCCCGAGGGATTTGTAAATAGTTAGATCCAGTCTGTAATTCTACTAATGGATACATTTCCTGAAGATAATTGATTAAAGAACTGCCGCCCCATAGGGTTAAAATCGATATCACTAAAAAGATAATAGTAGCCAAGTTATCATTATATTTTTGGATTGGATAATGAAATAAGCGGAAATACAGGACCATGATTAAAATGCCGACAACAACAACACTTACATTAATTAAATTACTAGTTTTAGGTTGGAATTCCGTAAGAGATATGATTTCATTAATTCGGGTTGTAACTCCATTTACCCACGTTGGGTCATCACCACTTACTAAAACATAATTACCATTGTTTTTATCGTCATTTACATGTTGTAGTTGAATTTCAATATTTTTAGAGTTATCAATCAAATTAAAGCGCATATTAACTTGCGAAATGACTTTTTGTTCAATAAGCTCTTTCTCTTCAAAAATTGAAATTGTTTGGCTTTCATATGATGAGTCATCGGCTGCGTCAACACTATACAGGAAATAGCAACTAGTTTCCCTATTGTTTTGAATTTCAAGTTTTACTTCATTATCAACAATCGTTGCCAATCTTCTAATAACTTCTGGAGTTATTCTTTTATATTCAATTGAGATTTTTCTTTTTTCTCTTATCAGATTACGCATATGCTTTGGTTAGGGTATATATTAAGTAATTATAAAAACAGAAAATTTAAAGCGCTTATAAAATAGTTATAAAAAGTAAATTAGCCAAATGGTATCTTATAAGAACTCAACATAAGTGAGATATATTGCTTTGTTCGTCAAAAACATATGAATTATGTGAAATGCAATTCTATTGTTTTTGTATTATATCAAACCCCGCAAGAAGCGGTAAAGCCAGTAAACCTACATTATTCAACTTTTTGATTATTGCTTACTTCTTAATTTACTTTACAACGATTCACACAACTTTCCGTAATTTCAGTTATAAAAATGTGAAGTATGGATTTAAGTGTGTTGTACTCCGTGGCTAAAATTCTTTCGTCCATTCTATATAATTAATTATATCGTTATTCAAATATACTTCAACCGCTATTTCACTATTATGATCTAGAATCATTATTATTGGATTTTTCCCTTTATGACTTTCGTACCATTTATCAGTTATTAATTTGTGGATTTCTGGTATAATAATTTTAGATGATTCCAATCTTCTAGGGTACGAAATTAATAGTGGTTTCCCTTTTTCTTTTTTTGATTTCCAAAGTTCAATTCGGTTCGAATCACTCCAATATTCATATGCTATATAATCAAATTCTTCTCTCATTCTTGTTGCAGCGGCGAATAGTGGTTCGGGAGTTTTCAACATACTCGGGTTAAGATCGCCAAACATACCTAGATTTATATAATCTGACAGGTTTGTATTTTCACTAGGACTAATTCGGATAGTAGCATTGAAGAAATCGATTTCTTTTACCGGGAAGTATCCTGGCTGCTTTTTATGTTCAATACGTTTATTAGTACAGGAAGTAGATAAGAAAGAAGTTAAAGCGAATAAGGCGATTATATGGGGTCTCATTTATCGTCGATAATTTATTAATTGTAAAAATTTGCAACTGATCCCTGTAAGTGAGCTTTTATGGTTTCTTTCTGTGGTAGGTTAATGGCGCTACCCTAACGGAAATCTTTTTTGATAATTTTCTATGTCTTTACTTATTTCTTTTTGTTCTTCTTCTGAGTACATTTTTTTAAGGTAATTACTAAATACCTCTTCTTTTAGAACATTAGATAACGCTACAATCACTTTTCTATCAGTTCTTTCATTACTCTGAAAATATTTTAATTTTTCCTTCTTAGTCATGACCTTCATTTCTTTATCAATAAGCTCGAAATAGTATTCACGGAAATAAGAGAAAGAACCTGCAAAATTGCCGTCATAAAATGACATGGCCTGAAGCATCTTATCTATTTGTGAGAAGTAGTTAATGGTGTAAGTTGTTATAGTAAGTTGTAGTCTTTTATTTTTTTTGAATAGCATTATTCTGGATTTAAGCGTTTGAGATATTAGGTATGTATTCTAATGTATAATATTTTAATGCAAATGCGATTCGAATATTTCAATATATGAAAAAAGATTGATAGGAGGAAATTAGCGTAATCCTATTCAAACTTTGAATATGTAGTATATGTTTTAATATTTCTTTACCTCCAGTCACACAACTTTCCGTAAATTCAATATCAAAACTGTGAAGTATGGATTTAAGTGTGTTGCACCCCGTGAAATCACCGGATCGGGATTACGCCATGAAGGATAAATTGAACCGCATAACCAGCCCGTTAGGGTGCCGGTTCCTGGAATGGTCAGGATGGTATAGCCAAGACATTTCTCAGCGTTTATTAGGCCACTATAGGCTATACCAGCTCTTTAAAACTAAAAACACGGCCGATACTCAACTTTCTTTATCATTGGTGTACATCGCACATTACCGTGCGCTACACCATATTAAATATGGCTTTTCCTGCATAATAGCTGTTTTGTACTATATTTTTACCCTGGGGGAGCGATACCCTCCATTGTCAGTGGAAGAATTAAATAAACAGCTAATCAATCACAGTCATTCTATATTGCAGGAGTTTTTAACCGCCACTGAGATTGATTTTGAAAAAGCACTATCCAATGCAGTTGATCAAATTAACGGTGCCGGGAATAATGTAATCCCGGAAATAACCTTTGTTCATAATCACCTGGAACATAACGTTTACAACAATACTTGCCATTATTTTACTGAATATAACAGCACTGCTCTTTCCGGCACAAATGAGTTGAAGGGAAAGCAAACAGGGGTGCTTTCAAAAAAGCAACTTCTGATCCTTTTCGATCTACTTGCCGAAAAAGGGAAGATAGAATGGATCGATTATTGGAAACCTAACAAATTGGAGTCTGCGGCTGAGCTGTTTCATGCTGTTAATGGCAAGAGTAAAAGTAGTTGGGAGGAAGAACTTGACAATTATAAGGATAAAGGCATTTATTATTATAGGGATGAGGGTCAATTGAAGGAACTGATAAAGAATCTTATTAATTTATCAGAGATAGCACGAAAGTCAAAATTATGGACCTTGGCAAAAGTAGTTGATAAAAAAATAAGAGAGTTGGAGAGCAGATCGGTCATTTAATCGCAAATTCATTCAACTCCACATTTAAAGCCTCCGCTAATTTCAAAAGGGTTGTATATGAGGGGTTGGAATCACCCGCTTCTAATTTCTGTATATAACTAACGGACAAATCTGCGGCATATGCGAAGTTCCTATAGCTTAACTTTTTTGCCTTTCTAAGCTTTTCGAGTTTCTTTCCGAATTCCTTTAATATTTTATCTTCCTGGCTATCGTTCATGCAGGAAAGTTGTACTAAATCTTAAAAATTATTGTACATCTATAGAGGTACGATGAATAATAATTCCTATCTTTACAAGAAATAAATACCGACTTTTTATTGTAAGAGCATTAATTTGCAGTTCATAACATAATGAATTGCAACGCAATAGCCTTGGTCCCCGAAACGACCAATTCCAAGACCACAAGGCAACGGCGAGGCTCACGGCATAGGTGCGTGGGCTCGCGTTGTTTTGGTCTATGGCGCTTGGTCGTGCCAGGGGACAACAACGTAGAGTCCTGCACCTTTTTTCTTCTGCAGGCTCATTAACCATTTCATGTAACTTAAAATCATTTCACATGAATGAGCCATTAAACAATTCCCGTCCTGGGATATCCTTTTCTGGTAAAACCTTCAACAAACACCCTCAATGGTACAACCAGCCATTACGCCTTACTAAAGAGCAGAAAAAAGATCCTCTGCTGGTGCTGGACGATTTTTTCGAATGCTATCATTTAAATGAGGTCCGCCAAACACTATGGGAATGGCTTACGGAAGTCCTTTCCAGTCAACGCAGTGTAGCCATTGAGCCGCTTGATCGTAATAATCATATTTATTTCTATGAAAAAGTAGAAGCGATTATTGAATTGGCATATGTCATGAAAAATAAGCTACATAAGCATCGGCGTAGGCAGAAAAGGAAAAGAAATAGGGTGAATAAGTTAAACGAAACCCAGCAAGCCGACCTATAACCTTTAAAATTCGATCCAGCACTATCATTAAATAGAGATATGAAAGATATTGGTATTCGACTAAGAGAATACAGGATTCTGTCAAACACTAAGATGCCAATTATTGCTTCGGCAACCGGTATAGCAAAGGAGACATTATATAAATGGGAGAAGGGGACAAAGCCAAGTAGTATTGAAGAATATTATAAACTGAAGGGTTACCTGGATAAGATGGAAAGTAATCTGGATGAAGAGACCTTTGAACTCGTAAAACAACATCCAGCAACATTAAGAATTCCCCTGACTAGCGCAGGTCCTGCGGTTCCACAATCAGATGGTATCGCGGCCAGTGGCACGGTGATCTTTTCCAATAACGAACCGGAATTGATTGTTGATCGTATTAATGCTCCTTGTCTTGGTACCGTGGACGGATCTATTGAAATTATCGGTAATAGCATGGAACCCACCTTTTGCAATGGGGGCCGGATAGCAATATCCCGGCTTTCCGATAATCGATCTCTTATTCCTGGCCAGTACTATTATATTATCGACACCAACTGGCAGGGAATTGTCCGTCGGGTTTATCCCGGTGAAAGGGGAAATAGTATCCTGCTGGTTGCTGATAACCCTGACCAATTAAAGCACCCGCCCATTGAAAAAAGCCTGGATCAGGTTGCAGCTATTTTTAAGGTAGGTGCTGCATTAATTAAATTCTAATCAAAACTTATCCAATTATGAACCTAAGTCAAGAGGCACTTAAAGCCATAAACAATCCGGCTACTCGCCGCAGATTAATGGATGTACTTGGCTGTACAGAGTTTACCATTGCCCGGTATATTCAAAAGAATAGCGATAACCTTACTAAAGCTGCCGCCATGCAGGTAATAAGGGAGGTGACCGGTTTACCCGATACTGAAATTTTGGAAGGTTTAGTAAGCAAAACAACTTAGTTAAATACCCGACACCGCTGTTTTAATAAAACTACTAATCAGTACCATTACGCCAAAAGCCCCGATGTTTCCACATCGGGACTTTTATTTCTATTTATCCTTATGCTAAAGCCTACCTTCCCATTCAATGTATGCTGAACCAATACAAATAGGTAAGAAATATAACAGCAACAACCAGTATCACAGCCCATTTTTTGGCATCCGATTGGAAAAACACCTGTAAGTTATTGGGCTGCTTTTTATATAATTGGCTTTCGATTATAAAATTGATCTTTATAAATGCGCTTTCTATCATTTTCTGAATTGGCTGGGTGTCTGTTTCTACAGTTATCTTTTGGGTAGCTAACTTTTTAGAAAAACTGTCCACTTCACTCTTTACTGTTTTTTCAATTGAAATGAGATCCTGCATTTGTTGGCTGAGCTTTGCTAGTTCTTCGGATTGTTCTTTTATTGCCAACTCCAGCGTTTCAAATTTATCTTCGTTCATAAATAAGTGTTTATTGTTTAAATAATTCTGTTAAAATCTGTGCCTATGTTTTTTCTTCTTTTTCTTTTTGTATAAAAATGGGCTAGGCGCATCCACATGTTCCGGTTTCAGCAATGCTTCCAGCAACTGATTCTGATGTGTGCCAGGTAATGGTATATGAGTTTCATTTGCTGGCATTTTTCCATTCGTTTTGTTAACGGCATTTTCGGATCGATTGGAAACGGCAGATTGCTTTTCTTTGGGCTTTTCTTTTGAGTTACTTTCCTCCGTTTTTTGCACCAGCTTATGCGTTTGTTTCTGACCGAGCAATCTTTCAATCGTCATTAATGAATAGCCGACTTCGCTGCCTTTTAGCTTTACTTTCTTGTCATCAATAAAAGCAATACCCCGTCCTTTTAGCACCTGATAACCCAAAGATTTCATTTTCTGCTCAAACTGCTCATATGTTTTCACCTGTTGCAGCACCTGCCGGATGTTCTCTTTTAATTGATCCATGCGAACGTTTTGCCGGGGTATTAGCCGCTGTTCTTTTGGCAAAAATACACGCGGACTTAGCACCTGTTTTAACTTGTGTTTGAGTTCCAGTTTCCGGCAGAGGTTAGCCATCTGGCGATAGTTGTTGCTGTTGCTGGCCACCTTACCATCATAACCCACCCGGTTGGCAACAATATGGATGTGTTGAGCGTGCGTGTCTTTATGCAGCACGACTGCATACTGATTTTTATCTACCTTAAATTCCGCCGTACATGCCTGGGCAATTTCTATCAGTTGATTTTTTGAAAGGTTTTCTCCGTGTGCCAGACTAAGTGTGAAATGGAACACCGGCTTTTCTACCCGTCGGCTTAATTTGCTGACTTCACTGAACTGGCTGGTCAGCTCGTTTACATTGCCAAAACAGTTGTTATAATACAACACTTCAGCCCGTTCCTTGTGTTGTACATTGTCCCTTTTAGACAGCTCCAATTTCTGCTCTTCAGACAGGTCAATTTTATCTTCCAGGCAGTATTTAAAGCAGTGGTAAAAAGAATTTCCGGTGATAACTTTGCCGATCATTTCAGGTAATTTTTAATCGATTCGGAAAGCTGTTTCAAATCGCGAGATTGAATCAGTAATTCGGCCCGGTCAAAAGCAGTTAACGGTTCAATACCATTTCGTTTTTTGGCGATCTGATTAAGATTTGCAGCATTGTGATTCAGGAGCCCAATTAGCTGTAAAACTTCCTTTGGTAACACTTTTTCGCGCCTGTCAATTTTACCGGTCAGCCCCATTGTTAAAAGGTATTCCGATACTGAAAATTTCACCGACTTTGCTTTTGCCTGGATGGCTTTGCGTTGAATAAGGGAACACCTAACGCTTACCCTGCAATCCTTTTTAATAGTCTTTTTAGGGCGTCCGCCCTTGTTTTTGACAACTTGATTCTCTTGCCTCATAATCTCTCCTCCTGTTGTTTTTAAACTGTTTTACGATTGAATTTTCAGAATCCCCCAAAGCGGGATGAGGGAAAAAGGTTTTGGTCCGACAAAACCATAGCTTGCTACTAAAAACTTAAAGCAGTCTTCCTGGTCTAAGGCCTTGCCTTAGGTTGTTGTTGTTATGATAAGCCATAGGCTTAACTCCTTATCATGTTCATATTATCCGCTTTCAGACCATGTACTTCTCCTTATTACATTTACAGGCCTTCAGAACATGCTTTACACTGGCGGCATCCCGGTTACATACTGACGTAGTTGTAGATGATGCTCTATTTTGAGCCGGCCCTTTTTTGAAAAAGGACCCCGTTCTAAACCAGAAAATTTGTCAGTGGCTGATCCGGTAGTTTGAGGAGCTAAAGAATCCTCCAAAAATAGAGATCTGATCCTAATCGAAACAATAAAATGAAACGTATTTTATATAGCTGCGCCACTTGAAATTTTCACCTTTTAACTCGTACCTATCAGCGTTATTTTTAAAGCCGATGGCGGTGAGATTTTTACCTTGTAAAAGGAAGCCGAATTTCCGGCAAAACCGGTCTGTAATTTCTATCTCCCGTCACTTTTTTAAGGCACTCTAAAAGTGGTTTTGAAACCATCGGCTGGTCGCCTATAATTAGAATTTTACCGTCCGAATTTCTTTCTTTTGGCCAGCAGAAAATGTATCACGAACAGGGAGCTGATTACCCGTTTTTATAATCAGCATTTGCGGGCCAAAAGAAAAAATATTTTACCCAGTTTGAACGGTCAACCGATAACACCATACACGGAACGGTTATAAAAACCGGGTGCCGAAATCACTCAGATCACCATCTACTCCGGCACCATGTTCGTACCTAACGCCCGGTTTCTGTTCACCTTGAAGAAGCTATCCCTTTCATCATGGGACGGTGACATGTACCAATTATCGGGATGGGATATTTTTTGCGGCTGATGGCCCTGTTTGACCAGGTAATCCACCAGATCAATTTCTATCGCCTCTGCACAAGCCAAGGCACATGCAGTCATACGCGTAAAATTTACATGATTATAAATGTTTACTGATTCCCTGGCGACACCCATTTTTGTTGCAGGGCCTGCACCTGGTCCCGGATGAAATACCGCCGGGATTTGATCTTGATGGAAGGTAGAAGTCCCGACTTACGCCAGTCGTTAATCGTCTGGCGGCTAACGTTGAAAATCTTCTGAACATCCTTGGTGGAAAGGTAGGGAGATTCGCCAGCCAAACTGGCTGGTGGTGTTGGGGTTAGAGCACGAATTTCCCGGATCTTCCGGTCAATCAACCCCTCAAATAACTTGATTAACTCCTGTGGTTTCTGGATTAGCAGAAACGGTGCATTGTTATTTACCTCACTCATACATCACTGTTTACGTACTCACAAATAGGTTTACCCGTACAAAGTAAGGCGCAGGGAAGACATGAAAAGAGGTGGGACGTCCTGGAACGATAATCACCTTAATTCTAATTAGTTGTGTCCAATTAATTATTATTTGTTGTTGAAGTTATTGGGTGATGATTATATAATTTAGAAATAAAAGTCTTTCACAAAACGGTTGAAAAGATATATGTGGGTATATGCAACATATTGCTCGTCAAATTAGTATTCTGACTAATGTTATCAAGTCTTAACAAAACCCAGTTATTTTATTAAAATGTTTTTTAAATGTTGATTAATTTGCAGGAAATGCAGACTTCTATGAATAAGAAGCCTATAAATAGAATAAAAGCAGTCTTAGCAGAGCAGGGGAAAACGGGAAAATGGTTGGCAGAGGAACTAGAAAAGAATGAAACTACCATATCTAGGTGGTGTACAAACGAAGTGCAACCTTCAATAGACATCTTAGTAGAAATAGCAAAACTTTTAGAAGTAGACGTTAGGGAATTAATCAATTCAACAAAAAAAGGTTTCTGATGCAAGTAGAAATAAAGGGTAGTAAAATTTTTTCTCCTCTCAATGGAAAGTGGCTTCCCTGTTCCGAAGAGGAAAAATTGAAACAAGAATTCATTTGTCGACTGATAAATAACTATGGCTATGATATTTCTCAACTTGGACAAGATGTCGAAATAAAAAAAAGATATAAAGCAGACATTGCTATATGGGGAACTGCATTAGAAAAAAAGAAAAACTCAATACCTTCCATAATAATAACTGTTGAATGTAAGGCTGAGCATATTAAAATAAAAGAAAGCGATTATACTATTGGGTATAACTTTGCTTCTACGATCAATGCAAATTTTTTTATAGCTGTCAATCTTAAAGAAACTAAGGTCTTTCATATTCAAAAAGACAATTCCCCAAAGAAAATTGAAAAATTAATAGATATACCTAAAGCGGAAGTTTTATTGGATGAAAAAAGAGTTGAGCGGTATATAAAAGATACAAAATCCTTTACCAAAGATGAATTTACTAAGTTACTCACACGTTGTCATAATATAATTAGGAACAACGATAAACTTTCTCCCGAGGCAGCTTTTGATGAAATAAGCAAGGTCTTGTTTATGAAGATTATGTTTGAAAAAAATTCAACAGAGGAAATGATTTTTTCAAAAGCAAAATTTCAAACTGATGAAAAAAATTATGAAAAAGTTATTCGTCCAAAATTAAAAAAGGATGTTGCTATTCTTGATCAGGATTATATGCAATATCTATTCGACAGCACTAAACAAGCATTCGAGACAGAGGGTATATTTGATCCTAAAGATCAACTCAAAATAAAACGAGCTAGTTTTGAATTAATTGTTGAGGAATTGGAGGCGTTTAATTTATCTGATACCTCGGATGATGTGAAAGGAATTGCTTTTGAACAATTTTTAGGAAAGACATTTCGTGGAGAGTTAGGGCAGTTCTTTACGCCTAGAACAATTGTTGATTATATGGTAGACATTCTCGATCCTAAAGAAGGAGAATTGATTTGTGACCCATGTTGTGGTAGCGGAGGATTCTTAATTACTGCGTTTGATTATGTCAGAAATAAAATTGACGAGGATATAAAAGTCAAAATAAAATCAATTAAAGAAGAATATAGTAACCCTAAATATGATGCACTTTCACAAAAAGAGCAGGAAAAAGTAGAAAAGAATATTCGACTGAAAGTTGATTTATTGAATGAAGAATTTAATCTTAAAAACCCCAAAGGAAGATATTACAACCTTTCCCATAACTGCATATATGGAACAGACGCTAATCCTAGAATGGCAAGGACGGCAAAAATGAATATGATCATGCATGGCGATGGGCATGGTGGTGTTCATCACCATGATGGGTTATTAAATGTAAATGGAATTTTTGAAAATCGGTTTGATATAATCTTAACTAATCCCCCTTTTGGGGCTCGTGTGGAGGAGTCCCTACGCATAACTGAACAAGACAGGTTTACTGATGCTAAAAAGATAAAAGGATATATTAGTCGATACGGAGATAAATATGAAACTGCGTTGAAACAGATTGATTCTAATGTTGGTAAGCCAATTTTAAGTCTTTTTGAAACCGGTAAGATGAGTAGTTTAACAGAAGTTCTTTTTTTAGAGAGATGTTTAAATTTACTTAAGCCAGGAGGGAGACTAGGAATTGTTTTACCAGAGGGAGTTATGAATAATAATGGGTTACAAAAAATAAGAGAATATGTGGAAAGTCGAGCAAAAATTATTAATATTACTTCAATACCGCAAGATGTATTTATTTCATCTGGCGCAACAATTAAACCAAGTATTCTATTTCTAGAAAAATATTCTGATGAGGTTATCGAAAGAAACAGAAAGCTAGAAAAATCAGGGAAAGATTACAGGTTAGTTCTTACGAATATTACAAATGCAGGGATAAATTCAAATGGAACGTATTCAGATGGAAATGAATTTCCGCAGGCTAGTCAGGAGTTTAAGAGTTTTGTGCTTGATAAATACCTTGAACCAAACTTTAATCTCATAAAAATCTGCTTATATTCTGAGTTAATTAATTGGAGTGTTGCTCACAATTTTGATACATCTTTTCAAAATTATAACACCAATTATAATAGTGTTCATTTAAACACTTTTTTGAAGAAAAATAACGATTTTGTCAAGGTAGATGATAATACGCTTTATAAGCGAATTACAATAAAAATCAATAATAATGGCATTCAATTAAGAGATACAGTTATAGGATCAAAGATTGGGACTAAGCGTCAGGTTGTGATCAAAAAAGGTCAATTTGCAATTTCTAAAATAGATGCCAGGCATGGGGCTATGGGTATTATCCCTGATGATTTAGATGGTGCAATTGTAACGCCGGATTTTCTAACGTACACAATTGATAAATCTATTATTTTGCCGGAATATCTAGAACTAATTATTTCTACGAAATCCTTTATTGACTTTTGTAAAAAGTTTAGTAGTGGCACTACCAATCGGCAAAGATTAAATGAAACCTTGTTTTTAAACGCAAAAATTCCGATGCCACCGATTGAACAACAAATATTGCTTGTAGGTGAGATATCTGAGTTAAAGAAAACTATAGCCGAGTCCGAGAAAAAATTAACGATTGCAAAAAAAGAATTTGAAAAAAAGCTTTTTTAACTTATGAAATTAAAACAACTTGAGATTAAAAGTAGATTTAAAAACCTGGTTGATTTTGTTATAGATTTTTCTAATAGATCCGGCACAACGGTTTTAATAGGAAATAATGGAAGCGGAAAGAGTAATATTTTAGAAGCTATTAGCAGCATTTTTGCGGGGTTGTATGATAGAAGATTTAATCCTTCATTTAATTATAGTATCGATTACGAAATAAATAACTATGATGTTTCAATAACATATGAAGATGGGGAGTATGATTTTCGTGTCAACGGAAATGCTGAAAATATAAGAAATGAGTATTTACCAAGCCAAGTGATATGCTCCTATAGTGGAGAAGAGAACCGAATTTGGAAAAAATACTATTGGCCATTTTATGAAGAATATATAAAAGCGATACGGGGGGCTACTTTGCCAAATTCAAGAATGGTCTATGTAAATAAATATTATTGGAATATTGCTCTATTAATATTACACTTTCATGATTTCGACGTCTTCACCGATATTAGGGATTTTTGTCAAAAGACATTGGCTATAAATACTATTAAGCAAATAAAGTTCACTTTTGATACTGATAAAATTCGTGATTATTTAAAAAACCCAAATCCAATTACCGCATTTATTTCGGCTATTAATCCTAATAGTGATGAAGTAGTTCCAATGAGTCTGAATGATTTTAAGGGCCAGACAAATCACCTGAATGAAAAGGATTTATTTAGATATTTAGCTGCGTCTTTCATGCCCAAAGATGATAAGTTAATCACAAAAATTGATTTTGTTTACAATAATAGTTTAGACTCGGATGATTTGAGTGAAGGGGAAAAGAAATTTCTTTTGCTTGTGTTAATATTGGAAGTTGTTGCTGATGAAAATTCTCTTATATTATTAGATGAGCCAGATAGTCATATTCATCTTTCAAGAAAAGAAGATATTCGAAGTCTAATTTGTAAATATGTAAATCGTGAGAACATAATCACAACGCATTCTCCAACACTTACTCATAATTTTGATTTGAAGCATATTGTGATGCTGACTAAAAAGCAAAACAATGATGCGCAAATTGAGAGTAAAGAAAAGCAGGAAATTGTTTATGAATTGACTAAAGGTATTTGGAGTTATCAGGAGCAGAATATTTTTTTGTCATCCCAAAATGATATTCTACTTGTAGAAGGCAAGTCCGACGAAACATTTATTCGAAAAGCCTTAGAAGTCTTGCAACAATCTAATCCAAGGTATTCAAATTTAAGATTTGAGTTCCTGCCATGTGGAGGGGCCGATGGAGTTAAATTAGTGATAAGTAAATTTAAGCCTGCTTTTGGACAGCATATTATTGCCTTGTTTGACGCAGATAAAGCCGGCTGGGATTCTATAAATAAGATTTTTGAAAGACAAAGGAATCCTTATAATAACACCAATTTCGGTAAATATAGAACTAAAGATTCCGTTTATGTAGCAGTATTCCCTAAAAGAAAATTTTATAGGGGTGATGATAATTTTAACATTGAAGATTATTTTAGTAAACAGTTACTTACAAAGTATGTGTTAGATACCTTTAAAAACCTTTCGTCAATAGTTACAAAAGATCATTTAAAGAGGAAACTCGAAAGGGAATGTAACAGCTTCCCCGATGATGAATTCAAGCATTTCAGTATATTGTTTGACCTTCTATTAGAAATAAAATCAAAACCTAGCATAGTTCAACAACAGCAACCCAATACACACGTTAATACTCAAATAATAGCGGCTAATGCAGCTCAGACGCCTTGAATTATTAGCAATATTAAATAATCAGGTTACCTCTAATGATGGGGTAACCTGATTATTTAAAGTAGTTAACTTTTATTTAAGGTAGACAATTCTTTTCTGCATCCAACTTCTCCCTCAACGCCTTCATATTCTGGCTCACCTTCTTCTGACTTACCTTAGCATATATCTGCGTTGTCTTGATGCTCTTATGTCCAAGGAGCTGGCTCACCGTTTCAATAGGTACATCATGTTCAAGGGTGATGGTGGTGGCAAACGTATGCCGCGCCATGTGGGTGGTTAAATGCTTTTTAATACCACATATAATCGCTATTTCTTTCAGGTAGCCATTATAGCATTGGTTGCTGTTTACCGGCAGTAAACGGTTCTTATTGATGCACCAGGGATGGTTTTTGTATTTGTCCAGTATATCAAGCGCAATGGGTAGGAGAGGAACCCGTTCCGGTGTACTGGTTTTGGCGCGATTCTTTACAATCCATTTTTCACCATCTATGCCGGTTATAATATCATCAGGTGTTAAACTGAAT
Source organism: Niastella soli (assembly GCF_017742245.1). Taxonomy (GTDB): domain Bacteria; phylum Bacteroidota; class Bacteroidia; order Chitinophagales; family Chitinophagaceae; genus Niastella; species Niastella soli. Next base: position 1,961,321 of record NZ_JAGHKO010000001.1, read on the forward strand.
ACATCCTGGTAAGCAAAGCCGGTATAACAGGAAAAGATAAATACATCTCTTACCTCACCTAACCGGTCCATTTCGATTTCTTTCGCGTAAATGGCGGTTACTTCTTCCATCGTCAGCCTTTCACGCGGTGGTTCCTTGTAGGTGCATTTGAAACTGGCCAACGGATGCACAGCAAGCCATCCCTGGTCAACGGCAAATTTTAAGATCCGCTTAAATATGCGGATATACTTCATAGCGGTATTGCTGCATCCTTTTTCATGCGTCATTAAAAAATGCTCAAAGTCTCCTGCAAAGGATGGCTTTATTTCCCGCAGCAGCATATCTGTACGCTTGAATTGATGCTTTAAAAACTGCTTCACTTTTTCGCGGGTGGTGTGTACACAATTAAGGGAGCTTTTCGATTTCTGTCCGCTGCCTACTTTTTCGGCAAATCGGTCATAATAGAAGTTCATCACGTCCTGTACATGCTTCTGGTTTTCATCAATGCCCAGGTATAGGTTCTTCAGGATCTCTGCGGTAATGGGTTTACCTAGTGCTTCTAATTGTAAGTACTTCTTGTGGAGGTCAGCTTTAATAAGGGTAAGCCGTCTGTTAATGGTTTGGACTTCTTCAGTTTTGCCTTTTACTAATTGTCCTTCTGAATCCCAGGCTTTGGGATCAACGTAAAGATTGGTTGATAATTCAACCCGTTTCTGATTAATGGTAAAGCGTAAATAAATGGCTGATTTGCCGTTCTTCCCACGGCCCTTGAAAAGCCGGAACAGGATAAATAGGTTTTGATTTCCCTTCTTCATACAAACAAATTTTTGTTAACCGAATATTGTTTCCATCGCTCAAGTCCTCTCTTCACTTACTTTTTTCGGTCAAACCCAATCGCAGCAAGGGTTTCGGAACTTGGAGGGAGCAAAATAAAAAATTATGCTCTGCTCCCTTCATGCTCCCTCGAAGCGGTTGTATGAACAGGTAAACCCATGTTAATCTTTGTCGCCCAAAAACAAAAAACCCGTACAAAATCAAGATTTTATACGGGCAATTAAACTTTCGTTACTACAATTGAACTTAGAGAGTGGTCTCGTCCAGAATCGAACTGGAATATCAAGTTCCGGAGACTTGCGTACTATCCATTGTACTACGAGACCAGTTTTAATGCTTTTTTAAACCGAATCCGAAGTTCGGGCGGCAAATCTACACTAAAATTGCCAAATCTCCGAAAGGTTGAAAATTAATACAGTAATAATGGTGAAAAACGTGCTTGCGGGCTTTGAGAGTCAGGTCAATTTTGCAAAAACCAGGGACCGGTTACACATAAATGATTTAGTACATTTGAATATGAAGCTGCCACGCCCCAGATGGTTCTTATCTATCGCATTTATCACCCAGTTTCTATTCTGGCTTACCAGCCTCTTACTGGTGATATATGTGGCGGCTACAAATCAACATAAGGAAAGTGTGGGGCTTTACTCAGCATTATTGATGGGCTGCCACCTCACCAACTTTTACGTCGTTTACAGCTTCCTGGTCCCCCGTTACTATAATAAAAATAACAAGCTGCTGGCTGCTGGTTTACTGACTCTGATAATAGTATTAACCTACCTGAGGGGTTTAATTGAACACCAGTTTACTGATGGTTCCTATGTATTGGCGGCACATTATCTGAATGGGAAAGCCGGATTGGGCGGCGTTCTTTTTGCCGAGATCTTTATTGCCGCCTTTGCCTTTCTGCTGCGGTTGTCGTTAAATTATGAAATTGAGCGGGCAAGGGCCATCGAGTTAGAAAATCTCCACCTGCAATTAGAGCTTCGTTTCCTGAAAGCGCAAATGAATCCGCATTTTTTGTTTAACACGTTGAATAATATTTATTCCCTTATCGTGATTAAATCTGATAAAGCGGAAACGGCCCTGATGCGGTTATCTGACCTGCTACGCTATATGTTATATGAAAGTTCCGGAAAAGTAAATCTGCAAAAGGAATTAAACGTTTTATATGCCTATATAGAGCTGTTTCAATTGCGGTTTGAGCAGGATCTGCCTATAGAGATCATTAATGAAGTGGATTGCCAGGCGGAAATAGAATCCCTGTTATTGATACCCTTTATGGAAAATGCAATAAAACATTCAGCCGTTGGGGTGCAGCCGGAATCTACTGTATTTATGAAAATTACCAGTCCGGGAAAAGATAAGCTGAATATATACATGCACAACACGAAAGCCAATCCCCCTATTCATCAGGAGGTGGGCGGGATCGGGCTGGTCAATATAAAAAAGCGCCTGGAGATACTCTATCCCGATAAACATGAACTGATCATCGATGAAAATGATCACACTTTTTCAATTCACCTGACTATTAAGGTCATTTAAAAGGGTTAACCGCCTGATTGCTTTTTAAAATTACTGGGTTTGTGCTGCTCCTTTTCGGTAGTGACATGATGCAGGGTGTTATACTGTAACCCTGTAGAGCTGGCCTGTAATTGCATTACACAGCCATAGCTGATCTTAAAGGCCCCAAATGAATCAACCAGTGGCGTTTTTGTAATGTGCGATAAAATACTTCTAATAACGCCGCCATGCGTAACGATCGCTACCGGGTGGGGGCCCTCGGCGATCCGGGTGAAACACTGTGTGACCCGACTATGCATTTGTATATAACTCTCACCACCGGGAATGGTTACGTTTACGAAATCTTTCATCCAGGGGTCAATGATCTCAGGGGCTATGGCATCCCAATGTATGCCTTCCCATTCCCCGCAAGCCAGTTCCATCAGGTCAGGTTCCAGGTTGATGGTGCTAGCGGGAAATAAAAAGCTGGCCAGTTTATGACACCTGATGAGCGGACTGCTATACACCTGCTCAATGCCTGCAGGAAGGGCTTTTTGTATCTCAATGGCCTCCGCTTCAAAAGAATCTGTTACATCAATATTCAACTGACCGTAACAAATGCCTTTTTCAATAAGCGGGGTAGTATGTCGAATAAGATATATCATATAACGTAACGCCAGATAATGATCATGCCTAAGTAAAAACTCAATTCACTAACCTGTTGAATGGCGCCCAGGCAATCGCCGGTATAACCACCGATCCATTTTTTAAAATATTTTGCCAGACTGAATGCAATATACACCACTGGGATAATGGCCAGTAAAAATTGCCAGCTCATAAAGGCAAATGGTATCAGCGCCGTAATAATGGGCACAAATAATGCCGGGAATGTTGGCTTTTGGGCGGCCGTGGGTTTAGATTTACTGTTATCAGGATCGGTTACATACTCATAATAGCGCATCACCAGCACGGGCATCAGCCTGCTTACCGAATGGGCAGCCAACAGCGTCAATAAAAAATAGCGGTAATTGTAAAAGATATTTATTGAAGGTTCGTGCAGGTCAGGCGTGAACTTGGGCAATTCCTTTAGCAATAAGAATTTGCAGAGCAGAATGGCCATCATGCCAATTACCCCATACGATCCCAAGCGGCTGTCTTTCATGATCAGCAGGATCTTTTCTTTCGTCCAGCCCCCGCCAAAGGCGTCACACACATCGGCAAACCCATCTTCATGAAAAGCGCCGGTAGTTAATATACCCGCAATGATAGAGGCTGCAAGGGCAATGTCTTCACTGATGTATTTATTGAAAATTAGGAAGGCCAATCCGCTAAGTCCGGCTACCATCCAGCCGATCAACGGGAAATAGCGGACTGATTTTTCCAGGTAGTCTGGCGAATGATCGGTAAAACGCGGAACGGGTAACCGCGTAAGAAACATCATGGCCGTAAAAAATATGCGTAGTTCTTTTTTCATGGTCGGTAATTAAGCAAGGAATTGGTACCAAAGGTATTTAGCGTTCCGCGTTCTGCGTACTTACGCCAGCGCTTTCAAAGCTGGCCATTTCGTTCAGGAAGTTAACGGCTGCCTGTATCATGGGCATGGCCAGTGCGGCCCCTGTACCTTCACCCAGCCGCATAGAAAGATGCAACAGGGGCGTAACACCCAGGTGTCGTAATAACTTTTCATGACCGGCCTCATGGCTGGTGTGTGCAAAAATACAATGATCGGTCAGGGTCGTCCAATCGGGCACAGGCGATGGTTGTTTGGTTGCTCTGAATATTTCATTGGCTATCAGCATGGCCGCCGTTGCAATAAAACCATCCACCAATACGATCAGCTGAAGTTGAACGGCTTCCAGATAAGCACCGGCCATCATTGCGATCTCAAAACCGCCTACCCGCGATAGCAGGTCAATAGGTTGTTGGCTTAATTCATTTAATGTATGTTTTTTGAAAACCTCCTGAAGCGTGTCGATCTTTTTTTGCAATTGATCATCATTCAAACCGGCCCCTCTGCCTGTAAATTCAACAACAGGCAATCCGGTTATGGCACTCATGATCAACGTGGCTGAGGAGGTATTGCCAATGCCCATTTCTCCAAACCCAATGCAATTGCAGCCATCGACAGTTAACTGGCGCACGATCGATCTTCCCTTTTCGATGGCTTGTTCCGCTTCTGCAATGGTCATAGCGGGCTCATTCAAATAATTCTTTGTTCCATACCCTATCTTGGCATTTAATACTTCGGTTGAATGGGAGGTGAAATCAAAATTTACACCTGCATCCACCACCTTTAGGGTTAATTGATTTTGCCGGCAGAATACATTGATGGCGGCGCCGCCATGCGCAAAGTTCAACACCATTTGAGCTGTTACTTCTTGAGGATAGGCATTTACCAACCCTGTTTGGGCAATACCATGATCGCCTGCAAACACCACAATATGAGGTTGCCGGATCACCGGTTTTGTTGTTTGCTGGATCAAACCAATCTGCAGGGCTATTTCTTCCAGGCGACCTAGCGCCCCTAAAGGTTTTGTTTTATTATCTATCGTATGTTGAAGCTGTTGCTTTAAGGCTGATTCCTTTTTCATTTCGCTGTTTTTCATGCTGAATGTATCATTTCTTAACCAGGTAACAGATCGCAAAAATAGAACCCATACTCCGAAGGCTGGTCCATAGGGTTACAGGTATCGGCTGCCTGTTGCGGCGCCTGGTAGGTTCTATATACAATATCGCCGCTGGTAAATGGGATGGGGTGTTTGAAAATGGGACCATCAAAAACGAAAGAATGGTATTCGCCATTTTCTCCACATACATCCACGTTAGGGGGCAGATCACGAACAAAAGATTCATCTATGAGGCGCCCGCAAAAGTTTTTATCCAGGAATTTGGTATTCACACATACAATGATGGCTTTGAAACCCAATTGCAGGAATTCCTGCATCAACTGCGTGGTTGAGATTTTCCATAGGGGAAACACACATTGGATGTCAACCGTGGCCAGTTTTTCTTCCCGATATCGTTTCAGGTCTTCCAGGAAAATATCTCCAAATACGGCATGGCTGTAGCCATTGTTTTTTAAGGCGGTTACTTTATTCATCATCGCCTGTTCATATTCCTGCATGCCTGGTTGTTCGGGCAATTCAATGGTTTGCAGGGGGAGGCCAATAGACGCCGCTTGTGCCTCCAGCAAAGAACGGCGTACGCCATGCATGGAGATCCGGTCATGCGCTGCATTCACACTGGTGAGCAAACAATCAACCTGGTACTGATTATCCTGTTGTATATAATGTAAGCAAAGCGATGAATCTTTTCCACCGCTCCAATTCATATAAGATCTTGCTGAAGCTGCCATCACAAAATGTTACTATTAGTTTTGAGCTTAAAACATAGGGAATCATTGCCTATTGCCCATTCACCCCTTTATCTCCATCGGTATCCCACTTACCATAAACACCACCTTGCCGGCTTTTTGAGCAATGTACTGGTTCATCCAGCCCTGCAGGTCGGTAAACTTTCTGCCTATTTCCGTCTCGGCATGCATACCCATACCCAGCTCATTGCTGATGATGATATAAGTATTGTTAGTAGTGTTCAGTTGGTCTATTTCCGATTTGCCTTGTTGCAAACTGGCGTCTACATCATATTTGGTGTCGGTAAAGAAATTGGTGAGCCATAAGGTAACACAATCCATCACTACAACATTATCCGAAAAAGGCAATTGGCTAATGTGTTTTTCTTCCTCGATGCTTGTCCAGCGTTCATCTCTTTCGGCCTGGTGGCGTTGGATGCGTTTTTCAAAATCATCGTCCCAGTGGCGGGCAGTAGCTACGTAAATGGGATTATTGCTTAGTTGAAGGGCCAGTTGCTGAGCATACCGGCTCTTGCCACTCCGGGCGCCGCCAGTTATGAAGATGATCCCTTTATCGGGTATTACCATTACTAAAATATTTTTCCTTGAATAGCGTGTACTTCTGTTTTAATTCGAGCAGACAATTGCGGCAAAGGCAATCGGTATATCGTTCTTCTATAAATGATTTTTCATCAGTAGTGAAAGTAATGCCATAACACTGGCAATGCATTACATCGCCCACTTTACATTCAAAAGGGGCCTGACACCGGGGACAGGTTTTTTGTTCATGCTTACACATGAGCCGCTGTTAGTTGATGAAGTGGTTGGTATTTATGCTGCAGGTGCGCGGGCACCTTGAACAGCGTTGGGTGAAACAATGCAGCCAGTAATTCAATCCCATCTGTTAATGTGCTGGCGCTGGGTTGGGTGAACAGATCATAATCGGCCATGAATACGGCGTTGTTGCGTACCGCAGTAAGCTGGGCCCATTCCTTTTTCTCAGTAAGCAAATGAATTTCTTCTCCAGTTCTGGAAATAGTAAATCCGCAGGGCGCGATCACCAATACTTCAGGGTCATACTTTACGATCTTTTCCCAAAAGGTAACAATGCTGTCGCCACCGGGGTTCGACAACATATCGATGCCACCGGCGTAAGCGATCTGGTAAGGTATCCAGTGGCCGCAGTTGTAAATGGGGGCCAGCCATTCCATTACCATTACTCTTTTGGGCGGTGCTTTATGCAAACGCAAACCATCGATGATGGCGTCAATTCTTTTTTGTAAAGCAGCCAGGTATGTGTAGGCTGCTTCTTCACTACCCATGGCTGTGGCAATGGTAACAGCGGTATTAAAAACATCGTGCAGGGTGTTGGGCGTAAGCGGTATCAGTTGCGGTTGTTTTTCCAGTTTGGCTACCGCCTCTGCTGTGCAGGCTGTATCTATCTGGCATACTTCACAAACGTCCTGGGTAAAAATAACATCGGGAGAAATGGCCTGCAGCACTTCCTCATCTACATAATACAGGCTTTTGCCCTGTGCTTTTGAGGCAGAGAATATTTTATCAATTTCTGTACTGCTGTAATTGTTGCCTTCCAGTACACAGCGTACCACTTTTTGTTTTTCTTCCAACGCCTGGTGGGGGCACTCAAAAGTAATACCCTGTAACAGGTGTTGTAAACCCATATCATAGATCATTTGTGTAGCCGCAGGTAAAAACGAAGAAGCAGTCATAGAAATGAAGAATTAAAAATGAAGAATGAGAAATGGGGAATTAGAACGAAAATGAGAAAGTTGAAAATAGTTACAGGTTACAAATTTCAGGCAATCTCTGCCCTCTGCCTTTTGCCCTCTGCCCGCTGCCTTTTTGCAACCTGTAACTTGTATAAATTAATGCGCTGGTTGTAACGAAGTATACCTTCTCTGCAACCACTCAAACAATCCAAACAGAACGGCGCTATAGATGGCTGTTCCACCCAGGAAACGCCATTCGTAAGGGATGGCAGTGATCAGGCGTTGTGTATACAACGAGAAGGTGAATTTATCTTCAACCAGGCAGGCGCCAATATCACTTACCAGCCAGTGGATGGCAGTTGAAACCAGCACTGCGATAACAATATTTTTAATAGTAATGTCACGGATGATCAGTTTGCCGGCAATGGTCATCAGGGCAAAAGCGCCGTAAGTCCAGAACCAACCGGAGTACAACAAACCAACCCGGTACTGCGACATAATGGTGAACGACAATACCACATCACTGATAAACAATGTCAGTAAAGGGAATGCAAAGGGTTTAACGTTACCGTTGAAATAGGCACCGCCAAATAAAGCCATAGCGCCAATGGGCGTAAATACAGTGAGCGGGCCCCAGCCGGTGTAGGCCAATAAACGCAAGGCTGCCGTTACCAAAATAAAGAGCAGTAACACCGCATTTCTTGGGTTGATCTTCAAAACTGACATAGTGTGTTGTTTTTGTATAATTATATGTTAGAGTTCAGCATGAACCTTCGGAAGGGACCCATATGGAAATGAAATGGTCTTGTGTAGTAAAGACTGATTTCATCCCGGCCTTTCACCCGAAAGCTCGTTGATGTTACAATTGCAACTGGCAGGTCTTCTGGCTTGTTCTATACTGAGCGCCTTCCCGTCTCGGCTTAGCCGAGTCAGTGGCCTGGGAACTCAATGATCGAAAATCAACAGGTAGCAACTAATCGGTATGTAAAAAATGAAGGTGCCATTGCCGATTCAGGATTGCCGATTGTCGATTCGATGAACTTACAGCTACGGGGATAGCACCGGATTTGAACCGGTTTCCCTTTTAATCCCCCGACAATATCGTCGGGGAAACCAATTACGCAACAAAAATAGGGGGTGTTGCTATTCCATCAATATATTTTTTTAATACACTGGTGGAAAACAACACCCCCTGGTAGTAATATGTAAGTCAATACATTAAGTAGGTATTAAAACCTGTACTGGAACGAAACGCCGCCGAAGTAGTTAACCCCCGGTGCGGCATTGTAATACCGGCCACCAGTGGCATTGATATCGTTGCCCAGGCTGTAGGTCACATTAAATAAATTATCAACACCGGCAAACACATCCATCAAAATTGCTTTGCTTAATGAAGTGCGCCAGCCTGTGCGGCCACCAGCCAGGTTATAGGAACTGGCCATATCGGTATTGGCATCATTCAGCGGCAGCGGATCGTTGTAAAACCAGGTAAGGTTGAGGTAGAAGCCAGGCCGGGTGCTCACATCCAAACCGGCGGCTACCGTATGCCTGGGAACGCCGGGCAGTTTGTTGCCTGAGTAATCGGTAGTAACCACTTTAAAATCCTGGTAGCGGAAATTATTATAGGTATGACTGGCCCAGATCCGGGCACTACTTACAAACCGGTTGTGGTGAGGTAAGAGCTGATAACTCACCTGTGACTCAATACCCCGTTGGCGGGTGCTGCCCGCATTCTCAAAATAATCAGCCCCGCTGGCATCGCGTCGTTGTACAATGGCATTTTGCAGTTGGTAATAAAATGCATTCACTTCCACATACAGTCGTTGTTGCAACCAGCTGCTTTTAAAACCAGCTTCATAGTTTAACCCATGTTCTGCCTGTAAGTTAGTATTGATAATGCTGGTGGAAGGCAATATTTCACCGGTACCGGGTGGTGAAAAGCCGCGAGATATACTGGCGTAAAACAATAAGCCAGGGATGATCTTTTTTGAAAGCGCGATCCTTGGCGCCCATTCGCTGTTGAAGGTGGCATTCAGCTTTCCGGTCTCTGGTCCGGTAAGCCGGGTAATGGTAATGGATGATTTATTGATGCTCACGCCTGTGCTCAATGCCCAATCGCCCTTCAAATGAAGGTCGGCTTGTACAAAAAATGAATAAATGTAGTTATCGATATCGTCATCGGTTTGAACGGTGTCGGGGTTCCCGCCAATATTCCTGAATGTTTTGGTATTGAAAAAACCACGTTGTCCTTCGCCTCCAAATGATACCTGCAGATTGGTTTGTTGCCATTGTTTGTTTAGGGTGAACAGGGTGCGACCGCCAAAATGCGGTTCACTTCTTCTTTCATAATTGCGGAAGGTGGGGTTTTTTATGTTGGAAAAAGCACCATACACCACCGTGGTATTCTGAAAGTTTTCAGTGAACCGGTATTGATGGTCCAGTCCTGCTAAAAATGTTTTCTGGTATATAGCAGCCTGGGCATCCTGGGCGCTTGGAAAGGCCCCAGCCGCCGGGCGGGCTGCCCGGGGATTGTCATGGTATTGGGCGGCCGTTAAACCACCAGGTGTTTGGTAATACAGATCGCCATACAGTACGGAAGCCGACAATTGTTGTTTATCATTTGCTTTGAACTGGGTTTCCCATGTGGCTATATCCCGGCGCATGCGGGTATTTTCCCGGTACCCGTCATTGGTTTGATGGGTATAGCCAAATGTGTTATTGTGACCACTGTCGCCCAGGACAACTTGGGCATTCAGGTTTTGCAAATTATAGCTGCCGGTTGTATAATGCAGGTTTATGCCTGCCGGTTTGTCGTTATTCAGGCTGTTGATCAGCACGGCGCCACCTGTACCGGCGCCATATAAACTACTGGCCGGTCCCTTCAGTACCTCAATGCTGTTGACGTTATAAAAACTGAGTTGGTTCAGGTAAGTGTTACCACCGGGATCGGTAAAAGGAATACCATTCCAGTACACTTTTACATTGCGTACACCAAAGGGCGAACGGAGGGTGCTGCCGCGTATGTTTAACCGGTAGCTGCCGGGTGAGCGTTCCTCCATATGCACGCCAGGCGTGGCATTCAGGGCAGGCAATAAACTGGTGTTGTTATAGCGTTTTAACTGGTCGGAATTGATAACATTGATGGCTGCTGATACTTCTTTTAACTGCCGGTTTTGTTCATAAGCCTTTACTACCACCTGCTGTAAGGTGCGGGCAGAATCTGGTGGTTGATGATTTTGTGCTTGCAGCGGGATGGATGCAATAAATGTGTATAAGATAAGGATACAGCTTTTCATCATCTGTTCATGAATTAGCCCTAAAGGTAAATGCAAATATTATTAACTTAGGTTAATCAAGTCCATCGCAAATATTAATAACTACCATTAATGAAGGACACCCGTTTAAATTTATTCGATCTTACTATGATCGTCATTAGCCTGGTAATAGGCATGGGCATTTTTCGTACGCCGATGAATGTAGCTCAGAAGGCAGAATCGGCCCAGATGTTTTTCCTGGCCTGGATCATTGGCGGGCTCATTGCCTTATGCGGGGCATTGACCTATGCCGAAATAGGTTCAAGGTATCCGGTAACCGGCGGTTATTATAAGATCTTTTCATATTGTTATCATCCCTCCATCGCCTTTGCCATAAACTGCATCATCCTGGTATCTAATGCGGCTTCCCTGGCGGGGGTGGCCCTAATAGGGGCTGAATACCTGGCCAATGTGATGTTTGTTGGGAGAAACAAGGACGAGATCGAAACCATTAAACTGATCATTTCAACTATTGCGGTGGTCACCTTTTACGGCGTGAACCTGTTGGGGCTTAAAATGAGCGCCCGCACCCAGAATGTGCTAACGGTCATAAAAATAAGTGTAGTGGTTTTTTTGATCAGCGCATTATTTACTGGCAACTATGCTACCACGAATACCGTTCCAGCGGCGGCAGCGGCGGGACCTGACTTTATGAGTATTTTAAAAGCTTTTGGCGCCTGCCTCGTAGCGGTAAGTTTTACATATGGCGGATACCAACAAACGATAAACTTTGGGGGGGAGGTGCAGAATCCGTCAAAAATTTTACCAAAAGGGATATTTTTTGGCATAGCTATCATAATGTTGCTGTATATTACAATTAATTACACCTATTACAAGGTAATAGGTTTCGGTACTTTAAAAGAAGCACAATCCATAGCTGCTATACTAGCCGGTAAATTGTTTGGGGAAAAAGGATTTACCATTCTTTCGGTACTCTTATTCCTTTCTGTGCTCGCCTATGTAAACGTATTGTTGATGAGTAACCCCCGTGTTATGTATGCGATGAGTGATGAAGGCGTATTACCAGCTGTATTTAAAAAAGTAAGCGCAAAAAGAAACGTTATTGTAGTTTCGCTAAGTGCATTTGCGGCCCTTAGCCTGGTTACATTGTTCTATGCCAAATCATTCGACGAAATTCTTAATCATACAATTTTTTTAGATTCCATTGGAATGGCCACGTCGGCAGCCACTATTTTTGTTTTACGAAAAAGGGCTGTAGGGGAGAATGTAAAAGATAGTTATCGCATGAAGCTGTATCCATTGTTGCCATTGATCTTTATTGGGGCCTATCTGTTTATCGGCACCAGTATAGCGTTCAATACACCAAAAGCAGCGTGGGTAAGTGCTGTAATATTCGCAGTTTTTTTCGCACTATATTTTGTGTTACGATTATTGAAGAAATCTCCTCAACCAAACTAAAGTCACATGAATGATCTATCGTACATTTTGAACGAATTAGGGGAAGATCGGGACCAGTATTTCCGTGCCATTTCTCCACCCATCATGCAAACCAGCAATTTTGCTTTTAAAAAGGTGGATGATCTGCGTAAAGTGTTCGAAGATGAATTTAGTACCTATCTGTATAGTCGCGGATTAAACCCAACTGTAGATATTCTCCGCCAGAAGCTGGCTGCGCTTGATGAGGCGGAAGACTGCCTGGTGTTTAACAGCGGCGCTTCGGCCATCTTTGCCTCCGTTTTTTCGAATGTACAATCAGGTGACCACATCGTTTCCGTCCGTAGCCCGTATACCTGGGCACAAAGAATGTTCGATAACATCCTTCCCCGGTTTGGCATTAGTACCACTTATATCGACGGGACCCGTGTTGAGAATTTTGAACTGGCTATTCGCCCCAATACAAAGATCATTTACCTGGAATCGCCCAATAGTTGGGATTTTGTGCTGCAGGACCTGCGGGCCGTGGCCCAACTGGCGAAATCAAAAAATATTATAACTATTTGTGATAATAGCTATTGCACCCCCCTGTATCAAAAACCGGTGGCAATGGGCATTGACATGGTACTGCAATCGGCCACCAAATATATAGGCGGTCATAGCGATGTGGTAGCTGGTGTATTAAGCGGCACCCGCCAGATGATGAAGAAAATTTTCGACAATGAATTACTAAACATGGGTAATGGCATTACCCCCTTTAACGCCTGGCTGCTTATCCGTGGACTGCGTACCCTGCCTGTTCGGTTAGAACGCATTTCCAGCTCCACTCTTAAAGTGGTTGACTACCTGAAAAAACATCCCCAGGTAGAAGAAGTGATCTTCCCATTTGATCCCTCATTTCCGCAATATAACCTGGCCAAAAAGCAAATGAATGGCGCCTGTGGATTATTTACTGTAGTAATGAAGGCAGAAAAAATTGACCAGATTGTAACCTTCTGCGAATCCTTGCGACACATTCTAATGGCTGTAAGCTGGGGTGGCCATGAAAGCCTGGCCATACCCCGCTGTGCCTCCATTTTACCGGAGAACTTCGACCCCGGCAATCGCGCTCATAAAATGATCAGATTTTATGTGGGCCTCGAAGATCCGGATTACCTGATTGCCGATTATGAGCAGGCTTTTGCTAAAAGCCGGTAGAGTTTAGCAGTACAAGGCAACAGGCGTAGGAAACATAGTGAAAAATATTTATTGGTCACATTATGGTGAGGATACCCTCACCTAATGGCGTTTGGAGTCCCTGAACTATCACACGACTGTAAACAATATTTAACTGACCGTTTATCAAAAACAGTATCATTCGCCTATCAATACAATTACTTTTGGAATATGAAAAAAAGTAAGTACTTATTACTGCTCTTTATCTGTTACCTGCCGTTTGGTTTATATGCCCAGGATAAATGGGACCTACGCCGTTGCGTTGAATATGCATTGGCCAATAACTTAACGGTACAACAAACCAGCCTGCAGGCTCACTCTGCAGAAATAAATGAAAAGCAAGCCAGGTGGTCGCAATATCCCAACGTCGACTTCAGCACAAGTACAGGTTTGCAATGGGGTCGCTCTATCGACTATACTACCAACCTGTATACCAGTAACGAGAATTTATACCAGACATACGGCCTTCAGGCAGGTATAACCGTTTTTAACTGGCATCGGATCCGTAATAATATCATCGCTGCTGACCTCTCTTCCGATGCCGCTCACATGGATGTTGAAAAAACAAAGAATGACATCTCATTGAATGTGGCCACCTATTATTTGCAGGTACTGCTATCGCGCCAGCAAATTCAAATTGCCAGTGTGCAAATGAACCAAACCAAAGAACAGTGGGAGGTGGCCAAAAAAAGAGTGGCGGCCGGCGCTGCTCCTGAACTGGATGCGCTTACTTTGGAAGGTCAGTATGCAACCGACAGTTCTAATTATATTTCGGCAAGGGCAACAGCCGATCAAAACCTGTTGCTGTTAAAACAGGTACTGAATATAGATGCCGGGCAACTGTTTGATATTGCCACGCCGCCTGTAGAACAGATCCCTGTAGAGCCTATTTTGGAATTACAACCTAACGCCGTTTATCAGATAGCGTTACAAAACCAGCCGGCCCAAAAATCCAATGCTTTGCGTATTCAATCGTTAGAAGCTTCTTTGCGCGCCAGCCGGGCCGCTATGTACCCAACAATTTCAATAGGCGGCTCACTAAATACCCAGTTTTCAAGTGCTTCCAAATTTACCACCCAGCAATATAGGGGAGATGAATCTACACTGGCTTATGTAACGGATGGAGGTGGTATTAAACGACCCGTTTTTTCACCCGCATTTGATCTTACAACATCCAAAAAGTCCTTTGGTGATCGCTGGAGTGGTTGGGGCAATCAACTAAATACAAACTTCCGCCAAAGCCTTGGTTTGAGTATCGCCGTTCCCATCAACAGCGGTGGCAATGCCCGGTTTAATTATCAGCGCTCAAAACTCGATCTCAAAAACGCAGAGCTGAACAAGTCCATCATTAATCAAACTTTACAGAGCGATATTTACAAAGCTTATTACAATGCATCCGCTGCATTAGAGAAATTCAACGCAACCAAACGTACCTTTGAAGTAACCCAGAAATCGTATGACGTGGCAAAGAAAAGATACGATGTAGGTTTGCTCAATACCTTCGATCTGTTGATCAGCCAGAACAATATGAACCGTGCCCAATCAGAAATGACCAACGCCCAGTTTGATTATGTTTTTAAATTGAAGGTGCTGGAGTTTTACAAAGGGCAGGGTATTAAATTATAAAATAGTTCATGAGATTCTAAACCGAGACAACCATTCATTATGAAGAAGAAAAAATTATTGTGGATCTTTCTTGGCCTTGTGGTACTGGTGATTGGGCTGGTGGGACTAAAAAGCGCCGGCGTGATTGGTAAAGACGAAGGCTTGAAAGTGGCCACCGAAAAAGTCGAACGCCGCAATATAACCGAAACCGTTAATGCCAGCGGAAAAATATATCCCGAAATAGAAGTAAAGGTAAGCCCTGACGTTTCTGGTGAAATAACCGTGCTGCAGGTGAAAGAGGGCGACAGTGTTCGCAAGGGTCAGGTGCTGGCAAAGATCTATCCCGATATTTATTCCAGCCAGCGTAACCAGGCTGCTGCCGAAGTAAACCGTCAGCAGGCATTGGTGGATAACAGCAAGGCGCAGCTGGAAAGTCTTAAGTCTGCGCTCGATCTGGCAAAAAGTACCTACGATCGTCAAAAGAAGTTACTGGCCGATAAGATCATCAGTAATGCAGAATTTGAACAGGCAGAAAACAGCTTGCGTACCGCACAGGCCAATTATAATGCGGCATTACAAAGCATTCGCAGCGGACAGGCAGGCATAGCCAGTTATCAGGCCAGCCTGGAAAGGGCCAGTAAAGACCTCAGCCGTACGGTAGTGTTATCGCCCATGAGCGGGGTAGTATCGTTACTGAATGTAAAGGCCGGTGAAAGAGTAGTAGGTAATTCCATGATGGCCGGTACCGAAATGATGCGCATTGCCGATATGAGCATTATTGAAGTACAGGTTGACGTAGGTGAGAACGATATCCCAAAAGTAAAACTCGGCGATTCTGCATTGGTAGAAGTAGATGCTTACAATAACCGGAAATTCAAAGGCCTTGTTACCCAAATTGCCAGCAGTAATACTACGGCCGGGACCGGTTCTGCCGCCACCTCTTCAAATGATGTAACCAATTATAAAGTACACATCAGGCTATTACGCGAATCGTACCAGGACCTGTTCGATCCGGCAAGACCCAGGAACTGGCCTTTCCGCCCCGGTATGAATGCCAGCGCCGATATTCAAACCAGAACAAAGAACAATGTCCTGGCCGCCAACATCAATGCGGTGAGCACCCGCGAAAAAGGTACCGATAAAGTGGTTGGGGAAGACAAAGACAAGGATAAAGCCAAAGAGAACAATTCGCAAAAAGAAGAAAAGACTGCTTCTACCGATCTGGATGAAGTAGTGTTCGTGATGCAAAAAGATGGCACCGTGAAAAAGGTAGTAGTGAAAACCGGTATTCAGGATATCAACAATATTGAAGTAACGGAAGGACTGAAAGCTGGCGATGAAATTGTAGTGGCACCATATAACGTTATCAGTAAAACTTTAAAAGATGGTACCAAGGTAAAAGTGGTACCTAAGGATAAATTATTCGAGGTGAAGAAATAATTGACGTGGGTGACTGAAAAAACGAAGTAGGAAGTACGAGGTAAGAAAATTTATTAAATTTCTTACCTCGTATTTTTTTTGCCTCCTCCTACCTCTTACTTCCTACTTCTTACTTCAGCCTTTTGGCCCTTCAGATTTCCTACATCAGACTTCCGCTATCAATTCTTACATTTGGGCGAAATAAGAATTACATGCAATTGGGAATATTAGGCAGTGGGAGCTGGGCAACAGCATTGGCGAAGATTTGTACAGACAACAAACAATCCATAAACTGGTGTGTACGGTCAGAGGAGATTGTGACCCATATGCAACAAAGGCATCACAATCCCGGTTATTTAAGCTCTGTATATTTTGATACCAACCTGGTGAAACTAAGTACTGATATTGCCGGTACAATTGCCGCCAGTGATTGCATTCTGATAGCTACTCCTTCAGCCTATGTTACCGCTACACTGAGTAATTTACCTGCAAATGCCTTCGAAGGAAAAAAAGTGATCTCGGCCGTAAAAGGTATCCTGCCCGATAATAACTTATTGTTGAACGAACACCTGAACAAGGCATTTAACCTGCCCCTGTCAGATTATTTCACGGTAATGGGCCCCTGCCATGCAGAAGAAGTAGCCTCGGAGAAATTATCCTACCTCACGTTTTCGGGCATCGATGTGGCCGTGGCAGAGAAGATTGCTGCCTGCTTTACCACACCTTATCTTAATACGGTTGTTAACCCTGATGTGTATGGCGTGCAATATGCCGCCGTACTGAAAAATATCTACGCCCTGGGCGCGGGTATTGCCCACGGCTTGGAATATGGCGATAATTTTTTAAGTGTGCTTATTGCCAACTGTGCCGATGAAATGGCCGGTTTTTTGAAAAAAGTAGGCATCCAGCATATTGAAGTGGGCGTGCATGATGGCGAAGACCCCATAACACACCGCAAAACACCCAACTACTCCTCCTCAGTATACCTCGGTGACCTGCTGGTGACCTGTTATTCGTTATACAGTCGTAACCGAACTTTTGGTAATATGATCGGTAAGGGCTATTCGGTTCGCGCTACACAACTCGAAATGAACATGGTGGCCGAAGGGTATAATGCCAGTAAATGTATTTACCTGGTTAATCAACAAATTGGGGCCGAAATGCCCATAGCCGAAACCGTTTACCGCATTTTATGGGAAAATGTTAAACCACGCAAGGGCTTTAATCTTGTGGAGAAAACGCTGGTCTAATTACAAACATTATTATTGACCTGGTTGTAATATTTAC
Source organism: Niastella soli (assembly GCF_017742245.1). Classification (GTDB taxonomy): domain Bacteria; phylum Bacteroidota; class Bacteroidia; order Chitinophagales; family Chitinophagaceae; genus Niastella; species Niastella soli. The sequence continues at coordinate 1,978,954 of NZ_JAGHKO010000001.1, forward strand.
AGCCATTTGACGACTAATACTTGAATTATGCCTTTCTCTTTAGGACCATATGGAATTACTGCAATGCTGGTGCTGGCCGGTATTGTGATCATCAATGAGGTGATCAAATTCGTAAAAAAAGACCATCATTCGGCCTAAAACAGGCGTAACATATTGATTCTCTCTATAAGCCTCCGACATGTCGGGGGCTTTTTTATGTCTTTTACTTTGCTGATAATGAGACCATTGCAGAGGCTTGTTCGGGATTTGTTCGGGTCTCTCTAAGGGAAACACCCTGTTTTCTTCGGGATAAGCCGAACAAATGCCGAACAAGATCTGGTGCAGACCCCGGGCAGACCCGAAGAAATAGTTGCCCTGCCAAACTAAAAGCAAGTGACAGGTTGTGGCTTAATGGTGCTAAAATGGTGGGGAAATGGTAGCATAATGGTGGTTTACTTGTCTGGGTATTCTCTGGATATACTCTGGAGATGCTCTGGATATACTCTGGAGACTCTAGTCATGTGACCATTCCCTTACCACTATCAGACAACTTCCTGACCACTCCCAGACAACTCCGCTACAATTCACCTACAACTCTGCTGCAAAGAATAGCTCTGCCGCTATCCCATCGGCAAACAGCTTTCCTTCATTGGTCAGTTGGAGGTGATTATTATAGAAACGCATTTTACCGCTGTCGATAAAAGGCTGACTGGCCCGTTGTAGCTGGTTGGCCTCTCTTTCGCCAAACCGGGCCACCACCCAGGCTATATCCAGCCCCTCAATGGTGCGGAGAGAGGTCATAATGTATTCGTTTAACCGTTGGGTATCGGTAAGCGTTTCCAGCTCAAAGGGAACTTTGTCTTCATTCAATGACTTTATATACAGCGCATTGTTGGCAATGTTCCATTGGCGGGATTCTCCATTAAAAGAATGAGCGGAAGGGCCTAAACCCAGGTAAGAAGCGCCTTGCCAGTAAGAGCTGTTATGGCGGCTGCGTTTACCGGGCAGGGCAAAATTCGAGATCTCATAATGCTCATAGCCGGCCTGCTGCAGCCAGTCCATCAGTAATACAAACTGGCGGGCCTGGTCCTCGGTATTTACATCCGTTGTTTTGTGTTTATTGATCATGGAGGCCAGGGCGGTGCCCGGTTCTACAGTCAATGCATAACAGCTAATATGTGGAATACCTAACGCAATGGCCTGTTGCACATTGTATTGCCATTTGTCATCAGGCAGGGTAGGACCGCCGTAAATGAGATCCATGGTCATATTATCGAAGTACTGCCGGGCCAGTTTCAAATTGTTGATGGCCTGTTGGGCGGTATGCGCCCGGTTCATCCAGCGCAGGTCTTCTTCAAAAAATGACTGTACCCCAATACTTAACCGGTTAATACCAAGCTGTTTCCACTGCTGCAGCTGTTGTTCAGTAATGTCGTCGGGATTGGCTTCCAGCGTGATCTCGGCATTGGCCGCCACCTTAAATTGCTGGTGAAGGGCTTGCAGAATAGCCGCCAGCTGGTCTTGGGAAAGCAGGGAAGGCGTGCCGCCGCCGAAATAAATAGTGTTCACCGGTTCCGGGGGCAGATAGTTCTTTTGCAGCCTTATTTCTTTCAATAAAGCCTCCACAAATTCGTTCTGTAGCTTCAATGTGGTGGAGAAATGAAAGTTACAATAATGACAGGCCTGCCTGCAAAATGGGATATGTATATAAATGCCTGCCATTGTATTCCGTATTTTTATTCGAATATTACAGTTTAATTGACGTAGGATGTTCCGGACTGCAAAGGTAGTTGTATATAACTTTATACGATGTGGGGTAGCGCTTGCCTTTTGGCTGGTTCTTCCCTTTTTGCTACCTGCACAATACCAGTTACAAATAAAAGCGATCGATAAAGACTCCGCTTTTATTTATTCCACCCTGCGTTTAGAGTATAATTTCAAAAATAAGGAGCTGGCAAGCGAGTATGTAAACAAGCTGCCCGATCTGTTGCAATCAAAGGGCTATCCCGCCGCTTCCATCGACACCGCTTTTTATGACGTTGACCGGGCTGTATGTTCACTGTATGTGGGGGAAACCTTTCAATGGGCCCGGTTGCATGTAGATTCCGCCGACAAAAAATTGCTCGATGTCATAAACGGGAATGCAAAAAGCCAGGCATTTAGTTTTAACCAGGTGCTGGCCACTCAGCAGAAACTGCTCGATTACCTGGAGAATAATGGCTACCCGTTTGCAAAAATTAAACTCGACAGCATCACCCTTGTTAACCAGCAACTGGAAGCCTACCTGAACATCAATAAGGGGCCGCTTTACAAGATAGATAGCATTCGCAACGCTGGCACTGCCAGCATCTCCTCCACCTTTTTACAACGCTACCTGGGCATTATGAATGGCAGTTTTTATAAAAAGGAAAAGTTGATGGCCGTCAGCAAAAAGCTCAACGACCTGGGGTATGTGGAAGAAAAACAAGCCTGGAACCTGACCATGCTGGGAACTGGTTCCATCCTGAATGTATACCTGGCGCCCAAACGCAGCAGCCAGATCAATGTATTGGTGGGTTTTCTGCCTTCCAGCACGCAAACAGAGAACAATAAACTGCAGGTGACTGGTGAGGCTACCATTAATTTAAAGAACTCGCTGGGTAATGGGGAGACCATCGGCCTTAACTGGCAACAGTTACAGGTAAAATCGCCCCGGCTCGATCTGGTGTTTCAGCAACCTTACCTGTTTGGCTCGCCCTTTGGGATGAACGCCAGTTTTAACCTGTTCAAAAAAGATTCCTCCTATGTTAACATAAATATGCAGGCCGGGGCGCAGTATGCCGTGTCGGCCAGTCAGGGGGGAAACGTATTCATTCAAAGTTTCCAAACCAACGTACTGACACTGGATACCTTTGGGATAAAAACCAATCACCTATTGCCCGAGCAGGCCGATATCCGATCGGTGAACCTGGGTATTAATTACGAATGGTATAATACGGATTACCGGTTCAACCCCCGTCAGGGAAATGAATGGCTGATCAATGTAACGGCAGGGTCAAAGAAAATAAAAAAGAACCCGGCCATTCTGAATTTGAAGGATGAAAGCAACGCTGACTTTGATTTTAACAGCCTGTATGATACAGTACAACTCAACAGTTATCAGTTTAAACTAAAAGGATATATGGCGCATTTTTTTAAACTGACCCGGTTCTCAACCCTTAAAACGGGGATCAATGGCGGGTGGTTTCAAAGTCCGGCCATATTCAGGAACGAACTTTTTCAAATTGGTGGATATAAATTATTGCGTGGTTTTGATGAAGAGAGCATTTTTGCATCACAATACGCTATTGGCACCCTGGAGTACCGGTACCTGGTTGGGCGAAACAGCTACCTGAGTTATTTTATTGATGGGGGATGGTCAAAAAATGCGAGCGTGTATGCCCGGTCCAGTAACTATTATTGGGGTACAGGGTTTGGAATGGCATTTGAAACAAAAGCAGGTATTTTTAATTTGTCGTATGCAGTAGGAAAACGCGACGATACGAAGTTTAACATGCGACAATCAAAGATCCATATTGGCTACCTTAATTATTTTTGAGCATAAATTCATTTCAGGCAATGCCGGCACTACAATATTTTTGCAAACCCAAAAGTTCCCTGTGAAGAAATTCATTCTACTCGCTTTTTGTTGTTGCTTAATGATGGTGTCGCTTGCGCAAGGCGGAAAGGATACTATTCCTCCTGTTAAGGAACAACGCGACACACCTGTTATTAAAACTGGTATTAAAAGAGATACTGTTGCCAAAATAAAGGCCGATACTGCGCATACGGCTATTGCTCCCCGGCCCGATACGGTTGACAGCGTCAGGACCGTGCGTCCGCCCGTTGCGGTAGCCCCTCGTCCCGACACAACGATCCCGGTGGCCAGCGTATTGAAAATGGAGGCTAGGCCCGAGCCGCAGCCCACCCTTGCTGGTTTTCAAAATGCCCTGCGTAACCATCCTTACTATAACTTTTATGGAAAAGGGGTAAAGATCACCGAACAGCTGAAAAAGGAAAGCCGGGATGAAAGCATGTTTTACTTTCTGTGCGCATTGCTGTTCTATTTTGGGTTCATCCGCATCGCGTTCCTGAAGTACCTCGACAACCTTAATACCTTGTTTTTCAGGGTTACTATGCGGCATCAACAGATCCGGGACCAGGTGCTGCAATCGCCATTGCCTTCCTTATTCCTGAATATTCTGTTTATTATCTCCACCAGCACATTCCTGAGTTTTGTAGCCGACTATTATAATTTTGTACCGGGTATGAACCGTTGGTTGCTGTTGTTCTATTGCTGTTTGTTGTTGACCGCCATTTATTTAGGCAAGTTCATATTGCTAAAAATGCTGGGCTGGATGTTCAACATCAGAACAGCAACAGATACCTATATCTTTATCGTGTTCCTGGTAAACAAGATGCTGGGGATTTATTTACTGCCGGCTTTATTGTTTATGGCCTTCGCAAAAGGCCAGTTTTTGACAATTTTAATGACTTTGACTTATTTCTTTATCGTTATATTATTTATTTACCGGTTTATAATAGCGTACAGGCCAGTTAGGAATGAGATTAAACTCTCAAGATTCCATTTTTTTATTTACCTTTGCGCCTTCGAAATAGCACCCCTTTTATTGATTTACAAGGTGTTATTGATTTTTGTGGAAAGAAGTTATTAACTTTGCAAATCCATACGTAGCTAATATGGTTAAAAACGGGGCTAAAAATGTAGCAGCAGCTACAAACACCATTAAAAAGATCCTGATTACTCAACCCAGGCCGGAAACCGATAAATCACCGTACTTTGAACTTGCCAGAAAGTACAGTGTTGAGTTGGACTTCCAGCCATTTATACGCCTTGATGGCATCCCTGCCAAAGAGTTCCGCAAGCAAAAAATAGAAATAGCTAATTATACAGCCGTTATATTTACCAGTCGTAACGCTATTGACCATTTCTTTCGCATTTGCGAGGAAATGAAGATCAGTATTTCGCAGGATACCAAGTATTTCTGCATTACTGAAGCGGTTGCCCTGTACTTGCAGAAATTTATCTTGTACCGCAAGCGCAAGGTGTTTTACGGAGCAGATAGTACGAACAAGAGTATGTTTGATGTGATCAACAAACATAAGGAGAACGAGAAATTCCTGTATCCCTGTTCCGAAAACCAGCAGGATAATGAGATTATAAACTGGCTCAAAGCAAACAATTGTGAATTTGCCACCCCATTCATGTACCGCACCATCAGCTGCGACGTGAAGGAGTTGTTGACAAAAACTGAATACGACATCATTTGCTTTTTTACACCCAGCGGTGTAAAAAGCCTTTTCGATAACATCCCGGCCTACCAACAGAATGGCACTCGCATTGGCGCTTTCGGAAGTAATACTTCCCGCGCCGTGGAAGATGCTGGTTTAACGCTTGATATTAAGGCGCCTGCACCCCAGGCCCCTTCCATGGTAGCTGCGTTGGAGCAATATCTGGCTGCGCACAAGAAGAAGTAGGTAGATAGAAGTTGACCGGGGTGATAAAGGAAGATAAATTGACTATTTAACCAGTTCTATTCAAATAATTAGAGGCATCTCGCTAAGTCGAGGTGCCTTTTCTTTTTGGGCAATTAACGAGACCCTGAGCGAAGTCGAAGGGGGGACCCAGAGACCGAGCATAGTCGAGGGCTCAGTTGATAAGATTAAATAGCGGTATTTCGATAAGGCGAGGTTCTTTTGCTTTTTGTGGAATTGGGAGTTGATAGCGTTGACAGAGCCTGCCCCGCGCGCAGAGTGGAGCCGTAGAAGGCGGATGCGGTATTGCGGTTTAATGCGACACGCGCAGCGTGGAGCACCCATTGCCCATTGCCCATTGCCCTCTGCCGTCTCCCTTCTGCCGTCTGCCTTCTGCCTTCTGCCTTCTGCTGTCTGCCGTCTGCCGTCTCCCCGCCCCGGCATTGTTTTTTCATTAACTCTTTAATTACTGATTTACCACCATTTTACGGTTAGCTTTTACACTTATATTTGAAATCCCCTACATTTAAGCATGGCAACACATACCAACAGATTGGCACAGGAAACAAGTCCCTACTTATTGCAACATGCGCATAACCCTGTAGACTGGTATCCCTGGGGTGATGAGGCGTTAGGCAGAGCAAAGCAGGAAGACAAACCTGTGCTGGTGAGTATCGGATATGCAGCCTGCCACTGGTGCCATGTCATGGAAAAGGAGAGTTTTGAAAATGAGGAAACGGCAGCCCTTATGAATGAGCATTTTATTAATATCAAGATCGATCGCGAAGAGCGGCCCGATCTTGACCATATTTATATGGACGCTGTGCAGGCCATGACCGGCAGCGGCGGCTGGCCCCTGAACATCTTTCTTACTCCCGATGGCCGGCCATTTTACGGGGGCACCTATTATCCACCAAAAGCCATTTATAACCGGCCGTCGTGGCGGGATGTATTAACCGGCGTGGCCAATGCCTGGGCTGAAAAGCGGAATGATATTGACGCACAGGCCAACAATTTAACCGGGCATATAGAACAGTCAAACTCTTTTGGCCTGCAGGTCCTGGAGGGCGACGTAAATATAGAAGCGCTTTTTTCAAAAGAGATAGCCGAGATCATGTTCAACAACATCATGGGTACGGCTGATAAAGAGGAAGGCGGTTTTGGAAATGCCCCCAAATTTCCACAAACTTTTACAATTGGGTATCTGCTGCGGTATTACCATTTAACCGGCAATCAACAAGCGCTGGACCAGGCCTGCCTCAGTCTTGATAAGATGATACAGGGCGGCTTATACGATCATTTGGGTGGCGGTTTTGCCCGGTATTCAACCGACAGGGAGTGGCTGGTACCGCACTTTGAAAAAATGCTTTATGATAATGCGTTGCTGGTATCGGTACTGTGCGATGCCTGGCAGCTGACCCAAAAGCCTTTGTATAAACAGGCGGTGTCAGAAACGCTGGCTTTTGTAGAAAGAGAGCTGTTTTCCCAAAACTTCCTGGAAGGGGGGCGGGGGGAGGCTGGTTTTTATTCGGCGCTGGATGCCGATAGTGAAGGGGTGGAGGGGAAGTTCTATGTGTGGAGCAAAACCGAAATAGAAACGGTCTTACAGCAGGATGCTGCCCTATTCTGCGCCTTTTATGATGTTACCGAAGGGGGGAACTGGGAACATACCAATATATTGAATATACGTAAACCGCTGGAACAGTTTGCTATTGATAACAACCAATCGGTTCAAACGCTGCAGGGGTTGTTGCAACAATGCCGGGAAAAGCTGTTGAAATACCGGGAAGACCGCATTAGGCCGTTGCTCGACGATAAAATACTGCTGGGCTGGAATGCGCTGATGAACACGGCGTACAGCAAGGCTTACAGCGTATTTGGTGAGCCGCATTATGCCCAGGTGGCGCAGGAGAATATGGATTTTATTTGGGAACGGTTTACCCGCGACGGCCAGGAATTTTTTCATACTTATAAAAAAGAAGTAGCCCGCTACCCAGCCTTTTTGGACGATTATGCGTATTTAATACAGGCGTTGATCTATTTGCAGGAAATCACAGGCAATGCAGATTATCTTTATAAGGCAAAATCATTGACACAATGGGTTATTGACCAGTTCAGCGAGGAGAATACCGGTTATTTCTTTTATACCAATAAGGGTCAGCAGGATGTAATTGTGCGAAAAAAAGAGGTGTATGATGGCGCGATTCCCTCAGGAAACGCAATCATGGCTTTTAATTTGCAGTACTTGGGCGTTGTTTTTGATATGTTGGGCTGGAAGGAAAGGGCCATTAAAATGTGCGCAGGATTACAACAGGCTGTACATCGTTATCCGGGTTCTTTTGGCGTTTGGGCAACCATCATTTTATCAATTGCAGGGGGGGTAGAAGAAATAGCAATTATTGGAAAGAACGTAGAATTGGTAAGGCGCGAGCTTTTGCAGCAATTCATCCCGTTCCGGGTTCTTCAGAGTGCTTCCCAGGCAAATAGTGATTTACCCTTGCTTGCCAGTAAACCACCATCCCCTGATACGCAAATTTACTTATGTAAAAACTACCAGTGTAGCACGCCTGTAAACAAAGTATCTGACCTGATCCGTCTTCTGAAAAATGTGTAAAAATTTAAAATTTTGGCGATACAATAATCCAATTTCCGGCATCGTTTACATGTAAGCTTATATCACGTAATTGCAGTTTTAAAAAATAAATTCTATTCTTGTGATGAAGTCGGTAAAACATTATTTTTGCCCAATACCCTTTAATATTATGAAAATGAAGAACCTATCCGCCTTAACAGCTTTGGTGGCCCTGATAGCTACCGGATGTGGCAAAGTAGGAAAATCCTCAAAAGGTCTGCCCAATGACGGTCAGTTACATGGCGTATCGGCGGCATCCAAGTACACTATGACCAGGCCTCCTGGTATGGTTTACATCCCACCAGGTACCTTCCACATGGGACCTAGTGATGAGGACGTTAACTACGCTTACACTGCCCGTAACAAGCAAATTTCTATTAATGGTTTCTGGATGGATGCCACCGAGATCACAAACAACGAGTATCGTCAGTTTGTGCAATGGGTGCGCGATTCTATCGGTGCCACACTGCTTCAGTATGGTAAAGAAGTGGATGGCACTTTCCAGGTTGACTGGAAAAAAGCCAAAACCATTAAATGGGATGATAAAGCTACTATCGAAAAGATCGATCAGTTGATCCTGACTCCGGAAAATCGTCTTTTTGGTAAAAAAGAGCTCGACCCATCTAAATTAATATACCATTCAGAAATATTTGAGCTGAAAGAAGCCGCTCAGCGTGAAAACGCAGGTGTTGCCCGCTCTAAGTTCATTATTAAGAAGAATGTGCCTATTTATCCAGATACCCTGGTTTGGATCCGTGACTTCTCTTACTCGTACAACGAGCCCATGACCAAAAGGTATTTCGTTCACCCGGCCTTCGGCAACTACCCTGTAGTAGGTGTGAACTGGAAACAGGCAAGTGCATTCTGCGAATGGAGAACTCACTACCTGAATTCTTTCCTTGAGTCTAAGAAAAGACCTACCGAATCAGATTTCCGTTTACCAACAGAAGCAGAGTGGGAATATGCTGCCCGTGGCGGTCGTTCTCAATCAATGTTCCCCTGGGGTAACTATTATCTGAGAAATAAGAAAGGTTGCTTACTGGCCAATTTCAAACCCGGCCGTGGTAACTATCCAGAAGATGGAGCTTTCTACACTGCCCGTGCAGATGCTTACTGGCCGAACGATTTTGGTTTGTATTGCATGGCCGGAAACGTGTCAGAGTGGACCTCTTCTCTGTTCTACGAAGGCGCTTACAATTTCCAACATGATATGAATCCTGACATTCGTTTTGATGCCAATGACGATGCACCTCCACGTATGAAACGTAAGGTAATTCGCGGTGGTAGCTGGAAAGACGTAGGCTTCTTCCTTCAAACGAGCACCCGTAGTTATGAATATATGGATACAGCTAAGTCGTACATTGGCTTCCGCTGTGTGATCGATTTACCTGCTATGCAGAAGAAACGTTAAAATCTATTTAGGAGTAAAATTTTTTAACGGCTAATCCGTTTAATTAGAGATTGATTTAAACAAATCAAACTGGTATTTTATTCTCTCAACCCTTTGAAAACCCGTTTTCTAAAAATTAAAATTTAAAGTTATGGCTGGAGTTTCTAAATCTACTGAAAGACTGGTAAACGTAATCGTATGTATGGGTGCTGCTGTCGTTATCTTCGGTGCCTGGCAAAAAATTACCCACCAGGCCCTCGCTGACTTTTTCTTAACTGCAGGTCTTATTACTGAAGCTGTGATCTTCGTAGTATATGCAATTTTACCGCCTCCCGGATCAGAAATGCATGCTATCGTTGAAGCATTACCAAAATTAGCCGGTGGCGCTGCTTCTTCAGGTAACCCTGCAATTGCTAAAATGGACGAAATGTTCCAGGAAGCTGACATTACTCCTGCTAACCTGGCCCGTTTGAGCGAAGGTTTCAAAAAATTAGGTTCAACTGTTACTAACATAGCTGATGTTTCTGATGTAGTTAAAACTACCAGTGACTATACAGCAAAAACTAAAGAAGTAACTATCGCGCTGGATAAAATGAAAGATGTTTATACAGGCGCTGCTGCTTCAGTTTCTAGTTTCAACAGTGCTGCTGATGGCACTAAACAGTTCCACGAGCAAGTTCAGGTTCTGACCAAAAACTTAGGTTCTCTGAATGCTATTTACGAACTGGAATTACAGGATACTAACAACCACCTGAAAGCTATGAACAGCTTCTACGGTAACCTGGTGCAAGCTTCACAAACTATGCAAGGTAGCGTAGATGATGCTAAAAAAGCTCACGAACAGATCTCTAAACTGGCAGGTAACCTGAGCCACCTGAATACCATTTATGGTAACATGCTCACTGCTATGCAAGGTCGTTAATCAGGGCACAGTCCATATCCTGTTACCCATGTAAATGCAATCAGATTAGTGTAACAAAATTGTTTAAACTAGAAAAACCTAAACCATGGCTTTACCTAAAGAGCCGAGGCAGAAGATGATCAACATGATGTACTTGGTGCTTACAGCCCTGCTGGCACTCAACGTATCATCTGAAATCCTCAATGCCTTCGTAACTGTAAATGGCAGTATCACCAAGTCAAATGACTTGATCACTGATAAAAACAAACTGACCTACGAGTCGTTTGCCGAAAAATTAAAAGACCCCACTACGCATGCTCAGGCAGAGGCGTGGGCGCCCAAAGCTGAAGAAGCTAAAAAATTGTCTGCAGACCTGTTTGCTTATATTGAAGCATTGAAAGCAGATCTGGAAAAGGCAGCTGGTACGCACGAGAATCACCAAACCGGCAAACAAGAGATCAATGCCGATAACCTCGACGCAGCAATCCGTATAATGGATAAGGAAGGAAAAGGTGCGGAATTGTATAAAAAACTGGGTGCATACAAAACACAGATGTTAGCCCTGGTAGATCCTTCTGAAAAGGCGCATTTTGAAAATGCACTGCCTATTGATCTGACAGTACCTGCTTCTAAATCTGGTAACAAGTACGGTAATGATATAAATGGCTGGATCCAAAGCTATTACCACATGACCCCTGCTATTGCGGCTTTAACCATATTGAGCAAGTTCCAGAACGATGTTAAGAACTCAGAAGCACAGGTAGTGGATTATTTACACTCAAAAATTGGTACTGTAAAGCTGATTTATAACAAATTCCAGGTTATTGCAACAGCAAATACAAATTATGCCATGCCTGGCGATCCAGTTGAGATCACTGCTGGTGTAGGTGCCTTCAGCGATGCGGCAAAACCAAAGATCACTATCAATGGTCAATCAATGCCTATCACTGCAGAAGGTACTGCACTTTTCAAAACCACTGCCAGCGGAACCGGCGATCACCCTGTTAATGTTGTGATCGAGTTCCAAAAGCCCGATGGTACTACTGAGCGTGTTAACAAAACCATCAAGTATACTGTAGGTGTACCTTCAGGTGCTTCTGTTTTCCTTGAGAAAATGAACGTACTGTACATCGGTGTTGACAACCCACTTACCGTTTCTGGTGGTAGTGTAGGTGCTGAAAAGACAAGAGTAACTTTTGCTGATGGTTCAATCACAAAAGGTGCTGGCGGCCATTATACGGCAAAACCCAGCAAACCTGGTATGTCTGAAATAGTAGTAAACGCAGATGGCAAGACCTTTAAATTCCCTATGCGTTTGAAATACCTGCCTCCGCCAGCTGCCTTCATTGGTGGTAAAAAAGGTGGTTCTATTGCATCTGCAGAATTAAAAGCAATTGGCGCTGTTATTGCTAAACTGGAAGAAAGCGACTTCGAAGCTCCTTACAAAGTATTAAGCTACAAAGTAGGTGCAGTAGGCGGTCCTATCCAGTTGTATCAGGAATTCCCTAACGATAATAACCGTTGGAGCGGTCAGGCTGCTGCCCTTATTTCTCGTTGCGGTCCTGGTACAAGAGTGTTCTTCGATCAAATTCAGGTTGTTGGACCTGATGGTCGTAAACGCGAGATTCCGGGTATGAACTTTACCCTTAAGTAATAAATTTTTTAAAAACAGGGAACAAATGAAGAACCGTATTATAAAATTGTGTTTGTTGCTGACTGTGATGGCTTTTACTGCCACTACAGTGGAAGCTCAGGCCAAAAAACCTGTCCGGAAAAAGGCTGTTCGCAGTGGTAAAAATGTTGCCAAAAGCAAGAACAAGCCTACACCAGCGATTGCTCCTCCTCCGGTTGATACTGTAAAACCAGCACCGGTTGAAGCTAAATTGGATATTCCGCCGATCAAAAAATCGCTGCGTAATGACAATGCCATCGAGCGTAACCTGGTAAAAGACCGGATTCCCTTAGCTTACGAACACATCCGGGAAGACGATGCCGTGTATATGCAACGGGTATGGCGTGAGATTGACGTGCACGAGAAAATGAACCTGCCTTTCGTATACAAAGCAGAAGGCGACCAGGGTAATGAGCGGTTCATCTACATCCTGTTAAACGCTATTAAAAACGATAGCATTACAGCGTTCTCCCCAATGGACGATCGGTTTACTACTCCTTTACCTTTCAGTGAAATCGTAAATGGATTGGTTGGAAAGCCAATTACTATACAGGTTCCTGATCTGGCAAAAGATCCTGATGGTTCTAAAGGTCTGATGCGTGATACTACTATCGTAAATGAATTCAATCCTGATAAGGTAGAAAGATTCTGGATCAAGGAAGACTGGGTATTCGATAAAGAATCTTCGCGTATGCAGGTGCGTATCCTCGGGATCGCCCCGCTGAAGACCATTACCAACGACGATGGCTCTTTCCGCGATGTAACCCCCATCTTCTGGGTTTACTACCCCGATCTGAGACCTACCTTTGCTAAACACGAGGTGTACAATGGTAAAAACTTTGGCGCCCGTATGAGTTGGGAAGAGTTGTTTGAGAGCCGCATGTTCGCAAGCCGCATCATCAAATCAACTGTTAACAACCCCAATGATGAGTTCATCAAATCGTATATTAAAGATCCCATCCTCGCGCTGTTAGAAGGTGACGACATGAAGGAGCGGATATTTAACTACGAGCAGGACCTCTGGTCATACTAGAAAGTTGAACATCACTATAACTAAAAAGGGTATCGTATAATTACGATACCCTTTTTAGTTTATTACATTAAGCCATTGTAAGACACGCGGAAAATATGGTCGCTGTATAAACATTATATCAAGATTTTTTTTAAAAATACCCACTTTTAGGTATTGTTTTGTGCCGCCTATTCACTATTTTTACAATGGTTTTTCATAGGATATTGGATTTTAAAAACGGGGCTGGATGTCTATCCGGGCCCCTTTTTCTTTTTAAGAGGTTCTGGATATAAAAAAGAAGGATCCCGATAGATTGGGACCCTGCATATAATAAGATCGCGAAATAGGAGGTAAGAGGTAAGACTTTTTCGCGAGCTTCGTATTTCCTACTTCCTACTTCCTATTTCATACTTCATACTTCATACTTCGTCTCTCTGAGGTTTATCAAAATAGTTCTTTATCAAAGTAGCCTTAGCGGTACCAACCGCACCACTTAATTCCTCCAGGCTTAATTCCTTCACCCGTTTAACCGATTTGAACTCTTTCAGTAATTGCTCGGCCGTGTTCTTCCCAATGCCCTTTATTTGCTCCAGTTCGTTCTTAAATGTGCCCTGGCTACGTTTCTTACGGTGAAAAGTAATGCCGAACCGGTGCACCTCATCGCGTATGGAGCGGATCAGTTTTAAACTATCGCTGTTGTAAGGCAGTTTAACCGATTCCTTATCGCCCGGGAAAAAGATCTCTTCTTCATTCTTTGCCAGTCCCACCACGGTCATTTTACCTTGCAGGCCTAATTCGTTAATCCCTTCCAGCGCGGCACCTAATTGTCCCTTACCGCCATCAATGATCACCAGTTGCGGAAAAGGCTGCTCTTCCAGCTGTAATCGTTTATACCGGCGGGTAACAGCTTCCTTCATAGTGGCAAAGTCGTTGATACCCTGCACCGTTTTTACATTGAAGTGCCGGTAATCTGATTTACTGGGCACCCCATCTTTAAAACAAACCATGGCCGATACGGGATAGCTGCCCTGGAAGTTGGAGTTATCGAAACACTCAATATGCAGGGGAATGGCCGGTAATTGCAGATCGTGTTGTATTTGCTCCAGCACGCGGTGTTTGGTGCTGGCATCCTGGCCATCGAGTTTCAGCATTTTCCGTTGCCTGATCTCTTCCTTGAAATAGTTCACATTCAGAGCGGCCATATCGAGCAGCTTCTTTTTATCACCGGCTTTGGGCACCGTAAGTACTATTTCCGGTTCATCATATTCAATCTCAAATGGCACAATGATCTCGGGGCTCTGGCTGTTGAACGTTGAACGCAACTGTGCAATGGCAAACGATAATATTTCTTCTATAGGTTCATCGAGGTGGGTTTCCCATTGGGAGGTATGGGTTTGCACAATGGTGCCGTTCTGCATCATCAGGTAGGTAACATAGGCAATATCCCCATCGCGTAAAATGGAAAATACATCTGCATTGCCCAAATGCCTGCTCACGATCACCGAACGGGCATCATACTCTTCCAGGTGTTCAATCTTTTTATGCAGGACCTGGGCTTTTTCAAAGGCCAGATTCTCGGCGGCTTCCCGCATTTCTTTTTTGAAATGATTGATCACAGGTCCAAGGTTACCCTTAAGGATATTTCGTAACTGCTGAAGTCCTTCCCCATAATCTTCCTCGGTTTGCAGGCTTTCGCAGGGGCCTTTACAATTGCCCAGGTGGTACTCCAGGCAAACCTTGAACTTTCCCTTTTTAATGTTAGCGGGGGTGAGGTTTAATTTACAGGTTCGTAACTGGATGTTGGTCTTTACAAAATCGAGTAGCTCACGCACTTTGGCAACCGAGGTAAAGGGACCCAGATATTCTGAGCCATCATTTATTTTACGACGGGTAAGAAAAACGCGTGGGAAATTCTCTTTTTTAATAACAATGTAGGGATAGGTCTTGTCATCTTTCAGGTTGATGTTAAAACGCGGCTGAAACTGTTTTATCAGCGAATTCTCCAGCAGGAAGGCATCTTGCTCACTGGGCACAATGGTGAACTCTATACGCCTTATACGCTGAACCAGCTCATGCGTTTTGTAAGAGGTGAACGTCTTGGTAAAATAAGAGCTCACCCGCTTACGAAGGTTCTTTGCCTTACCCACATAAAGCAAAGTATCTGCGGAATCGTAATATTTGTAAATACCGGGGTCAACCGGTAAAGTAGGGGCTATTTGTTGAAATTCGGGTGCTGTCATGATTGTTTGGTTCCTTAATCGGCAAAAAGCTGGGGGTCCCAGATCACCTTTTCCATAGAAGTAACAGCCGGCCCGTTCTTTGGTTGACGAACGGTAACCACATAAAAATACTCCTGCAGCTTCCAGGTGAGTTTTTGTTCAATAGTAGTATCACCACTCTTGAAGGACCGTTCCATGTAAATACGGTTCACCTGGTCGGTTTGCAGGCTTGGCTGCAGGTATACCATTACACTGTACAATGAGCCAGCGGGTTCTTTTGCCGTATAAATGAAATTCAGCATTTGAGTGGTTTCATCCATCAGCGAATGTTCTTTAAAATGCTCATGGAAGCTGGTGGAATCCAGTTCGGGCATCAGGAACTGGCTGGCCAGTTTATGAAACTCCGCAGGCTGTATGTAGGCGGAATCTTTTTTACCATTTATATTCCCTTTTTTTAAAATGCCGCCGGCAAAGGAATCTACCCTGTTAATATCACCTTTAATAAAATCTGCTATAGGTAAATAGGTGCTGGCATTCAGTGAGTCCTGGGTCGATTGCGCATCACCTGCAGGTTGTTGGGGTTTGTGTTTACAGGCCACGGCCAGTAATATCAGGGCCGGAATTAATAAGTTTATCCGCTTCATCGGGTAAAATTATTGAATTCCGCTTATGCTGCCGAAGGGTCTTTTGAAAAGGTTGGTTGATCTGAGGGGGAGGTTGGTCTGTTGACCAGTTGATCAGTTGACGAGGAGTAAGTTGACCGGGTTGATAGGGGTGACAGAGCCTGCCCCGCCTTGCGGGGGTGATAAGGGGAGGCAGTGGGCAGTAGGGAAATACAAGTCGGCAAACGGCAAACGGCAGACGGCAAACGGCAAACGGCAAACGGCAGACGGCAAACGGCAGACGGCAGACGGCAGACGGCAGTCGGCAGTCGGCAATGGAATACAATAGGATGCTCCACGCTGCGCGTGTCGCGTTCAGTAGGAAGTAGGAAGACAATTTGGGCGCCGCAAGAAAATTATTAATCTCGACAGTCGGAACGTATTCCTGAGCGCAGCGAAGGGGGATTGCATCGAACGCAGTGAGATGCTCTGGTATCATTTCACCTTACACCTTTCACGTTTCATGATTTCGCGAGGCAAAAATTGCCGATTCAGGATTGCCGATTCAGGATTGCCGATTCAGGATTGCCGATTCAGGATTGCCGATTCAGGATTGCCGACGATTGCCGATTCATCACTCGCCACTCACTCTCTTAGTGAAATGTTTTGGTTACCCCAATCTTGATTCCATAATTAAACAGATTCTCGCGGATAGGGTATTTTTTGATATAACTGGAGAATAGCTGATACCGTAATTGCGGGCCCACCTGCCATTTCAAATCGCCGGTTTTATAAGAAAGGAATGCCTCGGTACTTGTATTCACATTCCACTTTCTAACCAGCGATGGTTCGGTCGCGTATTTGTAATCGGCGGTAAGCAGGTAGCTGTTCCGGTTCAGTAAATAGGTAGGTTGAATGCTTCCACCAATGCCCACATGGATCTTGTCATTACCCAGCAGATTTATTTCCAAACCTACCGGTACAGACAACTGAAAATACTGGTTGTGTAAGTTTTCAGCAGCATCGCCGCCAAAGTTGCGGTAACGGGTATAGGTGGTCAATTCACCGGTTGCTATACCAACGTTTGAATTGAGGGCAATAGTGGCCGGTTCTGAATTGGATGAACTATATGCCTGTATATCGTATCGGGTATAGTTGAACAGTAAACCTGTTTTCAGTGTAAAGGTCTTGTTGAATGTGTACAGGATGTTTGACCCTACTTCAAAGCCCAGGGCTGGTTTATGGTTCACCAGCTTTTCAGGATCACCTTCTATGATGGGTGCCAGTGGCAGGGTCTTAACATCTGATGGGTAGTTACTTCCTCTCCAGGTGCGATAGTTCATGGTAGGCGCAAACGTTAACTGCCAGCCCATCCTTTTTTGTTTTGGTACCGGTAATTCATAAACTGCGTTACCGGCAAGCCAGCCCAGGCGCTTGCTGTCTTCTTCGGCATTCTGGGTGTTTTCACCCAGTTTTGATCCGTCGATGGCTGTTGGATTGATCAAAGAAACCGCGGCGGGCACCTGATACGTTTGATTGTTAGCATCCGTTATTGGGGCACCGCTTTCTATATGTTCAGATTGCCAGAACTTTTTAACTGGTCTGGAATCCAGGTCATAAACAGGGGTTTCATGGTTAAATGCCTGCAAAGTATTTCCTGGAATATTTACATTATTGGTAACGGCCGGTTCCAGTGTTGGTTCGTTCATATTGATCACTATACCGGAATTGCCTTCGTTGTTATCAGGATTGAGTATAAATGTGCCGCGGGTGGTAGTGCTGCTCGCCCTGTTGGTGGTTTGTTTTGGATTACCAAAGGGAACTATTACTGCAGGTTCGTTATTGTTTGATTCAGTAGTTGCTTCGGTTGATTTGGAAATGTTGGCAGGGTTGTTTTCACTGATAGCTTTACTGCTGGTTGATGGAGTGATGAATTCAATGAATGTGTAATAACCAACAGCACCCAGAAAGAGAATCAAACTAAACCAATACCACTTTCTGTTTGGGTGTAATGAACGGTGAATGCCTTTCCACACCTTATCAGAAGGATACATCTTATATTGGTCAGCCTTTTCTTTCAGCAGTTCTTCAATATCCTCTTTATAAAAACCTCGCTCCATATCAATTAGTGTTTGTACGGTATGTTTTTCATAGGGTCAAGCGTATATCGGTAGTAATTTGAAAGTAAATCACAACGTTATCTTCCTGCTGCTACTCCTAACCAATTGCTTTTTTCTTTGGGCCGCATGATGATCTTCTTTTTTACGAGAATGTCCTCAAGCATTTGTTTGGCCCTGGTATATTGCGAACGGCTGGTACTTTCCTCGATATCCAGCATGTCAGCAATTTCTTTGTGCGAGTAACCTTCAATGGCATATAGGTTAAGAACCGTACGGTAACCTATGGGTAATAAACGGATGCATTCTACTACCTGTTTAGCCTGAACTATTGAAGGCACTGATTCTTCGCGCACCTGAATGCTGGTAGCATGAATAATGTCGACGCTTTCGTTGAACTTCTTGTTTTTTTTGAGATGGTTGATACAGGTATGAACTATGATTCGCCGTATCCAACCCTCAAATGCTCCTTTGTTCTGAAAGGTGTGTATCTGTGAAAACACTTTGATAAATCCTTCCTGTAACATGTCTTCAGCATCTTCCCGGTGGTGGGCGAACCTGTAACACACTGACAGCATTTTGGGACTATACCTATTGTACAACTCCCGCTGGGCAGTAGTGTCGTTACGTAAACAGCCTTGTAAAATGGCGTCGTCGGTCATATGAACCGTTTGGTTGCCCTGTAATTTAGACAATTTTTTGATGTAATAGCTGCGCTATTCATAAAATATTAGACCGGCCGGGCGCCAATTTTAATGTGGCAAAACCTTCCCTTTTGAAGCCATCGATGACACTTAATCAAGTGTTTGATATGAAATTCATCTGATTATACATATAGCATAAGATTGAAAGTAGAAAGTTGTAGGATGAAGGCTTGTCCGCCGACGCCGAAGCTTTAGCGAAGGAGCGGCGAAGGCGGGCGTAAGTTTTGCTGCATTTTAGAATATCTGTTTAACCCTGCCTGTTGTTTACCCCAACGCCAAGAAACCGAACCTGCCAATCGAGCAATAAATTCTACAAGACATTCTTAAAACACATGCTATGGCCAATTTAGAGGAAGTAACTCCGTCCGGCGCCCCATCAATTACAATACACGATGAGGGGCATGGAGAACATGCGCATCAAAACTTCTGGAGCCATTATGTTTTTAGCCAGGACCACAAAATGATTGCCCGTCAGTTCCTGATCACGGGTATGATCTGGGCTATTATTGGAGCTGGCTTTTCTGTGCTGTTCAGGATCCAATTGGGATATCCGGGCGAAAAGTTTCCCATCCTGGAAGACCTGCTGGGCCGTTGGGGACAAGGTGGACAAATAAGCCATGAGTTTTATTATTCCCTGGTTACCATGCATGGGACCATCATGATCTTTTTTGTGCTAACTGCCGGGTTAAGCGGCACCTTTGCTAATTTTCTGATCCCCCTGCAATGTGGCGCCCGTGATATGGCCTCGCCCATGCTGAACATGCTTTCCTACTGGTTCTTTTTAGCAGCCAGCATTGTCATGTTCTCTTCCCTGTTTTTGGAAAGCGGTCCGGCCAGCGGGGGATGGACGGCCTATCCACCACTAAGCGCACTGGGTGATGCCATGCCAGGTTCACGAGCGGGCGTTGATTACTGGCTAATTTCATTGGCCTTGTTTGTGGTAAGCACTTTGCTGGGGGGCATTAATTACATTTCTACCATCTTAAACCTGCGTACCAAAGGCATGACCATGACCAGGTTGCCTTTAACCATATGGGCGCTGTTCTTTACTGCCTGTTTGGGATTATTATCATTTCCGGTATTGCTGTCAGGTTTTATTCTGTTATTGTTCGACCGCCACGCAGGTACCAGCTTTTACCTCACTGATATTTATATGAGCAGCATTGGCAAAGCCCTGCCGAATGAAGGTGGAAGCGCCATTCTGTATCAACACTTGTTCTGGTTTCTCGGACACCCGGAAGTATATATCGTGATATTACCTGCTATGGGAATTGCCTCAGAAGTGATCAGCATCAATTCCCGCAAACCCATTTTTGGATATACGGCCATGGTAGGGTCATTGTTTGCTATTGCCATTTTATCGTTCCTGGTATGGGCGCACCATATGTTTGTTACGGGCATGAATCCTTTTTTGGGTTCAGTGTTCGTACTATTGACATTGCTGATAGCCATACCCTCAGCCATCAAAGTATTTAACTGGCTAACCACCTTGTGGCGGGGTAATATTCGTTTTACCCCGGGTATGTTATTCGCGATAGGGTTTGTAAGCGTGTTTATTTCAGGAGGGCTTACCGGCATCTGGCTGGGTAATTCAACCATCGATATGCACGTGCACGATACCTATTTTATCATCGCGCATTTTCACCTGGTAATGGGCGTGGCAGCTATGTTTGGCATGTTTGCCGGCATTTATCACTGGTTCCCAAAAATGTATGGCCGGTACATGAACTCCTCTATGGCATATATTCATTTTTGGGTAACTATGGCAGGGGCTTATTGCATCTTCTGGCCCATGCACTACGAAGGATTGGCGGGTATGCCGCGTCGTTATCTGGATTATTCCGGCTGGTCATCGTTCAATCAGTTTGAAGATCTGAACAGGTTTATTTCGGTAGCCACCATCATTGTTTTTGCGGTGCAGCTGTTGTTTGTATTCAACTTCTTTTATTCCATTTTCAAGGGAAGAACGGTTACTACGATGAACCCCTGGCAGGCTACTACCCTTGAGTGGACCACACCAATACATGCGCCACATGGCAATTGGGACGGCGAAATACCAGAAGTGCATCGCTGGGCGTATGATTATGATAAGGATGACAGACCGTTTATTTCACAAACAGAACCAGTTAGGGCAGGGGAGCGGCAGTTTGTTGAAGGAGAGAGATTTGAGGTAGGGGGAAGAAGGTGAGTTGAAAAGTTAATAGGTTGGCATGTTGATAAGGGAAACCTAAAAAGTTACAGGGTTGACGGTTTAACACCACCAACCCTGTTTTTTTATTTCGTAGGCATTGCCTTTATCAACTTGTCAACTATTACACCAGCACATCACCAGTCATTTCCTGTGGAACCGGCAAGTGCATCATAGTAAGAATAGTAGGGGCGATATCACCCAGTTTGCCTGGTTTAATAGTGCCTTTAAAGTTCTTGTCAATAATGAATAAGGGCACCAGGTTCATTGTATGGGCTGTATTGGGAGTACCATCCTGATTGATCAGGTAATCGGCATTACCATGATCGGCAGTTAAAAACACGGTGTAGCCATGTTCCAGCGCGGCGGTCACCACACGTTCAACACAATGATCAACGGTTTCTACGGCTTTAATTGCCGCAGAGAAAACACCCGTATGGCCCACCATGTCGGCATTGGCAAAGTTCAGACAGATAAAATCAGCCGATTCTTTTTCAATTTCCGGAACTATAGCGTCTGTTAATTCATTAGCGCTCATTTCGGGTTTCAGATCGTAGGTAGCTACTTTTGGTGAAGGGATCATGATACGGCGTTCCCCTTCAAAAGGTTGTTCACGACCACCGCTGAAAAAGAAAGATACGTGCGGGTATTTTTCTGTTTCGGCTATACGGATCTGTTTCTTGCCATTGTTGGCCAGTATTTCGCCCAGGGTATTATTGAGGTTATCGTTCTCAAATACCACGTTCACGTTTTTGAAAGTTTTATCATATTCCGTCATGGTGGTATAATTCAGCGACAGTTTCTTCATGCCAAAATCAGGCATGTCGGTTTGTGAAAGCACTTCGGTGATCTCACGGCAACGGTCGGTGCGGAAATTAAAACAGATAACTGCATCACCATCCTGAATAGTTGCCAAAGGTTTTTGGTCGGCACCAAGAATAACAGTTGGCTTAATAAATTCATCGGTTACATTGGCTGCATAGGATTGTTCTATAGCAACGAGGGGATCGGTTGCTTTTTCGCCAATACCATTTACCAGGGCGTCGTAAGCCAATTTTACCCGTTCCCAGCGTTTGTCGCGGTCCATAGCATAATACCGGCCGCTTACAGAAGCTATTTTACCGGTTGTTTCGTTCATATGGTGCTGTAGGTCAGTAACAAAACCCAATCCGCTTTTAGGGTCAGTATCGCGGCCATCAGTGAACGCATGTACAAATACATCACTTACACCTTCCTGTTTACATAAAGTAATGATGGCTTTTAAGTGGTTGGTATGCGAATGCACCCCGCCATCGCTCACCAAACCTATGAGGTGTAAAGGTTTTTTATTTTCTTTGCTATAGCGGATAGCTTTTAACAAATGTTCATTTTTAAAGAAGGAACCATCACGAACCGCCACGTTGATGCGTTGTAATTCCTGATACACAATCCGGCCGGCGCCCAGGTTCAGGTGCCCTACCTCACTGTTCCCCATTTGTCCATCGGGTAACCCAACTAATTCGCCACAGGTTGTTAAAGTGGTATTAGGATATTTTGAATACAACGAGCTTACAAAGGGAGTTTTAGCATTTTGAATGGCATCTGAAGATTTAACCTTTCCGAGGCCCCAACCGTCCATTATGACTAATATAGCTTTATTATTTTGCATATAACTAGGTGATTATGTTTGGCTTGTTATTGAGAAATGCAAAGGTAAGGCAATGCGACGGTAGTAGTAATTTTTGGCGGCATTCTTACTTTGGCATATTTTTAGCGAATTTAGCGGTGAAAAGTAAAATTTGTTCATTTATGAAAAAGTATCTGGGATTTGCGATCGTAGCCATCTCGCTGGTCCTGGTGTCATTTACCCCCCTTTATTCTATTGACGACGTAGTAGCTGCCATGAAAACTGGTAATGCCAATCAGCTATCGAAGTATTTTGATACCCGGATTGACCTATCCTTACCAGGCAAAAGCGACAATTACAGCAAAAGCCAGGCTGAAATGATCTTAAAAGACTTTTTTGCCAACAATACTGTAAAAAACTTCGTAGTAAAACATAAAGGAGAGCAAAATGGCTCCCAGTTCTGCATCGGATTACTGCAAACCAAAAACGGTAACTTTCGCACGAAATTCTTTATGAAGCAAAAGGGCGACCAGCAAGTTGTTCAGGAGCTTGGGTTTGAAGTAACGGAATAATCAACCCCTCAACTGCTCACTTAAGCCCCTCCTTCGCTAAAGCTTCGGAGGGCAAGGCAAGGCTTCGGTGAGCGAAGCGCTCAGGGCGGGTTCGCTCAGGCCTATAGGCAATGATCGCCCGGATGAACCCCGTCAGAATGAATGCTGTCGGGCTGGCGTTCGGACGGGGACAATTGTCAAATTAGTTCCGTGTTAACAGCCTATTAGCAATCGGACATTCCGCCCTTCCCGATCCCCTGCCCATTGCTTGTTGCTTATTGATTATCTTTGGTCTATGCTCACATTCAATGAACAGCTTCATCAATTAATTGAAGCGGCCCTGAACGAAGATATCGGCGATGGAGATCACTCCACCTTATCGGCTATACCTGCCGATGCAAAAGGCAAAGCGGTGTTAAAGATAAAACAGGCCGGTACCATTGCCGGTATGCAAGTGGCAGAAGCTATTTTCAGGTATAAAGAACCTTCCGCCCGGTTTATTGCCTTTAAAAAAGACGGCGATGCCATGACGGCAGGCGAAAATGCTTTTGAAGTAATTGCCAACGTACATACCATTCTACAATGCGAGCGATTGGTACTGAACTGCATGCAGCGCATGAGCGGTATTGCCACTCTCACCCGACAATATACTGACCGGTTAAAAGGATACGCCACTAAATTGCTGGATACCCGCAAAACCACGCCTGGTTTTCGACTGCTCGAAAAAGAGGCCGTTCGTATTGGTGGCGGGCACAATCACCGCATGGGTTTGTATGATATGATCATGCTAAAGGATAACCATATAGACTATAGCGGTGGTTTGGAAATGGCCATCGACAGGGCCTGGCATTATGTGCAGCAGGTAAAACCCGGTTTAAAGATTGAAGTGGAAACCCGCAGCCTCGATGATGTAAAGCGGGTTGTAGCCTTTGGCAAAATTGACCGCATTATGTTGGATAACTTTACACCCGATCAGCTTTCCCAGGCATTGAAAATAATAAATGGGAAGTACGAAACGGAAGCCAGCGGTGGAATAACTCTGGAAAACATCACTGATTTTGCACGGACCGGCGTTGATTATGTAAGTGTAGGTGCCCTTATTCATCAGGCAGCAAGTCTTGACCTCAGTTTAAAAGCCGTGATTGTTTAAACAAAATCCCATGAGTAAAAAGAATAAACCCGATAGCAAAGGTTTCGTATACAGTACCGATCCAAACTTTAAGTTTGATGAAGAACAGAAAGGCGGATCGCAAACTTTGCCACCCGAACAACAGAAATTACGCATCTGGTTAAATACCAGGCTGCGTGCAGGTAAAGCCGTGACCCTTATCGTTGATTTTGTAGGTACGGAAGAAGATCTGGAAGACCTGGGCAAAAAGCTGAAGAACTATTGTGGTACCGGCGGTTCAGCCAAAGATGGTGAGATCCTTATCCAGGGCGATCAACGCGATAAAGTATTGCAGTGGCTGCTGAAGAACGGTTATAAGCACAGTAAAAAGGCGGGGTAGAAGATCAAATCAACTCTTTAATTATGCGCGATACTCTTTTAACTATCTTGTCATGCATATTAGGGTTGGTATCGATTGTAAGTGCGATAGGTGCTGTGTATGCAGTGCCAATGGGTTTAATTCTAAAAGAACGTAAACTGACAAGGCTTGGACTTAAATGCCTTGCGTGTGCTGTGGCTGTCGGCTTTTTAGCCATTTATGTTATAATGTTGGTAGTTGGTAAAATGTGTTAGCAGATCAATATTGAATGATCCTATTTCTCCTTATACATGCATTGGTTCTTGTAGGTGGCGTCTTTATCCTGGCCTCACTACGTTTTTTTATTTTGGCGATGCTTGAAAAAGATCGTACAAGAACAGCTTCTGGAGTCAGATATATGTTGTGGGGCATTGGACTTGTGGGAACCTGGTGGGTGATTATGTATAGTATTTTCAGTGGGATTCAGTGTTGATATTCAAAAACTGAATGTTGTGGTTTTTCTATTTGCAATTTTAACGGCGCTCACATTTTGTTCCACACTGATTGGTGTAGGATCCCTGGTAATGGGTTCGGTGTACAGGGACCGTAGCCTGATCTATTTGGGGTTGAAAGCCTTGTTGATTGCTGTTTTGGCGGTTGCCCTTCTTAGTGTGCTTCTTTGGCCTTATATAAAAGACCTGAACCATAGAATTAAGACTTTTGCTGAATTTTTATTATCTATTATAAAATAAAAGCGCTCCGGTATAACCGCGGAATTTAAGCTGATTTACATGTTCGGATATTTCTCTCTTATACTTTCTGTTGTTATTACATTGATAATGCTGGTGCCGTTTGGCTTTGCCGCACTCTATGCTTTTTTATCCTTAAAGCAATTAATAATTGCAGAAAAGGAAAAAAGCAAACTTAAAATGAATAATGGGGCAATAGCTTTAGCGGTGTCATTAACAGGAATGATATTGATAATATTTTTGTGGTTATATATAATGGCGAGAATGTAGAAAAGAAACTAATTAAAAAAGGGCCTCGTTACTTAACAAGGCCCTTTTGCATATTGTCAATTGTTTACTACCAATTGTCTATTGTCCAGCAGCAGAACTATACGACTTCTTATCACCCCACATATTCAATAACTCCAGTGAAGGGATCTTGAAATCACCACTTAAACTTACATACAGGCCTATAACGTCCTGTTGGTTCAGCGGATAGGTATCGATGCTTTCGAAACGAACGTTGTACTGGTTCACCAGGTTCGTGTAAACTGAGCCGGTAGGCCATACCTGAGTACCACGGTTGCTGATGTTAATGAGGTTGAATTTAACCCCGGCATGACGCTGACATTTTTTAGCAATTGCGTCAGGTTGTTCATTGCTTTCGATGAACATATCAACACCAATGATCTTTTCATTCTCCACTTCCTTTGTAACCAGCATGGTGTTTCTTTCCAGCTTTAAAGGAGTGGGAGTACCTGGTTTATTGGGGATTAGTTGTTTGGCATTTAACTGTGGTGTTTTGCCAAAATTGCTGATAATGGCATCTGCAAACTCTGTAGTGTTGAGGCTGGGTTTGCTTTTATCGCCAAAATCACCTGTGTGTACACCCTGCTCGAGCGTATACAGCAACGCATTTTCAATAACAGCTGCATTTTCAGTAAGACCAAGGTGACGAAGCATAGCGAACCCGCTTAACAGTAAGGCTGTGGGGTTGGCAATGTTCTTACCTGCAATATCAGGCGCAGTACCATGCACGGCTTCGAAAATACAGATGTGGTCGCCAATGTTGGCGCTTGGAGCAAAGCCCAGGCCACCCACCAAACCGGCGCACAGGTCAGATACGATATCACCCTGCAGATTGGTAAGTACCACCACATCAAAGGTATCGGGGCGGGTAACCAGTTTCATACACAGGTCATCAACGATCACATCATCTGCTTTCAACTCGGGGTATTCTTTGGCTACTTCATAGAAGCAGTCGAGGAACAAACCGTCGGTGATCTTCATGATATTAGCCTTGTGGCTACAAGTGATACGGCGGGCTTTCTTCTGGCGGGCCATTTCAAAAGCATAGCGGATAACCTGTAAGCTACCGGGGCGGGTAATAAAGCGGCGGCTCAATGCTACGTCTTGGGTAAGCATGTGTTCAATACCACCATATGTATCTTCAATATTTTCGCGAACTACTGTAATATCAATAGGAATGCCGGCTTTGGAGAAAACAGTATCAACGCCGTGCAGGGTTTGAAATACGCGTTTATTAGCGTAGGTATTCCAGGTTTTGCGAGCAGTAACGTTCACACTTTTAACGCCTTTGCCCTTGGGGGTTTCCATGGGGCCTTTGAACAATACGCCCAGGCGCTCGATGGTTTGCTGGGCTTCGGGTGTCATACCGTTTGAAAAACCCTTGTCGAAAACCCACTTTCCCATGTCAACCATCTCATATTCCAGGGGAACTTTATTAGCGTCAAAAATTTTTAAAACGGCACTCATGATCTCCGGTCCAATACCGTCGCCTTTAGCCACTGCAATTTTCATGTGTATAGTTTTTGTTTGTTTAAATTAAAGCCACATGCAACCCGGTCACGACACCTGAATGGTTTTATATATCTAAAAATGAATAGGTTATCGTGAAGGCGTCATGTATAAAATTTAATAATTGGTCGATGTGAATAAATCCGGGGCAAAATTAGCTATTCCCGGTACAATTCATATTAAAACGTGAATAATTGCTATGGCAGGCTTTTATTTTGATTATCTTTAAATTCCAAACTAGTTAGTGCAATGGTCTCAAAGATTTCCGAAGGAATTGAAATAAGTGTCGAAACGTTCTACCAGCCCGATTACTCCAACCCTGTATCGGGTGAATATATGTTTGCCTACCGGATCACCATTGAGAATCACAATAACTATCCTGTAAAACTGCATCGTCGCCACTGGCATATTATTGATAGCAATGGTACCAACCGGGAAGTAGAAGGCGAGGGGGTGGTAGGCGTGCAGCCCACTTTGCAGCCTGGTGAGCGGTATCAATACGTGAGTGGTTGCAATTTACGGAGTGAAATGGGTAAAATGCATGGCACCTATCTCATGGAGAATTTGCTTAATAAAACATCGTTCGATGTAAATATTCCGGTGTTTGAAATGATAGTGCCGTTTAAGATGAATTAGGCACAGGCGCGCAGTTGATCAGTTAAAAAGTTGACCAGTTGACAAATTTCGCTCTATTTCGGACTCATGAGTAAATGCAAACCTGAGCAATATAAATTTAAAGAAAAGGCCCCCGATAAAATCGGGGGCCTTTTCTTATATTTTAACTGATTAACTCCCCGACACGTCGGGGCAAGCTGTCAACTTGTTAACTGGACAACTTACTCCGCATTCACATGCATCATCTTCTTCAATAATTTGGTAAGCGAGAACAGGATCAGCGAAGCAACGCCTGCCATACCCACAAATAACATAAAGAAGTCGTACAGGTTGGTCATATGATAACCCAGGAAGTTGGTGGTTTTACCGGCTTCAGGATACAGGGCGCTTAATACCCCTGCTAATTTGTTAGCAGCTGCATTGGCCAAAAACCATACGGCCATTAATAACGACGCGAATTTGAAAGGCGCCAGTTTATTCACCAGCGACAGACCAATTGGTGATAACGACAGTTCACCCCAGGTATGTAAGGCATACATACCGGTAAGCCAGATCATGCTCACTTTTATCCCGGGCTGAACATCTTTTACGCCGAATGCTATCCATAAATAACCCAATGCCAGCAGCATAAGGCCCATGGCCATTTTAAAAGGAGAAGTTGGCTCACGTTTGCCCAACTTCAACCATAACCAGGCAAAAACAGGAGCAAATGCTACCACAAACACTGAGTTCAGTGACTGAAACCAACTGGCCGGAACAGTAAAGAAGCCCAGATCGCGTTGGGTTTGTTCTTCTGCAAAAAAGGTAAGAGAAGCACCGGCCTGTTCAAAGGCCGACCAGAAGAAGATCACAAAAAAGGCCACTATAAAAATAACGCCAATCCGCTGGCGCTCTATTTTACTCAAAGATTTGTCTGAGAAAATAACAAATGCAATAAACAGCACACTGGCTATTAACAGGTAGGTAAGGTAGCTGACTACTTTAGCATCTATATACAGCAAACCGATCAATACAGCAGAGAAAAGCAATAAACCGCCAACAATGTAAACCGGATTGCTGAATTGTTTGGGGGAGTTAGCAGGTACTTCACCCAGCGGATTGCCCTCAGGCGATTTTACATATTTTGATTGAAATACTTTTTGAACAACCACGCTTAACAACATACCAATACCTGCCACCAGGAATGACCATTTAAAATCGGCGGGGTTACCGGTATCGCCAACCAAACCACAGATAAACGGCCCGATAGCGCCACCCACATTGATACCCATATAAAATATAGTATAGGCAGCATCGATCCGGCGGTCGCCTTTTGGATATAGCTGTCCAACCATGGAAGAGATATTGGGTTTGAAGAAACCGTTACCGGCAATCATTAAACCCAACCCGGTAAAGAACAGAATAGAGGAAATATCAGGAGCTGATTTATATAAGGAAGCGCAGAAAAAAAGTACGAATTCCCCAATTGCCATTACCAGGCCGCCCGCAATAATGGAACGTTTATTGCCCCAGAAACGATCTGAGATATAACCGCCCACAAGAGGGGTTAAATATACAAGACTGGTATAGCTGCCATACAGATTACTGGCAAACACTTTATCGAACAACAGCGCTTTGGTCATGAACAATACCAATATGGCCCGCATGCCATAATAGTTATATCGTTCCCACATTTCGGTGGCAAATAATACGTACAATCCTTTCGGATGTCCTTTTGAGGCCTTGGCAACCGGTTGGGTTACCTCGGGGTTAATCGTGGCGGTTTGAGACATGGAGTTTTTGTTTTTAAAAAATCAAGCAATACGTTAGAGCAGTATTAACGGCCCAAAATAGTGATTAATTAAATACGGCTAATATGTGTTGGACATATTGTTTAGCCAATTATAAGCATTTTAATACTTATCCTTTAGGGGACGGCACTTCCTGAACACTTTTAAGGTTCCTCTTTCAGACGCTTATTATAACCCTTGGAGGGGCCAAAATGGCCATGGGATAGGCATCGGGTGGGGAATCTGTATTTATAGTCTGCAAATCATGGGGTTATAAGGCCTTTAATAACCGGCTCGAGTTGAAAAGATGGAGCAGAATTAAAATTCATTAATCCCCCCCGAATGCCGAAATTCGCCGCGGCAAAAACTACTTCACTTATTAATCATGAATATTTTACTCTTAGGTTCTGGTGGCCGGGAACATGCCCTGGCCTGGAAACTTACACAAAGCAAACAATGTGATCAGTTATTCATTGCGCCCGGTAATGCTGGTACCAACCAGTATGGGACCAATGTTAATTTATCAATCACCGATTTTGGCGCTATTAAAAAATTCGTGCTGGACAACAACATCACTTTATTGGTGGTTGGGCCCGAAGAGCCGCTGGTAAAGGGCGTAACCGATTTCTTTAAAAAAGACGATCAACTAAAACAGGTGGTGGTTATTGGTCCTTCGCAATACGGCGCGCAACTGGAAGGCAGCAAGGCCTTTGCAAAGAAATTCATGATCCGTCATGGCATTCCAACAGCAGCTTACCGCGAGTTTGATGAAACCAATTATGCGGAAGGCATTTCTTATTTACAGCAACATGCCCTGCCTATTGTCTTGAAAGCCGATGGATTGGCTGCTGGTAAAGGCGTGCTTATTTGCCAGTCGCATGTGGAAGCGATTGCCGAATACGAGCTGATGTTGCAACACAGCAAATTTGGCGACGCCAGCAAAAAGGTAGTGGTAGAAGAATTTTTAACTGGTATTGAGCTGAGTGTTTTTGCATTGACCGATGGAAAGGATTATGTTTTATTACCAGAAGCCAAAGATTACAAAAGAATAGGGGAAGGCGATACCGGATTGAATACCGGTGGCATGGGCGCCGTAAGCCCTGTACCGTTTGCCGACGAAACCTTTATGAAAAAGGTAGTAGAGAGAGTAATAAAGCCAACCGTTCGCGGCCTGGAGCAGGAAGCGATCGATTATAAAGGATTTGTGTTTTTCGGCCTCATTAAAGTGGGCGACGAACCATATGTTATTGAATACAACTGCCGGATGGGCGACCCTGAAACGGAGGTGGTGATGCCCCGGCTGAAAACCGACCTGGTTGAGCTGTTTATGGCCACTGACAAAGGTACCCTCAACACTATAAAAATTGAACAGGACAGCCGTTATGCCTGCACCGTGATGGCCGTAAGTGGCGGTTATCCCGGCAATTATGAAAAAGGATTTGTTATCAGCGGGTTAAATAAAACTGTGCCTGCCGATAGCCTGGTTTTCCATGCCGGTACTTCACAAAAAGATGGAAATGTGGTAACCAGTGGCGGCCGGGTGCTTACGGTAACTTCATATGGCAATACGGTGAAAGAAGCCGTAGCCAAATCGAAAGAAACGCTGCAACAGATCTCATTCGAGGGGATGTATTACCGCCAGGATATCGGTTTCGAATTTGACTAAATGCTTTTCGGAAAATACGCTCTACATGCAACAACAAAAACAAGTACACTACAGTGATTATCTGCAATTAGACAAGATCCTGAATGCTCAAACCCTGGAAAGTGACTTATTGCAACAGCATGCCCATGACGAAATGCTGTTCATTGTCATACATCAGGCTTATGAGCTTTGGTTCAAACAATTGTTATTCGAAATTGATTCTGTGGCGGCCATTATGCAAAAGCCGGCAGTTAACGACAATTCGCCCGAACTGCAAACCGTGGTCCACCGGTTAAACCGTATGGTAACCATCTTGAAGGTGCTGGTGCATCAGATAGATATTATGGAAACCATGACGCCGATGGATTTTCTTGATTTCCGGGATATGCTGCGGCCGGCATCTGGTTTCCAAAGCTGGCAGTTTAAACTGGTAGAAGCCAAGCTGGGCCTCAAATACCAGGCACGCCATGGCCAGGAATATTATATTTCACAATTACGGCAACCACAAATAGATCTCATTCGCCAGGCCGAAAAAGAAAGATCGTTCATTGAGCTGCTCAATGCCTGGCTCGAACGCATGCCCTTTTTTGAAGAGGAGGCTAACTGGAACAATTATAAATCAGTTGCCGGCCCTCTTCCAGCCACCGCTAATGGAGGTCCTTTCTGGAATGATTACCGCCACATTTATGCCAGTGGTTTGGCTGAAGCGGAGCAAAACAACATTCAGTTTTTTGATGCGGTATTTTCAGATGAGGCGGCTTCCCCTGAAAGGCAATTATCGCCCAAAGCCTGTAGGGCCGCCCTTTTCATTATGTTGTACCGTGGCTATCCCATTTTACAATTGCCTTTTCAGCTGCTGAATGGTTTATTGGAAATAGATGAACAACTAAGCACCTGGCGGTACCGGCATATGAGCATGGTACAGCGGATGATAGGCACCCGCATTGGCACCGGTGGCAGCACTGGCCGCGATTATTTGAAAGGTGCTTTGGACAAACATTACATCTTCGCTGAGGTCTCCAGGCTTACCAGCTTTTTGATTGAAAGGAGAAGATTGCCAGTATTAAGTCATGAAATGGACAGAAGATTAGGCTTTGTACACGGCTAATACAAGGATGCAGGTTACAAGTTTCAAAGGGTGCTGAAACCCCGCAGGGCAGGCGTTGGAACTTGTAACCGCTAACTTTTAATTTCCCGGCCAACTGTCTACCCACAACAATTCTCCCTCCTTTAGGTAATTCTACGTACAATCCGTAAATGTAATTTTTACGGCCGCACAACCCCTAAACAACAGACGATTTTTAATCATGTGATGTATATAACCATGCAAAAAGCCGGTTAGAAAACAATTTAAACATTAAGCAACAATTAACGTTTCAGTATAACGTTAGTTGAATGACTTTACATGCGATTTTTGTGCCACGAAAAACACCTAAAACGCAGGGTAAGATATAATACAGAATAACAATACACGGCCCTTCCGCGCCGGAACTGTAGCGGAAAAGAGCAGAACGATAAGCGAATACTGTACCAGAAAAAAAATACTTGATCCAGCAAAGGTTGTGCTTTGTTAATTCGAATTATTTGCTTCAATTTTGCATGCATTACATTCAATCCAAAATCTGACCTTCTAAATGGGCTTATTCAACTTTTTCACCCAGGAGATTGCCATCGATCTGGGCACTGCCAATACCCTAATCATACACAATGACGAAGTAGTGGTGAATGAACCGAGTATAGTAGCGCTGGACCGTAATAATCCAAAAACGGTTCTGGCAGTAGGGAAACGGGCATTGATGATGCATGAAAAGACCCATGAAAGCATCCGCACTGTTCGTCCCCTCAAGGACGGAGTAATTGCCGACTTTAACGCTGCAGAATTAATGATCCGGGAGATGATCAAAATGATCTATCCTAAAAAGCCATTATTCCCCCCAAGCTGGAGAATGATGATATGTATCCCTTCGAGTATTACCGAGGTGGAAAAGAGGGCGGTACGCGACAGTGCTGAGCAGGCAGGCGCCAAAGAGGTGTACCTGTTGCACGAGCCTATGGCAGCCGCCCTGGGTATTGGTATCGATGTAGAAGAGCCGGTTGGTAATATGATCATCGATATCGGTGGTGGTACAACAGGTATTACAGTAATTGCCCTGGCGGGTATTGTGTGCGACCAGAGTATTCGTATCGCCGGTGATGAATTCACTGCCGATATTATGGAAGCCCTGCGCCGCTATCACAGCTTGTTAATTGGTGAACGTACTGCAGAACAGATCAAAATAAACATTGGTGCGGCCATGAAAGACCTGGATAACCCACCAGATGATATTCCAGTAAACGGCCGCGACCTGGTAACCGGTATTCCTAAACAGATCATGGTTAGCTACCAGGAAATTGCCGAAGCGCTCGATAAAAGCATTTTTAAGATCGAAGAAGCTATTCTGAAAGCGCTGGAAATGACCCCTCCCGAATTGGCTGCGGATATTTACAGACGCGGTTTATACCTCACTGGCGGTGGAGCCCTGCTGCGCGGTTTGGATAAACGCTTAAGCCAGAAAATTAAATTGCCAGTACACGTGGCTGACGATCCATTAAAGAGCGTGGTACGCGGAACTGGCCTGGCGCTGAAAAATTATGACCGCTATCCTTTTGTGATGCGTTAAGCCGTTGTGATTTACTTTCAAATTGTTAAAATCCTGTATGGATTACCCCAGACAGGATTTTGTAATTAAAAATTCCGCAGGTGCGTAATATTTTTCTCTTCATCAGGAGGTACTTCAATTTTGTATTCTTCGTGGTGCTGCAGATTGCGGCCCTGTATATCCTTTTTCATTACAATAAGTTCCATGAAGCCGTTTTTTCCGGCGTAGCCAATGAATTGACCGGCAACATAGGTGGCAAATACACCAATGTTACCTATTACTTCCACCTCAAAAAAACCAACGACGACCTGGCCAAAGAAAACGAAGAATTGCGTAACAAGCTGTTAGCCAACTTCGAACGGCCAGATACAACCCAAAAGATCGTACAGGATACCATTCCCTACGATACTTTGGGGCATTACCGTAAATATCTCTACCGCAGCGCCCGGGTAGTAAACAACTCGGTTAGTTTACCCAATAACACTTTTACCATTAACCGTGGTGAAAATGAGGGCATTCATAAAAATATGGGTGTTATCAGCCCCACGGGGGTGGCCGGGGTTGTGATCAATACCAGTAATAATTATGCGGTGGTAATGAGCTTATTACATCGCCAAACCAAGATCAGCGCCAGCCTGAAGAAGACCGGGGAGACCGGTAAAGTGCTTTGGGATGGCACCAGTCCTTTATATGTTACCCTGAAAGATATCCCTAAAAGTGCGCAGGTAGTAAAAGGCGATTCCGTAGTTACCAGCCCTTACGCCTCCCATTTTCCGCCAGGTTTATTGATTGGCACGGTGATGGATATAGTTGACGACAAAACCAGCAGCTTTTACACTTTACGTTTAAAACCAGCCACTAATTTTTTCAATGTACAGTTTGTAATGGTGGTAGAAAATCTGTTGAAAGATGAGCAAGCCAAACTGGAAGAAGAAACTAATAAAATTAACCAATGAGTGATCTGGTACGTAATACGATCCGATTTGTATTGTTTATACTGGTACAGTATTATGTATTGTTTCAAATACGGCCACTACACCAGTTTGTAGTGCCTTATGTGTATTTCCTTTATGTGCTTTGGTTGCCTTTTAGCATGGGCCGGATGAGCCTTTTGTTAGTAAGTTTTGTTTTTGGTTTAACCCTCGATTATTTCACCCAAACCCCGGGTTTGCATGCGGCCGCCTGCACATTGATTGCCTATGTGCGGGGTTTTGTAGTAAACATCCTGATACCACAGGAAGGCGCAGAACAGAACTATAAATCGCCTTCACCTGTTAGTATGGGGTGGGCGCCTTATGCGGTGTACGTACTGGTTTTAACTTTAGTGCATCATATCTATCTGGTTTTCCTGGAATGGCTGCAGTTTGGTTCGTTCCTGTTTTTCCTGGGAAAGGTACTGGCAACAACTGGTATCAGCTTAATGTTGATACTTATAACCGAGTTGTTGTTCTTTAGAAAAGAGAAATTCAGGACAAATACAGCGTAAACGCCGCTCAAATGGATGGTGCATAAAAAGATTTAACTTCGCCTACAATAAATTATTCAATTTTTTATTTGGTAATTAGTACTGTAATGTACTTTAAGTCCTATGTCTGTATTTAACCAGTCAAGAAGTAACATAATACGCCTGATATTTCTCGGACTCTTCCTTATTATCATAGTTCAGTTATTTAACCTTCAGGTGATTCAGGGCAAATACAAAGTATTGGCCATGGAAAACGCGGTATTTGCCAAAGTAAAATATCCCGACCGGGGAATCATTTACGACCGCAAGAACCGGCCTATCTTAAATAACACTATCATGTACGACCTGGTGGTGGTACCCAACGAGGCCGTGAAAACTGATACATTCGGACTTTGTGAGATCCTTCGCATTGATACTGCTGAGTATAAAAAGCGCATCAGAGAAGCTGTTATAAAAAATGGT
Source organism: Niastella soli (assembly GCF_017742245.1). Taxonomy (GTDB): domain Bacteria; phylum Bacteroidota; class Bacteroidia; order Chitinophagales; family Chitinophagaceae; genus Niastella; species Niastella soli. The sequence continues at coordinate 2,014,648 of NZ_JAGHKO010000001.1, forward strand.
CGTTACCGGCCTTCTATTTTTGAAGATCTGCTGGAACCCGGATTACAGGCCCGGCTTGATGAGAACATCTGGAAATTTCCTGGTTTTGCATTGGTGGAACGTCCCGTACGCGTGTATCCGTTTAATGCCGCCGCGCATATTATGGGTTACATTGGTGAAGCAGACTCCAACATCATCAAACGCTCAGGCGGCTTTTACCACATGGGCGACTATGTTGGCCGCAGCGGACTGGAAGCGTATTATGAAAGGGTGTTGATGGGACAACGCGGGGTAGAGTTTTTATTGAAAGACAACAAGAACCGCCTGGTAGGTAATTATGAAAAGGGCCGTTATGATACGCCTGCTGTTCGTGGACGTAACCTGCATACCTATATTGATATTGAATTGCAACAACTGGCCGAAAAGCTGATCTCCGGTAAACTGGGTGCGGTTGTAGCCCTTGATCCCAAGACCGGAGGGATACTGGCCATGGCTTCCGGACCCAACTATGACCCCAATTCATTGACAGGTCCCAGTAAACAAAAGAATTACAGCCGCATGGTACTGGATGTTAAAGCACCGCTGTTAAATCGTGCTATCCAGGGATTCTATCCACCAGGATCAACTTACAAACCATTGGGTGCATTAATAGGATTGGATGAAGGTGTAATTAACCAATACAGTGGGATTAGCTGTACCGGCGCTTATTACGGTTGTAATAAGGTAGTTCACTGTCTGGAACATTGGCAGGGACACTCGGCCAATTTGCGCTTATCCATAGCCCATTCCTGTAACTCATTCTTTTCAGACGTTTTCAGAAAAACCATCGATAATCCAGAGTACCGCAACGCCCGCACCGGCCTGGTAAAATGGACCGAATACATGCGTAAGTTTGGTTTAGGGCACCGGATCGGTGTTGACCTGCCCAGTGAAATTGGTGGTAATGTGCCCGATACCACACAGTATGATAAAGAATACCGCCGCTCCTGGAATTCCTGTACCATGGTTACCATCGGTATTGGTCAGGATAAACTAACCGCTACTCCTTTACAAATGGCCAATGCTATGGCCATTGTTGCCAATAAAGGCTTTTACTACATTCCGCATTTTGTAAAGAATTTCGAGAATGAGAACGAGCAGGATACTGCAATGAAAAAATACCGGGAGAAGCATGAAGTGTTAACACACATCTCCCCAGACGTATTTGATGTTGTACAACAGGGGATGCAGGATGTGGTAGAGCATGGTACGGCGCAGGTAGCACGTATCCCTGGTATTAATATGTGTGCCAAAACAGGTACTGCCGAAAACAAAACTGTATTGGATGGAAGAGTGATCCAACTGAAGGATAACTCCATGTTCGTTTGTTTTGCACCCCGTGAAGATCCCAAGATCTGTGTAGCGGTTGTAGTGCAGAACGCCGGTTATGGAGCTACCTGGGCAGCGCCAATTGCGTCATTGGTAGTAGAAAAATACCTGACCGATTCTTTAAGAGCAGAAAGACTTCCAGAAGTAAAACGGATCTCAGAAGCCAACATTATTCCAGACTACTTTGAAAGATTACAATATAAAACAGATTCAACGCGGGCCCGTAAATGGTTCGATCTGACAAAGGACAGTAATTACATTAGAAAGTATTTGCCCCGGCAACGTAATACCAATAGCGCCAAAAAGCAGACCCAATCGCCTGCGGCGCCTATGGTCATGAAGTCGGCAAAGGAGGTGATGATCAATGAGAATTTATATGCAAAACGATCTACGATCGATAAAAGAAATCCATGAACAACCAGCGTAATCCTACCATATCAAAAGGGGTCGATTCAACCCTTATCTGGCTGTATTTAGTCCTGGTTGCGATCGGGCTGATGAGTATCTTTTCCGTGACCTATCACGAAGGAGATGAAGTGATGCGTAGTTTTCTGAGCTTTAAAACAGATTACAGCAAACAATTGATCTATTTCGCTGCATCATTGTTACTTGGGTTATTCATTCTGCTTACCGATAGTAAATTCTTTACCGCAACAGCGAATATCTGGTATGCATTCGGTATACTATTATTACTACTTGTATTCCCTTTTCATACCAGCGTAAAAGGTACGGAGTCTATCATTCGCTTTGGTGGCTTTCAATTACAACCAGCTGAGTTGTGTAAAGTGTTTGTATGTCTGGCCCTGGCTAAATACTTATCGCGGGTAGAAACGGACTTCAGTAAAACAAGTTCGCAACTGATGGCAGCAGGTATTGTTTGCCTGCCGGCTTTAATAACCATTGCACAAAAGGAAACAGGGTTGGCCCTGGTGTTCCTTGCCTTCTTTCTGGTAATGTTCCGGGAAGGTTTGCCTGCAGGGTACCTGATCATTGGGTTTTCTCTCGCTGTACTGGTGGTAGCAACATTGCTTATTGATAAAGATATACTGGCAATCATCTTAACGGTCATTGCCGTGATAGCTATTTATTTTGGCTGGCGGTTTACCCGGCAGCGCCGGGAATTGATCATTATTGTAAGCCTGGTATGGGTAACCTGTGTAGGCGTACAGCGGTTTGCCGTGCCTTTTATATTTACCCATGTATTACAGAAACACCAGGTGGAACGTATCTTCTCCCTGATTGGCCGGGAGAACCCTTATGCCAAACTGAATACAGTGGAAGGAGATGAGCCTGAAGTTGTATCCGTAAAAAAGGATACTGACTATAACGTACGGCAAAGTAAGATCGCCATTGGTTCCGGTGGTTTTTTTGGACGAGGTTTTTTAAAGGGTACACAGACCCGCTTTGACTTTGTACCCGAGCAACGTACCGATTTTATATTCTGTACCATTGGCGAAGGTTTTGGCTTTTTGGGTTGTTTAGTGGTACTGGGTATTTACATTTTCTTACTCTTGCGAATGGTAAATATTGCCGAACGACAACGAAGTGTGTTCAGCCGGTGTTATGCATATGGAGTGGCCTCTGTATTCTTTTTTCATATTGCCATCAATATTTGTATGACGGTTGGTTTGGCGCCGGTGATAGGTATTCCTTTGCCATTTGTTAGCTATGGAGGGACCTCGCTGATCTCATTCACCACTATGCTGTTTATATTGGTGCGCCTGGATGCAGACAGACAAATGGTGTTGCGTTAATGCTTTATCCGCCGAAGCTTTAATAAAGGCGGGGTTGTTTGCCAGATTAACAATTAAGATCATGAAAGTTATACCCCTGAGTGAAGGCACGTTTACGATAGATAAAACAAAGTTGTTTGTTCCTTTTGATACAGAGAAAGATGATCTGCAGGAGCGGCCGGTAGGAAGTTTGCTGGTAGAAATTCAACCCTTTGTTGTTATTACTTCAGAAGATGTATTGCTGTTGGATACCGGTTTGGGTTTTACAAATAAAAGCGGCCGGTTACAATTACACCAGAACTTAATGGATAATGGCATCAATCCCGGTGAAATTACCAAAGTATTGATGTCGCATTTGCATAAAGACCATGCCGGTGGCATTGCTATGGGTACCGGGTCTGAAAGAACGCTCAGTTTTCCGCAAGCGAAATATTATATTCAGAAACAGGAAATGGCCTATGTATATGAAAAGGGGTTTCCTTCTTATATGCCCGATGAACTGGATTGTTTAAAAGATGCACCCAATGTAGAGTGGCTCGATGGCAATGGTGTGATCGACGGTTATATCAAATACGAAATAACCGGGGCTCACAGTAAATACCACCAGGCATACTGGATTGTAGATGGTGGGGAAACTGTTTTCTTTGGCGGTGATGATGCACCTCAGCTGCAGCAGATGCGTAGCCGTTTTGTGGCCAAGTATGATTATGATGGCAAAAAGGCTATGGAGCTTCGTCAGCAATGGTGGCAGAAAGGCGAGCAGGAAAAGTGGAAGTTCCTGTTCTACCACGATGTGAAGAACCCTACCTGGGAGTTTTAAGAAACTTATATATCAAGGCCTCTGCATAATGCGGAGGCTTTTTTATTTGCAAGGATGTGAAGAACCCTACGTAGGAGTTGTAAGCCAACAAAAAAGGCCTGCCCTGGAAAGGACCGGCCATTGCTAACCTATGAAAAACACCTAGTTTAATCAATTTCCGCGGAAAGGTCTTCGGTTCTCCATTTTCTGCATGCGACGGTCCATCAGTTCCTTCTGCAGTACGGTGCCGAATTCTTTCTCAGCTTTAAAAAATGTATTTACTTTTTCAGAAGACAGGGCTTTATTAAAATCACCGTTGTACTTCTTACGAATATTCAATAGCTTTTCTTCTGTAGCAATTTCTCCTTCTTTGTTCTGGCGGGCATCTATCCTGGTTTTTTTTATTTCCCCCATGTATTCGTTGTATATGGGCCAGAACCGTTGAGCTTCTTCCGTGCTAAGGTTTAATTTTTTAGTGAGATAAGCGATCTTAAGTGCTTCAATACGGCTCCCATTGCCTTTTGCACCATCATCATCCTGTGCAAGGGAAACCGCCGATACACCCAGCGCCATCACTATTATGAGTATAATTTTTTTCATGAGTTTAATTCGTTTGAATGTCTTTTACAGTGCTGTACTTTTCCAGGTACTGTTGCAGGTCCTCATCTGATACATCGGCCAGCATATCTTTCATATCACTGACAGTTAACTCATCGGTGTTGGCCGCCAGAGCAGGTTCTGCGGGAGCAGGAGTTTGGTTCTCCAGGTAATTTTCAAGAATGTCATCGCTGACGCTATCGAGTGAGGCCGCAATGGCACCACCACCATCAGTTACATCGATACCACGATTTAAATAAAGCACACCACCAGTGATGATAAGCCCCGCAACAACGGCAGCTGCAGCATACCGTAATATCCGGCGGGTAAAGCTCATTGATACCACCCTGGCGGGCTGTTGTGCCCTCACGGCTTTTAATACCTGGCCAGGCAGTTGTTCAAAATAGCCTGCGGGTACCTGATATACCTGCATTCTTTTCAAGCCATTAGTCAATGGCGACCCATTTTCGAGCGCATCATTTACAAAATCAATAGCCTGTGCTCCGGCAATTGCATTCTCTCCCAACTCTTCAAAGTAACCAGCCGGTGTGCTGAATGGCATCTTTTTACCAATCTGACCTAACAATGGCGAAACTATCTCCAGTTCTTCCTTCACATTTTCGGTGGCCTGGGTTTTAACCCGGTTAAGTATAATGGCTGGTAAATTGTTAAAGTAGTCGGTAGGAACCTGGTATGGATTATTATTTGCTTGTTGTAATAAAGGTGAAAGCGTTGTTTCTTCTTGCTTTACCTTTTGTAAAACGGCATTGGCAAACCCTTCAAAGTAACCTTGTGGAACCTGGTAAGGATTGTTGTTTGCCTGTTGTAAATCGGAAGAAAGCGTTGCTTCCTCACCCTTTACCCGTTGTAAAACGGTATTGGCAAACCCTTCAAAGTAACCTTGCGGAACCTGGTAGAGATTGTTGTTAGCCTGTTGTAAACCGGAAGAAAGCGTTGCTTCCTCACCCTTTACCCGTTGTAGAATGGTATTGGCTAACCCATCAAAGTAACCGGCAGGTACCTGATAGGGGTGGCTGGATTGGGGTAAAACAGGGGGAGTGGCATCCAGGGCCTTAACCAGTTGTAATAACCGGTTGGGCAGCCCTTCAAAATACCCGGCAGGCACTACATAAGGAGCCTGATAGCTGATGTCAGCTACAACCGGGCTGATCTCCCTTAATTCAATCAATATGTTGTTCCTGTTTTCCATTGCACCAACTATGACTTAATTTGTTAATTAAAGTTTAATGATTGAGAATGTAATCCTCAATTTTTTTAACGGCGTGGTGGTAAGAGGCTTTTAAGGCCCCTTCCGAGGTTTCCAGCACGTGGCTCATTTCTTCATAAGGCATTTCGTCGTAATACCGTAAGGTGAATACAACCCGTTGCTTTTCAGGTAATTGCTGAATAGCAAGCTGTAATTTCCACTCCAGTTTATTAGGGTCGAAATGTTTGTCGGCTTTGATCTTGTTCTCCAGCCCACTTTCCACATCACTGAGCGATACCGAGCTTCTTTTTTTCAATTGTTCCAGGTAAGTGAGGCATTCATTGGTGGCAATCCGGTAAAGCCAGGTGTACAACTGGGAGTCTTCTCTAAAGTTTTCCAGGCCATTCCACACCCTGATAAATACATTCTGTAATACATCATTCGCGTCCTCATGTTCTACTACCATCCGGCGAATGTGCCAGTATAGTCTTTCCTGGTATTTTCGGATTATAGCCGTATAGGCCTTTTCTTTAGTGGCCGGATCGCGAAATTGCATCAGCAATTCGCTGTCTTGCATGGTCACCGACATAGGTTAGCTGTTTTCTGTGATAAAATATTGGAATCTGCCAATTGAATTTAGTTTAAACGTTCCAACAAATATATTATGATAAGATATAAATCAGTCGGTTATAGTTGATATTAAAAAGGTCTTAATATGAGGCCGGGAAATAATAGAGAACAGGCCCCTTCAGGTATTTGAAATGCCGGCGGTAATTATTAGCATTGCAGGCAAGGATCGTATTTATCCGTACACCCTAAACATAAATCCGTATGAGTGACACAAAAAATGGACCCCTTGTCTATTTCAAAATGCTTTTCGGACTGTCTGCAATCATCTTCGTCCTTTATTTTATAACCGCTACCATCTCCAAATTGTTGGGACATTCACTCTGGAGCTGGGTGAATGTACTGCGTTTCTATTTAGGCGCGGGAATCCTCTTTATATTATTCTGCTATACTATCATGATCAGGAAGATGGTTTTCCCAGGAGGAAAAAAATAGTCTATTCTCAAACTTTAACCCCCAGTTATGGAAACGTCCCAATCTACTAATCCCGCTAATGATGCTGCTACTTTGAAACGTACTGAAATTGAACATCAGTGGGATGTATTTATGCAACAGATCTTACAGGCAAGCTCCAATGGTTTTATAGGTGAAACAGAAAATGGTATAAAGATCTATTCTTTTGAAAGCTGGTTAAGGGATACAGGTAACAGATCATTTATTCAGGAGTATTGTACCTATTTAAAGGACAACGATTTTATGGCCACCCATGCGGTTAAAGGGGCAAAGCTGCATATTCAGAATTTCAAAGTATTAAGTAAGTTCCTATTGTGGTCCCTGTTACCAGGTATCTTCCTTTACCTGCTGGTAGCAGCTTTTCTGAACACCTTTGACATTTCCTTTTGGAGTTGGTTGCCGGCAATTCTTTTTGGCTTAACAGGACCGATCCTGGTGTTGATGATGTTACTTCCTCAATACATCAGACTTATGAAGGAAAAGAAAAACGGTGAGTATATACAGCCTCAATATGTGATAAAGTATTTTGATAACGACGAACTTACTTTTCTGAAATCCAGGAACAGGTTATTCAAAGAAGAGTAAAAAGGGCAGCTTACCATCTACTAAAAAATAAAGGTGAACGGCCATGACCATTCACCTTTATTCATTTATTAAGCAAGGACCATTATCCTTTTCTTGCGATAACTTTTTGTGCTGCTTCAACGATGTTGGGGGTATCCAACCCGTATTTTTTCAGCAATTGCATAGGTGTACCGCTTTCGCCAAACGTATCATTGGTACCGATGTACTCAATGGGAATGGGGAAGTTTTTAGAAGCGGTTTGCGCAATGGCATCACCTAAACCACCAATGATATTATGTTCTTCCACGGTAACCGCACAGCGGGTTTTGCGGATAGATTTTAAGATAGCTTCGGTATCGAGCGGTTTAATGGTGTGAATGTTCACCACTTCAACGCTGATGCCTTTTTCTTCCAGAATGCGACCGGCTTCAATGGCTTTCCATACCATGTGACCGCAGGCAAAAATGGAAACATCAGTTCCTTCGCTGAAGAACTGGGCTTTACCTATTTCAAATTTTTGATCAGCTGCTGTGAAAATAGGCCATGACGGACGGCCAAAACGCAGGTAAACTGGACCAACATATTCAGCAACGGCAATGGTAGCTGCTTTGGTTTGGTTGTAATCGCAAGGCACGATCACGGTCATACCGGGCAACATTTTCATTAAACCAATATCTTCCAGGATCTGGTGGGTGGCACCATCTTCGCCCAGGGTTAAACCAGCGTGCGAAGCACAGATCTTTACGTTTTTACCAGAATAAACAATTGACTGACGAATTTGATCGTATACACGGCCAGTGGAGAAGTTGGCAAAGGTGGTAGTAAAAGGAATTTTTCCTCCAATCGTTAAACCGGCTGCAATACCCATCATATTGGCTTCAGCGATCCCGACCTGAACAAAGCGCTCGGGAAACTCTTTCATAAACTGGTTCAGTTTCATAGAACCAGCCAGATCAGCTGTAAGGGCTACTACATTCGGATTCTTACGGGCTGCTTCCACAATACCATCGCCAAAACCGCTGCGGGTATCTTTTTGTCCGGTTACCTGTATTTCTTTCAGCATGTTAAAAATTTGGTGGTGCAAAGTAAGGTAAAAAAAAGCAAATGGCTCAATGGCATTTATAATCACTGCCACTGAGCCATCCATATATTTTAACTAACATTAGTTCAGATCGGCAGGTCTGCTGCCCTGGTAAAAGCTGGCATCGGCCTTCAGGCGTTGCTCCCACTTCCAGGCAGTGGTCATCATATCTTCAAGTGAGTATTTTGTTTCCCAACCCAGTGTTGTACGGGCATGGTCGTTATTGGCGTAAATGGCTATCACATCACCGGGGCGGCGTGGGCCAATTACATAATTCAGATTTACATTACTCACTTTTTCAAAAGCTTTAATGGCTTCCAGTACGGTTACGCCATTACCTGAACCCAGGTTAAACACTTCGCACCGTTGTGTGCTTTTTTCTTCCTGTAAGTATTTAATGGAAAGCGTATGTGCATGGGCAATATCACTAACATGTATGTAATCCCGAAGGCAGGAACCATCGCGTGTAGGATAATCGTCGCCGTGCACCTGCATTACAGGTATTTTACCAATAGCTGTCTGCGTAATGGCAGGCACCAGGTTGGCAGGCCGGCCTATAGGCAATTCCCCAATCAAAACAGATGGATGGGCGCCTACCGGGTTAAAATAACGCAACAGGATGCATTTGGAAGGATTCGCTTTGGAAAATTCATTTATGATCTGTTCGCCCATTTGTTTGGTATACCCATAAGGCGATTCGGCCGGTTTGGGCGGTGTTGCTTCTGTAACAGGTATCTTATCGGGGTTGCCGTATACTGTACAGGAAGAAGAGAATACAAAATGGGGAATATTAAACTCCGAAACGCATTTCAACAGGTTGATCAATGAAAACATATTGTTTTCAAAGTACATTAAGGGTTGTTCTACTGACTCTCCTACGGATTTATAAGCTGCGAAATGGATGATACCAGATATGTCAGTATTTTCCTGGAAAATAGCATAGGTGTCATCAAAGTTGCACAGGTCTACTTTATAGTTTTTTACCTTTTTGCCGGTAATTTTTTCAATGCCTTCCAGGATGCGTGGGGTTGACCGGGAATTATTGTCGACAGAAATTACATCAAAGCCGTTTTCAATAAGGTCAACAATGGTGTGAGATCCAATATAACCACATCCGCCTGTAACCAGAATTTTGCTCATTATATCGTTTTATTTAAGATTAGCTTTCTTTCAATACATTCATAAGATATTGGCCGTATCCACTCTTAAGCAATGGTTGAGCCACGGCGATCAGCTGCTCTTTTGTGATAAAACCTTTGCGATAGGCAATTTCTTCGATACAAGCGATTTTTATGCCTTGCCTTTGCTCAATTACCTGTACAAATTGAGAAGCTTGCATCAGGGAGTCAAAGGTACCAGTATCCAACCAGGCAGTACCCCTGTCAAGTATGGACACTTTTAATTTCTCCCTGCGAAGATATTCTTTATTTACATCTGTGATCTCATACTCGCCCCTTGGACTTGGTTTCAGCTCGCGGGCAATGGCTACTACTTCATTATCATAGAAATATAAACCTGGGACCGCATAGCTGCTTTTAGGCTGAGCGGGTTTTTCTTCAATGGAAATTACCTTGTTGCCCTTGTCAAATTCAACTACGCCATATCGTTCGGGATCGCTGACATGGTAAGCATATACAATGCCACCATCAGGATTATTGTTTTTGGAAAGTTGTTCTCCCAGTCCTACCCCATAGAAAATATTATCTCCCAGTACCAGCGCTACATTGTCATTCCCAATAAAATCGGCGCCAATTACAAAGGCCTGTGCCAATCCGTTGGGGACAGCCTGCTCTGCATAGGTGAAGCGTAAACCCAGTTTCGAGCCATCACCAAGCAATCTTTTAAACTGGGGAAGGTCGTGGGGGGTAGAAATGATCAGGATATCCTGGATGCCTGCCAGCATTAATGTAGACAAGGGGTAGTAGATCATTGGCTTATCGTAAATAGGCATGATCTGTTTACTGATCGCATAGGTTATAGGGTGCAATCGTGTACCTGACCCTCCCGCTAAAATAATTCCTTTCATGTTAGCATTAAATTATATTGAAAAATAATAGCACAAAAAGTTGTAAGGGTGCGTAAATTATGCCAAAGTAACAAGAAACGAGTGGAAAACAAAAAGGAAGTAGGGAATTGGGGATCAGATATTGGATGCGGGGAGTGAGAATGGAGGTGAGAAAGGAAGAAGAAGTAAGAGGTAAGAAGTAGGAGGTATGATCGAATTTCAGCAATTTCTTACATCATACTTCCTACTTCTTACTTCAATATATTATGCTGCGGGATCAATGAGCTTCAGGATGAAATATACAAGGGCTGCCAACAGGCCACTCACCGGAATGGTCAGGATCCATGCCCACAACAGGTTGATGGAAACACCCCAGCGTACTGCTGATAAGCGTTTAGTCATACCCACACCCATAATTGAACCTACAATCGTGTGCGTGGTACTCACGGGTACACCCAATCCCTGCGAAACGCCATAGAGGGTAATAGCACCGGCGGTTTCGGCCGCTACCCCTTCGAGCGGGGTAACCTTGGTGATCTTTGTTCCCATGGTTTTAATAATGCGCCAGCCACCCATCATAGTACCAAAACCAATACACAGGTAACAGGTAATGGGTATCCATTGGGGTACATTCGCATAACTTGATTTGCCATGCGCATCTACCACTTCCTGGATATGCGCCCAATGAGGTACAGGCAATCCATTTTTTATGCACCAGGCGCCAAATACTACCATGGAGGCGGTAATGATACCGATAACCTTTTGGGAGTCGCTACCGCCGTGGCCTAAACTGAAGGCGGCGGAAGAAAGTAACTGTAAACGGCGGAACCATTTATCTGCCTGGTAGGGGTTGGCCTTTCGACAGAGGTTGACTATTATGACCGTTATTATAAATGCCACCAACATACCAATGAAAGGGGCCAATACAATGAACAGCATGATATTAAGGATGGCTGACTGGTTAATAACGCTGAAGCTGTGCGCATGCGCTACGGCCGCTCCTGCAAAACCACCAATGAGGGTATGCGATGAGCTCGATGGAATACCAAACCACCAGGTAAGCAGGTTCCAGAAAATGGCGGCTATAAGACCAGCCATAATTACATATAAGTTAATGGAATCGGCGTGTACGGTTTTGGCAACATAGTTGGCTACTTTCAGATCAAAGATCCAATAGGCTATGAAGTTGAACATTGCTGCCCAAACTACTGCCTGGAAAGGAGTGAGTACTTTGGTAGAAACAACAGTGGCTATAGAGTTGGCTGCGTCGTGAAAACCATTGATCAAATCGAAAGCCAGTCCGAGTATAATAATTACAACTAATAATGTAAGCATTGCGGCAACGATTAGGTAAAAAACAGGGCCTGTCTGTTATGCGTATTTAATAATGATAGATTCAATAACGTTACCGGCATCTTCACATTTATCGGTTACAATTTCCATAACCTGGTAAATTTCCCGCTTTTTGATCACCTCTTTGGCATCGGGTTCTGTTTCGAACAACCGGTCGATGCTCAAATCGAAAATATCGTCGGCCTGATTTTCAATGCTGTTTACTTTAACCAGGGCATCAGTTATCTGGCGCATATCACGCATATCGCGCAATTGCAGTACGGCATTTTTTATTTGCTCGCATCCCTGGTCAATAAGATCGGCCATTTTTTGAATGCCCTGATCGTTGGGATTTACTTTATAAAAGTTGATTTTTTTGGCTGAAGCGAAAATATAGTCGGCAATATCGTCCAACGCGCTGGCCAAATAGTGAATGTCTTCCCGGTCAAAGGGGGTAATAAAGTTTCTGCCGAGCTCAGTAAAGATCTTATGGGTGTAATCGTCATTTACATGCTCCAGGTCTTCGATCTGGGAAATCAAGGCTGCCCTTTTATCAAAGTCAGGTTCAGTAACAACCTCTTTCATTACTTTACCCATTTTAGCCACAGTGTGGGCAACCTGTTCAAACAAGGAATAGAATATCCTATCCTTCGGCATGAAAATCTTCATTATTGAGTTTAAGCCCATTTTTCCTTAAAATTTGTCGCAAAAATAGAACTAATACAATAGGATAAAAAAAAGGGTGCCTCGGTAATAATTACTTAACACAAAGATAATATTAGTCGTAGTTACTATAATTGCTTGTTTAACATATTGATTTGCAATTAATAAAAATAACCTTATTCATTGGCTGATAACCAATTAAGAGCGCATTCCCCTGTTTAACCCTCAAATTCTTAATAAAATATTATTCCAGCCCTGATCAGGAATACAATTTGAACGGCTTAAATCATTGATAATATTGAGGTAATAATTACTTAATATTGGGCCCGCAAAAAACTGCTTAATGGGCCCAGTATATTTACCGGTAACTACTTTTTACCGCAAATTGATTGTTATTCTGTTTCTTTTACCCGTAACTCACACGCTGCACGCCCAATTTTTGACCGATATGATCGATACCACCACCAGCCTGGGTAAAGGTATTTTGCAGTTGTATAAAAAATTCGATCACGTATATATTACCGGCTATATTCAACCCCAGTTCCAGGTAGCACAACAAAAAGGGACCCATAGCTTTAGTGGGGGCGATTTTGCCCCCAATTCGAGTAGCAGGTTCACGATCCGGCGCGGCCGGCTCCGGTTCGATTATGCCCACATGAATAAAGAGGACCAGGTGTCGCTGTATTTTGTTTTCCAGTTCGATGGCTCCGAGCGTGGGGTTTTCATCCGGGATTTTTGGGGTCGCATCTTTGAAAATAAATGGCAGGTGTTTCAATTGACCACTGGTATGTTTGCCCGGCCATTTGGATATGAAGTGAACCTGGGTTCTGCCGACCGGGAATCGCTGGAGCGGGGACGCATGTCGCAAACCTTAATGAAGGTGGAACGTGACCTGGGTGCCATGGTTTCATTTGAACCCCGCCGCCCTGACCACCCGTTGCATTATTTAAAATTGGATGCGGGCTTTTTTAACGGCCAGGGATTGAACGCTACCCAGGAATATGATTCCTTTAAAGACTTTATCGCCCGCGCATCGTGGAAACCATATCCGCTTTCGAAGGCGTTATTTATATCAGGTGGTCTTTCCTATTTTAATGGCGGTCTGTTCCAGAATACCAAGTACACCTACGAAATAAATAAAGACGTAGCAGGAAAAAAAGAGTTTGTGGTAGATTCTGTCGATGGCAATTTCGGCCGCAAAGCACCCCGGAAATATTATGGAGCCGATATGCAGTTAAAATGGAAGCATCCATATGGCGCTACAGAACTCAGGCTTGAATACTGGCGGGGTACACAAACCGCATCAGCCAGTACTACCGAAACCCCACCGACCTTATTACTGGAACCTTATTATGTGCGCAAATTTGATGGCGCCTTTGCTTACCTGTTACAAAACATTGTAAACAACCAGCATCAGTTGGGGGTTAAATTCGATTGGTATGATCCCAATACAGAAGTAAAAGGGCAGGAGATTGGCCAGGGCGGGAATAATATCAATGCCACCAATATTAAATATACCACGGTAAGTGTAGGGTATAATTATTCCATTAATGAAAATGTGCGCCTGATGTTGTGGTACGACTTTGTAAAAAATGAAAGTACTTCTTTAACCGGTTATACGGGCGATATAAAGGATAATGTGTTTACTACAAGACTCCAATTCCGGTTTTAACATTCGTAAAACCAGTCAATTACAATTTTTGCCATCATAACTGTGCCAGTTTTCTTAATTGCTGCTTTTATTGAGCGATTTAATATTACGGTAATGCTGGCGTAACGTTCGCATAGCCTTCCGTTAACATAAGGCCCTTTAAGAAGGGCTTGATCGGGTCAGTTAATAATTCCTTAACATACGGGTAACATAGCGATAACAGCCTACAGATACTTTTGCCGCAAATAAAACTGTTTTTCGTGAGCAAAAAGTTCTTCTATACCCTGTTAGCCCTGGTTGTAACGCTGGCATCTTTTGCCCAAACTACACCAACCGGTAAAATTTCAGGTAAAGTAGTTGATGCCGAAAATGGTACTCCATTAGTAGGAGCATCCGTTGTTTTGGCTGGTGATAACAAGAAAGGTATTTATACCGATGTGGAAGGCCGTTTCTTTGTAACGGTTCAAAAGAATAAGAAATACACACTTATTATTAGTAGTGTAGGGTACGGTGATAAAGAAGTAAGTGATATTGAAGTAACAGGGTTAGATGCCACTGTAAGTGTATCATTGGAAAGAAAAGGAAAACAATTAACAGGTGTTGAAGTAAAAGCCAGCATCCGTAAAGAGAATCTTTCTTCTTTATACCTCACCCAAAAGAACAGCTCTTCCATCTCTGATGGGATCTCAGCTGAAGTGATTAAGAAATCACCTGATAGAAATACCGGTGAAGTATTAAAGCGCGTAAGCGGCGCCTCAGTTCAGGATAACAAGTTTGTAATTATTCGCGGATTAAATGAGCGCTATAATGTATCAATGCTCAATAACTCGATCCTGCCCAGTACTGAAGCGGATAAAAAAGCCTTCTCTTTTGACATCATCCCTTCTTCAGTAGTTGATAACCTGGTAATATATAAATCAGCTACACCTGATCTGCCTGGTGATTTTTCTGGTGGTGCGGTGAAAGTGATCACTAAAGACTATCCTTCGCATAAATTAAGTGAGTTGTCTGTTAACATTTCAGCAAATTCTTTGACCACTGGTAAAGAATTTTATAAAGGATACCCCAACGGAAAGTATGATGCATTGGGCTTTTTCGATGATTCAAGACATTTACCTGGTCCTTATGCAAGAAACAAGTACGACTTTACCCATAAGTCTGAAGAATTCAAAATGGGCACAACAAAGTTATTCCCTAATACATATGGGTTTGAGTCAGCTAGTAAAAGCCTGCCTGGTATAAGTGCAACTTATACCGGTGGTAATACTGCTGTATTGAAATCGGGTAATAAATTAGGTTATATCTATTCAATAGGTTACAGTAATAGCCGGGCCGTTTCGGAAAGAACAAGAGAGGATTATGATATTTCCAGACTTCTAAGATATGGCTACAATACAAACGGATACGACGAAAAAAATAATTTAGGGGCCTTATTGAATGTAACGTATTCATACGGGAAAAGTAAAATTTCGCTGAAGAACCTGTTCAACAACAGTTTTGTAAAAACAATTGGCATAAGAGATGGTAATAATCTTGAAAATGGAAGCCCGTTTTTATTGAAGAGTTCAAATAGCGAGGCGTCTGCAGCCGGTTTGATCAATTCGGTTGCTGAGGGTTTGCACAGGATCGGTAATAGCTGGACTTTTGACTGGAACGGTTCCTTTGCATATACCTATAAAGATCAGCCTGATCAACGTGTGCTTACTTTCCGTACAGACCAGACTGATCTTTCGAAATATTTCCTGAAGCTGAATAACGAGAATTCACCTGAAATCAGAAATGCAGGCCGCGTTTATTCATGGTTGGCAGAATTTATTTATGGTGCCTCTGCCAACGCTACCAAACAATTTCAATGGCTGGGTCAAACACAAAAGTTGAAATTCGGTACCATGAATTATTACAGAGACCGTACCGTGAAGGTAGATGCTGTGGGATATGCTTCAATGCTGGTTGATCAATATAACAACCAAAGCGGTGCTACGATCAATGAAGTAAAGTCAACCAGTTATAACACCGTTTTCACTCCCGAAAATATTGATACCTACAAACTCACAGTTGCCAGCATTGCTACTAACTCAACTGACTATACCGGTAACGCTTTGCTCAACGCTGGTTATGTAATGTTGGACAACAAGTTCTCTGATAATCTCAAATTGACGTGGGGCGCCAGAGTGGAAAAATACCGTCAGGAACTGTCGGCCAGAAATAAAAAGACCATGGTATACGACAATACTGATGTGTTGCCTTCTTTTATATTCACTTACTCATTGAACAACAAAAGCAATTTAAGGGCGGCCGGTTTTCAATCGGTAAACCGTCCCGAATTCAGAGAACTGGCTTCTTATAGTGTTTTTGATTACGATAATTATATCAGCGTAACTGGTTACGATAAATTGGAAAGATGTAAAAATACCAATGGCGACCTGAGATATGAGTGGTTCCCCGGAGCTGGTGAGATTATTTCGGCCAGTGTATTTTATAAATATTTCGATAAGCCTATTGAGCAGATCAACCAGGGAAATGATGTATTTACCTACAGAAATGCATCAAATGCTACTGTATACGGTGCTGAAGTGGAGCTCAGAAAGAAACTTGATTTTATTGGCAGCAAATTGTTTGAGCAGATCACTTTTTACACCAATGCTGCTATAATGAAAGGGAAAGTGAAGTTTGATGGAGTTAGTTACAATACTCCTTTACAGGGACAGTCGCCTTACCTGATCAATGGTGGGTTATTGTATACCTCTCCAGCTGATGATTTTTCAGTGAACCTGTTGTATAACCGCATTGGATCTCGTTTACGCTTCAGAGGCGCAGACGGTGAGTTGAGCATATACGAAAGGCCCCGTGATGTAATTGATTTTCAGCTGGGCAAAAAATTGGTAGGCAACAAGCTGGAGCTTAAGCTCACTATTAGTGATATCCTGGCTCAGAAATACAGCTGGTATTATAAGTACGATGCTAATACTACACAAACTGCTTATAAAGCAAGTGAGGATAAAATTATAAACACCGCCAGGCTTGGTTCTACTGCAACATTGGCCATCCGGTACAACTTCGGTAAATAACAATTTGGTAATTTCTGAGTAACTATTCCGTAACAAGGCAAGGATACTTTCGTGAACGCAAATTAAAATAGTAATATGAAAAAACTATCATCAATTCTCTTGTTGGGTCTCGTTGTGCTGGCTTCTGCCTGTCACAAGGATGATGACTCAAATGATCCCGCCCCTACTAGTGGTGCTGATATCAGAGGTGTAATTACTACCGACCAACACTGGACAAAAGATAAAGTGTATCGTTTGCGTGGGTATGTATATGTTGCCAATAATGCTACTTTAACCATCGATGCAGGAACTAAGATCATTTCTAACAATGACTCTGCAGGTGTACTGGTAATTTACAAAGGTTCAAAAATTATGGCCGAGGGCACTGCCCAAAGTCCCATCGTATTTACTTCTGGAGAGGCTACTCCCAAATCTGGTGACTTTGGTGGTCTTGTTCTGGTAGGCGAGTCTTCTGGCAACGGTAACCACAAAATACTGGAAGGTGGCGTAGATCAGGCTTATCAGAATTTTGGTGGTACTAAAGAAGATGATAATTCAGGCGTATTAAAATATGTTCGTATTGAATATGCTGGTAAAGCGGTTAACCCCGGCGATGAAGTAAACGGCTTATCTCTGTATGCTGTAGGTTCAGGAACAACTATCGACTATGTAGAAGTTGTTCGTGGTTTGGATGATGCCTTCGAATTCTTCGGCGGATCTGTAAATCCCAAACACCTGATCGCTTACAATTGCGCTGATGATGATTTTGATTTGGACGACGGATACCATGGAAAAATTCAGTTCGCAGTTTCTATCAAAAATCCTGGATTTACTGATACTAAAACTGGCGGCGACCTCTCTAATAACTTTGAGGTAGATAATACAAATGGTAAAATTTCATACGCTACTACTCCTATCACATCACCTGTACTGTCAAATTTCACTGCTATTGGTCCTAATAACGCAGCTGGTACAAGTGTTGATTATGGTTATGGAATGCGTTGGAGAAGAGGTTGCAAATTTATCCTTGCCAACTCTATCGTAATGGGCGGCCAAAAAGCTGGTTTAGTACTTGAAATCGCTGAGACTGGAGCCTTCTACAAATCAGGCGTTTCAAAATTCTATAACAGTTTCCTGCATTCTGTTACCAGTCCTTTCCTTGTTAGCTCAGAAGTTGTATCGACTATCGACTCAGCAACTGTTGCTAATATCACTACTACTACCAATCTTAGCAAAGTATTTACCGATGCAGCTACCATTAAACTGACTGATCCGTTTAATAACGCTGCTCCTAATTTAAAACCTCAAGCTGGTTCTCCTGCTTTAACAACTGCTGCTAAATTCGATTTAACTGAATTGAGCTCTTTTGAAAAAGTATCTTACATTGGCGCCTTTGATGGTACTAATGACTGGACTGCCGGTTGGGCAGTTTGGAACAAGTAAATTTGATCATACTAGATAGATCTGAAAACTGCCCCCGATTCGTCGGGGGCAGTTTCTTTTTTAAGTAACTACAACGCCGTCCTTAGACGGCTTTGTTATTTATAAAATGAAGTATACTTACTTTTTTTGTGGTGTATAAACATAAGCTACCTCATAAGGTGCTTTCTTTAATTCGGGAAGCAGTTGCCCTACCATCAGGTCTTCTTTTTGGGGCGAAGGTTCGCAAATGGAATATTTGTTGCCATTGTATACAATAGGTTTGCCGTACGTCTTATTAAACTGCACAGCTATGGTAACATGCTTGGGATATGTTAATACGATCATTGGCAGATTATAGATCTCCTTTACAAGACAGTAGAACAATGCCACCCTGTCCTCACAGTCACTCTGATCATATAAAAGGGTTTGTTCGGGCGAGAGCCGTTTTTCACTGCCAAAAACCTCCGTATCCGGTTCAAACAAAAATGCATACCGGGTAAACCGCATCAGGTAATCAACCCCATTTTTTACACTCATTCTTTTTACGCTTTTTTTCAGCAGGGGTATCAGAGAAGAATAGGTTTCATGGCTTAGCGGAATATTAAGATACAGGGCATAGTCCACTACCGGGTAGTTGACAAAAAGCGATTGTATTTGATTATTCAGCTTTACTTTAAAATGATACTCGTTTTCATTATAATTAAATGACAGGTCTTTTACTTTATAATCTCCTGTATTAAACTCGGGTAAATGCGTGATCTTATAGGAGAAATTGCCGTCAGCTCCGGGAAATGGCATATCAATTAACGTGAATACGTTCTTTTGGAAGTCGATATGGTTGCCGTAATCGTGGTAATTCAAACAAACATATTGTTTCCCATCTACCATCCGGTAAGGTATATTGTAAATGTTCTCTTCACAGTGAATATAAAACAGGATGTAATCGCCTGAAATGGCCAGCCTGGCATCATAACCTGATCTGTTCAGGAGATACCATTTGTATAAGGTATACCGGTGGTAATCGTCAGATTTAGGGCTTATTTGTTGGGCCGCTTTCCTGATCAGCTGATAATACAGCCAGTCATCTGGTTTGAACTTGTCTTTATAGGAAAGCAGGGCCTTTACAACGGCATCATAATTGGAAGGGTTGAGACTTTGGTAAAAGGTGGTAATAGCCGTTTCATCTGATAGAACGGGGTTATTGGGAACAATAGATCTGTCGAAATCAAAGGTGATCTGCTCGCCGCAAAAATCAAATTGAATGATATTGGCCGCGGAGGCAATTGGTCGGATGGAAAAGGACACGAAAAGAAATAATATGGTGACACACTTTCTCACTGCTGATTTCTACCATTAATATACGAAAATTAACAATAAGGTAATATTAATTATTACGGTCTTTACGGTTAAAGCCTTACGCGGGGGCGCATTTCTTATTATTAAGCGGGAATAGCTTGTTTTTGGAAGGCGGGATGGGGGAATATTCCCTGGGGATTCGTTTAGGTAGTGGGCCCTCCTTCGCCAAGGATTCGCCGGGCGTGAAGTAGGAAGTAGGTCACCTACGCCAGGGCTTCGGCGACCGAAGGAAGTAGGATTGGGCGGCGGCCAGCTGGCGGAAGGCCAAAATTGCCGATTACCGATTGCCGTGCCGTCTGCCGTCTGCCGTTTGCTCTCGGCTGAGCCGAGACCGTCTGCCGTTTGCCGTCTGCCGTTTCATCATTTAGTAACACTGCTGTAACAGCGTGCTAATAGTGGGAGGCTACCTTGCAACGATTCCATTTTTCAATACCGTTCTTGTCATTTAACAGATGCTGTTAGTAAGACTACCCGTCCCGATTAATCGGGACGGCTTTTATGTGAAGAACAACCGTTAGTATAATGTAGAATAGAAGTTTGCAAATGAAATGGCTTCTTTACTAGATAAATTTAAATACTGGTGGGTGGTAATTCGAAAATTGTAAGAAAAAAGTAAAATTCTATAAATAATTATAAATTTCTAGCTTTCTGGCGGTATCTTTAACCATCTTATCCCCGCGATTTACCCTCATAAGCGGTAAAAACAACAAATTATACTACTAAAATTCTCTATAAAGTGAGAGTTTATTTTCTCTCATGTGACTGACGCCGTTCGATTTCTATCGTGACGGCTTTTTTATTTTATAGCTTATTTGTAAAACTTCAGGATTTATTCTTCACGTATATAGCCATCCCAGGCGAGACAGGGGTAGTGGGATTGCCTGGGAGTGGTCTGATAGTGGTCAGGAAATTGTCCAAGAGTGGTCAGGAAGTGGTCATAGAACTAAGGTCCCAGAATATATTTAGAGCATCTCCAGAGGACCTCTAGAGCACACTCAGACAATATGCGGGCCATTGGACTACCATCCCGGTACAATTCCGGTATCATTTCGTTACGGCTGTGCAATTACATACACCCTCAAGTATTCAAAAGTCAATTTATTGAGCATTGCGGCCTGAATGAACCGTAGATGAAGCATGCATCCTTCGGTCTTCTTAGGGGCTTCTTTGGTTATTCTTAGGGTTATCTTAGGCTTAAAACCCCAGGGATGACCCTAAGATGACTCTAGGATGAGAGGTTGTTTAAGGAAAAATGCAAGTTATATCCAGACCGGGTTGATTGAGTTGATAAAGGCCATAATTCCCCGGCGCCGCCTTTGACAGCGGGTGATGCTGTAAAACAAGAGGTGCCACGCCTATAAAAGACCATGGCACCTGCCAAAGCGGAAGAACGAAGTTGTATTAGTTGAAAATAAGTTCCGGATATGGAATATCGAGCCGCGATTTAAGCTCGGTACAGCGATACATGAGTATATTGATGATGGCTTCGGTTGAATACCGGTATTGAACACTGGGGGTTTTCGGATCGTTCACCCAGTTATTGAATGTATCAGTAAAATCATCATCGATCTTATCGAGCGTTGTAATGCCAATTTTCTTTAGTGCAGCGGCATTGCATTGTTGTTCGTATTGACCCTTGATAGGAATGGCGATCATTTTTTTCTTCAGGTATAATGCTTCGGCGGGTGTTTCAAAACCTGCTCCGCATACGATACCATGACAGCTGATGAGGCTGCGGTTGAAGTCTTTTGAATCAACCGGGCGGAAATTCATATGATCGACCGTATAGGGTTTTACTGCCTGGCGGGAGAACACCTCAAACCGGTGGTCTTTAAATGGCTTCAACAATTCTATTAACTGTTTGTCGCAATAGGAAGGAAGGTATACAGTGATATGACCTTTATTGGTGGCTTCAGCCTGTAAGATCTCTTCTTTGATGACAGGCGAAAAAATAAAGTCGTCATAGCTTTCGAAATGCAGGCCAATATAATTGGTGGCCCTGGCGTAATTCTGCAAGATCCATTCACCAGCTTTACTGGGTTTGTCGGGCCGGGGAGTTTTGTCAGAAACAAAGCTGGCCTGATGGCCGAAGTTTACAGAAGGTACTTTTTTGCGGGCACAGGCCAGTGAAGTAATACATTCAAAATCGTTTATTACCAGGTCATATTTTTCAACAGGCAGGTCGCGCACTTCTTTCATAATCCGGTAAGGCGAAATGTTCTTAACGATCTTCCAGTAATCGAGACTGCCATCGCAGGTATAAAACAGGCTCAGCCCCTTGCTGCGGTATTTGATGGGCGCGTTTAAGGACAGGGTACTATTGGCGCCGCTTAAAAAAATATCGACAGTACCAAATTTCTGTAAATAGGGCAACAGCTCCATGGCACGACTTATATGTCCATTACCGGTAGCCTGTATTGCGTAAAATATCTTCATAATGTTGTTTATTCCTCCTGTCGGAACTTAAATAGCCAATGAGTTTATGTAGAAACTGATCTCATCAGTTAACACATTTACTTTAGCTGGTATATCAATAGCAGTTTGGGGAAAATCTTTTTCGTTGTATTCAAAAATGGTCCACTCGTTTTGCCGGTATTCGAGGGCGGTTAAATGTTCCACCCAGTCGCCCGAGTTCAGGTAAGTGACTTTGCCTTTTTCGGTTTCGATCACCCTTTTTTGAGGCTGGTGAATATGGCCACAGATCACATATTCGTATTTCTTTTCAATGGCCAGCTCGGCGGCAATTTGTTCAAAGGCATCGATCTTGGCCATTTTATTCACGCTGGCCATAACATTTTTTGAAATGGATACCTTTTCCCGCCCAAATGCTTTCATCACAAAATTTACTACCCGGTTAAACAGGATCAGTGCGCCATAACCGCTGCTGCCCAATTTTGCCAATATTTTGGCGCCGCCCCTGGTGGTATTGTCAAACACATCACCATGGAAGATCCAGGTCATTTTATTATCAATCTCCAGTACCAGCTTATCGGTCAACGTAAAATGACTGAGCTGAAAATCAGCGTACCGGCGAAGTAATTCGTCATGATTTCCGGTAATATAAAAAACCCGTGTTCCTTTCGTGATCAGGTTCAACACCTCTTTTATAACTGCCATGTGGGATGCGGGGAAATAGCGTTTGGTGAATTGCCATCCGTCAATAATGTCCCCGTTAAGGATAAGAATATTAGGCAGGATACTTTTAAGGTAAGCAACCAGTTCCTTTGCACGACATCCATATGTACCAAGGTGTACATCGGATATAACTACCACATCTACTGCTCTTTTTTCCATTGAGTTTGGGTTTATCAAAATTCCCTCATATATATGACCTGATTGTTACAGCATTATTAAGCCGTCGTTAGGAATATGTAAACTAATTGTTACGCAACCGTTTGTATGGCCGATGTCCGGTTGAGGGTAAACGTAATCATTTGTTTACACTGGAAAAACAATATGGTAATATGGTGACTGTACCTTAGTGTCCGTTTTATTGCTGTGTGTTATACATAAATAACAATCGTAGCAGTTTCTTAATGTTGACCGGCGGAGCTTTTTTAAGTTTCGCCCTTTTTTATTCCTGCACAAACCCGCAACTGGTTTGCTTTTGCCCGTAATTGATTATTTTACAAGATATCGTGATCACACAGCATTTATCAAGACTAAACTGTATCGATTGTCAACAAAAACACCCGGAAAGCCAGCTTTTACCAACCAGTCAATAATTGTTGCTCTTTATACTGCTGCTGTTGCATTTTTGACCTATGCCTGCATTTTTGCCTACCGCAAAGCTTTTACAGTTGCCACCTTTGAAGGATTGTCGTTTTGGGGAATAAAATACCAAACCCTGCTTATCATAAGCCAGGGGCTGGGATATATGGCCAGTAAATTCTATGGGATAAAATTTATTTCAGAGTTAAAAAGACTGGGGCGTTGGAAAACCAGTGCGTTGCTTATTGGCATTGCCTGGTTGTGTATGTTGCTGTTTGCGCTGGTGCCAGCGCCCTGGGGAATGGTATGCCTGTTTGGCAATGGGTTTATGCTTGGGTTTATGTGGGGAATTGTTTTCAGCTATGCTGAAGGGCGGCGGGCGACTGATTTTATAGGGGCAGCCATGGCCGTGAGCTTTGTATTTGCCGGTGGTTTTAGCCGGTCGGTGGCCATTTGGCTGCGTGATAGCTGGCAGGTTGGCGAACAATGGCTGGGGTTTGGCACCGGTCTGGTGTTTGCCCTGCCACTTATAGTATTCATGTATTTGTTAGAACGGGTGCCCGCGCCTGATGCGGCCGATATTAAAGAAAGAAGCATTCGGTTACCCATGACCAAAGATGACCGTCATCACTTTTTACGGCAGTTTGGGGGTGGGATAGTAGTGGTGGTGATCACTTATTTGTTCTTGAGTATTATGCGTGATGTACGGGACAATTTTATGGCCAATATGTGGAACGAGCTGGGGTATGGTCAAAAGCCGGCTATTTTTACTACCACAGAAACCATTACCTCAGTGGTAGTGCTGGTGGTAATGAGCTTGTTGGTTGTTATTAGAAAAAACATCCAGGCCTTTCGCTTAATTCACTGGGTGATAGTAGCGGGTTTTTTAATAGCGGGCGTTTCATCAGTTATGTTTTTAACGAGGGCTATGCCCGGGGCTTTATGGATGCAGCTGGCCGGCCTTGGATTATATATGGGTTATATTCCTTTTAACTGTATTTACTTTGAACGATTGATCGCTACTTTCAAAATAGCCGGTAATGTGGGGTTTTTGATCTATATAGCAGATGCCTGGGGTTATCTGGGCAGCATGTTGGTGATGTTGGCAAAGGAAGTGGCTGGTCTACAACTTGCCTGGACGCAGTTTTACCCTGCCAGTGTTGTCATTTTTTCAGCAATCGGTATACTGACCACTTTATATTCGCTGATCTATTTTAATAAGAAATACAGGTTGAAAGTTGACGGGGCTGATCAGTTGATCAGTTGATCAGTTGACGAGGAGGAAGTTGATATGGTTGATAGAGGTTAGGGAAGGCAGAAGGCAGAAGGCAGAAGGCAGAAGGCAGAGAATTGTAGGCAGCGCAAGGTAGTTAATCTCAATAATCGCGAGTCCTGTTTGCCGTTTGCCGATATGCCACTTACATAAGACAACGCCTCATTAACCAGCTAATCTCTCTTAGATTCCAGAGTAAAACCAATGGTAGTTCCAACATCGGGTGTACTGCGTACGTGAATGCTTTGGCCGTGCGCTTCAATAATATGTTTGCAAATGGCAAGGCCCAATCCTGTACCGCCTTTATCGCGGCTGCGGGCAGTATCGGTGCGGTAAAAACGTTCAAATATGCGGGGGAGGTGTTCTTCTTCAATACCAATACCGTCGTCGCTTATTTCAATCAATACGTGTTGGTCGTCGGTATCATAAATACTGGCTACAATATTGCCATTATGTTTGCCATATTTAGTGGCATTTTCTACCAGGTTTATCAGCACCTGTTTTATTTTCTCTTTATCAGCAAAAACAGTGATAGGCGCTTCGCAACCTTTTTTAATGATGGTGCGAATATTCTTTGCCTGGGTTTTTATAGAAAGGGAGTCGTAAATTTCTTTTATGAGGTCCTGAATAGGGAAGTTCTGTTTTGCCAGTAACTGTTCACCCCGTTCAAGTTTTGAGATCTCATCCAGGTCATTCATCAGGTTTACCAGGCGGTCCACATTTTTAGAGGTATTCTCCAGGAACCTTTTGCGAATGGCTTCTTCTTCCATGGCACCGCCCAGCAGGGTGTCTACATACCCCTGAATGGCGAAGATGGGCGTTTTAAATTCATGGGCAAGATTTTGAAGGAACTCTTTTCGGTAGGCTTCATTCTGTCGTAATAACTCAATTTCACGATTGCGGCGTTCGCCCCATTCTTCCACATCGGCCCTTACTTCGTCGATACTTTTTTGGGGAAGAATGTATTTGAAATACATTTCTTCTTTCTTGGTAGCCTTTGTTTGGTAAATAAGCTTGTAAATGAGTTTTATCTTACGGTATATAAACCGTTCCATAGTGACCAGGATGAGCCAGTAGCCGCCTGCAAAGATCACCAAAAGCGAGCCCAGCCCTATCTGCCAGTTGCTGGTGAGTAATAGAATACCAATGGCAATAGGGAACGCTAATATTGCTGCTGTAAAAGCGGCCAGTTGCCGCGGTGATAAATTTTTGGCTGAGGACATACTTTAACGCTTAACGCTGAATGTCCGCCCGGATGGATGCCTGTTCAGAATGAATCTGTCGGGCTCGCATTCGAACGGGCTAAAAACTTAACGCTGACTGCTGATTTAGCGGTACGCTTAATCAGGCTGCGTTTCGCAATTTTTCGAAGATAATTATTAATGCTGAATGAATAACACCGATATGGGCGTTATGTGTTCTGCGTTATGCGGCAAGCATTTACATGGTGAACTTATAACCCACTCCTTTAACTGTAGTAATACAATCGATGCCGAGCTTTTGGCGAATTTTTCGAATATGGACGTCGATGGTGCGGTCGCCTACGATCACATCGTTGCCCCAGATCTGATTCAGGATCTCGTTGCGCAGAAATACCCGGCCTGGTTTTGATGCCAGCAGATACAACAGTTCAAATTCCTTTTTCGCTAATACCACAGCTTTGCTGTCGACCTTGGCTTCAAATTTAACCGGATCAATTTCGAGGTTATCGATCTTGATCACTTTTTCTTCCGGTTCTTTATTGATGCGGCGAAAGATAGCGTGTATCCGACTTACGAGAATTTTTGGGCTAACTGGTTTGCTGATATAATCATCTGCACCGGTTTCCAGGCCTTTAACGTGTGAACTTTCATCGCTTAAGGCGGTGAGGAACACGATAACAGTATCTTTAAATGCCGGTTGGGCACGTAAAATTTCGCATACTTCAACCCCATTTTTGCGGGGCATCATAATATCCAGGATAATCAGGTCGGGCTGGCTTAACTTGGCTTTTTGAATGGCATCATCCCCATTATTAGCCGTAACTATCTCATAACCCTCTTTTGTAAGATTATACCGGATAATTTCCACTATATCAGGCTCGTCGTCTGCAATCAGGATCTTGCCTTTAGCATTCATTAAATGTAAAATTTTGGCAAACCTACTTGAAAAGGGGCTACCCTGTAAATGATAATATTGAGTTCACAATTTCTTAATATGTGAAGATAAAGAAAAAGGCGGCAAGGCAATCTGACTGAGACCCAACATACCAGTATAATGCATTCATTATAAGGTAATAAAAATTCCTTAACAATTAAGAAATGCACTTTTGCATCAAAAACAATACCGTGGTAACCGATTCACTGCTTGTAGCCAATTTCCCCAAAACAAGACTTTTTGACTTTTTTACTAACTTTCGCCCGGATTTACTGTTTTTTTTAATATGGTGAGGTGCTGATTGGGACTGCATTTGCCCCACACAACCCTTTGGTCATATTTTTGCTCTATTAGAAGTGCAGCATATGAGGATACATATACAAATTATTACCATCTGTTTACTTATTTGGCAATCGAGTCTTGCGCAAACTTCCTATCCTATAAAGGTGCCGATGGAGCGTGAAATATGGCATGGCAATATTGATAAACAACAAAAAAAGGCCGTTCAATTTAATAACCAGGGCAAAATTGCTGCTGATACTACTGTCAGTCTGCAAATTATGGATGCGCTGATCCGTGGAATTGATGACCTGCAAAACCAGATCGAACTGGACTCTACCCTGAATGGCAATGGGAAAACCAAATACCTGCGCAGTATCGATTTTCTGTTACAAAGTTATTTTTCAAATCTCAACCGGCGCGATTACCCCGCCTCGCTGGCCCCGGCGCTTGTTAAAGCCTTTAGCCAGTGTATGGAGTTGGATAAGCAGCATAAAAGTTTTGGCCCCGTTATAGAAAGTAATGAATACGGCGTGGATAAGATGCTGATTGAATCACTCAAGTATTCGGAAGATAATCCGGGTATGTCGGGCGCTCGCCTTGTATTGATGCGGAAATATTTGACCATGCATCCGGACCAGATAATGCCCGAGCTGGCCAAAAATCCCAACGCCTATTTTGCCGATAGTTTAATAAAAGTGGCGTTGAATACCGATATTAATAAAGTATATGATTATGCCCAGGCCAATAACTCCCTGGGCGACCGCATCCGCCGTCACAGCGATTCAACCGTGCAATTGGTTGCACGAATTGCAACCAGCAAAAGCGGTCAGTTGTATTTTCCATTTCTGGATAACCTGATGCGTGGAAGCATTAGCCTGAAGGCCATTGACAGTGTTAAGGAGAACGATCTGGGGTATTTCAGGCTACTGGTAAAAACCAGAATTGAATATATCCAACGGACTTTACCACCTACTAATGATACCGCCAACCAGTTGCAGACTTTAACCGAAATGATGAAACGGAAGGCGAATCAATATTTTATTCGGGAAATAAATGCGCTGCATACCAATCCCAATGATAATGTTCGTTTTCGCCGGCTCGATGGGTTAACTGCACAGGAATTGTATTACCTGGCTGTGTTGGGTGAAGATGAAATTTATACCTCCAGTTATACCCGGGGAGTGTATCCTCGTATTTGGCAACACATGGCCAAACCAAGAGCCGACAGCCTGATCATGAGCGTTCATGGCGACTTTTTCAGGAAATTCATAAAAATGGCCGCCGGTTATAATGAATTGACCGACTTTCTGAGTAAAATGGACAAACAAAATGCCGAAACCATGATGAAGGCATTTGTAATAGGATTGGAAAAGCCCCGTAAAGTAAATGACCTGGAAGATGCGGTGGATGTGGCCGACTCCTACAGCAGCATCATGGATAAGAATAAAGAGTTGGCTGAATTTATATTAAATGAAGTGAATGTTAGCTATACCAAAAATGTGCAGGAGAATAATAAGAGAGGGATGGTTATCTATAACCTGCTTCGCATTTTGTTTGAATCGGCAGATACCACTAAAAAAGTGGATCTTTCCACTCTATTAGGTATTCCTTCCATTTATGGTAAAGATTATAGCACCCTCACTGACGACAGCGGCCGGGTAATTCAACAAGTGTTCTTTTATGGCGATGAAGATAAAGACGGCCAGACCTCTTACCAGAATTTTATGAATATGTTCCGGGGAAAACCGGGCTGGCGCGTTGATGAAAGAAAGGCCGAGTGGACATCCATCACTTCTACAAAAGGCAAACCTGTATGGATATTTGCCAACAAACCATTGTACGGCGAAGACGATCCAGATGACAAGGCACAGAATAAGCTGATCGAATACCTGCAAACGCGCGATTTAACCCCAACGGTAGTTATACATCGCGGACACAGTTATCACCTGTCAACAACCCTTGGAAAACTACCGGCAAGCGCCCGTATTGTGGTGCTGGGTTCCTGCGGCGGATATAATAACCTGAATGAAGTATTAACGGCTTGTCCGGATGCGCATATTGTTTCTTCAAAACAGGTGGGTACCAAAAGGGTGAATGAACCAATTTTACAGGCTATCAACGAACGGCTTTTGATGGGCCGGAATATTGACTGGATAAGTATGTGGCGTGAGTTGAAAAAGAAATTCAATACCGGTGATGCCAAGGAAATGTTCGACGATTATATTCCTCCATATAAAAACCTCGGCGCTATTTTTATAAAGGCTTACCGTAAAGCAATGGGTGAATAAAGCAACAAACCGCATTAACGGCGTGTTAAAAGGAACAACCTCAAACCACAAACAACAAACCATAAACCTGCAAGCCGTATCTTTGCAAACTCGTTATGGCGGAAAAAAGCAAGGGGAAGATCATATTTGATTTAAGTTTACTGAAACGGGTATTTCAGTATGCAAAGCCCTATAAAAGGAAATTTATTCTATCGGTAATAATGGCTATTCTGTTGGCCATTGTTTCTCCTATACGTCCCTGGCTTATTCAGATCACCATTAATGATTACATTCACAAGGGTGTTACCGGCGATGCTGCGGTAAAACTATCCATGGAACAAGTGATCATCTGGATCACCATCATACAGATCGGCCTGTTGATCCTGGAAACAGCCTTCCGGTTTTATTTTTCTTATTTAACTGCCTGGTTGGGACAAACCGTAGTAAAAGACCTGCGGGTAAATGTTTACCGCAAAATTCTGGGTTTGAACCTTTCCCAGTTCGATACCACACCCATTGGTACCCTAACTACCCGTACCATTAATGATATTGAGGCCATCAACGATATTTTTTCAGATGGGCTAATTCCCATCATTGCCGACTTGCTGTCGATCATCGCTGTATTGATCTTTATGTTTTGGGTTGACTGGCGTCTTACCCTGATCAGTTTAGCTTCATTCCCCATATTACTGGTTGCCACTTATTTATTTAAGGAAAGTGTGAATAAATCCTTTATCAGGGTGCGCAACGCAGTGGCTAACCTCAATGCCTTTGTACAGGAGCATATTACCGGTATGGCCATTGTACAGGCGTTTGCCGCAGAAGATAAAGAGTTCAATAAGTTTAAAACAATTAATAAGGAACACCGCAATGCCAATATCAATGCCATTTTTGCCTATTCGGTCTTTTTCCCGGTAGTAGAAATTGTATTGGCGGTGGGTACAGGTTTGATGGTTTGGTGGGCAGCCACCCATGCCCTGGGCATTTATAAAGTAGATGAAGTGGCCGGTCGTTTATTGATCGGGAAAATGTTTTCATTTTTCCTGTGTCTGAACTTGCTGTTCCGCCCGTTGCGGGTAATTGCCGATAAGTTCAATGTATTACAAATGGGGATGGTGGCCAGTGAGCGGGTGTTCAAAGTATTGGATAATGAAGATGTGATCACTACCGAAGGCAGCTTTGCGCCCGACATGGTAAAAGGCAAGATCGCTTTTGAAAATGTTTCGTTTGCTTATGTCGATGACCGGTATGTATTAAAAAATATTTCGTTTGAAGTAAAGCCCGGCGATACCGTAGCCATAGTGGGGCATACAGGAAGCGGTAAAACCTCTATCATCAGCCTGTTGAACAGGTTATACCATATAAAGCAAGGCGCTATTAAAATTGATGATGTAAAAATTGAGGATTTCAAGCTGGAAGCCTTGCGCCGGCAAATTGGAGTGGTTTTGCAGGATGTTTTCCTGTTTTCGGGCTCAGTACTGGATAACATTACTTTGCGTAATCCCGCCATTACGAGAGAACAGGTGGTTGCGGCCGCCAAAATGATTGATATGCATGATTTTATCATGCAACTGCCTGGTGGGTATGATTATAATGTAATGGAAAGAGGCGGCAGCCTGTCGCTGGGACAGCGTCAGTTATTGTCATTTATCAGGGCTTTACTGTATAATCCTTCTATATTGATCTTAGACGAAGCCACTTCTTCAGTAGATACTGAAAGTGAGCGACTTATTCAAAAAGCGATCGATAAATTGATCGCGGGCCGTACTTCCATTGTTATTGCGCACCGGTTATCGACCATTCGCAAGGCCAGCAAGATCATTGTGCTTGATAAAGGCGAAGTAAAGGAAATGGGGACCCATGAGCAACTGATTGCGCAGCAGGGTTTTTATTACAAGCTTCACCAAATGCAGTTCGACAAGCATATTCCGGCTTAATAACCCATTATTAGTTATGAAATTTTATAATATTACATTTTCTGATGGAAAATTAAATGGATATATTATTTTATCCTGATTTCCATATATTATAAAATACATAATACGATCGTGATAAGTGTTTTACCTCAATCATCTCTCAACTGGTAATAAATACTTTCATTACGAGTTCGTTTTTGCCTTTTGCATACTTATCTTTGCGCAAAATTTATAAACAGGTATGCTGGTCAGAAGCGTCAAATCCTTATTGGTAGCGGTTTTCAGCCTGAGTATTGTTATCGCTCCTTTATTAGTAAAAGCCGAAGACGGCGGGGGAGCCAAGGAAGAAAAGTTAGATCCTGCCAAACTCATAATCGAACACGTTTCTGATGGTCATGAGTTTCATTTTGTTACTATTGGAAATCATCCGGTATCTCTTTCTTTACCGGTTATTTTATACTCACCTGAAAAAGGACTTTCTGCATTTATGTCCTCTGAGTTCCACCATGGAGCTGAAGCCCATGATGGATATGTGTGGATCACGGAAGAGTATTTGAAAGAGCACAAAGAGATAGAAGAACAAAAAGATGAGCAGGGAAAACCACTGTTCAAAAACGACAATATTTATGCATTGGATGCAGAGGGCAAACCAAGTCTCACTGCTACTGTGTATGATTTTTCTTTAACCCGCAACGTTACGCAAATGCTGATATCAGTAATATTACTGATATTGTTGATGAACAGCATTGCGAAGAAATACAAGAAAGGTATCGGTCAAACCAGTGCACCTAAAGGTTTTCAAAATGCCATTGAGCCTATTATCACCTTTGTAAGAGACGATGTAGCTAAAGCCAATCTGGGCCATAGCTATGAAAAGTATACTCCATTTTTGCTGACTGTTTTCTTCTTTATACTTATTAATAACCTGATTGGTTTGATCCCCGGATCGGCTAACGTAACCGGTAATATTGGTTTTACCGCCATGTTGGGTATCGTTGCTTTCGTGGTTATTATGTTCAGCACCAATAAACATTACTGGGCGCACATTTTTAATCCTCCGGTTCCTGGTGGTGTAAAACCCATCCTGATCCCTGTGGAAATTCTGGGTATTTTCACCAAGCCCTTCGCCCTCATCATTCGTCTTTTTGCCAATATGATCTCTGGTCACGTAATTATATTGGCCTTCATTTGTTTGATCTTCATTTTTGGCGCCATGAATACGGCACTGGGATGGGGAACTTCACCTTTCTTCATTCTGCTGGCGGTATTTATTTATGTAATTGAGATCCTGGTTGCGTTTCTGCAGGCATACATTTTCGCCAACTTAGCAGCTGTGTTTATCGGTCAGGCTTTTGAGGGTGGACATGATCATGAAGATGTGCCCGGACATGCTGATCCGGTAGTAATCTAAACTAAACGCTTTTTTAATTATAAACACAAGTATCATGAATTTGATGACTATTTTGTTGGAAGTTCAGCCCGGTTACGGTGCAATTGGCGCTAGCCTTGCAGCGATTGGTGCTGGTATCGGTATCGGTCAAATCGGTAAAGGTGCCGTTGAATCAATTGCTCGTCAACCAGAAGCAACCAACGACATTCGTGCTACCATGATCCTGGCTGCGGCCCTCGTAGAAGGTGTTGCCCTTCTGGCTGCTGTTGCTGGTCTGCTGGCTGTATTCCGCTAGTAGGTGGTTCACGTAAAAACAGTACTGCATTCAATGCAAAGGGCGGCGAATGCAGTATTTTTCTCTCAAAAAAGGAAAGCATAAAATACTATTAATATTTATTTACAATGGAATTACTTACCCCTCATTTAGGCTTATTAGCGTGGAACTTTGTCGCGTTTTTGATTTTGTTGATCATAATGAAAAAATTTGCGTGGAAGCCTATTTTGAAATCGCTGAAAGAGCGTGAAACCGGTATTGCCGATTCATTGGCTACTGCCGAAAGGGTAAAAGCTGAAATGGCGCAGTTGAAAAGTGAGAACGAAGCGCTGCTGGCCAAAGCCCGTGAAGAAAGAGCTCAGTTGCTGAAAGAGGCTCGTGATACAAAAGACCGTATCATTAACGAAGCCAAAGAACAGGCTAAAGCGGAAGCTAGTAAGATCATCGCTGATGCGGGTGCTGCCATCCAACAGCAAAAAATGGCTGCTTTGACCGATGTAAAAAACCAGGTTGGTACACTGGTAATTGAAGTGGCTGAGAAAGTGTTGCGTCGTGAACTGACCGACAAATCAACACAGGAAAAGTACATTAAGCAACTGGCTGAAGAAGTGAAGCTTAATTAATTGTACTGTTAATTAGCTCTTGTGCTAACGGATCACTGTATTCGTACTGGCACATTTTCAAATTTTCACATTTTCAAATTCAATAAATGCCAAACCCTCGTTTAGCAGCGCGTTACGCAAAAAGCCTGATTGACCTGGCTAATGAAAGAAACCAGCTGGAGTCTGTGTATAAGGATATGCTGTATTTGCAGGCGCTTTGCAAGGAAAGTCATGAATTTTTAACGTTAATGCGGAGCCCGGTTGTAAAGGCCGATAAAAAAGTGGCCATAGTATTGGCGGTGACCAAAGGCAAAATAAGTGAGCTTACTGATGCCTTTAACCTGTTGATGATTACCAAAGGCCGTGAGGCATACCTGCCGGAAATTAGTTCGGCATTTATAGAACAGTATAAACATCAGAAAGGCATTCATACCGTTAAGCTTACTACTGCTGTTCCTGTTACCGAAGAATTGAAAAAACAGATCATTAGTCAGGTGCAAAAGCAAACGAAGATGGATACCATTGACCTGAAAGCTACCGTAAATGAAGACCTCATCGGCGGTTTTGTGCTGGAAATTGGCGATCAGCTGATCGATGCCAGCGTTGCGTACGATCTGAACAAGATCAAAGCGCAATTCATGAATAATGACTTTATTTATAAGATAAGATAGTTCTAACACACAAAAAATCATAAACGGTTATATATGGTAGAGATAAAACCCGATGAGATATCTGCGATATTGCGTCAGCAATTGAGCAACTTTAACGCAGCTGCCGACCTGGAAGAAGTGGGTACTGTATTGCAAGTGGGTGATGGTATTGCCCGCGTATACGGTTTAAACAATGTACGTGCTGGTGAACTCGTTGAGTTTGAGAATGGCGTTCGTGCAATTGCCCTGAACCTGGAAGAAGACAACGTGGGTGTGGTATTGATGGGTGAAAGCGGTGATATTAAAGAAGGTGCTAAAGTACGCCGTACCGGTAAGATCGCGTCTATTAACGTAGGCGAAGGTATGCTGGGCCGCGTGGTAAATACATTGGGCGAACCAATTGATGGTAAAGGCCCCCTTGCTGGCGACAAATACGAAATGCCCCTGGAGCGTAAAGCCCCTGGTGTAATTTATCGTGAGCCAGTAAAAGAGCCACTGCAAACAGGTTTGAAAGCGATTGACGCGATGATCCCCATCGGCCGCGGTCAACGTGAGCTGATCATCGGTGACCGCCAAACCGGTAAAACAGCTATCGCTATCGATACCATTATCAATCAGAAAGAATTTTACGCTGCCGGTAAACCGGTGTATTGTATATATGTTGCCATCGGTCAAAAGGCATCAACCATCGCTGGTGTGATGAAGACCCTGGAAGACAATGGCGCTATGGCCTATACAACTATCGTTGCGGCTTCAGCTTCTGAGCCCGCTCCGTTACAGTTCTATGCGCCTTTCGCTGGTGCTGCCATCGGTGAGTTCTTCCGTGATACCGGACGTCCTGCCCTGATCATTTTTGATGATCTGTCAAAACAGGCCGTAGCCTACCGTGAAGTATCTCTGTTGCTTCGTCGTCCTCCTGGCCGTGAAGCTTATCCTGGTGACGTATTCTACCTGCACAGCCGTTTGCTCGAGCGTGCTGCGAAAGTTATCAGCGATGATGGCGTGGCAAAGAACATGAATGATTTACCAGATTCAATTAAGCACCTGGTAAAAGGTGGTGGTTCATTAACTGCCTTACCAATCATTGAAACACAAGCGGGTGACGTATCTGCTTACATTCCTACAAACGTGATCTCGATCACCGATGGTCAGATATTCCTTGAGTCGAACCTGTTCAACGCAGGTATTCGTCCGGCCATTAACGTAGGTATCTCTGTGAGCCGTGTGGGTGGTAACGCACAGATCAAATCAATGAAAAAGGTAGCTGGTACGTTGAAACTCGACCAGGCGCTTTACCGTGAAATGGAGGCTTTCTCTAAATTCGGTGGTGACCTTGATCCTGCTACTAAACTGGTAATTGATAAAGGTGCCCGTAACGTGGAGATCCTGAAACAAGCACAGTACACGCCATTTGCAGTGGAAAAACAGGTAGCTATCATTTATCTGGGTACAAATGGTTTATTGCGCGAAGTACCTGTGAAGAAAATGAAGGAGTTTGAAGAACACTTCCAAATGGAAATGGAAAACAAACTTTCTGATGTACTGGCCGAATTCAAGAAAGGTAACTTACCTGATGATGGCATTAAGAAAATGGTTAATCTGGCTAACACCCTGATCCCTCAGTACAAAGCATAACACATATTGTTATACGATATATAAGAGCCATCCGTTTAACGGATGGCTCTTTGTTTTTGGAACGGGTCTCACAACTCACAACTGCCGTTTGCCGTTTAACGGTTTTCCCCAATCGTAAAAAAAAATGCAAAAAAGTAATATTACTATTGCATAATCGAATTTGAGTTTAGATATTTGTACCAGATCAGAAACACTGATCCACATTCTTACCCAATCTCCTTTTTAGAACCGTACCGTTACTTCGAAATTTAGTTTCCCCCAATTTTCTGTGAAAACGACCAATTAATTTTCCTATTCTCCTGTGATTTACTGTATTCCGGTCCCTTAAAAACGTATCTGTACAAACATGTACCTTTTGAAACACATATGTATTGGAGTTAATTCAGTGATCAATCAACTGGTTGTTGCACTGGTTCTATCTACTTCTGCATGTTTGTCCTCATTTACTCCAGGGGCTTCAATACCAGCCAATAAAGGCCTTACAAATACTGGTTTAACCTGTTTTAACATAGACCATAACAGCGGTCAATTAGCATTATTGTGCGTATGTCTACCCAACGGGGGGCGTGCCAACAACGTATTATAATAGCGGCGTGCATGGTGAAAACTGTGAAAAGGAATAAAATAATGATTGCAAATCAATGAGGTAGGAGGGTTTGACGCAACGGATAGTATTGGAAAATTGTAATAAGTGTTATGTATGTATAAAGTACCCCGATAAATGAATTCAGATCGTGCGAATAACTAGCGAAAAAGATTAAAGAGTTTATTTTAAAGGGTACGATCAACAACACCGTCCCGTTTCTACGGGATGGTTTTTTAAAGCTTTCCATTCCTATCAGAATACCTCAAACGAAATTCAATCATCTGAAAGCGCCTGTTACTGGTGCTGTAGTTTAACCACTGTAGCTTTTACGGATTATTTCAGTAAGCATTTTATCACTGCTTTGCGCAACCGCCTGGCAGCTTATATAAAGAGTTTATTTTAAAGGGTACGATCAACAACACCGTCCCGTTTCTACGGGAGGGATTTTTTTAAACGACCCTGGGACCAGGAGCCTGTACGGCCGGTTCTAAAAATAATTTGAGATTAAGAAATTATGAGAAGGTTCAACACCGCGGCCCCTATGCCTTGCGTCTTGTTCCTTGAAACTTACTATAAAGTTTTTATTTTAAAGGGTACGATCAACAACACCGTCCCGTTTCTACGGGATGGTTTTTTAAAACTCCCTTTTTCTTCACTAGCCCCTGTCAGTGATTGACAAAATCCCATTTCCTTTCTTTAGCTCCGATATCAAATTACGCCTGAGTAACCAGGACCTATTCTTTGCTGGAGAGCCTGTTTACTTGCACTGTTTTACCTGATATGTGTTTAAAACGATAACACGCGGCTGCCTGTTGCCTACAGGTTGCTGACTGTATTGTCGCATAGATTTCTATTGTGCGCCCTGGAATGGCGCCCTATTCCGTAACAATTTTAAAATGTATGTGATGGTCAAATTTTACTTCAACCTCAAAAAAAAGGCTTGGCGAAGCGCGGTCATAACCGTGATGGTCCTGCTGATGTTGCCAGTGTTTACGCTGGCTCAGGGACTGGAATTTAAAGATGGAAAAAAAGTATCGGGAAGAGAAGGCGAAGATGGTGCTGTATACAAATTCCCCAATGTTACAAAGGATGTAGATGGTTATATAAGGATCAATGGCCGCTCTTCAGCGGGCGTTAAACTAACAGCCATCGATTTGGAAAGTACTGGTTGGGATAAGGCTTTCCAACCCCAGATTGAATACAAGAACAAATCGGCCCATGGCAGTGAAAAGGATTGGTGGATGGAATTCGAGGTCTCATTCGTTTCCTCAAAAGACAATACACCTGTTGCTATTTCAAGTATGGACCTTACCGCCATCGATATAGATGGTGATGGGGATAACATATATGAATGGATCTCACTCTACGGATTGGATTCCTATACCACTGAGCGGCGCACCTCCTTACAGGTATTAGACATCCTGGAAAATATCTTAAGTGTGCTCACGCTTACCGGTAAAAAATTCTCCGGGCCCCTTACACAGTATAATAACATTGATACTACAGCTACCAATGTAATGGCCACGGCCAGGTTCACAAATAAAAGTAAGTTCAACATCAGGGCTGGCGGGCATAGCAGCGACAATGACATCTCAACTGAACGCATGTATGCCTTCTGGTTCAAATCGTTTAATTACACCGCCCCGGTACAAGGCTCGCTGCCGGTATTGCTCAATTCGTTTACTGCAAAAAAGACCGGCAATCAGGTAGTCCTGAACTGGAGCACCGATATGGAAAGGGATTTCAGCCATTTTATAGTTGAAAAAAGCGCGAATGGAAAAGATTATTCCGATGCTGGTGTGTTGTTTACAGATGGCAATAGTAACAGCCGCAGGGAATACTCCTTTAAAGACGACCTGAAAAATAGCCCTTCAGGACTTGTTTATTACCGCCTTAAAATGGTTGACCTGGATGGACATTACCAACAATCTGATGTTCGGATAATCAGACTTACAGAAGACAAGACAGCCCAAAACATAACTGTATATCCCAACCCCGTGGTAAACGATCTCAGGATAACACTGGCCAGCGGCTGGCAGGATAAGGCAGTGTTTATCCAGGTGGTAAATGCAAACGGCCAAAGCGTAATGCAGATAAGTAAATCCAGGGCAAGCCAAACAGAAAGCATTAGCGTCAATGATTTAAAGCCTGGGTTGTATACAGTGCGGGTGTTGAATGGATTGGAATCGGCCCAGCAACGATTTATTAAAGCGAAATAGGCACAGTGGGGGTGGCTGGTGGCAGCCGATAGACGTTACGGTAAAAAAGAAGTCCGAAAGCAGCGCTGCTTTCGGACTTTAAGTTTATGCTGCTTTTGGAGCTTATTAATTCTTCAACAGCTTTTTCTGGAAAAGCATGCTTTTTCCAGCTCTGATATCCAGCATATACATACCTTTTGCAAGGCCTGCAGGGACGCGGATACTGAGTGATTGGCTTCCGATGCCTAATTGCTCAGAAGTGCTATACACTTCTCTTCCTGAGAAATCAACCAAACGGATGCGAACCTGTTCAGCGGTTTTCAA
This sequence comes from Niastella soli, assembly GCF_017742245.1. Lineage (GTDB taxonomy): Bacteria > Bacteroidota > Bacteroidia > Chitinophagales > Chitinophagaceae > Niastella > Niastella soli. Next base: position 2,053,776 of record NZ_JAGHKO010000001.1, read on the forward strand.
CTGAATTTGAACGTTTATATCACGATCGAACGGATTAGGCAACGCTTCTACATCCAGTTCATTAATATCAAGCCTGATAATACCTGAATAATTGATGGTTCCACCTTTTTGGTTAATCTTCAGGCGATAGTAACGAGTAGTAGAGAATGTATGGTCAATATCAGTGAACTGGTAGTTATTGGTTACGTTGGAATTTTCTTTCGCCACAACGGTACCAGCTTTGGTGAAGGAAGTGCCGTTTTCAGAATATTCAACTTCATAAGTTCCCACACCCTGATCGCCATTCATGCTCCAGTTCAATACTGATCTTTGATCCTGCAGGCTGCCTTTAAATTTAAGGTTCAGCAAAGGCAGTACACCATCTGAATAAAAGCAGGTAGGTGTTTGACCAACGTTGGTAGGATCGCTCGAGTTAACGAACATAATGTTACCATCGGCATCGGTCAGCGTGATCTTCGACTGGTTACAAACCTGTTTGTTAGGTTCTGTTTTAACCCGGAACGTAACTACGGCTGCGTTACCTGGGTTTGGAAGAACAATACCTGCCGCCTGACCCAATGTGTTTACCAATGCGCCATTAGGGTTACCGGTAACTGCAAATGGCATGGTACCGCCGCTTTTGTCTGCTACGGCTACCCCATTCATCTTGGTTGTATTTTTAATATACGTGGTGGATGGTGGAATATAATCGTACATATATACCCCTGCCGCGTTCACGTTACCAATATTTGTAACGGTAATTTTATATTCAACCGTATCGCCACCGTTAATTGTACCGTCGCCATCAATATCTGTATAAGTTTTATCTGCAATGATAGAGCTGCTCAGTACCGGGAAGGCACAGGTAGTATAGTCACCGGATGTATAAACGCCACTGGCGGTTGCGTTAAGTGGTACTGCATTCATGGTTTGGAGGTTCAGCTTAAGTACCTCATTCTTCTTTCCATTGATGTATACGTTTCCAAATAGATCAATAGCCAGGGACTGTGGAGTAAAGGCATTGGGATCTGGTGGCTGTTTAACGGGAAAACCATTTACCTTTATTGCACCCATATATGTAGCTACTCTTGTAGTTGGATTGATCTTATACATGTTACCCGAATTACAGATCAGGTACATCTTTCCCGAACCATCCGCAAAAAGGTCACCACCTACTTCACCCAACACACTGGTTGTGTTAGTGGTAGCATTGATCAGGGAGCCCATTCTGGTAATTACCGGATTATTTGAAGCATCGAACGTAAACTTGATCAGATCATCTGCATTATTGGTAAGCGCATAGCAATAGCCATCAGAACCCATACCCATACGGTTAATGGTGTTGCCACTGTTTTCCAGCTGGGTACTTTTGTATCTATATGCTACCGCAGGGTTTTGGCTCATGTCTATATAAGACAATAATGCGTAAGACTGGTTATTAACGAAATAGATCCGTTGTCTGGACTTGTCATAAGCGATTGCCGCAGAATGTTCCAGAAATTGATCAGTATAAACGTCTATTACTTTATTGCTTATCGCTTCCATCTGATCACCATTGAAACCATCATAAATAATAGGGCCACCCTGTCCGTTTGTTGTATCCACTGTACGTAAGAAGGCGTACACATTGCCATAACCCTGGTTAGGATTCACATCAGACGTAGACATTTGGTAAACAATGTTACAACCGGCATCTTTAATGATGTTTGTATACACTGTGTTGGTAGCCTGGATGGTTGAAGTAGTACCCTGAGTAGCATCGATGGTAGCATTGTTGAAAATACTACCGCCATTCCCGGTTACTGTTACACGGAATTTAACTATTGCCGATCCGAGGGGGTTTATAATACCCGGGGCATAAGATGGCGCATTAATTGCACCCCCAGTGCCGGCATAGGGCATTACACCGCCGGATTTATCGGTTACTGCAGAACCGTTTAAAGTGGTTGAACCAGTAACATACACCACACCTGGTGGTATGTTGTCGTACAGTTTTGAAGCGATGTAGTTTTGTGTTGTACCCAGGTTCGTGATCGTGATGGTATAAATCAACACATCACCTGAATTTGCTGTAGTACCATCGCCACCTGTTGTGAAGTTTTTCACTTCTTTTAACATTTTCAACTGCGCCTGCGTGCTTGCCTTAAAGCCCAAAAACAATAAGGCTAAGAGCAGCGCTCTCAAAGGGTAGAATTTAAAATTCATAGGTTCCGGATTTACACATGAAAGTTTTCGAATTAAATTCAGACGTCATAGCCAGGAAACAGGCCTCGTTCTGTTTCATCGGTTATAACCCTAAAAACGATTTTATTTATACGATTTTGTTACTCATTTAGTTTCATTTTGCCGCTGTTTTAAATTGTTATCTATAGTAAATGTATCAATCAAAACGTGTTCAGTTCAGTCTATAGGTTTTCCTTTTAGTCAATAGGTTTCAAATAAGCACTGGTTCTTACGCCGCTACTCTTTTTCATTAAGTGATTATATCCGGTAAAACTGAAAACAGAAAAGAAAGATGCTAACAACAATGAAGGGTTGGTTATACAGGTATACTTAACCCGCAACCATTGGGGTGATTGTACCTGCAGTGCAATATTACCGGTTAAGGTAATTGGGCAGTTAAATGCATCTAAAAGAATAGACGCTTGTAAAGGAGTTTCGATCCTTTTCATTGTTTTCAATACGGATATAACATTTAAAGGCGATAGTTAGCCATTTTTCGCCAATCGTACAACGCAAAACCCCTATCGATATTTTACAGGTAAACCTGTACCCAAAATAGGGATAACATATGTGTATTATAATTACTACAAAAAATGATATAAATCAATTCATAATGAATTGTGTATAAAACACCTATGTACGTAGATTGGTGCAAGATACTAACAATCAAGCAAATAATATAAAATATGTGTTATTCCTTTTTTAGGACAAATGTGGAAAACTTATAAAAATAATTTGGTTTATTGTATAAACTGGTTTACGTTTGAGTATAAATTAAACCACCCATGCTACCGCTTTTGCCACTGCTTATTTTGCTCTTATCCTTTCTGGCAGGTTCAGCTCAAACCGTCATTTCCGGAAAAGTAAAAGATGGTAAAGGCCATCCCATCCAGGGGGCCAGCATTTCTTTAAAAGATACTTATGATGGCGCCACTACTGATTCGTTAGGCGCCTATCATTTTAAAACAACTGAAAAAGGCGAACAGGTCTTACTGGCCACCTCCATCGGTTATAAACTACAGGAACAAAAAATAACCATTTCAGGCGCTACCCTGCATTTTGAAGTAGTATTGAAACAAGAACCCAATGAATTAACGGCAGTTACCATTACGGCCGGTTCCTTTGAGGCCAGCGATACAAAACGAACCACAGTTTTAAACTCTATTGATATTGTGACCACCGCCAGCGCCAATGCAGATATCACCAGTGCTATAAAAACATTACCTGGCGCCCAGCAGGTAGGGGAGAGCGAAGGATTGTTTGTTAGGGGTGGTACCGCGCAGGAAACAAAAGTGTTTATTGACGGTACCCTGGTTAACAATTTCTTTTTCAGTAGTGTGCCCGATATTGCCCAGCGTGGCCGTTTTTCCCCCTTTATTTTTAAAGGAACGGTTTTCAGTGCTGGGGGCTATTCCGCTTTATATGGCCAGGCCCTTTCTTCTGCTTTGATCCTGGAATCTGTTGACTTGCCCGATCAGTCTTCGGCCAGTGTAGGCATTTCTACTGTAGGATTAAATGCCGGGTTTCAGCAATTGTCAAAAAAGAAAAATTCCAGCTGGGGCATAAATTATAGTTATACTAATCTCGCTGCTTATTTCGCAGTGATCAAACAACGCCCGGATAACTTTAAAATACCAGCGTTTCATAACGGCGAGGCCAACTTCAGAATAAAAACTTCCAAAACAGGTATGCTGAAGTTTTATGGGTATTTTAATTATAATCAGTTGGGATTGCGCAGAGCCGATATTGATTCCCTGGAATTGAAAAATGCTTTCAGGCTTACTAACTTTAATGTGTATGGTAATTTGTCGTGGAAAGAAAAGATTGGCAAAAAATGGCATTTATACATGGGGGCTTCCTACAGTAACAATACCGATAAAATAGGGAATGAACTGCAGGACCAGCACAATGACCCGTTAAATATGAATTTGGAACCCTATGATACCAAAAGTTTTCAGGTTAGGACCGATGGTGAACTGGCCCAGCTAAAAACAGTGCTGGAAAGACGCCTGTACGGTTTAAGCGCTATTCGTTTTGGTGGCGAGTACATGTATTTTACTGACAAGAATAAATACAGCAACCAGTATGTAACTAATGGCATTACGGCCGCAGATGATCACTTCAAGGCTGCATTTGCAGAGGCGGACCTATATATTACCAATGACCTGGCTGCTAAATTCGGTGGCCGCTTTGAGCATAGTTCACAGCTTGAAAAAACAAATGTGGTGCCCCGGATCTCACTGGCCTATAAAGTAGGTAACAAAGCCCAGGCTTCACTGGCCTATGGCATATTTTATCAAAAACCCGAAAAGGATTATTACCTCCGCGGTTATGCCTATAATAACCTGCTGTATACAAAAGCTACCCATTACATTGCCAACTATCAACGGGTAAGCAGGGATTATACTTTGCGTATTGAAGGCTATTATAAGAAATATGAAAACCTGATAAAAACCTACGGCACCAGTAATGCCGGCATTATTGACAGCGTAGGCAATGGGGGGTATGGCGATGCCAAAGGAATTGAACTCTTCTGGCGCGATCGTAAAACATTGAAGAATGTTGATTACTGGATCTCTTATTCTTATTTGGATACAAAGAGGGATTACCTGAATTACCCCTATGCTATTCAGCCAAACTTTGCGGCCAACCATACGGCCAGCGTGGTAGTGAAGAAATTTGTCACCAAAATAAAGACCCAGTTCAACGGCTCCTATACATTTGCAACCGGACGCCCATATTATAATATCCGGTACAGCAACAATGCCGGAAAGTTTCAGATTGCCGACCAGGGAAAAACAATTTCCTATAACAATCTAAGCTTTAGTGTCAATTACCTGCCCACTATTGGGAATACCAAATCCAAAAATTTTATAGTGTGGGTTTTCTCAGTAAACAATGTATTGGGCAGCGACCAGGTATTTGGGTATAATTATTCTTACAACGGGTTGCGGAAAGATCCTATTTTGCCTACGGCCCGGCGATTTTACTTTCTTGGTTGTTTCCTGAGTTTTGGTGTTGACAGAAGCGATGATGTCATTAATAGTAATTTATAACAGCAACTATTAACCAGTTATAATAATTCATAAAATACCAGTCACATGGAAAATACAAAAGACCCTCAAATGTGGGAAATAGCCCAACGCAGGGTGAAGTTTAAATATAACCTGATAGCTTATATTGGAATGAACTGTTTCTTTTGGGGTATATGGTTATTTACCGGCCTTAATCAAGGCAATATGGGATATCCCTGGCCATTTTGGTCAACGGCAGGGTGGGGAATTAGCCTGCTGTACCATTTTTTAAAAGCCTATGTTTTTATAGATAAGGACAGTAGTGTGGAACGGGAATATGCAAAACTGCAACAGCAGGCGAACCGGTAAAAAAAAGAACACCATAAATAATAAAATCAACCATCATGAAGCAATTATTTTTTATCCTTCTTTCGATTGTGATCGTATCCCAGGGGATAGCACAAAGCGAAAAATTTACCAAGGCAATGACCACCACTATTGCAACATTTGACTCAGCTAAAACTGCCGACGATATGCTGGCTTCTTCAGCCGCTTTTGAACGTATTGCCGATGCTGAAAAAACACAATGGCTTCCGTATTACTATGCCTCGTTAAGCCAGGTCTTATATGCGTTCATGAAAAACGACATGAGCCAGGCTGATGCCTATGCAAACAAAGCAGATGACCTTTTGAAAAAGGCAGATGCCCTGCAGCCTAATAACTCTGAAATAAGCTGTGTTAAATGTTTGATAGCTACCCTGCATATGCTGGTAAATCCACAAAACCGCTGGCAGGAATACGGCCCTGTTATTCAAACAGAGTTGGACAATGCAAAAAAGCAGGATCCCTCAAACCCAAGACCTTATTACTTACAGGGACAAAACCTGCGCAATACGCCTGAGCAGTTTGGTGGCGGATGTGCTACAGCCAAACCTGTACTGGAAGAAGCATTGAAAAAATATGAAACATTCAAGCCAGCTTCCGATATTGCACCTAAGTGGGGTAAAGGACAGGTAGAAAAAACGCTGGCCACTTGTAAATAATTTGTGTTGTTCACGCATTGCCTGTAAAGTAATGCGTGAACAATCTCATTTTCGATAAATAACCATGCGGCTGGCTTCGCCGTTCGAACATTTAATAAAGAGCCATGTTTATGGAAAAAGAATCCAATTTTTCGCACACTGAAAGTTTAGCACTTATTGAATCCATGATCAATAAGGCAACGAACCGTTTTAACGAGGACGGTTTTTTGTATTTGTTATGGGGATGGGTGGTGCTGATTTGCAGCGTGACGGAATTCTTTTTATTACGTATTCGATTTGAAAAGCATTACCTGGTTTGGACGCTTACCTGGGCCGCGGTGATCTTTCAAATATTTTTTCTACGAAGGAAGCGGCAAAAGCAAAGAGTACGTACCTATACTGATGATATAGTTAAATACGTATGGATCACATTTATAATCATCATGTTCCTGGCAGCGGTCCTTATTGGTACCATTCAGGGCAAAGAGTATTATAAATTGATTGATCCTATCTTTTTGGTTATATATGGCATGCCTACTTTTTTGTCAGGTGTCATTCTGCGGTTTAAACCACTAATGTGGGGTGGCATTGGTTGCTGGGGGCTGTCGTTATTAACCGCGGTAATACCTGTGGAATATCATTTGCTGCTGGTATCAGCAGCTATGGTAGTGGCCTGGATTATGCCCGGGTATTTATTAAGGCTGAAATATAAAAAGACAAATCCTTAATAAGTGAAAGCCATTGCAAATGGAGTTTAAAGATCTGGATCCAATACTACATTCCCAACTGCGCCTGGCGGTTGTTTCACTTCTCATTAGTGTGAAGGAGGCCGAGTTTACATTTATACGTGAAAAGACAAACGCAACAGCCGGTAACCTGAGTGTACAGATAAATAAGTTGAAAGAGGCTGGTTATATAGAAGTAGTGAAGCAATTCAAAGACAATTACCCGCAAACCATGTGTAAAATAACACCTGTGGGCGTTACAGCTTTTGAGGAATATGTAAAAAACCTGCAGTCGTACCTGGGGGTAAAAAAATAACCCCCACTTTTGGGTAAAAGCGGGGGCATCCTTACCTGTGAAACTCAAATTATTCCTTGATCAGTTTAACCAACATCCGCTCTTTACTATTAACAGTAACATCCAGCATATAAGCACCCGGCTGCAAATGACTGCTTCCTTCCATAATAAAATTGCTGGCGCCTGCTTCGGCTTTTGAGGTTTTATTCATTACAATGGCGCCATCGGCGTTTAATATCTTCAATGCAACAAAGCTGCTTTCATTCAATTGCGTGGTTATTGAAATATCTTTTTTAGCAGGGTTGGGCGTAACGCTCATCATTTTTACCGTGGGCGTATTATACACCCGCACAACCAGTAATCGGCTGGTGGCTATTTTACCAGCATCATCAATTTGCTTCAGGCGATAATACAGGTCTTTTTTCAAGGCCGTGTTCTTACCCACTTCATCATTGAATGAATATATTTTTCTGTCAGTAGAAGTTCCCTGCGTTTTTACAGTACCGGCTGTATACCATTTGCGGCCATCGAGACTTCTTTCTATTTCGAACCGGTCGTTGTTGAACTCATAACCAGTGGCCCATTTTAATTGCACCTGCCCGCCATCGTTATAAAGACCGGCGAAATCGCTCAAACTAACCGGTTCTTCCGGGAATTCAAGTTTAACGGTGGCATCCTGTGAGCATAAACGGCCATACCCATTGTCGCACACTTTATAGGTAAAGGAGGTGGAATGACCGGTGAATTCGGGGTTTGGAATAAATGTAAAGCTGCCGTCGCCGCGCATGGTGACTTTACCATCCCGTGAATTAGTGATCAAATAGGCATTGAGGCGGTCGTTGTCGGCATCGCGGTCATTTATGGTTACCAAGCCTGTAGCTGTATGGTTAGGTAAGCCGGTAATATTATCATTTATTGCCACAGGCGAGGTGTTGCAGCCTTCCGAATAATGCAGTGGCGCTGAAACCGTCAGTTGATCGATGGCAATTCGGGTAGTGCCACCACTGCCCTGATAGTTCAGGTATATTTTATAAATACCCGGTTGTAAATGCTGGAAGGTTTTGCTGTAGCTGTATATTGACTGGGCTACTGATGGGCAGTCAAAACTATCCAGCTGGCATACAACTATATTATTGGGATCGGTTAAATATAATTTTAACCACCGGCGAGTGTCCTTTTCAAAAGTCAGGTTGAACTGGTAATTAAAGGATATGGTGATATTATCCTTTATATCAAGCGAGGGGGTGTAAATGCCCGTGCGTTGAGTGGCACTGATGGCGCTACCGGGCACCAGCCAGCCGTCATTTTCTGTATTGAAGCCAGTAATTTCAAAATCTGGTATCATCCAGCAATGACTTTGTAAGTACCCTTTTAATTGGTTGAGGGCAACACCGTTGCGGGGGTTGAAGTTTTCAGTAACCTGGGCGTTGATTCCGGTGACCACCAGGCAGGCTACTATTAGTAAGCAAAAAATGCGCTTCATTTTGAACAGTTTCAGCGTTTAGTTAATAAATACGCCAGGGCAGGATGCAAGTAGATCCGTTGTGGGTATTCAAAGGCAAAAGCATTTTTAAAGGATGCAAACGATCACGGGGAGGCTATTACGAATTAAGTGGAGATTACGTAGGAATTGGAGATAATTATACTATAAGGCAGATATTCGGTAGATTTAAAACCAGCGACTTTTTATTCTGAACTCTGCTATCATTCAAATAGTCAGCGGCTTATGTAGATATTTGGAATTTTTTGCAGGAGAAAATTTGGGTTTCCTGCGGGTCACGGAATTACAGAGGATGTAGAGGAACCTTACAAATGTAACTAACGGTTTTGTCTTTTGCAATAGCATCTGCCATAAAAATATATTTTGGTTAAATCGGTCTTAATAATTCCTGCCCGGCGGTATATTGTACGGGTTGAACCATTTCGCGTTGTAATTTGTACAGTTTAATAGCTTATGTCTGCGATCATAAAAGTTGATAATTTAAGTAAGCAATATCACGAAGTGAAGGCGGTAAATGATATTTCATTTACGGTTAACACGGGCGATATTTATGGTTTTCTGGGCCAGAATGGCGCCGGAAAATCAACAACCATTCGCATGCTGCTTACCCTTATTGCACCAACAGCCGGCTCCATTGAATTGTTTGGTAAAAACTTACATGCCAACCGTAAGGAAGTGTTGCAACAGATAGGGGCCGTTATTGAAAAGCCTGATCTGTATAAATACCTTACGGGTTATGAAAACCTTTCCCTGTTTGCAAGAATGAGTGGGGTAAAGGTTACCCAAAAAAAATTGAACGAACAGTTGGAGCAGGTCGGGCTTACCGAACGGGCTAACAGCAAGGTGCGAACTTATTCGCAGGGAATGAAACAACGTTTGGGAATTGCTATTGCACTTATTCACGATCCCAAATTGATCATCCTTGATGAACCCACCAATGGGTTAGATCCGCAAGGTATAGCCGATATTCGTAATTTGATTTTGCATTTAAGCCGGCACCAGGGCAAAACTATTCTGGTTTCCTCGCACCTGTTGCATGAAATTGAACTGATAGCCAACCGCATGCTCATCATTGACAAGGGCAAAAAAATAATGGAAGGAACTGTTGCTGAACTGGTTGATCCCGCTCGCACCATGGTGCATTTGGAAGTGACCAATCCCCAACAGGTAATGGCATGGTTGCAAAACAGCCGTTGGAGCACCTGTTTGCAGGAACAGAACAATACGGTTATTCTTTTACAAATGAACAAACAGCAAGTGCCAGAATTAACTGCCGACCTGGTTAAGGCCGGGGCCAGTATTATGGCCCTGCAACCGCAGAATTCCCTGGAATCGTATTTTCTGTCATTAACAACCGATAACCGGCATGTGGACACTTTTACAAATTGAGCTTTTCAAGATATTTAAACGGCCCCGTACTTACATTGCTTTTGTTGCCATTGCTGCCATTGTAGTGTTAATACAGCTGGCATTATACCTCGATGGCAAAACCTATGTGAACTTTATGCTGCAAAGCATTGAACGGTTTAATGTGGAAGGTAAAATGCTGAATGGCTATTTTGTTTGTTATTTTATCCTGCAAACCCTGCTCATACATGTACCGTTATTGATTGCACTGGTGGGCGGCGATATGATAGCCGGAGAAGCCAACATGGGCACGTTGCGGTTACTGATCAGTAAACCCATCAACCGTTCTACTTTATTGATAAGTAAGTTTCTGGCATCCACTATTTATACCTTGTTACTGTTGGTGTGGATGGCATTTTTATCGTTGCTGATCTCATTGATGGTATTTGGCGCAGGAGATCTGATGGTGTTTCAAAGCCAGGTGATCATTCAAATTCCCGGGTCTGATGTGTTCTGGCGTTACATCGCTGCTTTTGGGTTTGCCGCCATTGCCATGACAACGGTGGCTGCATTGTCCTTCTTTCTATCGCTGTTTGCGGAGAATTCCATAGGCCCAATTGTAGCAGCTATGAGCATTGTTATAGTGTGTACCATTCTCACAACCATGGACCTGCCATTATTCCTGTCAATGAAACCCTATTTGTTCACCTCGCATATGTTGGGATGGAAGGGCTTTTTTGATATTAAGGCATCGGCAAATGGTAGTGCTGAATTAGGAAGCATACAGAACCTGCCGGGGATCTTAAAGTCTGCATTGATACTGGTAGTTCATATAATATTCTTTGTGGGGGCAACAGTGTTCGTCTTCAGAAAGAAAGATGTATTGTCGTGACAGATCAATCAGCTATTGTAAAGTGAAAGATGCTTCCTTTGGTGATCTCCGAATCAACCCAGATCTTCCCTCCATGCAGCTCCACTATTTTTTTGCAATGTGCCAGCCCTATGCCAGATCCCTCGTATAGGGAGCGGTTATGCAGTCGTTGGAAAATAATGAAAATGCGTTGCTGGTATTGTTTATCGATGCCAATACCATTGTCGCTGAATTGAAAATGCCAGTACCCGTTTTCTTTTGTAGTAGAGATCTCGATATGGGGCGCAACACCTTGTTTTTGGAATTTAATGGAGTTGCTGATCAGGTTTTGAAACAGTAGTTTTAATTCCGTTTGAAAGGCGTTCACTACCGGAAGATTACCGGCTGTGATCACTGCCTGGTTTTCCTTTATCACTTTGGCGAGGTCGGCCAGTACTTCTGCAAGTACCAGATCACAATTAACCGGTTCAAACTGTTTTTCCCTGCCAATCCGTGAGTAATCGAGCAGGTCTTTGATCAGGGTTTTCATTCTGTCAGAAGACTGGACCACATAATTGATATACCGGTCTGCATGCTCATCTAACCGGCCATGGTATTGCTTGCGCAAGAGTTCAACAAAGCTCGAAGTAGTACGCAATGGTTCCTGCAGATCGTGTGAGGCCACATAGGCAAACTGTTCCAGTTCTTTATTCTTGATCTCCAGCTCAGCGGTACGTTGATGTACCTTTTTCTCCAGGGTTATATTGGCTTCCCTGATCTCTTGTTCCATTCGTTTTATTTCACGAATACCACGGGCCAGTTCTTCGGCCATATTGTTAAAGTTGTTCGCCAGGATCCCGATCTCATCTTTAGAAAATGCCTGCGCTTTTCGGCCGAAATCATTTTTGGCGACGGCTTTGGCCGACTGCAAAATTTCGTTCAATCCTTTTTGAATGTTGCGGCTTACAATAATAGCCAGCGTTAATCCGGTTATTTCAACAGTAAGTGCAATCGAAAACAATAATCGTAATATCAGGTTTTCCAGCCATCGTGACCCTTCACCCAGGGTATAAGAAAACTCATCTTCCAGAACCGTGAGGCGCGCGTTTAAAGGATCAATTGCCTGAACGATCGCTGAGATCTTTTCAGGGGAAGGGTTGGGTGAATTGATCTCTTTGTGTAATTGTTCACCAATAGGGATAAACTCTGCTACCGAAGAATCGGCCGAAGACCAAACCTTAATGGCTTTGTTAATGTAGGAAATGCGATTGAACCGGGTGAACAGTTTGATCATGCCATCCACATCGTCTTTATGATTGCGGCCTTCTATAAAGCCCTGCCGGGCTACTTCCATATCCGGTTTTTTTTTGCTTAGCTCAACCAATGTCTTATGGTCGCCTTTGGGGACCTTCATAAACTCCTTGAATTTCTCGAAATCGGCTTCGTCTTGTGTACGGCTGTACCGTAATAATTGATACATGGCATCCTTTTGTGCCTTTGACCAAAGACCTTCACCACTTACATAAGCCCGCACAGAGGATAATGTATTTATAGAAAAGACCAATGCCCCTAGTTCTATTGCGATGAGGGTAGCCATAATGCCAACAGTGAAGTATAATTTTTTGGCAATGGATACATTTCTAAACCATTTGAAAAGCGAAACACCCTTCATTATAATTCCTTGTTTTTGTTACCCGTATTATGATTGGTTGAATGATAGCCAGGGAATATTATGGTGCTACTAAACGGGGCCTCGGCAGCGAAGTTGGCTGCCAGTTAGGGAAAGATAGTAATTTTTTAGGAATGCCTGAAAGCATACAATAAAAATAAAACCCGGAAGAAAAGCAACCTTTCTTCCGGGCATACACTGACTTTCAATTTTATTTAGAACCCATACTTGGTTACACCAGGTATAGAAACCGGATAGTATCCTTCATCATTGGGTAATACAGACGGCATGGCATTGAAGTCGTACGTCTTGGGTTGCAGGTTCAAGCCTGAGTTCAGGGCTTTGTCCCATTCCACCACCTGGCCGGTATAGGTGGCCATGCGCCCAAGTATAGATGTCATAGAGCTGTAGGCGCCATTCTCGGCATCGGCGAATTTGTATTCACCTTTTGCAATAGCCGCAAACAACTCATCATGTTCAGTTTGGTAGGGATTGTTCTCTGTATTTTTATCAAACTGGAAAAGCACTTTGCCTTTATAATCAACAATATTGGCATCGCCACATTGTATCTTTCCCTTGGTGCCAATCAGCAGTTCATCAACCTTACTCATGGTGCCGGGCATATGGCGGCACTGGCTGTTCAGCACAGATCCATCAGCATAAGTGAATTCAACATAGTGATGGTCAAATATTTCACCATGATCTTTTCCTTTACGCACCTGGCGGCCACCCATACCCTGCGCTTTAACGGGGTGCCCTTCCTTGAACCAGTTTATTACATCGATATTATGGATGTGTTGTTCGCAAATGTGATCACCGCATAGCCATACAAAATAATACCAGTTGCGCATTTGGTATTCCATTTCAGTTTGTCCATACTGACGTTTGCGCACCCACACCCCATCATTGTTCCACCAGGCCTGTGCCGATGTTATATCGCCGATCAGGTTTTTGCGTTTAAATAATTCACGGTAGGAGTTCTGGTAATGGCGTTGCAATCCAACTACCACGTTCAGTTTTTTTTGTTTGGCAATTTCGGCCGCATCCAGTACCCGCTTAATACCAGCAGGATCTGTGGCTACAGGTTTTTCCATGAACACATGTTTGCCTTGTTTTATGGCCTCTTCAAAGTGAATGGGGCGAAAACCGGGCGGGGTGGCCAGTATCACTACATCGGCCAGGGCAATTGCTTTCAGATAGGCATCGAAACCATGGAATTTTCTTTCTTCAGGAACATCTATCTTTTCGGCTATATTAATACCACCATTGTTCTTGGTATTTTCGGGCGCTGTTAAGCGTTTATAGCTTCTGTCTAAATTATCACGGAAAGCATCGGCCATGGCTATCAGCTTTACGTTTTGTTTGCTTAATAAAGCCTGTTGGGCAGCACCGGTACCGCGGCCGCCGCAACCTATCAGGGCTACTTTTATGGTATCATCTGCTCCGGAAAAATAATTGGCTTTGGAAAGGAATGGTGCAGCAAGTAATCCTCCGGCCAGCCAGGTAGATTGTTTTACAAACCGGCGGCGCGAGGTGGCAAGGTTGTTAGATTGTTCAGTGCTCATTTGCATCAGTTTTAGTAGTACAAAATCGGGATCCCTGTCTAGTATGCCTGGTAACGCAGGAAGTTACTCATGGCAATATTTTTTATAGAAAACGGCTGCTTCTTCAGCCGTGGGCGCTTTGGCCGGACGAACGATGCGGAACCCAACAGCCATGGCATCGGTTAGCCACCATTTACTTTTGGGCATTTGCGGGTCGCGTTTGTTCCAGGCTGCATCAGATGGTTGACGGCTGGAGCAACGCAGGGCTTCAGGTTTATCAACATAACCACCACCACGCACGGCACGTGGATAGGTCTCTGTTGGTGCTATCGTGGGATTGCTGGGCGCCTCGCCAATAGCGGTAAAATAGTCATCCCTGAACTGATCGAGCGTCCATTCACTTACATTGCCCAGCATATCGTACAAACCCCAGGCATTGGGTTTTTTCTGTCCTGTTTTCTGGTACTTTTTGTTGCTATTGTCGGCGAACCAGGCATATTCTTTTAGTTGTTTGACATCGTCACCAAAAAAGTAAGTGCTGGTGCTACCCGCCCTGCAGGCGTATTCCCACTCTGCCTCTGTAGGCAGGCGATAAAAGATACCTGTTTTATTATATAACCAACGGCAGTACATCATGGCAGTGTATTGCGACATACTGTTAACCGGAAAACCGCCCTGTTTGCCCATGCCCCAGCTTAGGTCAATGTATTGTGGGGTGGGCCGGGTAACGGCATCTACCTCCGATTCGCGTGGGGTGTTTTCATCGTTGAAAAACAACAAAAATTCATCATAGGTCACTTCTTTGGCACCCATCCAAAAGGCATCGAGCTGCACTTTTTTTACGGGCCCCTCTGTTGTCTTATGGCCTGTTTCAGTAGTCGGGCTGCCCATGTTGAAACTGCCGCCCTGAACAGGCACCATATTGAACGATACGGAGCTACCGGGTATATTTTGTTCGTAGGGTACAAATGAGATTGAACTGTTGGTTTGTGCTATAACGTTAGCAAAGCCTGGCAAAAAAGCAATTACAAAAAGTACTGATTTCACAAGGTTGTCTTTTGTTGAGTAAGTGAAAATTAATAAATTAAAAGCATTACAATGGCAACACAACCCTGACAAGTTTATGTAAACGTTTGCATCGGGCCCTTTGCCAACCCTTTACAATGGACGCGAATAAATGCCATTTGGTTGCAACTGGCAGACAGTGCCGCCCGCCCGAAGCTCCGCTGCCGTCGCCCGGAGGGCAAAGCAAGGCTATGGCAGCCGCCAACTGGCGAGGAAGGTGGATTGCCGCCTTCTTATATGTCGTATTGCAATGAAGAATCCCTAAACTGTCAGTGGTTGTTTATTTTTTATTTTCGCAGTAAATTGATATGCTGCTAAATATTATTATCCATAATTTTAAAGCACAAACGGTACTATATGAAAAGACGAAACTTCCTGCAACAAACTGCCATGGCTGGTGCTTCTCTGTTCACGGCCGGTCAAAGCGCTGCTGCTACACCGGTATATCAACAACCAGCAGATAACCCTTTCAATTTAAATTACGCTATGCATGACGGCATGTTCAGGAACAGTGCCGGCGCCGATATCATTGATCAGATAAAATTTGCGTATGACCATGGGTTTCGTTCCATTGAGGACAATGGCATGATGAGCCGTACACCCGAACTGCAAAAGAAAATTGGCGACACCCTGCAAAAACTGGGCATGAATATGGGCGTGTTTGTAATAACCTCAGACAATTGGCACTGGAAAACTTCTCTTACTACCGGTAAACAGGAGTGGATAGATAAAATGATGACTGATTGTAAAACTGCAGTGGATGTGGCCAAACGTTGTGGCGCCAAATGGATGACGGTTGTGCCCGGTAATTTTGAAAGGTCCCTGTCGTTCGAATACCAAACGGCCAATGTGATTGCCGCCTTGCGAAAAGCAAGTGCCGTGCTGGAACCACATGGATTGGTGATGGTGCTGGAAATGTTGAGCGATAATCCCGACCTGTTCCTGCGTCATTCCGATCAGGCATATATGATCTGCAAGGCGGTAAACAGTCCCGCCTGTAAAATGCTGTTCGACATGTACCATATGCAACGTAACGAAGGGGATATCATCAACAACATCGATAAATCGTGGGAAGAGATCGGTTATTTGCAGATCGGGGACAATCCTGGCAGAAAGGAACCCGGCACAGGTGAAATGAACTATAAGAATATATTCAAACACATTCACGAAAAAGGCTATAAAGGCATTTTGGGTATGGAGCATGGAATTTCTCAAAAAGGGCAGGAGGGAGAACAGGCGCTTATAAAAGCCTATCGTGATGCCGACAACTTTCTGTAAGGCTTCGTTAAATGTCGGGGTTCGTGTACCCGGCAAATTGACTAGTGTTAAATTTGTAGTATGAATATTTTGGGTATGAAATTATCAGTTCCTTTTTTGGGGTTGCTTTTTTTGTTGTCAGGTTTTGTAAGTAAGGCCCAGGATGCCAATGACCTCATAAAAAAGGTAAAGGATAAGCTGGCACTGGTAAATGATTACCAGGCCGAGGGAGTGATGAAAACGGATGTGGCGTTTATGAAAGTGCCTGAATCGAAAGTGACCATCTTCTATAAAAAGCCCGATAAATTCAAGATCAAAAAGCAGGATGGTATTTCCATTGTGCCCAAGGGCGGCGGTAATATTAACCTGGCTGCTTTATTTGAAGGAAATAACTATACGGCCGTACCGGCCGGGAAGGGTACCGTTAATAATGAACCGGTCACAATTGTGAAGTTATTGCCATTGGATGAAAAAAGCGATGTGGTGGTTTCTACCCTGTATATCGATGAGAAAGTAGCCCTGGTAAAAAAAGCCATCATTACTACCCGGGAAAACGGCACCTATGAAATGGAAATGCAATATGGCAAGTATGCCAGTAGCGGATTGCCCGATACCATCTCATTTTTATTTGCCACCAAGGATTACAAACTTCCAAAAGGCCTTGCTTTCGATTATGATGCAGGTGGGCAGCAGCCAAAGACTACAACGGCCACCGGCAATCAAAAAGGAAAAATTCAAATCTCCTACACCAGCTATACTATCAATAAAGGTTTAGCAAACGACGCTTTCAAATAACGCAGCAACATGGATGGCTTAGGCGTGTATTGATCTATATCAAATAATCTATATTTTATAAAATTCAGTTGGGTGATAATCAGCCAATTGATGAATAGGTATATCTCTTTAATACAATTTAAGAGAAATAATATATTCGTCATGTGCGTTATACATGCGCATTTAATTGTTGCAAGTACCTGAAAACTGAAAACATGTCTTTATTCCTGCGTTTTTTCAAATTTAGATTTACCTACCGGTTGCTTTTATCTGTTGAGCAAGAATGTCATTTTGATAAAGAACGTGAAATACTAGTTGTTAAAGACAACAGGTACCAGGTGGCGCTTCAGAAAATATAACAATAATAAGCCTTTCTTTTACTACTCACGGCAACGTGGGGGATATCCTGTATTTGGCATGATAGCATATATGTCACTGTATAAAGATTTTTCTTGAACCTTAACTTATGCGTCGGTTGCTCTGATGTGTAACCTTGTTTAGTAAACCTTAGCTTGTGCTTTTGCATGGAATGGTTGCCCTTGAAAGCAACCCATTTCGTAAACCTTAGCCTATATTTTTTGAATTAAAAAGTTGTAAGACTGGCATCTTATTTCTTAAACCTTAGCCTACTTGTCCTATCAAAATAAAAAATCCTCCCGACTTGTTGGGAGGATTTTGCTTTATATAATAGGATTGATTATTCGTTGTTGGGATCTTCTTCAATCTTTTCATCTTCCACATTGGCCAGTATCGCCGGTGTTACTTTCTTCACCGGGTTGCGATGATTCTCAACATAGCTATTGCGGCGCTCGATTATATCGATACATTCAAAAATAGCAGTTAAGAAAGAGGTGTGGTCGGCCTTGTTCTTACCTGCAATATCAAAGGCTGTACCGTGGTCGGGTGATGTACGAACAGCAGGCAGACCGGCTGTGAAATTCACGCCTTCACCAATGGCCAGTGATTTAAAGGGTATCAGACCCTGGTCGTGGTACATAGCTAATACGGCATCGAACTTTTCATACTGGTGGCGGGCGAAAAATGCATCAGCACTGTAAGGGCCCATTGCCAGCATAAAATGACGGGCATCTTTAATAGCAGGTTTAATGATCTCTTCTTCTTCCCGGCCAATCAGGCCTTCGTCGCCGGCATGAGGATTCAGCCCCAGCACTGCAACCTTGGGTTTATCAATACCAAAATCTTTTATCAGCGAATTATTGATAATGCTGAGTTTTGACAGAATGTTATCGCGTGTTACGTGTTTAGCGGCTTCGCTGATGGGTACGTGCTCACTTAACAAACCAACCCTGAACGATCCTGCCACCATCAGCATGGCCACGTCCTGTACCCCGAAAATGTGTTTCAGATAAGGTGTATGGCCGGTGTAATTGAATTCGTTGCTATGGGTGTTCTTTTTATGAATGGGGGCCGTTACCAGTCCATGGATCTTGCCCTCCTTTAGCGCCTGTACCGCCATGGTGAGCGATTTAATGGCGTATTTGCCGCCTATATCAGATAACTGTCCGGGGGTAATACCCACTTCTTCTTCCCAGCAGTTGAAAATATTGATCTGTTTTAAGTTAACGCGGGTCAGTTCCTTAATGCTTTGATAGCTGAAATTGATGTCGGGTACTGATTTGCGATAAAAATTGATCACTTTATTGGAGGCGAAAATTACGGGTGTGCATAGTTCGAGCAGGCGGTGATCGTTGAGGGTTTTTATAACCAGTTCTGCCCCAATCCCGTTCAAATCGCCGATCGAAATGCCTATTATAGGTTTTTGTTGTTGTGCGTTCATTGTGAGTTTACTATTGAAGCGGCTAATTTACGATATAATGTTCAAGGTGTAAGTTTTAAGCTAAAAGCGCCCATTTTAGGCCGCACCACCTTTTTGAGGCTCGAAATAAGGGCTTTCCCGTACGTTATGGGGGAGGGAAAGCAATTAGTGCGAAATACTGCGAAGTATTTATCCTATTTTATTGTTATAGAATGTTTTATAACTTGGATGCCCGCCTGGGGAACTCCATTGTGTGTGAATAATGGAGACCGGCGCTCTGAGAAGCAGTAACAGGGAATTTGAGTAACCGAGATGTGTTCTGACTACGTTATTCGTGTAGGTATGATCGTTTATCGTTGGTATTAAAATAATTCAATATAGTCGGGTCTATCCGTTATTGGTAAGTGTTTAATTTAGATTGACTGTACCAATAAAATTTTGAACGGCTCGTTTATAGTTTGCCCTTGAATCCGTATTTATGAAAAGCACCCTATTGGCTGTGTTGGTTATATCATTGAGTTATTATGATATGCAGGCACAGAGCATTGCCCCAGCCTCACCAGGTTATATAAAATACCAGGAAGCAATTCCCAAGCATTCTTTTTATAAAAGGATCAGGAAAACCAGCCCAATAAGGGATGGTGTTGGTACTATTAATAAGCTCACCAATGATATTTCGGCCATAAGTAAAATGGCAGATGGAACGGCCAGTACGGATAAACTGGCCTTTATACTGACAAATTCCCTGGAAAATTTTGACAGTGTTACCAGAACCGGCAAACCGGCGTTGCGTATAATACCTGTTGGTCAATATACGTATGCAGGATACGTGCAGTTATTGCTTACGAGGCAGATGGAGTTATTGTCAAAACCCAGACCAGTAACAGCAAAAAAATCAGGATGGTTATTATAAGTTGACTAAGGTTTTAGTTTTAGTTTCATGCGGATCTAAAGAGGTACGGTTACATTCATTCTTGAATGATAGAACCCTACCTCTTTTATTTTACCCTTGCCCCTATGGGAAAAAGGCAATCGGCAATCCGCGACGCAGCCCGCTATCAACCTTTACAACGCTGTCACCCTATCAACCGACTTGTCGACCTGTTAACTCCGTCAACTTCTTCGTACCTTCGCCCCGTGTATACACTAAAAAAATCGCTGGGGCAGCATTTTCTGAAAGATGAGAACATCTGCCATAAAATAGTGCAGGCGCTGCAGGAGCATCCATTTCAACGTCTGTTGGAAGTGGGACCAGGTGGTGGTGCTTTGACCAAATATTTATTGCAGTTGCCCAATATAGAATTTAAATGTGTGGAACTGGATGAAGAAAAGGTAAACTGGTTATTGCAACAATACCCTGATTTGCAGTCAAAGATCATTCACCAGGACTTTCTTACCGTTGACCAACCGTATAGCGAACCTTTTACGGTGGTTGGCAATTTCCCCTATAATATTTCTTCCCAGATCTTATTCAAAGTATTGGAATGGAAAGGAAGCGTACAGGTGGTAGTTGGTATGTTCCAGAAAGAAGTAGCGCAACGGGTGGCAGCACGCGAAGGCAATAAGGTATACGGCATATTAAGTGTGCTGGTGCAGGCTTATTTTGATGTGGAGTATTTATTTGAAGTGAGTGAAAATGCATTTAACCCGCCACCCAAAGTAAAAAGCGCAGTGATCAGGTTAACGCCGAGGCAAAACATTCCAGATATGAAGAGTGAAAGATCATTTTTTGTATTGGTTAAAACAGCTTTTAATCAGCGACGTAAAACATTGCGTAATGCGGTGAAGAGCCTTTATACCCCCGAAGCGTTACAAGACCCCATATTCGATAAAAGAGCTGAACAATTAACCGTAAATGATTTTGCGCGGCTTACTTTTAGTATGAAATAGACCCAACAACGAGGATAAGAATGAAGAATGTAATAATCACAGCCAAAGTGCACAACTGGCTGATTGAACACTTAGAGAAAAAAGGATTTACCGTTCAGTTTGTTCCTGCAGTTACTTATGAGGAGCTGTTGGAAACCATTCATGAAGCAGAAGGTTTAATTGTAACTACCCGTTTAAAGATTGATAAACCCATGCTTGACCGGGCAGAAAAATTAAAATGGATCGGCCGTTTGGGCAGTGGGATGGAACTGATTGATGTAGCCTATGCGGAAAGCAAGGGTATACAATGCGTAAGCAGTCCTGAAGGCAACCGCAATGCCGTGGCAGAGCATGTGCTGGGGATGTTGCTGGGCCTGATGAATAAGATGAACAGCAGCATGCAGGAGATCAGGGAAGGCAAATGGATCCGAGATGCCAACCGGGGTATTGAGCTTACCGGAAAAACAGTTGGCATTATAGGATTTGGTAATACCGGCGGCGCTTTTGCCAAATTGCTTTCCTCGTTCGATGTTACCATTCTGGCCTGCGATAAATATAAATTCGACTTTGCTAAAACTTTTGTACGGGAAGCCAACCTGGAGCAAATTGCCCGTTATGCCGATGTTGTGAGTATGCACCTGCCGTTGACAGAGGAAACATTTCATTACGCCAATGATGCCTTTTTCAATGCCCTGGAACGTAAGCCATTTTTTTTGAATGCATCACGCGGTAAGGTTCAGGATACTGGAGCTATTATAAGGGCGCTTCAAAATGGTAAAATTGCCGGGGCCGGACTGGATGTGCTCGAAAATGAAAAACTGGAAACTTATACAGCTACCCAAAAAGCGGAGCTGGACTGGTTATTGCAACAGCCTAATGTGTTAATAACACCCCACACTGCGGGGTATAGTCATGAGGCCTTTCTTAAAATGGCTACCGTGGTGGTTGAGAAGCTTGGAATTTAAAGGACATAAGGCCAGGGCCTTGCCACATGGGGGGCCAATATTTCCTATTAAAAAATAGAACCTGGGACCTTAATCATTCTGAAAAAAAGTTTATTTTTGTTTTATACAGTAGTGCAACGCTTCAGCCCTGAGGCGTTGTTCTTTTTTTCTATTTATAGCAGTAGAGCACCATTTGTTTAAAATAAGGAGGATAATATGAGCAGTGTTTTATACATAACAAAAGAAACGCTTGAGCAAATGAAAGAGGAGTTATTGCGTATGCGTACAGTTGATCGTCCGGCCGCAGCCAGGGCTATTGCTGAAGCACGTGAAAAAGGTGATTTGAAAGAAAATGCGGAGTATGATGCTGCGAAGGAAGCTCAGGGTATACTGGAAGCCAAAATAAAAAAGCTGGAAAGTGATATAGCCAGTGTGCGTATACTTGATACCGAAAATGTAGATACAAGTAAAGTATCTATACTTACCAAAGTGACCATCCTCAATCTTGCTACCAAGAAGAAGATCACCTATACTATTGTTTCTGAAAAAGAAGCTGACCTGAAACAAGGAAAAATTTCCGTTACCTCTCCCATAGGTCAGGGCCTGCTTGGCAAAGTGGTAGGCGATGTGACAGAAGTTACCGTGCCTGCCGGTGTTCTGAAATTTCAAATTGAAGAAATTACTGTTTAAGCAAAATCTACCGGGCTATGACTATTTTTTCTAAGATCATTGCCGGTGACATCCCGGCTTATAAAATAGCAGAAGATGATCAGTTCTTCGCATTCCTCGATATATTTCCATTGGTAGAAGGCCATGTGCTGGTGGTGCCAAAGCTGGAAATAGATAAGTTTTTTGATGTGCCCGACGATTACCTGAGCCGGATACTGGTGTTTTCCAAACCCATTGCAAAGGCTATTGAAAAGGCGTTCCCCTGTAACCGCGTAGGGCTCGCCGTGGTGGGGCTTGAAGTGCCGCATGCCCATTTACATCTGGTGCCTATTAATGGGATTGATGATCTGAATTTTACCAGGGGAAAATTGAAACTCTCACCTGAACAGTTAAAAGCTGCACAAGAAAAAATACTGGCTAATTTGTAAGAAGCTGGCAAGCCGCCTGGGTCAAGGGTACGGCGGACAAATAGGCAATGGGCAATGAATTTTTGGCGGCGCAAGACAGTTATTAGACTCAACAGTCGCGAGTCCACTCACCACTCACTATTTCAGCTGTATCCTATCCGGATTCTTAGCTATAAAGTCTTCCCAACCCTTTAGTTTTTTACCCGCTGTTTTAAGCATGGGATTATCCTGAAAGTGATGACAAACTGCCACTGCCAGGGCATCGGAAGCATCCAGGTATTTAATATCGGTATTATGTTGAATGTTTAAAATGCGCTGCAGCATTTGCCATACCTGATCTTTTCCCGCATTGCCATTACCGGTAATGGACTGTTTTATTTTTTTGGGAGAATACTCCACCACCTCCAGTCCCGCATTCATGGCAGCTGCAATAGCTACCCCCTGCGCCCTGCCTAATTTCAGCATACTTTGTACGTTCTTCCCAAAAAACGGGGCTTCAATAGCAAAGCTCGTAGGCTTATATTGCTTAATGATCTCACTTATTTTTTGATGAATGAGTTGCAGGCGTTCGTAATTGTCTTTACGGGCGTTTAATTTCAACGTACTCATCTCCAGCAGTTTTATTTTTTGCTGGGAAACAACAATAATGCTGTATCCCATAAACAAGGTGCCGGGATCTATACCAAGAATTATTTTAGAAGGTGTTTGCAAGGAGGCTGTGGATTGGATTACTTTGTGAACTTATTTTGGTGACGTTGAACAAAAATATTAAAATTCTTCTCAACTATGTGATAGGCCCGCTGGTGTTTTGCGTGCTTTGCTGGTCTATTTATACGCAATTATTACGGCAGCAAAACTGGCAGGTGTCATTACAACATGCCTGGCAGGCAATTACAGGCCCTGACGCATGGAAGTTGCTGTTAGCAGTTATACTCATTTTTGCCAATTATGGGTTGGAAGCACGTAAATGGCAAATTGTAGTAAAACAGGTACAACAAACATCTTTTGCACAGGCATACAAAGCTGTGTTAACAGGAACAACTTTAGCATTTTTTACCCCCAACCGCATAGGGGAATACATGGGACGCGTATTATATCTAGGTGAAGGCAAACGAATACAGGCAATTTCGCTTACTATTGTATGCAGTATGGGTCAATTGCTGGTTACCTGGATCGCAGGAATTGGCGGACTTTTATATTTGATGACCTATGGTAATACCCAATTGCTTCATACGTTTGCAGGCCCCTGGATGAAGATGGTGTTATATTTTACATTGGGTGCTGCAACAGTTTTAACATTATTTTATTTTCGTTTAGCAGGCCTGGTAAGATGGGTGGAAAAGATATCCTGGTTACAAAAGCCTGTTGCTTATATACGGGTTTTAGAAAGCCTTAACGCAACCATCTTAATTCGAATTTTGTCTTTATCTGTACTTAGATACAGTGTTTTTTTAGGACAATATTACCTGCTGTTCAATGTGTTTGATGTGCATATAACTGCTGCTCAGGTGGCAGGTGCTGTAAGTGTTATTTTCCTGATCTTATCAATAGTGCCATCTTTAGCTGTTATTACCGATTTAGGGGTGCGATGGAAAGTCGGCATTGAAGTGGTACAACTTTTTGATAGCAATATCTCGGGAATACTGGCAACCTCCCTGGGAATTTGGATCATTAACCTGGTAGTTCCGGCTTTGATAGGAAGTTTGCTAATTTTAGGGATTAAAGTGTTTAATAATAGAAAATAATATACCGGCCCGGACGTCAACCTTATTAATTGGATTTAATTGAATAGCGTTACATGAAAGCAAACCGACCACTCGTTTTCCTGCTGCTTATAATTGTTAGTTTTCCGCTGAAAGCCGGGGATGGCTTTTGCGAAATTCGTAACTCGGCCTTTTCTGTAGGTGAGCAAATCACCCTGAAAGTGTTTTATACGGTAGTTGGCGCCTACTTCGGGGCAGGCGAAGCCAACTTCAATACTACCCTTGAAAAAGTGAATGGTAAACCGGTTTATCATATCGTAGGAGATGGCAAAAGCTATACTTTTTATGATAACTTCTTCAAGGTGCGGGATAAATACGAGACTTATATCGATACAGCAACCCTGCAACCTTACCGGTTTATTCGTAATGTGTATGAGGGTGGCTATAAAAAGTATGAGAATGTAACCTTCAATAAAAACACCAATTCGGCGGTAACCAACCAGGGTGTTTACAAAGTGCCTGAATGTGTGCAGGATGTATTAAGTGCTGTATACTATTCCCGCAACATTGAGTTCAATAAGCTGAAGGTTAACGATAAGATCAATTTCTCCATGTTCCTTGATAATGAAGTATATGAAATGTATATTCGTTATCTGGGTAAGGAAACCATTAAAACCAAGTATGGGAAGTTCAGGGCTATAAAATTCAAACCGCTCCTCATTAAGGGGACTATTTTTGAAGGTGGGGAAAAAATGACTGTTTGGGTGAGCGATGACAAAAACCATATCCCCATTCGTATAGAAAGTCCCATTTCTGTGGGAAGCGTAAAGATTGACATGATCAGCTACCGCAATTTGCGTTATCCATTAACATCCCTTATTAGCTTGTAATAAGACGTCTTCTGTGGGTAAATGCCGATAGATCAATTATTTACGGATCCTTTTAGGACCGTCTGAGGCGTAATTTGCTGACATTATTACCAGCTGATTTACAAATAAAGTTCTCGATGTAAGCTTTACATATTTTAAACAAATAGGGTGCCCCCGACGATTCCGTCGGGGGCTTTTTCTTTTCAATCTCTTTTTGGGCTTTTTTAGAAAATGCAAAAATGTGGATCGGATATCGGTTCTCTTATTTTACTGCTACAGGGATGGAGAAATTTAAAAAATAGCCAATTAGGCAATAAAGAAGATTTAGGAAGACTAAAATTAAAAAAAGTCAAAAAATGAGAAATTTCAGGATTGGTATGACGAATAGTAAAAATAGCATATGTGACTTTGACCCTGCCCAGATTTGCGTCTCAATCACATGTTCATTTTATGAACGACAAATACGACTAAAGCGATAATTACGACAGGCGTATTTTTTAGATATTTTACCTGTTATTATAACGGTAACCTTTATGGATAGTCTTTTTAAAATCAGCTGAGGGGAGAGTAAAATTAAATAAAAATGGCCAGAAAAACTCCAGCCTATTTTAATAATTATTAAGTATTTATAGTGTCGAAAACTTGTTAACCGGTCAACTCACTTACAATTCCGACAACTTAAACAAATCCTTATGACGTACCCCTTTATCTGTTTGTTGCAACGAGCAACATTCATTTATAGGATCGTGCTCGAAAAATAAAATGTAATTGCTCTCCGCGGCTTCGGTAAGGAATTTCTTTTTTTCCTGCAGGGTTGTAAGCGGGAACATATCGTAAGCCATTACGTAAGGAATGGGCAGGTGGGCAACTGCTGGTAACAGATCAGCTGCGTACACTATGGTATGTCCTTTATAACTGATCTGTGGCAACATCATGGCCTCTGTATGGCCATAGGCAAACCGAACTTTCATGGTATCGGAAAAGTCAATGCCATCAGTAGGTTCAACAAATTTTAATTGTCCGCTTTCCTGGATGGGTAAAATGTTTTCTTTTAAAAAGGAAGCTTTTTCGCGCTCGTTTGGAAGAGTAGCTGCTTCCCAGTGCCGCAAGTTGCTCCAGTAAGTTGCGTTCTTAAATGCAGGAAGCAGTTTGTCGCCCGAACGAATGATGCTGCCACCACAATGATCAAAATGCAGGTGGGTAAGAAACACATCAGTGATATCATCAGGGGTGAAACCATATTTTGCCAGCGACTTGTTTAATGTATCATCGCCATTCAGATAATAGTGGCTCATGAATTTTGCATCCTGTTTATCACCAATACCATTATCGATTAATATCAGCCGGTTTTCTTCCTGGACCAACATACTGCGCATAGCCCAGTTGCAAAGGTTGTTATCATCGGCCGGGTTTAATTTATTCCAGATCGATTTGGGAACAACACCAAACATGGCACCGCCATCTAATCTAAAATAACCGGTATTAATTGAATATAGTTGCATAATGTTATTTTATAGTTGAATCGGTTAAGGGGTATGAGCCATACGTAGCAAGCTTCAAGCCAAACCTTGCTGTCTTATGCTTCGTTGCCTTGTTGCCTGTTCTGAGATAATCGTTTGGCTTTACGCATGGTTAGTCCCAACCAAACAAAACCCACCATAAAAAATACCATCAGGGCCAGTACTGAATTACGCATGCCGCCAAATTTTATGGTGCGTTCTTCAATAAACGCAAACGTGAACATACCCATTACAAGGGCTATTTTTTCTGTAACATCATAAAAGCTGAAGAACGAAGCTGTATCTTTTGTATCGGGCATCAGGTTTGAATAAGTGGAGCGGCTCAGCGATTGAATACCGCCCATTACCAGCCCTACAGTAGCGCCCAGGATGTAAAATTGAATATCGGTATAGGTATAGTAAGCGCCAATACAGGCGCCGATCCATATCAGCACGCAAGCCATCAGGGTTTGAATATTGCCAAACCGCTCCGAAGCCCGTGAAATGAGAATAGCGCCGGGGATGGCCACCAGTTGAATGATCATGATGGTGATAATAAGCTTATCGGTAGGCAGGTGCAGCTCCTTGGCGCCAAACTGGGTGGCTGCCAGAAACACAGTTTGTATACCCGCGCTGTACCAGAAGAAAGATACCAGGAACATTTTGAGTACCGGCATATGTTTCAGCTGGCTCCATACTTTCTTAAGCTCAAGAAAGCCATTGGTAAATACATTTTTGCGTTCATGCCGTTCTTTAACGGTGCTGATGGGCAAATAACGAAAAGAGATCTGGGCAAAACCAAACCACCACAAACCTACCAGCACAAACGAAACACGGGGTGGCATGAAATCTTTTGCATAATCTGAATGAAACCCAAATAGGTGAGGGAAGAACACCATGATAAAGCAAAGTACCTGTAAGATCACACTGCCAATATACCCCCAGGTATAACCCCGGGCGCTGATGCGGTCGCGCAAGCGATGCGGCACCAGGTCGGGCAGGAAGGAGTTATAAAATACAAGACTGGCCCAAAAACCGATACAGGCAAACACCATGCAAAAAATACCTACATCTAAACTGCGCTGCGAAAGCGTGGTGCCTCCACCAGCCAGCGGTTGCGGCGCAAAGAAATATAACAGGCAACAGAAGATAGAACCCATGGTGCAGAAGAAGCGCATAAAATTCCGCTTGTTGCCCCGGTAATCGGCAATAGACGTGAGTATGGGCGACATCAGGGCCACAACAATAAAAGCAGCACCCAATGCATAATTATATAAAGCGGTATTCACAAACTTCCGGCCAAGGAATTCCACCTCATTATCGGGTAACCGGTTTTTGGTGATGGCTTCATAATAAGCCGGAAATATGGTAGAGGTTATAACAAGGTTATAAGCAGAGTTTGCCCAGTCGTACATACACCAGGCATTGATTACTTTGCGGGGAGCGATCTGCATGTTAAAGGGTTTAGCGGTAAGGTTGTAGGTGCTGGATTTGAAGTGAATGTTACAAGGTACAGAGCCTGCCTCGCCTTAGCGGGGGTACAGGTTTCAAGGACCCTGTAACCTGTATGGTATTCTATTTTCCTATAATACCGGTATAAAACAGGATAATCAGCGTCAGGCCTACAATGATGCGGTACCAGCCAAACAGGCGGAAACCGTGTTTCTGCAAATAAGTAATAAAGAACTTTATGGCAAGTATAGCCACAACAAAGGCGATACCACAGCCTAATAACAGCGTACCCATGTTACTACTATTAGTAAGTACTTCAGGTTGTTCTTTATACATTTTGTACAGGCTATAAACTGTTGCTGCCAGCATAGTGGGCACAGCCAGAAAGAATGAGAATTCAGCGGCCAGCCGGCGACTTAATTTTTGTTGCATTCCACCAATGATGGTAGCGGCACTTCTGCTTAAACCGGGGAATAAGATAGACAGTACCTGGTAGCAACCTATAATAAACCCTTTTTTAACGGTGATGTTGTCTTCTCTGTCTATCGTTGGTTTTTGAAACCATTTATCAACAAACAACAACACAAAGCCACCCAGTAACATAATTACTGCAATGATCATTGGTTTCTCCAGCATGGCATCAATGTGTTTTTTAAACAGCGCGCCAAAAACAAGGGCTGGTATAATGGCAATGATCAGTTTTATATAAAATGAGATCTTCTTAAAATCGAAGAACTTGCGCCAGTACAATACAACTACAGACAGAATTGCGCCAAACTGTATTACAATTTCAAACAGTTCAACAAAAGCGCCATGATCGCCCATAATAGCAGAGGCAATGGCCATGTGTCCGGTGGAAGAAATGGGTAAGAATTCCGTAATGCCTTCTATGATGGCGATGATGATGGCGTGTAATGTGCTCATTTCTGGTATTTATAAATAATAAATAGCAAGTATATAAAATAAAGAAGCGATACCATTACAGCATCGCCCTTATAACGTAGTGTTAACTTAGCTTATCAACATATAAACGGATCAGCTATTCTTCGGCTTTTTAAAGATGGCATACACTTCAACGCCCAGGCCCAATAAAATGAGAATGGGAGCGATAGTGATACGACGAACACTGTATACTTCATTTTCCTTGAAAACATTCGGGTCATCGCTTTTACCACCGGCCATTAAAATAATGCCTATGGCTACCAGGATAATACCTGCGATCATCCAGGTGTAATTTTCTTTAGTAAACAGGCTGGTAGCAGGTGCTGACGGTTTGTTTGTGTCCTTCATTGGGCCAATTATTAGGTGCGCAATATAGGTAATTTATGAATTTCGAATTATGAATAATAATTCGGTCTTCGGCGTTCGATTTTAATAGAGTTCGTCCAGTTTCATTTTCAGGTACTTTACCACGCTGCGGTAGGTACTGAACAGGGAAATACTGATCCCAAGCACAATCAGGAACACAAACAGCGTGATTACCTTGCTGTTATCGCGCAGGTCGCTCAGATCGGGCAGAAAGTATTCCGATAACATCATAAGCCCGTAAATGACGAAAATGGCTACCAGCGCGGCAATGAGGCCATTCAATACGGCCCGCATATTCAGCGGCTTGGCTATAAATCCCCGGGTAGCACCCACCATTTGCATGGTTTTTATGAGGAAGCGGTTGCTGTACATGGCCAACCTGATCGTATTATCAATAAGTACTATCGAAAGGATGCAGAACAGGGCTGCCAGGGAGGCAAAAACGATCAGTCCGGCCCGAACTGATGACCCCATTTTTTCCACCACAAAAGCTGGATATTTTACGCTTTCGACCACCAGCTGCCTTTGCTCCAGATCGGCTTTAATGGCGGCAATGGTATCTTTTTCAACGTACATGCTTTTGAGATTAAAATCAATAGAGGCGGGTAGCGGGTTCTCATCCAGCAGTTCCTGGAAGTCGGTTTCCCCTTTGGCCATCCACTGCTTTTTGGCGGCTTCCTTGTCTATGTATTCTACGATGTTGGTGTAGGGGCGCGATTTAATGTATTGCATCAGGGTATCCACATCTGCCTGGGTAGCACTTCTGCGAAGGTATACCTGCAGTTTAATGTCTTCTTTCAGCTTTTCGGTATAACGGCTGGTATTTAATAACAGCCACCCGAAAACGCCCACAAAAAAAAGAACTATGGTAACCCCTAAAATGGCCATGAAGTAAGATGGTTTGGAACGCTTGGCCGATGCTTTTCCGAATTGCGCCATGAATTATTGTTTTTGAAGGGATAATAATGCCTTGAAAGAGCGGCAAAAATAACGGTTTTATCCCGGTAAAACGGTTATTATCCGTATTTTTGACCTCCTTCTTAACGATTGGCACAATATAAAAATTTCAGGCCAGAATGACTATTTAACGTTTCCTCAACGTTTGATTGTCAGGGAGAAAGGCGGAAAGGCAAAAAAAACAAGACGAACTAAAACTAAGAACCCAGAACTAAGGACTAATTATGGAATACAACTTCAGGGATATAGAAAAAAAATGGCAGGCACAATGGAAAGCCTCAGGCGCCTACAAAGTGAGCAATGATTCCCCGAAACCAAAGTTTTATGTACTCGATATGTTCCCCTATCCAAGTGGGGTGGGGCTGCATGTTGGCCACCCGCTGGGCTACATTGCCAGCGATATTTACAGCCGCTTTAAACGGTTAAAAGGGTTCAACGTATTACACCCGATGGGATACGATGCGTTTGGCCTCCCGGCTGAACAATATGCCATCGACCATGGCGTGCACCCTGCTGTGAGTACCGATCAAAACATCAGTAATTTTCGCCGTCAGCTCGATAATATCGGTTTTTGTTTCGACTGGGACCGGGAATTCCGTACCAGCGACCCCAAATACTACAAATGGACGCAATGGATCTTTTTGCAGCTGTTCCATAGTTTCTATAACCGCATAACAAAAAAGGCCGATCACATCGATAACCTGGTAAAAGCTTTTGAAAAAGAGGGCAATGCCGGGCATGAAATTCCCCATGATAAATACCAGATTGCCAAAACCGGCAAACGGGTTTTCTCCGCGGCGGAATGGGCTGGCTTTACCGAAAAAGAACAACAGGATATTTTGATGGAATACCGCCTGGCTTATTGCGGCTATGGTGAAGTGAACTGGTGTGAAGCTTTAGGCACCGTATTGGCCAACGATGAAGTGGTTAATGGCGTGAGCGAAAGAGGTGGCTATCCCGTTGTAAAGAAAAAATTACGGCAATGGTACCTGCGTATTACTGAATACGCCGATCGTTTGTTGGAAGGGCTCGACCGCATCGAATTCAGTGAATCGATGAAGGAAATGCAAACCAATTGGATCGGTAAAAGCTATGGCGCAGAGATCACTTTTAATATTCAGGGTAACAGTGACAAGCTCACTGTGTATACCACCCGCCCCGATACCATTTTTGGGGTTGACTTTATGGTGATAGCACCTGAACATGCGCTCATAAAGGATATAACTTCCAGTAAGCAACAGCAGGCGGTAGAAGAATATGTGGAATATGTACAAAGCCGCAGCGAACGCGAGCGTATGGCCGAGAAAAAGATCAGTGGTGTGTTTACCGGGGCTTATGCCATCAATCCATTCAATGGCCGTCAAATTCCCATCTGGATCAGTGAATATGTATTGGCGGGTTATGGTACCGGCGCTATTATGGCCGTGCCTTGTGGCGATGAACGCGATCATAAATTTGCCAACCATTTCAATATAGCTATTACTAATATCATTGGCAGCGAGTACGATGGAAAAGAGGCCAATGCTACCAAAGATGCCAAACTGGAAAATTCAGATTTCCTGAATGGCATGGTAATGCGCAACGCCATGGAAGTGGTGATACAAAAGATTGAAGAATTGGGTATAGGCGTGCGCAAGGTGAATTATAAAATGCGTGATGCCGCCTTTAGTCGTCAGCGGTACTGGGGCGAACCATTCCCCATTAAATGGCAGCATGGCATTGCTTATCCCATGGCTGAAAGCGAATTGCCACTGGAGTTACCACATGTGGAAAGTTATAAACCAGGCCCTGAAGGAGAGGGGCCGCTGGCTAATATTCCTGCATGGACATCACGCGAACTGGAAACCAATACCATGCCCGGTTATGCCGGTAGCAGCTGGTATTTCCTCCGCTATATGGACCCACAAAACGACAGCGAGTTTTGCAGCCGCAAAGCCAGCGATTATTGGGGGCAGGTTGACCTGTATATCGGTGGTACCGAACACGCCGTAGGGCATTTGTTGTACAGCCGTATGTGGACGAAAGCCCTGTTCGATCTGGGATTTATTGGTCATGATGAGCCTTATAAAAAACTCGTGAACCAGGGGATGATACAGGGTAGCAGCCGTTTTGTGTATCGTATTCATGGTACCAACAAATATGTATCATTAGGATTAAAAGATCAATACGCTACCGATGCCATCCATGTAGATGTGAATATTGTAGATGGTGTGGAGCTGGATGTGGAAGCATTTAAAAAATGGCGCTCAGATTATGAGACCGCTGAGTTCATTCTTGAAGATGGAAAATACATCTGCGGCACGGAGGTAGAGAAAATGAGTAAGCGCCTGTATAATACGGTGAACCCTGATGATGTGGTGAATAAGTACGGTGCCGATACCTTCCGCATGTATGAAATGTTCCTGGGTCCGGTTGAACAAAGCAAACCCTGGGAAACAAAAGGTATTGAAGGAACCCATCGGTTCCTGAAAAAGCTGTGGCGTTTGTTCTATGACGAGACTAAAGGAAAGGTTTGGAATGAAGATAAAGCCACGCCTGCTGAATTAAAAGTATTGCACAAGACCATCAAGAAGATTGAAGAAGATACGGAAAGGTTCTCCTTCAATACCGGGGTGAGTGCCTTTATGGTGTGTGTGAATGAATTGATCGAGCTGAAGTGTAATAAAAAGGAAATACTTGAATCGTTATTGATAATACTTACGCCATATGCCCCGCATGTTAGTGAAGAGTTGTGGCATTTGTTAGGCAATACCACCAGCATATTGGATGCTGCATTTCCAAAGCTGAATGAAAGTTATTTGGTAGAAAGCAGCAAAGAGTATCCTATTTCTGTAAACGGAAAATTGCGCACCACTATCGAGATCTCACTCGATGCAACCCAGGAAGAAGTGGAAAAGATAGCATTGGGTAATGAAGTGGTTCAGAAATGGATGGAAGGAAAGCCTCACAAAAGGGTGATCTTCGTGAAGGGTAAGATGGTGAATGTAGTGGTGTAAGATATTCAGTTGGGTCACCCTTTAAGGGTGACCCAACTTTATTACTTCTTCTTCTTCTGCTTTATAAACCTGATCAACGCACTGCTATTCTCGGTGCTTTCGAGGCGCGCTTCATAGCGCTTCCCCTCAACAATAGCTACCATTAATGAAGTATTGGGAGGAATGGTACCCAGGTTTTCAGCCACCATCACCATTTCGTTGTCTTCAGTAAGGTCATCCACTGCAATGGTCATGGAGTATGGCTTGTTGTTCAGGCGTACATGCTCAAACAGCATCTTATCGTTAAGGAACACGGCAATGGAATCGCCATCCACTACGGCGTTATCATAAAAGCGCAGTTCTATGCTATCACCGGTAATAGGAATAACGGTAGCCAGTTTCTTTTCGCGGCTGGAATACTTTTGCTGGGCAGAAGTAACAGCACCCGGGGTTTTCTTTTCTGCAATGGGCGGCGCCGTTACAGCAATAGAAGGATTGTCTTTAGTAACCGGTTTAACA
Source organism: Niastella soli (assembly GCF_017742245.1). Lineage (GTDB taxonomy): Bacteria > Bacteroidota > Bacteroidia > Chitinophagales > Chitinophagaceae > Niastella > Niastella soli. The sequence continues at coordinate 2,087,989 of NZ_JAGHKO010000001.1, forward strand.
GTGGTACTTTGATAAGTGCTTTCTGTTATTTCTTTTTCTTCAGGGATCTCATTCTTTGCCAGATGCAAACGGGCAATGCTATCAATGATCTCCGGGTCATTGGCCCCGTAGATATAATTCTCAATTACAAAATCCCATTCGTCGTGAAAGCCAGAAGAAGAAATTTTCTGCAGGGCAACGGTACCTTTAGGTTTACTCTTGTTATCGCGTTCGGTGCTTTCGCCATCCAGCATCATTGTCTTTTCACCGGGGCAATTAAAATCAGCCACAGATAGTAGTGCTTCTTTTTCGCCGCTACCAAATAGTTTACCAGAGAGCCGGTCTTCGAGCATGGCATCATCCCACCACACTACGCTATTAGTGTTAGGGTCGAAATACCCCTTCACAGCATAGCGGATATAGTTACTGCGGGAGGTGTAGTAATAGGAGGTGCCCAACAGGCTATCGCCTTTTTTAATGAGTTTCAATTCGGTGTGTGCAGAACCGATCTTGCCCTTCCAGGCGCCCGTAATGGTTTGAGCATGTGTTACAATAGGAAGAAAACTACAAAACAGCAGGCCCAGTAGCAGTTCAATACGTGTTTTCAAGGCAATTAATTTAGCTGTGAATGTTTAAAACGCCCCTGGATACGGTAATATTTTGCCTGGATTTTCATTTAACGAATTCACTGGAAATTCCCTTGTTTGCTGATTTTGAACCATTTTGGTGGTGTTCAGAAAATTCGGTTTTCCTCCTTTTAAACTAATCTTTTTCCCCGGCTGTTTTATTAGGAAATTTGCAATATGGCATATCCAACAATAGCGTTGATCGAAGGCTTGCGAAAAGCAGCCGCCGGCCTGGTAAATGGCAATTATTATGCCTGGGGGCATCATGGGGCCTGTAATTGTGGACATTTATTACAAGCCACAACTACATTGACAAAAGAGGAGATAGTTACTTATGCCCATACCGGTACCGGTGAGTGGACGGAACTGGCTCAGGAAACCTGTTCGGTCAGCGATGCTCCAATTAATTTGTTATTAAAAAAGCTGCAAGACCTGGGACTCACGCCTACGGATATTCATAATCTGGAATACCTCGAAGATCGTGAGATATTAAACCGGTTACCCGGCGGCTTTAAATGGCTGAAGCGAAACGTACGGGAGCATGTGGTGCTGTACTTTGAAACTATGGCAAATATGCTGGAAGAAAGATTGCTTAATTCTATTGAAGTTAATTACAGCGCGTTATTACCTCAGTCAGCAATGATTGTTTTCAGTGAGCAGGAGTAAAAAGATCAATTCCTTTTATTTGATTCCTCCTGATCGCCAGTTTCTAATTCATTCCGGTCTTTTTTATAATTCATCAGAATGGTATAAGATACTATCGAAACCGCCAGTATAAGATAAAATATGATCGTCCACGTGTTCATACCCTGCATTGATTTTAATAGTTAGTTAGTCAGAAATTATGCCATTTTATAATTTGTGGTGAAAAGTTGGCAAAACTAAATGGATGTTTGGATTACATTGATCGCTACTTATTGATTATTAAGGAGATGTTGTATATTAGCAAAAAGGCATTGCCTGAAATTTTAATTGTTTTAACAGCAAACTGATTATTAGCGTACTATAATTCATCAACCATTGAACGCAGCAACATTTGGAAATATCATCCGTAAATATCAACACACTTTTCACCGGGTAGTAGATTTTATTCCGGGAACAGATCATTTACTGCCATTGGATTTTACGCAACAGAATACAGAACTCACTGCTGAGATCCTGAGCGATGAACATATATTCAGTGATTATATTCAACGTAAACTGCAAACCACCAACTCCCGGTATGGTATAGGTGGTTATGCGGAAAATCGCACCATTTATAGTATCAGTTCGGTATTTGACGGTGCTCAACCAAATGAAGAGCCGCGTCGGCTGCATTTGGGAGTTGATATTTGGGGACCCGCAGGCACCAATGTGTATGCCTTTATGGGCGGTATGATACACAGCTTTGCGTTCAACGATCAATATGGCGATTATGGGGCCACGTTAATTTTATTACATCAACTGGATGGATTTGCTTTTTATACTTTATATGGTCATTTGAGTGTACGCGATATTCAAACCCTCTCAGCCGGACAATACGTTTCCATTGGACAAACCATTGCGCACTTTGGCGAGTTACATGAAAATGGCCACTGGCCGCCACACCTTCATTTTCAGATCATTCTCGATATGGAATTGAAAGAAGGTGATTATCCCGGTGTTTGCAAAAATTCTGAGCGGGAAAAATACCTGGCCAATTGCCCCGACCCCAACCTCATTTTACAGTTGGACCGGTATATAAAAGAATAACTTTTTATATAGCAATAAACGGGTTGAAATAAGCTGGCAATGGTGGCAATTTTGTGTTACAACAAAAGAATACACCATGCGAAAGTTTAAAATTGTTCCCCTGTCAAAAGAATATGCAGCCCAGATCAGGTCAAGTGGTAAAGATACATTTGGGCACTCGGTTATTGAGCAAATAGCAACAGGGTTGGGGCCGTGCAGGGTTTCGCTAAAGCCATTTAAAAAAGGGATTGATACAAGGCTTCTGATCAGTCATAGTCCATTTGGTATTGACAATCCTTACAACCAACCCGGACCTGTTTTTATCAATAAAGAGGATGTAGAAGAATATACAGACGTTCATCGGTTCCCTCCTGAAATAAAGGCCAATAAGAAAAGCTTTCCCTTGTCGCTGATCGGATATAGCAAAGAGCAGCTGATGGTATTTACGCGGCTGGTAGGGGATGATGATGTGGACGAGCTTATTGCTAATACATTTGAGTTACATCCCGAAATTGAATACCTCCATGCCCGCAATGCACAGGCTTGTTGTTATATCTGTAAAATTGAACGGGTACCGGAATAATTGTTAAAGCATGGCTTTAACCAATTCCTCCCACTCCTGTTCAAGGCCATAACCAGGCATGCGTTGGCCGGCTTTGGTGTACCAGTAGTTGGCGTTCCAGATGTCGCCTTCTTTACGATGCAGGTAGGCATGGATCCAGGCAGCTGTTTTATCAGTGAGGTCTTGTATCAACGTATGAGCCTGCTCCCAATCGCCTTTGGCATCGTGCCATAACGATTGAAGATATACATTACTGTTGCCAGGTGGTGTATTGGCGTCAAGGCTTTGTTGAAAAACTTCGAAGTTCATGTTATAAAGTTATAAAGTTTAAAGTAGAAAGTTGAAAGTGCCCTGAAAGATATAACTGTCGAAAAATCTCGGGAAGCCTGAAATTGGCAATTTTCCTTCAACCTTAAACTTTTAACAACTTGAACGCATGCGTCCATTGGTTCTGTAAAAAACCGGGAATACACCACAACATACACAAAGGCTCAATGGCGCGGGCGGCGGTGGCTACACCCATATCAGCCGTTTCCCAGCCAAAAGCAGTTAAGATATCCGTCACGGTTTTTTTTGCATTGACATCATTACCGCAGATGAACATGGTAGGCGGGCCGCCTTTTACGGTTGGTTTATACATTTGCGGGCTGCCTACACTGTTAAAGGCTTTTACTATTCTTGCCTGTGGGATCAGTTTTTGAAGCCGTTCCATCAATGATTCGTTTAGATCTGTAAAGAACGACAACACCCCATCATTTGGGGCACCGGCTGCAATGGGATTGGTAGTATCTATCAGTATCTTATTATTAAAGTGAGAAGTGCCTGATAGCTTGATAGCCGATTCCGCTGCAGAACCGGCAACGGACAATACTACAATGTCACCAAATTGCGCGGTTACGCCAAAGGTGCCGCATTGTCCTTTGGGGTTGGCATCCTTCCATTTTTTTACTTCTTCTTTGCCGGGGTTGCGGGTACCCAGCATAACTTCATATCCTTCGGCTAAAAAAGCAGTGCCAAGTGTTTGGCCAACTATGCCCGAGCCAATAATACCTACTTTCATAATTCAGATTTTATATAGATGATGTAGTGTAAAAATGATCGGGGGTACGGAAGACCAGCTCCGTATTAAGTTAGTGAATTTTACGATTACCTGGTTTACTGACTTACATTTGCGTAGTTTTACAAAGCATGTCTAATCCGAACTTAAATAACAATAAAGAAAGCCTTAGTGCGGCGGATAAGGAGTTTGAGAATAACATCCGCCCCCGGGAAATAAATGATTTTTCGGGACAGGGGCAGATCATCGAAAACCTGATCGTTTTTATTAAGGCGGCTAAAATGCGGGGGGAAGCCCTTGACCATATTCTGTTCCATGGCCCGCCCGGTTTGGGTAAAACAACGCTGAGCCGTATTGTGGCCAATGAGTTGGGCGTGAACATCAAGGAAACGAGCGGACCGGTAATTGAAAAACCCGGTGACCTGGCGGGGTTACTTACCAACCTGGAACCGCGGGATGTATTGTTTATAGACGAAATTCACCGGTTGAGCACAGTGGTGGAGGAATACCTGTATGCGGCCATGGAAGACTACCGTATCGATATTATGATCGATAGCGGCCCCAATGCCCGCAGCATACAATTAACACTAAATCCCTTTACGCTGGTGGGCGCTACCACCCGCAGTGGATTGCTGACGGCACCTTTACTATCGCGTTTCGCCATTAAACAAAGGCTGGAATATTATACCGCCGATACATTGCAGAAAATTGTTTCACGTTCGGCCAGCATCCTGGGCACAAAAATAACTTCAGATGCGGCGGGTGAAATTGCCCGGCGCAGCCGCGGTACGCCCCGTATTGCCAATGGCCTGTTACGCCGGATGCGCGATTTTGCGCAAGTGCTTGGCAATGGCGTTATTGATCTGGGTATAACCCAGCATGGGCTAAAAGCATTGAATGTGGATGAACATGGGCTCGATGAAATGGATAATCGCATACTGCTTACCATTATTGATAAATTCAAAGGTGGTCCTGTAGGTATTACCACTATTGCGACGGCTGTAGGCGAAGAGACCGGAACGCTGGAGGAGGTGTATGAACCATTTCTGATCCAGGAAGGGTTTATTAAACGCACCCCCCGTGGCCGTGAGGCAACGCACAAGGCGTATGCCCATTTGGGAAGAATAGCGCCGGGTAGTGGTGGAGTGGGAACATTGTTTGATTAATCCGCCTACGCCAAGGCTTCGGCAAACAGGTCGGCACTTACGACCTTCGCTGCGCTCGGGGCCGCAATCGTGAAACGTGAAACGGCAAACAAATACAGGGCATCTCACTTTGTTCGATGCAATAGCACCTTCGCTACGCTCGGCGCCTGGAATCGGTCCCGGCTTAGCCGGGATGAGACGTGAAACGTGAAAAGGATCGCGATTTTTGAAACTAATAAATAGTCTTAAGCCTCAAATAAGAAACGCTGAATACATACGTACTCAGCGTTTCTTATTTTGAGCTTTATCTTGAATTAATTCGGGATTGCTAATTGCCGGAAGGCTTATTTCACGTTTATCGTTTCACGACTAAGCCACAGGTACCACTAATCTAAATCCATTTCCATGGATGTTCACGATCTCAATACTGTCGTCGTCTTTCAGGTATTTGCGCAGTTTGGCAATATACACGTCCATACTACGGCCATTGAAATAAGTATCGCTGCCCCAGATCTTTTTGAGGGCCTGCTCACGAGGCAACAGGTCGTTCATGTGCTCGCACAGCATTTTCAACAACTCATTTTCCTTAGGCGATAAGGTTTGTGTTTTCCCGCTATGGCTCAATTCGCGTAATTTGGGATTGAAGTGATAATCGCTCAGGTCGTACTCTTTGTTCTCCTGCTCTTTATTCACTTCTTCATTCCTTTTCAGAATGGCTTTAATTTTCAATAACAAAACCTCGCTATCGAACGGTTTGGTAATATAATCGTCGGCGCCGAGTTTGTAACCCTGAATGATATCTTCCTTCATGGTTTTGGCGCTTAAGAAGAATAATGGAATATCCGGGTCCACATCGCGGATCTCTTCCGCGAGCGTGAAACCATCCATATGAGGCATCATTATATCAAGTAAGCACAGATCAAATCTTTCGCGTTGAAAAGCGGCAAGGCCAAGGCGACCGTCACGTTCCAGCGTCACATCAAAGTCATTTAATTCCAGATAATTCTTCAACACCATTCCAAGGTTCTGGTCGTCCTCGCATAATAAAATTTTAGGTTTCTTTCCTTCCATTGTGATGTAGATTTAGTTCGATAGTGTAAATAAAGTTAAATCATTTGCCATAACCGGCAATATCCGCGTAATTTTTTGTTAATAATCCCTGCTTTGCCCGCCGAAGCTTTAGCGAAGGCGGGCCCGCCGGGCTGAACGGTAAATAGATAGTATGAACAGTTAATTGGTTAATTTTACGCCTTTAATCAAGGTCGTATGCGTTTGACAACTGATAACAAATTCAAAAAACTTATTGTCATTGGTGACAGAGTATTGATCCGTCCTGCTAAACCAAATGAACGTACAGAAACCGGTTTATACCTGCCGCCCGGGGTAGGGGAACGCGAAAAAGTACAGCAGGGGTACGTAATTAAAACCGGACCAGGATATGCCATTCCCATGCCGATAGAGGAAGAAAGCTGGAAAGGGAGCGAAGAGCAGGTAAGATACGTTCCATTACAGGCAAAAGAAGGCGATCTGGCCATCTTTTTATTGAGCGGCGCCACCGAGGTGTTGTATGAAAATGATAAGTATTACATCGTTCCGCAAAGTGCTATTCTAATGCTGGAGCGGGAAGAAGACATGTAAGCCTGATTGACTGATTTGTTAATAGGCAAATGGAGCGGTCCACCTTCGGCGGACCGCTCCGTTTATTTTTGGTAGGTGGTTTATTTTCAGCGGGTTAGGCTGGAATGGCCGCACTGTTACGTGTTGGTAAAAAATATAATCTGTTCGTTGGCGGGAGCTTGTCGATTGCGCGTAAACCTGTATCTTTCTGCCATAAAATTTGAGTATGGCAAATAAGGATGCATTTGTTCAGTTAGTAAAGGATAACTACACATTTAAAGGAGAATCTTTTCGTATAGGTACGGCTGTATTGGATGGGGAAGTGCTTGCGGGAACAGATGTCTTTCTGCCATTAAAAACTATGAACCGGCATGGGTTGATAGCCGGCGCAACCGGTACGGGAAAAACCAAAACCCTGCAGTTGATAGCCGAGGCATTGAGCGATGCCAGTGTGCCTGTGTTGTTGATGGATATTAAAGGCGACCTCAGTGGCATTGCCGCTGCCGGTACAGAGAATAATAATATCAAAGAGCGGTTGGAAAAGATCGGGGGAGAATACAAACCCGCTGCTTTTCCCGTTGAGCTAATGAGCCTGAGCGATGAAAAAGGCGTACGCTTGCGTGCAACGGTAAGCGAATTTGGCCCCATTTTATTATCAAAGATCCTCGACCTGAACAATACCCAGGAAGGCATTGTATCCCTGATATTCAAATATTGCGATGATAATAAAATGCCCCTGCTTGATCTGAAAGATTTTGTAAAGGTGATCCAGTATGTAAGCAACGAAGGCAAGAAAGAGATAGAGCAGGCTTATGGAAAGATAGCTACTACCAGCACCGGCACCATATTACGGAAAGTAATAGAGCTGCAACAGCAGGGCGCTGACCATTTCTTTGGGGAGCCTTCTTTTGAGATTGATGACCTCATGCGCATTGCCGATGATGGCCGGGGAATAATAAATGTATTGCGGGTAACCGACATGCAAAACCGACCCAAGTTATTCTCCACCTTTATGCTGCAAATGCTGGCTGAACTGTATGCCACTTTACCAGAAGCAGGTGATATGGATAAGCCCAAACTGGTACTATTTATCGATGAGGCGCATCTGGTGTTCCAGGAAGCTACTGATGCATTATTACAACAGATTGAGACCATCATAAAACTTATTCGTTCAAAAGGAGTAGGCATTTTCTTTTGTACACAGAACCCGCAGGATGTTCCCGCCGCTATTTTAAGTCAGCTGGGTTTAAAGGTGCAGCATGCCTTGCGTGCTTTTACTGCTGCCGACAGAAAGACCATTAAACAGGCTGCTGAGAACTATCCTGAAACAGACTTTTATAAAACCGATGAACTGCTTACCCAACTGGGTATAGGAGAGGCATTGGTCACTGCGCTGAACGAAAAGGGTATTCCCACCCCGCTGGTGCATACGATGCTGGTGCCGCCCCGTTCACGCATGGATGTTTTAACGGATGCAGAAATTGATAACCTGGTTGATAGATCGAAGCTGGTAAAGAAATACGCCAATGACGAAGACCGAGAAAGTGCGTGTGAAATATTAACCGCCAAACTGGAAGAAGCAGCTCAGAGATCGGAACAGCAGGCTGCTGAAAAGCCAACCAGAGCATCGAAGAAAGAAGAAAAATCAACTTTGGAAAAAGTACTGGAAAGTTCAGTTACCAAACAAATAGGACGTACCGCCGCCAATGTTATTACCCGCAGCTTGCTGGGGGCATTGGGTTTGGGTGGAAAAAGTTCATCTAAAAAATCGAGTAGCTGGTTTTAACAAGGCCTGTTTGCAGCAATCATAACCGTATCTTCTATTGTTACACAAGTCCCAACCATCCGTCATGGCACATGACAGGGATTTTTATTCTTTAACCTAAAATAACAATTATGAAGAAATCGCTTTTATTGTTTGCCGCAACAGCTATCCTTTTTGCGGCTTGTGGGTCCAATGAGAACAAAACAGCGGAAGGGGGAACAACCAAAATGAACGACACCACCGCAACAGCAGCCACCACTTCAGAAAGTAAATCGGAGCGCAACAAAAAAACGGTGATGGCCAGTTATGATGCCATGAATTCGCACAATGTAAGTGAAGCATTGAAGTATTGCACGGCAGATGTGGTTGATTATGGCGATGGCAGCATGCCGCCAGTTAAGGGAAGGGATAGTATTGAGAAAATGATCAACGGATGGATGACCGCTTTTCCTGATAACAAAGCCGAAAACGTGAAGTATATAGCTGATGGCGATTGGGTAGCGGTTTGGGCCGATCAGACGGGCACCTGGAAAGGTGATTTCATGGGTATGAAGGCCACCAATAAATCGTATAAGGTTAAGGATGTTGATATCTTCAAACTCAACGACGAGGGGCAGATAACAGAACACCACAATGTGCAATCATCGAATACGATGATGTCACAGGTGGGCATGCATATGCATAAATAATGGATGCGAAGACCTGTAAGGTCCGCCATCGGGTCTTGAATAATTAGATGGTTAATGCGGCCCTGACAGGTCGATTCCTTAAAATGGCACAAACGTCCGCTTGTGCCGGCTAAGCATAAGACCTGTCAGGTCCAAGACATCAGTTTGATAGTTCAAAACCCAATGATGGACCTTACAGGTCTTTTTCTTTACGCTGGCTTTATATACCCTTCTTTGTCTATATAGATTTTGTTCTCACTTTGAAGAAAGTCCAGCACTTTATAAAGCTTCTCTTTTTTTATACCGGGTAACTGTTGTGGCAACGCTTCACTGGGGACCGGTTGCTGGCGAATGATCTTGAATACAGACTGCATGATTGTATCAAATTCATCAGCAGAAAGTCCATGGTCTTTTTGCTTCAGGCAATTGTCGCAAATACCACAAGGTTTTGTTTTATCATCGCCAAAATAAGCAGCAATAAACTGGCTGCGGCATTGTTTACTGACATGAATATATTCCTGTATCTTATTGATGCGCTCGATAAACTGTTGCTTTCTTTTATCATATGCAGCCATGTTGATACGCAGCGACTCTGTTCTTACCCGGTTCAACATAAGGTATATCTGCGGACTGTCTTTTTTAGGTATGTATTCTATGATTGCGTTGGCATGCAATCTTTTCAGATCGGGAATAATGTCTGCTTCTTCCCTGCGCAATAAATAGGCGATGTTTTTTTCGTGTATACTTACCGGTATATCAAAAATGCCTTCATACGTGCGCAGCAGGGTTTTTATAAGCGGTTCCAGTTTCGGATTATCATTTTCAAATTGATATAACCAGGATTTATTGGTTACAAACTGAATACGAGAGGGTAAAAATATCTGTTCACTATAAGAGCACCAACCTTCCTGTTCCAGTGCTTTAATGGCATAGATGGCCAGGTTAATGTCTATTCTGAATTTTTTTACAAAATCAGTAAAATCAAAGTTATAGTAATTGCCTTCGCCCGAACCGGATGGTATTTGCAGGTAATTCATCAGGGCTTCATAAACCAGTCGAATGCTTTCTAAAGTAGGAAAGCGGATATCAGGTAGCTGCTGTAGGTCAATTAGTTCTTTGTGATCATACAACAATACGGCGTATGATTTCTTTTCATCACGACCGGCACGACCCGCTTCCTGGTAGTAATTCTCCAGGCAATCAGGTACATCGGCATGTACTACCACGCGTACATCGGGTTTGTCGATGCCCATACCAAAGGCATTGGTACAAACGATGGTACGAACAGCATTATTGATCCAGGCTGTTTGTTTGCGCATCCGTTCTTCCTGTGGCAAACCAGCATGATAAAAGTCGGCTGTAATACCATGCATGTTCAGCAGATCACTTATTTCTTTGGTACGTTTACGGCTTTTACAATAAACAATACTGCTGCCTGTTACTTTCTGTAATATCTCGGTGATCTTGTTGATCTTTGAATCAACGGTGAATACGCTGTATGATAAATTCGGCCGTTCAAACGACCGGCTGAAAATGGCTGGATCATTAAAATTAAGTTTCTCACAAATATCTTTTTGTACTGCCGGTGTGGCGGAAGCGGTAAGTGCCAGGATGGGGATGCCAGGCAGTTCTTCACGCAAAGCCGCGATGCGCAAATAGGGCGGTCTGAAGTCGTAGCCCCATTGCGAAATACAGTGTGCCTCATCAACTGCAATGAGGTTAATATCAAGGGCTGGAAGGTATTCCTGAAACAAATTAGTTTCTAACCGCTCCGGGGAAACGTATAAGAATTTGCAATTGCTGTTGGTGGCCAGTTTTAGGATGTTGATCACTTCCTTGCGGGTCATGCCTGAGTAAATAGCAAACGCTGTTATGCCTTTTTTACGCAGGTTGTCTACCTGGTCTTTCATCAATGCAATTAAAGGACTGATCACCAGGCACAATCCTTCCTTAGCCATTGCGGGCACCTGAAAGCAAAGAGATTTACCACCGCCTGTGGGCATCAATGCCAGGGCATCCTTACCATTTAGCACGGACCTTATTATATCTTCCTGCAGCGGGCGGAAATTGTAGTGACCCCAGTATGCTTTTAGAATATGATGAATGCTCATTGGTTAGTGGTGTGATTGTGTTTCAGAGTTGCTTGGGCCGGCAGTCGGCAATCGGCAGTCGGCAATGTTTCATAGTCAATCAATGACCGATCATTTTTGTAAGCATTTGAAAGCATCTGATCATCAATTCTCCAAGTTCTTCCTGTTCTTCTTTGATGACATATTTCAACTCAGCGGCAACTTCTATTGGCGCATCTATTTCTATAACTGATCCTCTGGCTATTTCATAAAATCTTTTTCTTTCAGCATCCGATTTTCGCGATGCCCCTTCTGCGATGTTCAATGGCACCGATAATGCGGCCCTTCTGATTTGTGAAATCATATTAAATTTTTCTTCGGAAGGGAATGTATTAGTTAATCGATAGCAAGTAACTACAAATAACTTTGATACCTTGTAAATGTCGCGTTCTTTGTGGGCAAGCTGTAAAAACATGGCATTTAATTGTAATGCCAATCTATGAATTTCTTGTGAAAATAGCCGATTACTACCGGCTAAGTTGGATTTATTGTCGATTACCGACTGCTGACTGCCATTCCTGGCACTGAGCGCAGCGAAGTGACAAGCATCGAACGCAGTGAGATGCCTGTATTCATTTGCCGATTCACGATTGCCGATTGCCGATTCACGAAAGCAGCTTAAGTTAAATCAAGATACTCTTTTAACAAAGAGCCTCACCGAATTAATCGCCAGCATCGAACGCAGTGAGATGCCCTGTATTCATTTCCCGTTTCACGTTTGCCGATTCACGAAAGCTGCTTAAGTTAAATCAAGATACTCTTTTAACAAAAAGCCTCACCGAATTAACCGCCAACACCACATCACTCAATCCCATTATCAAGGCACCAAAGGTGGGGGTGAGCAATCCAAATCCTGCAACTGGAATGGCAATGATATTGTAAATAAACGCCCAGAAAAGATTTTGTTTGATGGTAAGAAACGTATGACGGCCTAATCCCAACGCGAGGGGTAGGTTTTTAATTCCACTGTTCATCAATACAACATCGGCCGTTTGTACAGCTATTTGCGATGCTTCACTCAATGAAATACCAATAGTTGCTTTGGCCAGTGCAGGTGCATCATTGATACCATCCCCCACCATGGCCGTTGGGCCCTGCAGGGTAAGGTCCTCGATAACAGCCATTTTTTCTTCCGGCTTTTTTTCTGCTATCACTTCATCAATGCCCAGCAAATTGGCCAGCTGGCGGCATTTGGGCAGGCGATCGCCACTTAATAATATGGTGCGAATGTTCCGGTGACGAAGATATTGTACTATTGAAATAGCTTCAGCGCGAACCTCATCTCTAACATCGATCCAGCCCAGCAATTGCCCGTTCCTGATGATATATACGTTATGTGTATCGTCGGTAGTTACTGCCATGGCAGTTTCGAATGAACCGGCAATATATTGATCGCCGTTTGCAGTAGTGGCAATCATGCCAACGCCTTTTTTCTCTTCTATTTTGGTCCAACGGATCGCGTTCTTTTGTTTCCAGCTGAGTGTTATACACTGGGCAATAGGATGGTTGGAGTATTTTTCCAATGAAAAAGCAATGTGCTTGAATTCTTCTATGGAAAGGACATCTGTTTCCACTTTGTAATCAGACAATTCAAACCTGCCTGTAGTAAGCGTACCGGTTTTATCGAACACCACTTGTTTAATGCTCCTGAAGAGCTCAAGGCTTTTGGCATTACGGAATAAAACGCCGTTTTTGGCTGCCCGGCCCAGGCCAACCGCAATGGCGGCGGGAGTGGCCAGTCCCATAGCGCATGGGCAGGCAATTACCAGAATGGCGATGCTGCGCATCAGGGCAATTGTAAAATCATGAAGTAGGAGGTAGTTCGCTATAAAGGCCACTACGGCAATGGCCAGTACCAGGGGCACAAAAATGGCGCTGATCTTATCGGCCAGTTGTTGTACGGGGGGCTTTTCGCTTTGGGCCTGTTTTACCAGGTTAATGATGTTTGAAAGAACGGAATCCTTTGCTTCAGCGGTAACCTGAGCGCGAACAATGCCATCAATGACGATGCTGCCGCCGATCAGTTTGTCTTTCCCTTTTTTATGAAGGGGTAAACTTTCGCCGGTAATAATAGATTCATTTACGGTTGCCTCGCCCGATAATATCTTACAATCAACCGGTACCTGTTCGCCGCTTTTGATCAGGACCAGATCGCCGACACGCAATTGCGTATTCTCCATTGGGAAAATGATCTCCTGGTGGTTTTCATCAAAGGCGATCATATTGGCCACCATTTTTTGTGATTTGGCCAGGCTGTTCAGCGCCCGTTGAGTGGATTGTATAGAGGCGTCTTCCAGAAAATTACCCAGGAACACCAGGGTAATGATGGAAGCGGTAGTTTCAAAGAACAGATACTGCGGCCCCAGGTTCAGCAAGGCACCGGTTAAGCTGTACGCGAATGCAGCTGTAGCGCCAATGGTCACCAGTACATTCATATTGGGCATGCGGTTGCGAATGCTTTTTATAGCACTGCGGGCAAAAAAATCCATCCCCACTATATATACGGGTAAACATAAACCTAGTTGCACCCAGGGATTCATCAACCAGTGGAGGTGCAACCACTTGTCGAGCATATGCAGCATCAGGGGCAGCGTAAAGATCAGGCAGAATAGGAAGCGTTGTTTGTGGGAGGTAAATAACCGCTTGCGTTTTTTTGCGCCTGGCAGATTGTCATTTTGAACGGTATAGCCCAGCGATTCTATGCCTTTAATAAGCTTTTGTTCGTTATTTTCGGTAATATCAAAGCTTACCTCACCCCCCATCAGGTTTACCTTCACGTTTTCGAGCCCTTCACTGGTGAGGTATTGCTGAACAGTTAGTGCGCAATTTGAACAGGTCATGCCATCTACTTTCCAATTCACTTTATTCATGTTCATCCATGGGGTTGAGTGTATTTGCAAATTTACCGCTCAATGATCTTAATTCCCGGCATTATGGCAATATTATGTACACGGGGTTGCAATTTTAACTTTAATCTTTCGTTCCGCCCCATGGCCATTATCTTTGCGTCTTTATGCAGCTGCAATGTACATTAGATAACATCAGGCAAACGGCCCACCGGTTTTGGGAACTTATTGATGGGCGTAAGGTGATTGCCTTTTATGGCAACATGGGCGCCGGTAAAACAACCCTTATTCACGCCTTGTGTGACGAGAAAGGGGTAACAAGTACGGTCGGAAGCCCTACTTTTTCCATTATAAACGAATATAAATATCCGGGTGGCCGGGTTTTTCATATCGATCTGTACCGGTTGAAAGATGAGGAGGAGGCCGTTCGGGCCGGGGTGGAGGACTGTCTGTATTCCGGCGAAATTTGTCTGGTGGAATGGCCAGCCCGGGCCGAAGGCATTTTTCCCGAGGATACTGCATGGGTAGAGATCCAGGTAGTAGATCCAAATACAAGGATCATCCATTTTTCTGGTATATAAAGTCTAAAGTAAGGTCCACTACCTCTTACCGCCTACTTCAGAATTTAATTTGTAACTTGTGGCCCCGATAATGGGGGTAAAATCATTTACTGCTACATGTCCCAGCAAAAGCCGATCATCAGCACTTCTTTTAGTTACGAAACGCTTCAGGAAACTCTGGATATAAAACCCAAAGGGTCGGAGTTGCATATTGGTATCCCAAAAGAAACTGCTTTCCAGGAAAACCGTATTGCACTGACCCCCGAAGCAGTAGGAGTGCTGGTTAGTAACGGACATAATGTAGTTATTGAACATAATGCCGGGGAGGCTGCCCATTTCCGCGACCGGGATTACAGCGAGGCCGGGGCCAAGATCGTATATGAAAAAGCGCAGGTATATAAAGCGCCTATTCTGGTAAAAAGCGCTCCGGTGGTGGAAGAAGACCTGCCCCATCTGCAGTTTAACCAGGTGATCATTTCTCCCATTCATTTGTCGGCCATGAAGGCTGAATTTCTGCAGAAAATGATGGAGAAGCGCATTACTGCCATCTCATTCGAAAACCTGAAAGACGATAGCGATAGTTTACCCATTGTTCGCAGCATGAGCGAGATCGCGGGAAGTGCGGTCATGCTTATTGCAGCCCAATACCTCAGTTCGGCCAACCATGGCAAAGGGGTGTTGCTGGGTGGTATTTCAGGTATTCCGCCAACCAAGGTCATTATTCTGGGGGCTGGTATTGTAGGTGAGTTTGCCGCCCGTGCCGCTTTGGCCCTGGGTGCATCGGTAAAAGTATTCGACAATAGTGTATACCGGTTAAAACGGTTACAAAATAACATAGGCCAGCGTATGTGGACCTCGGTAATTGAGCCCCGCATTCTGGCCAAGCAATTAAAGACCTGTGAAGTTGCTGTAGGCGCACTGGGTTCGCAAAGCGGCCGCACGCCGGTGGTGGTTAGCGAAGAAATGGTAAGCAATATGCGACCTGGTAGTGTGATCATTGATGTTAGTATTGACCGGGGCGGTTGTTTTGAAACATCTGAGATAACCGGTCATGAACAACCGATCTTCATGAAGTACGGCGTTATTCACTATTGTGTGCCCAATATTCCATCGGGCTTTGCACGCACCGCCTCACAAGCCATCAGTAATGTATTGATGCCATTGTTGCTGGAAGCGGGCGAAGAGGGGGGATTTGAGAACCTCGTATGGCATAAAGTTCATCTGCGAAGTGGTATTTATCTTTTCAAAGGAGCGCTCACTAATTTCCACCTGAGCCAACGCTTCGACTTAAAATATACCGACCTTAATTTGCTAATCGCAAGCCAGCGCTAGTAAAAGGTTGCATGGGAATGAAAAATATATTTTATTCTGATGCAACAATATTTTTGAGCATATATGCGATAATGTAAACCAGCATATAAAATGCCGGGCATAGCATTAAATTATATTTATTTCTTTTAATAATGCGCAAGGCATTTGACTTTACCGAGTTTCAGATTAATTTTGCGCATTCCCCAATTAACAATTGCAGGCCAGTTTAACAAGAAAACGTTGCTAGTTCGTAATAAAAGGACGTTTTACGCGTTTTCTATGGCCCAAAAGTTGCTAATTGGATTCAAATACCTGTTATGAAAGCAAGGCCCTATTTGTTGATAGTACTAAGTATTTTGGTTAGTAAAACTACCTCCTTTTCCCAAGTAGTTGTTCCTCCCATTTCCGGATGGGACCTGGATGAGAAAAGCGGTAGCTACACTTTGAAACCTGGCAAAGCAGCCAGTCTTGAAGGCAAGGAATTTTTGTACGAGATCATGCCCATTGCAAAAAGTGAAGGGCAACCAATTGAACAATGGTTTAGTAGCGCCATTGATAAAGATGCAACAGCGTCTGGTTTTACTCTTCCTGCCACCAGCAAAAAGAACATCACCACCAATCAAACTATTATTTCACTTTCTACAGAGTTAACCGACAAAAAAGGCAAAGCCTGGTATGTAACCTATGTTGGTTATCAGGTAGGTGAAGGTGATAATCGCATGGCGCGTATAATGAGTTCACCCGATGTGAAATATTATGCAAACAATATGCGTCCTGTTGCTGAACATTTTGGTAACCTGAACAGGTTGGATGCTACGGCTTCTGCCAATGGTAGGTATGCCAGAAACAACGCACATACCAAACAGGAAAACAGAACACCTATCAGTCCTGCACAAAGTGAAGTCATTCCTGAAAAGGGTTTGAAAACACAGGAAATAAATGGTATCCTCATCCATCTTGAATATAACACCAATGCTGATGGTAAAATGGTACGGATATACAAACCCTACCTGGTGTTGAATGATGGTTCAATCTATAATGAACCTGTTATTAGTCCATATAGCCTGGATGTGGCCGCATCAAAACAAAAGGAACCTAAGAAATGGGGAACCTGGAAATTGAAAAATGGTTCATTCCTGGTTGAATGGACGGCTACCAGTGAAACAGAAAAATGGTTCAAGAACTGGTTCTGGGCTACTCCATCTCAAAAAGATGAAAAACTGGACGGTTCATTCATGACAGTAAATGGTGCTGAGAATAGCAATGTAAAGAGCAGTGAAAAAGCTTATACTTCTAAGTATATTTACTTCAATAAAGATGGCCAGTTCACTTTAACAGGTGGTGATGGCACCAATGTGGCTGCTTCTGAATACAAAAAATACAACGAAGCCGGAACTTATACCCTCAATGACTATTCAATGGAGCTGCATTTTAATAACGGTACCGTTATTCGTCGCATGTTCTATTTCTACCTCCAGGGTAGCACCCATTTTGGGATAGGCAATTCAGTGTATGCTCCCAAACAGGCTGCAGTTGAAGGCTTAACCGGTAATTAATAAACGATATTCCATGCAAAGGAGTAAAAAGAGGGTGTCTCAAAAGTAATTTTGGGACACCCTCTTTTCATTTACACCCCAATTGCACCCAGCCTTTTGATGACCTCACAAGGACCTAACAAGGACCTAACAAGGACCTAACAGGGACCTAACAGGGATAAAGTCCCTGTTAGGTCCGGGTAAGCTCCCTGCCAGGCCCCCTTGGGGCCCGGCCGAAGCTATTCTCAGCCCGTTTACTTTTGATACATCCTGCATATATCCCGAACATCCCCAGTGGTGACCTGAAAGGCAACTTTGAAGCAGCTGGCTGGAGCATAATGGTGCATAAATAGTGGAGCAACCCGCCAGAAGCGGTGCCGGGTAGTGGCACAACCGTAGCGTAACTGTATCAGAATTGTATTGGGATAGTAGCTTATTGGCCTGCATATTGTCTAAGGGTGCTCTACGGATACTCCAGATATGCTCTTGGAACCGGTTCCAAGACAACTACCAGACAATATGTAGACAACTTCCTGACCATTTCCTGAGCATTCTCACACAGGTTCACACCCATTCCGGATTCACCAGCACTGTCCCGACCTCTCCTCTATGACGGGGCAGCTCACCCCAACAAGGTAATCTGATCAGATTATTTACAAGCGCATATACATGGTTAAAAGGTTGGTATGGAAAAGTTTTGAACATGTGAGAAAGTTTTAGCCTATACAAACCGTCTTTTTTTTCTGTGGCCCGAAAATTGACTTTCAAAGGCTGTAAATAGCCTACTTATGAAAAATGCGCTCCTGGTTATCGTCCTGATGATGGGTTGGGGCATTCCTTCAATGCATGCTCAAACCGTTCAACCTATGTTAGGTTGGAGGATGGAAGAAAATAAAGGACGTTATCTTTTTAGTCCTACCGCGGTTTTCAGCGATGAAAATAAAGAATTCACCTATGAAATAATGCCGCTTGAAAAGGCTGACGGAAAAAGCTTTGATGAGTGGTTTACCGGTTCCATTGATAAGAATATGTTGTTTTCGGGCTTTACCGTGCCAAAAAGCAAGAATAAGGACAAAAAGAATATCAGCTACAGCACGCTCTCTTCGTATTCGGGTAAGATCACAGACAGGAACGGCAAAGTATGGTATGTGGCGTATATGGCTTACCGTACCAGCAATCAGCAGTACCGCATGGCAAAGCTGTTTAGTTCACCCGATATTACCTATTATACCAATTGTATGAAAACGGCCGCCATGCACTTTGGTAAACTTGCCAAACAGGAAGGGGCATTTGAAACTTCGGGCCAGGTGGATGTAGCAAAAACCAATGCATTGCCTCAGCCGGTAGCTCCACCCGCTATTGAGAAAGCACCCATTCCCAGAAATGTTATTGCCAATGCCGATAATACCAATCGTATTACGAAAGGATTAAAGGCCACTGAGATAAAAGGGATAATATTAAACCTGGAGTACAGTTATGGGGTAGGGGGAGCTGTTATGAGCGAGTACACGCCTTATCTTTTATTGAATGATGGCAGCTTGTACAGCAATCCCGTGGTTAGTCCGTATGAATTTGATGTTGCCCTGTCGAAGCAACGGGAACCCAAAAAATGGGGCACCTGGCGTATAAGCGGTGGCGCTATTGTGGTTAACTGGCCGGGAAGAAATAAAACGGAGCGATGGGAGAAGAACTGGTTTTGGGCAAGGCCTGCAGCAGGCAATGAAAAAATTGAGGGGGCCTTCAGCAATATGTCAGGTGCAGGTAATTCACCTATGGGTGGAAATGTAATTACGGTTTCTTCCAAAAACATCCTGTTTAACAACCTGGGCCGGTTTGCTTTGACTGGGGTATCGGTAGGTACAAATTATACTGATTATAGTATTCCCACTTCCGCCTATTCAAAAAAGGACGAAGCTGGTTCCTATGTATTGAATGGCTATTCTATTGAATTGCGCTTTAACAATGGTACTGCCATGCGTCGCGCGTTTTATTTCTACCCAAAGGATAAAGCTCATTTGGGAATAGGCAGTCATGTATATATACAGAAGAGGTAGAAGTAGAGGGGAGAGGTTAATTTGGTTGTTAAGGGTGATAGGGTTGATAAGGGATGGTTGTAGGAAGTAGATCGCCTACGCCAAGGCTTCGGCGATTAAAAGAAGTAGGATTGGGCTGCGCAAGATAATTATTAATCTAAACAGTCGGGGTCCATCTGCCGTCTGCCGATTAAGTGAGTCTCGAATTTCGCGAGTCCACTCACAACTCACAACTCACCGATTCACTATTATCGGTTTATGATCCATGATGCTTATTATCTCAGTACAGAAAGAATATTCCTGCGGATCGTTAGAGCTAACAATGATCAACCGGTTATTACCGTAATCGCGTATCAATTGGTGATATAGTTCAATTCCTGCCGCGTCAAGGTTGGTGCAGGGCTCATCGAGCAAAATACATGGCACATCACTGAAAATAGCCTGCGCCAGTTTCACCCGTTGTTTCATTCCACTTGAATAGAACCGGATCTGTTTGTTAACGGCTGCTTTTAATCCAAGGATGGTGATAATGTCGGGAATGCTGACATGGGAGAGAAAGGGTTTGAATTGACAATGGAACTCCAGCATTTCCATAAGGGTCATTTCTTCAATCAGTTCAAGATAAGGCGCCGCAATGGAGATGTATTTAAATGCATTATCAACCTCAATTTCCTGGGTTGGCTTGTTGCCAGTCTGACTCGATGACAGGGATTGCGAGCCTGCCCTTACTTGTTGGGGACTGCCGATTGCATACAGCGCTTTCCCCTCACTCATCATGATGGCCCCGCCGATCGCCTGTAATAAAGTAGATTTACCGGACCCATTGGGACCGGTAATTGCGTAGGCGAAGCCTGAAATAAATTCCTGATTTATTTTTCGGAAGATCCAGTCGCGGTTAAATCGCTTGCCGGCATTAATCAGCGATATCTTCATCCACACTATTTTTTGAATAGCGTTTAATGATACCCCGGCCGCTTTCGCGAATAAAGGTTACAATTTCATCGCGCTCATCAGATGCGGAAAACTCTTCTTCCAGGTATTCAAGTGCCTGGCTGGTATTAAAGCCTTTGTTGTAAATAACGCGATAGATATCGAGGATATGATTGATCTTATCGATAGTGAAACCACGTCTTTTTAAACCAACCGAGTTTACCCCGGCATAGCTTAATGGCTGACGACCAGCTTTAATATAAGGAGGAATATCTTTACCTACCAGTGAACCACCGCTTACAAAGGCGTGTTGACCAACCTTGGTAAATTGGTGAACTGCGCACATTCCACCTAAAATAGCCCAGTCGCCCAGTATTACGTGACCTGCCACCTGAGAGTTATTACTCAGGATAACGTTGTTGCCGATGATACAATCGTGGGCAACGTGGCTGTAAGCCATGATCATGCAATTTTTGCCAACCTTTGTTTTCCACCTGTCTTTGGTACCCCGGTGAATAGTAACAAACTCACGAATAGTGGTGTTATCACCAATCTCTGTGAGCGTTTCCTCACCTTCAAATTTGAGGTCCTGCGGCATGGCTGAAATTACGGCTCCGGGGAAAATCCGGCAGTTTTTGCCGATGCGGGCGCCTTCCATGATCGTTACATTACTTCCTATCCAAGTGCCTTCGCCAATTTCCACGTTTTGGTGAATAACCGTAAAAGGATCAATCTTCACATTGGTGGCTAACTTTGCGTTAGGGTGTATATATGTGTGCGGATGAATCATTTTGTTTACATTCTTAAGGGTTGTACCAGGATATTCACTCATAGGCGTAACAGACATCCCCTCCCCGGTGGGATTTTGCTGGTGATTGTCACCTAAATTCTGTTTATGGATGGATTGACGTTTGATATTAATTAATCTGCTAAAATAGACAAATCTAAATCATTAAACCCCTACGGACTGATATATTTTATTGTTCACTAACCTTTTTCGGGTGTAATAACCAATTATTTACCGTTTTACGAGTTGTGCCATAAGGTCGGCTTCAGTGGCAATTTTGTTGCCTACGTATACCGTACCCCGCATTTCGCAAATACCGCGCCGTATAGGAGCCATTAACTCCATTTTGAGGATCATAGTATCTCCGGGAACAACTTTTTGCTTGAATTTACAATTATCGATCTTCAAAAAGTAGGTATCATATTCACCGGGAGGCATAGCGTTTATACAAAGGATGCCACCGGTTTGAGCCAGCGCTTCTACTTGTAATACACCAGGCATCACGGGATTTCCAGGAAAATGACCTGCAAAAAAAGGCTCGTTGAAAGTCACATTCTTAATGCCTACTATGTGTTTGTCGCTCAATTCTATGATCTTGTCAACCAGCAGAAAAGGATAGCGATGCGGCAGCGTTTTTTCGATCTGTTGCGTGCTGTATACTGGTGGCAGATTGGGATCATACACCGGTACATCCTTTACATGTTTATTTTTTTTTATATACTGCTTGATCTTACGGGCGAAATCAACGTTGGTGCTGTGACCGGGGCGGTTGGCAATGATATGCGCCTTGATAGGATAACCGATCAGGGCCAGGTCGCCTACCACATCCAGTGTTTTGTGGCGGGCAGGCTCATTGGGAAAACGCAACTCCAGGTTATTAAGGTATCCTTCATTTTTTACCTCAATGTTTTTCTTGTTGAACACTTTTGCCAGTCGTTCCATTACCTCAGGAGTTACCGGTTTGTCAACAATCACAATGGCGTTGTTTACATCACCACCCTTGATAAGATTGTGTTGCAACAACATTTCCAACTCGTGCAGGAAGCAGAAGGTCCGGCAAGGCGCAATCTCTTCTTTAAAGTCCCGCATGGTTTTTAAACCAGCATGCTGGGTGCCCAATACAGGGCTATTAAAATCAATTAGGGTGGTTATTTTATAGTCAGTAGCTGGCATGGCTGTCATTTCAACCCTTTTCAACTCATCATAATGAGTAATGTTGGTATCGATGCTGTACCAAACTTTGGCTGCATCCTGCTCCAACACGCCAGCTTCTTCAATAATTTCTACGAAAGGTGCAGAACTTCCATCGGCGATGGGAATTTCAGGGCCATTCAGTTCAATAAGACAGTTATCAACGCCCATGCCCACCAAGGCTGCCAAAATATGCTCAACCGTACAAACCTTGGTATCGCCTTCCTGCAAGGTTGTTCCTCGGGAAGTATCGGTAACCAGGTCACAATCAGCCTTTATTACGGGTTGTCCGGGCAGATCAATGCGTTGAAACTGAAAACCAAAGCCTGGGTTGGCTGGTTTCAGGGTCATATCCACATTAACACCTGTATGTAAACCGGTTCCGGAAATACTCACAGCAGATTGCAGGGTATGTTGCTTATCTGGATTAAAGTTATTGTTCATCCTTTGGTTTTATAAAGAATGCGCAAAGATAGGGATTCCACTCAGACGAAAAGGTACAGAAGCTGACCTACTTAATTTTTCTCAATTCATATAAGTGTTTTCTCAATTCATTACGGCGATGGTTTTAACACCCATACTGACCATTTAGTTTTGATGATCCCAGAAAAATATTCAACATGATACGCAAACTCTTAAAATGGACAGGTATAGTCATTCTGTCATTAGTGTTGTTAATCGCAATTGTGGTTGCCAGCCGCCAAAATCTCAAATTCGAAGCACCTTATCCTGATATAAAATCTACTGCAGATAGCGCAATAGTTGCACATGGTAAGGAGATTGCCTATGGCCCTGCGCATTGCGCTGATTGCCATTATGCCGGCAATGCAGATTCGGTGTTTAAACTCGGACAAGAGCCGGCCTTAAATGGTGGCCGGATCTTCGAAACACCGGTGGGTAATTTTTATGTGAGAAACATTACTTCCGATCCTGTAACCGGAATTGGAAGATATACTGATGGCGAAATAGCCCGGGTGTTACGCTATGGCGTTAGACCGAATGGAACAGCAGTTATTGATTTCATGCCCTTTCACAATATGAGCGATGAGGACCTCACAGCGGTGATCTCTTTTTTGCGTAGTACCAAACCGGTACGCAATCAGGTACCTGATCATTCCGTAACCATGATGGGCAGGATAGTGAAGGCGTTTATGTTAAAACCCGTTGGGCCCAGCGAACAAGTGCCCAAAACAATTCACAGAGATTCAACGGCTGTATATGGAAGATACCTGGCCAATAGCGTGGCCAATTGTGTGGGGTGCCATACCAATCGCGATATGATGACAGGCGCTTTTATTGGAGAACCGTTTGCCGGCGGATTAAAGTTTGAAGAACCGGGTATACCAACGCTTGTTTCACCCAATATAAACCCTAATACCCCAGGACGAATTTATGGCTGGTCGCAAATTGATTTTATTAACCGGTTCCGTATGGGAAAATTAATTCCTTACAGCCATATGCCCTGGAATTCGTTTAAGCGAATGAGTGATGGTGATCTGAAAGCGATCTTCAATTACTTAAAATCTTTGCCTGGCTCAACAGCAAAAGCCGGTACAAAATAAGTTAGCTTGAGGCGGTTAAACAAAAAGGGTGGGGCGTACGCCAGCTGGCATATGGCTCACCCTTATATAAAAAGATGAGCCCCTTCTGAGGGGGCCCACCTTTTTATTATTTCAATGTATCAACTGATTAACTTACTTTCTCTGTAAGTAACTGTTTCACCAATTGCTCCAATTCTGCAATTCTCTTCTCCAGGTCAGGCAACTTGCGGCTTACAGCCTGGCTACGCAGGGCACTGGTATATTCAAAAGCCGGACTACCGGTAACGGCAGCGTTAGGTGTTTTTATTGATTTGCTCACACCACTTTGTGCGTTGATCTTGGTGCCATCGGCAATTTGGATATGGCCAACAATACCAGCCTGTCCGCCGATCATTACATTGTTGCCAATTTTAGTACTGCCGCTTACGCCAGCCTGTGCAGCGATAACCGTATTGTTACCAACTTCCACATTGTGGGCTACCTGGATCAGGTTATCAAGTTTGGCGCCTGTTTTTATTACAGTAGATCCGATAGTAGCACGGTCGATGGTGGCATTAGCGCCAATCTCTACAAAATCTTCGACTACCACATTGCCAATTTGAGGCACTTTTTTAAAGCTGCCGTCTGCCTGTGGTGCAAAACCAAAACCATCACTACCCACAACCGTACCGGCGTGAATGGTTACATTTTTGCCAATAACACAATCGTGGTAAATTTTTACCCCGGGATGAACTATGGTATTGTCGTTGATCTTTACATTATCGCCCAGGAATACGTTGGGAAATATTTTTACATTGTTCCCCAGTACTACATTCTCACCCAGGTAAGAAAAAGCGCCTATATATACCTGTTGTCCGTATTTAGCCGACTTGCTAATATAAGCAGGCTCCTGTACACCGGATAACTTTTGAGTAGCCATTTCCTGGTATTTGGTAAGCAGGGTAGCAAATGCTGAATAAGCATCGGCCACTCTGATCAAAGTAGCGTTCACAGGTTCTTTCAACTCCTGCGAATCGTTAATGATAACCAGGGAAGCTTTAGTACGATACAGGTATTCTTCGTATTTGGGGTTGGCCAAAAAAGAAAGCTGGCCAGCTTGAGCTTCTTCAATTTTTCCAAATGAATGCACCAAAGTTTCGGGATTTCCTTCCACTTTGCCATTGATGATCATAGCTATTTGCGCTGCGGTAAATTGCATAGAATGGTCGTTATGTCAGATAAGTCGAATATTTAAAACCTTTATATAAACCAAAAATAATAAAACGTAAAAAATTACTACATATTGAAAATGAATAATATGTTTGATCGATGCGATAAAAGGTCTTAACAGATCGACTTACATTACTGTTTAACAATTGTAGTAACAAATGTAATATTTTTTCACAGGGCTTGCTAATGCCTGATGTATCAATGCATTGTCAACTTTTGATATATCAGTCACCGTACCGTTCTTAAATAAAATATTAATACGTTCTTCATTAGGGTCGTAGGTGGTGTTTTCTGCCACACCGGTAAAAATGAAATAGTCGCAATCGGCTTCTTTTATCTTCAACTGGTGGCAAATGTTATTCCGTTGTGTTTTAATCCAATCCTGATCAAACGGTTCAGCCTGTAATTTAACTTTTAGTAAACGACGTTCTATTAAGCCACGGCACAGGGTGCTTAAAACAATATCTGGATGAAACATCCAGTTTTTAATGGTTGTCAGCACATCGTAGTCATCGAGCAAGCAGAATCTTTCAAGTTGCTGCTCAATAAAAGCGGTGTTGGTGGCGCTGTTTAAAAAGAAGTCAAAGGTAACAGATGCTGCGTGTACTGTTTGGCCTTGTTGAATCAATTCTTTGGCCCTTTGTATAATTTTAATAAGGGTCTTTTCTGCGCCCAGTACGGTTTTATGCAAATATACCTGCCAGTACATGAGCCGGCGGGCGACCAAAAATTTCTCAATGCTGTAAATTCCTTTTTCTTCCACCATCAGGTCACCATCTTTCACCGCCAGCATTTTTAAAATACGGTCGTACCCAATGACCCCTTCCGAAACACCCGTATAAAAACTATCTCGGGTGAGGTAGTCCATGCGGTCAACATCGAGCTGGCCGCTAATGAGCTGGTGTAAAAAGGGCTTGGTATAATTATTGGTAAAAATGTCGATGGCTTTATGCAGCTGACCATTCATTTGTTCATTGAGCACCCGCATGATCAGGATACTGATCGTTTCGTGATGTGTATCATTGATCAGCACATTTTCAAGAGCATGTGAAAATGGCCCGTGCCCAATATCGTGTAACAGGATCGCAATTTTAGCAGCTGTTTCTTCTTCCGGAGTTATGTCCACCCCTTTATTCTTCAGCTCGGTTAACGCATTGCACATAAGGTGATAGGCGCCCAGTGAGTGATGCAGGCGGGTATGTACCGCGCCCGGGTAAACCAGGTGCGCAAATGCCATTTGATGAACGCGCCGTAACCGCTGGTACCAGGGATGCGAGATGACCTGAAAAACAAGCGGATCATCTATAGTAATAAACCCATATACAGGGTCATTGATGATCTTTCTGATGCGGTTTGTCATTCGCTGCTTGCTTTTTTGTTAAAATTGCTGCCAAAAGCAGCGGGCAAAAGTACAAAGCCTCGTCGGATAAATTAAATTTGGTTAGCTTGTTGCCAAAAGTTTGGAGTTGAGGCGTCCAATTTGGAATCGGGAGTAAAACAGGATCCTGGAACTAAAACACAGAACTTAAACTTAGAACTATACATGCCATTAGGAAAAATACTTTGGGTTGATGATGAAATAGAAAGTTTACAATCACAAATACTTTTTTTACAAAATAAAGGATACGAGGTAACTGCGCTTACCAATGGCTTTGATGCCGTGGACTTTGTGCGGGAAAACCCACTCGATGTTGTACTATTGGATGAAACCATGCCCGGTATTACAGGCCTGGAGACCCTTTCCAAAATAAAAGAGATCAATTCGCAGATCCCGGTGGTGATGATCACCAAAAATGAAACGGAAAACCTGATGGATGATGCCATCGGCAGCCAGATCACCGATTATCTTATTAAACCGGTGAATCCCAACCAGGTACTATTGAGCCTTAAAAAGATAATTGATAACAAACGGTTGGTAGCTGAAAAAACCACTACCGCATATCAGCAACAGTTCCGCAATTTGTTCATGGCGCTCAACAGCAATCCCGATTACAACGAGTGGATGGACATTTATAAAAAATTGGTGTATTGGGAACTGGAAATGGATAAAAGTGATAGTCCTGAAATGCAGGAAGTATTTCAAACCCAAAAGAACGAGGCCAACACTGAATTTTTCAAGTTCGTTTCAAAGAATTATGCCCGCTGGGTAAATCCCAAAAGTGATGAAGGACCGGTGATGTCGCATAACCTGATAAAATTTAAAGTTCTTCCCCATATCGAAAAAGGAACGCCTACTTTCTTTATACTGCTCGATAACCTTAGATTCGACCAATGGCGGGCCATTTCACCCATTTTTGCAGAAAGTTTTCGAATATTGGAAGAAGACAGTTTTTACAGCATTCTGCCTACTGCCACCCAATACGCGCGCAATGCCATTTTTAGTGGATTGCTGCCTATTGAAATTGAAAAACATTTTCCCCAGCAATGGAAGAATGACGATGAAGAAGGTGGAAAGAATTTACATGAAGAAGAGTTCATCCGGGCATTCTTAAAACGCCAGCGCCGCGATGATATAAAATTCTCTTACACAAAGATCCTTAATAACCAGGCGGGGCAGGACCTTGTGAACAACATGCATAACCTGTTGGGCAACGACCTGAATATTATTGTTTACAACTTTGTTGACATGCTCAGCCATGCCCGTACTGAAATGGAAGTGCTGAAAGAACTGGCTGGCGATGAAACAAGCTACAGAAGTGTTACCAGAAGCTGGTTCGAACATTCACCGCTGCACCAGGCGTTAAAGAAGGTCGCCGACAAAAAGATAAACCTCATACTGGCTACCGACCATGGCAGCGTACGGGTAAAAACCCCAGCCAAAGTGATCGGTGATAAACAAACTACTACCAATTTACGATATAAGCATGGCCGCAACCTCAACTATGAACCCAAAGATGTACTGGCCTTCAGAGATCCCAAAGAAGCAGGTTTGCCGGTGCCCACAGTAAACTCCTCCTACATTTTTGCACGGGAAGATATGTACCTGTGTTATCCCAACAATTACAATTATTATGTGAACTATTATCGCAACACTTTCCAGCATGGCGGTGTTAGTTTAGAAGAGATGATTGTGCCGGTGATCAAGATGACCAATAAATAGGACACAGCGGGTTTGCCCGAAGCTTTAGCGGATGCGTAAGCTTTGACACAATGGCCGGAATTGAATAAAATGAGGCTTTTTAGCTAAAAAAGGCAGTTTTATCGCTTTTTTAGCCACCAGACAGTCGTTCTCAACGTTTTGTGTGGAAAAGTTCAGGTTATCTATTTCCAGCACTAAAATTGTGAATATTAATTTTGTCAATCATTCATTAAGTCACCTACATCCAGACTATGAAATTTACGCAAGCGACATTAGATAAGATAGAAGCGATTCTCGATGAGGCTGAATATGTGCTACGTTACGAACGGGGTAATTTTCAGAGCGGATATTGCATTTTAGAACAAAAGAAAGTAGTTGTTTTAAATAAATTCCTGCAGCTCGAGGGCCGCATTAGCACACTGATAGATCTTGTTCCCCAGCTTCAGGTTAACCCTGATGAGTTTTCACCTGAGGTACGCAGAACATATAATGAGGTGCTGGAAAAACATGCCCTGATGCAGGCCGAGAATCAAAAGCAGGAAGGTGAGGGTGATCAGTTGAAGTTAACCGATTGACCAGGTGACAAATGAGTTGCCTTCTTCTCATCATACTTCGTACATTTACCGCGTGAGCTATTCTTCATTAACCATTACGTTTTTAGGGACCGGTACCAGTGCCGGTGTACCCATGATCGCCTGTGATTGTCCGGTTTGCACATCGCCCGATAAAAAAGACAAACGGCTTCGTTCCAGCATAATGATACAATCAGAAAAAACAACGCTTGTTGTTGATTCTGGCCCCGATTTTCGTTACCAGATGTTGCGAGCTGGTGTAAAGCATTTAGATGCTATTATTTTTACCCATTCCCATAAAGATCATGTAGCTGGCCTTGATGATGTCAGGGCATTTAACTTCTTTTCACAACTGCCCATGCAGGTGTATGCCAGCGACGCCACCCAGGAAGTGATCATTCGTGAATTTCCTTATGCATTTTATGAATCAAAATACCCGGGCTTACCTGACATCAAATTGAACACGATCGGGATGGAATCATTTATGGTAGGTGATATTGAGGTAACGCCCATCCTGGTATGGCATTTAAAAATGCCCGTATTGGGGTTCCGCTTTGGCGCCTTTACTTATATTACCGATGCCAGCCGGATTGAGGACGCTGAAATGGAAAAGATAAGGGGAAGCGAGGTCCTGGTATTGAACGCGCTGCGAAAAGAAAAACACATCTCCCATTTTTCATTGGATGAAAGTATTGAAATAGCTAAAAAATTACAGGTACCACAGTGTTACCTTACCCATATGAGCCATCAAATGGGTAAACATGCAGAGGTGGAAGCTGAGTTGCCAGATGGCATCCACTTCGCTTATGATGGGTTAGTCATCAAAGTGTGACAAACGGCAGACGGCAGACGTGAAACGTGAAATAATAACCAGGGCATCTCACTTCGTTCGATGTCTTGGCACCTTTGCGAGGCACAGGGAGTTCGCGACTGTTAAGATTAAAATTATCCTGCGCCGTCAGAATTACTTCCTACTTCTTTTAATCCCCGAAACCTTGGCGTAGGCGATCTGCTTCCTTCTACCATCCCATATCAACCTATCAACCATATCAACTGCTCAACTGGTCAACTATCCCCCGATCTTACTGTATTTCGCGATCATCTCATACAGTTCTCCGGGCTTAAATGGCTTGGCCAGATAATCCGTCAGGCCGAGCTCCCTGGTGCGTTGTAAAATATCAGCGGACGCTGTGGCGGTTAACGCAATAATAGGGATAGCGTCATTGAAGCTCCGGATATGCTGGGTAGCATTGTACCCATCCATTACCGGCATTTGCAGGTCCATAAGCACAATGTCATATTCCGACCGTTGCACTTTATCAATGGCAACCACGCCATTTTCAGCAATGTCCACAGCTCCATTCCAGTTAGTGATCATCTTTTTGGCCACCATAATGTTGAACTCAACATCTTCAACCAACAATACTTTTATGCCCGACAGATCGCGGGCGCTTGCTTCCTTTTGTTCTTTAGCCCTGATGAGCGCGGCTTCTATTTCTTTATTCTGTCGTTGTTGATTTTCTAAGATGTGCTGATATTGTTTTTCGCATTCGCTGAAAGCCTGTTCAATTTGTTGTTGTTCTTTTTCATAATTCCTGTATGCCTGATCAATCAGGTGTAACAGCTTTTGAACAGCCGGGTCATATTTCTGAGCGCCGGATAAGGTGTTTTGAATTTGTTTCTCCAATAAATGATGATAGGATTGCTGCATGGGGAATAGGGTATAGTAGCTTAAATTTCTTTAAATGCGGTAATGGTTTGAACCGGACCAAATTCATTCCACCCACCAAATGAACCGTTATTTAATTGTAGTTGGCTGCCATAAAAACCAATAGCCACAATACGGCCATCGGCCGGCGCCTGGTTTAAACCTACAAATGCTTTTGAAAACTGACATCTGTTGCCGGCTAAACCACCTGCTGCCGGTATTGCCTGCTTATTCAATTTATTAAACCCTGTCAGCAGTTCGCTGCCTTCAACCACCGAACTACAGGCAATGAGGTAAGCGGCATACAGGTCGTTTTGTTGTAATTGTTGCATCAGATAGTGCCCGGCATCAAAACTGTTAGCGTGTTTATTGATGTTTGTTTCGGCACAATGAACAATGGTTTTGTCGAATTGAAAGGCGGTAACCACTACGCTATTGAGATAAAGTTCAGGACGGATGATTTCACCAGCCGCCGAGCTTAAAATAATATGCGCTTCGGGGTAGCTTCTTTCCAGGTAATTAAAAACGGCCGTATCGGTAATAAGGGAGGGGGCGCCAAATGCCAACACTAACTGGCATTGCATACGGTCAAACTCCTCCGCGTGCACATATATTTTCCAGACCTTATCGGCATACTGGAGCTGTTGAATTTTCATTCGGGAATGATTTAGGGGTGCTGATAAGGTTATATGTGTAACGTATATTATTTCAAATACTTATATTTATGGAGAAAAAAGTAAGTGTTTTTTTTCAAAGAATTGACATAGCTCAATCTTGATTTATGGTACGCAGCTGGAAAGAATATTTCACTTTCACAAAGAAAGAACGCACTGGCATATATGTATTGCTTGCATTGATTGCCATTTGTATAACCATACCGCACTTTTTTAAAACCGCCACTTTTAGTGAGGAGGTACGCGTTGAAGCCATGCAAATACAAAAGGCGCCGCACGAACCGACTGGTAAACTGGTAAACCGGCGGCCTTACTATGACTATAATCGAACAGCCTACGACGATGTACATTATGAGCGGAAGGAAGAGCCGGTAAAGGGGGCCACCCTTTTTCCCTTTGATCCGAATACACTGGGTGCTGCGGGTTGGAAAAGGTTGGGAATAAACGACCGTACAGCTCGCACCATACAACATTATTTAGCTAAAGGCGGACAATTCAGAAATGCCGGCGATCTGAAAAAAATGTACAGTTTAAAGAAGGAGGATTTTGACCGGTTGATGCCTTATATACGAATTGAAACGCAGCCCGCTCCAAACTATTCACCCGATAAGCCACTGGCCAAATATGCAAAAGCACCAGCAACGATCATTGATATTAACCAGGCCGATACAGCGGCTTTTATTTCTTTGCCCGGTATTGGCAGCAAACTGGCCAATCGTATTGTGAATTTCAGGGAAAAGTTGGGTGGGTTTTATTCCGTACAACAAATAGGAGAGACGTTTGGGTTACCCGATTCAACCTTTCAATTAATACAACCCCGGTTACAATGCCAGCCCCCAATTTTGCAAAAGATCAACATTAATACAGCCGATGTAAATGCGTTAAAACAACATCCTTACATAAGATGGAATATAGCTAATGCTATTGTGCAATATCGGCAGCAGCATGGATTATTCCAGTCGACCGAAGCGCTGCTGCAGATTGTGCTGATAACCCCTGATTTATATCAGAAGATAGGCCCCTATATAACTGTGGAGTAGAAGGGGGCGATGTTAAGTTTTAAAAAAGGACACTAACATTTGTTAGTTTGTGAAAAAATCCTCCTATCTTGCAGGAGCCTTTAACGATTGAATACGAGTTAATTCAGGTAAATTTAAGTATGAATTTTCAAACCTCTGAGCTTACGGATCAGGTTGCTCAGTCAACCCGTGATTTTGCTCAACAGCATATTAAGCCTTATGTAATGGAGTGGGATGAAACCCAGGAATTCCCCTTGCATGTATTTAAGGAAATGGGCAAACTAGGTTTAATGGGTGTACTGGTACCTGAAAAATATGGTGGCGCCGGCTTAACCTATTTTGAATATGTAGCCATTATACAGGAAGTTGCCAAAGTATGTGGCAGTATAGGATTAAGCCTGGCTGCACACAACTCGCTTTGTACTGGCCATATGTTAAGTTTTGGTAACGAAGAACAAAAGCAGAAGTATCTACCCAAGCTGGCCACCGGTGAATGGCTGGGTGCCTGGGGATTAACGGAGCCTAATACAGGCAGTGACGCGGCCAATATGAAAACAGTGGCCATTAAAGATGGCGACCATTGGGTATTGAACGGCACCAAATGCTGGATCACCCATGGCAAGAGTGCCGATGTGGCCATTGTAATTGCCCGTACGGGTGAACCCAAAACAAAAGACAATGCCACCGCCTTCATTGTGGAACGATCCACAGCCGGTTTTAGAGGTGGTAAAAAAGAAAATAAACTCGGGATGCGTGCCAGCGAAACTGCTGAAATGATCTTTGATAATTGCCGCATCCCTGATAGTAATCGCCTGGGCAATTTTGGCGATGGGTTTAAACAATCGTTGAAAGTGCTGGATGGTGGCCGTATTTCAATTGCCGCTCTGGCACTTGGTATTGCCAAAGGAGCTTACGAAGCATCTATACAATA
Source organism: Niastella soli (assembly GCF_017742245.1). Lineage (GTDB taxonomy): Bacteria > Bacteroidota > Bacteroidia > Chitinophagales > Chitinophagaceae > Niastella > Niastella soli. Next base: position 2,121,173 of record NZ_JAGHKO010000001.1, read on the forward strand.
TTCCAAAGAACGTCACCAGTTTGATCAGGCCATTGCCAACTTCCAGGGCATTTCATTTAAACTGGCCGATATGGCAACTGAAATAGCTGCGGCCGAGTTGCTGACCCTGCAAGCGTGTGATCTAAAAATGCGTGGCCAAACCATGAGCAAAGAAGCGGCCATGGCAAAATATTACGCCAGTGAAGTGGCCGTGAAAGTAGCTACAGATGCTGTGCAGATCTTTGGAGGTTATGGGTATACGAAAGATTTCCCCGTTGAAAAATATTATCGCGATAGTAAATTATGCACCATAGGCGAAGGCACGTCTGAAATTCAAAAGATTGTTATAGCCCGTGAAGTGTTACGAACTTAATTGATGAATACTGCTCAAAGGTTGCTTGTCATGACACAGTCCCCCTGGTAAACCGGGGGGATTTTTATTTAGCATCGTGTAAGGTGCAATCAATTAAATAATACAGAAAAGGCTAATGATTGAATTATTATGTGGTACAGCGTTCCTGAAGTAAATTTATAGTATGAATAAGGAAGTCAATCACGTGCTGCAGGGCTCCTTACTAACGCTGGTGGTCATAGGAGCCATAAAAGTCGGCGGCTTTTTAATGTCAATACCACCGCCACCCGAAGAACCTAAAGAACCCGTTGTTGGCATCTGTGGAAATGCTGCTATTTCCCCAAAAAATCCGGCAACTTACAGTAAGGGTAAAGTCTTGTTCCAGGAAAACTGTTCATCCTGTCATTCTGTATTTAAAGATTTAACAGGACCTGCTTTGGGAGGAGTTTCACAAAGATTACCAGATAGAAAGATGGTGTATAAATGGGTGCGAAATCCCGCCGCAGTTTTAAAATCGGGGAATGTTTATTTTAACACGCTTAAAAAGCGGTTTGGTGATGTTCAGATGACCGCATTTGATAATTTATCGAATGATGAAATTGATGCGATACTTGACTATGTAGAATCACATTAAAGTCATCTGAGTATTAAGGCATAATATCATCTTCTTCATCTTTAGGACCATATTTGTCGAACAGCTTATCGATAGCGCCGCCAAAAATGGGGAATTTGTCTTTTGCAAAATTCTTGATGATCTCAATGGCTTTATAGGCTTGTTCCTCTGTTAAACCTTCAGCCATTAACTTGTTTACTAATTCCTGCATAACAACTATTTTAAGAAGATAATTGAATGAGTTTACGGGAATAAAAAACGTCAGTTTGGAGGCTGACGTTTTTTAAGATACATTTTATTATTTAGAACGGCGGTTATGCAACTTTCAACAGGCTCATCTTGCTCTTGTCGAAATTCTTTTGTGCATATTCCAGATTCAAATGGAAAACCGTTTGTTTGCTTGAAGGCAATTCAAACATTGCATCAGTTAAAATGCTTTCACAAATGCTGCGTAAGCCACGGGCGCCCAGTTTGTATTCAACCGCTTTGTCAACCATAAAATCCAACACGTCATTATCGATGGTCAGTTGAATGTTTTCCAGTTCAAACAATCGCTTGTATTGTTTGATCAGGGCATTCTTTGGTTCTGTTAAGATAGAACGGAGCGTTGATTTGTCGAGCGGATTGAGGTGTGTTACTACAGGTAAACGACCTAAAAGCTCAGGGATCAATCCAAACGACTTCAGGTCGGTAGCATTAATGTATTGCAGCAGGTTCTTTTTCATATGTTCCTGCAGCTCTTTGTTTACATTAAACCCTATAGCGTTGGTGTTTACCCGGCGGGCAATCACTTTGTCAATACCGTCAAAAGCTCCGCCACAAATAAACAGGATATTCTGCGTGTTGATCTTGATCAGTTTTTGCTCAGGGTGTTTACGACCGCCTTGTGGAGGAACCAGTACATCGGTACCTTCCAGCAGTTTCAGCAATCCCTGTTGTACCCCTTCACCACTTACATCACGGGTAATGGACGGATTGTCGCCTTTACGGGCAATTTTGTCAATCTCGTCTATGTAAACGATGCCTCTTTCGGCAGCGGCCACATCGTAATTACAAACCTGCAACAGGCGGGTTAATATGCTTTCAACATCTTCACCCACATAACCGGCTTCTGTGAATACGGTAGCATCAACGATAGCGAAAGGCACATTCAGCAGGCGGGCAATGGTTTTAGCCAGCAGGGTTTTACCTGTACCGGTTTCACCCACCATGACGATGTTACTTTTTTCGATATCTACTTCGTTGTCAGCAGGTTTTTGTTGAAGGCGTTTATAGTGATTATAAACAGCAACTGCTAATACTTTTTTAGCTTCGTCCTGACCGATCACATATTCATCCAGAAAGCGTTTAACTTCAATGGGTTTCTTAACGTTCAGTTTGAAGGATGTGGAGGGCGGCGTACTTTCATGGCGGATCATCAGTTCCTGTTCAATGATCTCGCGTGCATGCTCAACGCAATTTTCACAAATATGTCCTTCCTGCCCGGCAATAAGAATCTTTACTTCATCGCGGCTGCGTCCGCAAAAAGAACAGTGTAATGTTGTTTTAGCCATGTTTAGTATAAAATCGCTTACAAAGGTATCTAAATGCAATGCCAAATCCCAATAAAAAATCCCAAACTCCTTTTATAGAATCTTAGTATACGGAATTTGGGACTTTTACAGGTTTATATGTACTTATAACTTCTCAACTTGCTGATCTACAATGCCATATTCTATAGCTTCTTTGGCATCCATCCAGTAGTCGCGATCAAAATCCTTCATCACCTGTTCAAATTTTTTACCACAGTTTTCGGCGAGGATCCGCGCGCCTATTTCCTTTGTCCTTTTAATTTGTTTAGCCTGAATTTCCAGGTCAGCGCTTACGCCTTGCATATAACCTCCCAGGCTGGGTTGGTGGATCATTACTTCGCCATGGGGGTAAATGAAACGTTTACCTTTTGCACCGGCGCTCAACAGGATAGAACCCATAGAGGCGGCCAGGCCCATACAGATAGTGCTAACCGGGCTTTTTAACATCCGCATGGTATCGTAAATAACCATGCCGCTGGTAACCACGCCACCGGGGCTGTTGATGAAGAATTTAATTTCTTCGCCAGGTTTGTCTGCATCGAGCAACAACAACTTGGTTACAATTTCTTTTGCTGATTTATCTTCTACAACACCCCACAGGTATACAGCTCTTTTTTCAAAAAAGAACTTTTCCATTTTCTTGGCCAGCATTCCAAAATCCGCATTTTTCTCTTCTTTGCCGTTTTCTTTTGGTTCGTCTTCATCGTCCATGCGAAATGGCTGAAATAAATGATTTGAATATATCTGCATGATACTTTTTATTTGAAATTCGAGTATTTGAATTCTACAATGATCCTGACCATCATCAGCAAAGTCAAAGGATCAAACGATCTTGTTCCACACCCTGAACATCCTGAGCGAGTGACCGCCTTTGGCGGAAAGCCGAAGGATGGTATGGTATGCTTAATTATCTTTCTTGTCTTTGCGTGGATTGATCAGCAATACTTCATCAACAATGCCATATTCCTTGGCTTCTTCAGAAGTTAACCAGTAGTCGCGATCGCAATCCTTTTCAACCTGTTTCACTGTTTTGCCAGTGTGGAAAGAGATAGCATCATACAGGTTCTTTTTGATCTTTTTGATCTCCTGAACGGTGATCTCGATATCACTGCCCTGACCGCCAATGGCGCCACTGGGTTGGTGCAGCATAACGCGGCTATGCTTTAAGGCAGTGCGTTTTCCTTGTGTACCTGCGCACAGCAATACTGCAGCCATAGAGGCAGCCATGCCTATGCAAATGGTACTTACATCAGGCGTGATGTAGTTCATAGTGTCATACATGCCCAAACCAGAATACACGTTTCCTCCGGGGGAGTTAATGTACATCTGGATGTCGCGTGTGCGATCAGTGCTTTCCAGGAACAACATCTGAGCAGTTACGATGTTTGCCACTTCGTCATTAATGGGATAGCCCAGGAAGATGATGCGGTCCATCATCAACCGGCTGTAAACGTCCATGACAGCAATATTCATGGGACGTTCTTCAATAATATTGGGAGTGAGATTCGTAACTGAATGCTTTTGGTAACTGTGCAGGGTATTGCTTGAAATACCTCTGTGGTGTACCGCGTATTTTTCAAATTCTTTTCCAAGATTCATAGTACTTTTCTATTATTTGAATTGGCAATTTAAGTTTTTTAGGAAACCAAATACCGTGCTACATAAAAAAACGGTCATTTTGGCCTAATAACCTCAAAAGCAAGGATTTTGGACCTGCAATTGAGGCAGTCTGCCTGGCATAAAACACCCTTTTTGGGGTGTAGATAAGTATAACAGGCATTGGTATGTAAAAAAGACTGACAGGTTGAACGTCGCCTGCCGGGCTATTTGGTAGTCAACCGCATATAGCGGTTTGCCAAACGGTCATTAGCTTTATTTTTCCAAGGCTGATAATTGCGGATTTAACAGTTAAATGCCCCATAGGTTGTATCACATACAAACAATTGTTTGTGGCCGGTTTGTTAAAAGCACCATTTAGTCCACTCGTTTGGTAGAAAAAATTTTTGATATCCGTTGCGATATGTTATCTTTGATCTACAAACTGAGTAGACTTATTATGTTTCGTTCCCACACCATACATTTAATGTACATCTCCTGTTGCAATAAATACTGTTGTTGCAATTAATACTCAGCTTTCCACTCACTTGTGCAATTGCACCCTTAGGTTTCAGGTTCCAGATTATCGAATGAATGAATGAAAAAAGAATATGAGCTCAACATTTCAGTCGCGCTTGACAGAATTAACCCACCAATCAGATAGACTATCTGTTCCAGAATTTATAAAATTTCTTACTGAACAGTTTCCCGGTCAGGTAACATTCAGCAGCAGTTTCAGTTATGAAGACCAGGTAATTGCCCATGAAATACTGAGCAATCAACTGCCGGTAAGTATTTTTACTTTAGACACCGGAAGGTTATTCGCTGAAACCTACTCTGTTTGGAACAATACGAACGAAAAATACCAGGCCCACATTACAGCTTATTACCCCGATTATAAATTACTGGAAACCTTTGTTACTGAAAAAGGTCCCAATGCATTTTACGAATCGGTTGAAAATCGCAAACAGTGCTGCTTTATACGTAAGGTAGAACCGCTGAAAAGAGCATTGGCCGGAAATGCGATCTGGATCACCGGTTTACGGGCCGAACACTCACCCGATCGAAATGATCTCAGTATAATTGAGTGGGACGAAACCAACCAGATCATCAAGTACAATCCCATTCTGCACTGGACAACCGAACAGGTAAAAAAATACATCGACGATAATAACGTGCCTTACAATCCGCTGCACGACCGCGGGTTTGTAAGCATAGGATGCGCCCCTTGTACACGCGCAATAAGGCCTGGTGAAGATTTCAGGGCCGGCCGCTGGTGGTGGGAAGACGCAGCTAAAAAAGAATGTGGTCTGCATATTCATAAATAATTTATTAACTGAATTCTGAAAACAGGTATATGAGTAAGTATAGTTTAGATTATTTGGATCATCTGGAATCGGAAGCTATTCATATCTTCCGCGAAGTAGCAGGACAATTTGAAAGACCAGCTTTATTATTTTCCGGCGGAAAAGATTCCATTACGCTGGTACAACTGGCGCTGAAAGCATTTCGCCCCGGTAAATTCCCTTTCCCCCTCGTGCACATCGATACCGGACATAATTTCCCTGAAGCCCTTCAATACCGGGATGAACTGGCCAAAAGATTAGGAGAAAAGTTGATCGTTCGCAATGTTGGTGACACGATCAAAACAAAAAACCTCACCGAGCCAAAAGGTAAGTTTGCAAGCCGCAACGCTTTACAAACCTTCACCCTGCTCGATACAATAGAAGAGTTCAAGTTTGATGCCTGCATTGGTGGTGCCCGCCGCGACGAAGAAAAGGCAAGAGCCAAAGAACGCATATTTTCTGTTCGGGACGAATTCGGTCAATGGGACCCCAAATTACAACGCCCTGAATTGTGGAATACCTACAATGGAAAAATCAGCAAAGGCGAGAATGTGCGTGTATTCCCCATCAGTAACTGGACAGAATTGGATGTTTGGAATTATATCCGTCGCGAAAAGATCGAGCTGCCTTCTATCTATTTCTCACACGAGCGCGATGTGATAGATCATGAAGGACAACTGGTAGCTGTAAGCGAGTTTATTAAATTGGATGAAACCGATAAAGTACTGCGTAAAAATGTTCGCTACCGTACAGTAGGGGATATGACCTGTACCGCAGCTGTTGAATCACGTGCTGACAACATCGACGACATTATCAGCGAGATCACCGCTACCAAAACAAGCGAACGCGGCGAAACCCGGATCGATGATAAAGTGTCTGAAGCAGCAATGGAAGACAGAAAGAAAAACGGTTATTTCTAACCCCATCTCCAAACTTCAAAATATTTATATAAATGGATTTATTACGGTTTATAACAGCAGGCAGTGTTGATGATGGCAAGAGTACCTTGATTGGCCGTTTATTATATGATAGCAAAAGCATTATGATCGATCAACTGGCTGCTATCGAAAAACAAAGTAAGAATAAAGATCAGGGAGAGATCGATCTGGCTTTGTTGACAGATGGGTTGCGTGCAGAAAGAGAGCAGGGCATTACGATCGATGTGGCTTATAAATATTTCTCCACTCCCAAGCGTAAATTCATTATTGCCGATGCACCGGGTCATATACAATATACCCGTAACATGGTTACCGGCGCCTCTACAGCCGACCTGGCTATTATTTTGATCGATGCCCGTAACGGGGTAGTTGAGCAAACCCGCCGCCATTCTATCATAACTTCATTATTGAACATTCCACACGTGGTAGTGGCCATTAACAAAATGGACCTGGTCGACTACTCACAGGATGTTTACAACAATATCGTGATTGACTATGCCGAAGTGGCAAAATCACTGGGACTGAAAGATGTGACCTACATTCCTCTCAGCGCCGCCTTTGGCGATAACATCGTAGAGAGATCCCCTAAACTGGCCTGGTACGAAGGTGCTCCTTTATTACAATTCCTGGAATCAGTGGAAGTGGATAAAGATATTAACCTTGCCGATCCACGCTTCCCCGTGCAATATGTGATCCGTCCTCAAACAGAAGACCTGCACGATTACCGGGGTTATGCCGGAAAAGTAATCAGCGGTATTTATAAAAAAGGCGACTCCATCACCGTATTACCTTCAGGTCGCACCAGCACTATTTCAGCCATTGAACACAATGGTAAAGAAGTGGAAGAAGTATTTGCGCCCCAAAGCGCCATTCTTCACCTCGAAGATGACATCGACATCAGCCGCGGCGATATCATCGTGAAAAACGATAACCTGCCCAAATTAACACAGGAGCTGGAAGTAGTGCTGTGCTGGATGGACAACAAACCGCTGGTAACAGGCAACAAGTATTTATTGCAGATAAATAGCAAGGTAGTAAAGAGCGTGATAAAAGAAATCGAGTACAAGCTGGATGTAAATACCCTGCAAAAAACAGAAGCTACCTCGGCTGCCTTAAACGATGTAATAAAAGTTAAAATAAAAACGGCTTCACCCATTCCGTACGATTCTTATAGCGATCTGCGGGAAAATGGTGGTGCCATATTAATAGATGAAACAAGTCATGTTACGGTAGGAGCCTGTATGATTCAATAGCTGAGTAGTAAACCCCTGTGTTGAACTTTTGAATATTGAATAAAATGAGCACACAAGAATTTATACAGCATTTATATGCGCAACTTAAAAAAGTAGATACCACATTTCCTGATAAGGAATTGGCAGAGCAGTTCATTGATCAGGTTTTTAATTTCTTGTTTTTACCCAATAAGAAACATCATTTATACAGTGATCTTGAAAAAGAGCTCAATATATTAAGAGGCCATTTGTCAAGCCTGGTATATGATGTAACGCATAAAGAAGAAAAGGCTGAGAAACATACAGAAACATTCTTTGCAGCTATTCCTGCACTGTATGAAACACTGATCAAGGATGCCCAGGCATTGTTGCAGTTTGATCCGGCAGCGCGGTCGGTAGAAGAAGTGTTGGTGGCCTATCCCGGTTTTTATGCTACTGCAGTATATCGCTTATCGCACCAGTTATGGGAGCAGGGCGTAGAAATTCTGCCAAGATTATTCACCGAATATGCGCATAGTAGAACTGGTGTGGATATTCATCCCGGTGCTCATATTGGCGAAGGCTTTTGCATTGACCATGGCACCGGCATTGTGATTGGCGAAACAACTGTAATAGGAAATAATGTGAAAATATACCAGGGTGTAACATTAGGCGCCCTGCATGTTTCAAAAGAGGCTATTACAAAACGGCATCCTACCATTGAAGATAATGTGACCATTTATGCAGGAGCTACCATTTTAGGCGGCGAAACGGTAATAGGAAAGGATAGTATCATCGGCGGGAACGTTTGGCTTACCTACAGTGTACCCTCTTTTTCAGTAGTGTACCACAAAAGCGAGGTAAAAGTTCGCGACAAAAATCCATTTCCTGAGCCATTAAATTTCGTCATCTAAAAAAAACGGGTAGTTATGATCACCGAAGAAAATCAAACAAAGACAACCAGTAAAACTGATAACCAAAACAACCAGCGTATGAGAGCCGGTAACATTTTAGAAACAATTGGCCAAACACCCCATGTTAGAATAAACAGACTGTTTGGTGATGGCCATGAAGTTTGGATCAAACTGGAACGCAACAATCCAGGTAACAGCATCAAAGATCGTATTGCATTGTCTATGATCGAAGATGCAGAAAAGAAAGGCATTCTGAACAAGGACAGCGTGATCATTGAACCTACTTCCGGTAATACTGGTATCGGTTTAGCCATGGTAGCAGCGGTAAAAGGTTACAAATTGATCCTGGTGATGCCTGAATCGATGAGCGTGGAAAGAAGACAATTAATGGAGTTATACGGAGCCTCTTTTGAATTGACTCCCCGTGAAAAAGGCATGAAAGGCGCTATTGAAAAAGCAAAAGAACTGGTAGCTGCAACGCCTAATTCCTGGATGCCCCAACAGTTCGATAATGAAGCGAACGTAAAAGTACATCGTGAAACAACTGCTAAAGAGATCCTGGAAAGCTTCCCTGATGGTATCGATTATTTGATCACCGGAGTTGGTACAGGTGGACATATCACCGGTGTAGCCGAAGTGTTGAAAGCCAAGTTCCCGAACCTGAAAGTATACGCTGTAGAACCTGAGTTATCAGCTGTTATCGCTGGTGGCGCTCCTGGGCCACATCCTTTACAGGGCTTAGGCGCAGGCTTTATTCCAACTATTCTGAATACCTCTCTCCTCGATGGAACAGTGAGTGTAGGGAAGGATGAATCATTTAGCTATGCGCAACGCCTGGCTAAAGAAGAGGGTATACTGGCTGGTATTTCAACCGGAGCTGCCCTGGCAGCAGTTGCAAAAAAATTAGCTGAGATCCCCCAAGGGGCCAGAGTACTGACATTTAACTATGATACCGGCGAGCGGTATTTATCAATAGATGGTTTATATAAAAAGTAACGGTTCATGCAAACAAACCCAACATATGGCAAAGTGATACTGGCTGCTGCTGGTCCCGGCGATCCGGAACTGGTAACGGTAAAAACAGTACGCTACCTGCAACAGGCTGAAGTAGTGTTGGCTGATCGCCTCGTAAGCGAGGAGATACTGCAACAGTATGTAAACAGCCAGGCAGAGGTGCTGTATGTGGGTAAGCAATGCAGCCGTGGATCATCAACACCACAGTACACCATCAACGAATTGATGGTGCACTATGCCACACAAGGCAAACTGGTAGTCCGGTTAAAAGGGGGCGATGCATCAATGTTCTCGAACATACTTGATGAATTGCAGACCCTGGTACAACATAACATACCTTATGAAATAGTACCCGGTGTAACGGCAGCGTTGGGTGCTGCAGCCTATGCAGGCATTCCATTAACAGCCAGAGGTTATACTACATCAGTGCGTTTTTTGACCAGTTATAAACTGGATGTTGTTACAGACACATACTGGAAAGAACTGGCCGAAACAAACGACACCCTGGTGTTTTATATGTCGTCAGAAACCCTGGATCATGTAGTAAGCAACCTGGTTAAACATAATATAGGAAGCGATAAGTTGCTGGCGGTAATTGAGCAGGCTACCACGCCTTTGCAAAACGTGCACGTAACCAATCTCTATTCTTACGATGAACAGCTTCGGGGAAAAACATTTGTTTCCCCGTCGCTGGTCATCATTGGTAAAGTGGTGGCTTTGCACGAGCAGTTTAAATGGATCGAGAACAGCAATAGCGCAGACCATTATTTTAAACCACTGGCAAAACTGATTACAACAACACCCGATTCTGAAAATGCGGAAAAAGTAAATAAACATGTTAGCAGAGCATAAATTGAAATTGTTACAGGATTTAGTAAGGTCTTCTACCAAAGAAGAACTGGTTTGGATGAATGGATTCCTGGCCGGCGTGCTTATGAATTGCCATGACCAATCGGCACTGGCGCCTACCTCATCAGCAGCAGTTGCTTCTGCTCCTGCAACAGTACCGGCTCCCGGCGCTGCAGCTGTTGAAAGCAAACCTGCCGTATCTAAAATTACTATAGCATACGGTACTGAAACCGGTAACTCAAAAAAGCTGGCCACCGATCTGGCTGCCAAAGCAAAGAAAAGCGGCATCCAGGCCAAAGTGGTAAGCCTTGATCAATATCGCCTGAATGACCTGGCTAAAGAAGAATACTTCTTTACCATCATCAGCACTCAGGGTGAAGGCGAGCCACCTGCTACTGCAAAGAAATTTTACGACCATATACATCAGAACGGGTTCAAATTGCCCCAAATAAAATTCGGTGTGCTCGCCCTGGGCGACACTTCATATCCCTTGTTCTGCAAAGCCGGCGAAGATGTAGACCAGCAATTGCAAAGACTGGGTGGACAAAGACTGGTTAACTTAATAAAATGCGATACCGATTATCAGGGTGATGCGGATGGATGGTTCTCGCAGGTATTGCATTCGTTGACCAACACCACCAGCAGCAATGGTACGGCCAGTGTAGGTGCGGTAGTGGCTAAAAAGCCTGCCGGCAAAAAAGTATACACTGGTAACATCATAACCAATGTAAACCTGAACGACAGAGGTTCAAACAAAGCAACGCATCATATTGAAATAGTGGCCGATGAACTGGATTACCAACCAGGTGATTCAATTGGGATCGTTCCAGAGAACGCGCCCGCAGTTGTAGATTCAATTATCGCATTGACACGTATCGATGGCAAGAAATCAGTTGCGTTCCGTAACGAAACGCATACGGTGATCGAGTTGTTGAAAAAGAAAGTGAATATTGCTTATTTACCAGAGCGTGTAGTGAAGCAATATGCCGCTATTGTAAAACAGGATATTCCGGAAACAAAGATCAGCCTACTCGATCTGTTAAAGATCTACCCGGTAAGTAATGCATCGCAATTTGAAGAAGTGATCGGTATTCTGGAGCCTATCACCCCAAGATTGTATTCTATTTCCTCTTCACCCAATGCACACAGTGGTGAAGTACATGTTACTGTAGCCCGCGATAACTTTAAAGTGAATGGCGAAGTAAAACATGGTTTGTGCTCAAACTTCCTGGCTGATTTGCCAACTGATAGTCCGCTTGAATTTTATGTACATAAGAATAACCAGTTCCGGTTACCGGCTGAGGATAAAGATGTGATTATGATAGGGCCCGGAACAGGAATTGCGCCATTTAGATCGTTTGTAGCTGAGCGCGATGCTGCCGGCGCCAGCGGTCGTAACTGGCTGTTCTTCGGCGATCAGCATTTTACTTCGGACTTCCTGTATCAAACAGAAATTCAAAACTGGATCCAAACAGGCGTATTGACGAAAGTTAATGTGGCCTTTTCAAGAGACCAGAAATCAAAGATATATGTACAGCATAAAATGCTGGAGAATGCCAAGGCATTTTATGAGTGGTTGCAAAATGGAGCCTATGTATACATCTGCGGCGCCAAAGAACCAATGAGTGTAGATGTGGAAAATACCGTTCTACAGATCATTGAACGATTTGGAAGTAAAACTAGCGCCCAGGCAATTGAGTATCTGAACCAGTTGAAAGAAGAGGGTCGCTTTCTGAAAGATGTATATTAGAATGATGCGGGTGAACTTTATTTGAAACTTGAAACAGCATTTACAATGAGTACAAACGATAATAAGAATCTATCTTCTACCGAGAAAATAAAAATGACCAGCGATGGTTTACGTGGCACATTAAAAGAAAGCTTGCGCGATGAGATAACCGGTGCGATCCGTGAAGATGATACAGCGTTGGTAAAGTTCCATGGCATGTATCAGCAGGATGACCGTGATCGTCGCGAAGAGCGCAGTGCCAAAAAACTGGAATGGTTGTATTCTTATATGCTGCGTTTGCGATTGCCCGGTGGCTTTATGACCGCTGAGCAATACATAGGATTACATAACATTGCCGGCGACCATTCTACCGGAGTTATTAAAATTACCACCCGCCAGACCATACAGCTGCATGGTATTTTAAAATCACATGTAAAGCCAACCATTCAGGCTTTCAACACCATATTGCTCGATTCTATTTCTGCTTGTGGCGATGTGAACCGAAATGTAGTTTGCGCGGCTCACCCCAAATTTTCACCTATACACGAGGAAATTTTTTCTTATGCAGGGAAAATAAGCAAAATGGGTTTGCCTAAATCAAGAGGATATTATGAAATATGGCTCGATGAAAAGCCATTACTCGATAAAAAGGAAAAAGAAGAAGTAGAAAAAGATCCATTATACCAGGATCGTTATCTGCCCCGTAAATTCAAAGTGGGTATAGCTATCCCGCCCAACAACGATGTGGATGTGTTTACTAATGACCTGGGGCTTATCGCTATTATTGAAAATGACAAGCTGATAGGTTTTAACATCGCTGCTGGTGGAGGTTTGGGTGCCACTCATGGCAACGCGGCTACTTATCCACGCCTGGCATCAATGCTGGGGTTTGTACGTGGTGAAGAAAATACGCTGAAGGCCGTGCTGGAGGTAATTACCATTCAGCGCGACCATGGTAATCGCAGCGATCGTAAGCTGAGCCGCCTGAAATATACCATCGACAAAATGGGGGTCGAAGCATTTAAGGAAGAACTGGAAAAACGGTGTGGGTTCAAGCTCGAAGAGCCGAAGCCATATAGCTTTACCAGTAGAAAAGATGATTACGGCTGGCACAAGAACCACGAAGGCAAATGGTTTTATACGGTATTTATTGAAAGTGGTCGTATTGCTGATGAAAAGGTGGCCCTAAAAACAGCCTTACTGGAAGTAGCAAAAACAGGTAAAGCCAATTTCAGGTTCACCAGTAACCAGGGGCTGATCCTCAGTGACATTGCACAAAAGGATAAAAAAGCTGTAGAACAGATATTAACCGATTTCGGGATTATTGCACATACAGACAATGCAGGTGCTGTTCGTAAAAATGCCATCGCCTGCGTAGCGTTTAATACCTGTTCACTGGCGCTGGCTGAAGCACAACGCTACCTGCCATCGCTCATCACGAAAATTGAACCTATACTGGCCAAGTATGGTTTGGAGAACGAAGAAATTTCTATGCGGATGACCGGATGTCCCAATGGTTGTGGCAGGCCGTATGCTGCAGAGATCGGTTTTATAGGCACTGCCTATGGCCGTTATAATTTACATTTGGGGGGCGACCGCGAAGGTTTCCGTTTAAATAAAAAGTACAAGGAAAATATCGACGAGCCTGCAATTTTGAAGGAGCTGGATGAACTTTTCGAGAAATATAGCAAGAACAGGAATTCCGGTGAAACATTTGGCGATTTTGCAGTTCGCGAAAAGTTGGTAACGATTTAAAAATGCTGACAAGCATGACAACAGAACAAATAATACCGGTAAAACAAACATCTGGCGCAACAACCGATCCGGGCAATCTTTTATTTCCTGTTTTTTTAAAGCTGGAAGATCTAAAGGTATTGCTGGTAGGAGGGGGCAAGGTAGGTGCAGAAAAGCTGTCTGCGCTGCTTAGTAATTCGCCGGCTGCCCCGGTTACTGTTGTAGCTCTCAGTATTTCCGATGAAGTACGTAAGCTGGCAAAAAGCCATCCCAATGTAACGCTACAGGAACGAGGATTTATTCATGCCGATCTCGAAAACAAGGACCTGGTTATCATTGCGGTGAATGAAAAAGAGACAAGCCTGGCCATCAGGGCTGCCGCCAAGGATAAGAAGATCCTGGTGAACGTGGCCGACACTCCTGAGCAATGCGATTTTTACCTGAGTTCCATTGTACAAAAAGGTAATTTGAAAATTGCCATTTCAACCAATGGTAAATCACCCACCGCGGCCAAGCGAATAAAAGAAGTATTGAACCATGCCTTGCCTGCTGAGTTGAACGACATGATCAATAACCTGCATGCCGTAAGAAACAAGCTCAATGGCAATTTTGAATATAAAGTAAAACGGCTGAATGAGCTTACCCGCATACTGGTAGAAAAAGATAATGTGGAAAGGGAACGACGCGTTCGAAAGATCGTTACCTATTCCCTCATTGCATTTGCCCTGATGCTGGTAGGTCACTTTGTTTTCTCTTACTTACCGTTTCAGCGTATTGCTGATGATACAGTAAAATGGTATCACCAGATGGACCCGAACTTTCACTGGATGGTACTGGCCGGTTTCCTGGCGCAATTGGTTGATGGCGCATTGGGTATGGGGTATGGGGTTACCAGTGCCACCATATTATTAACGGCCGGAGTTAGCCCGGCGGCTATGAGCGGCAGTATACACACCGCCGAAATGTTTGCAAGTGGCGCCTCAGGATACAGCCACTATAAATTTGGCAACGTAAACAAAAAGTTGTTCAAAGCATTGGTGATACCCGGGGTTATAGGAGCCGTTTTAGGGGCCGTCTTATTATCAAAATATGGTGACACGCAAACGATCTACCTGAAACCCATCATTGCCTGCTATACCATGATATTGGGCGTACGGATTCTTTGGAATGCTTTCAAAAAAGAAAAGAAGAAAAAGAAATTTAAACATTACGGTTGGCTGGCCGGTTTTGGGGGCTTCCTCGATTCGTTTGGAGGCGGAGGCTGGGGACCCATTGTAACCACAACCTTAATTACCAAAGGACGTAGTCCCCGTTTTGTGATAGGGTCAGTAAGCCTTACCGAATTCTTTGTTACCCTGGCCAGTGCCTTTACATTTTTTACCTTGCTGGGGGTAACGCACTGGCAGGTAATTGTGGCCCTGATAGTAGGCGGGTTACTAGCTGCCCCCCTGGCTGCAAAACTGGCCGGTAAATTACCACGCAAAACTTCCCTGATCTTATTAGGGATATTGGTAATATTCTGGAGCCTGAAGATTATAGTAAAGATATTTTAATAATTAATCCCGGTAAATATTCTTACCGGGATTAAAAATAAATTATTAGTCTAGTATAATAATCGACTATATTTGTACCGAATAACGATCCCGGTTACCAGTTTAGCCGGGTTTTTTAAGACTCTAATAGTCTAGTAAATTAGTGGACATACTACTCTGAAAACAAAGCAATTCCCCGTACAAAGCCGGGGATTTATTATAACCTTAAAGTCTATTAAAGTAATAGGCTAGTATGAATGAATAAACCAACAACAATGAAAACAGCAATTCCAACAGGTTGGCTGCTTGTGACCAAAACTTTGTACAACGGCCTCTTCCCCAAAATGAACCGCATTAACAAATTGAAGTATGGTGTGTTAGCGTCTGTAGCCCTGTTGGTGTGTTCTTCAGCTATTTCCCAAACCGTAGCATTGATCGAGATCTCCGGAACGGTGATCAATGATGAAAAAAAGCTACCCTTATCCGATGTAAGTGTACAAATAAAAGGATCGGTAACGGGGACTATTACTGACAATACCGGCAGCTTTATTCTGCGTACCAAGCAGAAATTGCCCTTTACCCTGGTTTTTACTTCAGTAGGTTTTAAACCACAGGAACTGGAAGTAAAAAGCCTCGGTTCCAAGCTACAGGTGGCTATGGTAACCCAAACCGTACTGGGAAATGAAGTAGTAGTAACTGCTTCGCGGGTACCGGAAAGCATTTTGAAATCGCCGGTAGCTATTCAGAAGCTGGACATCCGCGCGATCAAAGAAACCCCGGCGCCTAACTTTTACGACGCCCTGGAAAATGTAAAGGGCGTACAAATGACCACGTCAAGCTTAACCTTTAAAGTACCCAATACCCGTGGGTTTAATATCCCCAACAACTTCCGCTTTATGCAGTTGGTTGATGGGGTGGATATGCAGGCTGCAACATTGGGTGTTCCTCTCGGAAATGCCATTGGCCCCACCGAGTTGGATATTCAAAGCGTGGAAATTACACCCGGTGCCGCTTCAGCCTTATATGGGATGAATGCGATAAACGGGATGGCTAACCTGCTAACGAAGAATCCTTTTAATAGCCAGGGGTTGAGCCTTTACCACAAAACTGGTGTTAACCATGTTGATGGCATCGATCATTCGCCTGCATTATTGACCGAATCGGCCATCAGGTATGCAAAAGCGCTGTTCCATAATAAATTTGCCTTCAAGGTAAACGTGGGTTACATGCAGGGGATCGACTGGCGTTCCAATACCCGCCTCGATCAAAACCCGAACAACCTAAAAAGCGCGAACCCTAACTTCCCATCCTTGAATGGCGAGAACAACGCCGCCTTCGACGGTTGGAATAAATATGGTGACGATGCGTTGGCAGGTAGTAATACGTCTGCTATCAGCGGGTTGACCATTGATAATAAACCCAACCAAACTTTGCGTGTAGTACGCAGCGGTTATTGGGAAACCGACCTGGTAAGCCCCAAAGTAAGCAACCTGAAAGTTGATCTGGCGGCACATTACCGCATAACTGAAAACGCGGAGTTATCTTATTCATACCGCTTTGGCCAAATGGACGGCGTATTTCAACGCGGTAACAAAATACGGCTCGACAATGTAAAAGTGCAAAACCATCACCTGGAGTTGAAAGGTAGCAATTATGTAATCCGCAGTTATATGTCAATCGAAAATACGGGTGACTCTTATAACGTAAAACCACTGGCAGATAACCTTGATCTGGCGAGCGGTGGTTCGCAAACCGCCTGGGCTACCAAATATAAAAATGCGCTGCTAGAATATGCTGCGAACAATGGCGGCAATTTAACATCCGCTAACCTGGCAGCAGCCAATGTGTATGCCCGGGGAAAAGCAGATGCCGGTCGCGTTGAGCCGGGTACGCCCGAGTTTGATGCATTGAAGAACACCATTACCAAGATCAATAACTGGGATATAAAATCAGGCACCATTCCCGATGCACCTTCAACCGGTGGTGCAGCTCTGGTACAAAAAAGCCGCATGTACCACACCGAAGCACAGTGGGACCTGTCAAAATACACCAAAGTATTTGACCTGCTGGTTGGTGGCGATGCCCGTATTTACGAAGTGATCCCTGATGGAAATAATTTCGTTGATTTCAGTCGCCCTATTGCAGACCGCAACAAACCGGTAGTGGTAGATGGTAAAGTGCCCGACAGCAGCGATTTTGGCAGTAACGTATATTATAAAAAATTCGGCGGCTTTGCACAGGTTACCAAAACCCTTTTCAACGATAAATTGAAATTGTTTGGATCATTACGGTATGATTACAATCCCGAATTTGATCCCAAATTCACCCCCCGCTTGGCGGCAGTATACACCGTCAATCAACGTCATAATTTTCGCTTCACTTATCAGCAAGGATACCGCTTCCCGGCCTTGTTTGAAGCATTGTCATACGTAAACAATGGCCGCGTAAAACGCGTGGGCAGCTTATCTTATATCAATGAAGGATTGGGCTACCTGGAAAACAGTTATACCCAGCAGTCGGTAGTTAGCTTTAACGCCGCCGTAGCATCACAAGGTAATAGCGATGCAGCCGCATTGGCCAACCGTGATCTGTTGCAATGGGCCAACCTGCCCAAAGCGCGCCCCGAACAGATCACTTCTTTTGAAATTGGTTATAAAAGCGTGTTGTTGGATAATACCCTCATCATTGATGTGGATGCTTATACCAACAAATATGTTGGCTTCCTGGGGCAGGTTCAGGTATTTGTACCAATTGGTGAAACAGTAGGATCAGATGCAGCCGTGATTGCTATGCTCGATCGCAACCGCGATGTTTCTAAAGCTGATGCCACTACCGGTAATTCAGCCAGTAAAGGCCAGGAACGGTATCGTGTGTACACCAATGCCAAGAACACTTATAATAATTATGGATCGGCCTTGGGTGTAACCTGGAACTTTTTTAAGAAATATACAGTAGCCGGTAATTTGAATTTCAATCAAATGAAATCAAATAAAACCGATGACATCTTTGTAACAGGGTTCAATACCCCAAAATGGTCCACTAACCTGTCATTTGGCAACCGCGAAGTGTTCAAGAATGTAGGGTTTAATGTGGTATGGCGTTGGCAGGATTCTTTCTTGTGGGAGAGCCCGCTGGTAACAGGCCGCATTTCCGCTTACCAAACGGTAGATGCACAGGTTACCTATCGCGTACCAAAAGTAAATGCGAGTATCAAAGCCGGCGGCGCCAACCTGTTGAACCACCGCTATATTCAATATGCGGGCGGACCAACCATCGGTGGTTTGTATTATGTAGCGTTTACGATCGATGGTTTGTTGAAGTAGAATAAGTACGGTTAAAAATAAAAGTCAGCCCCTGTCCTGGGATAACCGGGATGGGGGTATTTTTTGTGCATATACCGGTATTTGTGCACCCCCAACTGGATACGCCGTTAAACCAATTCCCTCCAAAATCTCTCCGTAGCTTTATAATATGGCTTACAGTGCTGCTATTCGTCGGGTGACAGAATTCCTTGGTTTAAAGAGAAGCGTTGTTTATCTCTTCTGTCTCACTTTATTAATGCTTACCGGTGAAAAGTTGTGGGACCGGTTCCTTCCAAAATACCTGGAAGGTATTGGGGCAACCACCCTCATCATTGGTGCGCTTGGCTTTTTACAAAATATTCTGAGTGCATTCTGGTCATTGCCGGGTGGTTACATGGCCGATAAGTTAGGACACCGCCGGTCTTTTCTGCTTTTCAACCTCATGGCTATTGCCGGTTACCTGATTGCCATTTTTTTTACAAACTGGATAGCGGTCTTTATTGGAATGATCTTCTTTTCAGCATGGAGTGCCATCTCCTTACCTGCGAGTATGTCGCTTATTGCTAAGTCGCTAGATAGTTCAAAGACTGCCATGGGCATCTCCATGCATGCCATTGTCAGACGTATTCCAATGGCCATTGGGCCAATAGCAGGCGGGGTTTTGATCACTTCGTATGGACTGATCACAGGAATAAAAGCAGCTTTTATTATATCGCTTATCTTCTGTGTGCTGGGTATGCTGCTGCAGTTATTTAGTAAAGATACCTCTGCGACTGTTTATCAGCCAATTCATCCCTTGGCCTTGTGGCGTCAAATGGATGTGAGGCTAAAGAATCTGTTGGTTTCAGATATACTCATTCGCTTTTGTGAACAGATCCCATATGTATTTGTGGTGATCTGGTGTTTGGATGTTATAAAGGTTTCACCCGAACGGTTTGGATTGCTTACCGCCATTGAAATGATAACTGCCGCTTTAATTTATATTCCTGTGGCCAGCTTTTCAGACCGGACCGAGCGAAAGCCCTTTGTGGTGATCACGTTTATTTTCTTTACTGTTTTTCCGGTGATCCTATTCTTTAGTAAAAGCTTTCCTGCACTTATTATCGCCTTTATAATTCGTGGACTAAAAGAGTTTGGCGAGCCAACCAGGAAGGCCATCATACTGGATCTGTGCCCAAAAGAGGCAAAAGCCCGCGGGTATGGGTTATATTATTTTGTACGTGACTTTATAGTTTCTTTTGCTGCATTTCTCGGAGGCTTTATCTGGAAGCTAAACCCTGCTTTCAATTTGTTTACAGCGGCTGCTTTTGGGGTAGTGGGTACGTTGGTCTTTGTAGTTTATGGAAAGGGGACAGATGTTAAAAAGTAAACATCCACCCGAGCAGCGCTATTGCTTTGGTGTGCAATCCAACAAATTTGCCACATTCTCCAGTTGATGGCAATAAACGCCATATTTATTCAGGAATAGATATATATTCCGGTTCAAACAATCCATATTCTTCGTCATACTTTATTCGTATTAACCGCACCTTAACCTGCTTTTTCATCAATAGCAGATTTATCATTTTAACGAGTCCTTCGCCCGGAACACCGCCATAAGTCTGAGTATGAAGGTCAATTTTAAACACTGCTTCTTTTGAACAAACGATGAAGGGCGGGGTGCGGCGCAGGCTGCAGGCTTTTTTGCCCCACAGAAAATTTTACGGTTAACAAGAGGGCCACACAAAAGAGGATACGGAGTTTCATAGTTCGGCCAAAATAATAATTTCTACCAGGGTATAAAAGCGTTAGATCAATTAAAAAAGCGATTACAACTTGCGTCGTAATCGCTTCGGTTATTATCGTGCTATAAATAGATTTTATTCCAACCAGCCCTTCAGTACCGCACTGATCTTCTGAACTTCCACCATAAACCCATCATGCCCATATGCGGAATCAATTTCAACCAGGGTACAATTGGGCAGGTGTTGCTGCATGTGGCGTTGTTCTTCCAGGGGGCATAATATGTCGCTGGAAATACCGATCAGCAGTGTTCGTTGGTCAATGCTTTGCAGCACGGCTTCCACATCACCACCGCGGCCGCGGGCAATTTGATGGGTATCCAGGGCCTTGGTAAGCATCCAGTAGCTATAGGCGTTGAAGCGTTTTACCAGTTTCTCGCCCTGGTAATTGATATATGAGGCGGCTTTATAGTCATTTAACTTTTCGGTGTCGGCATCAGTTTGTTTTTGCACCATAATGCCATAATTACGGTAGGTGAGCATTCCAACTGCACGGGCAGCTTTTAACCCTTTTTGTCCGGCTTCGGGAGTATCCTGTTGCCAGGTGCAGTCGGCCTCAATAGCCAGACGCTGGGTAGCATGTATGGCAATTCCCCAGGCGCTTTCGGCGGGGGAAGTGGCCAGCAAAAACAGATTTTTGATCACTTCTTTTTCCATAATGCTCCATTCCATGGCCTGGTACCCGCCCATACTACCACCCATTAACAGGTGAATGTTATCGATCCCCAGGTGTTTCCGCAACAAAATGTGGGCATTTACCATATCACGAATGGTGATCAACGGAAATTGGTGTAACCATGGCTTCCCGGTTAACTTGTTGATATTCAATGGGCCTGTTGTCCCATAGCAGGAACCCAGAATATTGGCGCAAACAATAAAGTGCGTTTCGGGGTTAATTACACAGCCAGATCCAACCACTCCCTGCCACCAGTCGGCCGCATCGGAGTTGGCAGTAAGTGCATGGCATATCCATATTACGTTGTTTTTCTCGGCATTTAACGTCCCATATGTGTGATATGCAATGGTTAATGAAGGCAGTTCCTGCCCATTTTCGAGTTTAAAAGGTCTGTTATATTCAAATTGCTTCATTGGCCCCTGGCTATAATTAAGGGTGCAAAGTAAATGCCTGCATGAATTACATTTGCAAAAATCTTTACCATGATAAAAATTGAATTGGAAAGGGTCGATGGGGATTATGGATTTGAGGCGAAAGACGCTAATGGACATACCGTTCGCCTGGATACCAGCGTAGAGGGTGGCGGAACAAATTTTGGTGTTCGGCCCATGCAGATGCTGCTGATGGGGCTGGGAGGCTGCAGCGGTATCGATATCGTGAGTATTTTGAAAAAGCAACGCCAAACCATTGAAGGGTTCAGCATGAAAATAGAAGGGGAGCGCGAAGCCGGCAAAGAGCCTTCCATCTGGAAAGACATTACCATCGTATTTGAACTTACCGGAAATATTGACCCCGACAAGGCTAAACGCGCTTGCGAGCTGTCGATGGACAAATATTGCTCCGTTGCCGAAACCTTACGTCGCGCCGGTGGCGATCTGAAATGGGAAGTACGGGTAAATCAGAGTCAGAAGGCTTAGCAGGTATAAATAATTTTGGGGCCAGCAGCGGTGCTACTATCGGCTGACGTTGCGTCGCATGCCGACGATACATGTCGGCATCCCGACCGAAGCGTTGGGTATGTGCGTTCGGAGCATTACGGAGAAGGAGGGACCCGAGCCCCCGGAACCAGGGACTCTGAACCTGAAAACCTGAACTGCTACAGACGCCCCTGTATCTTGTAACTATAACTATCCAACTCAATAAGAACATGCATCCAATAAGCAAAGCAATACGCATTCAAACCGACCGTACCAATGAAATGGAACATTCTTCCCCCATGTTCTTAACCAGCAGCTTCTGCTTCGATAATGCCGAAGATATGCGGGCTGCTTTTGCCGATGAGACCGACGATAACATCTACAGTCGTTTCAGTAACCCTTCGGTACAGGAGTTTATCGATAGAATGGTAGCCCTCGAAGGCGCTGAGGCTGGTTTTGCTACCTCATCGGGCATGAGCGCCATCTTTGGCTCATTTATGGCCTTGTTGAAAAGCGGCGACCACCTGCTGAGCTGCAACGCCATTTTCGGTAGCACCCATACCGTTATCACCAAATACCTTCCGAAGTTTGGGATTGAATATACCTATGTACCGGCCGATAAACCTGAAGAATGGGAAAAGGCGATCAAGCCCAATACCAAAATGATCTATATTGAAACGCCCACCAATCCTGGACTTGAGCTGGTTGACCTGGAGGCCGCTTCAACCATCGCTAAAAGGCATAACCTTTTACTGAACGTAGATAATTGTTTTGCCACTCCGGTAAATCAGCGACCTATTGATTTTGGCGCTGACCTGGTAGTACATTCAGCTACTAAATGGATCGATGGCCAGGGCCGGGTACTCGGTGGTGTTATTGTGGGGAAAAAAGCACTCATAAAAGATATTTATTTGTTCTGCCGCAGTACCGGACCGGCATTATCTCCATTCAATGCCTGGGTTTTGAGCAAAAGCCTCGAAACGCTCGATGTGCGTATGGAGCGCCATGGTAACAATGCCCTGCAACTGGCCAAGGCCCTTGAAGGACACCCCAAGATCAAGTATGTAAAATATCCCTTCCTGCCCAGTCATCCCCAGCACCGCATTGCCCTTAAACAAATGAAGAATGGCGGCGGAATAGTTTGTTTTGAACTGGCTGGCGGTTTGCAAAGTGGTCGAAAATTTCTTGATAGCCTGAAAATGTTATCGTTAACGGCCAACCTGGGCGATACAAAAAGCATAGCATCGCACCCCGCCAGTACCACTCACGCCAAGCTGACCGAAGATGAAAGACAGGCCGTTAACATTACTCCAGGTCTGATCAGGATCTCCGTGGGACTCGAACATGTCGATGATATTATAAGCGATATCCGGCAAGCGCTTGAAAATTGTTAATTAGCAGTGACGATAATCATTGATTTGAATGCCTGCTATCATAGTATAAACCTAAATTGTAGATTAACTTTAGGACTGATTCTTTTTCATAATAAAAAGTTTTAAAAATTGAGCTGGTAACGGGTTGGTTCTCCAACCCGTTTGTTTTTTTATGGACCCCTCAGAAAATCGTAACTTATAGAAAATTGGGCATGGCAAATTCCCTGTCCGACCGGTCATCGGGCGGGCATCAGGCCCCGAAAAATAAAAAATATCAGATGAAAAGGGAGGCGTTGGAACAAGTGATTGATAAACACATCAGCAATATTGAAAAACACAGCAAAAAGCTGCCGGGAACTTTTGATAAGGAAGATATTCACGACCTGCGTGTCAATTATAAAAAAGTACGGGCTTTTTTACGCTTGCTGCAATTGGAAAAAGATGCGGGTGATCTGCACATTTCTGATAAACTGAAATCGTTGTATCACCATTGTGGTACAGTAAGGGATTGGCAGTTATTCCTCGAAGAACTGCATGACGTTGGTATTGTTGATCAGTTGCCGGATTGTATGCATCGCTGGCATCGTCAGGTGTTTACCTATAAGGAACAAACTGTTCATGCCATTGAGACCACGCACTTCAAAAAGTTACTGCATGGTATTATAAAAGAATTACCGCGGCAGTTGCAGGAAGATACTGTTAAACAGTTCATGCATCAGAAAATAGCAGCTATCCATATTCTACTCCTCGCTGCCGAAAACGAAAAAGACCTTCATTCCATTCGCAAACAGATAAAAGATATCATTTATTGTATCCGCATATTCAAGAGCGATTGGGGCATCCCGTTTCCTTTCCGGGGTTGGAAGAGTGAAAAGGAATTAAACGAGATGGCTTCCTCCCTGGGCGATTTTAACGATCAGTGTCTGGCCATTTCGTTGCTACAACCTAGTTATATTTGTAAGTGTGATTATAAGGAGCAACACATTTTACGCAATCTGCAAATAAACTGGCTGCATCAAAAAGAAGCCCGGCAACGACAATTACTGTATGAAGTACAGGAGTTACATGTGGAGCATGCTTTTTAAAAGGTCAACTCAACCCAAAACCCTCTCCATCTGCATACTGCGCGATCCTTTGATCAGGAAATAGGTATCAGAAAATTGTTGTCCCTTAAACCAGGCAGCCGCTTCTGTTGAATTAGCCATTTTTATAAAGGGGTGATCGATTTGTAAGAAGTCACCGCCTACCAGTATTACAGCTTTCCAGGGATGTTGTTTTATGAGATTTATTATGCCTTCATGTTCCTGCAGGCTTTCTGCACCCAGTTCGGCCATGCCACCCAGCATCAATACTTTGTTGTTCGCCTGTATGGCGGCAAAGTTCTCTATGGCTGCCCGCATGCTGGTAGGGTTGGCATTGTAAGCGTCCAGAATAAATTTATTGCCATCCTTTTCAATTAACTGCGACCGGCTATTGGAGGGTGCATATGCTTCTATGGCCGTCTTTATTTTCGCAGCTGACAGTTGAAAGTAAGTGCCCACTGCTATAGCTGCCAGAATATTAGGTAAATTATAGGCTCCTACCAGCTGGCTGTTTATAAAGGGTATGTGGGCTCCTTTTATCATGGCCAGACTAAGAAAGGGTTCGCTTTGTTTAACCACACCCTGTATATCGGCTGTATCTGTTGTACCATATTTGATAATAGCGGGAATACCCTTGCTCATGGTATGCAGGTAGTCATAATCCCACATTACAAAGGCGGTGCCGTTATTGGCGCGTAGATGATCGTACAGCTCGCCTTTTCCTTTTCGAACGCCTTCAATGCTTCCAAATCCTTCCAGGTGAGCTTTACCACAATTGGTAATAATGCCATGTGTGGGCAACGTATATTCACAATAGCTGGCTATTTCGTGGAGGTGGTTGGCGCCCATTTCAATTACCGCCATCTCTGCATCGGCTTTTACCGATAAAATTGTGAGTGGAATACCTATATGGTTATTTAGATTGCCTTGTGTAGTGTAGGTCCTGTAACCGCTCGTTAACACGGCGTGCACCAGTTCCTTGGTGGTTGTTTTACCGTTACTGCCGGTAATGGCAATAAAAGGGATATTAAACTGCTGGCGATGGTGTTTGGCCAGTTGTTGCAGAGTTGTTAGCACGTCGTCTACAACAATAATGCGGGTATTAGTACCCGCCAGGTTGGGATCATCTACCACAGCATAAGCCGAACCGGCGTCCAGGGCAGCTGAAGCAAATTCATTGCCGTTAAAGTTAGGTCCTTTTAATGCAAAAAAGATATCGCCTGTTTTCAATTTCCGGGTATCGGTTTGTACCGAAGGATATTGCCGGTATATGTTGTAGAGTTGATCAATGGTCATGATACAAATTTAGGTTAATGGGCTGACAAGTTAACGGGCACCTTGCAAATCACCTTCTTCTCCAAAAAACAAAAAGCCCCCCGATTTCTCGAGAGGCTCTTTGTAAGAATTTGAAAAACCTATTATCGTTTTCTGGTATTTTGTCGTCTTGTGGGGTAATTGATACCGGTTTTACGGCCATTACCTTCAGGGCTACCCAAGCGATCCATTGCGCAACGGAAACCTACAGTAGAGCTACCTTGATCTTCTTCAAGGAAGCGACGTGTACCGGGGCTTAACCAGTAAGGACGGTCGTTCCAGCTACCACCTTTAATTACACGTGATTTATCGCTGATCAGGGTGCTTACACCATAACCACGGCCTGTTTTCAGGTTTTCCTGAACATCCATAGTACCATAAGCTACACCAGTGATCATTGAGTCGCCATCCAGGTAGTTGATTACGTTACCTTTTTGATAGTTACGGCGGTTTTTGCTTTCCTCGTCAGTTACATAAGTAGTCTTAACGTGGCCTAAGCTATCTTTTTCAAACTCACCGTCTTTATTCTTGTATACATTCTGATAACGGTTACCACGATAAGGAGATACATCATCATTATCGGTGGGTGACAGCGGACGGTAAACATCACCAGTCCACTCACTCACGTTACCTGACATGTTATAGATACCAAATGAGTTGGGGAAGAACGAAGTAACAGGTGCAGTGTATACAGCACGGTCGTTCAAGCCACCGGCCACACCCATGTTATCACCATTACCACGTTTGAAGTTAGCGAGGAAGGTACCTTGCCATTGACCACGGCGGCTATCGCGCAAACCGTTTACATTTTGTGTCCAGGCAAATACTTGTTTGTTTGTGATCAACTCCTCACCGCGTTTTCCTTCTTTTTTGCTGGGGTTAGGGTTCTGACCTACCAGACCCATTGCAGCATATTCCCACTCAGCTTCTGTTGGGAGACGATAGTTCGGTAACAGGATACCGTCTTCGAAAGTTACCTGAGTTCTGGGAGTACCGTTCGGGTTCTTTAAAGGGTTCTTTTTAGAACGAACCTGGTTGCCGGGAGTAGGAGTAGTTAAACCAAGCAAATAAGCTTTGGTATTGAAATTCTCCTGACCTTGACCCTGCAGATTTTTCAGAGCTGTTTTATTGATAAAGCCTTTGTCGTATAAAGCTTTTTCGTTTACGCGGTCACTGCGCCATAAACAAAAGTCATGAGCCTGTTTCCAGGTTACACCTACTACTGGATAGTAGTTGTAAGAAGGGTGGCGGAAATAATATTCAACCAAAGGCTCGTTGTAGGCCAGCTCACTGCGCCATACCAACGTATCGGGCAATGCACCTGTGCGTACATCTTTATATTCATCACCATCAAAAACCGTGTTTACCCAGTACAAATATTCACGGTAGTGAATGTTTGCAACCTCGGTACGGTCGATGTAAAAAGAGTTTACAGTTTTACGGGTGGGAATGTTATTCCAGTCGCCCATAACATCTTCTTCAGTGGCGCCCATGGTAAAGGTACCGCCCTGAACAAATACCAGTCCGGGACCAGTACGTTGCTCTTTCTCGCGGGATACCTGATATCCGCCCATGTTTTTATCATTGTAATTCCAACCAGTAACGTCAGATTTCTCTTTCTTGTTGGACTTACAGGCAGTTACCGCAGCTGCGCAGGATAATACGATAAATAGGTTTTTCAAATTCATTTTGATGACTTTTGCCTTTAGTTCAATTTGGTTAAACGCTATTACAGATCAAATATTGTATCTCTTTTTGATTGCTTTTCCACAAAACTATAGGGATGGCGAATATACCTGTTTTTAGTAAAACAACCTGTTATACAGGCGTTTTAGACTCGTTAAATTGCCAAAATCGCTATGTGTTTTTTTCCGTGTTTTCCACTATTCAATAATTGAGCCGGGTGGCTCAGGGTGCAGGATTATTTTTTCCCCGGTACCTCATTCCTACCGGATTCATGGTATAAAATAAACTATTTTTGACCAAATGCGCGGTAGACCTTTTATCCACCTTATGATGGCTGGCATAGGTGTATTTACTTGTATGCAAGCCCTGTCTCAACGTTCATATACGGCCAATTCTGTATTGGCGATGGGTAATTGGTATAAAATTTCTACAATTTCTCCCGGCATTTACAAGATCGACCTCCCATTTCTTACTTCCCTTGGCTTAAATACGTCCGGTCTTACCACTTCGGGTATAAAGCTGTATGGTAATGGCGGCCAACTATTGCCCGAAAAACCATTGAACACCGTGCCCGACGACCTGGTGGAAAATGCTATTTGGGTGGAAGACGGCGGTGATGGCCAGTTGAACGGGTCGGACTATATTCTTTTCTACGCTCCTGGCCCACATGCCTGGACAAAGGATTCCATCAACAAAACGTTTTACCATCAAAGAAATATATATAGCGATACAAGCTGGTATTACCTGTCCGTTGGACAAAACGGTAAGAGAATTGCTACCAATAATTATTCTGCCGCCCCAAACACCACGGTAACACAAGGTACCCGAACCTGGTTTTATGAGCTCGATACGGTGAACTTCCTCAGCAGCGGTCGGCAATGGTATGGCGAAGAATATTCGAACAACGGTGGTAAAGTATTGAACCACAGCTATACAGTGAATATGCCCAATATGCTGCCCGATGCCGCGACCATCAGGGCTGCCTGTGTGGCCCGCTCTTTTGGGACCGACAGCCGCTTTTCTGTAAGCATTAATAATCAATCTGCTATGCAGGTAAACCTGGCAGCTACCGGCACTGGCTTATATGATGCCTTTGCCACGGCTGCCCAGTCATCGGCCACCTTCAGCACCACCCAAACACCGCTTACTGTTCGGTTCGATTATACACCTGGGAGCCAGGGGAGTCAGGGTTGGCTCGATTGGTTCGAGATCATAGCCCGGGTAGATCTGTCGATGAATGGCATCAACCAGTTGCAGTTCCGCGACTGGAGCAGCGTAGGACCGGGTAAAGTGAGCAGCTTCAGTATAAAAAATGCTACTGCCGGCATACAGGTATGGGATATAACCAATTGGTTGGAACCGGTAAAAATGCAGGGGGGGCTCAATGGAAGCGAATGGCGGTTTGTGAACGAAAGCAGCCGATTACACGAATACATCGCCTTCACTACCAATGGTTTTTTAACACCCGGCGCGGCAGGCCGCGTACCCAATCAAAACTTACACGGCAGCAGCATTCCCCAATATATTATTATCACCCACCCCAGCCTGTTAGGGCAGGCCCAGCGATTGGCGCAATATCACCAGCAGCACGATAACTTTTCCACCCAGGTGGTAACGGTGGATCAGATCTATAATGAATTTTCATCAGGTTCACCCGACCCCACAGCCTTGCGCGATTTTGTAAAAATGTACTATGACCGGGCTGGAGGCGATTCATCCAAATCCCCCCAATATCTGCTGCTATTGGGCGATGCCTCTTTCGACTTCCGTTCCCGCATCAGTAACAACACCAACCTGGTGCCTTGCTGGGAAAGCCCGATCGCCCTCGATCCGTTGGCAACATGTACCTCCGACGACTTTTTCGGCTTCCTGGGCGATAATGAAGATATTAATGGAACAGGTACCAACCTGCTCGACATAGGCATTGGCAGAATACCTGCTAAAAATGAGCGGGAAGCCCAGTCCATGGTCGACAAGATCCTCGCTTACCATGAAGCAAAGAGCCTGGGTCCCTGGCGCAATGAATGCACTTTTATAGCAGACGATGAAGACAATAACCTGCACCTGAATGATGCCGAAACCATGACGCGGGCCGTAAGCGCCGCCTCGCCCCAGGAGAACATCGATAAAATTTATCTCGACGCTTTTCCACAGGAAAGCAACTCTGCCGGAAGCCGGTACCCCGCAGTGAACCAGGCCATCAATAATAAAATATACAGCGGCACCCTGGTATGGAATTATTCAGGCCATGGCAGTTACCGCCGGCTGGCAGAAGAAGTGGTGCTCGACCAGGATATTATCAATTCTTTCAACAACCCTAACAAACTACCGCTGTTCGTAACTGCTACCTGCGATGTGGCTCCTTACGATAATCCGTTAATAAGCTCTATTGGCGAAAACCTGTTGTTGCGTGAAAAAACAGGGGCAATTGCCCTAATGGCCACCACCCGGGTGGTGTTTGCCTTCAGTAACCGGGTTATGAATGAAAATTATCTGAAAACGGCCTTTCAACGAAAAGCCGATAGCAGTTACCGCAGTTTGGGCGAAGCAGTACGTGCTGCTAAAAATATTACCTATACCTTTTCCAGTGATGTGGTGAATAACCGCAAATTCACCTTGCTGGGCGATCCGGCCCTTACCCTGGCCTTCCCGGTTTATCAGGTAAAGACCACCGCCATAAACGGAAATGCGGTTACCAGCACGCCTGATACATTAAAAGCTTTATCCGAGTACACCATCAGCGGCACCGTTCAGGACAATGTGGGCAATACCCTCAATGATTTTAATGGCACCATTTACCCCACTATTTTCGATAAGGCGCAAACTGTAAATACCCTGGGCAACGATGCTGGCAGTCTGCCCGTGCCCGTGCAAGTGCAAAAGAATATTCTTTTTAAAGGGAAAGCCAGTGTAAATAATGGCCGATTTTCCTTCAGTTTTATAGTTCCTAAAGACATTAGTTATCAGTACGGTAACGGAAAGATCAGTTACTACGGGGAAAATGGTACCAAAGATGGCAATGGCGTTTTAAACAATATTATAATAGGTGGTTCAGGAAATGGGGTGGTGGACCCCCTTGGTCCAACCATAAAGGCTTATTTAAATGATGAGAAGTTTGTAAATGGCAGCATTACCAACGACCGGCCAATACTGATACTGAAACTTGCCGATTCATCAGGTATAAATATCCTTGGAACGGGTATCGGACACGACCTGGTGGCAATTCTTGATAATGATCAAAAAAATGAATATGTGCTGAATGAGTTTTATGAGGCCGACCTTAATAATTTCCGCCAGGGAATGGTGCGGTTTCAGTTACCGCTGTTGACGGCGGGTGCGCATACCCTCACTATAAAAGCCTGGGATGCAGCGAATAATTCAGGGGAAGCCACCCTCGATTTCAGGGTGGTTAACCAGCAAAATTTCGCGTTGGACCATGTATTAAATTATCCTAATCCGTTCACGACACACACTGCGTTCTGGTTTGAGCATAACCGCCCTGGGGAAGAACTACTTATACAAATACAAGTGTATACAATTACCGGAAAATTGGTAAAAACCATTCGGCGGACAATATTTTCGACTGGAACCCGTTCGAGTGACTGTGAATGGAATGGGACCGATGATTATGGTGATAAAATCGGAAGAGGTGTGTATATTTACCGTTTACGGGTACAAACTGGTGACGGCAAAGCAGCGGAAAAGCTGGAAAAATTGTTTATCTTATAGTGCCTAATTTTACAAATAACTTATTTTAGCCAATCTATCGACAGGAAAATTTACCCTAAATTATTTATTGTTCCGCATCAACAAGCTTTAATACAAAAGCAAGGGTAAACTTTATTCTACCAAACCTGCTATTGAGGATAACGTTGAAAGCGGTCTGATA
The DNA here is from genome assembly GCF_017742245.1 of Niastella soli. Lineage (GTDB taxonomy): Bacteria > Bacteroidota > Bacteroidia > Chitinophagales > Chitinophagaceae > Niastella > Niastella soli. The sequence goes on from NZ_JAGHKO010000001.1 coordinate 2,152,571, forward strand.
CCTTAAAGACAATTCAAAAATGAAACGAAAATTCTTGAAACTAACTGTAGGTATGTTCCTGTCGTTGGGTGTAATTTCTGCCAATGCCCAAACAACTCAGCCTATAAATGTGGTGACAACTGCTGTCCCTTTTTTACGGATATCACCTGATGCCCGTGCTGGCGGTATGGGGGATTTGGGGCTGGCTACCAGTCCGGATGCCAATGCGCCGTTCTGGAACCTGGCTAAAGTACCTTTCGCTCAAAAGAACTTCAGTGTAGGTTTAACATATACGCCCTGGTTAAAAGACCTGGGCTTAAATGATGTGTATCTGCTGGCGCTCGCCGGATATTACAAACTCGATGAAGATGCGGCCCTGGCGGGTTCTGTGCGTTATTTCAGCCTTGGTAATATCCAGTTCACAGATGCCAGTGGTAACGATTTCGGCTCTGGCCGTCCTCGCGAATTTGGTGTTGACTTCGGTTATACGCGTAAATTATCTGATAAGATCGGTTTGGGTGTAGCCTTGCGTTACATTCACTCAAACCTGGCTGGTAACCTGGCTCAAAGCGGTACCACGTATAAACCAGGTAGCACAGTAGCTGGTGACCTGTCGTTCTTTTATAATGGAACAGACGAAGCTGGTCAGGGCTTTAACTTCGGCGCCACCCTTACCAACCTGGGCGGAAAGATCGGTTATACGAACGATGCAACCCAGAAGGATTATATCCCTGCTAACTTAAGCTTCGGAACAACGTATACCAAAGCGTTCGACGAAGCCAATAAAATAACTTTTGGTATAGATGTACATAAATTACTGGTACCCACTCCACCCACGTTCACTGGCGATAGCGCTATTGACAATCCCCGGGTAGCTGATTACAGAAACAAAACCAGTGTAAGCAGCTGGTTCAGCTCTTTCAACGACGCCCCCGGTGGTTTTAAAGAAGAATTAAAAGAGTTTCAGATATCATTGGGTGCAGAGTATAATTACAACGATCAGTTCTTTTTCCGCACCGGTTATTTTTATGAAGATAAAACCAAGGGCAACCGTAAATATTTCACCGTTGGTTTGGGCGTTAAATACAATGTGTTTGGTTTGAACTTCTCATACCTTGTGCCTTCTGGCTCAGGCGTGAACCGTAACCCATTGTCGAATACCCTGCGTTTTGGTCTCATCTTCGACCTCGATGATATAAATGCCGAATAATTAGCTTAATCTGAATATATTTGAAGCGTCCCGATTTATCGGGACGCTTTTTTTTTACCGGCAGTGACCGGGGGCAACTATTAGCACATATTCAACATTCGTAAAATGAGAATAGGTTTTGGTATAGATTTTCATCAATTAGTAGAAGGCAGGGATCTATGGATAGGTGGTGTAAGAATTCCCCATCATAAAGGGGCATTGGGGCATAGCGATGCCGATGTATTGCTACACGCTATTTGCGATGCCCTGTTGGGGGCATTGGCCCTGGGCGATATCGGCGTGCATTTTCCCAATACAGATAATACCTATAAAGATATCGACAGCAAGATTCTGTTACAGAAAAGTTATGAATTGATAAAAGCCCGCAATTACCGGGTAATAAATGTAGATTCGTCAATTTGCCTCGAAGCGCCCAAGATCAAAAAATATTCCGATCAAATGCGCAGTGTGATAGCCGGTATCCTGGAAATTACTGTCGATGATGTTTCTGTAAAAGCCACCACAACCGAAAAAATGGGATTCGTAGGTCGGGAAGAAGGGCTGGTAGCCTATGCTACCATACTGTTGGCGCCGATTGGCTAAGAAGCAGGCACATTAGTAATAGCATATTAACAGATTATCACATTAGCACATTATTTTTGCTCCCATGTCAAAAGTAAAAGTCAGGATCATCAATCAGTCGAATAACCCGTTGCCCGAATATGCTACGGACGAAGCCGCCGGCATGGATATACGCGCATTTCTGGAAGCGCCTATTGTATTAAACCCACTTGAACGGTACTTGGTGCCTACTGGTTTGTTTATAGAATTGCCCAAAGGTTACGAAGCACAGATCCGACCCCGCAGTGGACTGGCCATAAAACAGGGTCTTACCTGTTTAAACAGCCCCGGTACCATTGATGCTGATTATCGTGGCGAAGTAAAGATCATTCTCATAAACCTGTCGCAGGAACCACAAACCATACACCCAGGCGACAGAATTGCCCAAATGGTAGTACACGATGTAGAACGTGTGAAATGGAAACCCGTAAAAGAAATTTCGGTAACCAAACGCCACGATGGCGGCTTCGGTCATACCGGTAAATCCTAAAGAATGAAATATAGCACCGGCCTCGTAATTATTGCCCTTATTATGGCAGCGGCTACCAGTTGCAGATCAACAAAAACGATCCAGACAGCCATTGCCAAAAAGGATACCGCGATAGTGGTCCCTGTTGTCGACCGCCGCGCTGACTCCATGTTATATATTAAAAACGTTTGGGATACTATACGCAAGAACACCATAGATTATAAAACCTTCAGCGCAAAGATCAAGGTGCATTTTGAACAAAGTGATGGCAAAAATTATGATTTTACGGCTTATGTGAAAATGAAAAAAGACAGCCTGTTATGGCTCTCGATAAGAGCGCTGGACGTAATTGAAGTGTTTAGGGCGAAGATCACTCCCGACAGTCTCATCATTATCGACAAGAACAAAAAGACCTATCAATTGCGGTCTGTTCAATCTTTGCAGGAAGTGATACAGATCCCATTGACCTTTAATGATCTGCAAAACCTGCTGGTGGGCAATCCTATATTTTTAGACAGTAATATCAATTCCTATAAAAAGGATGATAAATACATTTCGCTCATGAGCCTGGGTACCGTGTTCAAGCACCTGTTAACGGTGAACAAGGATGATTATACCTTACAGCATAGCAAACTCGACGATGTAGACCCGGTGAGGGCCCGTACCGCCGACATCACCTATGGCGATTACCAGAATAAAAATGGGGTTTGGTTTTCGGCCTACCGTAAAATTACCGTGTCTGAAAAACAAAAGCTGGACCTAACAATGGAGTATAAACAATTTGACTTTAACTCGGATTTAAATATTCTATTTAGTATTCCAAAAAATTATAAACGCAATTAAGCGTTATATCCTAACTTCCATCCAATCCTGTTAATAACCATTTGGTATGACCCTGCTCCGAACTGTTAACACTTAAAAAGCTTTCAGTATGCTGAAAATGATGTTTACCTGTTTTTTGACCGTTACGGTTTCGGTTACCATGTTTGCCCAACAGCAACCTGGGGTAAGCAGTGATGAGTTGAAAAGGAAGCAGGCTGAAATTCAGCACGAAATAGATGACCTCAGAAGTACGCTGAAAGATACCAAGAAGAATACCAAGGCAGGGTTGTTACAATTGACGATGGTGCAGAAAAAGCTGCGCCTGCGCGAGCAGGCCATTGGCAACATCAATCAGCAGATAAACTACATCGAAGGCACCATTGGTAAATCGAAGAATGAAATTGAGCGGTTGAAAGGGGAGCTCGATACCCTGAAACAGCAGTACGCTAAAAGCATAGTGTATGCATACAAGAACCGCAGCAACTACGATTTCCTGAACTTCATATTCTCCGCCTCCAGCTTTAACGATGCCTTGCGACGGGTGCAGTACCTGCGGGCTTACCGCCTGTACCGCGAAGAGCAGGCAAGTACCATAAAGAACACCCAGGTATTGTTACACGACAAGATAACAGGGCTTGAGACCTCCCGGAAGGAAAAAGATGTGGTTCTGCAAAAGCAGGAAAAACAAAAAGAGGAACTGGAAGATGAGAAAAAGGAGAAGAATGATATCCTGAGCAAACTTAAAGCCCGGGAAAAGGAAATCTCAAAAGAGCTGACCTCAAAACAAAAGGCCGACCTGAAATTAAAATCAGCCATTAATTCTGCCATTGCCCGGGAAATAAAGATCGCCCGCGACAAAGCTATAGCTGAAGCCAGAGCAAGAGAAGAAGCGGAGGCCGCAGAAAATTCTAAAAAATTGGCAGCGGCTGACGCGGCGAGAAAAGCAAGGGAGAAAGAAGAGGCTGCCGCTAAAAAAGCAGCCGAGCCCAAAACAACGCCGGCTGCATCTGCGCCGGTAGCCAAAGCCGAGCCAAAGGTAGAGCCCAAAAAAGAGCCGGTGAAAAAGACGGAAAGTGTGTTGGAGGCTACCCCCGAAGGCAGTCGTATAAGTGGCAGTTTTGAAAGTAACAGAGGCCGGTTGCCCTGGCCTGTTGAAAAAGGAAATGTAAAGATTCACTTTGGTACCTATTCTATTGAAGGCACCAAATTGCGTGGTAATAACCCTGGTATTACCCTGGCAACTGAACCCGGCGCCGTAGTGAAAGCGGTGTTTGAAGGAGAGGTATCGCGCATATTCGATATCGATGGAAACTGGAGTGTGCTGATTCGCCATGGTAAATACTTTACAGTTTATAGTAATCTGTCTTCCGTAAGCGTATCAAAAGACCAGAAAGTGACCAGTGGCCAAATGTTAGGCCGCGCTGCTGCTAATGACGATGGCAATGGGGAAATTGAATTTCTGCTGATGCAGGAAAACAGGAACCTTGATCCTGAAAGCTGGATACGCAGAAGGTAATTTTTGCGTTACTAGGATATAAAGAATTTATAAGTTGCCCCGACGGGAGTTGTCGGGGTTTTTATTCACTGACCCTATTCAATGAAAGCCCTATGCTGAAATGGATGGCCACCACCCTGGCAGCCTTAACTATTGCGATCTCCCTGCCTGCTCAAAAATCGAGCAAGAAATTCGGTTACCTGGCCATTCAAAAGGTCAATTCAAAAGATTTTTATACAGGGACCGGCGGCGGAAGAAAGAAATCATCCTCCAAAAAATCCACTGTTAAAGTTAAAAAGGAAACTAAAAAGAAGGAACCGGTAGAAGCGCCGGAAATAACACGCCTTAGTGGCAACTTCGAACATTGCAAAGGCAAATTACCCTGGCCGGTAGATAAAGCCCTGGTGAAAATACATTTCGGACCCTATAAGATACCAGAGGTAGACGTGATTGGCAATAATCCAGGTTTAACATTAGCCACTGAGCCAAACGCAGAAGTGAAAGCCGTATTTGAAGGCGAAGTATTAAGTGTCTTCAATGTGGAAGGTAATCGCTCAGTAATGGTACGTCATGGTAGATATTTTACCGTGTATGCAAACCTGGCTTCCGTGAATGTGACCAAAGGGCAAAAAGTAACTGCTGAACAGCTGGTGGGCACGGCCGATAACAGCAGCGATGGCCATGGCGAAATTGAGTTCATATTAATGAGAGAAAGAACAAACATCGATCCGGCAAAATGGATCAGGAAAAAATAAGCTACTAAAAGAAAACGCCCCGGCATATTGTCGGGGCGTTTTCTTTTAAAAATTTAAACCCGGTTCTGTATATTCTGCAAAAAGCGATTGTACAACGCTTCATACCGGGGAACTATCGTTTCAATATCGTACAAACGGGCATGGGCAGCGGCTTTTGCTTTAAACCGGTCTAATTTCTTTTCATCAGACAGCAATTCAATGGCCCGCAGGCTCATGGTTTCCACATCACCCACATCAGCCAGGTAACCGGTTTCCCCCTCTATGTTCACTTCAGGCAAACCACCGGCATTACTGCTGATCACCGGTACGCCAGCCGCCATGGCTTCCAGCGCTGCCAAACCAAAACTCTCATAATCGGAAGGTAGTATGAACAGATCGCTGATGGCCAGTACTTCCTCAATTTGCTCCTGCCGGCCTACAAAGCGGGTTTCATCGTAAATGCCCAGTTCCCTGGCCAGGCTTTCAGCCGCGGGGCGTTCAGGACCGTCACCCACAAACAACAATTTGCTGGGCACTTTTTTATTGAGCTCGGCAAACACTTTCACTACATCGGTCACCCTTTTCAGTTTACGGAAGTTCGACGCATGCAACACCACTTTTTCATTATGCGGCGCAATTACGCGGCGGAATGCATCGATGGGCTTTTTACGAAAACGCTTAACATCAACGAAGTTCTGAATGACCTTGATCTCTTTTTCTATTTTGAAATTGTTGTAGGTCTCATCGCGCAGATTTTGTGATACGGCCGTAATGGCATCGCTTTCATTGATGGAAAAGGTAACCACCGGCGCAAACGTCTTATCCCTTCCAACAAGCGTAATATCGGTACCGTGCAGGGTAGTGATCACCGGAAGGATCTTGCCCTGCTTTTCCAGGATTTTCTTGGCCATATACGCCGCCGACGCATGGGGTATGGCATAATGCACATGCAACAGGTCGATATTATTATTTACAATAACGTCTACCATGGTGCTTGACAAAGCAGTTTCGTAAGGGGGGTAATCGAACAACGGATAGGCAGGCACCCGTACCTCGTGATAAAAAATGTTGGCATTAAATTCACTCAACCTCACGGGTTGCTGGTACGTGATAAAATGAACCTGGTGGCCTTTATCGGCCAGTGCCTTTCCCAATTCAGTCGCCAGAACACCACTTCCTCCAAACGTAGGGTAGCATACAATTCCAATGCGCATACAGCGGTTTATAATTAAGATGGTGAAGGTAATTTAAAACGGTCAATAATGGTTCGAGGGGATCATTTTGACTATTTTAGCGTAAAATAACGCACATGAGATTGAAATTGTTTACGCTAGTGTTAACAATTATGGGTTTTAATGCCCGTGCCCAAAACGAAGACTCGCTAAAAATAAGGGCCATTGCCGATGAAATACTCCAACATAGTAAAGCTTATGAAAATTTACGGGTACTGACCAAACAGGTAGGAGCCCGGTTAAGCGGCTCCCCGCAAACTTACAAGGCGGAAGCCTGGGGCCAAAAAGCCCTGCAACAGTCAGGCGCCGACCGGGTAATTGAACAACCCTGTCTGGTGCCCCATTGGGTACGGGGCGGAAAAGACGAAGCCTGGATTGTTACGCCCGGTAAAAAAAATCAACCGCTCGATATCCTGGCGTTGGGTAATTCAATGGGTTCCGGACCCAAAGGCATTCAGGCCCCTGTAATATTGGTGAATTCATTCGAAGAACTGGAACAGAAAAAGGAAGCTGTAAAAGGTAAGATCGTTTTCTATAACTACAAGTTCAATGATACCTATGTTAAAACCTTTGAAGCGTATCGCGATGCGGTAGGCTACCGGGGTGCAGGACCCAGCCAGGCCGCAAAATATGGGGCCGTGGGCGTATTGATCCGTTCTATGAGCCATGCCGCTGACAACAACCCCCATACCGGTTCTACTCGTTATAACGATTCTTTCCCCAAAATACCTGCCGCTGCTATGGGCGTACAGGATGCTGACCGGCTGGCTGCCATGCTGGAGAAAGAATCGCTCAGCGTGTTCCTGAAAACAAGCGGAAAAATGCTGCCCGATACCGTTGCGCATAATATCATTGGTGAGATCACCGGCAGCGAATTTCCTGACCAGATCATTACTTTTGGTGGGCACCTCGATAGCTGGGACCCCGCCGAAGGTGCGCATGATGATGGTAGTGGATGCGTGCAATCTATTGAAGTATTGCGCGTGTTAAAAGCCATTGGGTACAAACCCAAACGAACCATCAGGGCTGTACTATTTGCCAATGAAGAGAATGGTACCCGCGGCGGCCTCAAGTATGCCGAAGAAGCACGGAATAAAAAGGAGAAACATATTTTTGCGCTGGAAAGTGATGAGGGTGGATTTACGCCCCGTGGTTTTGGAGTTACCATGTCGGCCGAACTGCTGAATAAATTACGCAGCTGGTTGCCTTTGTTGACACCCTATGGTATTAGTGAGATCAATAATGGCGGCGGCGGATCAGATATTGGTCCCCTGAATCGCGAGCTGGGAACGCCATTGGCCGGGTTGCAACCCGATTCACAACGGTATTTCGATATTCACCATGCCCGTAGTGATGTATTTGAATCGGTGAATAAACGGGAGTTGGAACTGGGTGCTGTTTCTATTGCAGCATTGATCTATCTTGTGGATAAATACGGACTTTAATCAATAGACAATTGGCAATAGGCAATTTGTAAAGAACCCAGCGCGTAGTCGAAACGCGATTGCCTATTGCCAATTGAACTAACCCTTACAATAATGAAAAAGATCCTTTTAATCGTTGTGCTTCTTCTTTTCCTAGTGGCATCCGGCATTATTTACTTTAAATACTTTTACGTGTTTGGTGAAGGGGTGAAATCGGGCCATTTGAATTATGTGGTGCGGAAAGGTGATGTATTCAAAACCTATGAAGGCAAGCTGATCCAGGAAGGCATCCGGTCACGAACAGCCGGCAGCATCCAATCGTATGAATTTGAGTTTTCCATAGTAAATAAAGGGATCGCTGAAAAGCTGATGGCCAACAGTGGTAAATGGTTCGATCTGCATTACCGCGAATACCATAATGTAGTGGCCTGGCGGGGCAATACTACGTATGTGGTTGACAGCATTCTTTCCATGCGCGAAGACAGATAAACCCGACCCATTCCGATACTATTTACTTCAAATTAAATTTATTCGATAAGGATTCAGTAATAATCCCCTTGCATAACCATCATAATGGGCCTGCTTGGAACAGGTATTAATGTGTTTATTAACCCGCCAGCATACAGAAAATAGCAGGCCGTTTATGTAACTCGGGTACCTGTTTCTTCCATTCGGCCAGTGTTTTGGTGTGAATGTATTCAGTGGGGGCCGTAATATCTGCGGCTACGCACAGTTTGGTGGTAGGCTTACCTGTTTTTATCAATGTTTCAAGCAGTTGGTTATTCCGGTAAGGCGTTTCAATAAATACCTGGGTACAATTCTTCTTCGCCGATTCTGCTTCCAGTTCTTTAATTGCCTCCCTGCGTTGTGTGGTATCAATGGGCAAATAACCTACAAACTGAAATTGTTGTCCATTCATGCCGCTGGCCATTAACGCCAGTAAAATGCTGCTGGGCCCCACCAACGGTTTTATGATGGCGCCTGCTGCATGGGCCGCTTCAGTCAATAACTGACCAGGATCAGCAATTCCAGGGCAACCAGCTTCACTGACGATACCGATGGTTTTATTTTCTTTAAGATGTTTGTTAAAGGCCGTAAGGGTGGCTACGTTATTGGTCTTGTCCATAAGCACCCAGGTGTAGTTGTCAATGACCATTTCCTTCCAGATGCTTTTAAAATACCGGCGGGCGGTACGTTCATTCTCCACAAAAAATACCTGACACTGGCTTACAGCGTCCTTAACATATGCGGGAATGGTTTCTGTAGCGGATTCAGCTAAAACAGAAGGAATTAAATATATGATGCTCTGGGAATTCAATTGATTCAGTTATTTAGTTATTATGTTTTTAGGTTCGTGAGTTAACCTGGAAGGCACGAACCCTATAACTTTCCTTTATTATTCCATACCTACTTTATCATCGCGATGGTATAAACTGATGGTAGCCGCTACTACTGCGTAGGCCGGCGCCAGCACCCAGCCTATAAAAGGCAGCAGGTGCATGAGGTAGAATACCATGCCATTACCAATGGCGAGTCCTTTGTGTTTGCCAATAAAAGCAATGCTTTCACTGGGCGACAGGCGGTGACGTTCGCAACTATAATCCAGCATCGAAAAGCCATAATAATAGCACTCTACCAGCACGGTAGTTACCGGTACTACCCAGCCTACAACGGGAATAAAAGAAAGTATCAGTAACGAAACCGTATACACCGATTGCCACAGGGTATTCCGGAGGGCCAGTTTAATGCCCCGAACGATATCGGCAAACAGTTGTTTGAAGCTGAATGGAAAATCCTTTCCTTCCATGATGGATTCGGTTTTTTCGCTCAGGTAAGCGAAAACCGGTGAACCAATGATCAGGAACAGGTATTTGAACAGGGAGAAATAGAACAGCATCATGATTAGCCGCACCATTATTTCACCCATCAGGAAAATAAAACTCAGGATCTGGCTGCGTTGCTGGTGCACCCAGCGATCAATGCCCAGCCAGTGATTAAAAGCGGAAACAACCTGGCTGCTGGAGACCCAGAAAAAATAAAAGCCCGCTATGAACATCAGGGTGTAAAAGATCCCCGGCACTATGATCCACTTCCAAAGCTTGTGCTCCCGTATAAAACGATGTGCCCTGGCATATGACTGAATGGCGGTAACGATTTCTTTGAGCAAGTTTTATAAATTTGATTTTTCCGTTTTCTATTGTTGGGCGGGCTCAAACTTAGTAAATATTTCAATTAGGACACGGAATGAATCCGCAATCAGCAAATTTTGATTACAATACATGTGTATAGGTTATTATATTAATGCCATTAACGCCAATGAAAAAGCTGGATACCGCATTCTATAATCGTGCCGATGTAGTGAAAATAGCGAAAGAATTGATCGGCAAGGTGCTGGTGACCCAATTTGGGGAAGTTATAACGTCGGGACGTATTGTAGAAACTGAAGCCTATGCCGGTGTTATTGACCGGGCTTCACATGCGTTTGGTGACAGACGCACCAATAGAACAGAAGTGATGTACAAGCCGGGCGGCGTTGCCTATGTATACCTTATTTACGGTATTCATCATTTGTTTAATGTTGTCACAAACAAACAGGATGTTCCGCATGCCGTTCTGGTGCGGGCCCTGGACCCCATCCATGGCATAAACGCTATGCTGGAGCGGACTGGCAAACATAGGGCCGACTATACACTTACCAAGGGTCCAGGCAATGTTTCCAAGGCCCTGGGCATTCGTACCAGTCATACCGGTATGAGTTTGCTGGGGGGTGAAATATACATTGCTGACGACGATTTTGTGACCGCTAAAAAAGATATTATTGCCACCCCGCGCATTGGCGTTGACTATGCCGGCGAAGATGCGAAATTACCCTACCGGTTTAATTTAAAGGATAATCCCTATGTGAGTGGGAAGAAAGGAAAGTTGACCAGTTGACAAGGGGGAGTTGATAGGGTTGACGGAGTTGATAAGGGTGATAGGGGCTCTCGGCTGAGCCGAGACGGATTGCCGATTGCTCTATTGAATCGAACGCAGTGAGATGCCCTGGTTCTATCTCACATTTCACGTTTGCTTAAAGCGAGACTGGCTATTAGTCAGAAATTGCCCATTGCCCATTGCCCATTGCCCATTGCCCATTGCCCATTGCCGTCTGCCGTTTCCCGACAGGCAACAGCAAAAAAACATAAAACCACTTTACTTCAACAACTTCTTAAAGAACGGTAATAACTCATTAGCCAATATCTCATGGTCCTCCACACTGGGATGGCCGGTACATCCCCTGGCCTGCATGGGCTCAAAGAAATACAAAGCCACCGGTTTGGCCGAAGGGAACAAGGCATCTACCTGTTGTTTTACTGCCATAAGACAGTTTTGCAATAGCGCTCGTTTTTGATCGTGCAGCATGGCGCTGCTGAGCAAGGCTATTTGAGCCTGCGGATATTTGGTTTTCACCAGCTGTACAAACTGTATGTATGGTTGCACAAAGGCAACGCTGTCGAAAGGTCTTCTGGGATGAACCCCATCGCCATTACTGAAGTCATTAGTACCTAATGCAATACTAACTATTTGCGGGGTATAGGTTGAAAAATTCCAGGTTTGCTTTGATTGTAAATTAAAATCTGCTTTTTCATATACCTGGGGCATGGTAGGCCCGTCGCTGTTCCAGTTACGATAAATACCAATACCACTTACACTGCTCATAATGTAGTTCACGCCTAATGCGCGGGCAACACGTGGCCCATAGGCCATATAAGCATTGTGCTGGTCGTGGTATACCCCCGCGCCACAAGGTACTTCCGATGCATCGGCTGCAGCTCCACAAGTAATGCTGTTGCCAATAAATTCAATCAGGGGGGCCGCTGGCCGTTGCAGCGCCTGTATATGCTTTGCCCTGGCTGAATGGAGGATGATGGCCCCGGTATGCGCTTCTGTGGCTTTGTATATCCAAACGGTATGCTTACCTGCTTTAGGGGCAGTTATTATTACCGGTTTGTTGGAGGCAGAATCAATGCGGATGCGTTTTTGATAAACGCCGTCCAGCTCGTATTGCAGGTAATTATGATGTAGCCAGGCGGGCAGTGATACCTGCAGGTTGCAGGTAGTTCCTTCAAAACTAAATCCTACCTGACTGGCGGAACTGATCAATTCCAGGTCTTGTTGTTCATTTACACTACTGCGGCCAAAGGGCTGCATTTGAACAGCTCTTAACTCATCAACCGGTTGGGTGGCAAAACAACCGGTGAAAATAATATACAGGGCTATGGCGGCAAGCGATCGGATGTTTATTGGCATAAAATACAAATGCCGTCAAATCTATTTTATTTGACGGCATTTGCGTAATACTTTTTTATCTATTTCCATGCAATCCTCAGCGCATCACCCACCAAAGGAGTGAAATCGAAGGATCGAAGGATGGTTTAGAAACGCGGACAGGGGATTCCTTTATAACCCGGCGGACGTTTAATAAAGATGAGTGAGATCTCAATACCGCCGCGGCTTTGCGAAGCCGTTTTCAGGCTCGAGATGTTAACGTCATACGAGGCGCCCAGCCTGAACCCGCCAAACTCCAGTCCCAGATAGGGGATCAGGGCATCGTTCACGTTATTGAAGCGCGTCCATACACCAGCATAAAAACTGGTGGGGCTTTCTTCATCGTCGTTCATGTTGAACCCAACTGCACCACCGGCTACCACGTTGGTAGCACCAGCCTGCCGGCTGAACAGCGAACTAAAATAAAGGTTGCGGGTATTGTTGGCAAGAGGAATAGAACCACCAGCATTCACCGTTAACCGGGGGTTGAGGGTGTAAAACACATCGCCGGTGAACGATTCCTTTGGTTTGTTAAGATGGTAACCAGATACACCTAAGTAATAATTGTTATAACCATCAGTAGAACCATTGAACAGGGCGCCTACCGACAGATCGAAATAACTCAGGTTAATTTGACGATCATTGACCGTTTCACCACTTGGGTTGGTCCAGCCGCCAAACTGGTCCAGTTCATCCTCAAAATTCAGTTTGGTCCCATCGAGCCGTTTAGTATTGTAAGTACCCTGAAAGCCTATACCAATTGTATTCAGTCCATCTTCATCGATACCCTTATGGTACGAAGTAGAAACAGAAAGCAAATTAGTGGATAGGATACCGTTAGCTGTTTTATCTGTCATTGCCAGTACCCCAACTCCCCAGGTATCCAATTCCGAGATCTTGCTGCGCAAAATGGGGGCATCGAAGGAAACAGTAGATGTAACAAACGCCTTACTGATTGCCGGCCATTGGTCCCGGTAATTACCTGCTATGCGAAAATCACCATTGAATTTACCGGTTAAAGCAGGGTTTAATGTAAGGGGTGAAACAAAAAACTGCGAAAAATTGGGGTCTTGTGCTGAGGCCGTCTTCAGCAGGGTGCAAAACAGTATCGCAATATAAAATTTCCTCATCCGCATAGGTTTCGTGTCTAATAACAAAATACGAAAAAAGAACGACATGTCTAAATTTTACCGTACAATCAGGTATTAAATTTTCGCACAGGAATACCTGCACAAAAATCGAAATTTCTAATGTATACTGTATTTTTGGAGAAAGGGTTGGTACAAGAAAAGATAGCCGTTTTACACTGGTGTTACGGATCGTATTTTTACATCTGCACCTTTGTGCCAAATGCCAGATCGCCTGCATCTCCAAGTCCCGGAACAATGTATCCTTTAGCGGTCAGTTCCTCATCAATTGCTGCGCACCAGATCTTCACATTCGGTTCACTGCGTTGCACATATTCAATGCCTACTGTACAGGCAATAGCGGCCACCACGTGTATTTCGCGTGGGTGTCCTTCTTCCCGTAAATATTGAATAGTTTTTACCAGGGAAGAACCCGTGGCCAACATGGGATCTGAAATGATCACCACGCGGTTTTCAAGCTCAGGACAGGAAATATAATCCAGGCTGATCTCGAAACTGCCATCCAGATTGTGTTTGCGGTAGGCGGAAATAAACGCGTTATCAGCCTTGTCGAAATAATTCAGCAAACCCTGGTGCAGGGGTAACCCGGCCCGTAAAATGGTCGCGAGTACTGGTTGTTCTTTCAGCACCTTGGTGGGCGCAATACCCAGTGGCGTTTGTACTTCCTTTTCTTCATATGCCAGGTGGCGGCTTATTTCATAAGCGGCTATTTCACCAATACGTTCCAGATTACGCCGGAACCGCATGCGATCCGTCTGGATTTGAACATCCCGGATCTCGCTGATCCAGTCGCAAACCAGGGAACATTCATTGCTGAGGTTAATAACCATTTAGAAGAGTTTTGGATTTTGAGTGACGATATATGAAATTTGACGGGCAAATCTATTCTAAAATATTCTTTTTTAATACCAGAAATCTACCAAACGCTATGATATATCGGGCAATTGGCTTAATGAGTGGAAGTTCACTCGACGGACTGGACATCGCTTTTATTGAATTCCACGAAAGTAAGGGAGTGTGGGAGTATGAAATAAAAGCGGCTGATTGCTATCCTTACGGGGAAGAATGGGTTCAGAAGCTGCGGGGAGCCATTCAGCTTAACGCATTGGATTATCAGTTGTTGCATACCGAATACGGGCATTATATCGGGGAGCAGGTAAATGCGTTCATCGAGCGTCATAACCTGCAGTACCAGGTACAACTGATCGCCTCTCACGGTCATACTACCTTTCATGCGCCTGCCAAAAAAATGACCGGTCAGCTGGGGGATGGCGCGGCCATAGCCGCCGTTACCGGTATTAACGTGGTGAGTGACCTTCGCGCCATGGATATTGCCTTAGGCGGACAGGGTGCACCTATAGTGCCGATAGGGGAAAAATTGCTCCTGGGCAATTACACGTTTTTCCTGAACCTGGGCGGAATTGCCAATATTTCCTACAACCATCCCGATCAATACCTTGCTTTTGATGTTTGTCCGGCCAACCGGGTGCTGAATATGCTGGCGCACGATGAAGGAAAAACCTATGATGATGGCGGTCAGCTGGCTGCCTCGGGAAACTTGCATCCCAACCTGCTGAAATTACTGAATGAACTGGATTATTACCGCTTGCCCTATCCCAAATCACTGGCCAATGATTTTGGCACTGATGTGGTTTACCCATTGTTGAAAAGCAGTGGTATTCCCACGGCTGATGCATTGCGTACCATGGTGGAACATATTGCGGAACAAACAGCGGCAACCATTCAAACACTGTTGAGCAACCACAAACTGGAAACCACCAGCTACCAACTCCTGGCTACAGGTGGGGGTGCTCATAATACTTTCCTGCTCGAACGTTTGCAAACGGCATTACAACCCCTGGGTGTGGAAATAGTGACTACAGATAAGAATTTGATCGATTTTAAAGAGGCGCTCATTATGGCCCTGATAGGCGTGCTGCGCTGGCGCGAAGAGAACAATGTGCTGGCCTCAGTTACCGGTGCATCCCGCAGTAGCATCGGCGGAGCTGTTTGGATTGGCCAGGAAGCGTAAGTCGTGAATCGGCAGTCGGCAATCGGCAATGAGTTCGCGAATTTTGAGCCTCACTTAATCGTCAAACGTCAAACGTCAAATAAGACCAGGCATCTCACTGCGTTCGATGTACAGTCCCTTCGCTCCGCTCAGGGCTGGTAATCGGCAATCGTGAATCGGCAATGAGTTCGCGAGTTCCGGATCTCCGGATCGAACGCAGTGAGAGGCGCTGGATACATTCGGCGGACCTGAGCGCAGCGAAGGACCGTCTGCCGTCTGCCGTCTGCCGTCTGCCGTCTGCCGTCTGCCGTCTGCCGTCTGCCGTCTGCCGTCTGCCGTCTGCCGTCTGCCGTCTGCCGTCTGCCGTCTGCCGTCTGCCGTCTGCCGAAGTGAGGCCCGAATACCGTGAACTTTTTCATGTTTCACGTTTGACGTTTGACGTTTCACGATATGTACCCTGAAAACTGTAACTTGTAACAGTATAAAGAACCTTATCATGAAACAGCTTCTTATTATATCCTTACATCTTCTGTTACTGACGGCGGCAACGGCTCAAACGGCTTCCCGCGAAAAAAAATACTTTAAACTATTACAGCAAACCTTCAACGAGCAACAGGCATACAAAACCGTATGGTTTGTTGAACAACGCTGGCGCCTGGCCGGCAACAGCGGTTTCAATGAAAGCATTTACGAGGTAGAAAAAATACTGCAACAAGCCGGTTATACAAAAGAGACCAGTGGGGAAGCAACGGCAACGCTTACCTACCGCATTGAAAAGCGCCCCATGAAACACGTAACCTGGGAGCCCGTTGATGCCAGTTTATTTATTGTTGGCGAAAAAGAACCGATCCTGCAGTTCAGGACTAACCGAAATATGATTGCCATGTATTCGGCATCAACACCGACAGCAGGTGAAACGGCCGAACTGGTGTACATTGGTAAAGGCAGCCCCCAGGAACTGGATGGGAAAGACCTGAGAGGAAAAATTGTAATGGCCGACGGCGATATTGGCGGCGTGTACAGCAATGCCCTAAAGAACGGGGCCATCGGGGCGCTGGCTTATTCCATGCCTTCATATAACCAACCAGCAAAATATACCAACTCCATTCAGTTCGAGGGCATCGGGTATACAGATTCCCTGCACCAGAAGTGGGGGCTGCTGTTATCCTATGCGGCAAAGGAAAAATTGAAAGCGGCGCTGGCAAAAGGACCCACTTCGGTAAAAGTGGTTGTTAACACAAAGATCTATGCGTCGGAAGAGTTGACGATAGTGGCCAATGTACGGGGCAGAACAAGACCCGATGAGCGGTTTGTATTCAGTGCCCATGTACAGGAGCCTGGCGCCAATGACAATGCATCCGGGGTAGGTACGCTGGCTGAAATGGCGCGTACCACGGCTGTACTGGTGCAGAAAGGAAAAGTAACCCCGCGCCGCACCATTACGTTTATTTGGGGCGATGAAATTGTTTCAACCCGTCGTTATATCCAGGATGATTCAATAAGGGCCAGGGGCATTAAATGGGGATTGAGCCTCGATATGGTTGGAGAAGACATTCAAAAGACCGGTGGCACCTTCCTGATCGAAAAAATGCCCGACCCATCGGCTATATGGACACGTGGGAACGAAAAACATACGGAGTGGGGTGGTGGCCAGTTAACTGAATCAGCTATGTTCCCACATTACTTCAACGACCTGCTGCTGAACCGGTGTCTGAATGAAGCAGCCAATACAGGCTGGGTGGTACGCACCAACCCATTTGAAGGTGGCAGCGATCATACTCCTTTTCTGAATGCCCGGATCCCCGGGTTGCTGATGT
The DNA here is from genome assembly GCF_017742245.1 of Niastella soli. GTDB lineage: Bacteria > Bacteroidota > Bacteroidia > Chitinophagales > Chitinophagaceae > Niastella > Niastella soli. Next base: position 2,169,820 of record NZ_JAGHKO010000001.1, read on the forward strand.
GGCATTTTACCGATGCTTTTTATCATACCGATGCCGACAGGCTCGATATGGTGTCACCTGCAGAAATGAAACATGTAGGCAAAAGTGCATTGGCCACTGCTTTTCTGCTCACTACAGCCAATGATAAAACAGCCGCGGCGCTTATCAGTGAAATTACCCGTAATGGGTTGCAACGGTTACAAACCGAATATGAATTAAGCAAGAAAGCCATTCAGACCGGTAATGAAAAAGAAAAGGAACAGCATATCCTGGAAGTGTGGAGCGACTGGTATGTAAAAGCGTTGGCTACTGCGATTGACATAACGGCTGAGGATACTGGCACATCAGTTAAACAGGCCATCGAAAAGGGGCAACAACAGATTAAGCAGCAAACGGCTTTTTATATTGAGCGGTTGTGATTATGTTTATGACTTAAATTAATGAAATGCCTCTAAATCCTCCTATGAAAGCAATAGTGGCGCTTTTATTCGTACTACTTCCATGCTGTGTATTGGCTCAAAAAAAACAATCCAGGCATCCGGTCAATGCTATTCAACTGGATGCCGGACCTACTTTCGCATGTGCGTTGGTTAACGGACAATTGTGGTATTGGGGACTTACAGGTTTCAGTAATCTTTCCCGCCCTACCAAACTAGTTCCCGAAAAAAAGATTAAATCTGTTTCCTGCTGCCTTGATGATTTAATAGCGCTGGATGAAAATGGTGTAATATGGGGATGGGGGTATGCAATCTCTCACTTGAAGCCCATGGATTCGAAAGAAGATTACCAATCTCCAACTCAACTCTTTGATAGCATTCGATGGGCCAGGATCGATTTTGCATATAATTATTTTGCCGGCATTAAGAAGGATGGTACACTTTGGTTAGCGGGCGAAGACAAATGCCTTTTGGCTAGCGATAATTCCTTAAAACTAATACAGCTGGGGAAGGGACAAACCTGGATCGATGTTGGATTAGGGAATGTTCATGGCGGCGCCCTGAATGATAAACAGGTATTATGGACCTGGGGACGTAATTCAACTGGCCAGTTGGGCATTGGTATAATGAAAAGGACCGATCGTATTATTGATTGTTATCCTTTGCAACCAGTAGCAACTGGCATTACCTGGAAGATGGTTGACATTGAAAATTCCAATTCTGTTGCTATTAGTAAAGATGGCTCATTATGGTTTTGGGGCGACAGTGCTTACAGTCTTTGGGAACCGAAGCCTGTACTGGCGCCTACGAAAATCGGTGGCAATGCAAAATGGATCAGCGCCAGCACCGCCCGGTATCATACCCTGGCAGTGCAGGAAGACGGATCGCTTTGGGCTATGGGGAAAAATGCGCACGGCGAACTGGGAGATGGTACTACAAACAGTCGAAATAAACTGGTACGCATTGGCAACGGTAATGACTGGGTTCAGGTGAAAGCCGGCTTATACAGCTTCAGTCTGGCGGTGAAAAAGGATGGCACCATCTGGGCCTGGGGTAATAATGAGTGTGGACAGTTAGGAGATAGCATGACAACGGACAGACACGTTCCGCAACGGGTTTATTTAAAATAAAAGTCACTTAAATAAAAAGCATCCCGGTTTCCCGGGATGCTTTCTAAAAACACTTATTAAAAGTTAAATGCTGGACGACTTTGATTACTTCAGTTTGTTTACAACTGTTTCTTCAACGTAAGTGTGGTTTCTGTTGATGGTGTACACTTCAGTTGAGTTGTATTTTTTTGATCTGATGCTTACATTCAGCGCAGTATCACCAAATTCTTCAGTTTTCAACATGAATTTCTTGCTGATGTTAGCGCCTTTGAACTGGTTAGTATACAGTACGTTTCCTGCTTCGTCACGGAAAGTCACAGTGATCTCATCTTCTTCTGTATTGGTCAGGTCTAACTGAAATACAGGCTGATTCTCCAGGTTTCCGATGAACTTCAGTTCAGTTATATGTTTGTTTTTGCCTCCGTCGTTTGCGAGTGCTACAGTTGAAAATCCTAAGGTTAAAGCGATTAATGCGATACCCAAATTCCTCATTGCCTTTTTCATAATTGTAAAGTTTAAATATGTTATTGATTCGTTTACTACGTTGTGATGAAGCTACAATCGCGTAATATGGTATTTACAATCGCGGGAGGCAGACAATGCGTAGACTTGGCGGAGTTTGCAACGTGTTTTTACCAGAGTTACACCCTTTGGTGTGGTTTGTTGCGTTTCGTAATGCAAACATACAACCGATCGGGTGGCCCTGAAAATCAACATAAGGCTGTTCATAGCATGGGTAAGCCCGCTGCTAAAGAGTGAAACCCGCTGTGGTAGCGGGTTTCAATATGCGAAGGCCATGATGCCCAACCGTAATTCACGTGATTTTTTCCTTTTTTCTTCCGGGTCCTAATTTTCCGGTTTCGGGCAGCAATGACCCACATACCTGCCTGTAAATGAGCTACATCAATGTTGAATATAAATATTTTAAATGCCCAACACCGTTTTCAGCCTTGTATAGCCTGTTTTACTAACCGGTACCTGGGCGCCGGTTTTTAATTGGGCCAGGTAACTTTCTTTTTCATAAGGGTCAATGCGGGTAACCAATTGCACATTAACCATAAACGACCGGTGAGTGCGTACAAACTGTTGCGGGTTCAGTACCTTTTCAAAATGCCCCATGGTTTTATTTTTCAAAAAGGAACCTTCCTTTGTATGGATCTTTACATAATCATCAGCCGCTTCCAGGTAATGCACTTCATCAATAGGAATGATCTTTATTTTATTGCCGGTCTTAACCACAATACGCTGGTTTTGCTGTGGGCCTTGCGCAGCTGTTTCCAGCAGGTCGCGGGTATTGTTAGCGGTCACAGCGGAATCACGTTCTGTTAACCGTTCTATGGCTTTATCAAAACGTTCCTGGCTAAAGGGTTTTAACAGGTAATCTACTGCATGGCTTTCAAAGGCTTTTATCGCATATTCATCAAAGGCGGTGGCAAAGATCACAGCCGGTGGTTGTTCAACCAGTTCAAGCATTTCAAACCCATTGATCTTGGGCATTTGAATATCCAGGAAGATCACATCCGGTTGGTGCTGCATAATTGCCTTGATGCCTTCAAAGCCATCGCTGCATTCCTGCATCACCGTAATGGAAGGATGCTGTAACAGGTATTCTTTTACAACCATACGGGCCAGCGGTTCATCATCTACAATAATGGCTTTTTTCATGTGTAGGTCTATTCTGTTTTTCTAATAATTATTACAAAGTTCGTGATCAGCTACGATGGCTGTGGAATTTTTATAACAGTGGTAAACTGGTTATTCTTATGCCGGGTGCTCAGCAGATCGTTCCGGGCAAATAATAAATATAACCGGCGTTGCACAGAGCTTAATCCAAAACCTGTTCCCTGTTTGGGTGATGACGTTTCAGGGTCAAAGGGGTTATCTATGGTAACTACCAGGTAATTATTTTCCTGGGTAGCTGCTATACTTATGGTTACCGTTTCAGTAGTATCGTATAACCCGAACTTGATGGCATTTTCAACCAGGGGTTGTAATACCATGCTGGGCAATTGCAGTTTGTCGCAGGTTTCGCTGTGAACGGTAGTGTTCAACCGGTGACCAAAACGTACTTTTTCAATATCCAGGTACAATTGCAAATGTTGTAGTTCATCTTCAAGGCTTATCCACTGGTTATCTTCTTTCTTCAGGGTGCCCCGCAAAAAGTCTGACAACTGTTGTATCATTTTACGCGCCTGGGCCGGTTGTATGGTTATCAGGGCGCTGATTGAATTCAGGCTGTTGAATAAAAAATGAGGTTGTAACTGTTGACGCAGTTTATACAACTCCGCCTCACGGGCCAGTTTCTCCGCATCTGTTTTGCGATGCTCACTGTCTTTTTGTTCTTCCAGGGTGTAGAACAACTCACTGATCAGGGCCATGCATAAAGTAATAAGCAGGGCAATGTCAAAACGTATAGGCATAAACCTGTCAAGGAATTCCAGGTATGCTTTTTCATCGGGATAAATGTTCCCCATCACATATTTAACCATCACACTCCATAACCACGCTTTAAAGGCACAAACGATGATGAAATAAATATACTTTCCCTTCTTTGGCCGGTAATACCGGAGGTTATTTATGATAAGGATCGTGGCTGCCGATAATAATAAATTGCTCACCAGACTGTCCATAGCAGCTATGCGCCAGGATAATCCCCAATCCTGCAAAATCTTAGCCTGCATCAGCGACCAGGTAACCCAGGCAGCAGCAAAGATGATCTTGTTCTTAAATGTACCAAGTGGTGATAGAGCCACGTAGATTAAAGTTGGTTTGTTGTTAAGATACTAGAATAACTGTAAATACTTGTGCGTATTGGCGGCTTTAATATGAGCGGCCTTTTTATTGACCAGGTCTATATAAGACCCGGCATTATCGGTTTCCTGTATGCGTGAATACAATTCAGCACCATCTATAAGGGCCGATATTTTATACAGCTCACATACATTCACAAACTGCCAGGTTACCAGCTTTTGTTGTTGGTTCAGGAACATTTCCTGTTCCTGTTCGCCAATGGCTTTTGCTTTTTCAAATGCCTCGTTTTCGTCAGCAGCCTGTACCAGTCGTAACTGCTCGTCAAATTGGGCGGTGTGATCACCTTCTCCACACACGATTTGGTATACTATTTTTGCCAGAAACCAGTTCATATCATAGATTTTTAATGGTTGGTAGGAATAAGTTGTATTAATAGCTTTTGATTTCAAGTCCGCCGAAGAAAGTAGTGCCGTTCAGGATCACTATTTTATTCTCGTCATAGCTGGGCTGGGGTGGGCGTTTATCTTCAATGCCGCCAAAAATGGCTATCATTTCAGAACGTATTTGCCAGTGGGGTGGTATTATAAGTTTGGCGCCGCTGAATATTTGGGTCATCTCAATCGTGATGGCTCCATTGAAATCGGCCTGAGATAAATTTATTTCTACACCGCCAAAGATGGACACCACATCGCCTCCCTTGAAATTTTTAGAATACACCCGCTTTTTTATATTTCCAAAAACGGTCACTGCTTCCACCCAGTTGTCAATGCCGCCCTGGGAGCCGGAGTTATTGGGGGTGGTGGTATTTTCGGGGTTTGGGTTTTCAGTTATTGGGTTGTTTTGAAAATTTTCTGCTTGTGGGGTATTTTGCCAGCCCTGGTTATGGGCCCAGTTTTTCCATTCAGTCCTGCGCCAATCCTTTTTTTCCGCCCAATTCCGCCATTCGTCATTGCCCCAACCTTCTTTTTCCTTCATTTCTTTGAATTTTTCCCAGCGATCGTGCCACATGCGGTGGCGGCGGGGGGCCAGAATGATAATAAAGCCTAATACTATGATCAAAACGGGCCAAACAAACATATAAATGCTCATGTTGGGCCAGATCTTTTGCAGCAGGAATACGGTACCTACACCTGAAATTACTACCCAACCCGGATCGCGGAAGGCATTACCGGCACCGGCCAGTAAACCAAATCCAATGATCAGCATAGGCCAGGTAAACATCCATTCAGGAAATGGCACCCCAAAAGCTCTTGCCAGTAATAAAGAACCCACACACATTAACAGCAGGCCAGCCAGCACACTTCCGCTTCTTTTGCGTTTTCTAAGGAATGCCTTTCTGTTTTCTCTTCTAAAGGCTTTCCGCTGGTCTCTGAGTGATTTATCGCGCATCGATTAATAATTTTACTCAAAACTAGCTCGCAAAGCCTCCCCCGGCAAGCGCAAGCCGCCAGGCGGAATGCATAAGTCGGTAAAACCGGAGAAATTACCGGTAAAAAAGGAAAGGTGATGGGCAATGGGCAGTAGGCAATGGGAGAGTTGACCAGTTGACAGCCTGCCCCGACGTGTCGGGGAGGAATAAGTTGATAGGGTTGATAAGGGAAGGCAGAAGGCAATGGGCAATGGGTGAAAGGCAGGAGGCAAGAGGGTTGAGTATTGAGAATTGCGGATTGCGGATTGCCGATTCATGGCCCTGGGCGCAGCGAAGGCGCTATTACATCGAACGCAGTGAGATGTACGGGTTCTATTTCACGTTTCCCGTTTCACGATTCGAAACTCGCACCCCCACCGTCCGAACGGATTCATCCGGGCGGTCATTGCCGACTTCCTGTTGAGCCGCAGGCGATATAGCTGTATTTACCACTGCCGTTTGCCGATTCACGGCCCTGAGCGCAGCGAATGGCTGGATTTCACGTTTCCCGTTTCCCGTTTCCCGTCTCACGACCGCCAATTGCCTTATTAAGCTCATTAATACTTCTAGACAGCTTGCTTCTGATCCGGCTAAGCGTTTCCAGGGTCATACCCAGGTAGGAAGCAATGAATTTCAGGGGGACCCGGTTCAGCAGGTCGCTTTTAGTAGCTATAAAATGTTTGTATTTGGAAGTGGCTTCCATCAGGCGGGCAATAAAGGCTCTTTCTTCTGCATCACGATAATATTTCTCCAGAATTTTTCTGCCCACAATATTAGCCTCGGGAAAATTATCATATAAATATTGTAGATCATCAAAGCTGAGGGTCGATAATTCGCAATCTTCCAGTGCCTGAATATTTTCGCGTGCGGGTTGCTGTAAGCCAAAACTGGTAATGCAGGTGGCCAGCTCCTGTTCGCCCGAGATCCAGGTGGTGATCTCTTTTTTGTCTTCTTTTATAAAACTGCGCAAAACGCCTTTGCGGATGAGGTATACATTTTTGCATACATTACCAGCAGAAACCAGCATTTCACCTTTATTCAATTGGCTGGCAAAGGCTTTTTGATTGATAAATGCCTGGGCTTCGGTACTAACCGGATGTATGTTCTTTACGTATAGTGTGAAAGGGGACTCGGGAATTCCGTTTTTAGATAACCATTGTTCCACCCCTTGCGAGTTTACTGTTGTTGTCTGCATCACTAAGGTTTTAGGTTCCATAATTTCAAGCACGGCTTAAACCTTTTTAGCTTCAGAGGAAGGGCGCAGGTAATAGTAAATGGTCAGTAGTACTAAGATATAAAGAATATTTTAGTAAAATGCCAATTATATGTGAAGTCGCATAATGCACCCATTGTCAGGGCTCTATCAGCGTGAACGCATCGCCGTCAAACAGTCCCAGGTCGCTTAATTTCAAATGAGGTATTACCAGCAATGCCATAAATGAGAGCGTCATAAAGGGTGCGGAAAGGGTAGATCCCAGCGTTTTGGCCATGGCGTCAATAGTGGTATAGGCGCGGGCCACTTCATACCCATCTGCAGCGCTCATAAGCCCCGCAACTGGCAAAGGCAATACCTGTACACCCTCCTGGCTCACACAACTTATGCCGCCTTGTTGCGCTATGACGGCATTTACTGCCTGGCACAGACTCTCATCATCAACGCCTATCGCTACTATATTGTGGCTGTCGTGGGCTACGGAAGAGGCTATAGCTCCTGTCTTTAACCCTGTATTTTTTATAAATGCCCGGGCTACTACAGCATCCTTATACCGGTTCACCACCGCAATTTTTAGGATATCCCTTTCCGTATCGCTCACCAGTTGGCCGTTAAGTGTTTTGGATGGTAGCAGGAGCCTGTTGGTGATCAGTTGTCCATCCAGCGCTTCAATGACCGGGATATTGGTTTCGCCCTTCCAGGGCATTTGGAAATCGGCCGCTTTCTTGGGGCTGCAATTGAAGTTATTGATATTGGTAGACGTTTGCGAGGCAATGTTCGACACACCGTTTTCTGCTACCAGTTCCCCATTGATAAAGGTTTGCAGCACATTAAATGCCTGCAGATCGCTGGTAACAATAAAATCAGCAGCATCCCCTACGCGCAGTAACCCAACAGGGAGATTATAATGTAAAACAGGATTTACACAGGCAGCCTGTAATACTTTGAACAGATCGATGCCTTTAGCAACTGCGCGGGCGCACAATTGGTTAATGTGCCCCGCTACCAGGCTGTCGGGGTGTTTGTCATCGCTGCCGAACATAATGTCCAGTGGGTAATCGTTAAGCAGATCGATCAGGGCTTCAAAGTTGCGGGCGGCGCTGCCTTCACGAATGATGATGCGCATGCCATAGGTTAATTTGTCCAGGGCCTCTTCGCGGGTAAAACATTCGTGATCGGTGCTGATGATCACGTTGCCTGGTTCACCGGCTTCAATATACAGGCGGGCCTGGTCGCCACGCAAACCAGGGGCGTGCCCATCGATGGGTTTTCCTGCACGGCGGGCGGCCCATATTTTATCCATTACCACCGGGTCGTTGTATAGCACCCCGGGAAAATTCATCATTTCACTTAGGTAGTGTATTTCTTCTTTTTGTAACAGTGCGGCAACTTCGGCAGTATCGAGGGTAGCGCCGGCTGTTTCAAAAGTGGTGGCCGGTACACAACTGGGTGCGCCAAAGAAAAATTTAAAGGGTACCGTTTTGCCATTGTCGATCATGTATTCAACACCCTTCATCCCACACACATTGGCAATTTCATGCGGATCACTGATCGTGGCTACCGTACCATGTACAACAGCCAGTCGCGCAAACTGACGCGGCACCAACATGGAACTTTCAATATGTACATGACTGTCAATAAAACCGGGCAATATGTAGTGCTGTGCGCTGACTTCATCGCCAACCGGCGTTATACTTTCTATTTTACCGTTAACTACGGTTATAGCAGCGGTATATATCCTTTTTTGCCAGGGATCTACTAATTGGCCTTTTATGGTGAATTGCATAATTGTTATAGTAGGATGAATTTAAATATAAAGAAGGGAAGTAAGATGTTTGAAGTAAGAAATGGTCCTATTTTTTACTTCTGTCTTCCCAGGATGCAATATTAAATTAAAAAATATAGGGGGTGTTGTGATATTTTAACTATTCACACTACTAATTTCAATATACATTCACCAACCAAATGTTAACTAAAATGAGATCTTTTAAAATTGCATTGTTAGCAGCCGGCATGCTTGCTGTTGCATCCGTAAAGGCGCAAACCGTAGATGAAATAGTAAATAAACACCTGGATGCGATGGGTGGCAAGGAAAAGCTGGGTTCTTTAAAAAGCGTCTATACCGAATACAATTTGAATATGAATGGACATGATGCTTCTGGCGCTACCTGGGTGGTAAATGGAAAAGCCTGCAGAAATGAAATAAATTTTGGCGGGCAAAAGATCGTTCAATGTTTTGCTCCCAACAGTGCCTGGGCAATTAACCCCTTTATGGGCCAAACCACGCCTACGGCTATGAGTGCCGATGAAGTAAAAGCAGGTCAATCGCAATTTGATCTCACAGGTCCATTTTACAATTATGCTGCCAAAGGCAATACGATTGAGCTGTTAGGAAAGGAAACTGTGGATGGTAAAGAGGCTTTCAAACTCAGCGTAAAGATCAAAGAGGGTGGCCGGGAATATACCTCCTGGATTGATGCTACAACCGGATATCTTGTAAAGGAAGTCATAAAATCCAGCATTAACGGGATGGATGTGGAAACCACCATGAAGCCTTCAGACTACAAAAAAACGGAGAACGGTTATGTGATGCCTTTAAATATGGAGTTTAATATCTCTACGGGGCTGCACATGGTTATAACAAATACAAAGGTCGAGGTGAATAAAGAAATAGAAGCAAGCCTGTTCGAGATGCCAAAGCAATAGCATTAACTTTTTGTTAGCACACATATTATTGCCCCGATCTCGGCTCAGCCGAGATCGGGGCAATTTTTTTTATAGCAGCCTAAGTTTGTTTATAACGGTTGTTTCTTTAATTTGATGCCTTAATCAGGTTTTATGGAAATTAGTAAAAGAAGAATTAGTCTGGCCATTTTATTGGTAGTTGCGGGAACGGTTCATGCCCAGCAGGTGATCGTAAATACGGTGGGTAAAGACCCGTTTGTTGGAAAAACCACAGAGGTGGTCTATAAGGCCAAGGAAGGTACCTGGACGTTCCAGGGGTTTAACAATGCCGTTATTAAGACAACGTACAAACCTGGCGATTATAACAAGACAGAACAAATATCAGATGCCGTTATTGCCAAACCGCCGGCTGTTGGTACTAAGGTAACCGTGGCTGTTTCGCAAACGGTGGAGTGGGATAACCTCACCAGTGTAGTAGTACAACGGGAGAAGTTTTATTATAAAACTGGAAAGGAAGTAAAAGTAAAATCAGCATCCTATTTTACCCAGGGCGATACCCGTGGGTTCCGTTTTCAGCTATTTGATAACGAACAGATCTTTGGTGGGGGCGAACGGGCGGTTGCAATGAACCGCCGGGGGCATCGCTTTAATTTATACAACAGTGCTTCTGCTGACTATGGATTGGGGGCAGAAAACCTGAACTTCTCAGTGCCCTTCTTTATTTCTTCTGCCGGGTATGCCCTGTTTTTTGATAATCCATCCAAAGGCTATATTGATATCGGGTTAACTGATAAAAATACCCTGGAAGCCGGTTTCTCCAGCGGTGAATTGACCTACTATGTGGTATTTGGAAAGAACCTTGATGAGATAATGGCCAATTACTGCTCCATTACCGGCCGCAAGCCTTTACCACCCCGTTGGGCGTTTGGCAATTTTGTTGCCCGTTCCGGATATCGCAGTGAAGAACAGGTAAAACAGGCCGTTGGTAAGATGAGGCAGGATAACTTCCCAATGGATGGACTGCTGTTCGACCAGTTCTGGTTTGGTGATAATACCAAAGGAACGCTGGGTAATATTGATTGGGTGAACCCACAGAAATGGCCCAACCCCAAGCAAATGCTCACTGATCTCAGAACAAAGGATAATTTGAAATCGATATTGATCACCGAGCCCTATATTTTACAGAACACGAAAACCTATGCCGAGGCTACGCCCTTTTTGGCAACCGGCCCCGATGGTAGTCCTATGATGGTGAATGATCTTTCTTATGGCACGGGCGGACTGTTGGATATTTTCCGCAAACCGGCGCAGGACTTTATTTGGAGGTCGTACAAAAAACAGATCACAAATGGCGTAAGCGGCTGGTGGCTAGATCTGACAGAACCGGAAAAACATCCTGCCGGTATGATGCACAACCTGAAAGATTATGGTGTTGTCCATTCTATGACCGCCGATGAAGTGCATAACGTATATGCACATTACTACAGCAAAATGTTCTTTGAAAAATATTCCGCTGATGTAAGTGACCAGCGTCTTTTCCTGTTAAGTCGCTCCGGGTTTGCCGGCAGCCAACGGTATGGGGTGTTACCCTGGTCAGGTGAGGTGGCGCGCAGCTGGGCCGGTTTAAAATCACAACCCAATGTATTATTGGGAATGAGCCTGAGTGGATTGCCTTATATCCATTCTGATGCCGGTGGTTTTGCTGCGGAAGGGGCCGATCCCGAATTGTATACCCGCTGGTTACAGTTTGCAGCCTTTACACCAGTGTTCCGTCCAGCTGGAACATCGTTGGAAGAACCCTATAAAAGCATTGTTCGGAATTATATAAAACTGCGTTACCAGTTGTTACCATACAACTATTCATTAAGCTACGATCAGGCCGCATGGGGAAAACCGTTGATGCGTCCTTTGTACTATTACAGTTTTGCCGATAGTGTTGCTTTAAAAGCTGATGAAGAATATTTATGGGGCGATAATTTGCTGGTAGCACCCATTACCAGCCAGGGAGCCACTGCCCGCATGTTGTATTTACCGGCAGGCAAATGGTACAGCCTGACTAACAATTCGGTTACAGATGGTGGTAAATTTATCAACCAGCCCGCTGATATAAAACAATTACCTGTGTTTGTACGGGAAGGTAGTTTTGTTCCTTTGTGGTTTTCAAAGGATACTATAAAGTCTACAGAAACATTTAACTCAAAAGACATTACAGTTCGCTATTATCCTTCTACCTATGCTTCAACCTACGTTTGGTACGATGACGATGGCAGCAGCGCCAGAACATTAGAGAAAGCCGATTACGAACTGGTGACCTTTAAAGGAGTAACTGCAGGTAATAAAGTAACGATCGATATCACTACCAATAACCCAAATCAGTATGGGAAGAAATTCAAACGCACATTCAAATTTGAATTACCGGTAGCTCTGGCTGGTCAGGCAACAGTTAATGGTAAACCTGTAGGTGCGGAGAGTTTTGGCAAGCAGCTCGATCCGTTTCAACAACTTTCTAATGAATTTCTAACAGTGGAATTCAATGGGAAGCCGGTTAAGGTGGAGATTACGTTGAAGTGAGTTGATCAGTTAGCCAGTTAATACAAATAATTAAAGGCATCTCGATAAGTCGGGATGCCTTTTTTTTATAGCGAAGGGCATCTGTTCGCGACACGCGCAGCATGGAGCGCTCATTGCCTTTACCATTGCCTTCTGCCGTTTGCTCTCGGCTGAGCCGAGACCTTCTGCCGTTTGCTCTCGGCTGAGCCGAGACCTTCTGCCGTTTGCTCTCGGCTGAGCCGAGACCGTCTGCCGTTTGCTCTCGGCTGAGCCGAGACCGTCTGCCGTTTGCCGTCTGCCGTCTGCTGTCTGCTGTCTGCCGTTTGCCGTTTCACATTTAAAAAGCGAGTCCCGAATTTCGCGAGCCTACTGCCTACTGCCTACTGCCCATTAAGAAACTGTGTAAAAAATTAATCTCACTAAAAGAGTTGATATTCAATAAGAGAAGCGATTGAGTTAATTACGTTACGTAGATATCCTATACAAATAAAATCATTTTGGCACGCGGCATGCTTTTGTAAGGGCGTAAATCCATCCCTTATGAAAAAGACGATCGTCTTTACACTTATTATGCAGTTAGTAATTTACCTGCTTATTTTTTTGATAGCATAATTTACTATCCTGTTATAAAGCGGTTTGGTCTTTGGGCCAGACCGCTTTTTATTTTTATCCGCCGTAGCCTTGCTTTACCCTCCGAATCCGCTGTAGGCGGAGAAGGTGGATTTTAATGCTTGTCTAACAGATCAGGCCGGCGGTCTTTGGTGCGTTGCAGGGATTGTTCGTAACGCCAGTCATCTACTTTTTTAGGATCACCGCTTAACAGGATGTCAGGTACTTTCCAGCCTCTGAAATCGGCCGGGCGGGTATATACGGGTGGGGCTAATAAATTGTCCTGGAAAGAGTCCATAAGGGCCGAGGTTTCATCGTTTAGCACGCCGGGCAATAAACGGCCAATGGCGTCCACTACAATGGCTGCAGCCAGTTCGCCGCCGCTAAGCACGTAATCGCCAATTGATATTTCGCGCGTAACAAAGTGTTCGCGTATACGCTCATCTATGCCTTTGTAGTGTCCGCAGATGATGATGAGGTTGCCTTTAAGCGACAGTTGATTGGCGATCGACTGGTTGAACCGTTCCCCATCGGGGGTCATAAAGATAATTTCATCGTATTGCCGGTCTTTCGAGAGGGTCTCGATGGCATTGGCCAGTGGTTCACACATCATTACCATACCGGCGCCGCCACCATATTGGTAGTCATCCACCTGCCCGTACTCATTAACGGCCCATTGGCGTAAATGATGCACCTGCACTTCCAACAGTCCTTTGTCACGGGCTCTTTTCATGATGGAATGCGAAAATGGGCTTTCGAGTAATTCGGGTAAAACGGTAATAATTTCAATACGCATGGTGCAAAGATACTATGGAGATGGCAATCGTGAAAGGCAAACGGCAGAAGGCAGACGGCAGAAGGCAGAAGGCAGACGGTCTCGGCTCAGCCGAGAGCAAACGGCAGACATCGACGCGGAAATCGGCAATTGAGTTGTCTGTGCCCGTCCGAACGCCAACCCTAAAAGAATTCATTCTGACGGGGATCATCCAGGTGCGAATTCCCGAATTTCCAGGACTTATGAAAAATAGCGAGTCCACTCACCACTCACTATTCTATTCCATATAATCATCCAGATCTCTTCTGTCTTTTTTGGTAGGCCTGCCAATTTTACTGAGGCGTTTACCAGTATGAAAGCTGGAGGCCTGGAATTGCAACCGTTCCAGTTCCTCAGCCGGGGTAATATCGATGTAATATTTGATGGCTTCGGCGTATTGTACGCGATTGTGCAATAAAGCGGCTACTTTAACACGCCAGCGGCGGGCTTCCGTTTTTACTTCGTATTCATCACCCACATGCACCTGCCGGGATGCTTTTACCTGGTCGCCATTGCATTTTACCTTACCACTATCGCACGCTGCTGCAGCCTGGGAGCGTGTTTTAAACAGGCGAATGGACCACAGGTATTTATCTATTCTAAGTTTTTCGTTTTTATCTGTATTGCTGCTCATGATTTCCTCTTTTTCAACTGTCTCAAAGATACGAAAAAGCAAAAAGGCAGAAAGCGGATCTTCTCTGCTGTCTGCCTTCTGCTCACGGCTGAGCCGAGACCGTCTGCCGTTCTAAGAAGCAAAATATTTATGGAAATAAGGGATCGTCTCTATTCCCTTATAAAAGTTCACCAGGTCGAATTTTTCATTGGGAGAATGCAGGTTATCGCTATCCAGCCCAAAACCCATGAACACAATTTTTACCCCCAGTTCTTTTTCCAGGATAGAACAAATGGGAATACTGCCACCGCCACGTACCGGAATTGGCTTTTTGCCAAAGGTTGTTTCAATGGCTTGTGCCGCCGCCTGGTATGCTTTTGAATTTATAGGTGTCATATAAGGTTCCCCACCATGCAGGTTATACGCTTCCACAGTAACACCAACCGGTGCTATTTTGCGGAAGTATTGTAATAGCATGTCTGTTATTTTTTCAGAGGACTGGTTAGGCACCAGACGAGCTGAAATTTTTGCAAAGGCTTTTGAAGGCAGTACGGTTTTAGCACCTTCACCGGTGTAACCGCCCCAAATGCCATTTAATTCAAGCGTTGGACGAATACCGGTACGCTCATTGGTTGTATATCCTTTTTCGCCCCACAGTTCTTTTACTCCCAGGTCATTTTTATATTCATTCTCATTATATGGGGCTTCGGCCATTAGTTTTCTTTCTTCGGGCGTTGAGGCTACCACATCATCATAAAAACCCGGAATGGTAATGTGATTATTTTCATCGTGGCAACTGGCGATCATTTTTGCCAGCATGGTGATAGGATTGCCTACTGCGCCACCGTACACACCACTGTGCAGGTCGCGGTTGGCACCGGTTACTTCTACCTGAATATAAGCCAGGCCGCGCACGCCAATGTCGATGGAAGGATTTTCCATGCTGATCATGGAACTGTCGCTGATAAGGATCACATCGCATTTCAGCAGTTCTTTATGAGCTGCTACAAAATCAGCGAGGTTGGGTGATCCCACTTCTTCTTCCCCTTCTATCAGGAACTTGATATTATTTTGAAGCGAGTTGGTTTTTGATAATATTTCCAGGGCTTTCACATGCATGTAAAACTGCCCTTTATCATCGGCAGATCCACGGGCGTAGATCCGGCCATCTTTGATCACGGGTTCAAACGGACCGCTGTGCCAAAGATCTAATGGGTCTGGTGGTTGCACATCATAGTGACCATATACCAGTACGGTAGGTTTGGAAGGATCAACGATCTTTTCGGCATATACAACCGGGTGGCCTGCCGTTTCGTAAACTTTGGCCGAAGCAGCGCCGGCTTCCAGTAACCGTTGTTGTACTTTTTCAGCACATTTTCTCATATCCTCCTTGTTGGCGCTGTTGGCGCTTATAGAAGGAATGCGTAACAATTCCAGTAGTTCATCCAGGAAGCGATCTTTGTTCTTCTCCTGGTAATCTTTCCAGCCTTGCATAATCATGAGTTTATTTGAGTAAATGTATTTGTAGAACGGAAAGCGAATATATGGTTTTTTACGGGGCCTTCCCCTTGTCAACCGGTCAACTGATCAACTTCCCTACAAACTATGCTTCTTATCCTTAAGTACATTCTCCAATGTCCATTCAATCTGTTTTTCAAAGGGGCGTTTGCGAACGGAGCAGTCAGCTTTGGTGCAAATGCTGCACGAAAAATCAAGACAGGGGTCAGTATGTACAAACAATTCAAATACGATCCCGAATTCCTTTTTTATAAGACTGCCCAGTTCTTCCACTTCTTTATGCGCTTCCACTACGTTCAGGTACCAGGGCACAGTAAGGTGACAATCGATGTGAAGCTGGCCGCCGTATTTTATAACGCGCAGGTTATGCAGATCGATCCAGTTGACGCGGCGGTTGGCATTGAGCACTGCCAGCATTTCCTGCAACAGTTCTTTATCGGCTTCATCCATGATGCCTGCCAGGGAGTGCCGCAGTATCTTGTAACCGGTAACTATAATTATAAATGCAAATACAATGGCGGTTACACTATCCAGCCAGTTGAGGTTGGTTAATCGTATTAATAGTAAACCCAGGATGATGCCCAGGGTAGAGTAGGTGTCTGACTGCAGGTGTTTACCACTGGCCACCAGTGCCAGGGAATTGTTTTTTTTACCAATGCGAATGCTGATAAGACCCACTATAAAATTGATCAGGGCAGTGAAGGCCACCAGTACAATACCACGGTCGAGTTGTTTAAGTTCGGTGGGATATATAAAATGAAGCACCGATTCGTAAATGATCACCAAACCGGCCACAATAATGAGTGTTCCTTCAACAGCGGCCGATAAAAATTCAGCCTTGCCATGTCCGTATGGATGGTTTTCATCACGCGGTTTTGCGGCCACGTATAAACTGTACAAGCCAATAAAACCGGCAATCACATTGACGGTGCTTTCCAGTGCATCTGTTAAAATGGCTACTGAGCGGGTTAGCCAAAATGCCGCTATTTTGATGATGAACAGCAGTACGGCCACTGTTACCACCCATTTCTGTATTCGAAGATTCTCCCTGCCAGCGTTCAATTACATGTAGTTTGCGCGAAGGTAGCAAGTTGGCGCCAATGGTCAATGGTGAATGATGAACCTTAATTGGTGAATAATTCGAATCTCGAGAGTCATGAATTAATTGGAACGCTCAAAATTCGAAATCCATTGCCGATTGCGATTCAGGATTGCCGACTGTCGACTGCCGATTCATCATTGCCGATCTTAACTCGCGGGCGCCGCTTGTTTTGCGGAAGCATTTTTCTTGGCTATCATTTTGCGTATGGCTCTGAACGCACGATAATAAAACTCTTTATTAAATAATTGTGAATCGTGAAGTGCTTTATAAATAAGGAACATGCCAATGGGCAACAACACGGCTGTGGCCAGCCACATTCCCGCTGCGGGTTGCAACACATCTTCCTTCACAAACTTTTTCCCAAAGTTGTTCAACAGGAAAAAGATCACAAAGAAGATCACCGCAAAAACCACCGGCGTTCCTATTCCTCCTTTGCGTACAATAGAACCAAGGGGCGCACCTATCAGGAACAATACCAATACGGCTATTGACATAGTGATCTTTTCATGGTAGGTCATCGATGTCATGCGCAACTCTTTTCTTTTGTTTTCATAATCCCAGGAAGGCCCTTCAATGGAATTTTTTACATATCCGGAATAGGCATTGGCTTGTTCCAGCACCGTTTGTTTTACGCCTGTAGGGGTAGGGTCGGTTGCATGTACCTTTAAACTATCGGGTAACAGGTCAAGAAACATTTTGGCGCCCTTTTTAACAGGTTGAGCTTTTACATCTACCCAACCGGTATCCACGTATTTGGAGAAATTCAGGTATCCGGCAAGCTCACGCTGGTCCCGTTCTTTGAATGCGTTCAGGCTTTTTTGCAGGGAGTCTACATTCTTGCTCAATTGCCGGGTGCTTAACATTTCATAGCGGTCCTTATAGGTACTGTCGTCAGTACGGTTCAGGGCCAGCGAACTAAGGTCCAGTACTTTTTTATATTCTTTAAAACCCAGGCGGATATAATCGGTGTTGTTACCGTAGCGGTTACCGCGTTCTTCATATCGCCAGCCATTATACAAGGTAAATTCCAGAAAACGCTTGTCGTTTGAAATGCGCATAATGCCTTTTTCCGCTGCTACGATATTATCCTGTGGGCCGGTGCTGTTCTCATAAATGACCACATTATGTAAAATGGAGTCATGTTCTTTTTTCGACACCTTGATGGCATAATCAGGAATAGTGGTATAGAACACCCCTTCTTTCAGATCGAAGGCTGGTTTTTTATTTACAAGATCGTAGTGCAGGGTTTTCATGCGCAGGTTGGCCACCGGAATAACATAGTTGTTGAAAAGGAATGCCATGCCGGAAAGCATAGCGGCCACTACCGTTAAGGGTAACATGAAACGCAACAGGCCAATACCGGCCGATTTTATGGCTACCAGCTCAAAGGTCTCACCCAGGTTACCGAAGGTCATGATAGAAGATAATAGAATAGCCAGGGGCAAAGCCAGGGGAACCAGCGTAGCGCTCAGGTAAAGAACCAGGCGAAGCATGGTAAAAGTATCAATACCCTTTCCTACAAAATCATCTATCCATAGCCAGAAGAATTGCAGGATCAACACGAACAGGGTGAGGAAAAAGGTTGCGATAAAAGGACCGAGGAAAGATCGCAAAACCAATATGTCGAGTTTTTTTATCACGGGTATTATCTTTATAAAATGGACGCCGCAAAAATACAGCTTTCAGCAGACGAATTATCGCTGGTGCAAAACGCCGGCTGGCTTTTAACAAAGAATACAATTATTGAAAAAGTATACCATTTGTTTGGGGATATAGCTCACCAGGCACGCGACAATTTTAATGCAAACCCGGGAATTTTATTGCCGGAAGTGCTGATTCCTTCACCTAAAATTTCAAAAGGAGAGAATTATGGAGGATTGCCCTGGGTTATGCTGGATTATCCGCGGTTATTTAACCGCCAGGATACATTTGCCATTAGGACCCTTTTCTGGTGGGGGCATTTTTTTAGTGTGACCCTGCACCTGAAAGGGGCGTATAAAAAGCAATTCCAGCAAAACCTGCTCACGAACCTGCCAGTACTGGCAGGCAGGCAATTTTACTTATGCGTAAGTGAGGACGAATGGCGTCATGAGTTCGAAGAAGACAATTACAGGCTGCTCACCCAGTTGAATTCGTCTGCAGTAGAAGAAATTCTGCTGGCTAATGATTTTTGCAAGCTTTCCGCCAAAATTTCACTTCCTCAATGGAATCGGTCAAAAGATTTAATAATTGATCTATACGAAACAATTGTTACCTCTATTGGTCATTAATTACCGAGCCGGTGAAACAAATCTTTCACCTGGTAGCCCCATAATTGACTTTGGTCTTTCACATCCCCTTTGTCTGCAAAGTCTTTGATCACAAGGATGGTCTGGTTCGTTACTTCTGATTTCTCGATTCTAAATTCGAAATATTCTTCTTTGGGTGCGTGCAACCAATGAAACCTGATAAATTTCTCTTCTTCACTTTCCATCACTTCTGCTTTATCAGTAGTTCCGTTCCAGGAAAAACTGAAAACATTATCCCGTTCATCAACTTTATCCGCAAACCACTCCTGCAAACCAGCAGGCGTACTTAGGAATTCGTATAAAATGGAAGGAGAACATCTTACCGGATACTCTAACGTAAATATGTGTTTCTTACTCATCTAACCCTTGTATTGATCTTTTTTGCAAGTTGCAATGGTGCAATTATAGAAAAATAATGCTACCCTCAAAATTTTTTTTTGAATAATCGGGGTAAAAAGTGCTTAAAAATGAATAAATAAGCAAAAAAAACTCATATATCTGACAACCAGTTGATTACGAATATATTTGATGAAAATGGGCAGAATGGGTATATTAGGTGGATAGTTTTTTAACAACAAAATGCTTGTTCATATAACAAATTCGACAGGTATTTCGTTTTTTTTAAGCCATTGACCGTTCAAAACCTAAAAAACCCTTTAAAATGTCCTACCTATGAGTATGCGGCAACTCAAGATCACGAAATCAATTACGAATCGTGAATCTCAGAGCCTTGAAAAATACTTGCAGGAAATCGGAAAAGTTGAATTGATCAGCCCCGAAGAAGAAGTAAAATTAGCGGGATTGATCAAGCAAGGAAACCAGGCAGCCCTTGACAAACTAACGAAGGCGAACTTAAGATTCGTTGTATCCGTAGCCAAGCAGTATCAGAACCAAGGCCTATCACTACCAGACCTCATCAATGAGGGTAATTTGGGTCTCATTAAAGCAGCGCAGCGTTTTGATGAAACCCGTGGTTTTAAATTCATTTCTTACGCCGTATGGTGGATTCGCCAAAGCATTCTCCAGGCATTAGCTGAACAATCGCGCATTGTAAGGCTTCCATTGAACAAAGTAGGGTTAACTAACAAGATCCAGAAAGCATTTTCACAACTGGAACAGGAGTACGAACGTGAACCTTCGCCCGAAGAACTGGCTGAATTGCTGGAACTCGAAACGGAGGAAGTTTCTGCCACCCTGGGTATTGCTGCCCGGCACGTTAGCATGGACACGCCACTGTCTGAAGGGGAAGACAATACCCTGGTAGACGTGTTGGTAAATCCTAATGCCGAATACGCAAATACCAACATCGAGCACAAAGAGTCCCTTAAACAGGAAATTGAGCGCTCCATGAAAATGCTTACCGAACGGCAAAAAGAGGTAATCTGCTATTTCTTTGGAATTGGCGTCGATCACCCCATGAGTCTGGAAGACATCGGGGAAAAATTTAATCTTACCCGGGAACGGGTTCGCCAGATCAAGGACAAGGCAATTACCAAACTGCGCACCAATTCGCGTTCAAAGGCCCTTCGGGGATATTTGGGCGTTTAACCTTAAAAACTTATAGCCTAGCAAAAGAAACTTTACACAACAAAATTTACTTCCTGTAAATTTGCAGTCCATAAAGTGAATATAACTTGAGGGTATATTCACTTTTTTGCTTTTTGGCCCTCCGGCTGTGGTCGGAGCGGTGTCAAACCAAATGAATGCGAAAAACAGGAAGTTATGTTTGAAAATCTTACCGACCGGTTGGAATCGGCCTTAAAACAGATAAAAGGCGAAGGCCGGATCACCGAACTGAATATTGCTGCTACCGTAAAAGACATCCGCCGCGCCCTGGTGGATGCCGATGTAAACTATAAAATTGCCAAGGATTTTACCGATCGGGTAAAAGATAAAGCCCTGGGCGAGAAAGTATTAACCGCCGTAAGCCCCGGCCAGTTGATGGTGAAGATCGTAAAAGACGAACTGGTTGACCTCATGGGCGGCAGCGAAAGCGAATTTAACTCCAAAGGCAATCCCGCAGTCATTCTGATCGCCGGTCTGCAGGGTTCCGGTAAAACCACCTTCAGTGCCAAACTGGCAAATTTCCTTAAAACAAGAGGCCGGCTTTCCCCCATGCTGGTGGCAGCCGATATTTATCGCCCGGCAGCCATTGACCAGTTAAAAGTACTGGGTGAACAAATTCAGGTCGACGTATACAGCGAACCCGAGAATAAAAATGCGGTACAGATAGCCAGCAATGCCATCAAGGAAGCCCGCAGTAAAAATAAAAATGTAGTTATTATCGATACCGCCGGCCGTTTGGCCATCGATGAGGCTATGATGACTGAAGTGGCCAATGTAAAATCGGCCGTTAACCCCAACGAGATCCTGTTCGTAGTGGATTCCATGACCGGTCAGGATGCAGTGAACACCGCAAAAGCGTTTAACGATCGCCTTGACTTCACGGGTGTGGTGCTTACCAAACTCGATGGTGATACCCGCGGTGGTGCCGCCCTTTCTATCAAATACACGGTCCAAAAACCCATCAAGTTTGTAAGCAGTGGCGAAAAGCTCGATACGCTCGATGTGTTCTACCCCGAACGTATGGCCCAGCGTATTTTGGGTATGGGTGATATTACCACCCTGGTTGAAAAGGCACAACAACAGTTCGACGAAGAACAGGCCCGCAAACTCGAAAAGAAGATCCGCAAGAACCAGTTCAACTTCGAAGACTTTAAACAACAACTGGAACAAATAAAAAAGATGGGTAATATCAAAGACCTGTTAGGGATGATCCCAGGTGTTGGTAAAGCCATCAAAGATATTGACATCAGTGACGATGCTTTCAAAGGCATTGAGGCGATGATCAATTCTATGACCATAAAGGAACGCGAAGACCCCGATCTGATAAATATGAGCCGCAAGCAACGTATTGCCAAAGGTTCAGGAAAGGGCCTTGACGAAGTAAATGCCTTTTTGAAGCAGTTTGAGCAAATGAAGCAAATGATGAAAATGATGAATAAGATGCCAATGGGGCGCATGGGAATGAAGCGATAGAATATTTTTTTCAGTGGTGAATTGTTGCTATATCAGCTTGTTTACCAGGTAACTTATCAACAATTTGCTGCGTATCGTATTAAGAATGATGGCATGATAAAAGGCAAAAATTTCAACTGAATTATTAAATTTGGAAAAATCATCTCGATTGTTATTTTTGCAATCGTTATAATGGAAAGTAACCCTATTTGTTAAGCATTTAAATTTCTATTTAAGATGCCAGTTAAAATCAGACTGCAACGCCATGGGTCTAAAAAAAGACCATTTTATTTCATCGTAGTGGCCGATGCACGCTCTCCGCGTGATGGTAAGTTTATCCAAAAGTTAGGTACTTACAACCCTCTTACAGTTCCTGCAACAATTCAGCTGGATCGCCAGAAAGCCCTCGATTGGCTTCATAAAGGCGCTCAACCTACTGATACTGTGCGCAGAATTCTGTCGTACAAGGGTGTATTGTACCTGAAACATTTGTTGCGTGGTGTAAAACTGGGTCTATTCGACGAAGCTACCGCTATGGAGAAATTCCAGAAGTGGCATGCTGAGCACGAGGTCCAGGTTAAAAAGCGTCAGGAGACAAATGCTAGGGAAAGAAGGCCGCGCAGAGGCGGTGCTGGTGCTCCCCCGGTAAGACCGCGCAGAGGAGAATAAGCTACGCAGTATAGCTAACTGTCAACTTGTTAAATCCTCCCGACCTGGTCGGGAGGATTTTTTTCTTTTATAAGCTGAAAGCATTGGGCTGTTATTCGCCAAACCGGCGGGTAGCAGCCCATTGCTTTTTAACTGATAAACTGGTAGGGGAGTTTTATTGCAATGGGGGGTAGGCTTCAGGAGAGTTGCCTGGGTATTGCCTGAGTATTGCCTGGGAATGGCCTGCGGATCGCCTATATGACCAGGGGTTCTGTGGGCAGTCCCCTGAGTGTCCCAAGGCAATACCTGGCCCATTGGCCGGCCATTCCACTACCATTCCACTACCATTCCACTACCATTTCACTACCCTTCGAATACCAGCACTTGTACTAAACTCGATGGCTTATTGTAGGCCAGTTGTCTGGAAGTGGTCGGGTAGTTGTCTGATAGTGGTCAGATAGTTGTCTGATAGTGGTCAGGAAGTGGTCATACGGACTAGAGTCCCCAGAGCATATCCAGAGCACCCTGTGAGAATCCCCAGACCATTAAACTACTATTACGCTACCAACCGAATACCATTTCAGGTCAAAGAAACAACCAGGGATGCCGCATTTAAAGGTGACACCAAACAGGAATATCACCCGGACCTCACAGGGATAAAGTCCCTGTGAGGTCCTTGTTAGGTCCTTGTGAGGTCCCTGTGAGGTCCTTGTTAGGTCATTAGGCATCCAGAACCGGTTCATCAAAAATCCCTGGCCCGGCATTGCCTGTTGGCGGTTGAAAAGTTACCTTTGCGGCCTTATGATCAACTATCACAGCATTGGAAAAATAGTGGCCACTTTTGGAGTAAAGGGCGAAGTAGTGTTGCACCATCAATTAGGGAAGAAGACCACTTTGAAAGGCCTGGAGACCATTTTTATTGAGGAAAAGAAAGATGAAATGCTGCCTTATTTCCTGGAAGGCGCCGCCCGTATAAAGAATGATGAGGAAATATTTTTGAAGTTTGAGGGCATCGATACTAAAGAAGCGGCACACAAACTGATGCAAAAGCGGGTATGGCTGCCACAGGAAGAGTTTGAGAAATATGTTTCCAAATCGGCCCCCATTATGCTGCTGGGGTATCATATTATCAATGAAGGGACCGATCTGGGTGAAATACTGGAGATCATTGAGCAACCGCATCAGCTCCTTTGCAGGATCGATTTAAAGGGCAAGGAAGCCCTGATCCCCGTACATGAGGATTTCCTGCTTAAGATAGATCAGAAGAAGAAACAGGTGCATGTAGAGCTGCCTGAGGGGCTGTTGGATATATATAGTTGAGTTGATAGGGTTGATGGAGTTGATAAGGTTGATACATTGCCCATTGCCTATTCCCCATTGCCTATTGCCTTTAACGTATTCTCAATCTGCACAAAATGCCTTTGGTGGTGCGCAACAATAAACCCAAACACATCGCCCATTTTTAATTTGAACAGGGGTGTAATAGAGAGGGGGATGCGAATTCGACTTATATCCACCTGCTGGGCTTTATCGAGCAGCTGCAACAGTAAGATCTCCTGCTGTTCAAATTCACCTAACACTTTCAGTCCATTGAGAACTGGCTCCGGATTGTGATTTTTTACTGTTTTCATTTTGTGCGTGATGGTCCCATCGGCTTTGGGGCGCATACTGTTGGTGAAATAACCACCCAGCCAGCCGGATACAAACCATTCCGTAGCCGTATCATTATGGGCGTTTATTGATCTTTCCAGTTCGGGCAGGTAAAAACGGCCATAGGTATTCAGGTGCTCTATTACCTGGGCTACGCTCCATCGGCCAGGGGCAGGTTGCTGAACCTGTATGTCAGCTGGTAATTGTTTCAACTGGGCCAGTCGTGACATTAGCTGACGGGTATCAGTTTGCAGCGTCTCGAGATAGGTTGTTGCCTGTATTTTTTTCATTTGACAAAGCTATTGGCCCTTTTTTTAAAAAATCTTGGCGCCCGCCAACATTTTAGTCGGCAATCGGCAATCGGCAATCGGCAATCGGCAGTCGGCAATCGGCAATCGGCAATCGGCAATTGTTTTCCGAAAGTCGGGCCTCGCAATTAGTCGGAAATTGCCCATTGCCCATTGCCGCGTCGCGGGTCTGCCGTCTGCCGTCTGCCGTCTGCCGTTTGCCTGAAGCGAGCCTCGCAATTAGTCGGAAATTGCCCATTGCCCATTGCCGCGTCGCGGGTTTGCCGTCTGCCAATCATTCAATACGAACAGTAGCCATCAACTTACTAAAAGTGGTGGCATCCATACCCAAATAGGAGGCCAGGTATTTATGCGGTATCAGTTGCAACACGTGCGGACTGCGTTTGAATAAGGTCCTGAACTTTTCCTCGGCACTGAACGTGAGTAATTCCACGTGACGTTCCAACACCCCCATCAGGGCAAAGGAAGCAGAGCGGGCAATCAGTTTCTCTATATTCCGATGCTTATCCATAAGCTGTTGTAACTGAGTATATGTAGTCCGCAACAGGGTACTGCTTGTTAACGTTTCCAGAAAATACCGTGAGGGCAATTGGGTAAGAAAGGAATCGGCAATACCCGAAAAATTATAGGGATACGTAAATACCAGTGTGGCCTCATGGTGTGCATCGATGTAAAAAGCCCGTTGAATGCCTTCCAGGACAAAATAGAGATGGCGTTCGGTTTCGCCGGCTACAGTAAGCGTGGTCTTCCTTTTATACTGATGCAGTTGCCAAATGCCCGATAGATCGCGCCATTCTTCCGCATTGAGGGGATGTATGCTGGTAAAATGTTTCTTTAATTGTTCCAGGCCTTTTTCCAAACTGCTTTTTTCTTTAAAGGTAGGGAGGATGTTGGGAAGTTTGCAAGTGAGTTGTGAGTGGTGAGTGGGCTCGCTATTTTTTTATTAGTCCTGAAAATTAGGAGATTCCGCGTCGCGGATTTTCCTTGTCACAACCTGTCCCGACTTGTCGGGCGACACGCGCAGCGTGGAGCGTATTGCTGTATTCCATTGCCGATTGCTCTCGGCTGAGCCGAGACCGACTGTCGATACAAATCAGAGTTCCGCAATAAGGACGTTTCACGTTTGCCGTCTGCCGTTTGCCGAATTTTATATCGTAAATTGCATTAGTTAATGAGCATTCCCCAACGTATCATAGCACACTTTGATCTGGACGCATTCTTCGTTTCTGTTGAATGCCTGAACAATCCATCACTAAAAGGATTACCGCTGATCGTGGGCGGACGGGAGCGGGGAGTGGTGGCCGCCTGTAGTTATGAAGCCCGCAAGTTTGGTATTCATTCTGCCATGCCCATGAAAACAGCCCTGCGGTTATGTCCGCATGCTACTGTAGTAAAGGGTACCCGTGGTGAGTACAGCCGCTATTCGCGCTGGGTTACCGACATCATTGCCAATAAAGCACCCCTGTTTGAAAAAGCTTCTATCGACGAATTCTATCTTGACCTAACGGGAATGGATAAATACTTCAATCCCTATCAATGGACGATCGACTTGCGTCAGGAGATCATCGATAAAACCGGATTGCCCATTTCGTTTGGACTTGCAGCTAATAAAATGGTTGCCAAAATTGCTACCGATGAAGCCAAGCCCAATGGGTACCTGCATATTGCCTTTGGGCGCGAAAAAGAATTCCTGGCACCATTAAAAGTAAATAAAATACCGGGCGTGGGCGAAAGCACTTTTCATACCCTGCGCGATCTGGGTGTTGAGACCATCGCCGATGTAGCTTTACTACCGATCGAGCTGCTGGAAAACCGGTTTGGGAAGTATGGCGCTGATCTGTGGCATAAGGCACATGGTATCCATCACAGCGAAGTGGTACCCTTCCATGAAGCAAAATCCATCTCTACTGAAAGTACTTTCGAAGAAAATGTCCTTGATACAGAGCGCCTGATGAATGAGCTGGTGCGTATGACAGAAAGGGTGGCGTACGAGCTTCGGCAGGATAACAAAATGGCCGGATGTGTTGCGGTGAAAATTCGCTATCCTGATTTTGAAACCACCTCCCGGCAAACCAGCATTGATTACACCTCCTACGACGATGAACTGATTCCCAAGGCTAAAGACCTGTTTCACAAGCTGTACCGAAAAGGGCAACCCGTTAGGCTGCTGGGCGTACGGCTGAGTGAGTTGGTTGATGAAGCTGTACAGACAAATTTGTTCAGTGATGTTGAAAAAAAGACCGAGCTTTATAAGGCTATCGATGACGTAAAAAACCGGTTCGGCACTAAATCACTTACCAAGGCTGCGGGGAAATAATAATTGGGTAATATCCAATATTTTATCAGTGTGACTACCCATTGGATGGTATTTTTTACCTGTAAAACAAAAAATGGGTTATAAGTCTACTTTATGAGTAGGGATTTGTATCTTCGTACTCCTTTAAAGTGTTAACAATCATTAGCATTCATTTTATCAACCTTAAAATACTTAGTATATGAGTTTAAGATTAGGCGACATTGCTCCTAACTTTCAGGCAAAGACCACAGCCGGTGATATTGATTTTTATGAATTCCTTGGTAATGGTTGGGGTATCCTGTTTTCTCACCCTGCTGATTATACACCAGTTTGTACTACCGAATTAGGCAAAACTGCATTGTTGCAGGAAGAATTTGCTAAACGCAATGTAAAAGTGCTGGCTGTTAGTGTTGATCCGCTTGATAAACACTTGGGTTGGGTAAAAGACATCAATGAAACACAAAATTGCAACGTTGGTTTCCCTATCATCGCTGATGAGGACAGAAACGTGGCTACTTTGTACGATATGATCCACCCAAATGCTTCTGAAACTTTTACTGTACGTTCACTGTTCGTGATAGGACCCGATAAAAAGGTAAAACTGATGATCACCTATCCCGCTTCTACAGGAAGAAACTTTTATGAAGTATTACGCGTGGTTGATTCACTGCAACTGACTGCTAACTATAGTGTAGCTACACCAGCGGACTGGAAAGAAGGTGAAGATGTAATTGTGGTTCCTGCTGTATCTACTGATGATGCCATCAAGAAGTTCCCTAAAGGCGTTAAGGTTGTTAAACCTTACCTGCGTTATACCCCTCAGCCGAACAAATAAGGTTGGTAAAAATAGTTCGAGATATACGGGGCTGACCTTTTTGGGTCAGCCCCGTTTTTTTATAAAAATAGCCGCCCTGTTACGTCGCCAGTGTTGAAATCTCTGTTAAGGGCGCCCCATCTTTTTAATGGCCGGGGTTGTATTTTTCCCTGAATATTTTATCGGTGTTGCCATAAATGTAGGCGGAGCTTTTTTTGAAATCTGATCTTATGTTGGGGGTAAGATGGTGGACCCAGCCAGGGTTGTTTTCCTGCCGGAAATATGCATATAAAGCCAGGGCATATCCCCATTCCCGTTGTTTTAGATAACCAAGGGTGCTGTGTCCGCGGGTATCGAAATTTTTGATCTCTCTGAAAGCGCAATTGGCATTAAATACCCCAATGCCAAAAAGCACGGTGGTTAGATCGGTCAATGACTCATCGTTAAAAGAGACCCGTTTTTCGCCTAATAATTTTATATGGGCGAACTCGTGTGCAATAATAGCCACCAGTTTTTCAGGGTCTTTTAAATTATTCTTTTCTATAAACACATCGAATTGGCCGGTTTCATTCTTACCAAAGTATAAACCGGCTGTTAATGGCGAGTCGCTGTTCTCATCAGGCTGTGTAAACATTCTGAAGCCATAATCACTTTGTATTTCCTGTACGCTTTCATTGTAAAGATCGAGGTTGATCATTTGCAGATCGATCTCCATTTGACGGGCTATAATATGAGCGGTTTGGATGAATGATCCTTTTGTGCCATCATAGGGAAAAGGAAAATACTCGGTAGTGGGAAAAAGCATGGGCTTTGTTCGCAGATTATTTTCACCAAATTCCTGCACCAGCCAAACAAAGGCCTGTTCCATCCAAAGCCGTGTGTTGGTATCGATGGGGCACTCCCGCTGCTTTTTTGAAAATAGACCGAACATAGTGCCTGGCAAATTTATATGCTTAAAGTTACATATATCATTTTGCCTATGCAAATACGGCCAGCATCATTATAATCTAACCATGAACCGTAAACTATTTAAATAACTTAACTTCCCTGAAATTACTTACCATGAAAAAACTGCTGCTTTTGCTCCTGGTCTGCCATCCAGTTTTGCTACTGGCGCAACGTACCATTCTGCATTGTGGTAAACTCATTGATGTTACCAAAGGGCAGGTGCTTACGGAATATTCCATTATTATAGAGGGCAATACCATCACTGATGTACAAGCAGGTTATACCAAACCTGCGGGTACAGATAAAGTGATAGATCTTAAAAGCAAAACCGTTCTTCCCGGTCTGATCGATTGCCATGTGCATTTGGAACATGAGACCAGTCCTACCAGATACCTGGAAGAATTTACTAATAACCCGGCTGATTATGCTTTTCTATCGGTGGGGTTTGCAGAAAAAACATTGATGGCGGGTTTTACTTCAGTGCGCGACCTGGGTGGCTCTGGTGTAAATATTTCATTAAGGAATGCGATCAATAAAAAACTGGTTAAGGGCCCGCGTGTATTCACCGCTGGTAAAGCTATTGCCACTACCGGTGGCCATGCCGACCCTACCAATGGCTATAGAAAAGACCTGATGGATGATCCTGGTCCGGCAGCTGGGGTGGCCAATGGCGCTGATGAATGCCGGAAGGCAGTACGGCAGCGTTATAAAGAGGGGAGTGATGTAATAAAGATCACGGCAAGCGGTGGTGTTCTAAGCGTTGCTAAAAGCGGTGAGAACCCACAGTTTACAGAAGAAGAGATAAAGGCCATTGTAGAAACAGCGCATGATTATGGCTTTAAAGTAGCGGCTCACTGCCATGGCGCCGAAGCCATGAAAAGAGCGGTAAAGGCCGGTGTGAACAGCATTGAGCACGGCACCTTGATGGACGAAGAAGTGATGGCCTTAATGAAACAGCATGGTACTTATTATGTTCCTACAATCACTGCCGGAAGATCGGTGGCTGATTCAGCAAAAAAACCGGGTTATTATCCTGCACTGGTAACCCCCAAGGCGTTGGCCATTGGGCCTAAAATACAAAGTACCTTTTCTAAAGCCTATAAAGCAGGAGTAAAGATAGCTTTTGGTACCGATGCCGGCGTATATGCGCATGGAAAGAACTGGCTGGAGTTTGTATATATGACGGAAGGGGGGATGCCGGCTATGGAAGCCATTCAGTCGGCCACGGTCTCAGCCGCTGACCTGATTGGCGTAAATGATAAAATAGGCAGTATTGAAAAAGGAAAACTGGCGGATATTATTGCGGTGGACGGGGACCCTGTTAAAGATATTCAGGCGATGGGAAAGGTTGCTTTTGTTATGAAGGATGGAGTTGTTTATAAATAATATACGACCTGTAAGGTGCATCATTTGAGCCTGCCTTCGTAGTGTGTTGACTTGCACCTGACAGGTCATGTAAATCAAAATGAGAATGACCTGTCAGGACCGCATAAACCATCTGATTGTTCAAGACCCGATGGCGGACCTTACAGGTCATTCTTTAATTAACTATTCTTTCTTAACTGTTGTAATAATGCTCTCATATCCTTCGGCAGTTCTGCTGTCAGGTCATACTCATTCCCCTCCATATCAGTGAAACGTAACCGTTGGGCGTGTAACCCTGTTCTTGATAAAATGGGTTTTTCTTCTTCCTCGTTTTTACTCAGTTTATAGTTGCGTTTAAAAGAAGAGATCTTTACCGGAATGCCATCACCGTATAATTCATCGCACACCAAAGGATGACCAACATATTGCATGTGCACCCTGATCTGGTGGGTACGGCCGGTATGAATGCGGAATTGTAACAGCGAGTACTTGCCAAAATCTTCCAGCACTTCATAATCGGTAACGGCTGCTTTCCCTCTTTGGTGAATGAGCATGACCCCTCTTTTCACCATGTTCTCTGCAATGGGAGCGTCGATGGTTTTTTGTTTTTCGGGTAAGGTGCCCGTAACGATACCGAAATAATATTTCTCTACCGTTCTTTCTTCAAATGCCTGTGACAGGTATTTATGTGTTTCAGGGTCTTTGGCAAATACAATGATGCCACTGGTTTCGCGGTCGAGGCGGTGAACAGTGAATATTTGTCCGTATTTCTGTTGCAATATTTCTTTCAGGGAAATTTCTTTTCCTTCACGATCGGGAATACTTAATAAGCCCGGGGGTTTATTAATAACTATAAAATGATCGTTCTCTGCAATGATCTCCAATGATGCTTTAACCACGTGTAGCGTTTTTGTTTTTTGTATAAGAGGCGTTCAGGTATTTCAGCAGGCGCACTTCTTTTTCTGTTAAGAAACGCCATTTGCCTCTGTCTACATTTTTCTTGGTAAGGTTAGCATACATTACGCGGTCGAGGTTGCGCACATCGTAGCCCAGGTGTTCAAAGATGCGGCGAACGATGCGGTTGCGACCGCTGTGGATCTCTATCCCGATCACGCTTTTATCCTTTGAATCGGCATATGCCAGTGAATCGGGTGAAACAAAGCCATCTTCCAATGTGATACCACTCAGGATGGTGTCAAAGTCTTTTTTTATGAGGGGCTTATCGA
Source organism: Niastella soli (assembly GCF_017742245.1). Lineage (GTDB taxonomy): Bacteria > Bacteroidota > Bacteroidia > Chitinophagales > Chitinophagaceae > Niastella > Niastella soli. The sequence goes on from NZ_JAGHKO010000001.1 coordinate 2,201,169, forward strand.
GTTTTACTTCGTAGATCTTTTTTATTTCATAGCTGGGGTGCGATAGTTTTTGCGCCAGCTCGCCATCGTTGGTGAGTAACAGCACACCAGTGGTGTTTCTGTCTAACCGACCAATGGGGTATACCCGTTCTTCGGTAGCATTGCGTAAAATGTCCATTACCGTTTTTCTGCCTTGCGGATCTTCGGTAGTGGTGAGAAAATCTTTGGGTTTATTGAGCAGAATGTAAACGAGGTTTCTGCGGATGAACAGCTTTTTGCCATTCACTTTTATGTCGTCTTTATCGCTTACTTTATGACCAGGTTCCACCACTTTTGCGCCATTCACTATTACTTTACCTGATTTTACCAGATCGGCTGCATCGCGGCGTGAGCAAATACCGGAATGGGCGATGAATTTGTTGAGGGGCATGGAACCCTTTGGCGCTTGTTGGTTATCAGTTTCCGGTTGGGTCTCTTCTTTTTGAGCTTTGCCTTTTATGAAAACGGGCTTACTGCCAGCAGCTTTCCCTGTATTGCTTGCGGCTTGCGGCTTGAAGCCTGAAGCTTTCCCTGTGGCCTTGGGTTTGAACCCTAAAGCTTCAGGCGTTCTGCCTTCGGCTTTCGGCTTGAAGTTTTTAGCCTCCCCCCGACCCCCTTCATTAGAGGAGGAGGTAGATGCTTTTCTTCCTGTATTGCTTGCAGCTTGCGGCTTGAAGCTTGTAGCTTTTCCATGTGGCTTAAAGCTTTCGGTTTTGGGCTTTCTGCCTTCTTCTTTTGGCTTAAAGCTAGAAACCTGTCCCTGCTGCCTTGTGTCTTGCGTTTTGTTCTTAAAATCCTTTCTACCTCTTTCTGACTGAAAACCACCAGCTTGTCCCTGGGCTCTTGCTTCCCGGGCTTCCTGCTTTTTCTTTTCGAAGTATTCTTTGGTTTCCTGGCGGACCTTTTTCTTTTCCTGACGGATGCGTTCTTTCTTCTTGGCGCCGCTGTCGCCATTACCCATAAATTTTTTAAAACCTTGTGCCATGTGTAGTAGTTTGCTGTTTTTCAACAGTAATGAGCGGCAAAGGTACAAAATAAAAAACTCTCCCGGTTATTGGCCGGGAGAGCCCTCTATAAGTCTGGAACTTTTATGATTGAACAGGCTTTCCGTACCTGTGATTTTTCTTTTGTTCCTGGTATTTTTTCCATTGGTCGGGTGTAAGGATGGATTTCAGTCCTTCCTGTTCCTGTTCGTGCAAGGTTTTGAACTGTGCTTTTTTCTGATCATCAGTGAGTGATTTATCTTCATTCACTGCTTTGGTTTTCTTTAAGCTTTCAATTAAATTCTTTTCCACGGCGGCAGATTGTTCATCGGTCAGGTTTAACTCTTTCTTCATTCTTTCCAAACGGTTGTGATTATCCTGACGGAACCTTTTGCCATGCTCTTTATGCATGGTTTTCAAGCTGGCCTTTTGTTCATCGGTCAATACTTTCTCCATTTTTTCGTGGTGGTCCTTACGGATGGTGGCCATCTTGTTCTTCCACTCGGTAACGGTTATCTTGTCTTCACTCTTTTTAAGTTCGCCCATTTGCTGTTTAAAGTCATCGTTGATGGCTTTTAGCTCATTCTTTTGACTTTCAGTGAGGTTAAGCTGGGCCATGGCATCATCACGGTGGTGATGCATTTTAGGGCGATCGTTGCTTAATGACTGGTCCTGCGCACAGGCGGTTGTAGCTACCAAAGCGGCCAGCGCCATTCCTATAAATACTCTTTTCATATTTTCTGATTTTACTGTTTAGATGCCGGTTGAGGAGTTGATCCTCTGGCAGGGTTTGTTAAATAATCTCTTAAACAGTAAAATAGACAGCTACCGGCGCCGCAGGTTTAACGGGAGTAAGAATATCTTCGTAGATGGAGGTTTTTTGGGATGAGTGGCGGGATAAGTTAAGGTGTTTAACAGGTTGAGAAGTTCGTAGGTTATTTGGTTTGTAGGGCGGGAGAGTTGTCAATAAGTCACTTTCCTGCTGTTAGCTTTTTATATTGGGTAACGGCTTCTTTGAGTTTCTTATTTGGTTTTCCTGGATTCATAACGGCATTAATGAAAATTTCCTGATCCCTTATAGATGCAAGGGATTCTTTTTGTTCTACGGACAATCTTGGCTAAAAACCAAAAGCCCCGACAGTACGTCAGGGCTTCAAAACACATTTATGATTTACGATTATAATTGATCTTTATTCGCTAGTTGTCCGCAGGCGGCATCGATATCTTTACCACGGCTGCGACGCAAACGGGCGTTTACCCGGTGGCGTTCGAGATAGTTCATGAATTGATTTACGGTGTCTTCCTCGGGTTTTTCGAAACGGGCGGCATCAATGGGATTGTATTCAATGATGTTCACCAGGTCTGCAGGCACCTGCCGGTAGATCTTAATCAGTTCATCGGCATCCTTTATACTGTCGTTAAAGTCCTTGAAGAGGATGTATTCAAAGGTGATCTCGTTCTCTGTTTTCTGGTAGAAATAATTCAGCGCCTCGATCAATGCCTTGAGGTTATTGGTCTCGTTGATGGGCATGATCTCGTTGCGTTTGGCATCATTGGCGGCGTGGAGGGAAAGCGCCAGTTTGAACCGTACTTTGTCATCACCCAGTTGTTTGATCATTTTAGCCACCCCTGCAGTAGAAACGGTGATGCGGCGGGGGCTCATTCCCAGTCCTTCGGGTGAAGTAATGCGTTCGATGGCATGCATTACATTCTTATAATTGAGCAGGGGTTCGCCCATACCCATGAACACGATATTGCTCAGCTTTTTATTATACACGCGTTCGCTTTGCTGGTTAATGAGCACTACTTCGTCATAGATCTCATCAAACTCCAGGTTGCGTTTGCGGTCCATATAGCCGGTAGCGCAGAACTTGCAACTGAGTGAGCAACCTATCTGTGACGACACACAAGCCGTTTTACGCTCGTCTGTGGGAATTAACACACCTTCAACCAGGTGACCGTCTGTAGTGCGGAAACGCGATTTAATAGTGCCATCGGCAGAATATTGAGTGGCATCAACTTTAATAGCAGGTAAAGAGAAGTTTTCAGCGAGTTTAATGCGCAGTTCCTTGCTGAGGTTGGTCATAGCCTCAAAAGAATGCGCCTGTTTCAGCCAGAGCCATTCATACACCTGTTTGGCGCGGAATTTCTTTTCGCCCAGGGTTTCAAAATATTGTTCCAGCTCACTGAGGCTCAACTGCCTGATATTCTTATTCGCCGTTTTTAACATGCCGCAAAGATACAACGACCGGGGCGGATTAGCTAACCGGCCCGGTCGTTGATAGGTAGTAATATGTATGTCAACGTGTTTTACACGCTGAGATGACCTGTTTTTAGCAAAACCTTAGTTTTTAGGTTCGGGGAAGGTGGTCAGGGTGGTGGTGGGTTTTGCTGCTGGATGCTTTGAAAAATAATCGAGGGTTACCGTACTATCGGGTGTTAAAGTAACATGCTCATAAACATGCATCAGTTTGTTCATCAGCATCGACAATTCTACCGGCTCCTGCTCAGATCCATATACGGTGCTTTTGATCAGCTTGCCGCCAGCTTCAATAGCTACACCACGGGTTTGGGCATCGGTATAACCAGCGCGGTAGAATTCCTTCAGGGAATCAACCGGCAGTTGATTGATCTGGTTGAGGATGGATTCATATTCGGCCTCGCTTATTTTACCACGTGATCCGCCTTTAGGATCGGCAAACCGCTCGCCAAAGAAAGTGAGGTTCCGCGCTGAATCTATTTGAAAATACATGGAAGGGCAGGTACCAAAACAGGCGCCACTGGCAAAGTAGATGGCAGTGGGCTTAACGGTATTTTTCTTAGTGATCTTTGTAAAAGCGATCGTTTCTGCGGGAATACCATCCGTTGAATCTGCAAACAATACCAGTGAATCGGCTGTCAGTTTCAGGATCGTGTACTGGTATTTTTGCTGGTATTTGTCCTGGGGTGCGCTTTGAATAAAGATAGTATCGTGGTTGATAGTATACTTTAAGTCATTGCCCCAGGGCTGGCTATTGGTGCAAACAGAGTCCTGGAAGCTGATGAACCGGCTGCGTTTGTGAAAATCATTTTTAATTTCTCCCTGCCAGTCGCCCTTGATGGAAGGAGTTTCGGTGGTAATCTGCTTTTGTTGCTGGCACGAAAACAAAAAGGCCGCAACGAGTAAATACATAGTCTGTTTCATAACGGGAAGATTTGATGTAAGATGCTCAGTTTTAGGATTTTTCATAAAATGGGGGCGAAATTATGGTTATTTATGTTCCAGCATTGTTATAGGAAGGTAAACTTTTGCTTAACAATAGGATTGTAGATGACACGCAAAGGGGCTAATTCGTAACAATTGGCAGAATTATAGGTTATTAAACATTACTTTGCGGGCGCTAAACACCTGCTCAAATAAAAAACTATATGAAGAAAGTATATGTCATAGATGCGGTTAGAACACCCATTGGGAAATATGGCGGTACATTAAGTACCATCCGGCCCGATGATCTGCTGGCCCATGTGATAAGATCAATATTACAACGCAATGCTTCCGTAGATGTGAATGCTATTGAGGATGTGATTGCCGGCGATGCCAACCAGGCCGGGGAGAGTAACCGGAATGTGGCCCGTATGGCGGCCCTGCTGGCCGGTTTGCCCGTTACAGTTCCTGGTAACACCGTTAACCGGTTATGCGCCTCTGGTTTACAGGCCATTCAGGATGCAGCCCGCGCCATTATGTGTGGCGATGGCGAACTGCTGATCGCTGGTGGCGTGGAAAGCATGACCCGCGCGCCTTTTGTAATGCTGAAATCTTCCGGTGCCTGGAACCGTACGCCTGAGGTGGTGGATTCAACCATTGGCTGGCGCTTTCCCAATAAAAAGCTTACTGATAAATACTATCCTTATTCCATGGGTGAAACGGCTGAAAATGTGGCCAAACAATGGAACATAGGCCGGCAGGCGCAGGATGAATTTGCCCTGCAAAGCCAGGAAAAATACTTTGCCGCCCTGGAAAAAGGCAAGTGGAAGGATGAGATAAGCGGTGTAGAGATCTTTGGCGGGAAGGACGAGAAGATCTTCTTCGAAAAAGATGAATTCCCGCGTGTTACTTCTATGGAAAAACTGGCCGGTTTGCGTGCTGCATTTATAAAAGATGGAACGGTTACTGCTGGTAATTCATCGGGCATTAACGATGGCGCCGCCGCCATGTTGCTGGCCAGTGAAGAGGCGGTTGAAAAATACAACCTCAAGCCGCTGGCCCGTATAGTGTCGATGTCAGTAGCGGGTGTTGACCCGGCCATTATGGGTATTGGACCTGTGCCTGCTACCCAAAAGGCATTACAGCGTGCCGGTCTTACGGTCAATGACCTTGATCTGATTGAATTGAATGAGGCCTTTGCCGCGCAATCCCTGGCCTGTATGCAGGACCTGAAACTAGACCCCACAAAAGTAAATGTGAATGGCGGCTCTATTGCCATTGGCCATCCGCTGGGTTGCAGCGGGGTACGCATTTCCGCTACCTTATTGCATGAAATGAAAAGAAGGGGCAGCAAATATGGACTGGCTACCATGTGCGTAGGGGTAGGACAGGGCGCTGCCGTGGTATATGAAGGTGTTTAGGTAGAAGAATTATTATTTTGAACTTTTATGCAGGAAACGCTCAGCACGCATATTTATAAATATAATCCGTATGCGCGCTTTTGGGTGCTGTTGTATATAATATGTAGGTTGCTGTTTTGCCTGCTTCTTTCCGATATAATACCCCTGTACATCATATGGACGGCCCTGTGTATCTGGGTGCTTCCATTGGTGTACGCGGGTATTTCAAAGAAAACTGTCTTCAACTTCCAATCGCCCGGCTGAAAAACCGACCAAAAAGAAAGTATTGATCAGAATGGTAAGTATTATTTAGTTTGCAGATTCAATCTTATACACCATGAACCTGCAAACTGCTTTAACCCAACTGGAAAAACATATTCAGGAAGTTCCCCAACACTTTAATCAATTCGCCCCCGAGGTTTTATTGAGCAAACCCGCCCCGGACAAATGGTCGAAAAAGGAAATACTGGGTCATTTAATTGATTCGGCCATCAATAACCTGAAGCGTTTTACTGATACGCAATACTTCCCTCAACCGTATACAATTATTCGATATAACCAGGATGAGCTGGTGATCATTAACCGTTACCAGCAATTGCCGCTCGATCATTTGCTGCAATTATGGAGTGTATTGAATAAGCAAATAGCCAATATAATCAGTGCCATTCCTGCTGATAAGCTGCCCTATACTGTTATCATTCCTTCCGGTGAATCAAAAACACTTGAATGGATCGCCATCGATTATGTAGAACACCTGGAGCATCATTTGAAACAGATAGGTTAATGGATATAAAAGAAATAGCCGTATTTAGTTTTAAATACGGCTATTAAGTTATAAGGAAGTATATATTTTCTACACCAGTTTATACAACAACTTCTTTACCATGCGATAATTGGTTAATAGTGATAAGCCAATTAAGAAGATGGCGGTTGATAATACTGTCCAGTGTAACATGGATGACAGCTCCGGCCGGTCGAACATGGCGAAATGATGAAAGGCCCATTGCATGCCTTCGGTGAATGCCAGTGCAACCAGCACCACCAGGATATATACAGGAATAAATTGTTTCGATACATTTTTGCTAAGCCAATTGGGGGAATAGCCCATCATCAACAATAATTGCAGATTGTCTTTACTGCGGGCGATCATCAATTGGAGGTAGAAGGAGAACAACATCAACGCCAGGATCACTACCAGTAAACCAAAAATGCCCAGTCCGCTAAAGATGCCCTGCAAGACCTGCTTTACCCGGCCAAACTTTGTTTTGTCTTTATTTACTTTATAATTCTTTTGTTGCAAATAGGTAAGAAAGTCAGGATTGTTGGCGTCTTTGGTTTTTATATAGAGGCGGGAAGCCTTTACGTCGGTGGTATTGCCAAATTTGTTATTGGCCCAGTCGAGGAAATTCTTGGGAACAATGATGGAGTTAACGCGGTCACTCAATGCCACAATGGAGCCCCGGAAAGTTTGTTTCTCCCCATTTGGCCCATAACAGGTAATAAACACTACTACCTGCGAAGCGGTCTCTGCCGATAATTGCGGCAAGCCATAACCGGGTGCAAATACATTGTATATTTCCAGGAAGTCGGAAGAGAAAACGATGGGAATATAGTTCTGTCCTTCCTGCCAGGTGAAGTTGGGAGGTACGGTATCGATAAAGTTATTGTCAAGCGACTCCAGGAACATATCGGTGCTGAAAGGGATAATGTCACCAGCGCTTAACTGTACGCGAAAGCGGTTGGCCGTAAGAGGTGATACCCCTTCTATAAAAGGTTTGGCAGCGATCTCACTAATATCATTGGCATTGAACAGGTTCTTCTCCAGCTGTCCCATGGTCTCGTTGGTGATGGTTTTGGAGATGGAAATGAAATCAGAACCATCTTTGCGTTGGCTTTCGCTGCCTAACAACTGTTGAATGTTGATGTACATTTGAATGGAGCATAACAACAACAATACGCCAATGCCTAAGCCAATATAGGAGAACCAGCGGGAACCGGTATTGGTCCCTGTTTGCATTAACGAGCGAATGGGTTTGAATGATACTGCCACGGGTAATGATTACAAATGAAAAATTCGGGTGTACGGGAACCAGTCGATGCGTTCGAGGTCGGCAAAGATGATAGCCGCATTGCGCAATTTGGCTTCTTCAAGCATCAATTGCATGGCGTTCTGCGAGTTCTTATCATCCAGGTGACTGAAGGGTTCATCGAGCAACAGAAAATCGAACGGCTGCATCAGCGAGCGGATGATGGCCACCCGTTGTTGTTCGCCATAGGAACAAATGCGGCTCCGGGAGGCCAGCTTGTTGCCGATACCCAGGCGTTCTGCCATTTCTTTGATCTTTTCAGCAGGATGAAAAGGGTTCAGTTGCCGTTTGAGTTCGATATTCTCCTGTACGGTTTGTTCAGGGAACAGGCGCAGGTCCTGGAATACAATGCTCACATGGTCTTTGCGATAACCGGCGAAATCTTCGGGCGTATAATTCCTGAGGTTGGCGGAATTGTATACGATGTTGCCATTATACTCATTGCGCATGCCATACAAAAAATGCATGAGCGAGGTTTTGCCACTGCCTGAAGGCGCCACGATCTTTATATATTCACCTTTTGTGAAAGTGAGGTCCTTACGCCACACTTCAGACTGGGTGCGATGGTTTTCATCGAAATAAACAGGTAAGACTTGCTGTAATTGGAGTTGCATGCCTAATAATTACTGGATCATGAAACAAGCCTGCCCTAAGGTGTTGTTCCGGTGAGCAGGCTTGTTTATTATTTAAATATAGTATGTTTTATGGATGTAATACTGGTTCAAGCGCCGCCAGGCTGGCTCCAGCCGGATCGGTAATTTTTACCTGTGCATCGTAAGGGCTGCGTTTCGTGTGCAGTATTTTAGCCATTGAATCCAGGTATTTGTTGAGTTGTTTCAAACTATTGGCGTTTTTGTCAACCAGGTTTATTTCCACCTCGCCAACAAAGGCATTGTCTTTTTGACCACCGCTGGTTATGATCAGGTCCTGCCACATGCCGAGGGATACATCCAATGCTGCTTTTGCGCTGCTATCGCTAACAGCAGGGGCGCCGGCTTTCATTATCCGCTGCATGTCGATATAACCGCCAAACGATTTACCGCTGATACGGCTGGTAAATGGCAGGTTGTTGTTGCCACCGCTTAAAAAGGCATTCACCTGCTCAGGCGAATTGCTGGCTGCAAACCACTCGTTGTTCAATTGGAAATGTACGTTGCTGGTGATGGCTGGAACTTCCTGCGATTTTTTCTGCAGTATATTAAACAACTTATCGAAGGAAGGCTTTTCGTTCACAGAAGTAGCAAACAGGATATTGGCGTGCGGCATATCATTCTTAATGACCATAGGGGCGCCACCATCAGGGTTGGGGATGGTTGTTTCGTGTTTGATCTCAAAGTCGCTTACCGCCAACAGTACGTCGCCTTTAGTGGCTTTTACAAATTCAGCCGTGCTGTAGCCTTCGCTGCTCAGGAAGCCATTGATCATGCCATCAACACCCATTAGTTTCAGCAGGTCAATAAAGCCTTGTGGCTCGTATTTGAAAGCAAATACGGCAGCTACATTTTTTGAAGGAATGCGGTTGATCATGTCTGCACTTACCTTGCCGCCTGCATATTTTTCCATCAGGGCTTTTAATTCCTTATTAACAAAGGCTTTTGTTTTAAAGGTGATCTTGCCATTGTCAAAATTCAGTGCGGCGCCATAAACATTACCTTCGAACATAACGTTCATTTTAAGCAATGATAACATGCCGCCGAGGCTGTTATAATATTGCTCAGCATTTATCCAGTAATGGATGTCGCCGGGTTCTTTCATTACTGCAGCAAAGCGATCATCGCTCATCAGGTTGTTTTTTGAAGGCAGATCGAACAACTCCACGGCGAATTTCTGTAAGCTATCAGTTGAAAAAGCGAATGGCTCGCCTGATTCGGAAGAGCTGTTGAAACGGCTGTTGAGTGAACCCATGGGAACATCGGAAATGAAAACAAAGCGGTTGTTCGTCCAGGCCACCAGGCTTGTGCGGCCAGTGTTCAATACGCTGACATCACCTGTTTTAACCACTTTACCACCTTTGTTAACGTTGGTTGCAAAAGCTTCGAATGCGGTGGCATTTTTTACGTTGCCTTCAACGGCTGCGTAGCCACCCTGGTTTTGTTTTTTTACAAAAACGGCCACATCGCCCTGTACGTCAATGCCTGAATTGGCAGGGTCTTGTAATATTTTTCTGGCAAACGAGTCGGTTTGATTGGCATAGGCCTCTTTGAACCACTCGTTTTGTTGTATTTCCTGCCAGCTTACTTTTGAGGTAAGTGACTTAACATTAACATGTAAAGCAAAGGATGCATCTTTTGGTATGTGAATACCAGATTTATCGCTACTACAGGATACGATGCTGGTAATGGCTACTGCCAGCAGTAAAAGGGAAAATAGGTGACGTTGCATATCATCGGTTTGTTTAAAATACGAACTCAAATAAACAATTTATTGCTTAGGTCTGCAAGTGGTACAGTTTGCTGGGTGCCGGTTTTTAAATTTTTAACAACACCTGTATTATTTTGTACTTCCGTACTTCCAATAATTACAATAAATCCGATATTTTTCTTTTCTGCATATTTAAACTGCTTGTCCATTTTTGCCTGTTCGTGGTATAACTCGCACCGTACGCCCTGTTTACGTAATAATTGCATAGTACTGAACGCTTTGCTGCTTTCTGCAACTCCCATATTAAAAAACAGCACCTGGGTGCCGGTGTAAACGCCTTCGGGGAAAAGATCCAGATCTTTCAGTACATCATAAATGCGATCGACCCCAAAGCTGATACCCACACCAGGAATGTTGGGCACACCAAACAGACCGGTAAGGTCATCATAGCGACCACCGCCGCCAATACTGCCCATTTTTACCGTGGCCGGTGCTTTGGCTTCGAAAATAATGCCGGTATAATAATTTAAGCCTCTGGCAAGGGTGAAATCAATAATTAAATTGCTCCCGGCTAAGCCGGGACCGGATTCACGATTCACGATCTCCAACTCTTCGATCCCTTGTTTCCCTATTTCCAGGTGCCCCAGTAATAGTTCGATCTGGTTCAGTTTTTCTTCATTGGAACCATCGATCAGGAGGTATTTTTCTATGGTGTTGATCTGTTCTTCGTTCAACCCCCGTTGGGCCAGTTCTTCCTTTACTTTATCTAGGCCAATTTTGTCGAGTTTATCGATGGCTGTGGTAATATCGATCATTTTATCAGCGCCCCCGCAGAATTCAGCCAGGGCTGCGAGAATTTTACGGCTATTGATGCGTAGTTCGTAACCAGTTAAGCCCAATTGTGTGAATACTTCATTATAAATATTAACCAGTTCCACTTCGTTCAGCAATGACTTACTGCCTACCACATCTGCATCGCATTGATAAAATTCGCGGTAGCGGCCGCGTTGGGGTCTGTCGGCCCGCCAAACCGGTTGAATTTGGTAGCGTTTAAACGGGAAGGTGAGCTGGCCATGGTTCATGGCCACATAGCGCGCAAACGGGATCGTGAGATCGTATTTAAGCGCCCGTTCGGTAAGGTCTTTTGAATTCTTTCCTTCCATCACTTTTTCAAAACCCGAGCGGGACTTGTCCTGATTTTTGGGATCGTTCAGACCGTTATTTAATATTTTGAAGATGAGTTTATCGCCTTCTTCTCCATATTTGCCCATCAGGGTTTCCATGTTTTCCATGGCCGGGGTTTCCAAGGGTTGAAAGCCGTACAGTTCAAATACACTACGGATGGTATTGAAGATATATTGACGTTTGCGAACTTCCTCGGGCCCGAAATCTCTTGTCCCCTGAGGTATTGATGGTTTGTTAGACATTATGCTGTATTGGTGTGTTAATTTTTATTTTGTTCGATATTTCTCAATGATCCTGTTGCATGCTTCATCAATCATGGCGTACACTTCGTGGTAACCGGGTTCGGTACCAAACCAGGGGTCAGGTACATCCATGTTTTTACCGGGGTATAGCTCATTCATCAGCAGTTCTACTTTGGAAGCATCAAAATCTTTTTTGGCAATACGCTGCATTTCTTCCAGCACATCTTCGGCCATGGCGTAGATCTTATCGAACTGTTTAAAATCGGCTGCGGTGAACCGGCGTGACCGTTGGTGGCTGATATCAATGCCATTCAATAAGGCCACTTTTTGCGAAAGCCGATGCGGCTCTTCACCAATATGATAACCGTTGGTACCTGCGCTGTCGATGGTCCAGGCCAATCCCTCCTGTTGCACTTTGTGTTGCAGAATGCCTTCGGCCAGCGGGCTTCTGCAAATATTACCAAGGCAAACCATTAGAATTTTCATAGTCGGCAAAGATAATTCATAGTTTCTGGTTGTTGGCAGTTCGCAGAGGCTGAATAAGTTGCAAGATAATTAGGGAGTTTGGGCCATTTTATGGAAATGTCTTCAGTTTGCATCTCATTTTTTGAATAAAGTCATGAAAACCGGGATTTTCGTAACATGATTATTTCTTATCTTGCCCGGACCCTAAATATGTACAAATGGCAGATGATATTGAGGACAAAAAACAAAAGGCTTATATCAATAGGCGATCAATTATGGACCTTGGTATGGGGATCATTTACACCGGTATGGGTGTGTTGATGGTCTTTGCAAGCAAAGTGGGACTGGATGCAGTTTTTTCTCCCCCATTTAACTACATTTTTGGTGGACTATGTTTGTTGTACGGCGGGTTCAGGATCTACCGGGGCATAAGAAGAAACTATTACCGGTAGGCTTTTTTCACTAACGCCTGCTGTAAACGACAGCGGCACAGCAATCGCAAATGGCAAACTAAACTGGTGGATACCGTATTAAATACTTATTAAACAAAATGGGTTTAATGCAGTTTTACCAGGCTTTGATAAACTAAGAAGGTAAAAAGATGAAATGGATAGGGCAAGCTCGAAAGGTGTTTCAGGGTTTTGTAGGGTTCGTTGGAATCAATTTATTAATAACTGCCTGTCAGTCAGGTTCAGGACCCACAAAAGCCCAGGAAACCACCACCAGTGGAACCATTCACATTAGTGTGGATGAAAGTTTTAAACCGGTGATCGACTCTCAGATCGAAGTATTTGAATCGCAGCATCCCGATGCCCATATTTTGGTACAATACAAGCCAGAGGCGGAATGCCTGCGCGACCTGAATATAGACAGTATTCGCATGGTTATTGTAACAAGAGGTTTGAGTGAAGCTGAAGAAAATACGCTTACCAAAAGGACGCAGATGAAGCCCACATACGGCCCTCTTGCTTTTGATGGGATAGCAGTGATCGTAAACAACCAAGTAAAGGATACCATGTTCAGCATGGAGGACATTCGCTCCATTGCTAAAGGAACCAGCAATTATAAATACAAAATGTTGCTGGATGGGAAATCGGCCACCAGTACGGTGCGGTATGTAGTAGATTCTCTGCTTAAAGGACAACCGCTGAGCGAGAATATAGTGGCTGCACCGAATACCCAGGGAGTGATTGACTATATTTCTAAAAATCAGGATGCTATAGGTTTATTGGGGGTGAGCTGGATCGGTAATAAAGATGATACTACCCAGCTTAGTTTCCTGAAAAAAGTTAAAATTGCAAAGATCGAGGCCAGGGATGGTTCCTATGTTAGTCCGGTTCAATATAATATTGCGTACGACATATACCCCATGATAAGACCGCTTTATTATATTTTAAAAGAAAATTATGATGGGGTTGGCAACGGATTTGCAAACTTTCTTATCTACGAAAAAGGACAGAAAATATTTAATCGGGCATATTTATTGCCTGCGAGAATGCATCTGGATAGGAGAAATATACAGATCAGCAATTAAAATTAAGTCACGGATTCCTAATACATTATAAAACACTAAAAAAATAGCGACTTACAATGAGCAAGCGATTCATCAGTTTTGTAACCATGGTTGTACTGGGTAGCAATGTGCTATTTGCCCAGAGTGTAGAGCAGGGACGCAAGTTCTTATATTACGAGCGGTATAAAAGTGCCAGGGAAGATTTTGAAAAATTACTGGCTGCGAATCCGAATAATATTGATGCAACATACTGGCTGGGACAGACCATGCTTGAGCAAAAAGACACCGTAGCAGCTAAAAATTTGTATCAAAAAGCGCTTCAACAAAATGGTAATGCGCCTCTTATCCTTGCAGGTATGGGGGAATTGGAACTGCGTGAAGGCAAAACCAGCGATGCCCGCCAACGTTTTGAAGCAGCCATCTCTTTATCAAAAGGTAAAGATGTGGAGGTTTTTAACGCCATTGGCCGTGCAAACGTTGATACAAAAGCCGGCGATGCCACCTACGCCATCGAAAAGCTGAACCAGGCCACCCTGATAAAAGGCTTTAAAGATGCCGAGACCTATATAATTATGGGCGATGCTTACCGTAAATTAATTGATGGTGGAAATGCCATCCAATCTTACAACAAAGCACTCGCGCTCGATCCCAAGCTGGCTGCCGCCAAGCATAAGATCGGTAAAATATACCTGACGCAAAAGAACACCGAGCTTTTCCTGCAGAACTTTGATGAAGCTTTAAAGCTCGATGCGGCTTATGCGCCTACTTACTATGAACTGTTCTACTACTGGTATTTCAAGGATGTAAATAAAGCAGCTCCCTACCTGGAAAGCTTTGCAGCCAATACCGATCAGGGACCAGACCTGGAGTATACAAAAACCGACTTTCTGTTTGCTTCTGGCAAATTTGCTGAAGCAAGAGATAAAGCAAAAAGCCTGATCACCCAGTACGGCGATAAAGTAGCGCCCCGTATGTACAAACAAGTGGCTTATGCCTGCGATACCCTGAAGGACCTCGCTTGCGCTAACCAGTACATGGCCGACTACTTTGCTAAACAAAATCCTGATGATGTGGTATCTGCTGACTACGAAGAGCAGGCCAATCTGAACCTGCAAACTGCTGGTCAGGAACCCCAGGCCTTTGTAAACCTGCAAAAAGCGGTTGATAAAGACACTGTTGTGGACAACAAAGTAAAATACATCAGCAAAGCGGCTGCCCTGGCTAAAAAACTGGGCGATCGTAAACAGGAAGCTGATTGGTTAGGAAGGGCATATAATCTGAAAGCCAATCCAACCCAAACCGACTTGTATAACTGGGGTATGTCACACTACCAGGCTGGTAATTATGCAACTGCAGACAGCCTTTTCTGTAACGTTTACCAGGGAAAATATCCCGATCAGATCTATGGTTACCTGTGGTGCGCCAGAGCTATTCAGGCCGAGGACACAACCATGATGAACGATAAATTTGCACCTGCGCAGGAAAAGCTGGCAGAAATGGCCATGAAGCTCGATTCTGTTAAGTATAAATCACAAGCTATTAATGCCTGGTCTGCTTTGACTTCTTATTATAATGACGTTAAAAAGGACCCCAAAACAGCATTGTCTTATCTTGACAAGATCCTGGCGGTTGATCCTCAAAACCAATTTGCCAACACTGTGAAGCCTATTTTGCAAAAAGCCCTGACCAAACCAGCAGGTTCCCCTGCTCCTAAAAAGTCAGGAAGCGGCAGCACAACCAGCAAATCTGGCACATCTGCTAAAAAATAGGGTTAACAAACGATAAACAAACGAGTAATCGCATCATATTCAGTCCCCTGTCAGCAAAAACTGACGGGGGATTTTTATTTTAATCCATTAAGAAGTTGAAAATATAAAACGCTGTCTTAAATTTGCGCCTAAACCAAAACGGGTTATGAATATGTACCTGTTACAAGTCTCCAATACCGCCGTTACCCACGATCCCGACAGTTCCTTCTGGTATCTTCCTATTGCTATTCAATTAATTTTCGCAGTCATCTTTGTTGCTGGTATGATGGGCGTTACCCACTGGCTGGGGCCCAAGCGTAATACCTCCGATAAGCTGGAAACCTTTGCGAGTGGTATTAAAAGCCATGGCGACGCTCGTCAGCCTATGGCCATTAAATACTTCCTGGTTGCGATCTTATTTGTATTGTTCGATGTGGAAGTGATCTTTTTCTACCCTTATGCAGTAAATTTTAAGGCATTAGGTTGGAGTGGCTTTGGCGCTGTATTAATGTTCGTTGCATTTTTTCTGTGTGGCTTTATATACATTATTAAGAAAGGAGCGTTAAAGTGGGAGGATTAAAACCTGGTGATAATGTGGAAATTAGCAGATGTTAAGAGACCTTATTCATTTCGGTAAAAAACAACCTAAACGAGCGTTAGTTGTTATTATAGAAGAGTTCGTTTGTACACATTTGCTAATTAGCTAATTTTCAAATTTTAATTATGGCACGTCCTGTTCAATATAATATTTACGGTCAAACCGATGTGAAACTGGTTAAGGAAGGTCCGGAAGGATATATGGGAGAGGGGTTCTTTGGCACCAGCCTCGATAAAGTGGTTGGCCTGGCCCGTAAGAACTCTATCTGGCCTTTACCTTTTGCTACTTCCTGTTGTGGAATTGAATTTATGGCAACTATGGGTTCGCACTACGATCTGGCCCGCTTTGGTTCAGAGCGCGTGGGTTTTTCACCCCGCCAGTGTGATCTGTTGATGGTGATGGGTACCATTGCTAAAAAAATGGCCCCCGTAGTAAAACAGGTATATTTGCAGATGGCAGAGCCCCGTTGGGTACTGGCCATGGGTGCCTGCGCCAGCAGTGGCGGCATCTTCGATACCTACAGCGTATTACAGGGTATTGACCAGATCATTCCGGTGGATGTATATATACCTGGTTGTCCTCCACGGCCTGAAGCTGTTATTGATGGTATTATAAAAATTCAGGACCTGATAGGGAAAGAAAGCTTACGCAGAAGGAATAGCGATAAGTATAAACAATTAATGGAGAGCTACGGCATTCAATAACATAATGTGCAAATATGCAGATGAACAATGTGCAAATTGAAGGCACATTCCGAGTTTGCTAATTTCAAACTGACATGGCTTTAACGAACGAATATATCAAACAGCGGTTAACTGAAAAGTTTGGCGATCAGGTTCAAAACTTCCAGGAGCCTTATGGCATGCTCACTTTTGAAGCGCCTAAAGAACTTAACCTGAAAGTACTTCAGTACCTATTCGATGAAGATGCGCTGGCTTTCCGGTTTATGACCGATCTGCAGGCTGTTCACTATCCCGATAATAAAGGACGTGAGCTGGCTGTAGTATATCACCTGCACAGTCTTACCGAAAATGTGCGCATCCGCTTTAAAGTGTTTACCGATATTCAAACACCGGATGTTTTCAGCGCCACTGCTTTATTTTCAGGGGCTAACTGGATGGAAAGAGAGACCTATGATTTTTACGGAGTGAACTTTGTAGGCCATCCTAATCTGAAGCGCATCTTGAACGTGGATGAAATGGATTATTTCCCCATGCGCAAAGAATTTCCGCTGGAAGAACAAACCCGTGTTGATAAGGACGACGATATGTTTGGACGTTAATATTCGAATTTAATTTATGAGCGATCATCATATAAAATTACCCGAAGGCTCCATTGAGAAGCAGACCACAACCCTGAATCTGGGGCCTACACACCCGGCTACCCATGGTGTATTCCAAAATATCCTTGAACTGGATGGCGAACGCATCATCTCTGCCGAACAAACCGTAGGTTATATTCACCGTGCGTTTGAAAAGATAGCAGAGCGTAGACCGCTTTATCAGATCACCCCGCTTACCGACCGGTTAAACTATTGCTCAGCTCCCATCAACAATATGGGCTGGCATATTACCTGCGAAAAATTACTGGGTGTAAAAACGCCAAAACGGGTCGATTACCTCCGCATCATTATTATGGAACTGGCGCGTATAGCCGATCACCTCATTTGTAACTCAATTGTAGGGGTTGATACCGGTGCTTATACGGGCTTTTTGTATGTGATGCAATACCGCGAACTTATTTACGAAATATACGAGGAAATATGTGGTTCCCGTCTTACTACCAATATTGGTCGGATAGGCGGTTTTGAAAGGAACTTCAACAATACTGCCTTTGAGAAGATCGAAAAATTCCTGAAAGAGTACCCCAAAGTATTACAGGAGTTTGAGAATCTGTTTACCCGCAACCGTATCTTCATGGAACGTACCATCGGCTGCGGACCTATCAGTGCTGAAAGAGCGCTGAACTATGGTTTCACCGGGCCAAACCTGCGTGCGGCAGGTGTTGACTACGATGTACGGGTACATACTCCTTACAGCAGCTACGAAGAATTTGATTTTGAAATACCTGTTGGCAGCACCGGCGATTGTTACGATCGTTACCTGGTCCGTAACCAGGAGATGTGGCAATCACTGCGCATCATTGAGCAGGCTATGCGCAAATTGGGTGAGTTCAAAGGAAAAGATGCCGAAGTGTTTCACGCCGATATTCCGGAATATTATTTACCCGAGAAAAAGGATGTATATACCAAGATGGAAGCGCTGATCTGGCACTTCAAGATCATCATGGGAGAAATTGATATGCCTGCGGGTGAAGTATACCAATCGGTAGAAGGTGCCAATGGCGAATTAGGATATTACCTGATCACAGATGGTGGACGTACCCCTTACCGGTTACACTTCCGTCGTCCGTGCTTTATATATTACCAGGCATATGAAGAACTGACAAAAGGTTCCATGCTGAGTGATGCGATCATTGTGATGAGTAGCCTGAACCTGATTGCAGGTGAAATGGATGCGTAAGCCAATTATAAACATAAATTTTATCAAAGAAAGTGGCTCAATTTTCTGCGGAGAAATTAAATAAAGTAAACGAGATCATTGCACGCTATCCTGCGGGAAAGCAAAAAAGTGCCTTGATCCCCGTATTGCATCTTGCACAGGAAGAATTTGGTGGCTGGTTGAGTTCAGAGACCATGGATTACGTGGCTTCCTTACTCAACATAGAACCAATTGAGGTGTATGAAGTAGCTACGTTTTACTCCATGTACAACCTGAAGCCGGTAGGTAAATATGTGTTTGAAGTTTGCCAAACCGGTCCCTGTATGTTGAATGGCAGCGACGACATTATTGAATATATAAAGGATAAACTGGGCATTAAGGTGGGCGAAACAACCGCTGATGGGTTGTTCACTTTGAAAACTGTAGAATGCCTGGGCGCCTGTGGTTATGCTCCTATGATGCAATTGGGCAAACATTACCGCGAGCACCTGACCAAGGAGAAGATCGACGCGATCATTAATGAGTGTGAAAGAAACGCTGTGACGAATAATTAATAAACCTGACAGCATAATTGCTGAAAGACATATAGAATGGGAAGAAAACTATTATTAGAAAAAGCGCATGTTCCGGGTATCCGTAATTACGATGTTTACCGTCGTGAAGGCGGCTACCGCAGTGTTGAAAAAGCGCTCAAGACCATGAGTCCCGACCAGGTAACCGAAGAAGTAAAGAAGAGTGGTTTGCGGGGCCGCGGTGGCGCGGGTTTCCCTGCGGGTATGAAATGGAGCTTTCTGGCCAAACCAGAAGGCGTTCCCCGTTATCTGGTATGCAATGCCGACGAATCTGAACCTGGTACTTTCAAGGACCGTTACCTGATGGAATTTATTCCCCATCTGCTGGTAGAAGGGTTGATCGTGGCATCTTATGCGTTAGGTTCTAACAAAACATTTATTTATATCCGCGGGGAATACGCGTGGATCGTTGATATACTGGAGCAGGCCATTGCCGAAGCCAAAACCAATGGCTTCCTGGGTAAGAACATCCTGGGCACTGGCTTCGATTGTGAAATATATGTGCAACGCGGCGCCGGCGCTTACATTTGTGGCGAAGAAACAGCGTTGATCGAATCACTGGAAGGTAAGCGGGGTAACCCTCGTATCAAGCCTCCGTTCCCGGCGGTAAAAGGGGTGTGGGATTGCCCAACAGTGGTGAACAACGTGGAAACAATTGCCGCGGTAGTTCCCATCATCAACATCACCGGTGAAGAATACGCCAAGATAGGTGTAGGTAAATCAACCGGTACCAAGCTGATCTCTGCTTGTGGTAATATCAACAAGCCTGGTGTATACGAAATAGACATGACCATTTCGGTGGAAGAGTTTATATACAGCGATGAATACTGTGGTGGTATTGCCCATGGCAAACGCCTAAAGGCCTGTATCCCTGGTGGATCATCAGTTCCCATTCTCCCTGCCAACCTGTTATTAAAAACCGCCAAAGGCGAAAACCGGATGATGAACTATGAAAGTTTATCAGATGGTGGTTTTGCAACCGGTACCATGATGGGGTCTGGTGGTTTTATTGTGCTGGATGAAGATCAGTGCGTGGTTCGCCACACATTGACGCTGGCGCGTTTTTACCGTCATGAAAGCTGCGGACAGTGTTCGCCCTGCCGGGAAGGGACCGGATGGATGGAAAAGATCCTGAAGAATATTGAATACGGAAAAGGCAAGAAGAGCGACATCGATCTGTTGTGGGATATTCAACGCAAAATAGAAGGAAACACGATTTGTCCGTTAGGTGATGCTGCTGCCTGGCCGGTAGCCGCTGCTATTCGTCACTTCAGAGATGAGTTTGAATGGCACGTGCAATATCCAAATGCGGCACAGAACAGGAACTATGGTTTGGCGCATTATGCTGATCCGTTGCCTATAGCAACGGCTCCTAAAGCGTAAGGCCAGGGAAATAAATTAAAAAAATAAAATCCTCCTTGGGGGTTTAGATATGGCTGAAGAAAAAAAGTTATTTAAGGTAACCATCGATAACATCACCGTTGAGGTGGAGCCGGGAACCAGTATCCTGAATGCAGCCCGCATGATCGGTGGTGAAATAGCGCCGCCTGCCATGTGTTACTATAGCAAACTGAAAGGTAGTGGCGGTAAATGCCGTACCTGTTTGGTAGAAGTATCCGCAGGCTCAACGGCTGATCCACGCCCGATGCCAAAGCTGGTAGCCAGCTGCCGTACCAATGTTATGGATGGCATGGTGGTAAAGAATATTACCAGCGAACGCGTGCAGGATGCCAGAAAAGGGGTAGTGGAGTTGTTGTTGATCAACCACCCGCTTGATTGTCCTATCTGCGACCAGGCTGGTGAGTGCCACCTGCAAGACCTGAGCTATGAGCATGGCGCAGAAGGCACCCGTTACGAATTTCCACGCCGTACTTTCGAGAAACATGACCTGGGGCCCTATATACAACTACACATGACGCGTTGCATCCTGTGTTACCGTTGTGTATTTACCGCCGACCAGCTCACAAATAAACGCGTGCACGGGGTTTTAGACCGTGGCGACCACGCTGAAATTGCTACCTACATTGAGAAGGCGCTCGATAATGATTTCATCGGCAACGTTATTGACGTTTGTCCGGTGGGCGCATTGACCGATAAAACCTTCCGCTTCAAGAACCGCGTATGGTTCCTGAAACCGGAAGATGCACATCGCGATTGCCCTAAATGTTCAGGTAAAGTAACCCTATGGTACCGCGGCGATGAAGTGTTCCGTGTTACCGGCCGTAAAGACCAGTGGGGCGAACTGCACGACTGGATCTGTAATGAGTGCCGTTTTGAGAAAAAGAAAACAAGCGATTGGGTAATTGATGGTCCAACTAAAATAAGCCATCACTCTGTGATCAGCGCTAACCATTATGTTGATACCGTTAAACCACACGAAACCTTACCTGAGGTAATGGGTGGCCGTAACCCACGGTTGTTAATGGATATTCATGATGTGAGTGAAGTGAATAAGCCGAATATCGATCTGTCAAAGATCCCCGGACCGGCGCACTCAACCGACTTTAAGAAAGGAAACACAAAATCGGAAGGCTGAAGTAAGAAGTAGGAGGTAAGAGGCAGGAGAAATGCCTGTTACTTTACCCGCTGAATCCGCCAGGCGGACAGAGAGGGCCGATTCAAGAATAAAAGTTGACTACATAAATAAATAAGATGCATTCTGCTTTATTAGCTATTGACTTGTTTTTAGTGATTGAGAAACTGGTACTCATCATAGGCATTGTTTCCATTTCATTGGTAATAGCCATGTATGAAACATATGCCGAACGTAAAGTAGCTGCTTTTATCCAGGACCGTATAGGTCCTAACCGTGCCGGTCCGTTTGGTATTTTACAACCACTGGCCGACGGGTTAAAGCTCTTTATGAAGGAGGAGATCATTCCTAACACGTCAAACCGCTTACTGTTCATTTTGGGTCCCTGTTTGGCAATGATGGCCGCCATGATGACGTCGGCTGTAATTCCCTGGGGTGGTAAACTGAATGTATTTGGCCGGGAAGTATCCCTGCAGATCGCAGACATTAATATTGGTATCTTATATGTGTTTGGAGTAGTGAGCATGGGTGTATATGGTATTATGATCGGGGGCTGGGCTTCCAACAACAAGTTCTCGCTGATGGCCGCTTTGCGTGGCGCCTCTCAGGTGATCAGCTATGAACTGCCAATGGGGCTGTCACTGATCGCGTTGCTGATGGTGACCGGGTCCTTAAAAATGAGTGAGATCGTTGGCCAACAAATGGATAGTGTATGGAATATATGTTACCAACCACTGGGCTTCTTTATATTCCTGGTATGTGCGTTTGCTGAATGTAACCGTACTCCATTCGATTTACCTGAAGCTGAAAATGAATTGAACTTTGGATACCACCAGGAGTACTCATCCATGAAACTGGGTTTTTACCTGTTTGCTGAATACATTAATATGTTTATCAGCAGCGTGGTAATGGCAACCCTTTTCTTTGGTGGTTATGATGTTCCGTTCTTTAATGATGCCGCCCATGCCGACTGGGGTAACTGGCTCGTGGCTTTACAGGGAGCAGTATTACTTATAAAAGTGTGTTTCTTTATATTCCTGTTCATGTGGGTGCGCTGGACCATCCCGCGCTTCCGTTATGACCAGTTAATGAATTTGGGCTGGAAAACATTGATCCCATTAAGTCTTTTCAATATGGTGGTTACCGCAGCCTTTGTATTATGGAAAAGCAACGGCTATAAGTTTTAAGGGCCGGATTTAATTGGCGTATTGAAGGGAGAAAAATACATTTGCGGTTTTAGTAGTGAGAACGCATTCGAAGATTTAAGTTAACTAATTATAATGCAAGCATTAACAAACAGAGCCAAAGCAGTTGATCGTAAGCCCTTGTCGCTCATAGAGAAGCTCTATGTATGGAACATTGGCAAGGGGATGATCATCACTTTGGGCCACTTCTTTAAAAAGAAAGCAACCATCAGTTATCCCGAGGAGAAACGTCCGTTTAGCCCGGTATTTCGTGGATTGCACATCCTGAACCGCGATGAAGAAGGTCGCGAGCGTTGCACCGCCTGTGGTTTGTGTGCATTGGCCTGTCCGGCTGAAGCCATTACCATGGAAGCTGCAGAACGCTTACCAGGAGAAGAGAACCTGTATCGGGAAGAAAAATATGCCGCCAAATACGAGATCAATATGCTGCGGTGTATTTTCTGCGGTTTGTGTGAAGAAGCCTGTCCAAAAGACGCTGTATATTTAAGTGAGACCTTTGCGCCTTCGAACTATCAGCGTAAAGGGTTTATATATGGAAAGCAGGATCTGTTGATCCCCAGCCCTAAGGAAAATCCCGGCGAATACCAGAAAGCAATTGGTAACCGGAAAGCAAACTAAGAACAGCCAAATAACAGAACATAGCTGCAATGGATATATCACAAGTATTATTTTATGCTTTAAGCGCGATGGCACTCGGTAGCGCCATTATGGTGGTGATCAGTCGTAACCCGGTACACAGCGTATTGTGGCTCATCATTACCTTCTTTGCCATTTCAGGCCATTATATTTTAATGAATGCCCAGTTCCTGGGTATTGTGAATTTGATCGTGTATGCAGGCGCCATTATGGTACTTTTCCTGTTCGTGATCATGTTAATGAACCTGAATGCCGAAACTGAGCCACAAAAGAACAAATGGCTGAAGCTGGCAGGTGTGGTAGCAGGCGGATGTTTGCTGCTGGTACTGGTAGCCGCTTTAAAACAGGCTGAAGTAAAAGGTCAGGTTGCGATGCTTGGGACCGGTGATATTGGTTTGATCAAGAATCTGGGTACCGCCCTGTTCACTGATTATGTTGTACCTTTTGAGATCAGCAGCGTCCTGTTTTTAAGCGCGATGGTAGGAGCTGTGGTTATTGGTAAGAAGTAATTTAATAAAAGAGATTTATGTTAATTGAAAGATATATCTACCTGGCTATTGCCCTTTTCTGTATCGGCATTGTAGGGGTACTTGCCCGCCGGAATGCCATCATCATTTTCATGTGCATTGAGCTTATGTTGAATGCTGTGAACCTGTTGTTGGTTGCGTTTTCGAAAATGCATTACGCAGCTGGTGTGGCTAAAAACGCTACAGCCGGTATCGACGGTCAGTTATTCGTGTTCTTTATCATGGTAGTGGCGGCAGCTGAAGTTAGCGTAGGCCTGGCCATTATTGTGATGATGTACCGCAATACGCATTCGGTAGATGTTAATTTTTTAAACAGGTTAAAACACTAAAACGCTTAACGCGCAACGCCGCGTGTAGCGTTCAGCTTAAACTGTATGAACAACGTGTTACACTTAGTTTGGTTGGTTCCCTTTTTTCCTTTGGTTGGGTTTCTGATCACTGGTTTGCTCAGAAAACAACTTTCCAAACCGTTGATCAGTATTATTGGCAGCGGTATGGTATTGGCCTCGTTTATTGTGAGTGTGCTGCTTTTTACCGAGGTAAAGAACGGGAACACCTATGTAGCGAACCTGTTTGATTTTATCAGCTTCGGCACTTTATCAATTCCCTTCGCATTTCAAATAGACCAGCTTTCGTCGCTCTTCCTGCTGATCATTACCGGTATCGGCTTTCTGATACATTTGTATTCGTCTGCTTATATGCATGAAGAACGAAATGAGCATTTTGGCCGCTTCTTCAGTTACCTGAACCTGTTCGTGTTCTCCATGTTGCTGCTCGTACTGGGCGCCAACTATGTGATCATGTTCATTGGTTGGGAAGGCGTTGGTCTGTGTTCTTATTTGCTTATTGGTTACTGGTTCAAGAACGTTGAATACGGTAATGCGGCCAAAAAGGCCTTTATCATGAACCGCATCGGTGACCTTGGTTTTTTGATCGCCATCTTCTGGCTCATCGCTAAACTGGGCACTGTAACATATAGTACACCTGAGGGTACGGGAGTGTTTGATCTGTTCCAAAAATTAACAAGAACTGATCTTATCGGTATTACCCTGTTGTTGTTTGTAGGGGCTACCGGTAAAAGTGCACAGATCCCTTTATATACCTGGCTGCCTGATGCGATGGCGGGTCCAACCCCGGTTTCAGCGCTGATCCACGCGGCTACGATGGTAACAGCCGGTATTTATATGATTGCCCGCAGCAACGTCTTATACACCATGGCCCCTTATACCCAAAGTGTGGTAGCGGCTGTTGGTTTGGCAACCGCTTTATTTGCGGCGACCATTGCCATTAAACAAAACGATATTAAAAAAGTACTGGCCTACAGTACCGTGAGCCAGTTAGGTTATATGTTCCTGGGTTTGGGTGTGGGCGCTTACACCGGCGCGGTGTTCCATGTAATGACGCACGCCTTCTTTAAAGCCCTGCTGTTCCTGGGTGCAGGTTCTGTGATCCATGCCATGCATCATGAGCAGGACATCCGTAAAATGGGTGGGTTGTCAAAGAAACTCCCTATTACCCATGCCACTTTCCTGATCGGTTGTATTGCTATTGCCGGTATCCCGCCTTTCAGTGGTTTCTTTTCAAAAGACGAAATATTAGCATTCGCATACGCCAAAGACCCCCTGTATTATTATCTGGGTGTTGCCGGTGCTGCCATGACTGCTTTTTATATGTTCCGTTTATATGCTACTACCTTCCGCGGTACCTTCCGTGGTACAGAAGAGCAAAAACATCACCTGCATGAAAGCCCTGCTGCCATGACCATTCCTTTGGTGGTACTGGCCATACTGGCTGCAGTAGGTGGTTTTATTGGTATTCCCGAATCCATCATGCCGGATGCGCACAAACTGGAGCATTTCCTGGAGCCGATCTTCGCGAAATCGAATGAGATCCAAATGGCAGCACTGCCTGAGCATCATACTGAGATCAACCTGATGGTAATATCTGTGGCGCTGGCGTTGGGGATGATCATTTTTGCCTGGTTTAGATATAGCAAAAAGCCTGAACTCAATGAGCCAGCAGGTTTTGGAAAAGTACTGGCCGACAAATGGTACATTGATGAGTTGTACAATTTCGTTGTTGTAAAACCATTGAATGGACTGGCTAGATTCATGAACAGCTTTTTTGAGAAGAAAGTGGTTGATGGTATGGTAAATGGCGTTGGCCGTTTGGTGAATTATACCAGCCGCCAGGTTCGCTTATTACAAAGCGGTTTGGTAGGCAACTATGTATTGCTGATGGTGCTGAGTATGCTGGCTTTGTTCATTGTGAAATTCTTTATTAAGAAATAAGAAGTTAGCAAGTAGAGATAAAATCCATAAATCAGAAATCAAGAAATTATAATGGTACCTGTATTGCTGATAGTTATTCCGTTGGTGAGTGGTTTGCTTGGATTCCTGATAAAACAGGAAAAGAGCGCCAAAGTATGGTCATTATTAACATCCATAATTACTATGGTTGTTTCCATACTGGGCATAGCTGTGTTACATAATCCTGAATACCTGCAAACCGATGTAGCGTGGTTACCCGATCTGGGCAGCCGGTTCTCACTTTCCATGGATGGTATGAGCAAGATGTTGTGTTTGTTAACAGGTATTGCTTACCCTGGTATATTTATCGCTACCTGGAACTCTACTTATAAAAATGCTCATCAGTTCTATGCCCTGATGTTGTTGATGCAAACCGGTTTAATGGGTGTGTTTGTGGCATCTGATGCTTTATTGTTCTACTTCTTCTGGGAACTGGCTCTTATACCTGCTTACTTCCTGTGTTCAATCTGGGGCGGCGAAAGAAGAGTGGCTGTTACTTTTAAATTCTTCATTTACACTTTTGTAGGCTCATTACTGATGTTGATCGCCATTATCTGGGTATACTTCCATACCCCCGATCACTCATTTGCCATGAGCTCATTTTATAAGGTAAACCTGGCTGGTAATACCCAGGGCTGGTTGTTCTGGTTATTCTTCCTGGCTTTTGCCATTAAAATGCCTTTGTTCCCCTTCCATACCTGGCAGCCTGATACGTATGAGCAATCGCCTACAGCGGTTACCATGGTATTGAGCGGCATCATGGTTAAAATGGGTGTGTTTGGCATTCTGCGCTGGTTGGCACCAGTAGTGCCTGTAGGTTTGTGGGGCTATGGTGATCCGGCCGCTACCATGTGCGTGATCGGGATGATCTATGGTTCTATTGTGGCGATGCAACAGGACGATCTGAAACGTTTTGTGGCTTATTCCTCCATTGCCCACATGGGTTTGATGGGACTGGCCATATTCGTTACTTCATCAATAGGTATCCAGGGGGTAATGGTGCAAATGTTCGCCCACGGTATCAATATCATCGGATTGTGGATTGTGGTGGAACTGATCGAACGCCAGTTCCATACCCGTAAAATGTCTGAACTGGGTGGTTTGGCGCAAAAAGCGCCTTCTCTGGCCATTATGCTGGTAGTGTTATCGCTGGCGAATGTGTCCCTGCCGCTTACCAATGCCTTTATTGGTGAGTTCATGATGTTCAATGGGGTATTCGGTTCCAAAGCTTCTAACTATCATTACATATTTATGGTAGTTGGTGGTATCAGTATCATTCTGTCGGCCGTATATACTTTAAATATGTTACAGAAAGTATTGTTTGGCAACACCAGCTCTTTAACAGCAAATGCTCGTGATATTAAGGTCAATGAGAAATTTGTGCTGGCTGTTTTGCTGATCGGCATTGTAGTAATGGGTGTTTATCCCAAGCCAATGATTGAAGCAACAAGGCATGCGGTAGATGCCATTTACTCAAAAATGTTTGTCAAATTACCATAAGCGAACGTATAGAATTGATTTATGAATGCAATTGTAATTTCTGCTGTTCTTGGTGTAATAATGATGTTCTGTGGCGTGTTCACGAATAGTAAACCCGCTGTACGCACCGTAGCTATTATTGGCCTGCTGGCGTTGGTAATAGTAAATGTGCTCGACATGGGCGGTTACCATTTTTTTAATGTGAATGTGAAGGGCATGTTGTCCTTCGACATATTTGGCCTGCTGTTCAATACCATTGCTTTTGGCAGCACCTGGGTGTATTTTCTGTTGAGTGGCAGAGACATGGAACGCGTGGGCGTAAACCTGGCAGAATACTTTGCATTGATATTTTTCGTGTTGTGCGGTATCGCCATTGTATCATCATTCAGCTCTTTACTGATGCTGTTCCTGGGTATCGAGATCATTTCTATTCCTTTATACATTTTGACCGGTAGCGATAAACGCAATCTGAAAAGTAATGAAGCTGCGCTGAAGTACTTCCTGATGGGTTCATTCTCAACCGGTATCATGCTCATGGGCATCACTTTGCTGTATGGGGTAAAAGGCAGTTTCAATATTGATGTGATCCGTATGGGCACTACCAGTTTAACGCCTATGCTGGCAGCTGGTCTGTTACTGTTGTTATTTGCCATGTCGTTCAAGGTTTCTGCTGCGCCTTTCCACTTCTGGACGCCCGATGCATATGATGGTTCTCCTACTGTGTTCACCTCTTTCATGGCGACCATTGTAAAAGTGGCTGGTTTTATCGCCTTCATCCGTTTGTTCGAAGGCTGTTTTGGCGATGTGCAAAAACAATGGCAATTGCTGGTGGCTATTATAGCTGCGGCTACCTTGTTTATCGGCAACATCACCGCGGTATTCCAACAGAGTGTAAAAAGAATGCTGTCGTATTCCAGTATTGCACAAGCCGGCTTTATGCTGTTTGCCCTGGTTGCGCTGAATGATATGGCTAAAGAAGGGATGATCTTTTATGCTGCCGCTTATAGCCTGGCTACCATTGGGATCTTCGCAGTGCTGCTGAAAATGAAAGATTATACATTCGAAGGCTTTAACGGACTGGCCAAGCGCCAACCGGTTCTGGCTGCTACCAATACCATCTTCCTGTTATCACTGGCTGGTATACCTGCTACGGCTGGTTTCTGGGCCAAATTCTATATGTTGTCGGCCGCCATCAGTAATGGTAATGTTATGTGGCTGGTAATTGTAGGGGTGTTGTGCGCCGCTATCAGCGTATATTATTATTTCCGCGTTATACAGGCCATGTATTTTAAAGAAGGTGATACCCAGGAAATTGAGACCACAACTGGTTTCAAAGGCCTGCTGATCGCTATAGCAGTGATAGTGGTGATACTGGGTATTTTCCCGCACTGGCTCCTTGATCAGTTGCATAACTTCTTTTATTTGTAGTTGAATTACCTTTCATCACAGTTCTGGGTTACTGCCCCGTAATATTTACTATATTAGGCACACTAATTTAGTATGACACTTCGCGATACGCTAACGTTGTCCTTTCGTACGGTACGCAGTAACAGATTGCGTACTGGTATTACAGTGGCTATTATTGCCCTGGGTATTACCGCACTTATTGGCATCAATACCGCTATTGTTGCCATTAAACAGAAATTTCTTGAAAGTTTTTCCTCCATGGGGGCTACAGGGTTTACCATCCGGTACCAGGAGCCGCGCCATTCCTTTCGGAATGAGGAAGTGAAAAAAGAGAAGAGAGGGGCCAGGAAAGAGAAGAAATCCAATATGGGTAAACCCATTACCCAACACCAGGTTGAAACTTTTAAAGCAGCCTATCAATTCCCGGCGCTGGTAAGTACCAACATCGTAGGCGACCGCGGTGCGATCGTTTCTTACCAAAACCAGAAAAGCAACCCTAATGTATGGCTGGTAGGTGGTGACGAAAATTATACCAGCTTAAATGGGTTTGCTGTTTTATACGGCCGCGATCTGAACCCCCTGGATATAGAAACCGGTCGTAATGTGTGTGTGATTGGAAAAGATATAGCCACGCGTTTCTTTGGGGAAAATGTGGAACGACCGCTCGACAAGATCATCCGCGTCAATAATATTCCATTTCGCATCATCGGGATCTTAAAACCAAAGGGCTCTACCTTTGGCCGCAGCCTGGATAACCTCGTTATTATCTCATATACCAACGTTCGCCGTTATTTCAATAGTAATCCCAATGCTTCTTTCAATATTCAGGTGAAGGTATCCGATATAAAGTTAATGGACGGTGCCATTGGGGAAGCTACCAGTGCTTTCCGTCCCATTCGCCAGCTAACGGTTACGGAGACCGATAATTTCATGATCGATAAAAGCGACAGTTTTGCTGAAATGCTGATCAGAAACCTGAGTTTTATAACCATGGCGGCATTGCTGATAGGAGTGATCACCCTGGTAGGTGCGGCTATTGGATTAATGAATATTATGCTGGTGGCGGTAACAGAACGGACCAAGGAAATAGGACTGGTAAAGGCCATAGGCGGCAAAAGAAAGAATATCCGTTACCAGTTCCTGTATGAGTCTATCATTATCAGTTTGCTGGGCGCTGCTTTCGGTATTATACTGGGCATTATTTTAGGGAATGTTGTCGGCATTTTACTGAGCACCAGTTTTGTGGTACCCTGGGACTGGGTGTTTACCGGCGTGATCATTTGTTCGCTGGTGGGTTTGCTGGCGGGGTTGTATCCCGCAATAAAAGCCGGTAAGTTGAATCCCATTGAGGCGTTGCGGTATGAGTAGGGAGTCGGGAAACGGCAATCCACCTTCGCCAAGGCTTCGGTGGACGAGTCGGCAGTCGGCAATGGGTCGCGATTTTCGAGAACTCTCTTTGTCGTGAAATGCCAAACGTGAAAGGGAAAACATATGCAGAAATACAACGCATCTCACTGCACTCGATGCCGGTAATTAAAGAACTAAATAACTTTATAACAAATAAAAATCCCGAAAGCGGTAATGCTTTCGGGATTTTATTTATGAAAATCTGAATGTGTTATCTAGGGTTTAGTGTCCGGTCGATGCGTTCATTCAGGTCCTGTAAATGATACTTGCTCAGTTTATCGCCATAAGTAGCGGCGGCTGCGGCGATCTGGGCTTTCAAGGCACGTAGTTCGCCACGGGCAACAGAGCTGATATCTGTTTTCTTAACATCAACCGTAGGGCCGCCAAATGAAATGGTGATACCGCCACCACCGCCGGCAGGAGCAGCGGGCGCTATAGAAGCCAGTACGCTCATTCTTTCTACAAAAGATTTTTGCAGGTTGCGACGGAAATTATCAATGGGCGCATGGGTAGTCAATTCACTAAAAATGCCTTTCTTCAGGTCATCTATAAACTCATCGATGCGGTAAGCATTAGCATCGCGGTTGGTTTCAGTGATGAGGCGTTGCAAACGGCTGCTGTTTAACAGGGCGCCGAGCCATACGTCCTGCAGGCCGCTGAGTTTGTCTTCAACGGGAGAAGTCACCTTATCCATAATGGCTTTGTTCAACAACCAGGTAGGCGTTGTAAACAGGTTCTTTTGCAGGAAGGTCAGCGCTTCTTTTTGCAACATTTTGGGTACTACTGTATAAACAGCGCCATCCTGATCGGTGGTTTTTAGATCGGTATAAGAACCGCCGATATAGGTAACGGCATGACCCATATAGCGGCTAAGCGTAGAATACACTTCATCATACACCTGGTCGAGGTTCTTGTAATCCTCTCCTTTTTCATTTAGCCATTTAGGCAATTGCGGCAATATCCATTTCAGGTTTTTGATACCGTATTCATCTGCCTTCATGGTGTTATCGCCCAGGCTTTCGGTTTGGGCCCGTGGGTCAACACCATCGGCATGTATAAAGCGTAACCGGGGATTGTTGTAATGGCTTTTTACCCAGTCGTTCAGGATATCTTTTTCTTCATCATCAGTTTTGCCAGGCAGTAATTTATACCCCCATTCAATAGACCACATGTCGTAGTCGCCAATACGGGGATACATTCCGGCGATACCGATCTTGTCTTC
The DNA here is from genome assembly GCF_017742245.1 of Niastella soli. Taxonomy (GTDB): domain Bacteria; phylum Bacteroidota; class Bacteroidia; order Chitinophagales; family Chitinophagaceae; genus Niastella; species Niastella soli. Next base: position 2,232,751 of record NZ_JAGHKO010000001.1, read on the forward strand.
AGGTTGCGCCACGTAATTAAAGCGGGCGTAATCCATGATGGAGGAAGTATGGCCATGTTCTTCAACCCAGGCCTTATCGCGCAGTTTTTCAACTGGCGTAGCAGAGGAGGCGCCCATGTTATGGGGCAACCCGAGGGTATGGCCTACCTCGTGCGATGATACAAAACGAATGAGATCACCCATGAGAGAATCGTCGAAATGCGCTTTGCGGGCACGCGGGTCGCTGGGAGAGGCCTGGATCAAATACCAATTGCGCAGCAATGACATTACATTATGGTACCAGTTGATATGCGATTCCAGAATTTCGCCACTGCGTGGGTCGTGCACGTGCGGGCCCATGGCATTGGGAATATCAGAAGGTTTATATACAACGGCAGAATAGCGGGCGTCTTCGAGGCTCCAGGTGCTGTCTTCTTCACGGGTAGGGGCCCTGCGGGCCATGATGGCGTTTTTAAAGCCGGCCTTTTCAAATGCTTTTTGCCAGTCGTTAACACCGGCGATCAGGTAGGGCACCCATTTTTCGGGCGTATTGGGATCGATGTAAAAGATGATCGGCTTTTTCGGCTCAACCAGTTCACCCCGTTTGTATTTCTCCATGTCTTCCTCTTTGGGTTCCAGGCGCCAGCGGGTAATAAGGCTGATGTCTTTAACACCTTGTGGATCGGCATCAAAATCGGTGTATTCGGTAGTGAAATAAGCTACGCGGTCGTCGTAAAAGCGGGGCCGCATAGGAGCTTTGGGCAATAATACCAGCGAGCTGTTGAGCTCAAAAGTGGCATTGCCGGTGGGGCCAGCGGAAGCGCCGGGGAAGGGGCCGGGGGCGGGCATCCGGCTATAGGTCTTTACCGTTTTTATTTCGGTATTGATAGGGAAGGTCTTGATATCGGCGATATACGATTTATCTGGTTGGGGACCGCCGATACGCAGGGCCGATTTAAAGAAAGAGGCAAAGAACAGGATATCATTATCGCTATTAAGAAAATCGGTAATATCAATCACGATACCGGTACTGTCTTTTGAAAGCGCTTTGATATCGAATGAAGCGGCAATAGGTTGAATATTGCTGTTCATTACCGATTTATACATGGGTTTGGTAGAGTCTTTGGCATACACCGAATAGGAAATGTTGCGCATGAAGATCCGGTTGTTAGGTCCTTTTTCAAAACGGATCACATTTTCATTGATCTCGTCACCGGCATAACCAAAGAATCCAGCACGGGTATTGATGGGAGCTTTGGAAATGCGGTTCACCACTAATACATCCCTTCCTAATAAGGTATCGCCCATTTCAAAAAACCATTTGTCTTCTACTTTATGTACAGTAAAGAGGCCTTTGCGGGTTATTGCTTTGTCGGTAATAACATCACTATAAGGTTTAGGACCTGATTGTGGCGGTCGGGGGGCTAAAGCAGCCGGGCGTTTAGCAGTATCTGCCGGAGCTGCCGGGGTCCTGGATTTTTTTTGTGCAAAGGTCAGTGCACTGCAACAGGCCAGTAACACCAGCAAGGAAAAACACTTTTTCATCATTAATAGTAATTGTTTTTTTGGGGAGCCAGCTGAACAGGGTACAATGTTGGGTAAACTGTATTATCCTATTCTTCTGAATGATTAGATCATTTAAAAAAATTCTAATGGATGAAGGTAGGGAAAACAAGATGTGAGAAGATGAAGGCTGCTTACCGCTGATCAAAAAAATGTAATATGGTGTTCTTATAGACAATGGTTGTAACGGGCTAGTGAATGAATATATCGGGTATAACTTGGAGGTCATTGATTAACAGGCTTGTTTTGTTTCTAATTATGACATATATTGTTGCCGTTCTATGCAATCAAATCGCCTGTTTTTGAGGCGATCAGTTAAGAAATTTCTTAACTTGTGAACCTTATCAAAATTTTTCTTGATCAATTTGATCAAGTGAAATGACTTTTTCCTTAGAATTGTGAGCCCATTTAGAATCTACTGATAGCTTAAAATTTATAAAACACTAAAAAACACAATCATGGCTGAAACAAGACCCGTTGCGACTGCAACCGCAGCGAAGAGTAGTACATCTGTTCAACCTAAGAAGAAATCCAATGCCATTTCATGGTTAGCCCCCGTAGTTTGTATTCTTGCCGGTTATATTATCTGGCGTTTTCTCCTCGGAGATCCTAGCAATTTTACTAATCCCGATCCTGCTGGCGGTTTTTGGCCTAAACATAAAGGACCTAAAGGTGGTTTGGTGAGAATGTATGATGGTGGTATTATTGTGCCTCTTCTGCTTGCTACCTTTTTAACAGTGATTACCTTCGTTATCGAGCGTTTAATGACTATCACAAAAGCTACCGGTACCGGTAACATCGCTGAATTCATCCGTAAAGTACAGTATCACCTGGCTAATAAAAATGTTGATCAGGCAATTTCTGAGTGCGATCGTCAACGCGGAAGTGTTGGTAATGTAATGAAAGCCGGTCTGCGTAAGTACAAAGAAATGATCTCTAATACTGAGCAGGATACTGAGCAAAAAGTATTAGCAATTCAAAAAGAGGTTGAAGAAGCTACCGCTCTGGAGCTGCCTATGCTGGAGAAAAACCTGGTGTTCTTGTCAACTATCGCTTCAGTAGCAACCCTGTTGGGTCTGTTAGGAACGGTATTGGGTATGATCACTTCATTTGCTGCCATGGGTTCTGAAGGTGGTGGCGGTGCTGCAGCAGAGCTGTCAAAAGGTATCTCTGAAGCGTTGTACAATACCGCATTAGGTATCGGTACATCTGCTATCTCAATCATCATGTACAACATCTTTACTACAAAGATCGACCAAATTACATATGGTATTGATGAGTCTGGTTTCACACTGACCCAAAGCTTTGCATCTCTGTACAAATAAGCGTAATCCCCAAACTGGGGAATTTACTTTTATTTTGAGAAATACAGTAGATGTATATGGAAATGGAAGGAAAGTGAATCTTATACCAGAATCAGAAATTTTTAAATTATGCCAAAAGTAAAAGTGCCGCGCAAGAGTACCTCTGTTGACATGACAGCGATGTGTGATGTGGCATTCCTGTTACTTTCTTTCTTCATCCTCACCACCAAGTTCAAATCTGATGATACTGTGGCGGTTGTAACCCCCAAATCGGTTTCAACCAAAGCGGCAGCAGACAAGAACGTAGTGATGATAACTATGGACAAAGACGGAAAGGCCTATTTTTCAGTGGGCGACAATAACGTAGCTGAAAAACAGGATATCATTGATATGATAGACCAGGGAAAAAACCTTGGGTTAACTGCCCAGGAAAAAGCTGCATTTGCAAGAAGTGGCTCAATTGTAGGGGTTCCTTTCTCCCAGTTGAAGTCGTTCCTGGATTTGAGTGCTGATCAGGTTAAAAACTTTAAAGCACCCGGTATTCCGCTCGATTCGGCTGACAATCAATTGACTGTATGGATGAACGCTGCCACCCGTGCCTTCACAGGTAATACAATGTCCTTGTTGGTAAAAGGGGATAACAATGCGAAATATCCTACATTCAAAGGGGTGATCGATGCATTTAAAAGAAATGAGATATTTAAGTTCTCGATGGTGACAGACCCAGAGGGTGTTCCGGATGGTACCGCTCTGGCTGCTAAAAGAGCTACTGGCGCCAAAGAGGAATAATAAGCGAATTAAATTTATAACTTAAAAAAAGTGCGACATGGCAGAAATGGATACCTCCGGTGGGGGGAAACATAAAAAAGGACCAGGCGTAAAGAAAGGGAAAAAACTTTCTACACGCGTTGACCTTACGCCAATGGTGGATTTGGGATTCCTGCTGATTACCTTCTTCATATTCACCACTACCATGAGCCAACCCACTGCAATGAAGCTTTTCCTGCCAAAAGACACGGAGAAGCCCGAAGAACAGAATAAGATCAAAGCGTCTGGCGCTTTGACCATTATGCTGGGTAAAGGTGATGGAGTGTATTATTATGAAGGGGAATTATTACCAGATGGTTCCAACTTCAAAGCAAGCAACTTTAAAGATATCCGTAAGGAGATCATCGATAAAAAGAAATCAACTAATCCTCAGGATTTTGTAGTGGTAATTAAACCTGGCCCCGAGGCTACCTACAAAAACACTGTAGACATTCTTGATGAAATGACCATCAATGATGTTAAACGGTATGCGATGGTTGACATCTTTGATACTGAAATTCAGTTGATGAAAGCTACCGAAGGAAGTAAATAAAAGTTGCTTTATGGAAATTTGCATTCAATGCATCTAATTACAAAGAATCTTTAATCATGGAAGTCAATAAAATATTAAGCGCTGATGTTCTTGACATCATCTTCGAGGGCCGGAATAAGGAATACGGTGCTTATGATCTGCGCAAAACTTATAATAAGCGGTTAGTAACATCGCTTCTTATAGTTGGTGCTATTTGTCTTCTGCTGTTTATCGGGTACCTGGTATCCGCTTTACTGGAGGACAACACCAAGGTCGCGAAGGTGGATGTGCAGGACGTGAAGCTCGAAGAGATAAAACAGGAGGAGAAAAAAGAGGAGCCGCCGCCGCCACCTCCCCCAAAACCACCAGATCCACCGAAAGTGGAAATGGCAAAATTCACACCTCCTAAGATCGTAAAAGATGAAGAGGTAAAAGAAGAGGAGAAACCACCAGAAGTTGAAAAACTGGAAGAGACCAAGATTGGTACAATGAACCAGGAAGGTCAGAAAGACGAAGGTATTGTTGCTCCTCCCGTTGAAGATGGTGGAAAAGGAGTTGTGGAAGCACCTAAAAAAGACGATGAAGACTGGGATAAAACCTTTACCAAGGTGGAAATTGAGTCGGAGTACCCCGGTGGAGCCGCCGCCTGGCAGCGCTACCTGAACAGGAACCTCCGATATCCCCAGGAAGCTATCGATAACGAAGTACAAGGTGCTGTAGTTGTACAGTTCATTGTGGACAAAGAAGGTAATGTGAGTGATGTTGAAGCCATCAGCGGACCGCAGGAATTGCGTGCAGAAGCTGTTCGGGTTATCAAAAAGAGTGGTAAATGGACACCAGCTGTACAAAACGGTCGCCAGGTTAAATCGTACAAGAAGCAACCGATCGTATTCCGTCTCGAATCAGAAGGATAATACCGTAGGATAATAAGATTAAATCCTCTCCAGTTACTGGGGAGGATTTTTTGTTTTATGGAAAGTATAAAAGATCACATCCTAGTTTAAAGTGTAGTAATGAAACCAACTGCCTTACTTATAGCTGTTATGTTGATACTAGGGGAAATGTTATTTATTGGTTGTTCATTTGATACTAAGAAAAAAACTGAAATCACTACACAGGAGGGGAAACTGTTATTGCCGGAAGTTTCGGGGAATGAAATGAAAATAACGCCTTTACCGCAACCAGATCACAAAGAAACTACTTCAGAAAAGACAGTCAAAATAAAGCGTGTAAAGCCATTCACTGGTACAATTAAAGGTGAAAAAAATAGAACCCCATACAGTGAACCTCTACCAATTCAGGAGGAAGACTACAGGGATAGTATAATATGGAGTAAGGTAGAAATTGAGGCCGAATATCCGGGCGGAGCAGCGGCCTGGCTGCGCTTTTGGAACAGGAATCTGCACATACCCCAGGATGTTATTGATAACGAATCGTATGGTAGTGTTGTGGTACAGTTTGTTGTAGATAAAGAAGGAAATGTTAGTGATGTAGAAGCCCTAAGCGGTGCGGAAGCAATGTGTACAGAAGTGGTGCGTGTAATTAAGAAAAGTGGTAGATGGACGCCGGCAATACAAAATGGCCGTTATGTAAAATCACTTAAAAAGCAGCCGTTCATAATTTGTATTAAAGCAGAAGAATAAAACAATGCGCTTATAAAATTCGGTTGACGATATTTATGCCGCCGCGGTTTAACGTGGCGGTTTTTATTTTCTATTGGACACATTTTCTTAATCACATAGTTGTTTTCTGGTTTCCCGAAGTATCACGGATGCGCAAAAGTTACTTAGTAATTGTATGGAATAAATTAGCGTGTGCATCTAAGTAATAAAGCATAGCCATGGAAAGTTCAACCATTCTAACCGCAGACATCCTCGATATTATTTTCGAGGGGCGCAACAAAGAGTATGGCGCCTATGACCTGCGACGTACCTACGGCCGACGTTTGACGGTGTCCATTACTGTTATGTTATCGGTAATTCTTTTGCTGGGCATCGGGTATGCCTTTGCAGGTGAAAAAAAGCAAAAGCTAACAGAGGTGATCATTCCTCCAGACGTGGTGTTGGATAAAATACCAGACAGACCTGTTGAGCCGCTGCCACCACCACCGCCGCCCAAACAGCCGGAAGTAAAAGTGGAAATGGCCAAGTTCACGCCACCCAAAATTGTAAACGATGAAGATGTTAAAGAGGAGGAGAAACCACCAGAGGTGGAAAAACTCGAAGACACCCGTATCGCTACTTACAACCAGGAAGGGGTGAAAGAAACCGACATCATAGCGCCACCTATTGAGCCCGGCACTACTGGCGTTATTGAACAACCAAAGAAAGATGAAGAAGACTGGAACAAAGTTTTTACCAAGGTGGAAATGGAGTCAGAATATCCCGGTGGTATGCCGGCCTGGCAACGTTTTCTGAAAAAGAACCTTCAATTTTCACAGGAAGGATTGGATAATGAAGTACAGGGTACGGTTGTAGTGCAGTTCATTGTTGACAAAGATGGAAACGTAAGTGATGTAGAAGCGCTCAGCGGGCCTCAGGAATACCGCGCAGAAGCAGTACGGGTAATTAAGAAGAGTGGTAAATGGACACCGGCTATTCAAAACGGCCGCTCGGTTAAATCGTTCAAAAAACAACCAATCGTATTCCGTCTTGAGACGGAAGGGTAAGATTCAAAATGGGTTTATTTGCATCCTCTCCATTACGGGGAGGATTTTTTTATTTTAGGCAATGGTTGTTTTGATTATTATAGTATGGAAATAGTTAGGCTATGCATCTTAGTAATAAATAATAGTTATGGAAAGCTCTACCATTCTAACCGCAGATGTGCTCGATATTTTATTCGAAGGCCGCAACAAGGATTATGGTGCTTATGACCTGAGACGCACCTATAGCCGGCGTTTGACAGTGTCCATTACTGTTATGTTATCGCTCATCTGCATGTTGTTTATCGGATTTGCCTTTGCTGGTAAAAAAACAAAAATAGACCCGGACCTGTTCACTAAGGACATAGTGCTGGAGTCAATAACTCAACCTGAGAAGCCAGTAGAACCCCCTCCGCCACCGGTAAAACCACCGGCCGCGCCAGTACGGTTAAAAACAATAGCCTTTGTCACGCCCAAAATTGTACCAACAGAGGAGGTTAAGCCAGAGGAAGTGCCGCCAACAAACGAGGATATGGAAAATGTAAAAATTGGCAATGTGAATAACCCGGACGGAGAGTTGGAGAATGGGTTGGTGACAGGCCCTGTTGGGGATGGTGTTGTAAAGGGGATCATTGAAAAACCTACAAAAGAGGACGAAGAGGGAGATGGAATAGTTATGAAAGTGGAAATTGAATCGGAATATCCCGGTGGTTTATCTGCCTGGATGCGTTTCCTGAACAGGAGCCTGCGTTACCCACAGGAAGCTATAGATATGGAAATTCAAGGGACTGTAGTGGTACAATTCATTGTTGACAAAGAGGGCAATGTAAGCGAGGTACAAGCCTTGAGTGGCCCCGAGGAATTACGTTCTGAGGCAGTACGGGTGATTAAAAAAAGTGGTAAATGGACCCCCGCCGTTCAAAATGGTCACAAGGTGAAATCGTACAAAAGACAGCCGATAGGGTTTAAAATCGCTGCCGAATAGGTAGTCTGTTAGTCGCTTGCTCTACAGGGCGGTCCTCAGGTGGGGGATCGCCCTTTCCTTTTTAATTGGTATTTTTGCCCCCGTTTAATAAGCACTATATGCACGGAAAATCGATTGGCTGGGATGATACTATTGTAGCACTGGCAACCGCCCAGGGAATTGGGGCTATTGGCGTTATACGTTTAAGCGGGCGGCAGGCCATTGACATCGTGAACCGGTTGTTCCCATCAAAAGACCTCACTCAACAACCCTCACATACCCTGCATGTAGGCTATTTAAAAGAGAATGGGAAGGTGCTGGACGAAGTAGTGATCTCACTGTTTAAAGGTCCCAAATCGTACACCGGTGAAGATGTGATAGAAATCTCGGGTCATGGTTCCCCCTACGTTTTGCAGGAGATCATACAGTCCTGCGTTAACCAGGGCGCCCGGCTGGCCAAACCGGGAGAATATACCCAACGGGCTTTTTTAAATGGCAAGTTAGATCTGGCACAGGCAGAAGCCGTGGCCGACCTGATTGCCAGTAATACAGAGGCTTCCAGGAAAACAGCCCTGCATAACATTCGCGGTGGTTTTTCAGAACGGTTAAAAGACCTTCGGGAGCGGTTGATCAAATTTTCCGCACTTATAGAACTGGAGCTCGACTTTTCGCAGGAAGATGTAGAGTTTGCTGATAGGACCCAATTGTATGAACTTCTTACCGAAGTGCAGCAAACTACCCAACAGCTGGCTGCCTCCTTTCAATTGGGAAATGTGATCAAAAATGGGGTAAGTGTGGCCATTATCGGAAAACCCAATGCCGGTAAATCGACCTTGTTGAATGCCCTGCTAAATGAAAACAGGGCCATTGTAAGCGATATTGCTGGTACTACCCGCGATACAATTGAAGAAGTATTGAATATCGATGGCATCCTGTTCCGCCTCATTGACACAGCCGGTATTCGTGAACATACCCACGATGTAATAGAAAGTATAGGCATGGAAAAAGCCCTGGCCAAAATGCAGCAGGCCGATGTAGTGATATACCTGTTTGATGTAAATGAGGTCTCCAAGGATGAATTACAGTCAACTGTAAATGAATTCAACAACAAAAAACTGAAATACGTCTTAGTTGGTAATAAAGCCGATGCTTCTTCCGAAGCAGACCGTCGCAATAAATTCAACAGCATTCCCGGCATTATATTCATTTCTGCCAAAGAAAATCTGCATACCGAGGTCTTAAAGGAAAAATTGGTTGATCTGGTGTTGCAGGGCAAGGTTACTACCGATGACACCATAATTACCAATGCGCGGCACTTTCACGCCTTGCAGGAAGTATTGCAATCGCTGATAGATACCCGAAATGGGTTGGATAGTAATATTCCCAGCGACCTGGTTTCACTCGACATTCGTAGATGTTTACACTATTTGGGTGAGATAACCGGTGAAATAACAACAGAAGATCAGCTGGATTATATCTTTAGCAAATTCTGTATAGGGAAGTAGGATTTTATTGACAATTACCAGCAACACTAAAAAAGTCGCCACGTGGCGACTTTCTAAATATTTGCTTTCGGTACCGGTATTCTTAAAAAAAAGGCACCATTGGCGCTCTTCAAGTTTAAACGGGCAGAATGTTTTAAGAATTGATAAAAGCTAATATGTCGGCATTGATAACGGCAGCTTCAGTCGTCGGCATACCATGTGGGAAACCCGGATAGGAAATCAACTTTCCGTGTTTCAACAGCTTGACAGCTTTTGCGCCCGATATCGGGAAAGGCACGACCTGATCATCTTCGCCATGAAGCACCAGCACGGGAATATCTACACTTTGCAGATCCGCGGTAAAATCCGTTTCTGAAAAGGCTTTGATCCCATCGTAGTGTGCTTTAACACCACCCATCATACCCTGACGCCACCAGTTGTCCCTGATGCCCTGAGATATTTTTGCACCTGCACGATTGTAACCATAAAATGGGATGGTGAAATCTTGGAAAAACTGAGGCCGGTTTGTGGCAGTATTCAGGCGTATTTCGTTCAAGGCAGATAATGGAACGCCATCCGGATTGATTTCGCTTTGCACCATAATTGGCGTTACCGCGCTTACCAGCACCGCCTTGGCAATACGGCCCTTACCATATTGTGCGGCATATCGAATAACCTCACCGCCACCCGTAGAATGCCCAATGTGTATCGCATTTTTCAAATCAAGAGCTGTTGTAAGTTCCGCTACATCGGAAGCATAAGTATCCATGTTATGACCAACGGATCCTTGAGTTGACCTTCCATGACCCCGGCGATCGTGAGCGATCACCCTAAATCCCTTTTCCAGGAAAAACATCATTTGTGCATCCCAATCATCACTCGATAAAGGCCAACCATGATGAAAAACCAACGGTTGTCCGCTGCCCCAGTCTTTGTAGTAAATCTGGGTGCCGTCTTTTACTGTAATTTTCATTGTAAGTGTTGTTAATAATTTAATTGTATTTTCTGCTACAGTTAACTTTTTGTACGATGGTTTCCTGAGTTTATTCAGCATAACCAGCTGCTTCAATTATTGCATGAGCAAATTCCAATGGCGCTTCCTGTGGCAAATTATGCCCGATACCGCCGCTGACTGTACGATGTAGATATCTGCCTTTAAACTTTCCTGCGTATGCTGTTGGATCCGGATGAGGCGCACCGTTAGCATCACCTTCAAGCGTTATAGTAGGTACACTGATAATTGGAGCCATTGCCAGCTCCTTTTCAAAGTCGTCGTACTTTGTTTCCCCTTTGATCAGGCCCAAACGCCAACGGTAATTATTTATCACTATGGCTACATGGTCCGAATTGTTAAATGATTGTGCTGATAGTTTGTAAGTGGCCTCGTCAAAATGCCATTGAGGTGAAGCTGTCTGCCAGATAAGTTTATTAAACTCGTATGTGTTTTGTTTGTACCCCATTTCGCCACGTTCTGTAGCAAAATAATATTGGTACCACCAAGCTTGCTCTGCTTTTGGCGGTAGTGGTGCTTTATTAGCTTGTTGACTACCGATCAGATAACCGCTAACTGATACTAAAGCGCTGCAGCGGTCGGGCCAAAGCGCAGCAATAATGTTGGCGGTACGTGCGCCCCAGTCAAAACCGCCTATGATGGCATTCTTTATTTTCAAAGCATCCATCAAGTCAATAATATCCCTAGCAAAGACCGACTGCTGGCCATTGCGGATCTCGCTGTCCGACAGAAAGCGTGTGGTCCCATAACCGCGTACATATGGAACGATTACTTTGTAACCTTTGGAGGCCAAAATTGCCGCCACTTCTGCATAACTATGAATGTCATACGGCCAGCCATGCAATAAGATCACAACCTGGCCATTGACGCTTCCGGCTTCAGCGTAACCCACATTAAGCACGCCAGCATTTATTTGTTTTATATTGTCAAATGACTTGCTGTCTGAATAATTCATGGCATTAAGATTAGTTAAGGAACCGTCAGGAGGGCTAGCTTTCGCAGTATTAAACATACCGAGTCGAGCAAAGGTATATCCCAGTGCAGCATTGCTGATAAAGCGGCGGCGATTCACCATATTATTAGTTTATTAAATTAGTTTGTTCGTGATCGGTATCTGATGACAGGGGCTCCCATTCGTTTATTTCTTTACTCATTTTTTCAATGTTATTCTTGCACATCGCAATTGCATCCTTACCAATTGGCAAATGAAGCGGCGGACTTTCTGTATGAGCCAGTTTTACGATTAGTTCCGCTAACTTTTTAGGGTCACCCGGTTGGTTCCCATGCAGCTGATCAATGTTTTTCCTCATTTGACCGACTGCGGTATTTTCATAGTCAGAGATGATGTTTTCGGACCGGGAACAAGAATCGCCACTCAAAAAACTAGTGCTAAAATGGCCGGGGGCAGCAACGGTGATATGGATACCAAAAGGGGCAAGCTCTAAAGCAAGTCCTTTGGAAATGCCTTCAACTGCAAATTTAGATGAGCCATACAAACCCCAGCCTGGAAAAGAGTCGTATCCAAACAAGGAGGATATGTTAATTATATGACCAGATCTTTGCCGACGCATATAGGGAAGAATGGCGCGGGTGACATTCAGGAGCCCAAAAACATTAGTGTCAAATATTTTTTTTGTTTCCTGATCTGAGGCTTCCTCGATAGCAGCAAGTATGCCGTAACCTGCATTATTGACCAGGACATCAATTTTGCCAAAATGTGCAATTGCCTGCTCAACTGATGTATGAACATCCTTCTCATTTGTTACATCTAACTTTACTACCATAAGCCCATTTGGATCGCTAAGAATAGCAGACAATTGATCTGTTTTACTTCTTATCCCCCTCACAACATAATCACCTGCTCTGAGCGCCGCCTTAGCTATTTCTAAGCCAAAGCCTCTTGAGGCACCGGTAATAAACCAAACCTTAGAATTAGGTTCTTTCATTTTCAATTAGCTTAAAGTGGTTGTGAATGCGTAGGTGATTAAACCGTTATGGTAGTCTTGACATCAACATTGCCCTTAATCGCTTTAGAATATGGGCATGTTTGGTGTGATAGATCAACAAGTCTCTGAGCGACTTCCATACTCATGCCCGGCAAGCTTATATTAAGACGTGCCTGCAGGGAAAAATCCATACCGGTCAAACACAGATCCACTTCTGCATCAATTGCCGTATCTACTGGAAGAGTGATCCTTAATTTATTTGCAACAATATCCATTGCGCCTTCAAAGCACGCTGACCAGCCCCCTGCGAACAATTGCTCGGGGTTTGTGCCGGCACGCCCGGTACCGGGAGTTGAGAGCTTAATATTCAAGTGCCCGTCATCGCTTTTGGCGACACCATTGGCGCGGCCGCCTGTTGTATGAACTTTAGCTGTATACAATACTTTCTTTGTTGTTTCCATTGATAATGAGATTATATTTTGATTGATTTTTTTATTCCAGGCTAAGATGTTATCATCCATTACCTTTTGTTGCAGCGGGTTATTCGAACGTACATGAAATAATAAATATCATGCCGTTTCACAATGAAATAGTTATCAATGAGTTGATGAGTATTGCCGGTATATCAAATCGCGTATTGACGTATAAAATCGAAAACCAGTCGCGATACACCGTTAGCAGCGAAGGGAAAGGAAAATTAAAGCAGGAATTAAATTTCCTGTCAGCTATTGTTGGAGTTTATACTATTCTTTTCGATACCTAATTTCTTCATTCGGGATACGAGCGTAGAGGCATTAATATCCATTAATTCAGCGGCCCCGCCTTCACCGTAAATTTTTCCACCGCTTTTTTTTAGCATGGCGATAATGTAATCGCGTTCATTTTCATAGATCTTTTTGTTGGTGTTGACATTTGTTGTACCTATATTTTTGCTTTGGGCAACAGGGAGAGACACCGAATGTATAATAGGCCCGGAGGATAATAGAATCGTTCGTGCCATTACATTTTCCAATTCGCGTATATTTCCAGGCCAATGGTAATCCATCAACGCCCGGGTAACATTGTCTGTCATCCCGGTAATGTCTTTATTTTCTTTCCTGGCATAGTATTGCATAAAATGCTTTGCTATGGGAAGTATGTCCTCTCTTCGCTCGCGTAAAGGTGGTAATTGTATTGGAAATACATTGAGACGGTAATACAAGTCCATCCTGAACCGGCCTGCAGCAATTTCGTCTTCCAGGATACGATTAGTGGCAGCAATAATGCGCACATCCACTTTTTTTTTCTTTCCGCCAATAGGCTCAACCTCTTTTTCCTGCAAGCTCCGTAAAAGTTTCACCTGCATATCTAAGGGTAACTCGCCTATTTCGTCTAAAAAAATTGTCCCGCCGTCAGCCTGTTCAAACTTGCCTACTCGCTTATCTGTAGCCCCTGTAAATGAACCCTTCTCATGTCCGAACAATTCTGACTCGACCAGGTTCGGCGCCAATGCAGCACAATTTATCACAACAAATGGTTTTACATTCCGCGAAGAATTGTTGTGAATATAGTTAGCGGCCAATTCTTTTCCCGTACCGCTTTCGCCCAATATTAACACCGATATATCTGAGGAAGCAACCACTTTAATGTTGTTGACTACTTCTTTCATACTGTGGCCCGTGACAATCATCAACTTTGCCCCTTCGTTTAATGGTTCCGATTCTGCCTGTTTATACCTGTTTTCTAACTGCTTATTTTGCCGGTGGCGGTACCAGGCTACATCAAGAGTTACCAGTACATCTTTTTCGCGAAACGGCTTTACCAGAAAGCCGTAGGGATCGGTCATTTTAGCAGCCTCCAGTGTTTGTCTATCCGAATTAGCAGAAAGGAATACAAAGCCTATATTCTGTTGTTTAAAAACTTTTGCCAGGTCGATACCTGTCTGTTTTCCCTTTAAATAAATATCCAGGAATACCATATCCGGGTGTTCATTTTTGGCAATAGCCAACGCTTCATGGTAAGATGAGGCTATGGAGCAAACTTCGTAACCCGCTTTATCGAGAATGATCCGCAGGTTGACCGCTTCTACGAAATGGTCCTCAACTATCAGTATTTTGGTTTTCATTAAATTATTCTATAGCGATGTCAGATAATCATCCCGCCCCTCATTCATTGAATGCAGGATATCCCGTTCAAATACGATCGTGATCAACACGCCCTTATGATTTTCAAAGGTAATATATCCTCCTATTTCTTTTGTTAGTCCCCGTATTAGCTCCAATCCAAGGGAGCTCTTTTTAACTTCTGACGTGTTTTTTTGCATGCCGATCCCATTGTCAGCTAATTCCAATTTATATTTTCCATCAACGTGAGTCAGAGAGATCAGGATTTCGCCATGACGGCCGTCCGGAAAGGCATATTTGATTGAATTGGTTAATGCTTCATTTATAATAAGCCCCAATGGTATAGCCTGGGATGCATTGAGCTGTAAAGGGTCAACCTCCAGATTGAACCTGATATGCCCGGTTTCAAAGCTACTCCGCAAGTATTGTACTAACTCCGGTATGTAACTTTTCAAATCGATAGTTTTTATATCATTTGATTGATACAGTTTTTGATGAATGAGCGACATCGCATAAATGCGGTGCTGACTATTTTCAATTGCGCGTAATGCATCATTTTCAAGATAGGCCGCCTGCGCCTCCAACAAGCTTATCACCGAATGAAGATTGTTTTTTACCCGATGATGCACTTCTTTCAACAGCCATTCCTTTTCCGCCAGCAATTTTTGCATCTGTTCATTTTTATGGATAATAAGATCGTTTTGCAAGGTGATGGTTTGGTTATTCTTTTTTCGTACCAGGTTTTGCCGGTATAATACGCCTGCTACCAATAACATTATTACAATACCTAAAAAAGTGACATTTCTTTGCAGGTTAGCGTCTTCCAGTCTCATCTTTTGAATCAAATTCTGATCATTGAGACTTTTTATTGATTGTTCTTGCTTAACAGTTTGATACTGAATTTCCAGTTCTGAAATTTCATTATTCTTATCAACAGTAGAAAGTGAATCCTGCAATTTGACGAGGCGGGCTAAATTATATGAGGCATCCTGGTAATTTCCAATGGCAACATAATAATTATATGAATTAGTATAAAAGCTCATTAAAAGTCCACCCCCTAAAGGTGTCTTGGCATTTTTAAATGCAGCCCTGTATTTGCCTATGGTTATATCATATTTATAGGAATTATTGTAGAAATCAACTAAAAAACTATTGTCAGAAATAGTTTCCGCTTTTTTAAAGATTAATGCAGCATTAGTAATATACTTTTTTGCTTTTGCTGGCTGATTGGCGTTTAGAAAAGCTTCGGCAATGCCGTTATAACATATAATGTGCCATGAATAACTTCGTTCACCAAAGAGTTTTTCAGTCATCTTCAAACTCTTAAGATAATATCGAATGGAAAGCTCGTTGCTATTTGACTTAGCATGATACAGGGCCATGCACCTATATATATTTGCCGTGTCCCAGGAAGTATGGGGGAAATTTGCTTTTGTAATGGCATTTATTGTCTTTAGCGCTTCTTCATTCCTGTTTAATTTTAGCAGCGTTTCGACTAATAGATATTTGTAATCAGGGTAGTCATTAATACTAATGGCTTTCAAGAGCCATTCCTCGGCCTTTTGGTATTTTTTTACTCCAAAATTACATCTGGCTGCATTCCAATAAAAATAGGATATATAATGACTGTCTTCCCCTGGGACTGAGTTTTTAATGCCTTCCAAGCAATAAGCTAAGGCCCGGTAATAATTGCCTTTTGAATATTCCAGGTCAACGAGTGTCATATAAGTATACTGCAATTTTTCATATTTAGCCGCTTTATATTCAGCTAAACTTTGTTGCAGCTCTTTTTCGGCAAGTTCAAACTGTTTGATGGTTATCCGGTTGGCTGCTATATCTGTTAAAATATGGGCTGCATCTATCGGCTGACGGCTTTGCAAATACAACGAACGGGCATGCTGGTAATGATTTATCCTTTCAGTTGCAGATTTATTAAATTTATCATTTATAAAGTAAGCATTAGCCAGACTCTTCCAGGCATGCGCTTCTTTGCTATGCTTTCCTTTTTCCCGAAAGTATGTTATTACCTGATTAAATAACTGCATAGTGCGTACCGGATCATTCACACGTTGATAGTAATAAGCAATCCACTCAAGGGCGTCGTGTTGCCAGTCGCTCTCATTTAATTTAACACTTAGTTGTAAAGCCTTGTTGAAATGGTCAATAGCGCTATCCGGATTGTGTTTATAATCCGTCAAGTTACGCATTTCAGAAAATGGCTTGTACAGATAATAGGCGCCTAATTTTAGCTCTATGCTTATCCGATTGGTATCAGGTTTGCTCTTAATTAATTTTACAAGTAATTCCTGTTGTGTTTCTGACTGGGCGTACTGAGTCAAAGCCCTTGTCATTAAGAATAATGACAATATTCCTAACAACACAGGTCTATACATATACACCACCCTTTTTCTGGTTAAACACTAGATATCATTTCTGTTAAGCAAGTTCTATATGTGACTTAAATCTTTTTGCGTCTCTTAGATTATTTCACATCAATCACTCAATGGAACAGGTTTTTTGTTAAATATCATGCGTAAGATAGCCTTTCAAAGCAGGTCAGAAAGCTGCCTAAACAAGAAAAGTTACAGAGCAAAATCGATCGGTAGATTTCAGCTGGCGGATATTTATGGGACTGTAAAATTAGACATTTCCGCTATAAGATTTAACTAAAAAGAATTCAATACGCAGATTTGTTTAACAGCAGGTTGCGGGTATTTTTGAAATCATGGAATATCATGGGCTCACTTTGAAAATCACGATATTTCATGATTTTCAGTACAGAGGATTTGAACTAAAAGGCTGACTGTCAAAGCATAATTTGAATGGCCCGGATATTGGAATCTGGTTGTAAGGTTTGATAATCTCTCCGGTAAAAATTAACACTTACAACTATGCGCTATGCCAAAGAATCAACATGTTTAAGTGATGAATTCCCGGCAATTCTTCATTTTCCCGACATTATCGGCAATAGTCGGGAAATTCGGCAAACTCTTCATCTGGTTGCAAAAGTGGCGCCAACAGCCTGCACAACCCTAATATTAGGAGAGACAGGTACGGGCAAAGAACTTATTGCCAAAGCAATACATGATAACTCGCCGCGCCGAAGTAAAACAATGGTTAAAGTAAATTGCGCAGCACTACCCGCTAATCTGATTGAGTCTGAATTGTTTGGGCACGAGCGAGGTAGTTTTACCGGGGCGTTTGAACGCCGGATCGGTAAATTCGAACTGGCCCATAATGGAACCCTATTTCTTGACGAGATAGGTGAGTTGCCTTTAGAATTGCAGGTAAAATTACTTCGTGCATTGCAGGAAAAAGAAATAGAACGTATAGGCGGCAAAGGCTCAACTACGGTTGATACACGTATCATAGCGGCGACGAACCGTGACCTGGAAAAAGAAGTAGCGGAAGGGCGGTTCAGAGCCGATCTTTACTATCGTTTGAATATCTTCCCGATCAACCTTCCATCATTAAGAAACCGACGCGATGACATTCCTTCGCTGGTGCATCACTTCATCTGTAAATTAACTACAAGGACGGGCAAAGAAATTACCACCATCAGTAAATATGCGTTGAAGCAACTAATGAATTACAGTTGGCCCGGCAATATCCGTGAACTCGAACATGTAATCGAGCGCAGTATGTTGTTAGCTGAGGATAAATTGATTCATGAAATCCAGCTTCCCTCGAATAAAGAACATGGTCAAAGAAAGACGACGCTAATGGATTTTACATTAAAAACTATTGAAGAGAACGAGCGCGATCACATACTCAATACCCTTAATTATTGTAAAGGGAGAATATCAGGGAGCCATGGAGCAGCCGAATTCCTAGGTGTACCTCCCAGTACGTTAAGCTCTAAGCTTAAACGCCTTGGTATTGGTAAAAATCATTTTGTAGTATAACCAATTATATGCACCTTCTCCAAGACTCACCTTACTACTCGAATTGATGCGCGACCTTAAAACTTAAAATGAAAGAGGCCACCCCATATTACTTTGAGGTGGCCTCTTTAAATTTAGAGGGTTGAGAAAAATGCTTAGCTGAGCTTAGCAGTTTTTACTTTTGAAAGGGATGCTCCCAAAGCAGCGCGCTCAAGGCTGGCCGCGAACAGGGGAGTTTCGGAACGGTTATGGTTAATGGAGTGCGGCTGACGCTGGGCGCGGAAGGCCTCAAAGCTGATGCCCTGGCGGTCGAGGGCTGTCATCATATCCTCAGTAGCATGGGAAATGACCCTGTTGGTAAACTCACAGGTGGCGCCGTCTATGGCGCGAACGCTGAGCTCCCAGTGAACGTGCAGCACGAGGCGGCCTGTAGCACTAAACACGTCTGACCAGGAGGTGAGGATGAGATGATGCGGCTCGGAAAGGGCCTCCTGGTAATGTTGGACCATCGGACTGCCTCCGATGATCTCCACGTTTATGGACATACGGCGGCCGTCTGGACCAATGGTGGAGGCGGCGGAGACGTGAGCCGGGGAGCAACTTTGATATTCGGCTTCGGACAAATTGAAGCACCATTCGGGGATGTTAATTTTTTCGATGGGTGCCTTTATGATTGCAGTAAAGCTGGAATCGACTATTTGATCTGCGATTTTCATTGTTTTATTTTTTGATTTTGATAGAATTCTTATTCATTGAAATAGGCGCCAAGGTTCTTTTCAAAGTCACCGTCCTGTTGGATTCCCCAGGCCCGCATTTTTTCAGAAATGGGTTTCCGCTCGGGACGCATGTTTGCGTTAATGAAGGCGATGCGGGATTCGATCATGCGATCCATCGATGGAGTCGGGGCCCGTTGGCTTATCATTGTTTTTGCCTGACGGGTGATTACAGGATCGAAGCGACTGATGCGAAGGGCCAACTGGTGCACGAAAGTGTCCAGTTCGCCATCCGGTATCAGCCGGTTGATGAGCCCATACCGTTCAGCGGTGGTTGCATCAATGTCTTCGCCACCGATGATGAGTTCCAGGGCCCTCGCTCGTCCTACCAGCAAAGGCAGAAACTCCATGCTACCACCGCCGGGGATCGTACCAGACGCTACCTCGAACTGTCCGAAAACAGCCGTTTCGCTGGCGAAACGGATGTCACACGCTGCGGAGAATTCGATGCCAACGCCACGGGCGCGACCCCGGATCGACACAATGGTGAGCACCGGTGATTCGTGAAGCGCCTGAGCGACATCGAACCATGGAGGCAGGCCTGAAGGTGTTTTACGACTAAGTACCTCTAATCCGCGGGCGATATCAAAATGTGCCATGAAGAATCCGGGCACCGCGCTGTCGAATACGATCACCCGAAGATCGGACGAGGCTTGCATCCGCCGCACGATCTCTTCCAGGCCCGTGAGTAAATCCGGACCGAAAAGGTTCAACGGGGGATCGTCGATGGTGACCTGCCAATATCCTTCATTGTGCTGTGTAAGGGTCAGCGGGGTCTCCGCTAGTTTTTCTGTTTTCATGTGGTGAAGGTTTATTTATTAACGGTAACCTCTTTCTGACTGAGCAACTCAATCACCTCTTCAGTAGTGAGTATGAAGTGGGCATAGTTAGGTGCATTGATCTCATGGGCTGCACGCATGTTGTCGAACGAGTTGGCCGCAGTGGCGTCCGTTACCAGGGTAACGTTATAACCCAACTCCATGGCAAAGCGGCCGGTGGCCTCAATGCAGGTGTTGGCGATCATTCCAATGAGGATGACCCGATCGATATCGTGCTGCTTGAGTTGTTCGTCCAGGTCGGTATTGGCGAAGCCGCTGGAACCCCAGTGTTCTTTTATAATGACATCGTCGGCTGTCGGTTGAAAACGTTCGTGGAACTCGCCTCCCCAGGTGCCTTTGGCAAAGACCTGATTCGCATGTGAGCGCAACTGTAAGGCATTGGGGTATTTCCAGTTCTTGAAATCGGTGGGTTCCGCGCGATGATGTGGAACGAAGAATACTTGCATGCGGAGCTCACGGGCCTTCTGGATCACGCGTTCCATATTGTCCAGGAGATGAACACCTTCGATGACCTCTTTGGACCGGCCGTAGGCTTTGCCTTCGGGGTGGAGGAAGTCATTGTAGGGATCTACGAGGAGAATGCCGGTGCGATGTGGCAGATAGCCGCCGTATCTTTTAAGCGACTGCGTGTTGAATGTGTTCATTGTATAATATTTATGTTTTATTGTTTTAACGAGATATGTTATCGGAGTGACCGGAAGGATTCACGGATCTCGGCGGTATAAACCATCGGTTGTTCCCATGCGGCGAAGTGGCCACCTTTTTCCAGTTTATTGTAATGAATGAGATGTGGGAAGGCTTTCTCGGCCCATGTTTTAGGGACCTGATAGATCTCGTCCGGGAAGGCGCTCACCGCAACCGGGATGGTGATGTGCTTGATATCGAAGAAAGCCAGTTTGTTCTCCCAGTAGAGGCGGGCCGAAGAGACGGCGGTGCCCGTCAGCCAGTAAAGTGTGATATTATCGAGAATATCGTCTTTGGAGAGCCCCTCGCTGTGGCCAGCGAAGACGCGGGTGATGAGTTCCGTGCTGCGGATGTCGTGATCCATCATCCATGCAGCGAGACCTATGGGTGAATCATGGAGTCCATAAAGAGTCTGTGGACGGTTTGCCATTTCAGACGCATAGCCGAGACCGTGTTTCCAAAAGTTGTCGAGTTGTTCCCAGGCGTGTTTTTCATCGGGGGTGGACAGGCCATCGGGGGCCGGGCCGCCGGT
The DNA here is from genome assembly GCF_017742245.1 of Niastella soli. Taxonomy (GTDB): domain Bacteria; phylum Bacteroidota; class Bacteroidia; order Chitinophagales; family Chitinophagaceae; genus Niastella; species Niastella soli. The sequence continues at coordinate 2,253,800 of NZ_JAGHKO010000001.1, forward strand.
GGCAAGCGCTTTTGAGACCTCAACAGGAAGTGTTGCCGCCATGTTGGTATGGATAGCGAGCAATTCCGGAGGGGCGATGACTGCCATTTGTTCGGTTACTGCGTCGCCCCAGTCACCACCCTGGGCCACGTATTTCGTATAGCCGAGTCGTTTCATGAGGACGATCCAGGCTTTGGCTATGCGGACGGGATCCCAGCCGAGCTCGGTGGGTTTGCCAGAGAAGCCGTGACCGGGCAGCGATGGGATCACCACATCGAAGGCGTCCTCTGGCTTTCCGCCATAGGTTGTGGGGTCAGTGAGTGGAGCAATGATCTTCATTTGTTCGATAATTGATCCGGGCCAGCCGTGCGTGATGATGATAGGCATGGCGTTCTTGTGTTTTGACCGAACGTGGATGTAGTGGATGTCGACGCCGTCGATGTTGGTAATGAATTGAGGAACGGCGTTAAGCCTGGCTTCTACCTTACGCCAATCGTAGCCTGTGGCCCAATAGTTAGCGAGGGTCTTCATCGTCTCGAGTTGGAGGCCTTGGGATAGATCATTGACAGTCTCCCGGTCGGGCCAGTTGGTGGCGAGGATGCGTTTGCGTAGATCCGTTAGCTTCGTATTGGAGATATGTACCGTGAATGGACGAAGAGATTCGTCGGATTTTGGTGATACAGGTTGGTGAGGCTGGGCGATGCCTGAGGCACTTTGCATGGCGATGGCGCCAGCGGCCAGTAGATTCTTAGCTTTTCTCATTGTATAGTGTTTGCTAATTGAAAAGCAATTTCGTGCCATTTGTTAACATGCTTACAATCAAAAGCTTCAATGAAAAACGAGAGAAAATGCCTCGCGACTCTTCGTAAAATGGCGAGACCAAACACGATGAATCATTTCTCGATGTTCTTCGATAAATTTTACGTTCTAAAAGGTTTACCATACTTTTTCTCACGCGTGACAATGCTGACCAAATTATGTAGCCCTTAAATGGATGACTCTTTGTTCGATATGTTTTATGGTATTCATTCCGCAATGCTGTTTTGTAACAAGCCAGTTCCGATTTCAGCTTTTCAAAATAAAACACAAGTGGATCATTAGAATAGCACTTAAGAATAAATCATTCTGGAATACATCAGAAAACACAGATGGGGATTGCTGTTACAGTTTAATGAATGGTAGTTCTTGAGAGAAAAAAGTATTTGCTAAACTCGTATTTTTACAGCTTAATTATTGTCACATGAGAAAGCGAAGCCTCATTCAACATTCTGCTCTGGCAGACGCAGGTTTATTTTTAGATAATCTGGGGCCTGTAAGAACCACTTCAATACACTTTAGTTAGCACCTGGTCCCACTGAGAAGAGTACCTTTTTAGCCAACTGTTTAATTCAATTAGTAAAAGCTTTACAAGATTGGCCCTACCTGTTTTATCCGACATTCTTTAATGATAATAGTGTATTCAAAACCCGGATTGGGCCTCTAAATTTTGCGACTATGCGGTTTCAGGAAGAACAACTCACACACAAGGAAGGAAATGAGAACCGTCTACCTGCTCAGGAAATTATCGGCCAGAGTCCGGAGCTGAAAGAGATCTTACGACTTATTTCCATTGTAGCACCCAGTGATAGTACTGTGTTACTGCTGGGAGAAACTGGTACAGGGAAGGAGCTTGTGGCCCGCGCGATCCACGAAGGTTCGTCACGTGGGAAAAAAACGATGATCCAGTTGAACTGTGCAGCTTTGCCCGCGAACCTGGTAGAATCGGAATTGTTTGGTCATGAAAGGGGCAGTTTTACCGGGGCTATGGAGCGTCGGATCGGAAAATTCGAACTGGCACATCAAGGAACACTTTTTCTTGACGAAATAGGGGAGATGCCTTTGGAACTACAGGTGAAGTTGCTTCGGGCTTTGCAGGAAAAGGAAATAGAACGGATAGGCAGCAGGACTACGATGAAGGTGAATGTCAGGATCGTTGCTGCCACGAACCGGGATCTTGAAAAAGAAGTGGAAGAAGGAAGATTCCGGGCAGATCTATTTTACAGACTGAATATATTTCCGATCAGGTTGCCAGCGCTGAGAGACCGGCGGGAGGATATCCCGCTACTGGCGAATTTTTTTGTTCAAAAGCTGTCGAAAAAGATCGGCAGGAATATTTCCGCGATAAGCGACTCGGCGCTCGAAGAGATGTTTAATTACGACTGGCCGGGTAACATCCGGGAATTGGAGCATGTAATCGAACGAAGCATCTTATTGGCAGAAGATGATGTTCTGCGGCAAGTGTATTTATGTACGCGTCGGCAAAGCAGCGTGAAACGGATTTCTGATAATGATTTTCAGCCTAAGACGATAGAGGAAAATGAGCGGGAGCATATCCTTAGGATACTTAAATACTGTAAAGGAAAGGTAGCAGGATTTGACGGAGCAGCTAAGGTGCTGGGAGTCCCTCCTAGTACTTTAAACTCAAAATTGAAACGGTTCGGAATCCGAAAAATTCACTATGAGATTAAGGATCCAAATGTGTTTGATAATACTAATTCATAGTTAATTTCTAAAGAACTACTCATAGCCGTTATTTGTATCTTTTGATAGACAAACGTTTGAAAATTAGTAATGTGTAAATTCTGTATTGGCAAATAGGCATGGTGTCTGTACTTTCGGTAAATTAGTGGAAAGGAATTTTCTGTATGCAACGGTGGTATAACAACATAGACCCGGTTTTGAAAGACGTTATTCAGAGTATCCTGGTCCTGGATAGTAACGATCCTCCAGCCCCCGAAGACCTGCCTATATTTACTAATGGCATGCCGGCCTTATTATGTACGTCCCTGGACCAGGAAGACCATCTGTCGCTGTTTGGAAAGGCCGTTCCTACAGAAAGATGGGCTGAATGGGGTAATGCCACCCTGATCGCTTTTTTCTTCAAACCATTTGCCATTGGTCCTGTATTTAAGCTATCTGCTCAGCAACTCAAAAATGAAGTCATCGGGTTGAATCGTTGGAATCCACAAAAGGCAATGGCATTGACCATCCAATTGACCTATGCTCAATCAACAGCCGAAAAAATGGAGGTGCTGCACCAGTTTATTCTTTCTCAGGTGACAGCCAACCAACGGGAATGTGCGATCATCCGGTATGCTACCGACAAAATACTGGAAAATCCAGAAGCTGATGTATTGGGTCAAATGTTGCAGGAACTCAACCTCACAGAAAGAACATTTCAACGGATCTTTAAAAAATATGTAGGCATAACGGCCAGCGAATACCGGCGGATCTGTCAGTTCCAGTTAGCATTTTACCAGTTAAAGTCCGGCCAGTTTGATAAATTGACCGATGTGGCCTATGCAAACGGTTATTTTGATCAAAGCCACTATGTCCGTTCTTTTAAGGAATTTACAGAAACCACACCCAATGATTACCTGCAATTTGGACTGAAGAAAAAATAATGTCGGTTTTGTACAAGGCCATGTTTTGTGGCTGATCCATCTTTACACGAAATTTATAATGTATGAAAGAATTGATCACGCCTTGCTTATGGTTTGATAACCAGGCAAAAGAAGCCGCCGCTTTGTATTGCAAATTAATTCCCGGTGCAAAAATAATGTTGCAGTCACCTATCGTAACCGAAATAGAGATAGCCGGACAGCATTTTACTTTACTCGATGGCGGTCCGATGTACAGACCCAACCCATCCATTTCATTGTATTACATCTGCGAAACGGAAGAAGAATTAAAAAATATCTGGGAAGGATTATCCAACGGAGGCTTTATACTGATGCCTTTGGATAAATATCCCTGGAGTGAAAAATACGGCTGGGTGAGCGACCGGTTTGGCATTTCCTGGCAGGTTACCCTGGGAACAGTAGCTGCTGTGGGGCAAAAGATCACGCCTTTTTTGATGTTCGTTGGAGATCAATATGGCCATGCGGAAGAGGCCATCCAGCACTATACCTCCATATTTAAAAATTCAGGTACAGATGGGATACTCCGCTATTCCCAAAATGAAAAACCCGATAAAGAGGAAAAGGTAAAGCATGCCGTAATAACCCTCAATGGTCAGAAGTTTATGCTGATGGAAAGCGCTCATGCGCACAAATTTGCTTTTAACGAAGGCGTTTCTCTAACAATTCATTGCAACACGCAGGAAGAAATAGATTACTACTGGGAAAAATTAACGGAAAGCGGTGAGGAAAGCAGGTGCGGCTGGTTAAAAGATAAATTTGGGGTTTCCTGGCAGGTAATACCTACTATTCTCGGCAAATTAATGACAGATCCTAATAAGGCCGGTAAAGCAGCCCAGGCGTTCATGCAAATGCGAAAGTTTGACATTGAAAAGATTGTGCAGGCAACGCTTGTATAAATTTTGGAAAAGGTGTATTGGGAAGTAAGAGTTTTCATACAATTGGCCTGGGTGCCTCGCATCAAACGGGATGGCGTCTTTGATTGCTACGTTATCTGTATAGGCAATTAAAGGGCCATTCTGTACCTTTCTTAGATTTAAGAATTAATAATAGTCAATGGCCCACACTTTCTGTATCGGGAAATAACCGCGCACAGCCATCATTGATATATCCACAATTAGAGATCATTCCATTATTTTTTGCTTCAAAAAATACTTGTGCTTGCCCGCCAGGGAAGACATTATATATGGCTGATATAAACGTGTAAATGATTTCATATTTGTCAAACCCAACTGGCGTAAGTAAAGCAATGGTAAACCTCCTGCCGTTAATTATTACCTGAAGGGATTATATCAAAAACAGTCATTGGTTGTATCAAAAACGTACATTCTGTTATTATCATTATTCATAAATTATAGAGAATCAAACTTTTGTTATTTGGCATGTTTTTCAGAGAAAACACGAAAAGGTGTATCGAGGATCCCAAGACAATTCAAAACCTGATTCAACTAAACATATGTTCAGAAATTATTTCAAAACGGCATGGCGCAATTTATGGGCAAACCGGGTGTATTCTTTTCTCAACATAACCGGACTTGCAATCGGTATTGCCGTATGTATCCTGATCCTTCTTTTTGTTGCTTATGAGAGAAGCTTCGACAATTTTCATATAAAAAACATTTACCGACTTAATGAGGTACAGAAGTTTGAGGGGATGGTTTCCTCACAAAAAGTTGCCCTGTCTATGTTTCCAATGGGGCCAACCCTGAAGGAAGAATTTCCTGAAATAAAGAACTACACCCGCATTAACCGGGCAGAGAAGATACCGTTGAATTATGGCGAGAAAAGGATTTATATTGATAATACTTGCTTTGTTGATTCCACTTTTCTTACCCTGTTTGATTTTAAGGTAGCAAAAGGCGACCGTCATCAGATGCTTGACAAGAAAAACAGTATTGTGCTTACCCAGGCTACAGCTGAAAAGATCTTTGGAAAAGAAGACCCACTCGGGAAAACGCTTGTCAGCTATGATCATGATACCACCCTCCTTACCGTAACCGGAGTGATGAATAATGTTCCTGCAAATTCCCAAATACAGTTTGATGCACTTGTTCCATTCAGCACCATTGCCCGCCCAAATTGGATGGATAACTGGGGTGGCAACTGGTTGAATACCTACCTGGAGCTTGCTCCAAACAGCAATGTAGCTGCATTGGAAAAAAAATTTCCGGACTACCTAAAAAAACATTTATCTGCAGATAATGTAAATAGTTATCAGCTATTCCTTCTTCCTTTAAAAGAAATACATGCAGGTGCAACAGATATTGGTCTCGATAATTTTAATTACCATCAATTTGATAGGCGTTACACCAATATTTTTTTCATAATTGCGCTTATTGTACTGCTTATTGCCTGTGTCAACTTCATAAACCTTTCCACAGCACGTTCTGCTGAAAGAGCAAGAGAAGTGGGTGTACGCAAATCCCTTGGAGCGGCGCGTTGGCAAGTATCATTTCAATTTATTTCGGAATCGGTACTGATTTCCATTCTGGCATTAATAGCAGCTGTCGTTCTTGTCTTTATTTTTTTACCGGCAGTGAAAACACTCAGTCAACGGGATCTTCATTTTCCATTACTTACAAACTATAAGCTGCTGCTTTCAATTTTATCTGGCACCATCGTTGTTGGAATAATTTCTGGACTTTATCCTGCAGCCTATCTTTCATCTTTCCTTCCGGTAAAAGTGCTGAAGGGTTCTGTGCAGGTTGGAAAAAACAAAGGCTTGCTGAGAAACATGCTGGTTGTTGGTCAATTTTCCTGTGCTATTTTTTTAATTATCGCAACTGTTTTTGTGCTGATGCAATTAAACTTTATGAAGAACAGGCCAACAGGTTTTGATAAGGAACAGATCGTTACCATACCATTCGACCGCGGCGGATACAGGAAATTTGACGCTTTGAAAAAAGACCTGCTTCAAAATTCATTGGTCACATCTGTTACAGCTTCACAGGATATTTTAGGCAGTCATCTCGATCAATCAGGTGTTCAATTCAAAGGAGATGGTCCAACAAGACAATTGGGAGCTACCAGGTTAATTGTAGACCATGATTACCTTACCACTTATAAAATGCAATTGGTTGCTGGTAAAAACTTTTCACCGGAAAAATCCGCTGTTGGTAGGGAATACATCATCAACGAATTGCTGGCAAAGGAATTATTAAAAGATAATGCGCATGCTGAATTTTCATCTTTATTGGGAAAGAAGTTTGGATTTGATTCCTCAGGAACAATTGTGGGGATTGTAAAAGATTTCAATTTCAATTCACTCCATCACAAAATTGAGACCCTGTTTATATTTAATCAAAATGATTGGGGCTTTGCTAATATGTCAGTTAAAATAAATGGCGGCCGGCCGAAGGAAGCGATCTCGTTTATTCAATCAGTTTGGAGAAAAAATTGCCCGGATGTGCCTTTCGAATACCGGTTTTTAGATGAACATTTCAAAGAATTATACAAGGCAGATTCACAGGTAAGTACTATTGTAGGCACACTCGCAATACTGGCTATCATTGTTTCCTGCCTTGGTCTTTTCGGTCTTGCCTCTTATTCTGCAGAAAGAAGATTTAAGGAAATAGGGATACGCAAGGTTTTAGGAGCATCTGTTCAGGGTGTTGTTTTATTGTTATCAAAACAGTTTATGAGGCTTGTACTGATTGCCAACCTTATTGCATGGCCCATTGCCTGGCTTGTATTGGATCGCTGGTTACAGGATTATGCCTATAGGATAAACATCTCTGGGTGGGTATTTGTAATTGCGGGCATTGCTTCACTCTTTATTGCTCTTATCACAGTGAGCATGCAGGCGATAAAAGCTGCCATTGCCAACCCTGTAAAAAGCTTAAGGAGCGAATAAACGAACTATAGTGATTTCCGTTAGCGATGCCTGCCAGTAAGTTAATGTCTCCAAATTGTATCCCCTTTGGGCCGGGTTTTCCCTTGATCGATCGTATTGCTATTCAAATTCATATTGGGTTCACCAGGTGGGAGGGATCTTTCACGGGAAATACTTGATATAAGAGTACCAGGCTTTTCTTTTGCTATCTGTTTATTATCTTTCTGAGGATTTTTTTTGTGTTGCGAATGGTGAACTTCAGGAGGATATTTCCAAAGAAAACGGGGTTTGAACACAACGCTTTTTTAACATGGTGTTATTCGCTGCTGTAAGTTGGAATTTGAATAACTTATAGAGGTATAGTTCATAGGTATAATAAGCAATTTTTTTATTCATAATTTTAATTTCAGATTTTTTCAACTTGCATTTGTGCCGTTGCAACATTCGTGGCGTCGTTCAGGAAACTAACATAAATAGCCCCGAGCGTTATAGCTGACAGCAAAATCAATATTAATTGAAGTAAATGAGGGAAAGTATAAGGTTTGTTTTGAATTATCAGATAGGCAACAGCAAGCATGGGTATAATTATAAAGTTGCGGTTGTATCTTTCGAAGCTTCTTTTGAAGATAGTTGTCGCGGGTAGTGCTGATCCCCCTACGCCTGAAGACCTACCTATATTTACCAACGGCATGCCGGCCTTATTGTGTACCACCACGAACAAGGGGAATCAACTGTCGCTGTACGGAAAGGCTGTTCCGACAGAAAGCAGGTGCGGCTGGTTAAAAGATAAATTTGTGGTTTCCTGGCAGGTACTACCTACTATTCTCGGAAAATTCATGACCGATCCCAACAAGGCCGGTAAAGCAGCCCAGGCGTTTATGCAAATGCGAAAGTTTGACATCGAAAAGATCGTGCCCGGCCTTTCCCAGCAGGCTTATTAAAATTCATAACATGAGAAAGGTAAAACAACGTGTCTGTTATTTGCACCTTTTGCTTGCTTTCAAAGGCCTATCTTTAACTTTTAACCAATTTGGCAAAAAATTATGATCACCTTGCCGAGTAAAAATGCGCTGGTAGTTTGCTGTTTGTTTGTTTTAATAAGTTGTGGGATAAAAGAGAAAAAAAAAGATTTTTACAGTACCAAACGCGGGGCCGAAAAAAGGATTCTGCCTTTGATAAAACCTTATCGTGCCATAAGTTATGATAATTTAGATAACTGGAAGGTAACTTTTAATTATCATGAGGTGCATGAACCAAATGCAGCAAATGCTGATAGCATTAATGTGATAGATTCTGTGATTGTTATAAAATGTAACTCTAAATGTTTTTATGCCGGGAATTATTATCCTAATCTTTGGGTTGTATTAATTCCTAAACACAAAACAGAAGAAATGTTTTTGATTGAAGAGGAGTTCCGGTCTTATTTGACAGGCATTGGAATACAAAATGCAACTTTGAGAAAATCTGAGGAGACTTTTATGGAATTTGAAGAAAACGATCAACTACCATGGCGGATAGATACAACTTATGAAAGCAAAGAGTAAAATTGGAAAACAGCAAATGATAAGTTTAATGCGCACCGTTTAACTTTTATCTGGTTTTGTACTCTAACCTAACCCCCTGAAATGCAATGAGGAAAATTTGTAAAGAAGCATATAGTAAATTGACACTCGTTTTCGAGCGACATTTCATTTTGACAGTTCTCATTCTTCAGTTTTTATTTGTATGCTCTTTTGGACAGGCACAACAAACGACCACTATTTTACTATCTATAGGTGATTGTAGGGAGGGGGGGCATGGATTTTACGGGATTGATACCGATTCGGTAAGTTTTTACAGACTACCGGAAGATACGCTTGCATTCAGGGTGAGTGTTCGGGCAAAACGGTTTCCCATAAAGCTTACTAATACCCCAGTTGCTGATTACAGAATTGCTTATAGAAATGTATTCCGCCAGTTGGTTGTTAAACAGATCAGGTTGACAGATCAGAAAACTAATTCAATTAGACTTTGCGCGGATTCTGTGTTGAACTATTCTAAGAATACATTAGCGAAACTTCAGGACCAGGACACAATTTCAATATACTTGGAAAGCCAGGGATGTGAGAGTTCATTCAATTCGAAAATTTTAATACGTAAAGAAGGTGACAATTTTGTTGCCCGGCTCTACGAGGATACCGTGTTGTATAGAACAAAAAGGAAAATGATAATAAAAGGGTGGGGGCTTATAAAAACTATGGTTTTAACCACTCAAAACATCCAGGATTTTCAGAGGTTTGAAAATGAAGTAAGTATAGTCTGGAAGATGGGTTGCACCACGGAAGAAAGGTATGAAATTAAAAGTAAATATTGGAACCTGGAAACTACAGATGGTGATTGTGACTGGTGGGGTTATTCCTTTTTGAAACGATCGTTCTTTGGCAAAAAGATATAAAGCAACAGATCTATAGCTTAATATTTAGAAATATGAAGAATAACAGGAAGGTATGTTTGATAACAGGCGCCAGTAGTGGAATTGGATTGGCAATTGCAAAATCATTTATGACCTCTGAAAATTATCAACTGATTATTACAGCGCGTCGTGAAGAGCGTTTGACTGAGTTAAAATCACCGAACGTTGATGTACTGCCAGGGGACCTTACCTCACCCGACTTTCAACATTCTTTAGAAGGTTACATATGGGATAAGTATGGTAAATGTGATTATTTATTCAATTGCGCCGGTACATTGGAAGTTGGCACCATTGAAGATCTTAACATTGAAAAAATGGTTTCAATGATCCGCTTAAATATAGAAGCAAGTTTTCGATTAACATATAGTGTGTTAAAAAGATTTAAACAACAAGGCTTTGGTCATGTCATAAACATATCCAGCGTTCTGGGAACAAAAGTCAGACCAACTGCCGGTGCATATGCTGCAACAAAACATGCCCTTGAGGCATTATCGGAAGCTTTGCGGATGGAGTTAGCAGGTACTAACATTAAGATATCCTGTATTGAGCCCGGATTAGTCATGACTGAACTTCACAATAACTGGGAGGTTCATCCACGGGAAAGTATGAACATAAGAGAACCTTTAACAACGGATGATATTGTTAAAACAATTGAATTTATAATTAATCAACCACAAAATGTAAATATTCCTAAATTGATGATTCTGCCCAAAGACCATGTCATATAATTAGGACTGAACGAAGAATGGCTTGATAAATTTACCAATCGTCAGGTATTATGTACTTCAATTGAATTCAAATGAATATGCCGTCTACCCGGTCAAATAACATGATGTAGGCATGGACGTTATTTGTACATTTTTATTGTAATTGATTCAGAACGAACAAAATATGTTTTTTGCATCGAGAAGGAATGTCTTTCTTATTGTTTTCTCCCCATACTTTCACGGTACTTAAAAGAATGTATATTTTTGGGCAAAAAAGAATGACCGATCAGTCATTGCCCAAGCTTTGTGCCTTATAGCACCTTGTTTATAGAAGATCAGGTAATAAGCGAAGCAGGTCTTGAACTGGCTTATGAAGGCAGACGCTGGCCCGATCTGTTGCGTATTGCCCTGAGAAGAAACGATCCCGCTTTCCTGGCTGATAAAATTTACAATAAATTGGCGGCAGAACATAACCCTGCAGCTGCTGATGTAAGGGCCAGGTTAATGAATAAAGACAACTGGTACCTGCCATTTAAGTGGTGAGTAAATGAAAGCTGGCAGTTAAGGTCAGGATAAATTTATGATAGGGAGATTAAGTACAGGCAATGTATTTTTTCTCCCTATCTCTTTTGATCTGGTACTGGAGAAGGATCAAGTCAACATGTTGGGGATTGGTTATTGCAGTATAGATTTCAGCCAGCCTAAAAAAATAATCTTTTGGCCATAATTACAGCGATATGCCTTCTCTTTGACTCCTCTTTGCATTCCTTTCACCTATACTCCCACTATAATTCTACTATACACCTACTATGGTACACTTCTTTTAATAAATCAGTTCTTGTGTAATCTACCCCACTTTGGAGCCACAATGAGTGCTCTTTTGCTTTTCCGCTGCCGAGAAGGAATTGAGGTGGAATAGAGAAGGGATTTAGGAGAAAGAGATACGGGATACATATGCTTCTCCTGATCCCTGGAGAATCCTTATTTGTAAAAAAGTGTTAACCTTGTCAATGTATGGAAAATTAATTTTGTACTATTTGGTACAATATATACCTTTATCTCGCAAACGACAGTTATGGCAGGCAGACCTCAGATATTTTCAGAAGAAGAAGCGTTAGGAAAAGCTACCCAGCTTTTCTGGAGCAAGGGTTACGAAGCCACCTCCACCGATGACTTGCTTGCTGCCATGAGTATCGGTAAAAGCAGTTTCTATAACACTTTTAAAGGCAAAAGAGAACTGTTTGAAAAGGTTATAGAGAATTTCGTTAATCAATCTGTAGCGGGATTGCTGAAAGACACAGAAGCTGGCACAGACCCGGTTCAGGCAATTAAAAATTTCTTCAGAAAGTTGGCCAACTCCCCGCAGAACATGCATCAGAAAGGATGTTTTATGGGTAATATTGTGGTCGAGTTATCGAACATTGATAAACCGCTTGAAAGCATGGCCATCAAACGGCTAAAGAAAATGGAACAACTTTTTCAGGATCTTATAATAAAAGCACAACAGAGCGGCTTGCTAAAATCAAATGAAGATCCGGTTGTAATTGCCCGTTACCTGGTAACGATGTGGAACGGCCTCAATATTACCCGGCGCATGTACCCTGACCCCGAACGACTGCTACCTCTGGTTGAAATGCAACTGTCTGTATTAAAATGATATTTTTTTAACTAAATATGTACTAATCGGTACAAAATTAAGAGCATATGAAAGTCTCCTTCACGCAAGTCGACACCGCCTGCATGGTAATTAATATCAATGGGTTTGTTATTGTCACTGATCCTGCATTTGACGAAGGTGGCACTGTATACGAAGGCCCCCGCACGTTGTATAAAACGGGTTCGCCAAAGCTTCAACCGCAGGATATTGGTCCCGTAGATCTGGTGCTGCTCAGCCATGACCAGCATAAAGACAATCTTGATAACGCCGGCCGCGAGTTTATTAAATCGGTAAAGCAGGTCATCTCTACACCAGGGGCTGTGGAACGTTTGGCACAAAGCAATGTAACTGGTCTCCATGAGTGGGAAAGTGTAAATATAATCACCGATAAGGTACCTGGCCTTCGCATTACTGCCACGCCCTGCCAGCACGCGCCTACCCATGAGCAAACAAAGATCTCAGGACATGTTATTGGATTTATGATCGAGTGGCAAGGCCAGCAAAATGGTGCGCTGTATGTATCTGGTGACACCGTATATTTTGAAGGCATTGAAGAGATCGCAAAAAGATTCAAAGTACATACCGCAGTGCTACACGTGGGAAAGGCAGGTTTCCCACAGATCAATTATATGCCTGTGACTTTCACCACTGAAATGGCTATTCAAACGGTAAGGCTTATGAATGTAGTGAAATTTATTCCTACACACATTGAAGGATGGAAGCATTTTAATGAACAACCTGAATATCTGTATGATCAGGTAACACATTCAGACATTAAAGAGAAATTGGTTTGGTTAAAACCAGGTTCACCTTCAGTTATTGAAATATAACATATTGAAAAAGCCCCGAGTTGCCGGGGCTTTTTGGTTGTTAACCAAGCAAAGCAGTCTGTAACCCGGCGATGTGAAAAATGGCGGCTAATACATTTATTATTATTTGCCTTCACGATATATAACCATGTTTGGATACCCTTGCACCACACTGGTGAGGGTTTTATAAACAGTTTGCTTAATCAGTTTGCTTTTAACAGGGGTATACCTGATGCCTCTTCTGGCTAATTTTTCCGCATTGATTTTTTGAACCAGCCATAGTCAATCTGTATGGATTTTTGATTTAATTGCATTTCAGTTAATTCATTCCGCAGCGCAATGGAAGAACGTCTTTCCCATGTCAAATGGGCTAACAGCACTATAGCTCCGTTAAATAAAAATCCGGTGAAGGGGAGGGCAACCAGTTATTGTATTGAATGTTTAATGTAACTGGACTGCGTAGCACCTGTTTTTTTGTTGTAACTACATAGCGATGTTATTATAACCCAATTAAAATCATTTATTAATAAATTATTAGAAGTGGACGGAAATAACAGCATGGCATAGTAGTTGAAAATGGGAGCAACATATTCTCTACCCAAAAACTGTATAAAAATGAAAATGAAATTCAATCTTCTCCCGCTGTTAATGGTCCCTGTTATTGCATTATTTTCTTTCACTATTAATTTTGCAGGTGGTATAAAAGGTGTCATCGATCCCGCTGCAAATGCAGGCGATGTTTGGGCAATCATGGGTAATGATTCAACCAAAGTTACATCACTCCAGGGGGTATTCCAGATCAGTGATTTGAAAGCAGACACATACAAAATTGTTGTAGAGGGGAAAGCACCTTACAAAAATTATGAAAAAGAAGGTGTGGTAGTAAAAGATGGCGAAACACTCGATCTCGGAAAAATAACCTTAAACCAATAAAATTGTTGGTTTTCTATGTAGATGATCAGGGCAGTGTTCTTGCCCTGATTTTTTAATTATGAAACAAGGCAGAATTCTGATCGTCGAAGACGAAAGAAGCATCGCAGATGCGCTCCACGACGGGCTAAAAGAATCCGGATACGATGCTATATCGGCATATTATGGTGAAAGTGGTTTTGAGCTTTTCCAGCAGGAACACTTTGATCTGGTATTACTGGATGTTAACTTGGGGGACGTGAGTGGATCTGGAAATTCAGCCGGTTCGGATAGATGAGGTGTTACTGAGGTTGCCTGCAGAACTGGCAAGAACAAATAAAGAATATGTTGTGTTGCTGGGCTTCGATGATCTGCCGGAAGATGAAGACCGATTGTTTGTATTTGGCAACGAAGATTTGTTATTCACTGCGATCAGGAATATTGTTGTTAATGCCTGCAAGTATACCATCGGGCACCGGGCCCTTGTAAAAGCAAGCACAAAGAATAACGAGATCCGTATTGAAATAATTGACAATGGACCTGGCATGCTGCCTGAAGAACTTGAACTTATCTTTCAACCATTCTATCGCAGTGGTGCTGTTGGCACATTACCAGGTTTTGGCCTGGGGCTTCCTTTGGTAAAAAGGATAATCAATCTGCATAAAGGCAGTATACAGGTAACGTCAGATCTAAAGACAGGTACTACGTTTCTGGTGATATTACCCGCCGCTTTTCGAAAAACTGAGCCAGCACAGCTTCCCACCAGGTAAATGATTTTGCCTTTTACAGATGCTGGATGATCGCATACAGATTGCTTGCAGTTGTTAGGCAAACAAGAAATTTTTAGAAGCACCTATTTTTAAGCAATAACACTTACCATGGCTTAAAATAAATCGACTACATCAGCATCATTTTGATCACGATTGAATGAAAGCTGATTGACAAATGTCTATTTCTTTAAAAAGTTAACGATAAAAAAGATTCAGGCACCATGTTTGTGCTTGAAACGCTCGAATACTTTTTGAAAACCAAACTATCCTTATGATGAAGACTGTTAGGAGATTCATCAAAGATGTTGCCTGCATCTTTTCATCCGTACCTGACACAAGAAAACTAATAGTCTGTAATATCGCTCCAAAAGGCGCGCTGAAGTGCAGTTTTGCGCAGCCAGTAACAATCTCAACCACACAGTTTGGAAGAAGAACCGCCATCGCCAGAAATAGCGACATGGTTTCAATAACTGTTTTTCATGACTCACATTAAATCAACGGAATGGCTAAGTGATTATTTACAATTCATTTTAATATGAAGATTTGTAAATAAGTATTACTCTGATCAAATGGGATGTGCTAAACAGTGATTCCCATAAGATACAGGTTTGAATAAGCCAGGTCAGCACTCTGTAGGTGCACTTATGTGATAATGATGGCATTTTTGAAGACAAAATTTTATGTGATGTACACAAGCACGGAATTAATCAACTGTTTCGGATTTTGAGAGGTTCTTGTCCGTTATCTACCACCTTATGTAAACGCCTTATCTGTAAAACCTGGCTGTATTTCTCATTCATTGATTTGCACTCTATGAAATGTAAACCTTGGCTTTCCGGGTCACTGGAAAGGAGATAGATAGAACAAAGCAATAGTATCTGTCCTGTCCTCCTAGTTGTTAAGCGAGGATCAAACTGTTACAGGCGTCATTATGCGATGTAACAGCCAATGTAACACATTACAGATTTTTAAAAAGCATCTGTAATGTGAAGGGGAATGCTATTCCTTAACAAGGTGTGCCAGTAATTGAAAAACCTTTTTAAAATCTAGAAAAATAACCTAAAATGAAAACATCAAACCACAAAAGAGGCAATTTGTTGCGAAGCAATCAGCGTGTGCTGTCCGTTCTCCTTTTACTGACTACCTTGGGTGCCTGTCAAAAAGATGTCACCGAACCCCTGGTTGATGATGGTTCTGCAAGTACCGAACTGGTATCAACAAAATCAATAATCAGTATCGGGAATATACTCTGGCTGGAAAATGCAGATGGAAGCAGTTTTTTAAATACCATGATCAGTAAGCAAACATCAACAAGTTATGGTATGACTGCTTCAACAAATCAGGCTTTCAATGGAACAAGATCAGCGCGTTTTGAATTACGAGATACCGATCCGGAAACCAAGAGTGGTACAAGGACCGAAATATCTTTCCCAACGCCTATTACCAATAATTTCTGGTATTCCTATGCGTTGTATATGCCCAGCGCTCAGTATAAAGATGAGAGATATGATGAAGTTATCACCCAATGGCATGGTGGCGGTGGCATTACTCCGGCAATTGCGTTGCGTGTACAATCAGGTCGTATTTACATGCGAACACTTGACGGCGTCAAAACTGACCTTGGTCTGGTTGAAAAAGACAAATGGCATACTTATGTATATCATATCATACACTCATCAGGTTCTTCAGGATTGATCGAAGTTTGGAAAGATGGTCAAAAGATCGTAACCCGTAATGGGGCAAACATGTATGCGCTTACCGGTGATTTCCATCTTCCCAATTGGAAAGTGGGGATCTATAAATCAGACTGGAATGGTACAAAAACTACTGGTACCAACCTGAGAGTGCTGTATTTCGATGATATTAAATACGGCAGCGCATTAGCTTCCTATGCTGATATGTTGCCCACTGGTGGTGCTTCAACAACAACTGAACAGCCAGCAGCCCTCGTAAGCGTAACGTCTTTAAACCTGGTAAATGCAGATACGGAAAAGGAAGTGCTGACAATTTCAAATGGCTCAACAATCAGTCTGAGCGCATTGAAATTAGCAAAAGCAAATATTCGTGCAGTTACAACGGGCACTATCGCTAAAGTAAAGTTTGAATTAAGCGGAACACAAAGTAAGACCTACACAGATGAACGGGCTCCCTACGCATTGCATGGTGATAGTGGAGGTGGTAATTACTGGTATGGTAACTGGGACCCGCCTGCTCTCGGCACTTATACGTTGAAAGCAACTCCTTATGATTCACAAGGTATAGCTGGTACAGGTAAGACCATCACCTTTACGTTCTCGAGATAACTTTGAGTAATTAATATGGGTAAAAAAGGCGGCTCCTGAATAGGGCCGCCTTTTTGTTCATTTGAAGGGAAAAGAGATTAAATTTATAGTAAGAAAATGATAGATGAAACTAAGAAAGCTTGTCATATTGTCGCTCGTTCTATTATCAGCAACAATGCTTTACGGCTATATAAAAGTTTTTCATAGCGATAAAGAAGACGCCCAATTGCCTCAACCTGACAACCATATTATTTGTCAGATGGGTTTTGAAGATAATGATGCCATTCCCTCATTTTTAACGAAACAGGTCGGTACCTCTTATGGGTTGCAAATCGTAGGAAGCCCTGTATACCGGGGTAAAAAAGCGGCCCGTTTTGAATTAAGATGCAATGATCCGGAAAATAATAGTGGCACAAGGACCGAAATCTCATTTCCCAAACCAGACGACAAAGATAATCTGGAGCGCTGGTATGCATTTGCACTGTACTTTCCCCGCGATGATTGTGATGCAGACAACACTGATGATGTAATTAGTCAATGGCATCAGGGGGGTAAAACCAGTCCTTCAATAAGTCTCAGAACAAAGAATGGGCAGCTGTATTTACGCATAAAGCCCGATGAAAAGAGTAAAGATAAAATTGAGTTAGGCGACGTTGAAAAAGAGGTTTGGCATTATTATGTGTTCCATATAAAACATTCATCTGCATTAGATGGCCTGATTGAAATATGGCGCGATGGAAAGTCGGTAGGCCAATACAATGGCGCCAATATGTATGATCTTAACAAGGGCGTTTTTCATGCCCCCGGCTGGAAAATTGGAATTTACAAATCAAACTGGAATGGCGGTGCCACTACCAATACCAAAGTAAGGGTTGTATATTTTGATGAGATAAAATTAGGTAATGAACAGGCTTCGCTTGCTGATATGATGGTTAAATAGGTTGAAACCCAGCCACTTTCATTGCCTTACAAACTTGTTTGCCAGTAGCTTGCAATTGAATCGTCTTCCCTTCTTTATTTTCAGCCAGTGTAATGATCATGTTTTTCAAAAAGGCCGGTAACCATTCCCGTGCTGAGCCATGACAATAGCTGTTTTCAATTATCACAGCATCCTCCCCATAACTTAGCCAGATACAGCACAACAACCGGGAGTCGCCAAGCCAGGTGAAACAATGTTGCCCTTTTTCAAGACGATACATGGCGTCTGACAAGAACTTCCATCTTGAAATGCCGGCTTTATCATCAGAATTGAATTCCAGTAAATGGGGCAGGCTATTTTTCTGCCAGGGTATTGTTTCTGCTGTTTCAACCGCGCTTGTGCAAATTGAGTATCGTTGCTGCGTTTCCTGTTTCTGTAATTTTTTGTAGAACTTATTTATTGCGGGCTCAGGCCGCCAGTGTTTTAAATTATAGCGGTATTTTTTTAGATTTAACTCTGCTGTCATTGGTCGTATTCCCCGCGCAACCAACCGGGCATGGATCCACTTTCTCAATGATCTTTTTATTCTAAAACCGGGCTCATGACTAATGATCAACTCCTGCACCTGGTCCTGCTGAGTGGCCAATTCATCCTTATAGCTATCGTACCCAGGCGACAAGTCAAGATATTGAATGCCTTCCTCTGCCAGTTGTTTTGTTAATAATAGAAAATGCATCAGGCCAGGTGAATTACTGCGGGCATTTAAAGGCGAATGACAAACAAGTCCGGAGAGATAAACCCAATTATTTCTAATTACGGCAATTACTGCGGCAATTATTTTGTTATTGACCTTAAATACTGTGGTGTGAAGCAAACCCTGGTCAAACAAGGCTAAGAAGAAGTCTTTTTTGTGCGGGTCTTCACTGAATGGGTTTTTATTGAATAAGGCACCCTGCCTGAAGTCGAGCATGGTGGCCATTTCTTCCAGGCTGCGTTCGAATGTTTCCCGGTCTTTTATACGTTCAAAAATAACCTCTCCTGTTTTTTTAAAGCGATTCAATTTGTTATTGAAATGTTTGCCCACTTTTACATCACCCGGGCTCTTGTAATGGATCAATGGAAGGGCATAGCTTTGTATTATGCTGTGTTTGCGCCACTTTTCATTCGATTGTACCCAATTCAGCGGTGTGCCCTGTGGTATAAACCGCAGTGATACCGGGTGACCCGGGAACTGAGTCTTCAATTCGTCCAATGCCAATTGTATAAAATTGTTTCCGTCTGAGGGTGCAGTCAGCCAAACCTGGTATTCTGCTTCATAATGTCCTGCCCCGGTTATTTTGCCCCCGTTTTTAATAACATATTTGTTATTCCTGCCCGCGTTTAATAAAGTCATAGGCAGCAGTCCTTTCAATTTCCCGTTTACAACACCCTTTATTAAAAGGGGCATATGTTCTTCCCGGTAAGCGTTGTACCAGGCAGCTACAAACTGGTGGGTTTGAAACGCAGTGGCCCAGGTACAGGATTCAAAAAGCTGCTCCCAACATTTTTGAAAGGAAGGTTCCTTTAACAGATCAATAACTGCCAGGCCCGATACTACTTCTATTCCATAGTCTACTTCCGGGTTGCCAGCTCCAGATATTGCACCTGTATTTGTTTCCTCCGTTTTAGTACCAGCCTGATCTGAGTTTTGAAGATCTTCGAAGTATAGATCAGGCTTTTCAACAGCATTGAAGCCTGCTTTTTCGAAAATACGCTGATCGTCGCAATTATTAACTATATAAAAAGTATCGTATATAGTATCGGCTGCCAGCTCGGCTGCAACCGATTGTAGAAAAATGGACAGTCTTTTGCCGCCTTTCTGGTGATAGTATAATCCTGTTAGTGAAATAAACCACCCGTCAGTTTTACCTGTATCAGTTTCTGCCGTTGCATGCTTCCCGTTTGTTAACCAGGCACATCCCAGTAATGTTCCGTTTTCAATCCAGGTATAACAATGTTCCCCAATTTCCATTCTTCGCATCGCATCGGACAGAAATTCCTGTTGCGTATACCAGGTTTCGCGTTTATCAAATTCAAGCAGGTCCTTTAGGTTGTCTTTTTGAATGGGTAACAGGTTTTTAATTGGTAATGTAGCATATTGTATTATCCAGCATTTTGATACTTTACTGCGTCGCATTAATTTCTCCATAAAGCGGGTGCCCATGGTAACTAATCCAGCTGGGGTAATGTTCCCGAGTTTTGTTTTATAGATAGTGATATCCCGTTGAACCTTTTTTAAGGTTTGGGCTTTGATGCCGAATCCAAGTGCTTTGTTTTTAAAGTAATGGTTAATGTTGTGTTTCCACTTTCCAGTAAGGCCATGCAAATTATTACCTATTGTAAGAGTAGAGGCTGTGGTATGTTGGGTGGCCAGCGTATCTTTATATGGGTCTGCTCCAGGTGTAAGATCAAATACTTTCACTCCTTCATCGGCCAGTAATTTGCCAAGCATCAAAAAATGGATAATCCCCGGTGAATGGCGGGCGTAGGCGGCATCAAAGGAATTAATCCCCTGCAGATGTACCTGGTTAGGACTTTGCATGCTGACATTAGATGAAATTATCTTATCGTTGATCTTTAAAACGGTTGCATGCAGGTTGTTTTGTTCAAATAGCGCCAGCAGAAAATCTTTTCTTAAAGGATCGGTTTTAAAAGCTATTTTATTATACATAGCTCCTTTTCTGAAATCAGATTGAAGAGCCAGTTCGTCAAAAATGGAAGCGAACTCCTCATAATCGTTGATGCGTTCAAAAGTTAATTGCCCCTGCCTGCTTAGTCTGTTGATTTTCTCTTTTCTGTTTTTCTTTCTGAGTTCGCTGGTAATATGAGTGCCGTTAATTCCCATTAGAGGGTGCGACGATGTTTTTACAAAACAGCTTTTATCCCACCTGGGATCTTTTTTTATCCAGCCCAATGGAACTTCAGCGGGAATGTATTTTAGCTGGATCTTTTTTCGGGGGAATACTTTGCGTAATTCAATCAATGCGTTTTTAATAAATTGTTCATCATTGGCATCTGCCGTTAACCATACCTGATATTCCGCCTGGTTTGCCCCGGCTCCGGTTATCAGGCCATTCTTGTCTGCAGCCAGCGTTAGCAATCCTGTAACCTGTCCATTCTGTACAGTCCTGATCATAACAGGAACGAAATCCTTTCTGTAAATGCGGTACCACGTAGCTACAAAGGAAGGGCTCTGAAAAACCGTAGCCCAGGGGCAGGCTTTCCATAGTTGGTTCCATTCACCCAGGAACCGGGTATCTTCAAGTAGATGAAATACTTTTTCTCCTGTTAACATCTCTGTTCCTTCAAATTCTTTTGGAAAAAGTGAAACTACTGTTTTTGATTTAGTTACTGAAGCTGTGAATGACATATGCTTTTAGTTTTCAATCTAAAAATACCCTACATCCTACAGGGTAAAACGTTGGGGCATGTGCATGGAAGAAAATAATATTATATTGAAAGCGCGTTGGCAAACTGCCTTTGATGAGTTTTTTCTTGAATCTCTTTGTTATATAGGGGCAGATAGGCCCAATACCAGCTTATAGATTTTAACAGCCCATTTCGCAGGGAATAACTGGGGTTATAACCCAGGAGTGTTCTGGCTTTGTCTATAAAAGCTATCGGGTGCGTACTATCATTCAGTGTATGTTTTTGCGTTAATTGCACAGTGTTGATACTTATGTCAAATGCACTTAAAAATTCTCTGAGGTGCATGGCCAGCTGATCTAAAGGTGTTCTTTCTTCAACACCTATATTGTAAACCTGGTTTACTGCATTAGGATCAGTTGTAAGGAGAGCCAGAACATTAGCCTCCACTACGTTTTCTACATAGGTATAATTGCTTACATATTCATTGGTTTCATTGATGATCGGGGATTCATGCCGCATAAACTGCATTACAAACTTTGGAATATCGGCAGCATACTCACTCTGCGGGTCGTGTCTCTGGCCAAACACATTAAAATAACGCAGCCCGATGGTTTCCATACCATAGAGGCGGGTAAATAGAGCAGCATACTGCTCTTCAATGTATTGTGGTGCAGAAATGGACGATAAAGGTTCTACTGTTTTCTTTCCTGTTTTAGACGCTTCATCATTATTTCCGTATAGGCAGGAACTGGATGCATACACGAATCGATTTACTTTTGCTTCATATGCTGCTACCAGTAGGTTTAAAAAACCGCTTGCATCCTCGCTTCCTGAAAGAATGGGGTCTTTAACAGAAATGGTAATTGCCCCTAACGGCGCCTCCTGAACAACATAATTTATTCCTTTGCAGGCAATCCTGCAGGCATCCACGTTACGAATATCGCCTTCTACAAATTCAAAATGGGGATGGTTGGCAAAGGGCGCCATATTGCGGAAATGGCCAGAAGCCATATTATCGAGTACACGCACTTTGCGTGCACCGGCATTCAATAAATATTCTGCAATATGCGATCCTATAAAACCTGCTCCCCCTGTTACCAGAAAAGTAGAGGCCGCTATTTTCTCGTATTGGGCGGCTGTCAGTTTCATAACTACATGTTTAAAGGTTGGGAAAAGATAAGTCTTATTAAAAAGCAGCTTTGTGTGCTTTGGGACTGAAGATGGTAAGGAAAATAATTTTCATATCGAGTTTGAACGACCAGTTCTCAATATACCAGAGGTCGTGCAGGGTACGTTGCCGTTTTTGTTCTTCGGTATCGGTAGGGCCACGCCAGCCATTCACCTGTGCCCAACCGGTTAAACCTGGTTTTACATATTGCCTGAGCATATAGTGGTAAACATTTTCCTGCAACTGGCGATTCAAAAATCTTCTATGCGGCCGGGGGCCTACTACGCTCATACTTCCCCGAAATACATTAATAAACTGCGGAAGCTCATCGATGCTGTATTTTCTCAACACCTTCCCCAGGCGGGTAATTCGAGGATCGTTGCATTGGGTTGAGCGGGTTCCGCCGGCACAATCATCGTTTTCCCGCATACTTCTGAACTTGTATACTTTGAAAGGCTTGCCTCCTTTTCCGATGCGAATGGGACAATAAAAAACCGGACCGGGGGATTCTAATTTAATTAACAGTGCAACGACCAGGAATAAAGGTAGCAGGCAAATAAGCGCTATGGCCGCAAATATTTTATCGAAGCAATTTTTAAAGAAGCCAGCCACTTTTCCATCAACGGGCAACTCCCTTATGTTCACCGTATCAATCTGCCCCAACCGTGTGATCTTATAATGATTGCCAAAAAGCTCATGATAGTCTAACACATATCGTACCCGGATACCATAGTAATCGGCAACGGTCAGGACTTGTAAAATATTCTTTTTCTGGTCATCCGGCAGAGCAATAACGATCTCGTCAATGTCGTTGACTTGCAGGAATTGATTGATATTATCCAGGTCGGTCAGTACTTTTTTTCTTTCGATCACGCATTCTTCCAATTGGTCGCAACTAATAAAACCTTTCAGGTGATAGCCATTGTTATGACTGGCGGAAACCTGGTCTTCAATGATCTTTGCTTTATTACCGGTGCCGGCAACAATAACATATTTCTGGTTTGCGGCATTAACGCTTATGATCTCAATGATCAGGAAGTTGATCATCAGGTCGAGTCCGAAAACCCCGAGCGTAATGGCGATGGCCTGTTTGTAGGAAATGGAGGGGACCGGAAAGAGGCAAAGTACAATGCATTCGAGAATGACAAGGGTAAGATACATTTTAAAATGACTGGAAATTCGTTCCTGGAATTTCTGATAAGAGCCAGAGAACCGGTTTTTACTCTGGTATTCAATCAGACACCATAGAAAAGCAACAACTGACAATGTTATCCACTCGCCCCTGGAATATTTAAAATCCCTGAAAAAATAGTGGGCTAGTGGCAAAATAAAAATGAGAGGGAGCAAGTCTATCGCCAGATAGGGGATATCTTGCTTTATTTTTTGACCAGGCATGGCCGCAAGCTTTTAATGGTTAATAAGAGCGATTGTTTACCAACAAATACCTTCATAATTGGATAAGGTTTCCAATTCATGAATTCTCGCCAGATCTATTATCGCAGTTTTCTCTTTCAGCAAATGGCGATAGGTTTGCGCGTCGAAATTTTTATGGCTTATAATTACTACATCGTTTTCCGAAATAGCAGTTTCCAGATTGTAGGTAAGATGTTCAGATAAATGGGGCAGCCGTTCATTAATGTATGCCTTGTTGGCGCCGATAAGTTTTGATAATCGTACATATTCATCATATATAGTAACATGGTACCCTTTCCCTATCAGGGTTTCTGCCAGTTCAACATAAGGACTGAATCTCAGGTCATCTGTGCCCTCTTTAAAACTCAATCCTACCAGACACACTTTTTTCTTGCCCGTACTGCTTATTAATTCAAAAGCTTTTTTCTTATGCTGTTCATTGCTGGAATTGATCATGGCCAGCACGGGGGTGTCCAGGTAATTATCGTGTCCCATAGTCACCAGGCCTTTCAGGTCTTTTGGCAGGCACGAGCCACCATAAACAAAACCTGGTTTCATGTAAGCTGGTGAAATGTTCAGTCTGGTGTCTTTGCAAAACAGTTCCATCACTTTAAATGGATCAATGGTCAGTGCTTTGCAAATGGTGGCTATTTCATTGGTGAACGCGATCTTTAATGCATGAAATGAGTTATTCACATATTTGATGATCTCGGCAACTTTAACATCTGTTATTTCAATGGGCGCTTGCAGGCTGCTATATATAGCAGTCACTTGCTCCATAGCGTAGGTATTATCGCCACCAATTACGGTAACTGCGGGGTGGTAATAATCATGCACGGCGGTACCCTCCCGTAAAAATTCGGGATTTGATACTACTGAAAAACTTTCGCCTCTTTTCTTTCCGGAGAATTCTTCAACGATCTTACCATAGCGGTAATTGGTTCCTGGTACTACTGTGCTTCGGATAACCACGGTATGAAAACTGTCTTTCGTTTTTAGAGCTTTGCCTATTTGTTCCGCAGTTTTAAAAATGTATGAAAGATCCAGGTGCCCGTTCGTGGAGGGAGGGGTGCCCACGCAAATGATACTTATTTCTGTATTATGCACTGCCTCTTCGGGGCATTCTGTAGCTGAAATGCGGCCATTCTCAAAGCCTTCAAGGATGATGTTGTTAATGTCTTTTTCAATGATAGTAGGTTTGCCCTGATTGATGAGATCAACTTTAAAACTACTTATGTCTACACCAATCACTTCATGTCCGTTTTTTGCGAGGCAACCAAGACTTACGCAGCCGACATATCCTAATCCAAAAATTGAAATTTGCATAGTACTTATAATTTATAGCGATTGATCTGCTCTTTCATGAATGCGGTCATATCATCCCATTGATTGAGCAATTTGTTTCTGATCCTTGTTTGTTTTTCAGCATTGAATTTTTTTTCGAGGGCTTTGTTTATAAAAGGCAATGCACTTTCTGCTGGTAAATGTTCCAGCATACCTAACTGTTTTAGCATATCATTCGCCTTCATTTTCCTTATACCGCAGTATACGCTTGGCACACCAAGCATGGCTCCTTCCCTTGCCATACTATCGCCCGATGAAATAACCATTCTCGAATAGTAAATAAGGGAGTGGATATCTTCCACGGGCTCCTGCAAAATGATCCAGTGTTTCGGGTACCTGCTTTTGTAACTTTTATCTTCCAGTGATAAAACGACTTTTTTGTTTGGATTTATTTTTCCGGCAAAACCACCAATGATACCATCCTGCTGGTTATAATAGTTGAAGGATTTATTACTCACTTCCCGAACGAAAATATAATCATGGGGAGTAAGCCCATATTTGTCTGGAATTTTTTCGGCCGGATGAAACCGGTTTGGGCTTAGGTAACTCCACTCTTTCAAACAATTAAAAACTGATATCTTATGGTTCTTTTTAACAATAGGGGGGAAGAACAATTGTGACGACAGGCTGGCATTGATCTGGTTTACCTGCTTTCTTTCAGGATCATCATAGAATTGTATTATCGGAATACCAGCTATTTTACAAGCCAGGGCCAACGGTATGCTGCTTGCCGCCACACATATATTGTACTTGCCTTTTTTTATCAGATCTAAAAAGAATAGGGTGCGTTTTATATTACCATTCCAAAGTATCGACCACCGGGTACCGTGGCTGCTTCCCACCGGTATTAATTGGAAATTGGGATACTCAGATTTGATAATGTTAGGAAGTTTTCCTCTTTGCAAATAGCAGATGGTTACTTCCCAGTTTTCCTGCCGCAACTCATTGGTAAGTCCTTTAAATAAATTCAGCTGGGCAGGGTGTTTGATGTCAAAGAGGATCTTCATATGTACTAAATGTCAAGTTTCTGTATGCGGTCTTCACCAAAGAACAGGTCTTTGTACCAGGCGCGATCTTTTTTCGATTGATTGCCCCGGTGATGCAATCTTTGCATGGTAGAATGCCAAACACCCGTTAACCGGCAGATATTTTCTGCACTGGAGGCGCCTTCTAAAAAGCCAAACCGGGGAATGGTAAAGCTTTCGCGAAGCAATGCCGGGGTCAGATATTTTGGTTGGGAAGAGAATGCCAACCGGTAATTCAATGTCTTTAATATTTTTATTTCCCGCCGGCTAAAATCACCATTTGGATAAGCAAAATAGGCAACCTCTTTTCCTATCCAGGATTCCAGCTTCTGGCGTGATCCCTTTAACTCTTCATAAACCTGTGTTTCGGGACAGTTGATCAATATCGGGTGTGTTTGCGTGTGGGAGCCAATTGTAACATAAGGTGAGCTTGCCACCATTTTAACCTGATCTACGGTCATGGCATCCCGGCCGGGATAAACCATCTGTTTAATTTCCTTCAGTATTTTGATCCGTTCTTCTTCCGGCATTTTTTTCAAGGCATGTTTTGAAAAGCTGGTCAGGCCCTGCCGCCTTGCCTGGGTTACATATGACCACCAATAGGCACCCTCTTCGGCGGGAGTGGTGGAAACAAAAATGGTTACAGGCACTTTGTTCCTGTTCGCCACTTCCACTACATTGGTCACATTGGTTTGCCAGCCATCATCAACCGTGAGCAATACGGCTCCTTTTGGAAATGGGATTTGCCCATTTATTATTTTCTCAATGTCGTGGGGGCTTATGAATTTAAATCCCTTATTCTTTAGCCACCTGATCGAAAATTCAAATTCATCTTTTGCCGGTTTGTGATAATAAAGGGAGAGAATACATTCAGTGTCCAGTGCCTTTCTGGTTGCTTGCTTTACACGGCCTGTCAGGATCAACGTATTGGCTGCAAAATATCCCAGCAGGTTTCTGAAATTTTTGTTCATAACTAAATGAATAAGGGGTCATAAATCAATTTTTAATTGCCATTGGTTCCGTGGTAACCGGTTTAACATGGCTGTTAGGAATACTGGAGAATTCATAGGTTTCTGAAATTGATCTTTTATATACGTCAACAAGGCGCCTGGCAACTGTATGCATGTCGAGTCCGAGATCAATGATGCGTTGCCGGCCATTGGTTCTGCCTTTGATATGGGCGATATTTAATGCCATGCTGATCTTTTCGGCAAAATCCTTTGGATCAAATGAGGCCAGGAAGCATCCGCTGGTGTCGCCTAAAACCCATCTTACATCGCCAACATCAGTTGCTACGATGGGACAGTTACACGCCATCGCTTCTTTAATTACGTTGGGCGAACCTTCCATAAATGACGGGAATACCAATACATCCGCTTCATTCAAATACCAGGGTATATCGTCATGCGATACGGGGTATGGGGAGATCAGTTCTACATACTCCATGCCCGGTTGTTGAACAGCTGCCTGCGCCAGGGAAAAGTTCTTGCCAACTTTGGTCCTGCTACCAAGAAACAGCACTTTCTTTTTCCCATTGGCAATTAAGTGGCCGTTATTCTCATTTTGCTGCGGTTTGAATTTTTGAAGATCTACTCC
The DNA here is from genome assembly GCF_017742245.1 of Niastella soli. Taxonomy (GTDB): domain Bacteria; phylum Bacteroidota; class Bacteroidia; order Chitinophagales; family Chitinophagaceae; genus Niastella; species Niastella soli. The sequence goes on from NZ_JAGHKO010000001.1 coordinate 2,281,528, forward strand.
ATTGGGGATAATGAATGACTTCTGCTTCCTATATACTGACTCGGAGATATTGGATGATTTGGAAATGATGGCGCTAACAAATGGCTGTATCAACCAGGTGAGAAACGAAGAGATCCTGCTTTTGAAAACCACTTTGTTATTTCCCTTGTATTCGCCATTGGCGTCGGTGCCCATTAAAGACAAGACAACGGGCGTTTTTCTTCCCGCGCCAATCAGCGCAGTCCAACCACAATAAGTGAAGTGCGCATGAATGAGGTTATAATGTTTCTTAGCCAGCAATTTTCGAAGCCTGAGCCCGGCTTTTACATAGCCTAATAATCCTTTCCCGACAACCGGGAAATAATCAACGTGTACACCCTCACTTTTCAACGACTCGCCCTGATCTTTAATAAAGGGAATGATGTCGAAATCTTTATTATTGCCGCTGCAAACAAATAACACTTTCATAGTCATAATATCATGGTAATAAAATACTTGGTTTGCCTTTTTTTAGTTCTTCTTCTGATAAAACATCCTGGTAAGTTTGCGCAAATGCTTTTCCCATTCTTTCGAGCGCGAACGAGGTTTCAATGATCCTTCTGCCCGCCTTTCCAAAAGCGGAGCATTTTTCCGGATCATCTATCAGACCGGTGATCAATTCGATGATCTCTTTTTCTGTTTGTTGGCCCACCAGGTACCCGTTCTTCCCATGGTGTACCAGTTCTTTTGTGCCGCCAACTTCATTTGCAATAACAGGTTTGGAAAGGCTCATGTATTCAATGATGGAATTTGAAATTCCTTCTCCGCTTATTTTGTTGGAAAAAAGCACCCCAACTGTACAACTATTCACCAATGCCTCTACATCACTAATTCTACCGGTTAGTATTATTCTGGGGCTTCTGATTGCCAGTCCACCCGCTCGCTCAACGTCTGACAGGTTATTGCCGTCACCCACTGCAACAAAGGTGATATCATCCCTGGTTTGAATGATCTGTTCGGCAAGTCTGAAAAATAATGGATAGTCTTTTTTGTTTGAAAAGGACGCGACCATTATCACTGCATAGGGAGTTTTGATACCATATTTTAATTTTATTGATTCAGGCGAGCACAGATTTTGAAAACGATTAAGATTTATGCCATTATAAATTACCTTGGTTTTTTTTGCTGGTGGTTTGAACGCATTCAAACCTGCCTGCGAGTTTGAAATAATGGTATTTGAAACACTAAAGTTGATCAGATCAATTACCCCATTGATCGACCACCTTGTTACGTCGGTTGGGGCACCGGTAATTTGACTATTAACAAGTGGTATTCCCTGGCCTATAGCGGCGGGGAGTGCAAAAAATGATTGCATACGGCCCCACGTGTGAATAATATCCGGGTTGAACTGTTTGCATTTTTTATAGAATTTATAAAAAACGCTGAGATCGTGTTTTTTCCAGGATTTTCGAATAACCTGGTAATTAACATTTAGCTTATAAAAGGAAGGATATTCAATCATAGGATCGGTCACTACAACCATTAAATCATATTGTTCTTTACTTTGCAGATAGGTAAGCAGCTCTATAAGCCGCCTTTCTTTCCCCCCGCCTTTTAAACTCCCAATAAAAAAGAGAATCCGGGTTTTTTGATTAAGTGTCATGTCAGAGAATTTTTACTTTACAATGTTTGCTATGCAGGGGCATTGAGAAAAGTACTACTGGTGATGGGCTTGTCTGTCTTTGAAAGATAGCTTAGAAGTTGCTGGGTTACTATTCTGTAACTATGATAGTGTGCTACGTATTGCCGGGCATTTTCCGACATTAGCTCATACTGTTCCTTTGACATGGTAGCATGTTGCCGGCACAGATCAAATACGTCGTTGTAAACAACGCCAAGTTTATGATTCGAGATAATGGAATCTGGATTAACATTTACGGTTGATAATACGGGTGTTCCAACCGCCCATGCTTCCAAAAAGGTATTACTGAATCCCTCAAAGCGGGAAGTGTTCAATAAAAATTTTGCCTTAGCCAGAAAAGGGAGCACCTGCGCTCTTTCTAAAAAACCAGGGAACTTAACATTCGGTAACTGTTGAAGTTTTTTAAGATACTTAGTAGTTTCTTCATCACTGTTTGAACCGGCCTTTCCCGCAACCAAAAACTGTTCATGTTTTAAAAGGTTGGCAATTTCATATAACAACTTGAGGTTTTTAGGATATCTATAGAGGCCAAGCCAGGCTATATAACCTTGGGAGTGATCATCCGAAGGGAGTTCCTGATTTATCAAATAAAACGGATTTAGGATTTTTATGGCCGATTTACGAGGATATTTCTTTTTGATCTTTAATAACTGATAATTGTTTTGACACAAAATATGATGTGTCATTTTGAGTCCCCAATACAGGATGAAGTGATGCATGGCGGAATAAGTGTCGCGGAAGCGTTTGTCTAAATGTGCGTCGCTCGAAATGCGTTGAATATATTTAACGTCTAACATCCGGCAAGTCAATGCAAGAAATAAGGTTATCCAGCCTGCGATGCCCGAATAGATATAATCAGGTTTTGTCTCTTTGATCTTTTTATAAGTGTAGGGCAGCCGGTAATAGAGCCACCGGAACCAACGAATACCTTTATTGAAGTTGTACATTGGGACAATCTTAATGTTCCGGCATTCTTCTTTCAATACTGTGGTCTTGTCGATCTTCGTCATAACCAGTACTTCCTGTCCTTCTGCCAATAGACCCAGGATCCAGCCATAAGTTTGAACGGACGAACCACCTGTTGGTTTTTCATTCACCTGCATCAGGTTAATGATCTTCTCATCGATAAATAAGAACCTTGCCATTGCTTTGCTATTGAGAATGAGGAATTGTGTTTAGACGATTTCGGGTTGTTTGAAAATATAGACTTGCTCTTCTGTTACCTCTTCCTGTTTCGACACAGGTAACATAAGTACCAACATTTGCAATACAGATGCGGCGCTTTCGGTATACCGGCCGCTACCGGTATACGCCAGAAATGTTGCGCAACAAAACAAAATGATCAATCGCTCCTGGTATGTCTTTGATGCCATGAAAGATTTCAGGAATGCAGTACCCATCATAAGCAGGTAAAGGGTTAAGCCGATCAGTCCGCTCGAATGGGTGATGCTGGTTAGATCGCCATGCAGGCTTCGGTCGCCCAGGATGCCATACCCATAGTTGCCGGAGCTGTTAAACAGGTCATAGCCGGTCCAGGGGCTATAAGCGTGATAAACAAACATGTCATTATAAAGAATCTCATATTCAAGGAAGCGTTTTTCCTCTGCGAGGTCCCGGTCGTCCAGTTTTCTGAGTTCTACGCGTTGTTTAAACTCGCTCATGAAATCAGTTTGGCTATAAACGAAATAACCAATAGCTCCTAAAAGGGCCAGACCTGCCAGAAGCACCTTTGCTTTTTCCCTGGTTAACATGGTCATCAGGTTAATGATAATGGCCAGCGCGCTTAAACTCATAACGGTGCGTCGCAATGAGAGCATGACGAGGAAGAAGGCAACAATGGCAACTCCCAGGTAGAGGCCTTTTCTTTCGTTAATGCCTCTGTTAAGCACAATAAAAATGGCGAATGGTAAGGTGTTAAAGGCCGCAGCATACAGGTAGCCATATAAAATACCCGACTTTATCCCATACATTTCTGCTGGCGCAAACTTATACACGGTGGCCGCCATTGAATTCATTATAAAAAGTATAAGGATCAGGAGCGCTGCCTGTGATAATTCCCGGTATATTACTTCGGCCGGATATTTTTTGTAAACCGCTGCTATTATCGGGACTGAGGAGAAAAACCAGATCACCGAGAAAACATAGGGCCGTATGAGTACCAGGTCATTCGATCTGCTCAACAGCATCAGAAAATAAATTATTAACAGAACAGCCCAGATATTCTCCCGAAAGAAGCTACTGTTCCTTATCATTTGTAATAAAATGATGAGCGTTACTATTCCGTAATAGAGAAAGGCGGGTGATACATCGCTGACAACTTGTCCGGCAAAAAAGATCACAGGTATATACAGAATACTGAACTCACTCTTTTTGACTAGTAGGTACGCCGCAAAAGCATATATGAATAGGACTTTAGCGACCAGGAAAAACGAATCCATAGTTTTCTTCTTGTCAGTTGATAATAATTGAAAAACGTTCCCGGGTAACACGGGCAAATTTTAGATAGAATGCATCTCCTGAAAGATATTCCCTGGCATATTGCAGCGTTTTTATCCGCATTTGATTCAGTTTTCTGTAATTGGATAATAGTGATTCCAGGGATGTAGTCAGTTCTTCCAGGCTGTCTGATTTTATAACGAAGCCGTTATCGCCATTGTAAATATTGATCTTGGTGCCACAGGTATCGGTACAGATCACCGGAAGGCCGTAACCCATAGCCTCATTCACTGAGATGGAATATGGTTCATTGACGGCCGGTAACACAAAAATGTTATGAGATGCATACAATGTTGACATCTGGTTAAAAGGAACATTTTGTTTTAATTCAACCCGGTCGTCTAGTTCAAAGTCTTGTGCCGCTGCTTTAATTTTCATAAAACGGGTCAGTTGTTCCTCATTGGCGCATTCACCGGCAATAGTAGCGCTGAAGAGGTACCGGTTCTTCAGGTTATCCAGTGCCTGCAGAAAAAGCATATGCTTCTTTCTTTCCTGATGATATTTACCAATCATAAGAATTTTAGGCCCTTCATTTGGAATGTCTTTTCTGCAGGCATCTTCTGGACAAATGTTAACCGGCAAGGGAACGTGATATATATACCTGTGCCAGCCTTTTTCTTCCCGTGAATTACTGCTTTTTATGGGAGTTATCCAGGCTGCCCTAAAAAAGTTTATGGTAAGTTTTTGTTTTAAAAGCGCTTTCCGTGATCTGGATCTTAACAGGTCTTCCTGGGTATAAAAAATAATCCTTGCTTTTATGAGCAATGCAAAAAAAGCTGCCAGTTGAGAAAATAATTTATAAGGATCACGGATCACAACTATTTGTGGCCGTAGTTGCTTCATGGCCTTCCAGTAGGCTGAGATATCTGGGAAATAGAACCTCTTGTTTGACTGGCCTTTGTCGAATTTCTTTTCAATTAACCGGCTTAACCAGCTTTGTTTGTAACAAATCGGTTTTACCAGGCTATGATCTTCGGTGGCGCCAATGCAGGCTACATGAAAAAATACTTCGTGTTTTTTTTCCAGCAATATTTTTATGATCTGAACCTGGTTGGTATGAAACCGGGGAGCCACAAAAAGTATTTTCATGTGGGTGTTGTTTAGGTTGCTAGTTTTTGCTGAAGGCTTTATCAGATTTTAGGAATTTTATGGAGGTTACGATCTGCCATAACTCCTGTCTTTCTGTTTTGCTCAACCCACAGAAATAAAACACGCTCAAAGAAGTAATAAAAGCCGTGGGGGCCAGCAGGACCAGCTGATAGAATGTAACAACCCCCGTTAGGCTGGCTAGCCATACTGCCGTGCCCAATAAAATAAAGGAAGTTATAATGGGCCTGAAATTGATATTGAACATAGTCCGTGCGCCCAATTGCATGATACCGGCCAGTATTTTTCGTTGTCCGATAAATAAAAACAACCGGCTGATGATTAGGGCGAGGCAAAGGCCGGTAATGCCCCATTTGCTTGCCAACAGAATGCCGAAACTTGCAAAAAGAACGCCTGAGATAAGCGTAAGGAAAACTTTTTTCTTTATATCCAGGGTGGCGTTAATTATGCAGGCATCGTTTTTTACGTAGGTGTCCTGCATGATGGTGATCATGATCATCACGTTGGCCAATTGACCTGCAAAATGTTCTTTACCTACCCATACTTTTAAAAACGAGTGGTTGAATATTATAACGGTTACACCGAATGCGGTTGTCAGCAACAAGGTAACACTGTGTATTTTTTTTCGAACACTGTTTATTTTGTCATATTCTTTTAAGCCCAGCAGCTTTCCCACTCCTGGCATTATTCCCAGTATCAACCTGTTGATGATCCCCTGTAAAGCCATTGGAATAAACTTGGTAAGGGTGTAGTAGGTAACAGTTACCGGATTGGTAATGATCCCTAATAATAGTTTGTCGCTGTTGTTGTTCACTACATTGGCGCCTGCATCTGCCAGGTACCAGGCGCTTAATTTCCCGAACCGTAAAATATTCGCACGGGTTGGCCTTTTGATACCAAACCAGCCAATATTCTTTTTTACAACTATATAAAAGGAGATGCCTACAAGGAGGGTGTCAAACAACTGAACAGCTGCCAGTCCGGCCAAACCCAATCCTATTTTAATGACCAGTACTTTTAATCCACCGCCAATGATCACGATGCCTGCCCGTAACCCCATCCTTTTAAAAGAAAGGTTCATGCCTCGAAGGATCGCTTCAAATAATTCAAAGAATTTGAAAATGATCAGCGAGAAAACCAGCAGGGCGCAAGTGGTCCTGATCAATGTATAATGTGCCGGGCCGGCGTGTGTAATTATGGGAGCATACCAGGAAATAACGGCGCCGCCAATTAATATCACAGGCATTAGTAGCAATAATACTATGAACGCGGCGCCTGTATCGCTTCTTAACTCATCAGTAGTAGCCACATCCTTTTTTTGTGCAACTGTCCATTTTAAAACCTGCGATGCCCGGGTATCGGCAATATTGATATATCCTGTTAACTGGCCCAGCATTTGCCAGATACCGAATAAGGAGGGGCCTAACCCACCAACAATAAATGGATTTACAAACAACCCGGTAAGCCGGTTGGCTATATAATCCAATAGACTGGAGAGCGTATTCAGATAAGCACGCTGTTTCAGATTTTCCTTTTTGCCTTCACTTTTCTGACTGATGGCAATTCCTTCCGTTGACTTATTTATCAATGGTTCCGTGATCATTGTAAGATGGATATTTAACAGGCGTTAGTTATGCATGAGCGAATTCCAGATGTTCCATAGCATAGAATTCCTTATGCCATTTTATGAAGGTTTCAATGCCAGCCTGTATAGAGGTGGTGGGTTTATAGTTAAAGTTGGTAGCAAGCGAGCTTATATCTGCCCAGGTAGTTTGAACTTCGCATTTTTCTCCGGTCTTCATTTCAATGATGGCCTTCTTTTCGCAATTCCTTTCTATTTCCATTACCAGGTCCATTAGTGCTACAGGGTTATCGTTGCCGATATTATAGATCCGGTAGGGCGCCATGGAACTGGAAGGATTGGCCTGTACTGCATTCCATTGAGGATCAGGAGTGGCAGGTTTGTCCAGTACGCGCACAATGCCCTCAACAATATCATCTACATAAGTGAAATCCCGGTTCATTTGTCCTCCGTTGTAAACCGTAATGGGTTGTTCTTTCATAATGGCGTTTGCAAAGAGGAAATAGGCCATGTCTGGCCGGCCCCAGGGCCCATACACCGTAAAAAATCGTAAACCGGTAGTGGGTATATTGAATAAATAGCTATACACATGCGCCATCAGTTCATTCGATTTTTTGGTTGCCGCATACAGTGATATAGGATGGGCTATACTTTGATCAACGGAGAAAGGCATTTGTTCATTTAATCCATATACACTGGATGAGCTTGCGTACACCAGGTGTTGAACGGGGTATTGCCTGCAGGCTTCCAGAATATTGAGAAATCCTACAACGTTTGATTGAACACATACCTCGGGGTGGTTGATGGAATATCGTACCCCTGCCTGGGCTGCAAGGTGAACTACCATATCGAATTTCTCTTTACTGAACAGGTGCAGGATGTCAGGTTTATCTTCCAGGTTCAGTTTAATGAAACGGTAATTGGGGTACTTGTTACTTCTTACTATTACATTCCGTTCAATGCTATGCCTGTAAATGCCATTCTCTGCCAGTCGTGCATATTTTAAGTTTGGATCATAATATTCATTGATGTTATCAAGGCCTACTACATTTTCTCCGCGTTCCAGCAATTTCCTGGTAAGAAAATATCCGATGAATCCCGCGCTACCTGTTATCAGTATGTTCATACCCTTATTTTTTTATCTTTTTTTGATGAAAAGTGAAATATCTTCTGGAGTTTGGATCTTTTGTTTTCGCGGTCGCGATAAACGTTTTCGTATCCATATCCGTAACTATAGCCATACATGCCTTTCAAAATGCCTCTCGATCTGATTCCATTAAATACAATGCGTGGATTCTTTAATGCCTTGAATTTATTGTTGTTGTCGAGTATTTGCACCATGGTTTTTGGGGTGCGGTTATGCCTGATCACAAACAGGGTAATATCGCAGAACTCTGAGAATGTATAAGAGTCTGAAACCGGGTCAATGGGGGAGGCATCCAACACCACGTAATCGAAGTTGTCGCTGAGATAAGCGATCAGGATGTCGAGCCTGCCACTCAGGATCAATTCCCGGGAATTTTCTTCACCCCGACCGGCACTCACTACTGACAAACTTTTGAGTTCTGTGGTCATAATAATTTCCTCGGGTGTTTTTGACCCATCCAGGAATTCTGCCACCCCTGCATGTTGGTCAATACCCATTATAGCAGATGTTCTGGGTTTTCTAATATCGAGATCAACCAGTACTACTTTATTACCTGCCAGTGCAAGGCTGGTAGCCAGGTTAGTGCTTACATAGGTTTTGCCTTCGCCGGGAATACTGGAAGTACACAGTATTCTTTTTATGTTGATCTCTTTTTTGCGGCCAAATAAACCAATCGAGGCACGGAGGTGCCGGAACTGCTCGGCAACAATGGAAACCTTGGAGCTGCTTTTAAGCAAAGATTCTTTGTCCCTGTTTACCGAGATCTCTGCAATCACCGGCACGTTAGTGAGCGATTCAATTTCAGACCTGAACAAAATCTTTTTGTTCATCATTTCTTTAAGAGATACAATACCGATGCCCAATCCGCCAAAAACAGCCAGAGCGCCACAATAAACCATCATTTTTTTGGGGCTCACGGGTACTGCGGAGGTGCCGGCCATATCAACGATCTTGCTGTCTGAATTGGCGCTTGAACTGGCCAATGCGGTTTGTTCACGCTTTTCGAGCAGGTAACTATAAATTCCTTTCTTTATCGCCTGCTCGCGGCTGATGGTCATCAGCTCCCGTTCCTTTTGTGGAATGGTGCGCAGCTCCGAGTTATAGCCATTGCTTATAGATGTCAGGTTGCGTCTGCCTGCATCCATGCTGAGGCGATAGTTTTTTAATTTTTCCAGTACTAATGGTCGCAGTTGTTCGATCTCTTTTTGTACGCCAATAGCATACGGGTTATTTTCAGCCGTGGTTTTCAACAAAGTTTCATATTCCACCTTTTTGGTGGTTAGTTTTTGCATCAGGTCAATCAGTACCGCATCGGCGATCCCCAATGTAGCAGGTACCAGGTCTCCTTTGTTGGATCTTGAGTTGACGTATTCTTCCATTTCATCAAGGGCTGCCATCTGCATGCTCAGGTCGGCTATTTTCCGGTCATTATCGCCCACGTTTTGCAGATACATCTTACCCTGTTCTCCCAGGTCAACCACGCCTTTATCGGTTCTGAACGTTTGCACCACACTTTCTATAGAGTCCAGCTCTTTTTCTACTTTTTCCAGGCGTACTTCAATAAATTCAAGCGTGTTTGCTGCCATTCCCTGTTTTTCCAGTATGGATTGCCGGTTATAAGCGATCAGCAGTTTATTCAGAATATCCTCACCCCGTTGTGGTATCTCATCCCGTAACGTAAGGTCAATAGTGGTTGACAATTTATTGGGTGAGCTTACAACCAGGTTTAGAAGAATACCTGGGGATATATCTTTAGGCCTGTTCAAGGAGAAGAGCAGGGGGCCCACCGGGGCTGTTGTTTGCTTTTCGTTTGGAATGAACTTCAGTTCACCCCAGCGCGTGTTGCACCATACTCTGAGTGGGTATTTCTTATTCTCAATTACCACTTCCTTTACTTTGTCATTGTACCCGTTATTGACAAGCTGCCGCTCTTTAGGGGTGTAATAATTTACAGACAAAGCAATATCAGTATCCCCGGTCTCTGTCAACTCGTCTGGGTTCTTCACCACAATAGAGACCGGAGAACTGACGTAGGCGGAGGTCTCATTAAACTTCCACTGGCTGAAATCGGCGCCTTCGTGTATTGGCGCATATAACAGCAACTGCTCAATTACTTGCTCTATCAGTTTTCTTGAATGAAGGACCTCTATTTCATTTTCAGCAATATTTTTAGTGGGATAAATTTGCAGTGCTTCCATAGAGCCTGATTCATCTACGCCCTTTTTTTCATCTTTAACCATTACGGTGGCATTGCTTTCATACACCGGCACTGCCCATAAATGCAGGTAAACCCATGCGGTCCCAATGCCAACAACAATAAGTATTAAGAATAAAGGCCAATAAGGCAAATACCAGTTAATTATCAGTGAAGCGATGTTCTTTTCGCTCTTCGAGTTTAAATTAGCTTGCATAATTAATTTCTTGTAATGTGGTCAACCATAACAACAGTCAGAGAAAGGGCGCTTAAAATAGCGGGCAGCCAGGTTTTCGCGTTACCGCTTGCATTTACTTTAGCTTTATTTGGCTCTACGTAAATGATATCGTTTGTTTTGAGGTAATAATAGGGCGATTGCAGCACCCCATTGGAATTCAGATCAAGCCGTTTGGTAATTCTTTTTCCACCGTCTTCCCTTATCAGAACTACATTATCTCTTTTTGCATACACCGTCATATCGCCGGCAAAGCCCAATGCTTCCAGAATATTTATTTTTTCATCGGGCACATTGATCACCATGGGGCGGGCCACTTCACCCAGCACTGTTACTTTAAAATTCAGGTACCGTACGCTAACCACCGGTTGCATGAGGAGTTTATTGTCGATGAGAACGTTGGTTATTTTTTCTTTCAATTCCTTTTTTGTAAACCCGGCTGCTTTTACCCGGCCAAGCATGGGAATATCTATATACCCATCCTGATCAACCAGGTATCCAGAGGCCTGGGTACTGGTATAGCCAACCACCTGCGTTGATACGGAAGCGGTGGTATTAAAGAGTTGGCTTGCGGTGGCATTGGGACTGGTGACCGTTATACTAAGCAGGTCATTTCTTTGAATAACGGGTTCCAGCTTGTCTAAAATGCTAACTTCCGAATCTTTGGCATCTTTCAGATAAACAACATTTTTAGTACTGGCACAGGATGAGATCAAGAGACTGCAAAACAATACTGCCAGGGCAGTCCTGTAAAAACAGTTTGGTTGGATAACCCTGTTTTTTTTTTGTTTGTACTCAGCGTTCACGGTAATTAAAATTGAAGTGAGAAAATGTATGTCAGTGGATGAAGAACAGATTGGTTATTTTTCAGCGTTTGCTTTTAACTACTTCAACATGTGTTTTTGGTATTTCGGCTATCATCACATATCCTAAAGAAGGTAATAAAACCCTTACCGTCTTATCAAGCACTTCAATCACTTTTCCTTCCTGCTCAATAAAAATACCATACTTAACACGTATGGTATCGTTGATGCCAACTTCTAATTTCTCCAATCGCACATTAATGTGGTCAATTAGGAAGTTTTTGATCAACTCAATTTCTGAATCACGTATCACAGCGGGCTTACCCATCCAGCTCACATAATTGAGAACACCCTCAGTTTGTAATACAGGTATTCGCTCTTTATCACTTAATCTTACAAATACATAACAGGTGAATAACGGTTCCTCTATAATTTTTTTACGGTCGCTCCATTGGCGAACGACTCTATTTAGGGGGCAATAATTTTCAATTTTTTTTCGTGTTAAAAGGTCCGCAACTTTCTTCTCCCACTTGGCATGCGTGTACACAGCATACCAGTATTTTGCAGGTTCCATAAGTAATAATTTTGTGAAGGTTGTACTATAAAAACTTGTATCGCTTTTGCTGCATCTTTATGGGAAGAACATAAGGCTCCGCCTATCATAACCCCGTTATCGGGGGTTTAGACATAGTAATGCTTATATCCTTTTATAGGGATGGTTAAACCTTTAAGGCTACTACTGGGTAAAGAAAAATTTTACGGGATTGTGGATAATGGACGAAAAGGAACAGGTACGCAGACGCAGGATATATGTATTCTAAGCTAGGTGTATTGGAAGTACATTGATGTACGATCTTATTAAAACTTCAAACTGCTGGTTCAACAAATGGCTCCGCCAATCATATTCCCATTGCCTGGAATTTGAATAAAAGATAAACTATGTATGTGTTTGAAATGGATAAATGGATCAATTACGGGTAATGGAAAATTTAGCACGAAATGTGGATAATGGATAGAAGAAAACAATACGCAGGAAGTCAGATGCTATAAATCAGGACCACTTTTTATTATCAGGGATTCGTTAAGAGGCGTTTTTTATTTCACATTCCATTCAACTCATTTAAAAAACAGAGAGCGTGTATTTAGTGCTACTGGTTAGAACCATTCTTAAATTCAAAGTAAATTTAAAGGTATTTATTCAATACTTCACCAAAAAAAATCAAGTTAATCCGACAAATATTTTTGAATTAAATATACATTATCGTCGCACTAACATCAAACTATTTATTGGCTGCACTGAATCAATTGGTTCAGCATATTTGATAAATGTCAAACCAAAAAAGCCCCACAAAAATTGCCCGGCGCTCGATAATTTTAAAAATTATATAGAAAATAGGTGCAGGTTAAACGGCATGATCCTGCGAATAACAGGCTTACACCTATCCCAGGAAGTTGTCCGGTAGACCAGGTTTCCTCAGTTTTCGCAATGCCGTGACGTTATATTGTCAGGAAAAATTGCTACAGGTTATTGACGTAAGTCAAGTCTATGAATTAAAAAACTAATTTTGTTTTTTAATCGTGTAGAAAATGAGCAATCCATACCTGTCATTGTTGCGAACAGCCTGGAAGTATGCCCGGCAGGAAAGAAAGAAATATGTTTTGATCTATGCCATGTTTGTGCTGGCAAACTTTATTGCCGCGCTTGGGCCCATCTGGCTCGGTTGGTTTGTGGGAAAGATCCAAAACGAAACGCAAAGGGTATGGCATTATACCATATTATATGTAGCCGGGTATTTCTGTATACGATTTTTCGAGTGGAGCCTGCATGGGCCTGCACGTATCATGGAGCGTAACCTGGCCTTTAATCTCAGTCGTAATTTCTTACAGGAAAAATATCACCAGGTACTGCACCTGCCTGCCAAATGGCATCAGGACCATCACAGCGGAGCTACCATCAACCGCATTCGGAAAGCCTATGAAGCGCTTCGGGAGTTTTTCGATAAAGGCTTTATGTACCTGTATACACTTACCAAGTTCTTCTTTTCGGTAGTAGCCATGTTGTACTTCTCGCCGCTGTTTGGTGGCATTGCCGTATTGCTGGGTATACTTGACATTTGGGTGATCCGTAAGTTCGACAAACCCTTTATTAAGACCCTGGACCAGGTAAATGAAAAGGAACATGTGGTATCCTCTACGTTATTCGATACCCTGTCCAATATCATGACGGTAATTACCCTTCGGCTGGAAAAGAGCATGGAATCGGGGTTATTGAACAAGGTGCAACAGATACGGGCCCCTTTTCGAAAAAATGCGCTTATCAACGAATGGAAATGGTTTGTAGCAGATATGCTGCTGGCGCTTATTTACTGTGTGGTGGTGGCAGGTTTTATTTACCAGAACTGGCATCCGGGCCAAACCTTTTATATAGCCGGCCTTGTTACCTTATTGGGTTACGTAACCCAGTTTACCGGTGTATTTCAGAATGTTGCCTGGCAATATACGGAAGTGATCCAGTTCAATACCTATATACAAACGGCCAGTAATATTAGTGAGGCCTATACACAACAACACCGGCCCGAAGGGCCGACGGAGCTGCCGGTGGCCTGGAGAGAGATACTTATCAGGCAACTGAGCTTTTCGCATCGGGAAACCTATATTGAAACCTACAGACCGCATAGCCTGCACCAATTGAACCTGCGAATTGGACGGGGACAAAAGATTGCCCTGATAGGAGAGAGCGGCAGTGGTAAAAGCACCCTGCTATCGCTGTTACGTGGGTTGTACATGGCGGAGCCAGGCGCGGAAGTGTTGATAGACGGTAAGGTCTTTGAGATCGACTCCCTGAATGAATCGGTCACCCTTTTTCCCCAGGAACCGGAAATATTCGAGAATACTATTGCGTACAATATCACCCTTGGATTGCCTTTTTCGGATGAGGACATTCTTAAAGTTTGTGAAAGCGCCCATTTTACCGATGTGGTGATGCAATTACCGGAACGGCTGGCATCTGACATCAGGGAGAAAGGGGTGAATTTGTCTGGCGGCCAAAAACAACGCCTGGCGCTGGCCCGGGGAATACTGGCCGCCCGGGAAAGCGAAGTGATATTGCTGGATGAACCTACCAGCAGCGTTGACCCCAAAACAGAAGCGATGATCTACGACAAGCTGTTCAAAGCATTTGCCGATAAAGCCATTGTGTCTTCCATGCACCGCCTGCATTTGCTGCCACAGTTCGATTACATTTACGTACTGCACCAGGGCAAAATAATTGCCGAGGGTAATTTTGAGCACCTGCGAACCAGCAGTCCGGCCTTTCAGGAGCTGTGGCGGCACCAGCAGGAAACAGGTATGGGCGCTTAATTGATTATTGCCCGTACCCGCTTTGGTCCAGGAATTTTTGAAAGTCCTGGATGGTGAGCATCTCCTTTACCGCCTGTTTTTTATCTGTGGCCTTATTATAATAGGCTTCACAGATCTTGAAACCCATATAATAGCCAAGGTCGGCAGGTACGCCTGGCGGCGCACTTTGACCGTTATACAACCAGTCGTTATATTTAGTGCCGTTCATTTGTTTCTTGAAATTTTCCCACAACTCTTTTTCATGGGAATTGCCATAGATATGGGCATGGGTGCCGTTGATGTTAAAACCAAGCACCAGTTGCGAAATAAAATCAGCTGATCCTTCAATAATGCACTTCCCCAGCAGGTTTTCGGGTGATTTGGTCTGCTGTTCAATGTGTATGAGTTCATGCACAATAATGCCCAATAATTGGGAGGTGTCGCTTTTGGCGCTGGCTTGCCATCCGTTCAATTCATCCTTTACTACGGTATTGGTGTCGCACAGAAATTCAGCGCCAATGAGTGAACCTGCTCCTCCATCGGTAGTGCCAAACGCACTGAATATGCCAATGGAAAAAGTGGTAGGCGGAAAGATGGCCGGCGGATAGAGGGCTTCCAGTTTATTGGCAGCGGTAATAATAAGCGGTTTAAAACGGTCCAGGTTTTGGGTAACCGGGCGAATACTTTGCAGGTACTTTTTATGCGAATGCATAAATGCGATAATTTTGGTAACACTGCTATTCATGCGCATATCAAAAAAAGTGCGCAGGCCCGGTGTTCCCTTCATCAGGTAATCTTTAAATATCAGCTGCTCTATTCCCGGCTGGTCTTTTTTGTCAAAAACTACCCAGAAGTTATTGAGATCACTGGTAATGATCTGCATATTGTGCGGATCGCCATAGATGGCCCTGTTGTGAGCGATCTTTTGGGAAATGGATTGCCAATGCGCGGTTTTGGTAATAAAACGCGTTTCGGGGTAAAAGGTAAACAACGTGGTATCATACACGCCTTTTGTGGCCGCCTCATTCAATAACTTTATGGCGGTGGTTGTATCGCCCGCTTTCGATTTCTCCATGGCCGCTGTGATCAATACATAGGGCGTTTTCAGAAAGAGGTTATTCTTATAATAGAAATAGTCATCGTAACTGAAATTGGAAGATTGACCTATGCCACCAAGAAATGACATGAGTGATGCGATAAAAAAGGTGATTTTTTTCATGATCTGTCAATGGGTAGGATGCGAATTTACACGATTAAATGATAAAGGGTTTTAACTTTTGCAATTATAGTAATTGCCCGTTCGCCTATTTGAAATGCCTGTTGGGCGAGCGGCGTCTCTTTTCCCAACCCTAAGGTGATAGTTTTACTGAATAAAATATTTACAAATGAACCCAATTAAGAAATATACACGTTGCCTGCTGGCAGTAGGCATGCTTTTGGTCCTACAGATAAGCTCCAACGCACAAACGCCGGGAAAAATAAGAAATGTAGTACTGGTGCACGGCGCATTTGTAGATGGCTCAGGGTGGCAACCGGTGTATGCGCTGTTAACAGGCAAGGGGTATCATGTTACTGTGGTACAGGAGCCGCTGACGTCTTTTGAGGCAGATGTTGCAGCGGTAAAACGGGTATTGCAACAGCAAATGGGCCCCTGTATACTGGCAGGGCATAGCTATGGAGGGGCCGTGATCACTGCTGCCGGTAACGATGCACAGGTGGCGGGTCTTGTATACATCGCTGCTCATGCGCCTGATGAAGGAGAGTCAGAAGCAGATAATGGTAAGCGTTATCCACCTGCCTACAAATCCCTGGTGAAGGGTGGGGATGGTTTTGATTACATAGCACCCAGTCAGTTTGCGGCTGATTTTGCGGCAGATGTGCCAAAGGCAACAGCCGGGTTTATGGCCAATGCGCAGGTGCCTACGGCGGATGCAGGATTTCATGCCATCATTCATGATCCGGCCTGGAAAAACAAACCCAGCTGGTATATGGTAGCAAAAGCCGATCGCATTATCAATCCCGATCTGGAACGTATGTACGCCAAACGGGCAAAAAGTACTACGGTGGAAATTGAAGGGGCCAGTCATTCGGTGTTTATGTCACATCCTGAAGAAGTGGCGAAATTAATTATAAAGTCAACTATGCAGTAAATGCGATTTACCTGAAAACAAAAGAAAAGCCTCCGAACACCATTTAAAACAACTATTACTCCCCATGCTGCTCCAGCGGCAAATAACACCTGAAGGTAGAACCTTTGTCGGGCGTGCCTTCGGCAGTGATGTAACCACCGTGAGCGTTGGCTATTTTCTGACAGAGCGTAAGCCCTGTGCCCGAACCTCGGAATTCTTCGCGGGAGTGCAGGCGCACAAAAATGTTAAACATCTTTTCAGCATCTTCCTGGTTAAATCCTATGCCATTGTCAGCGATGCTGATACAATAATATTGTTCTTCAAAATGGCCGTTAACATCCTTCTTTCTTTCGGTAACAATCGTGTTCACTATTTCTATCACCGGAATATTACCAGCCGGTTGAAACTTCAGGGCATTGTCTACCAGGTTATAGAATAAACTGTACAACATTTCCTGCGACCCGGTAACAGTGGGCAGGTTACCAAAACGAATGACAGCGCTTTTTTCCTGGATCTTTTTATCCAGGGCTCCCACTACCTGTTTCATCAATTCCTGTACGTTCACCTGGGTATGGGTGGTGTTGAAGCTGCTTATACTGGAAAGCGATAGAATATCATCGAGCAAAAGCTTTATCCGGTTCAATGATGCCTGGATCCGCCGCAGACCGGCCTTGCTACTGTTCGATAATCGGGCGCCATCCTGGATCATGATCATTTCCAATGTGGTATATACCCTTTTGATGGGCTCTTTCAGGTCATTACCGGTAATGGCGGTAAAAGTGGCCATTTCAGCATTCGCCTTTTCGAGTAATTGATACCTTTCTTTTAAGGCATGGTGTAATTGCTCCAGTTTTCTTTCCGCCTTAATTCTATGCGATACATCGTGCATGATGTTCATTACCCCTATTATGTTATTATCATCATCGAACAAAGGGATAAAATGATTCTCGTAATAATTTCTATTGAACATTTCCGGTCTGGCCGGCAGAAAAGATTTCTTTCCCTGGAAAGCCAGTGTATAGGCGTGCATCATTTCGGTATCTTCCTGCAGTTGAGGAAATAATTCTACAAGACGTTTCCCAAGCGCTTCCTCCTTTTTAATTCCTGAAATAATTTCAGACGTTTTGTTCCAGTTTATTATCTCCCATTCATTATTGATGGCCATCAGCCTGTCTATACTCGCATCATTCAGTTTGTCGGCGAGGTTTATTTCATACTGGTTTATTTTGCTGACCATGGTTAGAAGGTTATTTAATGCTTTATTAATATACGTAAGTAATTTAAGCGTTTAAATTATTTTGATAAAAATTCTTTGATACCTCAAAAGGTAGTATCTCTAAGATACTAGTGAAGATGGTTGATGCTACACGGCATTTGTGGTAGATATCCATACACTGGTTAAATATGCTGCGAATACCTGGACTAAATTAACCCAGAAAGCCGATGTGGTATGCTTTATCAATGCCACCACTGGTTACATTGCTTATAACAACAAGATCCTTAAAACTACAGATGGCGGCGCCACCTGAATGATTCGGAGGTCATATCTGCCATTTATGCAGGGAATGGAACAGTATGGGCGGCTGGCATCAGCGCCAGTCAGTAGTGTTTTTGATGAAATGTAACCCCTACGCATATTGCATAAATGAAATAAAAACAGGCTGCTTCTTTTGAAGTAGCCTGTTTTCATTTAATACGAACCCTGAACGGAGTCGGTGTGCCAGGTCTCTGCCTTCTGCCCACTGCCCATTTCCTATTGCCTTTGCAAAATGATCCCTTCTTTCGGTTCGCGCAACAGAATACTGTTTTCATCCAACAGCTTTTTTAGCGTTTCACTGGGTACACTATCGAGCAACCCATTGCGCAGGTAAAAACTTTTTACTTTAGTAGTTCCCTTGTACCAGTTGATGATCTTGCAGCGGCAACTGGCATTCTCCAGTGTATTGATCACCTCTTCTACCTTGCCACCCCGGCCTTGTTTCTCATATACTTCCCTTATGCCGATGATCTGGTTACGTTGTCCAATATCAAAACTCCACGATGCAGAGATTACGGGAAGAAATGGGCCCGACGCATTTAAGCGCATCAAAGAATGTCGCGGCGATTCAATACTGTCCTTATTATTTTTTACCGAAGACCGAATACTTACCAGCCAGGGTGCTTCAAACTGCATATACCCCACATGATCGAAGCTGGCGCCATAACGGTCAAATATAAAGTACCCGTCCTTATATTTTACATCCAGAATGTTCGACACCACCACATGGTACCGGTTATTATCGGAGGTACGCGCCTGGGGCGAACCCGTATAACACAACCAGATCCCTTCCAGGCTATCAATTTCTGCCTGAGTAGGCTGGTAGGGCAATAGCTGCATGTCTTTCCGGATAGTGGTGAATTGTTGTTTGGCCTGGTCCCATTTATAACCCACAAACACAAGCGCTCCCAACAATACAAGCAAAACCGGCCAGAATATCTTTTTAGAAATGCCAGTGGCTGGTGCAGGCAAAACCGGGCCGGTGATTACCGGTGGAAAATTTCCCGGTTCAGCCGTATCGTCTTTTACCAACAGGTCGGCATCAACCGGATTGGCTTCAAATCCCTTTCGGCCCACCCCATATAAATATATATAGCAGGCATCCACCAAAAAGGAACGGGGGTTGGCCACAATGCGATTGAAGTAGGCATCCTTGATCTGGTTACCCGTAATATCATATTTACGAAAAGGGTATTCAAGGTTCTTGGGATTGTAATCCGGGGAGTATGCTTCATGATGCAACGTACCGGCAGTGTTAGGCAGGTTGTTGCTGATCTCGCTGAGAACTTTGGCTACTTCCTCATAATTTTTCCGGTTCGAATTACGCGTTATAGACTGCCCTGTATGAGATTCAAACTGCGCAAGCACTTTTGTCAACAGGCATACGATTTCCTCTTTTCCTGTTTTTAGTTGCATTTAAAGATTTGATATATAGTAAGTTGAGAAATTCCAGAAATTTAAACTCCCTTCCAGAAACGGGTTCATTATTCTTGGAAACCGTTATGTTGGTCTTTCTGATGGAAACCCTTCGCCGCTTTTCTAAATTAGATGATGCGATGCCTCACCGGTCAAAAATCTGATTTTTTTCCGGATTTTATAAAAACGGTTGTGTACAACATTTTTACCCAATAACTAATCGATTGCTGCTATGCGAAACAAGATCCTTCTGCAATGTTTGCTTATTTGTGGAACGATGTGGTGGGTACCGGTCATTATCTCGATAATTCTTTATCCTTGAGCGGTGGCGATAGCAAGTCCAGCTACTTCTTCAGCCTGAACGACCTGAACCAGAAAGGCATTTTCAAGAAGGGGAGCGGTTATCACAGAACAGGCGCAAGGATCAATGTTACCAGGGAGATTTATAAATGGTTATCCATCTCCAATAAAACCAGTTATACGCTTATCAATTCAGACCGGCAACAAACTGGTGTGAACAATGCCGGATTCCTGATCGGGTTATTGCGCACCCCACCCGATTTCGACAACTCAGGTTATATAGGAAGTTATTCCGGAACGCCTGGCGGCGCCCTGATCGAAGGTCGTCAACGCAGCTATCGGAACTATATAGGCGCCAACGCCAACCCCGGTTTCAACAACCCGTTGTGGGACCTGTACAAACTGGAAAACACCAGCCAGGTGAACCGCTTTATTAATTCAGCCGAGATCAACATAAAACTGGTTGACTGGTTTACCCTCACCACCCGTGCAGGCGTAGATTATTTTACCGACCGCCAGTTGAACTATTTCCCTTACTTCAGCACCAACGGCAACTTGGGCATCTACAACCGCCAGGAATATTCCGAAATGCAATTCAACCTTTATTGGGCAAATAGAAGGGTACAATGACCTGCGCAGGACCTTCAATGAAACGGATATCCGCGTACCTGTGCAGCCTAATACCGGTGCTCAAATACCGAAGCGCTTTTTGTATCCACAAGTGGAAGTTGACCTGAATACATCTACCCCAAATCCCATACCTTCACTGTTTACCGCAACACCGGTAAATCAGTAGCAAAAAACGATTGGATGAAAAAAGTACTTGCAGTCATAGCCTTTTTTATAATAACCTGTGCCCAGGCGCAACAAGAGATCCCATTATACAGTGGCGAAATTCCCGGCAACTTATCCGATATAGATAATGAAAAATCGTTGACCCCCGAAAAAGGAAGGCCTTCAGTGATCAATGTAAGTCAACATCCTGAACTGATCGCTTTTCTTCCCAAAACGCCCAATGCTGCAAAGCCGGCGGTTATTATTTGTCCGGGTGGTGGCTATGTTCGATTGACCATTGAGGATGGGGGATATGAAGTCGCTAAATCACTGGCCGACTCGGGCGTTACAGCCTTTGTGCTGAAGTACCGTACCTGGCAGGACAGCACCTTTACCAATTATCGAAACCTGCCACTCAATGACCTGGAACAGGCACTGGAACTGGTTTATAACCGGGCCGCTGAATGGAACATAGATACCACGAAGATCGGTCTGTTGGGATTTTCAGCCGGTGGCCACCTCGCTGCAATGGGCGCTACTTCCAAAACAGGAAAGAGAACAGCGTTTACGATCCTGGCTTACCCGGTGATCAGCTTTACCGATTCGCTGGTATCGCCCACGTTAAGATCGCGTTCTTCTCTCTTGGGAAAGAATTTTACCGAAACCGATAAAGTGTTTTACTCGCCTGAACTGCAGGTAAGCGCCTCTACGCCACCCGCATTTTTAGTACATGCGCAGGACGACAGCACCTCCTGGGTAGGCAACAGCATTGCCTATTACAAAGCATTAACCGCAAAAAAGATCACCGGAGAATTGATGATCTATCCCAAAGGCGGACATGGTTTTGCTATGTTCAACAAGGCAATGGGAGAATCCTGGATGCCGCAAGCCATGAAGTGGTTACACCTGAACGGGTTTTATAAATCGGTGACCCCTCAACCCAAACCAGCGCAGGCTCCGCCGTTTTACAACGATATACTTGCCTTTAAAAAACTGGATTCAGAGCAACCGCCCGCGCCTAATGGGATTCTGTTGATAGGCAGCTCCTCTTTTACCCGTTGGAAAGATGTAAATGATTATTTTCCCGGTTATCCTATTATCAATCGCGGTTTTGGCGGTTCCGTTTTAACGGATGTTATCCGGTATGCATATGACATCATACTTCCTTATAAACCCAAACAGGTATTGGTATATTGTGGGGAGAACGATCTGGCATCCGGCGACAGTATTACAGCCGCTCAGGTAGTGCAGCGTTTTAAAACTTTGTTTGGCATCATCCGGCAGAACCTGCCCAATACCGTGATCAGTTTTGTTTCCATAAAACCCAGTCCGGTCCGGGCGCAGATCCAACCAAAAGTAAAAGAAGCCAATAAGCAGATTCAGGCCTGGATAAAAACCCAGCCTAAAGCTCAGTTTATTGATGTTTACGATCCCATGCTCGATGCCAAAAAACAAATGCGGGCGGAGTTGTATGTGCAGGACAGGTTGCATATGACACCGGAAGGCTATGCCATTTGGAAAAGAATAATTACACCGTATCTTATTAAATAAAACCCTGAGCAGAGTCAAAGGGACTTGCTAAAAAGCGTTGAGCGTAGTCAAAACGCGAAATAGCGAAACGCATAATAAAACGATATGAAATTCTTGAAGATATTGTATGTGAAGAACCTGAAGATATTGTATGTGCAGGTGATCCTGGGTATTATAGCCGGAGTTTGGATTGGCTATCGGTTTCCCCAGTTCTGGCCAACGGCCAAACTGATCAGCGAAACCTTCATCAACATGATCAGGATGGTGATCACACCGGTGATCTTTCTCACCATTGTGTTGGGCATCTCGGGCGCTGGTGATATGAAAAAAGTAGGGCGGGTAGGATTAAAATCCCTGATCTATTTTGAGATAGTGACCACCCTTGCTTTGGTGATCGGGTTGGTTACCGCCAACCTGGTAAAACCGGGTAAAGGCATAAAAGCCAGTCATACTGCCACGCAGCAGGTAACAGAGTTCTCGGAACAGGCCAAACACATGAACTGGGGCGAATTCTTTTCGCATATTGTACCCTCTAATATTATCGAGGCTTTTGCCAAAGGTGATATCTTACAGGTACTGTTCTTTAGTGTGCTGTTTGCTATCGGTTTAAAAATGCTGGGCAATTCCGGCAGTGGGTTGCTTACTACTTTCGAGAACATCAACAAGGTATTGTTCAATGTGCTGAAGATGGTAATGCGGCTGAGCCCAATAGGGGCTTTTGGCGGGATGGCTTTCACCATTGGGAAATATGGTTTCAGTACGCTCATCGTATTGGGAAAACTCATGCTGACCTTTTATCTCACCTGCATTGTTTTCGTTTTTGTAGTGTTGAACCTTGTTTGCCGCTATTATGGCATCAGTTTATGGAAGCTACTGGGTTATATAAAAGAAGAGATCTTAATTGTACTGGGCGCCAGCAGCAGCGAAGCGGTATTGCCTTCCGTTATGCAAAAATTAACTGCAGCCGGTTGTGAAAAAGAAGTGGTGGGGTTGGTAATTCCAACCGGGTATAGTTTTAACCTGGATGGCACCACCATTTACCTAAGCATGGGCGTTATTTTTCTGGCGCAGGCATTTAACATTGATCTGTCATTGAGCCAGCAACTAACGGTAATAGGCATTCTGTTGCTTACCAGTAAAGGCGCCGCCGGCGTAACCGGTAGTGGTTTTATTGTACTGGCATCCACCCTTACTGCTTTAAAAGTGATACCAATTGAAGGCATGGCTTTATTAATTGGGGTAGACCGTTTTATGAGTGAAGGCCGGGCCATAATCAATTTCATTGGCAACACCATTGCAACCGTGCTCATTGCCAAAAGCGAAAAAGCACTGGATATTACTACCTATCAAACTGTTGTTGAAAAGAAGAAGGTGCCGGTAACTCCCGGAACGCCAATGGCCAAAGCCGTGTAACGGGCCCACTTTGGCACTCCCCCGGGTATGGGGAAAAGCAATTGGCCGAAATTCCTTCTTTTTGGTATCTCAATGCTACCTCAATGCTACCTCTTTGCCTCCTCATTGCATCCTCGGAATTCGAGGTCTTTCGGGGAGGAATCGAGGTAGTTCCGAGGAGGCAAAGAGAAGAAAATAACAACCATCACAGGATTTCGACCATTCGTCACACCCTTTTCCTCCATTCGTCACACCAAAAATGAAGTTTCCGAGGAGAAATTACCATTCGTCACACCGTTCTTCTCGAGCCGTCACAGCGGTTTCCGAAGCCCGTCCCATGATGGAGTTATCGCATGAAATTAGGGGGTACCTTTGTAATCGTATACGATAGTTCTTTGACTTAGGGTTATTATTTACTCACATATTGCTTGTACTGAGACAAACGAATCTCTGGCCGGGAAAGAAAGCGGACGCATCAAAGTATCCTTTGTCCAGAGTTCCATGGTCACCATTTCGTTATACTTTACATCACGGATCGGCAACGTATCCACGGGGTTCATGGGGCTTAGATAAATTGTATCAGATGCCCCATTGGTGGTATTGATGGCATACAATAATTGTTGAGTACAGTTGCCTTCCTTATGGAGGATAGGGGATAATGACACATTTTTAAACGCCTCGGGCGGATACACAAATGCCGGTTTAAAAATGGAAAAAGCGATATACAATAGGATGGCTGGCAGGGTAACCAACACGATTTTTGTGAAGTTTACATTCCAGCTTTCAAGCTGCTTGTCGGTAATAAGAAACTCCTGTATCGTTGCATGATTTGACTTATACTTTGGCATTAAAGCATTCCCCCCTTTGTCAACATGTTCTTTCAATGACCATTCGGAAAGGTCACTCCAGTAATCGCTGATCACTGCTTTTGTTCCTGAATAACTTCTGTATTTATACTGATCATGGGAAAACAGGAAAAAGGCATTTATGGTATACTGGGTGTCAATCTCAGTAAAGGCCGGTGAATTGGTAGGGGTTATACCCCTTGCCTGATCCAGTAAGGCAAGAATGGTTTCTCTGGCAGTTACCTCTGTTTCGGCGGTAAGAGAATCTAATAACTGCAGCCGGATGTTATCAGGTAGCTTCTCTGCTTGCAACCAGGGAATACGGGCTATTTTTAATAAAACGTCATGGGTCAATTCAATGGCCGGTTCCTCGAAGGTGTTTTTCAAAAGTGCATCAAACAATGCCAGCGTGAGTGACCATTGTAAACGCGGGTATATAGCAAGCGAACAAACCAGTTGAAACAGCTTTTTATCGTTCAGGTATTGTTTTAACCCATGTGCGCTTTGAAAAGAATGGCTTTTCACGCTGTACACACCGGTCAGCCTTTTAAGTAACTCCTGTTGGGTGATAACGCCATCTTCTGCAATGGCCTGGGCCAGTAAGGCTATTGCTGCAGTTTCTGCCGGCACTAATAAGAAATCATTTTTTTGCAAAAGCGTTTCATGCGTCGACCAGTCAGGCAGGGGCACGGCTGTAATGATTGATCGGGAATTCCATCTTTGAAAAATAGCGGTCAACCTTTTTTTAAAGGTTAGCTGATCTGTCTCGGAAAAAAAGTGACCGTCACTGATCAGGATCAGGTGATAGCTGGCATATTGATCGACAAGGTTTTCCAAAAAGATCGTATTGCCATGTTCGTCCTGTACCAGGTTGGGGACGCCCTGGAAACTATACCTGGCTACGGTGGTTACCGCGGCGCCCAGGATATTCACTACATGGTTAAAATAGGCAGTAAGGTGTGATCCGGATTGCGTATTGTCAATTAAAAAAAGATACTTCCTGTCTTTCCATTCAGTAGCATTTACCAGTGAGGTAAAGCCAGCATTGCGAACGCTTTTGTGAATGCTCTTTTGAATATTGATACCAGGATTAGGTATAGAAGCCTGCTTTTTTAAATGGCTTTTTATTTTTTGTAGTGATCGCGGCAGGTGGATCAAATAATCCCGGTCGGGAAATTGTACAGTTGGTTGTGCGAAATCTCCCTCCGATTCATATCCCGAGCCAACGAACTTTTTCCTTCCTCCACGGGTAACAAAAACGGCATCTTCTGCGCGTTGCTTTTCTTTGAGGTCAATTTTTTTTCTTCGTTCATACACCACTATCCAGGCCATGATGATGCCTGCAATGGTGCCGAACGTTAATGATAGCTGCAGATTGATGTCTATAGGCACAGGTCTGATATACCGTGCGGACCCTGCCACTGTAACAGAAAGTGTTTGGTTGATTTTTGGCGGTGTAGCCGTGGTGACCACTTGCTTTTGGGCGGGTGAAGCGGGGGGCGGAGCGGTTTCTGCAATCACACTATCGGCTTTGGGAGCGGTTGTTGGTCTGGCAGCTACAATGGTTTCGGTTTTATTATTGGTAAAAATGTAAAATAAAACACCCGCCAGGACGATCAATAAAAATGCTGCGATCTTTACTACAAAAACCTGTTTTGGGTGCGTATGCAGCCATTGCGCCAAAGGGCGGGTAGCTGGCGCCGCTATAATTTTCTTCTCTGCAATATAGGTGTCTATGATCTGGTGAAGGTGGCGCTGGTCCTCAGCATTTTTAGCTATTACCGGGGTGATCAAAAATTTCAATCCGGCAAGCCCCATGCGGGAAAGAGAAGCAGTGAGCAGGGCCGATTGAATTTCAAGGACCTGCTGTACATTCAGTTCATAACCGCTGGCTTTTATTAAAGCCAGCAATTCTTCTAAAGGGATCCTATAACTGCTTTTTTGCTTCAATTTATCTATCTGAGTTTTAATAATTGCTCTATTTCATCAATATCTTCCTTTGTCTTAAGCAGTGTATATAAACTTAGCTGCAGGGCTTTCTTTCGCTCGGGTGGTAAGTATGCTATGGTGTTTGTATTAATATCTTCCGTTATGAGCTTTTCCATATGCAGCACCTTTAACCAGTCCAGCATTTCGCTGGTAGAGGGTGGCTTTACATGGGTTTTGCTCCTGATAAGGTGGAAGAGTTGTAACGCACGCCGGTAATGTACCGTAAAATCCATCCCGGAATGCTTGTCTATCTCCGAAAGGAATGGACTAATGCGTTGTAAAATGATCTTTAAAAGCTCTTCATCAGAAGGGAAAGGGATGTGATAGAACAAACACCTGCGCAAAAAGGCATCCGGCAGGTTCCTTTCGCTGTTGCTGGTGAGTATTGTCAGGACCCTGGTTTTCCGGTGCTCACTTTTAAATACCTCTTTTTCACATTCGGGTATATAAAAGCGATTGTTTTCCATTTCACTTAACAGGTCATTCGATAATTCCCGGGGTGCTTTGTCAATTTCATCTATCAGCAACACCGAGCTATGCGGTTGAGGTTGAAGTGTATGTAAATTTCTTACACCTGCCAGGCCAAACTTTTCTGCTACCGCCAGCCGTCCCTGGGTTTGACCAATTGCCTGGCCCATAGCGGCAAGGCTTATAAATTCCGTTACATTTTTTCTGCCTTCTTTATCCTGAAAGTGAGAAATGGCATCGTAATTATAAAACAGGTCTTTCCCGGTAGAGGTACTCTTTGTATTAAAAATAAAAGGAGTAGGAACGAAGGGTGTTATATTTTCATCAACTTTCGTGCTTAAATACCAGGCCGCCCAGTGGGCCAACTGGGTTTTCCCGGTTCCCGGTTCACCGGTGATCAACAAAGGTTTTCCCAGTTTCAATGCCAGAAAAATGGTAGCCTTTAAAGGATTGGTTTCGCTTAAATAATAGTATTCGGGGCTTTTATCATAATTGCCAAAGCCAATTTGAAAATTTTCTAATGCCATAAGCCATTTATAATAAGGCCAAAAGATAATGAGAATAGGTTGGTTTTGCAACCTTCCGGCCGCCAGCATTTCTACAAATTTAATTGGTAGTTTAGCGATGCTTTTAAAAATCACTAGCATGAAACAACTTATTATTTTCCTGAGTCTCCCGGTCTTTTTTATGGCTTGTGGTCAGTCTGCTAATACAGAAGATAAAGCGGCTGGCATGAAAAACAACCTTATTGCCTGCCCGCCCGGTAGTAAGCTGGATGTTGCTACCATTGAACAGATCACTGGAATGAAGGGTGTTGAAAAGAACGGTGAATACAAGATCACGGTACCGCAAAATGACCTTAAAATGATAGTGGATGGGTTTAAAATAATTCCACCAATGGGGTTAAGCAGCTGGGTCGCGTTTACACCCTGTGGTGACAGCGCCATGGTAATGGGCGATCTGATATTAACAGAAATTGATCTAAAGTGGTTGGAGCAGGAGGTTATCAGCCAGGGATTTTCCATTACGGCCATCCATAACCATTTTATACGCAACCGGCCAACCGTCATGTATATGCACATTGACCGTAAGGCCGATATTACTACCCTGGCCAATGGGGTAAAAGCCATTCTCAATAAAATAAAGGAAATAAGAGGGGTAGATCCGGCAGCCGAAAAGGCCGACAGTGTGGAAAATACCCTGAATATAGCCCAGCTGGATGCCATTATTGGGCAGAAAGGTGAAATGAACAAAGGTGTGTACAAATATACCATCGGCCGGCCCGATGTTCAATTGCAGGAACATGGCATTCCGGTTAGCAGCTTTATGGGGTTCAATACCTGGGCTGCCTGGCAGGGCACGCCAGACAGAGCGGCTGTATGCGGTGATTTTGTAATGCTTGAAAACGAAGTAGCGCCGGTAGTAAAACAGTTGGTGGTGAATGGACTGGAAGTAGTGGCCGTTCATAATCATATGGTCCATGAAGAACCCAAAACCTTTTTTCTCCATTATTGGGGAGTAGGCAATGCCGAACAAATGGCAAAAGGATTAAGGTCTGCGCTGGATGAGACCGGAAAAGGCGGAAAGGCCCACTAAGCGTATACAAAGGGTTAATTTACATTTCTATAGAAAGGTTAATTGAATTTCGGATATTTGCAACAGAAAAGACATGGTAAACAAAGCCATGTCTTTTCAACTTATATATGGAAATCCTAATTATCCTCCTGTTGATCCTGCTAAATGGTGTTTTTTCCATGAGTGAGATCGCCCTGGTTTCCTCGCGGAAATTCAAACTGGAGAATGCAGCCCGAAAGGGCAATTCCAATGCCCGTAAAGCGCTGGAACTGGCTAACAACCCCAATACATTTTTATCGACCGTTCAGATTGGCATTACATTAATTGGCATTCTGACGGGTATTTATAGTGGTGAGAAAATACAGGACAACCTGCGTATTGCCATTGAAAAAATAGACTGGCTGAAAGACTATTCCCAAAGCGTTTCGGTGGCCGTGATCGTTGTGGTGATCACCTTTTTCTCCATAGTTTTTGGTGAATTGATCCCCAAACGGATTGGATTGATGTTCCCTGAAACAATTGCTTCTTTTGTGGCCACCCCCATGACCCTCATTTCTATAATTACCAAACCATTTATCTGGTTGCTGACAATTACAAATGATGTATTCCTGGGCATATTTGGGTTGAAAGAACAGAAAGATGCATTTGTAAGTGAGGAAGAAATAAAAGCGATTGTACAGGAAAGCGCGGAAAGCGGCGAAATTCAGCAAATTGAACAAAATATAGTGGAAAGGGTATTTGCCCTGGGCGATAGAAAAGTAAGCGAATTAATGACCCATCGCGGCGACCTGTTGTGTTTTAATATTACCGATAACCTGACTGTTATTAAAGAAAAAGCGCAAAACGAAGCGCACTCCGTATATCCTGTTTATAAACAGACCTCATCAAATCTGGTCGGTGTTGTTTCTGTAAAAGATATCTTCCCAAAAGATTTCAGCACAACCGCATTTAACATGGCCGATTTTTTACGGCTGCCGGTAATGGTGCCCGAATCAGCGCCTGCTTATAAGGTATTGGAAAAATTCAAGGAAAGCAAAATGCACTATGCTTTTGTGCTTGATGAATACGGAACGGTGATCGGCATGGTGAGCATGGACGATATCCTCGATGCGCTGATCGGTGATGTTACAGAGTATAACCAACAGGAATTCCAGATCATAAAAAGAGAGGACAACAGCTGGCTGGCAGATGGTGGTTATCCCTATTTCGAGTTTTTAAATTATTTCAATTTACAGAACCGGGAATTTGAGGAGGGTGATTATAATACCCTGGCCGGATTGGTGTTGTATGTGGCTGGTTATATACCCAAAATAGGTGAAGTGGTAAAATGGAATGAGTTTGAATTTGAAGTGATGGACCTGGATGGCCCCAAGATTGATAAGCTCCTGATTAGAAAGAAATAAAGCGTAATACTGACAATATATTTTTATAGGATATTAAAAAAAAATATTTTGATTATACATTAAACGCCGTAGATTAGTCCCGTTGTTTGCGGAACTAAAATCCATTTGTCCAGTTAAATAAAACGCTGAAAAACCTTGGCATTTCAACCTGAATACACTGAGATTGATTTACTGAAGCTGGTGGCTGAAGGTGACAGGAATGCGTTTACACAGATATATAATAACTACCGCAATAAAATTTACTCCATCGCTTATGAGCTGACCGAATCAACTGGCGTGGCGGAAGAAATTGTACAGGATGTATTTTTAAAGATCTGGGTAAAAAGGGAAACGCTTAACGAAGTAGAACATTTCAGGGCCTACCTGTTTACGATAACCCGCAATTATGTTTTTGCCGCATTAAAAAGAATTGCCCGGCGGGAAGATCTGGAAGTCAGTGCCATGGAAGGAGTACCACTGTATCACACCGATACCGAGAACCAGGTACTTAACAATGAATACACCCGCATTTTACAGGCTGCTATCGATCGCCTGCCCGAACAGCAACGGCAGGTGTATAACCTCATAAAAAAAGAAGGCCTGAAAAGAGAAGAGGCCGCTGCCGCACTACACCTGTCGCCCGAAACTGTAAAGACACATTTGGCACAGGCGATGCGCAGCATAAGGACCTACTGCCTTACCCGTCTCGACGTTACCATCGCGTTGATCGTTTTGATACGTCATTATTAAAGAGTTGATACTCACTGTAATTCCCTATCCTGAAAATTTTTTAAAAAAACTTTCACCCGCCCTCACCCAAACAGGTTTGTGCAGCACTCTCTATTTGTATAAGACCCAAGTGTAGGACTGGTCTAAACACCCAACTGTAGTTTATGGCTTCATTACTGGAATATTTATTAAACAGATACGCTGATAAAACGGCAACACCTGAGGAAAAGTCAGCCTTGATGCGGTTGCTGCAGGAAAGCAGTAATGAAAAGACCGTACAACAAGTGTTGGACAAGATGATCGCTGAACGACCGGTAACGCATGAGATGCCTGAAAAGACAGCCCAGGCCGTATTACAGGCGATCTTTGAAGCGGAGGAAACACCGGTAGTGAATATCGATACTGCCCCGAAACGCAGGATGCCCTATTGGCGCATAGCTGCTGCCGCAGTGGTGTTGCTGATGGTAACTGCTGGTGGTTTGGTATGGATGAACAATAATTCCCAAACACAGGTGGCAGAAGCTAAGATCAAAAATGATGTGGCGCCTGGTGGCAATAAAGCGGTGCTCACATTGGCAGATGGTTCTACCATTGTTTTGGACAATGAAAAGAATGGAGTAGTAGCACAGGAAGGCAATGCAAAAGTAGTTAAGCTAAAGAACGGCCAGCTGATGTATGCAAAGTCTGATGAACAAGCTGCCGACGTAAATGCACCTATTGCTTATAACACGCTGTCAACACCCAAAGGGGGGCAATATAATATTGAGTTGCCAGATGGAAGTAAAGTGTGGTTGAACGCGGCCTCTTCCATCACCTATCCTACCGCATTCGATGCAACGGAAAGAAAGGTGCAGGTTACCGGTGAAGCCTACTTTGAGGTGGCAAAGTTAGTGACCGTGAAAGATGGTAAACGGGTACCATTTGTAGTAGATATAAAGAACAAGGAAAACGGTCGTGATCTGGGACAGGTGCAGGTGTTAGGTACACACTTTAACATCAACGCCTATGATGATGAAACGGCAGTGAAAACCACGCTGCTCGAAGGAAAAGTAAAGTTTGTAGGTAAAGCCGATTCCATATTGTTAGCGCCAGGACAACAGGCGGTAGCATCAAAAAAACTGAGCATTAACGAAACACCTGATGTAAGCCAGGTAATGGCATGGAAGAATGGGTTGTTTCATTTTGAAAATGCTGATATAAAAACAGTGATGCGGCAGGTGTCGCGCTGGTACGATGTAGAAGTAGTTTATAAAAGAAGCCTTGATAATGATGATCCTTTATTCTTTGAAGTGACGCGCAACACCAATTTGTCTGATGTGTTACGCGTGTTGAACCTGGCCGGAGGCGCCAGGTACACCATCCAGGATAAAAAGGTCATTGTCCAATAATAGCTCTGATGTGTTTATTCCAATTCAACAAAACACTGATCTAAAAAACCAAAACGATGTATATGAAGAACCGGTAACCCTGAAAAATTAAAACCCCTAATCTGGCTGTAACACATTATTGAGATAAAATTACAGCGGAGCCCATTCGTAGTCCGATTATCCTAACTAAAACACTGAAATGTCCCATGAAAATCTTTACATTGATAAAGACCAGGATTGTCATGCCCCAAATGCTGCTCGCAGTATTGTTTTTGATCATCCAATTCACTCAAACGGCTTCGGCCCAACGCGTGTTCGCGCATCCAGGCATCAGCCACAAACGTTCTGACCTTGACCGGATGAAATATATGGTGCAGGCGGGAAAGGAACCCTGGAAAACCTCTTTTAAGAATTTATCACAAAACCAATATGCCAGTTATAATTATGCAGTACAAGGTAACTCAGGTGTTACCAGACTGGTGGTAAATTCAACCGATGCTGGCTACAACTACGACAAGTTCAAGTACGATGCATTGGCTGCTTATTACAACGCCATCATGTGGTATGTTACCGGTGACGAAAGAAATGCGAAGAAAGCAGTACAGATCTTTAATGCATGGGTAAACCTCAAACATATAAATTCAAATGGAACGAAGGCACTGGATGCCGGCCGGGTGATCTGGAAAATGCTGGAAGGCGCCGAGATCATCAAAAACACCTATACTGGTTGGACCCCAGGCGACATTGCCAAATTCAAGGCCATGTTGGTGTACCCCGGTTATTCCAATACACTGGAGCCGACAGCTGCTATCTCATCTAAATCTGCTACTTTCTACTGGTATATGTATAATGGCGATCCGCGTCGTCATGGTAACCACGGGCTTTTTGCCATGCGAGGTATTATGGCTATGGGGATCTTTATGGATAATGAGTTGATGTACGATCGGGCGTTCCGCTATCTGACAGGATTGCCTCACCGTGCGGACGATTTACCATATCCATCTGGCCCACGGCCTGAATCAGCCAGCGCTACTGCCACCTACGATTATTATACTGAATATGCCCCTGGTGCTACCGTTGGAACAACGCCCGATTATGGTTATAATGAACTTATAAATAATTATATCTGGGAAAACGGCCAGTGCCAGGAAGCTTCTCGGGACCAGTCGCATACCGTTACAGGCATTTCCATTATCAACACCATGTGCGAAATGGCCTGGAATCAGGGTAATGATATGTACAGTTTTCTCGATTACCGGCCATTACTGGGTATTGAGTATAGCATGCGTTACAACGTTTCGCTCAACTATACTTTTCCCGATCAAACATCGCCCTGGGAGCCTACTGTTGAGAACGGCCAATTTATTCAACGCCGGGACCGCAGCGGTCGCTGGTTCTCTAAAAAAATAAATCCCTACAGAGAAAAGGAATTTAACAAACTGACAAGAGGAACAAATTTTAAGTTCAGCGAGTATCCTTTCCATGAAATGGTGTTGGCGCACTACCGTGACCGTGTTGGTGTTAATCCCGACAAATACAAATGGCTGCAACGCGTTTTCGATATTTCCACAAGAGAATCTGGTTTAGAAGGACAGGGTTTTCAGGTTGACTTCCCTGGTTGGGGCGGATTGAGTTTCCGTAGACCTTCCAAATGCCCTGGTGATCCGGTTGAATTTGTAAATGGCCAACCCGTTTATAAAATAAATATAGCGCCCGGTAAAATTGAAGCCGAAAACTTCGACCACTTCACTACCAATGGCCAGGGAAAAGTATACAATGATAAATCAGCCGCCAATACCGGTGGTCAATATAGAACCGCAGAGGCTGTAGATATTAACAGCTGTTCAGAGGGGGGCTATGCTTTAACCGGTCTGGAAAATGGTGAGTGGGTTAATTACACCCTCGCAGTTCCCCGGGCAGGTACGTACAAATTGAAAATGCGTTATTCTGCAGTGGCTGCCAATGGAGCTCTAAAAGTGGAATTCGATGGGGCCGACAGAACTGGTACGTTTGGTGTGCCTTTTGGTAGCGTGTTCTCAAATGGCGCCGATGACTGGCGCGAGATCACAGTGGGTTCTGTCTTCACCCTGCAGGCTGGTGTACAAAGCATGCGCGTATTTATCGGCGGCGCCAGTAATGCATTCAACATAAACAATTTCACACTGATTTATATAGGAAGCCTGCAGGACCAAGCGATCAACTTCAACAATATCCCTGTTAAGAAATTAGGCGATAGGGAGTTCGATCCGGGTGCAACAGCCACTTCTGGGTTACCAATTGCCTATACCAGCTCAAACCCAGGCGTTGCTACAATTATAGATAACAAAATACGGATAGTTGGTTCAGGTATGGTAACCATCACTGCTGCGCAATCGGGTAATGATAATTATGCGGCGGCAGCCAACGTAGTACAAACATTAACTATTACGGCCAGTGACAATCACCTTGTAGTAAAAACACCAGATTAGCTGATCGACAAGTAGGGATGTTAGTACTGAAAACAAATAACATTGCTGTAACCAGGCTGATCATACTATAATAAGTAAGAAAAGAAAGTAAAAGGCCCTACCGATTTATCGGGAGGGCCTTTTACTTTTTAAAAAAAAATTTCACCCGCACTCACCCAAACATGTTTGTGCAGCACTCTCTCTTTGTTTAAGACCCAAGTGTAGGACCGGTCTAAACACCCAACTGTAGTTTATGGCTTCAGGCAACACCTGAGGAAAAAAACGGCAGTTAAAACAACGCTGCTCGAAGGAAAAGTGAAGTTTGTAGATAAAGCCTATTACATTAATAATCCCGATGTGTTTACCCTTATGAACTAAAACGTGATCTGAAAAAAACTTACCCTAATTAAAACATTGGAATGTCCCATGAGAATCTTTACATTGATAAAGACCAGGATTATCATGCTTAAAATGCTGCTCGCAGTATTGTTTTTGATCATCCAGTTCTCCCAAACAGCCTCAGCCCAACGCGTATTTGCGCATCCAGGTATCAGCCACAAACGTTCTGACCTTGAGCGGATGAAATATATGGTGCAGGCGGGAAAGGAACCCTGGAAAACTTCTTTCAGGAATTTATCACAAAACCAGTACGCCAGTTATAATTACGCCGTACAGGGTTCTGCAAGTGTTACCAGCCTGGTAGTAAACTCAACCGATGCTGGCTACAATTACGAAAAGTTCAAGTACGATGCATTGGCGGCCTATTACAACGCCATCATGTGGTATGTTACCGGTGATGAAAGAAATGCGCAGAAGGCAGTACAGATCTTTAATGCATGGGTAAACCTCAAGCATATCAATTCGGGTGGAACGCAGGCGCTTGATGCAGGCCGGGTGATCTGGAAAATGCTGGAAGGCGCCGAGATCATTAGAAGCACCTATACTGGCTGGACATCAGGCGACATTGCAGCATTCAAGGACATGCTGGTGTACCCTGGTTATTCAAATACACAGGAACCCACATCGAATATTTCGTCTGAAGATGCTACCTTCTACTGGTATATGTATAATGGCGATGCAGGTCGTCATGGTAACCAGGGTCTTTTTGCCATGCGTGGTATTATGGCTATGGGTATCTTCATGGATAATGAGTTGATGTATGACCGCGCATTCCGCTATCTGACAGGATTGCCTCACCGTGCAGATGACTTACCTTATCCATCAGGTCCACGTTCAGCGTCAGCCAGCCCTACAGCCACCTACGATTATTATGATGAATATACGGTTGGTACTACTGTTGGAACGACCCCCGATTATGGGTATAATGAACTTATAAGTAATTACATCTGGGAAAACGGCCAGTGCCAGGAAGCTTCGAGAGACCAGTCACATACAGTTACCGGTGTGGCTATCATAAACACCATGTGTGAAATGGCCTGGAACCAGGGTAATGATATGTATAGCTTCCTTAACTATCGTCCTTTATTGGGTATTGAATTTGGAATGCATTACAATGCGTCGCTCAACTATTCCTTCCCCGATCAAACTTCTCCCTGGGAGCCTACGGTTGAGAATGGTCAATTCATTCAACGTCGGGACCGCAGTGGTCGCTGGTTCTCTAAAAAAATAAATCCTTATTCTGAAAAGGAATTTACCAAACTGACAAGAGGAACAAACTTCAAATTCAGCGAATACCCTTTCCATGAGATGGCTTTGGCACACTACCGTGATCGTGTAGGTGTAAATCCTGACAACTACAAATGGTTACAACGGGTATTCGACATCTCCACAAGAGAGTCGGGTGTAGAAGGACAGGGGTTCCAGGTTGACTTCCCGGGTTGGGGCGGATTGACTTTCCGCAGGCCCGCTAACTGTCCTGGTGATCCGGTTGAATTTGTAAATGGTCAACCCGTTTACAAAATGAATATAGCGCCTGGTAAAATTGAAGCCGAGAATTTTGATCACTTCACACTCGATGGCCAGGGCAAAGTATACAATGATAAAACTTCCGCCAATACCGGTGGTCAATACAGAACTGGTGAAGCCGTAGATATTACTACCTGTTCAGAAGGAGGCTACGCTTTAACCGGTTTGGAAAGTGGCGAGTGGGTCAATTATACCATCGCAGTTCCCCAGGCAGGTACGTACAAATTGAAAATGCGTTATTCAGCTGTTGCAGCCAATGGCGCCCTGAAAGTGGAGTTTGATAATATTGACAGAACCGGTACGTTTGGTGTGCCTTTTGGCAATGTTTTCTCAAATGGTGCCGATGACTGGCAGGAGATCACGGTGGGTGCTGCCTTCACCCTTCAAGCTGGTGTGCAAAGCATGCGCGTATTTGTCGGCGGAGCCAGCAATGCGTTCAACATAAATAATTTTACCCTGGTTTATGTGGGAAGCCTGCAGGCCCAAACCATCAACTTCAATAATATCCCGGTGAAGAAATTAGGCGATCTTGATTTCGATCCGGGTGCTACTGCTACTTCAGGGTTACCTGTTGCTTACACCAGCTCAAACCCCAGCGTTGCTACAATTGTTGATAACAAAATACATATCGTTGGTTCTGGTGTGGTAACCATCACCGCTACACAGTCCGGTGATGATAACTATGCAGCCGCAGCCAATGTAGCACAAACGTTAACCATTACAGGCATTGCAGCCGGTGATTATTTGTCAACAGGCAATATGGCCTGGAACGGCGGTACCTGGAACATCTCCGATGGAAATGGCGGAATCAGCGCAACAACCACTACGGCGCCCACCACCAATACCAATGTGCATATAATGCCCGGACATACCGTAACTCTGGCCACCACGGCCGGGGTTGCCAAAAATCTTACAGTATATACTGGGGCTACCTTGTTGCAACAGGTGGCGCTCACTGTGTCTGGCTTAACTGTTATCAGCGGTACAGAAACTATGTCAAATACCCTTACAGTAAACGATTTCAGT
The DNA here is from genome assembly GCF_017742245.1 of Niastella soli. Lineage (GTDB taxonomy): Bacteria > Bacteroidota > Bacteroidia > Chitinophagales > Chitinophagaceae > Niastella > Niastella soli. The sequence continues at coordinate 2,318,923 of NZ_JAGHKO010000001.1, forward strand.
ATTACAGAGTCAGGGGTAGTAGCCTCATTGACCGCACCTGCAGGTAGTGTGCAAAGTCTGATCACCAATAAGGCTACGACCATTGCTATAAATGGTCGTTTGGGTGCCCCCGCCGGTTCAACAGTAACAGCTGTCGGGTCGGGTATCAGGGTCTTCGTAAGTGGCACAGGAAACACCACCTTTACCGGAAGTGGAGTGGCGAACATCGCCCGCTTTTCTCCCAATTCTGCTCAAAGCTCTGCGCAGAACATAGTCATTGACATGGATATGGAACTGCGTAACTATGCAGGTTCTACAGTTGCCAGTCTTACTTTGCAGAATGGAAATAATGGAGCAGGCGCTAAAACACTTACCATAAATGAAGGGAAAACGGTTACGCTGAACGGAAACAATGGTCTGGGTGCATTCCATGGTCAATATGGTACCGGCTATGGTTTTAGTGCCTATAATAATACGGGTGGAAGTATGACCTATAATATTAATGGTACGCTCGATTGTTCCAATGCCCAGTTTAATCTGCTAACAAATCAGCAGTCGGGGAATAACGAACTTACGGTGAATGTAAACGGAAAACTGAAACTTGGACCCACGGTGCGATTATTTCGTTTTATGTCTACCCAGAAGATCAGCATCAACATCGGCGATACCGGTGTAGTTGATGGTTCTGCTTCTGCTTTGAATTTGAATACCGCTACCAGCGGACAAAGTATTAACACGAGTAACTTCACCGGAACAGCTGCTGTAGCAACTGGTTTGGGTGGTGTTACGTTCAGTGGGACCAATCCTGTTGTGGGAACATACGGTTTTATGGGTAATGGTGGTGCTGGATATGTAACCCCACCTTCGGTGATCTTCACTGGTGGTACCCTATCAAATGCCCAGTCGCCTACTTACGCCATTGCCAACCTTACAGATGGAGTAGTAACCGGCATCACTGTAATTTCAACTGGTAATTATACGATAAAACCAACCGGTTTACAATTTGTGGGCGGGGGCGAGCCAACACAATGGTTTGCCATGAAGGGTGATAATCAGTCGGGAACCCTGACCCGCCTTACAAATGCCGGTGTGGTTACACCTTTATGGATAGGAGCCGGCGACAGCTACAACCCCGTAACGGTAAACCCTGCCGTTGGTACGGTTATCACAGCGAATGTAAAACAAGGAGATCTGGTAGTAGGACTGCCTTATGAAAGCAGTGCTATCAACAGGAGCTGGAACATCCAACCAGCTACTCCTTCTGCTACAGACCTTACTTTTGGATACAATACTGCCGATGCCAATGCGCTATGTGATGGAGCCGCTGTCATGCGCTTGGTAACAGGCAACGCAGCTCAGTTGAACGTTCAGGCCGCACCCGTTACACCTGTAACAGCCACCGCAACCAACTATCAGGTGAGCTTCACAGGAGTTAACAGCTTCCCTGTATTTAATTTATTGAATACCGGAATTCAAACCATTTCATTCGGTCCGTTGCAACCTGTAATGGTAAGTGATGCCGATTTTGATGCAGGTGCTACAAGTACCTCGCCTTTACCTATACAATATACTTCCTCTGATAACTCAGTGGCAACTATTGTAGATGGTAAAGTTCATATCGTATCAGCAGGTAAAGTAACCATCACTGCCTCGCAACTTGGTGATGTGTACTACCTGGGGGCCGACAGTGTTTACAACTTACTGACTGTTAACAAAGCGTTCTTTGTTGATGGCGATAAAGATGGTGTTGGTGCAGGCGCAGCCGTATTATTTGCACAGAATGATGCTCCGGATGGGTACTCAGCCGAAAGCACAGACTGTAATGACAATGACGCTGCCGTTCAAAAACCGCTGTTGTATTATGTAGATGCCGATCATGATGGCTTTGGTTCTAAAACCGTTGGTTATTTCTGTTCATCAACGCCTCCTGCTGGTTATGTAACCAACAGCCTGGATTGTGATGATACAAGACTATTGTATGCCGATAACGATGGGGACGGATTAGGCGCCGGTGCTCCTGTTGCCTGTGGTGTAGCAAACAGCACTGATTGCGACGACACCAACCCTGTTTCTTTAACTGTAACTATTCCTGATGTGTATGTAGCAGACGCTGATGCTACTCAGAAAAATACCATCTATGTTGGCTATGGCTCTTCCGCCCTGCTTTTAGCGGCTAAACCTGCGGGCGGTACTGCTCCTTATAGCTATAAATGGAGCAATAGTAAAACTACTCCGTCAATAACTGTTACAACTGCCGGTACATTCAGTGTAACTATTATGGATGCCAAAGGTTGCCAGACTTCCGCTTCCATTCGTATTGAATCGATAAATGTAGCGTGTGGCGCCTTTGATGAAAAAGTGATGATCTGTCACAATGGAAAAAGCGATTGCGTTGCCGAGTCAGCTGTAGCAACACACCTGAAACACGGCGACAAACTGGGTTATTGCGGTGATGCGGATGCGATCAATGATGTAACCGCCTATCCCAACCCGGTAATTGGTAACCACTTCATAGTAAAAACACCAGATTACCTGATCAATAAACAAATTACGATCACCCTGGCAGACTTACTTGGTAAAGTAGTTTATCAAAAAACGGTAATGAATACAAATGGTACTATCGATGTTCAGCTCGACAGAAATGTTAAGTTGGGAATTTATGTACTGAGAGTAAATAACATTGCTGTAACCAAGTTGCTCATACTATAATAATAAGTAAGGCAAAAAAAAGAGGCCCTCTCGGTTTATCGGGAGGGCCTTTTATTTTTATAAAGAATTAATCGTTCGCTGGTAATAAAGCGATGCTTCTATACGTTGCCGATATTTGAAATAAAAATATAATACCTCACAAAGTGCCTCTCCATATACCACTAATTAGTTTTTGTATTACTTTTACCGCTAAGTAAGTATTAATCCTTATTTGGAAGCAGTTTTAATCCATACCGATGAATCACTACTCTCTTTGGTAGCCGATGGTAACAAAGAAGCATTTACCATGCTGTATCGTCGTTACTGGGAACCATTATTTACAACTGCTGCCAGAGCGCTTCGTTCTAAAACCGATGCGGCCGACCTGGTGCAGGATATTTTTCTTTCCATCTGGAACCGTCGGCACGACCTGCGGATCACCGGTTCACTGGCCGCTTACCTGCAAACGAGTGTCAAGTACAAGGTCATAAAGTATATTGAAAAAAATATTACCCGTCGCGATTATCTTGTTTTGTTAACCGATGTGCTTGTCAATTTTCAACCTCCCGATGTAGAATCACAACTACAAATAAAAGAACTGCAACACACCATTCAGTCGGCTGTTGAACAAATGCCGAACAAGATGCGTGAAGTTTACCAGCTTAGCCGCAAACATCATTTGAGCCATAAGGAAATTGCCGAACGCCTCGACATTTCCGATGAAACAGTAAAGAAGCATATACAACATGCTTTGGCAATTATTAAAACCGCCATCAGTTTAAACGCAACCACCTTTGCCGTTTTATTGATGCAATGGATGAAGTAGGAAAATTTTCCAACCTGTTCTTTTAGTTGTGTTGCTTTCATATGATACATTTTACATATGCGAACGATTGATACGATTGTTTATTAACTGATCAGGGTAAGGTATACCCAGTTTGGGTGAGCCTGGGGAAAAAAATATTTTTACTTTTTTTACCCCCTTGGGTCTTTTTACCGGACAGTATATACGTTGCCCGAATTTTTATAAGCCCGATTATGAATGAAACACAGGCAACTGATCTTTTAAAAAGATTCAGTAGCGGAAATTGTACGGAAGAAGAGCAGCAGCTTGTTGAAGAATGGTACAAAGAATTGGTAAACTCTGGTGAGCTGGAATATGAGGAAGGAGAAAAAGAATCAATTCAGGAAGCCATTGAAGCAGGGATACTGCAAAATATTGCAACAGAGGATAGGAATTATACTCCGTATGTTCCTTACACTCCGGTTCGCAGAACGCATAATAGGACCTGGTGGGCTGCGGCTGCCATCCTGGTATGTTTATCGGGGACCGTAGTTTATTTACTGAATAAGAAAGCGGCACTATCAATAGCAAAAGCCGGATCAACATTAAAGAACGATGTAGAGCCGGGCGGTAATAAAGCAGTTCTTACCCTGGCGAATGGCAGTACCATCTTACTTGATGATGCTGCAAACGGGGTAGTTGCGAAAGAGGGGAGTGCAAAAGTGGTAAAACCCGATGATGGAAAACTGGTGTATTCGTCTGAAAACAACCAAAACGAGGAACCATTATCATATAACACCCTGGCCACCCCCCGCAGCGGACAATATCAGTTGCGATTGCCTGATGGAACAAAAGTTTGGTTGAATGCAGCCTCTTCTATCCACTTTCCCACAGGTTTCAGGGGTAAGGAAAGAAGGGTACAAATCACCGGCGAAGCCTATTTTGAAGTGGCGCATGATAGCAGCATGCCTTTCATTGTAGAAAAAGACGATCTGCAGGTGGAAGTATTAGGCACCCATTTTAATGTAAATGCCTATAGCGATGAAAGTGCCATTAAAACTACTTTGCTGGAAGGAAAAGTGAAGGTGATTGAAAAAACGGCTACGGTACAACAAACAGCCATTTTAACACCCGGGGAGCAGGCAGTTATTCCAAAAAGCACCCAGATACAGGTTCGAAAAGCGGATGTTGATGATGTAATGGCATGGAAAAATGGTTTATTTCATTTTGAAAATGCAGATATAAAAACGGTAATGCGCCAGTTGGCCAGATGGTATGATGTAGAGGTGGTGTATGAGGGCGTAGCTGTTAAAAATGATCCCTTGTTTGTTGAAATTTCAAGGAACACCCGGTTGTCAGATGTGTTGAAAGTATTGCAGGAGTCGGGAAGTGCAAAATTCAGCATTCAGGGAAAAAAGATCGTTGTTAAATAACCCCTAATATGATGCATATCCTAATTAAGGCCATCCCTGTAAGGATCAGGGAATTCATAACCTATGTAAACAAGCTCCATCGCGGTATGGAAGCCGGCGCCATGCCATTGGGCGTCTACAACAAAAAACTTTACCCATACCAGGCTGCATCTAATTCTTGCCTATTGCAGCTGAAGAACGATTCTTATATAAAGTATTGACGATTACAATAACGACTGTGTAAGGCGGTTCAGGAGCGGCATGCCCGTCACTGAATGCGCAGGTACCTTGCTATGTCAAAAAAATAGTGTGATCAACGATTTCCTGATTACCCGAAACAAAAAACCGCCCCGAGTGCAATCGGTGCGGTCATTAATTCAGGGTAATGCAATAGAAGACACTGATATCCTTATTGTTTAACCCTAACAGCCCTGATTGCAACATCAGGGGTGCCAAATCCAAATTTATGTATTTAATTCATTGCCTCCACCGCTATTTGAGGAAAATAAAGGTGGGGCGTAAAGAACTGATCGTAATGAATTACCTAGCCATTTTTCTATTAGCCACCTGTTTACACCTCTCTGCCGGCGTGTATTCCCAAAAGGTTACCCTGTCTGGCGAGAACATTTCCCTGAAATCTGTTTGTAAGGAAATTAAAAAGCAAACAGGCTTTACGTTTGTTTACAGGGAAGTTTTACTGCAAAAAGCAGAGAAGGTTAACATAAATGTCAGAAATGCTTCTATTCAACAGGTACTTGATATCTGTTTCAGGAATCAGCCGCTCTCCTACAGCATCATCAACAACAATATAGTTGTTGTAAAAGAAGCAGTGGTAGCAGCACCGCCGCCAGTTGTTGAAGAGGTAAAGCAGGTGATAGGAAAAACACCATCGCCAATAAAAATTACCGGTAGAATTCTGGCTGAAAATGGCATGCCTTTGCAAAATGCCAACGTGAGTGAAAAAGGAAAAGTGAATGCCGCTATTACAAAAGCTGACGGTTCTTTTACCATTATGGTGGAAGGTCCCCAGTCGGTACTGGTTGTGTCGTACGTAGGTTTCGATGATAAACTGGTACCCGTTGGCGATCAAACCGACATCACCATTAAATTAACCACTACCCAGTCGCCCATGGAAGAGCAGGTGGTAGTAGGTTATGGTGTTTCTAAAAAAGCAACTGTTACCGGCGCCCTGGAGCCAGTTACCAATAAAACATTCGATAGCAGAGCGGTAACCAACCCGGCCCTGGCATTACAAGGTACTACGCCAGGTTTGGTGATCACCAGAACTTCTTCCCGCCCGGGAAATGAAGACCTGTCCATGCAGATCCGTGGCGTTACTTCTGTGAATGGCGGCTCACCCCTGATCGTTATCGATGGAGTGCCCGTTGCCAGCCAGAATGTATTCTTTACCATGAACCCCGATGACATTGAATCGGTGAACGTATTAAAAGACGGTATGGCTGCCATCTTCGGTAGCCGCGCCGCCAATGGGGTTGTTCTTATCACTACCAAACGTGGTAAAGGGGCTATAAAAATTGATTACGGTTACAATGCGCGCATCAATACGCTGGGTATTAAAACCCCTACCACCAATATGGAGCAGTATGCCAGTATGTGGATAGAGGCTGTTGATGCTGATCCCAAGAAGGATTACTGGGGATGGAAGTCGATGGATAATCTGTTGAAAATGCAACAGGGCATTGAGGGCATCTATTCAACTTCTAAGTGGGGCGATATTTTCATTGGTAATGCCAACCGCTACGATGAATTGTTTGCTACCCGTGTTTCACAACAGCATAACCTGAGTGTTTCGGGATCTTCCGACAAAACTTCCTATCGTTTATCTGCTGCTTATGCCGATAACAGGACGCCTTTGGCAACTGCATATGATGGCCGCAAGCAATATAACTTACGGTTGAACTACGATTATAAACTGGCTGAAAAAGTAAAACTGCAAACAGGTGTTACTTACCAGAAAGATGTGACGTCCAGTCCTTCCTCTAATATGCGTTTTGAACTGATTGCATGGGACGCGCCTCTGTTCCCTGCCAAAAACCCATTTGGACAGTGGTATGCCAACTATGGAGTGGGTGATAGGAACTCTACAGCCGCCACAATAGACGGGGGGAGAGATTCCAAGGCCAATGACCTGGTAAGGGCCGATATTAAGGCTACCGCCGAGTTGTTAAAGGGGCTTGAACTGGAAGGTACCGCTTCTATACAGGTAAATCAGTTACGGATGGATAACTACCGCCTTACAGTTCCCACCTATCGTTGGGATGGTTCACTGGCGGATAAAAGTATAAATACTGAGTCTGATATCAGGGCCCAGTCTGACAATACCCTGTATCAAAATTACTCGGCCTTATTACGATATACCAAATCATTTGGTGGTCATCGTATTACTGCAATGGCCGGTTTGAACGCAGAGAAAAACGACTTTAAAAGCTTATATGCATACCGTACCAATATCGGTAATAATGGTGTGTATGATCTGAATGTGGCTCCTACTGACTATGTTGAAGGCAGAGGTGGACGCAGCCAATGGGGCATGTATTCTTATATCAGCAGGTTGAACTATTCATTCAGAGGTAAATACCTGGTAGAGCTGTTAGGACGTCGTGATGGTTCTTCCCGTTTTGCACCTGGCAATAAATGGTCGAATTTTTATGATGTATCTGCCGGTTGGGTGTTGACCAATGAAAACTTTATAAGAGACCTGTATTTACCTGACCTCAATCACCTTAAAATTCGCGGAGGTTACGGTGTAATGGGTAACAACGTACAGATCGGCAGCTACGATTATATCTCTGACATTATCATGGGTACCACCATTTTTGGAAGCCTTGCTTCCAATCAAACAGTGGCTCGGTTAAGCAATAATGGTCTCACAAGCTCCGACCGTACCTGGGAACGCGTAAATATGATGAACGTGGGTTTTGACCTGGTCATGTATAAGAACAGATTAACTGGCCGGTTCGACTATTATAAGAAAAGAAATGATGGCATGTTGATCAATATTATCTACCCTGCTGTATTGGGTGGAGCAGCCCCTCAAACGAACAATGGTACGCTTGATGTTCATGGATGGGAAGCTATGTTGGGCTGGCGTGATAAAATTGGAAAAGATTTCACCTATAACGTATCTGTGAATTTATCAGACAGCCGCAATAAACTGGTGGCACTGGATGGAGCTGCTGCCATTAATCCAGGACTGGTTGCTGCAGTGGAAGGACATCCGTTGAATTCCTGGTTTATGTATCAAACCAGAGGATTTTTGAAAGATCAGGAAATGGTTGATCTCTATTACAATAGATATACTGCAAAAGCAGATGGCGAAATACCTGGCATTGATAAAGGCATAGTACTTCGCCCCGGCGATACCAGAAAACGTGATGTTAATGGTGACGGAATTATTAACCAGCTGGATGTGAAAGAAATGGGCGATAACGCACCCCATTACACTTTTGGGCTTACGATGGGCATGGGTTGGAAAGGCATCGATTTTTCAGCCTTCCTGCAAGGAGTGGGCGAACAATATGTTGAGCGTTCCGGACCACTGGCTTATCCATTCTGGGATCAATACACGAATCAAAACGCTTCTTTCCTTGGCAATACCTGGACGCCAGATAACACCGGCGCTAAATTTCCAAGACTCACTGCAAGTAAAGCACGTGCACAATGGAATTACCTGCACAACGACTTTATGCTGCAGAACAACCGGTATGTTCGTTTAAAATCCCTGATTGTAGGATATACGCTGCCGCAATCATTGATCTCAAGAGCAAAATTGGAAAGAGTAAGGGTTTATTTCTCAGGTAACGACCTGTTTGAATGGACTTCTCTTAAAGACGGATTTGATCCGGAGCAGGGTACAGACTCTCAATTGAACGGCTTTCCGTTTATGCGGACCTGGTCTTTTGGTCTTAACCTTGGTTTATAATCTAATATCTGATCAGCGTAAAAACTGTATAAATGAAAAAATTTATTATTCCGGCTGCTATCTGTGCGCTGCTTGTTGGCGCTGGTGCATGCACAAAAAATTTCCTTGATCTTAAGCCCTTAGATACAATAAACGAAACGTCCTATTTTACCACCCCCGATCAGTTTAAATATGCTACCAATGATTTCTATGAAAAAATGATCAGCTGGGAGCAGATCAACGGCAGCAACATTTTCGATTTTATGGACATGGGTTCAGACATTTCGGGATATGTTGGTCAGGATTTTCAGGGTAAGTATGGTCACGGTTCAATTACGGTGCCCCTTGATGATATCTACTATAGTAACCCCTATGCATATATCCGTGCGATCAATATCGTGCTTAAAAAGGCGGATGCTTATAAGGGCAAGAAAGACGACATAAAGCAATATATAGCTGCTGCTAAATTTTTCCGGGCGTGGCAGTACTTTTTCCTGTTGAAACGCTTTGGAGGCGTTCCCCTCGTAACAACAATACCTGATGTGGAAGGAGAGGAATTAAATGCTCCGCGAAACAGCCGGTATGAAGTAGTTGATCAAATTCTGGCCGATTTAAATGACGCCATTGCAGGCCTTCCAACTGAACAGGCTATTCCTTCCAGTGAGAAAGGTCACGTTAGCAAATGGGCTGCCGAAGCATTTAAAGCACGGGTATTGCTCTATGAAGCAACCTGGCGCAAGTACACCGGTACCTCTACCGATTTTAAAGGCTCAGCCGGCCCGGCTACTGATCAGGTGAAATCCTTTTTAACGGAGGCTGTAGCACTGGCTAAAGATGTAATAGTGAGCGGTGGTTATAAGCTTTGGAATTATAATAGCAACTCCGCAATGGGTAATCGCAGCAATTACTACCTGTTTTGCATAGATGGTTCAGGCAGCAACCCTGCAGGGCTGGATAAAACCACCAACAATGAGTTTATCCTAAAAAGCATGTACGACATTAACCTGCGTCCGGGCGGAATACTTTTATCTCATACGGTGCAAACCCGTATGCTGCCCAACCGTAAATTGATGGATATGTTCCTGTGTACTGACGGATTGCCGGTTAATAAGTCTTCTAAATTTGGTGGCTACCAAACTGTAGACATGGAATATGCAAACAGGGATTATCGCATGCAGAGTTATGTGCTGGGAGCAACCGCCTCCATACCCGCCAAAGGATCAATTACGTTAGATGGGGATTTGGGCTATACCGGTTATAAATTCTCAGCCTATAAATATCCTACTTACCGCACCAGCAGCCAGGAATCACAGGATTACCCACAGATCCGGCTGGCCGAGATTTACCTGATCTATGCAGAAGCGTTGTATGAAAATAACGGCGCTATTAGTGACGCTGAGTTGAATAATTCGATCAACTTGTTACGGGCCAGAGCAGGTGTTGCACCGCTCACGAATGCACTGGTTACGAACAATGGCCTGAATATGCTGGATGAGATCAGAAGGGAACGCACTGTTGAACTTTATGGAGAATGCACCCGCTACGATGACCTGAAACGCTGGGGTATTGCCGAGCATGAATTGAACCAGGATGTTTGTGGTATGGTGTTAGGAGGCGCTTCTTATGAAACGGAATTTAAAGTTGCATCGAAAAAAGATCCAGGCGTAGATAGTGCAACAAGCAAGTATATAGCTCCGAATTACGAGAAGGTATTAGGAAGCGGCGATGGTGAAACGATTGCTGCAACCGGAAAGGGCGATCTGAAAGTAATATTGTTGGATGCGGCGGCTAATCGCAACTTTAAAAGAAAGCATTATCTGTATCCATTGCCAATGAGGCAGGTCCAGTTAAATGCTAATCTGGTACAAAATAATGACTACTAGGTAATAGACAATAGGCAATTGGCAGGGGAGGAGCAAATAAAATTTGTAGGCTCCTATCCAATCGGGAGATAGCAAATTGACTGTCGATTGTCTATTGTCAATTATACTTACCAATTGAGAATCTGTTTAAATCCATACTATATGAAGTTCGCATTAAAAAATATTCAATTCCTATCGGCCATACTCGTTTTGGCAGCTGTGTATGCTGGTTGCCAGAAAGGCCCCAATATTAAAACGTATACTTACCCCACCGCAGAACCAAAAGGATTATTTCCAGATAGTGGTTATGCTGGTTTTGCCGAAGTAGTTATCAACGGCGAGCAATTTGGTGACTATAAAAATGCTGTCAAGGTATTTTTTAATGGTATTCAGGCTGATACTGTTTTATCCTGTGAAGATGGCAAGATTGTAGTACGTGTACCTGACGATGCCATTTCCGGTAAAGTAAGTTTGCAGGTTTGGACAAACACCATTGACTCTGTAGGCGATTTTAGAGTAGTTCCGTTTCCCATTGTAAAAGCGGCTAACAAGGATATCGGTTTGCCAGGTGAAACAGTGGAAATCACAGGAACCGGTTTTGGTTCAGATCTGACAAAAGTAAAAGTAGCATTTAACGGTACTCCCGCTACCGTTACAGATATTACAGATACGTTGCTGAACGTAACCCTGCCACAAGGCTTTAGCTCAGGTAGTATTGTTGTATATGTAAATGATTACCCCGTAACAGGACCGCTCTTCAGAGCTGTTGCTACTTTGCCAAACCCTGTTTACTGGCTTTCATTTGAAAACAACCTGACCGACAAAATGGGCGGAGCTGCTGCAACCTATACCTATGTAACAGGAGATGGCACAGCTAAACCTATTCGTTATGTTGCCGGTAAAAATGGACTGGCGGTTAGCTTGTCTGGAACGGGTAATAGAAAAGCAAGCAATAATCAATTCATCGCCTGTCAACCACAGGTAAGTAAGTACAAAGAGGTTTCTGTTACTGCATGGGTAAACTGGGGCTCGCTGGATTATCCTGATTCCGCCTGGTATCAAGAGCCTGTTTTTGACTTTGGACAAGCCAGAGGTCTTCGCATGGCATTAATGACCAGAATGCAGGCAAACAAAGGACCTAACATGGTTGGCCGCCTGATCTTTGAGAAAATAGACTCATTCCCAAGTAATACCCCTTTCGATGCAACATGTAATACAGCGCTCAAGAGATTTGAATGGCACCATGTAGCCATGACCATCTCAACCGCTAACCATCTTTTAATAGTTTATTTAGACGGATCAGAGATTGGCAGGGTGGTGCTGGCCAATGCGGCAGACCCAACACTGTTCAATCATAACAAAGTGTATATCGGCGCACCCACCAATGGCGTTGCCAATGAACCAGCATATGGGGGATTAATTGACGAATTCGAAATTTTCAACCAGGCATTATCCCCGGATCAGGTATTTGCGGATTTCTATAAGAACAAGCCGTAAGTAATATTAATTTTCAAAAGCTCAATTATACTATGAAAAGACTCGCTTTTTTAGCTGTTATCGCCCTGTTGCTGAGTGTATCGATAGTGAATTGCTCAAAAAAAGGCGGTGAAGAGTACGACGAACTATACGACACCACTAATATAGCTGGTGCTGTTAAATACATTGATACCTTACCTCCGGGTAGCCCGTTATTTCACGGCGGATTAAATGTGACCGGAGATTTTGACCGTATAAAGTTGGCTATTGCAGCAAAGGATGTAACCATTTTAGCCGGATACAATAAACTGATCGCCAACAAGCATGCTGATTCAACCTACGGCCTCAACGGTCCGGTTGACACATTGATCAGGGGTGGTAATAGCCGGGAAGAACCAAAACCAGATAATTATTCAAAGGCATTCAATGATGCAGCCGCTGCCTATCAGTTAGCGATACGCTGGAAAATTGACGGTAAAACAGGTTATGCTAATAAAGCCATTCAGATCCTGAATGCCTGGGCGGCTACCTGTAAGCAATTAAGCGGCGACCCCAACGTGTTTCTGGCAGCCGGTTTCTACGGTTACCAGTTTGCTTTGGCTGGTGAATTAATGCGCGATTATAATGGCTGGAAGCCGGAAGATTTCCAGGCCTATAAACAATGGATGTTGACGGTTTTTTATCAAAAGAACCATTCATTCCTCACCAACCACAACGATGCCTGTATCGATCACTACTGGGCTAACTGGGACCTGGGTAATATCGCCTCTGTAATGGCAATTGGAATATTGACCGATAACCGCTCAATGTATAATGAAGCCGTGAATTATTTGCAACGTGGCGCAGGAAACGGAAATCTTCGCAAAGCCATTTATTATGTCCATAAAGACGAAGGACTGGCGCAATTACAGGAAAGCGGCCGTGATCAGGGACACGCTACACTGGTAATGGCTATGTTAGGAACTATATGTGAAATGGCCTGGAACCAGGGCGATGACTTTTATGGATTTAATGACAATGCGGTGCTCAAAGCTGCAGAATATACAGCTAAGTATAATGTGGCTAATGAAGAAGTACCTTTTAAGACATACAACTACCCTGATTGTGATACAACTATTGTCCAATCTGTAATTAGTGATGATGAAAGAGGTACGGTTCGCCCATTCTATGCTATGATCTACAACCATTATGTAAAACGTAAAGGATTGCGAGCCCCTTACACCGAGAGAGGAGTTAATTCATGTTATCCCGAAGGCGGTGGTGGTGATTACGGCCCCAATAGCGGTGGCTTTGATCAGCTGGGATTCGGCACCTTACTATATACAAGACCTTAGTTAAGATATTTCAGAAAGGAAAAGGCGAAAATCCAATATCTAAAATCCAGTATCCGGAATCCAATATCCGAGATCCAGTATCCGAAATCCAATATCCTGGTTCCGATCCGGTACATTCTAAAGCTGCCCGTTGTAAGTCAGGAGACACGGACAGCAACAATAAAAGCCCCCGAAGTGCAACCTCGGGGGCTTTTTGTTTTATCCGCCGAAGCCTTTGGCGAAGGCGGATCATTAGGAACACATTAGAATTGTAATTGTCACAACTAAAAATATACCCCCATCAAATAATATTTTAAACCGGTTGCAACCGATACAGTCCATTTTCAATCCTTAAGGTGGAACTATTTGTTTTAAGCTGTTTTTAAGCTATATAGATTTTAGCAGGCAGTTTATCTGGTAAAAATCCTGATTGTGAATTACAAGTATTGGGTTTCCTTTATTGCTTTTATACTGCTGGGGTTCCTCTCAATGGGCAACCCCGGAAAGCAGGTGCACTTGCATTTGCTTTCCGGCGATTATATAATATATGATACCGGGGCAATAGCGGACGACCTTACAGCAGAACCTACCGAACAGGCGGTGATTCGCTGTAACCTGCCAGCAAAAAGGCAATCGAAGATCAAATCAAGGTTTAGGGCCGTATCTTTTATACAGCTTAGCCCTAACGAAACCAACCAACTCGTTAGTTCAATCTGTTCTTACCGGTCAATTAAAATGACCTATGGAATAAACACGGCCCATCTACGCCCATTCTATTATATCTTTCTTTTCCGGCTTACACCATTCTGAACAGTAACCACATCCATTTCTTCTGTTTGAATTATCTGGCTTCATGGAACTGACTCCTTCCTATTGAACCAGCCCTGGCACTGTGTGCCCAGTCCCTTCATATACTTTATTTAAATTAATGTGTAAGCATGAAAGCTTTTGCAGCTATAAATATTTTGTGCATCATCTGGTTAACAGGTTGTGGTGTAAAAGGTAATACCGAAAAGAAAGTAAAAGATATTGAACTACCCGTTTTTGAATTACAAAGCAGGGATACCATCCTGCATCGGTCATATGTGGCAAGTATCAATGCCTTTCAGCATGTGGAATTGCGGGCCAAAGCATCGGGGTTCCTCGAGAATATAATGGTAGATGAAGGTCAGTTTGTACATAAAGGACAACTGATGTTCACCCTCAACGATGCAGAGTTCAAAGTACAGGTGTCTGAAGCAAAAGCGTCGCTCACCAGTGCGCAGGCCGAAGTAAACGGAGCCGAAGTGGAAGTAGGCCGGGTAAAATCACTGGTTGATAAAAAAATAGTTACGCCCAGCGACCTGGAATTGGCCAATGCCAAACTGGCTGCTGCAAAAGCAAAAGTAGATGAAGCACTGGCTAAGCAGGAAAAAGCCAGGATCAATCTTTCCTATACAACTGTAAGAGCACCCTTCGATGGTATCATCGATCGCATTCTGCAAAAACGGGGAAGCCTTATAACTGAAGGCAGCCTGCTGACCAGTGTATCGGATATTCATGCCATGCATGTGTACTTTAAAGTATCTGAAAAAGAATACCTGAATTATGTAAAGGGTAAAAAAGAAAGAGCTCATCATTCCCCTGCTATATTGGAGCTGGCAGATGGCTCCATTTATAAGTATCCGGGAAAAATTGAGACCATGGAAGGCGAGTTTGATACAGAGACCGGCTCCATTGCCTTTCGCGCAGTTTTTCCCAATCCTTCAAAGCTGCTCAAACATGGCGCCAGTGGAAATATCCTGCTTACTTCGAATATCTCCAACGCGTTGATGGTGCCACAAAGATCTGTGCTGGAAATACAGGATAGGAATTTTGTTTTTGTATTGGGCGCCGATTATAAGGTGCGAATGAAAAGTTTTGTACCGGAATCGCGTATCGATGATTTCGTATTAGTGAAAACAGGATTGGCTGCTGGTGATCGTATTATTTATGAAGGCGTACAGAACATCAAAGAAGGAAGTACTGTAAAGCCCAGGATGATCGCTGCCGACAGCATACTGGCTATACAATAATTGTAGCCATGATCACCACATTCTGATTCAACAACATTTCCAAAGCAGAAAACGAGCATCATGTTTGAGACTTTTATCCGGCGGCCTGTGTTGTCGCTGGTTATTTCAATTGTTATAGTACTATTGGGCGTACTTGCCTTGTTCTCTTTGCCAGTTACCCAGTTCCCGGATATTGTACCGCCTTCCGTGGTGGTCACCGCAACTTATAATGGCGCCAATGCCGATGTTTGTACAAAAGCAGTATCGGTCCCGTTGGAAAGGGCCATCAATGGCGTGCCTGGCATGACCTATATGAGCTCAGTAAGTAGCAACAACGGCGTAACTCTCATACAGGTATTTTTTGAAGTAGGAACCGATCCCGATCAGGCCGCTGTGAATGTGCAGAACCGCGTAACCACCGTACTCGATGAGTTGCCGGAAGAAGTCGTAAAGGCCGGTGTTACTGCCGAAAAAGAAGTGAACTCCATGCTCCTGTATTTGAACGTTATGAGCAACGATTCTACCGCTGATGAAGAGTTCATTTATAATTTTACCGACATCAATATATTGCATGAATTAAAAAGGATCAATGGCGTTGGCCTTGTCGATATTATGGGAACACGCGATTACTCCATGCGCGTGTGGCTAAAGCCTGATAAATTACTCGCCTATAATATTTCAACAGACGAGATCATCACCGCTTTGCGCCGGCAGAACATTGAGGCGGCGCCTGGTTCAACGGGCGACAACTCCGGTAGGGACAAACAGGCCAAACAATACATTCTGAAATACACCGGTAAATTCAATACCCCTGAAGAATACAGGAATGTGATCCTACGCGCAAATGAAGATGGTTCATTGTTGCGGTTAAAAGATATTTCCGATGTGGAGTTTGGCACGGTGAGCTATGATATGGTGTCAAAGACCGATGGCCGTCCTTCAGCTTCCATCATGATCAAACAAAGGCCGGGTTCCAATGCACGGGAGGTGATACAAAACCTCAAGGCTAAAATGGAGGAATTGAAAAACACTACGTTCCCACCGGGCATGACGTATAACTATGCCTATGATGTATCTCGTTTTTTGGATGCCAGTATACATGAAGTATTGCGCACCCTGTTGGAGGCGTTTGTGCTGGTATTCATCGTGGTGTTCATCTTTTTACAGGATTTCCGTTCTACCCTGATCCCTGCATTGGCGGTGCCCGTAGCCCTGATCGGTACGTTGGCATTTATGCAATTGCTGGGTTTTTCCATCAACATGCTCACCCTGTTTGCCCTGGTGCTGGCCATTGGGATCGTAGTTGACAACGCGATTGTGGTGGTGGAAGCGGTGCATGTAAAAATGCATCAGGAACATTTACCCCCTACAGAGGCAACCATTGCCGCCATGAAAGAGATCGGCGGCGCTATTGTGGCCATCACAGCGGTTATGTCGGCCGTGTTTGTGCCAGTGGCATTTTTATCAGGGCCCGTGGGTGTTTTCTACCGGCAGTTCTCTTTAACGCTGGCCATGTCCATCGTTATCTCCGGTATCAATGCGCTTACGCTTACACCGGCATTGTGTGCCTTAATGCTTAAACATACCCCTGCGCATAAACGTAAAAAAGGTCTGTTGCAACGGTTCTTTAATTCATTCAACCGGGTTTATAATAAAACCGAACATACCTATGGTAAAATGGTGCAAAAGATGGTGAAAAGGAAGTTGGTCACCGTAGGGATGCTGGTTGCATTTTGTGTAGCCACCTGGGGCATCGCACAATGGCTGCCATCCGGGTTTATACCCGCCGAAGACCAGAGTATGGTATATGTGAATGTAACCACGCCGCCCGGTTCAACCGTAGAACGCACCGAAGAAGTGTTAGACCTGGTGCAGAAGGCAATAGGTAAGGAAAAAAGTATAGATAATATAAGTACCCTGGCAGGTTATAGTTTGATGAGCGACGTTACCGGCGCTTCCTATGGTATGGCCATGATAAACCTGAAAGGCTGGGATGAAAGAAAAGAAACTGTACAGGAGACCATTCAGGAATTAAAAAGCAGGACCAGCCATATTTCTGATGCTGTAATAGAATTTTTTGAACCGCCCACGGTTCCGGGTTTTGGTAATGCCGGTGGTTTTGAATTCAGGTTGTTGAACCGGAACCGAAATTCCAGCCTGCAGGAAATGGCGGACGTGTCTGATAAGTTTCTTACCACTTTAAAACAACAGGATGCCATTTCAGGCGCTAATACCAGCTTCGATCCCAATTTTCCGCAATACCTGATCCACGTTGACCAGGAGATGGCGGCCAAACAGGGGGTGAGTGTGGAAAATGCCATGAATACGTTGCAAACCCTGTTGGGTAGTTATTATGCTACCAACTTCATTCGGTTTGAACAAATGTACAAGGTAATGTTGCAGGCATTGCCCCGGTACCGCGCCAATCCCGAAGATGTATTGAAGTTATATGTCAAGAACGATAAAGGCGAAATGGTACCGTATTCGAATTTCATTCGAATGGAAAAGGTGTTTGGTCCCGAACAGATCACCCGCTATAATATGTATACCGCCGCTATGATCAATGGTGATGCGGCCATCGGTTTCTCCAGCGGTGAGGCCATCAATGCCATTCAGAAAGTGGCGGATAGTGTATTGCCAAAGGGGTATAGCTATGAATGGAGCGGAATGACGCGTGAACAGATCATTTCGGGTAACCAGGCCATTTATATTTTTATAGTTTGTCTGGTATTTGTGTACCTGCTGCTGGCAGCGCAGTATGAAAGCTTTTTACTGCCCCTGGCGGTGATCCTGTCGTTGCCGGCAGGTGTGGCGGGAGCCTTTGCCTTATTGCTGGCTATGGGATTGGAAAATAATATCTACGCACAGGTAGCCCTGATCATGTTAATAGGTTTGCTGGCGAAAAATGCCATCCTTATTGTTGAAGTGGCCGTACAACGGCGAAGGGCAGGTGCATCTGTGGTGGCTGCGGCCAAAGAGGGCGCGGTATCAAGGTTACGCCCCATATTAATGACCTCCTTTGCCTTTATTGCCGGGTTGATCCCCTTGTGTATAGCCAGTGGGGCAGGAGCGATGGGGAATCGTTCTATAGGAAATGCCGCTGCCGGTGGTATGCTCGCTGGTACCTTGTTTGGCGTGTTTTTGATCCCGGGTTTATTCGGGTTGTTTATGCTTCGCCGTAAGAAAAGAAGGAAGAAGAATGAACTGCAACCCGATGATGAACCACTTACTGAACATATGGTGAATGATGAGTAGACCTGTAAGGTCCGCCATCGGGTTTTGAACAATCAGATGAATGATGCGGACCTGACAGGTCTGGTTGAAATAGAGAGGAACAAGACCTGTCAGGTCTGTCGTACACGCTGCTCCGGCAGACTCAAAAGGCAGACCTTACAGGTCTACCGGAGCACTTTAAACTTGTAATAACCAATGAAACAAATACATTCTTATATACTTCTTGTTTTAGTTGCTTTAGTCACGGGTTGTAAGGTAATGGAGCCGGCGGCGAAACCGCCGGTTAAACCATTACCTGCGCAGTATGGTGAAAAACCAGGAAAAACCGATTCTTTACAACTGGTATTCAAAAATATTTTCACCGATACCCATCTGTATAATTTTATTGAAGGGGCATTAAAAGACAATACCGATCTCAACATTGCGCTGCAGCGGATAGCCATGGCTCATGCACGTTTGGCGGAAAGAAAAGGCGCTTTTTTACCAACAGTAAATGGTGTGGTAAGCGCGGCTGCCGATCGCTATGGCGATTACACTATGAATGGGGTGGGGAACTTTGATACCAACCTGTCGCCCAACATCAGCAAAGATCAACAAATACCCGTGAGCCCTACAACCGATCTATGGTTGGGTTTAAGTAGTACCTGGGAAATTGACCTGTGGGGGAAACTGCGTCATCAAAAAAAGGCCGCTCAGGCCGAATGGCTGGCAACAGAAAAAGGCAGGCAGCTGATCATTACCTCGCTGGTGGCTACACTGGCGCAAGGCTATTATAATTTATTGGGGCTGGATACAGAACTGAAAATTGTAAGAAAGAATATTGAATTACAACGGCAGGCCCTGGAAACAGTGCAGGCACAAAAAACAGGCGGACGCGCCAATGAACTGGCTGTTCAACAATTCAAAGCACAGTTATTAAATACCCGCGGCATTGAATACCGTATTGTGCAGGAACGTATCCAGATAGAAAATGAATTGAATGCTGTTGCCGGCCGATACCCCGGCCCTATCATCCGCGATACGGTGTTGCCTGAATCGGTAGCGGTTACCATCGAAGCCGGTTTACCTGCCAGTTTATTGTCGGCCCGACCCGATGTACAGCAGGCCGAATACGACATGCAAACAACCAGCGAAAATGTACTGGCTGCCCGGGCTGCCTTTCTGCCCTCATTAACACTTAGTCCGTATATAGCCCTCAATGCATTTACCCCTGCTTTATTATTTAATGCGGGAAGTGTTGCTTACGGTGTTGGGGGCGGCCTTACAGCCCCGTTATTTCAGCAACGTCGGTTACGGGCGCAGTTCGTGATGGCCAATGCAGCCAACAAAGAAGCTGTATATAACTACCAGCAAAAATTGTTGAATGCCTATGGTGAGGTGGTGACCCAGTTGAATGCAGTGGAAAATTCCAAAAGCGCCTATGCGCTCAAAACGGAAGAAGTGCAGGAGTTACACCAGGCGGTGGTGAGCGCCCGGGAACTGTATATCTCTGGTTATGCCAATTACCTGGAAGTGATAATGGCGCAAAAGAATGTACTGGAAGCAGAACTGCAGTTGAGTGAACAAAAAAAGAACATTTATATCTCCCTGGTGCAATTATATCGTTCCCTGGGGGGCGGTTGGCAGTGATCACTGCCAACCCCTTTTTCTTCCAGGTATAAAATGATGGAGAAAGACTATTTTATCATTTCAAAATCACCGGGTTTCCAGCTACCATCGAATACATCTTTTTCAGGACCATATACTCTGATATAGGCAAACCAGCCTTTACCGGGAATTGTTTGGATCCATTCTCCTTCTTTGCCAGTAGGCGCAGTGGGGCCGAAATAGAGATCTAGGGAATTTCCGGTATCTTTTCCTTTCAGCTCAAACAGGGAACGTAAGGCGGCTTTACCCTGATCTGTAATGACCTGGCTGCGGGTTTGGTTGTCGTATACGGTTACCGACCAAAAGAGTTTACCTGGCACTGGTGTGGGCACAGTAAGTTTGTAGGTGTTATCACCCATGAGCCAATTGCCCTTGTTATCGCGTACACCTAACCAGTATAACGAACCGGAACCAGCGCCGCGATGGAACATGGCAGGGGAGGCGCCGATGGCCTGATAGAACCATTTTTCCCGGGCATCCAGGTCAACATAATTGGTGGTATTAAAGTCGCCATCCTCAAATCGCAATCCAACCCATTCCCATTTTCGATCGGGCCATACGATGCGGTCAGGGCGGCGGTCGGCAAATGCTTGTACCCGCATTTGCGCATTGGCGATCTTCGCGGCTTTTACAAGGATGGCTTTCATATGTTCGTCAGGTTCAAACGGCCTGCCTTTGGCAATACCCAGCACAGCCAGATCACCGTAATAATTGCGGTAACTTTCTACTACCGGTTCTTTATCGATCACGTCATGCAACACCTTCCAAAATTCAATATTGTTTTCCCAGGCAAGGGGTGTGGTGTCCTGTGGTTGTGGAGTAAGGTCCGGGAAAGTGGGTTCTTCCCAGTTGGAGGTTTTGTGCAGGGGATAAACCTTTACTGTTTTAATACGTTCCATGGCGGCTGGCACATCTCCTCCAACGGGAACTGAACGCACTCCGACCAATATTTGGTTGGTGGTATTACGAATAATATGATACCCTGCGGGAATTTCTTCTGCATACCCGGGTGGCAGCAACAGGAATTTACCGCCCTTATCGCCATCTGGTCCGGGAATACCCATATCGGCTACCCACCGCTGGTTAATATCGAGGGCCACTACGATCAATGGCCCTGCGGGAATATCAATAACCATTGGGCCGTTTGTAAGGTTAATTTCAATCGGTCCATAGGGGGTATCAGAATTTAAAGTAAACCCAACGTGTTTAGGTTTGCTGTCCAATATGCCAAATGTTTTATTAAGCTCAATACCTATCTTTTTATTACCAATAAAAATGGCTGCGCCGGAAACGGTAGGATAAAAGAATTTATAGGCTTGTACTGCCCTGTACAGGTCTGATTCATCGTAGGCACGTTGAATGGTGGCTTCGGTTGGATAGCCTCCTTTAAACTGATAGTTGGCATAATCCAGAACAAGCGTTGAGGTATCCTCTTCCTTAATAAGCTTTTTGCTGGTAGAACGGCGAGTAGTTTGTCCCATATATGAATAATTTGTTTTGTGCGGTACATTATATAAGAGGACACTATTGATAAAAGGAATCGCCAAGGAGGAGTCTGTTTTTTCGAAAAAAATTAATACTGTTTGATAATCAATATAGTTTGAGCAGGGATGGCAAAAATCGAACTATTTGTATCAATATTTGAACCCGTTTTTTGCCACTTCCAAATAGGGTTGACCCTGCATTACAATTGTAAATAACAGCTTACATATGAAAGATAAAAGGGCATTATTGCTATTAATGGCATTGAGCAGCGTGGTGTTACTGTTGTCTTTTGCTTACAAAAAGAGAATAGTTAAGGTATACCTCATCGGCGACTCCACCGTAGCGGATTATAGCCTTGAAAAAGATTTCGAAACAAAAAGATATCCGGTTACAGGTTGGGGACAGGTATTTCAACCCTTTTTAAAAGCAGGCAACCTTAAAAAACTTAATTTCATCATTAAGGGCGACAGCGCGCTGGTCGATGACCGGGCTAAAGGCGGCAGAAGCACCCGTACTTTTTTTGAAGAGGGGCGCTGGGCAGCCGTATACCAATCGCTGCAGAAAGACGACCTAGTGAGGATGCAGTTCGGCCACAACGATGGCGCCGTTGATAAACCGGAACGGTATGTAAATATTCCCGGTTACAAGGAATACTTACGTTTGTTTGTTGATCAAACAAGAGAGAAAGGCGCCATCCCTGTTTTATTAACGCCTGTGGCCCGCAACTATCCCTGGAAAGACGGAAAACTGAGCAATGTACATGGCGAATATCCTGAGGCGGTTAAAACAGTGGCTGATGAAAAGCATGCGTTGTTCCTATCCGGAAGGACAAAGGACAATACCCATTTTCAACCGGAAGGTGCTACTGCAGTGGCCGGTTTGGTATATGAAGCCATGACACAATTGAATAACTCAACGAATAAAAAATAAGAACGATGCATGCCAACAGAACGGCCCTTTTATTATTACTACAGATCTGCTGTTTTTCACTTTTCGCCCAACAACCAGCCAACAACCCGTTAAGATTATGGTACGATAAACCTGCTACCAACTGGAATGAGGCCCTGCCCATTGGCAATGGCCATTTGGCGGCTATGGTATTTGGCGAGCCGGGTGCCGAACAAATACAGCTAAACGAAGAAACTATTTGGTCGGGTGAGCCCGGTAATAATATTATCCCGAATGTGTACGACTCCATACAGCAAATAAGAAAACTGTTGTTTGAAGGCAGGAGCAAGGAAGCACAGGACCTGTCGAACAAAACTTTTCCCCGCAATGCGCCGGCCGATGGCAATTATGGAATGAAATACCAGACCGCTGGTAGTTTAATGGTCCGGTTTAATGACCAGCAGACTGTAACCAATTACCAGCGCGACCTGGACATCAGTAAAGCGGTCGCCAGTGTTACCTACCAGGCCAATGGCGTTACCTACAAACGCGAATTTATAGCCGCAGTTACTGATAATGTAATTATGGTACGCTTTACCGCCAGCAAACCGGCCAGCATAAACTGCAGCCTGGGTATGCAAAGCCCTTTTAAAGAGGTTACTACTCAAACAAAGGAAGGGAAATTGATGTTCTCTGGCGTTACCTCTACTGTGGATAATAAAACCGGCAGACTGCGTTACCAGGTACAGGTAGTCCCCAATGCGGAAGGTGGGCAGGTTTCGTTTACTGATACAGGTGTTGTTATCAATAAGGCTAATACCCTTACCCTCTTTATTGCCATTGGCACTAATTTCATTAACTATAAAGATATAAGCGGTAATGAATCAGCCAAAGCCACGCAGGCATTAAAAGCAGTGGCTGGTAAAAGTTATGATGCCATTAAAGCGGCACACATGACCGCTTACAAAAAGTATTTCGACCGGGTGAGCCTTGACCTGGGAACTACCGATGCTATAAAAAAGCCAACCAATGTGCGCATTGCAGAATTTGGTAATGGGAACGATCCTGCGCTGGTGCCCCTGTATTTTCAATTTGGCAGGTACCTGTTGATCACCAGCTCCTGGCCCGGTAGTCAACCTGCTAACCTGCAGGGAAAATGGAATGATAAACTCAGTCCGCCCTGGGATAGCAAATACACTATCAACATCAATACCGAAATGAATTACTGGCCGGCAGAACCAACGGCGTTGCCGGAAATGCACCAGGCGCTTTTTAATATGTTGAAGGAGTTATCGGTAACGGGGCAGGAGAGTGCCACCAAAATGTATCATGCCCGGGGTTGGAATGTGCATCATAATACCGATCTGTGGAGGATAACTGGTCCCGTTGATGGCGGTTTTTATGGCATGTGGCCTATGGGCGGCGCCTGGTTAAGCCAACATTTATGGCAGCATTACCTGTTCACTGGCGACAAAACCTTTTTAAAAGAAATGTACCCGGTATTAAAAGGCGCCGCTTTGTTTTATGTGGATGTGCTGCAAACAGAACCCTCGCATAACTGGCTGGTGGTAGCGCCATCCATGTCGCCTGAAAATACTTATATGAGCGGGGTAGGCATAAGCGCCGGTACAACCATGGATAACCAGCTGGTGTATGATGTATTGTTGAATGCCAGCCGTACAGCCACCATCCTGGGTTTGGATAAAGCATTCAATGATACCCTGCAAATGATGATCAAACGGCTACCACCCATGCAGGTTGGTCAGTACAGCCAGTTGCAGGAGTGGTTGCAGGACATGGATAAGCAAAATGACCGGCACCGCCATGTGTCGCACTTATATGGATTGTTCCCCAGTAACCAGATCTCTCCCTTTAATACACCCGAAATATTTGAAGCAGCCCGCAATTCGCTGGTCTACCGTGGCGATAAATCAACCGGTTGGTCAATGGGCTGGAAAGTGAATTTATGGGCGCGTCTGCTCGATGGCAATCGGGCATATAAATTAATTGCCGACCAGCTTACCCCCGCGCCTATGGAAACATCGGGACAGAATGGAGGTACTTATCCCAACCTCTTTGATGCACACCCGCCGTTTCAGATAGATGGTAATTTCGGTTGCACATCGGGTATCGCTGAAATGCTGGTACAATCGCACGATGGCAGTATTTATTTATTACCTGCCATTCCTGACCAATGGCAGCAGGGAACAGTAAAAGGGCTGATCGCCCGGGGTGGTTTTGTTATTGACATGAGCTGGAAAAATGGGACCATCACCTGGTTGAAAATACAGTCAAAACTGGGCGGTAACTGCCGGCTAAGACTGGCCAGTCCTTTACAACTTAAGGGCAGCGGTGTTTTAAAGCCCGCCAATGGTGACAATACCAATCCATTTTATACGCTTGCAGAAACAAAAAAGCCTCTTATCTCAGAAAAAGCAAGTTTAAAAGGTATAAAAGTAAATGCCGGTCAATTGTATGATTTGAATACAACCGCCGGCACTACCTATGAGTTGGTGAAATAATTAAAAGATGTTGAGTGGAGTCGAAACGCTGCTTAACAAATCGTTAACCAGGCCCTGTACAATAATACAGGGCTTTTTTATTTGCCCTGGCGTAGGCGGACATATTTTTCAATGTTAAGGCGGTTAATGTTTGTGCCTTCTATTTTTTCTACCCCCTGTTGAATCAGGGTATCATTGTGAATGCTAACGGTAAATGAAAAGTCATTATTCTCCCAATCCCGGGCGTTGCAGTATTCCAGGTGTTCGGTATAAGTACTATCCTTTAAAGAGTATTTACCGCCGCCTGCGGAGAATGACGCCGTTGCAGAGTCTTTACCTTTATTTAGATCATGGCTCATAAAGGCAAAGTGAGAGTCATTGATGATCTTGATAAATTGTTTGTTGGTGGTGTAATCAGTAACTGTGGTATCGCCCTTCTCAATTAAAGTTCCGGTTAATAAACGCCAGGTGCCGGTAATAGCTAAGGGGTCTTGTTTCGTTGTGCAGGATGCAGAAAACAGCAAAATAATAATTGTACTAATTACGGCAATCGATTTCATGGAGATGGTTATTTTATTAAAAATAGCATGAGTTATTAAAATAACATTAGAAAACTATTAAAACCAGGAATTATTTTTCTTATCTTAGAAGTCTTCTGTTTGTCTTGCCATTAATGAAATGTTATTGCAGCGCGTAAGTGATTAAAACTTGCAATGATTTGTTTGCTGGTTATCATTTTACCGTTAATTTTACGAGCCTTGCCATCAAACTGACCATCTAATTATTATTTGTAGCCAAGATCATGAAAGGGTTGCTCAAATTTATTCTGTTATTATGTATTCTCTTGCTGGCAGGAAATGCACATACGACTCACCCTCGTATAGGTTTCTTTCCAGGAAATACTTTTGAGCTCTCCCAACCGGGTAATTACTCCACAGAACACAATGACCGGTTACTAAGCAGCAATGCGCCTATAAACAGAAAAGGTTCCCACGAAAAATTAAAGGCTACAGAGGTTGATGACGACGATGATGATCTAAAAGCTTCCAAAAAGAATTTA
This sequence comes from Niastella soli, assembly GCF_017742245.1. Taxonomy (GTDB): domain Bacteria; phylum Bacteroidota; class Bacteroidia; order Chitinophagales; family Chitinophagaceae; genus Niastella; species Niastella soli. Next base: position 2,345,207 of record NZ_JAGHKO010000001.1, read on the forward strand.
GCTACCATTTGCATTTCTTTTTTATATTCCGAGGCATCGGACTACCTACACATGCTTCATAAAAGTAGTCTGCCTTTTTGCGATCATTTTTCGCTTACCTCTTCCTTCATGTTTATCATCCATCGGGTGATCAGGATTTGATTTTACTTTCCCTGCAGTCATAAGACTGCCCATTCCCTTTCCAATCGTTCGAACATTTTATTGTATTGCTTGCCTGTATAGCATTCGGCTATAGAGATCAGGTGTGTTATGCGCCGTTCTAACAAACGAATTTCAGGCAATTCTGAATAAGACCCCCCATATAAATTATGAAAAGAACGCTCACGCTGCTGGGCTTGTGTGCCATTGTGTGCTATACAAGCTGCAAACAAAAGGAAGAAACCAAAGAAGAACCCACCAAATTATTGGTGACCAGTCCAATTAAAATGGACACTACAGTGACCAAAGAGTACGTATGCCAGATCAAGTCCATACGTAACATTGAGCTGAAAGCTCAGGAAAAAGGTTACCTGGAGCGCATTTTTGTTGACGAAGGCCAGCATGTAAAAGCAGGCCAGCTGTTGTTCAAGATCATGCCAAACATTTACCAGGCCGAGCTGGAGAAAGCCGATGCGGAAGCACAGGCGGCAGATATCGAAGTAGCGAACACCCAGTCGCTGGCCGACAGGAAGATCGTATCCCCAAATGAACTGGCACTCGCCAATGCAAAAGCTAAAAAGGCAAAAGCAGAATTGGCGCTGGCCAAAGTGCACCTTCAGTTTACCGAGATCAGGGCGCCCTTCGATGGCATCATTGACCAGTTGCATTTAAAACAGGGAAGCCTGGTAGAAGAAGGCGAGTTGCTGACCAGCCTGTCAGACAATAATCAGATGTGGGTTTACTTCAACGTGTCAGAACCCGAGTACCTGAACTATAAGACTTCAGTTAGGGGAAATGAAAAAATGAAAGTGAGCCTGCAAATGGCTAATAAAGAGGTGTTCAAACACTCCGGTGTGGTAGAAACCATTGAAGCCGAGTTCAACAACGAAACCGGTAACATCGCTTTCAGGGCCACTTTCCCTAACCAGGAAGGTCTGTTGCGCCATGGTGAAACGGGCAGCATTCTCATGAAAGAACAAGTGAAAAATGCCATCATTATTCCGCAGAAAGCCACACTGGAGATCATGGATAAAAAATATGTGTACATCGTGAATAAAGACAATGTGGTGAAATTAACTCCCATCACCATTGCTGCCGAAATTCCTGACTTATATATTATCCAGGATGGGGTAACTGAAGGCGACAAGATCTTGCTGGAAGGTATCCGTAAAGTACAGGATGGTAATAAGATAACCTTTGACTTTGAGGAGCCAGCCAAGGTAATGTCGCAGTTAAAGTTGGAATCGGAATAATGTAAGTACCCAAAAAAGAAAGAACATGTTTAATATATTCTTGAAGCGGCCGGTCTTTGCGATCGTGCTATCCCTGGTTATCGTCTTTATGGGGATACTGGCCATCAATACCCTTCCAACCTCGCAGTTCCCTTCCATTGCGCCACCACGGGTAATTGTAAGTGTGGCGTATCCGGGCGCCAGTGCCGATGTGTTGGTAAAATCAGTACTCATCCCCATGGAAAAAGCCATCAACGGGGTGCCAGGTATGAAGTACATGACATCAGATGCCACCAGTGCCGGTGAGGCCAACGTACAGGTGGTGTTTGATCTGGGGACCGACCCCAATGCGGCGGTAGTAAACGTAAAAAACCGCATTGAACAGGTAACAAACCGTTTACCTGTACTGGTACAACGGGAAGGTATTATCGTTAACATTCTGCAACCAAACATGTTGATGTATGTGAACGTATTCAGTACCGACAAACACGCTGATGAAAACTTCCTTTACAACTTTACCAACGTAAATATCCTGCGTGAGCTAAGCCGGGTAAAAGGTATCGGTAGTGCGCAGATCCTTGGTAGTCGTCAGTACGCTATGCGTATCTGGTTGAAACCCGATCGTATGCGCGCGTATAACGTGTCAACCGATGAAGTGATGGAAGCGCTGGGTGAACAAAGTATCATCGGTTCGCCCGGTAGGTTGGGCCGAAGTGATGGTAAACGTTCCGAAGCATTGGAATATGTGTTGACCTATCAGGGACGGTATAACCAGCCCGATCAGTATAAGAATGTGATCATTCGCGCCAACCCAGACGGTGAGATCCTTTATCTGAAGGATATCGCCGATGTGGAATTGGGAAGTGAGTTCTATGATATCTATTCAAACCTCAATGGCCACCCCTCTGCGGCCGTGGTTTTGAAACAAACATATGGTAGTAATGCCCAGGATGTGATCAAGGCGATAAAAGAAAAGCTGACAGAACTGAAGAAAGAATCCTTCCCGCCGGGAATGGATTATGAGATCGATTATGACGTATCGAACTTCCTCGACGCTTCTATTGAAAAAGTGTTGCATACCCTCGGCGAAGCCTTCGTGCTGGTGGCCATTGTGGTGTTCATCTTCCTGGGCGACTGGCGTTCTACGTTGATCCCCACCTTGGCGGTACCCGTATCGTTGATCGGTTCATTCTTCTTTATGCAGTTGTTTGGGTTGAACATCAACCTGATCACCTTGTTCGCGCTGGTATTGGCAATTGGTATTGTGGTGGACAACGCCATTGTGGTAATTGAAGCAGTGCACGCCAAAATGGAAGAGACGCATATGTCGCCTTACAATGCTACCAAACAGGTGTTGCATGAGATCAGCGGGGCCATCATCGCCATCACGTTTGTAATGGCGGCGGTGTTCATTCCGGTGGCCTTTATGTCGGGTCCCGTAGGGATCTTCTACCGGCAGTTTGCCATTACCATGGCAACGGCCATCGTGCTCTCGGGTGTGGTAGCGTTAACATTAACCCCCGTATTGTGCGCCATGTTGTTAAAGAATACGCATGGTAAACCAAAAAGAAAAACCCCAATCAATTGGTTCATTGGCGTTTTCAACCGTGGGTTTGAAAAACTGACCGGCCGCTACAGCAATTTTATGGAAAGGATCGTGAGCCGGCGATTGGTAACTTTTGTGTTATTGGGGGCGCTTTGTTTTGGCATTTTCGGTATAGGTAGAACGCTGCCTACCGGTTTCATTCCCAGTGAAGACCAGGGTATGATCTATGCCATCATTCAAACGCCGCCCGGTTCAACTCTTGAAAGAACGAACGACCTGGCAAAACGCGTACAGGAAATTGCTGAACATGTAGAAGGCGTTCAATCTGTATCAGCGCTAGCGGGTTATGAAGTATTGACAGAAGGACGTGGTTCCAATGCCGGTACCTGTATCGTCAGTTTGAAAGACTGGGCCGAACGTAAACATAATGTAACGCAGATCATTAAAGAGCTGGAAGAAAAATGTCACGAAATACCTGGTGCTACCATCGAGTTCTTCGGGCCACCAGCCGTACCCGGTTATGGTGCTGCGGGCGGTTTTGCCTTGCGTTTGCTCGATAAAACCAATAGTGACAACTATACTGACATGGAAAAGGTGAACGATGATTTTATGGCTGCGCTCGGAAAACGCAAAGAGCTCACCGGTTTATTCACCTTCTTCAGTGCCAACTATCCGCAATATGAATTGCAGATCGATAACAAGGCTGCTATGCAAAAAGGCGTTTCCATCGGAAAAGCCATGGACAACCTGTCGATCCTGATCGGTAGTACCTATGAGTTAGGTTTCATCCGGTTCGGGAACTTCCTGAAAGTGTATGTACAGGCATCACCTGAGTATCGCGCATTGCCCGACGATCTGTTGAAATTATATGTAAAGAACAATCGCGATGAAATGGTGCCTTATTCAGCATTCATGTCCATCAAAAAATCGCATGGCTTGAATGAGATCACCCGGTACAACATGTACAACTCCTCAGCTATACGCGGGGAACCTGCAGCAGGTATTAGTAGTGGTGAGGCCATCAAGATCATTCAGGAAGTGGCTGATAAAACTTTGCCCCGTGGTTATGGTATCGACTGGGAAGGTTTGTCAAAAGACGAATCTGCCCGTGGTAATGAAGCGGTGATCATTTTCGGCATTGTATTATTGTTCGTGTATTTGATCCTGGCAGCCCAGTATGAAAGCTTTTTGCTGCCGCTGTCGGTGATCCTGTCGCTGCCTGCGGGGGTGTTTGGTTCATTCCTGCTGATCAAGTTTGCTGGATTGGCCAACGACATTTACGCCCAGGTAGGTTTGATCATGCTGGTAGGTTTGTTGGGTAAGAATGCAGTGTTGATCGTAGAGTTTGCTGCGCAGAAACACCGGGCAGGCATGACCATATTCCGTGCAGCGATGGAAGGGGCCAGAACGCGTTTTCGTCCTATCGTAATGACCTCGCTCGCCTTTATTGCCGGGTTGATACCGCTGGTAATTGCTACCGGTCCGGGCGCCATCGGTAACCGTACCATCGGTTCATCTGCATTGGGTGGTATGTTGATCGGTACGATCGGGGGTGTAATAGTGATACCCGGGTTGTATTATCTGTTTGCCAAAATGGCCGCCGGTCGCAAGCTCATTAAAGGGGAAGACGAAAATCCATTAACAGAAGAAATCGATCATCATGTTGAAAAGTAACCTCTATAAATTAGTTGGACTGGGGTGTATTTGCCTGGCGTATACCGCCTGTAAAATGCCCGCTGTTACAACTAAAACAGAAAACAAATCAGTGCCTGCGAGTTTTAACAACTCAACTGACACCGTTAATACAGGCACGGTGAAATGGAAAAGTTATTTCACCGATCCTAACCTGGCAGCGCTCATCGACACTGCGTTGAAGAACAACCAGGAATTGAATATTACCTTACAGGAAATAGCCATCACTAAAAACGAAATAACCGCCAGAAAAGGGGAGTACCTCCCCTTTGTGGGTGTTCGTGCAGGTGCGGGTGTTGAAAAGGTAGGCCGGTATACCAGCCAGGGCGCTGGAGATGCTACTACCGAAATAAAACCTGGTAAGGAAATGCCTGATCCGCTCCCCGACTTTTTAATAGGCGCTTATGCTACCTGGGAAGCAGACATCTGGCACAAACTGCACAATGCAAAAAAAGCAGCCGTTGCAAGGTACCTGTCATCCATAGAAGGCCGGAACTTTGTGATCACCTCGCTGATCGCAGAGGTAGCCAATTCTTATTATGAATTGCTGGCGCTGGATAATCAGTTGAAGATCGTAGACAGTAACATTACCATACAATCCAACGCGCTGGACGTAGTAAAACAACAAAAGGAAGCGGCCCGGGTTACAGAGCTGGCGGTGCGTAAATTTGAGGCAGAAGTGTTCAACACCAAAAGCCTTCAATACAGCATACAACAGCAGATCACTGAAACCGAGAACCGCATCAACTTCCTGCTGGGCCGTTTCCCACAGCCCATTACCAGGGATGATAATTCTTTAAATGCAGCGTTACCTGTTACTATACAAACCGGTATCCCTTCACAGCTGTTGAGCAACCGGCCCGATATAAAACAGGCCGAGCTGGAATTGTCTGCCGCCAAACTGGACATCCAGGTGGCCAAAGCAAAGTTCTATCCATCGGTTGGGATCTCAGCGGGAATAGGTTGGAATGCATTTAGCCCTACCTATTTGTTCAGGACGCCTGAGTCATTGTTGTATTCACTGGCCGGTGAACTGGTGGCACCATTGGTAAACCGGAATGCGATAAAAGCAGAATACATAAATGCAAATGCCCGGCAGATACAGGCCGTTTACAATTATGAACGTACAATCGTAAACGCGTTTGCTGAAGTGGCCAACCAGGTAGCAAAGATCGGTAACCTGGCAAAAAGTTATGACCTTAAAACACAACAGGTAGCTGCCCTTACCCAGTCGATCGATATCTCGAATGACCTGTTCAGAAATGCGCGGGCCGATTACATGGAAGTGTTGATGACACAACGAGATGCCCTTGAATCGAAGTTTGAACTGGTAGAAACCAGGATGCAGCAAATGAAGGCCATGGTGAATATTTATCAGGCGCTAGGTGGTGGTTGGAATTAATGAAAGAATAGTTACAGAAATAGAAATACAAAAAGGCCCCGACAGCAACATCGGGGCCTTTGTTTTGGCTATTGTTATTTTTTATTCCTGTCCCAAACTTCGGTGAGGTTGGAAGAAATACCCAATTGCATTTGGGTAAAAGCTTCTGTAGGATGTTTTAAATTAATATGGTGGTTATAGCGGAAGAAGATCTTATTATTTGGTTGTCTTTTGCCAAAATACATTAAATTAATACTTGGCCGTATCCAGGGTTCCCATTCGCGATTGCTGATGAAAGAACTGTGTTTTACTGATACAAATGATACAGGCAAAGAAAGGGTGATGGCAAAGTTGCGGTGACGTTCGATGGTGACAAGCGGTTCAATATAAATTTGATTTTGCGATACATTCCTTAAAACGGTATCAATTACCTGGACCCCCTTTTGCACCGTGTCATATACTTTTGAACCCATAAAATTATATCCGGCATTTAATTGTATACTGCTGAAGAGATGGTTGGGTTTAGGTGAAGAAAATCCCCGTATCAAATTAACTTTTAAGCCCAGGGAGTAGGTAGCCCGTTGTAACAATTCCTTCCTGCTTACACTATCATTGTTATATAAAGCGGTGCCTTTAAAGTCATTATCAAATTTTGATAATCCACCCTGAAAGGATATATAATGAAATGGAACAAGTGCCGTGCCTCTCACACTTTTTGTACGTGTTATGAATTTGGCATCTGCGGTAAATTGCGCCAGACCGTTGGCATCGCCGCTCAATCCTTTAATATCAGTGAAAACAGCCACATTGAAATAAGTATTTAATGAGGTGGATTCTCTTAACAAATAAACGCTATCTGTTTTAGTTGGGAGTAGGGTTATGTCAAAATCACCATATACAACATCATTATATGATCTGATAACGTTGTAATCTATTACATCGTCCAGAAAGATATATTTGAGGTTGGCTTGCGGATCATATTTTTGATTTTCCTGGTGTAGGATGCCTCTTCTATTTTCGTCTTTGTTCTCGTCTACAAACTCATCACCGATATGTACCAGGTCAATAATATTGTTCTTATTTCGGAAAGTGCCTTTCTCTGTTTTTACAATTATTTCCAGAATAACCCCTTCTTTAACGGTCATATTAACTTCCCTGATCCTGGCGCTGTCTTTAAGTTGTCCTTTATTGTAGATTTTTGCCATACTACGCATTGACATAGTCGCAACAACCTCTAATGAATCGAGCTGTTTTGAAATAAGTGCCTGTCTTTCCATGATCAGATCATTTTCATTATTCTTAACGGTCTTTAAAGAATCAATTGTTTTATTTTGAGCATTGATATTAGCGTCCTTTGCTAAAATTTCCGCATTCTTATTTAGTATAATACTATCCAGGCTGTTTGCAGTACTGTCTTTTGCTTTAATGGCAGTAACAAGATTTATTTCTTTTACTTTTTGTTTGTCAATTGCCATTCGTTTCCTTTTATACTCGTTCTCCAGCGCGGCATTTTCGACTTCAGTTTTATTACTTTTGTCTTTTAACTGCTGGATCTTGTCATTTATCTCTTTGACTTCATTTGTTGCGGCATCTAATTGTCGATTAGCCTCAAGGAGCAATTTGTTCTTAACTTCCAATTCCTGCGTTTTTGCCTGAATTGCCTGAATTGTAGAATCAATCTTTGAGGAGTCTTTGGCTACCTGTTGCGCTTTCAAATTGGAAAACAGGTGTGAAATAATAAATAATAATAGAAGATTTTTCATACAGTTGTTTTGGGGTATTTGAATGGGCCAAAACTACTATATGTGTCCCCTGCCATACAACCGTGAAAAAACCCATTTTACAGTAAGGTAATGTTGCAGGTACGCGATTGGCATGGAATTTTTGTTGTTGAGCCAAAATAATAATATGCCGTGGTGGGATAGGATCATATTGGGCAACACACTTTTAAACTGGTTTATTGCCATTGGGGTTATTGTGGTTTCCTGGGCCGTGATCCGCATAGGTCGGGTTGTACTGTTAAAACGGTTTAAAACTTTTTCTGCCAGAACGCGTACTACGCTAGATGATTTTATTGTGCACCTCACCGAAGGCGCATTGGTACCCGCGTTATACCTGGGCACCTTGTATGCAGGCATTTCTTACCTTACAGTAAGTGCGAAAGTGAACAGACTGTTGCACATTGCCGTAATGGTAGTGGTAACGTTTATTATCATTAAGACCATCACTTCGGCCCTCAACTATTTGATCAACCATGCACTGGGCAATGATGCCGGAGACGTTGAAAAAAAGCGGCAGGCGCGGGGAATTATTCTTATCATAAATATTGTATTATGGATCCTTGCGTTGGTATTCCTTGTAAACAACCTCGGTTATAATATTACTTCTGTAGTAACCGGGCTGGGTATTGGTGGCGTAGCCATTGCCCTGGCCTCGCAAGCTATCCTGGGCGATCTGTTCAACTATTTTGTGATCTTTTTCGACAAGCCCTTTGAAGTAGGCGACTTCATTATTGTAGATGATAAAATGGGTGCTGTAGAATATATAGGGGTGAAGAGCACACGCATCAGAACGTTAAGCGGGGAGCAATTGATTTGTTCCAATACCAACCTGGTGAATGCCCGCATACATAATTACAAAAGAATGGAAACGCGGCGAGTGGTGTTCAATTTTAATATCGTATATAATACGTCGCCAGAAAAAGTGGCTAAGATCCCTGGGATGATAAAAGAAATAATTCAGGCGCAGGAGACCACCCGGTTCGATCGCGCTCATTTTTCAGCGTTCGGGCAATTCAGTTTAACCTTTGAAGTGGTGTATTATATTTTAAGCGCCGAGTATAATTTGTATATGGACAGGCAGCAGGCTATTTACCTGGCCATCCTGAGTGCATTTAAAAAAGAGAACATTCATTTCGCCCTACCCACCCAAACGTTGTTGTTTAACAGCGGGCCGTTTGCCGCAAATGCTGAGGTGAAAACCAGTTAAATATAGCTGTAGAAACAATTCCCCTATCTGGAAATTAAATGTAGTAACAGAATTAAGTTAATGGCCATGCAAACCGAAGCCAGTATCATGATAATGCGGCCATGCATGCGGCTCCATTGGTCGTACATTTTTACGGTACTGCCATCCTTTAAGGTTTTTTTTGCCTGGTTAACAACAAGCCCGCTAAGAAAACCGGCAATAGCCAGGTAAAAGAAATAAGATGCTCCCAACAGGCTGACAATATAACCCAGCAGGATCCAGATCAATTCCAGCCGCACGGGTTTAAAATTATCCGAATGAATAGAAGGAAGGGTTACAGGGGCCTGTAATCTTTCAGATAATATCTCAGTAGCCACTTGCAGGTCGTAAGCGTTCCAGCCATCGGGGTGATGAATGATCTCCTGCAATTCGCTGACAGAATATGATTGCATCAGGTGTTCAAATCCTGGTTGCGCCAAATCCTGTTTAGCCTGATCGGCGAGCAGATGATTTACGTGATTGAATTTTTCTTTAGGGATTTGCAAGGTAAACATGGCATCAACCACTGCGCCCAGATATACTTTGTCGAGCTGGTTTACCTCATGCTCAAGCGCATAAGGAATATGGTGCTTTTGTAACAGCGAAATCAGGAACTGTGCGTCATCAGGCGAATAGAACCTTGAATAAGTAGCATATTGTAGCATAGGAACCTGGGTATGGCCACAAGTTACATAAATTTGCAGGAAGAGGAAGACTGCTGCGAGGAAGAAATCATCAAATTATTGTAAAAAGTTGTAAAGGAATTATAAATATTGCTGCCATGAAGAAGAAAGCCATCATTTTCGACCTGGACAACACCATTTTTTCTGTATACAGCATTGGCAATGCCCTGTTTGCACCCTTGTTTGAATTGATTGAACAGGACGGTACGCAACAGCAGCACATGAACAACATCAGGGATGAAGTGATGCGCAGGCCTTTTCAGCAAATTGCAAATGACTATCAGTTTGATGAGGAGTTGGCAACTAAAAGCATTAAGTTATTGAAACAGCTGGTATACAATGCGCCTATAGAGCCGTTTGAAGATTATGCCCTGGTGAAGCAATTAACTATTGATAAATTTCTGGTGACCACCGGTTTCCTGAACATGCAACAAAGCAAGGTAGATAGAATGGGATTGCAGAATGACTTCAAAGAAATACATATTGTTGATCCTTCCACCTCCAACAAAACCAAGAAAGATGTGTTTGAAGATATTATACTACGGCATCAGTATGCAAAAGAAGTTGTATTGGTAATTGGCGACGACTTAAATTCTGAAATAAAAGCAGCGCAGGAATTGGGCATAGATGCGGTGTGGTATGACAAGTATGAACGATATGAACCCAAGCCTCACTTAATAAAGATAGCTAACTACCAGCAGTTGGTTGACATGCTGCGTTTCTAAAATTGCACGTTTTGGCGAAAGTTCAAAGTTAATCAGCCCCATTAAAGTCGACAGATACATTTTCATTACTTACATTCATTGATAACAGAAAATCATACCATTCCTTATCAGCGCAATAAGAAATAAGTAAAGTATCGGCAGATGTATCATTAGGGATTTCAATAGCTGTTACTTCATTTATTTTCACTGAGATCGCTAAACTACTGTTTAGGGTGATATGGGCATACATGCCATCGGCAATATTGCCTGATACAATATTGCCCAATAAAGCAAAATATAACCTTTCAGGAATTCCAAATGAGCTTACCGCATGGAATTCGGAAGAATCACTGGTTGTATTTGACATGGGACCGGGGTTATGCAGTTCGTTAATAGGGGCCAAAGTTAACTAACGGCCAGATTAAAGTTTGTAATTAATTTTATATTTTAGTGCGATTATTATTAAAGAATGCAATTACCCCCATACTATCAACGGTTAAGTAAGAAGTATCCCCTGGTAACAGCCGAAGAATGGGAGATGCTGGATATCATAGCTACCGTGCGGTATATCCGAAAGGGCGAGGACTTTTTGCGCTATGGAAAGATCGCCAGGTATTCGGCGTTTGTATTGAGCGGACAGTTTAAATTCAGTCTGCTGAATGATGAAGGGGCTGAGAAGATCGTGAAGTTTAGTTTTACCGATGATTTTCTGGCAAATTGTGAAAGCTTTCATAAAAAAGCGCCTTCGAATGTTTGTATCACCGCGCTGGAAGATTCAGTGATCCTGCGCATTAATACAAAAAAGCTGCAGCCGTTGTACGATCAACACCGTAATCTGTTGCATGTGAATTTACAATTGTACCAGGAGCTCATGGAGCAACAGGCCGAACACCAGTATATTCTTTCATTAAAAAGTCCTATCCAGCGCTACCGGTTCTTGCTGGAGCACCGGCCGGCGATCATTGAGAAGATCTCGCTTACCAATATTGCGCGGTACCTATATATAAGCCGCGAAGCATTGAGCCGGGCCAGGATCTTACTCTCGGGCCGCAAATTTTGTGATTGAGATCACGGCCCCCCGTTTTCGATGCCGATAGATTTGCTGAAAAAAGTATGAAGCAAAGTTTGGTATTGTTACATGGCTTATTTGGCGGGTTGAGTAACTGGCATGGAGTAATAGCGCATTTTCAGGCGGATTATGAACTGCATATCCCCGAGCTGCCCATTTTCGATAAGCACAGCGGCGACCCGTTGGCCTACCTTACCGATTACCTGGAGTTTTATATAAATAAGAATAGCTTGACCAATGTAGTGCTAGTAGGCAATTCACTTGGCGGGCACGTGGCCATTTTATATACCCATCGTCATCCTGAAAATGTAAGCCGGTTGATCCTGACTGGCAGTTCTGGCTTGTATGAAAACACCAGTATGGGTGGTTATCCCCGCCGGAGCAGTTATGAATACATCCAGGAGCGGGTAGCGTATACCTTTTATGATCCTGCTGTTGCCACTAAGTCACTGGTTGATGAGGTCTTCACCATTACCAGCGATGCCCGTAAGTGTATGAGTATTGTACGCACCGCTAAATCGGCTCAACGCCATTATGTAGCCGACCTCTTGCCCACTATTAAAACACCTGCTCTATTAATATGGGGAGAAGATGATAAGATAACCCCGCCACATGTAGCACGCGAGTTCGGGCACTATTTGCCCAATGCTTCTTTGGTGATGCTTAAACAATGCGGTCATGCGCCAATGATGGAAAGGCCGGCTGATTTTAATGAAGTGGTAGAGGCGTGGTTAGGGGAGTAAAAATTTGTACTCTCAAAAATTACTATTGTACTCTGTTAAAAAACTTACCCAACGGTTTGGTCTATAACACAATTCTGACTGTTTATATATAAGGGTTATTTCATCGGTTATCAGCAAACGATCAGTATCGATTGAAATTAATCATTTTGAAACCATTCACATTGCAATTTCAGACAAACCGGTGAAGTATTATAATTTGGATGTGATTATATCGGTAGGGTACCGGGTAAAGTCGCCTCGCGGCACCCAATTCCGAATTTGGGCCAACAAAGTATTAAAAGATTATCTGGTTAAAGGCTATACAGTAAATGAACAACGTCTCCGCGATCAAGCTAAACAGCTGGAAGAGCTAAAGCAAACGGTTAAGTTATTGGGAAATGTGGTCGGTAATCATGAACTGAGCTCTGAAGAGGCTACTGGTCTGTTAAAAGTGGTCACTGATTATACCTATGCCCTGGATGTGCTGGACCAATATGACCACCAGGTACTTGAAATTCATGCAACAACATCAGCAGAGTTATATATAATTACCTATGACGAGGCCATGTTGGCCATAAAGGGATTGCGGGACAAGTTTGGCGGCAGCTCGTTGTTTGGTAATGAGAAAGATGAATCTTTTCAAGGGTCCTTAGCTGCTATCTATCAAACATTCGATGGGCATTATGTTTATCCTAGTATAGAAGAAAAAGCAGCTAATCTGCTATACTTTGTAATAAAGAATCATTCTTTTTCGGATGGAAATAAACGCATAGCAGCCTTCCTATTTGTATGGTTCATGGAGAAGAATAATATTTTGTATAGGGTAGATGGCTCTAAAAGAATAGCAGATAACGCGCTCGTCGCAATCACCTTAATGATTGCTGAAAGCAAACCTGAAGAGAAAGAAATGATGACTAAGGTGGTGGTGAATTTGATCAATTTGAAGAATTAGCAACTGTTCGGAATTTCCGCACAGTTCAAATTTGATGCACCAAAAAGCAAATTCGGAATTTCCGAATTTGCTGACATTGTTTCAGTTGTTGCATTTTATGCAACAACTGAAAGTGTCGAAAAAGCATTATGCAGATTGTGCATATTGCAATGGGAAACTATCAAGGAATCCTTGAAGGTTCAAAAAGACTCCAGCAGGAAATGTAATGTGCAAATATTGCACATTACAATATCCCCTTGAACTTGTGCAACTTCTGCACAAGTTCAAGGGGATATTTGATTACAGGTTTAAGAAAAAGGCTATCTTTCGACAGCAATTTATAATATGAGCCATAATTTCCACGCCACCCCTGAAGATGTAGCCACCCTCCTGAAAGTAGTTACAGATTATACCTATGCATTAGATATACTGGACCAGTATGATCACCAGGTGCTTTCAATTAGCAATACAACCGAGGAAGAGCTATATAAAATAAATTATAAAGAGGCCATGTGGGCCATAAACGGACTGCGTGAAAAGTTTGGAGGTAGTGCCTTATTTGGTAATGAAAAAGACGAATCCTTCCAGGGATCATTAGCTGCTATATATCAAACCTTCGATGGGCAATATGTTTACCCCAGTATAGAAGAGAAAGCTGCCAATCTGTTATATTTTGTAGTGAAGAATCATTCCTTTTCCGATGGCAATAAACGCATAGCCGCGTTTTTGTTTGTATGGTTTATGGAGAAGAATAGTATTTTGTACCGGAAAGATGCGACTAAAAGGATAGCAGATAACGCGCTTGTAGCAATCACCCTAATGATTGCCGAAAGCAAGCCCGAGGAAAAAGAAATGATCATAATGGTGGTGGTTAGTTTAATTAATTCTGCGAACTAGGTATATATATACAAAGCCTACCCGATCCGAAGAACAAATAAACACCGCACTGAGTACACTCCTGTACTTGAAAAAAATATATATAATAACTGCGTCATATATTCGAATATTACATATATTTGATACAGCAATTTTATGCAACAATTAAGTGTCACTAATAGTTGCAGCATCTTACGACTCCAATAATCCAGGCCCCCAACCCCTTCATTAAAATTTTAAGTTCATGTCTGCGTGAGGCTATGCCTTGCAGCTAATCTTGTAATCGTTTAAAAGACTATTACCAGGTCATCTATTGCCAAATTGCAATTGATCATTAAACCTATATTATGTTAGAGAAAGTAGTAGATATCAATTTGTCGGTTAGTATTGTCGGACGGGAAATAATTGCCCGCCTTATATTCTCAAACAACACTGATAAGAGAATATTTCTTGATAAACTAACGATCTGCCATCATAGTAATATTGAGCATAACTTATTTAAAGTCCTGGACAAGCAACGCAAGCGGGTTGATTATACAGGAGTAATGATAAAGCGGGACGTTACAAGGGAGGATTTTGTTGAAGTGGAAGCAGGAGGGAGGATTGAAGAGTATATTATACTGGATCAGGTGTATAAAGTGAATAAGGGGAATAAATATACTATTCAATATTACGCATATAACCCATCTTATAAAGAGATGTCGGAGTTTATGAGACTTGAATCAAATACTGTAGAGTTTAATTATTAATTGCTCTTGTCCTGATCGGCAGCATGAACAGGCAATAAGCATAATATGCCGCGGCAGTTTTAAATTTATAGTCGTATGAAGAAAAAACATGTTGATGTTGATTTAACTTTTACAATAACAGGGAACAAGTTACTAGCGCATTTGGTGTTTTCGAATAATACCCCAAAGAAACTTTGGGTGAACAAGTTCTTCATCTGTTACATGAACAGAATTAGGCGCAATTTATTTAAGATTGTTGATGATCGTAATGGTATCGTTAAATATAGAGGTCCTGTTGATTTATATGTATCAGAGAGAAATTATCTGCCTTTGTATCCTGGTGAAACGATTGAGTCCAGTATTGTTTTGAATGAAGTATACGAAATGAAAAGGGGAGTGAAATATACCATTCAATATTGGGCAATACATCCGGTTAATTATCACAGTTGGCAGATAAACAGGGTTGCCTCTGTTCCCATTGAGGTTATCTATTGAGGAAGGCCTGAAAATAACAGCCTGATTTATTGATGATACTAACCAATACACTAACATTTTAAACAACAATAGTATGAATCAAAAACTAGTCGGTGTTAATTTGTCTGTCTTATTCAATGTTCAAATTATCTCCCTGCCAATCTGGATGAACAGAGACTTACGAAGATTGGATCTGATTTTGTTGAAACGGTCATAAAATAGGTTTTATGAAGGATTAAGTGGAATCAATCTCCCTATGTTAACCTCCGGTACGTTGGATGTTGTGTTGCTTACTAGTGCAAGCCCCGCTGTTAAATACACGCGGGGCATTTTTTTTCATGTGGCAACGTTCTGTAACAACCTAAATTTGATGTACCCGACGACCCAGCAGAGGTGATCATTGATTTTAAAGAAAGCAGGATCACAGATATGAATGCCATTGAAGCATTGAACAAACTCACCGAGCGTTATCAAAAAGGAGGAAAGACATCACACCTTCTATTTAAGTCCCGATTACCGCGTATTGATAAAGAACGCCGAATCGGTTATAGATGTCAATGTAATGGAAGACCCGGAATACAAAGTGGCCTTAGATTAAATTTAGAAGCAACGATTATAAGTATAAATCAGGCGGTTACACCTTCAGTGTAGCCGCTTTTTTATTGTAGGCTCATATGCAATCCTTAATGTATGTAAAATGGCCCTTTTACGAATATTGTCATTTTCTTTGTTGAAATTACCCAGTCAAATTTTCTATTACCTGTTAAGTACTGCGTTGAAGTTAGTTATTCTGTTTTATGTGAAAATGCCTCTTTATATGCAATAATAAGGCAACTTGTCTTGATGTTTTTCGGTATATTCAGTAAGGATCAAATAGTAATTATACCAAAAACTAAAAGTCACATGAGAAAAAAACTTCACGTTTTTTTACTGGCCATGCTATGCACACTGGTCAGTAAGTCACAGACCCTGAACCTCTCCGGCAGGGTGCTTGACGAAAACGGAGCCCCTATTCCATACGCTTCCGTTGTCATCAAAGGAAAAACAAAATTAGGTACTACATCAGACCCCGATGGGAAATTCAGCATCGCTGCTTCAAAAGGAAATGTGTTGATAGTGTCCGCTGTCAATTATGCTTCCAGGGAAATAACAGTCGGGGCAGGAGGAGGGCCATTAGAGATCAGGCTGCCTGCTGCTAAAGTTGATCTTTCTGAAGTAGTGGTGACCGCCATGGGTATCAAACGTAACGAAAAGGCAATAGGTTATGCCGTATCGAAAGTTGATCCCAGTAACCTGGTCCAAAAATCTGAACCCAATATCCTGAACACATTGGCCGGAAAAGTACCGGGGGTGGATATACGCGCAGGTCAGGGCGCTCCGGGTGCCGCTTCGCGTATTCAAATACGCGGAGTATCTTCCTTTAGCGGTAGTGATCCGTTGATCATTGTAGATGGTGTTCCATACAGTAATCCACTCATCAATACTTCCAACCCGTTTCAGGGTGGTGGTACCTACGGTTCCGGTTTAAATAACCTCGACCCTAATGATATTGAATCTATCAGTGTATTAAAAGGTGCTGCAGCGGCTTCGTTGTATGGTGCTCGTGGTGTCAATGGCGTTTTGCTCATCACCACTAAATCTGGCGCACCGAAAAAAGGTGCCAAATCATTGAACGTAAGCTATCGCGGCGGATACAGTATTGAGAAGGTGGCTGACATCCCTGAATTTCAGAACCTTTATGGTGCTGGCGCCAACTTCAGAACGCAGGCTTCCAACGGTTCATGGGGCGCGAAATTCGGCAAAGGAGTTATTTATGATGCAAGTGGAAATGTAATTCGTCCGTCGTCATCTGGTATCGATTCCATTCCTGCCTCCACCTGGGCTACTATGTCAACTGCATACCCCGAACTCTTTCCCAATGGCATGATTGCTTATAGAGCTGTTCCCAATAACGTGTCTTCACTTTTCAATACCGGCAACCTCATGGAACATTCCATTGGAATGAATGGCGGCGAAGGGAATTCGCTTTTCAATGTTACATTATCGCAGGTGAATCAAAATGGCTATATCTCCAATTCAAGTTACCGGAAAAGTAATGTGAGCGTGGGCGGACAAACAGCTGTTGGTAAACTGACCATTGGTGCCAACGCATCGTACGCCCGGTCGAAACAGGTAGGTGGTTTTATTGGGGCTGCGCAAAACTTTATATCGCAATGGGGCCGTACCTATACAATGGCCCGCAACTGGGATATCACCGGCTGGCCTTCCGAAAGCAAAACTGGTCAACAGATCGGTTTTAATGATGGACAGTATACCAATCCCGTATGGGGCGCCTATCACAATGTGATCACTTCTACTGAAGATCGGATAGTGGGCACCGTTCGCGCTTCTTATAAATTCAATAATTGGATACGAGTTGATTTTAATGCCGGCATAAATAACTATGCCCTTTACAGAGATCAAATAATCGACAAGTCATCGTATGGCAGTGCCGATAATTCATTGGGCACCATCACTGAAGTGGTGAGCAGACAACAGGAGTTGCAAACAAAGCTCCTGGCAATCATAAGTCCGAAGTTGTCTAAAAACTGGAGCCTGGATATTAACCTGGGTAACGAGATAAATGAAAGGAACACCCGGCATCAACAGGTATATGGTGTTGATTTTGTGATCCCCGGTCTGTATAATTTGAATAATACCCGCCGCCAGAGTTTTAGCACAGGTGGTGATGCCAGAACAAAAAGAAGATTGGTTGGTGTCTTTGCTGATGCCACATTGGGCTATAAGAGCTTTGCATTCCTTAATGTTACAGGCAGAACTGATCTTACATCTACGCTGCCTTATAAAAACGCCACCTATTTTTATCCCGGTATTTCCGGTTCTGTCGTTTGGTCAGAAGCACTCAACCTTAAATCGAGCTGGTTCGATTATGGGAAGATCCGGGCAGGCTATGCCCGTGTGGGTAACGACGCAGACCCTCATATGGAACCTATATTCAATCTGAATGCTGCTGGCTTCCTTGGTCAGCCATTTGCAACAAGAGGAAGTAACAGCTATGATCCTAATCTGACGCCTGAGTTTGCCAAGGAATTTGAAGTGGGTTCTCAGCTTAGGTTCTTCAATCAACGCGTAGGCCTGGAAGTAACCTGGTATGATAAAAGATCTACTGGTCTGATCTATGCGATCAGTCTTCCTCAAACAACAGGGTATAGTAATTATTATACAAACCTGGGTGAGATCCGTAATACTGGTTGGGAAATAGGGCTCGATGTAAGTCCGGTCTCGACCAGCAATTTCCGCTGGGATATACACGGTGTTTATACCCAGAATAAGAATACCGTTGAAAAGTTAATAGAGGGACTTACTCGCAGTCAACTGGGCGGGTATAACTGGATAGAAGCAGGAATGCCTTATGGTTATCTGCGCGGTTCACACTCAGCCCGTTCAGAAGATGGTCAGTTGCTGATCAACACCAATTCCGGGATGCCTTACCTCGATCCCAACGATGGCATGGTGGGCGATCCAAATGCCAAATTTAAAATGGGTATTACCAACACGCTTTCTTATAAAGGGTTTACGTTTAATGTGCTTTTCGATATGACCCAAGGGGGGGATTTTTACTCTGAAACTATCAGCAGTATGTTGGGAAGAGGTGTTACAAGGGATACAGAAAAAAGAGAGAAAAATGCGGTGATCACCGGTGTTTACGGTGATCCTACCCCGGTAGTAGGCGCAGATGGATTGAATCACTATGTGCCCTTATTGGTGAATGGTAAAACAGTTCCCAATCAAACAAGGGTTACTACCAACGATTTGTTCTTTACCGCAGGCACGGGTGCCAGCTTTGCCACCAATGGCGCTTTTGAATATGCGGTCTTCGATGGTACGGTGTATCGGATACGGGAAATAAGTTTAGGTTACAGTTTGCCTGCCAAATGGGTAAGTCCGCTCAAATTAACTGGTATTACTTTATCTGTTAACGGTCGTAATCTTTGGTACCTGGCGCCTAATATCCCTAAGTATACGCATTTCGACCCGGATATCAACTCCGTGATAGGAGCCAGCACGCAAGGTGTTGAAACGGGTGGGGCCCCCAGCACTAAAAGATTTGGAGTTAACCTGAACGTCACTTTCTAATCATACCGCAATATGTCAATTATGAGAAGAAAATATTTTATATACGCATTTATAGCCTTACTGATTGTGATCGGAACTGGCTGTAAGAAATTTCTGGATGTAAATAAGAACGTAAACAGCCCTACGCCGGCATCAGTAAATCTATCGCTGGTATTGAGTGCTGCTGAGCGTAATATTTCAAACAACGTGGCCCTCGGTTCAACCCTGGGTAATAACCTGGCATTGTATACACACCAGATCACTGGGCGTATAGCAGCAGACAGATATAATGCCGCTGCATCAAACTGGAATGAGCTATATGCTGCTATTTCCAACCTGAATGTGATCATTAAACGGGCGCCTGCCGAAAGCCGGTTTGTGTACGCAGGTATCGCGAAAATACTGAAAGCACATACCGTGAGCTTACTGGTTGATATTTGGGGTGATGTTCCCTATTCAGAATACGATCGGTTTGATGAAGGTATTTTACAACCCAAATTCGATAAGGGGTCTGAGATCTATCCGCAATTGATCGCTTTGTTGGATGAAGCAATTGGCGATATCAATAACCCCGCAACTAACACTTCCAAACCCGGTGCTGACGATTATATTTATAAAGGAAATACAGCCAACTGGATAAAAGCTGCCAATACCATAAAGCTGAAATTATATACACAGGTAAGGCTGGTGCAGGATGTTAAATCGCAGGTAGCTGATTTGCTGTCAAAGCCTGCTTCACTTATCAATAACGAGAGTGAAAGCTTTATGATGCCCTATGGGCCAATCGTCACTACTGATGACCGGCATCCGGCATATGGCGATTATACAGCCACGCAACGGGGCGGACAGCTATTTAGTCCCTGGTTGTACGAGATGATGAAGGGAAGAAACCCGGATATCTTAACGGGGTTGGCTGACCCAAGATTACCGTATTATATCTATAACCAGAAATCAGCGCCCGGCGGCTCGAACCCTACACCGGAAAACTGTACTGAGTTCCGGGATGGTGGTTTTATTTCCATTCTGTTTGGTTCCAACGGCCCCTGTCGGGATGGATCAAATAGCCAGACTTACTCACTCCTGGGCATTTATCCTGCAGGCGGACGTTTCAATGACAGTGCCGCCAAAAGCGTAAACTCACTTGGTAACCAAAATGCAGGAACAGGTGCAAGACCACATGAGTTTATAACTTATACAGATCGCTTATACCTGGAAGCGGAGTTGATGCAGGCTGGAGTTGTTTCCGGCAATGCAAGAGATGTATTCAGCAAAGCACTGGATGCCACGTTTACACATGTAGATAATGTGGTGGCTAATTATGTAAAACCAGGATCAGCAGGGGCAGCGCAAACTGTTCCCGCAATTGCGACATTAGCGGCTACTAAAGCATATAAAGATGGAGTGCTTGCAGCATATGATGCCGGAAGCGATGCAAAGAAGATGGAGTATATTATGACCGAGAAATGGATCAACCGGATAGAGAACCCAATAGATAATTATACTGATTACCGGCGAACAAAATATCCGGTGTTGTTTGCTCCCGCGCCTGAGGGATTAGTTACCAACGTGACCGGTCCGGATGGGAAAGTAACACCCGTATCAAACGACAGAAAGTATCCCTGGAGTTTACCATTTAGTACGGGTGAAATTGGATTGAACAAAAACGCTCCGCCACAAAAGGTAGCAGAATTGTATAAGGTATTCTGGCAACCATAATCGATCACTTACAAATTAATCAAACATGAAACGTTTAATAATATTAGTATTCATTGTTACATTCCTCAGCTGTTCCAAAGATGATGGGGCTATTCCGGATAGAGTGAACATAGAAGATGTACCGGTAATTACAACCAACTTGGAATCAGGTGGAACTACTGCAACCATTGCGTTCAACAACCAGGGTGCATTTGAAGGAAAGATCAAAGTTGCATTGTATTTCACAGATGCAATCGCGCCCGCCAAAGTTGATATTGTAGTACGGAAGAATGGGGTCGCATCTAGTGTAAAGTTGTATAAAGCAGATGTGTCATCCTTACCAGCAAACTATAGCATAAAAGCAGCTGACCTGGCAACGCTCTTTGAAAAGCCATTGGCGGTAAATGATACCTACGATTTTGCACCGGATATTTATGTGGGTAATAAAAAATATGATGCGTTCCCACTAACAGGTGCAGGTAATGGATCGGGCGTACAGGGGATGAGCGCGGTAGGGTTTGGTGAATATGTGCGGTTTACAGTTAAGTAGAATGGCTGACCTGTAAGGTTCGCCTTGGAGTCTTCAAATATTCAGTGGGTTTAAGCGACCCTGACAGGTCAGATGCATGAGACCTGTGATTTGCCTCATTTTAATCATGTGACCTGTCAGGTGCAAGGCAACTCGATACTATTGCAGGCTCGAATGATGCACCTTACAGGTCACTTTTACTTTATAACCCTCGTAAAACGACACGCATAAATATCCAACTCCCTAAAAAAGCCTGGAAACCCACACGGGTAAAGTGTTATGTCCGATAAAGATTACTATTGACAGGAAAAACGAAACGTTTCCCAGCATTATTCTTGCTGTATTCAATACTCACAAAACGACATTTTAAGGCTTCAATAAGCCTTGACAGCGATTTAAATGAAGTCATTTTATTGCTGCTTATCACTTAAATGCATGCTTCGAAAAGTTAGGTTACCTCTCCGGTTACCTTTTAGGTTACTTCTTTTTTTTCGTTGAGTATATGTAGCTCAATATCGTTTAGTTAATGCTTGTTTTAAGGAATCCCCTCCTGGGAGGGGTAGGGGTGGGTTTTTACTCAACTAAACGACATTGATATGCAGTTAACGAAATGTTAGCAAAGTAAGGTAAACCATGTAGCGTGTAAAAGTGAAATTCGTATAGGCTGCATTGATATTCACATGCGACAATTGCCTTAAACGCAACAGGGGAGAGCCCTCTTCATAATTAATCACAATGCATCCTTATCATCAACATACATTTTGACAGTGAGCAAGAGCCAAACTACACAAGTCATATTTTGACATCGATAATCAATGCAGTATATATTTGCTGTATCGAAAAACGAGACAAACGAAAGGGCTAAATATGCAACAGAAAAAAGAAGCAGTGCTGCGAAGACGCGATGTAGCCACACTGGTAGCCAGTATTCATGGAGTAACCGCAGATCATGTAAGGAAAGTAATTCGTGGTGACAGAGAAAATGATCAAATTCTCGCCACCTGTAGGCAGATCATCGAAAATGACAACTTATTATTACAGGCAGTTAAGAACATTGTACCCTTTGATCAAGTCGACCTCCAATCATAACAGGTAAAAGGACTGGTATCTTCTTTCCAACAGGTTACCGCTTGTGCTTATCGATCCTTCCATCAGGATCCCATTGCTGACCACGTAAACCGTTGACAGTTGAAATTTATTGAAAACAAATTGTATCTCGGGTTTTCCGAGATGGTGCAAGCTATTGCCAATGCCACTGGCAAAGAGCAGGAAAAAGTAGAGTTGTACCTGCGAAAAGCAAAAAGTACAGGCACCAAATGCTGGACCTTTTTAAACGATCCGGACGATCGCCGCAGGGTATTGGTTCAATACGAAGCGTTGAAGGAGGAGTATAAGAATATGGTGAAGGAAGTATTCGGTAATCCGTATGATCTTATGGCGAAGGACCCCATTTTGAAAATGGTGCAACCCGATCAAAAGGCCGAAGCTTTCTTTCTTTCCTATACATATGGCGATAACCGGTTTTTGCCAACAGAGCATGTAACAAAATATGTAAAGGCAGCCAGCTGGTTAAATATGCTCAACGAGGTTAACCGCAACAAAAAGATCTTAAAAAAACAATTGAATGTAAACCTCGATCAGTTCTGGAGTAATGTATGCAACATTATTAAATCGGAAGCGATCGATCTGCCTGCCAGTTATCAGCGTTTGCGTAATAAAATGGCAGAATATCAGGAGAAAGGATATGCCAGTTTGATTGATTGGCGATTTGGGAATTCACTGGCCAAGAAGATTGACGATGATGTATTAAAAAAGTTGCTCGAACATCCAAATCAATACGACGATGTAATGATCTGTTATCTGTATAATAATTGGGCCAGTCAAAATCACCGGGAAGTAATTGGGGCGCGCATTGTGAGTTTGCGAAGAAAGGAGTGGGAGCATGAGATCATTGCCAGTCGCGAAGGCTGGAGCGCCTATAACGAGAAATATGTTCGCCAGGTAAAAGGGTTGCCCGGCAGTACTATGCATCCGCTCGCATTGGTTGAATGTGATGATTATAATTTCAATTACTATTTCACTGACCCAGACATTACCGGAAGCGGTAAGGATCTTCAACGGTATGTTGGCTATGTGGTAGCCGACAGTAGCATTGGATTGGTTTTGGGTGCCAGTTACAGGCATGCCAAAGCGCCGGTTTTTGATATGGTACGGGTTGCCTGGCTCGATGCCATGTATTATATCCGAGGCCTTACCGGCAGCGATCAGTGGTACCTGCCATTTGAAGTAAAAGCCGATCACTGGAATCAAAAGAATGCTTTCCCCTTTTTCAATAGTATTGCCCGGTTTGTAAAACCAGCTGTGGGTAATAAACACAGAGGGTACATAGAACAGTTGTTTGGAAGTGATCATGCAAAACGCGCCGAAAAACTGGCTGCGCATAATGAGCTCAACTATAATGGAAATAACTTAACAGCCCGGCATATAGGGGTGAACAGGGAAGTGCTCAAGGCCAATGCAAAAAGGCGTCCGCTTATTGGTGAACATGCCAGTGAACAGATCGATAAATTCCTGTATTACATGCGCAACATTCCGGCCATTACAAAAACTGATCTGGAAGCCCCCAGCCGGGAAGTGAAATGGAAACAGCGATGGAGTGAATTGAGCGACGATCAAAAGCGCCCCATTACCGATCTGCAGTTTTTGCACCTGTTTGGTTTTACCCATGCGCCACAAGGCAGATCGATAACTATCACCAACAGAGGCATTGAACCTGTTATCAACGGTACAAAATACAGTTACGATCTGCCCGATTATGTGAATATGCAACACCTCATTGGCAGCAAGGTTTCTGTAGTATATGACCCATACGACATGAGCCGGGTGCTGATCACTGATAATGAGAACATCCGCTTTATTGCCCAGGAAGCCAGTTTGCAACCCAGGGCCCTGGTTTATCAATATGATGGAAGCAGAAAGGCATTGGATATGATCCTTAATGAGAAGAAGGCGCAGGTTCAAAGAGTGGCCGCCCTTTCGGCAGCACGCACACATGAAATAGATTCAAAAGCTGTGCTGTTAGCCGGTTTAGCGCCCAAAGAACTACTGGCAGATGCAGAGCAGGCCTATTACGAAGAACAGGCCAACGCAACAGACGAGGACGCCATTGAATTCAATATCTACAAGAACATTTTTAACCGATAAAAATAAATGATCATGACTAATACAAAAAACAAGACTGCAATAAATACATGGACTGTTGCACCCACCAGTGTATTTAATAAATTAACAGCCTATTTCGGCGACGCGCAACAACACCCGCGGGGCATTCATGCGATAATCATAAATGCCAGTATGGGAAAGAGCATTACCGTTAAAGCGTTTGCCGAACAAAGATCTTCGGTATATTATGTATGCTGTCACCGGCATATGCCAATTCGTACGTTGTTACGCGACATGCTTACCCGCATGGGAAAAGACAGCAGCGGCACCATTGCTGAAATGCTCGATAACCTGGTCCACCATCTTGAAAAAGATAAAGAACCCTTGTTCATTATAGATGAGGTTGACAAACTCAAAGATGAAGTACTGGAGATGTTTGTTGACCTCGAAAACAAATTACACGGTAAATGCGGACTGGTATTTATGGCCACTCCCTATTTAAAAAAACGCGTTGAAACAGGCGTAAACCGGAATAAGCGTGGGTTTACAGAACTATACAGCAGAATGAAAAAAATATTCTGGGACCTCACGCCAGCCAAACAGGAATTCAAAAAAGATGTTTCGCTCATTTGCAAAGCCAATGGCGTAAGCAATGAGCAAACAATAACTGAGCTGTATAATAAATGCGAATACGACCTGCGGGTATTAACTGATCTCATCATAGCATTCAAAGCTGCCGCCTGATCGATCAAAACATCGGTATTCCCAATACATAGTATCGCTATCAATATTTAATAACCTCCATGCAACAAAATGTTGCCTGGAGGTTTTTCTTTTGTGACAAAGATCGCTTGTATATATTCCATTCAATTGCGATTATTGTAGTGACGTATGCGCGGAATCAATACACTTTATACAGATATATTCGACCAGTCGAAAGAGTCCAAACCCAAAGCCGGCAAGGGCCGCAGTTCCCATTTACATAAAGCCCGAAACGAAGCGCTTGTAAGCCGCTATTTTTACTATGGGAATTTTTTCGATCGCAAACTCAACTACGAATTCATTATCAAAAAGGTGGCTACAGAATTTTATTTAAGCCCCGTTACCGTCCCCGAGATCATTGAAGCCAATTACAACATCCTGGTAACTTTAAAAAAGGAACAACCCACCATTAAATTCTTCAAAGACAAATGGCCACACCTGGTGTGGTAACAACCATCGCTTATTCGTAGCCAATATCCATTTTGGGCGATTCATTGGAATAAACGGGCGAAGCGCTCGTGTCTTCAATAGTAGATGTGAAATATACCGTTCTCACCCTGATGGCATCCTTCCTGTCTTCAGTAAGGACCTGTAAACGCGACAATGGTTGTCCGATGGCATTTGCATCCTGATCGGTTGGTTGCCAGCCCTGCAGGGCTTTATGGAGCTTGGCTTCAATTTCATAACCAGCTATAGCCTGTCCACTTACTGTATCTGGAGCCGTAACAGGAGGGAAGGCCAGGCGCAGTTGAATGGTAATATCTCCCCACTGTCCCATTTCGCTTTCATCCCCAAAATAAGATGGCGTAAAATCAATTAGAACACAAGGCCAGGAGATGGCTGGTGTTGGATCATTATCGATCTGACGCCAATCCTGTTCAACCAACAATATTTCAGGGACCGTTTGTTGTATGCGGGCTTTTAATGCCAGTAAAAGCAATGAATAATACGATTGATACATAGTTGCGTACTTATTATACCTCAAAAATCGCCTATTTAAGGGGCAGTTTAAAAACGTAAAAAGTATGATACCGCAGTTACCTGTGTATATAACCGAAACCAATGTAGTGTCACAGATCGCTCATTTTGAAAGCCTTGTTATTCGTTGCAGATTTGTGTTGTCAACGGCACGGAACCATTTCTGGAAGTACCAGCAACAACAGTGAAAACAAAAGTAACCGGTCAGCCCCGTAAGGCTGCACCCGGTTATTTTGAAAACAGATTATGCAGATAAATGAAATGATCGTTAGTGCGCTTACCGGTGTAGCAACAGCCACCATAACATGGTATGCAGCCCGCAATAAGAACAGAGCCGAAACCTATGTAAGCGAATTAGATGCAGTTGAAAGAGCTGTGAAAGTATGGCGGGAGTTGGGCGAAGAGATGCAGCTGAAGTATGAATCATTACATGATGAAATAGAATTACTGCGAGTAGAAGTTAAAGTATTGCGGGAGGATAACAAGCAGTTAAAGCAGGAGAACCAGCGACTATTACAACAAATAAATACTTTGACCGGTGAAAAAGGCTAATGCAATATTCGTAAGCATTTTAGTGGTGTATGTTATCATAATGATGGCATTACTGTTTGGCTGCAGGACCACCAGGCCGGTTGTAGATCAGGTAAAGGACAGCACCGTTATCAAATACTATTACCGGGATACCCTGATCACGCTGCCTGGCGATACGGTCCAAATAATTGCCACCGTGCCCTGTCCCGAAGCAAAGTGGCAGGCGCAGGCGAAGAGCGGAAGATCGGTGCTGGTAGCCAGTTTGAACAACGGGGAACTAAGCATCGACTGCAAACAGGACAGTTTATTATTACGTATATCCTTATTGGAAAAAGAACTCGATCGAAAAACCAACACCATTGTGCGTGTTCCGGTACCGCAGGAAGTGATCCAGTACCGGGCACCCTGGTGGGCGAGGATAGCTCTGGTAGCAAGTCTCTTATTTATAACCGCCTTTTGCATTAAGAACTGGCGATTACTGATCGCAGGCGCAAAAGCAATTATACAATTCTTTATATGATACTCTCTGCAAGGGCACTTGATATAGCCACCACTCAGCTGGGAGTGCGCGAAAAAGGTTCCATCAATTCCGGACCAGAGGTTGATAAATACCTGAAAAGCGTTGGGCTTACGCCTGGCCTCCCCTGGTGTATGGCATTTGTCTACTGGTGTTATAGCCAGGCGGCACAGGAATCAGGAGTTACTAATTTCTTGATAAGAACTGGTGGCGTTTTACATCAATGGAATGAACAGCAGCCAATAAGAAAGATAGTACTCGATAAAGTACTTAAAAATCCGGCCATCATTCAACCAGGCGCTGTATTCATTATGGACCATGGCAAAGGGACTGGTCATACCGGATTGGTAGAAAAGATATACGGCTCTTATATAGATACCATTGAAGGCAATACCAACGATGAGGGAAGCCGCGAAGGCTACGAAGTTTGCCGCCGTACCAGAAGGCTGACATCTATAAAAGGGTTCATTCAATAAAACAGATCATGACTCAATCATGATACTTCAAAAATCTAAAATTTTCAAATTCTCATTATGTCATTACCCAAAGTAAGTATTCTCTACAGCAATGGCAACCTGTTACAGGACGTAGATGCTGTAGATGGGATTGCAGCACTCTGCGGAACCGGCTCTACGGCCGGTTTGCTGGGGGTGCCCACAACGGTGTACAGCCTTGAAGATGCAGAAGGCAAGGGTTATACCGAAACTGCAGAACCAGAATTGTACCGTCATTTAAAAGAGTTTTACGGCGAGTTGTCTGGCAACCAGGAACTGCACATCATGCTGGTGCCAAACACCATGACCATGGACCAAATGCTCGACAATACCAATGAAGCCGGCGCTAAAAAATTGATCGCCGATGCTCAGGGTAAAGTAAGATTGCTTGGTGTATTTCATAAACCTGCAGCTGGTTATAATGGCGGTACAAATTTTATCGATACGCAGGTTAGTGCAGCTATCACCAAGGCAAAAGCTTTTGCTGAAGCCCGTTTGGCTGAGTTGGTACCCCTCCGCATTTTAATTGAAGGACGTGTAGTAAACGCCAGTGCCAGCAACACGCTGCAACCAAAGACCAGCAGCAATGGCTATTCTGGTGTGGTATTAGGCGGCTCCCGCAATGATGGATCTGCCTCAGTAGGCTTGGCATTGGGTAGAGCGGTAAAATATGGCGCGCACATTAAATTAGGTAAAGTAGCCAATGGCCCGCTTTCTATCACTACCGCTTATATTGGCGACAAACTGATCAAAGACGTTACTGGTTTGACCGAATTGCACGATGCTGGTTTTATCAGCTTTATGCAACACCCGCAAAAAGCAGGTTTCTATTTTGGTATCGACCGCATGAGCAGCTCAGATGATTATCGCCTGTTGGCTTATGGCCGCGTGGTTGATAAAGCTGCTGTAATTGCCGCTGCCGTGTATGTAGAAGACCTGGAAGGCGAAGTAGCAGTTGGTGCAGATGGTAAGATCGCTGTTGGTGTGCTGTCACATTTAAAAGCGAAGATCACTCAACAGATCAATGTGGCCATGGCCGACCAGATCAGCGGAGTGGAAGTGTATATCAATCCTGCGCAGAATGTTATCAGCACCGGTAAATTAAGTGTACAACTTCGTATTCGTCCGTTCGGATATACTTCATTCATTGATGTGGACCTGGGTCTTGTTGCCCCGGCCATCTAAAAAATAAATTATGCCAACATTTAGCACAAAAGAATGCGCCTGGGCGCACGTATCTGTAACCCTGTTGGGCCGCACAATCGTAGGCCTGCGTGGTTTTGAATTTAAGAAAACGGTTGAAAAAGAGCACCTGTATGGCGCCGGTGATATGCCGATAGATATTCAAAGTGGTAACCAGAAGTTCGAAGGAAATCTGAAGCTGTTGAAGTTTGAGATAGACATGTTGAACGACGCGGCCGCAAATGCCGACTACAGCGATATCCTGGATGTACCGCATGATCAGATCGTTATCACCTGCGACTACAAAAAGAAGGATTCAGATGCAACCCGCACTATCACCGTGTCAGGCGTTGCCTTCAATGAATTGACCACGACTATGGAGCAAAATGCAAAAATGACCGAAGTAACGCTTCCATTCCTGGCCATGAATATTGAATACAGTAACTAAAAAATTGCATAATCCCATCACAATGATACAAACAGACAACAACAAAGGAACAGTTAAGGAAATAAGAGACCGCGAACGAAAAGAAGAAGAAGCCAGGTTGCGCGAATTATGCCAGCAACTGGCGTATGAACGGTATGGTGAAGACCAGGTAATTAAATGGAGCAACCAACACAAAGGATTGTGGTATCTGCCGGTAATGGATGAAAGTGGCGAGAACATTGAAGCCATTGCTTTAATGAAACCGATCACCCGTAACATTCTTTCTTACGCTTCAACCAAAATTTCAGACGAAGGCCTGTACGCTTTCCTGGAACAATGTATGCGCGAATGTTTTATCACCGGCGACAATTCCATATTGGATGACGACGACTATTTCATTCCTGCAGCTATGAAGTTCAATGCTATTCTGGAAGGTAAAAAGGCGGCTCTTTTAAAAAGGTAAGCGATGCATCGGAGAAAGCCGAATACGATGTATTTGGCTTTCTTGAAACAATAGTGGAATACTATACAGGGCGGGATGCATCGCAGTTGTCCGATGAAGCCCTGGCAATGAAACTGGCTCACATTACCCGCATTCGTAAAATGGAAGCGGAAAGTGGGTATGATAAAACTTTAAACAGATTATAACGTGGCGAATTCGATAGCTGACCTCATATTAGCATGGAGTGATTTCAAGATGGAGTCTATAAGAGCATGGAGAAATCTCAAGTCTGATTCTATTAAATCTGTTAAGGATACCTGGCATGGAACCATAACAGGCCTTAAACTGATAAGACAAAGCATGAGAGAGGTTTCCTTTGATCCTATTATGAATTGGGCTAAAGGTGTCAGGAAATCGAATGCTATATTGAAGGAAAGCTACGGAAGCCTTGGCGCCAGGATGGAAAAGCTCCAGGGGCTAATTAAGAATAGTACCAACGCAAAGGATATAGAAAAGTATACCAAACAGCTGAATCAGGTACAAAAAGCGGCGGCAAAGCATCCTGGTAATTTAGCCGCCGAAAAAAGCAAAGGTGTCGGTGGCAAAGGCGGCGGTGATAAAGGCGGCAAGGGCGGTGGCGTATGGGGCGCCATATCCAAGTTCGTCGGTTTAGAGAAGCCCATGGAGATGGCTAAGAAAGCTATCGAATTCGGTAAGAAAGCAAACGTGCCGGTTGAGGTGGGGAACGGGGTGAAGAATCCCATGAAGTCGATGGATGGGTTCGGCCTGGGAAAGATGGGCATTGAAAATAAGCAGGACAATGGCGCGTCGGCAGCTGAAAAGGTAGAAAAATTCCAAGGGAAAATAAATGGTGCAATAGAGCAGGTGGGCCTTGCCTTTATGCCCATGCTGAACCGGTTAATGGACTTTGCATTGCGGCTTGCCGATACACTGCTACCGATGATCATGCAGGCTATTCAGCCGCTTTTAGACATGCTCAATCAAGTACCAATAGGCGATATTCTTGAACAGGTCATGAATGTAGCCGTTGCCATTATTGCCGCCATAGGACCCATACTGGAACAATTAACGCCTTTATTCGCTAACATCTTCGAAATGCTCGGACCGCTTATAACGGACATTGGGGAATTTATTGTGGCGTTGGTTGAAGGCCTCGCACCCATCCTGGCGCTCGTGGCACATATTATATCTGCAGTGTTGGGACCCGCTTTAGTGTTTATAGGAAAGATCCTGGGTGTGGTCATTGACATTATAAAATGGGTGGCGAAAATTGCCCTGGCCATTTTAAAACCCATCATCGAATTTATTGCCCTGCTAATAGATGGCATCATGTGGTTGTTTGGTCAAAGCAATGAATTCAGTGGAAAAGGTGCAGACGGTAAGCCGAAAACACTTACACCACCTGATCCGGAAAAGGACAGCAAGGTAACTGCAATCGATGCAGGAGCCCAATTGAATAAGGGCCTTGCAGCAACAACGCCAACTGTCAATGCAGGAAAGGGTAAATCGGATAAAGCAGTCCATAAAGCAGCCGGTGAAGTCACCAGTGGCGGCCCCCGGGTGATCAATATCAATGGGGTGAAGTTCGCAGAAAAAATAGAGTTGTCTGTAATAAGCGCTAAGGAAGGAATTAACCACCTCGAGAAACAATTACAGGAAATGTTTTTACGAATTCTAAACAGTGGGGCAGTTGTACAATGAGTGCATTAACATTTGACCTTGACCAATTATACGAAAGCATATTTGGTACAAAGCCTTACCGGATCGAAGGACCGGGTAATGGCAAAAAGTTCACCAAGGGAACAGGTTCGTTATTAACCGAAACCTATTTGAACAAAGAAATATGGTTGCCTACCCGCTTCGCGGAAATTAATATCAAAGATTATGATGCAAGCGAATTCTTTCTTCCCTATTCGGTTATCAAGATATCGGGTAAGAAGACCATTGTAAAAACGGCCATGGCTGAACGACAGGGTACTGTAAAAGAGTTGTACAGCACGGATGACTATTCAATAAGCCTGAAAGGTTTTTTCATCGATGATAAAAACCGCGTATGGCCAGAGGATGACCTGAGAGCATTCAAAAAGTTATTCGAATTGCAAACAGCCGTAGTACTCGAAAATGCGTTGACCAACGTGTTCCTGGAGGATGATCAGAAAGTAGTGATCGAAAGCTTTGACCTGCCTGAAGTGGAAGGCGGCCGTAAGCATGTTCGACCTTTTAGTATTGAACTGGAAAGTGATAGCATATTCACACTGGAGGTAGTCTAATGTTTCAAATGACATCAAATGTAACAGTCGAGGGTATTAAAAATATCATTAAGCCCAATGGTATTTCATGGAAAAGAAGTGTTACCGATTACAGCGACACCGCTACCATTAAGCTGCCGGCTGTGGCCATGTTGAAGAAAGAAGGCGGGGAATACGAACGGATAGAAACCGGTATCAAATTTCAGGAAGGCAAGAAAATAACCATTGCCTGCGGGTACGATGGCAAGAATCCGGTTCAGTTTAAAGGGTTCATTTCCCAGATAAAGCCAAACATACCATTGGAAATTGAGTGTGAGGGGTACAGTTACCAGTTACGAAAAAAGCAGGCGTTCAATAAAAGCTACAGGGCTGGTACCAACATGAAAAAAGTGTTGACCGACCTGATAGATGGAACAGATATAACGTTAAGTAAGGCTATACCCGATGTGATCATACAAAGCCCGGTTCAATTTTCAGGGAAGACAGCCATACAGGTGCTCGACTGGTTTAAAGAACAGATGTTGATGACGGTGTATTTCAATTTCCAGGAATTGTATGTGGGGCTTAAGTATACCAACTTCAAAAACACCATAAAGCTGCGGCTTGGGTGGAATGTGGTGGAAGACAATGACCTGAAGTTCAACCCCAATAAAAATCTGTCAAATGTTAAAGTCGCCTTAAGCACAAAACAAAAGGACGGTAAAACACAATATGCCGACCCCAAAAGCAAAGGTAATGACAGCAAGCAGATAAAGATGAAAGTCAGGCTCGACCCTGACACGTTGAAAAAAATACAGGAAGATCAAAAGCGGAAACTGATGAATCGTGGTTATGAAGGATCGCTTACTTCTTTTCTGGTGCCTTTTGCTGAACCGGCCATGGCGGTTGAAATTGATGACCCCAAATATCCTGCCCGCGCCGGAAAATATTTTATCGAAGCAGTAGAAGGTGAGTTCGGTTCAGGTGGTGGCAGACAAAAAATTAAAATAGAAGCAAGCTTATAACATGGCATTAGAAGAACAAATACGGCAATTGCTCGATGAGCGCGCAGCCCGGGTTGGTCCCTCACCCACCATGTTAGCCACGGTGCAAAGTGTGAATGAGGCAGAAGCAACCTGTGAGCTGTACGACGAGGAAACAGCCATGGAGTACTATGATGTTCGTTTGCGACCAGTACTGAACGGAAAAGAAAGCATTACCATTTTCCCGAAGAAAGGAAGCTGGTGTTTGGCAGTACGCCTCGAAAACACCGACGAATGGATGGTAGTGGCTTGCAGCGAAGCAGATAAATGGCGGCTGAAGATCGGTGAAGCGATCATTGAACAGGATGCCACCGGTTTGCAAATACAGAAGCAAAACGATACCCTTCGTCAGGCGCTTGAATTAATTATCCAGGCTGTAATGAAAGTAGTGGTAATACAGGGCACAAACCCTGACTATGCAAAATTACAGCAGGCATTAACTAAAATTCAAAATATACTCCGGTAATGGCTTTAAACAAAGATGTATTAGGGGCCGCTTTGTATAACAAGGCGGGCAAGTATAACGAAAAGGATATTGACAACATTGAACAGGCGCGGCAGGAGTTTTGGAAAGGAGTAGCAGAAGAGATCATCAATCACCTTAAAAGCAATGCAACCTTAACTGTTCCGGGAACGGGGTTAGTATCACCACAAGGGCCCGTAACAGGAGTAAGCACAACAGGAACTATTTTATGATTGATATTTTATTAGATACCACCAATAATGATCTGTTGATAGATGCAACGGGTAATCTTAAGATAGGCCGCAGCGATCAGCAGCATCAGGCTTTGCTACTGCTTTTTGATAAAGGCAGTTTAAAAGAAAATCCCGATACCGGTGTAGGCGCCTTCAAACACCTGGAAGCAGAACAGGCTGCAACCTTTTTACGTGAAGTGCGAATGCAATTCACCAACGATGGGATGCAGATAAAACAGATTGTTTTTGAAAATAACAAATTATTGATAGACGCACCATACAATGAATAAGGTAACTGTATCATACGGGCAAACCTGGCTCGACATTGCTTTGCAGGAGCTGGGTGACATGGAACGGGCAATTGAACTGGCTTTGTTGAATGGCCGGGCAATCACTGACGACCTGCAGGCAGGTGAGGCATTGATGGTGCCCGACTTTGACTCAGGAAAAAGAAGCATCATTCAATTGTTTCGCAATGCAGCCAACAGGCCGGCCAGTGGCGACACATTTATTGCCGCAGAACCTGGTTCAATAGGTGAGGGCATTGAGTTCTGGGCCCTTGAAAACGACTTTGTAGTCTCATAATTATAATAAGTATGCTGAAAAATTATTTCAAACCAACACCAAAAAAATTACTAAAGATCTCCCTTGCCCTGCGTGGCATGGTGGCAACCGTTAGTGGAGCAGCTTATTTTCAAAACGATCTCAAAGCAGCTTTCTGGTTCCTGGTAGCAGGTGCGGGCATCGATTTCATTATTCAATGCCTCGATACCAATACAGGTACCGGTAAACAGGAACAAGAGCCAATACAATCTTTTTTACAAAAACAGTACACAAATAATGGCACGCACAATAACTGATATACATGCCGACATCACAAGCACCCTGGTTACTGAAATGGCTGCTATTAACATTACCATTAATCCTGCTACCTGGAGTAAGGCCAATTTGTTAAGGCTGATCACCTATATCGTAGCCGTGTGCCAATGGACTGTTGAACAGTTACAGGATGCACACAAGGCCGAAGTAAACGAATTGATCGCTGCAAAGAAACCGCATTCATTACGCTGGTATGCAGAAAAAGCAAAAGCGTTTCAGTTTGGCGACAACCTGGTTCCGGAACAGGATTACTATGATAATACCGGTGTGCCGGAAGATGAGATTGAAAATGCAAAGGTGGTAAAATTTGCCGCGGTGGTTCGACAGAAAAGAGCGAACGGGCGGATCTACCTCCGGATCAAAGCCGCCAGAACAAACGGCACCGACCTGGCCCCATTGGCCACGGACCAACTGGAAGCACTGCGCGAATATTTCAACAGAATAGCGGATGCAGGGGTGGATATAGAGGTGGATAGCGGTGAAGCAGACCGGCTGCAGTTAAAACTGAGGATCTATTACAATCCGTTGATCATTGGTGCCAATGGCAGCAGACTCGATGGTACAGACAGTACCCCTGTTCCCAACGCAATAAAGTCCTATTTGCAAAATCTTCCATTCAATGGTCTTTTTGTGTTGGCCCAATTGGTGGATGCATTACAGGCGGTGGAAGGTGTGGAAATACCTCATGTGCTCTCTTGTCAAACCAGCTATGCCCAGTTTCCCCCTACCAGTGTAGATGTGGAGTATGTACCCGACAGCGGATACCTGCGCATAGATGATGTTGATCTGAATAATATAGAATATATAGCGCACAGCCAGATTAAATAAGTTGAACTATGAACGTAAGCATTTTCGATATAAAGTACAAAAAGCTCATCTCCTGGCTGATGCCGCAGGTATTGCGTAAACCAAAAACAATCGCCTTGTTAAATGCCCTGGTAAGCCCGGTGGTGTTTATCTACAACCTGTTTTTGATCAACAGACGCAATAATCTGTACAAGCTGATGATCACGCCACAGGTGTGTTATGTTGAAATGGCCCTTAATGATAAATACGACAGCACTAACCGAAAGATAAAAATAGTACAACCAAAAAGAAAAGACCCTTTGTTCCTGTATAAAAAGATAGAGAACAAACCGGTTCATCTGTTTACTAAAAACGAAGTGTCGCAACCTAAGACAATCCTCTATTTAAAAGGGGAAGCGAGCGCTTTCCAATACGACTTTATTGTACAGGTGCCGGCAACCGTTTCTTTTAATATGAATGAAATGATGGCAGTAATAGACAATTATATTCTGC
Organism: Niastella soli; assembly: GCF_017742245.1. Lineage (GTDB taxonomy): Bacteria > Bacteroidota > Bacteroidia > Chitinophagales > Chitinophagaceae > Niastella > Niastella soli. Next base: position 2,381,390 of record NZ_JAGHKO010000001.1, read on the forward strand.
CCGACAAAGTATATAAAATTTCAATTGTGTAATCATGTATAAACGAATTGATTTTTCAAAACTGGAAGGCCTTGCTACTTACCAGGATACGCTTGATTTTTTACAGGTTTCTTACCGGGAAGCTATAAGTGCTATTGCAAAAGCATTTGGCAGCAAGGTGATAGTAACTGGTATAACCGATCAGGGCACCACTTTCTCTGATGGCTGGGTAGTCATTGACGGGGAATTGATGCCTTTTGCCGGAGGGTTGAAAACTGACCGCATAGTGGTTGAAGAAATCTCTGATACCGAAATATTCAATGACGGTTCTATCCAAACGGTGTATTATACCAAACGGGCTAAATTAGGTATAACCGGTGGTTTTGCATTTAGCGATTTTGTAAGGGTTGATACGCTTTCGGCTATTAGCCTGGGATTGAAAAACCTGATTACCGCACATAATAATTTACAGGCGGCTTTCAACACGCATACACATTCCTGGAATGATATAACCAATAAGCCTTCCACCTTTTATCCATCGGGCCACCGGCACGACTGGAACGATATTGACAACAAGCCGGTTAACAAGATCCTATATGCAGCTACGCATAATTGTAACCGGCCCGGTGGTAAACAGGATTATATACAGACGGTATATATTCCATATACTCCTGTAGAATACGTAGTAGTAGGCAGTTTGGTGGGTGTGAGCGACTATTCGTATTGGCAAAATGACAATAACGCATTCTTTACAGTAAGAGACAAAACCAGTTCATACTTTTCTCTGGTATTGCAGAGTGTTGGCAAAGAAAATATGGATCTCTATTTCGATTACGCTTTAATTTCTAAATAGCACATGGCCATACAAAATATAAATACACTTAAAGGCTGGTTTAAACGGGGTTTTAAACCATTACAGCAACAGTTTTACGACTGGATGGATAGCTACTGGCATAAAGATGAACAGTTGCCCATTTCATCGGTGAATGGTTTGGAAACTATTTTAAATACCCTGCCTACCCAGGAGTCGATACTCAGTTTGCTGACATTATTTCTTCCGGAAAGGATAAATGCCACGACTGATTATATCTACACATTAAAGGCAGGCAGCAGGCTGGAATCGGTAGTTATTATTCCTACTGCCGAAGTTACCATGCGCATAGGCACGTTTAGCCTTGGAGAAGATGTAATGATAACATCTACAATTCAGGCAAATGAAACTTTCATTCTCGATTGCGCCTTGTATGCGGTTGCCGATATGCCTGTTTACATAAGCGGGGTCACAGCACCCACCCAGTTATTAATCTATAAACGGTAATTACAAACATGAAACGAATTCTTGTTTTTGCCTTTGCACTCATTTGTTTCCGGGGATCTGGCCAACAGATCCTCAGCCAGGTTCAGGCAAAAAGAGGCGTGTTTACTGATAGCCTGTTTTTGAGAAACAGATGGATCAATGGTATTTCAACCAACCTGAACACTTCTGACAGCAGCAGTAACAATTTGCTGGCTACAGGAAGCTCACTTGGGCCATTGATTGCAGGCAGCTTTATACAAAACCAGTCATCGGTGGTGCAGCCTGCCGATCTATGGATACGCGGTTCAGCTGTTATTGGTTCACAAAACAGTTATAAAAGCACAATGGCCCAGGGCTGGCCGTCCTTATTTAATGTTACCCACGGAAACGGAGAATATGGTTTAAGTGTCCAGCGGTCTTCCGTGGATCAGGGGCCTGCAGACATTGTACTGTATAAAAACGCACAGATCTTTGCTTTTGACAGTTACCTGCGTCCGTTAGACCTGGGTGATCCTATTGGACAGATAAGTTTCTCCGGCATTGCAGGTGATAATACTTCAGTCAAAAGTGCCATGAACATAACAGGCCGTATTGAGAAGGCAGCGCCTTCGTATATGAGCAGTGGCTTCGTCTTCAATACAACCGATAACAGTGGCGCTACGAGGGAAACGTATTTAAACGCACAGGGAAATTTGCTCCTAGGTAGTGACCCTGGAAATATCAACAATAATTACAAGCTCAATGTAGCCAGTGGCGATGTAAAGGTTAGCAGCCTTTCCGCTGATGGCGATGTATTGGTGATAGCTGACAGCAATGGGGTGCTCAAAAAAGTATACATGGGCAATGGTTTAGGGATCTATGAAGGCTACTTGTATGTATTAGGCCCAGGGGCAGATGATCCGGACCATAATCTTCAAAAATATACGGCGTCCCTTCGCCTCTACCAAAACGAAGTGATTTCATATACTTATACAAGTAACATGGGACAGATTGTATGGACCCGCGATTCAGTGGGGCATTATACAGGCACTATAAGCGGCGACGTTTTTTTTCAGCCTTTTACCTGGCTGCACTCAAGTACAAATCCCGATTCGGACAATATAGGTGCCACCCGATTATATGCAACCGATACGCATACATTAAAACTGGTAGTTAAGGACAGTAACCTCAATGACACTGATGACTGGAAAGATATTACAATTGATATCAGAATCTTCGTATCAGGGTAGTTATTCAAAAGCGATTTTATTATGAAACGATTATTAGTAATACTTTTTGGCTTTATATCCTTATATGGCAAAGGCCAGATCTCACCGCTTCAGGTGCAGGCAAAAAGAGGCGTGTTTACCGAGCGGCTGAATATAAATGGGCACTGGATCGATCGCATTTCAACCGATCTGAATACTCCTGACAGTGCCAGTGACAATGTGCTGGCTACCGGCAAGGGCATTGCTGATTTTTTAAGACCCAGGACAAACGGGTTCATTCAGAATCAGTTTTCAGCGCCACAAACAGCCAGTTTTTGGATGCAGGGAAAAGCGGTAACAGGTTCAGTGTCTGAGTACCTGCCAATCCTTTCTTCAGGGTTGCCGGCCCAGGCAAACGTTACCTATAGTATCAATGAGCAAGGTGTTGCGGTACAACGGTCATCCAACGACCAGGCACCGACTAGTGTGGTGTTATTTAAAAACAATTCGAACGATCTCAATACCTTAAACGCCTTGCAACCCGGAGATTCAATTGGCAGTTTGTCCTTTTCAGCGCATACAGGCGATTTGTCAACTGTTAAGAATGTAATGGATCTTCAGGGGCGGGTTGAAAAGACAGCGCCGACATTTTTAAGCAGCGGCTTTGTTTTCAATACAACAGATACAACAGGTAACTATGGACAACGCATGTGGTTAAATGCAAACGGAAATTTGCTGTTAGGAAATGGAACAAACAATCCATACCGGTTAAATGTGGCAGATGGCAATGTAAGGATCAAAAGTTTGACGGGGTCACCGGATTATACCGCACTGGTGAGCGCCAATAACGACGGGGTGTTGGTCCCATTGCCAACGTATGACTTATGGACTGAAGATAGTGTTCATATAACTACCGAGGTAGGTCCGCCGACCAACCCGAGGGTCTATACAGCGTTATTATCGCAATCGGGTCAGAATGACCCGGTGGCGCATGTACTGCAAAATACCCATAAAGTTCAGGTTAACTGGACGCGCACCGCACCCGGCGTGTATCATGGAAGGCTTACCGGAAATTTTGGCGGGCCCCGTTTTCTTTATGCAGAGGCGTCTGATGAAGGAGGCAATGTATTCAGCGCAAAACTGTTTTTTCATCAATACGAGTCTGAAGAAAGCCCGGATTATTTCATTTTAGTAGTTAAAGACAATAACCTGGTAAATATGGATGGCTTTACAAACATCTCTATTCAAATGATCGGAAACCTTGACTTTTAAACCAACCACAAAACGATTTTAAGATGAAACGGTTAGTTTTAATATTATTTACTTTTATTTCAATTTGCGCATCGGGGCAACAGCTCACTACTGAAATTCAGGCAAGGCGCGGCGTTTTTACAGAGCGCCTTTATTTGAAAGACAGATGGATCGATGGCATTTCAACCAATTTGAATTCACCGGATAGTGCAAGCGATAATCTGCTGGTAACTGCAAAGGCAATTTCCGACTTTGCAAAGTTAAAGGCAGGTAAATCCATACAAAATCAATTCACCTCAGCTCAACCAGCCAGTTTATGGCTCCGGGGAACAGGTACCGTTGGCGCCCTGGCCGGTTATAGGAACAAGTTAGCAGGTGGGTTGGGCGCCCAAATGAATATTACCCAAAATGAAGGGCAGCACGGGCTTTCCATACAGCAGGCGAACTATAATTCCGGATATGCCGGCCTCGACTTATTTAAAAATGCGGGCAGTAGCTTTAATACATTACAATCGCTACAGCCAGGAGACTCTATAGGAAGTATTATCTTTTCAGGAGTAGCCGGTGATAACAGCACCATTACAAATGCAATGAGCCTGCATGGGCAGGTAGAAACAACAGCCCCTTCTTATTTAAGCAGCGGTTTTGTTTTCAACACTACTGATAGCAATGGAATATTCGGCCGGCGCATGTGGTTAAATGGTCAGGGAAATTTATCATTGGGGAACGCAACGACTAACCCTTATAGCCTTAATGTTGGGGATGGTGAGGTACGAATAAACAGTTTGGCCGGTGGCGGTGATGGTCTTGTGCTGGGCGATGAAAATGGCGGATTATATAAACTTTTGATAGGAGAGAACTTATATGTTGAAGATGGCATGTTGAATGTGTCATTCGAATCTGTTTTTCCAAGCTACAAGCGGTATATGGCAATATTGTCACAGCAGGGAACCTATGCACCCGGCGGATTTGCAATAGATAACGACTTTTACGGCATTGAATGGGCGCGCGTTGCTACGGGTGTTTATACGGCAACACTTGCCGGCGCCTTTGCGAGCGGCTACACCTATTTCAAAAGCGAAGCGTCCGATGAAACCGGGCATGCAGCATATGTTAAGCTGTATAGAAGCGGCCCCGATACTGTGACGATGGTAGTTAAAGATGAGTCGCGAAACAATACTGACAATTGGACAGGTATTTCAGTAGAGATCAGAGAATTTAAACACAATTAGTAACAGCAGTTTATACAGGTGGTTTTGGTTTAACCCTTCTTTAAACAGAAGGGTTTTTTGTTTTCATAGGTCTGGAAGCCGCGCTAATAGCGGGTTTTAAACTTTTCGTTTTTCATTTTTATACGTTTGGAATTGCCCTTCTTAACCTTATACTGACCTGTAAGGTCCGCCATCGGGTGCTGAACAATTGGAGGGTTAAAGCGGTCCCCGATAAATCGGGGCGGGCACTGACAGGTCTTGGTCTCCTCTATAATGGCGCAAGCGTCCGCTTGTGCCCGATAGGAAAGACCTGTAAGGTCCGCCACCGGATCTTGAACAATCAGATGGCTTATGCGGTCCCCGATAGATCGGGGCAGGCTCTGACAGGTCTTATATGATTTTCGCACCACACATTGTAGTTAAAGTAGGATTAGTAAATGACTTTTGTATTTTTATACTGGAATTACAAAATGATAGTCAACATGGAATTGATAAACGAAGATAAATATGCGGAAATACAATACCTGGACGAATTACTTCGTGAATTACAAGATGAAACCTTAAATGAAGACTCGGGATATTGGCATTTTTCGTTGCTTAATTTAGAAGGTGGAGAAAACCTCGCTCAAAGAATTTACAATACGTTAATTGGAATACCCAGATATAAGGACCCTTACCATATTGGGTTAAAAGGTTCCCGTATGTATATTTCTACCTTGGATCCCAAAAATATGCATTTAGAACTAGTAATTGATTTGAAGAATGAAATAGTGAAGCAGGCAGACCATTTTGCTTTTTATCAGGGGCCATCATTAGACAAACAATTTTTGGGTGATAGATTTCAAAGCTTAAAAATTGATGTAGCAGATAAAATCGTAGACTTCTTACAGGGAAAAGAAATAAATCAAGTTGTACTGGTTAAAGGGATAGACACTTGTTATTCATTTGGCGGAGATCATTGTGGGGAGGATATTTTGGTTGATACAAAAGCAGGTGTTTATGTGATCCATTTTGGATTTAGTTCATAGGCCAGGATCTTTTAGTTCTCACCAGTGAATTCAATCAGTTCATCAATGTTTGGAATGGCTGGTCTGAACATATTCACAATCTTGTCAAAGCTTTCCTTGTAATTCGCAGAATAAATATTTATCAGATCCAATGGTTTACGGCCACGGTTGTCTTTTTTGTTTAGATCGCCGCCGTTTGCAAGCAGGATTTTAACTATTTCCAATGATTCCGGGTAAAAGTCATCCCGATTGTTTTGAATCATGCCATCGATACAATAATCAACAGCTTCATGTAAAGGCGTACGTCCCTCGCCGAGATCAATATTAGGGTTGGCTCCCGACTCAATGACTAATTTCACCATGTCAGGATCATCCTCGCCCATTGCATATTCAATAGGGTAGGTGCCAAAAGCATCCGGTTTGTTTAGAGGTATATGATCGGGAGCGTAAGGCATTCAGGTAATTTTTAGATTAATTTCAAAGGTAAGATTAAGAAATCAGAGGTGAATGTTCAAACCATTTTACCGACGTCAGTAACATGGTCTAAGACGAACGCCTTTCTGACCCAATAAATGGCGCAAGCGCCCGCTTGTGCCCGGTGGCTCACTTTATATAATCATCATAAGTAACCAGTTCATCAATGTTTGGAATAATTGGTCTGAATAGGTCCAACAATTCATTGAACCCGTCCCTATTAAATGCGAACTCGTTTATCATATCCAGTGGTTTTTGGCCTTCTTTATTTTTTTTATTCAGATCAGCCCCGTTGTGAAGAAGGATTTTAAAGATCTCCAGTTCATTATCTGAGAATGCTTCCCGGCTGCTCTGCGTCATATCATCAATATAAAAACCAACTGCTAAATGTAGTGGTGTCAATCCGCCACCAATATCCATATTTACATCGGCGCCGGCATCGATGAACGATTGAAGCATGTTAGGGTCCACCTGATCTACAGCATAACGAATGGGGTGCATAGGAGTTTCATACTTGCCAAAAAGTTGAGGTTCGTTGACGGTATTGGGGTCAGGGAGATTAGGCATATGTTTTATTTAATGGAGTGCAAATATAGTCAGAATAACAATGAACATTTAACTGACGTCAGTAAAATGGTGGAAGGCATTCTATAATGCTACCATTTTGTTGAACTCAATAAGAGAGTCATACTACGCCAGCAAATTTGCTTAGGAAAATTCAATACTATTCAGACCATATTACTGACGTCAATAATATGGTCTTACTGTTCCCAGTACAATTATATCCCGAGAAAGATACACCATAAGAAAATTTTCATTGCCTTTCGAATAGTACTAAAGATTATTTGGTTTGTTTTTATAAGAAATCAGTGATAAACGATTTAATAACCACAAAAGAAAGGCATGAAAAAAGATTTAATTAAAGAATTATTCGAAAAGTTTGAAGCCGCTTGTTATAATATCAATGATGTAGAGTGCTGGAGTGCCCGAGAGATGAAAGTTTTGTTAGGTTATAACAATTGGCAGAATTTTGAAAAAGTGATTGATAAGGCAAAAGAAGCCTGCAGAAACGCGGGAGAGCAGGTTGAAAACCATTTTACTGACGTCAGTAACATGGTCCATATTGGTTCGGGCACAGAAAGAGAGGTAGCGGACATTGCACTGACCCGATATGCGTGTTACCTGGTTGGTCAAAATGGCGACAGCCGAAAGCAGGAGATTGCCTTTGCTCAAACCTATTTTGCTGTACAAACGCGTCGCGCTGAATTAGTGGAGCAGCGTATATTAGACCATGAGCGGGTAAAAGCTAGAGAAAAACTAAGCCAAACGGAAAAGCAACTCTCGGGTATACTGTATGAGCGCGGAGTAGATGAAAAGGGATTTGCAATCATACGCTCCAAAGGAGATCAGGCGCTTTTTAAGCTTTCCACAGTTCAATTAAAGAAAAGGATGGGCGTTCCTGAAAATCGCCCTATAGCGGATTTCCTACCTACCATAAGCATAAAAGCAAAGGATCTGGCAGCAGAAATGACAAGCCTAAATGTACAAACGAAAGATCTGAAAGGGCAGGATCCCATAGAGCAGGAGCATATAGACAATAATACAGCTGTGCGAAATGGGTTGCTTGAAAGAGGAATCCGACCCGAAGAGCTCCCGCCAGCGGAAGATGTAAAGAAGGTGCAACGTAAGCTGGAAAAGGATGAGAAAAAGTTGCTGAAAAATATTAAGCAGGATAAGGATGATAAAAAGGACGAATAGAACTGACCATGAAAGTCAATGATGATATGTGACCATTTTGCCGACGTCAGTAAAATGGTCGTACCGTGAACGGTACAACTATAACCCCATAATAGTGAGATCGCCTTCCTGACGTCAGGAAGGTGATCCCTAAAAAAAACTTTGTTGAGAAAAATCCAAAAATTATGGAGAATTGACGGCAAGTTCACCGTAAAAATAGTGTTTAGTTTACTTGTTGATATTTAATTAGTTGTACCTAAATTAGGAGGACCCATATTTCTCATTTGGTATAATATGGAGAAATGGGGGGCCGTTTTGGAGAATTCTCGAGTCAAATATTTTAATGTCCAACAGTTTAAATTTGCCAATGACAATTCAATACTGTTCAGACCTGCACCTGGAATTTCCCGCGAATAAAAAGTATATGGAGCGGCATTTGCTGGAACCGATGGGCGAGGTATTGATCCTGGCCGGTGATATACTGCCATTTGCTTTACATAGTACGCAATCGCCGGTTATCGATTTCATTGCAGATAATTTTGAACAGGTGTATTGGGTTCCGGGCAATCATGAATATTATGATTACGATCTGGCGACTGTTGCCGATCCGTTGTTAGAAAAACTACGCAGCAACGTATGGCTGGTGAATAACCAAGTGATTGATAATAAAGGAATCAGTTTTATTTGCAGTACGCTGTGGAGTAAGGTAGAGGTAGTGAATGCATTGGATATTCAGCGGGGCATTTCAGATTTCTTTACCATACAATGGAACGGGGAAAAGTTCACTACCGAGCAATTCAATCAGCTGCATAACCGCTCGGTTGATTTTTTGGAAAAAGCTTTTAAAGAAAAGACTGCTGAAAAAAGTATTGTGGTAACGCACCATGTGCCCACCCTGTATGATTATCCAAAAAGATTTCGGAGCAGTAAACTCAATGGCGCCTTTGTAACCGAGTTGCATGACCTGGTGCATGATTCCGGGGCGGATTACTGGATCTATGGACATCACCATTTCAACGTCCCGTCGTTTAAAATAGGTGCCACTACCATGCTTACCAATCAATTGGGCTATGTACATCATGGCGAGCATTATAAATTTAATAAAAGTGCGGTGATTGAAATTTAAATATCAATAGGAGTGACATTAAAAAAGAACACTTTCCGGATAAAACTGCTATTTTGCGGCACTGGTTCTTCCCTTCGAGTAATGAACCGGGTATTGCGGTTTAATCTAAAAAGCGCGATATCAGATAGCCATAAATGATGTAATTCTAAATCGGTTTAGAACCTTCTTATTTCCACGAATACCGTCAATTCGCTCATCTCTTCCTTTCACGCTGCAAAACATTTTCTCTAACGTTATAGCAAAAGTGATGTGGCCAACCCCACCGAAGTAATCGAACACAAAAGCACATCCCAAGTGTTTGAAATGCTTGCATTTATCTTCGATATTTTGCCGGGATTATGCCGGGTTTAACGTCATCATTGTTCGGGAATTGTTCGGGTTTTCTCTGGGTTGACCCGAACATTCCGAGGGAGAGTCCGAACAAAGTGCGAACAAACTGCGCGGCAATACCGGCACCGTACCAGCGCGATCCCAAACAATTTTCTATTTAAGACACTTATAGACCATTATAGACCATTATAGACCATTATAGACCATTGTAGACACAAAATGGGAAACATAATCCATTATAGACTCGTGTGGGCTTGCCTGTTGTTGCTGGGCCAAATACCTGTTGTACCTTTGTATGGTATTGCAGCTGCTCCTGCGCAAAGCGGCTGTAGTACCTATTTACAGCTCTTTGACATAGGGAAGAATTTCAGGGTGAGGTCCATGCTCGTTCCTATGCAGATGGTAGGATAATGGTAGTTTACTGGCCAGGATATTGCATCGGAATGCTCTGGATATTGTCTGGAATAGTACTGGAGACTCTAGTCGGGCCAGACAATATTCAGACAACTATCAGACCACTACCAGACAACTATCAGACAACTACCGTACACTCTACAGACAAGTTGTCTAGTCGTAAAATAGCTATACCTTTAGCCATCTCTTGCCAATTGCCATTATTAACGGAGAATGACCTGTAAGGCGCGCCATTTGAGCTTGCATAATTAGCGGGATTATGCGCTCCTGACAGGTCATTCGCTTTTTGAAATATACGACCTGTCAGGAGGACTCAATCTCACGATTGTTTATTCTAATCTGGTCCGCCTTACAGGTCTTAATCAGTTAATGATAAGTGTATACCATATCGTAGTGCGAAGTATAATCCGGCATTTGAGGGTAGGTGGTGGTTGATTGTATTTTTTCTATGCGGTAGTTGTTTACGGTAAATGCCTGGTCTTCTATTTTGTCAACATACTCAGGATCGGAACCTGTTTTCACTATGCGGGTCACTTTAGCTGGCAATTTATGTAGCTGTTGCAACTGCCACAATACGGCAATGTTGTAAATGGTATAATTCTCGAGCAGCGTGGGGTCGATGTAATGAGCAGGTAGAAAACTAACCGGTGGGGAGTAGGAGTCTATGGTATGGGTAACAACACCTTCGTTGGATTGGCTTATCACCTTCTCCAGATCTCCCGCGGCGTTATAATGGTAGGTGCTGGTTCTGCGCAGTTGCGTACCCTGCTCGTTGACGATCGAATACTTCATCGTTTCTAACTTTTTATCGCTACTATACAGAAACTCTAATTGAAATTGGGTATCAGCTGGATCGTTTTTTGGCACGTTCCTCATTTTTACCGGCTTTCCGTCGGTGTCGTATTCAAAGACGTTCTTGTACCAGGAGCGGCCATCGAACAATTCGGTGAGTTGGTTGCCTGACCAGCCAAAGCCGGTAAAGCCGCCGACATTCTGATAAGTATAATCGATCTGTTTCAGGGTGCTATCGGCATTGTATACAAAATTTCCGGCAAGCCCATTGTTCCAGGTGATGCTTTTGATGTGAGATTGAGGTATAACCACCTCAGGCTCGTCTATTTTATCATCCTTATCGCAGGCACTCAGAAAAGTGATCAGGCTAAAAAGAAGCAGGGGAAATACTTGTTTGCTTATCATGGCTATTTTCTTCTTATGACCGCAAATGTAAAAAGACCGTGGCTTACGTTATGACGTGCTTATAACAGTTCAACCCGGTTTTTCGACATTTCATACAAAATGATCCCAGGGACTATACATCCGAATCGACACGGATTGCATTTGCTGATTGAAATACAACTGATAACATAGCGAATAAGGGTCCGGGCAAGTATTCGAATTTTTCGAATAGCTCAACTCTCCGGAAATTCCGGATAGTTCAGGTTACCGGATTTTACGGAATACTACATTACAATGTATTTGGAGCAGCAACCTAGCTCTAACCTTATGGAAAGTTGCCCATGTTGTCTTTGGGTTTTACTCAACCACTTCCCATTCCCGTGGCATCGCATTTACCACGGAGAGTACTTGCTGCTTGAGATACAATTGGTAAGCCGCTTCGACGAGGCAGAGCACATGGTTATACGCCAGCCAGGCCTGCCAGGGCGAAAAGCCGTTGGGGTAGGCGCCATCGTGGCCAATGCCAGCTTCGAGGAAATCGGCCAGTTCGCGGCGGATGTACTCAATAGAGAATTGTTGAAAGAAAGCGGTTATAACACCAGCAGGATCAGCGCCTTGTTCCTCATTCAAGTATAACAAGATCAGGTGCCGGTCGGTTGCCGAGTTAAGATACAATGCTTCTACAAATGCCAGCAATTGATCATAAAACTCATACAGGATCGCCCGGCCATTACCGTCGGAATAAGGACTTTCGGCACTAATCACAGCCACCCGTAACCAGTTAGGCAGCAGGTACTTTTGAAGTTCGTCTACTGTCGTAAGATCAAACACCTCCGCAATCACCTCAGCCGGTTGAAATATAGCTTTTTCAATTAACCGGACGGGTTTGGTGAATTGTGTGCCTTGAACAGGTTTTAACTTTATTTCCTTCAATTCAGGGGTTACTATTTGAGTTGGTTGTCTGGTTGTGCTTGTTCCTTTACCACCTTTCTGGTTAATTACCCAGGCTGCTTCTACGAGGGCTTCTATTTTTTCATAGAAGAATAGATAGTTGCTACGCTCGTGGTGGTCATTCGCCTGGCCGTTTGGGCTTGATACTACCTCTGTAACCCAACGCCACATTATTTCGCGGACGTCTTGCAGATGGTAGGATTGGAAGAAGTCGGCGAGGATGAGATTGGGGTTGGCAATTTGCGCAGCAGTCAATCTATGAGTTTCGTTGCTCCATAAGGAATCATGATGATGGGATTTCATGCATTAAAACTTTAATGGTACAGCAAATGTTATTGATCAGCGTCAATTTTTCACGGCTGACAATCAATAAATTAGAATAAATAATAAATTAGTAGTATGTTGTAGGAAAGGTCTGTATAAGGCTTCTGCTAAGGTACGTGTTTGTAATTTCAAAATGTAAAAATTGTTTTATAAATTTGTCTGTATAGTGATTATGCGATATAATTTATCTAATATGGCTGAAATCTTTACCGGGCATACGCTTAGGGAAAAGATTAAGTATGACTCGAATGGAGCTTGCTCTGTGATACAATTAAGAGATCTGTCATTTATTCCCAAAATCTCTATTAAGAATGCACCCTTTAAGATTTCATTTGAACATGGTATCCCCAAAAATCAGCTTCTACAACAACGAGACATTCTAATCTTATCAAAAGGGTCTGCTAACAGGGCGCTTTTATACGAAGGCCAATATGCACCGGCAGTGGCCGTGTCAGCTTTTACTATAATTCGATTACATAGCAGTTATATAAAACCAGAATTTTTAACCTGGTATATAAATAGTACTGGAGCACAGGAATATTTTAATATACACCGGGTTGGAACAACTACTTTGAATCTGCCTAAAAAAGCTATCGATGAATTGCCTGTTCCTATTCCTCCCTTGGAAAAGCAGGAAATAATGATGAAATTGGTAACCCAATATGAACTATATACAAACCTGGTAACCGAATATGAGCGAAATATCCGGATGCTGGTTGATCATACATTAAACAATCAACTTAACGATCAATAAATGAGCCGTAAACCAACACAAGACGAGATCAATGCCGCACTATGGGCTGCCTGCGATTCTTTCCGCGGAACGCTCGATAGCAGTGATTATAAGAATTACATCCTCAATTTCATGTTCATTAAATACCTGAGCGATGTATGGAAGGATAAATATGAAGAATATCAAAAGCAAATAGGGAATAATGATGAGTTGATACGTCGCAAAATGAACAGGGAACGGTTTGTGTTGCCCGATCATTGTACGTTTGATTATATAGTTGAAAACAAGCATGATGCCGACCTGGGCTCATTGATCAATAAGATCACGGAGAAGATAGAAGATGAGAATAAGATGAAAATGGAAGGCGTGTTTAAAGATATCGACTTCAATTCCGATCGGTTAGGTAATACAAAGGACCGTAACCGCCGGCTGAAAAACCTCATCGATGACTTTGATAAACCGCAGTTAAATTTCCGTCCCTCGGTGATCGGAAGCGAAGACATTATCGGCAATGCCTACATGTACCTGATTGAGCGTTTTGCCAGTGGGGCCGGTAAAAAAGGCGGAGAATTCTATACACCGCATCCGGTAAGTGAGTTGTTGGCCAAGTTGATGATGCCGAAAGCGGGTGACCGGATATGTGATCCTACGTGTGGCTCCGGATCATTGCTGATTACCGTGGCCGAACAAGTGCCCTTTAGAGAGGGGACGCATTTAAGGGATTGTAGTTTGTTTGGGCAGGAAAGTAATGGCGGTACCTGGGCATTGGCCAAAATGAACATGTTCTTACATGGCATGGATGCGGCCCATATTGAATGGGGAGATACTCTAAACCAGCCGTTGTTGATAGAAGGTGATCACCTGATGAAGTTCGAAATAGTGGTGGCTAATCCGCCCTTTTCATTAGATAAATGGGGAGCAGAACGGGCTGCTAGTGATACCTATAAACGCTTCATGAGGGGTGTGCCACCGAAAACTAAAGGTGATTATGCATTTGTGCTGCACATGATTGATACGGCGGTAGAGGGTACAGGTAAAGTGGGCGTTATTGTTCCGCATGGGGTATTATTCCGTGGTAGCAGTGAAAGACAGATCAGGGAAAGCCTGGTACGCGATAATCTGCTGGAAGCGGTGATAGGTTTGCCCTCTAACCTGTTCTTTGGAACCGGTATTCCGGCTGCTATTCTGTTGTTCAATAAAGGAAAGAAAACAGAAGATGTTTTGTTTATTGATGCCAGTAAGGATTTTGAGAGCGGTAAAAAGCAGAACACCATACGCGAACAGCACATCAGCCGCATTGTAGATACCTACAAAGAATACCTAAAAGGGGGGGGCGAAAAAGAAAAATATGCCCATCGCGCCACTCTTGAAGAAATTGAAAAGAACGAATTCAACCTTAATATCCCCCGGTATGTAGATACGTTTGAAAAAGAGGAAGAAATTGATATTCCCGCGGTGCAAAAGCGGATTGAAGAGTTGGATGAGGAACTGGTAAAAGTCAAAGCTGAAATGAATAAGTATTTAAAGGAATTAGGGTTTAAGTAAGTCTAACGACCAGCGTTTCCTGCTGCCGGGAAGAAGTTATAACAATAAAGTTTGCTTAAATAGTATGCCATGAATAACAGTGAATTTTTGATATATCAAACCCCAAACGGAAATACAAAAGTAGATGTGCGGGTTGAAGATGAAACGGTCTGGCTAAGCCAACAGCAGATGACAGAATTATTTCAGACGACCAAGCAAAATATTAGTTTACATATTAAAAATATATACGATGAGGGGGAGCTGGTTGAAGAAGGAACTGTCAAGGAATACTTGACAGTTCAAAATGAGGGCAACCGGGAGGTAAAAAGAAACCTTCAGTATTATAACCTTGATGTTATTATTTCAGTCGGTTACCGGGTGAAATCACATGTAGGGACTCATTTCCGGATCTGGGCAACTCAGCGGTTAAAAGAATACATTATCAAGGGCTTTGCATTGGATGATGAGCGGTTGAAGCAGGCGCGGAATAATTATTTTGATGAACTGTTGGCCCGTATCAGGGATATCCGAACTAGTGAAAGAGTATTTTACCGAAAGGTATGCGACATATTTTCTACCAGTATCGATTACGATTCTTCTACACCACAGGCAAAGGAATTCTTTGCAACCGTGCAGAACAAATTCCACTGGGCAATACATGCACACACTGCAGCGGAATTAATTATGCAACGGGCCGATGCTGGTAAGCCGAATATGGGATTAACCTATTGGCCGGGCGAACAAATCAAAAAAGACGATGTAACAGTTGCGAAAAACTACCTGAACGCAAATGAACTGGAGCGATTAAACCGGATAGTAAACCAATACCTGGAGTTTGCAGAATTACAGGCTATTGATCGGAAACCAATGCATATGAGTGAGTGGCAGTTAAAATTGCATGGTTTTTTAACATTAAACGACCGGGAAATTTTGCTGCACAAAGGAACGGTAAGCCATGATCAGGCAGAAAAACATGCGTTGGAACAATACCAGCAATACAAAAAAATGATTGTGGATAATACCGTTGATGAATTAGATAAGGCCATAAAGAAGCTTCCGAAATCAGGGGATAAAAATAAATAAATCTATTAGCACATGAAAGGATATAAACATACTGAGTTGGGTTGGATACCGGAAGAGTGGGAGTGTTTAGAGTTGTCACATATAACTCAAAATGAAAGACCTATTTCTTATGGGATTGTTCAGACTGGCCTTCCAGTGGATGATGGAATAAAGTGCATCCGTGTATTGGATATCGTAGATGGTAAAATAGATGATCAAAATTTAATTACTACTTCTCATGAAATTAGTAATGCGTATAAGAGAACTGTATTGAAAGAAGGAGATTTGGTTATGGCATTACGTGGTAAGATTGGAGAATTGGCTAGGGCTACAAAAAGCCATGAAGGTTACAATCTTACAAGAGGCGTTGCTTTAGTTGCACCTAAAATCAATTACGACAGTGAATACCTAAAACAGCAAATATCGTCGCCATTTTTTCGTGATTATTTGATGGCTCACTTGAATGGATCGGCACTGAAGGAACTTGCAATAAATGTAGTACGAAGAATTAAGGTGCCAATCCCCAAAAATAAAAGCGAACAACTTAAAATAGCGGAAGTTCTTTCTACTTGGGATAAATCCATTGAAACCCTCACCCAATTAATAGCTGCCAAACAACAACTCAAAAAAGGCTTAATGCAGCAATTGCTTACAGGTAAAAAAAGGTTTGAGGAGTTTAAGAATGAGAAATGGCACTATAATTCTTTGGGAGATATAGCTTCTATTAGAAGAGGAGCATCACCTCGACCAATTAACAATCCAAACTTTTTTTCTCATACCGGTAGGGGATGGATAAGAATTTCTGACGTTACTTTTGAAAAAGGCAAATTATTAAATTTTACTTCTCAATATTTGTCCGATTTAGGTGCATCACACAGCGTAAAGGTGGAAATAGGTGATTTAATAATGTCAATTTGTGCAACTATTGGGGTGCCGAAAATTGTTAATATACCCTCCTGTATTCATGACGGTTTTGTGTTAATAAGGGATTACGAAACAAGTCTTGAAAAAGAGTTTCTATATCATTTTATTGAATTTATTACACCAAAGTTGGCTGATAGTGGACAACCTGGGACGCAAAGGAATTTAAACACTGACATAGTCTCAAGAATACAAATTCCAGTATTATCATTATCTGAACAAAAGAAAATCGCAGAAGTGCTTTCTTTTTGTGATAATGAAATCATTGATATAGAGAAATCGTTAGAAAATTGTAAACTTCAAAAACAAGGCCTCATGCAACAACTCCTAACCGGTAAAAAAAGAGTAAAAGTATAGCCAATTGTTGCTAGCAACAAATGGTAGTAACACAGTCCAAATCTTATAAAGTGCCATAAAAGTGGGGAAGGGAACAGCGATACTATGAAAATACACCTACACAAACATACATCCACAAAGAAATAGTATGAGCTATACAGAACTACACGATTCCCAATCCCCCGCCTTACTACTGTTACGAAAATTGGGCTGGCAGCACATTACCAAAGAAGAAGCGCTGCAGCAGCGTGGTGGCATTAGAAGTAATGTAATTTTAGAAGACATTCTGGAGCAGCAATTAAAGACCCTCAATTCCTTCACTTATAGAGGCAACAATTATAAGTTTTCTGAGGGTAATATTCATGCAGCCATTCATGCCATCAAAAATGTGTCTGATGAAGGGCTGGTTCGAACCAGCGAGAAAGTATACGACCTACTCACCTTGGGTAAAAGCTTCGAGGAAACTATTCAGGGTGACCGGAAAAGCTTTACCATTAAATACATTGATTGGGAGAACCCAAAGAATAATGTCTATCATGTTGCAGATGAGTTTGCAGTAGATGGACTAAATGAAACCCGCCGGCCCGACCTGGTTTTATTCATAAACGGAATTCCCTTTGCCGTAATAGAAAATAAAAGAAGAGATAGAAATGGTTCCATCGATGAAGCTATTTCCCAACATCAAAGAAACCAGGGCAAAGAAAATGGTATTCCTAAATTGTACCATTATGCTCATTTGCTACTGGCTGTTCATCCCAACGAAGTGAAATATGCTACCATTGATACAAAGCCAAAGTTCTGGTCGGTATGGGAAGAGCAAACGGATGTTGAGGATAAAGTACAAGCCATTATTAAAAAGCCGGTTCCTGGAACTAAGGAAGATGTGGAAGACCGGTTGCCCACTTTTCAGGACAAAATGCTGTATTGCCTTTGTCGCAAAGAGCGGTTAATTGACCTGGTGTATAAATTTATTGTTTATGACGATAGAAAGAAGAAAATATGCCGCTACCAGCAATATTTTACCGTCATGAACGCCTTGCAACGGATAAAAGAATTTACCAAGGATGGCCAGCGCAAAGGTGGGGTTGTGTGGCATACTCAAGGCAGTGGTAAGAGTTTAACAATGGTGATGCTGGCAAAATGCCTGTCGCTGGAAAAGGATATTAAAAATGCCAGAGTTATTATTGTTACCGACCGTATTGATCTGGATACGCAGATCACCAACACTTTTGCAGCCTGTCAAAAACAACCGGCACAAGCAAAAAGTGGCGCTCATCTTGCCGAACTGATTGCTGATAACGGAGTAGAGGTTATAACTACCATCATTGATAAATTTGATGCGGCATTAAGCCGCCGTGATTTTGAAAATGATTCGGCAAATATTTTTGTACTGGTCGATGAAAGTCACCGCAGTCAATACGGTATCATGCATGCAAAAATGCGCAAAGCATTGCCAAAAGCATGTTATATCGGCTTTACCGGAACACCGCTTACCCACAATCAAAAATCAACAGCTAAAAAGTTTGGCGGGTTTATTTTGCCTAATTACCCAATCGAAAAAGCAGTACGGGATAAAGCGGTTGTACCATTGTTATATGAAGGCCGGTCTGCGAAATTGTCGGTTAATAGGAGCGCGTTAGATAAAGAGTTTAGCCGGGTAAGTGAGCCATTAACTGAATACCAAACTAAAGATCTTAAAAGGAAGTTTGCTTCAATTACACAAATTTATAAAAGCCAGCAGGTAGTTGAGGAGATAGCCTACGATATATGCAAACATTACTGCGAGAACTGGCAGGGTAAGGGGTTCAAAGCTATGCTGGCTGTACCGCTTAGGGAAACGGCTATTAAATACCTGAGATATTTTGAAAACCAGATCAATCCTAAACTGCAACTCAATGCACGAGTAATCATTTCAGCGCCGGATACAAGAGAGGATAATGAAGAGGTGGATGAAGAACCAACCACAGAAGTGCAGAAGTGGTGGGAAAAGACGTCCAGGGAATATGGCGGTATGGAAGAATATGAACGTGTTACTATTGACAAATTCAAGCAGGAAAGTGAAGATGTGGAATTATTGATTGTAGTGGGAAAATTGTTAACCGGCTTTGATGCACCGAATTGTAGCATTTTATACCTGGCAAAACCGTTGGCTGAACACAATCTGTTACAGGCAATTGCGCGGGTAAACCGTTTATATGAAGGAAAGGACTTTGGACATATTATTGACTATATCGGCATTTTAGGTGAATTGGATGAAGCCCTGACCCATTATGCTGCGTTAAGCGAATTTGATGAGGAGGACCTGGAGGGCAGCTTGATTAATATAGCCGAAGAGATAAAGAAACTTCCGCAACGGCATGCCGACCTGGTGGATGTATTTAAAGAGATTAAAAAGAAAGATGACAAGGAAGCGTTGGAACGGTTTCTGAGACCGGATGATAAACGTGATCTCTTTCGGAAAAAGCTTACAGCATTTGGGCGTAACCTGCAGACTGCATTATCGGCCAGCGATGAATTGGAGAAGATATTCCCCCAGGAGAAAGTAGCTTTTTTTATTAATGAGTTCAAGTTTTATAATTCTTTGCGGATTTCAATACAGCGGAGATATGCCGAAAAAATGGATTTCAAAGAATATGAAAAGCGGATTCAAAAGTTACTGGATACATATGTAAGTGCTGATGGTATGGATCAGATTACAGAGCCAATCAATATTTTCGATGAGGAACTGTTTAAAAAAGAAGTAGAACGGGTAACCGGCTCAATAGCTTCAAAGGCAGATGCTATTGCTTATGCTACAAGTAAAGTTGCCTCTGAAAAGATGGACGAAGACCCGGTATACTACAAGCGATTTTCAGATATGATAGACCAGGCTATCCAGGATTTTCTGCAAAAAAGGATCAATGAATCTCAGTATCTGGCTAAACAGATCCAGATAAGGGATGAAATGTTAAAAGGCAGTCCTGAAGGTATACCAGCAGAAGTTCAGGGTAAACCGGAAGCCCGGGCATTTTACGGTATACTTCGTGAAGAAATACTGAAAGCTGGAATACAAATTAATACGCAACAGAACAAAGCATTGGCACAGGCCGGTTTAAAAATAGCCAGTATTATTTCATCACTGGTGATTAGAGACTGGGTTCGAAATAATGATGTGAAAAATAAAATGATGAATGACATGGAAGACTATCTGCTTCGGGAGTCGGCTCAATTAGGCATTATTATATCTTATGATTTGTTGGATACAATACTTGAAAAATGTATAACTGTTGCTAAAAAAGTCTATTAATGAAGCAAAGTGAAGGGTTGCATATCGAATATGGAACTACCCGTATTCCATTTGTGCTGTCGTATGGGAGAAGGAGAACTTTGGGCATAACTGTTACCCCGGATAAGCAGGTAACTATAACAGCACCTTATGATGCCAGCCTGGAAAAAATATTAGAAAAGGTTGGAAAGCGGGCTGGATGGATTAGTAAACAGATAAGGAGATTTGAATCATACGAAGCAATGCTATTACGGCGGAAGATTGAATTTGTAAGTGGCGAAACGCTTTATTACATAGGCAGAAAATATAGGTTGAAAGTACTGGAAGGATCGCCGGAAGTGATTAGCAGAGAAGGAAGATACATAAAAGCTATAGTTAAAAGTAAGACGAATCAGAAACAGTTAGCCAACCTAATCATGGATTGGTACAAGCGGGAAGCGAAAATCATATTCCAGGAGCGCTTTGAGCGATGCGAATATATACTGAAACGGGAAAAAATATCATTTAATCAGTTACTGGTTAGGCGACTGGAAAAACGCTGGGGGAGCTGTACAGAATTAGGAAATATAACGCTTAACCTCTCACTGATACAGGCGCCGGTTCAGTGTATTGATTATGTCATTGTGCATGAGCTTTGTCATTTAAAACACCTGCATCACGGTCCTAAATTCTATGGTATGCTAAGCCGTTATATGGAGGATTGGGAAAAAAGGAAAAATCGGTTACAGACCGTTAGGATATTCGAATAATTTATGTATTTTGAAGTTTAGTCATCAGAAATAATAAACTTCATGTACTGGTTATTTAACAGTAAAAATATAAATGTTGGCATAGGTGAGGTACGTGTCGACTGGAATCAAAAGCAAAATTTTAAAGGAGAAGCGGGTGATGAAGTGATTTTTTTTGAATTTAATTACCGGAGGCGCTTATTTACTCATCATTATAAGATAATTCGAATTAGTAAGCGGGAAACTGAACGTAGTATAGGGAGAAATGTTATTACAATTACACTTCAGTTGCTTAGGGATTTTGGCGAAGTAAAGGAGATTGAAGATTATATCTTTAGCTTTCCTCGAATTAAATATTTCAGGAGCCGGTTAGGCCGGTATTTTAATAGAAAATATTACAAATTATCCGATATAGAGTTTTCTGCCATTGTTGAAGATCGTATATTTCTTTCCAGAACAATCGTTGGCACGGCCTTAAATGCCTTGCACACAGATCATAGAAGAGCGTTCAGTCAACTTATATTTGAAAGAAATCCTGACATATTGCAAAATAGATATTCTAATGCAGAAGTCTTAAGCCTTTTAAATGA
This sequence comes from Niastella soli, assembly GCF_017742245.1. Classification (GTDB taxonomy): domain Bacteria; phylum Bacteroidota; class Bacteroidia; order Chitinophagales; family Chitinophagaceae; genus Niastella; species Niastella soli. Next base: position 2,403,013 of record NZ_JAGHKO010000001.1, read on the forward strand.
ATATTTTCAGTACGCAGTTGCCACCCCTGCTAAGCAATTGGCTGCGGCATATACTCAAATGCAAACCTTTATTGAACGAGGGGAAGCGCTTGAGGCAATAGCTTTTTATAATACTGCAAATTCAAGAAATCGGAACGATAGCATACTCACTCAGGTAAATATAATTAATGAATACCTGGAACAGGTTGATATCTCAATTCCAGAAGATAGGCGGACGAATGTAAATGAATCAGAGTTTGAATTTTTATTTAGAGATAAACCATTACCTATAGATCTAAACGATTGAATATGGCTATAGCAAAAGTCAGGCAACTTCGTAAATCAATAGAAAAATTGTCCCAATGGGAGGGCTCTGGAAATGCATTTGGGTTTGTTGAAGGAATTTCCGAAAATAAGACAAATTATATTTATGAGTTCTTTTGTGCCATAAAGGTTTTAAATGATTTAAATACTCATCATAATATTAAACTCTGTCCTGGGAAAAAGGGTTATAAATTTGCTATAAATCCTGGAATAAAATCTGAGTGGGCGAAATTTATAATTTCTAAAAGTAAGTCCTCAAATGAACCCCTTTATGATTTATGTATGGGTGTTTCTGTAAAAATCAGCATGTCTCCCCAAACTACATTTGCAGCTGATATCTCTATTCAAGATCCCAATTCGGAAGATCCTGATGAATCGCATGTTGTTCTTATTATGGATGCAAAATATAGAAAATCAAGCAAGGCGACACTTGATATTGGTATAATTCGGGAATTTGCTCAATGTGCAAGAGATATGCAGGTGCCTAAACGTTTAGACGGTCTTAAATTTAATAAGTTGGTAGATTTGGCCTCCAATTGTTTGTTGACTAACGGTGAGTTAATTAATGAACATGAGCAGTATTGTAAAAACAATAAAATAAAACAAGTGGGTAGATTTGACTGTGATAACCGGCAGATGATAGTTGTTGGTTAGAGTTGTAAACTAATTTGTGTAATATTTTGTAAATATAGTTTCATATGGAATCAACCCAAGGAATCGTATACATCCTCACAAACCCCGCCATACCAAACATGATAAAAATTGGTATGACTTCTCAGGAAGATGTAAAATATAGAATGGCTCAATTATATAATTCGGGTGTTCCATTGCCATTTGAATGTGTTTATGCCGCAAAAGTGAGCAATTTTGAAAAGGTTGAAAAGGCTTTGCACATTGCCTTTGGACCAGATCGTGTCAATCCCAAAAGAGAATTTTTTGCAATAGATCCTGCTCAGGCTATTGCTATTATAAAATTGATGGAGATAGAGGATGTAACTCCCAAGGTAGCCAATGAGAAAGAGACAGTAGATGAAGTGGATCGAGAAGCAGGTGTAGAATATGCAAGGAAAAACAGGCCCCGGTTAAATTTTAATGACATGAATATTCCTATTGATAGTGAACTGGTATCTGTTGAAAATGGGGAAGTGGTTACTGTTGTAAGCGATAGAACTATTCGGTTTCGGGGAGAAGAGACTTCTTTATCAAATGCAACCAAGATAATTTTGGATATCGAATATCATGTTGCACCGGGCCCTTATTGGACATATAATGGTAGAAAGTTGAAGGATATCTACAATGAAACTTATCCAATGCAATAAATGATTATTAATGAAAAGAAGGTTAATAATTGGTGGCTTTATAAGCCTTTTAATTGTAGGTGCGCTTTATTCGTTACGGAAGTCAGAAGGACCTACACACCCCGCTTTTAATGCAAGTACTAACATTACGCGACTTGATGGAATTAATTTAAAAGATGGTGACATTATTTTCCAAACATCTCTTTCAGCGCAAAGCAAAGCAATTCAGCTGGCGACAAAATCAAAATACTCACATTGTGGACTTATCTTCAAAGATGGGCAGAACTATTATGTTCTTGAAGCAGTTCAGCCTGTAAAAAGTACTCCACTTGAACAATGGATTGCACGTGGACAAGGCGGTAAATATGTAATAAAGCGACTAAAAAATGCTGATCAGATATTAACTGATTCTGTATTGGAAAAGATGAAACAGGTATGTAATCGGTTAAAAGGCAAAAGTTATGACCTGACCTTTGAATGGTCCGACGAAAAAATATATTGTTCGGAACTAATATGGAAGATATATAAACGTGCTGCTAGTGTTGAAATTGGTAAACTTGAAAAACTTAGCGATTTTGATTTAAATAGTGAAGATGTTAAAAATATAATGAAAAATCGCTACGGTAATAAAATCCCCATGAATGAGCAGGTTATTTCTCCTGCGGCTATTTTTAATAGCGATCTTCTGATTACTATAAAATCAAACTATTAAATAAAAGCTCTCAGCTGTCAAGGAAAGCAGACAGTTCAAAAAAGATGTCAAACTGAACGGCATTTAATTATGCAATCGCTTATATAACATAAGCGGCTTTTAGTAATTGCCAGGCGAACTTTCTCCTTTTATCCTCGCCAGATCATCCTCATAATATTTTTGAAGGTTCATCCATATACTTGCGTCCATATTAAGGGCTTTGTCAAATAGTAAAGCCATTTCAGCGTCTATACCTCTTTTCCCGTTAATGATTTCATTCAATTGAGAAGGCTGTACGCCGATTAATTCAGAAAAATCTTTTTGTTTTATTCCTCGTGCTTCTAATTCATCTTTTAAAAGCTCACCTGGATGAATGGCATAGGCAGGCGTAAGACTACTGAGTTTTATAAACATATTCTTGTTGTGGTGCTTAATAACTGGTCCCCTCCAAGGCAAAGATATACGGATTAGATTTTCCCTTTTTAGTTATTGATTTGTATCAATCCGTTAGAAGCAAGCTTTTTATAGGGAAACGTAACTTGTTCAAAAAAATGAAATGTTCATGAATCATGAACACAACAAAAAAATGAACAAGCCGGCTGCAAATAACATTCTTATGGGGGCGCTTCAAAGTTTGGTACCTAGCTGGTACAAAATAGGTACCCAGTTACCTGCTTTAAGTTGACCTGAAAATCAACGACATACTGTAGGGGCAAATAGAAAAGGTACCCAGTTGGTCGCTAAAAAGTACGGAGCACCTTCCTAGAAGAGTATGGTATTAGATCAGTATCATAAACAAAGGCAGCAATTCTGTACCAGTCTGGATGCCTATTGACTTTTCTGTATGAAAATAACAGATAGTGTAACGATGTAAAATTATTAGAGGTTATTAGAGATTTTATTTGAGGTTTTATTAGAGGTTTTATTAGAGTGTAGTTAGTATGTAATTGATCTTTAAATCCTTGTATTTTTTATGGCGGAAATTTATGTCCAATTAATTAGGCAAATCAAAAACCCGCCAGTCTCCTGGCGGGTTCACAAATATGATTACTGGAAACTATTTCCCCGATATAACTGCACTCTTCTCCGCCCCATAATTAAACTGCACACTCCCTTCTACAACTGTATCCACTTTAATCTCACGAGCACGCTCCCCACTCACACTATAAAACTGCGTGGGTGTAGTTAAAGACCGCACCTTGGAAAACGACAGGGCCTGACTGTTCTCAATATTGATCAACGGAGAGGTTTCACTGCACTGTAAAGCAACATTAGAAAGAGAAACATTGCTCGCTTCGATCAACTCCGCGCCGCGGCGGCTCTTGATCGTTATATCAGAGAGGTTAATATCCTTAATGTTCATCTCAGGCAACCCACGGATCAGCATGGCACGGGAGGCGCCATCGCAGGTAACGTTGTTGATATAGAACTTGCGGAACTGCGGCGTACCTTCATTCACCGGTGGGATCTCTACTTTGCCATTGGTAGCGGCCAGGTTGGTGGGTTTGCCAAAGTAGTACATATCGAACAGAATGGCATCGCCAACGATGTTGCGCATGCTGATATTTTTGATATAGATATTTTCCACCACACCGCCTCGGCCGCGCTGGGTCTTGAAGCGGAGTCCTACATCAGTACCGATGAAGGAACAGTCGGTAACAAAGATGTCGTGTGCCCCTCCACTCATTTCACTGCCTATTACAAAACCGCCATGCGCTTTGTATACAATGTTATGGTGGATATAAATATATTGCGATGCTTTGCCCGCCTTACGGCCTTCTTCATCTTTTCCTGACTTAATACAAATACCATCATCGCCGCAATCCAGCGTACTGTTCTTTACTTCTACATACGAACACGATTCTATATCCATGCCATCGCCATTCTGGGCGCTGGGCTGGTTGCGTACGCGCACGCCGTCAAAAGTTACGTGCTCACAATATAAGGTATGCAGGTTCCAACAGGGACTGTTTTGGAAGGTAGTGTTTTGTAATAACACCTTTTTACAATTCCTCAACACCACCATATTGGGTCGCAGGTAATCTTTTATGGCCTCGTAGTCGGTCTTGGGGCCTTTATCATACTCGGCCTTCATATATGCTTCGGATGGGTACCAGCTGCGTCCATCTTCGGTCACCACACCGCCGGAGGCTACCAGCTTCTTCCATTCGCCTTCGGTCAACTTATCTTTCTTTATCATCCGCCACACATCGCCATTGCCGTCAATAACACCATCTCCGGTTATGGCTACATTCTCCAGATCGGTACCGGAAATAGGCGCCTGGTTGCGCACCGTCTTCTTTCCTTCAAAATGACTTTCTATTAACGGGTACTGCGTTTTATCGCTCGTAAACTGTAACAAGGCCGACCGGCTTACATACAGATTCACGTTGCTTTTTAAAACAATCGGGCCGGTTAACCAAATCCCCTGCGGTATATTAACCACACCTCCGCCTTGCTTGCTGCAGGCTTCTATGGCTTTGTTGATAGCCTCCGTATTCAACGTTATTCCATCTGGCTTGGCGCCAAATCGGGTGATCTGGATGGTGTCTTTTTTAAATACGGGTGTCTGTACCTTAGGTAAATTGTTCCAGGAATAGGTGCCTGTTTGTGCCCTGCTTAAAAGGGTAATGCCTATCATAAGGGTTACTGCTACACTGCGCTTGATCATATTCATTGGTAATGTCTGCGTTTTATTCTTTTAATTAATAAGCCCATCGGGGATCGCCAATGGCACCGCCTGCACTGCTTACTGTTCGTAATACCGAATTCACCGGTAAGGTAAAATCGATGGTGCTGGCCGTCCAGCCCAGGTTGATCAGTTGATTATTCACCTGCGTAATATTGGTTGTTGGCCATGTTAATACGGCTGGTGTGGCTGCTCCGTTGGTTAAATTGAACGTATTGTTATTGCTAAAGACGATGCCTGTACCTGCTGCGGTTGCATTGATGGCCGCCGTAAGTACTGTTCCGCCAGGGCGGGGTATATTGGCTATAATGCTGTTTGTAAGGTTCAACTTAACGGGATTGCTGCCCGCATTCATAATGGCGTTCAGGTTGGTCGATCCAAAATTGTTGAATGTACAATTATCAAAAGTAACGCTGGGTACACTGGGCAGCACGGTTGAGATGCTCAACAATTGGCGTCCTATATTATAAAAAGTAGATTTGGTCACCTGCATGGTATTAAATGCCAGCTCGTTCAGGTGAAAACAGCTATAGTTGCTTACGCCAATATCATATACCAATGCATTCTTAATTATGATCTGGTTCATAGTATAATCGCCGGCTGCAGCGCCCCTGTCGGCCCTGAAGAAGCTGGTAGCTAGCCCATGCACTATGCAATTACTGATGCTTACCTGGGTATAGGCGCACTTCTCGCCATCGGCTGCAGCACCCGTAAGGTTTATAAAATAGGCGGCGGCTCCAGGGGTGCCATCCAACTCAATGCCTTGCAGGTTAATTCCGGCGCCATTGCCGCGTAACGTAAATTCCTTGAAGGCTACTTTAGTATCGGCCGGGTTATTTGAAAGCGATTTAATGGTCACCGTTTTTTGCATCATGGCAAAGTTGCTGCTACCTGTATAAGTACCGGGTTTCAACCCAATCACTGCATTGTTGGCCGCTGCTGTAATGGCGGCGCCCAGATCATCACCTGCATTCAGCACGGTAGTGTACACCGTTGGCGCCAAAGTTTTGAAAAACAGGAAGCCTTTGCTCTTAGTGCCTGCAAAGATCTCCGCAATGTAAGTGGTGTCTGCAATTAAACCGGGGATCAGTTTCACGCCACTGCTCAACTCTGCGGGCGTTAATTGGTAAAGATCAATTTTTCCTTTATTGAGCGCAATCGCCAACGTGGTTAACGTGTTATTGGGTGTCCAGCGCAGGGTGACTGAGTTTTCATTCAACTCTACATCCCGGAGCGGGAAAAACCATTGCTCGCCATTAATGGAAAAGGCGCTGCTTCTTTCCCATTTCGATTCGGGCTGGTTGTCATAGTTTTCTGCTTTTATACGTACATAATATTTCTGGCGCAGTTTTATTTTTTCATCACTTACTGTGATGCTCAGTGTGTCGGTGATAATACTGAACTCTGATGTTTCAAACGTGGAGTCCTGCGAAAATTCCGCCGTATACGACAGGGGCAAACCCGTGGCCAGTATCGGCGCACTCCAGGTCACCGTGGCCGTGGTAGCCGTGGTTTTTACCGATATGCCCTGTGGCTTGAATAAGCGTGGTGGCTCGAGCCCTGCATTGGGATCGTCTTTTTTACAGGAGGAAATAGTTGCCAGTAATAAAAACGCTGCTACTATATATTGTGTTGATCGATTCATGGGTGCTGTTTTAATAACCAAAGTTTTGTTCCGTATTGGTGTTTAACTGCAAAATGGTTTGGTGGAAAGGGAATACCTCTTTCTTATTGCTTTCAAAATAGGTGGCAAACCCGCTCGATTTCCCGGTAATGTACTCTTCGTTTATGGAAGCCCGCCAGTTCTTGGTGATCCATTCTTTTGTTGGCGCAGTAGAAGAGCCCAGTCCGGGTTGGAACAGGGTAGCCGATGGCTCACCGCCATAGGTATCCAGGGTGGCAAATTCTTTTCCCGACTCCACCACATTGTACACGGCTGGTTTTACATACACGTATTTGGGCACATTCACATACGGCCCTTCACCATTCATCAGCTGTCGCAGCTTCACCCGCGTTTCTTCAAACTTGGCGCCGATGATGTTCCAACGTATCAGGTCGTACTTGCGAATGGCTTCGCCGCCAAATTCCAGCAAACGTTCTTTTACAATAGCATTAAAAAAGCCGGCATAATCGGTGGGGATAGCGGGAATGCGGCTTTCATTTCCAACAAAGGCCCGCTTCCTGATCTCCATTAGTGCGTTTTGCGCCTCTGTGGATGGACCGCCATTCAATTCATTATCGGCTTCGGCAAATAGCAACAATACATCTGCAAACCGTAACACGGGCCAGTTTACGGCCAGCGTTTGGGAAGTGCCTACAATGCTTGTCCACGACTTTCTGAATTTGGCATCGGTCATGTTGTTAAGGGTGTTCAATACTTTATAAGTGCTGTCGTTGATCTCGTATGAACCAAGGGTAACATCGCGGCGTACATCGCCCAGTTGATCAAATTCATAGAAGTAAGTAGCAATCGCCAGCTCGCCGCCGCCACCGCCGCCAAAGCGGGAGGAAGCGTTGATGCGAATACCATTGTAATACCCCAGCTTCGTATCGGTACGGGCGCCTGCGCCATAAGCCCCTACTTCAAACATCAACTCATTAGTAGGATCAAGGCGGGTGCTGGTATGCAACGATTTAAAAATGTTCTCATATACCGGGTTTAAATCGTGCTGGTCCCGGCGGCTCATCAGTTCTTTACATTCGTCATACGCGATCTTCAGGTAATCTTTATAGTTATTGCTGCGCAGCATGGTGTGTGATGCTTTATCCATCATATAGCTGCCGCGGAACATGGCTATCCGGGCGCGCAGTCCTTTAATGGCTCCTTTGGTGAACCGCGTACCGGGGTAACCGGCGTCTTTTATCCAGGGCACCAGGGTTTCAGCTTCTTTCAGATCATCCAGCAAACGTTCCAGTATTTCCCGGCCCGATGTTACGGGTACATCGAGCAATGTTGTTTGTATGGAAGGTTCCCACTGTGCTACCACGTTGCCCCAGTTCTTTACCAGGGTAAGGTAGAACCAGGCACGTAAGGCCAATGCTTCGCCCAGGTATTGTCCCATTACTGCCTGGCTCGCAGAACCATCTGCAAACAGCGGTGATTTGCGGATGCCATCGATACAGATATTCGCTCTTTCAATACCTGCATATAATTGGTTGAATCCGTTCTGTAGCTCGCCATTCTCACTGTTGGCGCCATACATGCTCACCCCCCGCCGGTCCTGTGCACTGTAACTGCCTGAGGTTTTAAAATCATCGGCCGATACTGCCCAAATAGTGCCTTCCTTGGTGGCGCCATTATCGCCGCATAGTTGATTGTATACGCCAATGATGGCTGAGTTGGTATAGGAAGCGCTGTTGAAAGTAGCTTCCTGTGAAATGGTGGAAGGGCTTACCACATCCAGGTATTTTTTGCAGGAACCCAATGCCAGGCTTACTACGAACAAACCGGCAATGGCTTTTTTATAATTGCGTGTCATGATCTTTCCTTTTTAATCGTTAAAAACTTACATCGATACCAGCCAGCATATACCGGCTGCGGGGATAGGCTGCATAATCAACGCCGGGCGTTAATGGATTGCTGCGGCGGGTATTTGCTTCCGGATCGAACCCGGTGTACTTTGTAAAGGTGTACAGGTTGTTTACGGTAGCGTATATTCTGAAACGCGAGAATACTTTGCTGCGTTTCAGCAATTGTTGTGGTAAAGAATAACCGAGGGTTACATTGCTCACACGCAGGAATGACCCGTCTTCAATAGCGTAAGAGGTGAGAATGTACTGACCGCCGGGTGGTGTCCAGAATTTGGTTGTGGCGTTCATGGATTCCAGCTTGCCGGGATCGGTAACCAGTGCGCCGTTGTCATCGTACCATTTCCAGCGGTTGCTTACATCGGCCAACATGTTGTTGTCTTTATACAGGTATTGACCGGTAAACTCGGTTTTGTTGGCATTGTACGTTTCATTGCCAATAGAAAAGTTTACAAAAACAGTGGCATCGAAATTTTTGTAACTGAACTGCTGGTTCAGGCCACCTGCTACTACCGGGAATGCATTACCCAACACTTTTTTATCTGCTTCTGTAATAGCATTACCTGGCGCATCACTTAATTTCTTCAGTTTCATATCACCGGGAGCGGGGTCTTTGCTGCCTAATGCGATGTCGCGGTCGGTGGGTATATCTGCTTTCAATTTATAAGTATAGGTATTGGCGCTGGCATTATAAGTAACATCGAAATCGCTGAGCTCGTAGCGACCATCGCTTACATATCCATAAAACTGACCGATAGGCCCGCCTACATCAGCCAGGAAATCGAATCCATTGATCCCGCCTGATGATACGGTATAGGAAGTTTTCGGATTGCCATATTGATCATTACCCAGGCTTACGATCCGGCCCCTGTTGTGGGAAATGTTAAATGCTACATTGTAAGAAAAATCGGTAGTCCTGATAACGCTGGCGTTTAACTGCAGCTCCACACCTTTGTTTGAAGTTTTTCCTACGTTTTCTAATCGTTCGGGATAACCAGAAGTAGGAGCGATCTTGGAAGTCAGCAGCAGGTCCTTGGTATTGTTACTGTAATAATCAAGGCTTACACTCAACCGGTTATTCAACAGGTCCATATCCAGACCCAGGTTGCGGCTTACAGTTGTTTCCCATTTTAAATTGGGATTGGCGAGTGTGCTGGATGCAAAACCAGGTGTTACCGCTTCCGTTACCGCATAACCATTATTACTGCTGGCAGCATATAATGTTTTATACAGGTCAATACCAATACGGTTGTTGCCGCCTGACCCATAGCTTGCCCGAAGTTTTAAATTATTTAGCCAGGCCAGGTTGAGTTTGGTGAAGAACTCTTCATTGCTGATCCGCCAGGCTAGTTGAGCTGATGGGAATACCGCATTCCGGTTTTGTGCCGGGAACAAGGACGAGCCATCGCGTCTTACGATAAAGTTGGCCAGGTATTTATCATTATAATTGTAAGAAGCCCGGCCAAAGAAAGACGCGAGGCGTGTACCCGATTCTGAGGTAGTAGGTGGGTCTTGCACCGCGCCGCTGGGTGGGGTCGCTTTTTGGATACCTGCAAAAGCCTGTTTATCGGTAATATCAACCGGCAACCACTTCATGGTAGTTCCAAAGTCGCGTGAGTTGCTTTGGTTGATCTCCTGACCCGCCAGCAAAGTGAATTTATGTAATTCCTTTATGGCAAAATCGTAAGTAATTGTATTGGTGTTGGTGAGCGTAAGGGTTGAATTGGTAGATAGTTGTACCACCGGCATATTGGCATTTTGCCGGGCTATACTCGTGATAGCGCTGTTGAACTGATCTGTCCTTTTTTCAGTACTGGTAATACCAACCACCGTACGAACAGTTAGCCCGGGAATAATGGTGTACTGCGCATTGCCACTGGTGATGATCTGGTTATTGTAATCATTTTTGGTAGTGGACCATGCATCCATCGTTGGACCGGTGAGGTTGGTAAGGTTGGCATAGTCGGGATCGAACTCATCGATGGTTGATTCCAGCCCATGTCCTTCATACGGCCGGTACCGAACGGCATTCCGCAGGCGGTTGTTGCTTTGCGAACCGGAGTTGCTGGTACCAGCGCCCCAAACCATCTGGCGGCTGTAACGCGCATTGAAACCAAACCGGAATTTTTCCGTGGCAATGTTATCATACCGGAAGGCGGCAAAGATCCGTTTGGCTCCGGAATTCAACATAATACCATCTTCCTTATAATTATTTAAAGTGAAATTGTAGTTGGAGTTTTTATTGCCGCCAACAATGTTCATGTTTTCGGTATGCGACAGGGCATCACGGCCGAATATTTTTTGCTGCCAGTCGGCAAATGGAACGTTCTTGTAAATATCCAGGTCTTCAAACGTGCCGTATGATTTGGTGAAGGCATCTTTGGTCTGCTGATCGGTATTCCGGTTGTACAACTGGTATTGATACAACACGTAATCATAAGGGTTCATCACATCCAGCTTGTTGGTGATGTTACGGATCCCGGCATAGCTGCTCAGCCCTACCGTGGTGCGGGTGCTGTTCTTGCCGCTTTTTGTAGTGATGAGCACTACGCCATTGGCACCCCGGGCGCCGTACACAGCAGTAGAAGCTACATCTTTCAATACATCGATGCTTTGGATCTCCTGCGGCGAAATTACCGAGAGCGCATTCTCCACCTGTATACCGTCAACAATATACAAGGGCGAGTTGTCTTGCGTAATGGAACCGCCCCCGCGTACCCGGATGGTGATATCGGCACCGGGTTTACCTTCTGAGGTGATCACCGATACACCCGCCAGTTTGCCGGCCAGCGCTTCTGCGGCTGTAGCAACCGGGAAATCTTTCAGGTCTTTAGCGCTTACGGAAGAAACGGCGCCGGTAACTGCATTTTTGGAAACGCTGCCATAACCGATGTTGATCACGGTAACTTCTTCCAGCGACTTCTTGTCTTCCTGCGTTAAGGTGATTTTAATGTCTTTCTGATCGGTAACCACATATTCCATATTAAGGTAACCAACATAAGTGGCTACCAACGTAGTGGTACCGGTTTCAGGAATGGCGATCTTGAAAAGACCTTTGTCGTTGGTGAGGGTGTAGATTTTGGAACCCTTAATAAGGATGGTGGCTCCCACCAGGGGTTCCTGGCTCTTACCGAGCACCTTCCCGGTCACCATGCGGGTTTGTGACCATACAGTCAAAGATAATAGCAAACACAGCAGTGTTTGAATGACAAGCTTTCTCATCGTTAGGGTTTGTTGTTCGAATCAAACATACAGGTTGGCTCCCGCGATGAGGTTTGGTATTTGACCAAATAGGTTTAAAAATTGGTAATAGAGGCGAAAGCTGTCTAGTGGGAGTGTAAGAGGGTGAATGTCAATAGGGAGAAGGTTGACCTATAAAGTGCATCATTTGAACTTGCCTTTGTAGTGGGTTGAATGGCATCCCGATAAATCGGGACAGGCTCTGACAGGTCATTGGTTTCTGACTTGGTCGACCTGTCAGGTCTGCTTTGCATCTTGGCTTGGCGAGTTCAAAATGCAGACCTTACAGGTCTTAGCTAATTGGAATGACCTGTAAGGTGCATCATTTGACCTTGCCTTTGTAGTGGGTTGAATTGCATCCCGATAAATCGGGACTGGCTCTGACAGGTCTCGTGGTTAAATTAAGACTCCGACCTGTCAGGTCCAAGTCATCAGGTTGATTGTGCGAGTCCCAATGATGGACCTTACAGGTCTTGTTTATAATGTTTCTTCACATACTCACTAGGTGTAACCTCATACCTCGCCTTAAAGCACGTACTGAAATACTTGGCATTATTAAAACCAACTGAGTAAGCGATCTCGGAAATATTACCTGCCCCGGCATCGAGCAATTGTTTGGCGCGTTTCAGTCGCATCTCCCGAACGAATTCGACGGGCGCAAGTCCGGTGAGTCCTTTGAACTTGCGGTAGAAGGTAGTACGGCCCATGGTAACGGTCTCTGCCACGGTATCAATATTGAAATCCGCATCTGTCATTTTCTCTTCTACAATAGCTACTATCTGTTGCAGAAAGGTCTCATCACGGGAAGTGATGGACACATCACCTGGTTCCAGCTCAATGGTCTTTTTATTGTCAAGTAGAGAAGCCAGGATCTTTTTACGCTTGCTGATCAGGTTACGAATGGCCGCTTCCAGAAAATCCTGCCGGAAGGGTTTGGTGATGTAATAGTCGGCCCCATATTCCAATCCTTCAATCTGGCTTTCCACGGCGCTTTTGGCAGTCAATAAAATAACAGGGATATGACTGGTGGCCAAATTGTTCTTTAGGTTATCCAATAACTGGATGCCATTCATTTTGGGCATCATCACATCACTCAACACCAGGTCGGGTTGCAATTCAATGGCTTTGGCCAATCCTTCTTCACCATTCTCCGCCACTTCAACCCGGTAATGGGTAATGAACTGGGCCCGCAAAAATGACCGCAGATCGTTATTGTCCTCTACGACCAATAACAACGGCTGATTGCCATCCTGTGCTACAGCAGGGGCTGGCGTTTCCCGGTTCATTCCTAATTCAGGGTTGACTCCTTCAATAGGCGGCTGAAAGGCCAATGTCGTTTTTGGCGCTTCTGCCTTACCCACTGGTACAACTACCGTAACGGTCAAGCCGCCGGCTTCATTGTTACGTGCTGTTATGGTACCACCGTGCAGGGTGATCATTTCTTTGGAAAGGGCTAATCCAATACCAGTGCCTTTCATGGACTTGCTATTGGTCTCTGTTTCTTCATAGAACAACTCAAAGATCTGGTTGAGCAATTCGGGTGGAACGCCCTTGCCCTGATCGCTGACCTCAAATTGTAGTTTGTTATGATCAGGTAATTGTTTAATGTGAACACGGATGGCTTTTCCTTCAGGCGTAAACTTAAAGGCATTGGCCACCAGGTTATAGATCACCGTTTCTATCTTGTTCAGGTCGAGCCAGGCTTCTATTTCTTTCGATTCGCTCACTACCTGGAAGTCGATGCGTTTTTCTTTTGCCAGTTCCAGAAAATATTCGCCAATGCTTTTTACAAAGGAGATCACTTCCACTCTTGAGGTATGAATGCTGGCCTTACCGCTTTGCAGTTTTCGCAGATCGAGCAACTGGTTCACAAACCGTGCCATGCGGTGGGCGTTCTTGCGAACTACTTCTATGTACTGCCGGCCCTGGGTGCTCAGGTTTTCCTGCCGGCCAATTTCTTCAATGGGGTTTACAATCAACGTTAGTGGTGTACGCAGTTCGTGCGATACATTGGTAAAGAAGTTCAGCTTCAATTCCGCCAGTTTTTTCTCTACTGCAATCCGTTGCCGTAAGCGCAGGTTGGTGATCGTGGCTCTGCGAACGATCTCGAAGATGATGGCTGCCGCCAATACATAAATAAGATACGCCCACCAGGTCTTCCACCAGGGTGGCAGAATGGTTATTTGTATACGTTTTACCGGCTCTTTGCTGTACAGGTCGGGGTTTATACATTTTACTTCAAACACATAATCCCCCGGTGGCAGGTTGGTATAAGTAGCGCGGCGCTCGCTGCGGTTGTAATGCCAGCCGGTATCGAACCCTTGTAAGCGGTAGGCATAAGATTGTTTGTCGCTGGAGCGATAATCGAGCACCCTGTAATCGATGCTGATGTTGTTTTGATTATACGCCAGTTTCAATACAGGCGTATAGTCCAAAGAAACAGGCAGGATATTATCCTTGCCCCCAGTAACAATATTGGCATTGTTTATCTGCAAATTGGTCAACGCCATCTCAGCGGCGATGGGATGATTGACGATGGCATTGGGATCAAAGGTCAAAAAGCCTTTGATGGTGCCAAATACCAGTTGACCATTCTGCTGGCGGATACCCGATGCTTCCGAGAAAGCATATTGCGGTACACCATCGTAAGAGTTATAATTACGGAAGATCTTTTTCTGCAGGTCGAATTTAGATAACCCGGTTTGTGTGGCAATCCATAAATTATGCTCCTGGTCTTCCTGACAACTCAACAGGTAATCGTTGGGCAAACCATGCTGCGTGGTATATACTTCGAAACGTAAACGCTTCATGGGGTCATCCCCGATAGCCTGGTTCAATCCACCCCCTGAGGTCGCCAGCCACATGGTATTGCGGGAATCGCGGTAGATAAACTGGATATCATTGTTCCCAAGGCTGTGTGCATCGCCCGGGATCTTCTGGTACATGGCATAGGTGAATTTGGCGGGGTTACTGGTGTTCACAACCAGTAAACCATCAGTGGTGCCCAGCCAGAGCCGGCCATCCTTGTCCTGGGCCATATGCCTTATTTTATGAAACAGGTTCACGGGATAGTCGCTTAATGCGTTCCGATCGTGTACAAATGTGACGCGATCGCCCTCGGTAACAACGAGGTCGAGCCCGGTCTCAAAACTGGCTACCCAGATGCGGCCTGCTTTATCTTCAAGCAGTGAGTATACTTCGTTGTTGGTGATGCTGCCCGGGTCTTCAGGCTTATGAAGGTAATGATACAGCTGGTATTTTGTTTCGGCAGCGTTCAACGGAACGGCTTTATATAAACCATGTGCTTTGGTACCTAGCCAGATGGCGCCGGTTCTATCCTGTAGCATGGAATACACCAAACCTAAACCATCGGCAGGCATATTGGCAAACAGGTTATCTACTGGTTTCCCGTTGTCATATACATACAGCTTCCCGCCTTTCCCGCCGATCCATAATCGCTTTTTGCGGTCTTCAAGCAGTCCGCGTACTTCATTGTCTGACCGGAATGTGCCCGGGTTTATCAACAGGTGTTGTTCAAATGGATTGCGTTGAAAGGTTATTTTCTCAATACCCCGTTCCTCGGTGCGTAACCAGAGCAAACCTGCCGGGTCGTAATACGAGATAATGGCAATATTCGAGAACTGGTGATTGGGGGCGTTGGGTTCGTTATAAAAATAATCAACTTTGTCTGTTACAGAATCGTAATAGCCAAAACCGCCGCCTTTTAAATTCACCCATACCCGTTGCTGGTTATCTTCAAAAACACCAAAATGGTCGCCCGAATAATTATACTTCGAATTGTTCTGTTGATGATAGGTTTTCGATTTGCCAGTTACCGGGTCAACCCTGATCACGCCTTCGCGTTGTGGTTCTACCCAAAGATGGCCGGTATGGTCTTCATAGATGGAACGCAGGGCATTGCCGGGGTCGTTTATCAGCTGACTGGTAGTAGTAAAGCCATGGCCAAAATTCAGTGCCAGCAATTCTCCTCCGACTGATGTGGCATAAAGCCTTGTTTGGTCCTTGTTTAACAGTAAACCATTTATTGCCGATTTACAAAATAACCTAACGCCAAATGTACCATCAGGCTGTTTAACATATAAACGCCCGTCATTACCGCCAAACCAAAGCACTGATTCATTAGCATCCGTTGTAACACAGGTGAATGCAATACCTGTTGGGATGAAATCAATTGGTATATTTTTATAAACACCTTTGTCGTCTTGCTTAAGGCAAACCAATCCTTTTTGTGTACCTACCCATATTTCTCCATTCTTTAATTCTTTAAAAAAGTAGATCTGGTTCGAGGGCAGGTTGAATTCTTTTGACAATCCTTCCTGGTAGGCATAAAAAGCTGAGGAATCCGCTTGTGGGGAAGTCACCAGTAACAATCCTTCATTTTGGGTCTCGATCCATATTCTGCCCTTTGTAGTGGAAAGAATGCGCCGGAAAGAATATTTATTCCGGGGTGGCAGTTTCACAATGGATGACAAGGGCCGCATTTTTTCCGTGCGCTTGTTGAACCGGTATATTTGTCCGTCGTAACCCTGGATCCATAAATGCAGGAAATCATCTTCCATGATCTGATCGAGCCGGTTGCTTTTTAAAGAAGACTGATCGCCAGGGAAGGATTTATAGGCAACAAAACGTTGTCCATCAAAGCGGTTGATGCCATTCCAGGTGCCGAACCACATAAAACCTTCGCGGTCTTTGTAAATACTGGTAATAATATCGTGTGAGAGCCCATCTTCTGTAGAATAGTGCTCGATCTTACACTTGGGCTGGGCAAACAGGGTGGTTACTGCCAGCAGTTGAAAAATCAACAGCCAAAAACAATATGGGGGAATCCTCTTCATAACACAAACAATCGTTCAGGGTAAGGCTACCGCTACCACTGTTTAACAATATAGTGAAAGTAACCATTTACTTGTAAAATCTACCTTTTTTATGTCCCATTTTATGGTCTGTTGGGTGTTTTCATTTCTTAATCCATGTAAGCGTGCTTATGATGGGTGCGCTTATTTTTTTATTTATATTGCCGGTGAATTGATCGTATGTTATTGACCATTACATCGGCTCACCAGCCGGCATCTGACTTGAGTTATCTGCTGCACAAGCACCCTGATAAGGTTCATGAAATTGAAATTTCTTCAGGGGTGGCCCATATATTTTATCCCGAAGTGAGTGAAACCAAATGCACGGTTTGTCTGTTGCTCGATATTGATCCGGTGGGCCTGGTACGCCGTAATAGTGGCCCGCGTGGAAATGATTTTGCCCTGGAACAGTATGTGAACGACCGGCCGTATGTGGCCAGCTCTTTTATGAGCGCCGCTATTGTAAAGGCATTTTCTACTGCCATGAGCGGTCGTTGTAAAGACAAGCCCGAACTGGTAAACGTACCGATTCCCCTGGAAGTTGAACTGGCAGCCATACCGGTACGTGGTGGCGAAGCAGTAGTGAAAGAACTGTTTGAACCACTGGGCTATACTATCCAGATGGAACGGCATCCGGTTGATCCGAAATTCCCTGAATGGGGCGAAAGCCGGTATTTTACGCTCCGCTTAACCAATACAGTGACGGTTCAGCACTTATTGTCGCATCTCTATATTCTGATCCCCGTTTGCGATAACGATAAACATTACTGGACCGGCCAGCAGGAAATGGAAAAGCTGCTGGAAAAAGGGAAGGACTGGCTGCCCACGCACCCGGCCCGGGTATTCATTGCCCTGCGTTATTTAAAACACCAGCGCAGTCTGGCGAACCAGGCCATGGCGATGCTGTTAAAGGATGAGGTGACAGAAGACGATGAAGAAGGAAGAACAGAACCGGAACAAAAAATAAGGGTGCATGACCTGCGATTGCAGGCAGTGCGGGATGTGCTGGTTAAAGCAAACGCCAAAACGGTGGTTGACCTGGGCTGTGGGGAAGGCAAGTTGTTGAAATTACTGTTGGAAGAAAAACAGTTTGAGCACCTGCTGGGAATGGATGTAAGCTATCGTTCTTTGGAAATTGCAAAAGACAAATTAAGGCTTGATAAACTGTTGCCCAAACAACGGCAGCGGATTGAATTGATACAAGGTTCCCTTACCTACCGCGATAAACGCATTGAAGGTTTTGATGCAGCGGCGCTGGTTGAAGTGATTGAGCATCTGGATGAACCGCGGCTGGCTGCATTGGAGAAGATCATCTTCAAATATGCAAAACCAATTGATGTGGTGATCACAACACCCAATGCGGAGTATAATAAACGGTTCGGGAATTTAGCGGCCGGACAAATGCGGCATTCCGATCACCGCTTTGAATGGACAAGAGCCGAGTTTCAACAATGGGGCGATCGCCTGGCAGAGCTGTATAATTACAGCGTGGTGTATAAGCTTGTTGGGGAAGAAGACCCAGAGGTAGGCGCCCTGACGCAAATGGCGGTTTTTACAACGAAAGACACAACAATAGGAGCACAGCGATTTTTATCATATGGCAAGCAATAGGAACATACATATACCGGAATTGTCGTTGGTGGTGTTGATGGGGGCCTCCAGCTCGGGTAAATCAACTTTTGCCCGCAAGCATTTCAAACCTACGGAGATCGTTTCCTCCGATCAATGCCGCGCACTGGTTAGCGATAATGAGAACAGCCAGGAAGCTTCCACAGACGCGTTTGACCTGGCACGTTTTATAACCGGCAAGCGGTTGAAGGCCGGTTTGTTGACAGTTATTGATGCCACCAATGTACAGGAGAGTGCGCGGAAAGACTGGGTACGCCTGGCGCGCGAATACCACGTGCTGCCGGTAGTCATCGTATTCAATATGCCGGAGAAATTGTGTGTGCAGCGCAACGAAGCAAGACCCGATCGCGATTTTGGTAAACATGTAATACCCCAACAGGTAAGTCAGCTGAGAAGAAGTGTACGGCACCTGAAACTGGAGGGTTTTCGGAATATTGTGGAGCTGCGTTCGCCTGAGGAAGTGGATGACATTGAAGCCATCGTTCGCGACCCATTGTACAACAATAAAAAACAGGAACAGGGGCCGTTTGATATAATCGGTGATGTACATGGCTGCTATGATGAACTGGTTCAACTGATCGAAAAACTGGAATATCAAGAGGTAGAAGGAATATACAGTCACCCCGCCGGCCGTAAGCTGGTTTTTGTAGGTGATCTGGTTGACCGGGGGCCTAAAACGCCAGCTGTTCTGGACCTGGTGATGACCAATGTAAAAGCCGGTACTGCATTTTGCGTGCCCGGTAACCACGATGCCAAGTTGCTGAAATGGATGAATGGAAAAGATGTGACCATTGCCCACGGGTTGCAGGAATCCATCGATCAGCTGATAAAAGAAACGCCGGCCTTTCGGGAAGAGGTAAAACAATTCCTTGATGGATTAATAAGTCATTATGTATTTGATAACGGGAACCTGGTAGTAGCACATGCCGGTTTGCGGGAAGAAATGCATGGCCGGGGTTCCGGTGCGGTACGCGATTTTTGCATGTATGGCGAAACCACCGGTGAAATTGATGAGTTTGGTTTACCGGTGCGTTATAACTGGGCGGCTGAATACAAGGGGAAGGCCATGGTGGTCTATGGCCATACACCGGTACCCGAACCACAATGGCTGAACCGGACAATAGATATAGATACCGGTTGCGTGTTTGGGGGCAGGCTCACTGCCTTGCGATACCCTGAAAAGGAATTGGTGAGTGTGCCTGCTTTGCGCGAATACGCCGTATCAAAAAGACCTTTACAAAAAAAGGAAGGCCAGTTATCGCTGCAACAACAGCACGACGATGTACTGGATCTTTCCGATGTAACAGGCAAGCATATTGTAGAAACTACGTATGGCCATAACATTACCATCAAGGAAGAGAATGCCATCACGGCATTGGAAGTGATGAGCCGTTTTGCCATCAATCCCAAATGGCTGATCTATCTGCCGCCAACGATGAGTCCATCGGAAACCAGTAAACTCGATGGCTACCTGGAATACCCCACAGAGGCATTTGACTATTATCGCAGTGCCGGGGTGGAAAAAGTAGTTTGTGAAGAAAAGCACATGGGGTCGAGGGTGGTGGTGATAGTGGGTCGTGATGAAAACGCTATTAAGCAAACCTTTGGCATAGAGAACGAAGGCATAGGAACCGTATATACTCGCACGGGTCGGCATTATTTTAACCATAAGAAAACAGAACAGGACTTCCTGTTGTTGGTAAATGACGCCCTGGAGAAATCCGGGTTTTACGACCGGTTCCAAACCAGTTGGGTTTGTCTGGATGCAGAACTAATGCCCTGGAGCGCCAAGGCACAAAGCCTGCTGGAAACCCAATACGGCTCAGTAGGCGCCGCTGCTACTCAAAGTATAGGCAGGGCAGTCGCGGCCTTACAACAAGCAGCTAGTCGGAACTCAGCCGTGGTTGACCTGTTGGAGCAATACCAATTGAAACAGCAGCAAACCAAACAGTTCATTAAAGCTTATCGTCGCTATTGCTGGCCCGTTCATAAACTGACCGATTATAAACTGGCACCTTTTCATATTCTGGCCACGGAAGGAAAAGCCTGGGTGCAGGAGTCGCATGAATGGCATATGGAAAATATACAGCTGGTTTGCGAAGAAGACCCTACTGTATTACTGGCTACGCCTTATAAGATCGTTGAGCTGAATGACGAAGCCAGTATACAGGATGCTACCAACTGGTGGTTGTCGTTAACAGCAAAAGGCGGGGAAGGCATGGTGGTGAAACCCTTTTCTTATATTCAGACCAACAAAAAAGGACTGGTGCAACCTGCCATCAAGATCCGGGGACAGGAATACCTGCGCATTATTTATGGCCCAGAGTATACCACACCCGGGAATTTGAACCGGTTAAAGTCAAGGGGATTGGGCGCCAAACGTTCCCTGGCATTACGGGAATTTGCATTGGGCGTGGAGGGGTTGGAACGATTTATAAAAAAAGAACCATTGCGCCGGGTGCATGAATGCGTGTTTGGCGTATTGGCCCTGGAAAGCGAACCGGTTGATCCGAGATTGTAGGTAGAAGCAGATGCTTGCGCCATTGCAGGAGCTTTAAGACCTGTAAGGTCTGCCTTCTAAACTTGCCGGGCCAGCGTGATGAACAGACCTGACAGGTCGCCTAATTAAAACCAGAATCTGTCAGGACCGCTACACCAACTAATTGTTCAGCATCCAATGGCGGACCTTACAGGTCTTATGCTAATTGAACTCGACCTGTCAGGTCCAAGACATCATACTGATAGGGCGAGACCCAATGATGGACCTTACAGGTCTTTACCTACGCCATTGTAGCGGATGCTTGCAAGTCTATTCGTTTTTCACATAACTTAACAACATGAAGTTTTTACACCCCGCTATAAAGGAAGGCAAAAAGTATTTGAACCCGGTGCCTACAAGCATAGAAACTGGTACCAGTATTTGGGCGGTATTATGGAAGTACCTCACCAATAAAAACGAAACCACGCCTAAAAAACAGTTAGGCCCTTTTAGTACCGATACATCGGTTTACCAACAACCACCGGCCTCGGGTTTGCGGATAACCTGGGTGGGGCATTCCAGTTTGTTGATTGAGGTGGATGGGCTGCGCATTCTCACAGACCCCGTTTGGAGTGCACGGGCGTCGTTTTCACAGTCATTTGGCCCCAAACGATTTTTCCCAGCGCCTTTGTCGTTGCAAAACCTGCCCCCACTGGATGCCATTATTATCTCGCACGATCATTATGATCACCTCGATAAACAGGTGATCCCTTTTTTTGCTTCTTCCAATGTACCATTCTATTGTTCCATTGGCGTTGGCCAGTATTTAAATGCCTGGGGTATTCAACCCGAACGGATCAATGAAATGAACTGGATGGACTCCTTTCAGATCACGAACAATTGCAAACTCACCGCATTGCCGGCACGGCATTTCTCAGGACGTAAACTCAATAACCGCTTTGAGACCCTGTGGTCGTCGTTTGTAATAAAAACAAATAACCATAATATTTACTATGGCGCCGATTCAGGCTGGTACGATGGCTTTTATGAAATAGGGGAGGCCTTTGGTCCATTTGATTTAACCATGCTGGAAATAGGCGCATACAATACAAGCTGGGCCGATATTCATATGGGACCGGATAACGCCGTGCATGCACACCTGGCATTAAAAGGAAAACTGATGATGCCCATTCACTGGGGCACTTTCAACCTGGCCCTGCATCCCTGGTATGAGCCTATCCAACGACTATTGGTATTGGCGGCAGAAAAGAACATTCCCTTATTTCTCCCCAAACCCGGAGAACCAACCGAAGTAACCGGGGCCTATAATTCAAAATGGTGGATGTAACCAACAATATATTCAAATAATAAGTTAGATCTCTTTCTGTCTGGCTATCAGTGCAGCATGACGCTACCAGATGGCTAAACGCCCAACAACGGCAACTATTTCTATTAAGGAATGGTTGCCGTTGTTGTTTTAGTATAAACGGACCCTCTTGTGTGCCGAATTAGTTATAAATTCAAGTACACTTTACCAATGAAACATTAAATAAAATCGCAATGAAAAAGACGATCCTTGCCATCCTGCCTGTCTTGCTTATTGCAAGCGCCTTTCAATTATCAACTACTCATAAAAACAAACCCGCCGCACCTATCATTACGGCCGATGTAAAAGGCCGGATAGACGCTACCTTAAAAAGATTTACTGATTCCGGTAAAACAGCCGGCGTTTCCGCTCTCATTTTTGAAAAAGGAAAAGAAGTGTACTTCAATGCCTTTGGGTATGCCGACCGGGAAGCAAACCGGCCCATGGACCGCAATACCATTGTGCGCATTTTTTCCATGACAAAACCGGTGACAGGCGTGGCATTAATGACGTTGTATGAAAAAGGCGCTTTTCAACTCGATGAGCCGCTTTCGAAATATTGTCCGGAGTTTACCAATATGCAAGTCTACAAAGGAGTTGATGCCAATGGCAACCTGATAACAGAGCCTGCCAAACGCCCTATTACCATTCGCGATATCACACGGCATACAGCGGGTTTTGCCGGGATGGAAATTCCCGCCCTGGCCAAATTGGTGAGGGAGGCTAATTATATGAGCCCGAATAATTCGCTGAGTGAAATGGCTAAAAAGCTGGCCAGTCTGCCCCTGGAGTTTCATCCTGGTGATCAATGGGCGTATGGGCCTTCGGTTGATGTACAGGCTTACCTGGTTGAAAAGTTATCTGGCAAACCCTTCGATCAATACGTGAAAGAGACCATCCTCGATCCGTTGAAGATGACCAACACGCATTATGTGGTGCCCGAAAATGACCTTAACCGGTTTGCAGCTTTGTATAACAGAAGCGATGCCGGCGTATTGACCCGTGTTCCCGATGCCCAGGCCAATGCCTTCAACACAAAGGACTGGGCGTTGAAACCCGGTGGATTTGGGCTTACAAGCACCCTTGATGATTATATGAAGTTTACCCAAATGCTGGTGAATAAGGGTATGTTAGGCAACGTGCGCATATTGAAACCTGAAACAGTGAAGTTGATGTCGACCAGTCATTTGAGCGACACCATTACAAAACGCCTGTGGCTGCCCAGCAAGGGGCGGGTTGGGTTTGGAATTGATTTCGCGGTACGTACGCAACCACCGGCCAATAAAGAAGAGAACAATGGGGTAGTAGGCGAATTCTTTTGGGATGGCGCCGCCAGTACCATGTTCTGGGTTGACCCGGCCAATGAACTTACCGCTGTTCTATTTACACAACTGGTACCTTTTGATAAAGTAAAACTGCATAAGAGTTTCCGCGATGCGGTGTATGGGGAGTTTAATTCTGCTGGAATAAAATAGAGGAGAGTATTCTGAATAGTCGGGATTAATCCCAATAAGCAATTTAAAAGGTCGGTTACCGTTACTGTGCGGTTAACCGACCTTTTAATTTTATACTTTTCATGATGTACTTCCCGAGACACAAAATGCTGGCCGTTATATTGGGCGGCTTATTAATTTTTTCAGCCTGTAAAAAAGATTCGGATTCTGGCCCGGCTGTAGAACCACTTAGCGTTGCTGCAGTGAAGCCCGATGACATATTGACCATTAAGGGACAAAATTTTGACGCCAATGCAAGCGGAAATATTGTAAAATTTGGCGATGTGATAGCTTTAGTTGTAAGCGCCACTGAAACTGAAATAAAAGTAAAAGTGCCTGGTACAAGCGCTACAGGTACTATTTATACGCTCACCGTAACGGCGCATGGTAAAACAACTGAAGTAGGGGTAATAGCTATTGTTCCTTTAACTTTTTATGCAGTGAAGGGAACCTTTGCAAGCGGTGCAGAATATAAAGTGATTACCATCAATCCCGGGGATGGCAGTGAGTCGTTGATCGCGAGCGTTGGCGAAAGGATCAATGATGTGGTATACCTTGCAGCTACCAATGAAATTGTGGGCGTAAATGACGCTGGCACCAAACTGGTGAAAGTAAATGTGACCACTAAAAAGGTAAGCTCGGTTGCACTTCCTTCGGGTGCAACGGCTGCTTCTAACTATTTGGTGGTTGATAAAGACAATAACCTGTACTGCATTAAATACGATTATACTGTTACCAACCATCAGACGCAATCGCTGGTGAAGATAGATCCGGTAACAGGTAATGCTACGGTTATTAAAACATTTGAAAGCACAGATGACTGGTATGAACCAGTATATGTTGCCGCCACTAATGAAGTGATTGGATTAAAAAATGAGGGCAAGAGTTTATTCAAGTTAAATCTTACTACAAAGGATACTTTAACAGTAAACTTACCCGGATCAGCCACTACAGAGTACCGGGAGTTGATAGTGGACGATGAATCGAATTTATTTGCCTATAAAGCTCATTTGCATGGCGACCCTACCGACGTGGCAAAATTAGTGAAAGTAAATGCGGCAACCGGCGAGGAAAAGTTGGTGAAGGACTTACCTGTTAATGGTAAATTTCATGACAAAATTATTTATGTTTCAAAACTGAGCGAGTTTTTGGGCATTTGGGACCAGTTGGTTGTATTCAGGCTTAATATGTGGTCGCTGACATACGATTTCTCGCCCAATCCCCCCACATTAGACAACACTTATACTAATCTTACTTCGAATTAATATTAAAAGGAAAGGGCCCCGATCGAGGGCCCTTTCCTTTTATACAATTCAGTCTAATTATTTCTTCAGTTGTTCCAGCATCCATACGGCATGCGCATTCTTCGGATCGAGTTGTACTGCCTTTTCATAATTCTCGATCGCTTCTTTTTTCTTGCCACTGCGTTTATAGGCTTCGCCCAGGCTTTCAAAAGCTGTTGAAGAATTTGGATATTCCTGGGTATTCAATTCCAATATTTTTATGGCGGCGGGCATTTTCTTTGCCTGGCGCAGGTCATTGGCTACATAGTTCAGCTGGCTTTCGTCAAAGACCAGGCCAGGACTTCTGTTCGTCTTCATGCTCTTATATTCTTCAATTGCTTTGTCAATATTTTTGTTTTTAACCGTTTCCAGCACAAAGTCATGCATCGCCCAGATGTAGCGGTAAGGCTTTACAGGGATAGAAGGCATTAAAATATGATACGCCAGGTCATTGATCTGGTTCATGGAATTGGCCAGGATCACCACGCCCGTTTTTTTAGTCCTGTTCAACAGGATGATCGATTTGTAACCGCCCGTAGTACCATCCTTCCATAAGTATTCATCGCCGTCCTTGGCCTTTTCCAGCGTCCAGCCCAGGGTTACATCACCTTCCCCCCTTCCTTTTGAAATGCGGGGGATGTGTGCTAGCTCCATAGCAGGGTACAAGTCGGTTTTTACCAGTCCCAAATTAGCGGCAGCAAACGTCAACAGATCATTTACATCGGAGCGGATGGCGCCAGTTCCCTGTATAGCAGGCATGTCCCAGTTCTTAACCGGTGCGCCGTATTCAGCGTGTCCACCTGCCAGTTTTTTTGTCTGGTCGGGTGTTAAGGTTATGGTGGTATTGGTTAAGCCCAGTGGTGTGCAGATCCTTTCTTTTACCAGGGTCTCATAAGGTTTGCCTGCTATTGTCGACAGAATATTACCTAACAATCCATATCCAACGTTGGAATACTGGAACCAGGTGCCGGGCGCATAGTCGAAATTGCTGCGGCTAACATAATCATATAACTGTTCAATAGTATAATCGACCCATGGATAGTCGGGGTCTTTGGGATCATAGTTATCCGGAAAGCGAGGCCAGCCTACTGAGTGGGAGGCCAGGTGCTGCAGGGTAATGTGTCTGTCCTTTATCACCGGAACTTTTACACTGGCAGGGAGATATTTTGAAATGGGGTCGTCGAGGTTCACCTGTTTTTTGATTACCATATCGGCCAGCAGCAGGGTGGTAAATACTTTGGTAACGGAACCAATCTCATACATCGTGTTGCCATCGGGCACGCTTTCTTTTTTATCAACGAAAGAACCTGCCCCCACCACCTGGCGTTTGCCGGTGGCGTCAATAGTGCCCACCACAATGCTGGGGCATCTTTTAAGCTGTACTTCCTTGTTGATAATGGCAGAAATGTCGTCGGCAGATAGTTGCCCAAAGCCGAGGCTGCAGCCGATCACGAGTAGGAGGCCGGTAAACAGGTAAACTTTCATGGTTTTAATAGGATTATTAAGATATATGGATAAACGAACGTCAAAATACAAAAGATGTTGTTTTTAGGAAATGGAGAGGATAAAAAACAGTAAGGAAAGGTGAGTCACCCTTAAAGGGTGGCTCACCTTTTGGCCATTGTAATAAAGGTGAGCCACTCTGGAAGAGTGACCCACCTTTTGGCTATTATAATAGAGTGACCCACCTTTAATGATGTAGGGCTAAAAAAAGACCCTCCCGGTGCGTCGGGAGGGCCATATTAAAATTAGATTAGAAGCCTGGTTATTTACCGCCCATTGGCGCGTAGCACCACAATATCTTTTTGCACCTTGTCGTCGTAAGTCTTTTTGATGATGTAATGCCAGTTGCGTTCGGCAACATCCACAAAAAAGATCTCCCCTTTTTGATGGGCCGCAACGGCGTCCTGCACTTCTTTCGGGAACATCAGTTCGCCAAAGAACCAGTCGGTATCGCCTTTGGTGGTATTGCCGTCCATTGTGTATTGGTCACTCAATTGTTCCCAGTTGGCGCCGGCAGTGGCTTTAGAAACGATCAGTTTTTTCATACTGTCTATTTGAGAAGGCGACAGGGAGCTGCCATCGAGGAAGATATAACTGGCGCGATAGGCGATGGATTCTTTTGATTCCACCACTTTGTAGGTAACATACCCTACAGAAAAGATATCGCCCTGCTTTTGCTTTAAGAGGCGTTTGTCGATCAGCGAGGTGTCCTTGCCATACGTAAGGCGTAAAATAGCCGGTTTTATATCCGGGTTGGCATCTACGAATTGTTGGGCCTGTTGTGCTGTTCCGATCTTTTGAAACTTTTCTACCAATGTTGGTTGTGCAATAGCGGCTGCTGTAAAGAGCACTAATAAAACCGACAAGCTAAATTTCATATATTATTGTTTTCTGTTGTTTTAATGACGTTCGGGAATGTTATGAACAAAAGCAAGGGCAAGAAGTTTTGGAAGTTACTATTTTTTGACTTATCCGGATACTGAGATTTATGAAATAAATTGATAATTATTTGCAAAAACTCAGCCATTTTTGCTGTTAACTGAGCAAGAAACGGGTTTTACAACCGGCTGCCTTTGAGGAGTTTTGCTGAATAAAATAGCGGTTATGGAAAAGCAACAGGAAATAAATTATAACCGGATAGCCGATGCCATCGACTTTTACCGGCAGCATTTCAAAGACCAGCCGTCGCTGGATGCGGTAGCCGAGCATGTACATGTAAGTCCTTTCCATTTTCAACGGATGTTTAAAGATTGGGCGGGTGTTACGCCCAAACAGTTCCTGCAATACCTGACCCTGGAGCATGCCAAACAAGTTTTGAAAAAGGGGGCCGAAGTAACCTTGCTGGATGCGGCTTTTGAATCGGGTCTTTCCGGCACCAGCCGTTTACACGATCTTTTTATAAAAGTAGAAGGTATGACCCCCGGGGAGTATAAAAACGGGGGCGAACAGCTGTCCATCAACTACAGTTTTGCCGAAAGCCCGTTTGGTACCATCATCATCGCCTCTACGCACAAGGGCATTTGCTATATGGCGTTTGTTGATGATGAGGAAGAAACGGCTTTGCAGGAGTTAAAGAACCAGTTCCCCAATGCGAAATACCGGCAGCTTTCAGATATAATACAGCAAAATGCGCTGTTCATCTTCACGCAGGACTGGAACAAGCTGCATGAAATAAAACTGCATTTGAAAGGCACCCCCTTCCAGATAAAAGTATGGGAAGCCCTGCTGAGGATCCCTATGGGCGAGCTATCCACCTATTCAGGATTGGCGGGCAGACTGAACAACCCGCAAGCTTCCAGGGCGGTAGGTTCGGCTGTGGGCAGTAACCCGGTGGCTTTTTTAATTCCCTGTCACCGGGTAATAAAAGCAAACGGTGAATTTGGCAACTACCACTGGGGGCCTACCCGTAAGAATGCCATGATCGGTTGGGAGGCATCAAAATTTTCTTCAGCCCTTTAAACGTAGCAGCAGTATGGACTTATTCAATCAGCATATAGACGAAACAATAAACTATTTACCACAGGATGGAATGGTTAACTATTACGGTAAATTGTTAACCGTTAAACAGGCCGATCATTACCTGGATAAACTGTTAACCACTATTCACTGGAAAAACGACGAAGCGGTTATTTTCGGCCGGCATATTATTACCAAACGAAAAGTGGCCTGGTATGGTAACGACAATTACGATTATACCTACTCCAATATTACCAGGCAGGCATTAAAATGGACAAAAGAACTGCTTGAGTTAAAACAACTGGTAGAAGAAAAGACCGGCGAAACTTTTAACTCCTGTTTGTTGAACCTGTACCATACCGGGGAAGAAGGCATGGCCTGGCACAGCGATGATGAAAAAACACTAGGCGAGAACTCAGCTATTGCCTCCTTTAGTTTTGGGGCAGAACGCAAATTCTCCTTCAAACATAAACAAACAAAGGAAACCATTTCCATGATGCTGGAGCATGGCAGTTTGTTAGTGATGAAAGGCCCTACGCAAACGCACTGGCTGCATTGTTTACCTAAATCAAAACGCATTATTACTCCCAGGGTGAACCTTACTTTCAGAGTTATGAGACCGTAAGGAGAGGAAACAATTAAGGCAGGTTACCGGTTTGGTATGCATTGTATGCATGGCAGCCAGTTGAAAGGGAAAAATGCCTTATTTTAGTGGGCATACTATAATATGAAAAAGATAGCGCCCAGCCATTTCCTGATCATTGTATTCCTGTTAATACAAACTGCAGTTGTTGCCCAAAAAACAATTCGTATTGCTTGTGTGGGCAATAGTATTACGGCGGGCGCCAGGTTACCACATCCTGAAAAAAATGCTTACCCCGCGCAGTTACAGCAAATGCTGGGCGATGGATATGAGGTAATGAATTTCGGGAACAGCGGGAAAACGGTGATAAAGAATTGCGACCGCGCTTACATGGCTACGCCAACCTATCAGCAGGCATTGAAAAGCAACCCGGATATTGTGTTTATAAAACTGGGCACCAATGACAGCCGGCTGCCTTACCGGTTACAGATAGACAGTTTTGTTTCAGACTATAAAACACTGGTGCATTCCTTTCAAGATCTGTCCACACACCCGCGGATCATTTTGTTGTTGCCGGTAACCTCTTACAAGGCCGATACCACGCTTCAAACGGAACAGGCTATTGCCAAATTAATTCTGCCTCGCATCAGACAGGTGGCGTTTGATGAAAAACTGGAGCTGGTCGATCTGCACAGTATAACCCAGGATATGCTTGCTACCTTTCCTGACAGCTTACACCCCTCTTCCCTGGGTGCTACTATCCTGGCAAAACGGTTGTACGAAGCAGTGGTCAATAAAACAGACAAGTCGTTTGACATCTTCAAAAAGATAAAGGTGCCATTTACTGTTTCATCTTACTATGGATATGAATGCGCCGATTTTACTTTCAATGGGCATAAAGCGAAAATTGTAAAACCACGTGGTGTCGCCGAGGGCAAACCGTTCATCTGGAATGCCCGTTTCTGGAATGTGGAGCCACAAACCGAGATAGCTTTACTCGATCGTGGTTTTCATGTAGTGTATTGCGATGTGGCCGAGTTGTTCGGTAATGCAGAAGCCATTAATACCTGGAACAAATTCTACGATTGGCTGCAAAAGGCCGGTTTATCGAAGACGGCTTGCATGGAAGGCTTTAGCCGGGGCGGGGTCTATGCCTACAACTGGGCAGCCGAAAACCCGGGCAAAGTAGCCTGTGTGTATGTAGATGCACCCGTACTGGATGTTAAAAGCTGGCCCGGTGGTAAAGGGACCGGCAAAGGCAGTGCGGCCGACTGGGAGGCCTTTAAAAAAGATTATGGCTACACCAGTGATGAACAGGCGCTCACCTTTAAAGGCAATCCCATTGATAAAATACCTCAAATTGTACAGGGCGGGTATCCCATGTTGCATGTGGTGGGCGATGCCGATAGTCTGGTACCCGTTAGTGAGAATACCGCCATCTTTGAAAAACAGGTACTGGCCCTGAATGGAAATATTACGGTGATCCATAAACCTGGTGTTGGTCACCACCCGCATAGCCTGGCCAATCCCACCCCCATTGTTGATTTTATTTTAAGATCTACGCACAGACAGGTGGTATTTGCAACCACTTCAGCGCCAGGTTCGGAATACCGTTTTGGCAATGAAACCGACTGGTGGGATAATTACAACGACATTCAACATACTTTAGACAGCGTGGGCAAACTGGATGTATTGTTGTTAGGCAATTCCATTACACAGGCAATAGGGCATAGAAGGCTGGAAGTAAAAGGTGCCGGCACGCAGGCATTTGATAGTGCACTGGCTTCATATAAATATGGCGTAGCAGGTATCCGTGGCGATAGAACACAACACCTGTTGTGGCGGGTACAGCATACCGATCTTTCAAAAGCAGATCCAACAGTAGTAGTGGTAACCATTGGGGTAAACAATTTTCGCGACGATGAGGCTACTGAGGTAATAGCAGGCATTCAATCGGTGTTGAAAGCGATAGCAGTAAAACTGCCCAAAACGAAGATCATTTTAACAGGCCCATTACCTGCGGGTAATAAAGTGGCGGATGATTATAGAAGAAAATATCAACTGGTGCATCAGCAGATAAAACAATTTGTAAACAATAAGAGCATCTTCTTCTGCGATCCATCCGGGTCACTGATAGATGCAGGAAGTGGCAATTTAGCCGAAGGTTGTTACAGGCCCGATGGCATTCACCTTACTGAAAAAGGATATACCGTATGGGCTGGTGCATTGCAACCAGTAATAAAACAGGTGATAGGAAAATAAGGAGGTCTTATACAACCTCTAAAGCTTCTTTGTTGTATTTGTGACGGTATTCGATGGGCGATAATCCGGTGATCTTTTTAAACACGGTCCGGAAGGCCTTGACATCGGAGTAACCTACATCATACATCACTTCATTCACATTTTTGCGGCTGTTCTCCAACTGTTTTTTAGCGGCCTCAATTTTTACCCGTTGAATGTATTCAATAGGCGTATTGTTGGTTGCTTTTTTAAAACGGCGGATAAAATGCCGTTTACCAATAGCATATTTGATAGCCAGTTCTTCCACTGAAATGCGTTCGGTGACATTCTTCTCAATAAATTCCTGGGCTTGTTTTATAGGTTCGTCCTCATGTTTCTTTTGACCATTGAACATGATGAACGGGGACTGTGTTTTGCGGTCTATTTCAAGTGCGAATATTTTAGCCGCCATAATGGCCCAGTCACGGCCGGCATGTTTTTCAACCAGGTGCAACAGCATATTCCAGTAAGAAGTGGCCCCGCCACTTGAATACAAGCCTTGTTGTTCCGTTATAATCCTGCCATCAACCAACGTTACTTCGGGGAACATTTCCCGGAATTCATTAGCCTGGCGCCAATGGCTGGAACATTCCTTTCCATTTAAAAGCCCCGTAGCGGCCAGCAGAAAAGCGCCGATACAAAGACTGGCTACTTCTGCACCCTGATGATACTGATCAACGATCCAGGGTAAAAAGCCTTCATTCTTTTTGATGGCAGCTTTCAGGTCACCGCCAATAGCGGGCACCAGGATGAGGTCGGTCTTTTTTATATCCCCGATCAATGCATCCGCATGAACCGTAAAGGTCCCATTGTGCAGCTGCACTTCTTTGGTGAGCCCTACCAACTGTACTTTAAAAGCCGGTGTTTTACCTGCTGCTTCCATGAAGTCATTTACCCCCGTAAAAATGATCCGGGGGTCAACAATGCTTGCCATCACCGCATCATGCGGAATAAGAATGCTTACGTGCTTCATGATTATATAGCAATTTGACGTTATTTAAAACTTGTATACAGGAGCATCAGGTCTGGTTCCACCCCTTTGCCCTCTTCCTTGCCCGCCGAAGCTTTACCGCCGTCGCCTTCGGCTATGGCGGTCGAAGAGGCGTAGGAAGGCCTGTTAAAGGTAAGAAACAATAAAGTCGCGAACAACCCTCCTGGAAGTCATTTTTACACACCCTGAGGCGGTGAAGCCAATGGTACATTTGTAAAACAATACCATCAGTGGAGTATGCGAAAAGTAATTGTATCTATGAATGTGACGCTCGACGGCTTCATGGCCGGCCCAGACTGCGGGCTGGATTGGCATTTCAAAAGCTGGAATGAAGAAATGGCGAGAGCAACAGCCGAACAACTTGGTAAGGCGGATACCATATTGCTGGGCGGTGTTACCTATAGAGGTATGGCGCAATACTGGAATGCCGACCCGGTTAATATGATACGGCCACGTGAAGACCTTGACTTTGCTTCCATGTTGAACAGCTATCCCAAAGTAGTATTTTCAAAAAAGATGACAACCGTTACCTGGTTTAATGCCCGGATTG
This sequence comes from Niastella soli, assembly GCF_017742245.1. Classification (GTDB taxonomy): domain Bacteria; phylum Bacteroidota; class Bacteroidia; order Chitinophagales; family Chitinophagaceae; genus Niastella; species Niastella soli. Next base: position 2,435,749 of record NZ_JAGHKO010000001.1, read on the forward strand.
CCCAAAAGGACATCGGTATAGAAGTGGCTGAATTAAAACGGCAGCAAGGAAAGGATATGATCGTGTATGGCAGTGGGAAAATAGTAGTGGCTTTAACAAAACTGGGCTTGGTAGATGAATTCAGGATGTGGGTTCACCCGGTGGTGATAGGTTGTGGAAAACCCGTGTTTAAAGAACTGGCCGGCATACTTGATCTTGAATTGGTAAAAACAGAAGTATTCAGCTCCGGTGTGGTGATCTTATGCTACGCGGTAAAATAAAAAGACCTGTAAGGTGAACTATTATTCATCTTACAGGTCTTTCTTTAAATCCCTGACTAGGCAAAGAACTGCTCTACAACGATCTTGCCATCTTTAATGGAATACGTACAAAGCTCTGTCATGTCCCAATGCTGTTTATCTTTCATCGTAACATCCATATGCATGGTGCAGGCAAATGAATTGCTGGCCACCATGGGTTCGCTCACTTCCATTTTGTTCACATGGTCAACCATGTTTTCCCATTTTTTCCCTTTCTCAATAATAGCATCGAGGCCCTTTGTTTCCTTTTCGAAGGCAGGTGATGCTTGCGGTTCAATGCTCATGCAATCTTTTGCAAATAACTCTTTCTGCGCGGTTTCAAACTGACCCTGACGGCACAGTTCAACCAGGCGATTGGCAATCTGATTCGTAGTCATGGCGTTTAATTTAGTATGAAGCTACTTAAAAAATCATTCCACCCCACCGCCAAGTGATTGCAATTTCCTGGGATCGAGCACATTACTGATCTGGAAAATTCTATTGCTTTCCGGTTCAATACCAAATACCTGGCATGCTTTCAATTCCTCCCCATTATAAAAAAGCAATGCTGGTTGGTGATTTATTTCACCAGCTTCCACTCTAAAGTCGGCGCTGTATTTATGAAAAACAAATACAAGCAGTTCGGCCACTTCCTGGTACCCGGTGCAGTTTTTTGCAAACACTTTAACCACATTGCCGCCATCGGCATAATAAGCGATGTCTTCTGTGAGTAAATGTTCTAAAGCTTTTACATCTCTGCCTCTGATGGCATGCATGAATTTCTCCAATACAGCCGGCGTTATGCCCTCGTTCCTGGGAGCCGCCACTGGTGCATGTACCTGGTCTATCTTTTGTTTGGCCCTGCTGAGCAGTTTGCGGGAATGTTCAACCGAAACAGACAGCGTTTGTCCAATTTCTTCATGCGAATAGGCAAAAGCTTCTTTTAATATAAAGACGGCCCTTTCTTTGGCATTTAATTTTTCCAGCAGTATCAACAGCGAATACGAAACAATTTCATTGAGGTTAATGTTCGTATCAGCGCCTTCCGTATCTACCGGTTCTGGCAGCCACATATCGCCCAACTGCATTTTTTTTCTTTTATCTCTGATGTTGATGGATTGATTGATAACGCTGCGGATCAGATAATTTTTTGGGTCTTCTATTTCTTCTTTGGACCCTGCTAAAAACTTATACAGTACATCCTGAATAGCGTCCTTTGCGTCTTCTGCTGTCCCAAGTATATTATACGCATAGGGAAACAGCATATGCTGATAATCTTTCAAAATGCTATTTTTTAAACTTACTGACTATTTACTTAACCAATTACTTAATAATTTATGCAATGTAGGCACTAGCGCATATACTGCAATGGGAATAACAACTAATGTGGTAACAAACGTTCGAAGGGGAAGAGAATTTATTTTTTCAAGTTGCTCACCAAAGAATACGGAGATCAGCGTAACTGTTGGATAAATGGCTATCCAGATCAGGATAGCCATTTTCCATTTTTTGGGTGGTGTTGACATCGGGTAATACTTACCGGGTTAATTAAATTGACCGGGTTTATAGTCACCGGGAATTGTTCTGAAGGCAATGTTGAGCCGGTTCCAGCTATTGATTGCTATAATTGCCAGGGTAATGTCAGCGATTTGAGCCTTGTCAAAGTGCTTGCTCAGTTCATTGTACACTTCATCGGTAACATCTGCCTGCGGTATTTTTGTTACTGCTTCTGTATAAGCAAGTACTGCTCTTTCGGCATCAGTGTAATAAGGACACTCTTTCCAGGCTGGCAGAGAATACAGGCGTTGTTCCGTTTCGCCCATTGCAATGGCATCTTTCCAGTGCATATCCAAACAATAAGCGCAGCCATTGATCTGTGAAGCCCGCATTTTGATCAACTCCTTTAACTTATGGTCCAGCCCTGTTTTACCTAAATACATTTCAATTTTGAATAAGCCATCCAATAAACCTTTGTTCCCGTCTGTAAATGCAATTCTTTGTTCCATTTTTATATTGTTTTGTGTTTTAAAATTCGTCGTACGGTAATAAAACAAAGTAGTGCACCGGAACGTGACAGGTTTGGAGCAATTTTTTGAAAAATGTTACTGGATATTGAAAGTGAATCGGTTAAGGCAGTTGTTAATTCAGTTCTAAAATGTTGGAATTAAAATAAAAATGCTAAATTTAGAATCAGCAGCCGATTCGTATATTTTCAAATTCGCCATATGGGACCTATCGCGCTCCTTATATTAACTATAGCTGCCATTCTTTTTTCTGCCGGCGGCATCCTCGTATCAAAATTTTTGGTAAGGGGTTCTGTGAATGCGCAAAAAGGCCAACCATATGAGTGTGGCATCCCATCTGAAGGCTCACCCTGGAACCAGTTTAATGTAGGCTATTACCTGTTCGCCCTGTTGTTCCTGATCTTTGATGTAGAACTGATCTTCGTGTATCCGTGGGCCGTGGTGGTAAAAAAAGTTGGATTAATGGCGCTTGTAGAGATCGCCATTTTCTTTTTCATATTATTTACCGGGTTTTTGTACGCACATAAGAAAGGCGCATTAAAATGGATGTAATTACGGAATAAAGTATCCGTCAATGGAAAACTTAAACAAAGAAATAGAAACCGCATCCCAGGGGAATGAGCAATTTCCCGGACAGGTACATGACCTGCCCGGTGGCGGCATCCTCATCAGCTCATTTAATGACCTCATTAACTGGGCGCGTTCCAATTCTTTATGGCCCCTCACTTTTGCCACCAGTTGTTGTGGTATTGAAATGATGTCGGTGGCTTCTTCGAAATACGACTTCTCCCGCTTTGGTTTTGAAGTAGCGCGTGCTACGCCCCGTCAGGCAGATGTGATCATTATTGCCGGCACCATTGTAAATAAAATGGCGCCTGTGCTCAAACGCCTGTACGATCAAATGGCCGACCCCAAATATGTAATTGCAATGGGCGCCTGTGCTATCAGCGGCGGCCCCTTCTTCTATAATACCTATTCTGTAGTAAAAGGCGCCGATCATGTGATACCGGTTGATGTATATATACCCGGTTGCCCACCCCGGCCCGAGGCATTGTTGCATGCATTGATCACCCTGCAACAAAAAATTAAAAGTGGGTTAACCCGGGAACAGATCAGGGCAGAAAAACCACAATCATGACCAACGAGGAAATAAAACAACATATTATAACCGGACTGCCCAACGCTTCCTTTGATGAAACCGGCGAATGGCTGCAGGTGCTGGTGCCAGTGGATGCATGGAAACAATTTGCCCAATGGCTACGCAGCGATGCATTGCAGATGGATTTTTTGTTTTGCCTTACGTGTGTCGATTGGGCTGCAACTCCGGCAGGCAAAGCGTTGCTCACCATGGTGTATCATTTTACCTCCACGGTGTTCAGACATACGCTGGTGGTGAAAGTAAAATTAGACCGGAACAATCCTGAAATAGAAACCATCTCAGATTGCTGGCGTACGGCCGAAATGCATGAGCGGGAAGTATTTGATTTGTTTGGCGTGCAATTCCTGCATCACCCCGATCTGCGGCGGCTGGTGCTGACCGATGATTTTGAAGGCCACCCCTTGCGAAAAGATTTTGAGGACCCTATTAATATGATCAAATTATAATCTTGTATAGAGAAACTCAAATAATAGAATCTGCTAAAACAACCTCTCCTAATGGGGGACCGGATGCTGTTGATGATGGTGCGCTGGTGATCAACGTAGGTCCGCAACACCCGGCAACACATGGGGTATTGCATTTAGTGATCACACTCCAGGGAGAAACCATTCAAAAAATAGAACCGCATTTAGGCTATATACATCGCAGCATTGAAAAGATGTGCGAAAGCCTGAGTTACCGGCAATTCATATATGTAACAAGCCGAATGGATTATTTATCGGCACATATTAACAACCATGGTTGCGCCCTGTGTGTGGAGAAAGGATTACAACTGGAAGTGCCGCCGCGTGCCCAGGTGATCCGGGTATTGATGGATGAACTGACGCGCATTGCTTCCCATGAATTATGGTGGGGTGCCATGGCGATGGACCTCGGCGCATTCACGCCGTTTTTTTATGCCTTCCGCGAACGTGAAACCATCAACGACATCATGGAAGAAACCTGCGGTGCCCGCCTCACCATGAATTATATGGTGCCGGGTGGCGTGATGTATGACATTCATCCCAATTTTCAAAAACGGGTAAAGGACTTTATCCAGCTTTTTACAAACAAGATAGATGAGTACGATGATCTGGTTACCGGCAATATTATTTTTCAGAACCGCACCCAGGGCGTGGGCGTTCTAACAGCCGCCGATGCTATTTCCTACGGCTGTACCGGACCGGTGGCAAGGGGTAGCGGAGTGGCTTGTGATATCAGGAAGTTGTATCCATATGAAGTGTACAATAAAGTAGCATTTGATGAGATCATCGAGACAGCTGGCGATAGCTATGCCCGCTACCTGGTACGAATAAAGGAATTGAAACAATCGGTACGCATTGTAGAACAATTGATCGATAATATTCCCGAAGGTGACTTTCAGGCAAAAACAAAAGCCGTGTTAAAGCTACCAAAGGGCGAATTTTATTCAAGAGTAGAAACGGCGCGTGGCGAATTTGGCGTGTATATCGTAAGTGAAGGCGGCACTACGCCGTATAGAATAAAATTCAGGTCGCCCGGGTTCTCCAATTTGTCGGCCCTGGACCATATCAGCAGAGGTTGCAAGATCGGTGATCTGATGGCTATTATGGGGACGCTGGATCTGGTTATTCCTGATATTGATAGGTAAGGTAGTTGACCAGTTAACAAGTTGACTGGATTGATAGGGGTGATAGGGTTGATAGAGGGCGACGATGAAATAAATGGAAGATGAAAATAGTGAAAAGGTATATCCTGTCGCGAGCTCTTTCACGTTTCACGTTTGCCGTTTCACGATTACCGGCCCTGAGCGTAGCGAAGGCCGGTATTGCCGATTGCCCATTGCCGACTGCCGATTCAGGATTGCCGACTGCAACTATAAATATATATGTTTAGTTTAGAGCACATAACCGACTTCATACAGCAATGGTTGTACGCTACGTTCAACCCCACCATGGCATTGATCCTGGAATGTGTCATTGTGATGTTGCTGGTGATCGGTTTGTTTGCCGTGCTGGGGCTAGTATTGGTATTGATGGAGCGGAAAGTAGCAGCCCGTATGCAGATCCGGTTGGGACCAAACCGGGTTGGACCTAAAGGCATGTTACAAACAGCGGCCGATACGTTGAAGCTGATGATGAAAGAAGGGTTAACACCCGATGGTGCTGATAAGTTCCTGTTTAACCTGGCCCCCTTTATAGTAATGATTGCCGCAATGCTCATTATGGCGCCCATTGCTTTTGCCAAAGGATTTCAGATCTGGGATATTAATATAGGCGTATTGTATGTATCTGCGGTGTCTTCTGTGTCTGTAATTGGGATCCTGATGGCCGGTTGGGCCAGCAATAATAAATATTCCCTGCTGGGCGCTATGCGCAGCGGCGCACAGATTGTGAGTTATGAATTGTCGGCGGGGTTATCCATCATTTCTATTGTAGTATTGTCTGGCAGTCTGCAGGTATCGGACATCATTGCTTCGCAGCAAACCGGTTGGTGGTTGTTCCGCGGACATATTCCCGCCATCATTGCCTTTGTGATCTTTATCATTGCTGTAACGGCAGAAACCAACCGCGCGCCATTTGACCTGGCCGAGGCAGAATCGGAACTAACAGCTGGCTTTCATACCGAATATTCAGGAATGAAGTTCGCCCTGTTTTTCCTGGCTGAATACATCAACATCTTTATAGTATGTGCTATTGGCGCCACCTTGTTCCTGGGTGGCTGGATGCCCTTGCACATTGGGCATTGGGAAGGCTTTAATCAAATCATGGATTACATCCCTTCGTCGCTCTGGTTCCTGGGTAAAACATTTTTCCTGATCTTTTTGATCATGTGGTTCCGGTGGACTTTCCCCCGCTTACGGGTTGATCAGCTGTTGAGCCTGGAATGGAAATACCTGTTGCCTATTAGTATGTTCAACCTGTTATTAATAACCTTAATTGCAATAATGGGATGGCATTTTTAAAACAATACATATCCGACGTGTACCGGGCAGTGTCGTCGCTGCTAAAAGGGATGAAAACAACGGGTAGCTATTTTGTGCGACCCAAAGAGATCATTACCCAACAATATCCCGATAACCGGGCCAGCATGACGATCCCGGAACGCTTCCGTGGGGAAGTAGTGATGACGCACGATGAGAACAATGAACACGCCTGTACCGGCTGTACAGCTTGCGAGCTGGCTTGTCCGAACGCCACTATCAAGATCGTTACCAAATTTGATACAACGCCTGAGGGTAAAAAGAAAAAAGCGCTGGACACCTTTGTATATCACCTGGAACTATGCACCATGTGTAATTTATGCGTGGAGGCTTGTCCGACCAGCGCTATAAAAATGGCGCAGTCATTTGAACACAGTGTGTATGATAGAAGTCAATTGCTTAAAAAGCTAAATAAACCGGGATCTAAATTACGGGCAGGAGTTGAATAGGAGGATGGTTGACAGATTAACAGGTTGACACGTTGACATGTTAACACGGATGTAGGATGTAGGATGTAGGATGTAGGATTCGGCGCAAGATAGTTATTAATCGTAACAGTCGTGAGTGTCCTGAGCGAAGCGAAGGCGCTTTTGCATCGAACGCAGTGAGATGCCTGTTTTGTTTTACGTTTCACGGCTGCCTAAAGCGAGCCAAGCCATTAGTCGGAAATTGCCGATTGCCGATTGCCGATTGCTCTCGGCTAAGCCGAGACCGATTGCCGGTTTCACGATTGTCAATTACTTATTGATTTATGAGCGCAACCCAATTTATATTTTATCTTATTTCCGCCTTTGTACTGGGTACGGCCGTGTTGGCGGTGACCACCAGGAAGATCTTCCGTTCAGCCATCTGGCTATTGTTTAGCCTGGTAGGAGTGGCCGGTTTATACTTCTGGATGCAAGTGGAATTTGTGGCGGCCGTTCAGATCATTGTATATGTAGGTGGAGTGGTAGTGCTGATCATCTTCTCCATTTTTTTGACTCACCATTCGGGCGGTGAATTGCCAAGACCACCATTGAAGCGAACGATCTTTTCTATGCTGGCCGTTTTGTTTGGTTTTGCCTTTTCTTATAACCTCATAGCTGAATATGGTTTTCCAACAACCGTTGCAGAAAAACCATTTGTGGTGTCTGTATCTGATATTGGCGAGCAAATGCTTGATACCAGACAATATGGGTATGTGCTGCCATTTGAAGTAGTAAGTATGTTGTTGCTGGCAGCCATGATCGGTTGTATTGTTATTGCCATGCGTTCGATCCCCCAAGGAAAAGCGATACAAAAGCCGGCGACCCCTATGCCTGCAAATGGTGGCAACATTCATTCCGTAGTTGAAACAAAAGAATCCATGGAGGAAAAAACAACATGAGCACGGTCCCATTAACACATATTCTGTTTGTAAGCACCGCCCTGTTTTTTATTGGGATGTATGGACTGTTCACCCGGCGAAACCTGATCACGATGCTTATGTCCATAGAATTGATCCTGAATAGTGTGAACATCAATTTTGTAGCTTTTAATAAATACCTGTACCCCGATAAACTGAATGGTGTTTTCTTTTCCCTGTTTATTATAACCGTTGCCGCGGCCGAAGCGGCAGTGGCTATTGCTATAATTATTAACCTGTATAGAAGTCATAGGTCGATTGATGTGGAGGGGACGGAGGAGATGAGGTTTTAGTTAACGAGTTAACCGGTTGACGAGGAAGAAGAAGTTGATAGAGTTGATAAGGTTGATGGAGTTGATAAAGGGCGAAGACCTGTAAGGTCCGCCATCGGATTTCGAATAATCAGGTGGTTTATGCGGTCCTGACAGGTCGAATAACTTTTGAAATGAGGTCCGCCATCACAGACCTGCCAGTGGCTGCCCCCGTCTTGCGGGGGTTGATAGAGTTGATAAGGAAGGTAGGAGGAAAGAAGTTGAATGTTGAATGACTATAGAGAAATGGCATATCGATCTGAAGAAAATGCGAATGGTGAGCGGTCCCCCAAAAAACGTTGAGGTCTGAAAAGTCGGCAACCCACTCACCACTGACCACTGACAATTAACCATTCAAAAATGAACTACACAACATATATAGCGCTCATCCCACTGCTCCCGTTGGCAGGTTTTGTCCTATTGGGTTTATTCGGACAAAGACACTTCACCCGTTCAGCTGGTATTCTGGGGACGCTCATCTTATTGATAGCAACCTTGTTGGCTTTATATACGGCTTATCAGTATTTCATTGTAACCGGGGCGGTGAATGGAGCTTATGCGGCGATCGAACCCTTTAAATATGCCTGGTTGGAATTTTCACCTGGGATGTCCATCGATATGGGCATACTCCTTGATCCCGCTTCTGTGATGATGCTGGTGGTAGTAACGGTTGTTTCCCTGATGGTGCATGTGTTTAGTTTGGGATATATGAAAGGTGAGGAACGGTTTGCCACCTATTATGCCTTTCTGGGACTGTTTACTTTTTCTATGCTAGGACTGGTACTGTCAACCAATATTTTCCAGATCTATATCTTCTGGGAGCTGGTAGGGGTATCGTCCTTTTTGCTGATCGGTTTTTATTATGACAGACCGGCTGCTGTGGCGGCAGCTAAAAAAGCATTTATCGTTACCCGTTTTGCCGATCTGGGCTTTTTGATCGGAATATTGATATTAGCATTCAATAGTGGAACGCTCGATTTTGGTATACTCATTCAACGGTTGACAGATACGCAGTCGTTACAATGGATGCAGATTACCGGTACTGGTTTTCTGGGTGTATCTATATTAAGTTGGGCATTGGCACTGGTATTTATTGGGGGGGCAGGTAAATCAGCTATGTTTCCCCTGCACATCTGGTTGCCCGATGCCATGGAAGGTCCCACGCCGGTATCGGCATTGATCCATGCGGCTACCATGGTGGTGGCCGGTGTATACCTGGTAGCGCGCTTATATCCGGTGTATTTGATAGAGGGGACCATCTTACAACTTATAACCTGGATAGGGGCGATCTCGGCATTTCTGGCTGCTATCATTGCCTGCACCCAAACAGATATAAAACGGGTGCTGGCGTACTCCACCATTTCACAGATCGGGTATATGCTGTTTGCATTGGGCGTGCCAGCCTATGGCGATGCTAGCAATACAGGTTACACTGCTTCGCTCTTTCATCTGTTTACCCATGCATTTTTTAAGTCTTTGTTGTTTTTAGGGGCGGGTTCAGTTATTCATTTTGTGCATACCAACGAAATGGCCAATATGGGCGGTTTGCGAAAGCTGATGCCATTGACGCATTTTACGTTTTTGATTGCCTGTATGGCCATAGCCGGCATACCACCCTTTGCCGGTTTTTTTAGTAAAGAAGAAATATTGCTGACGGCCTGGGAAAATAATAAGCTTATTTATTATGGGGCATTGGTCACCTCGGGGCTTACCGCATTTTATATGTTCCGGTTGTACTTCAGTATTTTCTGGAATAAAACGGCTCCCCCAAATCATCATACTGATCATCATGGAGAAGGTAACTGGAGTATGAAGTTGCCACTGCTGATATTGGCGTTAGCGGCTGTAGGCGTTGGGTTTATCCCCTTCGCGCATTATGTCTCCATAAATGGATCGGGATCACCGATCTTAATACCAATAAGTTTTTCTATTCCCCCCGTGCTTATTGCCCTTGTCGGCATTGGGCTGGCATATATACTTTATTATAGAGAGAATGATCGTCCACAAAGGCTGGCAACGGCTTTGGGTGGGCTCCATAAAACCATAAAGCAGAAATTCTATTTTGATGAACTCTATCTGTTCGTCACCAAAAAGATCATTTTCAATGGCATTGCAAAACCCGCTGCCTGGATTGATAAACACCTTGTTGATGGAACGATGAATGGACTCGGTTGGGTAACAACGCGCGTTTCAGTAAGCATAAAAGCATGGCAGTCGGGCCGGATACAAAGTTATACACTGTATTTTTTTGGTGGAATAATAGCATTGGCTGCCTTGTTTATTTATTGGTGGAAGTAAGTGAGATTACAAGGTATAAAGACAACCATAAACCACAAACCACAAACAATAAGCTATAAATGTCATTATCAATACTAATCCTCCTGCCACTCATAACTGCCATTGCATTATTACTTTGTAAGGGCTTGAAACCAGTGCGTCTGGTGGCGTTAAGCGGCGCGGTGGTGCAATTGATTGGCGTGTTGATATTGTTTTTTTATTATTGGCAACAACGGGCTGCAGGCAATACCGATGCCATGTTGTTTGTGGAAGACCATGTTTGGTTTGCGCAGTTGAATATTCATTACCATATTGGGGTAGATGGAATATCCATTGCCATGATCCTGCTAACGGCTTTTGTAACAGTGGCAGGGATCCTGGTTTCCTGGTCGATGGAAAAACTAAATAAAGAGTTTTTCTTTCTGCTGGTGTTGTTAAGCCTGGGTGCATATGGCTTTTTCATTTCTCTCGATCTGTTCACCTTATTCTTCTTCCTGGAAGTGGCCGTTATTCCCAAATTCCTGTTGATCGGTATCTGGGGCAGTGGTAAAAAAGAATACAGCGCCATGAAACTGGCATTGATGCTGATGGGGGGCAGTGCCCTGGTGTTTGTAGGATTGGCCGGCGTTTATTATAATACGCAAACAGTTGATGGCGCTCATACCTTCGATCTGATTCAACTAGCACAATTGCATATTCCGGAAGCTGTGCAAAAATTGTTCTTTCCATTTGCTTTTATAGGCTTTGGTATTTTTACCGCCTTGTTTCCCTTTCATACCTGGGTGCCCGACGGACATTCTTCTGCCCCTACCGCTGCGTCGATGTTCCTGGCTGGTATTTCCATGAAGCTGGGGGGCTATGGTTGTTTACGGGTAGCTCAAATAATGCCTGATGCGGCACAGTACTATTCGTGGATCATTATTTTGTTGGCTACTATCGCCATAATATATGGCGCCTTCGCCACCATGATGCAAACTGATCTGAAATACATCAATGCTTACTCCTCGGTTAGCCATTGCGGGTTTGTTTTACTGGGCATTGGCATGTTGACAAAAACAGCCATGATGGGCGCGGTTATGCAAATGGTTTCGCATGGGTTAATGACGGCCCTTTTCTTTGCTGCCATTGGTATGCTGTATAACAGGACCCATACGCGACAGGTAGCGCAATTGGGCGGACTATTAAAAGTAATGCCCTTTATCACAACGGTTTTTGTGATTGCCGGTTTGTGTTCATTGGGATTGCCAGGTCTTAGCGGGTTTGCAGCCGAGGTTACCGTGTTGATGGGCGCCTGGGAAAAAGCAGATGCCTGGTACCGGCTGGCAACTATACTAGCCTGCGCCTCCATTGTAGTGACCGCTGTTTATATATTACGAGCTATGGGGAAAGTGATCATGGGGCCATTACAGGTCGAAGGCGGTGCAACTATTACGCTGACCGATGCTGACTGGAATGAAAAAGCCGCAGCAGCCATTTTGATCATTGGCATTGTTGCTATTGGTATGGCGCCTTTTTGGTTAACCGTGTTGATCAATCATTAAATAACTATGCTGACTGACTTCTTTATACTCATGAAACAGGAACTGGTCATTACGGTGATCATCTTTATCCTGTTGCTGCTGAAGATTGGGACCGATATGTCCAATGAAAGCTTCATAAACCTTACAAACGGGTTACTTCTGTTGAACCTGGTGGCGGGGTTTGTGGGCAGCCAATCGGGCACATTGTTCGATGGAATGTTCCTTACCAATCCATTGATAGTACTGGAGAAGAATATTTTGAGCCTTGGTACCCTGATCGTTTCGCTGCAATCGGCCGACTGGTTGAAAAGGCATGACCATGTGTCCGAGTTTTATATTTTACTGTTGTGTACCCTGTTGGGCATGTTCTTTATGATCTCGGCCGGCAACCTGTTGATGTTTTATGTGGGGTTGGAGTTGTCGAGCATACCGATGGCAGCCATGGCCAATTTTGATCTGGCAAAGAAAAAGTCATCAGAAGCTGCCATGAAGTTTATTATATCATCGGCGTTTGCATCAGGATTGTTATTGTTTGGCATCTCTCTGGTGTATGGGGCCACCGGTACCTTATCGTTTTCCGAGTTGTCTTTGCAGATAACCGGCGCACCGTTGCAAATATTTGCCTTTGTATTATTGCTGGCTGGTTTTGCCTTTAAGATCTCGGTAGTTCCTTTTCATTTATGGACGGCCGATGTGTATGAGGGTGCCCCGGTAGCGGTTACCTCCTGGTTATCCGTCATTTCAAAGGGATCGGTTTTATTTGTGTTTGTCGCCGTTTTGAATAGCGTATTCAGATCGCTTACTGACACCTGGTATAATATGTTGTTTGTGTTATCGGTGTTAACCATTTTGATCGGCAACCTGTTTGCCATCAGACAAAATAATTTCAAACGATTTCTGGCATTTTCTTCCATTGCGCAAATTGGTTTTATTCTGGTAGGTATAACCGGCAGTCCTAATTATGCCATTACATCGGTGGTATATTTTGTGTTGGTGTATGTATTCAGTAACCTGGCTGCCTTTGGTGTGGTGGCATTGGTAAGTGCTGTAACGGGCCGGGAGCAGGTAAGCGATTATAAAGGATTTTATAAAACCAATCCAGTTCTATCGTGGGTGTTGACGATTGCGTTGTTTTCACTGGCGGGAGTACCACCTACGGCCGGGTTCTTTGGGAAGTTTTTCCTATTGTTATCAGGCGCCGGAAAAGGCAATTATGTTTTGATTGTCATTGCAGCGTTGAACATGATCATTTCCTTTTATTATTACCTGCGCATTGTGAAGGCGATCTTTATGGATGCCAATGAGCAGCCAATTGAAAAGTTAAGCATCCCTGCCTATCCCAGGCTGGCAATGATCATTTGTGTGGCCGGTATTATTGTAACCGGTTTGGCCGGTTATTTATATGACTATATTTATGCGTTGACTTATAGATTGTAAACTTCCTGTATGGCTATAAATAAAAATCATGAGTTTGAAGACCTGGATGGCGTTAAATGCGCCATTGTGGAGAAGAATGCTTCGCAAGCACGGGTTGATTTTATAAAACCATTATTGGAGTTTAATAAATATACCGTGATAGTAGTGGCATCGCCGCCACCAAAGACCGCTGCCCCTGCAGCCGCAGCTAATGGGGAAGCGACTGCTGAAGTTACACCACCACCACCGCCTGCTTCTTTTACCATTGGCGTAACCGATGTTACCTTCAATGCTACCAATGCCATCTTTGGGCGATCATTAAAAACGCGGAGTGGCCAGGTGGTAACGCTGGCTTACTGGCATCAAAAGGAAACCGTTAGTCGGGATAATATACCCTACTTCACAAAGAAGTAACTATATCAATTACGTAAATAAAAAAGCCCTCCCAACTTGTCGGGAGGGCTTTAAAATTTACAATGATTTATTAAAGTGACTCAATAGACACTGTAGTGGATTTTGCTTTTTTATTGTATTCAGATACCATGACATGGCCTTCTTTCGCGGGGAATACATAGGTGAAGTTATTTCCGTCCTTCTTTGGTATGGTACGAATCACTTTCTTTGCATTCATGCTATAAATGAAAATATTATACTTATCATTTATGATAATGTGCGTATTTTTTTTCTCCGGATCAGCTGCATAATAATAGTTTCTTGTGTCGAAAGTCCACCCAAATCTTGTAGAATAAAATCCGCCATGATCTCCATCCACAGTATTGTCGACAGATAAAGCGCCTTTTGCATTTTGTTTTAACAATGTGGTGGGTTGTATTTTTACTTTTGTATAACCAAAATTAGCAATCCAGATAGGAGGAACAAGCAACGGGATTGTAAGAACGGTACCAACTATAGAACCCACTTTGGTTCTTTTAATGAATGAGGTGCCGTAAAAATAGGTATTACCCTGATAATCTTTAAAGGCGCCTGTGTAATGGGTATAGGTGTCATTATCCAGGTTCCTGCCCCTTTTATTAAACTGCGATTGAGATCCATCATTCCAGTAGGAGTAAACCTCAGCTACATCACTTTTCTTAGGGCCGTTAAAATTTAAAGTATATACACCAGCAACTACGCCTTTTGCAAAATCCTTGGGAGTGGTAAAACTATAATGTTTAGAGTCATCCCTGATGTTACCGCTTATAAATAGATTTCCGGTAACAGGGTCATTCCCTATACCTTTTATAAGTAAAATGTTGCCTTTCTTATCTTTTAAAGTGTATTTAAAATTATAAGTAGAATCTGAGGCATGATAACCGAATACTTCATCGGCGCCTGAGGATGCGGTATTCCCAATTAGTGCATAAATGTACTGTCCGGATGTTAACAGGTTCATAAGACTCAAATTATAGTCGGTCTTAATTGTTTTTTGCCATAATTGATTACCTGCTATGTTATAGGCAACGAGGCTGTTTTTATTTTCATCGCCAAACAATAAAGCGAATCCTTTTCCGGGAATGTTACGAAGATGTACATGTTGTTTCAGGCTGCCACTGCCGATAAAGGTTTTGCTGGCAACCTTACCTGAATAAACCGAATTGGTCACTTTTACAGGTATAGCATTTGATTTTACTATTTTACCATCCAGGCTCAAAAACTGCGTAAAGATCGAAGACTTTTCCTTATCCAGAGCCTGTTTGTATTCTTTTCTGCTGTTATATTCATAGTAAAAGAAGTTTGACTTAAAATAGGCCAGGCATAATACGTCTTGTTCAAAGCTCACTCCATAAAGAAAAAGTTTATTTTCCCTGAATTTGACAACACCAATATCGTTCAGGTTTTCGTCCATGATGGTGATCTTATAGTTGAACGAGTCGGCGCTTGCTTTCTCCAACTGGGTAAAAACCAGGTAACCTACTAAGGAGTTATCCTGATAAATAGGTTTTACCTGGGATTGAATGTCTTCGCCAACTTCCTGAAAAACTTTTTTCTGCGCATGAGCATAACTCATGGTTAATAGCAGCAGGAATGCTGATAGGGCTTTTTTCATTGTTGATTGTATAAGGGTTATTTGAGTATTTGATTATTTAGAAAACATTTGAGCAAATTCGCAGTACATACTGTTCTCATTGCCGGAGGTAAATTCTTTGGCAGCTCTGGCCTTGTTTTTATCTGAATTATCGGGGTCCAGCGCCAGGGTAGACATCAGGTTTTTCATTGCTTTTTCGCTGGCCGGCATATTTTTCCAGAAGCCTGCAGCCTGTAAAGTTTTGCAGTATTGTTCCAACTGCTCACGTGGAATTTGCTCCAGCAGCGTTTGCAGCTCGTAATAATCTTTTGAGATATATTCCTTTTGTACTACTCCAATGGCATTGAACCGGTGCATTTCCCGATCGGAATAGTACAGGCCGGTAATGATATTATAAAGCATAAAGTCGTACCATTCGTCGGTATTCCCTTTATCTTTTTCAAGCAGGATGCGAAATAAACAAGGTGTAAGGCTCATGTTTGAATACATGTTCCAGATAAGCATTTTCTGGGCCTTAGAGTGAATGTTTGCGGGAATGCTGGTATAGGTAGCGTTGCTGGTGGTAAGGCTACGGGTTTTATTATAGCGTTCTACACAATCCGGGTGGGTTTTTAAAGAGTCTTCCACGCCTGATGTATCTGTAAAATTATAAGATCTTGTTGAAAGGCCTTTAGACCGTTTTTTTGTCCAGCTGTCTTCAAAAGAAAGGGTATAAGTCGTGAAATAGTTTTTAACCGGGGTCTTTAAATGTTGCTGGTAAATAATATCTGAGCTATCGAGGCGTAGAAAGAACTGCGCATTGAATGGGATATTGCTTTTTTTCAACAGGATAATTGCCATTGAATCGGCATCGCTTTCATGGTAACGCTGGTGTTTGCTTCTGCTGAAAGAATAGTTTTCGAGTACTTTCCTTAATCGTGATAGCCTTTCATATTTTGAATCGAGCACCGCATTCAAATTCTTTTCATATTCTTCGGAGGTCAGCCATTCAGCCCGTTGTTTCATGGCATTGTCTGGGTGCGACATAATGTTATGTGAAAGTTCATGGGCGATCACCAATGACAATTCTTCCCTGGATTGGGAATAGGCAATGATCCCCAGGTTAACAACGATCACATTTTTTCCAACGGCATAAGCATTGACCGAAGAACTTCTGTCGATCAGCAATAGGGGCTTTTCTGGTATCGATTGTTTATTGGCCTGTACCAACTGGGTGATGATACCATCGATATAATTATAAACTTCGCCGTCATGTATAAAGTTATTTCCGTCAATTGCGCTCGTAAGGAAGCCGGTGCGGTCGTCCCATATTTCCTTGTATTTTTTCTGGGTCTTTTTTTCTTTGTACAGAGCAGGGCATTCCCAGGCTTTCGATAACGAGTCTTTTAGTTTTTTGTAATATACATGCGAAAGATCCTGGAAGTTGTACAATGATTGGGTTTGGGAAATTGCCGGCAATGAAATAAGAGCAAGCAAAACTGTTTTTAAGGGTTTAAAGCAGGGCATTGGATACGATTTTTTACGATTCCTATGTTACGTAAATTTACTAATTAAAAAAAGATATTCTGTTTTTTTTACTAACGACTGTTAAAAAAAAAAGCAGAAAGGGATAGTTCACCCTTTCTGCCTTTCACTTAGTTAAAACTGATTTCCTTGCTTCTTATTGCGCCTTTTTATATTTTTCTTCGGTGGTCAGGTTTCCGTCATTATCAGATTTAACGGTCATCCAGCCTTTTGTATCTTCCAGCTTTACAAAATATTCAAGTCTGGAAGCGCCGGTTTCCGTTATGATAGAAACTTCTACAACCCCAAAGATGTTCTTATTAGGATACGCTTCTTTTACTTTTGAACGGATCAGGAATGGTAAGTCCTGTTCAAAATAGTACCGGGTAAATTCAGTTATTCTACCGTCTTTCAGGTACACAATACGCGAACGAACACCATCTGCAACGAAATTAACTACCCAGGCTTTTGGCATTTCATACCAATGAACCTGTTCAGCTTTTGGAAAACTGGTAGAGAACGTTTTGATCAGATTTTCGTCTGGATCACGTGCAAGTAAACTAAAACTAAGAAACAGAGATGCGAAAATGAATAGTAACTTTTTCATGGCTAAAACTTTTAAACTTAAATAATCGGACGTAAAAGTAAAAAGTATTCGGACTATTTGGGTGTCCGGTTTTTATATTCCAGGTAGTCCGGTTCAATGGGGCAACAGTAAATTATTTTTGTGTTATCCCACTAGATAAACATGAGGACAAAGTTGATACAATCGATCAACAGAAAATTGTATAAATCGGCACAATAACGAGGAACCGTAAAATTATTTTGAGCGGATGGTTTTGACCAACAGGTCAACGGCCTGTTCTATTTCTTCTTCATTCATCCAGCCAAAGCCCATGCGGGTGGCATTCATAATAGATGCAGTTGAGGTATTATGGATCAAACCATTTGAAAGAATGAGTCCTTTTGCTTTTAACTTTTCGGCAAAGGGCGGAAGTGGAACTGATTTATGGAATTTTGCCCAGATAGCAAGGCCGCCGTCGGGCATTTTAAAATCTATAATATCTGATAATGAATTTTTTAACAGGCCACATAATAGATCCCGCCGCTTGTGATAGGCAAGCACTGCTTTTTTCATGTGCCGTTTAATATGTCCTTCTTCAAACATTTCAATCAACGCCAATTCCATAATAGGGTCGCCCTGGCAATCTACAATCTGCCGAACGCGGGCCAGTTCCAGTATCAGGTTTTCAGGCGCTACTATATATCCGGTACGGATAGCCGGTGCCACCGTTTTACTAAGTGTTCCAATATATACAACCATTCCTTTGGTATCGGCACTAACCAACGGTAGTAAGGGGCTGCTTAAATAATGAAAATCGTAATCGTAATCATCTTCAATAATGATAAAACCATATTTCTCAGCCAGCGATAATAATTTAATGCGGCGTGCGGCCGACAGGGTTACTGTGGTAGGGTAGTGGTGGTGTGAGGTAATGAACAGGGCTTTGATCTTTTTACGACGACACAATTTTTCAATAGCGTCCACATCTATGCCATAATCGTCTACTTTTACCCGTGCAAGCTGCGTACCGGCCATCAGGAAAACATGGTCGGCATAATAATAATTGGTATCACCTACAATTACCGTATCACCTTTTGAGAACAAAACAAGCGACAGCAGATAAAGGGCCATCTGGCTACCCCTGGTTACCAAAATGTTTTCAAATGTTGTTTGCAGGCCCCTGCTGGTATTCAGGTATTCCGATAAAACAGATCTGAATTTTTGCACGCCTGCTGTTTCCACATACGACATGAACTTCAGGTAGGTATGCCGCGATAAAACGCTTTTATAAGCCCGGCCCAATTCATCGGAAGGGATCAAACGCATATCGGGTCCATCATGAAAACCCATTAGATGCCGCATGGGTGGTACCGGCGAACGCAGCACGTTGTTTACTTTAACCGAATAGCCGGTAGTGGTAGGAAAAGCATTGCGTTTTTGATTGGCCGTCAGACGCCGGGCGTTTGTTTCCGGTAACTCATTACTGGTGAATGTCCCTTTTGAAGGATGCATTTCAATCCAACCCTGTGCGTCGAGTTCTTCATAGGCCCGCACGATCGTTTTTCTATGTACTTCCAGTATTTCAGCCATTTGGCGGGTGCCGGGTAATTTTATTCCGGGGCCAACACGGCCTTTTCTCATTTCCTGTATAACAGAGTTGGCTATTTGCAGGTAAACTGGTGTGTCACAATCCTTTTGAAATTGTATGATCGTTTTCCATGGAAGCATAGTGGACTACCTGGTTGGTTGAAATTGACTACTAAGATAGTCCATTTATTGTGTCGCCACAACCCATGGCACGATTTTTTAACGGATAGTCTCTATAATATATTTTACTATGCGTGATTGGCTCAGAGGATTAATTGCCGGATATGCCGCCTGGAAATGGGGAGGAGGGTGTTTGGGTACTATTGTCGTTTTTATGTTGGTATATTGGTTATTACAAGGCTGTTAGATCCAAAAGGAAGTGTTCCCGACGGCCAGTTTCCGGTTACCGGTAATGCCGGCCGGGTAGCAGGTCGCAGGTAACTGTATTTCATCCCTCGCAACCCGTTATTCATAGGCTTTTTACTAAATTCCCCTGCTTTTCCCGATTTTTATGGTACTATGAAAAGAGTGCTATTGCATAGTGCCTTCTGGCTTATATATCTGCTGCAGGATACCGTGCTGGAAATTGTTTGGGTAGGGCCCGCTTTAAAGAACATTCCGGAAAATGTGCAATTCTGGATGGCGTTTAAAGCCGCCATTGCCGCCTGGGTTCCCAAATTGATATTTACTTATTATATATTATACATCGCCATTCCTGAAATTGTAAAAGGCACCAGAAAACTTTTCTGGACCATCTTACAGGTAACGGGCGCCATTATAGTCACCATTATATTATACCGGCTGATTTTTGTGTATTGCATTAACCCGGTCATTTATTCAGGCATGTTAAAGGACAGGCCATTGTTTCACCTGCTCAGTGTGCTACTGGCGGTTATGGATATCGGATTTGTTTCAGGGGTTGCCATTACTTTAAAATTACTGCGTATTCAACTGGCGGCCCGCGAACGTGAAAAAAACCTCATCAAAGAAAAGCTGGAAGCCGAGCTCAAGTTCCTGCGTCATCAAACCAACCCACATTTTTTATTCAATACATTGAATAATATTTATGCGCTGGCCCGTAAGCGGTCGGAACATACGGCGGAAGTGGTGATGCGGTTATCGAAGCTGTTGCGTTTTATGTTATATGAATCAAAAAGTGATTTCATTAAGGTGGCCGATGAACTTAAAATACTGGATGATTACATAGCACTGGAAAAAATGCGGTATGAACGACTCACTATTCACTTTCAACGCGATATTGATGAACCTACGCAACAAATAGCCCCCTTGCTGTTACTGCCATTTGTTGAAAATGCGTTCAAACATGGGGCCAGTGAAAGCCGGTTCGATTCTTTTATCCGCATTCAGGTACAAGTACAGGAGGGACAGCTTACCTTTAATATCGAGAACACAAAAGAAAATCATACTACGGAAGACATAAAAGATAATATCGGGTTGTACAACGTTCGGCGGCAACTGGAACTAATGTACCGGGAATATGACCTGCAAATACAAAATGAACCGCATATTTTTTCAGTACGGTTGTATATAAATTTAACCAGCTATGCACAGGTATAACTGTATAATTGTCGAAGATGAGCCTCTGGCGGCGGAAGTGATAAAAGACTATATTGATCAGGTTCCTTTTCTTCAATATAAAGGGACCTGCACCGACGCATTGTATGCTATGGACCTGTTGCAAAAAGAAAAGATAGACCTGGTGTTCCTGGATATTCACCTGCCAAAATTAAAAGGACTGGATTTTATTAAAGCTCTTAAAAAGCCACCACAGATCATTATCACTACTGCCTACCAGGAATATGCGTTGCAGGGCTATGAGTTCAATGTGGTAGACTACCTGTTAAAACCGATCGAGTTCAGCCGGTTTTTAATGGCCGTTAATAAGTTGAAAGAACGGGAGATCATGGAGGCGTTGCCTGCTTCAACCACGACAGGTTCCGAAAGAGCGGCCCTGTTTTTTAACGTTAGCAAAAAGCGGGTGAAAATCTATATTGACGAAATTCTTTTTATTGAAAGCCTCAAAGAATACATTCGCATTACAACAAAGGAGAAATCCATTCTCACCAAATTTCAGTTAGGGCAAATTGAAGAGATGCTGGCAAAGAACGGTTTTCTGCGGGTACATCGTTCGTTCCTGGTAGCCAAAAATAAAATAGAGGCATTTTCTGCTACTGATATAGAGATTAACGGAGAGCAGATCCCGATAGGAAGAAGCTATAAGGAGGTTGTAATGGCTGTGTTGGATACGTGAAACGGCAAACGTGAAACATGAAAGCCTTTATTGCGGGAGAAATCTGGAACTTGCAACCTGAAACTGCTATTCGTAGGTTGCAAGCTGCATTTCATTGAATAAACAACTTCGCAAGGGGCTATTTCGCTAATTTAAGCTCCAAACCAACAACTGCCCAAATGACAACCGTTCAAACCGTTGCAGAACAGCCATTACCTACATCAAATTCCCTGGTGAAAACAATTGCCTGGGTAGGATTACTGGCCGGAAGCCTGGATATTATGTCTGCCTGTTTGCAAGCCTATCTTATGCGCGGAACAACCCCGATAATCGTATTACAATATATAGCAAGCGGAGCCTTTGGGAAGGTTGCCTTTTCAGGCGGTTGGCTGATGCCGTTGTTGGGCCTACTGTTTCATTATATTATCGCTTATAGCTTTACGACCTTGTTCTTTATAATATATCCTTCTATAAAGTTCTTCTCAAAGAATATAGTGCTTACAGCAATTATATATGGCATATTTATCTTTATAGCCATGAATATGGTGGTACTGCGTTTTACAAAGGTCCCACCCATTACCTTTCATTTAGATAAAGCCATGATGGCAACCGGGATCCTGATCGTGGCTATCGGGTTACCGGTTGCTTATTTTGCCCGGAAATATTATCGGAATAGATAAAATTCCAGTAAGGTGCTTTAATTATCAGGCGTTCTAAAAACGCAAAGCACGGGTATGCGTGCATGGTTGATGATCCGTTGCGAGAAAGGACCAATAAAAGATTGTTTGGTGGCCACATCTACAGTAGAAGAGATAACAATAAGGTCTGCTTTGGATTTATCGGCTTTGTCCAGTACTTCTTCCCCAATATGTTTTCCATTACTGTAACTGACCTCATATTGCACAGATTGTTTCCAGCCTTTTTTCAGTTCATTGGCTATTTCAGTCACCTGTTTCAGGTCTTGCTCTTTACTGTCGATGGAGATGCCGAATAGTTCGAAGTTGCTGCCTGGATGTATCTTGGTTACCAGATCACTGATGAACTGGTATTTTTTAAAAGCACCGAACGTTGGCCTTATTGGAAAGAGCACCTTGTTGAAATCGTGCCATCGTTTACCTTCCGGTACAATCAATACCGGACAGCTGGCATTTTTAATAGTGAAATAAGAATTGGATCCAATAAAAAGGTCCCGGTGCCCTGATGCGCCATACGCCCCCATCACAATAAGATCAGGTTTTATATCGAATGCCAGTCTTACAATAGTAGGCCCAATAAAGCCTTCTTTAAAAATGACCGTAGTAGGAATGCCATGCCGTTGCTTTATATTATCGGCAATAGCATGACCAATCTGGTTGGCATTTTTAATTGTATAGGTGTCCTCTGGTAGATATCCTGCATCATCGATATTTAATAATATTAATGACGCATTATTTCTTTTTGCAATAATAATCGCCGTTTCCAGTGCATTAAAGGATGCCTCACTATAGTCGGTCGGGATAAGAATATTTGTCATTATTGAGGCCGTATTGTGAACAATTATTTTTTCCGGGGTATGGCGGCTGTTTTGGTGGTATCGATCAAACGGGTAAGTTCAATAACCACTCCTCTCAACGAATCGTTTTGTAAGATCAATTCCCTGTTTTCCCATTTATAATCAACGGTTTGTTTAAAAAGGAAACTGCTTACAACACCCAGTATCATAATAAACGCGAGCAGAAATACATATACTGATCGTTTTATTTTCATTGCGCCATTTCTTTCCCAGGCAATTTATTACCGGATAATTATGGTGCAATTAATTAGGTGTTAGAAGTTTATTAGAATTTAGCTGTGGGTATAATGATCACAAATTCAGTACCCTGGCCAGGTGTAGACGATACGTTAATGGTTCCTTTATGCAATTTTATAATACGATAGGCCAATGAAAGGCCAAGCCCAAATCCGCTTTGGTGTGAAGTGGTATTTACCCGGTAAAAAGGCTGGAAGATATATTTTAGTTCTGGTTCAGGAATACCCATTCCTTTATCTGTAATGGAAATAGTGATCGTTTCCTCTTCTGCCTGCAGTCTGATGATAGCTTTATGATCTTCCGAATATTTACAGGCATTCGAAACAATGTTTTTAATAGCGGTAAATAAGAGCTCCGCATTGCCAAAGACGATCAGTTTTTCTTCTTCAGCAGGCATATCATTGAACGAGAGGGTTACGAGGTAATCGGAATTGCTTTTTTTCATTTCTCCAGGCAAACTCATCAGGATCTCATCCATACGCACAGGACTGATGTTCAATCCGCCCGCGTCACCTGAAGCCTGCGCAAACTCAAGCAGCGTTTGGGTTAATTTGCTCAGATGTCGAACATCCTGGTAAACAGATTCCATTACAATCCGGTATTGTTGGGCTTCCCGATTCTTTTGCAGGGATACTTCCAACTGACTGCTGATAGCCGTTAATGGAGTGGAAAGTTCATGCGAGGCATTGGATACAAAACGGCGCTGGGTCTCGAAGCTGTCTTGTAACCGGTTCAACAACTGATTTAGTGTTTCCGACAAATAATGCCATTCATCTTTTACAGAGCCGGTGCTGATTCGCCGGGCAAAGTTCTGGGCGGTTATTTCATTTACGTCATCGGCAATTTCCTTAATGGGGCGCAATAGCCTGCCTGAAAAGAAATACCCGCCTACAAACGCGATAATGATGCCTGCAAAAAAGCTGAAGCGTAACACGTTCGACAAGGTCCTGATATTGGCCTTCCCATCCTTATCATAAGCTGCCGTGATCACCACAATGCGGGTGGTGGCATTGGTATAATGATAGGCGACGGCTTCCTTATTGCCCAGTTTGAAAAAAATGGTGCCTTTAATCCGGGCATCATCAAGGATGGCCGTGTCAACAACCAGGGTATCGCTTGGGGCGTCGCTATAGCTGTAGATCTTTTCATTGCGATAGTCGTACGCCTGAAAAGTTTGGTCTTTAAGGTTGTTGGAAGTGGAAGAATCAATTTTACGAATAAGGTTTCGATCAAATACCTGCGACTGTTTCAAAAGCCGCGCAAGGGTAATGGCACGGTTGGTCAATCGCGTTTTTATATTATTGGTGCGTGCCGTATACGGAAAATAGTAAGCAGTTGCGCATACCATGGCCAGGATCACAAATACAATTAGACAGAACAATAATGTTATGCGCAGTTTTACAGGCATCAGCGTTCGTTTTCCTTTAAAATATACCCCATGCCAACGTGGGTTTGGATCAGTTTACGTTCGTACGGCTTATCAATTTTATTGCGAAGGTAACTTATGTATACGTCAATGATATTCGTGTTGGTGTCAAAATCAATATCCCACACATTAACCGCAATGGCTGCTCTTGACACCACTTTATTCTTGTTTCGTAACAGGTATTCCAGCAATTGAAATTCTTTGGCGGTCAGGTTAATGATGTCGTTACCCCGGCGCACTTCCTTACTGTCGAGGTTCATACTCAGATCGGCTGCCTTTAAGATATTACCAACCGGCACGTTCTGGTTCATAGTACGTTTCAACAGTACCCTTATTTTCACCAGCAATTCTTTGAACTCAAAGGGTTTCACAATATAATCATCCGTGCCGGCATCGTACCCTTCCATTTTATCGTTCAGGGTGCTTAGAGATGTTAGCATAATGATGGGGATATGCGTATTATGGGCTCTTATAATTTTGGCCAGTTCGTACCCATTTATCCCCGGCAGATTAATATCAAGGATCACCAGGTTAAAACCATGCATAAAAAATAACCGCTCACCTATTTTACCATCATAAGCCACTTCCACATGGTAACCATTTTCTGAAAGTCCCACGTTTAAGGTGTCGGCAATTTTTTGTTCGTCTTCAACGACCAGTATTTTCGTTTCTTCCATAACCTATTATAACTGTGTGCAATTACACGCAATGCGCAATCTAAGTTACAATTTCAAAATTTATCAATTATGACTGCAGAAAATTGGCGGAATGAGAGAGTTCTAATCCACTTCTAATTTGGGATTAAGCGTGACCTAATTCACACGAAATAAGTTTGACAATAAGTTAAAAACGATTTTAAAGAAATGCTGATGAAAAAAGGAACTCTTCTCTTCTTGTGCGTTATAACCTCATTGGTTGCCGTATCACAAAATAGTGAGGATGCAAAAAAGTTCATTTATTATGAGCGATATAAAAGTGCTGAAGAATTGCTGCAACAGATTGTGAAAGCCGACCCGGCGAATGCAGAAGGGTGGTATCTGTTGTCAAAGGCCTATTTGAGTTCAGACAATCCTGCACCACTTGAAAATTTGCTTACTCAGGCTCCAGCTTCCCTTAAGGGGGAGCCATTTTATCAGGTTGCTTATGGCAGTTACCTGTTACATAAAGGGAATAAAGACAGTGCTACCTATTATTTTGACCAGGCATTAGATAAAACCCGGGAAAAAAATGCAGCGATCTTATCTGCCATCGCCAATGCCCAAATAGTTGCCAAAAGCGGCGACGCCAATTATGCTGTAATGCTTCTGAACAAAGCCATAGACCGAGAAAAGAAAGATCCGGCCCTTTTTACAATGCTTGGCGATGCCCAGCGCAAGCTGGGAAATGGTTCAGACGCATACAAATCGTATATGATGGCGTTGGACAAAGATGGAAAGTATGGGGCGGCATTGTATCGCATGGGGAAAATATTCGTTTCGCAAAAGAATCCCGAAATGTACCTGAAGTATTTTAACCAGGTGCTGGAGGCGGATAGCAACTACGCGCCTGCAGTGTACGAACTGTACTACCATTATTATTTTACCGAGCCGCAAAAGGCTATGGAGTATTTCAAACAGTACGTTGCCAAAAGCGATCCTGCCAGAAGCAATGATGTGCTATACACCGATCTGTTGTACCTGAACAAACAATACCAGGAGGCCATTACCAATGCGCAGCAATTGCTTGGCCGTAACAATGGTGATTCAATGCCACGTTTGTATAAATTAATGGCTTATAGTTACCTGGGGATGAAAGATTCGGCCAGTGCAATGACCAGTATGAACCGGTATTTTTCAAAAGAAGTGGATACCAATCTGGTGGTTAAGGACTATGAAGTAATGGCCGATCTGTATGCCAGCGTTGATGGCAAAGAAGATTCAGCGATTGCTTATTATGTGAAAACGGTGGAAATGGCAAAAGACCAGCCTGATAAATTTCATTTTTATAAGAAGTTGTCAGATCTATATAAAGGCCAAAAAGACTATTTGAACCAGGCAAAATGGTTGGGCATGTTTTACACAGACAATCCCAAGGCAACCAACATCGATCTGTTCAACTGGGGTATTGCCAATTTCAAAGCGGAGGCTTATCAACAGGCAGATACCGTGTTTGGTACCTACATTCAAAAATATCCTGACCAGGCATTTGGATATTACTGGCGTGCCCGCGTGAATTCATTGAGTGATTCAACAATGGAGAAAGGGGCCGCTATTCGCTGGTATAACCAGTTGATCTCCATGATCGATAAAGAGTCAACCAACAATACAAACAAAAAATGGCTGATTGAAGCCTATGGTTACCTGGCTGCCTATCAAACCAACCAGGTTAAAGATTATAGATCGGCAACAGACAATTTAAAAAAGATCCTGGCAATAGATCCGGCGAATAAAGATGCACAACAATATATTACTGTGCTCGAGAAAAAGATGGCTGCTGATAATAATACCAGCACAACAGGGACCGGCAAATAAAACGGGAATGATTGGATAACTCCTGTTGTAATCGCTCTTTTTCTACAGGTCATAGGTGAGTTGTCCGCTTGTCGGATGGCTCACCATTTTTATTTTATAGCGAAAAGTTTACAACGCAATTGTCGTTTTATTCACTATTTGACTATGATTATTTTTTATAACTCAAAGTGTGATAGCAAATTTGCTCAATCGTCATATGCTTGAAGATTAGTAAGGAGTGCTTAAAAAAACATCATAAAAAGATGTAAATTTTTTCTGAGAGCGTATAACAATTATTTTTTATTTCAATATTTATTCTAAATTTGAACACCCAAATACATTAACCACTCTTTCCTGTTATTGCTTAAACCTACTTTTCCTTCAACCGTCCCGTTTCAACCGTAAGTATATACAACCAGATTCCCCTCCCGATAAATATAGCTTTGAATCATTTTAATTAGCCCCCGCCCTAATTCGTATGTCCTTTATTATTAGCTGCAAATGAACTTGTGGCCTACGCCTTATCTTGTCCATACATTATACATCAATTTTTGTGAACTCATGTTCGCACCAGGAAAGGTGTGCAAATGAATAACATTATTTTATATAAGGAATAGAACCTATGAGAACGCCTAAAATATAATAGTAGTAGCACCATGTACATCCTGTATTGGTTAAGGTCAGCTTTATAATCTGTAAATCCCATATCTGCAGCCATAGTAACTCATGGCTGCTGCATAAACCACAGCTGAACTTATTATATGAAAAACCAAAGGTGACCGCTCCGGTCGCCTTTTTTTTTATTACTGCACCGCACTTAAAGCGCCGATATAAAAAAGAGGTGTTGATTTTATAGGAGTTGCAAAATTTGCGTTTTGCTGTCAGGTGTTAGCGTAAAATGCCCTAAACCATGCCTGCTGAACCGATGTATCCGCATTAATTGCAAATAATTTGCAATTAATTGTACTTATTTTTTGCAGTTTTGGTGGATAGGACTAAATTAGTGGGAGTAATTCCAGCTGGGTCTATTACCATTATTAACACTAAAAAAAGCGCATCACACATGATAGCTGAACGCAGAAATGCATTGAAAAAACTGTTTGCTTCTGTTGCTGGAACAATAGGATTGGGATTATTCGCAAAAGCCGAAACCACTTCCGGCAAACCCAATGAAAAAGAAGTATTTAATGTAGTAACAGACGACCAGGAGGTGCCGCTTTTCTCAACCGCTATCAAATTCAATGGAATGGTATTCCTGGCAGGCATAGGCGCCCATTTTGCCGGCGACATTAAGGCACATACCGATCATGTGTTGAAAATGTTGGAAAAAGAATTGCTGGCAGCTGGCTCTTCTATGGAAAAAGTGTTGAAAGTGAATGTATACCTTGATGATATCAAGGATTATAAAGAAATGAATGAAGTATATAGAGGCCGTTTTGGAAAAAAACCGCCAGTTCGTACTACCGTGGCCGTTGCCAAGGGCGGCGTGCCGGGTGATTCTTTAGTTGAAATAGATTGCATCGCCTACGTATAGATTTGTGGTTTGAACTATAAACCACAAACAACTATTCAAAAATTCCGATCCAATCAAACAGATTCCTTAATGATTGCTCCGCTCCATCGGCATCCGGGCGGACAGTAAACATATTACCTGTATGCAACGGAGAGAATTGATCAAGTTGTTTTCACTGATCCCATATGCTGGCAGCGCCGCCATTATTCCCTGGTCAACTGCCAATGCCGCACCCGCAAACCCGCCCGCTGAAAAGCGAAATGTTTTTAAAGAACTGGGTGTTCGCACCTTTATAAATGCGGCAGGTACCTATACTGCCATGACGGGTTCTTTGATGCACGATTACGTACTCGATATTATTCAAAGCGCTGCCACCGAGTTTTGTATGTTAGATGAATTGCAGGATAAAGTAGGGGAGAAGATCGCCACCCTGGTGCATGCTGAAGCTGCTGTGGTTACCTCCGGGGCCTTTTCAGGTATGACATTGGGGCTGGCTGGTATTTTAACGGGGATGGACCAAAAGAAAGTAGCGCAACTGCCGCACCTCGATGGTACCGGAATGAGATCGGAAGTGATCATTCAAAAAGCACATGAAATTGTATATAACCATGCTTTAAAGAACACCGGCTGTAAGCTCATTTATGTAGAAACCGCTGAAGAAGCTGAACAAGCCATTAATGAACGAACCGCCTTGTTACACTTTTTAAATATAGAAGCCGACAAGGGTAAAATAAATCAGGAAGAATGGGTAGCGCTTGGCCGCAAACACAACATCCCCACTTCTATTGATATAGCAGCCGATGTACCGCCTGTTTCAAACCTGTGGAAGTTCAATGACATGGGATTTAGTTTCGTAGTGATCTCCGGTGGTAAAGCCATCCGTGGTCCGCAAAGTGCCGGGTTACTGATGGGAAAGAAGGAGATCATTGCAGCCGCCCGCCTGCATATGCCACCCCGTGGTTTTAATATCGGCCGGGGTTTTAAAGTAAATAAAGAAGAAATCCTGGGCATGTATGTGGCCCTTGATAAATACATAAAAGAAGATCACGATAAAGAATGGAAAGCCTGGGAAACTGCCACTGCCGTAATTGACAATGCTGCCAAATCTGTAAGCGGCGTAACTACCAGTATCACCGTGCCGGCACTAGGTAATGTAACACCCACTTTACAAATAGCATGGGATGCAGGCAAAGTGAAGTTATCAGGGAAAGACCTGCAGGAGAAATTACGCAGTGGCATTCCTTCTATCGAGATTGGTGGGGTAAAGGACAACAGCATCACTGTTACTGTTTGGATGTTGAAACCCGGACAGGAGAAAATTGTGGCTGGCAGAATAAAGGAAGAGTTGTTGAAAGCAGTAGGTTAAAAATGATTCCCCACCTTATCAAACTCCAAACCAATGATCAAACCCAGGATCTTTCTTTTTTTGTTAACGTTTGCCTGGCATCTCTCAACAGCGCAAAACTATGCGTTGGTTATAAAAGGTGGTCATGTAATTGATGCGAAGAATAATATAAATGAAGTATTGGATGTTGCGGTTAATGACGGCAAAATAGTAAGGGTGGCAAAAAACATCGATACCACAAAGGCCACTCAGGTTGTAAATGCAAATGGACTGTATGTAACACCCGGGCTGATAGACGCGCATGTGCATGTCTTTTATGGCACCGATGCCGATCGCGCCTACAGCAATGGTCCCCTGGCCGTTATACCCGATGCCTTTACTTTCAAAAATGGGGTTACTACTGTTGTAGATGCCGGGAGCTCAGGCTGGCGCAATTTCCCTCTTTTTAAAAAGCAGGTCATTGATCTGTCGCAAACCCGGGTACTCGCCTTTATAAATATCGTTGGCGAAGGTATGCGAGGTGGCGTATACGAACAGGACGTCAAAGACATGGATGGTAAACTTACCGGCATGACGGCGAAGCGTTTTCACGATTACGTGGTAGGGATAAAAGTGGCGCATTATGTTGGTAGTGAATGGACACCAATTGATGAAGCCGTTAAAGCCGGTACCACGGCCAATACTCCGGTGATGATTGACTTTGGCGGCAGCAATCCGCCCCTGTCAATCGAAGAGCTGTTTGTAAAACACCTGCGGCCCGGTGATATTTTTACGCACTGCTTTGGTCAGCTGCGCGACCGCGAACCCGTAGTGGATGTAAATACCCAAAAAGTAAAACCTTTTGTGCTGGAAGCAAGAAAGAAGGGGATCATGTTTGACGTTGGGTATGGTTCTATCAGTTTTGCCTTCTCACAAGCAATGCCCGCCATTAAAAGTGGGTTCTATCCCAATTCCATCAGCACCGATATTCATACCAATAGCATGAACGCTGCCATGAAAGACCTGTTGAATGTTATGTCGAAGCTCATGAGCGTTGGTATGGACTTTCAAAGCGTTATTCAGGCTGTTACCTGGAACCCTGCCCAGGAAATAAAACATGAAGAATTAGGACATTTATCCGAAGGCGCTATTGCCGACATTGCCATCCTGGGTATTCGCACGGGCAAATTCGGTTATTTCGATTATACAGGATATAAAGTAACGGGCACGCAAAAGCTGGAATGTGAAATGACTATAAAAGGCGGAAAAATTGTGTATGACCTCGATGGAATAGCCGCCCCTATAGTAACTAATAAAACTGGCGTCGGCGGACATTAAACTAGTAACTTATCATGAAGCGGATTTTCATAATAACGATTGTTTGGCTGATAGGTCTGTTTACAATGACTTCGCACGCGCAAACCATGTCGCGCGATGAACTGATATTTTTAACAGCAGCATGGAAGGGGGAACGTTTTCCTGATGGCCGACCGAAGATCCCGGATGACCTTATTCGCCGTGCCCGCAATATTGCCATTGAGGATGCCTGGACGATCCTGAACAATGAGGGATATACCTGCCAGTATGAAGGCAGCTGGAAAATGGTGCACACTGACACCCCGGTAGTCGGCCGGGCCTTAACGGCCTGTTTTATGCCCAGTCGACCCGATGTGGAAAAGAACATAAAAGAAAGAGGTCATCAGCATGGCCGGATTGGTAATACCAATGCATGGCCCATTGATATGTTGACGAAAGGCGATGTGTATGTAGCTGATGGCTTTGGGAAAATTTCGGGTGGGACCCTGATCGGGAGTAATTTAGGTAATGCAATTTACAGCAGATCGGGCAATGGCGTGGTTTTTGACGCAGCCGCCCGCGACCTGGAAGGCCTGTCAGAAATAAAAGGATTCAACGCGTATGTCCGTGACTGGGACCCATCCTATTTGAAAGAAGAAGTGTTGATGGGGCTGAACACGCCCATCCGTATCGGACATGCGATGGTAATGCCCGGCGACCTGGTGATTGGCAAAAAGGGCGGTGTGCTGTTCATTCCGGCCCATATGGCCGAAATGGTGATCGTGACGGCGGAATTTATCATTTTGAAAGACAAATTTGGCATCAGCATGCTGAAGGCGGGAAAGTACACGCCGGGGCAGATCGATAACCAATGGACTGATACAATAAAGAAGGATTTTCTTGACTGGTTACAAAAGAACCCTAACGAAATTCCCATGACCCGCGCCCAACTGGATGAATATATGAAGAAACGAACATGGTAAGTGCCCGCTCATGCAACCTAACGCTTATAAAAAACATCTTTCACCATTGAAAATTGTCTTTTGACCACCCACATTTCAGTACGAACCATGACAAAGATTGCACTGCCAATCGCTGCTGTATGTTTAATAGCTTTTATTGTATTCAGTGTATTTGATAGCAACGCGTTTGCAGGCCCCTGGCTGATCGCTTTTTTTCTAAGTTTATCCATCGGTTTCAGGGCATATGACACCTTGAAAGGTTTTTCTTTCACCATGCTGATCTTTGCAGCAGTTACAACCGCACTTTATTATCCGCAATATTTTTCAACCTGGGGTGGCGTAAAGCTGGCGTCGCTTTTTACGCCTTTGTTACAGATCATCATGTTTGGGATGGGTACTGAAATGGGGGTTAAAGACTTTGCCGGTGTTATAAAAATGCCCAAAGCGGTGCTGATTGGATTATGCGGGCACTTCACCTTTATGCCACTTGCCGGTTATACGCTGGCGCGGGTGTTTAATTTCCCGCCCGAAATTGCTGCCGGTGTTGTATTGATCGGCAGTATGCCCTGTGGAATGGCTTCCAACGTTATGTCGTACCTGGCCAATGCCAATTTAGCGTTGTCGGTTACCCTAACGGCTATTGCTACCCTTTTATCACCTTTTTTAACGCCTTTATGGATGAAAGTGCTGGGCGGGCAATTCATAAAAGTAGATGTGTTGGCTATGATGTGGGATATCATTAAAATAGTAGTACTGCCTATTGGGGCTGGTTTATTGTTCAACCGCTTCTTTAAAGGAAAGGTTACCTGGCTAGACAAGATCATGCCGCTGATCTCTATGTTCGGCATTGCATTTATTATAGTGATCATTGTGGCGGCTGGCCGCAATAACCTGATCGTGATCGGTCCGGCCCTGATCATTTGCGCCCTCATTCATAATACGACCGGTTATTTGTTTGGTTTCTGGATAGGAAAGTTATTCGGATTGCCTGAGCGCGATGCACGCACCATTGCTATTGAAGTGGGTATGCAAAATGGCGGACTGGCATCTGGCCTCGCAAAGGAAATGGGAAAGGCAGCAACCTTAGGATTGGCGCCCGCTATCTTTGGCCCCTTAATGAATATCACCGGTTCAATACTGGCGTCTTACTGGCACCGGAATCCACCGGTTGATAAAGAGAGGGACCGTAATGTTATTAGTACCGAAGGTTTACAGGCGGTGCAAGGGGAGTAGTAGGCTGAAAGGTTATTAAGTTCGTAGGTTCATAAGTTATTAGGTTGAATAGGGAACAAAAGAACCCAAAAACCTAAGAACATATTAACCTAATAACTGCTATTCAAAACCACGTTGTTGCAATTTAGACTAGCTTACCTTTTGAGAGGCGTATTTCTCTCTATTCTTCAAGATCGTCTCCATATGTTGCTCGGCCCATAATGCCAGCTGCTCAATATGCGGTAATAAACTTCTGCCCAGATCAGTCAATTCATACTCTACGCGGGGAGGGATCTCCGGATACAGGGTGCGGGAGATCAACCCATCCGCTTCCAGCGATCGTAAGGTTACCGTTAACATTTTCTGCGAAATATCGCCAATCTGCTGGTTCAACTCATTAAACCGCTGTTTGCCAACATGCCCCAGGGTGGAAATGATCAAAATGCTCCACTTGTCACCAAAGCGGTCCAGGATCTGGCGGATCGAACAATTAAGATGTTCAGATTTTTTTTCAGTACAATTCTTCATGTCTAAACATTGATAATCAGTATTACTTCCCTCTATGTTAGTTACTTTCCTACAAGTAACTTCTTTGTTGGTATTAACTTACTTCTTAGCTTTGACTCTCCAAAAGAGAGTAAGACTCTTAAAGGATGCAAGTTAAAACATAAAAATAAGTATCACAAGTTTTCGTGAAATTGACCCAACCAAACATTTATAAGTAGCTAATAGATAACGAGCTATGTCAATACCAGGGAACTAGGGATGCGGAAAATAAATAATTATGAAAGTAGAGATCTGGTCAGATGTGATGTGTCCGTTTTGCTACATCGGCAAACGGAGATTTGAAAATGCGGTGCAGGAACTGCCTTTTAAAGATGACATTGAAATTGAATGGAAAAGTTTTCAGCTTAACCCCGACCTACAATATGAGCCAGGCCTAAGCATAGATCAATACCTGGCTGAGCGCAAAGGCTTTTCCTTAGAAAAAGCCAAAGAGTTGAACAATTATGTAACCGACATGGCGGCCCAGGAAGGGTTGACCTATAATTTTGAAAAAGCCGTGGTGGCCAATTCCTTCGATGCGCACCGTTTCGCGCACCTGGCTAAAAAGCTGGGCAAAGGCGATGCGGCAGAAGAAAGTCTGTTCAAAGCGTACTTTACAGACGGAAAAAATATCTCAGATTACGACACTTTAGTGCAATTAGGAATAGAAATTGGTTTGGATGGCACGGCGGTGAAGCAGGCATTGGAAAATGAAGATTATACAAAAGAAGTATATAAGGACATTGCAGAATCCGAAGCTATTGGCGTACGCGGTGTGCCGTTTTTTGTGATAGACCGCAAGTATGCCGTATCTGGCGCCCAGGCTAAAGACGTTTTTGTACAAGCGCTGGAACGTTCCTATTCGG
Organism: Niastella soli; assembly: GCF_017742245.1. GTDB lineage: Bacteria > Bacteroidota > Bacteroidia > Chitinophagales > Chitinophagaceae > Niastella > Niastella soli. The sequence goes on from NZ_JAGHKO010000001.1 coordinate 2,470,414, forward strand.
AATGGAAAAAAGAAAATACTAAATTCACAACCATCGAAGGAGAAGTTTGTTCTTCTGATGGCGATTGCAAATAAGATTTTTATATTTGCGCCCCCCTAAACGCTTATTGTAAGCGATTGCCCCCCACGTTTAGCCATATGTAATTTTTCCAAACCTGAAATTTGGAAAGGTTAAAGGGATATTATTATCAATACATTAAATACTCAAACAATAGAAACATGAAAAAAGCAACTATCATCGCAGCAGCCTTATTATTTTCATCTGCAGCAACATTTGCACAAACCTGGTCAGTAGACAAATCACACTCAAGAATTGGTTTTAACTTCACTCACCTGCAGGTAGCAGAATTGGGTGGAACCTTCAACAGCATCGATGGCAAAGTAACTTCAGCTAAACCTGATTTTTCTGATGCCGCGGTTGAATTTTCTGCTGATATCAACAGCATCAATACCGATAACGAGCAACGCGACAAACACCTGCAATCTGCTGATTTCTTCGACGCTGAAAAATTCCCTAAGCTGACTTTCAAAAGCACTTCATGGAAAAAAGTGGCCGACAAGAAATACAAAGTAACTGGTGACCTTACCCTGCATGGTGTAACAAAACCAGTTGTACTGGATGTTGTATTGGGCGGAACTGCGACTCATCCACAAACTAAAAAGCCAATTGCAGCTTTCAAGATCACCGGTACAATCAAACGTACAGATTTCGGTGTAGCTCCGGCTTTACCTTCTGTAATGGTAAGCGACAATGTTAATCTGGCCGCTACCGCTGAATTCGCACAAGACTAATTAGTTTCAACAAGATTTAGAATATGAAGAAGCTGATCTTTTCTATGGCAACACTGCTGACTATTACAGCAGTGTTCGCCTTCAGCGTAGCTCAAAAATGGGCTATCACTGATAAATACAGTATCAAATTTTCGAGCAGTGAAGTAGCCGGGATCTTTAAGACCTTTTCCGGCAATATTGATTTTGATGAGCAAAATCCTGCTGCCTCAAAATTTGATGTAACAATTGATGTAAACTCTATTAATACAGGTAACGGCCTGCAGAACAAACACGCCAAAGGTGCAGAATGGTTCGATGCGGCCAAGTACCCTGCTATCAAATACACATCTAAAAAGATTGTAAAAGCAGGAGCAGCTTACCAGGTAACCGGCGACATGACTATAAAGGGCGTAACAAAAGAGTATACCATACCCTTTACCTTTAAAAAAGCAGGCGCCGGCGCTACCTTCAATGGCAGCTTTACCGTAAACCGCTCCGATTTCAAGATCGGTAAACCCGGTGGCGATGTTGGGGAACAGATAAAAATTGACGTAGCTGTTCCGGTTACCAAGGGCTAATAAACCACAAATAGTATGTTTAAAAGATTATTATTACTGGGGTTGATTTCGGGGGTGTTGGCCGCTGTGGCATCATTGATCTATCAAAAGGTTTATTTCACTACAAATGAGATCGATTTTTCAGGTACTATAAAACCTGTTACCGTGTTTCTTATTTGTATACTGGGCGGTTTACTGGCATCTACCGGTTATGGAATATTGACCAAATGGCTGCCCCGCTATGGTGAGATCATTTTCAACCTGGTCTTAACTATAGTGAGTTTTGTGACTATCCTGGGGCCCATAGCCTATAAGTTTCCCCTTGAATTTGAAAGTCCGGAATTTTTCCCGGGGTTAGCCATACCCATGCACTTCTTTCCTGCATTGGGCTGGTATACGTTGAGACCCCTGTTTATAAAGAAATAAATCCGCCAGCTGGCGGATCAAACGGGCTGTTGATGTAAGCCTGAAAAGGCGAGGCCGGAAGTGTTTTTAAGAAGATGCAGGTATAAGAATGGAACTAGTAAACGGATGATAGTTGTATGCTTCCGGCCAATTTTTTCCTCCATACACGATAATAAATAGATAAATACTGCTCAAAGTGTCCCGATAGCATCGGGACGCTTTTTTTATGCCCCAACCATCCCCGGTGCATACTTAAATGATAAATGAACCTACCTTTGGCTGTACAGACATAATTCTCAATAGCTGTACAAATAGTTTTAGCTGATTATATTTGTTAAATACTTGTAGACAGTAAAAGATTTCCTCATATGAATTACTACACGTTACTGGATGAGATAAAGCAATACGTAATTTCCTTTTTCCATACCCATGCAAATGATAAATTAATTTATCATAACCTGGCGCACACCGAAAACGTAGTGAATGCAGCTATTGAGATTGCCAACCACTACCGCCTCAGCGACCTGGATTATTTTGTAGTGGTAACGGCCGCCTGGTTTCACGACATTGGATATTATACCGATCCCGCCCGCCACGAAGAAAAAGGCGCCGAAGAAGCAGCGGCCTTTTTGAAAAGACAGCGGATCATAGATGAGACCACTATTCAAACCGTAGGCAATTGTATAAGAGCTACCAAACTGCCACAAAGCCCCTCCACCTTACTGGAGAAAATTGTGGCCGATGCCGATCTGTTCCATTTAGGAACGTCCCGGTTTACGGAGACCAATAAAGCAATGCGTAAAGAGTTCATCGCATTACATAATATTGATATCAGCAAGGAGGAATGGCGTATTAAGACCATCCGCCTGCTTGAAAGCCATCACTATCATACTGACTATTGTCAGCTGCTGCTGAATGATACCAAGGCGAAACACCTGGAAAAGCTAAGGGAGAAGGTAGCTGAGAAAAACCCGGAAATAAAAAATACTATTCAGCCCATACAGGCACCGGTAGTTAAATCAAAAATAAAACCCCTCATCCCTGAGGAAGATGGGTTAGATAAGTCAAAACGTAAGAACCGTCCTGAGCGGGGTATAGAGACCATGTTTCGCATAACATCGGGCAACCACCAGCGGCTAAGCGATATGGCTGACAGCAAGGCACATATTATGATCTCGGTGAATTCGATCATTATTTCGGTACTGCTTAGTGTATTATTGAAGAACCTGGAACAATTTCCCCAATACACGGTACCCGCCATGCTGCTGTTGGCCGTTAGCCTGGTCACTATTGTGTTTGCCATACTGGCTACACGGCCCAATATTCCCCGGGGCACCTTTACACAAACCGATATTAACGAAAAACAGGTAAACCTGCTCTTTTTCGGTAACTTCTTTAAAATGAGCATGGAGGATTATACCGCGGGGATGTTGCAGATGATGGACGACCGTGACTTTTTATACCGCAGCCTTATCAAGGACGTATATTCGCAAGGCGTGGTGCTGGGAACAAAATACCAGCGTTTACGCATCTCCTATAATGTGTTCATGTACGGGTTGATCGTATCCGTGATCGCTTTTTCCATTGCCGCCATAGTAACTACTTGAAACTGGTAACAGCATGCAATCAGAATTTTTCGATAGAGACCTAAGCTGGCTCGCATTTAATGGAAGAGTGCTGGAAGAAGCAGGAAACGAAAGCGTTCCTTTGCTGGAGCGCATTAAGTTTTTATCTATCTATTCTTCCAACCTCGACGAGTTTTACCGGGTACGCATGCCTGCTGTGCTGGCCCTGGAAAAACTACATGCAAAAGGCGATGATGAAATAGCCGAACACGCCAAAAGAGACGTGCTGTTGCAGATAATAGAAATAATCAATCAGCAGCAGGAGCGGTTCGGGACTATTTTTACTACCGAAATATTACCCCTGCTAAAGGAGAAGGGCATTCATTTATTATATAATGAGCCCGTCCCCGCGGCCATAAAAGAGGAGGTGTCGGATTATTTCTATACCCAGGTAATGGCCTTTCTTCAACCCGTGTACCTTTCCATATCGGGCATAAAGTTCTTTCCTGAGAATAATAAGATCTACCTGCTGATAGTGATAGAAGGCGAAGCAGGATTTGATGAACTGGTGATCATCAACATTCCATCAGATAACCTGCCGCGGTTCTACTCCGTAAAAAGAGATAATGAACAGTTTGTTGTTTTTCTTGATGATATTATAAAAGATAATCTTTCTGCCATTTTCAAACATACCGTTATTAAAGGGTGTTATAGTTTCAAAATAACCCGCGATGCCGAGCTGGAAGTGGAAGATGATTACGCTGGCGATATTGCCCGCAAAATCGAAGAACAGCTAACCAAACGCGATTTTGGGTTAGCTACCCGTTTGCTTCATGAGCCCGGTATTCAACATGAACATCTGCGTTTATTAACGATGGCCCTGAAACTTCAACATGCCATGATTGTACAGGGCGGCCATTATCACAACCTGAAGGACCTGGGTTCCTTTCCCGCAAAAGATGCATCGATGAGTTATGAACGATGGCCTGCCATTGCCGTAAAGATGGGAGATGGCACCCTGTCGTTATTTGAAGAAATAGAGAAGAAAGACCTCATGTTGCATCCGCCATACCAGTCGTACGACATGGTATTACGGTTTTTTAATGAAGCAGCAGTTGATCCTGCAGTAACAGAAATATATGTAACGCTGTATCGTATTGCCAGTGATAGCCGCATTGGTAATGCGTTGGTAAGCGCGGCCCGAAACGGGAAGAAAGTATCGGTACTGGTAGAGCTAAAAGCCCGTTTCGATGAAGCCAATAACATTCGCTGGGCAAAAAGGATGAAAGAAGCGGGGGTGAAAATTATTTACAGTGCCCCTTCGCTGAAGGTACATGCTAAAATAGCTCTGGTAAAACGGAAAAAAGAAAACCGCATTTCATATGTAGGCTTGCTGGCAACGGGCAATATGAACGAAAGCACCGCCCGCTTTTATACCGATCATATCCTTTTCACTGCCCATCCGGAGATCCTGCGTGAAATGGAATTGTTGTTCATCTTCCTGGGGCACCGGAAAAAAGCCGGTAATCCCGGCCTTATTACGTTTAACCAGATCCTGGTAGCGCAATTCAACCTGCAGCAGCGGTTCCTGCAAATGATTGACCGGGAAATTGAAAATGCCCGTCAGGGAAAAGAAGCAGCCATCATCATCAAGATGAACAACCTGGAAGAAAAAGTTTTAATAAAGAAGCTGTATGAGGCTTCACAGGCTGGGGTGAAGGTCCGCATGATCGTGCGAAGCATTTGTTGTTTAAAACCCGGGGTGTCTGATCTAAGTGAGCATATTACGGTAACCCGGATTGTTGACAGGTACCTGGAACATGGAAGGATATTTGTTTTTCACAACAACGGCATACCCGAATTATACATGGGCTCATCAGACTGGATGAACCGGAATATCTACCGCCGCATTGAAGTTTGTTTTCCGGTGTATGATGAAGCCATTAAAAAACAGGTGTTAACCCTGTTACAGCTGCAATTGCAGGATAATGGGCAGGCTGTACAAATTGACCAGCTGCTGAACAATGTTCCAATGCCCAAAGAAACGGAATTAGTGTACTCGCAACAGGCGATCTATAATTATCTGTCTGGCCTCGCTTCACCGAAGCTTTAGCGAAGGCGAGCCTCGCTTCGCCGCTGAAGCGGTGGCGCAAGGCGCAAATGGCAGACTTAAATAAAACTGTTTATGCAAACTAAAAAGATAATACCGGCTGTGTTGATGATGGCAGGTTTTGTTACATTGTCAACTGCCTGCTCACAAAAACGGAAATTTGACGGTCCAAAAGGGTATAATATCAATACGCCGCAGAAGATTGTGATGCCTACCAGTTTGCAGGAGATCTCTGGTATTGCTTTTTATAAGGGAAACCCCGATACCGTATATGCAGAACAGGATGAAGATGGAAAAGTGTTTTACCTGAAACCGGGCGATCATCATGCCACGGTTTTCAAATTTGGCAAACATGGCGATTATGAAGATATAGCCATCTCCAATGGTTTTGTTATCATGTTACGCAGCAATGGCCTGCTGTTCACCTTCCCCTTTACTGATCTTCATCAGGAAGAATCGGCAAGCGTGGTGGAATGGAAAGACCTGTTGCCAAAAGGAGAATATGAAGCCATGTATGCCGATGAAGCGAGCAGGTTGATATATATACTGTGCAAGAACTGTCCGGATGAAAATGATAAGAAAATTGCAAAAGGATATATCTTGCAGCTTAATACCGAAGGACAGGTCAGCCAGCAAGGTAACTTCACTGTAGATGTAAAAGATATTGATAAGGTCCTCGGTGGCAAAAAAATAGAATTCCGACCATCCGCCCTGGCACAGAACCCCCGTACCAAAGAATGGTACATTGTTGCGTCCATTGGAAAAATATTAGTGGTTACAGATAGTAACTGGAAAGTAACTGCCGTGTACAAATTAAATCCAGCCCTGTACATTCAACCCGAAGGGATAGCATTCGATAAAAACAGCAATCTGTATATATCCAATGAAGGCGGAGATCTGCATTCCGGAAATATTTTAAAAACTGTTTGGACTGGAAAATAAACCTGGTTAGCCTATGTCAAGAAGATTTTTACACTTCGCATTGATTGTTTTAACTGCGCAGATTGCAAACGCACAAACAGATAGTACTGTTATAAAAGCACATCCTTCGTACGATAGTGTTACCAGAATGCATCGACGGTTATTTGGTGAAAATTTCCGCAAGGAATGGGCGACGCCGGTAAAACTACCGGTGATCAAACTGTCGGAAAGAGGGCTGATACCGCTCCAACGTGGAGGCGGCCATCAAACCCATTCCTTACGCCTGAAAGATGCCAGCGGCAAAGAATGGGTGTTGCGTAGTATTGAAAAATTTCCGGAGATCTTATTGCCCGAAGCAATTCGCGAAACATTCGCGGCCGACTGGGTGCGCGACGCCATGAGTGCCCAGCATCCGTATGCACCCTTAATAGTTCCTGAGTTATCACAGGTAACGAATATACCATATGCCAGTCCCATTATAGGTTACGTGGCGCCCGATAAAAACCTGGGCGAGTATGAAAAAGAGTTTGCCAATACTATGTGCCTGCTGGAAGAAAGAGAGCCCTATGGCAACTCAGACAATACCCTCAAAATGCTGCAACGCCTCAACGAAGACAACGATAATACAGTTGATACCATTGAATTCTTCAAGGCCCGCCTGCTCGACCTGTTCCTGGGCGACTGGGACCGCCATGAAGACCAATGGCGTTGGGTGGATGAACAGAAAGGAGAGGGAAGAAAATACAGGGCCATACCCCGCGACCGCGACCAGGCACTATACCGGAATGAGGGCTTTATCCCTTCGCTGGCATCCCGCAAATGGATCGCTCCCTTCCTGTGGGGATTTAAGCCTGATATCAAAAGAGGAAACTTCTTTTTCTTCAGTAGCCGCAAACTCAACTCCCGTATTTTAATACAGCTCGACCATGATCGCTGGATGCAATTGACCCATCAATTTCTGGCATTGCTCACTGATGATGTACTGGAAAAAGCATTGGCCCACCTGCCACAGGAGGTATATGTAATGCGGCATGACGAACTGTTGCAGAAAATGAAAACACGCCGCGCCAACATGCCAAAGGCAATCGAAGATTATTATTATTTTTTGAGCCGCGTGGTTGATATCCAGGTGTCTGATAAAAACGAGCTGGTTACCGTAACCAATGGGCCCAATAAAGGCATGTTGGTAGAGATCTATAAACTGTCGAAAAAAGGGAAGACCGGCGAACAATTGTTTTCCCGGAACTTCATTCCGTCTGAAACCAAAGAACTGCGGTTTTATATAGGCAATGGGGATGATAGCGTGTTGCTTAACACCACCAATAAAAAAATAAGAATGCGGTTGATTGGTGGAGATGGTGCCAAGGTTTTTCACGTGCAGGAAGCTGGTAAAAAAGTGTGTGTATATGAAAAGGAAACCGGCTCTACCTTCACTGGGGAAACAGGCCGTTTGAGAACACATTTGTCAAACGACACCGCCAACACTGCTTTTATTGCCACCAACAACTACCGAATTGTAAAACCACTTTTAGCAGCGGGCTTCAACCTCGATGATGGATTATTACTGGGAGCTGGATTACAGATAATGCTGCCTGGTTTTAGAAAACTTCCTTTTGGAAGTGTACAATCGTTTACGATAGCCCACTCTTTTTCAACTAAGGCTTTCCGTTTCAGGTACAGGGGCGAATGGTTTAAAGCTGTTGGAAAAACAGACCTAACGTTGCAGGCTACCATATTTGCACCCAATAATACCCGCAACTTTTTTGGCCGGGGCAATGAAACGGAATTTATAAAAGAAGGGGATTATAAAAGATATTATCGTACCCGGTATAATTTGTACGAGTTGAACCCGGCGCTGCGCTGGCGCCTGAGCCGGTTTACAACCCTCAGTGCCGGTCCGTCCGTGCAGTTTTATCATTCAGACAGCAGCGACAACAACGAGCGGTTTATTAATAAAACTGCCCAGATCAATTCATACGATAGTAATACCATCCACCAGGATAAAGCACATGCTGGTGTAGTGCTTAACCTGATCCGTGATAAACGTGATAACATTATTTTACCCACAAGGGGGCATTATATTAATTTTTTGGCGCAGGCATATAGTGGGTTGAATAGCGAATCCAAATCATATGTAATGCTTACCCCCGAAATAGGGTTGTATAAAAACCTGAGCAGAAAAGGGATGGTGGTCATTTCCGAACGGCTAGGCGGTGCTGTTACTTTCGGTAAATCAGCTTTTTATCAATCAGCTTTTTTAGGTGGGCATGATAATCTGCTGGGTTTCCGCCAGTATCGTTTTGCCGGGGAACAAATGTTGTACAACAATCTTGAGTTTCGTATAAAGCTGGCTAACTTTGCCAGTTACATCTTACCTGGGCAGTTTGGCATGACCGGCTTCTACGATGTAGGCCGGGTTTGGGTGAAAGATGAATCGTCAAACGTATGGCACCAGGGAGTTGGGGGAGGATTATACTTCGCGCCTGCTCAAATGGCAGTTTTTCAGGTTCAGGTTGGTTATTCTAACGAAGGCTGGTATCCCTATATAAGAATGGGTTTCAGATTCTAAAGGCGCCATTCACCTGATATTATTGCCGGATTTACCGATTAAACAGGTGACAAACGGACTGAATTTCAGTTATGGCATCCTATTGGAGTATTGTTGGGGATAGGCTCGCCTCAACCACTGCTTACCATGGCTGTTAAAATAAGCGGTGCGCCTATAGCAATAAATGGCTTTGTGTATGCAAACGATGACGATCAATATTAACGAGAAATTTACGCTGACGAATTTTGACACGGCTTTTTCCTTACGCCCATTCATCAACTTTTTAAAAAAGAGCCTTAAACACGACTCCTCTTTAAAAGATAAATTAACTGCGTTCCTGCTGGAGAAGCTGGAACAATTCCCTGAGCTGGAAGGTGATGTGCCGGTAGATAACCTGGATAAATACCGCGATGTGCTGGAACTGATATTTGTGAGCATGTCGAATGTTACCGAAGATGAGACCCATTTGCCCTGGGCGCTGGGTATGCCTTTGCGACCGCACTTTGTATATGGCACCGATGCGTTTTACAAACTGATGGTTGATACAAAGAACAGCAAACTTAGAAAAGCAGTTGTGCAGGGTGATGAGAATATGATGCGCCAGCGGAACCTGCGAATAGCCTATACTTTTATTCTGGAACGTATTTACAATTTCGCTCCCTTCCATAAGAACGAGATCATACACACGTTTGTAGATGAAGCGACCGGCTTACTGCGACATTTAAAAATAAACATCGATACCCGCTTTATTGAGGTTATTCCTATTGGCGAGATCCCCGAACTGAGCGCTATTACCGCTACCGGTCACATAGATGAAGACCATGGATTTGAAAAACTCGAAAGGGTGCTGCCGTTGGAACTGTTTAAATTCAGGGGCATGTCGGTAGTGACCATTACTGATGAAACGGCGAAGTATGCGGTAGAGACCATAAAGAATTCGATCGTAGACCTTCACCGGAAGGAAGAAGATGCCTGTCACCATGATGTAACCAAGTCACTTAAAACCCTGGTGCAAAACGATGCCATTGATTTTAACGTGACCCCATTATTTCGCATTAATGAAAAGCTGGTACTGCCTCATATGCAGGAGCTGCGAAGTGTGATGATGGGCGATAATGAAGAATGCGCAAGTGGTGCTGCCCGCAGCGCTTACCAGGCATTTGCAGAAGATTATATGCGTAACCCACGGCCGTTAATTTATAAAACCATTTCTACTAAAGAAGCAAAACTTTACCCATTTTTATCAGCCTGTACCAGAACCGGGATACAGTCGTTCATCGTATTACCACTTTATTACAATAACAACCTGGCCGGCATGCTGGAGATCTATACCAGGAAGCCAGGCATCCTCGATGAAAAAGTGCTGGCCCTGTTAGAGCCCGCCTATCCGGTACTGGCGCAACTGGTACAACTCTCCATTGATGATTTTGATTCATCCATCGACGGTGTTATCCGGGAAAAATTCACCTCCTTACAACCAGCTGTGCAATGGAAGTTTAATGAAGCAGCCTGGCATTATCTGCAGGAAGTAGAGTATAATGGAAAAGGAAAAATAGAAACAGTAGGGTTCGAAAGTGTGTATCCATTATATGGCGCTGTAGACATTCGGAACTCAACCGTTGAGCGCAACAGGGCCCAGTTAAGCGATCTGCAACATCAGTTCGCTATTCTGCTTGAAACATTGCAGGCCGTTAAAAAACATTACAACCTGGCGTTGACCGATGAAATGATCTATAAGTGTCGTAAATGGAAGAACACGCTGGATGATTCATTAACCCCGCACAGTGAAGTAAAACTCACCGACTTTCTGGAAAAAGAAGCGGTTTCATTTTTAAAGCATTTCAAAATAACCCATCCGGGTTCAGCCAGTATAGTAGAAAAGTATTTTGCCGCCATTGAAGAAATGAATGGCAGTGCCTGGACTAACAGACGGCAACTGGAAGAATCAATGCAGACGGTAAATACCGCTGTTAACAATTACCTGGACCTGATGAAGGACGAATTGCAGCAATCGTACCCCTGCTATTTCGAACGCTTCAGGACCGATGGGGTAGAATATGATATTTACATTGGGCAATCCATTGCGCCGCAGAAACCGTTCGATATATTGTATTTAAAGAATTTGCGTTTGTGGCAAATTTCATCCATGGCAGCCATAGCAAAGATCACGCATGACCTGCTGCCCAGGTTGTCGAAACCATTGGAAACCACTCAGCTCATTTTTATCCATAGCAATACCATAGACATTAGTTTTCGTAACGATGAACGGCGATTCGATGCCGAAGGCGGCTATAATATCCGCTACCAGGTGATCAAAAAGCGGATCGACAAAGTGCATGTGGCCGATACCAATGAGCGATTGACCCAACCCGGGAAAATTGCCCTGGTGTATTTCAACCGCCGCGATGCAGATGAATACATTTCACACATTCAATACCTTCAGGAACAGGGCATTTTGTTGAACGACCTCGAGTTTCTTGATCTGGAAGAACTGCAAGGAGTAGCCGGATTAAGAGCGTTACGGGTTGGTATTAACCTCGAATACGATCACGCTGAAGTTTCTTAAAGCACCGCCATTTCAAGCTTACTATGAATTGCCATAAAAACGCAGTAAATTAGGCTCATTATGGAGCGTGGCCAATTCATTATCCTGTTATGGGTAGCTATGGTAACAGGGACCGCTTATGGGCAACAGCAGAATACGTATCGCCACCTGTTCCGGGCGTATGAAGACAATGACCTGTTTAATGTGGTTGGTGGAGTAACCGATCGGGGATATACCAATGGTACCCGGGCCGACTTTTTCTACATCAATAATAAACCAGCCCGCTTTTTTCTTCATCGCATTATGCCAAAGGCTGGCGACAGCAGCGTGAATACGTATGGCTTTAGCATAATGCAGGTGATGATAACACCCAAAAACATCCTGAAAAGAATTCCTGATAAAAATGATTTCCCGTATTCAGGCGCTTTGTTTGCCACACACTCCTTACACGCAACCAATGCCATAAAGAGATACAGTTGGCAAAGTGAATTATTGCTGGGCGCAATGGGACCTCCTTCACTGGCGCGGCAAACACAGGTCTCTATGCACCGGTTGGTGGGGTACATAAAACCAAATGGGTGGGACTATCAGTTAAAAACCGATCTTTTGCTAAACATAAGTGTAGCCGGGGAAAAAGAACTGGCCCACGTCAATAAAGCATTGGAGTTGATCGGCGGCGCCCAGGTATTTACCGGAACCGCGCTCAATGGGTTGTCTGCCTGGGGCACCCTTCGTTTTGGAAAAATGGAGCCTTATTTTAATGGTTATATGTCGCGGTTCTCCACGCCCAAAGGCCGGGGAAGCCGGCAACAATTGTATTTTACCATCCGGCCTTCCGCTGAATACACGCTTAGTAATGCGTTGATCGGTGGCGGCATTTTCAACCGGCGTAACCGGGTAATTCCAAAAACGGATGATCCCAATAATGATGAACCCGAAATGGTGCGGGAACGGGTAGTGGCGCGGTGTGATTATGGAGTAGTAGCTTCTTCGGGCCGTGTAGGCCTTTCTTATACACTAACTTACATGACGCCCGCGGTAAAAGGGACGGGCGTACAGGAAACAAGTAACATTTCCTTCTTCCTGGCCTGGTAAATAATTGAAAATAATGTTTTTGGCTCTCCACGGCTCAGCCGGGAGAGCCTTATTTTTTTTACCATATTCCTGGGCCACACTGGATTTAGAATTTCAGGGACCTGTCAGGGAGCTCACCCGGACTTAACAGGGACTTTATCCCTGTGAGGTCCTTGTGAGGTCCTTGTGAGATCCTTGTGAGGTCCTTGTTAAGTCCCTATGAGGTCAGGTTGGGTTCCTGTTCTGAACCAAGATCAATTGCTAAAAATTATAATCTGATATTCAATAAGGTATGTGATGTTTGATAAATTATTTAATAACTTTTATTAAATAATTAAGAAGTTAATTTAACTTAACGTTATATTTGGTTAAATAATCTGATACACTTGCACATGGAAAGAAGCTTATTGTATAAAAGGAGGATCGTTAAGCATCTCTATTTTAGCAATATGCTTTCTTGCGCAGACCTGAGTGACAAGATCCACAAAAGCATTCCGCTTACCACCAAAATGCTGAGTAAGCTCATGGAAGAGGGGACGGTTACAGAAACAGGGTATGCCGCATCAACCGGCGGGCGCCGTCCCGTAATGTATTCATTAAAAGAAGATGTAATGTATGTGGTGTCGGTAGCGATGGACCAGCTGGTTACACAAATTGCTATCCTCGACATGCAGAACAGGAATGTGACCAATACTGAATTATTTGAATTACCCCTGACGAAAAACCCGGATGCACCGACCGCGCTCGCTGAAAAGATAAATGAGATCATCCTGCGGTCGGGTATTCCGAAAAATAAAATAGCCGGAATTGGTATTGGAATGCCTGGCTTTGTTAATTCCGTAAAAGGGATCAACTACACTTTTCTGGAAACGGAGGGTGTTACCATCAGCCAGTACATTTCAACCAAAGTAAAACTACCCGTATACATCGATAATGACTCGCGGCTCATTGCGTTGGCCGAACTGAAATTCGGGGCAGCCCGTCAGCGGAAAAATGCATTGGTAATAAATGTAGGTTGGGGTGTGGGGTTAGGAATGATCCTGGAAGGTGAGCTATTCAGAGGGCATGATGGCTTTGCCGGTGAGTTTAGCCACATCCCGCTTTTTTTGAACAATAAATTATGCAGTTGCGGTAAAAGCGGTTGTCTGGAAACAGAGACCTCGCTGTTAGTAGTGATCGAAAAAGCACGCAATGGTTTAAAAGGCGGAAAGCTGTCGATGTTAAACGAACAGGAACTATCGGCGAACAATCCTGAAAAAGCATTTATAAATATAGTAGCCGCCGCAGGTAAGGGCGACAAGTTTGCGGTAGAGATATTATCTGAAGCCGGCTACAACATTGGCCGGGGCGTTGCCATCCTGATCCATTTACTGAATCCTGAAGTGGTGATCCTGAGTGGACGTGGATCTACGGCTGGCAAGATCTGGCAGGCCCCCATACAACAGGCATTGAATGAACATTGTATCCCCCGGTTATCAGTGAATACGGAAATAGAAGTGTCGGTGTTGGGGTATAATGCGGAGCTCACAGGCGCTGCCGCCCTTGTTATGGAGAACTATGAACGGGAAGAAATTAAGAACCTCATCTATGAAAACCGGATGTATTGATCTGATCCGGCTAACCAAAATAGTATAGCCAACCGAAAAGACTGTTAAAAACCGGAGTGCTTTGCGTAGGCAAGATTCCAGTTTAGCTACCATAAAGTCTGAACTCTTTTATTGACAAACAAACAAACTGCTATGACGAAAGCAACAATCCGACTATTGCTGATCGTACTGGCATGTATCTGGGGTATAACAGGTACTGCACAGGAGAAAAAAACGATTGCAGGCGTAGTGAAGGACAGCGCTGGAAACGCTTTGCCAGGTGTATCTATCTCAGAAAAAGGTACTAGCACCGCTACTATTACAGACATTAACGGTTCATTCAGGATCCCGGTTTCCTCTGCAAAACCGGTGCTTGTATTTTCTTCAATTGGTTTCGACAAAAAAGAAGTGGTGGTTGGAAACAATACCACACTCAATGTTTCTCTTTCAGGTGAAACCGTCAGCCTTGAAGGCGTGGTGGTAGTAGCCATGGGTATTAAAAAAGATCAACGCAAATTAGGGTATGCTTCCACACAGGTGTCGGGTAAAGACATTATTCAGTCGGCACCCACCAACTTTGCCTCGGCGTTGTATGGTAAAGCCCCAGGTGTTGCCATCACAACCAACCCGGGTGGTGCTACCAGTGCCGTAGGTATTCAGATCAGGGGTATAAGCTCTATCAATGGCCAGGGCCAGCCGTTGCTGGTGGTAGATGGGGTGGTAACCCGTAATGGAGGCGCCAATAACGAAGGATACTGGAGCGGTAACCAGCGCCTGAATGGAAACGGGTTACTCGACATCAATCCCGAGAATATTGAAAGTATCAATATCTTAAAAGGTGCAGCTGCATCTGCCCTGTATGGTTCAGATGCCAACTTTGGTGTTATTGTTATCACCACTAAAAATGGAAAAGGACGTAAAGGACTGGGTGTTGATGTAAACCTGAGCGCCAATATGGAACAGGTATCGGTAACGCCAGATCTGCAAACAACCTATGGACCCGGCTACGACCGCGAAACCAATAAGTCTGCATTCGGAGCAGATGATGCCGGCTGGTTGCATACCAAGGTGAACAACCAGGATGTAAAATATCCTATTTTCAGGGCTTATGGCCAGTTTGGTCCAAAGGTAGATGGCAGCCAGGTGTACTGGTGGGATGGCCAGATGCGTGAATACAAATCGCAACCCAATAACTGGAAGGAGTTTTATCGTACAGGTCATAGCGAGATAGCTAATATTGCACTTAGCAATTCTAGTGATAAAATGAGCTACCGCTTTTCCTATACCCGCAATGATTACAAGGGTATTCAAATTGGTGGCAAACAGGAAAAGAACACCTTTAATTTTAATTCAACCTATAAGATCGCGCCCAAATTATCGCTTGATCTGGTGGCCAGCTATATCAATGAAAAAGTACATAACAGGCCAAGACAGCTCTATTATGTTACCAACAACTTTGGTGGCTTTTTCAGCCCTGTAGATTATATGGATGTGTACTTCGACAAGTATCACACCAGCCGGGGATACAAGTGGGTTGACTGGAATTCAACCCAGGACCTTGGCGAACGGTTGAAATACAACATTCGCGCGAAAGACTTCCTCGACTTTTTATGGAACCAGTTGGCAAATAGTTTCGATGAAACAACCAACCGCTTTCTTGTTTCCGCAACCCTGAACTATAATATAGCGAAAGGGTTGACTTTCCGTGGCCGTTATGGTACGGATTATACCGGCTATTTTGCCGAAACAAAAGAACGTACCACACAGCCTGTTGCCTATGGTACTACCGGCCGGTATGCAACCAATACCAACAGGCTGGTATTTAATTATGGTGATGTAATGTTATCGTACGATCGGCAAATAGTACCCGATCTGAAAGGCACGGTGTCAGTGGGTTACCAGGGTCGCCGCGAAGAATACCGCTATAATGAAGCTTCTACCAAAGATGGAATAACGCAGGACACCTGGTTCAGTCTAAATGCATCCAGTGGCATTCCTACGGGAAAGGCTACTACCAATACATTGGTAAAAGACGGAGCATTTGGTATTTTGAACCTGGAGTATAAAGACTTCCTGTTTGTAGAAGGAACGCTGAGAAGAGAGCGCAGCTCATCGTTGATACCCAGTAAAAACACCTTTTATTATCCGGGGGTGAGTGGTGCTTTTGAGTTGAGCAATGCAGTTAAATTACCGGCTTTTGTTTCCTATAGTAAGTTAAGGGGTTCATGGGGTGTTGTGGGTAATCCACCCGGTGTGTATCAGGGCAACATAACCTATTTAAACAATCCGCCTCAGGGTAGTGTGGAAGGCGTTCCCATTCTGTACCCGCAACAATCCAATTTTGGAAACAGGGAGTTGAAGAATGAAACGAAAAACGAATTTGAATTTGGCTGGGAGAACAAGTTCCTGCACAACCGTGCCGGGTTTGATCTTACCTATTATAACTCAACAGTACACGATCAGATCATTTCGCTGTCATTACCTGCATCTGTTGGCGCTACCAGTCAGTATGTGAATGTGGGCGACATGCGTAATTATGGTGTTGAGTTAGGAATATATGGAACACCTGTAAAAACAAAAGACCTTGCCTGGGATATGCGGTTGAACATTGCATTTAACCGTAATAAACTGATATCGCTGATGCCCGGATTAGATAAGCTGCAATCTGCCAGCTTAGATAACAATTCACTGTTGGTAATCTCTACGCCTGGTCATACTGCCGGCGATCTGTATGCATACCAAAGAAGTGTAGACAGCAAAGGCAATTATATTGTCAATGATGATGGCTATTATGATATCAACTACAAAGAGCAGTCAAAAGTGGGTAATCTGCAACCAAAGGCTGTGGGTGGTTTCATCAACACATTTAACTATAAGAACTTTAGTTTGAACGTGGTAGTTGATTTCCGTTTTGGTGGCCAGATAGTTTCCCAATCTAACTTATACGGTAAAGGCGCCGGTATGTTCAAGAGCACCCTGCAGTATCGCGATACAGAAAATGGCGGTCTGTCATACTACACTGATGGCACCGGTAAAAACATTCAGGTGGCCAATGATGTAACCAAAGGTCCCAATAGCGAAACCGTGTATCATGATGGTGTTATCCTGAAAGGGGTTACCAAAGATGGCAAAGAGAATACGAAAATACTGGATGCAGCGAACTATTATTTAAATACGTATTCGTGGGGTTCATTTGCTGGCGCCGGTAATTATACCACCTATTCCGATGCTGTATTTGATAACAACTATATCAAAATGCGGGAAGTAACATTGTCGTACATGTTCCCTAAAAAGATAGCCGGCTTTATTAAAGCACAGAATATGACTTTTAGCGTGTATGGAAGAAACCTGTTTTATTTCCATAAAACATTACCTAACTATGATCCGGAAGAAGGTGTGGGTACCGACTGGCTTTCACAAGGTACTTCTTTGGGACAAGGTAATGCTGCCACCCGTTCAATGGGTGCCAGTCTGCGGGTAACATTCTAAACACATTCCTAAAACATCGACAATTATGAAAAGACTTATTATAAGAATTCCGCTTTTTATGATGGCGGCAGGTTTACTGGTAACGGGGTGTAAGAAATCTGAAATTGACAAAGCTTATTATAATCCCAACGGGTCTGCTACTGCCAGCATTCCTACATTATATTCAGGGTTGCTGTTTAACGAGAGAGTATTGCCCAAATATTGGGGGCTGTATACTTTTGAGGTACCGATGATGGGTACCTATGCTCAGACAAACGGGCAAAATCTTACCAATAAAGTATACGAACAATCGGTCAATTATACGAAAGACCGCTGGGATTATTTTTATACCACGACCATTGCCCGGTACCGTGAAATTGAGAAGTATTATAATGGCCTTACCAGCGATGCCGACAAAGCCGGTTTTCAGTTATTCCTGGAAACGGCCCGCATCTTTGTGTATGATCAAACTGCACAAATGGTAGACTTGTGGGGTGATATTCCTTTTTCAACAGCCGGTCAGTTGAATACAACCGGCAATATTGTGCTCGCTTCTTACGACAAAGGCGAAGACGTTTATAATACGATCTTAACCGACCTCAAGCGGATCTCCGATTACCTGGCGTCAGTAAAACCTGACCCATATTATCAGGGGCAGTTAACTTCTTCTGATTACATGAATAAGGGTTCACTGACCAAATGGCGGAAATATTGCAACTCGTTGATGCTGCGTTTGGCCATGCGGATCTCTTATAAGGATGAAGCTAAAGCCAAGGGAATTGTGCAAACGATCCTGGGCAATGTAAATCAATACCCTTTGATAGACACTTATCAGGAAAACATAACAATTACACCTTCTACAACCGGCAGTAACCTCACTGCTATAAACGATATACAGGAAGGGTTTAAAGCCAGTTCATATGCTCCTGGAAAAATGGTTGACGAAATTATGGTGCCGGCTAATGATCCGCGCCTGCCTATTTTGTTTACGCCCAATAAGGATAGTGTGTATCATGGTGTACCCTTTGACTGGAATTCTACCCGGGTGGCCGATTCAGTACGTGAGAACTATTTCTCCATGTGGGATTCAACCACCTTCACTCAGAATAATGTATTCCCCGGTATCGTAGAAACCGCTGCCGAAGTTCAATTCCTGAAAGCAGAAGCCTATGAAAGATGGGGCGGAGGAAACGCTAAAGCAGCATATGATGAAGGTGTTAAACAGTCAATTTTGTTTTATTGGATGGTGAATAAGAACAGTAGACAAAAGGGTGATTTCAGGTATGGGGAAGAAAAGTTTGATGAACCTAAAGACGTAGATATTGCCGCTTTCCTGGCAAATCCGCTTATTGCTTATGGCACCAACAACCTGGAAAAGATCGCTACGCAGAAATGGATCGATTTCGGCGTGATACAGGCACACCAGGCATGGGCCGAATACCGTCGTACAAAATTACCTAAATTAACATACCCTGTTGATGGATCATCGGTGACAGCACCGGCTCCGCCTAACCGGTTACTGTATCCGGGTACAGAGGCTTCATTAAATTCAACTAATTATGCAGCGGTAAAAAGCCGTGATAACATAACAGCTAAAGTTTTTTGGGACGTAAAATAAGTTTATATTAAGTGTTGAGAGTTCGCCCCCGACGTTCCCGTCGGGGGCTTTTTTTTGCCCTGAGCGAAGTCGAAAGGTTATATTAAGTTCCAATTGCTTAAATTGACACATCAATACCATTAACATGGAGATAATTATTGTAACGCTGCTGGTTGCCTTATTACTGGTAGCCATCATTACCATGGTATTTGCCTGGCGGGCTACCACTGCCAGAAATAATACCGACTGGATGGCGGTGAAATATAAAATGGAAAGCCTGTGGACAGAAATTGCGCGTATTGAAACGGCCGTGAAACAGGAGATGGTGACCAACCGGCAGGAGACCGGCGACAATACGCAACGTATACGGGCAGAACTGGCGGCTTCGTTGAAGAACTTTGGTGAACTCATTAACCAAACCATGGCCAGTGCCAGCACCGTTCAAAAAGATAATTTCTTTGCTTTGTTAAGTAAACAAAGCGAACAGAATAATGCAACCACCGCGCGCTTAGACCAAATGCGTGAAACACTGGAAAAGAAAATGGGCGAGCTGCAAACCGGTAATGAACGCAAGCTCGATGAAATGCGGGCAACGGTTGATGAGAAATTGCAAAAGACATTGGAGACCCGGTTGGGGGAATCGTTTAAACTGGTAAGCGAACGGTTGGAAGCGGTGCATAAAGGGTTAGGGGATATGCAACAACTGGCCACGGGGGTAGGCGATCTAAAACGGGTGCTTACCAACGTGAAAGCAAGAGGGGTGTTGGGTGAGTACCAATTAGAAGGTATACTGGAGCAAATACTTACCATTGATCAATATGGCCGGAACGTAAAAACAAAAGAAGGCTCCAATGCATTGGTGGAGTTTGCTGTAAAGCTGCCCGGCCGTGGGGATAAGGATAAACCCATGTGGCTGCCTATTGATTCAAAGTTCCCGAAAGAAGATTTTGAAGCGCTGCTGGATGCCTATGACAAAGCATTGCCCGATTTGGTTGAAGAATACCGGAAAAGCTTTATAAAGGGCATCAGGAAATGTGCGCTGGATATAAGCAGCAAATATGTTGATCCGCCGAATACAACAGATTTTGCCATTCTGTTTTTACCCTTCGAAAGTTTGTATGCCGAAGTGTTGCGTACGCCGGGGTTATTTGAAAGTATTCAACGTGAATATAAGATCATCATTACCGGTCCAACCACTTTATCGGCCCTGCTCAATAGTTTGCAAATGGGTTTTAGAACACTGGCTATTGAAAAACGGTCGGGCGAAGTATGGCAATTGCTGGGCGCGGTAAAAACAGAGTTTGGCAATTTTGGCGGCATACTGGAAAAAACACAGAAGAAATTACAGGAGGCCAGTAATGTAATAGAACAGGCAGGGGTAAGATCGAGAGCAATTGAAAAGAAATTGCGGGCGGTGCAGGAACTGCCAAAAGAGGATGCTGTTGCGTTAATTGGAAAACCAGATCCATTGAATGTAAAAGACGATCGTGAACCAGGCGATGAGGAGTGACCATCTCCAAAATAGTAAAGCCGGATCTTGCAATTCTCCGGCCTTACGTTAGAAAATCTTAACAACTGTTGCTCCTCGAGATAAGTAGGGTTACTACACCAGATTATTAACAGCGCGCAATATACGCTAAAATGACAGTGGCCTACTACTTACCGGTAGTAGGCCACTGCAATAATTTATCCACGCTTATATTTACTAAGTAATGATCGTTGTTTTAAGAAAGGGTACTCGTAAAAGCCCTATAATATACTTGCCGGTAACTATAAAAGGGTGAGGTTTTTGGCTTTATAAGCCTGTAGTTCATTGCTGTCTGGCGGTAGTTCAGTAATTAAATAATCGATCTCATTAAGATCGGCAATTTTCATTTGCATGACCGAATTCATTTTTTCAGAAATGGTCAGTACGGCTACTTTGTCAGCGGCATTGATCATGGCTTTTTTAACCTGGATGGTTTCCCAGTCAGAGTCGGTGAGGCCGCTGTTGGGGTCAATGGCGTTAATGCCCAGCACGCACAGGTCAGCTTTAATATTGCTGAGGTATTGAAAAACTTCGCCGCTTACGGTCATCTGGCTGTAAGTAGAAATTTGTCCGCCGATCACAATGGTCTTTATCAAAGGTTTATCAAGCAGTTCAACAGCGGTAAGTACATTCACAGTAATAAAAGTAGCGCGTAAAGTGGAGGGGATCTTTTTAATAAACTCTCTTATGGTAGTACCGCCGCCAATCAACACGATCATATCCTCCTTCAATAATTGCAGCGTTTTATCGGCGATGACCTCTTTGTGTTGTTGCGAATAGGTTTGCGATTCGTGCCCAATATGATAAGCTGCAGACATTACACCGCCTTTTATCCGGATCACCTGGCCTTCTTCGGCCAGTTCATTTACATCGCGCCGGATGGTATCTTCCGAAACGTCTATCAGTTTTACCAGGTCGGTAAACATCAAACGGGTATGGATGTTCACCTGTTTGGTGATCAGTTTCTTCCTTTCCTTTTTTTGCAAGGCAACCGGCACCGGCGTATTTGGGTTATTGTTTGTCATAATCTATAGTCACATTATATAAGGTTGGGTACAGCTTCAGTTGACAAAATTCAAACTTTTACTACGAAATAAATAAGCTTATCCAGGGTTTGCAACATTTTATTTTCTAATAGCAATTATAACTGGCAAAATTTAAAAATCCGCTATTTCTGCAATCTTTGCAATAATACAAAGAATGCAAATATTTTGCAAAGATAATAACGCCCGGCCCCATCTTCCAAAAAATACTGATTTTCATAATTATCTATTGATTAATAGTTGTTTATCAGCTAATCTATAAAAGGAGCTTTCTAATTCTCTCAACTCGGCTCGATTTAACTATTTGCAGAAATAATTTCAATAATTGCAAATTATTTGCAGTTTGTATTCGTTTTGTATTTAAATTGTATCAGAATTCGCAACGTAACCAAACATTTCTACTCAACTCAAATGCTTATGAAACGAGTCAAAACAATTGCTTCGGGCAACCTGCTGCTGTGTTTCTTTCTGCTGATCTCGCTCTCAGGTATGTCCCAGTCTGCCCTGCTAAAAGGGGTAGTAAAAAATGAAGCTGATCAGGCAGGCATTCCCAATGCCACTGTAATCCTCACCCTCGGTAAAAGCCAAATTTCAACGACCACAGACATTAAGGGGAATTTTATCCTTGCCTATCCTGCCGGTAACCAGGCTACCTCTTTTCAATTGACTATTTCCTCTGTAGGCTTTGAAAAAAAGCAACTTACTGTTGAAGCCGGTCAGGCCGCCATAAGCGTTTCATTAAAAGCAGGCGGTGGCGATGTGCTCGACAATGTGGTGGTAACCGCGTTGGGTGTTAAAAAAGATCGTAAAGCGGTTGCCTATGCTGTTTCTGAAGTAAAAGGAAGCGAATTCACGCAGGCCCGGGAAAACAATATTGCGAACGCATTATCTGGTAAAATTGCCGGTGTTAACGCCGCCGGGCTGTCAACCGGTCCGGGTGGTTCAAGCCGGGTTACCATTCGCGGTAATGGCTCCATGGTTGGCGATAACCAGCCATTATATGTTATTAACGGTATGCCGCTCGACAATACCGTTCCGGGCGGGGCGCCGACTGTAAATGGCACCACCAGCAACGTTGATAAAGGCGATGGTATTGCCGGCATTAACCCCGATGATATAGAATCTATCTCCGTATTGAAAGGCGGTACGGCGGCTGCCTTATATGGGTCACGCGCCAGTAACGGGGTTATTCTCATTACTACAAAAAAGGGCCGGGCACAACGCGGTATTGGCGTTGAATACAATTCCACTCTTACTATGGACAATGTAGCCGTTATTCCCGATTTTCAATATACATACGGCCAGGGCCTCGATGGCGTAATACCCACTACTTTATCCGATGCCCAGGCCTCAGGAAGAAAATCATGGGGTGCGCCTATTGATGGTTCTACCAATTATATGGGCGTAGATGGAAAGACCCATCCCTACGTAGCCCAGAAGAAGAATCTCCAGAACTTTTATCAAACCGGTACCACCTTTACCAATAGCCTGGCATTTTTAGGTGGCAGCGACAATTTCAACTACCGCTTTTCTCTTGCTGACCTCAACAGCAAAGGCATTTTGCCAGGTACCACGTATAAACGAAAAACTTTCAACGTTGCCCTTAATGGCAAGGTTGGTTCTAAAATAAATATCGAGGCGCTGGCCCAGTACAACCTGGAACAGGGACATAACCGCACAGGGGCCGGTGATGCATTGGGCAATCCCAATTGGACGCCGCTCGAAATTGCCAATACGGCCGATGTGAATTGGATAAAACCCGGTTATGACTCCGCCGGTAATGAAACCATCTGGAATGATGCCGCCATTGCTTCGAACGGTTATTTTGTGATCAATAAATGGAAGGAGGACGATGTAAAGAACCGCTTTATAGGCCAGGCTTCTATCTCTTATGAGCTCCTGAAAAACCTGGTAATTAAAGGGACCGTAAGCCGTGATTTTTATAATTACAATTATTACAATGTACTGCCTACCGGCTCCTTGTATACGCCGCTGGGTGAATACGTGGGGTTGAAATCGGACCTGTCTGAAACAAACAGCATGTTGAATGTTACTTACAGAACAAGGTTCGCCCAGAATTTTGGGCTCTCTGCCATGGTAGGGGGCAACTCCCGCAGGTTTGCGAACAAAGAGCAGAATATTACCGGTAAACAATTTATCATTCCATACTTCTATAGTGTTAGCAACCTGGCTTCTTCCAGTATCCGGCCGGTTACTGCACGCTCCACTACCAATTCAATTTTTGGTTCTGCCGACTTTGATTATAAGAACCTGTTCTTTTTAACCTTTACAGCGCGTGAAGACTGGTTCTCTACTTTAAGTGCAAACAACAATCATATTTTTTATCCCAGTGTAGGTGGTAGCCTGATCCTGTCCGATGCTTTGGAGTTGCCTACGTTTATCACCCTGGCCAAATTGCGCGGTTCCTGGGCGCAAGTGGGCGGCGGTACTCCTGATCCCTATGCTATTTATCAAACTTACAGCAATGTGCCCAGTTCAGGCCAGCCTTTGTTAAATGTAACACAGGATGTAAACCTGCAGAACTATATCCCCAATCCAAACCTGAAACCTTATACCTCTACTACCTATGAAGGTGGTTTTGAATTGCAAACATTCAATAACCGGTTAGGTCTTGACTTTACTTATTACAACCGTCAAACTACGAATGACATTGTAAAAACGACCATCTCTTCCACCTCGGGTTATAATTCAGTGATCATGAATGTGGGGGAATTAAGGAACAGGGGTATTGAAATGCTGTTGACCGGCAGGCCTGTGAGTCGCGCTAACTTTAGCTGGAATATAAGCTACAACTTTGCATATAATGAAAGCAGGGTAGTGGAGCTGGCGCCTGGGTTAACCTCTGTTCAAATAGCTAATACCGTTAATAACTGGGCCTTTTTACAACACATAAAGGGGCAGCCTTATGGAACTATTGTGGGCACCACCATGAAAAAAGATGCGCAGGGCAATGTAATATTTAACCGGGGCAATCACCTGCCGGTAATGAGCGACCTGATGCCTTTGGGAAACAGCGTGGCCCCTTACACCATGGGTATTACCAACGATTTCCACTATCATAACTGGGGGTTGAATATTTTGCTCGATGGAAAATTCGGTAACAAGATCTTCTCCATTTTTGAAGTGTATGCCACCCGTATGGGCAAGTTAAAAAGCACTCTGCCTGGTCGTGATAAAGGCCTGGAGTTAAAAGGCGTTGATCAGAATGGTGCGCCCTACGATACCACCATTACACAGGCCGGCGGTGTATTGCGCAACTACTACGATAATTATAAAGTGTATTCTGATCTGTTTCTGCATGATGGCAGTTTCATCAAATTGCGTCAGGTAATTCTGTCCTATAATCTCCCGGTAAGCAAAATAAAATTTGCAAAGGTCCAGGCGGCCAGCGTTTCATTTGTGGCCCGCAACCTGTTCATCCTGTACAGGGATACCAAAAACTTCGATCCTGAACAAAGCTTTACCAACAGTAATGCGCAGGGTTTTGAATCAATTGGCTTGCCCCGTACCAGATCATATGGCATGAACCTTACCATTAAATTATAATTACCAAAACAGAAGAACAATATGAAAAATATAATAAAATATGCTGGTGGTTTACTGGGGCTTGTGGGTTTGTTTTCACTGCAATCGTGCGACAAGGATTTTGAGAGCACCAATACGAATCCGGAAACTACGGCCAAAGTATATCCTCAATACGTGTTTACAAAAGCCCAGTATGATGGCACTGCCAATATGATGAATTTCTTGTTGGGCACTATGCAGTATACAACCAGTTATAATGATGTGGCGGGTTTTGGGTCAAAATACAATGCTGCCCAGATCTCACAAACATACAAGGCATTTGACGATGCCTATCCAAAGGAGATCAATGAATTAGGGCTCGTGATCAAAGCTGTAAAAAATGAGCCTTCTCAGGTGAATCTGTATGCAGAGGCCAGAATATGGAGGGTTTACTGTTTTAGCCGCCTCACCGATCTGTATGGCGACATCCCTTATTTTCAGGCCGTGTTGGGCAATGATTCTTTTGTCTTCAAGCCGGCGTATGATCCGCAAAGCGCTATTTATGCCGATCTGTTATCGGAGCTGGATGCTGCCGCGCAAAGTCTCGATGCTGCAAAGGTAACTTTTGGCGCATCCGATCTGATCTATGGAGGTGCTACTGACAAGTGGAAAAAGTTCGCTTATTCCCTGATGTTGCGATTGGGCATGCGCATGACAAAAGTAGATGCCAATGCAGCCAAAAACTGGGTCACCAAAGCCATTGCCGGTGGCGTGATCACTACCGATGATGATATTGCCAAAATGAGTTATTTATCTGCTGGTCAGGATATCAATAAAAATCCACTGGCATTTAACCTGTGGAACAGTGATTATATTGCCCAGAATGGCAATACCAATACAGAAGGTGGTAAATACCACGAGGTATTCATTTCTTATTTGAAGAGCACCAACGATCCCCGGTTACCGATGATGGCGGTTGTATGGAATAACAAAGTTGCCGATACTTCGGTAGGGCTGGCGAAAGGCATGCCGGCCACATTGACCAATGCCAAGCCTGCTAATTTTATCACCTATAGCGAGCCCAATCCTAAAACACTGTTGTTGATGAATTCACCCCGCCTGGTGTTTACAGCTGCGGAATCTTATTATCTGTTGACTGAAGCTGCTTTGAGAGGTTGGTATAATGGCGCCACGGCCAGCTCCCTGTATCAGAACGGTATTCGGGCAGCCATGCGGCAATGGTCGCTTATTGGTGGTAAAGATGGGACTGTTGCCCCAACTGCCATCGACAATTATGTAACGGCCAATGCGCTTAATACCGGCGGGTCTTTCGACGATCAAATGAAACAGCTTTATACGCAATTCTGGGTGAGCATTTTCCCTGATGCCCAGGAAGTATTTGCCAGCTTCCGCCGAACCGGTTACCCTGCCCTGGTGCCCAATAATTATGCAGGAAATGCAACCGGTGGCAAGTTCTTTAGAAGAATGCTGTATCCGCTCACCGAGCAAACCCTTAATGCCGACTCTTATCAGACTGCTATAAGCCGGCAGGGAGCAAACGATCTGTTAACTCACATCTGGTGGGATAAATAACGGCACTCGGCAATAGATTTTTGGCGGCGTTAGATAGTTATGAGTATAAATAGTCGCGAGTCACGTCTGCCGTCTGCCGTCTGCCGTCTGCCGTCTGCCGTCTGCCGTCTGCCGTCTGCCGTCTGCCGTCTGCCGTCTGCCGTTTCACGATATTCAAACGTTCTCGTACACAACAAGTAGGTTTTAAGTGTAATAAAGAGGGCATGTCTATGCCCTCTTTTACTAAATAAAATGAACGTTCCTGACAAAACCCGTACAGGTGGTAACGTTAGACGTCCGTTCATCCGCAACGGCCATGGATTTGTCAGGCAAAGTAATAAACTTTAAACCCACAACAGCTGCCATTAAAAATTTGGATCCCTAAGCTATGAAGCGCATACGTACATATCTGGCGATTATATCATTGATTGCAATGCCTTTGTTGACATTGGCACAGGCAGGTAGCCAGATAGTACCGGCCGTTGTCCCTTTGCCAGTAACAATAACCCCTTCTACAGACTTTTTCTTTATTATTCCCACCACCAGGATTGTGGCAACAGACCATTCCTTAAACAAAATTGCCGAACTATTAAATGGCTATGTGATGGCCTGCGGTGGTAAGCCATTATCAAAAGTTGCTGCTGCCCCCACCAGTAACTTTATTTCCCTGGCCATCGATTCAGCGGGCATTCCGGATAAAGAAGGTTATTTGCTTCAAATTGATAATAGGTCCATCCGTTGTGTTGGTCATGATGCCAGTGGGGTGCTGTATGGTTTGCAAACATTACGGCAATTATGGAGTGCAGGTGCGCATAAATTAAAAGTGCCCGGTTATACCATCGCTGACCATCCTCGTTTTGATTACCGGGGGATGGCGTTGGATGTAAGCCGGCATATGTTCCCGGTTTCCTTTATTAAGAAGTACCTCGATGTGCTGGCGCTGTACAAGTTCAATACCTTTCACTGGCACCTGACCGATGACCAGGGCTGGCGGATAGAAATAAAGAAATACCCGCAATTACAATCGGTGGCTGCCTGGCGAAATGAAACATTGATCGGTCATAAAAAAGAACTACCCCATCACTTCGATGGAAAACGATATGGCGGGTATTACACCCAACAACAAATAAAAGAAGTTGTGCAGTATGCGGCCGACCGGCAAATCACCGTCATTCCTGAAATTGAAATGCCCGGACACGCCTCCGCAGCCCTGGCGGCCTATCCATCATTGGGTTGTACCGGCGGGCCGTATAAGACCGCTACCTTCTGGGGTGTGTTTGATGACGTGTATTGCGCAGGCAGCGATAGCACTTTTCTGTTTTTGCAGCAGGTGCTCGATGAAGTAATGGAACTATTCCCTTCGAAATATATACATCTTGGCGGTGACGAATGTCCCAAAACAAGATGGAAGGTCTGTGCAAAATGCCAGCAACGAAAAAAAATGTTGAACCTTCCGGATGAACATGCCTTGCAGAGCTATTTCATTCAACGCATGGAGCAATACGTAAACAGCAAAGGTCGGCATATCATCGGTTGGGATGAAATTCTGGAAGGGGGATTGGCGCCCAACGCAACCGTTATGAGCTGGCGCGGTGAAGAAGGCGGCAAAGCTGCCATTGCCCAAAAGCACCGGGTTATTATGACGCCGGAAACAAATTGCTATTTTGATTATTACCAATCGTTATACAGCCAGGAACCGCTTGCGGCCGGTGGCTTCACCCCGTTGCAAAAAGTATATGGTTATGAACCACTGGCCGGAAGTACTGATAGTGCTACCACCACTTATCTGGCAGGGGTGGAAGGACAGGCCTGGAGCGAATACTATACCAGCGAAGCGCAGGCCATGTACATGATCTTTCCTCGTGCACTTGCTTTGGCTGAGTTGGCCTGGACTCCGGCTGACCAACGCAATTATGGTGATTTTCTGGGGCGGTTACGCAGACAGACATCGTTGCTGCTAACAGAAAAGCTGGCTTACGATCCTTACTTTGATGACATTACCTATACAGCCGCATCACAAAGTGGCGCTTTACAGATAAATTTGCACAGTTCTCTACCCGGCAGTGAGATCAGGTATACCACCGATAATACGACGCCTACCTGGCAGAGTGCCTTATATACCAGTCCAATAGAAATTAAAAATACCTGTACAGTAAAGGCGGTGCTCTTTAATAAGCAACAACAACCTACCGGCCGGTTGTTCCAACAATCATTTCGTATACATAAAGCAGTAGGCGCATCCGTAATTTTGCAGAATAAACCCATTGACCGGTTCAACCCCGGTAATACAACCCTTGTAAATGGCCTGTTTGGCAGTAATCGCTATAATGATGATCAATGGCTGGGTTTTAGTGGCAATGACTTGCAGGCGGTGATCGATTTGGGCCGCATACAAAGGGTGGAGCGACTGGCGTTGGGGGTATTGAATTATCACTGGCAACGGATGTGGGCACCGGTTACCCTTCTATTGCTAGCTTCAACAGATGGGGAACATTATACGGAACTATACCGGCAGGATTCATTTCCAGTGAATGGTATCAATAAACTGGAGGTGAAGGTAAAGCCGGTACAGGCGCAATACATAAAAGTGATCGGTACCAACAAAGGGGTGATACCGGCAGGTGAATATGGCGCTGGTGGTAATGCCCTGTTATTGATAGATGAAATTGTAGTTGAATAAAAATAAGCGTAAGAAATGTCCATACTAATCGTATTGCTTTGCATTGTTTTGCTGATCCTGCTGATAACGTGGGGAAAGTTGAATGCTTTTCTGGCATTTTTAATTGTTTCAATATTGGCGGGATTGTTATTGAGATTGCCGGCAGAAAAAATTATGTCGGCAGTGCAACAGGGCATGGGCGATACGTTGGGATCACTGGTAAGCATAATTTGTTTGGGCGCCATGTTGGGCAAACTGGTGGCGGAGAGCGGGGCGGCGCAAAAAATTTCGTCTGTATTGATGAACGCTTTTGGTGTTCGTTATTTGCAATGGGCATTAATGATCACTGGCTTTATCATTGGCATTCCCTTGTTTTATGGAGTGGGCTTTGTGCTGATGGTGCCACTGATCTTTTCTGTTGTATACCAGTATAAATTACCTGCCGTGTATATTGGGTTGCCAATGTTGGCCGCCTTATCGGTAACGCATGGTTTTTTGCCACCACATCCGTCACCTACTGCGCTGGTAACACAGTTTGGGGCCAGCATGGGCATCACGTTATTATACGGATTGTTCATTGCCATTCCGGCTATTATCGTTGCCGGCCCGTTATTTTCAAAAATTGTTAGGCATATTAAGTCCGAGCCCCTGGAGCTCTTCAAACCCCAGCCGATAGATAAAGCAAAACTACCGGGTACAGCCAATAGCTTTATAACCTCTTTGTTGCCGGTGTTCCTGCTTACGGCAACCACGTTGTTGAGTTACTTATTTAGGAGCGACCAATCACTAAAAGGTACATTGACCCTGATCAGTGAGCCAGGGCTCATTATGCTGGTATCGGTATTGATTGCAGCGCTTACCCTGGGCATTGGTAGTGGCAGGTCCATGAGATCGGTAATGGCTATTTATGGCGATGCGGTGAAGGATGTGGGAATGATCCTGCTGATCATTGCTGGTTCAGGCGCCTTAAAACAGGTATTGACAGACAGCGGGGTTAGCAGGCAAATTGCTTCAGCATTAGGAAGCTGGCCCGTTCACCCATTGATACTGGCCTGGTGTATGGCTGGCATCATTCGCATTTGTGTGGGTTCGGCTACTGTAGCAGGATTAACAACCGCCGGCATCATTGCCCCATTATTAACCAGTTCAACGGTAAACCCTAACCTGATGGTATTGTCAGTGGGTGCTGGCAGTTTGTTGTTTTCGCATGTGAACGATGCTGGGTTTTGGCTATTTAAAGAGTATTTCAATTTGAGCATAAAAGACACGTTAAAGACCTGGTCGGTGATGGAAACAATTGTGGCCGTAACCGGACTGGCTGGTGTAATGATCCTGAATTCCATAATAGGTTAATATAAATAACAAACATTAGAACATGAACGCAGAAGAAAGATTCAAAAAGCTTGGATTAGTATTGCCCCCGGCTCCCACACCATTGGGAGTGTACAAACCTTATTTGATCGATGGTAAGTATCTGTATTTATCAGGCCATGGGCCAGTGCGGGAAGATAAAACGCTCATCATTGGCCGTATAGGCAGTGAGTTGAATATGGATGAAGGAAAGCTGGCAGCCCGGCAGGTAGGACTTACCATGTTGTCAACGATCTGCACACATGTTGGCAGTCTTAATAAAATAAAACGGGTGCTTAAAGTGCTGGGTATGGTGAATTGTACGGCTGAATTTGAACGGCATCCCTATGTGATCAATGGATGCAGTGAATTGTTTGCCGAAGTATGGGGCGAAGAGAATGGCATCGGCGTTCGCAGTGCGGTAGGCTTTGGTTCTTTACCTGATAATATACCGGTTGAGATTGAGGCTATGTTTGAGTTGGTTTAAGGGGAATGGGCTATAGGCAATGGGAGAAAGGCAAAAGGAGGGAGGTAAGAAGTAAGAGGTAGGAAGTTGACCAGTTGATCAGTTGACCAGTTAACCAGGTTATTAATCTAAATAGTCGCCAACCGTCTGCCCGTTTGCCGTTTGCCGTCTGCTGTCTGCCGTTTGCAGATTCAGGATTGCCATTTGCCGTGGGGCAATTCATTAATAAAAAAGCATCACATTAGGTTTTTCGTTATAATTGTTAAAAGCACTTAATGATGATGACACCCAGTCCTGTTCAGTTAACCGCATTTGGCGAATTTATGATGCGGTTGCACAGCGCCGGATCGCAACGTTTTTTACAGACCCAGGAGTACAAAGCGTATTATGCAGGAGCAGAAGCCAATGCCTGCGTGTTGTTGTCGCGCCTGGGTGTTACTACCAGGTATGTTACCCGTGTTCCGCAAAATGATATTGCACTGGCTGGCATACAGCAATTGCAAAGTCATGGTGTGGCTACCGACCAGGTTGTATATGGCGGTGAAAAGCTGGGGCTGTATTTTACAGAGCCGGGTAATCATATCCGCCCAACACGGGTGATCTACGACCGGGCAGGTTCTTCTTATGCAACCTTGCAACCCGGGATGATAGATTGGAAAAGGGCATTAAACGATACGAGGTATTTTCACTGGTCAGGGGTGGCGCCTGCTGTGTCACAAAGCGCTGCTGATGTGTGTGCCGAAGCATTGAACATAGCAAAACAGCACGGAGTGATCATTTCAGCCGATTTCAATTACCGCAGCACTTTGTGGAAATATGGAAAGAAGGCCGCTGATATTATGCCGGCCTTATTGCAACCCAGTGAAGTTGTTGTGGCTGATCTGGATTCCGCAGCCGTATATTATGACATCTATACAAATGAAAATGCCACTTTGGAAGACAGGTTTAAACAATGCTGTGAATCATTGCAAAAGCACCTGCCAGCTATGAAAACACTGGGCATGAGCTTTCGTAAGACCGATGGACCCGTACATATATATTCAGGAGCGCTCTGGCACAATGGACAGTATTATTTTTCAGCCGGTTATCGATT
This sequence comes from Niastella soli, assembly GCF_017742245.1. Lineage (GTDB taxonomy): Bacteria > Bacteroidota > Bacteroidia > Chitinophagales > Chitinophagaceae > Niastella > Niastella soli. The sequence continues at coordinate 2,502,796 of NZ_JAGHKO010000001.1, forward strand.
GCCCTTTATCACTGATCAGATTGGCACGGGTGATGCATTCACTGCCGGGATATTATACGGGCTTATGAATAAGCTGGGACCAGCTGCCATCATCGAATTTGCAATAGCCTGTGGTTCATTAAAGCAAAGCATCCAGGGCGACTGGGCGATCATTTCTAAATTAGAAGTTGAACAATTTATACAGACTGGCTCATCGGGAAGGATTATTAGATAATGCGAGAAGTCGTCACCGGTTCCCGGTAGCCGGCAACAGGCCCCCAATTTAAAATCTCAAAATCCACAATTAAGAATTTAGCATGTTTATCATAGATGCACATTTAGATCTAAGCATGAATGCCATGGAATGGAACCGGGATCTGCGGAAACCGGTAATGGACATTCGCAAACGGGAAGCTGGATTAACCGATAAACCAGACCGGGCCAAAGGCACGGTGGCCTTGCCAGAATTACGTCAGGGCAATATTGGCCTTGTGGTAGCAACGCAAATAGCCCGCTATATAGAACCAGGTAGTTGGTTACCCGGCTGGCATTCGCCCGAACAGGCCTGGGCGCAAACCCAGGCGCAATTGGCCTGGTACAAAGCCATGGAGGCCGCCGGTGAAATGGTAATGATAAAAAATAAAGTGGATCTCGAAAGCCATTTGGCCTTGTGGTTAAATGGCGAGCCCAATGATAATAAACCCATCGGTTATATTTTGAGCCTTGAAGGGGCAGATTCCCTGGTGACTTTAAAGCACCTGGAAATGGCCCAGGCATACGGGCTACGGGCAGTAGGTCCGGCCCACTATGGCCCCGGACGCTATGCCAATGGTACCGATGCAACCGGTGGACTGAGTGTTATGGGCAAAGAATTGGTGCGGGAAATGAACAGGTTAAACCTGATACTGGATGCCACACATTTATGTGATGATGCTTTTTGGGATGCACTGGCTATTTTCAAAGGGCCGGTATGGGCCAGCCATAACAATTGCCGGGCCCTGGTAAATCACAACCGCCAGTTCAGTGATGACATGATAAAAGCATTGATAGAAAGAGATGCCGTAATTGGCGGGGCACTCGATGCGTGGATGATGGTACCTAATTGGGTGCGACAGCAGAGTACCCCTGAAGGGATGGACTGCAATCTCGAAAAAATGCTCGATCACCTGGATCATATTTGCCAGCTGGCAGGCAACACCCGGCATGTGGGTATTGGTACCGATCTTGACGGCGCTTTTGGTAAAGAGCAGTCGCCCTATGATCTGGAAACCATTGCCGATCTGCAAAAGATCCCAACGCTGTTGACTAAACGTGGGTATACGCCCGCAGATGTGGAAGCCATCATGCATGGCAACTGGTTGCGTTTCCTCCGCAAAGCCTGGCAGTAAAAAGCCGGGGTTAAATGTTTAAAATTTGGTTAAAGCATGCCGGGTTTTGTTAAACAAGCAGGGCCCGGCACCCCAAAAAAATGTTCTTCCAAATGGGTAAATAAGTCCCGAATTCCTTGTTTTACCGGTAAATGTATATTGGGTGTTTAATTAATAACTGCTTAAATATAAGGTAGTTATTAAAAGTTTTTTTACTATCTCCGCTTTAAAGGGTAGATTTATGAACAATAGGCACAAAAATGGCTTATAGCAGCATGACTGTCATTGCGGCCACCTAAGCTTCGATACCCTTCCGTCCAACCTTTCCCCCCTGGTCTGTAGTAAATAAGGTTAGCACAAAACATACAAGCTTTATTAAAATAATTTGATAACCCAACGGTTGTGTAGAAAGCAGCCGTAGTATAATAACTTAAAACCACTATGAGCAAATTATACTATACTGAATTTTATTGACTTAAGAACTAGTTATGAAGATCGTACATGTTGTAGAGCCCTTTGCTTCCGGTATAGCGGTATTTGTTCAGTCGATCGTGCAAAACCTGCGGGATGACTATCATATAGTTATCCATGGAGAGCGGGAATATGTAATGCGTACAACAGAGATCATAAAATATTTTCCTGAAGACAATGTACAGTTCATCAGGTGGCGTTCTGCACAACGGAGTATAAGCCTGGTAAAAGATACCGCAGCGTTGGTAGAGCTTTGCAAATTGTTGCAAAAACTAAAAGCGCAGAAGATGGTGGATGCGGTGCACCTGCATTCCAGCAAAAGTGGTTTCCTGGGGCGGCTTGCCTGCCGCATAATGAACATTACCAATGTGATCTACACACCCAATGGCGCTCCATTCCTGTTAAGTAATTTAATAGCTGTTAACTTATTGTATAAACTTTTTGAAAAACTGGGCTCTTCTTTTGGTGGAAAAGTCGTTTGCAGTTCACAATCTGAACAGGCTGCCTATCGCAAGCTGGGTATTAAAGCGCTGAATATCAATAATGGCATAGCTGTTAATACAAGCCATTACACGCCGGGGGAAGCACCGGTTGATACCGGAAAATTCAGGATCGTTACCTGTGCCCGCATTGTGCAACAAAAGAACCCGGTACTTTTTAATGCTATTGCCACGCATTTTAAGGATTTTGATCATTTTGAATTTATCTGGGTAGGGGATGGCGAAGATCGGCACCTGCTTACCTCGCCCAATATTACCATCACCGGCTGGCTTCCGCAGACTCAGGCGTTGGAATTGATCAACAGTTCCCATTTATATTTATCCACTTCTCAATACGAAGGTTTATCGTTTTCCGTTTTGGAAGCATTATCACTCCGTAAAACTGTCCTGTTAAAAAATTGCATTGGAAACCGGGATATTGTAAAAAAAGGCCTGAACGGCGATTTGTTCGCCAATGAGCAGGACGCTATCGTAAAGATCTTTCAATACTATAATAATCCGGCTATGTTACGAATAATGGGTGAATATTCCGGCTGGCTTTGCCATAAGGAATTTAATGTAGATACCACTTGTTTGGGGTATCGGAATTTGTATCAGCGTGTTTAAATAATAAAGTACAATAAGCATAAATAAATGACTATGGATATTTCAGTAAATGGGTTGAAAGAGAGGAGTGAAGCAACAAAAAATGTAACAAACGGACATGCCATAACCGATCCTGCCTATAAACAGATCAATGAAAAATTGGAGCAGATCACCCGGCATCTGTTGCAGGAAAATGAATATAAACAACAGGTAATAGACGAGCTGCGTCTTGATATTGAAAAACTGCAAGAAGAGATCGGCCAGAAAAATTCGGAAACAGCCAGGTTAACTGAACAACTTAACCAAAGCGGCCAGCATGTAGAAGGCCATCGCCAACTGATCAATAAATTATTGAACGACATAGAGCATATTCAGAACGATATCGAGTGGTATAAACGCACCTATGAGCGCAGAAGCATATGGGGCGTATTGAAAGAAAAACTAACTAAAAGGAAATAACCAAACAGACTGTCACACCCCGCCTGTAATACCCGGGCGGTTTTTCTGCATCCAGTTCACGCCTAACCAACAGGACGGAACATCGCCGCACAAAGCAACCCGTATTGCCATTTTATCCGTCTACACTATCTAAGGACGAAAGGCCACCGTCCCGCCTCACTTATCCGGACAGCTACTCATCATATAACACAAACTCCGCATCCGTCCGGAATAAAGAGGTGTGCGCAGGCAAAATATTCTGGGATTTAAATAATCGCTGGGGAACTTTTTAAAATCCGGCTGGTATCGTTGAAAATTTGTTGCCAGTACTTAGATTTGAGCGTTCTCTTTTCCAATATCCGCAATATCCGGTAATAGTTACCGAAGTATTTTTTGCAGATTATTAATATTTAAACCAGCATCCCGATTATGTTCATCAATTCATCACCAAAACGGTTGATCTCGCGGGCGCTTATCCTTTTATTTATTGTACTCTCGACATTTACAATGCATGCGCAGGACCAGGGCGTGCATCCGCAATCAACAAAATATGAATGGCCTACCGACCCGGCTGTAAAAGAAAAGCTGGAGCATTGGCGCGATCAGAAATTTGGCATGATCATACACTGGGGATTGTATGCAGTGCCTGGCATGATAGAGTCCTGGGCTTTGTGTTCAGAAGATTGGGTCACGAGGGACACCAACAGCGATTATGGTGAATTCAAAAAATGGTATTGGGGCTTAAAGAAAGATTTTAATCCTACTCAATTCAATCCCGACCAATGGGCGCAGGCTGCAAAGGATGCAGGGATGCGTTACCTGGTGTTCACCACCAAACACCATGATGGCTTTTGTATGTTTGATACAAAGCAAACAGATTTCAAGATCACCAATGGGCCATTTGCCAATAACCCCAAAGCCAATGTGGCTAAATATGTATTTGATGCCTTTCGGCAGAAAGGGCTGATGATCGGCGCATATTTTTCAAAACCAGACTGGCATTGCCCGTATTACTGGTGGCCCATGTATGCCACGCCCGATCGCAATAACAACTACGACATTCGAAAACATCCCAGCCGCTGGGTCCAGTTTAAACAGTATACGTATAACCAGATCAGTGAACTGATGCATGATTACGGTGCTATGGACATCTTGTGGCTCGATGGTGGCTGGGTGCGGCCGTTGGAAACAGTTACCGAAGAGGTAAAAGGCTGGGGCGCTGCCATCCCCGCGTGGAGCCAGGATATTGATATGCCTGCCATTGCCACCATGGCCCGTCAGGCGCAACCTGGGTTATTGATCGTTGACAGAACGGTGCATGGCCCTTATGAAAATTATCAAACACCCGAACAACGGGTGCCGGATAAACAACTCGATCATCCCTGGGAAAGTTGCATTACGCTGGGCAATGCCTGGGGGTATGTACCCAATGATCAATTAAAAACATCAGCAAAGGTCATTCACCAATTAATTGAAGTAGTAGCAAAAGGCGGTAGTTTGTTATTGGGCGTTGGCCCTACGCCGCAAGGCACGCTGCCTGAACCGGTTGTACAACGCCTAACGGAGATCGGCAGCTGGTTGAAGGTAAATGGCGAGGCCATCTACAATACCCGTCCCATTCAGGGGTATCAAAGCGGCAACGTGTATTTTGTGCAATCGAATCACAGCAAATCGGTGTATGCACTGGCATTGCTCGATGAGAACAGTCCCGTACCGGCCACCATTGAATGGAATGTAAACGTACCGGCGCCAGGTTCCAAAATTAAATTGTTGTCAACCGGCGCACCGGTTAAATACACGGTGAAGAATGAAAAGGTAATAATAACGGTGCCGCCTGCCGTACAAAAAATAAAAGGCAGTCCGGCACTGGCATTTGAGTTTATTGTGGCGGCTGATTGATGACAAAGAGCCCTGAGCGCAGTCGAAGTGGCCCCTTGTTAAAAACGAATAATTACATTATATAATCAGAAGCAAATATGAGATTTAGGAAAGGCTTTATTACGATCGCCATAGGAGCATTGGTTTCTCTTGGCTTTTTAACGCCACGAGGCAAAAAAATAGATCCACCGGCGCCGGTAGGTCCTGTGCCTACGGCAAGCCAACTGGCCTGGCAACAAATGGAGACCAATGCCTTTGTACATTTTACCATTAATACATTTACAGATCGCGAATGGGGATTAGGCAGTGAAAGTCCAAAACTATTTAACCCCAGCGCTACCGATGCCATGCAATGGGCACGCGTGTTAAAAGAAACCGGGTTCAAACAAATGATCCTTACCTGTAAACACCACGACGGATTTTGTTTGTGGCCCACCAAATACACAGAACATTCAATAAAGAACAGTCCGTATAAAAACGGCAAAGGCGACATTGTAAAAGAAGCATCCGATGCCTGTAAAAAATATGGATTGAAGTTTGGTGTTTACCTATCTCCCTGGGACAGGAACCGGGCAGACTATGGCACCCCGGAATACATCACTTATTATCGCAATCAGCTAAAGGAATTGTTCACCAACTACGGGCCGGTGACAGAAATGTGGTTCGATGGCGCCAATGGTGGAGAGGGCTATTATGGCGGCGCCAATGAAAAAAGGAAGATCGACGGCAGGACCTATTATGACTGGCCAACTACATTAGCGATGGTTCGGCAAATACAACCTAATGTTATTTTCTTTAGCGATGCAGGACCGGGTGTGCGTTGGGTTGGCAATGAAAGAGGAGAAGCTGGTGAAACAAACTGGAATACCATAACTCCGGATACTTTGTATGCTGGTAAAGCAGGGATTGAAAAATTATTGAACGAAGGTGCTGAAGATGGTACCCAATGGATCCCGGCAGAAGTAGATGTATCCATCAGACCTGGCTGGTTCTATCACAAAAAGGAAGATTCACTGGTGAAAACACCTGAGCAGCTTTTTAATATTTACCTCACTTCGGTAGGCCGTGGTTCGGTATTGTTGTTAAATGTACCACCCGATCAACGGGGTCTTTTTAATGAAAAAGATATAAAAGCCCTGTATGGCTTTCGCAATCTGCTGAACCGCGAATTAGGCAAAAGCAAAGCATTGGGCGGCACCGCAACGGCCAGTAATTACCGTGGAAAAGAAAGTGCATACGCTGCTGCCAATGTTATAGATAACAATCCCGATACCTATTGGGCAACAGATGACGGGGTGACCACTGCCTCCCTGGAAATAAATACCGGCAAACTGCAAACCATTAAATATGTGATGCTGCAGGAATATATCAAACTGGGACAACGGATAAAATCATTTACGGTGGAAGTGCAGAATAATGAAGGCTGGCAACAGGTGGCAGCTGGTACCACCATCGGGTATAAACGTATTTTAAAACTTACCCCCGTAAAAGCCGGCAAGGTGCGGATAAATATCACCGCTTCAAAAGCCTGTCCGGTTATTTCCAATGTAGCCATTTATTAATAACAATTACAAACAATAGTAGCGGCATATTATGGGCAAAAGCAACTGGTTGCTGAGTAGTTTGTTAGGCATCTTGTTCACAGGAACTGTTACAGCGCAGGGAAGTCATTCATTTGAAATAAAGGATGGACAATTTATATACGATAACAAACCGGTCCAAATACATTCGGGTGAAATGCACTATGCCCGTATTCCGGCGCCCTATTGGCGGCATCGGTTACAAATGATAAAAGCAATGGGACTGAACACGGTGGCTACCTATGTGTTCTGGAACTATCACAACCCTTCACCAGGTGTATGGGATTTCACCACCGGTAGCCATAACATCAGGGAATTTTTACGTATTGCCAAAGAAGAAGGCATGTTTGTAATTCTTAGGCCAGGTCCGTATGCCTGTGCTGAATGGGAATTTGGTGGGTATCCCTGGTGGTTATTGAAAGACACCAACCTGGTGATAAGGTCGTACAACCAACCTTTTTTAGATTCCTGCAAAACATACATTAATAAACTGGCTGCGCAGGTAAAAGACCAGTTGGTAAGCAACGGCGGCCCCATTATTATGGTGCAGGTGGAAAATGAGTTTGGTTCCTATGTTGCGCAAAGAAAAGACATTCCGCTGGCGGAGCACCGCCGTTATAATGAAGCCATTCATCAATTATTGATCAGGTCCGGGTTAACCGGCCCGTTTTTTACATCAGATGGGAGCTGGTTGTTTGATGGTGGTTCTATACCTGGAGTCTTACCTGCCGCAAATGGCGAAGACAATGTTGAGAACCTGAAAAAAGAGGTGAACAAATACCATAACAACCAGGGGCCGTATATGGTGGCGGAATATTATCCCGGCTGGTTGCATCATTGGACGGAACCCTTTCCTAACATTCCAACCAAACAGGTTACTGAGCAGATAAAAAAATACCTTACAAACGACGTAAATTTCAATGTATACATGGTACATGGCGGTACCAACTTTGCATTTACTTCGGGCGCCAATTACGACAAAGACCATGATATACAACCTGACCTCACCAGTTACGATTACGATGCGCCTATTACCGAAGCAGGCTGGGCATCCGCCAAATATCTGGCTGTGCGGGAGTTGATGAAACAATATGTAAAATACCCCGTGTCTGACATCCCTGCCCAAATACCCGTAATCACCCTGCCGCCCATTCAGTTAAACAGGTCGATGGATGTATTTGACTGGAAAAAGACATTGAAACCTGTTGTGGCAGATACCCCTTTAACCTTTGAGACGCTGAACCAGGGACATGGTTATGTGCTGTATAGTAAACGATTCAACCAACCCATGCAGGGAACTTTACAAATAAAAGGATTGCGTGACTATGCCGTAGTATATGTAAATGGAAAGAAAGTAGCCCTGCTTGATCGCGTGAAAAAGCAATACACGGCAACAATAGCTATTCCTGCCAATGGCATACTGGATATACTGGTTGAAAATATGGGCCGCATCAATTATGGCAGCGAGATCGTGCATAATAATAAAGGCATCATTTCACCGGTGTTGATCAACGATCAGGTTGTTACGGGCAACTGGAATATGTACCAACTTCCATTTAATCGGCAACCTGTTGTGAATGCGGGCAAGCAGAAAAATGGAAAAGCAGCATTGTACAGCGGTACGTTTACCATAACCAAACCAGGCGATGTGTTTTTGGATATGCACAGCTGGGGCAAAGGGATCGTCTTTGTAAATGGACACAACCTGGGACGGTATTGGCAGGTAGGACCACAGCAAACCCTTTATTTACCCGGTTGCTGGCTAAAAACCGGAACGAATAATATTGTAGTGTTTGAGCAGTTGAATGAAGGTATAAAGCCGGAAATTCCTACTGTGATGAAGCCTGTGTTAACTGAGCTGAAGAGTGAAAACTAGGAAAACGGACGGGATATCCCTCCCGATGCATCTGGAGGGCGCGGTGGGTAGCACATAAACAAAGATAAAAAGGGAGTGGGTGTTTTTTTGTAAACCCACCCCAACCTCCCGCAAAGCGGGACAGACTCTCCCGGGAGGGTATTTAAAACCTCACTAACAATCTTCCATCATGAATAAAAGCATTTCATTTCTACTAAGTTGTTTACTTGTAATAAATGCATCCGCACAAACTAATGCAGTGTTCCGTAACATGCAGCAACCCATTGAAGCCCGGGTAAATGACCTGTTGCATCAGTTGACGCTGCAGGAAAAGATTTCGCTGTTGGGGTATCGCAGCAAGGAAGTAGAACGATTGGGGATACCTGCTTACAACTGGTGGAACGAAGCCTTGCATGGCGTAGCCAGAGCAGGCCTTGCTACGGTTTTTCCGCAAGCCATTGGCATGGCTGCTACCTTTAACGACGACCTATTAAAAGAAGCCGCCAATGTTATTTCAACCGAAGCACGCGCCAAATACAATTTATCCCTGGCACAGGGCCGCCATTTACAATACATGGGCCTCACTTTCTGGTCGCCCAATATCAATATCTTTCGTGACCCACGCTGGGGGCGAGGGCAGGAAACTTATGGTGAAGACCCTTTCCTGACAGCCCACATGGGAACGGCATTTGTAAAAGGGTTGCAAGGGAACGACAACCGCTATTTAAAAGCATCGGCATGCGCCAAACACTTTGCCGTGCATAGTGGACCGGAGAACGGTCGCCATACATTTAACGCCATAGTAGATGAAAAAGACCTGCGGGAAACCTATCTCTATGCCTTTCATGCCCTGGTTGATGCGGGTGTGGAATCTGTTATGTGCGCCTATAACCGCGTGAATGACCAACCCTGTTGCAGTGGTAATTATTTATTGAACAACATCCTGCGCAATGAATGGAAATTCAGGGGCCATGTTGTTACCGACTGCGGGGCACTGGATGATATATTTATGCGCCATAAAGTAATGCCCTCTGGTGTTGAGGTGGCAGCTGCTGCCATCAAGGCTGGCGTGAACCTCGATTGTTCTAACGTATTACAACGGGATGTGGAGAAAGCAGTAGAACAAAAACTGTTGACCGAAAAAGATATCGACAGCTCACTGGCGCATCTGTTGCGCACCCAAATAAAACTGGGTTTTTATGACGATCCTACAGCCAATCCTTTTTATAAATATGGCGCCGATAGCGTGGCCAATACGGCACATGCTGCGCTTGCGCGTACTATGGCCCAGCAAAGTATGGTGCTGTTGAAAAATGACAACCAGTTATTGCCGTTGGATAAAAAGAAATATCCCGCCATTATGGTGCTGGGCAGCAACTCCGCTTCCATGGATGCCTTGTTGGGTAACTATCATGGGGTGAGTAACCGCGCAGTAAGTTTTGTGGAGGGCATTACCAATGCAGTAGATGCAGGGACGCGCGTTGAGTACGATCAGGGCAGCGATTACAGCGATACCACCCACTTCGGCGGCATTTGGGCCGCAGGAAATGCCGACATTACCGTTGCCGTAATTGGTTTAACACCCGTATATGAAGGCGAAGAAGGCGATGCATTCCTCGCAGCAAAAGGGGGCGACAAACCCGACATGAATTTACCGGCGGCACATATAGCTTTTATGAAAGCTTTGCGCAAAGCAAATAAGAAACCCATTATAGCAGTAATTACTGCTGGCAGTGCTGTTGATATTTCTGCCATAGCACCATATGCCGATGCCATCATCCTGGCCTGGTATCCTGGTGAACAGGGTGGTAATGCACTGGCCGATATTTTGTTTGGAAAAATATCACCCGCCGGTCGCTTGCCCGTAACCTTTTATCAGTCATTTGCCGATGTACCGGCATACGACAATTACGCCATGAAAGGAAGGACCTACCGCTACTTCAATGGCAACGTGCAATATCCTTTCGGTTATGGATTAAGTTATACCTCGTTTGCCTATGAATGGCAAAAAATGCCGGCGAACATCCGCACTGCCAAAGACAGCATCTCTTTCTCTATAAAAGTAAAGAATACCGGCAGCATCGACGGGGATGAAGTAGTACAGGTATATGTTGAATATCCGCCAGTTGATCGTATGCCGTTAAAAGAATTAAAGGCCTTTAAACGTGTGTTTGTAAAAGCAGGTGCCGAAGAAACCGTGCTCTTGACCATTCCTGCAGCCGATCTGCAAAAGTGGGACCTGGCCACCAATGGCTGGAAGCTGTACCCCGGCTCGTATAATATATTTGCCGGTGGTAATTCAACCGATAAGAAGATTGTTGCTACTATTAAAGCTGGTGGAAAGAAGTAGGGGTCGGCATCCCGACACGCGAAGCGTCGTCGGGACCTACTCACAACTCACAAAAGAAATTGCATTATGAGAAAAATAAGCTGGTTAATAATATTGGGGTGTGTAGTGAACCAAATGGCCCTCAGCCAAAATCGCTACGAATTAAACAATGGGTGGGTCTGTTCTCCCATTGGTTCGGTAAAGGTAACTGGCGACAAGCTATCTGTGCCGTCGTATTCAATAAAAGGCTGGATGCCGGCCACCGTGCCCGGTACGGTGCTCACTACTTTATTGGATAATAAAAAAGTGCCTGATCCATTTTATGGCCTGAACAATGACAAGATCCCCGATATCTATAAAACCGGTCGCGACCAGTACACGTACTGGTTTGTAAAAGAGTTCAACGAAAAAGCGCCGCAAGGCAACGACCAGGTATGGCTGCAATTAAGAGGCGTTAATTATAGCTGCGATGTATTCCTAAATGGAAAACAATTGAACAGCGCTCGTCACTACGGCATGTTTTTGCGGCAATCATACAATATAACAAAACTGTTGAACAGCAGTGGAGCCAATCGGTTGGCGGTTATTGTATATCCCATTGATCCCGTTGGTAACCCCAATGGGGGACAGGGTGGTGACGGGACCATTGCCCGGAACGTGTCGCATCAATACGTTGCAGGATGGGACTGGATACAACCCATGCGCGATCGCAATACCGGCATCTGGGATAAGGTATATGTTGAAAGGACTGGCGGCGTAAATATTAAGAACCCGCATGTTATTACGCAGGTGCCCGGTGTACGTAAAGTGGAAGGCCAACAGGCGCCGGCAAAAATTATCGCCAGCGCAGAGCTCGAAAACCCCACTGCTGCCAGGAAAGAAGGAGTGCTGCAATATCAGATAGATGGCCAGGTGGTAAAACAAAACGTAACAATCGAACCTAATTCGTTTAAAGAAGTAAACCTGCCGGTGTTCCAACTCAACAATCCGAAACTGTGGTGGCCTAATGGTTACGGTCCGCAAAATTTATATACCCTGCATTTTCAATTCCTGGAAGGGGGACAAACTGTTTCCGATGAAGAACAGGTAACAACCGGGGTGCGCGAAATTCAAACCAACTGGAATGAAACAACCCGGAGTAAACAGGTATCAGTAAACGGACAAAAGATCTTTATCAAGGGTGGTAACTGGATCATTTCAGATGCCATGCTGCGTTTCACCGATCAACGCTATGACGCGGAGGTGCATTATCATCGCGATATGAACCTCAACCTCATTCGGGTATGGGGTGGAGCGCTCATAGAGCGGCCGGAATTTTTCAATGCCTGTGATAAATATGGGATGCTTGTAATGCAGGATTTTTGGATGTCGGGCGATTGCAATGGCCGGTGGGTAGACCCTATGAAATCAGAAGACCAATGGACCCGCAGAAAATACCCCGATGATCATACGTTGTTCCTGCGATCGGTGGCTGACCAGGTAAAACTGGTACGTAACCATCCTTCACTGGCCATTTGGTGTGGCGGCAACGAGATCACGCCCCCTGAAGACATCCTGCGCCCTATGAAGGATTCCATTTTGCCGGCCCTTGATGGCACCCGCTGGTTTGTTGATTACTCAAACAGTGACGACATGTCGTTAAATACGCTGGGTGGTAATGGTGATGGGCCTTATGGCATACAGGATCCCGTGCATTTCTGGGAGCACCGCACTTTCCCTTTCAATTCCGAAGTAGGGTCGGTAGGCGTGGGTGATTATGAATCCCTGAAGCGATTTATGCCTGCAGAAAATATGCAGGTGCCACAATATCCATCCAACAAAGTAGACCCTGTTTGGGATTATCATAAATACATTGGTTATAACCAGTATATCGATCCCTATGGCGCAGCAAAAGACGTTGCCGACTTCGCCAAAAAGGCGCAACTGGTAAATTATGATCAGTATCGTGCCTTGGGCGAAGGGTTCAGTAACCGCATGTGGGATTGGTATACCGGGTTTATTATCTGGAAAACCCAAAATCCCTGGACGGCTTTACGCGGGCAGATGTATGACTATTACCTGGATCCCAATGCCTGTCTGTTTGGTTTGCGCAATGGCAGCGAACCAGTGCATGTAATGTGCAACCCTACCGATGGTATGGTAACCATCGTGAACAACAGTTTTGAGGAGCAAAGGAACCTGATGCTGGTGGTGCATTTTTACGAATTGTCGGGCAAAGACAGTTTTGTTACCCAGGTATTTGCTTATATAGAACCTACATCGGTAAAACGTGTCTTGTCTGTAAAAGAACTGGCAGATAAGCTTGCAAAAGATAAAGGGGTATTCCTCTCCCTGCAGTTACTTGATGAAAGGAAACAGGTGGTGAGCGATAATTGCTACTGGCTGCCCGATGCAAATGGAAATTACTCCGGGTTGCAATCCATGGCTCCAGCGGCCTTGAAAGCAAAAGCAACCCAAACCGGTAAGGGAAAAATGACGGTAGCGCTCACCAATCCGATGAATAACCCCGTTGCTTTCTTTAACCGGGTAACCCTGCTCGATGCAAAAACAAAGACCCGGATATTACCCGTATTTTATAGCGACAATTATTTCTCCGTAATGCCGGGTGGCGAAAAGACAATCACCATTGAATATGAAAATTCTAATCCACTTCTAATTTCTATAGAAGGGTGGAATGTCGCGACTCTGTTCATAAATCCAGGCTCTTAGTTGCAACCTACCACCAGCGGGTATCGTCTTAATTATTTGCAGATATTTACTATTTTACAAACCAATCTGCAATTAAACTTCATATATAATATGACCTGTCGGTGGCTTGTTTTGCTTAGTATATTCCTGTTCCAAACCCGTTCGCAAAGTGTTGCCCAGCAAAAAAACTCCATTGGGATACAACTGGTCGACATAAAGGCAGGCACTTTCGAGATGGGATCGGAGCGTGGAAAAGAAGATGCCGACGAAAGCCCGGTGCATGCCGTTACTATCTCTAAAGGTTTTAAAATGTCGGCCACCGAAATTACCAACAAACAATATGAAGCATTTGATCCGGGGCATAACAAATTGCGGGGTAAACAAGGCTTTTCATTAAAAGACGATGAGGCGGTGGTTTTTGTGAGTTATGACGAGGCTGTTGCTTTTTGCGCCTGGTTATCGCGCAAGGAAGGCAAGACCTATCGCCTGCCAACCGAGGCCGAATGGGAATATGCCTGTCGTGCCGGCACTACTACCGATTATTTTACGGGTAATGAATTACCAGCCGAATACCAGAAATTACAACATACCAATCGCACACCCGTTCCTGTTTCACTGCAGGTGGCACAAACTGCCCCTAACGCCTGGGGACTGTACGATATGCATGGCAATGTAGAAGAATGGTGCAGCGACTGGTATGGGACTTATATGGCTGGTTCCCAAACCGATCCTGTAGCCCGGCAAACGGGCATGAGCCGCGTTACCCGGGGCGGCAGCCACAATACACCGGTGCGTTACCTGCGCTCGGCTAACCGCCAGGGTATGTTGCCCAATGATAGACACTGGCTTACCGGTTTCAGAATAGTGCAGGGGCCTATGCCGCGTACAAAAGCATTGGCAGCCGCACCAACGCCCGCTAATAGTGTACAGGTGTCCCAACAGAAATATGTTTGGCAAAAAGAAACTCAGGCCATTTTTGAAACACCGATTGCCTATGTTATAAAACCTGATAGCAGCACAGGTATTCCATTTTATAAACACAATCATTGCCCTGCTATAACCTGGTGCCCCAATGGCGATCTGCTCGCTGCCTGGTTCAGTACCAATGCCGAGTCGGGCCGTGAAATGACGATCTTGGCCAGCCGTTTACGGGCTGGTAAAAAAACATGGGACACCGCCTCGCTTTTCTTCCTGGTACCCGATAGGAATACTACCGGCACTTCGCTTTTATATGATCAAAAGGGCACCTTATATCATATTAATGGCCTGGAGGCAGCAGGTGACTGGCAAAACCTGGCCATCGTAATGCGCACCAGTACCAATAACGGAGCTACCTGGTCGAAACCGGTGCTGATAGAACCGGAGCATGCCAAACGTCACCAGGTGATCGCAGGCTCGCTGATCACCCGGGAAGGATGGCTGGTGCAATTCTGTGATGCCGACCCCAGTTCACGTGGTGGAACGGCTATGTACATCAGCAAAGATAAAGGCGCCCATTGGACATCACCTTATACATTACCGATAACGCCATTATATAAAGACGGGGCCACGGGTGGGTTAATTGCAGGTATCCATGCCAGTTCGGTGCAGCTAAAAGACGGCCGCTGGCTGGCCTTCGGTCGCAATGATAATATAAAAGTAGATACAGTGGTGGGCGACAGGATGCCCATGAGTATCTCCAGCGATAACGGTGCCAACTGGCAATATGCTCCTTCTATATTTCCGCCCATTAGCAGCGGCCAGCGTCTGGTACTGCGTCGCCTGAATGAAGGCCCTTTGCTGATGGTTTCCTTTACCCATTGCCCCGGAAAATCGACCGTGGAAGGCATGAACTTCACCAAACCCAATGGTGAAACTTATAAAGGGTATGGTATGTATGCTGCACTTTCTTATGATGATGGGAAAACCTGGCCGGTAATAAAACTGTTGAGCGATGGACATATGCGTCAACTCAATGGTGGCGCCTGGACAGGCATGTTCAGAATGGATTCCACCCATGCAGAACCAAAAGGATACCTGGCCGCTACACAATCTCCCGATAATGTAATACACCTCATCAGCAGTAACCTTTATTATCGCTTTACATTAGCGTGGTTGCAGCAACCATAAAACCGACAAAAGGTATTTGCACAAAATTCCCAACAGGTTGTACTAACGGTGACACTATATACAGATGTATGTAGTGCCATTGAGGTGCTGACTGTAATCATCTTTTTGTAATTATTTTAAAAGTGTGCAACAGATCATTGAAAAAAGTTGCCTGATAAATAAGAATTGTTATTTCTTAATTACAAAAAATGTATTCGAACGCACTAATATGACATCGTGTGTAGCTGTTGCTATACATGATTGTAAATTATAGCCATTTGTATAGCCATCGTGTCATTCAGTCAAGATGAATAACCAAAACACTCTCAGCACTTCACCGGCCCCTTAACTGAACGCGCATTAACACTATCAGGAAGTTACTCAAAATGATCGCTGTCTAAAAAATGACGGCTTGATGCTGCCATGTCATTTTGTGATCAACGTTCTCTTGGGAGTTATTTTATCATTATAAAACACATTGCTAATGAGACACGTTCGCTTGCTAATTGCATTCATGCTGCTGCATTCAGCGGTATTGGCCCAAAACCGACAAATCTCCGGGGCGGTAAAAGACAAGGCTGGTACTGGAATTCCCTCCGTTTCAATTAAAGTAAAAGGAAAAGATAATCAAACTGTGACCGACATCAACGGTCTTTTCAGTTTGCAGGTACCAGCAGGTAATATTCAATTAGTAGCCAGTTCAGTTGGCTTTAAGGAAACTACGATGGACGTACCGGCTGGTCAAAGCGTTGTTTCTATCTCTATGCAGGAAGCGGGAGAAGAGCTGGGGGAAGTGGTAGTGACTGCCCTGGGCATTTCAAAGCAATCCAGAAAGGTAGGATATGCGGTGTCAACTGTTCCGGGCGAACAGTTAACCCAGGCCAGGGAAAACAATGTAGCCGCTTCACTAAGCGGCCGGGTAGCTGGTTTAAAAGTATCGGGCACAAATGGTGGACCTGGTGGAACTGTAAAACTTTTATTGCGTGGGTTGCCAAGTATGAATAATCCCGGCTCGCCCTTGTTTGTTATTAATGGCGTGCCTATGGATAATACACAAAGAGGTTCTACCAGTCAGTGGGGTGGTTCCGATAATGGCGATGGTATTGGTAACATTAACCCCGATGATATTGAGACCATGACGGTGTTAAAGGGCCAGGCGGCCTCTGCCCTTTATGGTTCAAGAGCTTCCAATGGGGTGATCCTTATTACCACCAAATCTGGCAAAAAAGGTGATTTTTCGGTTGATTATAATTTGAATGTGATGTGGGATGATGCCATCGACAACACCGAATATCAGTATGAATACGGGCAGGGTGTTAATGGCCTTAAACCCGCTACGCCTGCTGCTGCACAGGCATCGGGCCGGTTAAGCTGGGGCGCCAAACTCGATGGATCGCAGGTTATTCAATTCGATGGCAAAACGTATCCTTATTCAGCACAAAAAGACAATATCAAAAACTTTTACCGCACAGGTTCTTCTGTTACCAACACGATTGCGGTCTCAAGAGGTGGGGAAAATGGTTCCTTCCGGTTGTCTTTATCGAACCTGAATAATTCCTCTATTGTAAGGAACAGTGGAATTGAAAGAAAGACCGCAAACCTGAATGTTGATCAGAATATTACAGATAAACTCTCCATTAAATTGATAGGCACTTATATTGATGAACAATCAACAAACAGGCCGCAGTTGAGCGATGGCGCCATGAATGCCAACAATGGTGTATTCCTTGCGACCAATATTGATGAGAATATTCTGGCGCCGGGTTACGACCCGGTCACTGGTTATGAGACCCAGTTCAGTGATGATGAATTTGTGACCAATCCCTGGTTTGTTGTAAACCAGTATATCAATAACCTGGGCCGTAAACGGTTCATCACTTCTGTAGCTGCGAAATACCAGTTCACAAAAGGGTTGTATGCCCAGGCCAGGCTTGGTTATGACATAACCCACGACCGGTTATATAAAGTGGAACCGTGGGGAACGGCCTATACCACCAAACGGGCAGGTAGCCTGCAGGACCTGGCATCAACAGAACGCTTTGAATTGAATGTGGATGGATTGATTGGCTATACACATAAATTAACAGAGGATATCAATCTGGATGCTGCCATTGGCGCCAACCTGCGTAAGAATCAGGAAGAAAAAATAAAAATAGGCGGTGGTCCGTTCATTCTACCTTATCAATATAGCTGGAATAATGTAGAAAATTTTAACCGCGATTACAGTTTTTATAAGACTGAAGTTCATTCAGCCTATTATACTCTCGATCTTGCGTATAAAAACTTCTTAACGGTAGGAACAACGGGTCGTTACGATAACTATTCCACCCTGCCTACCAATAACAACAATATCTTCGTTCCCTCAGTTTCTGCGAGTTTTGTCTTTTCTGAATTATTCAATATCAAGAGTCTTGATTTTGGTAAATTAAGAGCTTCTTATGCGGTAACAAGTAATGAGTTAGCAACGGCCTATCAGACCCAGATGTATTATTCGCTGGGTAACAATTACAATGGCGTACCCATTGGTCAGTTCAGTACTACGCTGCCAAGTGGTTTATTAAAGCCGTTTACCGTTGCTGAATTTGAAGTGGGGACCGAATTGCGGTTCTTTAAAAGCAGATTGAATCTGGATGTGGCCTGGTTTACCAAAAAAACCAGGGACGAGATCATGAACGCCACCTATAGCATTTCAACCGGCTATACCGCAGGTTACATTGCCAATGGCCAAACCGAGAATAAAGGATTGGAAGTACAGGTAATTGGTACACCCATTAAAACCAATGACTTCAACTGGACCATTACATTCAACCTCACTTCTGTTCATAACAAAGTGCTTAAAACAGATGAAGCCGGCAACCCCGTAAACCTGGGACAGGCCCGCGGTACTTTAGGCAATGCGGTAACAGCCTATGTAAAGGGATATGCCGGTCCGCAGATATTGGCATATGATTATAAGCGCGATTCAAAAGGGGAAATTGTGGTAGATGGATCAGGTTACCCATTACGTCGCGATACGCTGTTAGCTTATGGCAGTGCTTTGCCAACTTTATATGGTGGATTGAACAATGAGCTTACTTATAAAGGTATTGTTCTTTCATTCCTTATCGATTATAATTATGGGAATCATATAATCAGCGCCACCAGTTATTATTCAATTTATCGCGGGTTGAACAAAATGACCCTTGAAGGGCGCAGCGATGGAATTACCAAAGGTGTAACAGAAGCAGGTGGTACCAATACCGTAAAAGCAGATGCCCAGGGTTACTGGCAGGCAGTAGCACAGCGCATAACCAATACCAGCGTACTGGACGGTGATTTCATAAAATTGCGTCAGGTAACATTGGGGTATAACATTCCGGCAGATATCGTTAGCAAATCGGTGATCTTCAGATCGGCAACCATCTCCCTGGTGGGCCGCAACCTGTGGACCATCATGAAGCACAGCGATAACATAGATCCGGAATCAAGCTTCGGGTCTACCATTAACTTCCTTGGTATTGAAGGTACCAGTTTGCCTTCTACCCGCACCTATGGTGTTAACCTGAATTTGAAATTTAAAAAGTAAAACCGATTAAAGATGAAACGAACACTTCTATATATAAGTTTGGGGGTAGCCGTACTGGTAACGGGTTGCGACAAAGATTTTGAAGACATAAATACGGATCCAAACAAAACGATACCTCCAAATTTCAACTCCGATTATTTTCTATCAGGCAGTCAGTACAATTATATAAATGGGATAACGGGGTATAATGGCGCAATACTGTTCCAGAGTGGTTGGGTACAGATCTTTTCCTCCACTTCCTCAGGCGCTGCCACTTATTACAGCAATATGGATAAATATGTAGCATCGGGTAATACCAATGATTATGCAGGCCGTGGTTTTGATCTGGGTTATAAAGGTGCCAGGCTGGCGCAGGAGATCATCAAAAACTATGGCCCCGTTCCTGCCACTCCTCCCAAAACCGACAAGACAAATGTGGTGAGTGCTGCTAAAGTAATGAAAGTATTGTGCATGCAGTACGTTACTGACTTGTACGGTGATGTTCCTTATTCTCAGGCATTCCTGGCACCTGAACCAGACAATGTTACTACACCGGCATACGATAAGCAGCAGGATATATATAACTCCATGTTAAGTGAACTTGACACGGCCCTGTTAAATTTTGATACGACAAAACCGAAACCTGTATCCGACCTGTTCCCTTACGCGGGTGATGTGGCCAAATGGAAAAAGTTTGGTTATTCGTTAATGTTACGGGTGGCCATGCGACTCACAAAAGCAGATCCCGCTACCGCACAAAAGTATGCCGAGAAAGCGGCTGCGGGCGGAACCCTGTCTTCCGTTTCGGAAGATGCCTGGATAAAAGGAGATAATCCCGATGGCTACCGTAGTGAAAATTCCAGGGCATTGATCACCCCGGCCGATTTTTACTCGGTACGTTGGAGTAAAACGTTCATGGATTATTTGAAAGCTAACAATGATCCCAGGGTGACCATAATAGCTGAAGTACCAGACACGGGATTAGCAAACAATAGCGACATTTTAAGATTAACAGGTAATAATTCTTATGCCATACAATTGGGTCAGCCAAATGGCTGGGACCTCAATGGCGGCCCCACCGATATCAAAAATTCAACTTCTTATCCTGGTGGGACCGGTAGTGGCGACAATTTTACGCCTATTGGTAAATATAGCCGGCCACGTGCTGCTATCTATACAAATTTGAACAGTCCGCAATTTGTATTGACGTATGCCGAATCGGAACTCCTGTTGGCCGAAGCAAAAGCAAGAGGCTGGAATGTGGGGGCTACTACCGCAGCAGCGCATTATGCAAAAGGGCTTTCTGCTGCCTTGCAGGCACTTACTCCTTTTGGCGGCAGTGCGGCGCTCACTCCCACTTTTGCCGATGCTTATGCTGCGGCCCATCCGTTGGATGTAAGTTCGCTGAACGCTTCCTTAAAGATGATCAATGAACAATACTGGGCAACCACCGGCATTTTATTGAATTTCGTAGAAGCCTGGAATAACTGGAAAAGATCTGGCTATCCGGTCTTAACTCCCATTGTGTATGTAGGTAATTTTTCAAAAGGACAAATTCCCAGAAGACAATTGTATCCCACAACAGAATCTACCACCAACCCGGCCAATTATAAAAATGGCGTGGGCAATTTGACTGGCGGGGATGATTGGTTATCGAGGACGTGGTGGGATAAGTAGCGGTTGACAAGTGACGTTTCACGATAACCCCTGCCATATGATTAAAATAGCATACCATACTATACTATTATGCTTTGCTATGCAAAACGCCATAGCCCAACCGCCATTGTTTGAACTGCTCTCTCCCAAACAAACCAATATCAAATTCGAGAACCACATCAACGAAACAGAGAACCTGAATGTACTGGCCTATGAATATTTTTATAATGGTGGCGGTGTGGCCGTTGGGGATATCGATAACGATGGGCTGGAAGATCTTTTTCTGGTATCGAATATGGGTGAGAGCAAACTTTTTAAGAATACCGGCCACCTGCGTTTTAAAGATATTACCAAAGAAGCAGGAACGGAATTGGCAGGCAGGGCCGGTGGCTGGAAGACAGGTGTTACCATGGCCGATGTAAATGGCGATGGCTGGCTGGATATCTATGTCTGTTATTCCGGCAAAGTATCCGACGACGCCCGCAGGAACCAACTATTCATTAACCAGAGCAATGGAACATTTAAAGAAGAAGCGGCTGCCTATGGCATAGGCGATAAAAGCTATAGCACACAGGCCGCCTTTTTTGATTATGACAATGATGGCGATCTTGATCTGTTCCTGCTGAACCATAGCGTAAAAAAGATCGATAACATGGAGCTGGCGCGTTATCGCGATGAAGTAGATGAGTTAGCCGGAAATAAACTGTATGAAAACATCCACAACCATTTTGTAGATGTATCCAAAAAAGCAGGTATCAGGCAAAACCCGTTAACGTTTGGGTTAGGCATTGCCATTGCCGATATCAATAAGGATGGCTGGCAGGATGTGTATGTGACCAACGATTACAACGAACCCGATTACATGTACATAAATAATGGTAATGGTACCTTTACCAATAAAGCCGATGTAAGTTTGCGCTATCTGTCGCAATTCTCCATGGGCGTTGATATTGCAGATCTTAACAACGATGCTCTGCCCGACATCATTACGCTGGATATGTTGCCCGAAGACAACCGAAGGCAGAAATTATTACAGTTACAGGAAAACTATGAATCCTTTGCTCTGATGGTGAACCAGGGGTTAAATCCGCAGTATATGCGTAATATGCTGCAGCTGAATAATGGCGTAATTGCTTCTTCCCCCCATGAAATTTCCTTCTCCGAGATCGGTCAACTGGCCGGGGTATCAAACACCGACTGGAGTTGGTGCCCTCTGCTGGCGGATTATGACAACGATGGTTTCAAAGACCTGTTCATTACCAACGGATATTTTCGCGACTATACCAATAAAGACTTTTTACGTTACTGGGGCGATTACAAAGTGAAAAAAGCAGTAGACCGGGAACCCGTATTGCTGATGGACCTTATTCGCGCTATGCCCTCCACCTCAATTGTAAATTATATTTTCAGGAATAACCATAATTGTACATTTTCTAATCAGCAGAAGCTTTGGGGAATGGATAAGCCGGCCGTGTCGTCTGGAGCGGTATATGCAGACCTGGATAACGATGGTGATCTTGATTTGGTGGTCAACAACATTAATGAGAATACGTTTGTGTACAGGAATACTGCACGAGAACATTCGAAGGCCGGCTATCTTTCCCTTGTACTGCATTACAAAAAGCCAAACTGGTTTGCCATTGGTACTAAAGTTTACGTTTATGATCGCCATGGCATACAATACGAAGAGCTGAATCCCGCGCGTGGTTATTTGTCATGCGTTACCACCCGGCTGCATTTCGGTCTCGATAGTACCAACATCATTGACTCTATAAAGATCGTTTGGCCCGACCATGCAACGCAGGTACTTACCAACGTAACAGCCAATCAACAATTGACCATCAATTACGAACAACCCAAGCCTGTTATAGAGGAGGATCCCGTGTATGCCGGAAAGACCATTTTTACGCCTACGGATAAATTATTTACCTATACGCACACGGACGCAAGCGAAAATGATTTCAAACGCCAGTTGCTGATGTTGTTCATGTATTCAAAATGCGGTCCGGTAATGGCAAAAGGTGATATAAATAGAGATGGGCTGGAAGACCTGTTTGTAAGTGGCGATAAAAACAAACCCGGCAAGATCTATGTGCAAAATGCCAGGGGCTCGTTTTATGAAGCACCAGATTGTTATATCGGGGATGAAAACGCTTCCACTATTTCGGCAGCGGCATTTGTTGATGTAAATGGTGATGGTTCTTCTGATCTGTATATCGCCAAAGGGGGGTATGCCTTGTATGAACCCGGCTCCCCGGCGCTGCAGGATGAATTGTATATAAACGACGGTCGCGGTCAGTTCAAAAAGGCGGCTGGGACCCTGCCTGATGTATCGGCTTGTAGTAAATCATGTGTTCGACCCTGTGACTTTGATGGCGATGGCGATATGGACCTGTTTGTTGGCGGTCGCATTATTCCGGGCCGTTACCCGGTAGCGCCCACGTCTTTTCTTTTAGTAAATGATGGTAGGGGGCATTTTACAGCAGCCACAATACCTTTCTCGAATATAGGAATGGTCACCGATGCACAATGGGTAGATCTGGATAAGGACGGCCGGAAAGACCTTGTATTATGTGGCGAGTTTATGCCTGTAACCGTGTTTATGAATACCCCCACAGGGTTTGTTGATAAAACCAGTATTTATTTTGATAAACCAACCAACGGCTTTTGGTTCACCTTGCAGATCGCCGATCTTGACCAGGATGGTTACGACGATATCATTGCCGGTAATCTGGGGTTGAACCACTGTATACACGTATCGGAAAAAGAACCTGGTGAATTGTATTATGCCGACTTCGATGGCAATGGGTCCATTGATCCCTTTTTTAATTTTTATATTCAGGGACAAAGTTATCCATTTGTAAGCCGGGATGAACTGAATGAGCAGATCTATCCCATGCGGAAAAAATTCACTTCTTATGCGGCCTATTCAACAGTTACCATCAACGATATATTTACAAAAGAAGAACTGGAAAGGGCCGGCCGCTTACGGGTAACAGAAACGCGTACAATGGCTTTCCTCAACAGAAATAAGAAATTGGTGCCGGTTGAATTGCCCATGCAGACCCAGTTTTCTGTGGTGACCTGTATAATAGCAGACGATTTTAATGGTGATGGTAAAAAAGACCTGTTACTGCTGGGCAATCATTCCGATAACCGTTTAAAGATCGGATGCATTGATGCCAGTTACGGTTGTCTGCTCACCGGTGATGGCAAAGGAAATTTCACGTACATAAACCAAACTCAATCGGGGCTGGATATTAAAGGCGATGTAAAGGCAGCAATGGAATTAAAAACCAGGGACACCAAATACATCCTTGCAGGCGTCTGTAACAACGCTATGCAATTTTATAAAGTACAGTAACATGCCCATAAACAACCTTCATAAATCAACCACCGGTATTTGTACTTTTTTTGTGTTCTTTTTGTTTCATCACGCAGCCATGTGTCAAGCCATGGCTGTTAAAACAAAAGGTATACAAAAGGAAGAGATGTCGCTTACCAGATATTTACAGCCTGCGGTATTCTCCCTGTCAAAAGTAATGATGCATGATGTGGTGAACCCACCAGCGGCAGCGCGGTATTATGCTTATTGTATGCTGGGGGCATATGAGATCATTTCCCGTAACGATCCCACAGTAATACCACTGAGCAATTTTATAAAGCAATACAGCAGCCCCGGCATAACCACGTTACAAAAACAATACGACCCTCGTATTGCAGCCATTTATTGTATTATGGAAACCGGCCGGTTAATGTTGCCTTCGGGTTACCAGCTGCAGGATGATGAAGAACGATTCATTGCTGATCAAAAAAGATCAAAACTATCTAACGCCCTCCTTAATAGTTCTATTGCAGTGGGTAGTTACATGGCTGCGTATATAGCAACATATGCCAAAGCCGACCGGTATGGGAAACTAAGTGCTCAATTACGTTATACCCCGGTAAAAGGCGATGCATATTGGTATCCGACACCACCAGCCTATATGGAAGCGGTAGAGCCAAACTGGAAAACAGTGCGCCCGTTGTTAATAGATTCCTGTAACCAGTTTGTGCCATTGCCGCCAGTAACCTTCAGTAAAGACAGTACCAGTGATTTTTACCGGTTGGCAAAAGAAGTATATGATGTTTCTGTAAAGCCTACTCCCGAGCAGTTAAACATTGCTTCCTTCTGGGATTGCAATCCCTTTGTAGTAGCAACCTCAGGACATATGTCAATCGGGTTTAAAAAGATCAGTCCGGGTGGGCATTGGATGAACATCGCCGCCATTGCGGCGCAAAAAGCGAATTTAAATTTTGCCGAGACTATTACCGTACAAATGCTGACAGGTATTACGATTATGGATGCGTTTATCAGTTGCTGGGATGAAAAATACCGCTCGAACCGTATCCGCCCGGAAACCTACATCAACCGTTATATCAACATAAAGTGGCAGCCATTGTTGCAAACGCCACCCTTTCCGGAATATACCAGCGGGCACAGCGTGGTGTCAACTGCTGCTGCAGAAGTGCTTACCTATTTATTAGGGGAACAATTGTCCTTCACCGATAATTCAGAGGAGCTATTCGAAATTCCTGCCCGTACTTTTAATTCCTTCAAACAGGCCGCCGCCGAAGCTGCCATTTCACGGTTGTATGGTGGCATTCATTACCGTGATGCCATTGAAAACGGACAACAGCAGGGAAAACAAATTGCTCAGTTTATCGTAAACAAACTAAGATCGGTTGGTATTCAACCATTGAAACCATGATAGGGCCTCGATGATACCTCATTGGTACCTCATTGGTACCTCGGATTCCGAGGACACATCGAGGACCCAAAGAGGAGGGTCCGAGGAGGCAAAGAGAAGGAAATAAAATTCATCACCCATTTTCGACCATTCGTCACACCATTCCCCTTAAACCGTCCCATCTAAATTGAAATTTCCGAGGAGAAATTGCCATTCGTCACACCGGTTTCCTCCCTTCGTCACACCGGTTCCCGAAGCCCGTCACATAATTGAAAAAGTCGAATAGGACCTTGTTTACCTTCGTGCTATGTGTACTGTACATCAGTTCTTTGACAATTCGTAACTTTATACCATGGAGGCCGATATACATACTTTATACGAATCTGATTTTTATCGCATCATGGATTTCCGGTGCCGATGTACCGATTGTCGCACTTCAAAACCGGAATACAATACTGCTTTTTGCATCAGCTTTGTACGCAAAGGGAATTTTCTCTTTAATGTATTTCGTCGCTCCCTTGATTCTTATACAGGTTGTGTGTTGGTGACCAAGCCTCATTACGAACGTACGGTAACCCACACACACGAAGTGCCCGACGAATGCACCATCTTTGAATTTAAAAATGATTTCTTCGCTACGCTGCTCGAACATTATGGAAGTATGCCTTTTTTTCAGGATAACGACTGGCACTCCACGCTCATCAGGACCAGTGCGGAAACAGAGTTCCTGCATTTTCATATTATAAAACTGGTACTAACCCGTTCGGGCAGTAAGTTGCAAATAGACAACAGCGTAATTGAAGTGATTGAAAAAGTATTGAATAATATCACCGATTACAAACCCGATCATAGGATCAATACCCGTTTAAAAAAGAATCATTTGATCACCATGGAGAGGGCGAAAGAATACATGGCCAATCATTTTACTGAAGATATCTCGTTGCTACAAATAGCCACACATTGTTATGTAAGCCCTTTTCATTTCAGCCGGTTGTTCAAGACATTTACGACTGTTTCGCCACATCAATACCTGCTAACGCTCCGGTTAAAAAATGCCGAATTGTTATTACGCAATACAATCCAGCCCATGGCCGATATTGCATTTATTTCAGGTTTCAACAGTGTAGAGCATTTTACGGCCGCGTTTAAACAGAAATATAATTGTCCGCCAGCTACCTACCGGCAACAATTTGAAACTGCGTCCTGAAAATAGCAGGATTCCTTAAGCCCTTCGGCTGGCAGCCATATAGCTTTGCCGGAAACTTAGCATTATGAAAGATCAATTAATGTCAACAGTCGAAAATTCAAAGAATTACACATTACAGGTAGCCAATGCCATGCCCGATGCCGCCTACCATTATAAACCTGCTGGTGCAGGGTGGGAATTTGGGGAATTGTTAAACCATATTGCTTATGGCATCCAGTGGTGGCAGGATAATTACATTACCGGTAAGAAAACCGATTGGGACCCACCAAAAGTGAAGAATAGCAAAAAGGAAGTAATAACCTATCTCACAAACGCATACGAAACGTTACTGAAGACCATCAAACACCAGTCTGATAGTGAACTGAAAGGTAATGGCGTACATGCCACCCTCGATCACATCACACACCACCGTGGTCAGGCAGTGATATACTTAAGAACAAGCGGTATTGAACCGCCGGAGTATACTTATTAGAATATATGAAGTGGCAGGTTGGTAAGTTATTTAGTTATTTGGTTTTTGAGTTACTGGGTTCTGAAAAGGGGACTCAGAACTTACAAACTAAATAACTAAATAACCCGCCTCTTATATAGGTTATAACAGCTTTCAAAACCTATTGCCTACTGGCTTTTCCCTTAATAAATATCATAGAAAGACCAAAAACTAAAAAGCAGGCACCGGTATATACATTCAGGTTGCTTGATCCGTTGCTGGCTAAAAGTACATTCAACAGCAGGATCAACGATACAACAGTAAAGAACAGTCCTATGACAAATTGCAGATCGTTTAATTTTTTTAACATGGCAGCGCTATTTTATTAAAAGAAAATGAAGTTCAGCAGAATAGTAATGACCAGCAGTAATAAACCCAAAGGAACCACCCGCAAATACCATTTTTGCTCGTGGTATTTGGGTTTTTCTGTAAGCGAATAAACCAGTCCTTTTAATTGTTCATCAGGTTTGGGTTTGGTAACCAGGCTTACTATTATAGTTGTAAAGAAATTGAAGATCCAGGAAACAGCGGCAACGATGAATGCCTGGCCCATACCACTTTTAATGGTATACAACGGAGCGATCCAGCCTCCCTTTCCTTCAGCAATGGTAACACCGTGCGTAATGGCCGCCGCCGCGGTACCGGCAATCAATCCCCAGAAGGCGCCATGACCGGTGGTACGTTTCCAGAACATGCCTAATAAGAAGGTGGCAAACAATGGGCCATTCACAAAGCCAAACACCAGTTGCAGAAAGTCGTTGATATTATTAAAGCTCTTGGCTATATAAGCCGTGACAATAGAAATAAGAATACCTACGACCGTAACGCCTTTCCCAACCAGCAGGTAATGCCGGTCACTTTTGTTCTTTACAAAATACGATTGATAAATATCGAAAGTAAACACCGAGTTAAAGGCGGTTACGTTACCAGCCATGCCGCTCATAAAGGACGCGATCAGGGCCGTGATGCCCACACCCAGGATACCGGTAGGGTAGTAGTGTGCTATAAGAGAAGGCAACGTCATCGTATAATCAAGTTCGCCACTGGCTGTAGTGGGAATATGGTAGCCTTTTGACGCCAAAGCGGGTTGCATTAAGGTAATGGCAATGATGCCAGGCAGTACTACTATTAAAGGCATCATCATTTTGGGTATGGCGGCAATGATCGGGGTACGTTGTGCATCGCCCATATTCCTGGCGATCATGGCCCGCTGTACAACCAGGAAATCGGTACACCAATAACCGAACGACATAACAAAACCCAAACCAAAGATGAGCGACATAAAATGCAAACCCATCGGGTTATCGTTCGCGTTACCCATGTATTTCCAGGCATGGGTCATTTCAGGCTGCAGCAGGGCTTTTATATTGTTCCAGCCACCCGCATCCTGTAGAGCAATTATTACCAGGGGTGATAAACCCAGTACTATTAAGAAGAACTGTAATACTTCATTATATACTGCGCTGGTGAGCCCCCCCAGGAAAGTATAGACCATTACAATACCGGCAGATACCCATATGGAAATATCGAAATCCCAATGCAGGATGGTTTCCATGAGTTTAGCCAGGGCATACAATGATATACCAGACGAGAAAACGGTCATAACCGCAAAGGAGATGGCGTTTAGTCCTCTTGTTTTTTCATCGAAGCGAAGAGAAAGATATTCGGGCACGCTGCGGGCGCGGCTGCCATAATAAAAAGGCATCATAAAAACACCCAGGAACACCATGGCAAAAATAGCGCCCACCCAATAGAAGTGTACGGTCATAATACCGTATTTGGCGCCGGATGCAACCATCCCAATCACTTCCTGGGCACCCAGGTTGGCGGAGATAAAAGCAAGGCTGGTGATCCATAATGGGATACTTCGGCTACTGGTGAGAAAATCATTACTGGATTTTATTTTCCTTTTAATGAGGAATCCAACCCCAATAACAAAAATGAAATATACCAGAATGATCAGGTAGTCGGCAAAATGTAGACTCATGCGCAATCGTTAAGCTGTGATAGTTTCTACCCACAATATATTTCTTTCATTTCATTATTATGATCCCAATCATGTTTTAGTAAAAATATTTACGAATACGTTTGCGAAGAAGGTTGAAAGGCAATGGGGCTGCTTTTTCTCCGTTATCAACGCTGTCAACCATTTCACCCCTATCAACTTACATAGTAGATTCCCTTTCAATCAAAGCGCTGGGAATGACCAGCTTTTCCTTGCTAAGATCAAACGAACTTTTCTCTATACCCTTAAAAAGAAGGGTGGCAGCGGCTTTACCTATTTCAAAGGCCGGCTGGGTAATGGTAGTAAGCGGAGGATTTAAAATAGGGGCCGTATCCAGGGAGGCGAAGGCAATTATTTTTATATCATGGGGAATGCGGATGTGTAACTCATGGCAGGCCAGGTAAACCGGAGTAACAATTTTCTCAACCGAAGCAATTAATCCATCGGGACGTTGGTCGCTTTGCAGTATAGATTTTATTTGTTTATACATGTCATCATTATCAGGGCAATAAATGATCTGGTTATCATAATGGGGAATGCCCGCTTTATGCAGGGCTGCTTTAAAACCATTCACCCGGTTCAAACAAATAGGCAGGCTTTGGGAAATAGAAACAAAAGCCGGTTTATGACAGCCCTTCTGCAGTAAATGATTGGCGGCCAAAAATCCACAATCGAAATCGTTAGTAGTTACGCGAGCTGTTTCAATGGCTTCCTGTTCACGATCGAAAAACACAACGGGAATATTATTCTCCTGTAATTTGTAGATATGGTCGGCTGAATTGGTTTCGCTGGAAATAGAGATCAGCACCCCATCCACCCGGCCGCTTTGACAATCTTCCAGAATGGTTTTCTCATTGGCGAATTTCTCGTGCGACAAATATATAAGTACATGATAACCTTTGGTTTCAGCAACCGATTGAATGCCATTAATGGCAAGTGAGAAAAAGTTATCAGCTACTTCTGGTAACACTACTGCAATGGTTTTGCTTTTCTTACGACGCAAACTGCTGGCGTAGGGGTTAGGTACGTAATTTAAGCGGGTGGCCAGCTCCAGTACTTTCTTTTTGGTTTCATCACTGATCTCATAACTATCGCGCAATGCTTTTGAAATGGTGGATACCGATAATTGCAACTGGTCGGCCAATACCTTAATGTTTACTCTGCTCATGAGGGGAAGTTAGCACCTTAATTATTTGTATTACAGGCTGTTTTATAACGCAAATTATTGCATTTTTTCGCAACCGTTTTCGTAAATAAAGTTAACAGATGGCTAACAATCTTTAGCAAAAAAGTTGAACTTAGTTGCAGAAACTAACACAAGTCATATAATATTTCAAAAACGATTGCTATGGCGACTCCTGGTAAATTCTCCGAGAAAGAAATCAATCCCCTGGGAAGTTTGGACGAGTGGGAAGATGATCTGCTGCAACGCTACCCCGACCCTGATACAATAGCAAAAGATAAATCAAAAGAAGAATACCGTAATTACGACGATCCCGCCCGGGATACTGTACGGGAATTTTACCGCTTGAACCATACGCATCAAACGTTTGATTTTGTACAGGAGAAGAGAAAGGATTTCTTACAGTTCAACCGGAAGGAAATGACTGTTTGGGATGCCTTTAATTTCCTGAATCAACTGGTTGATGATTCAGATCCTGATACTGACCTTGATCAGTTCCAGCACTTGTTACAAGCTGCGGAGGCCATCCGTGCCGACGGTCACCCCGACTGGATGGTGCTGACCGGTTTAATGCACGATATGGGTAAGGTACTTTGCCTGTTTGGTGAACCCCAATGGGCTGTTGTTGGCGATACCTTCCCTGTTGGTTGCGCTTATTCCGATAAAATAGTATATCCCGAATTTTTTAAGAACAATACTGACTATACCAATCCTGTTTTCAGCACCAAGCTGGGAGTATATTCGCAAAATTGCGGTTTACGCAATGTGAGCATGTCATGGGGCCATGATGAATATGTTTACCAGATGGTGAAAGATTATTTGCCCGAGCCTGGCCTATACATGTTACGCTACCACTCATTTTATGCCTGGCACCGGGAAGGCGCTTATGATCACCTGTTAGATGATCATGATCGTGAAATGCTGAAATGGGTCAAGTTGTTCAATCCATATGATTTGTATTCAAAAAATCCTACACCGCCAGATTGGAAACAGCTACGCACCTATTATGAAGATCTGGTAGCTAAATACCTGCCATCTACTATCAAGTTTTAACGCTACTCCACCCAAAACTTTATCCATTCCTTGTTTTATCAGCAATGATCAAATGAGCTGTACTTACGTGTAGTTTATTGATCGGCGCATGTATCATTATGTAAACACAATACCCAGGAAGTTGTGTTTTTTTATTGGCTTTATTGATAAATGTAACAAGTACATTTAACCGCTGGTAAAAAGCGGAACGGATGACTATTCACTTAACCTAAAACTTTTGTTATGAGATTGCTTTGTCAGTCGCTCCCGAAAGGTGCGGGGATTCACCTGTTACTGCTGCTTTTGTTATCGCCGCTGTGTATGCTGGCGCAATCCCCCCAGGTTACCGGAACTGTAAGCGATTCCACTGGTAAACCTATGGCAGGAATTACCGTAACTGTAAAAGGAAAAAAAATTGTTACCAGTACAAAGGCGAATGGCACCTATGCCATCCCTGCAAAAAATGGAGATGTACTGGTGTTTAGTGGTGTTTCCCTCGATCCACAGGAAGTTACACTGGATGATAGAACATCCATTGATGTAACAATGCAAAGTGCAGCACTTACAATGACCGATGTTGTAATAGTCGGTTATGGTAAAGCTTCGCGTAAAGCCCTGACCAGCGCCATTACCACTGTTAAACCCGATGATCTGAACAGAGGCGCCATTGCAGATGTAGGACAGTTGCTGCAGGGTAAAGTGCCAGGATTGAACGTCACTGCAAGTGGAGATCCCAACCGGCCTGCTGCAGTTATTGTACGTGGCGCGTCAACGATCAATAGTCCGGGTGGCCCATTTTATGTTGTTGATGGTGTTCCCGGTGTTGATATCTCTATTATAGCACCCGCCGATATCGCTTCCATGGATATTCTGAAAGATGCCGCTGCAACGGCCATTTATGGTAACCGTGCTTCAAATGGCGTTATTATTGTAACCACCAGAAGAGGTAAAAAGGGGCAGCCGCAGGTATCTTACAGTGGTTTTGTAGGGGTTGAAAAAGTATCCCGCCGGCTCGATGTAATGGATGCCGGTCAGTTGCGGGATTTCCTGGCAAAAAACAACCTGGCCTTTACCCCGCTTGATGACAAGGGCGCCGATACCGACTGGCAGAAAGAAATACAACGCAATGAAGCGGTATCCACAAGCCATAATATTTATATTGGCGGTGGTGGCGATCACGGATCATACAGCGCCAGTTTAAACTATTTCAGCAAGCCCGGTATCTTAAAGAATAGTAATCTGCAACGCATCATTGCCCGCTTGTCTGTTGAGCAGTTTTTGATCAACGATAAATTGAGATTGGGTCTTAATATTACCAATTCGAATAATGATGCTGATGATATTCCTTACCGGAATACGGTGCTGTTGCAATCTGCCACCTATCTGCCGGTATCGCCCGTAAAGAACCCCGATGGCACTTATTTCGAGAACTTTACCAAAACAGGTTATTACAACCCGGTGGCCATGATGAACCATAGCCAGCAGAACAATAAGTACAATAACCTGATGGCTAATTTAACGGCGCAGGCAAAACTGCCTTTTGGCCTTACGTACGACCTGAATGTGGCGTATATCAACAATTCGAATTTGTACGGTTCTTACCTCGATAAGTATTTCACGAGCAACTATACCGGCATGTATGATAACCCTGATCCTACTACTTATGGTCATGGGATCCAGTCATTCGGTACCAATGGACAGGCAACCAGACAGGCCTACAGCAATTCCAGCAAGATCCTGGAAACATACTTTACCTGGGATAAGATTGTTGGAAAGCATGTTATCAATGCAGTACTGGGATACTCCTGGCAGGAAAATGTGAACGGCGATGGCTTCCAGGTAACAACGTATAATTTCCCTGTTGATAATATCGGTTACCAGAACCTGGCGTTGAGCAACCCTTATGCTTATTCAACCCGTATTGGGTTGGGGGCTGATCTTATTTATCAGAAGATCAAACTGATCTCGGATTTTGCCCGGTTGAAATACAATTACAATGAAAAGTATTTCTTACAGGCATCGGTGAGAAGGGATGGCAGCTCGGTGTTTGGTGCAAATAATGAATGGGGATATTTCCCTTCAGTAGCTGCTGCCTGGCGTATAAGTGAAGAAGACTTCATGAAATCGCAGGACCTGTTCAGCGAGTTAAAACTGAGAGCGAGCTATGGTGTTACCGGTAATGCATTTGGTTTTAACGCCTATACGGCACAATTTATATTGGGTAGTCAGGGCACCTGGTATTATAATGGCACTCCGACTGCAGCTTATGGTCCGCTTGCAGCTGCCAATTCCGATTTAAAATGGGAGGAAGTTGCTACCACCAATATAGGTTTAGACTTCACTTTATTGAAAGGTAAACTGGGTGGGTCAATTGATGTATATAAAAAGAAAACAACGGATATGATCTATAATTATAATGTTGATCCTATCCTTGTTCCTGTAGGGAAAATTGTAGCCAATGGTGGTGAAATGGAAAATAAAGGTATTGAGTTAGCGCTGAGTGCAACGATTATACAGAACCGTAAATTTACCTGGACCAGCAATTTGAACCTGGCGCACAATGTCAACAAGATCACCAGTCTGAAGAGCCCCTTATTCCCGGGTGGCGACTCTGTGGCTGTAGGTTTTCCTGAAGGAGGTGGTCAGTCAGGCGCTTCACTCCAATTGTTAAAAGAAGGATATCCGCTGGGCCAGTTCTATTCACTTGATTATGCCGGTAAAGACGCAGCAGGGGTATCGCAATATTGGGCCAAGGATGGAAAAACTTTGACTACTGCTCCGCTCCGCGGGACCGACTATCATTACCTCGGGAACGCACAACCTAAATTGTTGTTAGGCTGGACCAATACCTTTAAGTATAATAATTTTGACCTGAACATTGCGCTCCGCGGCGTTTTTGGTAACAAGATCTTTAATGCCACCCGGGCCGACCTGTTCAGACCCAGTACCGCGCAATACACAAACATCCTGGAGGATGCAGCCGGAGAATCAACCGCTGACTTTAATTCCTATAAGTATTCTTCCCGCTTTATTGAAAGCGGAAATTATCTTCGGCTCGACAATGCTACGTTGGGTTACAACTTCAAGAACCTGGGCTCTTATATCAAATCACTCAGATTGTATTTAACAGGGAACAATTTGTTCGTAATTACTAATTTCAATGGGGTAGATCCCGAAGTGAACCAGGGCGGTATTGCACCGGGCATCGATTACAACAACTTCTATCCCAAAACCCGTACGCTCTTGTTTGGAGCAAACATCTCCTTCTAACTTAACCAGCAAAAATGAGATTTATGAAAAAAAGATTGATCTATATAGTTGCTTCTTTGATGGCTGCTGGAGTAATGGTTTCCTGTCATAAGATAACCGTAGAAGCAACCACGGAATTGACTCCCGATATTTACCCGCAGGATTCCGCTTCCTTTATCACAGCTTCCGGCCCTGCCTATGTAGCATTGAGAGGGAATGTGGCTGCGGAATATTTCTTCCAGCAAACTTACAGCACCGATGAAGGCATAATGCCTGCCCGGGGCGGTAACTGGTACGATGGTGGCCAGAACCTTGAAATGCATTATCATACCTGGACAAGGGACAATGGCTATGTAAATGGCAACTGGTATTGGCTTTCAACTATCATAGGAACGGTGAACCAGGAATTATCTATTCTTGGTAAAACGCAACCGGCAGGGGATTCCAAAGACAGGAACCTGGCTGAATTGAAAATGGTGCGGGCCCTTGCCTATTATTTTATGATGGACAACTGGGGGAATGTGCCCATCGATACCCTGTATGGCGATTTTGTTGCACGTGATAAAACACCGCGGCCGGAAGTTTTTAACTTCATCGAGACTGAAATTAAAGCAGCGATCCCTTACCTGAGTACTACAGTTAGTAAGGCTACCTATGGCCGGTTCACGCAATATGGTGCGTATGCCCTGCTGGCAAAAATGTACCTGAATGCGGAGTATTATACAGGTACTAAAAAATATACCGAGTGTATTGTAGCTTGTGATAATATTATAAGCTCTAATAAATACAGTGTCGCGAGCAGATCCAATTATTTGCAGGCGTTCTATCCGCTCAATGGCCCGGATGCGGTGGGCAGCAAGGAAGAATTTATTTTTGCTATCCCGTACGATCCAACATTCACCAACACCCTTCCCTTCCGCGCCGCTAACTACCATGCTCGTTACGATGTACCGCGCTCAATGGGTAAAGTGGCTGCTGGTGCAGGATATAATTACTTTAATATTCCCTACACGCCTGGTGGTCCCGCCAGCACGCTGCCAGAGTTTTATGCATACTTTAATGATGTAAATGATATTCGCAATAAACAGTGGCTGGTTGGCAAACAGTTTTTGCCCGATGGAATAACTCCACTTAATATCACCACTACAAAAGCGGGGTATGATGCCATTGCTTATAAGGGTGACAGTAGTAAGTTTACATATCAGTTAGAGCTAACTCCGAATATTGTATTACGCCAAAGTACGACCACTTTCGATTGTGGTAATGATGAAGTGGCGTGGAATATGGGTTATCGTAACATCAAGTTCTATCCTGATGCCACCTCTGCTTCGCGGGACCAGAACAACGACATTGCCATCTTCCGGTATTCAGATATCCTGTTGATGAAATCAGAAGCCATCTTGCGTGGCGGCACCCCTACGCTGGGACAAACCGCTTTATCGCTGGCCAATGATGTACGGTCGAAGCGAACCACTTCCCCAGCCTGGGCAACTATAAACCTGGATAGCATTTACAATGAACGGAGTCGTGAGTTTGCCTGGGAAGCGTGGCACCGGAACGATATGATCAGATACGGAAAATATGAGGGTAAATGGGGTTTCAAAACAAATGCAGATGAGTATCGCAGGATCTTCCCGATACCAACCAATGCGTTTGCAGTTAACCCAAAACTCACCCAAAACCCTGGGTATAATTAGTTTTTAGTTTTAGGAGAAGTGCGATGACAAAGCGCCGGACCTGACCATCGGGTCCGGCCAATTTTAACCACCGGATCCGCCGGCTGGCGGAATAGGGAGGAACCACTGTTAACAGCTACTAATAAACTTCTTTTTCATAATCATGTAGCAGTAATTACAACCTCCGGGCTTTCCAGCCTGGAGTTTTTTTTCTATGAACTAAAACGTTGAGAACAGAGAGCGCTGAGCTATACACTGAATTATAAAATTTGTCCGCTGCCTGCGCAACATTGATCTTTGAACCCGGAACTTTGAAATATGAACTGTAAACTAATACTTCTTCTAACCTGTTTGCCAGTATCTATTTTTAGCCAGGACCTGGTAAAATATGTACAACCATTGTCAGGCACTGCTCCCTCCACAACAACTGCCGCACAAAAACACAGCGAGGCTGGTTCTGAAAAAAACGCCAATACTATTCCGGCGGTAGGTTTACCCTTCGCCATGACGCAATGGACACCGCAAACAAGAGCAACCGAAACCAAGTGTATTCCTCCTTATTTTTATAAAGACAGTCTCATAAGCGGTTTTCGGGGCACCCACTGGATCAGTGGCTCCTGTATGCAGGACTATGGCAGTATGACCATTATGCCCATAACCGGGCAATTAAAAACGAAAGACTTTGCCACTCCCTTTTCGCATACCAATGAAGTTACTACACCCGCCTATTATAAAGTAACATTACCAGCCTATGGATGTATTGCTGAAATGACGGCCACTGCCCGCTGCGGCATGATGCAATTCACCCTGCAACAGGATGATAGTTTATACCTGCTGGTTATTCCTAATAGCGATCGGGGTGAAAGTGTGGTGAATATCAATGCAGCAAAAGGGGAAGTCTGGGGATACAATCCTGCCCATCGCATTTACCAGGGTTGGGGAAACAAGGCAGGCTTCAGTGGTTATTTCTTTATACAATTCGAAAAGGTGCCCGTGCGTACGGGAACATTTCAGGATGGAAATGTATTCGCGATCGATAGTATCCGCGATCAAAAGAACAGCGGGGTGTTTGCCGGTTTTAAATTGAAAAAAGGAGAAAAACTTCGTATTCGTATTGGCACCTCATTCAGCAGTGTAGCCGAAGCAAAGAAAAACCTGCAGGCTGAAATAACGACCTGGGACTTTACATCGATCCAAACCAGTGCGCAAAAAACCTGGCAACAGGCATTGGCACAAATACAGGTACAGGGCGACAATGAAAAGGACAAACGCATATTTTATACGGCTATGTACCACGCCATGCAGCACCCACGTTTGTTCAGTGATGTGAGTGGTACCTATCCTTCATTTGCCAGTGGCTCACCCATCCGCAAGCTGGCGAATGGACAGTACTATGATGATTTTTCCATGTGGGATATCTACCGCGCCCAATTACCCTTATTGCAGATCTTGCAACCAGCGCGGGTGAATCAATTGGTGTCGAGTCTGGTCTTGAAAGGGGAGCAGGGCGGATGGTTGCCTATTTTTCCCTGCTGGAACAGCTATACCGCCGCCATGATCGGTGATCATGTTACCGCATTTATTGCCTCATCGTGGACAAAAGGCATTCGTAATTATGATGTGGTCGCAGCTTACAAACTGATGCGGCAAAACGCCTTCGATATTCCCAATAACGAAGATTATATAAATGGAAAAGGCCGCCGGGCCCTGCCATCGTATTTACAATATGGGTATATACCCATGGAAGACAGCGTGCCCGAAGCCTTTCATAAAAAAGAACAGGTGAGCCGCACCCTGGAGTATGCCTATGATGATTATGCCCTCTCCCTTGTTGCCAAAGGATTGAATAAAATAGCCGATTATACTGCACTGCGCAAACGGGCGCTCAATTACCGCAACGTGTTTGACAGTGCAGTAGGGCTAGTACGGGGTAAATATGCCGACGGGCACTGGTACAAACCCTTTAATGCCGATAAACGCGAACCCTATATTACAGAAGGAACGCCACGCCAGTACACATTTTATGTGCCGCATGATATTAGCGGACTGGCTAGCCTGATGGGCGGCGATAAAGCATTGGAAAATGCACTGGACTCCCTTTTTGCAAAGAATGAATACTGGCATGGTAATGAACCAGGTCACCAGATCCCGTTTATGTATAACTACACGGCTGCACCCTGGAAAACACAACAGGTGGTACAGAATATTGTAAGCGAAGAATACAGCGATGGCGCCGGTGGATTGAGCGGGAATGATGATGCAGGTCAAATGAGTGCCTGGTATATCTTTGCAGCCATTGGCTTATATCCCGTTGATCCGGTTTCGGGTGAGCATATCATTAGCTCGCCTGTTTTTGATAAAATTACCCTTCAATTACCAGGAAGCAAGAAACTACAGATCGTTTGCCACAAACAAAATGCAAACGATCATTATATTCAACAAATAAAATTGAACGGCACCCTCTATAAAAAGAATTTCATCCCGTATGAGGTCATTAGGAAGGGCGGCGTGCTGGAGATCTATTTACAGGCCAAACCAACTGATTGGGGAAGTAGTGTAAATGCTCGTCCCTCAAGTTTGAGTACTAAAAGTTTTTAAGTTAGTTACAGGTTATTAAGTTTATAAGTTATTGAGTTATTGAAATGTTGGGTTTATTTGCGGATTGCCGTCTGTTGTCTGCCGTCTGCCGTTTAAACGGAGGCCTTAAATAAAATAGCGAACTGAGAATATAGATCCGGAGCCGGGAACCGGCGACTGAGTTCCTGGTTTCTTGAATTGGGTTGGAGGAATGGGATGCTTAGAAAAATAGCGAGCTGAGAATATGGATCCGGAACCGGGAACCGGCGACCAGTAACTGGCAGCACAAAACGTACAAACTAAAGAACCTAAAAACTAAATAAAAGCTGCTTACTTAGCCCATTGCCCATTGCAGTCTGCCGTCTGCCGTTTCCCGTTTCCCGACTTAACATTCTTTTAGCTCAAAATCCTCTTTTTGTAGTTATTTTCGCTGGGATCTATTTGCAAATTCGATAACTCAATACCATTTTCTATGCGTTCCTTTTTATGCTTGTGCCTGCTTGTTTCATTTGTAGGCGCCCAGGCCCAGGATGAGTCCTTACCCGATCTTCGAAACAAAAAAGAAAGCTTTTTAAAATCCCCCAAAGGTGAGATCCGGGACGACCTGGCCACTTTTACCATTGGCGGCATCGACGAACGACTGGGTAAGGAGCCCTTACAGAAGATACCGGCCACCGACTACAATATGCATTCTATAACCTTTGAAGGCAACAACCCCGCAATTGCGGGGCAGGCTCTGAAAGTGGTTATCACCAGCGGTACATTTGAAGCTTCCAAACACAAACTATTCTATTACTACGATAAGAAGTACC
This sequence comes from Niastella soli, assembly GCF_017742245.1. Classification (GTDB taxonomy): domain Bacteria; phylum Bacteroidota; class Bacteroidia; order Chitinophagales; family Chitinophagaceae; genus Niastella; species Niastella soli. Next base: position 2,542,715 of record NZ_JAGHKO010000001.1, read on the forward strand.
TGGTAAAAATAGATGGTAAACCATACTATGGCGATTATGGTACGGTTCCCACCACTACTATTTCTTCGGTTAATGTTATCCTTAATAATAAGGATACAGTTGCAGTTCCTCCGGCTGCATTTGCCGACCTGTATCACCCTGAATTTACGTACTCAGAAGGCGGTACCATTAAAACCCATAATGCCGTGTACCTCTCGAAAGACAAACACCGGATGTATATTTATATGGTGAACAACGAAGCCATTGGTAAGTATGAAGTAACCTGGATTTTGCAGGATAATAAATATGTAGGACGTGTTGTTGATTCCGGCATAATGAAATAAGAGCTGGTTTTATACGGGGTGAAAATGTGAATTGGGTGATTTTGAAGCGGTAGGTTGTTGAGATAATATTAATAGGTATAATCAACACATTTTCAGATTAAAAGGAGAGGTAATCACTGCCCGGAAAAATAATTTTAACCCCGAAACAATTTGCGAACCACGAACACCGTTAGTATATCGGTTTTTCATAGGATATTGGATTTTTAACGGGCCTGGATTTCTATCCGGGCCTTCTTTATTTTAACATCCTCCTTCCAATAAAAATGTAGAAATTTAGCAACAATACGCTCCTGCCTTATGTATATGTTCAATCTCCGGCCCATGAAAATGCAATCCCGTATAGGTAGCATGGTTTTTTAGTGTAAATAACAAAGGCTGCAAGTATGAATTGGATAGATTTTCTGCTACTGATAATAGTAGCCTATGGTATGTGGGATGGCTGGCAAAAGGGATTTATCCTGGAACTATTATATTTGATGGGGCTCATAATTAGTATTGCGGCTACTTTTTTATTATATCCATACCCTACAAATTTTATCAACAAATACTTTCCTTCACTCGGCTCCTGGGCATTGCCGCTTGCATTTATAGTTACCTATGTTTTAATGCGGGTATTTACAAATGTGCTAACCAACAGAACATTACATAAGATCCCAGCCGATGCGCATGGTCGGTGGGATAATAAATTCCTCGGTATGCTACCCGGTTTTATAAATGGCGTTACCCATGCAGTAATAGTGGCGGCACTGTTGCTGGCATTACCCATCAGTAATAATATCTCCAGTAAAACCCGTCAAAGCCGCTTTGTGGTTATTTTGTCGGTACCAGCCGAACTAATTGAGACCAAATTGTCATTGGTGTTTACCGAGGTAGAAAGAACGATGAACCGGTTAACTGTCAAACCCGGTTCCAATGAAACTGTCATTCTGCCTTTTAAGGTGATGGCGCCGCCCCCGCGGTCCGATCTGGAAACCCTGATGTTAAGTTGGGTAAATGCTGAGCGGATAAAAGCAGGATTGAATACACTGAAATTGGATCCTGAGTTAACTGCTGTTGGCCGCAAACATTCTGTAGATATGTTTCAGCGGGGCTATTTCTCACATATATCGCCCGATGAAAAAGGGCCTTTTGATCGGATGAAAGAGGATGGCGTGCAGTTTACCAATGCCGGCGAGAATATTGCGCTGGCCCCTACGTTGGATATTGCCCATAGCGGATTGATGCATTCACCCGGGCACCGCGCTAATATCCTGAGGCCTGAATTTGGCCGGCTCGGCATCGGTATAGTGGATGGAGGAAAATATGGACTCATGATCTCACAGGAGTTTAGAAATTAGTTATTTAGTTGAAGTTATTGAGTTGAGCTTGCTGTTACGCACTCAAAAACTCAATAACTAAACAACTAACAAACTTATTTCCCGCCGAAAATCTTACTAATTATCCAGAATATCAATCCAATTACCAGTACCACTAAAAAGATACCCCACCACATCCCTGCTTTAAAAATGCCTTCAACTGCAGCACAACCTGAATAGAATAAGGTCATCAACAGAAAGCATAAGCCGTAATATTTCTTAATCATAACACGAGATTTACAAGTAGTATCTAAAACCATATGCCTCTTATAATATATTGGTATTCATATATTTGATGTGATTTTTTGTGGAGTTATTTGCCCAGAATACGAACGTTCGAAAGCCTACGACACAAAAAGGAAAGTCCTGCATTCTTGTAGACAAATAATGCCTTAAGCGATTGCGTTCGGTGTTTCCGGCTTAAATTTGCGCATGCAAAAACCGGTTATTGTAATAAAGCTTGGCACAGCGGTTATTACCAATGAGGAAGGCGTGATCAGTCATACCATAATAAAGAAGGTAGCGTCAGAAATTGCGGAGCTGTTTCATACCCATCGGGTGGTGTTGGTATCGAGTGGGGCAGTGGGCAGCGGAAAAGTATACATTCAAAATTATAAGGGCAGTATTACTGAACGCAAAGCCGCCGCGGCCGTTGGTAATCCCTTATTGATACAATTATACCAGAAACAATTTTCGAAGTACGATATACCCGTAGCGCAAGCTCTGTGCGAACGGCACCATTTCAGCAACCGGTTTCAGTTTGTACAGTTGAAAGAAACCTTTGAAGCTTTTTGGCAGAACGGTATATTGCCTGTTGTGAATGAGAACGACCTGGTAAGTAATGTGGAGCTGAAGTTCAGCGACAACGACGAACTGGCCACTCTCATTGCCGTGGGTTTCGATGCAGAAACTTTAGTGATCTGTACCTCAGTGGGCGGTTTTATGGATGATGCCAAAAACATCATTCCCCGGGTAGAAAAGATCGACAGCAAGGTGTTGGGCTTTGTACAAACCGGTAAAAGCAGTCTTGGCCTGGGTGGCATGACCTCCAAACTCACCTTTACCCGTTTAGCCACCTCCCTGGGTATTCAGGTGATCATTTGCGGGCTGAGCGGAAAAACTCCCTTTGCTGATGCCCTCACCGGTAAAAACGGGACCACCTTTATTTCGCAGGATTCGAATTTAAAAGCCCGGCAAAAATGGCTGGCCAGCGGTTCTATTACATTGGGCACCCTGTTGGTTGACAAAGGCGCGGTAAAAGCCTTGCAACAGCGCCGAAGTTTGCTTACCGTAGGCGTTACCCAGGTGCAGGGAAAATTTGCAGCGGGAGAAGTAGTACAAATAAAAGATGAAGACGAAAGCATTATTGGCGTTGCCAAAGTAAAACTGGATGCCGCCTCCATTCGCGATGGCATTTCTCAAAAAAATGTATTGGCAGCACATGCCGACGATATAGTAATATTTTAATTAGACCTGATGAGCAGCAGTATACAACCATTGATAATTAAGACCTGGAAAGCCGCTATCAACTTGCGGCAGGCAACTGATAAACAACTGAAAGCTGTTTTATTGCAACTGGCCGATGAACTGGAGAAGAACAGCGCGGCTGTTATAAAAGCCAACCAGCTCGATGTAGAAAAGCAGGACCCAAACAATCCAAAAGTCGACAGACTGTTGTTGAACAAACAACGCATTGCCGGTATTGCAAACAGCATCCGGAAGATCAGCAAGTTGCCTAACCCTGCTGGTAAAACGCTGGAGAAACGCCGGCTCGACAATGGCCTGTTGCTGCATAAGATCGCCGTGCCGTTGGGCGTGGTAGGCGCCATTTACGAATCAAGACCCAATGTTACTTATGATATAGCAGCGCTTTGTATTCGCAGCCAGAATGGTTGTGTGCTCAAGGGCAGCAGCGAAGCGGAGAACTCCAACCTGGCAGCCATCCGCCTCATAAAAAAAGTGCTAAAAGCAAATGACATCGATCCCGATTGCGTAACCCTGTTGCCATCAGAACGGGAGACCGTGCAGGAATTATTTACTGCTACCAAATATGTGGATGTGCTTATACCCCGTGGTTCCGAATCGCTGATCCAGTTTGTAAGAAAGAATAGCCTGGTGCCGGTGATAGAAACCGGGGCTGGCGTATGTCATGTGTATGTAGAAAAAGAAGCGTCCATAAAAAAGGCGGTTGACATTGTTGTAAATGCCAAGGTATCACGTCCATCAGTTTGCAATGCTATGGATACGGTGATAGTGGATGAAGCCGTAGCGCCTGCTTTTCTGAAACAATTACAATCAAAATTCAATGAGCATCAGGTAGAGATATTTGCCGATGCCAAATCGCATAAATTATTAAAGGGTTACCCTCATTTACAAAAGGCTACACCGGAAGATTTTGATCGCGAGTTCCAGAGCCTGAAATGCGCCGTTAAGGTGGTAAAGAACATCGATGAAGCGCTGGACCACATCCGTGAACATTCTACCAAACACAGCGAAGCCATTGTTTCGAACAACAAAAAACAGTGCGCCCGCTTTTTACAGGAAGTAGATGCGGCTGCTGTTTATACCAATGCAAGCACCCGGTTTACCGATGGGGAAGAAATGGGCCTTGGTGCCGAGATCGGCATTTCCACCCAAAAGCTTCATGCCCGCGGGCCTTTTGCATTAGAGAAGTTGGTTACTGAGAAATGGTTATTACAAGGTAATGGTAATATAAGATAAAGCCGGACAGTCCTTTGGTCGGGAGCCTGTTGCAAGTTACAGGTTAAAGGTTACAGGGAAGTCCTGGCTTTGCAACCTGGAAACTGGAACAGGCTTTCTTCCTTGTCAACTTCCGTTGTAACCTCATTGCAGATAATGAATTGTAATGTATTATACATTACACAGGCAGGTAATCAGAAAATCCCCGTATATTGTCATTGAAACAATTGCTACGATTGCTTTGCCATATACGATGATCAAACGGATACTGATACTAACTATCTGCTTTCCATACCTGCGTCCACTATTTGCACAGCCTGTGCAATACCCGTTTTCGCACCTCGATATTTCTAACGGTTTATCGCACAACCAGGTTAACAGCATTATAAAAGATGCAAAGGGCTTTATGTGGTTTGGAACAGCTTCCGGTCTCAACCGCTATGATGGCTATACCTTCAAAGTTTTCCGGCACCGCGAAAACGACTCTTCCTCGCTTAATGACGATCTAATTGTAAAGATCCAGGAGGGACCTGACAATAAATTCTGGATCGATACCCGGGCCGGGCAGTGTCTCTTTGATCCCGTATCGGAAAAAGCCATGACCAATACGGCAGGTTATTGCCAGCAACTATCTTTACCCAATACGTTTGTTACCGATATTGTAAAGGATAAACAAGGCTGTTACTGGTTTGCCCAAACTGGCTATGGTGCCAGCCGGTATAACCCGGTAACGCATACGGTAACACGTTTTAAGCGGCAACACGATATAACCGATATGACGGCTGATAATGCCGGCAACATCTGGATCATTTATACCGATGGATTGCTGGAAGCATATAATACCGCTACGGAGAAAATGATCGTCAGCAATTCTGGATTGTTTAAACGGGCCGAGGAACTGCGGTACCGCCTGTTTGCCGATGCAGAGAACGACCTGTGGATCTATACAGAAGGGCTGCCACAAGGGGCCTTTTGTTACCAGATAAAATCAAATAACCTGGCACATTATCACCGCGATGCGCCCGGCAACCAGTTAAACAATAACCTGGTTACGGGTATTCAGCAGGATAACAATGGCCTTATCTGGATCAGTACTGATCATGGGGGAGTAAACCTGTTGAATAAAAGAACAGGCGTTATCGGGTATTTAGAGAATAAACCGGAAGATCTTAAAAGCATTAGTCAGAACAGCATTAATGCCATTTACCGAGACAACACCGGTATTATTTGGCTGGGAACCTATAAAAAAGGGATCAACTATTATCATGAGAACATCATTAAGTTTCCGGTTTACCGGCATCTGTTGTCCGATGCCCATAGTTTACCGTTCGACGATGTGAACCGGTTTGTAGAAGACGATAAAGGCAACCTGTGGATCGGGACCAATGGGGGCGGCTTGATCTATTACGATAGAATTACCGGGAATTATCATACCTATAAACACAGTGCTACCAATACAAACAGTATCAGCAATGATGTAATCGTAAGTTTATGCATTGATCATAATAAAAAGTTGTGGATCGGGTCGTACTATGGCGGACTTGATTGTTACGACGGCCACCAGTTTATTCATTATAAACATGATGCGGAAGTTGCTACCAGTATTTCTGATAACAGCATCTGGGAGATCTATGAAGATGCGCAACAACAATTATGGATCGGAACATTGAGTGGTGGGCTGAACCGCTTTCACCCGGAAATAAAAGGATTCTATACCTATCGAAAGGGAAATGGTTCCATTAATTCAAATTACATCTCGGCACTGGCCGAAGACCAGGATGGTAACTTGTGGATAGGCACCGAATCAGGCATTAGTGTGTTAAATAAAAAAGGCGGCGGTTTTACCTGGTACCAGCACGATACAAAAGATAAAAGCAGTTTAGGCAATAACAATGTGACTTCATTGTTGAAAGACAGTCACGGCAATATGTGGGTGGCCACCCGCGATGGACTGAACTTATTTGATAAAGTGACCCATTCTTTCCATCATTATTCCCAGGCTGATGGATTGTCAGAGAACAACATCCTCACCCTGATGGAAGACAACGCCCATACGCTGTGGCTAGGAACATCAAATGGCCTGAGCAGGGCCTGGGTAAAGCATGAAACAAATGGGGCCATCCGGTTACAGTTCAGAAATTATGATGAACGCGATGGATTGCAGGGGCGGGAGTTCAATGAAAATGCTGCATTGAAAACAAAACAGGGCGAACTGATCTTTGGCGGTGCCAATGGATTTAATATCATCAGTCCTGAAGCCATCTCACACAACACCGTGGTGCCCGAAGTTGTACTGACCGATCTACGGGTGTTTGATAAAAACCCGCAACCCGGTGAAGTGATCAATAACCGTGTGTTGTTGCAAACAGCCATTTCAGAAGTAAAGGCCATTACCCTGAAATACCATGAGAATATTTTCTCATTGGAGTTTGCCGCGCTCAACTATTCCAACCCCGAGAAAAATCAATATGCATATAAGCTGGAAGGATTCAACAACGATTGGTTAACAACCGATGGCACGCACCGCACCGTTACTTATACTAACCTCGATCCTGGTAAATATACTTTCAGGGTAAAAGCCAGCAATGGCGATGGGGTATGGAATGAAAAAGGTACGGCACTGCAGATTATCATCCTGCCTCCGTTCTGGCGAACTGTTCCGGCCTTTATTATTTATGCAGTACTGTTAGGCGCTATTTTATTTGCGGCCCGGCGGCTCACCATACAACGCGCGCACATGCGTTTTCAGCTGGCGCAACAAAAGAAAGAAGCAGAACGAGTGCACGAGCTTGACCTGTTGAAATTGAAATTCTTTACCAACGTAAGTCATGAGTTCAGAACACCGTTGTCATTGATCATGGCCCCGGTGGAAAAAATGCTGAACCATTCCCACGAGCCAGAACAAAAGAAACAATATCAGTTGATCTATCGAAATGCGCGGCGATTGCTCGCCCTGGTGAATCAATTGCTCGATTTCAGAAAGCTGGAGATGCGGGAACTGCGGCTCTATCCTTCCATGGGTGATATTGTTTCATTCGTAAAAGAAATTACCTGTTCATTCACTGACATGGCGGGCGCCAAACATATCCATTTCAATTTCAGCAACAGTATAGAGTCGTTGCAGATCTCTTTTGACCCCGATAAGCTCGAACGTATTTTGTTCAACCTGCTGTCCAACGCTTTTAAATTTACACCGGAGCATGGAAGCATCCAGGTTATAGTAGGGCAGGAAGAACAGTTTGTCTCTATTATGGTAAAAGACAGTGGGATTGGTATTCCCCAGGGGGACCAGGATAAAATATTCGAACGTTTTTTTCAACACGACATACCAGGCAGTATCCTGAACCAGGGAAGTGGTATTGGGTTGGCCATCTCCAAAGAATTTGTGCGCTTACATCAGGGTACTATTTCCGTAACCAGCGAACCTGGAAAGGGTACTTGCTTTACTGTGTTGTTACCCGTGAATAATGTGGTTGCCGAGCTGGTGGTAAGCCAGGAAGAATTGTTGCTGCAACAGGGAGGCGAAGGAGCCAGGGAAGTGACCGGTAAAGCTTCCCATAAAAAACCGGTGATCCTGATCGTTGACGACAATGAAGACATCCGTTTTTACCTGAAAGACAACCTGCGCCGGAATTATGTCGTGTACGAAGCTGTGAATGGGGCAGAAGGTTGGGAAAAGACCAAACAACTGCAACCCGATCTTATTGTAAGTGATGTAATGATGCCGGTGATGGATGGTATGGAATTATGCCGTACCATAAAACATGATAAACAAACCTCACACATTCCGGTAATTTTATTAACCGCCAGGTCGGCGGCAGAACCCAAGCTCGAAGCCTTCCAGGTAGGAGCTAATGATTACGTGACAAAGCCGTTCAGTATTGAAATGTTACAATCCCGCATCAGGAACCTGCTTTTGCAGCAGGAAGCCATGCGCAAATTGTTCCATAAACAGGTAGAGGTAAGTCCTTCCGAAATAAGTATCACTTCGGTCGATGAACAAATAATTCGCCAGGCAATAGAAACGGTGGAACAGCACATCAGTAACCCCGAGTTTTCAGTTGAGGACCTAAGCCGCGCCTTGCACATGAGCCGGGTAGCCCTGTATAAAAAGCTGCTGGCGTTAACCGGTAAATCGCCCCTAGATTTTATAAAGACGATAAGGTTAAAACGCGCCGCCCAATTGCTTGAAAAAAGCCAGTTCACCATTTCTGAGATTGCCTATGAAGTGGGTTTCAACAACCCCAAATATTTCGCCCGGACTTTTAAGAAAGAGTTTGGCTTATTACCTTCAGAATATATAGCTCAGAAAGGTAAAGCGTAGGTACCTGTCCACTCAACGTCGTTTTGTTAATGCTTGTTTTATGGAATCCCCTCCTGGGAGAGCCTGTCCCGCTTTGCGGGAGGTAGGTGTGGGTTTATAATGTTAATATTATTCCCTGTGTTTCATTCCAGGTTAATCAAATCGCTTAACTAAACAACATCGATTGCCCATTTCCTATTTCCCCTTGCCCTTCCTATGTCCCGGGGCATAATCCCTGGCTGACTGGTCTCCATGTAATTTCTTTTCTTGTCCGGGTGGCAACCGGTGATGCTTCTTGCCATGATGGTGGCAGTCATGGTGATGGCAGTCATGGTGATGGCAATCATGGTGGTGGCAGTCACGGTCGTGGCAATCATGGTCCTGATCATCATCATCGTCATCGTGGTCGTGCTCATGGTGGTGCCCGTTCGTGTCATCATGTTCATGCCCGGGCGTATGGGGTGACTGAGATCCCGGACCTTGGGGTTGTGGGGTGGTGGGTTGTGGGGTCTCCTGGGGGGGCGGTGTATTTTCCGTTGCCGATTTATGTTTACAACTACTTCCAATCAGTACAAGCAAAGCCAGCACAAAAACTTTACAGTTCATTTCTAGGGTATTGAATTTCGCGAATGAATATAAAAGGCAATTATAATATCATTTTGTTTAATTTCCAATACCCTGAGGGGAGTCGAAGGCCCGGCAACCTGCCTCGGGCTCCGAATAACCATAACCAGGTGCCGCATTTCGACTTTCCGCCAAAGGCCATCACTCTCCACACACAAGGTTAACAAACCACGCCCTAATTAATAACATTTGACACCCTTCCGCCGATTCGTATCTGGTTAATTTTGAGCATACTATGGTGTTTAGAAATATCCCAAAACAGAACACTCCATGAAAACCCCATTTAAACGACTGCTTGTCGGCATTGTAGCCATTGTGCTTATAGGATTAATAGTTTTAATCTCATTCCATAAACCTGCTTTCAACAACTTCACCTGGTTAGAGGATGGGGTGATCGTAAAAATTGAAAAACCTCAGGCCGGCGGAGCCGTAAATGTAAAGTTGCAGATAGTGAATGATAAAATTATTCATGTAACTGCTGCTGCCAGCGATTCATTTGCTGCTGCCCCCAGTTTAATGATTGAAGGGGTAAAACGTAACCCTCAATGGAAACTGGAAGAACAGGGCGATCAGTTGATATTGCAAACAGCCAGTTTACGGGCCATCGTTTCCCGTACAACGGGCAATGTACAATTCACCGACTTGAAGGGAAATGTAGTTTTAAAGGAGGTTCCCGCAGGGGGAAGGGCATTTGTGAAAAAAGACCTGGAGAGCAAGTCTACCTTTACAATTTCCCAATCTTTTGAATCCCCGGCCGGCGAAGCCTGGTATGGACTGGGACAACACCAGCAGGGATTATTTAATTATCGAGGCACCCAGGTTTCATTGTTGCAACAAAATTCAGAAGTGGCCATACCATTTATGGTCTCCAATCGGAACTATGGATTGTTATGGGATAATTATTCCATTTCGCGGTTTGGCGATTGCCGCCCGTTTGAACCATTACATACTTTATCGTTAACAGGTACAGATGGGACTTCCGGTGCATTGACCGCCACTTATTTTTCCAATAAAAAAGCAGACAGTGTATTCACCAGGCGGAGTGAAAAGGAGATCGATTATGAATTTATCCCGGCATTAAAGAACATCCCAGCGGGGTTCCCTTTACAAAAAGGCCGGGTGCAATGGGAAGGAAAGATCTCATCTGCCTATTCAGGCGAGCATAGCTTTTTGTTTTCATCAGGCGGGTATTTAAAATACTGGTTCAATGGCAAGTTGCTGGTTGATAAATGGCGGCAATGCTGGAACCCTATTACTACACTGGTAAAGGCGGATATGGAGAAAGGAAAACAATACCCCGTAAAAATAGAATGGATACCCGATGGAGGTGAATCGTATGTGGCCATGAAATGGTTGAGCCCTGTACCTGATACCAGTCAAAACAACTTTTCATTTTGGTCAGAGGCGGGGGATAATATCAACTATTATTTCGTTTATGGAAATAATATGGATGAGATCATTTCCGGCTATCGCGAACTCACCGGCAATGCCACTATGTTACCCAAGTGGGCCATGGGCTTTTGGCAAAGCCGGGAACGATATAAAACACAAAATGAGTTGTTATCGGTTGTAAAAGAATTCCGCGAGCGAAAAATTCCAATTGACAATATTGTTCTCGACTGGTTTTACTGGAAACCCGATCAGTGGGGCAGTCATGAATTTGATACCAGCCGTTTTCCCAATGCAGATGCCATGATAAAAGACCTGCATGAAAAATACAACACCCATTTCATGATCTCGGTATGGCCAAAGTTTTATACAGGTACAAAAAACTATGACCTGTTCAATGAAAAAGGCTGGTTATACAAACAGAATGTGTTGAACAACCAGAAAGACTGGGTAGGATATGTGTCTACTTTTTATGATGCCTACAATCCACAGGCGCGGGAACTGTTCTGGAAATTGATGAACGAGAAATTATACAGTAAGGGAGTAGATGGCTGGTGGATGGATGCAACTGAGCCTGATATATTATCAAATACCAGCATTGATGAAAGAAAAAAACTCATTGCACCTGTGGCGCGTGGTTCATCAACCAGTTATTTCAACGACTTTGCCGTTGAGAATGCCAAAGGTGTTTATGAAGGACAACGACGCACCAATGCGCTTGACCGGGTATTTATCCTGACCCGTTCTGCATACGCGGGGTTACAAAAATATGGAGCTGTAACCTGGAGTGGTGATATTGGTGCCCGTTGGAATGATCTGCAAAACCAGGTAGCGGCGGGGATTAACTTTTCGCTTTCCGGTTTACCTTACTGGACAACCGACATTGGTGGTTTTGCAGTTGAAAAGCGGTTTGAAAAGGCAACCGGCAGCGATCTGGATGAGTGGCGCGAGTTGATGACACGCTGGTATCAGTTTGGAGCCTTCTGTCCCATCTTCCGGGTGCATGGCCAATTCCCTTATCGCGAGATCTTTAATGTTGCGCCCCCTGACCATCCTGCATATAAAAGCATGTTGTATTACGATCAGTTGCGTTACCGGCTGATGCCATATATCTATACTATAGCCGCACAGGTGTATCATCATGATTATACCATCATGCGTCCGCTGGTGATGGATTTTGCTGCTGACAAGGCTGTAGAGAACATTGGCGACCAGTATATGTTTGGTCCATCGTTGCTGGTAAACCCCGTATATGAATACAAGGCAAGAAGCCGTTGGGTATATCTGCCTGCCAATACTGGCTGGTATAACTTCTATACAGGCGCTTACCTGGGCGGTGGACAGCGGATCAATGCCGCAGCCAGTTATGAACAGCTGCCGTTGTTTGTAAAGGAAGGAAGCATTATTCCCGTTGGGCCTGATCTGCAGTATACCAGTGAAAAACAAACCGACCCCATTACGCTGTATGTGTATACGGGCAAAGATGCCTCCTTCACCTTATATGAAGATGAAGGCACCAATTACAATTATGAAAAAGGCTTTTTTTCCAACATACCCATCGCTTACAATGAAGCCAATAAAACATTGACCATTGGTCAGCGCACCGGTAATTATGCCGGGATGTTGAAACAGCGCAGTTTTAATATCGTTTGGATATCCAGAACAAAGGCCCTTTCGCCAGAAAAAAAAGACGATAAGCCCGCAACCACCATCCAATATCTCGGAGAACAAGTATCGGTAACTATGAAATAAATAACGTGTGGGCCATCTGCCGAAAAGGAGGATGGTCCACATTTTTTCTCAACATTGCATGGTGCTAATCTGCTGAAATGGAATATGTTATCCCTGTTTCCAGTTCAAACCAATAGGAACTGGTTAACATTTTACTACCCAGAAAAACAAATTTTACTACCCCTGTATTCTATTGCAACCGGTACTTTAGCAACTGGTACTATTAGGGGCGCCTGATAACCCCCTAATTGCTGAACGATTGCTCGCCATTAGCCTTTTCCTTTTTCCAGGTTGTTCGGTAATCCCGGGCAACCTGGATTTTTTATGTCCCGCGTGTAAAATATACGGGAATGTTACCCCCGCTGCCCAGTATTTCCCGAAAGCCGCCTTATGCCTTGCAGCGCAAGCAGTTATCCGAATAAAATGCCCGCCAATACACAATAATTTGTTAAAAGAACAGTTGTTAGTTTAGTAGTTCGACATAATTAAATAACCCTTGTTGCGTTAAAGCAATGTATAGGTTACTCCGCGGGCGATCTTGAAGGGCGGGTACTGTCTAAACCCGGGAACTAAGTATTATTCTTACTTATACGTACTTAATTATTAGTATCACGCGTTATATATATTACGCATTGAATAGCTTAGATTATGTGCAATGACGATCGATGCCCAGTGGCTCAGGAACCATCGAGCTTTCATCATTTACAAATTACATTAATCAATAACTGAGATGGCATATACCCCGTCTTCAACCCGTTATGATTCCATGACGTACAATCGCTGCGGCAATAGCGGTGTATTGTTACCGGCTTTGTCGCTTGGGTTATGGCATAATTTCGGCGGAGTAGACGATTTCAAAAATGCACGTCGTATTGTTCGGCATGCTTTTGACAAAGGGATCACCCACTTTGACCTGGCGAATAACTACGGGCCGCCGCCCGGTTCGGCCGAGGAAAATTTCGGAGCCATGTTGAAGAAAGACTTTTCAGGTTATCTGCGCGATGAGTTGATCATTTCATCCAAAGCAGGATACCTGATGTGGCCGGGGCCTTATGGTAATTGGGGGTCGAGGAAATACCTGATGGCAAGCCTCGATCAAAGTTTACAACGGATGCGTTTGAATTATGTCGACATCTTTTATTCGCACCGCCCCGATCCTGATACACCGCTGGAAGAAACAATGATGGCCTTGCATGATATAGTAAAAAGTGGAAAGGCCTTATATGCAGGTATCTCAAACTACCCGGCTGCTGAAGCCAAAAGAGCATTTGAGATCTTGAAACAGGCAGGTACTCCCTGTCTTATTCATCAACCGAAATATTCGATGTTTGAAAGGTGGGTTGAGAATGGGTTACTCGATGTGCTGGAAGAATATGGTGTAGGTTGTATTCCGTTTTCACCCCTGGCGCAGGGATTATTGACCGATAGATATTTAAAAGGTATTCCTGAAGATTCAAGAGCATCAAAGGAACATGGTTTTTTAAAGGCTAATGAAATTACACCTGAGAAGATCGGGAAAATAAAAAAGCTGAACGAGATAGCACAACGCCGTAACCAGTCATTGGCACAAATGGCACTGAGTTGGATACTGAAAGATAAACGAGTAACAACAGTTTTGATCGGCGTAAGCTCAACAGAGCAGTTGGATAATAACCTGGCCTGTCTTGCCAACAGGCAGTTCTCATCTGCGGAACTAAGTGAGATTGAATCGATATTAAAAGGATAAGCGCAGCTGAAAAAAGCAAAACTGGTTTGCAAAAAAGATAGGTAACATATAACAATAGTAAAAGGTTTTAGAACGCTTAGACAAAACAAAATTTAGTATTATATTGCACCGTTCGTAAAAGCTACCTATAGATTTTTCCTGTAATGCAATGTGTGTATGGCTTTAATTGAAACAGGAACAGTACCATTTCTGTTCAATGTAAAGCAGGTTCGAAAAACATATTACAGCTATAGGGAACTATATAACCCCGCCAACCCAACAACCGCATGGAATAACCGCTGAGGTATTCTTTTGCTGCTGGCTGGTTATATAAGTCTGGTCAGTAGTTTTTACACGGGTCTGATATCTTATTTAGTAGCTACTTATCCATACACCTGAAATGAAAAAGACTATCCTGCATTTGTTGATCATGCATGGGATTTTAACCCAGGCGCTTGCACAGGGAACTGAAACCTCCCAACACTTAGGGGCCGCGAATGACCACTCCACGCTGTGGGGAGCTTATTCAGCGAATGAGCATGCTAATATTAAGACCAAGATTCCACTGCCTGGTTTACTGGGTGAAAAGGGAACTGGTAATAATTATGGTAGTACTGCCGGCCATGGTAATGAATTCGAATCTTATATAGAACGGGTAACTATCGATGCCAAAGCATCTGGCGATTTTGAGATGCAGGTGTATAGTAAAGGCCTTCAACCCAATGAGACCATCGAAATGCAGGTTTTTGATCCAACCGGCAAAGCATTGGGTGAACCTGCTCAGGTAACTGCTACAGAAACTTCTACCATAAAGAAGCAGTTCTCCATGATCAGAACATGGAACCCTGAGAACCCGCACATGTATCAGATTGTATTAACATTAAAAGATGCCACTGGACAAGTAATCTACACTTTTCTTAAAAAATTCGGTTTCAGAACAGTTGAGTCAAAACTTGATGGTATATATGTAAATGGTGTAAAGGCGATCTTTAAAGGGATGAACTGTCGCAGTGCCAACCTGGGCAACTACAGAACATCTGAAGAAGCTTACCTGGCCGACATCAATACCATGAAGGACCTGAACATGAACGCTGTTCGTTTGTCCTACTATCCGGTTGATCCTTTATACTTCGACCTGTGCGATTCTATTGGTTTGTTTGTGATCAGTGAATTGCCTGGTACAGATAAGAGAATGGTAAAAGACATCGTGTTCAGCGGTCTGAACCACCCTTCAGTGATCTGTTGGTCAACTGGCCCAGACCTCGCCGCCAATAAGGAACTGGATAAGGAATTTGCTGCATACGACGTACAAAGCCGGTATGTTATACATCCCATAAATAAAGATAAAAAGAGCTCAGATTTCAATACAGTTGCCAACTCTATCTTATATGGTACCGAAGCCTTCACCCCCGTTGAAATAGGTAACGGTATCTTCAATGGCGGTCGTGCTGCCGGTTTAGATGAGTTCTGGTCTGAAATGAGCAAGTCGAACAAATTCTCTGGAAGCTTCCTGGCTACTTACCGCGATGACAATGGTATTGAATCTGCCAGTGGCTTTGATCCCAAATCAAAAGATAAATGGGCCAGCTATTATGCCATCAAGGAAATATGGTCGCCATTGGCTTTCAATATCAGCCAGCTTCCCGCTTCCTGGAATGGTGTTATCACTATTGAGAACAAATTCCTGTATACCAACCTGAACAGATTAAAGTTCAACTGGAAACTGGTGTTGTTCCCTAAAGCTACCCAAAAGACCCTGGAACCTCTGGTGGTTGAACAGGGAACCATCGCTTCTCCGTACACCGGACCTGGCGAAAAAGCAGATCTGAAGTTCAACTTCCAAAACCAGTTCACTGTATGTGACGCCCTGCAGCTGACTGTACTGGATTCACGCGATAAAGAAGTTTATACCTACACTTTCCAGATCCGCAAACCTGTGGATGTGGTGGCAACCAGCCCTGAAGTATCTTCTATCTCTACCATCATGCGTACAGAAGAAGCCGACTTCCTGTCACTGGTGTGCGATGGTATCAACTATATCTTCGATAAAAAGACTGGTAACATCACCAAAGTATATGTTGGTAAACGTGACCTGGCATTCACCGGTCCTTTCCTGGCAGGTGTTCACAGTGGTTATGCCCTGGCCGATTTCAAACACATCGTAAAAGATAACATCCACACCGTGGAGGTTACTTATAAAGGCGAGAGCACATTGTGGGTAAGATGGACATTCCACACCGGTGATTTACCAAGGATGGAATACAACTACTCAATGAAGCCTGTAGGTGAATACGCAGGTATCACTTTCAAATACCCTGAGGAAAAGATCACAGGTATGAAATGGATGGGCCGTGGTCCTTTCCAGGTTTGGAAAAACCGTCAAAAAGGACAACAGATTGGTGTGTGGGAAAGATCGAACAAGTCTAACGTCAATAATGGCGAGTTCAAAGGATGGCATGCAGATATATACTGGGTGCAGTACCAAACAAACATGGGTAACTTCACGCTGTATACCGATCAACCGAACATGTACCTGCAATTGTTCAACCCATTGAAACAGGGTGCACTGTTGAACGAGTTCGCTACTGCACCATTCCCTGACAATGGTAACATCGGGTTTATGAACCAGATCAGTGGTTTGAGTACCAAACCTGCTGAGAATGTACCCAGCAAGAGCCTGAAAAGCGCTAATGATTCGTACAGCGGTTCTGTATACTTCGACTTCAGATGGTAATGTAACACTACTAAAGAATATTCCAAGAGTGGTCTCGGCTCAGCCGAGACCACTTTTATTTTATGCCTATAATAGTACCTTTATAAGATGGAATACGTACAATTAGGAAAATCAGACATGCGCATCAGCCGCATTGCTTTTGGTTGTATGTCGCTGGATAATGATGATGCCAATGAGCTCATCTTACACCGCGCCCTTGATCTTGGTATCAATTTCTTTGATACGGCCGATCTGTATGCAAAGGGGATGAATGAGCAGTTGGTAGGTAAAGCGTTGAAACGATATCGCGATAAAGTATACATTGCCACTAAAGTGGGCAATCAGTGGCGGGCCGATGGGAGTGGGTGGGACTGGAACCCACGCAAAGAATATATTCTGGCTGAAGTAGAAAAGAGTTTGCAACGATTGCAAATTGATTATATAGATCTGTACCAGTTGCATGGCGGGACCATCGACGACAACATCGATGAAACTATTGAGGCTTTTGAGCTGTTGAAGCAACAAGGTAAGATCAGGTATTATGGCATCTCCTCTATTCGCCCCAATGTGATCAGGGAGTATATAAAGCGCTCGAATATCGTAAGCGTGATGATGCAATACAGTTTGTTAGACCGCCGGCCAGAGGAAACCTGTTTGCCGCTATTGCAGGAAAACAATATTGGCGTACTGGTCCGTGGCGCCGTAGCACAGGGATTGCTGGTTAATAAATCACCAAAAGAATACCTGAATTACTCCCTGCAGGAAGTGGAGAAGGCTGCTGCTGCAGTTCAGGAAATTTCAAATACCCAACGCAATGCTGCTCAAACTGCCCTCCGGTTTGTGTTACATAATTCAGCCGTTACCACAGCCGTAACAGGTATAAGGACCATACAACAATTGGAAGAAGCCGTGGCCACGTTTAAAACGCCTATGCTAACCGAAAAGGACCTCTCTGTATTACAACACGCTGTTATAGCCAATAAGTATGAACAGCATAGATAAAGGCAATGGGCCCTCCTACGCTAAAGCTTCGGCGGGCGAGGCAATGGGCAATGGATTTTTGGCGGCGCAAGTTAGCAACTGTCGCGCGTCCACTCACTACTCATAGGTTCACCTATAAACTAATAATAAAAAAGGGCCCAGGCGGTTTAACCCACTTGAGCCCTTTTTTATTTTGTATTCCTTTTAACTGGTCAACTGATCAACTGGTTACCTTATCAAAGTAATGTCTCCGGTTTTACGAAGCTTATTCCCATCAAAGAATTCTACATCGAGCGTATAAGCATATACATCCATCGGTTGTGGCTGGCCATTGAGGGTACCATCCCAGCCAGCACGGCGATCGTTGGTCTCAAACACCAGCTTGCCCCAGCGATTATAGATCTTCCAGCTCATTTTCGCAATGCCAAAGCCGGTTATGGTAATATAACTATTACGGCCAAAGCGGCCAGGCGTAAAGGCATTAGGCACATCAAGCAGGGGATCTATCAATGCGTCAACCGGCTTACAAATAGTATCTGTACACCCGCTTTCAGACACTGCCACCAAACAGGCATCAAAAGTGCCGGTAATATTGTATTGATGGCTTACGGTATCAGCCGTTTTTTTAGTGACGATCTCTTCGTCGCCAAATATCCAATGGTATTCAACAGCCCCTGAGCTCAGGTTGGTAAAAATGATAGGTTTGTTAACTGATGGCGGTACGGGCGCAAAAGAGAAATTGGCCACTGGTTTGGCATAAACAGTTATATCCATGTACGTAGAGTCAACCT
Source organism: Niastella soli (assembly GCF_017742245.1). Taxonomy (GTDB): domain Bacteria; phylum Bacteroidota; class Bacteroidia; order Chitinophagales; family Chitinophagaceae; genus Niastella; species Niastella soli. The sequence goes on from NZ_JAGHKO010000001.1 coordinate 2,561,330, forward strand.
TATTACAGGTAGTGGTGTCAGTTACTTTCAGCTTAATGCGATAGGTGCCTATATTCGGATAAATATGCACCGGGTTTACATCACTACTTTGGGAACCATCACCAAAGTCCCATTCGAACTCCATACCCGCCAGTGAGGTATTATTGAAGATGGCAACATAGGGGGCACAGCCAACTGAAGGCGTTTCAAACCGCGCATCAACCAATGGCGATACCCGTATCTCCTGCACCAGCGAATCCACGGCATTACAATACGCCGTATCGGTTAAAATAAGTCTTGTTCTATAAGTGCCAGCCGCTTCAAAAGAGTGCCGTATAATGGAGTCGCCGGGTGTAATACGGGTGCCATCGCCAAAATCCCAGATAAAGCTGCTTGGTTTAAATGGTTTGTGAGACGGGAATGTTGAGGTATTCACAAACTCGTATAGCAGCGATTGACAGGGGGGCAGCTTTTTGTAGGTATAGTCTATATTGGCCGGATCATCGCGTACATGGATGGTCAGGTACGCCGTATCGCTGATATTACAACTGTTTGAGTCAATAGCGATAAGGCTTATGCGGAAAACACCCACGTTGTCAAATCTGTGTGTAACATTATAAGATGACGTTTCCACATCGGGCGTATTATCGCCAAAACTCCAGATGTATTTTCGCGCATCCAGAATGGTATCTTTAAAAGTAACCTCAAAGGGCACACAGCCTACCGTATCGAACACTCCTTTGAAATAAGCTTTGGGACCAGACCCCACCCCGCTAAAATTCAATAAGATCTTCAGGGCGCCCAGGTTACAGCCACGGGTACCTGCACCATTCTTTGGCGCCCATACGCCAGGGGTGGTCACATACGATTTGCTAACAGGCAGATCGCGGATGTTACCATAACAGTTGGCGCAAATGGCCTGATAAATGGCCCCGTTTTGATCAAACCGGCTGGTGCCGCCATCAACGTGTTCACCCAAACCGCCATCCTGACCAAAGAAAGTACCATATAACAATGATTCCGCGTTCCTTTTAAGTACGATGAAATAGAAGTCGCGGTTATCGGTAATTGATTTTAATGCATCGGAGGTAACCGGCATACCACGAGTACCACCCAGATCATATGGATCGGCCTGTGTAGAGGCAGGTACATACCAACCACCCCAGCCTGAGATATATACATTTTCACAACGGTCAACCAGGAAAGCCACTGGTGAAATATTGGGCTTATCGCCAGATCCAAATGTGGTGGAGTATTCTATATTGGTGAGGTCAGTGTTTAGTTTAACTACAAACTGTTTAGTGCCGTCATTTTTATAAGCGGCATTTATCACTGGCCACGTGCCCCGGGTAACACCCATTACATAGGGATAGTTATTCCGGTCAAACTGGATACCATAGATAATATCCGATTTATCTGTGCCCAGGAAAACACTTTTCTTTTGTTGGGTACCGTCATTTGAAATAATGGTGACAAAGCCATCTATGTATCCCTGGAAAGTGCCATTCAAAACCCCCGATCCCGGACCTGATGCGCCGGGGAAATCACTGCTTTCAGTTCCACCGGCTACATATATATCGTTGTTGACAGGACTTAGTGCCAGTACAAAAGCTGCATCATTGCCCGATCCGCCAACAAATGAACTCCAGATAATGCTTTTACAATCGGGTGCTATTTTCAGTACTACACCGTCCTGTGCACCGCTTTTTCTTTGTTGAAAAGTAGTGCCTCTTATCGGAAAATCGCTTGATTGTGATTGACCAGCCACATAAATAAATCCGGCGTTATCAATGATCACTTCACTGTGCGAATCGTCGCCATAGTTCCTGAGCAACGAAGTTATTTTATGGCCACTGGTCTCCATCTGGTCTTCAATATTCAATCCATCATTACCGGTGCCGCCAATACGCATGGAACCAATCAGGGCGCTACCGGTGGCATTCAATTTGGTAACTATCATATCGCAATCAGATCCTTCAGTCGTTTTGCCTATCAGGTCGCCAGGATAGTCGGTAGAATAAGTACGACCCAAAACCACCAGATTACCCTGTGCATCACAATACAAACTATGGGGAAATTCATCGGCGCTGCCACCCAGGTACGTAGCATACACGCGGGTAGAACCATTGGCGCTGAATTTAAAAATGCTGATATCTATCCCTTTTCTGCCACCACGCGACCAGGTAGTTTTATAAGCACCGGGCGAAGTAGGAAAGCCTGAATTAAATGAAATGCCACCCGAGAAAAAGGAGCCATCAGGGCCAGGCGTGGCCGTAAATCCCCATTCATCGGATGTACTGCCCGTAAAAGAGGAGAAGATGATGGTGGGGTCAATAACCAATGTGCTTGTTTTTGAATATGCATCGGTTTTAAAACGTACTGTTTTGCCATCGATCTTGTAGGAACAGGGCGTTTCCTGTTTGCCACGCACTTTATCAAACAGATAACTGTAGGGATACAGTTCCCTTACTTCACCAAGGCTTGTCTTGATCACAAGCTCGCTTTTTTTGACAGACAGTTTATCGGCCCCATCGTATTGCATGGCAATGTTGTTCACATCGCCACCGGGGTTCACAATTATATCGTATTTCAACTGACCGTTCTCAGAGTAATAGCGAACATCGATATTGGGATAAACATTTTTATAGATCACCGCCTGGCAGCTTTTTACATTGGTGCGCCATTTGGCGGGGTCCTTGCCAATAATATAGTTACTATAACCAGGTAATACTTTATCAGGAACAACCTCAGGATTGGCGGAGCCGCCAATGAAGTGCACCTTGTAGGCATGGGAGCGAACGGTAAAGGGAGAATCCACTGCATTCGTAACCTGCCGGGCATTGCTGGTGGTTGATCTCCTGCTACTGTTTTGGTTAGCGGAGGGCTCGTGGTTATCACGCAACAGTTGCAGGTCGTCTATATTGTGTTGTACAACCGTAAAACCATTTTTATGCAGATAAAAATTACCAGCAGGTAATGTGCCTTTGAAGGTGATCTCTTTTTCCCACTGCCCGTTATTCTCAACAAATTCAAATGTAGAAGGTGATTGCGCAGCCAGGCGTATAACGCCAGTTACGAGCAGCGCTATAACCATCAGAATATTCTTAACCAAAATACGTGTTTTCAAGGTGTAATAAATAGGAAGGTTGGTGCTATGATAGGGAATACTGTTTTAAATGTTACCCTGTTTTAATATTTGAATGATGGGCACATAGACTGTCTTCTGTCACCATTGTATTCGTTATAGAACCCGTTTTGCGTCAATGCAAATTCAAAGGCGCCACGGCTATAATTATACTTGTTCAGGGATGAAGTGGTAGCGTCGTATGTGAACATCAGTTTTAAGCTTTTCCAGATAAATCCAACCATCGGAATAACGGCATCTCCAGACCGGTAATAGATACCACCGATCAACTGGCTTTCACCATCGCCCGACAAATTGTATTGAACATTACCTCCGGCAACCAGTTCACTGGTTTTGGAGGTAAAGCTGTAATAGGCCATTGGGTTAACGATCACCTGGTCGTTTAACTTTACGCTGGCATTGCCAAAGGCATTATACCGGCGGGGAATACGACCGTCTGCTCCGGTTGCAGGATCAGTACTTTTAAAGAAGGATTCCCGGGGCGTGTTGAGGTGCATGGCAGAAAAACCACCATTCACATATAATTTATCGGTAGGGAAGTAGGCATAGTTAACGCCAACCTGCATATCGAAATAACTCACATTCGGGGCATCGAGCACCACACTGGTGGGCAGGTTGCTGTCGAAGAACTTGCCATCAAACTGATCGGGAAACTTAAGATCGGTAGTATTGATGCGTTTATTGGCCCAACCTACATTCATCCCAAATGATAACAGGTGTGCCACGCCCAGCATCTGATGGTAGGCTGCGGAACCATATATTTTGGTTGAGGTTAAGCCGCCCGAACCGGCTACATCACGTAATATTAAACCGCCTAATCCCAGCCAGCCGCTTTCAATTCGATCTCTAAAAACCTGTGCATCGCCCCAAATACTCATGGTTTTGTACGGTACACTCATGATAGATGACCATTGATTACGGTAATTAACTCCTAATCGATAGTCGGCATCGGGAATAAAGCCCGTATTGGCCGGATTGGTTGTGAGCGGGGAGTTGAACCATTGTGAAAAATGCAGGTCCTGTGCTGCAGCCTGATAATAAAAACTCATTATACAGGATAGCGGCAGCACAAAGGCTTTAAAAAACAGGTATTTCATTCCTCGAGTCACAGGGGGCCAGGCCATTTGTTTTGTTATATTTTTCTTCATAAACCACCCGTCTAAAATTACAATTTGTTAAATGCTGTTAAAGCTTTTCCCAGGCTTTAACGTATTATTACCAAAGGGTGTTTCATAGGTAATAATTGTTCGTATTTTCTACGTTAGTCGTTTCACTTTTTACGATAATCCACCTACGCCAAGGCTTCGGTGGCCAAGTCGGCAATCCTTCGCCCGCCGAAGCTTTAGCGAAGGCGGGGGTAATCCTCAATCCGCGTCGCGGCCCCTATCAACCCTGTCAACGGTGTTAACTGATCAACTGGTCATCTGATCAACTTACCCCTATCTTATCAAAGTAATATCCCCCGTTCGCCTCAGCTTCTTGCCATCCGAGAATTCAACATCCAATGTGTAAGCATACACATCCATTGGCTGCGGCGATCCTTTAAAGGTGCCATCCCAGCCCGCTTTTCTGTTATCTGTCTCAAATACCAGCTGCCCCCACCGGTTATAAATGCGCCAGGTCATTTTTGAAATGCCAAATCCGGCAACCGCGATATAGGCATTGCGGCCAAACCGGCCGGGTGTAAAGGCATTGGGTACATCCAGCAACGGATCAATGATCGCTTCCACCTGTTTACAGATCGTATCACTACATTCAAATTGATTGAAGGTAATGAGACAGGCATTAAACGTGCCCGTTTCATTATATTGATGCGATACCGTATCCATGGTGGCCTTTATAGTGGAATCCCCATCGCCAAACAACCACACATACCGCGCTCCGCCGACGGATAAATTGGTAAATATGGTAGGTTTATTCGTTACCGGCGGTATAGGTGCCACCGAAAAGTCAGCGGTTGGCAACGGATTCACACTAATATCCATGTAGGTTGAATCCACTATGTTACATGTACTACTGTCAACCGCAACCAATGTAACCCGATAGGTGCCCACGTTATTGTATACGTGTACCGGATTTATTTCGTTGGAAATTGGCGAACCATCTCCAAAATTCCAGGAAAACTGTTGTCCGGCCAGCGACGTATTATTAAAAATAGCGGTATAAGGCGCACAGCCAGATGACGGGGTTTCAAAGCGGGCATCAACCAACGGGGAAACGCGCAACTCTTTCACCACAGAATCGGGCGAGTTGCAATAACTGGTATCCTCCAGTATCAATTTGGTTTGGTAAGTGCCTGCCGATCCGTAAGAGTGCTCAATAATAGCCGCTGCTGGCGTTACTCTGGTACCATCGCCAAAATCCCAGGTAAAGCTGTTGGGATTAAATGGTTTGTTGGGGGGGAAACCTGTTTTATTCTCAAATCGGTAATTCAACGATTGACAGGGCGATAATTTGGTTGAGATAAAGTCAAGGTTAGCCTTGTCTGAACGCACATGAATGGTCACATAAGCAGTATCCCTGATATTACAGGTGGTTGAATCGACGCCAACCAAACGCACCCGGTAGTCACCCACGGCGCCGAAGGTATGGGAAACCGACGGATCGGTGGTTGTTTCGTCGGGCGAGCCGTCGGCAAACGACCACTCATAACTTTTGGCATTGAGAACCGTATCTTTTAACGTAACCGTAAAAGGTACACAGCCAAGTGTATCTATCACGCCATTGAAATAAGACCTTGGCCCGGCGGCAACACCGGCAAAGTTAAACGCGATCTTGGCCGCAGCCAGGTTACAGTTGGAGGTACCGGTACCATTGGTAGGGCCCCATACACCGGGGGTAATAGGGTAGGGTACTGAAATACTGCCTACCGAACTGCCAAAGCAATTGGCGCAAATGGCCTGGTAAATGACCCCTTGTGCATCGTAGCGGCTGGTGCCGCCATCAACGTGTTCTCCTTCACCACCGCTTTGGCCAAAGAAGGTGCCGTACAACAGGGAGGCCGCATCTTTTTTAATTACTATAAAATAGAAATCGTGATTATCGGTAACTGATTTCAGCGCATCGGGTGTGGTGGGCATACCAGCTACGCCCGCCATATTGAAGGGGTCGCGTCCGCTGCTGGAGATCCAGCCGCCCCAACCGGAAATGTATACATTCTCACACCGGTCAACCAGAAAAGCAACAGGTGAAATATTTGGCCTGCTGGTGCCGGCGCCAAAGGTGGTGGAATATATAAAACCCGAAAGATCGGTTTGCAACTTGGCAACGAATTGTTTGGTATTGTCGGACCCGTACGCCGCATTCACCCGGGGCCAGTTACCTTCAGATGTACCCATGATATAGGGGATGGAAAACCTGTCGAACTTGATCCCATACACGGCATCAAAACCAGAAGTGCCCATATAACTGCTCCGGATAATGGAAGAACCGTTATTGGTGATCTCCGCCACAAAGCCATCCACAGAATTGCCATTGGCATTTTGCTGATTACTGGCCTGATAAACACCGCTCTTGTTGCCAGGCAGGTTGCTGCTGTTGGTGGCGCCCCCCACATAAATATTGTTGGTGGCAGGACTAACCGAAATTACAAAAGCGCCATCATCACCTTCGCCCCCTAAATAACTACTCCATATTACGTTATTACAGGTGGGGTCTATTTTCATTACTACGCCGTCCTGTTTACCACCAGGGGTAGGGCCAAATACGGAACCGATTATCTTGAAATTATCAGAACGCGATTGCGCGGCCACATAAATATTATTACCACCATCCAACGTTACTTCACTCCGGCTGTCATCGCCATAAAAACGCAGGGTAGAAGATAAATTAATGGAACCGCCTTCCTGCATGTCGCTGATGTTAACGCCATCGGGACCAGTACCGCCAATACGAAGCGAACCAATAAGAGCGGTACCGGCAGCATTGAATTTAGTAACACAAATATCAGCTCCACCGCCAGGACCTACTAATGTACCAGGATATTTGGAAGAATAAGTTCTGCCCATAACTACCAGGTTGCCCTGCTGGTCACAGATAAGGCTATGCGGGTAATCGTTTCCTTCACCGCCGAGGTAGGTTGCATAACTCCGTTGAGTGCCGTCGGGACTGAATTTAAAGATCCCCATATCAACCCCACCATTGGCCGACCCCCCCTGAAAGGTTGTTTGATAGGCGCCAGGTGAAACCGGGAACCCATTCCCAAAAACGATACCGCCGGAATATAAAGACCCATCGGGCCCGGGGGTAGCCGTAAAACCATATTGACCGGCTTTACTGCCTGTGAAGGAAGAGAAGATCAGCGTGGGGTCGATGATAAGCGTGCTTGTTTTTGAGTAATTGCCAACGCTGAAGCGAACAATGTTTTTATCCAGTACATACGAGCACGTGGTTTCCTGCCGGCCCTTTACGGGATCAAACTGATAGGAATAGGGGTATAATTCTTTTACATCACCAACGGAGGTTTTTATGATCAGCTCTTTGTTTTTGATCAACAGTTTATCGGCGCCATCGTAGCGCATTTGTATGTTGCCTACATCACCGCCGGGGTTTATAATGAGATCATATTTCAATTGTCCGTTCTCGGAATAATAGCGTACATCGATATTGGGATAAATGTTTTTATACAACACCGCCTGATAGATCTTCACATGGGAAGCCCATTTGGAAGGATCATTACCAATAAAATAATTGCTATAGGTTGATACCGGTTTATCAGGCACTATTTCCGCATTGGCGGAAGCACCCACAAATTGGACCTGGTAAGCATGGGAGTGAATAACGAAAGTTGGATAGTTGGGGTTAGAAGCTCCGCCATCATTGTCTGGTTTGTGCGGATCATAATGGGCTATGCGGGCACTGGCTTGCGAATTCTCAGGATTACCGTCCACGGCGCCATGCTGCCGTTGAAAATAGCGAAGCAGATCGCTGGTGTTATGTTGTACAACGGTAAAACCGTTAGGATGCAGGTAAAAATCACCTGCAGGTAATTCGCCCTTAAATTTTATTTTGCTCTCCCACTGGCCTTTGTTCTCAGTAAACTCAAAGGTAGACGGACCACCCTGAGCGAACATTTCAAGGGCTTTGATGGTAAGAAAAAGTATGAGTAAACTAATTCTGCCCAATGCCTGTCGATTTACGTTGTATAAAAAATAAAAACTGATCTATTCTATTCTTACTGCCTGGAATAATATTAAAAACATATTAAACCTACGCAGTGTATGGTTAAATAGCAGGGGATGGAACTAATAATGTATGGTACAATCAATGTGTACGATCAATCTCAAGTAAGCAGTTAAGCGTTTACAATTTTCCAATAAGGCGAATTGCAAACTGCATGATTTAGCAGTGTTGGTTTATGGTGCTTAGATACCTACGATATTTTGCTCCAGGCGGTTTTTCCCTGAAGCGATTGCAGGTAATATTTTAGCTGCAAATTTGTTGCCGAAGCCAGGTCAGGGTCATCATCAAGTACACGTTCGGCTATTTCGCGGGCAATCTCAAGCCACTTTCTATCCTGAACGATACTTGCCAGTTTAAAATTCAATGCCCCGCTTTGACGGGTACCTTCAATATCGCCGGGACCACGCAGTTCAAGATCTTTCTCTGCTATCTTGAAACCGTCGTTCGTAGCACACATAGTGTTTAACCGTTCCCGGGCATCATTGTTCAGTTTAGAACCAGATAATAATATGCAGAAACTTTTCTCGCTTCCCCGGCCTACACGGCCACGTAACTGGTGTAGTTGGGATAACCCAAATTTTTCAGCATTCTCTATCACCATTACGCTGGCATTAGGTACATCAACGCCCACTTCAATAACCGTTGTACCTACCATGATCTGCGTATCACCGGTTTTAAAACGATGCATATTGGTGTTACGAACTTCCTGCGTTTGCTGACCGTGCACCATACTGATCCAGTATTTGGGCTCAGGGAAATATGCCTGCACGTTTTCATAACCTTTCATCAGGTTTTCGTAATCCAGTTTCTCCGATTCTTCAATGAGCGGAAATACTATATAAGCCTGCCTTCCTTTCGTAATTTCAGCCTTGATAAAATCCATTACCTGGCTGCGAACCGTCTCATAACGATGTACGGTTAAAATAGGTTTACGGTTGGGTGGCAGTTCGTCTATGATACTCGTATCCAGATCGCCATAGGCTGTCATCGCAAGCGTACGTGGAATAGGCGTGGCCGTCATTACCAACACATGGGGCGGTATGGCTCCCTTGCTCCACAACTTGGCCCGTTGTGCTACGCCAAACCGGTGCTGTTCATCAATAATAGCCAGCCCCAGGTTTTTGAATTTTACGGTATCTTCCAGTATCGCATGGGTACCTACTACAAAATGAATGGTACCTTCTTCCAGTCCTTTTAAGATCTCTTTACGCTCTTTCGTTTTTGTGGAACCCGTTAGCATGCGCACATTCACCGGTAGTTCGGATAACAGTTTACTGATGCTGTTGAAATGTTGCTGGGTCAATATTTCGGTGGGGGCTAATAAACAACCCTGATAACCGTTATCGATGGCCAGCAAAAGCACCAGCAGCGCTACAATGGTTTTGCCACTTCCAACATCACCTTGCAACAAACGGTTCATTTGTTTGCCGCTGCCTGTATCGCGTCGGATCTCTTTTATTACTCTTTTTTGTGCGCCGGTTAATTCAAACGGAAGATATTTTTCATAGAAGGTATTGAATATTTCGCCTACCTGGCCAAATACAATTCCTTTTGAATAACGGTGCCGTTGCTGTCGCAACAAACCCATTCGTATCTGCGCAATGAAAAACTCTTCGAATTTCAATCGGTTTATTGCCTGTTGCCACGTTTCCAGGTCGGGAGGAAAATGCATGTTCACAAAAGCCTTGAAACGAGGCATCAGTTGCAGGGGTTGTAATACAGAATCAGGTAGAATTTCAGGAATGTTATTTTCCTGTAACAATTTAATTAAAGTTTCTGTAAAATGACCAATCTGCCGGCCACCCATTCCCCGGGATTTTAATTTTTCGGTGCTTGGATATACCGGTTCCAGGGTGCTTTTTCCTTCCAACTTCTCTCTGCTAAAGGTTTCCAGCTCGGGATGGGTAATTTGAGGAGTACCCTGAAAAAAACTTACTTTACCGTAAACCAGATAGGCCTGGCCAATCGTAAGGCTTTTCTGGATCCAGTTTATCCCCTGGAACCATACCAGCTCAATGGAGCCGGTGGAATCCCTTAATTCAGCTACCAGCCGTTTGCCTCTTTTTTCGCCTATTAAACCGGTGCTTGTGAGCTTGCCGGCAATTTGAACGAATTCGGTTTGCGGGGTTATGTCCCGTACCAGGTTTACTTTGGTCTTATCGATGTGGCGATAGGGGACCAGTTCAAGCAGGTCCTTAAAAGAATAGATATTCAGCTCTTTTTTGAGCAGATCGGCCCGCTGTGGCCCCACACCCTTTAAGTATTCAATGGGATTGGCTAGTATGTCGGTTGTTCCTTTGATGGCGCAAATTTAATTAACGTGTTGATATGTTGACGAGTTGACAAGTTTATAAGTTGAATAATAGCGCGGGGCTGTATTCCTCCCCTCCACCGGAGGGGCCGGGGGTGGGTTGCCGCGCCGCGGTGTATTGCTTGTGGCTTACAGCTTGCAGCTTTCCCGTTCCTGACCCTCCAGCACCACTCTTTATCTCCAGGCCACATTAAAAAACGACCCCCAATTTTTAATCCCTTGTTACAGAACCGTTAAGGAATACAAATTGCAAACATTGGGCAATAAACCTTGTTTCAATAATGCATTCTCAATTTGTTAAAACAATATAGGTTATGAAGAAAATAGTGATTCCCGTGCTAATGGCAGCAGGTATCCTCGCTATGACCAGCTGCAAGAAAGACCCTATCAAGAATCTGGAAGGTGATGAAGGACAGATCTATATCACCAAACACTCCGACTCCGTTAACTTCTCCTCTTTCCGAACGTTTAGTATCGCCGATTCGGTGGCCGTTATCCAAAACAACAAATTACTGGGTAAAGAGCTCACCGATGTAGATGCCGCCTATATCAAAGCGGTTAAAGATCAGCTTACCCAACGCGGGTATACGCTGGTGAGCAAAGACCAGAACCCCGAACTGGGTATTACCGTAAGCCAGATCTATAATACCAGCACCGGGGTATTTGACTATGGTTCCTACTGGGATCCTTATTATGGCTCGTATTGGGGGCCCGATTACTGGGGTTATGGCGGATATGGCTACTACTTCCCGTCGTATTACTATGGAACATACTCCATTACAGAAGGGGCTATGTCAATCGACGTCTTTAATTTAAAAGATGTGAAGGAGTCAAATAAAATAAGCGGCATTTGGAATGGGTTGCTCAGGGGAACAGGTGTTTTTAGCGTTTCAGCCGCTAATAAGGGGGTGAAGGCCCTGTTTGACCAAAGCAGCTACTTTAAAGCATCCTGATTCTATTTCAATTACGAATTCAAAAAAATTACAGATATGAAAACGCAGACTAGAACGGCTATGTTTTTGATTACCAGTCTGTTCTTTTTAGCCTTGATTCCATTTACCAGTAAGGCGCAGGAAAAGAGATTACAGCTGGACATAAATTACAGTGTTGGCATTCCCGGCAGTTCTTTTAAAAAAGATGCCATAGATAAAGTTTCCACCCGCGGGTGGACGGCCAACCTGATGTATAACATTACGCCCCAGATCTCAGTAGGGGTAGGGACCGGTTTCCAGGATTTCTACCAGAAGTATCCCCGCGACGTGTATAAGTTAAGCGAAGGCGGCGAAATATCGGCGGTATTGACCAATTCCATTCAAACCATTCCGTTACTGGCCCAGTTTCAATATCGACTGTTGCCAGGTAAAACGGTACAACCGTATGTGGGAGTAGGCGTTGGCGGTAATATGATCATCTTCGACCAGTACCTTGGTGAGTTTGATAATTCAAAGTCAAGCTTCAAATTCGCAGCACGCCCTGAAGTTGGGTTGTTTGTTCCATTCAGGAAAGACGGCCCCGCAGGTATTCACCTGTTTGGTGCCTACAATTATATGCCTTACAAAATGGATGGAGTGGAAAACCTGAATAACTGGGGAGCAGGATTGGGGGTGAAATTTCCTTTAGGTTCTTAGTTCCAGGTACACAGTTCCCAGTTCAAAGTTTTAGCCCCGCTTCGGCGGGGTTCTTTTTTAGGAATCCCCTCCTGGGAGAGCCTGTCCCGCTTTGCGGGAGGTAGGGGTGGGTTTTTGTGTTTATGTGCTGCCGTTGCGACGCTCCGTTCAACGTTCAGTTCGCTGTTGAGCTTTTGGAGAGCTTGCAAATCGATTATGAGTCCTGAAAATTCAGAGACCCATTCACAACTCACAACTGACAACTCACTAATTCAGTTGCGGATCAACCGGGAAATTCGCCATCATTTCATAATCGCCGCCAAGATGTTTGAGGGATTCTTTCCAAATTTCATCGGCTTTGCGGTGGAACACCAGCTTGCGGGTTGCCGGGGCGGTAAGCCATGATTTTTCTTTCAATTCATCATTGAGCTGGCCACTGCCCCAGCCGGAATAACCTATAAAAAATCGGATCTTTGTAGTGTCAATAGATCCCGCTTTAATAAGGGTAATGGCTGTTTCAAAATCGCCACCCCAGTAAATACCATCCAGCACTTCATAACTGCCGGGAATTAAGTCGGGATATTGATGCAGGAAATGAATAGTATCCATTTGGACCGGACCACCATAAAAGACAGGAAGTTTTAATTCATCCAGGTCGTTCATAAGTTCATTCAGGGTATGGCCAAATACCCGGTTTATTACAAAACCAAAACTGCCTTCATCCTGATGATCACATAAAAACACAACAGTGCGGCTGAAATTCGGGTCCTTTAAAAAAGGCTCCGCAATAAGTAATGTACCTGGTCCTGGGTTTACCATATCCTGAAATTAGTACTTAAAACGGGTAACAAAAATGATTGTTTAAAAATTTTAGCGATTCAATAAAACTTTTATAAGTTAGTGGCTCGCTAAAGTTTCCGCCCCCTGTAGGGGGCTAACTTGGTAAATCTAAGTTAAACCATAGGCTACGAAATCCGTGCCATGGGAGCGACGAATTTCGTTTATTAAATTTGCCGGTTACTAAAATTATCTGCATGGGATGTTGAGATTTCCCATTAACCAGGAGAAGAAAAGTAGAAAAGGATAACCGGTAGATAATGACAACAGCGGCGTTATTAAAACCTAAGACATTGCAGTTAAGGAAAATTTTTCCTGTCATCATTGTGTTGATCAGCTTATCGCTGATCGGAACCATTTACGTACAGTATAGCTGGTTGCGTACCATGCTGGTTGACAAGCATGAGGAGTTCAGGTACAAATTGATAAAATCTATTAATGAGGTAGGCACGAACCTGATGGAACAAAAAAGTTCCCTGCCTTCTCTTAAGAACTATCGTATTCGTCCTGATTTCAGCCTGCAATCAGAACAGTTCCGGTCAGAGCTGATGCGGCCGCCAACCATAGCCCAGAAGTTTACCGAACAGGAGGTAGCTGATAAATTACACAAAGCCTTTGCGGCGGAAGGGTTAAAAGAAGTGAAGTTTGAGTTTGCCATTACCAGCAACGTAAACCTGCTTTCGTACGAAATAAAATCCCGGGCCTTTTTGAACCAGGTTGAAGATACAACCAGCGACCGTAACCTGGTGCTGTATTATATTTTTCAGCCACCCAGTGGCAGCGACCTCGAGAACCTGGTGCCTGAGGAAATAATGACGGTGATTGTTCCCAACGTTAAAAAAATAGTCCTGAGCGATATGCGCTGGATGATCGTGGGTGCGGTGTTCTTCACCCTGATGATCATCACGGCTTTTTATATCACTGTAAATGCCTTGTTGCGTCAGAAAAAGCTGAGTGAGATAAAGAACGACTTCATTAATAATATGACGCATGAGTTCAAAACGCCATTGGCTACCATCTCACTGGCGGTTGATGCCCTGCGCAATGAAAAAGTGGCTCAGGACCGCGAAAAAATGAACTACTTCAGCGGTATTATTAAGGAAGAGAACAAACGGATGAACAAGCATGTAGAGACCATTCTGCAGGCGGCGGTGATGGACCGTCAGGAATTAACATTGAACAAGGTGCCATTGCATGTGCACAAGCTTATTCATGAGATCATGGATAATTACAAGCTGCAATTGGAAGAAAAAGGGGCCCGGGCCGAACTGAGCCTCGATGCCCGCTTTGATTTTATTGAGGCAGATCAGGTGCACTTCCGTAACCTGATCTCGAACCTGATCGACAATGCTGTTAAATACTCAAAAGATAATCTCTTAATAAAAATCGCCACCTATAATACCAATAAATTCATCGGTATACGAATAGAAGATAATGGTATTGGTATGAGTAAGGAAACCGTGAGGCGGATCTTTGAAAAATTCTATCGCGCCCACACGGGTAATCTCCATAATGTAAAAGGTTTCGGTTTGGGCTTAAGCTATGTAAAGACCGTGGTTGACGCCCATGACGGCAAGATCAAGGTCGACAGCATATTGGGCAAAGGCTCTGCCTTCAACCTCGAAATTCCGCTGCTCAAGGATAGCGCTAATTCCGAAACAGTAAACAACCATCGCCATAACTAAGAAAGCGAAACTCGTTCTCTAACGCATACGTATATATTTTTCGCCAGTCGTTGCCCACAAAAGCGGCTACTAATAGCAGTAAGGTGGATTGCGGCTGGTGAAAATTGGTGACCAGCGCCCGCGGGATCTGAAAAGTATAACCCGGCGCAATCAGCAAAGATGTTTTGGTGATGAGGCGGTCTAAATTATGCGACTGCATATACTTCAACAGGCTTTCCAGGGCTGTTCTCGCTGGTAAAGGCGTTCCATCCCCTGCATAGGGGTCCCACTGGTCCACTACCAGTTCTTCCAATGGCAACTCAGGTTGACGCACAGTTTTCATTCCCAGCCAGTACAGGCTTTCAATGGTGCGCAGAGAAGTGGTTCCTACAACCGTAATGTGTTTATCGAGGTATTTTAAAAGGCAGGTAATAGTACTGGTAGATACATCAATGAACTCCGCATGCATGGGATGATCATTCATGGTATCGCTCTTCACCGGTTTAAAGGTGCCGGCGCCTACATGCAGGGTAACATATTCCCGGTGTATCTGTTTCCGGTCCAGCTGTTCAAAAACCGCATCGGTAAAATGCAAACCAGCCGTAGGAGCGGCTACCGATCCTTCGGTATGGGCATAAATGGTTTGGTACCGGTCGCTATCTGCCTGTTCTACCTCCCGTTTTATGTACGGTGGCAGGGGAATATTCCCGGCAACGTGTAACACTTCTGCAAAGGTGAGCGATTCGGGCGACCAGGACAGTTCAATAGCAAAGCTGTCTTTCTCTTTGCCAAGGTACCGGGCTTGCAGTACAATTTCCTGATCGTTCCAGGTCATCTTCTTTTCCAGGACCTGACCAGGCTTCCATTTGGAAGCGCCACCGATAAGGCAGATCCAGGTAACCCGGCCCTTTTGGGTCATGGCGGTGGTCATATCAGCATACTGGGGCGGCGGTTCCAGGCAAAAGATCTCCACCACGGCGCCGGTTGGCTTTTGGAACAACAGACGGGCGGCTACCACTTTGGTGTTATTGAAGATCAGCAGGGAATCAGACGGAAGTTGCTGGTAAATGTCCCGGTAAATGGATTCCTGAATGTTACCTTCTTTGTAGATCAGGAGGCGGGAACTGTCTCTTTCGGGGAGCGGGTACCGGGCAATCTTTTGCTCCGGCAGCTCATAAGTAAAATCGTGAACTGATAAGTCTTTTGGATGCATCGTATAGGCGGCCAACTGCCGCGGTTTTGATGAGTTGCTAAGGTAATGCGTTAAGCGGCAACAAACAATATTTAAACATGACTAAAAAAAAGTATAGAAATTATCTACAATTAATAAAAAGTTGATTAGGATCTAGTTTTTATTTAATTCAAAAATAATATTGACGTGTATTCAAATCTTTCGTAACTTGGTGGCATAGGATAAGGTTTAATGGTTAATGGTATTTGATTAGTGCAGCCTCCCCTCCGGGAGGCTTTTTTATTTTGATCATTCCAGCATACAACTACAGTCCGCAAGCATCAAGCCACATACTGCAATGAGCCTATAAAACATATTAACACTACAGCAGAACAAGCACAATTACCCACTAACCATGAATAAGAAGCACTGACTAGATAGGTTTTTCCATCAGGTGCGGTTTTTTGCGATGCTTAAAACTTTATCTGTCATGTGATCATTAAAATGGAGCAGTACTTTCAGCTGCCATCAATTGTGATCTCACCGGCAGGCGGCAGCCCATTTTTCTACAGAACAAGACTGGGAGCTTTTATAAACCCGGCAGGGCCAACCCGGGGGTTTACCCGGACCTCACAGGGATAAAATCCCTTTCAGGTCCTTGTGAGGTCCCTGTTATGTCCTTGTGAGGTCCCTGTTTGGTCCGGGTGAAATCCTGGGATCATCCTATACAAATCCCTAAAATCTGCCATAATAATCCCATCAAAATCCCATAGCCTATGGCATTCGGATGGGATTCGGATGGGATTCCGATGGCATTATGACCGGTGAAATGGCCTGTTTTAGTATATCTGGAATGAATCTGACCAGGATGTGACCAGGGGGTTGGACAGGGAAACAGGTAATTCAAATCCTCCCATTTTCTCCCACCTTTTCGAAAAACCGGTATCCGATTACCATTTTTTCCCACCAAACTGGTGGCTGTAGGAATCGTTTCCCCCTTTTTCCCACCGTAAGAAACGAGGAGGTTGAAGCTATTTCAGTCAATTTTTAGGCTAATAACAGGTGTTTTTGGGCAGTTTTAGGAGGGAAAATAACCTCAGAATCCCATTTGCAGGGTTAATTCACAGCTTATGCACGGTTATCCACACTTGTCCACATGCTTATGCACATGTTTTTGGTTGTTGACTACATGAAAACCCCCAGAAATCACTGGTGTTCACCTGTATACAAATAAAATTCCTTGTGGAAAAAATAATTTTTCACAATCTAAGTAAGAAAGTGGGAAAAAGTGTTATTTTGTGTAGGTATTAGACAAATAGGTGCAACTCATTGTAAATGATACAATTTCTCGGAGAATACGAAGCAACCTTGGACGCAAAAGGGCGTTTTCTCCTACCGGCAGGCATTAAAAAGCAGATCCCGGAGGATGCTGGAGACCAATTTGTCATAGCTCGTGGATTTGAAAAATGTTTGACTTTATATCCCAAAAAAAACTGGGATCCCATACTGGCCGAACTGAGTAAAGTTAGCGAATACAAAGCCGAAAATAGAGAGTTCTTAAGATATTTTACCATGGGTGCTTCATTGTGTGATTTGGATTCAGCGGGAAGGATGTTGGTGCCACCCAATTTAAAAGCCCATGCAGGGCTCGAAAAAGATATAGTACTGGTTTCTGTTATAAATAAAATTGAGATCTGGGATAAAGTTAAGTACCAACAGTTCTTTGAGTCTTTTACACCGGAAAAGTACAGCGATCTGGCAGAGCGGGTAATGGGTGGTCAAAATACTACACAATTGTAATGTTATGAGTGAGCCTGTTTACCATGTACCGGTTTTATTGCACGAGGTGATCGACGGATTACATATCCGCCCCGATGGGGTGTATGTTGATTGTACCTTTGGTGGCGGCGGCCATTCCCTGGAAATTTTGAAACACCTGAATGCCGATGGGCGTATGGTTGTTTTTGACCAGGATGCAGATGCCCGGAAAAATGTGCCAGCTGATGATCGTATCATTTTCGTACCGCACAATTTCAGGCACCTGCAACGGTTTTGCCGGCTGCATAAAGTAACACAGGTCGATGGCATTCTGGCCGACCTTGGGGTTAGCAGCCACCAGTTCGATACCGCCGACCGCGGGTTCAGTACCCGTTTCGAAGGCGATCTCGATATGCGAATGGACCAACGCCAGGAACTTACCGCTTTTGAAGTGGTGAATACCTACACCGAACAACAATTGCACAAATTGTTTGAACAGTATGGCGAGGTCACCAATTCAAAAACACTGGCCAAAACCATCGTTCAGGTCCGAAAAACGGCCTCGCTTAAAACCATCACTAACTTTAAACAGGCGCTGCATTCCATTGTAAAAGGAAATCCTAACAAGTACTTTGCCCAGGTATTTCAGGCTTTGCGCATTGAAGTGAATGATGAACTAGGCGCATTGAAAGACATGCTGCAACAGGTTCCCCCCCTGTTAAAACCCGCCGGACGTGTAGCAATTATAACGTTTCACTCACTGGAAGACCGGATAGTAAAGAACTTCTTTCGCAAAGGAATTTTTGAAGATTCAGCAGTGGAAACCGATGCATTTGGCCGGGCAACAACCCCTCCACCACTTAAAGCGGTAACAAAAAAACCAATCGTTCCAACTGACGCAGAGATGAAGAGAAACCCAAGGGCACGCAGCGCCAGGTTAAGAGTAGGAGAGAAGGAAGAGGAATAGTTGATAGGATTGATAGCGTTGATACGTTGAAAAGTAGCAATGAGGAGGTGATGAAAATGTAGGAATAGATAATTCCACAAGACCGGAAATGAAAAATGAAGAATTTAAAATGAGAAGTTAGGAAGTTGGCGAAAAGTAGTGAGGCCAGAATGTAGGGAAACCCTTTCACGTTTCACGTTTGACGTTTCACAATTCCAGAGCTCTTGTTCTCAATATAAAGGGTATTAGAAATTGCAATTCTAATTTCGAATTAAGCCTCGTGAATTAAGCATTCATTAGCGGTTAGACGGATAGGACCTGTCTGACCGCTATTTGATTAAAAAATGAGTGAAGAAAAAGAAATATCGCGCAGAAGAAGACAACGGAAAAGGTTGTTTGGGTATAGGTGGATCGTAAAGAATTTACCCTTCTTCCTGTTCCTGGCAGTGCTGGCCATTGTATATATCGCGAATGGGCACTATGCTGATAATACAGTTCGTAACATCAACAAAGTGAACCGCGACCTGAAGGAACTTCAATATGAATACAAGTTTTTGAAAAGTGAAGTGATGTTCCGAAGTAAACAAAGTGAAATGGCGAAGGCAGTTGAACCATTGGGGTTGAAAGAATTGAGAGTGCCGCCGGCAGTGCTGGTTGATAGTACTGCTGTGAATGAAAAATAGAAGGTTGACAAGTTAAAAAGTATCAGATAAAAAATAGTAGCGAAACTGGATTGTAGCGAGGCAGGGAAATGAAGAATTAAAATGAAGAATTAGAAGAGTGAAAGGTAGTAGTGAATCTGGAATATAGGAAGCCCACTCACCACTGACCACTCACCACTGACCATGGAAGTAAAAAAGGACATATTATGGCGGGTGTACGTGGCCTTTCTGGGCATCGTGGTATTCAGTTTATTAATACTGGGCCGTGCAGTGTACATTCAGCAGGTGCAGGGGCCTTACTGGCGTGAACAGGCAAAAGAACAACAACAGAAATTTGTAGAGATAGATGCACAACGCGGAACCATTTACAGTGAAGACGGCCGCATGCTCAGCACCTCTACGCCGTATTTCGATATCTATATTGACTTTGCAGCAGAGGGATTGCGCGATAAGAACGGAAAACGGTTTGATGAGAATCTGGATTCACTGTCGATTGGACTGGCAGCCATGTTCCCTGAAAAAAATATGGCATCGTGGCGTAAAGAACTGAAAACCGGTTATCGGAAAAAGAACCGGTACTATTTGTTAAAAAAGAACCTGACATTTCAGCAATATAAACAGCTTCGTGGATTGCCATTAGTGCGCGAAGGAAAAAACAAAAGCGGTTTCATTGCTGACGTAAAAGATAAAAGATTAAACCCGTTTGGCCTGTTGGCAAACAGAACCATCGGGTTATCACGCGAATACATCGATAGCGGTGGCGTAATGCGCAGTATGAATGTGGGGCTTGAAAAAACGTACGACGAGCAATTGCGTGGTGAAAGTGGAAAACGTTTGATGAGAAAAATTGCCGCTGGCGTATTTGCGCCCGTAGATGGCTCGGAAATTGAACCACAGAACGGGAAGGATATCATCACAACCCTGGATGTGAATATTCAGGACATTACGGAGAATGCGTTGGAGAATGTGCTGGTTGCAAATGAATGTGAATATGGCACTTGTGTAGTAATGGAAGTGGCAACCGGAAAAATTAAAGCCATTGCCAACCTGAGCCGGAGAGAAGATGGCAGTTATTGGGAGAACTTCAATTACGCCATTCAGGCATCTGAACCAGGTTCTACGTTTAAACTGGCAACCATGTTGTCGCTGCTCGAAGATCAATTAATAACTTTGCAGCAACACATCGATCTCGAAGGCGGAAGCTGGAATGTGAATGGCAGAACGGTGTACGATACAGAAGATCATGGACAAGACGCCACAGTGAAACATGCGTTTGAACTGAGCTCGAATGTGGGCATGGCGAAACTGGCAACAACCTATTACGGTAAAAATCCGACCCGGTTTATAAATCACATTAAGAAACTGCGATTCGATCAACAAACAGGCATCGACCTGTTGGGCGAATCAAAACCAGTAGTAAAAACGCCTAAATCAAAATCATGGAGTTCTACTTCACTACCATGGATGAGTTTTGGCTATGAAGTGCTGGTGAGCCCATTGCAAACATTGATGTTGTACAATGCAGTGGCGAATGATGGCAAAATGATGAAACCTTACCTGGTAAATGCCGTAATGGAAAATGGCGTGAAGGTGAAGGAGAATCTGCCGGAAGTGTTGGAAGAATCTATTTGCAGTAGCAAAACATTGAAGCTCTTACAAGAATGTCTGGAAGGTGTTTGTACCGATGGGACCGCCGCCGATCTGTTAAGAGGCGCACCTTATAAAGCAGCTGGTAAAACCGGTACCGCTTTAATGGCCAACGGCAACAACGGATACAAAGACCATATTTATCAGTCATCGTTTGCTGGTTATTTTCCGGCCAACCACCCACAATACAGTTGTATTGTAGTGATCAGGAACAAACCATTTGCACCGGTTTATTATGGGGCCAAAATAGCCGGACCAGTATTTAAAGAGATCGCTGATAAATTGTATGCTCAGCACGCAGACCAGGGCATAAGACAGGTGACACTGAAAAAAGATAGCAGCAATTACTTTTACGCCGGCTCAACAGAAGATATAAAAGAGGTGATGTCGACACTGAAGATGAAATACCGTGATTCGGCAAAGGCAGATGAATGGGGCCGCCTGGCTATGGTGAATGATCAATCGGTGTTAGGCAAAAGAGCTGTTGCTAATAATATAATGCCCGATATGCGGGGCATGGGTTTAAAAGATGCATTGTTTTTGTTAGAGAACCGGAAGATGAAAGTAGTGTTCCATGGCCGGGGTAAAGTAAGCAGTCAGAGTATTGAACCGGGGACCTATGTAAGCAATCATCAAACAGTAATTTTAGAATTGAATTAATTAAACAGATAAAGTGACACTGCAGGATATATTATATAAAGTAAGCATTCGCTCGGTACATGGCAATACCAGTATACCCGTGCGTGACCTGCAGCTGGATTCACGAAAGGTAAGCGAGGGATCGGTATTTATTGCGGTAAAAGGTTCCGCTACAGATGGTCACCAGTATATTGATCAGGTGATCATGCAGGGTGCAACCGGGATCATCTGCGAAAACATGCCAGCTGAACTGAGAGAGGGAGTGACCTATGTGCAGGTAGAGAATAGTGGAGCCGCAGCCGGTTATATGGCGCATAATTTTTATGGCCAGCCTTCTGAAAAGATACAGCTGGTAGGTGTAACCGGCACCAACGGTAAAACCACCATTGCTACCTTATTATTCAAGCTCTTTACATCATTGGGATATAAATGCGGTTTGCTGAGCACCGTGCAAAATCATATAGGGAATGAAGTAGTGCCAGCCACCCATACCACGCCAGATGCCATTTCGCTGAATGCCTTGCTGCAACAAATGGTGAACAGCGGCTGTAGCCATGTATTCATGGAAACCAGCTCGCATGCCATACACCAGCATCGTATTACCGGGTTGAAGTATGCAGGTGGTTTGTTCAGCAATATCACCCACGATCACCTGGATTATCACAAGACATTTGATGAATACATCCGGGTAAAGAAATCGTTCTTCGACTTGCTGCCATCCGATGCATTTGCTATTTCAAATGCCGACGATAAACGCGGTCAGGTGATGTTGCAAAACACCCATGCGCGCAAATTCCTGTATAGTTTGCGCACGATGGCAGAGTTCAAAGGAAAAATTCTGGAGAACAGCATCACTGGTTTGGTAATGACCATTAACGAGCAGGAAGTACACTTCCGCCTCATTGGTGAATTCAATGCCTACAACCTGCTGGCTGTGTACGGTGCCGCCATTTGTTTGGGTGAAGATAAACAGGAAGTATTGCGGTGTCTGAGTGAGATCACCGGGGCTGAAGGCCGCTTTGATTATATTATTTCGCCCAATCAGCATATAATCGGGATAGTAGATTATGCCCACACCCCCGATGCTTTGCTGAATGTGTTGCAAACAATAAAAAAATTACGCGAAGGTCATGAGCAGATCATCACGGTAGTAGGTTGTGGCGGCGATCGCGACAAAACCAAACGCCCGGTGATGGCAGAAGTGACCTGCGAGCACAGTGATAAAGTAGTGTTCACCTCCGATAACCCACGCAGCGAAGATCCAATGCAGATCTTAACTGATATGGAAACCGGTTTGAACACAGCTGCCAAAAGAAAATATGTATCGGTGGTTGATCGCAAGGAAGCCATTAAGCTGGCGGTGAGTATGGCGAAACCAGGCGATATCCTGTTGATAGCTGGCAAGGGCCACGAAAAATACCAGGAAATAAAAGGAGTAAAACATCCTTTCGACGATAAGCAGGTGATGCGGGAAATGTTTGAGCTGTATGAAAAATAGCGCGGACGAGAGCGTACACCTAAAAATACCAATATGCTGTACCATTTAATTGATTGGCTGAAGGAATTGGGGGTTAAGATTCCGGGGAATGCACTGTTCCAGTTCATTACATCCCGGGTATTACTGGCAGTTATACTGTCGCTGGTAATATCAGCCGTGTTTGGAAAAAAGTTCATCAATTACCTGCGTAAAAAACAGGTAGGGGAAACAGTGCGTGATCTTGGCCTGGCGGGCGAGCAACAAAAAAAGGGAACGCCAACTATGGGTGGTTTCATTATCATCACCGCCATACTGGTACCCACGTTGTTACTGGCCGATCTGGGTAAAGCATACATCAGGCTGATGCTCTTTGCAACCGTATGGTTAGGCCTGATAGGATTTATAGATGATTACCTGAAACTGCGGGCCAAAAAGCTGGCACAGCAACAAGGTATTGCATATAAAAAAGGCGATAAAGACGGGTTGGCCGGCTGGTTTAAAATACTCGGTCAGGTAGTGCTGGGTTTTGTGGTTGCCATGACGCTGTTATTTAATAACAATACAAAAGCATGGCGCGAGTTCACCGGTGATACTTTACCCGCTGATACCAGTATGGTTAAGATCCACCGGGTGCCCATCGATAACCGGGTGAAAGTATTTGTGGAAGCGAATGAACCCGTTACCACCATCCCGTTTGTAAAGTCGCACGAGTTCAACTATTCAAAGTTGTTGCCTGCAGGGCTACGCTCATTGACATGGATACTGTATGTGATCATAGTGATCTTTATTGTAACCGCTGTATCGAACGGCGCCAATATAACAGATGGTATTGATGGGTTGGCGACGGGGACCAGTGCTATCATCGGTGCATGTTTGGGTATTTTTGCCTACGCCAGTGGTAACATCCGGTTTGCAGAATACCTGAATATCATTTACATCCCCAACCTGGGTGAGCTGAGTATATTCATTGGTGCGTTAATTGGCGCTTGTGTAGGGTTCTTGTGGTACAATGCCTATCCCGCACAGGTGTTTATGGGTGATACAGGTAGTTTAACACTGGGTGGCATCATCGCAGCGCTGGCCATCATTGTGCGGAAAGAATTGTTGATCCCCATTTTTTGCGGGGTGTTCCTGGTGGAAGTGTTAAGCGTAAGTTTACAGGTTTCCTATTTTAAATATACAAAACGGAAATATGGTGAGGGCAAACGCATCTTCCTGATGAGCCCGCTACACCACCACTATCAGAAACTGGGATATCATGAGTCGAAGATCGTAACAAGGTTCTGGATTGTAACAATTCTGTGCATCGTGTTTGCGATAGTGACTTTGAAAATAAGATAATAAAGAGCGTGATCGGTTAGGCCGGTACCTTAAAAACATAAAGTGTATTGCTGAAAAACCACCACTCTGAATTTCCACTTAAGGAAAACCAATCATAGTAGTAGGTAGGAGTGTGGTAAAGCAGTAAGAATTCATACTAGCGAAGAACCCCCTTTAATCCGGTTTATCCCGATTAATAATAAAGTTGTCCCGATGTAATGTTGGGACGTAATGGAGTTAGTAATTACAATGAGTAAGCGATTGGTAATACTTGGGGCCGGCGAAAGCGGCGTAGGCACTGCCATCCTTGGCAGGCAGCAGGGGTATGATGTTTTTGTGTCAGACGGTGGACCCATTAAAGAGAAATATCAGCAAGAGCTGAATAAATACGAAATAGAGTGGGAAGCAAATCAACATACCGAGGAAAAGATCCTGAATGCTGATGAAGTGATGAAGAGTCCGGGCATTCCTGAAAAGAACGAACTGGTGAAAAAGATCAGGAAAAAAGGGATACCGGTTATCAGTGAAATTGAATTTGCATATCGCTACAAAGGCAACAGTAAGATCATTGGTATTACCGGTAGTAACGGAAAAACAACTACGACGTCGCTGATGTACCACATTTGCAAAACAGCAGGTTTGGATTGTGCGCTCGTAGGGAACATCGGATATTCATTTGCCAAGCAGATTGCTGAAGATCCTAAAGAGTTGTATGTGGCGGAGATCAGCAGCTTTCAGTTAGATGATATCCAAACGTTCAGACCGGATGTAGCTATTCTCACCAATATCTCGGAAGACCATTTGGATCGCTATGATTACCGGTTCGAAAATTATATACATAGTAAGTTCAGGATTGCGGAGAACCAAACAGCGCAGGACTATTTTATTTACTGTGCCGATGATCCGGTGACCATGCAATACTTAGAGAAATATTCCATCAAATCTAACCCATTACCATTCAGTATGAGTAAAGAATTACCCCAGGGCGGCTTTATCAGGAACGGACAGATGACTGTAACAGTTGACGACGAGAAGATGCAGATGAATGTGAGTGATTTTACTTTAAAGGGAAAACACAACCAGAATAACACAATGGCAGCAGCTTTAGGTGGCGTAACGATGGGGATCCGCAAGGAGAAGATCCGCGTAGCCGTTCAAACGTTTGAGTCGCTGGCACACAGAATGGAACCGGTATCAACAGTGCGTGGAGTTGAGTTCATCAACGACAGCAAGGCTACCAATGTGAACAGCACCTGGTTTGCGCTGGAAAGCATGGAGCGCCCTACTATTCTTATACTGGGTGGAGTAGATAAAGGAAATGATTATTCAGTTCTGTTAGACCTCGTTCGCGAAAAAGTAAAAGCGATCGTTTGTCTGGGAACTGATAATGGTAAAATACAGGAAGCATTTAAAAACGATGTGCAGCTGATGGTAAGCACCAGCAGTGCCGAAGAAGCAGTAAAAGCAGCATTTCATATGGCAAGTCCTGGCGATACCGTTTTGTTGAGCCCGGCCTGCGCCAGCTTTGACCTGTTCAAGAACTATGAAGATCGTGGCGATCAGTTCAAACAGGCAGTTCGCGAATTATGAATTGCAAGTAATGAAGGAGAGGGGTAAGTAAGTACACTGGAAAAGACATTCTGATATAAATAATGACGGGCGCAAATGACATATCGTTAAATGGAGCAAATCTGCCTAACGGTAGAAAGGCGACTGGCGGCTTGCTAAGCAAAACCAAGGGTGATAAAGTGATCTGGGCAATAGTGGTAGTATTGGCCCTGGTATCTATGCTTGCCGTATATAGCTCTACAGGCTTACTGGCATACAAGTACAATCGTGGTAACACGGAAGTATACCTGTTTAAACAGGTAGTATTTACCGCGGTAGGCCTGGGGATCATTTATTTTTCACACCGGGTGAATTATACACTGTACAGTAGGGTAGCACGCATATTGTTTATGGCATCAGTGCCATTATTAATATATACATTATTCTTTGGTTTGAAACTTAATGAAGGTAGCCGCTGGATACGGTTACCTATCATCAATTTAACCTTTCAGACTTCTGACCTTGCCAAGCTGTCGCTGTTCATGTTCCTGAGCCGGCTGCTGAGCAAGAAGCAGGAAGTGATCAAGGATTTCAAAAAAGGATTCATTCCGGTGATCATACCGGTGGGCATCATTTGTGTATTGATCGCACCCGCCAACCTGTCAACCGCATTACTGGTAGGCGCTACCAGCATGTTGTTGTTATTTATTGGCCGGGTAAGCACCAAGCACCTGTTGATGACAATTGGCGTAGCCCTGATACCGGTTGCCTTTCTGGTAATGCTGGCCGTTGGGTTCTACGACAAAAAAGAAGAGAAGTGTGCCGAACTGCCCTTCTTTTTACATATTGCCCGCGTGCCCACCTGGATCAGCCGCGTGCAAAACTTTATTTACGACAGCAAGCAGGTAGACAAAGATGAGAACTATCAGATAAACCAGTCGAAGATCGCCATCGCAAAAGGCGGGTTGCTGGGACTGGGACCTGGTAATAGCCAGACGCGGAATTTTTTACCGCATCCCTATTCGGATTTCATTTTTGCCATCATCATTGAAGAGTATGGACTGGCGGGAGGCTGTTTTCTATTGTTTATTTACTTGTTATTCCTATTAAGGAGTATCAGAATATTTAAAAAATGCCCTTATGCTTTTGGGGCATTTCTGGCGTTGGGCTTAAGCTTCACGCTGGTTATTCAGGCGCTGATCAATATGGCCGTTACGGTGAACCTGTTTCCCGTAACAGGGGTAACCTTGCCATTGGTAAGTATGGGCGGAAGCTCGTTTCTGTTTACCTGTTTGGCCATAGGCATCATTTTGAGTGTGGCCCGCAATGTGGAACAACTGGAAGCTCCGGTTGAAGAGGGAAAAGAGAAAAGAACTGCCAATAAAAAAGTAAAAGAAGAAGCCGAAGAAGAAGAGGAGGAGGAAGAAGAAAAGATAACCGCTAAAAAGCCAAAGGCAAAAAAGAAAGAAAAGGAAAAAGAGAAAGTGGAAACAACCGAGGAGAAGGCCGCAAAATTAGCAGCGTTGAAACCACTGACCGATATAGCAATGAATGACATGAAGCAAGGAAAGTGAGCATATTAAAAACATATCCGTGAATAAAAAGATAATTATAGCAGGTGGCGGAACGGGCGGACATATTTTTCCCGCAGTGGCAATAGCACATGCATTGCGCAAGCTGCAGCCAGGCATCGACATCTTGTTTGTTGGCGCCAAAGGAAAAATGGAAATGGAAAAAGTGCCGCAGGCAGGGTATGCAATAAAAGGGCTGGACATAGCCGGGTTCAATAGAAGTTCTTTGATCAAAAATATCGGACTGCCATTTAAACTGATAAAAAGTTTCTGGCAGGTACGAAGCATCATCAAATCGTTTCAACCCGATGCGGTGATTGGCGTTGGTGGCTATTCAAGTTTCCCGGTACTACGGTATGCGCAGGCACAGGGAATTGCCACCTTCATACATGAAGCCAACTCCTTTGCCGGTAAATCGAATATGTTGCTTGGCAGACAAGCCCGCAAAATATTTGTGGCCACCGATGGAATGGAGAAATTCTTTCCGGCAGAAAAGATCATGATCACCGGCAACCCGGTACGCCAGAATATAGTGAACAACAAGATCAGCCGCTCTGAAGGAATTCAGTTCTTCGGGTTAGATCCGGCGAAGAAAACGGTTTTTGTTACTGGTGGTAGTTTGGGGGCGAAAGGAATAAACGAAGCGATAGATGCCGGTATTTCAGCCTTTATACAAAATGATGTACAGCTGATCTGGCAAACCGGTAAACCGTATGCCGAAAAAGCCAGTGCACGGGCAGTAGAAAATAAAAATATCTGGGCCAATAGTTTTATAACCCAAATGGAATATGCGTACGCCGCCGCAGATATAGTGGTATCAAGGGCAGGCGCTATGTCGGTAGCAGAATTATGTGTGGCTAAAAAACCGGTGGTATTTGTACCCTTTCCATTTGCGGCAGAAGACCATCAAACCGCCAACGCACAAAATCTGGTAACCAAACAGGCTGGATTGATGATCAAGGACAGCGAGGCAAAGGAAAAGCTGGTGCCGATGGTAATTGCACTGGCAAAAGATGAAGATCAGCAACAAATGCTGAGGGAGAATATTGGAGAGTTAGCTATAACAAATGCAGATACGGTGGTTGCTGAGGAGATTTTGAGGTTGATTTAGAGTTGACCAGTTGATCAGTTAACCAGTTAATAAAAAGGCGCGAGCCTGAGGAGAGGCGAAATTGCCGACTGCCGATTGCCGATAACAGTCAGGACTCAACAATAAGGACTTTTCACGTTTCACGTTTCACGATATATGGTTGATATAAAAGACATAAATAAGGTTTACTTCCTGGGAATCGGGGGCATAGGGATGAGCGCTCTTGCCCGGTACTTTAAGTTTCATGGCAAGGAAGTAAGTGGATACGATAAAACCGAAACCCCGCTTACAAAGCAATTGGTAAGTGAAGGCATTCCGGTGCATTATGACGATAACCTGGACCTGGCGCCGAAGGATGCACAATTAGTAGTGTATACGCCAGCCGTACCAAAAGGGCATACCGAGTTTATGTACTACCAGCAAAACAACTATCCGTTGTTAAAACGAAGTGAAGTGCTGGGAGCAATTACAAGAAGTTCTTTTAATATCTGTGTGGCCGGAACGCATGGCAAAACAACCATGACCACTATGGTGGCGCATATCCTGCGGCACAGTGAATATGGTTGCAATGCATTTTTAGGCGGCATAGCCGTGAATTACAACAGCAACTACTGGAGTGATGAACGCGATACCTGTGTAGTAGAGGCCGATGAGTACGATCGCAGCTTTTTACGGTTAACCCCGGATGTAGCCGTGATCAGTGCCATGGACCCCGATCACCTTGATATTTACGGCACCACTGAGGCTATGGAGGAAGCGTTCATTGAATTTGCCGGTAAAATAAAACCTGGCGGTTTACTCATCAGCAAATATGGTTTGCCAAGAGGGAACGATCTGAAAGCGCCGAACCAGCTTACTTATCATTTGGAAAACACCCAGGCCGATATATATGCCTGTAACATTCAAATGGAACATGGTACTTATGTTTTTGATGTACAGGTAAAAGACTGGAAGCTGACAAACGTGGTGTTGAATATGGGCGGGTTGCATAATATAGAAAATGTGATAGCCGCCATAGCGATTGCGCATCACCTGGGAATTTCAGCTACGAAGATCAAAGCGGCCGTGGAAGCATTCCGGGGGGTGAGACGCCGGTTTGAATATGTGATCAAGGACAAGGATGTAACATTTGTAGATGATTATGCCCATCACCCCGAAGAGTTACGGGCATTGATAACCGGTGCCAAAGGATTGTTTGGGAATAAGAAATGCACGGTGTTGTTTCAACCACACCTGTTTACCCGAACAAGAGACCTGGCCAGTGAATTTGCCGAAGTGCTGGACATGGCCGATGAAGTAGTACTGTTGCCAATTTATCCGGCAAGAGAATTACCGATACCAGGGGTGACCAGCAATACAATACTTGATAAAATGAAGAATGATCATAAACAGGTATTGGACAAAGCGCAGTTGTTGCAATGGGTGAAAACAGCAGCGCAAAGTGCATCAACAAAAACCGCAGGTGGTTGGTTATTGATCACAGCCGGTGCTGGCGACATTGATACCCTGGTGCAACCCATTAAGCAGATCATTGAAACGAAATAATTGACAAAAGTGAAAAAGAAGCGTTCTTTCAGGAAACCAATACTGGCAATCTTCTGGCTGTGTGTAGCAGCCGGTACTATAGTATTGCTGGCAGCGGCCATGAAAGCGCAGAGCAATAAAACCTGTAAGGGTCAGGAGATCCGTATCGAGGGTAAAGCAAATGAATGGTTCCTCGATAAAAAAGACATCACCACCCTGTTAACAAACCAGGGTAGCATCAAGGGCCGGTCGATAAAAAGTTTTGACCTGCGCCGGATGGAGAACCAGTTGAAAAGTAATGTGTGGGTAAAGGATGCAGAACTGTTCTTTGATAACAGCCGGGTATTGCAGGTGAGGGTAGAAGAGCGGGTACCCGTTGCCAGGGTATTTACGGTTGCGGGCAATAGTTTTTATATCGATAGCAGTGGCGAAAAGTTACCGCTGTCAGATAAGTTCTCGGCCCGTTTGCCCGTAGTTACCGGCTTTCCATCAGAAAAGGATAAACTAACCGGAGCAGATAGTGTGATGATGCGGGATATCATTCATGTCAGCAACTACCTGTTACATGATGAATTCTGGATGGCACAGGTTTCGCAGATAGACATCCAACCCGATCGCACATTTGAAATGATCCCGGTAGTAGGCAACCATATCATTGAATTTGGAGATGGTACCGATTATGAGAAAAAGTTTAAGCGGTTGCTGTTGTTTTATCAGCAAGTGTTGAGCAAAACAGGCATGGATGTTTACCAAAAGCTGAACGTACGATACGCACGACAGGTAATTGGGGTGAAGGGAACATAAGAAATAGCAGGTTACCAGTAAGAGAAAGATTGAAGAATTAAATATAAGTCACTCCCTATACAACAACTAAAAACAGGATAGATATGCAACACGAACAACAACCCATCATTGTCGGACTGGACATCGGTACGACAAAAATTGCCGCGATTGCCGGGCGAAAGAACGAGTTCGGCAAGCTGGAGATACTCGGTTTTGGCCGGGCCAACTCCAATGGTGTTAAGCACGGACAGGTGCTTAATATCGACGAAACCATCAAGGCCATTACCATGGCTCTTGAGAACTGTTATGCATCAAATCCCGGTTTGGAAATAAGTGAAGTATATGTTGGTATTGCAGGTCATCATATAAAAAGTCTGCAAACCCGTGGTGATATTGTGCGTCAGAATAACGACGATGAAATTTCGCAACGTGAGATCGATCAGTTGATCAATGATCAGTATAAAACATATATCCCTGCCGGTGATCAGATCATCGATGTGATACCCCAGGAGTTTACGGTTGATAATTTTCAAAATATTCCTAACCCAATTGGCTATGGTGGCGTGAAAATTGGTGCTAATTTCCACATCATCACCGGCGATAAAAATGCCATCCGCAATATTACCCGTGCAGTAGATAAAAGTGGACTGAAAACAAAGGACCTGGTATTGCAACCACTGGCATCTGCAGCGGCCGTTATGGGAATTGAAGACCTGGAAGCAGGCGTGGCCATCGTTGACATTGGTGGTGGTACTACCGACCTGGCTGTTTTCTATGAAGGTATTTTGAAACACACTGCTGTTATCCCGTTCGGTGGTGAGAATATTACCAATGATATTAAAACCGGTTTGGGGGTGTTAAAAACACAGGCTGAACAAATGAAAGTTCAGTTTGGTAGCGCCCTGGCCAATGAAGCACGCAGCAATGCCTTCATTACTATTCCTGGTTTGCGTGGTATGCCAGCCAAAGAGATCAGTGTAAAGAACCTGGCTAATATCATCCAGGCCCGGATGAGTGAGATCATGGATTTTGTTACCTATCACTTAAAGCAGGTTGGCCTGGATAACCGAATGCTGAATGGTGGTATCGTATTGACCGGTGGTGGCTCTCAATTAAAACACCTGATCCAATTAACAGAATATGTAACTGGTTTGAATGCCCGCATTGGTTTCCCAACAGAACACCTGGCTGCAGGACATATTGAAGAATTGGCCCGCCCAACTTATTCAACCTGTATCGGTCTTATTATGAAAGGTTACAGCGATTATGAAAATCATCGCAAACAGTTTGAGAGCCAGTTCAGGAAAATGGAAATACCCGAAAACCTGCGTAAGGCAGAACTGGTAGAAGAAGATGCTTTTGACGAGGAAGAAGAACTGCAAACCGAAAAGTTAAGGAACCGTAAAGGCATTAAAGACTTCTGGGGCAAGTTCAAAGATGGTATCATTGAACTGTTCAAGGAAGAAGAAGATCATGCATTATAACAAATAGATATAACTCTTAGAAACAAGTAACAGACCCGCCTGTGCTAAAACTTTGGCGGATAAGACTGGAATTACTGGCCTGCTATACAATCAACCTATTGAAAAAGAAAATCCGGGGAATATGAAAAATGCCAGCATTATGATGGGTAAACCATTACAATGCAAAAATGTTAAACTAACCCGTTATTCTTAATCTGGTCTCAGCAGCGAGTGAGGGTAGGCTGGTGGGGCTGTTAAACAGTAAGCTATGATTCATTTTGATTTACCGAAGGAAAAATCATCTATACTAAAAGTCATAGGTGTAGGAGGCGGCGGTAGCAATGCGGTTAACCACATGTACAGCCAGCAGATAGAGGGTGTAAATTTTATCATTTGTAATACCGATGCCCAGGCAATAGCAAGAAGTCAGGTGCCAAATAAAGTGCAGTTGGGACCCCATCTTACACAGGGATTGGGTGCCGGTGCAAATCCTGAAATTGGCCGTCAGGCTACTGAAGAAAGTCTGGAAGAGCTGAAACGTATTTTGGAAGTAAATACTAAAATGGCGTTTATTACTGCGGGTATGGGTGGTGGAACCGGTACCGGCGGTGCGCCTATTATTGCCAAAATATGTAAGGAATTAGGCATTCTTACTGTAGGTATTGTAACTACCCCTTTTTCATACGAAGGTCCAAAACGCCAGGCGCAGGCCGAGAATGGTATCAGACAACTGAAACAGTCGGTTGATACCTTGCTGGTGATCAGCAACGACAAACTGCGTCACCAGTTTGGTAATCTGAAAATGAAAGATGCATTTTCAAGAGCTGATAATGTATTGTCAACCGCTGCTAAATGTATTACTGATGTAATCAATAGTACCGGTCAGATAAACGTTGACTTTGCCGATGTATGTACCATCATGCGTAATGGCGGGGTGGCTATTCTTGGTAGTGCCGCAACAAGAGGTGAAGACCGCGCTATTCGTTGTATTGAAGAAGCGCTGAACTCACCATTGCTGAACGATAATGATATCCGTGGTGCTAAATGGATATTAATAAATATCAATTCTGCGGAAGGTGATCATGAGTTCACTATGGATGAGGTAGAGATCATACAAAACTATTTATTAAGCCAGGCCGGTGAAGATACAGACGTGATATTGGGTATGGGTTATGACAGTACCCTCGGCGATAAAATAGGTATCACCCTGATTGCTACCGGTTTTGAGCATAAAGACCCTTTTAAGAAAGCCACTCCTAAAGTGGAGCCAAAAAAAGATGAGAAGATCCTGCTTTCCTTAAACCCACATCCGGAAAAACCTAAAAAGGAACAGCCGGCTGCTGAGCAAATGGGCGAGAAAGGTGACCTCGATATAAAACCTGAACTGGCTCCCCGGTTAATTGACGGTGATAGTAGCATTGCCGAACCTACTATGGAAATTTTTACGCAGGAGGACGCAGGTAAAAATACTGTGGATAAAAATGAGGCCTCGGAAAGGATCGAATGGGTACTTTCGCAACCATCCGACCCCGTGCCCTCGCAACAACAAGCACAAAAGAATCAAAATAATTCTTCGATGTCTGCAGCATCCGGAGGATACTTGGCCAAGCCTTCCAATATTTATGCAGAACCGAAAACGAATGAATCCAAACCAGAGCAAACGCCTGTGAAGGAACCTGTCAGAAGTACCAATGCAAAACCGGTCCAGGAAGATGATTCCAATGACCTGCATCTGGTTTTCAAAGATGATCTTTCAGCGACGGATGTGCCTGGGGCCTACCATTCTCAACCCCCTGTTAGTGGCGGCAATATTTCTGCAGAGGACCTGGCGATGCTAGACGAAGCAGAAGAACAAAAACGCCGCGCAGCTGAACGAATTCAAAAGTTGCGAAACCTTTCGTTTAACATTAACGGAGCAGACCCTAACAACGAGTTTGAAACTGTGCCGGCATACATCCGCCGCAATTTGGAATTGTATAACACCTTTTCAAGCGTTGAGAACTTTTACAGTAAGTATGAAGTAAAAACCGACGAAAATAATAATACCCAAATTTCCACGCTGAATACCTTTTTAGATGGAAAGAAACCGGATTAATAATAGTTGTTTAGTATCCTGTCCCACCTAGTGTGCTACCTGTTTGTATTGAGAGTAAAGGTTCATTGAACAGGGGTACCAGGTATAAATCGATTGTTTTAACACAGCGATTGTTGTTTTTAGTTGTAGTCCCCCCGACTAATCGGGGGGATTTTTTATTGAAAGTAGGCCCCGATCCTTCATTCCTCAAAGACTCCAATCAAAAGAAATACATTCTTATTTTTGTAGCATGGCAACTATATTAATCACCGGCGGTACCGGCACAATAGGCAAAAGCCTGAGTAAATTTTTAGTGGAGAAACAGCACGAAGTAATTATCCTCACCCGCCATCCCCGGCAGGCAAATGGTGCTGTCTCGTATGCGGCCTGGGACCCTGCTAATCAAACCATTGATATTAATGCGTTGCAAAAAGCTGATTATATAATCAACCTCGCCGGTGCGGGGGTAGCCGATAAACGTTGGTCGAAAAAGCGTAAACAGGAAATAGTTGACAGCCGCGTGCAAAGTGGTCAGCTATTGGTGAAAGCCATGCAGGAAAATACCAATAAAGTAAAAGCGGTTGTCAGTGCGAGTGGTATTGGTTGGTATGGTGATGATAGTAAACGAGCCCCTTCACAAAAATTCTTTAGTGAAGGCGATCCTGCCGATCCTGGCTTCCTCGGCGATACCTGTGTAAAATGGGAAAATGCCATAAAGCCGGTAACTGCCCTGAATAAGCGCCTGGTTATCATACGCCCTGGTATTGTATTAAGCAACGAAGGCGGCGCCCTGGCAGAATTTAAAAAACCCATAAAGGCCGGTATTGCTACCTTCTTTGGCAGTGGCGAGCAGGTGCTTAGCTGGATCCACATCGATGACCTGTGCCGGATAATTTACAGGGCCATTGAAAATGAAAGAATGAGCGGGGAATACAATACCGTTTCTCCTGATCCGGTAACCAATAAACACCTGATGTTGACCCTTGCTAAAAAAATGAAAGGGAAGTTTTTTATCCCTGTATATGTACCTGCCTTTCTATTGAAATTAGCAGTGGGCGAGGTAAGCATTGAACTGCTGAAAAGCACCACAGTAAGTTGCGAAAAGATCAAAAGCAGCGGCTTCCAGTTTTTATTTCCTACCCTGGAAGTGGCGCTGGACGACCTGCTGAAAAAATAACTACATATCGTCTGTCTGAAATTTCTTTACCGTAATAAACAGGTATATAGCCAGGTATACCAGTGATGCAATAAAAATGAGGGTATAGTTTGGCGTAGTAGACAGTAGTTTATTTGCCAAATTTTGAATATATGGGAACGGCACCATGATATCGGTTGTTTCCAGGGGCAAATACCGGCCGGCATAATTGGCATACCGGTTTAATAGCAATACAATTATCTGTTCCAACACCATGGAATAGGCGAAGAAAACGCCAATGGCCAATACCCCTCTTTTGAACAATATCGCCATTAATAGTGCGACCATAATATAGCTCATTGCCTGCAACAGGCAATTCCAGATATAAGAAAACCCTTCAAAGCTGAAACTGGCATCGCCCGACATAAATCCGAATATAGCGGCTGTGATGGCTACCACAAGGGTAGAAATGATCGCTAACGCTGCTGCCAATAATATTTTAGAGGTAATGAATTGCTTGCGTGTCCAGCCATCGATGATATTTTGGCGGTGGGTTTTAAAGCTGTATTCGTTGCTTGTGGTGAGGATTATGATCAACCCGGGAATAAACAACAGCCAGCTGCTTACATGGGCCACTGACTGCCAAACGGCCGGGAAGGAATAGGGCGGGTCGCCCAGCACCATGGCGGCAATGCCCTTCATCCGCCGTTCAGAATAAATATGCAGCTGGATGCGATAGATGATATAGTTAGCGCCAAAGATGGTGACCAGGTAAGTGCAAAACAGGATCCAGAATGCCCGGTAATTCTTCAGCTTCATCCATTCTATAGCTAATAATTGCCCCATGTTATTTAATGTTTTGCGTAAGTTCAAAGAATTTGGTTTCCAGGCTTTTTTTACGAAGACGCAGGTGATAAAGCGTTACGCCCTGCGCAAAACAATACTGGTTCAACGCTTCCAGCGAGGCGGTGCCGGCGGCAAAAGTTAACTCAACATATGGCGCATTCACACTCACCTTTTTGGCGCCCGGGTAATGTTGTAATAGGCTTTGCAGCTGCTGCATGTTGGCGGCGGCAGTTTCCACAATTTCATCGGTGATCAGTATTTCATCAACATGTCCATCGGTAAGCAGGGTGCCTTTTTGCAGAATGGCTACATGGGTGCAAACTTTCTCTACTTCATCGAGCAGGTGACTGGCCATAATAATGGTTTTGCCAGCCTTGTGTAGTTTTTTGATCAGTTCCCGGGTTTCTGCAATACCTACGGGATCAAGTCCATTGGTGGGTTCATCAAAGATAAGCACATCGGGGTCGCCGAGCAGACTGCTGGCTATGGCCAGTCGTTGTTTCATTCCCAATGAATAGGTGCTGAATTTCGACAGTTTACGTTCTTCCAGGTTAACCAGTTCCAACACTCGGTCGATGTCTGCTTTGCCCCGCTGTTTAATGGCGGCGGCTATATTTAAATTCTGTACTGCGTTCAGATAATGGTAAAAATTAGGCGTTTCCAGCAGGGTGCCTATTTGTTGCCGGTGCACATGGGTGGCTGGTTCATCAAATAATTTAAAGGAACCGGAAGAGGCCTTTAATACGTTCAGGATTATGCCCAGCAGGGTCGTTTTTCCACTGCCGTTAGGGCCCAGGATGCCGTAGACCGCTCCTTTGGGTACGGAAAATGAAATCCCTTTTAATGCCTGGATAGGGCCGTAGTGCTTATGTAGATTCTCAACGGTAAGAATTGCCATGATGACCGGTTTAACGGGTGATTGGGCCAATTATCAAAAACTGCCTTACGTAAGTCGCGGCCACCTGTCAAATATTACCGGTGGAAGACCGGAAATATCGGAAGGGGAACATTAATTATGAGATTTATGGTGTTTGCTTTTCATGATACAGGTTGGTAAAATTTCCTACTACCGCTTTCTTCCTGAAATAAAACAGTTTATTCAGATTTAGGTCCTCTATATCGGAAGGCAGCACTTTCCGGTATTTGGGATGCATGGTGCCCCCTTTGGTATTATCGCCGGCCCTTGCCGCGGGGTCGTATTGGAAGGGTGGGTCAACTATGGTGCCACGAGGATACATGATACCGGGTACGCCCTGTCCCCTGATGTCGAGATTGACGGGGTGGATCAGTCCTAACGTATGCCCATATTCATGAGGGGCCGTGGTAGTCGATTGGATCAGATTGTCCAGTTTAAAATAACCGGTATTGCTTCCAATACCATCAACAAAAGAAATATCACCGCTGGCAAATTCTTCAATGCGAAAAAAATTATAGCGGGGATTACGGTTCTTCCACACCTTTTTGGGGTCAAGGTCTGGTTCATAAATGCCATCAATTTCAAATTGAACTGTATACCAGTTGCTTTTGATCTTTATACTGGCCTGTGGTTCATTCCAGTGTTTGCCAATGTCATTGGCTACTTGCCAGGAAAGGTCTTTAGTGGCTGCCTCTCCATAAAAGAAGAATACTGAATGGATGATCAGTTTATTGGAGACTTTATCTAGTTCGACTTCGCCCATTCACTAATTTAATAAAAAAAGGCGCCCCGATTGAACGGAACGCCCGATTTTCTCATGTGACGCCTAATTTGTTATCAATTGCGGATTGGCTTTCCGCCTTTTAAAACGCTTTGAATTCTTTCCAGGGTCTTCTTTTCACCACAGAGGGAGAGGAAGGCTTCCCTTTCAAGATCCAGTAAATATTGTTCAGATACTAAAGTTTGTTCGCTTAAGTCGCCGCCGCACATTACATAGGCCAGTTTTTTAGCTACCGTTACATCATGATCGGTGGCATAATTTGCCCGCCACATGCCATTGATACCGGCATATAAAGCGCCCAGTGCCGAACGGCCCAGTACTTTTATGTCGCTGCGTTGTATTGGGGTAACATACCCACTGTCGAATAACTCGATCACGCTTTTTTTAGCTTCACTTATACGACGGCCCTGATTCAACACTATTTCGTCTTTTCCTTTGCGTAATATGCCCAGTTCAAAACCTTCAGCTGCAGAGGTCGCCACTTTTGCCGTAGCTATAGTAAGAAACCGGTTTTTTAATGTATTGGTATCCGGTTCATCTTCATGCATTTCATCGGCAGCCCGTAATACAAACTCTTTGGTTCCGCCGCCACCAGGGATCAATCCTACCCCTAATTCCACCAAACCAATATAGGTTTCAGCCGCCGCACAAACTTTGTCGGAATGCAAACTTAATTCACAGGCACCGCCCAGTGTCAGGGCATGAGGGGCCACTACCACCGGAACTGAGGAATATCGTGCCCGCATCATGGTGTTCTGGAACATGCGAACAGCCATATCCAACTCGTCGTATTCCTGCTCAATAGCAAACATAAAAATCATGCCTACATTGGCGCCGGCACTAAAGTTGGGACTGTCATTGGCAATAACCAGTCCTTTATATTTTTCTTCCGCTTTGGAAATCGATTTTTGAATGGCTTCCAGTACCTCGCCGCCAATGCTACCCATTTTGGTGCTCCATTCAAGCCCCAGCACGTCATCGCCCAAATGGTAGAGTCGGCAGTTGCTGTTTTTCCACACGGTCTGGTTCTCAAAATTTTTCATTACGATAAACGCATCACCACCAGGCAATGATCTATACGATTTTGAGGCCACATCATAAAACAGCCGTTTGCCATTTTCAACCTTGTAAAAGCTCTTTACACCGGCTTGCAGCATATCGTTCACCCAGGGGGCAACGGAATAGCCGGCTTCCTTCATTTTCTTTACGGTGCCTTCCACACCCAGTACATCCCAGCTTTCGAAGGCGCCAATCTCCCAGCCAAAGCCAGCCATCATTGCGTCGTCAACGCGGTAGATCTCGTCTGAGATTTCGGGTATGCGGTGTGAGATATACGAAAACAGTCCGTAATGAAAATGACGATAGAATTCCCCGGCTTTATCGCTGCCTGCGCACAACGCTTTTAACCTTGTATAAAGGTCGTCGATGGGCTTGGCCGCTTCTACCGTAGCAAATTTTGCTTTGGCGCGGGGTTTATATTCAAATGTTTTTAGATCAAGGGTAAATATTTCCTTTTCACCTTTCTCGCCTTTCTTTTTGGAGAAGAAACCCTGTCCGGTCTTATCACCCAGCTGGTTGCTGGCCACCATTTTCTCTAACCATGCGGGAATGATAAACGTATCCCGGTGCTCGTCGTTAGGGCAATTATCATACACCCCTTTGGCCACTTTTACCAGGGTATCTATACCCACCACATCGGCAGTTCTGAATGTAGCCGACTTGGGGCGGCCAATAATGGGACCGGTCAGTGCATCGATCTCGTCGATTGTCAATCCCATTTTATCAACCAGGCCAAAGATGGCCATAATGCCATATACGCCTATACGGTTGGCAATGAAAGCTGGGGTGTCCTTACACAGTACGGTGGTCTTACCTAAGTACAGGTCACCATATTGCATCAGGAAGTCAACTACAGCGGCATCCGTATGGGGTGTTGGAATTATTTCGAGTAAGCGTAAATAACGGGGCGGATTGAAGAAGTGTGTTCCGCAGAAATGCTTTTTGAAGTCCTCGCTTCGGCCTTCAGCCATCAGGTGAATAGGAATGCCCGATGTGTTGGAGGTAATGAGCGTGCCCGGTGTGCGGAACTTTTCTACTTCTGTAAATACCTGTTGTTTAATATCAAGGCGTTCCACTACAACCTCAATGATCCAATCGTACCCGGTAATATCTTTCATATTATCAGTGAAATTACCGGTGGTGATCTTCTTCACCACATCCTTGGAATAAACAGGAGAAGGATTGCTTTTTAAAGCAGCTTGCAGCGCATCGTTAACCAGTTTGTTACGGGCGGCTTTGTTATTGCTCTCTACAGCTTCCTTCGGCACCATGTCTAATAACAACACCTGAACACCTATACCTGCAAAATGACAGGCTATTCGTGAACCCATAACACCACTGCCCAATACTGCTACTTTTTTAATGATTCGTTTGGTCATAAAAAAATAGTTAGCTAAACAACTATTTCCAAAGATAATGATTTAAACGTAGCAACCAAGAGCTTTTTATAATTTAGTAAGTTTATAGGAACTATGCTTTTGATAAGCATTTGTATAAGTTATTGGCTATCCGTTTAAAAATTGCGATAAAGCATGCGTAACGATGCGCTTAAAATTTTTACTGCAGGGGTGCGGGCTGTACAGCCGCAATATTTGTTGCCAAAGCATATGCGCTGGCAGCCGCCGCAATTACAGTTGGGCGAGCAGCTGTTTAAACAGCCTGATATAAATAAAGTTTTTGTTATAGGAGCCGGTAAGGCCAGTGCCGCCATGGCGAGGGAAACGGAGATCATTCTGGGTAACCGCCTCGATGCCGGCATCATTGTTACCAAATATGAACATACATTTCCGCTTAAGAACATTCAATGTATAGAGGCAGCCCACCCGGTTCCGGATGATAACAGTGTACAGGCTGGCCGGGAAATTATGCGATTGCTAAAAAATGCTACTGAAAAAGATGTGGTGATCGCATTAATAAGTGGTGGCGCTTCGGCGCTGTTGGTTGATTGTCCGCCCGGTATTTTGTTGAATGAACTGCAAATTGTTTTTAACAGGCTGCTGCAATGTGGGGCAACTATTGAAGAAATGAATACGGTGCGTAAGCATTTATCGGCCGGTATTAAGGGGGGACAATTACTACGCACAGCCTGGCCTGCCACCGTAGTAAGTTTTATTTTAAGTGATGTGATCGGTGATCCGCTTGATAGTATTGCCAGTGGGCCTACCGTTGCCGACCGCAGTACTTTTGCCGATGCCTGGGAAATAGTTCGTAAATACCAGTTGTTGGAGAAACTACCGGTAAGTGTTATCCGTTGGTTACAATTGGGGTTGAACAATCAGGTTGCAGAAACACCTAAACCAGTTGATCCCATTTTTACCAGGAGCTTCAATTACCTTATTGGTACCAATCGCGTTGCATTGGAAGCTGCAGCTGCCATGGCCAGGGAGTTACACTATACGCCGGTGATTGTGACCGATTCGCTAAAAGGAGAGGCCCGGGAAAAAGCACAGGAGCTGGTTGCTCAGGTGCA
Organism: Niastella soli; assembly: GCF_017742245.1. Lineage (GTDB taxonomy): Bacteria > Bacteroidota > Bacteroidia > Chitinophagales > Chitinophagaceae > Niastella > Niastella soli. Next base: position 2,602,934 of record NZ_JAGHKO010000001.1, read on the forward strand.
ACAGTATGAAGGACCGCGCCCGGCCTGTTTGTTGTTGGGTGGTGAAACCACTGTTACCATTAAAAATCCGGGAAAGGGTGGCCGTAACCAGGAGTTTGCGCTGGCTGCTTTGATTGCAATGCAACAAGCATTCCCCGATAGGGATAAGATGCCTGTTTTATTGAGCGCCGGTACCGATGGTACTGATGGCCCCACCAATGCTGCTGGTGCTATAGTGGATAAAGGCGTGCTCCAGCTGGCCAACCAACGGCGACTCTCACCTGAAGAATACTTAACACAAAACGATTCCTGGAATTTCTTTCACCAGGCAGGGGGGCATGTTACTACGGGGCCTACGCATACGAATGTGATGGATATTATAGTGGTGCTGATTCCTTAAGATGACCTGTAAGGTTCGCCATCGGGTGTAAAACGCCCGGAGTGATGACGCGATCCTGACAGGTCACGCGTTTAAACCGACCTGTCAGGACCAATACATCAGCCTGATAATGCAACACCCAGTGATGCACCTTACAGGTCTTGCCTCTTGTTTATTGCTGTCCGCCTTGCGCCACTGCGCTCCAGTCTATTTCAGGATCTTTTTTAATTACTTCCAGCATATGATGTTTCAGCAGATCGGCCAACGGCATTTTTTGTTGTACCTGGCCGGCTTGCGACAATACCAGGTTAATGTCTTTCAATCCCAGCTGCATACTAAAGGCGGCCGGTGTAAATTGTTGGTTCACTATGATCTTGCTGTAATTCTGATATAACGGCGTATTGAAAATGGTTTGAGAGAAGAAGGCCCACATCTTTTGCGCATCCACGCCACTATTGCTGGCGAGGGCGGCGCTTTCGCCAATAGCTTCCATGGCGGCGGCTATGGTGAAGTTGCCACATAATTTAACGGTATTGGCGGCTGTGATGCTGTCACCAAAGTCCCACACCCCGGCGCCCCCGGCATCTTTTAACAGTTGTTCAAACTGCTGGCGTAATTTGGCCTCACCAGATACAACAAAATTCAGCTTACGGGCACGCGCCGCATCGGGCCGGCCAAATACAGGAGTGGCCAGGTATTGGGAACCATTTTGCGTGTGCAGTTTGCTCAGGTCTTCTGCCGTGAGTGGCAATATGGTGCTCATGGAAAGGTGTACACCACCGGGCTGCATATTGGCTACTATTCCATCGGCACCTTCAGTAATACTTTTTAATGCTTTATCATCCGAAACCATGGTGATGATGAATGCGCATTCCGCGGCCAGTGCTTTTACTGATCCAACCTCAATGGCACCTCTTTCAACCAATGGTTTTGTTTTGGCGGCGGTACGATTGTATACATACAACTCATGACCGCTTTCCAGAATATTCTCAGCGATGGGAGTGCCCAGGTTACCCAATCCAATAAATCCGATTTTCATATAATAGTATTTAAAAAAGAACCCCACTTGCTTTGCCATTGCGCAAAACAAGTGGGGCACAATGGTGAATAAACTATTTAGCTTACTGAAGATCCGTTGTCAATTGCATCGATAGGGTTCACAAAATGCAGTTTGCCTGCTTTGTCTTCCGCCATCAGTATCATGCCATTGCTTTCAATACCGCGCATTTTACGGGGCGCCAGGTTGGCCACCACCACCACCTGTTTACCGGTGATGTGCTCGGGTTGAAAATGTTCGGCAATACCTGATACAATGGTACGGGTTTCAAAACCCAGGTCAACCTGCAGCTTTAACAGCTTATCGGCCTTTGGTACTTTTTCCGCTGCCACAATAGTGCCTACCCGAAGATCGAGTTTGGCAAAATCATCATACACGATCTGAGCTTTAAGGGCATCAGGTTCTTCGTCGGCAGCTGCCGCTTCAGGCTTTGTATCGGCAGGTTGGGCTGGTTTGATCAGTCCGGCCTTAAGTTTTGTTACCTGCGCTTCAATCTCTGCATCTTCTATCTTACGGAACAGCAATTCCGGTGCCCGTAAGCTATAACCCACGCTTAGCAATTTTGTTTTACCGGCGTTCTCCCATTCCAGCATTTTTTCCACCACCTTCATTTTGTGGAGCATTTTTTTAGCGGTGGCTGGCAGGAAAGGATTGATCAAAATTGCCAGGTTGGCTGTCAACTGTAAACAAATGTGCAAACAGTTATCGATCAGTTTTTGATTGTCCGGATTTTCCGCAAGTGTATTGGCAACTTTCCAGGGTTCTTTTTCCTGCATATATTTGTTGCCTTTCCGCGCAAGCTCAATTACCTCGAACAATGCATCGCGGAATTTGAAATTCTCAATGCCTTCTTCCACTTTTGCTTTGGCAATCTCAAATTCAGCCAGCAGGGTTTTATCCGTTTCATCGAGAATATCTGTATGCAAAGGCGGCACTTTTCCACCACACAGTTTATGCATAAGCACAAATGCACGGTTTTCAAAGTTTCCGAAAATGTCACTCAATTCCCCTTTTATCCTTGTCTGAAAATCTTTCCAGGTAAAGTCATTATCCTTGGTTTCAGGCGCATTGGCGCACAGTACATACCGCAGCATGTCTTCGCAACCCGGAAAATCCTTTATGTATTCATGCACCCATACCGCCCAGTTGCGGCTGGTGCTTACTTTCTCACCTTCAATGTTCAGGAATTCGTTGGCAGGCACGTTATCGGGCAGTACAAATCCGCCGTGCGCCTGTAACATCGCCGGGAAAATGATACAGTGGAAAACGATATTGTCTTTACCAATAAAGTGAACCAGCTTGGTGTCGTCTTTACACCAGTAGTCGGCCCATTCTTCTGTCAATTCTTTGGTGGCGGAAATATACCCGATGGGGGCATCGAACCATACGTACAGTACTTTGCCTTCGGTATCGGGCAGGGGAACTTTTACACCCCAGCTGCTGTCGCGGGTCATGGCGCGGCTTTGCAGGCCACTGTCGAGCCAGCTTTTACACTGCCCATATACGTTGTTCTTCCATTCTGTATGTCCTTCCAGGATCCAGCCTTTCAGCCACTCCTCATAGTTTTGCAGCGGGAAATACCAGTGTTTGGTTTTCCGTTTTACAGGAACAGCATCACTGAGGGTACTACGCGGGTGAATCAATTGTTCAGGGCTTAATGATGAACCGCAACGCTCGCACTGGTCGCCATAGGCATTCGGATTGCCGCAAATGGGGCAGGTACCGGTAATATAGCGGTCGGCCAGGAACGTATTGGTTTTTTCATCATAGTATTGTTCCGTCTCTTTTTCCTCGAACAGCCCATCGTCGTACAGCTTTTTGAAAAAGGCAGCTGCCGTTTCGTGGTGGACCTGGTTGCTGGTACGGGAATAGATATCGAAGGAAATGCCCATCTGGTCAAAACTTTCCTTGATCAGGGCATGGTATTTATCTACAATTTGTTGTGGACTAACGCCTTCTTTCATGGCGCGGATGGTAATGGGGACCCCATGTTCATCACTGCCACCAATAAATTTGACATCTCTTTTCTGCGCCCGTTGGTAACGCACATAAATATCAGCCGGTAAATAGCAGCCTGCCAGGTGGCCGATATGCACCGGGCCATTGGCGTACGGCAGGGCCGCTGTAACTAGATAGCGCTTAAAATTGCTCATTTTGGTAATCGTCTTTAGTATTTCTGATCATCGTCCCTTTCCGCCAATTGGCGGATCGCTTGTACAACATATCGCTATGCAGCCAGGCGGGCAAAGGGTGGATTGCAAAAATAACTATTATCAGGGGTTTTCAGGTCATCCTTCTCCATTCAAAGTTCACTCTTCAACATACAGAGTTTCAGGCGCTTAGTTATCTGCCTTTTCAGCCTGTTGGGGGGAAGCTACCAGTGATTGTAGTTTTTGTTTGTGTAGTTCCGGGGTGGTGGGCTCAAATTGAAGATCGCTTATCTCCCGGTTGGAAAGGTTGAAAGATTGAAAGTTCGATACCACTTTATCGCCTGTTGCCGAAACAGTTACCAAATGGACCGGTTCGCCCTTGGGTACATTAGGAAAACATATTTTATTATCTGTATAATAACCTGTTATTATCGATCTGTAACGGGCAAATACCAGTGTAGAGATATATTTCGAGGCTTTTTCTCCTTCGGCAAGGTTAATAACAAGTGTTACTTTAGGTCCACTGTCAGACCAATAGCGATCGCAGTTGACCCAGCCAAAGTCGCTTATGGTGAAATAATACATTTTCTCCCGCTTTAAAGCGTTTACATAGGAAAGGCTATCGCGACGCAGTAACTTTACATAGTACAGACTGTCTGTTTTTGATAATGCCCCCCAACCAAATGTTTGGGAAACTTCAACATTTTTTGTGCTTATGATAATGGGATGTTCGGCTTCATTATTAACCTCATAATCCTTTCTCCGGGGGCGTTTTAATTTTATTTCGTCGTATGTAGAGCCAAACCGGTCTTTTAATTCCTCCAGTATTAATTTTTTATAGGCACGACGAACTAATGGTCCACAAAAGAATGTAGCGACTGTTTTTTGCCCCTGGGTTACCGAAGCAGGCTGCACGTCATCGGTATTCAGAAATTCTAAAGTACGTTCCTTTCTGGCTGGTACTTTAAACCTGCCTGCGGATATCCAGTTAACTTTTGCCGAATTAACGGTATCATTTGCCGGAGTGGTACCAGTGAACAACTGCATGTTAACGTCATAGTTATTGGTTGGCATTTGAACCGTAATTGCCTTATCCGGAGCTATCTTTATAGCTTCACCTGCCTGTTCTGCGGTTATTTGCAACATACCCCCTGTAACCAATTGCGCTCCGTTTGAGGTGGTGTTCAGTCTGGCAGCTATTATATCTTCGTACTTATAATATTCCTGCATCATGATCTTTACCGGCCCTGCTTTGCTTACCAGCGTATTGGCCGGAATGATCAGTTTTGTGCCTTCCCGGGCAACAAGGATGGTATCCCGCGCATTATCAATATTGAATTCCTGTGCCGGTTTTTCCAGTTGTTGGAAAAATGATTGGAGCAATTGGTTGGCATTGGGTTTTTCAACTTCTTCCGGCGGAGGGAGGACGTAACATATTTCCGGTATCCCTTCTTCAATAGTTACTATTGGAGCTTGTTCCAGAATACGGGGAAAAACACAAGCAGTATATCGTATTGTTGGCGGCGGCGGTGGCGGCGGTAGCTCTGGCGGGAGTACAGGAAGGGCAACCATTGCTTGCTGTTTGACTGCAGTGGTTATTTTCTTATCATTATGCCGGAATGGTTTGATGGCTGTAAAGATCACTATTGATGCCACAGCCAGCAGTCCCAGCATGGGAGTGAGGTATTTTTTGCCTGCCATTATTGTATGCTTATGCAAGGGGTAACGGATTTCTATATAGATGAAGAACAGGCGATTTTCCATAAGCTGTCACCTTTTCAGTAACGTTATGGGATGGATGAAGCGAATGTAAAAGGTTGGAAGGAAGTAAATACTAATTGAGCATCCAGTAACAAAGACCAAACCAAACGGCCACAAAAAACACAATGAACAAAACGTCGCTCGAAATTTCAGAAAAGCGTTTTTTGCGAATAGCCAGTTGGTATACGACCCAGCCAACCAGCGCTACAGCAGTAAATATGGCCTGAATAAAACGACCGTACATGGAGTAAAAATAGCATTTTGGGTTATTGTCGCATAAAACTTTCCGGTATATTTAAAATTCATATTTAGCACATGAACCGTAAGCATTTTTTATCCTCTTTTCTGGTAGCCGGTTTGCCGTTCCCTGGTTGGTCTGCCTGGCATAGCGATGGCGAAACCGAAGCTCCTGCGCCCATTTTACCCCATTATTTAAAACCCGGCGATACCATTGGTATTACCTGTCCGGCTGGTTTTATTACCCTGCCCGAAATACAGCCTGCTATGTTGCAAATGGTGGAATGGGGGTTTAATATCAAGGTAGGGGATACCGTAGGGAAAAAGGATTTTACTTTTGGTGGTACTGATGAAGAAAGGGCGCGCGATTTTCAACAGATGCTCGACGATCCCAAAGTAAAAGCCATTATGTGTGCCCGTGGCGGCTACGGCTTTGTTCGGATAATAGATAAACTGGATTTCACTAAACTGGCAGCCCATCCTAAATGGATCATCGGGTTTAGCGATATTACCGTTTTGCACTGCCACCTGAACCGGAATTATGGCATTGCTTCCATCCACTCCAAAATGTGCAACAGCTTTCCCGACGACTGGAATAAGGCGGAGCCGATCCAGATTGAAACTATTCTGTCTGTAAAGCAGGCCCTCACCGGGGAAAAAATGAAATATACCGCACCGGTGAATCCCCTGAATAAACCAGGCAAGGGCGAAGGCGTATTAGTGGGCGGCAACCTGAAGCTGATTGAAACGCTGGCGGGCACAAAATCTGACCTGCATACCACCAACAAGATCCTTTTTGTAGAAGATACCGGTGAATACCTGTACAGCATTGACCGCATGTTCTGGAACCTTAAACGGACCGGTAAGCTGGAAAAACTGGCCGGACTGATCGTGGGCGGCTTTAAAATAAAACCTGACGATCCGGGGGAGGAGTTTGGCCGTACTATTCAGGATATTGTGCTGGAAAAAGTGAAAGATTATAAATATCCCGTATGTTTCGACTTTCCTGTTGGCCACCAACGGAACAATTTTGCCTTAAAATGCGGGGTATTGCACCGGCTCACCGTTTCTAATGAGGATGTAATGCTGCGGGAAATTTGAGGGTGAAATGGTTTGCTTATTTTTGCGCATTCATAATATTTACAACAATGGTACAAGTTCCTCCTTATTTAAAGCCAGGTGATACAATAGCATTGGTATGTCCTTCAGGGTATATGGCAATGGAAAAAGCGCAAACCTGTGTGGATATATTGAAAGAATGGGGGTACCAGGTAAAGGTAGGCACTACCATTGGCAGCCACTCCTCCAATTATTTTTCCGGTACCGATGAGGAGCGACTGATCAATTTTCAACAGATACTCGACGATGACAATGTGCATGCCGTACTATGCGCCCGCGGTGGTTACGGCTTAAGCCGGATCATTGATCACATCAGTTTCAAGAAATTTAAAAAGCATCCCAAATGGGTGATCGGGTTTAGTGATATAACCGTACTGCATTCCCATATCTACGCCAATTATGGTATTGCAACCCTGCATGCCCCTATGGCCGGTGCTTTTAACAACGAAGGTTACAAGAATGAGTATGTGCAATCGTTGAAAAATGTGTTGGAAGGAAAAAGCATTAGGTATGAAGTGCCCAGTCATGCTTTTAACAGAAAAGGGGAAGCCATAGGCGAGTTGGTAGGAGGTAACCTGGCTTTGTTGGCACATCTGGTAGGCACCCAAAGCGATATAAAAACAAAAGGAAGGATCTTGTTCCTCGAAGATGTGGGCGAATACCTGTACAATATCGATCGCATGATGCTTCAGTTAAAACGCAGCGGCAAGCTGGATAAACTGGCCGGACTGATCATCGGCGGCTTTAGCGATACCAAGGATACGGAGCGGCCATTCGGACAAAATGTATATGAGATCATTCGCGATAAAGTGAAGGAATACGACTATCCCGTTTGTTTTGATTTTCCTGTAAGTCATGAAAAAGAAAACTATGCATTAAAAGTAGGCATAGGCTATAAATTGAAAGTGGGGAAATCGAAGACCGTGTTGGTTGGGTGAGAGACCGACCACCATACCTTAAAACCTTTAACTATGACCCTTGCTGAGCACCAACCACTATGGAACAAGATCCAACAGTTTGCGTTTGATGATCCGAACGCTACCATTACCTTTTCAAAAAAGCTGGCCGATCAGCAACGATGGCCGGCATCCTATACAGAACGGGTTATTGAAGAATACCGGCGGTTTATTTTTCTGTGTTGTATTTCACCCAACGGCGCCTCGCCTTCAAAGGCGGTAGATGAAGCCTGGCATTTGCATCTCACTTACACCCAATCTTACTGGAATGCATTCTGTAAAAATACCCTGGGTAAGGATATACATCATTATCCATCAAACGGTGGAGAACAGGAAGATCATAAACACACCAACTGGTATGCTGAAACGCTGAGCTTATATGCCTCGATTTTTTTCGCCCCGCCTCCGGCTGATATCTGGCCATCGCCGGTAAAACAGGAACAGGTAAACGTGCAGTCGTTACCACAGCCTGAACAACCCTATCAAATGGGGAAGGGATTGATATTGACTGTTGTAATACTGGTATTATCACCATTTGTTATTAGTTACCTTATTACCGGAATAATTTCTCCATTTTCATTAAAGGGACCACAATTCTTATTGTTTTATGCCTTGCTGATAGGGGGTGCATTATTGGCACATCGTCAGATGCGACAGGCCAGATACCTCTATATGAAAAGAACGATAGATGCGGTACCCCTGAACGGGATCAGTATCTTTCAATTAGCAAATATCATATATGGGCAGGAAAGGGCCGTACAAACGGCCCTGGTAGACCTGTACAGAAGAGAGCTGGTATCAGTAAATGAAGATGAAAGGAAGATCATAGGACATCAAAACAAATACCGGGCGCCTGAAAAGGAAGAGAACCCGCTTATTCCGGCACTATTGGCCAATCCTGATGAAAGCTGGGTGTATTATACAGATATTGAGGGTTGGTGTAATAGTCAGTCGTTTGCGCACCCGGCAATTGCGAAAATATTCAACCTGGGTGAAGACAATGAACCAAGGAAAAAAAGATATCTGCTAATTGGCATTGTGTTATTGATAGGCCTGGCGCGCATCTTACAGGGATGGAACAATGACCGCCCTGTTGGTTTACTTTTTGTGGAAGTGATCGCTTTAGGGATTGGAGCCGGGTTACTTAGCTATACATTTTCAGTGAAGACATATGCTTTTACAAGACTTAAAGAGCACCTGTTGGATAAAGCAGGCAGTAGCAAATTACATCCCGATCAGGTGGTCAATGATTTTGCTTTAAACGGCCGGCTGGTGTTGGACTGGCAGCCGGCAACGCTTATGCTGGCATCGATGTTTGTTCTTTTTCCTGTACCTCCTCCACCTGTTTCGGGTGGTGGTAGTAGCAGCGACAGCAGTTGCAGCAGCAGCTGCAGCAGTGGCGGTGGCGGCGGCTGCGGTGGATGTAGCGGCAGCGGGAGTGATTAACTTATCTTAGGGGTTCCACGACAGTTCCACAGCACCATTAATACCGTTCCTCAGGTTCCACAGCCTGTCCCGATGAGTCGGGACAGGGCTTAATAATTTGGTAACATAGCTTTCCTTGCACGTTTGAATAACTCCGTTATACCTTTGTATAACCAAAGACAATAGCATGAGTACCGATGACAGAGGGGCTTTGGGATACAGATCGACAATAAGAAACCAGATCATTAAGATCGTCGTTGTATTACTCTTAGTCCCGCTTATAATAAGCACCTATAACTACAAAGTTTTATCTCCCTTTTCTCTCCCTGATGCTTCTTTTGACCTTTTCTTTATTTTATTCGCAGTTAGTTGTTCGCTCGGTTATGTTTTATTGGAGTTTGAAAAAGGCCTGGCGCTTTTCCCGCTTGTAAAAGCCGCCTTTCCAATAAATGCGTCCATCCTTCAACTTGCTTATTTTTTGTCTGGAAAGAACAGGGCCGTTCAAACGGCCATTGTAGACCTGGTACGCCGTAATCTGCTGGTGGTAACCAAAGACAATTTGTTCCAGATAAATAAACAGGGATACGTGCAACCAGAAAATGAACAAAATCCATTACTACCTGCCTTGATAAATGAAGATAGACCCTGTGTAACATACGACAGGATCATGTATATGTGGTATGATGAAAAGTTGTTTGAGCATCCGGTACTACATCCAATACAGTTACTGGCAGATCACAAAGTATTTCTGGAAAGGTACAGCATACTGCTGCTGCCGTTTGTAATTGGTGGGGGGCGGTTAATTCAAAGCATGGTCAATGATGACATATCGTTCGGTGAGCTTTTTGGGATACTACTATTGATGATCGGTGTTTGTTTTTTGATAACAAACGTTAACCGTGGTTTAGTGGTTCGTTGGAAGGCAAAACAACTGGTGAACAGACTACGGGAATTCCAGGTATTCCATCCTGATAGTGTCGTAAGCAGTTTTGCCCTTGATGGTAATGACGCCATTGGACTGTATGCTGATGGCCTTGCACTGATTGAACTATTCAGTGTAGGTCCTTTCATTGATAGAGAAATTGAGGAAGGGAAAACCTTTTTTGAGGGCAGTAACGAGGATAAGGAATACGTTCTTCGGCGCAGCAAAGAGTCTCAGCGTTATGTTCACGATGTGAGAAGTTTAATAAAAGAAATGGAAGCTAAAGGTGTACGTAAATAAGCTTTTTGATATCATATTTTATAACCAAAGACAGATTTATGAAAATGGAAGAACACCGGGGTCTTTGGAGTAGTATACAACAATTTCCACTCGATGACCCCCAGGCAGCAATTACTTTCTCCCACAAATTGGCTGCCAGGCAAAACTGGTCACCCGACTTTACAGAACGGGTTATTGAGGAATACCGGAAATTTCTCTTCTTATGTTGTATCTCTCCAAATGGCGCTTCGCCTTCACCGATAGTAGACGAAGCCTGGCATTTACACCTCACGTACACAAGATCCTATTGGACCGACTTGTGTAAAAACACGCTCAACAAAGACATTCACCACCATCCATCGCGGGGAGGGGATGAAGAAGACCACAAACACCGCGATTGGTATGCCGAAACCCTGCTCCTGTACGAATCGGTTTTTGGCACACCACCACCTGATGACATCTGGCCACCACCGCAAGATCAACTGCCAATACCGGAACCGGCCTGGCCAATACGAAATGAAGTGATCGCTCTTATTGTAATGTTGTTAATACTTCCGCTCATTGTGAGCGCTTACCTTTACAGAGAATTTTTACCTTTCGCGCTCACCGGACCCCAGTTTTTACATTTTTTTCCATTGCTCGCCCTTAGTAGTTTCATTTGTTATATCATTCTTCAATACGAAAAAGGGCGAATACTCAAACAGCTGGTCGTTGATCATTTCCCTTCCAATGCTTCCATTTTCCAAACAGCACAGTTCTTATACGGTAAACACCGCGCTATACAGGCAGCCATTGTAGACCTGATACGAAGAAATCTGATTGAGCTTACTGCAGAAAAAAGATTTCTGGTTCATACAAACAGGTACCATGTGGTGGGGAATGAACAAAATCCATTAATAAGCGGGTTTTTAAAAGAGCGGTACGAGAGTACTAATTATGAAGGAATAACCGACTGGCTAAATGAAGAAGAGGCAAAGCATCCCGCCCTCCAAAAGTTATACTTGCTGGCATATCGCAAGGAACACTACTTCAAAAAGTACCATATGCTGCTTATCCCGTTTGCAGTAGGTATTGCGCGGTTCTTTCAGGGATTGTATCATGAAAGACCAGTAAGTTATCTCTTCATGGAAATGTTTGGCTACTTCGTTGTTTCCTATATGGTTTCCCAGTACTTATCGCGCAAGAAGATCGTGCTTGATAAGGTGGAAGCGTTGTCAAAGGAAAACAAAGACACAGGCATTCAGTATGATGATACCGTGGTATCCAGCTTCGCCCTGAATGGCGACAATGCCATAGTATGGTTTGCAGAGGGGGCCCTGCTCACCAGCATCTTTGCTCCTTATCCTATTCTAAACCATAACAAGGTCACTGGCACCGATCATACCTTTAGTAGTTGCAGCAGTTGTAGTGGTGGTGGCAGCAGTGGAGGCTGCGGCAGTAGTTGCGGCGGCGGATGCGGTGGTGGTTGTGGTGGATGTGGAAGTTAGTTAGTTAGTTAGTTAGTTCAAAATTTGCCCGCCCGGTTAATGGGTCGGGTTTTGTTGTTTTTATACCTGCCTCGCGCCGGCAAAGCCCTTTGGCCGGAGCCTTCCGAAGCTTTAGCGAAGGAGGGTGCTGTTGTTATAATGAAAGATTAGATTGCTTCAATAATGTTCTATAATTTTGATTATAAAGCAAATTGATTAATATTATAGAACTATAGAGGAAATCTATTTATGACTTTTGTACAGTTGGAATATGTAGTAGCAGTAGATACTTACCGGCATTTTGCTACCGCCGCCGAACATTGTTTTGTAACGCAGCCTACATTAAGCATGCAGGTGCAAAAGCTGGAGGAAGAACTGGGTGTAAAGCTCTTCGATCGCAGTAAACAACCTGTTGTGCCTACTGAAATAGGGGTGGAGATCATTGAACAGGCACGCCGGATCCTGTCTGAAAAGAATGTGATCAATGAAATGGTACAAGCCAAAAAAGGCATCCTCACCGGGGAACTTCGTATTGGCATTATTCCCACCCTGGCACCTTATTTACTCCCCCTGTTCATTCAAAGTTTCTATAAGAAATATCCACATATAAAACTGGTGGTGCAGGAGTTGATGACGGAGTTTATTGTTACCCGCCTGCGCGAAGGCCGTATCGATGTAGGTATTCTGGTAACGCCTTTACAGGAAAATGGCATCAAGGAACACGTGTTGTTTTATGAAGAACTGCTGGCCTATGTTTCCCGTAAAAATGCAGCTTACAAAAAAACATATGTACTGCCGCAGGACATTGACCCCGAAAAATTATGGTTAATGGAAGAAGGACATTGTTTCCGTTCACAGATCGTAAACCTGTGCGAATTACGCCGCGCCAGTGAAATGGGCACCCATTTCGAATACGAGGCTGGAAGTATTGAAACCCTGCGCCGGATGGTGGAACTGAATGATGGTATTACCATTCTGCCCGAACTCACTACACTGGATATGACCGCCCGTCAACTGCAACTGATCAGGCATTTTAAAAAGCCCGCCCCCATGCGGGAAGTAAGCATTGTAGTGCACCGCGATTTTGTAAAGAAACGCCTTATTGAAGCGTTGAAGGAAGAGATCATCAATGCGATCCCCGATAAGATAAAAATGAATAAGGACCTTAATGTGGTTCCAATTTAAGTAATAGGAAGTTGATCAGTTGACGAGGAAGAAGAGGTAGGAAGTTAGGTCGTAAGAGGTAGGAAATACTGAAGTTTCGAGAACTTCTTACCTCCTACGTCTTACTTCTTACGTCATTTACTTAAGTAAGGAATCAAGCTTTTCTTTATAGACAGGGAATGTAGGTAAATCATTATGGCCTCCACCATCAACCGGAATATACATATCCGTAGGCTTCAAATACGGGATCAGCTTTTTTGAATTACGAATTGGGATCGTATAGTCACTGGTGCCATGAAATATCACAACCGGGTTGGTGACCTCTTTCAGGTATTGCCAGGTTGGTATTTTGAATTTGATCATATTGTTTACCGGGTATACAGGCAACCAGCTGCCAATTATGGAAGGAAAGCTATAATACGGCGATTCCAGTACCAAGGCCTTACAATCGCGAATAGTGGCCAGCTGGGAAGCAATACCGGTGCCCATTGATTTGCCATAAATAATAATGCTGTCCTTCGCATACTTTGCCTTCGCCAGTTTATAAAATACCAGTGCCCAGTCATACAACTGCTTTTCGGTAAATTCACCGGTGCTTTTGCCAAAACCAGGATAGTCGATCATCCATACATCATACCCCCGGCTGGTAAAATCAGGCGCCGCCTTCGCGTAGTGGGTAATATTCTCTTTATTTCCATGAAAATACAACACTACTCCCTTGGGTTGCGGTTGATTGGCCGTAAACTGAATGATGTTGATGTTCGAATGCTTCGTATAAGGCAGGTTCACTTCCTTAAAGGGATAGGGAAAACTGTATTGCGAATGCTCAGTTACAGGCTGTGGATGGAACAGCACTTTATTCTGTCCGTAATAAATGGCAATCCCAATTATACAATATATGAGAATGAATAATTTAAGCCAGCGGTAAAGGATCTTCTTTTTCATAACAAGGCTGCAAGGTAGTTGTTTGAAACCTCAAACTGAATCAATATTTTAGAATGTCCCTGATAAAGTTATGGTATTCAGGAAAGGTGGGCAGGTTGTTATGGCGGCCACCAATGATCCTGATCAGGGTGATCTTATTGGGGTTAATGGCCTGTAGTTTCTCGCTGTGCCGGAGGGGGATCAGCCGGTCATGGGTGCCATGAAGAATATAAGTATGGCAGTTTACATGGCGGATCCATTTATCGGTTCGCAGGTGATATCGTAATACCCAGTTTACGGGCAAGATGGGCAGGAACCGCTTCACCACAATGCGGAAATTGTAATAAGGAGAGTCAAGAATGAGGTAACGTGGTCGGTTGTCAGCCGCGATCTTGGCGGCAAACCCACTGCCGATGCTGCGCCCGTATACAATGATATGGTGTTCGGGATACTTTCCAATTAAAACATTATAAACAAACTGCATATCGTTGAGCATATCCTTTTCGCTGCGTTTGCCGGTGCTTTTCCCAAAACCCCGGTAGTCAACCAGCACCACATCGTAATCGTAACGGTAAAAATCACGGGCATACTTAGCCCAGCCTTTTATACTACGGGTATTGCCATGAAAATAGAGGATCAGTCCTTTGGGCTTGGGGCGGTAAAAATGCAGCCCATTGATACGCACGCCGGGCGATACATCAAAATTCAATTCATTGAAAGGAACATCGTACCGGAACTGAAAATCGGGTGGTAGCTTTTCAGGTTTGAAGATAAAACGGTCCTGTATTAAATAAGCAACAATGCTTAAGAGCAACAGGCTCCCGACAATATAGTATACAATCGTAGGCAAAAGAGCAGTTTTGGGTTTATGGTTTGTAGTTCTTTTATTCGAAACCTCCGCTAAATGGCAGGCTCGCTTTAATGCAACCTGTTGAAATTACTGAACTTTGGGGAGTTTAAAGAAAGGCAGGCTTCCCGCATAGTCAGGTTTCCCAATTAAAGACAACCACAAACAACAACCCATTACAGACCTTCGTCCCCGTGATAAACCCTTTTCAGGTTCAGGTTTGGTACGGGTGCCACAATAAGCGGGAATTTTTCGATGGTCACATTGCTCACATCCAATCCAAAACCGCGTTCTTCCGATAAACTATATTCCTTCACCATAAAATACAGACGCATGATCATTTTCTCGAAGAAGGGGAGTTCGATATCCTGGCTCAGGTATTTTTCCATTACAATGAACTGGAAATCGCCCACCACATTGTTCCGTTCCAGGCTTTCGTACCGGCTGGTTATGTTCACCTCTTTATTGGCTACCAGGTCGGCCACCACTTTGCGGAACATAAGGTTGATCTTGGGCTCCAGTCTGAACCCTAACCTGAATTCAACCCTGATTATATCGTTGGGGATTATGTGTTCAACCGTGTACTCGCAGGTATAGGGATCGTCCAGGGTATCAACGTGAACAAACCAGTAAATATCGGCCCGTTTGGGCTTTTTGTTCAATATAGAGTAAATGATCTTATGTTCAATTTCCTTGGGGTTATTGGCGCTGGTAAGATACACCAGGTGTGTGGCGTACTTGGGAACGGTCTTATCGTTGCTCAATTCCTGGATCTGCGGTATATAATGTTCCAGCCGAACAAATTCCACATACCGGTTCTTGATCTTACGGCTGCGGTACCAGATGTACATCACAAAGAACAGCCCACCGCCTACCAGCAGGGTCACAAAACCACCATGCGGGAATTTTTCCAGGTTGGCGAACAGGAACGAAAGTTCCAGGGTGAAGTAAACGATCAGGAACAGATAGATCCACATGGGTTTGGCCCGGCGGCTTACTAAAAAGTTGGCAAACAGGATGGTGGTGGCAATCATACAAATGGTAATGGCCAGGCCATAGGCCGCATCCATGTTGGAAGATTTTTTAAAGTATAATACCATGCCCACACAACCCACAAATAACAGCATGTTTATGCCGGGAATATACAGCTGGCCTCTTTCCTCGGTAGGGTAATTGATCTTCAGTTTGGGCCACAGGTTCAGCCGCATGGCTTCACTGATAAGCGTAAACGACCCGCTGATAAGGGCCTGGCTCGCAATAATGGCCGCAGCGGTGGAGATTAAAATGCCCGGGATCAAAAACCAGTGTGGCATGATGGCGTAGAACGGGTTGAACCCGTTGCTGATCATTTCATGGGTGATCACTTTACCATGATAATTCGAAAGCAGGTAAGCGCCCTGGCCCAAATAGTTCAGGATCAGTGTGCTTTTTACAAAGATCCAGGAGTACCGGATATTGGCCCGGCCACAGTGACCCAGGTCGCTGTACAGGGCTTCGGCCCCCGTTGTACAAAGGAATACAGCGCCCAACAACCAGAAACCCTTGGGATAGTTGGCCAACAGGTCTATTGCGTAATATGGACTGAGTGCTTTA
This sequence comes from Niastella soli, assembly GCF_017742245.1. GTDB lineage: Bacteria > Bacteroidota > Bacteroidia > Chitinophagales > Chitinophagaceae > Niastella > Niastella soli. The sequence goes on from NZ_JAGHKO010000001.1 coordinate 2,619,192, forward strand.
AAAATATGCATATCGTCCAACAGGTGTGAGGCGCCCAGCGCCGCCAGCATACTAAACCAGCAGAACATGATGGGTCCAAACATTTTACCTATGGCAGTAGTTCCGAATTGCTGCAGAAAGAACAGTACGCTTAGAATGGCAATAACAATATATACGATGGTGTTGTCTTCAATACGACCTAACGCTTTGATATTGCGTAAACCCTCGATAGCAGAAGTGACCGAAATAGGCGGGGTGATCATGCCATCGGCCAACAGGGCAGCGCCCCCCAGCATGGCAGGGAGTACGAGCCATCTTCTTTGCCTGCGAACCAGTGCATATAACGAAAATATGCCCCCTTCCCCACGGTTATCAGCCTTAAGCGTAAGCACAACGTATTTGAGAGTGGTTTGCAGGGTGAGTGTCCAGATTATACAGGACAAAGAACCCAGAATCAATCTTTCATCTATCGTCCGGCCACCGGTAATTGCTGTCAGAACGTATAATGGGGATGTTCCAATATCGCCATAAATAATTCCTAACGCAATAAGTAAGGTGGCAACTGTAACTTTATTAATTTGTTTGCCCACGGTAGTTGTTGCTTATCCCGTTATCAAAGGGTTTTTTGTAAAAATAATAGAACCCCGGGTTAGTAGCCCGGGGCGCTACACAAAGGTATACGTAAAAAAATTAATTCCCCATGGATTTATCTCCAATTCATTAAGGGAACGAAATTTATGCACTTTCGGTTGTTTCTGAATCATGAAAAATGAATGCTTAAATTTATATTGAAAGTTTGGGCAGCCGTTTAACAATCAGTAATTTGGCATATAACATGTATTTCACCATCATGACGAAATATTGCGAAAAAATCGGGCGACAATTGTTCCTTATAGCAGTGTTGCTGGTTACTTTTTCTTCAATCAGTACCGCTCAAAAGATCACTTATTCGGAAGCTGAACGGGAAGACAGCCGAAGAACAGACTTTGAGATCATTGGGAAAATTGGTCAGAACATCCTTGTTTTTAAAAATAACCGTAACGAGAATGCCATCAGCGTTTATAACCAGGACATGAAACTGATTGATCGGGTGAAGGTTGACGCGTTAGATGACCGTTGGATCAATGTGGATTTTGTGCCTTACACTGATCATGTGTGGATGATCTACCAGTTTCAGCGCAGAAGCATTGTGTATTGTATGGCGGTAAAGCTGGATGCCAATGCCAAACGTCTTACCGAGCCTGTTGAGCTGGACACCACCCGCATTGGCTGGGCTGCCAGCAATAAATTATACAGCACCGTTTTCAGCGACGACAAACAGAAGATCATGGTGTTCAAGATCAATAACAAGAATCCCAAGAACTTCCTGTTCACCACCCTGCTTTATAATGGAGAAATGCAACTGCAGCAAAGGCACCATATGAGCATGGCCATGGAAGAACGGAACGATTATTTTACCGATTTTCTGATCGATAATGATGGGGATATGGTATTTGGCAAGTTTGTGCGAAAGAACGGGAGCGATTACATCAGCAATCTGGAACTGATCATAAAAAAAGCAAGGGAGGAGAAGTTCACCGTTCGCGACCTTGACCGAAAAGACGAACGGGTGTTGGATGAGGTGAAGGTAAAGATCGACAATACTAACAAGCGTTATTTGTTTTCGGCCCTGTATTATAAACAAAAAAGGGGCAATGTAGAAGGGTTGTATACCGTGATCTGGGACAAAGCCGCCGATTCGGTGCTCAGGGAACAAATGCTTGTCTTTAATGACGACCTGCGCAAACAGGCCAAGGGACCCGATGCCAACTTACGCATTGCCTTTAATGACTATTTCATCAATGACATTATCATAAAGCGCGATGGGGGGTATATCCTTACCGCCGAATCAATGTATACTACATCACGCGGCGGCACGTTTAATAGATGGGATTATCTGTATTACAACAATCCATGGTCGTCGCCACTTGATTATAGTTACTGGTCGCCCTACTATAGCCCCTGGCGGTCGCCCTGGAACCGCTATGGAGGTTCGGCTGCTACCAGGTACCATGCGGAAAATATCATGGTGCTGTCGTTCGATAAAGACGAAACACTGCAATGGAGCAATGTGATCTCCAAAACGCAGTTTGATGATGAAACGGATGCCCTGGTATCGCATACCCTGATGAATACCGGCGGAGAGTTGCATTTTTTATTTAATTTGTACGAACGAAGGACCTTATTGCTGAACGATCACAGTGTGGGCGCAGATGGTAAAATAACCCGGCACCCAACACTAAAAAACCTGGAAAGAGGCGTGGAATTCATGCCCAGACTGGCTAAGCAGATAAGTGCGGGTTCCATACTTGTTCCATGTCAATACAGAAACTATCTTACTTTCGCCAAAATTGAATTTTAAATTACTGTTTGAGTGACAGGAATATTCAAGCAAAAAACCTCCAGCAATATCCTGTTATTGCTGGTTTATGGTTTAATTCTGAAATTTAATTGCTTTCTGCACCCTGCCGGTCCCATACAACAACCGGAAGATCATTTTTTATACAATTGGCTCATAGAGTGGTTAAAACCCCTGCATATCCCGGCTGTACTGTATGTGCTTATCACCTTTTTGATGCTGTACGGTCAGGCGCTATTATTCAATCGTATTTGTAACGACCAAAAGCTCTTGCCCCGGCCTAATTACCTGCCGGCCATGGCCCACATGCTTACTACTTCGCTTTTTGTGGAGTGGAACTATTTTTCGGCCCCCCTGCTGGCCAATACCTTCCTGATCTGGATCTTTTACCGCATGACCACCCTGCCCACTATTCAAAGACCGGCGCCTGCCATTTTGGGTATTGGGATACAGATAGGCATTGTTACGTTATTATATAAACCGGCTGTAGTATTTGTTTTGCTGATACTACTGGCCCTGTTTATCATGCGACCGTTCCGCTTGCGGGAATGGGCCATTAATGTGCTGGGGATCACCATACCCTATTATTTTCTGGCCCTGGTGTTATACCTGGGTAATAAATGGGACTGGAACAAAATAAAACCGGTTTTTGCCATCGGGCTGCCTGCCATCCCATCCAATATATATACCACTATAAGCATTACGTTGTTGATAGTGCCATTTATAATCGGAGGATATTATGTACAGGCCAACCTCAACAAAATGTACATTCATGTGCGTAAAAGCTGGAGCCTGATGTTGTTGTACCTGATCATGGCCATGCTGATCATTATGGCCGATGGAGGCAATAATTATATCAGCTGGATGCTTTGCTCCGTGCCAATTACCGCATTCCATGCCGCCGCTTATTATTACATCCCATCCCGCCGCCTGCCCATGTTTATCCAGTGGGTCCTGTTTGGGTATGCGATCTACCTTAACTACTGGCTAGCCCCTGGTTTAGTTAATTGATTGATAGTTAATAGCTAATGAGTCCACAGGAGGCAGGCAAAAGCCTAAGGCCTAAAGTCTGAAGCAGCGATCGGGCTGGAAATTGTATTTGCTTCCGGCTTTCAGCTTTTGGCTTTCGGCTCACAAGAAACTGTGTTATCTTTGCACCCTATTTGTTCAAATACTCGCTTAAAACAATAAATATTAGCAGATGAAATTTGGTGTTGTAGTTTTCCCCGGCTCCAATTGCGATCGAGATATGCAGGATGCCTTGCAAAATGATCTGAATCAGGAAGTAATCATGTTATGGCATAAAGAAAAAGACCTCAGTATGTTTTCCACGGAAGACTGTATTGTTCTGCCTGGTGGTTTTTCTTATGGCGATTACCTGCGTACTGGTGCCGTTGCCCGGTTCAGCCCAATAATGCAAAGCGTGATTGAATTTGCCAATAAAGGCGGCAAAGTGCTGGGGGTTTGTAATGGCTTTCAGATCTTATGTGAGGCGCATTTATTGCCTGGCGCGTTATTACGCAATGCCAACCAGCAGTTTATTTGCAAAAATGTACACATTAAAGGCCTGGGAGCTGATAAAGCACTGAAAATACCTATTGCACATGGCGAAGGAAGATACTTTGCCGATGAAGCAACATTAGATAAACTGGAGAAAAATAACCAGGTAATATATCGTTATTGCAACGAAAATGGCGAGGTTACACAATTGTCTAACCCCAATGGTGCCATTCGCAATATTGCCGGAATATGTAATGAAGGACGCAATGTGTTTGGCATGATGCCACACCCTGAAAGAGCAACGAACGAAGCACTGGGAAATACCGATGGCCGCATCGTTATGGGATCGTTGATCCTGGGTGTGAACGCCGTTGCCAATGAAAAAGCTGCGTTGGTAAATTTTTAGATAATTATTAAGAATATTTCTTAGACTTTTGGAGCAGGTAAACTGTTTTAATAAGTAAACAAAAACAACATGAAGGCAACTCTGCTCTCCCTTTTGGTAATGATGATCGGTGCTGTGTCTTTTGCACAGTCAAGTACTCAGGTTAAATGGACGTTCTCTTCCAAGAAGATCGCCGATAAAACATATGAAGTGCATGCCACAGCTGCTGTTACCGGAAACTGGCATATTTATTCTCAAAATGTAGGAGTAGATGGACCAATCCCTACTGCCTTTACTTTCACCAAAAATCCGTTGGTTGCTTTGGACGGAGCGCCTAAAGAAACCGGAAAACTGATCAAAAAGAATGAAGAAGTATGGGGCGGTGAAGTGCGGTACTACGAAAACAAGGTTGAATTTATACAGGTAGTTAAAACAAAATCGAAAGCAAAGACCAATGTGGCTGGTAAAGTAGAGTATATGGTTTGTAACGATGAAAAATGTTTACCGCCATCTGAAACAACATTTTCTGTTGCCGTAGGTGGTTAAGACCTTACATGTAATTAACAAATGATAAAAACGGGTTCTTGTTGAAAGAACTCGTTTGTTTTTTTAAATCAACCAGTATTCTGTTTTATGAAATATTTTCTATGGAGTTTAATAATGCTGCTTTTTATTAACTCCACTGTGGTTAAAGGCCAGGATTCAACTGCTTATCAATGGGAAGTATCCGGAAAAAAGATCCAGGATAAAGTTTACGAATTAACTTTCACAACAACCGGTAGCCCCAAATGGCAACTGTATGGCCCCAATGAAGTGATCAGCGATGTGCCGGCGGTAGAACTGGCGCTGGCCGATTCTTCCATTCAAATAACAAAGCCCTTCAAAGAATCAGGCGATAATAAAGCATTCAAAAACTCCCTTTTTGACAATGCTACTTTCAAAATATACGAAGGCAAGGCCGCCTTTACCGCAACGGTAACTTTTACCGGCGATGTACCGGCTAAGTTATTAGGTACTTTTAGCTATACGTATGGAAAAGGGGATGAATTCTATCCGCTAAATGCATACTCTTTTTCGGTGCCACTCGAAGGTGGGATTGATGCAAGACCCGTGATAGATGTGTCTACATTTGATCTTAAACACCCGGTAAGCGGATGTGGCGATGAAAATACCGGTGGTAAAGGCATGCTCAGCATTTTCTTCCTGGGGATGCTCGGTGGTTTTATTGCCTTATTTACCCCTTGTGTATTCCCCCTGATCCCATTAACGGTATCGTTCTTTACCAAGCAATCGAAAGACAAAAAGAAAGGAGTGGCCAATGCTGTTATGTACGGGCTCTCTATTTTCCTGATCTATATTCTGTTGAGTATTCCATTCCATTTGGTAAGCGGTGTAAACCCCGAAATACTCAATAACATCAGTACCAACATCTGGCTGAACATTTTCTTCTTCCTCATTTTCGTGTTCTTCGCCATTTCGTTCTTTGGCTATTTTGAAATTGGTTTGCCCAGCGGGCTCGCCAATAAAATTGATTCCAGGTCGGGCATGAGTAGCCTGGGTGGTATCTTCTTTATGGCAATGACCCTGGCCATTGTTTCCTTCTCCTGTACAGGCCCCATCCTGGGCTCATTACTGGCCGGTACAGCGGCTGAAGGCGCCTGGCCCCTAACAGTAGGACTGGCTGGTTTTGGTCTCGCCCTGGCCCTCCCATTTGCTTTATTTGCCATGTTCCCCGGCTGGTTACAATCATTACCTAAAGCGGGTGGTTGGTTGAGCAGTGTTAAAGTGGTGCTGGGTTTTCTGGAGCTGGCCATGGCCGTGAAATTTTTATCAAATGCCGACCTGGTAAAACAATGGGGTATCTTAAAAAGAGAGGTATTTATTGGAATATGGGTAATAGTGGGCATTTTGATCGTGTTGTACTTGCTGGGTAAGATCAAATTCCCGCACGACAGCCCGGTTAAGAAATTTAGCAAAACAAGGCTCGCGTTTATTGCCCTGTTTAGTGCCGCCACCCTGTATGTTATACCCGGACTTACCAATACACACAGCGCCAACCTGAGTTTGATCAGTGGTTTTCCGCCACCGCTTTGCTATAGCTTGTATAAAAACCCGGTGAACTGCGAAAAGGGTATAGAACCTTTGCACAATGATTACCAGGAAGCACTGGCGCGGGCTAAAAAAGAGAACAAACCGGTGTTGATAGATTTTACCGGCTGGGCCTGTGTGAACTGCCGCCGCATGGAAGAGAACGTATGGACCGACGATAAGGTAGGCGCTTTAATAAAGGATAAGTTTATTATTGTATCGCTGTATGTAGATGAACGGAGACAGTTACCTGCAGCTCAACAGTTTGAATACGATAATAAGAAAACGAATACGAAGAAAAACATTATTACCGTGGGCGATCTGTGGGCTACTTTTCAATCAGTGAATTTTGATGCAGTAGCACAACCACAATATGCGATCATCAGCCCCGATCAAAAGATACTGACTAAAACCAAGGGATACACGCCCAGTGCAAAGGAATTTGCCCAGTGGCTGGAGTGTGGTGTTGATGCATACAAGAAAGGTCAGGAAACCGCTTCTAAATAAACAGTAAGCGATATAATAAAACAATCCCTTCTTATTGGCCTGGCCAGTAGGAAGGGATTGTTGTTTATAAGGGAATATGTTTATTTACATTCGTAGAAATAGTTCCGTGTATAGCCGGTAGTTGTATCGGTATTATAAGGGGGCCTGAGATAGCTTTCTATACTTTTTACTATTCTGCCTGAATCTGTTTGATAAGTGTATTGACTTGCAGCATAGCGGGTAGACTCTTTTCTGACCACATTTTTGTTGAAGTAAAGAAATTCTTCATAATAGCCAATCGGTATTGTATAATGAAAACCCATCAATAACAGATCGGGGGCTACGTTGGGAATGGTGTCATATTGATAACCTGTAATGATCACCGATACGCCCTTTGAAAATTGTTCCCTTGAAACTACATTGCCATTTTGCCACACATAGCGATACTCTGTGGTATCCCAGGTTTTATTAACAAGGTCATGCTGGTAACAGATACTTTTTTGTGGAAGGATAGAACCGGCGTATTCATAACGAAAACGTGTAGTGTCGGTTAGACCGCCTGTTGCTATTGCTTCAGCCAGCGTACCGTTGGAATTATATTTAAAATAGTTGGCTCGATAGCGGGCATTTACACTCACTAACCGTCCTGCATCGTTGTATGCCAACAGAAAGGTATCCTTAGTGTTGTAGTAGGGGTTATATTCGGTTACCTTTTCTACTTTACCTGCAGTATTGTAAAAAAAGGTAAATGTGGTATCCGCTTCAGCACCATTGTGCGTACCCTGAATCATTTTAATCAGACGGCATTTATCGGTCTGCTCAACAGGGTCAATGGGTGAATCTTTGTCATTACAGGAAACAATGAAAAACAGCAGTACGAAAGCATATAAAATGTTTTTTTGCATAATTGCTTGAGTTTATTGTCTGATCTTCCCTTTTCGCCTACCGCAGCTTTCTGATTTTTCGTGCACAGCTTGTTTATTGCTGGTTGCAGTTGAAGGGGGTAATGGAACGCATTAACAAAGATATATTTTAATGTTTACACCAGGTTCAACCGGTTCGTTAGGTAACCATTAGCGCGGTTTTGTTCCCGGAATGGTCGTTACCCTGTAGGGGAGTGGCCAGGTAGTGCTCAGGAAGTTGTCTGAATATTGTCTGGTAGTTGTCTTGCCCAAGAGCATATCCCGAGCATCCGTAGAGCATCCGTAGAGCATCCTGAGACAATATACAGGCCATTAAACTACAACCCCAATACAATGCTGGTACCATTACGCTGCGGCAGTGTTACGCCCCTGGATGGCGTTAGTGGTTGGGAAAGCGTCTGGGGTGCCGAGTACAACGTCCATTTAGCGCAACCAAGGGCTTTTTATGCCTATTATCGATTAGATGCTACCGGCAGAGGTGTAAATCAATATAATGACGAGGCTGACTAGTAGTGAAGTCCTGTTCATCCTCCAGTTTACTTCTAGTCAGATTCTCTCCAGATGTAGTCCTGCAGGCCATTTCCCGCCTAAAAACGCCACCCAAACGCCACCGAAACGCCACCGAAACGCCACCAAAAGGCCACTGCTCAGTGGCGTTTTAGTGGCGTTTTCCTTGCCGTTTGGTGGGATATGTAGTATATAAGTGATATATATCACTAGGATCTGCACTATGTCTGACTAGGGTCTTGCCGGGCTTTTATTATGTTTTTACTAAAGAAAAGCAGGTATTTTCCTAGGGGGCGACGGTGACATTTCAGTACTAATAAAGAAGATGAATGCATTGTGAGTAGCCGAAGGGCCTGCGTGTATGCCAGTTGGCGGTGATGGGAGAAAAAGAAAACACCCCGCTCAGCCTGAGTGGGGTGTTTAATTAGGCGTCATTCTGTTCCAGCCTTCCGGCAAGCAAGCAATTCAGGAAATGGGCCCGGATGGAGGGCCAGAATGACAATATTTTTACTTTCTCGAATCGTTATCTCAAATCTAAGCAGCTCGTTCCGTTCCCTAATCAGAAAATGCTGTTAAATTTTTTCTGAAGTACCCAAAGTAAAAAATTCTTACAAAGCGATCTTTTTTTGTAACATCATTTTGCGGAGGTTAATCAGGCCATAACGCATTCTTCCTAATGCAGTATTGATGCTGCAATTAGTAAGGGCAGCGATCTCTTTGAAGCTCAGATCGGCATAATGACGTAAAATGATCACTTCGCGTTGATCATCCGGTAACAGATCAAGCATTTGACGAACGCGGTCATAACTTTGACGCTTCATCATTTTTTGATCGGCACCGTCCTCTGTGAAATTGATCACTTCAAAGATATCCCTGTCGTCGCTGGTTTTGATAGCAGGGGTACGTTTTACTTTACGGAAATGATCAACACACAAGTTGTGAGCAATACGCATTGCCCAGGGAAGGAATTTTCCTTCCTCGGTGTAACGACCTCCACGAATAGTGTCGATGATCTTGATAAGCACATCCTGGAAAATATCTTCGGCGAGATATTTGTCCTTAACTAGGAATAAAATGGAAGTGTACATCTTTTCCTTGTGGCGGAGAATGAGTGTTTCAAGAGCATACAAGTCTCCATCCTGGAAGTCTTGGATTAACTCATGATCGGTTTTTTTACGTAGTGAACTCATAACTTCTACGGTTTTTTGAAGGTGATAGGATATTTATTAAATGGATTTTTATAATTGAGTGGCTTTTCTGAGTAGAAGTGTCCGTGCAATAGGCGGTGTGTGTTTAGTTTTCAGATTCGTTGTACAAATTACTAACTAAAGATAGAGACTTTTTCGAAAAAAGCAAACTTTAAGCAATTTTTAGATTTTTTTACCCAATAACCGTTAAAGAAACTATTTACGAAAAGCGATGTTATACAATAAATTTGTATCCTTAATATTATGGCAACATCAACAAAAGCTAACAAATTAGCAAGTCCTGTGCCTAAATCCTCTGATAATATTTTTATTAAAGGGGCCAGGGTGCATAACTTAAAAAACATTTCGGTAGAGATCCCGCGGAATAAGTTTATCGTAGTTACCGGTGTTTCAGGATCGGGAAAATCCTCACTTACCATAGATACCTTATTTGCCGAAGGCCAGCGCCGGTATGCAGAATCCCTTAGTGCTTATGCGCGCCAGTTTATGGCCAGAATGGTAAAACCCGATGTGGATTTTATCAAGGGTTTATGCCCGGCAATTGCGATAGAACAGAAGGTAATTACCCGTACCCCACGCAGTACCGTGGGAAGTATGACGGAAATTTACGATTACTTGCGGTTGTTATTCGCCCGAACCGGAAAAACCATTTCCCCTGTTTCTGGTCGTGAGGTAAAAAAAGACGATATAAACGATGTAATTGAGGCTATTGCCAAACGGCCAGCCGGCGATAAAGTGCTTATTCTCATCCCTTTTAAACAGCATAAGAACCGCAAACCGCTGGAAGAGCTGAACATCCTGTTGCAAAAAGGTTTTTCCCGCTTATACAATGGCGAAATATTACGCATTGAAGAGCTGATCGACGCAGCAACAGCAAAAGGTTCCGGGCCAAAACTCACCGGTGATACCTACGTGCTGGTAGACCGGCTGGTGGTAAAGGATTTTGACGAAGACGACCGGCATCGCATGGCCGATTCCATCGGCACCGCTTTTTATGAAGGGGAAGGCGAATTGATGTTGGAAGTGAATGGTACCACCAAACTACAGTTCAGCAACCGGTTCGAGCTGGATGGGATGCAGTTTGAAGAACCTGTTCCCAATTTATTCTCCTTTAATAACCCTTTTGGGGCCTGTCCAACCTGCGAAGGCTTTAGTCAGGTGCTGGGTATTGATGAAGACCTGGTGATCCCCGACAGAAGGTTAAGCGTATATGAAGGGGCGGTAGCGCCCTGGAAAGGCGAGAAGCTGGGGGCCTGGAAAGACCAGTTTATCCGCGGCGCCCGCAAGTTTGACTTTCCGGTGCACAAAGCCGTAATGGAACTTTCCAAGGCCCAGTTCAAAGTATTGTGGGAGGGTAATGAGTTTGTAAATGGCATCAACGACTTTTTTAAAGAAGTAGAACAGAACTTATACAAGGTACAATACCGCGTATTGCTATCGCGCTACCGCGGCCGCACTCAATGCCCCGATTGCAACGGGTATCGGCTGCGCAAGGAAGCGTTGTTTGTAAAAGTAGGTGGTAAACATATTGGCGAGCTGTGTGAAATGCCGGTGAAAGACCTGGCTGTATGGTTTGCCGAACTGCAATTGAGCGAATACGACAAACAGGTAGGTAAGCGTATTTTGATTGAAATAAGCCACCGGATAAAGACCCTGCTCGATGTAGGCTTGGGGTACCTGACCCTTAACCGGCTGGCCAACTCCTTAAGTGGCGGCGAAAGCCAGCGTATACAATTAACACGCTCACTGGGCAGTAACCTCACCAACTCATTGTATATACTTGATGAACCATCGATCGGGTTACACTCCCGCGATACGGAAAGGTTGATCCGCGTGTTAAAAGAACTGCGCGATCTGGGCAATACGGTAGTAGTGGTGGAACACGATGAAATGATGATGCGCGAGGCCGACTATATCATCGATATGGGACCGCTGGCTTCCCACCTGGGTGGAGAAGTAGTAGCCCAGGGTGATTATGATGCCATTATCAAGAATGACAAAAGCCTTACGGGCAAGTACCTGCGCGGTGACCTGAAAATTGAAGTACCTCGCATTACTCGTAAATGGAACCGTTCGGTAAGTATAGAAGGCGCTATGCAGAACAATTTAAAGGGTGTTGATGTAACATTCCCGCTGAATTTGTTGTGTGTGGTAAGTGGGGTGAGCGGCAGCGGTAAAACTACGCTGGTAAAACAAATCCTGTATCCGGGTTTGAAAAAGATAAAAGGGGAACCGGTTGATAAAACAGGTTTGCATAAAGCCATTACCGGCGATATTGACTACATCTCCCAGATAGAGCTGGTTGATCAGAACCCGATCGGTAAATCGAGCCGCAGTAACCCGGTAACGTATATAAAAGCCTGGGATGAAGTGCGTGATCTGTTTGCCAAACAACCGCTTAGTAAAATACGCGGTTTTCAACCTAAACACTTTTCGTTTAATGTTGATGGTGGTCGCTGCGATACCTGTAAGGGAGAAGGCGAACAGATCGTTGAAATGCAGTTCCTGGCCGATGTGCACCTTACCTGTGAAGTATGTGGCGGTAAAAAGTTCAAGGAAGAAGTACTGGAAGTGACCTATAAAGAGAAGAGCGTGTATGAGGTACTGGAAATGAGTGTAGATGAATCGCTGGAATTCTTTAAGGATGAAAAAGACATTATCAATAAAATAAAACCCCTCAGCGATGTGGGCCTTGGCTATGTTAAACTGGGCCAGTCGTCAGATACCCTGTCGGGTGGGGAAGCACAACGTGTAAAGCTGGCTTCCTTCCTGGGTAAAGGGCGCAGTCAGGGGCACATTTTATTCATCTTTGATGAGCCTACTACCGGGTTGCATTTTCACGATATAAAGAAATTATTAACCTCTTTCAATGCGCTCATAGAGCAGGGACATTCTATCCTTGTGATAGAGCACAATACCGATGTGATCAAAAGCGCCGACTGGATCATTGACCTGGGCCCCGAAGCGGGTGATGGTGGCGGACATATTGTATATGCCGGTGTGCCGGAGGGGTTGAAGAAAGTGAAAGAGAGCTATACAGGGAAATTTTTGTAGTGAGTGGTGAGTTGTGAGTGGGCGGCTGAACTGGTAGTGATCGCCAGGTTGGCGAGTTCCGAAATATTTTAAACTATTCTAATCACTGACAATAATTTAAAAAACCTGTCTCGTTAATGGGACAGGTTTTTTCTATGAACAACGTTACCTATGGTAACTATTTAGCGTTTACTGTTTGCTCAACTTAAAGGTTTGGTCCTTCACTTTAAGAATGTATACACCCTTAGGGGCATTTTCATCGATCGCAATGGCGTTGGCACCAACAATCCGATACTTGATCAACTGACCGGTAACACTGAATACTTTGATGTTGTTGGGAGTAAGGTCAGCAGATGTAGCACCGATCAACTGTACTTCGCTGATGAAAGGACTGGGGAATACTTTTGTTACCACGCCAGCGCCTTTTTTGCTGTTTACATATACCACTTTCGAAAATTCAGATTTGCCATCCAGGTCAATCATATTAAGACGATAGAAATAACCGCCATTGGCAGGAAGTACATCTTTGAATGAATATTTAGCGCCTTCTAATGTAGTACCGGCTGCAGTTATGGTGCCCACCGTTACAAAGTTTTTGCCATCAGCGCTTCTTTGTACTTCGTATTTAAAGCTATTCTCTTCCATAGAAGAACTCCAGGCGATAGTAGCTTCACTTTCAGTGCTCAAACGACCGTTAAAAGACGATAATTTGATGGGGAGGGGAGCCGCAGGCAGCGGTTTTATAGTACATGTTTTGATAATACCCCCTACAGAGTATTCTACATCAATGTGTTCAATTGTTTGGCAGGCATAATTAAAGTTCCCGGTAGATACAGGTCCGTTAACAGTCAGGAAGAAAACAGAAGTTGAATTATTATAATCAGAGATCAGATGGCCGTCTGGTGCATACATAAACAATCTGATGTCAGTACCGGGGTCGCCAATGGGTCCATTACCAACCACCACTTTGCAGTAATTGGGTCCGCCCGGAACAATATAAGGAATAGCAAAATAGTTTATTGGACAATCCGGGTCCGGTTGAGCCATAGTTGTAGTTACATAGCACACCAATGCCATGATTAAGAGGTAAAACTTTTTCATACATACATTTATTAGGTTCAGAAATAGAATGCATTGTTTTAACCGCTGTTTAAAAAAACATACGGATCACGGTTAGCGACTTACATGCTGTAAGACCGCGAGGGCTTTAGACAGGAGTGGAACAGTTTGGGAGTAAATAAAAACCTAAACCGGTGGGATATACACAGGATATGGATCAAATAAAAAATCTTTCAAACAGGGAAATACAACAGGAAGGAAATTCTAACAGATATTGGAGTATGGTTACTACGTTAGGGGGATGAAAACTCTAAATGGTCGTACGTGTTCTGAACTTTAATAGGGGGTGGATATGTTTCGAAGATAATGATAAAATTTAGATTTCAAAATCATTTGCGGGATTAAAATGTGATTGTGAGTGCATTGGGGAGTTTTACGAAGTGGGATAACCGAAGTCTGCATGCCTGTAATTTCTCTTTTAACATAACAAAAGCATTTTGAATACGTACCTTGCAAAAACATTAGCAAGTTGCATGCATAAATTTATAATTTCTTTAATTCTGATAATCATCTCTGTAAGCGTTCGTGCACAAGAGATAGAGGTACCGCAGCTTATTGAGATGCTCGACTGGAACTCCACAAGGATCGATACCACCCTTAAAAAAGAGGGGTATCTGCTGATGCAAAAAGACGTGGACTCAGCCAGCTCCTTATTCCAGTATTCCTGGTTCGATAAACAGGAGGATGGAAAAGCAGTGGTGCGTTCGTTCATTTACGCCGATGCAGCAGTCAGAAACCTGAAAAGCCGGTTAATTACCTACCGAACGTATAAGAAAGAAGAATACCAGCAAATAGCCGCCTGGTTGTTGGATAATAACTATCACAGCACGGCGAAATTCGATTTTAAAGAAGCCCAGCATACGCTGTACAGTAACGGCACCTTCACTATCCGGGTAAAAGTGATCACCACCGCATTAAAAGATGGGAGAAAGTATATTGCCTATGAGTTGGAACTGGGGAAATAGTTATTTAGTTAGTAAGTTATTGCGTTCGTAGGTTATTGAGTTAGTTGTAGCCGGCTCCTGGTACATAGTAACCCAATAACTTAATAACATAATAACTCAAACGATCTCTATCTTAAGCGGTCAAGACTTTTGACAAGCTTTTCATCTCTACGAATTCCCCTGATTGCAAAAAACAGCAGAACGGGAATGAAGATGGCGAATATTGCTGTGAGGTCATATTTTCCTTCGCCCGCAACAAACTTTTGGGTTTCGGAAAAGTATAATCCCAGATTTAACAGCGAACCTAACAGGGTTATTAAAACGATGCGCATTTGCATCTTTCTGGTCTTATAGAGGAAGATCGCAATGAGGGAAGCAATGCCTACACCTGCAGTTAAGATCAGCAACAACAAATTGCTTTGCGCCGTTAACGACACAAATGCTTTGGGTTGATTATCCTTTATCAAATTGCCGCTGTAAAAAGAGAACTTCAAACTGCAGAAAGCGGCTGCAGCGGCCAGCAGTAACCAAACTGATTGTAGACGTTGGATCATGGGTCAATAGGTTTGAGAAAAGTGAGTAAGTCAGGTGAGTTGTGAGCGGTGAGTTGTGAGTAAGCTCGCGAATGATCAGACTACTAAACATTCGGGAACCTACTCACCACTGATCCTGCCGACCACCACGGTCGGCCTCCCAACAAAGCTTGTCTGCCGGGAATTCACCACTGACCTCGCCGTTATCCCAATTCAGGATAAAGCGTGAATTGTTTCATGAAGTCATGCACATCATGCTTAACAGCGGTGATGGTAGCTTCATTATCAATATCCATTAATATTTTATCGATCATGCTTACCACAGTTTCCATGTGGCCTTCGTTCATGCCGCGGGTAGTAATGGCAGGAACACCCACACGGATCCCACTGGTAACAAACGGGCTTTTATCGTCGAAAGGCACAGCATTTTTGTTAAGGGTAATGTGTGCTTTATCGAGGGTTTCCTGTGCTTTTTTACCGGTGAGGTTCTTATTACGCAGGTCAATTAACATTAAATGGTTGTCGGTACCATTGCTAATGAGGTTGTAGCCGCGTTTAACAAAAGACGCCGCCATGGCTTGTGCATTTTTAATGATCTGCTGGCCATAAGTTTTGAACTCATCGGTAAGGATTTCACCAAAAGCCACTGCTTTGGCAGCTATCACATGCTCCAGTGGTCCGCCCTGCATACCAGGGAAAACGGCCAGATCGAGCAGAGCGCTCATGGGACGGATGTTTCCTTTGGGGTCTTTGATACCCTGTGGGTTATCGAAATCATGACGAAGCATGATGATACCACCACGGGGTCCGCGCAAAGTTTTATGGGTAGTAGAAGTTACAATATGACAATGATCGAACGGATCGTTGAGCAAACCTTTAGCAATTAAACCGGCGGGGTGAGCGATATCGGCCATAACCAGGGCGCCAATTTCATCGGCCACGGTACGGATGCGTTTATAATCCCAGTCGCGGCTGTAAGCAGAAGCACCACAAATGATCATTTTGGGTTTTTCCTTTCTGGCAATTGCCTCCAGTTGATCGTAATCAACAAGACCGGTTTCTTTATTCACCCCGTATGACAGCGCCTGGTAGTTTTTACCACTGAAGTTGGCGGGACTGCCATGGGTAAGGTGACCACCCATGCTCAGATCGAGACCCAGGATCTTGTCGCCTGGTTTTAAACAGGCTAAAAATACTGCCACATTTGCCTGAGCGCCTGCATGGGGCTGCACATTGGCCCAGCTGGCATTGAAGACCTTTTTAAGGCGGTCAATAGCCAACGTTTCAATTTCATCTACCACTTCACAACCACCATAATAGCGTTTGCCGGGATAGCCTTCCGCATATTTATTGGTTGGAACAGTGCCCATGGCCTGCATTACCTGGTATGACGTAAAATTTTCGGAAGCAATGAGTTCTATTCCATTTCTTTGACGTTCCAGTTCTTTCCTGAGAAGGTCAAAAACAAGCGTGTCTTTTTGCATGGCGCAAATATACAGCGGTTTGGGGAGTTAACGGAGTTGAAAAGTTGACAAGTTAACCAATTGACGGGTTGGCCAGTTGATAGGGTTGATAAGGTTGACAGAGATGATAGGTGTCTGCAACACGGATTGCCGATTCAGGGTTGCCGTTTCACGAGTTGATAGGGGCCGCAACATGGACTGCCTACTGCCTCGCCCGCCGAAACCCTGGCGTAGGCGGGCCGTCTGCCGTCTCGTCTGCCTATTGCTTATTGCCCTTCAGAAGCATTAAGCTTATAGCAACTTTTGTACTAACAAACGCTGGTAAAATAATTTTTACTATTTTCACGGCTTTGAAAAAAAACAAACCACTTGTTTTTCAAGTTATAACAGTGCTTAGCGGGCTTGTAAAAAAAGAAAGTAAGAGTCAAATAAATAAGCATGAATGGTCCCTTCGCTAAAAGGCGGATGGGATGGCTGAAAAGCAAATATTTTTCAAATGAAAGCAATCATTCCCGTAGCTGGTGCAGGTACAAAACTGCGACCACATACGTATACGCAACCAAAGGCACTTATACCCCTGGCCGGCAAAACTATTCTTAGTATTATTGTTGACCAGCTGCACGAAGCAGGTATCAATGAATTTGTTTTCATTGTAGGATACCTGGGTGATAAAATACAGGATTACGTAAAAGAGAAATATCCCGAACTGAAAGCCTGGTTTGTAACCCAGAGCGAACGTCACGGTATTGGCCATGCCATACAATTGACCAAAGACATAGTGGGCGACGATGAAATGTTCATTGTGTTGGGCGATACCATTTGTGAATATGATGTAAAGGAACTGCTGGATATGCCGTGCTCGGCACTGGGCGTTAAACGGGTTGATGATCCCCGCGATTTTGGGGTGGCAGAACTGGGCGAAGACGGTTTTATTACCCGCGTGGTAGAGAAGCCGCAGATCCCCAAGTCGAATATGGCGCTGGTGGGTATTTACCGCATAAAGGAAACCTCCTTCCTGTTCAATTGCCTGGAAAGCAATATTATGAACCAGGTTATGGTCCGGGGTGAGTTCAGCATAACAGATGCTATTCAGTGTATGATACAACATGGGGCCCGGTTTCAGCCTTACAAGGTCCAAAACTGGTTCGATTGCGGCAAAAAAGATACCCTGCTGGAGTCAAATGCCACTTTGCTAAAAAAGTTTGGCGGCGTTATTTCACCCGATCACAATTTTGAAAATACCATCATTATCCCCCCCGTTAGTGTGGCGGAAGGTTGCGATATAAAGAATTCCATTGTTGGGCCTAATGTTACCATTGGCGAAAAAACCACCATCAGTTATTCAATTATTAAAGATTCTATTATTGGCTCATTTGCAGACCTCTACGATATAGTATTGACAAATTCTCTCATTGGTAGTGATACCGAGGTAAAAGGTGAAAGCAGAAGTTTAAATATTGGCGACAATACCGAAATAGACCTGGGTGAATCGTGAACAAATATTTAGGTTTAAAACATAACCTAACTGGGTAAATTTTGAGTACCTTCAGGCTAGGAATGCAACATAATGTACGCACCTCGTGTCTTTATGTTGTTTCCGGGTTGAAAACTTGTGGCAGCTGATGTTTGGTTTGCCAACCTTTTAAACACTAATTTTTATGAGAGGTAAAAAAAATTACCTATTGCTTGCAGCGTTATTGCCTCTATCGCTGCTAACCAAAGCTAATGGCGATAACGGTACTCGTAAATCGACCGAGCCGGTGCTACAGGGATGCGTAGCTGACGCAGGCACCAAAAAGCCAGTACAGGGCGTTACTGTATCCATTTCCACTTCAAAAGGACAGGAGAAGAAAGAATTCACTACCGATGCATCAGGCAACTTTAAAGTGCCACAAATGCCGGTAGGCGAAGTGATCATTATCCTGGAGAAGAAAGGATATAAAACTACCCGCCGGGAAGGCATCATAATCAAAGAAGGTGTTTCTCTTAAAATGAGCTTTGATATCACCAATATGCAACTGGAAGAGGAAGGCGATGTTTTCCATCCCTTCTTCCGGATGATGGAAGGATGATTGGTACTATAAACTAATTAAAAGGGCCTCACTATTACAGTGGGGCCTTTTGTATTAAGGTGCTTTATCGTGAAACATGAAAGTCCTTATTGCGGAACTCCTATTATTTTCGGCAATCGTGAATCGGCAATCGGCAATGAAATACAGCAGGATGCTCCACGCTACGCGTGTCGCTCAGAAGGTAGAAGGTTTTGAGCGGCGGAAAGTAGTTATTAATTTCAACGATCGCGAACTTATTACTGAGCGAAGCGAAGGTGACAATGCATTGAACGCAGTGAGATGCCTGGTTTTTATTTCACGTTTCACGTTTGACGTTTCACGATTCCGTGAGTCTCAAATTT
Source organism: Niastella soli (assembly GCF_017742245.1). Taxonomy (GTDB): domain Bacteria; phylum Bacteroidota; class Bacteroidia; order Chitinophagales; family Chitinophagaceae; genus Niastella; species Niastella soli. The sequence goes on from NZ_JAGHKO010000001.1 coordinate 2,638,171, forward strand.
CGAGAGGCCCAAATTGCCGTTTGCCGATTGCCGATTCACGCAAAAAAAAGCGTCCCGGGGAACCGGGACGCGTGAGAAAATCACTAGTCTAAATGCGTATCCGAACGTTCTTGATGGTTGATGTTCATTTTACCATCTTGTTTCTTTATGGCTATATTCTTTTTCTTTATGTATTTGTGGTATTTATCAGTAACTGTTGGCGGTTGTTTTTTATCATTGATGTACAGCTCGCCCGACTTAAATTCAATGCTGTAATTCTCTTTCGTGTTTAGTAAACCATCTTTTTCCATCTCGTATATCATTTCCTGATAGCCCTGCATTTCTTCCCGGGCCTTTCCCATTTCCTCCCGGGCCTTGTCCATTTCTTTTTTGAGGTCAATTTGCTGGTGCTTCATTTCTTCCTTTACGCGGGCCATTTCCTTCCTGGCATTTTCCAGCTCTTTTTGCACATCTATCTGGCGTTGTTTCTGCGCCTCTTTTAACTCCTGTTTCCATTCCTCATTCCTGAGCGCTTTGTCAACCTCTTTTCTGGCATTGTCAATTTCACGTTTCAGTGCCTCCTTATCTATTTTACTTACATCCTCCAGTGATTGTTGTACGTCCCGTTGAATTTTTTCGAAGTCAATTTTACGCAATGATTCCTCTACCTGACGATGCATTTTTTCAACATCGATACGCCTTACTGCTTCATCAACCTGTCGCTGTATTTTGTCAAAATCTATTTTATAGATCGATTCTTCCACACGCTGTGAAATTTCGTCCCAGTCTTTGTCTTTCATTTTCTCCAGCTTATCCTTTGCCTCATCTAACTGACGTATTTCTTTATCCAGGTCGCGGTCGTTGGCCTCATCCCTGGTTATTTTATTTCTTTTCTGCGTAGGTATGGTATCGGTAGCATGGTTAGCAAAATGGTAATCTCGATTGCCATTGGGAGCCGTATTTTGTTGCGGGCCGCCGGTAAAGGCCAGTAAGGTAACCACACTAGCTACCAGCGCCAGGGAACCCCAGCGGATAAACGATTGATTCAAATTCATGGTTGTTACTTTTAAGAGTGACTGATTACGATGTCTTTCGTATAAAAATACGATAGATTTCGTAAATTGTTGCATGAGGAGATAAATTTTTAACTGGTTAACTTTTTTTAACGTTTAGTTGCCCAATGGGAACGAGTGGATAATTTCCCATATCTGTCCGTTATGACGCAACAGGGCAAAGGCATTGGCCGTAAAAGTTACCTCATAGTTTATTTGCTGAAAATGCTGCCAGGCCAGGGGAAAGTCCTTTTTATGCAAATCGCGGTTGGCAATGGTAACATGGGGGTGAAAGGGACGTTCTTCTTTTTTTACCGGAAAGCGGTTGCTTTGTAGCAGGGTTGTTTCAAGGGCTGTTTTAAATTCGGTTAACCGCGGGCTGGGCAATACATCAACGTAAATTACCCGGGGTTTAAAGGCTGCGAAGTTTTTTAATTGAATGGAAAAGTGTTGTTCCCGGCTGGCAAACGGTTGCAACAGTTCCTGTAAGCCAGGTTGTAAATTATCGGGCATCATAAAAGGAGAAATGAGCGTAATATGCGCCGGCGATTTCAAGGCAACCTTACACCCGAACTGATCACGCATATAAAACTTCCATTGCAATACTTTTCGATTGATCTCTTCTGGTGTCACTATGGCTATAAAGTGAAGCATATAGTTACAAAGCTCCTAAGTTATTAGGTTCGTAAGTTAGTAAGTTCTAAGGTTTGCGGACCAACGAACTTAAGAACCCAATAACCTGCAACTGTAAAACCTAAATAAACTAACTTTTTCTAAAAGCCCACTTAATCATTTCTTTCCAGCTAACTTTTTTCCCATACATTAATATGCCGGTGCGGTAAATTTTAGCGGTTAACCAGGCAAAGAACAAAAAGCCCAGCACCAGTAAAAGCATGGAAGTGATCAACTGGCTTGCGGGCACATCGTACATGATGCGGCCCATCATCACCACAGGCGATGTAAGCGGAAATAAGCTCCCGAAAACAACCAGTGGGGAGTTCGGTTCAGAAATAGCTTTGGTCATAATAACGAAGCCCAGGATGATCGGCATCATGATCGGGAAGACCATTTGTTGCGCTTCCTGCTGGTCGTCACTTACCACGCTGCCCACCGCAGCAAACAGGGAGGCGTATAATAAAAAGCCGCCAAGGAAATAAAAGATAAAACAACCAATGATCAACACCCAGGGTACTGAGTGTAAGCCGGTACGCATGGTTTCCATCATGCCCATTGTGCCTGCCATTCCCCCGGTTGGTCCTGCCTGGGGTATGGCGCTTGCATCGAGGCCGGGAATAAAGAAAGGCAGGATAAATTGTAATCCAGCAATAAGCAGGATCCAGATGGCGAACTGGGTAAGGCCTACGGCGCCTATGCCAATGATCTTGCCCATCATCAATTGAAATGGTTTTACAGAGCTCACCATAACTTCAGCGATCCGGCTTATCTTTTCTTCCATTACACCCCGCATTACCATGGTGCCGTATATAAGCATGATAATATAAATGAGCATACCGCAGAAGAATGCCACACCCGAAGCCACGCCAGCCACACTCTTTTTTTCTTCCTTGCCGTTTTTCAATTTGTTCTCAATGGAAATATCTGATTTAATAGACCGGTATTGTTCCGGGGAGATATTTGCCGATTGCAGCCGTTTTTGCTCAATGGCATTGTTGATGGTTTTTTCAACTTTGCTTTTTAGCGTAACCGAGACCGGTGATTTACTGTATAACTGAATGTTATTGACCCGCTGGGAAAAGTCCATGGGCGGAATAAATAAAAAGTAATCATACCCCATTTTAGGGTAGAACTCTTTTATTGAGTCCGGCGACTGTCCGGTGATAAACACATATTGCGAACCATCTCTTTTGGCATTCTCCACTTTTCCATTGAACAGGTTGGCCTGATCGATCACGGCTATCTTGTTTTTTTCACTGCTGCCACTCATGCCAATGGCTATAATGACTGCATAAAAAACCACAATAACAATAGGTACCAGGATGGTCGTAACCACGAATGATTTTTTCTTAACCCGTACCAGGTATTCACGTTGTATTACGAGTAATATCTTGTTCATGACAATATCGTATTATGCAGTTACAGTTTCAAATTGCCGGGTGAGGGGCGTGCCTTCCACCAGTTTTATAAATATCTCACTTAACGAAGGCAATATTTCCTGGAATGAATTAATGCCTATCTGCTGCTGTAGAAAATAGTGCAACACATCATTTGATCTGAACCCTTCTTTTATCTTAAGGATAAGTTGTTCGTCTCTACTATTAATGACCTCAAAAGCAGGAGAATTAATGGGACCTGGCTGGCTGTCGAGCCCAATGGAAAAAATATTTTCCTTGAACTGTTGTTTAACGCCGCTCACCGTTCCATCCAATATTTTTTGTCCTTTATTTACAAGAATAATGTGATCGCATATTTCTTCTACCTGTTCCATCCGGTGGGTGCTGAAGATAATGCTGGCGCCATTCTGGGCCAGTTTATGTATTTCTTCTTTAATAAGATTGGAATTCACCGGGTCAAGACCGCTAAAAGGTTCATCGAGGATAATGAGTTTGGGATCGTTCAACACCGTGGTAACAAACTGCAGTTTCTGTTGCATGCCCTTGCTCAGGTCTTCCACTTTTTTATTCCACCAGCTTTGCATTTCAAACTTTATGAACCATTGTTTTACCCTTTCAATGGCAGTTGCCTTGCTCAGTCCTTTTAATTGTGCCAGGTAAATGGCCTGGTCGCCGATCTTCATCTTTTTATACAGCCCTTTTTCTTCGGGCATATAACCTATATAGGCATTGTCTTTATCGGGATTGAACGGTTGTCCATTGAAGATAATGTCACCCTCATCAGGATAAAGAATACCGGTTATCATTCTTATCAGCGTGGTTTTACCGGCTCCGTTTGGTCCCAGCAAACCGAAGATGCTGCCAGGCGCCAGGGAGAAACTAATATCATCTACCGCTTTTTGCGAAGTATAATATTTTTTAAGATGTTTAACTTCCAATCTATTCATTGTATGCAAGCTTTTGAGGGAAAGACTGATACTTAAGGTAATGAAACAGTTAATTAGTAGCAAAAAAATCATAATTATTACATACGCATGCTATATTTATGCAATTTCATTTCAAAATAAGCAGCATGAAACGACTGATAGTAGTAGGTAGTATATTAATAGTAACGGCTTTGATCTGCAGCAGCTGGGGTTTTCTGGGCCACCGTACCATTCATCAACTGGCCGTATATGAATTGCCGCCATCAATGCGTATGTTCTTTCACCATAATATGAATGAGCTTGTGAAGCAATCTGTACGACCGGATCAGCGACGCAACCAGGACAAGGAGGAAGCCCCCAAACATTACATTGACCTGGAGTTGTATGGTGATTCCGCTGCCTGGAAAATGCCCCTGAAATGGGAAGCTGCTTTAAAGAAGTATGGTAAGGACAGTTTGGCCCATTGCGGGTATGTACCATATTATGTGATCACCATGAAAGACCGGCTCACTGCCGCTTTTCGCAATGGCAATAAAGACAGCATTTTGTTTTATGCCATTGACCTTGGCCATTATATAAGTGATGCGCATGTGCCTTTACATGTATCGGAGAACTACGATGGACAATTAACCGGTCAAAAGGGGTTGCACAGTTTATGGGAATCGATGGTCCCCGAGATAGAGATCCAGCAATATGATTTGCGCAGCAAGCATAAAGCGCATTACCTTAAACATCCGGAAAGAAATATCTGGAAGGCTATCCGGCAATCATATAAATTATTGCATGATGTGTTTGAGCAGGAAAAGGAAGTGACCAAATCATTTACAGAAGGAGAGAAGTACCGGGTGCAAATGCGCAATGGCCGGGAAAGTAAAAGTTATACTTCTGCCTTCGCAAAGGCGTATAGTGCAAAGTTGGGTAAAACCATCAATGAACGGCTGATCAACGCTGCTGATCTTGTAGCTGATTTCTGGTATACAAGCTGGGTCGATGCCGGTTGTCCAAATTTGAACAAGGTATTTCAAACGCCAGCCTCAGCCAAAGAAAAAGAAGAATTGAAAATGGAATATGATGCTTTCAGGAAGAATCAATTGTTAGAGAAAAAATTATTAATATCAAAGCAGGGAAGTGATAAAGAAGAATGATGGGGAAGTGAGGAGTAAAATCAACATAAATTCATTAGTTATTTAGTTTATAAGTTATAGAGTTCTTAAAAAGAAAAGAACTCTATAACTTAAAACTTACTTGTTGATATCGATCAAAACAATTGTTAATATAACATTATATCAAACTGCTAAAAGTGCCACAATATTTTCTGCAACGCGTTCCCCATCCATAGCGGCACTTACAATTCCACCAGCATAACCGGCGCCTTCGCCACAAGGGAAAAGCATTTTTATTTGTGGGTGTTGTGTGGTGTCTGTATCGCGTGGAATGCGAACAGGGGAAGAAGTTCTTGATTCAGTGGCGACCAGCACGGCTTCATTGGTAAAATAGCCTCTCATTTTTTTTCCAAATTCGATAAAGGCCTGTTGCAAAGACGAATAAACAAAGGGCGGTAACACCTCGTTCAATGCAGCGGTTGTAATTCCAGGTAAATAAGAACAGTCGGGCAACGAAGCAGATTGTTTTCCTTGAGTAAAATCAACCATGCGTTGCGCAGGGGCTACCAACTTGCCACCGCCATATTTAAAGGCTTTGCGTTCAACAGCTTGTTGAAAATACATGCCGGATAAAGGGCTGGGGTTCTTTTGAGACTGCATGAAATCTTTAACTTCAACAGCGGTAACAATACCAGAATTGGCGAAGGGGTTATTTCTTTTGCTTGGCGACCACCCATTTACCACCAGTTCACCATCACTGGTTGATGCAGGTGCAATAATGCCACCGGGACACATGCAAAAGGAAAAAACGCCTCTGTCGTTTACCTGTTGCACCAGGCTGTAAGACGCGGGTGGCAGCAATTCATCTCGGCTTTTACCAGGGGAGCAATGATATTGTATAGTGTCGATAATACTTTGCGGATGTTCTACACGAACGCCCAGGGCAAATGGTTTTGCTTCAATAAGAATATTCTTAGTATGAAGCAGTTCAAATATATCTCGGGCCGAATGACCGGTTGCCAAAATCACCGCATTTGCATTGAATGTATTACCACTGGCGGTCTTAACACCATAAATGGTGTTCTCCTTTATTAGAAAGTCGGTTACTTTTTGTTCAAATAAAAAAACACCACCACATTGAAGTATCTGTTCTCTTATTGCGGTGATGATCTCAGGTAATTTATTGGTTCCTATATGGGGATGGGCTTCGTAAAGTATTTGTTCCTGGGCACCAAATTGAACCAGTATATTTAAAATGCGTTCTACATCGCCACGTTTGGTACTGCGGGTATATAATTTACCATCGCTATATGTACCGGCTCCGCCTTCACCAAAGCAATAGTTACTTTCACTGTTTACGATACCTTGTTTGTTTAGGGCGGCGAGGTCTCTACGGCGGGCTCTTACATCTTTACCTCTTTCCAGCAGAATCGGTTTAATGCCTTGCTCAATCAATTTTAGCGCAGCAAACAAACCGGCGGGCCCTGCACCTACTATGATCACTTGTTGTGTCGCCTGTGTAACATCCTGCAGTTGCAGTTCTTTAACACTTCGCTGAGTAAAGGGTTCGTTTACAAATGCAGTGATCGTCAACATGATCCAAGGTTGACGGCCTCTGGCGTCAATAGATCTTTTAACAACCTGGAAACCGGTAATGGCAGTAAGTGACAGTCCTAAACTTTGTGCGGCGTATTGTTGTATAACAGCGTCGTTGGCAGCTTCAGAAGGAAGAAGCTTTAAAGTGATTCGTTGTTGCATAGTGTTAGGTAGTTAACCTAAAAATTATTTAATCCTGCAAAGGTACAATACGATTCACAAAAGTGTTCCACGAACGATTAGAAAGAAATTAGAGAAGGACCCATTACTATAATTGCTTGCTAAAGCAATAAGGTTATTTAGCTTTTTGTATTAGTAATAAGGGAGGGATTTTCTTATGATCTGTTGCGGTGGAATGTAAAGATTTATAAATGGACTTGGTTGTTTGGGCAGGGTGTAAAATTATACCACTGTGTGTTATTGTTTTTTAAAAAATACGGGAATACCTTGAGTACTTTAGGCTTACAAATGTTATTGAATGTAGGTGTATGTAAGGCTAATGCAGTAAAAAGTTAATCTATAACTTTTTTTCAGTTAATGCAATGGTGTAAGTGTTTTTTTATTTTGATCAAGAAATAAAAAAAAGTGGATTTATATTTCCTGCATTTCAAATTATTTGTACCTTCAATAGCATCCAATAAATAATATGAAGAAAGAATTGTTTGATATTACTGCGTTGTTGTCTTTCTTCATTCGCATTTCCTGCAAAACCAATACACTAAAATCCGTTCAATGTAAACCAGGAGCTTCACGGTTGGCAGGCCCGCACTTAAAAATTTCCCGGGCATATAAAAAGTTGATGAGCGCTGCTAGTAATAGTAGTGTCGCAAAAGTACGCAGCAATGACTGTCAAATGATGAATGGGAGGGCTGCTGTTTTTTGTGATACTTTACTTGTATTAGCCAGTGCTTACAGGTTGGAACAGTAACTAAGATCTGCGCATAATAATTGCATGGGAGAGTTATTGATGGGGATTATTTTGACAGTAAAAAATAAAATAAAATAATAAGTAGGGTGGAGTGTAGAATTGTCAAAAACTAGTGAATAAAAAATTTTTTTTTCAGAAGAAAAATTTGATATTCGTCGCCCTTTTTAAGTTTCTGAGATTCCCCAACTGTCCTGTGAAGTCAGACTAATTGTGTGTAATTGAAGATGAATAGCAACTTAACTCAACATAAAAAAACTGCTTCTAGTATAATGGCTAAGACGTCCGAAAAAGTTTGGAGTAACTGTTTGGAAATAATTAAGGATATTGTTGAGTGGCAACATTTCAAAACCTGGTTTGAGCCAATTAAACCAGTGGAGCTGAGAGACAATATACTTATCATTCAGGTTCCGAGTCAATTCTTTTATGAATACCTGGAAGAGCATTATGTAAATCTGTTGGCGAAAACATTAAGAAGGGTTTTGGGTAAGGATGCCAGATTAGAATATCGGATAATGGTTGATAGTGGTAATCATAATAACAAACCGCTAACTATGGATGTTCCTACACACGGCTACAAAACTTTTTCAAGTAATGAGATGGATTTCCCACTCATTATAAATAATCCTGTTAAGAATCCCTTTGTAATTCCGGGATTGAAAAAAATGCAGATTGACCCGCAGCTCAATCCCATTTATACATTTGAAAATTTTATTGAAGGTGATAGTAATCGTGTAGCACGGAGAGCTGGAAAAACCGTTGCGGAAAAACCAGGGGCCAGTTCGTTTAATCCCTTAGTAATATATGGTAGTGTAGGTTTGGGGAAAACCCACCTTGCCCAAAGTATAGGTAATGACACAAAGAGGTTGCATCCAAATAAAGTGGTATTATATGTAAGCTCTGAAAAATTCATTAACCAGTTTCAGGACCATAGCCGTAACAATGCCATTAATGACTTTATACATTTCTATCAATTGATAGATGTGTTAATAATAGACGACGTACAGTTCTTTAACCGGGCTGAAAAGTCGCAGGATGCCTTTTTTGCCATATTTAATCATTTGCACCAAAGTGGCAAGCAATTGATCTTAACGTCTGACAAACCGCCCAAAGACCTGGAAGGGGTTCAGGAAAGGTTGTTAAGCCGCTTCCGTTGGGGGTTAAGTGCTGATCTGCAGGTTCCGGACTATGAAACCCGGATTGAAATACTGGAACGGAAGATGAAGAATGATGGGTTGGAAATGCCCAAAGAGGTAGTTAAGTATCTGGCTTATAATATCAATAGCAATGTGCGGGAGCTGGAGGGAGCCTTGATCTCATTATTGGCACAATCTTCGCTTAATAAGCGGGAAATTGACCTAGACTTGGCAAAAAGAGTCCTCCGTAATTTTGTGAAAACTAGCAGCAAGGAAATCACCATCGAAACCATCCAGAAAATGGTATGTGAATATTTCGATGTGCCGTACGACAAACTGCTACAAAAAACCCGCAAGCGTGAAATTGTTCAGGCCCGGCAAATTACTATGTACCTGGCCAAAGCATTCACCAAAAACTCATTAAAGACCATTGGCGAGCATTTCGGTGGTCGTGACCACACAACGGTCATCCACTCCTGTCAAACGGTAAAAGACCTTATGGACACCGACAGCACCTTCCGGGAAAGCGTGATGGAATTGCAGCAAAAAGTACAACTGGCCGCCATGTAGCATAAAATATTTGAATTCTTCCGATAATCCTTTCCGGCAAGCCGGAAAGGATTTGTTGTTTATAGGGGCGTTGTGAAGGCTACAAGAGGTGATCAATAGGGTATCTCCTGGTTACAGAAACCCCTCTTCTTGTTGGAAAAAAAAACTTCTAAATATTTCTATTCAGTTGATTATTATTTGAATTTTTCTCTTAATTTTGCCTCCCGCTGGAAAAGGAGAGGTGCCTGAGTGGCCGAAAGGGCCGGTTTGCTAAACCGTTGTACGAGCTTAAACTTGTACCGAGGGTTCGAATCCCTCCCTCTCCGCGAAAGTCCGCCGACGCAAAACGAAAGCGGAGATTTTTACCTCAATCTTGGTAGGTTGGTAACAACCAGAAAGATGCTCGGGAGGTAGTTCAGCCCGGTAGAATACGTGGTTTGGGACCACGGGGTCGCAGGTTCGAATCCTGTCCTCCCGACAAAACAAACAAAGCCTTTGGCGAAAGCCAAGGGCTTTTTTGTTTGGTAGCATGCAAGCTTGCTTGCCATGCGAACAAATAAAAAAGACCATACGTCCGCCAGCCGGCGGACGGAAAGGCTTTGTATGTTTTAGCTCCACCCATTTCAGGATCGCCGAAGGCAATCCTGTCCTCCCGACTAAAGCCTCTAACTGATTCATTTAGAGGCTTTTATATTTTTAAGGAAATCTTCCATTTGGAAGATTTTTTTGTTTCTAACTGAGTCCACAACTGAGTCGCAACTGAGTACGTAATGTTCAGTTAATCAACTTGTTACCTTGCTTTTTTTAGCTGCGCTATTTTTCAAATGTATCAAAAATGCACTTATTTGCAGTGAGTGATTCGGTGAGTAAAAGTTGGCATTTGCTGTAAGTTGTTGTTAATCATTAATATAAGTTGCTGTTCTGCATCCTTTGAGGATTAGAACTTGGCTAAAAGCTTACAGGGTATATACATACGTATTATATTTATGCATTGTTTAATTGTCTCTTTTTATAGCCTATGATAACGCTCGTACTTCTTGTTTAACCATCCGCGTTTGTGCTATACAATTAACCTTCTTCCATATCTACAACATCACACTATGTAATCTTTAATGAAGCGATTATGGCAGTTGCTATCTCGTTCAAAGTTGGGTTTTATATACGCAGAAAAAAGAACAGAAGGGAATATTGCGTTTATTGTTGTTTGAATATCCCGGAAGCGCCACCAATAGAAATGTCATTATTGATAGCGTAAAAAGAAGTGATTGGGATATGCGAAAAGGACTGCCAAAGCAAACAACAGATTATCTGGTTAAACTCTCCGTTTTCCTGGATTCGGTTAAAGTAAAGCTGTTCGAGATTTACCTGGATCTGAAACTGAGCAATGAAGAAATTTCAGTTGCCAGGATAAAGAATATATATCTTGGTAAAGACGAAAAGAAGAGAAGATCTTACAGGCAATTGCCATGAGAGAAAAGCTGATGCAGGCTGACCCTGCCACTTATACGTCGAAGTGGGCTTTTAGTGTCCGGAACCCGGCGAGGCTTTATGCAGCTATTGCAGATACCATACAAAGCATGCCTGACAGGATCACGTACCAGGAAAAGAGCAATGCGATGTATTACCGCATCTATACTGTGTACCCAAACGACAATGCCCGCAAAAAGGAATACGTCAATAGTTGCGGGGTCCTAGCCTGGTACCTGTTATTTGCCACCGGTTTAAAGAGGCAGAATTAGCAGCCGATAAAGGAGTGAAATAAATCTTGCCCATGCACTGTTGTTACAGGATAAGATGAAGGGGCATTGGCCATCTACCAGTCATTAAAAGATGCAATCTATGAAAACGGTAAATCATATGTAGCGATTTGTTTTAAAGACATCTACGCGCTGAAACGCGCCGGAATAGTTCATAAAGACGTTGGCAAAGTTCGGACTGACTTAAAAAAAATAACCCACTTGTATTTCGACCCCCTGACGGCGTTAGTGTAGCGTGTTAATAAAACCCTGACCGCCAACTTGTTTTTGGTTGATTAATTTTCGGTATATCTTAGTCATATGTTTTTCACTTTTACACCAAAAACGCTGCGGAAAGGAGTGCTCCTTTCCTTTTTATCATTATGTATCTCTGTTATCTCCTTTGCTCAGCCAGCCATAAGCGCTTTTTCGCCGGCTTCAGGCCCGGTTGGATCCACGGTTACCATTACAGGCCTTAATTTCAGTGCCACACCTGCTGGTAATATCGTATTTGTAGGCGGTGTAAAAGCCAACGTTACCGCCGCTAGTACAGGTTCACTAACGGTTACTGTACCTTCGGGGGCCATGTATCAGCCCATTACCGTTACTACCAATGGACTTACCGCCTTTTCCAAAAATCCTTTTAATGTAACTTTTACCGGCGCTACGCCGTTGTTTACGACTAGTTCTTTCGATTATGCCGGCCGGGTTGATTCGGTTGATAGCAATATTGAAACTACCAAGCAAGCGGTGGGCGATTTTGACGATGATAAAAAGATAGATGTAGTAGCTGTTGACAGGTTGCACAATACACTATCTGTTTACCGTAACACGACCACCGGCGGCGTTATTTCTTTTGCGCCAAAAACCGATTATCCCACAGGGCAGTATCCGCGAGCCGTTACCGTGGCCGATATTGACGGCGATGGAAAACCCGATGTGATCGTTTCCAACACCAATGATTATACTGTTTCAATCTTTAAGAATACTACCACCGGCGGGGTCATTTCCTTTGCGCCCAAAGTTGATTTTGCTACGGAGCAGGACCCTGCGGGCATCTCAGTAACCGATCTTGATAATGATGGCAAACCCGACCTGGTCATTCGTACCCAGCGACTGGAGACCATGGTGTCGGTGCTCAGGAATACCACCAGCGGCGGAACCATTTCGTTTGCCAATAAGATCGATATTATGACCGTAGCTGGTTTAAGCGACGATCTCAGGGTTGCTGATATTGACGGCGATGGCAAAACGGATCTTGTGTTACCCGATTTCAATTTTAACGTAATACAGATCTACAGGAACACCTCTACAACAGGGGCACTTTCTTTTGCTGCCAAACAAACTGTTGCCACCGGTTCTAACCCCGATCACCTTGAAGTGGGCGATCTGAACAGCGATGGTAAACCCGATCTGCTGGTGTCCTATTATTATGGAACCAGTATATCGGTTCTTACTAATTCCAGCGTATCGGGCACCATTAGTTTTTCTAACACTCTGAACTACCCGCTGGGCGATAATACCTTTGGGTTAGCCATCAACGATCTGAATGGTGATGGCAAGCCTGACCTGGCAGTTGGTGTGGGCAGTAACTCAATTGCGCTTTATAAAAATACCAGTGCTTCCGGTGGCGCTATTTCATTTAGTAGTAATGTACAAATGGGCGCTACGTTTAATGAAACCATTGCCGTAGCCGATTTTGATAACGATGGCAAACCCGATCTGGCGCCGTTAAGCGGTATCTATCGGGTAACCATCTGGAAGAACCGAACGGCCAGTCCGCAGTTGTTGTCATTTACACCTGCTACTGCTATGGCCGGCACCACTATCACCATTAGTGGTGTTTATTTGTCTGGCGTGAATGCCGTAAGTTTTGGCGGCGTTCCTGCCGCATCGTTTTCGGTAGTGAATGATAATACCGTAACAGCAGTGGTAGGAGCAGGTGAATCGGGACCGGTAACAGTAAAAACTTCAACAGACTCTGCCCGGGCTAATGGGTTCGTTTTTACTTCACCGCCGGTTATCACCGGGTTTAATCCTTCCAGCGCCTCCAATGGTGAATCTATAACCATCACGGGTAATTATTTTACAGGCGCCACTGCTGTAAGTTTTGGCGGCACGGCCGCTGCGTCTTTTTCTGTAATAGACAATCATACCATTACTGCCAAAGTGGCCAATGGAACATCGGGTGATGTAAGTGTTACTACACAATACGGCACCGCATCGGTTCCCGGGTTTGCCTATACGCCCATACCCGGTCTTACATCGTTTAGTCCGAACAAGGGGGGAGCAGGAACAACTATTACCATCAACGGAACAAATTTGCTGGGGGCCACTGCGGTTAGTTTTGGCGGTGTAGCGGCCCGGTCGTTCACGGTCGTTTCTGCAACCCGCATTAATGCGGTGGTAGAAGGCGGCGCTTCTGGCGCTATTGCCGTAACAACTCCGTTCGGCACGGCAACCATCAATGGCTTTAGTTTCGTACCTCCGCCTACCATTACCTCATTTACCCCGTCGGTAGCACCTACAAACGGGTTGGTTACCATAACCGGTATTAACTTTAGCTACGTGACCGGCGTTCAGTTTGGCGGCGTTGCGGCTACCAGTTTTACTATAGATAATCCAACTACCATCTACGCCTGGGTGGGCGCCGGCGCTTCCGGCGATGTTGCCGTTTTTTCGCCCTATGGTAATGCCAGTTTACCGGGTTTAACGGTTAAGCCACGCCCGGTGATCACGTCGTTTAGTCCAACCACAGGTCCCGTTGGTTCTACGGTTACCATTACCGGCCAGCATTTCACTACTGCAAGCAAGGTTTTGTTTGGACCGGCTGAAGCAGTTTCATTCACCGTTGTGTCGGATAATATTATAACGGCTGTTGCCGGTGTTGGCTACAGTGGTCCTATTACTGTATATAATGATATTGCCTCTGGCGTTTCGAACGATTATTTTTACTTCCAGTATGCGCCACCCGAAATAACTTCTTTTACTCCAACGTCGGGAGCTACAGGAACACAGGTAACCATAACCGGTAAGAACTTTTACCCGGAAATTACAACCGTGTATTTTGGTAATAAGGGTGCATCGAAGGTGGTGGTGAACTCCCAAACGAGTATGACCGCCACGGTTGGCGCCGGCAATTCGGGCGATGTTATGGTAACAACCAATGGCGGCACTGCCTCATTGCCCGGCTTTACATATATACCGCCGCCACCTGCAATTACCGAGCTAACACCTGCACATGCGGTGGAAGGAACGGCTGTTATTATTACCGGCGAAAGGTTTACCGGTGTTACAGGTGTAACGTTTGGCGGCGTGCCGGCAGCCTCGTTTACGATCACTTCAAATAACTATATCACGGCCATAGTTGGTGCGGGCGCTTCTGGCGATGTTGCCGTTACCAACCCTTCGGGTACAGGTAAAAAATCGGGTTTCCTTTTTGGAGAGGTGATCATTAGTTCAATTTCTCCTGCTACCGGCGGGCCCGGTACGGTTGTAACCATTATAGGATCAGGATTTGTAAATGGATCTAAAGTATCGTTTGGTGGTGTTGCCGGAACTTCAGTTAAGGTAAACTCACCTACAAGTATAACGGCTACCGTGCCAACAGGTGGAGCAGGGCTGGTTACTGTAACCCTGCCGGATGGATTTTCGGGTTTCAGCGATGCCTTTACCTACGTGTCGCAGTATACCACCATCACATCCGTTACACCCAATGTGGGTACTGCGGGGTCAACTGTTGAAATTAAAGGTTCTAACTTTTCACAGGCATCAGACGTAAAGTTTGGCGGTGTGTCTGCTGCTTCCTTTACGGTGAATTCTCCTTATTCCATTTCGGCTACTGTAGCGGGTGGAGCAACGGGTAATGTGGCGGTTACTACGCCTCTGGGCATTGGTACGTTTAATGGTTTTACTTATACCACTGCACCCATTATTACCAGCTTTACACCGGAAGCGGCTTTGTCGGGAACAACGATCACCATTACGGGCGCCAACTTTAATACAACGGCGGCGGCAAACATCGTATACTTTGGCGGACTGAAAGCAGAAGTATTAACTGCTTCTGCAAAATCGCTCACGGTAAAAGTGCCGGCGGGTGCACCGTATGATTATATAACTGTAAGCAATAATAACCTTACCGGTTATTCACAAGGAAAGTTCAAGGCATTGCTGAATGCAACTGCGCCATTAAGCGTCGCTTCGTTTGAAGCGAGAATTGATAGTGCCTGGGGTATTTGGGGTTCTTCGCCCAGGCAGGTAAATGCTGCTGATTTTGACCTCGATGGCAAACCTGATGTAGCCGTTTGTCATATCGGTACTATAGGTACAGAACACATTGCCATCTTTAAAAACAATTCAAATGTTGGTAAACTGTCGTTCTTACCAAAACAACTCATTAATTCAACGCACGGCCCACTTAATTCTGCCACCGGTGATTTGGATGGCGATGGTAAACTCGATCTGATCGTGGCCAATGCAATGGATGGTCAGAATCTTTCGGTATACAGAAACAACAGCACCGGTAATAACATTTCATTCGAGAACGAGGTATATTATCCGTATACCGGTCCCGATGCGAATTATGTAGCCTGCACCGATATTGATAACGACGGAAAACCAGACATCATCATCGTCTCTGCATACGGCGGTGCTTATGTATATCGTAATACCAGCACGGTAGGTAATTTGTCTTTTGTTAGAGCCCCCTTTAACGCTGGTATTTATATAAATGCGCTTACAGTGGCTGATATTGACCATGATGGAAAAACAGACCTCGTGTTGTTGGCACACTCCGTTTCATCGAACAGCCTTGGCGTTGTAATGAGAAATACAAGTACACCCGGCACGATCGTATTTGAACAGGGTAAGCCGTTTCAAACCGGTCCTGACCCGCGGTATTTAGCCGTAGGCGATATGGATGGCGATGGTAAGCTGGATATTCTGATACCCGGCGGAAACAGTAAAAATTCAATCTCCATTGTAAGGAACCTGAGCATACCCGGTAACATATTAATGGATAACAGGAAAGACCTCACTACCATTGGTACACCGGGAGCAGTGGAGATCGGCGATCTGAATGGCGATGGTAAACCTGATATTCTTGCTGCCGATAACGGGGCACTGGCTATCTTTCCCAATACGAGCACGACTGGTAGTTTCTCCTTTGGCAATAGAATAGAATTGACGACCGCCGCACGGGTGTATTCAATTTGTGTTTCTGATATTGATTCAGACCAGCGCCCTGATATTATTGTGTCTAATGAGCAGGTAGGAAGCATTTCTTTTTTCCGTAACAAATTGAGCTCACTGGTGGTGAACTCTTTCTCACCTGCAAGCGGTACTACGGGAACCGTGGTTACCATTAAAGGTGAAAATTTGGGCGGCGCTACTGCGGTTACCATTGGCGGTGTATCTGTTTCTTCTTTCACGGTGGTTGATGCCAATACCGTTACTGCGGTGGTGGGCGCCGGTAAATCGGGCGATGTAATTGTAACCACACCGGTGGGCACAGTGAGCCTGAGCAGCTTTACTTATATTGGCGCACCGGTTATTACCTCGTTCACCCCAACAACAGCAGGAACAGGCGCTACCGTAACTATAAAGGGTACTTACTTTACAGGCGCAGCTGCGGTAAGTTTTGGTGGTGTGGCGGCCCGTTCATTCAGCGTTACTTCCGATTCTGTTATTACGGCTGTAGTTGGGGTGGGGACTTCAGGTACAGTGGCTGTAACAACACCCATTGGCAAAGGAACATGCGATGGTTTTATTTACGATGCCTTAACGGCTATTGTTGATCCGGCAAATGCAAACAGTAAAGAGCTGATGGTAAAACCGAATCCGGCGCGTGATGTGTTGATCATTAAACACCCGGCTGCTTCAAAAACAGCTACGTTGCGGTTTGTTGATATTACCGGCCGTTCGGTAAAGCTGATCAACCTGGCGCAGGGTGTAACGGAAACGGCTACCTCTGTAAACGGATTGCAGGCAGGCATTTACACCATTGTTTGGAGTGATGGAAACAGAACATTAAGCAGACTGGTGGCTGTGCAATAGCAGCACCTTGTATAAAAAAGAAGAGGGCATCTCAAAAGTAATTTTGGGGCGCCTTTTTCATTTTCAGTTTTTAGGGTGGGTTTATCCACGGAAGCACTGTATAACTAAACGCGTACTGGATTAGTAACAAGCTTTGGTTATGTTGTTTTTAACGGTATTGAAAGAGGCAAAAAATTATCAATTGTTTTTAAAAGCAACTTCCAGAACCAGGCGATGTTACCTGAGTGTAGATTTTTTGATATAGTTTGATTACTTTTGATATACAAGCTCTTTCACATCCCTCATTCAGTGAGTGATCCGGTGAGTTCGATAAATTTGATTTATAGGTAATTAATTTTCAATAAATTATGGAGGATATTCGAATCCTGTCCTCCCGACAAAACAAACAAAGCCTTTGGCGAAAGCCAAGGGCTTTTTTGTTTGGTAGCATGCAAGCTTGCTTGCCATGCGAACAAATAAAAAAGACCATACGTCCGCCAGCCGGCGGACGGAAAGGCTTTGTATGTTTTAGCTCCACCCATTTCAGGATCGCCGAAGGCAATCCTGTCCTCCCGACTAAGAAAAAGGAATACAGCAATGTGTTCCTTTTTTTATTTTGGGAAAGTTCCAACTATCAACGGATCAAGTCAACCCTCATTAGACCCTTCAAAATACGTTTTGGGTCAGAAACTAAAGAACGCTGAAAGTAAAAAAGGCGCCTTACTTATTATAAGACGCCTTTGAATATTATCAGTATAGCTTAATTAAGATTAATAACTGTAGAATCGCTCCATATCGGATTTACCGATATCAGGTAATCGCCTGCAGTAGGATTTGCCAAGTCGCTTAAATTTCCCTTAATAGTTGTTTTTTTGTTTGCTTCGATTATTAAATTATTAAAAGTTTTAGTCTGCGTAGTTCCAGTCTGGTTTATATACATAATACTTGTGGTAATGGGAACAGTAGTAGAGCCAATTACATAGGCTTCAAAAGTTGTCTGATTGAGCCTCTTTGCATAAGTAAACACAGGAGGGTTTCTGTTGTCTATTGTTTCATTTTTTACATAAAACCAGACAGGTATATTGTTTAACTTAACAGTTACCGCCCCATTAGGATCAGTATCGGGCAATGCGTTATATAGTTCTACGCGTAACAACCCTGTAATTCGATTTAATGCTATTTGCTGAGGTTGTGGCACAGGGTTTCCTGATGAATTTACTGTAACAGAGATCTTTTTAAAAAACACATCCGGAAATGAAGCTGCTTCACTATTCACTAAATCTTGCGGACCCAATGCGGCAACATTAAGCACCCCACCTAAATTTTTTCCAACAGGACCGGACGATGCATATACCACAATAGTATAGGTATCAGACTTCAAGGAATCATCTATTACTCCAAAACCGGCCGAAGTCTGAGCTCGAACTTGATGAATGGAGTTTTTTAGCAAACCATCGCTTCCATAAGCGTAATAGTAAACGTCTGTGATTGCGGCCAGGGTAGAATCTGTCTCCACTCGCATGTTTTTAGTTTCAATTAAAAAATTGGAAATACTAAAACTTACGGGATACTTAGTTTCGGTTGCTGCTGAACTGTCATCAGTGGAGGTGCTTTTCTTACAGGCAAATAACGAACTTGCCAGAAATAGGGCCAGGATTATTTTTTTCATAATAGAATAAAAAATTAATTAATAACGCAAATTATATCAAAATAATATAGCATTTTAGTTCTTTTTCATTAGAAATCTGTCCAGTTCTCCCGACTACATGTCTCACGAAGCTGCTTTCGTTATGCTTCTATTCCTTCTCCGTTTTTGCCTTCGAGGCTACTGGTTAGAAAATTAAAGCAGTATATAACAGACCCTTTTCCTCAGTATCCTCAGGGACATATTGGCTATACAACGAACCAGGCAGCAGGTTCAAGGTCAGGTGTACCAATCTGCGCCGTTTATCGCCGGATTTATAATCTTTTATTTTGTCGGGATCAGGTAATTTTTCCCCTTTACCCTGCCAATTAATTTCATACCTGACTAATCCCGGATTCGGAATAAATTCCTCATTGTATTTGATCTGGTCAGCCACCAGATTGGCTATCGATTTACCGGTATAATGGTTTATCTCATCGTCTTTGACTTTGTCGACGGTCAGCGCCATGTGCTATGTCTGTTCAGTAAATTGCCAATATTTTATTGTTCAATATATACGTAATCTGTAATTTCCAATAAATCCTTTATGAACAGGTTCGACATTTGTCCAGTCCACCCGACAAAACAAACAAAGCCTTTGGCGAAAGCCAAGGGCTTTGTTGTTTGGTAGCATGCAAGCTTGCTTGCCATGCGAACAAATAAAAAAGACCATACGTCCGCCAGCTGGCGGACGGAAAGGCTTTGTATGTTTTAGCTCCGCCCATTTCAGGATCGCCGAAGGCAATCCTGTCCTCCCGACCGGTCTCTATTTTCAAAGCCACGTACATCTCCAATCTCCAGCAACCATAATATGGCTATCGTACGGCCTATGCCTGGCACACCCATCAAATAGTTCTGTCTTTGTAACATCAACGTTCTAAGCTTTCGTTCTACTTCCAATAACAACTGACGCAAAAATTTTGCCTCAGATTTTTCGCCAGGCGCCAGTTCCTAACAAACTGTACACGGTATCGAAAATGCTACAAAATCATAGACCTACAAACCTCCGCTGTTCACCTACTATTTTACGCAGTTGACCACACGTGGCAGGCCGGGACTGGTATTAAATAATACATTCATATTTTTTTATTAAAAGTACTTCCGCACAAAATGTAGGCATTGGTACTTTCAGGCCTAGTGCCAATTTGTCAAAAAAAAATACTTAATGTTAAAATCGTTACCCTTTACCGTATTCATTGCATTATTACCGTTAATCAATACCCAAATTGATCAACATGCAGCCGATGAAAAACTTGCTGCATTAAAAATACAGCCACTGTTGACTGGCGTTATAAGCAGTTACGTAAGTGCCCCTGCTACGCTAAATGCCGACTCGTTAAAAAAGAACAACTGGTACAGTGAGGTTTTGAAAAAATTACAAAGCAGGGAATACGAGTTCAGTCACGCGGCTGAGGCTAACACCTTTACTACGCCCAACCGCAAAAACAACCTGCGGTTTAATTATTCCTGTAATGGGTTTACTGTGCAACCCCGTACTACGCGTGTACCTGTAGGAAAACCGGAAGCTATTCAGGTTGAGGATGCAATAGAATATGATAATATTCCCGACTGGAAGGTGGCCTTTAGTCTGGATAAGAAGCAGGTAGGCCAGGGCGTATGGCATATCAATAGCAACCGGGCCGAATACCAGACCGGTAATATCATCGTACAATACCTCAATAACGAAGAGGGTATGCGGCAGAACTTTATAGTGCGCGAACCTTTAAATAACAAGGAAGATCTGAAGCTTCGTTTTAATGTAAGCACCAATCTTCAACAGCAGTGGCAAAAAGAGGGCCTGCAGTTTTATCATCATAAGAGCGGGTTGGTACTTGCTTACAACCAGTTAAAGGTTTGGGATGCCAACGGCCGGCCCCTGGAAGCCGCATTTGAAAAAGATAAGAACGACTATTGCATTCACGTGCAAAGCAGCAATGCAGTATATCCTATTACCATCGACCCCATCAGCACAACGCCGGCAGCGATGCTGGAACGCAACCAGGCCAGTGCCAATTTCGGTTATTCAGTAGCCGGCGCCGGCGATGTGAATGGTGATGGGTACAGTGATGTGATCGTAGGCGCTTATATGTATGATAATGGCGAAGCAGATGAAGGCGCTGCCTTTATCTATCATGGGTCGGCCGCCGGTCTCAGCACCACGGCCGCTGCCATGCTCGAACGCAATCAGGCCAGTGCCAATTTCGGTTATTCGGTAGCCGGCGCCGGCGATGTGAACGGTGATGGGTACAGTGATGTGATCGTAGGCGCTTATATGTATGATAATGGCCAGGCAGATGAAGGCGCTGCCTTTATCTATCACGGATCTGCCGCCGGTATCAGCACCACGGCTGCCGCTATGGTAGAAAGCAATCAGGCCAGTGCCAATTTCGGTTATTCAGTAGCCGGCGCCGGCGATGTGAACGGTGATGGGTACAGTGATGTGATCGTAGGTGCATCTATGTATGATAATGGCGAAGTCGATGAAGGCGCTGCCTTTATCTATCATGGGGCGGCTGCCGGTATCAGCACCACAGCTGCTGCAACGGTAGAAAGCAATCAGGCCAGTGCAAACTCCGGCTCTTCAGTATCCGGTGCGGGCGATGTGAACGGCGATGGATACAGCGATGTTATTGTGGGTGCACCATTTTTTTCTGATGGCGAAGGCAATGAAGGCGCCGCCTTTATCTATCATGGGTCGGCTGCCGGTATCAGCACCACGGCCGCTGCAACGGTAGAAAGCAATCAGTTCCTGGCTTTTTTGGGCATCTCGGTTGCCGGCGCCGGGGATGTGAACGGCGATGGGTACAGTGATGTTATAGCAGGTGCTTACCTGTACGATCATGGAGAAAGCAATGAAGGCGCTGCCTTTATCTACCTTGGGTCTGCCGCCGGCATCAACACCACGGCTGCCGCACTGGTAGAAAGCAATCAGGCCAGTGCAAGCTTCGGCTTTTCAGTAGCCGCCGCCGGCGATGTAAATGGTGACGGGTACAGCGATGTTATTGTGGGTGCATACACGTACGATAATGGAATAAGCAACGAAGGGGCCGCCTTTATTTATCATGGGTCTGCCGCCGGCATCAGCACCACGGCTGCCACTATGGTGGAAAGCAACCAGGCCTCAGCTTATTTGGGATCGGCTGTTGCCAGCGCCGGGGATGTGAACGGCGACGGGTACAGTGATGTTATTGTGGGTGCATACCTGTACGATAATGGAGAAAGCAATGAAGGCGCTGCCTTTATCTATTATGGCAACAGTTCCGGAACCGGTCGTCGGAACAACCTGCGGTTGTACAATACCGATCTTTCCACTCCCATCAGCAGCGCAAACTTCAGCCTGCCCAACTTTGGAGCAGGCCTGATCGCCAAATCGTTCCTGGGCAGCCAGAAAGGAAAATTGGTTTGGGAAACAAGGCTGAACTACAATGCCTTCAGCGGCACCCCAATTACCAACAGCGTACTTTATACGGCACAGGGAAGTTATACCAACCTGGGGATTACCGGTACCGAATTAAAGAACCTGGTTGTTAAAGTAAGCGGCGGCAGGTACACCAAAATAAGGGCCCGCATAAAATATGATCCGGTTACCGCCATTACCGGACAGCTGTACAGCCCCTGGCGTTATGTAGACAATGTATTACTCACCACTTCGCTGGGTGCACTGCCGGTTAACCTGGTATCGTTCAACGCCTCCTGGCTAACTAAAGGAAAAACCGCGCTTTTAAAATTTGTGACCGATAATGAATCCGCTACCTGTTGCTACGAAATAGAAAAAAGTGCAGACGGCGTACACTTCACTACTATAGGAAAAGTAACGGCTAAAAATACGACAAGACAATCCATCTACACCTATACAGATAACAGTGCAGGCGGTCAGAAATTATATTATCGTTTGAAGATCATGTTTGAGAACGGCAACAGCGAATACAGCAACATTCAGTTATTGCAAAGCAATTCGACAATGGAGATAATGGTATTTCCTAATCCCGCTACAGATGTATTACAGTTGCGCGTGAACAATAATTATTCAGTCATGAATGTGCAGGTTATCAACATCACCGGGCAGGTGGTACAACAATTTAACAACCTGTCTGCTGCCGGCCAGGTGATCTCGATACCAGTAACCCAACTGACCAGCGGTACCTATTTCCTTTCCCTGCAAAGCGACGGTAAAAAACAGGTGTTGCAGTTTGTAAAACAATAAGCTACCGGTAAATCTGTCCAGTTCTGCCGACAAAACAAACAAAGCCTTTGGCGAAAGCCAGGGGCTTTGTTGTTTGGTAGCATGCAAGCTTGCTTGTCATGCGAACAAAGGATCATATTGAAAAGTTGGGGGAGATGACGGGTTTGCTAAAAAACGGGATGAACAATAACATACCAGGGACGAATGAAAATTATAAGACAAAGTCACTATATGTTTTTTATAAGAATGACTAAACTATGTGTGAAATATATTTTTTCATTAGCGCAATACGCCGTTGAACACATGGGGTGCAAAAAACAACTACACGCTTATCGGCCAAATCAACACGGTTATTCACGAAAACGACACGGGAATAAAATGTTTTCTTATTATTGATTGTTGATATTACTTTTGAAAAATTCTAGGCATTATTGAAAGACATGTTTTAGTATGTGTGTCCTATAGAAAACTTATAATAGCCTTACCCCTATACTATGTGCCCCAACTCCGTACAACTGCCGTTTCCCAGGTTTTGCTATGCGCAAACAGGTCGGGTTATTCCCTTTTCTGTAAAATGTAAAAATCAATCCTGTTTTCAAATCTGTCTTGCAGGCCTGCTAATCATTTTGAGCAGCTGTTTAATTACCGCCAATGCGAATGCGCAGTCTGATACTTCAAAATTTGAGCGCATCATCAACTTTCCGCACTCATTCTTAGGCAGCATAAACAAAAGAACAGCTAACCTGGAAGACAAACTCACTATCAACACTGAAAAATACCTGCGCCGGATGGCAAAACAGGAGAATCGGCTGAAACGGAAATTATCTAAAGTTGATTCAAATGCCGCAAAGAATTTGTTTCCCGGCGACCCTGCCGATCGGTATGAAGCACTTGCTCAAAAGTTTAAAGCGGATACAGCGCTTGTAAAACGTGGGTTTACCGGTGAATACCTGCCTTACCTTGACTCTATGAAGACCAGTCTGGCATTCCTGGAAAAAAATCCTCAGCTTACCAACTCCTCCAAAATACTCCCTTCCGATGTTAAAAAGTCTTTAAGCCAGGTACAACAGTTACAGGCTAAAATAGAAAGTGCCGATAAATTAAAACAATACGTTCAACAAAGAAAGGCACAACTAAAAGCCAGTTTAAGCAATTATCCCGGTTTGCCTGGCAAAGTAACTGCAGCTTATAAAAACTACAGCAAGGAATGTTTTTACTATACCCAGCAACTGAAAGAATATAAGACCATACTCCTTGATCCCGATCAGGCGATGCAGAAAGCCTTTACTGTATTGAACAAGGTACCAGCTTTTTCCCGGTTCATGCAAAAGAACTCAATGCTGGCGAGTATGTTCAACCTGCCGGGTTCAGGCGGTGAGGTAGATCCCACACTGGTGGTAACAGGCTTACAGCCAAGAAGCCAGGTAATGGACCAGGTGCAAACCCAAATGGGCACAACGGGACCCAATGCCGGCGCCATGGTACAACAGAATGTACAGTCGGCCCAGGGGCAGATAAATGCATTAAGGGATAAACTGAATAGCGTGGGTGGTGGAAAAGGTGATCTGGAAATGCCAGACTTCAAGCCCAATGCACAAAAAACAAAAAGCTTTTTAAAACGGCTTGAGTATGGGACCAATATCCAGTCGGCCCAGGCCAATACATTTTTTCCTACCACAACAGATCTGGCATTGTCGGTAGGTTATAAAATAAGCGACAAAAACATTATTGGTGTGGGCGCCAGTTACAAAGTGGGCTGGGGAAAAGATGTGCGCCACATTGCCATTACACAACAGGGAATGGGATTACGGTCATTTCTTGACGTAAAACTGAAAGGAAGTTTTTATGCAAGCGGTGGCCTTGAATATAATTACCAGCCAATAGCATTATCAGATACACTCACTTCTTCTACAGGTGGCGGCATGATTGGCAATGGAAAAGGTGAGCCCGCTGCCTGGACCAAAAGCGGGTTAATTGGGCTTACCAAGATCGTGTCTTTAAAATCAAAGACATTTAAAAAAACACGGTTACAGTTGTTATGGGACTTTTTAAGTTACCAGCAACGACCTCAGACAGCCGCTTTTAAATTTCGTGTAGGCTATAGTTTTTAATTGATTCAAACGATTGCAGAAGGGCTCATATGCCCTGAGGCAATGTCGTATGGATGTATTTATGATATGGATAAAAACATTGTTATGTTGCAAAGAAGGCTGATTAGCGTATGTACCTTTTTCCTGTGTTTTATTACCGGTTTCGGACAGGTAAACCTGCAAACGGGCAGTGCAACGTTTGGGTTACCTATGTTTAACTGGAATGACAACAAGAGCAGGTTAAAACTTGATGTGGCTATGAGCTACAGTTCAGGAAGTGGATTAAAAGTAAATGATGTGGCTTCGGACATCGGACAGGGTTGGACCCTAATGGCCGGTGGCGTGATCTCGAGGATGCAACTTGGCGAACCCGATGATCAGAAAGCTTACGGCGATAATCAGAAGGAGGGTGATATCACCAAGTATCCGGATGGTTATTTGTATGCCTTTTACAGTAACCCACCTGAGGCGGGTTGCCCCGTGGGACTTACGAAATACCCCATTTTCGGATCGAAGAACCAGGTATACAAACAAAATAACAAGGTAGCTGCCGATAAGCAACCCGATTATTTTGCCTTTCAGTTCAATGGTAAATCGGGCATGTTTGTCGTGAACCCCGGAACAGGCAACACCTGTTCTATGATCGGCGATTCGAAGATGAAGATCACTTTTCAAACCGACGAAAACCTACAGGACATAAGAACCACCATCACTTCATTTACCATACAGGATGTGGATGGATTGATCTACCGGTTCAAAGATCACGGAATGGCGAAGGTACTGGAATCGAATTTTACTGATAAAAATTTGGTAACCCCGCAAACCCAGCCTGAGTTTAAATCGGGTGGCGTATACCATCAAAAGGGTTTTGAGAATAATAAATACGTTAAACCATGGGTGATCGGAAGCTGGTATCTGTCTGAAATTGAAGATCCTTTCACCCACCGGAAAATAACGTTTAGCTATAATACAAGAAATATAAACAGGGAGGCAGGAGTTGATTTGTCGTACGAAGCAGAAGGTAATTACGTCGTTGTTACGCACAAAAACTCTATCTGTAAATCGCCTGTAATAGCAACTATTGCCTGTGAAGATGGTCACCGGGTTACTTTCAGGTATGGCAAACCCAGGATCGATATGCCTGGTGATAGTGCGCTTACTTCCGTTGATATTACTTATACCGTTAAGAACCGGGATAACATAGACGCTACCAGGAACCTGGCAAGGTATCAGGTAAACAATACTTATTTTGTGGCGAACCGGTATGGTACGCCCACATCGATTTTTGAAAAAAATATGGCAAGGCTTTGCCTGCGTTCCATAAAGAAGTTAGGGATTGATTTGAAAGATGATGCGTTGCCCTATTCGTTCGACTATTACCTGGGTGGCTCCAGTACCAATGGTGATTTTGTGCCGCCGCCGTTTTGTGTAGCGCATGACATTTGGGGGAACTATAACGGATTTAATAATACCGGTTATTTATCAAACCAAACCGAAATCGTATCTCCATATTTTGGGGTATCGGGGCTTTCCTTTAACCAGTTAAAAGGGTTGTGTTATATAAAGCAGGGCGTTTCGGGAGTAGTATTGAATCCGGCAAATGGATTGGCTAAAAACGGGCTTTTAAAGCAGATTGTTTATCCCACAGGCGGTACCCTTTCTTATGAATATACGCAGAACACAGGTGTATTGAATGGCAGCTCACAAATGGTGGCCGGTGTACACGTATCAAAGACCAGTGCAACCGATGGCGGTTATTCAAATGGATGCGCCAATCCTATCACTACCTTATACAACTACGTTACAGCTACCAACGAATCGTCATTATGGGGATTGGAAATGCCTGATAATTCCAATACAACCGGTATGCATTACAATGCCGAAAAAAAGAATTACCGGTACAGTTGGGGAAAATGTAAAGGCAGTCTGTTTGGATGCTGTTACTGGGCTTATCAGTATCCGGGCATCCAGTCACAGAACCAGGCCATAGACCTGGTGGGGATGCAGCATTTTATGGAAACTGCCGAACCTGTTTTGGGTGCTTTATCGGGAGTAATGGCTGTTGTTGATATTGTAATGGTTATAACGGGCAGTACCGGCGTATTATCAATTGTTGCTGCTGCATTAGATGTTATAAGCTCTGTTTTGGTAACTGCTTTAAGCTGTACAGACGGAAGCCACCCCAAGGATTTTAATACAACTAATTATTATAGTTACGACCTGAACGGCGTTAGTCCGCTTCCTACCCAGTTTAAGCGGGTAGAAATTATTGAGGGGAATGGTGTCAATGGCAAAACAATACAGGAATTTACAAGTTCAGACGAATACGGCCTATGGGTTCCCAATAATTCTATTATGTCGGCCCGCCAGCGATATGGCAGTTGGATGTATGGTCTGCCAAAGAAAATCACCATTTATGACAAGGATGGAAAAAAGGTAAAGGAAACGGAGAACGCCTACAATCCGGATCCGGCAATTACAAAATCACCTATTATAGTTTTTAATACTTCAAAACCGCTGGCCGCTTGTAAGTGCAATGTAAAATTCACTTCATCTCAACGTTCAAGCGACTGGGTGCAGGATAAGTTTCAAAGTATGAATACGCTTACCAGCGATAATACAATGGATGTAGACCTTTACTATATTTATACAGGAAGAATGGAGCTGCTCAAAACGTACGAACGTACCTTTAAAAGGGACGATCAGAGCCAGTATATGGAAAATGTTACGGAATACACGTATAGTCCGGCTGCCAATTATGAGGTGAGCACAATTACAAGCAAACTGAGCAATGGATCAAAAAGCATAAAAAATATTAAATACAGTGGCGAATTCAGCGGCGGTACGTTGGATGTGATGAAGAGTAATAATATAATTGCCACACCTATTGACGTTATTGAAAAGTTATTGGACGGCAATAATCAAACAACCGTTGTTAATGAATCTGTAACCGAATTCACGCAATTGCCTAACGGTGATGTACGGCCCGTACGTACCCTGGTTGAAAGAACCAGCAAACCCCAGCCGTTGGGAGCCTGGTCATTGTACCAGGGGCCTAACAGTGGAACTGATTACAACAAGTTTAAAATAACCCAGCAATTTACTTATGATGCATCGGGTAATTTAACCGGTGTACAAGATGAAGGCAATAGAACGCTTACCAATATTTACGATTATAAAGATAAATATGCGGTGGCTGCTGTTATAAATGCAGATGTTACTACAGATAAGGCTGCCTATACAAGTTTTGAAACGGAGAAATTGGGCGGCTGGCAGGTGTCTGGCGCAGTTGGGTATGTAAACACCCAGGCTATTACCGGTACCTGGTCATTGAATTTGGCAGGCTCTTCTATTTCGGCGCCGGTAAATGATAAGAAACCATACGTTTTATCGTTCTGGGCAAACAATCCGGTAACAATTGCCAGTAATGCTACCCTGGTAAAGTCGGCCCCGGTAATTAATGGGTTTACTTATTATGAATACAGTATTGCAAAGGGTACGGCTTCAGTCATTGTAAGAGGAAATGCCGTTATCGATGAGTTAAGATTGTATCCGCAAACAGCCAGAATGCTTACCGTGGCCTATGATCCAATAATAGGTAAAACCGCAGAGTGTGATGAGAATAACCGCCTTACTTATTATCAATATGATAACATGGGCCGGTTGCTTTTCGTAAAGGATGAGAACAGTAACATTGTAAAAGCATACGAGTATAACAGCATTTCAAACCCAACTGGCTGTCCGGGTGCTTATCACAACAATGAGATAACAGAGTATTTTACCAAATCTAATTGTGGCCCGGGTTATATAGGCGGACAGGTTCCCTATACCGTTCCTGCCAATAAGTATTCCTCCATTTATAATCAGGAAGATGCCGATGCCCAGGCTGAAGCTGAGATAGAAGCCAACGGTCAATTGACAGCTGACCAAAGTAATAATTGTATTAAAGTATATTATAACGAAGAAAAGTGGGAGGATTTTGAAACGGAGAGCTGCGATGACAGTCACATAGGTGGCAAGGTAAGGTATACTGTTCCTGCCAACAGGTACATGTCAACCGATCCGAATGAGCCCAACCAGATGGCGTTGGATGAGATCAAGGCCAATGGGCAGGCATATGCCAATGCGACGGAACACATGTCATGTATCCTTGATACTGATCCACATTGGGTATCAGAAGAAGGAGCCCCGAGCTATTGTCATAATGTAGATGGACAAACGCCTGCGCATTTAATGGTATTGGCAACAGATATGAATCCCAACAGTCCCACCTACAATACCACCAGCTATCAGGATAACGGCCCCGGCGATGCATGTCCGTTTGCCTATTATAACGATAACATAAATGGAATTTATTATAAGCAGAATTGCTCAACTGGTGGCCCCAATCCTTACCCGGCAACGGTAGCCCCCGGGATCTATCATTCTGATAATTCTCTTGCAGATGCCCAAAACCAGGCAGTGCAGGATGCGCAAAGGCAGGCAAATACGTATGGTACTTGTCACGAGCCTTATGTGACAATGGCTTGGGAGAACTTTGGTAGCGACTGGGCTTATGTCGAATTTTTTAACCTGACCACTGGTGTGAAATATGTTTTCAGTCGTAAACCCAACAACGTCGATTATCAAGGTCGTATAAGTGTGCCGCCAGGAACCTATAATATCACGTTCAGTAACTCTACTAACAATGTTCTCCTCCATGATTATACATTTGGATGTAACGGCAGCAATTGTAGAAATGAAATATATGGTCAGACGGGATCCTATACGTTTCAGAACGTTAGTATAGGCATGGACTTGATGAATTATTGGATCAGTGTCTTTACCCACAATTAAAATAAAAACAAAAGCATTTGTTATGAAGCATATAATAAAGACCATTAAATGTTTATTAGCAGCGCTGGGTAATCATATTGTTTTTTCGTCGCCAATCATGCAGCGGGTCATGAACATGCCCGTCATAATAAATCAACCTGCCCCTGCCAGGGTAAATAAAGTGGAGTTGAAAAAGAGCTAGTTAAAATCAGTAAGAGTTATCCTTATAAATAAAACATGGTGATGTTACATATAAAATTTTTCAGGGCAAGTATGATATGCCTGTTGATGGTGGGGGCCATTTCGGTTGCCAATGCGCAAAAGTGGAACCCCAACCATGCCATCGGCGTTACTTCGGGAAAATATAATTATCAAAACGGTCAGGTGCCTGATCAGCTGGTGGATCTTTTTCCGGCCGCTAATTCCTCTGCCAACTTAAGTTACCAGTGGGAGTATTGTTATACGCCTAAGGACGAGGATTTTCAACCAGTGCCCGCTAGTGGATCGGGTGTTAGTTATTCACCCCCGGCATTGACGCAAACCACTTATTACCGGAAAAAAACAACCAATACGGCTGGTGCTTTTATTTATTCAAACGTGGTTAAGCTCACCCTTGTGCCAGCCAATTGGGAAGACAAAAATTACATTCGTAAGTACAATGTACTGGTGCCGGGTATCAATAACCAGCAACAGATAGATCAATTGCCTATTGGGCAAAAACTGCAAAGCACCACTTACTTTGATGGCCTCGGGCGTGTTGTGGAACAGGTAGACCGGGAAGTAGCTACGCCGGCACAAGCGGGAGGTGTTTGGGGCGATGTTGTACAATTCAGTGAATATGGGGAATTGAGAAGGGAAACAAAAAAATACCTGCCTTATTCCACTGCTAAAGAATCGGGAAAGTTTAAAACGGTCCCAGCAACTGACCAGGCGCAGTATTATGCAAATATGTATAGCGAAACATCAGCTTATGCATCTTTGGAGTTTGAACCTAACTCGCTGAACCGGGTTAAGAACGGTAAAAAGCCGGGTAGTTCATGGGCCGGCAATCAGGGACAATCTTTTAAATACGAATTCAACAGTGCCGATGAAGATGTGAAATATTTTACCCCGGGGTATGGGTCGGGTGTAACTATTGGCGGAGGTACACCTTATCCTGCCAATATGTTGTATAAAGTAACCACTTACGATGAGAACAACAAGATGGTGATTGAATACACCGACAAATCGGGACAAATGGTTTTAAAAAAAGTACAAATTGCCGATGTTCCTTCTGTGGCGCATGATGGCTGGCTGTGCACTTATTTTGTGTATGACCATTTGGGTTTGCTGCGTTATAAGATTACTCCGGAAGCGGTAAAATACCTGCAAACAGTGAACTGGACCATTGGCGGCGGCAATGACCCCGATAAGGATAAAATTTTTCATTCATTATGTTATTCCTACGATTACGATGATAAAGGAAGATGTACCTGGAAGCAATCGCCCGGTCTGGAGCCTCTGAAAATGATCTATGATCTACGTGACCGGTTGGTATTTACCCAGGATGGAAATCAATACAAGAAATCTGAATGGCTTACCACTATTTATGACGAGCTGGACAGAATTAGCCAGACAGGTTTGTATACCACATCAAAACCCATCGGTACGTTGCAGGTTGATGCCAATAATGACATTACCACAAGTACGGATATAGATCCCAATTCGAGCGCCAATTATTTAAAAGTACCTGTCCGGGTTCCGAATACGCCCTTGTACCAGGCGGGAGTAAGCATTGAATTCCAGGATGGGTTTGAATCTGCCCCTGGTGAAGAATTTGTTGCACAGATCGATCCCTCGATGATCGTGTATAGGACCTGGTGGAACGGGCCCATACTACCAGACGATATAGCTGACCCGTCGAAATACATGGCCTTGCGTTATAACTATTACGATGATTACAATTATGCGGGGGCCAAACCTTTCGATAATAATTATAAGAACTCCCTTGCCTACAGTGGTGATCCTAATATAGATCCCGTTGCAAAATCGTCCAGGACTATAAACATGGTTACTGGATCAAAAGTAAGGGTACTGGGCAGCAACAACTTCATAATGACAACGGTTTATTATGATGATAAGGGCCGGGCAATTCAAAATATTGAGGACAATATAAAATCCGGTTATGATGTGGCTACCTCTCAATATCATTACGATGGCCGGTTGTTAAGTACCTGTTCCGACCATACTACTTCTGGAACTGGTTATACCAACTTTATAACCCTTACCAAATTCAATTTCGACAAACTGGGAAGGATTACTACCACAGAAAAGAAAATTGGCGACAATCCCTTCCAGACCATTTCAGCCCATGACTATGACGACCTGGGCCGCCTTAAAACCAAACACCTGGCGCCGGGTTATACAGGCGGTGGTAATAATGAGCTGGAATCGCTGAATTATAGCTATAACCTGCAGGGAACTTTGACCGGTATAAACAAAGAGTATGCATTAAAATCTTCTACTGGTACCGGTTACGACAGATTCGGTCATTTCTTTGGGCTGTACCTGGGTTATGATAATAAAGACCATGCTTTCACCAACGCACAATTGAACGGCCAGGTAGGAGGTGTATTATGGAATAGCCAGGGCGACGACGCACAGCGCAAATATGAATATACATATGATAATGCCGGGCGTTTGAGCAAGGCCGATTTTACCGAGCAACTACATGCCGGCGAAGGCTTTAGCAACAGCAAGATGGACTTCTCAGTAAACGGTAATGGCGGCAAAATAAACTACGATCTTAATGGCAATCTGTTAAGCATGTTGCAGAAAGGGGTAATACCGGGCAATGCAACGCCGGTAGTTATTGATGACCTGGCATATGCCTATGAAACCAACTCGAACAAACTGATCTCAGTTACCGATAATTCGCCGCTTAACAGTAGTGGCATGAATGGAAAATTCGGCGATATGAAAGATGGTGCCAACGGAACCGGAAACGACTATGTATATGATGACAATGGCAACCTGGTAATTGACCTGAACAAGAATGTAAAAGAACTGGAGAACCAGGTAGGCGCCAACGGGATCAGTTACAATTTCCTGGATAAGCCAGAGAAAATACGAATTGCCGGAAAGGGTACTATCCGTATCGTTTATAACGCCAGGGGCGAAAAGCTACAACGGGTATTTATACCCGAATCTGGAGCCCCCGCCACTGTAACTACGTACATCGATGAGTTTGTTTATCAGCAAACCGAAACGGTAACCACCACGCAGGCCCCGCCATTTGCTACTACCGGCGGTGATTTGTCGTTCATTAATTTTGAAGAAGGACGCATCCGGGTAATTGTGCCTACCTTGTTGAACAATGGCCGCAACGCCATGCAAATTGCCGGCTCGCTTACTTTGCCTAATGCAAAAGCGGGTGTATTCGATTATTTTGTACGGGACCACCAGGGCAATATGCGCATGGTATTGACGGATGAAACACATATTGCTTATAATACCTGTACCATGGAAGCAACGAGGGCAAATGAGGAAAAGGCTGTATTTGGACAAACAGGTGCGGCTAATGAAGTGGATGCCACCCGCCATCCTAAACCCGATGGTTGGAATGATGCGGATGTGGAGGCTTCTGTTAGCCAGTTAGGAAATATAGCTGGTCACAACGTTGGGCCTAATACGCTTCAAAAAGTGATGGCTGGTGACCAGGTAACCACTTCTGTACAATATTACTACGAGGCGGCTACCGGTGGCAGAAACCCCAATTTTGTAACCACCCTGTTAACCAGTCTTGGACAGGCCATACTGGGTGGCGGGGCAACTGACGCGGTGAAAGCAAATGTTACGCAGATCAATAATCAGTTGAATGGCACAGACGGATTCCTGAATGCCGCCATGCCTACAGATGATGGCACTATAAAACCCAAGGCGTATTTAACGGTTTTGTTCTTTGATGAACGGTTTAAATTCATCGATGCCATGGATGGTGGGGTTGCGCAGCAACAGGTAGATGGTTCCGTAGGTAGCTTGGGCTTAGGCACCATAAAAGCGCCACGCAATGGATATGTATATGTTTATGTAAGCAACCTGAGCGATCAGGATGTGTATTTCGATAACCTCAAAGTGGGTATAACAAGAGGGAATATTATTGAAGAGAACCATTATTACGCCTATGGATTGAAGATTGCTGCTCTCAGCAGCCGTAAAGCAGCTGATGTAAATGAAGGTACTATCAAAAACAATTACCAGTACCAGGGTGAGTTCAGCGAAATGGATGATGATCTTTCCTGGAATGATTTTGCATTGCGCAGCTACGATCCGCAGATTGGTCGCTGGGCGCAGGTCGATCCATATGATGAATTTGCTTCTCCCTATACGGGTATGGGCAACGACCCCATTAATAACATAGATCCGAGTGGAGGAAGTATATTTGAAGGAGTAACCCTGGCCGGCCGCCTTGCCATAACCACTATTGTAGGTGCTACAGCGGGGGCCATAGCAACCCATGCTACCGGTCGCGATAGTTGGGGTGATATTGGTATTGGTGCCGCAGCAGGCTTTTTAGCAGGGCTGGGGACCGTAAATTTACAGCTGGCGCTTAACCTGGGTATCCATTCGGCGAATTATTTGGCAGCGGCCATAAATATAAGTCCTGTTACTTTGCCAGCGGGTACCGGAGGTAAAATAGAGGAAATGAACAAAGCCACTGGTGATCCTGTTGGACCTAAAGTCGATAATGCGGATGTAATTCCTCTTGTGAACTCGAAAGGTGAAAAAACGGGAGAACTGTCAATAGTTTATAAAAATAATTCCCAGCAGATGAAAGAGGGTTTACAAGTACAAGTGGAAATTACAGTATTTTATAAAAAATTTAAATCGAAGCTTACTAATTTTAACTGGATTCAAACAGCAAGGTTTAATTTTAATAGTGGAAGTAAGGATGAAAAGGATCAGGAGATAAACGACCCTGATGTGGGAGGGGATGATCAACCATTTTACTGGAATAAAGATGAGCCACAAAGAAATAAATACCCAGGATACAATGCAAGATTTTGGGACAGACCCTCCAGAGCCTGGATACCCGGAAAGGAAATGTATTGGAAAGGGGAACTTTCATTAGTAGGTAAAAATTCCTCTGGAAAATATCAGGACATTTTAACCATACAGTATGGATGGCGAATTGATAAAACAGGTAAGATAATAACAATCGATAAAATAACTTTTGACCCTCCAACAAAATTTCAATTAAAATATATTAATCTGGCAAAATGAAAATAATCTTAGCAATCCTGATCTCTTTATTTAGCGCTTGCTCTTATTCTCAATCTGATGCAAAAATTATAGCATTTGATCATGCCGGAGATATGAATAAAGCAATGACGACAGTTATTTTGTCCAATAAAGATTTTAAGGCTGTAAAGAATCATGAAATTCTAAAACATAAGGACCCTACTTACTTTTATAAAATTAATAATGGATTGCTTGACGCTTTAATTGACAAGCTCTCTAATGATAAAAATACAGAGAAGGGAGATGAGGAAGAGTTAGGCGTTTTTATGACATCTGTAGAGCAGAAAGGCAAAATTGTATATTTTAATAATAAAACATTTGAGGATGCAAAGAAAACAATGACTGACGTTATTGCTTTTCTTAAATCCAGAAAAGATACGGGCAGATTTATTGAAATGGTCGAGCGCATCGGTAAGGAAATTGATATCCGTAGTAAACAGAAAGACCAAAATTTGTAATGAATAAAATGAAACCATTCACACCCCATATCCTTTTTTCTGGAATGCTGGTCCTGGCCCTTTCCTGCAATACAGGTTCAAAAAAACATCAGCAGCCTGTAGCAGATAAAACAGACAGCACAAGTAAAGAAGTAGTACAATCGGAGACCGCTGAAGGTGATAACCCGGCTTATCACCTTCGGTTGAACCTTGCAAAAGGTTCAACCTATCATTATACGGTTGAATACGAAACGAATACCGGCCTGGAAGTGGCAGGGAAAAAGATAAATGTCCTTAACCAGTCAGAGATAGGAGTTACCTATGTAATAGATAAAGACAGCGCCGGCAATTATTTGTTTCAGGTCAAGTATGATAAAATTCACATTCGTACCAAAACAGGAGATAAGGAAACGGAGTATACGGTGCCTAATGCGGAAGGAACGGCTGATCCGATGGAAAAAATGCTGGCTGCGCTGAAAACGGCCAATATTGTTGCCACCGTTACTCCCGCAGGTAAAGTAACAAGCATTACCGGTTACCAGGGATTGAGTGATAAAATGCTGGCGGGTTTAAATACAGATGTTCAATCGCGCAAAATGGCGCAGGCACAATTAGAAAAAGTTATCGGAGAAGGCATATTAAAGAAGAACATTGACCAGCTATTTAACCTGTACCCTGATGCCGCCATTCATGTAGGCGACAGCTGGAAAACGAGTGCAACGCAAAAAGGAGAGATCCCATTAGATGTACAATTAACTAACAAGTTAAAAGATATAGATGATGATATAGCTACTATTAAATCGAAAGGGGTTGTAAGCAGTAATAAAGCGGATGCAAACATTATGGGGCAGCAGGTAACCTCTTCGCTGCAGGGCGAGCAAAGCGGTGAATCCGAGGTGGAAATCAAAACCGGGTTATTGCTTAGCAGTAAAACTAAAACCGATGTGCAGGGTACCTTGCAAATGATGGCACAGGAAATTCCCGTTACTATAAGATCTGAGGTAAAAGTAGATCGAAAGAAATAATAGAAACCGCTTCAACGGACAACAAACCCACTTCGAATTATCGGAGTGGGTTTTATTTTTTCGGAAGTGTCCATAAACGGTGCTTTTCGGTTTCGAAGGCCTCTCGCCGGGCAGTAACCGATTGAATTGATCATTCAAATGGGAAGGGCAGCTATTGCAGGCATCTCAGAAAAACACTATCTTGTCCCTTAAACGAACATTCCTATCTTATGAATCTCTTAAGCTACAATGCGTTTCTGTTAGGCGCTATTATTTTTTTAGCTGTTTCCCTTTGTAATTTAATGTATATATGGCTTTGTAAAATTTGGAAGATAAAGATTGTAGAGGTTTCAATTTTCTTAAATCCAGGGTTTTCTTTAGTCAAAAAAGAAGTTAATGGCATCGTATATATATTAGGTTGGTTGCCAGTGGGAACTATTATTAAACCATTGGGAGAATCAAAGGAGGATCTGGAAAAAATGGCTATTGAAGAATTGCCATATACTTTTTCGAGTAAGTCCAGAACAAAACAGGTGTTATTTCGACTTTCAGATTCTCTGGTTTGGTTAGTTTTCTTATTCGTAAGTCTATTTGCCTTGAAAGGACCTGGTAATATACTGAGGGCTATCGATGAAATGTTTAATTACGTTGAATTCGCCCTCAAAACAATGTTTGATTCGAGTTTACATAATGAATTTGTGAATAGAACAAATAGCCTGCTAATGGATAGTAATATTATAGCTTTCGCTTCGATATTATTAATCGTCATGTATCTGGTTATTACCCCGCTGTCAAAGATCCCGAGCTTGTTTCCCGAGGATGGAAGAAAAACCAATGGGCTGATAAAACTAATAGGCTATGCCGTAGGCATTTTTGTGACGTATATGACCCTTTGGAAAATCCCTAAATTTGTTTTTCCATTTTTTTCATTTGGCCAGATAATAAGCTACCTGATTAGTTCTCTCCTGGGTCTATATATTGTAGGTTCATTGTTTTTTTTGCTTACAATGTGTGTAGCAAAATTTAAAACTAAGCCAGCCTTTTAGTCGCTGGTGTCATTGGGGATTGGGTTTTACTTATGTAACTGCATTCTGACTGCCTGCAGGCGGCTAATAAGCTCCTTGGGTATTAAAAAACAATGTATTCTATGAAACGGGTTTGTGCGATTATATTCGTATTGACACTTTTGATACTATCCGCCTGTGACAGTGACAGTGGCAGGCGATTGAGCATTAACAGCAAAAAATTTATTCCTTACAAAGGGCATGAATGGTTGATCTTTAAAAGCGACCAGGGTGAAAAGGATACTATTAAGTTATCAGGATATGAAGACTTTTATACTGCTGTAGGATCGGTCTCCCACTATACAAATTATGAAACTTATCGTCTGAATTGCCTTTGGCCTTTACATAATGCGGGTGATTCATTAAAGAGCAAAAAATATTTAATCAGCGTATCGGTTGCGCAGACTGGAAAAACAGATGTAAGTTTTAGTTACGACGATTGGAGTAAATACTATCATTTTTGGAGTAATGAAGATCTTGATTCCATTTACAAACGTAACAAAGAGGTAGTACAAATAGGATCCAATGTGATAGCTGATGTCGTTAGAATCAGGAATCAGGAGTTAGGAACTTCCGCTCCCACTTATATGTCCATAATTTACTGGAGTATGACTAAAGGCATCATTGGCTTTAGTTTGGTGAATGGAACCATGTGGAAATTAGAAAAGGTTATTTCCTCGGCAGCGAATTGAAATACTCTCCCGGCGACATTTTAAAATACTTTTGAAAGTTGCGGCTGAAAAGACTCTGCGAGCTATAGCCCACCATTTTTGAGATCTCGTATAAGGAAAACTCATTTTCAGCTACTAAACTGGCGGCTTTTTTCAATCGGGTTATATCGATCAGTTCTTTGGGTGATAGGGAAGAAAGCGATTTTATTTTGCGGTAAAAGGTGGTGCGGCTCATATACATATGTTCCGCAAGCGTGTCTATATCAATATTAGGATCTTTAATATTAAGCTTTATATAGTCGTCTAATTTTTTCAGAAAGGCTTCATCCGTTTTTGAATGTGCCATTACGCCCACATCATCAAATGGTGAACTGGCAAAATGATCTTTTATTTTTCGGCGGTTCTTAAGCAGATTAGAGATCTGCATCTGCAATAGTTCTGAGGAGAAAGGCTTTTGTATATAGGCATCTGCACCTACTTCCAGTCCTTCTATATGTGCTGCATAGGTATTCTTGGAAGTAAGCAATATTATTGGAATATGACAGTATTCCACATTTGATTTGATCAGGCGGCACAGTTCAAACCCGTCTATACCCGGCATCATAATGTCAGATATGATCAGGTTGATCACTTCATTATCTAGAATGGTTTGGGCAATTTCTCCGTTTAGTGCAAGATGCAGTTTATACGTTTCGCCTAAAACTACAGATAAGAACTCCAGCATGTCTTCGTTATCATCAATAATAAGGATACTGTCTGTCATATTAATCAATCTTTTTCCAGCTGCTTAATTGAAATTCAAATTTTTGATGTACAGGCATCCGCAATTCAAAATTAATCAGATCGTGTTCGCCTGAGATTAATTGTAGCGATCCATTGTGTAGTTCTGTAAGCGATCTGGCAATGGATAGGCCAATACCGGTGCCTGGTTTGTTATTTCCGCGTACTCTTACAAATGGTTCAAAGATCTGATGTCTGAATTCCTCCGGAATGGCTTTCCCATCATTGATAAAATTGATAGTAAAATATTCGTCTGAATTGTTCACCCGAACGGAGGTACTGGTTGCCGCATATTTAACAGCATTTGATACCAGGTTCGTACTTATTTTAATGAATGCTTCCCTGTCAACAAAAGCCATAAAGTGATTGGCAGGTAATTCCATAGTAAGTTTAATATTATTGGCCGCTGCCTGTTCTTTGAAACCGTTCACCATATCAGTTAAGACGGCAACAATATCTGTTTTTACAAAGTTCAAGCTGAACTGGCTTGCTTCGGTTTTTCTGAAATCAAGCAGCTGGCTGGTTAGTTCCACCAGGCGCCTGGCATTTTTTTCGGCTATCGTCAGACTTCTATTGATCTCGGGGTCCTTACCAAGTTTTTTCTTCAGCCATTCTATTGGTCCCGCAATAAGCGTAAGCGGAGTTTGTATTTCATGGGTGATATTGGTAAAGAACTCAATTTTTGCCTGGTATATTTCCTTTTCTTTTTCGTGTTCAAATAATTGCAGTTTACGCAGATTTTTTTTGTCGAGGTATTGACGATATAACCGGGTGGCAATATAAATAGCTGTTACCAGGAGCAGTGTATATAAAATATTAGCAGTGTTACTTTTCCAGAAGGGGGGCATGATCTTAATGAACAGATTGCGTTCCTTTCCCACCCAGCTTCCAATGTTACTTTCGGCCTGAACAATAAATTCATAACTCCCGTGTGAAAGATCAGTAAAGTAAGCTTTACGGTTGGTGCTGAGATAGGTCCATGACTTGTCGAGCCCTTTCATTACATATTTATATCTTGTAACTTCCGGAGCGGAAAAATTAAGCGCGGCAAATTCAATACTGAAATTATTCTGATTGTATTCAAGGACGATCGTATCGGTGTACAGGATTGACTTATTAAGTGGGCTGTTATCCGCATTGGGTATAACTTCCTGATTATTGAGTTGGAAACCGGTAATATACGTAGGCGGGCTTGGTTCTTTCTTGTCGAATGAAGCCGGGTCGAAAGCAATCATCCCTTTTACCGAACCAAAATACATTTTCCCATCAATGGCTTTATAAGCCGAATTATAATTGAATTGATCCGTGATCAGTCCGTTTGCCTGTGTATATACTTTTATCGCTTCAGTGGCGATATTAAAACGTATCAGGCCTTTGAGGGAACTGATCCACAGGTGCCCGGACCTGTCTTCCAGGATGCCATATAATACGTTGGTGGGAAGCCCGTTTTCTGTAGTGTAACTTTTAGTGCTTTTCCAATCGGCACTTAATTTTATTAACCCGCCACCGGTGGTTGCAAACCAAAGTGCGTGTTCACTGTCTTCAAAAATGTTATATACGGCAAATTCATTGATGTACTGTCTGTTTACCGTATCTCCAAACCGGAAGTTCCCATGCCGGCCTGTTTTAGGATTATAGTAGAAAGCGCCCTGGTTTACACTGCCTGTCCAGATATTCCCTTTTGAATCCTCAAAAATGTCAAATACATAAGAGTTATAAGGGATCTGGGAAATTCGCGTAAATGTTTTATGTTGGGT
Source organism: Niastella soli (assembly GCF_017742245.1). GTDB lineage: Bacteria > Bacteroidota > Bacteroidia > Chitinophagales > Chitinophagaceae > Niastella > Niastella soli. The sequence goes on from NZ_JAGHKO010000001.1 coordinate 2,679,043, forward strand.
GTCGTACTCAAATAAGCCGGAGCCATGGTACGCGGTACCAACTAACAAATGATCATCTTTTGTTCGGTAAATGGAAATTACAAAATCACTTAGCAGGTCGTTCTTGCTGCCTACAAATTTAAACCGGTCTGTAATGGCGCCGGTGCGAATATCCATTACCTCCATGCCGTGAAAGAATGGGCCAATAAATAGTTGATTATCCCAGGCCAGCAAGCCATGGATATTGGGGTAGGAAATAGCGCCTTTTTTTCCGGACGAAGTATAATTAGTGATCTCACCGGTTTTTAAATTCAGCTTATTGATGCCGGCATCTTCGGTACCAATCCATAAGTTATTGTGGTTGTCGGCTGCTATTTCCCGCACCGCCTCACCTGAGATAGAGTTGATACCGGGTATGGGATAGAACTTTTCAAACCGGGAGTTGTCTTTAGAGCAATAGTTTATTCCGCCAAAATAGGTGCCAGCCCACATGCCACCGTGGTTGTCCTGGCAAAGTGTGTAAACGGCGTTATCAGTGATCGCATAAGGTGATCCGGGTTGTTTTATCAGATTCTTGCTTATGTTGTGAACGGGGTCAAAGATATAGATCCCTGATTCTGTAGCGATCCAGTATTGCCCATCATTGTCAATGGCAATGTCGCGAACGTAAATGTCGCTTTTATCGGTGCGCAGGGATAAGGAGCTTACTTTGCCGGTTTGGGAATTGTAGCTTTTTAATCCATGTTTAAAACAACCTATGAGTAATTCGTTCTTGTTGATGGGGTATATTTTGCTTACAGACCGGGCGTTATCAGGGAGGCTTTTATCAACGATCCGGACCTTGGGACCATTTGTCTTTTGCGGATCGTATATGCTGATGTTACCATCATTGTCGCCCATCCACAAATTCATGTCAGCGTCCAGGGAAATACAGGAAGCTGTTGTCTTTAGGTTTTCAAACCTGTTGTCAGCGGCCGTGTACTTGCATAAGGAGAAATTTACAAGACACCACAGATCGTTATTCTTGTCTATAATTAGATTGCTGGTGTATTCTTTGGGGGCTGTTTCAATTTCAAAACAGAGTTCTTTATAGGGGTCATATTTAAAAAGACCTTTGCCCGTTCCCACCCAGATCATCCCATTTTTATCTTCTGCAATGGAATTAATGACGTTATTTCCTATTCTGCCAAATTTGTCTTTTTGATTTTCGCAGGTTTTGAAAGTATAACCGTCAAAGCGATTGATGCCATCGCGTGTCCCTATCCAGATCAGTCCCTTGCCGTCTTGTATGATAGCCGTTACAGCATTATGCCTAAGTCCATCATCCACCTGGTAATGTTTAAAATAATATTGACCAAAGGATGCGGACGTGGCAGGCAGCGACAAAAGTATCGACGTAATAATGTGGTACAGCAAGCGCATAATTCCCTGATTCAAATATATATAATTGATGGTTATAATACTCCAGAATTGACACGATTCGGCAAAATATTGAACAAAGCATTTGAACGGGGTTTATTTATTTTGACGTGAATGCTGTGCTATATATAAAGTAACGTTATGCGATTGTTTTTGTCATTGATATTATTCTTCTTTATTTTCAGAAGTAATTCTCAGCAGTTGGTATTGCCTGGCGATCATCCCGACCCCTCAGTAGTTAAAATTGGTAATGAATACTGGGGGGTAGGCACTACCTCCAACTGGTTTCCCGCTTTTCCTTTATATCACTCCACTGATCTTGTCAACTGGTCAGCCGCCGGTCATGTGTTTACAGAATTACCCGCCTGGGCCGATTATTATCTGTGGGCGCCCGAGATCACGTACGATAATGGTAAAGTATACCTGTATTATACAGCGCATAAAAAGGGTGGGAACCTTTGTGTGGCAGCAGCCGTTGCAGATAAACCTGAAGGCCCCTATAAAGACCTGGGACCTCTTATGTGCCAGGAAGATGGCTCTATAGATGCTTTTTCCATGCGGGATGAACATGGGAAGCTGTACCTGATCTGGAAAGAAGATGGCAACAGTATTGGCAAACCTACGCCTATCTGGGCTGCAGAAATGAAGGAGGATAGAACGGCGTTGGTGGGTGAGAAGCAGGAATTGTTTCGTGCAGATGTGGCCTGGGAAAAAGGCCTGGTAGAAGGGGTTTCGATAATAAAACAGAATGATTACTATTATACCTTTTATGCCGCGGCTGCCTGCTGCGGCAAATCCTGCACTTATGGCACCGGCATTGCAAGAGCTAAAAGCCTGCTTGGTCCCTGGGAAAAATATCCGGGGAACCCGGTATTGTCGGGCAACACCGAGTGGAAATGCCCCGGTCATGGAACACCTGTAAAAAAGGATGGCAGATACTATTTTCTTTACCATGCTTATAGCGCAAATACGGGGGCATACGGCGGAAGACAAGGGCTGTTAAATGAGTTTGAATTTACCTCTGATGGATGGGTGCGGTTTTTGAATGGTAATAATTACGGCAAAGTAACAACCCCCGAAAGAATTGTTGATCGTTTCTCCGCTAAAACACTTTCCGGTAACTGGCATTGGAGCGTTTTTCAGCCTGTGCAATACAATATCGCAAACAATACATTAAAACTACAGGCGCTGCCTTCTGCTTCCGGCGCCTATATAGGACAATCTGTTTTAACTGGTAATTACTATGCAGAAGTTACTGTACAAAAAAACGCTACGGCACAGGCCGGTCTTGCTTTAATAGGAGATGACCGAAATATTTTATATGCCGTAGTTGACAGCAACGCCATTCGGCTGGTACAGGTAAAAAAGGGGGAGCTACAGGTTATTGCTGAAGAAAGGATCAGAAAACCTTCGAGTGTAAGCCTGAGAGCGCAGGTGAAAAACAATACGGAGGTCACATTTACATACAGTGCAGATGGTGCACCATTTAATGTGCTGAATAATAACGCTGCCGATATCTCGTATCTGCCACCGTGGGACAGGGCCGTGCGTGTAGGGTTGGTTTCAAAAGGCCCGGTTGAAAAGGCGGCGTTTTTCAAAAATTTTATACTGGTCAATGACGGGAATTCATCCGGGGAAAATATTGTTCGGGGAAGCAACTAATCAAACCAATATATGAAACAGTTAACCATTACAGGTTGTGATTCCCGCAACCAACCAGGTTTGGCAGAAGTCTCAGCTTTCAGATTAAAAATTAAAGCGTATGTATAAAAAGGTACTAACAGTTTTGTTGTTGCTTCCTTTTCAGTTGTTGATAGCTCAAAAAAGCAGCCTCACTAAATTTCCCAAAGGCTATACGCCGCAAGAAGTAGGTAAATTGATCGCATACCGTTTTATAAATGCCAAACATGCATTACATGCAGGTAAATGGATCAGCTATCCCGAAACATTCTATTGGAATGGTTCATTGAAGTATGCTTCATTGACCAATGATAAAAAGCTGCTTGATTCTTTGGAACAAAAATTCCAGCCACTGTTAACGACAGATACGGCCTTGTTGCCTATTAAAAACCATGTGGACCTGAACATGTTTGGCAGTCTTCCGCTTAATCTTTATCAAATAACAAAAGATAAAAAATATCTGGAACTGGGGTTGCCCTATGCCGATACGCAATGGGAGGTCCCTGAAAACAGCAAACCAGAACAAAAGGCCTGGGCTGAAAAAGGGTATTCCTGGGAAACGCGCCTGTGGATCGATGATATGTATATGATCACCATCGTACAAACACAGGCCTATAAGGTAACCCGGGATGTAAAATATATTGATCGTGCAGCCAGGGAAATGGTACTCTATTTAGAGCAGCTGCAACGCCCGAACGGTCTGTTCTATCATGCGCCCGATGTGCCGTTTTATTGGGGCCGTGGTAATGGGTGGATGGCTGCAGGCATGACGGAATTATTGCGCTATTTACCTGAAAACAATCAATACCGTTCCCGAATAATGCAAGGATATCAAACCATGATGAAAAGCTTAAAGGATTTTCAAACGCCAGGTGGTATGTGGAATCAGTTGATTGATGAAAAAGACAGCTGGGCAGAAACTTCCGGATCAGCCATGTTTACCTATGCCATGATCACAGGGGTAAAACAAAACTGGTTGGATGCTAAAGAATACGGACCTGTAGCCCGGAAAGCCTGGATGGCGATGGTGCCTTATATTGACGAAAAGGGCGCTGTTTCCGAGGTGTGCGTGGGTACCAATAAAAAGAACGATAAACAGTATTATTATGACCGGCCACGCAATAAGGGTGATTATCACGGGCAGGCGCCTTACCTTTGGTGTGTTGCTGCGCTTCTTGAAAAATAAAGATCTAACAATGCACAAGATTGTATTATTATCCCTTTTCTGTTTCCTTCTTGGTAATGTGAATGCACAGGATGCCGGTACCTACAGTAATCCTTTGAATGTGCAGTTTGGTGATCCTTATATTTTACGAACTACCGGTGGAAAGTATTATATGTATGGGACCGGGGCTGGCGCTGAAAATGGTTTTGTAGCTTATTCATCTGGTGATCTGATAAACTGGAAACGCGAAGGCCAGGTGTATTATGGAAATAATAAGAATGGCTGGGGCGAAAATTCATACTGGGCACCCGAAGTATATGAACGAAACGGAAAGTATTATTTGTTCTATAGTGCGCAATGGAAAGTGAACCCCGGGAAGGACTTGGAAAATTTTAAAATAGGTGTAGCAGTGGCCGATCAACCAACCGGGCCATTTGTTGATCTACAGGATAAACCGGTATTTGATCCGGGATATCCGATCATAGATGCCAATGTACTTTTTGCCGAAGATGGCAGAACTTATTTGTATTACTCCAGATGTTGTTATAAGCATCCTGTAGAAAGCGAGGTGGCCTCATGGGCCCGTGAAAAAGGCTGGTTTAATGAAGTGGAAGAAAGCTGGGTATATGGGGTGGAAATGAAACCAGATTTTAGCGGGGTTATCGGTGAACCGGTTCTGTTATTGCGTCCGCCGGTAAAAATGAAAGATCCGCAGGCTACATGGGAAAGCCAATCCGTTATTTCAAAAGAAGTGAACCGCCGCTGGACAGAAGGCTCCTGTATTTTCAAAAAAGGCGATACGTATTACATGATGTACTCGGCCAATTATTTTGGTGGAAAGAACTATGCGGTCGGATATGCTACGGCTAAAAATCCACTAGGGCCTTTTACAAAGGCGGCTAATAACCCGGTGCTTCAAAAAAATACCGCAACTGGTGGAATTGTTACCGGCACGGGCCACAATAGCGTTACCTATGCGCCAGACGGGAAAACTATGTTATGTGTATACCATGGCCGTACCAGTAAAACGGGTGATGAGCGGGTGGTGTTTATTGATAAAATGAAAATAGCAAAGGACGGTATATTAACGGTAGAAGGACCAACCACCGGCCAACAACAATTGGCAACTACCACCAATCCATTATTGGCAGATCCTACTTTGTTTTATAATGAAGGTAAATATTACTTATACGGAACAGTTGGAAAGAATAGTGACAGTGGTTTCAAAGCGTATAGTTCAGTTGATAAAATAGCCTGGAAGGAGGAAGGGTATGTATTGCGCAAAGGCGAAAGCTATGGGACCAAGGGCTTTTGGGCGCCTCAGATCTTTAAATACCAGGGGAAATTTTACATGGCTTACACAGCCAATGAACATATTGCAATAGCCAGCGCAAATAGTCCGTTGGGACCATTCACACAAAAGGAGCAAAAGCCATTGGAGGCGCCGGTAAGAATGATCGATCCTTATGTATATTTTGATCCATCAGGGAAGATTTATTTATATCATGTGCGTCTGCAGAATGGCAATCGCATTTTTGTAGCCGAATTGGGAAAAGACCTTTCTGCTATTGATACGGCTACGGTGAAGGAATGTATCAGTGCTTCCCAGGCCTGGGAGGATACAAAAAAAGTGCCGTGGAAAGTGACCGAAGGTCCAACCGTGATAAAACAGGATGGGTTGTATTATATGACTTATTCCGCCAATGATTTTCGTAATCCTGACTATGCTATAGGGTATGCAACGGCTGCCAGTCCAATAGGTCCCTGGACTAAAAGCAACAGCAATCCCATTATTTCAAGAAAAAATATAGGCATAAACGGAACAGGACATGGTGATATCCTGCTGGATACAAACGGAAAGATGCTGTATGTGTTTCATGTGCATTTTTCTGATACACAGGTGGCACCAAGAAGAACAGCGATAATAGCATTTCAATTTAAAAAAGGTAAGAATAAAGCAGCCGAATTGATGGCGCTCCCCAATACTTTCAGGCTTTTAAACGAATGATGGGGCATTTTGGAATGATTCGACAAGAGTTTGAACAGAACATCCGATGGATGTTCTTTTTTTTTACAGTCAGGAAGCTGTAAACGTTCAAACGATTGCATCAAACCAAAACGATTGACCATTATGGAAAAACATTTAAAAATAATCAGGCGGAGTTATGCCTTTTTATTGCCGCGCAGAGGTGTATTCTTTCTGCCTTCTGCCCTCTGTCTTCTGCCCTTTTTTCTGCTGCTTTCTTTTTGTGCCTACACGCAGGACAAAACCGTAACCGGAAAGGTTACCGACTCGCTTGGGAATGGATTACCCGATGTTACGATTGCAGTTAAGGGAACAGCGACGAGTGTAAAGACCAATTCAAAAGGTGCATTCAGTATCCCGATGGGCACGGGCACCACCTTAAAGATCTCTCACATAAGTTATGTTGGCAAAGAAGTTACCGTAGATGGAAATTCCCCCATAACCATTACCCTGACGCCTGCGGCGTCCGTTTATGACGATGTGGTGGTGGTAGGGTATGGTACCATGAAGAAGAAGGACCTCACCGGCTCCATTATTCAGGTGCGCCCCGATAATATCGCCAACGAAAATCCAAAAACAGTTCAGGACATCCTGCGCGGTACGCCAGGTTTGCGGGTAGGGTATGATCCTTCTGCCAAGGGGGGCGGTAACCTGGAGATCCGTGGCCGTCGTTCCGTGTATGATGATGGCGGGCACAACAACCCGCTGATCGTGCTGGACGGGATGATCTTTTATGGTGAATTGTCCGAGATCAATCCCGATGATATTGAACAGATCGATGTGCTGAAAGATGCCTCGGCTGCAGCGGTATATGGGGCAAAAGCTGCCAATGGCGTAATTCTTATAGCTACCAAAAAAGGTAAACCAGGCAAACCTGTAATCACGGCCACCATGAACATGGGCGCTACACAAATAAGTAATTACCGGAAAAGATTTACGCCTGAAGCCTATTTGCAACACCGGCAGGACTGGTTGACAAAGAACTCCTATGGGGTAAATCCACAAACCGGCGCCTATGAAGCCTACCAAATGGGCACCTATGCCAGCAAGCCCGGATATTTTATGCAACCCGATCAGCTGCCAGATAATGTTTCCCTTGATCAATGGCGGAATTATACCAGCAATACGGCCAACGAGTCAGACAAAAGCATTTGGGGCCGGCGATTAGGGTTTACCGGCAATGCCCTGCAGAATTTACTGGATGGAAAAACAACAGACTGGGCCGATCATACTTTAAGGACCGGGATCAATTCTGATTATAATCTTAGCTTAAGTGGCGCCAGCGATAAGGTCAACTACTATTTCTCCGTGGGTTATTTGAAGAACCAGGGCGGCGTGGTAAGCGATAATTACCGCTCAATACGCTCCAATCTGAAAGTAGATGCAAAGGTGAACAAATGGTTTGAAGTAGGTGCTAATGTGAATTTTCAGGACCGCTCTGATGGTAATATAGATATCGATACCAACCAGATGTTGCGGAACAGCCCGTTTGCAGATTACGATGATGGGGCTGGTAACCCTACACAATATCCGCTGAGCTCAGAATACAGCCAGCGCGGATACAATTATGATTTTCAGAACAAATACCTCGAACTTGAAAAAGGGTATACGGTGCTGAATACTATTTTGAATGCCAAAGTAAAGCTGCCTTTCAATATCACTTATTCTTTCAATGCTTCGCCCCGCTTACAGTTCTTCTACGACCGTTATTTTATGTCGGCAGAACTGCCCGGCTCCGATCCCAAAACACGCGGCGCCAACCGGGAGCAGAACAAACGCTTCGACTGGTCGCTTAATAACACCATTAGCTGGGACCAGTGGTTTGCTCATAAGCACCACGTAATGGTGACCCTGGTACAGGAAGCGGAGGACCGAAGGTTCTGGAAAGATCGCATAGAAGCCCGAAATATTCTTCCTTCCGATGCATTGGGTTTCCATAATACAAAAAATGGCAGTAAGGAGAACAGTAATTACTCCAGCAGCGATGCGCACCAGTCTGCAGATGCCTTATTGGGACGGTTGTTTTATTCTTACGACAACCGCTATATGATCACCACCTCTATCCGCAGGGACGGGTATTCAGCATTCGGTTCCTCCAATCCATATGCGGTGTTTCCTTCACTGGCACTGGCATGGACGTTCACCAACGAAAAGTTCTTCCGGTGGAATAATATCATGAGTAATGGTAAACTGCGCTTTTCCTATGGGAAAAATGGTAACCGGTCGCTGGACGATCCTTATGTGGCGTTGTCAAACCTTTCTGAAGGAGCAGGTAAAATGCAGGGATATTTGAATGCCGCCGGTCAGTTGCTTTTATACCGGTATTTATATGCCGACAGGTTAGCCAACCCCCATTTGCAATGGGAAAAAACTACGGCCTGGAACGTAGGGTTTGATTTTGGTTTCCTCAACGATCGCATAACCGGGTCAGTGGAATATTATACGATGCAGACGCACGATATGATCATGGAGGAAAAGATCCCCAGTTTTACCGGCTTTGGGACCATTACCACCAACCTGGGGCAGGTTAACAACGACGGGGTTGAGCTGGCTTTGAATACCGTTAATATGCGCAAACCTAATTTCCAATGGAATACCACCTTCAGTTTATCGTATAATAGAAACAGGATCATGCATTTGAATTCTCACCAGACCGATGTGTTGGATGCAAACGGGAATGTAATAGGTTCTAAAGAAGCGGACGATTTTACTAACAAATGGTTTATTGGAAAACCCATCGGTACTATCTGGGATTACCGGGTTACCGGTATCTGGCAGGCCAACGAAGTGGCTGAAGCGGCGGAGTACGGCCAGTTGCCCGGCGATCCAAAAGTGGCGAACAATTATACCGGCGATGACACGAAAAATGCCAGTGGCACTATTACCCATGTTTATAACGACAAAGACAAGGAGTTCTTAGGGACAACCTCACCGCCATGGCATTGGGCAATCCGCAATGAATTCTTATTATGGAAAGACCTGAGTGTTTCTTTCAACATGTACGCTTACCTGGGGCATAAAAGTTTATTCGACGGGTATTTAAATACAGACGATTTGGGTGGACGCATGCAGTACGCATTACAGAACGTTTCCGCAAAAGAATACTGGACGCCCGAGCATCCCTCCGGCAAGTTTGGACGCATAGAGGCCAAGGGCCCAACCGGCGCAGCAGGTGCCCAGATGTTGTACAACCGTTCTTTTATGCGCCTCGACAACTTTTCAGTAGGCTACACCCTGCCTAAAGAATGGACTTCAAGGGTTACCTTAAACCGGGTGAAAGTGTTCGGCACCGTACGTAACGTACGTTCATGGGCGAAAGACTGGCCATACGGTGACCCTGAAACAAATGAATGGGCAACGCGGGTATACAACCTGGGTCTAAACTTAATTTTCTAATCTATTAGCCTGAAAGATATGCAGCCAAAAAATAAAAAGCTAAATCGTGTGTTTAGTTGCCTCACCTTATTTCTTGTTGGTGTAGTATGTTTAAGCAGTTGCTCCAAGAAATTTTTAAAACCTGATCCGCTGTCTATTTACGAACCTGGTGCTACGTTCAGTACCGAAAATGGACTGATATCGGCCATGGCTTTGTGCGACCGGACTTTGAAAGCTTACTGGGCAACAGATCATACCGAAATGCTTACACTGGGAACGGAATACATCTTTTCTGAAATGATGGTGGCCAGCGCTACCGATAAACGCAGCATGTTGTGCGATGTAGCGAATATGCTTACCCCTTCCAGTGAAACCGTTTATCAGAACCTCGACAGAACAAACAGTATCTGGTTTTTGTGGGAAGAGGTCTATAAGAATATCATGTATGCCAATACCATTATACAATATGTAGATGGCATAGAATCGCTTGACCAGAATACCAAAAACATGTATAAAGGCCGGGCTTATTTTCATCGCGCCTTTCGCTATATGAACCTTGTTTGCGAGTTTGGCGATATCCCGTTGGTAACATCGATCATTGAAGTGCCCAAGCAAAATTGGCGCAGCACGAAAAAAGATGCCATCCTGCAAATGCTTGCCCACGATATGGAACTTGCGGTGCAATGGGTGCCCGATCAAAAAGAAATGCCAACGGTAGGATTAATAAATAAAGGCGCCTGCCGGATGCTGCTGGCCAAATGTTACCTGGCCATAGGCGAGTATGCCAAGGCAAAGGAACAGACTGATATCCTGATCAACCAGTCGGGTTATTCGTTGATGCAAAATACCTTTGGCACCTTTAACGATGGAGGCGAACCGCTAACGTGGCCAATTACCCGTAATGTGATCTGGGACCTGCACCGCCCGGAGAATAAACTAATCGCGGCCAACCGCGAGGTGATTATGGGAATGCCAAACAGGGGTTCAGACCAGGAGTCATTCGTTCAGATGCTCACCATGCGTATCCTGTATCCATTTGTATTTGACTCCAGGATCCAGACAAAAGATGGCAAACAGGCATTATTGAATATAAGACGATCTGATGCGGCTAATTATAACTCAAAGTATGACTACATGCGGGCGTTCGGACGTGGTATTGCCACCTTCAGGCCCACTAATTTTTCAACCAATGCACTTTGGAATGTAAATGGAGTGATGGATGCGGGTGACTTACGTCACAACTCACAGGTAGGTAACTGGATCCGCATGGAAGATTACCGGGTTAACAACAAAGCCTCTAAGGAATTTGGCAACCCGATCACTTTGTACAATACCAACGGCGCCCTGCTATGCAGCGATACTATTCGCCGCTGGTTCGATGTGCCCCATTATAAATTCTTTTTGGATGATCCGGTTAACGAAGCCAATGTCTCCGGTTCCGACGGACTCAGGGGAGCGACCAACGGTGGCATAGCAGACTGGTATCTCTACCGGTTGGCAGAAGCCTATCTGCTGCGTGCCGAAGCAAAGTATTATGTGAATCCGTCTGATGTAACTATTAAGGACGACCTGAATGCCGTGCGGCAAAGAGCCAAATGCACCCAGCTGTACCAGGGCGCAGTTACTATCGGCGATATTATGAACGAACGCGCCCGTGAATTGTATTGGGAAGAATGGCGTAATGTAGAGTTAAAGCGGGTATCGCTGTGTTTGGCCCGCAGCGGCCAACCAGATGAATGGGGTAATGTATACAACCTGAACGATTATGACAAACAAGCCGGAACAGGGCCAACAGGCGGAAGTTATTGGTATCAGCGTATTAACCATTACAGCCTGTATAATAAAGGCCCCATCCAGATCAATACAACAGGTAATAGCAATCCCAACTATACAATGGATAAAAAGAATATGTACTGGCCCATTCCTTATGTTGCAATTACCTCAAATTATAAAGGCCAGCTGAGTCAGAATTATGGCTATGATGGTTATGACCCCAGTACGCCCAAATGGGACAACTGGGAAGATGCGGTTGCAGATGAAAGTAAGAATTAAGCAGCGTTTATATTACGGGAGGCTTGTCAGATTGTCCTCCCACGAAAACAACAGGAGCCTCTCCCGATTCATCGGGCGGGGCTTTTTTCTACCATTACCAATTACTTAGAGCGCTTTAGGAAATCTCCATCAATAATTAAAAGTTTCACCCCGTTCTCTGAATACGATCTGTGACTGCTAAGGTCATCCGATACTATGTAGGTCATGCCCTGGCCAAGCCTGAATTGTTGGCCATTATCCAACTCACTAACAAATTCTCCCTCGAGGCAATGTACTATATGCCCTTTTTTACACCAGTGATCAGCCAGGTATCCCATTGAATAATCAACTCTGCGAATACGCAATCCTTCCAATTGTAAGGTCCTCCAAATGGCTTTACCATTGGTGCCGGAATGCTCAGTTGCAGGAATTAGGTCCCAGTCAATTGTTTGAAAGTTGAAATTGCTCATGGAATAATTTTTACGTCTTGTGAGCAAAAAAAGCATTTCCCAATTGAAAAATGGGCTTTTCTGTTACAGCAGGTTTTGTTTTCTGATAAGAGGAAGTATGTTGTTTCCAATATTTATTGTATTTTGGAATGTTTAACGTATTTGTTCACCCTATTTTGACCTTAAAAACTTAACCAAATGCAAGTTGATCAAAACCCTACCCTAGATTTACTGGCCGATGAAGTCTATTATGAAAGAGCCAGCACCGGAAAGCGTTTCGCTAATTATATAATTGATCTTATCGTTTTCTATTTGTTTGTGATGGCCATTTTTATGGTTATTTTGATGGTATCACCACCCACATTTACTTCAATGACAAGTGATGATAGTGGTACGGATGTCCTCGACAGGCTCATGTCAATTTTCTTCTACGCCATATTTATGTCTATAGTAGAAGGGTTACTCAAAGGAAAGTCTGTTGGTAAATATATTACCAAAACAAGAGCGGTTTATCTGGACGGTAGCCGGATCTCTGTCGGCACAGCTATTGGCCGGGGTTTTAGCCGGGCCGTTCCCCTTTGTGTATTTAGTGCTTTCGGTGACCCCTGTAACCCCTGGCAAGACAGGTGGACCAATACCATGGTTATTAATGATGTAAAGTTATAACGCGACATTTTTTTGAAACCATACTTACTTTGCCCGCCAACTGCAGTTGGTGGGCTTTTTTTTTGGCCTTGAATGTTTAAGAAGTATTTTTAAAGACTAACAGTGATCCCTTTACCTAATTTTTTTAAACAGGTATTAAGCGTTGTTGAATCTATTGTCAGCTTCCTGTAGCAGTCTTTAGGTATTATGGCTACCTGACCGGTTTCGAAGGTGGGGGCGGTGGGAAAGAATACTATGCTATCTCCGTTTTCGGCTACATCAATGAGGTAGGCAGGTTTCCAGTAGTCCTGGGTTTTAACCAGACAGGTTTCAAATATAATTTCTGGTTCTTTGGGCGCCTCACCGATCTTTTTTTGCGTTTCTTTTTTCAGATCAGTATAACCCGGAATAAAGCCAGCCAGTTTAGTATCGATCCACTCACTCATTCTTTTGAAAAAGGTAAGCCTCACCAGGAAGCCTGCGATCAAACACAGCAGGAATAATAAGACAAGAGCCACCAGCACATTTCCACCCGGTCCCATCAATGCATCGATGAAGAGGAGTTTTGCCACTTTTGCTGAAACGGTCATGATTCTGTCCCAGAATTTATTGATCAGGGCTACAGCAACCAGCACCGGCATCAAAAAAATAAAACCGGTAATGATATGACGACGGATAACTCTATATATTCTTCTCATATCTATTTTATTACGAACCCTGACAAATTTGAACATTTCCGATTTCTTTTTACGGCCGGCCCCTGATTTAACCGTAAAATATTTCACTCAAAAAGAGTATTTATGGCTAAAAGCAGCTAATAACACTAAGAGGTGTTTTACGGTGAAATAACAGCAGGTGATCGCTATCCGGCAATAATTGAGTTATTTTAATTCAAACAGTTGTTATGATCAAACCTCTTTTTCTCACCGCTTTTTTTACTGCATTTATATTGGCTGGTTTTGCCCAGACCTCAGATGATGAAGCTGTCGCGATCATCAATTTACTGGGCGTTCAAAAAAAGGAAGCCATCGCCCGGCTGGTGCCTGTTGATGCAAAGGATTCTGCTGCTTTCTGGAAATTGTATGAGGAATACCAGAAAAAAAATGCCCCTGTTGCAAAGAACAGGTTACAGTTGTATGAAACTACTGCCAGTTCTTATGGTAATATGACAGACGGGATGGCTGATTCCCTTGCAAAAAAATATTTTGAGAACCGGATGGTCCAGGAAAAAAGCCTGGAGGAATATTACAAAAAAATAAAGACGGCCACCAATGCTACTACTGCATTTGAATTTTACCAGGCCGAAGTATACCTGTTGACTTACATGCGGGCACAAATTATGCAACGCATTCCTACCTATGGAGAATTCAAAGCGCAATTAAAGAAGTAGGAATAAAATTGGTTTTGTATGCGTATAAGTATCTTCATTATCGCCATGTGGTGGTTCATTGGCTGCCAAAACGCGCCCCAAAAACCTATTGCATATTCAAGTGATTCAATACAGGTTGTAACAACTTATGCTGAACATCCACAAACAGCCGATAAAATATTAGCCAAATTAAAAGCAGGGAATACAAACTTTGTGAGTAAGTTTTCTTTTGTCAATGTTCACTCCGACAGTTCCTATAACTATTACGATCAGATTGTAAAAACGGGAAATGAACAGCACCCTATAGCGGCTGTTCTTACTTGCATGGATTCCCGGGTGCCACCTGAGATCATTTTTGACCAGGGCATTGGGAACCTGTTTGTGCTACGGGTTGCTGGCAATATCCAGGATGATGATATTCTGGGAAGCATAGAATATGCCGTTGCTGAGAAAGGGGTAAATCTAATTGTGGTAATGGGGCATACCAACTGTGGAGCTATCGCCGCCGCCTTTGGCAACGTAGATTCATCAGCAAAAGAATTGTACGAATTGATTGAGCATGTTAAAAGAGCGAAAGTTCCCAACGACAAACCACCTTACGATGCTACTGCAAAAAATAATGTAAAGTTGACCATGGGAGATATTTTACAGCACAGCGGTGCGGTAAAAAGAAAATACGATGACCATGAATTGCTTATAGAAGGAGCATTATACGACGTGAACACAGGTAAAGTTAGCTGGAAAGATCATGGCTGGTAAAGTTTACAACAGCGTTGTATGGAATTGCTTTGCTTCGATCATGGCGTGGTCGCAGGTATAGGTTATTTTATTGATTGTATTGCGAAGGTCACTGGTGCCTGCTTCCACTTCATCAAGCAAAGGGTTCAGTATATCATTCAAACCCATGACCGAAATGGTTGTTTTTAAATTGTGGGCAATCCGCTTCATGGCCTCACTATTACCTTCCCCGAAAGCCTGTTCCAACTGCTGCAGTGCCACCGGTACCGCCTGGAGGAACTTTTGGGTCACTTCCTTTTCATAGCTTTTATTTCCGGCACTTACATCTTCCAGGTAACCGAGTTGAATGTATTGATAATGGTTTGTTTCTACTCCCGATCTGGCAGCTTCCCCATTCACTATAGGTTGAACAGAGGAGGTAAAGCGATTGATGAGTGCACGCAATTGATCCTGTTTTACCGGTTTGGTGATGTAGTCGTTCATACCATAGCTCAAACACTTTTCTTTTTCACCAGGCAGTGCGTGTGCCGTCATGGCAACAATGGGGATAGGTGCTTTCAATTCATTGCGTATTTTTCTGGCAGCGGTATAGCCATCCATCACCGGCATTTGAATATCCATCAGGACCATATTGTACTCATTCGCCTTTAATTTTTCAATGGCTTCCAGCCCATTGTTGGCGATATCGAATTGAATGTTCCAGTTTTTGAAGATATGGCTTAGCAGGCTTTGATTGGCCTCATTGTCTTCCGTGATCAGGATATGGAAATTGGGATGAACATGGTTGGCGAGTGGTACTTCCGAAATGCCCAGGTTATTAGGGATCTGTTGAGTTGAAATGATATAGGGAAGGGCAAGATGAAAAGCGGTACCTGTACCCGGCGCACTTTCCACGCTGATGGTCCCTTTCAGTAGGTCAACCAGGTCTTTTACGATCGATAAGCCCAGTCCTGTGCCGCCGTATTGACGGGTAATGGTATCATCAGCCTGCTGGAAACGGCCAAATATTTGTTTTAGTTTTTGCGGTTCAATACCAATGCCCGTATCACTGATGTCGATATTAAGGATAACCGTATTGCTGACGATCTCTTTTTTTGTGATCTTTAAAGAGATAGATCCCCGCTCAGTGAATTTGATCGCGTTGCTCAACAGGTTATTGATTATTTGTGTGAGCCTTACGGGGTCCCCTTCCAGGATATCTGGTAAAGAACTATCTATAGAGGTGGTTAAAGCGATCCCTTTTGAATGCACCCTTTGTTCCACCATCTGCTCTATGGAATTTACCAGTCCGCGCAGGCTGAAGGGTAGTTTCTCGATCCGCATCATCCCTGCTTCAATTTTTGAAATGTCGAGGATGTCATTCACGATAGTTAGCAGGTTTTCACCGGAACTCTGGATGGTAGAAACAAAATGTTTGGCATCAGCATCCATTTTTTTCTGTCCCAGAAGTTGGGTGAAACCAAGGATGGCATTCATGGGCGTACGTATTTCGTGGCTCATGTTAGCAAGAAAGTTCTCTTTAATGCGCGCTGTTTCCCGCACTTTTCTTTCAGACCTGATCAGTTTCTGGATCATATACAGAATATACCACAAGAGTACGCCTGCTGCCAGTAACACCAATGCAATAAGAATATAACTGAATTCAAGCGCCTTTTTTCCACTGCGTTGAACGGAGTTGGTAATTTTCGACAACTCATCTCTTCTGGCATCGGTTATTTCCCGTACGTTGCTCTCAATGTTGTAGGAGACCCATTCGGGTAAATTTGAATTAATGGTATCTTCAGCTGCTTTTACGCCGTGCCGGTGGTAGGCATGTAGCACGCTATGAAAGAGGTTGATCTTTGTTTGGATGTTGGTGTCGAGCTTGTGAATGAGCGCCACGGTGTGGGAATCACCGGGAATAGACATCAGATAATGCTGAGAGCGCTGTATTTCGTCGAACTCTGAGTGTAATCCGGTTAAATAGCCAGTATCTCCCGATTCGATAAATCCCCGGATCTTTCTTTCAATCACCACTTTGCTTTTCGCGGCATTCAACATATTCTCGGTGATCTTAAATTCACCCATGAGCTCTTTATTGGCCCGAATGAGGGAATTCAGGTGTTTAGTTGAATTATACTCCACATAGATGAGTATAATTGTTCCTATAATGAAGGCGCCGAGAATATAGAATATGATCCTTTTTCCTGACATGATGCTAAATTAATTGTGCCTTGCCAATTGAGAAGCGGGTACTCTGCAAAAAAGGAAAATCGATCGGTAAAAAAGGAAATTCAGGCGATGGCCTATAACACATTCATTCTCTTGTTTAAAGTAGCCCTGTAAGCGTCAGCGACCGGTACTGTTTTTTCATGTACGATCAGTACCCCATCCCGTATAGTATCAATTTTATCGATCGCTACAATAAAAGACCGGTGCACCCGAAGGAATTTTTGTGCCGGCAGGTGATGTTCTACTGCTTTAAGCGAGTTGTGAATGGCATAAAAACGCTGGCTGGTGTGTAGTTTTACATAATCGCCCATAGCCTCCGCAAAAAGAATATCATCCAGTTCAAGTCTTCTCACCACATTGGAATCCCGGATGAATATAAATTCATTGGTATTGATATTGAACTGGTCTTCCTTGCTCTCCAGCAAGTCCCTGGCTTTATCAATGGCCTGAATAAACCGGCTGCTGGTAATGGGTTTTATAAGATAATCGGCCACATTCAATTCAAAGGCATCAACCGCATATTCTCTTTTGGAGGTAGTGAAAATGATCAATGGCCGTTTTGTTCCCAGGTTCCTTATCAGCTCCAGACCCGTCATTCCAGGCATTTCAATATCCAGCAGTATCACATCAACGGCTTCCTCCTGCAACACATTATAAGCCTGCATAGCGTCAATGCATTCTCCTACTACTGTAATGTCTTTTACCCGGCTGGCTAGCTGGATCAGTGTAGCTCTGGCTATTTCATTATCGTCTACGATCAGGACATTCATATCTTAAAGATAAACAATATGGCCGACTTGCAAAAAGCCCCTGTTACCGATCCGTTTGGCTTGTTGAACGACTGGCCCTTTAACCCGCTTTGATCCTGAAGTAAGTTGCACCAGGTTTTACAGTACAATGTTTTGCTAGCAATCAAGCCTACTCAAGTCATCAATAAAAAAACATTAATGAAAAATATATTGTCAGGGATGAAATATCCTTTCGTCACAGGTTTATTTAGTCAATTAATTATTACAAATGCTATGGCACAATCTAATTCAGTAAAAGCAGAAAACGACCCACATATATATCACGACGTTCGGGTATTTCTGAAAGCATTAAACGCAGGTGATGGAAAACCAATGGAACAGATGACCCCGGCGGAAGCCCGCCAGGTGTTGATCGGGGCGCAAAAATCGGTTACGGTTGATTATTCAGGTATTGAAGAAAGCGAGAAGACCGTTACGCAGGATGGCATTACGGTGAAGATCCATATTGTTAAGCCAGCCGGGGCAAAGATCGGTCTGCCTGTGTTTATGTTTTTCCATGGCGGAGGCTGGGTGCTGGGCGATTATCCAACGCACCGCCGTATGGTGCGTGACCTGGTAGTGGAAAGTGGCGCAGCAGCCGTGTTTCCGGATTATACGCCATCACCAGAGGCGCATTATCCGCTAGCCATCGATCAGGCTTATGCAGCTACCAAATGGGTGTCCTTACATGGCTATGAAATTGGCGTGAATGGAAGCAAGCTGGCAGTAGCCGGAAATAGTGTAGGGGGTAATATGGCGGCGGTGGTATCGTTGATGGCAAAAGATAAAAAGGGGCCTGAGATAAAATACCAGGCGCTGTTATGGCCTGTGACAAATGCCAATTTCGAAACCGGTTCCTATAACGCTTACGCAGATGGTCGGTTCCTTACTAAAAATATGATGATCTGGTTCTGGGATAATTATACAACCGATATAAACCAGCGAAACCTGATCTATGCTTCTCCATTGAAAGCAAGCTCCGAACAGTTGAAAGGGTTACCCCCTGCATTGGTCCAAACAGCAGAGAACGATGTGTTGCGGGATGAAGGCGAGGCCTATGGACATAAACTGGATGAAGCAGGGGTGAAGGTGACCATAACCCGTTACGATGGCGTAATACACGACTGGGGTTTGTTGAACCCGCTCGCCACCCTGCCGGCTACCCGTTCGGCGATGTTACAGGCAGCTACTGAATTGAAAAACGCACTTAAATAAAAAAATGATCATGAAAGCGAATATTGGTATAAATGAAGTCAACACGTCAGAAGTGGCCCATGAGTTAAGCAAGTTACTGGCAGATGAATTTGTTCTTTATACAAAGGCAAGGAATGCCCACTGGAATGTAGAGGGGCCTGATTTTATTAACAAGCATTTGTTCTTTGAAACCCAGTACAACGAGTTGCAGGATATTGTAGATGATGTAGCAGAACGAATACGGCAATTGGGGCATTACGCGCCGGCAACGCTGGGTGCTTACCTGGAACTGACAGAATTAACTGAGATCTTCAGGCAACGCAACGATGGAGAGGGATTTATAAAGGAAATGCTCGAAGATCATGATCACATCATTATAAAGCTGCGTAAACACATCGATGTATTTGCCAACGAGTATTACGACGAGGGGACCAGCGATTTTATTACCGGGTTAATGAGAACGCATGAGAAGATGGCCTGGTTCTTACGCGCGCATCTGAAGTAGGTGATAGGTGAAATAGGAATGGGTTAAGTGTGATAGAAGCAAGGGTCACATGAGCAGGGCAACACCCCTTGTAGCCCAACCTGCCCTCCCGACTTGTCGGGAGGGCTTTTTTATTTAAAATAGCCAGATAGTACAGGACAATTTTTCATACATAGGAGCTAGTTTTACGGCGATAGCTAATCTATTGCCATATGATGAATTACAGATCACTCTTTTTTAATATTTCTGTTCTTTTCGTTGTTACTGCATCGTTTAATGCAGCTGCCCAGGAAATGCCCGTGACTTTAAAGCCAGTTACTTTTAATGTAAAGCCGTCACAAGGCTATACGTTCCGGTTAATGAACCCCTGCTATCCGTTTACCGGTAGTAAAAATGCCATCATCCGTTTGGCCCCGGCGCTCACGGAGTTAACAGGTGTCAGAAGCAATGATGCCTCCAATGCGGTTCAACTGAAATTCCCCTCCTCCGTAAACGTACTTATTGCCCTTCCCCAGGGGCTGCAATTACATACTGCAAATACCCAGCTGGTAATTGATAGTGCTTTCACCGTTACCGGACTGCCGCCTTATTCTTTATATAAAGTCCCTTACAAAAAAGGATGGCAAAATGTGAGCTATGAAAGTAAAGAAGGATTTATTGCCGGCGTTATTGGCGCCGATCAACAGCTTTCCATGCAAAGCGCCCATCTTCCTGACGGCCGGCTCTGGCGTCCTTATATCACAGATGGACTAACTGATGGCCACCGGCTTTTTGAGATCATTGGCGGGCCCGACAAACCCGTTATTGATGAAGGTATGCCGGGTACTGAAGGCGTACAGGGTGGTTTTGAAGGGGGTACCTGTGTGAAAGTGGGAAATACCTACCATATGTTCCCTACAGAACGCGCCGGTGAAATAGGCGTGGAACCTTATTATGATCGTGTTAAAACCCGGATAGGTCATTGGGAAAGCCCTGATGCCATTCATTGGAAACGGGTAGGCACCATCTATCAGGCAAGTGGTAAATATGCTATTGCCGAAGAAGATAACCCAATGAACGACCGGCGCGGTGCTATTTGGTCGTACAACGCGGTGTTTAATGAAAAAGAAGACCGGTGGTATGGTTATTACCTGGCGTATACAGTAGATCGAAACATACAACCCAATCATTCCTTTGGCCGCATCTGGTGCACAAAATCTCAGACAAAGGGAATGGAAGGCATTGGTGGTCCTTACGATGAAGGACAGCTGATCATGGAGCCAGGTCTTGATGCACAACCCTGGGAGGGCCGGCAGGGCGTGGCTTCCTTTTATCCTTATCCGGTACAGGATGGCTGGCTGGGTTTTTATGCCGGCGCTTACCCATTTAAAACCTGGGCCGATTATCCTAAGAAGACTGGCACTGGCTGGTTTATCGGATTGGCAAAATCAGCTTCCATGGATGGTCCGTGGAAACGGTTGGATACTACAGTTAATCCGGTTAAAAGTATCAATCCCGAGTTTGTTGAAAATCCCATTGTATATAAATTGCAAAACGGCGCATATATAACTGTGTTTGATGGTGGGCCCGATGGTGGTGCACATCATTTCCCCAATATGATCGGCTACACACTTTCAAAAGATGGGATACACTGGAGCGAAGCCCGTTACATTCCCCTGCACACCAAAGTAAAACGCTGGTGGAGTACCATGCGCACGCCGTTATGCCTGCTCCCTGAAGGCGACAATGTTTATACGATCGTATATGCGGCTTACAACCAGCCCAACAAACGGTTCCGTCCTATGGGTATGGTAAAGGTGAAGATGGACCCTGCAGTGTTAGAAGAGCTGTTGAAGGGGTTGTAGAAGAGTGGGTAATGAATTTTATAGTGAGGGACCCAAGGAAGGATAAAAAAAGTCAGGAAGCCAAGGAATTCATTGAAAAAAACGGTTTCCCTGATGTTCTTTTAAAAATAAAAGAAGCCATGTATGGCAAGAAATAGTGGTCGTCTCTAAAAGTTTTTTCGGCTGCGTCATGCAGCCAATAAAAGGATATATAGTTTCAAAAGTGCTTGTTATACAAAAGCCTGCCACTCAACGATGGCAGGCTTTTGTATTTATAGTATCCCATACTAATGCAATGTATGCAAGTGGTATGGAAAAAAGATATTTAATGTATATTATGCATTATCAATCATTCGAATGGGTTTTTTAAGCCGGTAGAATTTGAGTATCAAAATATACAGCCTTACTCCATTTATAACCACTCCCAATGGTAATATAAAAAAGGTCAAAATAGTGAGAAGCATATATCCTCTGAATGAGAAGGATATGAATGAATAGAGTAGTGCGTCAAGACCTCTTATTCCCAGATAGAGCGCCCACAACATATGTATAGAAAACAAGCCCAATAAAAGAGTACTGAACCCGTTTGGAACAATGGCAGTGGGATCCACCTCTAACAAACTTTCTTCATCGTTATCGCGGAAGAAGACTATTTTATTTTTTAAGGTTACAAAAAGATAAAGCAGGGTACTGTAAATCGCAAAGGAGGCCCAGATCTGCCAATCAGTATATCCACCGTTAATCATGGAAAAAATGCCAAATAACGACCACACGGCAAATAATAGTTCAAAAAAAATGAGCCAATTGCAAACACCTGAAAGGGTTAGTAGGATTTTCTTCATAGGGTAGTTTATTTGCGACTAAAGTAGTAAAACATTTTAATTATTCATAAATACCCGGAATTTTCAGCTTTTTAGGATATAACACTTGTCAGCTGTTAACAACTGGCAGCTGTTTCTTTGTCCTATTCATTAATGTTTGAAACTGCTCAACAAAAAGCCCTACGTGGTAGCCATCCACCAGTGCATGATGAACATGTATCGATACCGGCAGAAACTTATTCCCATTTTCCTCCGTGATCTTTCCAAAGGTGATTTTCGGACTGCTATCTGCAAACGAAAAGCACCGCGCATGGGAAACCGAGGTGAAGTTTAGCCAGGGCAGGGCGGAGAAATGAATAACGTTTTCTCCTGATACCGCCGGGGTTAATCCGCTCGCCAGTTTCTCTGCTTCAACTATCTGGGTGGCGTTGGCATAAAAAACATCTTCATTGTCGCTATAATCTATGTAAGAAAACCCAAAAGTTCCATCTGCGCGATGAACGGTAGGCGAGGCATTGATCTGATCGAACAGATAAACTTCTCCGTTCACAATGCGATACCGGAAATTCTCAATGCTATTGGCCGCTTTTAATGACTGGTACAGGTAATACTGGAAAAAGGAGATCGCATTCTCTTTGGCATAGTGATATGCAGCTGTACAATCTATGGAAACGGTTATTCCAAAAAAGGGTTCTTCAAATTGGGAAAAGAACCTATAATGGTCTTTTCTAACCCAGTTGTTTATATCGATCGGTGTTTTCATGGCTAATCTAAATATTGAATGATGTCAGCAATATTGTTTAATGAAAGCAGGTTGGGGTGTTCCACTTTTTCTTCATGTAATTCGTGTTGCCAGGTAGTATGAAATGGAATGTGTGCGGCAAATGCGTCCAATGCCAGTACTGGCAACACATCTGATTTTACTGAATTGCCCAGCATCAGAAAATTGGCCGGTGAACAATCCAGGTGTTTCAACAGCTTTTGATAATTGGCGACCTTTTTATTGCTCATGATCTCTATGTGATGAAAATAATTCTGCAGGCCTGATTTGTTTAGTTTTCTTTCCTGGTCAAGCAGATCGCCTTTGGTGGCAATAACCAGCCGGTATTTGCCCTGTAACGCATTGAGTGTTTCTTCAACGCCTTCCAGGATCTCGATGGGTTTTTCTAACATGTCATTACCCAGTTCCAGCACCTGGTTGATCAACTGCAGCGGGGCCGTTCCATTCGAAACCCGGGTAATGGTTTCAATCATGCAAAGAATAACTCCTTTTATCCCGTAACCATACAGGTGTAAGTTTTTCATTTCGGTATTAAACAGTTCCTGACGGGCGGCGTCGGGTGGTAAATAACCTGCCAGTAATTCGCAGAAATGGTTTTCCGCTTCCTGAAAGTAAGGTTCATTTATCCAAAGGGTATCATCCGCATCAAAAGCAATGATTTTTATTTGCGTTCTCATAGCTACATTTGTTTATATTTCCAGCTTGCAAAATTCCAGGGTTACTTCAATAATAAAAAGGACATTTGTCCCAACCTGATAATATGCTTCGTACCAATAACGCTTTTTTATCTTTTATAGAACCGCTGTATAATATCCAACAGCATAAGGAAGACATTCTTTTAAAAGAGTATGCCGGGGAGCAATTATTGTTGCAGCAGGGGGAAAAGCCTGCCAAAGTGTTGCTGCTAAAAGAGGGCATCACCAAATGTTATTTTAATGAGGAAGACGACCGTAAGTTTATTGTCGAATTCCTGGGCAGGGGAGAGATCATGGGCGAAATTGAGGTTATAAAGGATAGTCCCTGTTTATGTAATATAAAGGCATTAACACCGGTGAAAGTATATGCTATTTCCATCTCTTATTTTAAATCGTTGCTGGAAAAAGACCTGACGTTTAATAAAATATTACTGGAATCTTTTGCCGAACGCATCAGCAACACGGCCACCCGTGCCTCCTTTCAGCAGTTACATACCGTAGAGCATACGTTAGGTAAATTGCTGGAATTACAGCAAATGCAGGGGCTTGAGATCTCCAAGGAAGATATGGCGGCTTACCTGGGTATTACCATCCGCAGCCTGAACCGGACGTTGCAAAAATTGAAGGCATAATGGCCCTTCCCGGTTACACACTTATCTGCCAAATCTGCACGGTTATTGGCTAAAATGACACGTTGGTAAGGTTTTTCAACGGTTATAAATGACCGATATTAATTTTGTTAGTATTCAATAAACCATTCCCATGCTAACGAATCCTTTCCCATCTTTCATTATTTGCCTGTTGCTCATACTAGGCTATTCCTGTAAAAAAGACGCTAAAGGTCCTGATCCCATCTTGAACATCAGCCGTACCGATATAGAGGTAGGCAATGATGTCGGCTATACCGATACGGTGGTCATTCAATCAAATATCGATTGGAAAGTAAATGTGTCCGATACCTGGTTATCAGTTGATCCATTAACAAATGCGACAGGCGATACTACGATTCTCACCATAAAAATTATTGCCGCTAATATAACAGGTGCTCAAACGGCTACGGTTACTATTACCCCGGTAGGTTGGAATGGGCAAAACCGGCAGATAAACATTACACGAAAAGCATACGGCCTGGCGTGGCAAAAATGTTACGGTGGATCAGAAATTGAGGATATATACTCAACGACTATATTTCCCAATGGCCAGTTTGTTTCAACAGGTTATTCGAACAGTACCGATGGCGACGCATCGGGAAATATGGGCGAGATGAGTGGCTGGACATTCCGTGCGACGAGCGATGGCAACCTGCTTTGGCAAAGAAAAATTAATCAAATAGGTGTAGGATACAGGTCGATAGCGGCTTCACCCGATGGGGGAGCGGTAGGTTTAGGAAATCTCAACGCTGCAAACCAGTTCCTTGATCTTGATGTAATAAAATATGACGCAGCTGGAAATGTGATGTGGAATAATAAATATGGTGGGGAATCCCACGATTTCGCACGGGCCATAATCAGTACTCCGGATGGTGGATGCCTTGCTTCCGGAAATACCTATAGCAAGACCGGTGATTTTATAAGCAATCGGGGTGGCTCGGACTTATTGGTTGTAAAATTCAATGCCAATGGTGGCGTTGTTTGGACCAAAACTTTTGGTGGTGCCGGAGATGAGTATATTGCTACAACCGCTGTTAGTTCAGATGGCGGTTATGTAATAGTGGGGTATACCTCAAGCAATAATAGTGGGGATGTGGGTGCTAATCATGGTGATCAGGACCTGCTGGTCTTAAAAATAGATGCCAATGGAAATAAGGTCTGGAGTAAGACTATCGGCGGTTCCCGCCTGGAGTTATCTTCATCTATTATTGGCGACACCGATGGTGGCTGCATTGTAATGGGGCAAACAAACAGTGTGGATGGAGATGTGGTTGGGCGTTCAGGTTCCAACAATGATATGTGGGTAGTGAAGCTCACCAATGATGGTCAAATTGGTTGGCAAGCCTGTCTGGGTGGATCGAAAGATGATATTGGAAACAGCATGGTGCGTTTGCCCAACGGCAATATTGCCATTTCAAGCACCTCCAACAGCACCGATCGCGGCATAACCGGAAACCATGGGTCCACCGATATTTGGGTAGTTGTATTAAACAACAGTGGTAAAACTTTATGGCAAAAAACATTTGGCAGCTCGGCGTATGATGGCAATTGTGGTATAGCAGCCTGGGCTGATGGATCAATGCTCGTTACGAATACTGCTAATGCAAATGATGGTGATGTAAGCGGCAATCATGGAAAGAGTGATACCTGGATCTTTAAACTGCAATAAATTATTTTAATCTTCAAACAGCCCCGGCCCACCACCGGGGACTTTTTTTATTACGCAAACGTTAGCGTAACATTCTTCCTGGCAACGGATTCATTCTATATATATTTGTTTCTTGCACATTACAAAATATGAAAGGAAGAAAATATCCCTATGCTGCCTTGCTTGCCCTGCTTGGTGTAGTCTCATTCAAACCCCTTACTACAATTTATAAGGACGGTTGGATAGACCTGAATAAAAACGGTAAGAAAGACATTTATGAAGATCCCAAACAGTCGGTAAACGCCCGCACTACCGACCTGTTATCGAAAATGACGCTGGAAGAAAAGACCTGTCAGATGGCTACCCTCTATGGCTGGCACCGGGTTTTGAAAGATTCGTTACCAACTCCTGAATGGAAGAATGCTATCTGGAAAGATGGTATTGCCAATATAGATGAACACCTGAACGGTTTTGCCGGTTGGGGCAAAACAAAGCCGGTTGAACTGGTAACCAATATGGAAAAGCACGTATGGGCCATGAACGAGACCCAGCGTTTCTTTATAGAACAAACCCGCCTCGGTATTCCCGCCGATTTCACCAATGAAGGCATTCGTGGCATTGAAGCATACGAAGCCACTGGTTTTCCTACCGCCCTCAATATGGGTATGACCTGGAATAAAGAGCTGGTACACCAGGAAGGTATTATTACCGGGCGCGAAGCCCGTGCATTGGGTTACACAAATGTGTACGCGCCCATTCTGGATGTAGCACGTGACCAACGCTGGGGCCGGCTGGAAGAATCTTTTGGTGAAGACCCTTACCTGGTAGCCTGCATGGGCATAGCCATGGCAAAAGGTATTCAACAGGATGGTCTGGTAGCATCAACTGCCAAGCATTTTGCGGTGTACAGTGCTAATAAAGGGGCCCGGGAAGGACAAGCCCGCACCGACCCGCAAGTGGCGCCGCGTGAAGTGGAAAACCTGTTGTTGTATCCCTTTAAAAAAGTAATAAAAGAAGCGGGCATCATGGGGATCATGAGCTCATACAACGATTATGATGGTATTCCCGTTTCCGGCAGTAACTACTGGCTGATCCAGCGTCTGCGTATTGAAATGGGTTTTACCGGTTATGTGGTGAGTGACAGCGATGCGCTCGAGTACCTGAGCACCAAACACCATGTGGCTGCCAATTTAAAAGAAGCCGTTTACCAGGCCTTCATGGCTGGCATGAACGTGCGCACTACTTTCCGTACGCCCGATAGTATTATTATTTATCTGCGTCAACTGGTGAAAGAAGGCCGCATTCCCATGGATACCATCAACCATCGGGTGGCTGATGTATTGCGGGTGAAATTCAAGCTGGGTTTATTTGATCATCCATATGTAGAAAGCGCCGCAGAAACCCGCAAATTAGTGAACAGCGAAGCCAGCCAGCAGATAGCACTACAGGCCTCACGCGAAAGCGTTGTGATGCTGAAAAACGGTAATAATATTCTCCCCCTCTCAAAAGGATTGGAAAAAGTAGCGGTGATTGGTCCCAATGCCACCGATGACGATTATGCGCATACGCATTATGGGCCTTTGGGTTCTCCCAGTGTAAATGTGTTACAGGGCATTCAGGCAAAACTGGGCGCCGATAAAGTCCTATATGCAAAAGGCGCCGACCTGGTTGACAAACGCTGGCCGGAAAGTGAAATCCTGCCTGAGCCATTGGATGCAAAAGAACAGGCTATGCTTGACTCGGCTGTACAAATTGCCAAACAGGCACAGCTTGCAGTTGTCGTTTTAGGGGGGAATACCCAAACCGCTGGTGAAAACAAAAGCCGCACCAGTCTTGATTTGCCTGGTCATCAGTTAGAACTGGTGAAAGCGATCAAAGCAACCGGCAAACCAGTAGTGGTGGTATTGCTCGGCACACAACCTATGAGTATTAACTGGATCGACAAATACATCGATGGCATCGTTTACGCAGGTTACCCCGGCGTAAAAGGCGGTACGGCCATCGCTGATGTGTTGTTTGGTGATTATAATCCTGGTGGCAAGCTTACGCTTACCTGGCCAAAATCGGTTGGACAAATACCCCTGAATTTCCCCAGCAAGCCTGGCGCACAATCAGATCAGGGCGAAGGGGCAAAAATTAAAGGGCTTTTATATCCCTTTGGTTTTGGCTTAAGTTATACCAGCTTTGGCTATAACAATTTGAAAATAAATACTGGCAAAACAGCTGCTGATCCCATTACCGTAACGGTTGAGGTTACCAATACCGGCAAACTGGCTGGTGATGAAGTAGTGCAATGTTATATTCGGGATGTACTGAGCTCGGTAACAACGTACGAAAAATTATTGAAAGGTTTTGACCGCGTGCATCTGCAAGCAGGTGAAACCAAAACGCTTTCCTTCAGCATTCCCCGTGAAGAATTGAAATTGTATAACCGTGACATGAAGTTTGTGCTGGAGCCCGGTGAGTTCAGTGTAATGGTAGGTTCTTCTTCAACCGATATAAAACAGAAAGAAAGCTTCTTCATAAAATAAGTAAATGGGTAGTAAGTACAAATGGGCCCCTATGGGCCCATTTGCTTTTTATGCATTTATTTATTGGATCTTCTCGGGAACCGGGTCGTTATACTGTTTTTTAAGCTCCTGCAGTTTTTGTTTTAGCTGACCCTGTACTTTACTATAAGCAGCATCGTTGTAAACGTTGTGCATTTCTGAACTATCTTTTTGCAGATCATACAACTCCCATTCATTCTTTTCGTAAAAATAGATCAGTTTGTACCTGTCTGTCCGCACGCCAATGTGTTTGGCCACTTTGTGCTCCTGGTTCTCATAAAAATGATAATACAGCGCATCGTGAACATTTCCTTTTTGCTTACCTTTTAATAAGGGTACGAAACTTTTTCCCTGCATGTCCCCGGGAATGGGCAGACCGGCCATATCCAGGATGGTTTCGGCAAGATCTACATTCTGTACCATGCTTTCCGTAACTGTTTTTTTATTGGTAACCCCGGGCCATTTTACAATAAGTGGTGTACGGAAAGATTCCTCATACATCCATCGCTTATCAAACCAGCCATGCTCTCCCAGAAAGAATCCCTGGTCGGAGGTATAAATAATGATGGTGTTTTTATCGAGGCCGTTGGCTTTCAGGTATTCCATCAACCGGCCAACATTGTCATCAACGCTTTGCACACACCGCAGGTAATCTTTCATATAGTGCTGGTATTTCCAGAGCGCCAATTCCTTACCGGAAAGATTTGCTTTATAAAATGCATCGTTGGAAGGTTTGTAGGCTTCCTCCCATTTCTTTTTTTCTTCGGGTGTTAAACGATCATACATGTTCTGCCAGATTGCATTATAACCCTGTTGCTTTTCTTTAGGCAGATCAAAGGCCAGTTTGAGGTCATAGGTGTCTTTCATATGCCTGGCAATCTCCATTTCCTGTTCGTGGGCAGCACTTGTCCGGGTACTGTAATCATCAAAGAAGTTGGCGGGAATCGGGAATTGTATGCTGTCGAACAGGTGATAATATTTGGGCTCGGGCATCCAGTTGCGGTGCGGTGCTTTTTGCTGGTACATAAGAAAGAAAGGTTTGCTTTTATCCCGTTGGTCCAGCCATTTGATGGTAAAATCAGTCACCAGGTTGGTTGAATATCCTTCCACCCTTTTACGCACGCCATTCTCAATAAAATCAGGATTGTAATAATCGCCTTGTCCGGGATGAATATTCCAGTAATCAAACCCCTGCGGGTCAGAGACCAGATGCCACTTTCCTATAACAGCCGTGGTATAACCGCTATTGTGTAATAGTTTGGCAACAGTTTGCTGGTTGCCGTCAAACGTACTATGGTTATCGGTAAATCCATTTACATGGCTGAATTTACCGGTAAGCATTACAGCCCGGCTCGGGCCGCAAATGGAGTTGGTAACATAGGCCCTTTTAAACAGCACGCCCTGGTCGGCCAGTTTATCAATATTGGGGGTTTGGTTCAGCCCATATCCATACGCGCTAATGGCCTGATAAGCATGGTCATCGCTCATGATATAAATGATGTTAAGCCGTTTATCTGGCGCCTGGGTATAAGCGCTTTTTATGGCAAACAATTGCAGGATTGCAATCGCACCTATCAGTATATAACGTGCGTATTTATTCATAATCTAAAGATACCTTTTACTTTCATGCGATAGCGCCATCCTGGGACGGGCTTCGGAAACTGTTGTGACGGTCTTCGTAAAATGGTGGGACGAATGGTTATCTCTCCTCGAAAATTCCATTTTAGGTATGACGGTCCGGGGAAAATGGTGTGACGAATGGCCGAAAACGGGGGACGGTTTTTATTTCCTTCACTGTTCCTCCATTGTTCCTTCATGCTGCCCCCAGTGTTCCTATACTGTTCACCCATTGAATCAATGGAGTAAGTGTGGCGCCAAAGTGAAGGAATTGTGGAACCTTTTGGCTGTAACCCAACCGCGTTTTAATCGCATAATATACGGGTTAAAGCCATATTTAACAGGCTTTATGTACGCTACATATTGCACTGTTATACGTTGGGGGTTGCACTGATTAATAAGGAGCCAGTGCAACCCTCATAGTATATCAGTGCAACCCCCAGGGCACTAAATGGCTATCTTTTGGGAATATCACATAACCTAACAATGCCTTTATTGCCACCTTCTTTCGTTTTTTCTTCGAACGTAAATAACCAAAAATTAGGTTTAAATCTAACTTTTACTGATAATCAATTAAATATGCTCAATTGCTGCATTAATCGAAAGTCTTGGGGCGCTTAATATTTTGCTTTTTCTTTTGTTTGTTTTGTTATTTTTTCGATTGTTTTCTTATTTTTGGTTCATAGCCCTCAAAACAAACTATATGCTTCCTAATCAAAGGCGAGAGAAAATACTGGAATTGCTCCGTGAGGATGGTTCGGCAAAAGTGGGTGACCTGGCGCGGATCTTTAAAGTGACCGAAGTAACTATCCGTCAGGACCTTGAGAAACTCGAGAAAGAGGAAATGGTGATCCGGGAACATGGCGGCGCCTACCTGAAAAATATCGAAGACCAGGTAAAAGAGTTTTATGTGGCCCACCAGGAATTGCACATGCAGGCGAAAGAAAAGATCGCCACCAAATGCCTGGAATTTATTGAAAGCGGTGATACCATTATTCTCGATTCCGGTTCAACCGTAACCGAGATAGCGCGGAAACTAAAAGGATTTAGAAACCTGACGGTGATCACCAACGCCCTGAACATTGCCATGTTGCTGGGAACGGAACCGGGCATTGAGGTCGTAATGACCGGCGGGGAATTTAAACCACCCACCTTGTCATTGACGGGGCAAAAAGCTGCCGACTTTTTTAAGGGCATCAATGTGTCGAAGCTCTTTTTAGCAACAGCGGGCATTTCGCTGAAATCGGGATTGACCTATCCCAGCTTAAGCGATATCATAGTAAAGAAAGCCATGATAGAAGCGGCGGAAACCACTTACCTGGTAGCCGATTCTTCCAAAATAGGAAAGAACGCTTTTGCCAGTTTGGGGGCATTGTCGCTTATCAATTACATTATCACCGATGATGGCATAGAAGATAAAGACAGAAAACTGTTTGAAGAACACGAAATAGAACTCATAGTAGCCAGCTGAAAGAAGACCTGTAAGGTGCATCATTTGAGCCAGCACATGTAGTATGCTGCCTTGCATCTGACAGGTCTGATTGAATAGGAAGGCTGATCTGTCAGATCCTGCCCCGATTTATCGGGGGCCGCATAAACCTTCCGATTGTTTAAGACCCGATGCGGACCTTACAGGTCATCCACACATTGAAATCGAAAAAAAATTATTAATAATTACAGATGAAGACTGCTAAAACAACGCTCGGTGTTATCATTGGAAACAGAGATTTTTTTCCTGATAAATTAGTGGCCGAAGCACGCACCGAAATTGTTGCCCTGTTTGAAAAACTGAACATCACCCCCATCTTATTAACTGATGCCGATACCAAACTGGGTGGCGTGGAAACTTTTAAAGAAGCGCAACGTTGTGCTGATCTGTTTAAAAAACATGCAGCCGACATCCAGGGCATCCTGGTAGTGTTGCCCAACTTTGGCGACGAAAAAGGCGTGGCAGAAACCATCAAGCTGGCTAACCTGAATGTGCCAGTGCTGGTGCAAGGTTACCCCGACGATCTGAAAAAAATGGATGTGGTGAACAGAAGAGACGCCTGGTGCGGAAAGATCTCTGTTTGTAATAACCTGTATCAATTTGGAATAAAATACTCGCTCACCACCAAACATGTGGTAAGTCCTTCTGACGAATCGTTTATTGCCGATCTTCAACATTTCATCGCCGTTTGCCGGGTAGTTAAAGGCATGCGCAATGTGCGTATTGGTGCCGTAGGCGCCAGACCCGGTGCCTTTAATACCGTGCGCTACAGCGAAAAGATCCTGCAACGCAATGGTATCTCTGTTACCACTGTTGACCTGTCTGAGATCTTAGGCAATGCCAATAAATTAACAGCCGACCATGCCCGCGTGAAGGAAAAGCTGGAAGGCATTAAAGCCTATACCCCAACTGGCAAAACGCCCAATGATAAACTTGTACAAATTGCCAAGCTCGATGTGGTATTAGCAGACTTCATGGCAGAAAATGCCTTGGATGCTACTGCCATTCAATGCTGGACCTCCCTGCAACAGAATTATGGTTGCAACGTGTGTACCAACATGAGTATGATGAGTGAGAATATGTTGCCCAGCGCCTGCGAAGTAGATGTGACCGGAACGCTGAGCATGTATGCCATGCAGTTAGCTTCTGGCACCCCCAGCGCCCTGGTTGACTGGAACAATAACTATGCGGATGATGATACCAAGTGTGTACTGTTCCATTGTGGTAACTGGGCCAAATCATTCCTGCCCGATATCCAGATCAGCACGGCGCCGATCCTGGGAACATCTGTGGGTGTTGAAAATACTTACGGTGCCCTGGAAGGTCGTACCCCTGCTTCGCCGCTTACTTATGGCAGGATCAGTACCGATGACAGCCAGGGGATCATTAAAGCCTATGTTGGTGAGGGCGAATTGACCAACGATGCGCTGAATACTTTTGGTAACCGTGCCGTTGCACAGATCAATAACCTGCAGGGCCTGATGCAATATGTATGCAGAAATGGTTTTGAACACCACGTGGTGATGAATGCTTCGAAAACTGCAGGCATCTTAAAAGAGGCATTTGAGAATTATTTAGGCTGGCAGGTGTATCAGCATGCTTAGTTGATAGCGTTGACAGGGGTGATAAGGTTGATAGGGGACTCTCGGCTGAGCCGAGACGGATTGCCGATAAATGAATATTATATGAAAATGCAAGAACTGAAGAAAAAGTCTGTCGAATACAGAAAAAAGATCCTCAAATATATTGTAGGCGCCAAAGCCGGTCATACCGGTGGCAGCCTGTCCTGTACCGATATCCTGAATGTGTTGTACAACCACACATTAAAGGTATCGCCACAGACTTTTACTTCGCCCGATAGGGACCGCTACATCCAAAGCAAAGGACATTGTGTGGAAGCTTTGTTTGTAGTACTGGCTGATAAAGGTTTTTTTCCGGAGGAACACCTGGAAACCTTGTGTCAGTATAAGTCGCACTACATTGGGCACCCCACCCGTAAAGTAAAAGGGGTGGAACAAAATACCGGTGCCCTGGGTCATGGTTTACCCATTGCCGTTGGAAATGCTATTGCGGCCAAGCTCGATAAACGCAATTATAAAGTATATACCCTTATGGGCGATGGTGAGTTGCCTGAAGGGTCTAACTGGGAAGCGGCTTTGACTGCAGCCCATTACAAGCTGGATAACCTGTGCGCTATTGTAGATAAAAATACGTTGCAAATCACCGCGTCAACAGCTGAAGTGTGTAACACCGATCCGTTGGATGAAAAGTGGAAGGCATTTGGCTGGGCGGTAAAAGAAGTAGATGGGCACGATGTGGAAGCACTGAAAGCGGCTTTTGACAGTTTGCCTTTTGAACCCGGTAAGCCCAGTGTGATCATTGCCCATACTGTAAAAGGCAAAGGGGTGAGCTTTATGGAAAACAATCTTAAGTGGCACCATGGTGTGCCTAGCAAGGAAGAGTATGCATTGGCATTGAGTGAGCTGGATAGTAGTATGGAGAAGGTCCTAATTTAAATCAAGTGAGAGGTAGGAGATAGGAAGTAGGAAGTAAGAAGTAGGAGGTAGGTCACCTACGCCAAGGCTTCGGCGACCAAAGGAAGAAAGAAATAAGAAGTATGAAGATCCCCGGTAACTGGAAACCGGTAACAATTTAAGATAATGGCGCATATAGAAGCAACAGATCCGAACGGATACAAACCCAACCAGGAGATATTCTCAGAAATACTCCAGGAATTAGCAGCAAAAGACAGGGATATTATTGCGGTAACCAGCGACTCCCGTGGATCGGGTAAACTGGTTCCCTTTGGCAAAAAGTTCCCTGAGCAAATTGTTGAAGTAGGTATTGCCGAACAAAACCTGGTAGGCGTGGCCGCTGGTTTGGCTGCTGCCGGAAAAAAAGTGTTTGCGGTTTCGCCCGCCTGCTTTTTAACTGCGCGGGCGCTGGAGCAGATCAAGAACGATGTGGCGTATAGCGACAATCCTGTTACGGTAGTAGGCATCAGCGCTGGCGTAAGTTATGGCGCACTCGGTTCTACTCACCATAGTTTGCACGACTTTGCCGCACTCCGGTGTATCAACAATATTACCGTAGTGGTACCTGCCGATAATTTTGAAACGGCCCAGGCTACGGCGCTGGCAGCAAAGACCAACAGTCCGGTATACCTGCGTTTTGGCAAGCGGGTAATGAATAACCTGAAGGATGTAAACGACGATACCTTTGCCTTTGGAAAGGGGCGCGTGATCACCGAAGGGAACGATGCTGCTATCATTGCTTGTGGTGAAACGGTGTATCCTGCCTTGCAGGCTGCGAAGTTATTGGCAGAACAGGGTATCAATGCTACTGTGGTAAGTATGCATACCATTAAGCCACTTGATACCGATCTGCTGGCTAACCTGGCTGCCAACTGCAAAGCTATTGTAACAGTAGAAGAACATAGTGTGTATGGAGGCCTGGGTGAAGCCTGCGCCGCATACTTAATGCAACATGGGTTGCACAAGCCATTCCGTATTGTAGGTATTCCCGATGAATATACAGTGACCGGTTCTCAACAGGATATTTTCAATCACTATCATCTTACCAAAGAGGGGATAGCTGAGGTTGTGAAAGGCTTATTATAATGACCTGTAAGGCGGGTCGCCCTTAAAGGGCGGCTCACCTTGGTAAAATAAAAAGGTGAGCCACTCTGAAAGAGTGACCCACCTTAGGATCATCAAAAATTTCCACAGATGAAGCGAAGCTTGCCGATATTTATAACATTGCTTAGCCTGTTGTTTGTATTTACCCAGTGCAAACAACAAAAGGCTAAAAACGGGAAAAAGAAAATGGCCGTTGTTGTATCAACGCTCAATAATCCCTGGTTTGTTTTCCTGGCCGAAACGGCTGCTGCCAAAGCCACGGCATTGGGTTACGATGCCAAGATCTTCGATTCACAAAATAATACGGCCACGGAAGGCGATAATTTTGATAATATCATTGTGGCCGGTTATGATGCCATTCTTTTTAACTCAACCGATGCCAATGGATCGGTGGCCAATGTGATGAAAGCAAAGAGAGCTGGCATTCCGGTCTTTTGTATGGACCGCGAGATCAATTCCACCAATGCCGCTACTTCTCAAATATTATCCGACAGTTACTCCGGTGCCGTTGCCATCGGCGTGAATTTTACCCAGCAATTACATAAGAAGGGCAACTATGTTGAGTTGCTTGGCCTGGTAGGTGATAACAACACCTGGGCCCGCTCAAAAGGTTTTCACAGCGTTACTGATAATTACCCCGATCTGAAAATGGTAGCCCAGCAGAGCGCCGATTTCGATCGCAACAAGGCCATGGAAGTGATGGAAAGCATTCTGCAGGCGCATCCTGATATCGATGCCGTTTTCTGTGGCAATGATGGTATGGCCATGGGTGCTTACCAGGCACTGGTAGCTGCGGGGAAAGCCACCAAAGTAAAAGTATTTGGATTTGATGGCGCAGAAGATGTGATCACCGCCATCAAGGAAAATAAAGTATACGCAACCGGCATGCAGTTCCCAAAAGTTATGGCTGAAACGGCTGCCCGGTTTGCCGATGAATACGTTAAGGGTAGAAGGGATTTTCCACAGAAGATACCGGTAGCTGTAGAGCTGGTGACACCCAAAAACATCAACGATTATATTGCCTACGGAAAAAAATAATGTATGGCCAGGAAAATAATAAAATACGGGTTGCTCACGATTGTAATAGGTTTGCTTGCCTACAAATCAGTCTTCATAATAAAGCTCAGCGAGCTTCAGACCATAGAACCAAAGGCCTTTGATGCCCCCGGTTTTGTACAAAAGCTGTGGGATGGCAAATTGCCCGCCCGTCTCGATAGCGCCATTACGCTCGATGCCTTGCAGACAGCGATAAAGTTGAACCCCGGCGCGGCTTTCGATACGTATTTCAATTCCATGAGCATTGGCAACATTCGCTATGGTCTGGTGAAATTAAGCGGTAAAGTACTGGCGGTAAGTGATGATGAGGTTACCCTGCTGGCTGGTAATAGCAACGAGCCCCTTACTGTAAAAATTGCTACGGAGTACGTGTATGGCAATGCAATAAGGGACGCTTCGCGTTTAATTAATATAAAAGATTTTGTAAACACTACCGACCTGAATAAAATTTCAGAAGAGCTGAATAAACAGGTAAGGAAAGTGGTATTACCTCCTTTTAAAGCCAACGTAAAGAAAGACGATATGGTAACCTGTATTGGTGCTTTAGAGCTTAATGAAGCCCATTACTCGCTCAGCGATCTGGAAATTATACCTGTACAATGTAAAATCATTCAACAATAACAATGTTGATTGCACAAAACATAACGAAAAAGTTTGCCGGCGTTACCGCCCTCAATAAGGTGAACCTGGAATTGCATCCCGGCAAGGTAAATGCCATTATTGGGGAGAACGGGGCCGGTAAGTCAACCCTCATGAAAGTGTTGTCTGGGGTGTATACAGATTATGAGGGCACCATTATCTACAACAACGAACCATTAAAACTCACGGGCACCAAAGATGCAGAAGCAAAAGGCATTGTGATCATTCACCAGGAATTGAACCTGGTACCCGGTTTGAGTATCACCGAAAATATTTTCCTGGGCCGTGAATGTTGCAATGTCATGGGCATGCTGGATAAAAAGGAAATGGCGCAGGAAACAAGAACGTTGCTGCAAAAAGTAAAGCTGGATGCAGATCCCGGTCAGTTGGTGGGTTCTTTAAAAGTTGGCCAGCAGCAGCTGGTTGAGATAGCCAAGGCGTTGCATACAAAAGCCAACGTCATAATAATGGATGAACCCACTTCGGCCATCAGCGATAAAGAGGTTGACAACCTGTTTGTGATCATTAATGAACTGCGCAGCGAAGGCAAAACAATCGTTTACATTTCGCATAAGTTAAAGGAGCTGTTCACCATTGCCGACCGGTTTGTGGTAATGCGCGATGGTTGTTCAGTAGAGAGTGGGGTAATGGCAGAGATGACACAGGATGAGCTGATCCGCAAAATGACAGGCCGTGCTGTAAACGGTACTACCTCGGCGGCCACGCAAACGTTTACCGAACCGGTCTTGCGGGTGCAAAATATTAACCTGAAAAGCGCCTCGCGTCATAAGACTAATGTGCTCACTGATATCTCTTTCACGCTGCACAAAGGGGAGATCGTTGGTTTGTACGGATTGATGGGCGCCGGTAGAACGGAGTTAATGGAAACCCTGTTTGGCATGCATCCTAAAAGAGCCAGTGGTAATATTTTCGTAAATGAAAAAGCCGTACAGGTACAATCGCCCATACAAGCCATTGATCAGGGCATTGCATTGGTGCCTGAAGACAGAAAGGCCCATGGCCTGATCCTCGATCAGAAAATAAAAACAAACATCAGTATTACGGTGCTGAACCAATTGGAAAAATGGGGCATCGTACTATATAATAAGAAAGAGACCCAGCTATCGAAAGAATACATTCAACAACTGGGTATCAAAACATATTCAGAAAACAATTTGGCGGGAAACCTGAGCGGTGGCAATCAACAAAAGATCGTGCTGGCCAAATGGCTGGCCACCAACCCGAGCATCTTGCTGTTGGATGAACCAACACGTGGTATCGACATTAATGCCCGTTTTGAGATCTATAACCTGATGAAGAAACTGGCTTCCGGCGGCATGGCCATACTGTTGGTATCGTCAGAACTGCCGGAGATCCTTACGGCGTCCCATCGGGTACTGGTGATGGCGGAAGGCAGGCTCACTGCCAATATACCCATTGCCGAAGCGACCGAAAGCAATATTTTGAAACATGCCATACAACATAATATTACTGCCTGATGACTGCGATCCAAAGAAATAATACGATAAACCTTGCCCGGCTGCAATCTGTGATAGCGCTGGTTGTTTTGTGTACCATCATAGCCATCTTAAGCGACAAGTTCCTTACCATGGACAATGGCTGGAATGTACTGCGACAGATTGCGGTGAACATCTGCATTTCCGTGGGGATGACCCTTATTGTATTGACAGCAGGCATTGATTTGTCTGTAGGTTCAATACTGGCATTGTGTGGCGCCATAACTGCGGGATTGTTAAAAAATGG
Organism: Niastella soli; assembly: GCF_017742245.1. Classification (GTDB taxonomy): domain Bacteria; phylum Bacteroidota; class Bacteroidia; order Chitinophagales; family Chitinophagaceae; genus Niastella; species Niastella soli. The sequence goes on from NZ_JAGHKO010000001.1 coordinate 2,717,766, forward strand.
GATCAAGCTTCCTTCGGCTGATCTGTTTATAGGTTTTACCTTGTTAGGGGCCTTATTGGGCGGCATTATTGTAGGGTCGCTGCTTGGCTGGTTTAACGGGTTTGTGATCACAAAATTCAAAGTGCCGCCATTTGTAGGCACCCTGGCCATGTTAACCATTGCACGCGGTCTTACCATGTTATGGACACAAGGCCACCCCATCAGTAACCTCGGTCCTTCATTTGCCACTATCGGTACCGGTTGGTTGCTGGGCATCCCTGTACCGGTTTGGATTGCTGGCATAGTAGTGTTGTTAGCGGTATTTATTACCCGGCAAACAAGACTGGGGCGCTATATTTATGCCATTGGTGGTAATGAGAATGCGGCCATCTTATCGGGCATCAACATCAATAAAGTTAAACTCATTGTATACAGCATTGCCGGTGCGTTGGCGGCGGTAGGGGGCATTATGGTCACCTCGCGGCTCGATTCAGCGCAACCCAATGCCGGGACCGGCTATGAGCTGGATGCTATCGCTGCGGTAGTGATCGGCGGCACTTCTTTATCAGGAGGAAAGGGCAGCATTGGCGGTACGGTAATGGGTGCGGTGATCATCGGCGTATTGAATAACGGCCTCGTGTTGTTGAACGTATCCCCATTCTGGCAACAGGTGGTGAAAGGGGCTGTTATTTTAATTGCGGTAATTATTGATAAAGGTGGTAATAAGAAATAAAGATCATGAGCAAACAACAATATGTACTGGCAATAGACCAGGGCACCAGCAGTACAAAGACCATTATTTTTAATGAGCAGGGTAAAGTGGTGGCGCGTGGTCATGAGCCTTTGCAAACGAATTATGGCGCCAATGGTTTTGTGGAACAGGACCCCGAAGGTATTGTGCAGAACGTGCTGGCATCAGTAAAACATTGTCTGGAAGATTTTGCCAGTCAGCAGTTGGATGTACGGGCTATAAAGGCCATTGGTATTTCCAACCAGCGCGAAACATTTGTTGTGTGGGATAAAAGCGGTAAACCATTGTATAATGCCGTGGTATGGCAATGTAAGCGGTCGGTGGAAATTTGTGAACGCTTAAAGCCATTGCCCCTTGCCAACGAGATCAAAAACAAAACGGGGCTGCTGGTAGATCCCTATTTCTCAGGTACCAAACTGGTTTGGTTGTATGAAAATGTAGCTGAAGTAAGACAGGCCATAGACAGGGGCGAGGCGTATTTTGGTACCATTGATACCTGGCTGTTGTATAAATTCACGAACGGACAAAGCTATTATACGGATCATACAAATGCGTCGCGCACGCTTTTCTTTAATATTGCCTCGCTGAATTGGGATGCCGAATTATTGAAAGCTTTCAGCCTGCAATCACTCAATTTACCACGTTGTGTTCCTTCTTCCTTTATGTTTGGCGAAACCAATCTGTTGGGCGTGCTGGAAAATTCCATTCCTGTTACCGGCATGATCGGTGATTCGCATGCGGCTGCCTTTGGACAGGCATGCCTGGAACCTGGTTCTGCCAAAGCCACATTAGGTACGGGTTGTTCAGTGATGATGAATATTGGCGACCAGCCTAAAGCGTCTACTACGGGTATGGTGACCACCGTCTGCTGGAGTACTGAACAACAGGTTTGTTATGCACTGGAAGGCGTGATCGTTACCTGCGGCGCTACCATTGAATGGTTAAAGAATGAGTGGGAATTATTTAATGACAGTCGCGATACCGAAGTCATGGCCATGGCGCTGGAGGATAACCAGGGTGTATACCTGATCCCTGCTTTTAGCGGGTTAGGCGCTCCCTACTGGGAAATGAACCGCAAGGCCAGCATTCATGGGTTAACCTTCGCTACTACCAAAAATCATTTGGTGCGGGCTGCACTGGAAACTATTCCCTACCAGATAAAAGACGTTATAGGCGCTATGGAAACAGATGCCGGGTTGTTGTTGGATCAGTTGATGGTCGACGGCGGGATTACCGGTAATCGGTTTGTAGTGCAGTTCCTGGCCAATCAGTTAAACCGAAAAGTAGTGATCAGCGGTTTCCCTGAAGTATCTGCGTTAGGTGCCGCGTATATGGCCGGGTTAAAGACCGGTGTGTATACCGGATTGCAACAATTACAACAATTGAAAGTGGTGAAGGATACGCTTGTTCCTACCGATATAGAAAGGAATAAGAAGTGGTATGATGGATGGAAAAAGGCGATTACTTCTTAGTCAATAACCGGTGGGTCGTTCTTTATAGGACGGCTCACTTTTTGAAATACGAGGTAGGAGGTAAGAGGTAAGAGGTAAGAAGTAGGAGGTAAGAAGTAAGAGGTAAAAAATAAAAGGTAAGGAGTGCGCGATTTTCGTATTTCTTACATCCTACATCCTACTTCATATACCTACTATTTAAAAAACTATTACTTAGCGAAATAGTTCCTTAATTCTCCTGAATTTTCTCCATAATTCCAACGAACCTGATCCGCTTTCCCATCTCCATTCACATCATTGAAATAGAAATTTGTGTTCTCGCTTTGAGAAGTACCTCTTAATGTATATACAGGTCCGTTAAAGGCGCCGGACTCGGAATAATACACCTTTAAGAAACCTGTATAATTAGTCGGGTTCCAATACACTTTATCAGCAAAACCATCCCCATTCATATCAGCAAAATAGAAACGGGTGTTTGATAAACCGCTGGTAGCGGAATTGCTGAAAGAAGTGTTGGCAGTGAACGTGCCATCGCCATCGGAAGTATACACCATGGTTTTACCTGAGTTTAGATCGGGATGCCAGTAAATTTTATCGGCCTTGCCATCTCCATTCACATCGGCATACCAGAATTGCGTACCGGCCGTTGTGCTGGCGCCTTCTGTTCCCGATACCACGGTGCCGCTAAAACTGCCACCGGAAGTAGCCAGGTATACCCGCGTATGCCCGTCATCGAATGTGGCGTTCCAATAGATCTTATCAGCCTTGCCATCGCCATTCACATCCGCAAAATTGTAAATGGTAGTAGTACCTCCGCTGGTGCCTTCGGGATTATCAACAGCGGTGGTGCTGAAGTTGCCCCCTGTTGTAGCCAGATAAACGAGGGTATGTCCGGAGTTGAGGGTAGGGTTCCAGCGCACTTCATCGGCTTTGCCATCCCCATTGATATCGGCATAATAATACCGGGTGGTAGCAGCAGTGGAGGCCCCGGCAGCATGCGTTACAGCAGTAGCGGCAAAGGTACCATCGCCGTTCGACAGGAATACCCTGGGTTTGCCACTGTCGAATGTATAGTTCCAGTAAATTTTATCGGCATCGCCATCGCCATCCACATCGGCAAAAGAATATTTGGTAGCGGAACTGGCGCTGATGCCATTGCCGTCGGTATGCGCTCCACCGAAGATCCCTGGTACATAGGTAGCCATTACCGGGTAGTGGTCAGATGGATAGAGCATTTGTCCGTTTACGGTAAAGGTTTTGGTGATCACGCTGGAGCTGGTGAAGGCCATATTGCGCGTGCTGAGGATCCAGTCGATCTTGGCATCACCCACGGCATCCCAGCCATGGAACGTAGGATCACCGCTGGAATCGAACAACGCATCAACCATGTTAAGACCGCTCCCGTCTTTAATAATGCCCATTTCAGCAGTGCCAGGTTTGGCATTAAAATCGCCAATACAAATGACCGGCAGGTTGGCCGTGTTGTTGTTATTGATGTTCAGCAATACCGTATCGGCATCGAGCTGACGCTCGGCTGAGCTTACTGTTGTCCAATGGCTGTTTACGACAAAATAGCTGTTGGCTGTGTTGAGTTTGTCCTGTAATACCACCCATTTGCCCGTACGGAAATCGGGTGTCATCATGGTGAACCAACCCGCGTTGGTACGGGTAAAACGGCTGTTTTTGTAATAGATCGTTTTGGGCGAACCGTTAGAGGTGCCGGATTTGTAATAGCCATAGCCAGCGGCCGACAGTTGGGTATTGAACCATTCTTCAATATCGGTAACGGCAATTTCCTGCAGTCCTACGATATCAACATCATTTTCGAGGATGATCTGCAGACAGTAATCCTTGCGTACATACTGGGAAAAGGGATCGCCGGCAGCGTCATTTCTTACGTTGAACGACATTACTTTGATGGGGTCCATCGCTGAAATAGCGGAGGCGGCCACTGCTGCCCGCGCATTGGATTTGGTAGCAATGGCGGGTTTGTCGGTAACTTCCTCAAAAGATGCTTTCTTACAGGCTGTAAAACCAATAATAAGGGCCAGGAACCAGATGAAACTGCTGGTTACATAGGAGGGCCAGCTCGCCTGTTGGCAGGCGGGTTCGGTTGAATTTCCTTTTTTCATGTTGATAAAGTTTTAGTTAATGCTTTTTGGTAATTGAGTATTTGGTTTATGGAAATAGATCATTCATTATTGATTGACAATAATTAAAATACAAGGGGTAGAATAAAAAAGGGCGGTTCGAACCAGGTGTGTTTCAGGCTATGAAATAATATGGGCAGTGCGGCACTTGTGAAACAAAAGTAATAGTAATTAAAGTTAAATAAACTTATGTGATTGTAGATTTAATTAAATTAAAGTTTTGGAAATGGTTTGATAAAGATTATTTAATGGAAGACGGCAAACGGCAGAGGGCAGAAGGCAGAGGGCAGAGATGGTCCTTCGCTGCGCTCAGGACCAGGAAAGGCAGTAGGCAATAGGAATGGGCAATGGGCAATAGGCAATAGGCAGTGGGAGGAAGGGCTATTTGTAAACGTGAAATGCCATTGATAAAAAGGAGTTGTTCCTGGGTATAAAGAAAGGTTATTAAGTTATTAGGTTCATAAGTATGTTACTCAATAACCTAATAACTTAATAACCCGGATCTTGTATCTGGGAAGGGCGTAACCAGTAGCCAATAGCAAGTAAATTTTTCAACCAGCTATCAGTAAAGCATATTTATTCGGAAGGAGTATCTTCGTTCTTAATCCAGGAAAGCGCTCCTGTTGGACATCTTTCAACCTGTGCTTTGATGGCTTCCGTGTCGGCGCCCGACATGGTGACCCAGGGTTTGGTTTTTAAATTGAACACTTTGGGCAATTGCGTCACGCAGCGGCCCGAATGTTTGCAAAGCTCCGGTTTCCAAACCACGGTGATGTCTCCATTGGTATATTTTATTTTCTTGTCAACATCTTCTTCGTGAAAAATATAACTTCTCACTTTGATGTTGCCTTCCAACAGCTTTGAAATGGGACAATTGGCCGCAATTTCCAGCAGCCTGTTCTTTTTCTCAGGTTCTATACCGGCAGGTAAGGTAATGTCACGGTCAATAAACGTGATCGTACTGTCGCCGTCTTTCGATTGCCACAGGTTGGTCTTCACTTTAAATTCAGGAATATCCCAGCCTTTTCTGTCGATATACATTCGCAATGTGACAAGGGTGCAGCTGGCCAGGGATGACAATAACAAGGTAAAAGGATCAGGCCCGGTGTCTTTGCCGCCTTGTATTTCGGGCTCATCGGCAATGAATTGTCCATTACGCCATTCAATAACGCATTGGTATTTGGTGGTGCCGATAGTGCCGTGAACTGGTTTTTGTAATTTATATTCCATGTGATGTCTTTTAATTTCCGCTATACAGATCAATCGCTGCAAAGTCGTTAATTTTTATATATAACAGATAATAATTTACATCTTTCTATCAAGTGATCCGGTAAGGATGGCGCAGGATGGTTGTGCTGCCTGATTTGGGTAATTTATGTGATACTAAACGATTGAACCTGCTATGAAAAAAATGTACGCTGCAGCAGCGCTATGCCTGCTGTTAACCGGGTTTTCTACACCCGCATTTTGCAAGATCTATTATGTTGCCACCAATGGCAACGATGCCAACACCGGCACCCTCGCTTCTCCTTTCCTTACCATGCAACGGGCGCAAACTTCCGCTGCAGCGGGGGATACGGTGTACATACGGGGAGGGACCTACGTAATGACGACTGCACAAATTGCCCAGTATTCCAGCATCTGGGCCTATGTTACGCTGCTTAATAAAAGCGGCACCAGTAACAATCGCATCAAATACTGGAACTATCCCAATGAAAAGCCGGTGTTTAATTATTCGAATATTAATCCTTCGGGTTATCGCATTAATGCCTTTCAGGTCACCGGTTCCTGGATCCATATCAAAGGCCTTGAAGTGGTGGGTGTACAGGTAAATATTACCACGCATACCCAAAGTGAGTGCTTTGAGAACACGGGCAGCAATAATATCTATGAAAGACTGACTATGCACGATGGGAAGGCCATCGGATTTTATTTGACCAAGGGCGGCAACAACCTGGTCCTGAATTGCGATGCTTACAATAACTGGGACAATGTTTCTGAAAACGGATTGGGTGGCAATACGGATGGGTTTGGCTGTCATCCCAACAATGACCTGGTAGGGTATACCAATAATGTGTTCAGAGGATGCCGGGCCTGGTTTAATAGCGACGATGGCTTTGATTGCATCAATGCATTTGAGGCGGTAACCATAGAAAACTGTTGGAGCTTTTACAATGGGTATTCTTCTTCTTTTGGAAGCTTAGGCGATGGTAATGGATTCAAAGTTGGCGGTTTTGGCGTTACCGATTTCAGTAATTTACCGGCTACTATTCCCCGCCACAACGTTCGTTTTTGTTTGGCCATCCGGAATAAATCAGCCGGTTTTTATGCCAATCACCACCTGGGCGGAAACAATTGGTACAATAATTCCGCTTATTATAATGCAGTAAATTACAATATGCTGAACCGCAGTGCCGATCATACCGCGGATGTGCCGGGGTATGACCATAACCTGAAAAATAATCTGGGTTTTGGTGCCCGCAGCACCGAGTACAACAACCTGAATACTTCTACAAGCAATGTAAGTTATAATTATTTTACGTTATCGGTGACCGTTAACAGTGCAGATTTTCTGAGTATAGATCAAAGTCTGCTTACTGCTGCGCGTCAGTCGGACGGAAGTTTGCCCGTCAATAATTTTATGCGTCTGGTAACAGGCAGCGATCTGATCAATAAAGGAACAAATGTTGGTTTTGCTTACAATGGATCAGCGCCGGACCTGGGTTGTTTTGAATCTTCGGTAACAACAAGAGAGACCACTGCTTTACCGGAAGCATTAACAGATAACGTTGCAGTTACCGGGTTATTGGTATTCCCTAATCCGGTAGGAGACAAATTCACTGCCAGATATGTGTTGCCCCAAGCGGCCAAAGTGCAGTTAGGGTTGTATGATGCAAAAGGTGCATTGCTGGCTGTACTGCTCGATCGTAAACAGGAAGCCGGCACATACAATTTGCCGATAGGTGATGACTATATTAAGGCGGCTGGGGTATATTTCCTTAAGCTGCGCACCGGGGATAAGACCGAAACGGTAACGCTGGTAAGGTAGCGGGTGTTCACCCTATTTTACAAATTGGAAAAACAACCATATGGCGTTGATGAGATCAGCGGCATATGGGTGTTTATGGATACATACCAGCGTAAGACGCACCTACAATAGCTGATGCCAATGCAATAACCCCCAGTGTAACGGCAAGCGCGCCGAGGCTTTAGCTCCTTTGCCTGTAAGCATTGTTTCCGGACGTATTGACCATTTTTTGTGAATGGGAATGTAGGCGAAAAGACCACCCGTACCGGCTCTTCTGGTACTATAATTGACACCTGTTGTAGCTGGTTTTACAGAAACGCTGGCAAAGACAATACCGGTTTTTATACCAATATGAAATTGGGCTTTTGCAGGAAATAGCGGGAGCAGGGCAACCGATAGCAGGTATGCCTTTTTTGTGCAATTTGTTCTCATTGGCCGAGGGGTTTTAAGGGCTGTTTAACAAACTAAATAAGATGTATAACCTATTTTCATAGGTCCGGAATATGCCTGAGAATCTTTGTGAGGTGCCGAGGAGGAGAAATGGCTACGGGAAGTCAATCAATTGCTAATTCAAATATATTATTTTTTTAATATAGATTTGTGCGGTTGGAAAAGAATTCCTGTGTTGATATTCGTCAATCCGGATTGTTCTGTAGCCATTGTTTTGTAGCTTTCTAAATTATAGTTAATACACAAATGAAAAAGGTTTTACCCTTACTTATATTGGTTAGCGTGCTGGTACTGGGAGGCTGTGCCAGATTTGACAACGATCTGTTCGATGCTGTTAAAAGGAATGATATTGGTAGTGTAGACCATATGCTTAGGAATAATCGGGTTGATGTGAACAAGAAGGATTCGGAGGAACGGACTCCTTTATTCCTGGCCGCCAGTTTGGATGAAAAAGACATTGTTCACCTGTTGATCGCAAATGGCGCCCATACTGAAGATAAGAACAGGTTTGGGGAAACACCGCTTGCTGTTGCTGCTATGAAAGGGCATACTGAGGTGGCCCACATTCTGGTAGAAAACAAAGCAAATGTAAATGCGGTAAATATTGATAATGTAACTCCCCTGATGTACAGTGCTACCTATGGTTTTCATGGCATTGTTTCGTTGCTTTTAAAACATGGAGCATTGGTGAATGAGGTGAGCAAAGAAAAGTTGACCCCACTGGCATATGCCTGTATCAATAATCATAAAGACATTGCCGGTCTGTTGATCGCTAACCATGCCGATGTGAATTTCCTGATGCAGGACCATGAAACCGTATTAATGATGCTTAGTACCAAGGGTTATGCAGACCTGGTTCAATTGTTAATTGATAATGGCGCCCTGGTGAATGCTGAAACTACTTATAAAGCCACCGCATTAATGGCTGCCTGCCGGAACCGTCATCCCGATGTTGTAAAAGTATTGCTGACTGCCAATGCCGATCAAACTATTAAAGATGAGAATGGGGAAACGGCGTTGGACCATGCTAAAAGAGCAGGAGATCAGGAGAGTGTTGGGTTATTGGAAAAGGCAACAGGCAGTGGGAGATAGGCAGAGGGCAGAGGGCAGAGGGCAGAGGGCAGAGGGCAGAGGGCAGAGGGCAGAGGGCAGAGGGCAGAGGGCAGAGGGCAGAGGGCAGAGGGCAGAGGGCAGAGGGCAGAGGGCAGAGGGCAATAAATTCGTGCGGCGCAAGGTAATTATAAATCTCAACAATCGGTGCCCATACCTGAGCGCAGCGAAGGTGCCAATGCATCGAACGCAGGGAGATGCCAGATGCTTTGGCCTTTTTTGAGTTTCCTCCGCCAGCTGGCGGATTTCACGATTTCGTGAGGCCGGGTTTCGCGAGGCAAAATTGCTCTCGGCTGAGCCGAGACCGATTGCCGATTGCCGATTGCCGATTGCCGATTGCCGATTGCCGATTTGAGCGCAGCGAAGGCGCTAATGCCTCTAACGCAGTGAGATGCCAGATACCCTGGTTTTATTTCACGTTTGCCGTTTCATAACTCACAACTCACATTCAAACTAATAAAAACAGGTTATCCCGAATAGTCGGGACAACCTGTATAACTGATAGCCCTCAAATTAATAAATTCTTGTCATCAATCCTGATCCATTTCCTGAACCACCACTTCCTGTAATAGTTATATGACCGGTATTGCCATTACCATCATAGCCCCAGGCTGCGTTGTTGGTAGCTGTGCAATTAGTAACGGTATGTGGTACGTTTTGTCCCGCGCTGCCCAGTTTAAAACCGTTGCCATCGCCAGCTGAACCATAACCATGATTAGAAGCAGTACAGCCAGTAATGGTAACCGTGTAAGGTTGTCCATAAAGGTCCCAGCCATCATCGGAGTTATGATTGGCTACGCAGCTTTGGAATTTGTTGTTGGCGCCGCCGGATAATTTACAGGCAAAACCATCTGCATTTTCACCACCGTCGGCATTGTCGTAATTCTCATTCGATTTGCAGGAAAGAACATAGTTGTCGTGTGAGCCATTGTAGATCTGCAAGCCAGTGTCGTGATTACCTGTAGTGGTAACATTATTAACGTAGTTGTAGCCTCCTGTCTGGAATACAAGACCGGCATCAGGGGCATTCTTGATCACCATATTGGTGATGTTCCAATAGCTGCCATTACATTTTACACCCCAGCTGCCACTTGGTTGACCAGAGCAGTCGAGGGTACCGCCGGTAAAATTGATCTTGGAGCTGGAGGTGCCGCTGTTCAGTAATTGCAGGGTAGAAGTTAATTTGATAGTACCGCTAACCGTAATAATATCACCGGCTTTGGCATTGGCAATGGCCGTTTTTAAGGCAGATTCGGTTGTAACGGTAGTGTTAGTTTCTGTAGTTACGGAGCGGTCATTGACTGATGGATCTACAGGATGTTCGGTGTTCTTTGCACAACTGGCAATAAGAATCACAAGCGCCACAGCGCTGAAACTTTTTTTCATACTTTAAGGCAATTTTAATCGTTAAAAAAAATGTTCTCTTCTAAATTTAGCACATGTACTAAATTGTTAGAGTTAGATTTTAACATTAATTTGTGCAATCGATACCGGTAACGATTGCACATTGCCTGAAGTATTTGAATAATAGTAAAAACCACATTTATAAAGAACGGCGCGGTCCTGACAGCTTAGAACTCCTTCCCATCTATATTATATAAGTTATAATCAGTCATTGGTGCATCGGTATAACCCAGGTTTCTTCCAATGGTTATTATTTGTCCGCGGTGATAAGTACTGTGGTTGGCGACTTGCACAATGTATTCGAAGTTCCTGAAATCACAGCTAAACCAGGGGCTTTCAATGAACGTTCTTTCCTGCACGGTCTCATCGGTCATACTATTGATATATGTTGCCAGTTCGCCAGATGTTTTCAGCAGTGAGTCGAACAGGTCCTGCAGGGTGCCGTTGAACTCACTATAAGGCGGTTGGTCTTGTTTTTTGATTATGTGAAGCCAGTAACGCTCTGTTTGCCAAATATGTAGCAGGGTAAGTTGTATGCTGGGAAAGCTGGATGCCACTTCCTGCGCCAGCTCAGCCTGGGGCTTGCTTTTCAACCATCTAAGAAGGGTGGTATTTGCCCAGAGGTTATAATTTGCATAGTTCTTCATTAAATAGGCAATAGCCGATTCTGAGGTAGTGGCCGGGGTCATGTGTTGGGTAACCATATTTGTTGTTTTTATTAGTACAAAGAAAGTTATGGGTAGTGACAACAGTATGTCAGCAGGGATTGAGAAAAAGGCAGACGGCAGACGGCAGAAGGCAGACCGCAGACGGCAGACGGCAGAAGGCAGACGGCAGACCGCAGACGGCAGAAGGCAGAAGGCAGACGGCAGACCGCAGACGGCAGAAGGCAGACCGCAGACCGCAGACGGCAGAAGGTAGAAAGCGGAGATCCGCGACGCCGGCAACAAAGAACTCAGAACAAAGAACTTAGAACTTAATAAATTACAAACCAATAATCTGAAACCTGACTGGTGACCGGGAGGCAACTTCTATTTTATATTTTGAAAAACTATATTATCTTGGGAGCTAATCATTATATCTATGAAACCCATTACATTAATCCTGGTTACCCTGGTATCTTTTATTGCTAAAAGTTATTGTCAATCGGCCGGCGGGCAGGAGTTTGGTGAGGATATTAAATCCTGGTTGAAGCTGGGCGAACACAAGGTTGACATTATGACTGTAAAGCAGAACATTACTCCCCGTCAGATCGAGCTCTCCAATAAAGTAAGACAGGCTATGACAAAGAATGCCGCCTGGGTTCGTGATTCCCTTCCTAATGTTACCGATTCTACCCTCATTTATGAGAAGTTTGGATTAACCAAAGCTGAATTTGATGAGTATCTCCTTTCTGGTGAAAAAAAGTCAACTCCCGAACTGGTAAAAACCGGGGAAGAGACCCTGGTTATCACCCGTAAAAAGAATAGCCTCGTTTTTCAAGGTACGGGCCGGTTAAAGGTGCTGGATTCTATAAGGTTCAATACCGCGTTGAATGAACCCCTTTATAATGGAAAGGAGCTGGAGCTCACTAATAAATCAGGTGTTGATAATAGTGATAACCCATTTAAAAGCCCCTGGAACGGTTACCACTTTACCTACGAACATTATGGAGATGTAATGGATAATGATCCTAAAAACCTGACTGCATCAACCATCACATTTGATGTGGGACAAATAAAGGACAGTGGTAATACTATTCTTATGTTCATGCTTATGAACTTTGAAGGCGGAAAGATGACACAATCGTCTACAGTCATCTGCCTTTTTAAATAGCAGGATAACAGTTATATAATAATCTACAATAATATTGGGTAATTTTTTCCTGACCCCATTCTTTTTGATCATTTCAGTCAAAGAGAATGGGGTTTGAGTATTTTATTACACATAACCACGGTCAGTTTTTGTTGATTACCTCTTTATATTGTAATAAACTATATATTATAATTGAGGCTTATCATTTGCATTATGGTGACGGGTTCCATGCAAACCTTTGGAGATTGACCACTAAAATTCTTTAGAGTGTGTAGGACATGAGTTGCTTCGATGGGGGATATTAGTTTTTCCATTTCAATTATTAACGATTGCTACTAACATTTCACAAACTGTTTCGTGTTTGTTAGGGCATTCATTTTCGCTAAACAAAACAAAACGTGTATGCAACGATCAACTTATGTGGTAATAATGGCGGGTGGTATTGGCTCTCGTTTTTGGCCAGTAAGCAGAACAGACTATCCCAAGCAATTCCTCGATATTTTGGGAACGGGTGAAACGTTGATCCAACAAACGTTTCGTCGTTTTGAACAAATAGCGCCGCTGGAAAATATTTATGTAGTTACTTCCACAGATTATACCGGTATTGTAGAAAAGCAATTACCGTTGTTGCCCAAAGAGAATATCTTAAGTGAGCCTGAAAGAAAAAATACAGCACCTTGTATTGCGTACGCCTCCTTCAAGATCCTTCAAAGAGATTCAAATGCTTCTATTATAGTGGCGCCTGCCGATCACCTGATACTCGATCAGCAGGAATTTGAAGCCGTTTGTTTACAGGGATTGCAGTTCATTGAAACAAGCGACGCCCTTCTCACTATCGGTATTAAGCCTTCCTATGCCAATACTGGGTATGGATATATACAATTTAATAAGGATGCAGATAAAGATGGGGTTCACCAGGTTATTTCCTTTACTGAGAAACCAGATGCGCAACGCGCGGCAAAATTTGTTAACAGTGGGGAATACCTGTGGAACTCGGGGATTTTTGTGTGGAAGGCAAGATCAATTATAAATGCAATTGAAAAATATCTGACCGATCTGTATCAATTGTTTAAGGAGAAGCAAAGTTGGCTTGGAACAAGTTTTGAGAGACTACTCATCGCCGATATCTACGCGGTGTGCGAAAATCTTTCCATCGATGTTGGGGTAATGGAAAAAGCAAACAATGTTTTTATCATTCCGGCATCGTTCAGATGGAGCGATCTGGGCACCTGGAACAGCGCCTGGGAGAATATGGGAAAAGATGTTCGTGAAAATGCAGTAGCGGGGAATGGCGTGGTGGTAATAGATACAACACAATGCGTTGTACATGCTTCGAATGAAAAACTGGTGGTATTACAAGGCCTGAATAATTATATAGTAGTAGATACAACAGATGTACTGTTGATCTGCCAGAAAGAAAAGGAACAGGATATAAAGCAATACGTGAATGAAGTAAAGAAGTTGAAAGGTGAACGCTATTTATATTCTGTTAACAACAAGGTAAAACCGGCCTCGGCTGTAGTTGAACGTGTTTATTAATTAGAATGGTTTGTGTACTGATAATCATTAATGAACAAGAGTTATCCACAGTTTGCATATAAAAATAATATGATAATAGCTGATAATGTGCAAGCTTTTTGATAGATGTAGCTGATCTTAACGATCTCTAACGATTGAAATTAAAAAACTCCCTGCCTTTGGCGTAGCACCTGATTTATTGAGGAAGGATCCTCTGTAGCTGTATGCTTTACTAGCAAAACTAAATAACATATATGGGTTATAGCAATAGAACGCAGCCATTTGCTTGGCGTGCCATACAAGGTTTTTGCATTTTATTATTTATACTGGTTGGTGTAACCTCCTGTACAAACACCCGCAAGGCGGTATATTTTTCCGGTCAGCAAACCGGTTCTTTTCAACCTCCGGCCATGCCTAAGCCGGTTATACAAAACAATGATCTGTTGAATATAACTGTTAGCAGTTTGAATCCGGAAGCATCTGCGGTATTCAATCAACCCGGTGGGGCCAATAACAGTAATAATAATAATTCCCAACCAACTGCTACCACTACACCAGCTAATGGTTACCTCGTTGATGGGGAAGGCAATATTCAATTCCCATTTTTAGGAACAATAAAAGCCGCTGGCTTAACCAAAGAAGAATTGAAAGACAAGATCACCAAAACACTGGTCGAAAAAAAGCTGTTGGTGGACCCTATTATTGCCGTTCGTTTTCTCAATTTTAAAGTAACCGTGTTGGGCGAAGTTGCGCATCCAACCGTAGTTACAGTGCCCAGTGAAAGTATCACTTTGCTGGAAGCGCTGGGGCTGGCAGGTGATTTAACCATTTATGCCCAGCGCGATAACGTATTAGTGATCCGGGACGAAAGTGGTAAAAAGGTTACTCACCGGTTAAACCTTAATTCTACAGAGTTATTTACTTCCCCATACTATTATTTACAGTCAAACGATGTGGTGTATGTGGAACCAAATAAAGCGAAAGTGGCCAGCACAAGCAGAACAAACACCTGGATACCGATCTTATTAAGTGCTTTGTCATTGGGAATAATTGTCGCAGACAGAATTATCAAATAAGAAAAATATTTTTTATGCAAGTGACGCACAAAAACGGACTGGAGATGGAGAGCAAGGAAACCAGCGCTGCCCAGTTATGGAACCGTTACGCTTCTTACTGGCCCTGGTTTGTCTTTCTGTTGTTACTGGCAGTGGGCGGGGCATGCCTGTACATGCGGTTTGCTATTCCAAAGTATGAGTCCACCGCACGGTTATTAATCAAAGATGAAAAGAAAGGGGTAGAAGATTCCAAAGGGCTTGAGTCCCTCAACCTGATATCTACTAAAAAGATATTGGAGAATGAAATGGAGGTCCTATCATCCCGCAGCCTCGTAAAAGAAGTAGTAAACAATCTACAACTGTACGCACCTGTATTTGAAGAAAGAAAGATCGATTCCTGGCTGGAGACGAACACTGCCTGGTTATCAAAAAAAGGCGTTTCACCAGGCGGACTTCCTGCTTACACAACTTCACCGGTAATTGTGCAGGCCCAAAAACCTGACTATTTAAGAGAAGTTAAGAAAGTGCCTTTTGTGTATGACAGGGCTCAACAGAAAGTAGTGCTGGGTACAACAGGTTATCCGCTAAACGAATGGGTAGAAACGCCGTATGGTACATTACAGTTTGCTCCTAACCCCCGGTTAGAAGATTCAACTTATGTATCAAACGGACAATACTATTTCTCCTTACAACAACCCAAAAAGGTAATTGCCGATATTCAGAACAGGCTGGTCATTGCATCGGCTAGTAAATTATCATCGATTCTCAACCTCTCCATCCGGGATGAGGTGCCCGAACGGGGAGAAGATATCCTGAACACATTGCTGACTTCCTATAACGTGGCGATGCTTAAGGATAAAAACACCCTGGCGGCCAACACCCTCCGGTTTGTGGAAGACCGCCTGAACCACGTATCGCGTGATTTGAGCGGTATTGAGAAAAAGATTGAAGGATATAAATCATCACAGCAGGCCGTGGATGTAAGTGAGCAGGGTAAATTGTTCCTGGAAAATGTAAGCGCGAACGACCAGAAGTTAAGTGAGATCGATATGAAACTGGCTGCGCTGGACCAGGTAGAGCATTATGTAAAGCAAAAAGATAGCAACAGTAGTATTGCACCTTCTACATTAGGCGTAACTGACCCTGTGTTATCGAGCCTGCTTGATAAATTATATGAGAAGGAGCTGGAATACGAAAAGAAGAAATCTACAACTGGTGAAGGTAATCCATTGCTGACCTCAGTTGCTGACCAGATCAACCGGATAAAACCCGGCATTCTGGAAAACATTCAAAACCAGCGGCACAACTTACAGGCCAGTAAATCGAACCTGGCAAGCAC
Source organism: Niastella soli (assembly GCF_017742245.1). Classification (GTDB taxonomy): domain Bacteria; phylum Bacteroidota; class Bacteroidia; order Chitinophagales; family Chitinophagaceae; genus Niastella; species Niastella soli. The sequence continues at coordinate 2,733,795 of NZ_JAGHKO010000001.1, forward strand.
CAACAGCTCCTATACTTCCGTATTACAAACCATTCCTAAAAAGGAACGTGACCTGATAGAAATAAGCCGTCAGCAAAATACCATGCAAAGCATTTATGCTTTCCTGTTGCAGAAGAAAGAAGAGACCGCGCTTTCCTATGCAGCCAATGTTTCTGATAGCCGCGTGGTTGACCGCGCTTCTTCAACAGTAGCGCCGGTAAGTCCAAAAATGCCGATCGTATTTGCAATTGCTATAGTAGTTGCCATGGCATTTTTTGTGGTATGGGTAACGCTGAAGGAATTGTTCAACCGGAAGATCATGTATCGCCAGGATATTGAACGACTGACAAGTCATCCGGTGATCGCAGAGGTCTCCAGAAGTAAAACAAAAGAACCGATCGTAATAGGAGCAAACAACCGCACGTTTGTGGCCGAACAGTTCCGTAAACTACGGGTGGCGCTCAATTACCTGGGTATTAATACCACACATAAGAAAGTACTGGTTACTTCGGGTATTTCAGGTGAAGGAAAAAGCTTTATTGCTACCAACCTCGCACTGAGCATGGCATTAACAGGTAAAAAAGTAGTATTGCTGGAAATGGACCTGCATAGCCCGGCTATTAGCGAACACCTGAGCATTGACAGAGAGGTTGGGATGTCCAGTTACCTGCTGGGGACCCGCGAACCGGAAGAGATCATCAGACGCACGGAATTAAATGACAACTTATTCTTTATTCCTGCGGGTCCATTGTCGGGAAACCCAACTGAGCTTTTAATGAATAACCGATTGCCTGAATTGCTGAATTACCTTGATGGCATCTTTGATTATATCATCATCGATTCAGCCCCGGTTGCTCCGGTAACAGATGCGTATATCATTTCGCCTTTATGCGACGCTACTCTCTATATTGTCAGACACAGGCATACGCCAAAAGTGCTGGTTGAACAATTAGATAAGAGCAGCAAAGTGAATATCCTGAAGAATATGGCCATTGTATTTAATGGCATCCGTCCCCGCGGTTTTGGTAAACATCATTACGGTTATGGCTACGGTTATGGAGATGGCTATGTTTATAAAGAAAAGAGAAGTAGTAAAAAGACATCCTCATTTAAGCCAATATAGACTACAACAGGTGGGTCGTCCGTCAACAGGCGAACGGCTCACTTTCTCGCTACGACCTTAATACAACACATTGAAAATTAATTGCCAGTTACAGCGTCTGTAACTGAGTTGGGCGGAGCCTGTTTTTAACTCAAAATCAATTGAAGCATATGGATACAAATAAAAAATGGTACGCCGTATATACACGGCCACGCTGGGAAAAGAAGGTAGCCGATCTGCTGGGAAGAAAGCACATTGAACACTATTGCCCAATGAACAAAATTGTTCGTCAATGGGCTGATAGAAAGAAACTGGTTCTGGAGCCATTATTTACATCCTATGTTTTTGTGCATACAACACTGCAAGAACATTTAACTATAAAGCAAACAGAGGGTATTCTCAATTTCGTGTACTGGCTGGGTCAACCAGCTGTTATCCGGGATGAAGAAATTGACACTATAAAACAATTTCTCGATGAATACCATAATGTACAACTGGAGAAGATAAACGTAAACATGCACGACCGCGTGCGCATTTCCAGCGGCCCTTTAATGGCGCAGGAAGGGGAGGTAATAGAGGTGAGAAGCAAAACGGTAAAAGTACAACTGCCTACCCTCGGCTATGCTATGACCGCGGAAGTGGAAAAGAACAATGTGGAGATCATACCGGTCGCTTCCTCTTACGGTGCCAACTATTTTTATAATGTACTTTTTAAATAAATAAGACCTCAAAATAGAATATGAAAACAGCGCTCATTACAGGTGTTAATGGTCAGGACGGTGCGTACCTGGCGGAATTATTATTGGAAAAAGGGTATATGGTGCATGGCGTAAAAAGGCGTTCGTCGCTGATCAATACCCATCGCATAGATCACCTGTACCAGGACCCCCACGAAAAAGAAGTACGCTTCCGTCTGCACTATGGCGATATGACCGATAGTACTAATCTTATTCGAATTATCCAGGAAACGCAACCTGATGAGATTTATAACCTGGCTGCGATGAGCCATGTAAAGGTGAGTTTTGATACCCCTGAATATACCGCTAATGCAGATGGTATTGGTACCCTTCGGTTGCTGGAAGCGATAAGGATCCTGGGACTGGAGAAAAAGACCCGTATTTACCAGGCATCTACTTCCGAGTTGTATGGCCTGGTGCAGGAAGTGCCACAGAAAGAAACCACGCCATTCTATCCACGCAGTCCGTACGCAGTAGCAAAATTATACGCTTACTGGATCACCGTAAATTACCGGGAAGCATATGGCATGTACGCCTGCAATGGAATTTTGTTTAACCATGAAAGTCCGTTGCGCGGTGAAACATTTGTTACCCGCAAAATAACCCGTGCAGTAGCCGCCATTGCCCTTGGCCTGCAGGATTGTTTATTCCTGGGCAACCTGAATGCGCAACGCGATTGGGGCCATGCAAAAGATTATGTAGAGGCTATGTGGCGCATTTTACAACAGGACAAACCTGAAGACTTTGTAATTGCCACCGGTACTACTACTGAAGTGCGGGAATTTGTTAGAATGGCTTTTGCCGAATTGGGTATTATGCTGGAGTTTACCGGCGAAGGCGTAAATGAAAAAGGTATAGTAGTTGCCTGCACCAATGACAGTTACCAATTGGAAATAGGTAAACAGGTAGTATCTGTAGACCAGGAATATTTCCGTCCTACGGAAGTTGAGCTGTTGATCGGTGATGCTACCAAAGCAAAAGAAAAGTTGGGTTGGGAACCAAAATACGACCTGCAAATGCTGGTAAAAGAAATGGTAGCCTGTGATATACTGGAATTTGAGAAAGCAGGTAAAGTACAATTTGAACATTTGATCAGCTGATCAAAATAACTATAAGATATGAAATCTCTGATGGTGGTATTAACCGCCGCAGCCATCCTGGTTTTTGTAGTTTTAGCACTACTCAGCAAGCAGCCCCGGCGCACCTATCTCCTGTATATGGTGTATGTGCTGCCGCTGATAGATTTTAAGGTTACGCCCTGGCAATTTGGAAGCTTAACCCTGTTTGATGCATTTTCCTATATAATGCTGTTTTGGCGATATAAGGATTTTTTAAGCATCTATAAACCAAACAGGTTTTACTTTGGTGGTTTTTGTACGTTGATCTTCTTACTGCTGCTTGGCAGCCTAACCTCCTCGTTCATCACCAATTCCCTGCTGTCGCTTTTATCGGTGTTCCCTGTATTTATTTACGCCCGCCTGTTGATGGTGGAGTGTATACAGGATAATGAGTTCATCAATAAAATGGTGCGGGGGTTACAATTTGCCTGTTTGTTTTCCATGGCGTTCCTGGCAGTACAGCTGGTGGTTGGGCTCGACTTTAAGCTGTATTCAGAGTTGAACCAAAATACCCAGGATGTAAACGGTATTAGATATCCCAGCTATTTCCACGATTCACAGAAATACGGACAGTTCCTGGCGATGCTGAGCTTTTTGTTCCTGTTGAATAACAAGAATGTAAAACGGCCGGCATTAACAAACCTGTTGCTTTTTTTATCGGTAGCAGTAGCAATGTTCTTAACCGGCGGCCGCTCAGCCTTTTTGGGATTGAGCGCCGGCGTGTTATTCCTGTTATTGTTTGCCGGTATGCAATTTAAAAAGTACATCATTGCAGGTTGTTTGGCGGGTGGGGTCCTGATCGCTATATTTTCCCATTCACTTGTTGTATTTAATCGGGATGATGATATCAATAACTCACTCGATTTCAGGGCCAGCATTTGGAAAGAAGCCTTTAATATTTATAAAGCACATCCTGCTTTAGGCATTGGTATTGGCAACTACCAGGATTATGTATCCCGGTATGCACAGGACCAATACCTGGTACTGGAAAATGAGATCATTTTTCTTGATCAGCCAGAGAATGGATATTTAAAAATACTCACCGAATATGGTGGCCCGGCATTTTTAATAGTCTTCGTACTTATAATTGGCGCTGCTGTAGGTGGTATCCGGGCCTGGGTGAAAAAGCAAACAGATGCACGGGTGTTGTTATTTATAGCGCCTATAATAAGCTGGCTGGTGTCGTTTGTGTCGTTGTATTCCATCACTGATCGAAGGAACCTGATCGTGCTGATCTGCTTGTGTTCATTCCTGATCTATTTATCTAATCGTTCAAAAATTGTTGATGAACAAACTGATGAAGTTAGCGGAGAGCCTGTTTAAGTCGCGGTTGATAAAAAACAGTTTCTGGGGAATTACGGCCAATGGCCTTCAAAGTGTATTGCTCAGCCTGTTTTTTGTGATTGTAGCGCGTAAATACACAACCAATGAATTTGCCTTTTTCTTAATTGCCAATACTGTCTATCAATTTTTGGCGGCTATTTCAACCATGGGATTGGGGCAATGGTTTACGCGGGAGCTGGTTGATATAACCGATAAACAGGAATTGGTTAGCCGGTTTGTGAAAATACAATTATACAGCGGTGTATTCTTTTATGTGTGCAACATAGCTGTAGCCTTCCTGTTGTACAGTGATCCTGTGTTGCAATACCTGATCATTTTACTGGGAGTGAACATTATTTTTGATAACATCATATATGCTATCAAGTCGTTGAACATTGCCGAGTTTAACCAGAATAAAACCTTTATTATCCTGATCATCGATTCGGTGCTCAGGTTTGCTTGCGGTTGCTTGCTATTTCTTTATCCATTTTCCATTACGACCCTCTGCCTATTATTAATCGGGGTGAGATTTATCACCCTGAATTTTTTCCTCGCCTTTGGCTCTTCAAAGACCATCAGTCTGAGGTCGCTATTCAGGTATCCGCTGGCGCGTAGCGAAGTGAAAAAGATCGTATTTGCCAACTGGCCTTTTATCATTATTGGCAGTGTGTCAATTGCTTATTGGCGCATTTCCAACATCATTATCTCAAAAACACTGTCGCTGGCCGATGTTGCGAATTTTGAGATCTCGTTCCGGGTATTTTCCATAGCGCAGATCCTGCCGCTGATCGTATCCATGTCGGTTTTCCCGGCACTGGTGCAGCATTTTAAAACAGGTACGGGGCTTGACTTCCAGAATTATTACAAGAAAGTATTTAACTACTACTTACTGTTTGGCCTGTTTACCTACACCTTTATTTATTCATTTGCCGATGTACTGATCCCTTGGGCATTTGGTAGTACCTACAATGGTACCGGGGTATTCACCAAAGAAATGTTCCTGACCATCCTGATCTTCCCCACTGCCTTGTTACAAGCCAATGTGCTGGTAGCAATGAACAGGGAACGGTCTGATATGTGGTTTAATGTGGTTAGCCTGATCCTGAACGTAGTTTTTTGTTTTATAGGATTCCTGTTTGTAAAAAACCTTACTACGGTAAACCTTTCCATCTTTTTCTCATTCCTCATCTTTCATATTTGTCAGGATGTGTTGTTGCTGCGAAAGAAGATGGTTACCATGGGGCATGTACTCAGGTTCTATTTGCTCACCGGTTCACTGGCGGGTATTTATGTATTCTTATCAATGAAATTCCCGCCAGTAGCATTATTCACAGGATATTGGTTGCTACTGGGATTGGCTTTTATAAAATTACCGGTTTTCAATTTTCAGCTTTCTCCCAATACAAAACCAGAAAATAGTTTACCATGACAGTAGTGTATTACATGCAGGTTGCTTTTTTGGATATCTCCATTGAGTTGATCAATGTGTTGAAGAAGCATGTACAGTTACATGTGTTGATTGAATTAACGCCCCACGGCAAGAACCTGACCGTGCTGGAGATTGATAAATTCCCCGAAAAGAAAACACTGGTTACACCAGAGGAAATACTTACCAAACGGTGTTATGAGAGCCTGAAACCATATTTTACCGGAACGGCCAGTGTTCACTTTGTGATCCACCCGCACAGGACCGGGTTCTCCTACAGTACGTTGCAGGCCTCGTTCGATACCTGGAAATACATCCGGCAGTTTAAACCGGATATTCTCCATTTTGAGACTTTCGGCTTGCGCACTATCGGGATGTTGTTCTACCTGAAGGCGTTCAAGAATGTGTGTATCACCATTCATGATCCGGTTCCCCATACCGGGGAAGACAGCTGGAAGGTAACGCTGCCCCGCACTTTCATGTTCGGTATACCGGGTAAAAAGAAATACATGTTCTATTCTCAATTTGCCAAACAGCAATTTGAGGAACATTATAAAAAGCAAAAGCAGCATAAAACAGTGCTGCAGATGAGCCCTTACGGGTTTTTGAAAAATATGGTGAAGTCGGATTCTGAAGTGCAGAAGAAGCATATCCTTTTCTTTGGCCGTCTATCGCCGTACAAAGGCATTGATGATCTGTTAAAGGCTATGCCGGCTGTATTTAATGAGTTTCCCAATGAGCAATTGATCATTGCCGGGAAAACGGTGCATGACTTTAATATTGATGAGGAATTGATTAAGAAGTATAAGAATAATATCACGCTGCTCGATAAACATATTCCCAATGAAGAACTGGCTGAATTGATACAGAGATCGAAATTTATTGTTTGCCCATATAAAGATGCTACACAAAGTGGGGTGCTGATGACCGCCTTTGGATTCAACACTCCGGTGATCGCCACCAATGTGGGGGCATTTCCCGAATTTATCAATGAAAATGTGAATGGCTTACTCGTTCCGCCCAATGATCCGGAAAAGCTGGCGGAAGGTATGTGCTTTGCATTACGTAATGACCATTATAAAGTGCTGGCCCAAAATATCAATAGTACTCGCGCTGAGGATTTGTGGAACAGGAATACAGAGATACTGTTGCACGCCTACGCATCGTAACCCACCCGGTCCGCCAGCTGGCGGAGAGTGAATACAGACCTCCATTAAGAAACGACTGCAAGCATTTAGAAACGGTTTAGATCCGAGATAGCAAAGCAAACAACAATATTCTCATGAAGAAAGTATTATTAAGTGCGTATGCCTGTTCGCCTATTAGAGGAAGCGAACCTGGCAACGGTTGGAGCTGGGCGTTGAACCTGGCATTGCAAGGGTATGATGTATGGTGTTTAACTAATGTAGAAGACAAAGAAGCTACAGAAATAGAATTGCAAAAACTGGGATTGCCCAATTTGCACATTGTTTTTGTGGAATTGAAGTTTAACCTTGATAAAAGGTTGTTGAATGCCTCTTCCAAAACAATTTACCTGCATTACTATTTGTGGCGAAAAAAGGCCGCCCGTATCGCCATGCAATTACACCGGAAAATGCATTTCAATGTGGCGCATCACGTAACGTTTGGCAGCTTTCAACAGGGTACTTTCTTATGGAAGCTAAAAGATACCCGCATCATCTTTGGCCCCGTTGGGGGCGGACAGGAGGCCCTGCCTGCGTTTAAAGAATATTTTGGCCAGGCCTGGAAAATTGAACAGATCCGCAGCCTGATCTCGAAACTGAGTATAAAATTCAGTGCTAACTTAAAGAACACGGTTACCCGTTCACATCATATTCTGGTAACGAACCAGGATACCGCCAATATTGTACAGAAGATAAAAACGACAGCTCCGCAAAACATTCATCTGATCCTGGATAATGCGATCCCTTTATCCATGCAGCACATGGAATACATTGACCGCAAGCCAGGCAAGCAGATAAATCTGTTGTGGGTGGGCAGAATGTTACCGCGCAAGGGGTTGAACCTGATCCTGCACGCGTTGTCGCTGGTGCCTGAAGATGTTGAATACACCTTCACGATCGTTGGCGGCGGCGAACAATACCAGTTCCTGCAAGGTTGGATAGAACAATACGGACTGGACCCGAAACGCTTACGTATACTGGGACAAATACCTTTTAATGAGGTGGTTCATCACTATGAACAGGCAGATGTCTTTATCTTCTGCTCGTTGCGCGATTCCTGTCCGGCCCAGTTGAATGAAGCCATGGCCTTTGGCCTGCCCATTATCTGCCTCGATCTGCATGGCTCTTCGTTGGCGGTCAGTAGTGATTGCGGCATTAAAGTAAAACCTACCACAAAAGAAGAAACTGCACAGGGCATTGCCAAAGCAATAACCCGGTTGCATGAAGATACCGCCTTCAGAAAACAGTGCTCGGTAAATGCATATAACTATGCCAAGAGCAATACCTGGGAGCGGAAAGTGCATTTAATAACCTCTCAATTCTACAATTAATGGCTCAACGGATCTTGGTGGGGGTACCGCCAAAACATCACGTTCTTTTATCACAGGATGAAATTGCAGGTTTCACCGATCTGGGGTATTCCTGTAAACCTGTTACCTATGGCCGAAATGATGCTACTGCCGGCAAGCTCAAAAAAGTATGGGGCACCGTGGGAAAAGCATTTAATGTGGTAAAGGAGCTTTATTCCTTTAAACCGCATTTCTTATACCTCAACTCGCGGTTTGAACCGGTTGGTTCTGTTCGTGATTTTATAACCATCCTGATCATTCGACTTTTTTATTTCCGCAAAGTAAAAATTGTGATCAAAACGCATGGTTCCGATATCTCCATATTACAACGGGAGGAATTCTTTTACCGTCGGTTATTGATCCCCTTTTTGAGGAAACAGGTGGTGGCATGGTTCTTTTTATCGAACGATGAGAAAGAGTTGGTGCGGAAATATGATCCCGAATTAGCACGGAAAGTATTTGTCACAGCCAATATAGTTGACCCAGGCCGTTCGGTGGCATCACTCGCGTTCCGGGAAAAATATTCATTGGATGAGGACAAGTTCAAGATATTGTTTGCCGGTCGTATTGTACGTGCAAAAGGTGTATTCAGTTTGTTGGAAAGTATTCCCATGCTTTCGGGCAGGGAAGATTGTCAGTTCATTTTTGTAGGCGATGGTCCTGATATGGCAGCCTTGAAAAAGCGGGCTGAAGAATTGAGTGTAACTGCCTATACACGTTTCCCGGGGTTTGTTCCCGATCACGAATGCGATCACTTTTACGCCAATGCCGACATGCTTGCTTTTCCGACCTATGATAGTGAAGGATTTCCCATGGCATTGTTTAAATCGGTAGCGGCCGGTTTGCCGGTGATCACTTCCTGCATCAGGGCCGCTAAAGATCATTTATCGGAACCCGAAAACGTGTTATGGGTAGATGGACAATCGGCGGAAAGTGTGGCAAAAGCAATAAATACATTATACGATAATCATGCATTACGAAATGCTATGTCGCAGAATAACCGGAGGATCGCTAAGAAATTTACCCGGCTGGAAGTATGTGCCGGCATGCATCAAGTAATGAATACGCTGAGCTATTCCTGATCAATTGCTGCTGATCAAACTGCTTAGTTAAAACAAACCCGCTAAATAATCAATATGTCGATTATAAATGTAATCAGGCAAATGCGAGATCTTTTGCTGCGCAAGGTGTTATACCGGCGATACGATATAGCAGAAGGATTTCATGCCGGTTTACGGGTGCGGATCTGGGGAAGGCAAAAGGTTGTGATTGGGCGTAACTTTTATATTGGGAGGGATTCCTTTATTGAAGCGGATGTAATTATAGGCAATAATGTCATGTTTGGAAACAGAGTAGCCATTATAGGACGCTACGATCATCACTATCAGAAACCAGGGGTACCCATACGCCTGGCAGAACAGATCAGGGATCCTGCATATAATTGGAAAGGTCTCGGAATGGTCACCATCATCGAAGATGATGTGTGGATCGGATATGGGTCTACGGTACTGTGTGGTGTGAAAATTGGTGAAGGAAGCATTATTGGCGCTGGTTCGCTGGTAACAAAAGATGTAGAGCCCTATTCAATTTATGCAGGCGTTCCTGCCCGTAAAGTAAGAAGCAGGTTCGACGACCCACTGGACCTGGAAACACACCTGAAACTGGTTCAATCCAAATATTACGGCAAACTGTAAAATTCATCCCCAAAATACTTATTGGTATGGAAAGGAAAAGTATTATCAACTTTGGTATTACAACGGGCAACTATTCTTCTTTTGTAAGTAACATTGTTACGATGGCGCATCAAAAAGAAAGCGCCAATGTGTGCGTAGCTAATGTACACATGTTCATCGAGGCCTACAAAGACAAATCATTCAACAGCATAATTAATGATGCTACCATGGTTACCCCTGATGGCAAACCGCTTACCTGGGTGCTAAATTATGTATATGGCATCCGGCAGGACCGTGTAGCCGGTATGGACCTGTTACCGGACCTTTTACAACAAATGATGTTGAAAAGATTGCCGGCTTTCTTTTATGGCGGCACGCCTGCCTTGCTGGAAAAAACAGAACATTATTTGCGTTATGCATTTCCCTATTTACCCATCGCCGGTATGTACAGTCCGCCATTCAGACCAGCTACGCCTGAGGAAGAAGATCAGCTGGTGGAGAAGATCAATAACTCCGGCGCTGCAGTAGTGCTGGTGATCCTGGGTTGTCCCAAACAGGAACGATGGATGGCCTCTATGAAGGGCAGGATAAATGCCGTGATGATCGGCGTAGGTGGTGCATTACCTGTTATGGTGGGCATGCAAAAGCGCGCACCCGGCTGGTTACAGGGCATGGGATTGGAATGGTTGTACCGGTTGATGCAGGAGCCGAGACGGCTGTTTAAACGATATGTTGTTACTAATTCCTTGTTTATATACTTGTTCTTTAAAAAGATTTTTAAGGTACATGGTGTGAGGAGAATTGCAGGGAGTTGACCAATTGACAAGTTAACAAGTTGAAAGGGTTGATAAAGTTGTCTCACCACTCACAATCAGACTACTTACCATTGATAACCCACCATTAACAATGACATATGAATAGCAGATTTTTGCGCCATTTGCAGTTGACTTTGCTGGCGATGGACCTGGTGGCCATAAACATGGTGTTCTTTATAGCCCGGTTCTTTTTCAGAAGAGAAATGCTGATTGAAGCGTATGTAGAATATACTTATTTTGGCGTTTATTTAACTGTAGCCTGGCTAATAGTAGCCTTCTCGAACAACGTATATCATGAGCGGAATATATTTACGTTTGAATTGTTTGCCGGACGGTCTACCAAGGCCTTCCTGTACTTTATGCTCCTGATCTGTGCGTTTTTGTTCTTCTCCCATTGGTTTATAATTTCCCGGTTATTTATTGCTGTGATCATGTGTGGCATTCCTTTGCTGCTAACCTGTAACCGGTTTTTATACCTGGCCGTATACCATTATTTTAAAAAGCGCGATTCCTTTTCACATAAAGTAGTAGTGCTGGGGTACAACGACCTGTCGCGACGGCTGGTTGATTACCTGGAAGAAGACGGTGTTAATAAAGAAGTTGTTGGTTATTGTGAAGAAGTGGAGAACATCCATGAATTGTCGCGATATCCCATTCTGGGCAATATCAATGGAGCACTGGATGTATGTAAACGCTATGGCGCCACGGAAATTTATTCTACCATAGTACCGGAACAAAATCCCGGGATCTACCGCCTGATCAAAAAAGCAGATCAAAACTGTATCCGTTTCAGGATAGTTCCAGATATAGGTGCCCTGGTAAAACGGCAGGTATATGTGGATTATCTGAACGAGATCCCGGTATTGTCGTTACGAAAAGAACCGTTGGATGACCTGGGCAACAAGATCAAAAAACGTGTATTCGATATTATAGTAAGCGGGCTTGTTACCATCTTCATTCTTTCCTGGTTGGTTCCCCTGATCGGACTGTTGATCAAACTGGAATCAAAAGGACCGATATTTTTCAGACAACAACGGAGCGGGCAGGATAATAAAACCTTCTGGTGTTTTAAGTTCAGAAGTATGAAGGTGAATGATAATGCCAATACCATGCAGGCTACCCGGAACGATGCCCGTATTACCAAACTGGGGCAATTTCTGCGGCGTAGCAGTCTGGACGAGTTCCCCCAATTTTTGAATGTATTGATGGGTGATATGAGCATTGTAGGGCCTCGTCCGCATATGCTAAAACATACGGCCGACTATTCAAAGATCATTGATGAATATATGATCCGCCAGTTCCTGAAACCCGGTATTACCGGCTGGGCACAGGTAAATGGTTTCAGAGGCGAAACAAAAACCCTCGACCAAATGAAGAAGCGGGTTGAATACGACCTGTGGTATATGGAGAATTGGAATCTGTGGCTGGACCTGAAGATCATGTTCCTGACCGTATTTAACACTATTAAAGGCGAAGAGAATGCATTCTAAGACAAACGTGACGAAAGTAGAAAGATATAGAAGTGAAGGCGCTGGAAAGGTATTGCTGTTTATCGCCTTGTTGATTGTAACCGGATTATTTTGCGAATGGCCTAATTTTCACCCCGAGCATTATTTTGGCGCCAATTATCATTGGTGGCTCGATATGATCTTTCACGGGGGCTATTATTTTGTGATCACCATTCTATTGTATATTGCTTTTTGCCGTGGTCGCCATAAAGGCGTATTCTGGATAGCTGTATTTCTATCCTCCGGGCTTTTTGAAATATGTCAATCCTTTGTGCCCGGAAGGTCTGTTTCCTTACTCGATATGACCAGTAATTTCCTGGGTATTACACTTGCCACCCTGATCTGTTCCTTGTTTTACAGGTCATGATCGTGCCCATCCCTTATCTGCTTGCTTTTATTATAACGATTGCTGCCATACCAGATCAGATTCTTCTTTCCCTAACCGACGACACTTACAATCGTTCCCATTAATCAATATTTCCGGATGAAGAGACCAAGGGTATTATTCATTGTTCAGCTTCCGCCTCCCGTACATGGTGTAACCGTAATGAATCAGCACACGGTTGATAACCCCCATTGGCAATCGAGATATGATATAAAGACCTTACCACTGCATTTTGGGCAGAAGTTGGATGACATTGGCAAAATTACACCATTGAAAATGATGCATATGGTTTGGTTTCTGGTGAGGTTATGCGGTGTTCTCATTTCTTTCAGACCATCCCTTGTATATTTTACGATCGTTCCAACAGGGAAGATCTTTTATCGGGATGCATTGATCACGGCACTTATCAAGTTGTTTCGCCGCCGCATTGTTTTTCATCTCCACAAAAGGGGGATTGAGGAAATGGCCAGGGATTCCCGTCACAAAAGATGGTTGTTGCAGAGAACATTCAGGAAAACGAAAATAATCTGCCTGTCTAAAAAATTGACGGCAGACATTCGTACAGTATATAAGCCGGAACCATTTGTTCTGCCCAATGGTATTGAAGTGGTGAACAAACAGATCGTTGAACGCGACCCGGCAGCGCCCCGCATACTATATCTTTCCAACCTGGTTATAAATAAAGGGATAGAAGTGTTCCTGCAAAGTTTAACAGAATTGCATAAACAGGGCTGTCGTTTCACGGCAAGTGTAGTGGGAGGGCCGGTTGATTATACTATAGATGAGGCTAAAGCATATTGTGCCAGGTCAGGTATTGGACACCTGGTTGATATTACCGGACCCAGGTTTGGACCCGATAAGTTTGCGGAGCTGGCAAAGGCCGATATTTTCGTATTGCCCTCTTTCAGTGAATGCGTTCCGCTAACGATCCTGGAAGCTATGCAGTTTGGTTTACCGGTGGTAGCCACCAGCGTTGGGGGGATTCCCGATATTTTACAGGATGGCGTGAATGGACTGCTGGTTCAGCCGGGCAGCGTACCTGAATTAACTGCCCGTTTGCAGCAGTTATTAGTAAATAAAAAAGAACGTATACAAATGGGATATAGCGCCCGGGAGCGGTTTATACAGAAATATACCCTTGCCCAATATTATGAAGGGATGACAGACATTTTTGAGCAGGTATTACAGGATAAACCCGGGCATTAAGAAAGGTTTTTATTTATTATTTTAGTGTCAGGAATAAAATCCCTGCACATATGAAATTATATAAAACAGGCAAAGGAATATTGTTACAGTTTAAAGAGGAATATTATGTATTGCAGCATGACTGGGATAAACTGATCAACCGCGATAATTTATACTCCTTTCTGCTGGAAGAATATTTAAACGGTAGGAAAATAACTAACGAGGAAGCCGCTGAATGTCATCGGGTATTGTTGCCGCCCATTGGTTCGCAGGAAGTATGGGCTGCCGGTGTTACGTATTTGCGCAGTCGCGATGCACGGATGGAAGAATCGAAGGATACTGGTGGTGCTGATTGTTATTCACGGGTGTATGAAGCAGAACGCCCTGAATTATTCTTCAAGGCGTTGCCCCACCGGGTAGTTGGACATGAACAAAAGGTATACATTCGTAAAGACTCTACCTGGAATGTTCCTGAGCCTGAACTGGCTTTGTACATCAATTCGGCCGGTGTTATTCAGGGCTATACAATTGGTAACGATATGAGCTCGAGAAGTATTGAGGGCGAGAATCCCCTGTATCTGCCACAAGCCAAAGTTTATGAAAAAAGCGCGGGTTTAGGGCCCTGTCTGTATGTGCCGGCACAACCCATAGCACCCGAAACAGGTATTTATATGACCATACATCGCAATGGTGAAAAAATGTATGAAGGCAGTACCACCATTAGTCGTATGAAACGGATGCTGCCTGAGTTGGTGGATTACCTGTACAAGGAATGCGATTTTGCTACTGGCTGTTTTCTGATGACCGGGACCTGCCTGGTACCACCAACCGATTTTACTTTACAACCCAATGACCGCGTTACCATCAGTATTGATGGAATTGGCACCATGGTGAATTTAGTGGACGTAAAGGGCAATTAACGCAAACAGAAATACCAGATCCACAACATATATACAGGTTGAAAGAACAACCGTGAAACATTGTAAAAAGTAGGTTTTGTACGGGCAACGTATATGTTGGCAGGAAATACGGCTGTTAAAAGTAGAAGCAGTCCGTAAGCAGCCCAGGTACGGGTAGCCGCAAATAGCACCAACATTCCTAATATAATCTCCGCCGCCCCGCTGATATAGTTCATGGCACGCCGGTAAGGCCAGTGGGGCGGTATCATAGCTTCCAGTTTTTCGCGTTTTGCAAAATGACTGATACCTACCAGTATAAACATCATCGCCAGGGCGAAGGCGCCTTTGTCGTTTAGCGTGGGCAACCAGGTGTTGCCTGATAACAGGCTGATCAAAAAGCCGATCCCGAAAAAGGAAATAAGTCCGATTAAGAATGCCATAAAATAAAAGATTGTCCATACAAAATTGGTATGGTTATGCGAGAAAAAAATTAACCAATGGCAAAAAGTAATGCCGGTTTCTTAACATGGGTTAACGCTTTTGGGCCAGTTTATTTCGTATGCGGCTGAGGCTTGGGGCCTGAATGCCCAGGTAGGAGGCGATGTAATGTTGTGGCAACCGTTCCAAAACATTCGGTTGCGTATCTAATAATTCAATATATCTTTCTTCGGCCGTTTTTAATAACAGCGATTTATAGGAGTTCATGGCCACCAGGTAAACATACTCGGCAATAAGCCGGCCGAAGCGTTCGTAATGAGCGCCCAGCCTGTACAGGGCCTGCATATTGTCGTACGACAGGCAAAAGATCTCACTATCTTCCAATGCTTCCACATTGTTCATGGCCGGTTTTTGGGTTAGAAAGCTTTCATAGTCGCCGAGCCATTGTCCCTCAAACATAAAATGACCGGTTTGTTCCCGCTCCTGGTAAGTAAAATACATTCTGAAAGCGCCGTTGGTCACAACGGCCATCTCGTGTGCCACCTGTCCCTCCTTTACAAAATAATCATGTTTTGCGATCGTTCTTTGTTCCAGTTTACTGATAAAGAAAACCATTT
The DNA here is from genome assembly GCF_017742245.1 of Niastella soli. Classification (GTDB taxonomy): domain Bacteria; phylum Bacteroidota; class Bacteroidia; order Chitinophagales; family Chitinophagaceae; genus Niastella; species Niastella soli. The sequence continues at coordinate 2,749,533 of NZ_JAGHKO010000001.1, forward strand.
CCTCTTCGGAGATCGAGGGCATTATTTTTTGTAAGGATTGTTTGATGATATTGAACATGTATGTAAGGTAAGTTATTCCTGGTTCTTCGTTCAGCGTGCTTGTCCGCAGTAGCCTTGCTTTGTCCTCCGAAGCTTTAGTGAAGGAGGGGCGAAGGCGGGCCTTTCCCGGTCCTGAGCGCAGCGAAGGACCATGTCTGCCGTCTGCCGTCTGCCATCTGCCGTCTGCCGTCTGCCATCTGCCGTCTGCCATTTCCCATTGCCCATTGCCTTTTTCCTTATCTTACACCATGCACAAACTCATCAGCGCGGTCTTCTTGCTAGCCGCCGTTTCAACGATTGCACAAACGGGCGTTCATCTTTCCACAGTAGGTAAAGGCTGGGCCGCTAATTCCGTCAATACCGTTATTTTCCGGCATAATTCCCTCACCAGTTATAAAAATTCCCAATATATCGCGTATTACGATTCAGCTCAACGGCTGGTAGTTGGTAAAAGGACCATTGGTTCCAGCAAATGGACGGTGGTTACCACTCCCTACAACGGCAAAGCCTCCGATGCGCACAATACCATCAGCATTATGACTGACGGCGAAGGCTATCTGCATATTGCGTGGGACCATCACAACAATGCATTACGTTATATCCGGAGTGTAAGTCCGGGGGCATTGCAGTTTACTGATAAACTGTCCATGACCGGCAAAAAAGAAAACAGTGTTACTTACCCTGAGTTTTACCGGTTGCCCAATGGCAATCTGCTGTTCCTGTACCGCGATGGCGCCAGTGGCAATGGTAGTTTGATGCTGAACCATTATAACGTTAAAACAAAAGAATGGACGCAACTGCAGGACGGCTGGATAAATGGAGAGGGGCAACGCAGTCCCTATTGGCAATTGACCGTTGATAAAACAGGTACCATCCATATCTCCTGGGTATGGCGTGAATCCCCGGATGTGGCTTCCAATCATGATATGGGCTATGCCTGCTCAAAAGATGGCGGGCGTACCTGGGAAAAGAGCACGGGTGAAAAATATGTATTGCCTGTTACGGCTGCCACCGCAGAATATGCCTGCCGCATTTCACAGAAAAGTGAACTCATCAACTCCACCACCATGACCACCGATGAAGCGGGGCATCCATATATTGCCACCTATTGGCGCGATAGCAGCAGTACCATCCCGCAATATTGGCTGGTATATCATAATGGCCATCAATGGAACACGCAACAGATCTCCAATCGTACTACCCCGTTCTCTTTATCAGGCACCGGCACCCGGCGCATCCCCATATCCCGGCCACAATTATTGGTGTTGAATAAAAAAGGCATGGTGCAAGGCATCCTCATTTACCGTGATGCCGAGCAGGGCGATAAGGTAAGTATCTCCGTTTGCGACAACATAACCCAGGGGAAGTGGCAGGTTAAACACCTTACCACAACACCCGTTGGCTTATGGGAACCCAGTTATGATAAAGAGCTATGGCGGAAGGATAAAGTGCTGCATTTGTTTGTGGAGCGGGTTGAACAGGGCGATGCCGAAACCTCCAGGGCTATTGAGCCGCAGGACGTTCAGGTGTTGGAATGGAAACCCTGAACTATGAACCCTTCTTTCTGGACCACGGAAGAAACCGGCGACAATTAATGGCAAAGAATGACCAGGCTGCAATTAATAATGCTGCTATCATAACAGGAAAATAAATGATTGAGGAGAGTTGTTAGATGGTAACAACGAGACGTTGTCCGTTAGGTACTTCGAGGTCCCACAGGTCGGCAATGTTTTCCATTTTAACGGAAACGGTGTCTACATTGAGTTTGCCGGCTGCAGCCAGTTGAAAGGCGTTGGGTAATAGTTCTTTAAAGAACTGTTGTATCTGTTGTTTTGACCAGGCGCCTAAACCAGAGCCTGTTAGCTGAATATTGGTGCTGCGTAAATTGGCGGCTGAGAGCTGTATAATATCTCCCGCCATACTGCCTACAGATACAAATCTTATTTTATTGGTAAAAGAGCCATTGCCTTTTAAGCAGTCGAGGATCAGTTCTGCAGGTTGGCCCCACAGGTAATCAATGACAATATCAATGGGTGTTTGATCATGAATAGCCATAAGCTGGCTTTTAAACCCATCATCATCGGGAACTATAGAAATGATCTCATCAGCGCCCATTGATAGCAGATCATTCAGGGATGACTGGTTTCTGCCGGTGGCGATCACTTTTTCAGCGCCATAGTGTTTGGCCAACTGCACGGCTACCCGACCGGTAAAACCAGTGGCGCCATTAATGAGAACTACATCACCCGGTTGAATGTCTGCTTTAAACAGCAATGCCATGGCGGCGCCAGCAACAGCATTGGGAAGGGCTGCTGCCACCAGATCGTTTACTCCATCAGGTATGGGGACCATCATGTTGCTATCAATGATGGCTTTTTCGGCCATCATACCACTTACAGCCATCCCATAAACCCGGGTTCCATCAGGCAGCAGACAAGCACCATCACCGCCAATAACGCGGCTATTTTCTTTAGACGCATCACTTGAATAATGTTTACCGTTGGCCTTGCTTTTATCGAGGTGTTTAATGGCGACGGCTTTTACGGTGACCGATACTTCTTTTCCGTTTTGAACGGTTGGGTCCGGTAACTCTACACATTGTGGCAATCCCTGATTGGGGTAAAGTATGACTGCTTTCATTTTGATTTGTTTTTGATATAACAAATTTAGCGCAGCGCGCAGGGGCTGAACGATAACATATGTTATCAAGTTTCAGAAATGGGATTTGCCTTTGGCCAGCTTGCTTTTTATTCGGCTTAGGTGTACAGTGCTTACACCCAGGTAAGAAGCAATATAATGCTGTGGTACCCGCTGAACGATCTGTGGTCTTTTCTTCAACAGGTTTTGGTAACGTTGTTCTGGAGTGTCGCGGATGAAAGAAACAAACTCATTCATATAATGGTTTTGCCGCTGGGCGCTGATTTGCAACACCATTTGTGTAAAGTAGGGTTCCTTGCTCAACTCGTCGATCAGTTGTAAAGCATATTTTTTTGGTAGCGTATAGAGGATAGAAGGTTCAATGGTTTCGATGGAGATAGGGCTGGGCACATTGTTAACAAAGCTTTCAAAAGAAGCCAGTCCTTCCTGTTCAAAAAAGAATTGCACGGTCTTATCGTTCCCATCCTTGTTTAAAAATGCCCGTAGGCAGCCTTTTTCAATAAATATATATTGCTGCGATCGCCTGCCTTCTTGTAGCAATAAGGTTTTGGCGGGCACTTCCTGCTTTTTTTGAAAAGGCAGGTACTTGTCCCAATAGGCATTTAATTGCGGGAATTTATTCTTGAAATGGAAAATCATAGTTGATAAAAAGGTAACCCATTCCTTTACACAATATTACACTTGCGTTAACAGATTGCAAAACCGGCATGCTCATTTTCCCGGTTTTCTTCGTATATTCGGATAGCACATTCACCCAATGACCAATAATTGCACATAAGCTACCTGTTGTTGTAAGCAAAGGTGGTTTATTATGGTGGAGGATAGCCATACTTAAATTAATTAACATTTGTATCTATACGAAAAGCTCCCCGTTCCATCGGGGAGCTTTTTTTATTGAATACTTCGATAATGCGGACAAATACAAAGACATCATCAAAAAACTATTATAACATGATCATTCTGGAAAACGACGTACAAAAAATAATTGTGGAAGATGCGGTGCAGGCATTTCCCAATGAATGTTGTGGTTTTGTGTTTGGCCATGAAGACAGTAATGGCCGTCGCCACATTACCCTGGCGCGTACAGTAACCAATGTAAAGGAAGGCGATCAACACCGCCGGTTCGAAATTGCGCCCCAGGATTATATCGATGCGGAAAAATATGCAGAAGAACAGCAGATCGAATTGCTGGGGATCTATCATTCACATCCCAACCATCCGGCAATTCCATCGGAGCATGACCGGGCGGCGGCGCAACCCTTCTTTTCATACCTCATTATTTCAGTGAATGAAAAAGAACCAGGGCCCATCAGGTCGTGGCGGTTGAATGATGATATGACATTTGAAGAGGAAAATAATCATTTGCTGGCTATGTAGGAAGGCAATAGGCCCTCCTTCGCTAAAGCTTCGGCGGGCGAGGCAATGGCCAGATCCGTTCATTTGTAAATATCTTTGTAGGAAATAACGACATTCGTGATCTGAGTTGACCACTCACCATTTCCGTTTCACGATTAATAAACCGAAGCACATCATGAGTAAAGAAGTGACATTTACCAAAGCAGAGTTAGAGAGATACAACCGCCATATCATCATCCCCGAATTCGGCCTGGCTGCACAACAGAAGTTGAAAGCCGCCAAAGTGCTGGTTGTTGGTTCCGGTGGGTTGGGAAGCCCTGTGTTGTTATACCTGGCTGCAGCCGGTGTAGGCACCATCGGTATTGTTGACTTTGATGTGGTAGATGACAGCAATCTGCAACGCCAGGTGTTGTTTGGTGTAAACGAAATAGGCAAGCCAAAAGTGGAAGCTGCCAAAGCAAGACTACAAGCTCTGAACCCGCATCTCGAATTTGTACTGTACAATACCCAGCTTACTTCGCAAAATGCACTGGACATTATAAAAGACTACGATGTAGTGGCTGATGGTACGGATAATTTTCCTACCAGGTACCTGGTGAACGATGCCTGTGTGATCCTGGATAAACCCAATGTGTATGCTTCTATTTTTCAGTTTGAAGGACAGGTGTCAGTCTTCAACTATCGCCATGCCAACGGGGAACCGGGCCCGAACTACCGCGACTTGTATCCAACCCCACCACCGCCGGGATTAGTACCCAGTTGTGCCGAAGGCGGCGTATTAGGTGTGCTGCCTGGTATCATTGGCAGCTTGCAGGCGCTGGAAGTGATCAAGGTGATCACCGGGGTAGGGGAGCCATTGGCGGGCCGCTTTTATATCTTTGATGCATTGAACTTCGAAAGTCGCACTTTTAATATCTCCCGTCGCGATGACAATCCTTTAAACGGAAAAAATCCTACCATTACGCAGCTGATCGATTATGAACAGTTCTGTGGTGTAAAAGCAGTAGAAAAACCAGTAAAGGAGTTAACGGCGGCAGCATTATATGAGCTACAGGTAAAGGGTACCCCGTTCCAACTCATAGATGTGCGCGAACCATATGAGTACGAGATTGTGAACATTGGCGCCGAATTGATACCCCTCGCTACTGTTGCTGCGCAGGCTGATAAATTCAACAAAGACATCCCGGTGATCGTACATTGCAAAATGGGTGGCCGCAGCGCCAAAGCCATCAGGGAGCTGGAAGAAAAGTTTGGGTTCACTAATCTGTACAATTTAAAGGGAGGAATACTGGCCTATATTGATGAAGTGAAACCGGAGTTGACGAAATACTAGTTGACCGGTTAACCAGTTGATCAGTTAACCAGGAAGGCAGTTCTTTAGTTTGTTAGTTCGTAAACTAACAAACTAAGACTGTGGATCCGCCTTCCGTTTCATTTTAGCCAAAAACTTTCTTCTGATCACGATCTCGGTAGCCGGGATATTCTCCATTTTGCTTTCAAGCCAGCTGATAATATCCAGGTAAGCAAACGCGCGGGTCTCGAACCGGTTGGCTTGTAATTGCTTTAACTGCTCCAGTAATTTGGCAAATTCAGGTTTCAGCTGCCGGGGCGACAAATGGAACGTACGGCGCAAAAAGCGAAAGATCTCTTCTTCCACCACACTAAGGTTCCCCATTTTGGCCATAAAGCGATAAACCGATTTGAACAGGTATTCCAGCAACTGAAAATTACCCAGCTCGTAATGGGCTATTAAATGCAACAGCCGGCTATAACATTGCAGATCGGTACGCAGGTCAACCTTCCAGTTTATGATCTTATTCAGATAATCGATGGCCTTTTCATAATGGCCGCTGCCAAAATACAATGAGGCGAATTTGTAATAGAAAACAAGTATGCGGTGGCGATCGAGATAGATCTCGTATTCCTGGAGCTTTTCTTCAATATATGGCACCAACTTCAACCCTTCTGTGAAGGTGCCCTCCATAAAATGCATGTTGATCTTGCTCACATGGAGGTATACAAAGGTCTGGATGCGGTTATTATGATTGGTGGTCACCAGATCGCTGTTGCAGAATACCTCGAATTTGTCAAGTGATTCCTTTAGCTTGGTATGGTTCTGCAGATCGAAGTGTGCGCCCATCAGGTTGTGCATGCCTTTGATATAGTGGGCCGTTTCCACCTCAATCATAAAGGGTTCTTTTTCAAACAATTCTACCCATTTTTGGGTGTTGCGGTAATACTGCAGAAAGTCCTGTCTTATAAAGGCGTACCAACAATAGCTCTGATACAGGTACAGGCGCTCGTAAAAGCCTTTGGCCTCATCGGCTCCTTTGGGAAAATGCTGCTCGAAGAACTGCTGCATCTCCTTTTCGTCGTTTTCGTCACGGGCATGGCCGTTTTTAATGTACCAGCTATAGAGCAACAGCGATAAATTACTCAGTTTGCTCACCATCACCAGGCGGCGGTTGGTTTCATCCACCTCACCTGTGAGTTGTTCGGCACGGTCGGTCATACTGCGGGTAATGTGCAACGCTTCGATCTTTTTCTCAAAGAAAAGTACCTGCAGCAAATAGGTGATCTGATTATTGTTGCGGGCCAATTCCTTCATGCGGTCGAGCATCTTGAGGCTTTGGAGGTATAGCCCTTTGTTGTACAGAATGCGGGCATGGTCCATCATCTCATGCAGTTGAATGTCGATGTTATTCTCATTCTTAATAAGGCGTAAACTGCTGAGGATCTGTTTATATAAATGGGCCTTTATATTCGATAACTGCTGCTTTTTTAAGTCCTTATACCTGCTAAGCAATAAATTTTCATCATAAGTCTCCATTTTATCAAGGGCATCAAAAAGCTGCACAATTTTCAGGTTCTCACTGGATGAATTACGTTGTACATACAGCTTGAAATTGCGCTTCTCTGATTTTTCCAGCGATTTTACCAGCTGGAACAAAGCATCTGTGGAACGGTTGGGCATCGTAATCAAAAATCGTTAAAGTCCTTGACCAACAAGGCTTTTGACCAGGTTGGCCCAATTTAAATAGTGTAAATTAAGGACAAATTTGGTTTTTGAAGTTAGTTAAACAGGAATAATTTCGGTTCAGCAGGTTGTTTTTCTCTTTATAGCAAGCAACACAAAATCGAACAGCCTGCTTTTTTTAAATAAAATCCTACTTTATAGAGTCACCTATGCCAAAGAATAAAGTCTATATTTTTGACACAACATTGCGCGACGGCGAGCAAGTGCCAGGCTGTAAACTTAATACCAAGGAGAAGATAGAGATTGCTTTGGCCCTGGAAGAGCTGGGTGTAGATATTATTGAAGCTGGTTTTCCCATTTCTTCACCTGGCGATTTCAAAAGCGTGAGTGAGATAGGAGCAGTGATCAAGAACGCAGTCATTTGTGGTTTAAGCCGTGCCGTGCAGAAAGACATAGAAGTGGCGGCTGAAGCTTTAAAAACAGCTAAAAGGCCAAGAATTCACACGGGTATCGGAACTTCCGATTTCCACATTAAATCGAAATTCAACTCAACACGTGAGGAGATCCTGGAACGCGCTAAACAAGCCGTTAAATGGGCCCGGAACTATACAAATGATGTTGAATTTTATGCCGAAGATGCCGGCCGTACAGAAAATGAATACCTGGCCCGCGTGGTAGAAGCAGTGATCGCTGCAGGCGCCACCACGGTAAATATTCCCGATACGACAGGTTATTGCCTGCCGCATCAATATGGCGAGAAGATCGCTTATCTGATCAACAATGTACCCAATATCGACAAAGCGGTTATAAGCTGCCATTGTCACAATGACCTGGGTCTGGCTACCGCCAATTCAATTGCCGGTGCTATGAACGGAGCCCGTCAGATAGAGTGTACCATAAATGGTTTGGGTGAAAGAGCAGGTAACACCTCACTGGAAGAAGTGGTAATGGTGATCCAGCAACACCAAACACTCGGTTTTTATACCGACATCAAAACGCAACAACTGAACCCACTGAGCAGGCTGGTTTCCGACACCATGCGGATGCCTGTTCAACCGAATAAAGCTATTGTAGGCGCTAATGCATTCTCTCATTCATCAGGTATTCACCAGGATGGATTTTTGAAAGATGCACAAACCTATGAGATCATTAACCCCGAACAAGTAGGGGCTGATGGAAGTAAAATTGTTTTAACAGCGCGCAGCGGCCGAAGCGCTTTAGCCCATCGTTTTCATAAGCTGGGTTTCATGTTCAACCGCAATGATATTGATGTGTTGTACGACCAGTTTTTGAAAGTAGCAGATAGAAAGAAAGAGGTAGAAGATGAGGATCTGAAGGTATTGGCAAATCAATACCAGGCCGCCACAGTGTAGTGAGCAGTATTTTCTCATAATCATGTAGTTTTTGTTACGCGTGGTGCGTCTGCACCACGCTTTTTCTCAAAACCAGCTCCCATTACAGATGGGAAACATGAAAATGGAAAAGAAAAACAATGAACAATTCAAGCAATAGCGACAAGGTTCCATGTGCTCGCCCAACTGGTGAAACCATACTCCATTATACGCTTACGCATTATCAACAATTACCAATAAGAGTTTTTGTATCGCGCCTGATGGTGCAACCATTGAATGAAAAAATAACCCCGACAGGATTACTTTTTCATTACAAACGGTATGCGCTGGTTAGGCAATAGGTGTATGAATGAATGCGGAGATTTGATAACCGTGTTTTGAAACACATTTTATGGAAAAGAATATTGTTGTTATAGAAGGTGATGGTATAGGTCCTGAAGTAACCCGACAGGCGGTAAAAGTATTGAATGCCATTGCCGACCAATTTGGTCACGAGTTCAACTACCAGTATTGCTTAATGGGTGCCGATGCCATTGATAAAACCGGCAACCCATTGCCCGACGAAACGATTGAGGCCTGCCTTAACAGTGATGGAATATTATTTGGCGCTATCGGCCATCCAAAATACGATAACGATCCTTCCGCCAAAGTACGCCCCGAGCAGGGCCTGCTAAAACTGCGGAAAAGCTTACAATTGTTTGCCAACATTCGACCAGTAACCACGTACTCTTCTCTTCAACACTTATCTCCTTTAAAAGCACAGCAATTAGAAGGAGTTGATTTTATAATCTTCAGAGAACTGACCGGCGGCATTTATTTTGGAGAAAAGGAATTAAGCGAAGATGGGAATCGTGCCGCTGACAATTGCGTATATACGCGTACAGAAATTGAACGGATCGCTCACCTGGCTTTTCAATATGCCAGACAGCGCCGTAAGAAACTAACGCTGGTAGATAAAGCCAATGTGCTCGAGACATCGAGATTATGGCGTAAAGTGGTACAGGAAATAGCGTCGCAATATGCAGAGGTGAAAGTTGATTTCCTGTTTGTTGATAACGCGGCTATGCAGATCATCCTGAACCCAAAACAGTTTGATGTAATTCTTACCGAGAATATGTTTGGCGATATCATCAGTGATGAAGCCAGTGTGATCAGCGGTTCTTTAGGTTTGTTGCCATCGGCTTCGATCGGCACCGGAGTGGCCCTGTTTGAACCTATCCATGGTTCTTATCCGCAGGCAGCCGGTAAAGACATCGCCAACCCGCTGGGATGTATTCTTTCTGCAGCCATGTTGCTCGACCATTTTGGACTGGCTAAGGAAGCAGAAGCTGTACGGCTTGGTGTAGAATGGACACTGGTGAATGGTTTTGTAACAAAAGATATTGATCCAATTAACTTTTATTTCACGTCAACCATTGGTGAACTGGTGAGTGACTTCGTCGCGAATCGTATTCCAGGTGGAGTGAATAAAGCTAATATAGAATTGAGGAAGTCGACAATCATTTAGTTTGTTAATAGCTAATGATTTGATGAGAAGAAGTAGGTAGTAAGAGGTAAGAAATTGGAAGAAGTATGACGAGGTCAGAAAATAGAAGGGGTGTTGAAATTTCGAGCGCAATCATACCTCGTGCTTCATTCGTCTTACTTAAGTAACTCAGGGCCGGAAAACAAAAATTTAGAAAAAAAGCTCTTTTTAATTCAAAACGGCGGGTGTATATTTGTTGCACACGAATTCCTCTATGCAAAAAAGCAGCTTTAATAACATCATCTCTGTGGTAACTGCAATAATAATTATTGTGGTGGTGGTGGTTATTCCTGCAACAAATGGAGGTGGTGCTTAACGTATACTAAAAATCAGCATAAAGACCCGCCTCCAACGAGGCGGGTTTTTTTTTGCTTTGCCTGCCGACTGTGTGCCGCCGAAGCCTTAGCGAAGGCCAAGGCTATGGCAGCCGAAGGGCGAAGGCGGGAGTATAGGCGAAGTGCCGGGCTTAAAATCAATAACCTTGTTCTAAAAATATAACTAATGGGCTACTATCACGATAATACGATCATCTATCTCAATGGCGCTTTTGTAAAAGCGGCGGAAGCTACTACTGACTATTACAGCCAGTCACTTCATTATGGTTATGCTGTATTTGAAGGGATCAGATCGTATCAAACAGCCGGTGGCGAAACAAAGATCTTTAAGGCAAAAGAACATTACGATCGTTTGAAAAACTCAGCCCTTGCATTGAATATGCCATACAGCTGGGATACCAATGAACTGATCGAAGCCACTTATGCAGTATTGGAAAAAAATAACCTGCAGAATGCCTACATACGGCCAGTTATATACGCTCCGGCCAATATGAGTTTCAATCCCAATAATGAATCATATATTATGATCGCTGCATGGGAAATGGGTTTGTTCCTGGGGGAGAAATTATTACGTGTAATGACCTCTTCCTTTCAACGCCCCAACCCCAAAGGCTTTCGCATAGAAGCCAAAGCCAGCGGCCATTATGTGAATTCCATTCTGGCCAGCCAGGAAGCTAAAGCAAAAGGTTTTGATGAAGCATTGCTGACCGATATGAATGGTTTTGTAGCAGAAGGGCCTGGCGCCAATGTGTTTTTTGAAAAGAATGGCAAACTGGTTACGCCGGCTACTGGAAATATTCTTCCTGGCATTACCAGGGCAACTGTAATGGAAATTTGTACAGAACTGAATATCCCGGTTGAAGAGCGTTTGTTCACTACCGATGAATTAAAGCAGGCCGATGCCGCTTTCTTTTGCGGTACTGCTGCAGAAGTGATCGGCTGGCAATCGTTAGATGAAGCGGTATTCCCAGCCAACTGGAACGATACCCTGAGTAGAAAAATTCAACTGGCATACAAAGAACGAGTAACGGCAGCCGCACTTGTTCGGGAGAAATAATAAGTAAATCCAATTTTAATAGTTTTTAGACAGGTACTATGGCAGAATTAAACAAATATTCAAAGACACTTACGCAGGATGAAACACAACCTGCCGCCCAGGCCATGTTATACGGCATTGGCTTAACCGATGAAGATCTGAAAAAAGCACAGGTAGGTATTGCCAGCATGGGATACGATGGCAACACCTGTAATATGCACCTGAACGACCTGGCTAAAATTGTAAAAGAAGGTGTTTGGGCGAATGACCTCGTAGGGTTGATCTTTAATACCATTGGCGTGAGTGATGGTATGTCGAACGGAACAGATGGTATGCGCTATTCATTAGTGAGCCGTGATGTTATTGCCGACTCCATTGAAGCTGTTTGTGGTGCACAATATTATGATTCAGTAATTACCATCCCTGGTTGCGATAAAAATATGCCGGGTTCATTGATAGCTATGGGCCGTTTGAACCGCCCTGGTATCATGGTATATGGTGGGACCATTGCCCCCGGTCATTATAAAGGACAGGACCTGAATATCGTTTCTTCCTTTGAAGCATTGGGACAAAAAATAGCAGGTCAGTTAAGTGATGCAGACTTCAAAGGCATTGTGATGAATTCCTGCCCCGGCGCCGGCGCCTGTGGCGGTATGTACACGGCCAATACCATGGCATCGGCTATTGAAGCACTGGGTATGAGCTTGCCCTATTCTTCTTCAAACCCTGCGCTCAGCGAAGAAAAAAGAAAAGAATGTTTTGATGCAGGTAAAGCCATCCGGTTGTTGATGGAAAAAGATATCAAGCCTAAGGATATCATGACCCGCAAAGCCTTCGAAAACGCCATCACCACCATTATGATCCTCGGTGGAAGTACCAACGCTGTACTGCACCTGATCGCCATCGCAAAGAGCGTAGACATTCCCCTCACACAAGACGATTTTCAAACTATCAGCAATAAGATCCCCATGCTGGCCGACTTTAAGCCCAGCGGAAAATATTTGATGCAGGACCTGCACGAGCATGGTGGTTTGCCTTCAGTGATGAAATACCTGTTACAGAAAGGATTGCTGCATGGCGATTGCCTGACCGTAACTGGTAAAACACTGGCAGAGAACCTGGCCGGTGTTCCAGACCTCGACTTCAACAAACAAAAGATCATTCTTCCCCTTGAAACACCCATAAAAGCTACCGGTCACTTACAAATTCTGTATGGTAACCTGGCCGAAAATGGTAGTGTAGCCAAGATCACCGGTAAAGAAGGGGAACGTTTTGAAGGACCCGCCCGTGTATTTGATGGTGAGTTTGAACTGATTGCCGGTATTCAAAATAAAAAAGTTCAACCCGGCGATGTGGTGGTGATCCGTTATGTTGGCCCCAAAGGCGGACCTGGTATGCCTGAAATGCTGAAGCCTACGGCTGCCCTGATTGGCGCTGGTTTAGGTAAAAGCGTGGCCCTGATCACCGATGGCCGTTTCAGCGGTGGTACACACGGTTTTGTGGTTGGACACATTACACCCGAAGCATTTGATGGCGGTGGTCTTGCCTATCTGAAAGATGGTGATATCATTGAGCTGGATGCAGTGAAGAACACCATCAATGCAAAGGTTGCTCCGGAAGAATGGGCAAAACGCAAGGCGGCCTGGAAACAGCCCCCATTAAAAGTTACAAAGGGTCTTCTCTATAAATATGCGAAGCAGGTAAAAGATGCTTCAGAAGGATGTGTAACTGATGAAGCGGAATAAACGATGCCGCTCCATCACATAAAAAATGAAATGGAATTAAACGACAATTGAATCACAAAAAAAAGTTTATGAGTACAATCGAAAAGGCACCTGCCAAAGGAAAGACGGATAAGAAGCCAGCAGTAACAAATATCAGCGGCTCGGTCGCTGTGTTGGAAGCATTCCTGGCAGAAGGTGTCAGTACCATCTTTGGATATCCAGGTGGCGCTATCATGCCTATTTATGATGCGCTGTACGATTACCAGGAAAAACTTCATCATATACTGGTGCGTCATGAACAGGGAGCTACCCATGCTGCCCAGGGATATGCGCGCTCATCCGGCGAGGTCGGTGTCGTATTTGCCACCAGTGGTCCTGGCGCTACCAACCTGGTAACAGGTCTGGCAGATGCAATGATCGATAGTACGCCATTGGTGTGTGTGACCGGTCAGGTGTTTGCGCACCTGCTAGGAACCGATGCCTTTCAGGAAACTGATGTGATCAATATTACCACACCGGTAACCAAATGGAATTACCAGGTAACAGATGCTACCGAAATTCCAGCCGTGCTGGCAAAAGCGTTCTACATTGCCCGCAGCGGACGTCCCGGCCCGGTGTTGATAGATATTACCAAGAACGCGCAAATACAAAAATTCGATTACGAGGGGTATACCAGATGTGATCATGTACGCAGCTACCGCCCTGCACCAATTGTACGTAAAGAATACGTAGCAGAAGCTGCTAAACTGATCAACGAAGCGCAAAAACCATTTGTGATCTTTGGTCAGGGTGTTATCCTGGGTAAAGCTGAGCAGGAGTTTATAAAATTCATTGAAAAAGCAGGTATCCCTGCCGCCTGGACCGTTATGGGTTTGAGCGCTATCCCTTCAGACCATCCGTTGAACGTTGGTATGCTGGGGATGCACGGCAACTATGGCCCTAACGTACTTACTAATGAATGTGATGTATTGATCGCGATCGGGATGCGTTTTGATGACCGCGTTACCGGCCGTTTAGATAAATATGCCAAACAGGCAAAAGTGATCCACCTGGATATCGATCCGGCAGAGGTTGACAAGAACGTGAAAACAACTGTTCCGGTTTGGGGCGACTGTAAAGAAACCCTGCCCATGTTGACCGCACTGGTAGAACAAAAAGTATATCCGCAATGGTTGCAGAAGTTCAAGGATATGATGAAAGAGGAAGAAGAAGCCTGCATCAACCCTGAGTTGAATCCTACTACCGAAGCAATGACCATGGGTGAGGTAATAAAAACCCTGAATGAGCTAACAGGTGGCGATGCCATTATTGTAACCGACGTAGGCCAGCACCAGATGGTAGCCTGCCGGTATGCGAAATTCATCAATTCAAAAAGTAATATCACCTCTGGTGGATTGGGAACCATGGGCTTTGGCTTACCAGCAGCAATAGGCGCCAAAGTAGGCGCGCCCAAAAGAACTACCGTTGCTATCATTGGCGATGGCGGTTTCCAAATGACCCTGCAGGAATTGGGAACCATTATGCAAACAGAGATCGATGTAAAGATCCTGATCCTGAACAACCAGTTCCTGGGCATGGTACGTCAGTGGCAACAGCTCTTTAATGACAAGCGTTACTCATTCGTAGATATTGCCAGTCCTAATTTTGTAACACTGGCCAGTGCATACAAAATACCCGGTCAAAGCATTTCAAAAAGGGAAGACCTGAAAAATGCATTGACCGAAATGCTGAATACAAAAGGTGCATACCTGTTGGAAGTAATGGTAGGAAAGGAAAACAATGTATTCCCCATGGTACCACAAGGTTGCAGCGTAGCAGAAATTCGTTTAAAATAAAAATAACAGCGAATGGCTATCACAGAAAACAACACCTGGAATACCTCCCTGTACAATAAAAAACATGACTTTGTTTTTAAGTACGGTGAGTACCTGGTGCAAATGCTTACCCCGCAGGAAGGCGAACGCATCCTGGATGTGGGCTGTGGTACCGGTTACCTTACCAACCTGATTGCTGCTTCAGGGGCCCTGGTAACAGGAATGGACAATTCCATTGACATGATCGCTAAAGCAAGGAACGAATATCCGCACCTGCCTTTCAGACTGGCATCAGTAACTGACTTCGATTTCAACGAACCATATGATGCCCTTTTTTCCAATGCAGTACTGCATTGGGTAATTGAAAAAGAGCAGGCTGTTAAAAGCATGTACAACAACCTGAAGCCCGGTGGCAGACTGGTGTTGGAAATGGGCGGAAAAGGAAATGTGGAAACGATCATCCAGGCCCTGAAAAAAGCGCTGATCAACCATGGCTACAAACAACAGGCCTCCCGGGAATTATGGTACTTTCCTTCACTGAGTGAGTACACCGGGTTACTGGAAAAACAGGGATTCAGGGTTACCTACGCTGCGCATTATAATCGCGAAACAGAGTTGAAAGATACACAGCAGGGAATAAAGGATTGGGTGAATATGTTTGGTGGCACGTTCCTGGAAGGAATAGAACCAGCAGCGAAAGACAACATCCTCGAAGAAGTGCAGGAAGCCTTGCGGAAGACCCAGTTCAGGAACCAGAAATGGTATGCAGATAATAAAAGGTTGCGCGTAGTAGCCATAAAAGAAAACTAAAGCTCAAATCGTAATTCATCTAAAACCCATTGGGTTATATTATGAAACAGGAATTCACCGTAACGGTATATACTGAGAATCAGATTGGGTTGCTAAACCGCATCGCCATCATGTTCTCACGCCGTAAGATCAATATCGAAAGTTTGAATACCTCTCCTTCGGAAATAGAAGGCATTCACCGTTTCACCATCGTCATTAATGAGGTGGAAGAAGTAGTGAAAAAGCTGGCACGCCAGATTGAAAAGCAAGTGGAAGTGCTGAAAGCCTATTACAATACCAACGATGAGATCGTATGGCAGGAACTGGCTTTGTACAAAGTGCCTACTGATGAAATTGCTGAAAAAGTAAAGGTAGAACGATTATTGCGTGAATACGGTGCAAGGGCTGTAGTGATCAGAAAGGATTATACCGTGTTTGAAACAACCGGTCAGCGCGAAGAGATCAACAAACTTATTGCTGTACTGGAACCCTATGGTTTAATTGAATTTGTACGGAGCGCCCGGGTGGCCATCATTAAAGCCAGCAGTGGTTTCCATAGCAAACTGAAAGAGTTTGAGAAAAAAGAACCCGGTGAAGACGTAATTGAAAACGAATATTTAGGTAAAGGCGATCAGGTGTTTACCATGTAAAATAATTGGGTGGTCGCTCTTGCAGGGTGACTCACCCTTAAAGTTCTCTTTAAAATAAAAGACCAAAACAAAAAACCAATAACAATAAACATTCTCAACAATGGCAAAATTAAATTTCGGCGGGGTGGAAGAAAATGTAGTAACTCGTGAAGAGTTCCCACTTGCCAAAGCGCAACAGGTATTGAAAAATGAAGTAGTAGCTGTAATTGGCTACGGTGTACAAGGTCCTGGCCAGGCGCTGAACCAGAAAGATAATGGTATCAATGTAATCGTAGGCCAACGGAAAAATTCAAAAACCTGGGATAAAGCTGTGAAAGATGGATTTGTACCCGGCGAAACATTGTTCGAAATTGAGGAAGCATTACAACGCGGTACTATTATCTGCTACCTGCTGAGCGATGCTGCCCAAATTCAACTGTGGCCTACCGTTAAAAAACATTTAACTGCTGGTAAAGCATTATATTTCTCACACGGTTTTGGTATTACCTTCAACGAGCAAACTGGTATCGTTCCTCCCAAAGATGTAGACGTGTTCCTGGTAGCTCCTAAAGGTTCTGGTACTTCATTACGCCGTATGTTCCTGCAAGGCCGTGGTTTGAACAGTAGCTATGCTATTTTCCAGGATGCTACTGGTAAAGCCAAAGAAAGAGTAGTTGCCTTAGGTATTGCTGTTGGTAGCGGTTATTTGTTCGAAACTGATTTCAAAAAAGAAGTATACAGCGACTTAACTGGCGAAAGAGGTACACTGATGGGTGCTATTCAGGGTATCTTCGCTGCTCAATACCAGGTATTGCGTAGTAAAGGTCACACCCCTTCAGAAGCATTCAATGAAACTGTTGAAGAGCTGACTCAATCACTGATGCCACTGGTTGCAGAAAATGGTATGGATTGGATGTATGCCAACTGTAGCACTACTGCTCAACGCGGTGCATTGGACTGGTGGAAGAAGTTCCGTGATGCAACATTGCCTGTATTCAACGACTTGTATGAAAGCGTTGCTACCGGTAAAGAATCACAACGTTCAATCGACAGCAACAGCCAGGTTGATTACCGTGAAAAACTGGAAGCTGAATTGAAAGAACTGCGTGAAAGCGAAATGTGGCAAGCTGGTAAAACAGTTCGCAGCCTTCGTCCGGAAAATCAAAAACCTGCCGAAGTAGTTGCTTAATTGCATAGCGATATAAAAAATTAGCCACCGTTCCGAAAGTCTGATAACTAAAACAGCGGAAATCAGTCGAAAGACTGGAACATTCGACGGTGGCTAATTTTTTTTTTTAATATAATCAAAGTATGAGCACATTCACACAAGCCAGGCCTGAATTAGAATTTCATAAAGCAGCTTTGCGGTTGAAAAAAGTGGTGAACAAAACACCGCTTATGTATAACCACAACCTGTCTAGGAAATACCAGTGCCAGGTGTACCTGAAACGGGAAGACTTGCAGGTTGTACGTTCGTACAAACTGCGGGGAGCATATAACATGATGAGCAGTTTACCTGTCGAGCAGTTACAACGCGGTGTAGTTTGTGCCAGTGCGGGCAATCATGCACAGGGGTTTGCTTTCTCCTGCAAAAAGCTCAATGTAAAGGGTGTGGTGTTTATGCCCATTATTACACCCAGACAAAAGGTGAATCAAACCAAAATGTTTGGGGAAGAGAACATCGAAATTCAACTCATTGGCGATACATTTGATGATTGTGCCGTAGCTGCCAAACAGTTTACTGAGCAGCAGGGCATGACATTCATTCCGCCATTTGATGATTACCGGATCATTGAAGGACAGGGAACTGTAGCGGTTGAAATACTGGAAGAGCAAACAGATATTGATTATGTGTTTGTACCAGTTGGTGGTGGCGGTTTAAGTGCCGGGGTAGGAACGTATATGAAAACGTATTCTCCCAAAACAAAAATTATTGGGGTGGAGCCCGAAGGTGCTCCTTCCATGTTTGAAGCATTGAAAGCTGGCGGGCCTGTAATGCTTAGCGAAATAGATCGCTTTGTTGATGGGGCCGCTGTAAAAAGAGTAGGGGATATTACTTTCCCTATATGTAAAGAAGTGCTGGATGAAATGCACCTGGTACCGGAAGGAAAAGCCTGTTCAACCATCTTGAAGTTATACAATGAAGATGCCATTGTGGTTGAACCAGCTGGTGCTTTATCAATTGCTGCATTGGATGATTATGCCGATGTTATAAAAGGCAAAACTGTTGTGTGCATTATAAGTGGCAGCAACAATGATATTGATCGTATGCAGGAGATAAAAGAAAGAAGCCTGCAGTATGAAGGGTTGAAACATTATTTCCTGGTAAAGTTTGCACAACGGCCAGGTGCCCTGAAAGAGTTTGTGAATCATGTATTAGGGCCAAATGATGACATCACGCGGTTTGAATACATGCAGAAGACAAACAAAGAAGCCGGTCCTGCATTAGTGGGGATCGAGTTAAAGAAAAAGGAAGATTACGATATACTGTTGCTGAACATGCAACGTTATAACATAAACTATACAGCGTTAAATAAGAACGATACGCTGTTTGGGTATTTGGTATAAAACATATGTTATCTGTTTAAGTGGTTAGCCATTCCGATTCATCGGAATGGCTTTTTTTATTGTTATTTTCCAACGATTTGAACACGTTGATCTGCAATAAAAGACTGGAAAAAAATAAAAAAGCCCCCGGTTGCTAAGGGGGCTTTTTTCAAAAAAATCCGACGGATAGTCTTCATTTAATTGGATACTGGATTAACGGAAGAGTTGCTATCGGTTGCTTGGGTGGTCTTTTCATAGATATTGGGCCGTCAATGATCTTAAGGGACGGGACGGAACGTATAAGCGTCTATTGGGGACAAATAAAAAATTGATTGTCCTCATAGAACCGGATTGGCTTTTCCTGGATATTGGCTACTAATAGGTTAATTAAATGGTACAGGGCAACTTGATATTGGATTTCTGTACACGTGGTTTTCCCCGGATATTGAATACTAATAGGGATTAAATCGATACATGGACCGATACTGGATTTTCGTAGCCTGGTTTTTCGCGGATATCAGATACAATAGTGTTAAAAAGTGCACAAGGACTGATATTGGATAATAAGGATCTGGTCTTCCACGGATAATGGAATACTGTTTCCGATCATAGATCGGAAAGGATATGCTAAGGAAACAATTTATGTTTGATTAACCGTTACGGCAAAGCTCTGTCAGTGAATTATTGATACATGGCAATGAAAACAAGAGAATTGAAATGGCTATGGCTTTTACACAACAATGGTTAGAATGATCGCAGAGTATTTTTGTTGCAATTGCTGTCAGCTTATATTGGATTTTGCGCTGCAAATTTACGCAGTTATAGCACAGCAGACAAATGTCTTTGCTCAAAACTTATACACAAATAGGCCTGTTTGATAAGCGGTTAGTAATAAACACTTAGAACACTGATGAGCGTTAGTTTTACCGTATAATAACCATTTAATAAGCGTATGGTTGTATTATGCAATCATCTTGTGAGTGATGATTGATTTTAACTACTCACTTTGTGGTGGTTTGTACTACACTTTTGTCAATACTTTTGCTACACTGCTTTGGAAATGTTAAAATATGTTAAGAAGGAAAGGCAAACGGCAAACGGCAGACGGCAAACGGCAGTGGAGGTAGAAAGTTGATTGGGGTGACAGGGTGGATAGGGATGATAATGAGGGCAGGAGGTAGGAAGTGAGAGGTAGGAAGTAGGAAGTAGTATTTGGCGGCGCAAGATCGTTGTTGATCTCAACAGGCGAGCGTCAGTATTCTCGAAAATCGGACTTTCGGCTATCTTGCGGAGTGACTCACTGCCCGGATACTTTCAAGAGCTAAAAAACATATGAACTAATAAACGGGTGTCTGGAATTCCCTATCATTAACTCTATAAATCCTGTCAACTTGTCAATCAGCAATCTGGTCAAACCGCCACTTACCATCCTGTAGCATCCTGCTGAATAGTCTACTTTGTTGGTAAACAATAGGAAATCATTATTTGTAATATAATCTGACGTATTTGTCGTTAAATAGTATTGCAGGGATCATAAAAACTTAATAAGTATTGATAGTTATTTTGTGAAAAAAATTGCATAAACTCCGGGCAATAAGCAGTTTTTTTCGTAATTTCAATCGCTTGCTTGCTATATAATTAAACGATTTAAAGAGAAACTGACTTTTAATTGAATTTTTTTCAAAAAACTATGCATTTTCATGGCAAGTAACCTGGGTTTATACCATCCTTCCTTTGAGCGTGATGCCTGCGGCATTGGATTCGTAGCAAACATTAAGGGGCACAAAAGCCACCAGAACATCAGTGATGCATTAACCATATTGGAAAATATGGAGCATCGGGGTGCCTGTGGTTGTGAAAATAATACGGGCGATGGTGCCGGTATTATGATCCAAAATCCCCATGAGTTCTTTTTTGATGAGTGCTTAAAGCTGGGCGTACATCTGCCTGCCTTTGGCCGCTACGGTGTTGGGGTAATATTCTTCCCCCGCGAGATCCGTTTACGTGAAGAGTGTCGCGATATTTTCAATCGCGCTGCAGAAAAATTAGGGCTGGAAATTCTGGTTTACCGAAAGGTACCCGTAAATCCCGATGGGATTGGTCCTTCGGCATTGAGTGTGGAGCCTGAAATGGAACAGGTATTTATCGCCTGCCCCGACCACATCAATAACCCCATTGACTTTGAACGCAAATTATTTGTGCTGCGCAACTACGCCAGCCATACCATAAACAACACGGTTAAGAAAGATGCGATCGGTTTTTACATTGCATCGCTTTCTTACAAAACAGTTATTTACAAAGGACAGTTAACCAGTAATCAGGTTCGTGGTTATTTCAACGATCTTAGCAATAAGAGAATGGTTTCTGCCTTTGGTCTTGTTCACTCCCGCTTTGCTACCAACACCTTCCCAAGCTGGAAACTGGCCCAACCTTTTCGTTTCATGGCCCATAACGGGGAGATCAATACGCTTCAGGGTAACCTGAACTGGTTAAAGACCAGTGAACACGGCTTTACATCTCCCTTCTTCACCAATGAAGAAATGGAAATATTGCTGCCGATCGTTTCCGAAGGTCAGAGTGATTCTGCCTGTTTGGATAACATGATCGAGCTGCTGGCATTGACCGGTCGTCCATTACCACACGTTATGATGATGCTGATCCCCGAAGCATGGGATGGCAACGACCAAATGGATCCATTGAAGAAAGCGTTCTATGAATTCCACGCTTCTATCATGGAGCCCTGGGATGGTCCCGCTTCAATTTCCTTCACCGATGGAAAGATCATCGGCGCAACCCTCGACAGAAACGGTCTGCGTCCTTCCAGATATTGTGTTACCAACGATGATCGCGTGATCATGGCATCTGAAACAGGTGCATTACCTGTTGATCCTGCTATTATTATTGAAAAAGGCCGCCTGCAACCAGGTAAAATGTTCGTGGTTGATATGGAACAGGGCCGCATCATCAGTGATGAAGAACTGAAAAATGATATCTGCTCACGCAAGCCTTATGGCGACTGGTTGAATCAATACAAGATCCGTTTGGAAGAACTGGATGAACCCCGTGTTGCATTCACCCACCTGTCAGATGCTTCTGTGCTGAAATATCAAAAAGCATTAGGCTATTCCACAGAAGATATCGACGATCTCATCACTCCCATGGCCGTTGATGGCAAAGAGCCGATCGGTTCAATGGGTACCGATACGCCTCTGGCTGTATTGAGCGATCAACCACAGCACATCTCTTCATACTTCAAACAATTATTCGCACAGGTAACCAATCCGCCCATTGACCCCATTCGCGAAAGAATGGTTATGAGCCTGGCTACTTTTGTTGGAAATAACGACAACTTATTATTAGAAGATCCCAAACATTGCCATACGGTGGCATTGAAACATCCGATACTTACCAGCACCGAACTGGAAAAGCTGCGCAGTATCGATACCGGTATCTTCCAGGCTAAGACCCTGCAAACTTATTTCAGAGCTGATGGTAAACCCGGTTCACTGAAGAAAGGTTTAGACAGGCTTTGCCGTTATGCAGAAGATGCGGTACATGATGGATTTGAAGTGTTGATCCTGTGCGACCGCGCGGTAGATTCTGATCACGCTGCTATTCCTTCCTTACTGGCTACTGCCGCCGTGCACCACTATCTTATCCGCAAAGGATTGCGCGGTAAAGTAGGTATTGTGGTTGAAGCTGGTGACGTATGGGAAGTACACCACTTTGCCTGTTTGCTCGGCTTTGGAGCTACCGCCATCAACCCATATCTGGCGCTGGCAACCATCCGCAACATGAAAGTGAACAATACGCTGCAAACTGAACTTACCTGGGACCAGCTGCGTAAGAACTATATCAAAGCGGTTTGCGACGGTTTGTTGAAAGTATTCTCTAAAATGGGGATCTCTACCCTGCAATCATACCAGGGCGCGCAGATATTTGAAATACTTGGTTTAAATAAAGACCTCGTAGAAAAATGTTTCACTGGCGCTGTCAGCCGCATTGAAGGTATTGGCCTCGATGAGCTGGCTAAGGAAGCACTGGCCAAGCATTGGTTTGCATTCAGCCGTAAAGACATTCCGGTTGATCGTTTACCTGTAGGCGGTATTTACCAGTGGAAACGTAAAGGAGAGTTCCACCTGTTCAACCCAACTACCATCCATCTGTTGCAATATGCAACCCGGATGAACGATTACAATACGTATAAGAAATATGCAAAAGCGGTAAACGATCAAAGCGAGAAAGCTGCCACCTTGCGCAGTATGTTCCAGTTCAAGGTGAACAGACCCGCCGTCTCAATCGATGAAGTGGAATCGGCTGAAAGCATTTTGAAACGCTTTGCTACCGGTGCTATGAGTTTTGGTTCTATTTCATGGGAAGCGCACACAACACTGGCTATTGCCATGAACCGGATTGGAGCGAAGAGTAATACCGGTGAGGGTGGTGAAGACGAAGTTCGTTATACGCCATTGCCTAACGGCGACAGCATGCGCAGCGCCATTAAACAGGTTGCAAGTGCCCGTTTTGGTGTAACCAGCTATTATCTGACTGAAGCAGATGAGCTGCAGATCAAAATGGCACAGGGTGCAAAACCCGGTGAAGGTGGCCAGTTACCAGGTCATAAAGTAGATGACTGGATCGGTAAAACCCGTCACTCAACACCAGGTGTAGGTTTAATTTCTCCGCCACCACACCACGATATTTATTCTATCGAGGACCTGGCACAACTGATCTTCGACCTGAAGAACAGTAACCGCGCCGCCCGTATTAACGTAAAGCTGGTATCAAAAGCAGGTGTAGGTACTATTGCAGCCGGTGTGGCCAAAGCCAAAGCCGATGTAGTATTGATCTCTGGCTTTGATGGTGGTACCGGAGCTTCACCCATCAGTTCTATAAAACATGCCGGTTTGCCATGGGAGTTAGGTTTGGCCGAAACCCATCAAACACTGGTAAAAAATAAATTACGCAGCCGTGTTACTGTACAGGCCGATGGCCAAATGAAAACCGGTCGTGATATAGCCATCGCTACTTTACTGGGAGCAGAAGAGTGGGGTGTGGCTACAGCCGCCCTGGTGGTTGAAGGTTGTATCATGATGCGTAAATGCCACCTGAATACCTGTCCGGTTGGTGTGGCAACACAAGATCCTGAATTACGCAAACGCTTTTCAGGTAACGCAGATCACGTAGTGAACTTCTTCCAGTTCCTGGTACAGGACCTGCGTGAGATCATGGCTGAACTGGGCTTCCGCACCATTAATGAAATGGTAGGCCAGGTTGATTGCCTCGAAATGCGCGAAGGCATCAATCACTGGAAAACCAGCAAATTGGATCTGAGCCCTGTATTATATAAAGAACCTACTGGTTTGTACACAGGCTTATACAAACAGGAAGAACAAGACCATGGTATTGCTGAAGTATTAGACTGGAAATTGTTAAAGGCTGCTCAACCAGCGCTTGACAAACAGGAACGCATTTCTGCTTCTTTCCCGCTTAAGAATACTGACAGGACGATTGGTACGATCTTATCGAATGAGATCTCTAAAAAATATAAAGGTGAAGGATTGCCTGATGATACCATTCACTTCAATTTCACAGGTACTGCCGGACAAAGCTTTGGTGCTTTCAATGCAAAAGGGATAACCCTTGAGCTGGAAGGTGATGCCAATGACTATTTTGGTAAAGGATTGAGCGGCGCCAAGCTGATCGTATATCCGCCAAAACAGGCCAGCTATGTACCCGAAGAAAATATCATCATAGGTAACGTAGCCTTCTATGGTGCCACATCTGGTGAAGCATACATCAGAGGTAAAGCCGGTGAGCGTTTTGGTGTTCGTAACTCAGGTGCTGAAGTAGTAGTAGAGGGAGTGGGCGATCACGGTTGTGAATACATGACCGGTGGCCGCATAGTGATCCTGGGTGCCACGGGCCGCAACTTTGCTGCTGGTATGAGCGGTGGTATAGCATATGTGTACGATGTGAAACAACAATTCGCTACACTATGCAATAAAGAAATGGTTGATCTCGATCCACTGGATGCAGAAGATGCACAGGCGCTGAACGATATGATCACCCGCCATTACGCCTATACTGGTAGTGCCGTAGCACGCTTTGTATTGGATGATTTTGAGAACCAGTTGAAAAACTTTATTAAAGTGTTCCCGAAAGATTACAAGAAAGCGCTGCAGGAAAAAAGCAAAGTAAAGCAAGGCGCTAAAAAGAAATAGTAAATATTGAATGTTGAATGTCGAATACTGAACATGTATTGACTTCAACATTCAATATTCAAAATTCATCGGTTCAAATAATTTAGATCTCACCTTAAACTAGAACTAATAAAATGGGTAAGCCAACGGGTTTTTTAGAATTTACCAGGGAATTGCCAGGTAAGAAACCAGTAGAGGAAAGGTTAAAAGATTACAATGAATTTGTTGAACGCTACAGCGATGAAAAGCTGAACCAGCAATCTGCTCGTTGTATGAATTGTGGAGTTCCTTTTTGCCACAGCGGATGCCCGCTGGGTAATGTGATACCAGAGTTTAATGATGCGGTATATCGCAAGAGCTGGCAGGAAGCTTATGATATTCTTACTTCCACCAATAACTTTCCTGAGTTTACCGGTCGTATCTGCCCTGCCCCGTGCGAAAGCGCCTGTGTACTGGGCATTAACCAACCCGCTATCACAATTGAAGAAATTGAAAAGCACATTATAGAAATAGCTTTTGATAAAGGATTTGTAAAACCCCGCAAACCGCACGTTCGTACCGGTAAAAAAGTGGCTGTAATTGGATCTGGTCCGGCTGGTTTGGCTGCCGCTGCGCAGTTGAACTATGCAGGTCACTCGGTAACCGTATTTGAGCGCGATGATAAACCAGGCGGTTTGTTACGGTACGGTATACCTGATTTTAAACTGGAAAAATGGGTAATTGACAGAAGGATAAAGCTCATGGAAGAAGAAGGTGTGACCTTCCGCTGCCATGCCAATGTGGGAGTGAACGTACGCATCAACGACCTGTTGCGTGAATACCATGCTATTGTACTGGCTGGTGGTTCAACCGTTCCCCGTGATCTGAAGATCCCGGGCCGTGAACTGAAAGGCGTTTATTATGCCATGCAGTTCCTGAAACAGCAGAACAAGCGCAATGCAGGCCTCGATCCATTGGCAGATGCTAATATCGAAAGCAATATTTTCAGTGAGAACCTATTAGCAACCAATAAGAATGTAGTTGTAATTGGTGGTGGTGATACTGGTAGCGACTGTGTTGGTACCAGCAACCGCCATAAAGCAAAATCGGTTACCCAGTTTGAACTGTTGCCTAAACCACCTGAAGGTCGCAACGAGTTTATGCCCTGGCCAAGTTTTCCCATGATCTTAAAAACTTCTTCTTCGCATGAGGAAGGAGCCAACCGTCACTGGGCTATTGCCACCAAAGAATTTGTTGGCGATAAAAAGGGTAACCTGAAAGCCTTAAAAGTGGTTGACCTGGAATGGCAGGTAACGGAGGATGGCAAACCAGCGCAGTTTGTTGAAAAGCCAGGTTCGGAGCGGGAGCTGCCTTGCGAGCTGGCATTGCTGGCAATGGGTTTTGTACATCCCCAGCATGAAGGCCTATTAGGCGAATTGGGCGTTGACCTGGATAGCCGTGGTAACGTTCGGGCTACTGAAAAGGAATACAAAACAAGCATTAATAAAGTGTTTGTAGCAGGTGATATGCGCCGGGGTCAAAGTCTGGTAGTTTGGGCTATCAGCGAGGGCCGGGAGTGCGCTCGTAAAGTAGACGAATTTCTGAATGAAGGTGTTTCTTACCTGGAGAGCAAAGATCAAAATATAGTGTTAGCGATATAAGCAAAAAAGTCATTTTTTTCAGAGCCCCGGTGATGTCACCGGGGCTTTTTTTGTAAGTATAAATATAAAAAATTTATATATGGTTAAAATTGAAACAGTGAGTGTCATTTTCTGGGTATTAGGCCGGTTAATTTTTCATTATTAATTGATTTAGACTCAATTTTTACAATTTATAGCAAAAGACAGTCGATTTTTAAACACCATCCAAAAAGGATGGTGTTTTTATTTTCAAAACGATGCTTTATTTAAAGATTGGGCCAGCAAGGAGTTACGACCGGGATATAGGATAAGTAAGATATGTATTATAAATAATAAAATGTAATGATTTGATAAGGTTGTCTGTTAAAAAATGAATATTTTCGGTGTAATATTATTAGATGCATTATTTTAATAATATCATTTTCTAAACTAAACAACGGAAAACAATGAAACTGTCATTTAAAAATGTAATGCCGTTCCTGGTATTGGTAGTTGTTGCCCTGGCTGCCATGTTTATTACACCTGAAGCGGATCATGTTCCGGGCGCTCAAGAAACACAGTATAGTGCCGCAGACATTGCATGGGTGCTGGTTTCAACGGCCTTGGTGTTTTTAATGACCCCTGGCCTGGCTTTCTTCTATGGCGGTATGGTGCACCGCAAAAACGTAATCTCCACCATGATCAAGAGTGTGGTTGCCGCTGGTGTAGTTGGCGTGCTTTGGATCACTGTTGGTTTTAGTTTGAGCTTTGGTGATTCAATTGGTGGATTTATTGGTGATCCTTCCACTTACCTGTTTTTTAAAGGAGTAAAATCTGGCGCCGCCTGGTCGCTTGCTCCTACTATCCCTCTCGGTTTGTTTGCCTTGTTTCAACTGATGTTCGCCATCATTACTCCAGGTCTGGTAGTAGGTGCAGTGGCTGAACGTATACGGTTTACCTCCTATATATTGTTTATTGTATTGTTTAGTTTACTGGTTTACGCTCCGGTGGCCCACTGGTCATGGCATCCAAATGGGTTCCTGGCAAAAATGGGTGCATGGGATTTTGCTGGTGGTACTGTAGTACACATAACTGCAGGTTGTGCAGCCCTTGCCGGTGCCCTGGTATTGAAGCGCAGAAAAACGCATATGGCTCATAAGGAAACCCCGGCTGCCAACGTGCCTTACGTACTGATCGGTACAGGTTTATTGTGGTTTGGCTGGTTTGGTTTTAATGCCGGTTCTGCTGTAGGCGCCTCTGGTCTTGCAGTAAATGCCTTTGGTACAACTAATACTGCCGCTGCTGCTGCTGGTTTAGCCTGGATGTTCTTTGATGTAGTAAAAGGTAAAAAGCCTTCAGTGCTTGGTTTCTGTATCGGAGCTGTGGTAGGTTTGGTGGCTATTACACCTGCCGCTGGTTTTGTAGGTATCCCTCAAAGTATCATTATAGGTGTTGTTGGCGCTTTAATCTCTAACATAGCAGTTGGTATCAAACAAAAATCTACGCTCGATGACGCGCTCGATGTATTTCCCTGTCACGGTATTGGCGGTATGGTAGGTATGTTGCTTACCGGTGTATTTGCCAACCAGCTGGCGCACGGGATCAAAGATGGTCCTCAGGGCTGGTTCTATGGCAATGCTTCATTCTTCTTTACTCAATTTAAAGCGATGGCCATAGTGGTTGTATACAGCTTCGGCGTTTCTTTCGCTATATTCAAATTCATCAATTTCGTTCTTCCTATGCGTGTTACTGAAGAAGAAGAAGAGCTGGGTCTGGATGAAACCCAACACAATGAAAAATATTTGCAAGGAACTTTGCTGGTTAATGGTGAGAATGGAAAACTGGTAGAAAAAACAGTTGAGTTCTAAAAGAAAAAGGTACAGTATTCAATAAGATCGGGCTTCTGACACAAGCCCGGTTCCTACCACCGTACCCTTTTCATTAACACTTAAAATCTAACTGCAATGTTAAGAAAAATTTCTTCATTGGCCATTTTTAGCATGGCCCTGGGTTCTTATGTTGAAGCGCAAGATTCTACGAAGAAAAGTTCACTGAATATTACTGGTTCCGTTGATGCATATTATCGTTATAATTTTCATAATGCCAAAGACTCAGGCTACTTGAATAATTATACCAGCTTTACCAATTCGCAAAATTCTTTTGAATTAGGTATGGCATCGGTAAAGGCTGAATATACCACTGGGAAAGTTACGGGGGTGTTAGATCTGGGTTTTGGCAGAAGGGCAGAAGAATTTTCTTACAACGAAAAAGGAAGTGGTTTGGGAACTGCCATCAAGCAGGCCTACGTTTCGGTGGCTGCTTCAGATAAATTAAAGTTCACTATGGGTAAATGGGCTACACACATTGGTTACGAAGTGGTGGATGCCTATTTGAATCGCAATTACAGCATGTCGTACATGTTTTCGTTCGGTCCCTTCTTTCATACCGGCTTAAAGGCTGAATATACTGCCGGTAACTGGGGTTTCATGGCCGGGGTGGCGAATCCTACCGACAATGTAACTGCCAGTTTTGCCAAGAAAATGGCAATTGCTCAGATAAGCTCTACTATGGCCGATGGTAAGTTGAAAGCATACCTCAATTACCAGGGAGGTAAAGATATGGGCGAAAACATGGTTAACCAGGTAGATCTGGTAGTTATCGGCACGCTGAGCGATAAGTTCAGTGTTGGTTATAATGGGACTGTGCAGTCTGTTAAACCCGATGGCAAAAGCAGTGGCGACAGCTGGTGGGGATCGGCCGTCTATTTAAATGCCGACCCTTCTAAAACGTTCGGATTAACCCTGCGTGGTGAATATTTCGATGATAAAAATGCAGTTTCAGGGTTCTCTGCTGCTGCCGGTGGAGGAACCAGTGTATTTGCAACTACTTTATCGGGTAATATTCACATTGACAATCTTACTATCATTCCCGAATTCAGATTAGATAGTTCAAAAGACCCCATTTTTATAAAGAATCCCAATGAGGGGGTAAAAAGCACAGGTACGTTCTTGTTAGCAGCTACCTGGCATTTCTAAAAACCAAGACTAACGAGCTTCCATATATAGGGTATTTCCGATAAGGAAATACCCTTTTTTATTGCCTGGCTCCTAAAACTGTTGAATCTCACAGGGACCTGACAGGGGTCTAACAGGGACTTCACAGGGACCTAACAGGGACCTCACAAGGACCTAACAGGGACCTGGCAGGGATTTTATCCTTGTCAGGTCCCTGTTATCTCCTTATTTGGTCTTTGGTTGAGATTATTTAAAAGCAATGGGGTTTATTAAAATAGAGAAAGTGTTAAAGGAAGCGAGGCTGATTAATAATTGTATTAATATAAATTTTATATGTACATAAATTCATGTCTTGCGGTCAAAAATTGGTATTTTTGACTATAATCATATGCTGTAATTGCCGCTTTTAGTGGTTTCTTGAATTGGATTGTGGGAAATATAATATATGATATATATTATAATACATTAACGAGTTGCTTTTTATCCCCACCGACATAATTGGTTTGTATTGCAAGATCAATGGTAATGCGAATGTACCAGGCAGGAAATGTGTGAGATTGAACAGCGGATATTGATATACGATAGCTTAATTAACAACCATAGTGTTATTTAACCTGTAGCCAAAACTAACTAAATGCTGTGCGGTAATACAATGAAATAGTATTTAATGCTTTTTTTCATTACCGTTGTTTTAGTTATCAGAAAAACGCACCCGTTTCGCCGGGTGCGTTTATTTTTTGAGTGAGTTGTCAGTTGTGAGTGATCGCTATGCCGAATTTCTTCCCGCATTAATGATCCCGAATGAGCTGCGAATAACCAGCTTCTCGAATATTTCTTTATGCTGGGGTTGGGCGTTTTGTTCTTCCATTTCGCGAATCCGCGCCATGGCGTATTGCTGGATGGTGGTAAGCGGCAATACAATGCGCTCGCGCATTTGCACCGATAACTGCTCAACCGGATAATCAGCCATTAATTCGCTTTTGCCCGATAACAGGAAGATATACCGTTGTGTTAATTCGTATTCTTTATAGATCAGGTTCCAGATCTCGCCGTACCGGGGATCCTGCGCCAGGTATTCTGTTAATGGGAAGAAGCATTTTTTCATCGCCATTTCACAATTGTCCATCAGTGTTTTGAAGGACAGGGAATGGTGGTAGATCTTCTTAATATCGTTTAATTTGCCTTTCTTCTCCATGGCTTGTAAAGCAGTGCCTACGCCATAATAGCCGGTTACGTTTTGTTTTAACTGGCTCCACGCCCCTACGAACGGGATGGCCCGCAGGTCTTTCAGCGACAGCTTTGAAGAAGAACCGCGTTTGGCAGGCCGGCTGCCGATGTTTGTCTGGCTGTAAAACTTCAGTGGACTTACATGCGCCAGGTAATTTAAGAAGTCTGGATTGTTCTTTAATTCATTATATGATCTTAAACCTTCCTCAGCCAGTTCGTTCAGTATTTCTTCTTCTTCCTTCGATAACGTTTTGTCCTTATCGGCAAATACATCGTTTGAGATACCAGCGTTCAACAATTGCTCAATATTATATTGGGCAGAGTCGATGGTGCCGAAGTTGGAGCTAACAGTTTGTCCCTGTATAGTAAGCTGAATTTCCTTGTTGCTGATGTTCTTGCCCAGAGAAGCATAGAACTTATGGGTTTTACCACCGCCACGTGCCGGAGGACCACCACGACCATCGAAGAACACCACCGCTATGCCATATTTGGCAGAGATACTGGTGAGTTTTTCTTTGGCTTTATAAATGCTCCAGTTAGCCATCAGGTAACCGCCGTCTTTTGTGCCATCGGAGAAACCGAGCATAATGGTTTGGCGGTTGTTCCGTTTTTGCAGGTGTTTACGGTAGGTTTCGTTTTCATACAATTCCCCCATAATCTCGGCTGCTTCCTGCAGGTCGTTGATGGTTTCGAACAGGGGTACTATATCTATGGTCAGGTCTTCATTTTTCCAACCGCACAATTTGAACAGTCCGTACACTTCCAGCAGGTTCAGTGCGCTGTTGCACTGGCTGATGATGTAGCGGCTGCACCCTTCAATCCCATTGTATTGTTGTATTTCTTTAATGGCTTTGATCGAAAGCAGGGTGTCTTTTTCAATGCCATCTTCAAATACATGACCGCCAATATCACCGCTGGCCTTATATAAAAGCTTCTTCTTTTCTTCTTCAGAAAGTTCGGAGTAGTTCTTGGGAAGGATATCTGTTTTGGCTGCTATAGCTTCCAGTACTTTACTATGAACACTGCTGTCTTGCCGAATATCGAGCGAAGCAAAATGCAGTCCAAATACATGTACTTTATTTATGAGATTATCTACCAGGTGCTGGAACAATCCATTATGCTGGTAGATCAATATTTCTCTTATTTTTTGTAATGCATCCAGTATGCCCTGTTTGCTAAGGAAGGTGCGCTGGCCGGGGATGAAAATGTTTTCGTATAACTGTTTTTCCAGATCAGCCAGAATAGCATCAACCCCTTTGAAGGTAAGGCGTCTTTTCAGCTTACGCACTTCAAGGTAATAACATTTTATAATGCTGCCGCGCAGGGAATCTGCCACTTTCAGGGTGGTATCAACTGTAACGAAGGGGTTGCCATCGCGGTCACCGCCAGGCCAGAAGCCCATCGTGATCAACGGATTGGTGTCCGGCAGCATTTTGGGGAACTGGGAATTCAGGTAAGTGAGAATACGGCCTGCTGCGTTGTAGAATACATTTTCCAGGTACCAGATAAGGCTAACGGCCTCATCAAAAGGCGTTGGTTTTTCCTTTTTGAAGAAAGGTGTTTTACCCAGTTGTTGCAGGTACATGTTTATCTGGCTGGTATTATTTTCTGCCAGTGCTTTCGACAGGTCATGAATAATGCCCAATACAGGTCCGGGATAGAACTGGGTAGGGTGGGCGGTAAGCACCAACCGGATGGAGAAGTCTTCTAATTTTTTAGCCAGCTCTTCCTGTTTGTTTTCCTGAATAACATCAGCAGCCAGGTACTTCAGCGTTCCAATGCCGTTAAAATCATTGATCTCCTTAAAGGAGGCATCTTCCAGTGCATCGAACAAAACTACCTGCCGCTCAACGTATTGAATAAAGCGGAACAACAGGTCGTGTTTATCCTGCTCCTTGGTGTAGGAAGTATGCTTCTCAAAGAATTCATCAATGATCTGCATAGGGCTTTGCTTCTTCTTATATCCCTCTTCACAATTGTTTAATAATAAAGAAAGCAGAATACCGGTTTTCTCAATTCGATGAAACGGGAGCGAGGTGAACAGACTGTTGTAGAGCTGAAACTTTACGCCTACATAATTCTTAAACTGCTGCAGTCCTCGTGATGACTGGTGATCCATGTAATATCAAGTTTATGGCATTAATGCAAAATGCAAAAATATGGTAAGCAGCAACAAAAATCGGGTATTGAAAGTACAAGAAAAAAATTAATAAAAGCACTGATTTGTTGAATTGATTTCAATAATTCCGGAAATTCCTTGTTGGAATGAGGTTACAGCCAAAAAAGATTAAAAACTAACAAATGTTATAGACTTTTCGTGTTACCTTTAGCATATCAAAATCAATAGTGGTACTTTTTCAACATATCATTCTTTCCTCCAGCACGGTAGCTTCCACAGCTACGACTACTACTATTACAACAACCCGTTAAGGGTTGTACATTTCCATATTACCACTGGGGTTTCATCTACCTTCAAGTTCTCGGAAAGAGATCAGGATCAAGAAAGCATCGGGTTATTTCAACTAATTACAAATCAATTTAATTTCAGGTTATGCAGGTTTTAAAATTCGGCGGTACTTCTGTAGCAAATGCCGAGAATATGAATAAGGTCAGCAGCATTGTTCAACAGGCTTTGGTACGTATGCCACAAAGTAAAACGATTGTTGTTGTATCGGCCTTAGGTGGTGTGACCGATGTATTATTGCAAAGCGGTGGTTTGGCTGCTGCTGGAGATGAAGGTTATAAAGAGCTGTTACAGAAAATAGAGCAGCGCCATTTGGAAGCGGTGAAAGCGCTGATACCGGTAACCCAGCAAAGCAGTGTATTAAGCTGGGTAAAGCAACGCTGTAATGAAATAGAAGATATTTGTAACGGGGTATTCTTACTGGGTGAACTGAGCGCCCGCACCAAAGACCGCATTGTAAGTTTTGGCGAATTGCTTTCCTCAAAAATTATTGCCGCCCGTATACAGGCACAGGGCGTAGAAAATACCTGGGTCGACTCACGCGAACTGATCCGCACTGATTCTCACTATGGAAGTGCGGTGGTAGATTTTGCACTTACTAATGCACTCTGTAATAACTTTTTTTCGGTTTCTGCTTCCCGTTTATTTATAGTGCCGGGTTTTGTAGCGGCCGATGCCAATGGCAATACCACTACTTTAGGCCGGGGTGGCAGCGATTATACCGCAGCCATTATTGCCGGTGCTGTTAGTGCGCAAACCCTGGAAATATGGACTGATGTGAGTGGTATGATGACCGCTGATCCACGGCTGGTGCCCAACGCCAGAATACTGCCACACATCTCTTACCAGGAAGCTATGGAGCTGTCGCACTTTGGTGCCAAAGTAATATATCCGCCTACCATTCAGCCCGTAATGAGTAAGAACATTCCGGTGTGGATCAAAAACACCTTTGCACCAGAAGATCATGGGACTGTGATTGAGAATGAAACGCATAAAAATGGAAACAACATCCGCGGTATTTCCAGCATCAATAAGATCGCATTGCTGAGTCTGGAAGGAAGCGGTATGATAGGGATACCTGGTTTCTCACGCCGGTTGTTTGAATCACTGGCCAATGACTTTATTAATGTGATCCTGATCACCCAGGGGTCTTCTGAACATTCTATTTGTGTGGGTATTGACGAAGCCCTGGTTGATAAAGCCAAACAGGCAGTAGATAAAACCTTTGCCTACGAAATTGAGACTGGCCGGGTTGAACCTTTGCGGGTTGAAACCGGGCTGGCCATTGTAGCCCTTGTAGGTGACAATATGAAAAGCCACCCCGGGATAAGTGGAAAAATGTTTGGTGCAATTGGTCGTAACGGGGTGAATATACGCGCCATAGCACAAGGTTCATCAGAAAGAAATATTTCAGCCGTGATAGCAGCAGCAGACGTTAAAAAAGCCATCAACGTATTACACGAAGATTTTTTTGAAACTACCTATAAACAAATAAACCTTTTCGTTGCCGGTACTGGTAATGTGGGTGGTAAACTGCTGGCCCAGTTAAAACAACAGCAGCAATACCTGCAACAAAACCTGCGATTGCAGGTACGCATAGTGGGTATGGCCAACAGCAAGAAAATGGTTTTCAGCGATGAGGGTATTGAACTGGATGGCTGGCGCGAACAGCTTCAGCAGGGAGAGACCAGCGACCTAGGTAAATTTGTTGAAACCGTTCGTTCCAAAAACCTGCGTAATTCGGTTTTTGTGGATGTTACTGCGAATGAACATGTAGCACAGGTGTATGATCAACTGCTTGCCAAAAGCATTTCGGTAGTAGCTTGTAATAAAGTAGCCTGTTCATCAGCCTACCAGTATTATAAAAAGCTGAAAGATCTGGCGCGAGAATACAATGCTTTCTTCCTTTTTGAAACAAATGTGGGAGCTGGTTTACCGGTGATTGGTACCCTGAATGACCTGATGCGCAGCGGCGATGTGGTTACCCGTATTGAAGCAGTGTTAAGCGGTACCCTGAATTTTGTATTCAATAATTATGATGGTACCCGCAGCTTTGCCGAGGTGGTAAAACAGGCACAGGATGAAGGCTATACTGAACCCGATCCGCGTTTGGATCTGAGTGGGACCGATGTAATGCGTAAGATCATGATACTGGCCCGTGAAGCAGGGGAGCATCTTGAAATGGAAGATATTTCCAATACCAGCTTTATGCCCGCTTCGTGTATGGTAGGCAGCGTGGATGATTTTTACAAGGAAATGGAAAAGCAGGAAAAGCATTTTAAAGAAATATACCAGCAGGCAGCAGCGGCAGGCAAGAAACTGAAGTTTGTAGCGAAATATGAAGGCGGAAAAGCATCCGTAGGGTTGCAGCATGTGGATTCACAGTCTGATTTTTACCACCTGTACGGCAAGGATAACGTGGTATTGTTCTATACCAACCGCTATCCCGATCAACCGTTGGTGGTGAAAGGTGCCGGCGCCGGAGCTGAAGTAACTGCATCAGGTGTATTTGCAGATATAATCCGTGCCGCACATTAATATAGACAGGTCCTAACGAATCAAACTAGTTAAACGAATTACAATGGCAAATGAATTAAAGGGCGTTCAGGTTTTTGCACCGGCAACAGTGGCTAATCTGGTTTGTGGGTTTGATGTGTTGGGGATGGCATTGCAACAACCACAGGATGTAATGACCATGCGGTTACGGAAGGAACCAGGTATTGTTATATCACATGCCGACGGTTATGATCTGCCGGTAGAACCGGAGAAAAACGTAGCCGGCGCTTCCCTGCTGGCTTTAATGGAAGAATATAGTGAGAAAGTAGGTTTTGAAGTGATCATTGATAAACGAATAAAACCCGGAAGTGGATTGGGGTCCAGCGCGGCCAGTTCTGCAGGCGCTGTAGTAGGAGCCAATTATTTATTGGGTAACCCGTTCTCCAAGGAAGACCTGGTTCGATTTGCCATGAACGGTGAAAAAGTGGCATCTGGTGTTAAACATGCCGATAATATTGCGCCCTGCATTTATGGTGGTGTAACGCTTATTCAATCAATATTTCCATTGAATATTGTTCAATTGACCGCGCCGCCCATGTATGTAACGGTTGTGCATCCGCAGATTGAAGTGCGTACTTCCGATGCCCGTCAAATATTGCGCAAGGAAGTGCAGTTAAAGGCAGCTATCAAACAATGGGGCAATATTGCCGGTTTGGTGGCTGGGTTTTTGAAGAATGATTATGACCTTATTGGCCGCTCGCTCGAAGATGTGATCATTGAGCCAGTGCGTAGTATCCTGATCCCTGGTTTTGATGAGGTGAAAAAGAAAAGCAAAGAGGCCGGTGCATTAGGTGGAGGGATTTCCGGTTCTGGCCCATCTATATTTATGTTGAGCAAGGAAGAATACGTTGCCAAAGGCGTTGAGGACGTAATGATAGATGTGTATACCAGATTAGGGATCGAGTTTAAGACTTATGTGACCATGATCAATTATGAAGGGGCTAAGGTTGTTAGTGAGAAGTAGGTTGACCCGTTGATCAGTTAACAAGCTAACTAGTAAATAGGGTTGACAGGGTTGATAGAGTGAGTGGTGAATGGTGAGTTGTGAGTGGGCTCGCGAAAGTGCAGCCGTCTGAAAAATCGGAAACCTGCTCACCACTGACAACTGACAACTTACAATTGCCTGTTTGGTATTCATAATTCACTATTCAATGATTTAAGCATTTCTAATGAAATATTACAGTTTAAATAAACAATCTCCCGACGTAGATTTTAAGGAAGCTACCATAAAAGGACAGGCGCCTGATAAGGGATTGTATTTTCCTCATACCATTCCGGTTCACGAAAAGGCATTTTTTGATAATATAGAGCAGTATAGCAACGAAGAGATCGCCTTTCGTCTTATTCAACCTTATGTAGCCGGAACTATATCCGATGCTGCTTTGCAAGGCATTGTAAAAGAGACCATCAATTTTCCGATACCCCTGGTGCAGGTGAATGACCGTGTATCTTCACTGGAGCTTTTTCACGGGCCTACACTGGCCTTTAAAGATGTGGGCGCCCGTTTTATGAGCCGTTGCCTGGGTCATTTTGCCCATGAACGCAGCGAAAAGGTAGTGGTGCTGGTAGCTACATCGGGCGATACCGGCGGGGCAGTGGCGCATGGTTTTTATGATGTGCCCGGGGTTGAAGTGGTGATCCTGTACCCATCTGGTAAAGTGAGTTCCGTGCAGGAAAAACAATTGACCACTTTAGGTAAGAATATACATGCGCTGGAAGTGACGGGTACATTTGATGATTGCCAGCAAATGGTGAAACAGGCTTTTGTTGATGAGGCGCTTACAAAAAAGATCTTTCTTACTTCGGCTAACTCCATCAATGTGGCGCGCTGGTTGCCGCAACAGTTCTATTACGTATTGGCCTGGAAACAGTGGGCCGATAAAAAGAACCCACCGGTGATCTCAGTGCCCAGTGGGAATTTTGGAAATATCTGTGCTGGTTTGTTAGCCTATTGTTCAGGATTGCCTGTACAGCATTTTATAGCGGCCTGTAACGCCAATGCGGTTGTGCCAGCTTATTTGGCTAATGGCGATTATCAACCGAAAAAAGCCATTGCTACCATTTCCAATGCCATGGATGTGGGCAATCCCAGCAATTTTGTACGTATACTGGAACTGTTTCATCATAAACTGGGTGATTTGCGTAAAGTGTTAACGGGATATAGTATTTCAGATGATGAAACAAGGGCCGTGTTAAAAGAGGTATATCAGCAATATAAATACCTGGCTGATCCGCATGGTGCTGTAGGCTACCTGGCTTTACAACGTTATTTACAACAACATGCTGATGATAAAGGGATGTTCCTGGAAACAGCTCATCCTGTAAAGTTTTATGATGTAGTGGAGCCGGTTATTGGCGAAGCGGTGCCCGTGCCTGCTGCCATACAGGACCAGCTTACACTCACTAAGCAAAGTACATTGATAGCGCCAGATTACGAGGCGTTGAAAGAAGCTTTGCTAAAGAAATATTAAAGGATGTAAGTAAGGTAGGAAGTAAGAAGCTCGCGAATTTCATATCTCCTACTTCTTACTTCTTACTTCATAAAGTTCAAAAGCAAAGAGGGTGTTTTTACAAAAACACCCTCTTTGCTTTTACAGGTTCACTTAATTATATAATTCCAGCCAGTTCGAGGCTCTTCTTTTTTAATTTACGTACTTCCACATCTTCGATCACCGCTTCTGGTGCCAGGATCAGCGACGTTTTATTTTCGCGCCACCAGCTGTTTTGCACCAGTTCGTTGAAATGCAATACCCCAACCAGGTATTTGCGATCGGTCTCTGCATGCCATTCCTCTATCCATTCAAACTTTTCTTTGGGAATGTATTTCCAGTCATCGAAGCTTACGTACACGCGCACATAAAAGTCGTTGGTAAGCTCATTGGGTTTATGATGATACAATTTCTTGTATTCGTATTTGTATTGATAACGCAGGGCCGACAGATCGCTTAATACAGCTGAGGCCGTA
Organism: Niastella soli; assembly: GCF_017742245.1. Classification (GTDB taxonomy): domain Bacteria; phylum Bacteroidota; class Bacteroidia; order Chitinophagales; family Chitinophagaceae; genus Niastella; species Niastella soli. The sequence goes on from NZ_JAGHKO010000001.1 coordinate 2,788,341, forward strand.
GGAAAGCTTCCCGCGCCTTTGCCATAAAAGAATTGTTTATCGGAAAATCCACTCTCTATAACCACCCCATTGTATTCATTCTTTACAAAAGCGAGGTGGTCTTCGTGTTTAATGAACTGGGGTAATACAAACGCCGCTACTTTACCATTTTCCAGTTTTTTAGCCTGGGCCACCAGTTTAATATCGTAATGTTTTTCAGAAGCTACAGAGGCGTCGCCAGCCTGAATGTTCTGAATACCGTTAAACACCAGGGCATCTGGTGGTATAACTATTCCGTATGCATGGGTAAGCAGGAAATTCCATTTATTGGCAGCATCAAAACCTTCCACATCAAGGGTAGGATCAGATTCTGCAAAACCTAATTGTTGCGCCAGTAACAAGGCCTGCTGAAAATCCAACTTGTCTTCAAACATTTTAGTAAGAATGAAGTTGGTAGAACCGTTAACAATGGCTTTTATTGAGTGTAACAGGTCGTTGTCATAATATTCTTCCAGGTTGCGGATAACAGGAATAGAAGCGCAGGCAGCCGCTTCGTACAGGAACGAGCGTTCGGTTGTTTTTTGCAGACCAAGCAATTCGGGTAAATGCTCAGCGATCATTTTCTTGCTGGCGCTCACTACATCTTTGCCATTCTTTAATGCGGTAGAAACGATTTCAAAGGCAGGCTCAGATTCATTGATCACTTCCACGATCACATTGATCTCAGGATCATTCAGCAGTTCATCTTTATCGGTGGTGAATAATGAGTCGGGGGCATTGCGTTTTTTTCCGGGGTTCTTTATACAGACCTTTTTTATAGAGGCCTTCAGTGAAGGGGTTTGTTGCAATACTTTGTACAAACCTTCACCTACTACACCAAAACCAAATAAACCAATTGTGAGTGACTTGTGTGCGTCCATATGATGACTAATTTGCAATTTTTATTTTATAATAATGTAGTTACTGTTTTGTTGCTATTGTTTACATTTCCACTGACCATTCGTCTTCGACAATTTGCCAGTCGTTGAACTGTTCTTTACCACCACGTATTTTCCAGTCAGAATCGATTGTCAGTTTTGAACTGATGCCGCCGCGTGGGTTGCAAACCATTACCAGTCGCAAACGGGAAGGCTCATACACAGCCACCAGATCATCATATATAATGTTGATCAGTCTTTCATATGATACTACAATGTTGCGTAACTGGAAAACGTAATGCTTCAATGACTTTAATTCTATAATTTTTTTTCCTGGGTAAAATGTACAGTAAATGACGGCGAAGTCGGGTTGCTCTTTTACGCCCAGGAAAGTGAACTCGGGAATTTTGATCTTGATCTCGTATGCCTGGTCGGTAGGGTTGGGTATAGGTTTCAGGATACTGCGATCAATATCTTTATATGTTTTAACAGATTCCCGGGTTGTTTGTTCAGACATGGCTTTGTGTTTAATAAATTGTTTAACAATGGCTATACTTTCCTTTTCCTTTAACAGGGAACTGCTTTACTGGCAGTGGTCTTAACAATGGTTTTTGTTTTTTCCAGGGCCTGTTGCAGGTCTTGCAGCAGGTCGCCTGCATCTTCCAACCCAATACTTAAACGGATCAGGCTATCAGTAACGCCAGCGGCGCGGCGTTTTTCGGCTGGAATGGTTTTATGGGTCATGCTGGCGGGGTGGCTAACCAGGCTTTTGATACCGCCCAGGCTTTCGGCCAGTTTGAATAATTGGGTGCTGGTAACAAACGCGGTAGCGGCATCGGCACTATCCTGTTTAAGTGTAAAAGAAACAATACCGCCAAACCCCTTGCTTTGTTTTTGGGCAATGGCATGGTTGGGATGATCTTTCAACCCGGGATAATATACTTTATCAACTGCCGGATGTTGTTGCAGGAACTCCGCTACTTCCTGTGCGCTGCGACAGTGTTGTTGAACCCGCAGGTGTAATGTTTCAATACCGCGGATCACCAGCCAGCTATCGAAGGGGGCGAGAATGGCCCCGCAGGCGTTTTGATAGAACTTCAATTTATCACCCAGTTCTTTTTCTTTGGTAACTACCAAACCAGCTATAAGATCGCTATGACCGCCCAGGTATTTGGTGGCAGAGTGCACTACAATATCAGCTCCCAGCAAAAGAGGTTGTTGTAAGGCGGGTGAAGCAAAAGTGTTATCCACGCAAAGTAAACAGTGGTTGGCTTTCGCGATTTGTGCAATGGCTTCAATGTCACTGATCTTTAATGTGGGATTGGTTGGTGTTTCCAGCCAAATGAGTTTGGTATTGGGGGTGATGGCGTTGAATACTTTTTCAGGATCAGTAGTATCAACGAAATTAATGGTAACACCAAATTGCTGATACACCTGGGTAAATAACCGGTATGCACCACCGTAAATATCATCAACGGCTACAATTTCATCGCCGGGACGTAATAACTTGGCTACGGCATCAATAGCGGCCAGTCCGCTTGAGAAAGCAATACCTACCTGTCCGCCTTCCAATTGTGCGATGAGGCTTTCCAATGTAGCCCTGGTGGGGTTATTGGTTCGTGCATAATCATAACCTTTGTTAACCCCAGGAGCTTCCTGTACAAAGGTGGATGTTTGATAAATAGGTACAGAAACGGCGCCGGTCAATGGATCAACAGGAATGCTGTGAATGAGTTGTGTTGTCGCTTGCATGATAAACATTTTTTTTGCTGCAGTTTGTACCAGGTACATACCATGGATTGCAGCGTTTGATTAATTTGTTTAGACAGTTGTTCGCGGCAGCACTTATCAAGAGGAGTTCTTACAGGAGGAGATGATTTGTTAATTATGTACAGATCTCGATTCTTCGACTGCGTTCAGAACGCTCAATCTGTAGGAGTGGTCCTTCGATCCTTTGACTACGCTCAGGACCTTAATAAAAACAAAAAAGCTCTTCCGTAAGTCAGAAGAGCTTTCAATATGTTGAAATTCAGTATTGTAGAAGCTTTTATCTGACTTATCTGTCCCGCCTTCCGCAGGATGGAGTTGGCACCTTACAGCGGTTTTTTCAAACCAGCATGCAGGTTGTCAAGGCTTCATTGGGCCATTTCCCTCAGCCTTTCTTGATAAGCGATGTGTAAAGAACTGGTGCAAAGATAATGACGGAATTCAAAATGTCAAATTTCTTTTTCAAGCGCGTCTTTAGAATTTATAGCCCACTGAAATTCCGAAGCCGGTATTTTTAGCTTGTGATCTTATTGTATTTGCATTTAAGCCAACCTCAGATTTGATTTTTGAATTTATATCTCTCAGGCCTAATTGAGCGTTCAGTTGTACTGATATTTTCTTTGTAAATTCATAACCGAATAACAAGTTGACACCTACGTCCAACCGGCGGGCATAATAAGTTACCTCCCAGTTGGACATTGTTGAATTAAAACCTGTAGTTTCTTTTTCAAATCTGACTTTACCAACACTATCCCTGCTTTTTACATTACCACCTATTGCATAAGCTACATAAGGTCCCGCACCCAATAACAACTTACCAGGCCCTATGGATGGCTTATATAACACATTAATGGGTATTTCAAGATAAGAGAGGCCTAATTTAAATTCCTTCCGTGTATATATATTGAATTCCTGTTGAGTTCCTTTCGTACTGAACAATATACCGGTTTGAACATGGAGATCAGACACAGCATGTATTTCAGCAATAACACCAACATGGAAGCCTGTTCTGAGGTCATACTTAATCTTATCGCCATTACCGTATTTGGCATCGAGCGTTTGCAGGTTTATGCCAGCTCTCAGGCCAAAAGACACCTGCGCATTGGTGTTGAACGCAAAAATCGTAGTGGCAAGAACAAGTGCAAAAACTTTTGATTTCATGGTTAAGTGTGGTCTTTTAGTGTAGATAAAATAAAAAAAGCTGACTCATAATGAGACAGCTTTTTTATTATGTATGATTATACTCAATTATTTAAAGCGATACCCTGCAGATATACCAAAGCCGGTGTTTTTAGTTTTTCCACTATTGTTGAAACCTTCCACCTTTGTAGCAATATTGGCCAGACCCAGGCCTGCATTGAGTTGGAATGACAATTTGCTGCTGAGTTCATAACCTGCCAGGAAGTTAACACCAAAGTCCATGCGTCTTACATAAGCACTTCCCGCGTATTCACTCTGAGTTACTTTGTGCGCAAATTTAAATTGAGCTTTATCGCCATTGGCGTTTGTATAAGAACCACCTACTGCAAAGGCGAGGTATGGACCAAAACCCAGTAATAATTTGCCATCGCCCAATTCGGGTTTGAACAGGAGGTTAATGGGTATTTCGAGATAAGACAAACTTATTTTTGCTTTCCGGTAAGTTTTATCTTTTGCTCCTTTGGTAGCGAACAACAATCCTGGTTGTATATAAACTTCTTCTGTAACAGGAATTTCTGCGTTGAAGCCCAGGTTAATGCCAAATTTCATCTTGTTATCGTATTTATGGTCATCGTCATATTGTCCATTGATGTTCTGAAGACCAAAACCAGCCCGTGCACCAAAGGTGGTACTTTGTGCTTTAGCGCCAATTGCAAATACGGTAGTAAACAGTGCGATCAAGAGTACATTTGATTTCATAAAATAGTTGATGTGGTTTTTACTAGTGAGAATAAGAACATGAATTTTTTAATAATGTGTCCTAAAAAAACTCGGTAATTAACGTAACAGGTACATTAAAATTGCATAAGGGTTTTTATGTAAATTGGAAAAATTCATATAATAAAAAAGCTGCCTCAAAATGAGACAGCCTTTTAGTTATAATGTATCTGTTATACTTTATACATTAATTAGAAGCGGTATCCAACTGAAAAACCGAAACCGGTATTTTTAGTTTTAGCTTCAGGTTTTTTGCCATCAACTTTTGGCTCCAGGTTGCTCATACCTAATTGAGCATTTAACTGGAAAGATAATTTGCTGCTTAACTCATAACCAGCCAGCAAATTACCACCGAAATCCACACGTTTAAGAGTTGGTTTCAGGTTAGTTGATTTTACATCATTTTCAAATTCAATGTCTACATCGTTACTGCCTTGTTTAACTTTTCCACCTACAGCAATACCAACGTAAGGACCAAAACCCAGTAACAGTTTGCCAGCACCTAATTCAGGTTTGAACAACAGGTTAATGGGCACTTCAAGATAAGAAAGGTTTAATTTAATATCATCTGTGTTTGCTACTTCCTGTTTAGCACCTTTTGTGCTGAACAACAAACCGGGTTGTACATAAAACTGAGGTGCAAGAGGAATTTCAGCATTTACACCAATGTTAAAACCAGTTTTCATTTTGTAGTCATAATCATGACCAGCTCCGTCATCGCCATTGATGTTTTGGAAGTTAACGCCAGCACGTACACCAAAGGTAGTCTTATCTTGAGCTTTAGCGCCTAATGCAAATACGGTAGTGGTCAGTGCGAATAACAGTACTTTTGTTTTCATGTTTCTAATAGAGTTGAAGGTTATTTTAAAAATGTACTAACGGTTAGACAGAATAGCTTATTGTTTAGCTGCTTCTTTCTTCGCGTCTTCTTTCATTTTTGCGTTTGCAGTGATCAGGAAGTTAACACGACGGTTCTGTGCACGGCCATCTTCTGTGTCGTTTGAGGCAACAGGTGCAGTTTCGCCATAACCTTTTGTTCTGATACGGCTGGAAGCAACACCTTTGCTTTTCAAATAAGTAGCAACTGAAGAAGCTCTTTTTTCAGATAACGTCATGTTATAATCATCTGCTCCTTTGCTGTCAGTATGTCCCTGGATCTCAATATCAGTATCAGGATACTCTTTTAAAACAAGCGCCAGTTTATCAAGATTTGATGAAGCGGTTGAGTTCAAAGTAGATTGGTTGAAACCGAACAATATTTTTTCGCTGAATTCAACATTGATACCTTCTCCAACGCGATCAACTTTAACACCTGGTACTTTGTTCTCAATTTCTTTTGCTTGTTTGTCCATTTTGTGACCGATAACAGCGCCGGTTGCGCCACCTACAGCAGCACCAATTACAGCTCCCATTGCGGTATTACCAGCAACTTTACCAATTACAGCACCTATGGCGCCACCGCCTGCAGTTCCGATAATAGCTCCTTTTGTGGTTTTGTTCATGCTCTTACAGCCGGCTAAAATTATAGCCACCGCTGCAATACTTGTAAGGGTCTTTTGGATTGATCTCATATTATATTGTTTTAGTAAAGACTTGATTTTTACAGTACACAGCTTTCAAATTATATACCATAATATTGATTATAAGCTATTTACTTGAAAATGAGGCGCAAATATCTTAAAGGTTTATCAACTTTCCTACTGTTTTTTTGTTGTATAACATTGACAATTTATTTAGTAATATCGCGCGGGTGATGTAAATTCCGGCACAAATATAAAAGGCGAACTTATTTTATGGCAGATGTGAAAGTTAAAAAACCTTTACAATCAAAAGATGAGCAAATAACCGGTGTTGAAACAGATGAAGCGATACATGTTTTTGGAGCGCGGGTTCACAATCTTAAGAATATTGACATTAGTATTCCTAAAAATAAGCTGGTTGTAATAACAGGTATTAGTGGTAGTGGTAAATCATCACTGGCATTTGATACTATTTATGCAGAAGGCCAACGTCGTTACATGGAAAGCTTTGGCGCTTATGCCCGGCAATTCATTGGCGATATGGAACGTCCTGATGTTGATAAGATCACGGGTCTTTCTCCAGTCATTTCCATTGAACAAAAGACAACGAATAAGAATCCGCGTTCAACTGTTGGTACCATTACAGAAGTATATGATTTTCTCCGTTTATTGTATGCTCGTGTTGGGGAAGCGTACAGCTACAACACGGGGAAAAAAATGGTCAAGTTCAGTGAGGAAGAGATCGTTGATAATATTTACAAAAAATTTAAGGGAAAAAAGATAACATTATTGTCGCCATTGGTGCGTGGCCGTAAAGGCCACTACCGCGAGTTGTTTGAAGATATTCGCAAAAAAGGTTACCTGAAAGTACGTGTAGATGGTGAAGTTAAAGACCTTGCTCCCAAAATGCAGGTTGACCGGTATAAGATACATGATATAGAAGTGGTGATCGATCGCATGGCGGTAACTGATGATATGAAAGTTCGGTTGAGCCAAAGTGTACAGAAGACCCTGCAAATGGGTAAAGAGCTAATGTTCCTGTTAGTACACGATGCAGCCACCAATGGAAAAAGCAAAACCCCTGCAGAATTGCTGGTTCAATATAGCCGGCAACTGATGTGTGAAGATACCGGCATCAGTTACGAAGAACCTTCGCCAAACAGCTTCTCTTTTAATAGTCCATATGGCGCTTGCCCTACCTGTAAAGGATTGGGCAATGTATACCAGATAAGCATGGACGCTGTTATGCCCGATACTTCTTTAAGTATTAATGACGGTGGTATTGCACCACTGGGTGAAGAAAGGGATAACTATGTTTTCAGCCAGGTACAAAGGCTGGCAAAAAAACACAAGTTCAGTCTGGATGTTCCATTGAAAGAAATGCCGAAAAAAGCATTGAATCTGATATTGTATGGTAACGAGAACGGATCGGAAGAAGAACACCTGGATTTTGATACCATTGGTCCCGATGCGAAATTATACACAGAAGAATTTGAGGGAGTAGTACCGCAACTAAAAAGATGGTTTGCTGCCAGCTCAAGTGATGCCATACGTCAATGGACTGAACAGTTCATGGAATTAAAAACCTGTACTACCTGTAATGGTGCCCGGCTTAAAAAAGAAAGCCTGTGGTTTAAGGTAGATGAAAAAAATATCTCAGAGCTAAGCGAGCTGAACCTCGATAAATTAATTTTGTGGTTCAAGGGAATTGAAAAAAGACTGTCGAACAAGCAGAATGTTATTGCAAAAGATGTATTGAAAGAAATACGTGAGCGTTTACAGTTCCTGCTCGATGTAGGGTTGAATTATCTTACGCTTAATCGCTCATCGCGTACGCTTAGTGGCGGCGAGTCGCAACGTATTCGTTTGGCAACACAGATCGGCTCCCAATTACAGGGCATTACCTATATATTGGATGAACCAAGCATTGGTTTGCACCAGCGCGATAATATGCGTCTGATAGAAGCGCTGAAAAATCTTCGTAATATCGGCAATAGTGTACTGGTGGTTGAGCATGATAAGGATATTATGATGGCAGCGGATCACCTGGTTGATATTGGTCCCAAAGCCGGGTTTCATGGAGGAAGGGTTGTAGCGCAGGGAGAACCTTATGCTTTGTTGAAACTGGATACCCTTACTTCTGCTTACCTGAACGGGAAACGAGAAATAGCAGTGCCTAAAGAGCGGAGAAAGGGCAATGGGAAAGTGCTTGAATTAATTGGCGCCAATGGCAATAACCTGCAAAAGGTGACAGCCAAATTTCCGCTCGGTAAATTGATCGTCGCAACCGGTGTAAGCGGCAGTGGAAAATCAACGCTCATCATTGAGACGCTGTATCCTATTCTCAGCAAACATGCTTATAACTCAAAAATGACGCCGCTTGAATATAAAAATATCAAGGGGCTTGAGCATATAGATAAAGTAATTGAAATTGACCAGAGCCCAATTGGCCGCACACCACGCAGCAACCCGGCTACCTATTGTGGCTTCTTCACAGATATAAGGACCTTGTTTGCATCAGTTCCTGAGGCCAAGATCCGGGGTTATAATGCCGGTCGCTTTTCCTTTAATGTAAAAAGCGGCCGTTGTGATGTTTGTGAAGGTGGTGGTATGCGTGTAATAGAAATGAATTTCCTGCCCGATGTATATGTGCACTGCGAAAAATGCCAGGGTAAACGGTATAACCGCGAAACACTGGAGATCAGGTATAAGGGGAAAAGCATCAGTGATGTACTGGATATGACGGTTGATGATGCCGTTGAATTTTTTCAGAATGTGCCTTACCTGTACCGTAAAATAAAAGTGTTGCAAGAAGTAGGGCTGGGATACATAACTCTTGGACAAAGCGCGGTCACTTTAAGCGGGGGAGAGGCTCAGCGGGTTAAACTGGCGACCGAGTTAGGAAAAAAAGATACCGGTAAAACGTTTTATATATTAGATGAACCTACCACCGGATTGCATTTTGAAGATATTCAGCATCTGCTGGATGTATTGAATAAGCTGGTTGATCGCGGCAATACCGTGCTGGTGATAGAGCATAATATGGATGTTATTAAAGTGGCCGATCATATTATTGACCTGGGGCCTGAAGGTGGCGATGGCGGCGGACAAATACTGTTTGAAGGCACACCTGAAGACCTGTTGAAAGTTAAAGCAAGCCACACCGCTAAGTTTCTAAAAGAAGAACTGAAGAATAGCTAGCCAGGTGATAACAGGCGAACGGGTTTTCAAAAATGACTTTACTATGGAAAGAGTAATTATCGATATGGATGAGGTAATAGCCGATCCGATGGGAGCTATGATGACCTGGTATGAGAAAGCATATGGATTGCCGGTCGAGATGAGTAAGATGAAAGGATCGTGGTTACTGGGATTTCCTGAACAGCATCAGAAACTTGTACGTGAGCGCTTATATGAGCCCGGATTTTTCAGGGACCTGCCTGTGATGAAAGATAGTGTGGAGGTGTTAAAGGAAATGAATAAGCAGTATGAAATATTTATAGTGTCGGCTGCTACCGAGTTTCCCAATTCATTGAAAGACAAGTTGGATTGGTTAATGGAGCATTTCCCATTCTTTACCTGGAAGCAGCTGGTATTGTGTGGTGAAAAGCGCATGGTGTTTGGCGATCATATGATAGATGACCATGTGCGTCACCTGCAGCACTTCAATGGAAGGAAACACCTGTTTACAGCGGTGCATAATAAAGATGTAACCGGTTATGACCGTATAAATAGTTGGCAGGATGCTGCTACTATTTTCCTGCATTAATATATTCCGGCAGACATATTAAACGCCTAACACGAAACCAATGGCACCGTGTTAGGCGTTTTTGTTTTGTTGGAACAGGTATAAAATACAAATAGCCGGCAATTGTTCATCGCCGGCTACTAAGGATACTGGAACTAACCAGAAGAATTTTTAAAATCCAATAAGCAGGTGCAGGGAGTGATTAATAAAATCTTTGTGTTTCAGGGTACTTAAAAAATAGGGAACGGATCAGGTTTTGACTCAACCGGATATATGGATTTTACTAATTTCCCTGCAGCTTATTGGTTTATAAGTTGTGGTAGCAAAGAGCTTCCGTAGTTGCCTGTAACAGCAACTGATTTATTTTATTGTCACCTGTCCGTTTTCGATTCGCACATCATCGCTAAACACTTCGAACAGGTAATTGCCTTTTTCAATGTTGTCAATAACAGTCGTTTGCTTGCTTTTAATATTTGCCTGTGTAACCAGTTTACCAGTAAGGTCAAATATAAAGAGCTGGTATATTTTCCCCTCTAATCCACGCACACTAAAGAACAGAGCGCTTTGATCGTCGTTTTGAAACAACTTGATCCTGTGCTTTTTACTGGTAACTTGTTTTTGTACCAGTATGGTATCGTTTGAATAGGTGGGTATTGATAATGGACTACCGAAGGAGCTACCGGTACCTGCAAACAATATTGCTATTGAAAGCAGTACAGGTATAGTACGGATAGTAAAATTTTTTCCTACGGTCGTGTTCATGGGTTCTATTGGGCTACCCGCCGGAAGCGGGCCAAAAGTTTTCAAAAAGGGTACGGATCAACAAATATGCTGAATACGGAAAATGTAACTATTAGAATCTAACCGGACAACGGGTTGAACTATAATCGCTGCCACCACGGCCTAATCTGAAGCCTAATTTCAGGTTAATTGAAAAATAAGCATCATTATTAGTAGAGGTACCTCTTTTCATACCTGCTGTGTATGGTGTGGTAGCTCCATTGTTCCCACTCTTGTTAGCCATTCTTTCTGCCAACAAAGCTTGTGCGTTCGACATGTATTTATAAAACGTACGTCCATCAATGTAAGTAGTACTTACGTCGTCGATATAATCAGTATTGGTAGTTCTGTGTAATAATTCGAGACTGAGGTTTACTTTCTCGCTGAAGAAATATTTAGCACCTGCGCCTAAAGTATATTGAAATGCAGTGAGTTTATAATCTTTACGGCCAGGATATTCAGCAAAACCCTGTCCTTCTGTATGCAGCGGTTGCAAGTCAACCCATTCATGCGTTAAAGGGTCAGTTCCTTGTGGTTTAAAATGGAATAAACCAATACCAGCTACACCATAAGGTCTAATTCTTCCTACTACATCAGATGGATCGTCTTCGAGGAAAACGGTAGGATAAAATTCTGCTACGAGCATACCTTCAGTAATGCGCGAACGAACGTCGGAGTTACGGTATTTACGGGCTTCTTCAAGACCACCTTTCCCTTTGATGAGGGCGTCGTCACCTACCAGCGTACCTCTGTTCAATGCCAATCTGAAACCCAGCCATTCATTTGGTTGATAGCTCAGGTAAGCACCAAAGATCAATTTAGTAGCCGGAAAGTTGTTGTCTTTTACAAATTTGGTACCCCTACCTGCATTACCTCCGAGGTCACTCAAAAGGTTTGTGGGCCCAATGCTAATACCTGCTTCAAATACGGAGGAGCTTTCAGTGTACTGCCCAAAGGAAGAAATGCAAGTACCTGCACTCACCAATAGTAACAAGCTACACCTCCGTAAAGAGTGTACAATTTGTTTCATGAGAATATCAGATTTAGTTTTCAGACGGTCTGGGAAAAATATCTGGTGCTAAAATACTAAACACCAGTCACACATACAATAAACGCAGAATTGTTTGTTTTTTGTGTGCAGCGTTTAAAAAAATATCTAAATAAGTGTTTCGATCTAATATTTTCAACTGGTAACTGCTAAAAACATCTTAATGTGCTGAATACCATCTTCAAGATAGATGTCGCTACATTGTTCAAAACCTAATGAAGTGTAGAAATTACGAAGGTAAAATTGCGCTCCTATGGTAATCGTAGTTTTACCCCATGTGTCGTATGTTGTACGAATGGAATAATTCATTAGTAATTTTCCTATGCCTGCATGTCTAACTTTCGGCGAAGTTACAACACGTCCAATAGAAGGTTCGTCATAGGCAATACCTGCAGGCACTAAGCGCGTATAACCAGCCAATAGCTCATTTTGCCAACACATTACGTGTATAGATACCTGATCTTTATCATCCGCATCCAAAAAAACACAATTCTGTTCCACAACAAATACCTCACTGCGTAATTGCAAAATGGCATACAGCTCGTGGGGTGTAAGTTCGGTAAATGGTTTGTGTATAAATGTTAGCTCGTTCAAGTGATAATAGATTGTGGCTTGTGTTATATAATATAATAGGGTAGTGCAAGTAGGTTACAGTATTATGTACTAGTACCCATACTTTTCTTTCCACAGGTTCTTGAGGTATTTTCTTAGCTCTTCTTCACGGGCATTTTTACCAGGCGTGTAAAATGTGCGACCGGTAAGCGGTGGTGGCAAATATTCCTGGGTTGAAAAATTCCCTTCATACTCATGTGAGTATTTATAGCCTTTGCCGTAGTCGAGTTTTTTCATGAGACCGGTAGGCGCATTGCGAATGTGTAGTGGTACCGGCAGATCGCCGTGTTGGCGAACAGCTACCAGTGCATCGTTGATGGCCACATAAGAGGCATTGCTTTTGGGCGAAGATGCCAGGTAAATAGCGCATTGCGATAAAATTATCCGGGCCTCAGGATAACCTATTTTGTCAACGGCCTCAAAAGTGGCATTGGCCATTACTAAAGCGGTAGGATTGGCATTGCCAATATCTTCACTGGCCAGTATAAGCATGCGGCGGGCAATGAATTTTACATCTTCTCCGCCTTCAATCATCCGGGCCAACCAGTAAACGGCTCCATTTGGATCGCTGCCACGCATACTTTTAATAAAAGCAGAGATGATATCATAATGCTGTTCCCCGCTTTTATCGTACAAGGCAATTCGTTGCTGCGCAATTTCCATTACTGCCTTATCGGTAATAACAGCAGTATCGCCCAGGGTATCTGCAACCAACTCCAGCAGGTTCAATAATTTTCGGGCATCACCACCGGAAATGGTAATGAGGGCGGTTGTTTCCTGAAGCTCGATGTGCTTTTTTTGCAGTTGTACATCTTTTACTATGGCCTGCTGCAATAATTTCACCAGACTTTCTTCCTGCAATGGTTTAAGCACATATACCTGACAGCGGCTGAGCAAGGCGCTGTTCACTTCAAACGAAGGATTTTCAGTGGTTGCGCCAATGAGGGTAACAATCCCTTTTTCCACGGCGCCCAGCAGCGCATCCTGTTGTCCTTTATTAAAACGGTGTATTTCGTCGATAAATAAGATGGCCCGTTCTTTTTCTTTTGCTTCAGCAATTACTTCGCGCACTTCTTTTACCCCCGCGCTAATAGCGCTGAGGATATAAAAAGGTACCTGTAAGGTGTGGGCAATGATGTTGGCAATGGTAGTTTTGCCTGTGCCAGGCGGTCCCCATAAGATCATGGAGGGCACTTTGCCCTGGTCAATTGCTGTACGCAAAATGCTTCCTTTACCGGTAAGGTGTTCCTGTCCTGCCAGCTTATCCAACGTATTCGGGCGTAACCGTTCTGCTAATGGTGTTGCTTCCATAGTTATGGGAAGAAGAATAGCCCCTCAAGTTAGGAAAATTTTGCCTGATGGATGACGGATCAGGGAACATTCGCCTGTAGAAAAGCAACGATCCGGGTATAGGAGTCGAGCATTTTCGCTGGAGTAAAGCCATGTTGTTCGCCCGGATAAATGACCAGTTGATTGTTTACGCCGAAGGCAACAAGCTTATCCTTTAACATATTGGCCTGAGCAACCGGTACCAGCGGATCTGCATCCCCTTGCAACAGCAGCGTAGGGGGTGATTTTCCGGATACATAATTTATGGGGCTGCTGGTAGCATAGATGGCTGCATTTTGTAAAGGAGTGGCACCAATGATGCCGGCCAGCATGGAGGCTACCAATGGATTGCCAGGATGATTGTACAAATAAGCCAGGTCAGTAGGGCCAAAGTAGGAAATGATGGCCCTGGGAGTGATAAGATCTGCATGTTTGTATCCCTGTAACAAGGCCAGGTGTGCGCCTGCGCTGGCGCCTAATAAAACTATTTTTTTAGAGAATTTGTATTCGATCTGTTTATTCAATAAAAATGCTACTGCGGCACTGATGTCCTCTTCCTGAGCGGGGAATGTATTTTGTCCGTTGTTCGATAACCGATAGTTCACGTTGGCCAGCGCATAACCAGGCAACAGCTTTTTTATATCGTCGATGATAAAATCTGATTTGTCGCCTTCAATCCAGGCGCCCCCGTGTATCAGTATTAATAATTTTGTATTGACGGTATCGCGGTTGGCGGGCAGATAAACATCCATTTTTTGCTTTGCATCATTACCGTACGAAACATCAATGGCTGTTTTTTCTGCGTTGCTATTGTCGTTGTTTTCTTTTTTACAGGCAATAACCAGGAAGATCAGGCTTAGGAAAAGGAGTCGTCGCATAATTAAATATAACGAATTATGGCTTTTGGTCAAACTCGTTATACCAGGTATTGACGGTGTTTTCGTAGATAAGCCGCCGTAACTTATACATACCGGTCAAAAAGACAAAATGTATGATGAAAATAAACCATGAGATCGAGAACAGGGCGGTGCCATATAGCCAGGCAGCTTTGCTTGCATTAAAAGTGCCCATATCAAATACAAATTGTATCATCCACCAGTTGTTTACGATCTGGGCAAACAGAAAGGCGATCAATATAAAGTTAATGAGGAATAAGATATTGAACCAACGCTTTTGTTTGGGTGAAAGCGGCACATCGGGATAATTGTAGTTCAGCATGGAGAGGCCATGGTAAACAAAAATGAACACCAGGGCATATGCGATGATATTAATAATACCAACCAGTGCATTGGCCTGGGAAAATAGCACGCGCAATGACAACATTGCTTTAAAGGCTACCAGTATTAATTGTACGATGCAAATGGTACGAAATGCTTTCCAGAGCGTAGTGAGTCCTTTCATCCCCATAAATTTTTAAGGCCCCCCGTTTATGCGGGAGGCCTTAAAATACTTCAAAAAAAGGTTATTGCAAATTCAACTTTATTTGTAATTCATCGAATTGTTTTTGATCGATGGCGCTAGGGGCATCGAGCATAACGTCGCGGCCACTGTTGTTTTTGGGGAAGGCAATAAAATCGCGAATGCTTTCGCTGCCGCCCATAATAGCGCACAACCGGTCGAACCCAAAAGCAATACCACCATGTGGGGGCGCGCCATATTCAAAAGCGCCGAGCAGGAAGCCAAATTTGTGCATGGCTTCTTCCTGGCTCATTCCTAATGCAGCGAACATTTTTTCCTGCAGGTCGCGCTGGAAGATCCGGATGGAACCACCACCAATTTCGTTACCATTCAACACCATGTCATATGCATTGGCTTTGATGTTAGCGTATGGGTGTTTCAGGTATTCAGCCGCATTTTCAATAACAGGGCTGTTTTTGATCATTAAGTCAATTTGATCAGGTTTGGGTGACGTGAACGGGTGGTGACGCGCTACCCAGCGATTTTCGTCTTCTGCGTATTCAAACAGCGGGAAGTCGAGTACCCACAGTAATTTAAATTCATCTTTTTTGCGCATGCCCAGGCGTTCACCCATTTCGAGGCGCAGTTCGCTGATGGCTTTGCGGGTCCTTTCTTCCGCTCCTGCCAGGATGAGCACGAGGTCGCCGGCTTTGGCGCCTGCTGCATTGGCAATAGCCTTCAGTTTATCTTCTGTAAAAAATTTATCAACACTGCTTTTATAGGTGCCGTCGGCATTACATTTAATGAATACCAGACCCTGCATACCAATTTGCGGGCGTTTAACCCATTCGGTAAGCTCATCTGTTTGTTTGCGGGTGTATTCGGCGCAGCCAGGTACAGCTATGGCCACTACGGTTTCTGCGTCATTGAACACTTTAAAATCGGCACCGGCAATTAATTCACCTGCGGCTGGCAGTTTGCCATCTTTGTTGAAGGCTGATTTTATATTGAGCAACTGCATGCCGAAACGAATGTCGGGTTTGTCGTTTCCATATTGCCACATGGCATTTTCCCAGGTCATGCGCTGCACTTTTTCGGTGATTTCAAGACCTTTTACTGCTTTGAAGATGTGTTTGATCATGCCTTCGAACATGTTCAGGATATCTTCCTGCTCTACAAAGCTCATTTCACAGTCAATCTGGGTGAACTCTGGCTGACGGTCAGCGCGCAGGTCCTCATCGCGGAAACATTTTACAACCTGGTAATACCGGTCGTAGCCACTCACCATCAACAATTGTTTAAAAGTTTGTGGTGATTGCGGTAAAGCATAAAACTGACCAGGGTTCATGCGGGAAGGAACCACAAAGTCGCGGGCTCCTTCGGGGGTTGATTTAATAAGAAAGGGGGTTTCGATATCCATGAAATGGTTATCATGGAGGTAATTGCGGGCGGCCCGGTTAACGGAATACCGTAATTCCAGGTTCTTTTTTACCAGGTTCCGGCGCAGGTCGAGATAACGGAATTTCATGCGCAGGTCATCGCCGCCATCGGTATCATCCTGAATGGTGAAGGGCGGCGTGGCTGATTTATTAAGAATGGTAAAAGAAGTTATTTTGATCTCAATATCGCCGGTAGGAATGTTGGGGTTCTTATTGCTGCGTTCATTTACCACACCTATGGCCTGTATTACAAATTCGCGACCCAAGGGCTGCTGATCGAGCTGACTGTTCAATTCTTCACCCAGTAACAGCTGGGTAATGCCATAACGGTCTCTCAGGTCGATAAACGTGATACTACCAAACTTTCTAATGGTTTGCACCCAGCCGGCAAGCGTTACCTGTTGCCCCTGATGTGTCATCCGTAATTCTCCACAGGTATGAGTTCTATACATTCCTATAATATTTAAATAATCTGATAAGCTTAGTTATACCCCCGCGATTTGGGGCGGGTGGCAAAGGTAATTCAAAACGACTGCTTTCCTGCTTCCCAAAAGGGGGAAATCAATTTCGTAACGGTTGATTTTCAAATTCAGGCAAAATATAGATAAAAAACGTAATTTCTCTTATGAACTTTAACAGAAGGTCATTTTAATACCTGTCAGCCTACTACCCAATGTTGGGTATTTTTTACTATTTTTCTGCCGGAATTACCAATATCAAGTAATGACATCCGGAATTATTTTTTTGCTGATTGTAGTGATTATAGGCGGCTCTTCTTTTGCCCATTATCTGCGTAACTGGTACCTGGCCCAAAAAGTAAAAGAACAGTACGATAACAAACACAATGCGTATGATGCAATCTTGCAGCAATACATTCCCTATTACCGGAATTTAGATGCGGCCCTGCGGGACCGCTTTTTGAAAAGGACCCTTATTTTCAGGGCTACCAAACATTTTGAGTTTGTTGAAATGGAGGAAGAGGACCATATGTCGCTCCTCATCAGTGCTGCCGCCGTGCAGCTTACTTTTGGTTTACAGCATTTTCTTATGGACCACTTTCACAAGATCTATATCATGAAACGGGATTATCACTATGGTTTGTTCAATGTGCCTTTCCAGGGCCATGTGAGCGAGGATGGTATTTACCTGTCGTGGAATAATTTTTTGAACTCATATGCGAACTATTCCGATGGTGATAATGTTGGATTACATGAAATGGCGCATGCACTGGCCTATGTAAATTTTCCTGAACATGAACATGCGGGGGAAGATGAAGGGTTTCAGTACCGATGGTTTAAAGCATTCACTAACACCGGCCGGGAAGTGTTCAACCGCATGCAGGCAGGGGAAATGAACCTGCTGGGAAGTTACGCTGCCACCAATTACCAGGAATTCTGGGCGGTTTGTGTGGAAAATTTTTTCGAACGACCTTCCTCATTTAAAATACAACTGCCTGAATTATACGATGCTATATGCAAATTGCTGAACCAGGACCTATTAAAACAGGGAATTTTTCTGGAACCGGTTAACGATAATTACAGCGAGTACTAATAGAACAATAATTTTACAGGCAGGCTCTTTCTTTTTTAAAATTTTCTTTATACATTGTAGCCTGATAGAACTCTCGAACGATCATACCCCTTTATTGTAATTGCCATATCTCCCCAAGGATCCCTGAAAGCCGTACTCTGATCCATCTTCTCTATTTGAAAACCACTGTTCGTTGATCTGATCCCGTCAAGTCAATTACGAAAAATAGAGCCCTTATGGAGATTTTGATCATTTTTCTGGTGGTCTTCGGCATCATTGTATTGCAAAGCCCCGTAATAAAATGGTACAATTACCTGTACGAAAAGAGACAGTATAAGTTGTTTCTGGCACAGGAAACCTTTTATCATGCCATTGTTGCCCAACACCTGAAATATTACAACCGACTAAGCGTAGATGACCAGCACAAATTCCTCTTCAGAGCTTACCTGTTCAAAAAAGCAAAAAAATTCCATTATATAGAAGTGGAAGAACGTGCTGAAATGCCCATTCTCATTAGTGCCGTGGCTGTTCAATTAACATTCAAACTGGACAAGTACCTGTTTAATTTTTTCAGGGACATCTATGTACTGAAAGACGATTATCATTACGGTTTTTATTCGCGCCCATTTGAAGGACATGTTGATCACAGCGGTATTTATTTGTCGTGGGACAAATTTATTAAAGGCGTTAAGGGACTTACGCCAAGCTGGAATATGGGTTTACATGAAATGGGGCATGCGTTGGCCTATGTAAATTTCATTTCCCAAACGGAGGAAGACAAGCATTTTAAAAAGGAGTTCAAGAATTTTTCTAAAGTGGCCCGCCCTATTTTCGAGAGCATGCAACACGGCGCCCGGAATTTATTGGGCGATTATGCAGGTACCAATTACCACGAATTCTGGGCCGTGAGTGTGGAGGTTTTTTTTGAAAATCCTGTTCGTATGCGGCATGATATGCCGGAGTTATACGCAGCGATGAGCTCCTTATTACGCCAGGACCCGATTGATATGCTAAACTTCAATAAAATGGCTGCCTAACGCACTATTCTACCTCTTTTAGCCTACGATGAGTATTTAGTGTTTTATGCCGGATGCAGTGTGATTGCTGCGTTCGGCATTTTTTTGTTTACCGTTGCCGGTAACATTTTGGTTTTGCGGGCTACTAAATTATATATAGTTTTAACCACCGGAACTATCCGCTATGAATTACCAACCTGGTTTACACATTATTGCTGAATTTTCATCCCCAAAAAAGGAATTGCTTGAAAGGTCTTCGTACATACAACAGCTATTACATAGCCAGATAAATAAATATGGATTGAATAAGCTGGGCGAAGTTTTCCATGATTTTGACCCGGCTGGGTATACCGCAGTGATCTGTCTCAGTGAATCGCATATTTCATTGCACAGCTGGCCTGAATACGACCGCATTAATATGGATATCTATTTATCCAACTACCAACAAAATAACGACCAGACAGGTCAACAGATATATGAAGAATTAATCAGATTCTTTGATGCTGAAGTTATTGCCTGTCAACAAATAAAACGTTGATACCCAACCATGAGTATAACCGGCATATTTACCTGTCCTGAGTGTCAGCGAGCAATAAACGCCAAAAATGCCCCAACCAATGTAATTGTATGTTCGCATTGTTTTGCTCCGCTTAAAAAAGCAGCTGGTGCTTTAAATGAACGGATCAATTTACTGATAACCAACGATACCAGTTCTCCCATTCAGATCGGTACCCGGGGTGTATGGAAAAGAAAGTCCTTTGAGATCATTGGCCGGGTACAATGTTTTTATGAAGATGCCCTTTTCAATAACTGGACAATGTTACTAGACGATGGCGATATTATGATGCTGGTGGAAGGCTATGGCCAGTTTGCGGTGTATGAAAAGATAGCGCTGGAAATAGCTGTTTCTTTTGCCATGGTTGCACGTATGGAATACGGATCAGACTCCATTGAACTAAATAATAACAAAAAATACTTACTCGAGCGGGAAGGTTTCTGCAAAATAATAAAAATAGAGGGCGAGGCCTGGTTGTTTGATGAAGATGGGGTGTTCAACAGCCTGGAACTGGCTAATGAAGATGGTGACCGGATTGCATTGATCGGTAGCAAAAAGAATACTGATTATAGTAGCTTCCGTATACACTACCAGTCCTTCGCTGATTTCAGGTTCCAACAACTGCGTAACCAGTCAATAGATACGGTAACCAAAGAAATTGCCTGTAAAAAATGTAGCGCAACCAACAGGCTGTATAGCTGGCCGTTTACCCGGTCATATTCCTGCGATGCCTGTGGCGCCTGTTATGAAATTAAAAACGGGGACAGCGATTTATTACGTGTTACGATGAAGTCAGACCGGCAACCCGTAATTCCTTTGCAGTCAACCGGCACCATCAGGGGAGTTGAATACCGCCTGGTTGGTTTTGCCGAAAAAGAGGATGAAGAAGGCTATAGTTGGCGGGAGTATACGTTGTTCAGCCCGGTGCAGGGATATGCCTTTTTATCGGAATTCAACGGGCACTGGATCTTTTTAAAAGAAACAGCGGATGCGCCAGTTCTTTTCAAAGCCAAAGACATTGATTTTTATTTTTCCGGAAAAATATTCAGACCCTATAACAGATACCGGTATTCATTGGTATACGCGCAGGGCGAATTCCCTGAAAAGATATTTGATAATGACCAAACCCACTGCGTAGAATATATTTATCCACCAGAAATATGGGTGCGGGAAATGCACAGTGAGGGTATTTCCTGGTATCACGGCACACACCTTTCAGGAAAGGAATTACGCACAGCGTTTCCGGGTATTTCGTTACCCTATACTATTGGTGTAGGTGCGGTGCAGTCTGCCGGCAATGTGGGTTCCACTGTCTTAAAAAGAAGCATGCTGGGCATCCTTGCGCTTTTTTTATTACTGTTCTTTATTACCATGGCGTTTAACCGCAATCAAGTAGTGTATGATAATTTCATTACGTTACCTGATAGCACCAACCTCCCCATGTTGGTTACGCAAAAATTCAAACTGGATAAATGGCGGTCGAACCTGGAGTTTGATATCTCAGCTCCTGTAAGAAATAACTGGTTCGAGGTGGGTATTACACTCGTAAACGCTGATAACGGAACCGAATATTCCATAGAGAAAGGCGTGGAAAAATATAGTGGCTATGAAGATGGCGAATCCTGGAGCGAAGGCAGTGATCAGGATGATGCCATTCTTCACTCGATACCGGCTGGTAATTATTTTTTGGAGATACAACCGGCAAGGGGTGATGCAACAGTAGACTCATTCTCCCTGCGGGTAACTTATGATGTACCCATGTGGCGCAACTTCTTTATGTTCGTCATTTTCGCTTTGCTGCCAGTGGTCGGTATATTTTTCAGAGGTGCTTATTTGGAAAGTGTGCGTTGGCAAAACAGTCCATTTACATAATAAATAACAACAATGATAGAAGAATACAAAAAAATGAAATGGTTCTTTATCTGGGTGCTGTTGTTGGCGGGGGGCATGGTGTTTTCCAATATGTCGGGCTATCGGGTATTTTCATCCGGTGGTCAGCAACAATGGAAGGCCGGTGGGCCTGGCCTTTATCATAAATAAAATGCTTTCTTTTAATACCAAAACCAATTGCAATGCAACTTTTAGTGGTAAATCCAATTATCAATTCCGCCCTGTACAGCTTCTTAGGGATCGCCATATTGGTGATCGCGTTTGTTATTGTTGAAGTAATAACTCCTAAACATAACCTATGGAAGGAAGTAGTTGAAAAACAAAATATGGCATTGGCTATTGTGGCCGGTTTCTTTATGTTGTCTATTGCTATCATTATTGCTTCTGCGATCCATTAATCCAGCTTCATTATTATGCAATTGTTGTTGTTACTGGCCGTGTTTGTCATTGCTACCTGTGGTTTAATATATGAACTGGTGGCCGGTACCCTGGCGAGTTACCTCCTGGGTGATTCTGTTACCCAGTTTTCTACCATCATTGGGGTATACCTGTTTTCCATGGGGGTAGGCGCTTTTCTTTCCCGTTATTTTAATAAGAATCTGTTGCGTTGGTTTATTCAAATAGAATTACTGGTGGGGATGATCGGCGGATTCAGTGCCCCCCTCTTATTTATTTTATTCCCAATAGCTTCCTCTTTCAGATTGGTATTATATGCCCTGGTGTTTTTTACCGGTACGCTGGTTGGGCTGGAGATACCCTTACTTATGCGCATACTGCAGGACAAAGTGGAGTTTAAAGAACTGGTATCGCGGGTATTTACTTTTGATTACATTGGTGCCCTGCTTGCAGCACTCATTTTTCCTTTGTTACTGGTACCACAGTTGGGGTTGATCCGCACATCACTGTTTTTCGGCATCTTAAATATAGGCGTGGGATTATTCCTTGCCATACAATTTGGGAAGGAGGTTCGCCGGGCTGGGGTTATAAAAGGAATGGCCATTTTGTTATTATTAATAGAGCTGGTGGCATTTGTGTTTTCAGAGCGCATCATGAATTATTCCGAAACGCTTACTTATAACGATCACGTAATATTTGCTACTTCCTCCCCTTACCAGCGTATTGTACTTACAAAAAACAAACGGGAGATGCGGTTGTTCCTCAATGGCAACCTGCAGTTCAGCTCGGCAGATGAATATCGCTATCACGAAGCTTTGATACATCCCGGTTTGCAGGCCGTTCAACAACCCCAAAAGGTATTGGTTCTTGGTGGTGGGGATGGACTGGCCGTTCGGGAGATCTTAAAATATCCTTCCATTACATCAATTACCCTGGTTGATCTTGATAAAAAAATGACGCAATTGTTTTCAACGAACCATCTCCTTACCCAATTGAACAAAGGTTCGTTGAATAATGCCAAAGTAAAAGTGTTGAGTGAGGATGCATTTCTCTTTTTGAAAAGCAATACAAACAAGTTCGATTTTATTGTCATTGACTTTCCTGATCCTTCTAACTTCTCTATCGGTAAATTATACTCCAATTCATTTTACCGGCTGTTATACCAGGCGTTGGCCGATGGTGGAGTGGCTGTTATTCAGTCTACTTCACCTTATGTGGCGCCCAAATCATTCTGGTGTATCGATGAAACCATTCGATCCGTTGGGTTTCATACAGCGCCGTATCATAACCTGGTACCTTCGTTTGGGGAATGGGGCTATATTCTTGCCTTTAAGAATAACTCGTATAAAATACCAGCCAATTACCTGCCCGGATTGAGGTTCCTGAACCCGGCTACTGCACAACAGATGTTTGTTTTTCCGCAGGATATGCGAACAACACAACCTTTAGCCGTAAATAAATTGAACAACCAGGTACTGGTGAATTATTTTGAGGAGGAATGGAACGCTTATCTTGAATAATATGCATCGTCGCCAATTTATACAAAGTTTGTCTACACTCGCAGGTGGCAGTTTACTGCTGCCGGCTTGTGGGGGACCGTCAACTAAAAAAATCCCGGGTGAAATTGTGGGTGCATCGGCATCAATAGGGCATTTATTGCGCGACGGTGGTTTACAGGGGCCGGTTGAATTGGCCGGTACCACCGATGTAGTAATTGCGGGTGGCGGTATCAGCGGGTTATCGGCTGGGCGGTGGTTGCAAAAGAATGGGATCAGCGATTTTGTGTTGCTCGATCTGGAAAAGCATGCCGGTGGTAATGCTGCCAGTGGTCATAATAATATTTGTGCCTATCCCTGGGGGGCGCATTATATTCCGGTTCCCAACAACGATCTTACCGAATACCTGGCTTTTTTGCAGGAAAGTAATGTGATCACCGGTTACAATGAACAGGGCTTGCCTGTATACAACGAATATTACATTTGTTTTGCACCGGAAGAGCGCCTGTACATCAATGGTACCTGGCAGAATGGGTTGGTACCGCATGCGGGTTTGCCAGTTGAGGAACAGCAACAGTTCAAACGTTTTTTTGAACAGATGGAAATCTTCCGGCAGGCAAAAGGAAGTGATGGCAAAGATGCTTTCGCCATTCCGGTTTTACATTCTTCAACCGATATACAATACAGGCAGTTGGACCGTATTTCCATGAGAGCCTGGTTACAACAGAACGGCTATACTTCCGGTTACCTGCACTGGTATTGTAATTATTGTACGCGGGATGATTTTGGCACCCGGTATGAGGAGGCTTCTGCCTGGGCAGGTATCCATTATTTTGCGGGTCGAAAGGGAAAAGCAGCCAACGCTGAGCATCAGGATGTGCTCACCTGGCCACAAGGCAATGCCTGGCTGGCGCAACAGTTACAAAAGAACTTTACCAGCCAGGTTAAAGTAAACAGCCTGGTAGTGAATGTAGCAGAAACAAACACAGGCGTTGACGTAATATACTTCGATGTGAATGCCAAACGGTTGAAAAAAATAGCTGCCCGTAAGTGCATCATTGCAGCACCACAGTTTATAGCCCAACGGTTGATAAAGAATAATAACAGGCTTGCTGCTATTCATGAACATTTTTCCTATTCACCCTGGATGGTGGCTAACCTTACGGTAGGCCCTTTGCAAGAGCGGCGGGGTGAAGAATTGTGCTGGGACAATGTTATATATGATAGCGAGTCGCTGGGTTATGTTGAGGCTACTCATCAGTTATTAGAACAGCATATACCGCAAAAAGTATTAACCTACTATCTGCCATTAACAAAAAGTGATGCAACTACTGAACGTAAAAAGGCACTGGCATTGCAACATGCCGATTGGGTGCAAATGATTATAAAGGATCTGCAGAAAGTGCATGGTAATATCCGGGACGCAGTGCAGCACCTCGATGTAATGGTTTGGGGGCATGCCATGATACAGCCAAAATTAAATTGTATTCATAACCCGGAACGGCAGCAAGTGGCGCAACCTGTTAACAACAGGATATTTTTTGCACATACCGATCTGGCGGGTATCTCTATTTTTGAAGAAGGGTTTTACCAGGGTATACAGGCAGCAAAATCCGTTATTCAATCGTTTCAATAATGCTTAATACAAAGAAACAACAACCCTGGATCTATTCACTGCCGCTCGACGGCCTGTTTATACTGTTGCCCCCATTTGTTTCTTTATTGATCGTATTTCTGTTGCCTGGTTTGTTTAAAAAAGGACAAGGTATTCCTGTTTTCTGGTGGATCGTTTTGATCGTATGCATCGATGTCGCTCATGTGTATAGTACCCTTTACCGCACCTATTTTGATAAAGACACGTTTGGAAAGCAAAAGAATATTCTTATCGGTATTCCTGTTATTGGTTTTATAGTGGGGGTAATGCTATATGCCATCAATGATATGCTTTTCTGGCAGGTGCTGGCTTACCTGGCTGTATTTCATTTTGTGCGTCAGCAATATGGGTTCATGCGGATCTACTCCCGTAAGGAAACATTTAATAAATGGTATTACCGTATTGATCAGGTCACTATTTATACCGCCACCATATATCCCTTGCTATATTGGCATTTGAACGCGCCACGCAATTTTAACTGGTTTGTTGAGGGCGATTTTGTATACTTCCGGTCACAACCCTTATTGGTTATTGCCAGTGGGTTGTATGTACTTATAATGGCGGCCTATCTGGTAAAGGAAACGGTATTTATTGTAAAGGAGAAATATGTGAATGTGCCCCGCAATCTGGTAATTGCCGGTACTTTTTTATCGTGGTATTTTGGCATTGTGTATTATAACGGCGATATGGCCTTCACCCTGCTGAATGTGGTTTCGCATGGTGTACCTTATATGGCTTTGATATGGGTTTATGGTAAAAAGAAAACCGAATCTGCTGTTGGCGGTGGATACAGTAAGCTGATTGCCAAATTCTTTTCCCGGTATGGAGTAGTGTTATTCTTATTTAGTATGGTTATACTGGCCTATGTGGAAGAAGGTTTTTGGGATGCATGGATCTGGAAAGAACATAAAACAGCTTTCTCCCTCTTTTATATCTTTTCTTTTCAGCCATCAAAAGAAGCGCTGGCTTTATTGATACCCTTGCTGGCGCTTCCACAGATCACACATTACCTTATTGATGGATACATCTGGAAGGTATCGCGCGGTCATATCCCGTATAAACATTCCTGATCTTCAGGACACTTTGGTTCTAACCTTCTTTCTTTGTAAGGGAGAATAGACCAGGTAATAATATAACAGGATCAAAATTCCCAGTGAGAACGGAATAATGCAATAAGGTCTTACTTTCTCATCGATATTATAAAACTCAGAGATCATCCACATGGAGTTGGCCACTATCCACAAGGCGATAGCCAAATTGTGGGTCAGTTCTGCTACGATATGCCGGTTACGCCAGGCTATCCAGATGGCAACGAGGAGGGTAGGGAAGATCATAATAATACCCAGCGGTTTAAATAACAGGCACCAGCAAAGGTCTTTCACCAGCCAGAATAAGATATGTAAATTCTCGATCTTGCGAAACTTCGCTGGTATTACGTACAGGTCGTTTGATTCCTCGCCCACTGTTATTGATTTGTGGTTTTTAAAATATATTCAAAACAGGTCACCGGCCTTTAGGCGGCCGGGTAAATTTAAATTATTTCGATAAAACCCGTTTAAATCGCTGTATATCGGCTTCGGGTTGTAAGGGCGTTTGGTCCGACAGGTATTGCACCAGCTGCGGGGCAAAAAACGGCGCTAAGGAGCAACCTTTAGTGCCCATACCGTTGAATATGCCAATGGCGGGCTCATTGGGGTGGAACCCGATAAATGGACGTCGTTCAATGGTGGCCGGTCGAACCGATGCGGTATGTTCCAGTAATCGCACGGGTCGTTTTATCCATTGTTGCAGGGCCGCGAGGGTTTTTTCGCGGAAGTTAGCGGTTGGTTGATCGCTGGTAAATTCCCATTCATAGGAAGAGCCAACCCAAAAGATATTCTCCTTCCAGGGCACCCAGTTGATCCCTTTTTTAAAGATGTGTTGCGTTGGCATGTCAGTCGCCTCTACCAGCAACATTTCGCCCTTATTAGGAGCAAAGGGCAGGTTACTAAACCAGGGATTGTTAAAGGAGGCAATGCCATCGCAAAAAATAATGCGTTGGGCCGTAATGCCTTTATAATGTACAGTGTCTGCAAGGATCTGCAGTTGGGTGTGATCGAATTTCTCCTGCAGCAACCGGTTATCATTTAACAACAGCTGGCGGTAGGCGGGTAACAATACCGGCAGGTTTACCAGATAGCAGGGTGTAATGGTGCCATAACCAAAATCGTAGTTGAAGTTGTTGGTCCAGGCGTTGGGATCATTTTGTATAGAAAGGTATTGTGTATCTTCTGCATATCGTTTTTCATAGGCCAGCTTCATTTGCGGCGTAGGAAAAAAATCTACTATATCTTTTTGTTCGATAGCTGTTACTGCCAATTGTTGTCCCAGACTGGTATACTGCTGCCAGGCAAAGGGCATCACGTCATCAATCATCCAGGTTTTTACAATTCGCCGCCCGGTAACCGGATTAATAATGCCTGCAGCTACTTTAGATGCCGTGCCAGGGTTGTTGTCATCGATCACCAAAAAAGAATAGCCCGCTTTTTGCAATTCCCAGCTAAGGAAGGTGCCGCAAATGCCTTGTCCTATAAGTATAAAATCAACATGCATGGTGCAAAAATAAAAAAAGGTGAGCCATTCTTTATGAGTGGGCTCACCTTTTATGATCAGGTCATGTATGCAATTTATTCTACATTCACCCGAACGCCTTCGCTATGGCTGGTAAATTCAGGAGCATACATACATTGAATTGTTGTTATACCATTGCTGAATGTACCGGTATGGGTAACAAACAAGGGGTATTCAAAAACATAAGTGCCTTTGGGAAGCTGGCCAAAAAAGAAATTGGTGCTGGCATCTTTGGTTGTTTCATAATAACCCAGTCCGCCCTGCCATTTAAACTGGCTGATCACGTTCACTGGTTCCATACAAGCGGCCCGCATATCTTTCATGTGCACATATTCCATGGCGCGGTCAACCCGCAGTTCAATACGCACTTTCACTTTGTCGCCAACTTTCAGGGTCTGACCCTCGTTCACGGGTTGTAAAACAGGTCCGTGATCGGTGTTCTTTTCAATGAACAATTTTTTGGTCAATTGTAATGGCGTGGCTGAAGGCGTTATTTTGTCGAGGTTCTCAAAATACTGCCAGTAAACGGCGCCCCAGGCAGCGGCTTTGTTATCGGCGTTTGTAGATGATACTGTTACCTTGATATTCCCCATCTCTGGTTTTACCTGGCTTTCATCAAACACCTTTTTAAAATAACCGGTACCGGCTTCCTGTTGCTGGTCTTTACTGAGTACCGCTGTATTACCCAGGTCAATGGTTACATCGGGTGTATTGGTGAGCAAGTCGCTGCCTTGTAATAGTAAGGCATAGCAGGCATCGGCCGTGGCCCTGGTGGTTCTCCAGTTTTGGGTTTGCTTTTGTTTCAACAGCCATAATTTCATATCGTTCACAGCTGCCATATCCTTGGTTACTTCACTAAAGGTTTCAATCAGTAATGATTGAATTTCGATAGGTGATTGATACCAGTAATAACCGCCAGTGAATTCTTTCCAGTACATGCCCATTTCCTCATTGTGAATGGCATTTTCTTTTATTGATTTTACAATGTTGTTAGCGGTTTGTACATCGCCGGTACGGAACAACGACAAGGCGATCATGCCCTGCATGTAGCGGCTTTGTTTTACCCAGAATTTTTGTGATTGCTTCCGGAAATAGTTATAGGCTTTGAATACGCCGCCGGGTACACCTGTTTCAGGGAAAAAGCTGCGCATGTATAAATACTGAATATGCAGCGTGCTGATGTATTCACTATCTTCTTTTCCTTTATTGTGTTTCAGCATGTACTCATAATCTTCCTTGATGCGCTCATCCAAATATGGAAGGGCTTTCTTCACCATGTCATCCAGCAGATCGTTGCTGGTGTTCACCTTCAGTTTTTTGAGATGGCCTACACCAGTCATAATGTACTGGGTCATGTAGCGATCATCGGGGCCGCCTTTGAACCATACAAAACCACCGTTTGAACTTTGCAGTTCATGTAATTTGGCAATGGCTTTGGTTTCCTCGTTGCTCATCCGCACCAGGTCGAACAGCAGGGCGATATTCTTTTTTTGTTGTGCTTCATTTTTTGCCTGCATTACCCAGGGGGTTTCTTCCAACAGCACCGATTTCAGTTCCGCATTTTTTTGCAGGTTGCTCATCAGGGCTGTGGTGTCGGTAGTTTTCCAACGTTCAAAGATCTCTTTAACCTTTGGAGATGCATTGGCAATACTGGTAGCCAGCGCATTGGCATAATACCGGTTGAATGTTTGTTCAGCACAATCGTAGGGATATTCCATCAAATAAGGCAGTGCCTGTACTGCGTACCAGGCGGGGTTGGTGGTAAACTCTACGGTAAGCGAATGGTTGTTCAGGGTTTCGCTGCTGCCACTTTTCACCAGCTTGTCAAACGTAAAGCTTTTAGTGCCATTGCCCCGAACGGGCAGCGGGAGGCTTTCTGTAACTAGCATGCGGTTGCTCACTACCGGGAGTGTAGCCTCTTCGCCATCGCTCATGTTGCCAGCCTGGGCAATAAGGCGATAGGTTACGGGTTTGTTATACTGAAATGGTATCTCAATATTGAAACTTACCGGAACAGATTGTTTAGCCGGTACGGTGAAATACTGGTTGGGCATTACATTGTGGAACCAGCCATCAACCGATTGGTTGGTAGTGGCATCGATCAATTGTAATTGTACCTGACCGGTTATTTCTTTATCAGTAAGGTTGGCAATTTTACCACTGAAGTTCATATGATCTCCTTCGCGCAAAAAGCGGGGCGCATTGGGTTGCACCATCAGGTCTTTTTGCGTAACAATGGTTTTGGTATCCATACCAAATGCCAGCTCTTTGGTGTGCGCCAGGCTCATCCATTTCCATTGCGTTACCGCTTCAGGCATAGTGAAAGAGAATTCAATATTGCCATTGGCATCGGTATGCAGGTCGGGGAAGAAGAACGCTGTTTCGTTGAGGTTGGTGCGAACCTGAACGGTGGCGCCGGGTGCATTGTTTACTGCGGCCTGATCTTCTACAGGCACCGCGGAAGCTGAATCAAACGATAAATTATTATAGCCAGCCGCCTCGCCTTCAATAATTTTGTTCTGCTCCACAGGTACTCCAGGTCTGGCTGCGGCCATTTGTGGCGCTGCTGCTATTTTAGCCGATTCTTTCTTCATCCTTACATCGTCACGACTACTCTTAAATGCAAAAACCAGGTGTTCGGGCAGGTCCATTAACGCATCATAATTTTTGGAAACAAATTCAGCGAGCTGCACAAACTTGTTATTCTCCAATGATTGTACCGTTGTAAAACAGGTGTTGCTTTCCCAGCGACGTCCTGAATTATAACTGGCATACAGGGAAGGTTTATCCCAGGCCTGTGGTTTAAACTGGTCAAGCGAGGCATCGTACATGGCGGTCAGCATTTCAGCGGCTACTTTATCGCCTTTATAACCGCTTATTTTTACTTTCCATTTTTCTTCGCTGCCGGGCAGTGTCTTATCGCGGAATGTTTCATATCCAATAGTTAACTCTTTGTTGGTGTAAGGAACAAGGAATGTTTGGTCATCTGAATAAAACCGGTTGTGTTTTACAAAGGCTATCTGGATGCCAAAACCACCTCTTTCATTTTCCGTTACCGGCATCTCAAATGAACGGCTGTTCTTATTCAGGGTGAAATAGCTGCTGTTTGTAACATTGTCTTTCTTATTCACCTGATGAATGATAAACACATCATCCAGGGTAGTGCTTACCTGGTAGGTGACTTTTTCGCCGGGTTCCACTGACGTGTTACCCGTTTCAATACCGCCAGATGCCAACGGACTAACAATTGCCTGGTTGTATACCTGTACATACCGGATGTCTTTTACTTCCTCGCCATACTTGTCTTTGGTAATGGCTTCCACAGCATACCAGCCGGGGGTTATGGACGAATGATCGAGGATAAATGGCTGGGTGTTAGAGGTGGTGTCGGTTTTTTCTGCCACCTTTTGTTCCTTTGCCCATTTAGCGGGATCATTTTCATCTTTATATACATCATAAGGGAACAGGCTGTAGAATTCATCTTGTGTTAGTACATACTGATCGGGTTGGTGCCAAAGACGCTCTCTGAATAGGCGCTCCGGCATTTTCAGTTTGTGAACAGAAACCGTAACCGTTGCTTTTTCAAACAGGTTGTTCAGGTTGGTACTGGTAAGACGGATCTTGTTCAGGCTGTCGGCATGAATTTTCTTTGGAAGGTCCAGGTTTAATTTCAAAGCCTGGTAAGCCACCGATACGCTGGTATTGCCGCTTCTTGTTTCGCCGGCTACATCGGTAACATCAACTGTTACTTCGTAATCGAAGGTGGGTTGACTGCTCTTGGCAATAGCGTTATCAGGCAATGCCTTAAAAGTGAGCTTGAATTCTCCTTTGGCATCGGTGGTTATTTCGCCGTGTGCTATCTCCATATTTTCCTCGCCACGGGGTGGCCAGATCATTTTGCTGTAACCGCCATAAAACCAAAAAGGCATATTGGTCCTGCGTACTACACGGTATTTAACGGTAGCGCCGTCGATGGTGTTGCCGGCATAAGCTTTGGCAATCCCATTCACGGTTATGTTTTCATTTAAACGATAGGTACCGGTTGGTTTGTTTACCTCCACCAGGAACTTGGGTCGTTTGTATTCTTCAACCGAAACATATTGATTTCCCTGAGCATTCAGATCCGCGATCCTGAACTGCCCATTCAGTAAACCGGTAGGGATGGTAAACTTACCCGAATAAGACCCATATTCATTGGTAGTAACAGGTATGGTATCTATTTGCTGCCCATTGGCATCCGATAAAGTAATACTGGTCGAAAAATTGGGAACAACGGTGTTTTCTTTTGTCTTACTATTGGTGTTGATCACTATGCCCTTAAAGTAGATGGTTTGTCCGGGCCGGTAAATAGAACGGTCGGTAAACAGGAAAGCCGACTTAGTATTCCTTTCCTCCTCTTTTTCAAGGCTGCCATTATAAGTATAATTATAAATGTAATCCTCCAGGTACAAATGGTCATTACCATGAGTTATTTCCAGCTTGAAATTATGTTCATTATTGTTTTGGGAGGGTTCAAGCTTTATATACCCATGTTCATCGGTAACACCATTTTGTCCTTTGCCGGTAGTGTATTTGCGTTTGTTATAATCATAGGAGCGGTACCAAACCTGTACTTTAGCACTTGCAAGTGGCTGGCCGGATTCCCGGTTTAAAATAAAAT
Source organism: Niastella soli (assembly GCF_017742245.1). Taxonomy (GTDB): domain Bacteria; phylum Bacteroidota; class Bacteroidia; order Chitinophagales; family Chitinophagaceae; genus Niastella; species Niastella soli. Next base: position 2,820,603 of record NZ_JAGHKO010000001.1, read on the forward strand.
AATCGTTGTCTTTGTTGATGTAGGCAATGTTGGAAACATAGAAATATTGTACTGCCAGCAGGTTTTCAGTCAGGTTAAATTGATCGTTTACGCTGGCGATAAGTGCATATTCACCTATAGGCAAAGCGTCTACTTTTATTTCTGCTGAATGTTTCTGGTAGTCTTTGGTATCGGGCAAAGTTTGTCTGAATCTTTGAACGGCAGATAAGGCCAGCAGTTTTTTCCAGTACTCATCATCCCAGCTGTTTGTTCCAATCTGTTCACGTGTTTTGGGGTCCATTTTTACCACCTTGAAATTTATGGTGGTAAAATTCCGGTAAGAAATAAGGGTGCGAAAAGGTTGACCGGGCACATTTACCTTTTCGGCTTGCAAATTCAATTGACGAGCCAGTATTTCCTGCCGCAGGTTATTGCAGTTTGCTTTTCCTTCGCTGCTGTCTTTCTGGGCAATTACTTTATCACAAATACTTATCGCTTTATTGTATTCGTCGCGGTAAAGCTCTCCCTTCAACGGATCATATTTTTCGGCCTGGCCATAATGCCACAGGGCCAGTAAATACCAGGCCTGTGTGGCCGCAGGTATTAAGCCGTACTGGGTGCCTATTTGTTCAAGTGCCTTTACATAAAGCGTTTCTTTGTTTTCAATGGTTGCATGTTCATGCACATATTGTAATCTGTCAATATCCACATCCAGCCAGGCATCGGGTTTGGCATCTGCTGCGTGAAATTGCAGCAGGTGCTGGTATAGTTGCAGGGCTTTAAACTGCAGGGAAGCGCTGTCGCGGGTAGTGAAGGTATGCTTCATGAATTTTTTAGCATCCTCAAATGCAACGGCATCATCAATTTCAAAAGCGTAGGCAGGTTTGGTAACATCGCGTTCATCATTTTTAAAATAATCCAGTGCGCGGTGTGCCAGTAAATCGAACAGGGTAGGGCGTAAATACCGTACGTTACCCTTTGTAATGATGGGATCAAAAGGCTCCAGCTTTGTTTGCTGTAATAATTTTTCGTTGCTGATGGAGGCCAGGTATAATTCACTGATCTTTTTATTAAAGTCGTCGATGGTCCAGGTGGCCAGGTCCTCTTTTTTAAAATCAACCGTATTGGTGCGCCGGTATAATTGCCAGCGGTGTTGTTGAAGCCAGTCCCAGTAACTTTTTGCAGTTATGCTTTGCAACACCGCTTTAACAGGCTCTTTTGCATCGGCAATTTCTGTTTCCAACTGGTGTATGCTTTTCTTAGTGGCATCTTCTTCTTTCAACTGTTGTAATTCGGCCCGGTATAATAGTGCTTTTACTAACTGGGCATCGTTCCCCTCTTTTTTTGCCTGCGAATAAATTTTATTCACAGCGGTAAGGGCCGATTCGGTTAATCCGCCTTGCTCAATAAGGCTGTCAATCTGTTTCCACTCTTTGTCGTATGTTCTCATCTTCTGTTGGGCATTGGTTGTTAAAAAAATAAGGGCCGTACATACTAACGATAAAATCTTCTTAATTATCATTCACCAAATTTTATACAAGTTAATGAATACTGAAGTCAAGGGTCAAACGTTGTAGTTTACAATCGACTTCCGACAGTTGACTTCCTACTTCAATAAATCGATGCAAGTTGCCAATAAAATGCATATTACAATTTGTTAAAGTGGTCCCGTTCACAGGTTGGCAATAACTGCTAACCTATTGATGTTATTTTATATATGGTAATATTAAATATAAGTGGTTATGCCTTGTAATTGTGCAACGCAAATACCAGATATTTCGTTTTAGGTAAATCAAGCACTTTATTAGTACAAAACATCCAGTATGAGAAAAACGTGTATCCTGATTTTTTCAATTGTTGTAGCCTTTACATCACGCGCCCAGATGATGAGTGGTGTTAAGAATAACAATAGCAATAACACCAGCAATGGTAATACTTACTTAAGTATAACCAATTTAAGTGCCGAAGATATTCAGTTTGAGGTTGATGGTCAGCAGTACGTAGGTTGTGGCTTTAATCTGAATATCCAGGGCCTTAGACCGGGCAATCACCAGGTCGTATTATTCACCGGTAAAAAAGGTGGTGGTTTCACGGCCATAAAGCGTATACTTATTTACAACCAGCCCGTAATGGTGAAACCACAGTTTTATGTTGACATTATCATAAACCGGTTTGGCCGGGTATTGATAGATGAACAATCAGTAACGGATAACCAGTATCTGGGGAATGGTCAAATGATCTGGAGAAATCCTTCTTTACCTAATGTGCCTCCACCTCCGCCCCCTCCAAACAATCAACCAGGTAACAACTGGAACAATCAGCCCGGCAATAATTGGGACAATCAGCAAGGGAATAACTGGCCACATCAGGGGAATTACAATAACCCACCGCGACCCATGCCCGATAATACCTTTAACTCGTTTATTGAAACGGTACGGCGGGAAAGCTTCGATGATTCGCGTATGGCCATTGCCAAAGCTGGTATTGATCAAAACTTTTTTACCTCAAACCAGGCCAAGGCATTGCTTTCTGTGTTTTCATTTGAAGCCAGTAAGCTTCAAATAGCCAAGTATATGTATGGTAAAACAACAGACCCCAAGAATTATTTTGTAGTGTACAATGTTTTTACTTTCAGCAAAAGCAAAGAGGAGCTGGCTGACTATGTACGTAACTATCGTTAACCGGAAATAAAAAACCTTGCAGATCCTGCCAGCTGTTACAGCAAGGCAGATCTGCAAGGTTGTATATGTTCAAGCGCGGTGGCTTACTTCTTAATGATCTTCGCGATGGTAGCGCCAATATCAGCAGGGCTCGATACTACGGTGATACCACATTCTTCCATGATCTTCATTTTAGCAGCGGCTGTATCATCAGCACCGCCAACAATAGCGCCAGCGTGGCCCATACGGCGTCCGGGAGGAGCTGTTTGACCGGCAATAAAACCAACAACAGGTTTTTTACCATTTTCTTTATACCAGCGGGCAGCTTCAGCTTCCATGCCACCACCAATTTCACCGATCATTACTACTGCGTCAGTTTCCGGATCGTTCATAAACATTTCCAATGCTTCGCGGGTAGTAGTGCCAATGATGGGGTCGCCACCGATACCAACAGCTGTAGAAACACCTAAACCAGCTTTAGCAACCTGGTCAGACGCTTCGTAAGTGAGGGTGCCAGATTTTGATACGATACCGATCTTACCTTTTTTGAAAACGAAACCAGGCATGATACCTACTTTGCATTCTCCAGCGGTAATAACGCCAGGACAGTTGGGTCCAATAAGGCGGGTTTTAGTGCCTTGCAGGTATAATTTGGCTTTCACCATATCCTGCACAGGAATACCCTCGGTGATGCATACTACCAGTTCAATACCGGCATTGGCAGCCTCCATTATCGCATCGGATGCAAAAGCCGGCGGTACAAATATGATAGACACATTAGCCCCGGTTTCCTTAACTGCTTCCGCTACGGTATTAAATACCGGCCTGTCCAAATGCAATGTGCCTCCTTTGTTTGGTGTAACGCCACCCACTACATTGGTACCATATTCTATCATTTGAGTAGCATGAAAGGTACCTTCTGTGCCGGTGAAGCCCTGCACCAGGATCTTTGATTGTTTGTTTACTAAAATACTCATCAGCGGAAATTTAGATGCCCGACATTTATCGGGTGTGCAAAAATAGGGGATAATAGGGGAATTTGCTAATAAGCCAATACGCTGATTTGCTAATTAGTAACAAGAAAAGTGGGCCCAGCCATTAAATTTCTATTAAGCGTTCCTTGCGTCGCACACTTGTACGTTCGGTCCGCTTTTCGGCAACGTTCCCGGAAATAATATTGACTATTGAAGTAGTAAGAATGGGCTATTTCCCTTTAATAAGCTTGTCCATGTCCCGGTCTTCGTTGATCTTACCGGTTTGTTCCAGCATACGCATATCCTTGGCGTCTTTAAGGAAGTCGGAGGCAAAAATGAATTCGTTCAGGCGTTCATTCTTGTTAAAAATGATCTCTTTATTGCTGCCCTCCCATTCTTTTTTACCCTGGTACATGAAAATGATATGATCGCCAATTTCCATTACGCTGTTCATATCGTGGGTGTTTACAACCGTAGTGATGTCGTATTCGGTAGTGATCTCTTTAACCAGTTTATCAATAACAAGGGAGGTTTGCGGATCGAGCCCGGAGTTGGGTTCGTCAACAAAAAGGTATTTTGGATTTAATACAATCGCGCGGGCAATACCCACCCGTTTTTTCATCCCACCACTCAGCTCGGCTGGGAATTTTTTATTTACATCTTTCAGTTTTACTCTTTCCAGCACCTCGTTCACCCGTTTTAATTTCTTGGCATAGGTGTCCTTGGTGAACATATTAAGGGGGAACATAACGTTTTGCTCAACCGTTAAACTGTCGAACAGGGCTGAACCCTGGAACAGCATCCCGATCTGTTGGCGGATCTCTTTTTTCTCTTCCGTATTAAGCTTATTGAAATCTTTATCATTGTAGCAGATCTCGCCCTCATCAGGTATCAGCAAACCAACCATGCATTTCATAAAAACCGTTTTACCACTACCACTGGCCCCAATTATGAGGTTACATTTACCCGCTTGCATGGTAACGCTGACACCGTTCAATACGGTCCTCTCACCAAATCCCTTTTTTATGTTTTTTACTTCGATCATGGTTTATGAATTCATGGCTATGGATTGCTGTACTTTATCCGGTTAGCCGGAGTTCTTAACAGCTATAACTTATTAAAGTTGTATTAGTTCTATTATTTTGACCAAAATTCCGACTGTTTCGCTGCCGAAAACAGTGTGTGTTCAAACAATTAGTGCAACAATAATGCGGCCAGCACATAATCGGCCCCTAAAATGCTCACACAGCTAACCACCACGGCCTTCGTGCTCGATCTGCCAATTTCCAGGGCACCGCCTTCAACATGATATCCATAATAGGCTGGTATGCTGGAAATGAGGAATGCAAAAGTGTAGGCTTTTACCAGGGCGAAGAATACATTATAAGGCTGAAAGTATTGCAGCAACCCTGTTTCATATTGTTGAGGCGACAAAATACCTGCTGTTGTAGAGGCCAGTTGTCCGCCATATATACCCAATGCGGCTGAAACTACTACCAGCAGGGGGATCACGATCACGGCAGCCAGAATTTTAGGTAACACCAAATACGCTTTGGTGTTGATACCCATAATTTCAAGGGCATCTATCTGTTCGCTCACCCGCATATTTCCCAGTTCACTGGCAATTTTACTGCCTACCACACCTGCCAGTACAATACATACCAGGGTAGGGGCAAACTCCAGAATTACCGTATCCCGCACAATTTGGGCTACAGTACTCATCGGAATTACAGGGCTAACCAGCTGATATGCTGTTTGTAATGCAGATACCGCCCCCATGAATGCTGAAATGATGACTACAATGCCTAAGGAGCCGATCCCAATTTCATTGCACTGGTGCATCAGCTCTTTCCAATACATCTTCATGTTTTCTGGTTTCGAAAACATGCCTTTTATCATCAACAGGTAACGGCCAAATTCTGTAAATAAAGTCATGATTGATAATCAATAATGTAAAAGTACGGCGAAACCTCCAAAACTCAAAAGAGGGGGTTTTTGTTGTCGGCCCCCCTACGCTAAAGCTTCGGATGGGCAAGGCAGACGGCAAACGGTAGACGGAAAACGGCAAACGGCAAACGGCAGACGGAAAACAATTCGCGGCCAGGCTGCATTTGAAAAAGGTGGGTCTCTTTTTAAAAGAGACCCACCTTTTTTTGTTCTTCACCCCTTAGGGGGATTATTTCTTCTTCCACCAGGCTGGCTTTTTAGCCGATTCCTGGTTTGAATTTTCGCATTTTAGTTGAGCGTCGATCACAGCGATCAGGGCCATATTGGTGATGCTGCGCACTGAACTTCCCAGCTGTAACACATGCACCGGTTTTTTCAAACCTAATAAAATAGGGCCAACCGCATCGGCGCCGCCAATCTCTTTCATCAGGTTATAGGCAATATTACCTGCCGCCAGGTTGGGGAAAATGAGGGTGTTCACTTCCTGGTCAACCAGCTCGCTGAATGGATAGTTATCGCGCAGGATCTCCTGGTTAAAGGCGATGTTAGGCTGCATTTCACCATCTATGATGATAGTAGGATCTTTTTGCTTTACGATATCTTTTGCCCGGGCCACCAGTTTGGCTTCAGGTGTATCGCTGCTGCCAAAGTTGGAGTAGCTCAGCATGGCAATACGGGGCACTAAGTTAAAGCTGCGTACCTCTTTGGCGGCCAGCAGGGTAATATCGGCCAGTTCTTCCGCCGTTGGGTTCAGGTTCACTGTCGTATCGGCCAGGAACAGCGGACCTCTTTTAGTTAACAGCATATACATACCGGCGATCTTTTTCACGCCTTCTTCCATCCCTATCACCTGCAGTGCCGGGCGAATAGCATCGGCATAGTTGCGGGTTAAACCAGAGATCACCGCATCGGCATCGCCATTTTCCACCATCATGCACCCAAAATAGGTACGGTCTTTCATCATCTTGGTGGCTTCGTACTGGTTCACTCCTTTACGCTGGCGTTTTTTGAAGAAGAGCTCGCCGAATTGTTTGCGTTTTTCTTCATACTCATCATTACGCGGGTCAATGATGGGCATATCATCGATATCAATGCTGTTATCCAGGGCCATCTGTCTGATAGTTCTCTCATCACCTAATAAAATGGGGTATGCAATGCGCTCATCATAAGCGATCTGGGCCGATTTTAATATTTTAATGTTATCCGCTTCGGCAAATACCAGGCGTTTGGGATTGCGGCGGGCTTTCGCGCCCAGTACACGCATCAACTGGTTATCAAGACCCAAACGTTTATCCAGCTCAATAGCATAGGTTTCCCAGTCGGTGATCGTTTTTTGCGCTACACCACTTTCAATAGCGGCTTTGGCAACGGCAGGGGCTACGGTGCTCAATAACCGGGGATCAAGTGGTTTGGGAATAATATAGGCAGGGCCAAACGATAAATTCTTTTCGTTATAGGCAATGTTCACAATATCAGGAACGGGCGTTTTGGCGAGTTCGGCCAGGGCTTTAACCGCAGCCAGTTTCATGGCTTCGTTGATCTGTGTGGCACGAACATCCAGTGCCCCGCGGAAGATAAAGGGGAAGCCCAGTACGTTGTTCACCTGATTAGGATAATCGCTGCGGCCGGTACCCATGATAACGTCTTTTCGGGCAGCAAGGCAGTTTTCGTAAGTGATCTCGGGATCGGGATTGGCCATAGCCAGCACGATCGGGTTTTTGGCCATGCTTTTTACCATCTCCTGGCTTAATACATTGCCTTTACTAAGACCAATAAATACATCGGCGCCTTCGAGTGATTGTTCCAGGGTAACGTTCTTACCTTTTGAAATGAATTCTTTTTTCAGTACATCCAGGTCGGTACGGCTTTCATGGATCAAACCTTTACTATCGAATACCAGGATGTTTTCGCGTAAAGCACCCAATGATTCATATAATTTAATACAGGCAATAGCAGCCGCGCCGGCGCCATTTACCACGAACTTACATTTCTCTATTTTTTTCTTTTGTAATTCCACGGCATTCAGCAATGCTGCAGCGCTGATGATGGCGGTACCGTGCTGGTCATCGTGCATCACCGGAATTTTCATTTGCTTCTTCAGCTCCTGCTCAATATAAAAGCACTCGGGGGCTTTAATATCTTCGAGGTTGATGCCACCAAAAGTGGGTTCAAGTGCTTTAACAATTTGAACGAATTTCTCAGGGTCTTTTTCATTGATCTCGATATCGAATACATCGATGTCGGCGAATATTTTGAAAAGCACACCCTTACCTTCCATTACAGGTTTACCAGCTTCAGGACCAATATCGCCCAAACCAAGAACGGCGGTTCCGTTACTGATAACGGCTACGAGGTTCCCTTTGGCGGTGTATTTATAAACAGACTCGGGATTTGCATGAATTTCCAAACAGGGTTCAGCGACTCCGGGTGAGTAGGCAAGTGACAGATCGCGCTGGGTTTTGGCTTCTTTGGTAGGGATCACTTCGATTTTGCCAGGACGTCCCTTGGCATGGTACTCTAGTGCGGATTCCTTTCGCAATTCTTTTTTCATCAGTTATTTTTTAATTTGTCTCTCCAGGTATCCCGACAGGTCGGGATGGGACTGGTAGTTACCATGATTGACTAATCATCAATTAGTTATGATGAGAAAGCCCTCATGCGGGTGATTCATAGAAACTTACTTAAAGAACAATTGGCGCGCAATTTACGGGAAAACGGGTTACGTGACAGGGGGGCGGTAAGTATATGTTCAAAGACTAATGTGTAATATGTATGATTTTAGGTGGTTAGTAGGTTTCTGGATAGTTTCTGGTTTTTTAAAATAGCGAATAAACAGTTGTAAGTATTTCCGTTTTCTTACCAGAAATACTTGTTGTAGGATAAAAAGCAGGTATACGGAAGCCTTTGGCGCCGCAATTCCTTCACTTTGATACCAATTTGTCTTCTCGGCGCCCGAGGACCCAAAGTGAAGGATCAGTATAGGAAGAGTGAAGGATCAGTATAGGCAAAGAGAAGAAAATAAAAACCGTCCCTGGTTTTCGACCATTCGTCCCACCGTTTTCCCCGGACCGTCACACCTAAATTGAAGTTTCCGAGGAAAAATATCCATTCGTCCCACCGTTTTTCGAAGACCGTCCCATCTGTTTCCGAAGCCCGTCACATGTTGAAGTTATCGTATGAAGGTAATGGGTACCTTTGTATTCATAGGCAGCAGGGAATCAGATCGGGAATTTTGCACATTTTCAGCCTGGATCAGCAAGTTTATTGAAGTAAACTGCACGGGGACAAAATAAACTGTTCCGCACACATTTATTACATTATATTAGATTTCTGACCATAAGGGTTTAAAGGTCGCTTCTTACAACACTGTTTTAAAAACTTACTATAAGGTTCGTGAAAGGTTGCTGGTACTGGGCATGCAGTACTGAAGGTTTTGCTATTTCATTCATTAATAAAAATTAAAAAAGAAGATGAAAGCATTAACAGCGACAATGAAATTTATTAAAGTGGCATCCGTATGTATTTTGATCTGTTCCTTTATGCCGGCGCCCAAAAGTACATCCGGCGTTACACTACAAAACACTGGTTTTATGCTCCAGGTTCAAAGCAGCGCGCCGGATTGGGTGTATGTTCAAATTACTAATACTAACGATAATACTATTTCCTATTACATTCAAATTCCACCCTCAGGTTCGGGTGAGCAATTTGTGATTGCAGGCGATTATGATGTTACCGTCTGGCCATCCAATACGGCTTATTACCACGATTATAGTGTGGGTTGTAACGACCTTGTAATAGGTAACCAGGCCTCACAATATGTATTTTCTGAGCCAATTGCGCTCAATGAGGGCTGTAATAGTGTGTCTGTTGGCGGACATTATTAATAGTCTTACATCTTGCTATTTGAAAATATGTTTGGCAGTTTATAAACCTGCCAAACATCTCTTACCCGGCCATTTCTACCCGTACAAATTTGAGTTTCCCATTACTTAAAACAGTGAACAAATAAATTTCACTGAATTCTGACTTATCTATTTCTCCATCGTCTGTTTTATACGGAGCAGTTGAATTTAAGTTAAGGGATAATGTATTTTCCGATTTGTCGAAAGTTGCAGACAGGACGTAGGTGGTGTTGCCATCCTTTATTTCTTTGGTTTGCACTTCGCCTTTTTTAAAAAGCTCTTCCGATTTAATTTTCAACAGGCAATTAATAAATCGTTTGGGAAATAAGGACTCGAAGTATTGATCAAAATCTTTTTCAGTAAAAGGCTTTACGGAATCTGATAAGGAATTGACCTTTTCATCAACACCTCCATAAACCAGGTACCAGATATTGTTATTGCCGTTCATTATTGGAAAATCAATGAACTGTTTTACTTTTTCTTTATTTTTTTGGTATACGGCATCCCTGAAAGTTCTGAAGTTATCAATCCATTGGGTGGTATCCTGGCCAGCCTGATTGGTTTCCATGGCCGTGTTTGCCTGGGCGGCCGGCGTGGTTGCTTCTTTTTTGCTGTTTGAGATCGGGGTTGAATGATTACCGCAGGAAACTACAAAACAGATCAATACGGTTAAGGGAAGCGTAATGGATTTCATTTGAAACAATATTTGGGTACGATTTAAGCGTACAAAATACTCATTCTGCTAATTTTATCAAATTGTAACGCAATTTCTCTTATTGTGCCGGACATTCCTGTAAAGATTTCTGAAGGGGGGGATTATTGTATTTATTTTTCAAAGCGAGGAAAGGCCTTTCTATGAAATAGTATGAAACATTTGCTACCAGAAAAATTACCAGGAGGGAATAGGGCCTTTCTGGAACAAATTTTAAAGACCCAAATATTATTATTTGCTGCCACAGGTAAAGGCTATAAGAAAGCCGTCCGATATAATCCATGATCCGGCTATTTAAAAATGTATACCACCAGCCGGTACAATTTATAGAGTAAACGATGAGCATTAATATTAACAGAATGGTTATTGTGCCAGACGGTCCTAAAAGCGGAACGGTAAAATAAAAGTGCCATTTAGTAAGCTGAAGCGCTACAGCTAAATATTGAATCAGGGTGAGCATCAGGAAAATAAACAGTAGTGGAAATTTAATTGATTTGAAAAGCTTATTAAAAAATAAGCAAAATTTATCGTAGTGTAGAGCCAGCAGGCAGCCAAGCAATAATGAGTCGGCTCTTTGGAAAATAGTTATGGAATCTATTTCGAAGTATGGGATCCCGCGAACGTTCCCAAAAATTCTTAAAAAAGGAACCAGAATAATAAAAAAGAGCAAAACAAATGTTTTCCTGGAAGGAAAATAATAGAATATAAATGGCCAGCACAAATAAAAATGTTCCTCAACGGACAATGACCATAAATGCTCTGAATAGATATCCAGGGAATGATTAAAATATTTTGTGTAAGTTAATGCTGTTAACCAGGAATTACCTGATAAAAAAATCAAATTATATCTTTGAAGAATGAAATAGACCAACAGCATAAAATAGTATGCTGGAAATATTCTTAGTGTTCTTCTCTTATAAAAGCTTTTCAGGGAAATCGTTCCGGTTTTCTTTTCTTCTTCAATTAGAAGCGTGGTTATTAGAAAACCACTAATTGCAAAAAAAACATTCACTCCCAATGATCCGTTTTCAAGTATCTGAAGAGGATAAAATTTGCGAAGCGTATCGTTTAAAATTCCGTAGTGGCCAAAAATTACCAGTAAAATGCTTATGGCCCTTAATCCGTTCAGGGATGGGATTAATTTGTGTTTGTTCATATTTGCGGACAAAATACACAAAAAATATACTTCAATTAAATACTTGAATAGTTGATTCCGTGTATGAGGTATAAAAATTGCGATGCATACCGAAACAATTGGGTATGAAATGCGGCAAGACTTTAAGAACCAATGTTTTATTAATTACCATGGTATACAGCCCATTGATATTTTCACAAACTGCATCGGGCGGTAATAGCCGGTTTTATCCAGATAATGTAAAAAGGGTGGAGGGGGTTATTAAAGTAATAAGAGCGTTTTGTGATTCCATTAAACCGGTTAACGTAAGTAATAGCAATATTAAGTACGATCAAAAATATATCCGTTCCACAAATGAATTATTCAATACAATTACATCCGATAAAGTATTTGCCCAGACTGCAAAAAAGAATGATCTTATTCTAACCAGTTCATTGAATGCGGGATTGATCGGATTCCGGGAATATAAATTCTATCCGGCTAAAGGATACCTTGCCATTTCTATTTTGTTTTCAGTAATTGATGACAATATCTTCTATAAGAAAATTGTAATTGAAAGCCCGTTAAAAAGGGAATGCGCGAATGGCCAGCCTGTTCCCTTTTTTGATTTTCTGTATTTAAAGGATAAAATCCTGCCTGTAATTGATTTTCCAGTAAAGGAGTGTACTAATTGTGACAGCCTAAAGGTTGATACGCTTTACCAACCGGTATTCGATGCAATGGCGAAAAAATACCCGGCTTACCAATTTGTTCCCAACGCTTCAAACGACTACGTAAAATCGCTGATCTTTCAACATACTTATTTGCAGAGAAGTACTTACAATAATAAAGTAGCACCTGATGGTTTTGTTGAACTGATAAAGATGAAGGAGTATGATATCATCCGAAGCTTGTTGTATTCACCCAACCAACTGATGGCTATAAACGCTTATGAAACGCTCGTTTACCTGAATAACTTAGGCGAACCGATAAATACACAAGACCAGGCTAAAATGAAGGACATTGTAACCAGCGGAACGTCCATCCCTGTTTATTGCGGCCGGGATTGCAAGCCTACCAATTATGCATACAATGATTTGAAGGTAAAAAAGACGGATATTGTTGATAAATATCAGGCTGCATTGGGGCAATGATCTGCAAAAGAAGCAAAGTAATTTCACATAGCGAATTAATTTCTATAAATGAAAAACGTCTGATTATCAGGCGTTTTTCATTTATAGGCCGTAATCGCCATTCCCTGGTTCGTCCTTTTTTTTACTAACGGAGTTGGAAATCCGGAAAAAGGCCCCTATGTTTGTGTGTACTATTAAACTAGTACACTAAAACGCCAAACATGATACAAGTCCAAAACCTTCATTTTGGGTATCGACGTAAAAAGATCTTTACCGGCCTGAGCCTTAAACTGGAACCCGGCCACATTTATGGATTACTTGGAAAGAACGGCACCGGCAAATCGACCCTGTTGAGAAACATAGCAGGTTTGCTATTCCCGCAGGAAGGTACCATAACCGTACTTGGCTTTACTCCCGGCAAACGGCAACCTGCTTTTTTACAGGATATTTTCATGGTACCAGAAGAGTTCCATTTACCCGATATGCCCATTGAGCATTTGGTAAAATACCATGCCCCTTTTTACCCCAAATTCAACGAAGACCAATTCAACCGTTATATTACCGAATTCGACATACCCCGCTCCAACACCATGCAGCAAATGAGTTATGGCCAAAAGAAAAAGGTGTTGATCAGTTTTGGACTGGCCTGTAATACCTCTGTGTTATTGATGGATGAGCCAACCAATGGTTTGGATATCATGAGTAAAAGCCAATTCCGTAAAGTAATTGCAGGCTGTCTGGATGAAAACAAGTGCATCGTCATAAGCACGCACCAGGTAAAAGACCTGGAAAGCCTGATTGACCGAGTTACTATCATCGATGAAGGCCGCATTCTGTTCGACCAAACAGTTGATAACATTACAAACAGGTTATCGTTTCATGTATCATATGATAGTGAAGAAATAAAGCAGGCGTTGTTTCGTGAACCTTCTTTACGGGGCAGCGCTGTTATAACCCGCAATATGCAGGGGGGTGAAAGCAAGCTCGATCTGGAATTACTGTACAAGGCCATTGTGCTTAATGGCAATGCTATTCAATCTGTTTTTAACGCTTAAACTAATGCTATGAATGCTGTTTTTGATTTGAAACGTTGGTTCCTGTATCTCGGCAAACACTGGAATGAAAATAAAAGAAGATACCTGTTATCGCTGGCTGCCATTGGCGGGTTATTGGTATTGTGGTGTTCGTTTTTAATGATCGTTAACCCCGAAAACCCAATGGGGTTACGAATTCAAATAGTTACCTACTATGCAGGTTTGTTCCTTACTGGTTGTTTATTTGCCAGTACCATCTTCAATGATCTTTCCGAAGGCCCTAAAGGGATTCATTTTTTATTGACGCCGGCCTCGGCGCTGGAAAAATTACTGACTGCGATTGTTTTTGGCGTAATCCTGTTTTTTATCAGTTATACCATTGTGTTTTATGCTTTTGATGTCATTATGCTTAAAGTGGCTAACGGGGTTATGAGTAACTGGCTGGAACAGCATCATAGGGCCCCAAGACCGCCACAGGAGCTTTTAAATGTATTTATACCAGATGACTCTGCCAAGGAATTTCTTTTTTACATCCTGCTTATCTTTTTTGCAGTACAATCTATCTTTTTGTTGGGTTCGTTATATTTTGTAAAGTTTCAGTATATAAAGACACTGGTTTCCGGATTGATTGTTTTTTTAGTCCTGGTTTTCTTTGTGCATAAAGTGCTGGGTTCGTTTATGCCAGACGGCAGCTTTTTTGAGCCATTCAGAGTTTATAAAATTTGGAATACCGGCCAGGGAGATGTTATGATCCTCCTACCGGAATGGTTTAGTTCGATATTGCTTTTTCTTACCAAGTATGCGCTTGCGCCTTGTTTGTGGGTGGTTGCTTATTTCAGGTTGAAAGAAAAAGAAGTTTAACGCTAAAATTAAAATGATATGCAATTCAGAGAATCGCAAGCTATATACTTACAAATTGCCGATTATGTGTGCGAGAAAATACTGCTAAAAGAATGGAAGGTGGAGGAGCGCATCCCTTCCGTTCGGGAACTGGCGGTGCAGTTGGAAGTGAATCCCAATACGGTAATGCGTACGTATGATTTTCTGCAACAACAGGAGATCATTCATAACCAACGGGGTATTGGGTATTTTGTTTCGCCCACTGCAATAAAAAATGCACAGACCTACCGTAAAAATGACTTCGTTGAAAAAGACCTGCCGCAGGTTTTTCGTACGATGTTTTTATTGGGTATGGACCCTGATGAGTTAAAACCCCGGTTCGAAAAATTCAAGAAACAACATTTTGCTTAATACAATCAAGAACTGATAATGAAAACAAGCAATAAATTATTATTAGGCATTTTCCTTACTATCATTATATTAACAACAGTTGTTCAAATGATGGTATATGCCAAATATAAACGCGGTGAATTCACTGCTTTTAAAAGAGAACAATTTACTCCCATGACCATTTTACAGGTACCTGCTGCCCGGTTTATTTCACTAAAGGGTTTGGGTAATTGTGCTATAAAACCTTCCGAAACGTTTAAGCTGGAAATACAAAAGGATATTGCCCGTTTTATAAAATGCCACGTGGCAAATGATACGCTGTTTGTCAATGATTCAAGATTTACCGAATATGAAATAGAAAAGGGAACCAGGAATAATGGTCTGGTGAATATCTACCTGCCTGCTTCTGTACAGCTAAAAGGGGGGTATAGTACTTTTAGGATATGTGGAACCAGTGATTCTACCTTGGCTCCATCTTATACTATCAGCCTGAAAAACTGTTTTCTGTACCCTGAGAATAATTCTGCATATTTTAATCAGTTAAATATCTACAGCGAAAGCTCCAGAATTGATCTGAACAGACGTGCCGTTTTTCATGATCTCAATTTGCAATTAACAGATTCAAGGCTTGCTGATAATTCAGCAACGATCAGCAAGCTGACAATGGAGTCTGATAACAATTCTTCTATTGAGCTGTCGGGTAAAAATATTAATGCCTTAAAGTAATTTTATGCAACACTTACTGTTGGCGATAGCTATTGTATCACTTCTATTAATTGCTGGCAATAGCCGGGAGAAAACCGCTCTTGAAAATAACAAGGTGAGTATGAAGGTAGAGAAGCAGGCAATAAAAGAAGTTGATTATGATTTGTCCGCTGACAAACCTGCTGCTTTATTTTCGAGGTTCGAGATGTTCGTTAATTAAGGACACGGGTATAGCTATGCAGAATAAAAATACCGGCAGTATTGCGTTAAGTACGTAACACTGCCGGTATTTCTTTAAAACGTTGTACTACTGCCCAACAAGGCCATCATGCCCATGCCGGTTTCAATAGCGCTTTCATCAATATTGAAAGTGGGCGTATGCACACCTGAAGTAATTCCTTTAGCTTCATTCATGACTCCTAACCGGTAAAAACAACCGGGAATATGCCTGGTGTAATACCCAAAATCTTCAGCGCCCATGCGTACTTCAGTTGTCTCTACCTTTTCTGTGCCCATGTATTGCTCCGCCAGTGAGCGGGCAATGTTGTTCAATTGCTCATTATTATAAACAGTAGGGTATCCTACATCTATGTGAAGATCAATTTCTGCGCCCATGCTGTGTACCAGTTCGGTAGCGAGTTTGCGAATGAGGTCATGTGCCTTGAAGCGCCATTCTTCATCCAGCGCCCTGAAGGTGCCCATCAGTTTTACTTCGCTTGGAATAACATTGGTGGTATGACCTCCTTGTATAGAACAGATGGATAATACGGAAGGCGATAACGGGTTTCTGTTACGGCTGATAATTTGTTGCAGACTAACAATAAGCTGAGAAGCCACCAGAATAGTATCAACAGTTAAATGCGGTGCCGCTGCATGACCGCCCTTACCTTTAATGGTGATGTATATTTCATCGGCGCTGGCCATTACCTGGCCGCCGCGAAAACTCAGTTTACCTATTTCCAGTTGGGGATGTACATGTAATCCGAAGATGGCTTGTGGTTTGGGATTCTCCAGCACGCCTTCTTTAATAAGGATACTGGCACCACCGGGGTTTCTTTCTTCACCAGGCTGAAAGATCAGTTTTACGGTGCCTTCCCATTCGTCTTTTAGCTCCTGTAATATTTTTGCAGCGCCAAGCAGGCAGGTGGTATGCACATCGTGCCCGCAGGCATGCATCACCCCTTCATTTGTTGATTTATAAGGAACATCATTTTGTTCAGTTATTGGAAGGGCGTCCATATCGGCCCGCAGCGCGATCACTTTCTTCTCCGGGTTCTTCCCTTTTATCAAGCCTACCACACCAGTCTCAGCCATAACGGTAAAGGGAATACCAAATTCGGTTAATTTATTTTGAATGAAACGAGAAGTTTCGAATTCCTGGTAACTTAATTCAGGATGTGCATGCAAATGATGGCGAATATTTATAAACTCAGCAGAGTATGTTTTTGCCAGGCTTTGGATCTTCTTTTGTAAGCTGCTCATGGCCACAAAGATAGTCGGAAAGTCCGGAAAACCCTGCTACAACGTGCCCGACTTGTCAGGGTTCACCTCAATTACATCGCGGATGATATACACGCCAGATGGAAATAAGCGCTGAATATTTGACAGATAGGGCTCTGCCTCTTCGCGGTTTTTAAAATCGCCCACTTTTAATTTCATATAAGGAGGCTGCCACTGAAGATAGGCCCTCAGTTCCGGAAATTGCTGGTATATTTTAACCTTTGCATTGGTGGCTTGATTGCGGTCGTTGGTGCTGATAACCAGTATGCGGAATCCCTGCACATGGCTGCGGGCGTCGCGGGTGGTTAATTCATTGATCTGGATCTGCTTTTTTTCCAGCATATCGATCCGCGGGTCTTTATGCACCACAACGGCATTGCTATCTGTTTGGGCAAATAATGTGTGGGACAGGATCAATAATACACAACTGATAATGTATTTCATCTAAAATATATTTTTAAAGCCGCATAAATAAAGCTGATATCAAATTGACGCTACGGGTTTTATGCAGCTTCTATCGATATAAATGCAAAATCTTCGCCAAAGATAGCTTGCCAGGTTCCAGGTTACAAGTTTCAGGTTCCAGGTTTTTGAATTTCGATCATGCTGCGGATAGTCAAACGCTCCAAATTTTTTCCCCAGCAACCTGCAATCTGGAACCTGTAACAAACTTCTAATATCCCGAAGTGCCATTTTGAGGCGCGCCGGTTACAATCGCTACTCCTGAGCTGGTTCCCAACCGGTTGGCCCCGGCTTTAATATATTGTTCTGCCTGCTCGTAGCTGCGAATACCGCCCGAAGCCTTTATTTTAATATTAGACGGCAGGTGTGCCCGCATCAGTTGCACCGCCTCCAGGGTGGCGCCTTTTTCGGCATATCCGGTGCTGGTTTTTAGGAAATCCACCCCGGTTTTGGCATATATTTCACAACATTTAATGATCTCTTCATCCGTCAAAATACCGCTTTCAATGATCACTTTTACCAGCCTGTTCTGGGCATGGGCTTCCTCCACAATGGCTTCCATTTCCAGCTCCAGGTATTGCCAGGCTTTGCTTTTTAGCGCTATTAAGTTAATTACCACATCCAATTCATCGGCCCCGTCCTGAATGGCTTGCTGGGCCTCGGCCAGCTTGGCGCGGGCAACTGAATATCCAAAAGGAAAACCAATGACCGTAGCTGTTTTTACCCCACTATTAGCCAAAATTCCCCGGGCGTTTTTTACCAGGGGTGGTGGTATGCATACTGCATAAAAGTTATGCTGAACCGCCTCTTCACATAGATTTTTAAGCTCATGTATGGTAGTTGCGGGTTTTAGCAGCGTATGATCGATATATTGAGCGATGTTCATGTAGCGTATTGACCGGTTAAAAACTTTTTAATCGGACTAAATTAGTTCATTTAACTAAATTCGATCCTTGTTCCCGAATTTAATAATAAACCAAAAGCACATGAGAAAGTACTGTTTCTTTCCTCCAGGAAAGCTCTTTTTCCTGTTGGGCCTGATGTTCATAATGCATTCAACAGCCAGGGCACAGGTAACCTTTCCTGTAAATGGAATTGCAGATCCCAAAGTAAAATGTTTCGCCTTCACCAATGCCACCATTGTTAAGGATGTTCAAACAACGCTCTCCAATGCCACGCTGGTCATTCGGGAGGGTAAAATAGTATCCGTAGGTAACTCGGTAACCATTCCAAAAGATGCCGTGGTGATCGATTGCAGTGGTAAATACATTTACCCTTCGTTTATTGACATTTACAGCGATTATGGCATTCCCGTTCAGCAACGGCAGACTGCCCCCTTCGATTTTCGGGGCCCAGGTCAGATAACGTCTAATACCAAGGGCGTATTTGGCTGGAACCAGGCCATCAGAAGTGAGATCGATGCCGCCAAATTGTTTAATACCGATGACGCCAAAGCAAAGCCTTTACGCGAAATTGGTTTTGGTACTGCACTGATCCATCAAAAAGATGGGATTGCCCGCGGCACCGGTGCGCTGGTAACTCTTGCCAGTGAAAAAGAGAACCTGGTTATGCTGAAAGAAAAAGCTGCTGCCCATTACTCATTCAGCAAGGGTACCTCTACCCAAAACTATCCTTTTTCTATGATGGGCTCTATTGCCTTGCTGCGCCAGACTTACCTCGATGCACAGTGGTATAAAAGCAATCCGGCAGCAGAAGGAGTAAACTTATCGCTGAAAGCATGGAACGATATTCAATCATTACCACAGATCTTCGATGCGGGTGACAAATGGAACGACCTGCGCGCCGATCGTGTTGGTGATGAATTTGGCGTTCAATACATCATCAAAGGCGGTGGTAATGAATACCAGCGTATAAAAGATATTGTTGCCACCAAAGCAACTTATATCGTGTCGATGAATTTTCCACAGGCCATGGATGTGGAAGATCCCAATGAAGCCCGCTTTGTTTCCCTGGGTGATATGAAACACTGGGAACTGGCGCCGGGTAATGCCGCTGCTTTGGAAAAAGCGGGTGTTGTTTTCTGTTTAACAGCTGCTGAATTAAAAGATACCAAACAATTCCTTACCAATTTGCGCAAAGCCATTGAATATGGCCTCAGCGAAAATAAAGCCCTTGAAGCCCTTACCAAAACACCGGCTACTACATTGGGAGTGTATGATAAAGTGGGAAGCCTCGATGCTGGTAAAGTGGCCAGCTTTTTAATTACAACGGGAGAGGTGTTCAAAGAAAAAACGGTGATCCTGCAAAACTGGGTGCAGGGTGAAAAATACAATGTAAAGGAGGAGAACTGGTCGTCCATTGCCGGACAATACACTTTACAGGTAAGATCGGCCGGTGGTAACAACAGCTATACGCTGGATGTTAAAAGCAATAGCGATGCCAGTATTCTTGCCAAAGATACCATCAAAGCAAAATTCAGTTATGATGGCAAACTGGTGAACATCAGTTTTGCAACAGAGAAAAAGCCCCGCGCTGCTGCTATTCGGTTAGGTGGTACAGTAAATGGTGACCAATGGAATGGAAATGGGGTAGATGCAGAAGGCAATACCGTATTGTGGTCGGCCAGTTTTGCAAAAGCAGGTACGCCAGCCCCTGATACCAGCAAGAAAAAACCGCTGGGAACATTGGGCAAAGTGGTATATCCGTTCGATGGTTATGGCTGGGACTCGCTGCCACAAGCTGAAACCATCTTAATTAAAAATGCTACGGTTTGGACCAATGAAAAAGAGGGTAAGCTGGAAAATACTGATCTGTTAATAAAGAACGGTAAAATAGCCCAGATAGGTAAGAACCTGTCGGAACCAGGCGCTAAAATAATTGATGCCACCGGTAAATTTGTAACTCCGGGTATTATCGATGAACACTCGCACATTGCCGCTTCTTCTATAAATGAAGGCGCGCAATCGGTAACCTCTGAAGTGCGTATTGGCGATAACCTGAACCCCGAGGATGTTAGTATCTATCGCCTGTTAAGTGGTGGTGTTACTTCCGCCCATATTTTACATGGCTCGGCCAATACCATTGGCGGACAAACCCAGTTGATAAAACTACGCTGGGGTGCCAATGACGAAGACCTGAAATTCAAAGGGGCTGATCCTTTTATCAAATTTGCATTGGGTGAGAATGTGAAACGCACTACTTCGCAAAGCAACAACCGTTTCCCAGATACGCGTATGGGGGTTGAAGAAGTGCTGATGGATGCTTTCACCCGCGCCTGCGAATATGAAAAAGGTTGTAAAGAGTCGGAACCTGTTGCGGTGTCTAAAAAGAAAGGAGCTGCTGTTACTCCGGTTGCTGCCCCTGTACGCCGCGACCTGGAGCTGGAAGCGCTTGTTGAGATCATGAATAAAAAGCGCTTTATTACCTGCCACTCCTATGTACAAAGTGAGATCACTTCAACTATGCGGGTGGCCGAGAAATTCAATTTCCGGGTAAACACCTTTACGCATATCCTGGAAGGCTATAAAGTGGCCGATAAAATGAAAACGCATGGCGCCAATGCTTCTACTTTCAGCGACTGGTGGGCGTATAAAACCGAAGTACAGGATGCTATACCCTACAATGCTGCGCTGATGCAGCGAGTGGGCCTGAACGTATGTATCAATTCAGATGATGCAGAAATGGCGCGCCGCCTGAACCAGGAAGCCGCCAAAACCGTAAAATACGGGGGGGTGGCAGAAGAGGATGCATTCAAGATGGTAACCCTGAACCCTGCCAAAGCACTGCATGTTGATGAAAAAGTGGGTAGTTTAAAAGTAGGTAAAGATGCGGACCTGGTAGTTTGGAGCGATAACCCGCTGAGCATTTATGCAAAGGCCGAAAAAACCATCGTAGATGGTATTGTTTATTTCGATCGTGCACGCGACCTGGAATTACGTAAAAAGATCGCTACCGAAAGAAACCGCCTGGTGCAAAAGATGCTTGGTGAAAAAAGAAGCGGCAGTCCGGTGCAACCGGCAACTCCCAGCTTCCAGGTTATCCTGAGCTGCGGCGATCATAGCCACCACGATGGATTGATCACCGTTGACGTGGATGAAAATGATGCCAACACCAATTAGACGTGAATCGGTCCCGGCTGAGCCGGGAGCAATCGTTCGCTCAGTGCGAGGGAACGACTATCGTTTGCCTCACTAACTAAACAGTTTTACAATGAAAAAATTAATCATATTCATACACTGCCTGGCATTGCTGACAGCGGTAAAAGCCCAGGAAGATGTATATCCGGCCAAACCCTATGCCGGTAAATTGTATATTACTAACGGTACCATACACGTTGGTAACGGCCAGGTTATTGAAAACGGCACCATTGAGGTAGATAATGGAAAGATCGTTCAGGTAGGCGCCAATATTACTGCACCTGCCGATGCAAAGATCGTGGATGCAAAAGGTAAACAGGTATATCCCGGACTGGTATTGCCCATCACCGATCTTGGTCTGAAAGAGATCGGCAATGGCGTACGTGGTTCCAATGACTTTAGCGAACTGGGTGACTATAATAACAGTATTCGCTCTATTGTAGCGTACAATACCGATTCAAAGATCATCAATACCTTAAAGGCAAATGGTATCTTGCTGGCCGGTGTTACCCCACAGGGTGGTACTATCAGCGGTTCTTCTACCGTTGTACAACTGGATGCCTGGAACTGGGAGGATGCTGCCTACAAAATGGATAACGCCATTCACCTGAACATGCCTACTTTTATCAGCCGCCCCAACCGGTTTGCTATTTTTGCAGGCATACAGCAACCACAAACAGACCCTACCAAGGACGCGTTGAAAAAGATAGATGATATCAAGACCCTGTTCCGGCAGGCAAAGGGTTATTTGCAAGAACCTACGCACAAGGAAACCAACCTGAAATATGAAGCGTTGAAAGGGTTGTTCAATAAAACCCAAAAGCTGTTTGTTCATGCCGACCAGGTAAAACAAATGCTGATCGCTATAGATTTTGTAAAAGAGTTTGGTTTTGATGTGGTGCTTGTTGGCGCCAGTGAAAGTTTTCAGATCGCTGACCTGTTGAAGCAATACAATATTGCGGTGGTGCTGTCTGATGAACATGCGTTACCAACAACTGAAGATGATGATATCGACCAGCCTTTTAAAACCCCGGCTATGTTGCAAAAAGCAGGCGTACTGTTTGCGCTCAACGATGAACATGAAGAAAGCCGGTACCGTAACCTGGCCTTTAATGCCGGTACGGCCGCTTCCTATGGGTTAACAAAAGAGCAGGCGTTGCAGGCTATTACGCTGAACAGCGCCAAAATACTGGGTGTTGATGATAAAGCTGGTTCGCTGGAAACAGGTAAAGATGCCAACATTTTGATCAGTGAAGGCGATATCCTCGATATGCGTACCAGCATCATTTTACATGCTTTTATTCAGGGCCGTGAAGTAAGCCTTGACAATAAACAAAAACAGTTGTATGAGCGCTATAAGTATAAGTATGAGTTGAAGTAGTTATTGTTAGTTCATAATAAAAAAGGAGTGTCCTGCAGTCAGGGCACTCCTTTTTTATTTCCACTTTGATATTAATCAAAAAACATAAATACCAACGAGGATCAACTTTTCTATATTTAATACAGTATTAATATGAAGTATATTCAGGCATACACATCTATTTAACCCTAAAGCTTGTATATGAAAAAAATGTTGGTATTGCTATGTATATCGGTTATCACAACTGTATTGCTGGTTTTCTGCAATGCACCCGTGGCCGAAGAACATGTTGCTGCAGCCACCACAGCAATAGTTTCCCCCGATAGTATGGCAAAAAGAGGCGCTTACCTGGTGAGCATTATGGGATGTAATGATTGTCATACACCCAAGAAAATGGGACCACATGGACCGGAATTTGATGAAGACAGGTTGTTATCGGGCCACCCGGCTGAAATGCCCGTGGCTAAATTTGATGCCGGAACAGCAAAAAACTGGATCTTATTCAACCCAATACTGACCAATTATGTAGGCCCCTGGGGTATTTCTTATTCGGCCAATCTTACCCCCGATTCAACTGGTACCGGTGCCTGGACTGAGCAACAGTTCATAAAAGCTATAAGAGAAGGGAAATACAAAGGGCTTGATAATACCCGCCCATTATTACCACCCATGCCCTGGCAGGAATATAGCAAGGCCAGCGATGATGACCTCAAAGCCATTTTCGCCTATCTGAGAACAATAAAACCTGTTAAGAACATAGTGCCTACTGCTACGATCAATCATTAACGGCAGACGGCAGACGGCAAACGGCAGACGGCAAACGGCAGACGGCAGACGGCAAACGGGAAAAGGCAATGGGAAATAGGCAATGGGGAATACATTTTCGTGCCTCGGTAAACGGCAAATAGGTTTCACCTTTCACGATAATCCTGTAACTTCCGTATAAAGAAACTCTATCCTTTATGCGAACAGGATCATACATACGCTGCTGCATTGTTTGTTTTGCAGTAATAACTATTGCTGCCTGCCATAGCACCACTAAAGTGAAAGCTGGCAAAGCGGGCTGGGTATCACTATTTAATGGCCGCGATCTCAACGACTGGGTAGTAAAGATCAACCATCATGAAGTGGGGGATAACTTTGCCAATACCTTCCGCGTAGAAGATGGAATGATCAAAGTGCGTTATGACAAATATGATGCATATAACGATCAGTTTGGTCATCTGTATTATAAAACTCCCTTTTCATATTACCACCTGGTAGTCGAGTACCGGTTCACCGGTGAATGGAAAAAGGATGCACCTTCGTATACTTTGCTCAACAGCGGTATCATGTTCCATTCGCAGGACCCGCATACCATGCCCAAAGAACAGAACTGGCCCATATCTATAGAATTTCAATTGTTGGGTGGATTGGGCGATGGCAAGCCCCGACCTACAGGCAATATGTGTTCGCCCGGTACCAATATTGTTTATAATGGGGTGCTGGATACCCGGCATTGCATCAATTCAACTTCCAAAACCTACGATGGCGACCAGTGGGTGCGTGCCGAATTGATCGTTCTTGGCGATTCCTTGATCACTCATATTATTAATGGTGATACCGTAATGCAATATTCCAAACCTCAGATCGGTGGCGGAGTAGTTGAAAATTATGACCCAAAGATCAAACAGGATGGTAAGATCCTTTCCTCCGGATTTATTGCCCTGCAAAGCGAAGGACAGCCCATTGATTTTAGGAAAGTGGAGATTAAGGAGTTGACTCGTTGATATGTTGACACGTTGACCAGTTGATCAGGAAGGAATATCGGGGGAGGTTGACACGTTGATAGGGATAGGAGGTAGGATGGCCGTTTGCCTTCTGCCGATTTACGAATTGTATTCCCCATTGCCTATTCCCCATTGCCCTCTCCTCATGAATTCAACAATTTAAACGGCCTTAGCCTTGGTAACCAGCGCGGTACATGTTTCTTATACTTCAGGTAATCGCTGCCAAAGCGTTGCATCATGCTGCGTTCTTCTACAAAAATAAAATACAGGGTATTGATGATAAAGAAGGCTACTGCCCAGGCGAGAATGGTGGTAGAATACAACATAAGCCCTTCACCGGTTATCATAAAGAACACGCCGGTGATCATGGGATTGCGGCAATAACGATAGGGGCCTTCCACAATCAGTTTTTTGGTAGGTTCCCAGGGCGCCAGCGTTCCCTTTCCGATCATTTTAAAAAGAAAAACAGTATATACAAAAAGTGCTGAGCCTACCACAGCTATAGACCAGCCGATCAATTTGAGGGTTAAGGTATGCGGAATGAGTGTATCGTCCTTGCTATCATATAGCAGGTAAGGAACAATAAAGGTTACCGTGAATGGCATTAAAAGAATATCACGCAAGTGTTTCCAGTTCGATGGCGACTCCATATGTAAAATAAATTTTAAGACTTATAGGCAAATGCTACTCTATAAAATTCATATCCCTTTTCAGGGCGATTGGGCAAGTACTTATCGCGGTAATTAGATGCTCCGGAGTCTTCAAGTAGTACGAAATTATATTGTTGCAGGTAGGCGGATAATTGTTCAGGATCAAAACCGAATGTCCAGCGTTCTTCAATGGCATCCAGGTCTTGCAACAGTTTTTCGGCGCCAAAAAAGCTTTCAGGCGCGTCCAGTACCTGTTGATGTACATAGGTAAAGATAATGTAAGAATTGGTAGCAAACTGACTGGCAAAAGCGAACGTATTATTGATCGCCTGTGCATCGAGATAATTGGTTACACCTTCCCAAATGATGGTAGTAGGAATGGAAAAATCCAGCTTTTCCCTAACTGCCAGCTCTTGCAGGCTTTCTTTATTAAAGTCTAATTGCCAGTAATGGATATGGTTTGGAAGTTGGCCCAGTGTTTTTTTAAGGATGGTTGTTTTTTTACGGGCAGTGTTGGGGTGGTCTATTTCAATAACCGGGATGGTTGATAAATAATCAAGGCGAAGGGCACGGGTATCGAAACCAGCGCCTAAGATGATTACCTGTTGTATGTTATGTTGAACGGTTTGTTGTAACAGATCGTCGATATACCGGGTGCGGGCAATACCTGAGGTTAAAGCGCCGGGTATTTTATTGTGAATGGTGTTTTGAACATAATTGCGAACAAAGGAAAGAAAGGAGAGGCGGGCAACCCAGTTTAGTTTACCATCTAAAAACGATACCGCATACGGATCTTTAAAAAGCCGTTTATTCGCAGGTTGTGTGGTCTCAAGTGCCCGGAATAAAGCCATGTATTGTGCTGTTTGGCTTGCCTTATCTGCTTTCATACAGCGCTGTGCTTTTGAGAAACTAAAATACACCGTTTAGCTGGAAGTTGATGGCCCTTAACTGGAATTTTACCACAAAGTAGTAGCGGTTTTTTGCGGGATAGGTTATTTATACTATGTAAAAGGATACTACAGCGGGGTTTGCGGGTTAACCGAACTCTTAATGCGGCTGCTGGCGTTGTCTATAGTTTGCCTTTTGCTTCCTCATAGTCGGGATAAATTTCAATCAGGTTCCCATAATTTAATACACTATATAGCAGGAGTATCAAGAATGCGGTCCCGATCATATCCGGGAAGGGGATTTTTAATCCAAAAATTCCCAGTCTAACCTTGTATAGGTTTGTATAAGGCAAAATATTGGCGAGCTTACATGCTGCCAGCAATAAATAGATGCCCAGGGTTAATAAAGGCTTTACAAAGGTTTTATCTTTAAACAGGAAGTACACAACAGGAACAAAAAGAATTACGCCCAGGTCATTGGTAAAGTGCGGAGAAATGTCCTCAAGAAAAATAATGATCCAGGAGTAAAGAAGATAGCAAATCACAATGGCAAAGGGGATAAAGAAGAATATTTTTCGTTTGGTTGCCATAGTTTTTTTGCAGGAGAGGGGTATTTATAGGTTAGTTATTTATCAATAGGGTTGCTACATTAAAAGCAACCCTATTGATAAAGTAATTAATGTTTTTTTGTAATTGCCGGTCCTTTTTTACGAAAGGTAATAACGCTCAGGAATACTTCGTGTTCAGTTACTATTGGAACATATTCATTGCCGATATCGCGTTTCTCAACATCGCGGGTCATGTTCAATCCTATATATAAACTATCGTTCTCGTAACTTTTTTTCACCGTTTCCCCTTCCACTAACGGTGCTGTTTCATGCAAACCTGCTTGTTTCGCCAGGTCTTGAAATCGCTTGTATTCATCAGGACCACTTACAAATACAACCATTTTTAGTTCGGGAAACACACTTACGTACTGATTTTTTCTTTCATTGATCCAGGCTGAATCTTTACTTTTTTCCCATCCGTAGTTAACGGTATTGAGTAATGAAGCGACGTTTTCTTTTTTCGTGGTCGCCAGGGCATTAAGATCTGCTATGGCCATGTCTCTTTCTTTTAAACCAGTATATTCCAGCACTTCCTCCGGTGTGGCTAAGATCTTTATGATGCTTGGGTTCTTTTTTGAATACACCAGCAGTACCTTTTGGTCTTTTGAAAAACTTTTGAATTCGTCACGGGTTATCGATTTGCTCACCGTGAGGTCGGTTCCGTTTTCATCCTGGTATTCTACCGTTATATCGAAATGTTCGCTGTACTTGCCGGATTTGCCTGAGCCGTCAATGATCTTTCCTAATGCTTTTATTCCATCTTTCTTTAATTCATCATCAATATGGGTATTACCGCAGCTGGGTAATATGGATACGATGCACATAAAAACAGCAACGAAAGTTATTGCCGGTTTCATAGGGGTTTTGTTTTTAATCATGGCGCCAAAATAGTAACGGTTGCGGGTATTTGCAAGCTGTTCCTTTAAATAAAAAAGCCCTGACGGTACCGTCAGGGCTTTTTTATTTAATATGATCGAATGATCGCTGTTATAATCCTGCGCCATGGCAGTTCTTGAACTTCTTGCCACTTCCACAAGGACAAGGATCGTTACGGCCAACTTTTGGACCTACACGAATCGGTT
This sequence comes from Niastella soli, assembly GCF_017742245.1. Lineage (GTDB taxonomy): Bacteria > Bacteroidota > Bacteroidia > Chitinophagales > Chitinophagaceae > Niastella > Niastella soli. The sequence continues at coordinate 2,848,408 of NZ_JAGHKO010000001.1, forward strand.
CATGCTTAATGGGTTCATCGCTGAACTGGTCATTTTCATTGGCTGCATAATCTTCACCACGGGCATCTATTTCTTCTTTATTGGCGCGCATCCGGCTCATGTCGGTCTTTTGTTCATGGCCTTCGCGTATTTGAGGAGGGCCTTGTTGTTCAACAGGTATACCTGCATGGCATAAGAAGCTGATGATGTCTTTGTTTACATCACTGTCCATTTGTTTGAACTGATCGTAAGCAGAGATCTTATAAATAACCAGCGGATCTTTTTGTTCCAGGTAAGCTGTTTGCACGCTTTGTTTCAGGTCATCCATTGCACGCAGGTGCTCTTTCCAGGCATCATCTATAACGGCCAGTGTGATCTGTCTTTCCAATGCGCTTATCAACTCACGGCCATGTGTTTCAAGCGTTTTGTTAAGACCGGCCAGCACCTGTAATCCTTTTTTGTTATCAGTAAATGGAACTACCACATTCTCGATATGGTTGCCTTGCGTGGTACGGATATTCTGGAATACCGGTACCGCCTGTTTTTGCAGTTCTTCAGTTTTATGCTGATAACGGCCAATAGATTCCTGGTATAATTTCTCAGCCAGATCGTTGGCTTTACCTTTTTCAAATTCTTCCTGGGTGATAGCGCTGTCGATGCCAAAGTTTACGATGGCAGCCAGTTTAAACCCTTCGTAGTCGCTTTGTTCCTGGAATGAGTTCACCAGACCTTCGGCAACAATATAGAAGGCATTATCAAGGTCAAGTGCCAAACGATCGCCAAACAATGCGTGGTTACGTTTTTTGTATACTACGTTACGTTGCTTGTTCATTACGTCGTCGTACTCAAGCAGGCGTTTACGAATACCAAAGTTGTTTTCTTCCACTTTCTTTTGCGCACGCTCAATGCTCTTGGTGATCATGCTGTGCTGTATCACTTCGCCTTCTTTATAACCAAAACGGTCCATGATGCTGGCGATACGCTCACTACCAAACAAACGCATCAGGTCATCTTCAAGCGATACATAGAATTGAGTGGTACCGGGGTCACCCTGACGGCCGGCACGACCACGTAACTGGCGGTCAACGCGGCGGCTTTCGTGGCGTTCTGTACCAATGATGGCCAATCCACCTGCTTCTTTAACGCCGGGTCCCAGTTTAATATCGGTACCACGACCAGCCATGTTGGTAGCAATGGTAACGGCGCCAGCCAAACCGGCTTCAGCTACTACCTGTGCTTCACGGGCGTGCTGTTTGGCGTTCAATACGTTGTGCGGGATCTTTTTACCCTGCATCATTTTACTCAGCAATTCACTCACTTCCACGTTAGTAGTACCAACCAGTACAGGCCGGCCTGCAGCACGCAGTTTTTCTATTTCTTCAATTACTGCTTTGTATTTTTCACGTTTTGTTTTGTATACGAGGTCTTCCTGATCTTTACGGATGGCTGTAACGTTTGTTGGAACGGTTACTACATCCAGTTTGTAAATATCCCAGAACTCACCGGCTTCGGTTACCGCAGTACCCGTCATACCAGCCAGTTTGTGATACATACGGAAGTAATTCTGTAAGGTAATGGTAGCATAGGTTTGAGTAGCCGCTTCGATCTTCACATTTTCCTTGGCTTCAATGGCCTGGTGTAAACCATCGCTGTAACGGCGGCCATCGAGAATACGACCGGTTTGCTCATCTACGATCTTTACCTGACCATCCATAACCACATACTCCACATCTTTATCAAACAACGTATATGCTTTCAGCAATTGTTGAACGGTGTGAATACGGTCGGCTTTGATGGTATATTCGTTAAGTACTGCTTCTTTGCGTTGTAATTTTTCTTCTGGAGCAAACTCACTCTTGTCAATTTCAGCCAGGTGGAAGCCAATATCGGGCAGCACGAAGAACTCAGGATCTTCACCGGCACGGGTGATGGCTTGAATACCTTTATCGGTTAAATCAACAGAGTTGTTTTTTTCATCTATGTGGAAGAACAGGTCTTCATCCACCACCGGCATTTGTTTCTGCTGATCGGCCAGGTAGTAGTTCTCGGCTTTTTGCAGTTTTACTCTTGTACCGGGTTCGCTCAGGAATTTGATAAGGGCGCTGTATTTAGGCAAACCACGAAAGGCGCGCATCAATGCCAAACCACCTGATTTCGGATCGTCATCACCGCCTTCAAACATTTTTTTTGCATCGATCAGGTTCTTGTTCACCACCTGTTTTTGCATATCAAACAGGTTCTTTACGCGGTCGCGTAAAATGTGGTACTGCTGGTCTTCGCCGCGAGGCACGGGACCAGAAATGATCAATGGCGTACGTGCATCATCGATCAATACGCTATCCACCTCATCCACCATGGCATAATGGTGTTTACGTTGCACCATTTCCTCTGGGGTATGCACCATGTTATCGCGCAGATAATCGAAACCAAATTCGTTGTTGGTACCGTAGGTGATATCGGCCTGGTATGCTTTTCTTCTTTCGGGACTGTTGGGCTGGTGTTTGTCGATGCAATCAACGGTAAGACCCAGCCATTCGAAAATAGTTCCGTTCCACTCAGAGTCACGTTTTGCCAGGTAGTCGTTCACGGTTACAATGTGTACACCTTCACCAGACAGGGCATTCAGATAAGCGGGCAGGGTAGAAACCAGGGTTTTACCTTCACCGGTTGCCATTTCTGAAATTTTACCCTGATGTAATACTGTACCACCAATTAACTGTACATCATAGTGTACCATGTTCCAGGTGATGGTATTGCCACCGGCATTCCAGCTGTTTTTGAATATAGAGTTATTACCCTGTATAGTAATATATTCTTTTCTTACACTCATTTCGCGATCGAGGTCGGTTGCAGTAGACACCATTTCAGGATTTTCTTTGAAACGGCGGGCTGTTTCTTTCACTACAGCGAATGCTTCCGGGTGAATTTCTTTCAGAATTTCCTCAATTTGTTTGTCGCGGTCCTTGATAAGGGCGTCTACCTGTTGGTAAATGGCGTCTTTTCCAACGATATCGCTAAAAGGCAGTTCTTCTGCCTGTTTATTTAAACTGGCTATTTCACTATCGATTTTTTCCAGGTGCGCTTTGATCCGGCTTCTGAATTCCTGGGTTTTGTTACGCAATTGATCGTTAGACAGCGACTGGTAAGCGGCAAAGTGTTTATTGATCTGGTCTACAATCGGACGAATTATATTTATGTCCTTTTCCGACTTGCTTCCCCCGAACATTTTTGAAAGAAAACCTAACATGATATAGCGGTTAATTATTTTGAATTATTACAAAGGTACACCTGGTTCAAAAAGAATGCTACAGTTTAGTAGCGAGCCAATTTGACAGGGACGTCAAAGGTACGAAAAAGCAGGCAGTTGGCAGTAGTAGAAGTCAATGGTTTGCAGGCAATAGCTGGGATTTTAAGCACCAGTTTTTTAAATAGGAGGAATGAACCATATAAGAGCGCTTGCCTGCCCGCCAAAGCACGCCTGGGAAAACTGGCCCGCCGGCCGCAGCACGCCTTCGAAGGCTGGTTTGGCTTACGGGATACCGGTTTTCCCATCCTGCGTGGCGCCGAATGGGGAGGAGACCCGGGCTGAGTTGTCTGGAAGTTGTCTGGAAGTTGTCTGGAAGTTGTCTGGAAGTTGTCTGGGAGTTGTCTGGAAGTTGTCTGGAAGTTGTCTGGGAGTAGTACTATCTCAGAGCATCCCCAGGCAATCCTCAGACAACCTTCAGAGCATCCCGCTACAATAACCCGGCAATAAAGCTGCTATTATTCTGTTCGTTAACACCCATGTAGGTAGGGGCGAGCCCCTGATTTTGGGAGAGATTTAGGCATCTTATTGACTATCAGTGGATAGTAAATTTTGACCTACATCAACTGATACCTGTTACCCGGAAGGGCCTGAACAATATTTTGCATTTCGAGGCTGAGTACGGCTGTAATGAGCGAGCTTGTGCTTAGTCCGCAGCGGAGATTCAGTTCGTCGATGTGCACCGGTTTTTTTTCGCTTAACATGTCTACAAGGGTTTGTTCTTCAGCATTTAAGTTAACAAAGAGTTCTTTTTGAGGCCGATAATTTTTGCGTTCGGGTTCATTCCAGCCAAGAATTGCTGCCAAATCTTGTGGATCGGTGAGTAAAATTGCCTTATTGTGCTTAATAAGGGCGTTGCAACCTGCACTTTTGGCATCGGTTACCCTGCCGGGGTAGGCAAATACATCGCGATTATAACCATTGGCCAGGTCGGCGGTGATCATGCTGCCGCCCTTTAAACCTGTTTCAATTACCACCACGCAATCGCTCATGCCGGCAACAATTCGGTTCCTGATTGGGAAATGATGTTTTTCAGCGGTAATGTCGCTGTAAAATTCGGTGATCAGACCACCTCCCTGTTGTACCATTTCTTTTGCCAGTTGGGTATGTTCTGCGGGGTATAAGCTATCGAGGCCATGCGCCAGTACACCAACTGTAGGTAAATTATACTGAAGGGCTGCTTTATGGGCAATGGCATCAATGCCAAATGCCAGACCACTTATTACAACCACATTGTGCTGAGTAAGTGTTTGTACCAATTCCTGGGTGAGTTCTTTACCATATGCCGAATTTATACGGGTACCAATAACAGCTACTATGCGCGATGCATTTAGGTTGGCATGACCGCGATAAAACAGCAGGGTGGGGGGATCGTAACAATGTAACAGCCGTTGCGGGTATTCGGGATGGGTTAGGAATAAGGGTTTTATTTTGTATTTCTCTATGAAGGCGATCTCTTTTTCCAGCATGGCAAATTCACGGAACTTTTTAATTTGTTGGGCGCGCACTGTTCCAATGCCTTCGGCTTTTTCCAGTTGGGAAATACTTGCTTTGAATATACCTTCTGCGGTGTGAAAATGTTCAATGAGCAATTTGGCATGTACACAGCCAATTTGAGGCACCTGTGTTAATGCCAGCTGGTAGAGCAATTCGTTTGTCATAGCAGTATAAAAGCCAAAAATAATACTCCGCTTTGAACGTGATGCAGTAATAAAAAAGCCTCAGTACAATATATGTAAGTACTGAGGCTTTTTTGTTTATGTCAATTGTTATTGGCTAATTACCTGCATTTCGGTCCTTCTATTCAGGGCCCGGCCTTCATCGGTTGTATTGTCGGCCACGGGCTGGGTAGCGCCGTATCCTTTAAACGTGAGGCGTGTTTGCTCAATGCCTTTGCTTATCAGGTATTTCACCACGGCTTGTGCGCGGTTATTTGACAACGTCATGTTGTCTGTGGCTTTACCAACATTATCAGTATGCCCGCTGATCTGTATTTTAAGCGTTGGATTTTCTTTCATTAGCTGGAATATATTATCCAGTTCAATAGTGGATTCAGGTTTCAGATCAAACTTACCCGATTCAAAAAAGATATTCTTTAACACCACGCTGGCATTGGCCTCGATGGGTTGCAATGGAATATCGATCTTGTAGGTACTGTCTGGCGTTTTCTGGCTCAGCGGGAAATTTTCTGAGAAGAACAGATAACCCCGGCGTTTTACGTTGAACGCATAATCTTTTCCCACTGGCAGGGTGATGAGGTAATTGCCGGTAGCATCTGTTTGCACCCTGCTTATAACCTCGCGGGTGCTCAGGTCGGTTAGTTCAACCCCGGATGGCAGCCCTTTCAATGTTTTTTTGTCGAACACCTTTCCTTTTACCCAAAGCGTTCTGGCCGGGCGAACATCTTCACGTAATTCAAAAGAATACAGATCGAGGCCGCCTCGGGTATCTGTGCGATCGCTGGTATAATAAGCTGTTTTACCATCGGCGGCTATTACCAGGCTGCCTTCGTTCTCAATGGTATTGATGGGGTAGCCAAGGTTAACGGGTTTGCCCCAGCCCTTGCCCTGTTTTTTGGCCATGAACAAGTCGCTGCCGCCATAACCCAGGTGGCCGGTAGATGTAAAATAAAGGCTTTGGTTATCGGCATGAATAAAGGGCGCGATCTCATCGCCGATGGTATTTATCTCGGGTCCCAGGTTCTCGGGATCACTCCAGCGGCCATTGGGCAACTGGTGAGATACATACAGGTCCTGACCGCCATAGCCACCAGGGCGGCCGCTGGAGAAGTACAGATCGCGTTTGTCGGGTGACAGGCTGGGCGCCGATTCCCATGACTCGGTATTTATCCGGTTGCCCATGTTCTCGGGTTTGCTCCAACCCTGGGGCGTTAAATATGAAATATACAGATCGCAACTGCCATATCCATAGGGAAAATTACAACCCGTGAATGTAAGCCATTGACCATCCTGCGAAATATTAGAAGCGCCCTCATTCAGATTGCTGTTGATATCACCAGGTAAAAGGACCGCTTTTGTCCAATGACCGTTCTCAAAATGAGATTCAAAAAACTCTTCATTGCCATTTACCCGGCGGGTAAAAATAAAATCCTTGTCATCGATAGTGATCGTGGGAAAATATTCAAGGTGCACACTGTTGATGCTGTCGCCCATATTCTGTGGCGTAAACCGGTAACTGCCTGCGGGGTGCTGATTGCTGTAATCGACTGCAAACTGATAGGTTTTACGGCGGTAATCAGCTGCTTTCCTGCTTTGTGCATTGATGTTAGGTACCGACAGAAATTCATCGATCGCCTGTAAGGCTTTCTTAAATTCGCCCACACCGGCCAGGTTAATGGAGTAAGGAAGGTTGTATTCTTTAAACCAAATGCTATCTATACCCTTTGCTTTCTCGTAATTTTCGAGGGCGCGAGGATAGTTCTTTTGTTCAAAATACATACCAGCTATTGATAAGTAAGCTTCCAGGAACCGGGGCTCTATTTTAATAGCGTCCTGCAGGGTTTTTATACTTTCTGCATAATCGCCATTCATGGCAATGCCATAGGCCTTTTCAAAAAGAGCTTTTGCCTTTTTACTTACTTTATCAGGATCGTATTGTGCCCGGGCTGAGCAAAAAAGCCCAACCAGCATGGATATTGCAATAATCTTTTTTATCATCTGATGCTTTTATCGTGAAACGTGAAACGGCAAACGGCAGACGGGAATGGGCAATAGGCAATGGACAATGGGCAATGAAACTCGTGAACCGGCAATCGGCAGTGGGCAATCATTCACCACTAACCTGCTCTGCGCCGATTGGCAGCTCGCCCCACTAATTCATCGGCTCGATACATAACTCTGTGCCAGGCCACCGGCTCGAAACGCAATGCTCACTTCGGTCGCTCATCAACTCGTTTACCTGGTAAACTTACGACTTCCTGCCTCCCTTATCAACCCGCCAACTCTATCAACTTGCCTTGCCCGCCGAAGCCTTGGCGTAGGTGGGCCTTCCTGATCAACTGGTCAACCTCCCTCAAAATCATACCAATGTTGCGAATTAAAGATAAAAATCCACCCCTTATTAGACGAGGTTTTTGTTGAAAAAGTTTATAAGAAAGCGTTATAAATGCCATTAAGGCACATGAATGTATTTGTGTAATTGAAGTGAGAACTCCCACCGGGGATGATCTTTGATATAGTCAATGATAAGTGGAGTTACAAGGGCCGTTTTACTCCATTCGGGTTGTAGGAATAGTTTACAGGAAGGAGAAACCAGGGCGGCATATTTTTCGGCCCATTCAAAATCACTTTTGTTATAGATCACCACTTTCAGTTCGTTGGCCAGTGGTAATATTTCAGGAAGGGGGGCTTTGAATTTTTTAGGCGATAAACAGATCCAATCCCATGAGCCGCTAACGGGCCAGGCACCGGAAGTTTCAATATTGGTTACAAAGCCGGCGGTATGCAGGGCACTGGTCAGTGCATCGAGGTTATGCATCAATGGTTCGCCTCCCGTAACTACCGCCATGCGGCCGGGGAATACACTGGCCGCCGCAACAATATCATCTATAGATTGCAACGGATGTTTTCCGGCTTCCCAGCTATCTTTTACATCGCACCACACGCAACCCACGTCGCATCCGCCCAGACGAACGAAATAAGCAGCTTTTCCCTGATGGTAACCTTCGCCTTGCAGGGTATAGAAGGCTTCCATTACAGGATATTGAATCGTATCTATTGTAGCTTTTGTCATTAACACAAAGTTCGGGATAATAATGGTGCAATGAGCCAGTATGCCCGGGCACAATGGCTCATTGCACATTATGTTTTAGTTCTTATCTATGCAGGCTTTATAAGTATTTTTCATCAATGCGGCAATGGTCATTGGGCCAACGCCACCAGGCACCGGCGTGATCCAGGAGCTTTTGGGTGAAACAGAAGCGAACTGCACATCGCCTTTTAAGGAATAACCTCTTTTTTTGGTAGCATCTTCAACACGGGTAATGCCTACGTCAATTACAATAGCGCCATCCTTCACCATATCAGCCGTTACAAATTCTGGCTTGCCTAAGGCTGCTACTATAATATCAGCTTGCAGACACAGCTCCTTTAAATTTTTAGTTGCCGAATGGCAAATGGTTACGGTGCAATTACCAGGGTTGGTATTGGCACTGAGCAGTATGCTCATAGGACGGCCTACAATATTACTGCGGCCTATAACTACAGCATGTTTGCCCTTGGTATCTATTTTATAATGTTCCAGCATCAGCATAATGCCATGCGGGGTGGCAGGAATAAATGTAGGGAGCCCCTGTACCATTTTTCCCACACTAACAGGATGAAAACCGTCCACATCCTTTGCAGGATCAATAGCGTTGATCACTTTTTCATCAGAAATATGTTTAGGCAATGGCAATTGTACCAGAATACCATCCACATCGGGATTGTTGTTCAGTTGTTCAATTGTTTCCAGCAATTTGAATTCGGTGATGGTGTCTTCAAGGCGAATAAGGGTAGAATGAAATCCGATCTCTTCACAGGTCCTTACTTTTGAACCTACATATGTTTCACTGGCTCCGTTGTTTCCAACCAATACGGCGGCCAAATGCGGTACTTTTTTACCTTCTGCTACCAATTGAGCCACTTTTAATTTCAATTCGTCCTTTGTTGCCTGCGATACAAGCTGCCCGTCTAAAATTTTCATGGCGCAAAGGTAAAGTACTGCGGTAAGTTGCCCTAACCTGAACAAAGATTTGTTATATCAGTAAAATTTATATATGTTTATTGCCTGATTCTGAAAAGCTTACTGTTTTGAGAAACCTGTTATTGCCATTATCTCTTATCCCTTGCCTGGCCTTTGGTCAGTCAATACATTACTCTCCTGGTACCTTATATACTGGGCTGGGCGCGTACAGTCATCAGTTTACCCAGTCTTTTTCCTTTTTGGCCAATCAGGCTGCGTTGGGTACAATTACGAGCACAAGTGCAGGAGTTTATGCCGAACAAAAATATGGGTTAAAGCCATTATCTCTGTATATGGCTACCGCGGCCATGCCCGTTCAGCGGGGTGGTGTGGGCATGGTCATGCAATACAGTGGGTTTAGCGATTTTAATGAAAGCCAAATAGGGTGTGCCTATGGCAAAGATCTGGGGCGGGTAAGCCTGGGCATCCAGTGCAATTATAATATGATGCACATTGCCGGTTATGGCAATGATGCGGCCATTGGATTTGAAATCGGCAGCCAGTGGCAGATCAGTTCAACCCTGATCACCGGATTTCATCTGGTAAATCCGGTGGGTGGGCACTTTCGCAATCACCGGGATGAGAAGCTGGCGGCGGTTTATCAGTTTGGCGCCGGTTATGAAGTATCGAAACAATTATTCCTGAGTGCAGAGCTTACTAAAGAGGAGAACCAGCCGGTAAATGTGCAGGCGGGTTTGCAATATGTGTTGTCGCCCGACAGGTTATTTGTACGCGCGGGTATTACCACCGCCACTACTTCCCCTTATGCCGGTATAGGCTGGCAATGGAAGCATTGCCGCGCCGATGTTTGCGTGCGCTACCATCCTCAACTGGGACTTTCACCGGGATTGTTGTTGCTATTTTATGGAAAGCAAAAAAGGGAACCGTGAAATGGTCGTTTGTCATATGGTTGGTTACACAGGGACTAGTGGTGGCTGCACAGGAGAAGCCAGCTATACCCCTGAATGAACAACAGCTCGAAATGCAGGCCGAGCGCGAAGAAGGGATGACTGAAGATGACAGCCAATGGCAGCAACTGGAGTATTTACAAAAGCACCCACTGGATTTAAATACCGCCACTGAAATTGACCTGGAAAATCTGCGCCTGTTGACCGACCTGCAGATCAGCAATTTTTTACTATACCGAAATTTATTGGGCCCCTTATTGCACGTGAACGAACTACAGGCTGTACCCGCCTGGGATGTGGGCACTATAAAGCGGTTATTGCCCTATGTTACCATAAGTGATCAAAAAAGCATTATTGAAAAGCTGGGCGAACGGCTCCGGCATGGTGAGCAAACCCTTTTATTACGGGTAGCAAAAACCGTAAATACTTCCAGTGACGCCCTAAAAGCCACCGACAGCTATCTGGGAAGTGCAGTGGCCGTAATGACCCGGTATAAATACAAATATAAAAACCTGTTGCAATTGGGTATGACCGGTGATAAAGATGCTGGCGAGCAATTTTTTAAAGGCACCCAAAAAAACGGCTTCGATTTTTATTCTTTCCATTTATTTGCCCGCAACCTGGGGCGTATTCAATCGCTGGCTCTTGGTGATTTTACTGTGGAGTTAGGGCAGGGGTTAATTCAATGGCAGGGTATGGCATTTAAAAAAAGCGCTGATGTATTGGGGATAAAACGGCAGGGCGCCCCCTTGCAACCTTATAATTCCGCCGGGGAATACAATTTTCACCGAGGCGTTGGCGTCACCTTACAAAAGAATCAAATGCAGTTTACTGCATTCGGCTCAATCAGAAAATTAAATACCAACCTGGTATCGGACAGCTTTTTGAATTCGCTTGAATATATTTCTTCTATAATAACAACCGGGTATCATCGAACACTGGCCGAACTGAATGACCGAAATAATGTGCAATGCCTGACTACGGGAGCGGCCCTGAAACTGGCAAATAACAAGTCGCATGTTGGGATAAATGCTGTTCAATATCATTTATCGAAACCCCTGCAACCGGGTGTGGCGGTGTATGATCAGTTTGCCATTAATGGACAGTACTGGAGTAATTATAGTTTCGATTATAGTTATACTTTCCATAATATGCACGTGTATGGCGAGGTGGCGGTTGATAAATTATTGAACCGCGCCATGATACATGGTTTGTTAGCCAGCCTGGACCCTAAAGTAGATCTGGCAATCGTGTATCGCAACATTGGTCCCCGGTATCAATCGCTTTTTAGCAATGCTTTTACCGAAAACAGTTTGCCGGTTAATGAAAAGGGGTGTTATGCCGGGTTGTCCATCAGACCGGTTGTTGGCTGGAAGCTGGATGTATATATGGATGTTTTCAGGTTTCCCTGGTTAAAATACCAGGTGAATGCGCCATCTGGTGGTCATGAATATTTGGTGCAGCTTGCTTATACGCCCAGCAAATACGTAGAAATATACACCCGCTTCAGGCAGGAAACAAAATCGATGAATGAGGTCGATCCCTTACCGGGTATTTCGCCGGTAGTACCAGTAACCCGGTTAAACTGGCGCACTCATATTAGTTATCGATTAAATAAAACGGTTGAATTGCGAAGCCGGGTAGAAACTGTTTGGGTTACCCGTAACAAAAAACAACCCGAAACGGGTTTTCTTTTTTACACCGATGTGCATGTTAAGCCTGCATTCAAACCATTTTTCTTTAGTGCGCGGGCTCAATATGTAGAAACGGATAGCTACAATAGTCGCCTATACGCTTTTGAAAATACCGTATTATATAATTTTTCCATCCCACCGCTATTTGATAAGGTATTTCGCTACATAGTAAATGTTAATTACCGGTTAACGAACCGGTCTGCAATGCAACCGCCTAAAAAAATAAGTTGTCTTTTTTCTTTTTCTGTGGCGCAATCACTATTTCCATCAACAAAAGAAGAGGCGGCAATGAAATCGGGAACCGAAGCGTACAACAGATTTGATACCAAACTGCAAGTTATTTTAACAAGGCGATGAACAATTAGTTTGCCTGTTTGTATCAGGACCGTTAACAATAAAATTAAAATTCAATTAAAGCGGTAATTAAATTCGGTTATACATAATCCCAAATCATATAAATTTGCCGCCTTGTTAATTAGGATTCTGTTAAGTTTTCATGACATAACAGAAACTGTTCACGTTTTTTTTAGATCTATTGCTAACTGGTGAAGTTTAGAAATACCGAGGGTGGCTGCATGTAACTCAACACGGATGCGGGTTGAAGCACGATCGTCACATCACAAAGTTTTCTTGAAGCGAAATTATCTATGCTGCTAGTTTGCAGCATTTGAAGAAATCGTTTTGTCTACCGGTTAGATAAAAACTATTTTATTAACGAATGAATTAAAAAAAGTTTTCAGTCTTTAGTTTTTCAGGTTTATTTATTTTAAAAAATCTACAAGTCTCATGAGAAAAATTGTATCGTTGGCAGCGATGCTTCTTGCTTGCGTTGCCATAAGCTTTGGTCAAACCCACACTGTGACCGGAGTAATTAAAGATGCGCAGGGAAACCCGATTCCATTCGCCTCTGTAAAAGTTAAAGGAACTTCTTCTGGTGTTGCCGCCGATAAAGATGGCAAATTCACAATCAACATTCCCGATGCAGGAGCCAAACTGGTAGTATCTGGTGCAGGCTACCAGGATTATGAGGTTTCTGCAGGCTCTCAAACAAACATTACGGTATCCTTAACGGAAAAAGATAACTTGAAAGAAGTGGTTGTAACCGCTTTAGGACAGGTTAAAAGCAAAGCCAAAGTTGGTTATTCTACCTCCACTTTTGGATCAGAGAATATCAACCGTTCGGCGCCGTTAGGGGCTTTGGATGGATTACAGGGAAAGATCGCTGGTGCAGATATCTCTACTGTAAGCGGAACGCCTGGTTCTTCTACCAAGGTGGTTTTGCGCGGTTATGGAGTTATTTCAGGCGGTAATAACCAACCGTTATATGTTATTGATGGTGTGCCTTTGTCGGATGCCAGACAGGCTTCTGGTGGCGATGGAAAATACGACTATGGTAACGGATTGAACTATGTGAACCCCAATGATATTGAAAGTATAACAGTACTTAAGGGTACAGCCGCTTCTGCCTTATATGGCTCTCAGGCAAAGAACGGTGCTATCATGATCACCACTAAAAAAGGTAAGGCTGGAAAATTGAAAGTTGACGTTACCAGCACTTATAACGTAAGCCAGGTTGGCAAAACCCCCGACTTCCAAAAAGATTTTGGTCAGGGTTGGGACGGTACATTCATTTTGTCTGAAAACGGAAGCTGGGGTCCACGTCTTGATGGAAAAACCCGCTTATGGGGTTCTATTGTAGACAATTCGCAGCTTTTAAAGCCTTATTCATACCACGATAATATCAAGGACTTTTATGATTGGGGTAATGAATCAAATAACACGGTATCATTATCTGGTGGAAATGAGACTAACAAGTTCTATTTCTCTTATGGTAATGTATTCAGCGATGGTATCATTCCTACAAAAGCTGACTACCTCGAGCGTCACACGCTGTCATTCCGCAGCAATTCAACCTATAATAAATTCACCCTTAATACGTCTATCAACTATGTTAACAGACGTATGAATGCAGTGGCTACCAACTCGGTTTCTGGGGTTGGATCTTCTTTATTTGAAGATGTTTTACAAATTCCGGTTGATATTCCGATCGAGGATTTTAAAAACTACAAGAACAAGTTCTTTAATGTAGATAACTATTTTACTCCATATGCCGAGAACCCATACTATGGTTTAAACGAAAATGGAAGTAAACAAAATGCTGACCGGATCTTCGGTAACGTGAACCTGGGATATAAATTTACTGACTGGTTAGCTGCTGAATTTATTTTTGGGGGTGACTTTTCCAACTCCCGTACCGGCATTCACAATGCGGTAAATGCACCTTCAGCTGGTAGCTGGAACGATGGCGCCAATGTGGAAGGGTCAAAAAGACAGGCAGACATTGGTTCATACCAGGAGTTAAGTAATTATGATGGGTCTATCAACGGAATGTTTAACCTGAAATTCAATAAAGACCTGAACAATGACTTTAACCTGGAAGCAATTGCCGGTACAGCCTACAACCAATCACAATCAAGAGAAGTATCTGCTAAAATTGAAGGTCTTACTATTCCCGGTTTCTATAATTTGAGCAATTCAAACAACCCGCCCACTGCTACCAATTCAACAACCAGTAAACGACTGATTGGTGCTTATGCACAGGCTACTGTGGGTTACCGGAACCAGTTATTTTTAACGCTTAATGCCAGAAACGACTGGTCTTCTACATTGCCCGTCAACAATAACAGTTTCTTCTATCCCGGTGCTAACGTTTCATGGGTTGCTTCACAAACCCTGCATCTGGAAACAACGCCTATATCATTGTTGAAATTCAGAGCAGCTTATGGTAAAACAGGTTCTGATGCACCGGTTTACCTGGTTTATAATACACTAACTCCCGGTAAAGTTGATCTGGGCTTTGGTGATGTTACCTTCCCTTTCAATGGCGTGGCTGGATATTCACTTGATAACACCATCCATAACCTGAACCTTAAGCCCGTTATTACCAATGAGGCTGAGTTCGGTGCTGAGATCAGGGCGTTAAAGAACCGGATTGGGTTGGATGTAGTTTATTACGACAAACGTACAGATGGCCAGATCTTTACAGTTCCGGTTGCTCCTTCCACAGGTTATACCGGTTATGTACAAAACCTGGGGTTGGTTAGCAATAAAGGTATTGAGTTAACATTTGATGCGACCCCGATCAAAAACAGAAACTTTACCTGGGCTGTGAATTACACATTTGCCCGCAACCGCAGTAAAGTAGAGAATTTGAATGGTGGGCCTAACAAAGTGCAACTGCAAACTGCATATGAAGCAGAATTTGATGCCATTCCCGGAAAACCATTGGGTGTATTCCTGGCTCCAGTGCCCATGTACACTGCTGATGGTAAGATCATAGTTGATAGTGTAACCGGAATTCCTGTGGCTGCACCAGACAAGGCCGAGTATGGTACTTCACAGCGTGATTTTATGATGGGTTTGCAAAATACCTTTACCTATAAGGATTTTTCATTAGGATTCTCTTTGGACTATCGCAAAGGTGGTATGTTTTACAGTGGTACAGCCGACCTGACACTGTTTACCGGAAATGCCCTGGCAACTGCCTATAATGATCGTAATCCGTTTGTTGTGCCTAATTCAGTGTATAAAGTAACTGATGGTTCTGGTAAGACAACATATGCTGAAAATACCAAGCCGGTAGATCAGGCGCATATCGATGATTATTATTATCCTACTACTAACAAAGCGCTGGCATATTCTCAGCGGATCATTGACAGGTCTTTCCTCAAAATGAGAGACGTTACCCTTACTTATCGTTTACCTCGTGAGATTTCGTCAAAGATTAAATCTGAGAATCTGTCATTGACAGTATACGGAAGGAATTTCATGCTCTGGACTCCAAAATCGAACAGATACATCGATCCGGAGGTTACCAACTATGGTAACGATTTACAGAGTGAATTTGGTGAGTTTAGAACAGGCCCCAGTTTAAAACAATACGGGGTTACACTGCGTGCAACTTTTTAAAATGAATTCCAAAATCATTAATTAATGAAGTTTACAATGAAAAAGTTTCTCTTTATAATAACAGGTAGCGTTATCATTTTTTCAAGCTGTAAGCGCCAGCTTGATATCAACAGGGATCCCAGTAAGCCTGACTTGTCTCAGGGAAGCCCTTCGCTGGTCTTCCCGGTGGCTGTAATGTCATCTGCCGGTAGAATTGGCGGTGATCTTACTATTCTGGGTGGAATTTGGTCAGAATATTATACCCAGGCTTACTCCAGTAACCAGTATAAAACAATTGATGCCTATAATTTGCAGAACACCGACTATAACGGTGCTTATACGGAACTGTATTCCGGTGCAATTAATGATTATCAGTATGTGCTGGATAAATCTAATGCCAGTGGCGACTGGAATTACTTCCTGATGGCAACCGTTATGAAGGCTTACACCGTTGAGGTGCTGGCAGATCTGTACGATAAAGTTCCTTATAGCCAGGCTTCACTGGGAACTACCAATTTAAATCCTGCTTTTGATGATGGCTATACTATTTATACTGATCTGTTAAAGAAGATCGATGAAGCGTTGGGTAAAGACTTTGCAGCAAAAACCAATACCCCTCCTGGTGCTAATGACCTGATCTTCGGTGGCGATATAAGCAAATGGAAAAAGTTTGCCAATACATTGAAATTAAAAATGTATTTGCGGATGGTAAATGCCAAACCAGCTGAGGCGGAAGCAGGTATTAAAAAACTGTACAGCGATGGGGCTGCATTTTTGGATGTTAACGCCGCTGTTACCGGATATACCGAAACACCCGACAAACAAAACCCCTTTTACGCCTATAACATTCAACGGTTGAATGTGGGTACTAACCTTCGGGCCAGCAGAACTTTCACTTCCTGGTTGGCGGCCAATGGTGATCCCCGTAGTGAAGCTTACTTTGGAGTTGCTGCACCAACTGCTATGCACCAGGGCGACTATACCAGTACAGATCCCAGCTATGGTACAACAGCTGTATTTGTTCAGAGTGCTACAGATCCTGTAGAGTTTATCTCTTTGGCTGAATCCTATTTTATGCAAGCTGAAGCCCGCGAGCGTTATTTTGGCGGTGTTGACGCACAGACCTTGTACAATGACGGAGTATTGGCTGCGTTTGATGCGGTTGGGAATGATGGTAGCACATTCGTTGCTCCCGGTGGAAAATATGCCTATCCGGTTGCCGGCACATTAGAGCAAAAAATAGAAGCCATTATAGTTCAAAAATGGGCTTCCCTGCCTTTTGGCAGTCATTCGCTGGAAGCATTTTTTGAAAGGAACAGAACGGGTTATCCCAAATCAAGTACTGTTTATTCTACAGACCTTAATTATATCCCCGGTCAACTGGTGTATTCAAAAAATGGTGTAACAGGCGGTAAGTTCCCAAAAAGACTGGTATTCCCTGATGTTGAAAGATCAAGAAATACAAGCACCCCTGCTGAAGTACCACTTACAACACCCGTTTGGTGGGCGAAATAATTTTGTTCAAGTAATAAATGAAAATAACAATGAAATATATTATTCCAATATTAATAGTGCTTTTTGCAGTTACCGGCTGTAACAAAGACGACAATTTTGTTGCTAACGACGAGCAGGTGGCTTCTTCAAAGGTTACTTATTTTGCGCTCATCACAATGAAAGGCGATAAGTATATGTCCCTGGTTAAAGGCGATACCTATACCGACCCTGGTGCAACGGCTACAGAAAAAGGAGCGCCCATTTCAGTAACTACCTCAGGAAAAGTGGATACCAACGTGCCAGGATTGTACACCGTTACCTATACTGCTATAAATAAAGATGGTTTTGCGGCTACTAAATCAAGGACCGTGGTTGTTTTAAGCGGACATGAGGCGCCGGGTGTTGATGTTTCAGGTACTTATAAATATGTAGGGGGCGATTTTGAAGCAACTGTTGAAAAAGTTGCCGAAGGACTGTACACCATGGATAACTTCTATGGCCCTACCACAATCGCCTGCGTATTTACAACGCTGGATGGTTTAACTGTTGAGATCCCTGAACAAACAACCGGATATGGCCCTGTTTATGGTGCCGGTACAATATCCCTGACAGGCAAAATGAGTATAAAATTTGATCTGCCCAAACAAGGCATTTATAACAAAGCTCGTTCCTGGCAACTGCAATAATTCGCCGAACCACTAAAAAATTAATTATGAAAAGCATAGCTATTATAGCAATCGGAATGTGTATTGTTTTCATTTCAGCTTGTGACAAAAGAAACCTTCCTGACAAAGGTGTCACGTATGCCGAAAAGGTTTCTAATGAATGGTGGGTGATCGCAACACCGGAAGTAGGGCCCGTTTCTGATCCGTTTAGAATTGTCACTTCGAATACTTCGTCAAATCTGGATTCTATTGTAATCGACGACATGGAAAACTACGCGTCGTTTAGATGCAAAGTGAAGTTCGATATGACCAACCTGACTTTTTCAACGCAGAATTACGCAAGTCCGTATGATTTAAAGGATGGAAGCAACATTTATAGACGTACTGTAAATGTTACCGATGGTAAAATTCTGGCTAAAGCGTCAAAAGCGCTTTCCGGCACTACCACCGACAGTATATATATGGTAATGGAGTTTTCTGACGATCCTGGTAATAAATATACCATCGCAGGTACTTCAAGGACCATGTTCTCTGAAGATGATTACTAGTCCGCAGCATAAATCTGCAGATTAAAAACGATAAAAAGGGTTGTCCAAAAGGGCAACCCTTTCTTTTTGCCGGTTTTGGCTTCGCGCCGGCAAAGCCTTTGGCGACGCACTGCCGGAGCCTGCGTACGAAGGGCAGCTCGTTTTTTCCAAAAAGAGGGGAGGAGCTGTTTTAATTCTTTTAAATGAAACTATGTAATGCCTGAAAAAAATAATTAGCTGATTTGTGTAATGTATTAAGCCGATTATTTGAATGTTTTACAGAACAGTTTATTACTTCTTTACTGATTTTCATCACTTTTTAGCGGGTTTTTACTCGCAAAAACGATTGCAGCATTTTCCAATTCCTTCTTGTCTAGCAGAAATTGGTTCTTAATACCACACTTCCTGATTTAACTTTTTTTTGATTATTAATCAGGATTTTCAATACATTTAGAACCTCAAAATTAAACTTACAAGTCACATGAGAAAAATGCTATCACTGCTAGCAGTGTTAGTGCTATGCACTGCTATGGCCCTGGGGCAATCCAAAACTGTCACCGGCCAGGTAAAGGACTCAAAAGGAGATCCGATCCCCTTTGCCACCATTAAGATTAAAGGCTCCAACACTGCCGTAGCCGCGGATGCAAACGGCAACTTCTCCATCAGCGCTCCTGCCAATGCCACATTTGTTGTTTCTGCCGTTGGTTTTGAAGGAACAGAATTAAAAGCCAGCAGTTCTGGAACAATGGCGATCTCATTGAACAATTCAGAAACGATGAGTGAGGTAGTGGTAACGGCCCTGGGTATCAAACGTACAAAAAATACCCTGCCTTATGCTGCGCAAATTGTTGCAGGTGAGGAGCTTAGCAAGAATCGCACGGGCAATGCCTTCAGTGCTCTTTCTGGTAAAGTATCAGGTTTGCAAATTAACCAGGGTAACGGTATGGGTAGCTCTACCAATATTGTGATCCGCGGTACCAAATCAATTACCGGTAATAACCAGGCGTTATTCGTGGTAGATGGGGTTCCGGTTGATAACTCAATGAACACCAGGCCCAATACCAACCAGGTAACTGGTCGCGGTGGGTATGATTATGGTAATGCTGCTGCCGACATCAACCCCGATGACATTGAAAGCATCAACGTGTTGAAAGGCGCCGCCGCCACTGCCCTGTATGGATCACGGGCTGCTAATGGCGTGATCATGATCACTACCAAAAAAGCTAAAAAAGGATTGGGATTAACAGTGAACTCAGGTATTACTGTTAACTCAATGGATAGAACGACCTTCCCTCAGTATCAGAAACAATACGGCGCAGGTTATTCAGCCGCCTATCAGAAAGACGGATTTTTATATTTCGATGTGAATGGCGATGGCGTGAAAGATTATGTAACGCCTACGACTGAAGATGCATCTTACGGTGTTAAGTTTGATCCCAATTTAATGGTGTATCAATGGGATGCATTTGATGCAGCCGGCCCGAACTACCATAAGGCCCGTCCATGGGTAGCCGCACAAAATGACCCATCTTCATTTTATGAAACACACCTTTCGAACAACGAAAGCATTATGTTTGATGGCGCCAGCGATAAAGGTTCCTTTAAATTAGGTTATACCAGAAACGAAGAACATGGCATTCTGCCAAACAGCGGCCTTAGGAAAAATATTGTAAACTTCAGTACTACTTATGCAATTACTCCTAAATTAACGGCCACCGCTTCTGTTAACTATTCCAGAGTAGATGGCAAGGGCCGGTATGGTACTGGTTACAGCGGTCGTAATATAAATCAGAATTTCAGACAGTGGTATCAGACCAACGTCGATATCAAAGAACAAAAAGACGCCTATTTCAGGAATCATAAAAACGTTACCTGGAACTGGAAAAGCCCTTCTAATGAATTAACGGGTTTGGTACCCATTTATACAGATAACTACTACTGGACAGTTTATGAGAACTATGAAACTGACTGGCGTAGCCGTGCATTTGGGTATGCTTCTCTTGATTATAGAGCAACCGATTGGTTAAGTTTCCTGGGTCGTGTTTCGGTTGATAATTATTCAGAATTGCAGGAAGAGCGTGTTGCCGTGGGTAGCCAGGGTACATCTTCCTACACTCGTTTCGACCGTACATTCAATGAATTGAACTACGATCTGATGGCCAATGTTGATAAAAACCTTACCCAGGACCTTAATTTCAAGGCCCTGTTGGGTACCAATATGCGCAGGACTAATTCCAACTCAAGCCTGGCTACTACTTCTGGTGGAATGATCGTTCCCGGATTATATGCCATTTCAAATTCAAAAGGAACGGTAGCGCCAGTTGAAACCTATCAACCGATTGCCGTGGATGGTTATTTTGGCGGTGCAACGTTGAGCTACCAGGATTACCTGACGCTGGACGCAACTTTCCGCAGAGACCGGGCTTCAACTTTACCAGTTTTCAGCAATGCTTATAACTATTATGCGGTATCAGGCAGCTGGTTGTTTTCACACCACCTCACTACTGTGCCCTGGTTGTCTAGCGGTAAATTGCGTGTAAACTATGCAACAGTAGGTAACAACGCTCCATTCAACGTTATAAAAGATGTATACGATCAGCCGACACCGTTTGGTTCTGCCATCTTGTTCTCTGTACAGGATACCAAGAACAATCCAAACATCAAACCTGAGCGTACTCAAAGCCGTGAAATAGGTTTGGAAATGTCATTCTTCAAAAATCGTTTAGGTTTTGATGCGACTTACTACAAAACCAATTCGGTCGACCAGATCATCAACTCTGAAGTATCCGCTGCTTCTGGTTATACCAAGAAATGGATAAATGCGGGTGATGTAGAGAATAAAGGTATTGAACTGTCAGTATACGGTACACCTGTTCGTACAAAAGACTTCTCCTGGACTATTAACTTAAACTATACCCGCAACCGTAACAGGGTGCTTTCATTGAATGGGGATGCTAAGAACCTGCAGCTGGGTTCATTCCAGAGTGGTGTAAGCATAAACGCTTCTGTTGGTCAGCCATATGGAACTATTCAGGGTAAAACTTATGAAATGTTAGATGGCAAAAGGCTGATTGATGATGATGGATATTATGTAGCTACTTCCACTACCACCAATGTCTTCGGTAATGTTAACCCTGACTGGATCGGTGGTATGTACAATACTTTTAAATACAAAAACCTGTCACTGGGCTTCCTGATTGATATGAAACAAGGTGGCAGCATCTGGTCACTTGATCAGTTCTATGCACAGGGTACCGGTATCTATAAAGAAACTGCTGGTTTAAATGATCTGGGTAACCCCGTTCGTAACAGTTTGGCCGATGGCGGTGGTGTAATATTCCAGGGCGTAACTGCAGATGGAAAAGTAAACAACAAACGCGTTGTTGTAGATGCTAACTCTCCGCAGGAACCTCAGGTTGCTTATACTTACGATGCCAGCTATGTTAAATTAAGAGAAGCTAATCTTACCTATTCATTACCATCAAGCATTTTTGGAAAAGTTAAAGCCATTAAAGGAATTGACGTTTCTGTATTTGGCCGCAACTTATGGATCATCCATAAAAACTTACCATACGCTGATCCTGAAGAAACTGTTTCAGCAGGTAACCTGATTGGTATGCAAAGCGGTGCTTATCCAACAACCCGCTCTATTGGTATGAACGTTAGATTGAAATTCTAAAACTGAAACAAATCATGAGAAAGATCCTATATTTAGCATTGCCGGTATTGTTTTTAGCGGCATGTACAAAAGATATCTCCCGTTTTAATAATGATACAAAAAAGCCCACCATTGTTCCCGGATCAATGCTGTTCTCCAATGCAACCAGGAATATGGCCGATGGCTTGATCGGTACCAGCGTAAACATAAATGTATTCCGGTTTACTGTAAATCACTGGGCTATGGCCACTTACCAGGATGAAGCACAGTATAATTTTACTACCCGTGCTATTCCACAATCCTGGTGGACGAGATTCTATCGCGATGTGTTAAAAGACCTGGCGGAAGGTGCAAAGCTTATTTCTGCTGACGCTTATTTAGATCCAGGCATTAAACAAAACCAGCTGGCAATTATTGATATCACTCAGGTATATGCTTACAGTGTACTGATCAATTCCTTTGGTGATATCCCTTACAAAGCAGCTTTGGATGGTGAAAACGTGACCCCGGTATATGACGATGCCAAAACCGTATATGCTGACCTGTTGAAAAGACTGGCAGACGACCTCGGCAAGTTAAAAAACACTTCTACCGCTTTTGCAAGTGCAGATGATATCCTTTACGGTGGTTCTGTTGACGCATGGATAAGATTTGGTAATACCCTGCAATTTAAAATGGGTATGATGCTGGCTGATGTAGATAATGCAACCGCAAAAGCATTGGTGGAAGCCGCTGATGCAAAAGCTTTTTCTTCATTTAGCCAGAGCGCAATATTCAAATATCAAAAGAACAGCCCTAACCAAAGTCCTATTTATACAGACATTGTATCTGGTGGCCGTTCAGATTATGTTGCTGCAAAAGATTTGATGGATCCGTTGATCTCATTGAACGATCCCCGCAAAACATTATTTTTTACTGCTAACGATGCTGGTAAATATGCCGGTGGCATTGTAGGTGCGTCGAATACTTATGAGGATTTCAGCCATCCTGGTCCAAGGGTGTATGCTGCTGATTCTCCTTATGTCTTCCTGGATTATGTAGAATTAGAGTTTTTACGGGCTGAAGCTTTAGAACGTGGTTATGCTGTAGCCGGTACTGCCGAACAACATTATAACAACGCTATCGCTAATTCCATTGTTTATTGGGGTGGAACAGCCGCTCAAGCCAATACCTACCTGGGACAGGCAGATGTAGCCTATACAACAGCGCCTGCTGCTGGTGGCTGGAAACAAAAGATCGGGTTCCAGAAATGGATCGCTTTATTTAATCGTCCGTTCGAAGGTTGGACCGAAGTAAGAAGGCTCGACTATCCGAAACTGACACCTGTGGTAAACGCGGTTTCAAAATTCCCAACCCGCTTCCCTTACCCCGGTAACGAGCAGCAGTTGAATGGTACCAATTATACCACCGCTGCCGGTCATATGGGTGGAGATAAAGTGGATTTCAAATTGTTCTGGGATAAAAATTAATATATTCCTTGTTTAACATACAAACCGTCCCGTCTCGGCTCAGCCGAGACGGGACGGTTTTGTTTTTAATAACCCTATAACAGGAAAAATAAAATTCAGTACAATCCATTACGCCCGGTTTCTTACTTTTGAGCCTTAAACTTTTTTATGATGGAAGATCAAAACCAGCAGCAAAACCAGCTTAATATCGAAATATCTGAAGAAGTAGCAGAAGGGGAGTATGCCAATCTTGCCATCATTACCCATTCCCACGCCGAGTTTGTTATAGATTTTGTGAATGTAATGCCCGGTACGCCTAAAAGCAAGGTAAAGTCACGCATCATCTTAACGCCTCAGCATGCAAAACGCTTTATGAAGGCCTTAACGGAGAATATTCAGCGTTTTGAAGCTGCCAACGGAAAGATCCAGGACCTGGAAGACGTGCAGATCCCTATGAATTTTGGTGGCCCTACAGCCCAGGCGTAAACTAAAGCAAACCTGCATCCGCAAAGCTGAAATAGCCATTTTCGCTCACTATAATATGGTCAAAGAGGGCAATGTCGAACAATTTGGCTGCCTCTTTTAATTTCCGGGTAAGGTCCTGATCGGCCCGGCTCGGTTCTAAATTGCCCGAAGGGTGATTATGGCAAAGGATCAGGCTCACCGCTTCCTCCAGCAATGCCTTTTTTAATATTACACGGGGATCGGCTACGGTTCCCGTTATACCACCTCTGCTTATTATTTCAAAATGATTTATCCGGTTGCCCTGGTTCAAATAGGCCACGGCAAAAACCTCGTTTGGCAGGTCGCGTAACAGGGCTTGCAGGTAGTTGGCTATGTCGCGACTACCCTTTACGATCGGTTTTTCGAGCGATAAAGAGGCCTGCCGGCGCCGGCCTAATTCCAGGGCGGCCATGATGGTAATGGCCTTCACTTTACCTACTCCTTTGATACTCATCATTTCTTGTATGGTAATTCTACCTAGTTCATTTAGGTTGTTCTTGCCCAGTCGAAGGACCTCTTTTGCCAGTTCAACGGCATTCTTTTGTCGATTACCGTTCCCGATGAGTATGGCCAGTAGTTCTGAGTCGCTCAAAGTAGCTGGATTTTTCCCTAGAAGCTTTTCCCGGGGCCGGTCGTCTTTAGCCCATTCTTTTATTGTAATTTTAGTTTCTTGCATAGTTCAAAAATTTCTATTACTTTTCGGACAAATACTATAACCACAAAAAGTGCGTTATGTACTAGTATTGTGCACTATTTCATAAAGAAATCCAAATCTTTTGTAAATACTTAATCTATATCCCCATGAATAGAAAGACTACTTTAGCCGCTATTGGAGGTTATCAACCTTTTCTTTTTTGCATAGGCATGTATTTTGTCGCCCTTTTCTTCTCTATTTTTATTTGTTCAGCTATTTTTTATGCATTCTATCCCAAAAAGATCGCAAAAGAGGAGGGATCGAACCATAAAACTGTGGCCATGACGCCCGGGAGTTCAAATATTTTGCTGACAGTAACCAAGTAAGCGCACGTTTTGGGGATGCACCGATTAATCAGTTACCATTGAATTGCTATTTAATTATCAAGGAGAAATAAATAATTTGTCCATAGGTTATCGGGCAAATCCCACGCTTCGCATTATCTTCGCCGCACATTTTATTGCGGTATGCAAATGTCAGTCAAGATCTTTTCCGGCACAGGGTCACAGTACCTGGCCGAGAAAATAGCCCAAAAGTTTGGGGCCACCCTTGGAAAAATAACCATCTCAAAGTTTAGTGATGGGGAAATTCAGCCTGTATTCCAGGAAAGTATCCGGGGTGACATGGTTTTTTTAGTGCAAAGCACTTTTGCCCCAGCTGAGAACTTACTAGAATTATTATTAATGATCGACGCCGCCCGGCGGGCTTCGGCCTATAAGGTGGTGGCTGTAATACCTTATTATGGCTACGCGCGGCAGGATAGGAAGGATAAGCCCCGCGTGGCCATTGGTTCTAAACTGGTTGCCAATATGTTAGTGGCTGCCGGTGCCGACCGGGTGATCACCATGGACCTTCATGCCCCCCAGATCCAGGGATATTTCGACATTCCTGTTGACCATCTCGACAGTTCTGCTATTTTTATTCCTTATATCCAACAACTTCAGTTGGAAAACCTTACCTTTGCGGCCCCCGATGTAGGAAGTGCCAACCGTATTCGCGAAATAGCATCTTATTTTAATGCTGAAATGGTGATATGCGATAAGCACCGTAAACGGGCCAACGAAATTGCCAGCATGGTGGTTATTGGCGACGTTACCGACCGGGATATAGTGTTGATAGACGATATCTGTGATACTGGTGGTACACTGGCAAAAGCAGCCGGTTTGTTGAAGGAGAAAGGAGCTCGCAGCGTTCGCGCCTTATGTACACACCCTGTTTTAAGCGGAAATGCATACTCAAATATTGAGAACAGTGTGTTGGAAGAACTGGTAGTATGCGATACGATACCGATGAAACAGAAGATATCAAAAGTGAAGATCTTAAGCGTTGCCGAATTATTTGCTGTAGCCATTCGCAATGCATACGAGAACAGAAGTATAACGGGGCTGTTTATTCATAGCCAAAGAAGGAACAGCTAAATCTTGGAATTTTTAAATAAACATAAACATGAAATCAATTACAATCGAAGGACAACTGAGGACCGAAATCGGGAAAAAAGCCACCCGACAACTTCGCTCTCAGGGACTGGTGCCTGGTGTAATTTACGGCGGTACACAGGAAATTGCTTTCGCAGCGCCTGTGCTGGCTTTCAAACCCATCGTATATACTCCTGATTTCCAGTTAGCTGAAATTAAAGTAGACGGAAAAAGCTACAAGTGTATCATGAAAGATCTGCAATTTGACAAGGTTACAGATCAACTGTCACACGTAGACTTTCTGGAACTGGTTCAGGACAGACCGGTTATTGCTACTATTCCTGTTAAATTTACCGGTGCATCTCAAGGGGTAAAAGATGGTGGTCGCCTTATTACAAAGGTGAAATCATTAAAAGTGAAATCACTTCCTCAACACCTGAAAGAGAACATCGAGGTAGATATCACAGAACTGCAACTGAACGGAAACATTCGTGTTGAAGATGTTAATGAGCCCAATTACGAGATCCTTAACTCACCACGTATTCCTATTGCATCAGTTGTTATGACGCGTCAGTTGAAACAGGAAGAAGCTGCTGCACCTGCTGCTGCTACCAAAGCCGCGGCTCCTAAAGCTGCTGCACCTGCTGCTGCTAAAGCGCCTGCTGCAAAAAAATAAGAAGTATCAATGTATAAAAAGCCCCGATAAATCGGGGCTTTTAAGTCGAAATATAAAGAGGTCAGGTGAGTCACATGAAGAACTGAGAAAAAGGGATCATTGACTGATTTGACCTTTTTACTTGAACAGACCACCTGATAGAACAGCGACTCATTTGACCTGTTTGTCCATTTTGCCGGATTGCCTGATTTGACCCTTGACTCATAAGACCGTTTTGATCATTTTTGGCCTTTTCTGCATATAGCTTACCCCACCACCCATTATTCAATCATTGCCACATGAAGTTCCTGTTGATAGGATTAGGTAATATTGGAGAAGATTATGTGTATACGCGTCATAACATAGGTTTTGATGTAGTGGACGCTTTTGCCCAAAAACATGGTGGCCTTTTTGGGGTAGGAAGACTGGCACACGTTTGTGAGATGAAATGGAAGGGCAAGAAATTGACAATTATCAAGCCCACCACTTATATGAACCTGAGTGGCAAGTCGGTAAAGTATTGGATGGAAAAAGAATCGGTCGCTTTGGAACAATTATTGGTAATAGTAGACGATATTGCATTACCGCTTTCCAGAATACGGCTTCGATCTTCGGGTAGCAGTGCCGGTCATAATGGATTGCGGAGCATAGAGGAGACCCTTCTTACCGATAAATACCCCCGATTACGATTTGGTGTCGGTAACAATTTCCCCAAAGGTGGGCAGGCGGATTTTGTTTTAAGCCGCTGGACGCCCGAGGAATCGCCCTTAGTAAAACGAAAGATTGAGAAATGTGTGGAGGTGGTAGAAAATTTTATCACTATTGGCATAGAACGAACTATGAATGAAGCGAATAAATTGGAGTTTACACTATGATTTGTTAATTTGAATCTTTATTTTCGCAATGCCAATATTTGTGGTGAGTAATAATCTGATTTCCAATATCTCTATGACCACGTACCCCCGGCTTTTCCAGGCGCATGAAACTTGAAAACAATTATCTCAATTAAACCCTTTGTTGAGTATGAAAATTTTCTGTGTAGGCCGTAATTATGTGGCTCACGCAAAAGAACTGGGTAACGAGGTTCCGGATGAACCTATAGTGTTTATGAAACCTAAGAGTGCATTACTGCAGGCTCATACCCCTTTTTATTACCCCGAGTTCACAAACGAATTACATTACGAATGTGAACTGGTATTGCGTATTTCAAAGAATGGTAAATACATTCAGGACCGCTTTGCCAGCAAGTATTATGATGCCGTAACAGCTGGCATCGACTTCACAGCGCGTGATATACAAGCTGAATTGAAGGAAAAAGGGCTGCCCTGGGAGAAAGCGAAAGCCTGGGATAACTCGGCCGTTATTGGCAAATGGATCCCGCTTACGAATATCAAAAACAAAAAAGACATCAACTTCTGTTTATATAAGAACAAGGAACTGGTGCAGCAGGGAAATTCAGGTTTAATGATCAATAACTTTGATAAAGTAGTGGCGTATATCTCCAACTACTTTTCAGTGAACATCGGCGACCTTGTTTTTACCGGCACTCCGGCAGGGGTAGGCGAATGCGTAGTTGGTGACGAGCTGGAAGCCTTTATCGAAGACGACAGCTTATTAAGTTTAGAGATCAAATAACAAATAGATCATCATTACAAGGAAATAGCCTTTCCCGATTCTTCGGGGAGGGCTTTTTTATTGTCTGAACTGGGATGATTAGGGTGCAGGGGATGGCTCGGAAAATTGGGGCCATATTCCCTCCATAATCCTGTAAATCCCCCAAATCCCATTATCCCAGTCAAAAATCCCATTATCTCAGTCCAAACTAACATTTGTTATTACTACTTTTGTCGGTTATCTATGATGCACACCGATACATTATTGAAGGCTTACCGGCTAATGTGTACCGCCAAAGCCATGGCCGATACCTATGAGGCAAACCGCGCCATTTGTAAATACGTTCATTCAACGTCTCGTGGCCATGAGGCCATTCAATTGGCTACGGCCTTTCAATTACTCCCCTGTGACTATGTAAGCCCGTATTACCGGGATGAGAGCATTCTGCTGGGGTTGGGCTTTACTCCCTACCAGTTAATGTTGCAGCTGCTGGCCAAACGCGACGATATTTTTACCGGCGGCCGCGAATACTATTCACACCCCAATTACCGCGGGGCCGATAAACCCACCATTATACATCAGAGCAGCGCCACCGGTATGCAGGTCATTCCAACCACCGGGGTAGCCCAGGGTTTACAATATCTTGAAGATATAAGTTCCAATAAACTAATAAAAGGCCCCAATGGCGAATTACCCGTGGTGATCTGCTCATTGGGCGATGCCAGCGTAACAGAAGGAGAGGTAAGTGAAGCATTCCAGTTCGCCATCCTGAAAAAGCTACCCATCATCTATCTTGTACAAGACAACAACTGGGGCATCAGCGCCAGCGCCGAAGAAGTGCGCGTAATGGATGCCTATGATTATGCGGCGGGCTTTCCCGGTCTTGACCGCGTTCGTATAGATGGGAGCAATTTTGAAGAAAGTTTTGATGCCATGCATCGGGTAGTACAATACGTACGTCAGCATAGAACACCTTATCTGGTACAAGCCCGGGTACCCTTATTAGGCCACCATACCAGTGGGGTGCGCAGGGAGTTTTATCGCACGCAGGAAGACCTGGAAAAGCATGCAGTGAGCGATCCCTTGCCACAGCTGCGGATGCGTTTATTGCAATTTGGCATCGATTCACAGCATTTACAGAGCATAGAAAAGGAGGCCCTGGCAGCCGTTACAGAGCAGTTTCAAAAAGCCGCAGAGGCGCCTGAACCAGATCCGGCAACTGTAACAGATCATGTTTTTGTGCCAACACCTGTTACCGAGGAAAAAGGGCAACGGCAGCCAGCTGGCAATGAAAAGATCATAATGGTTGATGCCGCCTTATTCGCCATCAGGGAAATCATGGAAGATCATCCCGAGGCCTTGTTATATGGACAGGATGTAGGCCGTCGCCTGGGTGGTGTGTTTCGGGAAGCCGCCACGCTGGCTGATAAATTCAGCGATACCCGCGTTTTCAATACGGCCATTCAGGAAGCATATATAATTGGATCTACAGTGGGCATGAGTGCCGTGGGCGTAAAGCCAATTGTTGAAGTGCAATTTGCCGATTACATCTATCCCGGTTTCAACCAGCTGGTGACGGAGATCTCCAAATCGAGTTATTTGACCTGTGGTAAATTTCCTGTTGCAACAGTAATACGGGTACCTATCGGGGCCTATGGAGGTGGCGGCCCTTATCATAGTGGCAGTGTGGAATCAACATTGTTGTCGATCAAAGGCATCAAGGTGGTATATCCTTCCAATGCCGCAGATATGAAAGGGTTGATGAAGGCGGCCTTCCTTGATCCCAATCCGGTTGTAATGCTTGAACATAAAGGTTTATACTGGAGCAAAGTTCCAGGTACAGAAGAGGCTAAAGCTATTGAGCCTTCGAGAGATTATGTATTGCCATTAGGTAAGGCGGCCCTGGTGCTGGAAGCAAAAGAAGTAAACGTTACTAACGGTGAGTCGTGCTGTGTTATAACTTATGGCATGGGAGTGTACTGGGCACGTTCTGCCGCGAAAAATTTCCCGGGGCAGGTTGATATTATCGATTTGCGTACGTTATACCCACTTGATGAAGCGCTCATTTTTGAAAGGGTAAAAAAACATGGTAAATGTTTGGTGCTTACTGAAGAACAACAGAACAATTCCTTTGCAGAAGCACTTGCAGGTAGAATATCATATACATGTTTTCAATGGCTCGATGCACCTGTAACTGTGTTAGGTGCATTGAATGTTCCGGCGATACCGATGAATATGCAACTTGAACAGGCTGTGTTACCAAATAGTGACAAGGTGGCGGCAAAAATCAAACAACTATTACTCTCGTAAAAACGAGCAATTCCTTCACGTCAAGATAATTTTACTTCTCCGCTTATTCTACAAGATAAGTAGGTTGTATCGTACATCCTATACTTTCTGCCGTTTGTAATATTTTAACACTGGGTGTATACTAAAAATTGTCTTATTTACGTAGAGTTACGTACTTCAAACCACCTAGCAGCCATGAAAAACAGATATCTGAAAGGTGCCCATCTTTCTGAGCGGAAAGTTCGGGAACTTATTAAATTATTCTCAGAAGATCTGACAGCCACACAGATCGCCAACATCACTGGAATTAGTCGTATTACGGTAAATGCGTACTTCAAACTAATTCGTACACACATCGCAAAGTTTTGCGAGGAAAGGAATCCATTTCAATTTACTAATGGAACGGCCGTTTATCATGCGTCGGAAAATGGAGATTTTGCCAGCAATGGTGATGCTTCAAAGAAATCGTTTTATGGCATTTTTAGAAACGATGAAACCATTTACACCGATAAAATTGCCAACATTGATTCGGAGTGGATGTACGATTGGTTAAAAGGAAAAACGGAAGGCGAGCGCGATATTGTTGAAAAGTACCGCCTTCACATGTACAATGGCATTGCCGATTTTAACAGCATTCGCCTGTACCGTATTAATGATTCGGTAACAGGTGTTACCCGTGGCAAATCGCACATCGATGAAGTCGATCTGTTCTGGGGTATGCTGAAATCGCGGTTGATAAAATTCCGAGGTTTAAACAGCGGTACCCTTGACCTGCACGTAAAAGAAACAGAGTTCAGGTACAATTACCGGGAAAATGATTTGTTTGAACTGTTGATGGATATTCTGCACAAACGTCCGTTGCATTATTCAAAAGCAGTACGGTAGCAAAAAGCGGCAAGAATTCGCACAGGAGGTCAGCGATTGCTGAGCCATCCCGACTTGTCGGGGACTACTGAATGAACGAACTCCGGGGATTTCTTTCTAAAGCCTATCGCAACTCATCCCTGGATCATATAAAACAAGTTGCGGTAATAGAATTTTTCTCATGTGACTCGCGGGTGGTATCTACCACCTGCTTTTGTTTAAGGCCCCAAGGCTTGCTATTCGGAAGCCCGTTAAAGTTCAGGCGCTTGAATGTTAAGCACTTGTACCTTGTCTACTGATTCTCGTACCTTTATATAATGGCACATGATCACTCACATGCCCACCACGGACACTCACATGCCGTTTCATTTAATACCGCGAGCCTGAAAGCGTTTCAGTTTGGGATCGGCCTGAATGTATTGTTTGTAGTGGTGGAGGTAGTGGCGGGATTGGCCTATAAATCCATGTCGCTGTTAAGCGATGCCGGGCATAACCTGGCAGACGTAGCCAGCTTGCTGCTTTCTTACATTGCTTTTAAACTCGCCCACCGGCAGGCCACCATTCGGTTTACCTATGGATTCAAGAAAACAACTGTGTTAGCGGCTTTTCTTAATGCCTTATTGTTGCTTATAGCTATTGGTACGTTGGGGTATGAATCTGTAATGCGCTTTCAGGCGCCACCGGTTGTAGAGGGTAAGGGCATTGCCTGGGTAGCAGCGTTGGGGATTGCCGTGAACGGTATTTCTGCTTTTCTTTTTTTCAAACATAAAGACACCGATCTGAATGTAAAAGGCGCCTACTGGCACCTGCTGGCCGATGCCCTGGTATCGGTAGGTGTTGTAATTGGTGGTATTATTATTTCCTATACTGGTTGGTATTGGTTAGATCCTGCCATTGGGCTGGCCATCATGGTCATTATTCTTATCAGCACCTGGTCATTGCTTACTGATAGTTTTAAAATGTCGGTAGATGCGGTACCGGCGGGCATTGAGCTGGAAGAAATAAGCCGTGTTATTTTATCGGTTAAGCATATCGTCAATGTGCACCATATTCATATTTGGCCATTAAGCACTACCGAAAATGCACTCACGGCCCATGTGATCATCAATGATAGTTTGCCATTTGATGAAAAATTAAAAGTGATACAACACCTCAAACATGAATTGATGCATCATAACATTCATCACAGTACCATTGAACTGGAGTCGGAAACCATTCATTGCCCCAATGAGAATGAACGGTTAGAACAACAAACACAACCGCACTCACATTAAGATTCTTTTGGACTGCTTACATATTTGTAGATCATTTCTGAAACTTCTGCCATTGCCTTTTTTGCGTTGTCTTCGTTTTGCAGGTTTTTCGATAATATTACCAGCACATATTTTTTCCCATTGGGCAGGAACACAATTCCCGAGTCGTGTAGAACATGAGAGATATTTCCCGTTTTATGTGCCACCTTTACATCCTTTGGTAATTTTGCCGGGATGATCTCATTGAACTCCTGATTCAATAAAATTTTAATCATAGCCTGGGAGGAAGCGCTGTCTACTATTTCACCCTTGGCCATTTTTTCATAGATCACCAGCAGGTCATTTGCTGTGGTAACATTATTAAAGCCTTTGGCGAACGCTTTTGAATCTTCCACACCCCGTAGTATCTGTATTTTTTTAGCGCCCAGTTGCCGCATGGTTTGGGTAACGTTGCGGGCATTTACCAGCTCTATCACCATATTAGTGGCCAGGTTGCTGCTTCTGATGATCATATCGTAGACCAGGTTGTACAACGATATTTTATCACCCAAATGCTGGTACATTGTAGTGTCGCTGTCGTCTTTGGCGTTCAGGCTAAAAACACTGCTGTCAACAATGCTTTTAAATTCATTTTTAAGTACAAAGGAATCATTCAGCGAAAAGACGCCTGCAGCGGCCTGTTTATATACTTCAATCATCACGGGCGTTTTCATGGTGCTGGCTGCATGAAAAAAGTCCTGTTCATTGAGCTGTAAAGTTTCTCCTGTCGACAGGTCTTTAAATGCTATAGCAAAATTGCCAGGTTGTTCTTCCAGCCTGGAACTGATCTGGTCTTTAAGTTTATTTAATGTCATACGATTTGAGCAGGCACAAAGCAGGGACAGGCTACCAAGCAATAAGAAAATTTTTGGATAATTGGTCATAACCGGAAGTTATAGAGTCTAAGATAATAGAAAATGTTTTTGTCAGCGGGATGATTTTATAAAAAAAACTTACCTTGAATTATTCCTTGAAACTAATATTTTCAGAAACTTACATCAATGCTTCAAAATCAACTTCTGTTTTTGGTCGATGATGACTTGGATGATCATGAAATCTTTAAATCAGCTTTGGTAAAGGTTGATGAAGCCCTTGAATTAATAACGGCTATCAATGGTTACGAGGCCCTGAAAGTACTATCAACCGCAACCATTTTACCCGACTATATTTTTGTTGATCTCAATATGCCCCGGATGGGCGGCGTACAATTTCTGAAGGAAATAAAGCAAATGGATAACCTGAAAAACATCCCGGTGATCATTTACTCAACCAGTTCAAACCCGGGTGATATTGCCAAAACAAAAGAGTTAGGCGCCGTATTATTTGTTACCAAGCCTTCCAGGTTCTCAGAGCTTTGCAGCTTTTTGCAATCGTTGGTCCATAACAACGAGCAGGTGCTATAATTGTTCAACAACACTTTTAAATACGGAGCTCAGCTTTTGGTCGGCTTTGGCGGCAACGGCAATTATTTCGTCAATATTTACCGGTTGCAGGTTATCGGGGTCACATTCATCGGTGATCACGCTCACTGCCGCACAGGAGAGCCCTATTTGATTAGCTACAATTACTTCCGGCACTGTACTCATACCAACCATATCAGCGCCTATTACCCGAAGAAACCGGTATTCAGCCCTTGTTTCCAGGTTAGGACCTGGTACAGCCACATAAATGCCCTGTTTAAGCGGAACCGATAGGTCAAGCGCAGTTTTTATAAATACTTTATTTAAGCGGATATCATAAGGCTGGCTCATATCAGGGAACCGGGGGCCCAGGCCAGCTTCGTTCACTCCGCGTAATGGATTTTCTGGTTGCAGGTTTATATGATCGGTAAGCAATACAAGATCGCCTTTTTTGTACTCAGGGTTCATACCGCCCGATGCATTGCTCAGCAACAGATTGGCTACGCCCAATGCTTTAAATACCCTTACAGGAAAAGTGATCTGTTGCATGCTATAACCTTCATAATAATGAAAGCGTCCCTGCATGACCAATATTTTTTTATTGGCCAGGGTGGCTAATATGAGTTTGCCTTTGTGCGATTCAACAGTAGAGGTGGGGAAATGCGGGATCTCATTGTACGAAATTTGCTGAATAACTTCAACCCGGTCGATAAAAGACCCCAACCCGGTTCCCAAAACAATAGCGGTGGAAGCACCGGTGAATCCTTTCTCCTTTAAAAACTGGGTCGTTTCTGCAATTTTTTCAACGATATGGTCCATCCCGTTATTTTTTTTTCAAAATAAAGTAATCCAATGGTTATTTAGAAGCATTTGGATATTTTTATTCAACAGTGTATTCTTTTTCAGAATATGATCTGTATTGATAAATCTATTAATTTAGTGGAGTAATAAGCCGTATAACAGCTCAATAAATGCCAGTAAAGATGAACAAATCCTTTATTACGATTGCCCTTACCGGTTTGTGTATATTGTTCCAATACCAGCAAAGCGTTGCCCAGCAAACAAAAGCAGGCAGGCCAAACATTATTTTTATTCTTGCCGATGACCTGGGGTATGGCGATTTAGGTTGTTACGGACAAAGGTTGATACAAACACCGCATCTTGATGCCATGGCCAAACAAGGAATGCGATTTACACAGTTTTATGCTGGTACAGCCGTTTGTGCACCGTCCCGTTCCTCATTTCTTACCGGTCAACATACGGGGCATACGCCTATTCGCGGTAACAAAGGTGTGCAGCCTGAAGGACAATGGCCCATACCTGACTCAGCTGTTACTATTGCTGAAGTATTGAAGAAGGCTGGTTATGCAACCGGTGATTTTGGAAAATGGGGGTTGGGGCCGGTAGCTTCTTCCGGCGATCCCCTTAAACAGGGATTTGATTCCTTCTATGGTTATAATTGTCAGTCACTGGCCCATGATTATTATCCTGATCATTTATGGGACAACGAAACCCGGGTTGATTTTGCCGCCAACACGCCTGAACACCCTACAGACTATTCAGCAGACCTAATTCACCAGAAAGCACTACAGTTTATTGATAAGCAAAAAGGGAACCCTTTCTTTTTATTTCTCTCTTATACGTTGCCCCATGCAGGCTTGCAGGTGCCCGATGACAGCCTGTTTGAGAAATACAAAAAATTGTTAAATGAACAACCTGTGCCAGTAACAAAATGGAATGGTAAGAACTATGCGCCACAAGCTTATCCACGTGCTGCTTACGCTGCTATGGTAAGCCGGTTGGATGTGTATGTTGGGCAGGTATTGCAAAAATTAAAAGAAGATGGCATTGATAAAAATACCCTGGTGATCTTTTCGAGCGATAATGGTCCACACAGAGAAGGCGGGAACGATCCTGATAATTTCAACAGCAATGGACCATTGCGTGGCATAAAAAGAGACCTGTATGAGGGCGGCATGCGTGAACCAATGATCGCCTGGTGGCCAGGTAAAATAAAGGCAGGCAATACTTCTGATTATGTAGGGGCCTTTTGGGATTTTTTACCCACTTTCGCCGATCTGGCAAAAGCCCCGCAACCCAAAAATATCGATGGGATTTCTATAGTACCGGCATTACTGGGGCAGCGGAATGCACCCATGCATCCCTGGCTGTATTGGGAGTTTCATGAACAGGGAGGGAAACAAGCCGTGCGTATGGGAAACTGGAAGGGCGTGAAATTAAATGTGACCAGCCAGCCAAACGGTCCAATAGAATTATACGACCTGCAAACAGATGTGGGTGAAAAGAACAATGTGGCAGACAAGCATCCCGATGTGGTGCAGAAGATCCAAAAAATTATGGAACAACAACACCGGGAGAGCCCGGATTTTCCTTTGCTTACAAAATCAGCTAATGTAGAATGATAGTAACAGGTAAAAATATAAAAAGAGGGTTGGGAATTTGTGCCGTAACAATGGTGGCAGCCATCGCAGGATGTAAACAGGCAGGCAGTGGTAAAATGGCCGCCAGGCAAGACAGTTTGCCGGCAGGGGATACTATCATGTCGTGCACGTCAAATCTGCCAGCGCGTTTTGCTGCAGCGGCTTCAACGGACACTATTGTTGCCAGTGGAAAGAGTTCTTATACCGGTATGGTTAAGATACCTGCCGGGGACTATCAAATGGGGGCGTCCGATAAAGAAGGCAGGCCAGATGAATATCCCCAACATGCAGTGCATGTAAATGGATTTTACATGGATGCCACCGAAGTGACCAATGCCCAGTTTTTGGAGTTTGTAAAAGCCACAGGATATATCACAACTGCAGAACGCACACCCGATTGGGAGGAATTAAAAAAACAATTGCCGCCAGGAACGCCCAAACCAGCCGATAGCCTGCTGGTGGCCGCTTCATTAGTTTTTACTCCCCCTGTAAAACCTGTGGCGTTGAATGATGTAAGCCAGTGGTGGCAATGGGTGAAAGGCGCCGACTGGAAACATCCTGAGGGACCCGGCAGCAACCTTAAAGGAAAAGAGAATTACCCTGTAGTACAGGTTTCGTGGGACGATGCAATGGCCTACGCCAAATGGGCCGGCAAGCGATTACCGACGGAGGCAGAGTGGGAGTGGGCCGCCCGTGCGGGGTTAACCAATCAACCCTATACCTGGGGCAATGAGGCTGTTGAAAAGGGACAACCTAAAGCAAATATCTGGCAGGGACATTTTCCCGATCAAAATACAGTGGCCGATGGCTTTGCGCGTGTAGCCCCGATACGATCATTTGCAGCCAACGCCTATGGCTTGTATGATATGGCCGGCAACGTGTGGGAATGGTGTGCTGACTGGTACCGCTCTGATTATTACACGCAAGCTGCATCAAAACAGTCAGTGAACCCGATAGGGCCTGCTGCCAGTTACGATCCGGACGAACCCACGGTCCCCAAAAGGGTAGTACGTGGAGGCTCTTTTTTGTGTCATGCCTCTTATTGCGCCAGTTACCGGGTATCGGCAAGGATGAAAACTTCACCCGATACCGGCCTCGAACATACCGGATTTCGATGTGTGAAAAATTGAAATAGCAGGAAGAAACACTTTTTCTTCTGTTTGCATAGGCAAGGTCATCATACTAATTGATGATGTAGACCTTATATATTTGTTCCAAAAACAAGAATACTCCGTTTTCTTCCGCTCCCAACCTGATCCAGGAAAAAAATATCTGCCGGTCTTGCTTTTTTAATTTTGCAAAATCGTTTTAGATATGTATTATTGTTACCTGTTTACTCATACCGACACTTTATGGGTATATTTAAATTAACTGATTACATGAGAACGATTGTATGCATGCTATTGACGTTTTGTTACGTTGGTTCCTTTGCTCAAATGACTCAAAACCAGCTTGAACCCGTGGATTATGTAAATCCGTTGATGGGCAGCGATTCAAGGGTTGAGCTTTCCAACGGAAATACATACCCAGCCATTGCGCTTCCCTGGGGAATGAACTTTTGGGTACCTCAAACGAACAAGATGGGTGACGGCTGGACCTATCAGTACAGCGCCGAAAAGATCAGAGGGTTCAAACAAACCCATCAGCCCTCGCCCTGGATAAATGATTACGGCCAGTTTAGCATTATGCCGGTTACCCGAAAAATGAATTTCGACCAGGACAAACGCGCCAGCTGGTTCTCCCATAAAACAGAAAAATCAACACCCTACTATTATAGTATTTATCTGGCGGATGCAGATGTAACCACTGAAATTACGCCCACTGAACGTGCAGCCCAGTTACGATTTACATTTCCCGCCTGCGATAGTTCATTTATAGTAATAGATGCTTTTAATAAAGGCTCTTATATAAAGATCATTCCTGGTGAAAGAAAAATAATTGGCTACTCATCAGCCAATAGTGGTGGCGTTCCTGCCGGTTTCAAAAATTACTTTGTAGTTTATTTCGATAAAGATTTTACGGTAGCTCATGCCTGGCATGATAAAACACTGGCAAAGGATACACTGGAATACCAGTCCAGCCATACTGGTGCCATTGTTGGTTTCAAGACCGCCAAAGGCGAGCAGGTGCATGTAAGGACAGCCTCATCATTTATCAGTTTTGAACAAGCCGAATTAAATGCGCAACGCGAATTAGGCAATGAGTCCTTTGATAATATTTGTAAAAAAGGGCGCCAGGCCTGGAACAATGAATTAGGCCGGTTGCTTGCAGAAGGCGGTGCGCCTGATCAACTGCAAACCTTTTATTCCTGCTTGTACCGGGTCCTTTTATTTCCCCGTAAATTCTATGAGTACAACAAGGCTAATGAAGTAGTGCATTATAGCCCATACAACGGACAGGTATTGCCTGGCTATATGTTTACCGACAATGGCTTTTGGGATACCTTCAGGGCCGTGTTTCCATTTTTTACTTTAATGTATCCCAGCCTGAACAGTCAGATCATGCAGGGGCTGGCAAATACCTATAAAGAAAGCGGCTGGTTGCCCGAGTGGGCGAGCCCTGGCCACCGTGATTGTATGGTCGGTTCCAACTCAGCCTCTTTGATCGCAGATTCATATATAAAAGGAATACGTGGTTACGATATCAATACATTGTATGAGGCAATATTAAAGAATACTGAAAATGAAGGTCCGCTTACTTCGGTAGGAAGAAAAGGTGTTAAGTATTACAATGAATTGGGGTATGTACCATATGATGTTAAGATCAATGAGAATGCAGCCCGTACGCTCGAATATGCTTATGACGACTTTACGATCAGCCAACTTGCCAAAGCATTAAACAAGCCAAAGGAAGAAGTTGATCGTTTTGCCCATCGGAGCATGAATTACCGTAACCTGTTCGATCCTACAACGCTGTTGATGCGTGGAAAGAATAAGGACGGTAGTTTTCAATCACCATTCAATCCGTTTAAATGGGGCGATGCATTTACCGAAGGCAACAGCTATCATTATACCTGGAGTGTTTTTCATGATGTGCAGGGATTGGCAAACCTTATGGGTGGTTCAAAAATGTTCACCAAAATGCTGGACACCGTATTTGCTCTGCCACCGGTTTTTGATGAAAGCTATTACGGGGGCGTTATACATGAGATCCGCGAAATGCAGATCATGAACATGGGACAATATGCCCACGGTAACCAGCCTATTCAGCATATGATCTATTTGTACAACTATGCCGGCGAACCCTGGAAAACACAATACTGGATACGGCAGGTGATGAATAAATTATACCATGCGGCACCTGATGGTTATTGTGGCGATGAAGACAATGGACAAACTTCTGCCTGGTATGTTTTTTCAGCCATGGGCTTTTACCCGGTTTGTCCTGGTACAACCCAATACGTTTTTGGAACACCGCTCTTCCGCAAAATGACGCTCACGTTTGAAAATGGTAAAAAGCTGATAATACAGGCGCCTGCAACAGACAAAAACACCTTTTATATTCATAATATTTCACTGAACGGAGTTGCACATACAAAGAACTGGATCGACCACAGTCAATTACAAAAAGGCGGCACATTGATATACGATGTGAAGAACAAGCCTTCTTATACCCGGGGAACAACACCGGCGGCATTTCCATTTTCAGTATCCCAGGCTTTGGCCCGATAATACAATTACCATATGAAAAAAGTATCCATAAAAGATATTGCTCAAATGGCGGGCGTGGCATCGTCAACCGTATCATTTGTATTGAACGGTAAAGCCCGCAAAATGCGCATCAGCGAAACGGTTGAAAAACGGGTGATTGAAGTAGCCCGTAATGCAGGGTATTACCCCAACCAATTGGCCATTAGCCTGCGAACCGGCAAATCAAAAACGCTGGGGCTGATAGTAGAGAACATTGGCAATCCATTTTTTGCCACCTTAGCAAAAACAATTGAAGAAGAAGCGGAGCAATATGGTTACCGGGTAGTGTATTGTAGTACGGAGAACAATGCATCAAAAGGTAAAGAGTTGATCAATATGTTGTCGCAACGGCAGGTGGATGGTTACCTGATAACCCCCGCGCCGCATATGGAAGATGATATTCAACAACTGGTTCAGCTAAACCGGCCTGTTGTTTTAATTGACCGCTATTTGCCTACAGTGGAAGCGTCACATGTGTTGGTGAACAATACCGAGGCGGTGGCGCAGGGAATGGCACATTTATTTTCCCGCGGGTATCGCGAGATAGGGTTTGTTACGGTAGACCTCGACGTTATACAAATGGAGCAGCGGCTGGATGGCTATCTTGGCGCCCTGTCAAAAGAAGGCATCCGGTTGAATAAGGATATCATCCTGAAAATTCCCTATACACATAATCGCGATGAATCGGTTGATTTGATAGCTGGCTTGTTGAAAGATAATCCTCAGTTGGATGCCCTGTTTTTTGCTACCAACTACCTCGCAATACTGGGGCTGGAGAGCATCAACCGGTTAAAAATGAATATGCCTGAGGATATTGCCGTTATAAGCTTTGACGATCACGATATCTTCCGCATCTACCCACCTGGAATTACCAGCATTCAGCAACCGGTTGAAGCCATTGCTAAAAAAGCAGTAGCGTTGTTGATGGATTTCTGTGAAAGTCCGGAAAATAAAATGACCAAAACAGAAATAGAGCTCGATGCAAAATTAATAGTAAGAGGGTCTACCTAGTGGTTAACTGGCAATATAATGGTAAAGGTGGCCCCCATACCTGGTGCACTTTTCGTGGTAATAGCTCCATCGTGGTGGTCAACAATTTTTTTACATAATGCCAGGCCTATTCCAGTACCACTGTAAGATCGCATGTTATTCAATCTTTGGAATATAATGAAGATCTGTTCTGCATATTGTTGTTCAAAGCCAATGCCATTGTCGCTAAAAGAGATTTGAACATATTCGTTGCCTTCATGCAATTTCGGATAATTATGTACTTCTGAAGGCGGCAATATTTTCGAGCTAATGTTAATAATTGGTTTGTTTTCTGAAAACTTTAGTGAATTACTGACCAGGTTCGCAAACAGTTGGTGTAACTGTAATGGAATGCCTTTAATGACCGGCAGGTTATTATAGGTTACTGATGCCTGTTTTTGTTCAATGAGTAACTCATAATCAGAAAGTACGTCGTTCAATACCTGATTAAGGTCTGTTTTTTGAAATTGTTCACCGGTTTTGGTAAGCCGGGAATAGTTGAGCACGTCATTGATAAGGGTTGACATGCGTTTGGCAGAGGAAGATATTTTGGTAAAATATTTTTCGATCACCTCACGGTCGTTGAGATGTTCCTTTACCAGGTCGGCGAAAGTTTGAATTTTGCGCAACGGTTCCTGCAGATCATGACTGGCGATATAGGCAAACTGTTCCAGCTCATGATTCGATTTTTCAAGTTCTGAGTTGGACGTGAGCAGCTCACTGGTACGGGCAAGTACCATTTTTTCCAGGTCATCATTGGCTTTCTTTTGGTCGGTAATATCGAGTACCGTGCCGAGCATACGCACTGGATTTTGTTTTTTATCATAAACAGTTGTTCCATTTATCCTGATCCATCGTTCTGACTTGTCTTCCCTGATGATGCGGGTCTCATATGCCAGGCTGCCAGTTATCAATCCAACCTGGAATGACCGTTCTACCCAGCCGCGATCGAGCGGATGAACCGATTTCATAAACAATTCCCGGCTCCATAGTACTAATGAGTGCCCTACTATTTTCCTGTGCTCGGGCGACGTAATGGTTAAACCTGTTGTAAGATCAAGGTCCCACAGGCCTATTTCTGCAGCTGTTACCGCCAGCCGTAACCGTTCTTCACTATCCTTTATGCGTTGTTCGGCTTCTTTTTGTTCGGTAATATCCAGTACAATGCCCTGCATTTTTACAGGTGCCTGTTTTTCATCGAACAATATTTTTGCATTCAGGCGAACCCATCGAATGGGATTGGTGGCATTAGGCAATACAATACGTACTTCATATTTCAGCAGACTTGTTTGTAATGCTTTTTCGAACGATTTGTCAGCGATAGGCCGGTCTTCAAAATCTATGGCTGCCAGCAGGTCATTATAGGAGAGAACAGTGGAGGTCGAATACCCGTAAATGTTTGCCAGCCGTTCTGAAAAATTAAATTCTTTATTGAGCATATTCCAGGTAAAAGAACCAAGGTCGGCGCTTTCTATGGCCAGCCGCAACCGTTCTTCACTTTCTCTGATCTGTTGCTCAGCTCTTTTTTGTTGTGTAATATCACGGGCGATCTTTGAAGCGCCTATGATGGTCCCTTTACTGTTTTTAACTGGTGAAATACTGAGCGAGATATCGAGCAGCCTGCCATCTTTTGTTAGGCGTTTGGTTTCAAAGTGCTCGATGCGTTCACCTCTTTTTAAGCGTTCCAGTATTTTAGGTTCTTCATCCAGCCTGTCGGGAGGAACAATTTTGGTTATAGAAATCCCGATCATTTCCTGGGCCGTATAGCCAAAGATCCTTTCTGCGCTGCTATTCCAACTGGTGACAATGCTTTCCAGCGTTTTACTGATAATGGCGTCGTCAGAGGATTCAATAATGGCTGCAAAATGGCCGTTACTTTCTTCATTACTTTTATAGCCGGTAATATCAACCAGCATATTCACCGCGCCGGTCACTTTTCCGTCGGTATTAAAAAAAGGTTTGGGATGTGGCATTATAATTCGCTTACTGCCATCAGGACGTTCGAAAATGATCTCTGCATCCTGAATTTCCCGGCCCTCTTTTATTGCAATGGCCATGGGGCATTGATCCATTGGCAGCGATTTTCCATCTATAGTATATATTTTCTGCGCCCCGCACCAGGTATCCTTTCCTATTTCGGGTTCCCGCCCCCATAATTCAACAGCTGCTTTATTATAGGTGCGAATAAAGCCGTTGGCGTCACAGATATAAATGGCAGCAGGCAAAGCCTGAATGAGTTGTTGATATTGCGCCTCTATTTCTTTAGCTGCATTTGTTGTTTGGGGAACCGTTTCAACTAAGTTTTTCGTTTTTTTAAAGCCGCCTGTGCCTTCGGGGTACGAACTGTTTTCGGGAACTGCCTGGGGCAGTGACGACAATTCGGGGTCATTATTTGTTCTTTTTAACTGCGGCATTTCTTTTGATTTCATATTCGAGAGTAACGTATAATATATGGTTTTAAAATTTTATGCCAACAGGAGTTGGAGGTTGGCTATTATGTAAAGAGCTGTACTACAGTCAGTTCTATTGTACCCCCCTTGGCTTCTACAAACCTGGCAAAAAATGGGGTGCATTGAGGTAAGAAGAGTGATATCAATCAGTTCAAGG
This sequence comes from Niastella soli, assembly GCF_017742245.1. Lineage (GTDB taxonomy): Bacteria > Bacteroidota > Bacteroidia > Chitinophagales > Chitinophagaceae > Niastella > Niastella soli. The sequence continues at coordinate 2,892,268 of NZ_JAGHKO010000001.1, forward strand.
TAAGCCACAGGCAGTTAACTTTGTAATGGAGTGACCATTCTAATTTATTTTTAATCTAATGTTTAGTTATGAATAACAGTAGTAAAATTCTTACCGCCTTTATTATTGGAGCTGCTGCAGGTGCTGTATTAGGTATCTTGTTTGCCCCTGACAAAGGCACCGAAACCCGGAAAAAAATTAATGAAGAAGGTAAAAAGATGTCCGATGCCATTAAGAATAAGTTCAATGAAATGAAAGAAAAAATGAATGCGGTAAAAGATGATATGGAGCAGCAACAGGAGGATTTTGCATAATCGGATAATTTACATTAATACTGGTCTTATGAGTGAGTCATTCAAAAAATGGGAAGGGTTAACTGACCATGTAAAAGAGTATATCAATATAAGAGTTGAATTAGCCAAACTAGCGATTGCTGAAAAAACATCGCGGGTTGTTAGCCAGATAATCGCTGTTACTATAGTGACCCTGTTCTTTTTATTTGTGTTGGTTTTTGGAAGCATTGCGGGCGCCTGGGCCTTGAGCGACTGGATAGGAAAACCCTATGCAGGTTTTTTAATTGTGGCCGGTATTTATATGTTACTGGGTATTATTGTTTGGGTAACCAGAAGCCGGTTAATACGTTTTCCTATCATGAATGCCATAATAAAGCAATTGCATAATAACGATGAGGAAGAACAAAACTCCTAGCATACTGCATTAATTTAATGAAGGCCTGTATACTACAGATATATAACGTTTACAATGATTTGAAAAGAACATTGTTTGGTGATTTTATTTGAATAAGATCTTTTTCTTCTTTATTTTTATTCAGATTCCCTGGTAACACTTCAAGACCTCAAAGCAGGTATTCGGCCTGATTGTATTCATAACTCATATGGGTAGTCTGCCGGTTTCTGACTAACGTGACTCTCCAACTGTAAAGCTTTTTGCAATACTAATTTTAAGGTAGGCAGATTATATAATCGCATGTTTGAATACGTGGGGTATTCGAATACTCGTTATATACAAGCATTATATGCTTGCATATGATCCCTGCATCACTGAATTACTGTTAACCATTAAACACCTGAGTATGAAAAAGATCAAAATTGCTTTGAATGTTACAGCCATTACAATTGCCATTGCGGGCGCCCTCGCCACCCGCTTTTATCTGAACGACAATGACCAGCCTCAATACATCCCCGTTAATAACTCTTTTAAACCAGCTGGAGAGTTGGGGGTTAACTACAATTGCCACGACTCTACAGATACCTGTACCTATTACCAGCCCGATCCGGTAGGCCATCCCCTGCAATATTTGCCAGCCCGCCAGGGAGTATATGTACCAACCATACAATAGGCTTTCTGTAAATACCGTGTTTTAACGGGTTATATAACGGTATAGCCCGAAATATGTAGCCGTGCATAATGGGAAACCATTACTTTGGCTATCAGTCTAACATTTTGCATGATTTTGCATTGTGTACTTTCAGTGATAATTACTATCATTGATGCATAGCCTGTTTTTTTAATAATCGTGAGACTTACCTTTATTATACAAAGTTTTTATTTGAATAATTTATGATGAATTATTTATTAATAAATCTTATTTGATATTATTCACCTGCTTATTTTATGTAGTTTGATGGTTGAAATGAAATGGTTTAAGTGAGATGGGTTGTTTAAGTGGTTTCATTTATATCTCATTACACTTAGCAGAATTAATGATCAGTAATGGAAATGAAACGAACAATAAAAATATGTAATAGGTATATGAGCTGAGAACAAAAGCTACATGCAGGCACTTAAATAATCTAAAAATAACTGATATAAATTTTTGAACATAGTCTATTAGTATATAACTTTAGTTCTATCGCTTCCCGACCTGCCTTATCCCTCAGAACGCCTTATTCTAATCTACATCTAACGTATAGCAGGAATCAGTGATTTTGGAATGCTTCCATTCGTCAATAATGCCTTGCGCCCTTAATACCCATTTATATTATGAAAAGAAAGATTATTATTGAAATAATATCTTCCTTATTGATATTGCTTTTTTTGTACGCCAGTGTAAGCAAATGGCTTGCTTTTAGGACTTTTATTGGCGATATGAATAACCAGCCGTTCCCTAACTGGATGACTCCCTACCTGGTATGGAGTATTCCATTTATTGAAGTACTTATTGCAATTGGATTGATATTCGAGAAAACCAGAGTGCCTGCCTTGTATGCATCATTAGTTCTGATGATGGCCTTTACAATCTACACAGTGGCTGTATTATGTCATGCGTTCCTGTATATTCCCTGTTCCTGTGGGGGCGTAATAAAAAAGCTCACCTGGCCACAACACCTAGTCTTTAATCTGTTTTTTGTTGGGATCTCAATACTGGGTATCTGGCTTAAAAAGCGGGAACCAGTAGCTGCGGTACGTGCTGTTGAAGCATAAATACACTAGTCAAATACATAACTTTTTCCTGTTTTAATTGCTGTAGCACTTATTCCGGAGTAGGTGTGTGCGGGAATAACAGGTCAGGCGTAGCCGAAAACCTGCATAATAGAGTAGGCAAAGTTAAAATTAACCATTTAGAAAAAGAACAAGTATGAACAAAGTTAAAGTGGCTTTTATTGCGTTTGCAATATTTGCAGGCGTTGGTGGTGCCTTTGGTACCACTTGCGTACAATGTGAAAATTCACCACAGTATATCTGGACCGGAGCTGGTTATATGCGTGTAGGCTTATATGGAGAAGATTGGGATTGCTTTGTGGCCGGAGGTATTTGTACCTATTGGATCCCCGATCCAATTGGTCAGCCAAACGTTTATGCACCCTGCCACGAAGGGTCATGGTTCCCGCTGTAATGGTTAGTTAATGCTCTGTTTAATTGATGTGGGTATATACTCACCTTGTATCCTGACATCAATTAGAAAGTAAAAGACATTCCTGGAAACCAGTCATTTTAGTATGACTGGTTTTTTTATATGATGAAACTATTACCTGACATTTTGTTCATAATGCCCCATCAGGATGGCATCGGGTGGAATGGGCAACGCATATAATGGACTGTTAACAGGTAAAGAATCCAGCCGGTTATTTAAGATCCTTTTAGGAACAATGTTTGCATTTCCCACATTCAACCGCCTGATGTCTGTCCAGCGTATACCGCGCAAGGGCATTTCTTTTCTTCTTTCAATAAGTATTTTAATTAATGCTTCTTCTTTTGTGGTGGCAGTATAGGGAACAAAGGTGCCGGTTTTCCAACGTTGTTTTAGCAGGGTGTTAAGATCATTCATGGCATTGATAACATCCCCTGCCCGGGCCCGGCATTCAGCTCTTGTCAGATACATTTCATCGGTGGCCAACCCGGTAAAACCAAAGCTGGTTGAATTATAACCGCCTTTAAAATTGACCCTGCCGGCTGAGTTTACGGTAAAAAACAGCGTCCGCCGCAGGTCGTTCGGGGCATACAGACTATAAAGGTTAGTATCTACAATACAAGTGCTACTGGGTTTTACCACGTTGGTTTCAACAAACCTGCTTTGATACATGGTTTCTACATTATTGCGTTCAAAGGGTCTTGGTGCAGAAGGGTCCTTTATATTGTAGTCAATAATTCCATTAAAGAGTTGTAAACAGTTGTCTGCAGCGGCACCTGCTTCATCGAATTTTCGCATGGTTAAATAAACCCGGGCCAGCAGGGCATTGACAGCTGGTTTGTTTGGCCGGTTTAGATAACTGGTTACCGGTATAGGTAAAAGATCTTTGGCCGCACTCAGATCATTCAATATTTGCGAATAAGTTTCCTCCAGGGTTGATCGTTTAATAACTTCGTCAACATTCGGCGTTAGTTTTAACGGTATACCCAGATCTGATGTGGCCGTTTCAGCTCTGTATGGTAACGCAAAAATCTGGGCAAGGTTATAAAAAGCATACGCCCTGATAAACAACGCAGACCCTTTCAGGAAATTCCACTGCTGTTGGTTATCGGGGGTAATATCAACGTTTTTCAACCCATCCAGTACCACATTGGCATATAAGACCTGTTCGTATGGTGTATTCCAGTCTGTTACTTTCCCTTCTCCTTCATAGATATCAGCTGCCCAGATGTACCCATTTTTTTCTTTTTTACTGAGTAATTGCCAGTAACCAGGCATAATATAAAAATTATCTGCAGAGAGTTCGCCCAATGCTGGTGTCAAACCCAACAGCACCTCATTATCCAACAATTGCTGAAAATCGTCAAGGGTGGTTGGTACAACTACATTTGAATTGGGTTTCTCATCCAGAAATTCCTTTTTGTTGCAACTGATGATGCCCAAATAAAGTATAAAAAGACAGCCGCAAATATTTTTTACTTTCATTGGAAAAGGAATTAATTGACTAGAAATCTATTTTTACTCCTGCTGCAATGGTCCTGGGTGCCGGTATCCCTGAAATATAATCCGGGTCAATACCTGCGTGATTGGCTTTCCAAAGGATCCCCAAATTATTGGCATATAGATATATTCTGAACTGGTTTATAGGCAACCACCGGGTCTCGCTTTTATTTACCTGATAACTAAGTTGAATGTCCTGTAACCGGAAATGATCGCCCTTTTCAATCAATACATCCGAATATGCGTAAAAATTACTTCTATATGCGCTTTCATTAAATACCATAGAGGGTACTGAGGTGAAATTTTCATCCCCCGGTTTTTGCCAGCGTTGTTCAAAATCCGGATTACCTCGGCTTCGGCCATTGAACAGGTCTGTATAATTTATGGAAGGTCTTCTAAAATAATAGCCCAATTTCCAGGAAATATTAAACGAGAGTTCTACTTGTTTATAGCTAAAATTATTTCGCAGGCTCCCAAAATAAACCGGGTTTGCAGGTCCTCTATAGATGAGTTCAGATAGATCTGATGATAAAGTTATATCGCTGTACTTAGTACTGAGCTCCTTGTTGTGGTAACCACGTGGGTCACCTGTACTGGGGTCAAGCCCCATCCATCTTAAGCTGTATATAGAATAAAGGGGCTTATCTTTTAGCGGGCTCATATATTGCGGTTCGCAATAATACCAAACCGCGCTTTGTTGTACTTTATAATCTGTTACCTTGTCTACTGTATAACTTAGCAGCAAGGTACTGATCCATTTGAACTGCTTATTGATGTTTTTTGAGCGCAGCATAATGTCAACGCCTTTGCCCTTCATGTCAGCTGTATTGCCCCTGAACGTTGTAACGCCGGTGGTAGGGTCAAGCGGGCTGTTACCAATCAAGTCAATTCCTTTGCGGGTGTAATACTCCAGGCTACCCTCAAGTATACCTTTTTTGGTGGCAAAATCGACCCCGTAATTGATCATATGATTCTTTTCCCAGCGAAGTGAAGGGTTGGGAGGATTGTCAATAGAAGCAGACAATATGTTATAATAATTAACTGCATCTATGCTTGCTGTTGTATAGGCGGATACAGTTCTGTCAACATTTCCCTTGTAACCATTGGTGATCCGCAATTTTAAATAGGGTAACCAGGTTATTTGATAAAACTGTTCCTGGTTAATTTCCCAACTGGCGCCAACCGACCAAAGTGGTACCCCTTTCTGATTGGTTTTTACGCCAAAGAGGTTTGATTCATCCTTCCGGATACTGCCTGATAAAATATACCTTCTTTGGAAAATATATTTAGCATTCAGGTAGTAGGAAACATAGTTATCTGTCTGGGTACGGCTGCTGTTCCGGTACTCAATTTTTTTAGTGGCAAAAGGTGCATAGTATAAGGGAAAGGGATTCTCATAATCCACAGGCGAAAGTGCTGGCAGGTTTATATTATACCCATAGGTGCGAAGGCCCTCATAGAATGTTTTAGTACCCCTTACTTCTGCACCTGCTAATGCTGTGATCTGGTGATAGGTGGTATGGTTGCGGTTATACCAGTTAGTATTATAGTTAAACTGGGTACGAACATTATGCGCCTCGTACTTAACTGTATTCTGGTCTAAGATCCCTCCTAAGGGAATGTGTCTGATCACTTGTCCTGCGGTATCAAACTCTGTGAACTGGTTTATAAGATTACGGGTAAAATAAGATTGCTGACTATTATAATTTTCCTGGTCAACAAATCCTTTATTGTACTGGTACAGTACGGCAGCATTGAGTCCTTTAAATAGCGCGTATTTTATATCAGCATTAATGCGATAATCCGTTGTTTTGGTTAAGTTATTGCTGTACTTCAGCTCGTTGTAGGGCTTATAGTCCCAATCTAATAGATACGGTTGATCCGGGTACGATCTGCCTGCGGTGTCTTTAAATGCCTGCCTGATATCTGCAGGTACTGTTACCGCATTTCCATCTTTATTTACCAGATCGAGATAGGGGAGAATAAGGTTAGGCAATCCCGTATTATTATTTTGTACTCTTGTATCAGTATATATGATTCCAGTGTTAAACTCGAGCTTCTTTTTTAACCAGGTAAATGAATTGTTGGCGGTTAGGGTTAAACGATCATAATCGTTCCTGATCAGGTTTGCCAGGTTTTTATCATAGCCCAATGAAAGATAATAATTGTTGTTAGCGCTGCCGCCGCTGGCATTAAGCGCATACTGCTGGTTTACGCTGGACCGGTAAAAATATTTGTCAAGATCTTTTCGGGTATCCTGACCTTTTAATTCATTTAACTGTCTTTCAGCCTCGCTGTGGGAAATCACTTTGTCTCGTTCTTTAATGAGTATTTCCACCACCGGCGATAGCACGGGGCGAAGCTGGTTTGATTCCTGAAAATTGTAAAATCCGCTGTCAAATAAGAAATGTTCCACATCTACATAATCAGCGGGGCTCAAAATAGGTCTATAAAACAGATCAGGTTTTTGCCCTACCGTTACATTGCTGTTGAAGGAAAGTTTTAGTGGCTGGTTATATTTGCCCTTTTTACTGGAAATTACAATAACGCCGTTGCCTGAATAGGCGCCCCAGATAGAGGCGGCATCTGCATCTTTTAATACCGTTATGCTTTCAACATCATTGGGGTTAATATTGTTGATATCCCCGGCATAAGGGAAGTTGTCAATTACAATCAGGGGGTTGGCGTTGGCATAAATGGTGCTTCTTCCCCGGATCGCAATGTTTGTCTGGTTGGTAGTAGTATTTACATTTTTATTGAACACCAGCCCACTGGTAATGCCCTCCAGCCGGTCAACAATGTTGGTAGATACCCGTCGATTGAAGAGTTCGTTATCTATTTTTACGAAAGAGCCGGGCGTTTTATCTTTTGAGATTTTCTGGTAACCGGTTGAAACTACCTGCACTTTGTTTAATTCACTTACGTGTTGTTTTAACCTGACATTCAATTCTGATTCACCCTGCCAGTTCACTTCCTCCGATTCGTAATTGATGCTGGTAACAACAATGTTCAATTCAATTTCATCTATCCCGTTTAATTTGAACTCACCGTTTTCGTTGGTACTGGTTTGCTGGTTTCTGCCTTTTATGGTAATGGTTGCACCCGGTATAGGTTCTCCCTGTTCATTTAATATTTTGCCCTTAATATTGGCGAGTCTTTTACCAATGGCGGTTTGTCTGCCTCTTGGAATAACAGTTACTATTTTGTCGATAATGGTATAGGTACAGGTCTGGTACCTGAAAAATTCATCAAGCAGTTGTTCAACGGTGACGTTGGTAAGGTGAATATTTACAGGCTTTATTTGTGAGGAAATGGAGTTGGTGTTGAAGATGGTATAGCCTGCCTGTTTTTCCAATACCTTACGCAGCTCACTAATGGTTACATGTTTTTTGGAAAAGGTGATCTGAGCAAGTGCGGGTACACTTGTAAGCACATAAGCAAGGATCAGAAAAGCAGTTATGTGTTTCATAATCAGAACCTCCTCCAATTGCGAAATGCCGTCAGAAATACACTTTTCGTTGCCACCTTTATTTTGTGTAAAAATAAAAATAGTCAACCAATTGCTCGAATAAACCGAGAAAAGTTGACTAAATATAGCATTTCCCCTTATGGGTAACTACCTACAATATCCGATTGATGAAATTATAAATTCATATTGAAAGCGCGGTTAATATATAAAAAAATTAAGCCACCTTACTGCGAACCATGAGCGAGTAAGCTCATGGTCGCAGGGTAGCTTTTGGGCTCAACGCTGGCCATTTCGTTAAATGGAAGAACAGCGTTAGATGTGGTTTAATGATTAACGGGAGAGCAATTATTTTTACCCTATTATAGGTGTTGTTAATACGTTGACTATGACGTTACTATGATCGTTCTTTCTTTTTCGTTCAATCTGGCTTTTATATTATTGAGATTGAGCAGCCTGATTATGCTTTCAATACTACCGCCACGGGGTAGTTTTCCTTCAAACGCGATCTCAGGCTTTTTTCCCTGATATACAATATTTACATCATACCAGCGGGCTATTTGTCGCATAGTGTATTCGAGGTCGTGGCCGCCAACCGGAATATAACCGTTTGTCCATCCAATTATATCTTCTGCATCAACATGTTGAACTGAGATGTTGCCTGCACCCAGTTTTGCCTGTTCACCGGGGTGTATAGTTTGATAACTGTTGCCGGATGTTACTTTTACCTTCCCTTCAACCAGGGTTGTTTTGATAGCGCCTTCTTCTGTATACGCCATTACGTTAAAATGTGTGCCCAGTACTTCCACTTCGTTTCTGTTTCCGGCAGGAGTGTTTATTTTAACGATAAACGGAGTTTTGGCTGGTTTACCTTTTTCCTGTTTTACGCCAGGCTGGATCTGAGGGTTCACTTCAAAATAAGCTTCGCCGGTGAGCTCAACAATTCGCTCGTTCCCGGCGAAGGCTATAGGAAAACGCAATGATGAAGCCGCATTCAACCATACTTTACTTCCGTCAGGTAAAGTGATCGTATATTGTCCTCCTCTCGGGGTAGTAACCGTATTATATAAATCGGTTCCATTGTTAAGTCCATCAGAATCCGGCTTCCTGTTATATATTAACCGTCCATCAGTCTTGGTTATCTGCATGTGCCCCTGATCGGCCAGGCTCCCGTTCTGCACAGTATTCAGCATGATCGTTTCGCCATTGGCCAGCGTCAGTGTGGCTTTATTACCACCAGGAACGATCCTGGATTTTTTGCTACTATTGGAATTGTTGTTTTTGTTGTCAGTATTGGCTGTTTGGTTGGATGTTTTCTGGATGGTAAAATACCAGGTGCCAGCCAACACAAGCAAGATGGCAGCCGCAGCAGCCGCAATTTTGAAAAATGGTAATCTGGTCGTTTTCTTTTCCGGATAGAGATCTATCAGTTTGGCGCCACTGTTGATCCGTTGCACCGTTTTTTTCCACATTGCTTCACTATCAGCACTTGCATAGTGCTTTAATTTTTCCCGCAGTTCATTTTTATCAGTGATCTGCTTGAAAAATGCATCATTATGTTCGGATTCTGCCCGCCATGCGTTAAGCTCCTTTTCTTCTTCCGCACTTATCTTCTCTTCCAGGAACTTCTCTATCAGACTTGTGATCCTATTTACCTTTTCCTGCATAATTATGGTATTTAAAACTTGAGAACAAGGCCTTTATTTCACATGGAAGCGCCAAGCTCACTGAGCCTTTTAAACCCACTTATATAAAAACAACGAAGGGGTATTTTTGACAAAAAAAATGATGAAAATAAATAAAGGTACTTGTGGTTAGAGTATATGTAAAAAAGCCGTTATGTTTTCGGCGATGTGTTCAGATCTCACCTTAAAAGCAATAGACCCGTTGAGGCAAAGGCTAATAAACACAGCCACCAGTAATCTCTTTTTCAGCAATTGAATGGCCCGCCTTTTCTGGTTTAAGACATTCCGGGGTGTAATGTGTAGTTTTTCTGCCACCTCATCGGTACTGGCGTCTTCGAAATAAATGAGTTTAAAAATGGTTTTGCATTTGTTGGGGAGGGTTTCGATCAAAGGATATATTTTTCGCAACAGTTCGCCTTCTATTATATCTGTTATTATATCCTGATCGTCTTTGTCTTTTTGCAAATAAGACAATTCGCTTTGGGATGCAGTTCTTCTTTGAATATGCCTGAGGTAATTTAGGCTGGCGTTGCGGGTGGCAACAAACAGGAATGCTTTTATGTGATCTTCGGTCTGAAAGTTCTCATGCCTTTGCCAGAGTTTTGTAAAGGCCTCAGAAACAATATCTTCAGCCTGCTCTTTGTCCTTTACCAGTTGCATGGTGCTGGAAAAAAGTATCTTGTTGTAGCTTTCGAAAATTGTTCGAAAAGCATCATTGTTCCCTTGATTAAATGCTGCGAGCCAATCATCCTTTTCTAATAATTTCTTCTTCATCTGGTTTCAATTTATGATCATCTGTATCGGGGACCGATATGGCAACATATGTCTAACCACCTTGCCGGTGTTTACCGAAGGTCAATAAATGATAAGGTTAATGACTATCAATAAATTGCTAATGGTACAGGAATAACTATCCAGTTTCAAAATAACGGAGGTTGCTAAAATCAGGGCAGTTCGTGGAACCAGAATTGCACGTTACCCGCTTCATCCCGGAAGCAACTAACGGCGGGATGCAAGTTTACAAAAATATATTAAAAATTGACTTAAGTGTTTCCTCTAATTGCCAATAAATGGTTTAACTGATTTTTCCAGTGAAAGCACGGTAGGGGGCTTTTGTCAGGAAATGGTAAAAAATGGGCGGTCAGAAGATGGAAAGATGTCGGCTGATGGATTTTTCGAAGATGGCGCGGGCGCCCTCGGCAATATTCATCCATTCAAAGGCGCCGTACATGCCATCGAATGGAAGGGGATGTACCCGTTCATAAATAAACTCAATATCCTTTTGGGGCAGGGGTATATGATTAGGATAACTATACATGAAAGACATATGCCGGCGGCTGGGCGCTATGTAAATACTGTCGCCGGTTAGTAAACAACCCGCTCTGCCATGATCGGGTAAATGTAATACGGTGCTTCCCGGAAAGTGCCCGCCTACATGAACAATGCTGATATTGTCCCATAACTTTTTGGAAGCGCCATTCCATAATTCAATATATCCACCGGGATCTTTAATCCATTCTTTATCATTGGCATGTAAATAAATAGGGCAATCAAAAGCGGTAGCCCAGTCCTGCATCAGGCTATAATAATGCGGGTGCGAAATGGCAATGGCGCTGATACCTCCCAGCGACCTGATAAAAGCAATGGTTTGGTCATCGATAAATGGAAGACAGTCCCACAATACATTGCCCGAAGAGGATAACACCAGATGCGCTTTTTGTGCTATGGCGAATGAAGGGATTATCCTTAAATCGTATATTGTTGATAGTAAGCGGGAAAACCGGATGGTACTTTTAGTGGCCAGTTCATTGTAACTCGTCCAAACCTGGCCGGTAAAACCCAGGTATTGCCGGTCGTCTGCACAGATCTCGCAAATGGAAGGAATAATTGAAGTGCCATACCGAACACCACAGGTGTTGCAAATGTTCTTTGCCGAAGGCGAAATAATCATAGAAAAGAGTTTGCGTAGAATTCTGCAATAGAAATTCAGACTTTTACCAATGTTATCCGGATCGCACTAGTATTTTAATATCAGGTTTTCTGATAATGCAAAGTTAATACCAGAAATTTTTTACTATGAAAAGGCAGGCAACAGCAACAAGATCAGCCACAAACAATTTTTATGAAATGGCACCTGTTTTTGCTAAAAGTAAATGACGTTTTTTGCGTATATTTACAGTTCACCAAAGAAAAGGAGGTATTCATGAAATCTACAGAATATTCATGGACACTTTCGGTTAGTATCGCCTAACTGGAGTATCGATCCATCAAAATATCTGCTGACAAGTGTCAGGATCCCGACGGTCACCGTCGGGATTTTTATTTTACCTTAGCAGTATGCTTACAGTGAGCGAATTATATATCTACCCCATAAAATCATTGGGCGGCATTTCCCTGAACAGCGCCACATTGACCGATCGTGGCTTTGAATATGATAGAAGATGGATGCTGGTTGACGACAATAACCAGTTCATTACCCAGCGGGAAGTAAATGCCATGGCTTTGTTGAAAGTGCAGATCACCGAACAGGGACTTTTAATACAGAATAGCCGGGTTAAAGGAGAGGAGTTGCTGGTCCCTTTTGAACCCACTACCAACGAAACTTCCATGGTTACGGTTTGGAGCAATCATTGCCGGGCCCAACGGGTAAGTGCCGAAGCCGATACCTGGTTCAGCAAACAACTGGGCATGTCCTGCAAACTGATGTATATGCCCAACAGCACCAACCGGTTTGTTGACGGCCGGTATGCACACAATAAAGAAATTACCAGTTTTTCAGATGCGTTCCCGTTACTGTTGATAGGCCAGGCTTCGCTTGATGATCTTAACAACCGGTTAACGGACCCATTGCCCATGAACAGATTTCGACCCAATCTGGTATTTACCGGTGGAACTGCTTTTATGGAAGACGATATGAAACAATTCACCATCAATGGCATCACCTTCTTTGGGGCGAAACCTTGCGCCCGTTGTGTAATTACAACAATCGATCAGCAATCAGGGGCAAAGGCTAAAGAACCGCTGAAAACACTTAGCACCTATCGTATGAAGAACAACAAGGTGCTGTTTGGTCAGAACCTGTTGTATAAAGGCAATGGAATAATAAGCGTTGGTAATACTATAACTATACACGAAAAAGGAGCTGTGGAACTATTGCCTGATTAGTGACCGTTGCCTTGTTTTTATTTTTCTACATCTGAGGAAAAATAGCAACATAGTAAGTGCAAATGATGAGCTGCCTGGTATGAAAAAATGTGGTCTGTTTTTTATACTATGTAACGCCCTGATAACTTACTAAATGCACATTTCATGAAAAGGAATAATAAACAACTCAGTTCCCTTCCGGCCGCCATTGAATCCACAACGCTGAGAATGGTTTATAAGAACGAAGAAGTAATTGCTGAGATCCGTAACACGGCTGCCGAAAAAGAAACGATTGCCCTCAATGCTCCTGCCAGGCTGTTCAAAACGGAACCACTTCCCATGTTCAATGATTACAAGATCAAGGCAAAGGACCACGATCCTTTGTAGTCTGCTATCTTTTAAAATTATACTGTGTTTTTATTGGTTGTTTCCGGACGTTCATGTGCACGCCGCAATCGTGCTGGTGAATGTGTGTGAAACTGTATGTGCAGTTGCCGTGGAATGCTCAGGCAATGGTCTGGTAATGGTCTAAGAGTGGTCAGGGAGTGCTCAGGCGGACTAGAGTCTCCAGAGCACCCTTAGAGTACTCTAAGGCAATATCCAGGCTGTCTGGCGACCAGTTTGCTACCTATCCCCGCCATTTTCACATCATTATGTTACAACAGTCAGCTGCTTTTGTGCTTAAATCATTGGTTTGTATGGGATTGCTTCGGTATAGAGCTGGGTTTGCGCCCGACTTTGTTCGGACTTTGTTCGGGTTTTCCCTGTGTACACCCGAACATTCCCAGGGAGAGTCCGAACAAAGTCCGAACAACACCCGAACCAAATGCGCAGCAAGACCGGAGCAATCCCGAACAGAACAGGCATGTCTTATACTGAAAAAACCTTACAGGTGGGAGAATAAATACAGAATTGACTTTACAGCGTTTTACAATGATACGGATATGGCTTTACATTTTCAATTTACGGTTATAGCTTTACATGTATACTGCTAAAACTTTACATATCAGTGTCTTGATTAGGATTGGTTCGTTGTTTTTTAGTTTTTGGTTTCCATCTTTTCTTGAGCGTTCCTTGTTGCAAATGTGCCTGCTGTGGAGTGTCTTACACTGAAAAAGTTTGACAAAAGCGGATATTGTTACGGAATATGGTTGACAGCTGTAAAAATCACAAAAGTTGGGGTTTAAACATAACTGTTTGATATGGTGGTAAAAGCGTAATAAAAGCCGGGCAAGCCCCTAGTCAGACATAGTGCAGACTCTAGTGATATATATCACTTATATACTACATATCCCACCAATAGGCAAGAAATACCCCATTAAAATGCCACTGAGCAGTGGCCTTTTGGTGGCATTTCGGTGGCGTTTTGGTGGCGTTTTCAGGCGGGAAATGGCCTGTAGGACTACATCTGGAGAGAATCTGACTGGAAGTAAACAGGAGGATGACCAGGACTTCACTACCAATTAGCCTTGTCATAGTATGGTTTTACACCTCTACCGGTAGCATCTAATCGATAAAAGGCATAAAAAGCCTTTGGTTACGCCAAATGATGTTGGGTTTGTTAAGGTAAAATAAGGGCCAGAATGGTTTCTTATGGTGTTACAGGCAGGTTTTGCCAGGACAGCCCATATCTTCTTTTTAAAAAACACGTTTACCATTGACCTGAGCGCGTGTCCGCCTTTGGTGGATAGCGAAAGTCCCTTGCCGTCTGCCATCTACCATCTACCATCTGCCCATTCACGAGGCCCTTATTGCCCATTGCCTATTCAATGTCGTTTAGTTAATGCGTGTTTTAAGGAGTCCCCTCCTGGGAGGGGTAGGGGTGGGTTTATTCTAGATTAATCAAATTAATACCCATCCCTATCATCAGTCTTTATGTGCGGCACGCTGCGGCCTCCCGATGCATCGGGAGGATTTAGCTCTCCTATTCGCTTAACTAAAATGACATTGATTGCCATTGCCTATTGCCCTGCCCCTGCTGCCTTTTCAAAACGTTAAGGAATTCCTAAACACCAGCGCTGTATCTTCATGGCTGCAACAACCGGTAAAAAACCGATGTCAACACCCTTGAAAATTAAACTCATGAAACTACCATTGCTAACTGCTGCCGGCATAGGGCTATTCGTGTGCCTGAATAGCTGCAACCCGCAGTACGAGAGCCCCCCTAGCGGTGAAACCCAAGCCTATGTGCCGGTGTATAAGTCGGACGTTGAAAAAAGCGAGATCACTGTTTCCGATGCACGATCAACCACTAACGCGGGTAAAATATATGCCTGGGGCAATTACATCTTTCAGAACGACCAGAACAAAGGCATTCACGTTATAGATAATTCCGACCGGTTGCACCCGCAAAAGATCGCCTTTCTGAACATTCCCTTCAATACCGAATTTGCCGTAAAGGGCAGTTTTATCTACGCCAACAATGGGAACGACCTGGTAGTGGTAGATATACATGATGTGAAGCATCCGGTGGTGGTAAAACGGATGGAAGATGCCTTCCCCTATGTTGAACAAAAATACCCGCCGCAACCTGGTTATTTTGTTTGCCCCGATCCTGAAAAAGGCATGGTGATAGATTGGGAATTGCAAATGGTTAAATCCCCTAACTGCAAACGCTAAAAATAGTAACATGAAAAAATCATTACTTTATATACTGCTGCTTGCCGTGATTATTGGGGCTATCCAATGCCAGAAGTCGTCTACTTCCAGTACAACCAATGCTGGTAGTGGCGGTTCAACCGCCCGTTTTGCCATTCTGGGCAACTATTTGTATACGGTTGATCGGGAAAACCTGAAGATGTTCAATATTTCAAATGTGGCTGACCCGGTATTAAAAAACACTGTGCATGTTGGGTTTGAGATTGAAACGATCTATCCTTTTAAAGATAAACTGTTTATTGGGTCAACCAGTGTGGTGCATATCTTTTCAGTAGATAATCCCGAAGAACCCCGGAAATTAAGCACGGCCATTTCGCCCGAGGTTATCCGCCGTTGCGATCCGGTAGTGGCAAAAGATACGGTAGCTTATGCCACCCTGCGTACCAACTCTATGTGTGGGGGTACGCAAAGCGTACTTGCTGCCTATGACATAAAAGACGTTACCAATCCAATACAGCAGGCAACCTTTCCGGTTTCTGAACCTTATGGACTCGGATATGCCGATACTGCTTTGTATGTGTGTGACCGTTATGGACTGTATGTTTTTAATATTCAGAAAGCCTTTGCCCCCCAACTGGTTAAACAGATCCCGAATGAATGGTATATGGATGTAATCCCATTCAACAATACGCTTATTTGCCAGATGCAGGATGGAATGAACCTGTTTGATATTACTAAGCGTTTGGAACCTACCCTAATTACAAAAATTAAATAATGTACCGTACCTGTTTTTTATGCCTGTTGCTTTTGCTGGTAACAGTAATTGGTAATGCACAAAAATATAAGTCTAAAACATATTTTGGCGACACCGGGAAAGTAAAGCTCAGAATGAATTTTTTGGGTTTAGCGGATCTGTACGACGGGAATGTTTCCATTGGGGGCGAAATTGCATTGAACAAAAGATTGTCTGTGATAATGGATGCCGGTTATATTTGTTACTCAGCATATTTACCCAGGATCCAAAAGACCAGCGGCATTATATTTCGTCCGGGCATCAGGTTGACTTTGGGTCAATACAGGAATACGTTTATTGACCTCCAGTTTCACTATAAAGGTGTTCGCTATACCGTAAATGGCTGGCTTGATAAAGATGTGGTGAATAATGTGCCAACATTTCAAGAGTATAAAAAATTTCAGATACAAAAGCGGGTGTCAGGCGGACAAATCACATTTGGAGGAAAAGAGTCTATTACCCAGAACGGTCGTTGGTACCTGGAGTTTTATATAGGAGTGGGGCTTCACTATAGAGAAGAAAACCTGTATAATGAACCCGGTAGTGAGTATGGTAATGGTTTTAGTTTTATCATTCCCATAAGGGCGATTACCTCTGATAAACATACCCACGTAACTGTCGCTGTACCCGCCGGTATTCGATTGGTATATAATATAAAATAATGCAGGTATTGTTAAACTTCTTTGCGCAATACTTCTAAAGGTGGTTTATTTAAGATGCTCCTGCTATTGAGCAGGCCAATGATCACTGTTAAAAGCGAAATGGCGGCAAATAGAATTACAACAGGTAACCAATGTGGCGTAAAGGGCGCCTTAAAACTGTATTTTGCCAATGCCCAACTGGCTGCCATCGATAATAAAATGCCGGTGGCGGCTGCCAGGGCGCCTAAAAAGAAATATTCAAGTGCAGTAATAAATAAGATCTGCTTTCGGCTGGCGCCCAGCGTACGCAATAAAATGCTCTCCTGGATGCGTTGAAATTTGCTGATGAGCACTGAAGCGATCAACACAATTAAACCGGTAATAATACTGAACCCGGCCATAAATCTTATCACAAAGCCGATCTTGTCGAGCACTTCATCAAGTACCGTAAGTATTAAGTTAAGATCGATGATTGATACGTTGGGATATTTTTTTACTACCGCCTGCTGAAACCGGGCAGACACTTCGGGCGATGGCACCCGGGTAACCAGTACATGGAATTGGGGTGCTTCTTCCAGCACGCCTGTAGGAAATACCACTCTGAAATTGGTTTGCACCCGCTGCCAGTCAACCTGCCGCAGGCTACCAACTACAGTGGGGATGAGGGTGCCCTGCACGTTAAAAATAATATGGTCGCCCAGGTTAACATGGATGCGTTTGGCATACCTGTCTTCCATGGAAATATAGATCACATCGTCTGGTGAGGTAACCGGTCCGTATAATTTACCTGAGGTCAGTGTTTCGGTGCTGGTTAAGGTATCCCGGTAGGTTACGCGAAATTCCCACTCATAAGCTTCGGTACGAAAACCTGTTCCGGAATCTGATTTTACCTGTGCAGCTGTTTGGTGGTTGATCTCTTCTACCCGCATAGTAACAATAGGCACCTGTTGCATTACGGGCAGGTTATAATTTTTGGCCAATGCAGCTACACTGTCTTTCTGGCTGTTTTGAATATCGAACAATACCATGTTGGGCTGATTGCCGCTGCCCGATAAGGTTACTCTGCTGATGAGGATGTCCTGAATAAAATATAATGTTCCGATAAACGCTGCGCCCAACCCAATGGTCACGATCAATATAAGGGTTTGGTTGTTGGGGCGGTACAAATTGGCGAACCCCTGCCGCCAAAGGTAATTCCAGGAGGCGGGGAAAAAACGGCGTACCAGCCAACGCAGGGTAAGGGCTACCGACGATAATAACAGAAAGGCTACCAGAATGCTACCCGTGAAGATGATGGATTGCCTCCAGTCATGGATCTGCCACCAGGTGAAACCGGCTACAAAAAACAGGATGAGGCCATAGACCAGCCATTTAAGCGGGTCGCGCAATTTTATGTGTTCAACGGACAGTCGCAGGGTATACAATGGCGAAATATTCCGTACACTAACCAGGGGCAGCAAGGCAAATAATAAAGATATTACCACGCCTGAAATAATGCCCTGGATAATAGCTTTCCAGGAAATGGTAGTGGTTACTGTCACTGGTAGAAAATCTTTCAGCACGGCGGGGAGTTGTTGTTGAATGGCAATACCCAGCACCGCGCCCAGCACCGAACCTATTAACCCAATGCCAACGATCTGTATTAAATAGATCAGGAACGCCTGTACCGAATTGCCCCCCAGGCAACGGAGGATGGCAATAGACGCAATCTTTTCCCGGATGTAAATATGAATGGCGCTGGCCACACCTATACAACCTAATAACAACGCAATAAAGCTGATGAGGGTCAGGAACTGGTTGAAATCTTCAAATGCGCGGCCGGTATTTCTTTTTCTTTCAGCAACAGTATCATAATCGAGCCCTTCTTTTTCTAAACGGGGCTCTATATCCGAAATTACGCTTTCAATTTCAGCGGGGTGATTGTATTTATAGTAATATGAAGTGGCAATGCGACTGCCTTTTTGAATGAGGCCGGTTGAATCGAGGTATTTGAGTGGAATATATACCGGTGGCGCAACAGTGGTGGAAATACCGGTTCGTCCCGGTGCTTTTGTGATAACGCCGGCAATGGCAAATGTTACATCCCCAATTTGTATGGAATCTCCTACCTGCGCATTGTATTGGAGCATTAAAGTTTTATCAAGCAGCGCCTGGCGGTTTGTACGAAATGTTTTGGCAGCGCGCGCCGGCGTGGTCTCAATAGTACCATAATAAGGGTAATCGCCTTCGAGGGCCCTTACCTGTACCAGACGGGTACCATCGTTTTTGGTAAAGTAGATCATGGAGGCGAACGTGCGTTCAACGGAACGCTGGTCACCCAGGGAGTCGAGTAGCGGTCTTATCCGGGAACTGATTTTTTTATTGCTTTCAATGACCAGATCGGCGCCCACCAGGCTTTTTGCCTGCGAGTCGATATCGCTTCGCACATTATCTCCTAATGAAAAAATAGCCACCAATGCAGCAATCCCCAGCACAATGGAGGATATAAACAGAAACAAACGCGACCGGTTACGCCGGCTGTCGCGCCAGGCCATTTTCAATAGCCACCTGAAACGGAGTCGTCTTTTGTATTTGAACCTTTCTATATCCATGCTGGTATTTCTGATTTTGGGATTTTTTGATTTCGGGGTTTCATTTATCCGGGACTGCCTTCAAATCTCAAAATCCCGAAATCTCAAAATCAGCAATTAATTGAGTTCGTCTGCTACAAGATGGCCGCCTTTGATCTTGATAATACGTTTGGTTTGAGAAGCCAGTTCCAGGTTATGTGTTACAATTATTAAAGTAGTGCCGGCTTCCTGGTTTAGGTCGAACAGCAATTTTATCACTTTATCACTGGTTTCCACATCGAGGTTGCCGGTTGGTTCATCGGCAAATAATATCCGGGGACTATTGGAAAAAGCCCGGGCCAGTGATACCCGTTGTTGTTCACCACCCGATAATTGGGCCGGGTAGTGATGCATACGGTTACGCAGTCCTACTTTATCGAGCAGGCTGATCGATCGTGCGCGTATGTTCTTTTCGCCGCGCAACTCCAGGGGCACCATCACATTTTCAAGTGCTGTAAGGGTGGGCAACAATTGAAAGTTCTGGAAAATGAACCCAACATAACGATTGCGTACCTGTGCCCGCTCATCTTCGCTTAGCTGATCGAGCTTAATGTTATTCAGTTCCACCGAACCCTTGCTGGAGCGGTCGAGACCGGCGCATAAACCCAGCAGTGTTGTTTTTCCACTGCCCGAGGGGCCTACAATAGACAGGGTAGAACCGGCTTCTACCGAAAAATTCACATCATTGAGCACCGTCAGGGTTTCACCGGCACCCTGGTACATTTTACTTACGTTCTTTACGTTGAGGATGGTTTCCATGACGAATGTTGAAATTGCAAATTGATGCCAGGAATAAGTTACACCTTTAAACTTTTTATTACAATTATTAGGTGATAATGTTGTTTAAATTAATGTTATTTTGAGGGTAAACTTACAGGCGGAAAGAAGTTAGAAGTTAACCAGTTGACCTGTTGATGAGGCAATACCAGCAATCAGTTTATTAGTTCTTTAGTTTTTGAGTTCTTGAATTCTCGCGGGCAATCAGGTGGCGGGAGTCTCGAATTACAGATTTTCGAGCCGTAGGCGAGAAATCAATTGCAACGCGTCGCGGTTTGCCGACTGCCGATTGCCGTTTCACGATTAAAAAAGGGGATCCCATGAAAAAGTTTAATGGTATTTATATGAGCGGTAAATATTTAATTGTTGGCATACTGTTGTTGTCAGTACTGGGCAGTTGTGGCAATAATGAGGATAAAACATCAAATTCAAACAAACAAAAGCGGGAACAATTGCCCCGGGAAGCCGGAAAGGAAAAGGCCAAAACGATCGTATTTTTTGGAAACAGTTTAACCGCTGGTTATGGCGTAGATCCGTCAGAGGCCTTCCCGGCGCTGGTGCAGGAAAAAATAGATTCCCTGGAATTACCTTATAAAGTAATAAACTCCGGGTTGAGTGGGGAAACTACAGCTGGTGGTAAAAGCAGGATTGACTGGATCCTTAGGCAACCCGTTGATATTTTTGTGTTGGAGCTGGGTGGCAATGATGGATTACGCGGTATCCCTGTTGCAGAAACGGCGAAGAACCTGCAAGCCATTATAGACAGGGTAAGGGAAAAATATCCCAACGTTAAAATAATACTGGCGGGTATGCAGGTGCCGCCCAATATGGGACGTAATTATGCTTCTGCGTTCAGGGTGGCATTTCAGCAGCTGGCCGCTAATAATCATGTGGACCTGATCCCCTTTCTGTTGGAAAATGTCGGCGGCATCAGTCATTTGAACCAGGCCGATGGCATACATCCTAACCCCCAGGGACATAAGATCGTAGCCGGAAATGTGTGGCGGGTGCTACAGGGATTGTTGTAAAGAGTAGTAAGCTTGCTTTTTGTCGTGTATCTTGCAGCTCTACCTTTTGAATGTTAAAAACCAATACTGTGACAACAACCCTGGCAAAATTACCTGTATCAAAAAATCCCCGTGTTGTAATTGTGGGTGGCGGATTTGCGGGAACTGAACTGGCTAAAAAATTATCAAAAGCTCCATTGCAGGTAGTACTTATCGACAAAAACAATTATTATACGTTCCAGCCTTTGTTATATCAGGTAGCAACCGCAGGGTTAAATGCACCTTCTATTGTATATCCTTATCGCAAAATTCTTGAAAAAGGAGAGGATACTTTCTTCCGGCTGGCAGAAGTAGAATCGGTTGACCCGGTTAAACGCATCATAGAAACGAGTATTGGTCTGGTGCACTATGATTACCTGGTAATTGCTACCGGCGCCACTACCAACTATTATGGCAATGAACAGATAGAACGCCATGCCATAGCTATGAAGAGTGTTGAAGATGCACTGATGTTACGTAATACCATCCTCTGCAATTTCGAAAAAGCCTTGCAAATAGGAGACGAAGAACAGCTAAACAGTTTGATGGATTTTGTAATTGTAGGCGGCGGCCCTACCGGGGTTGAAATTGCGGGTGCATTAAGCGAGTTGCGTAAACATGTATTCCCCAAAGATTACAAGGAGCTGGATTTTATTAAAATGGATATCCACCTTATTCAAAGTGGTGATCATATCTTAAAGGGTATGTCGAAGGAAGCTTCTACGGAGGCATTGCATTTTCTTAAGGCGGCGGGTGTACAGGTATGGCTGAACCGGCGTGTTAAATCATTCGATGGCTACACGGTGACGTTAGATAATGGTGAAAAGTTATGCAGCCGTACGCTCATTTGGGCTGCCGGGGTAACGGGGGCGCCTATTAAAGGATTGAGTGAGGAATGTATTACCAGCGGCAACCGCCTGAAGGTAGATGAATATAACAGATTAACCGGGTATGAGAACATTTTTGCCATTGGGGATATTGCCGAAATGGCTACTGCTGAAAAACCTGAAGGCTATCCAATGCTGGCCCAGCCTGCGCTTCAACAGGGGCGTTTACTGGGAGATAATTTACCAAAACTGATCGCAGGTAAACCACTAAAACCTTTTGTATATGCCGATAAGGGCGCCCTGGCAACGATAGGCCGTAAAAAGGCTGTGGCCGATGTAAAGATCTTTAATAAAGAAATTCGTACCCAGGGAGTCTTCGCCTGGTTCATATGGTTGTTTGTGCATTTGTTCTCAATTATAGGGTTTAAGAACCGCCTGATGGTATTTGTAAACTGGATCTGGAATTACCTCAGCTACGATGCTGTAATGCGCGTGATCATTGGTGCCAAAAAAGAAAATATCCCGGTTGAAAAGTCAACTGATAAAGTGCTGGTGTGAAAAACAACCCAAATATTCCTTAATATGAGGCAGAAAACCATTTCTGACCTACCTTTGCGGCGCAAACCGCTGTCCTTACAATATTTCACCCGCTGGACCGACTTATCATAAGAAGCCCGTGTACGAGGGCGCATTTTAATTCAAACCAATTGATAATCAGCGTTTGTTTTTGATAAATAATAACTATCCCACAATAAAAAGAAATGATATATCCCTGTTTATACTTTTTAGTATAGATTGTCGTACCTTTGTGGCCCTAAACAGAAATAGGTCAATTTAAAAGATTTGCTATGAAACGAGACGCTACAAAATTTTCATTATAGTATTTGGTTATGAAAATTTTGTCGTGACGAGTTCCATCCGGCCCCAAAAATTAAATATTTTTCAGATGAATAATGAGCTTAGTGCAATTGAAAAAACGGTTCTCACCGATTACAAATACGGTTTTGTAACGGAAATTGAAGTGGATGAAGCACCTCCCGGACTAAATGAAGACACCATCCGTTTTATTTCTGCCAAAAAAAACGAACCGGAGTGGATGTTGGAATGGCGCCTGAAAGCTTATAACCACTGGCTTAAAATGCAGGAGCCTAACTGGGCCAATATTAAATATGACCCTATTAATTATCAGGACATTAAATATTATTCTGCCCCCAAACAGAAAAAGAAGGTCAACAGCCTCGATGAAATAGATCCTGAATTACGCAAAACATTCGAAAAGCTGGGTATTTCGCTCGATGAGCAAAAGCGCCTTTCCGGTGTGGCCATCGATGCGGTGATCGACAGCGTATCTATAGGTACTACTTTTAAAGAACAACTGGCTGAACTGGGCATCATCTTCTGCTCTATCAGCGAAGCTATTCAGGAACACCCTGAACTGGTAAAGAAATACATCGGATCTGTTGTTCCTATTACCGATAACTATTTTTCGGCATTAAACTCAGCTGTTTTCAGCGATGGTTCATTCTGTTATATTCCGAAAGGCGTGCGTTGCCCCATGGAATTGTCAACCTACTTCCGCATAAATGCAGAAGGTACAGGTCAGTTTGAGCGCACCCTGCTGATTGCCGACGAAGGCAGCTATGTTAGCTACCTCGAAGGTTGTACTGCACCCATTCGTGATGAAAATCAGTTACACGCTGCGGTGGTTGAATTGATTGCCCATGAGAATGCGGAGATCAAATATTCAACTGTACAAAACTGGTATCCTGGCGATAAAGATGGCAAAGGCGGTATTTACAACTTTGTGACCAAACGCGGAATTTGCCAGGGAGCTCACGCCAAGATCTCCTGGACGCAGGTTGAAACCGGTTCTTCTATTACCTGGAAATATCCCAGTGTGATCCTGAAAGGTGATTATTCAGTAGGTGAGTTTTACTCAGTAGCTGTTACCAATAACCACCAACAGGCAGATACCGGTACTAAAATGATGCACCTGGGTAAAAATACCCGTAGCCGTATTGTATCGAAAGGTATTTCGGCGGGTGTAAGTAACAACAGTTACCGCGGTCTGGTGCATGTTGGTAAGAACGCGGCCAATGCACGTAACTTCTCCCAATGCGACTCCTTATTATTAGGCGACAAATGCGGTGCCCATACCTTCCCTTATATTGAAGTGAAGAACAATACAGCCGTAGTGGAGCATGAAGCTACTACTTCAAAAATTGGTGAAGACCAGATCTTCTATTGCAACCAGCGCGGTATTGATACCGAAACTGCCGTTGCCCTGATCATTAATGGTTTTGCCAAAGAAGTAATGAACCAGTTACCAATGGAGTTTGCCGTTGAGGCTCAAAAACTGCTGGCGATTAGCTTAGAAGGCAGTGTTGGTTAAAAGTTGACGAGTTAACAAGTTAGTGGCGAGGCAAAGAAATTAGGCATATTGCCGATTCAGGATTACCGATTGCCGATTAAAAAAGCGATTCACGATTAAATTATATCATTTATTATGTTATCAATTCACAACTTGCATGCAAGTATTGACGAAAAGAGAATTTTGAAAGGTATTAACCTCGAAATTAAACCAGGTGAAGTGCATGCCATCATGGGACCGAATGGATCTGGTAAAAGCACCCTGGCGTCGGTACTGGCCGGCCGTGAAGATTATACAGTAACAGATGGCTCCGTTACCTTTAATGGGAAAGACCTGCTGGAATTATCTCCTGAAGAAAGAGCCGGTGAAGGCTTGTTCCTCGCATTTCAATACCCTGTTGAAATACCAGGTTTAAGTACCACCAATTTTATAAAAACTGCGGTGAATGAAGTACGCAAGTACCGGGGCGAAGAAGCGCTGGATGCAGTTGCTTTTTTAAAGCTCATGAAAGAGAAAATGGCAATGACGAACATCGATCAAACGTTGCTGAGCCGTTCGCTGAACGAGGGGTTCTCTGGTGGTGAAAAGAAAAGAAATGAAGTGTTCCAGATGGCTATGTTGCAACCTAAACTCGCCATTCTCGATGAAACCGATTCAGGTCTCGATATCGATGCCATCCGCATAGTAGCCAATGGGGTGAATAAATTACGCAGCAAGGATAACGCAGTACTGTTAGTTACCCACTATCAGCGCCTGCTGGATTATATCGTTCCAGATGTTATACATGTATTGTACAATGGTCAAATCGTAAAATCAGGCCCTAAGGAACTGGCGCTTGAGCTGGAAGAAAGAGGCTACGATTTTATCAAAGAACAGTTTAAGGCAGAAGCGTAAACGCTCAACAGGCAGAGCCTGTTAGCCGGCACAAAATTTACACAATGAACAATTTAGAATATATAAAAGAACGGTTTAGTCAACTTCCTACTGTAAACGAGCAGAATGGTTTGGGCGTTATTCGTCAAAAAGCATTTGATGCGTTAAATAAAATGGGTATTCCTACCACCCGTCATGAAGAATGGAAGTATACCCGTATTGGCAGTTTCTTCAATAAAGAATATAAATACCATACTGCCGGTACGTTTAGCGAGGCCGACCTGGCGCCTGTACGTTTGCCAGCCTATGAGCAGGCGAATGAGTTATTCTATATAAACGGACACTATTCTCCCGAATTGTCTGTGATCCGTTCAAAAGGTCTCACTGTACAGTCATTACAGGAAGCCTCAAAGAACGAATACAAGGATATTGTTTCAAAACACCTGGGTCACAGCAGCAATTATTTAAAAGATGGCATCATTGCCCTGAGCACTGCTTTTGTACAGGATGGCGTATTCGTACACATCAAAAAAGGCCAGATCATTGAACATCCCATATACATTTATAATATCACTGATGCTCGTCAGGCCAATGTACTGGCACAACCCCGTACGCTGGTTTATGTTGGCGAGAATGCACAGGTGAAGTTTGTTGAGACATTCAACACCCTGGGTAACCAGGAAAGCTTTACCAACCGCGTGATCGAGATCGTGGTGGAAAAAGACGCCATTACGGAATATTATAAATTACAAACTGATGCCTCGCATGCCAGCCAGGTAGCGACTACCCATATTCAACAAATAGGTAAATGCGTTACGCATACTGTTACGGTTTCCCTGAATGAAGGATTGGTCCGTAACAACCTGAACATTGTGCTTGACGAGGAATATTGCGAAGCGCATTTATACGGTATCTATTTACAACATGGACAAAGCCACATTGATAACCATACGGTGGTTGACCATGCCAAACCACATTGCGAAAGCAATGAGCTGTACAAAGGCATGTTAGATGATCAAAGTACCGGTGTATTCAATGGTAAGATCTTTGTAAGACAGGATGCACAAAAGACCAATGCCTACCAAAGCAATAAAAATGTATTACTGTCTGAAGGAGCAAGTGTAAACACCAAACCGCAGCTGGAGATATTTGCAGATGATGTAAAATGTTCGCACGGTTGTACCATTGGTCGTTTGGATGAGGAAAGTTTGTTCTACCTGCGTTCAAGAGGTATTACAGAAGCCACTGCCAAGTCATTGTTATTACATGGGTTTGCAGTTGACATTTTGGAGCAGATCAAACTGGCACCCATTCGCGAGTATGTTGATAAACTGATTTCAGAACGTTTGGAATTTGATTTAGCATGATAGAAAGCAACACCATTAAAAAGGGACTGGATGTACAGGCCATACGGCAACAGTTCCCGGCGCTGGACCGGCAGGTGAAAGGACATCCATTAGTATATTTTGATAATGCCGCTACGACTCAGAAGCCGCAAGTGGTGATTGATGCACTGGTTGATTATTACAGCAACTATAATGCAAACGTGCATCGGGGTATACATACGCTGGCTGAAGAAGCAACCGCTGCTTTTGAAGCCAGTCGCAATGCCGCCCAACAATTTATTAATGCTGCTTCAAGGGAAGAGATCATTTTTACCCGGGGTACTACCGAAGGTATCAACCTGGTAGCTTATACCTGGGGACGTCAAAATATAAAAGCAGGGGACGAGATCATAATCACAGAAATGGAGCACCACTCCAATATTGTTCCCTGGCAAATGCTGTGTGAAGAAAAAGGCGCCGTGCTGAAAATGATTCCCCAACAAAACGGGGAGTTATTGCTGGATGAATATAAAAAGCTGCTGAGTTCAAAAACAAAACTGGTATCCGTAGTGCATGTATCCAACGCATTAGGGACCGTGAACCCGGTAGAAGAGATCATCAGGCTGGCGCATCAGGCGGGCGCATTGGTTATGATAGATGGCGCCCAGTCAACCGTTCACCTTGATATAGATGTGCAGGCCATGGATTGCGATTTCTTCGCATTCTCCTCTCATAAAGTATATGGCCCAACTGGTATAGGTGTGTTATATGGTAAAAAGCATTTGCTGGAAGCCATGCCGCCGTTTCAGGGTGGGGGTGAAATGATCAAGGAAGTTACGTTGCAAAAAACCACGTATGCCGACCTGCCTTACAAATTTGAAGCCGGTACACCTAATATTGGCGATGCGGCTGTATTAAAGGCAGCGCTTGAGTTTGTGAATAAGATCGGTAAGGAAAAGATCCGTAACCATGAGAATGAATTACTGGCATATGCTACCGAACAACTGGTGCAATTGCCAGGGTTAAGGATCATTGGTACGGCTGCCAATAAAGTGAGTGTGGCTTCCTTTGTGATCGATAAAGTGCATCCACAGGATGTTGGCATTTTGCTCGATAACCGTGGTATTGCTGTAAGGACCGGTCACCATTGCGCACAACCTTTGATGCATTGCTATGGTATACCAGGCACCATCAGGGCATCCTTTGCCATGTACAATACCAAAGAAGAAGTGGATAAGCTGATAGAAGGATTGCATAAGGCTTTAAAAATGTTGTTATAAAAATGAGCGAGCATAAGACCATACAGCAGACAGAAGATGAAATAGTAGAAGAGTTTTCGCTGTTCGATTCCTGGGAAGATAAGTATGAGTACATTATCGACATGGGGAAGAAGCTACCCTTACTGGAAGACAAACACAAGCTCGATGAAAACAAGGTGCGTGGCTGTCAAAGTACAGTGTGGCTGGTGAGTGAATATAAAGATGGCGTAATATACTTCAAGGCCGATAGTGATGCGGTGATTGTGAAAGGATTGATCAGTATGTTGATCAGGGTGCTGAGTGGCCATACGCCTGATGAGATCATTGAGACTAACCTGGGATTTATTCAAAAAATTGGCATGACAACCCATTTGGCGCAAACCCGGGCAAACGGGCTGCTGTCGATGGTTAAGCAGATGAAGAATTTTGCACTGGCCTATAAAATAAAAAACTCGACGACGCATGGAGAACGAAGCGCTGAAACAAAAAGTAACTGAGGTATTGCAAACCATTTTTGATCCTGAAATACCGGTAAGTATTTGGGAACTGGGTTTGATTTACGAAATAAATGTGTTACCTATTAACAACATTCAGATAGTGATGACATTAACGGCGCCCGGTTGCCCGGCTGCCCAGTCGTTACCCGTGGAAGTTGATCAGAAGGTACGCGAAATAGAAGGTGTGAACGATGTACATGTGGCTGTAACCTGGACTCCGGCCTGGGACAAAAGCATGATGTCGGAAGCAGCACAATTACAACTAGGATTTCTTTAATCGGCAATCGGTCCGCCAGCTAGCGGATGAGACGGCAAAGAAAAACCCGAAAGGATAATCTGACAAATAGTGAGACTGATTGAATAAAGCGATTTTTTCACGTTTCACGACAAAAAAGATTACATGAAAATAACTGCACAGGAAGAATACGGCTTGCGTATATTGATCCGCCTTGCGGCATGCAAGGACCCGAATGGAATGAGTATTCCGCAGTTGAGTGAAGCGGAAGGGATCACTGGCACTTATGTGGCCAAGCTTACCCGTATTCTGCGGATGAAAGGGTTTATAAAAAGTAAGCCGGGTAATAAAGGCGGCTATGAGCTGGCAAGGTCTGCAAAGGAAATTGTGATCAATGATGCGTTAAAAGCCCTGGGTGGACCAATGTTCAACAATAACTTTTGTGGTTCACATTCCGGTACCATGAAGTTATGTACCAATTCGGTGGATTGTTCGGCCCGTTCGTTGTGGCAAATGATTCAGTATACCCTTGACCAATTACTGGATAAAGTAACGCTTCACGACCTGGTGAACTCTGAAAAGGAATCGACTAAAATATTATATCAGATGCTTAAACCAGATCCGGCAATAATGAAAAGCATCATGAGCATGGTACAGCCGGAACAAGATTAACCTATATACAACTTATTAAAAACCCCGACGAGCATAAGCTGTCGGGGTTTTTTATTGTAACTAATCCTTCTTTCCGTTTCCTCCACCGCCTTCTCCGCCTTTGCCCTTTTCCTCATTTTCCTTTTTCTCTTTGGCTTCTTTTTCTTCCTGGTCTTTCTTTTCTTTCTCTGCGCGCTCCTTATCTTCTTTCTCCTTTTGCTCTTTGGCTACACGGTCTTTTTCTTCCTGATCTTTCTTTTCTTTCTCTGCGCGCTCCTTATCTTCTTTATCCTTCTGCTCTTTGGCTACACGGTCTTTTTCTTCCTGGTCTTTCTTTTCCTTGTCAGCGCGGTCCTTGTCTTCTTTCTCCTTTTGCTCTTTAGCTAAGCGGTCTTTTTCTTCCTGGTCTTTCTTTTCTTTCTCTGCGCGCTCCTTATCTTCTTTCTCCTTTTGCTCTTTAGCTACGCGGTCTTTTTCTTCCTGGTCTTTCTTTTCCTTGTCAGCGCGGTCCTTGTCTTCTTTCTCTTTCTGCTCTTTAGCTAGCCGGTCTTTTTCTTCCTGGTCTTTCTTTTCCTTGTCAGCTCGGTCTTTATCTTCTTTCTCTTTCTGCTCTTTAGCTATGCGATCTTTTTCTTCCTGGTCTTTCTTTTCCTTGTCAGCGCGGTCCTTGTCTTCTTTATCTTTCTGCTCTTTAGCTATGCGGTCTTTTTCATCTTTGTCTTTCTTTTCCTTTTCAGCGCGGTCTTTGTCTTCTTTCTCTTTCTGCTCTTTAGCTATCCGGTCTTTTTCTTCCTGGTCTTTCTTTTCCTTGTCAGCGCGATCTTTGTCTTCTTTATCTTTCTGCTCTTTAGCTATGCGGTCTTTTTCATCTTTGTCTTTCTTTTCCTTGTCAGCGCGGTCTTTGTCTTCTTTATCTTTCTGCTCTTTGGCTATGCGGTCTTTTTCTTCCTTGTCTTTCTTTTCTTTGTCAGCGCGGTCCTTGTCTTCTTTCTCTTTCTGCTCTTTAGCTATGCGGTCTTTTTCATCTTTGTCTTTCTTTTCTTTGTCAGCGCGGTCTTTGTCTTCTTTCTCTTTCTGCTCTTTAGCTATGCGGTCTTTTTCATCTTTGTCTTTCTTTTCCTTGTCGGCGCGGTCCTTGTCTTCTTTATCTTTCTGCTCTTTAGCTATGCGGTCTTTTTCATCTTTGTCTTTCTTTTCCTTGTCAGCGCGGTCCTTGTCTTCTTTATCTTTCTGTTCTTTAGCTATGCGGTCTTTTTCATCTTTGTCTTTCTTTTCCTTGTCGGCGCGGTCCTTGTCTTCTTTATCTTTTTGTTCTTTAGCTATCCGGTCTTTTTCCTCCTTGTCCTTCTTTTCTTTCTCGAGTCTTTCTTTCTCGATGCGTTCTTTTTCGGCCGCCTGGTTATTTTGTCCAAAGTGACCCTGGTTAAAGCCAATATGTTTTATTTTATCCTGGCGTTCTTTTTCTTCCCGCTCTTTCTGTTCTTTTTCAATGCGTTCTTTCTCTAAACGTTCTTTCTCTAAACGCTCTTTCTCTAAACGTTCTTTTTCTAAACGTTCTTTTTCTTTCTGGACATTGGAAGGATAATTATTAGGGTATCCTGGTCTGTGTGGTACGTGCGTATTGGCTTGTTGCTGGGTATTATTTCCAGTGGTTATATTGGTTGTTGAATTATTGTTAGTAGTAGTGTTATTATAGGTAGTATTATTGGTTGTATTGTTTCTTGTATGATTATAGGTGTTTTGTGGGTTGTTTACTACTACCGGTTGTTGCTGCGGTTGTTCTTTAATGATAACCACTTTTTCTACGACACGCGGCGGTTCTTTAACAACAATGATCTTGGTTTGAGGTGGCGGCGGTTCACTGGTATAAACAATGGTGTGGGTTGGCCGGCATGCGACTAGTAAAATTACTATACCGGAGTAAGTGCATACTGATACGAGTTGCTGATAGTTCATTGGGTGCTTTTTTAAAGGGTAAACGCCAACTGTATATCAAAAAATTATGGGTTTACAGATGGTCCTATTAATAATAACGTTTATAATGTATTTTTGGTATATGTGGGGGGTAACTGGTTGAAAGGGGATAGAGGGGAGGAGGTAAGAGGTAGGAAGTTAACTCGTTAGCACGTTGACAGGTTGACAAGTAAGTTGATCAGTTAAACCAGTTGACCAGTTGATCAGAAAGGCAGAGCCTGCCCCGCCTTGCGGGGTAGATAGGGTTGATAAAGGATGTAAGAGGTAGGAAGTTGATACGTTGACAGGTTGATAGAGTTGATGGGGTGATAAGGTTGATAAGGGGGAGGAAGTAATAAATTGATGGGTTGATGCGCAGAGAATTAGTGCGTCGAGCTGTAGGCGAGAAATCGAAAGAATGCTCGAGCCGAAGGCGACCAGGTGAGTAGTTTCGCTATTATTTTTTATCTCCGCCAATTCGCGAGTGCCGTCGCTTGCGGTCGGCATCCCGACACGCGAAGCGTTGTCGGGACCCACTCACAACTGACAACTCACAACTGCCAATTCACGTCTCACCATTCACTTTCTCATTTTAACAGACTCCCCGGGGTAACGCCAAACCGCTTCTTAAACGCCCGTTGAAAGTGTTGCGGATGGGTATAGCCGAGTTCGTAGGCAATGGTACTCATATTCTTCTCGCCCTCATAAATGAGCCGTTTGGCTTCATTAAGCCGGTGTTCATTTACAAAAGCTATCACGCTGTTTTGAAATAATTGCCGGAATCCTTTCTTCAATTTAAACTCATTGATCCCACAGAGCCTGGACAGTTCCCCTAAGGAAGGAGGATCGTCGCAACGAGCCATAAGAATATCCCGGGCATGATAGATCTTTTCTTTATCTGAAGCATGCAGCTTAACAGGCCTGGCAACAGGTGATGAAGGTTTCAATAACACTTCACATTGCAGGCTAAGCAGCGTGAGTATCTGCGATTCAATAAAAAGTGATCTTAAACCGGGTGAGTCT
This sequence comes from Niastella soli, assembly GCF_017742245.1. Taxonomy (GTDB): domain Bacteria; phylum Bacteroidota; class Bacteroidia; order Chitinophagales; family Chitinophagaceae; genus Niastella; species Niastella soli. Next base: position 2,924,392 of record NZ_JAGHKO010000001.1, read on the forward strand.
GGACATTGCCAGATCGTATCGAAAATATATCGCATGGGCGCGGTCAACTGTTGGGCGGGCGCCTGCATTACAAAGGAGCTGCCACTGGCAATATTATCAGCTGTTGCAGCCAGTTCAGGAATATAACCCAACAGCAGATTGATCATCTTTTCTGGTTGTATATGGATCCCAAACATGCGATAAGAGCCGCTGCCGATCAATTCGTTCTTTTCAAACGAATAAGGGTTGAACAGTATATTGTGATAGTCTTTTGCATACAAACAACGGTCCAGCACACCTTCATGGGTTTGATACATGTTACCCTGCAGCATAAAATTCATTTCTACAAAGGGCAGGGCATTAAAATGCTGCCAGGGCGCCGTTATGGTGGTAGTATAATTAACGCTATCGACGATGCCAATGCCACCAGCAGCGGTTATTTTCACCGTACCGGTACGGTCTGGAAAAGGCAGGGCGTATTCTCTTACCACCCCATCTGCCAGTTGAAAGAACGGGTTGAAGTCTTCCTTACGTTTGAACTCATTATCCTCTTTCATAACCTTGATTGACGATTATAACCGGAATATATTTTCTGCCTCACTGTATGTGTTTACGGTCTGCAGCATACAGCTGCATTTATGGTACAAATTACTCCTGAATATGCCATCCATCCTTTAGAGAACCCAGGAGTTTTGTATAAAATTAAAAGTATGCAGAATAAATCAATTCCTGTACTCATAGTGGGCGGTGGATTAACAGGGTTAACGGCCGCCTTGTTCTTATTAAAACATGGCGTTAGATCATTGCTGATAGAACGGCGCGCTACTACTTCCATCCATCCACGTGCACGCGGGTTCGATGTAAGAACGATGGAGTTGTTCAGAGAATTGCAGCTGCACCAGGCAATTGTAGAAGCGGGCAAAGCCCTGGCGCCGGCCTGGGGATTGTACCAGGGGGAATCGTTGGTGCAAATAGTAAAGGATATTGATCCTGCTAAAATGAAAGTGAACCATCCTATAAACTTTCCGGGACTGGAAAAACTGGCGGCCATGAGCCCGGTCGCCGGCGCCCGTTGTACCCAGGACCTTTCTGAACCCATTTTGTTACAGGCTGCCCAGGAGCGGGGTGCTGATATCCGGTTCAACACCAAACTGCTTTTGTTTACCCAATCAGAGGGTGACATTATCGCTCAGGTACAGGACACCGTAACAGGCCAGGAAGAAATAATTACCTGTCAGTATATGATTGCGGCAGATGGAGCTGGCAGCCCCATACGCAAGACATTGCAGGCTGCTACCAGCGGCCATGGGTCGTACGGACATTTATTGAATATTTACTTTGACGCCGACCTCGGGGCTGTGGTAAAGGGCCGTGAGTTCAGTATCTGCCGTATTGAACAACCGGACATTCATGGCATTCTTACTTCTATTAATAACAGCGATAAATGGGTGTTTCATTTGTATTACGATCCGGCAAAAGGGGAGCGGCCGGAAGATTATACGTCAGCACGGCTGGAAAAGCTGATACAGCAAATGCTGGGAATGCCGCAAATAAAGGTGCGTATTATCAGTGTGTTGCCGTGGCAACCTACAGTTAGCGTGGTGAACGAGATGCAGCATGGGCGAATATTGCTGGCCGGTGATGCGGCGCATCAAATGACGCCTTATGGCGGAAAAGGCGCTGCCACCGGGGTACAGGACGTACAAAACCTGGCCTGGAAACTGGCGATGGTATTACAAAAGCAGGCAGGGGCGGAGCTGTTACAAACCTATTCAAACGAACGGCAGCCAGTAGGCATGCAGGTGGCAGAAATGTCGGGCTTGCTGGCAGACGATAAAGGTTTGTTGGACATTCCTCGATTTATGAAGTTGGTTTCTTCCTCACCCAATGAATACAATCTCGACAAAATGGTAACCATGGTAGGATTGCCAGACTTCCGGTATGCTTCTTCTGCTATTATTAACAATGAGCAGGAGGAAGTCCCCGCTTTACTGAGCGGACAACCGGGAACACGAATACCGCATGTATGGTTACAAAAGGGACCACAACCTGTTTCTACCCTCGACCTCGCCACGAAGCACCTAACGCTTATTTCAGACGAAGCCGGTTTAACCTGGGAGTTGGCTGCTAAGGAGGTTGCAGAACAGCTCCAAATCCCATTACGGGTCCATATTATTCACCAGGAGGACCCTGCTTATGGTCCTTGGAAAGAGATTTCGCGCATGCAGGCGGGAGAGGTAATGCTTGTTCGTCCCGATGGATTTGTGGCCTGGCGGCAAACACTGTCAACGGCCAATGCGGCAGCGTTATTAAAGGAAGCCTTGAAGAAGCTCCTGGCTATTAATGAATCAAATTAACGGACACAAGCGGACGCTTACGCCAGTAACTGGGATTTGTAAGGTGGGTCACTCTTTCAGAGGGGCTCACCTTTGTTGGTATCAAGGTGAGCCATCCGCCAACTGCCATCTGCGTCTGCCGTCTGCTCTCGGCTGAGCCGAGACCGTTTGCCGTCTGCTCTCGGCTGAGCCGAGACCGTCTGCCTTTATTATCTCTTTAATGTTACTTTATGCGAGATGTAGCTGGTGGCGTTAGGCGATGAAGCAATATGCGGGTCCCACAGCACCATGGAGTTGTCTGTTAAATACAGGATCCTGTATTGGAGATTCTGTACGTTCACTTTTAGATTTTGCTCACTGTAGGTGTATTGTGCCGTATCCAGCGCATTATTGATAGAAGAATATAATTTACCATCTTTTCGGAAGTCCATATAGTCCTCCTTTATTCCCTCATATTTGCTCGGAACAGACGGCGAGTTTAAAACAAACGAGGTGTCGTTGAACTGAACAACGGTCCAGCGATTCATCAATCTTTCTGTAACGCCTTTTTCATCCTTTTTTCTGCAGGCTCCCATTAACAGGGAAAGCAACGCCATATAGGCGATAGTGGCTAACGGACGCTTCCCGTTAACACAAGTTGGTACGTTGTGTATCATGAAATAACCAAGGTTTTGTTTAATGAACAGCAGGTATGCTATTACAGCATTACCTGGTACTTTCTTATTGTTTTGGGGAAGGAAGCCATTAACCAATGGTTTTTCATGAATGCAGGCTGCATAAATATAAGAAAAAAAGCCGGGTTGTAATGCAATACCCTATAAAGGGTATACCCGTACGTACAAAATGAAAACTGGTATAATTGTTAAATGTATTGGTGGATAGCGTTAGATAACCGAACTTAGGTAAGATCAAACGTATTTTTAAAAGAAATCCGCCTATGCCAAAGGCTTCCGGCGGATTAAACACGATTGCTATGCGTAAATCAAGAATGAAAAAAATCAAAACCTCAGGGTTTAAAAAGAAACGAGTGATAGTACCACGTGCCAAGAAACGGAAGAAGAACTGGTGTGTAGACAAAGAAAAGTATGAAGGATTTATACCCCGCCATGTTATAGAAAGACATGAAGGACGAAGGAAAAGGAGGATAGCAAGGGCGGCCGGTAAGCCTTCGCCATTACGGGTGGTTAAATGATAATTGTGTTTTGTTTTTTATAAATCAAGAGCTATTCTGTAATGGGGTAGCTCTTTCTGTTTGAAGTTTCCAGGTTCAGGTTGTCTGCTTGTTGCATGATCTTTAAGTAGTTACAGGCATTGGTCATCAAGATCCGGGAAGCATCCATGCTCACAGAAAGGGGCTGTTTTCTTTTGCCTGGTGCTGGCCAGCTTAGACCGGTAAGCATATCGAAAAAAAATATATTAAAATCTCTTAGGACAAACTAACCTGCCATGCGTTTCTATAACGATTACCGTAATATTGTTTTTCGGTTAAGAAGTGTTGACATTGTTGAATGTGCTGGAAGTGAATGATAGAAGTGAAGGAAATATTTAATCCTCAAAGGGCAGCATTACTACTGGTACAAAATGTCTTATTTGCTCGTATAATTATATGCGATGCAGATAAAATATATACATGATATAGATTAAAACACGGTGCTGTCGGAAATGATTGCGTAGAAGTATTTGGATAACGCTTTATGTAATGATGACGGCAGCACTGTTTTTTTAAGGATAACAATTTTTATAAGAACAGGCGCCTGATGCATCAAAGGATCTTAAGAATCCATAAAAGCAAATCCTGGTTATGGTGCCCTGAACGCTAAATCATTCTATTGTAAGCAAGACAGTACGCTCCAGGTGCAAATCAGTTTCTGTAATTGCTTACTGCAGGGTGCCTCAATTAGACAAAAAAGGCAGCACAGCAAGCCACTGTTAAAAACCTTCTATAATAGATCAAGAAAGGCCGTTGGTTATTGATTAATTCTCCTGATGAAAATTCCGTATTTGTGTGTTGCTCTACTTAACTCCGATATCAATTATCTGTATGCAATTTACGGTCGTATATTTTCGCTGTTTGCATTTTTTTTATACAAAATCCCACGTTTGTTTCTTCTGTTTGCACTGGATAAATAAATGGAGATCTACAAGTGAGCATATAGGTGATGGCAGTTTATAAAATGCCATCAATGACAAGATCGCTGTAGCGGCTGGCGCAGCTTGTATAGGTAACATTAAGATAAGGTTTCAATGGTTAATGATATGCCTACTCTGTTACAGGTTTTCGGCCCGCCCTGGTATACAAATTTAATTCAACAGGTTGCTTTTTCTGCGTTTTCCAGTCGCTTAATTTAGGCACGTGAATTCCCCTGGAGTAATAGCGGAACATGCTGATTACGCCATTGACCGGGCGTAATGCCATGCACCTCTTTAAACGCCCGTACAAATGAGCTTTGCGAACTGTAACCACATTTCTCAGTGATCTCCTGCATGGTCAGTTCGTCTTTTTGCAATAATAAGGCGGCTGCTTCTAATCGTTTTCTGATCTCATATTCTTTGATGCGGGCGCCGAACAATTGGCGGAAGCCCTGATGGAGCAAATTGATGCCGATCTGTGAATGGGTTTTTAGAACGAGCTCCTCAATAGTTTTAATTTCCAGCGGATGTTGATCAATGTAGTCTTTAACGGAATGTATGGCCTCCAGGAATGTTCTCCTCAAGCGTTTCTGGCTCATAAGATAATTTTAAGATAAAGGTTTATGTTGTTGCATATTGAACGCTATGCATGGATCATTGCGCTATACCCAAAAATACCAATAATGCTATGTTTAAATAGACGGACAGAAATGGAAGTGAGGAGTTGCTAGTGGCCAAATGTAGTTTTTTTTATCCTAACGGTAAAGGTCAGATCTTTAATAAAATATTAAAAGTACAGCAGCAATCCATGGATATGCTTCACCGGTATACTATTTTTTCATTTTCAATAAAGTAATTATAAGCATTTGACTTTATAGCTTCAATAATGAGATTGTCACCTGGTGAGGATTTTAGTATACAAGTACAATTGTAAGCTTTTTATTTTCACAGTCAGCTTTCTTTACAGTCTGCCGGGTGCTCCGTTTGCGGGTGGTGTTTTCCTGCTGCTGAAAGGTATTTAGAATGGCCTGGGTGAGCTTGTTCTTCTGGTAAACAGAAATGCGCTTCCCTTTTGGGAAATGTACAGTTACGGTAATCGTATTCATAAAAGGTGTTTTTTGAGATTTAATAAAGCAGGATAAGTCTAAATGATCGTGGTCAAATAATAGTCTGAAAATGGAATTTATTATAATATTTATATAATTTAGTGGAATAGGATAAAGTTAATGAATTGAATTCCACTCGGTGCACATTTGAACTCTTTATTGTAAACTATTATCATTTTTTGATTTGAATCAATGGATAACCACATTGGACAAAGGCTAAAGGCATTCAGGGAGAAATCAAAGATCAAAATGCCTGCGATAGCAGCTCAAACTGGTATTGCCAAGGAAACCCTGTATAAATGGGAAAAGGGCACCAAGCCCAGTGATATCAATGATTATTTCAGATTGAAGTCCTACCTCAATAAAATGGAGGGGCAGGTGGATGAGGAACTGCTGGAACAGGATTATCAAATGCCAACCACTTTGCGGCTTCCTTTAAGCCCAAACCGGTTACCCGTTCCTCAAACTGATGGTAAATTCGCCTCCGGCACCATCTTCTTCTTTAATAATGAGCCCGAGCTTATCGTAGACCGGTTGAACGCCCCGTTCCTGGGGCCTCTTGAAGGCGCTATAGAAGTAAATGGCGAAAGCATGGCGCCCACCTTCTCCAGCGGATGTCGGGTCGTAATTTTTCGCCTCAACAATTACCGCATTCTTGACTGGGGAGCGCATTACTATATAATCGATAAAAACTGGCAGGGTAGTGTTCGAAGAGTATACGAAGGCCAAACAGAAAACAGTTTACGACTGGTATCAGATAATCCCAATCAGGATAAATTCCCACCTATACAACGCCAATGGGACCACATTGAAGCCATCTTCCGTGTAATTGCGGGAATATGGAAATTATAAAATATATAACAATTTAATAAGATTGGGCTTCTTTATTGGCACATTTCCATTCTTTTTGCCAATAGCTTAAATTTTTTTCTGTCCTTTTTAGTACAGCAGGATTGCTTGATTGTTTTTAAAGTTGAGGAAAGGAAATCCTTTTCGAGGTCACTTATGCTTCATTGCTCTGGTACGGTGTAACCGTTGTGCATTACCTCTTAAGTGTAATTTTTCGTTTATATAAGAAGAACAGGCCCGGATACATGGGCCTGTTTATTCTTTTAATGCTGAAAGTGGAATAAATTATAAAACAAGCTTAATAGGCCTTGTTTTGGATTAGATTGAAGGCCGGTTCTGTGATGTTTTCTATTTGTTCGCTGCCTCCAGTATTTCTTCGTCAGGTAGCCCGGTTACCTCTCTAATAACCTGTAATGCAGCTGCTTTGGTTAGGTTGTCGCTGTTCTTTTGAATGTACCTGGCAATGGTGAATTCGGTACAGCCAAGCACATCCATTAGCCTGCGACGGGTACCTGGAGTATTAATAGCCTTTAATGCTTTTTGGCTGAGTTTCATTATTTCTTAATTTGGTACAGTAATTTTGCTATATAAAGGTAATGGAAAATATTACATTTTAGATGATTTGAAAGTGTAATTTCTTACTTCTTCTCACTTAATTGACTGATATCAATGCAAATTGGCGATAGGTTAAAAGACGTCCGAAAAAAGAAGAATATAAAAATGCCTGCGATTGCGAAAGCAACCGGCATTTCAAAGGAAAACCTGTATAAATGGGAGAAGGGTACCAAGCCCAGTGACTTTTCCTTGTATAATAAACTGGTTGAGTATCTCGATAAAATAGAAAACTCTCCTGATTATGTATACGAGGAGCCCCAATCGAATAATACTAAACAACCTAAACTGCTAACGCCTGCGTTATTCACCGGTATTCATCTTTCCCACGATGAAGAAGCGGTTCCTTTAGCAGATGGCAATGCCGTTCCCGGTACTATTATATTAAACGATAAACCTATGCTGGTTGGCTGGCGTATTGATGCGCCTGTTATAGGGAATGTTGATTGTGTGATACCCGTCACCGGTGATAGCATGGAACCCAAGTTTAAAAGCGGTAGCTGGATTGCTTTGAAAAAACTTCGTTTCACAAAGATTTTGAATGCTGGATATTATTATTACATCATTGATGTAAACCTGCAAGGCCTTTTAAGACGCGTACAACCAGCCGCAGAAAATAACAGCATTATACTGATGGCCGAGAATGGACAATATCCGGAGATCATCAGGAAGATAGATGATGTGCTGGCTATTTTCAGTGTGGAAGCTGTTATAATAAAGTAATTACAACCTGTAATAATAAAAAAGCTCTCCCACTATTCGCCCCCTTATAAGGGCGGGTGGGAGAGCCAACCTTCGCAAAAACCATTATTTTTTAATTCTTCAATGGCGGACTTGTGCTTCCTGGTGTATTGAAATCAATTTCATTTTGTGGCACATCCCAATAGTCCATGTAATTATATTCCATAAAACACGGTGTGGGAACAGAGCCTGCTTGCTGTGGAGTTAACAGATTTCCCGGAACAATAACAATGGCGCCTGAACGGCCACCACCTTGCGAGGCGGGTTTGGTAACACCCCAGCGGCGGGCGTCATAAAACGCAGTTCCCCACAGAAAAAGCGCTACTCTTCTTTCTTTTCTGAATTCTTCCAGCGCCTGGGTGGCATTTAAACCGGTACCAGACACATGTGGTAAGCCGGAATTTTGAAAATCACGTACAGCATCTACCAACAGCAAGCCCGCGTTGGGGCTACCGGTACGCAGTAATGCTTCTGCCTTCATCAGTTGAGTTTCTTCATAGCTGCAGGCCCAGGGAATTGTTCCACTACTGGTTCCTGTTGCATACAAGCCACCATCCTCAATAAATATGGGATTGTATCGGGTACCAAATTGTAATCCCCGGCCTCTTTCATTTACTTTTGGTGGTGAAAAAAGCTTGAACCCAATTGCTAACCGGTTATCACCTGGTTTAAAGTCCTGGATCAGTCGTTCACTTACAAAGGAGAACTGCACCACTTCACCCAGATATAGATAAGGATGGAATTGGCCGAGGGAAACATCGTTGGAGCCACTGGGGTCCATGCCATACCTGAAGATATTATCATTGGCCTGAATACCCTGATTGGCAAGGGTGGTTACCTGTTGCCAGTCGGTAGTGGTCATTTCTGTAATTTTCTTATTGACCATTAAATTGCGCGCCTTTAATGAATAGATCTGCCGCTTCCACATGTCGGGCGTTACTATGTTTTCATTCTCGTTAAAAGAGGCTATGATCGCCTCCATAATGGCATTATAGTCGTCGGTGACTTGAATGGCATCTAAGGTAGTTAAGCAATCGTTCAGCGCTTTATCGGCTTCGCTCAAAATAACCGTATGATCTACAAAAGTACCATTTGTTTTGCCTGCTGTATCTACAATAACACCGGCCAGGTACATAGAGCCGATACGGGAATAGGCATATGCTTTCCACCACAATCCCCAGGCTTTGAAAATGTTTTTCTTATTGTCGGCATCACCGCTAAGTTTCAGTAACGGGTCGTTCAAAGACGCCAGCAGGAAGTTGGCCTGGGAAATAATGTAGTAACAACTCGACCACTCATATTGAAAAGCGTTAAGTTCACCCGACCCTCTTGAATCAAACCCCTGTAGTTGTGTTTTTTGATCAACTGTATTGGGGTTGGTTATTACTGTGCCGCTGGGCAGGGTGATCTTATACACCTGGTTCACCCAACGAAATCCATAATTGCCATAGGGGACATAGGCTTCATCGCCCATAATGCTGTGGTTGGTGAGGGCAATGTGAAAAATATTGGTCTTGCCTTCTCCGGGTACATCTGCGATCATTTTCTGCAAGATCCCCAATGAAAAATTCTGTAACCCCGCCTGCGTTGTCAATGCTTGTTGGGGTAAAGGCTGATTGGGGTTGTTCAATTCCAGGGAAGATTTTTTACAAGCCCCCGATACGAAAGCAATTGTTATTATATATATGAGGTATCGTTTCATAATTAGTAGTTTGTTGTTAGAATTGAAGATTGAGGCCAAACTGAAATGAACGCAGGTTGGGGACAGAGAAATAATCGGCCCCAATATTTGAACCTGCTCCTACAGAGCGGTTCCCCTGGCTATCCTGTGCCGATGTGGCCTCGGGGTCCAATCCTGAATAATCGGTAATGGTTAACAGGTTTCTGCCCGAGACAGTAACTGCTATCCCTTTAACCCAGGAAGCTTTGTCCTTAATTAGATCGCCCAATTGATAGATCAATGTAAGGTCTCTCATCCGCCAATATGATCCATCTTCAACAAACCATCCCGTCCGTTGAACACTATTGTACATGCTATTATAGAAATTTACAAAGGAGCCTGTTTCTCCGTTTATGGTGAGCGACTTGTCAAAATCCTTGTGTAGCCTGTCGCGATACATCCATTGCTTGGTAAGGTTATAAATGTCATTGCCATGCGACCAGTCCCACTGCATAGAAACTGATAACTTTTGCCACAGCATAACATTATTGGTAAATGACATGGTGAATTTAGGATAGGCATTACCAGTTATGTACTGATCATTGGCATCGGTAAGAACGGACCGCTTGGTGGTCTTGTTTACGACAACACCATTGGCAACTTCGTATTGTGAGGCATTGGCTTCAGGTATATACCTTGATTTGTCTGACTGCCGGGTTTGGTCAATACTGGTTAAAGGATTGGAGGTATAAAAATTACCCAGCGATTCCCCTTCTTTTACTATGAACAACCCATTTACAAAGTCGCGGCCATTGGCTACCCGGTCAACTTTTGTTTTAAAGGTACCAAAGCGAACGGCCATTGTCCAGTCAACTTTTTTACTGCTGTACATATTGGCATCCAGACTTATATCGGCGCCTTTAACGGTCAGATCAATCAGATTTTCCACGGTCTGTTGGAAACCTGATGAAGCAGGTTGGTCAACATATTGAATATTGTTATTGTTGTTCTTTTTCCAGTAAGTGGCCGACAAACTGATCCTATTGAACCAGTCCTTGGTGCCTGGCAAGATGGTTACATCGGTACCTAATTCCATCTCTTTTACTTCCTGTACCTGCAGTTTGGGGTTTCCTGGAATATTCGGCAGGTATAAACCAACGCCACTGCCTAGTTGCTGAGAACTAAGGGTTGTTTGACGCGAATAATAATTGCCATCAAATTCATTGGGTGGGATACCGGCTGCACCATAGGCTGCACGTACTTTCCAATCGTTCAGTACATTTATTTTCAGCAATTCTGATGGTCTGAAGTAAGCCGTTGCACGGCCAAAAGTGAATGGGCTCTTTTGATCACCAAATTGTGAGTTATAATCACTGCGTAAACCACCTGTTGCCCCAAACAGGTTTCCGAAATCGATGGTTTGATTTACCAGGTAACCAAATGTGATGTACTCAAGGCTGCCATCGCCACTGGTTTTTACGCCTGCGGCCGAAATATTGGCGGGAGGGTATTGTGGCAGGTTAACACCCTGGGAAAAGAAAGAATTGTATTCCAGTTTACGCCAGTCGTAAGAAAACTGGGTAGTAGTGGTGATGGGAAGGTCTATCTTGAAATCCTTGTTGAAATCCAATCTTACATAAATAGTAGATAAGGCGTTTTGATAAGTTGATTTCGCATGGTCGTCCCGAACGGAACCAAGTGCTGTATTACCCCAGAAACCAAGGTCCACCTGTGGAGATGCTTCCTGGTTTTTGTAGAGGTCCTGAAATTCTGAATTCCATAATTCAATTCCGTATTTAAAGTCCAGTTCAACAAAGCGGGGGAATTTATAATTCAGGTTACTGTTGTTGATAACGCGGTTGTCCTTACTGTATCGGGAGTGCCAGTCGGGTTCTGACAAAACATTTAACTGGTTTTCATCTCTTGGCCGTACCACCACCAGATCGCTACCCGGGTATTTGGCTGTAAAGTCTATCCAGGGATAGGAGTTGATCATTTCAAATCGATTGTTGTTCGTCCCTTTAAACAGATCATCTACATTAAATAACATTCGCGACGTAACATTATAAGTACCCGACAACAGATTTTCATCCTGTAGAATAAGCTGTGTATTATTGCGGGCTGTAAATCCTTTGAATAATTCAAACCCCAGATTGGCCGAAAGATTGGTGCGGCGAAGGTGGTTATTCAAGACATTCTCCTGGTCAATATGCGAAAGGGTGAATGAATAATCTGTTTTATTACCGCCTCCGGAAATTCCTAATGAATTGATGGTTGAGGTGGCTGTTTGGTAAGCCTGTTCAAGGTGGTCGTACAACGGTAAGTTAGCAGGATAGGTTTTGTTGTTCTTTAAACTAAAATCGGTATTGAAATCTTCTTCTGCAGGTTCGGGCCACATGCCATTTGAGTCGGGTTTTAAAACATCTCCATTGCGGTCAAGGATATTGCCATTGGCATCCTGCTGAAAGTGATGGAGTTTTGCACTCAGGGTTTTGTCTTCACCAAGTATAACATTATCAATACTTACTTTTGATGCAAGGGTAATGGATAAAGGTTTGTTTTTACTGCCTTTCTTGGTAAAGATCTGTATAACGCCATTAGCGCCCTGTGCGCCATACAGCATACCGGCTGAAGGTCCCTTGGCCACTTCAACTTTTTCAACATTGCTTACATCCAGTCCGTTGATGTCTGTTACCTGAACCCCATCAACCAATATAATGGGATTAGTAGAACCCAGGGAATTAATACCACGAAGAATGATATTGGGTTTTTGACCGGGTTCACCTGAAAGGCTTTGAATATTAGCGCCGGCCACCTTGCCAATCAGAGCCTGGTCAATTGATAATATAGCTGATTTTGCCATATCCTTATTGCCCACGCTTGCTACATCTATGGAAAGCTTTTTCTTTTCTGTAGCAACCCCGGTACCAGTCACTACTATTTCGCTGAGGGATTTTATTTCAGCTGACAATTGTATATCAAAAACGGTGCGGTTTCGAACGCTCATTTCAGTTGATTCATAACCAATGCCTGAAAAGACCAACGTGGCATTTTCAGGAACACTCAGTTTAAACGAACCATCGGCGCCCGTAGTAGTACCTGATGACGTTCCTTTAATGGTGACAGAAATGCTTGGTAGCGGTGTGCCCGACGGATCAGTAATTTTACCGCTTACTGATTTCGTTTGTCCGTATGCTGTAGCAAGCATACTGGTCATAAGAAGAAGTGCTAAGAGTTTTCTCATGATTAGTATTATGTTTGGTTAAACAATAAGGTATCCCTGGTAATGAAATGTGCTGTAAATAGCTATTCCATTACCTAAATCAGGGTCTCTTTTTCGGGTATGAATGTGCAGGGCAGGATCGCAGTTGAAGTGCGAAATAAGTTGAGCCTGGATACTTCGTCAGTCTGGTGATTTTTTGCTTGGGGGAGCGGAGATCACTTATATGACAAACACTTGTTTGCAACTGCTGCATTGGCAGCCGAATGTTGACGGTGAGATTACAATAGAGTGAAAACAAAAAGGGCGGAAAGCCGGTCTTTGCTGCACCTGCCTTCCGCCCCAGCGGTAATTGTTATTCTAAAACAATAAATTATATATAACTCAGCCACCATTTTGAACGGTTGGCTTGCTTATAGTTATCGTACCATTTACAAAGCGGATAAACGCCTATCAAGATAATTATCCATAACACATATACAAATGCAAGGCTATAACCATAGCCCTGTAACTGGGCATTCATACTTACCCAGCCTGTTAATACCATGTCGCTCCAGTTAAAACCGGAGATCGCCGCAGCTATTACAGCCAGTATATGTATTAAGTAAATATGCAACAGGTAATAGAACATGGGCACCCGGCCGAACACCACTACTTTTTCTGAAAGTTTGTTCAACGGTCTTTCTGCAAACGCCAGGAACAACATGCCAGGACCTATCGTCATTAAAATATATAATAAGGAAGGCGGATACTTGGTGGTATTTAAAAATGAAAGCAGCGTGAACACCGGTGTTTTTTGTGCCGACCAGGGATGCGGATCGCCATACATATTAATAAAGCGAATGATGATGAAGAGGGCAATGGCTCCGAGTCCTAAGGCTATAAGGTTTTTTCTTCTTTTGCCGGCATCATAGGTTGGCAGATATAATTGCCCAAAAACATAACCAACCAGCATAATGCCTATCCAGGGCGTAACAGGATAACCCATCATAATGGTAAGTGGCTTAATGGTAAGAATGCGTTGTTCGTGCAATGCAGCCGTTAGGAAAGTAGGATGTGCACTTGGTGGCGCATCGAGCAGGTTATGCGCGCCAATCAATGCCAGCCCAATAATTAAAATAGCCGTTAACGGCAAATAGATCAATGCTGAAAGTACCATCATACTTACGCCAAGGGCCCAAATTACCTGCAGGATCAGTACGGGGTATGCCGGGTTGAATGTCCAACCCATAGTAACGATCAATACTTCGGCAATAACCAGCCACAAACCCCTGGTAAAAAGAAAGAAGGCCAATTCGTTTTTTGTTTTTTTGGTCCCATTCAAAAAAGCGGAAGTACCGGCGAGGAAAGTAAATATAGGCGCGCAAAAATGGGTGATCCACCGGGTAAAGAACAACGGCACATCGGTGCGGGACAGATCAGTAGGATCATATAAAAAAGCGCTTGCATGAAAATAATCGCGCACATGATCTAACGCCATAATGATCATAACGGTTCCCCGTAGCAGGTCAATGGAATGAAGGCGTTTACTTTTAACCGGCATGGCCGGTATAGCAGCTGATTGGGTCATTTATAATTGGTTGATGTGTTGGTTATTAGGAACAGCTTCGGACTGCTGTTGGCGATGCCTTGTTCTGTAAAGGTAATTATTGTTAGAATAAAATTCAGTATAAATTATACACTTTAGAATTTTATTCTGTTTGTTTGGTGTTTTAACCCTGATATCTTTGGAAAAGCGGGCAATTGGGCCATAAAATATTTTATCTGGGGCCAAACTATGCAATCCATAGCTAAATTGTACGTTATTAAGTAATTAAATCCAAACCTAGTGAGAAGAGTAGTACCCTTTTTAATCCTGGCCTTGTGTCTGAAACAGGCTACTGCCCAGATGTCAAACCCAAGTGATACTGGCAAGTTAATAGCGCAAAAGGATAATATCATTACGCAGAATACGATCATTAAGATCGAGAATTTAGGCGAGAACATCAACTCCGATCTGCCCGAATTGCGTCCTACCGTATCGGCAGATGGTAATCTGTTATTTTTTATTTGTGAGAACCACCCCGCCAATACCAAGTATAATTCGGTGCCCAATTCACAGGATATCTGGTATGCAGAACGCGATTCAAATGGGGTGTGGAAGGAAGCACGTCATTTAAAATTTCCCCTGAATACCTCTCAGTATAATGCGGTGTATTGGATCTCGCCCGATAAGAACCGGATTCTTATTCGTGGTGCATTTGGTAACGGTGGCGCCTTTTTTGGAAAGGGGGTGAGTATTTGTACACGCCAGGCCGATGGCCGCTGGAGCGACCCGGAAATGTTATATATAAAAAAGTATGACAAATACGACAAGGGCCAGGTGTCGGGTGCTACGCTTTCACCAGATATGAAAGCATTGGTGTTGTATATGTCGCCCGAGCCGGGTAGTCCCAATAACGATCTTTTTGTTTGTTTTCGCGAGCCCGATGGCAGCTGGACGGAGCCCAAAAGCCTGGGTAAAGAAATAAATTTACCTGGCAACGAAATGACTCCTTACATCGCAGCAGATGGGGTGACTATGTATTATAGCAGCGACCGCCCCGGCGGTTTTGGTGATAACGATATTTATATGACCAAGCGTCTTGATAAAAGCTGGACCAAATGGAGCACGCCGGTGAATTTAGGGGAACCTATCAACACCGAAGGCTGGGATGCCTTTTTTACACTGGACGCCGGTGGAGAGTATGCCTACCTGACAAGTTATAAAGATTCTTATGGTGAAAGTGATATCGTACGGGTAAAACTGTTAGAAAAAGAAAAACCAAACCCGGTGCTGTTAGTAAGTGGCAATGTGTATAATGCCAAAACAAAACAACCGCTCAGTGCTTCGCTTATCTATGAAACCCTGCCCGATGGGATAGAAGCAGGCAGTGGTTTATCGAGCCCAAGGGATGGGGCATTCAAAGTTGTATTGCCCTACGATAAGAACTATAGTATTCGAGCCAGCGCCGATAAATTCTTTGCTATTTCCGAGAACCTGAACCTCGACTCTATGGTAAAGGCGGGCTTCAAGGAAATTCATAAAGACCTGTACCTGGTGCCCATTGAAATTGGACAGGTGGTTCGGTTGAACAACGTGTTCTTCGATTTCGACAAGTGGGACCTGCGTCCGGAATCAAATGTTGAGCTGGACCGCGTAGTTAAATTGTTGAAAGATAACCCAGCCATTGAAATTGAGTTAAGCGCGCATACAGATAGTAAAGGTTCTGACGAATATAACTTCAGGCTTTCTGATAACCGTGCTAAATCGTGCGTGGAATACATCATCTCGAAAGGTATACCTGCCAGCAGGATCACTTCGAAAGGATATGGTGAAAGCATGCCGGTGGCCACTAACGAAACCGATGAGGGCCGTCAGTTGAACCGTCGTGTTGAATTCAAGATCTTGAAGAACTAAAATAATAAGCATCAAAGGTGAGTCATCCGCTGGCTAGCGGATGGCCCACCTTTTTGGAAACGCGTTTAAAGGTGAGCCCCCGTTGGCTCACCTTTCTTTTTTATATATTTACCTAATAATTAATTACATGAGATACTTCGCCGCCCTGTTCGCTGTTAGTTTGATATGCGCAATAAGTGTTGCACAAACTAAAAAAGCGCCTATCGAGGCTATTAAACAAGCTGATCTGAAACGTGACCTGTTCCGCCTGGCCGACGATTATTTCAGAGGGCGGGAAGCCGGTACACTGGATGAGTTAAAAGCTTCCACCTGGCTTGCAGAAGAAGCGCGCAAAGCCGGGTTGGAACCAGCCGGCGATGATGGTACCTACTTCCAATTCTTTTCCCTCAACCGGGAACGGATAAGTGATCGCAGCACGATAAAGATCGGCGAACGGTCTTTCAATTTGTGGAAAGATGTAGTGGTGTACGAACCCGCCTTTGCCACCGTAGCAGCACCGATCGTATTTATAGAAAACCCCGATACCGTTGCGGAAGAAACAGTAAAAGGCAAGGTAGTGGCCCTGCAGTTTACACCGCAAGGGATAACCGACCCGCGCAAGACCATTGCCTGGCGTTATAGTGGTTTTGTGGTCTCGGCCTGGGCACGTAAGCTGGCCGCCAAAGGAGTAAAGGCTATTTTGTTTGTGTCCGATGAGCTGGCTGAGCAGGCATGGCCGCGTTATGCGCAATATTCCAACCGCGGTTCCTACCAAATAGAAGGCAGCCTGTTTCCCAACCGTCGCTTATTGAAAGACATTCCTATTATCTGGGTACGAAAAGAAGCGCTTGGGCTGGTACGTACACCCGGGCAACGCCTGGATGCACAGATCTATTCCGAATCGTTTACTTATCCTTCCGTGAATGTGGTGGCAAAAGTAAAAGGTACCGATCCGGCTCTCGCAAAAGAATATGTATTGTTCAGCGGTCATCAGGACCATGATGGCGTTCGAAATATTGAAGGGGTAAAGGATTCAATTATGAATGGGGCCGATGATAATGCCACCGTTAGTGTGGCCCTGCTGGCCATTGGCCGGGCCTTTCATCAGCAACCGGGTAAACGCAGCGCCCTGTTTGTATGGCACGGATCGGAAGAGCGGGGTTTGTTTGGTTCAACCTGGTATGCCGAACATCCTACAGTGCCCCGTGAGTCGCTGGTAGCAGTATTGAATGGCGATATGATAGGGATGAATGCACCAGACAGTGCCGCATTGTTAGGCGTTATACCACCGCACCTCAATTCCAGCGACCTGGTGAAGATAGCCTTGCAGGAGAATGCAAAAGGACCGAAATTCAAATTGGATACAGCCTGGGATAAAGCTTCGCATCATGAGGGCTGGTATTTCCGCAGCGATCATTTCCCCTATGCGAAAAAAAATATCCCCGCGGTATTTTTCAGTACGTTGCCACACCCATTGTATCATACCCCCGGTGATGAAGCCGCCACCATTAATATAGAAAAACTCACCAGGATGACCCGTTGGATGTATGCCACCGGTTTTGCCGTAGCCAATGCTGCCAACCGGCCACGGCTGGAACCGGGTTTTAAACTCGAACGGTAAACCGCTGCATTTAATGCGTTTTTGTCGTTATAAGGACGGCACAGGATACTATTCAAATTTAAATGCCTATTTTAGGATCAGTAAGCACAAACTGTTTTAAACCTAACTGCTAAAAGTGAGGGGTGACATGTACGCTGATCAGACATTTAATCTTGATAGCAACGATGCCTCCATGTTTGCCATAAAGAACGATGCGGCTGCCTTTGAACAATATTTCAAACAACACTTCGCTTCCTTATGTACGTGGTGTCAGCATAAATATGAGTTCGATAGCGATATCGCCAAAGAAGTAGTGCATACCGCTTTTATAAAACTATGGAAGGTCCGGGCTACGCTACCACCCGAAATGCCGATAAAGGCCTTTTTGCATAAAGTAATTAGTAATACCAGCCTCGATATCTTGCGCCACGCCAAAGTGCGTGAACGGTTCCAACACTTCGTTCAACAACGAAACGAAAATGCCGGTCCCCCCACTCCCCAGGAGAATTACGATTCAAAGAAATTACAGGATGACATTGATACGGCGATCTCGGAACTGCCCGAACAAATGCGTACCATTTTTGAACTGAGCCGGTACGAAGGGTTGAAGTATGCTGAGATTGCCCGGCAACTGAATGTATCGGTAAACACGGTAGAGACCCAAATGGGGCGCGCCCTGAAAAAATTACGTATCCGGCTGGCCGCTTATTTATCGAGCGGCTATTTCATAATAATGATAATCAACAATATAATTATTTAAAAAAAAGTAAGGTGCGCGTGTCACGGTAAGTGTTCTCTAAAACGTAATATCATCAGAACATGAAGAATAGCGAGCAATTGGACGATTTGATCACCAGAAGTTTTGGCAACGAACTGAACAGCGATGATCAGGCCTTTCTGGAGCAATGGTTAAGTGCCAGCGAAGAGAACAGGCAATATTACGAAGCATTGAAAAATACCTGGCAGTTGATGAAGAACGAACAATCACCCGATGAAATAAATGCAGACAGGGAATGGACCTATTTTCAGGAAGTGCTGGAGCAGGATGCCCGGGGTGAGCGCGATTACATAGCGGAGATACCCCGCAAACCCGGCATTGTACGAAAAGTGGTGGTGGCCACAGCTATGGCGGCTGCTATATTATTGATTATAGTGGCAGGGTATAGCTGGCTGGGAAATAAAAAGAAGCCCGAAATAGTGAAAGTGGAAACAAACACGTCTTCGACAGTTGTAGTGCGGCATGAAATGAACACGTCGGGTAACGTAAAACGGTTGTTGTTACAAGACAGTTCTGAAATAATACTGGACCCCTTGAGTGAAGTGACCTGGAACGAACCCTTCACCAATAACAGAAGGGATATCTTGTTAAATGGAAGAGCACAGTTCCATGTAGCAAAAGACAAAACAAGACCTTTTACCGTTTTTAGCGGACAAATAGCCACCACAGCCCTTGGCACCCGGTTTACAGTTACTGCTTTTGAGCAGTCGGCATATATAACAGTACAGTTGTTTGAAGGCAAAGTAGTAGTGAAAGCGGCGGACAGTATTCAACCCCGGCTGAAAAAAGATTTCTACCTGTTACCTGGCGAAGAGTTATTGTATAATAACAAACAATATACAGCGCATGTACGCCGGTTTATAAAGGATCATACAACTGACACAAAAAATGAAGAAGCCGGAATGGACGACCAGCCCTTGTTACCGGTAGATAAGGGATCGTGGTACATGTTCAATAACCAGCCATTGGCGCAGGTGTTTAAACAGTTGGAAGAGATGTATGGGGTTCACATCAGCTATTCGGAAAAGGACATACAAAAAATGTATTTCATAGGTAAGTTCAGCAAGAATGATTCGGTGAACAATATTCTGAAACAAATTGCTGCCCTTAATAATTTAACGGTGACCAGACAAAACGATACCTATATTATAAGCAGATAGTATTACTACATACTATATGATTGCGATAAGTATTCCGTAACTACGGCCAATCTTTCTTTAATATAAAACGACACGCCATATGAGATTTAATGTAATTAAGTCGGGGCCTTGCTATGCCCTTATCTTGCTACTACATCTCCTGCCAAAACTGCTGCAAGCACAGGAAAACTCAAGTATTGTAAAAGGTGTTGTTCAAAACAACAACGGCGACGCATTAGCGGGCGTCTCAGTGGTTATCCGCAACACCGCTAATAATTTTACCTCGGGCACCAGTACTGACAGCACCGGTGTATTTACTTTTTCGCGCATCCCTGCTGGTGGGCCTTATAAATTTACTTTCTCCATAGTGGGCTATGAAAGTCAAACGTTATCCGGATATAATATAAAAAGCGATATTACGCTTTCCCTGGTGGTGAAAATGAAGGACGCTGCCAATTCGCTGGACCAGGTGATCGTTATTGGTTATGGTTCACAACGGAAGCGGGCGGTAACCGGTTCGGTAGTTTCTGTAAGCGCCGAACAGTTTAAAGACCGTTCATCGAGTAACGTGGCTCAGTCCATTGAAGGCACAGTGCCGGGTGTGAACATTTCTACTACACAAGGCGCACCTGGCTTTGGTCCAACCATTCGCGTAAGAGGTATCAATTCCATTACCGCAGGTACAAATCCGTTGTATGTGGTTGATGGTATGGCCATGGAAAACTTTGACCTGAACATCATCAACGCCCAGGATATTCAATCAATAGAAATATTAAAAGATGCGGCCTCCGCGGCTATCTACGGATCACGCGGCGCGAACGGAGTTATTATTGTAACCACCAAATTGGGCAAGGCCGGAAAACCACAGGTGAACCTGGCGTATGAGCAGGGACTGCAAAAAGTGACCAGGAAGGTGGAGGTGATGGATGCACAGCAATGGATCCAGTATTATATTGATGCACGTAATAATGCCTGGGTGGCATCAGGCCCTGGCCGTTCGGCCACCGATCCCAACAGTGCCCGGGGCGGCAATAAAACGTATTTAATTCCACCTGACTTTATAAACAATCCACAACAGTTTGGGAAAGGGACCGATTGGCAGGATGTTTTATTCAGAACGGCCCATTCACAAAACATCCAGGCTTCGATAAGCGGTGGGACCGATAGAGCCCAATATCTTTTTTCTGCCGGTTATTTAGACCAGGATGCTGTAGTGATAGACAATTTTTATAAACGCCTGTCGCTGCGAATGAACATCCGGCAAAAGATAACGGAGAAAGTAACTGCGGGGTTGAATATTTCCTTTACCGGGAACCACAGCCGGATAGATGGGGTAGAGGGAAAGTCGGATGTAGTAAGCCTGGCCCAGCAAAGCGATCCTATATTTCCGGTATATAATGAAAATGGTAATCTCGGTTTCCTGGACCCCAATTCAACCTGGAACCGGTTTACGGCTTATGGCGTACAATTATGGCATCCCTATTCGCTGATCAAATATGCAAATAAGCGTAATAAGGTATACAATACCATTGGCGGTGGGTATATTGAGATCAAACCCATCAACGACCTTACATTCAAGAGCAGTGTTAATGCCATTCTTACGCAACGCAATTACAACTGGTTCTGGCAAACAAATGCGGGGTATGGCTATAGTACTTTGTTGCCGGCTGAAGGCAGGTACCAGACCTATAACAACCTGAACTGGCTTACAGAGAACTCGCTGTCGTACGATAAGGTGTTGGGTGATCATACCATTGGTGCATTGGTGGCGTATACGGCGCAAAAGCAACGCGGCGATACCTCACAACAACGGGGCACCAATTATCCCAACGACCTGGTACAAACATTAAATGCGGCCGGTACTCCTACTTTAAGTACTACTACTGCTGGTGAATGGGCGTTGTTGTCGTGGTTGTCGCGCGTAAGTTATAGTTACAAGAACCGGTATTTTTTGAATGGGACGATCAGGCGTGATGGTAGCTCCCGGTTTGGGCAGGCTTCCCGCTGGGGATATTTCCCATCCTTGTCAGTAGGCTGGTTGATCTCTGATGAATCGTTCATGCAAAGTGTCTCAGCCATCAACAATTTAAAGCTGCGGGTAAGTTATGGTGCAACGGGTAATAACCAGATCCCCAACTACGGTCCCATCAGTCTGATAGATGGCGTGAAATATGCCTATAGTGATAATGTGGTGAACGGTAGCCGGGTAACAACCATTCCCAATCCCAATCTGAAATGGGAAAAAACAACCCAGTTTAACGTCGGTTTTGATTTAACTGCTTTGAATAATCGGATCAATGTGACCGCAGATTTTTATAACTCCATTACCAAGGACCTGTTGTTGAATGTACCGGTACCCATCCTTACCGGGTTTGCCACCCAGTTAACGAATATTGGCCGGGTGCGTAACCGTGGGGTGGAACTGGCTATTTCATCAAAGAACATCGTGAACAGCGACCTTAAATGGACCACCGATTTTAATATTGCCGCCAACCGTAATAAAGTATTGCAGCTTGGTCCAAACAATGCACCGGTCATTGTAGAAGAATGGGGCAGCCGGTTTGTAACGGAGGTGGGGAAGCCTATCAGTAATTTTGTAGGCTATGTTTTCGATGGGGTGTATAATAATCAGGACGAGATCAATAAAGGGCCCCAATACGCTTCAGGGGTGGTGGTAACACCGGGCGATCCCAAAGTGCGGGATGTGACAGGGGAAGGTAAAATAGATGCAACTGATAGAACCATCCTGGGTAATGGCCAACCCGATTTTACTGCCGGTCTTACGAACACGGTCTCCTATAAAAATTTTGAGTTCTCCTTTATGCTACATGGCGTTTTCGGCAATGAGATCGTAAACCAGCAAACACGGTACAACAAATACTGGAACGACAGCCGCAATGCTTATGCCGCTATTGGCAATTACTGGAAATCGGAACAACAACCGGGGGATGGAAAAACATTTAAACCCAATGCTGAGTTCAAGGGGATGCAAACCCAGTTCAGCAGCTACTGGATAGAAGATGGCACGTTTGTAAGAATAAAAAATATTCGTTTATCATATACATTACCAAAGACAGTCTCTTCCAAATTATCATTCCGAACTATGCGGGTGTATGTAAACGCGGAGAATGTGCATGTGTTCAGTAAATACCTTGGGTATGATCCTGAGAATAGCATCTACTCAACCGGTACCGATGCCGCAACCTCCAATACGCCATTTCCACCGGGATTAATGGTGGGGGCCGATTATGGAAGTTATCCCATCCCGCTTACGGTAACCTTTGGGTTAAAAGTAGATCTGTAACAAATTTCATCGGAGGCTGACCTGTAAGGTGCATCATTTGAGCTTGCATTAACAGAGGGTCCTGTTGCATCCGCCAAAGGCGGGACAAGCTCTGACAGGTCTAAATATTAAAAATGCTGACCTGTCAGGTTCGATCGATCCGCTTAATTGTTCAAGACCCTATGACGAACCTTACAGGTCAGTTCCAGAATCTTCAAAACAGCATTTATGAAAACGAAAATATTTCTTAGCATATTTTTCATTACTGCAATTATAACAGGTTGTAAAAAATCTTTCCTGGAACTGGCACCGGTTTCGAACAACAGTACCAATAACTTCTTTAAAACAAAAAGTGATTTTGACCTGGCCGTAAATAATGCCTATAGTACGTTGTATACTATGTACGGTCCAACAGGGTTGGTATCGTATTGTGGGGAATTAATGTCAGACAATGCGACTTTGTATACGGTGGCAGGTTCGGGCAGTATAACGGTGGGCGACCGGTGGGCGTTCCGCGATTATACGCTGAACCCCGCCAACAATGTGGTAAACCAGCTTTGGAACGATTCCTATGTATCGTTATACAACCTGAATATAGTATTGGATAGAATACAGGACGCCACTTCCCTCGATGCCGGATATGTAACCCAGGTAACAGCTGAAATGCGTTTTCTGCGGGGGATGTATTATTTCTATATGGTACAGGCCTGGGGCGATGTGCCGCTGGTGACCAAGCCCCTTACTCCGGGAGAAGCATTTACAACAGGCCGTACACCACGGGCAGAAGTATATAACCAGGTGATAGATGATTTAAAATATGCAGGGGATAATTTAACTGCTCCTGATAAAGTACCTGCGGCAGGCCGGGCATCAAAGGGTGCCGCATTGACTTTGTTAGGCAAGGTATACCTGACAATGGGTAATAAAACGGCTGCGGCACAAACACTACAGCAAGTGTACAGTTCTTATAATGGAAATGCGTATAACCTGTTGCCTGAATTTGGCTCATTGTGGGGCGCTACACTGGCCCAGAAAAATACGAAGGAATCGATCTTCGAGATCCAGTATAAAGGGGGCGCCAACAACCCCTCCAGTACTTATTGGCCGGCTTTTGCGCCCTTTGAGAACTTTGCCATCACCCGCTTTGGCGGTGGTATGAACCAGGTTACCGATGACCTGTACAACGAATATGAAACAGGTGATAAAAGGCGGGATACTTCCTTTGAGCTGGGGTATTTAAAAGGCGGGAACTGGATAGCCATCAAGTTCCAGAAGAAATGGAAAGATGCCAATGCGCCCATCGTGAATGCCGCCGAATCGTGCAACAATAACTTTATAATAATCCGGTATGCCGATGTGCTGCTGATGTTGACCGAAGCTACCGGTGATGTGCAATATATGAACAGGGTAAGGGCAAGGGCGGGATTGCCTTTGTATGGCACCGCAGGTTATCCGGCGGCCCAATATCCCACGCTCGACCTGGCCATAGAACATGAGCGCCGCATGGAGTTTGCGATGGAGTTTCACCGCTGGTTCGATCTGAAGCGAACAGGGCGGGCTGTTCCCGTTTTAAGCGCCAAAGGCAAACCGGTAAATGCCAATAAGCTGTTGTTGCCTATACCCCAGTTTGCCCGAGACCAAAATCCCGATCTTGGACAGAACGATGGCTATTAAGCGCAGTAAAACATTTTATTTAGCGACGTTTCGTTGGTTTATATGCAGTCAGAACACAAGGCCGCAATGGCTAAAACCCTCCCGGTTTTCCGGGAGGGTTTGTTGTTTATGAGGCGTATGTTGTATTAAGCTACTGTTGCTGACAGGGCTGGAGCGGCTGGGAAATCAACCGGAATTTGGGTGACTGCATACAGATAGTTGGTGATTGTTTTATCGCCAATTAAAATGATGGCATCAACCAGGTTTTCGTTGGTATAACCAACCTCAAAAAAGTTATTTACTGCTTCTTCGCTGGCTTTACCAAAATTCTCAACGAAGCTTTTAGACAAAGCAGCAAGGGCATTGTATTTAGCATCGAAAGAAACGACGCCGCTGCGGATCTCCAGTAGTTGCTCATCGGTAAAGCCATTTAATTTACCAATGGCGCTGTGGGCGGCCAAACAGTAATCACAATTATTTGCCTGACTAACGGCCAGGTTAACTACTTCTTTTTCTTTTGCTGTTAAGGAAGAAGGACCACCAGACAGGGCCAGGTATGTTCCCAGGGCATTTTTTGAATAAGCCATAGTTGCGAACAGATTGGGCACTTTACCTAATTTCTTTTTCAGGGTATCAAAAATGGCCTGGTTAGCTTCGGTAACGTTTTCTCTTGCAGGAACTGTGAAAGTTTTCATTGTATTATTTTTTTGATTTGTGTTCGTCGTTGTTGACGATGTAAAATTGCAAAACAAAAGGCCCTTTCCTAATGAGCACATTTCCCGAAAACTTGTACTTTTTTCCCTAACCCGTATTTTCTGGATTAAAGGAAGGCCGGAAATGTTAAGGAAAACAAAAAGGCACCCCGTTTAAACGGGATGCCTGATATCCTATTTATTCCTGCTATTTATATTCAAATAGACAATGGCGCAAAGCATGATCGCAATGCCAACCCACTGAATGCGATGGATAGGTTCTTTTAAAAGCAGGGAAGCGCATATAATGGCCACCGGCATTTCTGCCACCATGAGCACTGAGCTTACCGAGGCGCCAATTTTAGGAATGCCTTTGGCAAAAAGCACCGGCGGAATAATAGTGCCGAAAAGCGCTAACAGGCTCGTCCATTTGAAAAAAGATACATGTAACGGTATGCCCCCTGCTAACTGCTGGCAGTTTATGATCAGTATGGCCGCGGCTCCGCCAGATACTATTACAGCGCTTCTTTTTATGGAAGGGACCTCTTTGCCCACCTTACTATTGGCCACGATATAAATGGCATAGAAAAGCGCAGAAGCAAATGCGATACCAATGCCTTTAAAAGAAAGATCGTTGGCCGCCTGTAAGCCTCCGGTTGCCAGTATGGTGCCAATAAGGATACAGCCAATGGCTATTAATAACCGCGCATTGGGTGTATTTTTCAGCAGGTACCAGTCGAGCAATACGGTGATCCAGGTAAATTGCATCAGGATGATGATGGCAATGGAAGCAGGAATATATTTTACCGATAGGTAGTATAGAAATGTAGTTAACCCAATGGCAGCACCCGTCAATAATAATAGCATCCATTTTTTTACAGAGAGTGGGGCAGGCTTTTTCTCTTGTAATAAAGCAACAACCCAAAGTACCCCGGCGCCTAATAATGCCTGTACAAATGAAACCTGGGCCGCATTAAAACCTTCTGTATACGAGAGTTTAACCAAAGAAGAAAGAACACCGTAGCTGCATGCTCCGGCAAAGACCAGGAGAATATATTTAGACATTGTCTATTCGTTGTTTTGAATGTTGTAAAGTGGGGATGGTAAGCAGCAAACAGACAAAACAACTGGGTTTCCTATTACTTTAGGTAATGGGATGTCAATTGCAATAAATGCAAAGGAATGATGTAACCGACAGCGAGTTGCCTGTTAAATAACAGGCGGAGGAAGAATAGAAAAAGATGATCTGAGTGCCATACAATTAGATTGAGGAAACAAATTTATTGAAAAATTGGCTGATTAGCTGCCTTTTTCAAACGCTGCCCGGTCAATTTTATACCAGTTATGTGTAAAGCCATGGTATTCGAAGGTTTCTATAAAATGTAGCCCTACTTTGAGTAACACGTGATGGGAAGCGGTATTATTACTATCTGTTATGGCATAAACGGCCGGGGCCTGCAAGTCAGTAAAGGCATAGGCCAGTGACACCCGGGCCGCCTCGGTGGCAATACCCCGCCCCCAGTATTTTTTAATAAGCCGGTAACCCAGATCGAGGTAATTGATGTGGTGATTGATTGGTTCGGTGATCAGTTTCAATCCGGCCCAGCCTAAAAAGTTGTTGGTTTGTTTATCTATTACTGCCCACCGGCCGATGCCGTTAGTTATATATTGTTGCCTGATAAATTCAATCATTTTAGCGGCCTGTTCCCTGGTTTGAATAGGCTTATTACCCAGATACCGGTGTACTTCCGGGTCGTTGTCCAATTCAAAGAGCCCCTCTACGTCGGTAGGGAGAATTTCCCGTAAAATAAGCCGGTTGGTTTCAGCAAATATGCGCATATGGGTCGTTGTTCCTGAAGATACAAAGAAAAAAGGCTCCCTTGCGGAGCCTCCTTGGTTTTAATTTATTGATGGACCTGCCTGGTAAGATATGCCTGCAGCTTCTCTATATTTTGCTTTAATCCCTCGTCTGCTTTGAACGTTTTAACCGTTTGTATAAACTCCTCAGCTGTTTCAAACAGCATATGCCAACTGATGTTTGTTTGATCGCCTTGCGGGTCAAAGGTAATGGTGGCAACAAATTTGGGCCCTGTAATATGTTCGTATACGATCTTCTTAAACGGAATGATCTCTTTAAAAATGCTTTTGTTTTTATAATCGGTGCCATCTGGCCCATGCATGATCAGGTTCCATTCCCCACCTGGCTGCAGGTCCATTTCCTGGATGGTATTGGTGAAGTCATTAGGGCCCCACCATAAGGCGATATGTTCCGGATTGGTCCATACTTCCCATACTAATTCTACAGGAGCATCCAGTACCCGGGTGATCAATAATTCACGATCGGACGTGTTACTTTTTCTTTTTTCCATATCGTTCTTTTTTAAGTTTGGCAACATATTTTTCAAGCTTGTCTAACCGGCTTTCCCAATGCTGACGATATTGATCAATAAACTCAGCCACTTCACCCAGCTTGCTAAGATCAGCTTCACAAAACCGGTCGCGGCCCTGCTGTTTAATAATAACAAGGCCACAGTCTGTCAATACTTTTACATGCAGAGATATTGCCTGCTGGGTCATGTCGAACTGCGCGGCAATGGAAGTGATATTCTGCGGTGTTTCTGAAATAATATTTATAATGGCCCGCCGGGTAGGGTCGGCAATGGCCTGGTATACATCACGTCTGGCTTTCATGATATACAAGTAAGTTCTTGTAAATATACGCACAAGTATTTGCTTGTGCAATTTTAGACAAACTTTTTTTGAAAGCCTGCTTTCTGTTATTTTTACAGCGAATTAAAAAAAGAGTATATGGATGGCCAGTATAGAAAAGATATTCATCCCGGGCAGGAAGTGGCAATTATCTTAAAAAAGGACCAGCGCTCTGGCAAGTTAACATATGGCATTGTAAAAGACCTGTTGACCTCGGCCGCGTATCATTCGCGGGGTATAAAAGTACGGTTAACAGACGGGCAGGTAGGCCGTGTGGCCGAGATCGATGTGGTTGACCCGGATGGAGAGTAATGGCGGCGCACTGGCTTAACAGGACTGTTTAGGTCCGGTTTAAAAACTCTTTAATTATTCCAACTGTCATTTCCGGAATATTACTTCCCGGGTCTGCGGCCATAGCTTCGCCTATGAACGACCCATGGTTACCAGGAAGTACGGCCAGCCTGGAGCCGGGTATAGCTTTATGCATTTGCACGGTGTGTTCTATGGTTACCACATCCTGATCGCCGGCCATAACCAATACCGGCGCTTTTATAGATTGCATATCGGCGTCACTCCTGTCAGGAAAAGCGAGCATTCTTGCCCTGTCTTTATTGAACATGTTTAACAGTCCTTTTTTATCAGGGTTTACATCGAGAAAGGCTTTATTTAATACTTCAGGCATGTCGTTAAAAGTAGCTTGCTGTAATCCATCAAAAAAGCCGGTTATCATACCATCCCGTTTGTAGCTGCACGAAATAACCACTGCTTTGTTGACAATATGAGGATAGTTGATCAAGATCTCCAGTGTGGTACTGCCTCCATTGCTAAAGCCTGCAAAGTTTGCTTTGCTTACTTTAAGCTGTTGCAATAAAGCGATCACATCAGCAGCATCCTGTTTAAAAGATTCTTCGGTTTCTCTATCAGAAGTACGGCCATGCGCCTGCAGTTCCATCGCGATGACCTTGTATTCATTAGCAAACAGGGGAAGCACAGTGCCCCAATTGGAAGGAATGGTAGAGCCGCCCCCATGGATCAATACTAATGGCATAAGGGAACTTTCTCCATGTATCTCATAGTACATTTTTATTCCATTTATGGAGACATAACCGCTTTCTGTTTTTTGCTTTGTTTGCATAAGAATGCTATTTGCTTTGTTTCACAAAAATAAATACCCAAAAGAATATTAATGATGTGTGAATCCGACAGTTTGAGAGGGTGATTGCGACAATTCTCTTAATATATTTGCATCCTAAACAGAATGGCATTATGCGTGTAACAATTTCTTTAGCGATCAGTACCCTGATTGTAGTAATGATCTTTACTACTTCATTTGTTCCCCATCCTCCAGGTGATACGCCGCCAAATCATCTTTTCACGGTTGGCGTAGGGGCCGGATTGATAGGTGGACTATACGATGGGTATTACCCTTATGGTAAACTTAAGCAACACGGAAATTTCGGACTGGGCGCACCAGATAAACTGGATGGGGAGTTGGTTGTTTTCCAGGGAAAGGTTTACCAAACCCAAAACACAGGTAAAACGTTTGAAGTAGAGGACAAACAATTAACATCCTTTGCCATGGTCAATTTCTTTAAAGCTGATAAAAAGTTTACCATTAACAGCACCATAGGTAAAGAAGCGCTTTTTCATTTCCTGGATAGTGTGTTAACTAACGTCAACGGTCTTTATGCCATACATATTAGTGGACAATTCAGCTATCTAAAAACCAGGGCTTTCCCGCCAGTAAAGGAACACGACCATACCCCTCTGACATCCATGTTAAATCTGCAGCATTTTTTTGAATTCAATAATGCTCAGGGCGATCTGATCGGGTACCGCCTGCCATCTTTCATGGATAATACAAATATTTCAGGCTATCACTTCCATTTTTTGAGCGCACAAAAAAACGCTGGTGGACATATCATCGACGTAAAAGCTGACAAGATAACCATTGAAATTGACCAGCTCGACAGCTATTCAGTACAGGTGCCAGCCACCAATGACTTTGAAAAGTTTGATTTTAAAAAGAACCGGGCAGAAGACATTAAAAGTGTAGAGCGGGGTCAGCGCTAAATGTATTGGCTTGCTATTTGCTTCTTTACGGATAAAGAATAATATATGAAAAAGACACTATTGGCAATTCTGTTGAGTGCTGGTGTAATGATGAGTGCCGTTGCTCAGGACACAAAAGAAAGCGATGTTCCAACTGCGGTTAAAACAAGTTTCAAATCAGCCTTTTCAAATGCTAAAGATGTTGAATGGAAAAAGAAAGAAGGAAATTACAAGGCAAAATTTGAAATAAATGGCACGGATTACATTGCTTACTATAGTGCTGATGGTAAAATAATTTCAAAGGGTTTAAAGATCAGACGGTCTGAGCTGCCTGCAGCGGTAACAGATGCTGTAAAGAATGGCTATGCTGGCAGAACCATTGATAATGTATACCGGATGGATAAGAACGGTACCGCTTACTACCTGGTGAAACTGGAAGGCGATCCTGACACCAAAGTATTGTTTACAGCAGATGGTCAGGTAGCAAAGGAAAAGATAGACTAATAAATAGTTCTAAGATAGTATTGATCCTCGCAAACAAAAAGGCCGGCCCGAATTTTTTGGGCCGGTCTTTTAATATAGTAAGAATAGTACGCAATTATCGTTGTTCAGCCCAGGCCAACCCATCAGGATTGCGGCCTACTTCTAAATGACCGGTTACCTCCAGCGTTTTAAGGTCTATTACCGCAATATAATTATCGGGCGAACAGGCAACAAATGCACGGGAGCCATCAGGTACCATCAGAATGCCAGCAGCGCCTTTACCAATTTTCACCCGTTTAAGTTCCTTTTGAGATTGTGCATCGTATATAAGCAGGTCGCCCGAGCGAAGGCTTGTTATAAATACCATTTTGCCATCGGGTGTAAATTTCAACCGGTTGGCGCCGACTGCTTTTGCGTCTATTTTGTTAGTGGTTTTTTTTGTTTCCACATCAATAACGGCAATGCTCCCATCTTCACTGGCTGCCGCCCATAACTGTTTTCCATTGGGCGATACATCAAATCCTTCACAGCCCCTCGCAACCGGGATTACGGTTTGTGACCATTCTTCCCGGGGTTTACCATTAGCCGGCGTTATCGTAGTGGCTGAAAGTATACTTACGGTCCCGGAGTTTACATTGGTGGTGAAGATCGTTTTGCCATCTGTTGTAACGTACAACATGTGCGTTCTGTCCTGACCGGTCCCCATGCTCCAGTCGAGCTTGCCGCTGGCAGGATCGTAGCGGCCAACGGCTTTGGAGCCTTCTGCTGAAAACCACACTTTACCATTTACATATTCAATTCCATGCGGTCCATACAGCGGTCTTGTATCAACGTTTGACAATGGCTTTTTCGCTTGCAGGTCAATTACATTGATCTCATGCAGGGTGCCACCGCCATAAATGGAAACATAGGCCTGTTTCCCATCGGTAGAGGCGATCACTTCATGCGGATCTTCACCCACCGGAATGCGGCTCAATACCTGTAAGGTGGCAGGGTCTACAATGGCCAGCGTATGGTCGGCTTTTGAAAGCGCCAGTAACAACCGCCTGGGCTGCGGTTGCGCATTACAAGCTATGGATGCGTTTATCAGTGAAATACTCAAAAGAACAATGAAGCGGACCTGATTTATCCTTGACATAGCTAAATAGTTTACGTATTGAAATTAAGCTTATTTGTGTTAATAATCTCCCGCCACAGCAGGGCATGGTTTTTTTAGGACTATATAGTGGAAAGTTATAATGTTGACCTCTAACCTTGCCAGTCTGAAAACACAATTAAAATATTTATTCAGGATATTAAAAATATTTCTGGCGGTTGTATTAACGCTGGTAGTTGCAGTTGTTATTTATGTATCTGTCAATAAGAAGAAGATCATCCGGCAGGTTACCAGCGATATTAGCAACCAGTTAAATGGGCATGTTGAAATAGGCAATATTGAACTTAGTTTTATTAGAAATTTCCCTCACGTTTCCCTATTACTTCATGATGTAAGTATTACCGATACATTGTTTAATACCCATCGTCATACATTTTTTAAAGGGAGTAAGGTTTTTGTCAGCATCGATGTGTTAAAACTGATCGACAACAAACCGCCCATAAAAGGCATCGTGCTGCAAACGGGTGAATTGTATTTGTATACCGATTCAACAGGATATACCAATACTTACCTGTTTCATTTAAAGAAAGATACCGCAAGCGGGAACAAGCAAAGCGAGGCGAAGATTGAATTAAAGAACGTATTGCTGAGAAATGTTCGTTTTATTGTTGATAACAGATCAAAGGGGAAACTACATGACCTGGTAATTGATCAGCTTAAGGTGAAGATTGACAACCAGGAAAACCGGTTGCTGTTTTTCACAAAAGCAGAGATCCTTGTAAAAAGTCTTGCCTTTAATAAGTTACGGGGAAGCTTTGTAAAAGATAAGGTTTTTAGAGGCCATTTTAATATGGCCTACCAAAAAGCGTCCAATCGCTTATCTTTTGATAGTATTAATATACAATTATCAGGTCAGCCATTTAATTGCAGCGGACAATTGGAATTTGCTGGTGCCCAACCACAGTTCTGGTTGCGCCTACATGCACGCAGGATATCATACGATTTTATAAGATCTGCCCTTCCGCAAAAAACAGCTAATTCCCTCTCTGTTGTTGATATTAATACGCCATTGAGCGTAAGTGCAAATATAACAGGCCCGTTAAAAGGAGGAAATCCTAAAGTAGCTATTACCTGGCTGGCACAGGACATTAGCCTACAAACTCTTTTCCTGGATTTTGAGCATGCCAGTTTCAGTGGTTTTTTTAGTAATGAAGTGGAACCAGGTTTACCCAGAAAAGATCCAAACTCCGTAATTGAAATAAAAGGGTTTACCGCTCAGTGGCATGGGTTGCCCGTTCAGTCTGAAAAGATAACCATCCTTAATTTGTCCAAGCCATTGCTTACCTATGACCTCACATCCGATTTCTCCCTTACCAGGTTAAATGAACTAATGGGAAGTAAAACCTTATACCTAAGCCAGGGGGACGCACATGTTCAGCTGAATTATGCAGGCCCGTTGGCCAAGAATGATAGTACGAACGCTTTCTTAAATGGCACCGTTTCATTTAAAGATGCCAGTATTGAATACCTGCCCCGGAATGTAGAAATGAATAAAGTGACTGGTAAACTTACTTTTAAAAGATCTGATGTTTTTATTGAGAACCTGCATTGTAATGTATTGAACAATGACATTACTATGAATGGGCAGGCAAAGGACCTGTTAACGCTTATCAATACACAACCTGATAAAGCCATTATTAACTGGAACATTTACATGCCTGTAATGGACCTGGGTTCGTTTTTATACCTTTTTAAAGCAAAAGGTTCTGAAAGCCGGAGATCTGACAAAAAATCTGTGTTGCAGACCATGGCTGATAAAATGGATGATTTTATTGAGAATGGAAAGCTGCATGTGAAATTAAACGCAGATAAGCTCATCTATAAAGATTTTGAAGGCAGGAGGGCAGTGGCGGATATTACCCTGCTGAATGATCGCTACCTTATTAATAATGTAAGCATGGACCATTCAGGCGGTCATATTGCATTTACGGGTACGTTATTAAACAAGCAGGATTTTCATCAGGCTAATCTGAAAATAAATATGGGAAATGTGAATGTAAGCAAAGTGTTTGCTGATTTCGACAACTTCGGGCAGAATGGACTTACAGCCCAAAGTCTGGAAGGAAAACTAACTGCAGATATTGAAGCTTCCATGAACATTGCGAATGACGGTCATGTTATTCCGGCTACTGTTGTAAGCCGGGTAGATTTCTCCCTGAAAGATGGTGCGCTGAATAATTATGAACCTTTAAAAAAATTGCAGCGGTTTATTTTTAAAAAACGAGATTTTGATAATATCCGGTTTGCTGAATTAAAGAACAGGCTGGAAATTAGCAACCGGGAAGTCAGGATCAACAGGATGGAAATTCAATCCTCTGTTATGTCAATCTTCATTGAAGGCATATATGATCAAAAAGGCACTACCGATCTGAGTATCCAGGTCCCTTTGAGCAACCTTAAAAAGCGGGATGATGATTATAACCCGGAGAATATAGGGGTTAATAAAAAAGCAGGGAAAAGCATCTTTATCCGTGGCAAGCCGGGGCCTGATGGAAATATAAAGTTTAATCTTGACCTGTTTAGAAGTTATGAAAAGGATAAGAAGGCTGCGCTTTCTAAAGAAAACGAGCCCCCTTACTTTTAATAGATCAATGCTTCAAACCACCAGTTCTTTTCCTACCGTATCTGCAGAAAGCGCCACCATAAACTGGCAACCATACTCGGGATAAGCTGCCAGCATGGCCTGTTCAAATGATCTTTTTGTTTCGACAGTAAATACGCCGGTACCATTTGTTGCTTTCAATACCTGGGCGCAATACGTGATAAAGTATTCTTTTTGTTTGTCAATTGCCCGGTGATCACAAGGGGCACCATGCCCAATATAGTAAGTGCCATAGGCTTTCAAAATGGGGGCATATTTCTCCAAATTACCCAGCCATCTCAGCACACTGCCATCATTCATATAGGTGTGATTGTTATTATAAATAAAATCACCAATAAAAGCGGCCTTGTTTTCATCATCCATAAGCCAGAGGGAGTTGGCGTCACAATCGCCACCGGAACCAATATCCAGTACTGTAAAGGGGATGCCGGCAATGGTGACTGTTTGTCCGTCCTGTACCAGGTGGTTGGGATAAACCCATTCAGGCACCCATTCATTGCCGAACATGCCAGACCATTGTTGGTGTTTGGCTGCTTCCGTTTCTTCCATTAGCTTTTTTACTGATGGTAAGGCGTAAATGGGTACATCGCCTTGTGGGGCAATGTTGTAAGTACCTGCAATATGGTCTGGATGACCATGGGTAAGGATGATACCCGCAATAGGTTTTGCCAGGCTGTCGGCCAGTTGCTTAAGCGCTTTACTATCACTCATGGTTAAGGTGGTATCAACGATCACCAGCGCGGAAGCGTTTTCTATTATATAAGCGTTTACGTGCAGCATGGGCTCCCGTGACGTGTACATATGAATTTTTGTAGCCATAAGAATTGTTTGTTTGAACTATACTTTTTACAGTAGCAAAAATGAGTATAGTATCTTTGCCAGACAATAACTGTCAAATTTGACAGGTTAAAAAAATACCCGTTATGATAATAAAAGGGAAAAACGTTGCGTATAAACTGGAAGGAAAAATATATCACTGCGCCATGGATATTACCATGGATTACATTGGTGGAAAATGGAAAAGTGTTGTGCTCTGGTATTTAAAGAATGGAACACACCGGTTTGCAGAACTAAAAAAGTTAATACCCGACATCACGGAAAAGATGCTGAGCATTCAGTTACGGGCCCTGGAAGAAGACGGGTTGATAGTACGAAAGGTGTATGGAAGGAAACCGCCCATGCGAGTGGAATATTCACTCACCGAGTTTGGGGCCACGCTTATTCCGGCATTGAATGCAATTGCCAAATGGGGACGCGGATTAGGTGACAGTGAAGGTGAGTTAGTTGATGTGGGGGAGTTCTAAAGACTGATCACTATAACGGTTTTTTGTTCTCTTCCATTCGTTTTCTCAGTTGGGCAGAGGGTAAATAGATCTGGAACCCCACAGCGAGCTCCAAATTGCTGGTAGTGGCTCTTTCTCCAAAGCCAACAATACCTCTGTATTTTAAAAGCGCTTCCAAACCTACATTGTTGGTAATGAAGTAAGCCCAGCCCGGGCCAATACCTAAACCCAGTCCGTTGGTATTTTCACCGGAGGCGGGGTTGTTGCCTTCTATGCCTGCATTCCCTTCAAAAAAGAACCGGGAATTACGCACCACGTTTGTTTCAGTGCCAAGATAATACCGCCCCAACAATCCAATTCCATAATCAATATTTTTACCGGCGCCTTTTGAAGTTTCCAGTCCAAAGGTTAGATATCCTCCTAAAGCCAGGTTATTGCTGACGAAATAGGCCAGTTTAGGATCAATACGAAGGTTGAATTCTCCACCTTCATTCAAACCCAGACTAAAGTTAGCAATATCACCACCTACCAACAGATTGCCATTTTGTATTTGTGATTGTGCGCTAATCATGATCAGTTGCGAAGCGATCGCTAACATAACTAATTTTTTCATGGCTATTGTTTATTTAAAAATGCATAAAAACCATGCCCTGCATTTTGCATAATGGCATTAAAAGTGAATTAACCGAATTAGCAGGGGCCAATCAGGTAATAACATAAATGGTGATCTGTATACCATAAAAAAAGAGGTGCCGCGACAGGCACCTCTTGCGTTGATAATTGTACTGCAACAAGACAAGAAAACTATTTCTTTACGATCCTTTTAACGATCCTATTGTTTCCATTTAAAAGCTGTACTACATAGATGCCAGCAGGATATTTGCTGATGTGCAATTGGTGAACATTGCCCGATGCAATACCTGTGTAATAGGTTTTACCGTTCAGGTCAGTAACTACTATCTGTGTTTTTTGCGTGCTTTCAGGTAAGGTGATGGTCACTTCGTCTTTTGAAGGGACCGGGTATACCTGTATACGTTGCTCCAGGCTGTTTGCAGCAGTGGCAACTGCTTCCATCCGGGTGGAGCTCTTAGTTGTAGTTGTTACAGGAGTAATGCGGATCCAGTTCAGGTTCCAACCACTGGCTTGTGCATACACCCCAAAGTTGTAGGTACCGGCAGTCACGGTGACGTTGTGCGAAATGGTTGTCCAGGTTTGCCATCCGCCTGTGTTGGGCACATCTACCTGACCCAGTTGGATACTACCTGCATTCAGGTCGCAAGATACGCGGCCTCCACCACTTAGGCTGGCAACACGGTATTCAACTTTGTAAGTACCGGTAACTGGGAAATTGATATTGCTGAAAGCCATCCAATCACCCTGATCGATCCAACCTACGTCCTGGCCTCCATCTGTATCAGTAGTTGTTTCTGTTTGAACGCCAGACATAGAGCTGTAGCTTTCAGCCTGGATCAGCACACTGGTAGTGGGCGGAGGTGGTGTAGTGTCATTTGCGGCGGTACCGTAAACTTCAAATTCATACAGGGAATAGCCATATTCAGTACCACGGGCGGTACCAGTCATGCGAACATATCTGCCGGTAGTGCTTAAGCCGGTATAATCATTGGTGAGTGAAGTGTTGCCGGTGATGTTTTTAACATTGGTCCAGGTTGAATTATCTGGAGAAACTTCCAGTACAAAATTCTTTCCATAGGCAGCTTCCCATACGAGTTTAATGCGTGAAATGTTATACTTTCCACCCAGGTCAACAGTGATCGATTGTGGATCGATACCTGCAGCGCTTGCCCAACGGGTTGACCCATTGCCATCAACTGCCAGGTTGCCTGTTAAGGTATTATCTTCAACAGAAGAAACCGTAACCGTTTTGTTCAGTGCTATGTTGGTAGGATTTGGATTGGTTGGGCCAGTGGTATCAATTGGTCCACCGCCAAAGTCATCGGCCGGGGTAAGTATATTGTTGCGGACCCAGGTGCCAGCTTCTTTCAGTCTGCTGGTGGTCCAGTTAGTACCACCACAAGTACCGGTCTTCCATACGGCGCCGCTTCTGAAATCATCGCTGTAGTTCCAGTTACACCAGCTGATCTTTTTGGTACGCATCAGATCAATATACTTTTGGGCCATCGTGAAATCATTGGGGCCATCGCCAGAAGCTTCCTGGCTGCCAAATTCAGTAACAAAGATAGGCAGGCGGTCAGCAGCCCAGCTCAGTTGATTCAGATAAGAATCGCGGTGGTCTTTAGCATAAAAGTGAAAAGTGTACAGGAGGTTGGGAAAGTTCAACGGACTGTTGATGATCTCCTGTGCTGTACTTCCATCTGACATGCCCAATGATGACCAGGCTCTTGTTCCTACAATAATAGGCGCATCGTTGTCGATAGCCCTAATAACGGGGATCACCTGGTTGGCATAGTTCTTAATGGTGCTCCAGCTTACATTGCTGGGCTCATTACAGATCTCATACAGCACGTTGTTGTTATTCTTGAATGTATTGGCGATGTCAGTAAAGAAGGTAATGGCGCGACTGAGGTTGTAGTTTGGATCGCTTGGTTCTAACATATGAAAATCGATCAGCGCATACATGCCGCGGGCTGTTAATTTATTCACGATCGTTTTCACCAGGTTGGTGAAATAAGTAGGATTGGTTTCATAACCATCTTCCTGAATGTACATGGAAATACGCATGATGTCTGCGCCCCAATCATTCTTCAATACATCCAGTGAGGCATCGGTAATACAATTGCTGTACCATTGAAGGCCATGAGTACTCATCCCGCGTAACTGAACGGGATAGCCGTTCTGGTTTACTAATTTAGTGCCTACTACTTTTAACTGGCCATTGGAAGCAACAGGCGTTTGCCCAAATCCCCAGACACAGAGGAAAAGACTTACAAATAGTAAAATTGGTTTCATTAGTGGTTTCATCACTTTGTTTTATATGGTTCGGAAAAAGACATACGGGTTGGCCTATCCTGTTAAGGAAAGGAAACAAAAGTGCAATGGGTTTATGTGCTAAAGGCAGGGAAGAAGGTAGATCGTTTGTAAGTACAGTTTAGTTTAGCTGTAGGAGTTATAGGGTAGGCAAATGTAGGGAATGGACGCTATTCTTTTTTGTCTTGTGGATAATAATATATTTCTTCTTAAGATTTCTTAAGGTTTGCAGATTTTGATGGTTATAGGCAAGCGCCGCATTTAGGTTTATAGAAGACCTGTAAGGTCCGCCTTCGGGTGCTGAACAATTAGTGTGATCAGGCGGTCCTGACAGGTCTTATTCACTTCAGTATAATCATATGACCGGTCAGAGCTTGTCCCGCCTTTGGCGGATGCCATACAACCCACTACTCAGGCAAGATCGAATGATGCTTACAGATCTTTTTACCTCTGACTAACTAAGACCTGTCAGGTCCAAGTCATCAGGCTGATTAAGCAAGACCCGATGATGGACCTTACAGGTCTTCTTCACAATCTCATTTTCCTTTTGCAAAAAGTCGCGGAACCGGTAACAGACCTGTGACAAAGAGAAAATAGAAGGAGTGGAAGAAAAATGGTATTTTCAGTTTGCAAACAATCCTATTAAAATTAAACTTAAACAAATGGAACAAAGCCTGTCAACTGTTGAATATATCATCATCCTTTGTTTATTCCCATAAAGGAGATCAAAGTTTTAATTTTATTGTACTTCCTTCTGCAGTAATGTGGAAGGAAGTTTTGTTTTTGTTAATATTGCTGCCAATTTGTAGACTCATGAGGCAGACCTTAAAGATTACCATTTTGCTTTTGATCATAAGCGTATCCGCTTTTGCTCAGCAAACTATAACCCCGGGCGTTTCCAGCGAATTATCGAAACACCGCCGTGCGGAGATCACAGACATCCGTTACCAGCTGGACTTTCAAATACCGGCCGCTAAAGCGGAAACTATCCAGGTTACGGAGACCATTTATTGTAGTCTTAAAACAAATGCCCAGGCGTTACAGATCGATTTCAAGCAAAGCGTCGATCATATACAGGCATTATCAGTAAATGGAAAGGCTATTGCCCCCAAGCTGGAAAGCGAACACCTGGTAATTGCCCCCTCGTTCCTGCACAAAGGCAATAATACCATCAACATTCAATTTACCGCCGGCGACGCTTCTTTGAACCGCAATGCAGATTATTTGTATGCCTTGTTTGTACCAGACCGCGCCCGCACCGTATTCCCCTGTTTTGACCAGCCAGACCTGAAAGCGCGTTTTGCCTTGACGCTGCGGGTGCCTACAGGCTGGAAGGTACTGGCCAATGGACAATTGAAAGACAGCACCAGCAATGGGGTTCAAACGATATTTAATTTTACCGATTCAGATCTGCTGCCTACTTACCTCTTTTCTTTCACCGCCGGGAAATATATCCGGGCGCAAAAACAGCTCGGCGCGTACAATGCAGAATTCCTTTATCGCGAAACTGACCCGGGCACCAATGTTGATTCCATATTTCAGGCGCACGATAATGCGCTTCGCTTTTTGGAAACCTGGACGGGCATTCGCTATCCTTTTCAGAAAGTAGGTTTTGCCGCCATCCCCGACTTCCAGTTCGGCGGTATGGAACATCCGGGTGAGGTGCAGTACAAAGCCATGTCGCTTTTTCTGAAAGAACCCACCAAAGACCAGTTGATCAGCCGGATCGGTCTTATCTCACACGAAACGGCGCATATGTGGTTTGGCGATCTGGTGACCATGCAGTGGTTCAACGATGTGTGGAT
This sequence comes from Niastella soli, assembly GCF_017742245.1. GTDB lineage: Bacteria > Bacteroidota > Bacteroidia > Chitinophagales > Chitinophagaceae > Niastella > Niastella soli. The sequence goes on from NZ_JAGHKO010000001.1 coordinate 2,964,624, forward strand.
GAAAGAAGTGTTTGCCAATTTCATGGCCGATAAGGTAGTAGAACAATTGATGGGAAGTGAGACCTTCAATCTTCAGTTTTTGCAGGACCACTATCCCAACGCTTATGGCGTTGACCGCACACCTGGCGCAAATCCAATACGTCAGCAACTGGATAATCTGCAGGATGCGGGTTCCATGTATGGTAACATCATTTACCACAAGGCGCCCATCATGATGCGGCAGATGGAATTACTGATGGGGAAAGACAATTTCCGGAAAGGGATACAGGAATATTTACATAAATATGCTTACAACAATGCCACCTGGAACGACCTGGTGCAGATCCTCGCCAAATATGGCAAGTATGACCTGCTCAGTTGGAACAAGGTATGGGTGAACCAGCCCGGCCGCCCTGTTTTCGATTATACGATCAGTTATAAAGGAGATAAGATAGATAAACTCAATGTCACTCAACGCCCCGAAACAGGCACCCCGCGCATTTGGCCGCAGTCATTTGCCGTAACGCTAGTGTATGCCGACAGTATTCGTACCATTCCGGTGAATATGAACACTGCCAGCATGCAGTTGAAAGCTGCCACCGGTTTGGCCAAACCCCGTTTCATCCTGTTCAATTCAGATGGCATTGGGTATGGGCTATTCCCGGCAGATAAAGGGATGCATGAGCAGATCTTCAATCTGAAAAGTGCCGTGAGCCGCGCATCGGTGTATGTGAACATTTATGAGAATGTGTTATCGGGCCGGTATATGGCCCCGGTAGAGCTGCTTACCCTGCTCACCAAAGGGTTGGCCATAGAAAAAGAAGAGACCAACCTCAAGCTCCTTACAAACTATATAGGCAGTTTATACTGGACATTTACCCGGCCCCGGGACCGGGAAGCATTGGCGCCCTGGTTGGAAGATATGCTGTGGAGGGGCATGGAAGCTCAATTGCCGACAAATAATAAAAAGGTTTTGTTCAAAGCTTACCAGAACGTATACGTGACCGAGGTGGCAAAAAAACGTATGTATGATGTGTGGCGGCACCAGGAGCCCCCAGCAGGCATTAAGCTGGCGGAAGAGGATTATACCGCCCTGGCGCTCACTATCGCCTTAAAGAGCGATACAGCCGCTTCTGTGATCACGCAGCAGCGCAACCGGTTAACGGACCCCGATAAAAAAGCGCGCCTTGACTTTTTATTGCCGGCAGTATCAGCCAATGCAGCGGTCAGGGATAGTTTCTTCACCAGCCTCACCAACCGTAAAAACCGGGCTAAGGAAGCCTGGGTAATTATTGCACTGGGGTACCTTCATCACCCTTTACGACAATCTACCTCGTTTAAATATTTACCACAAAGCCTTGATTTAGTTGAAGAAATCCAGCGTACCGGGGATATCTTTTTCCCGCAAAGCTGGCTAAGCGCCACTTTCGGCACCTATCAAACTACCGCCGCCTGGCAGGTGGTGCAACAATTCCTGCAGCAACATCCGAACTACAATCCCAAACTAAAAGCGAAAATTCAGCAGGCTACGGATAACCTGTACCGGGCCCAAAAGCTGGGGGGAGGGTAGGAAAGCTCAGCTCCGGAGTATCAGCAATCCATTTTTTACAGGATCAAACAGGGATCTTTATAAACTTAGCGGGGCCTGCCTGGGATTTCACAAGGACCTAACAGGGACTTTTTCCCTGTTAGGTCCTTGTTAGGTCCTTGTGAGGTCCTTGTGAGATCCCTGTGAGATCCTAAGAAAAGCGTATCCAGATCCCTGCAATCTGCCTTACTTATGCCACCAGAATGCCACTGAGTATGGGTGTCCAGTGGCATTCTGGTGGCATTTCAGTGGCATTATGAAAGAATATGTAGGTTATCTAACATAAGTATGACTAGTGTTTGGATAGAGAAATTGTAGCATTGATCCAATATGGCTGCTCTTATGGAGAAGGTTGCGGAATGGTGCCTTTTTTATCACCCCTTTAGGTAGTTCTCTTGGGTTCACGGAATGGTTTTAAGGGCTAAGGCCACGCGGGCCTCCCGTAAATGGGCACATACACGCCATAACACATTTGCCCTGGATAGTTTACTGCGGTTTACGAATACAAAAACACTGATACCCTGCTTTATGCAAAATAAAGCGCCGCATTTGTGCAGCCGGTAATATCCTTTTACGATCAATGGTATTAAAAAGATACCAAGGCCAAAGGTGGAGATCACAAAAATGGTCCCGAAAACATAAAGCCAGAATAACGAGGGCTGATAAATAGCGGTGCTGTTCAGGTCTTCCAGGAATGCGTCCTGGTATAACATTTCACCGAATGCCCCTACTGTTAAGGAGACGATCCTTTTTTCAGTAACGCAGGCAAAATTATGGTCAACAAGCAGCACGATGCCGCGCTGGCCCATATATTCAGCAAATTGGATCTTTTCATTACCGGTAAGGAATTGGGCAAACATTTGTTCCAGTGCCGGACGGTCGTTTTGTTTGGCCCGCGCCAATACGCTTTGTTCGATGTAGATTTTTGTGGGGGTGATACTGGTCATACAGGTAGATTATGAATTGTCTTTAAATTGATTTCGGATCCATCGGAAAAGGCTGTATCGCGACTGTCCGTACCAGTTATCCGGCGCCAGTTCCTCAAACATGCGAATATCCTTCCGGGCTTCTTTGTAAGACTCTTTTTTGGGGGCATGTTGCAGTTGACTGGAAACCTGTAACACTTTTACACTTTCTACCAATTTATCAAGGTGTTTTTTCAACGGGGGATTAAGCGCATCCAGCCATTGTTCGGCAGACAGAAAAAAATCAAGGGCCTGGCAAAGTGATACGTTCTGAAATCGTACCGGTATGATAATGGTCCCATTGCTTACGGCCCTTTCCACTTCCTTGTTTACATATTTCGATTCGTTGGCATACGCTGTAAATACCAGGACCATAATTTTCGCCTGTCTGATGGCTCGAATAATTGCTTCGCCATAGCTGGTGCCGGGGATAATATCCCGGGGAGCCATCCAGCAGGGAATACTGTTTTCTTCCAGCCAGGTACAAATAGCTTTCGCATATGGGGTGTCGTGGGTAGAATAACTGATAAATACCTTTTGGCGATTTAAGATCATCATTTTTTTATGGTTGAATCCATGTAAATAGGCGAGCCGTTGGTTTCAGCAGGTATATCCACGGCGGAATCGGTGTAGTAAGGCGCTACCGCTGTTGTGTCAGATTTTTCTTCATACTCATATGCCCCTTCGTTGTTACTATTTGCTTTAGCAATTAAATAAACCGCAAGCAGGGCAATTAGCAGGAGGAATATCCAAACCACCCATTTATAGGAAGGCGCTTTTTTCATTACAGTAAGCACCAGTTCAGGCTCTGTACGGGTACTAAATAGACCCGAGTTGGAGTGAGCGACAATTGCATACTTTATTCTTTTGGGTAGTGACTCATGGATGTTTACATCCGGTTGCAATTTTAATGAGCCTGTTTGGGAACAACCGGATGAGATTGTTTTTCCATCCTGCAAGATGGAAATATTTTTTCCATGCGTTACATTCCATGTTAAAGTAACGGGCTGCCCTGAGCGTATTTCAGTTGTGGAAAGATTAAATTGTATCCCGGGTTTGTTTTCGACCCTGATCACAACTGTAGCTTCTGCTTTTTTTGTGGTCCCATTTTGGGCGTTTACTGCTTTCAGGACATGGGTGGTGTTTTTAGAAGCAGTAAATTGTCTGGAATTTGCATTATTCACTTCCGCGCCATCGAGGTACACTTTGGCTGCATTATTTACCTTCCACCGTACGGTGTAATTGGTGTTCAGTAAAAACAGGGCATCAGTTTTATTCCCTTCCGTACTGAATTCTATCAATGGCCGTGTGAGGAAAGGATCATAAATGGAAACATCAACGGACCTGATGATCTTTTTTGTTTCGCTTTTATATTTATAGCCTGCTTCCAGTCTGTATAAGGTGTCTTCTGCCGGCAAGAGCTTTAGTGTGCCATTATTAGGTAGTAGTATATTGCCGGGCAGTAATTTAAGAGACGTTGTGTTAGACGCAGACCACTGCAGCATTACAGGCTCGCCTGGTTTTATTTCCAGCGCGCTTCCTGTTTTGCCGTTTGCTGTAAAAGAATGGATAACCGGTTGTCCGGGTGAAGCCGTAATGACGCGAATAGCATTGTCTGGAAACAGCCCCACTTTAACAAGATTCAATAATATGTCGGCTGTTAATGGACGTTGTTGCAAGTTACCTGTTTTGCCATCTTTACTGCAACAATACATCAGTGTGCTGGTAAAGAGTTTATGTTTTTGAAGCAGGTAATCATTTAAACTAACTATGGAATGAGCTGTAAGGTCTTCTGCTTTATCATCAAGGTAATAAGAGTAGAGGCCTAACAGGTAAGCAAGGCTTACATTATTTAATACATCGCCTTTTATTTTCTTCATCTCTTCAATGGAGAATTTCCCATTTTTCCGGTAGTATTCATAAACAGGCGCCCAAAAGTCTTTTGAGCCGAACATGGAGTTGGCAGGTGGAGCGGAGATGGGGTAGGTACTATCCAGATCAATCACATAAGTGTCGCCTTTCTCTGAGCGGATAAAATTCTTTGGATCAAAATCAGGGAACCAGAATCCCTTTTCATGGATGCTTTTCAATCCATGAAAGATATCTTCACCCAGTTTTGAAGGTAAGAATGAAAAGCCTTTCCGTTGTAAGCTATCCAGTGTTTGTCCGCCAATATATTCAGTGAACAGGTAGATCACCTGTTTATCCGATTCCTTAACATGCACTACATCGTACACGACGGGTAATCCCCGAAGCTGTTGTCCCTTGACACGCACCAGGAAATCATAGCCTGATATTTCAGTACTTTTCTTATTGAATCTTTTTACGAAGCAATTGGTATTCCCGATCTGTACGGGATATTTAAAATAGTCACCAGCCGACACCATCCAGTTCCGGCTTACATTTTCATGGACTTGTACGGGATCGAAATCAGAAGTATATTCAAATTCCTTCCCATTGATAGTAACCTTCATTGTTAAGTGACTCTTTCTAAAATAATTAATGTTTTATCGTCGTGTGTTTTTTGCGGAATGCGGGAGATATTCTGCCGGATCATTTCTGTGATACCCGGGTTATTGGATGCCAGTTGTGCTTCGGTAACGCGGCCAATGCCATCCGTGAAGGCAAACACCAGCTGCACTTCCTCGGCTGTTTGGGTAAGCCATTTGGCGTTGTTTTGTCTGATAAAAAGCTGGCCAGTGTTTTCATTCATATCCAATCTGAAGGCAACCCGGTCGTATTCATCTGTTGGGTCTGCAGCGAATTTAAAATCTTTGGCCAGCGCCAGTTGCCCGTTTGCTTTCTTAAATGGAAAAATTTTAGAATCGCCGGTCCGTAATGCATACAGATGGCCATTTTCAAGCAGGCGGCCGATGATCACGGTGGTTGAGCATAAAGGTTTATAACCTTTACGGATCAACTGAATGATGGCTTCTTTTCTTTCGGCCGGTTCGTTGTTCACCCGCTTTTCCCATTCCTGGTGTACATAAGCCGTGGCATCTGTCAGCAATTCATTTAGCGGTGTTTTTTGTTCAAAATACCGGTTGATATTTTTCTGAATAAAATGGCCAATGCTTTGCGCCAGCATACGACTGGAGAATATATGATATTCTTCGTGCCGGTTATCGTTCGATGTTACTTCCAGTCCTTTTATGGCCGCAGAATCAGAGGTGCCATCGAGCAGCCAGAAAAAGGTTTGCCCGGGTAACGAAAAGGAACCCGCAATATCTTCTCCCAGTTCAGTGTCATGGTTCTGGCTGTCCTTTCGTGGACCTGCAGATAGAATAATTTCTGATTTTATAAAGGCGGCATTATTTGAAATAACATAAGGAACAAAGATCTCCTTTATGGGTTGAGACTGGCCGTTTTGTACCAGTCTTTTTTGCAGTTCCCGGTTTTCTGCCAGTACAGTATCTTTTTCAATCTGGACTTCTTTTAATTTTTTTCTTACCTCCTCTATTGCCTGGTTAACTTCCTTGTTTCTGTGTTCTTCAGTAGTATACTGGTCAATTAGGTCGCCGATCTTTTTATATATGTCGCCTGGATGTCTGACTGCCGAATCTGTAAGTAAGCCTCGTTTGATCAGCATGTTTTTCAGTTTATTAAGATGCCCGGTGTATTCGTCGATTGTCGTTTGGCTTCGAATTACATTTCCTGACATCGTTCTGTTTTTTTTATATAAAAAAGCGCTTATGGCAAAAAGTAAGAGGCAGCCAGCTATTAACGACCAGTTAAAATCTGGAGTTGGCGTAGGGTCAGGCTTTTTGAGCGCATGCAGCTTGTTAATGGTATCCTGCTGATTGGCGATAACAGCCTTGTTTTTAGTAATGATCTTTTGTAATGAATCTTTTATCTCAACCTGCTTGCTGGCGTTATTTTCCCTTGCCGTTGTCGTATCAGGTTTTTTCTGTGAACGGGTGTTGTGGTGCTTGTTCTGCTGACAAAAGCAGGCTACAGGGAAGCATAAAACAATTATTATGAAAACTATTTTTCTGATCATATTACCTGAATATGGAAATGAGAATTAAAAGTCTCTGGTAACAGTATTGGCTTCGTCCAAACAAGTGGGGCAAAATCCGCTGGCACCGCTGGCCATTCTGAACAACCCTTTTAAGTTGGCGACTTTGGTGGGATCATCGAACAGGAAAAACTGGTCTGTTGATGGATGTCTGGGGCATTTACTGGCCAGGCTTTTTAGTTTATCATAATCCTTATCGCTGCTGCTGCCATAATAAGCACTCATCAACAGGTCGAATACTTTACCATCGTATTGCAGGTTCCTGAATGGGCTTGGATTAAGTGTGGTTTTATCGGGGCCCATGAATTGTCCACCATCTGTAAACAGTAATACCCGTACATTGGGAATAGAATGGTTCATCATATTGTCATCCAGCACGGCCTGTATACGGGGTTTATAGGTGCCCAGTATTGATATCTCTGAATTGATAAACTGTTGGGTGAACCGGAATGCTACCTCCAATGCCCCATTTATATCTGTGGCGCCATTCTTTTTGTACATTTTTTCTTTCAATGCATGTTCAAGACCAGCGGCATCTCTATATTCCTGCACCAGTTTTTCAATACTCATATAAGGGACCAGGATCTCAATCTCATGATCGAAACCAATGATCAGTACATAAGCAAACTCCTTCAAAGGGTTGCCCGACAAAGAGAAAATACCAGCCGAAACACTTTTGGCAATAAGATCTCTTTTGCTCATTGGATGGTTCATAAAAGCAGGCTCCGCCATGGAACCGGAACAGTCCAGCAGCATGATACATAATCCCAGGTCTTCCTGTTGTTGTGTCATTGGGGGAATAATAGTTCCCTCATTGTCTATTGAAACAGGCCCCTGGTTTAATAATATACCTTCACCATATGGACACTTAGGACAGAAGTAACTATTTTGTTCAGCGGTTATCGTATCGTATGCATGGCCGTTGTTGTTAACGCATATCCAGGTATTGTTGCTCATTATGTGCAGTTTAAATGTTGATCATAATTATCAATTAGTGAAAGAAAGAATATCTGTTGGGAAATAAAAGGGTTTTAAAACCCTTTTTAATGTCAACATATTGAGTTACTTTTTTTGAATTGTATTTGATACATAGTGGCATGAAAAAAGGCCTCCCGACGGATCGGGAAGCCTTACAAGCTGTGCTAAGCAGCCAATCATCGACAACAGGTTAAGAAATATCCACTTTGGATTTATCAACGGATAAACCGGTCCTTAAACCAATTACAAACACCGTCAAAGCCAGCGCTCCTAATGCGAAGACGGTATCCCCAATGACCCGTAACCAACGGAAGAATTGTAACAAAGGTTGTTGCATAAACTCTGCTGACCTTGCATACCACATGCCATGGTCAACACTTGCTATAGTTTGCAACACGCCCACAGGTAGTAAGCTCAATACAAGCATTAGCAGCAAACCGATGTTAATACTCCAGAATGCGAACCCGATCAACCGGTCTTTCCAAACATACCGGCTATATAAGCCTTTTAGCACAAACAACATTAGTCCTATACCAAGCATGCCATATACGCCAAACAAGGCAGCATGCCCATGAAGGGGAGTAGTGTTCAAGCCCTGCATATAATAAAGCGCAATGGGCGGGTTAATAACAAACCCGAAGATGCCAGCGCCCAGGAAATTCCAGAAAGCCACGGAAATAAAACAGTAGATAGGCCACTTATACGCTTTAACCCAGGACGTAGATTTGCTTAACTGATAATTATGGTATGCTTCAAAGCCGATCAGTACGAGGGGCACTACTTCCAATGCACTAAAGGTAGCTCCCAGCGCTAGTATTGCAGTAGGGGTGCCGGAAAAATATAAGTGATGGAAGGTACCTAATATACCGCCTGCTAAAAATATGATCGTTGAGAATATAACGCTTAGGGTTGCCGTACGCACTTGCAGTAATCCCATCCGTACAAACAGGAAAGCAGAAACTACTGTTGCGAATACCTCAAAAAATCCTTCTACCCATAAGTGCACTACCCACCATCTCCAGTATTCTGCCAACGCAAGGTTGGTTTGTCTGCCCCACATGAGGCCTGCACCATAAAATAAAGCAATGGCAGCGGAGGCGATCAAAAATAAGATCAGGAGATTCCTGTCCGCTGTTTTTTTGCGTAAAGCAGGAGCAAGTGCCCGATACATAAGGGCCAGCCAAAGCCATAATCCTATAAAAAGGAAGATCTGCCAAAACCGTCCAAGGTCAACGTATTCGTAGCCCTGATGGCCAAACCAGAAGTTTTCAATCAATCCTAGTTTTTGCATTATGCCGAGCCATTCACCGGCAATAGAACCGCCCACAATGATCAGGAGTGAGATAAAAAGGAAATTCACGCCCAGCTTTTGATATTTGGGTTCGTGTCCTGAAACTGCCGGGGCCATGTATAAACCTGTTGCGAGCCAGGATGTCGCTATCCAGAAAATGCCTAATTGTACATGCCATGTTCTGGATACATTATAGGGTAAAATATTTGCGAGGGATAATCCATAGAAACCGTTCCCTTCAACGCCATAGTGTGCGGTAACTATACCCATGATTATCTGCACAACGATGAGGATGGTAACTATCCAGAAATATTTAAGCGTCGCCCGCATGGAGGGGGTGGCAGTAATACTTAATAACGGATCTTTTTGTGGCAGTTCAACCGGCTCTCCTGGATCCTCTTTGCTTGCGGCATGATAAAAGGCCAGAATGCCAATGCCTGCCAATAGTACAATTACACTAAAGCCTGTCCACAAGATCAAACTATTGGTAGGTTTGTTCCCAATGATCTCATCGGGTGGCCAGTTATTGGTATAGGTAATTTCTGAACCTGGTCTGTTGGTAACGCATGCCCATGCAGCCCAGAAGAAAAATGCATTCATCTGTTGCATTCTGGCCGCATCTTTGATCGTATTCTGCTGAATGGAATAGGCATTCCTTAATGAGTCCAATGTTTGATCAGTTGTAAACAGTCCTTTATAATGACGGCTTACAGCTTCAAACGCTTCCGCTCTTAAGGGTGATATGGTAATATCACCTGAGTTGTCATCATAGGTATTTTTCCTGATCTCCATTTGCAACTGTTTCTGCAATTGCGTTTGCTGATCGGGTAATATGTTACTGTAGGATGCGCCAAATTGTTGCTGTGATAATTTTTCAAGCATGTACAAGGATTCCCTGTGCAGCCAATCGGCCGTCCAATCGGGTGCTACATAAGAGCCATGTCCCCATACGGTACCTATTTCCTGACCACCTATAGATTGCCAAACGTTTTGACCATCTTTGATGTCCTGACGGGTAAATAATACTTTACCGGCGGTTGTTTTCACCTGGGCAGGTACGGGCGGCGCCTTGTGGTAAAGATCAACGCCATAATATATTAGTACAGTGAACGAGGCTAAAATTACAAGCGTAAACGCGATCCACAATCTTCTGGTACTTTTCATGGTTTTATTCTTTATTTCAGTTTTATAAGGAAGAGTGTTCTTCAATAGCCAAGTGAACAGCCAATTCCTTTTGCGCTTGAAACTTTTATAGGTAAATTGTTCAGATAGGCTTCAAGGGCATCTTTTAAGTAGAAATTTTTTACCGTTCCCATATTCAATGGGCCATCGTCGATGGTTCCCAGGTACAGTACGTTGCCTTTTTCATCAACCAATACACAGTCCGTACTTACTTTGGGTCTCCACTTTTGAAGGAGTTTATGATCATTGTCTTTTATGTAGGGAAGATCCCAGCCAAGGTCGCTGATCAATTGCCGGATGTCCTTATCATTTTCTTTTCGGCCAGTAAATACAGCGGTAAAGCTCACCTTGCTTTGATAAGCCTTTATTAGTGATCCAAAAGTTTCCTTATGGTTATAAATGCAGGGACATTGGGTTTGAAGAAAAAGATAAACCTTCGCTTTTTTTAGCGGCACTGGGCGGAACGCCATCGTAGCTGCAGCGATGACGGCTATAACAAATAATACCCTTTTCATGGTTTTACTATTTTGCTTCAATTAGGCCAACTGCGCCTTGCTCAACACTTGCGAAAGAATGGTCTACAAAAACATAAGTGCCTTTCTCGGGGACTATAAATTCAACGATGGCGCCGTTACTACTTCCCAGCAACACTGTTTGCATTCCCCGAAATTCATTTTTGGGATTGCCATCGATCCACACTTTATCGAAGATGGTGCCCACTACGTGAAAGCTGGAAGTAAGATTGGGGCCTGTATTGAGCACATATAATCTTACCCGGTCGCCGGCTTTTACTTCAAGCGGTTGTTGCACATACTGTTTGCTTTTTCCATTAAAGGTGACAAACATTGGTTGGCGGTTTCTGGCACTGGTTACATCGGTTTCATAAAGACTATCACCTTTTGGTTTTAAATAATATTCATTTTGCACGATGGCGAATTCCTTATCAACCTTTCCGGGAAAACCCGCTTCGGGTTCAACGATGATCATGCCGGTCATACCGGAGATCATGTGTTGCAGGATAACCGGTGTGCCACAGTGATACATAAATACACCGGCATAATTGGCTGTCCATTGAAAGTGTAATGTCTCTCCCGGGTTAATGCTTCGGTATTTGTCGTGCGGGTCAACCATGGCAGCGTGAAAATCAATAGAGTGGGGCATAGGCGGCGATACTTCTGCTGTAAGATTAGACCGGTTGACCATGCTGAATTTTATGGTTTGTCCAACACGAACCCGCAATACCGGACCGGGGATGGAATCGCCAAAGGTCCACGCCCAAAAGCAAACGCCATTTGCAACGGTTATTTTTTTATGTTGTATATCCACGCGTATAGCAACACTGTCATTATCAATTATCGGTGGAATGTTGGGCGCATAGGCAATGGGCCCATCTGTTGTTGTAGCAGGAATGGCGTCTTTTGTTATATATGCTTTGGGGGCACCGTAAATCATTTTATCATTTGTGTGATCAGATGTGCCAGAAAAACAACTACAGAAAAGGAGCCCGGTTATTAGTACAAGGACTAAAGTTAAGGGAGGTTTCATATGTTAATATTGATTTATTCCATTGACCTTGTTTGATCTGTTCCGGCCTGCAATCGCACCCCAAAGGTATACGCGAAAAATCCATAGCATTTATGATTACAATCACTTTGGAAAATGAGGTGGGTAGAATGGGAACTGCCATGTTGTATGAAATAAAAAAGGCTTCCCGATCCATCGGGAAGCCTTTCCTTAGTGCATGGAAGTTTTAAGAACTTAACTTATAAACATATTCTTCTATTTCTGTTGCACGCGCACTGGCAAAGCCGTGGTCGGTAGCTATTTTTACAAAGCCACATTTTTCCAGCACACGTTGTGATCCTATATTGTCGAAAGCCACACGGCCAAAAATGGGCCGGGTGTTTTCAATAGTAAGGAATTGCTTTAGCGCCGTAGCCGCAACACCCTTTCCCCAGTATGGTTTATCTATCCAATAGGTTATCTCTGCATCCCCAAACATTATAAATTTAGATACACTGCCTGCGATGACGTCATCAACCAGGATGGTGCGGATGCTGATGTTTTCATCGTTTAGGATGCGATCATATTTCTGCATAAAGACCTCTTTGTTGTCGTGGTCCTTTGGCATAAAGGCAGCGAGGTGACAGGCTTCTTCGTCGAGTTGAAATAAGAAGAAATGTTCAAGGTCGCTATGTGTAGTGGTGCGAAGTTGAATGTTTGGCATAACAGGAAGTTAGGAAGAAAAAGTTGAAATCACCGAGAAGCTGGGAGTTGGGCTCAATAAAAAAAGCCTCCCGATCTAATGGGAGGCTTTTTTATTTGTATGATGATTTTCTATTGATTAAATATTTCATTCATTTCCGTTAGTATTATAGGCTTCCCATCGGTTACAACGATCGTATGTTCATGTTGTGCCATGTATCCGCCTTTGTTGCCAACCATCGTCCATCCGTCTTTCGAGTCAACTGCCAGAGAGGATGATGTTGAAATAAACGTTTCTATTGCTACTACCGAATTTTTTCTGAATCTACGCTGGTCAGCAGGGTTCCTGTAGTTCACCAATTCACACGGTTCTTCGTGGAGACCGCGGCCGACGCCATGTCCACCGAGGTTCTTAATTACTTTGTAGCCGTGTTTCCTGGCTTCAGTTTCCATCTGGTGGCCAATGTCTGCTATTTTTACTCCGCCCTTTATGTTGTTGATTGCATTACGCAGGATCTCTTTTGAGGCGTTGACCAGATCCTGATGTTGATTGACATCATCTCCGAGCACAAAAGAGCCACCATTATCGGCCCAGAACCCGCCCAATTCGGCAGAAACGTCAATATTTATAAGATCACCTACTTTTAAAATGCGTCCTTTAGTGGGAACTCCGTGACAAAACTCATTACCGACGCTTATACATGTCCAGCCCGGGAATCCGTAGGTCAGATGCGGAGCTGATTTTGCCCCAAAACGAGCCAGGACGGTAGCTCCAAACTCATCCAATTCTTTGGTGCTCATACCGGGTTGTGCATAATTGATCATTTCCTTTAATGTGCATGCAACAGCTTCGCTTGCTTTTTGCATTCCCCATAACTCAGATTCATTTGATATTGACATATTTCCCCGTTTTTGAATATAACAAAGTTACCGGTTAAAGGTTGCTTTGACCAACAAAACAATAATTATAGCATTACAACTGCTTTAATGTATGTTCCAGATTAACACCCTCCATCTCGTAATTATACAATTGCCCGGTAGTATCTTTTAGTGTCAATAATAATTTGTAGGGTTTTCCTTCCGTATAATTGATAGCACTGAGTGTAAAGGCGGCACTAAACAACCCCAGCTTCCTTCCCGGCACTTCCTTGTTAATGTTGCTAGACCAGTCGCCATTGCCTGTCAGTTCTTTTATGTCACTAACTGTTGCGGGCCAGCCTTCGTTGTTCAACTCGATGAAAAGTTTCGGACCTCCATAACCACCGGTGCCGCGTTTCGAAATAATAGGCCCAAAATGGCGCACCACATCAGTTGCCACATAGTTCCGGCCATCGTTGAGCAGATTGACACCCTGCGTTTTTAATGCCTCCCGGTCTGAAGAGGTATATTCTTTCACGTAAGCGTTCTGCAGCTGTTTAAAGGATATTTTAACTGAAGGCGAGGTGGTAGCATACCGGTTGTATTCATCTTCCACTTCCCAGGCCCTGGCGTATGAACCTTGTATGGGTGTAGTCATTTCAACCGGGGTAACAGTTAATTGATCACCTTTAATATCCTCAATTTTTAAATAAATAGTAGTGTCATTCCAGCCGTCGCCCAATCGCTTTACGCTGATAAAATCTTTCGTTGTCAGGTGTTGCAATTTGGATTCCAGTTCTGCTTTTTCTGTGTTGAAAGACTGGATAGCATGCTGTTTGTCTTTATAATTGGAAAGGCTGTCATTTAATTGATAAAAGATCACTCCGGCAGCAATCAGTAACGGCCCGGCATAGGTGTAAAATGGCGTTTTAACAGCGGAAGTAGCGGATGATGTCTTTACCAGTGTTTCCAGACTTTGCGGTAATTCGTATAGTTGCCCGCCTTTACGAACTGCCCACTTTCTGCCCAGGCTAAAAAAGGGGATCCAGAAGAGATGAAAATACTTTTGACGGGCTTCGATGCTGATACCGGGTTCTTCTTTTATACCAAGATCATTTAAAGAAAAACTACGAATTTTAAAGGTGTTCCAACCAAAGACAATTCTCATAAGAATAGGGATAAACGTTGAAGTTATTTTTAATATGTTCGATGCGGGATAAATATATAGTGAAGAGTTGAGATTTGCAAACAGCCGGACAGCAGATATGAGGACAACGCCTGTTCCCATAAAAGAAGGGCCCCACTTTTGTGAGGCCCTTCACAGTTAAAACTGAGTTTCATCTACCTGTGGCCTTTAGGAAAGGGGAAGGTAAAGCAGATTCTCTAGCAATTAATTCAATAATCAGGCGCAAGCGGACGCTGGCGGCAGGTAGGGGTGCGTTTATCACTTTTTCATATGATAAGTCATTTTTTTAAAGTTGTCTAAAGGATACGAATTATTTCCATTGCATATCAAGCTTTATGGCTTCTTTTAGGAGACGAACTATTTTTCGTTGGTTGATCTCCTCTGGATTGCGATAAATTTTATAGAAGATCTGTTTATTAGTCCCGTGACTTAGATATTTGTCAACGTCATTAAGCTTGTTGCCATACCAAAATCCAAAGAGGACACCTTCGTGGATCCCTCCTCTTGGAATGGTAGAGGGCCAGATAATACAAATTCCCTTTTTGCCATAGAAGTAAGGGACATTGTAGGAAATCTTCTCCTTACAATATGCGGGCAGGGTGTCGATAACGATATGTCGCAATACATCGACAATAATTTTTTCCTGTTCAGGAAGCAACTCATAGAGTTGAACCAGAGATTTTATTTTTTCCGCGGGCATAATTTGTAAAAGAAGGTAATTTAGTACAAAACTACCTTTTTCGCAGGACGGGGGTGTTTATAGTTAGAAAATATTGTTCTCAGGAAAACAGTCACAATCTTTTGATACTTTAGCCCTTAATTAGTGGAACTAATGAGTATATTAAATAGACTTAGGCATATATATTATGACGCAAAAGGAAATAAATGGTTTTATTATTTTGCCATATTCTGTCGCGTTATGTTGGCTCTTGGATTCATTCCATCAGGGATTGTAAAAGTTATGGGAGAACGGTTCGCCAGTGGCTTATCGGTTAATCATCCACTGGGACATTATTTGGAAGCGCTACACAGTACTGGATACTATTACACATTTATCGGCATTACGCAGTTGATAATTGCGGTTTTGTTGCTCATACCAAGAACAGCGCTTCTTGGCGCACTGATGTATTTTCCCATTATTCTGAATATTTGTGTCCTGACTTATGCTGTACGGTTCGAAGGCACTCGTATAGTAACTCTTATGACGTTGGCCAATTTATATCTGTTATGTTGGGACTACGACCGGATTAAATATATTTTGCCATTTAAGCGGGATAGGCCAGCTGAACACTTCGCAGAGAAGAAAGCGTTGAGCAACAAATTTCCCTTGCTTTTTTTTGCGAGTGTTATTGCGATGGTAGCTTCGGTAATAGTAATAAACCACTTTATGTATAATATTCGACCTGGGAATTCTGCGATTGAATGCACGAATGGATGTGCTGGAAATAGTAATCCGAAAGCCTGCCTGGAATTTTGTGATTGCATTCATAGAAAAGGTAAAACGCTTAATGAATGCCTGGTTGAATATAACAACGCAAAGGAAACGAATAAATAGAACTGAATTGTGAGAAGATTATCGATTACGCCGATTTTCATTTTGTCACGTTTTATATTTCAAATTTTGAGTTCGACATAGGATGATTTAATCTGTACAACAGCCACCAATTTTATTGTAATTTTAAATCTTCATTATAATTCTTCAATCAGGCCAGAACCGTTATAAAATATGGATCCAAAACAATTACTTAAAGAACATGTAGCAAAAACCGTTAAACTATCGGATGATGAGTTTGACGGTTTTTTCGATTGCTTCACCACTAAGTCCTATAAAAAGGGAGCATACATTATTACTGAAGGCGACAGGATAGATTGTGAGTATTTTGTGGTTAGTGGCTGCATTAAGACCTTTTATATAAATGACAATCAAAAAATGTTTGTGCTGCAGTTTGCGATGCCAGGATGTTGGGCATCTGATTATAGCGCTTTGTATAATGGCACAAGAGCTACTATCAATATCGGTTGTATTACAGATACAGAATTGTTGTGCCTGTCGAACAAAGACAGGGAAAATGCCTGTAAAAAGTTTCACCAGATAGAACATTACTTTCGTGCCCGTATGACGAGTGAATATGTTGCTTCGCAGAAAAGATTACTGAGCACTATGAACAACGACGTGAAATACCGGTACGAAGAATTGATCACTTTATTCCCTGAACTGTTTAATATGGTGCCCAAAAGATTGATCGCTGCTTATTTGGGTGTTTCGAGGGAAACGCTTTACCGGCTGAATAACTCCTGAGAGGAGATACAGACTTACGCCATCCTGTAAAAAGTTGTGATTTGCATCACACAATTTCCGTACACACCCGTCCTACCTTCATGTCGCACTAAAACATATTATCGACATGACAACTCATCAAGCAGATGAAAGAGCCATTGCGCAGGCACTGGAAGAATTCTATTTTCAAGGCAGTTATGAAGGCGATTTGAATAAGCTGAAACAGATCTTTCATCCGGGTACCAGACTATTCGGCGATGTAAAAGGACAGCCATATAGTAGATCATTGGATGAATGGCTGGATGTAGTAGCAAACCGGCAAAGCCCGAAAAACTCAGGTAAGCCATTCAAAGGAGATATCCTGAATATTAAGGTGGTGAACTCTGTCGGTATTGCAGAACTGCATGTAAGGGCTTATGATATACTTTATCATGATTTCCTGTCATTGCACCGGATCGATGGCAGATGGCTTATTGTTAATAAGATCATGAGCGGCATCGAACAGTAAGAAGTTTACAGCTGGCGATTTGAATTCAACGCTAAATGCCAATAAAAACGGCCCTCCGATGTATCGGAGAGCCTTTTTTGGGTGTGGTGAAATCAAAGAGGAGTAATCAATACTTTATGGAATTAATTGTGTTTAATGTAGCGTAGACGCAATAGTTGATTGGTTTATATGTGAGTCTAAAATTTGTTACATTTGGCTAAACCTACAAATCATTTATCTATGGAAGGCTTAACTGTCAGATCTCAGAGTATTGGATCTTTATATGAACTTTCAAATAAATGCCCCATTTTCCTAGATGATGTACAAGGGGAATTCAGGAGCGACCTGCAAAATTTCATTGTAGGAAAAACGCTTACTATGCAGGATGGACGAATTGTTATAGGTAATAATTTATATAACAGGTGGCTGAAGAAAGTAAGTGCGAGGGGATTTCAGTAAGCCTTTGGTTCCTGGCTACGGAAGCCTATATTCAAGGTTACTATTAATTATAAGTTTTGGATGTATTTAATTAGTTCATCCAATCCACCATTGGTTTGTTAAATGTAAATTTTTTCGCGCCCTGGTAACAGCAGTATACCACCATCTAAATAATTCTGCATGATCCATTGCATACATACTCTTTTCTAGAAATAGAAACACTTCGTTCCATTCCCCACCTTGCGCTTTGTGACAAGTAACAGCATATCCAAATTTTGCCCGTAAACAATTAAGATAAGAATCTGTCATCATTTTATTCTTATATTCATCCGAATTTACCTTGATATTTTTTTGCTTCATCCTTTTACTGAAATCCAACATCAATGATTTTGATTGTTCTTTTGTATAATTTGTTTCACTCCCATATAAGATATCAAGTGATATAAGAATTTCATGTTCAGTTTCCGATAATAAAGCCTTAATGTAGATCTTTTGGAAATGTAGCCCTGCCTTTATTTCAATTTCACCAACTTTTGAAACAATTACAAAATCCCCATTAGTCAATGCAACAGCGTGGTTATTGTGAGTAACTAATAATACGTCGTCATTTCTAATAGGCAGGCCTAAAGCACCGAAAAGATCTCTGCGAACAGCTGCATTAATATCGTTTACCATTCGATTGCTTCTAGCAATGGCTATTGTTCCATTGGCCCCAAGTTCTTTAAATTTTATAAGATATTTTTTAAATAATTCTTCATCAAGATCATAAAGGCACACATTATTCAAGTTTGAAGCAGGCAATTTGGGGTAACGAGTTAAATGATTTTTCTCTACCATATTTCTAATAACGGAGGCTAATGCCAAAATACCATTACCCGCATCAGTTCTTTCTATCTTCTCAAGGGTTAAGGCAATAGCAGTTCTACCATGCGTTGCCAGCCATTCTAATTCAAGAGCAGGACTAAAAGTTTGTTTAACCGGAGGTAATTGCCCCGGGTCTCCAACACTTAATGCCAATAAAAAAGGCTCCACTTTCGTGAAGCCTTTTCTTGTAGCGGGATCGGGAGTTGAACCGCCGGTAGGCGGTCGCAGCCCTGTCCGTCCGCCTACCGGCGGATATGAATCCAACGCTAAATGCCAATAAAAAAGGCTCCACTTTCGTGAAACCTTTTCTTGTAGCGGGATGGGGAGTTGAAACCGAGTCCGCCAGCTGGCGGATATGAATCCAACGCTAAATGCCAATAAAAAAGGCTCCACTTTCGTGAAACCTTTTCTTGTAGCGGGATCGGGAGTTGAAACCGCGGTAGGCGGTCGCAGCCCTGTCCGTCGGCCTACCGGCGGATATGAATCCAACGCTAAATGTCAATAAAAAAGGCTCCACTTTCGTGAAACCTTTTCTTGTAGCGGGATCGGGAGTTGAACCCGAGACCTTTGGGTTATGAATCCAACGCTCTAACCACCTGAGCTATCCCGCCAAATGGGGTGCAAAAATAGAAAAAAATCGTTTCCTGGAAAATTTTATTAAGCAATTCTGGGACAATTATTTAAGAAAATCCCGATTTCTTGCTCATGCCCTAAAAAACGCCCATCTTCGCACCCTGGAAAAGGCTCGGCAAGGAGCCTTTTTTATTTTCTTAAGACTGTGTGGCTATGAGTAAACAAAAATTGACTGAGCAACAAACCGCTGTCATCAAATCTGGCGGTAATCTCCGTATCAATGCTGTGGCTGGTTCTGGTAAAACCACCACCATTATTGAATATGCCGCTTCCCGGCCCAAACAGGCTCGCATCCTGTACCTGGCGTTTAACAAATCCGTGAAATTGGAAGCTACCCGGAAATTCGCGGAGTATGGCCTTGACAATACAAAGGTTGAAACTGCGCATTCACTGGCCTACAAGCATATTGTATTCAAGTATAATTATAAAGTAAAATCTCAGGGATATAAGAACAGCGAGATCTGTAAACTCCTTGATATTCGCGGTAATGAAGAAAAGCATGCTGAGTTTGTGGTCGCTAATCACATCAGCAAGTTTGCTGCTTACTTCTGCAATAGCGATAAGGCCAAAGTGCAGGACCTCAATTACCTCGATACTATCGTGGATGAAAATGCCAAAACATTCGTTCGCTCCTATTATAAATTCATTGAAGACGGCACCCGGCTGTTGCTGGCGAAAATGGACCGGGGGGAAATTGAGATCACACACGATTTCTATCTGAAGAAATTTCAATTGTCGAACCCTGACCTGCCTTACGACTACATTCTTTTTGACGAGGCGCAAGATGCTTCTGGCGCTATGCTCGATGTTTTCATGAAGCAAAAAGCGATTAAAGTAATTGTAGGCGACACGCATCAACAGATCTACGGCTGGCGGCATGCGGTTAACTCGCTGGACAAAGCCAATTTCAATACCTTACAATTGTCGACCAGCTTCCGCTTCACTCAGGAAATTGCGAACCTGGCTACTGACGTACTTTCCTGGAAAAATCATTTGTTCGAAAGCAAACCAGTTGCTATTGCTGGAAAGGGGGAAGGCAAAAAGGACGTGGTAAAAGCCACTATCGCCCGCACCAATTTAGGTCTGTTGCTAAATGCCATCGATTATATTACCGATAACAAGGTTAAAAACATCTATTTTGAAGGGAACATCAACTCATATACCTATGGCGATGATGGTACTTCTTTATACGATGTGCTGAATTTATACAACGGGAACCATGATCGCATCCGCGATCAATTGGTGGGTTCTATGAAAGATATTGACGACCTGGAAGAATATGTTGAAAAAACGGAAGATCACCAGCTGTCTACCATGATTGAAATTGTTCGCGAATATGGCAATGAAGTGCATAGCATTATTAAATCATTGAAAGAATTACACGCGGGTGATGAGAACAGAAGTAAAGCTGAAATGATCTTCTCCACGGTTCATCGGGCAAAGGGAATGGAATATGATGTAGTGCACCTGGTAAACGATTTCCTGTCTGAAAGTAAACTGAAGGACCTGAAAGAGAAACATAAAAGCGACAAGACCGCCGCTTTCGATGCTGCCCGGCTTAGCGAGGAGATCAACCTATTGTATGTAGCTATCACCCGCACAAGGAATAAATTGTTTATTCCGGAGACTTTATTACCAAAAGATTTTCCTGCTTCTGCCCGCATTATTAAAGTGAAGCCCAAGGAGAAAGAGCTTGCCTATACCAGCTATACTTCTGGGAAAACAACTTCGAAACCTGCGACTATTAAAAAGAAATCTGTCGCTATTCCACCCAAAGAAAGAGCATACAATGTTTTGCGGCGCGAGACCAATAAAGATGCTTATAAGCCCTGGACTACTGAACAAGATGAAGAATTAAAAGACCATTACGATAATGGCACAGCCCTTGGTAAAATAGCCGCACACTTCGGCAGAACAAAGGGCGCCATCATTTCCCGCCTCAGAAAATTAAATCACTACTTTGATGAGGAGTAATAATCAATTGGTTACAACCTGGCTTTAAGAAAGAAAGGAAAATATTTGGTTAATTATACCAATCGGTATATTTTTGTGGTGTTATGACAAAAGCAGAACGTACAAGACATTTTATAGTGGAAAAAGCGGCGCCCATCATAAATAAGAAGGGAATGGCTGGTACCTCTATTAATGATATTGTAGAGGCTACAAGTCTAACCAAGGGTAGTGTGTATGGCAATTTCGAAAGTAAGGATGAGATCTGTCTGGAAGCTTTTGATTACCTGGTAAAAAGGGTAGGTGCCGATATGAGCCATGCTATGTCACGCGCAAACACCAGCCGCGAAAAACTGGATGCCCTCTTTAACTATTACATTAATAATGTAACGGTGGAAACTAATTATGGCTGTCCTATCATGAACTTTGGGACCGAAGCCGATGATACCAACCCCATTGTGAAACTAAAGGTAAATAAGGCCATTCTTGCTACACAAGCCATTTTTGCCAAGATAATCCGTGCCGGAATAGAAACCGGTGAGTTTAAAAAAACAGTAGACGCAGATGCATTTGCCATTAAAGCCTTCGCCATGATTGAAGGCGGGATGTGGATTGCCCGGTTACAGGGAAATCCCAAGCAAATGCAGTTGATCGTCGACTCATTAAAACAGGAAATTAATGACTATTGCCAGTAGTCCTTTTTTTTGGACAATAAATATACCGATCGGTATAATTAAAGAGAGATAATCATTTAAAACATACAATTATGAACATCGAAAACAAAACCATCCTTATTACAGGAGGCGGTACAGGCATTGGCTTTGCTATAGCCAGCAAATTATCAGGAAAAGGCAACAATATTATTCTGGCCGGCAGAAGGGAAGATGTATTAAAGGAAGCTGTAGCCAAATTACCCAATACAACCTACGTTGTTACTGATGTTACTAATGAGGCGGATGTAAACAACCTGGTACAACAGGTGAAAAACAAATTCGGGGGCCTGGACATTCTGGTGAACAATGCGGGTACCGGCATCTTTAATCCGCTGGATAGCGACTCTGGTAAAGTGTATGAAAATGCCAAATTTGAAATGGAGTTGAACTATCTGTCTGTAGTAAGGCTCACGGAACGTTTTCTGCCTTTCCTGAAAGCCAGTAAAGAAGCGGCGATCATCAATATTGAATCTATCGTTTCTTATCTGCCCTCTATTGCCATCCCTACTTATAGTGCCACAAAGGCGGCGTTGCATTCCTATGCGCTGGCATTGCGGTTGACATTGGAAGCCTCAAATCCGCATATCAAAGTATTTGAAGTGTTTCCGCCGTTTGTGGACACTGACCTTGCAAAAGCTTTTGATACAGATAAATTATCTCCAGATGAAGTGGCCCTTGACCTGTATAATGCCCTGTTAAAAAATGAGTATGCTGTAAGAAATGGAAGAACAAAAGAAGTGTATGCCGCTTATCAGCAGGCGCCTGAAGTTGTTTTGAAGCAATTCAATGGGATAGAAGCTTAAAAAGAGTGAGCTTTTTAACAAACCACCTTTGAGCTCTTAAACAAAGCTGAGAAGTCCTGTAAGTACCAACTTTGTGGTAATAAAATTAATCACCATGACAAAAGTTTGGTTTATTACAGGCAGCTCCCGCGGATTGGGAAGAGCACTTACAGAAGCAGTATTGGCAAAAGGCGATAAAGTAGCAGCTACCGCCCGTCAACCGAAACAGTTAGATGACCTGGTTATTAAATATCCGCAGCAGATCCTTCCGATCAGGTTAGATGTAACAAATAAGAAAGAGATCTCCTCCGCTGTTGAACAGGCCGTTAAACATTTTGACCGTATCGATGTGTTAGTGAATAATGCCGGTTTTGGCGTTGTTGGCGCAGCTGAAGCGTTTACCGATGAACAGGTACGCAGTCAGCTCGAAACAAATCTCTATGCCCCTATTGAAGTTACCCGCGTGGTATTGCCCTATATGCGTAAACAAAGAAGTGGCCGCATTTTACAGATTAGTTCTGTAGGTGGCCGTTCAGGTAATCCGGGTGTGTCTATTTATCAGGCGGCCAAGTTTGGTTTGAGTGGATTTTCTGAAGCCTTATCAAAAGAGGTGGCACCGTTGGGTATTAAGGTCACTTCGGTTGAACCGGGTGGTTTCCGCACAGACTGGGCCGGTGACTCCATGTCATACGCACCTGCAATTGAGGGCTATGAAACAACTGTTAATGCACGGGCTGAATATTTTCAAAGCGGTAAATTTGTGCCCGTAGGCGATCCGGTAAAAGCAGCGCAGGTAATGGTTAACCTGGTTGAACATCCCGAGCCACCCATGCACCTGATATTGGGTAGTGAAGCAGCTGGTATGTTAAAGCAGGCTGATGAGAACAGAAAAGCCGAGTTTGAAAAATGGCTGTCGGTTTCAGTGTCTACAGATCATGATGAATCCATCAATTTCCTGGAAACAGAATACGGAAAGGAATTGCTTGGTAAAAAAAATTGATCTTTGTATAGCATAAAAAAACAGCTCATATGGCGCAAAAGCCGTCAAAACCTGAAATTGTTTACTCCTGCTACCACCAGGTGAGTCGCGGGGGTGAACAATTTGTTCAGGACCATGTGTTAAGTTACCATGTGGCGGGCACGTTGATCGTGAATGATGGTAACCAGGAACACCGGTTTGAAGAAGGTGATATTCGCTTCGTAAAAAGAAATCAGCTGGGCAAGTTTGTGAAACATCCGCCTGAAGGTGGGGTATTCAAATCTGTTTCCATCATCATCGATCAGGAAACACTGCGTAATTTGAGTATCGAGCATGGATATACAGCATCCAAACATCATACAGCTGATGCTATTTTCAAAATTGCTCCGCATCCCTTGGTAAAGCCTTTTATGGATTCATTACTCCCATACGAGAACCTGCCATCGGAAGAAACCAGTTCCCTGTTGGCATTGAAAGTAAAAGAAGCCGTATTGTTATTACTGCGTAGCGAACCCCCATTAAAAGACATTCTGTTTGATTTTACGGAACCTGGTAAAATAGACCTGGAAGCATATATGTTACAACATTACCAGTTCAATGTAGGGCTGCCCCGCTTTGCCTATCTTACAGGCCGCAGCCTGGCTACCTTTAAACGCGATTTTGAAAAAGTATTTCATACAAGTCCGGGCAACTGGTTATTGCAAAAAAGATTGCAGGAGGCCCACTACCTCATCAAGGAAAAGGGGAATAAACCCTCCGATGTTTATTTGGAAGTTGGCTTTGAAGACCTGTCGCATTTTTCTTATGCCTTTAAAAATGCCTATGGCGTAGCCCCCTCAAAGATCTGATTTTAACCATACATTATGTTTTAAGTGTTGGCGGCCGTTAGTATATTCATACCTGAATAAATGGCCACCAACACTTTATTATATCGGATAATATTACGCTAATATTTCTTGTATGGTAATATCCCGCACAAAATTCTTTGTGGCAATTATTCTGTTATTGGTAACTCCGTTAGTAGTGTCTAAAATCATTTGGTTGTTGCAAGCAAAAAAAACTACAGGCATTTTTGCCTTTGAAAGTTATGGCCCTGCACTTGACCAGATACGTTTTCCCTACTCCATGATCTATTTTATGGTTGGAAAAGATACCTTCTGGTTTAAAGGACCTGGCAAATTAGAATTGCCTGAAAACACCCTTGTCCCTATTCGATATTTACCCCGCAACCCCAGTAATGCAAAACTGGATTCATTCCGGTCTATTTGGATCGGCACTATTATTTATGGCGGCATTCCATTATTGATCCTACTTGTAATATTCCTGCATCCTGCAATTGTTCCCTATCGGTCAAAAGTGCACCTGACGCTGGATAAGCCTTTTTTGAGGGTGGTATAAATTTCTGATTATCTTTATGCGATTTCGACCCTTAAAAAATGGTTATACCGCATGATGAGATCCCTTGCACTGGTTTGTATAGCAATACTTGTTGAAAATTTAGCTACCGCCCAGGACTCTATACCAGCAGTTCATACTTTACAGGAAGTAGTTGTTCCTTATCAGGCTGATAAGTTAACACCTGTTACCTTTCAGAATCTCAGTTCAAAAGAATTGGAAATAAGATCCGTTGGTCAGGAACCTTCTTTTATTCTGAACCAATTACCGTCCATTACCAATTATTCTGATGCGGGGCACTCGCAGGGATATTCCTATTTCAGGATGCGGGGCATTGATCAAACCCGTATCAATATTTCGTTAGATGGCGTTCCGCTGAATGATCCTGAAGACCAGGGTGCCTATTTCTCCAATTACCCGGATCTATTGAACTCCACCAGCAAAATGCAGATCCAACGAGGTGCAGGCACCAGTAAGAATGGTGTGGCCAGTTATGGGGGCAGCCTGCAATTGTTCTCACCCAACTTGTATGATTCTGCTAAAACAACACTAGGGGTTGGATATGGTTCCTTCAATAGCGTACGGGCTTTTGGTGAATATAACAGTGGGGTAAAAAACGGGAAAGCGTTGTATGCGCGGGTGTCTGAGGTGTATTCCGATGGCTATAAGTACAATTCGGCCAACAACTCTCAGTCTGCTTTTGTGAGTGGTGGTTGGTTTGGTAATAATACAACCTGGAAGTTGAATATCCTGGCCGGGCATCAACAAAATGAACTGGCCTGGATAGGCGTTTCCGATTCGTTGATCGCGCTTGACAGAAAAACAAACGCCAATAAAAACGAGAAGGATAAATTCACCCAATGGATGACGCAATTGCTAAACACGTGGAGGTTGAGCCCTTCTTCTTCATTGCAGTCAGGATTGTATTATTCAACCCTGAGGGGCGGGTACGATTATGACAATAACAACTTTTTAGGGTTGCCTGCAACAGCTGAAATGTATCATTACGCTTTTCAATCGCAATTGGTGGGTTTTTATAGTAATTACAATCTTGCGGTTAACGGTTTAAATGTTACAACGGGTGTTCATGGAAATTTATACAACCGCCAACATACTTTTACCGAGAGATCATTGGGACAACTGTATACAAATACCGGCTATAAGAATGAAGCCAGTGCTTTTGCAAAGGCGACGTATCATCTTG
Source organism: Niastella soli (assembly GCF_017742245.1). Classification (GTDB taxonomy): domain Bacteria; phylum Bacteroidota; class Bacteroidia; order Chitinophagales; family Chitinophagaceae; genus Niastella; species Niastella soli. The sequence goes on from NZ_JAGHKO010000001.1 coordinate 2,990,597, forward strand.
GCGTACTTTCTTTATTTACCGACATTCAATATCGTTATACCGAATTTGATTATAAAGGAACCGTTCACCTGGATAAACTGAACTGGAATTTCCTGAATCCCAAAGTGGGTGCAAGTATGCAATTGACGCCTGATCTTGTTGCCTATTATAGTATTGCCCGTACGGGCCGGGAACCTACAAGAAATGACCTCTTTCTTGGCAATGATGACCTGCTTTCAGATAGTACAGGTAATCCATTGATTTCCTCCACGGCACCTGAATATGTGGTAGACCATGAGGCGGGTTTCCGGTTCCAGTCAAAGAAATGGAATGTGAACCTGAACTGGTATTACATGAATTTTGAAAATGAGATTGTGCTGAATGGAAAGTTTGGCCCCAACGGATTAGCACTTACCAATAATGTGGAGAAAAGTTTCAGAACAGGTGTTGAATTAAGCGCTGTCTTTCGTTTGAACCAGCATTTTATGTTCATCAACAATTCTTCCTACAATCATAGCCGTATAAAAGAACAAAAAGTAACCTTTAGTCCTGTACTTACTCCGGCCCTGATCATCAACCAGGAAGCGGTGTACGGGTATAAAAATTTTTCCATTGCAATGGCGGTACGATATCAGGGTAGATCGTTTATCGATTTCGCCAATTCTTCGGCTATAAAAGGGTATACCTTGTTAAATACCCGTATTGGCTATAGCTTCCGGAGGTTTGAGGTGGCTGTTTTTGCCGACAATATCACCAACGTCAAATACTTTAACAACGGCTATGTTGATTATGATGGAAGCAAAAAATATTTTGTACAGGCGCCAACGACCATGTATGCTTCCATAAAATATACCTTATGATGCATTTTTTCGATATCGGGAATGTGGCTGTTTCTATAAAGGATTATCCTATCAGCTATGTAGAACTTTTAGGCACCCTGTTTGGGTTGGTCTCCGTGTTCTACGCTTCCCGGGCAAACATCCTTACCTGGCCAACAGGGATCATCAACGAGGTGTTTCTTTTTATCCTTTTTTTTCAGGTACAACTGTATGCCGATATGTTTTTACAGGTGTACTTTTTTATTGTTACCATCTATGGCTGGTATAATTGGAAGACAAATAAGGTAGAAAAGAAAATAACTGCCACTACCTATAAAGGCAGGTTGTTATTAGCAATAGCTGCCGTGTTGGGCACCCTTGCATTTGGTTACCTGTTCCGGCACATTCATCTCTTATTGCCGGCCTATTTTAAAACACCGGCAGCTTACCCATTCGCAGATTCTTTTGTGATGGTATTGAGTATTCTGGCTACGGTATTATTGGCCAGGAAAAAGATCGAGAACTGGTTTTTATGGATAACCGGCGATGTTGTTTGTGTGATATTGTATTATAAAAAGCAGATCTATTTTCTTTCGCTGGAGTACCTCATATTTTTGGGACTTGCCTCGTATGGTATGTACCATTGGAATAAAACATTGAAAAATGGTTAAAGGGTTTGTGTTTGGCAAGTTTTTACCTTTTCATAAAGGGCATGAGGCCATGATCAGTTTTGCTTTGAGCAAATGTGATTTCCTTAGTGTGTTGGTATGTGCCAGTGATAAAGAAACAGTGTCGGGCGAGTTAAGAAAAGGGTGGATTGAAAAAACATTTCCGGCACAACGAAATATGGATGTCAGGGTGCTGGATTATAAAGAGTCTGAATTACCTAATTCCTCGGTTTCTTCTACAGACGTTTCCCGCATCTGGGCTTCCCTTTTTAAAAAGCTATTTCCAGATTATTCATTGGTGGTTACATCCGAACAATACGGTTATTATCTGGCGGAGTTTATGGAGATCCAACACCTGCCATTCGATATTCCTAAAAAGCTGGTCCCTGTTTCGGCCACGCACATTCGTAATGATCTGTTGAACAACTGGCAATTTGTGCCCGACGCCGTAAGGCGCCACCTGGTGTTAAAGGTCGTAGTCCTGGGAACTGAATCAACTGGTAAAACAACCCTCACAGAGAAGCTGGCCGATTATTTTAAGTGTAATAAGGTAATGGAAGCAGGGCGGGACCTTATTCCCGATTCAAATGAATTTAGTATAAATGATCTTCATCTGGTGGCAGAAGAACATGCAAAACGGATTGATGAAGCCGCCGATGGCAGCAGCCCATTGATCATTATCGATACCGATATTCATATCACAAGATCTTACTGCCATTTCAGTTTTGAAAAAGAGCTTGATGTACCCGCAGCTATTTATCATTCCAATAAAGCGCAGCTTTATCTGTATTTGAATAATGATGTTGATTATTTTCAGGATGGGACCAGGTTAAGCAAGGAAGACCGTGACCGGCTCGATGGATTTCACCGGCAGGAATTACAGAGAGCCAATATAGACCTGGTAGAAATAAAAGGGAACTGGGAAGAACGGTTTCAGCTAGCGATAGCACATATAAAGAAATTAATTACATTACAGTATATCCATGCATAATATACAATATGGTATTGATATACTCCTGGCCCTGCAGCCACACTGGAAAAGCAGCCGCATTGCCCTGGTGACCAATCATGCAGCTACCACCAGCCTGTTTGTTCCCTCGCGGGTAGCTTTATTGCAACAGGGTTTTAATATCGTGAAATTATTCTCACCCGAACATGGCCTCGATACTACCGGTGCCGATGGGCATGCCATAGGGAATTCAATTGATACATTGACCAGACTCCCCGTTATAAGCTTGTATGGCGATAAACTGGCACCTTCCCGGGAAGATCTTGCTGATATCGACCTGGTATTGTTTGATATTCCAGATGTAGGCAGCCGGTTTTATACTTACTTATGGACGATGTCGCATGTCCTGGAAGCCTGCGCTGCCTCTACTATTCCATTTATTATTGCTGACAGACCCAATCCTTTGTCCGGGGATTTTTTGTTGGCGGAAGGTCCGTTTCTTGATGAAAAACATTGCAGCAGTTTTATTGGCCGTTGGTCAGTACCGGTACGACATAGCTGTACCATAGGGGAGTTGGCTCGGTACTTCAATAGCTCGCGAAGCATTAACTGCAAACTGGAAGTTATTCCCTGCGGCAATTGGAACAGGAAGCTGTTTTATGCTGACTATAGCCAATCGTTTATTCCGTTATCACCTGCAATTCCGGGTTTTGAATCGGCATTGTTGTATCCAGGCTTATGCTTCCTGGAAGCCACCAATTGTAGCGAGGGTAGGGGCACGGCCACTCCTTTTCGCATAGCCGGTGCGCCCAGGTTGCTGGCCGAGGAAACTGCGAGGTTGCTGAATACGCTATTACCCGCAATTTCAGCCAATGTATATGCACGACCTATTGTATTTACGCCTGCGGAAGGTAAATATGCCACACAGCCTTGTAATGGCGTTATGCTGCATGTTGCAGACCCCTCTTCTTTCTTCCCTGTTAGCACAGGCTGGTTGCTTATCAGGACCATAAAAGAATTGCATCCGAATGATTTTAAATGGGCTGTCTATCCTACCAATGTAAATCCAACAGGAAAAAAGCATCTTGATCTTTTGTCGGGCATATCGAATGCTGACACTCTTTTTGATATCCCATTGGCTGACTTTGTTCATGTTGTAAAGAATTATACTGCTGTCAATGATTGGATGTTACGCATGCAACCTTATTTGATATACGCTTAAAGATTTGAAATACTGCGCTCTGTAAATGGGACCGACTTTGCTTCAATTGGTTTTATGCCCGTAGCTGGTGATCAAACTATTTATTCTTAAACAGATAATACAATTGCCTCTGGGCTTATTATTATATACATTGGTTCGTAATTATACGATAGTAATAACGTTTAGGATAGCCGAAACAGGTATTTACAAGAATTACTTAAAGAAAGAGTAGAAATGCATTATAGTTGGAATGTAATTTGTAATAACAGGAACAGGATATTCAAAGGATATTGGATTTAAAACGGGGGCGTTATTTTTATCGGCCCCCTCTTTTCAAAACTGATATCCTTTCAAAATATATAAGCTTACTTCCTGAATCTGTACCCGCATCATACCGATGCCTTGGTTATGTTTATGGTATGATGACAGAACCGTTTAGATAACGCTGAGTTATAAACGTATACTGCCGGTGCAACCAGCGTAGTGGACATTGTATTGTAATCTTTCGTTTCTAATACCCGTATAATGAGCATCCCGTTCGGTTTTATCTGAACGGGATTTTTTGTAATTATACGACAGAGCTTTATTGCTAGGAATATTATAAAATGGGGTTACTTCATCTCTCCTTTTTATAACCTTCCACCTTCTTGATCTTCGACAACAAATTAGCCACAAAAAAAGAGGCTGCCCTATAAAAGAACAGCCTCAGGTGGTATACGTAATAGTTAGATAATTTACTTTTTGCCAGGATACTCCTTCAATGCCTGCTGTAAACAGTCCATAGCTTTATTGAGGTCGTCTACATTCAATACATAAGCCAGTCGCACTTCATTCTTGCCAAGGCCTGGTGTACCATAAAACCCACTGGCAGGGGCCAGCATTATGGTTTGCCCGTTATAGGAGAATGATTCCAGCAGCCATTGACAAAATGTATCGGCATTGTCAATAGGTAAACGCGCCATGGCATAAAATGCGCCAAGCGGGTTAGGACAGGTAACGCCTGGCATGTCGTTTAACCGTTTTACCAGTACATCGCGGCGTTTCATGTATTCGGCCTTGGTCGCATCAAAATAATTGTCGGGCAGGTCAATGGCTGCTTCTCCCAGTATCTGGGCAAAAGAAGGCGGGCTTAACCTGGCCTGGGCAAATTTGAGTACTGACTCCAGTACCTGTTTATTTTTAGTTACCAGGGCGCCAATACGGCCGCCACACGCACTGTACCGTTTGGAGATAGTATCCATCAGGATAACGTTTTCTTCAATACCGGGTAAATGCATGGCGCTGATATTTTCGCCACCATAGCAAAATTCGCGGTAAGCCTCATCAGAGAACAGATACAGGTTGTGTTTCTGAACGATCTGTTTCAGCGTTTCCATTTCTTCCCGGCTATATAAATAACCTGTGGGATTATTTGGATTGCAAATAAGAATGGCTTTGGTTTTTGGGGTAACCAGCTTTTCGAATGCAGAAATAGGAGGTAAAGCAAAACCAGTATCAATTGATGAGGTCACGGGCACTACTTTAACGCCTGCAGCCACCGCAAATCCATTATAATTGGCGTAAAAGGGTTCTGGGATAATTACTTCATCACCTGCATCTAAACAAGCCATAAAGCCAAATAAAATGGCTTCAGACCCACCTGTTGTTACGATGATCTGGGTATGATCTACTTCAATTCCGTTCTTTTTATAATACTGTACCAGTTTGCGGCGGTAGCTTTCGTTACCGGCACTGTGGCTGTATTCAAGTACTTTAAAATCGGCATGACGAACGGCGTCAAGGATTTGCTCCGGCGTCTCAATATCGGGCTGGCCGATATTCAGGTGATATACTTTGGTGCCCCGCTTTTTAGCAGCTTCAGCATATGGCACCAGTTTGCGTATAGGTGATGGCGGCATCAGCTGGCCGCGACTACTAAGTGTTAGCATTTCGCAAATATAGGGTACAGGTTTTAAGTTCAAAATGCTTTGTTTCTGGTTGAGAATGTGGTATTTACAAAAAATACTATTCTGGTAGACTGGTTCATTTAAGGTGTCATGAAAGTCAATGGATTATATCCAGCACAAACAAGCATGGGGAACTACAGGTTTAAAAAAAAAATCCTCACAGCGTTTGCCGTGAGGACCAGTTATTTTATCGATTATTACTTTTCTACTTCAGAAAGATTATCCCTTTTTGGTTCCTTTTTCTTTTTCGAATTTAGCGTAGTCATCTGCAGACAGTACTTCGCCAGTAATTTTCAATTCCAAAGGCTGATCTACCCCGGCAACTTTTACATAAATGGTTTTATTAAAGGGGCCGGCGGCCGCCGCATTGAAACCTGCAGTGATCTTGTCATCTTTACCTTTTGCAATAGGAGCATCTGGTTTTACGGGTGTTGTGCAACCGCAAGACGCATTGGCTGATTCAATAACTACGGGTTTATCTGTAATGTTAGAAAATGCGAAAGCATAAGTTACGGGTACACCTTGCTTGATTTTTCCAAAATCGTGCGTTACATCCTTGAATTTAACAAAGTTATCCGCCTTTTTAACAGTTGCAGGCGCAGTCTGGGCAAATACTCCAATAGTTAAGATCAATGCTGCAAATGCTAATACGAAACGTTTCATGTGCTTATGTTTTTTAATTGTTTTTCAATAATGATAAAGACGCATTTACTGGTGCTGAGGTTGCTGGGCCTTTATAAACTGTACCAGTAATGGTCAATGTCTTGTATTGGTGATTATTGTAAGTTATTGTAATTGTTTTAGTGAACATGCCTTCAGCAGCAGCATTGTAACCTATTTTAATGGTGGTTGTAGCGCCGGCCTGAATGGCATCTTTACTCCATTCTGGAGTGGTACAACCACAGGACGCCTGTACATTTTCAAGCATCAGTGGTTCTTTACCAATGTTTACCAGCTCAAAGTTATGGGTAACAGGACGACCTTGCTGGATTTTTCCAAAGTCATAAGATGTTTCCTTTAACTGAACTACTTCTGCTGGTTTTGTTTCAACCGGCTTTGTATTGGTAGTGGTAGTGCTTTGGGCTTTGGCCATTAAAGTAGCCGCTGCAAAACAAACCATTAAAAACGTCTTCTTCATACGTACAAATTTTAAGGTTTTTGGTTGGTATTGGCTAATCTACACAATATCCGGTTATTTCCAGGATAAAATTGATTCCATTTTCTATCAATGGGAATAACGTTTGTAACCATAACGTGCTCAAAATTACATTTTTAACGAGCTATTGGCCAATTAATTTTCTTGCTAATGACATTTTTTTAACAACCCTGCAAAATGGCATTAATATTAATACTTTTGTCGCATGGAAAATAGCACTCACAATCAATCGCTTGCCGGCGAGAAGCTGTCTTTCGATAAATTTCGCGAAGAAGTATTAAAAGATTACCGCCTGGTTTGCGAAAGCCGGGAGGCCAGTTTACTGGGTCGTAAAGAGGTTCTTACTGGTAAAGCCAAGTTTGGCATTTTTGGTGATGGCAAAGAGGTAGCGCAAATTGCGGCTTCCAAATTTTTCCAGCCCGGCGATTTCCTGTCGGGTTATTATCGCGATCAAACAATTGCTTTTGCCACCGGCCAGGCCACCATTGAACAATTTTTTTCACAACTGTATGCCGATCCTGATTCGGCAAATGACCCCAATAGTAGTGGCAGACAAATGAATTCTCATTTCGCCACTGCCATTGTTGATAAACAGGGGGAATGGCTGGATCTGGTTAACCGGAAAAACATTGCCGCCGGTTTGGCGCCTACTGCCGGACAAATGCCACGCGCATTAGGTATGGCCCTGGCTTCCAAACTATTCCGAAATTCTGATGTACTCAAAGACCTGAATCATTTGAGTAATAATGGTAATGAAATATGTTTCTGTACTATCGGCGATGCCTCTACGTCTGAAGGACACTTCTGGGAAGCGCTGAATGCTGCCGGTGTTTTGCAAATACCCTTAGCGGTTTTTGTATGGGACGACGGATACGGCATTTCTGTTCCCCGCCGGATGCAAACCATAAAAGGATCAATTTCTGAGGCCATGCGTGGTATGCAACGTAAAGAAAATACCAATGGTTTCGATATATATAAAGTAAAAGCATGGGACTATGCTGGTATGTGTGAGGTGTTTGAATCGGCCATCCGACGCATGCGCGAAACACATATTCCCGCCCTGTTCCATGTAGAGGAAGTAACACAACCGCAGGGACATTCCACTTCGGGCAGTCACGAACGGTACAAAACGCCCGACCGTCTTGCCTGGGAGCGGGAATGGGATGGCAATAAAAAAATGCGGGAATGGATCCTCGAGAATACCCTGGCCAGTGAAGATGAGCTGGAAGAAATTGAGAGCCATGCCAAGGAACTGGTGCGTGAAAGCAAAGTGCGCGCCTGGGAAAAGTATATTTCACCTATAAAACAGTTGGTATCAAAATGCCTGGAAACACTCGATACATTGATAGGGCATGGTGCTGATACCACGGGGGAAATATCTGCTGCTAAAAATTTGCTGGCCACTAACCGCGAACCATTGCGTAAAGATGTTATGGAGGCCTTGCATAAAGCCATCCAGGCAGCCGGCCACTCGCACCTGATCTCAGAAGCGAAGGAATTTTACCAGGAACTGCGCAAAGAGGGCTATATCAATTACGGTAGTTATTTATATGATGAAAGCCCCAAGAGCCCAATGAAGGTAACTACCACCCCATTGGAATTTGCCAGTGACGCGCCCATGATGAACGGGTATGAGATCCTGAACCATTACTTCGATGAACTATTTACCAGAAACCCCAAGGTGCTTGCCTTCGGTGAAGATGTTGGTAAAATCGGAGATGTGAACCAGGGTTTTTCCGGTTTACAGAATAAATATGGTGAGAACCGAATCTTCGATACTTCTATCCGTGAGTTAACGATCATGGGACAGGGGATAGGATTGGCTTTTCGCGGTCTGCGTCCCATAGCCGAAATTCAATACATCGATTACATGTTATACGGGCTGCAACAGTTGAGCGATGATGCCTCCACGTTGTACTGGCGAACCAAGGGACGTCAGGCTTGTCCGCTCATTGTGCGTACACGTGGTCACCGCCTCGAAGGCATCTGGCACAGCGGTTCGCCAATGGGTATGATGTTGCATTCATTGCGCGGTATGCACATTTGCGTTCCACGCAATATGGTACAGGCTGCCGGTATGTACAATACCTTATTATCTGGTAACGATCCCGGGGTTATAGTAGAATGTCTGAATGGCTACCGCCTCAAGGAAAAATTACCTTCCAATATTGTTGATTATAAAGTGGCATTGGGTGTACCCGAGGTTATACACGAGGGTACTGATATCACTATTGTTTCTTATGGCAGTGTGTTGCGCGTCATCAGTGAAGCGGCTGCTATTCTGGCCAAAGCCGATATCAGTTGTGAGATCATCGACGTACAAACCCTGTTGCCTTTCGATGTGAACCACCTCATTCTCGATTCATTAAAAAAGACCAATCGCATTGTGTTTGTTGATGAAGATGTGCCTGGTGGTGCAGCTGGCTATATGTACAATAAAGTACTGGAAGAGCAAGGCGGTTATCGCTGGCTCGATGTGTCGCCCCGCACCATTACGAGTCAGGCGCACAGACCCAGCTATGGCAGTGATGGCGATTATTTCAGCAAGCCAAATGTGGAGCAGATTGTTGATGTGATCCAGGAAATGATGTCGGAGTAGGTCCTCCTAAGGTCGGTGGGCGAAGGAGTGGACTAAGGTGTAGTCGAAAACAAATTCTTAACAATCGAACTAAAAACTTAATTAGATAGAACTTTTAACTTAGGGCCCAGAATTGGAACTGAGCTCTAAGCGCCCTGTACTAGAACTTATATAACCCCAAAACAATACCTGTGAAGCTACATTTGTATCAGATTGATGCATTTACCAACCATTTGTTCGGAGGTAACCCGGCTGCTGTAATTCCACTTGAAGAATGGATCAGTGATAGCCTGATGCAACGGCTGGCTATGGAGAATAATCTCAGCGAAACTGTTTTCTTTGTGCCTTCAAAGAAACCGGATGCTGATTTTGAGATCCGTTGGTTTACACCAGTATCAGAGATCAATCTGTGCGGACATGCCACACTGGCTTCAGCCTTTGTTTTATACCATGTAATGGGCTATGGTTACCCGGCTATTCGTTTTCAGTCAAAAAGCGGCATACTGGTGATAACCAAAAATTTTGATAAGATCAGTATGGATTTCCCTGCCTGGAAACCAGAGCCACTTGCCAATGTGCCGGCCGAACTGGCCACTGCCCTGGGAAATATTTCCATTAATAGTGTACATAAGTACCGCGATTACCTGGTGGAAGTGGCTGATGAAAGCCTGGTACAACTTTGCCAGCCCGATTTTACCTTATTGAAAGCGCTGGGTCACAAAGTGATCCTCACTGCCAAAGGAAGCAAGGCTGATTTTGTATCAAGGTTTTTTGCACCAACTGTAGGGGTTGACGAAGACCCGGTAACCGGATCGGCCCATTCCCAATTGATCCCCTACTGGGCAGAAAAACTGGGAAAGAAAACCTTATATGCCCGGCAACTATCGAAACGTGGCGGTGAGTTATGGTGCGAATACCTGGGCGAAAGGGTAGCCATGGCGGGCCAGTGCGTATTCTTTATGAAAGGGGAGATTGATCTATAAACATTAATATTTGTGCTAACAGCTACCGAAAAACGATTTATAAAATATTGGGAAGATCAACGACAGGGAGGCAAAATAAAATATTATCTGTTGTATATAATAACAGGTTCGTTTGTTGCCACCCTGGTACTTTCCTTTTTAACGCTGATGGTGGGAATCGATCTGCCTGATAATCTTGTGCTGATCGCTATTGGAAGTTTCAGTATAGTTACTATTTCCACTGTACTCAGCTGGTGGTATAATGAGAAGCGGTTTAAGAAGATAATTCAAAGAGAGATCAAAGAAGGAATGTCGCGGGATGAGTTGGAGAACTAGAGCTATTCTAAAAAGCGTTCCCGTTCATCGGGTGTAGGCAGGCGGCAGGAGTCTTTTTTACCAAACAATTTATAGCGGTTGGTTGCAATTAATTTATATACACCATCGCGAATGGGCTGGGGAACGTAAATAAACACATACAACAATTGCCAACCCCGGCCCAGGTACTTCAGTGTACGCAATACAGCGGTAGAACGGGTATATAATACATTGCCTTCAATAAGCATAAAGGAGTGGAACTGATCAGTGGGCAAGTGGTATTTACGCAGGTATTCCTGGCCGGTTTTTCCCTGTAGAGACCCAAAAATTAACCTCTTTTTCTTATCTCTTTTTAAAAGGAACTGTACGGTTCCGCTGCACAAATTACATACCCCATCAAAGAGAACAATGTATTTAGATTTGATGCCGGACATGGGAAACAATGTTTAAGCCATTCTGTAAATTATTTTCACTCCTGGCTGAATTAATGATCACATCACGTTTCAACTGATAAAACAAAACCCGTTCCGGTTTAACCGGTACGGGTTTTAATATGTTATTGTACTTCCTGAATTACTGCAGATTATGGAACACCTTCTGCACGTCGTCGTCCTGCTCCAGTTTATCAACCAGTTTCAGTACTTCCTGTGCCTGCTCTTCGCCCAGTTGTACGGTGGTGCCGGGGATCCATTCTACTTCAGCACTGATGGGAGTAATATTCCTTTCTTCCAGCGCCTTTTGCATATTGCCAAAATCGTTGAAGGCTACGCGGATCACCAATACGCTTTCACCGTTTTCGCCAGTTCCTTCACCCATTTCTTCCAAACCGGCATCTATTAATTCCAGCTCCAGGTCGTCCTGGCTAAGGCCTTCTGGTTTCAGTTTGAACACACCCATTTTTTTGAACTGAAAGCTTACGCTGCCGCTGTTACCCAGGGTACCATTGCCTTTATTGAAAATGGCCTTTATGTTGGCTACGGTACGTACGTGGTTATCGGTAGCAGTCTCTACCAGAATGGCTACGCCGTTGGGTCCGTATCCTTCGTACAGGATCTCGTCATAGTTTTCCATTTCCTTACCCGAGGCCCGTTTAATAGCTGCTTCCACGCGGTCTTTAGGCATGTTCACGCTCTTGGCGTTCTGAAAACAACGTCTAAGGGCCGGGTTGGTATTAGGGTCGGGGCCACCAGCTTTTACAGCTATGGCAATTTCCTTTCCAATACGGGTAAATTGTTTGGCCATCCGGTCCCACCGGGCAAACATCGTGTGTTTACGTACTTCAAATATGCGACCCATATATTCTTTATGGTTTATTTATTATCTATATCAATGTTGTTTCCGGTTACCAGTTTCCGATTGCAGGTTACAGGTCTCAGATAAAGCTTGCGGCTTGTAGCTGGTTTTCCGGGCTGCAAAAATAAAATAACTGGTTCACCTGGCCAACTCACTCCGGTAAAACAAAACCCTCCCGATGTATCGGGAGGGTTTTATAAGGAGTTATGAAAATATCACACATTTTCAGGTTGTTATACCTTTTCGGCAGGCTTATTTCCCATTAAAGCATCTTTACGGGCTTTACTGTGTTTTACGCTGTAGCCAAAATAAATGGCAAATCCGATGATCAGCCAAACGATCAACCGCAGCCAGTTGTCGATACCCAAACCGGCAATCATCAGCAAACAGATCAGGGCTCCCAGGATAGGTAAGAAGGGAACCATAGGTGTTTTAAATGATCTTGGGATCTCCGGATTGGATTTGCGCATCATGATCACCCCAATACATACCAACACAAATGCGAATAAAGTTCCAATACTGGTCATATTGCCCACTACCGAATCTGGTATGAAGGCAGCGAATATTGATACAAAAGCAAAGAACAGCCATTGTGATTTGTAAGGTGTTTTGTGTTTAGGGTGCAATTTGCTGAATACAGCAGGCACCAGCCCGTCTTTCGACATACTATAAAACACCCGTGTTTGCCCTAACAACATTACCAGTATCACCGATGAAAAACCAAATAAAATGGCAGCGGTAATAAAGGTAGAAAGCCAACTATAGCTTGCTGGCATATAAGTTTTTACTGCATATGAAACAGATGCTTCACCACCTTGTTTCAGGAAATCGGTGAAGGGGGCCAAACCCGTAAGTACATAGGAGAAAAGGATGTATAATACGGTACAAAGAGCCAGGGAAACCAAAATACCACGGGGCATATCGCGTTTGGGGTTTTTAGCTTCCTGGGCGGCTGTAGACACCGCATCAAACCCAATGAACGCAAAAAATACCACACCGGCGCCAGCTACAACCCCGCCCCAGCCATGGTTCCAGAAATCTGAATAGTGGTGAATTTTATTGGTATTGGTAATAGGATCGATGATGTTTAAAGTTACATCCGGTTGTGTAGCAGGTATCAGATAAGGCGTATGATTGGCCGGGTTGATATATTGCCATCCTAATGCGATAAACAAAAGAACAATGGTCATTTTTAAGATCACAATGATATTGTTCACTACTGCTGACTGCCTTGTTCCTCTGATAAGCAATAAGGTAAGCATTAATAAAATAAATACAGCAGGCAGGTTTATCATGCCACGCACCCCGGCATCGGATATCTGGAAGGGCGAGTGGCACCATTCATACGGTATCGTAAACCCAAAGACGGTGGTACATAGTTCATTTAAGTATTGCGACCATCCAATTGCAACGGTTGCGGCGCCTAACGCATATTCCAGCACCAGGTCCCAGCCTATGATCCAGGCAACAAATTCACCCATGGTTGCATAACTGTAAGTATAGGCACTCCCTGCAATAGGGATCATAGAAGCAAATTCCGCATAACACAAACCGGCCAGGGCGCAGCCAATTGCCGCAAGTATAAAGGAGAATGTCACGGCCGAACCGGCATGGGCTCCGGCTGCATTAGCTGTGCGTACAAAGATACCTGCTCCAATAATGGCCCCAATCCCCAGGGCGATCAATGCACCGCCACTCAATGTCCGCTTCAGGCCTTTTTCTGAATCGTCCGCTTCAGAAATTAATGATAATATGTTCTTTTTAACAAATAGACTCATAAGAGCGCGTTAGAGTTTTTGATGAAAGTTTTTCTTTAAATCATGTATGAGGTTGGAAAGATAAGGATTTATTAAAATTACGGGCCAAAAGTTATTATAAATGGTTAAGCGGTAAACAGGGCAAAAGATAAACTGATACTGCAAATCGGTTTATGCTTTTAATATTATATTGCAGCCTATTACTTTTTAACCAAACTACATGAAGAAAAACCGGCTCACCCTCTATATTCTGATAGCTATGGCTGCGGGTATTATTGTGGGTTACCTGATGCATGAGTCAGGAACTGGCCACAAAATTACCTATTCCCCTGCTAAAGATTATACGGGTAAAGACGCTATCACGTTGGTTTTGTCGGGGAAAGAGGTAGTGCAGCCGATCGAGGTTGTTAAAGATTCTGCCATCTATCGTGAAACAAAAGCGGCTCCCGGCACCTGGGTGGTGGTGGCCAATACCAACGATGCCTATGAAATTGATCAACAGGCTACGCTTAACAAAATTAAAGTTGGGCCCAGTCATGGCTCCGCCTCAATAAAAGCGATCCAGTCGTTCAGTGACAATATTAAGTTATTGACTACTATTTTCCTGCGGCTGGTTCAAATGATTATAGCACCGCTGGTTTTTTGTACCCTGGTGGTGGGCATTGCCAAACTGGGCGATCTGAAAACTGTTGGACGCGTAGGCGGCAAAGCCCTGCTGTGGTTTATTTCCGCCTCACTGGTAAGCCTGCTCATTGGAATGCTGGTAGTTAACCTGTCGAAGCCAGGGAGCGCTATATCGGGTATGGAGGACGCCGCAGGCGCCAAAGATCTGATTGGTAAAACCCAGGAATTTTCTTTGGCTAAATTTGTGGAGCACGTATTCCCGAAAAGCGTAATAGAGTCTATGGCTACCAACGAAATACTGCAGATAGTGATCTTCAGTATTTTTTTTGGTGTGGCTATGTCGGCACTGGGAGATATTACCAAACCTGTGGTAAAAGCGCTGGATGCCGTTGCGCACGTAATTTTAAAAATGGTGGGGTATGTGATGAACTTCGCTCCCCTGGGAGTATTTGGGGCCATTGCTGCGGTAATTGCTACTAAAGGGTTGGAAGTGTTCATTTTCTATGGCAAATACCTGCTGTTCTTTTTAGTAGGTATTGCATTATTATGGGCTGTTTTATTTTCAGTGGGCTACCTGATCCTGGGAAAGCGTGTTGTCGATTTGTTAAAAAGAATTGGTTCGCCCATGCTGATTGCCTTTAGTACCACCAGCAGTGAGGCGGTATTTCCCAAACTCACGGAAGAATTGGAGCGATTTGGGTGCAAGGATAAAATAGTTTCATTCATTTTACCGTTGGGATACAGTTTCAATCTCGATGGTAGTATGATGTACATGACCTTTGCCAGTTTGGCCATTGCGCAGGCTTCGGGTATCCATCTCGACCTTGGGACTCAATTGACAATGTTGATTGTGCTGATGTTAACGAGTAAAGGAATTGCCGGGGTGCCAAGGGCATCGCTGGTAGTTGTAACTGCAACATGCGCCATGTTTAAAATACCACCAGAGGGTGTAGCGTTAATATTACCGATCGATCATTTTTGCGATATGTTCCGCACCATGACGAACGTAGTAGGAAATGCACTGGCAACAAGTGTGGTTAGCAAATGGGAGGGAGAATTGAAACCTGAAATGGTACAGGCAGAACCGGTATTGGTAAACGATTAGGCGAAAACAATAACCTTACATTAAATTTTTATGTTAAAACGACTGATATTTTTATTGTTGACTGTGTTGACTGTATCCGGATCCATGGCACAGCAACAAATAAGAATTCAATGTACCAATCAGTACGAAACTCCGGTTAGTAAGATAACCGTATCAGCTGGCGGTCAAACTAAAGACTATACAACTGATATGTTGGGTTTTACAACCATCACCGTAAACCCGGCCGAGCCAATTACCATTACCAGTCAGTACCATGATGAACTTTCGGTAGCTGCCGGTTCATTAAAAGACAATGCTGTACTCACCCTGCATAAATCATTTACCTGGAAAGACCTGCTGAACCCCATGTTCTATATTGTGTATGGCGGTTTTTTCCTGTTGTTGTTTATTGTATTTGCTGAAACCGGTTTGTTCGTTGGTTTCTTTTTGCCAGGCGACAGCCTGTTGTTTGTAGCTGGTATATACAGCGCCAATCTGGCCAATGACCTGTTTAGAAAAATAGGAATGGGCGGTGTCCGGTACGAATGGCTCGATCTGTTTGTACTGATCGCACTTATCTCTCTGGCCGGTATATTAGGTAATACTATAGGTTACTGGACAGGAAAAAAGATTGGTCCTACCATGTTCCACTGGCGCGACCGATTCCTGTTCAAGAAAAAATATTTATACGATGCGCATGAGTTTTATGAAAAGCATGGTGGTGGTGCAATCGTATTCGCCCGTTTTCTGCCTATCATCAGAACGTTTGCTCCTATTGTTGCCGGTATTGTTGATATGGACAAAAAGAAGTTCTCCTTCTTCAATATGATAGGTTGCGTTGCCTGGGTATTCAGTATGATCATCGCCGGGCATTTCCTGCAAAAATGGATCTTCACCCAATTCAATTTTGACCTGAAGAAACACCTCGAACTGATAGTTCTGGGTATTGTAATCGTAACCACTGCCCCTGTAATTATTAAATTATTATCCGGAAAAAAGAAGGTATCTCAACCCCCAACTAATTAATCCAATGCAATCAAAACAAGTTTCTGTTTTTAGCCTGGCAGTATTGGTAGCTGCGCTGGGCTATTTTGTAGACATTTATGATCTGTTACTCTTTAGCATCATTCGGGTTCCCTCTTTACAGGACCTGGGGCTTAACCAGGACCAAATTGCTTCAGACGGTCTGTTCATCATCAATATCCAAATGGCCGGTTTGTTGATCGGTGGCATTTTATGGGGTATTCTGGGTGATAAGAAAGGCCGGTTAAAAGTATTGTACGCTTCCATCATTTTGTATTCACTGGGTAATATTGCCAACGGTTTTGTACAAACAGTAAACCAATATGCGGCCGTCCGGTTTTTGACAGGTGTTGGCCTGGCAGGTGAATTAGGTGCCGGTATTACCCTGGTAAGTGAATTGTTACCAAAAGAAAAAAGAGGTATAGGAACGTCGTTGGTGGCCGGTGTTGGTTTAACCGGTGCCGTGGTAGCTTTCTTTTTTAAACAAACTTTTTCTTCCTGGCGCACATGCTATTTCATTGGTGGCGGCCTTGGATTCCTGTTGTTGCTGTTACGGGTGGGCGTATTGGAATCGGGCATGTTCCAGAACATTCAGCATAGTAATGTTTCGAAAGGAAATTTTTTCATGTTGTTCAATAATGGCAAGCGGTTAAGAAAATACCTGTGCAGTATTTTGATCGGGTTGCCTACCTGGTTTGTGATTGGTATTCTGGTTAGTTTCTCAAAAGAGTTCGGCGAAAAAATGGGTGTTGTTGGCGCTGTTGACCCTGGTAAAGCCGTTATGTTTGCGTATGCTGCTATCTCTATCGGCGACATCGCCGTCGGCTTTGTAAGCCAGGCGCTTCGAAGCCGTAAAAAGGCACTGTATATTTTTTATGGAATAACGGCTGTTGGGATAGTGTGGTTTTTTAATTTAAGTGGTCAATCGGTAAACAGTTTGTATGCAGCCTGCGCATTGTTAGGCTTTGGAACAGGTTTCTGGGCCATTTTTGTTACCATGGCTGCTGAGCAATTTGGCACAAATATAAGAGCCACAGCCGCTACCACGGTGCCCAATATGGTGCGGGGTGCATTGATCCTGATCTCTATCATGTTCACCTCGCTGCAGGCTTCAGCCGGCTATGTAAAAAGCGGGTTGATCACTGGTATAGTTGCCATGGTTATTGGTTTGGGTGCTGCAATTTTAACAGAAGAAACTTTTCATAAAGATCTTAACTACGTAGAGGAGTGATCGGGTATTGAAGTATGAAAATTCTTATTATCAGATTTAGTTCTATCGGGGATATTGTATTAACTACACCTGTTGTCCGTTGCCTGAAAAAACAGGTGCCGGAAGCTGAGGTGCATTATCTTACCAAAGCCAACTTTAAGGCGGTATTGGAAGCAAATCCCTATATCGATAAACTGCATTTCATGCAGGATGACCTGCAGGCCATCATTCCGGAATTGCAAGCCGAGAATTTTGATTATGTGATCGATCTGCATCACAACCTGCGCACCATGCGGGTTAAAAAGGCATTGGGCAAAAAAGCGTTTTCTTTCAATAAGCTCAACATTCAAAAGTTTATTTACACTACTATTAAGCTGAATGTGCTGCCCGATGTGCATATCGTAGACCGCTACCTGGAAACGGTGGCCTCCTTGGGTGTGAAGAATGATGGTCAGGGATTGGATTATTTCGTTCCCGATACCGACAGGGTAAAGGAAAGTGATATTCCCGCCGGGCACCTGGCCGGTTATATTGGTATCGTGATAGGCGCTGCCCATAACACCAAGAAATTACCGCTACACAAACTGAAGGAGTTATGCGGCGCCATTGAACACCCGATCATTTTACTGGGAGGGAAAGAAGACCGGGATACTGGCGAACAAATTGCCAGTGTTGATCCGCATAAGATCTATAACTCCTGCGGAAAATTCAATATCAACGAATCGGCCGATCTGGTTCGACGCGCCAAATTGATCATAACCCACGATACGGGTTTAATGCATATCGCTTCCGCTTTTAAAAAACAGGTCATTTCAATTTGGGGGAATACCGTGCCCCAGTTTGGCATGTATCCTTATTACGGCGCTCTGTCGCCGCAGTTACCTAAAGACAAGCTGCCCTATGATATTATGGAAGTTAGGCCATTGTATTGCCGGCCCTGTTCCAAAATAGGGTATAATAAGTGTCCGCTCGGGCATTTTAAATGCATGGAGAAGCAGTCCATAACAGACATCGTGAATAAGGTAAACCAAAGGCTTACCAGGAAAGTATAAATAAGCAATGGGAAATATGCAATTGGCAAAGTTTAATTGTTTTGCCAATTGCGTATTATCTATTGAATAGCCACTAATTTATTTTTCCAGGCTACTGGTATCTCGTTGATATCGTAAATTTTTAATTGAGGCACTTGTTGGCTGCCAGCAGCTGCTGTTTTGTTTTCGACTTCCAATGTTTCCATCACAGCCACATCGTTTATCCGGTACATAGCGCCAGAAGCGGGGTCAATTACCAAAATGCCAAGCAAACCAAGATATCCAAAAAGGAAATTACCAAAATACCAGCCATTGAGTTTGGCACTGATCGGAATTCTTTTTGTAACATAACCTACCTTACTGATCTCAATATCGTAGATAGCCCTTTGAAAGAAGCCGCCACCTGGTTTAAGTTTTACCAGGGCTGGGGTATGGCCATCAAAAACCTCTATACCCCGTCGATTGGTGATGGTAATACGGGCGTTACGTGGTTCGCTGTCGATGGTAATGGGGTAAACCGCTTTGCTAACAATTGATGCGCATGATGTTGTAAGAGTGATAAGGCTGACAAGCAATAGCGTTTTGGTTGGGAATAACATATAGTTTATTTAAGGGTGCGACAAAATAGACAGAAAAATCAACTAAATCAATGGGCCGGAAGGTCTAAAAAAAAGTTAATGTCTTAGTGAACATTGATCCTGGCTCAAGTTGATTTATATATTAATTCCCTTTAATTCATTTTGGTTTTGACCAGCGTTTCAAGTTTGGTGGTTATCAGTCTTTTTTCCGCGAGGGAGGTGGTTAATACAAGTGCCTGTTGCAGGAATTTACTGGCATTGTGATCATCGCCCAGTTGTATATATAATTCGCCCAGCACTGCACTGTAAATATATTGAGAGGTTATAAGCTGTTCAATGGCATCCAGCTGCCATATTTCTTTCAGGGCTGCTACCGTTTCATTTAATTGAGATAATACAATAGCGCGGTTTAAAATAACCAGTGGGGTGCGCTTTTGTTGCAGCAGCATGTCGTACAATTGCAGCATGCGTTGCCAGTTGGTGGTCGCAAAGGAACTGGCCAGACAATGTTCGGCAGCAATGGCCGATTCCAGATGATATACGCTCAGTTCATCGCCTTGGGATGACAGGTTCAGGTATTCATATCCTTTTTGAATAAGCGCTTTGTTCCAGGTATTTCTGTCCTGGTGCTGCAGTAATATGATGGAGTTGTTCTCGTCGAGGCGGCTTTCAAAACGCGATGCCTGAAAACACATTAAGGAAAACAGGGCAAAGGTAGAAGGCTGTTTTCCGGCCCGGTGTTCCGTTAGTAACAGGCAAAGCCGCATGGCTTCCGCGCATAGGTCTTTGCGGATCACTTCATTGGGTTGCTGCGATTTGTATCCTTCATTAAAAAGTAAGTATAATACCGTATATACTACATGAAGTCGGCTGTACAATTCCCTGCCTGATGGGATCTCGAGCGAGATCCTGTTATCTTTTAAGAACTGTTTGGCCCGGTATAAACGCTTTTGTATAACGGCGTCATTGGTAAGAAGGGCATGGGCAATTTCAGCCACTCCAAAACCTGAAACCGTTTTCAGGGTGAGGGCAATCTGGTCTTCTTCTTTTAAGGCGGGGTGGCAACAGGCAAAGATCATTCGCAGCTGGCTGTCGGCAATTTCCGTTTCCGAGAAAAATTGTTGAATCGTGTTTTCTGCTTCCTGTTGCAGTTCATTGGCCAGTTCCTGCGAGTATTGTTGAAAATGTTGCTGGCGGCGAATAATATCAATAGCCCGGTTGCGGGCTACCTGCATCAGCCAGCCGGCTGGGTTATCGGGCAATTGTTTGAACGTCCAGGCGTGAATGGCCCGCAAAAAGGATTCCTGCACCACATCTTCGATCATTTCGAGGTTGTGCATGCCGAAAATGCGAATGAGCACAGCGATCATCTTCCCCGACTGGTGCCGGAAAAGATGATCGACCAGTTGCGCCACGCCTTCTTGTGCTCCTTCTTTCATAATTAACTGTGGGCCTGCATCATTTCTTCAACTTTCATCACTTCCCGCACTTCAACGCTGCCATTCAGTGGCAGGTCAGGGCATCCTTTGGCCAGTTCCGTTGCTTGTTCCAACGTATTGGCTTTGATGATAAAGAAGCCACCAACCAGTTCTTTGCTTTCTGTAAATGGTCCATCGGTTACCAGTAATTTGGCGCCTTTTACCGTTTTACCATCCGGTGTTAAAGGCTCCCCAGCCACATAAATATTTTTAGCTTTCAGTTCGTCTATCCAGGTCATCCATTTTTGCATGTGTTGTTGCATTTGTTCTGCTGAGAAATTGTATTGCTCGGCAGCGCCCCGGAAAATGAACATAAAATCTTTCATAACGGTAAATTTTAAAGATTACAATTAAGTTACCGGGAAAATGACGAATGGAGGGAACCAGACAGGACAAAGTTGGTAAAAAAAATTATGAGGTTGGAAAAGTGGGGTAGGGACAGGAAGTTGGAAGTAGGAAGTGATGTTGTATGTAGAAAGTATAAAGTTGACAGGTTAACAAGTTGACAAGTTAACTAAGACAGATGCAAGCAACTGCAACTAATTCAGCCACACTACCTAATGAAGATCTTCTCTACAACATTCCGTTGCGGGTCATTGCCCAACAGCCGTACATAACAAATGCCTTCCGCCAGGTGGCTTAATGAGATATCTGTTCTACCTGTTTTGCCGCTTAAAAGCTGGGTTTGTAAAATAACCCCCTGACTGTTTATGATCTGCGCCATCTTAAAGGAATCGTTCAGGTATAAACTAACCATTTCCGTATTTACTATTGTAGGAAATACATAATTCTGGGTGGAACCGGTAGCTGCCAGTTTTAAAATGGGCGTGTAATCATACCGGCCGGTTGCATCGGTTATACGAATGCGATAAAACAACTGATCGCGGATGTTTACCGGGTAATGTCTGAAGGAATAGTTTTTTCCGCTCAAATAGTTCCCGGCAGCCAATACACCTACCCGTTGAAAGTTAATCCCATCTGAACTGAATTCTATCTCATATAATTTAAGGTTATCAGGTTCCCAGGTACTGCGCCATTGTAATACAATACCGTCGTTTTGCGAAGCGGTAATGATCAGGTCACGCATTTCTACCGGGTTTGGCAACGCTGTCATCGCATTGTTGCCTTCATATACGAGCCTGGTATTTTGACGAAAGTCAATAAATTCATTGGGAATAACTTTCCCCGTATAAGCGGGAACATAACCGGCTGAAGATTGATCGGCGGGTGTTTGCGCATTAGTGGGATTCATCGTCATACTGCTTATCAGTAAAATAGCTGTAAGGCAAAGAGTTCTGCCAACTTCAGCGTATACATGTTTCATATTTTACACTTTAGCGTTCAAGAATGAATTGCAGTACAGTCGCTGGCAGGTAGTGGCTGTTATATAGTAGGAATCAAATTCAGTGCCTGGCTGCAGGCGGTTGAATTAATGAGATGTTATTGGGGGAGAGAGAAGGCGGGGAGTTGGAGGAACAGAGCAAAAAAAATAGGAAGTACGAGTATATGGCGCTTCGTACTTCCTACTTCTTACTGTAAGCTCGTTATTACAATGTTTTCAAAACATCGTTCATGCTTCTAACGGCATCAGCGCTCTTGTTAAAGAGGGCTTGCTCGTCGGCATTTAAACCAAAGTCAACTATTTTTTCCCAGCCGCTCTTACCGATGATAACGGGAACGCCAAGGCAAATATCTTTTTGACCATATTCTCCATTCAGAGATACGCAGCAGGTAAATAATTTTTTCTGATCGCGTACAATGCTTTCAACCAGGGCTGCTCCGGCTGCTCCGGGTGCATACCAGGCACTGGTGCCAATCAGTTTGGTAAGGGTAGCACCACCTACCATTGTATCGGCCACTATTTGTTTTTGTTGTTCTTCGCTCAGGAATTTGGTAACAGGGGCGCTGTTCCAGGTTGCCAAACGAATGAGCGGGATCATGGTAGTATCGCCGTGACCACCTACAACTACAGCATTCAGGTCGGCAGGGCTGCAACCCAGGTGCTGGCTCAGTTGATATTTAAAACGGGCGCTATCGAGCGTACCACCCATCCCAATGATCCTGTTCTTTGGCAAGCCGGTAGCGGTTAAAGCCAGATAGGTCATGGTATCCATGGGGTTACTGATAACGATGATGATAGCGTTGGGCGAGTGTTTCAGAATGTTTTCGGCTACGCCTCTTACGATCCCGGCGTTGGTTCCGATCAATTCCTCGCGGGTCATACCCGGTTTACGGGGTAAGCCTGATGTAATTACAACTACATCGCTGCCGGCAGTTTTGCTGTAATCATTGGTACTACCTATGATGCGGGTATCAAAGCCCAGTAAAGCGGCTGTTTGCATCATGTCCTGAGCCTTTCCTTCGGCCAGTCCTTCTTTGATGTCCAATAATACCAGTTCCTCTGCCAGTTCGGCCCGGGCGATATTATCAGCGCAGGTAGCGCCTACTGCACCGGCGCCTACAACAGTTACTTTCATCAGAAAAAATTTAAGGTGGTGAGCAAATTATTGCGCAAAAATAGGGCGCGATTGAAGAATATCTCTTTTTTATTTATCGGCCAAATGTAACCAATAAAGTACCGTTAGTCCTTTGCATTGAAGGCCTGAAGTACCTTATTAACTTCAACATTTCCGTCGAAAGTGGTAATCAGCTCACCCTTTTTATCATACAGCGCCTGAAAAGGCAGGCTTTTTATTTTGAAAAAAGGTGGCAGGAAGAATTTGGTGTCCCGGCCCATTTTAATATTGGGGTATTCGGCGATCTTGTGTTCCTTATAAAACTCAACCATTTCATCGAACGGTTGATAGGTGACCATCACAATCTGGTATTTCTTCAGTTCCTTCATTTTCTTTTCCATTTCTGCCCACTGGTGTTTACAATGGTCGCAATCGGGACTGAAATACATAATGAGAGTAGGCTGATGATGTTTCAGGTTCTCTTTGGTGAAATTGGTACTGTCGGTCTGTAAAATGGTAAATGGCGGAATAGTTGGGAACCGTTTATAGGCCGGACTGTCGGGGGCGGAAGTTTGCGCTGATGCCAGTTTTACTGTAAATGCCAGAATAAGCAAAAAAAGCCGGTTTCTCATTTGTCAAATGTTTGCTGGTGTTAGGGTACGCCCCTGTTCGGAGCGGCCTGATAAAGTTTCAGATTTACTTAATTATAAAGGAATCTATCAAAATTAACTCTTCTCGTATAATTATACTACTTCAAAAATAACAGTAAATGAACAGGGTAGGCATATGTTAATCCCATTTAACAAAAAAGATTTTGTACTATTTACGGATTATTCGTAGGTTTACGAAAATATCGTAGATGGATAAATTAACCATACAGGAAGAGCAGGCCATGCAGGCTATATGGAAAACCGGAGAGGGCAACATAAAGCTATTCCTTGAAAATATGGAAGCGCCTCAGCCGCCCTATACAACCCTGGCATCCACCGTAAAGAACCTGGAGAAAAAAGGCATGTTACAGAGCCGGCTGGTGGGTAATACCTATTTATACAAACCCGCCATTTCAGAAGAGGAATACAAAAAAAATTTCATGAGTGGGGTGGTGAAGGATTATTTCGATAACTCCTACAAGCAGCTGGTGAACTTTTTTGTGGAACAAAAGAAGTTAAGCCCGAAGGAGTTAAAGGATATAATAGAGATGATCGAAGGCGGAAGTAAGAAATAGAAACAGCGTTGAAAAGTTTCAACTTCAAACGTCATACTCAAACTATTCCAAAAGAAGCTATATGTTACAATATCTCCTTAAGCTAACAATAAGCCTATCCATCGTATACCTCTTCTATCAGTTATTTCTGCGCCGGCTTACCTTTTATAACTGGAACCGCTGGTACCTGTTGATATACTCAATGGTATGTTTTGTGATCCCCGTCATAAACGTTTTTACCATTATAGTAAAACAGCCGGCCTTACGCGAATCGGCCCTTGTAAATTACATTCCGGCCATTACGCAAATATCCCCTGCAACCGCTTCGGTTGGTATTGACTGGTGGTTGGTAGGGGCAGTTGTTTTCATTGTTGGAATAGTGGTAATGTTAGTGCGTTTGTTGGTGCAATACTATTCCTTATTCAAAATGCGCTCAAAAGCGGTATTGCTGTATGATAATAAAGTAAAGTTATATCATATAGATGCACCGGTGATGCCCTTTTCATTTGGCCGCGGAATTTATGTAAACCAGCATCAGCATAGTGAACATGAGTTGAAAGAGATCATTCGTCATGAATTTATACATGTAAAACAACGGCACACATTGGATATTGTCTGGAGTGAACTGTTGTGTCTGTTGAACTGGTATAATCCGTTTGCGTGGTTATTACGCCATGATATTCGTCAGAACCTGGAATTTATTGCCGATCACCAGGTATTGCAAACCGGTTTCGATCGCAAACAATACCAGTATCTGCTTTTAAAAGTTATTGGAGTCAATTCATTTAGTATAGCCAACAATTTCAATTTTTCTTCACTCAAAAAAAGAATAGCCATGATGAACAAAGCCCAAAGTGCCCGGGTAAACCTGATCAGGTTCCTGTTTCTGCTGCCCTTACTGGTAGTGGTATTACTGGCCTTTCGTAATTCCACTCAAATTAACCGTCAATTTGTGAGCTCGTTGGTCACCGATACCATACCAGCTGCTGCAAAAGTACCGCCAGGATTGAAGGAGGTTTCAACCATTGATGTTAATGATAATAAGGCCACTGTTCGGTTAAAGAACAAAAAGATAGAGAAGTACGACCTTAACAATCCCAAAGAAAAGGACGCGTTTGAGCAGAAATATGGCCCATTGCCAGCGCCACCACCGCCGCCTGTTGCCCCTACCATGCCAACCGCTCCAGAACCACTCAACCAGGTTTTAATTGATTTGGCGCCGATAGCCCCTGATTCCCCCAATAAATTGGCTCCAGTGGCACCGGAAGCGCCTATAGCTCCCGTGAAAATATTGCTTTCGGTAGCACCCCAGGCCCCGCCAACGCTGGAGTTAACCCCGGTTCCGCCCCCACCGCCGCCACCGGTTCCTGCACAGGAGGATTGCTACAACAAAAAGGGTTTTTGTATTACCGTTGTCGATAACCGTGGCGAAGCTACTGTGATCGTGAAGGACAAAAGCAATAAAATAGTGCTGGCGGTTTCGCTTAACGACTGGAACAAAGACAAACAGTATGAAGACAAATACGGTGAAGTGCCACCACGGCAGATCATATTGTTGCCAAAAACAGTGATGGGGAATAAGCTAAGGCTGAAAACGGTAAAACCAGCCATTGTCAAAAACGACGAAAATAGTATAGGCGACAATACCTATAACACAACATACAGACGAAAATACCTGCCTATGTACAGTGTAACGCCCGACAGCAATGTTTGGCCTGTTATCATTGTCAGAGGGCGCCCCAATGCAAGGAGCGTTGCCAAAAGCACGCCAAGCCCATATGTTAAAATGGCTGAGATAGCGAAAGAGGGAAATATGATAGCTACTAATAACAAGATCGTAACTGTAAAAATAGTTAAAGGGAGTTCAATGGATAAAGCCGGGGGCGCAGAAGCCAGGCCTCAACTGGCGGAGGTTAAGAGATCTACCGACCTTATTAATCTGACACCTGTGGCTAAACCATCTGCTGAGGCGGATAAGGCCGCACAATTCAAACCCAAACCGGAGATTAAGAAAGCCCCCGACCTTATAAATCTGACTCCCATGGCTAAACCCGACATGGAACCCAAGAAAGCCGCGGAAGCCAAACCGGCTGCCCCGACAAAAGAACAGTAACAGTCCATTTTGCTACCTGCCAATTTTGCCATAATTTTGCCTCCTCTTTTTAGAATTGTACTTGTTTTATTGACTTTTGAAATTTTTATCATTTATGGCAAATACCTCAGATATCAGCCGCGGCATGATTATCAAACTGGATGGAAGTTTATACACCGTGGTTGAATTTGGCGAAAATAAAACTGCCCGGGCTGCTGCCAAGGTATGGGCAAAATTGAAGGGCGTTGACAATAGCCGGAGTATTGAAAAAACCTGGAACAGTGGTGATACCATTTATCCGGTACGCGTTGAGCGCAAAACCTACCAGTTCCTTTATAAGGACGATACCGGTTACAATTTCATGGACAGTGAAACTTTTGAGCAAATAGCCCTGGCCGAGAACCTGGTAGATGCTCCCCAGTTCCTGAAAGACGGACAAGAGGTTTCTGTACTCATCAATACCGAAACAGAGCAACCGATGAGTGTGGAACTGCCTGATAAAATTGTGGTAAAGGTAACCTACAGCGAACCTGGCTTAAGAGGCGATACCGCTACCCGCACCCTGAAGCCTGCAACCGTTGAAACAGGCGCCACCGTGAACGTGCCGCTGTTTGTAAACGAAGGTGAGTTGATTCGTATAAATACGAAGACTGGTGAATATGTAGAACGGGTAAAAGAATAGTACTAAAACTTACGTTATACTGGGACAATGGAACTAAAAAATCCATTGTCCTCTTTTTTTGGGTAAGACCGAGCGGCATTTAAAAAAACGCTTTTGGATATATTTAGCGTCTAATCCTTATCTTAGCCGCCTGTTATACAGGACTTAAACGACAAACTAAAATTTTTAACAGATGGATTTTAAACAAATTCAGGAGTTGATCAAGATGATCAACAAATCAAATATTGGGGAAGTGACGATTGAAGAAAAGGGATTTAAATTAACCATCAAACAAAAAGAAGAACCGGTTCAAAATGTCATTGCAGCTCCTGTACATACTCCTATGATGACTGCTATGCCACAACAAACTGTGGCTTCTCAACCTGCTGCACAAGTAACTGCCCCCGCTGCAGATAAATCAAAAGCTGCAGATGCGGTTCCTGACAATTTGATCACTATTAAGAGCCCGATGATTGGTACTTTCTATCGCAGCTCTGCACCCGGCAAACCAGCGTTTGTTGAAATAGGTGATGATGTTACTCCTGGAAAAGCGGTTTGCATTATTGAAGCTATGAAACTCTTTAATGAGATCGAAAGCGAAGTAAAAGGCCGTATTGTGAAAGTATTGGTAGAAGATGCTTCGCCGGTAGAATACGATCAACCGTTATTCCTGGTAGAACCAGCTTAACCTTAATTAGCTAATGCGATAATTAGCGAATGTGCTAACAACATCATTCTATTGTTTAGTATTTAGCACATTGGCAAATTAGCATATTAGCACATTAACAATTAAATTCAATGTTCAAGAAAATATTAATTGCCAATCGTGGAGAAATTGCCCTTCGGGTCATTCGTACCTGTAAAGAAATGGGCATCAAAACGGTTGCTGTTTATTCTACCGCCGACAAAGACAGCCTGCATGTGCGGTTTGCTGATGAAGCAGTTTGTATTGGTAAGGCTGCCAGTTCTGATTCCTACCTCAATATTCCACATATTATGGCCGCGGCAGAGATCACCAATGCCGACGGTATTCACCCCGGTTATGGGTTTTTGGCCGAAAACGCCCGCTTTGCGGAAATCTGCGGCGAGCATAATATAAAATTTATTGGACCCACGCCCGATCAGATCCGTTCTATGGGCGATAAGATAACTGCCAAAGAAACCATGATCAAAGCCGGTGTACCTGTGGTACCTGGTGGCGAAGGGTTGCTGGAAAGTCTGGAAGAAGCCCAAACGCTGGCAAAAGAAGTTGGTTATCCCGTTATTCTGAAAGCCACTGCAGGTGGTGGTGGTAAAGGGATGCGTGTAGTTTGGAATGAGGGAGAAATGGAAAAGAACTACAACACCGCCAAAGCCGAAGCGGGCGCCGCGTTCAAAAACGACGGTATTTACATGGAAAAGTTTGTGGAAGAACCACGCCACATTGAAATACAGGTAGCAGGCGATCGCTATGGTAAAGTTTGTCACCTCAGCGAAAGAGACTGCTCTATACAACGCCGTCACCAGAAACTGGTAGAAGAATCACCTTCTCCCTTTATGACTCCCGAGCTGCGTAAACGTATGGGTGAGGCTGCTATCAAAGCCGCTTCTGCCATTGGGTATGAAAGCGTGGGTACCATCGAGTTCCTGGTTGATAAACACCGCAATTTCTATTTCATGGAAATGAATACCCGTATTCAGGTAGAACATTGCGTAACTGAAGAAGTAACCAACTTCGACCTCATTAAAGAACAGATAAAGATAGCTCAGGGCGAAGCCATCAGTGGTTTGAACTATGAGCCGCAGATGCATGCTATCGAATGCCGTATCAATGCCGAAGATCCGTACAATGATTTTCGTCCCAGCCCGGGCAAGATCACTACGTTGCATCAACCCGGCGGTCACGGTATCCGCATCGACTCACACGTATATGCCGGTTA
The DNA here is from genome assembly GCF_017742245.1 of Niastella soli. GTDB lineage: Bacteria > Bacteroidota > Bacteroidia > Chitinophagales > Chitinophagaceae > Niastella > Niastella soli. The sequence goes on from NZ_JAGHKO010000001.1 coordinate 3,019,579, forward strand.
TGTTATTCCGCCATACTACGATTCTATGATCGCCAAGATCATTGCTGTAGCCCGTACACGTGAAGAAGCCATCAATACCATGAGCCGTGCTTTAAGCGAGTATGTAATTGAAGGGGTAAAAACTACAATTCCGTTCCATCAGCAATTGATGAAGAACGATGACTTTATAAAAGGTAACTTCAATACCAAGTTCTTAGAGACATTTAAGATGGTATAAGTTAACCAGTTGATACGTTGACGAGTTAACAGGTTCAAAACCCTTGTTAACTTGTCAACCTGTTAACTTTTCAATTTAAGGTTTCACTTCAGTACTATCATTTCTGCTCCGTTGCTCCCTCCACTTCATTAATTGCGTCCTTTGTCTGGGGGTAAGAATGTCATTCAGCTCCTGTTGGTTCATATACTGCTGCATCCGTTCACGTTGAACCAAACGCACCAATCTTCGCTTTTGCTCAGGCGTTAAATTCAGATCACGCAATCGCAACCGGTCCCGTTCATTAATATTTATCAGGCGTTGCTGCGCCGAACCAGTTACGCCCATGGTGATGAACATTCCAAATAATAAAATACTAACCCATTTCATGGCTTTTCAGTTTATCCAGGCGTTTTGACCTTGCAGTAACGCAGTAGTTTAAACCCGGAAGAACTTGCCAGCACAAAATTGAGCGCACGACCCCTTTTTTCACGATGAATGGACCGGAGAAAACGATTAACCTGCAAATTCCTTTATTACCGCATCCAGCTTGTCCTCAACTCCATAAAAGGAAGCAAGCTTGCGGATAACGCTTTCAACCACTGCATCGGGACAGGAAGCTCCGCTGGTGATTAAAATGCGTGCGGGATTGCTCGTAGGCAGGTAGCCGGAGGCCAGATATTCTTCTTTTGTATGAAAATTATAATGGTGGATCTCATTGGGAGAAAGCAGTTTTTCTTCCCCATTAATAAAATAGGTTGGCAGTTGTAGTTCACACAATTCAGCAAGATGGGTAGTGTTGCTGCTGTTATAACCACCTACTACAATGGCGATATCTGCAGGCGTTTGCAACATACCGGTAACGGCTGTTTGATTGTCATTGGTGGCATAACACAATGTATCGCGGGTATCGGCAAAACGGGTTTCAATGTTGTCCGGTGTTAAGCCGTAATGGGCTTGAATGGTTTGTTTAAGAAACTCGGCAATAGCCTGCGTATCAGTAGCCAGTTGCGTGGTTTGGTTCACAACCCCAATTCGTTGAAGATGTTGGGTAACATCAAAACCAGCGGAAAAGCGATTGGCAAACTCGGTGTAAAAGTGAGCTGCCGGTTTTTCGCCGGTAATATATTTCGCCAGGTTTTCCGCTTCCTGCATGTCATTTACAATTACCGAAGGGGCATTGCTGGCTGCATGGGAAAACGTGGCCCTGGTTTCTTCATGTTTCGGTTTACCATGAATAACAATGGTATAGCCCTTTTGAGCGATCTGTTCGCTGCGGTTCCATACTTTTTCAACAAAGGGGCAGGTTGTATTGTATTTTTCAACCGGAATACCCAGTGAATTCAATTTCGACTCAATTTCAAGCGTTGTACCAAAAGCAGGAATGATCACCACATCATCGGCAGTTAATTCCTCAAATGGGATGAGCTGATGGCCATAATTGTCCTGCAGAAATTGTACGCCCCTGCTTTGCAGATCGGCGTTCACCTGCGGATTATGGATCATTTCACTCAATAAAAATATCCGCTTGCCTGGATTTGATTCTATTGTTCGGAAGGAGATCTCGATGGCATTTTCTACCCCATAGCAGAACCCGAAATGACGGGCCAGGTAGATGTGCAATGAGCCCATTGTCAGCAGGGTAGGAGTAAAATCTTTCTTCATCTTGTCCTGCTGTTTACGGCTGTTTTTGATGGCCGTGATCAGGGGGCTGCGATAAGTAATAGGTACATTAAATGTTTTCATGCCAGGGCGAAGGTACGAAGAAGTTGCAGGTTTCAAGTTACAGAGCCAGCCCCGATTTTTCGGGGTTACAGGGAATGCAGCCCAGAGATATTATACTCGAAAATAATAGCCATGTAACCGGTATCCTGGAACTTGGAACGGAATTTTGATTAGTTGCCCGTAATTTTGATTAAACCAACCAGGAAAGAGATTATGACGCGACGATTTTCACCAATAGCTTGGAGCCTTAACAGCAACATATATGAAGTAAATGTTCGCCAGTATACACCCGAAGGCACATTTAACGCATTTGCCCAACAACATTTGTCACGATTAAAGGAGATGGGTGTTGAGATCTTATGGTTTATGCCCATTACCCCCATTAGCAAGGAAAAACGACAAGGCACGCTGGGAAGTTATTATGCCTGTGCAGATTATAAAGCCATCAATCCTGAATTTGGCACCCTGGCCGATTTTAAAGGACTGGTAAAAAAAGCCCATGATCTGGGATTAAAAGTGATCATTGATTGGGTGGCCAATCATACAGGGTGGGACCATATCTGGACTCAATCGAACCCCGAGTTCTACAAGCGGGATGCGGAGGGCAAATTCTACGATACCCATAACTGGCACGATGTAATTGATCTGAATTATTACGACCATGGCATGCGCGCCGCCATGATCGATGCCATGCGTTTTTGGGTAAAAGAATGCGATATAGATGGTTTTCGCTGCGATATGTGCCACCTGGTACCCCTTGATTTCTGGTGTAATGCCCGTGTTGAACTGGATGCTGTAAAACCATTGTTTTGGCTTGGCGAAACCCAGGATGTGCCTTATTTACAGGCATTTGATTGTTTGTATGGCTGGCGATGGATGTCGGCCACCCAAAAATATTACCGCCAGGAAATTACATTGAACCAGTTAAAGGATGTGTTGAACCATTATCAATTTGATCTGCCATCTGATACATTTCCCATGCTGTTCACCAGTAATCATGACGAAAATACCTGGAATGGGACCGAGTATGAGAAATATGGAGACATGGCAGCCCCATTAGCTGTATTCAATAGCACCTGGAATGGGATTCCGCTCATTTATACGGCCCAGGAACTACCATTGCATAAAAGATTACCCTTTTTTGATAAAGACGAAATAAACTGGAATGGTACGCCGCAATTGGAGGCTTTTTATAAGACCTTATTACAGTTACGAAAAAAACATCCGGCTTTGCAGGCAGGAGAAGCGGCCAGGCCGCAGGTGCTTACTACCAGCGATAGTGACCGGGTGCTGGCCTACGCTCGTAAATACAACAATAAAGAGTTGATAGTGATCTTAAATCTAAGCACACAGGATGTAAGCGTTCAATTACAGGGCGCGTCTGTACAGGGCAAATTCACCAACGTTTTCACGCAACAACCGGTTACCGTAAACGCATCATTTACGGTCCAGCTGAAAGCGTATGAATATTTGGTGCTGACACGGTAAGCGCGCGTTGAGCGTTCCCCATAAAAAGAAAACCCCACCGATAATTCGGTGGGATTTTCTTTTATAAGTTGTCAGTGCTATAGTACTAATTCGCACTATCTAAATTGATCACAATAGGATAAATGCCTTCGTAACCAGGATAAACACCTTCCAGTTTCACACTGCCTGAAGCGCCTTCCAGGACCTTACGCAGGTCATCTACACTGCTAACGTCTTTGCCGTTGGCTTTAGTGATCACATAACCTTCCTGAATTCTTACTTTGCTTAACAGACCACGTGTGCCGATAGATTTTACCATTACACCGCCTTTAACGCCTACTTCTTTCGCATCATCCTTGTTAAGGGTTTCCAGCTCAGCACCTAATTTATCAAGCACAGAAGTTTTAACGATATCAGTGCTACCTGTTTTATTCTTTAAGGTAATAGAAGTTGTATACTCTTTACCGGCACGTTGATAAGAAAGGGTGATCTTATCGCCAGGGCGGTGTGTAGCAATTTGGCCAATAAGATCGGCACCATTTACTACAGGCACATTATCGATCTTGGTGATCACGTCGCCTTTTTTTATACCAGCGGCTAAAGCAGCACCACCATCACGCACAGTCATTACGTATACACCACCATCATCTTTGATCCCATTCGATCTCTTTTCTTCATCGCTCAGGTTGTCTTTCGGATACTCGATACCCAGATAAGCTCTTTGTACAGTTCCAAATTTGATGAGGTCAGAAACGATCTTCTTTACAATGTTAACGGGAATGGTGAATGAATAACCCGCATAAGCACCGGTAGGAGAGGCAATAGCTGAGTTAATACCGATCAGTTTACCATCGGTACTGATCAACGGGCCACCGCTATTACCAGGGTTAACGGCTGCATCTGTTTGAATAAATGATTCAACCGGTGAGTCGCTTTGACGTTTGTTAATTTCAAGCGTTCTGCCTTTAGCACTTACGATACCTGCAGTTACTGTTGTTTCCAGTGTTAAAGGGTAACCAACTGCAAGCACCCATTGGCCAACCTTTACTTCATCAGAGTTGCCATATAACAGGAATGGTAAACCTTTTGCTTCGATCTTTATCACCGCCAGATCGCTGCTGGGGTCAGAAGCAACCACTTTGGCTTTGAAAGATTTTTTGTTGGTAAGCATTACCGTAATGTCATCTGCACCATCCACTACGTGGTTATTGGTAACAATGTAACCGTCTTCACTAATAATAGCACCGGAACCGGAAGCCATTTGAGGAATAGAACGGGTCCCATTGCCAAAGAAATCATCCAGGTCAGGGAAGAGGTCGCCGAAGGGATTATTACGGGGCAGGTTATTACTTACCGTACGGGTAGCTTTTGTTTTAATGTGTACTGTTGCGGGAATGGCGGCTTCAGCAGCGGCTGAAAAATCAACAGGTCCGTTTGTTCCGGCTAGTCCATTAAAGCCCGCATAATTAGCCGGTATTTTTCCAGTATCGCCTTCTTTTTGATAAACGTATGTACCATCATGGCTAAAATGGTTAACCCCCCACATCGTTACTCCTGTAGTGGAGGCACTTATGAGTACTATAGCCAGCATTTGATTCCACTTCATAATCGTTGTAAATTTTATGAGATTTATTACTTGTTTCAAATTATATGCCTGATAACAACAAATTTAACGTCAGGAAGTAATGGAAACTAGTGTTGATAAGTTGGTTTAACAATTAATTTACTAAAGTCTTCGTACTTCGCTTCTCAAATTTACTAAAAGTAAGCAGGAAACGCTAAAAACGCCCCTGCCGCTGGTGGAAAGTTAAATATTATTATAGGTAATTGGTAGTGGCTACGTGTAATTTTTACAGGACAGTTTGCCAGTTTTTCACAATTCAAGTAAAAATTTCATGACATCAACGCCATCGGCATAATCTGTAAGTGATGGTCGTTGTGCCCCGCCAAAATCAAGGTGGTTTTTGCCAACAACACACTGCACATCCTGATTATTGACCAATGCGGCTTCGGCCTGATCAATGCTTTGGTAATATTCATAATTCAGTTGGCTGATGGGCGAGAACAGTTCCTTGCTTTCGGCCAGTAAAATGCTCTGATTGCTCATGTAGTACTGTTTGTTAAGTATCAAAACCGCCAGCATGTAATCGTAGTTGTGTTTGTATTTATGCAGATCGCTGAGGTAATCGTATTTGTTAAACGCATCCAACAGAGGAATAAAATCATATTGTTCAGGCACATATAATTTAGTCACATTACGACAGCCTAATCCAAAATACTGGTATACATCGTCTGCCAGTTTATCCAGCTCCGCCGGGGTTTCTTTGCCGGTCAACAGGGCTACCGAGGTGCGGTTGCGACGGATGATATGAGGGTATTTGCTGAAATAGTACTCGAAATACCGGGCAGAATTATTGCTTCCAGTAGCTATATAGGCATCACAGCCTTTTAATAACTCGGAAAACGACACCAATTGACGGGTGGCGTCATCCCACTCGTTTAATTGTTGCACCAGGTGTTTAATGAGTACATCATCTTTGGAAGAAGGTTTTATGGTTTGCCGGTGACCGGTGATAAATACACATAAAAAATCATGAAAACCAACCAGCGGAATATTACCGGCCATGATAATACCAACGTTTTTGGGATTGGTATTTTCGGTTGGGATGTTATATTGTTGGGCCCAGGCAGTTAGTTTATCCTCCTGCAAAAAGGCAAGGGCGATATTTCGGGTAGCCAGGTCAATAAATTCGGGGGTGAACCAACTGTTCTGAAAACTGGCTTTCTGTTTGGTTGCCTGCCAGTTATCGTTATCCTGTAAAATATATTCACCTAACCGGTTCAATAAAACGATTCGTTGTTGTAAATTCATTACACCTTATATTTGTCGTGCAAAAATAGTTGTATTACAATTCACGAAGCCTGCAGCAGGCAGGTTTAAAATTCAGCAAGTTATGGCAATAAAAATCACCGAAGAATGTATTAACTGCGGCGCCTGCGAACCCGAGTGCCCAAATAATGCGATATATGAAGGTGGGGTAGAATGGAGGATAGCAGACGGTACTACAGTAAAAGGATCATTTGTTTTATTGGATGGATCATTAACTGAGGCCGATACAGCTCATGCGCCTGTTAGTGTAGATACGTATTATATAGTTCCCAATAAATGTACAGAGTGCCAGGGTTTTCACGAAGAACCGCAATGTGCAGCTGTTTGTCCCGTTGACTGTTGTGTTCCTGATGAAATGTATGTTGAAACAGTAGAACAGTTGATGGAGAAAAAAGAAAAACTGCATGTTTAAACGGTAGGTCCTGCCAAAATAAATTTTGACAGAAGCAGATAATTTCCCTACCTTTCTGTAAGAATAGTAATGTAGCCTTAGTGCTACTTGTAAGTGGCGGGTGATATTTCCTGCCGTATTGAGGTGAAGGATTAACGACCTTCACCTTTTTTATTGGCAAAACCGCCTTTTTAGTCGCCCTTCATCTTTTTGCCAGGATTTCTCTCCCAAATACCTGCTTATGTAGTTTCCGGCTTCCGTCCCTTTTTCGTTTATTTGCTAAAAATTTTCCAACCTTACATGAAGCCCAATATTGCCTTTGTTACCGGTGGGTACTCTACTGAAGCTGTTATTTCCTACAAAAGCGCGCTTACTATTGAAGCGAATGTAGATAGAGACAAGTTTAATGTATATAAGATCGATATCACTCCCCAGGGTTGGTTTTATGAAACTGACAAGGGTGAAAAAATAGCTGTTGACCGCCAGGATTTCTCCCTGACCATTAATGGTAAAAAATTAACATTTGATGCAGTGTTGATCGGTATACACGGCACCCCGGGCGAAGATGGTAAATTACAAGGCTATTTCGACCTTACCGGATTGCCCTATACCTCCTGTGATTCAGCGACTTCTGCACTCACTTTCAATAAAAGATATACGGTGGCCGTAGCGGCCTTTGCTGGCATAAATGTTGCCAAATCAGTACATATTTTTAAGCACAGCCCAATTGGTCCAGACCAGATACTGAACCAGCTGGCCCTGCCGGTCTTTGTAAAGCCCAATAATGGCGGATCAAGCATTGGCATGAGTAAGGTGAATGCGGCTGCTGACCTGGCTGGTGCCCTGGAAAAAGCCTTTAAAGAAGATGATCAGATCCTGGTGGAGGAGTTTATAGCCGGCCGTGAATTTACAATAGGCGTTTTTAAATCAACTAAAGGCATCATTACCCTGCCGATCACTGAAGTGAAGTCGAAAAAAGATTTCTTTGATTATGAAGCAAAGTACCAGGGATTGAGTGAAGAAATTACTCCGGCCCAGGTGGATGAAGCTATAGCAGAAAAAGTTCGCAGCGCTGCCAAAAGGATCTATGAACTGTTTAATTGCCGCGGCGTAGTGCGTATTGATTTTATATACAACGAAGCCAAACAGGCTGCTTACATGCTTGAAATAAATACGGTGCCCGGACAAAGTGAAGCAAGCATTGTTCCACAACAGGTACGGGCCATGGGTTGGACGTTGAAGGAGTTTTATTCCGCATTGATCGAGGATGCGTTGACGAGGAGGAAGAGTTGATCAGTTAACGAAGAAGTTGATAAGGGTGACAGAGTTGATAGGGATGATAAAGTACAGAGCCTTTCACGATTCACGTTTGCCGATTCACGACTCGTCCACCGAAACCTTGGCCACGGTGGATACAATTGACGAACAATAAACAAACAAATACTACCTTGTTTAAATTCATGACAGGGAAACCTCTTTGGGTTCACATACTGGCAGGACTTGGCATTATAGTTTTACTGATAATTGTGTTCCTGCAATCGCTTCACTGGATTACCAGGCATGATAAAACCCTTACCATTCCTGCTGTAACAGGTAAATCGTATGCAGAGGCCCGGAAAATACTGGAAAGCAAAGGTTTTGAAGTAGAGTTACAGGATTCAATTTATAACGATACTGCAAAGCCCCTTTCGGTTTTGCGGCAGTTTCCTGATGCAGAAGCAGTGGTAAAAGTGAACCGTACCGTTTACCTTACCATAAACAAATCTATTGCACCGCTTATTGATATGCCTAACCTGGAAGGGTTGAGCTTTCGAAGTGCAGAGGTTTCGTTAAGCCAATATGGGTTGAAACTGGAAGATACAATCTACAAGATGGATTTTGCCAAGAATTCGGTGCTGGAGCAGCAATACAATGGCGAACGGATCAAGGCAGGTTCAAAAATTCCGCAGGGAAGTAAGGTCACTTTGATCTTAGGCAGTGGGTTGGGACACGAAGATTTTAGTGTACCCGATCTCGTTGGGTTAACTTATAACGATGCTAAAGTGTTATTAGAGTCAAATGGATTGAATGTGGGAACTGTAATACCAAGCATCGATTCAAGCGCCTTTGTTGGCCGCCAAAGCCCGGACCATATGACGCCTGATGGCCGTGTAAACCGCATTCGCCAGGGACAGTCAGTTGATCTTTGGCTTCAGCGCGATAAACCGGTTAAACAAACCGTTCCTGAAGTACAGCAACAATAACCATAAATAATTTAAATAGTGTATATGCAAAACATAACTATAGAAGAAGTAAAAGAGCGTCTTGATAAAGGTGAGCAATTAAACCTGTTAGATGTACGGGAACCCCATGAACGCGAAGAGTTTAGCATTGGTGGCACACATATTCCCCTGGGACAGGTGATGATGCAGGCCGATGCGTTGGAGAACCTGAAGAACCAGGAAGTGATCGTTTACTGTCGTAGCGGTAACCGTAGCGGACAAGCCGCCTTGATTCTGGAAACAATGGGCTTTACCAATACCAAGAACCTGTCTGGTGGTATGATGGCCTGGCAGTCGAAATTTGGAAGTTAATAAGAATGGCAGAAGGAAATGGGCCATGGGAGGTAAGTAGAGAATTTTGGGAGATGGACATCGTAAAGTATTCTCCAAATTTGCGAACCCTTTCACATTTCACGTTTCCCGTTTCACGATTAGCCATTGCCGCGTAGGTGAGGTCTGTATCCTGATTTTTTAAATTTTAATCAATATCACCTGTGTTTAAGTTCATTACCGGAAAACCACTTTGGGCTAATATCCTGTTGGGTATTGGCGTTTTGCTTGTATTGTTCTTTATTTTTTTACAGTCCTTGTCCTGGATCACCCGGCACGATCAAACCCTGGCTGTTCCATCTGTAACTGGTCAATCGTATGAGGAGGCCAAAAAGTTGCTGGAAGGACAGGGGTTTGAAGTAGAGATCCAGGATACTGTATACAATGACACGGCTGCATTGTTATCGGTTGTAAAGCAGTTCCCCTCTGCCGAAACAAAGGTTAAAATGAATCGTACGGTTTACTTGACCATTAACCGCGATGCGGCACCGGATCTTGAAATGCCTAAGCTGGTGGGGTTAAGTTTCCGCGGTGCACAGATCACCCTGCAACAGCAGAAGTTAAAATTGGAGGATACTATCTATGCTCCGTATTTTGCCAGAGATATGGTGCTTGAACAGCATTATAAAGGTCAGCAGATTAAGGAGGGTACAAAAATACCAATGGGAAGCGGGATTACATTGGTGTTAGGCCGTGGTGAAGGTACTGACCAGATGGAGGTGCCGGATATGTTTGGGATGACCTTGAATGAAGCAAAAGTTATTCTGGAATCGAACGGTTTAACTTTGGGTACCATCCAGCCTTCAGGCGCCGATCCCAATGGCTATGTATTCAAGCAGTATCCTGCCCGTTTAACCGGCAGTGGTAACGTAAATAAAATAAAACAAGGTCAGTTTATTGATCTGTGGATACAAACAGAGAAGCCATTACTGAGCGATAGCACGGCACAAGGACATTAATCAAAAGAACTTATGTAGATTATAAAAAAAGCACCCCTGACGGTAATGTCAGGGGTGCTTTTTTTATGGGTATTTTTTATTTCTTACAACTTCACATTCAGTCCTACCATAAAGTTGGTGCCAGCCATGGGGAAGTAAAAGTTCTCGGTAGTTACTGAACCACCATACTGGTAACTGTAGGTATAACCATTGGGTTCATACTTTTTATTGAAAACATTGTTCACCTGGCCAATGAACATGATCTCTTTAAAAAAGGCTTTACGCAGCGTATAGCTGAGGCGTGCATCCTGCACATAATACGGGGCAGGGCTGCGTTTTTTATCGGAGGTATTGTCGAGATACTGGCGGCTGACATATTTTGCAGGCAAACTGATCTCTATATTGCTGCAAGGAGTTATATTCAACATGCCAGATCCGATAATAGTGGGTGAAAAGGCAATGTCGGTATTGCTATGGGGTACTGCTTTTTGCGCCGTGCTGTCATAATTGTCGTAAAACTCAGTAAAGTTTTTGATCCGATTATTGCTGAGCGTGATATTGCCAGCTGCACTCAGCCAATGGTTGAACCGGATGCCGCCTTGTAGTTCAATGCCTAAGCGATAGCTGTCTGGAACATTGGTACGGGTATAAGAGCCCACATCATTGATCTTGCCGGTTAATACCAACTGGTCTTTATACATCATATAATACAATGTAACGCCCCAGTTGTATTCGCTGGTTTTCTTTTCAACGCCCAGTTCAAAATCGTGCAGTTTCTCCGGTTTGGGTTGCTGGTTGATGCCTGCTTCAAAATCGTCGCGGTTGGGTTCTTTATTGCCTTGTGAGTAAGATGCGTATACCTGATAATTGTCCTTCGAGTAGGCCAGGCCAACTTTTGGATTGAAGAAATTATAGGTGTTACGCAGCAACAAACCCGGGTTGTTTTTAAAACCGCCGATATAGTACAATACCCGGCGATATTGCAGGTCTACAAAACCCTGCAGGTGATCGGTCAATTGCAACTGGTATTTGGCATAAGCGTTCACATCCGTTTTAAAGGCGTCGGTATTATACCATTGGTAGTTTGTAGGAATGCCGCCGAATTGCGACCAGATCACATTGCCATAGTGTTTGCCGTCATAGCGGTTCCAGCCACCACCCACTATCAATTGGCTTTTGCCATCTTTGTATTGAACGGAAAATACCTGTCCATAGAAATAGTTGTCGAGCCATTGTTGCTGGACCAGGTCGGTTGAAAAGATCGTATCTGTACCGAAGACCGGAGCGTTCAGGCCATAATCGCCATAGGCAATGGCAGGTTTGTATTCTTCATAATATCCCTTACCCCGCGTTAAAAAGAAGGCGGTATTGAAAGCCAGCCGGCCATTGAAGTCGTGGTTGATGAACAACTGATAATGGTCCTGTTGATAATTATCAGTTTGATTGGCGTAGGTGAAATAATTATACTTCCTGGGATCAGAAGAAAATAAATTAGCTGAATCCTGTGGCGTAAAGTATAAAGAACCTAAGTTATTATAATAGTGATTTTCCAGGTCGGAATTACTACCGCGCAATTTCGCTTCAGGAATGCCATTCCAGGCCTGATAGGTCTTTTCATTTCCAGAGAACACGTTCACCCGAATAGAAGTGTTCTTGTTTAAATAAGCGCCTGACAAATAGAATGACTTCAACGAACTGTTGGCGCGGTCAATAAAGCCGTCGCTGGATACTTTTGACACGCGGGCATCGAGTGTAAAATGATCGTCGATCAACCCACTACCGGCTTTAACCGTATGCTTCCAGGTATTGAAGGAGCCATAGGTGTTGTTGATCTCAGCGTAAGGCGTGGTATTGGTTTCGTTGGTACTTAAATTAATGGTTGCGCCAAAGGCACCACCACCATTTGATGAAGTACCCACACCGCGCTGGACCTGTATACTGTTTACAGAGGAGGTGAAATCGGGCAGATCTACAAAGAACGTTCCCTGCGACTCGGCATCGTTATAAGGAATGCCGTTGAGCGTAACATTGATGCGTGTGGCATCACTGCCCCTGATGCGAATGCCGGTATAACCAACGCCATTACCTGCATCGGAATTCACAATCACCGAGGGCGTTTGGTTCAGAACGAAGGGCAGGTCCTGTCCCAGATTGAGTTTTTCAAGATCTTTTTTAGAAAGATTGTTTTTTGTAAAAGGAGCCTTGTCGCCTGCACGGGTCGATTTGATCTCAACCGGTTGCAAAAAGAGATTCATTCGTTCCAGCTTGATTGCTATGGTATTTCCAGTAGCAACAGGCTGGGTGATTGACTGAAAACCAATGGACGTAACATGCAGGGTATAGTTACCCGGTTTAACTTTTCTGAACTCAAACGATCCGTTTTCGGTGGTAAGCGTTGACATTCCATTGCTCAGTTCTACAGTGGCGGAGGCAATGGGAGTTGAAGATGCAGCATCTGTTACTTTACCGCTTATTTGAGCGGTTAGACAATGAGTGAGTAACAGGTAGCAAATCCCCAAAAGCATTTTTTTCATGTGTATCATGTTTGTTGAAAAAATGATTTAAGAGAAATGCTGCGAAAGCGAAGCGTAGACAAATACGAAGCTACCTTCCCTGCGCAGGCATTACCCTGATCAGGTTCTACGGGTATTTTCTCAGCAATCCCGCCAATGGCGGAAAAGCACCCCGGGAAACTGAAATTCTCTATTTTATAAGAGCCGACAAAGATACGAACATTATTTTTTTTAAGAATATTGTAACATCTGAATGTCCTTGTCCGTCACACAGCAATATGAATAATATGTTTAAACACCTTATTACAGCTATATTGTTATTAATCAATCTCCTGGCTATTGGCCAGGATAAAGTGATCTATGATGCCAATGCCGAAAAACGTACCGTAGGCAGTTTCCAGGGCATCAGGGTCTCTGATGGCATCGATCTGTACATTATGCAGGGCAACGAGGAAGGGGTAGTGGTAAGCGCCACAGAAATAGCACAACGTGATAAAATGCGGACTGTGGTTGAAAACGGGGAGCTGAGGATCTTTTTAGATGCGGGGATAATGGCCTGGAACTGGAAGAATAGAAAACTAAAGGCATATGTGTCGGTAAAAACGCTTAATAAATTGAAGGCCACCGGTGGATCAGATATTATTATTAATGGGGAATTGAAGACGGATAAGCTACAATTGGGTTTGTCAGGTGGCAGTGATTTTACCGGTCAGGTTACAGTGACCGATCTTACTGTTGATCAAAGTGGTGGTTCCGATGTTCGGATAAAAGGAAGTGTGGTCAACTTAAAAGTAGAAGCTCATGGCGGCAGCGATTTTAGAGGAAATGAGCTGGTGGCTGAATATGCGGTTATTGACGTGAGTGGGGGAAGTGATGCTTCCATTACGGTCAACAAAGAAATGGCAGCGGAGGCCAGTGGAGGCAGTGGAGTTAACTACAAAGGTGATCCCGTTATCAAATATAAATCAGCCACAGGCGGTAGCAGGGTCTCAAAAAAGGGATAAGATATTACTGCGTTAACATATACAATGTTTATACATCTTTAAAAAAGTCTTCCGGGCTTACATCAAGGCCATGCAATAATTTCAGGAAGGTACTTAAATACATATCACCGCCGGCTTCATAACGGGTCATAGCGCTTCTTGAAACATTGATCTCATATGAAAAACTTTCCAGTGTTGTTCTTGCCTGGCGTTTACTCTTCAATACCTTTCCAATTCTGTTTAACATCTTCTCAGTTTCGGCAGCTGATAGTTCCTGGGCCACAGGCCTCCGAGCTCTACGTTTTCGCATGTACGCAATTAAGATAAGATTCCCTTATTTTAAAACCCTTGAAAAGGGAGCGCTAAGATATATGTCTTATAATAAATGTCCCTAAAAAAGTACAGCAATCTAAAAAAATAGTAACTTCAGTGGTAGGTAACCGTTGGTATGTGATAACTGATTTATTTAATATCAGTTGTACTATACTGTTTGCGATAGATACCTTATCTCCACACCGGCACATCAGGCTTTATATAACGCTAAAATTCCAGAAAGGCATTCGGGTTTAACCCCCGACGAAGTTCAATGCTTATTAGGAAAAGGCAACGATGACCCGTCCGTTGATTCGCGGATGGGTTTTTTATTCGATGACAACTTTCGTACTTGTTAATAGTAAACTCCCCGACACGTCGGGGCAGGCTGTCGAGATGAGGACCTATTTAGAAATTAATCCCCTAATAAAAGCCCTACCCCCTCCTGATTTCAATTGCTGCTCTCGCTTCATTGCCTCAGATTTCGAATCGAAGTTTTCAGTATGTAAAATTGACCAGGGACGAAATCTTATAGTCCAGCCTTTTGTTGCTAACTCGTTGTGGGATTTAAAGCGGTCTTCAAGATCGGAGGTGTATCCAATGTAAATTTTGTCGAAGCATATAGAATATAAAACATAAACTGTGTACATAAAAAATGGCTTCCTTTCAAAAGCCCTAACCAGGACGAGAACTAATTCAGAGAAATAAAAAAGGCTTCTGTTTCCAGAAGCCTTTACCAAGTTGCGAAGCCTGGGATCGAACCAGGGACCTTCGGGTTATGAGCCCGACGAGCTACCGCTGCTCTACTTCGCGATATAATGTTTTTTACTTTTAAGAGCTGGGATCGAACCCCGTCCGCCAGCCGGCGGATATGAGCCCGA
>NZ_JAGHKO010000010.1 GCF_017742245.1 Niastella soli
AGTTCGCGAGTCGACGAGTTCGCGAGTCGACGAGTTCGCGAGTCGACGAGTTCGCGAGTCGGCGAGTCGGTGAGACGAGTTTGCAAATCGGCGAGTCGACGAGTTGGCAAGTTAGCGAGTCGGCGATTCGGAAAGTTGGGGAGTCGGAATGTTCGAGTCGACGAGTTCGCGAGTCGACGAATTCGCGAGTTGCGAGTCGGAAAGTTGGGGAGTCGGAATGTTCGAGTCGACAAGTTGGCGAGTCGGTGAGTCGGTGAGACGAGTTTGCAATCGGCGAGTCGACTGGTTGGCAAGTTGGCGAGAAAATTATTTTGCGAAAACTATATAAAAAAGTCCCGACGGTAGTCGTCGGGACTTTTTTAAAATATGGGGAGACAGATCAACTGATCAACTTTTTAACTTTTCATCCCTGTCCAGGTAGACGGCTCTTTTCTCCATTCCATTAAAATTTCCTGCTGGTCTGGCGACACAATTCCTTTTTCAACTGCCAGCTCAATGAGGGCGCCATAATTGGTCAGCGACACATAAGGAACTCCGGCCTTTTCAAAATTCTGGGTGGCCACCGAAAATCCGTAAGTAAAGATCGACACCATTCCCATCACTTCCATGCCGGCGGCTTTTATTACATCCACCACCTGCAAACTGCTTTTTCCGGTTGAGATCAGATCTTCAATTACCACCACTTTTTGTCCGGCCTCAAAATATCCTTCGATCTGGTTGCCCAAGCCATGTTCTTTTGGTTTCGGACGTACATATATATATGGTAACTTCAACTGATCTGCCGCCATAGCTCCCCAGGGAATTCCGGCGGTTGCTACCCCAGCCAGCAAATCGGCATCGGGGAATTGCTGAAATATCACATTGCACATTTCAGATTTTACAAAGTCGCGAATAAAAGGAAACGACAAAACCCGGCGGTTGTCACAATAAATAGGACTCTTCCATCCCGATGCCCAGGTAAAGGGTTGTGTGGGATTTAATTTTATAGCATTACTTTGTAATAACTTTTCGGCGACAGCCTTTTCGTTCGAAGACATATATTATAAGTTATTTGCGGCGAAATTGGTCTTTGCTACCTGAAAACTGAAAATTAGTTATGCACATAAAGATATACTTTAACGACAAACCCCTGTTTCTTACAGATTCCATTTCTCCAGAAATTGAGCCTTACGCCCATCATGATGATGCGGTACTAATTGATGAATTTTCACATGGCGGTATTAATTCCATGATCCACGAAATGCGTTTGGAAAAAGTGCATGCCGGAATTTACCTACATAATAATATAGAAGAGCTGAAAAAGGCCTTCTGGAAAAAATTCATTTTGGTAAAAGCGGCCGGTGGTCTGGTATTAAACGAGGGGGGTGAAGGCTTGTTCATCTTCCGCCGGGGAAAATGGGACCTGCCAAAAGGAAAGTTGGATGATGGAGAAACCTTGGAAGGGTGTGCCGTTCGGGAAATTCAGGAAGAAACCGGTTTGCAGGAAGTGGAATTGAAAAAACACCTGGTCACCACCTGGCATACCTACGATGAAAGCGGACACCATATTTTAAAGGAAACCTGGTGGTATTTATTATCTGCCCCCGATGGTCAGTCCTTAATTCCACAAACTGTTGAGCAGATCACAAAAATAGAATGGGCAAAACCAGCCGATTTTGGAAAATATATGTCCAACACATTTGGAGCTATTCATGATGTGATGAAAGCGGCGGGATATTAGTTTGTAGTTTGTGGTTGCTATTGCCTATTGCTTTTTGAGTATTGCAACGGTAAGTCTGCTTACACAAACCAATTTTTCCCTTTCGTCGTAAATTTTTATATCCCAAACATGGGTGGTGGCGCCAATATGTAAAGGGGTGGCCGTTCCGGTTACCCGGCCTTCGCGTACTCCACGAATATGATTGGCATTGATCTCGAGACCAACGCAGATAAATTTTTCGGGATCAATGACCATTGCAGAAGCAACACTACCCAGGGTTTCGGCCAGTACACAAGAAGCGCCGCCGTGCAACAACCCATACGGTTGTTTGGTGCGGGCATCAACCGGCATACTCGCCTTTATAAAATCAGTTCCGAGTTCGGTAAATTCAATGCCGATGTGTTCACCCATGGTATTATTTCCAAGGTGAATGAATTCGTGCAGTTGGAGATCTTTTTTGAACCAAATCATATCGCGGGGTGGGGTTATATATCCTTAGCAACTGCCTGGGGTAAGAATTGCCGGGCGTCGCCACCATTGCGGATCACATCCCGTACCAGAGTAGAAGCAACCGAAGTGTATTGGGGCAAACAGGTTAAGAATACCGTTTCAATATCCTTATCCAGGCTTCGGTTCATGTCGGCAATAGCCTTTTCGTACTCAAAATCATTCACGTACCGGATACCGCGCACTATAAAATTAGCGCCTACTTTCCGGCAACATTCTACTGTTAGTCCTTCATATACCGCCACTGAAACCTTCGGATTATCCCTGAATATCTCCTTGATCCACTTCATCCGTTGTTCTTCAGAGAACATGGCCAATTTATTGGCATTCCGGCCAATACCTATCACCAGTTTATCGAACAGGGGAAGTGCACGATGAATAATATCCAAATGACCTATAGTAATAGGATCAAAGGTTCCAGGAAACAGGGCTATGCGTTGCATAATTATATATTAAGGTACCAGAATAAGACCTCAAGGTACAAGAAACAAGGCACAAGTTTTTAAATTTAAGATCCCTGAAATTTATCAGGATCCCTAAAATTCAGGACTTGCCCCTGGCCTTTAGTTTGTCATTTCCCGGCCGCCGGATAACAGGTACAAAACGGCCATCCGTACCGCTACCCCATTTTCAACCTGGTTTAAAATGATACTTTGAGCGCTATCGGCAGCATCACTATCCAACTCAACGCCCCTGTTGATGGGCCCGGGGTGCATGATCACGATCTTTTTATCCAGACTGTCGAGGATCTGTTTGTTTATACCATAGGCCAAACTGTATTCACGCAGTGAAGAGAACAGTACCTGGTTCTGGCGTTCCAATTGAATACGTAATACATTCGCCACATCGCACCACTGGAGTGCTTTTTTCAGATTGTATTCAACCCGAATGTCAAATGCCTCCTGTATGTATTTGGGAATAAGGGTTGGCGGACCAGCCACCATCACCTCAGCACCCATTTTCTTCAGCAGGTAAATATTACTCATGGCTACCCGCGAGTGCATGATATCACCAATGATGGCCACTTTCAACCCTTCGAGGCGACCCAGTTTTTCCCGCATGGAAAATGCATCAAGCAATCCCTGTGTGGGATGTTCGTTGATGCCATCACCTGCGTTGACAATAGCGGCCGGAATATGTTTCGCCAGAAAGTGAGGGGCTCCGCTGGCACTATGCCGCATTACCACCATGTCTACCTTCATTGACAAAATATTATTCACGGTATCGAGCAGGGTCTCCCCTTTTGAAACGGAAGAAGCGCTGGCCGTAAAGTTAATGGAGTCAGCACTCAGGCGTTTTTCAGCCAATTCAAAAGAGATCCTGGTTCGGGTTGAATTCTCGAAAAACAGGTTTACGATGGTCACATCCCGCAAAGAAGGAACTTTCTTGATAGGCCGTTGTAAAACTTCCTTGAATTGAGTGGCAGTATCTAAAATAATCTGAATGTCTTGACGGGAGAGATCCCGTATACCGAGCAGATGTTTTACTGAAAGTTGCATTTCAAGCTGCGAAATTAAGGGAAAAATGAATTAGTTGCTTGTTTATGGTTTACGCGTCAAAATCAGTCCTTTATAAAAGCACTACTTCCTCCTTTCCATCCCGTTCTTTCCAGAAAACTTTTACCTTCTGTGATACGATGGAATCTATGGAACGACCGGTATAATCGGGTTGAATGGGTAACTGCCGGCTAAAACGACGGTCGATCAGCACGCACAGTTCCACTTTGGCCGGACGGCCAAAATCCAACAACGCATCCATTGCAGCCCTGATGGTGCGACCAGTATATAATACGTCATCGATCAGCACCACATTCTTATTTTCTATACTAAATGGTATATCGGTTTGATTGGGTACATGGATCTGGTTGCGGACATCATCGCGGTAAAAAGTAATATCCAGCTTCCCATACTGCACTTTTTCGGGGGAAACCAGCTGTCTGATCACCTGGATCATTTGATCGCTCACAAAAATGCCCCTTGGCTGAATTCCAATAAAAACCGTATTATCGAGATCGATATTATTCTCCAATACCTGGTGACTAAGCCTCCGGATAATTATAGCCAGTTGCTGTTCATTTAAAATCGTCTTCAAGGAAAATATTTTGATAAAAATAAACGCAAACCGGCAAATTAGAAAATTAAGCTAAAGGGGTAAAAAAAAATGCCCCCCTCCTCGCCTCCTCCGCCAACTGGCAGAAAGGTTGAGTGGGGAGCACTGACCACCTAAACATTATGTCAAAAGCTTAGAACCGGAAACCTAAAGTAAGACCGGTACGAAGGGTAAATCCATCGATACCGCCTGAGATCTTGAAATTATCTTCATTGGCGCCGCCTTCTTCTTTCACTTTCCCGGAGTTATAAGAGGGTCCTATGAAAAGGTCCAGCAAAAAACCGCTGTCCCAGCTTTTTTCCCAACCCACCAAACCGCCACCACCAAATGAGCTGAAGGTAACTTTATCCTTTGTGTCGGTGTCTTTTACCTTAAAATTCTGATAACGCAGGAAAGGAGCTACATAAACGCCATTCATAGCTTCACGATGACCGGCAACATAAAAACGATATTCCGGGGTAATACCAAATCCTGAATATTTAAGATCTGAAATTTTTACACCTGAATAAAACATACCTAACTGAAAAGTCTGGTTTTCTGTGATCGCTCTTTCAAAAGAAACATTACCGGTAGCAAGAAACAAAGACAGGGGGTTGATCTTAATGGCATTTGATCCACCATCCTGTGCTTTAGCAATACAAAAACCGACAGCCAGGGACATAACAAGAACTACTTTTTTCATGTAAAAAAGGGGTGTTTGGTTAAAGAAAATGGGTGCATAGTTGTTATGCAGTAATAACTATAGATCAAAATTAACGGTAGCGATCATGGGAATAATTACAACAGGAATGAAACGATGATCTGGCTGTATGAAGTGATGAATTGATATACTAAGGTGTAAACAGCAAAAGACTTATGATAACCTAATGCCATGTTGCGTACCCGATACATTAGTTGTTTTTATTTAAGGACCGGCTTCCTCTGTATAATATTAGGTATAACTGTTAACTACAAGTAATGTTACAACAACACAAATAAACCAGTTTACTATACGCAGTTATTGTTTTTAATCAATAAAGCTCTATATATAATGAAAATAATCACTATTCCCTATGTTTTAGTTATTAAGCGATTAAATTTGGCATGTTAAAAATCACTAATAATACCGGGTAAAACTAACACAATGAAAAAAGTATTTCTTGCTGCTTTCTTACTAGTAAGTTCAAACGCTATTTTCGCTCAGGTTAACAAAGGCCAATGGTTGGCTGGCGGTAGTGCAGCTTTCAATGCTGGCAAACGAGGTGATGATAAACAAACCGATATCACCATTGCTCCAGATGCGGGCTATTTCTTTATTGATCAGTTTGCTGCTGGTTTGCGTCCTGAATTTGGATATACAAAAACAAAAACAAAATCGGGTACCAGTACAAACACCGGATCAACTACCAGCTTTTCTTTAGCTCCCTTTGTTCGCTATTATTTCATGCCTTCAGGAAAAATGTTGAATATTTTTGCTGATGCTAGTTATGGCTTTGGCAGCTCAAAAGAAAAAGGTGAAGAATCAATAAGTGGTAATTATTATCAGATCAAAGCGGGTCCTGCAGTTTTCCTTACACCCAACACAGCTCTTGAATTTGCCTTGTATTACAAGTCATACGGCGGTGATGCATATGAAAATACTGCTGGCGACAGATATAACAACTTCGGTCTAAGCGTAGGCTTCCAGATCCACCTGGGTGGTATGACGAAGAAATAATAAAGTTCCTTTGCTCAAATAAAAAGGCTGCTTTCTAAAAAGCAGCCTTTTTATTTATAAGTACCAAGTTTGTAAGTTATTTAGTTATTGAGTTCGTATGTGTGTAAGTTCAAAAATAGACGCGAGTTCAACAACACCATAACTAATGAACTAAAAAACTATTCTTCCGCCATAAAAGGATAACGATAATCAACAGGAGCGTTGAATGTTTCCTTAATGGTCCTTGCACTGAGCCAACGATACAGGTTCAAAATAGAACCAGCTTTGTCATTGGTACCACTGGCGCGGGCTCCGCCGAATGGTTGCTGTCCTACAACGGCGCCGGTTGGTTTATCATTGATGTAGAAGTTACCAGCTGCATGGCGCAGTTTTACAGTTGCCTGTTCAACCGCTGCCCTGTCCTGTGCTATAACAGAACCGGTTAACGCATAAGGCGAAGTTTTATTGACCAGCTCCAGGGTATCTTCAAACTTATCGGCATTATATACATATAGGGTTAATACCGGCCCGAAGATCTCTTCGCACATGGTAACATACAAGGGGTCTTTTGCTTCTATCACAGTAGGCTGAACAAAATAGCCTTGTGATTTATCGCATTTGCCACCAGCCCAGATCACTGCTTTGGGATCGTTCTTGGCGTTTTCGATATAAGCTTCAATTTTATTAAAGCTTTTTTCATCGATCACGGCATTGATAAAATTGCTGAAGTTCTCTACGGTACCCATTTTAAAGCTTTCGATACCGGCTACCAGTTTCTTTTTAACATCTTCCGCCAGGTTGCTGGGGATGTAGGCACGAGAAGCTGCAGAACATTTCTGTCCCTGGTATTCAAAAGCGCCGCGCAATAAAGCGGTAACCAGTAGATCAACATCCGCGCTTTTGTGAGCCAGTACAAAATCCTTTCCACCGGTTTCGCCAACAATGCGGGGGTATGATTTGTACGAAGCCATGTTTTTACCAATGGTTTCCCACATATTGTTGAATACACCTGTTGAACCGGTAAAATGCACGCCGGCAAAATCAGGATGGGTAAAACAAACTTTACCTAACGTAGGTCCGTCAACGTAAATAAGATTGATAACCCCATCAGGCAATCCTGCTTCTTTGAGAATACGCATGAACATCTGTGCCGAGTAAACCTGGGTGTGGGCAGGTTTCCATACCACAACGTTACCACACATAGCTGCTGAAGTAGGCAGGTTTCCGCCGATAGCGGTAAAGTTGAATGGGGTAACGGCCAGTACAAATCCTTCCAACGGGCGGTACTCCATCCGGTTATGTATGCCGGCAGCGCTTATAGGTTGCTGACGGTAAATTTCACTCAGAAAATGTACATTGAAACGTAAGAAGTCGATGAGTTCGCAGGCGCTGTCGATCTCCGCCTGGTACGCATTCTTGCTTTGTCCCAGCATGGTAGTACCGTTCATATAGGCGCGGTACTTGGTAGCAATAAGGTCGGCGGCTTTCAGAAAAATATGCGCACGGCTTTCCCAGCTCATGGCGGCCCAGCTTTCACGGGCGGCGAGGGCTGCTTCTATAGCCTGCTTTACATGTTTTTCTTCACCAATATGATAATGCCCCAGTACATGTTTTATTTCATGCGGGGGATTCATGGTTTCTTTCTTATTAGTGCGCACTTCCAGTCCGCCAATGTACATAGGCACATCAACCTGTTCCTGTTTCAAAAGAGCAAGCACTTCCTTGAGCCGTTTTTTTTCGGGCGACCCGGGGGCATACGATAAAACAGGTTCGTTTGCCGGCAGGGGGTAATGAAAATAGCCGAATTCCATAGTCATGTGTTTTTTGAGGCTGCGAAGTTACTTAGCTGGTTTTTAATTAACAAAAAGGTAGCGTGGGGTCAAAACACTGACAAACAAAATATTATAAAATAAGGTGTTATACACCCTTGCTTTTATCCACAGGGTGTGCACATACTAATTTTTGATTAGCACAATAAATTAAATTTGGAAGCTATAACCTAACCCTCAAAACAACCCCATTAATCAGTGATCATTTCTGGCAAATCAAGAAACGATAGCAACAGGTACCATATGCCTGATCTGTCCAACATCGTAGTTAAAGACATGCGCGAGTACGGCGTAGAGCAGGCTGGCACCTACAAGGGCGGCATTGAAGCATATAAAGGCCTGTTAAACAAGGTACGCAGCGGTTCCATTCTTTCTGAGCAGGACTCCCTACGGTTATTACCCAAAACAGAGGAGATGCGTAACCGCATCCAGAAGCAAATTGATGGGCTACTGGAAAAGTTCTACGAGACCAAGGGCAAGGTGGATGAAATTCATAATAGCCGCGATATTACCAAAGGGTTGGTGCCCAGTAAGCAGAGTGAAATAAATCTACTTAAGAATCAATTAGATGAGATAAATCTGCCGCATTCGCCCCGCCAACAGGCGCAATACTACAGTTTTAGCTGGGGCACTTTTTTATTTTTATTGTTTCTTTTAGTTGCACTTTCGTTTTACTTGTTATATTTTTACATGAGTGTAGCGGATTTTGCGTTGAACGGTGTAGATCCAATGACCCTTTTTCAGGAAGGAAGGCTAAACATACAATTGTTACCCAGCCTTCGAAGACTGGTCTTTCTTATCATTAATTACCCCCCCCTGATCGTATTCCCCACTATTTTCTTTGCCCTGGGAACATCCATTCATCTGTTCTCGGAAAGAGGCATGAAATACAAGAAAGTTGTTTGGGGATTGCTAAGCCTGGTTTTTATCGGCGACATTTTACTTGCGCTTCAGGTTCATACCGCCGTGAACGAGATTTTGATCAAGTTGAATCGGGATGAATTTAAATCGTTGATTGTACCGGTATTCGCGGATTCGCGATTTTACCTGGTACTTTTTTTGGGTTTTGGCGTGTTTGCCATCTGGAGCTCTGTATATTATTTAATGCAGATGGAATGGGGCAAACGGAACCAGTTGAAACTTCGGTACAAACGTATTAACCGTTTACAGGATGAGATCTTACTGCTGGAAGAAAAACGGATGTTATATGAGACTGAGTTACAACAAATAACCCAAAGAGCGGAGGACCTGAGCAAGGAAAAAGACAGACTTGTTCTGCCCGTTGATGCAATTGAAAAAAACATCAATTACTTCAGAGACGGCTGGAACGGTTACCTCGCAACATTATATGGGCGTGAAAAAGGAGAAGAGCAGATAAAGCTCATCAACGAAAGAACTGACGCCTATATAAAAGAACTTAAAGAGTTTCAGGAATCTTATTTCAAATAAACAGGTTCTTTTATCCTTGAGTTATGGCACGTTACCTCACCATTATCATGACCATCGTGTGCGCCTGGGCTATGGCAGGCTGCAACGAAATCGAAGAGGCTGTGAAGGATGCTAAAAAAGACGGATCCGCACCGCCCAAAGACAATTATATGGTTTTGCTTGATCTAAGCGACCGGATACTGTATAACAACCAGCAACAGGTCCCAAAGGACATACAGGTCATCCAATCCATCTACGCCGCTTTCAAGTCAAAACTGAATGCAAAAGATCCCACCAGGTTGTATTTTACCGTGAATGATAAACTGAAATTGATGGTTGCTCCCCAGCGGACCACTTCAAATGAAGTATATGACCTCGCCGGTAACCTGCGTCTTACGCTGGCATCTGCGCAACCCGAACAAAAAGCCAAGATGCTGGAAGAAACAGAAAAGAATTTCAATACGCTGTTGCCACAGATGTATAAAAAGGCAGTGATCAGCAATAACAGCACTTCCTATGCCGGCGCCGACATCTGGAAGTACTTCAATGAAGACCTGCAGGATGATCTGGAAAAAGATGCACAAAATACACTTTTCATCATCACCGATGGTTATATGGATTTTGAAAGCCTGCAAGGCCGCACTTCCCGCAACAATCGGTATACGTCCTGCGTACAAATTATCAACAACCTGAAAAAAGCACCTGATTGGAACAGCCGCTTTAAAGAAGGCGACTATGGTTTGCTTCCGGTCAATAAACGTTTTCCCAACTTAAAAGTTATTGTGCTGGAATTAAACCCAAAGGATGACTGGACGGGTGAGTACAATTTACTCACTACGATCTGGAGCAAATGGTTTAATGAGATGGGTATAAAGTCGTACGCATTCATCAAAGACGACAACATTAATGAGATAAATGAGTCGATAGAAAAACTACTAAAGGTAAAATTACCTTCATCTGCGAATATTACGTCTGTTTCATGGACGCCGGTGACCGAGTCGGACCCGGAAATTACGAAGGCCGCCAAGAACAGAACAAACACACAAATACAACCAACTGAAACTCCAACGGTTATTGAAAACGCTCCCGAAGCAGCGCCAAAAAAAGAAAATAGTAAATCTTACAATTCGTACAGTTCTTACGCTTATTCTGAGCCGGCAGAGGTAATAAAAAAGGAAAAAAATGTTAAAGAAAGAGAATATATTCGCACATCTGCCGTTAAAAGTCAGATAGATACTTCAAGTATCCATTTAAGAACCAATCCGAAAAAGCCAATTAGTAAACCAAAGGAGCAGGTCACTTTTGGTCCTGCTTATTAAAAAACCTTTACTCTTATGCTTCGTAGCCTATTAATCATGGTTGTAACAGGACTGGCGCTGGGCATGGCGGTATCATGCAAACCCAGTCAACAAGTCCAAAACCTGACGAAAACCACACAAGAAACTCTTGAGTTAGTCAAGAAAGAAGCTCAGCGCGCCATCGCCCTGACCGTAGAAAAAGTGAAAAATTATGAAGTGGATCCTGACATTGGTAAGGAGATCATCAAGAACCTCAAAGAGGCTGAAAGAAAGATCGACACCCAGCTTGCAGTTGCACAACAACTGGCTGAGCATGGTACCAAAGAAGAGATCCTTCAGTTCGCAGAACGCACAAACGTGATCATCCAAAGTGCGTTGACCGATCTGAAATCGTTGAACGACCTTTATGACATTTCAACTTTCTCTTCATTTGAAACAGCAACGTTCTTCCCCGCAGGTGGCTATGGTATTCCTCCTGAAAAACAGGATGAGGCCAAAAAGTCAATCGAGCCAATTGTACAGCGTATCATCAAGTTCTTTGGTGATCACCCAAGGCAAAGGTTCGTTGCGGTAATTGTTTGTTATGGTTTCTCTGACGAAACGCCGATCGCGAAGGAATCTCCTTTGTATTCGCCGCTGCTCGCCAAGATGAAAACGAACAACCCTACCCGTCAGGAGTTGAACGTTAAATTATCTGAACTTAGAGCAAAATCTATTGCCAACCTTCTGGTTGACCTTATCAAAATAAATGAAGCTCTGATCCCCAATCCAAAGCTCATCAACTACGACATCAAGTGGATGGGTAAAGGGGAAGAGTTACCTTACCCTGACAGAGTGAAAGACTATAAGGCTGATGACAAACGTCGCCGTATGGTGTCCTTAATTTGGAACGTATTACCCGGTTCTTTATATGCACAAGGCCTCAGCAACGAAACTGCAATGAGGTAATTGTTCAAAGAAGTATAAATACACGAGTAATGCCCCGGATTGGTTACAATTACTCTGGCAAATATTAATTGGTGTATTCATATTTTGCCTGCAGCCATAGACAGTTCTATGAAACTGCAGGCAAAATTCTTGTTCTGAGTTCTCAGTGAAAGAGTTTCTGGGTTCTCAGTTCGCTGAGATACACTCATGTAAAAACGCCACGCTTAACAGTGTGGCGTTTTTATTTTGTATATGCTTCGAGGTTTGTTGTTTGTGATTGTTCCCGAATTTCGAAATGACTGATTAATTTCAATAGTCTGATAAATAAAAAAAAGGGTGAACTCGGATTATCTCAAGTTCACCCTTTTTTATTTATTTGTACGGCATTAAAGCTGATGAATACCATCGGAAATTTCAAAGCGCGGTAGCAACCACAAACTCCAAACAACAAACCACAAACTAACTACCCTCCGCTTCCTTCATCAGATAAGCTTTTATAAACCCATCCAGCTCGCCATCCATCACCGGTTGTACGTTCCCTACTTCATAATCGGTTCTGTGGTCCTTGATCATTTTATAGGGATGGAACACATAGCTGCGGATCTGGCTGCCCCACTCTATCTTCTTTTTGGAGGCATTGGTGGCATTCTTTAATGCTTCCCTACGGCGTAACTCTTCTTCATAAAGGCGGCTCTTAAGCATCTGGAGCGCCATTTCGCGGTTTTCCCCTTGTGTACGGGCTTTTTGACATTCCACCACAATACCGCTGGGATGGTGCTTTAAACGCACAGCCGTTTCCACCTTGTTAACGTTCTGTCCACCCTTACCACCGCTTCGGTAGAATTCCCATTCCAGGTCGGCGGGGTTTACATCTACTTCAATACTGTCATCCACCAACGGATACACAAATATCGATGCAAAAGACGTGTGACGGCGGGCATTGCTGTCAAAGGGCGAAATACGCACCAGGCGATGAACGCCGCTCTCGGCCTTTAAAAAGCCATAGGAAAACGGTCCGTCGAATTGCAGGGTAGCGCTTTTAATACCAGCGCCATCTCCTTCCTGCCAGTCGAGCTCGGTAACCTGCCAGCCCTGTTTTTCTCCATACATGCGGTACATCCGCGCCAGCATTTCTGCCCAGTCCTGGCTTTCAGTACCACCGGCGCCGCTGTTTATCTGCAATACGCCCGGTAATTCATCTTCCGGCTGGTTAAGGGTGCTTTTGAATTCGGCTTCATCTAATTGTTGTAATGCTTTTTCATAAGCCTGTTTGGTTTCCTCCTCACTGGCTTCGCCAGCTTTCCAGAAATCGAACAGCACAACAAAATCCTCTACCGACGCTTTTGACAGGTCGTATAGTTTGATCCAGAATTCGTTTTGCTTAATGCTTTTGAGAATTTCAGTGGCCCGTTTGTTATCATCCCAAAAACCGGGTGAAAGGGAAAGCGTTTTTTCTTCGTTTACTTTGTACTGACGGTTATCGACGTCAAAGAAACCTCCTCAGTCCACCAAGGCGGGACCTCATATCGTTTATTTTTTCTTGTGTCATAGATTCAAAGATAGATGAAAACAGTTGAAAAGTTGACAAGTTGATGACTTGATAAGGTTAACCTTGTTTTTTAGCATGCCGACAAATAGCCACCTCGTTTATTGGTTAATCGGTCAACTGGTTAACTGGCTAACTGATTAACCGCTCAACCGTTAACTTTGCGGTACCAATGACGAACGAATCGCAAATAGAAGCCCATTATTCTCATAACAGTCTCCTCGAAACCATTCTACACGCTATTGGTAAAGAGCCATCCCAGATAACCAGGAACGACCTGGCCCCTGTTGATGAGTTTCATGTACGCGGGCAGGATGTATCCCGGGAACTGGCTACTGCAGCAGCCCTGCAACCAGGCATACGTATCCTGGACGCAGGCTGCGGTTTGGGCGGCGCCTGTCGGATGCTGGCAGCTGAATATGGTTGCCAGGTTACCGGTATTGATATTACCAGCGACTATATACGAACAGCAGAGAAACTCTCTGCATTAACCGGTTTGCAACAACATACAAGGTTTGTACAGGGCAGTGTACTGGCCCTTCCTTTTGCTGATGGCAGCTTTGATGCCGTGTGGTCACAACACGTACAAATGAATATAGCCGATAAAAAAGCATTTTATACTGCAATCAACCAGGTACTAACAAAAGGCGGTAGATTTGTTTACTATGATGTGCTGGGCAATGACCAGCCGGTGTATTATCCCGTACCCTGGGCTTTTGATGCTTCATTGAGCTTTTTAATTACTTCCCGACAACTGCAGGCATTGTTGTCAGCCACAGGTTTCATCCAGATACAGGTAACCAATGAAACGGAGAATGGGATCCGCTCTTTGAATGCCCTTCTCAACCGGATTGCCCAAAAGGGATTGCCGGCATCAGGATTGCATCTACTGATGGGAGATACGGCGCTGGAAAAATTAAATAACCTGCGCAGCAACCTGATAGAAAAAAGAGTCGTTCTGGAAAGCGGCATTTATGAAAAGGCAACTTAACTAATAAACAAACCATACTATCATGAAACAAAAATTGGGTTTTGCTTTTCTTTCTTTGATCATTGCAGCTATTGTTTCCTGTAATGATCAGTCATCAAAACCAGCTACTGAACAACAACCAACCGAAACCAAACAACCAGGGGTAAAAACGCTGGACGTTAGTTATGCAGGTGATAACACCACCATGAAAGGCTATGTGGCATACGATACCAGCCTCGATACCAAACGCCCGGCCATCCTGATCATTCCGGAATGGTGGGGTTTGAATGATTATACCAAAATGCGGGCCCGTGAATTGGCAAAACTGGGTTATATAGCCATGGCCATGGATATGTACGGCAATGGCGTTACTACCGATTCACCAGCTGTGGCAGGTAAACTGGCCGGGCAATTTTACACCAAACCTTTAAGTGCTAAAGCACGCATCGAGGCGGCCATGGTAGCATTAAAAAGCTTTACGGAAACAGATACCGGTAAACTGGCTGCCATAGGTTATTGCTTTGGCGGCGCCATGGTATTGAATGCTGCAAAGCTGGGCGAGCCCTTCAAGGGCGTGGTAAGCTTTCATGGTAACCTGGCAGGCGTGCCTGCCAACAAAGACCTGCTGAAAGCAAAGGTGCTGGTATGTCATGGAGAAGCTGATCCTTTTGTAAAGCCAGAGGAAGTGGCACAGTTTAAAAAACAAATGGATTCTATAAAAGCCGACTATACTTTCAAATCATATCCCAATGCCCTGCATGCATTCACCAACCCTCAGGCAACTGAGCTTGGAAAGAAATGGAACCTGCCTATTGCGTATAATGGTGCAGCTGACACCGCCTCCTGGAATGATATGAAGACGTTCTTTGACACTATCTTTAAATAACCTGCCTACAATACAAAAAGGTGAGCCGCTCATTGAAAGGCTCACCTTTTTTATTTGTAAGAATTTTATTCGTGATTGCTACTACTTTCTATTGTCTTATTGAGGCCCGCGGTCCTATTTCACCACCAAAGCGTGGTAGTATAACAGTAAAAGTGCTGCCCTTGCCTATCTGGCTTTGCACTGCAATACGGCCGCCATTCTTTTCCAGAAAGTCTTTACAGAGTTTAAGCCCTAATCCGGTACCAGTTTCGGAATTAGTGCCTTTGGTGGTGTAAAACATTTCACCAAACAATTGCAGCTGACGTTCGGCGCTGATGCCAACGCCATCGTCCTGTACATATATTTCAACGCAGGAAGCCTGCTCCTTGGCCCCTACCCTTATGTGTCCGTTTTCAGGGGTAAACTTGATGGCATTTGACAGCAGGTTGCGCAATACCAGGTTTACCATTTCCTTATCAGCATAACAAAACAAGGGTTCTTCTACCTGCGATTCCAGGAATATGCGTTTGTTGCTGGCCTGCCAGTGCAATAATTGTAATACCCGGCTGATCATGTTCTCTATATCCAACACCTCAGGTTGCAAGGAGGAGTTTTCCATTTGCGACTTGGCCCATTGCAACAGGTTTTCCATAAGGTTGGTGGTATAGTTCATTTCACTTACTATACCAGGCAGCAGCGCCTTCATTTCCTTCACCGGCATTTCATTGATGTGCATATTATTGAACAGGTTCCGCAACGCATACATAGGCGTTTTCAGATCATGTGCAATAACCGAGAACAGCTTATTCTTTAGCTGATTCAGCTCCGTTAGCTTGGCGGTTTGTTCTTCCAGCAAACTGGCCTTTTGCGCAATTTCGCGCTTCTGTAATTCGCTTTCTTTCGACTTGGTAAGCAAACTATAATGATAGCCGTTATTCTCCTGCTTTATAAAATAAATGGCGTAAAAAATAAAGGAAATGGCAGTAATATGATTGAATACGTAGAAATAATAATTGGACTTCTCCAGTCTGAAATAATAATCATGCGGTGCTATGCAGGCAATAAAGTAACAGGCTACCGCTAAAGAGAATGCAAAGAGGATATGAATTACCTGTTGTAAAAAGAAAACTGATAACACGCCATATAATACGAAGAACAGTTCTACTCCTACATCTACTTTTCCCAGGTAAACCAAACAGGTAGCTATAGGATATAAACTGAAGTATACAAGCCGTGCATGCTCGTAATACTGTTCATAATTCAACCAAAGTACAATAACACTGATGGCCAGCGGAGAGGCGGCAATAAACCAGGCAAGTGGGGGCAGGTGGTCGTTGAAGAGAATGCCAATAAGCGGTACAATGATGCCTGTAATGATCCCCAGGAAATTAAGCTGGTTAAAAATGCTCATTTTCCTTTTTTCATACTCCTCCATATCGGGGGTTACCCCAATGGATTTTATGATTAACCAATAACGCATTAAATCCGGGCGTAAGGCGTGCATAATGCTATTAACATGTTGTTTCTAAGGAAATTGAATACTATTGAAAACGCAAAGCACACTATTTTATTCTAACCCTCAATACAGTAACTATGCTAAATGCTTGTTTAACCTGTACCTCATTGCAGCCCTACTTATAACAAAAACAATGCATATACCCCTATTCAATCGTAGTATGCGGCTCAAATATAGTTGTTTACACAACCCAAACCGTTTTTATTACACAATCTGAAATATTAGCATTAATCTTCAATAGGCAGGTTGAAATACTGTTCCATGGTTCGCCAGTACTTGTCTCTTCTTATAAAGAACACGATCTCATAGGGAGTTTCCTTACTATCAATGTACTGATTCAACAAAACCGCCGGGGTTTTATATTCGCTCACATAAAAGTAAATATTCTTGCAATTGTCGTAGGTTTTATTTCCGGCCAAAATGGCTTTATCACCGGGCAGCAGGGTGAAGATCTCCTCTTCCAGGGTTTGCAGTGCTATTAATTGTTCTTCAAACGGGAAACCACCTTCATCACCGGTAAAGTTCATATTGATCTGTAATAACCAGGAATAAGCCGGCTTTTTATCCCAATACCTGCATTCCATGTTAACGGTCAATAACATCTTTCTGCCATCCCTGTCTTCCGCCTCCAGTAAATGAAACGTATCGGGCCGTTCGGCCGGTACCGATTCATATTTCTCCACAAATTCCTTCTCGCGCCAATTTAAATATTCATTCAGTTTTGAAACAGGTATCACTTCGATCTCCTGGTCGGGTCTGGGCAGCGGGCCGGTCTCATAATGATCGATCTTGGTGGCCGTATTCACCTCCCCCAATCCATTTTCAAGATAGATCATGCCGCCCGCCTGAAACTGATCATCCATTTCACTGGTATACTCAGTATGAGTAATTACTATACTAACTTCATCGGGATAATTATCCTGTACAATAGGATAAAAGCTGGTGTTGGCAGTGGTGAACTGAAGGCCATACAGGTCGATGCTTATGCCTTCAAAACCGAGGGCGGGTTTATGCGCTGTAAATATCCAGTTAGGGACGGGTGGTGCTGCTTTTACCAGTTCTTCTACTTTACAAAACAAAGCTATATCGCCGTCGGAAGTGATAATGAGCTCAAAATTGCCATTACTATCGGGACCGGCCAGGGCTTTAAGATAAGGATCATACGGCTGCATTTGATGAATAAGCTCCTCCAAAAACGACAGAGCCTGATCAGAATCATTCTTTTCAAGCCCTCTAAAACGGTGCTCATTATTAATGAACCATTGCCAGAACGCCGCTATTGCCTGTTGCACCTCCCCTTCCTTTCTGTAATATTTGCTTAAGCCAGCCATGGTAAATATTTTCTACACAATTGTATTTACAATAATAATCATTTCTGACGGTGTATGCAGTTTTATCCTAACTGTCATATACAACCTGTGATCGCTATCACCCGGCCCTTTCCCAATGCAATGGTAGGTGCTTTTATTTCTTAAAACAAATGTATGCGTACGGGGCATATTAAGGCTTTTTGCCAGTTGAGCCTTTTTGGACAGCCAGGGGGTCTTACAATCTGGTCTTTTAATTGCATGTGAGTTTCAATTCTGAAAAATTCATCACTATATTTGTCTTACCAAAATAGATAATATGAAAAAGATCACTACCCGAATTCTGACCTTATTGGTAATGGTATCTGTTTGCACGTCTCCTGTACTGGCTGCTTCTATGCCTTCTGCTGAAAACACTGCGAAAACCGAACCAGCTCCGGCGTCAGTAACATCTGCCGTTGATGAATTCAAGAGCCTGTCAAGGAATGAGCGCAAATCACGTATTAAAGAGGCTAAGAAATTAATGAAAGAGTACAAGGCAGACAAACGGGCTGGTCGTGCTGAAGAAACCGATCAAGTATTATTGGCTATTCTGGCTATCCTGTTACCCCCACTGGCTGTTTACCTGAAAGAAGGAGAAGTTAATTCAAAGTTCTGGATCAGCATCATCCTTACTTTGCTCTTCTGGATCCCAGGTGTAATCTTTGCTCTGTTGGTGGTATTTGATGCCATCTAAGTCAAGCTATAACTTTATTAAAAAGGCCCCCGATGCATCGGGGGCCTTTTTGTTTGGCTGTAGTTAGAGCACCTTTTACCATGTATTTGGGTAATTTTTGAAATTGACAATAAAGTAATACGCCTGTATAAACAACCAGGTACCCCTGCTTTAATAATACCGCCTGCAACCAGAGATCCCACAAAAGCATCGTGATTATTACATATTAACGTTATATACAAGAATTTGCTAATCACCCGGATAACTAGTTTAGCATAAGGTCAAATTGACAATTCATACCTACACCGGGAAATGTACAATAGTAAAAACCATAGGGTTATGTATTGATCAGGGGCTATCCTACGCACATTTTACGGCCGCTGTTTTTGCGATCAATTACTCGTAAAGCTTGCAAATACTAAAAATTATTTACACTTTTAATGTTCATATTCCTTAATAAAACCAACTAAACTATGGCAATTCTGTTCCTCCTTATTTTTGGCCTTGCAATTTTCCTCATTGCCAGCATGTGGAAAGTATTTGAAAAAGCCGGCCAACCAGGCTGGGCATGTATTATCCCTATTTACAATTTTATTGTTCTTTTAAAGATCGTGGGAAAACCTACCTGGTGGGTCCTCCTGTTCTTTATTCCCGTTGTAAACTATGTTTTCATTATCTGGACATACAATATGTTGTCTAAGAGCTTTGGTAAGGATGAAGGTTTCACTATTGGCATTATTTTCTTAGGCGTAGTGTTCCTCCCTATTCTGGGATTCGGTGATGCCAAATATGTTGGCCCTTATGGCGATGCAGCTGCTTTTGCCGCTGCTCAACAACCAGATTTTGATTTTGATGCACCTCAACCTGCATAACAAATAAATTATTCGTTTTACAAAAAAGCCTCCCCAACGGTACTGTAGGGGAGGCTTTTTTGTATATAGGCCTTATATTATTGAGCGTTCATGCTACAACTTAATTTCTACCTGTCCGTTAGCCCAGATCAGTAATGCGCTGTCATCACAATCGCCGGTAGTCCCAAAATCGACATACAAAACGCGGTTATTGATAGTCAGTTTCAATTTCCCTTTTGCTATCCAATGACAGGCAACGGGTTTTATCAGCGGTGATTCGGTATTCTTTGTTACCGTAACGCCATTGGCATATTTGATGGTGGTGCTAACTTCAGTGGAATACACATCATCTGCGCAGCTGGCAGTGGCGGCGCCTTCAATCTGAGTAACAGTTTTTGTGCCTTCATAAGTAAACCCTCTACCGTTTGGCCAGGCGACTTTTCCGCCGGCAATTTTAACCGAATACTTTACTGCGCCATTTGCACTGAGGTTGGTAACGGTTTTTACGCCTTCGATATGCGCGCGGTTAACATAGTAATCCTGTAGGGTAATGGTGAGAACAGCACCTGATTTGTGAACGGGTGCAGAAAAATTCAGGACCACTTTACCTTTTCTTAGTTTACCATCGCGGCAAACACAGCCATCGCCATAATTTACCGTAACAGTTTTAGGGAAAGTGGTGTCATTAGGTTCAGCAGTAATAGTAACACAAGGGCCTAATTTCAGTGCCAGGTTTACAAACAGATCAATGCGAATACGTGCGGTGTTACCATCGGTAGCTATACGACCGTTATCAACAGCGCCGCTTTGCAGATCGGCACCTGCTGCGAGTCCCATTTCAGTGACGTCATCATATTCTCCCTCGGCGGCGGCATCTTCCTGACTAATTGTTTGCGCCTCCGTATCGCTTACAGGTGTTTGAGAAGTATCATCTTTTTTACAGGAACCAATCGATAAAGCCATCAGTAAGAGCATAGCAATAGCTGCTGAAATTCTACATTTCATGTGTATTCTTTTAAAGTGTAAAAATTGTAGTGGTAAAGTGAGCTT
The DNA here is from genome assembly GCF_017742245.1 of Niastella soli. Lineage (GTDB taxonomy): Bacteria > Bacteroidota > Bacteroidia > Chitinophagales > Chitinophagaceae > Niastella > Niastella soli. Next base: position 20,293 of record NZ_JAGHKO010000010.1, read on the forward strand.
TTTGAAGGCAACTGATAGCCTAGGTTTAATATCATGTTAAAAAAAACTATCGTGCGACAGGTAGCAAGAGCAAAGCTTGCCCCGCAATAGCGGGGGTTACAACTGTCCACTTACATTTACCGGATTTACAGATTCTCCATTGAATTTCCGCCTCAACATTCTACATTTATAATCCCGAAGCTTCGGTCGGTATTTCTGACGGAGTCTGAAACTGTCAAAGGCGTCAGAACCGACAATCGAAGTTTCGTCGGGATTTAATATTCAAGATTAATCTATGATAGTTGATTTAAGATCGGATACAGTGACCCAACCTACCTCGGAAATGTTGGACGCGATGTTAAGAGCGCATGTAGGCGATGATGTTTTTGGTGAAGATGCTACCGTAAATTTGCTGGAGACCATGGCGGCCGAACTGTTTGGCATGGAAGCCGCTCTCTATTGCCCTACCGGTACCATGAGCAATCAGATCGCTATTAAAGTGCATACACAACCAGGCGATGAAGTGATCTGCGATCAAACTGCGCATGTGTATCAGTACGAAGGGGGCGGTATGGCATTCAATTCCGGCGTACAATCGAGGTTGATACCCGGCAACCGGGGACGCATCACCGCCGACCAGGTTGCTGCAGCCATCAACCCCGACGATGTACATAAAGCCCACACCTCATTGGTTTGCCTGGAAAATACCTCTAACCGCGGTGGTGGCAGTTGTTATGACCTGAGCGATATACAACAGATCCGAACGGTCTGCGATAACAACAACCTGTCCCTGCACCTCGATGGCGCCCGGTTGTTCAATGCCATTGTAGCCCGCAACGAATCGCCCAAACAATATGGTGAATTGTTCCATAGCATTTCAGTATGTTTAAATAAAGGGTTGGGATGCCCTATAGGAAGTATCCTTATCGGCAGCCAGGCCTTTATTAAAAAGGCGCGCCGGGTGCGTAAAGTATTTGGGGGTGGCATGCGCCAGGCCGGTTATATGGCAGCCTGTGGCGTGTACGCGCTTAAAAACAACATCATCCGCTTACAGCAGGACCATGATAATGCCAAAGAAATTGCATCGAATCTTATTAAAACAACCTTTACTGCAGGGTTATTACCTGTAGAGACCAACATCATCATTTTTGAAATACAACCACCTTTTCAGGCGGCACAGATAGCAGCAGCGTTAAAGGAAAAAAATATTCTGGCGATCCCCATCTCCCCCACACACATCAGGATGGTACTGCATTTGGGAATAACGCCTGCCATGGTCCAATATGTAATAGACACAATACTCAGTTTAAATTTATGATCAGCTTGAACCAGCTGATCAGGTAAAGATTATGGTTTCAAGTTTCAGCACCTATCCCGCTCTATGCGGAATTACAGGGCGCGTTACCTGTCATCATTTTCTTATTATAAGTTTTACCTGGACCGTGAAACCTGTAACATACAGTTAAAACAGGGAAGTAAAAATCAAGAACCAAGAATCATTAACTTTGAAGCTAATACAACCAAGTATGTTACCAAAGATCAAGCCGCACCAGACCGAAGCATGGGACAAACTGGAACGCCATTACAAAAAGATCTCCGAAACGCATTTGCGCGAACTGTTTGCCGATGACCCGGATAGGTTCAATAACTTTTCCATTTCGTTTGAAGATATTTTGTTCGATTACTCCAAGAACCGCATCAATGCAAAAACCATTTCGTTGCTGCTCGATCTGGCCGAGGAATGCAAACTGTCCGACGCTATAGAAGCCATGTTCACCGGTGATGTAATAAACGAGACTGAAGGCAGATCGGTATTGCATACTGCCCTGCGCAATATGAGCAACGAACCGGTGTATTCAGAGGGTAAAAATGTAATGCCACAAGTGCACCAGGTATTACAACAAATGAAACAGTTCTGTGAGCGAATTCATACTGGCGAATGGACGGGCTACACCGGTAACAAGATCAAATACATCGTTAACATTGGTATTGGCGGCAGCGACCTGGGTCCTTATATGGTAACAGAGGCGCTAAAACCATACTGGAAAAAAGACATCCAGGTTTTCTATGTTTCCAATGTTGACGCTACCCATATAGTGGAAACATTACGAAAAGTAACCCCACAGGAAACGCTTTTCCTCATCGCCTCCAAAACATTTACCACGCAGGAGACCATGACCAATGCCCACACAGCCAGGCAGTGGTTTCTGGAAGCGGCCGATGATGAAAGCTATGTTGCCAAACATTTTGTGGCGCTTAGTACCAATGAAAAGGAAGTAGTGAAGTTTGGTATTGATAAAGCCAATATGTTCGAATTCTGGGACTGGGTAGGCGGCCGCTATTCATTATGGAGCGCTATTGGTTTATCCATTGCGCTGACCATCGGTTACGAGCATTTTGAATCGTTGTTAAAAGGCGCTAATTCAACCGACAAACATTTCCGATCTACTCCTTTCGAAAATAACATTCCGGTTATCATGGGGCTTGTAGGCCTCTGGTATACCAACTTTTTCGATAGCCAAACGGAAGCTATTTTACCATACGACCAGTACATGCACCGTTTTGCCGCTTATTTTCAACAAGGCAATATGGAAAGCAATGGAAAAAGCGTAGATCGCAAAGGTAAACCGGTGCGCTACGAAACCGGACCGGTTATCTGGGGCGAACCAGGCACCAATGGCCAGCATGCCTTTTATCAATTGATACACCAGGGAACCCTATTGATACCCTGCGACTTTATTGCGCCGGCCATCAGCCATAACCCAATTGGCGACCATCATCAAAAACTGTTATCCAACTTCTTTGCGCAAACAGAAGCATTAATGAACGGAAAAACAGAAATAGAAGCAGAAGCCGAATTGATAAAAGCAGGAAGATCGGCTGAGGAAATAAAAGCCCTGGTACCGTTTAAAGTATTTACCGGCAACCGGCCTACCAACTCTTTTCTCATTAAAAAGATCACGCCGTATACCCTTGGCCAGCTGATTGCCTTGTATGAACACAAAATATTTGTACAGGGTGTTATCTGGAATATCTTCAGTTTTGATCAATGGGGCGTAGAATTGGGGAAACAACTCGCCAATAATATCCTGCCCGAATTGCAGGACGACAAACCTGTAAGCAAACACGACTCCTCTACCAATGGATTGATCAATACCTGGAAGAAGATGAAGTCAGAAGTATGAGGTAAGAAGTAGGAAGTAAGAAGGCCCCTACTACTGCTTCAGCACTATAAAAAAACAAAAGCCTCCCGATGCATCGGGAGGCTTTTCTATTATATAGAAAGAGTATTATAAAATCCTTGTTCCAAGATATACCTGGAATCCCTGGTTTTTCCACTTTTCTTTATTATCAATATCATTGATATTAGCAAGGCCTACCACATACCGCCCCCCGAGTTTGAAGGAACCAATGTTTAATTGCACGCCGCCCAGCATGGAGAAATCGCCTTTTTTAAAGGCTTCCTGGCCGTTATCTACAAGCGTTTTATCGTGATTCAGTAGAATACCAAATTGCGGACCAGCCTGTAAGGTGAGGAACTTGGCGGGACTAACATTTAAGAGAACAGGAATGCTCAGGTAGTTCAGTTTTCCTTTAACATCATCCACTCCATGTGGATAAATAGAACCGAAATGATCACCTGTACGGTAATTGGTCTGGTTCCACATTACTTCAGGTTGAATACCTATTTTATCGCTGAAATTCAATTCGGCAAAAGCGCCCACGTTATATCCAAAATTAAATTCATCTTTCATGGAGGTACCATCTACTTTAAAGATGTTGGCACCGGCTTTTGCACCAATATGAAATCCTTGTGCAAAAGAAAGCGACGTCAATGTGGAAGCAATTGTTAATAATGCCAGGGATTTTAGTTTCATATTCTGTGTTATTTATTGGTTCACCTGTAGAAATTCAACTTATATGCCAAGGTACAATCATCCCTGTTAATTTACCTTAACAGCTAAGTGAAGAAATGCCTAAAAATCAATCATTAAAAACTCAATCCAGCCGTTATAGAGTATACGGTGTTCAATTTTGAGTTGGAATCCTGCAAATCCAGCAAATAGTAATCGAACAACACCTGCGACTGTAATAGGAACCTCCCCTTTAAATAACTTCCCCTAAACGCCATACAAGCCGATTGAAAAGCAAACTGGGTACTTTCGGAAATGTCGTTATTGCTGGGTAATGAGTTGATACGTACCGGTGAAAAATTATATGAATAAGAAGTATTAAAACCATATGTCTGTGTACCGGCATTTATCATGGCAATAGGTGTTAACGTTATGTTATCCCGTTTGCTAAGAACGCTGTACCAGTCAAAGTCCTTACGCACCGAAATGGTGGCAGAAAAATCGCTTAGCGAGGTGGTATTTTTTACATAAAAACGATTCAACGCCTCCTGTAACCGAGCGAAACGCATTGCTTCTTTTTTTTCCTTTTCTTCTTTACTTCCCCATCCATAACTCAAGCTTACTGTTGGCCGCACCCACCACTTCTTATAAGAAAAATACGCAAACAGTTCATTCTGGATAGGTGTAGTATAAAAGTTAAGCGCATCCTTTGTAAAGTACCTGGTATATGCGATGCCTGTTGAATAGCTCTTTTTTATGCGGTCGAATGAAGGACTTATTGAATACTGATAAAAATTCATTCCCTCATGCAGAAGCGCATAAGCTGACGCGGAAAAACCCAGGCCTGACTTATGAAAATACCCGATTGAAGGCGAAAAGATCAACTTCTTTTCGGTGTTTACCGTAACGGAATTCTTTTCATTAAAACTAAAGTAACCAGTGCCTATACTTGTATTGATAGTAAAAAAACTCTTTTTGCTTACCAGGCTATCTAAATAGGCGTCAAAATCTTTTAATAGTGAGTCCAGTATAGCGGTGGTGTCACCTTTTGAAAATATTGAATCCAGTTTTCCGCCGTTCTGGGAAAAGGCGGGTTGCAAAGCAATGGATAAAATAAACAGAACAACCAGTTTCTTCATACGTTTGCTAAATAGGCGGCAGGGTACATCCTGGGTGGATGGAGTACAGAACGAAGATGAGATAAAAAAAATTGGTGCCGGTTTAATCATTACTAATTTTTTGCTAACTTATAGATCCTTAATTATTCTACCATTACGAGACCCACTTTACACCAACTGGCTGTAAACCACCAGTCGGTTGCCAATCACCCGCGAATGCAAAGACGCCTGAAGCCCTTCGCAATATTACGGCAATCCGCCTGATTTGATCCTTTTAAAGCCAGAAATGCCCGGAATGACCTCAGAAAGTAAATTAACTATTGAATACCAGGATTTTCTAAAAACCGTACGTAAAAACAGCAACCAAACCACTATACCCGCTCACCGTAGATTTCCGCTCATTCAGCTATAAGATTGTCCGGTTCATCGAAACAACTCGTTGAAGGGGGTTTTCCCAGCGTAACTTTGAGGTGTCAATACGAAGAGAGCCCTACGAAACCACCTTATGAAATAAGTCCGTAATAAATTTATACAAGATAGTTTTCCCCTAATCCCTAACACCGTAGAAAAATTCCTTGTCCCTTACCGTAGAAATGCCCCTGGCATTGAAAGGTACCCTAATGAGTTCACAGTTAAGGTCTGATTTAGTATTCTGAAGGAGACTGGCTAAAATGGGTTTACGATGGCCCATCGCTCGTAAATGAACTTTTCATCTATAACACCCGAACCGTAAAGTAGCAAATAGCATTTTAGCTGGTCCCTTATTTACCCTAAACAAGCTCAAAACAAGATCCCCTCATTTCCATACCCCTGTACCCTGACCCGTAAACCCCTGCCCCTTTACCTTTTGTTTTAGTAAACACTTTTAAATCCGTAACCTGTATAATGATCCGTACCGCCCAGGTGCACGGTTTGGCCCTTTAAAGATGTGACCAAACAGGAATACTTCCCGGACCTCACAGGGATAAAATCCCTTTGAGGTCCTTGTTAGGTCCTTGTTAGGTCCTTGTTAGGTCCTTGTTAGGTCCTTGTTAGGTCCTTGTTAGGTCCTTGCGAGGTCCCTGTTATATCGCCCTCTGTACAGTAATTCTCAAGCGCGCGATTGGTTGCAGCTGAAGAAGCCCTCAAAACCAGCTTACAAAAAAAGGACTGCCTGGATAAGACCGGCAGTCCTTTCTTTCTATATAAAATCAAAATCGTTTCTACGACAACTCTATCACTGTTATCTCGGGAAGAATACCTATCCTTCCGGGATAACCGAGAAATCCAAAACCCCGGTTCACATATAATTTCTGGTCACCGGCCTCATACAAACCAGCCCATTGCTTATACATATACTGTACGGGGCTCCATTTAAAACCAGGCAATTCAAGCCCAAATTGCATCCCATGCGTATGACCGGCTAATGTTAGATCAATATCGTTGTATTGAGTCCGTACTTCCGCATCCCAATGACTGGGATCGTGGCTCATAAGGATCTTGAAAGGGTATTGCTCTGAACCAGGATACGCTGCTGACATTTTACCATATTTGCTGAAATTGCCTTTGGCGCCCCAGTTCTCGATACCTAACAAGGCAATTTGATCGCCGCCTTTTTCCAGCACCACATGTTCATTCATAAGCAGGCGCCAGCCCATGTTCTTATGCACCTGTTTCAACTGTTCCAGGTTTTCCTTTTTGGCCTCATGACTGTCCCACTTAACATAATCGCCATAATCGTGGTTTCCCAGGGTTGAATATACTCCCATAGGAGCGTTCAGTTTGCTGAACACGTCCATATAATCCTTCATTTCGGAAGCCCGGTCGTTTACCAGGTCGCCGGTAAACAGGATCATATCGGGCTTTTCTTTCATTATCTTTTTAATGCCTTTTTCAACGGCTTCCTTATCGGTAAAACTGCCACTGTGAATATCCGAGATGTGCACAATGCGCATGCCTTTGAACGCACCTGGAAGGGTTTTAAAACTCATCCGAAGTCTGTTTACCTGGTAGCGGTATTTATTGCCGAACCCATACACCAGCGTACCGAAAACGGTTCCACCAACAGCCATTCCTAACCAGCTCAGAAAAACAGAACGGGTAATTCCTACCCCATCCTGGGTAACCTCCACTGGCTTTTGCCAAATTTTCCCAATTATCCAGGTTCCACCCCGGCGAATATCATCTACCGCAAAAAACAGGGAGGCTAATAATTTAGATAATATCAATCCAAACACGATGGCCCGCGAATAGCTAACCGCCCATCGGGGCCAGTTGTCATGATTTATATAGGGAAATGTAAATACATACAACATGGCTGAAATAGAGATCACCCAATAACCAATAATGATGGCCAGTCTGGCCTTTGAGGAAGAGGGCAGCACAACCTGCAACACCTGGAAAACATATATATCCAGTAATGCCATCAATCCCAGCAAAAAGAAGAAAAAACCTGAATTACGCATGATTGTCGATAAATTGTTACGAATGCTTTTTAGTAGAGACCTCAGTAAAGCTGGAAGCTCTTTCTTTAGAATATCCGAAGTAGGATGTAAGACGTATGATGTAATTCCTACCTCTTACTTCCTACTTCTTACTTCGTTCTCTTAATTACGTAGACGAACCACCTTCATTAAAATTGTAAAAACTCATCGACCTGCATATCAATAGCCCGCAGGGTCCCGGCATCGTGAAAATCGCCGGTGGTGCCATTTATGAGGTTATGCACCAATGATATAGGTAATTTATTGGGATGTACCACCACCCGCAGGTAATGTAAAATACTTGTTAAATGCTCCAGCCCCCTCAAATTACCGCCCCGGCCGGTGGCCACACCGGTAAGCAGGGCTTTTTTACCCCACCATGTTTTCTTGTAATCAGAAATATCGAACATGAGCTTTAACACCCCGGGTATGCTACCATTGTATTCGGGAACAATAAAGATGTATTTATTGGTTGGAACTAAAATTTCGTTCTCAAGCTGTATGAACTCAGGGGTTTTGTCAATATACTTCCATCCTTCCAGCGAAAGGAAGTGTGGAGTAATGTTCTTTGATTTTAAAACCTGTTGATAATGCCGGGCTACTTTCTCCGTATTACTTCCCGGTCTGTTGGTTCCGGAAACGATGGTATAAATATCACTCATTGTATTAATAACGTTGGATAATAGTTCTTAGTTCTCAATTGTTTGTTCTCATGGCTGGGTTCTGGGTTCATAGTTTGTATGTTTGCAAACCCCGAAGCCGGACTTAAAACATAAAACAAAAACTTACTACATGAATTTTACTTTTTACGGGCACTCCTGCTTTTCCGTTGAGATCAAAGGTACAAAACTGTTATTCGATCCATTTATTACCCCCAACGAATTAGCTAATAAAGTGGTGAATGCCGATACGGTAGAGGCCGATTATATACTGGTTTCGCATGGCCATGCCGATCATACTGCCGATCTGGTAAGCATAGCCAAACGGACCGGTGCCAAAGTGGTGTGCAACTACGAAATTTACGAATGGCTGGGCAAACAGGCTGTTACGAATGTTCATCCCATGAATACCGGAGGTAAATGGAATTTTGGCGATTTTACCGTGAAAATGGTAGTAGCCCATCATTCCTCCGGTTTACCCGACGGTTCCTATGGTGGCAACCCTGTTGGTTTTATTATAACTTCCGAAGCCGGCAATTTCTATTACAGCGGCGATACCGCCCTTACACTGGATATGCAGCTGGTACCTACCTGGGCCGAATTGAACTTTGCTGTGCTGCCCATCGGCTCCAACTTTACTATGGATGTGGAAGATGCCGTTCGTTGCGCAGGAATGATCAAATGCCAGCAGATAATCGGGGTGCATTACGACACTTTTGGTTATATAAAGATCGACCAGGAGGCCGCAAAAAAGGCTTTTGCCAATACCAGCTGTGTGCTGCATTTGCCAAAGATTGGCGAAACCATCGCAATTTAACGAGGCCAGCGGGGTAATTTTTCGGGCCTGTTTCCACCGAAAGCTGTGAAAAATAGCGACTTGTAAAATATTAAAACATTAAATGCTGATAATAAGCCTAATGTAATAATTTTGCGTTCCAATATGGGCATCCTCCATTTTTTGGGGGATGCTTTTTATTGTTGAGTTTAATACAATTTTATTCACTATCGGGCTTGCAGACGGTATTGAATGCGGTAAATAAGTATATTGTCACCGAATTTTGCCCTTTATACGGTTTACATACCGGAAAAGACGAATGGACTGTGCTTATCTTTCGTGTTTTTACGAGGTCACAGCCGAATTAAGTGAAACCAATTTAAAAAATCCAATGACCTGCAGGAGCAGGTAGGAATGTAATTAATCACTATGGCCCGAGTAATTGGAGTTGCCAATCAAAAAGGAGGAGTTGGAAAAACCACTTCTGCCATCAACCTGGCGGCCAGCCTGGCCGTTCTGGAGTTCAAAACATTATTGGTAGATGCCGACCCGCAGGCCAACAGCACCAGCGGGGTAGGTTTTGATCTACACAATATACAGACGAGCTTGTACGACTGTATGGTAAACAGTACCCCGGGAAAAGATGTGATCCTGAAGTCAGAAATTCCCAACCTGGATATCATTCCGTCGCACATTGACCTGGTAGGTGCAGAAATTGAGATGATCAATTATCCCAACCGGGAAGGTGTATTAAAGAACATACTGGAGCCAGTGAAAGACCAGTACGATTTTATCATCATCGACTGCTCTCCTTCACTGGGTTTGATAACTGTGAACGCCTTAACCGCAGCCGATTCTGTAATGGTTCCGGTACAGGCAGAATTTTTTGCATTGGAAGGTCTTGGCAAATTATTGAACACAATTAAGATTGTACAAAGCCGTTTAAATCCTGATCTGGCTATTGAAGGGATATTAATGACGATGTACGACGGCCGTTTGCGTTTGTGTACCCAGGTGGTAAATGAAGTACGCAAACATTTTGACGAAATGGTGTTTGATACAATTATCCACCGCAATGCCCGCATCAGCGAGGCGCCAAGCGTTGGTAAACCGGTGATTTTGTATGATGGTCAAAGTAAAGGGGCTGTCAACTATCTGAACCTGGCCAAGGAGATCCTGCAAAAGAACGACATGACGAAGATCAAGCAGGAAGAGCGGATATTAGAATAATGAGGTGGCGTAGGTCTCGCAAGGGCGGGATTGACAAGATCCAAAACAAAAAACCATATACAATCAATGACCAACCCCAAACAAAATAAAGACGCGCTGGGTAAGGGAATTCGTTCCCTGTTGCAGAATATAGATTCTGATTTGAAAAACGCGGCTGGCAACCTGAAAAAAGATGTTGCTGAAACAGTTGTTGCCATTTCCCGCATTCCAATAGATCAAATTGAGCCTAACCCACGCCAGCCCCGTCATGACTTTGACGAACAGGCTTTGCAGGAACTGGCTTCCTCTATAAAATTGCACGACATTGTGCAACCCATCACCGTTTCCCAAATGGCCGGTGGCAAATACCGCCTTATTTCGGGTGAACGCCGGTGGCGCGCTTCTAAAATTGCCGGACTGGTTGATGTACCAGCTTACATTCGCCAGGCAAACGACCAGGAACTGTTGGAACTGGCCCTGCTCGAAAACCTGCAACGTGAAGACCTGAATGCCGTAGAAATAGCACTGAGCTATAAACGGATGATGGAAGAGTTGAACCATACGCAGGAACAGGTAGCAGAACGCATGGGCAAGGAAAGAAGTACTGTTGCCAACTACATCAGACTGCTTAAATTACCCCCCGATATTCAGGTAGCTGTACGCAAAAATGAGATCAGCATGGGTCATGCCCGCGCCCTCATCAATGTAGATACGGTAGATAAGCAATTGTTCATATACAATGAGATCAGAAGCCGCAGCTTGTCGGTTAGGCAAACAGAGGACCTGGTGAGAAAGATGTATAAGAGCGGTACTGCTGCCGGTGTTAAAGAATCGGTAAAAAGCAACCTCCCTCCTGCCTACAAGAAAATTGAAGATAATTTAGCAACGCATTTCAGTACCAAGGTCAGATTAAATCATAACAAAAACGGACACGGAGCTATTTCGATCGAATATTATTCTATTCAGGAACTGAATAAAATATTAGATCAGATCGGTGTCTCGGCATAAGTTCGCCTGCATGAAGCCAATTCTCTTCTTTATTTCAATTATCCTTTCATTGCCAATGCTGGCATTGTCTCAGCAAAAAGACACCCTTATTGTAAAAGACACCACTGGGAAAGTGGTTGCCAGCTCAAAAGTAAAGAAGAGTGGCTGGATGTATAAGTACGACTCCACAGGTAAACGCATTTACAGTCCAAAAACGGCCGCCATCATGTCGGCCATTCTTCCCGGCCTTGGCCAAACCTACAACCGGAAATACTGGAAAGTTCCCATTGTTTGGACCGCAGTAGGTATTCCTATTTATACTTATTTCGACAATAGGAACTGGTATCACAAAATCCAGTACGCAATAACGGTTCTTGAGGCCGGGCAAGAAAATCCGCCACCAGCCAATTACCAGGACATGCTGGAACAGGTAGACCCCAAGCTTCAGTATTTTGTTGTAAACAATAAAGAATCTTCACTCACTAATTACCGCAACGAGTACCGTAAGAACATGGATTACTCCATTTTATTCACCCTGCTATTCTGGGGGTTGAATGTAGTGGATGCAACGGTAGATGCCCACCTGAAAGGATTTAATGTAAACGACAACCTCACCATGCAGATAAAGCCGGCTATACTATCGCCCCAGAGTATTGGCTTAAGTCTGGTATTCAAGTTTGCCGACAGATAATCGTTTAAAAAGCGATACCTTAGCGGCCTTGTAAACCTTTCGCGTTCAATTAATTTCAAAGAGATGAAAATTGCATTAATCGGATACGGTAAAATGGGCCATGCCATTGAGGAAATTGCTTTGCAACGTGGCCATGAAATAGTTTTAAAAGTAGGCATCGAAAATATTCAGGATAATACCATCGAAAATATAAAGAAGGCCGATGTAGCTATTGAATTTACCGGCCCCGAAGTAGCTTTTGACAATGTGATCAAATGCCTGGATGCAGGTGTTCCTGTTGTAAGCGGCTCTACCGGCTGGCTGCAACGGTTCAATGAAGCAAAAGAACATTGCACCAAAAAGAACGGCGCTTTGTTATATGCCAGCAACTTCAGTGTAGGCGTAAACATTTTCTTTGCCATCAATAAAAAGCTGGCTGACCTGGTAGCCCCGCATCCGGAATACAGTGTATCGATCACAGAGCTTCACCATACCCAAAAGAAAGACGCGCCCAGTGGTACCGCCATTACGCTGGCCGAAGGCATAATGGGCTCATTAAGCCAAAAGAAGAAATGGGTGAATGAACCAACCAATAACCCGACAGAACTGGAGATCATCAGCGAACGTATTGATCCGGCTCCCGGTACGCATACCATCACTTACAAATCGGAAATTGACGATATTGAAATAAAACATACCGCTCATAACCGTAAGGGGTTTGCTTCCGGCGCTGTATTGGCAGCAGAATTCCTGCAAAACAAAAAAGGCATCTATACCATGAGTGATGTGCTGGGCTTATAGCTTCAACACAGATTCATAAAATACTTTATATACAAAAATAACCCCGCCTATACGGGGTTATTTGTTTTTACCTGGAATAAATCCACTTTTTTTTCACAGCATTCTTTAAAACATTGGACTTATTAGGATCAAAAGATCAATAATAACAGACTGAATTCTATTTACTGTTCGGGAATAATTATAACACGCTTCTTATCCCGGATTTGACATTCCTCAATTTTTATTGCTATTGTGCTTTTCTGGCGGGTAATTAAGTAAATTATAGAAAGATTTACCAAACTACTTGCTACATGAACTGTCTCAAACCGGATCATCCTTGTCATTCATATACCTTTCCCTCTTCCCCACACATTGGATTTGGAAATACCTCAGCTGGCCCCCCTTCAGCCCCCGATTGTATCATTCTTCGCAGGTTGCGCTTTCTTTTTCCGGCAGTGGCAGAAGATTTGATACACCTGATCATAAGAGCCTGAGGTAGGGCCCCCTACGTGCGAGTTCAAGCCATTTAACCCCATAACCACTATCGGCTGAATGTTTAACCTGCCAAACATGAAACGAAAAAAAATTCGCATGGCTATTGCTGAAGATCACCAGACGGTAATCGATGGCATACTATCGCTTTTACACAAACATGAAAATTTCAAGGCAGTTATCATAACCACCAACCCCCAGGAACTGCTTAGACAGATGGCCAGTACACCCGTTGACATCCTGTTTGCCGACATTACCATGTTTTACCGCACGGGACATCAACTGACCAATAAGGTAAAAGAACTCTTTCCCGGAGTAAAAATGGTTGCCCTGTTCGAACGGGAGCAAAATAACATGATGAATGCCATGATTGAGGAAGGGAGCATAGCCGGGTATGTGCAAAAAAACACTGATAAACATAGCATAACCAAAGCATTAGAAAACATGATCGAGAAAGTTTACTTAAACGATAAAACGCTGAACGAAATGCCAAATCCTACAGTACGCCTCAGAAAAGTAGCCCCCGAAACAACGCACCTTACCGACCGGGAGCTGGAAGTGGTGCGCCTTATTGAACAGGAATACAGCAATAAACAGATTGCCGAAAGGCTGTTCATCAGCGAACGAACGGTAGAAACGCATCGCAAAAACATCTTTCGCAAGACCAAAACAAACAGCGTAATAGGGCTTATAAAGTATGCTTATAATCATAAACTGGTCAATATAATATAAGGCAAAAGACCAGTCCGGGCTGAGTCCCCGCCTTGCCCCGCCTAGCGGGGTTTACAGGGACTTTTACACCCATCCATTTAAGATAACGGAGGATAAATAAATTATTTTATCTTACGCCCTTATAACCCTGGCTTAAACACCAGGCGACTTTACGTGTTTAAATAAGAAAATACATGCTATCCAAGAAAGCCCAGTATGCCTTTAAGGCCTTGATGTATATGGCTGATAAAAAAGATAATGAACCCATTCTTATCGCAGAAATATCCAAAAAGAAACGGATCCCCCTTAAGTTTCTGGAAAACATCTTGCTGGAGTTGAAAAAAGCCGGCGTTCTTGAAAGTAAGAAGGGAAAAGGTGGCGGATATTTCTTTAAAGTATCACCCAAAGACATTCCCCTGGCTAAAATTGTTCGGCTAATTGACGGGCCCATAGCCATGTTGCCCTGCGTAAGCCTTTACTTTTATGAACGTTGCAAGAACTGTGATGAAAAGCAATGCGGGTTGCACGATATGATGGTACTGGTACGGGATGCCAACCTGCGCATCCTGGAAAAGAAAACAGTGGCTGATCTTACTAAAAGAATGGTTTAAAAAAACTTAAATTAATATCCCGGCTCCAACCCACAATTTACCCAGGTAAACGGGTATTTGTATTGAGTTTCATACATAAATTGTAGTTTTGCGGCCGAAATAAACAATCAATCAGATATGTCTACTATCAGCAAAAACATTGATTTTTCACTTCCCTATAAGGTTAAAGATATCAGCCTGGCAGAATGGGGTCGTAAGGAGATCCGCCTTGCAGAAGCAGAAATGCCCGGTTTAATGGCATTACGTGCCGAGTATGGTGCTACCCAGCCTTTAAAAGGCGCCCGCATTGCTGGCTGCCTGCATATGACCATTCAAACAGCGGTACTTATTGAGACCCTGATCGCTTTAGGTGCAGAAGTTAAATGGAGCTCTTGCAATATCTTCTCTACTCAGGACCATGCCGCTGCTGCTATTGCCGCTGCAGGTATTGGTGTATATGCCTGGAAAGGCCAAACACTGGAAGAAGCTGACTGGTGCATTGAACAGACTTTATTCTTTGGTGGAGCCGATCGCCCGCTGAACATGATCCTCGATGACGGTGGCGACCTTACCAACATTGTATTCGACAAATACCCCGAGCTGGTACAACATATCAAAGGTTTGAGTGAAGAAACCACTACTGGTGTTCACCGCCTGTACGAAAGAATGGCAAAAGGTACTTTACCCATTCCAGCCTTTAACGTAAATGACTCTGTAACCAAGTCAAAATTTGATAACAAATACGGTTGTAAAGAAAGCCTGGTTGATGCTATCCGTCGCGCTACCGACGTTATGCTCGCTGGTAAAGTAGCTGTAGTAGGCAGCTATGGCGACGTAGGTAAAGGTTCTGCTGCTTCACTGGCAGGTGCTGGTTGCCGCGTTATCGTTACTGAAATAGATCCTATTTGCGCTTTACAGGCTGCTATGGATGGTTTTGAAGTTAAAAAAATGATTGACGCCGTTAAAGAAGCTGATATCATTGTTACCGCTTCTGGCTGCCGCGACCTGATCACTGAAAAGCACTTCCGCGCCATGAAGGATAAAGCCATTGTTTGTAACATTGGCCACTTTGATATTGAGATCGACGTAGCCTGGTTGAATAATAACTACGGAAATACCAAAGACACCATTAAACCTCAGGTAGACCTATACAACATTGATGGAAAAGAGATCATTTTGCTGGCCGAAGGCCGCTTAGTGAACCTTGGATGCGCCACTGGCCACCCCAGCTTTGTAATGAGTAATTCATTTACCAACCAAACGCTGGCTCAACTGGAACTGTGGACAAACAACAAGAACTACGAAAACAAAGTGTACGTTCTGCCTAAAAAGCTCGATGAAAAAGTTGCCCGCCTCCACCTGAAAAAGATCGGTGTTGAGCTGGATGAACTGAACGACGAGCAGGCTTCTTACCTGGGTATACCCAAAGAAGGGCCATTCAAACCCGAACACTACCGCTACTAAAAACAGCAGGAAGTTATATATGATAAACCCTACCGATACATCGGTAGGGTTTATTTTTTTACTGAGATCCCAGGATTATTGAGATGGATGGGATTGGGAATGAATATAGTGTCGGAATACTATAACTTATAAATATAGTATTCCAGTACTATAATGGCAGATTATAGGACTGGAGCACTATAATTGGAAAATCGGGTGGGTATGCGTATATTTGGAAAAAGCCGGAAGGTTATGGCTAATAACGCAAAAGCAGCAGTGATCAGTGGCGATATCATAGGCTCATCACTACTGAAACAAGCCTCAAGAAAAAAATTACAACAATTACTGAAGAGCTTCTTTACGTTCACTAAGCATGAATGGTCCGATATGCAGGCGGAACAATACCGCGGCGACAGCATTCAGATCACCCTCACCGGAAACCGCCTGGCAGCATTACGCATAGCCCTGTTATTACATACCTGTCTTTTAAAAGATAAATTTAAAATACGGCTGGCCATTGGAGTTGGTGAAATTAACTTTCAAAGCGGACAGGTGGTCACGTCCGATGGCTCAGCATTTCAGGCATCGGGCCCCTACCTCGATGAGTTGACAAAAAGTGGTGAGCTCATCAGCATAGCCAGCTTCGACGACGACTTTACCAGCGAATGGCAGGTACACAGTTCCTCCCTTAACTTTATCCTTCAACGTTTAACTCAACAACAGGCCGAGGCGGTTTACCTGCAATTACAGGACCATACACAGGCTGCCATTGCTAAAAAATTAAAAATTAAACAGCCCTCCGTTCACCAACGCCTCCAGGCTGCAGGCTGGCCTGTTGTGCAAAAAATTCTTACCCGGTTTGAATCGGTTATACCAACTGTTTAAGTTATCTTCAAAGCATGGTAACCTTATTTCAATGGATATTCGCTCACCTCTTAGGCGATTTCATCTTGCAATCACGTACCATGGTACGCCACAAACAGCGGCTGAAAGCGCGCTCCTGGATGCTTTACCTGCATTGCGCCATACATGGCATTCTCGTTTTTCTGTTTACACCTGGTTGGAAATTGATAATCCCGATATTGGTAATGGTCACCCACTTTATTATTGACCTGTGGAAGCTGAACCAAAAGGAAGGGATCGTTTATTTTATTATAGATCAATTCCTGCACATACTCACCCTGTTTATGTTATGGTGCCTGTTTGTAGCACCGGCAGGCTGGCTGCCTAATAACTGGACATCAATACTACATAGCCAGTCAGCCTGGGCCATTGCTACCGGTTATCTTTTGGTCACCTTTCCATTATCATTTTTACTCACCAGCGCCACACAACGCTGGCGCCGCGAAGCAGAAGAACAAAATATCCGTACATCTGTAAGCCTGAGCGAGGCTGGCAAATGGATCGGGATCTTTGAACGTATTCTGGTATTTACGTTTGTGATCACCGGCCATTATGAAGGCGTTGGCTTTTTAATTACCGCTAAATCAATCCTGCGTTTTAATGACATTAAAGGGGCAGAAGCCCGTAAAGAAGCCGAATACATCTTAATAGGCACGCTGATGAGCTTCTCGCTGTCCATACTCATTGGCCTGATTGTTACCCGTTTTATATAACCCTGGCCTACAGACTTACAACACATTGCATCTTTTAACAAACAATTTATAGCCCATTGTCGTTCTTATAGGTAGAACTAAACAGTGTGGCATATGAAACATGATGCATATAAACGCAGCACCTTCGTTTGGTTGGCGATAATAGCCCTTTTAAGCCTGCCTGCTATAGGATGGGCCCAACAACCCAAGAAAGACAAAAAAGCCCAGATAAAGACTATTGTAGAAGCCCAGAATTATGTGTTTAAAGCCCAAACAGCTTTACCAACCGCAGGCAGCACCCGGCAGCTGACCTCAGATTTTGACTTCCGGGTTTCAAAAGATACAATTGTCAGCGACCTACCCTACTTTGGCCGGGCTTATACGGCCCCGTTAAACCCCAGTGAAGGCCCCTTACAATTTACTACCACCAACTTTCAATACACCGTAAGTAATAATAAAAAGGGCGGCTGGAATGTTACCATTGCCCCCAAAGACCTTACAGATCCGCGGGAAATGATCCTTACCATTTTTGACAATGGTTCTGCTTCGATGGTTGTTAACAGTAATAACCGACAGCCGATCTCATTTAATGGGTATGTTACCGAAAAGAAATAAATAATAAAACGCAACCAGCCTTAACGTCGACATACAAAAAAGCAAAAGCTCCAACGGGAGCTTTTTGCTTTTAAACACTCAATAAATCAAATATTATTGGGTAGGCTGAGTTTCTGTTTTTGTCTTACCAGCGTCGTTTTTATGTTTTGCTTTTGTACCGTGTGATTTTTTATGGTTCGGATGAACTACGTTATGTACTTTATCACCTGCTGTTGTATTCGGTTTCACCTTTGTCTTTGTATCAGCTGCTTCTGTTTTCTTTTTATCCTGTGCAAAAGTTGCGGTTGTAGTCAACGCAAGCGCACAGGCCAAGCACAACATTAATATGTTTTTTTTCATAACTTAAACTTTATACTTACAACCAAAAATTCCGTGCCACACCCGCGTTTTAATTGTTAACCAGTTGTAAACGCAGATAATATCGAAAATGATCAACAATAGGTAATTAATACTCAATACCAATCCGCTAAGTGTTTTTATCTAACCAGTCGGCACCCTTTATCTGGCCGGCAATTATGAGCCAGTTGATCAAAAACAATTTCTATCAAAAGAAGTACTATCCGGCATTAAAATCATATTAATAAAGTGAATTCCTGCGTTAAACTTACATACATGTATACGCATACCTGGTCCTAATCATAAACCATTTAAATCCCTCAATCCCTATGCGCCAAACTAATCGCTTACAGGTGAAATTCTACTTAGCCGAAAAACCAAAGGCGGCTGTTCAATTCCGCCAGGTAAAACCACCAGCCAATAGCCGTACCATACACATTCAAAGAAATGCCTTGCTCGATCACATAAGTGATGCCGTGATCTTTACAGACATGGACCTGCGGATCAATTATGTAAACAAAATGACTGAACAGGTATTTGGCATCCGCTTAAAAGAAGTAACCGGTAGTCTGTTCCGGGAGGTTATCAATTACGAATACATCAACGATTCACCTGAACAGGCCTTACAAATATTACAACAAACCGGTAGCTGGCAGGGTAAAGTAGTTTTTACCAGAAAGGATAACAAGCAATTTTATCTGTTATCTACTATAACATTTGCGCGGAATGAAAATAAAAAACCGGTGGGACTGATCGCCACCCTAAAGGATATTACTACTGAAGAATTGACCAACGCAGCCGCTCGTAAAAACAAACTGGCCCAACAAAAGGCAATTAACCAGTTAATGATAAAGACCCAGGAAAATGAACGAAATGAACTGGGCAGGGAATTACATGATAATATCAACCAGATCCTGGCCGCGGTAAAACTGCAACTGGAGTACAGCCTCGAAAACTATACGGAAGAAAAAAGCACTATTGAAAGATGCAAAGGCAATATTGAGGAGGTTATCAAGGAGATCCGCAATTTATCGCACCGCCTGGTATTGCCACGGTTTGCCGAAACAACCTTATTGGCTGAATTGCAAAAAACGATCGATAACATTCTGCAGCAACAACCTGTTTACCTCGATCTGCATGGTTTAAACGAAGCACTTATCCCAGACAATATCAAGGAAACATTATACCGTATTATACAGGAACAGTTAACCAACATCATCAGGCATGCAAAGGCGAAAAAAGCGATCATTAAAATATACAATACCGCGGCCCGGGTATTCCTGTACATTGAAGACGATGGCATCGGTTTCAATCCCAATCAAAGCCGTAAAGGGGTTGGCATTACCAATATCCTGAACCGGGTTGAAACCTATAATGGAAAAGCTACGATCACCGCTGCCCCTGGTAAAGGTTGCAGGATAGACGTAGCTATTCCTTTAAAATGAAGAATAATAAATTTCTCTTGCACTCATCAAAGCCATGTTGCCTTATACCCCTTATTCGCCTTCTCTTTGATCAACTTATCCTTTTCCAGTTGTGCGGTGGTTTCCTTCGCAAATGTTTTTACATGCACTTGTCCCTTTGTTCCCACTCTTCCATAACGAACGATCAGCTTACAACCATCGAGGGCTGCTTCCCAGAAACGACTGTTCTCTCCCTCTGAATTTATAAGCCGGTGAAACGTCAAATGATCATAGGGCGTTGACGGCGCCGCTGGTTCTGCCGCAACAGGCATTATGGGCGTTTCTTCTGCAGGTGAAGGGATGGCATCTCCCCCGAGTTCTTCATGTGCATTCTCCACTTTCTCCTCCTCCTGCCCTGCCTCCTGGTGCAAACGTTTTATAATTTGCTCCAGCACTTTATCGGGCTGATTTAACCAGTCTTTCGCAAACACGTTAATGGTGCGCCAGTTAAAGGTTTGCAGAATAGCCGGCCGCTGATAGTATTGCTCCAGCAGGTTCTCATTCTTATAATGCCGGTCGTCGTCCAGTAATATGCTTAGACTGTAAGTAGTATCAGCAGGTTTTGCTTTTACAGCCAGGGAACATTTGAAATCAGACTGACCTACCTGCTCCGCCACTTCATATCCTTTCTTTTCCAGTTGTTCTTTGATCTGTTGAAGAATAATATCATCCGCTTTGATCTTCGATCTCTCTTTTTTATGCAACACCAGGCTGTCAAGGATCGTACGCGCCGAACGCATATCACCACAACTCACTAATTCTGAATACTGTAAAAATCGTTTAAAGTAATTGGCGCCTTCATTATACTCATTGGTGATGTGGTGGTGCCGGATACTGCTCACAACCGCCATATGCTTTTTAGCCCGGCTGAAGATCACATTCAATCTCTTTTCTCCGCCCTTTTTATTTATAGGCCCGAAATTCATGATCATCTTTTTGCGGGAATCAAAACCATAACATACGCTCATGATGATGATGTCGCGCTCATCGCCCTGCACATTCTCCAGGTTCTTTACAAATAAACCGGTGAACTGGTCTTCCTCCGTACGGCTCCAGGCATCTTCCAGCGCCTGTTCAAAGGCTTTATCTTTTGATGCCAGGTTTGTCAATGCATTTTCAATAGCCTCCTGTTGCTCCTGGCTAAAGGCCACTATGCCAATGCTTTCCTGTACTTTCTTTTGCAACAGGGTTTTCACCATATAGGCTATATAATCCGCCTCATCTGTATTGATGCGTTTTTCATAAACACTATTTGGCAAAAAGTGGAAACTGATACTGCGGTCAAATAAGGCATCAACATGTTTGGTCGCTTCCAGGGGTTTGGTTATCTCAATCGACTTCTTTTCTGTGTGATGAATGGTCTTATCAGGAATAGTAAGGAGATTGGCCTCATAAAAGGCATGATTACTAAAACTGATCAACGTTTCAAACCTGCTTCTGTAGTGCCAGCCAAGCATTACGTTGTTCAATTTACGGGCTCCCTGTATCAGCAGACTGTCGGCATCATTACTCAACAATTCATCATCGTCATTATCAGTGAACACTTCCAGGTCATCAGGATCTTCGGTACGTACAGCAAAGAAATTGGTAGGCGGCATTTGTTTGTCATCCCCTACTATGATCGTTTGTTTGGCCCGATACAAAGCAGGGATCCCCTCTTCGAGCGTGATCTGACTGGCCTCATCAAAGATCACCACATCAAAGAAATCAATGTCAACCGGTAAGCTATCACTTACGCTTAACGGGCTCATTAACCATACTGATTTAAGATCCTTTAACACCAGCCCGCTTTCTTTAGCTGAAAGCTCCCTGATACTTTTGAAGCGAATACTTTTGTTGAATTCGTTTTCCAGTATTTTACGTCCCTCGGTATAATTCTTTTTAAACTCACGTTGCTCCGGCGTCAGCTGGCTGCTGGCGATATTGCTCAGTTCAACATTTTGCAAAAAGCGTTGCCGTACAGCTGCCCGGATATAATCGGCATTTACTTTCAGCAGTTGTTTGTAGCAATGCTGTATTTGCCGTACCGCCTTTTCAATAGCGTGCATATCGGTATTGGCAAACACTTTATTCTGATGATATATATGCGACAGGGTTTTATTGGCCATACCAGCTTCTGCCTGCAAGGGAGTAACCGGGATCTTCCGCAGCACTTCTTTTACCGAATCGGGCAATTCTGAATACTCGCGCAGGGCAGGTAACAGGTCCTGAAGGCTTTCGGCATTCATACTGATGCTTTCCAGCTCGTCGTATATATCGCTTACTGGTTTGGTGTCATACTCATTTAAGCATTGTTGTAACTGCGTTTGCAATTTTTGCATGCTGTTATTGAGCTTGCTTAATTTAGTTACCAGCTTATTGGCCTCTGCGTGATGCAATAAATATTCAATACCCTTATCGTCCTTTCTGGCCCTTATGCGCTCAATACTCAAATGGGTCAGGTCAACATTGTCGACCTTATACTGCTGTTGAAGAAAATGTCTTTCCATGGCCACCATATTGGCCGCATCGTATTCTTCTTTCAGTTGCTGCAAAACAGTGGCATAACCCGGGTGCACCGCATGCTGGCTGAAATCGTAACATTCATCGATCTTGCTCTTCAGCCGGTTCCATTTGCTGTTCAGGAATTTGAAAAACGACTCCTCGTATTTGGCGGCCAGTGGAATGGCGGCCAGCATATCCTGCTCGTCCAGTCTTTGTTTCCAGTTCCTGTTCCGCTCTTTTATCTGTTCATAATGTTGCTGTTGCTGTTTGTACAAATGAACGCCTTTATCAAATTTCCGGGCCTGTTCATTGCCTTCATCTACCAATGCCAGGCTGTCGGTCTCAGCCAGCGGGTTCAACACAATAGCTACCTGCACTAAATTCTTGATCTGCTCCAGGCGGTTGGTATGTTCGGGTGGAATATTGTTATCCTTTACTACTGAAGTAATATCCGTGAGCAAATTACGGGAATGCAACAACAGGTTCTCCAGCACAGTTTGCGGATTCTCATTGCTGAAGATCTTCTCATTTATCTTACTGAAAGGATGTTCGGCAAAGGTGGGTTCTGCGCCTGTTTCTTCCAGCGCATTGCTCAATTGTTGAATAACGTTGCCAAACTCCAGCCATTCTTTATAATGCGGTAAAGCATCTGCCTCTTTGGCTGAACGCGTTATCAGGTGCTCCTTTAACTCCACCACCCTTTCCAGTAATTTTCTAAATTCAATCCCGGCTTGCTCGGGTACGGCGGTATGAGTAGCATGAAACTGTTTCAACAGTTCCAGTTGTTCATTGGTTTGTTTTAATAAGGCCGCACGGCTTAACTGGATCCTTTCCAGGTCCATTTTATTTTTGGTAAAGTCTTCGTAGGTTTCTTTCAGGTTGCGAATGAATTCTTTCTTATCACCCAGACTGTCATGGATATAACAACACAATTCATCTAATCCCTGTTGTTTAAGTCGATGGTAAACCACATCCAGCGCGGCCCGCTTTTCGCACACAAACAAAATGCTAAGGCCGCGGGCGGCAAAGTCGGCGATCAGGTTGGTGATCGTTTGGCTTTTACCGGTTCCGGGCGGGCCCTGAATAATGTAGCTTTCCTTTTCCCTGCTTTTCAGGATCGCCTTCGTTTGGGTAGGATCGGCTGTAATTACATGGTACCAGTCATCTGTACTATTCCAGTTTTGAGCAATATCGCTGGTGGGTTTGGGTTTGCTGCTGAACAACTGTTCAAATACCTCATTGGGCACCTGGTTATCGATCACAAAATTGTAATCGCGCACCAAACTCATTTTTTTATAGTTGAAGTTACCCAGCACTATATTACACATATCAAAATCCCAGCTGTAGGGGTTGCCTTCACTTTCTGACAATTCAAATGATGGGCGACGTTTGTCGGCCATGCTTTCGGTTAACTGGGAAGGCACAATACGGGCTTCTTCATGGCCTAATGATTCCAGGAAACCCTCCTTTGGTTCCACTCGTTGTCTGAATATTTCAAGCCCCAGCGGCTTATATTGTTCCTGCTGATAGCTGTAGCCAACATCTTTATAACTGTTCAATTGTTTACCCGAACGTTGTAACCGTTTTTTAAAATTGGTCACGGTTTGTTTGGCTACATTATGTACCAGCCTGATGCGGGGTTTTTGAATTAAATTCAGCACGATACCCTGGTTGGCAGCATCTATTTGACCTTTCAGCAATTGATAGAATTGTTCAGGTGTCATTTCATCCAGGTCAACATAATCAGGCAGTTCAATACCATATAGCTCTTTCAGGTAACTGGCCAGCACCGGGTTTACTTCCGCCACATTATCGGTGATCTTTAAAACATAATGATCTTCCTTTAATTTCTTGTTCTTCTTTAACTCGGCTGGCACCAATAGCAATGGACTTTGTATCCGTTCTTCTGCATCTTCTTTCAGATTGTGCCAGTTCAAATACACAATTACCAGTTTCAACTGACTGAACCCATACTCCTGGATGTCGCGCTGCGCTTCAATACGTATTTTATCAAGGGAGGACGGTAAATACAGGTGGTCTTCAAACCGCAGGTATTTATTCAGTACAATTTCTTTCATGCCGGTAATCCGGTCGGCAATGTCTTTATTCCAGGTAAACAATAATTCGGGACGTATGCTTTGATAATGCAGTACCATCGGCACACTGCTTACAGTTAAGTTTACAAACCGCATATTCGGTTTATAATACAAAAGCCTGTTACGCCTGCTGGTATCGAATAAACGATTGCGGAGTTTGTTTAAGATAAGCTGGTTCCGGTTGGTAAGCGATTTATTGATCCAGCCGGCAATATTGCTCAGGTCGGTCTGTTTTTCCGGATCATAATCCCGGTAATGTTGTAACCTGTTTACAATATCGTACAGGTCCTGCACCCGTTTTTGGCGGCTTAACTCCGTCATTTCAGCAATGAGGGCGCTGATAGTGGGATGTATACGATGATTGAACAGAATGGGATTACTGCGGTATTTTGCAAACAGCGCCAGGTCTTTTTCTTCATACAGATCCAGCCCCAGGGCCATGCTGCCCAGGATGCAGCCCAAACAAAAAATATCGGTCAGCTCATCATGATGGCCCAGATTCATCTCAAAACAACGGTAGCCGGGCACAAAAGCCGGGAATGAGAGTGTTTCGTTGCCATTCAAATGGACCTGTACATGCTCCACAGAAACGGCGCTGTCGTCAAGCTCTATTTCGGGTTTTGTTTGACCACCTGGTTCAAAATGGCGCGATTTATTTCGTTCAAACAAGGCTATCACTTTCCCTATTGCATTCATAGGTTTGTGGGCAGCCCGTTCATCTATATCCATGCGGTTTTCAGTAATAAACAGTGCATGTTCATTTTCAAATGGCGCCACCAGACCGGCTTCATGAAAGCCGATCACCTCTTTACACAGGGGCAGTACGAATGCTATTACATCGTCTGTTGCATAATCGCCATTATTAAATGCTGTTTTCAGAAATTGTCTGAATGATTGAACCTGTATTGACATAATCAATAAATTGAGATCTGTATGGAAAATGGGAGTTGATTAAACCGAAGCGTCGCTTTCCAGTACTACCTGTTCCTTCTCACCTTCTTTTAATTTATACCAGGCAGCCATGGTATTTTGGATATGTTGTTGCAGCTTTTTATCGCTCAGTTGTAATTCTTTTTTAACAATAGCGTCAAAAACGTCTTTCAATTGTATGGATTCAGCAAACTGAAATGCCCAGCCAAAAGGAATTTGTTCCAGGGAGCCATCAACCAGGGCAAAATCAAGCATAATATAACCCAGATAATCCTTTATACTGGAATGTGAGCTGCTTATTGTGTGGGCAAATTGCTCATCCAGCACAATTGTATCATCATAGGAAAAATCGGGGAAATATTGTTTGGCCAGATTGGTAACAAGGGTACTGTGGAACCAGTTTGGTTTTAATAATAATTGTATGAACTTCCTGGTGAACTGTAATAATTCCTTCTGTTTAAACACATCCAGTTGGTCAAGGTCGGTACTGCCTTCTATCATTTTTATTATTTCCTCTTCTGCCGCTTCCTTTTTTTCATGCCAAAGCTGAATGGCACGCGCCCTGATAAAATTTTCGGGATGCGAAACGGTGGCCGCTTTTACGCCACTGTCAGAGGAAAATATTTCGGCTGCCTGCTTCGCATAGCTTTCTGCACTTATCTTATCCAACCCTGTTGCTATTTTCACCAATGAAGTGATCACCGGCGCGGTCTCTCCTGTTACGGTATAAGCGCCGCGGTCGCAAAAGATCTCGGTGTATAGCCGGTATAAACGGGCGGTCTCATAATAAGCAGGCTCACTGTGATAGTTACCAGCAATGGCCATAATAATGCGTTCAGCAATTTCCAGCTCACCCTGCAGCGTACTGTATAATTTTACATGGGTCAATTCATGCGCCAGTATGGCCAGCAGTTCGTTCTCATCTAATAATTGCGTTATACGGCCGCTGAAAACAATATGCGCTTCATTGTTCAGGAAAACAATGCTGGCATTCATTTCATCGGTGTATTGGGCCTGGTAAACTGTAACGGGTAACTGCTCCAACCCCAAACTTGCTTTGGCCTTTTCAACTTTTTCATAGATGCCCGCGTCTGCCTTTACATCAAATTTGTAAGTATTCTTTAACAATTCAGTTTTGTATTGGGCCAGTTGCTCTTCTCTTGTTTTTACCGCAGCAAAAAAATTCCAGGTCCCCGTTTGTTGAGCAAAGTGGTCACGAACTTTCAAGTGATATGGAAGCGCTTGTAACATATATTGATATATATAGTATAAAAGAATAAATATTTTGGGGCGATATACAGCCTTACCGGCACAGGATATTAGAAAGGAATGAGAGGCGAACTCGTAATAATTTCAAATACTATGCCCTTTTTACCGTAACGCAGGGCCGTAGTATTTATTTGGCTCTCAATTGGAATTATGACCATTTTGTGGAATTTCTAACATTATTGAAAGAATAAAACCGGCTCTTCCCCGATAGATTCTTTCATTTCATCTATTAGTTAGATTCAATCAATAGGTATCAATTATCTTCAAACAAGTAAAGAAAGTAGCAATTATGCGCACGGGGGTGCTGCGATTTATACCATGGTTTTGCAACAATGCCATATGTAGCCTCCCGAACGCCGCTACTTCAAACAATAAAATGTAAGTGAACCCGCTACCAAATCAAACAGGGATAAACGTAATAGAAGGTTTATTTTTGTGTAAGTTTAAAACAGCAAGCGCTATTAGTAGAAGAAATTTTCCACGCCTGCTTTCTCCAGCCCCAAAAATTATTTATTAGTGAAGATCTTACCGGTTTGCTTTTAAATGCCAGCCAGCTGTTGCATTTGCTGCAATACTTTCTGCAATTCTACAATGGAGCCGGTTTTTGAGACAAACGCATGTGCGCCTGCGTGCAGGGCCCGCAATCCTTCGCTGCTATTGCTGGTTATGGAAAATGCAATGATCTTGATACCTGGCCATTGTTCCTTAAGCGCGGCAATGGTTTCATATCCATTCATTACAGGCATGTTAAGGTCCGTTATGCAAATGTCAGGAGCATTGGTTGGGGTCAATTGCCTCAGCAGGTCTTTGCCATTAATGGCTGTAAGTACCACCTCATATCCCCACATAGAGAGTATTTCCTGTATCCCGTTTCTGATAACCGGTGAATCATCTACTAGTGCTACTTTTACTCCTAAACTGTTCATAATTACATTAATTAGATTGGTTAGTTGCTCGTTGGCGTACATATGCTGATATAGGCGCCAGGATTAACAGGGTTTATCAATGCAATCGAAGGAAGAAGTTCCTTATTCAATCAATGGTAGGATCGTTGTTTATAAAGCAAATGTATACACCTTTACAGGCTGGCAAAAATATACAACAGGCATAAACCACCAAACCAATACAATCACTTCCCCAAAATAAATGTTTTCATTTACTCACAGTCATTAATGTCAAATCAACACTTGTAAGTTATCAAGGAACCAGGGCTAGTTACCCACAATCGGGTTGCTAAATATGGTTAATTAAAAATTATGAGCTAATCTTGTGCTGAATCGTTTTCTATGAAAAAGTAATTGTGTGAACAGCTTGTTTATGCACCCCATAATCAATGGAAAACGATACACCCAACCAAACAATTAATCAGCTGCCGGTCCAGCATATCAGTAAAGCTGCCGTATGTACCCATCCCGGGTTTACCATAACTGCCTGTAACCCGGCGACTTCGGCCCTTTTCCTTTACAATCAACAGGATATACCAGGGCTTTCCATCTCTTTCCGGGTTTCCACTTACTCAAAAAACAGTCAACCGCTTTGGGGATCGCTGACAAATATTGCCTGGCATGCTACTGCTAAAACAGCTTTTAGCAAACTGCAAAACGAGGCGGAGCCTGCAAGCGGATGATGCTTACCTATCAAAAACGGATCAATAAAGCAACCAATAACCCGTTTTTGATGTACAGTATTAAATCCTGATTAAATTAATAAATAAAATTCCCTGCTTACACAGGACACTCTGATCGATAAATAACCGAACCATGAAAGTACTGGTGGCCGATGATCATGCGATAGTTCGCAAAGGGTTAAAACAGATCTTGTTAGACGAATACCCATTTGGTGAAATTGAAGAATGCGCGAATGCGGAAGAGTTAATACAAAAAGCCAGTAATGGCCAATGGGATTTAATAATCAGTGATATTTCCATGCCCGGACGAAGCGGCTTGGAGGCCTTGCATCAGATCAGGCTCTCTCACCCCCGCCTGCCAGTGCTTATTTTAAGCATGCACCCCGAAGAGCAATATGCCATCCGTGCATTAAAAGCAGGCGCCTCAGGCTATTGCAGTAAAGACCTGGCCCACGAAGAACTGGTGAATGCCGTACGAAGAGTATTGACCGGTAAAAAATATATTACCCCTTCACTTGCCGAAACCCTGGCTACTCAACTGGAAGAAGAAAACCAGCTGGAGCCTTTTAAACGGCTTTCCGACCGGGAATTTGATGTTTTCAAATTACTGGCTGCCGGTAAATCGGTTTCTGAAATTGCCGACAACCTTTCCTTAAGCACTACTACTATCAGTACGTACAGGGCGCGGATCCTGGGGAAAATGAACTTTAAAACAAATGCCGATCTTACCCGCTATGCACTGGAGAAAAAGCTTATAAATTAGTCAATCGTTTGTACACTTGTAGACCTTATACTACAGAACAAACATAAAAACATCTATTTATTAAAACTTGTGAGATATGTTATTTTTGATACAAGGCTTTGTCTATGCCCGAAGAACACAAATTGAGCTTGATCAGAAATGAAGTGCAAAAATCAAAAATAACAGAATAATTGTCCATTAAATATCACGTGAGATTAAACCCGTAGCTCGTATGACTGGAGAAGATAAAGTAACGATTGCCGATACCTATGAAGACTATTATTTCGCCATTATTAATGCCTATGGCGTTATTCAATATGCCAACGACCGCCTCATAAAATGCCTGCATATTGAAAAAGACATTCCTGCAACCAATCAATTTTATAATTTTCTTTCACCTGTTGGTGCAGAGCTTTTAAAGGATGCTTTAAAGAAAGCAGGTTTTGCTTCGAACCCCTCCTATTTAAAAATGAATCTTTTAAATAGTATGGTCCATAAAGCCAACTGGCGTATTGCCCGGTTAAGAGCTGCCATTAACCAGCCCGAGCTTTTTATTTGCGTAGGACAGAATACAGAGGTAGAACAACCAAGTCAAACAACACCCGGCATACTGGTACTCGATCGTAACGGGTATGCAGTAGACGCCAATGAGCGAGCCGCTGCTTTATTGAACACCCAATCCGAAAGCCTGCTGAGTAATGTACCCCTGGCAGACTTCTGCAGTTCCTTTAAAATATTTACTGATCCCATCTCTTTTGAAGACGCCCCGTTGATGAAAACTTTGCTGGCGGGCAAACCTTATGAGCAGGTAATTGAAATACGTGCTGATAGCCCCGACAGTAAATGGTTACAATTTGCTTTCTATCCGCTCTTTGATAACACCAGTTCCATCCCCGTTTCATTTATTGCCCTTATAAATGAATTGCCCTGGCATAAAGAGCCGCACAAGTGCGACAAGGAACTGTTTCAGAAAGAATTTCAAAACCTCACCTCCGCCATGACCTGGTTGATAGATGACCAGGAGCGGCTTATTTTCGCCAACCCATCCTTCCTTCGTTTTCTCGGACTGAATGAAAATGCCCTGAATAAAAAAGCGATAGACGTAATCCCGTCCTACTTTTCATCCATTTTTGAAAAGGTACATCGCACTGTGCTGGCTACTGGTATTGCTCACAAAAAGATCCATAAGTATCCGCTGGCAGATGGCACTACCTGCCATTTCCTGGTGAATATTTTTCCGGTGCCACACCAAACAAACAAACGACTGCTGGGTGGGGAAGCCATGGATATAACTTTCGGGTACAATGAGCACGAAGAAATTGCCCGGGCCAATGAACGGTTGATCCGTTTAACCCAGGTAACCACAGATGCCATTTGGGAATGGGACCTGAAAACAAACCAGGTATTTCGCAGTAAGCCATTGATCGAATTGCTGGGCTCCCCTGAAAAAGAAACCATTGCCAACAACTGGTGGTATAACCGCATTCATCCTGACGACAACGAAAGGGTTGAATTAAATGTAGCTACCCTGTTGCATAATAAAGTATCCAGCTGGCAATGGGAATACAGGCTCAAATTCCGCGATGGCGCTTACAGAACTGTCCGCGACCGTGGTATTGTAGTATTTGAAAAAGAAAAACCGGTCAAGCTCATTGGCTCCCTGCTTGATCTTACTGAAATAAAAGAGCTGGAAAATCTTTTATTGCAGGAAAAGATCAAACACCAGAAGGAAATAGCCAAAAGCATCATCGATACGCAGGAAAAAGAACGCACCCGCATTGGACAGGAACTGCACGATAACATCAATCAGTTATTATTGGTGGCCAAACTGTACATGGGTCTTTTAAAACCCAGTGAAGCCGGCAATAAGGAAATAGCCAAAAAAGTGGTAGAATCACTTGACATGGCCATTGCCGATATACAAACCATTTCAAGGGAAATGGTACTCCCCAAGCTCAAAGAAAAAACCCTGGCCGATAGTATCAGTGAGCTGGTTAAAGATGTAAGAAAGACCTGTAAGTTCAAGATAAAATTCCAATGCCATAAACAATGGACCGATGATATTTCGGAGGGAAAAAAGATCGCGCTGTACCGGATAGTTCAGGAGCAATTAAAAAATACCATCCAGTACAGCAAGGCAACCAGCGTAACCATACAGCTAATAAGTACCGGTACTTCAATAGAACTTATTATTCAGGACGATGGCGTTGGGTTTTGTCCGTTGAAAAAAACAAAAGGCATTGGATTGAGCAATATTTACGACAGGACCTTATTGTATAATGGAACGGTTGATCTGCAATCGTCACCTGGTTGTGGCTGCCGGTTAAAAATCACTATCCCAATTGTTAAATAGCCTTATAAAAAAAGCGAGCTATTTAAGTAGCTCGCTTTTTTATACCTGATAATTTTTTTACCTACCATAATCATCGTAGGACTCTTCCGCATATTTTTCAAAGTTCTTGATCAATTTCTCATTCTTCACCTCAATGGCAGAAAGCTTCTTGCGTACATCTGTCGATATGGGCATATACCAGTTTTCCGAATCAAACTGCTCCCGCATTTCCCGCAATTTAAAGGAATAACCATGGCGGGCGTACATTTCATTGCGCATATACCGAAGCTCATCTTTATACATATTCTCTACATCTTCAGTTGTCAGCAATCGCGTAGAACTGTTAAGATATCTGCCATGTGTGGTGTCGTATTTGAAATTCCTTCTTTCCAGGATATAATGGCGCGTTCCCAATGCCTTGTTAAAAGGGGTCCATTTGCCGCTGATCATCCGGTCGCTACTTGAAATAGCCAATTCAAACACCCCGTCGTATTTATTATCACCAGGCTCCTGCAAACTGGCTTTTATCATGCCATCAGCTTCTTCGTAGCTGCCGCTAAAAGGTCGTTCATTCCCGGCACAAACACTATAACCACTCACATTACCGTCTGCGAGTTTAGCTATAAACAGCGTTATTTTATTGGGTTTGGCAGTATAGGAGTTGCCGGTTTTCTTGTCTACAACAGTTTCGTCCTGGTCAGGCTTGAAATAGCCTACCCAACTGCCTTTGATGGAGGAAAGAGGTAGAGAAAGCACCTGTACGGCACCCGATCCGGTTTTGACGGATTTGTCGGCCGGCTTTTCTTTACAGGCAGCAAAGCTGCCGGCTAGTGCCAGGGCAGCGAAAACAAGGTTTTTAAGGGTCATGCTTTTTATTTGGGATACCAAAATAAACATTTTCCCGGCTTAATGAAAACAGGTTGCCAGGCAAACCACTATTTATTACTTTTATTGCCATGCGTGTGTACGGTAGTTACCTGTTATTATTGCTGCTGGCGTTTTTTTCGGCCCTGATGCTCGGGATCACCCTGCAATACTTACCTATTCGCCTGGATGTTGCCTTTTTACAAATAAAACAGGATTACATCGACATCATTCCCTGGCGGATCGCATTTTTTGTGCATGTATTTACTTCTATGTTCGTATTGATAGCCGGGTTCACACAATTTTCAACTTACCTGCTGACGCATTACAAAAAACTACACCGGATTATAGGTAAATTATATGTAATCGATATTGTATTCGTAACAGGCCCCGCCTCATTTATTATGGCCTTACTGGCCAATGGAGGTATTCCTTCCCGTATTGCCTTCACCACACTGGCTATATTATGGATAGCCACTACTGCCAAAGCCTGGCGATCGGCTATGGCCCGTGAATTTACCGCTCACCAGGAATGGATGATGCGCAGCTATGCATTAACGCTGTCGGCAATAACCTTGCGGGCCTGGAAGTGGTTACTCATTGCCCTGTTCCATTTACGGCCGCTGAATACCTATATGATCGTGGCCTGGATGGGTTTTGTACCCAATTTACTCTTCATTGAATGGCTGATCAGGAA
The DNA here is from genome assembly GCF_017742245.1 of Niastella soli. Classification (GTDB taxonomy): domain Bacteria; phylum Bacteroidota; class Bacteroidia; order Chitinophagales; family Chitinophagaceae; genus Niastella; species Niastella soli. The sequence goes on from NZ_JAGHKO010000010.1 coordinate 53,072, forward strand.
GAAAAGAAATAAAAAAACAGAAACAGCAGTTGCCTGAAAATAGTTAACTTTTGGCCATGCGTCTACAGATCGTTAAAACACAGTCGGCAGACATAAAAGATTTTCGCCAGATATTCCTGCAGGAAAATAACTTTCAGTTCGTATACGATAAATGTCATTACTATGGCTGGGCCGATGTGTACGTATTTATAGCCAATGAAGCACGCATTGGTTATGGGGCTGTATGGGGCACCGATAAACGGGAAGAGCGGGATACTATTTTTGAATTTTACATCCTACCACCTTATAGAAAATATGTAAGTGCTATTTTTCATGATTTTATTTCTACCTCTGGTACAAAAAAGATCGAATGCCAAAGTAATGATCTTTTGTTAACAGGCATGCTATATGAATTTGCCAAGAACATTTATGCCGAAGCCATCTTGTTTGAAGATCACGTGCAAACGAGTTTTCAGCTGCCCGGCGTATATTTTGGCAGAAACCAGAAAGAGCAAAACAACGAGACCGATGCAGGCGGGTACTACCTTGTACAACACAGCGAAGTAGTGGCTAATGGCGGGTTTATGTTGAATTACAATTTTCCGTATGCAGATATTTATATGGATGTAAAAGAAAACTGCCGGCAGCGTGGGCTCGGCAGTTTGCTCGTACAGGAACTTAAAAAAGAGATCTATCGTATGGGCAGGGTCCCCGCCGCCCGTTGTAATATCAGTAATAATGCCTCCAAGGCCACTTTAATAAAAGCAGGCATGATACCCTGCGGGTTCATCCTCAGAGGCGATATTAAAAATGGAGGCGCTATTTAAACGCTTACTTTTTCTACAAAATTTTTCAAATTGGTACCAATAATAGCGGTCCATCCCTGCATAAAATTCTCTCTTGCAAAATCCGCATTGCTGGCTGCCAGTGTCTCCAGACCTTCATGGGTTAATTTCACCCTGGTTTTATCTCCTTCTGCAAACAATTCAAACGTCACAAAAGAATTGCCTTCATAACCGTCATATCGCCAGCTATACTGTAATTTCTCACCTGGCACCACTTCCGTTACCCGGCATTTATGTAAGTAGGAAGGTCCTCCTTTTGGACCGCCTTCAAACTGAAACTCAAAACCAATTTCAGCCTTGAAGGCTGCCAGTTTAAAATACCATTGGCGCAGCTGGTCTAAATTGGTGATCGCATTCCATACTGTGTCGGCCGGCGCGTTGTATGTGCGCTCAACGATCAATGGTTCATTTTTCATGCTGTAATTTTTTTTGATTTGCCTTTACAACAAGTTGTAAAGCCATACTATTTATTTTGGTAAACTTCAATTTGATTGCCAGTACCGCGCGCTGTACTGGCTGATGGCACACACCGGTTATGTAACCATCCGGTTGCAAATATATACGTAACCCTCCGGTTACACAAAACTATTTTTAAACCTTTTTAACCGTTCATAAGTTGTACGCAAAGTGGTGTTATTAGTAGATTTGTAACGAATCCGAAGCATATGGCACAATTTTTTCCGTCTCCTGCTTTGCAACCATATATTAAAAATTTTCTGATCATTGACTGTGAGCAGGAAATGATAAATCGGATCTTACCCGATACTTCCATTGTAATTGCATTCAGGCTTCGTGGCACCGTATCCTATACCGATAATGGAGCGAAACATACCCTTCCACAATCGGTTATTTCAGGCATCCGCGAATCGAGCCGGCTTGTTGACTATGCAAAAGATACCACCAATCTGTTGGTGATCTTTAAAGAAGGCGGTGCGGCTGCATTTTTTAAGGAGCCCATGCACGAACTGGGCAGCATCAGCGTGTCGCTCGAACATCTTCTTCAACGATCGAAGGTAAACGCCATTGAAGAGGAACTGGCGGCCGCCAATAACAACAACCAACGCATACTCATTGTTGAGCGGTTTCTGTTATCTGAATTAAAAAAGACACCCGCAGACACACTGATAAGCGAAGCCATACATAAGATAAGATTAACAAAGGGTGATATTAAAATAAAGGAACTGCTGGCCGGATTACCCATTAGCCGCGATCCTTTTGAAAAAAGGTTCAGAAAGATAACGGGGACCTCACCCAAACATTTTGCTGCAATTATTCGATTGAAAAACCTGATTGAAAATTATACCGATGCTATCAGTTTTACCGAAGCGGCCTATTCGGCAGGTTATTACGATCAGGCGCACTTCATAAAAGATTTCAGGTCTTTTACGGGGCAAACACCGCATGACTTCTTCAAGGCCCCACCGCTGTGGTAAAGCAATAGCACGCACGCCCACATTATTAACCAGATAGCGTTCAATATTTCATTATGTTGCAACGTTGCCCAGTTTTTTTGGGTCTATATACATATGCTTATGAGACTTATAGGGCTGTTTGCTGTTTTGTTATTGTGGAATAGCCTTTGCAGGGCGCAGGACTGCACTACCCTTGGCCAAACCCCCTCTACGGCCTTTCCGGTTTGCGGTCTTACTACTTTAGAACAAGATATAGTACCTCCTTGCAGGACACATGACATTAAAGTCCCGGGTTGTGATGACCTTGCTCCCTATGGCGATAAAAATCCCTTCTGGTATCGTTTCAACTGTTATAAAACCGGCACGTTAGGTCTATTGATCACGCCAAACGACTTAGTCGACGATTATGACTGGATGTTATTCGATATTACCGGTCGCAATGCCGATGAAGTGTTTACCAATCCCTCATTAGTTGTTACCGGTAACTGGTCCGGCAGTGCTGGTTTGACCGGCGCTTCCAATTCGGGGGTGAATTATATTCAATGTTCTTCTGACCCTGCTAATTATAAAAACACATTCAGTACTATGCCTACCATTCAGGAAGGGCATACCTATCTGTTACTGATCAGCCATTTTACTGATGAATCACAAAGCGGGTACAAATTATCCTTTGGAGGTGGAAGCGGCTCCATCACCGATCCGCTGAAACCTAATGTAAAAGGAGCCTGGGCCAGTTGCGGTGGGGTTTCGGTAACGCTTATCATGAACAAAAAAATGAAATGCAGCAGCCTGGCCGCCGACGGCAGCGATTTCAGATTAACACCAAGACGCGCCCAAATTGTATCTGCCACCGCTGTTGGTTGCAGCAACAGTTTCGATTTCGATACCGTGGTGCTTACCCTGAACAAAGCATTGACCGCCACACCCACCAACGACTATAGGATCACCATTCAAACCGGAAGTGATGGCAATACCCTGCTTGATAACTGTGACCAAATGATCACTGACGGAAATCATATAAACTTTATTGTTGACCCTGGTCAGCCAACGCCAATGGGTAGTATTAATTCCGTTGCCTGTGCACCAGATAAAGTAGAACTTGTTTTTCGCCGGCCCATTAAATGCAATTCCATTGCCGTTGATGGCAGTGATTTTACTTTAGTCGGTTCCACCCCCGTTACAATAACGGGTGCCACGGGCGGTAAATGCGTAAACGGCGTCTCTACTTCCGTCTTCGTAAATTTATCGGCCCCCATAACATCAGCAGGTAATTACCGGATAACCCTGAAAACCGGTACCGATGGGAACACCGTTATTGATGATTGTGATCAGGAAACGCCCCCTGGCGGATATGATGACTTTTCAACCGCTGACACCGTAAACGCCGATTTTACCTACCAAACACACCTGGGTTGCGTGACCGATGTCGTTAATTTCTTTCACGATGGCGCCAATAGCGTAAACAAATGGAACTGGAATTTTAATAACCAGGGCAAAAGCACCGAACAAAACCCAACTTATAGCTGGACCGTGTTTGGTCCCAAAGAAATACAACTGATTGTATCGAATGGGGTATGCACCGACACGTCACAATCCACTGTATTACTCGACAATTTTCTGGAGGCAGACTTTGGTTTGCAGGAGGTATTATGCCCGGAAGACAAGGCCATCTTTACCGACAGCAGCGTAGGTAAGATCATCTCATGGAATTGGGATTTCGGGAACGGCAATACCAGTTTGTTACAAAATCCGCTGCCGGAAGCCTATCCCCTGGTTAACAGCGGTAGATCAAGGCTCTTTCCCGTCAGACTTATTGTTGAGAACGATTTGCATTGTACGGATACAGCTGTAAAGCAGATGAAAGTCGTATACAGCTGTTTGATCACCGTTCCCAATGGGTTTACCCCAAATGGCGATGGCCATAACGACTATTTGTATCCACTCAATGCCTGGAAGGCCATTAACATGGAGTTTATTATTTATAACCGGTATGGACAGATAGTTTTCCGCAGCAATAACTGGACAAACAAATGGGATGGCCGCCTCAATGGGCAACTGCAACCATCCGGGGTGTTTGTATGGTTGCTGAGATATACTTTGATAGATACCGGTGAAAAGGTATTTAAACGCGGGACCACCGTATTGATCAGGTAATAATCTATATTTAGGTAGATATCATTTTATTGTGCAAACATTGTAAAAAAATTATTCACGCAATTCCCTAATATAGAAAGTCAATACCATGGCTGTTCTTACCCTGAAAAATACCGCCCGTTTGCTAATTCCCTTGCACTGATGGCATAAAGTTATTACCTTCCCGCGCAAAATTTACGCTAAAGGTGCAATTACCTGGCCATAATATGCGTTATGGTATTAGTCCAGTAATGGGCTCAGCGCCAGGAACTATCGTACAAACCACAAACATGACTAGACTTAGATTCCTATTCCTAATTCCTATTGCTTTATCACTATCCGTACAAGCCCAAAAAACTGACTCCCTGGTTGGTAAATGGAAATATGTTGACGTTTATAATAAACACAGATACGATACTGCCACTTTAAGAATAGCTAATGAGTATTTCGGGAACATGACCTTCTACTTCAAAGCCAATAATCATTACAAGGCTTTTGTGATGAATAACATCGATGAAGGTATCTGGAGCCTGAACGAAGCTACGAGCAAGATCAGAATAACTTCTTACAAAGGGAATTCAAACGAATCACAGATCGTAGGCCTGGAATCAGACAAACTGATCCTTACGCTTGGAGAAGGTTCTTTCATAATGGCCAGAACAAACATTACACCCTCTGACAACATTGAATCGCCGCTTCCTAATATTAAGACTGTTAAAGCCAACAAAAACCAGATCAGTAAAAAATGGTATTTGACACGTCGGGAAGTACCGGGCAGAACGGAAGCCCAGTTAAAAATGGCGAGCACATTAATAAAAGGCGCCTATGCTTATTTTAAAAGCAACGGTGTATATGAAGCCCAATCGTTAAAAGTTACAGAGAGCGGTAAATGGGCATTTGGTCCCGATAATAAATCCATCATTGTAACCATCGAAAACCAACAACGGATCTGGAATATCAAATCCATTACCGCAACCGAGTTGGTACTGATCAGTGGATATACCGAAGAACTTTGGAAGTTCTCAACCAAGTTATTATAAGTACTTAACAATACGGCATCTTATTAGAAAACCTCCTGGCATGTCAGGAGGTTTTTTTATGGTATTAGTGACTTGATGGGCAATGGACAATAGGCAATGGGCAATGGGCAATGGGCAATGGGCAATGGGCAATGGGCAATGGGCAATGGGCAATGGGCAATGGGCAATGGGCAATGGGGCTCGCGACTAAATTCATCACTCCCTTTATGCAACAGTCTCAATAACTCAATAACCCACTAATTTAATAACCCACTAACTTAATAACCCACTAACTTAATAACCCACTAACTTAAGAACGCAATAACTAAAGAACTCAAAAACTAAATAACTAATAAACTGGTCTCTTGTATTCCCTGGTCAACTGATCAACCTACCTTATCTCCACCTCCACCCCGTCATTCCAGTGTTTATATTCCGGTGTATAGTACAAATAGGTATTGCTGGCCTTTCCTTTATAGGAACCCGCTATTTCCGCCTTAAGGTCCAGTTTAATGGTCTTTGTTTCATTTGGCGCAAACCCCATCCAGTACAACACCAGGTAATTATCAAATATTTCATAATACGCTACCTGGTTCTTTTCACTTATCTCTTTCAATTGCCAGGGCTGGACCGATAAGCCCGCGGGGATACCGATCTTAGCTATTGCCATAGGTTGTAACAACGGGGAGATAACAGGCGTTACTTCCTGCCCACAGGCAAACACAGGCAGCAGCAATAACATAAGCAGTTGTTTCACGTACAGTTATTTGTATAAATAGATGCATTCGTTAACGGAATTACATACGCTTAAGAAAATATTATTTTTGGAGACGGCAGACGGCAGACGGCAGACGGCAGACGGCAGACGGCAGACGGCAGACGGCAGACGGCAATAGCGCTTCGCGCCTACTGAAAGCCTCCAATAACTCAATAACTAAAAAACTCAATAACTAAAAAACTCAAAAACTAAATAACTAATAAACTGGTTTCTTGTATTCCCTGGTTAACTGATCAACTCGTCAACGTATCAACGTGTAAACGTGTCAACGTGTAAACGTGTCAACTAACCAACTCACCTAATCAGCATCACCATGCCCGACCGGTTCACTGATCCGCAGCGGGTAACCGCTTTTATAGTATAGACATAACCGCCTGCAGGTTGTAACTCCCCATTAAAAGTACCATCCCAGCATTGCATAGGATCGGTAGTGGAGAACATTTTTTGTCCATACCTGTTAAATACCTGGAATTGCAATTGAGTTACCTGCTTCCAGGATTTCAGTCCAAAGCAATCATTGCGGCCATCATTATTGGGTGTAAAGGCCGATGGGACCGGATACGTGCCTATAGCTTTGGTGAAATCAGCCATCACGGTAATAGAATCCCGAACCGAACAACCCTTATCGTTTGTTATCGTTACAAGATAGGTGGTAGTTTGCGTGGGGGTCACTACCGGGCTGAAAGAAAAAGTATTCGTAATACCCGGGGCTGCATCCCATTTATACCTGATGCCCCCGGTTGCACGCAATACTGCCTGCTCGGTAGAACAGTCGATATCATTTGATTTTGCCATTGACGTGATGGGAAGACTATTCACTACAACGGGAATACTACGCGTATCGGAATTGTTACAGGTATTTTCTTTTATGATCACCCGGTACGTTTGAGAAGTGGCCGGCTGCAAGGTGATAGAAGCAGTGTTTCCCACTAAGGTATTTCCAGCATCCAGCCAGGAATAGTCATCACCGCCAGAGGCAGTTAACTGTAACAAATCATTTTCACATATAATAGCATTCACCGGGTTTACAACAAAATTGGGTGGCGGATGCAGGGTAACCTTTACTGAATCTTCACCAATACATCCATTGCCCCCTGTTACTTTTACCGCATACGTGGTAGCGGCAGCTGGTTGCGCTATAGGAGTGGGTATGGCACTATTATTAAGACCGGTCAGCGGCGACCAGGCATATGAAACAACAGTACCTGTTGCACTGGCAGCTAACTGAACAGCAGTTCCGATGCAGATAGTAGTATCATTGTTGATACTAATGACCGGCTTTTGCTTATCAGCATTCACGGTTACACCCACCCTTGCCGAACAACCCAGGCTGTTATTTACTTTTACATAATAAGTAGTGGTTTGCAAGGGGGTAACAGTTGGGTCAGATGAATTAAGGTCACTTATTTCTGGCAATGCATCCCATGCATAACTGCTTCCGCCACTTACATGCAGGGTAGCCGTCGGAATATGGCAATCCACATCACCAGATTTTGAAATGATTGGTACCGGGATTGCATGTACAGTCACCGGAACACTCCGTGTAGCAGCGTTGTTACAGGTATTTTCTTTTATGATCACCCGGTATGTTTGAGAAGTGGCCGGTTGCAACGTAATAGAAGCGGTGTTTCCCACTGTAACATTTCCAGCATCCAGCCAGGTATAGTCATCTCCCCCAGATGCAGTTAACTGCAATAGATCATTTTCACAGATTACAGCATTTACCGGATTTACAACAAAATTGGGGGGCGGATGCAGGGTAACCTTTACAGAATCTTCACTAACACAGCCATTGCCTCCAGTTACTTTTACCACATACGTGGTAGCAACTGCCGGTTGTGCTATTGGAGTGGGTATGGCACTGTTATTAAGACCGGTTATCGGTGACCAGGCATAGGAAACTACAGTACCTGTAGCACTGGCAGCTAACTGAACCGCCGTTCCAATACAAATAGTTGTATCGTTATTGAGCGTGATAACCGGTGATGGTTTCATTGTCAGGGTCACCAGATCTCTTGCTAAACAACCTCCTTGCTGGTTGCTGCCTGTAACCGTATAGGTTATATTCCTGGTGGGGGTAGCCACCGGGCTGGCAATGGTGGCATCATCAAGAAAGGCAGGCACATCCCAGCTAAAGCTGGTCACATTAACACCTGTTGTAGTTAAAGAAATTGGCTCACCAGGACAAATAGTCGCATCATTGATGGTTTGTATGCTTATGTTACAAAGTGCCGCGGCCGGAATTATATGATCTTCCACTTCGCCATCTTTAGCATACCCGGTTGCACTTTGCGTGGCAGCCAGATCTGATGAAAGCCGTAAACGCACCGCATAATCGGCCACAGTCCCTGCTGCCAGCCAGGTTGGTAATCCCGACCACGTTAAAGTGGCACCGGTTGAGTTATTAGGTACAGTCACTGTAACCGATTCGCCGTTATCAAAAATACCATTCCGGTTATGATCGAACCAGCCGGTAAGGTAGGCATCACTCCCTGTTGTGTTAGCAAGGGTCACCCCTAAACTATAGGTACCATTATTATAATAGATCGGAATGGTTGTTAACGCATCTTCATCAACACCGGAAGCATTATCATCCAGCGTTTGTACCCCATCAGCATCTCCGGATACAGACCCAAGTTTTAAAAGCTGCGATTTGGGAGCGGAAGGCAGAGGCGGCAGATAGTTACATCCATTCAAAATGCTATAGGTCAATCCATGGTAAACATACCCGTAAGAGGCCGGCAGATCGCCCCGGTCAACAGGCGCCATAATGCCAAAAGCAACCGCCATCCCCCCAGTGACCTGGTGGTCCATCTTAGTGTTTATAGTAATATCTCCAGTGGTGGTAGCGCTTGCCATAACAGGATTTTGTCCCGATACTGCAGCATTACCATAAGTTTGGCTAAGTATTACCTTATTTGTATTACAACCACTCACCGGATTACTTGTCTGTGAGGAATTCCGGTAAAAATCAACTATTTGCCAGGGTTCCCTATTACTTGAAAACGTAGTGTATTCATCCGGACTACTTGCCTCCGCATCAACGGCGATGAGCGTAAAAGGAACAGGTACCCCGTTCCGGGTGACCTGTACGTCTAATTTAAATTCAAGGCTAGAACCAGCATTAAGCGATTGTGATATGGCCGGTTGTATAGCAGGATTGGTAAAATTATAGAGAACATGCAATATTGCTCCAGACCAGGTGTTCATGACACTGGCAGTTGGAACTTTTGTAGGCTGGCTGTAGGTATATGTAATTGTCAATCCGTCAGGCGTGGTGACCGTTCTTGAAGCAGTGCCGGAAAGGTTCATCCCTGCCCAATCGAACCACCAGATATCATTCCTGAGTGCACCGGTTCCGGTATTAGCGTATTGGCTGTATGAATAAAAATGAATAGACAGGAGGAATAAAAGGGCTAATTGCTTTTTCACAAATAAGGGCTTGGTCTTTAGGGTTATGTGGGCCAAAATAATAAAAATTATCCCAACTTCTAAATCCAATAGGGGAAATGGGCCCTCCTACGCTCTTTGACCGCCATAGACGACGGCAGACGGCAGACGGCAGACGGCAGACGGCAGACGGCAGACGGCAGACGGCAGACGGCAGACGGCAGACGGCAGACGGCAGACGGCAGACGGCAATAGCGCTTCGCGCCTACTGAAAGCCTCTAATAAACCCAATAACTAAAAAACTCAAGAACTAAATAACTAAATAACTAATAAACTGGTTGCTTGTATTTCCTGGTCAACTGATCAACCAGTCAACGTGTTAACGTGTCAACGTGTTAACGTGTTAACGTGTTAACGTGTTAACGTGTTAACGTGTCAACGTGTCAACGTATCCCCTCACCATATTTTAATCGGACACTCCACCTTCTCCAGACTCTCGGCTAACCGCTGCCACAGCCCAATATAAGATAACGATAATTCAAACCCGCCCCTGAACTGGGAGGCGGTAGTAAGTTTGCTGATATTAACATCATAACTAAATCCGATGCCAACCTGGTGTGTGTACAATTTTAGAATAGGTATAAATGCATCTTTCCAGCGAAGCGCACCACCTACGGCAACCGACAAGGTCCCCTCCTCGCCCGTTTCGTCAAAACTATGGGTATACAATCCGCCACCCTGGATCAACCGGTTCCCCCCTTGCATAAAGTAGTCGGCATAAAATACGACCTTATCCATTTTATTCACCCAGGCCGACAGACCGGCATTCACCCCCCATTTTCTATTTAACCGCACGTCATAGTCCTCGGTAAATGCAATGGCAGGTGCAGTAAGATGAAACAATCCAGCCCCTGCGTAAATATTGATGTTATCAGTAAGGCTTGTTTTATAACTAACACCCACTGATGCGTCCCAATAAGTAAAACCCGTTTTACTGAATTGCTGGCGGGTAGCATTGGATATACTGTAGGCGCCGTTTACGTATTGATCATCGAACCTCAATTTGGAAACATCAAAATGTTCACTCACCGGGCCACCCATAAAAGCCAGGGAGATAAAAGTAGTTTTATCCTCGTTCAACAATTTGTGATAATTTATAACCGGAAACACCTGGGTGCGTTGCAGTTTTGAATCACCCGCCACATCATTGGTAACCTGTATGCCAGTGGTGATAAAATCGCCGGTATTAAAACCACGCAGCATTTTACATTCACCGCTTACCGCCATGGTCCTGTAAGGCACGGTTACACTTTGCCATTGGTTGCGATAAGCGCCCGTGAACCGGAAGTTACCAGAGAAAATACCGGCCAGCGCCGGATTGCGCAACAAAGGAAATTCATAGAACTGGGAGAAATGAATGTCCTGTCCCTGCGCGAATGCAGTAAAGAAAATGCAGCAAGTAAAAAGTAGGAGTAAAGGTCTATACATATAAGATAGTTCTTATTCTATGTTCTATGTTTTAAATTGAGTATTCGGTTTATTAAGATCCTTGGTTATTAGGTTATTTGGTTGTTAGGTTATTGAGACTGTTGCATAAAGGGAGCGATGAATTTACTCGCGAGCCCCGAATAGTCCCCGGGAGCCTGCGACCGGAAGCTGGTAGCACAGAACTTAATAACTTACAAACTAAATAACTAACTAACCTACATCCTATAACCATGACAGCCTTTTTCATAACCAACTACCCATTGCCTATTACCTATTGCCTTACCTTAACAACGTCACATTCCCCCTATAGCTATTGATCAGATCATTCTCACACACCACATCAGCCATATACACATATACTTCAGCCGGTCCGGTAACCCCTCTTACTTTTCCATCCCAGCCAAAAGCCGGATCATTGGGTTGAAAGTTCGTTCTCTCAAAGACCAGCTCGCCCCACCGCGAGAAAATCCTGAACGAACGCACCTGCGCAATGCCTTTACCCCGTACCATCAGTACATCATTCAAGCCATCGCCATCGGGAGAAAATGCATTCGGAATAAATACCTGGGCACTTTCACAAAATGTTTTTATGTTCATGGAATCTATGCCCACACAACCAAACTCATTGGTAACTTTTGCCAGATAGGTGCGGTTCCTTTTAATGGTGGCCACAGGAGTGGTACAATCGATGCAACTAAGATCATCAGCAGGCGTCCATTGCCAGGATACAATGGGGCCATTTTGAGTAACAGGAGAAAAAGTATAGGTGCTGCCGGTTGCCCGGGTCACATCAGGTCCCACATTGACCCGGGGGTTTGGATGTACAACTACTTTTATCAATCCCGTATCAGTAAAACACTGATGGCCATCAAAACCAATTACCTGGTAGGTGGTGGTTGATTTCGGGGTAGCCACCGGGTTAGCAATATTGGTACGGTTCAAACCCACACCTGGCGACCAGTTGAATAATACAGCGCTGCCCATTGCCTGCAGGTTTACCGACTGCCCCTCACAAATCGTTTGATCGGGCGACACACTTATGTCAATGGGTTGAAATACCTGAATATTCATAGTGTCTTTATCAATGCAACCACTTTCAATACTGGTAACGGTTATTATGTAAGATGCGGGTTTTGGTGGTGTGCCCACGGGTTGGGCAATCAGGGGATCAGATAAAAAACTGGCGGGTGACCAGACATAGGTAAATGCCGATGTTCCGGGTGAACCAAGCAGGATCGGGTGATCAGGACAAATGATGGTATCAGGTCCCGCATTGGCCAATGGCAGTATGGGATAGATAGAAGCTTGCAGCGTATCACTGCAACCAAAACCATTAAAGGGGATCACCACCACATTAATATTATTGATCTTGGGGGCGGGGTTCAACACCAGGTTCTCCCCCGTGCCCAGCAGCGTGCTGAAATTATTATCATACCATTTGTATTCCTGAAAACCGCCTGGCCCGGTAAAACTGGCAATATTGGGATTACATTCATAATGGGCAGAAGCAGTTACATTACACTCACCCACATCTACATAAGCATACCCCCAGTGAGCGCCCTTGGTGCAATCGGCGGTAGTAAATTCCACTTTCAGCCGCTTGCCACCGTAGGCGCCCAGATTAATAAATACCGATGACCAGGGTTTATATTTTACCGACGCATCAACGGTGGAGCTCTGGAAACCCGGTAACGAGGCGGTGGCAATATATTCATTGGACGCACAGGGCAGATAGCTGTTGGTTTGCACATCGAGAATGCGGGCAATAAACCTGGGCTGCTCATTCGGGTTATGACCAGGGTCCTGGAACACGACGGCATACCGGTAAGTAAAGGTGGCATCATTGGCATTGGCAGGGACCGTAAATTCATAGGTAATGCGTTCAGCTTCTGAACCATTGATATTGTTGCCCAACCGCACCGCATATCCACTGCCATCGGGCGGGTTTACAGGGAATAGTCCGTAAGGGTCAACAAGCGTGGCAGCCCCTTTGGCATATAGGGTATGCCTGCCAGTGATCGGCGGTGACGGCATTACCGTTATCTCATTAGTATTATTTCTAACACTGGTAGATCCCGTATAACAATTCCAGTTTTGCAGGGAGCCTGCTTCAAAATCTATATTGGCGGGACAGGAGCCTTCGGCTTGTTTGTAGTTTGAAGATTGTGGCTTCTGGTTATTTAATTTTAGAAGGCCGCCATTATTCAGAATTCCCAAATTGGCGGAATTGCCCATTGTCCATTGCCCATTGCCTCGCCCGCCGAAGCCTTGGCGTAGGAGGGCCCATTGCCCATTCACGTTTGAGCCAACAGCCTGCAATAACAATACAATAAATAATGTACATAAAGTAAAGTTCCCCTTCATAGGTCACAGGTTAACGAATTAATGGCTACCAGGCTATCAGGCCGGCGGGTGGGGACTTTGCTAATATGATCAGGAGAAGGGTTGGAGTATGGGGCAGTATTATAAAATGCGAATACATAGGCCTGGTAGTCCTATATGGTGTTTTTCATCAATATTTTATAAGGCTGCTTACTTATACTTTGCAAATACTGTGCAATTATTGTAAGCACTTCCTTTCCTTTATTAACATCTGTTTAATTTTTCATACTTTGAAAAGGCGAAAGCGCAAATCCCATTATTTTTATCAGATATTAACACGCTAAAAAACTATGGATACCCGCAGAGAATTCCTGAAAAAAGCATCCGTACTATCAGGCGGCGCCGGTCTTATGCAATTGTTACCGGCCTCCATTGCCAAAGCACTGGCCATTGATCCAGAAGCCGGCAGCACCTGGCAAGACGCCGAACACATTGTATTCCTGATGCAGGAGAACCGGTCATTCGATCATGCCTACGGCTCTCTGCAAGGCGTACGGGGCTTTAACGACCCGCGGGCTATCCGGCTACCCAATAAGAACCTGGTCTTTCTGCAATCCAACAAAGAAGGCGACACCTACGCGCCCTTCCGCCTGGATATTCACAAGACAAAAGCTACCTGGATGAGCTCCCTCCCCCACTCCTGGGCCAACCAGGTAGATGCCCGTAATAACGGGCATTACGATAAATGGCTGGAGGCCAAACATTCCGGAAATAAAGACTACCGCGCCATGCCATTGACCATGGGTTTTCATACCCGGGAAGACATTCCCTTTTATTATTCCCTGGCCGATGCCTTCACCGTGTGTGACCACAACTTCTGCTCCTCGCTCACCGGCACCACACCCAACCGCCTGTATTTCTGGAGCGGCACCATCCGGGACAAACAGGAGGAGAACGCCCAGGCCTGTGTATGGAACGAAGACGCCGATTATAATACGATGGTCAGCTGGGCTACCTTTCCCGAAAGATTAGAAGAAAATGGCATCTCCTGGAAAGTGTACCAGAATGAATTAAGTGTGGGGGTTGGTTTTGCAGGCGAAGAAGACAGCTGGCTGGCCAATTTTGGCGACAACCCGCTGGAATACTTCACGCAGTACAATGTAAAGTTCCATCCGGCTTATATAAACAGCTTACCCAAAGCCATTGAGACAACAGTAGCCGAGATCAAAAAAATGGAAACCGGGTTACAGGCGTTGTCAACCAGCGCTGTTGCCACAGACATTGAAAGAACCAGGAAAAGACTGGAAGAACTAAAAAAACAACTGGCCACGCTGATAGCCGATCAAAAGAAATACACCAAAGAAAATTTCGAGAAATTGTCTGCCCGGGAAAAAGCCCTGCATACAAAGGCATTCGATACCAATATTAAAGACCCCAACTATCACCAGCTTACCGACATCACTTATAAAGATGGTGATACCGAACGGCAAATGAAAGCCCCAAAAGGCGATGTATTACACCAGTTCAGGGAAGATGTAAAGAATGGCAGTCTGCCCACCGTTTCGTGGCTGGTGGCGCCAGAGAATTTTTCTGACCATCCATCAGCCGCCTGGTTCGGTATCTGGTATATCAGTGAAGTTCTTGATATTCTTACCCAAAACCCCGAGGTGTGGAAGAAAACCATCTTTGTATTGACCTACGATGAAAATGATGGTTATTATGATCACCTGCCCCCATTTGTAGCGCCACATCCGCATAAAGCATCAACCGGGTCAACGTCAAGCGGCATTAACACGGGTGTTGATTATGTGGCCAGTAACGACCAGCAATCTATAAAGGACCAGGCCCGTGAAAGTTCAATCGGTTTGGGTTATCGCGTGCCCATGGTCATCGCATCGCCGTGGAGCCGCGGTGGCTGGGTGAACTCCCAGGTATTTGATCATACTTCCTCTATTCAATTCCTGGAAAAATTCCTGTCGCATAAAACCGGTAAAAAGATAGAAGAGCCCAATATCTCTCAATGGCGGCGTACCGTGTGTGGCGATCTTACATCTGTATTCAGACCTTATAATGGAGAAAAAATCACGCTGCCTGAATTCCTGGAACGCGATGAATTTATTGAAGGCATTCACAAAGCACAGTTCCGTCAACTGCCTTCCAACTATAAAAAATTAACAGCCGAAGAAATAGCCACCATCAATAAAGCGCCCTGGGCCTCCCCCTTGATGCCGCAACAGGAAAAAGGCATTCGCGATGCCTGCGCCCTGCCTTATGAATTATATGCAGATAGTACATTATCAGCCGATAAAAAAACAATTGAGATCACACTGAGAGCAGGCAACACCCTCTTTGGTAAACAATCGGCAGGTTCACCCTTTCATATTTATGCCCCCGGGAAATACCAGCAACAGGAGTTACAAAACTGGGCATATGCCGTGATAGCCGGTCAAGGTCTAAAAGCAAAATGGCAGTTAAATGATTTTGAGAACAATACCTATCATTTGCAGGTGTACGGGCCTAATGGCTTCTTTAGACAAGTCACCGGCAACCAGCAAGACCCACAGGCAGCAATTGAATTTGACTATGAGACCGACGCTAAACGAGATGACCTGCTGACCGGGAATATCTATGTAAAATTCAGTAATGAAGGTAATCAACCACTTACATTTGAAATAACCGACAATGCCTATAAAGCGGCTTTGAAAAGTATTACGGTGCCGCCGGGTCAAAATGCAACCAGATCTGTTATCATTGGCACCACCAAAACCTTTGGCTGGTACGACTTCTCCGTAAGTCTAAAAGGAAACCCGGTTTTTGAAAAAAGATATGCCGGCCGGGTGGAGACAGGCAAACCTGGCAAAACCGATCCTTTTATGGGACGCGTTGTATAATAGGACAGCAGGAGCAATACCCTGACGGCGGTCAGCATTTCAGCAATAGTTAATTTGTACCTTTAAAGATAGTCAATTTTTTTAATTCACTGCTAAATGCTCCGTTATGTCGGAAATGTTTGCTCCTGCCATAGGCTCTGTTACCAAAGTGAACATCCTTGCAGCTAATAGAGAACGTGTTGATAACAGCCTGTCTATCGATAGCAAGATCTCCTTCCGCCCATTTGTTAATTACTTAAAAGAAAAATTACAGGACAGTTCCAATACACGCTCAAGAATATATAATTACCTGATAGAAAGATTTGAAGAAACACCCGCGCTGTTGGAGCCGGTCACTGATGCTCACCTGTTAGAGGAGAACCAGGACCTGCTCGATATGCTCAGCACCACCCTTTTTCCGGTGGTGAGTGAACATGAAAAAAATATGTTCACGATGAGTGTCCCTTACGAATTTTCCATCTTTAATTATTCCACCCCATTCAGAAAATTGTTTGTCGATGAAACCGAAGAACATTTTCTGTTACCCGATGATGCAACCGAGGAAATCCTGAAACAGGCACAATGCGCACTCCTGTACGAACACATACTCGAAAAGTTCTACAATATAAAACTGAATGAAGCCCCCTACCTGATATATCCGGTGGAAGATAAGACCACTGGAATGAAACGGTATTACAAACTGCGTTACGACCGGCGGTTTATCGATATCTTTTTAAAAGGCGAGTTGCCGCAGATCCAGGATTGTGGCGTATGTTTAAATACCCTCCGCATTCTGGACATGGAAAAGCAACTGGAAAAAATGCCGCTCGATCTGTTTGAAGTGGAAGGCTTCGGAGTATGGATAGCCGAAGACTTCACCATTCAGGAAACGCTGGATTCCATAAAGCGCGTCCTGTTGCGACACGAAGCCTGTGATACCAGCATAGTGAATGACCTAAAAGAAAATATCCAGGCGCTGGTTGGTTTTAACAACGTGGAAGTGGGAATAACCCCTTTCTTACAGCTCAACAACCGGTTTGTGCTCGATGAAACCTGCACCCAGCATGGCATTTTAGGAAAAAGCTGGAGATCGAATGATCCAGCCAGTATGGCCACTTACCAGCAGTGTATTGAATTTTTTAGTGAACACCCCGCCCCCATGCCGCTTTCAATACTTGATGAAAAAGTAGTAGCTGTAGCCCCCTTCACCCAAATACTGATAAATGCGGGCATAAGAAGTTATATCATTATACCAATTCAAAATAACGACGGCTTGCTGGGGATCCTTGAACTTGCCTCCCCTATTCCCAACCAGCTAGACCAGGAAGTAATGAACCGGGTAGAGAAAGTGATGCCATTGTTGTCACTTGCCTTGTTGAAGAACAGGGACACCTTTACCAATCGCATTGAAAAGATCATTAAGGAAAAGTTTACCGCGTTGCAACCATCGGTAGAATGGAAGTTTGCAGAAGCGGCCTGGGAATACATGAACAAAGAACAATACAAAGAAGCGCCCGTAACGGGTAACGTGGTATTCGACAACGTATACCCGCTCTACGGCGCTATCGATATCCGTAATTCCTCCGTTGAACGCAGCCGGGCCCTTCAAAAAGACCTGCTGGTACACATTCAACTGATCGATGAAACATTCGAACAGTTGCAGACCCGCTTTCCCCTGCCCTTGCTGGAGGGATTAAAATTCAAGAACTTCAATTTCCAGCAGGCAATTGAACAGGGAGTAACCGCAGAAGATGAGATCCGGATCAACGAGTTCTTTAATAATGAGGTCCATACCGTGTTGAAGCACCTGAAAAGCAGCCATCCGCAAATGCAGGACATCATCAATAACTATTTCTATCATGTGAATGATTTCTGTGGCTTTTTATATCGCAACCGGAACGATTATGAGATCTCCCTCAACACCATCAACAATGCGGTGTTACATACCTTCCAGCAACAGGAAACCATTATGCAGCAATCGTACCCGCACTACTTTGAGAAATATAAAACAGACGGTGTAGAATATACGATCTATATTGGTCAGTCCATTGCCCCGCACAATCCGTTCAATATGTTGTTCCTGAAAAACCTTCAGTTATTTCAACTGACCTCTATGGCTGAAATAGCTCAGATGATCCATACCATGCAACCAACACTGCCTGTTCCGTTGCAAACAACGCAGCTGATCCTGATCCATAGTCAGCCTATGAGCATCAGCTTCCGGCGCGATGAACGGCGGTTTGATGTAGAAGGGTCGTATAATATTCGTTATGAGATCATGAAGAAACGACTCGACAAAGTGCATATTTGCGGTACCCAGGAAAGACTAACACAACCGGGAAAGATAGCCATGGTTTACAGCAACCCAAAAGAAGCTGAGGAATACCAGGAATACATTCTCTTCCTGCAAAACAAAAAATTGTTACAACCAGGAATAGAATGTCTGGAACTGGAAGAATTACAAGGCGTAAGTGGATTGAAAGCGTTAAGAGTGAATGTTAATTTGGAGAAATGAGGCCTTACAGCGGGCAATTCTCATGATAGTTCACCATTTCAATAGGTGTTCTTTCCATAACATACCCCTCATAGCGTACCAGAATGTCGTCCAGCACGGCCAGGATGGCTTCCGGCTCTGTATGCGTCATTAGTGCAGTACGGAACTCTTTAATGCCCGGGAGCCCCTTAAGGTACCTCAGGTAATGCCCGCGCATGGAATAGATACCCGCAACAGGTCCCTTCCATTGCAGGGATTTTTGCAGTTGTTGTTTACAAACATCAACCCGCTCCACTACAGTAGGGGCCGGTAATAATTCGCCTGTATCCAGGTAATGCCTGATCTCCCTGAACAACCAGGGATACCCGATAACCGCCCGGCCTATCATGATGCCATCAACCCCATAGCGGTTTTTGTATTCGAGGGCTTTTTGCGGACTATTAATATCCCCATTCCCAAAAACAGGAATATGTATGCGTGGATTGTTCTTTACTTTGGCAATAAGGCTCCAGTCGGCTTCGCCTTTGTACAACTGACAACGGGTACGCCCATGGATGGTGAGGGCTTTGATCCCAACGTCCTGCAAGCGCTCGGCCACCTCTTCAATATTTTTGGAAGCATCGTCCCAACCCAGGCGGGTTTTTACTGTCACCGGCAGATTGGTTGATTTTACGCAGGCCTCGGTCAAACGCACCATCAGGTCAACATCCCTTAACACGCCGGCACCGGCGCCCTGGGCCACGATCCCTTTTACGGGACAGCCAAAATTAATATCCAGCAGTTCAGGTTGCGTTACGTCCACGATCTTTGCGGCCATGGCCAGTCGTTCTTCATCGCCGCCAAACAGTTGAATCCCAGTAGGTCGCTCTTCGTCATATATATCCAGTTTCCGGCGGCACCGGATGGCATCGCGGATCAGCCCTTCACTGGAAATGAATTCAGTAAATACCAGGTCGGCCCCATTGCGTTTACAAACCACCCGGAAAGGCGGGTCGCTCACATCCTCCATGGGGGCGAGTAACAATGGAAAATCAGGGAGTTGTATATTTCCTATCTGCAACATTCGGGTGCAAAATTGCAGCAAAAAGCCGGGCGAAGCAAAATAAAGGTAACCCGCTACACAGTTATTGGTAAAAAGGCACGGTTTTTCGCCTAAATACCTACTGTCAATATTTTGAAAGACCTGCCTAAAACGCCCATAATTTAAATATCAGAGTCAAAATTGAAATACCCAATGCTCAAAATTTATAAAAAATAGAACGTACGAGCAGTTTCAAATATCAAATAGACTACCCAGCCGGGCGGTCTATTTTTGTAATATCTTTAGGCAATTATAATCTATACACATGTCTTATTGTAGCGTAATTCCTTCTATGGAAGAACCCCGGCGCAGCCTGCACAAGAACTATCATGATAAACACTATGGCTTTCCTATTCACGATGACGATGAGTTGTTTGGCCGTTTGATCATGGAGATCAACCAGGCAGGTTTAAGCTGGGAAACCATTTTGAAAAAAGAGGAATCCTTCCGCAAAGCTTATAGCAATTTCAATATTAAAAAAGTAGCGGCGTATAAGGAGTCAGACAGAGAACGGCTGATGAACGATGCAGGCATTATTCGCAATAAACTGAAGATAAATGCCGCTATAGAAAATGCCAAAGCCATTCTAACCCTGCAAAAAGAATTTGGTTCATTTGAGAACTGGCTTCAGCAGCAGCACCCCAAAACAAAAGAAGAATGGGTAAAACTGTTTAAAAAGACATTTAAATTCACCGGTGGGGAAATAGTAAATGAATTTTTAATGAGTACCGGTTATCTGCCGGGGGCGCACGCTCCCTCCTGCCCCGTTTATAACACCGTGCTGAAGAAAAAACCACTGTGGGCTAAGAAATCGTGAATCGGCAATCCGCAATCGGCAATCTTAAAAGTAAGAATCTTTAGAATTAATAGGAAGGCGGATCATCACGTGATACGCAAAGCGTGAAACGAGAAACGGGAAATGTGAAATAGAACCAGGGGCCTCTCACTGCGTTCGATACAATTGCGCCTTCGCTTCGCTCAGGAAAAAGCTCGCGATTGTTTAGATTACTAACTATCTTGCGCCGCCCAAAAATCACTGCCGACTGCCGACTGCCGACTGCCGACTGCCGACTGCCGACTGCCGACTGCCGACTGCCGACTGCCGACTGCCGACTGCCGACTGCCGACTGCCGACTGCCGACTGCCGACTGCCGTCTACCCCGCCAGCAAGCCAAAATCAAGCCGCTTATCTACAACGCGTTTTAACATACTTATCTGGCCGCAATGCCATAGGGTGTGCTGAATGTTCCATTCTAATGCCTCCCCTTTGTTTTTAGCAATGGGATGCGCAGGTTGAACCGGCTCCAGCGCTGCTTCCAGATCGGCAGGGGATAGTGATTGTATAACCTCCAGGGACCGTTGCTGCATAAACAGCAAATGATCGGATAATTGTTCGGGGTTGAACTTTCCTTTCGCATTGACCGGAGCCGCCGTGGTAAACAACTGGCCATATTCCTTTAACGACACTTGCTGCAACACCTCCTTTTGGTGGCCTACGATCACCATGATGGAATGATAATAGAAGCTGACAATAAGATGCCCTGTTTGCCAGGTAATGTTTGACTCCATTATGTCCGGCGTGGTATCCCATTTTTGATGGGGAATAGAAAGCAATAATTTATTCGCCCACGCATAGGCGCTTTCGGTTTGCTTTGCCAGGAAGGTTATTTGGTTCATTTATCAAAACTAGCGGGTACCGGCTACACATTCATTGACCTACATCAAGAACGCTGCCTGCTGCCGTTTCTCTGCCTCTCTGCCTTCTGCCCATCAACGGACCTGAGCGAAGCGAAGGTCCAGTCTGCCTTCTGCCTTCTGCCCTCTGCCTGCTGCCCTCTGCCTTTTATATACTCATTTTCTTTCTGATCCGGCTTATGGTTTCCGGTGTTACATTCAGGTAAGAAGCAATGAGGTATTGCGGAATCCGCTGGGCCAGGTCGCGCCGTTGAACAAGCAGTTGCTGATAACGTTGCTGGGCATCATCCAGCAGCATTGATTTCAACCGGTCGTGCAGCTGGAGAAACAACCGTTCATTCATTGTCCTGCTCAAGGATTCAATAAAAGGATGGACAATGGCGAGCGTCTGCAGTTTCTCTTTGGTTATCACATATAGGGTTGTATCTTCTAAACAGCGGATCTCTTTTTCAGAAGGTGTGTTGGTTACAAAACTATAGTAATCGGAAATAAAGTTACCTTCATGCGCAAACTCAAAAACCACCTCCTCTCCCTCTTTATTATAAACGCATTTCATCAGACCATGTTCTATCAGTCCTACCTTGTTGCAAACCTGTCCTTCGGCTACAAATACGTCATTCTTTTTTAATACTGTTTGGGAGAACTGTGACAGGAACAACTCCGCATCCTGCGGGCTTAAATGGAACAGGGTGGCGATGTGGTTTGTAAGTGATTTCAAGTGATTGTCTTTACTTCTATCAATTTGCAAATAAATGTCCGACTTAACAAATGTTAATTATTTGTAATATTTTCCCTATATTTAACAGATAGGAATTATCCACTTTTAGCAGTAAATTTGAATTTGATGCCTACTTTGTTGAACTTACATGGCATACGGTTTTTCTTCTATAGCAATGAAAACAACGAACCAATTCACGTTCATGTAACAAAAGGTAATGCTAATGGGAAAATCTGGCTAGAGCCATTACTAGAAGTAGAATATCTTTTAGGTTTTACTAACTCAGAACAAAAAATTATTATAGAGGCGGTTCAAGAACATTGTGAATATTTTAAAAAGAAATGGAATGAATACTTCAGGAAATAACCAATTTGATGCTATAGACAACATGATCTTTACTGAAGGATTACGCATACAGGCTGTAGATATTCATCCCGAATTGGACTTGATCACTATCTATTTAAATACAAAAGCTGTATTAAGCCAATACATATCTGCCCATAAACAATTAAAAGAAGCGGATAAATCGCAATTACTACGATACGAATTAATTGGCGGGGGAACAGGTATCCATTGGCCTTTATTAGATGAAGATTTGAGTTTAAAAGGTTTTTTACAGGACGAACTTAGAAAAATGGTAAAAAGAGATAAGGGGTCTATTGCAGCATGATGATTGCCCATACAACTATAAGACATAAAAAAAGCCACTACTGATGCAATAGCCTTTCAAAATAACTTACTTCTTGTATTTAGATCAGTATTTTGGCTTTCTACTTATGCGTCTTACCGCGTTAATTTTTATAACATCTTCTTCACTTTCATATACAACCAGATAAGGGAAACGGTTTATTCGCAACCTCCTGAACCGATCATTTATTGAAGTATAATGTAAAGGATGCCCCGACAGGAATTTACCAGCAGTCTCCAATTCTGATATAAGATACATCATGGAGTTTCAATAGACTCAAGGGTGAATTGCGATTATCATGTTTTGATCACCAAATTATTGAGCATCTAATCGGGCAAATTGGAATGGTTGGGCAACCTTAAAATTCATTGAACATTCACCCGAATAGTTTTCATTATTAGCCAGGCTCAGTTTCATTACCTTACCTTTTTCACTAAAGTCTATTTTGTTGAATTCAACCCAAACAACATTAGGGTTTAATACGTTGTCAAAGTAATAAACAAGATTCTTTTGGTCTGCAACTGTCCTCCAGCGGGTAGAAGAAATATTTGGTTCGGTTTTGGAAGATATCCCTAAGGGAACAGAGCAGTTTCTTATTACGCCAAACACACTTGCAAGCGCTACTCTTGTATTATCTGTTTTCGGTATAGCGTCAATATAATAGGATGCTCTCACAAATCTATCGGCAGCCCGATTTGTCCCAGGAAGCATAATAGTTCCCGGAATACCTTTCCAGTAAGTATTGATTGCCATCTGCTCTTCAAAAATAGGAGAATTGGTCATTGTCACATAAGACCTGTCATGATGAATGGCTAGTTTGCCATTAATATATTCAAATATGGCATTGTCTCCTGTTGCATCAGAAAGCGAAAGGTGTACGGTGGCGAAAATATCTGTTCCAGGAATGTGGGAAGAGACAACTACAAATTCCTCTTTTTGGAGATAAGCAACAGCTTCTTCAACTGTTGCAAAGTTATCTAACGCATATTGCAACCAAATTGATATGCTAAGTCCGGGTTTATCTTTGTCTTTGACAAATTTGGGATAAACAGATTCTGTCAGCCATAAGAGGTTACCCACCAAACCCTTTTCATTCATTCCGTCTGAGGAAGCAATATCCCAGGAGCTTGTAATAACGCTTCCATATTTTGACTTCCATTTTACTGAAGTGGTACCAGCCTCACCATTTCTTACAATTCCTCTTGGGAATATCCACAGGTTGGCAGGGATATCACTTTTCCAATCCATAGAGCGGGCAGTAATAATTGTACCATTCAGCCCCTCGTAAACAACACGTGTACAAGCATAAATAACAATTGAGTATAAAAGACTGCCTAATAAAATTACCGCTACCACTATTTTTAAGAGGTTTTTGTTCATTCTATAAACTTTTTAAAGTTCTATTTCCGGAGCTCTGTGAAGCGGGCACCCTCTCTCCCAATACGATCAATATTGGGCGTTTTGTATCCCATAATATCCATATTGTATGCTTTTATATTGAACCATCCTATATCATCACTCATAATAAAGAGGATGTTGGGTTGTTATTTTGATCTATCATTTACTTTGTATAAGTTTTTATACTTTATGGGACACTTTGGAAAGAGATGATCAGCCAAATTGTATGAAAATTATTTTGGGCCAGGTCCATCCTTTATGAAAATGTGATCTACATCACAATGCACTGGTTTTCATCTGAATGTGATCTGCCTCACGCAATCACACCGCTAAACTGTTGCACCTTTGTGTGGTAATTAAAAACACACAAACAAATGAAAAATCAGAATTTTGAAATTGCAGTTGCGCAGAGCAACATTGACTGGACAGGTAGAAAAGTAACCGGCGCACATTGGGGAACCATCGGCGTTAAACAAGGTAACCTTTCAGTAAGTGATGGTAAATTAACAGGTGGTCAATTTATCATAGACACTGCTTCCATTAAGATCCTGGACGTAGCCGATCCCGCTACCAATACTCAGTTTTATGGCCACCTGGCTTCAGATGACTTCTTTTCAATCGATCAGTACCCCGAAGCCAATTTTGAGATCACTTCTGTAAACAACAACCAGGTTACCGGAAACCTGACCATTAAAGGTATTACCCATGCTATTAGTTTCGATGCTAATGTGAGCATTACTGGTGATACACTTACAGCCTCTGGTAAAATTGTGGTTGACCGTACCAAATATGGTATCAAATTCCGTTCAGGCAACTTCTTTACCAACCTGGGCGACACCCTTATCTACAATGATTTCGATTTAAATGTAAACATCACTGCAAAAGCTGCCTAACAGCGGCTTTTGCCAAAACATAGTTTTATGCCATTCGTTAAAATTTTATTTACCCGTGAAGGCGTTACACGCGAACAAAAACGACAACTCATTAAAGGTGTGACCGATGTGATCACCAACGTATTGAACAAAGACCCACACCTTACGCATATTGCTATTGAAGAAGTAGACACAGACAATTGGGGCTATGCAGGTGAACAAACATCCATATTACGTGAACAAGGCTTAACTGCCGATAAAAAATAAAGAAGATGAAAAAGCAAACTATCATTATAACAGGCGCCTCTTCGGGAATAGGTAAAGAAGCAGCCAGATATTTTTTGGACAGAGGTGATAATGTGGTGATCAATTCAACCACAAAAGAGAAATTGGAAAAGGCATACCAGGAACTGGGCGCAGGCCCTAACCTGGCCATGGTTGCCGGTGATGTAAGTAAAAAAGCAACAGGCGAAAAGCTGGTGGCAACTGCTGTGGAAAAATTTGGCTCGGCTGATGTGCTGGTGAACAATGCCGGTATTTTTGAAACCAAACCTTTTCTGGAAGTTGATGAGGCTTACCTCGACCGCTTTTTAACAACCAATCTGAAAGGGACCTTCTTCACCACTCAGACAGTTATACCACAGATGCTTAAACAGCAGGGTGGTATAGTGATCAATATAGGAACACCGCTCGTTTATCATGCTTTAGGTGGCGTACCCGCTACAGCGGCCATATCAAGCAAGGGAGCTATTCATGCCCTGACCTTGCACCTCGCGGCTGAATTTGGTAAAAAGAATATCCGGGTAAATACGATTGCTCCTGGCATCATTAGAACGCCCATGCATGGCGATCGCGTGGATTCATTGGCCAGATTGAACCTGATGAACCAGGTTGGAGAATCGGTAGCTGTAGCAGAAATGATCTACACCGTGGCAAAAAGTAATTTCATCTCAGGTGCTATTATTAACATAGACGGGGGCGCAGGCGCCGGTCATAATCTCAATTAACATGAAAAGAATTTTCTTAATCACATTGTTGGCCTGCAGTTGGTGGGCCACTAAAGCACAAAATACTGTAAAAATGGAAACGATGCATGCGGACTCTGCCGCCATTTCACAGATACTGGAAAAACTCTATTTCAAAGGCATTTATGAAGGTGATCTCGATTTATTAAAGCAGGTCTATTACAAAGGAACACTACTTTTCGGAGATGTAAAAGGTCAACCCTATGCAAAAACCCTCGATGAGTACCTGACCGGTGTAGCCAACAGGCAAAGCCCTAAAAACTCAGGCAAGCCATTTAAAGGCGAGGTGTTGAGTGTACGGGTAACCAATTCAATTGCTGTGGCCGAGGTGAAAGTAATAATGTATGATTTCGTCTATCAGGAATATTTGTCCTTTCACAAGATCGATGGCCAGTGGCTTTTGGTAAATAAAATGATCAGCGACATTGCCCAGGATGCCAGTAGCTTAACAAAAGATAAGGTTACAAAAGGTGGTAAAAAATTTAACCTGATTGCCACTATTGAAATACTTCCGGGTTTTGAGGCAGCGGTTAAAAAAGCAATGGTTACAATGGCCGCTGAAACCCGTAAAGAAGCCGGTGTTGAGTTGTTCCTGATAAATACAAAAAAGGATTCACCACAAACCATTTTGATTTATGAAACATATCGAAGCGAAGCCGATTTTGAACTACACAAAACACTCCCTCATTCCAAAGTATTTTTTGAGTTTGTAAAGGGGAAAATTAAAGATGACAAGATTGGCGTTAACCTTTTAACAGGTATAGATAACTAAGCGTAAAAAGGGAAACATTCGTTTAATAATTTATGTGATCAACGAGCCCATCCAGGTTCACTTAACGGGTCAGATTCTCAGTTTCTACAAATCCTGCAAAGGAGCGTTTGCAGGATCTTTTTATTTATATCTACATTTTACTACTTCGCCTTCCCCTGCCTTATCTTCCCCATCACCTTCCGGAACAGTACTTTAATATGTTCAATTTCTTCCTGGTGCGTGGTTTTCTTTCGGGTGCCAAAATAAAGGGTATTGGTTACTTTCTTATCCCCTTCCCAGATCAGTTGGATATGACCGCTTTCAATTTCAGAATAACAAAGAAAATCCGGGATCACAGCCAGACCTGTGCCTCCGCTTAAACACCGCACAATGGAGTTCAGGTTTGGTACAATATAATTGGGGCGGAACGCGGGCTTTTTGCCAAAGTTCAGTGTCCAGAAGCTAAAGAGATGTTCCATATCACCGGTGGTGCCATACCATTTTTGCTGTTTCAACCACTGCTCGGTCTTCTCCTTATTTTTGGTGCGGTGAACTTTTTTAAACGCTTCTTTGTCTACATCCTTTCCGCCCACCAGCACAATGTTCTCCGATGAAAAGGCCTCATGTTCTATAGTGCCCGAAATACCTTTTTTGGGTGTAATGATCAGGTCCAGAATGCCCTTATCCAGCTGGTCCAGCATTTCCGGATATTCGCCAAAATTAATGATCAGGTTAAAGGGAAGTTTGGAAACATATTGTTCCAGCGTGATCTGGAAAGTTTCAAAACACATCCCTACGCTAATAGTAGGCGTATGCTTTTCTGTGGATCGCTGAAAATTCATCTCCACATCTTCCAGCTTTGTCAAAGCATCTGCTATGGCATTGTACAACACTTTTCCCCGCTCAGTCGGGATCATTTTACGACCAGTACGATCAAATAGTTTATACCCAACATAAGCCTCCAGGGACGACAAATGCAAACTCACACCCGGCTGTGAAATAAACAACGCATCCGCAGCGCCAGTTAATGTGCCGGTCCTGTAGATCGCCTTAAAGGTCCTGTACCATTCCAGGTTAACCATAATGAACTATTATTTTTATGATACAAAGGTATAAATCATCTTATTTCTATAATACCAGGCCCCGGTCTAATTTTGCCCTGTCAATTTAAAAAGAAGGAAAAATGAAAAAGATACTGATCATAAACGCAGGACAACATTTTGGTCATTCAGGCGGCCGGTTTAACAACACGGTAACAGCGGAAACCCTTGCGTTTTTCGGGGAACAGGAAGCAGTGCAAGTTAAACAAACTAATATCTCCAATGGTTATGAGCTCAAAGAAGAAGTGGCTAAATTCGTTTGGGCCGATGTGATCATTTACCACACTCCCATCTGGTGGTTTCAGGTGCCACATGGATTTAAAAAATACATCGACGAAGTATTTACTGCCGGACATAACAAAGGCATTTACCACAGCGACGGCCGTAAAGCAGAAAACCCAAACATCAATTATGGCACCGGAGGTATGCTGCACGGAAAACACTATATGCTAACCACCAGTTGGAATGCACCCGAAACCGCTTTCACTTTACCAGGTGAGTTCTTTAATGAACACAGTGTAGATGAAGGGCCTTTGTTCGGGTTCCACAGAATGAATGCATTTACCGGAATGAAACCACTGAAAAGTTTTCACTTTCACGACGTAGAAAAGAATGCCGATATAACCCGCGATATGAAAAAATACCGCGCGCATTTGGACCAGGTATTTAGTTCTGCCGCGAAACATGAATTAGCCACCCCAACTACAATCAATTAATAAGTATACAAATGGAATACAGAAAATTAGGCAATACCAACCTTGAACTATCAGCGATCACCTATGGCGCCTTTGCTATCGGTGGCAATATGTGGGGTGGCACCGAAAAAAAGGAGGCCATTGATGCTATTCACGCTTCGCTCGACTATGGCGTAACCACTATTGACACGGCCCCTTTTTATGGCTTTGGCCTAAGCGAAGAAATGATCGGTGAAGCTATTAAAGGGAAAGACCGCTCGAGCATCCAGCTATTGACCAAATTTGGTTTGGTATGGGATGGCAGCAATAAAGGCAAAGGTGAATTCTTCTTCGACGCAGAAGCAGATGGGAAAAAGATCCCGGTTTATAAATATGCTTCCAAAGCCAATGTGATAAAAGAACTGGAAGAAAGCTTACAACGCCTGGGCACCGATTATATCGACCTGTTGCAAATACACTGGCCCGATAACTCAACGCCCATCAGCGAAACCATGGAAGCATTGGAACAGTTGATCCGGCAGGGAAAGGTACGCGCTGCCGGGGTAAGCAATTACAGCGTGGCACAAATGAAAGAAGCGGCCCAAACATTGCAACTGGCAAGCAACCAGGTCTCTTACAGCATGCTGAACCGGTCAATAGAAAATGACCTCGTACCCTATTCGCAGGAAACCAACACAGGCATTATTGTGTACAGTCCAATGGAACGCGGTTTGCTAACAGGCAAATACTTTAAAGAAAGCAAACTAAAGAACGATGACCATCGCAATGGTTATTTCTCACAGTTTGATCTGGAAAAAGTAAAAGCCTTTTTACAAACCATTGAACCAATTGCTAAAAGTAAAAACGCTTCTTTATCACAATTGGTATTACGCTGGACGACCCTGCAACCGGGGATATCTGTAGTGCTGGCAGGTGCAAGAAATGCAGCACAGGCCATTCAAAATGCAGCGGCTATAGATCTTTCGTTAAGCAGTGAGGAGTTACAGTTTATCGATCAGCAATTGGTTAAATTAGGATAACAACAATGCAAGCGTAAAAAGACCTGTAAGGTCTGCCTTTTGAATTTGCCGGATCAACCTGATGAACAGACCTGACAGGTCTTGTTCGCATTGTCAAAACACGACCTGTCAGAGACTGCCCCGATTTATCGGTGTAAAAGACCTGGAAGTCCGCCGCATTACCTCGCCGAGCAAGGAGATGAAGCGGCCCTGACAGGTCTTATCGCATTTTAGAACAAGACCTGTCAGGAGCAATTCAACCCTCTACTATGGCAAGCTCAAATGATGCACCTTACAGGTCTTCATTTAAATAACAAACAATGCCCCGCTATAACGGGGCATTGTTTATAAAGGCGGCCAGCATCATTCCATTATTATTTAAGGCTTGGCAAAATCTACCGTAGGTTTCAAGGTACCAATAACGGTGTTGTAAATAGGACCACCCAGGCCCGATGGCAGTCCATCCGTCATGCGGGTGGCGGTAATGGGATTAAAGCTGCCCGTGATAAAACGCGCAATACAACTACAGTCGAAATGTAAACCCACTTCGGGCACAGGAACCGATGCAAAGGTGGTGATGGGGCCCGGATACGCGTAACTGGGCCCGTTCAGACCTGTTACTTTATCAACAAATACAATTACCCCGGAAGTTCCACTGGTATGCATTACGTACATTTGTGCATTGCAGTTAAAGGTCAACCCCCGCGCGTTCAACCCCACCGGAAGCGGATTGGGCAAACAACTAACGTTTGTTGAACCAGGTAAACCCAGTTTAACGATCCGGTTATTAGGCGCCACCGTACCGCGATTGATGGCATACAGGATGCCGGTAGCTGGATCTCTTTCCAGATCGCTTAAATTAAGCACAATACCACACAGGTTGGTGGCCGGAGTGACGCTTACACAATTGGGGTCGGTAAATTTTAAAATGGCATTGGGCACAGAACCGGTAACACCGGTAGTTCCCCAAAAGGTGCCGGTAGAAGGGTCATACGCCAATCCGCTGGCGTTTAATATAGGATTACCACTACAGTCCTTCAGTTGATTGGTGCCACTTACCACATAAGGCACCACTGTAATAGGTCCGGCGCCGGGCGACCCTGCTACTTTAAAAAGATAGGAGAAGCCGGAAACAGAATCAACCGTCAGGTTGTACATGATAGGCTGGCATTCTTCCACGGTATTGCTGGTTTTTGCGAGCGAGGATGTTTTATCTGCGGTAACGTGTTTCTTACAGGCTGCAATCGTTAATAGGATCACAACAACTGTTGTAAGGTTTAATCGGTTCATAAAATGAAAATTTAGATATGGTATAATAGAAATGGAGCCGGATTAAAAGGAAGGAATAATTCCGGAATGATCTTGTACGCCTTATTCTAAATTTAATATTATTACCTGAGATGGATATACGTAAACGTACTTATTTTTGCCGCACCAGACGATAAATCAAAACTAAAAAATATGGAATACACTACGCTCGGCAATACTGGCCTTATTGTATCTAAACTGGCTTTTGGCGCTATGACCTTCGGAGACGACACGTCCATTAAAGCTGTCTACAAAGTTGATCAGCAACTGGCGCAGGCCATGGTCGACAGATCACTGGAAGCAGGCATCAATTTTTTCGATACCGCTGACGGCTATGCCAATGGACAATCAGAGATCATGCTAGGAAAATTACTGGCACCACACCGCCATGAAGTAATAATTTCCACTAAAGTAGGCTTCAGAACAGGCAACCCGGTAACCCAGGCCGGACTATCAAAAAAACACATCCTGTTTTCCTGCGAACAAAGTTTAAAACGACTGAATACCGATTATATCGACCTGTACATCCTTCACAAAGAAGACCCTTTTACGCCGCTGGAAGAAACCCTGGCCGCCCTCAACAGCCTGGTTGAATCGGGCAAAGTACGCTATGTAGGGTACTCCAACTGGTCGGCCTGGAAAGCTGCGCTGGCTTATCAGCTGCAGAAAGACAACGGTTGGGCAACTTTCTGTAATGGTCAGATGAACTATACCCTAGTGGGCCGGGATGTGGAATACGATGTTGCACCATTTATGCAACACGCCGGCATTGGCATGACCATTTGGGGTCCATTGGCGGGCGGTTTTCTGAGTGGCAAATACACCCGGGAAAATTTGAAAGACCCCAACAATCGCCTGTCAGGCTTCGACCTGCTCCCTTTTGATAAAGAGCACGGTTTTAAAGTAGTGGATGTTTTAAAAGAATTAGCCGTTGAATATCAGGCATCGGTAGCCCAAATTGCGTTGGCCTGGCTGCTCAGCAAACCGGTTGTGGCAAGCGTGCTTATTGGCGCTACAAAAATGCACCAGTTAGAAGATAATCTGGGCGCCATCAAAATAAAATTAAACGCCGCGCAAATTGAACAATTAGATACTTTAACAAAACCAGCCAATTTGTACCCGCATTGGTTCAACCAAAATTTACTCGATCCGGTGCAAAAAGAGATCTTCCATAGTAAGTAACTGATTAACACCGGTTAACCACACCTGTAAAAGCCTTCAGATCATAGTGATTTGAAGGCTTTTGCCGTTTAATACCTATGTCGTTATCTCTATTACAGTATCCCATATACGTCGAATATGCGGTAGAGCTGCCATTCATTTCCTACCAATCACACACCAAACCCGCACTGAAACAGGGGTTCCAGTGCGGGTTTAGTGCGGGTTTAGTGCGGGTTTTACCGGAAAAATGGCTATATTGACACTATATCCGATACTACTAACGGCTATAATTAGCTATTAAACCTTAGATTCCATATGAAGAAGAAAAGTCCGATTACCCGCAGTCGGTATTTTAACGATCCGGTTTTTGAACGCAGCAGAGAAAATAACACCGAGTTTACCCGTGCCGCCAAAGCAAACCGCGTGCTGCGCCATGCCTTTAAACCGGGAATGCTCAATAAGGCTGACCGGTATGTTTCCGGGCGCCTTACTAAAACGATGTTCAGGATCCTGCAAACCGACCCCATAAACGAGCGGGGCGAGCGCAGGGTGCCACAGGGCGTATTAAACTTTCTGGGGGGCTTTAACTTTAATCGAGACACCAACCTCCAAACTATTTTACGGGCGCCCTATTCCATTACATTCAACCAGGAGGCCATGCTAGCCACCATCAGCATCCCCTCTTTTATTCCCCGGGCAATGATCGATACGGAAAGCGACGCCAATGCTTTTATGTTAACCGCCATGGCGGCCTCGCTGCATTTTGAAAAGGAGAGCTATCCGGTTGAACCGGTACAAACCGATCTGCTGGATATGTCCCTGCAGCAGCACGAGGACCTGCAGCTACAACTACCGGTCATTGGGCATCAGCCTGACCATTCGGTGGTGGTTGCGCTGGGTATTGAATTCTTTCAAAGCGCCTTGGGACAAATTAAACCGCTTGATAAAAAACATAATGCGCTGGCTGTTGTAAAAGTATTTTAGTCCGGCATCAAAGCCTGACCATCGTCAGGCTTTGATAGATTTGGCCGGTTATAGTACGCTTTTCCACCATGATACAATTTAAATAGGCTACCTTTAAATGAACAAAGCAGGTTGACCAACAGCTTTTTTCAATCCCATCCACTACGATACAATAATAACGATTTCGCATCCCCCATCTCGTTCATTTTATCACCATTAAAATGAGTCGTTATGTATTTACCAAAAACCCAAAGAAAGAGTAGTGCAAAACTACTGCAGGCAGTTTTGCTATTAAGCCTGTTTTATGGTTGTCACAAACCTGACCTACCTGTGTTACCGCGCGATGAAAGCGCCACGGTGGTTTATGATTGGTATAAATTTATAGCAATGGTACAACGCCCGGCCAATCCGCAACCTGTAGTGATCCAGAATATAAGGAATTTTGGCTTTATAGGGGTAGGCCTTTATGAAGCAGTGCGACCGGGAAGCATAGGGGCCGAAAGCTTATCTTCCAGACTGTATCAAATGCCGGCCATGCCGCAAGCAGATACCTGGAACCAACAATACCTGTGGAGCGAAAGCGCCAATGCTGCCCTCGCCAGTATGTTCAAATCGTTTCTTGTACTTACCGATGCAAATAAGGCAAGCATCGACTCCATGGAAAATGCCAATTACAACCGGTTCAGTGCAAGCACCCCGGATGAGGTACTCATGCGTTCGCAGGGCTTTGGCCGGGAGATCGCTGCTGCCATTTACAACTGGTCATTGTCCGACGGGTTCAATCTTTCCAGTGTGGGGTATGTACCACCGCCCGTTACACCGGGTTCCTGGGTGCCCACTCCCCCCGCCTATGCCAACCCGGTAGGTCCGTTTTTGAGTGATTCAAGACCTTTCCTGGAGTATAGCCTCACTGCTATGGCGCCACCACTGCCTTTTCCATTTTCAGAAGACACTTCTTCTCTCTTCTATAAAGCCAATAAAGAAGTATATGATATTGGTCAGCGTTTAACTGATGAGCAAAAAGCAACGGCCAATTGGTGGGCAGATGCGGGTGGTGCCGGAGTAGGTGTTCCTTCACCCCATCATGCACTTTCCATCATTACATGGGTACAGGAAAATCAGCAGGCAAATTTATGGAAAGCAGCTGAAGTGTATGCCAAAACAGGGATTGCATTTAAGGATGGCCCCATAAATACCTTCCGGTCAAAATATCATTATAACCTCATCAGACCAGTTACCTATGTTCGACGGCTTATTGACACGGCCTGGTTATCCTATTTGCCTACACCTCCTTATCCTGAATATACTTCGGGACTGGTGGGGTTTTACGCGCCCTATATTCAGGTATTAATAAGATCGTATGGCGATATCCCTGTAACCGACAACGCCTATGAATGGCGGGGATTGCCTGCCCGGCAGTTCACCTCACTGTCGGCATTGCTGGATGAAGCTGCCCTTTCAAGAATATATGGAGGCCTGCACTACCGGTTCACCCAGGAAATATCTATTAGATTCGGTAAAGTGCTGGGTAATGAGATAGCTGCTATCAGGTTAGCTGTTCCCGATTATACGCATCCGTAGATCCTGGTAAATACAGGGATGCCAAATCCTAAAAAGCCTGCAGGAGAATGAACCTGCAGGCTTTTTAACCTTGTATAACCACCTGTTTTATGTTACCGCACCAATGCCAGGGTCCCTTTTTTTGTAAATGAACCCTCGGGGCTGTCCAATTAACGAAGTTATCTAATCAACAGGCGGAAGCCATTCAGGTAGCGAAGACGGGTTTTACTTTGCCGAAAATCAGGCTTTTTGCCGGTTCCCCGGAATAAATTAAATTACATATCCTATCAGGAAAGGTGCCAGAGTGGTTGAATGGGGCGGTCTCGAAAACCGTTGTATGGGCAACTGTACCGAGGGTTCGAACCCCTCCCTTTCCGCCTTCGCCCGCCGAAGCTTTAGCGTAGGCGCGCTTCGCTTTGATTCCCGGACATACCTATATTCCGGCGGGCTTCAACGGACTCAGTCCGCTAATGTTATTAAGGGCATAGTAGCATACATAAAAACTATTTTATGTATTATGTCTATATTCTTCGATGCAATAATGGTTCACCTTATACTGGTTGTACGCAGGATCTGAAAGAAAGATTTCAACGTCATACCAATGGTTACGTACCCGCAACCCAAGCGCTATTACCTGTTGAATTAATTTTCTATTATGCGTTTAAAGACAAATACAAAGCTTTTGAATTTGAGAAATATTTGAAAACAGGTTCAGGAAGGGCCTTTATGCAAAAGCGGTTTTTATAGGATATAAGCACAATAGCGCCGGCACTTGTTTGTGTTTGATGCTCCCCTTTGGAATCGCCCGCTAAAATAGCGGCAAAAAGTGTAAATTTGGGATTTAAGTATGAGCATACGCGGTTTATTTCCGATTGACAAATGGGACTTCAAAAGTGAATCTATATTAATGGATTTGCCACCTGAAGATTTCGCATTGTTAACTGCAAATAAAACCGAGCAGTTGTACTCAAAAGGGGAGATTATTTTCAGGGAAGCATCCTACCCCTCCGGTATTTTTTATATTATTGAAGGGAAGGTAAAGAAGTATAAGGTTGATAAAGAAGGAAGGGAACAAATTATTTATGTAGCCAATCAGGGGGAACTTATAGGATACCATGCTATTCTTGCTGAAGACCGTTATCCGGATTCAGCTTCAACGTTAGAAAAAAGCAGAATTGCATTCATACCCAAAGAAGATTTTCTAAAAACCATACAGCAGTCTCCGGTATTAAATAGACGCTTACTTAAAAACTTAAGCCATGAATTCGCTGTACTGGCCAATAGCATTTCAGTATTTTCACAAAAATCAGTTAGGGAAAGACTTGCTTTACAGTTAATTATTTTACGGGAAAAATATAAAGTCAATTTTCAACCAGGTATGCCTGTCGAGATAAATATTAGCAGGGATGATCTGGCAAATATTGTAGGAACAGCGCGCGAAAGTGCTGTGCGCATACTTGCAGAATTCAAAGAGGCAGGGATAGTAAAAACAAATGGCAGAAAGATTATAGTACATGATGTCAATGAGCTAATAAAAATTGCAAATTATAAATAGTCAGGTTTACAATAGGTTGCCAGAACATCTGAACCAGCTTAATTCCCTATACGCAGCTTATTAGTTGCGTTTTCACACTTTCACTTACAAAATATTGATAAATGTCACTTTTTCGAGTGACATATGGTTACGGCAGCCGGTTAACAAATACGATAATTTCGTATAATTATGTACCTCGAACAAACCGGCCCAAAATCAATAAATCGTTGGCTAAGTACTGATGCGCAGTTCAATAAATTGTATCCCAAATCAATTCAAATATTGGCCGCCAAACATTGGACCCCTTTACACATTACCCAACTGGTGGCGCCATTTCTTGTAACCCATCCGGGGATCAAAGTACTCGACATAGGAAGTGGCGTTGGAAAATTTTGTCTGGCTGGCGCCTGCTATAAATCCCATGCTACGTTTTACGGTGTTGAGCAACGAAAAAATCTTGTCGACCAGGCAGAAAAAGCGGCTGGTAAACTTGGGGTACAAAATGTTCATTTCATTCATTCCAATATTACTGACCTCGACTTCAGGCAATATGATCATTTTTATTTTTTTAATTCTTTTTACGAAAACCTGATGGATAAGGATAAAATCGATGACAACATCACTTATTCAACCTATTTATACAATTATTACCACAATCAGTTATATAAAAAGCTCAACGGAATGCCTGCAGGGACGAGAATAGCAACCTTTCATTGCCTGGACAATACAATTCCGCCAAGTTATCAATTAATAGATGAAAAGGATGGTACATTATTAAAATTCTGGATAAAAGTATTGTAGAATGCTATGTATCCTTGCGATACTAATGATTATAGAAAATAATAAAATAGCTAAGAATATGTGCGATGAAAAAATGGATCAAAAGCCTGGTTATATATGGAGCCTGCTCCATCATAAATGTGCGCGTTGCAGAACTGGAGATATGTTTAAAACGAAGAATGCATATAAGTTGAAACAATTGATGAAAATGTATGATAAATGCCCGGTCTGTGATCAGCGCATGGAACTTGAAGTGGGTTTTTATTACGGGACAGGATATGTTAGTTACGCTTTAACAGTGGCATTCTCTGTAACTACATTTGTTGCATGGTGGATAGTGATCGGCATGTCGGTTAATGACAATAGATTCTTTTGGTGGCTGGGATCAAATATAGCGCTGCTAGTATTTCTTCAACCATATCTAATGCGATTGTCCAGAGCAATATGGTTATCATTTTTCGTACGTTTTAACCCAAACTGGCGGGCACGCGAAGAATCGTGAAATTTAATTAGTAATTATAGTATAATAACATATGGGAGCTCCAAATGAAATAAACAGAAATTTATATTTTACCAACGATCATGAATGGATAGATTTCCAGGGTTCTGTGGCATACGTTGGGGTTTGTCGTTTTAAATTGTCAGGATGTAAGGAAATTCATAAGATTGAATTTAAGGAGGTTTCCGATCTTATAAAACAAGGCGAGGTGATCAGCATTATTCATTTCGACGATTATCAGGTCCAGGTTCATATGCCCGTAGAAGGAAAAATTATCAGTTTTAATGACTTGCTGCTGATTGAAGAAAGAGATGTTTTGCTTCAACAACCTGAGAATATAGGCTGGATCTCCTTAATAGTGCCCAGTGAACTCAATGATAAAAGGGGTCTGTTAACAACAGAAGATTATAAATTGAGGAATGCAATGCAACAGATATTGTAGAAAGGATCAGAAAAACGCATAATCCCATCACATTATGAATACTAGGGTTAGTATACTTCCTAAGCTGGACGACTGTTTTAGCGCTGATGCAGTATTACATAAGCTGTACCCTCAACCGATAAGATCATTAGCGCGCATGCATTGGTCTCCGTTATACATTGCTCAAAAAGCAGTTTCATTTCTGGCGGCGAATAGTAACGTAAAATTGTTGGATATCGGAAGCGGAGTAGGAAAGTTTTGCCTTGCCGGAGCATATTATAAACCAACAGTGACATTTGTTGGTGTTGAGCAGCGAAAAAATCTGGTTGAGTATGCCGAAAGTACCCGAATAAAACTCGGGCTTAATAATGTACGTTTTATCCATCGAAACTTTACACAATTGGATCTGAGCGATTTTGATCATTTCTACTTCTACAATTCATTTTTTGAAAATTTGGAAGGTACCGAAAAGATAGACAATGAGATCGCTTATTCAAGTGAACTATATAACTATTATAGTATCTATCTGTATAATCAATTAGAAAAAATGCCCAATGGTACAAGGATAGCTACTTACTGTAGCTGGGGTGATGAAATACCGCCTTGCTACCAGTTGGCAGAAGTACATTTTGATAAATTATTGAAGTTTTGGATAAAGATATGATCTGTTACCCAGTCATCATAAGTGTTTAGTAACAATCCCTACCCCATAGTTTGGAAGGGCTGGACAGGGCTCGCTGATAACCTGCGTCCCGCCACGCTGCCCTGCAATTGCACAAAAGTTCTGACATGCCTTCCCGCATCCCTCTCTTAATTTAGTTCCCCATTATCGTTTGCCAGGAATAGCAACAGCCTCAAGATGATATTTTCTGCCAATACGGATGTGGGGGTAAAACCTCCAGTGTAATATTGTTCCTATCAGGAAAACAGCAGATCCAATAGCAAGCCCTTTGATATTTTCTTTTTCGAAGGGCGGATCATTGTTAATTAGGTCATTGGCTATATTTAAACCTACATAACCTGCTCCAACAACCTGGAAAATAAAGCCATTCCTTACCCAAACAAATTTTTCGTGTCCCAGAATTACCCGCACCTGCCCGTTATCATGAACAATCAATTCCCTTTTTGTTGGCAAGGCGTACACATCTTTCAGACTAAATATATATCCGCTAAAATGAATGGCATCTGTTCCGTATAACGTATACCGGATCGATTCACGGGTGAGTGAGAAAGAATCATTATGAATATCAGTAATGATGCCATGGATCCATTCCCCGTTATTATTTTGGAAGGTGATGCGGGAATTTGTCCAGAAATAACGAATGTGCCTGTTCTTCTTTTTTAATACCAGATATCCATTCTGCGAAAAAGCAAAAACCGGAAAAGAAAGGGTAAGGTTAAGAAGAATAGTTTTGAACATGGCTCTATTAAATTATTACCTGATACGTATTCTTTTAACGGGATTGCTGATTGAGGCTCACCCTTAACAATCATTGTAACACATCCTTCGTATGCTCACCTTATCCTGTCGCCATTAAAGATCTCACAAAATACATACTCTTTAGCGTGAATTATGTTAAAATAGAGGTGTTGATCTTGAAATTGAAGCCTGCCGTATTGTATTAATTAAGTCGAATTTTAACCTGTTTGCCATTCTGCAATCCAACTGCGTAAATAATAAGGCCTTCAGCCTGAGTCCCGACGCTGTCAAAACCTTCTTTAACAGGAATATTCCCTGCGGTATCAATAAGATACCATTTGCCATCATCCTTCTTAAAAATCCCATGGTAATAATTGTATTCTCCCAATCCACGATAATTGCCGAGCGGTAAAATAAGACGTCCACGGTAATTTATTAAGCCCCATTTCTTGTTGTTAGTTACAATTGCAACATCATTCTTAAAACTATAAATGGAGTCAAATGTTTCCTTTATTATCCTTTGCCCATCTTTGTTTAGTAACACAAACTTGTTATCCGCTTTAACAACTGCTGTTCCTTTATAAAATGGGTATGCTGTTTTAAAGGTTGGCTTTATTATCCAGTCCCCATTATTGCTTATGTATCCATACAGACTATCTAACAGAACAAGTGCAGAATTATCTGAAATGGTCAGGTCATCAAACTTTGGCCGGAAAAGAATTTTCCCTCCTATTGTTATAAGTCCATACTTTTTGAAATTGTAGCCAACAAAGTCACCACCATTTACCCTTTCGCCACCACTGTCCACACGGATTAACCCGTCAACCAGCCAATGTTCGATGTAGTCAAATTGGGCGGGAATTAAAATATTCTTGTTAGTATCAAGCAGTCCTTCCTTGCCATTCTCTTTATAGATGTAGGCTAATGCTTTATTATCACCATAGATGCCTGTGAGGTCTGCCTGCTTCCTCTTACACGAAATAAGTACTATCAAAAAAAACAATTGTAATAGTTTCATAGTGCTGTCTGCGGTTAATGCAACGTTAGTACATTTTTATTTGTCAGGGTTAAAATTCATTTATGAGGACCGTCATATTAATACTTATTATAACGATGCTTTGCTGTTGCAAAAAGAAAGGGAATGAATTCAATGATGCTACAAATAACCTGGTCAATAGGTGGGAGTTGCGGGCATCCGTGGGAGGGTTTGCCGGAACTATTATCTATGAGCCTGGGAATGGCAGTATCGTTGAATTTAAAAGCGACCATTCTTTTATAAATTACGAAAAAGGGAATATCATTCGCTCCGGCACATACGACCTTCAAACCACTTCTGACAAAGATCAATTCAAGCTTACCACTATAACGGATACTTACAATCAGTCTCAGAATATCATTCTGAAAAAAGACACCCTGGTATTTCTAAGTCCTCAATCATGTTGCGACATGCCAGACAATACTTACGTCAGACTCAGGAAATAGAAATCAGTTGTCGCCATAATAAATTCATCTCTTTACATCTTCAGGCAGTATGAGCTCCATTTGAACGTGTAGCCACACTTTCTGAACGCCCGCCTATCATCCCGCCCGCTTCTTTGAAAATATCTTTGCGCTATCATCAAAACATAAAAGAAGGTTTTATGGATAGAACTTATCTGCAGCAAATTGCAAATTACAACTACTGGGCTGATAGCAAAATAATAGCATGGTTACAACAGATAACCGATCAACAATGGGAGCAGGTGATCACCAGTAGTTTCAGTAGCATCGCTCAAACGGCGATCCATATAGTCAGTGCTGAAAAGTATTGGATTGATCATTGGACACATACTCCTGGTCCAACATTCTTCTCACTGGAATTTAAAGGAACAAAAAATGAATTGATTGAGATCTGGACCAGGTCCTCGGCTGCTTTTAGCTCCTGTGTTGAAAGCTATCCGGCAGTTAATTATTCCCAGGCTGTCAGTTTCAAATATCCCAAAAGTGGCGGTACGGGCCAAATGGCTTTTTGGCAAACAGTTGTACATGCCATCAACCATTCTACCTACCACCGGGGCCAATTGGTGACACTTTTCCGGCAGGTTGGTTTCACCCATTTATCTTCCCTTGATATGGCTACATATTTTCAGTTGCAGCTGTCAGAATAAAAAAAGCGTCACTAATATGACGCTTTTTTTATTGTTTCTTAAAGTCATATCACCGCCTAATCCCATTGACAAATATTCTTAATGAGCTTATTTTCTTTGTCATAAAAAACAAACATCCGACAATCGTCATTGACAATTTTATTCATATCAATCTGGCAAATAAAGGTCAGCTTCTCACCCTTTTCATTTTTAGGAGTATAATCCCCTTGCCACCATTCAGGTTGATCCGGGAATTTGATATAGGATTCCAGCTTAAGATCTTTCTTACTATTATTAAATCTCTCCTTTGAAGCATTGAAGTACTTCAAATCAGATTCATCAACTTTAAGGGCATTGGCTGTAAACATCGGCTTCACCATTCCATTAGCAAGAATTTTAAAAGAATAGTCATCAGGTTCGTCGCCCTTTACCAGGAAATCCTCCACTTTACACTTGTCACTAAAATAAACATAGATAACATTGATCTTCTCTTTAATCCCCTTAGTGGATAAATCCAGAGTGGCAATGGGATATATGTTTTGTGTCTTGGGAAACTTTGGATCAATAACCTTCTTATAATCTGGAAAATATTGCTGCCCATTTGCAGCGCTCCCAAATAATGCAAGGAAGGAAAAGAGACGTAATTTCATAAGAATGTTTTTCTTTAGGATAGGAACCAGCATATTAAAAATGGTTGGTTAGATGCCCTAATCGGTCTCTTTGTTCGCAGACGTCTGCTTAACCATTTTGAACACTTCATAAGGGTTTTTAATTGCACTCCAACTGTCATATACTTTTATGGTATGTCCTTCATCGATTTTCGTCCTGCCACTAAAAAACCTTATGGTACCAACATTATACATTTTTTCTAAAACACTTACCGTAACTTCTATATCAGAAATTTTGTCAAAGTCTATTGTTTTAAAATTTGTGCCTATAAAACCTGAACGTATCATTACTCTTTTGTCTGAATAGGAGTACAAAGTGTTAGAAAACGAAAATATCTTTTTCAGGAAAGGAAAGAGTGCGGCAATCAAAGGAATAAGCCCAAACAACCAAAAATAGGAAGATAATTTATCGTCTCCGATTAAATTCCCGTTTCGGGCTTTCGAAATCCAAAAAATGGCAAAACAAATTATTAATATGGTACCTAAAAATCCTGTAAATATGAAAGGAATAAATTTTGGTTTCCCTGTCCATAGGATTTCTTCATTGTCATCTTTAATACTATCAAATGCTGGTAATAAATCCTTGCCGTTTGTAGATGCCATAAACTATTTGAGTGTTGAATGTATAATTGCTACCCCTTTCAGGTATGCTGCAGGTGGAAAATTGTACAAATTGTCAGCCGGTACAGTAACCTCGCTTTGGGCAACAATATTTCCCGCGAGTATACGCTACTTTTAAATAAAATGCAATTTCCGTATCCTTAAATATTTAGCCCACCTTGAAATATATCAGAAAATAAATATATCACCCCGTTTCCCTGGACATTCAGCCTGCCGGTCATTCCTAACCTTTGTTTTCTGCCGAAAGTTGCGTATCATACGTTCAAATAAGACTGTTATAAACCTATTATCTTCCCCCTATGGATTTTGATTTTTCCCAACAGTATAAAGACTATTCCAACGTAGACCTGCTTAAAATTGTAAGACAGGCGGAAAACTATCAGGCAACGGCAGTTGCTGCAGCGCAGGATATTTTACGCGACCGAAAAATATCCGATGAAGAAATGTCAGCTGTAGACCAGTACTTGCAGGATCTTGACAATGCAGAAAAAGACAAAAAGGAAAAGATGGACGCTTTAAAAAACAAGGTGACAGATTTCCTGGAGCCTGTTATCCATCCCTCTGAAAAAGTTGAACCAGGCAAATGGGTCAACATTTTACTGTTGGTAATAGCGGTTCAATATGTATGGATGCTTTATAAAACAGTATGGGCACTGATCCGTTTTTTCCAATGCAGACTTTGCACCTTCGATGTATCTGTGATTTTCCTGTTACTAACTTTGATGTACATTCCTTTTATTTTCTTTTTACTTTTTAAAAAGAGGCGCTGGGGGTGGATACTTCTGTTTGCTGACAATGTGTTCGCTTTAATTTCGGGATTAGGCCAATCGTACATATTCTTTAAATACCAAAGCATTCATAATGGCAATACCATTTCATTCCTGTTGCCCTTATTGATCAGAGCGGCTTTTGTCGCCTTTTTATGGCGCGATCCTATTGCCAGTCATTTTGGCGCAATGCA
Organism: Niastella soli; assembly: GCF_017742245.1. GTDB lineage: Bacteria > Bacteroidota > Bacteroidia > Chitinophagales > Chitinophagaceae > Niastella > Niastella soli. Next base: position 96,845 of record NZ_JAGHKO010000010.1, read on the forward strand.
GGAGACAAAGAAAAATACCGCCTTTATAACTACTGGTGGAAGCCTGCTTTTTGTACTCATTATGTTCTTACTATTTGGGACGTAACGGAGGCCCCCATTTGAGCGCTCAACGCCTACATAATTATTAGTTTAGCAGCTTCGGGCAGGTGGTTTTCATCAATCTACGACAGCTAATTTACTGTACACTTTCACCCTGAACTTGTTTAGGGTCAAGAAAAAAAATCATTGTTTTGTTATATAAAAAATTGCACTAACTTGAACTCAGGATAAGGTTTAATGGTTAATGGTATTTGATTAGTGCGGCCTCTCATCCTCAGGGGGAGAGGCCTTTTTTATGCTCTTTATCGAGCACCCCGTAAACCGTACTCCTTACCACCAGATCGTTTGTCCCTTTTACTTTTTATTATCGCAGACTTGAGCTAGCCCTAACACCTCTTTTATTAGCGTTTATCAGGCTATCAGAATAAAGCTCCTGTAATTTCTTGTAGGAGTTCTTTAAATTATCATAGGTGTCAGTTTTGAGATCATAATGCCAAAAAGAGGCAATACCATTTTCCCGTACTATACAAATTGTTTTTTTTGAAGGGGCACAAAATGCATCAACAACATCTCTTATATTGGTTACATGATCGTAACTGGCTATTTCTTTTTTAGCACCTAAGTCAATTAAACTAAATTTATTCGTAAATAAGAGCAACAGCAGGTCTGGATCTAAAACAAAAGATTTTATAATTGGGAGTGAGTCGTTTGATAAAATTTTACTATCTACAGCATCCGTCAATATAAGATAGGGATAGTCATATCTGTATATCAGGCCATTTGGGTGTATTACTATTGTTTTTTTAGATTTTTGAATGTATTCTATATTAGGCTGATCATTGGTAATAGAATCAAATAACTCAGTAGTTACCTGATCTGTCTGAAAGTTGTACGAAACAAATTTGAGTTTATGCTTTTTTTTATCCTGAAATATTTTATAGCATAAAGGTGGTTTATAATAGGTTCTTACTGCATCAACCAAAAACAAAGATTTTAGTTTCCGCATAAGCTCTCTGTCTTCTGAATACAAAAAGTAAGATCCGGATAAAAGGAATTCCTCATTACAGGGCAGGTAAAGGTCTGGATCAAAAGTCAGCGGTTCTATGGTTGTTTTTTTATTTGGCTGGCCTATGATCTTATAGATCCTTTTATCACTATTTTTATTAGCATTATCACGTGAGAGAACAAACCTGTTATCAACCGAAAAATAAACACGTTTTGCATTTTTGATGCTGTAAAAGGCCTGTTTGTATTTCAATCCTTTCTTTTCAAACAGGTTGTAGAACGAGGCCTGATTGTGATACACAACAGCCAATAAGGAGTCGTTTACAGAAGTTTTAAAATCATCTATTTTTATAAAAAAATCATGTAAGCTATATTGAATACTGTCCGATGCATTCTTTTTTATTAAAATACTATCGTCTAATCGGTATCCGCTTGTGGAAAGCCGGTAAATTTTCAACAACATGGATGAATCATACATGTTTCGAACGGAAAAGCGAAAGTTACCCGAGGTAGAAAATATAGACTCATCATCGGCATATTGAGTAAAAACAAGTGCTCTGTTTTTAAAAACATCGGAAACAGAGTCGTTAAAATCTCTAAAAAAAGCGGATGACTTATTTTTGTACACCGGAAGCTGGCTAACGCTTTCTTCGTACGTAAGAATACTCGCCAGGGAAGCAATACTATTATAGCCGTCACTCGCTCTTAACCGCCCTATTGCTTTCCTGTTCTGGTCTTGAAAAAATCTATTATAAGCTGCTACCTTTGCTTTTTCTATAAAGAAATAATAATACAAACACGACATTATAATAATAAAGAAAACTCCACTACTGATAAAAAGCTTTTTATTACTCTTCCTTCTTTCAGACATTTTAATTCTGGTTACCTGATCTGCTATTTCTCTTTCTCTTCTGGCTCTTCTGGAATCGAGTAATGGTTGTAGAAATTTATCGTGCAGGATCTCAATATGTTTGGAACCATAGTAAACAATCACATTAAGAAATCTGAATCTTTCATTTTCTGCAAGTTGTGTCAGGTCGTTACATATTTCCTCTGTTATTTCTTTATCACTTAATGCCTTCATGGTCCGCTTGCCATCATCAGTGATCAGCTCTTCTTCTATAAACTTTCTGGCAGCCGGCGAGTAATGCTCAAAAACATTTTCGACGTACTTTAGCATTTCGCTTTGAATAAGATCCTTATCTTCCTCATCAATAGCCCTGATGGTTGTTTCGTCCTGTTTTTCACCCGCAATCCTTGGATACAGGCTGTAGCAAATAAGACTAAGCATAAACGGCTGAACTTCTTCCCGGAACCGATTGGTCCGCCCTTCCGAGATACTCATCATTTTTGCCAGGTGATAGGCAGTGGACGCACTAATTTTACTTTCAGAAATATTTTGAATTACTTCACTTGCCATTTCAATGGAAAATGCTTCCAGGTGATACCTGCCTTTAGTATTGAAAACAGATGGAATGATATTTTTTAAAGAGTCAAAACTCGGCAAGTACTCCTCTCTAAAAGAGAAAAGGACCCGGTACCATTTATTGGTTGACTGCAGTTCATCTTTCAGGTATAACAGTTCCTCCTGGTTTTCCGGATTATCCTGCACGTTAAGTAATTGCAGCACATCATCAGGAATAAGGCCTTCAATGATGTTCCGCAGGTCATTTAAAAGATCGCCGGGGTCTGCCTTTTTAAACCGAAGAGAGAACAATTCCTCGAACTGGTCAAAGATCAGGACCGGGATAACCGAATGTTGCCTGTGCCTTACTTCGTCCTTAACAGTAAACTTTGAAAAAAATAAAAACCTGGTAATGGTTTTAATGGGCGGAAGACTTTCATCAAACTCAATCCGGATCGACTTCTCTTTAGCCACTTCTTTGATCAATTCGATGACTGCTTCGGAAAATGACCTTACTTTATCAGTGATCATGCTATCAGAGATCCTGATGTATATGGGTACAAATTTCGATATCTTATCCAGGATGGGTATTAACCCTGCTTTAAGTAATGAGCTTTTACCAACACCAGAACTGGAATAGAGCAATGACAAGGTATATTGTTCTATATTCTTAACTACTTCATTCAGGTCACCATCCCGTCCATAAAAAGAATCCCTATCGTCTTTCCCATACGAATAGGCCCCTTTGAAAGGATTTATCTTTGCTGGCGCTTCTGCAGGCAATATTGTTGATAATTGTTCCATTTGACAATTATTTAGAAACACGACATGAAAACAATTTCCTTTTCAATTTCAAGATAAAACTCTTATCAAGAGTATAGTCTGGCCCCGATGCACCTGTTTTCCCGATCAGGGTCTCTCCGTCATTTATTATAAGGTCTTTGGTTTTATCGGAAAAAAGTTTGTTTTGGAGCGTATAGCCATTATACCCTTCAATGACCACTTTAAAAATTGCATCCGGTGTTTTATTTTCACAAGCGTAGTTCCATTCCTTTATGTAGTATTTAGGAATATCTTCTTTGTTGTTGATATTATTAGACACGAGCGGGAGAAAAATACAGGCAGCGTCAATGCCGTTTTGTATTTCCGGGTCCAATTCATCGCCGTTATTTAATATTTCATCAAACCAGGTTTCAATAAAATTATCTGTAAGCTGTTTATATATGCTCACCGCTGCTTCAATATCCTGGCGGTTATAACTGATAAAAACCTTGTTATTAAAATACCTGTTCTCCACGCAATTCCTTCTTTTCAATTCCATAAACAATTTCCCAATAAAATCATCCGGCTGTACCTGGAATTTTCGTATTCCATAGTTGCCAAGAAAAAAAGCCTTACTATATTCATCAGGAAATTGTTCAATAATATAATTCTTCTCCAGATCGTTTCTTTTATCCATCTTGGTGCCCACACAAAACCGCAAAAAGAAACGAAGGATCCAGTCAGGAAAATCACAGCCTACAAATAAAAGCACGGCATCCTTTAAGGCGTTCTTTAAATTTGAAAACTTCTTACCCTCATCTGAGATCATTTTAACCAGCAATTCCATGTATTGAACATCAGTCAGGACATACTCCCCCTCCGCAACATCATGTGTTCCCAACAAATTATAAATAGTAGGTCTTTTGAAATTTTCGGTAGAAAAATCTCCGGAAGTATTATCGTATTCAATATCCTGCAGGATGCGCGGGTGGTAATTTACTATGTCATAATTTTTCTTACCAGGGGTCTTTTCCACTTTAAAATCGCTTACTGCCGCTTCCAGTGAATTGAAGATGGTGGCATTGATATAAAATTGAAAATTCTTGATCCGGGCCAATTGTTGAAAACACTCAGGAACCAGGTTGAAATTAGTTCTTAGCTCCACTATCTTTTTACTAAATGCAATACAAAATGACCTTCGTTTTTTCTCATCCAGTTTGTGATATACCCCATTTATCAGGTCGTAAGTATTATTAATGGTCCTTGTCTGTCTAACCTCATCACATAAGGGTTTATTATATGATTCTATCACCAGCAATAATAAATCATTGTATTCACTATCAACTGAGTAATTAAACAGATCGAACCCGATGATAGGCACTACCTGATTTGTTTGGATCAGATTACACAGATCACTAAATGCCTCTCGTTCTTTTTCCTTCTCACGTTCTTTTGCCTGTTCACTTTCTTTTGACTGTTCTGTTACCTGTTCTAAAGTGCCGGCCTCCTGCTGGGAAAATGAATTTGATTGTTCCATTTTAAAGAATTTTAAAATGATTAATTTAATTACCATTTTTCCCTCTCATTACCTGAGATCCAGATCCATTATTTCCGTTCTCAGTTTACAATAATTCTATGAACAACAGGTGGGTGTTTTCACCCTTATCGGCCAGCTTTGACGAATTCAGGCAAACCTCTTCCTTGGATTTTTGGGCAGCTTAGGCAACCTGCGCTAACTACGCCTCGTACCGGGTGATATGATGGATTGTCCTGTTTGTTCCGCCAACACCATTAAAACAAAATACGCTTTAAAAAATGGGCACTCGGTGCTGCTGTGCAAACAATGCAGTACAGAATTCCTGTTTCCGCAACTGACCGACGAAGCATTACAACAACTGTATGCTGAAAGCTATTACGCCGCATGGGGATTAAAAGGTAATACCGACAATGATGCTACCCGCCAAATGAAGCTGGCTACATTTGAGTTATACCTCAAACTGCTCAAACGCCTGGGAAAACAGGGCCGGTTGCTGGACGTAGGTTGTGCCACCGGATATCTGCTGGAAGCCGCCAGGTTTTGCGGCTGGGCCCCTTATGGAGTTGAATATGCGGCATGGTCTGCCGCTATTGCGCAACAGAAGTTTGGTCACCAGGCCATTTTTAACGGCACCCTGGAACAATGCATTTTCGAGGAAAACTTTTTCGACGTCATCGTGATGTCAGATCTAATAGAACATGTGCGGAGCCCGCAGGAAACTTTGCAAAAAGCAAGAAGGTTACTAAAAGACGATGGCCTGCTGCTGATCGTAACACCAGATACTGCAGCCTTGTCTCACCACCTTATGGGCAAACGCTGGACACACTACAAACTGGAACATTTCTTTTATTTTAACCGCCGCTCCTTTCAACACCTTGCCAAAAAAAGCGGATGGGAAATAATGCACTATGAAAAAGCAGCCAAAGCGCTGAACCTCGGTTATTTCCATACCCAGTTCAATGTCTATCCTCATTGGCTGCTAACGCCTATGGCCAATACACTCCATGCCCTGCTGCCACAAAAGGCAGAAAGGCGCAATTTTTATCTTTCTATTGGAGAAATGGTGCTGATACTGAAGAAGAAGGAGACAATGTAGGGGGAGACGGCCCGCCTACGCGGCTGTGAAGCTTCCGCCTACGCTAAAGCTTCGGCGGACAAGTCGGCGCGGGAAACGGCACACGTTATTACAATGGTCCCGTTTGCTTTTATAACAACAAATCCACGTCATTGTTTACGCTAAAAAAGATATACTGACAGCCTCGGAAAAGGAATAGTATTTGTGCACCTTCGCGATAATTTGTATCACGAAAAGCAGTAAACCTATGCACACTTACGTACTTCCTTTTCAGCACATTGACAGGACCAGGTTGATGACCGCAGGTGGCAAGGGCGCTAATCTGGGCGAGCTGGCCACTATCGATGGCATACAGGTACCCGATGGTTTTTGCATCACCACCGAAGCCTATAAAAAAATAACCGAAGACAATCAGCCATTACACAACCTGTTGAATGAGCTATCAGGTATAAAGGCAGCTGAGCGGGTACGCATCAGCGAAGTAAGTGCCAGCATCCGGATGGTCATAGAAAACTCCCCTATCCCGAATGACCTCGAAAAAGAGATCACTGATCCTATTAATGAAAAGGAGGCGTATGCTGTACGTTCCAGCGCCACGGCAGAAGACCTGCCCACGGCTTCCTTTGCCGGGCAGCAGGATACCTATTTAAACGTTATTGGCCGGGAAGCCATACTGCAACACATCCGCAAATGCTGGGCCTCCCTGTTCACAGAACGGGCAGTAACCTATCGGATTCAAAACGGCTTCGACCATCGTAAAGTACAACTGGCTGTGGTTGTTCAAAAGATGGTCTTCCCACACGCAGCTGGCATTCTGTTTACGGCCGATCCCATCTCTGGTAACCGAAAGGTGGTATCTATCGATGCCAGTTTTGGTCTGGGTGAGGCGCTGGTGGCTGGTCTAGTGAATGCCGACAATTATAAAGTACGTAATGGCCTGGTGATAGAAAAAAAGATACCCGCCAAAAAACTGGCTATTCATGCCTTACCTGGTGGTGGTACAAAAGAGGAAGCAATAGAGGCCGCACTGCAGCATAAACAAACACTGACAGACGAACAGCTCCTTCAACTGGAGCGGATAGCCAGAAAAATAGAAGCGCATTTCGGTTCCCCACAAGACATTGAATGGTGTTTGGCGGGTGATACTTTTTATATTGTGCAGAGCCGGCCGATCACCACCCTGTTCCCTATCCCGGTAGCAAATGATATAGATAACCATGTGTATGTATCGGTTGGCCATCAACAAATGATGACCGATGCCATGAAACCATTTGGCCTTTCTTTCTGGAACCTGACAACCCCGCGGCCGATGGCTATTGCAGGCAACAGGTTGTTTGTTGATGTTACGGCCCTGCTGGCTTCGCCTGCCTCCAGGGAAACGATCTTAAACACCTTTGGACAATCAGACCCGCTTTTAAAAGACGCGCTGGTCTCTTTGCTGGAGCGGAATGATTTTATAACCCTGTTACCAGCAAACGATTCCGGCACACCACCCCATGCTATTACAACGGTGGGGTATCGTACCAAAGTAAATAACGATCCGGCCATTGTGGATGACCTGATCAAGGGTTTTGAGACATCGATAGCAGCGTTGCAACAAACCATTCAAACAAAGACCGGGACCGAGCTGTTTGATTTTATCATTGAAGATATTCAGCAGTCACAAAAAGAGCGGACCGGTTCACAAAGTCTGAACGTGATCCTCGCCGCTATGGATGCCTCCTTCTGGCTCAATGAAAAAATGCAGGAATGGCTGGGTGAAAAAAATGTGGCTGATACCATCTCCCAATCGGTGTCCAACAACGTTACCTCAGAAATGGGGCTGGCACTTTTGGATGTCGCTGACGTGATCCGCCCTTACCCGGAAGTCATTGCGTTCTTACAACAGGTAAAAAACGATAACTTCCTTGATGAACTGGATCAGTTCAAGGGTGGCCGTGAAACCCGCGAGGCTATCCATGCATATCTCAATAAATACGGTATGCGTTGTGCAGGTGAAATTGATATTACCAGAACGCGGTGGAGCGAAAAACCCATCACGCTGGTGCCGCTGATCCTTACCAATATCAACAACCAGGCACCGGGTGCCAGTAAACGAAAGTTTGAACAGGGACTACAGGAAGCATTATCAAAAGAAAAGGGGTTATTGGAACGACTGAAGGAACAGCCGGATGGGGAGCAGAAAGCGGCGGAAACAAAACAGATGATCAGCCTCATCCGGAATTTCGTGGGGTACCGTGAATATCCCAAGTACAGCATTGTCAGCCGCTACTTTGTTTACAAACAGGCTTTATTAAAAGAAGCAGAAAAACTCGTTTCCGCCCATGTGCTGCATGAAAAAGAAGCTGTTTACTACCTCAGCTTTGAAGAATTCCGCGAATTGGTGCGTACCCATACACTCGATCAGACGATCATTGATCAACGAAAAAACGATTACCGGTCAGCCAAAAAATTAATCCCCCCGCGGGTGATCACCTCCGATGGTGAAATGCTTACAGGCCAATATAAACGCAACGATCTTCCAACCGGCGCCATTGTGGGCCTGGCCGTTTCATCCGGTATCATAGAAGGCCGCGCTCGCGTCATTACAGACCTGTCAGCAGCCGATCTTTCCGCTGGCGACATCTTGATCACCACGTTTACAGACCCCAGCTGGACACCCTTATTTGTCTCTATAAAAGGCCTGGTCACCGAAGTAGGTGGATTAATGACACACGGGGCCGTTATTGCCCGGGAATATGGTTTACCTGCAGTGGTGGGAGTGGAAAATGCGACCCGGCTGATCAAAGATGGACAGCGGATACGGGTAAATGGTACGGAGGGGTATATAGAAATTCTTTGAAGTAGGATGTAAGAATTAAGAAGAGCCTGATAAATCAGGCTCTCTAATTAATTTCGACAATATCTCCTATTTCTAACATCTTACTTCGTACTTCCTACTTCCGACTTCGTAAACCTATATTCCAATAGAAACTAATATTAAAAAATGTATCAAACAGGCACTTATTGCACCTCAATTACAGCCCGCCGGATAGTGGCAGGATATTCGCCCAACCGGCCATGGCGCGAGGAGTCGACAGTACCGCGGATCAAAACGGTTCGATTGCTCATACTGTCACAATAGATCATTGATTTGGAACGCTTATCCTCCACCCAGATCCGGCCTGTCCAGTCGTACAGTTTATTGTCAGAAAAAGATTGTAATTCAGGTTGAACAGAAGTGTATTCAGCACCACAAACGTAATAGCCCCGGATCTCTATTTTTTTATTCTGATAATTGCCAATTGAATCCAGTAAATGCTCCAGGGGAACTTTAGCATACTCACTTTGTAGATTTTTAGCATGGCTACAGGCTTGTAAAATAAAAAGTATTGGAATTAATACTTTGGATATTAAGGATTTCATGATTATAGGGTACGATTAAATTTCCGCTAGTATACGGCTTTTTTGGCAGGTATGCAATCGGGTCAATTCAGGGTCAGCCATTTACCGGTAACGTGATCGGCCTCATATAATAAATTCAAATGTTTGACCACCGTCAGGGTTTTAAGGATGGTTCCCGTTTTTCTCATAAAATGCCCGCCAGGCCTTGTTTTTCCATCGCTTTTTATGTAATTTACTTTAAATGATTGCTCACCAAAACAATGCCGTATGAATAAAAAAGTGGCCGATGTTCTGCTTCGTAAAGGAAGCACTATTACTACCGTATCTCCTGATACAACTGTACTGGAAGCGCTCCATATCATGGCCGATCAAAATATCGGTTCCGTGATGGTTTTGCAAGATGGCCACTACCTGGGCATTGTTACAGAACGTGATTACTCGCGCAAGGTTGTTCTCAATGGGAAATCTTCTACCGACACAAAAGTATCGGAGATCATGTCTTCCGATCTGCCGCGTGTTACTGCACACGATTCTGTTGACTATTGCATGCAGTTAATGTCCGACAGAAACATCCGTTACCTGCCTGTTTTCGTTGACAACCAGGTAACCGGTATCATTTCCATCAATGATGTGGTAAAAGAAACGATCCTGTCACAACAGGAAACTATCACCCAGTTAAAAGACTACCTGCATTCCAGCTTATAAGGCAGATGCACCTAATTAAAAAGCTCCTTTGGTTGTACCAGAGGAGCTTTTTTTTGTGAGTTGTGAGTTGTAAGTTGTCAGTTGTAAGTTGACCTGTAAGGTTCGTCATTGAATGTTGAATTATCAGGGAGATGGATCGAACCTGACAGGTCCGATTACTTCGAAGCAAATGACCTGTCAGGTCTGTTTTACCCACGAGATCGTCAAGTTGTCGAGACAGACCTTACAGGTCATCATCTTTTATTTTGTTTTTCGCAGATATACTTTCCCATATTCCGAAGAAACCTTAAAATCCTGTCCCCCACCGTTTAACTTTCCGGTTACCAGGTTACCATAGAAGTATACACTATCATCTTTGCTTTTCTCCACTTCTATTTTAAAGTCAGGAGATGTCATAATGTAACTATGCTCACTTTTGAGTTTAAGATTCGCTTTTGTATCAACCGGGATAGCCACATCAACCGTTGCAAATACGGCGGCAATGGAAATCGGCCCTTTTACCTGCCTGTTAAAGATAGCCTCAACAGCTCCATAGAGGGAGCGTACAACGACAGGACCTGTTACATTTTCCAATTGTACGGGATTATATTCCACATCTATCTCAATTTCATTTTCTACATTCCGGCAAATGATCTTTTCGGTTTGTGTGATCTTACGATTGACAAAAGAAAGTATCAGGCCTTTTGGCACTAATATTTTAATGCCTGAGTCGGGTACAACCTGGTTTACTTCCACTACACTTCCCTTGTCCAGCACACTGATGCCCAAACCCGTATTATCGCGGTTGCCAAACTCGTTAATGGCCTGAAGCCCTTCTTCCCGGGGATCAACTACTTTGGACGATTTTGGCTTAAGGGAACTGAAAATGATCTCATTCCCGTTATACCCCTCGATCACTACATTGGAAAGGTTAATGATCATTTTACCACCCGATTTGCCCAGTTTGTATTCCTGTGCCTGTGCCGTCATCAATGACAGTGCACTAATAAAAACAATAATTAAATTCTTCATCATATTTTTTAATTGTTTATTCCTGGCCGAAGTTGCAACATACCCGAGTAGGCTACATCCTTTACCGCCTTGTTTGTATTGTCATCCTTTACCATTTCTTCCAGCTGAGAAAGAATGTCCGACTCGCGCATGCGCGTTAGCAAATTGATCAGATTGATCTGCACCAGTGGATCATGTTGTTGTTTTAAGGACGCCACCAGTTTTTTTCTCACATACGCTTCCCGATAGAATCGGGTAAGCCCGTCCAATGCAGCCAGGCGTACATTGGTATTGGGATCCTTATTCAATATTTCCACCAGGGCATCGATGATCGTATTGGCCTTCCTTTTCAGTTTCGATGTGGCCGAGATGGCATTGATCCTGCTGGCTGCCGACGCTGTATTGTTTAATCCCGCCAGCAGTACGGTCTGTTTACCATTTACTTTATTTACCAACGCTTTTTTGCGTTGTGCGAGGTTTTCATCTACTATAGCAATGGCCGAAGGTTCAACCGGGTCCCTTATTACTGATGCCGGTTCCGGTTCTTTTTCCGATTGTGGCAATGCTGGCTTTTCGGGTGTTTGCCTTTGTACCACCTCCTTTACTGCCGGTCCTTTTTTGAAATACCACAGCCCCAGACCGCAAGCGGTAACTAGCAGGCAGGCTGCCGCCCATTTCAAAAGCCGGAAAGAGACCACAATGCCGGTGGGCACATTGCTTTTCTTTGTCTCCATTTCCTGCAGTATACGGCTCAGGATGGCAGCATCCGGCTTTTTCCGGTCTAACTGGTCCAGGTTATTGCGGAGATAATTTTCCAATTCATTACTCATACAACCTTTTTTTGAGTGAGTATGCCTAATAATTTTTGTTTGGCGCGGTGATACTGGGTCCTTACGGTAGCATGTTCCAGTCCAAGCATTTGAGCAATTTCTGCCTGTGGTATATTTTCTACCGCGAATAAATTGAATACGGTGCGGTAATTATCCGGCAATAAATCAATGGCCGCCGCAATGGTCTCCATCGTAAATTGAAGGGCGGTTTCGTCTGTAAGTTCTTTGTCTGACAAATGGACCAAATGCGGGTCCAGCTCCACAAAACTTATTTTCCGCTTTCTGATCCAGTCAATGGATTTATTAATGGCAATTCTTTTAACCCAGGCCCTAAAGGCACCGTCCGGGGCAAAATCAGCTATGCCCTGAAAAGCAGCAACAAAACTTTCCTGTAAAATATCTTCTGCTTCTGCCGTATGCTTAACCAGTCGTACAATAGAATTGTATACCGCCAGGGCATGCTGGTTGTACAGCTCGGTATAAGCTGCCGGATCACCATGTTTACACATGGCTATTAATGCTTCCTGTTTACTCATTGTGAGAATTCCAAAAATCTTGTTACTTCCCCGCCCTGTTATCTAATCGTAACAACCCGACGAATGTTACAGGCAGGGCAAACTTTATTTATTTTTTCTACGGCGCTGCCTGGCAGTTTGCAGAACCAGAGAGGTCCGCGAACCCGACAGGTCTTACCTGACACCCCGCTGAGGCGGGCGCCATAATTATTAAATATATAGAAACTCTCTAACACTAACGGGAATACTGGCATTGACGACATCGCCCTTGTTTTTGCAGCGGAGCAGTAAATGGGGGAGCTATTGGGGGAACTCGAAATTGCAGGTGGGAGAAGCCCATCTGGGGATGAAAAAAAACAGGCTGTTTAAAAAGTAAATTTTAGGGAGACCTTAACTACGTAATCGTTTTCGCATGTATGAAATGTTTAGATATGTTTTTACATTTGCGACCTAAAATTTACCAAAGGAATCAAACAGACCCGCTGATTTCTTTGGTTATCAACGAATAACAATCCCGTTACTATGAAACAAAAGCTATTTTTGCTCTTTGCGCTTTTTTCTATGTCCCTGCTCTTTTCCTGTAGTAAATCCGATAGTGGTGATACCCCAAAGGATGAAACCATTGCTTTTTATGCTATAAGCCAAAAGTTGTATAACGGTACCGTCGTTACCCTTACTGGGTACAATTTTGGTACCGATACGTCACAGGTTAAACTTACGTTAGATGGTAAGAAAATGATTATTACAGCCATGACAAACACAAGCCTGACCTTCACTATTCCACAAGATTTCTTACCGTCCGGTCAAAAAGACTGTACATTGGAAATTTCAAGGGGGATAGCCTATATTGGCACGCAGAGTCAGGTGATGGTTTACTATTTGGAACCACATGGCTGGTTTTATCCCACCACCTTAACCAAATATTCGAGTACAAACAGCCAGACTTTTACTGATCTTATTTTTCCAACAGATTCAATTGGTTATGCAATCAGGTACCGGGAGCTTTATATGACAGCCGATGGCGGTATAAGCTGGCGAAGAGATGGCAGTGACGTTGGCGTTGGCAAGGCTGTTGCTTCCTCAGATGGTAAAAATGTATGGATAGAATTTATTGGCTCGGTGGGCATATCTGCTGATGCTGGTGCCAACTGGAAGATAGGAGCAAATGGAAGTTCATTCAACTCGCAGATTGTCGGTTTGTATACAACCGGTGCGGCCAATGGGTTGTCGGCGTTAATAAAGGGACAATTGTACGATATCAATGGTAGTTTTACAGGGGCTGCGGTGAAATATCAAAGCTCCTTTTATAACGGTTCTGATAATTTGTGGCAAAAAATGTCCGTTATTGATAAAAATAATTTGATCATAGCCGGTAATTCTAAAAACGTAGTTTTAGAAAAAGCAGGAGCATTTAGTGAAGTAGATATCTCTTCGGTTTCCAGCTCTGCCACTGTAAAAGCGTTGCAGCTGGTTGATCCCAATACTGCTTTCCTGGTAAATGGTAACAATGAGCTGATAAAATATGCTGGCAATACCTGGACCAAATTAACCCAGCCAGCCTATGCGGTATATTTTACCAATACCACCACTGGTTACATTGGTTATAATAACAAGATCCTAAAAACCACTGATGGCGGCGCCAGCTGGAAAGAGGAATTCACCTTGAATGCAGCGGATAAAGTAGATGTCCTTTGTGCAAGGAATGGAAAAGTATGGGCGTTTGGTAACAACGATGCAGCCGGTTTTGTGTTGAAATATAACCCATAAGCATATTATATAAACGAAAATAAAGAGGCCGTCTCAAGCAATTTTTGAGCCGGCCTCTTTTATTTAATGTCCTTCTTCATTCTCTTTCTCGGTCACTACTACAAGGTCATCCACGGAGACAGTAATAGGCATTAGTCCTAATTGCACCACAGCCTTCTTACCACGTAATTCCTTTACTTCACCTACCTGGTGGTTCTTTTTCATCAGTACCTTATCACCGATCTGTATTTCACCGCCTACCTCATCATATTTGGAGTTGATCTTTTTCTTCACTTTCTCAGTTACCTGTTTCTGATGCTGTTTGAACAAGAGGGCATGCATTTGTTTTATCAGGTCTTTCTTGTCGTCCTGCGCTTCCGCTTTCTTCCAGTCGAATACCAGTTGCTTCAGTTTGCGTTCCATATCCTTTAGGAAAGCGATACGGTCTTCGGTGATGCGGTTCTGGTGTTTCAATACCTCTACCTGTTGCTCGTGCCGCTCCTTATTGATCACCTGCTGCATTTCCTTGTGCAGCTTTTCATTTTCCCTGATCATCCTCGACAGTTCCTTTTCCTTTTTCTCAATCTCCCGCTGGTCCTGCTCGGCGCGGTTCAGCAGTTTATCGAGTCGGAAATGATCTTCATCAACAAGGCTGCGTGCCCGTTGTATCAGGCGTTTATCGAGCCCAATGCGTTCTGCAATGGAGAATGTATACGAGCTACCGGGTTTACCTACCGTCAATTTATACAACGGCATCAGGGTCTTTTCATCAAAGGCCATAGCCCCGTTTATGATGCCGGGCGTTTTGTTTGCCATTACCTTCAGGTTCAGGTAGTGGGTAGTAACAATACCCATGGAATGTTTATGTCCCAGTTCTTCCATGATCACTTCAGCAAAGGCGCCACCCAGGTTGGGGTCACTACCGCTACCCAACTCATCTATAAAGAACAGCGTTTTACCATTGGCATTCTCAATAAAATGCTTCATGTGTAACAGGTGCGAGCTATAGGTACTTAACTCAAACTCTATGCTTTGTGTATCCCCAATATGGATCATGATCTGTTTGAAGATCCCGAACACCGAATTGGGATGTGCGGGTACCAGCAATCCACTTTGGATCATTAGCTGGGACAACCCTACCGTTTTCATGGTAACTGTTTTACCCCCCGCATTTGGTCCTGAGATAACCAGGATGCGTCTTTTTTCATCGAGGGTAACATCAACCGGGACGGTAGGCTTCTTCGATTTTTGATGATACAGAATTAACAGGGGGTGATAGGCCTGTATTAACTGTACATGTGCTTTATCCTGCAGCATGGGGAAGTTACCATTCATATCCAGCGCCAGCTTTGCTTTAGCCTGAATAAAATCGTATTCTCCCAAAACCTGGTGCCAGGTTTTCAGCAAGGGTGCATACATCGCCAGTTTGGCGGTAAGTTGTTGCAGAATGCGATATACTTCGCGTCGTTCTTCATTTTCCAGGGCGAAGATGTCATTGTTCAGTTCAATGGTCTCTTCCGGTTCAATGTAAGAAGTACGACGGGTATCGCTTTCACCATGCAGGATACCTTTAACCTGGCGTTTTTGTTCAGCCACAATGGCCACTACACGCCGGCCATTCAGGAACGCTTCATCAATATCTGCTGTGTAACCTGCCTTGCTTAGTTTTTGCACGATCTTATCGAACAGGCGGCGCAACTCGGTACGGCGCCGGTAGAGGCTGCTGCGAATGCGGGCCAGTTCTTCCGATGCATTGTCTTTCACCTCGCCATTTTCGAGCAACACATCATCTATCAGTTCCATGATCACCTTTTCATAATAGGTGTCACCAATCACTTTTACCAGTGCCGGGTAAGCCAGCTTGCGGTCTGCATCGAACCAGCGGAAAATGCTCGAAATGCTTTCGGCCAGTTTGCGTATTTGCATAAACTGTTCACCGGTAAGCATAGCGCCGCTAATGCCCAGTAATCGTAATTCTTTGGCCAGGTTCAGCACGTAATCGTTAGGGAAATACATGCTGTGCTCTATCAGTAATTTGTATTCGTGGCTTTGTTGTAACTCCAGCTCAATAAACTCTTTGCGGGTATGAATGCGCAGGTCCTGCGATTTGCTTTTGGCATACTCCGTTTTACAATGCTCTTCCAGCAGTGCCTTAACTTTATCAAACTCCAGTTGCGATAACGCCGATTCAGGAAAAAACTTCATATAATAACTCTTCTCGAACCGGCAAAGGTACTATAGTTTTTTGGTTGTGGGTAATGTACAGGTGTAATATCTGGGCACAGATGGGCTACAAAGCACTGGTGGCGGGCTTTTTTACAATTTGACCAATGAAATATATCAGAAAAATCACCTGTACGATCAAAAAACACCAGCCTGACAGGATCCTTAATTGATTTCTGAACATCAATGCATCCAGGTCAGATGTGGTATAATTACCGGCAGCAGAACCACCACTAACCATCCCTAAACCAAGCAAGGTGCAGAGCAATAAAAGGGTAATGGTTATATAGATAAAAGCAAATTTTTTATTGATCACCTGGTGCCGGCGACGGATACGTTTTAAAAGAAAAATAATAAGCAGCAGCCACGAAGCAGCAGGGAAAGCTACCTGCCAATTGGGAATGATATAATACGTATCATCCCAATGTAAGTCAGTAGACATAGCACCATACTTCGAGGCACTGAAAAACAACAAAATAAGCACCGGCCAGAATAGGAGATTCTCGATCTTTTTCATGTTAAAATCCATATAGCAGGCATTATAAATGCCGGTTCAGAAAGAATTTCAGAAGCAATAACGCTTCATAGCACCGAAAAGGTATTCAACCGCGCCCTCATTTCAACATATTCATTTAAAACGCCATGTAAATTTTACCCGGTTACCCTTTTTAAACTTTCCATTTAATAACCCGTCTGAGCTACAAATCAATTGCACAATAAATGAAGCCACTTTTATCCGGCCTGCTTATCCTTTTAGCATCAGGCACTTTGAAAGCACAAACCCATCATAATTCCGATTCAACCGGTTTACCCGGCGATAATTTCAGTTTACAGGGAGCCCTCGACCTGTTTAAAAAAGCAGGTTCGCCCGAAGAATTTGAAAAACTGCTCAATTCTGAAGACAGCAAAGTAAACAACCTCGACCTTAACGAAGACGGCAACACCGATTATATAAGAGTGACCAGCAAACGCGAAAATGATGTACAGATCTTTGTGCTGCAGGCACTGGTATCGGAAACAGAAAGTCAGGATATTGCCGTGATCGAGCTGGAAAAAACCGGTACAGACAATGCCGTGGTTGATATAGTGGGTGATGAGGATATTTATGGCGAAGAAACCATTGTGGAACCTGAAGAAGGCGGTGAGGCGTTTACAGAAACGGCTAGCTCTCTGGCTGGCGGCCCCAATACGGAAAGCGCCAACCTGTTCTCCCCCACCGGTATGGTTGTTAACGTTTGGGCCTGGCCATGTGTTCGATTTGTATATGCCCCCGCTTACGCCGTATGGGTATCCCCCTTTACCTGGCGTACGCACCCAGGTTGGTACCATCCCTGGCATCCGGTGGCCTGGCGGGTTTATCGCCCCATGCGGTACCGCTATCGCGCACATTATACAGTAGTTACCACCCGCCGGGTGGTGGTGGCCCCACGCATTTACAAGCCAACACGCGTTACCTCCGTTACCGTAACCAACCGGCATAGCACCGCAGTGAACAATTACCGGGTTACCCGTAAAACCACTACCGTTCAGGGCGCACATGGCAGAAAATACAGCAGAACTACTACAACCGTAAGACGTAGAAGAAGATAGTTTTGAATATCCATAGGTTAGTTACACTGCATCCGTCAGCTGGCGGGTGCAGTTTTTTTATTATACCCGTCGTCTAATCCTATATTACATTCAATTTTTACTTTTGTAATTCCTTAACATCTGCCACAGCACACCCGGCGTATATAGAGGTGTTTAAAAACAATACAATGATATATCTGTTAAAACAACATGGAATGAAGGTTTTCCTGACAGGAGTGCTGGTAACTATAGTCACTTTGATCTCCTGCGCTCAAAAACAAAACGCAAAAAAGAATATAAGTAAGGATATGACAACAACTACAAATACTGTAAACACGGCCACCGATACCGCCACCTTTGGTACCGGTTGCTTTTGGTGTACGGAAGCTATCTTTGAGCAATTAGATGGTGTAATTAAATCTACTTCGGGGTACAGCGGCGGAAAGGTTGCCAACCCTACCTATAAGGAAGTATGCACCGGTAATACCGGCCATGCTGAAGTAATACAGGTGGTGTATGATCCTAAAAAGATCACTTATGATGAATTGCTGGAGGTTTTCTGGAAAACCCACGACCCTACCACACTCAACAGACAGGGTGCCGATGTAGGTACGCAATACCGTAGTGTGATCTTTTATCACAACAACGAACAAAAAGAAAAAGCCGAAAAATACAAGGCTGAATTGGATAAAAGCGGGGCCTTTGACAACCCGATCGTAACGGAGATCTCTCCTTACACCCAATTCTATGCCGCTGAAAACTATCACCAGGATTATTACAACCAGAATGGCGATCAGCCCTACTGTAGTATTGTGATCAGACCTAAAGTGGAGAAGTTTCAGAAGGTGTTTAAGAGTAAGCTGAAACACTAATAAATGCCAGACCTGTAAGAGCTTGTCCCGCTTTGTGGGATGCATCATTTGAACTTGCATAAAATGAATGATGACTTGCACCTTACAGGTCTTCATACACGCAAGGCTCGTCAGAAATGGCGAGCCTTGCGTTTAGAGACGTGTCAACTGATCAACTGGTCAACTCTTATAACCCTTATCTTTGATCCATGTCTGATACCCCTTTCCATCTGCCGTGGCTTCTTTGTTTAGTTCTACTATTGGCAGCCTGCAATCCATTTGACCCAAACGAAGAACCGGATTATAATAAACGCATAATTGTAAAATCAATTTCCCTGACGAAAGACAAGGTTGTAGAATGGTATCACTTTAGTTTAATTACAGGTTATTCGCCTGATTTTATTGAGGTAAAAAGCGGTGGGCAGCACAGGTTATTAGGCAAAACGCATAACCTGAGTGATATTCAGTCAAGGGGGGATACGTTATTGATACTGGTTCAAAAAAATGATTTTTTATATTTAGATACGGCTGGTTTTCCTGACCTGAAAGTGTCATTGGAAAACGGCCGAAGCCCCTATTTATACAAATAGTCTGAATTCACAAGTATGATAAAATCAATCTCGTTCAGATTTCATTTTTGTTTATTCAGTAATGATGCGTTTAATGTAGAAAGAATAACTGATATATTAAAAATAGAACCAACAAAGAAATGGGTTAAAGATAAATTGAGCGACAAACCCCTTTACAGAAATGCGAGCGGATCTGATCAACTACCGCTCGATCCTCGTCCGCCTCAACTCCAGCAAATTCAATCCATCGGGATGAAAGCCATGTACATTCAGATGCACCAGTCTGATCACCTCATCATAAAACAACGGCACAACCGGGGCATCATCGATCACCAGTTGGTCCATTTGCTGGTACAGTTTATAACGCAGGCTATCGTTCTCAGTTACCATCGCCTGGTCGTACAGTGCATCAAACTTTGGATTGTTATAACGGGTATAATTAGGCGGTGCGGGGTTACCGCCATAAAATACGCTCAGGTAATTTTCTGCTTCGGGAAAATCGGCTATCCAGCTGCCACGAAAGAACAGGGCCTGTGATTTGGCTGTTTGTTCCAACAACAGACTTTTAGGGATCACTTCCACCTGTAACCTAATACCCACTTCTTCCAGCTGTCGGGCTATAAAACTGGCAATATCGGCGTAAATGGGAATTGTCAACAGCTTTATTACCGGCAAGCCTTCCCCATCGGGAAAACCCGCCGACCTCAATAACTCCCGTGCCTTGGCCGGGTTATACGAATATCCTTTCACCACACTGCTATCGAATGAAGGCAAACCCGCCGGAATGAACCCGCTTTCCGCAGGCATCCCTTTCGAATTGTACATGTACATGAGCATCTTACGCCGGTCGAAGGCATAATTGATGGCCTGCCGAACGGCCTTCAACCGTAAGGGGGAATTGCTCACCAGCGGATTGTTTTTATCCGTTAAAAAGCCCAGGTATTCCGTATTCAGAAAAGAATGTTTGGAAAGGATGATCTTTCCCTGCCAGTCTTTCCGCAACTGGCCTTTTTTGGTAAGGATCTCATCTTTGAACGAAGGATCGATATCGTTTATAAAATCCAGTTTGCCTTGCTGAAATAACAGGAACTCGGTGGCCTTGCTGTCGAACAAGGTGATCTTGATGCCATCGAGGTAGGGCAAGGGCATGCCTGCACTATCATGTTCAAAATAATTCTCATTTTTTTGCAGGATCATGGCCTGCCCTTCTTCCCAGGCTTTGAATTTAAACGGGCCGGTGCCACAGGGATGGCTGCGAAAATCGGCCCCGTATTTTGTGACCACTTCCCGGGGTACTACCGAGCAATATTGCATGCTTAATAAACCCAATATGGGCGCAAAAGGGCTTTTTAAAGTTAATTGAAAGGTAGAGTCATTCAGGGCTTTAAAACCACTTTTACCTGCCACCCGGTCATTAAAGATCCAGGCGCCGCTGCTGGCCGTAGCGGGCTCTATAATGCGGCTAAAACTGTATTCAACATCAAAAGCTGTTAGTTTACGGCCCTTGCCCTGCGGAAATGCATCGTTGTCATGAAAGAAAACAGCCGGGCGTAAATGAAAGGTATAAACCTTCCGGTCAGCCGATACATCCCAGCGATAGGCCAGTGATGGCACGATCTGCAGGGATTCATTGGTCTCCACCAGCGTATTATACAGCTGATGCACCACCCAGATGATCGATTGGTTTTTGGCGAAAGCAGGGTCAAGGGTGGCAATACCAGTGGTTTCATTATAGTGAAAGACCTGTTTATTACCGCTTGTACGACTACCGCATGAATTAACCAAAAACACGCCCAAAAAGACAACAAAAAATATAACTTTATCTTTCATATACTATCATCTACTATGAAAATAGGTACTTTTTCATTTCTTCTACTTAATTTATCATTGCTCGTTATAGCGTCTTCCTGCGCCGCACAACCGCTGGGCGACAAAAAGCAGTTTACCCGGCAGGACACCTTACGCGGCACCATTACCCCTGAAAGGGCCTGGTGGAACGTATTACGGTACGATATACAGGTTACACCCGACTACCTGGGAAAAACCATCCAGGGCAGGAACCGGATCACCATCCAGGTCTTAAAGCCCGGGAACAAATTACAGCTCGACCTGCAGGAACCAATGGTCATAGATAGTATTTTTTTAATTGCACAAACCGGCAGTGATGGTGGTAAAACCAATCTTACCTTTCAGCGGGACGGCAATGCCTGGTTTGTGACCATGCCTGCACTGACGGCCAATGCAACTCCGGCACTGGAAGTAAATTATCATGGGAAGCCCCGGGAAGCCATTCGTCCACCATGGGATGGCGGTTGGATCTGGACCAAAGACAAACAAGGCCGCCCCTGGATGAGTGTGGCCTGTCAGGGTCTGGGTGCCAGCGTATGGTATCCCTGTAAAGACCATCAGAGCGATGAACCCGATAATGGCGCCAGCTTAAGCATTACCGTGCCCGATACGCTGGTAGCGGTGGGAAATGGCCGCCTGCAGGGAAAAACAACCAATAACAATGGCACTGCCACCTATACCTGGGAGGTAAAAAACCCCATCAATAATTACAATATCATTCCCTACATCGGAAAATATGTTACCTGGCATGAGGACTTTGCCGGTGAAAAAGGTAAACTCGATTGCGACTACTGGGTGCTCGATTACGACCTGGAAAAAGCCAAAAAACAATTTACCCAGGCGCCCAAAATGCTGAAATGTTTTGAATATTGGTTTGGTCCCTACCCTTTTTATGAAGATGGCTATAAACTGGTAGAAGCCCCGCACCTGGGGATGGAACACCAAAGCGCCGTAGCCTATGGCAACAAATTTGAGAACGGGTACCTGGGCCGCGATCTTTCCGGCACCGGCTGGGGTCTCAAATGGGATTTCATTATTGTACACGAGAGTGGCCACGAATGGTTTGCCAACAACATTACCAGCAATGACATTGCCGATATGTGGGTGCATGAAGGCTTTACCAATTATTCCGAGACCATTTTCACTACCTGCGAATATGGCGTAGAGGCCGGTAATGAATATTGCATAGGCTCCCGCGTGGGCATCAGGAACGACATTCCTATTATTGGCCCCTATGGCGTAAACCAGGAAGGCAGTGGCGATATGTATCCCAAGGCAGGGAACATGCTGCATACCATCCGGCAGATCATCAATAACGATTCTATTTTCCGCAACATCTTACGCGGCCTCAATAAGACCTATTACCACAAAACAGTGACCTCAAAAGAGGTGGAAGCCTATATCAGCCGCCAGGCAAATCTTGATTTTTCAAAGGTGTTTGATCAATATCTTCGCACCACTCAAATTCCGTTGCTGGAATATGCCATCAAAGGCAAGGACCTTAAATTCAGGTTCACCAATTGCATCAAGGGATTTGGGATACCGGTAAAAATAAAATTCGGTAAAGAGGAGAAATGGATCCGCGCCAATGAAGAATGGACCATTATTTCCGGCACTACCAATTCCGGCGCCTTTACAGTTGACAAGAACTTTTATATCGAGGTGAAAAAAGTTAACTGGTAAAGAAGGCGGCAGGTGAAAGCCTAACAGCTTATGGCTTGCAGTTTGTAGCTTGCAGCTAACTAAAATTTATAGCGAAACAAGAAAATTTATAATGAGCATACGGCGGCAAAGTATTATTTCTTCTTTATTGGTTTATGTAGGGCTGGCGTTGGGTTTGTTGAATACCTACCTGTATGCAAAAGGTTTCTCCGAAGCACAATATGGACTAATAGGAGCTTTTCAGGCCTTTGCCACCGTCATGTTCTCTTTTTCGAACGTAGGGATCACCTATTACATTTATAAGTTCTATCCCTATTACAAAGACAACCTGCCGCCTGATAAAAACGACATGATCACCCTGGCATTGCTCACCAGTCTGGTGAGTTTTAGCTTTGTCGTGATCAGCGGTTTGGTATTTAAAGACTTTGTGATCCTGAAATATTCGGCGCACTCACCTGAAGTGATCCATTATTATTACTGGCTGTTCCCATTTGGCTTTGGCCTTTCCATCTATTCCATTTTGGAAGCCTTTGCCTGGCAGTTGCGTAAATCGGTGTTCACCAATTTCATTAAGGAAATATTATGGCGGCTGTTCGCTACCATTCTCATTGTGCTGTTATTTTTAAAAGTCATTCGTGACTTTGACCTGTTCATTAAAATATATGCCTTTACTTATATTGGGATTGCAGCAACACTAATGGGGTACCTCGTTGTAACCCGGCAGCTCCATTTTACTTTTTCCATAAGCCGGGTAACAAAAAAATTCTATAAGAAAATTGTCAGTATCGGCCTGTTTATCTGGACAAGCTTTATGGTAGTTAACATCTCATCGGTGTTCGATACGCTGGTAATTGCCGCTGTTGTAAAAAATGGAATGAAGTTCGTGGGCATTTATACCCTCGCGCAAAATATGTCGAGCCTGGTGTTTGCACCACAACGGGCCATTAGCTCAGCGGCGCTGGCGCCATTATCCCAGGCCTGGAAAGACAAAGACCTGGGCCGTATCAATCGCATTTACCAACGCAGCAGCATTAACCAATTGATATTTGGCATAGCCATTTTTCTTTTGATATGGATCAACTTTACCGACGGGGTGCTCACCTTTCATTTAAAACAGGGTTATCTCGATGCCCGCATCGTTTTCCTGTTCATTGGTCTTACAAAAGTGATTGATATGGGCACCGGGCTAAACTCCCAGATCATAGGTACCAGCAGTTACTGGAAAGTAGAAACTATCAGCGGCGTGATCTTATTATTGCTTACACTGCCCCTGAATTATTTATTGACCCTGCAATTACAAGAATTAGGACCTGCTATTGCTAATCTTTTTGCAATCATCGTATACAATGCCATCCGGTACTTTTTTCTGTTAAAGAAATTCAAACTACAACCGTTTACGCCGCAAACATTATACTCTCTTCTTTTAGGTACAGCCTGTTACGCCATTTGCTTTTTACTTTTTAATGCGCAGCAGGGTTTTGGCTGGATCGTTCTACGCAGCTCTGTATTCGTTCTATTATATGCAACAGGCGTGTTGTATTTCAAACTTTCCCCAGATGTATTACCAGTTTGGGATACTGTTAAGAAGCGCTTAATGCTAAAAAAAGGGTAGCTTTTAGTATTGCTTTAACATTTTAGCCAGCATTAATTGTCAAAAAAACATCGAGTAGTATCCCCCACAGAACGAATAACATAAAGTTAATGTAACCGTTTGCATTAATTACACACCCATTTTTACATAAAAACCCCTAGTGGTGATTCATGCTTTATTTTATTTCCAATGATATTCGCACAAACGATGATGCATTCGCCCGTTTTGCGTCGTTATTTTGACATAGCAAATAACAATACGGGAGTTCTTGGTCAAGTATCTGATGAAAAGTAGCCAGTCCCTAAGAAAGCAGTTGATCCGAACAAAAAAAGTCAGTACCTAAGAAAGCAAATGATTCGTAGCTCAAAAGATCAAGTACCTAAGAAAGCAATTGATTCGTAGTTCAAAACATTCAGTCCCTAAGAAAGAAATTGATCCGGAGCTCAAAAGATCCAGTACCTAAGAAAGCAATTGATTCGTAGTTCAAAACATTCAGTCCCTAAGAAAGTAGTTGATCCGTAGCTCAAAAGATCCAGTACCTAAGAAAGCAATTGATTCGTAGTTAAAACATTCAGTCCCTAGAAAGTAATTGATCCGTAGCCTAAAAAAACAGTCGGTCCTTGAGAAAGCAGTTGATTCGTAGCAGAGCATTCAATCAGTCCCTAAGAAAGTATTGATCCGTAGCCTAAAAAATATCAGTGTACCTAAGAAAACGGTTTCGTAAAGTAGTCAGTCCCTAAGAAAGCAATTGGTTCGTAGCATAAAATCATTAAGTCCCTAAGAAAGTTTTTGATTCGTAGCATTAGTATCCGTTTTTAGTTCGTATCCCTTTGATTCTCTTTTAACGTTTTGCTTACATCAAATTATTTGTTATGAATAGCTTGTCAATTTCACAAACACCGGCACCAGTTTACACCCAAACGAGTACATCAACAGCCGTACCCTTACACAAATTAGTAGACCAGCTTATGAACAGTTTTGTTCCGCTGGCAGCAACCCAACGCAGTTTTATCATTAACAATGTAGAGGAAAACTTTCAGCTCAATGCCGATGAGCAGGTGCTTGCATTTATTGTAGGCAACCTCATCAACAATGCAATTGCCAGTTCAAATGGCGCATGTATTCGGG
Source organism: Niastella soli (assembly GCF_017742245.1). Lineage (GTDB taxonomy): Bacteria > Bacteroidota > Bacteroidia > Chitinophagales > Chitinophagaceae > Niastella > Niastella soli. The sequence goes on from NZ_JAGHKO010000010.1 coordinate 122,279, forward strand.
TTGAAGCAGTTAAGAAACCTCAGGGTGTGCAGATCATAGTGCGGAACAACGGTTCTAATTTTTATAGCACGGTGGCTCATGGGTTTTCCCAGGTTGTAGCAGCAGCCCGCAGCGTTGGTGGAAGCATCAACATTTACAATCAGGCACATGAAGGAACAGTGATCACTTTATCTATGGCGGCCTAGAATACAGCTACCCCTTTCACGCCGCCAGCCGAAAGGCAAAAAAGAAAGATATTTTGTAGGTATAAATAACAAATAGCAAGGTTAAGCATATAGAGAATCCAATATCCTTATGTTAAACCTTGCTAACTCCTGAATATTGAGTTGTGAGTTGTGAGTTGTGAGTGGGCTCGCGACATTTGGGAATACTTTAGTATCTTACATTCCCCAATTTTGACTTCAGACTTCAGACTTCAGACTTCAGACTTCAGACTTCAGACTTCAGACTTCAGACTTCAGACTTCAGACTTCAGACTTCAGACTTCAGACTTCAGACTTCAGACTTCAGACTTCAGACTTAAAGTGGTAAAAAGCAATAAATCAGAAACGGGCAACTATTTAACTACCCTTCCCCCGCTTACAAACCTCGCTTTATAATAATCCTCATCTAAATCACTGATTATTACCCCATTGCTGGTAGCAGCATGGATAAATTTATTATTGCACAGGTAAACGCCTACATGGGTAATACCACCTCTGGCGCCCCTGGTCTTAAAGAACACCAGATCGCCCTGGGATAATTTCTTCTTTTTTAGATGGGTGCTATTATTGTACATCTCAGCAGAATTGCGCGTGAGGTTCACATCGTAGTATGATGCCATAAATGCCTTTGTAAATCCGCTGCAATCCACTCCATCCCGGGTATCGCCGCCATATTTATACCTGGTACCATACCAGCTGTCGATCAGCTCTAATAATTTGTTATCGTTGATCATTTCAACCGGAATATCCAGTAAAATGGCATATTTGAACTGTAAAGGCGCACTAAGCTCAATACCAATCACTTTACGATTTTTCAACTCGGCGATCCGGTTCTCTTCCTCCGGTGTTAATGCGGCCAGCTTGGTGGTAGGACTGGCAACCTTTCTGGTTTTGCTGGTAGTAGTGCTTTTGGTGGTTTTGGAAGTTTCCTTCTTTTTGGATTTGCCATCCTGAAATACCTTATTGAGGCCAAAGGGATGACGCGCTGATGCCGTTTCAGCAAGCAGTAGGGTGGATATAACAATGATCAGATACTTCACAGGCGGAGATTTTATTGCTATAATAGTACCTATCCAATTTGTCAGGCCCGAACATGTTATAGCAAGGCCCAAAAATAGCAAATACATTGCCAGTATGGCATTAAAATTCGGAAAGAATTCCACAGCGGCCGCCGAAGCTTTAGCGAAGGCGCAAGCGGGTACCTTGCCGCCGGAACTTTAATCTTCTTTGCCTTCTGCCTTGCTCGCCGAAGCTTTTAGCGAAGGCGAGCCCTCCTAATTAACTTATTCAGGCCGTGTGGATATAAATTCCTTCCATTCACCTTTGAATAAAGAACTTTATACCACAATTTCGTGTTTTTATTAGGCACGGTTGCTCATTGGTAATGAGTATCTTAAGTATAAGAAAGTGGGGACTTCCGGCAATATTGGGCCGAAGTAAGCAATAAGAGGTACGAAATAAGAAAAACGAAGTCGGAAGGTTAAAAATAACAGGCGAGGCACAGAAATGAGCGTTCTTTCTACATCCTACTTCTTACTTCTGGTATTTTTTACCTGCCTGGCTCAAAAAGTACCACAAAGCAAAACCTTAGAACAAATTAACTTTAAATATATTCATGTGTAAGTTTTCCCATCTCCACGTTCATACACAATTTTCGCTGCTCGACGGACAGGCGTCTATTCAGTCATTGTATAAAAAAGCAGTGAAGGATGGGATGCCCGCCCTTGCCATTACCGACCATGGCAATATGTTTGGCGCCTTTGAATTTGTGGCGGAGGCCTATAAACACAAAAATGAAGATGGCAGCCTGAAGGTAAAACCTATTGTAGGCTGCGAATTTTATGTGGTGGAAGACCGGCACAGAAAGGTCTTCTCCAAAGAAGTAAAAGATGAACGCTATCACCAGGTGCTTCTGGCCAAAAATAAAGTAGGTTACCAGAACCTGGTTAAACTAACCAGCCTTGGTTACATTGAGGGTATGTACTCCAAATACCCCCGTATTGATAAAGGCCTTATTGAAAAATACCGCGAAGGACTGATCGCTACCACCTGCTGTATCGGCGCCTATGTACCGCAAACCATACTGCACGATGGCGAAGAAAAAGCCGAAGAAGAGTTCAAATACTGGCTCGATCTGTTTGGTGAAGACTATTTCATAGAAATACAACGCCATAACCTCAAAGAACAGGAGATCATCAACCAAACCCTGTTGAAATTCTCCAAAAAGTATAATGTGCCTGTTATTGCTACCAACGACAGCCACTATACCGATCAGGACGATTACAACGCCCACGACATCCTGTTATGTATAAACACCGGTGAAAAGAAAAGCACGCCGGGTTTCGACGATTTTGTAAACGACGATACCAACATAAAAGACCGTCGCTTCAAATTTCCCAACGACCAGTTTTACTTTAAAACGCAGGAGGAAATGAAGAAGCTGTTCAGCGATATCCCTGAGTCTATCGATAATACCAATATGATCGTTGACCGGGTTGAAGTGCTGAACCTGAAAAAAGACATTTTGCTGCCTGCCTTCCCATTGCCAAAGGAATTCCAGATAACAGAAGACAGCAACCTGAACCAGTGGGAATTCCTAAAGCACCTTACTTACGAAGGCGCCAGAGAACGCTATGTTGAAATAACACCCGAGATCCAGGAACGACTTGACTTTGAGTTGTTCACCATCAAGACCATGGGTTTTGCCGGTTACTTCCTTATTGTAAGTGATTTCATTAAGGTTGGCCGCGAACGGGGCGTATTCATTGGGCCGGGTCGTGGATCGGCAGCGGGTAGCGCCGTTGCCTATTGCACTGGCATTACCAATATAGATCCCATTAAATACAACCTGCTGTTCGAGCGCTTTTTGAACCCCGACCGTAAATCGATGCCGGATATTGATACGGACTTCGATGATGAAGGCCGGCAAAAAGTGATCGATTATGTAGTGGAAAAATATGGCAAAAGCCAGGTGGCCCAGATCATTACTTATGGTACCATGGCTGCCAAAAGTAGTATCAAGGACGTGGCCCGGGTACTCGATCTGCCGCTGGTTGAATCGAACGCCATGGCGAAGATGGTACCGGAGAAACCAGGTATTGAACTCGGAAGGGTATTACACGCGCCTTTAACTGCTAAAGAGGGTGAGAAATCGCTGGAAGAGAAAGAAGGCATTGGCCCCGATGAAATTGAAATAATAAAAAAATTACGCGAAATATACAATGGGCAGGGCATTACCTCCACCGTACTGCACGAAGCAGAACGCCTGGAAGGCTCTGTACGGAACACCGGGATCCACGCGGCGGGTATCATCATTGCCCCTTGCGATCTGACCGATCTGATCCCTGTGTCCACCGCGAAAGACTCCAGTTTGTGGGTTACCCAGTTTGAAGGTAGTCTTATTGAAGACGCCGGCGTAATCAAGATGGACTTCCTGGGTCTGAAGACCCTTACCATCATCAAGAATGCACTCAGAATGATCAAGGAAAACCATGGGGTTGAATTGGACATCGAAACCATTCCGCTTGATGACCCAAAAACTTTTGAACTGTACCAGAAGGCTGAAACCGTTGGTACGTTCCAGTTTGAAAGTCCCGGGATGCAAAAATACCTGCGCGATCTCAAGGCTGACCAGTTTGCCGACTTGATTGCGATGAACGCCCTGTACCGCCCTGGCCCATTGGCATACATCCCCAACTTTATCGATCGTAAACATGGCCGTGAACCCATCACCTATGACCTTCCCGAAATGGAAGAATACCTGCACGAATCGTACGGTATCACCGTATACCAGGAGCAGGTGATGTTGCTGGCGCAAAAGCTGGCCGGGTTTAGTAAAGGAGATGCCGACGTACTGCGTAAGGCGATGGGTAAAAAGCAAAAATCGGTGCTGGACAAAATGAAGGCCCAGTTCGTAAAAGGCGCTTCCGAAAAAGGTCATCCGGTTGATAAACTGGAGAAGATCTGGACCGACTGGGAAGCGTTTGCCCAATACGCCTTTAACAAATCGCACTCTACCTGTTATGCCTATGTGGCCTATCAAACTGCCTATTTAAAAGCCCACTACCCTTCTGAGTACATGGCGGCCGTGTTGAACAACGCCGGTAACATAGAAAAGATCACCTTCTTTATGGAAGAGTGTAAGCGTATGGGCATTAGTTGTTTTGGGCCTGATGTAAATGAATCGAAAAAAGGGTTCTCTGTAAATAAACAAGGACACATTCGTTTTGGTTTGGGTGGATTGAAAGGTGTGGGTGAAGCTGCGGTGGAAAGCCTGATCGAAGAACGCGAAAAGAATGGCGAGTTCAAGACAATATTCGACATGATCAAACGCGTGAACCAACGTACCGTGAACAAGAAAACACTGGAAAGTCTGGTGTATGCAGGCGGGTTCGATTGCTTTACCGATCTGCACCGTGCGCAGTATTTCTTCATACCACCAAACGATACCAGCACAGGATTGGAAAAGATCGTGCGCTATGGCAACGTATACCAGGCGCAGAACGTAAATACCAGTAATACGCTTTTTGGCGGGCTTACAGAAGTGATGGAGATCCCACCACCCAAGATCCCGCCATGTGATCCGTGGTCGTTAACGGAGTTACTGAACAATGAAAAAGAAGTTACCGGCATGTTCATGAGCGGTCACCCGCTCGATCACTTCCGGTTCGAGATAAAACACTATGGTTTTACTACCCTGGCCGAGTTCAATGAAATAAAGGATACGCTGGCCCTGCAGGCCAATCCGGGCCGCTCCTTCAGGCTGGCTGGTCTGGTAACAGATGCCCAGCACCGGGTTACCCGCACCGGTCGCCAGTTCGGTTCTTTCTGGATTGAAGATTATTCGGGTAAAAGCGAGTTCATGCTGTGGAGCGATGACTACATGCGTTTTCTCAATTACCTCGAAAAGGGTAAAAACCTGTTTATAACCGGTGGCTTCAAACCGCGTTTCAACAAAACCGAGTTTGAATTCAAGATCGAGAAAATGAGTTTGTTGGAGGGCATCAAACAAAACCTGACCAAACAGGTTATTATTGATGTTGAAGCAAGATACGTGAACGAAGAACTCATCAACTTCCTGGAAAAGAACCTGAAAACCTTTCCTGGCAGTTCAAGATTGAAATTCAATGTTAAAGATATTAAAAACCATTGCAAGGTAAGTCTGGCTACGGTAGAAGCAGGGTTTGAAATGAATGACGAAATGACTGCTTTTCTGCAAAGCCGTCCCGATCTGGACATTCAGGTGGTGACTGCATAAAGCACAATGGTTCAGTGAAATCGATGTTTTCCCACTGACAGGGTGAGTAAGGAACCTGACAGACCAGGTAAACAAGTGGTATGGCATAGATTTCGACGAGGTAGGCAGGTTGAAAGTAGAAAGTAGAAAGTAGAAGAGTGGAAAGCAGGTATCAGACTTCAACCAAATTTTGCAAAACGTTTAAGAATTTATTTATAAACTTTACACACTAAATTTATATTTATGGCTTTAGAATTAACAGACACTAACTTCCAGGACAAAGTCCTTGATTCTGATAAATTAACCGTTGTTGATTTTTGGGCAGAATGGTGTGGTCCCTGTCGCGCTATTGGGCCCGTTATTGAAGAATTATCAAAAGAGTACGATGGCAAAGTGAACGTAGGCAAAGTAAACGTTGACCATAACCCACAATTATCTATTAATTACGGGGTTACTTCTATCCCTGCTATCCTGTTCATAAAAGGTGGCAAAGTGGTAGACAAGCTGGTAGGCGCACAACCTAAAAGCAACTTTGTAAAAAAGATAGAACAACATATATAAGTACATTATATTAATGTTTTTAAGAGGCTGTATCAAATGATGCAGCCTTTTTTTTGCGTACCTGAAAAAGGCATGTATCAGCAACATTGTTACCGGATTACATATAGCTCTTTCCCACTTCGAAAGCAAGTGCCCCCTCTTCCATTTTAAGAAAAACATATATAAGCACGTTATATGTAACAGTACACTATACCTGCTATTCCACATGCAGGACATTTCATTTACCTTGCAGCGCCTTTAAACAAGCAACAATCTACTCATCTATGAAAAGGATCCTATCCCTTGGATTTGCAGCCATTATTATGGCCCTCGTCATTATTATCAGTTGTAAGAAATCAGATAACAACCCATCCGATAATTCCAACAACATTGAGCAGGTAACTGCCGGTATTTCAGGCCGGGTACTGGATAATAATAATCAGCCGGTGAACGGTGCGGTAGTAAAGGCTGGAACAGCGGCTGCCACTACTGATATCAATGGCAACTTTAGTATTAGTAATGTAAGCCTTAATAAAAGGGCTGGTTTTGTTAAAGTAGAAAAGGACGGTTTCTTTACAGGAAGCCGTACTATTATGGTAAAGGCAGGCGCCACAAACTACGTTTCCATTCAACTGATCAAAAAAACAGTGTCTGGCACCGTTAGTGGAAGCAACGGTGGTAATATCAATGTACAGGGCGGTGGCAGCGTTGTCTTTACCGGCAACAGTTTTGTAAACACAAGCGGCAACAGCGCCTACACCGGTACTGTTTCCGTAAGTACTTATTTTTTAAACCCTACTTCGGCTAACTTTTCTGAGATCATGCCCGGAACACTGCGGGGCATCACTACCACCAATGAGGAAACCGGTTTACAGTCGTATGGAATGATGGCAGTAGAATTAACCGGCGCCAATGGCGAAAAACTGCAGTTGGCAGCTGGCAAAACAGCCACCCTCACCTTCCCCATTCCCGCCGGTTTACAGGGAGCGGCACCCGCCACCATTCCCTTATGGAGCTTTAACGATACCACAGGTTTGTGGAAAGAAGAAGGGGTGGCCACCAAACAGGGAACCAACTATGTAGGTACCGTAAGCCATTTTACCTGGTGGAATTGTGATTTCCCATATGGGGTAGTTGATTTCAGCGCCGTGATCAAAGACCAGAACGGAAAACCCCTCTTTCCTGCGCGGATCGAATTAAAGACCCTCGTTGATACCATTACCAGGTATAGCAATGAATATACCGATGCTACAGGTTTGGTAAGCGGGGTAATACCAAAAGGTAAATCCCTGGAGTTAAAAATATATAACCAATGTAACACGGTAGTGTATAGCCAAAGCATTGGACCTTTCAATGCTGCGACCGACCTGGGTACCATTACGGTGAACGTGAGCGGCACATCGCAGGTTACGGTTTCCGGAACGGTAACCAACTGCAATGACAATGCAGTTACCAATGGCTTTGTAGATATTTCCATTGAAAGCCTGCACAACCGGGCCGCGGTTACAAATGGCAGCTTCAGCATGACCATCACCCGTTGTTCGGGAGCACCTGCCACTGCAGTTATAACAGCGTACGATCTCGATGCTAACCAAATCGGCAGCGCCACCAATGTGGCAATAAACTCGGCCACCGTAAATGCGGGTAAATTAAGCGCCTGTGGCAATTCGGTGACACAATTTGTGACCTATACTATAAATGGTACCGATGTCAGTTATATATCACCCGCAGATTCGCTGAAAGCGGTGACCTGGCTAGGCAACAATTATTCGGAAATAACTGCCATGCACAAGCCCCATAACGGTAATCTGATAAACTTAAGAACAAGAACTGCTATTACCGCTACCGGCTCCTATACCGTTTATTATGCTTACATCAATGAAAACCCAAAACAGTATATCAATTCGTCATCACTTACATTGAACGTAACCGAATTCGGCCCTGCGAATACCGGATACATCAGCGGTAATCTCTCAGCGGACCTGAAAGACAGCACCACCAAAGCATCCGTACCAACCAATGTTTCATTCAGAATAAAAAGACCGACCGCGGGTCAATAAAACAGGGTTTGTAACTGGAACTTTTGTTCCAAAATGCATATATAAATACGTTATATAATAATTTATAAGCGTCCCCGAAGGGCATCGGGGCGCTTTTTTTATGTCCTTGTCCCTTAAACAATTACACCCACCGGCAAGTATTTTTCCCTTACCGGCACTTTCACATCTACGTAAGATTATATATCTTCACCACGCCCTTAATCATAAATAACAAATTTCAGCCATGAAATCAACTCTTTCGCTTGCACTGGCGGCGTTAGTCGCAACCCTGCTCATAACCTTTAGTTGTCAAAAGTCAAGTCACGGCGAACCAGACCCCAACGATCCCAATAATCCCAACACACCTGCGATTGAGTATGTTACAGCCGGCGTTTCAGGACGGGTAGTTGACGATCAAAATCAACCCGTAAATGCCGCTGTAGTAAAAGTGGGAACAGCCACTGCAACCACCGACATAGATGGCAATTTTACTATTAACAACGTACGCCTCAATAAAAATGCAGGACTTGTTAAAGTAGAGAAAGACGGTTTCTTCCTCGGCAGCCGCACCATAGTGGTAAATACAGGCGTATTAAATAACGTAACCATACAACTGATCACAAAAAAAGTGGCCGGTACTGTTAATAACAGTGGTGGCAATGTAACCGTACCTAGCGGCGGCACCATTGCTTTTACCGGTAACAGTTTTACCAATACTGGCAATAACAGCGCTTATACAGGTACCGTTTCAGTAAGCGCCTTTTTTATAAACCCTGAAGCCAGTAATTTCAAAGACATCATGCCCGGCGCATTAAGGGGAGTCCGCACAACAAACGAAGAAACCGGTTTGCAGTCTTTTGGGATGATGGCCGTTGAATTAAACGGTGCGGGTGGTGAAAAACTACAACTGGCGGCTGGCAAAACAGCCACCCTCACCTTCCCAATTCCTGCCGGGTTATTGTCACAGGCGCCCCCTACCATCCCCTTATGGAGTTTTAACGATTCTTCGGGGTTATGGAAAGAAGAAGGCACTGCCACCAAACAAGGCAATAACTATGTAGGTACGGTAAGCCACTTTTCTTTCTGGAACTGTGATTTCCCGTTTGGTGTGGTTGACTTTAAAGCCATTATTAAAGACCAGAATGGAAAACCATTCTATCCGGGCCAGGTAACGCTGCGGGTGAAATCCGACTCATTGACCTCCTATGGTTATGGCAATACTGATTCTACCGGTTGGGTGGGCGGAAAGGTCCCTCTTAATAAAACCCTGGTGATGTATGTATACAACAAATGCAATATTCCGTTGTATACAAAAGAAATCGGCCCCTTTACGGCAAATGTTGATCTGGGCATTGTTACGGTGAATAATTCCGGTTCAACGGCTGTTAACCTTTCAGGCAATGCAATCAATTGTAATGCAACCCCTGTTTCAAATGGTTTTGTTGACGTATTCATCGACAATATGCACTACCGGGCTACTACCAAATCCGACGGGACTTTCGCTATTAACTTTACCCGTTGCATCGGCACCCCTACTACCGCTGTGCTAACCGCTTATGACCTCAGCAACAATCAAAGTGGCACGCCAACCAATGTATCGGTAACATCAGGCAATGTGAATGCGGGGCTGTTAACAGCATGTGGCACCTCCATAGCGGAGTTTGCCAACTACACCATGAACGGTGTATCGTACAATTTTTCCAACCCGGCCGACTCCGTAACGCTGAGCAAAGCAGTTAATAGTTATACATTATATGCCACCCGAATAGGAAATAGCAAAGATCTATCTATTATAAACTTCGCCGCTACGGGCACCGGCTCCGCCACACTCATTGATGTTGCCGTAAAAGCAAGCAATAAATACTGGTATTTAACAAATTTCGCCACAGTAAACATAACCGAATTTGGCCCCGTAGGCACCGGGTTTGTGGCCGGCAACTTCAGTACCAAAATGACAGACAGCATCAGCACCACACAAATTACTTATACATTCAGGGCAAGAAGGTATCAATAACTATTTTACCTACCTGCTGTAAGCGTCCCGACAAGTCGGGACGCTTTTTTTTTAGGGGTAACCGGTTCTGCAACTTATTTATTGTCAATAAAAATTAATCATTATATTGCCTCAGCTACCCTGCTAAAACTGGCCATGGTTCGCGTATATTCTGACAAGCGGAATACACACGAACCATAAACATTTTACCAATACACTTATAAAAGTTATGACCCCAGTACTTGAAAACATTTCCCGTGGTGCCTTAGGTATGTTCTTTTTGATCTTTGTGTGTTATTTGCTTAGCACCAACCGGCGGGCTATCAACTGGAAATTAGTAGGCATTGGCATTTTTGCCCAGGTAATGTTTGCCATGGGGGTATTACACACAACCATTTTAGGCCAGCCGGTTTTTTGGTTAGCCTTTGGGGTTATTCTTCTTTATACTGTCTTCAAAAAATACAAAGAGCTTCAACGCAAAGAAAAACCGCTTACGTATAGTGGGGGCAGTGTTGCCATAGTATTGATCTGGCAGTTGTTCTTTGTTGTGGGCTTATTACTGGCGCCCCGGCTCTTTGGCCAATGGTCTGGCCTTTCCATATTCCTCAGCTCTGTACTGGTACTGGCGCTTATTTTCCGAGTAGGAAAAACGCATGCCGAACTGATGAAATGGTCCATCCTGCTTTCCTGTATTTTTATAACAGTGGGGGTCTATACCAAAATATGCCCGCCTGATATCTTTAAGATCATTCTGCAATCAGTATCAGACGTATTTGTAGCATTGATCAATGTAAGCCATAAAGGGACTGAATTTATGTTTGGTAACCTGGCCGATCCCAGCAAAGGCTGGGCGTATGTGTTCGCTATCCAGGTATTACCTAATATTGTTTTCTTTGCCGCCCTGTCCTCTATCCTGTATTACCTGGGTGTTCTGCAGATAGTGGTGTATGTATTTGCATACCTGCTCAATAAGTTGAAAATATCCGGGGCCGAAAGCCTGTCTACAGCTGCCAATATTTTCCTGGGACAAACAGAGGCGCCTTTAATGATCCGCCCCTACCTGGATAAAATGACCCGGTCTGAAATACTTTGTATCATGATCGGCGGCATGGCCAATACTGCTGGCAGCGTGCTGGCAGCCTATGTGGGATTTTTGGGCGGTACAGATGTTAACCAGCAACACTTTTATGCCCTGCACATGCTTAGCCAAAGCATCATGAGCGCTCCGGCAGCCATCGTAATTTCAAAAGTATTATTTCCGCAAACAGATGACCACCTCATCTCAAAAGACCTGACTGTTCCTAAAGAAAAGCTGGGAGATAATTTCCTCGATGCCCTATCGCTGGGTACTACCGATGGGTTGAAGCTGGCAGTGAACGTGGGCGCCATGCTCATTGTATTTACTGCCATGATGTGGGTGGTAAATGAACTGATGGGCTGGCTGGGTGGTGTAACCCATCTGAATCCATTGATAGCCTCTTCTACCGGCGGAGCTTATAAAGAACTGTCGTTACAAATGGTGCTCGGTTATATTTTTGCCCCTGTAGCCTGGCTGATAGGGGTAAATAAAGTAGATATGGTGTCAATTGGCCAGTTGTTGGGTGAAAAAACCATCCTGAATGAATTTGTTGCCTATATCTCATTAGGCGATATGAAAGCCCGGAATGTTATTCAGGACCCCAAATCACTCCTGATAGCCACCTATGCCCTTTGTGGATTTGCCAACTTTGCTTCCATTGGTATACAAATAGGCGGTATCAGCCAGCTGGCGCCCAATCAGCGTCGCAACCTCACCGAGCTCGGTGTGAAGGCCCTCATAGGCGGCACCATTGCCTGTTTAATGTGCGGAACTATAGCCGGGGCACTTATGTGAGTTATCAGTTGTCAGTGTCCACTTAACGGACAACTAGTCCATTTAACCTACGATCCATCAGCAAGGTGTTGCAAATAGCTACATTTGCAGATGCGAGTGCGGCCAGTGTTGTTCCATATAAAACCGGGCATCATCATCTCCCTTTCCATCGGGTGTTTTTTTGTGCTGCGTTTTCTGATCCCGTTGCAAAGCAGGGTTGCAGATGAGCGACTGGTTCAGTGGACCGAAGGTGACCTGGGCGAATTCCTCTTTACGTTTGCGGTGATCTCCTTCTTTTCCTTTATCTGCTGGCTTATACATCAATACATAAGACAAACCCATTTTCGCATAAAAGCCTTCCAATATGAATGGGTAAAAGGCGTTTCCGGGGTGTTGCTGTGCATGCTGATCTCCTATAGCATTGGCCGACTGCAATTATACATTTACAACGCCCATGGTGCTATACCGCCCCTGCGGCGATTTTTCTTTTTGGGCATCCGCGGGTTATCTATTGGCGGGTTTCAGTATTTCATGGTTTTTTACACCGCCGCCATAAAAAGAGTAGCGCATTCAAAAATAGAAATAGAACAGTTAAAGAAAGAAAACCTGCAGACCAGATTGAACTTGCTGAAACAACAGATCAGTCCCCACTTTTTGTTTAACTCCCTAAGCACATTAAAGACCATTGCCACCGATCAAAACACCCGGCAGTACATCATGCAGCTTTCAAATGTGTACCGCTATTTATTGAACTACAATGACAACAACGTGGCTTCGTTGCAAGACGAGCTGGCGTTCACCAATTCTTATTTATACATTCTGAAAGAACGGTTCGAAGATGCACTTCAGGTGCATATTCTGGTAGCCGAAGAGTTGTTATCATTGTACATACCGCCTTTGTCACTGCAGATCCTGATAGAGAATGCCATCAAACACAATGTCATTGCACCGGGCCAGCCGTTGCATATTTATATTTATACCGATGGAAACCACACCCTAACGGTTGAAAATAATATTCAGCCCAAACTGTCGATGGAAAAACACACCGGCAAAGGCTTAAAAAATATAAACGACCGTTTAAGGTTATTATCCGGTAAACAGTTAGACATCACCAACACCGGCACAAAATTCATTGTAAAACTGCCATTACTGCAATATGAACGTATTGATCATTGAGGATGAAATAAAGACCGCCCGTGAGTTGAGATCATTAGTTTCAGCAATGCGGGATGATATCACAGTGCTTGATATTCTGTCAACCGTTAAAGACAGTATCCAATGGTTCGAATCCCAACCCGCTCCGGACCTGATCCTGGCCGATATTCAACTGGCCGATGGGTTAGCATTCGAAATTTTTAAAACCACACGCATACTTACCCCTGTCATCTTTTGCACGGCATACGATGAATATGCCATCCTTGCTTTTGAAGCCAACGGCATCGATTACCTGTTAAAACCCATCGATGAGAACCGGTTAAAACAGGCGCTGGATAAATATGATAACCTGAAGGACGTACTAAGTGTTGAAAAAACAGGTTACGAAAAGAAGCTGGAAAATCTGTTGAGCCAGTTTTCCAACAATTACAAAAACACCCTGCTCATTCATTTCCAGGAAAAGATCATTCCGGTTAAAACTGCCGACATCGCCTTTATATATTATAGCAATGGTGTAACCAGTATTCTCACCCATAGCAACCAGAAATACGCGATGCCCTCCACGCTCGACGAACTGGAAGCAGTATTGCAACCCGATCTGTTTTTCCGGGCCAACCGCCAGTTCATTATTAACCGCCAGGCTATTGTGAATATCGAGCAGTATTTCTCCCGCCGTCTGGTAGTTCGCCTGGCCATTCCCACGCCTGAAAATATCGTTATCAGTAAAGTACGATCGGCTGAATTATTACAATGGCTTGAAAAAGCCTGAGTTAAGCAACCCTCAAATTTCCGCCTGTTTTTCTAAGTTGTTTCAACCCGCTATTTGTCCGCTTCATTGGCTTTGCCCCCTCCCACCCCTCCCATTTGGCGCAACTTTGCGGTATGAAATTCATGTTTCAATTAACGCTTACCTCAAGGCCTCTATCGATTGCAAATAAGCGCCATTGGTCTGCAAACAATCATTGAGGAAGTTGTGCCGTACCAACAATACCGTACGCTTTGATGCTCACATTATCTATTACCCTATAAGCCCGGTGAAGTTATTTCCTTTGAAAACTCAGCCTTAAAAGGCCAAAAACTACAAGCACGGTACTCTTTGGAAAACACTGCTCTATTACCAATATCTGAAAGATCAACAACAAATGAATGCGACCTATGGAATACGACTGACTGCATTCAGTATTTCAGGCAGGGGTGATCTCTACACCCTTGCCAGTACTGGAGCCGTCGCCGATACCCTCCACCTTTCCAGTGGTGACATTATAAAACGTTTGCCAGCCAGTGCCGACTTGTCGGGATCTGACTTCCCCCATTGCCTATTGCCTGCTGTCCATTGCCTTTGTCGCTTTCATGTCTGCCGTTTGCCGTCTGCCGTCTGCCATTGCCGTCTGCCGCGCAGAGGTGTATTCCCCATTGCCTATTGCCCGCTGTCCATTGCCTTTGTCGCTTTCATGTCTGCCGTTTGCCGTTTGCCGTTTGCCGTTTGCCGTATGCCGCGCAGAGGTGTATTCCCCATTGCCTATTGCCCGCTGTCCATTGCCTTTGTCGCTTTCATGTCTGCCGTCTGCCGTTTGCCGTTTGCCGTCTGCCGTCTGCCGCGCAGGGGTGTATTCCCCATTGCCTATTGCCCGCTGTCCATTGCCTTTGTCGCTTTCATGTCTGCCGTCTGCCGTTTGCCGTTTGCCGTTTGCCGTCTGCCGTCTGCCGTATGCCGCGCAGAGGTGTATTCCCCATTGCCTATTGCCCGCTGTCCATTGCCTTTGTCGCTTTCATGTCTGCCGTCTGCCGTTTGCCGTTTGCCGTTTGCCGTCTGCCGTCTGCCGCGCAGAGGTGTATTCCCCATTGCCTATTGCCCGCTGTCCATTGCCTTTGTCGCTTTCATGTCTGCCGTCTGCCGTTTGCCGTCTGCCTTTTTCCCTTAACTTTACCCCCGATTTAGTGTTATACAACGAAAGGAAGCGAAAATCCAGATCAAATGAGTACTAACATTCAGCAGGTTATAGCAGCAGAACAAAATCCGGCCCTCCGCACAATTGGAGAAAAGATCGTAAACAAACAACGTATTACCCCCGAAGACGGATTATTATTATTTGAGCAGGCCAGCCTGCCCTATGTAGGCGCCCTGGCCAATTTTGTGCGGGAACGGCTGCATGGAGATACCACCTATTTCAATCGTAATTTTCATATTGAGCCCACGAACGTATGTGTGTTCGCCTGTTCCTTTTGTTCCTATTCCCGCTTGTATGCCCACCGGGAAGAAGGATGGGAACTGACTACCGACGAAATGCTGAACATTGTAAAAGGGTATGATGGCAAACCGGTAACCGAGGTGCACATCGTAGGCGGTGTTCATCCCAAACTGAATATGGAGTTTTTTGCCGATCTGTTACGCAAAATAAAAGCACACCGGCCCGAACTGCACATCAAAGGTTTTACGCCCGTGGAGCTGGATTATATGTTCCGCAAGGCCAAAATGACGGCCGACGAAGGCATGAAATACCTGCACGAAGCAGGTCTTGATTCTTTACCCGGTGGCGGCGCCGAGATCTTCCATCCGGAAGTAAGGGAAAAGATCTGCGCCGATAAAGTGAATGCAGAAGGCTGGCTGGCCATTCATGAAGCCGCACACAAACTGGGCATGCACAGCAATGCCACTATGTTGTACGGCCATATTGAAGAATTCCGTCACCGCATCGATCATATGGAACGCCTGCGCCAGCTGCAGGATAAAACCGGTGGCTTTAATACGTTCATTCCCCTTAAATTCCGCAATAAACAAAACGACATGAGCAATGTGCCCGAGTCAAGCGTGATTGAGGATATGCGTATGTACGCCATTGCCCGTTTGTATATGGATAACTTCCCGCATCTGAAAGCCTACTGGCCAATGCTGGGACGCCATAATGCGCAATTGACGTTATCATTCGGCGTGAATGATATTGATGGAACAATCGACGATTCTACTAAAATATATTCCATGGCTGGTTCTGAAGAACAAAACCCGGCTATGAGCACTGCACAACTGGTTACCCTTATTAAACAGGCAAAAAGAAAACCGGTTGAAAGGGATACGTTGTATAAGGTGTTACATGATTATAGTGAGATGGAGGTTGATAAGATTGACGTTGATCCTTCGATGAATTAATAACGTTAACAGGTTTTTATATAACTGGCCCTTCGCAAGCTTGCGGAGGGCTTTTTCGTGAATAGGCAATAGGAAAAGGCAGACGGCAAACGGCAGACGGCAGACGGCAGACGGCAAACGGCAAACGGCAAACGGCAGACGGCAGACGGCAGACGGCGGCAATGCCAGTGGTCAGTTGTCAGTGGTGAGTAGGTTCCTTGTTCGCCTTCGGCTCAGCCCGGTTAATTCCAATCTACTTCCAATTTCTACCTCATACTTCCTACCTCATACTTCCTACCTCGTACTTCCTACTTCATACTTCCTACTTCATACTTCCTACTTCTGACCTCTTTACCAATTCTTCCCTTACCCCTCCAACCGGCAAACTGATCAACCTGTAACCCCTATCAACCTTCCTTCCTGGTCAACCGGTCAACCGTTAACCTCCACGTCTCTCTTGTAGTGAACCAGCTTTTAACTATTTCCGCCGGAATATTCCTATGTTCAATGAACCGCAAGGCGCTTAACTGATCATAAGCCACCACTTCTTTGGCAGCAATAGTAAACCCATAGTCAATAAAAAAAGCTTCCGCGGCTTCATAACTGTCGAATTTCTTTTCTTCAACCTGATGCATAGCCAGAAATTCAGCTGCTGCCGGGTTAATATGAGCATGTTCACGATCGCCTTTCTTCAAATAAATATCACCCGTGATCCAACAACCGCCACGTTTTGTTAGTGCTGCATGAATATTCGCGCATAGCTGGCGCTTCTCTGTCTCGTCCAGGTACATCAGCAATCCTTCATTTACAATAGCAATGGGCCCGGGTGGAAACTGATCAATAACCGCATTGAATGCGGCGGTATCCAGCGCATTCAAGGGCATCAACCGATAGGTGCCTTTTGTTTCAAGTTGGTGTTGTTCTTTTAATTTATCAACCACCTGTTGTTTGATAGTTATAGGATCGGGCAGATCGGTATCAAAGTAAGTTATATCATCCTGTATGCACAGCTGCAAACCCCGGAAAGAAAACCCGGAAGCGATCTCCAATACGTTCCTGGTCTCAAGTGGTAGTAACAGGGAATCAATAGTGCGGTACCTGTTCTCAAAATGCAATAACCAGATAAAACTTTCTTTTGAAAGCTTTTCCCTTATCTTCCTTTTGAGTTGATCTGCATCCCATAATAAAGCCGCCGCTTCAGTAGCAAAAGGAATGGTAGTGATCGCCTTTGTTAGCAGCAATCCCCTTGCAGATGGACTGATTGTATTATAATCGAGAGCTCTCATTATGAGTTGTGAGTTGTGAGTTGTGAGTGGACTCACGACAG
The DNA here is from genome assembly GCF_017742245.1 of Niastella soli. Taxonomy (GTDB): domain Bacteria; phylum Bacteroidota; class Bacteroidia; order Chitinophagales; family Chitinophagaceae; genus Niastella; species Niastella soli. Next base: position 139,748 of record NZ_JAGHKO010000010.1, read on the forward strand.
TTGAGATCAATAACTATCTTGCGGCGCTCAAAATCCATTGCCCATTGCCCATTGCCCATTGCTCATTGCTCATTGCCCATTGCCCACTAACATTCCGGCAAACTCAACGGTATATGAACAGCCAATCCCCCTTCCGCGGTTTCTTTATACTTATGGCTCATATCAATGGCCGTATCCCACATTGTCTTAATAACGGTATCAAGCGATACTTTGGCAAAATCAGGGGTGCTTTGCAACGCCAGTTGTGAAGCCGTAATGGCCTTTATAGCACCCATCGTATTTCTTTCAATACAGGGGATCTGTACCAGTCCGCCAATGGGATCGCAGGTAAGACCCAGGTGATGTTCCATGGCTATTTCACTCGCCATCATGGTTTGCCGCTGGCTGCCACCCATTACTTCAGTTAACCCAGCCGCCGCCATGGCAGACGACACGCCTATTTCAGCCTGACAGCCACCCATAGCTGCAGAAATTGTAGCGCCTTTTTTAAAGATACTGCCTATTTCAGAAGCAGTTAACATAAACTGGATGATCTTATCGTCGTTATAACCATCGCAGAACACTACCAAATAATGCAGCACAGCAGGTATTACCCCGGCAGCACCATTAGTGGGTGCAGTAACTACCCGGCCAAACGAAGCGTTCTCTTCATTAATGGACAGGGCAAAACAACTTACCCAGTCAAGAATGTATTTGAAATCATTACCACCGGCCCGAATAGCCTGGATCCAGCTATCGTAATCCGTATAGGTACGGTCTTTTAAAAGCTTTTTATTGAGGTCAGCGGCCCTCCGTTTTACCTGCAAGCCGCCAGGCAAAATACCCTGGCTATGGCAACCACGGTACATACATTCCTTCATTACCTGCCAGATCTTCAATATACCTTTGCGCGTTTCCTCATCATTACGCCAGCTGTTCTCATTTTCCATTACCACTTCGCTGATGCTTAAACCAGTTTTACGGCACCAGTGTAACAGATCGTCGGCCGTATCGATAGGAAAAGGCAATTGCACCGCATTGGCGGTGGCAAGTGTTTCATTTTCCTGCTGAACGAATCCGCCGCCTACCGAATAATAGGTAGCAGCCAGTTGTTCCCCATTTTGCAGGGTGATCATAAACGTTAAAGCATTGGGATGGTAAGGCAACGATTCGGTGTATAGGAATTCCACACCAGTGGCCGGATCAAAATCAATGGCATGTTTTCCGTGAAGCAACAGTTTTTTTGTAGTTCGAATATGTCGCACTTTCTCATCGATGGCCTCCACATCGCAGGTTACCGGGTCTTCGCCACTCAAACCCAATAATACAGCTATATCTGTACCATGGCCTTTGCCGGTTTTGGCCAGTGAACCATACAATAATACCTGTAAGGATACTACGGAAAGAAGTTGTTGTTTTTGTTCGAGGGATTGTAAAAAAAGTTGGGCTGCACGCCAGGGGCCAAGGGTATGGGAACTGGACGGACCTACACCGATCTTAAATATATCAAATACGGAAATGGATTCGTGTGGCAAAGGGATTACATTTTGGGCAAATGTAAGGCAAAAGTTTACAGTTGTTAGTTTTTTGACATAAGAGTATGGTATTCAATACTCAACTAGCTATCTCCAACAGTTAGCTTTTGATTATGGGGAGCCGTTCCGGGTTACAAATTACAGGGGCACTGTACCCTGTTTTAGGTTGTTTGATCTGGGTTTTTAAGTTCCTGTTGTAAGTTATTATGTTATTGGGTTCGTAGGTTATTGGGTTCGTAGGTTATTGAGTGGTTATGGGCTGTTGTAAACCGAGATCCTCGTTTCAGCCATGAGGGCCGGCTGCCAGGTTCGCGACTGTTTGCCTTCTGCCGTTTGCCGTCTGCCGTCTGCTCCCTAATAAAACGAATTCAATGTAATATCAAAAATGAGAATAGAGTTAGCCGGTATGATCACTTTCCCGCTATTATCTTTTATATCATTGCTGCCATAAGCAAGTGTAGGCGGAATATACAGCTTCATATGACCGCCTTTTTTTATATATGGGAGGCCTTTTCTCATTCCTTCAATAGAAGAACCAAGGGTAAACGCAGTGGTGGACTGATCAAAAACATTGCCATTGGAGAGTTGGCCGGTATATGTCAATTCAACCTGGGTACAAAGACCGGCCACACCATTGCCATCGCCAACCTTTAAGATCTCATAATAAAAACCACTGGAGTCTTTAAGCGCCGTTTGTATGTTATTGGAAGTAAGGTAATCCTTTACCGCCTGCTGTTCGTTGACGGGCGCCACAATATTTTGATCGCTATAGCCGCAACCAGACTCTTTTTTACAAGAATAAAAAAGCACAAAGCACAATAAACCCCAAACAAGATTTCTCATCAGAAATTGATTTGTTTTGTTAACCCTGGTACAAGACAATGATTTAAAGATGATTGCTGCTTGTTTTTGGTTGCAGGTTACAGTTGAAAGTTCAACGAACTGGGTTCATAGTTCAGAATTGCCGCGTGGGGACCCATTGCCTATTGCCTATTGCCCAATGCCTTCTTCTTCCTTTTCCCTCGCCTTTAGTTCCAAATAATGCTGCTCCCGCTGCTCCCATTGATGTCGTTTATAAAACACGGCCACAAACACCGCAATACATATTACAGCAATCATTAGTATGACCGGACTGCTTTGGCTATTTGCCACCATATTAGCGCGTGTATACCAGAATTTACCTGAAAATAATAAAATTAATACGGGAACCGCAAACAATAACCCGATGGGAAGTCCCAGCAACAGCTGTTTATTGATCTTCTTTTCGCGTAAGCGATTCGCCTCCCAGTACTCCAAAAACCGCTTTTCCTGTTCAGTAAGCATGCATAATAAATTAATCCACAAACGAATAATACGTCCCACAAAAATAATACCTTCACCCGACCTGTTTGTAGCACAGGCAAAATATGATTAACTTACATAAAAAATCCTTAATCTCTTGAAAATTTCCGTTTTAGTGGCACAATATTTTTACCAGCACAGGGTATTAAACTTACCAGGTATAGGAAGCTTTTACCTGAGTGATGTGGTAGACGTGCAAACAATTGCGGATAAGAATTCGCGCGACCTTATTGAACACATTCATTTTGCACAGAAAGCCATTACCCGTCCTGATGAGCAACTCATTGAGTTCATACGCAAACACACAGGTAAAATAAGGCCGCTGGCAGAATCGGACCTGGAAACGTTTGTAGCAGATGGCAAGCTGATGCTCAACATAGGCAAGCCATTTCACATTGAAGGCATTGGTACTTTACATAAGAATAAAGAAGGCGTTTATGAGTTTACCCCAGGCCAGCCTGTTGTACAACGCCTGGAAGCACCAACACCACTCACGCCTCTTGACCAGCAGGACCCCGAAAGACCGCTTAAAAGAAAATCGGTTTTCGATGAAGACCCGCATGAAAGACGCAATTCATCTATCAGGCGTTTGGCTATAGGCATTGGACTGGTTGTAGGAATAGGCATTATTCTTTGGGGTGGTTACAGCCTGTTTTCTTCCAAAGTAAAAACAGAACCCGATTCGAACAATGCCGCTGCTACCAATGAGCCCGATTCACTACAAACATCTTCCTACCTGCATAATATCAACGATCCGCAAAAAGCGCCGAATGACGTTGCAAAGAAAGACAGCAATATAACCGGGACGAATACTGGCGACACCGCTCAGCAAGCGGCTGTTGCGCCACCACATCCCACACCGGCAGCACCGGTTGTCACCGGCGCTTCCAGGACCTTTAAATATGTACTGCAAACAACCAAATTCCGGAAGACTGCCGAAGACATGTACGCCAATTTAAAGCCCAAAGTGGAATTGGAAACCGTTGATTCCACTCATTTCAGAATTGTTATGTCTTTGCCTGGTACCCCGGCCGATACGGCCCGGATCAGAGATTCTTTACACTTCTGGTACTGGGGTGCCCGCCGCGACAGAGTGGTTACTATAGAATAATATAAACATGAACAAACGAACAGCTGAGTACTGGATCAATAAACTGCAACTGGCCAGCCATATTGAAGGGGGCGCTTTTAGGGAAATATACCGCTCGCCGATTTTGGCACCTTTGCCGGCCCTCCCCACAGGCTTTCCTTCCGACCGTTCCTTCTGTACCAGCATTTACTTTTTATTGCAACAGCATCAGTTCTCGGCTTTTCACAAAATAAAAAGCGATGAAGTGTGGCATTTCTATTATGGAGATGCCCTCATCGTTTATGAAATAGATCAACAAGGACAACTGATAGAACACCGTCTTGGCTGCGATCCTGAAAACAATGAAAGCTTTCAATGCGTAATAGCCGCCGGTAACTGGTTTGCCGCCCGTCTGGCGCCCGGCAGCGAATATGCCCTGGTGGGTTGTACCGTAAGTCCCGGGTTCGACTTTGAAGATTTTGAACTGGCCAATCAACAGGAGTTGATCGCTACCTACCCTGCCCATAAAGCCTTAATACAAGCGCTTACGATCAATTGATCTCTTTCAGGAGCGTCCACCCCTTTGATTTAAACATGTAAGCCGCTTTAATAAATTACACCCGCTTTCATCACCAACTTTACTTTTCGCAGCAGTGAAATATTACTGGTGGGGTCGCCTTCCACTACCAAAAGATCAGCTGGTAACCCTGTTTTAATTCTTCCGGCTTTATTACTTAGATTGAATACATCGGCATTTACAGACGTAGCCGAACGCAACACATCGATTGGCTTCATACCATAGGCCACCATCAATTCCATTTCGCGGGCATTATCACCGTGCGGGAATACGCCCACATCGCCGCCCATACAAATGGTAACGCCGGCGGCTAATGCGGCCGCAAAACTTTTACGTTTGATTTGAACCCGCTCCGGTTCTTCTCCGCTTCCCCTCACCCAGCCCTTATATTGCGATATAGCGTCTCCAGCAGCTACAGTAGGACATAAGGCAATGCCTTTTTCCTTCATCAGTTTAAATAGCTCAGAGGTACCCTGGTCGCCATGTTCAATGGTGTTTACCCCGGCCAGAATGGCCAACCGCATGGCTTCAGCCGAAGCCGCATGTACTACTACCTGGCGGCCGCTGCTGCGGGTAATTTCCACCGCCAGCGTCAATTCGGCCAGGGTAAAAGTAGGCCTGGCTTCCTCGTTAGGCCCCCAACGGTAATCGGCGTACAATTTTATAACATCGGCTCCTTTGCTGATCTGGGTGCGGATCTCTTTTTCCAGTTCTGCCGCATTCCCCACTTCGGCCGCTCCTTTGGGATAGTCCACATCGGCAGAAGCTGATTTTGGCCCATAACTACCGGCAGCAACAATGGCACGGGTAGCTACCAGCATATGTGGACCAGGAACTACGCCTTTTTCAATGGCTGTTTTCAAGCCGGTATCATCATACCCGGCTCCTTCGGTCCCCAGGTCGCGAACGGTAGTAAAACCAGCCAGTAAGGTGGCCCGGGCATGGGTAACAGCACGGGCGGTACGCTCGGCGCGGGATTCTTTCAGCACCTGATCATCCCAGGAAGTTTCGTTATAAGGGTGCAAGAATAAATGGCTGTGCCCTTCAATCAATCCTGGTAACAGGGTACAATTTTTTAACTTAATTACCCGGGCAATGGCGGGCGCTTTGAGCTGAGGGCCGGTCGATTCAATAACCCCGTTTTTTACCAGCACCTGCCAGCCTTCGTGCAGCTGTTCCCCATCGAATACCCTGTCCGGTTGTAGTAAGTAAAGGGTATCCTGTGCGTGTACGCGATTGGTAACCAGCATGGTTATAGACAACAGCAGGGAGGCGATAATAAAGCGGGTGCGCATAGCTAAGGTCTGTTATAATGGCAATTTCACATCTCTGGGGTTATTAAAACAATGAACTTATTAACATTCGTACGTTCCAGACAACTAATTAAAACATTCCGGCGTCTTACCAATACTGCCGAGCTCCCTTTTTAACCCGTTTTAGATCCGTGATGAGTAATCTTTGAGACCACAAAAGACTCAAACTATTACTCCCAGGCAAGGGAGGTCCGCCAGTGGCGGATCCCCTTTATTTTTTACAGATGTTCCATATAAAGAATAAGCACTGTCTCTGTGGTGCCATTAGTAATAGGAACATTTGCCGTATTGAAATGGACGACGTAACTAAGATTGTAAGCCTGATTAACAAGATCGTTGTCGAAGTAAATATATCCATTCGAAAAATGCCAGACGATCCCCTGCCTAACAGGGTACGGTATTGAAAAAGGAGTATTGATCTGGACCGGAATGATCCGCTTCACTCCATTTGATTGAATAAATGCTTGTAATTCGTTTGCAGTCAGTTCCGCCTGGGTAGGACTAGCCTTTTCTTTTTTGCATGAAGTAAAACTTACTACGGAAAGGCAAAGGAACAAAGTTGAAAAAAGGACCATTCTTTTCATAGATCGAAGTTTGTTACAAACCTCGTGAAAGTTGACTATCAGGCATCTTTACCTCAGCTGTTTTAACAATCTTCTATCGTAATTTAATGCCTGTTTAATTACTTATTTAGGGTATTTGTTTGGGTTATTAGTTATACCCGTCAGCTGTTGGATACAGTTATGTTCACTTGCGCTGCGCCCTCTTCAACGTTCAAACTTCAGTACCTGCCATACAGAAGCCACAATCTTCTGGACATCACAGGGACCTAACAAGAACCTAACAAGGACCTCACAAGGACCTCACAGGGACCTCACAAGGAGTTTGTCCCTACCAGGTCCCTGTTACGTTCCTGTTATAACCTTAATAGTTACGTGCTTTTTTGGAAACATTCAAAAAATTCAGTATATTACATGTAATCAAAAACCTTATCCATGGCTAGACTTAAACACGGTATAAATGGTCCGTTTGCAGGTAAAGTTGGCACCGTTATCGGTGCAACCTGGAAAGGAATACCATATATGCGCTCATTACCACGCAAAAGAACGTCACTACCTTCGGCCGGAGAGTTGGCAACCCGAAAAAAATGGGCCATCTCCCAGCATTGGCTGAAGCCTGTAACAGACTTTGTTAGAATTGGCTTTAAAGGCTATAGTGCTAAATCGGAGGGATTTGTTGCCGCCAAGTCGTATTTGCTTAAAAATGCTTTAGAAGGGGAAGGAGAAAACCTGTTTATTAATCCGGCCAAAATGAAGTTGAGCTGGGGTGATCTGTCATTGCCCAACAATTTACAAATGACCAGGTTAGCAGGAAAATTGCTCCAGTTTACCTGGGACCCAAAATTTTCAGACGATATTTCTCATGGCGGAGACCAGATCATGATGCTGGCCTATAATGTTGAAAAAGAAAAAGTAAAAGAAAAGCTGTATGGCCAAATAAGACAACATGGGTCTGATATATTGAACATCGATACCAGCAAAACCGGTACGTTCCATATATACGTAGCCTTTGTTGCGCATGATCGAAGCCGCCAGTCGGAAAGTGTATACATGGGCACCGTTGAAATATAATGTCTCCCTTTAGGGATTGGGCGTTGCCAATAACTCATTATATTTCTTCACTACCAGCGCATAATCTTCGGGGGTATGCATTTTCAGTTGCTGCGCTGTTATAAACGCGGCAATCGGTTCCTTTTTATCACCGAACTTTGCAGGCAGTTCGTTTCTTTCGTCGGGTAAAAGCGTCATGGTGCCGTTTTGCAGCAGGTAATAATAATCTGCCTCTTCCATGCGGCGGTTTACGCGGCCGTTTGAAACGATCTGCTTTTCTTCTATGATATTGCGGGCAGGCAGCCTGAGTAAAGTGGCTTTACCCTGTACCTGAATCTGGAAGTAAGTGTTTTCGGAAGTTTTCTCGGTAGCAGGAAATCCGCGGCGAAAAATGAGGGAGTCTTTCTTTTTGGGGTACATTACAAATTCCTGTACTTTGCTTTCTGCGGCAAAGGCACTGCCATTGAACTCTAAGATCAGGACGTTCTTCAGGCAATCGAATTTCAGTTTAAACTGGGTCACTGTTCTTCCGCTGGTAAACCGCACTACCCCATCGCACCATTCTTTGAATAAATAAGGATTTCCGGTAATAGAATTAAGATCGTCTTCTTTAGTGGCTTGACCAAGGGCGCACTGGCACAGCAACAGCAAACACCAGGCAATGTGCTTCATGATGGCAAATTTGATTGGGTATAAGGTACGAAGAATTTTCGAGTCGTGAAACGTGAAACGGAAAACGTGAAACATGAAAAGATTTCAGAAATTCGGGCCTCGCTTCTGAATTTGACAATAGTGATCCCATTCCCCATTGACCAAAAATTACCATAATTTCCTGGTGTCTGTAAGCTCCAAATGACCGTGAAAGATATCGGTAGAAAGTGTAAATAGCAACAGGATACTCCGATTTCACCGGTGGTAAGTAGATAAAAAAATCCCGCCGGGGATGATCGCGGCGGGATGTTAAGCTAAAGCTTATATGTTATGAATTTATTTTTTAACGCTGATCAATTCAATTGATACTTCTCCGGAGACCTTTCGCTTATCAAGGAACAGTTCTGTTTCCATTTTTACCAATCCAACTTCGGTATTATAACGCATTCTGTATTTAATTAAAAAAGGCATGTCGTTGTACTTGAAATCACAGTCAACACCAATAATATAACAATCGAAGGTACCTGCAGGTGTAGTCACTTTTTCCTTACCCGTTACTTTAATATCCTTAATATTGAACACCGTCTCTTCCACTTTAATCCAGACACCTGTTTCTCCCTCTAGCTTTTTCGAACTTTTGGTTCCCCAAGGAGAAGAGCCAGCTGTTGTCACCGTCATTTTAACCTGTTCAGTAGCTGCCGATAATTCGGTAACACCATCCAACGCGAGGGGGAAGATATAATTCGCCTTTGGATCGATAGGCGCAATTGCAGTATGGAATAAATGTCTTTTTATGATTGAAGTAAAGGCATCATTGAACCAGGTCGTATCTGCACCATAAAAATCGAATGGGATAAAGATGTTCTTTCCATCACATTGCAACCGGATGGTTTTCTCATAATGGTCATTTTGTTCATCTTTTATTCCAAAGCCTTTTTTTACGATCGTGCTGAACACACTACCCGCACTATCGGTAACATCGGCCACCTCGAACACCATCCTCAGTGCTTGTTTGTGACTGTAAGCCGCATTGTAGGCCATATACTCCAGTTGGGCGCCTTTTTTCATCAGGGCATGGCTACCCGCCGTTTGACCATTCGAATTAGTAACGCAAATAACAAGAACAAGGGCAAATAAAAATCTCATGGATCGGAATTTGGCACAAGATATCAGTAGAACCTGTAAATAACAACAGGTAATCCGCCTCCGATAAGCTATGACGGATAAAAAAAATCCCCCTCCCGGCTAAGCCGGGAGAGGGACATTATCGCGAAGTAAGTATCGAAGGTATTTTCGTACCTCCTGCTTCTTACATCATATTTTGGATTAATAATCCATGCCACCCATACCAGGAGCGCCACCGCCATGTACATGGGGTTCTTCTTTCTTAGGTTTGTCGGCAATTACGCACTCAGTGGTAAGAACCATACCTGAAATAGAAGCAGCGTTTTCCAAAGCAATACGGGTAACTTTAGTAGGATCGATTACACCAGCGCGGAGCAGGTTTTCGTATTTCTCTGTACGTGCATTGAAACCGTAATCGTTCTCACCTTCTTTTACTTTTTGTACTACAATGCTACCTTCAATACCGCAGTTGGCAACAATTTGACGCAGCGGCTCTTCAATAGCGCGTTTTACAATAGCAATACCGGTGTTCTCGTCTTCGTTCAAACCTTTCAGTTTGTTTAAACCAGCGATAGCACGGATGTAAGCTACACCACCACCAGGCACGATACCTTCTTCAACGGCAGCGCGGGTTGCATGCAGTGCATCATCAACGCGGTCTTTTTTCTCTTTCATTTCAACTTCAGTAGCAGCACCTACATACAGTACAGCCACACCACCGCTTAATTTAGCCAGGCGCTCTTGTAATTTTTCTTTATCGTAATCAGAAGTAGTTACTTCGATTTGCGCTTTGATCTGGTTTACGCGGGCGTTGATATCGTCTTTTTTACCTTTACCACCTACGATGGTAGTATTGTCTTTATCGATAGTGATAGAAGCAGCCTGTCCTAAGTAAGTCAGGTCGGCACCTTCCAGTTTGTAACCTTGCTCTTCGCTGATAACGATACCTTTGGTAAGGATAGCGATATCCTGCAGCATTTCTTTACGACGGTCGCCAAAGCCAGGAGCTTTAACAGCAGCCACTTTCAGGGTACCACGCAGTTTGTTAACTACCAGGGTAGCCAGTGCTTCGCCTTCCAGTTCTTCTGCAATGATCAGTAAAGGACGGCCGCTTTGAGCTACCTTTTCCAGAATGTGCAGAATATCTTTCATCGCGCTGATCTTTTTGTCGTAGATCAGGATGTATGGATTATCCAGTTCAGCCTGCATTTTTTCGCTGTTGGTAACGAAGTAAGCTGAAGTGTAACCACGGTCAAATTGCATACCTTCTACTACATCAACAGTAGTATCGGTACCTTTAGCTTCTTCTACAGTGATAACACCTTCTTTACCTACTTTAGAGAAAGCTTCAGCGATGAGTTTACCGATAGCTTCGTCGTTGTTGGCAGAGATAGAAGCCACTTGTTGGATCTTTTTGCTATCGATACCAACAGGTGATGACTGACCTTGCAGGTTTTCGATAACTGCTTCAACAGCTTTATCGATACCGCGTTTCAGGTCCATTGGGTTAGCACCAGCAGCTACGTTCTTTAAACCTTCGCTGATGATGGATTGTGCCAGAACGGTAGCAGTAGTAGTACCATCACCTGCAATATCAGCAGTTTTAGAAGCTACTTCTTTAACCATCTGAGCACCCATATTTTCAATGGGATCTTCCAGTTCAATTTCTTTTGCTACAGTAACACCATCTTTTGTTACAGCAGGAGCACCGAATTTTTTCTCCAGTACTACGTTACGGCCTTTAGGACCTAAAGTTACCTTTACAGCATTGGCCAGAGCATCAACACCCTTTTTCATTCTATTGCGGGCCTCGATATCGAAGAAAAGTTGTTTTGCCATATTATAAATTTGAGAATTTGTGAATTTGAATAAATAAATCGGAAGGTTGGCTTCGGATTAAACAATAGCTAAAATGTCGCTTTCACGCATGATCAGGAGGTCATCTCCTTCGATCTGGATCTCAGTACCTGCATATTTGCCATACAGAACTGTATCGCCAACTTTTACAGTAACCGGCTCATCTTTTTTTCCAGGACCGGCTGCTACAACCGTACCACGTTGAGGCTTTTCTTTAGCAGTATCTGGGATAATGATACCACCTGCGGTCTTTTCTTCCGCTTTCGCTGGACGAACAATTACCCTGTCATGCAGCGGGGTAACGTTTATAGCATCTACTTTCTTAGCCATAGTGTATTAATTTTTGATTTTAGATGATGTTGAGTTTGAGGATGTCAAACTTGGGTGCCCTGCCAAAAAGCCGGGCGGCAAAAGTAAACGAATTTTATACCAATCCTTTCCGAAAGGTCATTTTTTCAGCGTTTTTGGCAAACTATGGCAGAAAAACGGAATAAGCCAGCGGGTTCACCGGATTTTAATGTGCCATTTTTGCAGCACCCAATTGCTTATATCCCAATAAATTGTCGCTAACCAAGAAATTGACCATTTAGGAAAGTTGGTAAACACGGTTTTGGGGGTACCCCGTAAATCGCATAGCTTTGTGCCCTCAAAAAACAAGTTCTTGCAAAAATGATCAGCAGAAGAAACATTCGTGTGAAGGTTATGCAAACCATTTATTCTGTAGAAAGTCAGATCGCAGAATCAGGTGGCGAGGTACCTGCCAAACCAGTTGATACCGTGAAGATTTTACAGAAGCATTTTGATCAAACTCATTCGCTTTTTATTTATTTGATCCACTTTGTTACAGAAGTGGCCCGTTACGCGGAGACCGATGCCCGCAACCGCGCTTCCAAACACTTGCCTTCGAAAGAAGACCTAAACGTTAACATTAAATTAGCCGGAAACGAATTATTGTGGAAGATCCTCGAACATCCTTCCTACAAACAGGCCGTTAAAGACGACAAACCTGAAGGCTGGGTAGACCAGGACATGCTGAAAAAGATCTACCAGGAACTGGTTGACTCGGAAAAGTACCAGCAATATATTGCAGTACAGGGCCGGGATAAAAAAGAGGAAAAGGAAATGCTGGAGTATATTTTTAGTACTCTGCTGTTACCTAATGAAACCTTTACCAGCTATTTAGAAGAGTATTTCAGCAACTGGGACGACGATGCTGATATGCTGGTAGTGCTGATGGCTAACTTCCTGAACAAACCTTCCGCCTCCAACTTCCAGGAATTGCTCAGTAAGGAAAAATGGCAATTTGCCAAGAATCTCTTACAAACCACGCTGGAAAAAAAGGAAGTGGCGCTCCAATACATAAAACCTAAACTCAAAAACTGGGACCCAGACCGTATTGCGTCACTGGATATGATATTGATGCGGATGGGCGTATGTGAATTCTTATACTTCGAAACCATTCCCCCAAAAGTTACCATAAACGAATACATTGACCTGGCTAAGGAATACAGCACCCCTCAAAGCGGTCAGTTTGTAAATGGTATTCTGGACAATATACATAAAGACCTGGTTCGGGATAATCAAATGCATAAAGTGGCTTTTTCCCCAAATGCGGCACAGCCACAGCAATCAGCGAATAAACCTTCCTGATTTCATTGCTTTGATTAGATTTGCAAAAATTTATCCCTTGATGAAATACTTTTTGGCCTTATTAGCCGCTGCTACCATTATTGGTTGCGACTATGCAGACAAAACGCCTCCGGGTACCCCTGTGATTCCCAAAGAAGCGTTCGATAGTACTAAATTCACTACGATTGAATGGTTAGATTCAACAAAGGATTATGGTAAGATCACAGAAGGACAAAAGCTGGACGTATCTTTCCGGTTCAAGAACACAGGTGATAAACCGTTGATTATCCGTACAGTTAGACCAGGTTGTGGTTGTACTGCCGCCGAACCGCCCAAAGAACCCATTGCACCGGGCGCAGAAGGCACTATTAAGGCGTCATTCAACAGTCAGGGCCGTGAAGGAAATAACAGCAAGGATATATTTATAGAAGCAAATACAAAGGGCACTCAGAACCATAAAGTGCATTTTGATGTTGAAGTCCTGAAAGGAAAATAATTCTTTCGAGCTCAATTCACTCATTTAAAAATTTTCAAATTCACATAACAATGACAGCAGTTATTTTATTGCAGGCTCAGGGTAACGGCGGAATATTGCAGTTAGTCCTTTTAGTAGGTATGATCCTCGTATTCTGGTTATTTATGATCCGTCCTCAGGCTAAAAAAGCAAAACAAGCCAAAGCATTTCAGGAGAATTTACAAAAAGGCGACAAGATTGTTACCATCGCTGGTATCCATGGCCGTGTAAATAAACTGAACGAAGATGGCACGCTCGATATCGAAACCAGCCCTGGCAGCTATATGAAAATTGAAAAAAGCGCCATTTCTTTAGAAATGACCGCTAATGTAAACAAACCAGCGGCTACTACTCCTGCTAAATAATAACCCTTTGGGTTGAATATACTTAAGGCATCCCGACACGTTGGGATGCCTTATTTTTTACGACAAACGGCAGACGGCAGACGGCAAACGGTCTCGGCTCAGCCGAGAGCAGACGGCAGACGGTCTCGGCTCAGCCGAGAGCAGACGGCAGACGGCAGACGAAACCTGGAACCTGGAACATAGAATTTAATTAATTTGCCCCATGTTAAAAATTGGCTTAACCGGTGGTATTGGCAGTGGCAAAAGCACTGTTGCCAAAGTATTTGAAATACTGGGTATCCCGGTATATTATGCTGATGAGGCTGCCAGACGCCTCATGAATGAAGATGAACAACTCCGGGAACAGATCATTCAGCATTTTGGGTCTTCTTCTTACAAAAACAACCAACTCGACCGCCCCTATATTGCCAGCCAGGTTTTTAATAATAAAGAAAAGCTGGAGCTTATGAATTCCCTGGTGCACCCTGCCACCATTCGTGATGGGGAAAAATGGATGCAGCAACAAACCTCCCCTTACGCCATCAAAGAAGCGGCTATTATTTTTGAAAGCGGTACGCAGGACTCGCTCGATTATATAATCGGCGTATCGGCCCCAACTGCACTTCGCCTGCTGCGGGCAATGAAACGCGACGGTTCTACCCGCGAACAGGTGCTCGCCCGCATGAGCAAGCAAATACAGGAACCTATTAAAATGCGACTATGCGATTTTGTTATTTTCAATGATGACCAACGGGCGGTGATCCCGCAAGTGATGGAACTGCATGAAAAGTTGATGAAATTGGCGAGAACTAAATAACTCAAGAACTAATAAACTAAAAAACTCAATAACTTAATAACCTACGAACCCGACAACTTAATATATAAGAGACATCACTTAAAACAGTTAGCTCTAAACAAAAGAACCTGCCGGAGGGGCAGGTCCACAACTATGAACTGAAAACAAAAAGACTTACCACCCAGTACTAAGAATTTGTTTCTGATTTTCTGCTTTTATAAACTATCCACGCTGTTAATCCCAACAACGCAGCCCCTGCAGCTACTGCTACTAATGGAGTTATCTTGTTTACAGGTTTTGGCAAATATGTAATGCCTTCGGTACCAACAACGCCCGGTTCTCGCGTATAGCGACCACGCAGCGGTACAGCCAATTCCTTAAAGTTATCAGCCAGATTGTGGAGCAATTTCCGCATTTCTTCACCCCTCATAGGTTGTCCATGTCCTGTGGCTATAATCTCTGGATCCAGCGCAGCCAGCGTTTTCACTGATTTTTCTGCAGCCTGCCAATCATATGTAAAATACTTTGGCGGCCCGGTCAGTTTGCGGGTTTGCCTTATCACCGACCATACCGATTCCTGGCGGGTGGTTACAAAGGCATCTCCAGCCAGCAATACGCGGTCGCGCCGGCGCCATAAACTGATATGTCCGGGTGAGTGTCCCGGCGTAGAAATATATTTCCAATCGGGCAAAAAGGGAAGACTACCATCATCGGGTAGTATCTGAAGATGGTTACTGATATTGACCGGCCCGGAAGGGAAAACCGACGAAATAGCAGACAACAGACCACCACCGGCCCAGGGATCAGGAGGCGGATAAGCCGATAACCCTGACAAATAAGGCACCTCCATTAGATGCGCAAACACCGGTACATCCCAATCATTAGCCAGTTCCTCTGCAGCCCCCACATGATCAAAATGGCCATGGGTTAAAATGATGGCTGCCGGTTTTGAATCGGGCCAGAAGAGGTATTCAGCCAGTTCTTTGATCTTTAGCGTTGACCTTTTTAACCCCGCATCCACCAACACCCACTTTTTTTCAACGGCATTATGTATTAAGTATACATTTACAAAACCCTCGCGCAGGCCCCAAACCCCTGGTGCTACTGTAAACCAGTTGACGTCGATCACTGACTTTGTCGTTCCGCTTTTCATTGGTGTCAATTTTATAAATGGAAGGAATAGTTGTGATTATACCTATCCATTAAATAAAATCTATGCCAATGGTGATATAAAGTTGCCTGTTTTTAAAAGTGACCCCTTAGATATCAAATACGGTTGCAAAGCCTGCCCCATTATTTCGGCGTTACAGGTTACAGAAGCTGTGCAATTAAGGCCCTGCAACCTGTAACCCCGGCGGGGACTTGTAACAGTTTTTAATAATTCTCCGCTTACGCTCTTCCCCTATTTATCTATTGCCCAATAATATCGACATCCTTCACCTTCACCGGGAACCACACCATCATCTCGCCTTTCCCGCGATTGGCCCAGGCATAGTAAGGAATGGCTGTAACTGTTTTTCGGGTGGTAGATACCGTTTGTGCTTTCTCATCAACCGTTATTACCGGCAGATCGCTTTGCAGCACTTCTACCCCATTCAACAGGTCTGGCTTAAAAGAGGCCTGAAAGCTGGCGTCGGCCGGTAACAGGATATTAGCCGCCTTTCCATTGTTATCGGCCCATTCGGCACAATAGATCAATGGGCCGCGCTGTATGGCTACCTTTCCCTGATCGTCTTTTACTTTCTCATTGGCTACTACCCGGCGCACGTCCATTGGCAGGTTTACCTGCACCACATCGCCTTTTTTCCAGGTGCGTTTTATTACCGCATAGCCTTTTTCAAGGGTATAATCAACTGGTTGCCCGTTTACAGCAATAGAAACTTTGGCATTTTGATTATCATTAAAAGTATACAGGTCGGAAGGAATAGCCTTGTCGCCAGCCCAGCCGGGAATACGTACCAGCAGGCTAAAAGCATCGCTTTTTTGTGGAGAGATGGTAAAATTCAGCGCTCCATCCCAGGGATAGTTATTCTGTTGCACAATATTCACCGGTTTACCATGTACCTGTATGGCTGCTTTTCCCGACACAAACAGGTTTACATATACGGCATCGCCTTTCAGGGCATACACATAACCAGGTATGGAAGGAATTAACCGAGTAAGATTGGTAGGGCAGCACGAGCACTCGAACCAGCCCGAACGTTCGGGCTCCATGCTATGATGCGAAAAATTATTCTTGATCTGCATGGCATTGGTATAGAAAAAGGATTTGCCATCGAGCCCCACCCCGCTAATAAGGCCGTTGTACAGCATCTTTTCCAGTACATCCATATACTTCGATTCACCATGCAACAGGAACATCCGGTAATTCCAGTATACCCCCGCAATGGCTGCACAGGTTTCATTGTAAGCAGTAGCATTGGGCAGTTCATAATTAGCACCAAATTGTTCGCCGGAAGGGATAGCGCCCAACCCGCCCTGTACATAGATCTTTTTGGAAACGACGTTCTCCCAGATAGAATCAATGGCCTGTAATAGTTTTTCATCACCAGTCAATGCCGCCACATCGGCCACCGCTGAATACAGGTACCCCGCGCGAACGGCATGCCCTACGGCCTCCTTTTGGTCTACTACAGGTATCTCGTCCTGCCAGTAGGCCCCGTTCTTCCAGGGGTCTTTACTTTTAGCATCATATTTGTCGTAATGACCGCGTTCTTCTATGAAATATTTAGCGGTTTGCAGGTATTCAGGTTTGCCGGTGATGCGGTACAATTTCACCAGACCCATTTCAACGATCTCATGACCGGGGGCCACATGCCGTTTGTCGGGACCAAACACCGAACATACAAGATCAGCATTTTTCAGGGCTATATTCAGCAGGTTCTTTTTACCCGTAGCATAATAATGCGCATAAGCGGCTTCATACAAATGGCCGGAATTGTACAGCTCATGGCTTAACTCGCGTTCTTTTACCCAGCGTTCGTTGCCGGACCAGGCATGTGGCGATTGTGGATCAATGGTGCGGGCTGTATACAGGTAACCATCAGGCTCCTGCGCTTTGGCTACTTTATCTATTAAAGAATCGATGTATGCTTCCAGCTTTTTATCGGGGAACAGACTTAGCGAAAAGGAAGCACCTTCTATGGTTTTGTAGATATCGGTATCATCGAAAGGAAAGGTAGTACAGAACTTACCACTATGGGCAGCTGCCATTTCAAAATTCTTTACCCGGCCAGTGCTTTCACAACGGGCAAACGAAGCAGGAATGGTAACAGTATGGTTGATCTTCATCCGTGGCAGCCAGAAGTTATCGGTAAACTGAACGGCGGTGAAGTTCACGGCCTGTACGGGATAGTCTTTTACTGGTTGGGCCAATACGGTGTTGGCGGCCAGTACGCCAGTGGCAAACAGGAATCGTTTTAACATGGAAGCGTTCGTTTTATGCCACTAAATATACGGTAATTGTCGCGGAGACACTAATTTTAGTTGACGGGTTGACAAGTTAACAAGTTGACCGGTAACATGTGCGATCTAGAATATATAGGAAAACAAAAACCCCGGAATTTCCGGGGTCTTTAAAATCATATTAATTTTATTAAACTAGATCAACTGCAACTTTGCCACCTTGGGATCAACGACTACCCGGTCGTGTTCAAAGTCCAATTTAATACGCCATTTCTGCATAGTAGCAGCTCCAATAATGGCTTCTTCACTAAGTCCGGGTACAACCAGGAACTCATCACTTAATAATACATCATTAATATAAAAATCCAACCGAACCACTTCTTTTACTTCAATAAAATGGGCGTCACTGGCAGTAGCAATGCGCCTAACGCGACCCAATGGTTGCACTTCTGTAAGTGCATGAACAGTTTCCGGATTAATGCAAGAAAGATTAGCACCACTATCAAACAAAGTGTACAGATTCTTCTCCGCCTTTGATCCAATGAAAAATAAAGGTTGTTTGATAACAGACATATTATATAGTTTTTATTCCATATAAAGATAAGCAGCAAGGTTTAACCGATGCCGGGGTATATATTAACTCTATTAAGTTCAACTTACTTACCTGGCACTCCGACGTGTTGGAGTGCCATAATAGTTATAAAATATTCCAAAAACAAAAAAACCCTCCCGATGCATCGGGAGGGTCATATATATCTTATTAACTTGTTAACCTATCAATCCCGCAAGGCGAGACAGGCTGTGTTAATCTGTCAACTTATTTCAACTTCGCTAGTGCAGCAGAGATGCGCTTCCAGGCTTCTTCGATCTTCTCCATGCTATTTGCAAAAGAGATACGAATAGCTGTAGGCTCACCAAACGCGCGACCGGTAACGGTAGATACGTGTGCTTTATTCAGCAGGTACATACACAGGTCATCGGCATCTTTGATCGTTTCTTCACCATCGCTCTTTCCGAAGAAAGCGGTTACGGTTGGGAATACGTAGAAAGCCCCATCTGGTTCGGGGAAAGTTAAACCAGGGATAGCTGTCATAATTTCGATCACCCGTTTTTTACGACGCTCGAATTCCTTCGTCATGTCCATAGAAGGTTTCAGATCGGTAGTCAAAGCGGTGATAGCAGCGCGTTGGGTAATACTGTTGGTACCGCTGGTGAACTGACCTTGCAATTTCTCGCAAGCTTTGATCACATCAGGGTGAGCAGCCAGGTAACCCAACCGGTAACCGGTCATGGCAAAACCTTTACTTAAACCGTTCAATACAATTACGCGGTCTTTCAGGTCTTCGAACTGCGCAATGCTTTCGTGTTTGCCTACGAAATTGATGTACTCATAAATTTCGTCAGACAGAATATAACAATTGGGGAATTTGCGGAATACACTGGCCAGGCCTTCCAGCTCAGCTTTGCTGTACACGCTACCGCTGGGGTTACAGGGCGAAGAAAAGATGAACAATCTTGTTTTATCGCTCATGGCAGCTTCCAGCTCGGCAGGAGTAAGTTTGTACTTGTTCTCAATTTTGGTGGGAACCAGTTTCACTACGCCTTCACCCAGTTTCACGATCTCAGAATAGGTAACCCAGTAAGGAGTAGGGATCACCACTTCATCACCTTTGCTCACAGTTGCAAATACGGCATTGGCCAGGCTGTGCTTGGCACCGGTAGATGCAATAATATTTTCAGGCTTATATGACAAATTATTATCACGCTTCAGTTTAGTACAAACTGCTTCCCGCAATTCAGGGTAACCGGCAACTGGTGTGTAGTGGCTCCAGTTATCGTCAATTGCTTTCTTGGCAGCTTCTTTAATATGCTCAGGCGTATCAAAATCTGGTTCGCCGAGGCTCAGATCAATCACATCAATTCCTTTGGCGCGCAATTCACGGCCCAACTTAGCCATCTTCAATGTTTCAGGCTCGTTGAATAACTGTAAACGGGATGATAGTTGCATACTAATAACTAAAAATTAGGTTGGTAGTTTTTTTGTGCCGCAAAAGTACTGCAAATGTGCTAAAGTGGTTGGTTGAAAATGCGTGGGATTGAAAATTCGAAAAATTGAAAAGGCAGGACCTTTTCCAGGTTGCCTGTTTCAAGTTACACGGTCTGGAAGGCTAAAAACTTATACAATCTGCAAAATTCCCCGCTGCCAGTTTCCCAAACCGCCGCCAGATGGCCCTGCTACCCCCTTCTAAAAGCCTTAATTTGGTACCCCTTTTCCCGGGCCGGAATACATATTTACCCTTAAAAGGCATTTTAAACTACGAAATGCCCCGTTAAAGGGCCCGAATCCCCGTGAAACCTGTAACTTACGACCTGCAACGGTATTGTTTCCTGACCGAAAACACTATCTTTGCCAACTCTAAAAAAATAAATGAAACAATCCAATGAGAGCACTGGTTAGCATTTTTGCAGGTCTGTTGATACTGATCTCTTTATACCAGCTTTCCTTTACCTGGTTCGTAAACCAGCACGAAAAAGAAATGGGTAAGAAAGCAGAGTCGTATGTCAAACGGGCCTATCCCCTTACTCCTCAACAAAAGTACCCCTCAAACACCGAAGCCCGCGCCTATTACAAGGATACCGTGGACAATGCACATGACGCTTATCTCGATAGCTTGCTGACTGCTACAAGAGACAAAAAAATTACCTGGTGGGGTCAAACTTACCAGAAAGCAAAAGAAAGCGAACTGTTGCTGGGTCTTGACTTGCAGGGTGGTATCAACGTAACGATGGACATAGCCCTCGACGGTCTTATTAAAGGCCTGGCTAACAATGAAAAAGATCCTCAGTTATTAAAAGCCATCGCCGAAGCGCAAAGAAGAAAGCTGAACAGCGATCAAAACTTCATCGACCTGTTTGCCAACACCTACCGCGAGCAGAACCCCGGTGCCAGACTGGCTCCCCTGTTCGCCAACGCCAACAACAAACTAAATGGCGCCTCTGCTGACAACGCTGTGTTGAGCCACCTTCACGACCAGGCCAATGCCGCCATGCAACAGACTTACCAGGTACTTCGCAACCGTATTGACCAGTTCGGGGTAGCACAACCCAACATCAACCTCGATGAAAATAAAGGTATCATCACCGTGGAACTGGCCGGTGCCAGCGATCCAGAACGGGTTCGTAAATATCTGTCATCTACCGCGCACCTGCAGTTCTGGGAAGTTTACACCCTGGAAGAGCTGTCAAATTCTGTAATGAGTGCGGCTAAATCGCTCGACGACTACATGGCCGCTACCACTGTAGATTCAAATGGTGTTGCTAAAAAAGATACTTCTTCAAAGAACCTCCTGGTTAGCAAAATCAAATTCATTCCGCCGCAACAAGACCCCAATTCAGGCAAAGTAAGCTACTCTCCTTCTATAGGTTTGTCGCTTTTAGCCGATACCGCTGCGGTTAATAAATACCTGAGCATTCCTGCCGTTCGCAACAGTTTCCCCAGTAACCTCAAGTTCCTCTGGGGCAAACAAGATCGCGACGACGAAGGCAAACTGAGCAATTTCCTCCGTTTGTATGCTATCAAAACCATCCCAGGCAGAGACAAAGCTTTCCTGGAGGGTGATGCTATCGAAGATGCCCGTCAGGAGTTTGACCAGGTTACCAATGAAGTGGCTGTTGCCATGGAAATGAACCCTACCGGCGCCAGAAACTGGGCTACCCTTACCGGAAGAAATGTTGGCCACCCCATCGCCGTTGTGTTGGATGACATCGTTTACAGCGCTCCTAACGTAATTCAAAAGATCGAAGGCGGCCACTCCCGTATAACCATGGGTTCTGGTGGTAAAAACCAACAACTGGTGATCACGGAAGCCAATGACCTGGCCAACATCCTGAAAGCCGGTAAACTGGAAGCCCCCGCCATTATTGTTCAGGAACAAGTGGTAGGTCCTACCCTGGGTACACAAGCTGTACATGGCGGTATAATGGCCTTCGGCATTTCATTTATCGTAATATTTGCCCTGATGCTGGTTTATTATAATACCGCTGGTATTGTAGCCAACATCGCCCTGATATTGAACCTGTTGTTTACCATCGGCGTATTGAGCGCCCTGAATGCCACCTTAACAGCACCCGGTATTGCCGGTCTGGTGTTAACCATTGGTATGGCGGTAGACACCAACGTAATCATCTTTGAACGTATTAAAGAAGAGCTGTCAAAAGGTAATACTTACGCAAATGCGGTGAAAGCCGGTTACCTGCGTTCCTTACCTCCGGTATTGGATGCTCACATCACTACCATGTTAACGGCTATCATCCTGTTCATTTATGGTTTAGGTCCGGTATTAGGTTTTGCTACCACCCAGATCCTCGGTATCTTATTATCGTTGTTCTGCGGTATCCTGGTATCACGCCTGATCACTGATTTCTATACCAACAAGAACAGACACTTCGTATACTTCACCTCTTTATCAAAACGTATTTTCAAACACGCGGCTTACAAGTTCATCCAGTACCGTAAAGTGGCTTATGCCATTTCTGCAGTGGTATTATTACTGGGTGTAGCTTCATTCTTCCACGGTTTCAGATATGGTGTTGAATTCAGCGGTGGTAGAAGCTATGTAGTGAACTTTGGTAAATCGGTTAATGCTGAAGAGATCCGGAATTCACTGGAAAAAACCTTCGGTACTACCCCAACCATTAAAACATATGGCGGTCCGGACAAACTGAACATCACTACCGATTACCGCGTTAGCGAAACCGGTTTATCTGTAGATTCAGCTGTTCAAAACACTTTGTATACTGGTTTGAAACCTTACTTACCAGAAAATACTACCAAACAGGATTTCGATAACCGTTTGCTGGAAGGTAGTAACAAAGTAAACCCCACTATTTCTGATGACCTTAAGAAAGGTGCTCAGTGGGCTACTTTCTGGTCAATGCTGATCATTGCCATCTACATCTTCATCCGTTTCCGCGACTGGAGATATTCAGTGGGAACCATCGTAGCCTTGTTGCACGACGTATTGGTAACCATGGCGGTGTTCTCATTCCTGAAAGATGTGGTGCCATTCCCGCTTGAAATTGACCAGCACTTTATTGCGGCGATCCTGACGGTAATTGGTTTCTCCATGAACGATACCGTGATCGTGTACGACCGTATCCGCGAATACAGTCATACCATGCACGGCGCCGATAAAACAACTATTCTTAACAAAGCGATCAACGACACCCTGAGCCGTACTATCATGACGTCGCTCACTGTGTTCCTGACCATCCTCATCCTGTTCCTGGTAGGTGGCGAGGTTACCAAAGGTTTCGCATTCGCGATGTTGATCGGTGTTGTTACCGGTACTTATTCTTCAATCTTTGTGGCAGCTCCGATCCTTATCGACTTTGCCAAAGACAAACCACTGGGTGAAGCTGCTCCTCCTGCTAAATCAGGTTCAGCCGCTCAAAAAGCAGTGACGAATAAAGCTTAATAACGAACTGATTCTTTATAACAAGCCCTCCGGTAACGGGGGGCTTTTTGTTTATTAAAGGGCTAATTGTGAGTTGTCAGTGGTGAGTGGTGAGTAGAGGTTTCCGATTTTTCAGACGGCTGCTATTTTCGCTGGCAGACGGCAGACGGACGGCAGACGGCAGACGGCAGACAGCAGACGGCAGACGGCAGACGGCAGACGGCAGACGGCAGACGGCAGACGGCAGACAGCAGACGGCAGACGGCAGACGGCAGACGGCAGACGGCAGACGGCAGACGGCAGACGGCAGACGGCAGACGGCAGACGGCAGACGGCAGACGGCAGACGGCAGACGGCAGACGGCAGACGGCAATACCGCTACGCGGTTATCGGCAGTCGGATTCGGCGGGCGAGGCAATAGGTAGTCGGTTATGAAAAAGCTGCCATGGTTTTAAGATGCAGAGCCTGCCCCGTAACTGTGTGGTTAGTTTGTTATTACGTTATTAAGTTCTGCGTTCCCCATTTCCGGTTGCAGGCTCACGGAATCTATATTCGAAACTCGCTTTTATATAAATAGCCCCCGCTTCGTCAGCCCCCCAAAAAAACCAAATAACCTAATAACCCAATAACCCAATAACTTAATAACCTACAAACCCAGGAACTTGAAAACAGAACGCACCACTTAAAACAGTCCCCCCCGAACAAAGATCTCTGAACTAAATAACTTGACTTTTATCAACGATCAGCTCCAATTAACCACCACTTAACCTACACAACCAACGCTTAACCACGCATTAACCTCCCCCCATTTATCCTCGCAGCAACTTTGCATTCATAAGATACAGTAAACTAGACCACTCACCCGATCAAACCGACAAGTATGCAAGTTTTCCAGACCAATTCATCAACCCGGTGGAACCGTTTTAAATGGACATTGCTGTTTGTGCTGCTGGGATTAATTTTTGCGATCACCGTACTGATCGTAGCGTTGAAGCAGGTTTATACACCGGCGCTTCCAAATCTGAACAATCACACCGCTCAATTAACCAATGGGGTGCCCGACATTCATGAGGTGCCTATTTCAAAAAAATGGGCGCCCGGTTTTGAGAAATATATCAGGCGTAAAGAAAAAAAAGCAGCGGAAAAAAAAGCTGCCCTGCTGGCCCCCACCGCACCTAAATACCAGTTACCACCTGCTTACGCCTCATTCAACCGGTTTCCCTGCGGTATACGATCTGCCTTTTATGTAGCCTGGGACCCGCAATCGTTCTATTCACTGCAAAGAAATATTTCCAACCTCAACCTGGTGATCCCTGAATGGATGTTCATTGATCCTAAAGGCGATTCCGTTACCACGCAGGTTGATGACCGCGCCCTGGCTGTTATGAAAAAAAGCGGCGTACCCATTATGCCTATTCTTTCCAACAACTATAAAACCGAGTTTTTGGGCGAGCCGGTACACCGCATCCTGACCAATCCGGCCAAAAAAGAAAAGCTGATCAATGACGTGATCAACATTCTTGAAAAGAATCATTTTATTGGCGTAAACGTTGACTTTGAAGAACTGCAGGAAAAGTCGGATGAACCCCTGATCGCTTTTCAAAAAGAACTGTATACGCGCCTGCACGAAAAAGGATTGCTGGTAACGCAGGACATAGCTCCCTTTAACAACGATTACAATCATGAAGAACTCGCCAAATACAACGACTATATTTTTCTGATGGCCTATGATCAGTATGCCGACCATACCGGTCCGGGCCCTATTGCACACCAGCAGTGGATAGAAGCCGCCGTTGATAAAGTGGCGCATAAGATCCCTTCTAACAAATTGATCTTGTCACTCGCGGCCTATGGGTACGACTGGCCCCAACATGGTACAGCTACAAACATCACTTATCAGCAGGCATTATCAACCGCCCGTGAATCGGAAGGCGTTATTGATTTCGACAACGACAGCTACAACCTGCACTACAGTTATTACGACGACGATGATAAACCACATGAAGTGTACTTCATGGATGCAGCCACCACTTTCAACAGTTTGCGTTTTGCCACCGAATATGGCATGGCCGGCACCGCTTTATGGCGCCTGGGCAGTGAAGACAGCCGCATTTGGAAATTCTATAGCCAGGATATGCAAAAAAATGCGGTGGCCTCCTTCGACTTTAAAAAATTCACCCGCGTACAATCGAGCAACGACGTGGATTACATGGGTGACGGTGAGGTACTTGATATTGTGAGCACGCCTGTTGATGGTCGCATCAGCCCTGAAATAGACAGCACCGATATGCTTATCAGTGAAGAACATTACGATAGCCTGCCCAGTATGTTCGTGGTTAAAAAATATGGAACGGCTGATCCAAAAAAACTGGTGCTCACTTTCGATGATGGCCCCGATCCTACATGGACACCCAAAGTGCTGGATATTCTGAAAAAAGAAAACGTGCCGGCTGCTTTCTTCCTGGTTGGTATTAATGCCGAAAAGAACATTCCCCTGGTAAAACGCCTCTATAAAGACGGCTATGAACTGGGTAACCATACATTCACCCATCCCAACGTGGCAGATATTTCGCCCAAGCGGGCCTTGCTGGAAATGGAAAGCACCCGGCTGTTGCTGGAATGTATTACCGGCCACTCTACCATTCTGTTCAGAGCACCGTATAACGCTGATTTTGAACCAGAGAAAATGGAAGAACTGTTGCCTGTGGCCATTGCCCGCACCAAGAACTATTTGGATGTAGGTGAATCGGTTGACCCGCTTGACTGGGAACCGGGCGTTACTGCCGATTCCATTGTGGCAAGGACCATCAAACGCAAACAGGACCTTACAGCAGCCGGGTTAAGCGGTAACGTTATATTATTGCACGACGCCGGTGGCGATACCCGCACGGAGACCATTAAGGCCCTGCCCCGCATCATAGAATATTTTAAAAGCCAGGGCTATCACTTCACTACCATTGCCGATCTGCTGGGCAAGAAAAAAGCCGAGCTGATGCCGGCCGTACCCAAAGGCAAAGATTATTACCTGGTGCAATTAAACTATGTGCTGGCCGAATCGGGGTACTGGGCAGGTAAAATATTATTCGCCCTGTTTGTGGTGTTCATAGTATTGTCGATGGCCCGGCTGACCTTTATGGCCTTCCTGGCCACCCGCCAACGCCGCAAAGAAAAACAGATAGCATGGCCGGTCGTTACTGAATATCCGCTGGTTTCCATCATTGTGCCAGCGTACAACGAAGCGGTAAATGCCGTTAACTCGGTAAACAATTTATTAAAGACCAACTGGCCCAATACCGAGATCATATTTGTTGATGACGGCAGCAAAGACGGCACCTATGAAAAAGTACACGATGCCTTTCAATACAATACCCGCGTAAAAGTATTTACCAAACCCAATGGCGGCAAAGCATCGGCACTGAACTTCGGAATAAAAGAATCAAAGGCGGAGTATGTAATATGCATAGATGCCGATACACACCTGCAAGCCGATGCCATTCCTAAAATGATGCGACATTTTATGGTGGATGCGGGTGATAAGAAAGTTGGTGCGGTAGCCGGCAATGTAAAAGTGGGCAACCTGGTGAATATGCTCACCCGCTGGCAAAGCATTGAATACATTACCAGCCAGAACTTCGACCGCAAGGCTTTTGCCTTGCTCAATGCCATTTCCGTGGTGCCGGGCGCCATTGGTGCCTTTCGCAAGGAGGCCATTTCAGCCGCCGGTGGTTTCACCACTGATACCCTGGCAGAAGACTGCGACCTGTCGGTCCGTATCCTGAGACAGGGTTATACCATTGCCAATGAACATGAGGCCCTGGCGTTTACGGAGGCACCGGAATCGGTAAAAATGTTCATAAAACAACGTTTTCGCTGGAGCTTTGGAGTTATGCAAACTTTTTGGAAACACCGCCAGGTGCTGTTCAATAAAGAATACAAAGCATTGGGCTGGGCTGCGTTCCCCAATATTTTACTGTTCCAGTTCATAATACCGGCTTTTGCCCCGGTGGCTGACATCTTTATGCTGATCGGCATCCTCACCGGCAATGCAGGACATATCCTCCTCTACTATGGATTATTCATGCTGGTAGATGCCGCCGTATCTGTACTGGCCTTTCATTTTGAAAAAGAAAAGAAATCGCGGTTGTTATGGTTATTGCCACAACGGCTTATTTACCGCTGGTTAATGCTGGTGGTATTGTTCAAAGCCTTCCTGAAGGCGATTAAAGGCGAATTACAGGGCTGGGGCGTATTGAAGCGCACAGGAAGTGTACAAGCGGCTAAAGAGGCTTATACGGTTGCTTAATGCGCTGTGATGGAAAGAGGAAGGGTAACAGGGGTGATAGGGGTCAGAACAAATTAAATCCCCGTGAACAAGGGCGGGTATCAGGTCTCTGGTACCCGTTTTCTTTAGAACCTGAAACCTCATAACTTGCAACTAAAACCTTTGAACGAGGAAATCCACGCCCCTGCCCTTATCAACCCTATCAACAAATTAACTTTATCAACTTATATACAATGCACTCCACAAGAACAAAATATATCAACGAACTGCTGAATACCGAGAACGAACATTTAAAGAAATTGAATGAGATCGTTTTACAATCAATAGAACAGGAAAAATTATTGTTAGAAAGTATTGCTCAGCATGACACCGAGCAACTCAGCCTGGGGCAGCGGCTGGCCGACAAAGTAGCGCGGTTTGGCGGCAGCTGGAAGTTCATTACGTGGTTTACTGCCATGTTGGTGATCTGGATAGGGATCAACCTGATATTGATCGGCCGGGGACGGTTCGACCCCTACCCCTTTATTTTATTGAACCTGCTGCTTTCGTGCCTGGCAGCCATTCAGGCCCCGGTGATCATGATGAGCCAGAACCGGCAGGAAGAAAAGGACCGTAAACGCAATGAGAACGATTATGTGGTGAACCTGAAAGCCGAGATTGAGATCAGGACCCTGCATCAGAAAATTGACCTGCTGATGCAGGAGCAATTTAAAAAGCTGATAGAATCACAGGCCGAACAGATCAAGTTGTTGCAGAGTATTATAAGGGACAACGCGAAACATAATGGAAATGATAAGAATAAAGGCAGTGGGCAATAGGGAATGGGGAATGGGCAGTGGACAAACGGCAGACGGCAGAAGGCAAACGGCAGACGGCAGAAGGCAGACGGCAAACGGCAGACGGCAAACGGCAAGTAGAAAGTCTATATTCGCCTTCGGCTCTGCATATGAGGCGCAAGCCGAATTTCACGTTTCACGATTGCCGACAACAGTCAGGGACCAGCAATAAGGACCTTTCACGTTTCGCGTTTGCCGTTCACGGCAGAGGCGGCTTGGTTAACAATAGGCAATCCGCCTTCGCCAAGGCTTCGGCTGATAAAACAAAAACGCCGCCCACCCGGAGCGACGTTTAAACCCTAAAGAAACCGACCTATTTTAATGCTTTTTATCATGATGATGACCACCAGCATGGTGCGTGGTGTCAGCAGCCTTTTTTGGTTCTTTTACATGCGCAGGTTTTGTACCTGTTGAATCTTTCTTTGGGTGATGCTGTTGAGCCATAGTGAAATATCCTGTCATTAAGGCTAAACCTGCGAGTAATAATACTTTTTTCATTGCTGAATATTGAAGGTTGTTTGGGAATGATTTGACGCTGTGAAAGTATTCAAATGCGCTACCCGGGAAAAATTTTACGGGCTGCTTAACTGGTGATTAACAATCTCCCGCGGCCTTGACCGTTTGTAACAGAAACCTTAACTTTCCTTAACATCCGTTTAACCAGATTACAAAAAATGTAAGCATAATGGATAGCAAATTTGCTAACAGGAGTTTATCAGATTTTATGCGTTCATCAACACTCAGATGGCTGGTGCTTTTAGCCAGTATTTTAATAATGCTGATAATTGCCGTGCAGTTGTTCTGGCTCAATAAAGTCTATTCATTCGAACAAAAAACATTTAATACAAATGTTGTTAAAAGTATCCGTGGCCTTTATGAAGACATTGATCTTGTAGATACCCGTTCGAACCATTTACAGGACCTTATAGAACAACCCAGCACCGATTATTTTTTATTCCGGGTTGAAAATTATTATCCCGAGGATACCATTGCTGATTACCTTAAGCATGAACTCAACGATTTTGACGTGTTGACCGATGCATACCTGGGTTATTACAATACGGGTAACCGGGAGTATGGATATACAAAATATATTAATGCCGCTGGTTCGCAATATGGTTCGGAAGGCGTCAACCTCACGTTATATAAAAGGAAACATAATTACTTAATGCTTTATTTCCCACACCGTAATAAATATGTTTTGCAGCAGATGAATTTCTGGTTCATCAGCAGCGCCATATTATTTGTGGTGTTGGTTGGACTGGCAGTGATCCTTTTCTTCTTTTACCGCCAACGGTTCCTGGCTGAAGTGCAGAAAGATTTTGTGAACAATTTTACCCATGAATTTAAAACCCCGCTGGCCGTAATGAAAATATCGGCGGAGGTATTGTTGCAGGATAAAATAACTGCACAACCTGAGCGGTTACGTAAATACGCCACTATAGTAGAAAACCAGACCCAGCACCTGCAGGAACAGGTTGAACGGTTGTTGCAAATTGCCCGGAGCGACCGTAAAGACCTTCCCATTCAGAAAAAACAGGTACCATTAAAAGAGCTTATTGAACAGGCCGTTGCCAAAATGCAACCCCTGATAGATGAGAAAAATGCAGAGGTGAATATCCCCATCGATGAAGACCAGAATATTGAATTGTATGCCGACCGGGCACATTTAGAACTGGCTATCGTAAATTTGCTGGAGAACGCCCTTAAATTCTCCATAAAACCACACATCATTATTTCAATAGGTCATGAAGATGGAAACATCTACATTTCAGTAAAAGATAATGGAATAGGTATTGAAAAGAAATACCAAAAACGTTTATTCAAGAAATTTTATCGCGTACCCACCGGTGATGTGCACAATGTAAAGGGATTTGGACTGGGATTGAACTTTGTAAAAAGGATCATAGATGCCCACCACGGCACCATAAAAATAAACAGCCTGCCTGGTATTGGCACCGAGTTCAGGCTTATTCTTCCTGCATCTGTAAATAGTTGAACATGCTTACAAAAAAAGTAAAAGTACTGTTGGCCGAAGACGATATGTCGTTAGGATATGTGATCAAAGACAACCTGCAGGATGCAGGTTATGAAGTGGTATTATGTCCCGATGGACAAACCGCTATCGAGAAATTTGATAAAACCCAATATGATATCTGTTTGCTCGATGTAATGATGCCCAATAAAGATGGGTTTACGGTTGCCCGCAGGATCCGTCAGCTAAGTGATATGGTGCCTATCCTGTTTCTCACCGCCAAATCAATGGAAGAAGATAAAATAAAAGGGTTCCTTACCGGTGCCGACGATTACATAACCAAACCCTTCAGCATGCAGGAACTCCTGTTGCGGATGGATGTATTTATTCGCCGCTCCCGTAAACTACATGCCGATAATGTACAGGAGTATTCCATTGGACAAATGAAATTTTCCTATACCGATCTGAAATTACATACAGCTACAGAAACCTTTACCCTTACTCAAAAAGAGGCTGACCTGTTGAAATTCCTGTGCGAGCATGCCAATCATATTTTAAAACGCGATGAGGTATTGCTGAACGTGTGGGGCAAAGACGATTACTTCCTTGGTCGGAGCATGGATGTGTTTATGACCAAATTACGCAAATACTTTAAAGCCGATCCCAATATCGTTTTGGAAACCATCCATGGCGTTGGTTTCCGGTTCAATGCAGAAGTGGGTTAGCCAATAAAAACCTGGCACGCTAGTCGCATAAATTATTTATGCGGATACTGGCGACCTTTCTTTTATTCATAGTAGGTACGCATGCGTTGGCGCAGTCACCCGCTGATTCTACAAAGGATCGCAGGTGGAGCTTTCATGCACAAGCCACCTCTATCTGGCAATATCATCCCACCTTTCCCGCAAAATATACCGGTAAAAACAGTTTACAAACGTCAGAACCCGGACAGATCTCCTTTACAGGTACTTTATACGCCGGAATTAGATTATGGAAACAGGCGGCGTTTTATTTTAATCCGGAGGTAGCCGGCGGCAGCGGTCTTAGTTCCGCATTGGGAATTGCCGGTTTTCCCAATGGAGAAACCTTTCGCATAGGCAGCAAACAACTGAAGGTATATGTGGCCCGTTTATACCTTGAACAGAAGTTTGCCATTGGCAAAGGGACGGATTGGGAACCAGACGATCTTAACCAGGTACAGCAGCATACCCCCGCTACTTATCTCTCCATCAGGGCCGGTAAATTCAGCATAGCCGATTTTTTCGACGACAATACTTATAGCCATGATCCGCGGGAACAGTTCATGAACTGGAGCCTCATGAGCAATGGCGCCTGGGACTACCCTGCCAATACCCGTGGTTATACCGTTGGCGCCGTGCTGGAATACCATACACCACATTGGGCGGTGCGTATTGGAGTAACACAAGTGCCTACTTATGCCAATGGCCCGGTGCTCGACGATCAAATCGCCAATGCACATGGAATTACAACGGAAGGAGAGAAAAATATCCGGATCAACAAGCGTCCGGGCATTATCAGGCTTTTATTGTTTCATAACCTGGCCAGAATGGGTAATTATGAAGAAGCGGTAAAAAACACGCCGGTTCCTGATATAGTAGCAGTGCGTAACATCCCACGTTCAAAAAATGGAATTGGCATATCATTGGAACAGGAGATCTCCACTTATGCCGGTATTTTTGTAAGAGGAAGCTGGAATGATGGCAACAATGAAACCTGGGCCTTTACTGAAATTGACCACTCCCTGTCGGGTGGCATTGTATGGGATGGTGCCGTCTGGGCAAGGAAAAATGATGAACTGGGCGCTGCGGTGGTGGTCAATGGCATTTCTACCCCACATCGCAATTACCTGAAAGCTGGTGGTTATGGATTTATTATTGGAGATGGTAACCTGAATTACAGCAATGAGGCCATTTTTGAAGCCTATTATAAATTCCGGTTCCCGGCCGTGTTTCTATCAATAAGCCCCGATTACCAGTTTGTATTGAACCCGGCTTACAACAAGGACCGTGGCCCGGTACATGTTTTTGGAATAAGAGCGCATGTGCAGTGGTAAGATCTTTATTTCTTTTTTGGCGAAGACACCCCGGTATAAGCTGTGGTCAAAATATCTTTCAACATATCTTTTCGAACTTGCTGAAGGTCAACGAGCGTCCAGCCCTGTTTGCCCCATTTGTTATTGACCGGGTAAATAATGGTTTTATCAAAAGCACAAAAAACCGATTGATCAATTTCAGTCAGTTTAACACATATGACGTTACTATCGGGTGCATGGGTAGCAAAGATCTTTTTCTTCACCCTGAAAGAGGACTTTTCAAAGTGAGGCTGCTCTTCCACTCCGGCAAATGAAAGCGCCAGTTGTTTAAAGGTTTTGATATCGACCATCGATAAATGAAAATAATGAATTTCCGGCGTAAAGCAAGGTACAAAAGCAAGGGTCCGCCAATGGCGGACCCAAACAATCAGTTTTTATTATGTTACTGGTTCATTTAAACCGCAAAAGAAGTACCGCAACCACAGGTTTTGCTGGCGTTGGGATTATTGAAAGTAAAGCCGCGGGCATTTAAGCCATTGGCCCAGTCAATTTGCATCCCCATCAGGTAAATGGCGTGCGATTTATTCATGATGAAGGATTGGCCTTCAAATTCAAATTCAACATCATCGGCTTGTCTGTCGTCGAAACCCAGCACATACGACAGACCGGAACAACCACCCCCTTTTACGCCAACACGCAAAAATTGGGTGATATCGAACTCGGGGGCGCTCATCAGACGATGGATCTCAGCCAGGGCGCCGGCGGTAAAGCTCACAGGAACGGCCGTTGTCATTTCCATACTTACATCAATTTTATGAGGCAAATTTACAATAAAAAGGGATGCCGGGCACCGGCAAGCCTGGGGATATCGGTTAACAAATATGTAAGGGCAATGATTGCAAACCTGTGCTCCCAAACAATTATCCCGGTCTATTCTTCGTTTCTAAGCCTTCCCATTGCTTTTTAACAACTTAGTATTAAGAACTGTATTTTTGTTCAC
Organism: Niastella soli; assembly: GCF_017742245.1. Classification (GTDB taxonomy): domain Bacteria; phylum Bacteroidota; class Bacteroidia; order Chitinophagales; family Chitinophagaceae; genus Niastella; species Niastella soli. Next base: position 173,095 of record NZ_JAGHKO010000010.1, read on the forward strand.
CTAAAACCTAATAAATGCTCAGTACCACTGAAATGGTAATTTCAATTTCAATAGCCCTTATCCTTGGCGGGGCGTTGGCTTATTTGTTCTGGAAACAACGTAAAGAGGCCAAAGTACTGCTGGCACAACACGAGAAGGCAAAAACAGCGCCTCCCCCTACCCAACCCCTTCAGTTACAAGCCTATGAACGCCTGATCTTACTGGTTGACCGGATTGCATTGACCAATGTCATCAGCCGCACCCCGGGAGCCGGATTGACCGCCCGCGATATGCAGGTGTTGTTAACCCAAACCATTCGCACTGAGTTTGAATACAATGTGACCCAACAGATCTATGTATCGCACGAATCATGGGAGGCCGTACGTAACCTGAAGGACCAAAACATAATGATCATTAACCAGATAGCTTCATTTTTGCCCGCAGAAGCCACTGGCCAGGACCTTAGCCGCAGCATTCTGGAAATGCTGATGCAATCGCCCAAAGCATCGCTGCACAACGTTGTAGCAGACGTACTTAGCTATGAAGCCAAGAAATTAATGTCATAGGAAGATAAGTCCAACAAAAACTACATGTCAAAGAAAGTAACTACCGATAGCGCCATTGAAATAAAAGAAGTGTACACACCGGCAGATGTACCGGCTTCCAGCCAATCTGAAATGCCTGGCCAGTTCCCGTTTACCCGGGGCGTACAGGAAGATATGTACCGGGGTAAACTATGGACCATGCGCCAATATGCCGGCTTCAGCACGGCAGAAGAAAGTAATAAGCGGTATCACTATCTGCTCTCACAGGGCGTAATGGGTTTGAGCGTGGCGTTTGACCTGCCCACCCAGATCGGGTACGACAGCGATCATGCCCTGGCCGAAGGGGAAGTTGGCAAAGTGGGGGTGGCCATCGACAGCCTCGAGGATATGCATACCCTTTTCAAAGGCATTAAGCTGGAAGAGGTATCTACTTCCATGACCATCAATTCCACTGCATACATCCTGCTTTCTTTTTACGTAGCCCTGGCCAAACAACAGGGCGCTGATCTGAACAAGATCACCGGCACCATTCAAAACGATATCTTGAAAGAATATGCGGCAAGGGGCACTTATATCTATCCCCCCAAGCCTTCCATGCGCATCATTACCGATATATTCGAATGGTGCAGCAAGGAACTGCCCAAATGGAACACCATCTCTATTTCTGGCTATCATATTCGCGAAGCCGGCAGCACGGCTGTACAGGAGATTGCTTTTACTTTAAGTAATGGCAAGGCCTACGTAAAGGCTGCCCTGGAAAAAGGACTTGACATCAATGTATTTGGCCGCCGGTTGTCGTTCTTTTTTAACGCACACAACAACCTGTTTGAAGAAATAGCCAAGTTCAGGGCTGCCCGCCGGATGTGGGCCAACATGATGAAAGAACTGGGGGCTACCGATCCCAGGGCCATGATGTTGCGTTTTCATACCCAAACCGGAGGCAGTACTTTAACGGCGCAGCAACCACAAAACAATATTGCGCGGGTTACCGTGCAAACGCTCGCTGCGGTGTTGGGTGGCACCCAATCGTTACATACCAATGGCTTTGATGAAGCATTGAGCCTGCCTACAGAAGAAGCGGCCCGCATTGCCTTACGCACCCAGCAGATCGTGGCTTTCGAAAGCGGTGCAGCCGATACGGTTGATCCATTGGCTGGCTCCTACTATATAGAGTCGCTGACCAACGAAATAGAACAAAAGGCCTATGAATTGATAGCTACCATCGATGCCATGGGCGGCAGCGTATCGGCCATAGAAGAAGGATTCATCCAGGATGCTATTGCCCGCAGTTCATACGAGTATCAACGCAAGATCGAGAACGGCGAAAAGATCATTGTAGGCGTTAACAAATTTCAAACCACAGAAAAAGATACCACTCCTGTTTTCAAAATTGATGACTCCATCCGTCAGATCCAAACTCAGAAATTAGCCCACCTGCGCAATAACCGCAACCCGGCCAAATGCGACCAGGTGCTACAGGGTCTTTCTGATAAAGCAACTGCCGGCGAAAACATTATGCCCACCGTTATTGAAGCCGTTGAGCAAAAGTGTACACTTGGGGAGATAGCGGATACTTTACGGGAGGTGTTTGGGGAATACAAGTAAGTTATTTAGTTATTTGGTTTGTTAGTTTAGAACTCAAAAACTAAAGAACTAACAAACTAAATAACTAATGGGTTAAGCTACTTCTTATTAATAAACAAACTTCTTACTACTCTGCCCTTCTTTACCTACCAACCGTACCACATACGTTCCATGTGACAACGTTTGTAAAGGTAAAGTGAAAACCTGCACCCCGGTTTCAAGCTCCAATGATCGCTGTTGCAATAACGCGCCATTCATGGTTACCACAGACAGCTGGTACGATCCTTTTTCAGGGACCTGTAACGACGTTACCAGCGATTGACTGGTAGCATTTGCATAATTGATCACCAGCTGTTTTGGGGTGGCATTGTTAACCTTAACCAGCCAGGAGAAATAAGTCCAGCCACTTGGTTCATTTATTTTGATCCGGTAATAAATAGCAGGTACATTACCAGGCGCCTGGTTATCTTCATACTGAAAAGAGGCAGTTAATTGGTCATCCTGTTGGGTAAACCTATTGATGGTTGTAAAATCAGTCCCATTCAGCGACCGCTCCACATTAAATACATTCCCTTCCCCTACATTGACCATCTGCCATTTCAGCGAAACCATTTTATCGTTCTTACGCAATGCCTGCACCCCTGTGAAGGTGAGCGGCAAGGTACTCCCGATGCCCTGGATACTGATATTATCCACCACCACACGACTGAGGCCGCCAGTTGTTACAACAGCATTGTACCCATACAATCGAAAAGTGACGGGTGTATACAGTTGCAAAAAGCTACTGCCTAACGTAACCGTAAAATTCTGCATGCCGGTTGTTAAACTGTTTGAGCTAAGATCTGCGGCATAGCCATCCCGGCTGGAACGCAGGCTCCAGGACGTAGGCCCTGAACCAGCAGCGGTGCCCGTTGTGCTACGTCGCATAGTCAAAACAATATTCGACAGATCGAGCTGGTAACCGGTATTAGGGCTAATAGTAAACTCCAGGTAAGCGCTGGGATCAAGCGCGCCAGCAGGCCAGCCGCCTTCACCATAATACACAGTACCGCCATTATATGCTTTTGTAGGTATAGCTGCACTAAAATCGGCTACAGAAACTGTATTGTAGGTACCGCCGGTACCTGAAGTTGTATTGGAGAATGCCCAGTTACCTATTGTTTGAGATAGACAGGGAACGGCTATAAACGCCTGTAGTAATACACTGCATACATGCTTACCTACAGACATAGACCATGCTGACCTGCCACCGGCAGTGGCGGTTTTCATAACAGGAACGGGCATCTCAGGACAGTTTTCGGGGTTAAAACGCTTATTAAACGAAAAATATATGTAGTTATTACATGTATGTGCATCAAGGCTTTATAAACAAGATAAACGCTATATAAAGTAGTTTAAAAATCATATGTTTAGTTGAGCGGGTAACTCATATTTTTTTTCTACATTCAGTAAAATCATCCAGCATGCAGTTACAACCAACCCGATGGCTATTACTACCTGTTATTTTAATCCTTATCACCACCGTGCAGGCACAACAGAATAAACCCGCCGCAGTCGACCAACGTGCCGCGGCCGTTCTACCCAAAGTCATTGAATGGCGCAGATATTTACACCAGCATCCTGAGCTCTCCAACCGGGAATACCAAACCGCCCAATACATTGCCGATCATTTAAAAAAACTGGGGCTTGAAGTACAGACCGGTATTGCCAAAACAGGGGTGGTGGCTATATTAAAAGGCGGGCAACCAGGCCCTGTGGTGGCTTTAAGGGCCGATATGGATGCATTGCCGGTTAAAGAAAGAGTGGATGTCCCCTTTAAATCAACAGTGCGTGCAGAATACATGGGCGATACCGTACCCGTTATGCATGCCTGCGGGCACGACAGTCATGTGGCCATGTTAATGGGTGCTGCCGAAGTTCTGGCAGGCTTGAAAAAAGAAGTGCCCGGCACCGTTAAATTCTTTTTTCAACCGGCAGAAGAAGGTCCGCCCGGTACTGAAGAAGGTGGTGCCCCTTTAATGGTAAAAGAAGGCTGCATGGATAACCCTAAGGTGGATGCTGTATTTGGAATGCATATTGAATCCGATATTGAAGTGGGTAATTTCGAATACAAGTCAGGCGCGTTTATGGCTTCTTCCGACTGGTTCACCATAAATATAAAAGGAAAACAAAGTCATGGCTCCCAACCCTGGAAAGGTATTGATCCTATTGTAGTAGGCACAGAGATCATTAATGCCCTGCAAACCATTGTGAGCCGTCAATCGGAACTTACCAAAGCGCCCGTGGTCATTACCGTAGGTAAATTCCATAGCGGTGTACGGCCCAATATTATTCCCGAGGATGCAGTACTGCAAGGCACCATCCGTACACTGGATAGTAAAATGCAAAAAGAAACATTTGCCCGCATAGAGAAGATGGCTACTACCATTGCGGAAGCGATGGGTGCTAAAGCGGAAGTTATATTTGAGAACAAAACGCTGGTAACTTACAACGATCCGACGCTGGTAAAAATGATGGTGCCTACGCTGGAAAGATCAGCCGGTAAAGAAAATGTAAGAGAGCGGGAATGGGTTACCGGCTCAGAAGACTTCTCTTATTACGGCGAAAAAGCGCCTTCTTTTTTTGTGTATTTCGGCGGTATGCCCAAGGGCGCCGATAAATCAAAAGCGCCGCCTCACCATACTCCTGATTTCTATATCGACGACAGCCGGCTCGATGTGGGGGTAAAGGCGTTTTGCAATTTGGTATTTGATTATGCAAAAGCAGTGGGGAGTAAGAAGTAGAGAAACCTTTATGGAATAGTCATGGGCATTCATCTTATAGATCATGAAGCGCCCTAAGCTGTTCTATATTCCCGGCATTATAAGCCTGTTGGTGATACCCGTGCTGTTTTATTATATCTTTTCCCTACCCGTTATAAACAGGCAACCTGAGATCAGATTTTTTATACCCAAAGAGGAATGGGTTCGCCCCTATTTAAAAAAGAAAAAGATAAACACGGTATATCTTGATGACAATCATTCGTTCAATGACGAAAAGCTTGCATTCATTGGCCAAGAAGCACAGAAACTAATGTTTTACCACGACACCACTCAGGTAATTAAAGTAGTATTTTCAGATAAATCAACTTATGGCGAATTCATTCAATTGATAAATCTCATGCAAAAAAATTCAATTAAACGTTATGTTTTATTGAATAACGGTTTCTATATTTTTGGAGACCCTCCACCAGAACCTCCCGAAGAAAATTCTTATAAACACCTTACGCTTTAAAAGGTGTAATTAAATTCAAAAATTAAGACCTGTAAGGTGCTGACGAACCATCTATCAGTTCAGGTTCAAAAGCAGCACCTCACAGGTCTTAAAAATTTATTTACGTGTTAACGTGTCAACTTATCGCCCTTTCTTCTGTTCTTTCGCCCAGGTATCTTTCAGGGTAACCGTTCTGTTAAACACCATTTTGTCTTCACTGGTGTCTTTATCAAGACAAAAATAGCCTTTGCGTAAAAACTGACAACGGTCGCTGAAACGGATGTTCTTCAAAGCAGGTTCCGCAAAAGCGGTGCTGATCACCTGTAAAGAATTAGGATTGATATAATCCTTAAAATCGCCTTCTTCGCTGGTAGGATCTTCTACCCGGAACAGGCGGTCGTACAGGCGTAATTCAACGCTAATAGCCTGTGCAACGCTCACCCAGTGCAGGGTACCTTTCACATGAATACCTGAGGAATCGCCGCCGCTTTTGCTTTCGGGCAGATAGCTACAACGAATTTCAGTAATGTTACCATTGCTGTCTTTGATCACCTCATCACATTGAATGATGTAAGCGCTTTTCAAACGTACCATTTGACCTGGCGCCAGTCGGAAGAACTTCTTGGGCGGGTTCTCCATGAAATCTTCCCGCTCAATATATAATTCGCGCGTAAAAGGAATTTCACGGTAGGTGGTATTGGGATCTTCGGGATTGTCTTCGCTTCTTACCATTTCAACCGTCCCATCGGCCGGATAATTGGTGATCACCACTTTCAAAGGATCAAACACCACCATGCGGCGCAGAGCGATCTTGTTCAGGTGTTCACGTACACAAAACTCGAGTAATGACACATCGATCATGTTCTCGCGTTTGGCTATGCCTATCCGATCGCAGAACTCCCGAATGCTTTCGGGGGTATAACCTGCGCGGCGCAGGCCGGAAATAGTTGGCATGCGGGGATCATCCCAGCCAGTTACAAATTTATCTTCCACCAGCTGCAGCAGTTTTCTTTTGCTGGTTACGGTGTAATTAATATTGCGGCGGGCAAACTCGTACTGATGCGAGGGATAAATACCCAGTTTATCAATCAGCCAGTCGTACAGCTCACGATGGGGCACAAACTCCAGGGTACAAATGGAGTGCGTTATTTGCTCAATGGAATCGCTTTGACCATGCGCCATATCATACATCGGATAAATACACCATTTGTCACCAGTACGGTGGTGATGTTCACGTTTGATCCGGTACAGGATAGGGTCGCGCATCAGCATATTCGTATGCGTCATATCGATCTTTGCACGCAGGGTACGGGAACCATCTGGAAATTCCCCGTTCTTCATGCGCGTAAATAAGTCCAGGTTTTCTTCAATAGAGCGGGTGCGGTAAGGGCTGTCCTTTCCAGGTTCAGTATGCGTACCTTTCATAGCCCGGATCTCTTCGGAGGTAGAGTCGTCCACATACGCCAGGCCCTTCTGGATAAGAGTAACGGCAAATTGATACATCTGGTCGAAGTAGTCGGAAGCATACAGTTCATTCTTCCATTCAAAACCCAGCCACTGGATATCGGCTTTTATGCTCTCCACATAATCTGTTTTCTCTGTTTCGGGATTGGTATCATCGAAACGGAGGTTGGTATACCCTGGGTACTTTTTGGTAAGCCCGAAGTTTAAACAGATGCTCGAAGCATGGCCAATATGCAAAAAGCCATTGGGTTCGGGAGGAAAACGGGTTGCTATGCTGGTATACTTGCCCGATTTCAGGTCCTCTTCAATGATCTCTTCTAAAAAATTCAGACTTTTTTCTTCCGGTGTGTTGATCTCTGCCATAACTCAATAAATTGAATTTGGCAAATTTACGTAATTCTGGCGTGTAAGTGGGGACCCAAATGGATAGTTCTCACAGGGAGGGAATATTTTTTAAAAGGAGGCCTACTGGTAGTCCAAAACGAGGAGTAGATCGGGCTTTCCCTTCCGGTGAGTTTCATTCCGATAAACCGGAATGAAACTAAGGACAGGAATGACAAAGTGCCCGTTACTGATCAATGATTGAACTACATTCTTTTTACAAGGATCTGTTGAACCATTTTTGATTCGGTGGTCAACTCAAATTTGCGGCTGCCTTTACCATCACGGATGATGATCACCAGTTTACCATTTTCAACCGGAGCTCTGAATATTCTGCTGAAATTCTTTCCGGCAAAAGTAGAACGGTACAGGTTATCGCCATTGATATCATTTACCAGGATGTCGAATCGGCCACCATCGGCGTTTTCAAACTTTACATTAAAATAAACCTGGCCTTCTTCCATTTTCAGGCATGATACAGAGGCGTTCTCATCATCTTCACGTGTTGAATCGGAAGTGTTGGCTGTTGCAGATACATAGGTTATTGACAGCACCAGCAACAGGAAAGCGGTTTTCTTTACTAAAGAAAAAGCTTTAAGCATGATTGTTTTCATATTCATTTTTGTTTTACAAAATTTAATAATATGAAAGCAAATCGTTTAGATACTGGGCAAGCTATTGATTAACAAGAAAGACAAGCAGCGTTGAACGGGAGGGGTTAAAAAGAATGTTTAATTCCTACGCAAATTTATACAAAAAACGGAGAAAGGTAACCCGATCGTGTGCATTGTGACTAAAATAATATTCCGGTAATATGAAGCCCCTATTGGGTTTGAGCCGTTATCTACGCAATAATCTGTTCTGTATCAACTGTTGCAAAACAGTTTCCCGTTCTGTTCTGCTTATAGGAATATGATAGCTGCCAATGGTGATCTCATTGCCTTCAATGCTTTCTACTTTACAGGCCGATACGATGTAAGATTTATGAGTTCGGATGAACCTTCCTGTTGGTAAATGGCTTTCTATGCTGTGAAATGTGAGATAGGTAATATATTTCTTACCATTTGTGTACACAGCCACATAATTTTGCAGGGCTTCAATAAACAAAACATCCTCATAGGCGATCCGGATGAGTTTATTATCGCTTTTAATGAAAAAGTGATCGGGTTCTGTGGTAGTGGGCACTGGCCGCGCAATGGCCTCCTGCATACTGCGGGCTTTTACTATTGCCTTCCAGAAACGTTCAAACGAAAATGGCTTTAACAAATAATCGATGGCATTCCATTCAAAACCTTCCACCGCGTATTGGGGATAGGCGGTGGTAAATATTACCATGGGCGGGTGCGACAAGCTCTTTAGGAACTCTATGCCTGTCATCTTTGGCATTTGAATATCTAGGAACAACAGGTCAATTTTTTCCTTCATCAACAGCTCAGCTGCTTTTAATGGGTTATCAAACTCGCCGGCCAGCTGCAGGAATGGGGCGTCCTGAATATACTCCTTCAGCCCTTTACGGGCTATTGGCTCATCATCAATTATTACACATTGTAACATCATGATATTTGCAGATTGAGTTCAATTTTAAAAGTATGTACCTCGTTCTTTATCTGTAAGGTATGCCGGCCGGGATACAACAATTCCAACCTGCGTCTTACATTACTTAACCCTATGCCGCCTGTAGGTTCTGTGTTTCGCGGCTGATCGTCCTTAGAATTTTCCACCGTCAACGTAAGCGTTCCGTTTTGCCGTTGCAGGTTTACCCTGATAAAGTTTTTTTCATGGCTATAATGTGAAAGGTGTTTGAACGCATTTTCAACAAATGGTATCAGCAATAAGGGGGTGATAAGAAATCCTTTTACCTGGTCCCCTACTTCAATGCCAACTTCATACTGCTTGTCTTTACGTAATTCCTGCAGTCGCACATAATCTTGCAGGTAATGCACCTCCTTTTCTATTTCTATGGTAGGGTTATTACAATCGTACAACTGGTATCGCAACAGGTCGCTCATTTGCAGCAAAGTGGTGCGAGCCTCCGTGTTCTGTTTATCTATTAAAAAATAAATAGTGTTCAATGAATTGAACAGGAAATGCGGGTTGATCTGTGATTTCAGAAAACTCAGTTCCGTCTCGGCCTTTTCTTTGGCCATTTCCCCCAATCGCCGCTGCGCCCTTGCATGATCAGCCAGTAACTTAATGGCGGCACCGGCGCTGACCAGCAAAAAGTGCGGGATCACATTATCGTATACCCGCACCTTGAACCGGTCCCAGATATCGAAGGAAGTATTTAACAGGTCAGCTTCTACATACATTTTTCCAACGCTGCCCGTAAAAACAAGCGCTATGAATAAACAGGCAAACAACACATATTTTTTCCGATACAAAAAGCGGGGAATAAGCAGGTAGTTGGTAAGGTATACCAGCAGGGCCAGGTCAGCCACTTTTACAAAGGTGATATACCATCCCTTACCGGCGGGGTAATCCTGGTAGCGGAAAAAATGCCAGCCGAAGAACAGCACTCCCCACCCCAACCAGTGATGCAGGTAATAACGTTGTATAAAACCAGCGGTTCTCATACATCAAATTAAATATACTAAATCGGGGCGGGATAACCTGTTACAGGTAAGGTTGCATTTCCTTGATGAAATGCCTTTTTTGAGGGAGCTTCAACTTTCCGCCAAAGGCGGACACGCGCTCAGGAGGGTATAAAAAAAAAGAGCTGTAGAAACAGCCCTTTACCATTAATCAATAACCTATGAAAAACACTATTTAATTATGTAAGTCAAAGATATACAGTGGGATGCCGTGGTCATAATCAATTCGATGTTTGCATATAAATCTCCGACGAATCATCCCGAAAAACCGATAAGCCATTATTGGCGGGTACCAAATAACAGGCTGCCTATTCGTACCAGGTTGCTGCCTTCGGCTATTGCCAACTGATAATCACTACTCATACCCATCGATAAAGTCCTGAATTGATCATTGCCTGGTTTGGTGGCGAAATGATCGAACAGCATTTTAAGATAGGCGAACTCCTTGCTGATCTGCTCGGTATTGTCCGTATTGGAAGCCATAGCCATTAGCCCGGCCACCTGTACGTTCTGAAGCTGGTTTAAGAGTTTATACTTATGAATAGCTTCCATAGCCTCCATTAATTCCAGTTCATTAAAACCGAATTTGGTTTCTTCCTCGGCAACATGCACCTGTAACAGACAATTGATGGTGCGGTCCAGCTTTTTGGCCTGTTTATCTATCTCAAGTAATAATTTGTAGCTGTCGACCCCATGTATCAAATGCACGTACGGGGCTATGTATTTAACTTTATTCGATTGCAGGTGACCAATAAAATGCCAGCGGATGTCGTTTGGCAGGATCAACTGTTTTTCTACCAGTTCCTGTACATAGTTCTCGCCGAAATCACGTTGTCCCAGGTCATACAATTCCTGGATATCGCTTACCGGCTTGGTTTTAGATACGGCAACCAGTGTAACCTGTTGCGACTGTAATTGCTCATTTATTTCCAGGTATGCTTTTGTATTTACGGCCATCTGTTGTTCTGTTTATTCAATAAAAAAACCTATACCCTCTTGTCGCCGCAAAGGTATAGGTTATGCTGGTAAATAATTATGCCACTACTTTAATATCGACCGGCTTATTACAATGCGTTGTACTTCGCTGGTGCCTTCATAGATCTGGGTGATCTTGGCATCGCGCATCAGCCGTTCAACGTGGTATTCTTTTACAAATCCATATCCACCGTGTACCTGCACCGCTTCTGTGGCAACCCACATAGCTGTTTCGCTCGCAAACACTTTGGCCATAGATGAACTTAATGTATAGTCGAGATGCTGGTCTTTTTCCCAGGCAGATTTTAAACACAATAAACGGGCGCATTCAATGCGGGTAGCCATATCGGCCAGTTTGAACTGAATGGCCTGGTGATGCATGATCTCTTTACCAAAGGCTTTTCTTTCCTTTGAATATTTTAAAGCCAGTTCATACGCACCGCTGGCAATACCTAATGCCTGTGAGGCAATGCCAATACGGCCACCGGCAAGGGTCTTCATCGCAAAGGTAAAACCGAACCCATCGCCACCTAGGCGGTTTTCTTTTGGCACTTTAACGTCGGTAAAAGTAATGGTATGGGTATCGCTGCCGCGGATGCCGAGTTTGTTTTCCTTGGCGCCTACAGCCACACCAGGCCAGCTTTTTTCAACAATAAAGGCATTGATGCCTTTGCTGCCCTTTGCTATGTCCGACTGGGCCATTACCAGGTAAGTAGAGGCAGAGGAACCATTGGTGATCCAGTTTTTGGTACCGTTCAGGATATAATGATCCCCTTTATCTTCAGCATATGTCCGTTGTGAAGTGGCATCGCTGCCAGCCTCCGGCTCGCTTAACAAAAAGGCGCCAATATGCAGTTCGCCGTTTTTGCGGCCCTGCGCCAATGGTACCAGGTATTTTTGTTTTTGTTCTTCTGATCCAAACTTTTCCAGTCCCCAACAAACCAGGCTATTGTTTACACTCATAGCCACGCTTACACTGGCGTCTATCTTACTCACTTCTTCCATAGCCAGCACATAGCTGATGGTATCCATACCGGCGCCGCCGTAATCAGGACTCACCATCATACCCATAAAGCCGAGCTCGGCCAGCTTTAAGATCTGCTCCCGGGGAAATTTCTGATGCTCGTCGCGTTCAATTACCCCTGGCAAGCACTCGTTTTGGGCAAAATCGCGGGCGGCTTTTTGAATCATTAGGTGTTCTTCGGTAAGTTGGAATTGCATATCACGAATTTAATAATTGGTGACAAAAATAAAAGAATTCAATTCAAAAACTAACATTCGTTCGCGCTAATTTTAGCGGAATCGCTATCTTGCCCTTCCGTTTTCAACCCCGATATAAAAAATTAATTATACCTATGTCCCGAAAAGAAAAAAAAGTAGTTCAGGTAACATCAGAAGTAGGCCGGTTACGACGATTATTGGTACATAGCCCTGATAGCGGATTGGGCAAGGTAGTGCCGTCAAAAGCGCAGGACTGGTTATTTGAGGATATTGTGCACCTGGAAACCATGCGGAAAAAAGAATATGATTATTATACCAAGGTGTTGATGTATTTTTTAGATCCGGAAAAGATCAGGGGCCGTTTGCACCAGATTGACGCACCTGAAAATAACCGCCACTTTTATAAACCCGAGAAACCTGATTTTTATAAATCAGATAAGGTGGTGGAGCTGGAATGGCTGCTGGCCGATATTCTGCACGACCAGGAAATCAAATTAAAGCTCATTTCTTCGGTATGTGCCGTGGAAGGCTGCTCCTACGCCACCCAAAACGAATTGCTGGAGTTATCTCCTACCCAATTATCAAAAGTTATCATCAGCGGTACTATTGAGGACGACCGGCTGATCTTTCCACCCATACCCAATTTTATTTTTACCCGCGATATTGGCATAGTGATCAATGAATATGTATTGTTAAACAAACCGGCTAAAACAGCCCGGCTACGGGAAGCCCTGCTGGCCAAATACATCTTTTTTAACCATCCGTTGTTCGATGCCTATCGCGAAAACATTCTGGAGATCCCTGATACGGCCCATCATTTCTTATTACCCCGCGACGGTGACGAAAAAAAGGTGACCCTTGAAGGCGGCGATGTAATGGTAGTGCATAAAGACCATTTATTGGTTGGTATAAGCGAGCGCACCACCATGGAAGCAGCCCATCAGGTGGTGAATATGCTTTTTAAAAGAAATGTGGTTAAGAAGATCACGATCATTAAAATTCCCCGCCGCCGGGATTACATGCATATCGATACCATTTTCACCCAGGTAAAACGCAATGTATGGGTAATGTTGGGCGCCTTTAGTAAAAAAGTAATAAAACACGAAGGCGCTGACCCGGTAGAACGAATCCTGGAAGGCAATAAAAAAGAAGACAAGATCAGGATCATCCAGTTCAAGAAAAAGGACCCTGAAAACCCGGTTTTCTTCGATAACCTGGAAGACCTGTTGACGGATATCAGCGAGAACGATCTCGATTGCAAGGAGAAGGTAAAATTCATTTATTCCGGTAACAATAAGTTCCCCTTCGACACCCGGGAACAATGGACGGACAGCTGTAACCTGCTGGCATTGAAAGAAGGTGTGGTATTGGGTTACGATCGCAACGATAAAACAGTGGAAGCCTTCCGCGATGCTGGTTTTACTATTGTACAGGTTAAAGACCTGCTCGATCAGTTTGAAAAAGAGGAAGCAACCCCCGATGAGCTGGAAGATACACTTATTCTGATACCATCGGCCGAGTTGTCACGCGCCCGGGGCGGTTTTCATTGTATGAGCATGCCCCTGTTAAGAGAAGATATTGATTAACTTTTCAGCAATTATTACCATGCAAACAACTTCACATATATTGATGATACGGCCGGTGAATTTTGGCTTTAATGCCCAAACGGCTGTAAACAATGCATTTCAGGTAGCAGGCGAAGATATTGCTACCCAGGAAAAGGCGGAACTGGAGTTTGACAATTTTGTAACGGCACTTCGCTCACATGGCGTTTTTGTATCTGTTATAAACGATACGCCCGAACCACATACGCCTGACTCAATTTTCCCCAACAACTGGATCTCATTCCATGACCCCGAGACCATCTGCTTGTATCCCATGTTCGCTGAAAACCGGCGACAGGAACGCAAACCGGCTGTTATTCACCACCTGAAACAACTGTTTACCGTAACCAACACGCTTGATTTCACTGGTTACGAAAAGGAGGACCTGTTTCTGGAAGGTACCGGCAGCATGGTATTGGACCGCGACAACAAGATTGCTTATGCCTGTCTGTCGCCCCGCACGCACCAAAAGGTATTGGATGATTTTTGTAAAAAGATGGGCTACCGACCTGTATTATTTACTTCCGTTGATGGCCGTGGTCAGGCAGTTTACCATACCAATGTGATCATGTGTGTGGCCGACCGGTTTGTAGTGATCTGTTTGGACTCATTGCCCAACCATGAAGAAAATAAAATGGTGCAGGAAATGATTGGCAATACCGGCAAAGAACTCATCCGCATCAGCCTTGAACAAATGAATCACTTTGCCGGCAACATGTTACAGGTGCACGACAAAGCCGGTGAAAAACTGCTGGTGATGTCGAGCCAGGCCTATAACTCGTTACAGCCAGCACAAATAAAAAAACTGGAAAGCTATAACCGCATTTTGCATGCGCCATTAACTACCATTGAAACCAATGGCGGAGGCAGCGCCCGTTGTATGATGGCCGAGGTTTTCCTGAAAAGGCAATAATTATTTAGTTGAAAGTCTAAAGTTCAAAGCTTCGAGTTCCGGGTTTATCAGTTTGTGGTTTGAAGTTTATAGTTTGTGGTTCTTTTCAATCGGGCATTCTCAATTAATTGCGAGCCTCAAAGCGCGGCAGCAACCTCAAACAACAAACGTCAAACCATAAACTTGCAATTGCTCATCACATCAACTCCAGTCCTTCATCAAACGACATAGGCTCATACCCTAGTTCCTTTCTTGCTTTCTCAATAATAAACCCGGTCTTTAATGGCCGGCGGCCAGGCTGTTTAAAAGTTGAAGCATCTACCTTAACGATCTTTCCTGCATCGAGGTGGAATTTTTGTGCGGTCTTAATTGCCATATCATAAGGCGTTAACCAGTCTTTACCTGAGATATGATAAATACCTGTCGCCTTTTGTTCAATGATAAGCGCAATACCATTGGCAAGGTCCCCCACATAAGTAGGTGTACGTACCTGATCACTTACAACCTGAATGGTTTTGCCCTGTTCAAGGCTTTCCTTAACCCAGCTTACAATATTGCTGCGGGTACCTTTTAATAAATTGCCATAAACCAAACAGGTGCGTACAATAGCAAATGGAACGTCGCTTGTTTGCACCATGCTTTCCGCCTGCAGTTTGGTAAACCCATACAGGCTGATGGGATTGGTATCTTCCTCTTCACTATAATTTCCTTTCTCCCCATCAAACACAAAATCGGTGGAGATATAAATGAAGTGACTGCTAAAAGTTTCAGCATCGGTTAAGATCTGTGCAGTGCCCTGTACGTTGATGCGTTCACATTGTTCAGGCTGTAACTCACAATCATCAACCTGTGTCATGGCAGCTGCATGCACCACTACATCAGGTTTTTCGCGGTTCATGATGGCATAGGTATCAAACGCATTAGCAATATCCATTGAATGATAGGTGTAATTACCAGCCGGTTCAAACGGTAACCTCGATTCGCCGCGACTGGTGGCCACTACCTGATAATTTTTATCGAGTAATAATTTGGTAAGATGCTGCCCAAGTAGTCCGTTAGCTCCGGTGATTAACACTTTCATTTGATAATTTATTATTTCGTTTTATTTCAATTGCAATAAACTCAATTTCTTTACACCATTCTTTATAACACATTCATTATCTTGAAGCGGAATTGGGTTTTCACCTAACAACTGCTAAACCTTTTTCCTATATAAAACCGCAATAATGGTTAAAAAAAATAGTGTTTCACAAAAAAAGCATCATTTTACAAAGCAATTTTAGTGTTTTTTTGAGTCAGTGTGTACTTAATACGTGTATCAAAACAAAACCTTATTTTTGGGCCGCCTTTCCAAAAGTTGGTAGACAGCCTTTAACGAATTCCTTTGCAGATCAGAAGATTTTTAAATAAAACAGATTTTATTCATGGCAAAAAAGGTGACTAAAATCGGTGTACTTACCTCAGGAGGTGATTCTCCGGGTATGAACGCCGCCATACGGGCAGTTGTGAGAACCGGAAATTATTATGGATTGGAAGTGTTTGGTATCATGCGCGGTTATAGCGGAATTATTGATAATGATATTGTCCCTATGCACTCGCGCAGTGTGGCCAATATTATTCAACGCGGTGGAACCATCCTTAAAACAGCCAGGTGCAAGGAATTCTTTACTCCCGAAGGACGATTGAAAGCTTACAACAACCTTAAAAAACTGGGTATCGATGGCCTGGTGATCATTGGCGGTGACGGTTCTTTCCGTGGCGCCGATATCTTCAGCCGCGAGTTCGACATCCCCTGTATCGGGTTACCCGGCACTATCGATAAGGACATTGCCGGTACCGATTTTACTATTGGTTTTGATACAGCTGTAAATACTGCCGTTGAGGCAATTGATAAAATTCGCGATACAGCCGATGCTCACGACCGTTTGTTCATTATTGAAGTAATGGGCCGTGATGCCGGATATATTGCCCTGCATAGCGGTATTGCCACCGGTGCTGAACATATTTTGATACCCGAACGTAAAACGGATATTGAAGAACTGGTAGCCTCATTGCAGGAAAAAGAACGCCGCAAAAAACTGGTGAACATGGTGGTAGTGGCCGAAGGTGATGAGTTTGGCGGCGCTAATGAAGTAGCCAAAGTGGTGAAAGAACGCCTGCCAACAACGGATACCAGGGTTTGTATTCTGGGGCACATTCAACGTGGTGGCTCTCCTACCTGTTTAGACAGGCTTATTGCCAGCCGTATGGGTTATGCAGCCGTAGAATCATTGCTCGAAGGCCGGCATAATGTAATGGTGGGCATTTTGAACAACCGCATGCATTATACTCTGTTGGAAAGAGCGGTGAAATCAAAACAGAAGATCAGTGAAGAATGGATTAAGATTGTAAAGATCCTGGCAAGCTAACCGGTTTTGACCTATCTTGAAATCCTGTATCGAATAAACCTGAATTTTAGAATCAAGAAACAAATACAATGGCAAGAGATATTACCAAGTACCTGCACAATGAAATGGATAAGGAAGCAGGCATTCAACATAGTACACATAGAACCAAAATTGTAGCTACCGTAGGACCTGCCTGTGACACGTATGAGAAACTGCTGGAGCTGGTAAAAGCTGGGGTTAATATTTTCCGCCTGAACTTCTCACACGGCACACACGAAAACAAAGCCCAGATCATTGAGCATATCCGTGCCATTAATTCAAAAGAACCATACAACATTTCGATACTGGCCGATTTACAGGGACCCAAATTACGGGTAGGTGAAATTGAGAATGGCGCCCTGTTGATTGAACCCGGCGATATACTCACCTTCACTTCTAAAGAAAAGGTAGTTGGTACAAAAGAAAAGATCTATGTAAGCTATCCAAACCTGCACGAAGATGTGGAAGTAGGCAATAAGATCATGATCGACGATGGCAAGCTGGAAGTAGTGGTAATTGAGATTACCAAAGCCGGTGATGTTAAAGTAAAAGTTACCTATGGTGGTTTGCTGCTTCCTAAAAAAGGCGTGAACCTGCCAGATACCAAGATCTCCCTGCCCGCCTTAACTGAAAAAGACCTGGCTGACCTGGATTTTATCATTGGCCAGCAGGTTGACTGGATTGCCCTTTCTTTTGTGCGTAAATCAGAAGATATCGTCGATCTGAAAAGAAGATTGCTTGAAGCCAACAGCAAATCGAAAGTTATTGCCAAAATAGAAATGCCTTCTGCCCTGGTTGACCTCCGTAACATTATTCTGGAATCAGATGGTGTAATGGTGGCCCGTGGAGACCTCGGAGTGGAACTGCCGGTTGAAAAAGTTCCGATGGCACAACGGGATATTATCCGTAAATGTATCCACCGCGCCAAACCGGTGATCGTAGCTACCCAGATGATGGAAAGCATGATCGACCGCGTAAAACCCAACCGCAGCGAGATCACCGATGTGGCCAATGCTGTACTGGAAGGTGCTGATGCCGTGATGCTGAGTGGCGAAACCGCTACTGGTAAACACCCGGCCCTGGTTGTTGAGACCATGCGCAAGATCATTTTGGAAGTGGAGCGTACCGAATACCGTTATAACCGCGAAGAAGACCTGAAACCCTTGCCGCACTCGCCTTCTTTCTTAAGCGACGCCATTTGTTATAATGGTTGTAAGCTGGCAAAAGATACCAAAGCCGATGCGCTGATCGGTATGACGCAAAGCGGCTACACCGCATTCGTGCTTAGCAGCTACCGTCCTTATTCGCCTTTATACATCTTCACTAAAGAAAGAACGCTGGTAAATCAGCTGAGCTTAAGCTGGGGCGTGCGTGCCTTCTTTTATGATGAAGAAGAAAGCCTTGACGATATCATGTTCGACCAGATCAGGATCCTGAAAGAAAGAGGATTTCTTAAGACCGGTGATGTAGTGGTGAATACAGGTAGTACACCGGTGCATCTGCATATTCCTACCAACGTAGTGAAGATCACAAAGGTTGACTAACGGCCTCCCTCATAATACTTAATAAAAAATGGCACTTCTTTAGAAAGTGCCATTTTTTATTATTTACCATCAACCTTCAACCTTCTAGTTAAACTTCACCACCTCAAAATCCGATCCTTTTATTTTACCCAGCTTTTGCAGGTCATCATTATTCCAGCGATCGTCAGGTGCACCAGTGATATACATGTTGCTGCCAATATCGGCCAGGATCAATCCATACTTCTTCATTGCTTTTAAAATGACCTGATTGGTAGCAGAATAACTACTGATATCGAAGCTGTTTTTCAGGCGGATACGAGCGCCAAAAGGCAATGTATACTGGCCGCCGGTACTATTCACTTTATGACGGGCCGGAGAGATATAAGCGGGTTTTACATTGGATTTTTGCAAAGTAAACCGGATGGGGTGATCGATCTCGCCTTTCACTATCTCCTCATAGCGTACCAGTCCGGCAAAAATGGGTAACCCGGCTGCATCTGCTGAAGTATACCCTTCTTTACGCAGGGTATTTGTTTTCAGATCGAAGATGGCGCCCGATGAGGCCTCCCAATGATCGCTTTTTTTGGAAGCATTGTATAACTCATACAATACCTTGTTATCCTTATCAACAGCTATCACATGACTGTCGCCGCCCGTGCCATTGCCTTCAATAGGCGCATCCAGGGGTATAGCATATGGACCTGCATCGCTTTCATCGCCATACGCATCATCGTATTGATTTCCGCGAAAAGTTACCGGGTATTTTGTCTGGCCGCCGCAAACCACCACATAGGGAATACCAATAGGCGCACCATCCCACAGACCACTGCCAAAGTCGGCCTTTATAGCATAACTGCCCAGCGCTGTAATGATCTGAGTATTATAGGGATCAATTGCGGCCTGGGAAATATCGGTTCGCCAGGGATTGTCGGCAGGGAAAATTGGGAAATTCTCAGCATCGGCTTTACTGACTGTACAGCCTGATTGATCACCGCCGCCACCGTTACCGGGGTCGTCCCCATTTTTATTGTCTTTCTTACAGGAAGCAGCAAGCAATACCAGGAGGGCAAATGCGGCAGTTTTTTTCGCCGCAAAGAAGCACGTTTTCATATGAACAGGGATTTATGGAGGCTTATTGAACAATAATTAAGCCATGTTTCAACTTTGATTAGTATAAAAGAAATGGTCCCCCAACGAGCTGGGGGACCATTTACTAATATTTTATTTCCAATCTATATTTACTGATACTGAATATAAATAGGTTGAGGTTTTAATTTCAATACTTCGGCCGGTGTTAAAACGCGGCTGTTTGGCTCACGCAGGTCATTCTTATAGAAAAGCTTGAAACCGGTAAACTGTACAGGTTCCTTATAACAGAACTGTTTATAGGTATTGAATTTACGGGCCTGGTGTCCCCAGCCATCCATATCCATAACAATCTGAACATCAGGCTGTAATTTGATCTGTTTGTAATTGGTGACCATCGCCTGGGTAAAGCGGTGCACTACCAGTATCTTAGGTGGCAGGTTGTTGGCTTTTACCAGATTGGCCAGGTAATCAGCTGTCCAGTTGATATCTGCCGCATCCATGGTACCGATCACCGAACCGGGTTTTTTGCCTGTTTTCATGGAGAACTCAGGGTCAATACCCAGGTGTACGTTTGGCATTTTCAGGTATTTTTCAAGTACCGGAATTTCCTCTGGGAGGGTACTTAGTGCAATTTGTACATCAAGAAATACCAGGGCATTCATTTTCTGCGCCATTTTTATGGCCTTGTCTATCTGGGCCGTAGGCATGCGCAGGCGGTATTTACCGGCATCGCCAGGACTGCCCTGGGCAGTTGCAGCTATGTAGTGAATGGCGGGGATCACTTCCACAGTAGTATCCGCGGCCTGCCATTTCTTTATTTCACCATTTAATTTTTCAATTACCACGTCTTCCGGGTATTCACCCAATACCCCCATTTTCTTGGAATAGAAATTACCATAGTAGGCTACAACGCGTTTAAAAGGAAAAATAGCCCCTACATTGGGATAGGCCCCTTTTACCGGCCATTTCCCACTTGTGTCGCCATTGGCATTCCAATTCAGTTTGGCAATGAATAAAGCAGTATCCAGTGGTGGTAAGGCGGGTTTTGCAACTTCTGTATCGCTTTTGGCACTACCATCCCCTTCGCCCGGAACTGTTTGTCCCTTGGCACTATTGGGTTTGCACATGGTGAAAGATAAAGTTGAAAGGGAAAGTACTAATAACGCACCTGTCCAACATAGGGCGGATTGCTTCATGGTAATTGATTTTTTAACAGATGGCCAAGAGGCCTTTTTGGTGATTTATAAGTTGCTCTACAGAAAGGTGTAAAGGTCGGGTAATTTGTTAACAACGCACTAGGTGTTAATATATTTTAGCAGTTTATTGGATTACCAGTTAGCAGTTTCCTGTATTATCTGGATATCGGCTATTCAGAATTTAATGCTTAACAACGCCGTTTACTGGCAAAAACCAGTGTAACTTTATAGGGCGTTAACCATTCAACGGGCAAACTCAGTTAATAGTCAATGGGTTTACCCATTACCAATTTTGCAAATCTTTTAAATTGGTTGCCATGAATACGCTTCAACAAATTCACCGGTGGAGCCTCGCCCACCACCCCCGCTGGCTGGTTGTATTACGGGTAGCATTAGGGGTCTGTCTCTTTTTTAAAGGTATCTTCTTTCTGGCGAATACGTCTACTCTTCAGGAGTTGGTTCAGGGCAGCGTGGTTGCCAACCGGAGCGACTGGATGGTGATCTTCATTACGTGGTCTCACCTACTGGGCGGCTTTTTGATCATTATCGGATTGTTGACCCGATGGGCAGCTTTGCTGAATGTGCCGATATTAATGGGCGCCGTGATTTTCATCAATACCCAACGGGATTCATTTGGCAATTTTGAACTGCCCTTTGCCTTTATTGTGTTGGCAATGCTGATCTTTTTCCTGATTGAAGGGGGCGGCCCTATTTCGCTCGACAATTTTTTCAGTAAGCATCAGGCCTAAAGGCCGAAGTAAGAGGTAGGAAGTACGAAGTAAGAGGTTCCCGAATGCTGAAATCTCCTACTTCTTACGTCATACCTTACTTCATCAACTTTGAAATCAGATTTATCTACTCCCCCTCATAGATCACTCCCGAGGTAGGCGTCTCATGTAATTCAATCCGATGCATGGCCGGCAATGATGGCTTCAGTTTATCCCAGATCCAAACGGCTATCAGTTCGCAGGTAGGGTTTTCCAAACCAGGCAGATCGTTCATGAGTTTATGATCGAGTTGTGCCACCACAGGTTTGATGATCGCCTTTAGTTCTGCAAAGTCAATGATCCAGCCAAATTTGGGATCAGGTTTGCCTTTCAGCCACACCCGCAAACGATAGGTATGACCATGAATGTTTTTACATTTATGGCCTTCCGGCACATTTGGCAAAAAGTGAGCTGAGTCAAAGGTAAATTCTTTATAAAGCAGCATAAGTAAATTGAGCCGCAAAGGTAGGAAAGAATTGGAATAAGAACCTGACTTTGGTCAGTTCAGAGTTGACCAGTTAACCAGAAAGAAGGTTGACTGCGTTGATTAAAGTTATTTAGTTTGTAAGTTATTGAGTTTTTTAGTTCAGGTTCAGGGGTTCCAGGTTCCAGGTTCCAGATTCCAGGTTCCGAGTTCCGAATTCCGGGTTCTTTGTTGCTTCGCTCGCCGCCCACGTGCCGATGAAGCTTTAGCAAAGGCGGAAGTGAATCCAGATGTCGTAAATTCTCTCACGTTTCTCGTTTCACGTTCACGACTGCCGATTGCCATTTTCCTGCTGCCTACTGCCCATTACCCATTGCCTTCTTCTGTTTGCCGTCTGCCTTCTGCCCCGACTTCGCCAAGGCTTCGTCGGGCAAGTCTGCCTTTTCCCATTGCCTATTGCCCATTGCCAATTGCCTTCAAAAGAAAACCCCAGCAGTTTCCACCGCCAGGGTTTGTATGGTTTTTCGTGCTAGCTATTTATTTATGCAGGGTAATTGTTCCTACGTTAGTTTCTTTTCCAACAGTTACCGACACGTTGTTAATAGTTGTATCCTGGTAACCGCTTCCGGCATTAACATAAACAGAGTAAGTCCCTGAATTCAAACCACGTACTTTCCACTGACCATCTACCCATGGCAAAGCATAAGCTGTATCAGTAGCATTGTATACAGTTACAATTGATTTTGAATTACCTGGTTTTATTACGCCTTTTACAGAACCGGATTCTTTAATAATGAATGCCTTGATGAATGGCTGCAGCGTGAACCGACCATCGCGTAAACGAACAATAGAACGGCCGCAATCGAAGTCGAGCCACAGGCGGTAATGACCACTGGAGAAGTTTTCCCACTCATGACCATACAATTTAATGGTAATGGTTTGTCCATTCAATAAGCTCAACGGATAATTAACGCTATCTTTTACAATAGAGTTTTTGGTACCGAGGGTAATAACAATTTTTCTGATAGTACCATCTTTCACCATACCTCCAGCAAGCAAAGTATCAATACCATTACGTAATGACAGCAGATCATATACACCTGGTGTTATGGCCAGCGAATCCCATACTTTACATTTATCGCCATTGTTGTTACCATTGCCCTGGTTATCGTCGTCATCATCATGACGTTTGCGACTTTTATCGCAGGTATCAACCAACACTTTTACTGATTGAATGTCGATGTTCACTTTATCAAAAAAATCAGTTGGTCCATCTGTAAGATAAAGGCTCAGCGACTGCTTACCCTCAGGGACAGTTGAATTGTCTGACTTGTCTTTGGAACACGCATAAAGCACGATTGCTCCTGTAGCAACAATCATTACATACTTAAACAGGTTTCTCATTGATTTCATATACGATGGTTTGTTTTGAATCAAAAACATTTCAACAGACCTTTAACAATTTCCGTGCCTTTGTCATTAAAATTTATAACAATAAATGTTTGCACCTACCCAACGCTATTGTTACTGTAACGTACACATACTAAATGACTTCCGTTTCACAAACCATTAACAAAACAGCCATTAAACCTTTTGAAAAACCCATAGTCTAAGCACCTACTCGATGGGGCTATTTTTATATTTTTTTAGTCCACCTTTTTTGTAGACTTACTAATTTGATGTATCATTGTGGTGAATTACACTACTATGCAACTGTACAATTCAAAAGAACGATGTTGACGATGTATCACTGAGCAGGATACATTTTTTTAACTATCAAATATTGTCGCATGAATCGCATACCACGCAACAGTTGGCTGATTGCGTTGCCAGCCTTCATTTTGCATACATCAGAAATTTATCCAGAACGGCCGCACACCATCGCAGGTGCTGTTAAGAACAGTGCTACCGATAAATACATTGAGAATGTGTACATCTATATTACTTCAGGGGAGGAAGAAGCGCTTTCCAATAACAAAGGCGCCTTTACTATTTCAACCTGGCAGGACCTGCCGGTGACACTGGTGATCGAGCACCCGGTATATAGACAAAAGAAGATCCGCATCACAGATGCGTCGCAATATCAGCTTATTAAACTGGACCCAAAACAATAAAGCTAATTATCCGCACCAATCATTACCGGCTATGAAATTAAACCTGCTTGCGTTGGCAGTTCCTTTTTTTGTTGTATTCATGGCATTGGAGTTTTTTATTGCCCGACAAAAAAAGAAACCAATATTCAATCTGCATCATTCCATTGCAAACATTAGTGTAGGCATAGCAGAACGATTGTTAGACGTATGGGTAACCGGTTTGTTCTTTTTCATATACGATTATTTGCAGCGGCACTTTGGATTGTTCCATATTCAACCCAGTATCCTCTTGTGGATCGTGTTGCTGTTGTGCACCGATTTTCTATGGTATTGGTATCACCGGCTGGCGCATGAAGTGAATTTGTTCTGGGCTGTACATGTGGTGCACCACCAAAGCGAGGATTTTAATTATACCGTATCGGCACGCATCACCGTGTTCCAGGCGTTTGTTCGCACCGGTTTTTGGGCTGTGCTTCCCGTGTTGGGTTTTCCGGCATCTATGATCACCAGTATTTTGCTGGTTCATGGGTTATACCCTTTCTTTATACATACCCAACTGATAGGGAAACTGGGCCTTCTGGAATATATCCTGGTGACCCCTTCGCACCATCGTGTTCATCATGCCAGCAACGAAAAGTACCTCGATAAAAATTACGGCGATGTTTTCATCATCTGGGATAAGCTGTTTGGCACCTTTCAAAAAGAAGAAGATAATATTCCTATTCAATATGGGTTAACGCACCCGTTAAAGAGTTACAGTTTTTTATGGCAGCATTTTCATTTCATTGCAGAATTGATCCTGGCAGCCCGTAGGACCAAAGGAATAAAAAACAAGGCAAGGCTGCTTTTTGGCCGGCCCGATCTGGTTGATCATCGCTTTAGGGAACAGGCAGAAGAAAAGCTGCTGGTGCAACAAAACGATATTCCGGTTGACAAACCCCTGAACCGGTATGTAGTATGGCAGGTTGCGTTAAGCATAGTGTTGTTATTTGTATTTATCCTGTTTGAAAGATACCTGCCTATTCACCAACAGCTGCTTATCACAACTGCGCTGCTGCTAACCCTGATCAACTGTGGCGCTATTATGGAACAAAAAAAGTGGGTGGTGTACCTGGAGTTCTTACGATTACTTACGGTCACTATTGGCGTTATGATCGCTTATTCAACCTGGTGGTACAGCATTTTACTTGTACCGGTTGCAGCCATCCTGTTCACCTGGTATTTCGAGGGCATCCGAAGCTGGTACTTAAGATGGGTATACTGGAGAGAGTAAAATATGAGTTACGTGGCCGAGGGGCAAGGCGGAGGCTAGCAAACCCTCCTACGGTGGTTCGAATCCACCCGTAACTGCTGCTTTTCATTTGGCAAAGCAATCATTCATTCATTCATTCATCAAGGCGGTGTTTCTACACTGCCTTCCTTTTCATTTTTGGGCATAAAAAAACCCCGACGGAATCGGGGCGTATGAACAGGCAATCGTTATAATTTTCATTAACTAACCAAAGTTTCTTTTTTCTTGGCATTCAAACAAGTGTTAGCCATAAAATCCCAGGTAAGCAGTCGCTTACCCAATAATATTAAATAAATTCACATGTTTTGTTTTTGGAACTGACTATTCTTTTAGAAAGGGCTTTTCAACAATACCCATCATTAAATTTCAATTAAATTGCCTAATACCCTTCAATTCCCGTGAATTTGTGCCATAAAATCAGCTTTCCAGAAATTGGAATAAGCCCAAAAAAAAATTAAATATTTTTTGAGATCAGACGCTTGAAAGAGCGTTTTGGGGTTAAAAAGGGACTTTTTCTTGATACTCCTTTGACTCCTCTTTGGCACCTTTCTAACTGTATTTGACCTTGGTGTAACAACCCTGTCACCATAAGGGAACTCCGTATTGCCCATCTCCTGGCTCCGTTGATAAGGTACAATGTGTGCTTTTTAGCTATATATCTGATTCTACCTATTGTCGTGGCCCGAGATAGCAATATGAAACCATTGAGGTTGAATTGTGGAGCATTAGTGGTAATAAAAAAAGGTGTTGTAAAAACAACACCTTCATATCCTTCCATTTAGGTCAGGATTCAGATTTTACACTCAGGCCCTTTTACGCTTTGCACCATGACACTCCTCATCTATGGCCTTTGATAATTCGGGCTGACTAAGCCTTCCATGGTATTCGCGGTCGTTAATAAACAACGTAGGAACGTTACGAACGCCTTTGTCCAATCCTTCCAATAAATCTGTCCTTACCGTCCAGCCATATTTGCTTTCCACCAGATCAGGTAGAAAGTTTTTACTGATAACCCCTACTTCACGCGCGTACTCGCGTAAGCTGATAGATCCCAGCCGATGCGGATGCGCAAAAAGCAGATTATGCATTTCCCAGAACTTGCCTTCCTGGGCGGCGGCTACAGCCGCTTCTGCCGCTTTATGCGCATGCTGGTGTATTTGGGTTAACGGAAAATGCCGGTAATTGAATCTGATCTTATCGCCATGTGATTCCAACAACTTATTTATTACTCTATGTACTTTGCCACACTCTACGCTCTCATAATCGCCATATAAAACCAGACTCACGGGCGCTTCGGGATCACCGGCCCATAATCCTTTAGTAGGAATGATCTCCTTGTTCTTGTCATTTTTTATTGGCATAATTGCTCCTCTTTCAATTGATTTCTGTGTTAATGTTCCGACTGGGCCAAGACTTGTGCCTTCGCTGGCGGACGATGTAAAAAGGGCCACTCTACATACAGCAGAGTGGCCCTGGTTCTAAAAAAATAAACTCATCCTATAACCTGTTCAAATAAAACCTGTCAGGCCATCCCCAAAATCAAATGCCACGAATTGTAACTGACCTGACAGGCATAGATCACAGGTCTATCTCACTCACTTTTAAATAACGTTCTCCCTTCGATTTGGTTCTCGCCTATTAGCAATTCCTTTCCTTTTAACGATTTGTTATATTACTTCACCCTTTCCGGTGCTTCATTCCTGAATACCACTACCCCATCAAAGACATCGACCATTACCGGTTTCGTTTTATCAATGTCGGCGCCGAGTATCTTTTTACTTAACGGATTAACGATTTCTTTCTGGATCAACCGTTTCAATGGTCTGGCTCCAAATTGTATATCAAATCCCTGTTCGGCCAGGTATTCAAGGGCATAATTGCTGAACCGCAGATCGATGCCATTTTCCGCTACCTGTCTTTTCAGGCCGTTCAATTGTATTTGCACAATACCCATGATCTGTTTCTTCAACAATGGCTGGAACATGATCACTTCATCTACCCGGTTCAAAAATTCAGGTCTGATGGTTTGTCGCAACAGGTTCATTACTTCTACCTTGGCCCGTTCTGTAGCCTTTTCCACGTCCTGGTCCTTTACATCTTCAAACGCTTCCTGTATCAGATGGCTACCAATATTGCTGGTCATTATTATAATGGTGTTCTTGAAATTCACCACACGACCTTTGGCATCGGTAAGCCGGCCATCATCCAGTACCTGTAATAATACGTTCCACACATCGGGATGTGCTTTTTCGATTTCATCCAGTAATACTACACTATAAGGTTTACGGCGAACTGCTTCTGTAAGCTGACCACCTTCTTCATACCCTACATACCCCGGAGGCGCTCCCACTAACCGGCTAACGGTGTGTTTTTCCTGGTATTCACTCATATCGATCCGGGTCATCATACTTTCATCGTCGAACAGGTATTCGGCCAGGGCTTTTGCCAGTTCAGTTTTACCAACACCGGTAGTTCCCAGGAAAATAAATGAACCAATCGGTTTTCTGGGGTCGTGTAACCCCGCTCTGCTTCTGCGAATAGCATCGGCTACGGCTGTTATCGCTTCATCCTGTCCTACCACCCGCTCGTGCAGTTTATCTTCCAGGTGCAACAGTTTCTCTTTATCACTCTGCAACATGCGGCTCACCGGTATGCCGGTAGCTTTTGCTATTGTTTCGGCAATATCTTCTGCATCCACTTCTTCCTTCATCAACCGTTTGTTTTCGCTAATGGCATTTAACTGGTTCGAATACTCACTGATCAACTGCTCCTGTTCTTTTATTTTGCCATAGCGGATCTCTGCCACCGTTCCATAATCGCCATTACGTTCGGCCTGTTCTGCCTGCACTTTCAATTGCTCTACCTGGGCCTTGGCATCCTGCACCTTGTCAACCAGCTCTTTTTCTTCCTGCCATTTGGATTTTAAGGTATCGCGCTGCACACTCAAATTGGCAATTTCGGTATTCAGCTCCTTCAGTTTCTCTTCGTCGTTCTCCCGTTTAATAGCCTCGCGTTCAATTTCCAGTTGCCGTATTTGCCGTATTAAATGATCCAGTTCCTCAGGCATCGAATTCATCTCTAACCTCAATTTCGCGGCCGCCTCATCAATCAGGTCAATCGCTTTATCGGGCAGGAACCGGTCGGTAATATACCTGGCCGATAATTCCACTGCCGCAATAATGGCTTCATCCTTAATGCGCACATGGTGGTGCGTTTCATAACGGTCTTTCAAACCGCGCAGAATAGATATCGCATCCTCAACCGATGGTTCATCTATCATTACTTTCTGGAACCTGCGTTCAAGGGCTTTATCTTTTTCAAAATATCGCTGGTATTCATTCAAGGTAGTAGCGCCTATTGCCCGCAATTCACCACGCGCCAGGGCGGGTTTTAATATATTGGCGGCATCCATGGCGCCTTCGCCGCCACCGGCCCCTACCAGGGTATGGATCTCGTCGATGAACAAGATGATCTCTCCATTGCTTTCGGTCACTTCCTTTACTACGCCTTTTAACCTCTCTTCAAATTCACCTTTATATTTGGCGCCGGCGATCAGCTGGCTTATATCAAGGGTATAGATCACTTTTGTTTTCAGGTTCTCGGGGACATCGCCATTTACAATACGATGGGAAATACCTTCGGCAATAGCTGTTTTACCTACGCCAGGCTCACCAACCAGCATCGGGTTGTTCTTGGTACGGCGCGACAGAATATGTAACGTTCTGCGTATTTCTTCATCCCGGCCAATAACGGGGTCTAATTTTCCCTGACGGGCCAGGTCATTCAGATTACGTGCATATTTATTCAGCACGTTAAAGGTGCTTTCCTGGGTTTGGGATTGAACAGTATCGCCTTTGCGCAAATCTTTAATTGCCGTCACCAATCCTTTTTCACTTAATCCTGCTTCTTTTAATAACCGGGCAGTAGAATCGCTCCCCTGCACAATGGCTAAAAGCAAATGTTCGGGGGTGATGAATTCATCGCCGAATTGCTTTAATACAGCTCCTGCGCGCAGCACCACGTTATTGGTTTCTCGGCTAACAGACTGTGCAGCATCGCCAGTTGTTTTAGGCAGTTTATTGATAGATTCCTGTAATTTATTTTCCAGCAGGTTCACCGTTACATTGTTCTTTTTTAATAAGTATTCAACCGGTGAATCTTCCTGATCGAGCAAAGCCTTCAACAAATGCTCCGTTTCTATATTTGGGCTCTGTGAATTAAACGCTAATTGTTGTGCCTGTTGAAATGCTTCCGCTGCCTTTATGGTAAAATTTCCTAAGTTCATAGCGTGTTAATTTGAAATTGTAATAATTTGAAATCTTGAAAATGCCAGCCAGGCCTTAACCAACCTTTTCTTTATGCTGAACGTAAAAGTGATTGGTCCGGTTCAATCTGGTGCCGCCATTTTCAAAAAGCTGTATAATACCTACAAATCATAATCCAGGCCTTAAATTCATGCATTTATGTCATTAAAAACCCGTTCTATCTGCCTCATTTGCAGTATTCTATCTTTATTCCTGTTATTCTTTCAGTTTTCCTTTTCGCAGTCCGACTTCAGCCAGGTAGATGCCCTGGTAAAAAAGAACCAGAAAATACTGGGCAACGATGTAGTGGCTCTGGTATATAAAGACGGGAAGGTGGTCCACAGCCAGGAATTGGGCGAGTTCAATGCCAAAACCCCGGCCCCCATTGCCAGTTGCAGCAAATGGCTTACTGCAGCCTTGGTGATGATGTTTGTTGATGAAGGCAAACTGGACCTGGATGACCCGGTTAGTAAATACCTGCCCGTTTTTGACAAGTACATGAAGAGTTATGTAACCATTCGCCAATGCCTGACGCATACTACAGGTATCGAGAACGATAAAGGCAATTTATTAAAGATGGTGCAACGAAGTAAATTCACTTCGCTGGAAGAAGAGGTAAATACTTTTGCCGCCAAAGAGATCTCCAATAATGCCGGTACTGAATTTCATTATGGCGGCATAGGCCTGAACGTTGCCGGCCGGGTGCTGGAAGTGATCACTAAAAAGCCATTCGATCGCCTCATTCAGGAGAAATTATTGCGTCCCTTGAAAATGAAGCAAACCTCGTTTATGAATGAAAATGGGTATGCCCCCAATCCCTCCGGCGGCGCCCGCAGTACCGCCAATGATTATATTAACTTTTTATCGATGATACTCAGTAAAGGTATGTTTGAGGGTAAAAAAATACTGAGCGAAAAGGCAATTGAAGAAATGGAGAAACCTCAATTCACCAATCTGCCGGTAAAATACACGCCCAAAGTGGCGGAAGGTTTTCACTATGGCCTGGGGGAATGGATCCAGGAAGAAGATGCCAATGGCAATAGCACCGTGGTAAGTAGTCCGGGTTTGTTTGGCACCTGGCCGTATATTGACAAATGCCGCAACTATGCCGCAATCATATTTGTAAAGTCGTTGCTGAATGAACAGAAGAAGGATATTGCCATGCAGTTTAAGAGCGCAGTGGATGAAGTGGTTGGGGGCAGCAACTGTAAATAAAAGCACTCACTACTCACCACTGACATTCATAAAAAAGGGCCTCCCGGGATTAACCGAAACGCCCATTGTTCATCATCAGTCCTTATGCGTTATGATCCTTCGTGAATCATTTATTGTATTGACCTGTAACCGAAAAATAAAGACAAATAAAAAACCGGCTGAGCCGGATTACATTACAATTATCCGAAATACACAAAACCACTTAATACAGGTAGTATATTATCCTTGCTTATAAGTAGTTGTTAGCACTGTCTCAGCACCAAAATACAAGCAACCAACCGGCCCGGTTATTGCTTGTATTTTTTTACCAAACATCTTACTTATGAAAACAATTGCTACACTCACTATCCTTTCCCTCCCACTCGTCACCTGCTGTACCACATTAAGTCCGGAACATATCAGAGGTCATAAATGGCTGTATGGCCAGGGGTATCGTATTGGAGACCAGTTACAATTTGATAACAAAACTTATAGCTTTAAAGGTGACACCATCTTGAAAAGTAATTTACCTGTAGCTGTTGTAGTAATGTCATCCGGCGATCTGTTGGGTAATAACAATGATATTACTATTCAATCGCTGGCTACGGGGGAAGAGGGTTTGTATCATGAGAAATAACAGACGGCAATCGTGAATTGGCAGACGGCAGACGGGCCTTCGCTACGCTCAGGTCCGGAGTCATGAATCGTGAAACGTGAAAGTCCTTATTGTGGAACTCCGA
Organism: Niastella soli; assembly: GCF_017742245.1. GTDB lineage: Bacteria > Bacteroidota > Bacteroidia > Chitinophagales > Chitinophagaceae > Niastella > Niastella soli. Next base: position 204,630 of record NZ_JAGHKO010000010.1, read on the forward strand.
TTATTATCGGCAGTTGGCAATAAATTTTTAGGCGGCCAAAATAATTATTAGTCCCGACAGTCGCGAGCCCACTCACAACTCACATTTTCGCCTTCAGCCCGATACTTCCTACTTCTTAACTCTTACTTCCCTTATCAACTCCATCAACCTTATTAACCCTAACAACCTTTTAACTGGTCAACTGATCAACAACCTTATCAATCCGTAAACTTATCAACTTGTTAACACTTCACCTCCCTATTGCAAATGCCGTGGGAGATGCTTATATTTATTATAAGAGCGATATTTCATTTTAGAACCATACCGTACTTCTTATGAAAACAGTTTCCTACATGGTGCCAGTAGTCATGTTATTATTATCGTTCCTGTATAATAACAATCCCTTTGTGGTAAAAGAAGAAGCGCAGGAAGCGTTTCAATTGTTGAATACTATTCGTAGCAACCCGGAGAAATATTACAAGGAACTCTCCCTCAATTCAAAACTGCGGATCACCAAAACACCCTTGCGGTGGAACGATACCCTGGCCAGGGTAGCCGAGATCAAAGCGCTTGACATGGCCAAACGCAATTACTTCGATCATGTTAATCCCGAAGGCTATGGCATTAATTTTTTCATTAACCAAAGTGGCTATAAATTGAATGCCGACTGGCTAAAAGATAAGAAAGAAAACTACTTTGAATCAATAGGTGCCGGTCACGATTCCGGTGAAGCCGCTATTAAAGCATTGATCATTGATGCAGAAGACGCCAGCAAGGGCCACCGCGATCATTTGCTGGGCATTGGCGATTTTGACGCCACCCTATTGGATGTAGGCATCGGTTTTGTAAAATGCGATGGAGGAAAATACCCCTCTTATACCTGTATTGTAATTGCCAAACACAACTGGTGATCAACCCGCCTACTCCGCCAGTTGACGGATTCGACGGGCAAAAAAAAATGCCATCCCGAAATTCGAGATGGCACCTGAAGAAGGTAATATCCAATTTATTTCGCAATTCCCAGTGGGGAGAAGTATGCAAACACTGCAATAATAAACACCAGCACCAGTAAGGTTAATATCAAATCTTTCTGATTCCAGCTTGCACGGGATGCTTTTTTATCTTCAGCAACCGTAGTAGCAAACGTCAATCCTTTTATATGCGCTTCATCTGGTGCAGGAGTAGCCAGGCTTATCGCAACCATCAACACTACCGAGAACACGAACAGGGCAATACAGAAGTATAAGAAGTTCATAGTAGCGAAGTCGTACAACAGACCTGGACTTAACTGGCCTTTCATTAATTCAAACACCAGTTTCAGGATACCAATTATAAAACCTACCACCATGGCAGTGTAAGCCCCTTTTGCATTGATCCGCTTGGAGAAAACCCCCAGCAAAAAAGCGGCGGCAATCGGTGGCGCCAGATACGATTGTACGCTTTGTAAATAGCCATACAAACCTTTTGAGATATTTTTCATCAACGGGATCCAGATCATACCCAGCAGCACCACAATACCCGTCGCAATACGGCCCACCCGCACCAATTCGTGATTGGATGCATCAGGTCTCTTTTTCTTATATATATCCATGGTGAACAGGGTGGAACAGGCATTGTATACAGAAGCAAGCGAGCTCATTAAAGCGGCCAGCAGACCACCGGCCAACAATCCTCTTAATCCAACCGGCATAATTTCCTTTACCAGCGTTGGGAACGCCACATCGGTATCGGTCATATTTAATTTGCCCTGTTGGTGTAATGTATAAGCGATCAACCCGGGGATCATGAATATGAAGAATGGCATCAATTTTAAATACGCGGCAAAGATGGTCCCTCTTCTTGCTTCCTTTTCATTGCGTGCTGCCAAACAGCGTTGTACAATATGCTGATCGGTACACCAGTACCAGAGCCCCACAATCGGCGATGCAAATAGGATGCCGGCCCATGGAAAATCAGGATTCGACAATGGCTGGAACATATTCAGTTTTTCCTTGGGCAGCGAGTGCATCAGCGTGTCCCATCCACCAACTTTATCTAAACCAATGAACAACAACACGGCAGAACCCGCTAACAATACAATGGCCTGGATGGCTTCGGTATACATTACCGCGTGCAAGCCACCAAAGATGGTATATACACCCGTTACTACTACAAGGATGATGGCGCCAGTCCAGAAGTCAACCCCCAGCAGGGAGTTAAACACCAGCGCGCCGGCATAAATAGTTACCGCCGCTTTTGCAATTACATAGCTTATGAGCTGGATGATCGACAACAACCATCTTGCTTTTGCATTGAAACGCCTTTCCAGGAATTCGGGCATGGTATACACCATGCTGCGCATATAGAAGGGTACAAATACCCAACCCAGCGTAAGGATGATCCAGGAATGCAGTTCATAATGCCCCATCACTACCCCGCTGCTGGCAGCGGTTCCGGCTAAACCTACAATATGTTCAGAACCTACGTTGGAAGCCAGGATGGATGCACCGATCACAAACCAGCCCAGGTTACGGTTGGCCAGAAAGTAATCAGATGGTGAGTCTTTTGCTTTTTTAATTGACCAGATGGAGATCGCAGCTATTACTGCCAGGTACAGGCCTACGAATAACCAATCGGTTGGACCAAGAAAATGCATATGGCAAGCTTGTTTGGTTACGAATGTTGTTGTTAACGTCCCCTTCGTTAAAATAAGTCGCTACCGGGGATCCCCAAAAATGAAGCAGGAAGTATGATGTAAGAAGTAGGAAGAACCTGAATTTCGATTTCTCTAATTAATTCCAGCCTTCTTTATTTCTTACCTCTTACTTCCTACTTACTATCTCTTATGTCCTATTTCCTACTTCCTACTTCACAATCCTATCTCCACAAAATCTATACTTTATACTAAATATACTGATTGATGATGTTTTCCAGCCATTCCTGTTTACCGCTGGTCTGTTTGGGTTCGCCATTCGTTAAAGCAAACTCACGCAGGTCTTCCAGTTTTAATGCACCGGTCTCAAATTCTTTTCCTTTACCACTGTCAAAAGAAGCATAGCGGTCCTTACGGAATTTCAGGTAAGGCGATTTTTGCATTACTTTATCAGCGATCACCAGTGCACGGGCAAATGTATCCATGCCACCTATATGCGCCATGAAGATATCTTCCAGGTCGGTTGAGTTCCGGCGGGTTTTGGCATCAAAGTTTATTCCACCACCAGCAAAACCTTTGGCTTCCAGAATGATGAGCATGCTTTCTACCAGTTCATTCAGATCTACGGGGAACTGGTCGGTATCCCAGCCGTTCTGATCATCACCCCGGTTGGCATCGATGCTACCAAGCATACCCGCATCGGCGGCCACCTGCAATTCGTGTTGGAAGGTATGGCCAGCGAGGGTGGCATGGTTTACTTCAATATTCAGTTTAAAGTCTTTATCAAGCCCGTAATGACGCAGGAAACCGATAACGGTAGCGCTGTCATAATCGTATTGGTGTTTGGTAGGCTCACATGGTTTGGGTTCAATAAAGAACACGCCTTTAAACCCTTGTTTACGTGCATAGTCACGCGCCATGGTCAGGAACTGGGCCAGGTGATCGAGCTCACGTTTCATGTTTGTGTTCAACAGGCTCATATAACCTTCGCGGCCACCCCAGAATACATAGTTCTCGCCGCCCAGTGCTATGGTAGCATCGAGCGCATTCTTCACCTGAGTGCCGGCATATGCAACAGCAGCAAAATCAGGATTGGTAGACGCACCATTCATATAACGGGGGTTACTGAACACATTGGCTGTTCCCCATAATAATTTCACGCCGCTTGCCGCCTGTTTTTGTTTGGCATAATCAACAATTGATTGTAAACGGCTTTCATATTCTTTTATGTTAGCACCTTCATCAACCAGGTCAATGTCGTGAAAACAATAGTAAGGAACACCCAGTTTGGTGATAAACTCAAAGGCTGCATCCATTTTGTCTTTAGCCCGTGCTACCGCATCAGCAGCATTATCCCAAGCGAAATGTTTGGTACCGGGGCCAAATGGGTCGGCGCCCGTGTTACAGAAGGTGTGCCAATAACAAACAGCAAAGCGTAAATGCTCTTTCATGGTTTTACCAGCCACTACTCTGTTCTCATCGTACCATTTAAAGGCCAGTGGGTTATCACTCTCCACACCTTCATACTTGATCTGTCCAATGCCTTTAAAGAATTCTTTGTCGCCTGTAATGATTTTCATATTAGTGAGTTTATTATTTACGTAAGATGATCTTTGTTTAATGTGAAGCTATTGTGGCCTAAGTCGCTTATCGTGAAACGGCAAACGTGAAATCCCGACAGGTCGGGACAGGCTGTGAAAGGGTCAACCTTATCACCCCTATCAACTTTATTAACCATTTCACCTCTATCAACTTAATTCCTCCCCGACACGTCGGGGCAGGCTGTCAACTGGTCAACCTACTTCAGTATATTATCAAGAAGCCCTTTCCATTCTTCATAAACCGCTTTATACTCCTTTTTCTTCGTGGGTTCTATAACTGTCAATGGTTTTACCTGGGTGAATGCTTCTTTAGGAGTTTTATATACGCCGGCGCCAATACCTGCGCCTATGGCCGCGCCTACGCTGCCATCACAGTTGTACAATTCAACCGGCACATGGGTGGTGTTTACAAACGCTTCTACAAACAGCTCACTGAGGAACAGGTTGGCTTTACCAGCCCTGATCACCTGCGGGTTCATGCCATTCTCACGCATAATGTCAAGTCCATAACGGAATGCGCAGGCAATGCCTTCCTGAGCTGCGCGGAACAAATGCGCCTGTGAATGAAGGTTTAAATCGATATGATGAAAGTGTACGCCAATGATCTGATTGTTCAGCATTCGTTCGGCGCCATTCCCAAAGGGCAGCACGCGTAAGCCATCGGCGCCCACCGGCACTTTTGACGCTTCGTTGTTCATTTGGGTATAGCTGATAGCCGGAGTGAAAATATTTTTAACCCAGCGATTCAAAATGCCGGTGCCGTTGATACATAACAGCACGCCCAACCGTTTTTCATCATTGGTATAGTTAACGTGTGCAAAAGTGTTCACACGCGATTCGGGATCATAGGTGAGTTCGTCGCTTACGCCATAGATAACACCTGAAGTACCGGCCGTTGCGGCCACTTCTCCGGGTTCCAGCACATTTAACGACAACGCATTATTAGGCTGATCGCCCGCTTTATAAGTAACCGGAATACCGGGCTGTAATGATAAGGATTCAGCCACGCCTGCACTTAATCGTCCATGGTCAGAGAAAACGTCCTGTATAGTGGGGATCAGATTGTCGTCAAAACCAAAATGCTCCATTACATCCTTGCTGATGCGGTCTTTTTTAAAATCCCAGAAAATACCTTCCGATAAAGCAGAGATGCTGGTAGTGATCTCACCCGTCATTTTCATCGAAATGAAATCGCCGGGCAGCATTATGCGAGCTGCTTTTTTATAGGTGGCCGGTTCTTCTTCTTTTACCCAGGCCAGTTTGGAGGCGGTAAAATTCCCTGGTGAATTCAACAGATGGGAAAGACTTGTTTTTTTGCCAATGGCCTTGAATGCTTTCTCGCCAATTTCCACCGCACGGCTATCGCACCATATTATGGAATTACGCAGCACCTGCTGGTCCTCATCAACCATTACCAATCCATGCATCTGATAGGAAATACCAATAGCACCAATATCGGCAGGATTATATGTATTGGAAGCATGCGCTTTTTTAATAGCCAGTTGTACATGTTCCCACCACATTTCAGGTGATTGTTCAGCCCAACCGGGTTGTGGAGATAGTATGGGTGATTCTGTTTCAGGATATTGTGCAGAGGCCTTACACTGTTGTGTTTGAGCGTCTACGACAGAAACTTTAATAGAGGACGTACCTACATCAATTCCAAGCAATAACATATGGCAGCTTAATTACTAATTTCTTAGGTTGAGAAATGTGATTTGAAGAATCTTAAAAGGCAGCAAGCTCCAGGTGGATTCTGATTCTACGCCTTTCACCTGCTGCCCTGTTAACCAAAAACCTTTATCGAAGAATCGAAGTTATTGGATATTAATAAGATGGTCTACCACTTTATTTTCAAAAACATAAACTATTTTAATATAACCGATATGCTTTATGTTTATTTTTGCTTAAAATAGTGGTTAAGGAGCCCGGTCATGAAACCCTTAGTTGAAAAATTACCGCTTTCGCAAAACACCTCATTTGTGGCGCGCACCTACCGCACGCCGCATTTTGAAGTACCCTGGCATCAGCACATTGAATATGAGCTCATCCTGTTCCTGGAAGGCGAAGGCACCGCTTTTATTGGTAATTATATAGGAGAGTTTAAAACCGACGATGTTTTTTTCCTGGGCAGTAACCTGCCTCATACCTTTCAAAAGGCGCATAAAGACATCATTACTGCGGCAGTAGTAGTTCAATTTACCGATGACTTTTGGGGCCCGGGTTTTATGCAGCTGCCCGAAAGCAAAAGCATTTTAAAACTGTTTACCGTGGCTATGCAGGGGTTGAAAATACAAGGGTCAACACGGCAGCAATTAAAACCATTGTTAACCGGGTTGGAACATTTACAGGGCTTTGCCCGCATCATCCGGTTGTGCGAATGTTTGCAGTTAATTACCACTGCGCATGAATTCGAAACAGTGAGCACGCAGGAAGTAAAAACCTTCCAGGCAAAGAATAAAGACCGGATCGATCGGATCTTCCAGTTCACCATCGATAACTTTCAGGAATCAATTGCCCTTTGCGATGTGGCGGCCACGGCCGGCATGAGCATCCCGGCTTTCTGCAGTTATTTTAAAAAATGCACCAAGAAGACCTATGTCGATTTTTTGAATGAAGTGCGTATTGGCCATGCCTGCAAGCTGCTGATAGACACCCAAAAAACCGTACTGGCGATCAGTATCGAAAGCGGATTCAATACCCTGGCCAATTTTAATAAGCAGTTCTTAAAACTAAAGCAATTGACCCCATCGGGTTTCCGGAAGAAGTTCCGCATACAGGAACAGGAGGAATATTTACCAGATGAATACAGGATCTTAAATGGCGAATAAGGAATACCATACCCAACAAATAAAGTCGTTTGTACGCGAATTAGGATTCGATTTCTGCGGCATTGCCCAGGCAAGGCAACTGGAAGACGATGCGCGGCGACTGGAACAATGGCTCAATAAAGGCCTGCATGGCAACATGCAGTATATGGAGAATTATTTCGATCTGCGCATTGACCCCACGAAACTGGTGCCTGGCGCCAAATCGGTAATAACCGTCTTACTGAATTACTTTCCGCAGCAAACCCAACAAACCAATACCCCCAACATTTCAAAATATGCGTTTGGGAACGATTACCACGAAGTGATCAAAAAAAAGCTGCATACCCTGCTGGCGCTCATCAATGAACACATTGGTGAAGTTCAGGGAAGGGGTTTTGTTGATTCGGCACCAGTACTGGAACGCAGCTGGGCACACCGCAGCGGGCTTGGCTGGATCGGTAAAAACGGCAACCTCATCACAAAACAACAGGGGTCATTCTTTTTCATAGCTACACTCATTGTAGATCTTGAGTTGGAATATGATGATCCCATAGCCAAAGACTATTGCGGCAGCTGCCGCCGGTGTATCGATGCCTGTCCTACCGGCGCCATTACCGAAGGCAAAGTGATCAATGGAAGCCAATGCATTTCTTACTATACAATTGAGCTGAAGGACCTGTTACTGCCCGATGATAAAAAAGGCCAGTTTGCCGACTGGATGTTTGGCTGCGATGTTTGCCAGGATGTTTGTCCCTGGAACCGGTTTGCCAAACCAACCCGGGAAGCCGGTTTCACGCCTATCCCCGAAATACTGAATTTCACTACCAAAGAATGGGAATCATTAACGGAGGATGCGTTTAAACAAATATTCCGGCACTCTCCTTTAAAGCGGGCTAAATTTCAGGGCATACAACGAAATGTAAAATTCCTGAAAGGGTAATGTTACCTGTTAGAACTGAAAGCCGAGCTTTATGGTCCCCCGGTGCAGATATTGTCTATAGGTATAATAATTATCATAACAGCGTCCGGTAGTGCAATTGTCGCCTATAAATTTATTTCGCCGCTCTACGTATTTATAACTATAACCGGCACTGATCGCCAAGCCGATCTTTGAAAGAACCGTAAACCTGTACCCCATACCGGCATCTGTATATACGCCACTACTATAAATATCTTCGTACCATTGATTGAGCTGGTCAGTTTTATCCTTTAAAAAATGACCGCCCACATCTGCATATAAAAAAGGGGTGGAGCTTTTCTTAAATATATTTTTTCTCAGATCAAGGAACAACGGGTAGCTGGTGCGGAAATACGGATCTACCCCCACTCCTATTCCCGCAAACCAGGTCTTATACCTGATCCCATTAATAGTTTGTAATTGATAAAAATTGTTTTTTGCCCCCGTTATGATCCCCACCAGGTTAATGGAAGAAAACGAACAGGAACAGCCTTTTTTGGCCGGTTGTTCCTGTTTTGCCTCCTGTGCATTGGTCATAAGAAATGATCCGGTAAGGATTACCCAAAGTAATAGCCATCTTTTTTGCATAACAGTAAATTATTCTAAGCCTATTTTACTGAGTAATCGGATATTATTGACATTGGAATAATCAAACTGATACAGGCCGTCTTTTGCAATTACCAATGCTTTATTGTTCCAGGTAATTACATCATAAGGTTCCATCCCATCTATTTTCTTTATCAGCTTCAGGTCATTGGCATCGGTAGCATCAAATACTTTTATCCCGTCCTTTCCATCGCAAAGGAATAATACATTCCCTTCTTTACCCAGGCCAAAGGGATTGGTCATACTATACTGCTTTATTAAAGATGGTTTTGACAGGTCTTTTATATCTATTACTTCCAGCTGGTTTACAGTACCGCCACAGCCATTACCTGAACGCAGGGTAACCCAGGCCCTGGTGTCATCGGCTATTACAGGATCGCAACTGCGAGCGTGTATAAATTCGCCCTGCTTAACCAGGTTGCCTGGCGTGGATACATCATAGATATACATCCCCAGCGCTGACCCTATGAATAATTTGTTTTTGAATGGATAGATCGTTTCAATTGTCTGGTTATTATTTATCACTGTTCTATTAACATACTTTGGCACCCTGGGATCGGAAATATTAAAGGCATACAATTCCGCTTTGGACACAGTATACAGGTGGTCATTAATAAGGGTGAACCGTGCCATGGAACCACCCTGACCAACGGTGGCGCTGTATGTGGGCTGCGCACTGGCACTGACCGATGCAAGAAAATCGTAATAAACGTTTGAGTTGGAATAGGCAACCGTGGTATCATGTCGTATCCAGCTTACCGTTACCTTAATGGAGTCAGGCGTAGAAGGCCGTGTTCCCCCTATAGAATTATAACTATAATAAATATTGCGGTAAGGGAAGGCGTTCTCAGCAAACGTGATAGCGGTTACAGCCCTGGGATCTTTAATATCAAAGCTTACCAGATCGCTGTATGAATCTGCGAACAATACATTGTTCCTTACAGCCAGATCTTCATTACCGGGAATGGGAATAAACGCAATGTTTTTGGGCGAAGAAGGGTTGGTGTTGTCAAAAATGTGAATGCCTTCATCAAACTCATTCAGGAAAATGTAATTTCCATAAATGTATATTTTACCGGGGCTTTTCACTGAGCGTGCCGGGCTGCTTTTCATCTCAGCCCGCACTTCAGGCATCGCTCTGTAAACAGGTGTATACCAGGTATACGAGCGGGTTATTTTTTCTTTATCACAACCAGATAAAGAGGCCGTTAGTATCACAGTTATCCATAACTGTAACACTGCCATAAGGTGCCTTTTCATAAGCTTAGCTTTTTTATAGCTGACAAACGTCAGAAAACAAGCGTTGCCTCTTCCCGGATATTTTAGAGATTGCTTTTACAATTTGCCCAGTAACATTTTCACACTTACGCCAGCAGACCAGATATACTGCCCGGTGGAAACTTCTTTATCTACCAATCCATTAAGTGCATAGCGCAGATTAGGGCCAACCCAAAGCGGATGTTTGCTCTGTTGTAATAAACCAACACTAAGGCCGGTCACAAAATTGAACTGGGTTTTATTGAACAGGTCGTTATCCTTATAATAAACGCCCTTCAGGCCTTCGTAATGTAAGGCATCTACTGATAGCAGACGGGCCATAGAAACACCGGCTTCCAACTGGAACGGCGGCAGGCCTCTTCCTTTATTTATTTGCCAGCTTGCCATTAACGGAATTTCGAGATAATGAAAACGATAGGTATATTTCTGACTGGAGGTTGTCATACCCTGGTAATAGGCAGCGCTGCTAATGGTTTGGGCCGTATCGGTGCCCGGATATTTATAATATTCAGATACGAGTGCAGCTTGTGAAGTACCCATATTCACTACAATAGGGTTATTGGGTGAATTCACTTTTTGTCCAACCTGGGTATGTACACTTATAGAAGAATATTCCAGACCCAGTGACAACTTCAATCGTGGGGAAAGTGTGCGTTGAACAAACAACCCTACGGAAAAAGCAACATCAGCCTGAATGGGTGAAGCTTTCTTAGGCGGTGCGGCGTAAGCCTGCCAGCTTACCAATTGATTATTGGTGCCACTAAAGCTATTTGTACCATTGCTGGGACTTGTACTTGGACTGGCACTGCTGCGGGCCGACAGGTCTTCTGCAATGAACTTTTCGTTCCCTAACAATCCTTTTAACTGAAAGAGTTTGCTTTCAGTAATACGGGAATACCCTGCATCGGCCACAACGCCCCAATGCCATAAAGAAGCTTTTTTGCGGATAATAGACGAACCGGAAAGAGCAACAACTGGTCCAGACGGCATCATTTCAGGAGCCATGGTCTTAAACGGCATAATAACCGCTTTATTGGTGGCAATGGCGCTGTCCAGCATATTCACCCGTATTGGCATAGTGCTGTTCCACGCATTCTCATTGGGTTGGGCAACTTCAATTACTGGCACTTTTTCCTGATATACCGGCGTCGTTATTGCCATTGCTTCAACCATCCGTTTCTTCTTGTTAGAGCGCTGTTTTTCATAAGGCAGCTTACTCACAATGACGGGTTCATGCGGATTTGTGTGTCCGCCAATATTATTGGCAAGCGGTTGTTGAACCGGCTTTTTATTTCTTTTTATAGTTGTTTTGGTAAGGGCGCTGTTATCAGCAGAAGCAACAGCTGGTTGCTTATTTTCTGCTACAGTATGCGGGTTGGTAGTTTCAGCAGTAGCATCAGGTCCTTCAACGGTTGGTTGTTTTTGCTCACCGTTTGGTGCTATTGAATGCTGGTTATTGTTTTGGCTGGCGGCCGCTGTTTTATCTGTTACCGGTTGTAAGGTGCTTGATTGACTTGATTGATTAGTAGAATTAGACGATGTTTCAGCGGATTTTATATTTGACAAAGAAGCGACTGTTGTCTGGGTATTCGTTGTAATAGGTGTCTGAGCTGTATAACGATACAGAATATAGCCACCGGCCGTTACGCAAATAAAAAGCGCAGCCATCCACCACCACAAAAACGGGCGACGGTGTTGATCCTGACGGATGTTTTTCTCCACCTCCATCCATACGGTATCAGAAGGACGCAGCTTTAGCTCCTGCAGCTTCTGATGTACCTGTTTCTCAAATTCATGGTCGGACATACGTTTCCTTTTTTGTTTCTACGCTGGTTTTTTTAAGCCACGTTATCAATAATGCACGGGCGCGGGCATATTGTGACCGGGAAGTACCCTCGTTTATACCTAGCATTTTTCCAATTTCTACATGTGAAAATCCTTCAACAGCATGCAGGTTGAAAACCGTTTGATAACCTGCGGGCAACTGGCGGATCAACTCAGCCAGGTCCTTTGCCTGCAACGTCACTTCGGGGTTATCATCTGATACCGGGTGCAGGCTTGATTCAGGAAAGGATAGATCGGTTTGGTACCGGCTGTTCTTTTTGAGATAATTTAGGGCTGTATTCACCATGATCCGGCGGATCCACGCGCCTAATTCCCCCTCAAATTTAAACTGGTGCAGGTTGCGGAAGATCTTTATAAACCCTTCCTGCAGCACATCCTCCGCATCAGCAACAGACTTGGTATAGCGATAACACACCCCTAACATACCCTCAGCAAAATGCTCGTAGAGCTGTCGTTGGGCCTCCGGCAGCCCCTTCAAACAATCTTTAACCAGCCTGTTATAATCCATTTCTAGTTATGTGGTGACAATAATCGATGTCATACCGTTGCACAAGTTTAACAAAATGCAATTTTATTATTTATTCAGCTATACTGGAATAGTGTTTATTCTGAATATTTAACTGACAGAAGGGCAATGAGCAGTGGGCAACAGGCAATGGGTAAAACTCAATAACTTAATAACTAAAGAACTAAGAACTTACCTTTGCCCCCCTATGGCAACACTTATTGAAAGAGATAAAAAAGCAGTTTGGCATCCCTATACGCCACAGAAATCGATGCCGGAACCCATTCCGGTGGTGAAGGGAGAGGGTACCTACATTATCGATGAGCATGGAAAGGCCTATATTGACGCCATCAGCAGCTGGTGGGTTACCATCCACGGTCACGCCAATACTTACATTGCCGAAAAAATATACGAACAGGCCAAAACCCTGGAACAGGTAATTTTTGCCGGCTTCACCCATGAACCGGCAGTCAGGCTGGCCGAACGCCTGCTGGAAATTTTACCAGGTGATTTTGCCAAGATCTTTTATTCAGATAATGGTTCTACCGCAGTAGAGGTGGGTGTTAAAATGGCCCTGCAATACTGGTGGAACAAAGGCAATAGCAAACGCAATAAGATCCTGGCGCTTAACCATTCGTACCATGGCGACACGTTTGGAACCATGAGCCTGAGTAACCGAAGTGTATTCACCCTCGCCTTCCAGGATAAATTGTTCGATGTTATTTTTACCGATGCCCCTACGAAGGACTCGCCTTTATATGACGGTCCCTGGGATGAAATAGCCTGTTTTATTTATGAGCCTATGTTACAGGGAGTTGGCAGCATGAATATGTACGATGCAACCGCCCTGAACAAACTACTGCAGCAATGCCATGCCCATGAAGTGATCTGTATTGCCGATGAGGTAATGACAGGTTTTGGCAGGACGGGGAAGTTGTTTTCCAGCCTGTATATGGAAGAAAAACCGGATATCATTTGTTTGTCAAAAGGGCTCACCGGTGGCACCATGGCACTGGGCGTTACGGCCTGTACCAACAAAATTCACAGCGCCTATGTGGATGATGACCGTAAGAAAACATTTTTTCATGGACACTCTTTCACGGCCAACCCCCTCGCCTGTGCGGCAGCCCTGGCCAGTATGGACTTACTGTTACAAACCGATTGTCAAAATCAAATAGCGCAAATCAGCAGTCTGCAACAACAATTCGTTCAGCAATTAAGTGCTGATGCCCGGTTTGCAACGCGGGTAAAGAACGCGAGAGCCATTGGCACTATCATGGCGTTTGAAATTGAATCGGGCCGCGATGGATATTTGAATACTATTGGCTGGGAAGTTACGCGCAAAGCGTTGGAACAAGGAGTGTATTTGCGTCCGCTTGGCAATACCGTATACATTATGCCACCGTATTGCATTACTACCGAACAACTAAGTAAAGTTCACCAGGTTATAATTAATATTCTGGAGACAACCGCATAACAAACCTCCTAACATGTTAGATGCCAGTAATTGCAGGGTTACAAATACTGGCATCTAACTAATAAAGTTCCTTAGCAGGTAGTCTTATACCCCCCAGTCATCAGCAGACAATTCAAAACGCAACTCACCATTGGGCATTTTACCAGCCTCTTTCCAGCCAAAACTCCGGTAAAAGTCGGCAGCACGCGTGTTGGCGGCGGTACTTAACCAAATGGTATCGGTGGTTTGCGTATAGTACCAGTCGAGCAACATAATAAGCAGCTCCCGGCCAACTCCCTGACCTTCAAAGTCGGGTTGTACAAATAAGGCCCAAACATTATGTTTTTCCAGGTCTCCAATGGCAAAACCCACAATCTTATTGTCCATTTCACACACCCAGCCTTTTCCACGTTTTGACAAAAAATCGATATAATCCTGCTCCGTGACCAATGCCGGGTTAGACAGGGCATTTTCTTTTACAGCCAAACGTACCGCTGACAGTTGTGGAATATCGGATATAGAGGCTTCTCTGAAATTCATGTAATAATTTTTATCTGCGTCTTCCTTTTTTAAAAGACCCGATTTTTAGAAAAAAAATTATGCCCGACAATGTGGCTGTTACCCCGTTAGCCAGAATTATGGGCGTATCGTGAATATACAACCCATAAACGAACCAAAGGATAGTTCCTGCGAAAAGCATTGAAAAAGTAACAATTGACAGGTCTCGTGTTGACCTGGTTTTGATTGTTTTATATGCTTGTGGAACATATGCTGCCGTGGTTAGCAGGGCGGCCGTCATTCCTATGGACGAAATTGTCATACGCGGCAAAAGTAGGCAATCGTTGCAACCCAGAAAATCAATTTGACAGTTTAATTAAGTAAAAAAATCTGAAAAATAGCACAATACTATAAGGCTACATTAAAATACAATTAATTCACATTCAAATATATACATATTCTTTACACAATGCCGGCAAGCTTCATTTGTTGATGTACATCATTGACCTCTCATAAAAAAACCCTGCTGTAAAAACAGCAGGGTCACTATCATAAATGGAACCAATTTGCTTTTAGTATCTTTTTTTCTCCATGTTCATTTCGCATATGCGTATATTGCCCAACCCAACGAAAAGATCCTTATTCACATTTTTCCAATGCAAGCTTAAATGCTTTAAAAAGTTCATTATTATCAACTGAATTAATAACCTTTACCGCATCACTGGTTTTAAAAGTAAACCCGGCACCACTGTTTCCGGTATCGTGTGCTGTTGGAATAAAGACGATGACATTATTATCGCATTCGACAGAACAATACTTTGTGCTTTTTCTCTTTATTGGTGCCCACGATTTCAAGCCCATGTTTGCCAAAAGTTGCTTATCAAAAGAGCTCCAGTCTTTCGGGTCAGGCAAACCCATACGACTTTTGGAAAGAGATTCGTTAATTCCATTTATTATTTCTTCAGGGGAAGCATTCACAGGTAAGATCACCACATGTTCATCACTTAACCAAAATCCTGCATTTGCTTTTGACTCCGGATGAATGATAATTTTTTCTTTAAGGATATAAATTGACGCCTTTTTCATAAAATGTAAACTTTATTCAACAAAGCTTATAATAAAATGTATGTTATTCTCTGCGGCATATTGAATAGCCTTTCCAATTTCAGACCATTGCGCTGCCGATCCTTGACCGGGTTGAAGCCCCAATTGCAATACTCGTCTTGCTATATCTTTAGGATCAACTGTTACCCCTTGTAATTTATAAGGTTTATCAAAAAACATAATATCATCAATATAGCCTTTAAGCGTACTATAAAGAGAGCCCGAGGTCTTATATGATTTTGCCAGGTCAACACTTTTTATACTCGTTGCAATACCATTTTCAAACCTGTCAAAAGTCTTGAATGCGTATGGCAAATTCGATCCTAGATATCTTTCAGCCAGTTTCCCCCGCATAGCGTCACCAAATTCCCATATAGAAGTGCCACCACTACCCATATTGACACCAGCCACACTAAAATAGCCAGCTGTAAACAAGGAAAAAACACCAGTACCAATTTCAGCCACCCCTTGCACCCGGGAAGCTTCTTCCCTTGTGATCAGATCCTTACCAGTAGCAACTTTACTGGTGCCATGTGCAATCAACCCAACCGGGTTTATATTTCTATTAAACCAATCAAGCCCAGCATAAATATTACCTCTTCCATTATTGAAATCATTCCAGCCATCCTTTATTTGCGTCCACAACGTCTGCTGCCTCGCCGGTTCCAGCCCATCCAGATCTATTGCGTTTGGAACTTCATTTCCAGCAAACTGATAGGGCGTATAATGATAGAACGAATCCGCAATTGGATCTTCACTTAAGAACCTTCCGATTTGCACATCATAATTATTTCGCGCTCCATATTCGTACCATTCTAATCCACTACCGTCTGAAAATTCATTGTTCGCTAATTCTTTGCCGTTAAAATTATATTTATTTCCCAAAATGCACATGGCCCCTGAGGAAATGCCTTTCATCGTTAACCCAAACGGATAATAATGCGTTTCTTCCAGCAACGGCCCTGTTATATGGGTCACAGCAAGATTGTCAAAGAACACCGGCAAATTACTTTCGTTGCTTACATAAATGTATATATATCCGTTCTTTTTTACCTCAACAGGGGCGTTGATAAACATATCGTGCAGTTTATAACCGCCGTCTGCCTGAACAGGGTCTGCTCCACCGCTTACGTACCTGAATTGTTCATCAAAAAGCAAGTAATTCAAATAAGCTTTTGCCCGGGTTGGTCCTTCTGTATGATTATTAATAAAGTCAAAGATCCCGGTTCCTGTTTGTAACCCTTCAATAGTTGATAAGCCCATAGCTTTTGTAGCAACAGCCTCGCTTCCGGCAAATGCGGCCAACAATTCGGTAAGGGCTGTAGTGGCAGGGTTTCCGGGACTACTACCGCCCGGCAAATTGTAAAAAGATTGAGCAGAAAACCTCACATTATCACCACTCATAACTTTTAGCACAATGCCTAAACCAGTACGTTGTCTCTGCAATCCGCCATGCACCTGGTAAAGCTTTTGCTGGAATTGCGGGTAACCGGCAGCGCCATTTACCAAGTTTACATCTGTTACCTGTTCGTCATGAATGCTATAAAATTTCTTTTCATCAGCCCTTTTATTTTCCTCCAGCGTAGCAGCAATATAACAGTTCTCTTTCTCCTCTTCAGTTAATACAACGCGGATATTACCCAGATGGTCTTTGACAAAGTAATCATACACCAATCTGTCTGGTTGTGCTGCACAGGTTGAAGTGGTTGCTTTTAAGAAGCGTACCCGCCCCTCTTCGTGTTGCAAAAATTGTAACTGATCTGGCGTATTCAAACCTGATAAGGCGTCATTGCTATATGTTTTGCGTTCATAAACAGCTCCCGAAAGATAAGTTGTAATAGTACTTATATCAGTTGTACAGTTTGTTCCATTATAAGCCACAGTAGCCCCTGTTTCTTCAATTATCTTTTTCAGCTTATTACCCCTGGCATCATAGGTATAACTGATGGTCCCTCTATTTGAGCCATCATCTTTTTTAACGGTGACCACCGATGGCAAATTGAGGTGGTTATAAGCAATATTGCTGATGTGCTTGTTTTTATCCAGGGTCATGTTCCCATTGGCATCATAACTATAGTCATCGGTACCATCATTGTTCCTGTCATTAAAATCACCCAGCGTGCTGGTATTGGGCGATTGATCGCTTACGCCCCTGAGCACATTGCTGAGGTCGTTCCCGTTAATAGTATAATTATAGGTCAGTTGATCGATCAGGGCTCCCGGGCTTCCGGCTTTCCAACCCTGTTGTGTCATAGCCAGTAAATTACCATTGGCATCATAGGCACTGGCAGGATTTATACCATCACCGACCTTCATACTATAATTCATTTTACTTATGCCCCAGCTGTTAGAATTATCATCCTGCTTAAAATCGCCTTTTAATAAACGACCGCTGTTATCGTAGCTATAATCGTACTGGCGGCGAACTCCGTCTCCTCTTGTCTTCCAGATCATACCACTGATATTACCATTATATTGAGACTTTGTATAACCGGTAGACGAAGCTGCTGAAACCGTTTTGTCATAGCCCAGCTCCATAGCAAAATAACTGTTGGAAGAAGCGGCATTATCCTGCAGCTCATCCTTATTCACACTGGTGAGCCAGCCACGAATATTATAGTTGTAATCGAGCTGTTGCAGGCCGGCATTGTTGTGGTAAGCCGGCGATACTATTTTTCTTTTTAACAGACCAATTGCATCATATTCATTTTTAGCGATGGTGGTCCAGTTGGCAGGCAGGGCGCCGCCATTCACCAGACTATTAGCAAATTTCTTATCAATCCTTGCTACCCGGCCCAATTCATCATAGATCATTTTGGTAAGCACCAGGTTGGTTTGCGCATCGTTACCCGCCTTTTGTTGATTAACCACCGTCATCAGGGGCTGGCCGGTGAAACTGTACTGAGTAGTTACGATCTCTTTCCCGTCAGTGATATTGGTTAACTGAGTTTGGATCATGCGTCCTTTATCATCATAGTAATGAACGGCATAAAGATATTTACTCTCGCCAATGACTTTTGTACGTGTACCGGTAAGCATACCGCCCACCTGCTCACTTTTATTTAAAGCCTGGGGATAAGGGAACTGACTGTTGGAAGGCGCATCAAAATAACCATCATCTACTGTACTCCTGGCCGCATTAAATCCTGCTGCGGTATGGGGCGCCTGATTTACCCAATCATAATTGTCATAGAAGTTGTATGTCAATTCTTCAAAAGTCTGGCCATTCAGGTCAGGATAGGCCGTGCTGTTATAAGCGGCATTGGCATGCGTGGCCCAATTGTCGTTATTTTGCCAAAGGCCTGTAGCAACAATACGGTCAAGATGATCATATTGCATATACATCCAAACAGGTAAAGCGCCCGCACGCATATTACCGTCCTGTTTTAACACCAACCTGTTCCTGGAATCATAAACCATGTATAGTGGTTGCGCTCCTGGCGCCTTTCTAACAACCAGGCGTCCTCGTGCATCATATTCATAACGAAAGCAAAGCTCATACAGCATAGTTTGTGATAGTACCCAGTTAACGCCGGTCTTTGCAAGCTCGGCTACGGCTTTAGGCTGAATCACTGCGCGTAACCGGTTAAAATCGTCATAGATCAAATAAGTAGAAAGCCAACCTGTATGATCGCTGCCGGAACCGTTATCGGCACTGGCCGTAAGCTGTATCTTTTTCAAGACGATCTGCCCTTCTTTATTATGGAATTCGATCACCTGTTTGCCATTCTCATCTATGGTAACCATCTTATACAATTCCCCTGCCGCATAGCTGGTTGTTGTAGTATAGGAGCCAAATTGCCCGGCAGCATTCTCTGTTACTGTCCAAAGCCGAACATTATCAGTTACTGTATTCACCCAATTCCGGGTTTTTACCCCAATGCCATTGCCCGTCCAAGAATCGCCAGGGGCCATTTTCTGCTCCACCCGGTTCAGCGGAGATGCATCAAAAATGGTTTGCCCGAAGTAAAAATGATCACCGGGATTTTGTACTTTATGGAAATCATTCAATTCGGTCAGCGGATTTGTTTTGAACTTACCATCGTTGCCTGGTGACACATATGGCAGGTAGGTAATGGATTCCCTGCCCAGTTCATCATATGCAGCAGGAGTAACAACATCTTTAAAATCCGTTCCATTTTTACTACCCTGCCGGGTAACCGTTTGATCCAGTCTACCAAGTCCATCCAAATATTGGGTGGTTTGTTTTACCTCCTTAACATCTGTTATACCAGCTGCATTCACATCGTAAAAAACCCCGCCATGCGCAAACACACGCA
The DNA here is from genome assembly GCF_017742245.1 of Niastella soli. Classification (GTDB taxonomy): domain Bacteria; phylum Bacteroidota; class Bacteroidia; order Chitinophagales; family Chitinophagaceae; genus Niastella; species Niastella soli. Next base: position 224,182 of record NZ_JAGHKO010000010.1, read on the forward strand.
CTTTCACATAATTCTGATTTTCGGCATCTATAGAGGTGGTGATTATCCTGCAGCTATTGGTGACAACCGATTCATTGCTGGTGATACAGGTCACCTTCCTTCTGAACCAGCTGGTGGTATTCAGGTTTCCGGGTTCATATGTTAAACCGGTGGCTCCGTTTATATCGGTAAAATTGGTTCCGTCTGCAGATTGCTGCCATTGATAGGCATAAACGCCGCTGCAATACCCCTCTGCTGCGGAGGCAGTCAGTTTACCGGGATTGGTATTCACTGGTATGGATACAACAGCCGGATTGATCACCCCCGCATTGAATGCCATTTTTATTTGCGTGGTGCTACTATATACCGAAACTCCATTGCTCGTCACTAATACCCGGTAATATACAGGCTGGGTCAATACACCAGGATCATAAGTAATAGTATTTGCCCCGGCAATATCATTGAAGGTGCTTCCATTTACCGATTGCTGCCACTGGTAAGTGTATATATTATTACCGCCTGATACGCCTGTAAGGAACATTTCGTCCGGATCTGTATTATAGGTCACCGACGTACTGGTTGTATGAATATACCCTCCTGCCAGTACCGGATATATACGTACAGTTGCCGCATTACTATATCCGGTAAATCCGTTGCTGGTTACAGCAACCCGATAATAAGTAGTGGCTGTAACATTCTGGGGAGTATAGTCAGTAGAAGAAGCACCGGCGATATTAGTGAAGGTTATTCCGTTATTACTGTATTGCCATTGATAGGTATACACGCCGCTGCCACCTGAAACCCCATTGATCAACAATTGCGTAGCGTTTGATCCATAATTGATCATTGACTGGCTGGCCGGCGTTACAACTCCGGCCTGCAAGGGTGCATACACAGTTACGGTTGCCGCACTGGTATACCCGGTACTTCCATTGCTGGTCACGGCAACCCGGTAATAAGTAGTAGCTGTAACATTTTGGGGAGTATAAGTACTTGAGGTGGCACCTCCGATATTTATGAAGGTTGTTCCGTCATTACTGTATTGCCATTGATAGGAATATGACCCGCTACCGCCGGAAACACCGCTTATTGACAATTGAGAAGCGTTTGCGCCGTAATTGATCGTTGGCTGGGTGGCCGGCGTTACAGATCCTGGCTGCAATGGCGCAGGGCCTACTGTGATAGTTACAAAATCTGACGCGGCCTCTTCATTACCACAGTTCACCATTCGTCTAAAGATTGTAGTTTTAGTTAAAATACCCGGATCAAAGTTTTGTACATTGGAATTATCACACAAATACCAAACTCCTCCCTCCTCTGTCTTTATCCACGAATAGGTATAGTTTCCATTACAAGTGCCTCCCGTAGCTGGTGAACAGGTTATAGGTCCTGGACTTGTTCCATAATCGATGTTCTTATTGCCCATAATAACGCCAGCCGCTACTGGCGCCGGGTATACTGTTACAACGTTCGTAAAGGCACTTTCGCCACAATCATTAACCACCTCGCGCTTAAAATAAGTAATCCTGTTTATAGAAGACGAAGGGATCAGATATATACTTTGATTTGCTCCATAAATATAATCCCAGGTACTACCGTCAGTTGATTGATACCAATTGTAACTGACTTCGCCAAAGGCGTACGCCTGACTGGGATACAGAATCTGGTCGTCCTCAAAATGTAACTCGGGAAGAAGCGATCCTGGGGAAATAATGGCCTGAACACGAACGTTCAAAATTCTATAAAAATATCCATAGGCAATCACAACTGAATTAGCACAGTTATTATTCCATTGTACAGTAATTGAGTATTTATATTGACCATTTTCATATTCTTCGTTGTCTGTACTGTAAATATAGCCGTGATCTTCCGGCACATACCAGTAAACCGGTACAGAGTAAGGGCTATATGTGGTATAGGTAGCCATACTTCCTGCCATTATAGTCTCGGGGCCTCCAATTTCCTGGGCCAACGCGGGAAATAAACAACAGGAAAAAACAGCTATTAGAAAAGTTCTGATTAACATAAACCGGGGTTATTAGTGAGCCTTGAAATTGTAATCTATTGTCTTGAGGATATTGCCATTGCGATCGGTAACCAGGTTCAGGCGATTATATTGATCATAGAAATAATTTTCCACGTTATTGTTCTGATCAAATTTTTTTGTCACCAATCCCTGGGCATTATAGGTTTCACAAATGAAAGGATACCCTTCGGGAGCAATTACAGCAACACTATTTGCTGTACCAATATAGAATACGATCTCCTGTGCATCCTGCAAATTGGGAATAGACTGAAGATCGATGACCGCTCTTCCATCCTGTAGGGTAAAATTTAAATATCCTGAGAAGCCCGTACTGTACTTTATTCTATACTGGAAATAATTGTTTGTAAAAAAGACTATATTCCTGTTCTTCTTTTTATAATTAGCCAGGCTCAGGCTGGATTCATAAACTGATGCCGGTTCGCTGGTCCGTACAAAATACAGGTTTACCTGTACTAAAAGATTATAACGATTTTCATATAAAGAACCGATAAAATCGCTCATGAAAGGGGCCATATAATAAATGCTGGGTATATAACCATGACTCAGATTATATATCTCCGCTTTATCTTCTTCCGTAGTAGCAGCCCAATCTGTGGAAAAAGTATTGCCAAAAGCCATGAACGTTCCATAACTGTACTGTTTTGACATTATAGTAAACATATTGTACAACGACTTCATTACCGGCCTTGCCATCAGATATTCATAATCGTAAGGATAGTCAGTTTGAAGGCGCTTATACCCATCTACTATTTCACGGGCCCAGGTTACCCAATCATAGAATTCAAGTTCCGGATCAGGAGCGTAAAAAGGATCCAACCTTTTTCTGAAAATTGAATACATCCCGCCAAACTTGTAATTCAATTCATTTGTGATCGAAAAATCAAACACTTTCACATCAGAGGGATCTGCATTTTCCAGTTGAACCACCGAATTAAATGTTAATTCACTGTACTTTGTCGACTCTTTCTTCCCGTTCGTTTCTTTACCTGTAACAACAACGCCCCACGGCATTTTTTCCCAGGTATAGGCCGACCTCACTTTATACCATTGTTTATTTTCATGAAAAAGCTGGTTGTATAATCCGCTCGATGACATATTATCATTCCACCCCATTTCTCCTGTAGCAAGGGGTTTTTGCAGCTCCAGCGCATACGCTTCATCGAGCAACACATGTTCCCCTCCATCCAGCATATGTACCCCATACTTATTAATAGTGCCGCCGGTTACCTTCCAGGTATTGCTAGCAGCATTGAAGTTCCAGTTTTGCTCTTCGATAATTGCTTTTGTACAATTCAACGATAACAGTTCTCTGATGGCTGCATCGGTTGATGGGTCATAATCAATAGCATACTTGAATCGTTGCATTACTTTCCCTTTTGAGGTAGTGGTCTCGATCCTGGTGGGGTAAACGCTCAGGCTGTTATCATAATAAAAATGCGTTTCTTCCATAATGGAAGGGCCGTAATTTCCCTGCAACAGCCATTCAAAATAATAAGGCTGGTCGTTACGGCCGAAGGAAGAACCTGGTACCGCATTCTGATTGGAAGAAAATTCATAATGTTTGCTTTCAATCAGTTTAACAAATGAATTGACTTTTATCTGGTATTGTAAGGCACGATTGGAAAGCGTTAACCGGGGTCGTATGTTGTCGTAATAATACTGGTAAGGATTATAATAGGTGATACCGTCTTTTGCAATAATATCTTGCGTAAGATATGCCCTTTCACTTTCACCGGGATTGAAACCGTGAGGAAAGGCCTTAAGCTGAATACGGGAACCGGAATTATTTTGTTCATCGGCAACCAGGTAATTATTCTGTAACAATTGGAATTCCCGGGGAAGTGCATAAGAACCATAATAACCAGGTATATCCGAAGCCGGAACCTGGTACTTGTTTTTATCGAGGGTCAGCATCCTGCCCGTTTCATCATAGGTGACTTTAGCCAGCAGCAGGTTTTCCAGGTTGTAGGGATAGAAATCGTTAAAACCCTCATCTTCTGCAAAAGAAAAGTATTTATAACCGGTCCGGCCACCCCCATCGCGGACCTCTTCCACATATCCGTAAAACACATTTGAATTGCCCGTTTCCTCCAACTGGGCGCTAAAATCAAAAGGCTCCGATGCGGTTATTATATCGGAAATTCCAGAACTGTAATTAGCTACAATTGAAAAGGCCTGTTTGCCACAATTCACCAGTTTTCCGGTGCTTTTTATAAAAGACGGATCATATTGGTCAGGGAACTCATATTTGTATTTTATCGTTGAAATATTGCCGATCCCATCATCCTGCCTGACCGATTTAATGCGTAAACCGCCCACCACTACATTCTGTTTTTCACCTTCCCTGTTTATTGTATTGGCCTCATACTCCAGCAGTATGCTTCCGCCGGTAGGTATGGTAACCTTTTTCAAAGACCTTGCAATTGTTTTGCTGATGTCCGGTCGTCTGTCCCCCACACCAAAACCTTCCCCATTTTCAAGATCCCCTACTCCACTAAAATAAAAGTTCCACCAACGGGAATATTGATTTTGAAATAAGGAAAAGGCATCAGGATTAGAGCCTGTACCATAATCGTAAAATTCATCTGAGGGATAAATGTAATTATTGCCTTTGCCATTATTAAAGCCCCAATAATCCTTGTCATATGGCCCTATATATTCGTTCTCATTAAAATAATCGAACGTATACTTTAATTCATTAGAAGAACCCGCAGGTGTAAAATTCAACTCTTTTAGCAATCCATTTCCTAAAGTCAGATTAGAATTGATGTAATTTTCACCGTATTGCAGCACTACCTGTTGAACAACATCCTGTTTTCGGTCCCACAGGGTGACTTTGGTTAAGAGTGTATTACTTTTTTGAACACCAAATGTCCTTGTCTTATATTCCAGATTGATGATTGCATCGCGCAATTGTATACGCTTAAGGAGTTTTATTCTGCTAAATGAAGCCGAATAGGAGCCGAAAAAATTGCCCCCGAAATAGGTTGCCGTCTCATAATACTGCTTTAACAATTGACGAAACTCATTCTGAAATTGATTCAGTGTCTCCAGATAGGGGGCATAATCCAATTGATAATACAAATCGAAGTTATCCATAACCTGGTCAATCTGCGCATTCACCGCCTCTATTTCCTGCTGGTCGTTCAACGCATCATACATGTCCCTGGGAGCTTCCCAATTCTGGTAAGCCCTCAAATTCCTTTCATAGCTGTCTTGCGAAAAATTTCTTTTATTCTCCAATGATCGAACAGCTGACTTCATCGCAGTTAACGCATTATTTGCTTGCTCCCGTATTGCCTCATCAGGCTCCTGTAAGATCAAAGATTCAATTGCGTTTCTTAAATCTTCTCTTCTCGCATATTTCACCATAGGAGAACTGTATTCTTCCACTCGTTGGTCCAGGATGTTCTTGTTCTCGGAAACAACATCATCTTCATACATAAACTTTATTTTATCGCCGTTCAGGATCTGTATCTCGGTCAAATACCATACAACAGGCGCTCCTTGTATGTAATTTTCTTTCACTCCCGGTTCCGCTTCCTGTTTATAATAACTGATCAAATATTCTATATCCTGGAATAAATACACATTACCGCTTTCATCTGTCACTTTAAACCCGGTGATCTGCATTCCCTCATTCTGAACTTCAATTTTTACTTTGTTCTTTTCCAGTTTTATAACCTCAAAATGATCGTAATTCATTTCAATGAGGAATTTTGCAGACAGGTCGTTGTAATGCAGGGTAAACAAATCTGATTCACCATCCTTCTCTCTTTCGTTGACCCTTTCCTCCCTTTCACCAAGCTGGGCGGCATCAGCAGGCATGGGATAAATAGCCATACCATATTGCTCATCAGCTTTGCTTCCACGAATAACCCTCGATACCATACCTGTACCTGTTAAACCCCAGCCCAAGCCCACCGAGCTGGGTAACTGATCAACCTTGATCCCATTTCCTGCATACGCCAAACCCAGTGAAACCTTATACCCGTTCTGTGAGGCACCCACCAATGGAATGGAATAATTTACGATGCCCGTTGAAAAATCGACATTCGTCGAACCGCTTGCCGACAGGGCTGCTTTAGCGTTATCTCCCGGGGTTATCTTTTGTGCAAATGAATGTTGAATAACCAAGAAAAATAGTATCACCGCAGTCAGCGATCTTACTTTATGAAACGCCATACGCTTTATTTAAATTTGGATTGTTTATTATTTTGCCCCGTTCATTTACCAGAACTGATAGCCAAACCGGTCACTATGGATTGTGCGTTAGATATTTTGAAGTTGAGCTCTGAAAAAGGCAGTCATGAAAAGTAAAAATAATGTAAGCGACAGGAGCCACTTTCGATGCATTATATGGGATTTAATGAATGGGTGAAGTGATCTTGGGACACACAAATGCGTTATTCTCTAACAGAGAAACGAAAGTATTTCGGCCATTACCCCATACAGAAAGGGAAATCTGAAAAAAACATTAAAAAAACCCTGCCGAAAAACAGCAGGGTTGCATAAAAAATTGATCCGTTATATTAAAATATTAAAAAGTAGGATCATCGGGTGTGTTGGGATTACCATTATGTTCAACATTTGGATAAGGCAGGTAATTCCGGGTGCGTTCCGCATTAGGCCGGTTGAACCGTCGGCTGTCAAATTCATGCAAACCCGATAAATATAATTCAATGGTACGGTGACGGTAGATCTGATCGAGCAGTTGCGCCTGGGTATAAGGCGTAAGATCTGCCGGCAAGCCTGCCCCAACGCCAAATGGGTCTGCAGCAGGTTGTTTGGTGATCACCTTGTTTAATTCGATCTGTGCATTTACCAGATCATTCTGCCGGGCATAGGCTTCTGCTTTTATTAAGGTCATTTCACCGGGTAAATAAACTGGTATAGAGCCGGTAGAAGTGGCAAAAAAGTTACTGAGGCGAAAACGGTTACCTGAACCGGTAGAGATAGTGATATAGAAAGGCTCGCGTTTATCTGCCAGGTCGGGCGCCAATGCCGGCGGCAATCCCATGGTAGAATCAATGGGTTGATAAACGTTATTGGTAGAAGTGGCCGTTTCAAATATAGGGTTCAGCGTTACCACGTCGTAATTGAAAGTTGATCTTTTGGTAAGATCTACCATATTTGCTTCTGCCAGTGCCTGCGCATAATTTCCGGTATACAGGGAGAAGCGCGCTTTTAATGCATGCAAGGTGTTCACAATATTAATTCCAGCGGGTACATTCGAAAGGAATGATCCGCTGATCGTATCTACAGTGACTGTAGCAATGGCATTGTTGATCACATTCAATGCCCTGGTATACCCTTCCGTATTGGGGACGAAATTGACAGGAACGCCAGGCGTGGAGGTATCGGGGATCTGTTGCCAGAACATAGCCATATTGGAAATAGCTAAAGCTTTAAATATACTGGCATAGGCAATCAACCCACTGGCATAATTTTTATCACCCAATTGGGGAGTAAAAGCAAGCACGGTATTGGCATCATAGATCACCTTATTGCAGTTTGTCCAAAATGATATCGCAATGGAATTGGTGTTCAATACGTACGGGCCACCCTGGTAAAGCTGGTATTCGGCAGTATTACCCTGGTTAAGGATGACCAATTGTTTTGAAACAAACCCATCAGTGGTAATGAGGTTGTATATGGAACCCGCACGGGTAGCTGTATAGTTCTTTTGTAAACCTATTACCATCCCAGTTAATCCGATTGATGATTTAACCACGTTTTCTACCGCAGCATTGTTGGGATCGGCATAATCTTTTTTACAGGCAACAGACAGCAGCATCAACGCAGCCATTGCAAAACAGGTTGTATATTTTATTGTTGTATACTTCATAAAATAGTTTTGGGTGTTAAAACTTAGCAGCAATATTGAAACTGAACGTGCGGGGAATAGGCACAGTCCCAAAATCAATATTCCGTAACAAGGTACTTTGGCCACCGGCATTCACTTCGGGGTCATATCCCTTATAGTCATCCCAGGAGATAAGGTTACGGCCACTAAGGCTAAAGGTGAGGTCATTAAAGATCTTAAATTTCCCTAAACGATAGCTCAAACTTATTTCACGAAGTTTCACAAACGAACCATCATCCACGCGCCATTGTTCTATCTGGTACACACTGTTGATATAACCACGGGGTAATAGCCCCAGGTGTTCCTGCTCCGCTACTTTACCATTGCCTACCCCTTGTCTTGTTCTGAAATCGGCATTCCATACATCAACACCCTGCACGGCATCGAACTGAACGCGTAACCCGATTTTTTTATAGCTTACTTCATTTACCAAAGTAGCGGTATAATCAGGATTGGGGTCGCCAATTACTTTTAGTAAAGCATCTCCGGTAGGCAACCCGTTGGCATCACGTTGTGGTGTATACTGCAGCGGATCGGTTTGCTTGGCCCCTCTTTCTGTCAACGGGAATCCTGAAGCATTTTTTATCTGATTGCCATTGGCATCGGTAGCGAAAAATGTTCCGTAAAAAATACCCACGGGTTGTCCTTCAATTAACCAGATAGGAGCGCCGGCATTGGTGCTTAAAGAAACAGCCTGTCCAACCTTTACCACTTTATTGCGATTGTGATTATAAATGCCAGTAACATCCCAACTCCAGTCTTTATTTCTCACCGGTGTACCTGTTAATACTATTTCGAAACCTTTATTCTCCAGAGCCCCAAAATTATCCAACAGGCTTGAGTACCCATTGGTGGGTGCAATATTGCGGTTGAGTAGTAAGTGATCTACTTTTTTATTATAATAGTTGAACTGCAAACCGAGCCGGTTCGCAAAAAAAGACAGGTCGGTACCCACTTCAAATTCCTTTTGCCGTTCAGGACTTATCTTGGTATTGGAAAGGCTTGATTTGCTATATAATGCAGTTCTGCCCAAAAAAGAACTTATAGGCAAAGTATTAAACCGGTCGTAAGGACCAATCCCTGTCATGTTTCCCGATTCCCCATACGCAAGCCGGAGTTTGGCTACATCCCACCATTTTGACAGGGGCAGTTTACCCCACCAATCGGTGCCAGACAACAGATAGCTTCCGCTTGCTTTTACATACACCTGGCTGCGTTCGTCTTTACCAAATACTGATGATCCATCAACCCGCACGGCGCCTGTAATAAATAACTGGTCTTTGAATTTAAAATTCTGTTGCAGATAGCCGCCTGCAATAGAAAACTCTGACCGGTAATCAGTGCCTGGCAGTTGCGTACTGGCGCTGTTAACCGTTTCTACAAAAGGCGTCATACCCCTGCCTTGCAATATGCTCAGGTTATTTTTTTCGTATTGAACCGCATAACCTACCTGGGTGGTAGATGCCCAGTCATCGTTTATATTTGTCTGGTAGGTGCCGTTTATTTCATGGTTTATCTGGAAGAAGGTATTGGCGCCATTACTGGCATACCCATTCAAAGCAGGGTCAATGTTGGGTGATCCACCACCATAGAAGGCCGTATTGGCTACATATGCATAAGGCGGCATATAGGTGGTACCACGCTGACCGTAGTTATCAATACCCATTGTATAATCGAAGCTTAATCCCTTTGCAGGCTTTACTTTCAATTTGGCGCTGGCTATAAGCCGGTTGGTTTCCTGTTTTTGTTTAAAATCTTCTATTACCGATACGGGATTTATGCGAAGCCTTTCACCTACTCTTTGCAAATTACCCAGCGCATCCCGCTGCCAGATATTGTGAAAATTCCCAATGATGGTAACCGAATTCATGGGTGAAAAGAACGAGTTGCCATCGGGCTTTTCATCGGCAGCACTGTTTATGTAATTTAACCCGACACTTATATTGGCCCATTTAGCCAGTTCCTGGTCGAGGTTAACGCGGTAGCTGAAACGCTTAAAATCTGTGTTCTTGATAATCCCTTCGTTATAGAAATAAGAAGCAGAGGCAAAGTATTTGGTTTTATCTTTTCCGCCAGCCACTGATACATTGTTATCGGTGCCCAAACCGGTTTGAAAAATATAATCCTGGTAATCGTACCGGGTAACGGGCGTTGTATTGGTAGGCAACGCAGCTGGTGTACCTGTAGTGGAAATCAGGTCTTGTGTAAATGCATTCGGCCCATCCGGCGGACCACCGAATTTCACCGGAGCTTCGTTCACATCCAGTTTTTTGCGCAGGTGGCTTGTCATGATACCGGTTGAAAAACTTACGGTGGGTAAACCGGCACTGCCCCTTTTAGTAAAGATCTGCACCACCCCGCTATTGGCGCGGGAACCATAAATGGCAGATGCCGCAGCGCCGTTCAGCACTTCAATATGATCAATATCAGCCGGATTAATATCCACCATTCGGCTTTGGCCTGGCGTTCCTGTAAACGTATTCCCCTGAGTATTACTCGGTCCGGCACTACCGGCATCATACGTATTTTGGGTATTGGTAACCCGGTTAGTAGAATTATTGATGATCACCCCATCAACAATATACAGGGGTTCCGATGAACCGTTCAAAGAGCTGACCCCACGCAGCCGAACCGAAATGCCCCCGGCCGGGTCGCCCGAGTTTTGTACGATCTGGGCACCTGCGGTCTTTCCTTGCAATGCCGCCAGTACATTACCCGTCGCGCCTTTATTCAACTGATCGGCCTTTACGGTGCTGATATAACTACCAATCTGTTTACGGGTAGTTCCTTCCGAAGTACCCGTTACTACTACTTCTTCCAAACCCAACGCATCCTCAGACATGGTATAGTTCACCGTATAATTTTCAGCACTGCCAACCTGCAGGCTTTGTGAGGCGCTTTTAAAACCCACTCCCGAAAATTCAAGCGAATAACTGCCTGGTTTTAGCGCCGCATTGATGCTGTAATTGCCCGATGGATCGGTAGCAGTACCAAAATTGGTGTTTTTAACCGTAACGGAAATACCGGTTAACGGCTGATTCTCCTTACCGGTTACCTTTCCACTAATATGAACCTGAGCAAACGTCAGGCTCACAATCAGCTGGCAGAACAGTAATAAGCCAACTGCTTTTACTGATCGACTACTCTTTAATGAAAGTTGGGTCATAATCCTTTTTTTCGAATTAATAATTAAATACTAGGAATCGTTTGAAGGACAGGTTTATGCTCGTTCAATTATTTCGGGTAGTTGTGTATAGGGGCGGATGCTGCCAGCGGTTTCAAAAACCTGGCAGTAACGATAAAAAAAGATGTGTTGGATTAATTGGGATGTATGTATCTCCGGTAGTAATAACAGGATGGTGGCAGGTACCAATCCAGCGATCAATTCCTCTCAGATCAATTGCCTTTCTAATGGTGTAAAGCATACCGCAACAGTTAGTTAACACCAAATTCAGCATTAAAACGCAAATTACCAAAACAAAAAGCACACTCCTGCGTGTTTATGCGGGTTTAGGATTATAGTAATTAGTAATACTTCCTTTTCCGGCTAAACCATGCAGAACTTGTAAAGAATACGACAGTGGTAGTAGAAAAAACGGGCAAATGACCCTCTAACAAAAAAGCAAAGAGCCATCCCTTGCTAACGCTCAGGACAGCTCTTTGCTTACTTTACTCTTATATACGCTTAACCTTATTGAACTTTGAAATCTACTTCTTCATTACCCCACAATAATGACACCTTACCACTTTTATCAACAGTGAAGGTCATACGTTCAGTAGCACTGGGCGCTTTACCGGGTTTTACATTTACGCGTAAAGCATCGTCTGCTTCCTTGTAATTGGTTCCCCAGGTGTTCCAGGTCTTACTAAAGATGATCACCCACTCTTCTTTACCGGGAATGCTGTACAAACCATATTTTCCGGCAGGCAGGCTTTTGCCTTCCACCTTTACGTCTTTGTTCACTTCAAACACGGTAGCTTCGTTGGCGCCGGTTCTCCATACTTTACCATACGGCGCAATATCGGTCCCGATTGTACGGCCTTTCACGGAAGGCTGACTATAATCAATAGAGATAGTGACCCCGTTACTGGTAGTTTCTGATACTTTAGCAGGCGGGCTGGGTCTTTGTGATTTATCACCCTGGGCCTGTACGCCTATTGCCACCAAAGCTATGGCAGACAAAAGCAACAATTTTTTCATACTATTTCTTTTTAAGATGAAATGTAAGCCTTTATGGATTTTTTTCGAGCAACTTTTTCAAATTGCCCAGCGATTTCTCCATAGGCGGCCCCAATTGCTTATCAAAAACTATGCTACTAAATTTTTCCCAGGGGTACCACTTTAATTTTACATCAAAATACCACTGTAAAACCAGTTGATCACCCGTGCCCTCCCAGGTAAACCCACTGGCAAGCACCCGCGCATTTTGCTGACGCCAGGCAGTAAAAAGGGTATCCCCGGTTGAAGGCTCACTGGTTACTTTTAACTGATCGCTCGAATATGATTTTTCAGCATATTGCTGATTGGTAAGAGCAGGGTTGTTCACCAGCTCATTCCATTGCTTCCACTGACGCAGGTCAGTCACCAGGGCGCGCAAACTGTCGTTAGATACTGAAATGTTCATTGCCCTTGAGATCCGGATCTGGGAGGGAATGATCAAAGAAAAAAGATACGTGACCAAAAATAACACCACCACACTGATGATGGCCAGTTTCACTATTCTCATTTTATAGTTCTTGAGTTTTGAGTTCTAAATTTTAAGTTTTTGTTGCCCCGCAGGAGCTTCTGACGTCTGCCATCTGCCATCTGCCTTCTGCCGCCTTTTTTACTCCCAACGGAATATTCTGATCAGAATGCTATAGGCTAACAAACACCACACAATTAAAATAGTGATCTCCTTGCCTACGCCCAGCAAATGCATGCCTTCGAAAGAGACTTTACGCATGGCATCGTTCAACGCTGTTAAAGGAAGGTAATTGATGATGACCTGCATACTTTCGGGCAGTAACCCTTTCGGGAAAAAGGTGCCCGATAAAAAATACTGCGGGAACATGAACAGATTGGCATAAATGGGGATCACATTCTGGTTCTTGGCCACGCTGCTGATAATAAAACCAAAACCCATGAATACGGTTACCCCCAGGAAGCTTAGAACCAGTAATTCCAGAAAGGTCACAAACCCATGAGCCAGGGTAAAATGATAAAAGAAGGTACCGAATAAGATCAATATGATAGAAGTAGTGAGTTGAAACGCCACACGGGCCAGGCTCTCACCCAATACAATAAATGTTTTGCGTACCGGTGTGGCAAACATCCGTTTCAACACCAGGGTTTCGCGCAGGGTAAAGAAAACGAATGCCACTCCAAAAACGGCAGAACCGATGAGGGAAAAACCCAGCATTCCAGGTAAATAAAAATCGATCATACGGTACTGACGGCCCGGCATTTCTTCAACCGAAACGGTTGCGATCTTATTGGGCATTGAATTGGCCGTTACCTCATTAACAAAACTATTCAAAAGAGCTTGAACAGCGGGCAGGTCACGCTGACTGGCCGAGGTGGTCTTTAAATGAATATCATACTTTGGTCCGGAAGCATTTGCGGTCAACGGTTTTACTTCGATCAGCGCAGTAATACGGCCCTTCTTTAACCGGTCGAGCAATTCCGCTTCGCTTCCCTGGTGAATGTCAAAAGCCGGGATGGTCTTAATAGCAAAATAAACATTGCTGGTGGTATCGCTTTTGGCGTCAAAAGCCACATCATAGGCCTTTCCGCCTCCGCCAGTCAATGCGCCAAAAACCATTATAAGTACAATGGGAAAGAACAGGCTAAAAAAAATGGCCTGGGGACTTTTAAATATGGCCCGCAGTGTGGCCCTGCAAATAGCCCACATGGCCGTCCATTGGTTGTATTGACCCGACATAGTTTATCTCAAAAATTAGGGGGCAAAGGTAATCGTGAAACGGCAGACGGCAAACGGCAGACGGCAAACAGTTCGCGCCTTTTGAAATTATTAAACAACCTTGCGCCGCCTCATTTTTCTGCCTCGCGTGCCGAATCCGCGGCAGCAGTGTAGGAGCCCCAATACCTTTTGTTTTCCCTGTCTGCCGTCTGCCGTTTGCCGTCTGCCGTTTGCCGTCTGCCGTTTGCCGTCTGCTGTCTGCCGTTTGCTGTCTGCCGTCTGCCGTCTGCCGTTTGCCGTTTGCCGTCTGCCGTTTGCCGTCTGCCGTCTGCTGTCTGCCGTCTGCCGTTTGCCGTTTGCCGTCTGCCGTCTGCCGTCTGCCGTCTGCCGTCTGCCGTCTGCCTTGCTTCAAAACAAAAAGGTGAGCCGCTTTGTAAAAGCGACCCACCTTAGTATCTTATATGCCCTTTCTTTAAGGGGGCGGGGGATTACTGAATTGACATATCGAAAGGTATCCTCGCCTGCGTTACCCCTACCATTTGTTTTACCCGTTTCATGGTTTGATAGGTCCTCATACCGTCTTCACCCAGTTCTTTTTGTATGGCCGATTGGGTATTATCATTTTCATATTTGCCGAGGATCATATCCAGCAAATTGTGCGTTTCGGGATATTCGCGTAACCGGTAATCACTTATTTTGGCCATCCGGGCGGCACAGGCAATGGCGTCATCCAACCCACCTAGGCGGTCAACCAGTCCCAGTTGCAGTGCGCGGGAACCGCTCCATACGCGGCCCTGCCCTATGCTATCGATATAACTCACTTCTTTTTTACGGCCTTCGGCCACTCTTTGCTTGAACGTTAAATAAATGGAATCAACGCTGTTTTGCAGATAGGTCCTCTGCGCCGGTGTTAATGGCTTGGTGGCAACCAGCATATCGGCCTGAGGAGCTGTTTTTACACCGTCGAAGGTGACACCCAGTTTGTTATTGAAGAATTTCTCCAGATTTGGCAACATCGTAAAAACCCCAATGGAACCGGTAATAGTATTGGTTTGAGCAAAAATACTGTCGGCATTGCACGATAAATAATAGGCACCGGAAGCGGCCACATCGCCAAAGCTAACCACCACAGGTTTTCCGCCTTTGCGGGCCAGGGTAAGTTCGCGCCACATATTTTCACTGGCCAGGGCGCTGCCGCCGCCAGAATTGATGCGCACTACAATTGCTTTTATGTTGTTATCGAGGCGGGCCTTGCGAAAAAGGTCGCGGTAAGTAATGCTGCCGATCATATCCCGGTCGCCCTTGCCATCGATGATATCACCCTGCGCATAAATAACGGCGATCTTCTCTTTGCCATCGCGTTTAAAATCCACCGCTTTGGCATATTTCTGCAGGGTAATAAAATTGATCTTGTCGAGCTTTACACCACCCAGTTTGGCAGCGATCTCATTCTTTACTTCATCGTCGTATTTCAATCCATCGATCAATTTATAGGTCACTGCATCTGCTGCATACTGGATCTTGTATTCGTTTGCATATTGATGCAACGTAGCGGTGTCAAGCTTACGCGTTTCTGCGGTTTGTTGTAATAAGCGGCCATAAAAATCGCCCAGCATAACCGATAACTGCAGGCGATTGGCATCGGTCATTTGTGTTTCGCGGAAGGGTTCGGTAGCGCTTTTGAATTTGCCCGCATAAAAGATCTGGGGTTCTATTTCCAGCTTTTGCAACAGCCCTTTCAAAAAGGCAAGTTGTACGGCATATCCCCGCCAGTCGACCCCGCCCTTGGGGTTACAATAGATCCTGTCGGCAATATTGCCTACTGCATAACCGCCCTGGGTAATTACATCGCCATAGGCGTATATAAACTTGCCGGTGGTTTTAAAGTCAGCCAACGCATTGCGGATCTCCTGACTGGCGCCCATACCGTTGGCATTACTGCCACATTTGATGTAAATACCTTTTACAGCAGTATCTGTCTTTGCATGCCGGATCATGCGTAATACGTCATATAGGGAGGGAACGTCACCATCTTCCTTATCGGAAAAACGGGATAACGGATTTTCCACACCAATTTCGGGGTAATTACGGCCCAGGTCAAGCACCAATACTGCTTTTGCCCCTGTGGTTACCTTTTCCGAGGAGGTTAAACCGGTTATTACACCCACAAAAATGAAGAAGAGAATGAGGCATAACACGAAGAATGCCAATAACGAAGCCAGGAATATTTTAAAAAAGCTCTTCATTAACAAATTTATTTTAAACGAAATTCAAAGATATTTGACCCTTCGAGGGAATGCAATATATGAATAAAGTCTTTTTACTGATAGGCGGCAATATGGGCAACCGGTTGCAAAACCTGCACCAGGCTATTGCCCTGTTATCGGCTACCTGCGGGCCGGTAATACAACAATCGGCCGTGTACGAAACGGCTGCCTGGGGCAAAACCGATCAGGCTGCGTTTTTGAACCAGGCGTTGCTATTAACCACTTCGTTAACCCCACAGGAGCTTATAACCATCATATTATCGGTAGAAGAGGAAATGGGACGCCGCAGAATGGAAAAGAACGGGCCCCGGGTGATCGATATCGACATCATTTTTTATAACGACCTGGTAATGCATGAACCTCATCTTACCATCCCCCACCCACAGTTGCAAAACCGCCGTTTTGTGCTGGTGCCGCTGAATGAGATCGCCCCTGATCTGATACACCCTGTTTTTCATAAAACAATTGCCCGGTTGTTGGCGGAATGCAGGGATGATCTGGGAGTTGAGCAGTTTACCGGGAGTTGATAGTTTGCCTCGTCCGCCGTAGGAGGGCCGTTTCACGTTTCACGTTTTAAGAACCACCCATGAAATATCATTTCATTACTATAGAAGGAAATATTGGTGCAGGAAAAACAACCCTGGCCCATTTACTGGCCCGGCATTACAATGCCCGGTTGATCCTGGAAGAATTTGCCGATAATCCCTTCCTGCCCAAATTCTATGAAAACCCGCAGCAATATGCGTTCCCGCTGGAGTTGTTCTTCATGGCCGAACGCTATAAACAACTGAAGGAACTGATCCATACCAGTGATCTGTTTCAAAGTACTACTATTACAGATTACCTGTTTACCAAATGCCTGTTGTTTGCCAAGATCAATTTGCCGGAAGAAGAATACCGGCTGTATCAAAAATTGTTTGAGATCATTCACCAGCAGTTGGTCCAACCCGAGCTGCTGATCTACCTGCATGCGCCGGTTGAACGCTTACAGCAAAATATAAAAAAACGCAACCGTTCTTACGAACAACATATTCCCGACGAATACCTGTTGAATATTCAGCAAACCTATACGCACTATATAAAACAGCACAACATTAAAACACTGTTCATTGATGCCAGTAATGCCGATTTTCTGGGCAATCCCAAACATGTGCAGGTGATCATCGATGCGCTTGAACAGGATTATGACCCGGGGCAGCACTATTTCACTTTACCGTAGAAAGGCAGAGGGCAGAGAACCGCGACGCGGCAACAATAAACTAACGAACTCAAAAACTAACAAACTTAATAACCTACAAACCTACAGAGAACTGTTAACTCAGTATTCAAACTTCCTAAGCGTAGGCGCTTTAAACCACATCACGGTCACCACCAGTAAGGTCATGGCGCCGCCAAATATCACGGAGGGAACAATGCCTAATAACTTGGCAGCCACCCCGCTTTCAAAATAACCGATCTCGTTAGAGGAATTGATAAACATGGAGTTTACGGAAGACACACGCCCGCGCATATTATCAGGCGTTTTTAATTGCAGAATGGTCCCTCTTACCACCACACTGATCCCATCTAACGCGCCGCTCAGTAATAAGGCCATGAAGGAAAGGGCATAGATCTTGGATAACCCAAAGGTGATAATGCTGAGGCCAAAACCAGCTACCACAAACAACAGCACCATGCCTTGCTTTTTGCGCAAGGGATAAAACGTAAGGGTTAATATAACGCTCATGGAACCGATATCGGCCGCCGCATTCAACCAGCCAAAACCAATGGCGCCCACATGCAAAATATCACCTGCAAAAAATGGGATCATGGCTACGGTGCCGCCAAACAATACCGCAAACATATCGAGCGTAATAGCGTCCAGTAATTCTTTGGTAGAGAAAACATAACGTAATCCTTCTTTCACACTTTCCCAGGCATCCTGCCCCCTATTGGTATGAGCAATGGGTTTTCGTTCTATCTGGAACAGGGCCGTAGCGGCAATGGTTATATATACCATGATCAGAATAAAAGTACCCGTATAACCATAATAAGCCACCAAAAAACCGGCAGAAGCATGCCCCAGTACAGAGGCCGATAACCAGGTAGTGGAGCTCCAGGTAACCGCATTGGGCAACACACTTTTTGGCACCAGCTGGGCCAGAATAGAGCTGGTGGCCGGTCCTGAAAAAGCACGAATAACACCCGTACAAAAAATAACAAAGTAAATGGCAAACTGAACAAACTTCTTGCCCATGCTTACTTCAGTATTGTGCATGGTTATGAACAGAAGCGCCGAAGAGCTTATGAAATATAGTAAGATGGTCTTGAACAGAAGGGTGCGTTTGTCGCTTTTGTCAACCACGTGGCCTGAATACAAGGCCAGGATAACGGCAGGTACGGCTTCGGACAATCCGATAAATGCAATTGCCAGCGGATTTTTGGTAAGCTCATACATCTTCCAGCCTACCACGGTAGCAATCATACGCATGGCCATTATGAAAAAGAACCGTTGAATAATATACAGGCGAAACTCTTTTATCCGAACAGAAACAAAGGGGCTTGAAGGATTATCGGCTACCGGATCGGCTGACATGCTATAACAATTTGATGTTCAACAAACATGTAAATCGTTGGCAAAAGTAACTGTTATTGTTTATATGTGCCAGTGGAAAGCAACAGGAAAATATAAAATCAATTGAATGAACCATTTCAGTCTTGAAATTGTATAGTAGTACTCCACGTATATAATTTTGCACCAATTAAGACATTAGAATTACATTATATTCTACCGCAGCGATAGAATAAATTATAAAAGTGGTAATTTCAAGTTCCTGTTAAATTAATACAATGGCAAGCATCATAGACCTGGTAGGCAATACCCCGATGGTAGAGATCAAGCAGCTGAATCCCAATCCAAATGTGACTATTTATGCAAAGCTGGAAGGGAATAATCCCGGCGGAAGTGTGAAAGACAGGCCCGCATTGAACATGATCAAATCGGCATTAGAGCGAGGGGAAATAAAACCAGGTTCAAAACTTATTGAGGCTACCAGTGGTAACACCGGCATTGCCCTGGCTATGGTTGCCCGGTTGTTCAATCTTGATATTGAACTGGTAATGCCATCCACCTCAACCCGCGAAAGAACGCTCACCATGGAAGCCTATGGCGCCAGAGTAACGTTACTGGAGAATATTGAAAAATGCCGTGATTATGCCGAAGAAAAAGCAGCTACCGGCGAATTTGTGATCCTGAACCAGTTTTCTAATCCCGATAATTATAAAGCCCATATTAAAACCACCGGTCCCGAAATATGGCGTGATACGAATGGAGGTATTACTCACTTTGTAAGTTCTATGGGCACTACCGGTACCATTATGGGTTGTTCTATGTTCTTTAAAGAGAAAGATCCAAACATTCAAATAATAGGTTGTCAGCCAACTGAAGAGTCATCTATCCCCGGTATTCGCCGCTGGCCTAAGGAATACCTGCCTAAGATCTTTGATCCCAGCCGCGTTGACCGCATCATAGATGTATCGCAGCAGGAGGCTACACTTACTACCCGCCAACTGGCAAAAGTGGAAGGCGTTTTTGCCGGTATGAGCAGTGGCGGCGCCGCTTCTGCCGCTTTCAGACTGGCCAAAGAGATCAAAGAAGGGGTTATTGTGTTTATCGTTTGCGACCGTGGAGACCGGTACCTGAGCAGCGATCTGTTTGGTTAATACGATTCACCGGGGTATTTATGTTGCCGGATATTTTTTATTATTTCTTCCAGTTTAGCGGTGACCGTTAACCGGTCGAAAGTTTCCTTTTGGATAACCTTCAGGAAAATCAATAATTGTTTGGTATTGAGGCCGTACCTGCTTTTTATTATATCCAGGCCTGCTTTTTTCTCTTTTACATTCAGCGCCAGTTCGTAGAGTTCATCCATTCTCCTTTCCTCCTCCTTTAACAAGATCAAATCAATACGTGTAACTGTTCGTGCATATCCATCATATTTTGATACAACAAACCCTGTTTGGCTGCTGGCTACAGGCGCCACGTCCCAATCCCTCCCATCTGCATGGGTATAGATGTGATCAAAATAATAGCATTCTGTAAATTCTATCATACGACCTACCCGCCATCTAACATCGGAATTTGCAGACCTCATTTTGTTATGTCTTTCAACAAAATCTGTTGCTATCGAATGTGCTTCTTGTATCGTCATTACAATTATCCTTGATCGATGAGTCTACAATATATTATAAAAGTTTCATTAACACGATAGCTATCAGACATTAAGCTAAGTCAAATCCCCCTGCCGCTAAAAAAAGCACAATTTTTGTATATTTAGGATAAGCCTGATTAACCTATGCAAAAATTTAAGCCGTTACTCATTGAATTGATCTGGTTGGGATTAATTCTGAATGCCACTGTATTGGTCACCATATTTGTATTTGGCTGGACTTTCCTAAGCAATCATTTCGATATTCGCCTGCATGAAACCTACTTTACCATTTCATCCTGGAAAATAGTATTGCCGCTTTTTGTATTCTTTGCCTTTTTTATTTTCCTGATAAAAGAGATCAGGCATCAATTTACCCGTAAGGCGTCGAATGTGATCATGTTAGTAGCAGGGTCAATGCTCATATTGTTGATTGCCACCATCAATAAACAGGTGATCATTTCAGAAATGGTGTACTTTGGCGATGCGGCTGTATTCCCACCCCTGTCGGCGCTCAGTGAAACACAATTGAAAAAAGCTATTAGTCCGGCTATGCATGTATTATCCAATTCACTAACGGTAATACAGTTTATAGTAACGGGTTGCCTGTTGTATGTTGCGTTTAAAATGGGGAACAATCAAATAGTGCAAGCTAAAAAAAACAGCATTCCGCATAGTAATACGCATACTGCAAATAATAGTAATGGCAAGCCGCCCAAAATACAGGCCCCAACTGTAAAAGTTAAAGAGGAAGTAAAAAGTAAATGAACTATGCCAGGCTCAGGATCCTGGGTTATGGTTCCAAGATTGCCGACCTCGCCCGCCGAAGCTTTAGCGTAGGAGGGCCGTTTCACGTCTCACGTTTCACGTCAATCAAACCTCCGAAGTAGTAGGATCAATGATCGCCCTGACCCTGCTTATTTTATTGGCAGGAAAGCCGGCCTGTTTTGCATGTTGAATAATTGCGGCCTCATCGGGTGCATTATAAATGCAATAGAGTTTGTCATCAGTTACATAACTATGGACCCATTGGATCTGAGGACCCAGCTCGAATAAGACCCCGCAGGAGGTTTGTGCTGCTTCGTGTAGTTGTTCAGGTGAAAGATTACCAGCCCCCGGCATTTCCCTTTCTATAACGTATTTTGGCATTGCAATTTGTTTCCTATAAAGTTACTGTATTGCCGCCACGCGAAAAACTGACCGAAGACAGGATTCATTTGCCCATTAACGGACCTGAGCGAAGCGAAGGTCCAGTCTGCCATTTGCCCTCTGCCTTCTGCCCATTAACGGACCTGAGCGCAGCGAAGGTCCGGTCTGCCATTTGCCGTCTGCCGTCTGCCCATCAACGGACCTGAGCGCAGCGAAGGTCCGGTCTGCCATTTGCCCTCTGCCCTCTGCCCATCAACGGACCTGAGCGAAGCGAAGGTCCGGTCTGCCATTTGCCGTCTGCCGTCTGCCCTCTGCCTATTGCCCATTCCCCATCTTCTGAATCCCCGATACCTTCAACTCCTCTATCTTTTTGCGTTCACCTACAATCCAAACAATATCGTCCCATTCAAAGACCGTGGTGGAATCCGGATTCAAAATGCGTTCGCCATTGCGCTCGATGCCCACTACCAATCCATTGGTGGCTTCGCGAATGCCCGATGCACGCAGGGTCTTTCCACGCACAGCTATGTGTTCATCAACAATAATCTTGTTTAGGGTGATCTCTTCTTCTACGTTTTTAGCCGGCAGAATAGCAGATTCAAGAATAGAACGGAACTGCTCCAATTGCACATCCGTACCAATCACTGCGATCTTGTCGAACGGATATAACACATCTGTGCGGGCTGGTGCCGTAATAGTAAAGGAACCGCGTTCAATGTAAGCGATGTTGATGCCATATTGTTCCCGCCAGGCCAGCTCTACCAATGTTTTGCCCACAACCGTCGACTCGGGCGGCATGGTAAAATAAGCCATATGCGCGTCCCAGGGCGTCAGGTCCCCCGATGCAGAGGATTGCATCTGCTCCCGCTGATTTAAATTCGTTAAAAACCGTTTTTCAATACGCGCATAGAAAGAATTCAACCTCCGGGAGAACACCAGCAACACAACCACAATCACTGGCAGGATGGCCACAAAGGCGATTATAGTACCAAACAGCAGGTCAACCATAAAACCCACCATTACCACCATCAACAGGTTCCGTACCACTTCCAGCATTACCAGCGGACCATGATTGTATTTTTTATCGAGCCATAAATTCCGGTAAGAGAGGGAATGCATTTTACGAATTGACAATGCCCACAGGAAGGGCGCAGTGGCTACCAGGGTTATCACAAAAGTCAGTATACTGGCCAATATTTCCCCATGCACACTCCCTTTTACAAAGGGCAACAAATAAGTACCTGATAAAAACACCAGGGCAATAACGATCACTGAATTGGTGGCCATCAGTAACAGGTACGACCGCAATACGATCCGCCATTCGCTTTCAGCCTGGATGGTTTGAGCACCGGTGCTGTACTGATTAATGGCCATTCGCCATCTTATGGGCAGGCGGGGCGCCAGCCAGGTGAATAACGGGTCGGCCAGCCGGATCATATAGGGCGTGGTAAAAGTGGTGATCACCGATACGCCCACCGCTATCGGGTATAAATAATCGCTGGTTACCTGGAGCGATAGCCCCAGTGTGGCAATAATAAATGAGAACTCCCCTATTTGCGCCATACTCATTCCAGCCTGCAGCGATTGTTTTAACGGTTGGCCCGATAACAATGCGCCAAACGTAATATTCACCGTTTTACCCAAAATCACCACAAATGACAGGATAAATACCGGCCCTATGTATTTCATCAACATGTCCGGTTCTATCAACAACCCCACAGATACAAAAAATACCGCACCAAATAAATTCTTTACGGGTTGAACCAGGTGTTCGATCTTTTCAGCCTGGGGTGTTTCAGCCAATATGGACCCCATGATAAAGGCGCCCAGCGGGGCCGAAAATCCGGCATAGGTGGCCGCTACCACCATCAGCAAACACAGGCCCAGTGAAATAACGAGCATGGTTTCCTCATTCATTATTTTCCGGCCCCATTTAAGAAATCCGGGAATCAGGAAGATCCCAGAGAGAAACCAGAGAAATAAAAAGAAAGCGAGCTTTAATACTGAATACAACATTTCCATACCCGCAAACTCGCGGCTTACCGCCAGGGTAGATAACAATACCATCAGCAACACTGCCACCAGGTCTTCTACCACCAGCACGCCCATTACCACACTGGCGAACTTTCTAGTCTTTACCCCCAGTTCATCAAAAGACCGGATGATGATCGTTGTAGACGAAATAGCAATGATGCCGCCCAGGAAAATACAATCCATAAATGGCCAGCCCATCAGTTTTCCGGTGACATAGCCTAACCCCACCATACAAACGACCTCGAAAATACCGGTAACCCCGGCTGTGCCGCCTATATTCACCAGTTTTTTAAAACTGAATTCAAGCCCCAGGCTGAACAACAGGAATATTACCCCAATATCAGCCCAAACCTTCACCCCTTCCAGGTCACTGATAGAAGGCAGTAAAGAGAAATTGGGCCCAACCAGGATACCAGCCAGGATGTACCCCAGCACAACAGGTTGTTTTAGTTTTTTAAATAACAGGGTGGTTACACTGGCAATTGCCAGTATCAGGGCGAGATCTTGTATGAGCGTTGGTAAATGGGACATCAGGTTTCTTTAGAGGATATATCTTAAATTGGAATTCTCGATTTCTGAAACTGTAAATGTCAGTGGTCAGTTGTGAGTGGGTTCCCGATTTTTCAGCATGCTGCAATTTCGCGAGCCCACTCACCACTCACCATTCACAACTCACTACTTCACCTCCAACAACCTCTCCAACACATAATAAACGGCAGGACAAAAAGTCGAATTCTTCAACGTAAGGGGCACCCGTTTCAACACTACATCTTCATCGGTATATGGGAATCGCTCACAATCAGACGGACGAACGTCATAAATACTGCAATAATTATCTGCGCCTAAAAACGCGCAGGGCGTTTGTTTTACCACATAATCCCCTTCTTCATCCAAACGCAAATAAGTTTCTATAAATACGCTTTCCTTCATTTTAAGGTGTTTGCTGATACGTTTTATATCAGGCGTCTTAAAACGGGGCGAATAATTTTTACAACAGGCGGCGCATTGCAGGCAGTCTACTTTTGAAAATGCTTCCTCATGCAGATCGGGTAATTTTTTCAACACTTTATTCTTATCTGCCCGCTTTAGCAGATTGCTGTACTGCTTTTGATGCTCAGCACTTTTCTTTTTCCAGTTACCATCTTCCAACCCCGTTATGGATCCATTATTTTCACTATGTGCTGCCATGGGCGTATTATACGATTCAATTGTTAAAAAATACCTTAAGGCGTTACTTTAACGGTTAAAATGGCTTTTTTTTAACGTTCAGCCAACTACCCTTCAATACGCAACGTATTCATCTGCAAGTTAAACCATCCACACCGTAATGGTTTGGTTTTTGTCTTTTAATTCCTATGCATGGATTGTACGACCAGATAATGTTGCTTTTGACAACCCCACTGTATGTACTGATCATTGGGACCGAATTACTGATCAGTCATCTGGAGGGCATAAAATCATATACCTGGAAAAATACCTTTCATAATTTTCTACTCAGCATCTTAACCGGTTTAACCGACCTCGCCATGCGGGGCATCAGCCTCATCGTACTCACCTTCTTTTTCAGCGTTAGCTTATATAAATGGCCGCACTCCATAGCCTATTGGATAATCCTTTTATTGTTCATTGATATGATGCATTACTGGCTGCACCGATTGGGCCATTATTGCCGGTTATTCTGGGCGGTGCATGTAAACCATCATACCAGTGACCATTATAATTTCACGGTAGGCTTTCGCACCGGCGTACTGGAACCCTTCTATAGTTTTCTGTTTTTTATTCCCATTGCACTGGCTGGTTTTCCCCCGATAGATATCTTCTTTATTTATTCAGTTGGACAGGTATGGGCCATCCTCACCCACACCGAGAAAGTAAAAAAACTGGGCTGGCTGGAATACATTTTCGTGACCCCTTCCCATCATCGCGTACATCATGCTTCCAATCCTAAATACCTCGATAAGAACATGGGCACCGTGTTCATCTTTTGGGATAAATTATTCGGCACGTTTCAAAAGGAATTACCGCCGCAACAATATGAACCCATCCGGTATGGTATTACCCATGAACTGGAAAATGAGTCCATACCTACTCTCATTTTTCATGAATGGAAAGACATTATGCGCGACATGCGCCGGAAAAACATCACTTTTAAACAACGGTTAATGTATCTCTTTGGTCCCCCGGGCTGGAGTCACGATGGCCATAGCATGACAAGTAAACAAATGCGGCTGCAGGAACATATTAAAAAAAATACCCCGGAGCAATCGTTAATGAATTGAAAATACTTTATTCCTGAGGTTAAACAATAAAATACCTGGGTGGTCGAACTATGATAATTCGATCACTTACTTTATTTTTGCCCCGCTTACATGAACTCCCTGCGTGAACAAATATTGATTCTTACCAGTACGCCTATTTACGCGATCATTATCGGGTTAGAATTGCTGTTAAGTAACTATCAACACCGCAAACTATATAGCTGGAAGGATACCGCCGCCAATGTTTACCTGATGCTGATGAATGGCGCGCTCGATCTGCTGTTCCGCGGTATTTATGTGGTGATACTCGATTATTTTTACCGGCATCATATGTTCTCTTTTAGCCATGTTGTGGTATATTGGGTAATGTTGCTGCTGCTGGAAGACTTTATGTATTACTGGCTGCACCGCTTCGATCATGAAGTGCGTTTCTTCTGGGCTGTACATGTTACGCATCACTCATCGGAACATTTTAATTTTACCGTAGGTTTCCGCTCTTCGGTATTTCAACCCCTATATAGATTCCTGTACTTTATTCCCCTGGCATTGATGGGTTTTAAGCCGATAGACATCATTTTCATTTATTCAGCCACGCAGATCTGGGGCATTTTTGTGCATACTAAACTGATCAATAAAATGGGCTTTCTGGAATACTTCCTGGTAACGCCCTCCCATCACCGGGTGCACCATGCTTCCAACGCCAAATACCTGGATAAGAATATGGGTATGTTCCTGATCATCTGGGATAAAATGTTCGGCACCTTTCAACCTGAATTGACCGACAGGGAATACCAACCCATCAAATACGGTTTAACAAAATCAATTGAAAAGGAAACCCCGTTGACCATCATCTTTCATGAATGGATAGCCATGTGGAAAGACGTGGCCCGTAAAGACATTGGCTTTAAAGAAAAATGGAATTACCTGTTTGGCCCTCCCGGCTGGAGCCATGATGGCAGCCGCCAAACAAGCGAGGAAATGCGTGCCGAAGAAGATGGGCAACCTGCTTCTGTTTTACAGGAAGAAGCCTTTATCGCTATGAAGCGATAGTTATTTAAATCCCGTTATAATATACAGCTGTATCAGGAAATTGGAAATTACCAGCCAGACAAACACCGCTACCAGCATAACACCCATGGCTTTCAACAAAGGGCCAATACCCCTCCTGCCCATGAACTGGCGATAAGCAAACGAACGATAAATTACATCCGGTATCAAAAAGAATATCCAGCTTACCGAAACGTTTATCTTGCTTTGCCAGGGCACTATCAACAGGGTATTGAACAGCATGACAAATGAAATAAAAAACATACTGGCTACCAGATGCTCGATATAAGAATACCGCGCTTTTTTGTAAAAAAGCCAGAAGATCAATGCAGTAAGTGGCGATACCAGCATGTTCAGTACATTGGAATATTTGGCGCCATAATGATAAACATCCTGAAGTCGTTCGACCCTTTCCAATGCCAGTTTCTGCTGATTAACATCCCTGATTGCAGCTGCCTGCCGCTGCCAATCTGTGATGGCTTCTTCGTTTTGCAGGTGAAAAATACCGAGTATTAAAACCAGCAGGCTACCCACCACCAGAAAGAGGTTGACCGGTTTAAAA
This sequence comes from Niastella soli, assembly GCF_017742245.1. Taxonomy (GTDB): domain Bacteria; phylum Bacteroidota; class Bacteroidia; order Chitinophagales; family Chitinophagaceae; genus Niastella; species Niastella soli. The sequence continues at coordinate 251,481 of NZ_JAGHKO010000010.1, forward strand.
TATTTGGCCCGTTTACCATCCACATATTCCCTGGCTACCACACCCGGCCGTACCGCCAGCGCACCCACCAGTCGAAAGATGCTTTTATCCGCATGGGTAAAGTAATGCAGTAGATCATGCCACAGATCATGAAAACTTAACCGGTGCGTGGTGGCCTTCTGGCCACAGGCCGGACAAAACTTATAGGATTCAAGGTTTGAACCGCAGTTTAAACAGTTAGTCGGATGCATACAGTAAGATAAGAAATGTTTGATTATCAACATATTAATAAAAACCACCAACCATAGTAAGGCGCTGTACGATACCCCATTGAACTATTTAAACCCAGTCCTGTTTTTTTATTGCGATCCAGGCCGGGGCACATTTGCACATTTTCCCCACCCTTTATCGCAAACAGGTGTTAGTTCGACTGTTTAATATTAACTTTGCGGGCTTAATTAAAAGCAACACCCCAGATCTTAGTAACAACAAACTACAAACATAAACGGGAATATGAATCTTTTTGAACAACAGAATACTGAATTCATCCGTCGACACATTGGACCCACTGAATCTGAAACCCGCCAAATGCTGCAGGTCATTGGTGAAACCAGCCTCGATGCACTGATCGATAAAACAGTACCAGCCGGTATCCGAATGAACGAATCGCTCCCCATTCCGCCTTCCATGAGTGAGTATGAATACCTGCAACTGATCAAAGACATCTCGTTAAAAAATAAAGTATACAAAAACTATATCGGCCAGGGTTATTACGACACCATAACGCCCAGCGTTATTTTGCGTAATATTTTCGAAAACCCAGGTTGGTATACCCAATACACACCCTACCAGGCCGAGATCTCACAGGGCCGGTTGGAAAGCCTGTTGAATTTTCAAACCATGGTAAGCGATCTTACCGCCTTACCGCTTACCAACGCGTCCCTGCTCGATGAGGCGACTGCCGCAGCCGAAGCCATGACGATGTTCTTCAATTCCCTGAACAAGGACCATGAGCACATCGTACGCCCCAAATTCTTTGTTGACAACGATACCTATCCCCAAACAAAAGATGTACTGGTAACCCGTGGGGTGCCCGTTGGCATTGAAATAGTGTTTGGCGATTACCGTACTGCCAACATTGACGAAACCTATTTCGGCGCACTGGTACAGTATCCAAACGACAAAGGCGCTATAGAAGACTATCGCGACTTTATCAATAAAGTTCACCACACAGGCGGCTATGTAGCTATGGCTACCGACCTGCTGGCGCTCACCCTGTTAACACCACCTGGTGAACTGGGAGCCGACGTAGCCTTTGGTTCTGCCCAACGTTTTGGCGTTCCATTGGGTTTTGGTGGCCCGCACGCCGCTTTCTTCTCAGCCAAAGACGAATTCAAACGTAACATCCCAGGCCGTATCATTGGAGTGAGCATCGATGCCCAGAACAACCGCGCCCTGCGCATGGCATTGCAAACCCGTGAACAGCACATCAAACGCGAAAAAGCCACCAGTAACATTTGTACAGCCCAGGCCCTGCTGGCCAATATGGCTTCCATGTATGCTGTATTTCATGGCCCTGATGGTTTGATAAAGATCGCTAAAAGAGTGACCGTGCTGACCAATGCCCTGGCCGAAGAACTGGAAGCGGAAGGGTATGAACTGTTGCACAAGAATTTCTTCGATACCATCGTATTTAAAGCCCCGAATGCAGAAGCTGTTCGTCAAAAGGCAGAAGCCGCTCAGATCAACTTCCGCTATTATGGCAACAACCTGGTGGGTATTTCACTCGATGAAACCACTACCCTTAGCGAAGTACTGGATATCCTCTTACTTCTCGATCAGCCAAACGGACACAGCGTGGCCAGCTTTAGCGTAAGTGAAGATGCCGTATTGTACAATATTCCCAACGCCTTAACGCGTACCAGCAATTTCCTCACTCACCCGGTATTCAATACTCACCACAGTGAAACGGAAATGATGCGGTACATCAAGCGTCTCGAAAACAAAGACCTGTCACTGAACACCTCCATGATCTCACTGGGCAGCTGTACCATGAAATTGAACGCCGCCAGTGAAATGATCCCTTTAAGCTGGCAGCACTGGAGCAAAATGCACCCCTTTGCACCGGCCGATCAAACCGAAGGTTACAAACAGATCACCGATGAGCTGAGCAGCTACCTCTGCGATATTACCGCCTTTGACGCCTGCAGCCTGCAGCCCAACAGCGGCGCCCAGGGTGAATACGCCGGATTATTAGTGATCCGCGCTTACCACGCCAGCCGTAATGAATCACACCGTAATGTAATGCTCATTCCTATTTCAGCCCACGGCACCAACCCCGCAAGTGCTGTAATGGTGGGAATGAAAGTAGTAGTGGTGAAAGCGTTGGAGAACGGTTATATTGATGTAGAAGACCTGAAAGCAAAAGCAACACAACATAGCCAGAACCTGGCAGGTATTATGATCACCTACCCCAGTACTTATGGCGTTTATGAAGAAACCGTAAAAGAGATCACCCAGATCATTCACCAACATGGTGGACAGGTATATATGGATGGTGCCAATATGAACGCCCAGGTAGGTTTAACCGCTCCTGGTTTGATCGGCGCTGATGTATGCCACCTGAACCTGCATAAAACATTCGCTATTCCACACGGTGGCGGCGGACCTGGAATGGGCCCCATTTGCGTAAAAGAACACCTGGCTAAGTTCTTACCCGGCCACGTGTCACTTGGCAACCGGCAATCATCAATTGGCAATGGCCAGCTGGTGGCTGAAAATTCTGCCCCTATCCATCATGCAGTTAGTGCAGCGCCTTATGGCAGTGCATCAATCCTGCTCATCAGTTATGCATATATCAGAATGCTGGGCGCCGTAGGCGTTCGCAAAGCCACTGAATACGCCATCCTGAACGCAAATTATATGCGTGCCCGTTTGGAAGGACAATACGATATTCTGTATACCAACCATAATGGCGAATGCGCGCACGAATTTATAGTTGACCTGCGCCCATTCAAGAAAAGCGCTGAAATTGAAGCAGAAGACGTAGCCAAACGTTTAATGGACTATGGCTTCCACGCACCTACCCTCAGTTTCCCGGTACCAGGCACCATTATGATCGAGCCTACCGAAAGCGAGGACAAAGCCGAACTGGACCGCTTCTGCGATGCTATGTTAAGCATTCGCGAAGAGATCCGTGCTATTGAAGAAGGCAAAGCCGATAAAAAGGATAATGCATTGAAAAATGCACCACATACACAACACGTGGTTATCAGCTCTGACTGGAAACATGGTTATACCCGCGAACAGGCAGCATTTCCATTAGCTTACATTCGTGAAAATAAATTCTGGCCAAGTGTGGCAAGAGTAAACAACACGTTTGGCGACAGGAACCTGATCTGTACCTGCGAACCCGTTAGTTCCTATGTAGAAGCAGAAGCATAATCCTTCAACATATTAGTTAAAAAGAGGGTGTCAAAAATAATTTTGACACCCTCTTTTCATTTACACCCAAGACAGATACTTGTCAAATCCTGGTCAGATTCACTCCAGATATACTAAAACAGGCCATTTCACCGATCATAATGCCATCGGAATCCCATCCGAATGCCATAGGCAATGGGATTTTGATGGGATTACTATGGCAGATTTTAGGGATTTGTATAGGATGATCCCCGGATTTCACCCGGACCAAACAGGGACCTCACAAGGACCTCACAGGGATAAAGTCCCTGTGAGGTCCGGGTAAGCTCCCTGCCAGGGCCCCTTGGGGCTCGGCTGAATACTTGACCTGGTCACAAAAAAAAGCCGCCCCGGGTTGGAACGGCTCTAATTGCATACGAACTGCGAACATTAATCATTCTGCGCCTGGTCAAGGGCACTGCGCATATCTTTTATATCTTCAATCAGCCACTTCCCATCCTGCTTGGCGATCCAGTACTTTAATCTGCCAGTGGTGGGTAAACCAACGGTAATACTTCCCTTATCATCAGCCACTTTCACATTTTCAACCGTTGACTTTTCAATGCCATTCAGGTCTTCTTCATACTCTTTCGACAACATTACCAGGTCAAAATCGAGCCCCTCCACAGGAGCTTCGGTTGTTGGTGTTTTTCTAAGGTTGTCGTTACATTTTCTAAAATAAGCGCGCCATCTGTTAATGTAAGAATCAGTAACAAACCCGCTTTGTTGTAAGGCGCCAAGGAATTTTTCGGTACCCTCGGCATCTACAACATAATACTTAGCAGAATCGGGATTGGAAGAATGCTTCACCAGCGCATTCTTTTTAAGCTCCTTCACATTGGAACGATACCATCTTAAAAAATTAAGAATAGACCCTGCCGGTTGTTTTTTAAATGCTTCATCAGCAGGTGGAGTAGCGTTAACAGCAACATTATTACCAATGGAGGGGAGCTTGGTTTTATCTGCAGAAGCGCAGGCAGATAATAAAACCCAGGTGTAAATCGTGAGGTTTTTTGGGAGGTTCATACGGTTGGGATTTAAAAGGGTTCCGAATTGGTTGTATGTGAATATAATTAATAAAAAACGCAGATGCAAGCTATTAATCGTTTATTTTAGTATATTCCAGCCCCATTTTTTATGATTCAAATCATAAAGTGTTCTTTTAAAGCAGTTTATGGTATATTTTTTTTGACCACCTTTAATAATATACCTACTTTAGCCTGACCTGCATCCTGGTAATCCACACCAATCCCGCTCTACAAAAAAGATCTACTCCCATTTATTAACCATAAAGCATTCATTTATGAAAAAGATCCTTTGGGGAACAATCTGTCTGATGGTAATAGCAGCGTGTAAAAATGAACCTGAAAAAACCACCCAAACAGCGATGGCCGGTGACACAACAAAAACACCTGGCCCGGTAGAGTTTGCCGACCAAAAGTATATCGATATGGGAAAGGCCAGCCTGGCAAAGTTTGCCAGCGGGGATATCGATGGCTGGGTCAGCGGTATGGCCGATAATGTGATCCTGCGCTGGTCTTCGGGTGATAGCCTTGCAGGGAAAGCGGCCGTTACTAAATACTGGAAAGACCGCCGTATGAACGTAGTTGATTCTATTGTAACAAGTAAAGAGATCTGGTTGCCGATGAATGTACATCAGCCACAAAGCATAGAACAAAAAGGCATCTGGTTATTGAACTGGCACCAGGTACACGCCACCTATAAAAACAAACAATCCCTCACTTTCTGGGTCCACCTCGATATGCATTATAACAATGATAATCTGGTAGACGAGATCATCCAATATGTTGACCGCGCCCCTATCATGGCAGCTACTGCAAAGAAGAAGTGAGTGGTGAGTGACTCGCGACTGTAGAGACTAATAATTAAGGATCAAGTCAATTTGTTAGAAAACTAACTGTATAGCTATTCTACGACGAGACAAGTTGTGGGTAAAGTTACAGGGAGTTGTCTGGGAATGGTCTAAGAGTTGTCTAAGGGTGGTCAAAGAGTGGTCATACGGACTAGCGTCCCCAGAGCACCCTTTGACCCCTCCAAGGCAATCTCCAGACCATTAGACTACTATCTCTTCACCATTTTCACAGCATTATGTTGCCACTTATCAGCTGCGTTTGGTAAGCTGGTAGCACTCATTTGTTCAGCTTGCCCATAACCCACTCACCAACTCCCTTATAAGTAACCATTTTCCCGTGTGCGTCTTCGAGCACCGTAATGATCTCCCAATTTCCTTCAAACCCATTACTAACCAACTGTCCTGAATAACTGATCTCCTGCGAAGGTAATTTTGGCAGAAAGCGCGGGCCTGACTTTTCATGCTGCCAGTAATGCGGATACCGTTTTACAAATTTGATCGTATTGTCAGTTAACGATCCTTCAATAGTTGCAGGTTCCTGAAACTGAGTAACGGATTCGGAATCGGTACATATTCCTTTTATGATCCCATTTACAACTGTAAGTTCCATCTCAAAAGTGACTTTTTTTCCTTTTAGCGGCTCATCATATTCATTTCCATAGGTATACGCCCCTGTCCAGGTGCCACTTAACTGCTGATCTTTCATAAAAAAATCCAAATTATGTTAAGCTGGTAGACTACTAATCGCCCACAAATTTATTAAAGAAAAGATATATACGTCAATATTCTCTTCAGGTTTCCCTGATGGGTAACATAATTTGTTAAGGGCCATTTTGTTATTGAAAAGTTATCGTTTTTTTTGGGCGTTATACCTAGCGTACTTTTTGAAGTCTATTAAGTGAATTTAAAATCAAGAAAGATGAAAACGGCATTAATAGTAATCTGTGCGTTGGGCTTAACACTTAGTGCGTCGGCCCAAAAAGTGGTGCGTGTTGCACCGCACCCAAGGACCCATGTTTCTGTCGGTGTAGGATTGGGTGCTGGCTATGGATATGGATATTACCCTTATGCACCTTACTGGTATAATCCATGGTATGCTTATCCTCCAGGACCGGGATATTATCGTAATTCAAGGCCATCCAAACTTGACCTCGAAATACAGGATATCAATAACGATTACAAGGATAAGATCTGGTCAGCCCGTCATGACGAAAGCCTCAGCCGTAAACAAAGACGGCAAGCTGTACACGACTTGAAACATCAAAGGGATAATGAAATATTGCAGACCAAGAAGGATTATTATAAGCGATAGCCCCTTCTAAGTCGCATCCTACTTCTTTCAAACCGGAAGCAAGCATTGGTTATTTAGGTTATGTGGACAAATGCCCCGCCGCTGGAGGTGGGGCTTTTTATTGTGAGTGGTGAGTTGTGAGAGTGGTTTCTCAGGGGCAGCTTCGCTACAAACCTCAAACCTCGCTATGGCTTAAAATAATGCCCTTATAGAGAAAGCAACTTCTCTATAAGGGCATTATCTTTATAAATATTGTGAGGCCGAGATTAATCAGTGAGCTTGAAAATCGGTCATCCACTCACAACTGACCACTGACAACTCACCACTCACTATTAAATAGCAGGATCTGGTAAAATTCTTGGCTCCATGATCGAGCGGATATCTACCGGCGTTATATTCAACCGGCTGCACCACTGCGTAAAGCTCTCATATATTCCTTTGAGCACATTTTTTTGATCGGGTGTAAGTTCCTGCACATATGCCCGGCTAATGGTACGCACCGGTAAACCGCGTAGTTGCAGGAAGTATTTGGCACTCATGGGATATGCCTGGTGAATAAGCGGATCAACCCGCGTCAGTTCACTTTGCAGCCATTGAACATCCGCCTGTTTAGCAGGGTCATTGGCGTTATTACACATCCATACCAGTGCTTCGGGATAAAAATTACCGCTTATAGAGGACATACCGCGGGCACCCATTTGCAAACTGTACATGGCATTTGGCGTATGGGCATCAAAAAAGTCGAAGCCCGGCACATTGGCTATCTGCAGTTTTTCTTTTACTTTTTCCAGATCTATGCTGGTATCCTTATGGTATTTTAACCGGCCTGTTTGTAACAGGGTCTTAAACACATCGGCCGATAAAATACGTTTATAAGGAGCCGGGCACTCATAAGTACCCATGGGAATGTTTGGCGTTAAGGAGAACATTTTATCAAACCGCTTCAATAACACCTCATCATTATCATCCACATTGGCATAATGCCCGGTGATCAATACTACGGCATCAATACCGGTATCATAGATCTTTTTACTGAATTCGGCTTTGTCTTCAATGGTAAGCCCGAATGAACCGGTAGCCACCACAGGGACCCTGCCATTCACATACCGCACAATGTGAGCAGTTAATTCAAGCCGCTCATCTTCACTGATGCTGTACATTTCGCTGCTCAGGCAGTTGGCAAAAAAACCACTCACTCCGGCAGCCAGGTAAAAATCTACCAACCGCTCCACCATATCGTAATCGATCTTTGCCTTCAGATTGAACGGCGTTATCATTACCGGAACAAATCTTTTTTCCATCCCGTTTATTTTTGGTTGTTGTGATAAAATGCAGGCTTTGCCGCCCTTTAAAATTAAAAAATTAAATATTGTACTGTAGACAATTATGTTATAAAATCTATTATTTAATATCACTTTGACAGCCCCTTGAAAATGAGGGTATAATCTTATTTTATGTCTCCGCCGGATTCCTGAACGGGTCTGTCCGGAGCGGAGTCAAAGGACCGGGACCGCAGTCCCGCCAGCAGCTTGCCGGTTAAAAATATGGTCAGGGTGCCTATAACAATGGTCATATTGGCGTGCAGGTTGGTGCGCAGCCAGGCATAATTATCAGGTAACTGGCGCGAAAAAGTGATCCAGAGGATCACCAGCACGCCTATGATCACGGCAATGACCGCCTCAATATTTTTCGCCCTACGGGCCAGCAGACCCAATAAAAACAGCCCTAAAATGCCACCCGAGAAAATACCCGCCAGTTTCCACCAGGCATCCAGCAGGCTTTTAACGCCTATCATGCCAATTCCGAAACTAATGGCCAGCACCCCCATTACACCTGTGGCCGCATACAATACCCGCATCTGCGCTTTAGGCGAAGCATCCTTGTTAAAGTACCGCAGGTAAATATCTTTCAGAAAAACGGTGGCCGAACTGTTCATGCCACTGCTCATGGTGCTCATGGCCGCCGAAAGAATAGCTGCAATTATGAGACCCAGTAAACCACGCGGTACTTCATTGCGCATGAAATAAGGCAATACCCGGTCCCCGTAATCGGCCGGAGTAAGGGCACTTAACGCAATATTTTTTTCCGCCGCCACCTGTTGCTGCAAGGGCAGCACGAGTTCGGGATGTTGATGGTAATAGGCAAATAATGAAGTGCCGATAAAAAAGAACAGCATACTCACCGGTACATAAAACAACACACACATCCAGATACTACGGCTGGCATCGCGACTGTTTCGCGCGGTATGGTAACGCTGAATGTAATTCTGATCGATGCCGAAATTATTCAGGTTGATAAAAAAACCATACAGGAAGATCACCCAAAAGGTAGACATGGAAAACCCCGACACCCGGAAACTGCCAAGGCTGAATTTGTCGTTCGCCTTTCCGGTCTCAATAATATAATCAAATCCACCATTTAGATGGGAAACAATGAGATACAGGATCAACAAGGCGCCCAGTGTTTTAATAATGGCCTGCACCACTTCGGTCCAGATAACGGCTTTCATGCCACCCATCATGGTATATAGAATGATGCAAATACCGGTGGTGATCATAATGGCCGGCATGGAATAACCGGTAAGGGCTTTCAGCGTCAGGGCAATAGAATAAAAAATGGTACCCATCCGTGCCAGCTGTATCAACACAAAACAGATCATGGCATAGGTGCGCGCCCAGGCGCCAAACCGTTCTTCAAGGTGCGTATAGGCACTGATTGCCTCACTGTTACGGTAAAATGGAACAAAGAACCGGGAAGCGATAAATGCGGCGAAAGGCATGGATAAACTGAAAACAAAAGAATTCCAGTTGGCGCCAAAGGATTTACCGGGATCACCCAAAAAAGTAATGGCGCTCAAAAAAGTAGCATAAAACGACATGCCCAGCGCCCAGCCCGGTATGGCGCCGGAAGCAACGGTATACTGTTCTGATCCCTTATTCTTTCTGCTCAGGAATATCCCCACCGCGATCATAGCGGCGAAGTACAGGATTATTATCGTTAAATCGACCGTTGGTAAATGATTCATAAACAAGCAATCTATCCCTTGAGGTAAATGTATAAATAAATCGGCAGGAACCAATACGACTGAAAAAATAAGTGTATGAAAGACAACAGACAATTGAGAGTCAATTTTCTCTCTATCTGGCGCAAGCGTACGCGTGTGCCTACTGCCGAAGACGAGTTTTTTGACTATAATGGTACAAGCCCTGCACAAACACCCGTGCACTATCAATTTCCCCTAAATTGGCTTTAATGGGTTTTTAATTTTCAGTACCTGTATGCGCCCTTCATTTAACAGCTTTCCTTTAAATTACGCTTGCACAAAAAAACTACGCTTTCGTCAAAAACGCCGGTCTTTCCTTTTCGTTTTCTGTATAACGTTATACAAGTGAGTTAAAAAAGGGGCAACTGACAAAGTTCCTGTCGAAAAACTACATTCCTTCAACGGTGAAAAATCCAACCCGGAAGAAAAAACAGCCCTTTCCCAACCGCATCCGTTTTTTTATCGTAACTTTTAGTAGCATTTATAAATGGTAGATCTATGAAAAAGCTACTACTGATCCCGGGTTCATTGCTGTTGCTGGCAACCGGCGTTACAGCACAAGTACATTACCACGGCGGTCGCTATTATTTCCCCCCTCCGCCGCCACCACATGTTTCCATAGGCATTGGGTTTGGCGTTGGCCCTTATTTCCCGGCTTATCCTTACTATGGCCCTCCGCCCTATTTTGCCTACCCACCCATAGGTTTCGGGTTTAATTTTAATGGCGGGAATCATTATGCCCGGCCATCAAAACTTGATCTGCAGATCCAGGCTATAAAGGATGACTACAATGAGCGGATAGACCTGGTAAAACATGATAAAAGTTTAAAAAGAAAGGAGCGGAAACAATTGATCCATGAACTGGAAGCAGAAAGAGACAAGGATATAGCAAAGGCTCAGAAAGACTATTATATGAAGCCCCTGCGACGACATAATTTCAACTCAGGCAACACTGAAAACATGTGACCAACATCCCGACAGTACGTCGGGATTTTTTTCGCCTCTACATAAGTTAATTACTCGTTAACCGACCGGTTAATTATTGTTACTATCGGAACAATTGGGTTTTTTGTCTATTATTTTCGGCAATTGATAGATTATAACTTTTATCAAAACCAACTGGTAGATACATTTGAAGCCCTTTAAACAAATTCCGTATTAAGATGAAATATACATTGGTATGCGCCGCCCTGTTGTTAACTTTTGTAGCCAACGCACAAGGCGTTCACTTTGGGATCAAAGCAGATCTGAACTATTCTTCCCTTAAAGGCGAGGGTGTTAATGACAAATATTCAGCGGGCTTTCAGATCGGAGGTTTTACAACACTCAATTTCTCAAAACACTGGGCCATTCAACCAGAGTTGTTATACACCTGGAACCCTTATAAAAAGGGAAGCGATTTCTTAACGTATTACAACAACACGGGCCGAAGCGCTGCCAGTGACAAGATCAACCTGGCATATATAAGCGTACCTGTACTGGCGCGTTATAACGTTAATAAAGTGATCAGTGTTACGGCCGGACCTCAATTCGGTTATTTGATATATGAAGATGAAGACCTGTTAAAAGAGGGCCGGAAAGCATTTGATAAAACCGAATTAAGTGTCAATGCAGGCGTGCAGGTAAACCTTGATAAAGTTGGTTTTTATGCCCGCTACGTTAAAGGGCTTACCGATATCAACAATGTTGATGACCGCTACGAATGGAAATCCAGCCATATACAAATTGGCATAGCCGTACGCATAAAGTGATACTATGATAATGCGCTGATGTATTAATGAGATCTGACATGAACATGCGCCATTATTTAGCCATGGCTTTTTTCAATAGCACATTCGCAATAGTTGCCAGGCAAAGGCGGGTCGCCTCCTCTCATGTGACGCCCTCCTTTTGCACTGGCATTTTTGGGTACGGACAACAAGACTTTGAATTTAATTGACAAGACTGCTATTTGTAAGCATTACATTACTTACATAGCCGCTGCAGATACCTTTGATGATTATCTTTTCGCCAGGCTTTACCAACCTGTTTTTTGATTGCAGTTTGTTTAATGTACAGGCAATACCATACATGGGATCACCCGTGTTCAACACAACGATCCTTGCCGCATAAGGCGTATTTTTTATGGCAAGCACCTGACCGCTTACTTCCAATACTTTATTTAAATAAACCTGGTTGGCTTGCAAATGATCGGAAGAGAATTGAGCATATAATTCAATGGCAGTAACGGGAATACCTGTTTCGGAGACAAGCGGGCGTTGTGGTTGATTATACAGGTAAACTAACACACCCGCAAGAAATGCTACAAATGCGCATCCCAGCGTGAATACAATGTTCCTCATAAGGCGAATTTATGGTTACAAATCAGGCCCTACGATTTGCCGTAAAGGGGAGGAATTACAAAGGTTTGGAAATAAAAAACGTTTGATGATGGCCGTAAAGATCTTCAGGCCATATATGTTGGATAAGGTAACAAAGTAATTTTTGAACGAATACGCAGCACGTGCGTTGTAATGGAAGCGGTTAGAAAATTTCAAAAATGGTGCCTGATTTATCTGGCCGGGGGCTACTTATATATACAGGTGTAGTTATCAATAAGTAAAACATTACGAATGGGGAAAAGTCAGCAGTAGGATGTAGGAAATAAGAAGTAGGAAGTAAGAAGTAAGAAAATCCCGAAATTCATACCTCCTACTTCTTACATCCTACTTCATAAACTGGTTACAGCGTGTGCTGACTTTAAACCGGAGCATTATAGTAAAGAATTATCAGAATAAAAATAACTACAAACCTGTAAGCCGGATTTTGTATCCCGATCGAGGCCAGGCCGAGATCGGGAGGCTATCATTTATCTTGCCCGGCCATTACTGACCGGATCATTCTGCCTACCCACCCAACGTATCCTCCCGTCTCGGCTCAGCCGAGACAGGAGAAATCGGACGAGCCGCCCTTCAACGCTGGTATACATGGCATTTCAGCATGCAAGGTTTACCCGCCCCGGCAGTCACCTGTCAGAGCCGTGGGCTCTTACCCCACGTTTTCACCATCACTCTCCCGACCTAAGTCGGGACTAGTCCCGACCAGGGTCGGGATGAAAGCTGTAATTTTCTGTGGCACTGTCTGTTCCCTTCCTCCTGGCAAGCCAGTCGAAAAAGACCCGGCTGTTCACCGGTACATTGCCCTATGCTGTCCAGACTTTCCTCACTCCCCCCGGCTAAGCCGGGGGAAGCGCGATAGCCCGGTTTGTAGTTAAATGCGAAGGTAATTAATACCCAAAATATATTTCCGTAGCGCCATATCCATATGCCGGATGGTAACGGTTGGTAAAGCTTTTCACCTCTTTACGCAGCTTAAGTATTTCATGAATTTCATCGCGCAACTTGCCAGTTCCCACACCGTGAATAACGATCATCCAGGGAAGGTGGTGCACTACTGCCAGATCGAAATACTTTTCAAAAGTCTTTAACTGAAGGTCCAGGATCTCCAGGTTGCTCATCGATTCCCAGGCAGGCGTAAGCGCTTCTATATGCAGGTCGAGCTCTGATTTTGCAGCCTCCAGGTTTTGACGGACCTTGCTGGCATCATAGATCTTAAACCCTGCTTTTGCCAGGCTTCCCAGATCGAGCCCTGTTGATTTTTCTTCTTCGTACGGGCGCGGCGGGTATTCTTCGAACAATTTATAAGAGAACGTAGCTTCCCCTTTCTTCCGCACTTCCTCAATACGCGTGAATACCTGTTTGGGCTTCAGCTTCAAGGTATGCTCAAAATAATCGGCCTTTAGCTTAAGAGGCGTAACCAATGAAAACTCAAAACCAAAAGCCGGATTGTCATTCAGGTTTTCGAACGGCACATCGTGCAGGTAAAAATCTTCAAACGCCCGGATCGAATTTACCAGCTCAAAATCCTCATTCCCTCCATAAGTCAGTTTATAGGTGAATTTATAATCCAGCTCGGTCCTGTTTACCAGGTGAACTTTTAATTCGGTTACAATGTCATCGCCAAATTCATCATTCACGCTTATGGGAATAAAGGTGAGCCATACCCCATCTACCACCCGCTGGGTGATCTTTTTCTTTTCGCGTGGTACATCATCAATGAACTTTTTCTCCTTCTTTGGGGAAAATAGCTTCTGTTCGGTAAAACGTTTGAAATATGGAAAATCCAGCTGATCTACGTAGGCGGGAAATTTTACGCCCCGTACCTCAACCATTACCATTTTGTCGTTAATGATTTCGATCACTTCCCCTTCCTCATTCGTTTTATTCACCACAACCTTATCGCCAACCTCAAATTTCATGGGTAATAATTTAATTGGTGCTTTTTTATATATAAGGATGCAAAGGTACGAAGAGTTCTAGTTCTATGTTCCATGTTCCGGATTCCAGATTACCTGAACGGGCAAACCCACCCCCAACCTCCCGCAAAGCGGGACTGGCTCTCCGAGGGGAGAAAACGCCTATTGCCCCGCCCGATCGACGTTCAGTGGGGCGGGCATTGCCTATTGCCCGTTCCCCATTGCCTATTGCCTTTCGCTCATTACCTCCAGCTCGCGCGCCATATTTTCCCTGGCCTTAGCCTCATACCGCTCACGAAAAAAGGGGGTTTGAAAAATGTATTCAGTTTGCAGACAGTGCTGTAAAAACTGTTTCCGGCCGGGGTAATACAATTTATCGGGGTAAATGCGGTATTCGCGCCGAACCTGGTGGGTATAAGCTTCATACTTTTCCCATTCGGCCCCCAGTACAGACATATCAAAATCGAGAAATAATTGCAGATCGGCAAAATGGGTAACAGCCGCAGTAATCGCATGCGTTTGGGTGGCTTCAATATATAATTTAACCTGTTCTATTTTTTCGGCTGGGACCGCTAACGCCTGTAATCGTTTCACTGCCACCTGGGCGCTACGGGGTTCATTATCTTTTCGCAGCACATTGTATATGATATCATGGTAAAATACCGCAAAGGCCACTACGTCCGCATCCTTCAATTGGCCGTAATAGCTTTCGCAAAAGGCCAATAACGCCTGTATATGTTGCAGATTATGGTAATGCCTGCTGGTAGTGGTATACTTTTTTGCTATCTCGTTAAAAAACTGGTCAATCAATGAAAGGTCGCTGCAATACCTGCCAGCCAGTTGCTCCCACACCGCACGAATACTATCCTGCGTTGGCGAGTCTGCTCTTTTTATAACCATAAAAAATATAAATGATCAGCCCCAGCAACAACCAGCCTAAGAACCAGGCCCAGTTGCTTTTGGTCATACCGGTAAGCAGGTACAAACAGGTAGTTACACCCATCAGGGGAATTAAGGAATATTTTTTAACCAGGGTAACTATCCCCAGCACAATGGCAGACAACCAGAAAATGATTAGTGAGATCTTGGGAATGGCCAGGTCCATAAAACTTACTTTGTTCGCTGCATAATCCGCATCGCCTGAAAAATCGAAATTGAACATGTCGGAAAAATAATTGGGGGCCCACACACCCAGAATGATAAGGGCTGCCAGTATCAACAGCGGGAAAATAAATTGCGCATTGATATGCGGCATATTAAACCGGCCAGCTACTTTTTCTTTCCGGGGTATTAACAGCACACCACCGCACACCAGTACAAACGCAAACAAGGTGGCGATGCTGGTAAAATCCAGTACAAATGTTTTATCGGTAAATAAAATAGGAACACCCACCACCATACCGGTAAGAATAGTGGCAAAAGAAGGCGTTTTGTATTTCTTATGAATTTTTTGAAACACAGGTGGTAATAAACCGTCGCGGCTCATGCTCATCCAGATGCGAGGCTGCCCCATCTGAAACACCAGCAACACACTGGTCATGGCTATTACGGCGCATACAGAAACCAGCAATTGCATCCAGCCTACGTGCTTCACTTCAAAGATCTTGGCAAGCGGGTCGCCCACGTTTTCAAATTGTTTGTAGTTTACAACACCCGTCAACACAAGCGCCAGTAAGATATACACAACCGTACAGATCACCAGTGAATAGGTCATACCCCTTGGCAGATCGCGCTGGGGATTTTTACTTTCTTCAGCCAGTACACTTACCGCATCAAAACCAATATAGGCAAAGAATACCCCTGATACGGCAGCCATTACACCCCCAAAACCGTTTGGCATAAATGCTTTTGTGCCTGCATCATTTACAGGCAGCCAATTGGCAGGATCAATATAATATGCACCCACAATGATCACCAGGGCTACTACCGCCAGTTTCAGTATCACCATGGCGTTGCTGAAATTCCTCGATTCTTTTATACCTACATACACCAACGCTGTGATCAGTACATTGATGATCAGCGCAGGCAAATCAAAAATGATCTTCAGGGAACCTAACCTCGGCGGATTGTTCCAGGCATTCAACAATTCTGCATTGGCCTGGTTCTTCATAAACTCCAATTGTTCGGCGCCGGTTTGTGAACTATAGTTAAGAAATGCCTTTTTTGCTTCCTGGTAACTGCAGGTGAGGTAATCAGGCATATGTATATCCACCTTATGTAGAAAGGAGGTAAAATAATCGCTCCAGGAGAATGCCACATAAATATTGCCGATGGAATATTCCATGATCAATGCCCACCCAATGATCCAGGCAAATAACTCGCCAAAGGAGGCATATGCGTATGTATAGGCGCTTCCGGCTACCGGAATACGGCTGGCAAATTCTGAATAACAAAAAGCAGTAAACGCGCAGGCAATACCGCAGATAATAAACAATACTACCACTCCGGGACCACCTTTAAAACAAGCATCCCCCAAACTGCTGAAACTTCCTGCCCCAATAATGGCTGCAATGCCAAAAAAGGTAAGGTCCCGTACCGTCAATACCCGTTTTAAGCCTGAAGATCCATGCCCATCATCGCCTCCTTCTTTTAAAATCGATTCAATTTTTTTTGTGCGAAACAATGAGTTTGACATGATGGGTTATTTAAACGGGGAAATTACTAAAAATACCTAATGCTTGTTAGTATATTTATTGGTTATATGAAGGATCTGAAGTACGAGGTAAGAAGTAAGAAAAGTTCGAAAGTTATATTTCATACCTATTCTTCGTTCCCCTATTTGGGTTGTTATCAATCAGGAAGGTGAACTTAATTATAAGCTATGAATAGCGGAAACATCCTACATCCTACTTCCTACTTCCTAATTCAACATGCTAGTGTTCCCTTTGTACCAGAAAATGCGCTAACTCCATTAACGGTTCTTTTCTACCCGACACCACGGCCATTTCTTCCAGGTGCTCAAAGGCTTCGGTCATGTATTTTTCCTTAAGACCGGCTGCCCATTTGTTCACCCCACAATCATCAAAAACCGATAATACGCGGGCGACTTTATCTTCAGGGTTTTCCTGCATCAGTCGTTTCAACTCCTTTAATTGTGCAGCATTTGCCGATTCCAATGCCTTGATCATTAAGAAGGTCTTTTTATTGGCCATAATATCGCCGCCCGGTTGTTTACCAAACTTTGCGGGATCGCCATAGGCATCCAGGTAATCGTCCTGTATCTGAAACGCAATACCCAGGTTGCGGCCAAAAGCGTAGATGTGTTCCTGGTTGTGTTGTCCGGCCCCACCTAAAATAGCGCCCATTCGCAGACTGGCAGCCAGTAAAACGGAGGTCTTTAATTCAATCATGCGGATGTACTCATCCATTTTCACCACTTCCTGTTTTTCAAAATCCATATCCAGTTGCTGTCCTTCGCAAACTTCTTTGGCTGTTTTGTTAAACAGTTGAATGATCTTGTGCAGGTAATCGGTGCTTACTTTGTTCAGGTAATCATACGCTACAATAAGCATCACATCGCCTGAAAGCAAGGCAGTAGATTCGCCATATTTAGCATGGACTGTTGGCTGATTGCGGCGCAGGGGCGCCTTGTCCATAATATCGTCGTGAATGAGTGTGAAGTTGTGAAACAGCTCTATGGCTGCAGCCACTGGCCATGCATCTTTGCTGATCTCATCAAACAATTCATTGCCCATTAAACACATCACCGGGCGTACGCGTTTGCCACCCAGGCTTAAAAAATATTCATCAGCGTCGTATAATGTAGCGGGCTCTTTCGGAAAGTGTCTTACGTTGAAATAGTTGGTAAATTGTTTAGAAAGGCTTTCGAAACTCTGCATATGCTTTTAAATAGTAGAATACGGTTTATAAAATGAAGTAAGAAGTAGGATGTAGGATGTATGAAGTACGATTACTACGAATTGAAGTCTTGCCAGTTATCGTGTAAACGTTGAAGTTTCGATCCTAATACTTCTGCTTCAGATAGCAATTTTTTATAAATGTCAATTGTAATATAATTACAGTCTTTGGCGAAAAGAAGCCATGACTTTGACTCTTCCAACGATCTAATTCCGTCAACTAAATGACGTTTAAAATTCCCCACATAAACCCGTTTTCCCCAACCTTCCGCGGTATTAACCGCAATTGACCTGGGAGATCGTCTAATTTGATCTGTCAATGAAAATCTTTCTTCGTACGGAAAGGATTTAGTCAATTCAAATATCACCATTGCAAATTTATGCGCCAGCTGATATACTTCTAAATCCAAAAATGTTTTTATTGCCATAGATAACATTTTATAATATAAAATGCCACCTAATCAGAGTCTTCCTACTTCCTACCTCTTACTTCCTACCCCCTACTTCCTACCTCTTACTTCCTACCTCTTACTTCCTACCCCCTACTTCCTACCTCTTACTTCCTACCTCCTACTTCCTACTTCCTACTTCCTACTTCCTACTTCCTTTCTTCTTAGCCGGAATATATTTACTTTTTGAAACAGGCTTCTTCTCTTCTTCACGACTGCTTTTCAATCCCGACGCAATAACCCATTCGTAGTCGAGCTGGCGTTTGGATAAGTTGGCAGCCACTACTTTTATCCGCACCTTATCGCCCATCGCAAATTTGCGACCGCTGCGCAAACCTACCAGGCTGTAATCGCTTTCTACATGGCGAAAATCATCATACTCCAGCAAGCTGTTAATGCTTACCAGCCCTTCGCATTTGTGTTCAATAGTTTCTACCCAGAATCCAAAGGAAGCCACACCACTGATCACCCCTTCAAATTCTTCCCCCAGGAATTCCTTCATGTATTCCACCTGTTTGTATTTATTGGAGGCGCGTTCTGCTTCCATGGCCGAACGTTCTTTTTCACTACAGTGCCGGCACTTCGCTTCCAGCTTTTTCTCAGGTTCCACATCTCCTTTTAACACATCATGCAGGATGCGGTGCACCAGTACGTCGGGGTAACGGCGTATAGGTGAGGTAAAATGACAATAGTGTTTAAATCCTAAACCATAGTGACCGATATTTTCGGTAGTATAAATGGCTTTGGCCATCGTGCGAATACCCAATTGCTCCAGCACATGCTGTTCGGGTTTACCCTGTACATCCTGCAACATCTGATTGAAGGATGCCGCAATGCCTTCCGGCGTTTTGGTATCGAAGGTATGTCCGTACTTTTTGGCAAATTCAACAAAGGGCATCAACTTCATTTCATCGGGCGTATCGTGTACGCGATATGGGAAGGGAAGGTCTTTTTTATTTACTTTGACCCGGCCTATATTTTCCGCAACCACGCGGTTGGCCAGCAGCATAAACTCTTCAATCAGCTGATGTGCTTCCTTGCTTTCTTTTACAATGATGCCAATGGG
This sequence comes from Niastella soli, assembly GCF_017742245.1. GTDB lineage: Bacteria > Bacteroidota > Bacteroidia > Chitinophagales > Chitinophagaceae > Niastella > Niastella soli. The sequence continues at coordinate 270,795 of NZ_JAGHKO010000010.1, forward strand.
TTTACCGGTTTCATCGAGTTTGAAGCGTACTTCCTGCGAGGAGAAATTAATAGCGCCTTTACTGAACCGTTTTGCGCGGAACTGCTGGGCGAGTTTATTCAATAACAGAATTTCACCCTGGTACAATCCCTCTCCTTTTTCAATGATCTCCTGCACTTCTTCATAGGTGAACCGGTGGTTACTATGGATCACCGTTTTACCCAGCCAGTATTGATTTACTTCACCAGCATCTGTTATTTGAAAAATGGCAGAGAAGGTCAGTTTATCTTCATGAGGCCGTAAAGAACACAGCTCATTCGAGATGCGTTCGGGCAACATGGGCGCCACACGATCGGGCAGGTACACGGAGGTAGCGCGATCGTATGCTTCTTTGTCCAGTGCGGTATCGGGTTCAACAAAATGGCTTACATCAGCAATGTGCACGCCTATTTCGTACATACCGTTTTTGAGTAGGCGAATACTCAGGGCGTCATCAAAGTCCCTGGCATCAACCGGATCAATGGTGAAGGTGAGCACATCGCGCACATCTTTTCTTATTTTGATCTCGTCGGGAGAAATAGTATCGGGGATCCTTTCTGCTTCTTCCAATACACCTTCAGGGAAAAATAAGGGGAATCCGTTTTCCATCAGGATCTCCTTCATGGCCATGTCACCCTCATTACCGGCTTCCATTATCTGAATAACAGCGCCCACTGGCTTTTTCTGTTTTTCCCATTCTGTAATGCGAACAATAACGCGATCGCCATCTTTGGCGCCATTTAAAGCCGTTTCCGGAATGAAAAAATCCGGCATGGGCTTTTCTGTATCCGCGGTAAAGAATGCGGCTGATTTGCCTATTTCAATTTTGCCGAGGAATTCCATTTGTTTACGTTGCAGCACATCAACGATTTGCCCTTGTTGACGCCCGCTTTTTTTACCGGAGCCGCCTAATATGCGTACCCGTACGGTATCGCCGTGGAGGGCGGTATTAAAATCTGCCGGGCGTACGAGTATATCATTGGGAAGATTATCGACAATTACATACCCGATGCCTGACCGGGTAATATCTAAAACACCTTTAAGGGCGTGCTGCGAGGAAGCGTCTTTCTTCTTTTTCTTCTTAGCTTGTTTCCTGCTCATTCAAACATTTTAATTCGTGATACTGAAATCAGTAATGAATTTACTGATAATATCAGTAAACTGATGCCCCTCATCAAAAAGGAATTGGATTTCAATGGGTATTACGTAGATGGGGTAATCTTGCAAGGCCTGTCCAAATTTTATGAGGCGAACGGCATCTTTTTCAGTAGTAAGTATAATTTTATTTTCTGTGGGGATGTTATTAAACCGTTTTACGATATCCTTCCAGTCGTCGATGCGAAATATGTGGTGGTCGCCGTATAATATCTCGTAGTAGGTTTTTGTAGCATCCTGTAAATATTTTTTCAATGGCAATGGATTGGCGATACCGCTTATCAGTAATACTTCGGTAGAAGTATCCAGTGCTACTTCTTTTTTGCTGATAATGTGATACGGCAATCCATATCGTATGGTGGTAAAAAACAACTGCTGGTTGGGCAGCGGTTTTATTTCCTGTTTAAACGCCCCTTTTTCTTCCACCGATAATGTCGCCGGGCATTTGGTCACCACAATCACATCGGCCCGTTTATACGACCGGCGTTCATCGCGCAGGTCGCCGGTGGGAAGCATCCAGTCGCGGGTAAACAGGTTATCGTAATTAGTTAATACAATATTCAAGCCCGCCTTAATGGCCCGGTGTTGAAAAGCATCGTCGAGGATGATCACCTTTGTTTTGGGGCGGTCGTGCAATAATTGCGGAATGGCCACAATCCTTTCCTCTCCCACGGCAACGGATACAAAGGGAAATTTTTGATGAAATTGCATGGGTTCATCGCCAATGTCCAGCGCAGTGGTATTTTCACCAGCCAGTGCATACCCTTTGGTACGGCGTTTATAACCCCGGCTTAAAATGGCCACTTCCATATTGGTGTGCAGGTGTTTTACGAGCCATTCCACCATAGGGCTTTTACCAGTACCGCCTACAGATAGATTGCCGATGCAGATAATTGGCAGGTTAAAACCAGTTGACCGAAGGATCCCTTTGTCATACAATCGATTACGTAACCATATTGCGGCGCCATATACCAGGGAAAAGGGGAACAGCAGTATGCGGAAGGGGCGCAGCAACGGAGCATTAAAATTCATATATACGATGCGGTGTAATGCAAAAATTTAAAGGTACATCAAATTCATCGATGTCCTCAATGTATTCTACCGCGTCGAAAAATGAGAAACCGATCTTTATGGCATCAGGCCGGCACTGGGACAAAAACCTGTCGTAATAGCCTTTACCGTAGCCAACCCGGTACCCATGTTTTGTAAATGCTACCAGGGGAACAAAAATGACATCGAGTTTTTGGGGCGTAATAACAACGCCGCCAATGGGTTCCAAAATATTGAATTTGTTTTTTATAAAAAGCCCATCTTTTTCAACAAGCACTGCTTCCATATCCAGCAGGTCAACGTGAACTTTAGGCCAGCCCACCCGCATGATCAAATTCTGTTCTTTAAGAATTTCTTCACAAACCGACACGTCAAACTCATGACGGCTTATCATGGGATGGTACGACAACAGATAATTTACCGGGGGAAGGACCAGTTTTCTGAAGTTGGATGCTATTAATGCGGTTTGTTGTTTCAGCTCTTCTTCGAGCAAGTTCATCCTGCGCTGTAAAAACTCTTTTCTAACGGTATTTTTTATCATAATAATTCTTTCAGCTGCTTTCTGATAGCAGCTGCCTGAGTGTTGATAAATGTCCCGTTAACATTATCAGAGTAGGGAATTGATGCTATCCTGGGAAAGTTGCTCCATTGTACTATCTCATCTTCATAATCAAGGTATTGGTCATTGAAGACCCACCCAATTACCGGTATTTGCATTTCGCGGCACACCCGCGCTGTTAATAATGAATGATTTATGCTCCCCAGGTAATTACGGCTAACCAGGATCACTTTAGCGTCTAACGCTTTGATCAGATCAGCCACAAAGGTAGTACTATTTAATGGTACCAATAATCCTCCTGCGCCTTCGATGAGTAAAGTACGATTTATATTTGGAATATGCCTGCAAATTGTTTGAATATCAATCGTTATGCCTTCCTCGCGGGCAGCAATATGTGGCGAGGCGGGTTTTGTAAGCCGGTATACTTCCGGGTGTATAACCGAACCACTCTCCTTTAACCACTGCGATACCCACTCACTATCGGTGCCGTCTTCAAAACCAGCCTGTATCGGTTTCCAGTAATCTGCGCCTAAGGCCTGGGCAACGATGGCCGAAACAAATGTTTTTCCTATGCCTGTGCCTATTCCGGTAACGAATATCTTCTCCATTTTTTTAGATTCTGAGGTAAGAAGTAAGAGGTAAGAAATAGGGCCATCCCCTAATTTCTTAGCTCAAAATTAATTGCTGGCAGTTTATTCAGGTTGTATTACGAGGCACGAAGTTCGGAGTTTTTCTTACTTCCTGGTGCTTACCTCCTACTTCAGTTTGTTAATGGACCTAGTTTCCTTCTTTATTTACAAAAATGCTGAATATAGTGGTTCCGTAATTGCGGGAAGTGGCAAACAAAGGGTACCCTTCATAATTATTGCGGGGGGTATGTTCCAATACAAACCAGCCGCCGGGTTGCAGCAGTTGTCTTTCTACTATCAGTTTCGGCAAGTCATCGATGGTACCCAATGCATAGGGCGGACCGGCAAAAATAAAGTTGAATTTGCTGGTGCACTGCCCGATGAATTTGAAAACATCCATTTTTACCACGTTGAAATTCTCCAGTTGCAGTGTAGTGGACGTTTTCTTTATAAACTCGTACATCGCAGGATCTTTCTCTACAATGGTACACCCGGCTGCGCCACGCGATTTAAGTTCGTAGCTTATGCTGCCGGTACCACCAAACAGATCGAGTGTATGTAAGGTAGTTATATCAAGATTGTTCTGGATGATATTGAAAAGACCTTCCTTCGCTATATCCGTGGTTGGCCGGGTATGCGGCATTTTACCTGGCGGATTGATCTTTCTTCCTCCTAACTCCCCTCCTATTATACGCATAGTGCCATTTTCAAAAGCGGTGAAAAGTAATGGGTGGGAAATGCCGAAAATGCCCGGTCAAGCTTAATGGTATCCGGCATGCGGTCCCACTGAACGTGCAGAAAATATTTCAGTAGCTCCTGGTACAACCGCGATTGCTCATCGAGTAAACCGGAAACAATCAGCGTTACCTTTTCCTGGCTAATATTAAACTTGTTACAAATACCCAGCAGGTAGTACGATACATCATCCGGTGTTTGGTATGAATAGGATTGTATCAGTTGAATGGTCTCCCCATTGAAAACAGCTACCAGGAACTGATCGGCCCGCATCACCATTTTAATTACCTGCTCACCTGCCAAGGGCTGTGATTGTTGATCGTACAACATCAGCGTATAATAGTGCCAGTAATTGCCTGAAGAGAATTTCCGCTGCAACAGGGCATGTATCTCGCGAGGCACCCGGTAAATATTATACATTTTATAGCCAATCACCTTTTCGCTCAACAACAGGCCCTTTTTGGCGTTCCCGTATAAGACCTCTGTTACCGGCTGGTTCAGTTCAATATGAAAGACCTTTTCCGGCAAAAAGTTACTGTCGGTATAATTGTAAATAATAAAGGCTTCTTTATACTGCGTTTGCAACAATTCGTCGTTGGTCACAATTTCCAGCAGGTTTTCCAGCATGGTTTTGCCTGGCGTATAATCGAGGTTGTATTGCCTAAGCCCTACAAAACGGCGTTGCTCCTTGTTGTAAATAACAAAGCTGAACATTTTTTCACCCACTTCAATCAACAGCTGGCTGTTTCGAAGCTCTTCGGGATCCTGCATTTCAGGAACAATATCAAAGTTTGCCTTAAGCATAGTTATCAAAAGCTGCAATGTTACTAAAAAAGTTTCAGGTTACAGGTTACAAGTTTCAGGACTCTGGAAATACGGTTCCCCTGAAACCTGTAACTTTGCTGCCCCTTTATGAGCACCTTATCTAAAAATACAGCATTCCAGGTACAACTCACCACCCGGCAGATCATTAAAATGGCAGCACCGATAAGCTTCTCCATTTTAATACCACAAATCAATTTTGTTACCAATAATATTTTTTTAGGTCACTATAGCAAGGAAGCACTGGCCATTGCGGGGCTTACGGGCGTGTATTACCTTATTTTTTCTGCCATTGGTTATGGGTTGAACAATGGGCTGCAGGCGCTGATAGCCCGTCGGGCTGGTGAAAACCGGCCTGAGGAAATTGGCAAACTGTTCAGCCAGGCTGTATTTATAGGGCTTACCACCTCTTTGCTGGGCATCCTGCTCACCTATACGGTTACGCCACATTTGTTTGGATACTTTATAAAGGAACCCGGGCGCCTGCAACAAGCTATTGATTTTTGCAAGATCCGTATCTGGGGGCTGCCGTTCCTGTACATTTATCAAATGCGTAATGCCCTGCTGGTTGGCACCAACCAAAGCAAATACCTGGTAGGTGGTGCCCTGGCCGAAGCGGTTACCAATATCCTGCTCGATTATCTGCTGATCTTTGGCCATGGAGGGTTTACCGAAATGGGGTTGAACGGGGCCGCCCTTTCTTCCATAATCGCCGAAATAACCGGACTGCTGGTGGTTTACCTGGTGATCTGGAAAAAAGGCATCAGTCAGCAATTGCATTTATTCAAAAATTTCCGGTGGGATGGGTACAATGCACGGCTCATTTTTTCCATGTCGGCACCGCTGATCTTTCAACACGGCATCAGTTTGCTGAGCTGGGAGTATTTTTTCCTGCTCATAGATGCACATGGGGAGATCGCCCTGGCCGTTTCCAATACCATGCGAAACATCCTGGGTCTGGCAGGGATTGTTATCTGGGCATTTGGTTCCACAACCAATGCCATGGTAAGCAATATTATTGGCCAGGGCAAACAGGAACTGGTTTGGCCATTGATCCGTAAAATGATCAGGCTGAGCCTGGGTTCGGCCTTTGTGATATTCATCTTTCTTAATTTGTTTCCCGGATTGCTGTTTTCAGTTTATGGCCAGTCGGGGGAGTTTGTGGCCCAGGCTATTCCGGTGGTACGGGTAATGTCGGCAGCTATTTTAATGATGTCGGTAGCAGTAGTATACCTGAATGCTGTAATCGGTTCGGGCAACACCCGGGTTAGCATGATGGCTGAAATATTCGCCATTGTTTTCTATTGCCTGTACATTTACCTCACATTAGATAAATTCTATTTATCAATAACCTTTGGCTGGATGAGTGAGTGGCTGTATTGGACATGTTTATTCCTGCCTTCTTTTATGTATATGCGTAGTGGGAAGTGGAAGAATAAAGTGATCTAGTTACTTATACTCTTCCAAAAGCTTTTTGCCTTTGGCTTTTATGTTGTTATCTTCGCTCATTTTAACCGGCATTTTGAGCATGGTCTCCAGTAGTTCCACCGCCTTTTTATCATTTTCTTTACGGTGGTATGATTTGGCCAGTTCGAGGTAGTTCAATAAAAAAGCGGGATTGAGCTGACGGCTTTTTTCGTAAAATTTAATGGCATCATCGAGACTGGCTTTTGGTAATGCTTCGTAGGCTACTTTTACCAGCCATTTCTCTACGGAATTCAGGTCGCTTACCTCATAATGCCATTTGGCCAGCACATGATAAGCTTTGTAATTATTGGGATCGAGCTGAACGCCCTTTTCAGAATACGTTTTTACATCCTTAACTGCTTTTATTTTGTCATCGCCTGAGGAGATAAGCGCCATACGGCCCATAGCCAGGGCCATTACCACATTGGCATCAGAGCTACCAGGATTTACTACCAGCGCTTTTTGCGCATATACGCGTGCGTTCCTGTAATATTCTTTTTGTTTATCTTTTGTTCCCTGGTGTTTTCCTAAAATGCTGTACAGCTCACTTACTTTAATGAGCGCAGTTAAATTATTGGGTTGGGAACGAATTACATCGAGGTATTTTTGAAGTGCTTCGGGCTCTTTAAAGGCGTTTTCCAGCTGTTGTGCATCCTTCAACAGTCCATTGATATCCTGTGCCTTGTTTTCGTATGGCAGGATTAACCAAAATAGCAGCAGCCCTATTGTACTTCCTATTTTAACCATCAAATTTCTTATGTAATGTAACGCCTAATTTTCCCTGGAAATTTTCTACCGGGGCATCTAATTTATAGATCGAAATACTGATCTCTTTGCTAAATGGATACTGGTGCCTGATCTTGCGGATTATACTATCTGCCACCTTTTCTAAAAGACCTGTCGGGATCCGCATACGTTGCTTTACAATATCGAGTATTTCAACGTAATTGATCGTATTTTTTAAATCGTCAAATGTGGTGTCGCCCTCTTCATACGCAACCTTCACATTTATTTCATACTCACTGCCGGTTAGTTTCTCCCCCTCATAAATTCCATGAAATGCACGAAGCTTAACCTGATTTAATTCAATAACAACCATAAACTTATTTTGTTTTGCTAAAACAATGCCACAAAATACGCAAAACGCTAAACGCTGAACATGTAACGCTGGTTCCCGATTGGTAAACTTTGCGTCAAGTGTTCAGCGTTCTGCGATTACAGATTTTGTGCCTGCTATTTGTTATATGTACGCTGTATTCGCGTTGCGCGTTGAGCGTTAATCTTTCAGCGTTTGGCTTTAAACCAGCCCTTTGGCCGATAAATAGCGTTCTGCGTCCAGAGCGGCCATACAGCCACTGCCCGCGGCGGTAACAGCCTGGCGGTAAATTTTATCCTGCACATCACCAGCGGCAAATACGCCTTCAATATTGGTTTTTGATGTACCAGGAATGGTTTTCAAATAACCTGCCTCATCCATGTCGAGCCATCCTTTAAAGATGTCGGAATTAGGCTGATGACCAATGGCTACAAAAAAGCCGCTGATGGGAATGGTTGTCAGCTCACCGGTTTTTACGTTCTTTACCCGAACCGCTTCCACCTTATTCTCTCCCACTATTTCTTCGGTATTTGTATTCCAGTAAACTTTAATGTTCGGAGTACGCTGAACTCTTTCCTGCATTACTTTAGATGCCCGCATTTCGTCGCGGCGGATGAACATGTGCACGTTGGAACATAATTTCGACAAATACAGGGCTTCTTCAGCTGCTGTATCTCCGGCGCCAACAATGGCTACTTCCTTTCCGCGGAAAAAGAAACCATCACACACGGCACAGGCGCTTACGCCAAAACCGTTCAGGCGTTGCTCGCTTTCCAAATTCAACCATTTGGCCGAAGCTCCGGTTGCAATGATCACCGAGTCTGCTTCAACCAGTTTCTCTTCGTCAATCCAAACTTTGAAAGGCTGGGCTGAAAAATCAACTTTTGTAGCCAGGCCAAATCGAATGTCTGCTCCCATACGGGCAGCTTGTTTTTCAAAATGTACCATCATTTCTGGCCCCTGTACACCATCGGGGTAACCGGGGTAGTTCTCTACTTCTGTTGTGATCGTTAACTGACCGCCAGGTTGAATACCCTGGTATAATACCGGTTTCATGTTTGCTCTTGCGGCATAAACTGCTGCAGTATATCCTGCCGGTCCGCTACCTATGATCAGGCAATGTATTTTTTCGCTTTCCATAATTCTTTGCTGTATTCTGAGAGAAAATTTGACAAAATTACCTGAAAATGAGTTACAAAAATGATAAAGACTCAGCTACCTGAATTAGGTGTGAATAACGTAGCACTATTATGGTATCACAATGGTCTTATACTGCGCGGCATACCCGCCAAAATAACCTAAACCGCCGCCATGGATGTTGCTGATCACTTTATTAGGCGAGGCAAACGGGTTGCCAATATTGGTATAACCGTATTCCATAGTGCGCCAGAAATCGTAAGTGGCCTTATCGATATTGCAATATTTTATAACCACGGAATCACCGTGTTCGAAAAACGCATAATTCTCCAGGTTAAATTGATTGTTCCGGTCAACTCCCTTTTCAATTTGCATACTATAGGTAACCCCATCGGTCAACTGATCGTCATATACCGAGTTTAAGCCAGGTAAAAAAGGCAATCCATCAACCTGGGTGTAATACCGGGTATAATTGCCGCGGCCTTGCGGATCAACAAACCGCCCCATCAGGATAACTTTTGCCGGATTGGGATTGTTGGGAGCATTTTCCCACCACAGAGAATCAATTCTTTTGGCGAGTGGTGGAATGGTGGTGGTGGCTGTATATTCTCCATCATCAGTTTTTACGCTCAGGCTGTATTCCTTACCAACCTCCCCGGCAACCGCCGTATTTAAGTTGGAAGAATCAGTTGTGTAATAGTACAGGGTGTAGCCACCAGCCACAGGGACCTTTATTTCCTTTAACCGGTGGGTTTTGGTACCATTTGAAATGGTGACCTCGGCATTATGAACGAAGGAACTTGCCAGTAATTCGGTACTGATCTGGTTGAAATAATTAAAACTTTGGGATAGAACAACAACGGGTGCTTTGCCATTTTCAATAGAGGCATCTACCACCACTACAGTATCCGAATCATTGGGCCTGAATGTGATCGTTTTTTCGCAGGAAGACATGATCATCCCCAGCACTATAACTACTAACCCGATGCGCATATACATAAAACCACTGTTGGCATTCATATAACGAACCAGATATATGAATGTTTGAATAAATATAAGGCTTTTGGCCCATAAAAAAACCCCGGAAGGCAGGCCAACCGGGGTTTGTTTCTTTATAGTACTTACACTAACCTAAATATGCTTTCAATGCATTGCTGTAACGAGCTTTCTGTAAACGTTTGATAGCTCTTTCTTTAATTTGACGGATACGTTCTTTCGTAAGGTCATACTTTTGTCCGATCTGCTCAATGGTCACCCCATTTTCGCCATCGAGGCCAAAGTAAGCATTTACGATCTCGGCTTCACGTGGACTGAGCGATTTCAATACGCGGCGGATCTCGTTACGTAATGAATCTTTCATTACATCGTCATCCGTGTCGTCGCCACCTTCCAACAGGTCACCCATAGCCACGTCTTCAGCTTCGTGTACCGGAGCATCGAGCGACGTGTGACGGGTATTGCTTTGGAAAATGTTATTGATCTCGGTCTCACTCATTTCAAGCAACTCGGCCAATTCTTCCGTACTGGGCTCCCGTTCATGTTCCTGCTCAAAAGCCATGTACGCTTTGTTAGCCTTGTTATAGGTGCCAATTTTGTTTTGAGGCAGGCGGACTAATCTGCCCTGCTCTGCCAACGCTTGTAAAATGGACTGGCGGATCCACCATACGGCGTATGAGATAAATTTAAAACCCTTGGTTTCATCGAAACGCTGGGCTGCTTTTATCAAACCGAGGTTGCCCTCGTTGATCAGATCGCTAAGAGAAAGACCCTGGTGCTGATACTGCTTAGCAACAGATACCACAAAACGCAAGTTGGCCTGCACTAACTTATCCAATGCCTTCTGATCACCCATCTTGATCCTTTGGGCCAGTACAGTCTCCTCTTCGGGAGTGATCATCGGAATTTTAGAAATTTCCTGAAGATACTTTTCTACTGCCTGCGAATCACGATTCGTAATCTGGGTTGCAATTTTGAGCTGTCTCATATCTACTTATCTACTTTAATATAAATGACTTTTATCGTCGATATTAAATCGCCTTTCTTTTTTGTTTTGTTTAAGGGTACTATACTAACATTTGCAAGACTGACTATGTTCGGGGGAGGTTGCAAGTCAGGTGCTAATAACGTGTTAATCCATCCGGTACTGTCTGCAAAAGTAACACTCAATCTTCAAACCTCATAGCTTTTGTGGATAAAATCGCAGCTATATTATGCAATAATTGATTAATAATTAGTCACGAATACATATTTATTCTTATTGCAAATCCCGCAAACGCCAGTCGCATCTATATTTTCCTAATAATTAGTTGCAAAACGGGGCTAACGAAACCTGTTAACAAAATTATTTGCAGAAAATAAAAGAAAACATCCGGCAACTAACAAATTAGTTATACATTTGGTTACACAACTAAAAGGTTAGTTATAATGAAGTCCCTTACAAAAGCCGAAGAACAGGTAATGCAAATACTTTGGGAGTTGAAACATGGTTTTCTAAAAGACATCATGGATAAAATGCCCGAACCCAAAGCGCATTCCAATACCGTAGCAACCATTCTTAAAATATTGATTGAGAAGGGGTTTGTGAATTATGAAGTACAGGGTCGCAATAACCTGTACAAACCAGCGGTTAGTAAAAGCGAGTATGGCAAAAAAAGCATCAACCAGCTGGTAAAAGGATATTTTGAAGGCTCCCCTGCCAAATTACTCTCACACTTTGTGAACGAAAACAAGCTTAGCCAGGAAGAACTGGAAGCATTGCTGGAACAAATCAAAAACGCCAAAAACCACAATCAATGACCTTTTTGCTGTACCTGGGGAAAGTAATGCTCTGCTCCGGCATTCTGCTGGGCTATTACTGGCTTTTTTTACGCAATAAACGGTTTCACCATTATAACCGGTTCTATCTGCAAGGGACCCTACTACTTTCAGTATTATTGCCCCTGATCAGGATACCCGTGTTGAATCAACCGCAAAGCCCTGTAAACCAGGCTGTATACCAAACACTGGCCGTACTTACCGTTAAGGATGGAGAAGAAGAATTAATGGGGGAAGGCCCTGGCTGGGCAGCCAGGCTGTTCACCCTGGAAAATGGGCTTTATTTGTTATATGTGATAGGGGTTCTGGTGTTACTTTTTGCGTTTATAAGGTCCCTGTTGTACATCAGGCGTATTTCAAAACAATACTCGTTTGAACGCATTGGCGGGTTGAAATTCTTCACCACCGGGGAACCAGGTACGCCTTTTTCCTTCTTGCGGTCAATTTTCTGGAACAACGAGCTGGTATTTAACAGCCGGGACGGGCAACAGATCTTTCGTCATGAACTGTTCCATGTACAGCAAAAACACTCTACCGATATTATTTTCACCGAACTCATTACCGCCTTTTTCTGGTTCAATCCTTTTTTCTATATCCTTAAAAAAGAGCTGAAGGCCATTCATGAGTTCCTGGCCGATCAATACGCTATTTCGGGCAACGACCGATATGCGTATGCTGAGTTGCTGGTACTGCAAACACTGAAGGCCAATAACCTGCCCATTACCAACCAATTTTTCCAAAACCATATCAAAAGACGTATTGCCATGATCACTAACAACCAATCCGCCCGGTACAGTTATCGCAGTCGTTTAATGGCGTTGCCTGTACTGGCATTAGTTTTTTGCGCTATAGCGTTCCGCGCCCAACGGTCGGCCGAAGAAGATGGGAAACCAGTTATAGCCCAAAAGCCAATAACCATTATAGTCGACGCCGGCCATGGAGGTATAGACCCGGGTGCCGCCAGCCTCGATGGTAAAGTGAAAGAAAAAGACCTGGCCCTGCAAATTTGCCAGAAGATCCAGCAGTTGGCATCGGCTTACAATGTGAATGTAGTAATGACCCGGTCCGATGAAAATCTGCCTGGCGGTACTACTGTCATTCATGATGGTTTGAAAGCCCGTACCGCACTCGCCCAAAAGATCAACCCTGACCTGTTCATTTCCATCCATGTTTCATCTACGGGTGAACAAACCGTTACTTCCCAAACCGGTTTTGAGCTCTTTGTTTCCAATAAAGACGATGAACGCGCCAAGCAATCAAAACAACTGGGGTCAGTGGTTTTACAGGAGTTAAGCAAAGTATACGCTATTAATGAAACAATAAAACAACGCAAGCAAAATGTTTGGGTGCTGGAACAAACACCCTGCCCTGCCGTGTTGATTGAATGCGGCTTTATCAACAACGAAAAAGACCTCGCCTATTTCAGCAACAGCGGCAACCAGGAAACCGTTGCCAAAAAAATCCTGGAAGGTATTGTGAACTATAAAAACAAACCGGTAGCCATGGTGAACCCTTCGGTGATAGACCATACACCTGATCGGAACGAACGCGTTGAAAAAACGGTAAAACCAGCCATCACAACTACGGCCCCTGTATCGTCAAACAGCAATAGCTTACCCGTTGCCGCCCCCCCTCCGCAACAGCTCTTCAATGATTCCACGCTTAACAAACTGATAAAACATTTCAACCGCAACACCTGGTATCCCAAACAGGCACTGGCTCAAAATGCGGAAGGCGTAGTATATTTTTCTGTAATGGTTAACAGGAATGGCGAGCTAAACAATTTTAAAACATATGAGCAGGCGCCGGCTGAAGCCAACAGCCAGGTAACAAAATTGGTGATCGTCAGTTATGCACGTGAGACTGGTAATGCTGCCACTGAACAATTATCGAACGAAGAGCTGACGAAAGAATACCAGTCGGTAATGAAAAAGGCCGCTGAAAGAAAACCCGATCTATCTGGTTGCACTCCCCAACTGAGCCCTTATTATTTTCAGGTAAGTTTTCGCCTTGAAAAAAAATCAGCTACAGCAAATAAGCCTGTTGAAGCTGTTGTGCCTGCCAGCGCTGGAATCAGTGACCGGCAAATGCTGTTACCTAACGGCTTTCTTTGGAAGAAGCAGGGAAAGTGTTAATAATGCCAGGCTGATCAAATAAGTAATTCCATATTAAAATAAAGAGCTATTTCCTTTCGGGGCAAATAGCTCTTTATTTTAATACCACATTGTGTGAATTGATACCTAACCGGTTTATCAAATTTTTACAAAATTTATACAGGATTTTATATAGCTTTCCCCTGGAATCAAATACAGGTATATACCCATTACCATCATGTTAAAGAAAGAACGACAAGCCTATATTTTACACCAGGTGAACCTGCACAATAAAGTGACGTCCAGTAACCTCAGCAGGGATATGAATGTATCCGAAGATACCATCCGCCGCGATCTGCAGGAGCTGGCCGATGAAGGCAAGATCATAAAAGTACATGGCGGGGCCCTGTCGCATTCTTTTAGCCAGGTACACTATACCAGCTCCCAGGTATACTCACACGATCATAAAAAGACCATTGCCCGTAAGGCAGCGTCGCTTATACATGATGGCATGTTCGTACTAACTACCGGTGGCACTACTATAATTGAGATGGCCCGGGCATTACCGCCCCGGTTAAAAGCCACCTTTGTTTCGGGCAGCATACCCGCCATTCTCGAATACATGCAACACCCATCGGTTGATGTGATCGCTATTGGCGACAAAGTTTCCAAAAATAGCAAGATCACTACCGGTGGTGAGGCAATTACCCAAATCAAACGCATCCGCGCCGATCTGTGTTTTTTAGGCATTAACGCCATTAGCCTGAAGGATGGCATTACCGATAGCGACTGGGATGTGGTGCAATTAAAAAAAGCGATGGTGGAATCATCGCAAAAAGTGGTATGCCTCAGCATTGCCGAAAAGATCAACAGCATTCAACCGATACACATTTGCGATATCGGTAAAATACATATGCTTATCACCGAGCTGTCGCCCGATGATCCGGTATTAAAACCCTACAGGGATGCGGGGATAGAAGTTATTTAGTTGAAAGTTATTAGGTTCTGAGTTCTTGTTGCCATCTCCGCCTGCTGGCGGATGTGGCAGCTGAAGAGCATAAGAGGACCGCGCAGAGGTTTTTCAGCCCTCTGCCCTTCCCCTAATAAACAATCTGCTCGTCCCCAACCTTCAATACCAGCTCTTTTTTATCACTGGCTTCAACGCGGCCAACGATCTGCGCTTCAATACCCAGCTTTTTAGCTTCCTCAATGAATTTGGGAGCAGAAGCTGCATCGGTAAATACCTCCAAACGGTGGCCCATGTTGAATACCTGGTACATTTCGCGGTTATCGGAGCCTGAAGCTTCCTGAATGAGCTGGAAGATGATAGGTGGTTCAAATAAATTGTCCTTAATAACCCGGAAGTTGCCGGGCAGGTATTTCATACATTTTGTTTGACCGCCACCACTGCAATGAATAAGGCCGTGAATGGCCTCAAAATGTTGTTCAAACAGCACCTGCAATAAAGGAGCATAAGTACGGGTGGGCGACAACAGCAATTTACCAACCTGGTATTGCTCCCGGCCAACCGTATCGGTAAGCAGATAGGGGCCAATGTATACTACTTCGCTGGCGAGACTGTTCTCGTAAGATTCTTTGAATTTTTCTGCGTAAAACTTGCTTAATACGTCGTGGCGGGCGCTGGTGAGGCCATTGCTGCCAATACCGCTGTTGTATTCGGTTTCATAAATGGTTTGTCCAAAACTGCTAAAGCCCACAATTACATCCCCCGCCTGGATCTTTTCGTTGGTCACCAGCCGGTTTTTGGGCCAGCGGGCCGTCATGGTACCATTAACGGCAATGGTACGTACCACGTCCCCTACATCGGCGGTTTCACCACCCAGGTAATGGATGTTTACCCCAAACTGTTTCAATGAATCGAACAACTCCTGGGTGCCGTTGATCACGGTTTCCAGCACATCGCCCGATACTACTGTTTTATTACGGTCAATTGTTGAAGAAAATAACAAATTATCAGTTATGCCTACACACAACAGGTCATCGAGGTTCATTACCACGGCGTCCTGAGCAATGCCTTTCCAAACAGATAGGTCGCCGGTCTCTTTCCAGTACAAATAAGCCAGAATGCTTTTGGTACCGGCGCCATCGGCATGCATCACATTCACCCAATCCTGCTGGCCGGTAAGATAATCGGGGTATATTTTGCAGAAAGCATGGGGATACAAACCTTTATCTAACTTTTCTGTAGCCTTGTGAACTTCTTCTTTCTGGGCAGAAACACCCCGTTGTGAATATAAACTCATTACTGATATTTATCTTATATGAATCGGCAAAGGTACAAAAAGAGGTAAGAAGTAGGAAGTACGAGGTAAGAAAAGCCCGAATTGCCAGGATCCTGATAATTACAGGCAATTCTGCAAGCCGGAATTCCTATCTCAGACTTCCTTTATCACCCCTATCAACGTATCAACTTCTTTCGTCCTGTCCTGGTCAACTGGTAACTGGTCAACTTTACCTCCTACCTCATTACTTCCTACTTCGGCTTCCTTGGCGTACATTCGCACCTCGTTTATGAAAGTTTACTTTTCTACAGATAACATTCCGGCCTTTAACAAGGCTGTAGTTACGATAGGCACATTCGACGGGGTGCATACCGGCCACAAAACCATTCTGGAGCAATTGAAACGTGAAGCCGCTCAAATTGGCGGGGAAACGGTGATCATCACCTTCCACCCCCACCCCCGGAAAGTGATCGTGAGCGGCCAGCCCGGCATTCAGCTCATCAACACCATTGATGAAAAAATTGAGCTGCTCGATAAAAATGGCATTGACCACCTGGTGGTGGTGCCGTTCACCGATGCGTTTGCACAGCAGACCCCCGAAGAATATATTGAGCAATTCCTGGTGGAGAAATTTCATCCTCACACCGTCATCATCGGGTACGACCACCGTTTTGGCAAAAACCGCAAAGGCGACTATAAACTGCTGGAAGAATACAGCAAACGGCTTGGTTTTAGCCTGATGGAAATACCGGCTCATCTGATCAATGATAATACGGTAAGCTCCACCCGCATTCGCGAAGCCATCTTACAGGGCAATACCGATGTGGCCAATACCCTGCTGGGTTACGATTTCTTTTTTGAAGGTACCGTAGTAGATGGCAACAAACTGGGCCGTACGTTGGGCTACCCTACCGCCAACCTGCGTATAGAAAATGAAGAAAAGTTGGTTCCGGGCAATGGCATTTATGCCGTGCAGGCGGAGATCATGGAAGAAGGCAATAGGCAATGGGCAGTAGGCAATGGGGAAAAGGCAGTAGGCAGTGCGCAGACGGCAGAAGGCAGAAGGCAGACAATTTTGAACGGCATGATGAGTATCGGAGTACGGCCAACCATTGGCGGTACCGACCGGGTGATTGAAGTAAACCTGTTTGATTTTAATGAGAATATATACGGTGCCACCATGCGGGTGTACATAAAAAAATACCTTCGCAGCGAAGTAAAATTCAATGGGCTGGAGGCCTTGGTGGAGCAATTGGCAAAGGATAAGGAGGATACGTTGAGGGTGTTGGGGTTGGGTTAACGAGTTGATCAGTTGACCAGTTGATCCGGAAATGCCCAATAACCAGTTTGCCAGTTATTTAGTTCTTGAGTTATTAGGTCATCGCAGTTGGCGCGAGGAAGGATGTGCCCGCTGCCGATTGCGGATTGCCGACTGAAGCGGGGCTCGAAATTCGCGAACCCATTGCCGATTCATCCGCCCGCTGGCGGACCGATTGCCGACCATTGCCTATTCCCCATTCCCTTTCCTAATTCACCATCTTCGCCACCATTTCCTTTAACAACGAAGCGTCGGACGAGCCGGTATCATGCACCCCAATACTTCTAAGGTTATAATGATGGAGCAGCAACAGCGCTTTTTCAACGCCGTTATATCCATAATTACGGGCCACCAGTAAATAATCTTTTACAAACCACGCATTCACCCCAATATTGGCAGCAATAGTTTTTTCATCTTTGCTGGCCTGACCAAAGATCATGTAGGTTTTACTAAACAGGTTGTACAGTGTAGGCAATACCAATTGAATAGGCGCCGCTTTGGGATTGGCTTCAAAGTATTGAATAATACGCATGGCCTTTGACAGGTCTTTAGCGGCCATGGCAGATTGCAATTCAAAAGGATTGTATTCCTTGCTTACCCCCACATATTTTTCAATATCATCTTCGGTAATGTTGGTCCTGCTGCCCAGGTTCACCAGCATTTTATCAATTTCATTATCTATACGGCTAAGATCATTGCCTATGTGGTCAACTAATAACAATAACCCTTTTTGTGAAATGGTATAGCCCTTGCTTTTAACCAACTCATTAGTCCAATCGGGTAGTTGGTTATCGTACATTTTCTTTGTAGTGAATAACTCAGCTTTTGTCTTCAGCAATTTTGCCAACTGTGTACGTCCATCAACCTTTTTTTCTTTGTATGCTACAATAAACACGGTGGATGTCAGTGGTTGCCCGATGTATGACTCTAATTTGTCGATATCACGCATATGTTGTGCTTCTTTCAAAATCACTACCTGACGTTCAGAAAACATCGGGTATCGCTTACAGGCATTGATCACCTGGGTCCAATCAGCATCACGACCATAGAACACTGTCAAATTAAAACCAGCCTCAGCCTCCGTTAAAATATTATGCTCGGCGTAATTCACTATTTTGTCAATAAAATAATCTTCTTCCCCTTCAAGCCAGTAAACAGGTTTATAGAGCTTCTTTTTCCAGTCAGATATAATTTTTTCTACAGACATGTTCTAATAAATCGTGGTTTAAACTTTGCAATATTACCACAAAAAAGCCCGTGACATATAGCGAATTATACACAACTGTAACACAATACGATACTACTCCTCAGCGTTCTTTGCCGACCTGTAGAAAGGTTAAATACCAAATTCTGGCATGGTTTTGGTCAAACCCATATGCGAAACCCAATAACAACGAGCTAACCCATAATAAAAACGAATACTGAACCCGATTTTATAACCTTTCAAAATAAACATACACTTATTATGAGTACAACCAATTATCCATCCGCTAGTCCACAAGGTGCACCCCCAAAACGTGATTCTAAGAACCTGATCATCGGCTTACTGGCCGTTGGTATTCTCGGTACCTGGGGATATTTTTTATGGGATAAAAACAAGTCTGATCAAAAGATCACTCAACTGCAAACACAATATGTGGCTGTAGATTCATCAAAGAATGAATTACAAAAAAGCTTTGATGCCGCTTTAACCCGTTTGGATTCTTTAACCGGTTATAACAATGAACTGGAAGGAAAACTGAACGACAGAACAAGCGAGATCTCTAAATTAAAAGGTCAGATCGGTGGCATCCTGAAAAAACAACGTCTGTCTGAAGCCGAAAAGAAGAAAGCACAATCTTTGATTGGCGAACTGAACGACAAGATCGCTAACCTGGAAGCAGAAGTAGCTCGTTTAACTCAGGAAAATCAACAGTTGACTACTGAAAAAACTCAGTTAACTGCTGATAAAGAAAAACTCACTACTGATCTGCAAACTACCACTCAACAGAAAGAAGAGTTAGCAACTAAGGTAGACATCGCTTCTACGCTGAATGCTTCTAACATCTCTGTTACTCCTGTTAACGAGAAAAAAGGTGGTAAAGAATCAGAAACAACCTCAGCAAAGAAAGTTGACAAACTGGTAATTGCTATGGACGTTGCAAACCGCATCGCTCAATCTGGTTCTACTGATGTATATGTTTGCATCACTGGTCCTGATGGCCAACCAGTAGCTGTTGAAGCTTTAGGTTCTGGCAAATTCACTACACGTGAAGAAGGTGAAAAACTGTTCACTGCTAAAGTTCCTGTTGACTTCGAAGCTGGCAAAAACAAACACGTTGAGTTTGCCTGGAAACAAAACAGCCCTTTCAAACAAGGTAACTACAAGATCGAAGTATACCACAATGGTTTCAAGATCGGCGAAGCTACCCGTTCACTGAAAAAAGGTGGCATCTTCGGATAATCTTCCACTATATACAAAGAATAACCCCGACGGTAACCGTCGGGGTTATTTTTTGTCCCTGTATCATCTTCATTATAATAATGCTCTGATAGAAGCCCTTCCTATATGAACGATCCTGGATGTGCCCGGTTTACGTCCTTCATATTGCATACTGAACTCCAGGTTATTCATCAATCTTTTGGTAAGGTCCAGCGTCCATAAATAGTTCTTTCCTGGCTGTAACCCTTCCAGTATGATATATCCTGATGATGAATTTGGATTGGGCACCCCATCGTACGAAGTAAAAGAGATTTCTGAATAAGTGAACTTGGCATTTATAGAAGTGCTTTGTAAAATATTATACTTCACATCGCTGGTCAGTGAATTTGACTTCATTTTTTCCTGGCTGCCCTGCTCATTGTTTTTATCGCTGTACTTATATCCCACCCCCATTCTAAAATTGGTACCCTTTGTAAGGGTGAACCTGGGTTCGGCCGAATATTGTTTTATGAGGTAATTGCGGTTATCAAACTTGGCATTGGAAGTGATCAGTTGATTAAGGCCCGACTTACCGGTTAACTCCAATGCAAACATTTTGGAAATATTCCAGCGGGTGCGTACCGTCCATTCATCCAGCTTATGGCTTTCATAACCATAGGTAAGCAACGATTTGGCATCATTACGCGAATTGGTAACATCGAACCCCCATTTAGGGCTAAAGCGGTTAAACGAGAACGTGTTCACAAAGCTTTTGTTAAGCGTAAGCAGTGAGGTGTCGTTCAGGGGCGCCTTGAATGGGTTGAACTGCACCAACTGATCTGCCACCTCTTTTTTATTGATCTGCAGCGATGACTGCAGGTTTATTTTTGAGATGAACTTGCGCACACCAGTTGCTTTGGCCAGGTTAATAGCGGCCCGTGGATTCAGGTTAATGCTGTAATTAAAGGTATTGTAGCTGGCTTTTACATATACATTGGAAGGGGTAAAAATGCGAATGAATTTTGCCTGGTCCTGGAACAGGGCTACTTCAAATTCATTTAACTGCTGGATACCATCGCTGTTATAATCTATCCAGGTGTACTGGCCCTGTCCGGCCGGAACTTCCAGGTAGGAATAATCCCGTTTTTGCTCCTGCCCCGCCCCTACTTCATACAACAGGTTTCCCGTCATTAAGCCGTTCATTACATTTACCTGGTACTCGGCCCGCCCTAACAAACTTTCTTCCGGCAACTGACCAGTCAACGTACTATCAAGTACCTGCAGTTTACGATAAGTGCTCGTAAACCGGAACTGGTGCCGCGGGTCTTTGGTCAGATCACCCGTCAGGGTTACGTTCTGGCTACGGTCGGTTTTTACCAAACTTTCAAATAAGGGATATGAATTGGTACGGGTAAACCAGTTTACGCCCCAGTGATTGGGATTGCTGGGGTTTGATTTTAAATAGGCAGACGCATTGGTAAAAGAAAAACTTTGCGGCTCCATGGTATTGTCGAGCTTATCGCGAATAGCATTATGCTCCACTGCATAAGCTCCGCCTATGATGTAATGTTTTAGTTTGGGGAACTGCCGGGAGATAGAGATGGTAGGCCTCCAGAAATACCCCTTGCTATCGGTAGCATCAATATTAGAGATCGTGAACTGGTTGTTGAACATCCACCCTTTAATATCCTGAACGTGTGTAACGCTGTGTCGCAATCCGGTAAATGAAGAGCCGCGGTTGTATTCAGTGAACTGATACCGCAATGAATTATTTTTTTTGTCCGACAACTGCATACCGGCAGTTACTATATTCTCATTTACCGGGGTGGTCAATAAAAGCGGAAGCCCCCAGTCGCGGGTAAACTCAATATTTCTTAACCGTTCCAGTGGTTTAAACCGGGAATCTACATACTCATACCCCAGGTCGGTGGTGAATTTCATTTCTTTTTTCGACCCTTTAACAGGAATGGTATTCTTGAAATCTACTTTGGCCGCATAGCCCCGGTCATTGTCTTTATCAATATTTGAAAACGTGTTTACATCATAATTACTGGTAGCTACTTCGGTATTCAACACCATATTCTTTGTGATGTTGTATTCAACCCCCATGTTGGCCACCTGCTGCTTTTTGGGGGTTACCAAAAACATAGCCGGTTCAAAGTTACCCTGCTTTACGCCATTCACCGGTTGTACCCAACGATATACTTTTCCATTGGCCCCATTGAGATCGGGAATGTAGTTTCCCTGATTAACGCCAACTTCAACAAACGAAAGGGAGTATTTGGCGTCGTCGGGATTGGTGGAATATACAAACACGGAGTCATGGTTCCCACCGTTGTAAACAGTATCGATCTTTTTATACTGAATAGTGCCAGTCTTAAATGTATCTATGGCCGCATAAGGATAGTACGCCTGGTTTATACTGTCGCCCAGGTTCCTTAAAAAGTTCTTTTGATCGGCATCCAGGCTTTGATTGATGGGCGAGCTTTTAGCATCGGAATTACTAAAATAGCCCAGCTTTAATTTTACCTTCCGGTTAAAATCGGTTTCATTGGTCACATAAATATTCGAGTTCAGGTAATTGCGGTCGGCGTATTCAAACTCCACTACTATCCGCTTGTCTTTGGTGACCATCTGTTTGGGGGTGAACGAAATTTCCGCCGTATTGTAATTGATCACATAGTCCCTGTCTTCCCCACGCTGCATTAATACGCCATCAATGTATACCCGCTCTGTATTGGCCAACACCACAAAATAAAATTCGTTATTGGCCCCCTGTAAACGATAAGGTCCCTGATTGCCTTCCTGTACTGTTAAGGTATTACGGGTGAATTTACCTTTAGCAATGGACCCGCTGACCATGGTCTTGTTTATAATGCTATCGGTAATAGCGGCAGTGGTTTCAAACGCCACCCCCTGCAGGCGTTTATAAAAACTGAGGAAATAGCTTTGTTGCTGTCTGATGTCGATATCGCCCAGGCTTAGCTGCCAGTTCTTTTTCTTAAACTGTAGAAAAATGCGGTCAAACTCATTCAGCTGTTGCGTGGTGCCATCGGGTTGTATGGGAATGTTGTTATCGGTAATGGCGGCCACAATTTCAATACTATCGGCCAGGTAACCGCTCAGCTGTAGGTTCAGGTTACTGGTAAACACGGCATCCTGGCTATTACCAAAGGAAATACCGCGGCCAAAGCTACCGTTGTAATTGATATTCCCGAAGTTGAAAAAGCCATCGCCTGCCCCTCCTATTCCCACGTAATCGGGCACAAAGGGCTGCCCCATAAAATTGTTCATGATGCTGTCATACTGCATACGGCTCACCGCGGCGTTCAGGCGGGTCCTGAAAACCCGGTAATGAATGATCACACTATCGAGCGGGGGCAACTGTTTCCAGGTGAGGCGGGCATTTACAAAGTCAATCTCGTACAGGCTATCGGGAATACCAGCGATGCGAACGGTACCGGGTACCAGGCTCAGGCTATCGAGTTGTATGGCGGGTTGTTTGGCGGAAACCACCTTTTTACGCAGGTTCGACCCTGGCGTACCGGAACGCGGAGACTGGGCAACAGCCAGCAGCCAGCCAATACAAAAACAAAAGCACAGTATCAGGTTCTTCCCGATCAACAACCTAGTTAGATTTTTTATGGCACCTTTTCAAGAGAGGGCTTACGGTTCCTGTTGAAAAGATGTGGTTTGGTAACCATAGCGCTTAAAGTTAGCATTTATTGCATGAACTGGAATTTTATCGATCTGTAACCAGGTTGAATCGATCATTTTACGGCAGCATGACTTAAAACGTAGTTTGACCGGGACTTTTGGAGGGTGAGCCCATTTACCTTTTCGCAGCGCAGGCCATTGCTGGCGGCGATGGCGCGAATGGTTTCTTCGGAAAAAAGGAGCAGTTTGTTCTGCTTTGAAATTTTCCGGTAATCTGAGAACATCAGGTAAGAGATGAATCCAACAAAGGCCCCTATTCTACCCTTTCTAATACAATGCATAAGGAGCGAAAAAGCATCTTTGATGGAAGAGGTGTTTTCATCCAGCACATCGGCAATAATGAGTTTACCGGACGCTTTTAAATACCCGCGAAGCAGGTCGATCACCTCATCGAGGTCGTTCGAACTTTTAAAGTATTGTATGATGCTTAAAAGCAGGATGTAATCGAATTGCCTGCCGCTCAACTGTTCTTCCAGGATCTTTTTATTGTCGGCGGTGTTGGTAGTGATGACCATGAATTGGCCACCGGGATGATTTTTACGGCATTCGGCGATAAAGAAATCATTGATATCGGCCCCTGTGATCTTACTATCCCTGCCGGCCAGGGAATCGGCCACAAAACCGGGACCACACCCATAATCGAAAATTTCGTCGGTTGGCTTCAGTGAATATTGTTTCTCAAACTTCGAAACAAAATAACTGGTAGCCATTTTCATGACCGCATAAAACGACTGCCGTTGATCTTGCCAGAAATTCCCCCAGCCAGTTGTGCTCATATGTGTACGTTAGATAGGTGTCTGATTCCTAATTATCGAGTTCACTAAAGATAAGGGATATAAAATAAAAACCCCTCCCGAAAAGCCGGAAGGGGTTGAAAAATATTACCACTTTATAGTTAGGCCAACACTAATTTATTAGCCTGTTTTTTTTCGAGGTATTCATCAAAGCTCATCAGTTTGTCGATGGCTCCGGTTGATGTAAGTTCAATGACGCGGTTGGCAACGGTTTGCATAAAGGTATGGTCATGCGATGACAGCATAACAATACCGGTAAAGTTGGTCATGCTTTCGTTGAACGACTGGATCGACTCCAGGTCAAGGTGGTTGGTAGGCTCATCGAGGATCACCACATTGGGGTCCTGCAACATCATACGGCTAACCATACACCGTACTTTTTCACCTCCACTCAAAACGCCTGTTTTCTTCATGATCTCGTCGCCGGTGAATAACATTTTACCCAGGAAGCCACGCAGGAACGGCTCATCCACATCAGTTACATGTGGCGGCACATATTGACGTAACCAATCCATCAGGTTCAGGTTGCCCTGTTCGGCAAAATATTTTGAGTTATCGTTTGGCAAATAGGCCTTTGTTACGGTCCCACCCCATTCGTATTTGCCGCTATCTGCAGTTTGTTCTCCATTGATGATCTCAAAGAAGGCGGTGATGGCCATATGGTCATCAGCAACAATAGCAACTTTATCACCCTTGTTCAAGGTAAAGCTGATGTCTTTGAAAAGCGGTTTACCTTCTACAGATTTTGACAGCTTTTCTACATTCAGGATCTGGTTACCAACTTCGCGTTGTTGTTTGAAAATGATACCGGGGTATTTTCTGTTTGAAGGCGTGATGTCTTCAATAACCAGTTTTTCGAGCGCTTTCTTACGGGAAGTAGCCTGTTTTGATTTGGAGGCATTGGCGCTAAACCGGGCGATGAACTCCATCAGGTCTTTACGCTTTTCTTCCATCTTCTTGTTCTTATCACCCAACTGACGGGCAGCCAACTGGCTACTTTCGTACCAGAAGGTATAGTTACCGGTGTAGATCTTAATCTTTTGACGGTCAACGTCGGCCACATGCGTACATACGGCATCGAGGAAGTGACGGTCGTGCGATACTACAATTACGATGTTCTCATATTCTGCCAGGAAGTTCTCAAGCCAGGAAATGGTCACCACATCGAGGTTGTTGGTAGGCTCATCGAGGATCAGGATGTCGGGGTTACCAAACAATGCCTGAACCAACAGTACCCGAACCTTCATAGCCCCACTGATATCTTTCATCAGCAACTGGTGCACTTCATCTTTAACCCCCAGTTCACTGAGCATGCTGGCTGCATCGCTTTCAGCGGTATAGCCACCCATTTCGCCAAACTCACCTTCCAGCTCACCAGCACGAATACCGTCTTCTTCGGTAAAATCGGCCTTGGCATAAATGGCATCACGCTCATGCATTACTTCCCACAACTTCTTATGCCCCATCATTACCGTATTCAAAACGGTACATTCGTCAAACTCAAAATGGTTCTGCTTCAACACAGCCATACGTTCGCCGGGTGTTATATCAACCGTCCCTTTATTAGGCTCAATTTCACCCGATAAAATTTTAAGGAAAGTAGACTTTCCGGCGCCATTGGCGCCAATTACACCGTAGCAATTGCCTTTACTAAAGGAAAGGTTTACCTCATCGAATAAAACCCGTTTTCCGAACGATAGGGTAACATTATTCACTGTAATCATACGTGCGCAAAAATTTTGAAGCGGCAAAGGTACGATAAACAATGGGGAATTGGGAATTATGAATTTTTATAGTACCAGATTACCCTTAAGGAACAATTTTATCGATAATTGCCTTAGCATCAACCACTAATACAGTACTATCCACCTTTTCGCCCGCACGGTCGTACTCCTCTTTACTGGGCCATTGCTTTACATAGAGATTTCTGCAAGCCTCCCTGTTGCCGGTTATTTCGTACACCAGCTCTTTACTAAGGTGATTTGGCACCCAAACAAAGAAACTGCTGGGCACGCCATATTCATCCATGGAGTAATTAATATGGTATTTGTTGGCCAAAATATCCTCGGGCGGCTGAATAAAATGAATGGTTGTCATTTTCGGGGTATAATGTTGGCGGTAGTAATCTTGAAATGCCGCCGTTTCTGCCACCTGCGGGCGTATAAATCCCTGGTAAGAATTAAAGCGGGCGCACCAAACAAAAAATACAAAAATGGCCAGGCCGCCTATCTGCAATATCCGCGTGTTTTTTATGTAATACAATGCCATTTCAAAACTAAAGATGAACACGACCAGGTTCAATGCAAACATTGTTCTGTTCGAAGCATAGTTTTCCTCTATCAGCAAACCGGGTAAATAAGATATAACCCCAAAACCAAACAGTACAATAGTCAGGTGTTTAACAGCTTGCCACCTTTTTTCTTTGCCAAACCTTTTAAATGTCAGCAACGCCAGGCTTACTACCGACAGTATATAGAATGCCAACGAAAAAAGGCTTCTTTCTTCAGTGAGCAGGGTAAACCGGAAGCTTCTTTCCAATGGCCGGGCCAAAAAGAACGCCAGCTTTATAAATGGATTTAAATACACTTTGTTGCGGGGGTCTTCCGGGATATCAGCCATGATAAGAAAGCTGGCTTTATATATAACAAAGTAAGCGGTATACACGGCAAAATGGATGATCGCCCCCCTTAACAGTACCTTGTCTTTATTTTTATTTAAGGGGTTAATGAAAAACAGTAAAAAGGGGATCAGAAAACAAGCCCATGAGCCCTGGTACAAAAAGAGGATTGGAACGCCTAATAGCAAGGCAAGAATACCGGCCCCCAGGTACTTTTTAATTTTAAAATCCTCAGAACGAAGACTGTTTATAACAATGGCCCCCGCCAGCACCGATGCAGTGTGTGAGATCCAAAACTGTAAACAGGTAGCCCATTGAACGGACAGTAAAAAAGAGGGGTTGGTTATCAGGTATAAACAGGTAAAAAAAGGCAGGTATTTATACTGCGGCACATTTTTCACTTCCCTGTTAATGATAACATACCAAATCGGTAAACACAGCATCCAGCCAAAGAGCGAGAACAATCGCATGTACATGATGCCATGTATGGAATCGATCATATTGAACAGCCAGCGCTGCAACGCTTCTGTTAAAAACCGGCCTTCATCTATGAACATATAAAAGCCAGGAACAGCCTTATATCCCCACAACTGTAAGGCCTCATCCATAAAAATGTAATCACTGTGAAAAAGTGGAAGAAAAATGAAAAGTAAACAAAGCAAGAGAATCCCTACCAGGTACAAATCTTTACGGTGCATACTTAGCAAGCTTTAATACGGACTACTTTCGTTAATGTCTGATTAACAATCGCCTTCTGGTTAACAATGATGTTGCGTATATAAAACCACTAATTATGACCTACCCCTATGTAATAGCAGGAATTCTTTTAATTTCAGCGAAAACCAATAATATTTTAAGAAGGGTCTAATTCATTTCTAATGTACTACTTAAATGTTGTTTTATGGATTTATGGCCTCTATCAGTGCTGGCATGTTCACCACCAGGGTGCTGTCGGTAACCCGTTCGCCAGAGTTGGTAAATGCGGCTTCATCCTTCCAGTATTTTATGGTCAACTGTTTGGCAGTTTCCCGGTTCCCTGTTTTTTCATATACCAGTTGCCGGGTCAACGGTTCGGGCACCCATATAAAAGCAGAGGAAGTGGACGGCACTCCAAATTCATCCATGGTCGCTTGAATATGGAACTCTTTTTTGAACGCCTCTCTCGACGACATAATGAAGTATACCGTGGTGATGTTCTTATTATAATGCTGGTGTACGTAGTTTTTAACTGCCATGTATTCTTTGTGCACAGGTTGTAAAAACACCTTATTGAAGTTATACCAGCTGCTTACAATTAATATACCTGCAACGATCCCGGCAATTGCCAGGCGTGCCTGTTTGTTTTTTACGAGATACAAAACCATTTCGGCGCAAATGATAAATACGCACAAGTCGAGCGCAACCATGGTCCTGTTGGAGGGATAATTTTCCTTTACCACCATAGACACCAGAAAGGATAGTACCAATGCCATCCCTGCAAATGCAATATGTTTCACCGCCAATCCCCTGTTCTTTTTCCCAAACCGGATAAAGGCCAGGACCATCCAAGCCAACATCATTGCCTTGCCAACGAACCAGGACAATTTACGATCCTCATTCACGATAATGTTGAACCAGAAAGACCGTTCAAGTGGTTGCGCAATAAAATAGGTTATTTTACCCAACGGGTCTTTAGTAATACCAGACCTGGGATCGCTGCCAAGATGTGCGATCACCAGTGAAAGCTTGAATAAAACGAAATAAAGGGCATACAGCGCAAAATAGAACGCTATTCCTTTTATGAACACCGCGTCTTTACGGGTGGAAAATGCGCAGATATAATGCAACAAAAACGGGATCACAAAGCAGCCAACCCCGCTTTGATAAGCAAACAACGATATCAGTCCAGCCACGATAGCACCAAGGGCCGGGCGTACAGGTACAGACCAAAAATTTTCTTTATCCCTGATAGCCAGGTACCAGATGGCGCCAGATAATAACCCCGCCGTATTGGCAATGGCCATTTCAACACAGGAGGCCCATTGCACTATTATTGAAAATTGCAAACTGGTAACCAGGAACAGGCAGGTAAAAAAAGGCAGGTATTCATAAACAGCATCCTTGGCCACTACCCGTTTTATTATAACATACCATACCGGTATACAAACCAACCACATGGCCAGGGAAAATATCCTGATGAAGGTTATTTCGCGAATGGAATCAATTGCTGCAAACGATTTGGAGACCATCCATTCCGTGATCCATCTCCCCTGAATCCCAAACATCCGATAATTGCTTCCAGGCCTGTAATTCCAGAGCTGATCAGTTTCGTCTGTGTAAGCATATTCAGTAAAAAAAAGAGGATAAAATATAAGGAGCACAACAAGGAACAAAAAGCTCAACAGGTAGATATCTTTCCGCTTAAGACCCGTCATATGGATGGCTATTGGTATTTAATTAAAAAAGGATACAAAAATAGTAAAGTACAGGTTTAACGGTTTGTTTGACCAGTTAACAGGACAGATTCGTTGCAAGCAGGAAAAAAAATAAGGCTGATAAGCTGACATGTATACACTACATGGCAGCCTATCAACCCTATCAACCTTTCTTGTTAGAACCTATTTTTCTTCGGTTAAACCGGCGATTATATATTCTTTATTGAGGCGCGAAATATTTGTAACAGAGATCTCTTTCGGACAAACCGCTTCGCAAGCTTCGGTAAAGGTGCAGGAACCAAATCCTTCTTTATCCATTTGCTGAACCATGTTCAATACGCGTGATTTGCGTTCAGGTTCACCCTGTGGCAACAATGCCAGGTGCGATACTTTAGCCGAAAGGAATAACATAGCTGAACTGTTCTTACAGGCGGCTACGCAGGCACCGCAACCAATACAGGCAGCAGCAGCGAATGCAGCATCAGCTTTATCTTTCTCGATGAGCATGGCGTTGGCATCAACGGCATTCCCGGTATTTACAGAAATATATCCACCAGCCTGTACTATGCGATCGAATGCGGTGCGGTCAACAACCAAGTCTTTTATAACCGGGAAGCTGTTTGCACGCCAGGGTTCTACTACAATGGTATCGCCATCTTTATAGGCACGCATGTGCAACTGGCAGGTTGTATTTGCTTGCCAGGGACCATGGGGGCGGCCATTAATGTACATGGAGCATGCACCGCAAATGCCTTCGCGGCAATCGTGGTCAAATGCAATAGGGTCTTTTCCTTCTTTTATCAGTCGCTCATTCAGCACATCAATCATTTCCAAAAAAGACATTTCTGAGGAAATGTCGCTTACCTGGTAAGTCTCAAATCTGCCTTGCTCCTTGCTACTCTTTTGTCTCCAGACTTTCAGCGTAAGATTCATATTATAGTGCTCCATTATATAAACGTGTTAATTAGGGAATTTAAAATTTATTTATAACTGCGCTGAGTTGGTTTTGCTACTTCAAAATTCAACGCTTCCGGGTGCAATTGCCAGTCGCTTTCGCCTTTGAATTCCCAGGCAGATACATAGCTGAACTGGGCATCGTTACGAGCAGCTTCGCCTTCATCGGTTTGTGACTCTTCACGGAAGTGGCCACCACAGCTTTCCTTGCGGTTAAGCGCATCTTTACACATCAATTCACCCAGCTCAATAAAGTCAGCGACGCGGTTGGCTTTATCCAGCTCGGGGTTCATTTCACTGATACCACCGGGGATACGCACATCGCTCCAGAATTCTTTTTTCAGCTGTTGAATTTCAACGATGGCTTCCTGCAGCCCTTTCTCATTACGGGCCATACCGCATTTATCCCACATGATCTTTCCAAGACGTTTATGGAAACTTTCTACTGATTGCGATCCTTTGATGTTCATCAGTTTTTCTATGCGGTCGCGAACATCTTTTTCTGTTTTTACGAATTCCGGATGGTCCAATGAAATGGCTTTGGTAGAGATTTCATCAGCCAGGTAGTTACCAATGGTATAAGGAATTACAAAGTAACCATCGGCCAGCCCCTGCATCAGGGCAGAGGCACCCAGGCGGTTAGCACCGTGATCGCTGAAGTTGGCTTCACCCAGTGCATACAAACCAGGCACGGTTGTCATCAGTTCATAGTCAACCCACAAACCACCCATGGTGTAGTGCACCGCAGGGTAAATACGCATAGGTACTTCGTATGGGTTTTCACCGGTAATCTTTTCATACATATCGAACAGGTTACCGTATTTCTCTTTTACCACATCCAGACCATGTTTGCGGATCACTTCAGCAGAAGGATTGCTGATACCCAGCTTACCGCACTCGATCTTACCATAACGCTCGATGGCGTTGGCGTAATCGAGGTAAACGGCCTGTTTGGATGAACCTACGCCATAACCGGCATCGCAACGCTCTTTGGCAGCGCGGCTGGCCACGTCGCGTGGTACCAGGTTACCGAAGGCGGGATATCTTCTTTCGAGGTAATAATCTCTTTCTTCTTCAGGGATCTCGTTTGGTTTGCGGTTATCACCCTGTTTTTTGGGCACCCAAATACGGCCATCGTTACGCAGTGATTCAGACATCAGCGTCAGTTTCGACTGGTGATCACCACTCACAGGAATACAGGTGGGGTGAATTTGGGTATAGCAGGGGTTGCCAAAATAAGCGCCTTTGCGGTGTGCTTTCCAGGCAGCGGTTACGTTGCTACCCATGGCGTTCGTACTTAAATAAAATACGTTACCATAACCACCGGAACATAACAATACGGCATGTCCGAAATGGCGTTCCAGCTCACCAGTGATCAGATTACGAACAACGATACCGCGGCATTTGGCTTCGCCTACTTCATTACCGGCTTTGTCTTTGTCCTTGATCAATACCACGTCCAGCATTTCGTGACGGGTATACATGGTTACGTTACCCAAGGCTACCTGGCGTTCGAGGGCCTGGTAAGCGCCAATCAACAGCTGCTGACCGGTTTGGCCGGCGGCATAGAAAGTACGTTGTACCTGTGTACCACCAAATGAACGGTTGCTGAGCAAGCCACCATATTCGCGGGCAAGGGGAACACCCTGGGCCACACACTGGTCAATAATGTTAGCGCTCACTTCAGCCAGGCGGTGTACGTTGGCCTCACGGGCGCGGTAGTCACCACCTTTAATAGTATCGTAGAACAAACGGAAAACGGAGTCACCGTCGTTTTGATAGTTCTTTGCAGCATTAATACCACCCTGTGCGGCAATGGAGTGCGCACGGCGGGGAGAATCCTGAAAACAAAATGCTTTTACTTTATATCCCAGTTCGCCTAAGGAGGCAGCAGCAGAAGCACCGGCCAGTCCGGTTCCCACGATGATCACTTCCAGCTTGCGTTTATTAGCAGGGTTTACCAGTTTGCAATGTCCCTTATAATCAGTCCACTTCAGATCTAACTGCCCGGCGGGAATTTTTGAATTAAGCATATCTAAAATTTCTTGTTTTTAAATTTCGTGAACGAACACCGATCGTGATCGGGAGGTCAATGGTTGAATGAATGAACGTCTTAACTATTGTTCTTAATTATTGTTCACCCAACCATAATAGATACTGATGGGCATCAATGCAAATACAACTGAGATGAAAATAGAGAAAAAGATACCTGCGCCTTTAGCCATGGCAACGTATTTCTTGTTATGCACGCCCACAGTTCTGAATGAACTCTGGAAACCATGCAACAGGTGCCAGCACAATGAAAAACATCCCAACAGGTAAATAACTACCACCCAGCCCGATGAAAATACCACTAACATTTTGGTGAATACATCGTGAATGGGAGCGCCATTATTGTAAGTTACTTCGCCCAGTGTAGTGGCATAAGTAATACGGGAAGGGATCCAGAAGTCTTGAATATGAATAATAAGGAAGAGCAGAATGAGGGTGCCCAGCAAACCCATTGATTTTCTGTACCAGGCGCTGCCTTTGCTGCCCATAGCTACCTGATAACCTTGTTTGCGGCGGGCGCGGTTTTTAAACTCGAGCATATAGCCCTGGATGATGTGCAGGAAAAAACCTAAGAACAGGCCAATTTCCATAATGCGGATAACATAGGACGCACCCATAAAATGGGCCGCTTTGTTAAACATTTCACCGTTGTCATTTGAATCAACCAGATCGGCCCAAATACAGGCATTGATCCCGGCGTGAACAATCAGAAACGAGATCAGGAACAGCCCGGTAAATGCCATTACTAACTTTTTACCTACCGAAGACGTGAAGAACTCAGACCATTTCATGCGAAAATGAATTAATTGATACGATAGTCCACACTGCAAGCCTGCCAGCAAACAGTGATCGCGCCCGACAAAATTATCATTGCCCTCTATCTATAATGAAATTTGCCAAGGACGTTTCATCTGAAAAAAGGTTAAGGGCGCAGGTATTGATCATACTTTTTGAAAGGGTATAACACACCTGCATTAGATTGAGATAGGTTAAAGAACAAAGAGCTTTTTAAAATCCATCGCTGTAAGCAGCCATTAAATTTGCCGCAAATTTAACGCAGCAAGCTTAAAAATCAACACCCTGTTAAAATTTTCCTGTAAAACACTCCTTTCTAACCAGTTCTTTCACCCAGAAATAATGATTTTCATAAAGTAAAATACTTAGGCGGTTTTAACGTTACGGTGGTATAAAAGATTGAGATTCGGACTCATTTTGTTAAATTCCCTATCTTTAGCCCCTTTTAAATCTACTTAATGAAACAGGAAGAGGATTTTGAAGCCAACTTAGCAGGCGAAGACGGTACCGGTGAAGAAACCAAGAGAAGCTGGTTCAAACGCATTAAGAAAGGTATCACAACCAGTACCGCTGAAAAGAAAGAAACACCGGAAGGTTTATGGAGCAAATGCCCCGAGTGTGGCTATATATGCACCATGACCGAACTCAGGGAGAACTTATTTGTTTGCCCTAAATGCACCCACCACCACCGGATCGGTAGTGCCGAATATTTTGAAATTCTTTTTGACGACAATAAATTCGAGGTGCTCTTTGAGAACATCCGTTCCAAAGACCATTTGCACTTTACCGATTTGAAGAATTATGGAAAACGTCTGGAAGAAATTTGGTCAAAGACCGATATTACCGACTCCATTCGTATTGGGAAAGGGAATTTAAAAGGAATACCATTTGTGGTAGGCTGTATGGATTTTGAGTTCATCGGCGGCTCCCTGGGTAGTGTAATGGGTGAACGGATAGCCCGCGCTATTGACGTTTGCATAGAAGAGAAAATACCCCTGATGATCATTTGTAAATCAGGTGGCGCCCGGATGATGGAAAGCGCCTATTCGCTGATGCAGCTGGCGAAGGTATCTGGCAAATTATCGCAGTTAACAGATGCAAAAATTCCTTATATCTCCTTACAAACCGATCCATCGTTTGGTGGTATCTCGGCTTCGTTTGGAATGCTCGGTGATCTGAATATTGCCGAACCAGGCGCCCTGATCGGTTTTGCCGGTCCGCGGGTAATTAAGGAAACTATTAAAAAAGATTTACCGGAAGGATTTCAACGAAGCGAGTTCTTACTGGAACATGGCTTCCTGGACTTTATTGTTCCACGGAAAGAATTGAAGGAAAAACTGGCTACCGTTTTATCCATGTTTAAAAATTAATACGAAGTAAGAAGTAAGAGGTAGGAAGTAAGAAATGTACTAATTCCGGGCAGCCGACAATTGTCGATGTTTCCGAATGACAGATTTCTACATCCTACTTCATACTTCTTACTTCCTACCTCGAATTCCAATGGCAGATATCAGGAACCGCTCGGCTTATCACGATTATTTCATCGAAGACAAATACGATGCGGGCATGGTATTGATTGGCTCGGAAGTGAAAGCACTGCGCGACGGACGTGCCAGCTTCAACGACAGCTATTGCATTTTTCATAAAGGCGAATTGTGGATCAAAAGCCTGCACATTGGCCAGTATTCCCATAGCTCACTGTACTTTCACGACGCTACCCGGGAACGCAAATTGCTTTTAACAAAAAAGGAGTTGCGTAAACTGGAAGCCAAGATCAAAGAGAAAGGTTTCACTATAATTCCCCTGCGTATTTTCTTTAATGAGCGTGGATTTGTGAAAATGGAAATTGGCCTTGGCAAAGGGAAGAAGAATTACGACAAACGCGAGACAATTAAGGCTAGAGATACGGATAGGGAGATGAAGCGTTATTTGAAGTAGAGTTGACCAGGTAACCAGTTGACCAGTTGACGCCGGTCTGCCGACTGCCCCCCATTAACCACAGACGCCCCATAGTATAAATACTAAACCACTACTAACTTTTCCACACAGTTTCCCAATTGCTCTGAGAATTGAAAACTGCGATATATTTTTGTACCGAGGCATCATATACTTGTTATAGCACACCTTTAATCGTATCCTTCCGAACAATATCCATTGAAAAAACACCCACCCAGGAACAAGCCATAGGCCGCTTAGAAAAGCGTTAAGTACCCATACACTGGCATACACTTAACGGGCGTATTTCGTATTAAAGAATTTTATTGTATGGCTTGATTTTTCTACTTAAATTAACATATGCTACGCATTATTTTGGTTCTCTTATTATTGGTGACCGGCGGGGTTGCTTTTTCCCAATCAATATCGGGCTCCTGGTATGGTAAAGCTGATATTGTAGGGCAAGGCGTTTACAATAACTATCTTACTGAATTGGTTTTAAAACAAAAGGGCAGCCAGGTAGAAGGCGTTTTTGGCTATTATTTTAAAGATACCTACCAAAGCTTTTTTGTTCGTGGCACCTACGATAAGGATACCCGGCAGGTAAGTATTAAAAATTTACCCATGTTGTTCTATGGCTCCCGCAATACACAGACCGGGGCAGAATGTATGATGGATTTTGAAGGCACTTTGCGGGTAAGCCAGGTAAAAAGCACCATGAATGGCTCGTTTTTGACCATTGATAAATACAAATATACCTGCCCCGAAATGCGGGTGAACTTTACCATGGACGTGGCTACCAAAAACCTTGATAGCATGCTGAGCAGCAGTATTGTAGGAAAACGGTACTGGATGCCGCAACGGGAAGATGTGGTGGTAAAGAACAACATTCCGGTTGTAAACAGTGTCCCTGCAGCCGGTACAGCCAGTATTGCCCCGGTAAAGATCACCGACAGCGCTATCGACGCATATAGTGAACGCAACCTGGTGGCTCAATTCAGCCGCAGAAAGATCATTTATACAAAGGAACTGGAAATAGGCAGCGATTCCATTCGGATCAGCCTGTACGACAATGGTGAAATTGACGGCGATACCGTAACCGTTTTCCTCAACGGCCAACCGGTTATAACACACCAGGAGCTTACCGCCCGGGCCGTGAATATTTACCTTACACTCGATAACAGCAAGGATGTAAATGAGGTGAGTTTGTTTGCAGAAAACCTCGGCCGCATCCCACCCAATACCGCTTTAATGGTAGTTACCGATGGCATTTCCCGTTTTGAGGTTTTCCTTTCGAGTTCTTTTACCCAGAACGCTACGGTGCGGATCAAAAAACGAATCTCGCGACATTAGCTCCTTATGGCAATGGGCAATGGGCAGTAGGCAATGGGAAAATACAGCTGAAAGCCGAAGGCTAATATATAAAGTAAAACGCTGAACGTTGGTTATACGTTCAGCGTTTTACTTTATATACCTTTTAATTTCAGTCTTTTTCATTCTCCCCGTCCCCTGCTCGCAGTCCGCGGATGGCTAAAGCTTTAGAGAAGGCCCGCCTTGGCCAACGGGCTTTTCCTATTGCCCATTGCCCATAGCCTTGTATTTAGAACAGTTCCGGTTGTTCCGGATCTTCTTTTTGTTCTTTCATTGTCCATTCAAATTCGGTGCTCTTACTGAAGTCGGCCAGTTTTGTACCCACCGCTTTCCAGCCCATTACCTCCACCATATCGGCAATCTTGATCTTCTGGGTACGCACCTGGGCGCCCCGGCCTGTCTTGATCTGCACAATTGGTTCAGGATGCGTGGTCACTGCATCCAGGTAATTGCCATCACCTTCCTTGATCAACATGAATTTGTTACGTAAGGTTGTGGTCTCCACCTTAAACCTTTTTACGTTAAACTGCTGTTTATCGTTATCGAGGTAAATGGCAGTAACTGTTTTCTCCGGATTGAACTTCTCGATCTCGATCACTTTTTCGGTATCGAACTTCTGCGTCAACTCCTGATCGGTGATCTCATAGTTGCCATCCTTATAAACCACGAAGATCTTGTCATCGGGTTGGAAACTACCGAGGTACTCCCCTTTCGACTCTGTATTCAACCGGCCGAACTGATCATCGAACCACAGCTTTTTACCACCGAGGGTTGATTTACCAGCTTCTTTGAATTTAACCGATTTAACCCTGAACTTGGTTACCTGGTTACCGAGACTTTGACGGGCCTTGATCTCCAGTTCTTCAAAGTAAAAATCAAACTCTTTTTTACGTGCCGTACTGTTGGGGTCCAGTGCCACTTTCACTACTTCCGCTTCCCCATTAGGGTTGGCGCTGAAGTAATGCACCTTGGCTTTCTCAGCACCTTTGTTGGTGAGGTCATATTCTTTATCGCGGGTAATACCTACTACATTAAAACGCTTGGCGT
Source organism: Niastella soli (assembly GCF_017742245.1). GTDB lineage: Bacteria > Bacteroidota > Bacteroidia > Chitinophagales > Chitinophagaceae > Niastella > Niastella soli. Next base: position 308,028 of record NZ_JAGHKO010000010.1, read on the forward strand.
AAGTAATGCCGGTTTTACCATCAACATAGATCATGTTATAGGTGGTGCGCTCATCGTTCTTCTGGAAAACTGCAACGTGTATGATGTCTTTGCCAATAAAGGCTTTATCCGACACCTTCACTATTTTCATTTTACCTGAACGGGTAAAAGCAATAATATCATCGAGTGAAGAACAATCGGCAACAAACTCATCTTTCTTTAAACCGCTACCAATGAAACCATCGGCCCGGTTCACGTAGATCTTGGTATTGGCGATGGCCACCTGTTTGGCCTGAATGGCTTCAAACAGTTTGATCTCGGTTTTACGCTCCCGGCCCTTGCCATATTTCTGCAGCAGGTTTTCGTAATAGGCTACAGCAAAATCAACCAGGTTATTCAGATCGTGTTTAACCTGTTTGATCTCTTTATCAAGGCCTTTTATCTGTGCATCCAGCTCGTCAATATCCAGTTTGTAGATACGGCGAACCGGCTTCTCGGTCAGCTTTACAATATCTTCCCGGGTAATATCGCGGCGAAGTTGTTTGCGGAAAGGTTTGAACGCCTCTGTAATGCCATCCAGTACTTTTTCCCAGGTAGCATAGCGTTTCTCCAGTTCTTTATAGATCTTTTCTTCAAAGAAGATCTTTTCGAGTGAAGTATAATGCCATTTCTCCTGCAGCTCGGCCAGCTTTATTTCCAACTCGCGCTTCAACAGCTCTTTGGTATTTTCAGCCGAAATGCGCAGCAGTTCATGAATGCTGATGAAGGTTGGCTTTTTATCAACGATCACGCAGGCATTGGGCGAAATGCTCACTTCACAATCAGTGAACGCATACAGGGCGTCGATGGTAATGTCTGGCGAAATACCCGGCGCCAGGTCGATCAATACTTCTACTTCAGCAGCGGTGTTGTCCGTTACTTTTTTGATCTTGATCTTGCCCTGGTCGTTTGCTTTCACAATAGAATCCATCAACTGGGTGGTGGTAACCCCATATGGAACGTCGCGAATGGCCAGTGTTTTCTTGTCTACTTCCTCAATATGCGCGCGTACCCGCACTTTACCGCCGCGTTTACCTTCGTTGTAGTTGGTAACGTCTATCATCCCGGCGGTTTGAAAATCGGGCACCAGCTCGAATTTCTTACCCCGCAGGTATTTGATGGCGGCTTCTATGATCTCACAAAAGTTGTGTGGTAATATTTTGGTGGCCAAACCAACCGCAATACCTTCTGCGCCATGGGCCAGCAGTAAGGGGAATTTCATGGGCAGTGCTACCGGTTCGTTTTTACGACCATCATAACTTACGGCCCATTCGGTGGTTTTGGCATTAAAGGCAACTTCCAGCGCAAAGCGGCTCAGCCTTGCTTCAATATAACGGGCAGCGGCAGCATCATCACCCGTACGCACATCACCCCAGTTACCCTGGGTCTCAATGAGCAGGTCTTTCTGTCCCATGTTCACCAACGCATCGCCAATACTGGCGTCGCCATGGGGATGGTATTGCATACTTTGCCCAATGATGTTGGCCACTTTGTTAAAACGGCCATCATCCATCTCTTTCATTGCATACAGGATACGGCGTTGTACGGGTTTTAATCCGTCTTCCACAGCCGGCACGGCTCTTTCAAGGATCACATACGAGGCGTAGTCAAGGAACCAGGTTTTATATTGGCCAGCTACCCCAGAATCGCCTTGTTGTAAAAAACTATTGTCTTTACTTTTTGCCATAATTAGTTTAATACTATTGATTCAAAATCTTCGACAAACTATTTTTGATTCTTATTTATAATCTTCCTTATGCTTCCCTATTAATCCCAAATGTGTGTTTTGAAAACTATCCGGATATTTCAATCCATATCCTAACATCCTATCCAAACTGGAATGACCCAATAAGATCAAACCAATCAATTGCACCACTTCGTTATTCAAATACAACCCCGCAACATACATTACTATGGCAACTGCCTTATGATGAAAGAAGTTGTACGTCATAGCGCCAACACGGGTGTTTACTAAATACCCCAACGCACTAATATCAGGGGTAAGGATCAGCACCAGGTACCACCACCAGGCAAAAGATAATTTACCAAAAAGAAAAATACTCAAGCCAAACATTGCTGCTTCTTCGAGTGCAACTATTCTTTTCATAGGGTTTCTATTGCGGTGTTCCTTCCGTAACAGCTGCGGCCTGTGCCGATTTGCCTTTCACTTCAAAATCTTTCATCCCTTTCAGTTCTCCCTGTACATCATAATTGCCACCAGCAATCAGTTGCTTCAGGCGCCACAAGGCGTACGCATCGCCTGTTGTTTGCTTACTCTTGTTCAGGAAGTTGTTAATGATCTTATTGGCTTTTTGCCAGTCGTTGGTGATATATTTCTTTAATTCTTCGTCGTAAAAATCATACTCTTTCTGCCCCAGTTTTTTACCCCCTTCCAGTAAACGAACGCCCTTGTCTTCATTTTGCAGCCGGGTCCATTCATCGGGGTCCACCTCAAATTCGCTGAGTGTTATTGGGCGGGCTAATTTCTTGGCCTTCAAAAACTCTTTGGGTGGGATCTGGCTCAGCCATTCAGGATAAAAGATCAACCCTTTTTCATTGATGAAAGGCAGGTTATTCAGGTACAGAATATACAGTTTTCCCTGAAAATCTTTTAACTGGCTCATAAGCCAGTAATAACCGCTTACATCATGTTTATTCTGGGCTGCCCAGATGTATACTTTTTCATCGGGGGCCAACGCCAGTTTTACAATCAGATCAACCACGATCTGCATATCATCCACCTCGAACATATCTACTTTCCCGTCGTAATCGCCACCGGCCAACACCTCACGCCACCATTGTTTACGGGCCTCTATCCCTTCCTCTTCGTAGATATCCTTAATGGGACCAACCGCATAATCGTCTTTTATCAGGAGCACATCGCCCTGTAATGTTTCATCGAGCTCGATGGCTTTCTTCAACACTTCAACATCCGGCTCGTTAAAAACTATATGAATCATGTTCTAAAAACTTTATTCGGTCTAAAATAGAAACCCCTGGAACCTGAAACCTGTAACTATTTCTCAGTTGCAGCAGCTTCATCTGCCAGATCTAATTCTACGCGCAGGTTATCGATAATAAACTCCTGCCGCTCCTGGGTGTTCTTACCCATATAGTATTCCAGTAATTGCTGAACGTGGTCGCCCTGTTCAATGATCACTGGTTGTTTGCGCATTTCGGGTCCAATAAAGCGGGCAAACTCTTCCGGTGAAATTTCACCCAGTCCTTTAAAGCGGGTGATCTCCGGCTTGCCGCCCAGCTTTTTAATAGCTACCTGTTTTTCCGCCTCATCGTAACAATAGAAAGTTTGCTTTTTATCGCGTACGCGGAATAAAGGCGTTTCCAGAATGTATACGTGACCATTCTTCACCAGGTCTGGGAAGAACTGCAGGAAGAAGGTCATCATCAACAGGCGGATGTGCATGCCATCCACATCGGCATCTGTTGCAATAACAATGTTGTTATAGCGCAGGCCTTCGTAACCTTCTTCAATATTCAGGGCGTGTTGTAACAGGTTGAATTCCTCATTCTCATACACCACTTTTTTGGTGAGGGCAAAACAGTTCAACGGTTTACCCCGTAAACTGAACACGGCCTGTGTTTCCACATTACGCGATTTGGTAATGGACCCGCTGGCCGAGTCACCCTCAGTAATAAAGATGGTGCTTTCCTTTGCCTTCTCCATGATCGATTCCTTATCGCGGCCAGTAGGCTCATCGTTATGGTGATAGCGGCAATCGCGCAATTTACGGTTGTGCAGGTTCGCTTTTTTGGCGCGTTCGTTAGCCAGCTTTTTAATACCGGCCAGTTCCTTACGTTCGCGTTCGCTTTGCTCAATCCGCTTTTTCAGGGAATCAGCTACCGTTGGGTTCCGGTGCAGGTAGTTATCGAGCTCTTTCGACATAAACTCACCCACAAAGTTCTTCATGGAGGGGCCGCCTTCATACACTACCTGTGAACCCAGTTTGGTTTTTGTTTGCGATTCAAACACCGGCTCCTGCACACGCACCGAAACGGCAGCGCAAATGCTGGCCCTGATGTCGGCCGCATCATAATCTTTTTTATAAAAATCACGCAGAGTTTTAACCACCGCCTCACGGAAGGCCGCCAGGTGGGTCCCCCCCTGTGTTGTATACTGACCGTTTACAAATGAATAATATTCCTCCCCGTATTGGTTCTCGTGCGTAAGGGCTACTTCAATATCTTCGCCTTTGAGGTGAATGATGGGATAGCGCAGCTCATCCTCGTTTGTTTTACGCTGTAACAGATCGAGCAGGCCGTTCTTACTAACGTACTTTTTGCCGTTGAAGTTCATTACCAACCCGGCATTCAGGTAACAGTAGTTCCACAGCTGGCTATCGAGGTATTCATGTATATAATGGAAGTTCTTGAATACCGTTTCATCGGGAATGAAAGTAACCATGGTACCGTTACCTTCGGTAGTTTTGTTTTCCTTGTGTTCTTTGGTAAGTACGCCGCGCTCAAACTCGGCTGTTTTTTCCTTGCCCTCGCGGTAAGCTGTTACTTTAAAGTAGGTGCTCAAAGCATTCACCGCTTTGGTACCCACCCCATTCAAACCCACGCTTTTCTGGAACGCTTTACTGTCATATTTGGCGCCGGTGTTGATCTTGCTCACTACTTCCACCACTTTACCCAACGGAATACCACGACCGTAATCGCGCACAGTAACCGATTTTTCGTTGATGGAAATATCTACCTGTTTACCATGACCCATGGTATATTCATCGATACAGTTATCGATCACCTCTTTGATCAACACGTAAATACCGTCATCGGGACTGGAACCATCGCCCAGCTTACCGATATACATACCCGGCCGAAGGCGGATGTGCTCCCGCCAGTCAAGCGATTTAATCGAGTCTTCGGTATAATCAAACAAGTCGTTTTTTTCTGTCTTTGCCATGTTTATACGGATATGTCTTTTTCGTAAAATGTTCATTCCCGACAAGTCGGGACTCGCCAGGATGCTCGGGTCAATGGTTCCGGATTTGAGCCAGCCATCCTTCTAATATTAATTTTTTTCCATGTTTCGGCATCCCGCAAGCCTCAGATCAGTTGATCCGGACAATCCGCAGATAATCCATAAAACATTGAAAATAAATGGTGTAACTTTTTAATTGTGGTAATTCCCGCCCCTCTTTTCAGCCAAACCGGCCCACAATCTACAAATCGTACACCAAAAAACGCCTGAACGGGCAAATATAGCCAAATGAGGGCAACCGTTTTTTTATTGAGTTATTAACTATTGTGGAAAATTTTAAAAAGAAAGTCACAATACCCTCTCCGGCTATTGCTATAAGGGCAGCTACACTTACCTGATCCCCACAGGATATATATCCCCTATCCAGGTTGGATTGTAGTATGTTAAACATTTGACTTACAGTATTTAGCATCATATTCCACAGATATCCCGTATCTATTAAGGAACGGGACATCTTCGGGATATCTACGGGTCATATACGGGATATGTACGGGATATCTATACTAATACACTGAATAAGAGATAGTTCCAACTACCCTTTTGATAGGTGAACAGTTCTGCTTTACCAGACCTCCGTATCATCAATTACTATGATTTATTGGCTGTATTTTCGAATTAACCCATTAAGTTGCAGTCGATTCCCGTTTAATTTTGATTTATATGAGTACAGCACTGGCCCAACTAACCGATGTTTCGGTGACCTTTAATGCCATTGAGATCTTAAAAAACATCCATTTAACCATTCAGTCCGGCGAACAATGGGCCATTGTAGGCAAATCGGGAAGTGGGAAAACCACCCTGGCCCAGGCACTTGCAGGAAGCGCTTTTCACAATGGTACTATTGCGTTCCACCTGCCCAATCACACCCATGCCAACCGCATTTTGCTTATAGAACAGCAACACCACTTTAAGAACCGCTCCAATACCAGCGATTTCTATTATCAGCAACGGTATAACTCCTCCGATTCGGAGGATGCCATTACCGTGCAGGAGGTGTTGCAGCCATTTTTAAACGGCAAGCCCGGCACCAACTGGATAGAACAACTGCACCTGACCCATGTGTTGGCCGAGCCGCTGATCCAGTTATCGAATGGGGAGAACAAACGGCTGCAACTGGCCAAAGCCCTGTTTCTTGACCCGGCCGTACTTATAATGGACAATCCATTTGTTGGGTTGGATGTGGAAGGCCGGCAGAGCCTCCATCGCATTCTGGACTCGATTGTGGCCAGCGGTATTTCCATTATCCTGATCACTCCGCCACAGGACCTGCCCAACTGTATCACGCATGTGGCCGTGCTGGAAAATGGCCAACTGGTTTCGGCGGGTAAAAGATCAGCTACCCCGCAGCAAACCACCGCAGCTGTTCACCCCCTGCCTGTGGAGATCATACAAAAATTAAAAGGTGCAGGTGAAAACAATCATTTTACCACAGCGGTGAAAATGGTGGATGTGACTATTAAATATGGAGAAAGAACTATTCTGCAAAACATAAACTGGGAAGTTAAAAAGGGCGAATGCTGGAGCATTTCAGGCCCTAACGGTGCCGGCAAAAGCACGTTGTTAAGCCTGGTAACGGCCGATAACCCCCAGGCCTATGCCAACGAGCTGTATTTATTTGATCAGCGCCGGGGCAGTGGGGAAAGTATTTGGGACATCAAACGCCGCATTGGTTTTGTTTCGCCCGAACTGCATTTGTATTTTGACCGTGGCACCTCCTGTTTTGATGTAATTGCCTCCGGCTTATTTGATACCATCGGGTTGTTCAGACAAATTTCAACAGCCCAACAGGAGCAGGTACAAAACTGGATAACCTTACTGCAATTACAAAACCTGCAGCGCCGACCGCTTTTTCAGCTCTCATTAGGCCAGCAACGTATGGTGTTACTGGCCAGGGCTTTGGTAAAGAACCCGCCCCTGTTAATATTGGATGAACCCACCCAGGGGCTCGATGATGAACAGATCAGTTATTTTAAAACGTTGATCAACCAGTTGTGCAAAACATTCAATACTACCCTGCTGTATGTGAGTCATTATAGTAAAGACCTGCCGGATTGTATTACAAAGGCTGCGTTTTTGGAGAGTGGGAAGATGACGGTGAGAGCAGTAGGTAATGGGAAATAGGCAATGGCCAAGAGGGAAGGCAGACGTCCAACTCTATCAACTTTTATTCCTGGTCAACTGATCAACTGGTCAACGTCCTACGATACACTATATAAAAAGAAAGTGCCACGACATCCTTACGGAAGCGCGGCACTTTTATATCAATTGCTAACTGCCTATAGTTTCATCACCTTTCGGGTGATCACTTTATCGCCCAGCACTATCTGCACCATATAAACGCCCCTTTGCATACCGGTTAAATCGAATGTATACCCGCTACCGCCAGCAGCATTCAACTGGGCCGAAGCCACCCGGCTCCCCTGACTGTTAAATACGTTTATTCCTTTCACATAGTTGGGGTAAGGATAAAAGTATATGGTAAACTTGCCGGTAGTAGGATTTGGCGAAATAATAAATCCTTTTTCCTTTACCACCGAGCTTATAGCTAATGAATACACATTAATATCGTCGAGATATACATTATTCTCGTGCTGATTGGTATTGGCAAAAGCCAGTAATATTTGTCCGGCGTTGATGTACGGCGTTAGATTTACCGAATCTTTACGCCATTCGGTTGAAGTTGGTTTAAATGAAACCGAATCAGGTTTTAATTTGGTAAGCAGGTCTTTACCACCCTTCTTGTACAAACTGGTGAAAGTAGCGCCACAATCCTTGCTTACCAGTACTTCCAGCGTATCGAATGGATTGTTTGCGGTACCGGTATCGGTTACAGCTGCTGCAGCCACCTGAAAGGTCATGAAGGCTGAATCGGCCGTTGGTATATTAATCATGGGCAGGCGCAGGTAGTCTTTCATACCATTGGCCTTATAATCAAAGTTGCGCAATACAACAGAAGCGTTCCCGGTTTTAGCAGCCACAGTAGTTCTTTCCCAGGTTACATCTTTATCCGCATTCACAATATCCCACCCTACAGGAGGGAATGCGGTGTTCTCGAAGCTTTCTTTAAAAGGCGGGGTTAGCGCCTGATAATACTGGAAGGCTAATGTAATAAGGTTATTTGCTACATTTTCATCCGTGCCGCCATTGGGGTTCGAGATCACTACATTCAGGGTATGCGTACCTTCTGACGGTACGGTTACCGCACTCAATGTTACTTTGGTTTCTTTTAATGAAGCCAGTGATCCTGTCCAGGTAGTGGTAGAAGTAGCCCCGTTTTCGAGGGTTGCCTTAATAGTAAGCGCCGTTAAGGTTTGTGCACCCGTGTTTTTTAAGGTAATAACCGGTGAAAAGGTGGAGGTGCAAATACGTTGTAATGGCACATTGATGCTTTTAGCAGCCGCATCGAGGTTATAGGCCACAACGGGGTCAGCGCCATTAGAGGTAAGTAACGAAGGGCGGTCATCGCTTATACAGGTTTCCATGCGTGCTTTCTGGTCGAGGGTGAACATGACCATACAGGCATCATCGGTATAATCCATAAAATTCTGGTACATAACTCCTTTCGTTCCCACGCCACTGCAGTTATCAATATGGATGGAATCGCGCAAACAGCCAGAAGTATAGTTACCCTGCTCCGGAGTATCTGCGCAGTAGTCGGAGCCATTGCAACCCGTATCATCGCCCCAGATGTGGATCAGATTAAAGTAGTGGCCTGTTTCATGCACCAGGGTCCGGCCTAAACCATACACCCCGGGATTACCCGGTAAGGTGGTATACTTGATAACTACCCCATCTTCCGCAGCTTTTCCATAATTAGGGAAGGTGGAATAACCCAGGTAAGTTTGACTCAGGTCGGTGATCCATACATTAAAAAAACGGTTATGGTCCCAGGAGTCAGCGCCGCCGAGGGAAGTATATTTAACCCGGGTATCGTCTATGCTGAAATTATTAATGGATGTAGTTACCCGCTCTATACCATCGGAAGGTTCGTCGTTTGCGTTCCGCTGGGCCAATCTGAACTGGATATTAGGTTTGGCATAAACACCTTTAAACCAGGCTGGAATAAGGGTAGAATCGCCGTTCAGGCCTGCATAGTCTGTGTTCAACCGGTCAATCTGGGCCTGGACCTGGGCATCGGTAACCAGCAATGGGTTCCTCAATACAATATGAAATACAACAGGGATATAAATGGTAGTAGCTTCTACCCGTAACTGCTGAGCCTGGGCTTTTATTTTCACCGCGGCTTCCTGTAATTGTTGGTTTTGTAACTGAAATTTCGTTCTCAGGGAAGGATTACGTTTGAAGGTTTTCTCCATCAATGTCATAGATCCGCATCTTTCCTGGGCCATGCCCGAAGCGATCATTCCCATAATGCATACAAAACAGGCTAAAATTTTTCTCATCATACTGGTTGTTCCAATTACTTACGTAATATCCTTAAAAAATGTTGGTTTTCTGTTTTAAAAATAGATGTAAGCCAAAGTTTTATCGGTAAATCACCCCTATTTCCGGGACCACTCATAAAACGCCTGTTTTTACCTGCGTATTATTTCTCTTTTATAATTGATAATAAATTATTAACTCAAACCGGGGGTTATAAACAAATAGTGCGGGTAACAATAAATTGATGATTTTGGGCTATTGCTCCTTCAATTACTAACCAGGGTATACAAACGAAGATAGTGACTGTTGACATAATTCTACAAATAGTTAAAAAATAAATTATGCCACCGCCCCTATAAAGAATGTTAAAATAATTTATTATACCTATTCCTTTGTTCTGGCATAGTACTTGTCATCCCTTACACGTTCACCGATGATAAATCATCTTTCCATCCTTGATTATAGGTCTTGTAGCTGAAGAAATTGTAACCATTTTGTTTAACCTATAATTTTTTTGAGTTATGAAAAATGCCAAGATGAGTATGGCAGCAATAGCTTTCGCTGCCGCCGGATTATTCGCTTTCAATGCTGTTAGAGTGGGTTCTGTAAAAGGAACAGTGAATCCGGCAGATGCTGCTGTAAGAGCATGGGCGCTGTCGGCTACCGACACTTTAAAAGCAGAGATCAATAAGGGAACGTTTGAGATCATGGATGCGAAACCAGGCACTTACCGCGTAATTATTGAAGCCAAGCCACCGTATAAAAACGCCGCTAAAGATGGTGTAACTGTAACTGATGGGCAGGCAACTGATATCGGCGAAATAAAACTGGAGCAATAACGCTTTTCAGCATTTAGTTGAAGATATTAGCATTACAGAAGAAATGTCTACTGTTAGCCGGTAGACATTTTTTTTATTTCACGCTAATACTGCATCAATTAAATGACTTCCTGTACTCCAACGGTGATAAAGTTGTTTTTTGCTTGAATAGTTTATTAAACGATTGCGGGCGTTCAAATCCTAATTGATAAGCTATTTCAGCCACCGACAGATTACTATGACTTAAAATTTCCTTTGCCTTTTCAATTATTTTATTGTGAATGTGTTGCTGCGTATTCTGTCCTGTAAGTGACCGTAGCATATCACTTAAATAACCGGGTGACACATGTAATTTCGTGGCAAGCTCCTGTACAGAAGGCAAGCCTTTCATTACAGCCGTTTGATCATTAAAATGATCATTCAGGCAATCATCTAATTTTGCCAGCAAGTCGTTATTCACCGCTTTGCGGGTTATAAATTGGCGTTTGTAAAAACGATTGCTATAGTTTAACAACAGTTCTATCTGCGATACCATAATATCCTGGCTAAAATCGTCAATATTGGTATCCAGCTCACTGTTCATATTGCTGAAGATGCCCTCAATCACCTCTTTTTCTTTCTCCGACAAATGCAAGGCTTCGTGAATAGTGTACGAAAAGAAACCGTAATTTTTGATCTGTTGCCCCAATGGATAATTCCTGATAAATTCGGGATGAAAGAGTAAGGTCTTGCCCATATATTCGGTATCATCGGCAACGGCCATCACCTGACCGGGAGCAGTAAATACCAGGCTTCCTTCTTCAAAATCGTAATAGTTCTGACCATATTTTATCCGCCCCTGCATTTTTTCCTTAAAGGATATTTTATAGAAATCAAAAATGAAAGCCGCGGGCAGGCGGTCTTTTTCAACCTTAATGGCCGTATTGTCTATAAGGCTTATCAACGGGTGCAGGGGTTTTGGCAACTCCAGCACCCGGTGTAAAGCAGTGATAGCATTATATTTTTGCGGACTGTTATCTTCCTTTTTCACTGTATAAAGTTAAAGGGTTCATTCGGCAAAAAGCGCTTGTTCCATCCCCTTTCTAAAGGCCTCATCACCCACCTGCAACCGTTGCGCATACAAGGCTTTTGCATCTTCCCCCGCAAAATATCTCAAGGTGTCTTTACCATCTGTGGCGGCTTCATATACGACTTCGGCAACCTGTTCAGCGGATGAAAACTGGGCCGGGTCTACTTTTGAGAATAATTGATTGACCCATTTATCATAAACAGGGTGTTTGGTATACTCAGCCGACCGGCTCAGGTAATCGGTTTGAATTCCACCGGGAGCCACTGTTTTAATGGTAACCCCGATCTTTTTCAGTTCAAACGTCATGCTTTCGCTCCAGCCTTCCAACCCCCATTTTGTTGCATGGTATAAGGCGCTGAAAGGATAAGCCACAAACCCGCCAATAGAAGTAGTGGTTATAAAAGTACCGCTGTGTTTTTCTCTGAAATAAGGAATAAATGCATGGGTAACCCGCATTACCCCCAGCAGGTTCGTTTCAATTTGACGTACCATTTGTTCATCGGTCATTGGTTCAAAGGGACCCATTAAACCATAACCGGCATTGTTGAACACTACATCGATATTGGCCATGGCCATGGCCTTTTGGGTGGTCTCTTTTATCTGGGCCGGGTTGGTAACATCCAATGGCAATAATGTAATGTTATTGATCCCATTCAATTCCTTTTCATTGGCCGGATTACGCATGGTGGCAATGACCTGCCAACCCCTTGATGCGAATAATTTTGCTGTTGCCTTGCCCAAACCTGTTGAAGCGCCTGTAATAAAGATCGTTTTCATTTTGTAATTCAATTTTGTATTACAAAAGTCCAACAAGGTGGCCGGGAGAATGTGTCCAATTTGAGGGTAGTTGTATCCAAAATGATTGCAGGGTATAATGATTTATACCTTTTTCTGCTCCCTGAAATACCTGAGCAATTCCAATGTTACTAAATAGTGCTCTTTGTACATTCCGGGTAACTCTGTTTCAACCTCCTCATAATCTGTTAACAACTTTTCAAAGATGCTATCGGGATCTTTTGCTGGGTAACACAAGGCTTCTATAACCAACTTCCTTATGGCATATGGACTTGTAAAAAAACGGTCGAGTTCATTTGTTGTCATTTCTTCCTGACCATAGTATACCCGACGTACTGTTTTGTATCTGTCTATGAATTCGGTTTCAAGGTATCCTATCGCTTTTTTTAATACGGTCAGGACGGTACGTATTTGTTCCTCATCGGCTCCATCAATAGGGGCCATCCCATAAAGTAAACTATTTACAACAGGTATGTCTTTTAATGACATTCTCTTTCTTATGGTACCATTAAAATCAATCCCATATTCTTTCATTTCACGATCGCACTGAGGTATTTCATATTTTTCCAACAATGGTTGCAGAATAGCTTCTACCACTTCAAATCTTTTTATAGCATATACCATTTCCCTGATCCGAAAAAAACCGGCATCACTTACTAATCCAAAACAGAAAGCCTTTGAATTGTCCTTAGCAACCAGGGTAATTCCATTAGAAGATATCATGCACAGAAACTCATTCCCAAACAATTCTTCCGATACTTTTTTAAATATCTCCATCTTTAAACCAGCTCGCGTTTAAAATACCGGTGTAATTCCATTGTTGCTTTACCATGGTCTTTAAACTGATCGTACTTTTTTTCAATTTCCTGATAGTCTTTAATAGTTTCCTCAAACTCGCTATCTAATTCTGCTGAGGGGTTACACAAGGAAGCAAGGGCCAAATACCTGATTGGAGCGGGGGTATTGAAAAACTCACCGCCCTCGTCCGGAGTCATTTGTTGCTGGGCTTCATATACCTGTTCTATTGTTTTGTACCGGTCCATAAAATCAGCTTCCAGGTAGGCAATTGCCTTTTCAAACTGGGTCAATACCTTACGTATTTGCGTAGCATCTGTCTTATTAATAGTGGTGCCTTCCACAATAAAACCGGCATCCACACCAGGGATGTCCTTCATGGGCATGCCTTTTTTTATAGTGCCAATAAAATCAACATTATATATAGCCATTTCAAAATCACTTTGAGGCATGTCGTATTTTGTCAGCAGGGGTTGCAAGATGGCGTCTACTTCTTCAAAACTTTTTATTGCATATATATTTTCTCTGACAATAAAACTGTCGTCATAATCGATGAGCCCAAAACAAAAAGCCTTTGAATTATCCTTTGCAGTCAAGGTGATCCCTTTAGGATTAATTAAACACTGAAACTCATTTCCGAACAGTTCCTCTGTGATCTTTTTCAGGATTTCCATAGAATAAATATTGAATTTATCCACAAGAAACAAAAAGGCGGTAAGAAACCAAACAATTCGCATCAATTGTAAATAAAAAATTTATTATATACAGAAAGGTTTTAAAGCGGTCACAATAAAGGAATGGTCTTTTCTGTAACAAAAACCCATAGCTGTAAAATTGGAATGGTATTGGCTGAAGGGTTCATGCAATCTAACCATACCCATTGATATGACTATTTCTACTTGGAAAGGCCTGATCTTCTCATGTGTTCTTTTTTTTATGTTTCCTTTTATTTCTCATGCCCAGGAAGGCATGCCGATAGCTGTACGACCTTGTGGCACAGACAGGCTATTGGCGCAATTAAGAAAGAATCCCGCCTTCGCGGCAAGGGAGAATGCTATAAACCAGCTTATTACAAAGAAACATTATTTGCATGTTGCGGCCGCTCCACCCGCCGTTGTTATATTACCAGTAGTGGTTCATATCATCAATGAAGATCCCAACGCTTATACGGATGCAGCTGTTATCCAAGCCATACAGGCGCTCAATGATGCGTATAGTGCTTCGGGTACTTTTGCCGGCGGACGAACCGATACCCGGATCCAGTTCTGTCTAGCCAAAACCGCCCCCGATGGTGGCCGTACCAACGGCATAGTTCGTACCCACTCCTATCTCTCAGATTTTGACTATGACATGGAAGGTGACGAACTCATTGGACTCGGTGCGTGGGACCGGAACCGTTACATCAACATCTGGGTGGTATCTGCCATCAGATCTGAATTCATGCAGGATTTTAGTTGCGGCAGCTGGACCCGTCTTACCATGGGCGGTTATGCCAGTGCTGGTGGCGATGTGGTGGTATCTGGTTTGGGCGTAGACCTGGTAGCGCATGAGATGGGGCATTATCTTAGTCTTGCACATACTTTTGCTGCAAGGGACTGTAGAAACAATGACTGTCTTACCGACGGCGATATGGTGTGCGACACCCCTCCTGAACGTACTATCGCCGGCGGAGGTTGTAGTGCCCCACAGAACTCCTGTAGCACCGATACCCTGTCGGGTTTTACGACAGATGTAAACGACCTCCCTGATAATTTTATGGATTATGGTTCCGGAGCAGGCTGTGTAATGGGCTTTACACCGGGACAGGCTGAAAGGATGCAAAATTTTATTGCAACCGCCTTACCGCAAATGGTGAACAGTACCGTTTGTAATGACCCCTGTGGCGCTGCCATTACAGCCAGTTTCACCCGCAATATAGAATATCCTGTAGTAGGCGATGTGGTAACATTTACGGCTGCTACCATTGCAGGGCAAACCCTGCAATGGCTGGTAGATGGCACCCCGGCCGGTACTGGCCCAACGCTCACTATAACAGTATTGCAGAAGAAGACCTACAAACTGGAATTACGGGTAACCGATAACGCGAGTGGCTGCCGCGCTTCCACAACAGATGCCTTTCAGGTAAGCTGCGGCGTTGTGGCAAGGTTCTATCCCGACAAACGTAAGATAGCTTCCAAAGACGGGATCCAAACCGATCACATTGTATTTACCAATCGTTCCCGCAATGCAACTGCCTGGAAATGGCTCATGAGCAACGACAAAGGCATGACTGAACAGGTGGTGAGCACCGATGAACAACTGGATTATCTGTTCAAGAACCCCGGCACTTATAAAGTAAGACTGTATGCTACCAATGGAAGTTGTGAAGATACTTCCAACCCGGTTACCATTGTGGTGGATGACCCCACTGCCGATGGCGTGATCCATATAGAAAGTGTTTCCTGTTATCAGCAGGATAAAGTAAAGGTGGAGCTTTGGTTTGAGAACCGGGGTTATGTGACCATCCCCAAGAATACGCCCCTTTCATTTTATGATGACGATCCCCGCACCGGCAGAGGAAAGTTGTTGGGTACTCCTTTCCTGCTTCCCAATGACCTTCCCGGGAAATGTGCATCTTATCTGTATAATACTACTGTGATCGTTGGCCGTGAATACCTGGACACGCTGGTGTCAGTGATGAATGACAACGGCACTACCCTGCCATTGGCACTTCCCAATACAGGTTTGCCGGAAGTAACTTTTAATAATAACATCAATATCAAAAAGGGATTCAGCTTCCGGGCCACGGTTACCCCGAATGAATATACATTACAACCACAGCAGCAACAGGCGCTGGAGCCCATTGTTATCAGTGGGGGTGCCATCACTACTGCCACCTGGGATGCTTCTCCTTACCTCAGTTGTACCAATTGTATCAATACTACGTTTACTGCCTTATACCGGCAGGATACGCTTGCTACGGCAAAAGTGCGCATCTACACAGATAATGCCTGCTATAGTGATGCAGCGGTGAAAATACATATTCCCATAGTTGACGACTACACCGTAACCCTGAACGACCTGCAATGTTCCAGCACAGACGGTCTGCATGTGGATTTCTCTCTTTGTAATGCTTATCCGCAAGGAAACATACCAGCAAATCTGCAAGTGGATTTCTATGACCGGTTGCCAACAGATCCGGCGGCCGTGAAGCTGGGCAATAGTTTTCTTACGCCAACGATCAGCACCGGCACCTGCAGTAATTATGAGCAATATATCCCGGGCACTACGTCAGGCAATGTGTTTGCCGTGGTGAATAAAGACCGGCAGGCATATCCACCAGCAAGCGGGTTAAATGAATCTGATTATAACAACAATACCCATAGTCATAATTACATTCCACCGGTATTGACGGTGTTGCCCAATGATACAACCGTGTTCCGTAAAGCCCCTTTCAATCTCTATTATGAGGTACCCGGCTTTACACCTGTATCATACTTATGGGATAACAGCAGTAGCTATACGCTCAGCTGTACTACCTGCCCCAGCCCGGTAGCTACTATGCTCGACAGTGGACTGGTGAGTCTGCAAGTGACCAACCAGTACGGTTGCGTTTTAAAAGCGCAGGAGTATGTACATATCTTTCCACCCGATATGACAGTAGAATTGTTATCGGCAGAATGTTTTGACGAAGCACATATCCAGGTAAAATTCAAGGTATGTATGGGTAATGGTTATGACACTGTTTACAAACAGATACCGGTATCGTTTTACAATGGATCACCGGATGATGCCGCCACCAAATTATTATCTCCCAATTATGCTACACCGGCACCTGTATTTGGTGAATGCCGTGAATTTACCCATGTAGTAACGGCGCCAGGCACCAGCCAGGTGACAGCCCTGGTGAACGATTCAAAAACGCAGCCTTTTAAGGAAACCAATTATACCAATAACCAGAGCAGTCTGAAATATGAAGCCTTTACCATTGAACCCACGCCCGCAATAATTACCCTGGCGCGACCAGGCAACGTGCCATTGCGCACAACTGTTAAAGGGGGTACCGCGGCTTCGTATCTTTGGAAGCCGGCATCAGGACTTTCCTGCGACACCTGTGCCGAACCAGTTGCCACCGCATCGTCCTCTATAAAATACCTGGTAACTGTTACCAATAATCACTACTGTAAGGATACGGCAACCATATACATTCAAACTTTTGTGAAGACCGGCGTTGCAATGCCCAATGCGTTTTCGCCCAATGGTGACGGACGAAATGATTATTTCTATGTAATGGGTGGGTTGGATATCCAGAAAGTAAAGAACCTGTCGGTCTTTAACCGGTATGGACAAAAGATCTTTGAGTCGCTCAACTCACCGGCCAATGACCGTAAGTTTGGCTGGGATGGCAGACAGAATGGGAAAAAGGTTGATTTTGGCACCTATGTTTACTTTGCGGCAGTAGAATATCTTGATGGAACTGTTCAAACATTTAAAGGAACAGTTATCGTAACGCCGTAAAAGAGATACAAATAAAATGTAATAACAAAGCCCTGATCCCGGCTGAGCCGGGACCGGGGCTTTGTTATTGGGCATTTTGACGATTAATAGCTCCTAAAGCTTTCAAATCTGGATTTTTCTTTCTAATATAGCGCCCTGAAAAGAATCCTCCTGTGAATTTCCTACCATTATAAGGCTCCAATTTCCCCCGAAACAATTTATAGATCCATTATAATTTTCCTTTAATTGATTTTAAAGGGCTCCAATTTTCCTGTCATCCTGTTTGCTTACCCCACATTCCTTTGAACAACAACCTTCCAATTTCTATGTGCCTTTGCTTATACTAAGACACACAATAAACATTTATGAAGAAGCTTACTTCTACTCTCACAATGGCCTTTTTATGCCTGTACGTTAGTGCCCAGGTTGGAAGCCTGGACATTCAATTCAATGCTTCAGGCACAAACGGGATCGGCCCCGGATTCAGGATCGATAATCCCTCTGGTTTACCGGACGTATATGATTTTGGAACGGCTATGGCCTTTACCTCAGATGGCAAAATATTAGTGGCCGGTTATACTCAAAACGACGATTATTTTCTCGTTGTCCGGTATACTAAGGCCGGCATATTGGATAATTCCTTTGGCACCGGCGGTGTAGTCAGGGTACGTTCAGAGGATGGGCCGGGAGGTAACTCCGCACGCGGGTATGGGATGGCTCTGCAACCTGATGGCAAAATAGTAGTGGCAGGCTGGAACTGGCCCACCAATAAAGATTTTTGTGTAATGCGTTTCAATGAAGATGGCAGCTTTGACAATAGCTTTGGAACAGATGGAAAAGTTACCACCAACCTGGGGCCTGGTAATGACGAAGCACGCAATGTGGCCATACAAAATGACGGCAAAATTGTGGTGACAGGCTTTAGCTTCAATGCCTCCGGCAATTCAGATTATGCAGTAGTACGATATAAACCTGATGGTTCACTGGATGGTTCATTTGGTAGCGGCGGCATTGTAAAAACAAACATCAATAGTTACGATATTGCACAAGGCATTTCGATCAATAACACTACCGGCGCCATCACCATAGCCGGAACCAGCAATTCAAGTTTTGAAAACACCCACACAGGCAATGGAGATTTCACGGTAGTACGTTATACATCCAGCGGTGCGCTCGATGGCAACTTTGGTTCGGGTGGTATTGCTACTTTCGATATTGGTACCGGTACGTATGATGAGGCGCGTGGCATGGCCGTTCAACCCGATGGTCAATTGTTAGTGGCCGGCATCACAAAACCGGGTGGTGCGCGTGGCGCCAATAGCGATGTGGTTGTATTACGGATAGCTACTGATGGTTCATTAGATGGCACCTTTGGTTCAGGTGGTAAAGCAATTGCAAATTATACAGGTCTAAACTCGGATGATGATTGCAACAGCGTAGCCCTGCAAAGCGATGGTAAAATTGTGATCGGTGGCAGCGTTGACATTTTCCCTACTTCAAATGGTGATAAAAAACTCGGTTTAATGACAATGCGTTTTACGGCTGCCGGCCAACTCGATGTAACTTTTGATGGAGATGGAAAAGCAGCCGCTAATATAGCTTTGACTGATGATGATAGAGCCCTGGTGGTTGCACTGAACGGTGACCGTATTTACCTGGCTGGCACCAGCGGTGGACCTCCCGATCTCGCTATAGCCGCTTTCCAGAACGATAATTCTACGCTACCCATGATACTTACCCAGTTTTATGGCCAAAAACAAACCAGCAGCGTAGTATTACAATGGACTACCAGCATGGAAGAGAATGTATCGCAGTTTGTAGTTGAACGCAGCAACGATGGTAAAACCTTTAAAGCCATTGGAACTGTTGCAGCTACCGGCAACAGCTTTACTGCCAGAAACTATTCATTTGCTGATCAAAGTCCGTTTACCACTGCCGACAACTATTACCGTTTACGGGTACAGGATCTTGATGGCAGTGTTACCTTTAGTAAGATCCTTATCATTAAATACGCTGCCGGATCAACTTCCAATTTGCAAATATTCCCCAACCCTGTTAAGAATGTACTACAGGTTCAAATACCCGGTGGATTTAATGGTAATACCAGTTTGCAGGTATTTGATCTAAATGGCCAGTTGGTAAAGAGGAGCATTCTTACCTCCAATGGCAATGCCCTGAATACCACATTGGACATAAGCACACTACCGGTTGGTGTATATACGCTGAAGGCTACCGATGGCCACATTTCAATTAACACGCGGTTTGTGAAACAATAAGACTTTCTGAATAAGAAAAGCCCTCCCGATAAATTCCGGAGGGCTTTTTGCATTTCAAGGGTCAGTCATAAGTAAATAGTCTAATATATGCAACGAAATCATCACCGATCATGTCAACTTTAGCTGAAATAGCATTCGTTTAACATACTTTGGGTACCGATATTTTTTATATTTGTTACACTAACCAAAACCGTTATGAATTACTTTAAACCCTTTTACCGATTACTGCTTTGCTGTTCATTGGCATTATTCATTAATGCTTGCGGAAAACATGATGATGAGCCCGATAACAGAGAATATGTGGTGAAAGAAATATATGTTGGTGACCAGCTTAGATATTCTTATGAATATAATAACAACTGGCAGGTAACAACTTCAACGTCTAATGATCCTGTTACGCTGCGGATATGGACGCACCAAACTACCAGCTATAGTTATAACAACAACGCACAGTTGGCTAAAACAGAACTGATTAATACCACAACCGCCAGCATGCCATTTACCGACACAAGAACCGAATATACTTATAACAGTCAGGGGCAGCTTGTACAGTCTAAAGCATATAAGTTGAATACCAGCGAATTGCTTTATTCTGATGAGTATGCTTATAGCGGTCGAACCATCGTTCAAACCCACTCCATTCCAGCCAAAGTTGGGTCTAAAGTAGTAGTGACGCTTGACGACAGGGGAAATATAACAGAGCGGGTTTTAACTTATGATACCACATCTGTCCCCTACCTTACAGAGCAATGGTCCGACTATGATGATAAAAAGAATATTCTGGGTCCTAACGCCGCTTACATAACACAAAGTCCCATGATTGGTCTTGTTATGTCAAAAAATAATTTTCGTAAGTACAGCTTCCACTACCAGGATCTGAATTTGGTTAGTACGCCACCAACAACCTACGAGTATTCCTATAATCGTGCGGGATATGTTACAAATTGTAAAATTAACATGGGGGAAAGTACCAGAAAGTATGTGTTGATACCCAAAGAATGAGCTGGGTTGATAAATGAAAAAGGGGTTCATTTGCTGAAGCGGGCTGGACATTGGCGACGTGTAATGAGATATGGGTCATTTCAATTTACACTCGAACTCGCTGAAACGAAATTCTACAAAGGTTTTACCAATAAAAAAAGCATCCGCCAGCTGGCGGATGCTTATATTTTGTGTCCCCGCAGAGACTGGAAGGTCTCCAGGAAGCCCCTTAATGTCGTTTATACTGCAAATCAGCGACTTAAAATTGATATTTTGCTTATTTTTCAACCATTAGTGTTGGCTGGAAAGAATTAACCCCTTATTTTTGCAATCCTTTCTAACCTAACGGGTAGAAATAAAATTGTCTCCGTAGCTCAGTTGGTAGAGCAATTGACTCTTAATCAATGGGTCCAGAGTTCGAGTCTCTGCGGGGACACAGGATAGAACCAGCTTGCAAAAGCTGGTTTTTTTTATTGTCAAATCCATTGTGAGCCTGCGTTTCATAGAGTTCGAGTGAAAAATATTTTTCTGTGAGTATTTCAACTTCCATTCAAAAGCAAAATACCCTAATTGCTTGTTTGTCAAAGACTACAGCTTGTTTTTCATTCACACCTAAGAATTCAGTTGAGTTCATGTACAAGTTTGTATTTATTCAAGGCCATGGTACTGCTTATCTGTCACCTTTTGCAGCCACACCGAATTACCTTTTTCAGCATTGGTCACAATAGCAATATGAGTAAGTTTAGTATCAGGCGAAGCACCATGCCAATGTTCCACTCCGGGAGGACATTTTACTACATCTCCTTTTTGTATTGTTCTCATTCGCGTACCTCTTTCCTGATAATACCCTTTTCCTTCTATAACGAGCAAAGCCTGGCCACCTGGATGCATATGCCAATTGGTTCTTGCTCCTGGTTCAAACGTTACACTTGAACTGACACAATCCAGCGAGTCTTGTGGTTGTATCAATGGATAAATCCAAACAGTGCCTGTAAAACGATCTGCAGGCGCTTTTCCTCCTTTGGGGAAAATGGACGTATCCTGTGCCTCTGCCAGATTAGATATGGCGACAATTAATACAATCATTAAGCAAAATATTAGTCTCATCTTATTTATTTTTAATTGCATGAGAGTAAACATCGATTCGGTCGTTAGTTATTATTATTCATTTTAACGGGTCTACGAAGATGTGAGAAGGTGAGTGAGCCCATCTTCCATTTGCCGCCCTCTTTAATATACACCTCGGTCACCATAAAAGGGTTGGTCACTTCGTTTCCACCCACTACTGCCACCAGGTCAATATCATTCAGTAGGATAGCAGTGTTACCAAACATATTTACTACGACAGCGTAAACCTCAGCTTTCTTGTACCAGATACCCCCACTTTTAATAGTATTCAATTCCTGGGCTTTTCCCCATGTTCCTCCCATGTGAATAAACATCGATTTGTTATCAAAGAGCAGATTTAAAGAATCTACATTTTTTTCAGCCATCCAATTCCATTTCTGTTTTGAAAGGTTGATGATTGCCTGTTGTTCTGGCGTGTTATTCGTAACAGTTTTAATTGTTTCGGTTGGTGGCTGTTGTGCGTAGGACAATTGCACACTCATAACCACTAGAAACAGTCCGATGATTTTTGCTTTCATGTTGTTTATATTTTTGTTTTTTCAGTATTTCATCCATTACGATTATCCTGGCCTCTTACTCCGCCAATGAGACTGCGTTTTAGTTTATACTTATGTTTATCATACAAGTGAAGATTTAAACATTCAGTTTTCTTTCGCCTAACCATTTTACCATGGCGGGATCACGGTGATCAAAGAAAAGGCTGGCTTTTGTATCAAGTGTTTTTATGGCTTCCATGTCATCCAAACTCAACTCAAAATCAAAAATGTTGATGTTCTCTTCCATCCTTTCTTTGCGAACTGATTTTGGAATCGTAATTACACCTCTTTGAGTAAGCCAACGAAGAATAACCTGCGCAATTGATTTATTGTGTCTCTTTCCAATTGAAAGAAGTATATCATTTCCAAAAATGTTGTTTTTGCCTTCCGCAAATGGCCCCCACGATTCTATTCGAACATTATTTTCCTGTAAGAATTTTTGTGTTTCAATTTGTTGATGAAATGGGTGGGTTTCTATTTGATTGACTGCCGGAACAATTTCATTGTGAATAATCAAATCAATAAGCCTGTCGGGATGAAAGTTGCTTACACCTATTGCTCTTATCCGACCCTCTTTATACAAATCCTGTATTGCTCTCCATTCTCCATATACATCTCCGAATGGCTGATGAATAAGATACAAGTCGAGGTAATCTAATTGTAATCGCTTTAGCGAATTTTCAAAAGCCTTCTTTGTTCCGTCATAGCCATTTGATTGTATCCAAAGTTTTGTAGTAATAAACAGGTCCTCTCTTGGTACACCACTTTTTTTAATGGCCTTTCCTACTGCTTCTTCGTTGCCATAAGACTGAGCAGTATCAATTAAGCGGTAGCCTGTAGTTATTGCATCTAATACGCTCCGTTCGCATTCTGCCAGGTCAGTTACCTGGAAAACTCCGAACCCCAGAATGGGCATTACTACGCCATTGTTCAATGTCACGTTTTGCATACTTATTTATTTAGTTATGCAAAGGTGCGGTCAATATTCCTGCCCTATAGTATATACATTACGGATTTCTCTACCAATGTTCCGGGTACAGGAGATAAGATATATTGTGTTATTTAGGCGCTACTCCGCCATTATTAATCCACTTGTCCCATGCTGCTACAAATTCCTTATACGACAATGGGGGCGGTTTGCGGCCCGCGCCCATATTCCATCCGGCCTTTACCAGGGTGTCCCTGGCGTGTTCTAATAATTGCGCTTTATTTTTATGCCCATTACGCTTGTAGTCCATAATTTGTAATGCAAGTTCACGAGGTGATTTTCCTTCAAAAATCATTTTCATATCATCGGGCGGCAGCCCCCATTTGGGATTACCGGGCGGTGTGTTTAATCCGGCGGAATTGGTAGGTTGATGGCAATTTGAACATTTCATTGCGTAAACTCCTTTACCGTCTTTCCCTCTTATTGGTGACATGGTGTGTAAATGGCTGTCATCTCCTTGTAGCGGTATATCACCGGCAGGATGGCAATTCATACATCGGGGACTTTTTAGCACCTGGTATACCTTCATAAAGGCGTCTACAGATGCGATGCTATCTTTATTATTAACTTCTACGACCCATGCCTTTTCATGACTTGTATTACTCCTGAACCCGCTGGCTAACAGCCCACTTACGCTTACAATAAATATTATAATAATTGCAAATTTTGCATATCGAATATTAAGCCTTTTTTTCCCAGGTTTGATTTCCATGCTGATCTAATTTTAACTCTCAGAAAATGTTATTCTTACTAAGAACCATTGCGCTGAATTTCGGCTGCCAAATGAATTGCCTTTTTGATCCGCAGGTAGGTGCCACATCGACAGATATTTCCCTCCATTGCTAACTCTATATCCTTATCTGTCGGGTTCTTATTTTCTCTTAGCAGTACTGCCGCTGACATGATCTGGCCCGCCTGACAGTATCCACACTGAACAACATCCAATTCCACCCAAGCCTTTTGCAAAGGATGGTCATTGTTTTCCGAGAGCCCTTCTATCGTTATTACGTTTTGTCCCGCAGCCCTGCTGATTTTTGTCACGCAGGAACGAACAGCTTCGCCATTCAAATGAACTACGCAGGCGCCACATTGCGCCACGCCACATCCGTATTTTGTTCCTACAAGCCCAATTGTATCCCTGAGTACCCATAGCAACGGCGTATCAGGATCTATATCGAGTTCGTAATTTTTATTATTGATATTTAATTTGATCATAGTTGAAAATTGACAGTAAGCATAATTAAAATGACCTTTTATTTTCCGGCTTACCAGCTTGCTTTAAAAACTCGTCAAAGTACGGCTGGTTGTAATACCTTTTATTGGTACCCCTATACAGTGCATTAGCCAAAGCGCCAAACACCGGCGGAAACGGCGGCTCGCCCAAACCGGTAGGATCGATATCGTTTTGAACAAAATGTACTTCTATTTTCTTTGGCACTTCACTATGCCGGATCATCCTGTACCGGTTAAAGTTGTTTTGCTCTGCTGCGCCATCTTTATGGCTTAGCTTTCCATAAAATGAATTGCCGATGCCATCAACAACAGCTCCTTCGACCATGTTAGTCGCTGCATCAGGGTTTACAACAATACCACAATCAATTGCGCTAAAGACCCGTTCAACATAAGGACGGCCGTTTTGCATAACGATGTCAACCACATGGGCCGCATACGAATTATGACAGAAATAAGCGGCCACACCCCGACTGTATTTTTTGTTTTCAGTATTATTCCAACCTGATTTTTCTTTAACCAGATTCAATACACCAGCATATCTGTCGGCATCATATTCATTGTTTTGGCCTACCGGGTTTTCTTTGGCTTTCTTCAACAATTCCAATCTGAGATCGATTGGATCTTTACCCATTACTTCCGCCAGTTCATCTAAAAATGATTGTTCTGCTGCGGCATTGAAATTTGATCGCGGCGCCCGGAATGCACCAATTGTAATATTGGAGGGTATTTCCCAACCTTCAGCCAGATAATTGTCAACTGCCCCGGCAGGAAATCTATTGGCATGAATGGCATGTTCAGGAATACCACCGCCCTTAACATGAAAGGCGATCAAATTTTTGTTTGCATCCAAAGCAGCCCGGTAAGTTGCCGTATACATGGGGCGATAAATGCCATAAGTCATATCATCTTCACGTGTATATATTAGTTTGACTGGGGCTTTTACTTTTTTAGAGATCAGGGCCGCTTCTATCAGATAATGTGCATATGCCCGGCGGCCAAAGCCTCCACCCATACGCGTCATTTGAATTTCTATTTTGTCAGCAGGTAATTGTAAAATCTTCGATAGAGTAGGTTCTGTCCAACCTGGTGCCTGCAATGGACCCACCACTAAAGCCTTTTCATCTGTAACATATGCGAAAAAATTCATTGGCTCCATGCAGTTGTGCGCCAAAAACGGTGCATTATAAGTGCGTTCGATGACTTGAGCCGCGTTTTTAAAGGCAGTTTCCGGGTCACCGTCTCTTCTTAGCTGTTGAGCAGGTTTCTTTGCATATTCCTGCATTTTTTCCAAATGCGTGCTGGTGCTTTCAAGTCCGCCCGGAATTACCACCTCTTTCTTGCCACCCCGGGCGGCTATAGTTTCTTTAGAGTCTTCGATAGGATCCCACGTTACTTTTAGTTTTTTACGGGCATTCATCACTTCCCAGGTGGTATTTCCCACCACCACTAACAGATCATTAAATGTTCGTGTATCAAAACCGGCCTGCTCATAACCATCTTCATATAATTGTTGCCTAAAAACATCTTTAATGCCTGGCATTTTCAAGGCTTCCCCTGCATCAAACGTTTTAAGTTTCATCCCGAAGGCTGGGGGATGTTGGATCATGGCAATCAGCATCCCTTCGTGTTTATAATCCAGTCCAAAGAGAGGTTTACCAGAAACGATTTTCAAACTCTCTACATTTTTCTGGGAGTTTCGTACTACTTTAAAATCCTTTACCTTTTTTAGTGTAATGTTTTTGGGAATGGGAATGCCTGAAGCTTTTGATGCAAAGGAACCATACGTTCCCGATTTACCGGTTTTTTCATGATATAGCATTCCTGCTTTAGTGGTCACTTCTTCCACAGGCACATTCCACGTTTGAGCTGCTGCTTCGATCAACATTTGGCGTGCTGCGGCCCCTGCTTCGCGAAGTGGTTTCCAATACATCCGCACAGAATTGCTTCCCCCAGTAAATTGTGGCCCTAATTTTACATTATCGTGCGGCCCCATTTCTACCACTATCTGTTGCCAGTCTGCTTCCAACTCCTCGGCAATGATCATAGGAAGTGAGGTCATCACGTTCTGCCCAAATTCCGGGTTTGGATTAAGGATTTTTATGATATTGTCCGGAGTGATTTTTATATACCCATTCAATTCATTCCATTGCTCCGGCAGATCGTTCATTTTTGAAGGGTCTGCGATTCCTGCTCCGGGAAACCAGGTGAAGCTGATCAAAAGACCGCCACCTGCAAGTAAGGAAGATTTTAGAAAGGAACGCCTGCTGGGAATTGACCTGGATTGTTCCATTTTTTAGTGGTTTTTCGTTTAAACAAAAGATAATCACTGCAATATTTCTGCCGTTGGCTTTCCAGTGAAACTGTTTAGATCGCCTTATATTCTAAGTTCCTTGTTTTTCCTGCACTACTGGTATCTATATTCCGGTTTTATCTACCAATATTCCGGATTTCGCGCTCCTGAACATTTTAAACCATTGATAAAGCGGTAATTTTAGGATGTATTAAACCGGATATTTATGGATAATATGCGTCGTTTTGAGACTATAGGCCAGTACAATGCATTTAATAATAATGAAACATTGCACCCGTTAGTCAGTGTGGTAGATTTGTCTAAAGCCAATCCAAGAAGTGGCTCAAAAATGTATTTCGGCTTTTATACCATATTCCTAAAAGAGGTGAAATGTGGTGATATGGCTTACGGTAGGCATACGTACGATTATCAGGAGGGCACATTGGTTTTCCTGGCTCCGGGACAGGTAGCAGGCATCAATAGCAATGGAGAAATTTATCAACCCAAAGGATATGCACTGATATTTCATGCAGAATTGTTACATGGAACTCCACTGGGAAAACGTATTCAGGACTTTTCATTTTTTGGCTATCAATCAAATGAAGCGCTTCATTTGTCTGAGCGTGAAAGAAGTATTGTTTTGGATTGTTTTTCCAAAATTGAATATGAGTTGGAGCACGCAGTAGATAAACACAGTAAAAGGCTGATTGTATCAAATATCGAGCTCTTCCTGGATTATTGTGTTCGTTTTTACGACCGGCAGTTTATCACCCGTGATAATGTACATAAAGGAACACTGGAAAAGTTCGAGCAACTTTTGAACGATTATTTTCATTCTGACAAACCACAAACAATCGGCTTGCCTGCGGTTGCTTATTTCGCTGGCGAATTGAATATATCAGCCAATTATTTTGGAGACCTGATAAAGAAAGAAACCGGCAAGACAGCGCAGGAATATATTCAGTCAAAAATTATTGAAGTTGCAAAAGAAAAAATCTTTGACCCAGGCATAACAGTAAACGAAATTGCCTTTGATCTGGGATTTAAATATCCTCAGCACTTTACCCGTTTATTTAAGCAGAGAACCGGAGTGTCGCCAAACGAGTATAGAAAGTATAACTAGGACTTTTATTTTGGACGAAAATACTAGACATCAAGAGTGCGGCTAATGACCAATCCTGTCGCTTTATGGTCGTCAAATGGAGCCAAATTACCTGAGGTAACCAACCCGGCAAATAAATTGCAGGATAGAGATATAAATATTTGACATTATGGAAAGCTATACGCGCAAGCAGGATGTCGTTAACGGCCTGATACATGGCTTCGGCATGTTATTCGGAATAAGTGCAATTCCTGTTCTAACTGCAATTGCCACAACCAATAATAATGTACCCGGCATCGTAGGGTCAGGCATTTACGGGTTTTGCTTTTTAATGCTCTTTTCAGCTTCCACTATATTCCATATAACCAGGGACCCCGCTATCAGACTGCTTTTTATGAAGTTGGATCATATCAGTATTTATTTCTTCATTGCAGGAACGTATACTCCTTTCTTATTGGTGTTCCTGAATAATTCTTTTGGGATAAGTCTCCTGGTGATTTTATGGAGTCTCGCGGTGGTAGGCGTTTTTATTAAAATTCGTTGGACAGGCAGGTTCGACGTTATTTCGACAATAGTATACCTCGCAATGGGGTGGATCATGTTGGTCGGCGGGGGTAAATTCTTTAACGCCATGCCAGGTGATGTATTGATATTTATCATCCTCGGCGGCGTACTATATACCGTGGGCTCTTTTTTTTATTTGTGGGACAAGTACACCTACACACATGCCGTATGGCACAGCTTTGTACTCGCAGCAGCTATTTGTCATTACATAGCTGTATTACTAACGATTTGAGGAAAGAGGGCGCAGGTTCTATAACTATTGTAGCATATTCTAAGTAATAGAACCAAATTCCATCTTTCACTTTTTCAATTTCACCAGGTTTGTAGTGCTCACACGCAATTCCGTAAAAAAATTGCTTTTATTTCAATCCACGAGTTATTAAAGATGCCTTTTCGTTTACTTCATAGTCTACGGAGGATACATTTTTTACAAACGGTCTGCTCACCACTGCCTTTACAAGGTCAGAGTGCATAAACTCTTCCATAGCAGTTTTACTTTCCCATAGATAAAATCCTCCAAAAGAGTTTTTTTCTTTGTCTGTTAACCAAACCTTTGAAATAAGCCCCTTTACATTCGCTAATATAGGTGCATCTGGCTCAACCATTTGCTTAAGATATTCCGCTTGTGAAATATCGTTTAATTGATAAGTGATAATTTGTGCGTGCATTGTTTAAATTTTTTTTATTACCACCCAAGGGGTGCAACCGATCGATGTCAGTAGCTTCCCTCAGGCGTACCAACATTTTAGTCTCAATTTACGCCATTATTTTAGTTCAGTCGGGGGAGCGCTTTTTTTAGCGTTGTTTTGATCACCGTCAAGCCTTAGTAATAAAAATCATTTATCATTCCAACGAATGCCATGTAACAATTTAATGCTATTCAGTTAAAAGACCGCCTGAACTCAAGAGGAGAAAGGTTGGTCTTTGTTTTAAATAACTTACTGAATGACTGCGGATGTTCGAAACCTAATGCATAAGCTATTTCACTCACAGATGAGGTAGTTGTAGAAAGTTTTTCCTTTGCCTTTTCAATCAGTTTATCATGGATGTGTTGCTGTGCACTTTGTCCAGTAAGCACTCGGAGCATATCGCTTAAATAACTGGGTGACAAATGTAAGTTTTCGGCAAGATACTGAACGGTCGGAATGCCATTGCTTAGAGAATATTCATTGTTGAAATAACCGGCCAGCAGGTCTTCTAGTTTTTGCAGAAGATCATGACTGACGGTCTTACGGGTAATGAATTGGCGATTATAGTAGCGATTAGCGTAATTCAGCAATAACTCGATCTGAGAAATAACCACATCCTGGCTGAAGTCATCTATGCGGCCGTTCAATTCCTCTTCCATGATCCTGAAAACTGAAATGATTGAGTCTTTTTCATTTTCGGAAAGGTGCAGCGTTTCGTTCACTGCATAAGAAAAGAATCCATACTGACTGATGTTCTTAGCTATGGGATAACCAAAAAAGAAATCAGGATGAATCAGCAAAGTATACTCAGAACATATTGCTTCCTCGTTTTCTGCACCGCTTATTACCTGGCCGGGCGCAGCGAACAGCAAGCCTCCTTCATCGAAGTCATAATAACCCTGCCCATATTTTAATTTACCGGCAAGTTTTGGTTTGTAAGAAATTTTATAAAATCCGAGCACATGCGGTTGAGACGGCTGGTGTAGTTCCGACCAGGATGGTGCTCCTTTGATCAAACTAATCAGGGGATGCTTTGGCTGAGGCATACCAAATGCCCGATGTGCATCGGACAAAGTCTCAAATTTGTGAAGGCTTTTTTGGACTTTTTTCATTTGAAAACAAATATAATCATAACCGGTAACTCTAATCATTACCGGTTATGTTCAGTTATGATTTAAATAAAGCCTGGGCAGAATTAGAAACGGCGTCCCATTTTTCCCAAAGGGCCAAACGTTCTTCGTAAGCTGCACGTACCCATGGCAGATTTTGACTACCCAGATTGAACCGTAACGGCGGGTTTTCAGAGTCTACGACCTTAAAGAGCGCTTGTGGTGTGGCATTCGGATCGCCTCTTTCCATATCTGTTAATCTTCCGAAAAATTGCGTTTTAAAATCCGAGTATATTTCCATTCCGGCTGCAAATTTCAAAGATTCGGGACTGCCAAATTCCGTAGCATATGCGCCCGGTTCAATAATGGTCACTTTGATCCCAAAATCTTTAATCTCCGCAGACAGGCTTTCGTGTATAGCCTCAAAAGCCCATTTTGACGAGCAATAGTAGCCAATTACAGGCAGCGTCACGTGGCCCAGGTTGCTGGAAGTGCCAAGTATATGTCCGCTACCTTGCTTTCGAAGCAATGGCAAAGCAGCCTGGATAACTCTGACTGCCCCGAAAACGTTGGTTTCATACATCGCTTTAACATCTTCCGCACTCGCCTCCTCTATGGTACCTACCAGTGAATAACCGGCATTGTTCAACACAATATCCAACCTGCCGAAATGGGCATGTGCCTGGGTTATGGCTGTTTCTGCCTGGCCAGGTTTGGTCACGTCTAATTCCAGGGTCAATACATTTTCGCCATACTTTTCATTAAGGCCGGCTAAACTATTTACACTACGTGCTGTAGCGGCGACTTTATCACCACGTTCCAGGGCGGCCTGCGCCCAAACGTTTCCAAATCCACGCGAAGCTCCGGTAATAAACCAAACTTTACTATTTCCTTGATTTTTCTTGCTCATTTCATTTCAATTTTTGATAGGACAAAAATCAGGAGACGCCACTTACCGGATGTAGTCTAATTGAGAAGATTTGTAGTCTAACTACGGATTTATTGCAATCAAAGTGAAAGATATCGTGCGCCCGGCCACTATTGAAACGCGCCCGCTATTTTAAAATTAGTAAGAAGGCGATTGTGGTTACTCAATCATATTAGCTAATAGTTTCAAATTATTTAGGAAGTTCGAATCTGTCCAGGGCTTTCATGTTTATTTATTGCTTAACTGACGCCGTACCCGGCTGAGTGTTTCTTTGGTAATACCAAGATAAGAAGCAATGATATGCTGTGGAAAACGCTGCAGGAACTGCGGATAATCATTGATGAGATTGATATATCGTTTTTCTGCCGGCAAACTGATCAATGCATGGACCCGCTTCTGTACGGAGAAAGAATTATTTTCCTGTAACTTTAAATTCATTTCAATAAAAGCGGGTATGGATTTTATCCGTTCAAAGTAGGTGTCTCTTGTAAGAAGCAATACGTCTGTATCCTCCCAGGCATCAATATTATAATGGGATGGCATAAGCGTCGTCCAGCTTTCCCGGTCACTTGCCCACCAATTTTCAATAAACAGACCAACAATATGTTCTGCTCCTTTTTCATCAACCGAGTATTGCCGCAGCGCTCCGTTGATAATAAAGGCAGTGATGTTACAGACTTCTCCTTCTTTTAACAGAAATTCCTTTTTCTTTATTTTCCCTGGTCTGAAAGAGTCTTTAATTGCAGCTATGTCGTTTTCACTAAGCTGTGTTATACTGTAGCTGTTTATATGGTTTATAAGCGCTTCGTACATTCATTCTACGAATAAAATTATAGTACAAAGATATAATTTAATCAACTGATTGATTCTATGAACGGAAAACCGGTTAGGAAACGGATTTTCCTAACCGGTATTGATTTGAATGCGCTTTCGACTCCTTATTGTCGTTGTGCCGGCAAATTCACCCGAGCCCAATCTGCAAAATTGGTCATCGATGATCCAGCTATACTGTTTGCCAGTGCGATCTCTTTGGATGCATCTGAACCCAGGTAGGTATGTGCCTGGAAATAACTGAATGTTGCGACTATCTCGTCGGCCCCTTCAAAGAGATTAGTAAAAATGTCTGAAGGCACCTGCGTGAAAGAAAATGCATGTCCCTGTTGATTGAGTGTATCTACGATTTCGTTAAAGC
Organism: Niastella soli; assembly: GCF_017742245.1. Taxonomy (GTDB): domain Bacteria; phylum Bacteroidota; class Bacteroidia; order Chitinophagales; family Chitinophagaceae; genus Niastella; species Niastella soli. The sequence continues at coordinate 340,400 of NZ_JAGHKO010000010.1, forward strand.
TCATTAGCTCGCCTACCAGGGGCAGGTACGCTCCATTCCCGGCGTCAGTTGGTTTTGCAAATGCACCAGCTACTATTTTACCAAGCTCTGTAATGTCTCCCATATGAATGCCACGTACTGTTGGATCCAAAGGGAGTGCCCAACCAACGCTTCCGTTTTCCTGTTTTTGAGGTGCGAGCGCTCCCATAAAGTTCTGGTAAAAAAATGGGGCTATAACGAAGGTGTGATAATCAAATCCGGCATCCTTAATGATCTGGTCTACTTTCGCCTTTCCAGTAAAATGAGGAACACGGAACAGGCCCTTGCTGATTGCTTCTACATCCGGCAGTGTTGACCAAATAAAATGTTTAACGCCGGCATCCCGGGCTGCACGAACAGCTGCTGTTGCCTGCTTCCCTTCATCGGTTCCTTTTTCCCAGAAATTAGTAACCAGGAAAACACCATATACCCCCTGAAAGGCTGCTTTAAGGGTATCAGGCCTGTTCAGATCTGCCTCCACGACTTCCTGGGCAATCGCCCTGTGTTTGTTTGGGTTGCGTGTTAAAGCGCGCACTTTAAATTCGCCACTGGCTTGCAAGGCATGTACTACAGCGCCACCTTGCTGGCCTGTAGCGCCAATTACGGCGATCACTTTTCTAATATCAGATGTCATATCTCAAATCTTTGTTTGAGATACAAAACTACCAGCTGAGGTTAACGCGGACGATGACAAATGATAATAAATAAAACGCGCCCCGACTTAAGTCACTACGCCTCATTTGAGACCAAACCGGATCCGGAAGGCTTACGGAAACGTTTCCGGTAATAGTAACTTTTACCCCTCTTAAAGTCGTTTTCACACCCGCTGCCCGCAACTTTGCTGACTTAGCTTCGCCATGCAAATCAATTAAACATCCTTTAACACCTATCGCATGCAAAAGCTAATTAAGTTGAAATTTATTGTTACCGTTATTTTCTGCCTGTCGGCAGGCGCTGTTTCGGCTGAAGAACCCATAAAAAAGGGATATGCTCCTGTTAATGGCCTGAAAATGTATTATGAGGTATATGGTACTAAAACCGGCACTCCGCTGCTTCTATTACATGGGGCTTTTTCCGGTATCGGTACTTCCTTTGGGGAGCTTATTCCCTTTCTTTCAAAAGACCGGCCGGTAATTGCAGTAGAGATGCAGGGTCATGGAAGAACAGCAGATATAGACCGTGCTATCAGCTGCGAGGCACTTGCTGATGATGCATCTGCATTACTTAAATACCTCCAGGTGCCAAGTGCCGACGTCTTCGGCTATAGCCTGGGGGCAGGTGCTGCTTTACAATTGGCTATCCGGCACCCGGAGAATGTTCACAAATTGATTTTAACATCTGTCAGCTATACTGTTGAAGGCGTTTTTCCGGAACTTACAGCAGGCATGAGCCAACTAACCCCTGCTATGCTGGAGGGGTCGCCTTTCAAGCGGGAATACGACAGTCTTGCGCCTAGAAAACAGGATTTCGCACTACTGGTTGATAAACTGAAGACTTTAAATTCGAAAAAGCAAGACTGGAGTGCCGAAGATATTAAGCGTATCAAAGCACCCGCCCTGGTCATGATTGGTGATGCTGATATTATCCAGCCTGAGCATGCTGTAAAAATGTATAAACTACTGGGCGGGCACGGACTTGGCGACATGATGGGGCTTCCCGCTTCTCAACTTGCGATACTCCCAGGCACTTCGCATATTTCCATCATGCATCAGAGATCTTTGCTTTCCTTGATCATTCCCGCTTTTTTGGATGCTGCAGGCACGAACACCAAATAAGCAATTCCTAAACTGGCTATGCAATCGTATTGGCCAAAAGTTTCAAATCCGATAGAAAAAAGTTTGAAATCTGTATCTTAAGGGACACAAAAATGAGGCTATCAAAAATTGGTAGCCTCTTTTTTTATTCAAGACAGGTCCTAATACTCAAAAATTTATACCATTTTACTGGCAGCATTTGTTCGATAATGATACAACAGCTGTTCTCTTCTGGCTCATCTATTTGCCGTGAACGACATAAAAAAAAAGCCCCAACGGTATCGTCGGGGCTTATGGGGAGTTCTCATGATCTTATTGCTCTATAAATCCTTCCGCTTTCAGTAATGCCAACGACTCCATCAACATACAGGCGCTTAACTGGGTGCGCAAAGCAACCTTTGATTCGGTGGGCGCCTGCCACCAATGGTAACCGAATAAAACAACCGGACTTTTAGCAGCGCCTGCTGTCCATAAGATCTGGGCGCTGTTCTTTAAAAAATAAACATATCGTTTTCTGTTTGTTTCAGGCAGGTCTTTATGCCTGATCAGTAAAGTCAGGTAGCGAACAAAAATGCCTTTAAACAGGTTAACGTCATGGTCCTGTTGTTCTGCCCAATCGCTTAGTACTTTGTTATTAGCATTGATCAGGGTGCTGGTTGTCCAATCTGCCGTTTTAATAGCATCATTTAAGTACACCTTATTACCTGTAATGTTATAATATTCCAGCGCCGCTCCCATGTAGGTACCTGCATTGTAGGTCCAATCGCCCTTGGTATCATTCAATTTTTCATATACCCGGCCCGATTGCTGTACCACGCGGTGCTCTTTCATCCAGTTATAAATTTTATCGAGCCATTGAAGATCATTGAGCCCGCCTATTACTTCTGCTGTGCCATATTTCTGCCATCTGCGTGCAGCTATAATGGCCGCGGGTCCATTGGCGGGAATGCCTTTACTGCGCCCGGCATCCGTATTTTCATGATTCCAGGGCACTCCGCCCCCGTCACTATCATTCCACCCAGCAATGATCCATTGCCATAATTGCTTTGCTGACGCCTCATAACGAGCATCACCGGTGGCTTCAAAGGCGCGCAGGTGCGCCATGCCATGCCAACCCATATCGTCATAGTAATTGTTATAGAAGCTGCCGCCATTCTTTGCTTTTACCCCTTCGTAAAAGTCATTAATGCGGTCTTTATACAGCGCGTTCCCGGTACGCTTATAAGCGTCTACCAACACATCCAGCCCGTGTGCTTCCGGCCAGTAATCAAATTGATTTACCGCGCCAAAATTGTCGTTATTAAAATGATGTTTGGTAGTATTCCAATACACATTAACGAAGCTGGTGCTGCTGCTATCCGCAGCGGTAGTCCAGTCGATATTATATTTTATACTGCTATCGTTATATACGTCTTTTATTTTGCCGCATGCAAGTATGAGTGCTGCGCCGGCAATGAGCAAGATTTTATGCATTTGCAATTTTTTTATTGAATACCTGAGCAGAAGGCCATACCTGCTATTACTCTTATTGTTCATTAGTATATTATTTCATGGGAATAGTTAGTAGCATCTGAGCTGAATGAAACAGTGATGCTGCATTTCTTCACTGACCTGTTCGGGAATTTGAACGAATAATCCCATTGATTTTTATCTGTGGCATAGAAGTTCAAGTAAAAGAAGGAGCCGGTTGTAGTTGTCGGTGGCTGGTTGTCTTTATTGGAACTGCCCAGTTTTTGCTCTGTTCCACCAATGGTTATCCAGAAGAAATACCGGTCGTCGCTGCCCCAACTCGCTGTAAAGTCAGGAACGATGTCATTCACCCGCCAAACGCCTTTGCCCTGGTAGGTAAGTGTTTCCCGCTTTTGAGGTGTGCACATGAAAAAGTCCAGTTTGGTGATCTCTGAGATGGTAATGGATGACGTACTAAAATCCATTTTGATCTTATAGATCCCGTCTTTGGCAACCGTGGCGCCATCTGTTGATTCTTTGAAGCTGGTACCATTCGCATTAACCGAGAATGTTCTGAAGACGTTGGTCTTTGAATCAACAAAAGCATATTTTTTACCGGCAATTAGTTTGGTATAGATCTCAAACTCGTTTCCACCTGGCAGCGCCTTCATCGTTAATGCCTGCGTTAAAGTAGTACCGCCCTCCGTACCCTCGCCCGTAAGAAACAGTACGTCGGGTGCATCAATGCCATTTGTCCTGGTAATGTTTATGGTACGAACCTTCTGAGAGATCACCTGTGACAATCCCCGCGAAGAAGCTATCGTCCATTTCAGTTTTCCTTCTTCCGCAGAGGCTATACCGGCCAGTTTACCGATATTGTTCAATATTTTATGTGTAATACTCGCGCCCGTGCTGGTACCGTTGTTATCGGCGGCCACTACAAATACAGGATGGGAAAAATCGCCATCTGGCTTATCAAATAATACATCATAATATACTACGCCATTATCTTCAGCTACCGCCTTTTCCCATTCAAAATACAGCGAGGCTGAGCCTGCAGATTGGAGCACTATATTACGTCCATCGTCAGGGGAATACAGGGTGCTTACTTCAGTTACGGTAACTTCTTTGAATTTGTTATCCTTCTTGCATCCGGCAGCGGCTGCCAATAACAGGATAAAGAAAGCTATTGATGATATATTTATTTTCATTTTGTGCTGATTAATAATTAGTAACCGGGGTTTTGAGTGAGATTTGAATTAAGCAATCGTTCTGCTCTTGGAATGGCCCAGAGATAATCGCGATTGCGGTTAAAGCTTCCGGCAGGGATCTTTATATAATCATAACTGCCGCTGCTTTTATCGAATTTCGCGCCATGCCGTTCCTGTGTCAGTACCGATTCTGCTGTTTTCCAGCGGCGGATATCAAATATGCGTACCCCTTCCAGTGCCAGCTCCACGCGCCGTTCATTGCGGATCACTTCGCGTAAGACAACCTGATCGGTGCCAGGCAGGTCCATTGCTTCAGGCGTGTTATCGAAGCCAGCTCGTTGCCGTAATTTCTTTATCGTTTGCTCCCAAACAGTACTATTCATTTCATTCAGTTCGTTCTTTGCTTCGGCATACATCAGCAATACATCGGCAAAACGGATCAAAGGCAGGTTCAGGTTCGATTCCCAGCTGCCACCAGTATAAGATGCGGGATCAGGATCGCAGAACTTACGGTAGTAATAACCTGTTGATGTTTGTGCAGTCCCTTCGCCGGTATATTTATCTGATATTTTATTAGCTGGGGTCTTTCCATCAGGGTGAATGACTATAGGATAAGCGTTACCGGTCCTGTCGACCCATGTAGAACCGTCGTACACAATGGTTGCACCCATGCGTGGATCGCGGTCTGTATAGTCAGGATCAGCTGTAGTCCACTTCTTACCATTTTTCATCAGATAAGTATTCACCAGTTCCTGTGTAGGTGCTGCCAGGCAAAGGCGGGCATTGGCCGAAAGCGGCGCATAGTCAACCAGGTTTCCCCATGTTTTGTTTACCGGTACATACTGACGGCTTAAAATAATTTCAGGGTTGTATTCATTTTTTACCCAGAATAATTGCTCATAGTTGGGAAACAAAGTATAGGTTCCATAGGTAGTGCTGTTGATCAATTTATCGCAATATTCCGCCACTTTGCCCCAGTTATTTTCAAACAGATACGCGCGGGCATTCAGTGCAACGGCGGCTCCATTGGTTATCCTTCCATTGTCTGCCGCTGCGTACTCTTCGCGTTTGGGTAAAACTGCCGCCACTTCATCCAGCTCCTGGTGAATCCAGGCCATGATCTCCCCCTGTGATTTTCGCACCACTGCTTTTGATTCAGTGAGCTTGAGGTCCTCTGTAAAATGGGGAACATCGCCATACCATGTTGTCAGCTCCAGAAAAAGACTTGCCCGAATAAAACGTATTTCGGCTTTTCTTTTTTCCTTTAGCGCCGCGCTCATGGTAGTTACCCTATCGATATTGGCCAGGAACGTATGACAGGTCTTTATACCTCCATAACAAAACTTCCATTCACTGGCAAAGCGTGCATTGGAGGCATCTGCCAACCCCAGCGCAATCACTTTCTCGTTGGTAGTTCCATAACCATTGTAAACGTTATCGCTTAAAATTTCATTTAACATGAAATAATCGTTTGTAAACAGCTGGTTGTAGGCCATGTTCAAAACCGAATTGGCCTTATCTTCTGTAGTCCAGTATGTTTCATCAGTGAACTTGTTAGTAGGGACCACATCCAGCTTCACACACCCGGTCAGCAACATTGCCATCAACAGCATAGTAAGAAGGACCATTTCTGCAAACTTCATTTTCATAATTCCTGGTTTGAATTGATGTGCTTTAAAATTCAACATGTACCCCTCCTCCTATATATATAAGTCGTGGATAATTACGGGCACTGTTGGCGCCGCTTGCTTTCATGTCGTTTCCAAACTCGGTAGACTCGGGGTCAACAAAATCAATTTTACTGAACGTCAACAGGTTTTGCCCGTTCACAAAAAAGTTAAGCATATTGATGCCATATTTTGTTGTGAGGCTTTTGGGCAGCGTGTACCCAAGCCGGATGTTCTTCAATCGGGCATAAGCACCATTAAAGACGTTAAAGTCGGACCCTTTACCATAATTATTAATAGTAGAAGCAGTGCCCGGAGCGGTTAGTCTTGGCCAACGGGCATCGGGGTTGGCAGGCGTCCAGTAATCGAGCTGGTGCTCGAACATCACAAATGAATAGCCGCCATGAAAGGGTTCAATGGTCTCTCCTCTCAACGCCATGTCGCGTTTTCCAACACCCTGCCACAACATACTTAACTCAAGTCCTTTCCATTGAACCAAATAGTTGAACCCGAATGTAAGCCGTGGAAACGCATGCCCTAATACATACCGGTCATTATCATTGATAATACCATCGCCATTTCGGTCTTTATATTTTACATCTCCTGGTTTGGGCGATACCCCAACAGGCAATGCGGAACTTTTAACATCGTCATCATTTTGGAAAAGACCATCAGTTTTATAACCGTAATAGCTGTACAGTGGTAACCCTACGCGAATGATGCGTTCAATTTCGTCTGCTTTGCTGATCTGTTCATTTCCTTCGAATTTGGTCACCTCATTCCATGAATCAGCTATATTAAGTCCGAACGTATGAGTGAAGTCGTTATGATGCAGGGAATAATCAATGGTTATTTCCCAGCCCTGGTTTTTCATTTCGCCCAGGTTGGCCTTGGGTACTGCCCCACCCAGTACCATCGGTGTTTGGGGTTCAAGCAGAATACCTTCCGTTGTTTTATGAAAATAGTCGAACCCTACTTTCAGGCTTCCTTTCAAAAAGGTGGCATCTGCGCCCAGATTATAAGAACTGGTAGTTTCCCATTTTAATTCGGGATTACCAAATGTATAACCCGTTCCGGGTACTCCCACATTGTTAAATCCATATTGATTGATATAGACATCGTACGTGGTAAACGTTTGATAATCGTCTACGTTCTGGTTACCCAGTCTGCCATAGGTACCACGGATCTTCAGATCGCCGATATTGTTTTTCCAGAAATCTAAAAAATGCTCATTGGAAATACGCCATCCCAGCGATACCGAAGGGAAAAAGCCCCAGCGGTTGTTCCGGGCAAATTTGGAAGACCCATCGTAGCGGAAGCTTCCTTCTGCATAGTACTTATCGGCAAAAGCATAGCCAACCCTTCCAAAATAGGAATAGATACTTCTTTCCGTAGTACCCCCAACTGTGTTATAACTATCGGGATCAATGATGGTACCGTCAATAGGAATGGCCAGGACCGGGTCAACATATCTCTTTCTTATTTCCTGACGTTTCTGTCTATACGATTCATTCGAAAAACCTGCCAGGGCAGAAATATTGTGAAAGCCGGCAATCGTCTTATTGTATTCAAGCATGGCCTGAACATTCAGCAGTGTAGAATTACCGTTGTAATCCTCTATATGATAATCTTTCGAAGCATTTTGATTAACGGGTGTTTCTCCGCCCGACAAGCTGTACACCGGCCAGTAAAACCGTCTGATCAACCGGTTTTCCGGCCGAACATCCAGGCCTACCAACCCTTTTGCTTTTAATCCATCGAACAGTTTGAGTTCACCATTCAGGCTTCCCTGGAAATTATCATTGGTGGTTTTTGTGTACCCACCATGTTCCAGCGCGGCCAAAGGATTTCCACCAGTAAGCACATCATTATTATAATACTTACCACTACTGTCTTTTAAGACATAGGTATTATATACAGGCAGACGCGAGGCATCAGCGATCAGGAACCCTTCATCGCCCTGGTAAGCATTTCCTTCACTTCTGTTATACCAAAGTATGGTGGCCAGTTTTAACCGGCCCACTGTAGTGGTAACATTCGAGCGAAGGTTATAACGTTTCAATCCGTAACCGGGCCCCTTAAAATTGCTTTGCTGATCGTAGTACCCCAGCGAGATCATATAACTGGTATTCGCCGATCCGCCCTGTATACTAAGATCATAATTTTGCTGCAGCGCATTTTTTAAAATGCCTTTCAGGTAATATTCGCTGTCGCCCGTAGCCAGCTTACGGATTTGCTCGGGTGAGTAAATGGGATCAGCGCCTGAATTAATATAGGAATCATTGCGAAGCAGCGCGTTCTGATAACCTTTCAAAGGCTTGATCAGGATCTGCGGGTTTTGAGAACCCACCAGGGCACTGAAGCTGACAACAGGCTTCATGCCCTCCTTCCCTTTTTTTGTGGAAATGAGAATAACCCCGTTGGCAGAGCGTGATCCATAAATGGCAGCGCTACCAGCATCCTTTAAAATGGAGATCTCTTCAATATCGTTGGGGTTGAGGTTATTCATGTCGCTAACATCATTACTGATCACTCCATCGATCACCAGTAAGGGTGAGTTATTGCTAATAGTACTGATGCCACGCAGGTTGATGTTCATCGAATTGTTATTCGGGTTCATATTGCGTTGCTGAATAACCAGACTGGGTGATAAGCCCTGCAGCGCCTGCATCACATTGCCTACAGGCCGTTCTTCAATTTGCGCCGCCTTTATCCGGTCAACAGCGCCTACCAGGTCAACCTTTCTTTTCGTTCCATAACCAATTATCACCACCTCATTCAGATTGTCGGGCATTTTGTTCAAGGTTATAGCAAACGTGGTTTGCCCGGTCAATGTAACGGTCCTTGTCTGGTAACCGATATAGCTAAAGGTAAGGCTGGTTACATCAGGCGAAACCGACAGGCTGAAACTTCCATCCGCCGCGGTAATGGTCCCTCTGTCATTATTGGTACGCACGTTTACCCCTTGCAATGGTTTTCCCTGTTCATCTGTAACCATGCCCGTGATCCGTTGCTGCATGACCTCCCTATCAGTCATTTGTTCAGGCCGGGTAATTGCCTTGATCACAATACTGTTTTTCTCCAGTTGATATGTAAACGGCGTTTGCTTAAGGCAAAAAGCCAGGACATCGGCAACCGGGGTTTTGTTGAAATTTACTGTTAGAGGTTTAATACTTTCCAGTACATCGCTTTCGCATAAAACGGCTAATCCGGCCTGTTTTCTGATCTCCAGAAAAATGCGCTCGACAGGAATGTTGCGGCCTTTGAGCGAGATAACCTGGGCAAAGCTATTGGCATTTACCTGCAGCATGGTAAACAACAGGAAGAAGAGCAGCTTCACAGGAATAAGTAGTTTGGGCAGGCTTTTAATTTTGGTTGGTACAGGCTCTATACCTGAATTTAAAATCATAGATTTACATAGTTTTTTAATTGAGTTAAGGAAACACTTGATTGAAAAATAGTTAGAAACAGGGCCGAGGGTGTTCGCAGCACTCCGGCCCTTTAATTTTCATATGACTTATTTATTTGGTTACATAGATCTTTCTTCCTTCAATGGTGAAATGGACCCGCCCCGTAGCCTCCAGCATCTTTAGTACATCGTCTACGCTGGAAAACCTTGATACCGTACCCCAAAAACGGGTATCAGTAACCGGTCCCTGGTACACCACCTCTACATCATACCAGCGTACTATTTTATTCATTACTTCTTTGATCGGTTCCCGGTTAAACATAAAATACCCTTCTTTCCAGGCCACCGCATAACTGGTTTCTACCTCCTGCACGTCCACAATTTTTTCTGTATTTACGACAGCATGTTGCCCGGGTTTTAACAATACCTGCGATTGATTACGGGTTACCTGCAAACTTCCGGTTAACAACGTGGTTGTTTCCTTTGCATCGTCCTCGTAGGCGCTTACATTAAAGCTCGTTCCCAGTACACGTAAGAAGGCTCCCGTACCTGTTTCAACGATAAAGGGATGAGCGGGATCGTGTTTCACTTCAAAATAAGCCTCGCCTAATAGTCTTACCTTTCTTTCATCGGCCTTAAACACGGAGGGGAAGAACAATCGGGTTGATGCATTCAACCATACCCTGGTGCCATCGGGCAAGGCTAACTGATATTGTCCTCCTTTGGGGGTTTCCAGCACGTTTAACTCATCAGCATCAGCGATTGATGGTTCGTTGCCCTTTGCCAGCAGTAAACCGTTCTTTTTCTCAAAACCGGTGGCCTTATCATTCATTGTAATAACGCCATCCGCCACCGTTTCGAGCAGAATGGATCTCCCCCCGTTTAATTTCAGCACAGCCTGGTTAGTACCAGGAACAATGGCTGCAGTTGCCTGATGACCAGATATCTTCTCAACATTCTTAAAACGGTTTTGATAAAGGAATAAAAACACCAGAGATGCTACCACCACGAACATGGCGGCAATTTTCAGATAAAAGACAACAGGGGTGCGTCTAGGCGGAATGGTACGAACAGCAGGTGCTGTATTTATTCGTTCTTCAATCCCGGCTTCTATACGCCTGAGAGCTTCTTTATCAACTTCCCCTCCGCCAGGGAACGATTGTTCATACCTGTCCAGGGCTATAGCAGCCTCCTCCTGGGGCAGCGTCTGCAGCCAGGTAAGAAAGTCGGTTAATTCTGAAGGGGAATGTGTTTGCTGAGCTACTTTCTTAAGAAAATCCTCAAATGTCTTTTGGTCCATATCGTGGGTAAGACACACAAGGCGGGCAAAAGGACCCCTCGCTTAAAAAATTTTTTAAGATTGAAGATTGAAAGATGAATGTTGAAGGGGGAATGCGGCGGGGATGGTTATTTGAAATATTTTATGATCTCGTACTTTTTCATCATGGCCAATCCCTGATAAAGCAGCTTCTTCACCACATTTTTTGAAGAACCAACCCGGGACGAGATCTCATCCAGGCTCAACTCTTCCCGTGTACTCATTTCAACAATGAGTCTTCTTTTGGGCGAGAGTCTGGACAGGGCTTCGTTTCCCAAGCGCATGCCTTCTTTAAAGGTTAATTGCTGTTCTGGTGTTTCGGGATCAATTTCGTTGTAGAGGCGATTATTTATAACAGTTCGTTCGTTTTTCTGTTTTCGAAGTTCATTCAGGAACCTGTTCTTTGCAGCCTTAAACAAATAGGGCTTAACCTGCTTTATGTTTGACGCATTTGACCGGTTATCCCATAGTTTAATAAATACTTCCTGTACAATGTCTTCACACAACGCATCATTATTACATACACTTTTGATAAATGGGTAAAGCACAGGAGTATAGCGCTGATACAACTCACGAAACGCGTGTCGGTCACCCTCACTTATGCGCATAAGCAAATCGTTATCAGAAGTCTCCTTCATATTTAGCAAATCGTTAATTATTCATATAAGCAGCATTCAAAAGTAGAATAAAAATTTAAAAACCTTCAAATCGTTGAATTTGAAGGTTTCTATAATGCTAAAATTATTCAGCAGTATATCACTCGGTCCTCAAGCTCTTTACCGGGTTTGCAATAGCTGCTTTTAATGTCTGAAAACTTACAGTAACAAGTGTGATCAACAAGGCGCCTATTCCTGCTGCCGCAAACACCCACCATGATAAAGCCGTACGATAACTAAAATTTTGCAACCAGTTATGCGTAAAATACCACGACAGGGGCAGTGATACCAGGAAGGAAATAAGTACCAGCGCCAGAAACTCTTTAGATAATAAGTTCCATAAATTAAATACAGTAGCGCCTAACACTTTCCTGACCCCCACTTCCTTCTTTCGTTGTTCAGCCACGAAAGAGGTTAACCCAAATAATCCAAGACAAGAGATAAGAATGGCCAGTCCCGCAAAGATCCCCGCCAGTTTTCCTATGCGTTCTTCATCATTGAACTTTTTGGCATAGTCAGTATCTATAAAACTGTATTCAAAAGGCTGATCGGGATTAAGTCGCTTATAGATAGGTTCCAATTTGCTTATGGCGTCTTTCGCACTCACAGCTGGATTGAGTTTGACAATATTCATATCGCCTGGATAATTCAGGTAGGTGTAAATAATGGGTTTTATGTCGCTATAAGGAGATTCTATCACCATATTTTCGACCACTCCAATTACAGTCAATGACTGACCAAACCACGTTACGGTTTTACCAACCGGGTTTTTCAGATCCATAAAACGGACCGCTGCTTCATTCAGGATAACAGCAGTGGTGTCTGTTGAAAATTCTTTCGAAAAATCACGTCCCTCCTTTAGATTCCACCCAACTGTTTTACCATATTCAAAGGAAGCCGTTATCACCCCGAAATCAATAGACAGATCGGGATCTTTTCCCGGCCAGCTAAAACCACTGGTGGTATTGTTTATACCTGTTGTTGGACTCGCCGATTCTGTAACAGATGCAACAACTCCTGTTTGCAACAGTTCTTCTTTTACCGTATTAAAATGATCATGAATTCCAGACCCGGTGGTCGGGATGTTAATGAGATTTACCCGTGAATAACCAACAGGCCGGTTCTTGGCAAACTGTATTTGTTTGTACACAGCGATCGTTGCAATGATAAGCGTTACCGAAATACTGAACTGCACCACCACCAACGCTTTCCGCGGGATTGTCGCAAAACGGCCAGTCCTGAACGTTCCCTTTAAAACTTTTACCGGTTTAAAGGATGATAAATACAAAGCCGGATAACTTCCTGCAATGATCGCAGTAAACAAGAGAAATACAAGACTCACTACCCAGAAGTAAACATTAACCCAGGGGATTTTTATCTCCTTTTCAATGATCGTATTGAAAAATGGCAGGGCAAGCCATACAACTACCAGAGAAATAAGCAAGGCCATGGCTACCGTTATCAATGACTCACAGAAAAACTGAAACATCAATTGTTTTCTGGGTGAACCCATTGTTTTTCTTACCCCCACTTCTTTGGCGCGTTTTTCACTTTGGGCAGTACTGAGGTTCATAAAATTGATACAGGCAAGCAACAGCACAAATAGCCCAATGGTACCAAACAGCCACACATATTGAATGTCGCCCCCCGTGTTGATCCCGTTTTTAAACTCGGAATACAAATGCCACTTACGCATAGGCATAAGGAACAGGGCAGGTTTCTTCTTTTGCAACTCGGGGTTTAGCCTCTTCATTTTCGCATCCCTGATCCTTGCATTAACAGACTGAATGGATGCGTTTTCATTTAATTGAACATAAAGGCTGGTGAAGTTAGGCCGCCAGGGGTCCTCCATGTCCCTTAATTTATTGTTGCTATTGTACCAGAAGTCCCAGCTTGCAATAAAGTTGAGTTTGGCAAAACTGGAGTTCAGCGGAAAGTCTTCATAAACACCTGCCACTTTTACCACCGGTTTCTGATCAATTTTAATGATCTTGTTCATAGGGTCTTCGCTCCCGAAAAAGGCCCTGGCCGCAGAAGCAGAAATAAGCACCGCATTGGGATCATGAAGTGCAAAACGGCTGCCTTTCAGCAGGTCCAGTGTAAACATTTCCGGCATTTCCTTTTCAAAAAAGCCGCCCCGCTGTTTAATTTTTTTATCACCAATCGTGACCAGGTGCTGATTCACATTCACCGCCATAACAACGTGCTTGAAATCGCTTCCATAATTGGTGCGCAATTCATCGGCTAAAGGATAGGGAACATTCCACCACGTCTGTGTTTCGCCGTTGTTGGTCAAATTTTGAATGACCTGTGCAATGCGATCGTAGTGTTTAAAATTCTTATCATAAGAAAGTTCATTATGCAGCCATAGGCCGATCAGCATGGCAACCGACATACCGATACATAAACCAAGGATATTGATCGCTGAATGTATCCTTCCCTTTACAAGATTGCGCCAGGCTACTACTAGATAATTTTTAAACATACGCTATAAGTAAGGCCAAACTAGCTCAACGGTTGTGCCAACTGTGAAATCCTTTCTGAACGAATGGTTTGGAAAGCAGGCTGTTGAAAAGTGTGCGAAAATGAACAGTTTTCCGTTCATTGCCGAACAGGGTATGTTATAAAAAATACTAATAACAACACATACTTGCAAATCGCTAACAAGTATCCTATTTTGTGCTCCCGGAAAAATGCTTAACAACCCATGACTAGACTATCCGTTATTCTTTTGATCAGTGTCTTTTTATTTGCATGCCATTCAGCCAACAGAAAGCCCGATGACCATATTGTCTCAAATTTAAAAACACCGGACACCGTTGTGCCGTTTGCAGGTTTTTGGTTAAATGAAACATATGTAAAAAAAATAGAACACACCAGATCACCCCTGGAAAGCCAGCACGCTTCGGCTAACTGCTGCCTTTTTATCCCGGCCAGCACACTACAGCCCGCTTCTATGGCTTCAAACCTTCATGAGGGGGGACCTGACATGGTGATTGTAAAAAAAGATAATTCGTTTCAGTTTTTTCACAAAGAGAATGACACCGTAAGCCACCTGGCTTATGACATCCAGATCATATCTGCCAATAAATTGAAAGTTGGTAAACAAACTTTCATCAAAACCAATGAAAACTTTTTAGCAGATATCCTTTTCAGCGGCGAATACAAGGATACCATTGGGACCACCATTCAGTTTTCGAAAGACGGACATATTACAGGGCTCGGCACCTATTCTGTCTATGATGTGGTATATGATTACCTGGGACCAGGCATGGAAGTGGACCTGATCGATATGGGGCAAAATCCCAAAAACATGGAGCAGTTTGGGTTTAAGTTTGATCAGGATACCTTAACCATTCATAAACTAAATTGTCTGGAAACCGACAGCACCGACAATTCCTGCCTGGAAGTAAGTTTGGGCGATATAAAATATAAGTTGATCAGGGTCCATTAATTACGCATCCTTCCGCTTTTATCAGCAACCTGCCAGGGTCATTAACAAAGCATTAGTTAGTGAGCTTGTAAGAAGTAAATACCTTTATACAACAGGATATCACAGTTTTTTACTGATAGCATTCCAGACCTCTTGAACACCAAATTATTACACCCGAATACGGTCTTTCAATGTTATGATGTTAAAAACGGACATTCCTCATATCTGGCGTTCATTCAGGCAACCAAGGGTTTTTCTTTTTATACTAATAGGAGGTCTGGTGATCTTTCTGACCTTTCTAACCCACAACAATGCCATTGAAATAATAATATCTGCTGTTGCATCTATATTTATTGGAATAGGCGTCAATAATTTTTCAGCTATTGAAACGCACCTGAAAGATGAGAAGAAACTACAGGCCAAACTAAAGTATACTGTAGGCATCATGCAGGTTATTAATGCCAAAATGAACCGGCTGAAAAACCAGGTCAAAGATTCTTCCGGAGAAATGGCTGAAATACAACAGTTGGTAGACGTGGTTATGCATATTCTGGAGGAAGAAAAACACCCAATTGATTAACTATAATTTTTAAGTTATGGCTAACCTGATCAAAGCTACCCGCTTGAAAATACAATCAGCGTCCCCACAGGTTTACTGGCGTGAAATTATAGCGGTAGTGATCCTGTTACTGGCCATTGTTTTTTTCAGGAGCGAAAGAAAAGAATTGCTGGCGATAGTTCCCCAGATAAAACAAGCCAATGGGACCTGGCTGGCGGCAGCATTCATTATCTCAATAGCCTGTGTGTTGTTACAAAGCGGCATGTATGTAAAGACTTTTGCCGCGGTACACCTTCGTTTAAAATGGTCACATGCGGTATCCCTGTTTTTGAAACGTAACCTCATCAGCGTATTTCTTCCTGCAGGAGGTGTAAGCGCGCTCGCCTATTTCCCTTCACAATTACGCAAGCAGGGTTTTAACAGATTACAGGTACATCAGGCCAGTGCGTTGTATGCCTTCACTGGTTTATTAACGGTATTTTTAGTGGGGCTGCCAGTTGTTCTTTATACGATGTTTGGCATAAATGGTTTAGGCAGCGCCTGGCTGGGCTTACTAACCCTGCTTATTATTATTATTCTGCTAACCGGAATTGCCATTACCGTAAAACAAAAAAAAGGCCCTTACCGCTGGATCGAACAGCGGTTCCCTTCCTTCTCAG
The DNA here is from genome assembly GCF_017742245.1 of Niastella soli. Lineage (GTDB taxonomy): Bacteria > Bacteroidota > Bacteroidia > Chitinophagales > Chitinophagaceae > Niastella > Niastella soli. Next base: position 356,533 of record NZ_JAGHKO010000010.1, read on the forward strand.
CACGGATGCATGAAATGCTGTCAGCCGATGTAAAAAGATCCGGGGTTGTAAACGCCACTTATTTATCTATTGGCGTGGAGGGTTGTGGCATACTGCATATTTACCTGGCCATGCTGGCACTGGGTTTACCTGTTTCATTCAGCGCATCGGCAGCGGCGTACATTATTGCCGTGTTAATGATGGTTATTTCGCCGTTCCTGCGTGGCCTGGGAGCAGTGGAGCTTTTCATGGCATTTATACTTCAAAAATTTGGTTATACGGCCCCACAAGCATTATCTATTACCATCTTGTACCGCATATTTGAATTCTGGCTTCCATTGGCTGGCGGGTTGGTGGCGTTTAGCTGGAAAGGCAGAAAACTGTTTGCCCGAATGGCGCCGGTAGTGCTGGTGTTTATGCTGGGCATCATCAACATCCTTTCTGCTATAACCCCACCCGTGCATGAACGAATGCGCCTCCTGCGCGAATACCTGCCCCTGAGCAGCATTCATGCCAGTAACATGCTGGTGCTTTTTACAGGCCTTGCCCTGCTGGTAACCTCCGCCTTTTTATTGAAAGGTTTGCGTAATGCCTGGATCATGGCGATTGGCCTTGCTTTCTTTTCGCTGGTAGGTCACCTCACTAAAGCCCTCGATTATGAAGAAGCAAGCCTGGCTGCTTTTACTATGCTGTTATTACTGGCTACCAGATCGCAGTACCGGATACAAAGCAGCAGACAACGTATAAAAGCGGGTTTAAAAACAGCCGCCATAAGTGTGGCAGCCGTAATGCTGTTCGGATTTATCAGTTTCTATTTTATTGATAAAAAACATTTTGGTGTAGACTTTACCTGGCAACAATCGTTGCTGCATACCTTGAAAATGTTTTTGCTGATGCAGGATACCACACTACGCCCTCTTACCAGATTTGGTAATGAATTTGTGTGGGTGATAAGAGTTACCGGTTTTGTAACCTGGGGATTCCTGTTGTATTCCCTCATAAGACCAGGGCTGCAAAAGCACGCAGAACCTGAAAACGCCCGCGAAAGAGTAAATAATTTGCTGGCACAGTTTGGGAACTCGGCAGTGGATTATTTTAAATACTACAAGGACAAACTCTATTTCTTTTCAGATCTGCATGAAGGCTTTATTGCCTATCGTATTGCACGCGGTTTTGCTATAGTGCTGGAAGAACCTGTTTCCGCGCCTGAAAACAAATACAGCATCCTGAGGGAATTCGATCAGCATTGCAAAAAAATGGGTTTACATACAGCTTTTTACCGGGTGAATGAAAGCAGCATTCCCTGGTTTACCCGGCTTCGTAAAAGCAGGATGATGATCGGCCAGGAAGCCATCCTTGATGTAACGCGTTTCAGTATTGAAGGAAGAGATAAAAAATCATTGCGCAATGGGCTGAACAGTTTACAAAAAAAAGGCTTCACCGTACACATAGAAAAAGCCCCGCATGAAACCAATATATTACAGGAGCTGAAGCAGGTTTCTGATGACTGGCTACAAAGCTTTAATAAGGAAGAAGCCATTTTTTCTCAGGGCATGTTCGATAAAAGTGAACTGGAAAAACAGGATATAATATTATTAAAGGACCCAGAAGGAAAGATCAAGGCATTTCTCAATATTATACCCGATTATGCAGAAGATGAATGCACGTACGATCTGATCCGAAAAACTGCCGACGCCCCCCCTGCTGCCATGGATGCATTGATCATAAAACTCATAGAATATGCACGCACCCAAAATAAAGCCTACATTAACCTGGGTATGGTGCCTATGACCGGCATTACACAACCTGAGAACATGGCTGAAAGAGTGGTAAAACTGGCCGCGCTTAAAATAAAACGCTTTCAGCATTACCAGGGTCTGCGTGAATTCAAGGAAAAATATGCCAGCTTTTGGGAAAACAAATACCTGGTATACGATCATGATTTCGACCTGCTGCAACTGCCACTTGCCTTGAATGCTGTCATGAAAACAAATTGATTGTATGAAATATATTATAGTCCTTGCCCTGTTATTTTCATTTAAATGGTCAGGTGCACAGGACACACAGCTACCTATAAAAACATTCCCTGCTAACGATACCACCAAACCCCTCGTATTTTATATTTCAGGCGATGGCGGCTGGACTGGCTTTTCCGATAACTTCCTGCAATCAATAAACAAAGCTGGTTATCCGGTACTGGCATTAAATGCCCGCAAATATTTCTGGAATAAGAGAACGCCTGCAGCAACGGCCATGGAATTAAGCCAGCTTATTAATAAATACCTGGCGCAATGGAAGCGCGACAGTGTGGTACTAATAGGATATTCTTTTGGTGCGGACATTACCCCCTTTTTATACAATTATGCAGGCACCCCATTTACAAAAAAAGTAAGCGATATGGTATTGATGCTTCCTTATACTTCTACAGATTTCGAGGTTCACCTGACTGAAATGATCGGCATTGCCTCGCATGATGCTTATAGTGTGATAAATGAAGTAAATAAAATTCCCAAACCCATATTATTTATACTGGGAACAGAAAAAAGTCAGTTCCCTGTTCAAAACCTCACTACTAAAAATCATTTAGTGATAACGGAAGAAGGTGGCCATCATTTTGATGATAAAACCGATAAGGTGGCATCGTATGTATTAAAGTATATTAAATGATCGGAGAAGCTTGCTACCTTTGGCCTAATGAAAACCATCCCTGTCAGACAATTAGTCTCCTCCCCTAAACAACAAGATGGCGGTCAATTCAGCATCCGGGCTATGGAACAGGTGCTAAATGGCAATAACCTGTTACATGATCTTCACAAACACAATTTCTTTTTTGTTCTGGCCTTGCAGCAGGGAAAGGGTATACATGAAATAGATTTTATTCCCTACCCTATACACGATCATACCATTTTCATCCTTCGCCCCGGCCAGGTACACAAACTGGAATTGCAGGCAGCCAGTACAGGCTTTTTAATGGAATTTGATTTAACCTTTTACCAGCCTAAGCATACTATTTCCGAACAACGATGGAAAAAGGCAGCCAGTAAAAATCATTGCCAGGTAGCAGCCGCCCAATATTTAAAACTGCACTCCTTACTGGAAAACATCCATGCCGAGTTTGTCGCAAAACAGGAAGGCTATGCGGAAGTAATAAAAGCAAACCTCGATATCTTCTTTATAGAATATCTCCGCCAAAGCCGTAACCCCAAAGAAACAGCAAAGCCGGAAGGAATTTACACCCAGGAACGATTTGAGGACTTTAACCATTTGCTCGAGACCCACATAGACCGGCTAAAAAACGTTTCTCAATATGCTGAATTATTAAATCTCTCGCCCTACCAGTTAAACGCCATTACAAAAACATCATCAGGTAAAACAGTTTCCGAGCTTATTAACGAACAGATCATCCTTGAGGCAAAAAGATATTTGCTGGCCACTTCCAACCAGGTAAAAGACATTGCCGATCTCCTGGGTTACGAAGATGTTTCCTATTTTATCAGGTTTTTCAAAAAACACACGGGGCATGCCCCTGAAGCATTCCGAAAGAACTTCAAATAAGTCCTATTCAACTCCACAACGATCCTATCTTAACGGGTATCTCCCGGGCTACTTTTGAGTAACGAAAAAACAAACTCAAGATGATAGCAAAAGCAAGATTATTAGCCGCTCTTAAGATCTGGCTGGTTATTTATCCTTCTATTACATTATTCCTTTTTCTTTTTGGGCAGCAGTTGTCCATGCTTTCCTTGTATGTAAGAACATTTATTCTAACCATTGCCCTCGTTCCCTGGATGGTGTTCATCGCGTTGCCATTCCTCGAATTCCTGATACGTCATTTTTCTAAAAAAACATATAAATAACAAAAGATGAAAATTATAATCGTGGGTGCCTCCGGCACTATGGGTACTTATTTGTCAAATGCTTTTGAAAAAGAACATGAAGTGGTTCGTACAGATCGTAGTAATCCTGATCTCCCCCTGGATATCACTTCACCGGAATCAATAGAAAACATGTATAAGAAAGTGGGCGCTTTTGACGCATTGATCTCAACAGCTGGCCCTACTTATGTAGGCCCCTGGAAAAACCTGAACGACGCGGCATTTCGGAAAGGCGTGGAAGGAAAAATGATGGGTCAGATCAATCTGGTGCTAATTGGACAGCATTATATCAATCCCAAAGGCTCATTCACCCTTATTACGGGCGCCTTAACGCATGACCCGCAAAAGAACTTTGCCAATGCGGCTGCCGCCAATGCAGCTGTGGAAGGTTTTGTGCGGGCTGCCGCCATTGAACTGGAAAGAGGTATCCGCATCAATGCGGTTAGTCCCTCCGTTATTGAAAATTCACCACAATACTTTCCCTTTTTTCCCGGTGAAATGCCGGTAACCATGAAGCAATTGGAATATGGCTTTCGCAAGAGTGTATTGGGCGCAAATACCGGACAGGTAATTAAACTTCACTAAGAGCGTAAAGCCCTGACTGTAATGGCCGGGGCTTTTTATTTTGTGAGTTGTGGGTTTGCTCGCGACTGTTGAGATTAATAACTATCTTACGCCGCCCAAAATTTTTCTGCCCTCTGCCCTCTGCCCTCTGCCCTCTGCCCTCTGCCCTCTGCCCTCTGCCCTCTGCCCTCTGCCCTCTGCCCTCTGCCCTCTGCCCTCTGCCCTCTGCCCTCTGCCCTCTGCCCTCTGCTATTTACTATCAAAAAACTGGTTATGAATCAATTACAAACAGCGAATTGTATAATTAAAAAGCCTTCCTACCTTTGCAGGATCGGATCACTCTTAAACCCCAGAACCCTTGAAATTAGTAGATTCCTTTTTGTCGTCCTTTATCAGGATCAAGTACAAACGCGTGGCCGATATGCTGGCTGATCCCATAGCCTGCCAGGACACACTTATGCATTCTTTTGTTGATGAAGCAAAGCATACAGCTTTCGGGAAAGACCATTCATTTGACAGTATAGTCACCTATGAAGATTTTAAACAACATGTGCCTCTGCGGAATTACGAACAATTACTGCCGTACATTGAAAGAATAAAATCAGGTGAAAAAGACGTATTATGGAAAGGCCGGCCAGCCTTCTTTGGTAAAACATCCGGTACTACAAGCAATACGAAATACATTCCGGTAACAAAAGACTCGCTTAAAAACCATATTGGCGGCGGACAATATGCTCCTCTTACTTATTCTCATAAAAATAAAAAGCTGGCTTTTTTAAAGGGCAAATCGCTGTTCTTTTCCGATGGCCATTTTTTTGAGTATATCAATGGGATTAAAACAGCGCCCATCTCCACTATTGGAAACAGTTGTGTTCCCTGGTGGTATAAATGGCTCCGTTTGCCTTCCGATGAAATAAACGCCATTCCCGATTACAAAGAAAGGATCGAGGCTATGATCGATCTGGCAGAAGCCAATGACATCCGTATCATAGTAGCCATGCCTGTATGGCTGCTGGTTTTTCTCAGGTCGCTCAAAGCAAAAACCGGGAAGGATTTCAACCAGTTATTCCCGAACTTCCAATTGCTCATTTTAAGCGGAATGGACTATGAACCTTTTATGCCGGAAATAAAGAAATACATCAATATGCCATTTGATGTGTTCGAGACCTATCCATCTACCGAAGGGCTGCTGGCATACCAGGACCGCCTGAATGAACGGGGCATGCAATTGATCCTGAACAATGGGATCTTTTTTGAATTTGTAGAGGTAGAAACACTTGGTAAAGAACAGGTGAACAGGGTATCACTGAACGATGTGAAACCCGGTGTAAACTATGCCCTGGTATTAAACACCAATGCCGGCTTGTGGGGCTATATCAACGGCGATACCGTACGATTTAAAACAGTTTTCCCACACCGGATTGAAATTACAGGAAGAATTGCCCAATATATTTCCGCTTTTGGCGAGCACGTGACGGTGGAAGAAACGGAGAAGTCGATTGCAGAAACAGCGGCGGCATGTGGCGCTACCATAGTAGAATACACGGTGGCACCCCATATAATGGATGATGGATCGCTCCCCTATCACGAATGGTTTATAGAGTTTGGTGAATCGCCTGCTGATATGGAAGATTTCGCCAAACGCCTTGACAACCAGATCTGCACAAGAAATTTTTCTTATAAAGATGTAGTAACGCATAAAGCCATTGAACCACTAAAGATCACGGTTGTACCTAAAGGTGGGTTTGAGACCTATCTGAAAGCATCTGGCAAAACAGGCATGCAACAGAAAGTGCCGCATGCCAGAAATGACTATCAGTTTGCCGGACAGTTGAAGAAAGTGTTATCCTTATAATTCCGTAAAATATATTAAAACAGCCTTCAGTTCAATTCACTGAAGGCTGTCTGCATTTACTTAGCATCCATACAATGATAAATAATAGGGAACATCCTCCACCTTAGTTCCTCTAATTCGGCATTACGCTTTTGTCTTTTTACATCATTGTTATAAAACCGAAAGAATGCCAGCTCCTTTTGAACGTCTGATTCTTGCTGGGCACTTCCTTCCCTGTTCAATACCCGCGTCAGTTCATTTTGGCTTATTTCAACTAACTCAATTTCTGTATAAACCTTCGGTTCAATGCCGGACAACAAATAATAGAACATGCGACCGCCTTTACAGGCAATGCAAACCAGTTTGTACTTTATCTGTTCGTTCAGGTTCTCTGCATACCTCCCGTTTACCTGGGTCAACCTCATAAAGCTGCTGAGTTTATCGGGAAGCAGGTATACGAAGAGCGTATCAAATTGTTCCTGCTTATTTACCAGGAAGGAAACCGGCTGGTATTTGATGGTGGCCGTTTTACCGGTTTTCGGGTCTGTATAATTGCCTGATGTACGCGTAGCCGTTTCTTCATTTACAAACCGGTCAATATTATACCAGCCCGTCTCCCTAATTGCCACTTTATATACTTTATTTGTAGGTATACGCGGGGTAAAACCTGTATCGTACCCTAACTGATGATAAACATTTTTCAGATTAAGGTCCAGTTCTTCCTTAAAAAGACGGGACGTTCTTTCCTGCGACTCCTTTTGATGCTTCACTTGCCTTTCATTTATCAAACTATCCATCTGCATCTGTTTATTCCAAAACTCCCGGTTTGTTTTAGCAACTGCTTCCATAAAGATGCTGGTTTTGGTTTCATAATACTGACGCAGTTTTTGAGTGAGTATTGAGCTTATCTTTACTTTCCCGTCGTGCCGGGCAGCAAAGACAAGGAATTGTTGTTTCAACGTGCCCGTTATCAAACGTGTAACCATGGAGTCGATGTCCGACAATTTTTTATCCAGATTGTTTACATACAGATCAAGTACCTTGTTGTCATCGGTTTTATAGATGTACCTAAGCCGCTCCTCAAATTCCCGGGTGGCCAACAAGGTGTTTTGAAACTTATTACTCCAGATAGCTTTTATCCTGGCAGGGTTGATGCCACATGGCTTCGGGGTGTGTTTATATTTTGGTGTATTATCAACATCTTCCCCTTCTTCTTCAAGATACGAAGGGTACAGAAAGAGATCTGAAAAAGAATAATACAAGCTATCTGTAAATTTTTTATTCCTGTAATTATAACCCCATTTTGCTAAAGAGTCGAGGTATCCAGGCGGATAAAAATTCAGTAAGTTTATATCAACCGGTGTAAGATCCTGTTCAAGCGGTTTCGGGTTAACCCAATCAATTCGTCCGTCAGCTAACCGGTTCCCCTTAAACAATTTCATTCCTGGTAACAAGGTATCGGTTGGTCGTTCTATATACAAACCGGTAGCTGGATTAATTGATATTATCTTTCCATCTTTTCGTGCATCTACGAAAAACATGCCCGCACTCTCCAGTAATTGAATCCCAAATGTGCTTGAAAGCCCTGCACGCATTATGGAAGCAGCATCCATTGCTTCCTTTATGATCAATTCCATTTTGCCGGTAACCGGTTGTTTGTTTTCATCAAGGAATCCATTGGCCGGTACCTGTATCACCAGTCCGCCCTTTGTTTCCACGATGGTGTCATTACCAGCATTTATTACAAACACCTGTGGTATCAGCCTTTTGTCAGCATCGGCCCATTGTTGCTGACCTTGCTCATTAAGTTCAACAACAGCATGCTTTTCCTTATAGGTATGGTGATGCCTTAAATAATAAAGAATTGAAATAATAGTAATAATGATCACCAAACCGGTTAGCCCCCATCTTGTAAGATTTCTATGCCGGTAATACCGCTTGCGTGCCAATTGTATTTTCTGTTTTAAATGAAGATTGTTTATGCCTTGCATAACTTCTTGTTGAAGGGCTACCGCTTCCTGAAGATGTGGGTCGGCTGCCATATTTTTTTCGAATGCTGCTTTTTCCTCAGCAGACATTTCATTGTTCAAATATTTTTCAATAGTTGCTATTAACTCCAGTTCATTTCTCATAACACAACTTTAAATGGTTTGAATAGCCTGTTTCATGTCTCTCAATTTATTTTTTGCAGCTTCCAGGCATTTGTATTTCTGGTTCTTTGCCGTGTTTTCTGAGCTGTACCCCATTTTGGCTGCAATGTCTTTTAGCTTCATACCGCCGTTATAAAAGAGTAATAATACTTCCCGGCAACGCTCCCCTAATTCCCGAACTACTTTTTCAGCCAGGCCGATGCGGGCTTCCTCTTCTACCCAGCCCTCCCATTGTTGCTCTTCCATCGTGCTCAAACCACTTTCAAAATCAAGTACCGATTGTTTTTTTCTTTTCTTCAATTCGTCTTTCCAAAGAAAACGACAAACACTAAACAGGTAGGTGCTTAATTGAGCGTGGAGAACAAATTCCGTTTCTTTGACCTTTCTGCATAAAATGATCAGGGCTTCCTGGAAAACATCCTCTGCATCCTGGGCATTGCCGCCTTTCAACCGGATCATCTTACGTACGGCCGGAAAGTTCTTATACAGTGCCAACAGGGCCTGATCGTGCTTGTTTAACCCAATCAATTCTATAATCCTTTGATCCTGCATGTATGAATCTTTATGTAATGAATGGTCAAAATAATAAAAGGTCACCCCGGGATGGGTACATTTTTGAAAAATACCCTAAAATCCGCCCAGATGCAACCCAAATAAAAAAGGTCCTCCTGGCATCAGGAGGACCTTTCATATATACCTGTAAGTTGTTTATTTCACTCTGATGACCCCTTCCGTAATTATGGGGAATTTGGTGAAGGCAGAGCCTTCATAACCGGGTACAATCAATTTCTCATCATTCACCAGCGTTTGCATCTTTTGCATGGCCTTTATATAACCATTGGCATCGAAGGTGCGGAACGCAGGCGCTGGCGTTACAAAATCGGAGTTGTAATAGATCCAGATATTGTCTGAAGCAAGTGCCATATTGCCCACGCTTGTTTTTACCAATGCATATTGTGGTAACGATGGTTTTCTTGAACCGGGGAACATTTTCAATCCCTGAATGATCTCTTTATTATATCCTTCAAACAGCGTTACCCGGCCGGCACCATGCACATCTACCAGCTTTTTCACTTCCTTTCTGTTGAACTCGCCGTTTACGCCACCTTTTTGCCAGGCCGTAGTAGTGAAGTAATTGTAATCATCTTTCTGCACCCATACCTGGGCGTTGGGAAACAGATCGATACTGCTAATATGGTCCAGGTGCTGGTAGCTTAGGATAATATCTGTGACTTCCTCCCGTTTCAACATCAGCTTTTGCAGCGTAGAATCGGGCCGCAGGTCATCGATCACATCAAAATTCTTCGCTGATTCCACACTATACAAATAGCCCGCATCCATTAAAATATATTTCCCATTCCCCTTGATCAGCCAGATCATGAAATCAACGCTTACACTGTCTTTTTCATGTGCCGTGTAAGTAGAATCATTCATTATAGATGAATACTTTAATGCATATACTTCATATTGAGTGGAGGTTTGGGAAATAGCAAGGCAGGAAATGACCAATCCCAATAAAACTAGACTTAGTTTTTTCATAGTACTGATTAAATGATTTTAATGGGCAGGCAGATCGCTATGATACTTTATACACAACAAAATTACTAATTACACCCAATAAGCAAAAAAAGAGTCCCGACTTTGTCGGGACCAGTACCGTTATACACTATGTTATTTTATTGTGTCGGGATGATTTATTTTTTACCCACATTTACTTTTTTACCGGAGGACTTTGTATGGATCCTAATGACTGTTAATGAACTTGGCGGTGCCTGGTAAGTAAAAGATTTATTTACAGTAATATTCGATGTTTTCGGTGTTATATTTTGGGTACTCTCACAACTGTTCTCGGCATCGGGGTCGCCGCTCAACAGGGTAACCACTGCGTTTGTATTCAATGCGCCCAATCCAGACAGGTTTATTTTTGCAGATAGGTTAATGGAATCCCTGTTTACTATTTTTAGAATAACATCGCCAGTTTTGCTATCCTTTACACAGGAAGCTGCAAAAGTTTTAGCAGTGTCTGCTACATTGGCAGTGATAACATTGGGATAATATAAATCCCCTTCATTATTGGTGAACAGCTTTTGCGCATAATAATTTATTGTGGGACATATTTGTGTTCCGGTAAAATAGATCAGGTTGGGATTCCATTGGGTATGCCCCTTACGGCCTAATAATGGCGCATAGGAAGCAAACAATACCACATCACCATTACGCTCCAGCGAGGTCATGTATAATGCTTCTGCCAGAGCGGAACGCAACGTATTCCTGCGTTTCACATCATGTGCGGCATACTCTCCTACATATACTTTTGAAGCGGCACGGGCGTAATTATCATAACGTTTAAGGTTATTGATAAACCATTCTGGTTTTTCATAATAATGCTCATCAACCATGTCCACTTTTACTTCGTTTGCAAAATTCCAACCCAGATCGTAGTCTTCGCCGGAATGAAAAGGGCCTGTTGTGCCAATAATAGTTATCTCGGGATGTTTGGCATGAACTACCTCATAGATCATTTTAAAACGCTCTTTAAAAACCGGCGTGATCTTGTCTTCATTGCCGATCCCTATATACTGAAGGTGAAATGGTTCGGGATGACCAGCCGCTGCGCGTTTAGCCCCCCACGTTGTTGTAGACGCGCCATTGGCCCACTCTATCAGGTCAAGCACATCCTGGATGTACACTTTCATCTCGGCTTCAGACAATCCCTTTTGTCCTGTGCCGCCAATACGCCAGGTACCACCCGAGTTCTGGCAGCTAACACCTGCTGCTACAACTGGTAATGGTTTGGCTCCAATATCTTCACAAAACTGGAAATATTCAAAATAGCCCAAACCAACAGACTGGTGGTAACTCCAGATATTTCTTTGCTCAATGCGTTGCTCTAATGGCCCAATGGTGTTTTTCCACTGATACATATTGCCCAATCCATCGCCATGTACCAGGCAGCCGCCGGGGAAACGCATGAATTTCGGTTGCAGATCGGCAATAGTCTGCGCCAGATCAGCACGTAAACCATTAGAGCGGTCCTTAAATGTTTTTTGCGGGAACAGGGAGAGCATATCCAGCGCTATTTTACCGGTCGCTTTCGCAACAATTACCAACATGGCGCTGTCATCGCTTTGGGTGGCGGTCAATGTAGCGGTATATTTTTTCCAGTCTTTTGAATCGGTATTGATAGTAGCTTCATTAGTGAGGTTTCCTTTTTTGCTTCGCAACTGCACTGTTACCGGGATCGCATTTGCCGTGAGTTGTTTTGCAAAAAGAGAAAAATTGTATTGTTCGCCAGCCTTTATTACAATGCCATCAAAACCGGTATTGTTCAACCCTACGCCATCCCGGCCTGTTTCTTCTATATTCAATACTACGTAATGCGGGTTATTGGAATGGACCGGTGAGCTGGTCTCAACAGAAATGGTCCCATACGAAAACCCTTCCTTGGTAAATTGCCAGGCGGTCAGGGAATTCCAGTCGCGTTTGTCGCTGGCACTGTATTCAAATGACCGGTTCTGAATTAACTCTGCATACAAACCGCCGTCAGCCGCGTAGTTAATGTCTTCAAAGAAAATACCAAAGAGGTTGGGACTTATGGCTTTGGCGGCCGAAGGGCTTTTGGTTTTTACGAGTTGCTGGTCCATTTGGGCCTGAACCACCACACCCATGCAAACAAAAATACATACAAGAAAGCAGGTCAGTCTTTTCATACAGCAAGTGTTTAATCGTATAATTGACACTAAATGTACGGAAAAAGCTGCAAGCCAAAAGCCTATACTACGTTTGCGCCAGTATTACCGACTGATTAATGCCGTCTGCCATTTGCTGTCTGCCATCTGCCGTCTGCCATCTGCCGTCTGCCATCTGCCGTTCTTTAATTTATTTTCTCAGCCCGCATTTCCTCATCGCCGTTACGGATGATCAGGGTAACAACAACCCCCTGCTGGTCCCGGCCAAAACGAACCGTCGTACCCGGCTCAGAATAAATAAAAAAGGTATCCTCCGATTCAAAATACACCCGCGAAAAGGGATTTCCATTCGTGCTGAGATAAAGATTGCCGTCTTCCTGCTTAAAAGTTACTGTAGCATTATTGATTTTGTATTTCCCCACATACTCTTTCAATTTGTTGGTATCGGGGTATATTACTGTTTTTATTTTCGGTTTATAAAAGTCTTTCCATTGATAAACGGCGGCCACACTGTTGATGATCTCGGGAATGATACTGTACTCATCGCTATTTGTCATAATTACCAGGCCGTTCCCATCATCCATACTGGCAACATACTCGCATTTATATCCAACATTAGAACCACCATGCCTGAAATAATGGATCCCGCCGCGATTATCTGTCATTACACCCAACGCTGATGACTTATTACCAAAGGGTGTGACCATGGTAGTGGTCATTTCTTTTGATAAGATCTTATTTGACTTCCCTTGTAATGACAGCTGCATTTCAATGATAAAATGGCCAAGGTCTTCCGGCGTTGTCCACAAACCATCAGGCGCCTGTTCAGGATAAATATTGAATTTACCGGGCATCGCTCCGGCCATGGTATAACCGGCTGCCAATTGTGAACTGATCTTCGGAGAGGGCGGCTGCGTAAAGCTGCTGTGCTCCATGCCAAGTGGTTTAAGCACGAATTTTTCCATATACTTATCATAGTCCATACCGGTATTATCTATGATCACTTTCTTGGTGATCATGGTACCGCCACCGGAATATTCCATTTTTTTACCAGGCTCAGCAAAACTTCTTACAGCAGGTGAATTGGAAGGTCTTTTGCCATCGAGTATTTCATTATCTGTAGGAATAGTATCCTTGTAAGTATATCCCATGAAACCATGCACACCTAATCCCGCCGTATGGCTCAACAGATGCGCCAGCGTTATTTTCTTTTGTTGCGTAAAGGAGTCTGAGGGAAATTTCCAACTGCGCAGGTAATTATTTACATCACCGTTCAGGTCCAGCTGTTTTTTATCAACCAGGCGTAAGACCCCAAGCGCGTTTAGCGATTTGCTGATGGAAGCGGCCTGGAATCTGGTAGTGGTAGTTACCTTCCGTTGATCGGCAGAATCGGCCAATCCATATCCACGCACCCAATCTATCTTGTAATCTTTAATTACAGCAATACTGACACCCGGTACGCGGTAATAAACCATCCGGTCAGCAAGCGTCCACAAGCTGCTGTCTTTAAATTGCACCCAACTGGCCAAACTCGTTTCCACTTTTCTTATCCTGTCTTCCACTTCTTTTGAATAAACCGGTTTTGATTGCCCTAACGTATTGGCATAAATTATGATCTGCCCTATTAATAACAGATAGTACTTATACATTATGGTTAATATTTTATAAAAAGATAAGGAAAATATTCCTTCAGACGCCAGAAAGCGGTTACAGGTTACAGCTCATTCCCCCATAAAAAAACCTGGTAAACCGAGGCCGCCAAAGCGACATCAATTTACCAGGCTATATTAATCAGTTAACTCGTTAACTTATCAAGCCACCAGCTTAATACCCAAATAACTCTTCGAGGGTCAGCGTCTTCACTTCACCGATCGTCTTCAGGTCATCGAGTTTGATCTTTTTATCTGAAGCCACTACACAATACGTATAAGGCTTGCCGCTGATCTGTTCCTTATGCATCTTTTGAACATCTTCCAGTTTAAGGGCAGACAGGGCCGCATATTCATCTTTACGGAAATCACCTTTCCAACCTTTTTGCTGGGCAGTCAAATAAGCATCGATAATACCTTCCTTGGTGATCCGTTTGGTTTCCAGGTCTTTTTTGAAACCTGTTTTGGCCAGTTCGAACCGTTGTTCAGATGCTGGCAGTTCGGTCAGTAATTCATTCATGCCTTTGATGGCCTCATTCATTTTATCGGCCTGACAACCTACATACGCCATCATATAAAAAGGATTTTCCTTTTTAGAAGGTGTATTGTACATAGCATAAGTTGAATAAGCCAGCGCTTTTGACTCCCGGATGGTTTGAAATACAACGGAACCCATACCGCCACCAAAGTAGTTATTGAATACATTCACCACTACTTCCTTATTAGCATCGTAACCCACATCGTTCCTTATCCAGGCAATTTCACTTTGCACCATATCGTAATTGGTGAACAACAACTGGTTGGCAGTTTGGACCGCTGGTGTAAAATTCACTTTTGCAGGATAAGCTTTAAAACTGGCTGGCAACGTATGCAATTTGGCAATGGTATTTTTAAAATTATCATTGGCAAGTGGGCCATAATACATGATGCGGTGTTTGTACTGCATCAGGCTGTGCAACTCGTTCACCAGGTCAGTTGCTTTTAACTGATCGATCTCTGCATCGCTTAATGCGGAATTGAACGGATTTTTAGCGCCATAGCGGGCATAGGAGATCAGCCCCTGCAAGATGCTTTGTTTATTGGCTTTGGCATTGGCCCTTGCTTTCATTACCCGCGATTTCAATGCTGCCAATGCAGCCTCATCGGGTTTACAATTGGCCAGCACCTCTTCAAACAAACCCACCGCTTTTTCGAAATTCTCCTGCAATCCACTTATTACAACGGTGGTCATTTCATTGCTGGCGCTGATGTTGAAGTTACAGGCAATATTGTAAAATGATTTACTGATCTGCTCTGCAGAATATTTATCAGTGCTTAAAAACTGCAGATAGGAGGTAGCCAGGGGCAACAACTTATTATTCCAGGTGCCCATATCGAACTGATAGTACAAAGTGAACAGCTCGTTCGATTTATTCTGCACGTATAATACATCAGCGATGCCATTTTTTGAAAGGTTGATATCCTTTTCGTAATCCAGCCACAGCGGTTGAATATCACCCACGGCAATAGCTTCCATCTTCTTTACATAATCAGATGATTTGCCGGCATTGGTCTCAATGGGTGTAATGGCTGGCTTTTCTACTTTTACGATACTTTTATCCGTGCCGATCCTTTTATAGAGCAGCACATAGTTTTTATCGTTCAGGTATTTATTTACCGTAGCTACCAGTTCGGTCTTGGTAACTTTAGCCATATCATCGAGGTACGACACCTGTTTATCCCATTGCATGCAACGGTTCTTGATAAATGCATCCATTAACTGTTGTGCACTGCTGGTACTATTATCGAGCGCCTGCAACAGGTCTAACTTGGTATTGGCCACTATGGCTTTGATCATGCTTTCATCGAAATCACCTTTTTTCAACAGCTCCAGTTGACCCATCAACAGGTCTTTCACGTCTTCCAGCTTCTGACCCTGTTTCGGCATACCAGCCATTATAAACACCCCATAGTCTTTATATTGCATCAAGCCAGCCTGTGTACCCTGAGCTTTCTGTTGCATATTCAGGTTCAGATCGAACAAACCAACTTTCCCGTTCGATAATATGGATGATGCCAGGTCCAGCACCATGGCTTCGTGGGCACTGGCGGCAGGAGTACGGAAACAAATACGCATGTTCTCGGCAGAAGGTCCAAAGATCTCTTTCACAACAGGGGCTGTAATAGGCTTCTCGGGTGCGCTCTTATATTCCTGTACAGGTTTGGCTTGCATATAGCCAAATGTCTGCTCTACTTTTTTGATCATTGCATTTGGATCAAAATCGCCCGACAAAATAATCCCCATGTTATTGGGCACGTAGTATTTGTTGTAGTAGTTCCTGATGGCAATTAAAGAAGGGTTCTTTAAATGTTCAAT
Source organism: Niastella soli (assembly GCF_017742245.1). Lineage (GTDB taxonomy): Bacteria > Bacteroidota > Bacteroidia > Chitinophagales > Chitinophagaceae > Niastella > Niastella soli. The sequence goes on from NZ_JAGHKO010000010.1 coordinate 372,629, forward strand.
GGTGCCAATAGTTGATTGCTGTCCATAGTTATGCGTGGGGAACAGCCCTGCCATCATGGCTTCCTGCATTTTGGCGCCATCATTATCAAGCGAGCGGTTCTTTTCTTCATATACGGCTTCCAGCTCAGTATGGAACAGGCGGAACACCGGTTTGCGGAAACGTTCTGCCTGAACGGCCAGGAATTTATCAACTGCATTGGATGGAATGTCTTCTTCATAAACAGTTTCCTCCACCCAGGTATGGGCATTGGTCTTTTGCGAACCAATATTGCTCATTAACTTATCATATTCGTTAGCTATGGCAAAATGCGAAGCAACGCCGGAAATACTGTCTATTTTGTGATAGATGGCTACACGGGCAGCAGAATCTTTGGTAGCGCCATATTGCTCGTATAAGGCATCGATCTTATCTAAATACGGTTTTTCTTTTGCCCAGTCGAGCGAGCCATATTTATCGGTCCCTTTAAACAACAGGTGCTCGAGGTAATGGGCCAACCCAGTATGATCTTTGGGGTCGTTGTTGCTGCCGGTGCGCACCGCCATGCGATATACAACACGTGGCTCTTTGTGATTAACAGTTAAAATGACCGATAATCCATTCTTCAGGGTATAAAACCTGGTTTGCATGGGGTCATTGGTCACATATTTATAGGTGTAGCCACCAGCAGACGCCTGTTTCCACTGGAATTTGTTTTGGGCCATACTTTCACAGGCTGCCGAAAGGAGCAATAAGAGTGCAAAAACCTTGTTGAATTGCATAATACGTGGTTTACATCATTTTTTTTGCTGAAAAACGGAGGGGGAATCATGTAGTCAAAAGCATGCCTCAATTGCCAGCGGGTTGAACAAAAAGTTTAGACTATTGGTAAAACGGGTCTAAGGCTGCAAGTATCCCCTGAAAGCCACACTTTTTTGCCGAAAACTGTATAACTGGTTTATATCACATACGAACGGTTTGCGTAGGCCGGCACCCCGCATAAAAAACCGGCATTAGGGCTAAGTCTTTGATCCTGGTCAACTTTTAGTTTGGCTTGATAGCATTGTTGTGGGGAGCTCTGAGTATGCGCTGGAGACTCCGGTAGTATGACCACTTCCTGACCACTTCCAGGCAACTACGCTACATTCTGACGGCCACCCAACTATTCTTTGCCAGCCGGCTGTTACCGATAATAGCCTGAATTAAAATCACAGGAACCAGATCGAACTGCATCTATACCGATATAGAAACCTAATGCGCCCACGATCCCGACAAATTCCCCTCTCTATTCATTTTGGCGGCAAGACGTTTTCTCTAACGTTATAGCAAAAGTGATGCTAATTGCCAGCCACGCGATCTAACGCAAAAACACATCCTAAGGATCAGGTTGAAAAGTTGGGGAATTTAAACACAACTGCTTAATATGGTGATAAAAGCATAATAAAAACCGGGCAGGACCCTAGTCAGACATAGTGCAGATCCTAGTGATATATATCACTTATATACTAAATATCCCACCGAACGGCAAGGAAAATCCCACAAAAATGCCACTGAGCAGTGGCGTTTTGGTGGCATTTCGGTGGCGTTTCAGTGGCGTTTTTAGGCGGGAAATGGCCTGTAGGACTACATCTGGAGAGAATCTGACTGGAAGTAAACTGCAGGATGACCAGGACTTAACATGGTTTCGGTATAGATATACACCTATTTCGGTGACATCTAAGCGATAATAGGCCTAAAAAGCCTTTGATTGCGCCGAATGGAGATTATTCTTACTAAGGTAAAATAAGGGCCAGAATGGTTTCTTATAATGCTACAGGCAGGTTGTGCCAGGACAGTCCATATCTTTTAAAAACCAAGGTTTACCATTGCCAGTAAGTGGGGCTTAATTGCCGCACCGGATATTCCAGACCGTAAAAATTTAATCCCCATTCCTCAACAACTCCCATCCCAACCGCCTGAGCCGCCCGCAATTGCCTTCCATATTGCATTAGTATCATGCTGGGTTTAAGCACATCATTGTTCGGGATTTCTTCGGGTCTCTCTAAGGGAAACACCCGGTTTTCATTGGGAAAAGCCGAACAAGACCCGAACAAACCCCAGCGTCCTCCCGGCCCATACCCGAAGCAATTCCCCCCGCATAACCTTCGCATACAGCTGTTTTTTTGACTGGCATAAGGTTGTAGTGTTGATAAATTATCCAGCTGACTGGAAAATCAGGTTTCGCATTTGTTTGTTATTAAGTTCGTAAGACCTGTTGCCTGTTGCGCCTTTTTGCACTCTTTGAACTTTTGTTAAATGATATTATTAGTCAGCGATGCAGAAACGTGAAAACCAGCAATTAAAAAGCAAAAAAATTACAGGGCGGTGCATCAGGAAGTGTTGAAGAAGTTATCTTAGCATTTGCACAAATTTTGTTCGGTTTGGGTATATAACAGAAAGGAAGAAGATCGATCATTAATTCATTCAATTTTTCAATTATGAGGCTATACAGTGTAATGGCTATTTTGTTTTCTTTAATGCTGGGATCAGAAGTAGAAAGTAAGAAGCCGGAGGCACCCACTGCCTACGCCCCCCGGCCTACTGTCCAGATCATAACAGGTGCTGATCAAACTGATAAATACCTTCCGCTTCTCAAAAATAAACGGGTAGCAATTCTGGCCAACCCTACTACCATCATTGGCAAAAGACACCTGGTAGATAGCCTTATAAACCGCGGGGTAAAATTCGTAAAAGCATTTGGTCCCGAACATGGCTTCAGGGGTAAGGCCAGTGCCGGGATCCATGTAACTGATGAGACCGATTCAGCTACCGGCATTCCAATCATTTCTTTATATGGTTCTAAAAGAAAACCAACAGAAGCCGATCTGGCCGATGTTGATATAATGATCTTCGACGTACAGGATGTGGGTTGCCGTTTTTATACCTATATCAACGTGCTGCGGGATGTGATGGAAGCCTGCGCTGAAAACAATAAAGAACTGTTGATCCTCGACCGGCCCAATCCCAATGGCTACCTGGTGGATGGCCCTATTCTCGATATGAAAAACAAATCCGGTATCGGGCAGTTTCCTATTCCCATTGCCCATGGCATGACCATTGCCGAATTTGCCAAAATGATCAACGGCGAAGGCTGGCTGCCCGGCAAAAAAACCTGTAAGCTCACCATTATTCCAGTAAAGAATTACAAACATGATATGGACTATGTGCTGCCGGTAAAACCTTCTCCCAATTTAAATACACAGCAAAGCATTCTATTATATCCATCTACCTGTTTGTTTGAAGGGGTTGCCGTTAACCTGGGTCGCGGCACCCAATTTCCCTTTACCATTTTGGGCGCGCCGGTGTTAAAAGACAAATACTCCTTTTCTTTTACTCCGGTTAGCATTCCGGGCATGAGTGAAACCCCGTTATATATGAATGAAGTTTGTTACGGGATCGATCTGCGCAAATATGATGTATCAAAACTCCGCAAAACCAAAAGGATCAATATTGAATGGATGATTGAATTATATAACGCATTTCCTGATAAAGCCCGGTTCTTTGACCGGTCTATCAGCAAACAGATCGGTAATATCGATTACCTGGCCGGCGTTTCCGAATTCAAAAAACAGATCATGGAAGGCAAATCAGTAAAAGAGATCCAGGACTCCTGGGAACCGGGCCTGTCGCAATATAAACAGATGCGGAAGAAGTATTTGTTGTACCCGTAAGATCAGGAGCAATTAACAATAAACAAGTATCTGGGAATATAACAGCCAAAGTAAGAAGTAGGAAGTAGGAAGTATGAATATCTGCATTTCCTACTTCTTACCTCCTACTTCCTACCTCTTACTTCCTTCGGTCGCCGAAGCCTTGGCGCAGGTGACCTACCTCCTTCCCATATCAACATAATCAACGCTATCAACTCCGCCTTGTTAGCTGATCAACAGGTTAACTGGTCAACCTCCAATCTCTTATCTCTTACCTCCTACCTCCTACCCTCCCCCAGCTTATTTTTTCTTTCCTTCATTTTTTTTCTCTAACTTAATAGAGGAAAATTAACGATTGCCATTATCACAAGCTGACCTTATTATTCCGTTCCCTGCGAACTTAAATACATTGCCATATGCAACTAGCAGGGAAACATGTGTTACATGCAGCGCCACCCAAAGTTTGGGCGACCCTGATGAACAAAGATACCCTTGCCCGGGTAGTGCCCGGCATTTCCCATCTTGAAGAAACCGGTGATCATACTTATAAATCAACGCTCGACATAAAGTTGGGTCCCGTCAATGGCTCCTTTACCGGCAACCTGCAGCTGGATGATCTGCAGGAGCCAAGCAGCTTTACACTAAAAGGTCAACAAAACAGTAAAATAGGCAATGCCAATGCCGCCATTAAGATCAACCTACTACCCGTAGGCACTAATGATACAGAGATCGCCTTTGAAGGTGATGTAAAATTGAGCGGCATGCTGGCTTCGCTGGGGCAACGGGTCATGGGTGGGGTATCTAACACGCTCAGCAAACAATTTTTTGCAAACCTGGAAAAGGAACTCAACAACACGACCGCTTAAAAATATATTGTTCAAATACTAAACCAACAAACTACATGAGTACCAGGATCAATGTTACTGTAAACGGTTTGCAATACAGTCATATGGTTGAACCCCGGCTACTACTGGTCAACTACTTACGCGATGTATTGCGGCTAACAGGCACCCATGTGGGCTGCGATACCAGCAGTTGTGGCGCCTGCACTATACATGTAAATGGCAAAGCAACCAAATGCTGTACGCTGCTGGCTGTTCAGGCCGATGGTTGCGAAATAACCACCATTGAAGGATTGTCGCACAACGGCGAATTGCATCCGCTGCAGGAAGGGTTTAATGAATGCCATGGACTGCAATGTGGTTTTTGTACGCCAGGGATGATCATGATGGCTGCAGACCTGCTGCAACACAATCCACAACCAACGGAAGAGTCTATTCGCCATGCATTGGAAGGAAACTTCTGTCGCTGTACGGGGTATCAGAATATTGTAAAATCAGTTCAGTACGCTGCGGAGAAGATGAAGATGAGCGAAGCGGTACACTGAATGGGCCGAAATAAGAAGTAAGAAGTAGGAAGTAGGATGTACGAAGTGCCAGGTCTGAACCTCCAAATTCATTTACATTAACAATAACCTAATTACATTATATGAGCACCAATGGATTAATAGGCCGGTCCGTAAAACGGGTTGAAGATAAACGGTTCACTACTGGCCATGGAAATTATACCGACGACATTATTCTACCCCAGCAAACCTACGCGGTGTTTGTGCGAAGCCAGTATGCCCATGCACGGATCGTGCGTGTTGATACCAGTGTGGCCAGGGCCATGCCGGGCGTAATAGCCATTTTTACCGGTGCCGACCTGGCTAACGTAAATGGCGTTCCCTGCGGCTGGCAGGTGAATTTCAAAAACGGCGATACCATGAAGGAACCCAAACATCCCCTGCTGGTGGCCGACAAAGCCCGGCATGTAGGCGATGCTATTGCCATTGTTATCGCTGAATCAAAAGACCAGGCTACCGATGCCGCCGAAGCAGTAGAAGTGGAATTGGAAGAACTGCCTTGCGTGGTGGATGCTTATAAAGCCGTGCAACCCGGCGCTGCCCTGGTACATGACGACGTGCCTAATAATAAAAGTTTTGACTGGGCCCTTGGCAATCCGTTGGAAGAGGTGAAAGAAGCCATGGACAAAGCCACGCATGTGACCACCCTTGAATTCGTGAACCAACGCCTGGTGCCAAATGCCATTGAGCCACGCAGCTATAATAGTTCATATGATCCGGTTTCGGAAAAATATACCCTGTATACCAGTTCACAAAACCCCCACCTGATCCGTTTACTGATGTGCGCTTTCGTATTGGGTATCCCTGAACATAAAGTGCGCGTGGTGAGCCCTGATGTAGGGGGCGGTTTTGGCAGTAAGATCTTTCATTATACCGAAGAAGCTTTGCTTACCTGGTGTAGCAAGCAACTAAACCGTCCGGTAAAATGGACATCAGAAAGAAGTGAAAGTTTCTTGCTCGACGCACATGGCCGCGATCATGTTACCAAAGCTGAAATGGGTTTTGATGAGGAAGGAAAGATCGTGGCGCTGCGAGTAAAGACCTACGCCAATCTCGGTGCTTATTTATCAACATTCAGCAGTTGCATACCCACCTATTTACATGGCACCCTGCTGCAAGGCCTATATACCACCCCTAAAATAAATGTTGATGTAACTGCTGTTTTCACTAATACCACCCCGGTAGATGCCTACCGCGGCGCCGGTCGTCCGGAAGCTACCTACTTACTGGAACGGTTGATCGACCTGGCTGCCCTGGAAATGGACGTTGACCCGGCCGACCTGCGTTTTAGAAATTTTATTCCACCATTTGATGGCGTACAACAACCCGGTTATCAAACCCAGGTAGCGCTGCAATACGACAGCGGCAACTATGAGGGTGTTTTAAAGAAAGGGTTGGAAATGGTGAATTATCCCGAAGTACGCCGTGCTCAACAGGAAGCCGCCCACAATGGTAAACTGGTGGGCATTGGCTTCTCTACGTATATTGAAGCCTGTGGCATTGCGCCATCGGCTGTTGTAGGCTCACTCGGTTGCCGGGCCGGTTTGTTTGAAGTGGGCCAGGTTCGCGTACAACCTACCGGCAAGGTTAGCGTATACACCGGCTCACATTCGCATGGCCAGGGCCATGAAACCACTTTTGCCCAGATAGTGGCCGATAAGTTAGGCATTAATCTTACAGACGTGGAAGTGGTGCATGGCGACAGCGACAGCGTAGCTTTTGGAATGGGTACTTATGGATCACGCAGCCTGGCAGTTGGCGGCAGCGCGATCATGAAAAGCATCGAAAAGATCATTGAAAAGGGAAAGAAGATAGCCGCCCATAAACTCGAAGCCAGTGCTGATGATATTGAATTCGCATCGGGCAAGTTCACCGTGAAAGGCACTGATAGATCAATCGGGTTTGGGGAAATAGCGCTCACCGCCTATGTGCCGCATGTGTATCCCAAAGACCTGGAACCGGGTCTTGACTTCAGCAGCTTTTATGATCCCGCCAATTTCACGTATCCATTTGGCTGTCATATTGCCGTAGTGGAAGTTGATAAAGAAACCGGCAAGGTATCGTTAAAACGCTTTGTGGCGGTAGACGATGTGGGCAATGTGATCAATCCCATGATCGTAGAGGGACAGATCCATGGTGGTGTGGTACAGGGTATTGGCCAGGCACTGTTTGAAGGCGCCGAATACGACGAGAACGGACAACTCACCAATGGTTCGTATATGGATTACTGCATGCCAAGGGCCGATGACCTGCCGATGTTTGAGACTGCCAGTCAGGTAACACCCTGTCCTCACAATCCATTAGGCGTGAAAGGCGCCGGCGAGGCTGGTACCATTGGCAGCGCACCTGCTATTGTCAATGCCGTGATAGATGCCCTGTGGAGCGGTGGTCATAAGGTAAAGGATATTCGTATGCCGCTTACCTCAGAGCGCGTGTGGAGGGCGATGAATGAGTTGATCAGTTGACCATTTGATCAGGTTGATAGGGTCGATAGAGTTGATAAGGAATCACGTTCCCGTTTGACAGCCTGTCCCGACTTGTCGGGATTTCACGATTCACCATTGCCTATTTCCCATTGCCTTTTCACGTCTGCCGATTCACGATTCACGATTTACAAAAACCTTAATTAATAAGCATTATGATCCCAGTTGCATTTGACTATGAAAAAGTAAAAACAGTAGAAGAAGCCATTGCCGCTTTATCGGGCGACGATCTCAAAATACTGGCCGGTGGCCATAGCCTGATACCTGCCATGAAGCTGCGGTTAAGCCGGCCGGGTAAACTGATTGATATTGGCGGTATTACCGCTTTAAAAGATATAAAAGAAGAAGATGGGGAGATTGTGATCGGCGCCGGCGCTACCCATGCAGATATCATGTATCATAACCTTATCAGAACACACCTGCCCTTCTTCACAGAAGGTGCTGCCACGATTGGCGATATGCAGGTCCGTAATTGGGGGACCATTGGAGGCAGTCTGGCGCATGCCGATCCGGCTGCAGACTGGCCGGCCATGGTGCTGGCAGCCGACGCCACCATTGAGATGCAGGGAGTCAAAGGAAGACGCAACATAAAAGCCACTGAATTCTTTACCGGACTGTTTGCAACCGTGCTGGAACCGAATGAGCTTATCACAGCCGTTCGCATTGCCATTCCACCTGATGGCACCAAAAGTACCTATCAAAAATTTGCCCAACCTGCTTCGCGGTTTGCGCTGGCCGCTTGTGCCGTTATGCGCTTTCCTGATGGCCGAACAAATATCGCCTTTACGGGTGTGGGGGACCATGCATTTCGTGATACTGGCGCTGAACAGGCAATAAGCGGAAAGGCAATCGATGATGCGTCTGTAGAAGCAGCCATGCTGGCTGCTTTACAAAATGTAGACGTAATGAGTGATCATTATGCATCGGAGCCCTACCGGAGGCATTTATCGAAGGTGTATTTGAAAAAAGCCCTGATGGCAGTGAAAAGCTAAAAGAGATCTAAGGTATAGTTTGACGCTCCAACTACACGATATACAATCCATGCTTCTTCAACAAGGGTATATCACTGACAGATCCGTGGCCATGTCAGTGTTCCTCTCGTTGCAGTTGAACAAGCCTTTGTTAATTGAAGGTCCGGCAGGCGTGGGCAAAACAGAGATCGCCAAAGTAATGGCCAATGCTTTGCAAACCGATCTTATTCGCCTGCAATGTTATGAAGGGCTCGATGCCACGCATGCCCTGTACGAATGGAATTACCAGCGGCAACTGTTGCACCTAAAAATGACAGAACACGATACCCACACCATTGATGAAAAAGAACGGACTATCTTCAGCGAACCCTTTCTGATGAAACGCCCTTTGTTACAGGCTATCACCCATACGCAACAACCTGTTCTATTAATTGATGAAGTTGACCGCAGCGACGAAGAGTTTGAAAGTTTTTTATTGGAAGTACTGAGCGACTGGCAGATCACCATCCCGGAAATAGGCACTATAAAAGCTACCCATATACCACAGGTAATACTTACTGGTAATAGGACCCGCGAATTAAGTGAAGCCCTGCGGCGCCGCTGTTTGTACCTGTATATCGACTATCCTGATTTTGAAAAAGAATGGCTGATCGTAAAAAATAAAGTCCCGGCCATCGATGCAAAGCTTAGTGAACAGATCACCCGGTTTATGCAGGAACTGCGAAAAATGAAACTGGAGAAAACACCAGGCCTTGCTGAAACGCTGGACTGGGCCATGGCCTTATCGGCGTTGCACATTGATCACCTCGATAAAACCATCATTGAACAAACGCTGGGTGTGGTGTTAAAAGAATGGCAGGATACAAGACAAGTGCAGCTCTCATTGAGTGAGCTACTTGAAAAAACAGGCATCAACCCAAAAGTGGAATTAACAGATCATAAGAGCCCGAAGTAGGAAGCAAGATGTAAGAAATGTCTTTATTTCATTAAAGATGAAAACGCGTTTAACGTCACTTTCCCAGAACATTATTATGTTTAGCCGCTACCTTCGGCAACATGGGTTTACCGTTGGTATAGAGGAAGAAACCCTTATTCTGAGATCGCTGGAACAATTTGATTACATCAGCCAGGAGTCGTTCTTTCTTTTGCTGAAAATGATCATCTGCCGTAGCAAAGCCAACCTCGATGACTTTGACAATCTCTTCCGCCAGTACTGGAAACAACTCGATCGTTTGTTGGATACCAAGCATAAAGAAGCAGCAAAAAAGAAAAAGCCGCCCACCCCCGAAGCGCAATTTGCACAGCTCAGTGCCTGGTTAAAAGGCAATCCCAAAAAAGAAACAGAAGAAACCGCCAGTTACAGCATCAGGGAATCATTAACACAAAAAGACTTTTCCGCCATACCCGACCATGAAGTAGCCGAGCTAATGAAAGCCATCCGCAGTTTATCGCGACGGCTGGCCGCCAAAGCCAACCGACGGTACGAACTATCGAACAGGGTCGATCTGCCCGATCTGCGGCAAACCTTACGAAAGAACCTGCGCCGGGGAGGTGAGTTGATCGACATCATACATCGCCGCCCCAAACGTAACCGCGTAAAACTATTAATGCTGTGCGATGTAAGCAAATCGATGGAATTGTACTCGAGCTTTCTGTTGCAGTTCTTATACGCTTTTCAACAGGTATACGCCCGGATGGAAACGTTTATCTTCAGTACCACACTGCAACGAATAACACCCATGCTGAAACAAAAATATTTCCAGGAAGCACTGGAATTACTCAGTACCGGAAACGAAGGCTGGAACAGTGGCACCCGCATCGGAGAATCCCTGAATGCGTTTATTACCGGCTATGGCAACAAATTGATCGACCCCAAAACTATTGTAATTATACTAAGTGATGGCTGGGACACGGGCAATATTGACCTCCTGAAAGAAAGCATGCACCAGATACACACCAAGGCCAAAAAGGTGATCTGGCTAAACCCGCTCGCCGGCTATGGTGCCTATAAACCGGAAGTTGCCGGAATGAAGGCGGCCATGCCCTTTATAGATGTGTTTGCCCCGGTTTATAATATTGCTAGTTTGAGAAGACTTGCGAAATGGATCTAAGCTGCTGAAATAAGAAGTAGGAAGTAAGAGGTAAGAAAATCAGCCCCTTCCTACTTCGTACCTCCTACCTCTTATTTCGTTTTCTTATAAACACTCAAGCTCGTTATTAGCATACGGCAATTCAACGATCTTACGCTTTCTCGTAACCCAGACAAACCACTCCATTAGAAAACGACTTACTTTTCACCAGTTTCAACTCTGCAGGCAATTGGGTGTTGTTGAACAAAGGAGTGCCACCGCCCACCAACACGGGGTTCACAAACAACCAGAACTCATCGATCAATCCATATTGCATTAAGGAATGGGCTGCAGAGGGGCTTCCGAAGATAAGGATCTCTGAACCGGCCTGCTGTTTCAATGACTTTATCCGGTGCTCCACATCCTCACTGATGATGATGGTATTGGGTCGCTGCTGTCCTTTCATGGTTTTTGACAACACCACTTTATCCACCTTGTTGTACCAGGCGCCATGTTCTTTTTCGTGTTTGGTAGCATTAGGTTTATCAGGAGCCGTTGGCCAGTAGGCATCCATCATTTCGTAAGTAACGCGGCCATACAAAGCCATATCAGCAAGATTTGTTCGATCGCCGACATAGTCAAAGATCTCTTCATCTACTTTTATAAAACCCATACCCCCGTTGGGATCGGTAACAAAACCATCAAGGCTTACGTGCATGAATAAAACCAGTCGTCGCATATAGGTATTTTTTGAGAGAACAAACCTACGCCTGAAAACTGGTTTTACCGGGGGTGAAATGCGACAATATACAGGGGCAACTCCGTCAATTAAAAATAGGTAGAGAACCCGAACTGAAAACCCGCAATTTTGGAAGGCGGATTACCTAAAATATCATGTTGTGTATTATGGCGGTAATTCAATCTGATCACCGTTTGTGGGGTCGGCCGCCAGCTGATAGCTGGTACAAAGGCAAACACCTCATCCGAAATTTTGCCAGCGGTCGATTTAAAAGTGCCTTTGTTCCAATCTACATACTCCAGTCGCAGCGCCACATTCAGAACGGCCTTTTCAAAACCCATCATAGGCTGTTTGAGCACGGGCTGCACAATATCAACAAATCCGCCCTGTTGGTTACGGCCGTATTGTTCGGTATATGTTTCCGGTACATCCACATGCACCCAGGCCCATTCGCCATTGATGTAGGTATTTGATTTAGGCAGGGTGGTATTAAAATCAATGGCAAACACATTCACCGGTCTTTTTTTATCGAGCGTTAATCCATCTTCCTGGTACTTATTATAAATACCGCCCATATACGAAAGCCCCAACTCCCCTACCTTCCGGTTCTTAACCGCTATCTTACCGGTAAACAGTGGACTGCCATTAAAACTTTCTTCAAACCGGTCGGCATTTTCTTTGGAGGCGGGCAGAAAGGTTTTACCCTCCTCATTGTTGATGATCTTGTCGTCGAACCCATTGGTGAAATAGGCTTCATAGGCATATACCCAGTCCTTCACATACTTTTTCCCAAATATGCCAAAGCCAACATTGCTCCAGGTTGCTGGCAGCATTTGGGTGGCCGAAATGGGCCGGTCGATAAACTCCCATTTAGGGCCATCGTGATTTTGGTTGAATGCGCCAATCGGATTCATCACAACCCCGCCACGAAAATTCAACAGGGGCGACAGCTCAAAATCAACAGAGGCAAACTCTATGTTGATCTCCTTTGTGCCATCTTCAAATTCTATTTCACTTAAGAATTTTATGCGTTTGGCAATAGAAGAAGAAACGAAGAGCGTCAACCGCCGCATCTGGAACTGATGCCCTTCACTGATGCCATTTTCTTTCAGGTACTGATAATTGGCTTCTACATAACCGCCCAGCGCCACAGGCAGTTTACCCAATTGTAAGAACGGGCGATTGTAGATGGCGTCCATATTCATCTTTAGGCCACTTGTATCTTTTTCGGTTTGACGCAGCAGCACCGGGTCTATCTGTGCCAACAAGGCTGCAGATGAACAAAGCAACATTGTTAATAAGTAATACTGTTTCATCTGATATTTATTATTTTTTAGGGGGGGCCAGATGGAACTTACCATGATAAAATTTTCATTGCTTTATACAGATAATGAAAATTTTATCATGGACGTTTCATACTTTTCTCAGATCGATAAATAATTCATTGTTGTTTACCATAACGGGGAAACTGCGCAGGTCTTTATCGGCGGGGCCGTTGGTAACCTTTCCTTTATTGTTGAACTCACTCCCATGTGCCGAACATTGCAGCTGATCACCGGAGGCCTGTAATTCAGCGCCCTGGTGGGTGCATTGCATCCAAACGGCGCTGTATTCGGTTTCGCCAAAGCGATAGACATAGATTGGATATTTCAGGCTGTCGTTTCGTACAATGATGAATGGCCGGTAACCAGTTTTGCCTTTCTTATTCATCTTAAATTCATCGGCGCTTACGGTAATGCCATCCTGACCTATGGTGCCACTGGTATAGCGGGTGGAGGAACAGGACGACAATAAACCTGATACAGCGGTTGCGCCCAAACAGGCGGAGCAACTATTTACAAGAAATTCTCTGCGGTTCATTAGCGTGAATTAAATTTCTTAATCTTTCCGGAATTATAGTGATTCAAGGAATTTGATCAGCAAAACCTGATCGGCGGCTGATAATTTTTGAAAAAGCTCATTGCTGGCCTTTCCTTCGCCCCCATGGCCTTTGATGGCATCTTCAATGGTTGAAGCCCGCCCATCATGCAGTAAGTAGTATTGTCCACCCTGCGAGTTTTTCGAGAGGCCCAATCCCCACAAGGGTGGCGTTCGCCATTCTTCAGTCAACGCCGAACCTTCCGTATACCCATCATTCAAACCAGGGCCCATATCATGTAACAACAGATCGGTATATGGGTGAAATGTTTTATTGGCCAGTGCTGCAATGGAGCAATCGCCTGTCTTTAATTCGGGGATATGGCATTTGGCACAACCGATGCTCGTGAACAACTGCTTCCCGCTGATCACATCGGCATCATTCTCATTTCGCTGGATCGGCGCTTTCAGTGTTCTTAAATAAAATACAAGGTCCAGCACTTTCTGGTTCGTTACCTCAGGATCGAGGTCCTGGTGGGTATACGAATCATAAGGTTCGTAAGTTGAAACAATGCCCATATCCTGGTTGTAAGCATTGGCGGTTTGTTGCATCAGGTCGTAAACGGCAGCCTTTTTACCAAACCGACCAATGTATTTGTTATTACGCTCCACGGTGCCGGGACGATGGGTGATATACACAGGCAGCGTTATCCAATTTACACGCCCCGATATTCCATCGCCGTCGGCATCGTGTTCATCAGCTAAAGAAAGGATCGTATGATCAGTCACCGCATCCAGAAAGCCCAAACCAGTATTCGCCGGCGGTGTGAATTTTGAAAAAGTAGCGCCCAGGGGTATCTGTTCCGGCATAAAAGAAGGAAGCGCCCGATTTTGTAATTGCGGGCCACCCAATTGCATGAATTTATTTCCAGTACTATCGGTTTGTCCAAACCGCGTTAATGTAGTGAAAGGATGTCCCTTGCCATCCCCGGCATGGCAACTGCCACAACTGGTGGAAACGAACAGCGGCCCTAACCCATTGGCTGCAGTAAACACATCGTCATTGAACGCCACATCGCCCCGCAGGAACAACTGATGTTGTTCGCCAGTCAATCCTTCAATGGGGCCATCCAGAATGGAGTCATGTGCAGGTGCTCCCGGCAAGATCTTCTCACAGGCAATTGCCACCAAAATAACAGTAATGAGCGCACCCATCACCAGCCATTGCTTTTTCATAAACAGAGATTAAAGTTGTCCAAAAATAAATAATTAGATCAACAAAACAAGAAAAATTAGGCGAGCCTAATATTATAGCTTTTGTCCATCTTTCCCTAATTTGCCCAAAAAATAACGCGCACGTGCATTCATCTGCAGAAGAAAACTATCTGAAAGCCATCTATAAGTTGCAGGAAGCCAACGGTGAAATGGTAGCCACCTCCGCCCTGGCACAGGTATTGGGCATTCACATGGCTTCCGTTACCGATATGCTTAAGAAAATGAGCACCAAAAAGCTGGTGGCTTATCAAAAATCAAAAGGGTTTAAACTCACGGAAAAAGGCAGGCTGGCAGCCATTGGCATCATTCGCAAGCACCGGTTATGGGAAGTATTCCTGGTTGATAAACTGGGATTCCGCTGGGATGAGGTACATGAAATTGCCGAGCAGCTGGAGCATATTCATAGCCAGGACCTGATAGACAAACTGGACGCCTATCTTGATTTCCCAAAAACCGATCCACATGGCGATCCCATCCCCGATGCCAAAGGCATCTTCGCTATCAGCAAATCGGTATTACTGGCATCTTTGACGCCTGGCAGTCAGGGTAAGTTCACGGGCGTTACCGATCACTCCTCAGCCTTTTTGAATTACCTCGACAAGATTGGCCTTTCCCTGGGTGATACTATAAAAGTGAAAGAAGTGGAAGAATTTGACAAGAATTACACCCTGTTGTTGAAGGGAAAAAAATCGGTGGTGGTAAGTTTTAAAGTGGCCAACAGTTTATTGATCAGCGAATAAAATAATACCACAAAAAAGATTTATTATTGGTGCTCTTTAAGTTATACCATGTCCTTAAGCAATCCTATACTGGAACTCAACAAATCGGCGGTGAATGTACCTTTTGAGATACACACCACAGAATGGATAGCGCAAAACCGGTTCCAGCAAAACGAAGGTCCGCACCGGCATAATTATTTTGCGATCATTTGGGTAAAAAAAGGCACAGGCACGCATTTGATCGACCTGGAGCAATATGAACTGGAAGATAATACTGTTTACTGTATTACACCCGGACAGGTGCATGATCTTAAAGCAACCGGCCCCATAGAAGGTTATGTGATCTCTTTTA
Source organism: Niastella soli (assembly GCF_017742245.1). Taxonomy (GTDB): domain Bacteria; phylum Bacteroidota; class Bacteroidia; order Chitinophagales; family Chitinophagaceae; genus Niastella; species Niastella soli. The sequence goes on from NZ_JAGHKO010000010.1 coordinate 388,165, forward strand.
TGGCCGAGTTCCTGGGCGGCGGCGAAGAGAATTATGACCTGCTGTTCAATACCGGCTTGTTCTATACATTTTCCAACTCACCAGTAATAAAAGTAAGTTGGGATATGGGTGAAGAAATGCAGGACGCCGTTAACAAGATGCTGAAGGAGTTCAATAACTTCTTCCTTTTGCGGGCCGAAATCCTGCGCGGTTTCCTGAAGATCTTCCTGATCTACCTAACCCGGCAATACGAACGGCCAAAAGAAAATGAAGCACACTCAAAAAGCATTGACCTGGTAAAACAATTCTTTGCGCTGGTAGAAAAGCAGTACACTACCAAAAAGATGGTTACCGATTATGCTGAAGAACTGGCCGTTACCCCCAACCATCTGAACGAAGTGGTAAAGAAAATAACCGGTTCCCCCGCCAGTCATCATATTCAACAACGGATTATCCTGGAAGCCAAAAGGCAGGCCGTGTATTCCAGGGTTACCATGAAAGAAATTGCCTACCAGCTGGGATTTGACGATACCGCCCACTTTAGTAAATTTTTCAAAAACGCGTCCGGCGAAAACTTTACTGATTTCCGGAACAAGAACCAAAAAGAATGATCCAACCCATAAAATATACAACATTATCCTGCGATCATCAATTGCCTGATGCACTGATATTCTGTTATTTTGACATTTGAAATTATGAGCACAAGCGTAAAACAAGCAACCTGGGCCATCGACCCCATACACTCAACCATCCGGTTCGATGCCAAATACCTGTTGATCAGTACTGTATCAGGCTGGTTCAGAGAGTTTGAAGGAACTGTGGTGAGCGGCCAGGATGGTTTTTGCAATAGCGAGATCAATCTCACCATATATGTAAATGCATTGACTACCGGTAATGATGAGCGGGACAACCACCTGCGTTCACCCGATTTCTTTGATGCAAAACAGTACCCGATGATCCAGTTCAGATCAACCACTGTTAGCATGCAGGAAAAGAATATAGCAGTAACCGGCATATTAACGGTTAAAGGTGTAGAACATCCATTCTCCTTTACCGCCAATTTTTTGGGTATGTGCGCCGACCCCATGGGTAATACCAAGGCTGGATTTGATATGGACACCGTACTAAACCGTAAAGATTTTAATATTACCTGGAACCAGCTGTTCGACAAGAATGGTTTATTACTAAGCGATGAAGTAAAAGTTCACTGCGATCTGCAGCTGTTAAAACTTAGTTAAGGCAGAAGGCAGAGGGCAATGGGCAATGGGCAATTTCCGACTAATAGCTATACTCGCTTCAGGCAAACGGCAGACGGCAGAAGGCAGAAGGCAAACGGTTTCCGATTTTTCGGATTGTTGCAATGTCGCGAAATCGCTCATAACTCACCACTGACCACTCACTTTCTCGCCTACGGCTCGAACGCTCACTCTTCCTACTTAACCTGAGCCCTCGACTACGCTCGGTCTCACGGCCCCACCTTCGATCCTTCGACTCCGCTCAGGACGCTCAGGGTCTTGCTAAACGTCAACTTCCTACTTCTTACCTCTTACTTCCTACCGCCCCTATCCCCCTGTCAACTCTTTCAACTCCGTCAACTCTATCAACTTGTATTCCTGATCAACTGGTTAACTGATCAACTGGCCAACCTCTTACCCACTCCCTTATCACCCTTATCAACTCTATCAACTTCCCGATCAACTCCCCCTATGGCTCCTAAATTGCAGCTACTAACCCATTATATATCACCGCATTCTTACACTCCCCATAAAATGTACAACAGATTCCATTATATCACTATTCTCTACCACCTATTTCCGAGCGAAATTTGTGGAGTCAATAAATGATAATAACAACAACCAAAAAAATACAAACAAATGGCACAAGTTAAATGGACCCTCGATCCGATGCACAGTGAAATTACTTTTAAAGTAAAACACCTTATGATCAGTACCGTTAGCGGACGTTTCAACACCTTTAATGTAACCGCCAGCACTGAAGGCGACAATTTCAGCAAAGTGAATTCCGTTGAAACTACAATTGATGTATCCTCTATCGATACCAACAACGAGCAAAGAGATGGCCACCTGAAATCTGACGATTTTTTCAGCGTTGGCAATCACAACCAGATCGCTTTCAAAAGCAGCAAACTGGAGCTGAATGGCGAAGAAGGTAAACTGACCGGTGACTTAACCATCAAAGGTATCACCAAACCGGTAGTATTAACAGTTGAGTCTGGTGGCGTGGTAGTTGACCCTTACGGACAAACAAAAGCTGGTTTTACTGTTAATGGTAAAATAAGCAGAAAAGAATTTGGTTTAACTTGGAGTGCAGTAACTGAAGCAGGTAATGTAGTAGTAGGTGATGATATTCGCTTCAATGCTGAGATACAATTGGTAAAACAAGCTTAATGTTCATGGCCTGGGTGAAACACCTCCCCTGTCGAAAGGCAGGTGTTTCACCCGGAATCAGCCGGATAAACCTTAGCCTTTCACATTAGAACTTACAATTATGGAAGATAAAATTCTCGGGATCCATCACATTACGGCTATAGCCGGTGAGGCCCAACGCAATTTCGATTTTTATACAAAAGTGCTTGGTTTAAGATTAGTAAAGAAAACCGTGAATTTTGATGACCCGCACACGTATCACTTTTATTATGGTAATGAGAACGGCACCCCTGGTACCATTCTTACCTTCTTCCCCTGGACGCATGTACACCCTGGCCGTTTAGGTACCGGTATGGCTACCGACATCGGTTATGCGGTACCTACAGGCAGTCTCGATTTCTGGGGTAAACATTTTGAAAAACATGCAGTGCGCTTCGGTCAAATTGATGAACAGTTTGGCGAACAGATCCTTCGTTTTGAAGACCCTGATGGTTTACGCATACAACTGGTGGAAGCCAGCGCAGACAACCGTACTCCCTGGGAAACCAGCGAGATAAAAAAAGACACAGCCATTAAAGGATTTCACAGTATTGTGTTAACCCTTCGAAATATAAAACCCACTGCCAGCATTTTGACCGATATCTTCGGTTATAAATTACTGAAGCAGGAAGGAAACAGGTATCGCTTTGTAACCGATGCCATTGAGAACGCCGCCATTGTTGACCTCGTGGAAGAACCTGAAGTTCCACACGGACTGGTTGCCGGCGGTACCAATCACCACGTAGCATTTCGCGTGAAGAACGACCAATTACTGATGCAATACCGCGAAAAGATCGCAAGCAAAGGATATAATATAACACCGAAAATAGACCGAAATTATTTTTACTCTTTATATTTCCGCGAACCAGGTGGTGTGTTGTTCGAACTGGCTACAGACAATCCGGGTTTTGCAGTAGACGAACCGGTAAATGAATTGGGTACTCATTTGAAATTACCCGTGCAGTATGAAAGCGACCGCGAAACGATAGAAAAAGTATTACCCAAACTGGTACAGTAATATGCATACAAAACAAGTAATAAAAGCTGGAAAGCAAACAGGCGAAGCCACCAAAGCATTGGTTATGTTACATGGGCGGGGCGGCAGTGCAGAAGATATTCTGGGATTAGCGCAGCATTTGCCGGTTAATGACTTCGCGCTGTTTGCACCCCAGGCTACCAATAATACCTGGTATCCCTATTCTTTTCTAGCTGCGCCTAAAGACAATGAGCCCTGGTTATCAGGCGCGCTGGCCGTAGTAAATGATGTAGTAGCAGATATAGAGGCCACGGGAATTAAAAAGGAAAACATTTATTTCCTTGGCTTTTCTCAAGGCGCCTGTTTAACGCTGGAGTATGTGGCACGCCACGCTTCCAGATTTGGCGGTGCAGTAGCTTTTACCGGCGGTTTAATTGGCGACCAGATCTATAAAGAGAATTATACCGGCGATTTTGCTGGAACACCCATCTTTATCGGCACCAGCGATCCTGACCCGCATGTGCCCGTTGACCGGGTACTTGCTTCTACGGCAATTTTGACGGAGATGAATGCCCAGGTTACGCAAAAGATCTATAAGAATATGGGCCATACCATTAACCAGGATGAGATCAGTCAGGTAAATGATTTAATATTTAAAGAATCCTAACTTTGTAGTGGCTGACCTGTAAGGTTCGTCATAGGGTATTGAACAATTAAGAAGATCAATCGAACCTGACAGGTCACTATTTTTAATAATCTAGACCTGTCAGGTGCAACTGAACCCTCTATTAATGCAAGCTCAAATGATGCATCCGCCAAAGGCGGACAAGTTCTTACAGGTCAGCCTTTCATTAATTAAATCACCTACTATGTACGCATACGATACCATCACCGAAGCATTGGCCGATTTGAAAAAACGGGGTTATACACACGATTTTAATATCCGCAATAACCGGCTCACCAGTGATAAACTGGATACTCATTTTGGCCACAACGATTTTGAGATAAAAGAAGTGTACCGGTTTGAAGGGCCCTCCGACCCGGCAGATGAAGCAGTAATATTTGCCATTGAAGCGCCCTCCGGAGCCCTGGGAACCTTAGTGAATGGGTATGGTACATATGCAGATGATGAGAATACCGAATTTTTACAAAAGTTACATGAGAGAATAAGATAGTTGAAAAACCACTGAAAGTCAAAAGCCTCCCGATACATCGAGAGGCTTTTTTGCTTTTTTTATCCTTCAGCACAATGCTAAATCTACAAAACAAATCCTATCTAAAAACTATAAACGAACTAAAAAGTTTCAATCTTACACTTTATTAAGACTTCTTTACATTTATAGCGCTGCCATCTCTAACTTCCTCACTACCTGTTTTTACAATAGTATCGCCGCCGGTCAGATTGCCAAATACTTCCACTTTGCCATCGTTCTCCCGGCCTTTCTTTACATCCACCCATTCGGCCTTACCATTCACTACTCTGATCACAAACACTCTTTCCTGCGAGCTAACAACAGCCGATTTGGGCAAGATGAACGAGCTGTCTTTGGTTGATAAAGGAATGGTCACACTCGACACCATGCCGGGCAATAACCTCTTTTTCTCATTGGCCACATCCATTTCAATGTGTTGTGAACGCAGGCGGGCATCCAGTGCGCCAGCGAGCCTTTTTACCTGGGCGGTGAATTTTTCGTTGGGGAAGGCATTTACCGTAAAGTTCACTTTATCCTGTTGATCGAGGTAACCGGTAAAGGCTTCCGGAACGTAGATCACCAAACGCAACTTCTTTTGCTCCTGCAGGGTGAACAACGGGAACTCAGACCCTTTACCAGAAGGGCCTACATAGGCGCCGGGATTGGCGTTACGGGTTGTGATCACCCCGTTAAATGGCGCTCTTATTTCCAGATAGCCTTTTCGGTCGGCAACTTCGCGGTATTGCGCTTTTGCCGCATCCCATTGCGCAAGATCGGAGTTCTTTTTAGCCAGGGCCTGGTCCAGGTCGTTTTGCGAAACAGTACCAGGTGTTTTGCTGGTTTCCAGCAACCGGTCGTAGTTTGCCTTGCTTGCTATATATATTGCTTCCTGCGATTTCAATCTCGATTGGGCAGCCGATTCCAACGAAGTCAGTTCAGGCGCTTCCATGGTAACCAGTAACTGGCCAATGCGAACTTCAGAGCCCACATCAGCATTCAATTTCTTTACAAAGCTGTTTTCTTTTGCATACAGGTCAACCTGTTGAAAAGCAACCAGCTCACCAGGAAGTGACAAATTGGTAGACAGCATACCCTTTTCCAGGGACACTGTTTCCAGGGCGGGTACAGCGGCGGGGGTCTCCACTTTATTTTTTGCAGGCTCTTCTCCATTCGAGGAATTACAGCCTGGTAATAAAGCCAACAGGCCTACGCCTGCGATCAGGGCCAAAGGTGTATTAACTATTGCAGTAAGACCCTTTGCTTTATGTATTAAATTTCTCAGTTGCATATTCGCTGTTTTCTATGATGTACTTACAAAATTACTACTTACTAAAAACTGTTTATGATCCTATTCGGCATCCGCTTCATAAAATCTACTATCATGATCGGTTGGGTCCAATGATACCGACTTCGTTGTTGTTTTACCCTGCATCCAGGCAAATACCATCGGCAGAATAAACAGGGCGGCAAATGTAGAGGCGATCAAACCACCAATTACCGCACGTCCCAATGGGGAAGCCTGGTCACCACCTTCACCCAAACCGGAAGCCATGGGGATCATACCCGCTACCATCGCAATGGTGGTCATCAGGATAGGGCGTAACCGCAGGGCGGCCGCTTCCTTCGCCGACTCCCACGCATTACCATTATGCAGGCGCAGGTGTTCGGCATTGGTAATAAGTAACACCGAGTTGGCAATTGACACACCCACCGACATAATAATACCCATATACGATTGCAGGTTGAGGGTAGAACCGGTCAATTTCAACATGATCAGCGATCCTAAGATCACCGCCGGAATAGTGGCCAGGATCACCAACGAAACCTTAAACGATTGGAAGTTGGCTGCCAGCATCAGGAAGATCACCACAATCGCCACCAATAAACCGTTTTGTAAACTTTCCAGCGTATCGGTCAGCACGTTCGTCATACCTATTGGTTCAACCGTTAACCCCCGGGGTAATTCACCCATTGTTTGCAGGGCTTTTTGTACATCACGGGCAGCAGAACCAAGGTCTTTGTTATTTATATTGGCAGTAACGGTCAACACAGGCATAGCCCCCAGGTTGTCGTTTTCGCCGTAAGTTGTATCAGGTGTTATAGAGGCAACGTCACTCAGGACCGGGCGTGGCTGGTTATTAAGGATGGGTATTTCACCAATGCTGTTCACACTCGTCATTTTATTCTCAGGCACGTACACCATTACGCCATACGACAGGTTCGACTTTTCATCTACCCATACGTTCTTTTCTGTATACCGGGAAGAAGAGGTAGACGTGATCAGCGAACGGGAAATGTCAGTAACATCTACACCCAGTTGCGCCGCCCGGTTCCTGTCGATATTAATATTGATAGCGGGGTACTTAGTGCTCTGACCCAACTGTACATCACGCAGGTATGGGATCGCTTTTAATTTTTCAATTACCTTTTGGGCATAGGCTTCATTCAGTTTTTTATTTCTGCCTGCCAGCCGAACCTCAATTGGTGTAGGCGAACCCTGGCTCAGGATCTTATCTGTTAATTGAATAGGTTCAAACGACAATTTCACATCTGGCATGGTAGTTTGCAGTTTCTCCCTGATCCTTTCCTTCAGCTTATCCAGATCTTCTTCATAGTCTTCATTCAATTGAACCTGTACCACCGCTTCATTAGGACCAGGCATAAACAGATAGATAGGACTGGTACTGAACAAACCCGGGTGTTGCCCAATATATGCCGAGGTAACGGAAATATTCTTTTTGCCTACCAGATCATCCAGGTTAGCGAGCGCTTTCAACATATAACCTTCTGTGCGTTCTATACGGGTACCTTCAGGGGCCCGTAACCGCAACTGGAATTGTCCGGAGTTGGTACGAGGTAATACGTCGCGGCCAATATTATTCAGCAACAAGAACGCAGCACCACTTACCAGCACTACATAGGCGATAACAACCGGTTTACGAACGGTGAATAAGCGTTGCAGAAAACGCAGGAAACGATTCCGCAATTTTTCAAACCGGGTCAAATCCTTCTCTTCTTTTTCCAAGAGCACTTTCTTTTGGTCCCAGGTGTCATGATCGCCGGCAATGGCCGCATGCATTTTCTCCTGGGAAGCATGATTGGCGGGATGCGCCTTCATGATCCAGTTGGCCAGAATAGGCACAAATGTTTGGGCCAGGAAATAAGAAGTGATCATAGAGAATGCGATGGCCAGGGCCAGCGGCAGGAACAAAGAACCCGGAATGCCGCCCATAGTGAACGCCGGGGCAAAAACCGCCAGAATACACAACAGGATCAGCAATTTGGGAAAGGCAATTTCTTTACACGCATCCCAGATGGCCGTCGCCTTCGACTTACCCATCGCAAAGTGCTGGTGTATATTTTCAATCGTCACTGTCGATTCATCCACAAGGATACCAATAGCCAATGACAGACCACTAAGCGTCATGATATTGATCGTTTGATGGAACAACGACAGGAACAACACCCCTGAAATAATAGAGGTAGGAATGGTCAGGATCACGATCAACGCGCCTCTGGCATCCCCCAGGAATAACAACACCATTAAACCGGTGAGGATAGCGCCAATGGCACCTTCCGAGATCAAACTCTTCACCGCATTAATAACATATACTGATTGGTCGAATTCATACGACAACTTTACATCTTCCGGCAACTGGGCCTGGAATTTGGGGATGGCCTTTTTCAGGTTCTGCACTACTTCCCAGGTACTGGCATCGGCCGATTTGGTAATGGGCAGATAAACCGAGCGCTTCCCATTCACCAATGCATAACCAGAGGTAATATCGGCGCCGTCTTCCACAGTGGCCACATCGCGCAAATACACATTCTGTACCCCACCTTTATATAAAGGGATATTCTCAAAATCCTTTACGGTTTTGATAAGGGTATTAGTCGGAGTTATATAGTTCTTATCACCGATACGCACGTTACCTGAAGGCGTCGTTTGATTGTTGATACGGATGGCCGCCACCAGTTGATCGGGCGTCATATTGTGCGCACGCAGCAACTCGGGATCGGCTTTAATAACAACCGTACGAACGTTACCGCCAAAAGGGGCCGGTGAAACCAGACCGGGAATAGAAGTAAAGGCCGAACGAACGTATACGTTGGCCAGGTCCATCAGCTCGTTATTGCTACGGCTGGGACTGCTTAATACCAGCTGGCCCACTGGTAACGTAGAGGCATCGAACCGCAGGATAAATGGCGGTTGGGAGCCGTTGGGGAATATCGCCTGCGCACGGTTACAATACGCGCTGACCTCCGCTGCAGCCTGGGCCATGTTGGTTCCGGGATAAAATGACAGCTTCATCAACGTTAGACCCTGAATATTCTTTGTTTCAATGCTCTTTACGCCAGATACATACAATAACAGGTTCACATAGTTTTTACCGAAAAAGGCTTCCATTTGGGTAGGGGTATAACCACCAAATGGGTGGGAAATATAAATAACCGGCAGATCGAGCGATGGGAAGATGTCAATTTTGATATTACGCACTGCGCTCACACCAAAAAAGCACAACCCCGCTACCAACACCAGTATCGTTATAGGTTTCCGTAATGCTAATCTAATCAGGTTCATATTCGCTATTTAGAAATACTAACTTTTGTCTATTGTCTTACTTTCCAGGTGTGTCACGGTTTTGAACCGTGGCACGCTTTGTTCGAACCGTGGCACGCCTTATTGCTGTTCGCTTACTTCACTTGCTTAACAAACAGATCGAAATCGCCCGAAGCAGCTGCTTTCAACAACAATGATTGCCATACATTAATATAAGCCACATTCAAATCGGCTTCGGCCCGGTTCAACGCATATTGCGCCTGTTGCACGTCAACGATATTGGTCAATCCATTTCTGTACAAAACACTTTTTTGCAAATAAGCATCAGAAGCAGCCTTGTATTGCACCGGCACTTCCTGTACACTTTGCAAACTGTTCTCTATCCGCTGATCGGCCAGTATCAATTGGTCTTGCAATTGGGTGGTCACCAGGTTGTATTCATTTTTATATGCCTCGGTAAGGAACTGTTGCGCTTTTACCTGGTTCTTTATTTTTGCCAGGCTGGTAATATTCCAGGCAATAGACACCCCGGCCACATAGTTGGTGCGCGTAGGTTTTATGCCTTCAAAATAATCCTGCGAGTATTTGGGATTGGTGGGAGAATAAGTATAATCAAAACCGGAACCCTTTGTTTGAATAATGCCAAACAGATTCAACCCGGGCAGAATGCTTCTTTTGAGATACGCAGTGGCATAATCACTTTGATTGATGCGCGACTGGTAAAACTTTACCTGAGGGTTTTGTGTAACGGCCGCATTGGTCTTTACTTCAACCGGCGCATTACTAATAAAGGCGGTATCTAGGCTAAACTCGGCGGGTGGCACGTTTAGCAATTGCGCCAGCTGGTTACGATACTGCAATTCACTGTTGCGGGCATCAATAATGGCCAACCGCGCCCGAGATACTTCTGAATTGGCAATGGAAGAATCAACGCCGGCATTTAAACCGGTACGGGTACGCGCAGTCACCACTTCTTTTACATACAAGGACCGGTCGAGGTTCGACTGTGCAGTCTTCAACAACCGTTGTGCGGTAAGCAGGTTCAAATAAGCACCGGCGATTTTCACGCTTTGTACAAACTGCTCCTGCATCAGGTCAGCAGAGTCGCGCTGCACCTGTGCTGAAGCCAGGTTGATCTTTGATCTCAGCCGGCCAAATGAATATACTTCCCAGTTGGTATTTAAAAAATATAATCCACCAAAGGAAGAATTCCAGTTTTGTGAAGGGCTTATGGGGCCGCTTGATGAAACACCAGCCACACCACCAACCGCTGCCAATGGTCCATATTGTCCGTTAATGTTACCAAAATCCTGTTGCACGGAGGCGATCACATTGGGCAAATACTCATTGCGGGTATTTTGCACCAATGCAGTGGAAGCATTCAGGTAACTGCGTTTAGCCTGTATGCTTTGATAATTTTTTAATCCGGTATTAATGGCGTCAGATAATGTCAACGGTTGTGCCGATTGGGCCCTTGCGTTTTCCTGAGTGCCCAATAATAGTAATCCTATTATAACAATAGCCGGGAATGCATTAATCCGCATTGTACTTTTTTGGGTTGATGATGTATAAAATGGTAAGACCATGCTTGGTTGTTAATTGAACGTTAACGAAGAACCTGTTCTTCTATAGAGAAGAATATATACTTCGCTTTTTTAATCTGATTTTAATGACAGCATCGTAGCCAGGTCGTTATGTTTGCCCCTTGTTCATTAGGCAGGTTATCAATGATTGGGCGAATGTCAGGATATACATGTTTGCTATAGGACTGTAAAATTGCAAATACCCCGGGGAATTCCGTTGTACAATTTTGGGTTTATTCTGTACTTTTGCAGGTATGCACGTAGATTACCTTCATCACCCCTTTGAGATAGTTTATAAAGAAACCGATGAGGTCCTGAAACCAGCTCACAAACACAACTTCTTTGAACTGGTTTATATCATTGATGGTACTGGCACCCATTGCATTAATAAAAACAAATTCGAGTACAGCAACGGTCATTTGTTTTTATTGACACCGCAAGACATGCATAAAGTGACTGTCAAAACCACTACTAAATTTTTCCTGATCCGTTTTAACGATATCTACTTCAAATCACAAAACGAACAGGCCAATAGTCAGCAAAAAGAATGGATCAATAAACTGGAATACATCTTCCATAATACCACACATTCACCCGGCTGCATTTTGAAAGGGATGAGCGATCGGGTACTGGTAAAGGCACTGATAGAAGGATTGATAAAAGAACACATCAATAAAGAACCCTATCACCAGGAGATCATTAACCAGATAGTGAATACGGTGCTCTCGATCGTAGCCCGCAATATATATATAAAGGCGCCCAAAAGAATGAAGCCTGAAGCAAATAATGATGACACTACTTTAAAGATCATTCATTATGTACAGGCCAATATTTATAAACCTGAATTATTAAAGGCAGAACAGATTGCCAACTCCTTTCAGATATCCGTCAATTACCTCAGCGAATATTTTAAAAAGCATACCGGCGAAACCTTACAAACCTATATCACCAACTATAAGTTAAGGTTGGTTGAAACAAGATTGCTGCACAGCGATATGCGTATTAACGAGATTGCCAATGAACTGCATTTCACTGACGAAAGCCATTTGAACCGCATTTTCAAAAAATACAAAGGCATTAGCCCTACCGGATACCGCAAACAGGTAATGTTTGACAGAAAGATGGTAGTAGCGGCTACTGCTTAGTTTCGCGTTCAATGCTGCTGCATCATGGAACATGAAACCCCGATACATCGGGGCATATTAAAAAATTGACTGAATAATTAATCTCGTTCTATACTTGTTATGATTAGTGCTTCAACCAGCGATTCACCACGGAAGTCCCGTATTGCTACTGCTGTTTTCTTTTTTGTTTCGGGTTTTGGTTTTTCTTCCTGGGCCTCCCGCATTCCAACCATTCAACAGAATTTACATTTGAGTGAAGGAAAATTGGGCGCTGTATTGTTTGCGTTGCCTGCAGGTTTAATGTGCACCCTGCCGGTTACCGGATATTTGTTACGACGCTTCAGCAGCCGTTATATCATGTTTGCCGGTGCCGTGATGTTCAATATCATGTTATGCCTCGTTGGCTTTACCCGCGAAACCTGGCAACTGGTGCTGGTGTTGTTCTTTTTTGGTTCTTCGCGCAACCTTTTCAATATTTCGGCCAATGCACAATCCATTGGCGTACAAAAATTATACGACCGCTCCATCATTGCCACCTTTCATGGCATTTGGAGTGTGGCCGGTTTTGCAGCCGCCGCCATTGGATCATTGCTTGTTTCTTTCAGCATTGACCCCTCCTGGCATTTCCTGTCTGTTTGTATTTTACTGACCACACTTTGTATTATCTTCTTCAAGGACAGCGTGCACCAGCAACCGCAACCACACGAGCGGTTACAAAAAACAAAATTCAGAATGCCCGATAAAGCCCTGTTAAAACTGGGTTTCATGTGTTTTGCCGCCATGGCCTGCGAAGGTACCATGTACGACTGGAGCGCTATTTATCTGAAGAAAGCGGTACATACTTCCAAAGAATTAGCTACTGCGGGATATGCATTTTATATGGTGGCCGTAACATTGGGACGGTTTTCGGGCGATAAGCTGGCAAACAATTTCGGAGTAAAAGCCGTATTGAAATATAGTGGACTGCTTATCTTAAGCGGTTTGTTGCTGGCGGCTATTTGTCCATATATTATTACCACCGGTCTGGGCTTTATGATGGCAGGTTTTGGCTTATCGTGTGTAGTGCCCATGGTATTTAGTATGGCGGGTAAAGTAAAACATATGAGTGGCGGACCGGCGATCGCAGGTGTTTCCACCATTGGATATTTTGGCTTTTTAATTGTGCCGCCAATGGTTGGGTTTATTGCAGAAGCATTTAATCTTCGCTGGTCAATAGCCATCATTGCCTTACTGGGCATTTTGATCACCTGGCTGGTTAGTCAAATGAAAGAGGAGTAAGTTGACAGAGTTGAATTAGTTGATAGGGTTGATAAAGGCAATGGGCAATCTCCGACTAATAGCTATACTCGATTCTGATAGGCTACCTGAATTGTAGGCTTTGCCGTTTCACAGCCTGTTCCGACTTGTCGGGATTTCACGTTTCACGATAAGTGAGGCTCAAATTTCGTGAGTCCAAAACTGCCGATTGCCGATTGAGGATTGCCGATAAAAAGAACAAGGAACATGAAAGTGGGGTAACCCCGCACTTCCTGTTCCTTGTTTGGTTTTTCCAATAACCTGTGCTCCGAAGAGATCCGGAATGTAAACTCCTCATTCCGTACTGATCAATTTATCTTTCTTCAGTTGTCATCCTATTGTTTCACCAACCGGGTCAAGCTCACATTACCGGTTTTCTTGTTGGTGATGCGAACGATCCAGATACCTTGCGTCAGTTTACCGGTTTGAATAGTGATACTATTCACCCCAGTCACTGATGCGGTATAGGACTGACTGCTCACTGCATTTCCACTGCTTATATTCTGAACTTCAACAACCAGTTGGTCGCCAGCTTCAGCATATTTCAGCACCTGAGCAGAGCTACCAGTAAGCGGGTTAGGCACTACAGAAGCGCCGCCTGCAGTACTTGCCATATTGGTTGCCGTAGTAACTCTTGTAGTTGCAGAGCAGGCACCTAATGGTTTCCACCACCAGTCAGCTGTACCCGGTGTAACATTGTACAGGGCATCAGACAGGCTTTCGTACAGGTTGCCATTATAGGTTACTTTGTCGCCTTTGTTATAGATCTTTGGATAAGGCTGGTACTCGGCTACACCGGCACAATTACCAGAACCACCGCCACCGATGCTCACAACAATAGTTGCAGAAGCTGAAGTGGTTGCATTTCCACTGTTATCAGTTGCTTTTGCAGTAATAACATAAGTGCCATTGGTTACGTTGGTCCAGGTATAGCTATATGGAGCTGCAGTGGCTTCTCCCAGTTTGGTAGCGCCGTTGAAGAATTCCACTTTGCTTACTGTACCATCCGCATCGCTGGCAGTTGCGGCTATAGCCACTGTTGCAGGAGCCGTAAAAGTAGCACCAGAAGCAGGTGAGGTAAGGGTAACAACAGGGGCATTGTTGCTGCCGCCGCCGTTACAATCACTGATATATTTCCACACCATGCCATCGCCCAGATGCGTATCAGGTTGTTCGTTTTGTGTCCACCATTTTGCTTCATACACTTTACCATTGTACACAACCTGTTTGCCACTTGTGTATACATCGGTAGCCGTCCAGGCCGGGATACCATTACAACCACCACCAGTAACTGTACCAACAGTAACAGAAACAACACCAGAAGTGGTTACAGCACCTTTATTATCAGTTGCACGGGCAGTCAGTGAATAGGTACCGTTAGCCACATTGCTCCAGGTATAGCTGTATGGAGCTGAAGTTGCTTCACCCAGTTTAGTACCGCCATTAAAGAATTCCACTTTGGTAACAGAACCATCGTTATCGCTGGCTGATGCAGTGATAGCAATAGTAGCTGGCGCAGTAAAGTTAGCACCGGAAGCAGGTGAAGTAATGCTCACCACAGGGGCATTGTTACCACCACCTGTATTGCCAAAGAAGTAGTCATAGTAGTTAGTGGCAAATTCATCACCATTCGCTTTATCCCAGTTAACAGACCAGGTCATGATACCTCTTAAACCAGGATAACCGCCGCTTGATTTTCTCATTACATAACCGCCACCGAATGAAGTTCCTTTGGTGAGGTAATCCAACGCTTTCTTCACATTCGCCGGGGTGGTGTAACCTGAACCAGCTGCAGAAGTTTGAGCAGGTAAACCAAAGGCTACCTGGTCTTCACGCAAGGCAGGGAAAGTTTGGTTGGTACCTGCAACAGTGAAACCACTCAACAGCATTTCTGTCATAGCCACAATGAAATCTGCTGTGCCTGAAGAGTAGTTTTTATTATCCATACCCGTCATTGGACCGGTATTGTACAATTGCGGATGGATGAACTGTAACTCATTGCGCAAGCCATAGATCAATGGCAGATAAGCACCCACCAATGGAGAATAGGTAGAAGCATACGCTGCCTGAACATAATAAGTCTCTGGCGCCATGGTCAGCCAGCAATCTTTACCCAGGCCTTTGCGGTAATTGATCACCTCTTTAATACCAGCGATCAGGTTCACCACTTTAGGCGTAGTAGGATTCATGAAGTTATTATCACCACTGTTAAGTACCAGGTTAGAACCACCTTCTAGGTCAATATCAAAACCATCAAAGTTATACTGGTCCATCAACGACTTCATTGAATTAACAAATGAAGTTTTATTGGCAGCGGTATTCAGTTGCAGGATACCGTTCTCACCCCCCAGTGATAACAGTACTTTTCTGCCCTGAGATTGCAGCGTAGCAATATCCGCTTTGAAATCAGCAACAGTAGTTCCTTCTGGAGTGAAGGTTACTGTAGACTGATCGCCTGAGGTAACGCCAAAGGCAATTTGAATTACGTTGTATTTAGGATTCACATCGCGCAAACGGATGTAAGGCGGCGTTCCTGAGGTAGTACCCCAGTTATGCCAGTAACCCACGATCACTTTGCTGGTGTTACCACCTGTATTGGTATTTACAGTTAAAGTTACAGGAGAGGAAGTAGTAGAAGCGCCGCTGTTATCGGTAGCTTTTGCAGTGACCGAATAAGTGCCGGCTCCTACACTACTCCAGGTAACAGTATAAGGAGCAGTAGTTGCAGAACCGAGGCTGGTTGCACCATTAAAGAACTCTACTTTTGAAACGGTGCCATCGGCATCAGCTGCACTGGCAGTTAATGTAATGCTGGCCGGTGCAGTAAAGCTGCTGCCGCTGGTTGGCGCTGTAATTGATACCGTAGGTGCGTTGTTACCAGTAGAACCATTTACTTTTACTGTAATGGCTGTAGAAGTAGTAGTAGCACCAGTGTTATCAGTAGCAATAGCAGTGACGGTATAAGTACCGGCTGCCACATTGCTCCAGTTAACAGTATAGGGTGAAGCCGTTGCAGAACCGAGGCTGGTTGCACCATTAAAGAACTCAACCTTTGAAATGCTGCCATCCGCATCGGCTGCATTGGCCGTCAACGCAATGTTGGCAGGCGCAGTGAAAGTAGCGTTGTTGGCAGGAGAAGCAATGGAAACAGTTGGCAATTGGTTGCCTGTGCTGCCACTGGCAAATACCTGGTTGATCTTGTTTACCAGTTTTGATTTGGTATTAGGACAGAAGATCAGTTTGGTACCTGAAGTACTGCTGGTCATGTCGGTCATGTCACCAAACACCTGCCATACAATAACTCCAGCGAGCCCCTGATCCTTTATGTATTGTGCTTTTGCCTCGATGGAACGCTCGTTATCATAGCTCAGGAAATAGTTTCCTTTTACTTTATAAGGCACTTTTGCATTGTCATCCCAGTATTCAGTCCAGCCAGATCCGCTACCAGTTGCCTGCAAAATATAACTGTAAGGAGGAGTTCCATCCCACAGGTCTCTTTGCCAGTTGGTAAAGTCGGCGCAGGTTTGAATAGGACCATCGGGCTGAACGGTTTCCTGACGTTTGGTGGTAGCAGCGTTCACCGCACCAGTACTGCTGCAAATAACGCCTCTTCCATAGAAAGGAGCTCCTAAAGTAACCTTGCTCAGGTTAACACCCAGGCTTTTTAATCCTCTTACGGTCCCATCCAACGAAAAACCCTGATACTCCATACCAGGATAATCATACAAAGGCGCATTGTGACCAGCCTTGTTGCTCCAACCACCATTATAATCATACGTCATCATGTCCATATAGTTGAGCACGGCATTCAGACGGGTCCAGTTAAAACCACCCAGCTTTGCAGGTGAAGCGGCGAAACAGGCAGTGATCAATTTGCTGCTGCCAATAGCTGCACGAACTTCTTCAGCCAGCGTAGCAAAGTTGTTGTAATCAGCAGCGCTATAATGTTCGATGTTCATACCAGGATCGTTAGGATATTCCCAGTCGAAATCGATACCATCAAAACCCATCGCGATCAGGTCTTTACAATTGGCTACGAATTTGGCACGTTTAGCAGCATCGGCAGCTACTTCAGGATAGTGCTTACACATACTCCAGCCACCAATAGAGGCATTTACTTTCACCCCTTTTGAATGTGCCAGTTCTAACAAACCGGGTTGACCGCCTTGTTTATGTATGGCCAAAGGAAAAGAACCGGTTTTACCGGTATTCACATTTTTCCAGCCGGCGCCTTCATTGCGATAGCCCTGGTTGTAAGCATAGCTTCCATCAGAAATGTAATACAGGGTCTCCAGTTCACCATACAGCAGGAACAGGTCCCAGCTGCTGTAAATATCTTCGTTCAACAAGGCAGCAGGCTCCTGAACGGCGCCCACCTGATAAATGTTCTTGTTGCGAAAATCACCACTGTGCAATGAACCATCCTTGGCTACGCCAAAAAAGGAAAAGTTCAAAATGGTGTATTGGGAATAATCCACGTTCAAATGGTTATAACCACCTTTTGGCACCAGGTTCGCCACATCTTTCCAGGCATCCCATTGTGTAATATAACCAATCACCTGTTTGGTGTGTTGTGCCGTAGTGGCCGGCACTGAAGGACTTACCTGCGCGCGCGCAGTAGAAAAAAAACATAGCAAAATAGCCAGTTGAACATACTGCAAACTTCGCCAATGGCGCCATTTGCTCAGGGTAGACAACGCTTTCATACTGTAAGGCTTTTTTTAGATTAACAATACATACTATAATTAGAAAAAATTAAAATCAGTTAATGCAAAGCAATGACCGAACCTTCAACGGGGAAGATTGAACGCAAATAACGAAACATACAAAAACACAACGCATTCGCTTGCGTAACAAACGTTAGACATAAAGGGAAAACAAAGGAATTGATAATGAATGCAAACACGCATAAAACTCAGCCTATTGCGCCCGGGAAGTATTGGCAAAGCAAGGCCTGTAGTTAAGCAACAACCCTAAAGACAAAGCACTTTTATCTGTGCATTAAGCTTTAGGCGTTCAGCTTTAAGCGTTCCGCATTATGAAGAAGGTATTTTGTAACTGCAGTAATATTATTGTAGAAGCAGCTGCAAAGTAAAAACTGTTTAAAACACTTTAACTATGAAAGCAGCTTTATTTTTTTCCACATTATATATCTACGTTATACATAGACTGATAATCATATCAGAACACATATACATCTATATAAACAATTTATTATCCCGGATTCTTAAGATTTAAGTTAACTATATTGTTATAGAAGGGTCATTGCTAACCTAACACCTTATCCTTTACCTTGTCCTGACCCGGTGCTGGATTTAACGAGTAATTTTACTCTTTTTCATCACCTTTATAAGTTTGCCTTTGAAAATTTATAAACGTTTTAGCCATTTGAATTAATTGGAGTGATTTTTGCCTTCACCTTCTTTGTAGAAATCACTTGTTCGTAAGTAGTAATAATGTTGTAGCAGCACATCCCTTAGCACTAAAGTGGGTAGATCACCTGCTTCCCTTGTACTGTATAGAATAGCCATAATTTTTTCCCCTTCCATATTTGTTATCAGCCACACGCGACGTGCGGTTGCGTAAGGACTTTGACTTGTTCCAGGTTGCAGGATACAGGTTACAGGCTTCATATTTCATGACGCCAGTTACCTCCCGATAACTATCGGGCTCAGTATCCGGTTACCTGTTACAGGCGCTATGTTATGTCTATGCGTTCCGAAGTTTGACGCTATGGGAGCCGAAGAACGAAGGCGAATCGCCGATTGACGATTAATGATTGAAGACTACCGACTGCCGATTGACGATTGACGATTGCCGACTCGTCCACCGAAGCCTTGGCGTAGGTGGATTCATGATTCACGATCTAAGATTGCTTAATATTTAAAAATTTAAAAACCTCAAAGCTATTGACTATGAAAAAGTTTTTACCTACCTGTTTATTATTGGGTGCATTAACAACGTTTCAAAAAAGCGCACAGGCCCAGAACTGGCAGCTTGTGTGGCAGGATGAATTTACCAACAGCATCAGTGCTGATTGGGTTTTTGAAACCGGTAACGGCAGCGGCGGCTGGGGCAACAATGAGCTGGAATACTACCGCCGGGAGAATGCCACTATTGAAAACGGACAACTGGTGATCACTGCCAAACGCGAATCATTTGGCGGTTTTAACTATACTTCAGCCCGCATGAAAACTGCCGGTAAGAAGTCATGGAAATACGGCAAAATGGTAGCCCGTATCAAGATGCCGGCGTTTTCAGGGATCTGGCCTGCCTTCTGGATGTTAGGCGATAATATTAATAGCGGCGCGGGCTGGCCTGCCTGTGGCGAGATCGATATCATGGAACACATCAATGCCGAGAACAGAACATATGGTACACCACACTGGCTGGATAACAATAACCAATATGCTTCTTATGGCGGCAACACAGCCTGCACCGTAACTGACTATCATGATTATAGTATTGAGTGGGATGCCAATTACATCCGTTGGTTCCTCGATGGTGTTAAATATCATGAAATGTACATTGGTGGCGGCATCAACGGAACCAGTGAGTTCCATGCCAATCAATTTCTTTTGTTGAATATGGCTGTTGGTGGCAACTGGCCCGGCTTCAACATCGACTTAAATGGTTTCCCTGCAAAAATGTATGTTGATTATGTAAGAGTGTACCAGGATGCCGGTGGTAATCCAAACCCTCCTACCAGCACAACTATACAGGCAGAAAGCTATAGCAACATGTCAGGCGTGCAACTGGAAGCAACTACCGATGCAGGTGGTGGCCAAAACGTAGGTTGGATCGATGCCAACGACTGGATGGCTTACTCTCCGCTCGTATTCCCCACTACCGGCAACTACCAGATTGAATACCGTGTAGCGAGCCTGAATGGCGGTGGCCGTTTGTCAGCTGATCTGAACGCCGGTTCTATTGTACTGGGCCAACTGGACGTACCTAGTACTGGTGGCTGGCAAAACTGGACAACCATTTCACATACTGTATATGTTAATGCCGGCACGTATACCCCTGGTATTTTTGCCGTTGCCGGTGGTTGGAACCTGAACTGGATCCGCATCACCCCATTAAGCGGTGCAAGACAGACAACCGTGGCAAATACCCCAGCAGAAACTGCTGTACAATCAGGTAAATCCTTCACTATTTATCCCAATCCGGTTAAACATCAATTGAACATCACCAGCAGCGAATCATTGTCGGGCGGTCTCGTTCGCATCTTTGATCTCAGCGGCAAACAGGTTATGACGGCAAGACCCGCCACTAATCACCTCGATGTTTCTGCACTGGCGCCAGGTGTGTATACCCTGGTATTCACCAAAAACCAAACAAGGATCACCAAAGAGTTTGTGAAATAAACACGTCCGAACCTGTAAAATCAAAAATCTAAAATCATGAAGAAAAATCTACCGGGAAGAATCTTCCTTGCACTACTGTTGTTCACATGCGTACAGCGCGCATCAGCACAGTTCAAAGTGATCGGCTATATGCCATCATGGGCTGGCGATGTAAACACTGTTCAATACAGTAAGCTTACCCACATTAACTATGCTTTCATTTTACCTAATAGCAATGGTACCTTACAGGGACTGGATAATCCCAGCAAACTGTCGAGCCTGGTATCAAAGGCCCATGCCAATGGTGTTAAGGTAATGATCTCCGTAGGTGGCTGGAACGATGGTAACGACAGTGGTTTCGAAGGACTGGCTGCCAGCAGCGGCTCTCGCAATACCTTTGTACAAGCCCTGATCAGCCTGGTTAATCAGTATAACCTCGATGGTGTTGATATTGACTGGGAATACCCAGACAATGGCACTTCTGCCAACAACTACCTGACACTGATGACCTCACTATCGAACGAAATGCACAGCCGTGGCAAACTGTTGACTGCTGCTGTTGTAGGTGATGGTGGTGCAAGCATTCTGAACGGAGTATTCAGTGTAGTTGACTTTTTGAACCTGATGGCTTATGACTACAACGATTACCAACACTCAACTTATGCGCTCGCTCAACAATCAATGAATTACTGGAGAGGCCGTGGCTTACCTAAAGAAAAATGCGTTTTAGGCGTTCCCTTCTACGGCAGACCCAGCTGGGAGTCTTTCGCTCAGCTGATTGCCCGTGGCGCTAACCCTTATTCTGATACTTATAATGGCGTTGGTTACAATGGTATCACTACCATCAAAAACAAAACCAATCTGGCGTTTGATAATGGCAATGGTATCATGATGTGGGAACTGAGCAACGATGCTACAGGCGCTAACTCATTGTTGTCGGCTATTCATGATGTAGTATTGACCAGAGGCGGCGGCACAAACCCTCCTCCTACAGGTACCAACATCGCCCTCAACAAAACCGTAACCGTATCATCAGTTGAAGAAAGCCAATTCCCAGGTAATTTGGCAGTGGATGGTAATTCAACTACCCGCTGGTCATCTGCGGCTGCTGATCCACAGTCTATCACTGTTGACTTAGGTAAACAGTATAGCATCTCTGAGATCAGATTGCTGTGGGAAGCTGCTTACGGAAAAAATTTCGTACTGGAAGTTTCTGCAGACAATGCCAGCTGGACATCAGTTAAGAACGTTACTGGTAATACTTCACTCACCAATGACTATACAGGTTTAACTGCTACCGGCAGATATGTTCGGATGACTGGTACTGCACGTGGTACGGAATGGGGTTATTCGCTGTATGAATTTGAAGTATACGGCACAGAAGGAACTACGCCTCCTCCAACCGGTGGGGTGTTGATCCAGGCTGAAAGCTATAACAGTATGTCTGGCGTTCAAACAGAAACAACCACTGACACAGATGGTGGTCAGAACGTAGGTTATATCGATCAGGGCGACTGGATGGCTTATTACAACATCAACTTCCCTGTTACCGGAACTTACAAAGTGGAATACCGGGTTGCCAGCCTGAGCGGTGGTGGCCGTGTATCTTGCGATCTGAACGCTGGCGCTATCCAACTGGGTCAGTTAGATGTGCCCAGCACAGGCGGATGGCAGAACTGGACAACCATTTCTCACAACGTTACGGTGACTGCTGGTACTTACAACTTTGGCGTATACGCACAAGCTGGTGGCTGGAACCTGAACTGGATCCGCATCACACCTTTAACATCAGGTACCCGTTCTGCAGTAGCCGGCACTTTGATCGATGCTACCATGGAAAATGGTAAAGCGTTCAACCTTTACCCTAACCCTGTACATCAACAACTGAACATCCAGAGCAGCGAAACACTGGACGGTGGTATCATCAGAATTTTCGATATCAGCGGTAAAGTGGTAATGGCTGCACGGGCAGCTTCAAACAAGATCGATGTATCTTCTTTGAGTAAAGGTGTATACACCCTGCTGTTCACCAAAGGTGATAAAAAGATCACCCGCCAGTTTATCAAGTAGTAGGTTCTGTATTCTGTTAATTAGTTAATAATCCCTGTCAGGTTTAAACCGTAGTGTGCATACTAATACTATGCATAATACCATGGTTTTGACCTGACAGTTTTTTTTATTTTATATCATTCCTCATTTCAATCACGCACCATGCAAAAATTAAATCTGTACCTGCTGGCAGGCCTGATAGCGTTTGGTTCCGCAACCTATGCACAGGACAAACGTTTTCCTATCGGCAGTAGCAACAATGTATTGAACAGTTTTAGAAAGCAGATCACTGCCACACAAAAACCAAACAGGCTCAGTCGTTTGACGTTACAACTCTCCCCTTCCCTTTCTTTACCAGCTGCTGTTAATTTTCGCAGGTCGCAGAATGCAGGCTCCGAACAACTGGCGGGTACTATTGAGAATATGCCCAACTCATCGTTCTACCTGATGTTTGAAGGCAAATCAGTGAACGGTCACATTTTGTTGCATAACACTAAAAAAGCGTATAAATATTATTCCGATAACAACGGAGCAGTCTTTGTAGAAGAAGAAGATATTAATAAAGTAGTTTGTATAAACTACCAACAGGTAAACATCGAAAAACCCGACGCCAGTACTACAGACCCTGCTACGGCGAATGCTGCAGCTGCCGTTACCGACCTGCAAAGCTTTCCCGGTGGCAATGGTTGTGTATTGCTCGACTTCGATGGACAATTAGTTTCAGGCACTGGCTGGAACAACGGTAATCCCATTAATGCAGCCCCGGCCAATTTAACAGATGCCGACAAAGAAAAAGTATGGCAACTGATCAGCGAAGATTACCGCCCGTTTCATATAAACATCACCACCAGTGAGGCCGTTTTTAATACGTATCCGAAAACAAAAAGAATGCGCTGCATTTTTACACCTACCAATACGGCTGCCCCGGGAGCCGGCGGGGTAGCTTATTTGGGCTCTTTTAAATGGAATGATGAAACCCCTTGCTGGGTGTTCAACAGCGGGGCAAGAGCAGCCGGTGAAGCCGGTTCGCATGAAGTAGGCCATACCCTGGGCCTTGCACACGATGGAAGAACAACTCCTGATGAAGAATATTACCAGGGACAGGGCAACTGGGCTCCCATTATGGGCGTTGGCTATTACGTATCACTGGTACAATGGAGTAAAGGCGAGTATGCCAATGCCAGTCAAACACAGGATGACCTGGCCATTATTACCAGCTCAACCTATGGGATAGGTTACCGCACTGATGATTATGGCAATACCATTACAGCAGCAGCGCCCCTCACCGTTAATACGGCTGGCGCTGTTAGCAATGCAGGGCTTATTGAACGCACGGGCGATGTAGATATGTTCGCCTTTAATACTACAGGTGGCAATCTCAGTCTGACCTTCACCTCCAATGCTGCTTATCCCGATCTGGACATCCTGGCTACTTTACATGACGCGAATGGTACCGCAATTACCACGTCGAACCCCACGGGTTTAAATGCCAGTATCAGCAGCACCTTAGCTGCCGGTAAATATTTTGTTTCGGTTACAGGTACGGGTTCAGGCAGCCCGGCTACCACTGGTTATTCCAATTATGGATCGCTGGGCACTTATACCATTACAGGTACCGTTGCCGGTGGTTCTACCCCAACCGGTATTGCCATCTTTTATAAAGATTGTAATTATACCGGTACCTATGCTATTGGCCTGAATGAGGGCAGCTATACCAAAGCGCAACTCCTGGCTAAAGGCATTTCAGACAAAGACCTTTCGTCAATCAAAATAACAACCGGTTATGAAGTGGTGCTGTATAAGAGCGATAATTTTGGCGGCGCGTCTGCAGGTTATACTGCCGATGTTTCCTGTCTGGTAAGCAGCGGCTGGAATGATTCTACCACTTCTTTGCGTATCCGTTCAATCAGTAACACCCTGCCGGTTGTGAGCATAACATCACCCACCAATGGCAGCACCTTTACCGCCCCGGCAAGCATTACCATCAATGCCAACGCCACAGATGCCGATGGGCTTATAGCCAAAGTGGAGTTCTTTAATGGAACAACCAAACTCGGTGAAGACGTTACGGCCCCTTATTCCTATACCTGGTCAATTGGCACAGCTGGCACTTATGCAATAAAAGCAGTAGCTACAGACGACCGTGGCGGCCAGTCTTCTGCCCAGATCACAGTGGGTGTTAACAATCCACCAGGTGTGACCGTGTACAAACATTGCGATTTTGGTGGTTATGCCATCAATCTGCCAATTGGTTCGTACACGCTTAGCCAGTTAATGGCGTTGGGCGCTGTTAACGATGATATTTCATCGCTAAAAGTGAACAGCGGATATGAGGCTATCCTGTACCAGGATAATAATTTTGCAGGCCCTGCTTATTTGTTCAAAAGCAATGCAACTTGTCTGGTAAGTGTAGGTTTATCGGGCGGTTCTACCGTAAACTTAAACGACTGGGCCAGCTCTGTGGTAATACGTCAAACAGGCGCTATGACCACCCAGGCAGCAAATGCAGGAAACACTGTAGTACCTTATACTGAGTATACACCATCGGTGCAGATCTTACCAAACCCGGCGAGTAATGAAATGGTGATCCGGTATGGTAATATGGGGGATCGGTTCGATGTTACCATCATGAATATGAACGGGGGGGTAGCATACACGGCACCAGCCATCCTTAGCGGGCAACATATAAATATTGTTAATCTGCGGCCAGGTATGTACTTCGTTAAAATAAATACCGGTAAAGAAACTATAACAAGGAAATTCATCAAACGCTGATAAAAAGGCAATGAGGCATAAAGGCAACGAGGCCCCAGGATTGAAGGATCCAATTGGCGCCTCGTTGCCTTTTGCATATACCTTATGCCTTGTCCCCTGGTCCCTTATACCCTGGTCGGCCTGTTGTCTTGTTGTCTTGTTCCCTTTTTCCCCGTTAACCAAAAACTTACAAGCCATTAACAATATTAGCCGCAGTTAACCGTCTAATCAAACATATAAAAGACGGCTTTATGAATCCAATAGCTTTTCCCATTATCACCGGCATTATTATAATTGGTCTTATATTATCTTACTTTCTTAATAATAAACGCAACAAAAACGACAGTGACCTTAATATTTACTCTTAAGTTGACCAATTAACTGGTTAACTGGTCAACTTTTCAACTTGCCAACTTTATCTGTTTTATGTCTTTTTGTCTATATTTAAATTTTCCCGTATCTTAGGTATGTCATCCCTATCTCCTGAAAACTTCCGGCTGCCCAAACGCCTGCTTTATAGAATTATACCTTATTGCTCCCTTCCTTCCCAATGAACTAGTCTATATACCATTATTTCTTCACCATAAAATTTATGTTTATGAGCATTCTGTTCATGCATAAACAACGCCGATTCATTTTACTACTATCTGCCATTGGCATTATTTCCGTTTTTCTTCCCTGGGTTACCATAGGGGGCGTTTTCCGCCACCAACTTAATGCCAACGGGTTTAGCGGTATTGGCATAGTAGTATTCGGGGCGCTTGTAGCAGTACTGCTCATTACATTAATGGGTGATCAAAAGAAAGCAGAAGGAAAAACCATGTGGATGATAACCATGGTGGCAGCCTCCATTGCCCTGCTGTTTGCCATCATAAGATTTGGTCAGATAGCTGGTAGCGGGATCAGTATTGTTTCAGCAGGTTATGGGTTGTGGATCACCCTGGCCGCCTCTTTGGCAGTGATCATCTCGGCCTGGTTATTAAAAAAACCTGCCGATACCCTTGACAACGGTTTCAATAGTTTGAAATTTAAAATGCCACATCCCCGCCACCCAACTCATACAAGTACAATAACCAATAATAGAATGGAAGAATTGGAAAAGCTGATCGAATTAAAAAAACAGGGTAGAATGACAGAAGCAGAGTACAATGACATGAAGACAAAACTAATATGAAAAACCAATAAAAAGGTTTGATGGTTTGGTTGCAGATGGTTGAGGTCCGGAGGTCAACTATCAAACATTCAAATCATCGAACCTTCTTTCTTTTTACTTCTTACTAAGAGGAGAATCGGTAATACTTAACAGCGAAACCAGGTCCCGGGGTGGGGTCTTTTGGATCAGCTCCTGATGATTGAATAATTGCTCATACCGCCCCTTGGCCGAAATGGTTTGCACCGACAAAACAATTTGCGATAAGCGGAGAAAGGCCTGCTCCCAGGTTTTGCGCACCAGTTCACCCCACGCCGGGTATTGTTTCAGCAACACATTCATATTATTTCTGGAAATATATAACAACGAGCAGTTCTCAATAGCCTGGATATTAAACTTTGCCTGGCATTGATAGGTATAACTTTCAAGGTCGGTAAAGAAATTACCTTCAAAAGCAAACCAGTTGGTCACAACAAGGTTATCAACCATGGTATATACACGCAGCGAACCGGTTTCAACAAAATAATAATTCTCACAGTACTGCCCGGCTTTTATCAGATGGGTCTCCTTCTCCAGCGTCATTGGCTGAAATAATTGCACCATATGCTCCAACTCATTTTCCGTAACGGAAATGGTACGTTTAATATGGTCTTTCAGCGTTTTCATTTCAATATTAATTATAGACGGGATGGTGCAACAGGCGGGAATGCACAAATCAACAGGACCAAAACCGGTATTTCAAAGGTATGATTAATAATAGCTGGTACACATAAGTGGAAATACTATTTCGGAATTAATAATTTGTTTTCCCTGATTCGTAACACCGGGTTGTTTTTTACACCTATGTTTGTACCTACGCAAACATTACAAGTCCAGCGGAGCCCCAGGTAGATCCCGGGGATTCCGCCTGGCACAAGGCAGTAAATGCACCTCAATAGTTATCCGTTAAACAGTTTGTGCCTTCTTATTTCTTTTCCTTTTCTTAATAAAATAGCATGGTAAACCGAAGGGACATCGTTTGTCCATTTAGGCAAAAGAAGCAAAATAGCTACAATTTCCAATCTTGAGATCATCCCCACATAAAAACACCATTGAAACAAAATACCGGCATTGCAATCAACCATTATATGTATCAGGGTAGCAAATAAGAACAAAGTCCAGATTTTTGAAGAAATAGCGTGTGTAGCTACTTCCTTTTTAAGCTTTATAAAACTTATTACATAGGTTAATGCTTCTGTTCCCAGTAATATTGCCAACATAATGTAGTTACTATAAAAAAATGCTTTGCATTGTAAATAGGTTGCTATAGTTACTGATATAAAAAATACCTGGTCAATAGAGGAATCCAGTCTTCGCAATCGCTCCGTTGAGATATTCAAACGCCTGGCAATAATACCATCAAAAATATCAGTCAGCAGACCGGTTGTAAAAAGAATTATGGCTATAACATTATAATACTCAACCTGTAAAACACTTAAAAGCAGGATAACCACCCCCATGAGTAATCTTGAATAAATAAGGACAACCGGATTTTTTTTCATGATATATATCAGGAAAGGTGCCGTTTAGGGATTTTGAAAAGTAAAGAATTGCACCCGCCACGAAAATAGCTAAAAAAGTTTTGCTACTGTGAAGCAATAACTTAATACACGGTTTACATTTTAGTAACATCGAAAGTTTCCCTTTGCGCTTTCTCCAAAAAATCGACGACTTATCCTTTTACTATCGCTAACGGAGCTATGCCTGCATTTTTAAATTAAATTTAGTGAGGGTTCACTGATCACAATCTCGTAACACCAAACATTTACAATGAGAAAAAAAATCATGCGTTTTTTTTGTTTCCCGCTTGTCAGAAAAACAACCTTGCCAATGCTGGCAGCGCTGATGCTGCTTATGGCTTTGCCAGCCTTAGCCTTTCAACAACAAGACCGTACAATTAAAGGAAAAGTCACAGATGAGAACAATGCACCGCTTCCCAGTGTAAGCGTTACAGTTCGTGGAACCAACAAATCAGTTACTACGGATGAGAGTGGAAATTTTGAAATTACGGTTCCTTCAGGCAAAGCTTTTTTGCAGTTTTCTGCGGTTAGCTATGTAACCAAAGACATTTCTGTTGGTAATCAAACTTCCATCAATACAAAGCTTACACTGCAATCGAAACAATTAAGTGATGTAGTGGTGGTTGGTTATGGTAAATCGAGCAAAAGAAATATCACCGGTTCAATAACCAGTATCAATAACGAAAACTTTAACCAGGTAGTAACCGGTTCTCCTACCCAGTTATTACAAGGTAAAGTAGCGGGCTTGAACATCGCCCGCAGTGGTGACCCCAACAAAACACCTTCTGTTATCCTGCGTGGCCCTTCTACCCTGCGCGATGGCGCCAATGAACCTTTTTATGTTATAGATGGTGTTCCTGGTGCAAACCTGGAACTGGTAGCGCCTACAGATATCGTTTCCATCGACGTATTGAAAGACGCTTCCTCAACCGCCATTTACGGGGCCCGTGCTGCTAACGGCGTTATCATGATCACTACCCGCCGGGCAAAACAAGGACAAACCATGCTGTCATACAACCCATACGTTGCCATTGAGACCATCTCCAATAAAATTGATATGCTGAGTGGCGATGAGTTAAGGGATTATCTGGGTAAAAACGGACAAAGCCTGGTTTCTCAATACAACGACAGCGGCGCCAATACCAACTGGCAGGATGAAGTGATGCGCACTGGTGTATCGCACAACCACAACCTGGCTTTTAATGGCGCACAGGGCAATACCCTGTATGGCGCCAGCATCAACTATTTCGACAACCAGGGTATTGTAAAGACCACCAACCTGAAGCGGGTGGTAGCCAGAGGTAATATTGAAACAAAGTTCTTTGATGAACGCCTCAGACTGGCGTTCTCAGCCACTAACAGCACTGCCAAACACCACGACGTTGACCAGGGCGCGCTGTTCGGTAATATGCTTACCTATATGCCCACCGTAAAAGTGCGCCGCCCCGACGGATCATTTACTGAAGATTTCAGCCGGGGTGGTTACCTGAACCCCGTTGGCATTATCACCAACAACCTTTTTGATTATAAAGAAGAGAACACTTTACTGAATGGCCTGGCCGAGGTGAGGATCCTGAAAGGGCTGACATATACCCTGAGCCTTTCTCAACAAAAACAACGGCTCGACTCCAGCTTCTATAACAACGCATATTCAGGACAGGCGGTAGGCGCAAACGGCAGAGCGCATCGTGGAAGCTATGAGAACACCAAACAGGTAATTGAATCATACTTCAATTACGACAAAACGTATGGCGACCATAACTTTAAATTACTGGCTGGTTACTCCTGGCAACAAGATCGCACCGGCGATGGTTTTGGAGCCAATACCCAATATTACACCAATGACCTGCTCAACTACAATAACCTGGCAGTAAGTAATGGCGTGGTAACAGGTACTATTAAATTTGATAATAACATCATTTCTACCCTCCGTCTGATCTCTTACTATGCCCGTGTTAACTATCAGTTCAGGGACCGGTATTTATTCCAGGCCTCTTTACGTAAAGATGGTTCTTCTGCATTTGGTAATAACAACCGCTGGGGTTACTTCCCTACCGTGTCTGCAGGCTGGCGCATTACCCAGGAATCATTCATGGCCGATCAAAAAATATTTGATGACCTGAAACTGAGAGCTGGTTATGGCGTTTCGGGTAACTCCCTGGGCTTTGATGCGTTTACCGCTATTACCCGTTACGATGCGAGCGGAAGATTTTATAACAATGGATTGTACCTGAATGGCCTGTTACCCGTAACAAACGAGAACCCTGATCTGAAATGGGAAAGCACTGCCATGACCAACATCGGTCTTGATTTCTCGGTGCTTAAAAACCGGATCAGCGGTTCTATCGATTATTATATCAAAAATACGTCTGACCTGATCTTCGGTTACCAGGTGCCAAACACCGTATATTTTACAAGCACCATGACCGCGAATGTGGGTAAAGTAAAAAATACCGGTGTTGAGGTGAACATAAATGCTACCCCGGTTCAAACCAAAGCGTTTACCTGGAACACCACGTTGAATGCTTCACATAACAAGAATGAAGTGGTTTCCTTATCAAATGGCAGATTCCAGGCTCCTGATTATTACCCCCTTGCTTACCTGGGTGGAAAAGGTCAATCAGGTAACTGGAGCCAGGTGCTTGTTCAGGGCCAGCC
Organism: Niastella soli; assembly: GCF_017742245.1. Taxonomy (GTDB): domain Bacteria; phylum Bacteroidota; class Bacteroidia; order Chitinophagales; family Chitinophagaceae; genus Niastella; species Niastella soli. The sequence goes on from NZ_JAGHKO010000010.1 coordinate 418,822, forward strand.
TTTGGGAACATTCAGCCTGTGGCATTATATGGGCAAGAACGATGCAGGTACCAGTACCTTCCTGACCGCCGATGGAAAAACCATTGCCAGTCAACCATTGACAACCGATCTTATGATTGCAGGAAATGCCCAGCCGAAAATGCTGTTTGGCTGGAACAACACCTTTACTTATAAGAATTTCGATCTGAATTTCTTCTTAAGAGGGGTAACCGGCAACAAGATCCTGAACAATACCCTGGCACAATTGAACAGTCCTGCTGATTCAAAAAATAACAACGTACCCAAGTTCACGCTGGGTGAAGCATTTATTGACGCCTTTGCTTACCTCACATCAGATCGCTTCCTGGAAAAGGGCGATTATATCCGCATGGATAATGCAACGCTGGGTTATTCTATTAAGACTAAGGTTAAAGCTATCAGCAAACTGCGCGTGTATGTTTCCGGCAACAACCTGTTCACGATCACTGGCTATCGTGGTATTGATCCTGAGATCAATATCGCTGGTTTAACGCCGGGTATAGATTCTAAAAACTTCTATCCCAAAACAAGATCGATCATCTTTGGCGCCAACATCGTGTTCTAATGTCATGTGCGTTATTATAACTGAATAAAAAAATACGAGATCACACTATCATAAATAATTACCAGTATGAAAAAAATATTGATCGCATTAACAGCTATCGTTTTTGTAGCGAGTGCGTGTTCCAAACTGGATGTTACACCGGAGTCACAATATACCCTTGGCAACTTTCCCAAAACGTCACTCGATTATACGGCTTTAATAGGCCCCATTTATACGCAGCTGGCCAGCAAGTATGCCATTGAATATTTCCGTATGCAGGAACTTACCACCGATGAGGTCATTATTCCCGGCCGCGATGGTAACTATGATGACGGTGGACAGTACCGCCAACACCATCACCATCAGTATACCCCCGATCACGCAAACGTAAAAGATGTATGGTCATGGGGATTTGGCGCCATCAATACCTGCAACCGCGTATTAAGCAACATTGCCAATTCATCTATGGCGGAAAATGACCCAGCCCGCATCTCTTCCACTGCAGAAGTAAAAGCCATGCGCGCCTTGTTCTATTTCTTTATGATGGACATTTATGGCAACGTTCCTATCGTTGATACTTTCCCGGTGAACGATTTACCAGCTACTAAAAAAAGAGTGGAAGTATTTCAATTCATTGAAAAAGAACTGAAAGCGGTCGTTGGCAAGTTACCGGTAAAAGACCCCAACAACCCCATTCCAACATATGCCCACCCTACTAAAGGAATGGTATATGCCCTGCTGGCAAAAATGTATCTCAACGCTAAAATATACACCGGTACTACAAGATATGCTGAAACAGTGGCCATGTGCGACAGCGTTATTGCCTCTAAAAAATACTCGCTCGATCCCAGCTATGCGGCTGTTTTTGCACCGGATAATGGTCCCAATACCACAGAGACTATTTTCGCTATACCTTACGATCCCTTACTGTTGGATGGCAACCAGTTTACCCGCCATGGCTTTATGGCTTATATGTACCCGGTATATGGCGTGCCCAACAACCTGAGTATCTCTATGAGCACCACACCCGGCTTTTACGACAAGTTCAACCTGCCTGGTGATGAGCGTACCAACACCTGGCTGGTAGGTAAACAGACTTACAAGGATGGAACCCCCTTTACCATTAAGATCACGAAGAAAGACCTGAATGCCAGCTATTCTGGCCCTGCTGGCGATACAATCTGGCAATTGGAGATCACCAAAACCATCAAAATGACTGGCAAAAAGCCTTTCGATGTGGGTAATGATTACCTGGCCCGTTGTATGGGTATCCGTTCTATCAAGTATTATCCCGACAGGGCTACTACCGCGCTTACCCGCATGAGTGGTAATGATATGCCGATCTTCCGCCTGGCAGATATTTATTTAATGAAAGCGGAAGCCATTTTGAATGGCGCTGCTGCTACCACCGTAAATGGTGAAATGCAGGACGCGGCAACATTGGTAAGTAAAGTGCGTGCCCGCGCTAAAGCGCCCACAGTTACCACTGTTACCCTTGACGAGCTGCTCGATGAGCGTGCCCGTGAATTGTACTGGGAGAACTGGCGCCGTAACGACCTGATCCGTTTTGGTAAATATGAAACAGAATATGCCATCCCCGGTGATGTGGCCACTCCCGGGTACGATAACCCGCATATGAGCCAGGATCTCCGCAGACAGCTCTTCCCTATTCCAAACTCGGAAAGAAAGCTGAACACCAATCTGGCCCAGAACGATGGGTATTAATAATTACAACCGCTTATAAAGTAAGCATTTAGTGAATCCCGCCCCGGTTACACCGGAGCGGGATTTTTGTTTCCGGCAAGTACGAACAGTCGATAAGGCCTCAGAAACCAAATAATGTCTATATCTCAACAACCAAAGACCAATCAGGGAGATTACAGGGACTTCACAGGGACTATCTCCCTGTGAGGTCCCTGTGAGGTCCTTGTGAGGTCCCTGTTAGGTCCCTGTGAGGTCATAAAAAGACCATAAATTAGCCCTTCCCTTTCCCACCATGGGACCACAATGTCTTTACAAGCTGGAAAGCTTCATAATATCCTGATTATGAGCTTGGTATTTGCTGCATTCTTCCTTATCTTCAGTAAATGACTGCCACCGACCTCACTAAAAACAACAGCAACCGCAGCACCGAGATCATTGCGGGGATCTCCTCCTTTCTGGCCACCTCCTATATTATTGTAGTGAACCCTTCGGTGCTCAGTCAGGCAGGGATGCCCTTTAGCGGTGTGCTTACGGCTACTGTACTGGTGTCGTTTTTCAGTAGCCTGATGATGGGTTGGTATGCCAAAAACCCGGTACTGGTAGCGCCAGGCATGGGGCTTAATGCCTTTTTTACTTTCTCGGCGGTAATAGGGATGAAGGTCCCCTGGCAGGTAGCTTTAGGCGCGGTGTTTTGGAGTGGGGTTCTATTTTTATTGCTTTCCGCTTTTAATGTCCGCACTTATATTGTACGCGCCATACCCCGGCCATTGCGTTATGCCATTGCCGCAGGCATTGGTCTATTTATAACGCTTATTGGATTTGTAAATGCCGGATTCATTGTACACAATCCCGCTACTATTGTAGGTATTGGGAAATTGCATCCGGCCCTGCTTACTTTTCTCGCGGGGCTATTATTCACCGCCATCCTGGTAACGCGACAGGTAAAAGGCGCTATTTTGATTGGAATTGTTTTCACCACATTGGCCGCGTTCCCATTGGGCCGTTGGTGGGCAATGGGTACACCACCCCTCATTTCCTGGAAAGGACTTTTTGCTGCGCCAGACTTTAGTTTACTGTTGAAACTTGACCTTATTCATTCGCTGCAATGGTCGGTTGTGCCGGTGATCTTTGCTTTTGTATTTACCGATATGTTCGACAGCCTTTCCACCCTCGTGGGTTTATCCGAAGCAGCCAACCTGTTAGATGAAAATGGCGAACCCCGCAACATAAAACGCGCATTGGTAACTGATGCCATGGCCACTACCATTGCAGGACTGGTGGGCAGCAGTCCGGGCACCGCTTATATTGAATCTGCCGTTGGGATAAAAGAAGGAGGGAGAACCGGGCTTACCGCCATTACCGGCGCGTTGTTATTCCTGCCTTTTCTATTTTTAGCCCCTTTACTATCGGTTGTGCCGGCTATTGCCACCGCGCCCGCATTGGTGTTAGTAGGGGTGTTTATGGTGCAACCGGTTACAAAAATAAACTGGACACATTTAGATGAAGCCATACCTGCCTTTCTCGCTATGGTCATCATCCCCTTCTCCTACAGTATAACGCAAGGCATCATTTGGGGTTTTCTTAGCTGGACTGCCATTAAACTTATTATGGGAAAGACACAGGATTTAAGTGTTGCGTTGTTGGTGATTGATGCGTTTGCAATACTGGCATTGGTCCTAGAATAGCTTACTGTGTTACATTACAACCCACCTCACAAGCTACTTAAAAAACAATAGTCCATTATTTTGGTGGACTTATAAAAAAACAGTAAACTTGTACTGTCAAATAACACCTATTTACATAACCGGAACCCTAACCCGGTAAGCTGCTTTTGTCAGCACGAAATATTTTATAATGTATATAGCAGGGCATATCAATTTTGGTTGTTGTTGTAACAACTGCTGCTGATCTCCACGATTGCTGCATCTTTCTTGCTATTCGACACTTTCTGACAGCTACCACCTTTCGTAGAACATTTTTCAAAACCATAAACTATTAACCATGACCACAACAGATGTAATTATTCTTTCAAAAAAGATTGCCGTTGGCATCCTCATCTTTCTTATACCACTAACAATTATTGCCGGCGGTCTCTGGCTCGCTAACACTTTTCTCATTAATCGATAACCAAACTATTATACAATGAAACCAACTTACACGTTATCACAAAAAATAACCCGCGATGGGTTGATCAGCATATTAATATATGCACTACCCATTGTATTGATGTTCCTTACCTTTTATGCAATCGGCTCCCGCCCCTGGGAACAACATGGTACGGCCGTATTGCCATTTAAAGCGCCACACTTCCTGGAAGCAATATTTAAAAACCTCACCACCTGGGGACTACCCGTAATTATGATCATACTGGGCATTGTTGAGTTTGCGGCAGGACTATATGAAAACAAATGGACAAAGAATGAACGCATACTGGACATCGTGTGTTTCATTGCGCCCAAATTGGTCATCCGTCCGCTCATTGCTTATTTTGGCTTGAAGGTGCTGCCCATCCTATTACCCGGTAGTAAAGATGCATTTGCCTGGATCCCTTTTTGGTGGGGCTTTTTTATTATTGCCATAGCAGATGACCTAACTCAATACTGGTATCATCGCCTGCATCACCAGTTGCCGTTCTTGTGGCGATTCCATCGTACGCACCATTCTGCGCCTTATATGGGTATGGCAATGGCAAGCCGGCAAAACGTGATCTATACCATTTTCTTTTCGCAGATCTATTTAACCACGTCCCTCACCTATTTAGGACTCGGTTACTCCGCCCTGTTTGTAACAGGAATAAAGTCGTTGATCACTACAGGTGCGCATTCCAGCATTCCCTGGGATAAACCTTTCTATACCATCAAATGGTTAAAGCCAGTTGGTTGGGTGCTGGAACGACTTATCTCTACTCCGGCTACCCACCATGCGCATCATGCCGATAGCAATGATGATGGCATTGGTCATTACAAAGGGAATTTTGGCAACATGTTCTTTTTGTGGGATGTGATCTTTAAAACCGGGATCATCACGCGTCAGTATCCCCAATCATACGGATTGAAACATTATAAACAGGAAGAATGGTATGCGCAATTCCTATGGCCATTTTTTAAATCGAAGAAAGAAGGGAGTGAATTGGCGGCTAATGGACCAGCCGTTGGTGACGAACTTCCTGAAAGCATAGCACCGAATATTCTTGGTTCTCCCCTTAAAGTATAAAGTCCGTTTCTCGTTTCTAAGTTCCGTTGTGACCGTCCCCTCCCCTGCCTGTTTAGCAAAGTTCAGGTGGGGGTCTTTGGGCGGTTCCAGATGGTGAGTAGTGAGTGGGCTCGCGTTTATTTAGATTAATAACTATCTTGCGTCTCCAAAAATCAATTGCCGATTGCATCTTTATTCTTCCAGTTGAAATACTTTAAACTTACTTATTTCCTGATGCGATTTAGTGCTACGGAAGCCAAAATAACCTTCTTCTAAAGGCTCAGGGTCATTATACGAGAAATAACATTGCCCATCTACCCAATACGAAATGTTCCCATTCTTTACTACAATTGCAATGTGATAAATTTTATTGGCTTGTAATAAATGGACTGAATCAGAATACTCCTGCAACAGTTTTCTTTCTCCATTGCCTTTATATTTCCTGAACCGGGTTGTGCGGTTCGTATTACCACCCATACCCACATAGTACATTTGCAACGAATCGTATGACTCCAGGATCCCATTACGGGTAAACAGCTTTTCATTCCGCGGGTCTTTAGCCATCCAGAAATTGTTGAGATCAGATAAGCGGTCATTTACCCCCCCGGCTACCACTACTTCCCGGTCATACTCAATTCGAATGTTCTTTTTCAGCAATTCATTTAACCAAACTGTTACGCCACCTTTGGTATTTAACACCAACTTCCCGTTTTGTGTATGCACAGATGAATTTTCTTCTGGGGCCATCTCTACGAACCAGCGGTGGACGTCGATTGGATTTGAGAAATTATCTGAATATAACAAGGTGCCGCCCGTTAGTAAACTGATAGTTGCTTGTTGTGGCTGTTGCGCAATTGTTATTGTTGTTAAAAAGACAAACAAGCCAATAAATGTAATGGCCAGGGATATATTTCTTTTTTTCATAACACAGCAAGCGTTTGATAGTTAATTTCTACAAGAAAATTAGCTTACTATACGAAAACGCCATCCTGTACTACCCTGAGATTATTGAGCAATATTTATTAGTATTTAATGGCTTAATGCTTTGACTATATTGTATATCCTACTAAATTTGTAGGGTATTAAGATCATTAACAATTGTAAGCTCTTTGTTATTATATCCCCAAAGTAACATCCTGGCACGCTTTTTTAATAATAGTGGCCATTAAACAAAACAGCGTAATTCAAACAAATTGGATTAGCTTTTCATGGTAATTATTAATAATATCATAATCACCTATTAACAATCTGGGATCAAATAATTCATTTATTTCAAACCTTTAAATAGTCTATATGAACACATTCACTGCCCGCGTTGAATTACATAGTGCGAACCCGAATGATTACACAAAGTTGTATACAGAAATGCAAAATGAATCGCTTGTGGCAGCAGGGCCAAAAGCAGAAAGTGGTAACATAGAATTTAAATGCAAGGATAGATCATCGATCAATGAAGTAATAGATGCGGTGGTGCGTGCTGCTTCTAAAACAGGTAAGAAATTTTCTTTTACTGTAATGAAAGATAAAAACCTGGATAAACTGGAAAGCAGAATGCGTTATCATTTGCAACATTAATAATAGTAAGAAGGGATGTCTTTCAAAACAAGAGCATCCCTTTTCTATATTGCAATTTCTGATTTTGAGATTTCGGAATTTTGAGATTTGTGAAAATTCGAAATTGTCGACAAATCTCAAAATCTAGAAATCCCGCAATCCCAAAATTTCTTACTTCAACGCTTCTGCCTGGATAACAGCTACATAATCACTCGATCCGCCGATCATCCTGCACACCTGTCTGATCCTGTCCAGCAGCAGTCCTCTTACTTCCAGTAACTGGATATAATATTTATGTGTTTGTACCTGGTTATTGAGTATTGTATTATACCCTTTCTTATTCAACAGATCGTTCATTTCCTTGGTTAGCAGTCTAAGTTTTTTAACGAATACAGGAGCTGCTTGTTGATATACCCTGACCATTTTCGCTGCCTGTACACCATAATTCTCTTCGTTTTTCCTGATAGAGTCAATGGTCCAGGACGTTGCCCGGTTGTAATCGTCAATATAATTAAAGAAAACATGGATCTGCTCTTCCTGTTTCTTTTTCAATTCCAGGTCCTCCGCTTTAACCATTTTGCCAAAATCATATATCCTGCTTTCCCGGTCACTGCGGCCAGACAAATAGGATAATAATCCGCTTTGGTGTTTCGACAAATCAGTCAATTCATTGATCTGCGCGTCCAGCACGGCTTCATATTGCTGATAAGGCGTACGCTTTCCCTTGGGATAAGACTGCTGATAAGCATCACTGGCGCTGGCAGCTATCGGCGGCAACTGATCTACGTATTTTAAAATATCAAAAGGAGTTGACTGGCTTTCTGCGGTATACGCCAATAACATCATCCAGATGATCAATGGTAATTTGTACATACAGGCATTTTTAAATAGTGATAAATCACCACAAACTTATTATAGGGAGACCCGCTGATAAACAGTATCCTTTATAAACTGAGAAAATGAGGGTATGAATTGAAGTTTACGAAAAGGTTTTCGTGACTATATAAAGGAGGTTTTGACAGAAAGTAAAAAATTGGGTTTATATTGTTTGCGTAACCAATTGGATAACCAGTTACTAACTATGTTTAAACAAATACGAATACCCAGGGCCAGCAACTTTATCGTGTTGATCCTGGTAATCATGCTGCCTGTAACGATTGCCGCCCAGTTAAATACCAAAGCTTCTTACGAATTAATAAAACGGGTTATACCCAACTACGCGGCTTCATTTATTGTAGAAGACATTCCGGCCGAAAACGGTAAAGATATCTTCGAAGTGGAAAGTCGTGGTAAAAACATTGTGCTTCGTGGGAATAATGGTACTTCCATCGCGTCTGCCCTATACCATTACCTTACTGACTATTGTCATTGTCAGATAACCTGGAATGGTACCAACCTGCAGTTCCCCTCCTCCCTGCCTGTGGTGAAAGAAAAAGTACATAAGGCTACTCCCTATACCTATCGCTATTATCTTAATTATTGCACGTTCAATTACAGTATGAGCTGGTGGAACTGGGACCGCTGGCAAAAGGAAATTGATTGGATGGCCCTGCATGGCATCAATATGCCGCTGGCCATTACCGGCGAAGAATATACCTGGTATGAAGTGTATAAAGAGATGGGGTTTACTGATGAGGACCTGAAAAACTTTTTTTGTGGCCCGGCCTACTTTGGCTGGTTCTGGATGGGCAACCTGGATGCCTGGGGTGGTCCGCTGCCCCTAAGCTGGATGAAAAGTCATAAAGTATTGCAGGAAAAAATATTGCAACGGGAACGGGAACTGGGTATGAAACCAGTATTACCTGCCTTTACCGGACATGTGCCATCCGCATTCAAAAAGAAATATCCCAATGCCAAACTAAAAGCCACCAACTGGACGAATGGTTTTTCAGATACTTATATCCTGGATTCAGAAGATCCGTTGTTTGCAGAAATTGGAAAACGCTTTCTTCAAAAACAAACAACCCTGTTTGGTACCGATCACCTGTATTCCGCAGACACTTTCAATGAAAATGAACCACCGTCTGATGATCCAGCCTTTCTTTCAGCATTGAGCGCCCGTATATATGAAGGAATGAAACAGGCCGATACGGCCGCTACCTGGGTTATGCAGGGCTGGTTGTTCTATAGCGATCGAAAATTCTGGAAAGCCCCGCAAATTGAAGCCCTGTTAAAAGCAGTCCCAGACAATAAAATGATCCTGCTTGACCTTGCTGCGGAAATAGAACCGGTTTGGAAACGCACTGATGCCTTTTACGGGAAACCCTGGATATGGAATATGTTGCACAATTTTGGCGGCAATGTAAACCTGTTTGGCCGGATGAACGGCGTAGCAGCCGGACCTGCGCAGGCATTGAACGACAATACATCGGGTAAGTTATGGGGCATTGGGTTAACCATGGAAGCCATAGAACAAAACCCGGTGATGTATGAACTGATGACCCAACATACCTGGCAAACAACCCCCATTGAACTGAACACCTGGATACCACAATATGTCCTGAATCGCTATAGAACAGCAAACAAAGACCTGGTGAATGCCTGGCAAATATTAAGGCAAACCGTGTACAATGGCGCCGTGATACGCGATGGGGCCGAATCGATCATTACCGGCAGGCCTACGTTTGATTCTACCACGGTTTGGACACGCACCAAACTCAATTACGCACCCAATGATCTGTTGCCCGCCTGGGACCTGTTTATACAGTCCGCAGCAAAAGGTGTTAACAGTGATGGCTTTCAATATGACCTGGTGGATGTTACCCGGCAAGTGCTTGCCAATTATGCCGCCCCGTTACAAAAGAAATGGGTGGCTGCGTTTAACGAAAAGGACAGCCTTGCTTTTAATAAATACAGTCTTGCCTTTTTACAATTGATCAGCGATATGGATCAATTGCTGGCTACCCGAAAAGATTTTATGCTGGGGCCCTGGTTAGCTGCTGCACGTAGCAATGGTACTACCCCAGGTGAAAAGGCTTTGTATGAACAAAATGCCCGTGATCTGATCACCCTTTGGGGTGATGCCAACAGTCCGCTTCACGAGTACTCAAACCGGCAATGGAGCGGCTTATTGAATGATTTTTACAAACCACGCTGGCAACAATTTTTTACATTATTGCACCAATCATTACGTACCGGTTCAGCACCCGATCTGAAACAATTTGAGGAAAGCATTCGTAAATGGGAATGGAAATGGGTAAATACGCAAAACGCATATCCGGCGATGCCTACAGGCAATAGTTTACAAGTGGCGCAGATGTTATATAAGAAGTATAGAGGGAAGTTGACCAGTTGATAGGGGTGATAGAGAAAGTTGGTTAATGAGTTGCAATGGTGAATTGTGAATGGTGAGTTGTGAGTGGGTTCTCGAAAATAAGAGATTTCTGAAAATTATGTTGAGCCGTAGGCGAAATAGCGGTTTTCCCCTTTGCCTATTGCCAACTGCCTTGTATTCTTTCACGTTTCACAGCCTGTCCCGACTTATCGGGATTTCCCGATTAAGCGAGACTCAAACTTAATGAGCCTATTGCCTATTGCCGATTCACTGCTCCTTATTTAAAAGTATACACCACTCCGGGAAGCACCTTGCCAAACTGATAGCTTGGCGCAAAAGAAATAGTGCCTTTCTTTTTAGCGGCAGCCTGTTCTGATTTCAGTTTGGCATACCGGTGATAGTTGTTCACTACCTGACGCCCTATAAGGTGCCCCAGGATCCCGCCAATGAGCACGTCAGAGGCCCAGTGTTTATTTTCTGTAATACGGCTTAAACCAATGACAGAGGCGGCACCGTAAGCAAGAAACTTAATCGCAGGCCGGTCGCTGTATTCCATGGCATATACGGTTGCGGCAGCAAAAGCCAGCGTAGTATGTCCCGATGGAAATGAAGTATAGGAGTAACTGTTAGGTTTGTTCCCATTGGCATCTTTCTTAAATTGATAAAATGGTCCATGCCACAGCGTTTTATTTGAATTAATTTCAGGATCATAATAATAGGGTCGTTGCCGCCCCGACAAAAACTTGAGCGCTTCAAAGATCACTGCCGAGGAAATATAAGCCTGCGTAGCCAGCAAGGTGGTAGTCTTTATCTTTTCATTCTTAAAAAGAAAACCATAGGTACCCAGGGCAGCCAGCGTATACACTTCATAAGGACCACCAAAACGCGTAACATATTTACTGGTATTCACTAATGCAGGACTTTCTTTACGCCATTCAACAGCTCTACGGCTAATGGGCTTATCTAAAGCCAACACGCCCGCGGTAATACCTACTACCGCAGCTGCTCTAAACCAGTCCCGCGGTTTGGCATGAAAGGGCGCCGTAACCTGTTGCTTGATGTCATCGCCCAGTAATGTAAAATAAACAGGGAAGGTGATCTTTGTTTTTTGATTGTAGAACTCCCGCCTGATACTGTCTTTATTACTTCTCTTTAACTCAGGTGGCAGTTTGTTTAAACTATCAAGTTTTTTTGGTATTGTATCATTCTGTGCCAATGCTGTAAAGGGTAATAGCATTAGTAAGAAAATACCATATCGTAGCTTGTGTCCCATGTTGAAAGACATTTTTATCTACCCACGTCAAATATGTATGCAGTGTTCTGGCCAATACATTAAAATATTATGCCATCCAACTTACTTGTTGTTTTCTTAATTTAATTGATTAAATCTGAAGAAATTTTGAAGTGCAACTATGGGGGCTATTTAGCACCCCAGTTCCAACGTAGTGAGCAATTTATTACGCGGCCATCGATCGGTGCCCATAAAGGTTTAAACGTTGGATCTGATATTGAGCCTGTATATAATGTTTCGTGTCTGCTTTGCCGGTAATCGAGCAGGTTTTCACAATTCGCTACCAGACTGATCTTTTTACCCAGCTTTCTTTCCACCATGAGGGCCGTAAACAAATAATCAGGTGTTTTGGAATCGCCATCACGGTATTGAGTACCTGTATAAGAGCCTTCCAGTCCAAACCGCCAGGTGCCTTCTATTTCATAAACCAATACAAACGCCATGCGGTTACGGGGCGTGAGGGGCATAAACTGGTTATCTTTTAAATATTTTCTTTCGGCAATGGTGTAGGTATAGCCCGCATACAATTCCCATGCACCCAGTTTTAATTGCGCATAAGTATCGAAACCACGGGTGAGTATATGGCTGCCGGCGTTATTAAACGTTACCGGCCCTGCAGCTTCCTCCGTTGCAATAACAGGATTATTGATCTGCGTTAAAAAGAAAGCATGATTGATGAACAAAGTACTTTCATTGCTCAATTCCGTTTTGAAATTCACCTCCGCATTATACCCTATAGATTTTTCCGCCTGTATACCAGCGGGCAATGGTTGTATCTCCTGAATAGGATAATCAACTGTTTGTACAGCCAGCGGATTGGGCGCTTTATAACCAAAGCCAACCCCTAGCCGGGTAGCCCACTGTTCATTGAACCGATGAAACAAAGCGATCCGGGGCAAAACAAAGTTGCCATAGTTATTGTGATGATCGGTCCTGATGCCCGCTTCCAGGGTTGTGTTCACCGGTAAATTAAAGGTACCCTGTGCAAAAGCACCAACCGTATTATTATCGAAATTGGTTAACAACACGGGATCGGAAGGCAATACCTTAAACCGGTCGCCGGTTGCATTTACGCCAGCAACAAAACTATATTTCTCTCTGGGGATTAAGATGGATGCTTCAGTAAAATAATTCAACTGGTTCCCTTTGAAATGATGCACGTTGGTGTTGATCTCCCGGTCAAATGAAGTCACACTGGCTTTCAGCTCCAGCCTGTTACCATTCCCTATTGTACGATCAACCAGTAGATCACCGGTATGTCTGTCGGTTTTATTCTTTTCAAAAAACTGGTGTACGGCATCCTTGTTTCCTTTTATTACCTGCATATCGCCACCATTACGGGTTTCAAAAGTACCAGTATACCCCAGTGCAATGGTTGTTTTACTATCCGGATATATAAAGAACCGGGGATGCAGCACCACCGCATCCGTTTTAGGAACGTCGGAAAATGAATCATCATTTACATCAACAGCACCCTGATGCGTTACGCCCCCAAAGAAATTATAGCCAACTTTTTTGTTCCGCTTTGCCACATACGCATTGAAGTTACTTTCTTTTAAAGTGCTTTGGTTAAGCGTAAACATGCCTTCCTGTTCATAACCGGGTCGTTTAGAGATGAGATTGATAAGACCGCCGATGGCACCACCGCCATATAAGGTAGAGGCTGAACCTTTGATCAGCTCCACCTGTTTCAGATCGAGAGGCGGTATTTGCATAATGCCAAAGCCGCCACTGAAACCATCAAACAATGGCATCCCATCGCGTAATATTTGTGTATAGCGGCCATCCAACCCCTGGATGCGTACATTTGAATTGCCAGACACCGCTGAGGATTGCTGAATTTGTATCCCGCTTACATCGCCCAGTATACTGGCAATATTGCCTGGCTTTATAGCGTTCTCTTCGTTCATTTCTTCCTTTCCCAAGACTTCCACTTTCAGCGGTGAATTCTCTATACGCTGGTTATTACGGGTACTGGCCAGTACCGTTACCTCTTCCATTTCTTTATGAACAGCTGTTAATAACACTTCATGCCAACCGGTATCGGGCAATGTAACGGTGAGGGTAAATGGCTCATAGCCTATGGAAGAAAATTGAATGGTATGCTTACCGGCAGACAGCTCACTTATTACAGCCTGGCCGCTGTCGTTGGTAACAACTCCTCTGCCGCCTGTTGGCGTTACAGACACACCAGGTAAAGCTTGTGTAGTTGACCTACTCCTGACAGTTACACGGAAGATATCCTGGGCAGAAACAGAAAAAGTGTAGAACAAACATGCAATAAGCAACATCCAGATTTTCATGCGCTGGTTTTTGACGATACGAATAATAACGGATGCAACTTATTGGCTGAATCTGTGAGCAATTTGAAGCCTTAGAAAGTAATAGAAAAAATATGTAATCCCTGCTGGTAATCATATTGTAAGGTAAACCCTGTAACCGTACAGACCTGTTTAACTATAGAAAGCCCCAGTCCATTTCCATCTGCCTTTGTATCGGGATGGCGGTAAAAACGCTGACTGATCTTATCTTTTTCCAGGGCAGGTAATAACGAGGTGTTGGAAACGATCATTTGTTGGGGGGTAAGCGCTATTTTAATTATCCCATCTTCCTTGTTATACCGGATGGCATTGCTCAACAGGTTATTTACGATCACTTCGGCAAGGTGAGGATTACAGGAAATTTGTACGGGCTCCAGATATCCCTGGTAGCGTAACTTTTTCGAAGCCAGCAGCTCTGCCAGTTCGGTTGTCTTTTGTTGAATTATTTTATCCAGCTCTATTTTCTGCTGTCTTGGGAATTGATTATTTTCTATTCGCGCCAGTAATAACAGGTCGTGGTTCAGGCGGGTTAACCGGTTTACAGACTGGCAAATGGTTTGAATTGATTTATCATGCTGTTGCAAAACATATTCGTCCTGCATTAAAGCTTCGGTATTCGTTCTGATCACCGCAAGCGGGGTTTGCATTTCGTGGGCCGCATTGGCACTGAATTCTTTTACAACCAGATAATCCTGTTGCGCCCGGTCGGTCATTTTGGTCAGTTGTTGGTTCAACAGATCAAATTCGCTAACACCACTAACAGACAATTGCAAGGCCTGTTGTTTGGCCAGCTGGTATTGTTCTACTTCTGCTACAGTTTTGTAAAAAGGTTTCCATAAGCGTTTAATCACCATTCGGTTTATGACATAACCAGCCAGCAAGATCAGGGCTATCATCCCGGCGCCAACAATGATAACCATTTGTAACAGGTCTTCCGTTTCTACCTGCGATTTGGTTACTGTTACGCGGTAATTTTTACCGGCTACAGTAATACCAAAAACCAATTTGCGCATCCATTCCATTTCAATGCCGTCCCCTTCCCTGGTTTTATCACTGTAATAATTTGTTCCGGAAACCGGCTCATGGGTAACCACGTAGGTGATCTGCTGGTTATACGCATTCACCACCTCTGGCAGTTTATTATGCATTTGTACATAGGAGACTATTTCCGTTTGTTCAGTATGCAGGGATTCATCCAGCTGCTTAAGCAATACGGCACGCAATACAAAATAGAAAACAACACTCCCTACCACAAATACAATAATGGAAGCGGCAATATTGATACGGTTATATTGGGTGAACAGTTTCATTTCAGAGAGAATTTATACCCCATCCCATAAATACTGCGGATATAATCTCCTGCACCATGCTGTAATAGTTTTTTGCGCAGGTTCTTTACATGGGTGTAAATAAAATCAAGATTTTCGGCGAGGTCAGCATCATCGCCCCACAGGTGGCTGGCAATGGCGTCTTTGGAAAGCACCCGGTTCCTGTTCACCAAAAAGTACAACAGCAATTCATATTCCTTACGGGTGAGGTTTATTTCCGTATCCTGCACTTTCACCGTTTTTGCCTGTACATCGATCTGCAGCTCTTCAAACCGGATAATATTATTCCCCTGCAGGTTCTTGCGGCGAATGATGGCCGCAATGCGGGCGCTTAATTCGGGTAAGTGGAATGGCTTGGTAAGGTAATCATCTGCGCCCAGTTGCAATCCGGTCAATTTATCGTCCAGCTCATTGCGCGCTGAAATAATGATCACCCCCTCGCTTTTTTGATTGTCCTTTAACTGGCGTAACAACTCCAGCCCACTGCCACCAGGCAGCATAATGTCCAGTACAATACAGTCGTATTGGTAGATCTCTGTTTTTTCCAATGCATCGTGAAAGTTACTGACAGACTCACACAAATACTGCTGGTGATGCAGATAATCTACCATAGCCTTGTTCAACGATGGTTCATCCTCAATGATCAGGACTTTCATATTGGTTCTTTATGCAAAGTAATATACCAAAACTGAAGAAATTCGGGCAAATCTATTTCAGACTTCAAAATTCCTACAAATTCAGGCGTTTCTTTTACCCTTTTACGCCGTTATGATTTCTAAAACCCGGTATTCTGTACTATTCCACTTCATACTGTTCTTCCTGATAATATCCTTTATTACAAGAACTGTTTTATTAGCATGGTCTTTTCACAAAGCCGACCCAGGTATTATTTCCTGCTTACGTATTTATGGCCAGGGACTTATCTTTGATACCATAGTGGCGCTTTGTTTTAGCGTCGTGTATTCTATATATTTATTGATACTGCCCCAGCGGTGGAACTCCTCTTTGGTTAACAGGGTGTTAACCTGCAGTGGATTCTTTTTGACGGTGCTTATCATTATGTTCTCCTTCTTTGCCGAGTTTGCTTTTTGGGATGAATTTGAAAGCCGGTTCAATTTCATTGCTGTAGACTATCTGGTGTATACCTTTGAAGTGATCAATAATATAAACCAGTCGTATCCCCTGCCCTGGTTGATCAGCGGAATGGTATTGCTGACCTTATTAGTGACCTTTATTTTTTATAAAAAAAGAATATTTCAACAGAGTTTTAAAACTGATACTCCTTTTGCTAGCCGGCTTTTGATCACCGGAACTGTGGTACTGGGTGCACTCCTGGGCGTTTTGTTCATACCCAATTCCTGGGCAGATGGGCCACATAACAGGTATCAGAATGAATTGTCGAAGGCAGGGATCTATTCGTTCTTTTCTGCGTTCAGGAATAATGAGTTGAACTATTATGATTTTTATGCAAAGGAACCAGAAGCCACTACCTTTTCCACTGTTCGTGCTGATTTACAGGAACCGAATGCTGCCTTTCTCGATAACGGTTATAATATCAGGCGGCAGATAGACAGTGCGGGTGTGGTACAAAAACCTAACGTGATACTGGTAACCATTGAAAGCTTTAGCGCCGACTTCATGGGCCATTTTGGCAATACCCAACACCTTACGCCCATCCTGGATGAACTGGCTGACTCTGCCGTTCTGTTTACCAATATGTATGCAACGGGTACCCGTACTGTACGCGGTATGGAAGCATTGACCATGTGTGTTCCGCCAACACCTGGCAATAGTATTGTTCGCCGAAGCGATAATCAGGGTTTGTTTACAGTGGGAAGCGTTTTCAAAAATGCAGGTTATTCCAGGTCATTCTTTTACGGGGGCGATGGGTATTTCGACAACATGAATAATTTCTTTGGCAGCAACGGTTTTGATATAACCGATAAGGGAGGCAGGTTTGAACCGGGTGACCATTTTACCGGAGCACGCAGCATCATTGACGACAAGGACATTCATTTTGCCAACGCCTGGGGTATTTGTGATGAAGACCTGTACGATGCCGTAATCCGGGAAGCAGATGCCCGTTACGCCAAACAGCAACCTTTTTTTGATTTTGTAATGACCACCAGTAATCACCGGCCATTTACCTATCCAGCAAAAAAGATCGACATTCCTTCCGGTTCAGGCCGTGAAGGTGCCGTCAAATATACTGACTATGCCATTGGGGAATTTCTGAAAAAAGTGCGCACAAAACCCTGGTTCAATAATACCGTGATCATTTTTGTTGCCGACCATTGTGCCAGCAGCGCCGGTAAAAACGAGATCAATGTTTCAAAATATCACATTCCCTGTATTATTTACAATTTGAAAAACAATACCCGGGCTGTTATCGAAAAACAATGTTCACAGATAGACATGTTCGCCACTTTATTCGGCTTGCTAAACTGGCAATATGGATCAAACTGGTATGGTAAGAATGTGTTGTCGCCAACGTTTCAACCCAGGGCATATGTTGCTACCTATCAAAAGCTGGGTTATTTACAACGCGACAGCCTGGTAACCTTGAGCCCGAATCAACAGATTGCCACCAGCATCTGGAACGCAAAAACGGATGAACAGCAGGCCATAAAAAATGATCCGCAGCTAAGTCAAAAAGCTATAGCTGCGTATCAAAGTGCTTATTATTTGTATAAGAATGGGGGAATGAAGGAATGAAAGGCAATGGGCAATGGGCAATAGGCAGACGGCAGACGGCAGACGGCAGACGGCAGACGGCAGACGGCAGACGGCAGACGGGACCTTCGCTGCGCTCAGGTCCGTTAATCGGCAGACTGCAGTAGACAATGTGTTCAATAACTCGAAACTCGTTTGTCGTAAAACGTGAACCTTGTCAACCATCTCAACTAACCCAAGCTTCTAACAATGCCTAGCTCCAGTCCCCTTAATTCAGCCAATCCCCGCAAACGACCAATAGCGCTATAACCGGGGTAAGTCGTTTTCTTCAGGTCATCCAGCATTTGGTGGCCATGATCGGGGCGCATGGGTAATGCAATATTTCTTCGTTGCATAACCAGCACCAGTTCTTTTATCACTGCATACATATCTACATCACCGGTAAGGTGGTCAGCTTCAAAAAAGTTACCAGCCCCATCTCGTTTTGTACTGCGCAGATGTACAAAATGAATATGATCGCCATAGCGTTGTACTATACCGGGGAGATCATTGTCGGTCCGTACGCCCAATGAACCCGTGCAAAAACACAACCCATTTGCCGGAGAGGGCACTGCCTGCAACAGATCTTTCACATCCTGTTCGGTACTCATAATGCGGGGCAAACCCAATACCGGATATGGCGGGTCATCCGGATGAATAGCCATTTTCAATCCACATTCGGCTGCCACGGGAACTACCTGTTGCAGAAAATAAAACAAATGTTCTTTTAGCTTCTGCGCATTTATGTGATGATAGGTGGTCAACGCAGCCAGCACTTGTTCCTTGGTAAAAGGTTCGTCACTGCCGGGTAATCCCAACAAGGCATTCCGGTACAACGTTTCTTTTTTCTGAGGTGTTATACTATCCAGATAATTCCTTGCGTCATTGAGTTCGTCCTTTGTATACTCTTTTTCTGCTCCTGGCCTTTCCAGCATAAATACGTCAAAGGCTATAAAAGCCAGCCGTTCAAAGAACAGGGCTTTACTGCCATCCGGCATTTCGTAGTTAATATCGGTCCTTACCCAATCAAGGATGGGCATAAAGTTATAGGTGACTACTTTTAAACCACAGGCGGCTACATTACGCAGGCTCTCTTTGTAGTTTTGAATATACTGCTGGTAATTACCGGTTTGTTTTTTGATGTCTTCATGAACCGGTAAACTCTCTATGACCGTCCAGCTCATCCCGGCAGCTTCGATCATCGCCTTTCGTTTGTTGATCTCATCGATGGTCCATACATCGCCAACAGCGATATGGTGTAAGGCGGTTACTACGCCGGTACATCCCGCCTGTCTGATATGTTGTAATGGAACGGGATCATTTGGCCCGAACCAACGCATTGTATACTCCATAGTATTATTAATTCTTTTTGCTTTCTATATTATTAGTTTCTTCAAAGCCCAAAAACCAGCAAACTAAACAACTTACCAATTATCAGTCCTAAATGGAGAAGCGGGTAAATTCTCTTTGTTATACAAATTCGCGCCCTCAGGATTGTCGGCCCAGGCATATCGAACAGCAACGGGCTGCGGCACCTGATCGCTCCATACTATTACTTTATTTCCTTCAATAGCGGCATTGGCCCAGACAAATTTTTTGTCGGCGCCAGCTATAGCAAAGTATTTTAACTCCTTGCCACCTTTGGCCATCAATCCACTGCCCGTGCTGGTAAACTGTACAATGATCTTGCCGCCCTGCACGCTCATAGACTGATATAACGGGCCGGAGTATACTATCTGTTGATCGCCATACGCTTGTTTCTCTGCCCACAAAGCGAGTCGTTTACCCACATCTTCTTTGTTCAGCGGATGGATATCATTCCACTCTCCTATATCGGTGATCACAGCCATGCCGGTGTTGGGCAAAGATAAAGCCTTCAATTGGGCTTCTCTTGCCATGGCCCAGTCACTTTCACCAGGTTGGTCTTTTGTTTCCATATAATTGGCCAGTTGTACAAACAGGAAGGGGAAATTCCCTTCATGCCAATGCTGCCGCCAGGTATTTATCACCGCCGGAAATAATGTCCGGTATTCAACCGCCCGCCCGGCATTGGATTCACCCTGGTACCAGATAACACCTTTGATGCGAAAAGGCAACATAGGTGACACCATAGCTTTGTATAAGCCCGTTGGCATATACTGAAAGAAGGTGGCTGAAGGCAAAGGCGGCGCCGTGGTGCCCAAAGCGAATTGCCAGTCGCCTTTTAGGTCAATGGTCTCTTCTCCTACTGTCAGCTTATAAGGTTTGTCAGTAATAAAGCCACCCCGGCCGGAATTATTAATAACCCGAACTACAATCGTGTTCTTACCTGGCTGTAACATTCCTGCTGGTAACTCATATCTTCTGGGTGGATACTGATACCCAATAGTACCGGCAAACCGGCCATTCACAAAAACAGAGTCCTGGTCAACAATTCTTCCCAACAATAATTTAGCCGGCTTCCCGGTCATGGATGCTGGAACGTCAATATCTTTTCTAAACCACACAACACCGTTCAATCCTTTCAATCCATGTTCATCCCAGAAACCGGGAACCGGCATGGTTTTCCAATCAGTAGTGTTTAAGCTGGGATCGAACCAGGGTTTGGTATCATGTAATCCTTTATCCTGTTGCCAAATGGATTGATACCAGTTATCCCGGATCTGGCGGTCCCTGTTCCTGATGCTGTCTATAAAGCCAGGGTGCTTATATTTCTGGGCTGTTTCAAAATGCTTAGGAAAAGCTTTGAGGGCATCTTCAGTCAACCAGGCCTCGGCTGGGGAGCCGCCCACACTGGCTTTTATCAAACCAATGGGCACCTGATATTTTTCATATAATGTTTTTGCAAAGAAAAAGCCTACGGCAGTGAATTGTAATATAGTTTGGGGATCAACCATTTGCCAGCTACCTGATTCATAGTCTTTACGTGCCTTTTCAAAATCATAGGTAGTGGCTACATTAAATTGCCTGATGGCGGAATTGGCAGATTGTGCAATCACCGTTGGATATTTCTCTTTTACCCGTTCCATGGGCAGTTCCATATTCGATTGACCAGAACAAACCCACACATCGCCTATTACTATGTTCTTTATTATCAGGTGATTTGAACCGTTGATTTCCATATCATAGGGTCCACCGGCTTTGCTGGCAGGCAAAGTTACCGACCAGGTGCTGTCAGCCCTCGTGGTTGCAGAATAGGTTTTATCCTTAAAGCGAATGGTCACTTTTTCCCCAACAGCCGCCCAGCCCCAGATGGTCAGCTTCGTATCCCGTTGCAGCACCATATTGTCGCTGATAAGGCGGGGAAGTTTTACTTGAGCTAAAACGGCTGTACTTAGAAGACTAAGTATAAATATGGAAAGCAATCGGAGCATAAGCACCTCGTTATTTAGTTCGTTAGTTATTAAGTTCTTGTTATTGTTGCGATTCGCCTGTTGCGTCACCCGCCGAGCCGCCGGCT
The DNA here is from genome assembly GCF_017742245.1 of Niastella soli. Lineage (GTDB taxonomy): Bacteria > Bacteroidota > Bacteroidia > Chitinophagales > Chitinophagaceae > Niastella > Niastella soli. The sequence goes on from NZ_JAGHKO010000010.1 coordinate 440,199, forward strand.
GGCGGAGTAGGCGGGCACATTGCCCATTTCCTATTGCCCATTGCCTTTCAAAATAAAAAGTCCGACGGATGCACCAACCCATTCTCTGGCAACATCCTGACGAACTTTCCATCTTTATTGTGACATTATTTTTAGGCTTTCTGCCCGGTATTCAAATCTTTTTATCACCATGGCAACCAATTGATAAACAATTCAAGACACTAATTTAGCCAGAAAAATGAATCAATGTAACCGATTACATTGTTTTTTTAAAAATAATTTTATTCTACCTTTACTATCATATATGTAAGCGATTGTATGACAAAACCCAAAGAAGTAACGATTTACGACCTTGCCCGTAAGTTGAATGTCTCAATAGCTACGGTAAGTCGGGCCCTCAAAGATGACCCTGTCGTAAGTAAAAAAACAAAAAAGAAGATCTTCGACCTGGCCGAAGAAATGGGCTACCGGTATAACCACTTTGCCCGTAATCTTCGGGAGCAACGCACCTATACCATTGGGGTGATCGTTCCGCGGCTCAACAGCTATTTCATGAGCACGGTGATTGCCGGTATTGAAAGTGTGGCTAACAATGAAGGGTATACCCTTATTATCAGTCAATCGTCTGAATCGGCAGGGAAAGAAGTGGACAGCGCCAAAACCATGTTCAACAACCGGGTTGATGGCTTGCTGGTATCCCTCGCCTATGAAACGGATGACCTCTCCCACTTTGACCAATTCAAAAAAAAGAACGTTCCCCTTATATTTTTCGATCGCGTAGCCGAATATCCCGATTGCACCAGTGTGTTGATCGATAATCGCCGGGGCGCTTATGAATCTACCAGCCATTTAATAGCACAGGGGTGTAAGCGCATTGTACATATTACAGCCACTCCCAAACGAAATGTGTATGTTGACAGATTAGCCGGTTACAAACAGGCGCTGGCTGATCATCATCTTCCCTTCGAAGAAAAATATATCCTGATCAATAACCTGAGCCAGGAAGCCGGCAACCAGGCAGCTGCAGCTATTTTGCAAATGAACCCGCTGCCCGATGCTGTTTTTGCCGCAAACGATAATGTTGCCGTTGGTTGTATGCTGGCACTGAAAAAAGCAGGCATCCGCATTCCCCAGGACATTGCTTTTGCGGGCTTTAACAACGACCCCGTTTCTACTGTGGTGGAACCCAATTTGACCACCATTAATTATCCCGGATATAAAATGGGAGAAATGGCAGCTGCCAGCCTTATCAACCATCTGAATGGGGTGAACAGCATCGACGCTACCAATACTATCTTGTTACGGTCAGAGCTGATCATCAGAGCTTCTTCATTACAAACTAAGTCAGATAGTCAGTAAGAAAGAACTAACGCGCATATGAAAAAATGGAGCACTGTAATTATCGGTATTCTTATATTTAATACGGTACTGGCAGAGGATGGCTATCGCTTGTGGTTACGATACAACACAATCGACAATGTTTCTTTACTACAACAGTATCGCCAACAGGTCACCAGCATTAATTGCCCTTCTGATGATGCCAGGCTGGTTTCAGCCAATCAGGAACTGCAAACAGGACTTTCGGGGTTACTGGGCAAAAAGATCCCCTTGCAGACAGCAGTTATTAATGGTACCGTTATGCTGGCCCTGCCAACTCATTTACCATTTATTCGTAAGCAAATTGGCGATACCGCAATGGCGCGTTTAGGTGATGAAGGGTTTATTATTCGTACGATAAAGTACGAAGGGAAAAACATTACGCTTATCACTGCAAACAAACAGGCCGGTTTATTATATGGGGCCTTTCACTTTTTGCGGCTGTTGCAAACCCAGCAATCCATCCGGCAGTTGTCGATAAGCAGCACGCCTAAAATAAAACTCCGGTTACTGAATCATTGGGATAACCTGAATCGTACCGTAGAACGCGGTTATGCCGGTAATTCCATCTGGGACTGGCAGCGGTTACCCGGCTATATAGATCAGCGATATCTTGATTATGCACGGGCAAATGCCTCTATTGGCATCAATGGCACCGTACTCACTAATGTAAACGCCAATGCTGTTATTTTAACGGCAGACTGGTTACAAAAAGTGGCCGCTCTGGCCAATGCCTTCCGGCCTTATAACTTAAAAGTGTATCTCACGGCCCGCTTCAGCGCACCTGTGGAAATAGGAAATTTAAAAACGGCCGATCCATTAGACCCGGCAGTAAGAAAATGGTGGAAAGATAAAACCGATGAGATCTATAAATACATTCCTGACTTCGGTGGCTTTCTGGTAAAAGCCAATTCAGAAGGACAACCAGGTCCGCAGAATTACAATCGTACCCATGCCGATGGCGCCAACATGCTGGCCGAAGCAGTAGCCCCGCACGATGGCATTGTAATGTGGCGTGCATTTGTGTATAGCAGCGAAACACCTGAAGACCGGTTCAAACAGGCTTATAATGAATTTAAACCCCTCGATGGACAGTTCAAAAAAAACGTATTGGTACAGGTAAAGAACGGTCCGATAGATTTTCAACCACGCGAACCATTTCATCCGTTGTTTGGCGCCATGCCACAAACACCGCTGATGATGGAATACCAGCTCACCCAGGAGTACCTGGGTTTTGCGACCCACCTGGTATACCTGGCGCCGCTGTTTAAAGAAGTTTTAAATGCTGACACCCATTCAAAAAACGAGAACAGTCCGGTTGCACAAATAGTAGATGGCACTACCGATGAGCATACGCTTACCGGGATGGCAGGTGTTTCGAACATAGGAAGCGATATCAACTGGACGGGGCATCCTTTTGGGCAGGCCAACTGGTATACGCTGGGCCGGCTCGCATGGGACAATACGCTCACCCCGGCACAAATTGCCAACGAATGGATACGACAGACCTTTACCAACAAACAAGCCTTTGTTGATACCGTACAGCAACTCATGCTGGCCTCACGGGAAATACAGGTGAATTATATGACACCCCTTGGTTTACACCACATCATGGGATATGGTCATCACTACGGTCCGGCGCCCTGGTACAACAAAGCGCCCCGGGCCGACTGGAACCCGGTGTACTTTCACAAGGCCGATTCAATTGGTATTGGGTTTAATCGTACGGCTACCGGCAGCAACGCACTGGCGCAATACCAGCCGGCTGTGCGGCAACAATTCGAGAATATGGGTACCTGTCCGGAAGCATTTTTATTATGGTTTCATCATGTTCCCTGGGATTATAAAATGCATTCCGGTAAAACCCTGTGGGAAACATTATGCGATAAATATTACAGTGGCGTTGATTCCGTACGCTGGATGCAACGCAGCTGGGACCACCTAAAAAATTACATCGATACAGAGCGGTTCAACCAGATAAAGCAATTGTTGGCCATTCAGGAACAGGAAGCTGTATGGTGGCGCAATGCCTGTTTGTTGTACTTCCAAACCTTTTCCAACAAACCTATTCCGGAGAAATATGAAAAACCAGACCATACGCTGGCGTATTATGAAGAGCTGGAATTTCCCTACGCCCCGCATTAAAAGGCTTTCACGTTAGACGTTTCAGCACCACATAATCTATAATTAAAAACTAAAGATTGTAAACTAAGAATAAATGAACTCAAGTAATCAAACAGTAGCGATCGTAACAGGAGGAGGTTCAGGTATTGGCCTGGCCATTACAGAGAAATTTGTGCAGCACAATATTACTACGGTCATCGTAGGTCGTGACCCTGAAAAACTGCACCAGGCTAAACAAAAACTGGGCTCCCTGTGTGTACCCATAGTAGCCGATCTCAGCGATCTGGATGCTATTCCTGAACTGGTAAAACAGGTAATTACACAATTCGGACATATCGACATCCTGGTGAACAATGCCGGTATCAATATGAAAAAAGAGTTTACCGATGTAACCAATGAAGATTTTCAAAAAGTAATACAAACCAATTTAGTGGCTGTTTTTGCGCTGACCCGTGAAGTAGTAAAGACCATGTTGCCCAATAAAAAGGGCAGCATCGTCAACATCAGCTCCATGGCAGCACAATACGGTATCCCCAAAGTAATTGCTTATTCAGCCTCTAAAACGGCAATTGAAGGCATGACACGCGCCATGGCGGTGGAACTTTCCCCCCAGGGTATTCGCATCAATTGCATTGCACCCGGGTTTATTGCAACCGACATGACGTCAAAGGCATTCAATGCGGATGTAGAACGTAAGAACAAAGCGATGGGCCGCACACCAATGGGTGTTATGGGTACCCCCGGCGATATCGGCGATGCCGCACTGTTCCTGGCTACCGATTCATCGCGCTACATCACCGGCGTGGTATTACCGGTTGATGGCGGTAACTCAATTGGATTTTAAGTTATTTGATAAACTGAAAGATCATACACAACCGTGTTACGGACAAACCACCGTAACACGGTTTACAACTGCCCTTGCCTGCCCTCACGTCATCATATGAAAAAGATCCCTCTGATATTGCTTGCCTGGTTGCATACGGTTTGCCTGTTTGCACAGGATGCCATCATTACCCAAAATGATCCCAACGCTTTTCCCATTGTTGCCGGTAAAAAAGCAACCAGCATATATGTAAATGCTCATGATCACTGGCTGGTGCAAAAAGCAGCCGCATTGCTGCAAACCGATGTAGAAAAAGTGACTGGTTCAAAACCTGATACTTCGCAGGTCGTTCCACAATCAGCTAAAAATATTATCGTCATCGGTTCGCTCGATCAATCTCTCCTCATCAATCAACTGGTTCAGACCAAAAAATTACAGGTAGACAGCATAAGAGGCAAATGGGAAGCATTTCAGCTACAGGTTGTTAACAAACCCTGGCCCGGGGTCGACAAAGCCCTGGTGATCGCTGGCAGCGATAGACGAGGTACTGCATTTGGGGTTTTTGAACTATCAAAACAACTTGGGATATCACCCTGGTACTGGTGGGCAGATGTACCTGTGAAAACCAAACCTGAATTATGGTATAATAGTGCTATCAAACAATACCAGTCGCCCGGTGTAACTTACAGAGGTATTTTCCTTAACGATGAAGCCCCCGCCTTATCAGACTGGAGCAAAGCCACCTTTGGCGGGTTCAACCACTTGTTTTATGAGAAAGTATTTGAACTGTTGCTCCGACTTAAGGCCAATTACCTGTGGCCGGCCATGTGGGGCAATGCTTTTTACGATGATGACACGCTGAACCCCGTGGTGGCCGATCAATACGGTATTGTAATTGGGACCAGTCACCACGAACCCATGCTGCGTGCGCACGATGAATGGCGGCGGTATGGGACCGGTAAATGGAATTACGATAGCAATGAAGTGCGTTTGAAAAAATTCTGGGCGGAAGGTATACGCCGCAATCGTAATTATGAAAGTATAGTTACCGTTGGTATGCGGGGCGATGGCGATGAGCCTATGAGCGAAAAAAGCAATATCGCCCTGCTGGAAAGAATTGTAGCCGACCAACGAAAGATCATTTCAAACGTTACCGGCAAAGATGCCACTGCCACTCCGCAGTTATGGGCCCTTTATAAAGAAGTACAGGACTATTACGACAAAGGCATGCGGGTACCCGATGACATTACGCTGTTGTTGTGTGATGACAACTGGGGCAACATTCGCAAGCTCCCAAAATGGAATGCCCCCAAACGTACCGGCGGCTATGGCATTTATTATCACTTTGATTATGTAGGCGGCCCGCGCAATTATAAATGGATCAACACGAATACCATTGCCCGCACCTGGGAACAAATGCACCTGGCTTATGAATATGGCGTGAACCGTATCTGGATCGTAAATGTGGGTGACCTGAAACCCATGGAACTGCCCATATCATTCTTTTTGGATTATGCCTGGGCCCCTTCAAAATATAAAACCGATCGTACGCCAGAATATCATAAAAAATGGGCGCAGCAACAATTTGGTAGCGCAAATGCCAGTAGTATTGGTTACCTGCTTACAAAATATACGCAATTCAACAGCCGGCGCAAACCAGAGTTGTTATCACCAGATACTTACAGCCAGGTAAATTATCACGAAGCGGACAACGTGGTAAATGAATACAACAAGCTGGTCAATCTGGCCGACTCCATTGGAAAAACATTACCTGCCAACTACCAGGACGCCTATTATCAACTGGTATTATTTCCTATAAAAGCCAGTGCTAATTTGAACGCATTATATGCAGCAACCGGTAAAAATTATTTGTATGCCAAACAAAACCGGGCAGCCACCAATGACCTGGCCGACAGCGTTCGTAAATTATATGTCACCGATTCCCTGCTCACCCTTCAGTATAACAAGGTAATGGCCAATGGTAAATGGGACCATATGATGGACCAAACACATATTGGTTACACCTACTGGCAACAGCCATCGGTTAATAAAATGCCGGAAGTAAAAACCATTACACCTCAAATACGTGCCAGCATGGGTGTTGCCATAGAGGGGGCCGAAGCAGTATGGCCCAATGACTCAACAACAGCTACCCTGCCGGCTATAAACAATATACAAGAAGGCGTACGGACCATCGATCTGTTTAACCGGGGCACCATGCCATTTACCTATTCCATTCAAACAAACAGCTGGTTACATTTAACGGCTACCAGTGGCCAGATTACAAAAGAAGAACGGATATCATTTTTTGTGGAATGGTCGGCTGTGCCATTTGGAAAACATCGCGTACCTATCACCATTACCGGACCAGATAATAGCACCGTGACCGTTTATGCCGCTCTGGAAAAATTAGATCTCCCCAAACGCAGCAAAGAAACGCAGGTAGCATGCGATGGGTATATTTCCATGGAAGCAGACCAGGTGGCTAAACAGGTTAACGAAAAGAACGCCTATTGGCAACACATTGCAAACATTGGCAGAACCGGCAATGGACTAACCATCTTTCCTCCGTTGCCTGGGGTGACCAGCTTCCAACCAACTTCCGCACACCTTGAATATGACCTGTATACAACCGATACCGCGGCAACCAAAGTAATGGTCTATTGCTCTCCTACCCTTCCATTCAATGAATCAACCGGGTTACGCTATGCGTTTTCATTCGATAATGAAGCGCCCCAAATGGTGAACCTGCATACCGACAATTCAGAAAAAGCCTGGGCTCAATCGGTAAGCGACAATATCCGTATCATTACGTCTTTGCATAATCTGTCGAAATCCGGCCGGCATACCCTGAAGATCTGGGCTGTTGATCCCGGTATTGTATTTCAGAAGATTGTAATTGACTGGGGCGGTGTTAAACAGAGTTATTTAGGACCCCCGGCGTTTGGAAGGCAGTAGGCAGTGGGCAATGGGCAATGGCAAAGGCAGAAGGCAGAGATTGAAAACCGCTGCAAGCTACAAGCCGCAAGCTGCAAGCTAATACACCTGTTCGCGGCAGGAGAAGAACTACGCGCTATTGCGCTTCGCTAAACTCTGAACTTGGAACTTAATAACTTAAGAACTTACGAACCTCGCATATATGAAAAAAATTACGCTAGTCTGTATTGCATTGATCGTATCATCAACCTTTTACGGTCAGGAAACAAAAGGCCTGAAAGATTATTATTCTAACTACTTCCCCATTGGGGTAGCAGTTAGTTTGCGCTCCCTAAGCGGCCCAGATGCGCAACTGATCGTTCAACAGTTCAACAGTATTACGCCAGAGAACGATATGAAGATGGGACCTATTCATCCCGAAGAGAACCGGTATAACTGGACGCGGGCCGATTCCATCGTAAACTTTGCACAACGCCATGGCATGAAGGTGCGTGGGCATGCCTTATGCTGGCACGAACAAACACCCAACTGGTTGTTTAAAGATGCAGCTGGTAATACCGTTACCAAAGAGGTATTATTGCAACGACTGAAAGATCATATTACCACGGTGGTAAACAGGTACAAAGGCAGGGTATACGCCTGGGATGTAGTAAATGAAGCCGTAGCTGATGACAGCAACCATATATACCGCAATTCACTTTGGTACCAGATCTGCGGAGAAGATTTTATTGCCAAAGCATTTGAATACGCCCATGCGGCCGACCCCAATGCCATTTTATTTTATAACGATTACAATACCGAACGCCCCGAAAAAACAGCACGGGTTTACCAGTTGCTGAAAAAACTGGTCGATGCCAAGGTTCCAGTAATGGGTGTTGGCCTTCAGGCACACTGGTCAACTTTCGAACCAACAGAACAGCAGCTGCGTAATACTATTGAAAAGCTGTCTTCATTAGGACTGAAAATACAGTTCACAGAACTCGACATTTCTGTGTATCCCTGGGAAAAGAACCGCCGCGCCAAACGGACTGATGACAATGATACTTTTACAGCCGAACGCGAACAGCAACAACTGGAACAATACAAAAAGGTATTCCGCATATTCAGGGAATACAAAAATGTGGTCTCCGGTGTTACCTGTTGGGGCATTTCTGACCGATACACCTGGCTTGATGAATATCCGGTACCTGGTCGTAAAAACTATCCCATGCTGTTCGATAAGAATGGACAACCCAAAAGAGCTTTTGATGCAGTCGTATCATTTTGACCCATTGCGTTTCTTAAGTATACGAAGTAAGAGGTAAGAGGTAAGAAATACAAGTTCCTCCTTCTTCTTACCTCCTTCTTGATAGAAAATCGTACCTTATAATAAATAACCATTTTATGAAAAGCGCGCTTTTCTATCTATTATTACTTCCTGTTACTTATTCCATAGCTGCACCAATAAGCAGTATACATGACGAACATAAAACACTCGCCATTGGCGCCAAGGCCCCCGATTTCAAATTGCCTGGTGTTGATGGCAAAACCTATACGCTGTCCTCTTTTAAAAATGCCCAGGTACTTGTCATCGTTTTTACCTGCAATCATTGCCCTACAGCACAGGCTTATGAAGACCGGATCATTCAACTCTCCAAAGACTATAGCACCAAAAACGTAGCCGTGGTTGCCATAATGCCCAACGACCCTAAATCAATACGGCTCGATGAACTGGGGTATACGGATTTGAGCGACCATTTTGATGAAATGAAACGCAGGGCCAAACAGAAGCATTTCAACTTTCCCTATTTGTACGATGGTGATGCACAGGCAACCGCCAAAGCCTATGGCCCGGCTGCTACGCCGCATGTATTTATATTTGACAAGTCACGTACTCTTCGTTACCAGGGCCGTATAGACAATATTGAAAATCCTGCCAAAACTCCTACCGAATTAAATACTCGCGACGCCATCGACGCCTTACTGCAAGCTAAGCCAGTAGCTGTTGAAACTACCAAGGTCTTTGGTTGTTCCATCAAGTGGGCCGAGAAAACGTCACTGGTAAAACAGGGGTTTGATGAATGGGCCAAAGAACCCGTATCGGTAAATACGATCGATGAAGCAGGGTTGAAAGACCTTATTAAAAACAATTCCGACAAACTGCGGTTGATCAATATCTGGGCAACCTGGTGCGGCCCCTGCTGCAACGAATTCCCTGAATTCGTTTCCATCAACCGCATGTACAGACGGCGCGATTTTGAATTCATCAGTATCAGTGCCGATGATCCTGTCAAAAAAGAAAAAGTATTGAAATTCCTTCAGCAACAGCAGGCATCCAATACCAACTACCTTTTTTCAATTGATGATAAATATAAACTTATTGAGGCAGTAGATCCCCAATGGCAGGGCGCCCTTCCTTACACCATCCTGGTTGAACCCGGCGGAAAGATCGTTTACGGCAAACAGGGAACTATTGATGCGGCTGAGATAAAGAAGTTAATTGTGGATAATAAGCTTATTGGGCGGTATTATTGAAACGGTCCGCCAGCTGGCGGATGAATCGGTAGTCGGCAATGCCGAAGCGTGAAATCCCGACAAGTCGGGACAGGCTGTCAAACGTGAAACGTGAAAGGATTTCCGATTTTTCGGATGTCTGTTATTTTCGCAGGTTACTCACTACTTACTACTTCGCCTTCGGCTCAACACTCTTATTATCAACTTGCCTTCCTCGCCAACTTGCTGCTTCTTGCCTCCTACCTTGATCTCCTTATCAACATTATCAACTTTATCAACAGGTCAACCGATCAACTGGTCAATCAGTCTCCCATTAACATTTCAAATAACTTATAAAACAATCCAACACACCAGCCTTACAATATAACAGTAATCTTCAACTGACATCATATTACTATATTGTCAAATTCGGACTTTTGCTATTTGTCGGCTTAAATGAGAAGGTTATTTTCGTTTCCATCAAATACCCTTTAACGATCCGTTTTCTATGAAACTTGTTCAAGCCCTCAACCTGCTTATCATAGCTACCTGTGTTTACACCAGCGCAGCTGCTCAATGTACTGGTAATTGCCCATCGGGCAGTTTATCCATGCCAACCAGTTCAGCAACACTGGCAGCCGGTTCTACCTACTGCATTTCTACCACCACCAATTTAAGCGGCAATTCCTATACGATTAATGGTACCCTTGTAATACAGGCCGGTACCGTTACGCTGGGTAATATAACGCTTGAGAAGACAGGGGTAATACTCGTAAAGAACGCCGCCAAATTGATCATAACGGGCATATTTAATGGCAATAGTACCGCACCGGTCTCCACCATCGACAACCTGATCATTTGCAATGGTGGGCTACTGAATATGACCGGTTCTTTCTCGCAAGGACAGATAAACATTGCCGTTAATGATTTTGGATCCCTGCAGGTTACAGGCGCCTGGACGGCCGGCGCACCCAGCTCTACCGTGAAGATCGGAAGAGGCGCGGTAATTGAATTATGCGCATCTTTCAGCTTGAATAAAGATGGCTTTTTTACGGAAACCAGTACAGCTGCATCCTACCTGATAACTCACTCCTCCCTGATGGCGAGTGGGTGGTTGTCATCAATGGGTAATTCCTCCAAAATAAATTGGACGGCAGAGGGACCGGCGGCCAATTACAATCACCCCACGGCCTATACCTGTTTATTCTGCGGCAATTATAACCTGGCGCCTACAGGTACCAATTCTACTTGTGGTTCGGCAGCCAATGCCTTGTATAACCAGGTGCTTTTCTCCCCTGATGATAAGCCTGCTATTCGCTCACAGGATGATAACACCAATAAGTTGGCTATTTATCCAAACCCGGCTAAAAAATACCTATACCTGCAATTACCCAAAAAATATACGTATACACATCTGTCAATATTTTCACAGGCCGCACAGTTAGTGTATCAAACAACGGTAAAAGCAGGCAGTTCCCCCACCCGGTATGACCTGCCAGCACAATTGCCACCCGGTATCTATTTTGTTCAGCTTACCGGAAATGAATCCGCAACTACCTTGCGTTTAGCAAAAGATTAATATAAATAAAAAGACCTGTCGAGCAATTGCTGACAGGTCTTGCTTACAATGGCGCATTACTAATAAGTTCTACCAGTACGTTGGCGGTTGCCCCGGCTCGAGAACATATCCTTTCCAAAATTCTTGAAGTTATACATAAAGCTTACCAGGAAGAAACGTTGCAACACGCGGGTATAAGTATCTTCAACATACAACTCATTCACTGTACGGTTAATGCTTTTATTCTGATTCAACAGGTCTATACCGCTGATGCGTAATTCTCCATTTAGCTTTTTAAACAGCAGGCAGGAAATATAGGCATTCCACTTAGGAATGGCCTGGTTAAAGCCCTGCGCACGACCTGTATTTACATAATAATCAAAATCGTTGTTGAACATTATTCGTTTGAAGATGGTATAGGTAACATCTATGGAATAATGCTGATCGAAATATTTATAGTCCTGGGCGCCTTGTGCTGTGTAATTCGCATTGTTATAATTAAAGTTGGCATTTGCCTGCAGGTCTAACTTATCCTGGATAAAATAATTAAAGGATACACGCTGCCCCAACCCGCTTGTATAATTGAAACGCATGGTGTCCATGATCTTGCTCACATCCCGGCCATACCGGGCCGAGGTGGTCAGGTTCAGGTTTACCGGGCTGCGACGGCCGGTTGTTACTTTTTTAAGTGGAATGCCAACCGTTCCTGAAAAATTAAAGCTCTGGGCTCCATTCAGGTTATCGGGCCGCGTTAACAATACCCCATCTGCAATTTTGCTTGTACTGTTAACGATCTTATTGTTTATGATACTGGCCCCGGCATTCATATTCAAATACAAAAAATTGGTAAGATTGAATGTGCTGTAAGTAAGATTGAACGTATGAGTAAACTCCTGTTTCAGATCAGGGTTACCGGTACGAATATTCAACCGGTTGCTTTCATCCCTTACATCCTGTAACTGGCTGATGCTTGGGGCGCGGGTATTACCGCGGTAATTAAACCGGAGGTTCTTGCGGGGTGCCGGATTAAAATTAAATGAAGCATTCGGGAAAAAGTTGGTATAGTTCTGCCGCATGGTACTATCCTTACCGGTAGCGGCCCGGTTGCTCAGGTTTTGTAATGAAGCAAAGTTCACTGCACCGCCAAACTGGTAATCGAACTTTTGCTTTTTTACCCTTAAATTGGAACCCAGCCTGCTAGCAGTAAACAGGTTCTCAAAATAATTGGTTTGTGGCAGATCAACGCTGTCGAACTGTTGCGTGGTAGAATCATAATCGTAGGTATCACGATCACTGTTACTACGATTCATCGTATACGCATAGTTCAATTCCCACACCATGTTTGAATCTATCATCTCGGTAACCGACGTACTCAGGGTGTTATTAAAAGAACGGGTAGCCTGATTGTTAATTTGCTGGCGGTTATCGAAACGGTATTCCTTAGTAGTAGAATCAAAAAAATGGTAAGGCGAGAAATTGAACCCATTGCCATTGGTTTTGTTCAGGGCTGAAGTCCACCCCATTGTAAACGTGCGGCCTGGCTTATGAAAACGGTGACGAAACAACAGGTCGTTGGTAAAGCTTCCTCCGTCTCGGTCATTGGAGTTGTGGCTTTCGCCGTCAATGGCTTTATAATCCAGCCTGGCATTAGTGGCCCTGGTAGTAGAGGTGCCATCGCTGTTTGAGGTACCCTGTTGATAATTGAGAGAAGGCGTTAACAATACAGAGTTCATACTGTCAATTGTATACTCCAACCTGAACCCCAACTTGTGATTGATGTTGTTATTGCCGCTGTTGCTGGTGGAGTTTACAAAAGAAGCAGAGTCGCCACCAAACATATTTTGCCGGTAACTCTCGCTGTAGTTGCTGTTGTTGGACCTGGCAACAAAATAACTGCCGCTGAAATTTACCTTAGGTCCCCATTCATCACGGAAATTAATACCTGTACTCCAGGATTTGGTATTACCATTACCAGCAGCATTTGCACCGCCGTTTCCTCCACCGCCACCGCGGCCCCCATTATTCCGGCGAACGCTGCCCATGCCTCCCATCGAACTCACCAGGTCATTATCGGTGAAACCTAATTTATTGATATTATTGGCACCACCCAGTATGGATATCTGTCGGGCATTATTAAATGTATTGAACGATCCACTGGCTTCGTACCGGCCCTCAGTGCCAGCAGAAGCGCTGGTACGGCCAAAAATACCTTTCTTTTTATCTTTCTTTAGTTTGATATTGATAGTACGTTTGCGGCTGCCATCATCGATCTTGGTGAACTTGGCCTGCTCACTCATATCATCAAACACCTGCACCGCTTCCACCATATCCGATGACAGGTTCTTCGTGGCCAGTTTGGGATCATTCAGGAAAAACTCTTTTCCATCTACATATACTTTGGTGATCTCTTCTCCCTGTGAAGTAATGTTACCTTCTTTATCCACTTCCACACCTGGTAGTTTTTTCAGCAGGTCTTCTACGGTAGCGTTTGGTTTTGTCTTAAAGGCACTGGCTTTGAATTCAATGGTATCCTTCTTAATCTGTATGGGCGGCGCCTGCACTATAACGGCCCCCATCATCAATGAGGTATCCAATTTCATGAATATGGTGTCCAGGTCCATTACAAATTGCGACTGGGTAATATTCAAATGTTTTGTATATGGCGCATACCCGGTGAAAGTAATTCCCAATACAAAGTTCCCTTTGACCAGGTTCTTTATTTCAAACAAACCGGTTTTATCGGCTACGGCAAAACCAATAGCAGCAGAATCAACAGGATTAATAATTGTAACCGTTGCGTCGGGCAGTGGCAGCCGGTTCATACCATCAACTACCTTACCGCTTATTTTATTTTGAGCAGTAACAAATTGAGCAGTGAAAATGAGTAGAATAAATAGGGTAACAATCCGCATGCAAAGCAGCTTTTTTAGTTAACTCTCGTGACTCTTTAACGCAGCACTCCCCAAAACCGGGGCGTGCCGTGGGTTCAAGACGGAAGTTTATTTAAAAAAGTGGCATGACATTAAAAAAATATTAGAATCAGCGTGTAAGGGTCACACTCATCAGGCCAATAACCACATCATTGGCGCATGTATGAAGACTTACAGATTGGAGTTCTTTATTGGGGTCAAGCGGCATATCGAGTATGGTGGCAGCGCCGCCATCGATAGCCATATTGGAAAAGCCTTTAAGCGTTGTGTATTCCTGTGCGGTAGTGTAGAGCTTACCAGTTTTTAATTGTATCCTGAGCGGACGCGGGGCATCAGTTGTAAACCCAACGCCATCAATGTAATAGTCCTGCTCAATGGGCCACCAGTTCTGTGGGTTCACCAATGCCAGCGTATCGGTTGTTCCATCTTTGTAATGTATACGCAATTCACCATTTACCAGCCGCGTTTGCATAGGGTTGGTTGAACCGGCCAGTAAATAATACGCATGACTGGCACTGCCTGATAATGGCACCACTATAGAATCTGGATAATTATCCCATTTTGACGTGAATACAATATTCTTTGACACCTCACCAGCCGGTGTTGCCAGCGGAATACGTTGCGGTAACACAAACTCATCGTTCATAGCTGCTTTACGCAATCCAGCATCATCAATTACAGGTTGTACCAACGGATAACACCAGTTACCTATTCCCTGTACCGGCAATTGTAAAGTAGTTGATTGAGGTCGTGGCGACAAATACGCCTGATTGAATATATTGGTCACCTTATCGTTATAGAACCTGGTTAGATCTACTTTTTCAAAACGGCTGGCAACAGTAGCAGTCACTTGCCAGTTCAGGATAGTGGTATCAAGATGCTGGCCATCACCCCATTCAACCCGAACACGGTTACTGCCTGGCACCAATGCTGTAGTTACTACCTCGATGGCATCTGTTGTGGTATTAGCCGGTAACTGTTTTGTTTGTACAAAGGAATTTACGATAACCTTAGCAACAACAGCCTCGCCATTATTTTTTATATAGAAATGACTGTTCTGATCGTTCTCTGTATAGTTTGCAATTATTTCAATGGGCTTTTTTACTTCAAAACAAAGCGGGAACCACCAGACCATTTCTCCCTGCCGCAATTGAATAAAGGCAGTTTTATTTCCTGGTGCACCCTGTATAGTTGCCTGTACCTGGTTGCTGGTTAACATGATGTTCTGTAATACCTGCTGCGGATCGAAAATTGATTGAATAAAGCCCGAAGTGGTCACGGCCATTAGTTGCGTACCCACCGCCAACACGCTGTCGTACCGCATAGGTTGAACCGGTGTACCGGCCCATTTAATGACTATCGTATATTGTTTGGCTTTACCTGTTCCAATCTCTATCACAGGCTCACCTACCGCATCTGTAACGCCACGCCAGCTTACCGGTTGATTGTTCACGGTAATTGATTCAATAGCGTCTTTAAAGGCCCTTACCCGTAATTGCAGGTTCATAGCATGTGGGTAAGCAGGTTTTAGAATATATTGATCTGAGTTACCTGTTCTTTTAAAATCGAGAGCAATATCCGGGGTTTGTAAAGCCGCTGTATTCCAACCAGCGGGCCAGCCTGGTTTTATGGCCAATGTATCCTTTAATGCATCGGGCGTTATACCAAACAAGCCCTCCACCAGGGAACGGCCGGCCATACCGATAGGATCAGCAAAATCACGGTATAACTCCCCGCGTATAGCATCATAAAAAGAAAGCTGTTCAAATCCGCCCGGGCTGGAAGAGAGATACATACTTTCAACCAGGGCGCTTTTCCATAAACGATAGGCATCTTCAGAACGGTTGCCCTGCCAGTACGCCAATGCAGTATGCAGGTTTTCGGCCAGTACCACATTGTTCAGCGACCAGTCATAGGGTTGCCAGTTGGTAGTGGTCAGCACGTAATTTGTTGTATCCCGTAATCCTTTTGCCCGCACAGGGATGTGTGGAATGGATTTATCTACATATCGTAGGGCCTGGTAAGCTTTAAACCCGTCTGGCAGCTTTTCATCGATGGCATGATAAATGGTCCATAGGCCAGCAGCAGGATGTAACAATCTATCACCTAACCCGTCTTTATATTCCGCATACCAACCCAGTTCAGGCATCCACAGTTGATTATTTACAGCATCAAATATTCTGTTGGCTTCATTTTGATAAGGAGCAGGGTCTTCACCCACTATAGCCGCCAGTTGAGCCGCTACAGCATTGGAGCGGTAATTATATGCCGATGAATGGGTAACACCGCCGCCACTGTATTGCAAGGCATCACTTGCCCAAATGCAGCAATAGGCATCATACAGTCCATCGTTATCAGCGTCGAAGTTTCTTTTTTCCCAGGCCAGGTGGCGTTGCAGCAAAGGCCATTGTTGTTTTATATACGAGGAATCGCCGGTGTAATAAAAATGAGTTAACAGCTGATCGATAAACACCAGGTTCATATCGTAGTGATGTGGGCGAAAATCGCCATTTGGATTTCGGCAGATGTACCCGCTGCTGAACATGGAAGTGCCCATTTTTTCCAGTTGACGCGCCAGGTGTAAAGCAGTATCAAATACTACTGGTCCGGTTGCAGGGGTGGTAACCTGTGATAAAGCATAACTGCTGAAATGGGTTCGTGCACGATCGTGCCAGCCAAGTGCATCAGCTACATATGCTCCCCGCCAGGCTGGCAATCGCATCCGCCAGGCAACAGCGCCATGCAGATAAGTGGGTGATTCCCAAATACCATCGGCAGCAACGCTTAAAGCACCGCCCAGGGTATTGATCCAGGGATCAGGTGTTACCACCTTAACCCGACCAGCCAGCTTTTTACGCGCAGCTTCTGCAGTTATAAAAGTTTGCGCCAGTTGATTATAGCCGAGTGGCATAGTATCAACAGCCTGTATCAAAAAATAATGCGCGCCATTAACAACCCGCAGTTTACCAGCAATGGCCGGGGTAGTCGAAACATTGCTTTGATACAATGCCAATGGCGTTTGCTGTTGGGTAGCATCCGTTAGCTTTATAATAGAAGCAGTTGGAGCAATCGCTGATAACTGTTTAAGATTTTTATTAATAGTCCCGGATAACTCCGTCTTTGGCTTGTATTGAATTTCATACCGTTCATCTTCTGTCAATACGCGGCCGGTCCCATATAATAAATGAAAACTGTTTTTTGAAATTGAATAGGTATTGTCTTTACAATAGTCTGGTTGCAGGTAGAACGACGACTCCGGATCAGCGCCAATATCACCATCACGGGAGAACTTTTTACCGGAAGCACCACCAAATACCCAACACAAGGCGGCTTTGGTATTTACATTTACAAATTGTGTTTTAATGATCATGCCTTCCCCATCGGCCAATGCCAGTACAGCAATCTGCATAGTACCATTGCCCAGTAAAGGGTCTTTTACCTCATACAGCATGGAGCCTGGACGATAGATGGCTTTTATTGATTTCGCGGCTGTTAACCAGATGCTTTTATTGCCTGAGATCAATCCCAGTTTAAAATTGCCGCCCATACCCGGCATGTATAAAGCAAACTCCGGCAGATCACCGGCTTCAATTCTAAAGCCGGTATTGGTCCCATACAATGCGCGGTTAAACCGCATTTTCCCATTTACTGTTACAAAGTCTGTTCCTTCAGCCTGGTAGTGTAAACTCCGCTCCCGGTTGGTTTGTATTCCCTTAACAACAGCAGGCATGGCGCCGGTTGGTTTTGCCAATTGTGCCTTAACCTGTGTAACAATAGATAGAAATGCAATAAAGTATAAAGACTTGTAGAACATGCTTGGGTATACTGGTGTATCAATGCTATTAAAAGACAGTCCTGGTCATAAGAAAGCTGCAATCGTGAAAGGGCAATGGGCAATAGGCAATGGGCAGTAGTGAATACATAAATCACCCGTCGCCTGAGGCTCAACTTAAGTCATTATCAATCCTATCAACATTATCAACTCTATCAACATGTTAACTTGTCAACCTGTTAACTTGTTAACTGATCAACTCGTCAACCTACTTCCCCATCAACCCTATCAACATTATCAACTCTATCAACTGTCCGACTAGAACATCGGCTTAAGCCCCTCCCACTTCACCTTCCAGGTCCCATCTTTAGGGAAGCCTGGATTATCCGTTTTATTATTATCATATCCCGCACACATCATGGCAATGGCGCTTAACAAACCACCATTACCCGGCAGATAAATAGTCAACCGGTCATCCTGGTAGTTATGGCCATTAGGCAGATAAGTATTGGTTTTCACGGGCATAAACAAAGCATCAAGGGCTTTGTCGGGCATATGCAGGCGGGTAGCCGTCATCGCCATCAATGGGAAATCCCAGCCCCAGGTAGTTTCCCATTTCCATACTTTCAGGATCGTGTTATAAGTATTTTTCATTACAGTTGTATCGAGGCGATTACACGCAGGCAGCGTGCTATAGGCGCCCAATACGGCGGGGTGATCAGTAATGTATCGTTCATTCGTATAACAATCAGGCGTACTTTCGGTAGCGAGGTATACGCCATTGGCCTGGGGCCATTTCGCCAGGTTCTTTATAATGTTATCCCATTTCTTTTCACGCGGCATCCCCAGGCGTTCACGCCATTGCTGCGCCACCGTTAAGGCCCATTGCCAATAGGCCAGCTCATACGTTGGGTTGAAAGTTTTAACCGCGTCAAAACATTCCTGTGCAGGTATCAGGCCCTTGCCCAGGTTGTATCGTTTATTTACTGAATCCCAGGTGGGAAAGGAAGCCATAAAAGTAGCGGTGCCGAATACAAGGTCCTTATATTTCTGTAGGATCTTTTTATCTTTCTTAGCCCGGTACGCGAGTTCCGCCATATAGATCAAATGCGGTTCCTGCCAAATGAGGAATGCTCCCACTGAAGAAGGCGCTTCCTTACCGTCATGATCAGTCATTTTTTGCCAGCGCAAGCCTTCAAAACCCTGACGTTTGGCAATGTCACGGGCGCCATTGGCCACGTTGAAATACCAGTCCAGGCTTTTCTCCATTAACTCAGGTCTTCCCCATAATGCATAATGCACGGCATGCCACCAATGCATTTCCAGGTGTGGTTTGCCATACCAGCTGTTGTAGGTTAATCCGGTTTCCTGTGGTGGAAAATCAGAAGCACATTGTATTCTGGTAAGATATTGTGATAATACAATCCTTCTTTCCAGTTCTTTAGCTCGTATATCAGTGCTGCCTGAGAAATCAATAGCGCCACCGCTTCTCCAGAATTCCTGCCACATATGCTTGCTACTGGAAAACGTTTGATCCATTGAAGGAATGGGTTCCTTTTTTAATACCGGAGTAAAAAAGAAGGATGCTTCAAAATTATCATCGGGTTGAATGATGTAATCATGTTTCCGCCGTTCGGTTATTGAAACAGTCCTGTTAAATCTGTATTGAACAAAATAATTAGTAGTATCCAGCGTATGGCGAACAGCGCCGGTCATTTCAGTTGATTTGATCAATGCTGTTTGATGCCTGTTGCTATCCCCTTCAAAAGTTCCCACATCTTTAAAATCACCCGTAGGATAAGGAAAATTCAATTTGATGGAAAGGCGTTTTTCTTTCAGCAAAGGTGAAGTAACATGTATGCTTATGCCATCCTGTTGTTGATGCGCATACGTTACTATTCTAACACCCATACCTTCTACGGTAAATTTGCTTACCATTTGGCCGATATCCAGGTATAAATGCTGATCTATGTCTTTGATATCATCAATAGTAGCCAGCGTACCATCCTTTTTGGTGATCTCGAACCCTATATTACCTAACTGTAAACGATGTGGATTTACACGGAAGTAATCTACTGCTTTGCGGCTGCGCTCGGGTTCTTTTACCTGAACACAATAGGTGATCTTTTTTCCGTTCAGCTCATACTCTTTCAACGTTTCTTCGCGCTTGTAATTTTCTGTATTGGGAAAGCTGTGCCAGCCCCATTCCGATTGCGTGCCCAGGGGAACACCTTTTTCATAATAAGCGGGAAAACTTTGTAATCCGGTTACATCTACCGTAAAGGCAAAATGTCCATTTCCTAATGACAGCGACGACAGAGGATCGGCCTTTTCATTATGCGGATCATTCCTGGCCACCACGGCATGGCGGTCGATGGCTTGTTGGGCTATACAGCTATTTACAACTATACTACCGGCTACTATTAAAATCCATTTTTTCATAATCGGGAAATCGTAGAACGTGAAAAGTGAATGAACAAGGATGAATACTACTATGATGAATCTTCAGTTAACAAAGCGGTAAAAAGTTGTAGGTTATTAAGTCCGTAAGTTCTGAAGTTTCTTTATCCCGAAACCTGTAAACTCAACAACTTAATAACCTACTAACTTAAGAACTAAGCATCTTCAACCGGAAAGTTGAACTTATTACTAAGAAGCAACTTTAACAGCTTGTCTGGCCAACAGTTTCCATTTGCCTTTTTGTTTTTGCCAGATCAGTAAAATATTCAGTTTAACACTACCAGGATTACCACTGTCATTTGTGGTGGCTGATAAAGTGTGGCGTACAATAGCTGCATCGCCGGATATTGCTATAGTTTGATTGGTAAGCTCAATAGTTACAAAATCTGATTTTCCTGAAACAATGTTATCAACGAAAGTGGCTTTGTCTTCAACTTTACCACTGCTGTGCCCATAACTCAACTGCTCGGCGGTAATATTTTGCAAGCCTGTCTTATCGCCATCGACCATGGCTTTACGTAGATTCTCTACAGCTGCGGTCACGGCAACTTCTTCTTTACTTTGCGCCATGGCAACATTCATAATGCCGGTCAATACAAGAAGGTAAATGAATCGTTTAATCATATAAATAGTATTTGAAGGTTATTTTAAAGGTGCAATAGTTACCGGACCTAACAATCCTGATGTTTCCGGTTGCCATTTCGCAGCAGAGAACAAACCATTGGCGCCTCGGTTCTCTTTCTCGTGTGCTGGAAAATTAATGTTATAGAATTTCTTCCAGGGTGCCCCTTCTTTATCCATATCAATAATACGATTGGTCATACCATTGGTTACTCTTACCAGCAACTCATTGTCGGCTTTCAGTAAACTGGCAGGCACATTTACTTTGTAAATAGGCCCTAATAAAGTACCCAGCGATTTCCCATTGAGGATCACTTCTGCACTCCAGGCCACACCGCCCAGGTCAAGCACATAAGCGGGCGCCGCTACTGTAGGTTTGGCAAATTGTATGCTGTATTGAGCAGTTCCTGAAAAAACTTTTCCTAATTGTTCAGGTATTTCTGTCCAGGAACCCAATTTACTAACTGTCGTTGGCTTTGGCAGGTCGGGGCCGCCCATCATGAAGAACAACCGCCAGTTCCCCTTTATTTCTGTGCCTTTGCCGGCTACAGTATAGTAAGTATAAGGTTTGCCGGTGAGGGTTGTGTTGGACGTTTGCAGCACACAGCTTTCACCAGGTTCCAGTTGTACATATACTTCCAGTTTATTATTCTTTACCCTGGTTTTCGCTATCCCGTTTTCATCCAGCATAGGATCGAACAGAATGGCGCTGGTTGCTTTACTGTTCAAAGGCACCCATTCTCTAACGGCTTCCTTTGTATCATTAGTGATAAAATAATAGTTCCCGCCACTGATGCTTCTGCGAATACATTGTAAACCCAATCCATACATAGGTTCGGGATATACATTGGCCGCTTTTAATAATTCGTTGATGTCGTTACCTTTTATAAAGGCACCTTTGCCGGAAGTAGCCTTTTGTATAGCGCCTTCACCAGCAAATTTCAATGCAGCAGTTATATTGTTAAACTGTTGTTGTTTTTCTGCCAGCTGTCCATACCCGGGCACGCTGGTTGGAAAGTTGTTGTATACAAGAATGGTAGCGCCGGATTTAGCCAGATCAGCCAGCTTTTGCAAGGTTGGCAAAGGCAGGTATTTCGTATTGGCCAGCACAATGGTACGGTAAGCGCCGCCTGGTGTTTGTAATCCATTGGCGGTTGCATACACTTTTTGTAACTGGTTGTCTGAAATAAGATCAAACGCATAGCCTTTTGCCAGCATATCTTCAGCCACCTTATTAAAATCTGTATTTTCAAATCCTTTCATACCATCATAATGGTGCAACAGGTCGCGACCCGGTTCAGAATTATGATCGCTGAAAGGGAAGTATAACAAAATGTCGTTATCGGGTTTACCACTTTGCAGGAACGACTGGCAACGGGTTACATAATTATTTAAAGTGCCGAAATCTCTCCAGAACGGATGTATGGGTTGAAAATGTACGGCTGCATAGAACATCCAGCCTGGCCAGGGATCATTGATGGGCGAATAACAAATGCCATGATACACGACGTGATTCACTCCACCAAGAAAGTATTTATCAACCGCTTTTTTTACATCACCCAGATTCGATTTAAAATGCTCATTCAACCAGGTGGCAGCTTCCGCCGATGCCAATGGTTTGTTCAGAATATGCGAAGCAGATACCGCAAATTTAAACCGCAGCAACTCATTGCCTTCAGTTTCAGGAATATCTACCACCCCGTAGCAATCAAGGATGTTGGCGGGGGAACCATGCGACTGGTTACGCACTATTTTTCCCTTTGTCTGCGCCCATTGATGCCAGGGCATGGTGAATTTCTCCAGCAACAGATCTGCAATTGTTTGGCGATAATCGTATAATACGCGCAGACTGGTTTCGTCGCGCTCCTTTTGTAATAATTGTGGTAAGAACTGTTTGAGGTCGTACCCACGGCGGCGCTTGAACTCGTCAAAGAAACCGGGGGTAAAGTTGCTTTGCCCGCGTGCATCATCTACTTCGTAACTATCATTAAAGAAACCCCGTAGCTGACTAAGGTCGGCGCCTACAAATGCTGTATCAAAACGGCTGAGGTACTTCTGCAAAGCTGGTTCTGAAAAGTGATCAATGGCATTGCCTTCGGCGCCGGGGGCTGCCCGCTCTACCATTTTACCATGCCAGCCCATGAACAGGGCATACACCGTCCAGTTACCTGCCGGTGCTATCCAGTATAAATTGCCTTTGGCATCTACCTGCGAGGTGAGTTCAATGGCTTTGCCATTATCACTGTATGCCATTACTACCTGCAAGGGCAGGTCCTTTTTATATTTTAACTGGTCAATTGCCAGGGCTTGCAAATTCTTATTTGCATACACTGGTTCCGCCAGTTTACTTACATCTGTAACATGCTCCGATTCCTTCAGCATGGCCAGCGTTGTGGTGCCAACAGTACCGACGGTAGGATATAATTCTTTTTTATCGGCGATGGTATTACCAATGGCATCAAGATAGGGTTGTTGCTCAAAAGCAATCGGTTCCTTAATGCTCTCGCCTTCTTTTATTGTCCAGGTTTTATATACGAAATTTTTACAGGCTTCCGCATCGCCAATCAATGGGCCACCTCCAAAAGGCCAGCCACTACCAGTTGCCATGTCAATCTGCAGGTTCAACCTTTTGGCTTCTGCCAGGGTATAGGAGAACACCTGCATCCATTGGGGCGATAGGTAATCAATAAACTCCTGTTCATAACCGGCTACACCATAAATTGGAGTAATTTCCAACCCACCCAGGCCAACCTGGGCGTATTGTTGCATATTGGCAGTCAGGCTCTTCGTTGTTACTGCACTGCCTGGCCACCACCAGCGGGCCCAGGGTTTCGTCACTGAATTTACAGCCGGCCATTTTATTTGGGCGCCTGCGTTCATCAATGCAGCAGATAAAGAAATGGTACAGATCAGTCTTTTTATCATCTGGTTTTATTGTTAATATTTTTAATATTAAGAAAAAGCTACAAGCATTAAGCAGTTATCCCTATTGTTTTGCTTATTGCACATTAAATAAATCTTAAAACCAATTGACAAAATAGTTAATTATATCTTAACGGCATAGACTTCTGACTGTCCTTCGAAATTAGCTCTGAAAATAATCCACTTCCCATCGGGTGAGAAATGTACATTGGGTTCCAGTTTATAATTATGGTGCTTCATGTTCACCAGTTTTGTGGCTTTAAAATGATCGCCTTCGGGGGTAAACAAATAGATCCACATGCCATCGGGGGCTTTGGCTACCTGGCCAGGATCGCCGCCATCACCGGCAAACAATTTCTGATCTGGAGAAGTGGTGAAGTGAACGCTCCATTCGTTACGGTCCAGTTTATACTTTTTTTCTTCCAGTGTTTTTACGTCCACTCCGCCCACATAAAAGTTGGTACCACGTGGCAATTGCTGATCAAACCAGATGATCTTACCATCAGAGGAGAACCACTCATGACCGGCTATTTCCATATCCATGGTACGCTTGTGCATGAGTTGCACTTTGCCCTTATTGGCATCGCGCACATCGATGGTCCAAATGCGATCAACTTTATGCCAGGGACCTTCATGACAAAACATCAATAAGTTGGGGTCTTTTGAGGAAAACTGCACATGATTCAGCCAGGCGCTGTCGGTAAATATGGGTTTCAATTGTTTGCCATTGATGTCAATAACAAACAGGGTACGGGGCAAACGGGCCTCATATATCTTATTAAAGTAATCGTGCTTCTCGGGGTTAAGCCGGTAAATTTCTTTTTCTGCATCGTTGCTGCGATAACCGGCCAGTAAAGTTTCATTGGCATTTACGGTAGTAATAGTGGCCTTAAAATCGGCAGGGAATACAAAAACCAGTTTGGTTTGCCTGGTATCTATGTTAGTTACAAACACACTGTCATTGATCTGGTAATAAGCATTATGCCCTTTGGTGCCTATGATCTCCCCACTCATTGCGAAAGCCTGGTGGGTAACCTGTTCCAGTTTACGGGTATTCAGATCAACGGTATACAATTGCCGGCCATTGAGACTATCAGTACTATAAAAAACCATTTTATTTCCAACAAAAGGATTGTTATGAAAATAAAAGCTGGCATTATTACCTGGCTTATTAGTAAGCCTTACCACCGTATGATTGGTAGCGGCATCTATCCAGGTTTCGGGCATGGGTTTTTGTGAGCCGGTTTCCAGGGTGGGTTGGGCGGTAGCTGACAGGGAGACGATACTCAATAATGCAAACAACTGTTTTTTCATATAGTAGCATTTTAAAAAATGTGCCACGTTCTCCTTCTACTTGACGAAGGACAGGAACGTGGCACGTATGAAAGCCAACTTATTTTTCTGTTAAGTGCTAGTAACCGGGGTTTTGATCATAAAGACCCGGCTTTACATCCAGTTCCGATTGTGGTATTGGATATAAGATGTAATTCTTTTGAAATGGTTGCATTGTTTTACCAACATCTTCTTTCGTAATCCATGTTGTCATTATTGATTCTATATTACCACTGCGTACCAGATCGTGCCAGCGGCTACCCTCAGCAGCAAATTCCTTTCTTCTTTCTTCAAACAAATTGGCCAGCGTTACATTTGAAACAGGTGTTAATAATGCACGGCCCCTAACCTGGTTTACGATGGCGTCTACATCGGCTTGCGTGCCGGCAGCACCATGCAGTATACACTCGGCTTTCATCATTAGCACATCGGTATAGCGCAGCACGATGAAGTTAATAGGCCAGTCAACCCGGTTAAGCGGCACTTTGGTAGTGTCAACGTATTTCTTAAAGAAGTTACGGGTTTCTACAGCACCATTAGTTGCCTTAAATCCGCCATGTACTGAAAAACTTTTACGGGTATCCGCCGGATCATAAGCGTTCAACAGGTCGTTCGAAACAGGCCTGATGGTTAAGCCACCCTGGGTTGTTTTACCTATAGCCTGAAAATAGTTATCCGGCACCAGTAACCAGGGG
The DNA here is from genome assembly GCF_017742245.1 of Niastella soli. Taxonomy (GTDB): domain Bacteria; phylum Bacteroidota; class Bacteroidia; order Chitinophagales; family Chitinophagaceae; genus Niastella; species Niastella soli. The sequence goes on from NZ_JAGHKO010000010.1 coordinate 466,201, forward strand.
AAGGTAGCACCTACTACCGGGTTCGACCCTGTATTATACTGCACATCGAATATTACTTCCTGGTTGTTTTCCTTGTCATAATTAAAAATATCAGCATAGGATGGTCCAAACACATACTTCTTGCTGGCGATGATGTCATTCAACAGGGTAAGCGCCTGGCTCCATTCGTTCAAGGCCAAACCGGGACCGTTGATGTTATAAGTAGGGCTCGAGCGGGTCATATATACCAACGCCAGCATTCCTTTTGCGGCATATTTGGTAGCCCTTCCTTTATCTGCAGCGGCATATGTTTCGGGTAAATTGTCAGTAGCAAATTTCAGGTCTGAGATTATAAAATTGTATACATCACTTACCGAACTTCTTCCAATGGTCACCGACTCAGCCGGGGTAACCACTTTATCAATAATAGGTACTTTACCAAATAACCGTACCAGGTCAAAATAATAAAAAGCACGCAAGAACCTGGTCTCTGCTTCAAAACGCACTGCCAATGCACTATCACCAATAACTGCACTTCTGGCTGCTAATTGTTCCAGCACTGAATTGGCCCTGAATATAGCATTGAAATTCCCCGTCCAGGCTTCATTTACATATACGTTACCAGCAATGGTCTTTTGAAAACTGTTTATACCTTCCCAGTCACGTACGCCACCATCCGATACGGCGTATAAATTATCTGATCTTGTTTCTGACAAATTCAACAATCTGTCGGGATAGGTCTTTAATCCGTTATATACAGCATTTACCCCCTGGGTAAAATCTATTTTAGATGTATAAAAATCTGAAGAGGCCTGGCCAGAAATAGGGTTTTGGTCCAATTGCTTTTCACAGGCACTCAGCAAACCAACCAAGGCAATCAATGAATAACCAACTATTTTTTTCATATATTCTCGATTAGCTGAATTAAAAAGAAATGTTTACACCCAGAATTAACGATTTTGGTAAAGGCAATCCACCATAATCGCCTGGTTCCGGGAACAGGGCGTTACCACTCAAATCGGTATTATTTGCCTCAGGGTTCAATCCACCTTTGTATTTATCGTGACCAAAGAAATTCTCTGCGGTAATATATACGCGGGCTGCATTCATCAACTTCGCTTTTATTACCCGGTTCAGGTCGTATCCTAACGTGATCATGCGAACGCGGAAGTAATCAGAAGAGAACAGCCAGTCGGTATTGGCGATCTGTCCGAATGTTGAATACGCTTTACCTACTCTACCAGCGCCCGGATCATCAGCTGAGCGCCAGCGGTCACGGAAAAAGCCGAGGGCATTATCAACAGTACCCTGTCCGGTCCTTCCCAATGCACGGTCTAACAATGAATAAATAGAGCCGCCATGTTGTCCCTGCACCAATACGCTAAAATCAAAACCTTTATATTTTACCGTGTTGGTCATGCCATAGATATAATCAGGATTTGGTTTGGCCACTATCTGGCGGTCATTGAGGTCAATAACTCCATCAGGCGTAAAATCTTCGTATTTAGGATCACCTACTGTCTCTGAACCATACAGCGCTACTTTTTTATCAATATCTTCCTGGGTAAGGATGCCAACTTGTTTAACAACATAAATACTGTACAATGGCTGGCCTACCTGTAAAATGGAGTGCTGGGTACCAGAAAGAGCTGCCGGAATAATGATCTGAGATTGACCAGGACCCAACGCCACCACTTTATTGCTGTTGTGGCTCAGGTTAATAGAGGTGGTCCATTGTACCGGGCCTTTTACAATATTGCGGGTGGTAAGGTCTATTTCCCAGCCCTGGTTACGTGTTTGACCTACGTTAGCCAGCTGGGTGGCAAAACCAGTTACCCAGGGAGTTGGCAGGTTCAGTAACAGGTCTGAACTCTTTCTTGTATAAATATCAAAACTGGCGCTGATGCGGTTGTTTAATACAGTTACATCAAGACCCGCATCATAGGTTTGCGATTTTTCCCAGGTAAGATTGGGATTGGTAGCACCGTTTGAAGGAGTGCCATTAGCATTGGGAATACCTCCTGTAGCAAGGCCAACGGCATATGAGTTATTAAATGAATAGTTATATACAGCCAACTGAGCAATGGTAGCATAATCGGCAATTTGATAGTTACCCGATTTACCCCAGCTGGCCCTTAACTTCAGATCGTTAATTACCGGTACTGCTTTCATGAAGTTCTCTTCAGATACACGCCAGCCAACAGACGCACTGGGGTAATAGCCCCATTTTCCCCCCTCACCAAAACGGCTCGATCCATCACGACGAATACTGGCAGAAAGCAGGTATTTACCATCATAAGTATATTGTACACGGCCTAAATACGACAACAATACGTTCTTTGTTTCCGTAGTAGTGCTGGTAACAGCATTAGCCGCATTCAGGGTAATTATTTTATCCTGTCTGTAACCACCATTTGACTTGATCTCCTGATTGTCCAACTTATCGGAGTTATAGGAGAAACCTACTACAGCATTAATGTCGTGTACATTATTAAAGGTCTTATTGAAGTTAAAGGTGTTCTCATTTACAAAAGTTTGCTTTCTATAGCTGTTGAACGATCCGCTGGCCAATGCTGCAGTTGATGACAGCCTGGTAGCCAAGGAATTGGTCACAGTATAAGGCGTATAACCCTTGCTTTGGTTGTCAGTATTATCCAGGTTAACGGTTGTTTTAAATGACAACCCCGGAATGATCTGGTATTCTCCAAAAACCGAAGCAAGCGTACGGAAACGCCTGGTTTGCCCCAGAATGGATTTTAATTTTGCATAAGGGCTATTCGTAGAAGTGCTCCATTTATACTGGTCGTTCAGACCGGCATTCGGATACAACCCACTCACGCTATCCTGAACGGGGCTCATACTCAGCACCTGATGCAGAATATTATCTTTTCCTTCCACACCCGGGTCATTGATGATTGAATAAGTAGGCACAATATTCAAACCGAACTTCAGTTTTTTACTGGCGTTTACTTCCACATTGGCCCTGGCCGAATAGCTGGTAAGATCGGTATTGATCACCATTCCTTCCTGACGAACAAAATTACCAGACACATAATACTTCACAAACTCATTGCCACCACTGGCAGACACCTGGTGATTTTGCACCAGTCCCTTCCGGAAAATCTCATCCTGCCAGTCAATGAACCGCAAACCTGGATGATTGGGATCTAACCAGCGGTCATCGATCATGTAAGTGGTATTATAATCACTCGCACCCAATTTTAAAAGCTGGCGACGTTTGGTATTGTCGTCACTCGCGGTACCGCCTTTTGAACCGTAATCGGCTACGTATTTGGCATTCACCATCTCAGTAAAACGATCCATCCATTCTGTACTGTTCAGCATGTCAAGCTTCCGGGATGGCTCGGTAAAACCCACATTGCTGTTTACAGTCACTCTTGGTTTACCCGATTTACCACGTTTGGTAGTGATCAGCACTACCCCATTGGCAGCGCGGGAGCCATAGATCGCTGCAGAAGCTGCATCCTTTAATACCTGAATATCTTCAATATCATTTGGATTGATATTATCAAGCGGGTTACCATTGGCAAAATTACCCGACTGGTTCGGCGAACTCATAGCCAGCGGAAATCCATCAATTACATACAACGGTTCACTACCCGCTGTAATGGTACCACTACCGCGTACCTGTACACTAAAACCTTTACCCAATGAACCGGTTGTTTGTTTAACGGCCACGCCGGGCATTTGACCAACCAGTGCCTGGTCAACTCTCGTTACCGGCCGCTCATCGAGCTTGCTGGCATTGAACGATGCCTGGGCGCCTGTTACATTTCGCCGTTTTTGCGTACCATAACCAATCACCACCACATCTTCCAGCGTATTTTTTTCGCCGGAAAGGCTTATGGTCAAGTTGGTTTGGCCGTTCAATTGAATTTCTTTCCTGGCAAAACCCACGGAAGTAATAACCAGGGTTTCTTTTCCCGTAGTTACAGGAATAGAAAAAGCCCCATCGTCCTTGGCAAGGGTGCGTTTATCAGTTCCCTTCACCTGAACGGTAGCCCCAGGCACACCATTACCACTTTCGTCGGTAATTTTTCCCGTAATTAAAATGCTGCCTGCTGAATTTTGTGATCGTACTTGAAAAAATGAAAAGAGGAGTAGTAAAGGTACTAACCAAATACCCTTTGGTACAAATTGCTGAACTCTCATATTGGCACTATTTAGTAATGTTTACAATCGCCTGATGCGGATAAAATTAGGGGCAGTTGATGCAACCGTCGTCCTGTTCCATCCTGTCTAAAATGAATTAGCATTCTGTTGAACAGGGCTTTCAAACACTTCATCGATTAAAGTTCAGGCAATAACGGCCAAAACAGGTTGTCAATCTATTCTTTACTATTAAATGTCATACCAACACTTCCGGTAACGATTGCGTAGATCATTTGCCTCAAACGGGATGCCTCAGGATAGTTTAAGGCCGTTGAAACGTTAATTTTATTCAGTAACTGCCATAACCAAAACGAAACTGACTTGCCATGTTGCACTTAACACTTGCAGCTATCACCTCTGCTGTGATGGCTACCCTGTTTATTTTTACTTCTTCTACATTTCTTTTTCATTTTCATAAGCATTTAAAAGCATCGCTCATAAGCCCTTAGGGGATTGTTACGAGTTTTTGCTGCACGCTGTTTTCTAAAAACCAAGACTAAACAAACACCTGCCATGCGTAGATCGCTACAAATTTGCTATGTACTCATTTCATCCTGTATCTTACTAGTTAACTGCCGAAAAAAAGAATGGGATAAATTTTACGACCGACCGGAAAGTCTTGAACCCCCTATTTACCAGGTACTTAAAAGAAAGGAGAATTTCAGTTTATTACTTGCCTGTATTGATAAGGCCGGGTACAAAGACATCTTAAGCAATGCCGGTTACTGGACCCTGTTCGCCCCAACCGATGATGCTTTCAGCAAATACTTTAAAGAGAACAGCTTAAGCGGAATAGACGCTATGGATTCTGTAAAAGCCCAACAAATTGTTCGCTATTGTTTGGTTTACAATTCCTTCAATACAGAACGGCTGGATGATTATCAATCCACTGCAGGATGGGTAGCAGACAAAGCATTCAAGCGAAGGACCGCCTATTACGATCTGTTCGATACAGCAACTGTAAACGGTCAGCTGCTTCATACCATTGCTTCCAACCGGAATGCAGGGTATAGTTCGGCGGACAATAATAATAAGTACATCCCCTACTTTACCAATCCGTTTTTTACGGATTCCAAATTAACAGCCACCGATTACAATTACTTTTACCCCGGTACCTCTTTTACCGGTCTAAATATTCTGGATGCACGGATCACCGAAACAAATATCCCTGCTGAGAATGGTAACATCCATGTAATAGATAAGGTACTATCTCCCTTAGAGAATATTGAAAAATACCTGGCCTCCAAACCTGAATACAGCCTGTTTAACAGCCTGTTTCAACAATTTATGGTTTCCTACACTGAAAATGCAGAAGCAACCAAAAGGTTCCAGATCCTGAACAACAGCAGCGACAAAGTATACATAAAATTTTATAATGCAGGCCTCGCGTTTTCCCTGAACAATGAGAATTATTTGAAAGTGCAGGACAATGATGGGCAGATGAATGGCTGGACCATTTTTGCGCCTACCAATGACGTATTGGAACCTTACCTGAAAAATGTGGTACTGGAACACTACAACAATGATCTGAGTAACCTGAATAAACTGCCCATTCAAACCCTGACCGACTTCTTAAATGCGCACCTGTGGCAAAACCCTGTATGGCCAACCAAATTTGCAACCACCTCCAATTACCTGGGTGAAGAAGCAAGGTTTAGTGCCAATTCCGATATCGTTGATAAAAAAATATTGAGCAATGGCTTCTTCTATGGGGCCAAAAAGGTACAGGAATCGAATCTATTTTCAACAGTATACGCACGTCCTTATCTCGATCCCGACTATACGCTCATGACACGCCTGTTAAACCAGGACCTGAAACAAACTATCACCAATCCCAATTTTAAATATACCATCCTGATGATGTCTGACGCCAAAATAAGGGCATTGGGTTTTGATTGGGATGCCAAGAGTAGTAAATGGGTGAATACTATTCCGGGCGTACTGGGAGCCGGTGATCCCCCGGGCACTGTAAACAGATTGGTCAATTTGTGTGTTATTGCCACCCCCAATAATGAATTGGGCAATTTAAGCGGACAGGGCATCATTTCAACCTTAAGTGGCGAACTGATCAAATGGAATAATGGCCAGTTTTATGCAGCCGGAAATATCGATAGCAATGTAAACGTTACGGTAACAGGTAGCAAGGTCATGAAGAACGGCATTGCCTATTATACCAATGGCCTGTTACTCTTTTCTGCATTAACACCAGGAAAAAGGCTCGAAGCTTTAGCATCCCAGCCTTCTTCACCTTACTATCAATTTTTCCAATACCTTAAAAACGCTAAAATGTATACGGCTACAACCGGCGTCATCTCCGGTGTACCGACTGGCTTCTTTGGTACTTTTATAATCCCCGACAACAATGCCATTCTGGCTGCTGTTAATGCCGGTTTATTACCCGGTACCGGAACCGCACCAAATAAAGTCCCTAACTATACATCTACCGCAGGCGTTGATATAGAGCAGGTAGAGTCCTTTCTGAAATTCCACATGTTACAACAAACGGTAATTGCTGACGGGAAAATACAAACCTGTAAAACCAATTTCACGAATCTGAACGATCAACCAGGTGCTGTTAGCATAGTCAGCTTAGCTGGTGGCATCCTGACTTTTACAGATTCATTTGGCAATACGGCAACTACTGACCCGGTAAACAGCAATGTGCTGGCCGACCGTATAGTTATTCACTCCATTAATACGTGCCTTAAACCTAACAAATGATCATTTCGCAAAACTGACATATGAAAAAATTGTTTTCACAGGTCTCTTTATTAATCATACTACTGGTTTCGCTGGTGCCTCTCAGTGACCTACAAGCCCAGACCCAGCCACTTATTATCCGCGGGAAGATCACCAGCGGCCGCGACAAAACGCCCGTTCATGGGGCGTCAGTAACCGAAATAGATAATGACGAACGTATTATCCGAGGGGTATCTACTGATATAGATGGCAATTTTGCGCTCAGAATATCAAACCCCAAAAACAAAATACAGGTTTCCTACATAGGTCACAAATCAGTTGTACAAAGCCTTTCAGGCAAAACAACATTCAATATACAATTGGCACCCAATGCCGATATGGATGAGATCATTGTAGTAGCCGATAAAAAAACCGACAACGGTATGATGCCGATCTCGGAAAGGGACCGCACATTTGCCGCTGCCACTATCAATGCCAAGGAAATGGAAGAAATGCAATCTACCTCCATTGACCAGGCGTTGCAGGGCCGGTTACCAGGTCTCGATATTACGGCCAGCTCAGGTGATCCCGGCGCAGCTATGAGTATCAAGATCCGCGGTACTTCCTCCATCAACTCATCAGACAACCCACTGATAGTAGTAGACGGAATGCCTTATGAAACAGAGATCCCTTCCGACTTCAACTTCGGTACGGCCGACGAACAGGGATATGCCGCATTGCTTAACATTGCCCCTTCCGATATAAAAGACATTACTGTATTGAAAGACGCCGCCGCCACTGCAGTATGGGGCGCCCGCGCTGCCGGCGGGGTATTGATCATCACTACCAAGCGTGGTAAAATAGGAAAACCGCAGTTGACCTATACCTTTAAAGGCTCTATGACCCAGGCACCCGATGCCATTCCCATGCTTAACGGCGATCAGTATTCCATGCTGATCCCAGAAGAGGTGATGAACCGAAATGGTGCGCCGCTCAATACCCAAACTGTAAAGGAATTTCAATACGACCCCACGGACCCTTACTGGTATTATAACTACAACAATAATACTAACTGGGTAAAAGCTATCCGCCAAACAGGCTATATCCAGAGCCACAATCTATCAATGAATGGTGGGGGCAAAAAAGCCCGTTACTTCACCTCACTCGACTATACCAACCAAACGGGTACAACTGTAGGTAATGATCTTAAACGGATCAATACCCGCATCAACCTCGATTATACGGTGTCAGCCCGTATTCGCTTCCGTACCGACCTTTCGTATTCACACTCCAGCAACAATCGCAACTATGCCGATAACCTGCTGGAAGTGGCCTACCGAAAAATGCCGAACATGAGTATTTATGAATATGATGAGTATGGCAACAAAACACCCAACTTTTTTTCACCGGTAAGTAATGTACAGGGTTTTTATGGCGGCATAGACAGCAAAAACAAACTGATTGGAACAGTTAATCCTGTTGCCATGGCCAGGACCGCTTACCGGAACATTCTTTCTGAACGGGTAATACCACACTTCACCTTGCAGTATGATATTAAACCTACTGTACTTTTTGCCAACTTCGATATACAGTTCGATATCAATAATACCAAGAACAAATCTTTTTTGCCGCAAATAGCTACCGGCAGACCCTGGACTGAAACAAGTGTGAACCGGGTATATGATGGTGATGCAGATGCGTTCAGCGTCCAATCAAAAACAAGCCTTACCTACACCCCGCATCTGAAAGAAAACCACAAGTTGGTGCTGTTCTCTACCTTCCTTACAAGCGATTTTAAATATGTATCGCATCAGGCACAAACATCCAATACCGCGTCTACAGACTTACAGGACCCCTCCGTACCTTCGCGTACTGCCAATGCCGATCTGAACCTTACGTCAACACAAATACAAACCCGTTCTATTGGCGCCCTGGTAAACGGACAGTACTCTTTTAAAGACCGCTATATTTTAAATGGCGCCATCCGGGTGGATGGTAATTCGAAATTCGGTCCCAGCCACCGGTATGGTTATTTCCCATCTGTATCGGCCCGCTGGCGTATGTCTGACGAGTGGTTCATGAAGCCCTTACAGAAATGGATCAACGACCTGAGCATCCGCGGTAGCTATGGTCACTCGGGCCGGGAACCAAAAGATGATTATACTTTCTACAACACTTACAGCACTTACTCCTATTCCTACCTCGGTCAATCCGCCATTTTCCCGTCCAGAATGGAATTGAATAACCTTTCCTGGGAAGTAAATAAAGGATTGAACCTGGGTTTCAACCTCATTGCCCTGAACCGTCGCATCAACCTCGATGTTGACCTGTATCGTAACCGGATCGATCATATGTATTCACCCGGTTTACAGATCTCTTCCTTTACCGGTTTCGATAAAGTAGACATGAACGTGGGTACCATGGATAATCAGGGATTAGAGGTTAACCTCAATGCAGTACTGGTGAAAAAGAAAAACTATTCTATTGAATTCAATTTCAACATTGCGCGCAACGCAAACATCATTCGCAAAATATCTGAATACTATCCACGTGAAAAAGGAAATATAGAAGCCAATGGTCAGTACAAATCCCTGTTACAGGAAAATAATCCATTTGGCTCCTTCTATGGTTTCCGCTTCAAAGGTGTATATGCCGACAAAAACGCCACTATTGCCAAAGATGCAAAGGGCCAACAGATCATTGGACCTAACGGACAGGTGATTTATATGCGCTTTAACTATCCTTCTGTCGATTATATGTTCCAGCCAGGCGATGCCATGTATGAAGACATCAACCACGATGGCAATATTAATTATATGGATGTGGTGTACCTCGGTAATGGTAATCCGAAATATACCGGCGGTTTTGGTCCTTCGTTCAATTGGAAAGGCATCTTGCGCGTGACCGTTTTCTGTAACTATCGGTTGGGTCAGGACCTGATAAACGGCACCAAAATGACAACCACGTCCATGTACAACTTTGACAACCAAAGTACAGCCGTATTGAGAAGATGGAGAAAAGAAGGCGATATAACCGATATGCCCAGAGCCGTTTATGGCACCGGTTATAACTCCCTGGGATCTGACCGCTTTGTAGAAGATGGTTCCTTCCTGCGGTTGCGTTCGGCCACGGTACGGTATAACTTCCCTGCCAAAACACTGAGCAAATTAAAACTGGGCGGTTTCAGCGCCTATTTTACCGCGGAGAACCTGGCAACCTTTACCAAATATACCGGTCAGGACCCCGAAGTATCGGTAAGAGGCAGCGATCCATTCCGGGTTGCAACAGACAACTCCATGACACCACCTTCTAAAACGTATACCATCGGTTTATCGACCACCTTCTAAAACCAACGAACGCAATGAACATGTTTAGAAAAATATATTTCGCCTTTTTTGTGCTGTTGCTCGCTACGGGTGCTTCCTCCTGCAAAAAATGGCTGTCCCTGCGGCCGTCTGATGGCATTGTAGGCGACGAATTCTGGCAAACAAAGGAACAGCTGGCTGCGGCAGTAAACGGCATCTATGCCTCCCTCATCGGCAACCCGCCCGGCGTCTCAGACCGGAGCCTGGCCGAATACCTGTTCATGTGGGGTGAACTGCGCGCCGATATGGTAATCCCCTCTGCAGGCGCCAGCAACAACGACATTGACATCTATAACGCAAATCTCCAGTCATCCAATACCATTGTAAACTGGCGGGGCGTATACAGAACGATCAACTATTGTAATACCGTTATAAATCTGGGCCCCGGGGTACTTAAAACCGATAAAACGCTGACCGAACAACAATTGAATGCTTATCTGTCGGAAGCCTTTACCATTCGTGCCCTTATGTATTTCTACCTCGCCCGCAGCTTTGGCGATGTGCCCCTTAAGCTGAGCGCGACCACCAGCGATGACCAACTGGAACAATTGCCCAAGAACACCCAGGCGGAAGTACTTGACCAGATCGTCAATGATCTTAAAGCAGCCGAACCAAACGCAGTTTTCACCTACGGCAGTAATGATGCAGATAAAGGCCGGGTAACAAAATATACCGTTTATGCCCTCATGGCCGATGTATACCTGTGGATGGATAATTACAATGATTGTATTACCGCATGCGACAAGGTGATCGGCTCCGGTAAATTCGGCCTGATCACCTCCAGAAGTTTTTTCTATCAGATCTTCGATGCAGGTAATTCCACCGAATCCATCTTCGAGTTTCAGTATAGTAAAGAAGCCCTGAACCCATTCTGGCTGATGTTCAATACCAACAAAAGAAGGTATCAGGCATCTGATGCGGTAATGGAAAGCATCTACACCATTGACTATGTTAATCCCGACAGCGTTGACTACCGGGCAGATGGGGCTTCCATAAACAGCGCCAATAACCTGATCCAGAAATTTTTGTGGGAGACTACCGCCGACGCATCCTTTAGACACTGGATCGTTTACCGGTATGCAGATATCCTTTTGATGAAAGCAGAAGCTATGACTCAATTGGGCAATGGGCCGGAAGCATTGAAGCTCGTATATGATATCAGGAAACGGGCACACGCACTGCCGGCAACAGACCATGGTGTAGACCCTAACAGTGTGGAGCAGGTCACCGATTTTATTCTGGAAGAACGGGCCAGGGAATTTTCTTTTGAAGGCAAACGCTGGTATGATGTATTGCGAAACGCCAAAAGAAATAATTATGAACGGCTGGATATTATACTGGAAATGGTCAGGAATGCCGCCCCGCCTGAACGGCAGCAATCGGCGATGAATAAGTACAGAGACGTTAACAGCCACTATTTCCCCATCTATTACTATGAACTGAATACCGACAAAAACCTGGTACAAAACCCCTTTTATCAATAAGCTACCAACTAAACTCGCTTATATGAAGAATTTACTCAAGCCCATTGCGCTGACTATCGTGATCATCCTGATCATTGTTGGTTTGCCACAATGCAATAAGATGAAAATTGTAACGTCGACCACCGACGCTACCAACCTGGTGAGTTATCTGGAAAAATACCCGGATACCTACTCTGAGTTCATCAAAGTACTGGAAAAATCGGGCACAGCTTCCTTTATGAATGCCTATGGCACCTATACCATGTTTGCCCCAACCAACGATGCCATTCAGGGCTACCTGCAGGACCTGGGCAAGTCATCACTCGATGATATAAGCGCCGATGACCTGAAAACAATGGTACGCTATCATGTGCTGGAAGATACCATTTCCACGCCGTCCTTTACCGACGGGAAACTGCCGGTGCCTACCATGCACGGCGAATACCTGATTACCGGTATCAACAATGAGAACGGCGTATCCCGGTATATAGTTAACCGGCGGGCAATTATTCTGCAACCCAACATTCATACAGGCAACGGCATATTGCACTCCATAGATCATGTATTGATCCCCAGCAGCAAGTCGTTGTACCAACGCATAAAAGAGAATCCCAACTACAGCATTTTTACCGAGGCGCTGGAGGCAACGGGCTTAAATACAGTAATTCAAAAATTAACCTATAAAAACGATACTACGCCCAACTGGTATACGGTACTGGCACAATCAAATGCCGTGTATGCCGCCCAGAAAATTTACAGCTTTAATGATCTGAAAGCAAAGTACACCAAGCCCAATGCCAATATACAGGACCCCAAAGACAGCCTGAACCTGTATGTCGCGTATCATATTCTCACCGGGCTTAAATTCACTGCCGACCTCGTAGTATCACCCGCCCAGGAAACGCTGGCGCCCCAGGAGGTAATTACAACCGTATTAAAAGAAGAGAAAGTATTGCTGAACTATGAAACTGCGAATGGCGTAACTGACAGTGCCCTAATTAACAGACCAGTCAGTGATATCGCCTGTACCAACGGCGTATTGCACGATGTAAATAACAACCTGTATATAAAAGTGAGAAATCCCACAGCAGTGTATTGGGATGTGGCCGAACAACCGGAGATCATGAAGCTGACCTCCATCTTCAGAAAAGGGGGTAAAACCGTAACGTTCCAGGTGGGTGATCTTAAAGATGTAACCTGGAATGCCGGTACAGTTGAATATTTCTGTAACAATCCGGGCGCCAAAGATCTTTTCTACTGGAACGATCGGCTTGCTTTAGCAATTTTAAAACCCGCCGTAGGCTCCGCCAATATGAACTGGATCGAATTTACAACTCCCCTGATCATTAAAGGCAGGTACAAAGTATGGATCTGCTGGCGATCAAATGCCAACACAAACGGTTTTGGTATGCAAACCTGGATAGACGGCTACCTGATGCCCCGTCTGTTTTCTTTCGGTGATTATAATTACGGTAAAACCCTACCGGAAACGGATGTACAGGCCCAGGGCTGGAAACGGTATTATGTAGGCGCCAGCACCGCCGATCACATGGCCTCTAAACTGATAGGAACGGTGGAGATCACTACCACCGGCCGGCATAAAATAAAATTCATTACTACGGAAGCGTCGGGGCAAAAAAATTCATCCTGGCTCGATATGATCCATTTTATCCCAGAGGGAGCAAATCAGTTTTCTCCCAAGTTTGCTACCGACGGTTCTATAGTTTATTAAAGTTGATTTCATTTTACCTGAGCAATTCCCCCCGACTGTGTCGGGGGGAGCCGGTAATCAAATTCTATACGTGTTATGCTATTGACAAAAAACAAACTAGCTGCTTTTGCGATATTTCTGTGGTGTACTGCTCAATTTTCATGTACCCGTAAATGGGAAGACCATAATAAAATAAACAATGAGGACCTTACCCAAAACCTGTATGAAAAGATTGCAGGAGATCCCTCGTTAAGCAAGTTCACCGATTATCTGCAAAAAACGGGTTATTCCGATACCCTGCAATCAACCAGATCATTTACAGTTTGGGCGCCCACAAATGACGCCCTGCAAAATATAGATGCTGCCCTCGGCAACGATGATAAAAAATTAAAACTGTTTGTTGCGCATCACATTGCTCATTTGTCCTACTATAGCGATCAGTTAACGGGCGGCTCGCAACGCCTCCCCCTTATAGACGGGAAATATGTTATTGTAAAAACATCCTCTTTTGAAGATGCCCCTATCAATACCAAAGACCAGCCAGCCACCAATGGCGTCTTACACACCATCAGCGCTGCGGCCGCACCAGTTGGTAATTGCTGGGACTATATAGATTCCTTAAAAACAGGCGGCAACTTCATGGCAACCTTTCTGAAAAACTATGTGCAATACAAACGCGATACCACTAACGCCATACAAATAGGTATCAATCCGTTAACCGGAGCGCCCATTTATCAGAAAGGGACCGATACCGTTATCCGTTCTGTATTTATCGACCAGGTGTATGACATTGGCAACGAAGCCAAAGAGTATACGGTGTTTATAATGAACAATCCTACCTGGAATAAAGAAAGGGCCAAACTCGATACTTTTTACAGAACATCTTCAGTAGACTCTACTTACAACCTGGCACGCATATTTACTGCCAAGGACATGGCCGTAGAGGGCGCCTTGTCTCCTGAGCAACTGCCCGATTCCATACTATCTAAATTTGGCGTATGGGTACCCATCAATAAATCGGCCATCCAGGCGAAATACCGCACCAGCAATGGGTATGTATATGTAATGAACGACATGAATGTAGCACTACGCCAGCGCTTTCCGCCTTTAATAATTCAGGGTGAGAGTTATGTTGGTACCAGCAATAATTCATCCAGTCCCATTTATTTACGCTCACTCATTAACCCCAATGACGGCCAGTTATTCAAAGACCTGTATGTATATAGCCCCGGTGTAGCCAAATGGAACGTGCGTTACCGGTTATACAACGTACCTACCACAAAATACCGGGTGTACTGGGCAACCTATAATAATCGCTGGAATAATACCCTGAACCAGCGGCTGGCTATGGGTACGGCAGATAATACAACATCATTCCCCTATAGAAGTATTCCATACAATGTCTATAAGGTAGACTCCCTGGGTGAATACCCTGTAACCAGCTTTGGCAATGGAAACCTCGACATTTTCCTGGTGAATGCTGATCTGGCCCCCAGTTCAAGCAATCAAAGTCAAACGGCCATGTTCCTCGATTATATCAGACTGGAACCAGTTTATAAACAAAACTAACTTATGCGTTCTCATATACAACTCATGAAACTCTCAACTGCATTTACCAGAACTGTTTCCATAACTGCATTGGCAGCTTTGATCTGTGGTCAACTCGCCGCTCAGCAGGTAACCGGTGATACCACCCGGCCTGCTATTGTGGAGGATACGACGATCATCGTTATTAAAAGACCAACACGCGCCGATTCCATGGGCGTTAAGATTACCGGCATCGTCCTGGATGCGGCTACCCGCAAGCCATTGCCCGGTATCAATATCTCCATTCCCGATTTCTCGGCCGCCATCTCTGAAGAAGATGGCAGGTTCACCATAAAAGTTCCATCGTATTCAAGCACCCTGCTGGTATCGGCCCCGGGTTATCAGTCAAAAGAAGCTCCATTACGGGGAAACGCCACCATAACTGTTCAACTGTACGATGAGAATTTTGATTCTTACTATGACGAAGCAGTAACACCTTCGGCCGTATTGCCCAGGAACCGGATCACTTCCACCTTTATTACCACCAATACGCAAGGCGCCTGGATGCGCAACCAGGAAACACCTGAAAACTATTTACAGGGTACTGCCAATGGGTTGAGTATCATTCGAAGATCAGGTACGCCTAACATCGGCAGCAACCTGTTCATGCGTGGTATGTCGTCTTTGTTCGCTACCAACAAACCATTGATCGTGGTAGACGGAATGATCTATGAAACCAATGACTTCGGTGGTTCTATCCTCAATAATTTCTATTCGAACCCGCTGTCGCTTATCGATATAAAAGATATCGACAACATTACGGTGATCAAGGATGGTTCATCCCTCTATGGGACCAAGGGCGCCAACGGCGTAATTATGATCACCACTGCCAAGGCAAATAACCAGGCTACGAAAATAGACCTGGGAATTTACACCGGCATGAACTTCGCGCCCAAACAGATCCCCGTGATGAATGCCGCCCAATACAGGCCCTATTTGTCAGACATCTTACAATCGCAGGGTATGACGGAGAATCAGGTAAGCAAACAACCCTACATGACCGATGATCCCACTAACCCTCAATATTTTCCCAACCATTACAATACCAACTGGCAGGATGCTATTTTCAAGAATAGCCTGTCACAAAACATTTACCTGCGGGTAACCGGCGGTGATAACATTGCCCGCTATGCTTTGTCGATGGGATATTTAAAAAACCAGGGGGTAATAAAAAATACCGACCTCGTTCGGTATAATACGCGATTAAATGCCGACCTGAATTTAAGCAAGCGGCTTTTACTGAACAGCAATTTATCATTTGCCTACGGTGAGCAGCATTTACAACACCTGGGATTGAACAGTAAGCTCAATCCTGTATTTGTGGCCCTTGTAAAATCACCCTTCCTGCCCATCCACGAAGTTGATAAAAATGGCGATGAATCACCGAACCTGGCCGATGTGGATACATTGGGCATGAGCAATCCGGCAACGCTTGTGCAGCAGGTACTGGCGATCAATAAAAGCTATCGCTTCTTTGGGTCATTGAATTTCAGCTATACCATTAACAACTTATTTACCATCCAGTCTTTATTTGGAATAACCCATGATAAAGTACGGGAAAACTTTTTCGTGCCACGAAAAGGTATTTCCAACGACACCCTGCAGGCAGCCATTGCCGATAGCCGTTCAGGCAGTCAGGTCAAACGCCTGTTCGCTGTGTTCAACGACACCCGCCTTCGCTACAAAAAAACCTTTAACCTGCAACACGATGTAGAGATTTTAGCGGGAGTACGTTATCAGCAACAAAGCCAGGAACAAGACATTGGCTATGGTTACAATTCGGCCACAGACGAGCTGGTGAACGTAGGCTATAGCATTCCCAGCCTGCGTAAAGTGGGTGGCGATATCGGCAAAAACCGCTGGATGAATACTTACCTGAACGTTAATTACGGATTCAACGATAAGTTGTTCCTTACGGCTGCTGTATCGGCCGATGGTTCATCGCGATTTGGCAGTCAGATACCCAATGCACTCACCATCAACAACAATAAATTCTCCCTGCTGCCATCCCTGCATGCCGCCTGGCTGGCATCATCGGAAGCCTTTATGAAAAAGATACCCGTGATCAGTATGCTGAAATTGCGTGCTGGTTATGGATATACCGGTAACGACGATATTGGTAATTATACAGCCCGTCAGAGCTACGTATCACAAAACCTGCTGGGCATGGAAGGACTGGTACGCGGTAACTTCGCCAATCCGCAATTACAATGGGAAGTAAATAAGAAACTGGACCTGGGCATCGATCTGGGATTTTTGCACGACCGGTTACGCATCAGTGCAGACGTTTATCAAAACCGTACCGAAAAAATGGTGGTGCTTGAAAAAGCGCCCACAGCTTCAGGACTGGACTATATAGCTTCCAATAGCGGTGGTATGAAAACCGAAGGCTTTGAGGCGAATGTAAATGGCCGCATCATCAACCGTCCATTGTTGAAATGGGATGTAAGCGCCGGTATAGCCGTATACAGGAACCACATCACCAAACTGCCTGATGATCGCATAATAACACCTTTTGCAGATGGTTTCATCCTCAGCGAAGTAGGCAAAGCCGCAAACCTGTTCTATGGCCACAAAACGCATGGCGTATACAGCACAGATCAGGAAGCAGCTGCAGCTGGTTTGTCAACCAAACCCATCAACCAGCCATTAACGCCTTTTAAAGGGGGCGATATGATCTTCGAAGACCAGAATAACGATAAACAAATAAACGAACAGGACATGCAGGTCATTGGTAACCCCAATCCTGATTTTACCGGTATGTTCAGCAGCAGCCTCTCCTGGCGCCGTTTCTCTTTTGAAGCGTTGTTTACCTTTAGCGTGGGTAACGATGTATACAACTATACGCGTGCGCAACTGGAATCCGGTTCCAACTACAACAACCAGTTACCCAGCATGGTCAACCGCTGGCGCGCACAGGGCCAAATAACCAATATGCCCAAAGCCGCCTATGGTGACCCAATGGGTAACAGCCGTTTCAGCGACCGTTGGATCGAGGATGGCTCTTATCTCCGGTTAAGAAGTCTTTCCATTTCCTATAATGTACATATAAGACCAGCATTCCTGAAGTATATAACCGTATACGCAGCTGCCACCAATCTGTTCACCATTACAAAATACCTGGGTTATGATCCTGAGTTCAGCGCTACAGAATCAATAATCGGGCAAGGGGTGGATATTGGACTGGAACCCCAGTTCAGAAGTGTGCAAACAGGTGTACGTATCGGTTTATAAACATTAAATGTAACGGAGTAATAATATGATTATGTCAGCCATAAAAAAAACAGTTTTTCTTTTTGCTGCCCTGGGTCTTGTGGCCGGAATAGCAGGTTGTAAAAAAATATTTGATGTAGAGCCGGAACAGTCGCTCGATAAAGATCAGGTATACCAGAACGTATACGATGCAGATGCTGCAGTATTAGGATTATATGGTAAATTCCTTCAGCTGGCCAAACAGTATGTTGTGCTGAATGAATTAAGAGCCGACCTGATGGATGTCACGATGAATGTGGATGACGCCTTAAAGCAGATCAATGAACACAATGTCACGGAAGACAATCCATATGCCGATCCCCGCCCCTTTTATGAGATCATTCTGAACTGTAATGACATTCTGCAGAATTTTGACAAGATGCGGGCCGATAAGAAGTTTAAGGAAGACGAATACCGTCAAAGGTATTCAGATGTGGCAGCCCTTCGTTCCTGGGTGTATTTGCAGGCCGGGATCCTGTATGGCAACATTCCCTACATTACCGTACCACTTGAAACAGTGAATGACGTAAAAAATGAATCCAATTTTCCCCGGCTCGATCTGAAAACCCTTATCGATACCCTTGTAAAATCAACAGAAGCAATTCCATTTAAAGACATCTATCCAGCGAGTGCAAGTCTTGTTACCACTGTTGATGGTTACAATACGGCCAAATTCTTCATCAACAAGAAGTGCCTGTTAGGCGATCTGTACCTGTGGCGGTCCGCCTACAATGGATCAGCTGCCGATAGCAGAAAGGCCGCAGAATATTATAAAGACGTAATGGAAACCGGTGGCACCAATGCGGATATGTACCGGGTGAAATATGCCGAGGTGACCACTAACTCAGATCTTGCTGTGGGCTATTGGAACGATGGCCGTATTACCCAGTATGATGAAAGAAGACTGGTAGATGTGAATTACGCCGGTTGGCGCTCTATGTTTTGCCGCACGCAGGACGATCTGTTTAACACAGAATGGCTTTGGATGTTGTATTTCGATAAAGGATTTCAACCTAAAAACCCTTTTATCGATCTGTTCTCGAACAGGGGTGGCAGTTACCTGTTAAAACCCAGCGCAGCTGCTATACTCAACTGGAACAGCCAGGTTCAATCAGAGAACAACTTTCCTTACGATGCCAGGGGTAAACTCAGTTACAAAACATTGGACAACCAGCCTGTGATCACCAAATACCTGTACAATTACCTTACTGAAGATACCTATGTACCGGTTAACATCCTGGAAAAACCAGGCAGATGGTTCCTGTATCGTGCTGCGCAATTGCATTTACGCTATTCAGAAGCGGCCAACCGCGATGGCCGGCATAAGATCGCCTATGCATTGGTGCATAATGGCATTAAAGTTAATTTCGACAATAATCCCAGTGGTGGAACCGCCCGTGACGTAGGCAATACCCAACAAACGTTTGATGGGTATCCTTATAATTTTGACGCCCGTATGGGAGATTATCCTTCTTACCGGGCACCCTGGCACCGCAATGCAGGCGTTCGTGGCCGGGCACATTTGATATCAGATCCGTTGCCTGCCAGCGCCGACAGTACGCTGGCCATTGAAGACAGGATCCTTAACGAATCAGCATTGGAGCTGGCTTTTGAGGGTAACCGCTGGCAGGACCTGATGCGTCTTTCCATCAGAAGAAATGATCCTGGATTACTGGCATCCCGGGTAGCTTCAAAATTTGATAAAGCCGGCAACACCGGTATGGCAGCAACCATAAAAGACAAACTGAAGAACATGAATAATTGGTTCCTGCCATTTAAATGGAAATAAAGGAAAGCCCGTTTCGTACTCTATATTATTTACGGTCCAGTATCCTTGTGTAACAAGTAAGCTCAGTCAGTTTCAGCTATCCGTACCCGCTTTTTTACCAAAAGGCAGGGTGAGTTGAATGTGTGATATGGTTGTAGTTCTTGCTTTGGATCCTAAGTTGCAGCGTTCGTAGGTTATTAGGTTTTTGAGTTATTGGGTCTAGAACTCAGAACTCAGAACCTAATAACTTACCTACTAAAGAACTAATAATTAATGCCCCACCGCTTTGCCCTTTGGTAATTCCCTATTGCCCATTGCCCATTCAATACCATTGTCATCAATTAAACCTGTAATATGAAAAAAACAATTGCTGCCATTACACGAGTTCATTCGTGTAAATTTTCCCTGCTTTTATTGCTACTATCCTGTTACACAATCCAAGCCCAAACAGTAGCTTTTCCTGGCGCCGAAGGGTTTGGCCGGTTTGCAACCGGCGCCCGCGGCGTTAGCAGTCCGCAAGTATACCTGGTCACCAACCTCAACGATGCCGGGGCCGGCTCCTTTCGCGATGCGGTCAGCGCTTCAGGCCGCATAGTAATATTCAGAGTAAGCGGTATCGTTACCCTGGCCTCCGATGTAGTAGTGGCCGCCAATACTACCATTGCCGCACAAACCGCTCCCGGCGAGGGCATAGTATTCTTTAACAAACGGGTAACGTTTACCAACAGCAACAACACTATTTGCCGCTACCTGCGTATTCGCCTCGGCGCTACCAGCAACTCGGGTAAGGATGCATCGGGCATTGCCAATGGCGCCAATATGATCTTTGATCACTGTTCTTTCACCTGGGGTATGGATGAAGTGTTTTCCATCAACTGGGATAACAAGAACACCTCGCCCGACAATATCACCATTCAGAATTCCATCATTGGCCAGGCTTTACACAGGGAAAACCATTCCTGCGGTGGATTGATACAAACACCCGATGGCGGCAAGGTCAGCCTCATCAGGGACCTGTACGTGAGCAACAAAACGCGTAATCCCAAAGTAAAGGGCAAGAATGAATTTGTGAACAACGTGGTATATAACTGGGGGAATGGCAACCGCCTTGGCGATCAAATGAATTATGGTTGGGAAGGCGATGCCTATATCATGGGCGGTTCTTCCGGCGTATCAGAAGTGAACATCATCAACAACTATTTTGTGGGTGCGCCCAATACGCCTCCCACGGCAACAACCCCATTCTCCAGAGGTACCGGTACGTTTAATTTATACGGCGCCGGTAATTACTTCGACAATAACAAAAATGGTACGCTCGATGGCACCCTGGTGCCTTATAACGCCACCGGATATCCGGGACTCGATGCTGGCAATTTTAAAACCACGCCGTACGCCTACCCCGCCGCCAACCCCTCCCTTACTGCCGCACAAGCATATAGCTGGATCATCTCCAACGTAGGCCCTACCGTTCCCCGGCGCGACCAGGTTGACTCCCTGATCGTAGCTGAAGTAAATTCACGCGGTACCCAGGGCCGGTATATCTATCGCGAAACAGATAATCCATTGATCAATGGTGGCCTGGGAAGAATATTGACAGGTACGGCCCCACTCGATTCAGATTCAGATGGCATTCCCGACAGTTGGGAAACATCACATGGGTTGAACAAGAACAATGCAGCCGATGCTACCGCCTACAGCACCACCACCCCTGGCTATTTGAATGTTGAACTATACATTAATTCGCTCGTGCCCGCTTCCATGACCTTTGTAAAGAACTCAACCAATACACCCGCATCATCAGTACGACCTATGGTGGCAAAATAACCCTTGATATATAAAACAGCCACGAACGTAAAGGTCATTCCTTCAAAGCCTGTCCCCGTCTGAGGGGATGGGCTTTTGTTTTCCAATATTTCAAAGAACTGATACAAATAGCAACCGCTCATAACCGGTATTGATGAGGAGCCTTATGCAATACAAAGGTAAGATGGTTTTTTACTGAAACTATAACGTCAACGTATATCTCTGTCTATAATGTTCTATATTGTTCTATATTGTCTCAGATAAGTCTTCAGTGCTCCTGGGATGTCTAAAGGGGTCTAAAGGGGTCTACTTGTGTCTTGAATGGTCCTGGTAAAAACGGGGTATTGTTTGGGATTGTGCCGGGATAAACGGGCTATTGAGCCGGGCGTTGTTCGGATGTTGTTCGGACCTGCCCTGGGAATGTTCGGGTGTTCCCGGGGGAAACCCGAACAAAGTCCGAACAAAATCAACAAGAAACCCGCCGCAATACCGGCAAAAACCTGGTAAAAAGGTGCCTTAAAGAAGAAGCTTTTTTACAAAAAAGAACGGCTTTGAAGAAATACAGTAGTGATCAGGCAACACAGGAAAAAAGAAAATGAAATGATCATTTTTTACCGGGTATCAAGCTGTTGTACCTTTCAAACAGTCGTACCAATTCATCGGGAATTATTGCCGGTAACGCTTTTAGCTCAAAAGCAAATTCACGTTCCGGCAAGTTCATCTTGTATTGTTCAGAATATCGTTGCTTGTAAAATAACCTGATCTTATACAATTTCCTTTTCATCAGGTTGTCAAATGTTGTTGAAAAAGAAAAAGCGAAATTATTCAGGCTTTCAGAATAGTACAAATAAGTAGAATCGTTATAAGACTCGTTGATCAGGACTTTGGAAACATACACCTGCTCCACTCCTTTCCCATCGGAAAGCTGAATAGTACGCACCAGGCTGTCATTGGTTTCACTATAAAATTTCAGATTGGGGGACAGCCTGTTTCCTAACATGGAGTCAACCTTTACTTTTGTCGCATTTACAGCATTCAATGTATCGAACAGGAAACCTACTTCAGCACCCCGCTCCCGCACCATGTAATTGTACGCAGTTTCCTCAATCAAATTGCCGAACTTGTCATTCGAAACTATTTGATAGGGTAGTTTGTACAAAACCATGCCCTTATAATAATAAACGCTTATCGTATCATCTACACTCCACAGTTTCCCTTTCATATCAATAATAGGCATATGCGAGTTCAAACTCATATTACCCTCTCCGGGTAAAGTTTCCTGCGCGCCTGCTGTTGAAAAACAGCAGACTATACAATACATCAAAGCAATCCACCCGGCAGCATTTACATTTATAACTTTTAGATTCATTTAATTATGGATATGCGTTATTAATTGCCTGGTAATATACAATGCTTTTATAGTGTGGGTAGCCTGACAGGAGAGAATCTTTATGATCGCATGTACGGCCAGGTCAGGGAGCCAGCTCCGGCCACCCGGTCGTATTCCAGCGCAACTCGCGAATAACCAGCTTGGGTTTGCCATTGTCTTTGGCATCGTACCCATGATATACTATATAATCTTTTCCATCAAAAGTGTAAACTGAATTATGTCCTACCGCCACCCAGTTGGTGGTATCGCCTGCAACAACCAGGGAGCCGCCGCCCTGCATCATAGGTATATTATCTTTATCAATATAAGGACCAGTTGCTTTCTCACTTCGCCCCACCAGTACTTTATAATTACTTTTTAAACCCCGGCAACAAAAGTCCACCGATACAAACAGATAATAATATTTTCCTTTTTTAAACAGGAAGGGTGCCTCAATAGCTGAATTGCCACCACCTGGCTTATCCGGTTCACTTTTTCGGCTCGCCAGGTTATGCCATTCTTCCGGATGTGCCAGTGACACCAGGTCACCATTAAGTTGTACGAGTTTAAGTCCGCCCCAGAAGGAACCAAAAGCCAACCACGCGGTGTCGGTATCATCAACAAACAGATTGGGGTCTATGGCGTTCCAGTCATCTCGGCCAGGCACAGACTGCACCAGCTTGCCCTGATCTACCCAATGATAATCATGCGAACCGGGATGTAAGGTTTTGTTGGTGGCCACGCCAATACAAGAGGTATTCTTACCAAAAGCGGATACTGCATAATACAGGTAATATTGTCCGTTATGATAACTGATGTCCGGTGCCCAGGTATGTCCTTTAAAGGCCGGCAGTTCTTTTAACAGCCACGCAGGCGGTTGGGCAAATACCGGCTGCTCCTTTTTCCAGTCAACCCGGTTTACCGACGACCATACAGTAATGCCCTGTCCTGTACAGAACATATAATACACACTGTCTTGTTTTATCATCACGGGATCGTGCGCCGGGATGGTTTGGGCAGTTGTAGACAAACTCAGGAAAAAACACAGGTATATGATTAGATACTTCATTATCGTTATTAAAAATTTGAAGTAGGATGTAAGAAGCAGGATCAAAGGTGTTCCGCCTCAGCGGGATGCCTGCCTAATTCTAAAAATGGCGCCCCGCCTCAGCGGGGTGCCATTTTTAAGTCTTATCAACTGGTCAACTGATAAACCTACCCTACTCTACAACCAACTTTTTCCTGAGATTGATCCCCTCGCCCTCCACCTGTATCATATAAATACCGGCTTGTTTCGGCGCGGGCACCCGCAGGTTGTTTGCCGACAGTTGTTTATTTGAATACAACAGTTTGCCATCACTTGTAAATATCCGGGTGGTAATGTATTGTCCCGGTGATCCGGTACCAATGGATATCTCACTGCCTTTTATCACCGGGTTGGGATAAACGCCGCGCGCTTCCGTTATCAATGGTCCCGGTTCATTCACAGCCTCGCGGGTGGTTTGTGCAGCGATCAGCCATTTCTGACAATTGCAATCTGAAAAATCCTGCAGCGTTAAGCGGGTTCCCGCTGTAGTGGATGAACCGGCAACAGAAACAATTCTTGAACCAGAAGCAGGCGTCATAACATGCGAGCCGTCGCCTAATCGTTCTACCTTGAACTTTTGGCAGTTGTTATTTAGCCAGGCATACAATTGCATTAAGGTACCTGCTGCTGTGCCGCAATTGATCACATCGGCCGACAAACCTCCCAGCGAATTGGTGATGCGGTAATACCCATCGCCAACAGGAGTAAAGTTCCACTTCTGACAGGTTAAATTCGCCCAGGTACCCTGTGCTATACCCTGTCCCGAAGCGCCCGTACAACCCCAGGCATCCCATACCAGACCGCTGTTCTTATTGGTAACCCGGTATTGCCCTGCTGCTATCCAGTCGCGTGTAATAAAGGGCCAGCCACCGCTAAAACCCATATTGGCAATATCCAGCTTGGGATTACCATTATCATTACCATCGTAGTAATGCATGGATACAAAGTTGGAACCGTTTTCAGAAAGCAGTCCCAATTGGCCAGGACCAATATACCGGCCCGAACTGCTCAGTGCGGTGGTACCCCCACCGCTTGTCATGGCAGTGCCGTTTTTGTCAACATACGGACCGGTAATACTTGTTGACCGCCCCATTACGATGTAATAGGTACTACTGGTGCCATTGCAACAGGTACCGCGGTTGGCAAACAAATAATAGTAACTCCCGTTTTTTACAATATAAGGTGCTTCCCAATCTGCCCCACTGCCACCGGCAATGCGGGTAACGGTAGCGCCGCTTTTTACTTTACCGGTAGCCGCATCCAGTTCTATGATACCGATACCGCCATGCCAGGAACCATACGTGAGCCATACCCGGCCATCCGAATTTTTAAATACTGCCGGGTCAATGGCATTGATATCGCCGGAGGCTGAGGAGGAAACCACCTTGCCCTGGTCTGTCCATACATAAGAAGAAGAATTCTGATCGAGTGTTGGCGAGGTAGCTACACCGATAGCAGATACCGAAGCGCCAAAAGTAGAACAGGCATAATACATGTAGTATTTCCCATTCATATAAATACAATCGGGTGCCCAGAAATTACCACCGAAGCCAGGCACTGCCGAATTGATCCATGAAGGCCAGGTGCCCACGGGAAATACTGTTTTGGGTCCCGATGTCCATTGATACAGATTAGTAGAATAGGCTGCATAAATGCCATTGCCTGTTGTGAACATCCAGTATTTGCTTCCATCTTTAATAAGCGTGGAAGGATCGTGTGATTGATAAGATCCGCCCAATGCGGAGGCCTGTTTTGGTTGCGCTAACATGAGCATGGCCAAAACAAGCAGATAAGGTATTCCTTTTTTCATTTTTGGCAAGTTTTGAATGGTTTTAAAAACGTCATTCCAACTTTACCCGTAACACACTGAATGAATAAGGTGCTGTATTTAAAACTATCTTTTTATTTTTTATTGCAATCGTTGATTCAACAGGTGCTACGTTCGTTGGACTGTCGAATGAATTCACTGCAGTGAGGTCTGATTGCATGGACAACAATTTGCCTTTGGCGGCGATCTTTTTTACGCCATCCAGTTGCAAGGCATTGTTGAATGCTTTATCAGAAGCGTTCACCACTTTAATGATCAGTTCATTGGTAGCAGCGTCGATACAGGCCGAAGCATAGAGACTGTCCTGCCCCGCCACTGCTTCATTGTTCAATGTAATGGGTACTACTTTGGAACCTTTGTTAAGGGAGAATAATTTTTGAACCTGGTAATCGGGGGTACCATATGCCTGCAGGTTGTTCACCCAAATAAGATCGGGTGCCCATTGCCAGGCGTCCACATTCGCAAACAGCGGCGCATAAGAAGCCATGCCTACCACATCGGCATTGCGTTCCAACCCGGTCATAAAAGCAGCTTCTGACAAGGCGGCCAGCCAGGTATTGCGGTTGTTGCCCACCGTTTTATCAACATGGGAGGCATATTCCCCACCAAAAACCTTTGAACCGGTACGGGGATAATTATCATAACGGCGGGCATTTTGCAGGAACCACTCAGGTTTGCGATAATAATGCTCGTCTATAAAGTCTGCATTCAGCTTGCGCAGCTCGCCATTCAGGTAATCGAAACGTTCGCCTTTGGGATCAGTACCTGAGCTGCAGATCAATTTTATATTGGGATATTTTCCTTTAATGGCTGTCTGAAATGCCTTTAACCGTTCAATATATTGTGGGCCCCAGTTCTCATTGCCTATGCCCATCATCTTCAGGTTGAAGGGCGCAGGGTGGCCCATATCGACCCGTACTTTGCCCCATTTGGTGTTTACATCGCCATTGGCAAATTCAACCAGGTCCAATGCATCCTGGATAAAAGGATCAAGGTCTTTCATGGGGACCAGTTCCGCCGAATTGAACTGACAAGCCATACCGCAATTGAGAATGGGTAAGGCTTCGGCGCCAATATCTTCAGCTAACTGGAAGTATTCAAAGAAACCCAATCCAAATGTTTGAAAGTAATCAGGTGCATTTTGATGGGGGAACTCAATATTCCATCTGTTGATCATCAATTGTCTTTCTTCTATAGGACCAACGGTGTTCTTCCAGCGGTACCGGTTCGACAGGTCGAACCCTTCTACAATACAACCACCAGGGAAACGAATGAAACCTGGTTTCATATCTGCCAGTAATTGTACCATATCGGAACGCATGCCACCAGGGCGGTTCTTCCAGGTATCTCCGGGAAACAGGGAGATCATATCCAGGTCTACGACGCCATTGCCTTCGAACCAGATGTTCATTTTGCCTTTCAAAACAGTTTCATTGGCATGAAAACTAACGGCAGCTTTATGCCAGCTGTCGCCTGCTTCAGTTAACGACAAAACAGTATCGCCCACCACTCTTTTTGTTGTGTCAATCAATTCAATATGTAATTTCGTATGTGCCTGTGGCTGCCGATATAGTATTGAAAGGTCATAACGCATTCCTTTTTTAATGCCCATGCCGCGGAAACCTTCATTGGTAAGTCCCAGATCGCCTTTGGCCGCATTGTTCATGGTAACACGCAGAAAGCGGGGATTGCGGGTATTTTCTTCGCCCCGGTTAACAACCAGCACTTCCCCTTCCACAAACTTTTTCCGGTTCACCGTCCAGCCCATCAGGGGTTTGAAGAACTCGAACGAGCGGTTCTTTACCATCTCTGCATAGATCCCCCCATCGGCCCCGAAGTTGATATCTTCAAAAAAGATCCCCCACATGGTTGGTTCAATAGTGGCTGTTGGCTGAGCAACTTTCACTATCAGACTATTTGTTTGTTGAGAGAAAGATGCGCTGAATACAGTCGTTGTCAATAATACAAGCATTAATCGTTTTATCATGTTCTTCGTTCTTAGTTATTAGGTTATTAAGTTCTTGAGTTCGTTAGTTATTTAGTTCGTTAGTTTTTTCAACTATCAAACTTACTAACTCAATAACTTACAAACTTTTCTTTTTGCCCCAAACAGCAATTCCCAAATTATTAAGTCCCGTAAACACCAATGTACTATTTTTCTTATTCTCCCAATCACGTTCCCGGGAAACATATACTTTATCAATATATGCCCCATTGTTCCATTTTAGTTCAAGCCAGGGTGCGAAATAGCTCCAGCTATTGGCAGCATTGCCATTGATCTTTCCGTCGGTATTTAAAGTAATGGTGGTGGCTATCTGCAGATCGGCATTCACCTGTTCGGCAGCATAACCTGGCACTACTTTATAACCCAGAACGATCTGTTCCCAGTCGCCGGTCAGATCAGTTGATGCAATAGCGGATTGTACAACGTTGGCATATCGTTCAGGCGACACTACCGGCCAGCCATCAGGCGTCCAGAATACTTTGCGTATGTGCAGGTCCATAAAGAATTTATCGATGGAAGGCCTGCCCTGATGCGCCATAAAATACTGGCCATCTTTTTCAAAGACCGAACAATGCGATACGCCCTGCCAGCCGCCATGTCCCTGAAACTGGTACGGCGCCAGTATCATAGGGTAATCGTCTGCTTCGTTGTTGATGTCTTTTCCATTATAATCAAGGAAGGGGCCTTGCGGGTTGGCAGATCTGCCCACTCGTACATTATATTTTGTTTCCAGCCAGTCGTACGCAATAAACAAATAGTATTTGTTTAATGCAGCATTATAAATGATCTCCGGCCCTTCAATATTCCCATTTACGATGCCATTGGTAAACCCGCGTTGCGCAATACGTTTTCCTTTATCACCTGAAGTAGCAGGCAACCCGGTGTTGGCATCCAGTTTCAGCACATAAATGCCATCAAAGGCCGATCCATAATATAGCCAGTGCTCACCTTGTGGTGTAACCACTACCGTTGGGTCAATGGCATTGGTTTGGGTAACCCCAAAATCATTACTGGAGGTAACAACCAGATCCTGCTCTGTCCATGGTCCTTCCGGTGTGGTGGCGGTTGCCAGCCCGATCGCACTTAACCGGAACACGCTACACGAAAGGGAATAATACAAGCGGTACTGGTTATTCACCTTCAGTACATACGGCGCCCATAGTGATTGAAAAGGCGTACCGCCTGTTCTCGTAATGTATTCAGCACCTTTTGCCGGTAACCCATTAAATGCCAAGCCTACAAACTCCCATTGCACCAGGTCTTTTGACTTTCTTATTTGAATGCCTGGCTTTATGGTAATTCCATAGCCAACATCCGTACTGAAACAATAAAAATAATCCCCGCTTTTTACAATGGAGGGGTCATGTACATTATAAGGACCCCAATGGGTATAGTAAGCAAAGGGGGTAATGGACGCATATGTATCTGTAATGGAATTGACATCGAAGGCGGAATCAACGGGTACAGGAGATACCGGGTCCAGGGGATCGAGACTCCCCTTTTTCCCACAACCGGCCAACAAACAAATTATTACCGCTACAAGCAATCGTACAGACGATAATGTCATTGATACAATTATAATTATTTATTCGTAATTGAAAAAATTCGTGAATCGGTAATCGTGAAACGGCAAACGGCAGACGGCAAACGGCAAACGGCAAACATGACTCGCGAAATTTGAGCAGAATATCCGATCTTGCACCGCCTAAATTTTTCTGCCTTCTGCCTTCTGCCTTCTGCCTTCTGCCTTCTGCCTTCTGCCT
>NZ_JAGHKO010000011.1:0-274463 GCF_017742245.1 Niastella soli
TGTCGCTGGCAGCAATAAGTGCCGCGGTGTTTGCATCCCCAATAGAGTTACCAAAGATCATAACTGACATTGCAGGTTACCTGGCGGTCGCCGGCAGCGTAATGGGCGCCGTAAGCCAAACGGCGGTGCTTAATGAAGAAGAATAGTAACTGGTGTCTATCGTTTAAATTCCCGTAATGTAAAACCGTCTCGGCTCAGCCGAGATGGTTTATTCCTTTAATTACTCCTTTGACAACCGGGACCGCATACAGAGGCCCCTGGTATGTGAAGGAGAAACATTAAAAAACTGACGAATGGCCAGACCTACCCGCCAGGGCATAGATTACTTCCCTTATGATGTGGATCTTGACCTGGATGATAAACTGCAGATGATAGTGGCTGAGTTTAAAGGTAAAGGCGAAATGCTCTTTATAAAGCTTTGTGCATGGATCTATAAGACGAACGGATATTATACTGAGTGGAATGAAGATGTACAATTGAGGTTCCTGAGACGTTACAATTACTGTGGTTTCTCAGTGAGTTTCTTAAATGAGGTTGTACCGAGGTGTATTAAATGGGGCCTATTTGATCAAGGCGTCTTTAATACGTTTCATATTCTCACTTCAGCACGTATTCAGGCTACCTGGTTGGACGCAACAAGCAGGCGAAAAGACTGCATAATAGATGAAAAAATGTGTTTATTGGAAGTTTCTGCCAGCATTCAGTTGACAGAAACTCCATTAATGTCGGAAGAAATGCCACAAAGTAAAGTAAAGGAAATAAAAGAAAAGAAGAGTAGTAGTACTGGCGAAAACGGCGGGGCCGTTTCGCCCCCCAAAAAAAGTTTGGAAGAACGGGAAAGAGAAATGGTTATTCGCCAACAGGAGTTTTACAAAAGCCTGGTTGAGTATGTGCCAACGTACGGCAAAGAAATGATCCGGGCTTTTTACGATTACTGGAGTGAACCCAATAAAAGCCGGACTAAGTTCAAAAAAGAAATGCAGGCCACCTGGGACTCGAAACTTCGTTTGGTTACCTGGGAGAAGAACCAGGAACGCTTTGGTAAGGGTGCAAAAAAGCAGGAAACACCGGTAACCACCGGCCCATCTGTCCGTGAAGTAGAAGAGGCTGAAAACCGTAAAAAACTAGGTATTCATGGAAAAAGCTAAAAACGACCGGGATAAGAAAAACAGGGATACCTGGCAAGTTGATGTATCAAACATGGTGTATGGTAAGCTCCCGCCGAATGCTAAAGATCTGGAAGAGCTGGTGCTTGGCGTCATCATGCTTGAGCCTGGTTCAATAGATCGGGTGTTGGAATACATATCAGCAGATTCTTTCTATTCGCCGGCACACCAGGAAATTTTCCGGAGTATGTTCACGCTACATCAAAAAAGCCAGCCAACGGATATCGGGATGGTTGTGGAGGAGCTTAAAGCCCAAAAGAAGCTGGAGGAAGTCGGCGGCCCTTATTACGTTACCATGCTAACAAACAAGGTTACCTCATCGGCAAGTATAGAGTTTTACGCAAAGGTCATCGCTCAAAAATATTTAGCCCGGGAAATGATCAGGGTAGGCTCCGAGATAGTGCAAAATGCATATGAAAATTTTAACGATGCCTTCCAACTGTTGGATTTAGCTGAGCAACAGCTGATGAACATTGGTAGCAAGCATGTACATGGCGATGTAAAGGGCATGGATACGGTGATGGTAAACACGATCAACCGGATTGAAGAGTGGCGTAAACAGGACAGTCCTATTACCGGTGTTCCTTCGGGTTATGAACAATTAGACCGGGCCACCCGTGGCTGGCAGCCATCCGACCTGATCATTCTTGCTGCCAGGCCATCGGTGGGTAAAACTTCATTTGCCCTGCGGTTGGCACGTAATGCCGCACTCAATGGGATAAAACCGGTACCAGTTGCCATATGGTCTCTGGAAATGGAAGATGTACAGCTGGGGTTGCGCATGCTGGCAGCAGAAAGCGGGATGATGCTCCACCGTCTTCAAACTGGTTGTTTGGGAGACGAGGACATGGCCAGATTATACCGCACCGGTATACACACTTTGGCCGGCACAAAGATCTTTGTTGACGATCAACCGGGGCTTAATCTGCTGAAGCTACGAGCCAAAGCCCGCCGGCTGAAAAAAAGGTATGATATTGGCCTGATCCTGGTTGATTACTTACAGTTGATGAGTGATGATGATAAC
The DNA here is from genome assembly GCF_017742245.1 of Niastella soli. Taxonomy (GTDB): domain Bacteria; phylum Bacteroidota; class Bacteroidia; order Chitinophagales; family Chitinophagaceae; genus Niastella; species Niastella soli. Next base: position 2,191 of record NZ_JAGHKO010000011.1, read on the forward strand.
AGGGGGAACCGCGAGCAGGAAATTTCGCGCATTAGCCGCGGCCTGAAGTTACTGGCGAAGGAGTTGGGTATACCGGTGATTGCACTATCTCAACTAAGCAGAGATGTAGAAAAGCGGACAGGAGTCAAAAAACAGCCCCAGCTAAGTGACTTACGGGAATCGGGGTCTATCGAACAGGATGCGGATGTTGTAATCTTTCTGTGGGGGCCAGAGGATGAGGAAATTGAGAAGGATGCTTCGCTGCGAGACCGCAGGTATGCGCGTATTGCCAAGGCCCGCAACGGCATGCTTCTTACCATCAATTTTGAGCTGAATAAAGATACGCAGGAGTGGGAAGAGACGGAGCAGGATCCGTTTTCGAAACCCCTTCCATTAGCCGCACCCGCTCAGCCTGTACGACCGCTGAAAACTGGGTGGAAGGAAAGCCCACGTTTGCCATATGCGGACGATACAAAAGACGAAGAGCTGCCTTTTTGAAAATGAATTCCGGCAATAACACCCTTAGCCGGTAGTATGGGCGCAGTGAGTCAGACAGCGCCCCCTGTGAAAGAAAAGGCGGGATGCTACCATATTTATTTCTATTACCCCAAGCTGCCCGATGGGGCAGCATTCATACAGATTTCCATTATTCGCATAATCCTGTATTCAGTTTTTAAGAATACCCTGCAGAAAACAATTATTTATATTGTCTATCAGTAAATACCTTCTTTCATTATTCAATGAGCAATCTTCAACCGCAATTTGTAAATGCCAGAAATATAACCAGCATGTAACATCTTTATTGAATTTCGATTGATATAAATTTTCAGCAATACCCCTCTCAAAGTTTTGCATTATGAATGGTTCCAGCTTTTTTTCCCTGAACTCATGTACCAATTGCCATGCATCCGGGTAATACTTTTTAATTTCTCTGCAAAGCGATGGCGGTAAAATATCCACTGTACGCTTTATATAGCTGAATAAGTTATTCATTTCAGCGGCGGCATCCTGTGAAATATCAGGACAGGCGCTTAAAAATTGTTCACTTTTAAAAACAATATGCTCAAACATAGTCATTACAAGCTTCCCTTTATTTTCACAAAAACTGTATAATTTTTTTCGGGACATACCACTCTTTAATGCCACCTCCTGCATGGAGGTGTTTTTAACGCCTTTTTTTATAAAATAAGACAATGCATTTTTCATGATGATCGGGTCACCGGCTTTTACTGGCGTATCAAATATTGAATGCGAAACAATAGATTTCATTGCAAATGATTTTATTATAAAAAGATCCTGATATGTAACGGTGAAAATCAAACATAGCTATTTACCATCGTACGGACATGGTTAGATTACCTACGCTATGTCTATATAAACCTTTTATATATGAATTGCTGTAAGTTTGCGTATAAGACATGCCAAAATTTCCATGAGCTATAACAGCTCCAAATTGCACATTTGAAGCCAGGTGCCGGATGTTTTTAGCTGGTTCGTCGTTGTTGGTGTCTACATTGTCATCGTTTTCATTTTTCCTTTTTCCCTGCAATAGTGAATTATGCGCTACCAAATCTGCCATCGGTTTAAACACAAAATAATATTGTGTTTTTACCAGTTTCCCATTTCGTTGAAATGAGCCAAACTGGTTAACATAGCCATCAAAGTATGGAGACATTCTTCCGATGCGTATCATTGGGTACATGGTCAATGCATCTATCAGGGAACCTGCCGCTGCCTGTACACCACCATTTACTTCGATCCAGTTGCCTATTGACAGAAATTGTTTTTCAGCAATGAAATTTATGTTCACAAGTGGCATAGTGCGTAACTGATTGTCCCAACCCATTGGCTTTTGATAATTTATCAGGGAATGAAAACCTTTTTGTACAGGTTCTGCCAATGATGCTGGGCCACGCACTCCGGCCATTACTTCTGTTTGGAAATTGTATTTCTTTTCGGGGTTGTAGGAGTGCAGCGAGTGTATGGCCAGCAACGCGCCTGCATATGGGTAATCGTGTGGCTGATATTCAGTAGTGCTGATGTTGTTAGGTGTCGCCATTACCTGCATAAGGCTCCAGCCATACATGTTTTTGCTGCTATCGCCTGCATGGGGCATAAGTCTGTCAAGGAAAAATCGTGATTTGTTTTTCTTTTCATAAAAGAAGTCGAGCCTGGTTCCGTCGCTGTAAGCCTTATCTGTTCCATTTCCTTTTATGTTGAAGTAATCATCATCTTCGTAAACCCTGAACATCCTGGTTGGTTCTTTGGTTTGCGCAAAACTTTTGACAGATATCATACACAGGAAAATAAAAAATAGCTGGTAAACCCTTTTCATAAAAATATTTATCGTATTAATAAAAATGTAAAAAAATCGGATGCAGTTATTAAAAGGTATTGAAGATTCAGAAAAAAAGGGAGAGATTGGATCTCTCCCATAAACCTAACAAGTCAACTGAAAAACTGCAATGCAAAGTTGAAGCAAAGCGAAGAACATAGGAATGTTCAGAGGTGGGCAGAATATGTCAGAATGAGTTAAAAGCCCAAAATTTGAAGTAGCTGCTGTACATTTCATTTGTTCATTCGCACATCATTTGGTGAAGCGTTTTGGACATAAAATTTATACCTTCAAACATTCTTTATTCTGCTTAACCGATGAAACTTTGCTATTTCAAAACAAGAACTCATGAAAATATATATTGTACAGGAGATTGAAGGATATAAGATTTTTAAAGTGTCTGATAATTTGATTGAAGAATTTGAAACAGCAAAAAAAGATTGTATCGTAGCCCGTGGGAGAAATATTTATGAGGTACTTACAACATTTGATATAATGCCAAAGCTGGATCGATTGGAATTAAATGCAAAGCTGGAGAAGTATAAATCTAGTCAGATCAATAATATAGAACCCAACATTGCTTCCTGATTAGTTTAGGCAAAGATGACGGAAGGTATAATCGGTGACCATAATCAGGAATGACATAACTTTGAAATTATAAAGTAATAGGATCCCTGGGTCATTTTCTTTTGCACTGATATGAAACCCAAAACAAATACAGTTCCTCAGCATTCATTTGCAGATGTCCTGTCAGTAATAGGACGGCAAACGGATTCTGCTGGCCTGTATATTATAAAAGAAGCAGGGGATGAAAGTAATCCGGGTAATTTTATTCAGTATCCCTTTCGCTCAGATCATTTTATTGTTTTATTACAACTGGAAGGAAGCGGGCATAGCAAGATCAATTTTGCAGACTATACCACCCACAAAGGTCAAGTATTGACTATTCCGCCCAATGCCATTCGTCATTTTTCCATCCAGCCGCCCGAATGTCGCTTCGCAGCCCTGGTATTTACCAGCAGTTTCCTGTCGCAAAGCGGCCTGAACTTGAAGCATACCGATCTGTTTGACCTTCTGTCTGCCACCAACTCCTACAGGCTTGATCCTGAACCCCAGGAATTTGAGCTGTTGCGAAACTTATTCCATGTGCTGTACGAAAAATATACATCAAATAACAGCAGCTCCCTCGATCAACAGGTGATAGATCATCTCTTTCAGGCAATTTTATATGAATTAAGCGCTGTTTATCACCGATGTAACAGCCAGAAAAAAGTGGAGTACACCAGGAAAGAAGACATTAGTATGCGCTTCGTAAAATTGCTTGCTGAATCGTTTAGACAGGAACGCAGTGTAATGTACTATGCAGAACAATTACATGTAACGCCCCGCTACCTTTCCCAAACAGTAAAAGAGATCACCGGCAAATCCGCCGGGGAACTGATAGACGAAATGGTGATCATGGAAGCCAGGGCATTATTGAACGATGTTTCCTTTACCATAGCCCAGGTGGCGGACAGCCTGTTTTTCAGCGACCAGTTCTTCTTCAGTAAGTATTTTAAACGCCATGCAGGAATTTCACCTTCCGAATACCGAAGATCATCGTGATACGCATATTTCAAGCATGAAAGCAGTACTTTGCTTAATGTGCTGATAATCATATAGGGATATCTTGCATCGCCAGCCAGTACCCCCAGATGACGCTGATAATAGTAAAAAATGCTCCCGACCAAAACGCCGTACCTGCTTTTCATATTATTTGTCTTACTTCATGAATATAACAACAGGCTGCTGAGCACCCTTCGCGATTTTGTTCATTTAGACATATACTCCCCACCTTCCAACATTTTCCAGGCACTTCCTTATTGCCATCTTTGTGATGCAATTAGTAAAGCATTATTCTGCCGGAACGATAATAAGATTTACGACGAGCCTTGCACACAAACTTGAATTTCTTCAAAGGAAATATAATACGAGTGATATTGAAATCCGGGGATGCCCTTCATCGCTGAGCCGATGCCCCAAATACGATTGCTGCGGCAAGCAGTGTTGATTACTATAGTTTGTAGCCCTAATTAAAATATTCACATTAAATAAGTCAATTATGAAACCGCAACATGTTCATCAGGAAGTTTTGATTTTTGCAACCTCAACACTTTCACAGAGGACGCTATATAGAAAAAACAGTAGCAAAAAAAGCATCTCTGCTATCGAGGAACTGGAAGAAGCATTCTGGGATGGTTTGTTAAATGAAATAGTTCCTGAAATCATGCCCTCAATACAGCAACCAGAGATGGTTATCTGGAAGATAAACGCAGGAAAATATTATTTACTCATTGATTTGGCGGACAATCCTGGAACTATTGAATCAACTGAAGCAATACTTTCTATAGACCCTCATTTATTTTCATCTGAAATTAATATGAGTTGATTAAAGATGCAGACACAGCAATGGACAATTATAAAATCAAGCAGAAATGAAAATAACCCGCGAAATACAACAACAGGCTGCTGAGTATGTGCGGGTTTATCTTACAGATAAACTATCACAGCTATATTGTTATCATAACTTTCAGCATACTAAAAACATCATTAACGCCATCAATGAAATTGCGGACGGGATGCGTTTGAATGATCAACAACGTTTGATCCTGCTTGTTGCAGGATGGTTCCACGACATTGGTTACGTTTACGAAATTGAAGGCCACGAACAAATAAGTGCACGCATGGCTGAAAGATTTTTGAAAGACAAAAGAGTGGACGCGGAGGACATCAGCATGGTAAAGTCATGCATATTGGCTACCACATATCCCCAGCATCCGGGATCTATTTTAGAGCAAGTGATTTGCGATGCTGACCTGTTACATCTTGGGAAGAAATATTTTCTTCAAAAGGCGGCGCTAATTAGAGAAGAATGGAGCCTCACACGGAAGTTTACTTATACGGATGAGCAATGGCACTCCTTAAATCTTGAATTCATCAGCAAGCATGTTTTTCACACTGCATATTGCAGGAAGAATTATGATAAGAGAAAGTACAAGAATATTGTTTTTCTGACAAAGCTATTGAGAGAGAATAGGAAAAAGCAATCCCTTCAGGTAAAAAAAGAAAATGACATTGAATTGGAAAGTGAAAAAAACGGGAGGGAGATGAAAATGGAAAGGGGGGTAGAAACCTTTTTTAGAACAACCTCCCACAACCATATGCAGTTGAGCAGCATGGCTGATACTAAGGCCCACATTCTTTTAACAATAAATTCTATTCTTATCTCAATTGTGATTTCTGTTCTCACGAAAAAAGTTGATCAAAGTACCTACCTGGTGTGGCCAATCGCATTACTTCTGTTTGTTTGTCTTGTTACTACTGTATTTGCGGTCCTCACTACAAAGCCGAAGCTTTCAAAGGGAATATTCACGGAGGAACAAGTGGCTCGAGGAGAAGCGAACCTCATGTTCTTCGGCAACTTCCATAACATGGATCTCAAAACCTATGATTGGGGGGTGAAGGAGATCATGAATGATCGTGATTATCTCTACAGCAGCATGACGAGAGATATTTACTATCTCGGCAAAGTGCTGGCTTTGAAATATCGTTATCTGAATATCGGTTACAAGGTCTTCATGTACGGACTTATTGTTTCTGTTGTTGCTTATGGCATTTGTTTCATCTGTATGAGGTGATCACAGGTAAACTAAAAAGAAGATGGAAAGATTTTTTAAAAACATATCGGCGTCCATTCTGATAGTGGTGGCGGGAGTTCTGCCAGATTCAGGCTTTGGGCAGGGACAGCCAAAAGCAGGTACAGTGAAGGTGCCGGCAAATGCTGATTATGACAAGGCAGGTCATCTGAAACGAGTCATGTTGGGGGAACATTATCGGAAAGAGTGGGCATGCGCGATTGATTTTCCAGTGCTCAATTTGGATGTAGAAGCCGGAGGACTTACAGCTGAGAAATTGGGAGGGGGGCATCAAACAAAATCGCTGAGATTAAAGGGAGCTGACGGAAAAGAATTTGTTTTGCGATCAGTAAACAAAGATCCCTCAAAAGCACTCCCAATTGAATTGGTAGGAACGCTCGCAAATACTTTATTGCAGGACCAGATCTCGTCATCAAATCCATTTGCACCACTGGTAGTAGCTCAACTTGCGGAAAGTGCAGGTATATTCCATACAAACCCCAGGTTAGTGTACGTTCCTGCTTCAGCACGGCTTGGTGAATTTGAAAAAGATTTCGCTAATACTATTTGCCTGTTTGAAGAAATCCCTTCCGGCGATAAGGCAGATCCCAACTTTGGCTACTCTGCTAAAATTGTGAACTCCGAGCGGCTTTTTAAAATATTGACTGCTGACCCGGATCATCGCGTGGACCAATTTGCTTTTCTGAAAGCAAGATTATTCGATATGTGGATCGGCGATTGGGACCGCCACGAAGACCAATGGCTGTGGGCAGCATTCAAAAATGACGGTCTGACTTTTTATAAACCGATCCCCAGAGATCGCGACCAGGCCTTTGCGAAATTAGATGGAGTTATTCCTACCATAGCTACTAGAAAATGGGCAGTACGTCAATCACAGCATTTTGACTATACCGTCCGGGACTTAAATGGATTGAATATGTCGGGATATTATCTTGACAAAAATTTTACGAATCAGCTGACACTAAATGAATGGCTTGAAACGGCAGCAGACCTTCAAAAAAGGTTGACTGACGAAGCAATCGAAAGCGCAGTCAAAGCAATGCCCGGCAAAATATTTACGATATCGGGTCCCTCGATCATTTCAAAGCTAAAAAAGCGGAGAGACGATTTAAAGAGGTATGCAACTCAGTATTATAAATTCCTTGCCGAAGAAGTATATGTTACCGGCACCGAGGAAAAAGAAATCTTTGAAGTCAGAAGATTGAATAGTGATTCCACGCTGGTTACTGTGTACAAACAAAAGGAAAACGGGGCACAGGAAATCATTTTTGAAAGAGTGTTTCTGAGAGAGGAGACACATGAATTGAGGTTATATGGATTGGGTGGAAATGATGAGTTCAGGTTGAATGGTGATGTAAGAAAAGGAACGCTTGTGCGAATCATTGGAGGCAGGGGGAGCGACCATGTCGTGGACAGTTCTTCCGTAAATGGATGGAGCAGGAAAACAAAAATATATGATAATGAAATTGACAATGACAATACTTTCAAAAAATCAAAGGAAAGCCGGCAATATATCAGTGATGATACTTTGAAGAACGATTTTCAACGCGGGGCATTTCGCTATGACTGGCTTGGCTTGAAGCTGAGTCCGGGGTACAATCCTGATGATGGTGTTTACCTGGGTGGTGGAATTATTTTCAAGAAACAAAAATTTGGAAAGGCTCCCTATGGATCAATGCAATCCATTTGGGGCAATTATGCCGTTGCTACCGGCGCGTACAATTTCTGGTACCAGGGAATTTTCAAAGAGGCAGTTGGTAAATGGGATTTGAACGTGGACGCAAAGCTAAATGCACCGAATTATATTCGTAATTATTATGGAATGGGAAATGAAACCGAAAATGTTGCTGACAGGAGCTTTTACCGGGTGCGATCAAATGATCTTGCTATTATGCCGTCACTCCAAAAACAATTCGGGAAGCACCACAGCATTGAATTTGGAACAGGCTATCAATCAATAAAGCTCAAAGAAGACGCGAGCAGGTTAGTCTCCCGGTTATACGCTAAACTTGATTCAACTGACTTTGAAAGAAAATATTATGGTATAGTGCATGTTGGTTATCAATTCAGCACGCTTGACGCAGGGTATTATCATAGAAAAGGAATAAGCATAAAAGCAGGGGCTAAGTATACAAGAAACATTGAGGACTCAAAAGACTTCATGCAATTATATTCGGAATCCACTGTCTTTTTTTCAACAGGTGCGTGGACTGCAGCATTGAGAGGCGGAGTGGCAACCAATATTGGAAATAATTACGCATTCTACCAGGCTAATACTGTAGGAGGCTCTTCCAATTTGCGCGGTTACAGAAGGGATAGGTTCTCGGGAAAGACAAGTGTATTTAATAATACCGAAGTGCGATACAAGATCGGTAACTATAATGGTTACATTTTTCGTGGAGAGTTTGGATTGCTAACCTTCTTTGACAATGGTCGCGTTTGGACGCCGGACGAAAAATCGACTACCTGGCATTGCGGTTACGGCGGAGGCTTCTGGGCGCTTGTCTATAACCGTTTGCCGATGACTGTGACATATGGAACATCTAAAGAAAACAATTTGTTGACTGTGAAGGCGGGATTTTTGTTTTAATTCAAGTTCACAAAAAACACATTCAGACATTCAATGAATACATACATGCATATTCTGGTAGATTCTCTTTAGTGAACTTTGTGTTATCAACCTTTGGAACGGGTTTTTGCGGTTTAATCCAGGTGATCCCTATTGGCCTAATCGTGATCGCTTTATTCTTTCAGCCGGTTATGGCTCTGCCTTGATATATAGTTTATTACGATGAAAATGATCCAACGTTGCATGAGGCAGCAACCGATGATGTGCATTTCCTGCAGGGAGCATAAAAAATTATTACTTAGAAAATAAATGGTATGAAAAATTCAGTTGCAAGAATTTCCGATTTCGGACAGAGTATTTGGCTTGATTATATAAGAAGAAAGTTCATTTCATCGGGTGAGTTGAAGAAGCTGATTGATGAAGACGGGCTGAAAGGAGTAACCTCCAATCCGGCTATTTTTGAAGAAGCCATTGTAAAGAGCAATGATTACAATGAAACACTGGTAACAATGGCGAAGTTAGGTATTTCAGCAAACGATATCTTTTGGTCTATTGCTATTGAAGATGTGCAAAATGCTGCCAGATTATTTACGGAAGTATATAAGAAATCAAACGGACTGGATGGTTATGTAAGTCTTGAAGTATCGCCGGACCTGGCTTTAAATACGGAAGGAACTATTGCGGAAGCACATTCCTTATGGAAAGTGGTTGGCCGCAAGAATGTAATGATTAAAGTGCCGGGCACGAACCAGGGATTGCCGGCTATAGAACAACTCATCAGCGAGGGTATCAATGTAAATGTTACGTTGTTGTTTGGTTTGGACAGATACCGGGAAGTTACTGAAGCTTACGTCGATGGTTTGGAAAAACGAGCCCGAAATGGAGAATCAGTACACGATGTAACATCGGTAGCCAGTTTCTTTCTCAGCCGCATTGACACCTTGATAGATCCGATGCTGGAAGAGTTAGCGAAAAATAATGATGAAAAACGTGAATTGACGGGCAAACTTGTAGGAAAAGTAGCCGTCGCCTGTGCCAGGGAAGCTTATCAGATTTATAAAAATGTTTTTGGCAGCGAACGTTTTAAACGACTGGAAGCAAAGGGTGCAAAACCGCAACGGCTTTTATGGGCCAGTACTGGCACGAAAAACAAAGCTTACAGGGATGTGATGTATGTGGAAGAATTAATAGGCTTCAATACCGTAAATACCGTTCCAATACAAACATTAGACGCTTATCGTGACCACGGGAAGCCGGCTGCACGGTTAGAACAAAATATTGAAGAATCGAAACTCGTACTTCAGGAGCTTAAAGAGCTCGGTATCGATTTAAAATTGGTAAGTGAAAAATTAGAAGATGAGGGTATTCAGAAGTTCGTTCAGTCATTTGAACATTTACTGCAGGTGATTGATCAAAAACGCCTGGAAGTAGTGTCATGAAACAACGATGAATTCGATAAAATAAAAAAATATGGACGCAAAAGGACAATACGAATTTGGAATAGTAGGCCTCGGGGTTATGGGTCGAAGCTTGCCAATTATCAAAAATAAGGGTGCTGTTTTTAAACTACAGAATTTTGCGAGCAGAGAATAGAGGGAATACGGCGATAATAATACCTGTGGAAGCCAGTAAACCAAAGCGGGAATGAAGTGCTAACAGAAGTAAAAAAGGATGAAACTTATGACAGAAGGACAGGAATAATTACCACTTCTTCCTGCTTTTTTAAATCACTTTAATTCAAATTCTTCGAAAAAGATATTATTCAAAAAAATGAAAAAGATAATTATCAGCTTATTTACTATTCTTTTTGTGACTGGTTTTGCATATAGTCAACAAGACAATACAGATATCGATATAGTACAATCAGTATTTGGCAGAAGTAAAAGAATAATCATAGATCAAAATATGCAATTGAATGAAAATCAAAAAAAATCTTTCTGGTGCATATATGACCAATACGAAGAAAAGAGGAAGACTATAGAGAAGGAAGGCTTTATGCTATTGAAGGAGTATGCGGGCAATTATCAAACTCTGGATGGAACTAAAGCCCACAAGCTGATCGTGAATTTCATGAAGAGTATGGATGGATATAACACGCTCCATGAAGTTTATTTCAGAAAAATGGAAAAAGTAATAGGAGGTTTAAAGGCTGCTACATTTATTCAGTTGGAAACCTACATCCAAACAGCGGTTCAGGCAAATCTGCAGAGCCAGGTTCCGGTGGTAGGAGAATTGGAACGGTTAGACAGGCAAAATACAGAACGAGAAACCGGGACACTAAAACAATAAAAAAAATAAAAAAGGTTAGGGTTTCCGAATAGGATTTGAAGTTGATTGAGCAACCAAAAAAGGTAGATATGAGGCCGTCAGCAACACAAATCGTTCTCTTTGCACGATGTTCAATTAATTGAGAAAACTCTTTACAAGAAAGCCTGCAAAATAAATTATTTGCAGGCTTTTTATCTTTTAGGGCTTTAAAACTACTTTTAGACATACAATTTATACCTCCAAACATTCTTTTTCTATTTAGGCCATAAAACTTTGCTGCTTCAAATGCAAGAAGCCAGGTGGTGGAAACATGTACTTCAGCGACCAGTTCTTCTTCAGTAAGTATTTTAAACGTCATGCTCGAATTTCACCTGCCGAATGCCGAAGATTATTGTAATACAAACGCATAGCCCTAAATTCAGTACTATTTATTCGTCTTTCGCAACTACGTTAATTTAGACATATACTCCCCACCTTCCAACATTTTCCAGGCCATTACTTACCTGCAACTTTGTGATACAAATATTACATATGGTAAGAAACAATAAGAAAGGAAGTAATGTAGCTATAATAGGAATCGGTGAAACCAATATGAGTTATGGCGTTGTGGCCAGCCTGTTACAACAAGACGCTACTGTTGTAGTGCCGGTACAAAGTTCACATCATCTGAATATGCTGGATCGTTATCTGAAAGGCTACAATAAAGGCAAGATTGTAACTATTCTTACAGATTTACCCGACTATGACAAAACTATTGAACTTGTAGAGATGGTGATTGAAGAATATGGTCCGATCAATATCATAATATCCCCATTTAATTATGCGTCCGTGAATGCTGATTTTTCCCATATCAGTATTATTCAGTGGCAGCGGGCGGTAGAAGAAAATCTCGCAGTGTACTTCATTTTCTGTCGTGCTGCTATTGATGCAATGAAGAAATGCGGTCGGGGCATGTTTGTAGCCATCGTCAATATGGAAGGTCTTGGAAGTAAATCAGACAACAGGATGACCGAGATGCTGGTGGCTGGACAAATGAAGATGGCCCGCAGCTTTTTTGAAGAAGTAAAAAATACCGGCGTAAAATTTTATCATTTATTTATTAATAACCTGAATATCGATCCGGAGCAGCAAGAACCTGGCAGTAAAATCATCACTCCGGAGATGATTGCGCAGTACATTCTCCATATCCATAAAGAGGATGATCATTCTTTAACCAGCCCCTTTCTTTTTCTCATGGGTAAACCTGATCCAAATATAGATCAGTTTTTCAAAAATAATTAGACAGGTGGGGCTTCTGTTGTCATTGGGCCTTCACATCTGTGGTAACTCTTTATCTCGCAAAATAAAATAAACCAATCAATCATGAATTTACTTAACAAAACTCTATTTGCTATAACCATACCAGTATGGGTTTCCTGCGGTCACCAGAAAATAGAGGCCATCAAATCGGCTCCCATTACAAAAGTTGCCGTGCAGGAAATTACTGCCGAAAACCGCCCTGAAGTATTGCATTATTCCGGCACCATTGAAGCCGATAATAGCCAGTCGCTCACCTTTTCCGTGATGGGAAGGGTAATAGCTGTGCATGTTCTGGAAGGGCAGCAGGTTCACCAGGGACAATTACTGGCATCCATTGAAACGCAGGACTATGCCAACGCCCTTCAAATTGCAAAAGCTGCCGAAGTACAGGCAACTGATAATTTCACCAGGTTACAGGTGCTATATACTAAGGGAAGTTTGCCTGAAAGGGATTATATAGCGGCCAGGTCAGCACTCATGCAGGCACAGGCCAATACTAATGTCGCCAGTAAAAAGCTGGCCGATACAAAACTGTATGCGCCTTTTTCCGGTATTATTTCAGCAAAGCTGATTGATAGAGGGGCCTCTGTGGCGCCAGGTATCCCGGCTTTCACTATCTTAAAAACTGATCAGGTATATGCTAAAGCTCCCATAACAGAAAGCGATATCAGTAAACTTACTATTGGTAAAGAGGTAACGGTGATCATTCCTGTGCTGAGTGACAGTGTCAAAGGTAAAATCACCATCATCAATCCACAGGCTGATAATACGTCCAGAACCTATAATGTAAAAGTAAGACTGAATAACAGCAGCAAAAAACTTATGCCGGGTATGATCACTGAGATGTTTGTTTACACCGGCAGCAAACAGCAGGATATTGTAATACCTGCCGCTTCTATAGTCCGGGATGCCGATAATCTTACTTATGTATATGTGGTCTCCCCGCAGCGTAAGGCCATTCGCCGGCGCATCACGCCTTCCAGTGTTACAGCCAGTAATGAAGTGGTCGTACAGGCAGGGTTACAGCAAGGCGACAAGCTCATTGTAGATGGTCAAACCCGCCTTGAAGATGGCAGCAGCATTCAATTCTAAATTATCAGGCTAATCTATAGTCATTTCTGAAAATATTAAATCGTTCAAATCAAATGAAGAAGTTGCTGAAAATGCATTACCTGGAAGCTGCTATGAAGCATAAACAGGTTGTTATTGTGGTAACAGCCATGTTACTGGCACTGGGTACATGGTCGCTGATGAACATGCCACGCAGTGAAAATCCCAACATAGATATGCCTACCGCTATGGTATACGCTTTTTATCCCGGGGCTGATGAAAAACAGGTAGAACAGGAAGTAACAAAAAAAATAGAGCAATACCTCTTTACTTTCGAAGAAGTAAAGAAACATAAAACAAGGTCCGAGACCAGGGAAGGACAAACCTTTATCACCGTGGAAATGTATACATCGGTGAAAGACCGTAAAAAATTCTGGCATACCCTGCAATTGGATATGGATGCCAAATTGCGGCCTCAATTACCTGGTGGCGTGATAGGGCCTTTCGTAAATAGTAGTTTTAGCGATGTAACAGCCATGATCGTTGGTGTGTCATCACCCATGCGCAGCTATGCTGAAATAGAAAAATACCTCGACAAACTGGAAGATGGTATCAAAACCATTCCCGTGGTTTCCAAGATCAACCGCACAGGCGTTCAAAAACAACAGTTGTATATAAATGTAAGCGACGAGAAAGTGCGGCAATATGGTTTTGATATGGCCACGCTGATAGGTGTATTACAACAACAGAACGTTACAAATTATTCCGGCGAGCTGAACATGGCATCGAACCACATTGTTCCCATTTATACCAACAGCCGCTATAAAACGGAAAATGAGGTGGCTAACCAGATCGTTTATACAAAACCAGACGGTACAGTGGTGCGTCTGAAAGATGTGGCTACCCTGGAACGCCGCTTTGAAGAAAAATCATCCTATGTACGAATGGGAGATAACGACAAAACTGCGGTGTTATCCATCAACATGCAACCTGGTAATAACATTGTTGATTTTGGCAAGAAAGTAGAGGCAAAGATCAGGGAAATAGAAAGGGCTTTTCCGGCTGATGTGAAGATCACTACCATTGTTGACCAGCCAAAAGTAGTGGAAGAAAGTATTAACCATTTCATGGTTGAATTTGGCATGGCCATCGGCTCGGTGATCATTGTGGTGATGTTGTTATTGCCCATCCGGGTTGCTGCAGTGGCATCTGTGGCCGCACCGATTTCCATCCTCATCACCTTTGGTGTTATGAATTTAGTGGGCCTGGAATTACACCAGGTGACCCTGGCAGCGCTTATTATTGTGCTGGGCATGGTGGTTGACAATGCCATTGTGGTAGTTGACAATTATATTGAGAAATTAGACGAGGGCATCACACCCTGGACAGGTGCCTGGCAGGCAGCCAAGCAACTTACCCTTCCCATTTTTACAGCCACACTGGCGATCATTTTTGCTTTTGCACCGCTGGCTATTTTCATGGATGGCATTCCCAAAGACTTTATGGCGTCGCTGCCACCTACCATCGCCATTGCGCTGATCGCTTCCATGCTGGTAGCGCTGTTGTTGACGCCTTATACCTGTTATGTGTTCATTAAAAAAGGCTTGAAACACAAGGACAGCAACAAACCTGCGAGAAAAAGCCTCCTCGACTACCTGCAACAGGGCTTCGACAAAGCTGTGGAATTTTGCTTTCGCTGGCCCAAATCAACCATTTCGGTTGGTGTGGCTGCCGTGGTATTGGCCATTGGCATTGCCGGCAAAGTGGATCCTGAGTTTTTCCCTATCAGCGAGCGCAACCAGTTCAATATGGAAGTATGGATGCCTTCGGGCTCATCCCTGCAGCAAACAGAATCCACAGTAAAGCGCCTGGAAGAAATGTTGAAAAAGGATAAAAGGGTAGTGCAGGTCACAAGTTTTATGGGCATGAGCTCTCCCCGTTTCCATACCGCCTATGCGCCGGAACCACCCCGCCGCAGTTATGCGCAGGTATTTATTACCGCCACCAGCGCTAAAGCTTCAGATGAGATGGTGCATGAATATCTTAAAAAACTGGATGGTTTTTTACCAGACGGAAATATAAAATTAAAGCAATTGAGTTTCCAGGAAGGTGCTCCCATTGCTGTTAGGGTGTTTGGAGATAATCAGAGCGACCAGAAAAAAGTAGCAGCCCAGGTTAAAAAAATATTAGAGAATGCAAGGGGCACTAATTGGGTAAGGCTCGATTGTGAGGAGGATTATTTTGGAATACAGTTAAAGATCAATTCAGATAAAGCCAACCGGCTCGGTATTTCAAACCAGGCTATTACGCAAACTTTAGGGGCCGGCCTGAAGGGATATGCACTATCCACATTATGGGAAGGAGATAAACCCGTGGATATTTTCCTTCGATTTGATTCTGCCAGCCGTAAAGATGCGCAGGCCCTCGAAAACCTGCATGTGAGTACCATGTATGGCGACAAGGTGCCTTTAAAAGACGTAGCTGAGCTTACACCCTCATGGCACACGGGTATGATAGCCCACCGCAACGGATTGAGAGCTTTATCAGTTTTATCAGAAGCGCAGATGGGCGTACGAGCATCGCGTATCCTGAAAGAAATACAGCCTCAGATCGATCAGTTACAGCTGCCGCCCGGTATCAGCATTGCCTATGGCGGCGATGCGGAATCCAGCGCTGACAACCAGCCAACCATGATGACATCCCTGGCCGTTAGCCTTGTGCTGATCTTCCTGACCCTGATGTTCCAGTTTAAAAGCCTTGGCAAAACGCTGATCATACTGGCTACTTTCCCGCTTAGCCTGCTGGGCGCCTTTATGGGGTTGTACCTCACCGGCAATCCTTTGGGTATGACAGCCTTTATGGGTATCGTAGCCCTGATCGGAATTGTGGTACGTAATGGTATCATTCTCGTCGATTACACAGATGAAATGATACGCGATCATGGTTACACATTGAAGGCTGCTGCCCTGGCTGCTGCCAAACGCAGAATGCGTCCCATTTTTCTCACATCTTCGGCTGCTGCGGTGGGGGTAATCCCCATGATCCTTGGCAAGTCGCCTATGTGGGCACCCATGGGCAGCGTGCTGGCTTTCGGTTTAATAGTTTCTATGGCACTGACCCTTTTTGTGGTACCGGTACTGTATAAACAGTTCATTAAACCTGAACCGGCTCTCCCCGAATCGCCTGAGCCTGAAGAAGACAGTCCTGTATTTTATCAACTATCGCAATCTTAACAGAAAAACAGCAGGAATTGCTGCATTGTCAAATCATTCAATTTTTATAAATCAATGAACTTAATTCAATATATAAAGCCGTTGCTGGCAATTGCAATCATCTCGTTGCCGTATTGGGCTACGGCACAACGGGAATTAACACTCGAAGAAGCCAGGCGGCTGGCAGTAGCCAGGAATAATAACCTGAAGGCTGCCCAGCAAAGAATAGAAGCGGCGAAGGCCCAAAAAGCCGAGGCCGATGCCAAAGATAAACCGAGACTGGACGGAGCTATCACTGGTTGGTATGTAGGTGATCCGCTGTATAAACTGTTACCAAAGTATGGAGTCAGTCCCAGTGTGACAGCTTCACAGCCCGTTTATGCGGGCGGCAAGATAAGAGCTGGAAAAGAAATGGCGGCAAAAGGGGTTGAGATAACCGAAGAACAAAAGGTATTAACAACGGCTGAAGTGGTGCTGGCAACGGAAAGCGCTTACTGGCAAGTGGTTTCGGCGAAAGAAAAAATAAAACTGGCCCAACAGTTTGCCCGGCAATTAGAAGGCCTGTATACAGAACTCAATAATGCCTATACAGCTGGCCTCACTTATAAGAATGACATCCTGCGGGTAAAAGTGCAGCAGAATGACAATGAACTCAACCTCACCAGGGCCAATGATGCATTGGTTTTGACTAAACTTAACCTGGCACAGATAACCGGCATGTGCGACAGCACTGAGTTCGATATCCCCGATTCAGTTGTTGGGGAGTTCAATAAGGAAACGTTGAGCAGGTCAATAGATGAAATAACAGCCAACAGACCGGAAATAAGGATCCTTCAAAAATCTATTGAAGCGGAAAAGATCCAGGAGAAAATACTGAAGGCCGATTTCAAGCCCACCATCGGATTGAGTGCAACCGGTCTCGGCGGCTTTGGCAAACAGGGGATCAACTTCTCCAAGCCAACCAGTAATAGCTTTACCTCCTACTATGGCACGGTGCAGTTAAGTATTCCCATATTCGACTGGGGCCAGCGTAAACAAAAAGTAAAGCAACAGCAACATACCATTGAGGCGCAGCAATACCAGCTGCAGGAAACAAAAGAAAAGATCTCACTGGAAGTGCAGCAGGCTTATTTGCAACTGAATGAATCGGCGAAACGGGTTGAGTTATCCAGTGCATCCCTGGAACAGGCAGACGAGAATCTGAGGTTGAGCAATGACCGTTTGAAAGTAGGAACTATAACAGGACAGGATGTACTGGAAGCTCAAACCATCTGGCAGCAGGCGTTCAGCAATATCATCGACGCCAAAGCTGCATACCGGACTAATGAAGCAAAGCTCTACAAGGCATTAGGTATAACAAGGTTGTGAAATTCCGGATGGATCTACATTGATTAATTAGGAAGGGAAAATCATGAAAAAGAATGTAATTATTGTTGGGGGCGGGTTTGCAGGATTGGAACTTGCAAAAAAACTGTCGAGCAACCAGCATTTTAAAGTAACAGTAGTAGACAGGAATAATTATCACTTCTTCCCGCCTTTATTGTACCAGGTATCAACCGGATTTATTGAGCCGTCCAATATCAGTTATCCTTTCCGGAAAATGTTCCAGGGCTTGCAAAATATCAGGTTTTACATGGGTGAGTTGGTAAATGTTATTCCTGAAACGAATACCATTGAAACAAACACCGGATTCCTGGGCTATGATTACCTGGTATTGGCAATGGGTACAGAAAGCAATTTTTTCGGCAACGATAATGTGAAAAAAAATGCTTTGCCCATGAAGACGATAGAGGAGGCCGTGAACATCCGCAATTACATATTGTTACGACTGGAAGAAGCCGCTCGTTCTACAGCTTCAGCCGACAAAGAGCGATTATCCAATATTGTGATAGCAGGTGGGGGACCTACCGGCGTGGAAATGGCCGGCATGCTGGCAGAAATGGCACGCCATATTTCGTCTAAAGATTATCCTGAGGTTTCTTTCCCTGCGGGGCATATTTATTTGATAAACGGATCGCCTTCTTTGCTTGGTCCCATGAGCAAAAAATCACAGGCAGCGGCATATAAAGTGCTAAACAGGTTGGGGGTGAAAATGGTGTTGAACACGCTCGTGAAAGATTATGTAAATGATGAAGTGATACTCTCAAACGGTGATAAAATAAGTTCGGCCACATTGATCTGGGCATCGGGAGTGATTGCACGTGAAGTAAAAGGATTGCCGGCAGAAGCGATCACAAGAGGCCGGCGTATTATGGTGGATGAAATAAACCGGGTAAAAGGTTGCAATAATATTTTTTCAATTGGCGACCAGTGCTTTCAATCAAGTGATAATAACTATCCCGATGGACATCCGCAATTAGCGCAGGTAGCTATTCAGCAGGGCCTGCTGTTGGGCAATAATCTGAAAAGGCTGGATGCGCGCAAACCGGTAAAAGCTTTCAGGTATCATAACAAAGGAAGTATGGCAATTATTGCTAAATATAAGGCGACGGTTGATTTGCCGGAAGGGTCTTTCAAAGGTTTTTTTGCATGGCTGGTTTGGCTGTTCATTCACATTATACCATTGGTTGGCTTCCGGAATAAAATGAAACTTTTCCTCAACTGGTTTTGGAGTTTTCTTACTAATGACCCGGCGCTGCGGCTGATTTTCAAAACTATTAATCAAAAAAAATAATGGATCACTTTACGAAAAAGGATACAATAAGACTAAAAAAATAATGATATGGCTTTGTTAAATGATTTAATGTGGCGTTATGCTACTAAGAAAATGAACGGACAAACAATTCCAAAAGATAAATTGGATTATATACTTGAAGCTGCCCGTCTTGCTCCTTCGTCGTCTGGATTGCAGCCATACCAGGTTTTTGTAATCACAAACAAAAGCCTGCTGAGTCAAATCAGAGGTTTTTCAAACGACCAGAGTCAAATTACTGATTGCTCCCACTTACTGGTTTTTGCTGCGTGGGACAGTTATTCGTATGAAAGAATAGGAGATGTTTTTCTGAGAACGGTTAAAGAAAGAGGCCTGACTGAGAACGCCAAGGATGCCTATCATAAGCGAATATGGGATATTTATGAACCATTAGGCCGGAAATGGCAAAGTGAACATTCAGCAAAACAGGCATACATAGCATTGGGACTGGCGGTTGCAGCAGCAGCAGAACAAAAGATAGACTCAACGCCAATGGAAGGGTTCGACAAAGATAAAATGGATGAATTACTTAGGCTTGAAAAGTTAGGCCTGAAAAGCGTGGTAATATTACCCATTGGATATAGAGATGAAGATCATGACTGGTTGTTAAACCTTAAAAAGGTACGAACACCCAAAGAGGAATTTATTACAGAACTATGATTGCCTAAATCAGCAAGTCAAAAAAATGAAATATGCAGCCAGTTACCAAGTGGAAGATAGAGAAGGTGCATAGCACTATTGGGTTCATTGTAAAACACCTGATGGTCTCAAACATAAAAGGGGAATTTAAAGAATATGAGGCTAGTATATCTACAAACGGCGAAGATTTTTTAAACGTTGAAATGAATGTTCTTATCAACTCCGCATCTATCAGTACCGGTGATGCTGCCAGAGATGCGCATTTAAAAGGGGAAGGTTTTTTTCATGTGAAAAAATTCAAAACGATCAATTTCAGTGGAAGTGATTTTAAAAATATCAGAGATGATATGTACCTCCTGAATGGCAATCTCACTATAAAAGATATTACCAGGCAAATTGCGCTGACTGTTGAATCTGGTGGAATGATCAAAACACCTCAGGGCGATAAGAGAGCATACTTTTTGGTTACCGGCAAGATCAGTCGTAAGGACTGGGGGTTAACCTGGAGTACGTTAATGGAGAATGGCGGTGTGATCGTGGCAGATGAAATCCTTGTTAACTGTGAAATTGAACTGATTGAAGAATTGGAACAAATTCATTAGAAATGTGCGGAAGCAGCTTTGGAAGTAATTATTAATACTATTTTATGAACGCTGAAGAAAAAAGAATAACAAACCCTGTATGGAAAAAATGGGGACCTTATGTAAGTGACCGGCAGTGGGGAACTGTTCGGGAAGACTATAGTCGTAATGGAGATGTGTGGACCAGCACAACGCATGATATGGCAAGAAGCATGGCCTGGCGCTGGGGTGAGGAAGGTATTGCAGGTATTAGCGATGATCAGCAACTGTTGTGTTTTGCTATTGGTTTATGGAATAAAAAGGATCCAATCATTAAAGAGCGGTATTTCGGATTAACAAATCAGGAAGGTAATCATGGCGAGGATGTGAAGGAAATGTATTACTACCTCGATTCCACACCAACCCATTCCTATATGAAGATGCTTTACAAATATCCTCAAAATGAATATCCTTATGAATGGCTGATAGAGGAAAACAAAAGGAGAGGCCGAAAGGAACCTGAATTTGAGATCATGGATACAGGAATTTTAAATGAAGACAAATATTTTGATGTATTTGTGGAATATGCCAAAGCAGCCGAAAATGATATCCTGATCAAATTAACCATTCATAACCGTGGAGAAGAAGCAGCCTCGTTGCATGTATTGCCCACGCTATGGTTTCGTAATACCTGGGCGTGGAGCTATGACGATTATAAACCGGATTTGAAATTAACAAATGAAGGAAATATTGCGATTACACACCGCGATCTTGGGAGTTATACATTCTATACAAATGCAAAGGCCGACACCCTGTTTTGCGACAATGAAACCAATCTTAAAAAACTTTATGGTGTCGAAAATGGATCACCTTTCACAAAAGATGGTATTAATGATTACCTGGTGCATCGCCATAATGATGCTGTAAATATAGATGCCACCGGTACAAAGGCTGCAATCAACTATGATATTGTAGTGAATGCAGGGCTGAGTGTGACACTACGTTTTCGCCTGGGCCCTGGTAATATCAATCAACCGTTTAAAGATTTTGATGATCTGTTCGTTCAGCGTAGGATAGAAGCTGATGTGTTTTATGCAGAATTACAAAAAGATATGCAACCAGATGAAAAACGGGTACAACGCCAGGCATATGCGGGGCTCTTGTGGAGCAAACAATATTATTATTACAATGTTGACCAATGGCTCAATGGAGACCTGGCACATCCTGCACTACCGCAAGAACGCAAGTTTGGTCGCAATCATCAATGGAGACACTTGAACAATGGCGACATTGTTTCGATGCCTGATAAATGGGAGTTTCCATGGTATGCTTCCTGGGACCTTGCATTTCACAGCGTATCTTTCGCAGGTGTAGATCCTTCATTTGCTAAACAACAATTGCTCCTGCTTACAAAGGAATGGTACATGCACCCGAATGGCCAACTGCCGGCTTATGAATGGAATTTTAATGATGTGAACCCACCGGTACATGCCTGGGCAACATGGCGTGTGTACGAGATAGAAAAGGATAATAACAATGGCAAGGGTGATCGGGCGTTTCTGGAATCTGTATTTCATAAGCTACTCTTGAATTTCTCATGGTGGGTAAACAGAAAAGATGCAAACGGAACATATATTTTTGAAGGCGGCTTTTTAGGGCTGGATAATATTGGTGTTATAGATCGCAACCAGCTCGCTGCAGGTGGGTGGCGGTACGAACAGGCGGATGCTACAAGCTGGATGGCTATGTTTTCGCTGAACATGATGCGGATTGCATTAGAGCTCGCTGTCACCAACTGCGTATACCAGGAAATGGCTATCAAGTTCTTTGATCATTTTTTATACATCGGTGATGCGATTGAAGATATGTATGATCAAAACGGATTGTGGGATGACGAGGATCACTTCTTTTATGATGTTTTAAAAATGCAGGGCGATGGAACTAAAAAAATGAAAGTACGCAGTATGGTAGGGTTGATTCCTTTATTTGCCGTTGAAGTACTTAATGAGAAGTTGCTCGAACAGGTGCCTGAATTTACCAGGCGGCTTCAAAAGTTCTTAAGCCGTCGTCCGAGGGTGGCCGGACTTGTTTCGAAATGGAAAGAGAAAAATGTTGGACAGAAGCATTTGCTTTCATTGGTGCCTGTTTATCGAATGAAAAAAATATTAAATCGCTTGCTCGATGAAAAGGAGTTTCTCAGCGATTACGGCATTCGTACACTGTCAAAACACTACGGGCAAAGCCCTCATACGATGCAATTCAATGGCAGTGATTTTAGCGTTGAATACACGCCGGGTGAAAGCACAACCGGTCTCTTTGGTGGTAATAGCAACTGGCGGGGGCCCATTTGGTTTCCCCTGAATTATTTGATCATTGAAAGCCTGCAGCGTTTCCATGAATACTACACGGACGATTTTAGGATAGAATTTCCCAAGGGAAGTGGTGCATATCTTACATTAAAAGAAATCGCCACTGAACTTTCAATACGTTTAGCTGCCATTTTTACCAGAGATAAGAATGGAAGACGAGCTGTTTTTGGTGAAAATGAAAAATTACAAAATGACCCGAATTTCAACAACCACATTTTGTTTCACGAATACTTTCATGGAGATACGGGTAAAGGATTAGGCGCCTCACATCAGACTGGGTGGACAGCGTTGATTGCAAACCTGCTGCAGCCTTCTAAAAAGGTGGGGTATGAACATGAAAAAAATGGAATGGCAACTTATAATCGCAGGGTGGACTTTTTATAAATAAGAAAGCAAATCTTGATTAAAGAAAGATGAAGAGCAAAAAGGCAGATGACCTGATAAAGGAGAAATCAAAGGAAATGTTTTTCTCCTACGGATTGAGAAGCATTTCGATGGATGACGTGGCTAATTTATCAGGCATTTCGAAGAGGATCATTTACCGGTACTTTGAAGATAAGAATGCATTGGTTCGTGCAGTTGTCAAAGACCTGATACAATCGCATAAGCGATTCTTTGACACATGCCAGGCTTCAGCGAAAGACGCCATTGATGAAGTTATAAAGCAAAATTCTGAACCATTCGAAATTTGGACACCCATTCGACCGAGGTTTTTCTTCGATCTGGAAAACTTCTTTCCAGGTCCATGGAACGACCTGGAACTATACAAATTAATTATGCTTGAAGGCATAGTGCGCAACCTGAAATGGGGCAGAGAGGAAGGTCTTTACAGCGATCAGGTTAGCATGGTTTTTATCGCAGAGGTGCGCTTGCATCAGCTTGTAAATTGTTTGCAGCCACAGTTAGTGGAAACTAAAAAATGGAGCATTCATAAATTCGTGGTGGAATTCACCAGGCTTTATTTACAAAGCATAACAACAGTAAAAGGTGAAAAGCTGCTTAATAGCTATCTGGAAGGAAAAGAGGACCTGTAATCGCTAATGGTGGTACCATTTTAAAAAATACTTTTAGACATATACCCGTTACGTCCAAACATTCTCTACAGTGTATTTAGTATCGAACTTTGTGTTATTAAATCAAAGCAACAACTGATCGGTAAACTCGAAGTAAATAGATTATATTTTAATTAAATTCAAACGCATGAGAAGATTTTTTAAGGCTGCCTTCGTGGTTGCTGCCTTCACGGTGAACAATGATGCAAATGCACAAGAAAGATTTTCTATTAGTGTCAAAGGTAGTTTTTTTCAAAAACCACCCGGTGACGGGTTCAAAGACCTGGCCTTTGGCGGAAGAGCAAATACCCACAATATGATAACAGAAATAGAAGTAGGACTCAAATATATGTTAATGTAATACAGTTTTAAATTTCAGATTTGACAGGCACAGTTTTCAGATTGGCGAGTGATGGTGAATAACAAGGGGAGCTTCGGCTCCTCTTTTATCTTTGTCAATGTATGTTGGACCAAATGATGCGAAAGGGAAAATGAGCAAGATGGCTTTTGATCGACAATTGCTCGATTAAAAAAGCGAATCTTGATTATCAATTAATTATACGGTTCCGAAAGTCCTCATTTAAGACTTTAAATGAGGTTGGGATAAAATATTTGATTTGTTTTACTGATGACACACAACTAACCATGGCGACCTGTGAAGCTATATGTACATCCCCTGCCTTTGATCCCGACCTGCTGGCGAGACTTTTGTGCGTTAAATACAAAAGGGATATTGAATTTTCCACAAGAAACCGACTAATAGGTGGGGGCTAAAAACTAAGTGCGTTTCTATATCTCATTGAGCTATAGGGCAAGCTGGCAGGCAGGGTAAATAAAGTAGGCCAACTATTGCATCTTGGTAGTGTAAGTAGTGTAGCAACGGTCATGTCTAGATCAAAACCTGGATTAGGGGTTACGAGGCACTTCCCGGCCGGTCCATATTCAAATGATGTTTGATTGAGTGCTTCTAATCACACTAATTTTAATATTTTAGCAGCAAAAAGGAAGAAACTAAAGTGTTAGAATATTTACATATTATAAATAGATTATTGGTAAAAATAAGATGTCAGAATTATGAGATAAATATTTTGGAGTACAAGATATAGGAAAGCAAGTGTGATTCGTTTCAAGATTATATTACCGAATTAGAAAACAAATAATAAAAATAGTCAACCCTGGGAAAAAGAATTTTTAAAATTAAATATCCAACCGCTCTGTACTTAAACTGCAACCAGATAATGAAACCTCTACTATTATTGTTAATTTCTAGTATTTCATTCCTTTCCAGTATTGCTCAAAGTAACCAAGTTGATGGTTGGGACAAGGATTGGGACTCTAAAGTCAAAGGAAAACTTAAAAGTATCAAGGTTGGAAGCCGAGCAACAGGTACTGCAATATTCTACTATAAATCGAATAAATCTATATTTTCAATCGTTAAACGCAGCCAGCATGGTTGGGATTCTGTATCATCAATTTGTGCCAATTTCCAAAATGATACGCTTTTTAGAGTTTCTATAACACGTGGTTTGCGGGACAATACCAGAGGGTCTGCAATAATTTATTTAAAAGGAAACAAACTAATTGAACAAAAAATAGCTGGAATTATTTTTATTCCCTCAATACTATCACTGATTGATTCTTCTTATAAAATGCTGGAATATGCTAAGGGGGAATTGTCATGGCAACTTAAATAACCAATGGTAAATCCGGGTTGACCGTTAAATGACGCTGCTCGTAACAATTAAGCTAAAAAAGACGAACACTTCTACGGGGCTGGTGAAGTCCCGCGTTATAGTCCATTTAATTTGAAAGGGTGCCTCAGGCAATATTACCGCCGGCTGGTCATCCTGTTTTCTTTTGTTGCTGTTGCCTCATCCGGCTTAATGTTTCGCGGGATACACCCAGAAAAGAAGCGAGCATATGCAACGGAACACGGTTGTATATATGCGGGCACATGTTAACGAAATTGTTGTATTTCTCTTCGGTAGTTTCACTGATATTGCTAAGGATCCTGTTCTGGGTTACTTCGAAATTTTTATAGTCTAATTTTTCTCTGAGTTTTCGAAACCGGGGAATCGTTTCACACAAGGCATCGAACTTTTCTTTTTCAATCAGCAACAGCTCACTGTCTTCCAACGCATCGATATTAAATTTAGAGGGAAGACCGGAATGATAACTTTCATAATCACTGATCCACCAATCTTCTACGGCAAATCGAAGGATATGTTCGGCACCGTCGTTACCTACGCGGTATAACCGAAGGCATCCTTTGGTTATAAAAGTATTATAACGACTGACATCACCTTCCTGTAGTAAATACTGACGTTTACGAATCCGCTTTGGTATCGTTACCGCCTCTACAAGTTTCAGATCCTCATCGGTCAGCCCTCCATTCACCTTCAAATAGTTGGCAAAAACTTCGAACATTTTTAAAAAGCTTTTACCAAAGCTATCCAAAAAAGGCATATCAACAAACGGCAGCCTGCTATCACAAAGGCAAGCTGCCATTTATTAAAGCATTATTTCATCAGACTGATATTTGTCATACCGCCATCCACCAACAGCTCGCTGCCCAAAATAAAGGTTGATTCGTCAGACGCGAGAAATACAGCCGCCTGTCCGATATCAGCAGGTTGGCCAAGCCGGCCCACAGGGATCTGGTTCACCCAGACTTGTTTAATCAGGTCAACCTGTTCGGCAGGTGCGAATTTGTCAAACACCGGCGTATCGATACTACCGGGCGAAAGCACATTCACCCTGATCCTACGAGCTAACAGATCCAGGGAAAACCCTTTTGCGAAGGAAACTACAGCAGCTTTAGCGGCGCTGTAGATAGACATGCCCGGGATCGCCCGATGAGCGGCTGTAGAGCCTATTAAGATAACCGAACTGCCATCATTTAAATACGGTAGCGCCTTTTGAACCGTGAAGTATACGCTTTTCAGATTCAGGTCCATATACTTATCAAATCCATCTTCTCCTACGTCCGACACCGATCCCATTGGCGTGCCATCCACCACGCCGCCTGCATTCACCACCAATACATCAATCTTACCAAACTTGTTGAACGTTTCTTTAAAGATCCATTCCAGATCATCCAGATTTGTTACATCACCCTTGAGTCCAATAAAATTTGTTCCCAATTGCTCAACACATTTGTCTATTGTTTGCTGGTTTCTTCCGGTGATAGCACCATTTGCCCCTTCCTTACTAAAGGAAGCAGCTATGCCGAAACCGATACCGCTGTTACCGCCGGTAACCACAGTTACTTTGTCTTTTAATTTCATTCAACAAATGTCACCCACACATGTCCTTCGCTACAAGGACCTTTGTCACAAAATAATGGTGATAAAGGTCACGTAAACACGGCGACTATTGAATGGTAGAAATTTATTATTTTATTGATGTCCACCACAAAACGGTTCGAAAGTTGTTACCTGCAGCCCGCTTTCGCCCGCCGAAGCTATAACATTGGCGGGCTTCCTAAGTAATTGCTTTCTCGCCGAATTTCTGCGGGCTACAAACGCTTACGCCAGAGCTTCAGCGGCGGCGCACGGACGATCAATGATTTGCAGGCTTTTTGCTTTAATTGGTATGCTAATGCTTATCTGCTACTCAACTTTCCATCAAACTTTTTGATAGCTTCTGCCATAATTGGCGTAAAGAAATTAACAAGGTTTCCATCCGGATCACGGAACAAAAATGACCTGTTTCCCCAGGGCATTGTTGTTGGTTTTTGCACAATGCAATGCTGAAGAAAATCAGCCAGCCTTTTGTAATCGTTATCTACATTTTCAGTGATAAATTCTATTATGGCTGTTCGATTCTGTGCGGCTTTTGCAACTTCCTCACCTCCAAATAGCTGTAAGGTTCTGGTACTCCCAATTGCCAAAGTGGCCCATTGGGTTTGCAGTTCGGCAAAATCATCGGTGTATTGAATTGCAGATATACCAGTGATATGATTGTAAAATTCCACGAGTTTTTTTACATCAGCCGTAATAACTCTAACTGACATCAGGTTCATAATACTGTTTTTATGGATAATATATGTTCTTTGTTGGAGCAAAGATGAAACAGGCTTATGACAAGGGTGTGTCAGGGGTGGTAAATTTTTTTTCTTTTTCAATTAAATATTCCCTCAGCGTCATTTTGTGCGGTTGAAAATTCAATTCAGTCAATTCAAGTTTTAGGATGTTGTTAAGTTTGAACATTCTAAACTCCTTTCTTAATCTACAATAGGCAATTAACGCCCAACTTTCTTCAAGGCAATAATACAAGGCAAATGGCTCAACAAACCTTACTGTTTTTTCTTTTTTGCCTAACGAATGATAATGAATATTGAGAACCTTAAATTCGATAAGGGCATGTTGGATTAGTGTAAGCAAATCGCTTTTTTGTGTTCTTAACAATAAGGGGCTAACAGCAATCCTGTTTGCTAAAAATTCAACCTTTTCTTTTGTAGAAAATTGCAATACTGCTTTTATTTTGTTCAAAGCAGATAGCAATTCTTCTGTAAATGAACGGTCGGTGTTCGATAATAAAAGTTGTTCTGCTGTAATTAATGCGTTTGCTTCGCTCCCGGTAAACATTACAGGCGGTATTTTATATCCCTCCATTAGCGAATATCCTTTGCCATCTATTGTCAAAACAGGAATGCCTGCATCTTCAAGAGCTTTAATGTCTCTGTAAATTGTTCTGATGCTTACATTGAATTTTTTAGAAAGTTGAGTGGCGGTCAAAAGACTTTTTGTTTGTAATTGTGTAGCTATTGAAACCAGTCTTGAGATCCGCTTTAAGTCGTTGTCGTTCATTTTTGCTAAAATGGTTCGCCGGCGGAATTTGCCAGCTGTATAGGTGTTCATTCCCCCCAGTGCTGAACCGACGCTGAATAAAGTTAATAAAGATGATATTTATTTCTATTGCTCTCTGCTTTTCATCTGTTAAAACAGCCGCTTTTTTATTCGAACACAATCCCCATCACCGACACATATGTCTTTTTCACGTTGAGGTTTGAATCTTTATTAAATACCCATTGTAAAAATCTGCCATTTTATTGAGATCAATCCGAAACCGGTTCGAAAGTTGTGACCTTCAGCCTGCAGAAAAATTAAAGCGCTGAATTTCAGCGCTTTTTTTGTGCATTTTAGCTACTTATTCCCACCTTTAGCCAATAAACAATAAAAGCAGTCACCGGGAGTTTAATTAACTAATTTCCAATTCAATATTTTGAATGTATTAATATGAGTACACCTGTTAAACGTCTTAAAATTGGTGAAGGGAAAATAAGTGGCTATTCGTCGATATTCCTTGGGTTACTCTCCCTGACTGGCGTTATTTGTTTTAAATATCCGGAATGGCTCACCACACCGGAATTCAGAGAAATATATACAGGGGAGTCCATGAAGATATTGTTAACGGCTACCATTATCGCCTCATTTCTCTTTGCGCTCGTCAGTTTTATCCTTAGCAAACAAAAGAAATGGGCCATGGCGGGACTGCTCATTTGTAGCCTGTCCATAGTTTTCGGAGGTTTACAGGTACAGGGCCGGCCAGTTGAAAAACAAAGTTGGCACCTGGGCGTTGATTGGTTATTGCTTGACCTGTTGCTTATGGCCGTGATCTTTGTTCCCATTGAAATGGTATTTCCTAAAAACAGGCAACAAAGCAAGTTTCACGAAGAATGGAGAACTGATCTGCTTTATTTTGTTATCAGTCATTTGTTCATTCAGTTCTTTGGAGTGATCACCCAGAAGCCGGCAAAAATATTCTTTGGATGGATCGGATTGTCAGAGATTCAGCATTGGGTACAACAGCTTCCGTATGTTATTGAGCTTTTCTTTGCCTTTCTCATCACTGACCTTTTTCAATATGCCGCCCATCGTTTTTTCCATTCACACACCTACCTGTGGCGCTTCCATTCCGTACACCATTCCACTAAACACATGGATTGGCTGGCCGGCTCAAGGACACATTTTGTAGACATCTTTGTGACCAGGTCCATGACTTTTATCCCCTTGTATATTTTTGGATTTTCGGAGATCACTTTTAATACCTATATCATTTTCATGGCCATCCATGCGGTGCTCATTCATGCCAACACCCGCATCAACTTTGGCTTCCTGAAGTATATTTTTGCTACGCCTCAATACCATCACTGGCACCATTGTGAAGATCCTAAATACTATGGCAAAAACTTTGCAACCATATTCCCGTTTATTGATAAGATATTCGGTACTTACTATCTGCCAGGCAATACCTGGCCCGAAGGCACCGGGTTGCGCGAGACGCATTTTCCCAAAGGGTATGTGAATCAACTGGTGTACCCATTTTCAAAAAGTCCTTTTGATAAAAACCTTAATATGGAGAATGAAACAAAGAGGTAACTATTAATGCTTATTAGTAGAATTGGCAGCGTGTGGTACGCGACATTTTGCTAGTCAGTTGTTATACTGACCTGGCCTACGCTGATGTAAAGAAACTTAAGCGCTCCGAGATCATCATCGGCGTGGATGGCGAACAGTTGCTGGTGAGTCGCAGACAGAAAACGGATATCTCTGCCCGCATTCCTTTACTACCCGTGGCCCTTACCATCATTGACCGCTACAAAGACTACCCCCATTGCCAGGGAAAAGACCTGGTACTTCCCATCCTCAGCAATCAGAAAATGAATGCCTATCTGGAGGAAATAGCCGACGTGTGCCATATACAGAAAACGCTTACTTATCACATTGCTCGACATGCATTCGCCACTACCATAACGCTCACTAATGGGGTGCCCATTGAGTCGGTCTCAAAGATGCTTGGTCATCGCAATCTGCGGACTACGCAGCATTATGCGAAGATTTTGGATAAGAAGATTGGGGAGGGTATGAAGGGGTTAAGGGCGTAGGTTCCACGCCGAGCCACGGTGTTTCTAAACTTGGGCTTTTCCCGTTTGATCACTTACAACTGAGTATATGGCTATTTTGGTAAGCTATAAGTAATGTGTCCCTGTTCATCCAGGAAATTTAATTTGGCTGTTCCGATAGAATCAACAAACAATTGAAGCCTCGGCTTACCCATGCGATCGGCAAGTGTTACCATTGCAGTCTTGCTTTCATCCTTGCCTACAAATATCCGTTGCGCATATGCCTTTTGCCCGACCTTAGGTTTCATAAGGTTCTTCAATGTAGCTTCTTTTGTGGGACCATCAGGTAATTGCTGTGCTTTCTTGTATTCCGCCCGCCAGTCCCAAAAGGCAGGAGATGTTTGCCAGTCGTCAATATGCAGCCCGGTGCTTTGATCACCATTGTCATCGGCATAAGTTAGGTAAAGTACCTGATTCTGGTTATACTGATCAAATGAAAGGTGCCCTGTGGCCTGATACTTTCCGCTACTGTCCCTGCCACCCATGAAAACCAGACCGCCATTCTCGGTGCCTTCGTCGTTGTAAAAAATCAGTCCGGGTCTGTTTTGCCCAGGAATGGGCGGGGTCAATGGTTTGCCGTAGGCAAGCACTTCAGGTGAACGCTCTTTGTTGGAAATAGCCATTCGCAGTTGGCCATTACTTTCTACGATGTTTATGCGTTCCGCCGTAATCTCTTTAAAACGAGAGGTGCCAGAATTGATGAAAGAATACAAACCTATGATCGCTAAAAGTAAGGTCAAGATGCCTGCATACCATTTAAGAAGTACTAAATCCTTCTGCATTTTGGCTATTTGCTGTTCCATTAAGAATATAATTGAATGAGGGTTAGTTAAGAGGACGCAAAAATAGCGTTTTGATTGCAGATCATATTTTAATACAGGTTATTGTCATTTTTGGCGTTGGTTAAACGGGATGCGCTTATAGTACCTGCGCAGCGCTTAACCAACCTTTACTGATTACCATACAAACAATTTACTGACATCAGTGGAATTAGGCGGTCCATTTCTTTGAAGAGGCGCTTTTACAGTGTTTCTTTTTTTAGAGATCGTTATTTCTTAATTTCTTTGAGGATTGTCTTCATTTCTTCCACTTCCTTCTTCAATAATTGAAGATCCCTATTCTCCTCCCTCAACTGCCTGATCTGTTTTTCCTGCTCAATTGCGTACAATGTCAATTCTTCAATTTTCTTTAGTAACGTGGCCTGGTTATCGCCTACATCTATTCCATTCTTTTCAACTTCTTCTGCCGGGAGAACTTCCGGCAAGTGATGATATGTTTTTATGAATTGTTCAACTTCACTGAGCGGGCGAAGTCGGTAGGTAGTATTGAAGACATAATCAGACCAGGGAAGCGATTTCACGACAACCTTTGTAAAGATGGCAGTACCGGCAACAGCCAGCTTATATCCCTTTGTATCATGGCATCCAATGCCTACATTTCCATCCTGGTCCATTCTAAGTCCAGACTCTGCCCCTGCCAATGGTGCCAATAAAAATCCGAAGTTTAGGGGGCCTGCCGTTGATCCATATACAATACCTGCGTCACCCTCCTGAGTAATAGGGTTAAATGCCAGCGCATGTAAAGAACCACTATGGATTTTTACCATTTTCTGGTCGTTATGCATTATACGAATGCCGTCAAGCACAGCACCAGTTGCTATATCCAATTTAAATGCAGGCATACAAGCAAGGCCTAAACTGCCGCTGGGCGACCAGTTTTGAGCCTTCGCAGTTGTGGCGCCAAGAATAAAAATGATAGCAAAAGAAATGGAATAGAATCTCGCAAAAATAATGTTCATAAAATGTGTAGTTCGGTATTTGGAAGACCTGCTTTGCAAGCCATAAATGTATAAGCGCAAAATAAGAAGTATTTGATTAAACGGTGATGCTGTCTTAGCAATTATATCTCCTCTTTAAAAAATGAAGGTTCTTTATGCGCAATTCTTATCCCTTTTCCGTCTTTCATAACAATTATCGCCCGCCCTGGCAAGTCCTTTTTCCATTGTATTGAGTCGGGTGCATAATAAACGACTGCAAGCTTTTGTCTTCGTAAAATCCCTTCGTAAAGTTGCGTGATTCGTGGAAAAACTGATTTCGGGTGAGGACTAACGAGCTTTTTAAGAAAATGGCCAAGTTTTTGCTATTGAGCTTGTTCGTTATAAATACTAAATCCTAATAAAGCATTAGCTAGCGTTAATGAAGGATTTAAGAAACCCAATAACCCTTAATAGCACTTCATGAAAATTTATTTGTTTGTTATTTTGAATTT
Source organism: Niastella soli (assembly GCF_017742245.1). Lineage (GTDB taxonomy): Bacteria > Bacteroidota > Bacteroidia > Chitinophagales > Chitinophagaceae > Niastella > Niastella soli. The sequence goes on from NZ_JAGHKO010000011.1 coordinate 35,085, forward strand.
AATTGCTATAGCCTCCATGGCTCAGCAAAAGCAAACGGTTGAGCCAGCTGATACAGTCCTGGCAACCTATTTACAACGTCAATTTTACTCTGAATCTTTTGTAGACACCTGCTATACCGGAATACATTTTCTGGAAATTAGTTTCTCCCCACGATCGACATCCACATTTATTTCAGGCAATTTAAATTCCGTTTATAAAAGGCGTATTGAAAGCCTGGTATCTGATCCGCTAAAGATCTGGGATAAGCGCTATGTTGCCTATTGCAAAAAGAAAAAAATCCACATCGTACTGCCTATTTTATTTGTTATAAATGTAAACTGTTACAGGTTAGGTGACGCAAACAATCCTGCAGATCCTGTGAGCAAGGCAACTGTAAATGAGTTAGCTATCAAAATGTTAGGTAGTCAAACTTTATCACTCAAACAATCTTTTAATCAAATTGGGCTTGAGCAAAAAGGAAAAGCGACCAATTGCATAATGGTAGCTCCCTGTACTATTAGCAGCAGGTTGAACAAGCAAAAAACAATGATGTGATTTATTGGTTAGTGCCTGGTTAATGATATTGCCTGGTTTTGGGGCCTTAGCGACTTTTCCTGCTGTATGCGTCGTTTGTATTGATACTTTTCAATACGGTTGCAGCCTGCAGATCGTTCAAAGGCATTCGTATGGTATAGGAGCAACTCACATCTTCACCCAGGGCATTCTTATTTGCGTTCTTTACAATACTGGAAAATTCAACATCAATATATTGATGGTGTTCCATGAAATTCATAATGGGGCTGACGGTTTGGGCCACTTGGATCGCCTGGGCTTTGATAGCCAAAGTATCCAGCGAGCAAAGGCTGCCTGCGTCATCTGTTTCACTGATCTTTACTGTATAAACCCCGTTTGTTTTTAATTGCCGAATGGCTTTGTTGTCATAAATTATCTCGATAAAGCGATGCCTGTTTGAACGCTCAACATATTTTTTTTCTTTTGCATTTAACTGGTACCTGGGTGGAAAGCATGATGTTATAGCAAACGTTATCAAAAACGAAGCAGCTATTAATATGTAAATTTGCTTCATGATTTTATTTAAATGTAATAAAATCTGTCTGTTCATTTTGAACAGACAGATTTTTGCTATTAAAAAAGTATTATGGTACTTTCCCTGTAAAGGAAATGGCGCCTAAAACCTGTCCATTACTACCACCGGTTGCAGAAGGATACTTAAGTCCTCCATTTATCATGATCTGTACCGGCTCCTGGTTCCAGTACATAGCTACCTGGGTAATACTTGTTGGATTAAAAGTGAGTGTACCCGAATACGAAGCCGTTTGCCCCGGGGTTACATTGCTCAGGCTGATAGTTTGCGGGCCGCCGATCATTGTCGATAATCCGGGATGATATGCCACAACAACAAATTCGCAAACAGGATTATTGAGGAAGTTTGAACTTACGTCTGCCGGAATAGTTACCGTAAAGTTCAGGTAAAGGTTCAGCACTTCGCTTGTGACAACCGGGTTAGGATTGGCCGATGCGGAAAGAGACCATGCACCGCTAAAAAGAAAATTGGTGGTAGCAGATGAAATTCCACTCGAAAAAGAATACCCTGCAAAACTAAATATGCCACTCCCCGGGTAACTGGTGGGGGGCACATAACCTCCACCACTTCCACCACCACCGGTGCCCACGCCACTGCCGGTGCCGCCGCCGCCGCCGCTACCAGAACCAGTGGAACCACTGCCGCCACTATCACCGCCACCGCTTCCTCCCATATTCCCAAAATCCTCTGGCAGAGTAGGATCAGGTGGATCCGGATATGTAATATCTACGCTGCAATCTCCATAATGATCAAATTCTTTTGTTTCACAATCAGACCAAACGTTACAAACGCTTGTAACAGTCATTCCGCCGCCTGAGTACATCGGGCTGCTTACCTGCTTCATGCAATTGGCGTCATCTAATGGATCTTCTTCACCGACATTTTCCTGTGCATACGTAGCGGTACCCATTACCAGCCTGTTGTTTTGCAGTACAGGGAAAAGCTGCAGTGAAAATATCAATAGCCATATAAATTTTTTCATGGTATTTATATTTTTTAGAGTTAATAACTATTATTGCCTGATAATTTTTACAGCGCTTGTTTGACTGCCATGTTTAAGGCTTAACATATACACCCCAGCAGGCACCTGCAGGTTTACATCGCGTACATACTTGCCAGGCATTAATGTTTCGGATGTTTCACTATACACAGTTTTGCCATCCATACTCACTACCAGGATGCTTACAGGCATTCTTTGCTGCAATTCAAACGAAAAACGCACGCTGTTTGTAAAAGGGGTAGGAAATGCCTGAAGGTTCACGGGCTGCGTTACCATTAACGCTTTATCGGAAGATCCTTTGGCAATTTTGATGAAGAAAGGTTTACCGGGTTCTTTTCGTTCCGGCGAATACATCTGCAGGTTACCAGCCAGTAAAATACTATCTGCGTTTTTTACTACCTGAATTTGTCCTTCGCGTAACTCCCAGTTCATTGGCTTTCCGCCACTGTAGTGATCGACCTTGCTATAGGTGCTGTTCATAAAGGTAAGTCCTTTATCAGTTAGCATGGCGGTAACCGGAAATGAATTATCTTCTTCTTCCCAGGTTCCTTCAAAACCATTTTCTGTTGGCGTAAGGGTTAACGTAATAGGCGTTTGGTTGATGATGTACCTGCCGCTCCAGTCGTATTTGAATGCGGTCCCTTTAAAAGTTCCATTCATATCGGCGGCGGCAGCATTATGCATCACTCTTACATATTTTGATAGAGGATCAATAAGCAACTTATTACCGTCGGATGATTGCTGCAGGTAATTTTCAGGCTGAGCTAATGCCAGCTCGCCGGTACTTTGTCCCTCGCCTTTTTCGGCAGACAATACCAGCCAGCGCCGGGCTTCATCGATATTTCTTTCAACACCATACCCATTACGCAGGCATAACCCTACATAATACATTGAAGCCGGATGGCCTTTTTGGGCACTTGCCAGAAAAATTTCATAAGCCTGCCGGTAATTCTGCTGGCAGCTGAGGCCTTTGAACAACATGTATGCTTTCATGGCCAACGCTTTATTGTCGTTCTGAGCTGCCCCTTTTTCAAACAACCGGTACGCTTTTTCGTAATCCTGTTTGGTTCCTGTTCCTCTTTTGTACATCATACCCAGGTAATACCATGCTTTGGGATAGCCGCTTTCTGCAGCCTGCTGAAACCATTGCAGGGCTTTTGCGGCATCTTGTGTTGTGCCTATTCCTTTGCTGTATTGTACGCCTAAACCATACATGGCTTTGGCATTACCAGCCGCTGCACCCTGCTGGTACAACGCAAAGGACTTTTGTGGATTAAAGGGCTTGCCCAATCCGTAATAGTAGCCGTCGGCATCGTTTACCAATTTGCCAACATCGGCCGGCTGCGTTTGTGCATTGGCACAAAACATGGCAGCCAGGGCAGTAAAAGCTGTAACATACTGCTTTTTCATTTGCTTGATTTTTGGTTATAAAATGGGATTTACCACTGAAAACTTTTATTAATGCCCGCCTGCTGCTGGGGCAACGTATTTACAGTAGCCTTCACTCTGGCGGATTTTAACTGGCGTAGAAGAGGGGGCATAATACGATACACCTCATTTACGTACGCTGTTTGTTTTATATTATCGTTTGCATAACGATCTTTTGCTGCCAGCAGTTTAATATTGTAATCTGTTAATTGTGTTATTGTTGAAACACTATCCGCTACCGTTACCATGCCCCGTTGCACCATTTCGCTCCAGTCTTTTTTTGACCATTCTTCTGCCTGCGTACGGTTCTTTTCATAAAGCAATTGCATATACTGATCTTCATTTAACAGTGCCGGAATGCGCACTGCTTCAAAGGGAGTGGCATCAAATTTTCCCCGGGGATTTTTTATTGAGTACTCCTCATTCATTTTTTGCAGGGTAAAAGCGCCTGCCATCAGTGAATCAACCTGTTCTGTGGTTAGCGCCAGTTTTTCCCTCTTTTTGATAGCTGTTGCATGGAGGGATAAAAAGGGAAAACTTCCATCTTTCATTACAGCGATGGCGATCAAAGAATCATGATAGCGGGAGGCTGCGGTTGTTACACTGTCTTTGTATTTTGTATAAAAGGGTAATGTATAATCATAGATAGCCAGTGTTTTTTCTTTTTCAAAAACCCTTGGGCGTACCGAATCGAGGCCGGCCGGCGTAAGCTGATTACGATAAGCTATTTGATAACTGATTCGACCGGTATTGAAAGTGGCGCGTTGGAGAATGTCATCTTTAAAAAGAACGGCATAATAGGCCGTGTCTTTTGTTACACGGCGCAAAGCCTCGTAAAAATTATCTGTGTAACCCGCATTGCTTTTCTTGAGGCAAAGACTTATGAACTCGCTAGAAATTCTGTCTGCATCTTTTTGGGTAATAGGCTTTATCGCTTGCAGGTGGTTCAGTGATCCCTGTAAAAATGATTGCCCTTTTATAGCATATAGGTAATTATTCAATACCGAATCGTTTGTCGAAACCATGTTATACAGCAAGGAGTCCATTCGCACATCCCCGGCATATTGGCCATACAGCTTGTTAAACGCGATTCGCTGCTGGTACAGCAGGTCAAACAATTTTTGCTGAATGGTAGCGCCTGTTTTGTATTTCGATGCCAGGTAAGCACTCATTAACTGCGCTTCCTTTAAGGACGCACCAGTGGCGGCCTGCATAAAGTATAGTTCTTTCTCTACTGGTGTGAGGAGCGAACAGAAGGCCTTGTGTACCGAATCTTTTATTTTATTTATCTGGTCTTCTCCTTTTTCATCAACGATGGCCGTGGCAATAACACTATCGCTCATGAGAAAATGGCGCGCAAAGATCAATTGCCTGGTGGCCGGCAACCTTAGCTTTTGATACACTTCATTTACCCTTACAATTACTGAAGGGGGGTATTGTTTTTTTAATTCAATAGCCAGTTGCTGGCTTCTTGCTATGAAGGGTAGCAAGAAAATGGTTACATACAGTATACGCATATGATACAGTTTAAATGATTTTTGTTTTTTGGTTACCACCACATTCTTTCCCCGGAATCTGTAATGGTAAAAGGTCTCTCCAGTTTTTGGGAATATTCGGGTATGAGTATCAGCAGGGCATTACGTGGAACGCGGTCAAACACCAGTTCATTTGTAGGTGCTGCAGGAGCTGTTTGCTTGGAGACAAGCCGCCATGTATTATCCCAATAATACAGGCTGTATTGTTTGCCGGGGCGGAACATGAGGTATTTTTCCTGCTGTTTAATATGAATCGTTCTGTAGTGCACAGTGTCGGGCCGCAGTTCCTGCACATGCTGGTATCCCGAAGCAACCGGATATCCAGCTATGATCAACTTCCCCTTATTACAATACACGGGCAGAAAAACAGCACCCTGGCACATATTGGTGAATACAACACTGTCGCCTCTGACCTTTCCCCACCAGGCAGGGTTCCAGTCTATTTGATTTAATACACATGCATACGCGATCTTGGGCTTTACCGGATGATGGAAGAGGGCACATTTCACGTTGCGAACGGGCCAGAACTCGTTGGTTACATCTTTGTAATTTAGAGTACGCAAAAAGTTATCGGGAATGTTTTCTATGTTTTCAATGCTGGCTACACAATTCGGCTGCCTCGAATAAGTGGTTCGTATTACCTTTGCCGGTTCACGTGCAAATGTTTTAAATCGCGGGCTGGATGTTGCCGCATCAAAGCGAACCATTTTAGAGGAATCTGTGAGTATACTATTGAAAAAATGGGTGCCAAAAGAAGTTGCCCAGCAGGTAACCATATCGTTGGTAACCAAAAAGCCCTGCGAACGTAGTGCAAAGACCATCAGGTCGGCAATGTCTTCGCAGGCGCCTGCTTTTCTATGTAATAATTGCAGGGCACCGAGTCTTGGTAACGGTTCACGGCGCTGCTGTCCCAGGCCATAGGTATTGGCAAACCAGTTTTGGGCATCACCGGAAACCAGCGCTACCACCTGTTCTGTGTTTCTGCCTGTGGCGCTGTCGCTTATCCATGCATACTTCAGCATGTAATGTTGTCGCCATGTTTGAAGCGGTTCAACAGATGCCCTGTAAGGGAGCACATATTCACAGAAATCCTTAAATGAAATATTCTTTGCCCAGGCTTTTTGCCTTGTTGCAAATGCCATGTCTATATTGTTAATGAGATAGGTGGCCTTCATGCTGTCGATATCGCGATAACTGTATGATACCGGGTGAATACCTGGTGTGTTTTTTTTCAATCGTTCAAAGGCTTGTAACGAAGCAGTGATATCGGGATAGTCCAGCTCATTAAATTGAATTTTTTTGCCGCTGCTGTCGGCCCAATAGTAAGTACACGAACGGTGAACCGGCATATGTTCTATTAAAAAACAAGCAGCTTTTAATTTTAGCAGATCAGCGGGTTGTTTGTAATGCCGTAGTACCGTTTCCAGTTGAGACCGGTTTGCACCTGCCTCGCGAAGCGCCGATTCTACTGCAGGCGGATATTTTAATTGTGCGCAAACAAAAAATGGAGAAGCGATAAAAGAAAGTAGAATTGTTATTTTCATGTTCAGGATTTTACCAGTGTAAATATCACTTTGATCAGAAGGGAGTCTTTTTACGGATCATCGGTCATTGCAGGCGGTGTATGATCTCAAACGCCTGTTGCCGGTAAAACAGGGATCTTGCATTAGCTGTTTTCGAGCTGGCATTGATGATCAATTTTGCTTTTGCCAGGGCAGTAGTGCTATCTTTCATACTAACAGATAACTGCATCATGGCATATTCTGGCGCCAGCCTCGACGGCTCCATATTATGCGCCAGCAAAAAGCAGGACCGGGCATTCTCGTATTGTTGAAGAGAGGTATAGCACTCACCAATCTTTAAATATAGATTGGGGTAGCTGACAAGATTTTTGGCCCGGTTAAATTGTATGATAGCTTCGTTGTACTTTTTTGTGTTCATTAATGCCTTGCCATATAGCTGCAGGTAACTTTCTGCATTATTAAGCTGCACTGTCAGGGGCACAAGTATTTCAAGCGCGCTTGCATTGTCTCCGGAGGTAACTGCTACCGAAGCCTTTTTTACCTGCAGCAGGTTGTTTGCCACCGATATTCGCGCATACATAAAATATAGAGCTGCCATTACGAGCACTGCAACAGTTGCATTTTTAATCAATGGTTTAGCAAAAAGGCCCCGAACAAAAGGTAAGCTGCTTTTTATAGGTAACACCGGCGAACAAAGGATGGCCATAAACAATAAGAACACACACATGGCAGGTAAAGCCTGAATAGTAAAATTGACCATCGACATACTGACGAAGGCAATCACACCTGCCCAGGCAGTTACTTTTGCATAACTTTCTTCCTGGCTGTCGGTTGCCCTTTTTTGCTCCCTATCTGGGGATGAATGTTCTTTAGGGTATAGTAAGATCAATGAAACGAATAATGCTGTTAGTAACATCATAGCAGGTATTCCTCCCTCTACGCCTGTTTCAAGCCACTCGTTATAGGCCATATAAACATGAGTAGCGTTATTTTTTTCAGCGTCGGCTGCCTTTCCTTTTTTGATATAATCAGACTGTTCCAGGTTATAGTCATGTTCAAACATGCCAAGGCCAACGCCGTTAAATGGTTTTTGGGCTATGATACCGGTACTCACTTTCCATATTAATAAGCGGCCATCGGCTGAACGTTGCTTTGCTTTATATGCATAATAACAGACTGGCGTTATTAACAACATAGTTGCTACACCTGTAATAATCTTTTTAAAAAGGGATTGCTTACGGAAATGGAAAAACCACCTGAACCGGTAATTACAAATAATGAATGCAGCGAGCGCAGCGCCAATAAGGGCAGTCCGGCATTGTAACAATAGTAGTGAAACCAATATGCCGCCTAACAAACCCAAAACCCAAATTTTACTTCGACCACGTTGCTGAAATAAGAGATAATAGGCAGCCGCAGAGCTCATAGCCAGGAACATGGCTGTTACATTGGGATTTACCCAACTACCGGTTACCTGGAAGAATGAGTTTTTACTTTGCGCCAACCCCCACCATTGTAACATGCAGATAATACATTCTACTGCAGCCAGCATCACCACGCCCGAAAACAAAAGAGTTATTACTCTTTGATTACAGGTTTGCAGGCAGGCTATAAAGAACAGTAAATACCCCAGTAGCAGGTAGTGCCTTGCATGTAAACCTTCATGGCTGAATAAACCCTGCACAACAAAGTAAAATATGAATAACAAAAAGATATAAACCGGTATGCTCCGCCGGCTTATTAATGGCCTGGTTAAACCTGGCCATCTGCATATGCAATAAATAAAAAAGACGGCGGCCGAAGTTTCAAATAAAAATATGGCAGCAGAAGATTCGTAAGGAAACATGCTGCTGTTAATAAGCGTTGCTGTTGCGGCTAGCAATAGTAAGATAGCAGCAAATCGTTGCGCGGGCATAACTAACGGAATTAAGGTAACTGTTTAATTTTCGATAGTTATTCACGGGTACATGGGTCAATTATATCTTTACGGCAGAAGCAATAGCGCACCTGTAGGTGAGAAAAGCATGTGCAGCCGACTGCCTCCATCATTATGATATTCTTATAATGGCATGCAGGAGCGAACAGGTAAATAAATACCTGGTGCAATAATGCTATTCATTCACAGTGGAATGTTTGTGAATCCTTCAGTGCTTAAGATGGTAGAAGATGTCAGGTGTATAACCTTTTTGTGTGTGGATGAAGCGCGTTGTTGTTATTAGCGCGAATGAATGCAGTGATAATTGTTTTGGTTGGGTGTTGTAATTCATAGACAAGCGGTTAAAGGTCGATGGACAATATTAGGTGTTCGTAAGTTAGTAAATATTTACAAAACAATAAAGTTAAAAGTAATAAATACATTTATTAGTAGGTAACGAATAAGTATAAGGCATTTCATACAGGATAGTGCAGGATGGATGAAAGGAAGAGAGACTGTTATTATGGAACAAACGATTGGTAAATGAAAATCAAATGCATCAGCAGCGTTCTTTTTGGGTGTGTATTTATTTGTCATGCATGTGGCGATATGTTTGCCGCACGTACTAGAATTATCGGGCACTATTACCTGTTCGAAGAAGATGCCAGTTCTGATTTTAGTATCCGGTATAAATTGAGCTCTGGTGATTTTATAGGTTGAATGGTATATGCTATTGCGATTTTGCGCCTATTTTATCGCCTTAAGTCAGTCATGTCTACGGCCCCCAAAAAAAAGCCCCACATGTATGTGAAGCTTCTTTCGTGAGCTGGACCGGGTTTAAGGGAACTAAATCGATTGTTTGGGTTTAAATCATTGATCCTAAAGTTGTAATTAATCACAGGTCAGTTAATTCATTCAGGTAAGTGATTTGCCCTTTTGAGATTGATCTATGCGTTTTTAAATTCTTCTATTACATCCATTTCTCCATTCAGGACCCTGATCGTTTTTGTATTGGTTTCATTCTTGATTGTTACCAGGTATGCAGTTTTGTTGTCAACGGTAACTTCAACTACAACAAAAATATGGTAATCATAATAGGCTGATTTTACCAGCTGCTTCGGTTCCTTTGGTAACTTGTCTTCAGTATAATAGCGAATCATTGCTGTTTGTCTTCCCTTGTTGTTAAAGAATATTCTTGATTGAATACCATTCATGAAAAATCGAACTACTTGCTCTCTGTTATTTGCCCGGGACCATGTTATGTCTGTTGCATTTGCATATTGTTTAGTAAAGCTTTCTACTGCTTTTGAATTTATGTTAGTTACATCATTTGCAACACCTGTTGTAGCATACTTATTGGAATTGAAATCACTAGTGGCATCAACGCTTGTAGCTCTATCAACAAACTGGGCAGGCGCAATACTTGTTATCCCGTTCAATAAAACTATTGCAAGACCGGAAATGACTATTTTTTTCATAACTGTAAATTTTAGTATTAACAATTGTTATAAGCTGGATCAAAGCTATACCAGTTCAGTGCCCACTACCAGCGCCACTGAGTAGCTGACGGCTATAACGGGTAGTTGGTAGAAATTAAAATGGAGAGGAGATCAGCCGTCAATGATTGCCCTGTCGAAACCGCCAAAAGCTTTTGTTTTTGACCAGTTACTCATTTTCAATAGGTTTCAGTAGTTGGGAGAGTTAGATTTGGCAAGAAAGTCTATGAGGAAGATCTTTAATATGGTTAACTTTAATTGGGAAAATTAGGCGCTCTGATAAATTTCTACCCATGAGTTATTATTGATCTATTCCTGAACAATTCAAACATGATAAAATGCAGGTAATAAGAAATATAATAGCCGTTGTATTTGTTGTGCTATCAGCTTTACCTGTCGTTGCACAACATCCCCCTACAAAAAAGATTGATAGCCTGACAAGGCTTTTGCCGGCAACACAGGGTATTCGTAGAATAAGCTGTCTGAATGCGTTGAGTGAGGCGTATTGGTGGCTTCCACGGGTTGTGCCTGATTCTATTTCCCGCTGGGCTGATCTTGCCTATCAGGAATCTTTGAAGTTCCAGGATACGCCGGGACAGGCAACCGCCATTATGCACCTTGGAGTAGGAGAGGTTTGCAGAAAGAATTTACTGGCCTCCAAAATTTATTTACACAAAGCCCTTGGGATGTTTGAAGGCCTTCATAATGATAAAGGGTTGGGCTGGTGTAACCTGTGGCTGGGTAAAGTGCTCTATTCAGAAAACGAATTTGACAATTCACTTGAATACTTTAAAAGATCATTAGATTATTTGCATAGGTTGAATGACTGGGAAGGAGAGGGAGTGGCCTGGGGCTGGATGGGATTTCTCTATGCGGCAATGGGCGAATATGACAGTAGTTTCAAATATTGCAACAAAAGTTTGGCTATAAGGCAAGAAATGAGCGATCATCTTTGTGTTGCTGCAGCCCTGACCAATATGGGCCATTTATTTAGAGTGGCAGGCGACAATGAAGATGCATTGGATTACTTTCAACAGGGCTTACAATATGCCAATACACATTCCATTAACGTGCATAAGACAAATTGGAATTATCTCGATGAACCTATGGGCATTGTCTATCGGTTAATGAACAAGCCTGATTCTTCTCTTTTTTACCTTAAAAGGGCCTTACAGATCGATCCGGAAAATCAGATGACACAGGTCAGTCTTGGGGAAACTTTCCTTCAAAAAAAGCAATTTGATCTGGCTCTTGAGATCTTTCTTAAGCCAATTGAACACTTTAGGCGGGAAAATGATAAATGGGATTTAATGCGGGTATTGCTTGATGTTGGCAAAGCTTATGAAGGAAAGGATGAGAATAATATAGCCTTGCACTATGCATTGGAAGGGTCAGCTATTGCGCAAAGTGCCAATGAAAAACAATCAATGATGGCAGGCTACCAATTACTTTCAGACATATATAAAAAGTTAAATAGAAACGATAGTGCCTATATTTTCTTGCAAAAGTATACCGCACTAAAAGATTCGTTAATGAATAAGCAATTTCTATGGAGGTTAAGGAATTATAAGGTCCAGGCAGATTATGAACAAAAACTTAAAAGGATCGCGTTGCTCGATAAAGATAATAAAATAAAGAAAGAGGAACTGGCGAATGCTGCTATGATCAAATGGATACTTGCCGTAGGATTGCTGGCCCTTGTATTTGTTGGGTTTATTGTTTACAGAAATCTTTCTCTTAAAAAAAGGAATGTACTGCTCAGAAGTAAACAATTAGAGCAAAGCTTGCTCATGCAACAATTGGAAGCCGAAACAAAACAAGCTTCACTACAACAGAAAACTACTGAATTGGAAATGCAATTGCTTCGTGCACAAATAAATCCACATTTTATTTTCAATTCACTTAATTCAATAAACAGATTTATTCTGCAAAATGAAAAAAGACAGGCTTCGGAGTATCTAACGAAATTTTCAAGATTGGTTAGGATGATCCTACAGCATTCGCAAAATTCATTGATCTCGTTGGAGAGCGAGCTGGACGCATTAAGATTATATATTGAGCTGGAAGCCCTTCGTTTTAATTATCATTTCTCATACAAGATCTCTCTTCAGGAAGAACTGGATATTTCAATGCTGAAAATGCCGCCATTGATCATTCAGCCTTATGTCGAAAATGCGATCTGGCACGGATTGATGCATAAAGAGGAACATGGCCATTTGTACATTGAAGTATGCCAGGAAAGCAATCAGCTGTTTTTGAAAATTTCAGATGACGGCGTAGGGCGAAGTACGGTTCCGGAAAGCAGGTATCAGTCATCTGCAACACATAAGTCAATGGGACTTCAGATTACCGCGGAAAGGATAGCGCTGCTGCAACATTTTCACCCGTCTGATTCGTCTGTAATTATAAACGACCTTGTGCAGGATGATGGCAAGGCTGCCGGTACCGAGGTTGTTATAAAATTGCCTTTTATTTATGATTAAAGCTATTATCATAGATGATGAAGTGCACTGTTTGGACACGTTGGAGTTGTTATTGAGCGATTTTTGTCCACAGGTACAGGTAATAGAACGGTGTACTTCAGCAAAAAATGGACTGGCTGCAATAGAAAGAGGCAAGCCAGACCTGATATTTCTTGATATAGAAATGCCCGTGATGAATGGTTTTGAATTATTGGAGCAACTTACTGAAATTTCTTTTTTTATAGTATTTACAACCAGCTACGATCAGTATGCTATTAAGGCGATTCGATTTAGCGCATTGGATTATCTGTTAAAACCCATTGATTCAAAAGAACTTGTAGCTGCAGTAAAGAAAATGACAGCTCAAGCACATTTACCGTCCAAGGCACAATTTGAAATGCTATTGGACCAGTTGCAATACCGAAATAGAGGATTCTCTAAAATTGCAATACCTACTTTAGAAGGGTATGAACTGTTAGGCGTAGATCAAATTCTATATTGTGAAGCTGATGATAACTATACACATATTCATGTTAAGAATAAAAATAAAATAACAGCTTGCCGCACGTTAAAAGAGATTGAGGAACAATTGCTGGAATTTTACTTTTTTGTTCGGGTACATCATTCATACATGGTAAACCTTAATGAAGTGGTCAAATATATTCGTGGAGAAGGTGGTTATGTCGTAATGAATGATGGTTCTACGATTAATGTATCCCGAAACCGGAAGGAATTGTTATTAAAAAAGTTTAAAGAGTAATTTGTGCGTATGCTACACAAAAGAGGTAGGCTTTGTATAGCGGACATGCTATAACACCTTTGGAATAAAGCCAAACCAAAGCTGGTGCAGCCCTTTTTCGTCCATTGCAAAAACATGGTGCTCACTGCCCCTCGTGTTGTCTTTTAAGAAAAATAGGCAATTCCTGGGCACCTTATGGAAATACAACAGCGTATCTTTTGCCTCCTTTCTTTCAATCGGGCGCCAATTATTATCCACCCAGCCAAATAAAGTGTAGTTGTCATGAACTCGAACTGCATTGTCATCATTTCGTGGCTGGAACACTATTTGGGAAATTGTTTCAGGCTTATCAAACTCAAATCCAACAAAATAATCCTTCCCGCCACAAAATGTTTCTGGCGCGTCATCAAAAAGGTTGTCTGTCTTGGATCGCGGGGGCAGATTCTGAGAAATGAACCTGCCTTTGACTTCCTTGTCTTCATTGGTTATAAATTTAAGATATGCCAGGTACGATTCTTTGTCTTTTGAGTAGAATCTAACGTATCTGAATTTCTGTAAGGAGACCGCTTCTATAAACTGTTTCTGGGTACTGAAAAAAGGCTTGACTTTATAAAGAGTGACGCTGCTTTTGAAATTGCTGTCATTGGCCCCTTCAATTACACAGTCGGTCAATTGGTTGATCCAGCCTAATTTCGATTTATTGCGGACCTGTGCTAGTCCCAGTTTTCTTAAGATCTTTATTGAATCATAGCTGCCGGTCGGTATATAGTTTTTAATTTTCTTATCGGCATCGATAGAAAACGGGGGCGACTGACTTTTGAATGTCCCATTTTCCCAAAAACCAACAATATATACGCAGTTAACGCCTACATTGCGAAATACAATAGAATCATTTTTTGCTTCACAGTTTGCTACATCGTTCCACATAGATTGCGAATTGAAAACATTTAAACGCAATTTTGCGGCAACGGATTTTTCAGCAGCCGGAAACTGCAATGAAACGGTTGGCGTGTAAAATGAAGTGACGTCTGAATAGAACAGATTGTTCTGATAGACACATGCCGTCTGGGCCAAGGGTGAAAAGGTGGAACGATAAACCTTTGGGATACTTTCGCCCTGGTACTTGGTCCTTAGATCAATTCCCTCGCTATTTACATCCCGTGAATATTCGAAAGTGCCATATTTGAGGTGGATCCATGAATGCCCGAGGAGAGTGGTATTACCCCATTGAACAATCAGGTCCTTGTTGCAAATAATTCCAAGCGAACGAAATAGATTAACGAAGTAATTGACCGCATCATCGCACAACCCTAACCGGGATTTTTCTAATTGACTTACACTTAACGGCGCCGGATAATATTTAGGCAATGATACCATGCTCGTAAAATTAAATTCACCAATTATGGAATCTGCGACCTTTTTAAATGGCATGCCCGCATTCAGGGAATCATATACCCAATGGTATTTATCAAAAAAGAATTGTCTTGCCTTTTCTTCAACAGGTTCATTGACATTAAAGAACGGCAGTATAGAGTTGCAAAACTCATCAAAGCTTGCCCTGTTTTCCCGGGGGACCATATTCCAGGCTTTGAAAGCGAGGTTAATATTATTGATCAAAAAATCGGCATTTACTGCCTTTACCATTTCGGTACTGCTCCACTGCTGAGGTGAGTTTGGCCGGTTTTTAACAGCTTTCAACAAGGATTCGAAATATTTCCTTCGGTCGTTCCCGCTGGAATCAACCGCTGCCTGGTTAATGTTGTCAAAACAATTATTGAATGCCCTGTTTATTTTGAAGGTTTTGTGATATGGCAGATTTTCTATTAAAAACACCGCAGCTTTTGCCTTTAACGGGTCTTTGCTTTTTTCAAAGTAAGAAATTACTTTTTGCAATTCTTTCTTATTTCTGCCTGCCAATTCAAATGATATCTCCAGCTTCGTTTGGTTAGTTGCGCATCCGCTGAGAATGGTAATAATAGATAAGAGGTAAAAAAGGCTGCGTTGCATCGTTGATAATGGTTTATGGTTAAGGGGTGGCCCTGGAACGGATAATTGCAAAATAAAACAGTTACAGCTACTCTTATGCGAACGCAGGACAAATGTTTATGCAATCGTTTGCGTAAATAAATATATGCAATTTGCGTACACTGGTTTCATTTAGTTTATAAATTGATTTAGTAATTAGTAATAAACTTATCCTGTCTGGCCATACGATAATTTGACCATGGCAGTAGCCAAACTATTGCTTGCTTTATGCCATTTCGAACCTTAACCCAAATTGTAGTAGGCCTTATTCTTGCCCTGGTAATAAGTACTTTCGTATTATTGCCCTCTGTCTACATCGATTCCTTTATAGAACCGTCAATTACCTCCAGGTTCATTTTTCTGGGTTATGCCGTGACGATAGTGGGCGTTCTTTCTTTTCCCTTTTTATTGCTTTCCCGGCATGCAATTCCGGTTTCCATTTCCCTGGTCGATGTATTTGTCATGACTATGTGCTTATACATAGTCATTGATCGATATTTTATACATCCCAATCATGGCTTTTCTATTCGGTTTATAGAGCTTTTCCAAATGATGGTATGGTATCTCTTGTTAAGATGTTTACCGGTATGGCATTATCCATTCCTTCTTCTTGGTATTATTGCGGGGGGCTTCTTACAGGTTTTCGAAGGTATTTTGCAGTTAGCGGGTATGATCAATAGTCATCATGCCGATTTCCCCATTACCGGAAGTTTTTTTAATCCGGGAGGATATGCCGGTTACCTGTCACTGATTACGGTTTTATCATTCGGGATGTATCTTAATCGAAATAGCCTGATCAGCCAATTGCCCCCGAAAGTGAAATCGTTATCCGGTCGTTTGTTCCCCGCCCTTTTTACTTACCTGCCCATAGTGGTTTTTGTAAGTTGCCTCATTATATTACCGGGTTTGCGTTCCCGTTCCTCATGGCTTAGCGTATTGGCGGGTGTTGGCCTGATCGGGATCAAATACAAAAGGCAACAAGGCCCGTTCAATATATCTGTAAAGCGGTTATTGCTCATTTCAGCCGTACTCCTGAGTGCAGTATTCTTTTTCTATCAATTCAAGAAAGATTCAGCAAATGGTCGCTTATTGATTTATAAGGTGTCAATGAAAATGGTAATGGCTCATCCGTTTTTTGGTGTGGGCTTTGACGGGTTCAAAACACATTATATGGCTGAACAGGCAAAATGGTTTGAAAGGATCGGAATGAACGAAAGCCCTGATCACATATTGGCCGACAATACTTTTTATGCTTTTAATGAGCCATTGCAGCTTCTTGTGGAAAATGGGATAGTGGTTTTTTTACTGATCCTTGTTTCCCTTGTTTTATACAAGAGGTTTAGCTTCCCAATTCGTGAGAAGGCAATTTTCAGGACTTTATCATTCAGTCTGCTTTTAGGTTGTTTTGTCTTTGGGCTTTTTACATATATGTCCGACAATTTACCGATGAGGATGATAGCGGTGTTCGCTTTTGCAATGCTGGCAAAAAGCGAAAACAATATTTTTTCTACGAACATGCAATTCGTGTCAAAAAGATATGGATTGGTTGCCATCTCTCTTATTTGTGGTGTTTTCGTTTCCTGGTATAGTTTCAGGACCATCGAAAAGCTAAGAAGTGGATTTTATGCATGGCGGGAAGCCGAGGCTTTCTATTTAAGTGGGTATTATAGCGAAAGCGTGGTGAAATTTGGATCGGTGTATCCTCAATTTCAGAGAAACGGAGAGTATCTGATGCAATATGCCAAATCCCTGTCGATGACAGGCAATGACGCGCTGGCCTTACAAATGTTACAACAGGCCAAATATTTTTTGAGCTCCTGTATAATCGAAACCGCTATGGGTGATTGTGAAAGGAAACTGGGCAATTATATCAATGCCGAGAAGTCGTATGTAAACGCCATGTACATGATCCCTAATCGCTTTTATCCGTTTTATTTGTTGATGACATTGTATAATGAAACTGGGCAAAAAATAAAAGCGTTAGAAATGGCAAAGGCCATTGAAAGCAAGAAAGTTAAAATTCCCTCCAAAGCTATCCGTGAGATCAAGGGCTTTGCACACGAATTAATAAAAACAGGTACACTAAACAATCATTAAAACCAAAAACCTTCATTCGAAAAAACAGTTAATTACCAGGGGACCGATCTCATCGGTGTTTGCTCCCGTACAGGTTATGTGGGCGAAAATATTTGTATGAAAGTAGTATTCCCTATTAGACTTTCAGGTTGCAATTCAAATTTCAATTGAACATTAAACGATCTTATATGAAAAAGAAAGTATTCAGCGCAATGGGCGTTGCTGCCATAGCCGCAGTTGTTTTTTTCGCTTCTAAGTCAAATGCAAACAGCAAAAACGTTGATTTGTCGTCTCTTGTAAAAATAAATACCGCAAGCGCAGAGTGCTTTAGCTCACATGGTGCGGGCGGTGGAAAATGTTTGTCGCTGGCCCAATTTTGTGTTGGCGATCCGGGAAACAATGAGTGTGACTTTGGTTGGTAGTTCATTATCCGGTCATTCTTAATCATGAATGGAGGTTCTAATACCTCCATTCATACAATTTTAAACTGATGAATAAGATTGCTTTATTGGCTGTTGTTTTTCCTTTGGTTGTACTTTTTTCATGCACATCAAATTTCGTAGAAGTACAAAATGAGCAAAAGGGAAAAATGAAAGCAACCATGAATTTAATTCTGCAACAAGAGAAAGAAATTCTCCTGGATAGCTTCAGCGCTCCAAAGCCACAATATATCCAACTGTACGCAGATGAGAGCAACAGGATCGACCTGACATTTTTAAATACATTTACCGGTTCTATTTATGTTTATGATTATTTGACTGCTGAATTGAAGAGAACTATTAAATTCAGTAAAGAAGAAAACGGCATTAAAACACCGCTTGGTTATTATATTAAGAACTTCGATTCAATTTATATTTACAATAAAACGAATAATGAAGTGGTGTTGATAAATGACTCTGGTAAAATATCGTCCCGGATCTCACTGATAGAAAATCATCCGTTCCACGCGCTTGACTGGACTTATAAATATCCGCAATATTATCCTTCAACTGCTGCTCCTTTGATAGGAACAGGGCAGGAGCTGACCATCCCTGGCCAGTATATGCTATCGCTTCCCGACAGTATAGCCCAACGATTTAAGTTCGAAACGCATATTGATTTAAGTAATAACAATGTTAGTTTTTCCCGCCTATATCCAGACTCCCTTTATGGCCATAATTATTTTTGGGAAAATGAAGGGCTTTTTACAAACGTTTACTGCGATCTGGCACCCAATAATAAAATGGTCTATAGCTTTCCTGTATCGCACAATTTGTTCGTGGCAGATAAAGACAAAGAAGGCTATTCAGTGGCTTATGGAGGCAGTAACGAGGCTGGTACTATTGCTTCTTTTAAAGGCAGGCTTTCGACAGAAAAGCTGATATTGGCGGTGTGTAAAACAGATCTGTATGCAGGGATCAGATATGATAAATTCAGAAAAGTATATTATAGATTTCTCAGAAAGTCAATGCCTGCAGCCACTTCTATGACCACCATTTTGGAAAAGCCATTGTCTGTTATAGTGCTGGATGAAAATTTTAAATATTTGGGAGAGACTACCATCGGCACCTGTAGTAATTTTAACTGGGAGAATGCCTTTGTTACAGAAGAGGGATTGAACATCGAATACCTGGATAAGAAAGATCTTACGGAAGCCTATCTGCATTTTAAAATATTTAAGCCGGAATAGATGAACTTAATAAACCCTGAATTCCCGTATTAAACCTTATATTATGAAATATTTATTTGCCATATTGATAATAGCGCTGATGTTTTTGGGTGGGTGTAAAACTAAAAATACAGATAGCGATGCAGAAATTGAATCCATTGAGAACGGATTAAATAAGGCAGTTCCCGGGAAAGCAAAAACCTGGGTGGTGATCCTGCCGGGTCTTGGCTGCAACGGCTGTATTCAGGAAGGAGAGGCCTTTATGAGAGACTATGTTGATTCAGCCAATGTATTATTTATATTGACTAAAGTTCAATCAGTAAAGATCCTGCAATTAAAGATCGGAAAGACCATTGTTGACCGCGCAAATGTTTTTATCGATCATGACGGGGTCTTTAACATTCAAACCAAAAATGTGGTGTACCCGTGTATAGCCCAATTGAAAGATGGAAATATAGTTGCCCATCAGTTTCAATCACCATCAAACAGTCAGGCTTTTGAATGGTTGAGAACACAATTAGATTAGAAAAGGTAATTGTCATGAAATGCATTACGTGTTTTCTTATTGTATTAATGGCTTACGCTGTAGAATCCTATTCACAGGACTCCCGGACAGTGATGGACCAGCTGGCAGGCCGGTTGAATCCTTATTCCCAGGTTAAGTCACAGACATCAGTATATTTGAGGACCGCCAAAGATATTTATGTCAGTGGCGAAGATTGTTGGTTCAATGCTTTTATACTGAATGCGCAGGACCTATCCTTTTCTCCCATTGATAAAACGCTCTATATTGAATTACAGCAGAAAGGATCTGATAGCATCGTATGGCAGGAAATGTATCCCATTGACAACGGTATAGCCTATGGGCACGTGTATTTGCCTCAAACCCTGCCCGAAGGCGATTATTATTTAAAAGCCTATACCGCACACTCCTTTTTTTTGGATCAGCCCTGGTTTTATGCAGCCACCTCTTTTAAGATAATCAAAGAAGTGCGGTCAATAAGACATAATAACAATTCCCAACAGCAGGCTGCAACGATCCGGAAAGACAAGGTTCAATTTGGCGCGTTCCCTGAAGGAGGCAATCTCGTGGCGGGTTTGCAAAACCGGGTCGCTTTTAAAGCGGTCGGCCAGGATGGTCGCCCGGCAGAACTTAATGGCATATTGTTAAAAGGCAATACAGCCGTACTCAATTTTAAGACCATGCATGCCGGCATGGGCAGCTTTTTGTTTACACCCGAAAAAAATACGGTGTATCGTATAAAACTTGAGAACAGTGACAGCTTATATTCATTTCCCAAAGTTCAGGACGATGGCCTGGTAATGCAGCTGGTAAAGAATGATACAAGCGGTTTGGTTTTTAAGATTGCCATGAATCATCTGCCTGGTAGAAAAAAGATCTTTCTGCTGTTACAGGTAAGGGGAACGGTGCAAGCCATAGCTTCAGCCGCGCTCATGGACAGTCTTGAAATAAAGATCCCGACTCAAAATATTTCGCGGGGAATAGCGGCCGTAACCCTTTTTGATGAGCAGCAGCGGCCGTTGGCGACACGATTGGTTTACCTGCATGCTGAGCAAAAATTAAACATCAGTCTTAGTTCCGTGAATAAGCAATATTCGCAGAAGGAAAAAGTATCCTTAAAAATTAAGACAAGTGATGCTAATGGAAACCCCGTTCCTGCGGTATTAAGCCTGCGTGTGTATGATCATCTGTTCGGGGCTGCCCAAAATACCCGCGATATTGTAAGTTATTATAGTCTCTCTACACAGCTTCGCGGCCGCATCGATGATCCTGCTTATTATTTTGACAGCAGTCATAATGATCGTCTGGAGGCTTTGGACCTGCTATTGCTTACACAAGGGTGGCAGCAGTATATATGGAGTGAAGAAGCGCTCAAAGAAGCGATCGCCATCCAACAACCCGCATTGTCTGATAGTATTCAGGGACGTATGACGGCAATGTCAAAATCAGGAAAAATAACAAAGCCGTTATCGCTCATGCTGCTTAATTACAATAAAAGCACCTCCCGGCTTGTCTTTACCGATAGTAGTGGTTGGTTTTATTTGATACCAAACCAATTGACAATAGGCCCCAGACTTTTTATCAAATATTTTTCCGAAAAAGAATACGGTATGCAGATCGCCAATCCTTTTGATGTTCTTCATTCATCGCCACAGCCTCCGGTTTATGAAGAAGCGGGAGCTGGCTATAAAACAGGGACTGAAGATAAAATAAGTGAGAATGACGTGAACTACCTGCAATACGCAAAAACCTTGGACGAAGTTACTGTAGTGGCAAAAGGCAGAGGCTTTAAGGATAAGTATTTTGGCTATCTGGACAGCATCGCAAAATATGAAGGGAATACAGATTATGTTGGCGAATGCGGATGGTTAAACTGCCCTGATGAACGAACGGAGATTAAACCTGTTGAAGGTAAACAGTATCCCATGTTTACGGCTGCTATTACCTCGCATCGTAAGGTAGTTCTAACGAACGACAATCACAAAATGGTAACATATCATTACCCTGTATATAACGAAGAACAACTACTGAAACTATTGAAGATGGGCGTAGCAAAAGGTTATTATCAAAACCGCGTGTTTTATGAGCCTGATTACGATAAAGAAACCAACGCTGTTACAGACAGCCGTAATACGTTATGTTGGAAACCGCTACTCATTACCGATAAAAACGGTGAGGCTACTGTTCAATTCTTTTGTTCTGATATCCGCAGCCGGTTTGTAGGTATAATAGAAGGAGTGGGCGATGCTGGATTGCTGGGAGTAAATAAGTTTAGTTTTAGTGTACAATAGCCTGTTAAATCAATAGTCTAAGTATATGAAAATTGACGGTAAGGTAGCATTACGGAGAATGGGTTACATAGTCTTATGGTCGGTAATTGTATTGTTTGCGCTCAGGCTTTGTTTTTTTGATATGTACAGGATCCCGAGTAGTTCTATGAAAAACAAATTAAAGCGCGGTGATTATATTTTTGTAAATAAAACTAATTACGGCGGGTATTTATCAGGCTTGTTCAGGAAGCTATCTGTAACCGACACGCCTCATCTGAATGAGATATATGTCTTTACGATAAAAAAAGAAATGCCCGGGTTTTTTGTAAAAAGGTGTATTGGACTTCCCGGCTCTGGTATTGAAATTGAAAATGGCGTAGTGAAAGTTGATGGGAAGGCGGTAGTTGAGCCTTTAAGCGTTCGGCATTATTACAAGATCTGGTATAATGATCTTTCTGAAGTAAATGCCGAGATAAAACGCGCTAATATTGATAAGTTTGAAAACAGTTACAGGAAGTTTGGAAGATATGTATTTATAGCACTTGACCAGTATCAGAAAGAAAAATTGAAGAAGGGAATAGATTCCATTACGAGATACAATATATTACATGACTCGGACCGTATAGTGGTCAAAGAGGCAATGTTAAAGGAGAACAGTCTGGATATGCCTTTGCTGATTATTCCATCCATAGGGATGAAAGTTTATTTTGATCAGCAGGACTGTTTGTTTTATGAAAATGCTATCCGGTGCTATGAGGATACATCGTTTCATCGTTCGGGAGCATACTGCTATATAAAAGGAAAAAGAGTAGATTCATATATTTTCAAAAGGAATTATCTTTTTATGATGGGGGATAACCGTGATATTGCCGTTGATTCACGGCGATATGGTTTAATACCAGAGGAGAATTTAGTAGGAAAATATATGTTTTGCCTTTGATAACCTGTTGTCTTACCTGTCTTTCTTCGGGGCTGCCGTGATGAAATTCCCCATGACAGACCTTGTAAGTTTGGTTTTTTGGAGTAATTTTCCGTTATGTTTGGCCTGAACCCCTTGCCGGTACTCCTTGTAATCGCCTCTTTTTTGTTCTACACTGCAACCGCCCAGGTTAGCTGTATTCCTGTTTTTTCAAAAGAATATAAAGGATCAGGAGATGTAATGCCTGCTGCTGTCAGGTCGTTGTCGGATGGTACGTTTATAATAGCCGGTAAAGGAAGTCAGGGCGGCGCAGGATTGCCAGGTGATGGACTGGTAACAAGAATGTCTGGAAACGGAAACGTTATCTGGTCATTCCTGATTGGCGGACCAGGTAATGATGCATTTACGGGGGTAACTCCGCTTAATGATGGCGGTTTTTTGTTGTTTGGCTCTACCACTTCGTTCGGTTATACAAATGGTGCAGCCTGGCTGGTAAGGATCGATGGTGCCGGTTCCCTCCTCTGGAGCAGGCAACTGGGCAATGGTGGTGCCGGACCCGACAGAGTTAAAGCGGTACTGCAATTCAGTGATGGCGATATTATTGGTACTTATAATGCCAATGATAGTACCGCGGCAAGCGATGCGGTGGTGTTTAAAATGGCGCTTGATGGCACGCTAAAATGGGCCCATGTTTTCGATCAGGGTAATAACGATAGTTTTACCTCCATTGCATTTGCCGGTAATGTAATATATGCGGCCGGTTTTTATACAATAAACACCCGTCGCGCTGTTATTACCACCCTGAACAGTGCAAATGGCTCGCCTATTGCTTCAAATAATGTTTTTAAGAAAGACGCCACCTATGATCATGAGATCTTTAACCTGGATATCTTTAATAACAGTATTTCCTATGGGTTGTGGTACCGGCAATCATTAAATGCTTCTTATTTTTACGATAACGCGCAGATCCTGGTGAGAACGGATATGGCAGGAAATATCCTGTCTTCGTTATATACCGAGAACGGGAGTGATACCATAATAAGTACGCAAAAAAGGATGACTGACAATGGAGTCCTTGTCTTATACGCTACCCGGGGCCGAAATTACCAGCCACATGTCAGAAAGGTGAATCAGTATGGGCGATATGAGTATGTGACCAGCCTTTCACCGCTTTATTTTGAACAGGCAAAACATGCTATTGACGAAACGAATGATGGGGGAGGCGTATTTGTTGGTTACTATTACACGCTCTCTAATAGAACTTACATTATGACCATGTCGCGGGTGAATGTTGACGGCGAAGGCCCCGCATGTTTCACCAGCTCGGGCATAGGAGCATTTGCTGACAGCGCCACCCGCTATCAGCAGTCATTCACCTGGGCTTCACAGAATGATTATACGCCGGTTATAAATAATGTTGTAGCACCAACTGCTAATGTATTAGTACAAACTCAGATCCTCAATTGCGAATCTTCATTTTGTACTGATAAAACCCCTTTGCCGCCAGATTGTAACAAAACCTACCATTTGAAATTTGGCGCCCCTAAAGCTGTAACTTACAGAGATGCCGTTACCACTTCCGATGGTGGCAAACTGGCGATAGGCGATGACCGGTGGGATGGAATGGTGATGAAATATAATGCCAACGGGGATGTGGCCTGGGCAAAAACATATAACGCGTTATTTTGTACCTCAAGATTCGTCCGGATAATACAGTCAGCCGATGGTAATTATATTATTTTTGCTAACAGGGATTTCAATTTACATACCCGCAACCGCACCTTTGTTTCAGCAATAAAAATTGATATTAACGGGAATGTTATCTGGACGCGTGATATAAACGAATGGAGCAGCGGGAAAATAGTTGATGTTACTGCCACGCCAAATGGCGGGTTCGTTTTGTTGGTCAGTAATGGCGGTTCACAGACCTTAGCGCTATACTTTGATGGCAATATGAATGTCATTTGGAAAAAAGAATGGGTCGGTTATGTTGGTATAAGTTATAAAAAGGTTTTCTATAGTAACGGCGCTGTTTATTTTGCCTGTGAGAATCCTTACTATTCCAGGACTAGTAGTTTTTGGGCCGAAAAAGTTGACCTGGCAACCGGTAACCGGGGGTGGAGTAACATTTTTACTGCTGGTGGCGCTAATAGTTCCTGCATAATCAGCAGATTGTTTGTGAACAATGATACTTCGTACGTTTTTCTTACCCATATTGTTCCTATCAATTCTTTTGATAAAGTGAACTCTCCGGTAATGGTAAAAATAAACCCGGATGGTAGTTTAAACAGTGCTAAAATTTTTCAGGCTGATAATATGGCGTATTCTCCATTTTTTGGAATTAACTATGACATATACCCACTAGCAGTCGATCTCACTCCTTATAACGACTTTATACTTTCACAAAGTGTGGTGGTTGGGACCGATACGTTACTTTGTATTGCCCGGTTCGGTACCGATGGAACTGTTTCATGGGCCGGGAATTATGCTGGTACAAAAAATTATTATCCACTTAGCATTAAAGCGCAAGGTAAAGGAGTGGTGGTTTGGGGCGACGCCCGGGACCGGTATCAACCAGCAAAGAACTGGTTTTTTTCCAACGCTTTTTTTATAAAGACTGATAGCAGCGGTATGATAAATACCGGCGGTGGCTGTGACAGAACTGACAGATCATTCGTCCCAACGCCAATTAGTTTTTCTGTTTCACCCTCACAACATTCTCTGCAGGATATAAAGGCTTTCCCTGTTTTTTTCGGATCAATTACCGGAAATGCTATGAGTCTTGACGCCACACTGTTCTGCAACACACCGGCGAATTGTAATGTGGTAACTCTTAAACCGGGTAATAACGGTTGCAGCCTGCGTGATACCCTTACTTATTACCTGGCAAACAATGCCGGTTGTGATGCGGCGGCCACCTGGCAATATGATACCGCATTTTTCAAAGCAGTGGGCCTGAATGGTGATTCCATTCGGGTTGTTCCTAAGAAAACAGGCGTCTATACCATCAACGCAAGGATTGAAGGCAGTTGTATGGTTACCACACAAAACGTTACCTCCTCAGTGGGATTGTCGGCCAGCCAGATCTCGTTGGGTAATGATGCATTGATCTGCGATAGACAGAAAATAAAGCTGAGTGCAGGCCCCGGCTACGCCAGCTACAAATGGAACGACAACAGTACCGATTCCACGCTGATCGTTACACAAACCGGTAAATATTATGTAGATGTTACTGATAATTGCGGGGGCACCGGTACCGATACCGTTTTGATAAATGCAGCCGGTCTGGTCTTTAAAATAAGCGGTAATACAAACAAATGTAACAATGATGCCGTGGCATTAACTGCCAGTACAGGATATACTAATTACGAATGGTCGCCAAAGGTGAATATCCAGGCTACTAATAATACTGCGCAGGTAAATCCGCCCACTACCATGCGTTACTATGCAACTGCCGAGAAATGGCCAGGCTGTACGCTCATCGATTCCATCCTGATCACAACGCTTGTCTCGCCGCCGGTCAACCTGCCCAAAGATACCACCATATGTGTGGGTGACAGCGTCCTATTACAAGCTGCGCCCTTGTTTGATAGTTATCAGTGGAATACCGGTGAACAGGTCAGTTCAATTGTTGCCAAAACGAAAGGACAGTTTATTGTTACCGCGACCTTTAACAACGGTTGCCAGTCAAAAGATACTTTTATGCTGGATGGGTATACGAATCCTGTTCCTTTGTTGAATAAAAACAGTGTGTTATGTGCCGGAAGCACCAGACAATTGCAGCCGTCACAGCAATATGCAGGTTATCAATGGAGCAATGGAAGTACCGGTAATGCTATGGAAATAAATTCAATCGGCACGTATTGGGTTGTTGTAACAGATGGTCATGGCTGCAAAGGATCAGATACCGCCCGTATAACGGCCATTGCACCGCCGCCTGCCCATTTTCTGCCCGCCGATACCGCTATGTGCCAGTACGGGAAAATGACCATCGTTCCAAAAAACAAATACTACGCCTATCAGTGGAGCGATTTTTCAAACAGTTCTTCCCTTACTATCACTAAACCGGGCATGTATTGGGTAACTGTCACCGATAACAACAATTGTTCGGGCAGCGATTCCATCCAGGTGTTGCCAAAAGATTGTCTCGAAGGTTTGTATGTTCCCAATGCATTTACGCCAAATCGTGATGGCCAGAATGATGTATTCAGGGCATTGATATTTGGGAATGTTACCTCTTTCACGTTTGTTGTATACAACCGTTGGGGTGGAAGGGTATATGAGACTCATGACCCATCGTTAGGTTGGAATGGACAGATAAACGCCCAGGATGCACAAAAAGGGACTTATGTTTGGATGTGCAGGTACACTTTGGAAGGACAACCGGAAAAAGTAGAAAAAGGGATCGTTGAGCTCGTCAGATAATAAATGATCTTCCAGTCTCTCCCGGGAGAATACCTGGTTTTCTTCAGAAAAAGCAAAAGAATTCCCCTACAGATCCCTGTCAGACCTATTTCAGATTCAATCATGGGTTACATCGAAGGCACAAACAATTGTACGAACCGGATGGTTATATTGAGTCAGGAAAGCAATCAGCGAAGACTATGTGTCTTTTGCGTATGATATTTTATTCCCTTGATTTCATCTTCTGATACTCAGTGGGCGTCATGCCGAATTGTTTATGAAAATTTCTACCAAAGATGGTGGTTGATGTATACCCCATCATATAGGCGACTTCATAAATTTTCAGGTGCGGGCCGGCCAGCAGTTCTGCCGCTTTCTTTAACCGGGTAATATTTATCAGGTCTGCAGGGGTAAGACTTGAAATAGATTTGATCTTCCTGAACAGGGTAGTGCGGCTCATGTTCATGAGCTTTGACAGTTTATCAATGTCAAGATCACAGGTATCCAGGTTATTGCAAATGGTATCATTCAGTTTTTCTAGAAATAGCTGATCAGGCCCTGATGGCGCAATACTCTTTATAGGAACAAGCGGTGTGCTAAGAAAAAAATCTTTGATCTTTTCCCGGTTGGTGAGCAGGTTGGCAATTTGCGCCAGCAGGTAATCGGCATTAAATGGTTTCTCAATATAAGCGTCAGCCCCGGTTTCCAGCCCGGTGATCTTCGACTGTAAAGTATTTTTTGCCGTAAGCAGGATCAGGGGAATATGACTGTACTCAAATTGGGTCTTAATATGCCGGCACAATTCAAAACCATCCATTCCGGGCATCATAATATCGCTGACCACCAATTGCACTGGTGTCTTTTCAAGCATGGCAAGGGCCTGGTGGCCATTCAACGCCCGCGCAACTATATAGGCTTCGTTCAGCTCGTCGGAAATAACATCGAGCATGTCTTCATTGTCGTCAACGATCAGTATCAGCGGTTTCATATGTATGGCGTGTTTTTCAGGTTGAATTCAAAATCCTGGTGAATGGGCAGGCCTAATTCAAAAATATTCATATTGTTCAATGAGGGCTTTAACGCAAGGGTACCCCGGTGCAGTTCCGTAAGCGAAAGCGCCAGGGCAAGGCCAATACCGGTACCAGGCTGATGATCTGTTTTTCTGATGCGGTAAAACGGTTGAAAGATCTTTGATTGTAGGTATTCTGGTATAAGATGCCCATCATTTTTAAAAAGAACAAAAAACAGGGTGTCCTCATTGGTGGTGGGCAGTACCGATATGATGGCTCTTGTGCCGGCGTATTTAATTGCATTGCTGTACAGATTATAAATGATCTTGTTAAAAGCTTCCGCATCTACATATGCGTAAACCGGCGCCGCTGGCAGGTTCAGGAGCAGGGTGATGTTGTTTTGTTCTGCGAGCGAAGAAAAGCTCTTATTGGCATCTTCTACCAACTCTGAAATATTGGTACGAACAAAAGACAGTCTGAACTGATTGATCTCTGTTTGCCTGAAATCGAGTAACTGTTGCGTAAGCTCAAGCAAACGGTTGGTATTTTTATCCATTATGCGTAGGCTGTTCTCCACCTCGGGGATTACACCTTTTGTTTTTTTGATAACTTTTGCCAGTGGCACCTTGATCAGCGTCAACGGTGTTTTTATTTCATGGGCCACATTGGTAAAGAATTCAATCTTCGCCTGCAGTATTTCTTTTTCCCTGGCGATCTGCAACAATTCAAGCCGGCGTTTATTCTTTTCGGCCTGCCACCGGTTATAACTTTTTATCACATGCATTATGCCGAGTATCACTAATAAACAATAGGAGAGGTAAGCTGGTGCGCTTGTCCACCAGGGCCTGCGAATTTCAATTTTTAGGCGTTTTTCCAAGGCATTCCAGTTGCCGCTGCTACTGGCGGCTTTCACCTTAAATACATAATTTCCGGGTGAAAGATCAGTATAATAGATCCTGCGGTTTCCTTTCATGTGCGTCCATTGTTTGTCTACGCCTACCAACTGGTAAGCATATTCCTGCATTTCAGGGGCGGTAAAGCTTAATGCGGCAAAATCAATGCTGAAGGTACTCTGGTTGTGTGCGAGCGTAATAGTAGCCGTATGGCTGATAGATCTGTCGATAACCCCTTTTTTATCGGAAATATCCAACTCCTCATTATTTACCTGAAAGCCGGTGATGAATAAAGGCGGAATATAATCACTGCGGTAAAAGTCTGCAGGTTGAAAACTGATCATTCCTTTTGCGCTGCCGAAATACATTATCCCCGCGCTGTCTTTATACGCCGAACTGAAATTAAACTGATCGGTAAGCAGGCCATGAGCAAGCGTGAATACCTGGAAAGCACCGGTATGCCTGTCCATTTTTGCCAGCCCCTGCGTGGTAGTGACCCAAAGGTTTTTTTCGTGGTCTTCCAGTATGTTGATGATGTAATTACCCGGCAGGCCATCGCTGGTGGTGTAATGTAGAAAGGTATTTGTATGGGCGTTCCATCTGGAGAGTCCTTCATCTGTGGCAATCCATATTTCTTTACGGCTGCTTTCAAATATGGCATTTATCCGATCGCTTTTAAGGCTGGCGGGTTGTAAAGGGTTGTTTCGGAATGTGCGGTATTCATTTGTTTTTCTGTCAAGATAATGAATGCCATTTCCGTAAGTGCCGGCCCAAATAATGCCCCTGCTATCTTCGAGCATGGAGGTGTACCAGTTATACAGCGGCATCGAAGGTAAAGGATGGAACCGGTTGGCGGCACGGTCGTAACTATATATCCCAATCGTTGTGCCTATCAGAATGGCGCCTGTTTTTGTTTGGCCAATACAATAAATGAAATCGCTGTTGAGCCCGGTTTGTGGTCCCATATCATAGTGCCGAATGAGGGTATGCGTGTTTGCATCCATTACATCAAGACCATGTTCAAATGTACCTATCCAAATTTCACTATCGGTCACAAGCAGCCCATGAATGTTTGGATAGCTTGTTTTGGGGTGTTTATATAAGCCCGTTTTTTTATCCAGGTAATTAAGCCCGGCATCTTCTGTTCCTATCCAAAGGTTTCCCAACTTATCACCTTTTATCTCTCTTACTACATTGCCTGAAAGGGAGTTTTCACCAATTCTGGGGAAATATCTTTTGAACGGCGTTGTTTTAGGCGGATAATAATTTACACCGCCAAAGTAGGTGCCCACCCAAATGCCGCCTTCCCGGTCTTTACAAAACGCGTAAACGGCATTGTCGGAAATGGCGTAAGGGTCGTTGTATTTTTTTGAAAGGTTTATCGATTCACCGGTTTGCCAGTTCAGGATGTAAACACCATATTCGGTACCTATCCAGCATTCATTGGCCGAAGTTTGTAAAAAGTTGCGGATAAACAGGTCCTTCTGTTTTTTATCGATGTTGATGCCTGCACATTTACCGGTTCGGGTATCGAAGATCTTTACCCCGGCAACGCTGGTGCCTGCCAATATGCGGCCATCATCCAATGCAGTAATACGTTCAATCCACCGCGAAGTTACCGCTTCGTTCTCCTTGAACAGGTCGAAAGTGGCAAACGTGTCCTTTAAGGCATCGTATCGTTTCAGTTGTCCTTTTGCCGTGGAGATCCATATGTTATGGTCCGGCGTTTCACAAACACCTGTAGCCTCAAAATACGTTCCCGGTTCAAACACCCTGAGCGTTTGGGTCGCCCGTTTATAATGCATCAATCCTGCGCCGGCCGTGAACCAACAGTCTCCTTTTGTATCGCATATAATTTCGCTTACACCTGTATTTTCTGTCCCCTTTATAACACTGAATGTTTCTGTAAGGTTTGTATATTTATAAACACCTCTTTCTGTGCCCAGCCACAAATTCCCTGCTGCATCTTCCTGTATGGCATGTACAAAATTATTTCCGATGCTTCCCGGCTTATTGGTTTTCCTGAACACTTTAAAGTAATGTCCATCAAAACGGCTCAGTCCGTCTTTGGTACCAAACCACATAAAGCCCATTTTATCCTGAATGCTGCAAAGCACTGAGTTGTTCGATAGCCCATTCTCTACCTGATAATGTTTGAAGTAGTTTGTTTGTCCGTTGCCAGCCAATACGGAAAGTACTAACAGTATCGGGAATACGGCTTTATATATTAGCGCCGATATAATATTCATTTTAATGGCAATCGTTTTTGTGCTGGATAGTAAATTAAGAAAAATTATGCCTTTTGGTACAGTTGCGAAAAAAAAGTCATTTAGACGCTTAAAAATTCTTCTGTAAAGGGAAGTGGTATTTTAAGTCGATGTTTTGGTACGAGCAGTCGATATGGAAATTATAAAAGTATCGAGGTTTATACTGCCATAACACTCTAAATAAAATGCTATGAGAATTCGATTGCTTTCCAGGAAAGTAGCGGGCATCTTTCTGCTGCTTGTAACTATTTCTTTCGGCATGTCTGCCAGCGCACAATCACCCCGTAAAATTACCGGCCAGGTTACCGATACTACCAGTCAGCCTATACCCAATGTTACGGTAAGAGAAAAAGGCGTATCCAATACCGTTGCTGCCGATGCTGAAGGGCGGTTTTCGATACAGGTGCGCACCAATCATCCGGTGCTGGTATTTTCATCGGTTGAGTATGGGGAAAAGGAGGTGCCTGTAGACGATCTTTCGGTAATTAATGTGCAATTGACACCTGTAAATCATTCACTTGGCGAAGTAGTGGTAATTGGATATGGAACACAGCGGCGGGCGAACGTGACCAGTGCGGTGGCTACCGTAAAATCAGAGAACTTTGTAAAAGGGCCGGTACAGGATGCAGGACAACTGCTGCAGGGCAAAGTGGCGGGGCTTACCATTTCCAATCCAAGTGGCGATCCTACCGGTTATTCACAAATATTATTAAGAGGTAATACTACCTTGTTTGGCGCCAACGCCGATCCATTGATCATCATCGATGGCGTACCTGGCGGACTGAGAACGGTAGCGCCGGAGGATATTGAATCCATTGATGTATTAAAAGATGGTTCAGCCGCAGCGATCTATGGGGTAAGAGGTACCAACGGGGTGATCATCATCACCACCAAACGCGCCAGTGGTACCTATATCAACAAGGTTGATTACAGTACTTCTATCAGCACCCACAAGATCAGCAAAAAGCCAGAAATGCTAACGGGCGACGACTACCGGGCTCAGATCGCCGCGGGTAAACGGGATGCCAGCTGGGACCTTGGAACGTCAACCGACTGGTTGAACGAGATCACCCAGTCGCCGCTATCGCATATCCATAACCTTACCTTCCGCGGCGGCAATAATAAAACCAATTACCTGGCGTCGGCCAATTACCGTTCGCTTCAGGGCATCTTCTTAAAATCTGACAATAAAACCTTTACCGGCAGGATCGATGTGAACCACAGTATGTTTGATGATAAGGTGAAGATAAACCTGATGTTGCTGAACCAGACAGGCAATTTTACACAAACAGAGGATGGCGGAAGTTTTAACGGCTATACCTACCGTCAGGCGCTTATCAGAAATCCCACGTCGCCAATATATGATAGCACCGGCAACTGGTTCGAACAGACCGGTAACTTTAATTATGAAAATCCGTTGTCCCGTATTTATGAAAGTGATGGTGTAACCAGGAGTGTAAATTCAAGAATGAATGCAACGATCACCTATACACCCCTGCAAGGCTTGCGATTATCTTCATTGTTCTCTTACTCACGTCTGAATACCAATGCAGGTTATGCTGAAACCAAAAAACACATTTCCAATTTGCGTGATAACCTGAACGGGTATGCTGCTGTAGGTTCTTCCATCAGTATCGACAGGCTGGCTGAATTAACAGCAGAATATTCCAGATCTTTTAAGCAGCATCGCGTTTCTATCCTGGGCGGCTATGGCTACCAGGAAAATGAATCCTCCAATAACTTCATCCGTAACTGGGATTTTCCGCTCGATGAGTTTGGTTATAATATGATCGGGTTGGGCAATGCCATCAAGGAGGGCAAGGGTGCCATCTATAGTGGAAAAGCCGAGACCAACCTGATCAGCTTTTTCGGTCGGCTTACTTACAGTTATGAAGACAAATATATGCTGATGGCAAATATCAGGCATGAAGGTGCCAGTCAGCTTTATGGCGCTAATAGTCCCTGGGGCACTTTCCCGGCAGTATCTGCAGGATGGCGTATAAGCAAAGAGGCGTTTATGCAGCACCAGCAGGTGATAGAGGACCTGAAGCTCAGGGTTGGTTATGGCGTCACCGGCAACCCGCCATCGATAGCTTTTTTAAGCCAGGCATTGTTGGGTTTTGGCTCCTATATATATAACAACGGCGGATGGATACAGGTGTTGGAACCTGCTACCAATCCAAATCCATCTATTAAGTGGGAAGAAAAACATGAGTCAAACTTCGGTCTGGATTTCAGTCTGCTAAAAGGACGCCTGTCTGGTAATATTGATTATTATATTAGAAAAATAAAGGGACTGTTGTATGATTTCCAGGTACCGAGCCCACCCAACCTCTATCCATCAACCCGGGCAAACGTGGGGGAGATGCAGAATAAAGGAATTGAGATCTTGTTGAACGTGGTACCGGTAAGGACCAGGGACCTTGAATGGACAAGCAGTTTCAATTTCTCAACCAATACCAACAAGTTGATCAGTTTGTCGAATGATCTTTATCAAACTACCAACGATTATTTCACTACTGGTGGAACGGGCGAGCCCATACAAACGTATACAAACATCGTTTACATAGGGAAGCAGATTGGCGACTTTCACGGCTTTAAGGTTATTGATATTGACGATACCGGCAAATGGATCTATGAAGGAAAAGATGGGAAGCCGGTACAGTATTCCGCATTTGGTCATGCCTTTGAAGATAAAAAAGTGATCGGAAATGGTTTGCCAAAATGGTATGCCGGCTGGAATAATAACCTTCGATATAAAAACCTCGATCTCTCCGTAACCATGCGGGGCGCCTTTGGTTACCAGATCGTAAACTTCCAACGCATGTACCTGGAGAATCCGACGATTGCCAATTACAACCGCCTCAGATCATCTCGCGACAAGGTATTTGGCAAAGCAGATCTTACTGCCCCGCTTGAATTCAACAGTTACTATGTGGAAGATGGTGATTTCTGGAAGATAGACAACATTACCATCGGGTATAATTTCACAAAGCTGTCAACGAAGTATATCAAAAGCGCACGGATCTATGCAAGTGCCCTGAACACTATCATATTTACAGGTTATAGTGGAGTAGATCCTGAAGTAAACCGATTAGGCCTGGCGCCCGGTAACGATGACCGCGACCGCTATCCGAATACCCGCACGTTCACCCTGGGTGTTAATATTAGTTTATAATTCTCCAAAACATGTCATATGAAATTTTCAATAAAGAATATCATTATCCCCAGCCTGGCAATCGCAGTGATCTTAGGCGCCTGTACCAAACTTAAGGATAAACCCTATTCGGCCATTGTCTCTAACCAACTGAAACCAACTGATCAGTCAACGGCAGCGTTGCTTGGTTCAGCCTATTCAAACTGGCGTTTTGTATTACTTGACTGGGATGGCTTATGGCGCGCCCAGGAATTGTCGGCCGACCAGGAGGTAATACCCGGCCGACCCAATGGCTGGGTAGATGGTGGGGTATACAGAAGGATCCATGAACACAAATGGACCGCCGATGAGGGCATCGTAGTGCAAACATGGAACAGAACATATGCCGGTATTACCAATTGCAACCGGCTTGTTTACCAGATTGAATCGGGTATGATACCACTCACGTCCACAAAAGACGCAACGCTGGCTGAACTAAAAGCATTACGCGCTTCCTACTATTATATCCTGTGCGATTTTTTTGGCAACGTCCCTATTGTAACGCAATTCGATCTTCCTAAGGGCTTTTTGCCCGATCAAAGTACACGCAAACAGGTGTATGATTTTATTGTAAAAGAATTGAACGAGGCAATACCCTTATTGAGTACGAAGAACGATCAGAGCACTTACGGTAAATTCAACAAATGGGCGGCATATACTTTACTGGCAAAAGTTTATCTGAACGCCGCTGTATACAGCGGTACGGCTGAATGGTCCAAATGTATTGATGCCTGTAATGCGGTCATAAACTCAGGTGCAGGATATATCCTGGAAAAAGATCAGAAGAATGTTTTTGTTACCGAGAACCAAAACTCAAAGGAGATCATCTTTGCCTTGCCACTCGATGAGAACTTTACCAATAACTGGAACGCCTTTGATCTTCACATGCAATCACTATCGCCCGAGAACCAGGCCACGTATAATATGCTCTCTACTCCCTGGGGCGGCATGGCTGCTATGCCACAATTCATCAATTCTTATGATGCAGATGATACCCGTTATCAAAAAAACTGGCTCAAGGGACAACAATATTCATCAAGCGGCACGCCCCTCAAGGGTACAATGGGCGCCAC
Source organism: Niastella soli (assembly GCF_017742245.1). Taxonomy (GTDB): domain Bacteria; phylum Bacteroidota; class Bacteroidia; order Chitinophagales; family Chitinophagaceae; genus Niastella; species Niastella soli. The sequence goes on from NZ_JAGHKO010000011.1 coordinate 70,572, forward strand.
AACTGGCCTGCCGCTAATTTATATCAACACCATTCCAAGTATTGCATTTGGCGAATCGGTCCATGGGTTAAGACTGGGTAAATTCGAGATCAAGATGGGGGCCGCAGTTCAGCTCAGCAATGATTTTCCTGTATTCCGCTATGCAGATGTGCTGATGATGAAAGCGGAAAGCCTTCTCAGGACCGGTAAAGCAAATGAAGCAGCCGATATTGTAACGCAAATACGCCAGCGCGCCTTTTCAACCAACCCCGCAAAGGCAACCGTTACCGGTGCGCAATTACAAGGCGGTTCGGGGTACGATTACGGAAGAAGGGATATTGATAAAACCACCAATGAAGGCGGCGCCGATATAGCCTATGGCAGATTTCTTGATGAACTGGGTTGGGAGTTTGACCAGGAAGGCCGCCGCCGGCAGGACCTGATCCGTTTCGGAGTGTTTACTAAAAAATCATGGTTCTCACACGATGCGAATAACGACAACAACAAAATACTGTTCCCTCTTCCCCGGCCAGAGATAGCTAAGAATACCAAGCTTCGGCAGAATCTTGGTTATTGATAGCAGGCCGCGGTATCTTATTGATTGCTAACTATAATAAATGCCCTTGTTCCAGAACAAGGGCATTTAAATTGTAAGAAGTTTTACGCAGCGGGATAGCCAGGCGTACTTTAACATTGGCTCTTTACTTGTTTTCTGTTAGTGGTCGAGCGCCCATTTTGCTTTATATGCAAATAAAAAAAGGTGAAAACACCTTTTTTTTACATTAAAATAAATTGTAAAATCGAGTTGGGTTTAATCCTTACCAATTACCGTGTCCCCAATAACCAGGTTGATGCCTCATCTTGTGAAATTCTTCTTTTGCCTATGACAGGCGATTATGTCCAATAGCTATGGATGATCAGTTATTATTGATTAATAAATGACCAATACTAAGCTTATGTCTGCCTTAAAAGTATTTATATCCTACTCACACCAGGATGAAGAGATGAAGAATGAGTTGCTCCTGTTTTTAACGCCTATGCAAAGTGCCGGCTTAATTACCATTTGGAACGACCGGGAGATACTGGCTGGTGATTTATGGAATGAAGAAATCATTACAGCCCTGAATGAAGCACAAATCATTTTATTTCTCATTAGCTCCTCTTTTCTTGCCTCCAGCTTTATAAATAAAGTAGAAATTATCAAAGCTATACAACGGTATTATTTAGATCGTACAATACGGATCGTGCCTGTTTTGCTACGAAATTGTGACATTGAAGATCATATTATTGAGGGAGAGAAATATAAGATCAAAGATTTTCAGGGGCTTCCTGCCAATTTCACTCCAGTCAATAAATGGCCCGACCGGGATGACGCATGGATGGATGTAACAAAGGGACTGCGGAAAGTTGTGAACCTGATGCAGAAAAGCGCTAATCTAAATCAATAAGCAAATATGATAGATAGTAAAATATTAGGTGATATTAGGAATCAACGGTGCATTCTTTTTCTGGGGCCATTAATGACAACGGTACGGTCCGAAGGAAAGGGTACTTCATTGAGTGAACTGGTTTGTTCGCGGCTTTCAAAAGAACTCGTAAAAAGTAATATTCTAAGCAGTGATAATGGCGTGCAGAGGAATCCATATTATGTAAATTCCAAGTACATCAATTTCATAGGCGGGCGAAAAGAATTTGAAGGCCAGTTTGAAAGAATTAATTCCGAATTTGTTCAGGGACCATCCTATGTATATTACAGGCTTTCAAAAATACCATTTAATACCATCATTAATTTTGGTTACGATCATCTGATGGAACGGGCCCTTATTAAGGGCGGTTATGAATTTCGTTTCGATTATTATAATTATTGTGGAGATCGAAAACAATATTTAAAAGATAGTGATGAGTTTGAGAATCCCCTTGACAAAAAGACACAGCTGGTTTATAACCTTTTGGGTTCAATTTACAATGCAGAGTCTCAAATTTATACAGAAGATGACCAACTCGAATTTATGCGCCAAATTGCAGGCGACAGAAGGATACCCGATAATGTGTTAAGCCGGATCCGTGATGATAAAGACGGCAAATCGTATATTTTCTTAGGGTTCAACTTTGAAGAATGGCCATTCCGTTTTTTACTCGACCTGCTTGACGTTCCTAAGAAAATGAAAAAATCGGCGTATCCTAAACTTAACAACTACACCATCGCCCTGGCAACTCAGGAGTTTTATACAGAGCGATTCGGTTTGGAATTTATTGATTCATCACCTGAGGAATTTGCAAGGGAACTTATAATTAAATACAATAGTGTCGTTTTTGACCATAAATATGGCTATGTTTCTTACCATGACAGCGATGAGCAATACGTTAAGGACTTTCAGCTTTTTCTTCAAAATACTGGCTTGTCTAAGCGAATAAAATTCTGGAGCAAAAGACAAATTATGCCTGGAGACATAAAAGAAGAGGCTATTAGGAATAACCTTGACAAAGCAACGATTTACATTCCATTTATAAATAAAGACTTCCTCAACGACCCGGCTCTGCAGCATGAAATGAAGGTGATGATGGCTAAGCCAAATGTGATGATCTTTCCGGTAATTACAAAAAACTGCGACTATCTATTTAAGTTCCCGGATTTGAAGCGGAAATCTGCTATGATGTTACCTAAAGAAGATAGCTGGCTGGCAACAGCGGTGAAACAGCCAAGCGATGAGGATTATGTTGCGATGATCAAAAAAATTAACAGCAAAATCAGATGAGTATTGAAAGTCTTGGTGTTGCCAAAAGGGTATCGCTTGACAGATACCCTGGGATCAGACCTTTCCGGAAGGAAGAAGCTGCTTTATTCTTTGGCCGCAACTCCGAGGTAGAGGAGTTACTCCATTCCGTTAAAGTTCATGATCTGCTTGTATTATATAGCAAATCGGGACTCGGAAAGTCATCGCTTGTCAATGCCGGATTATCACCCCGGCTATTGGAAGAGAATGTTCTCCCAATTGATATCCGGTTTCTTACTTCTGCAGAAAAAAGCCCTTACCGCAAGATACTCAACGAGGTCAAATCCTGGATCCCAAAAGATGTAATTGGAGAAATGCCCGAAGCGTTGCAAAACGATTTGTGGGCAATCTTTTCACAATGGCAAAGACCGGAAACACCGATCCTGATCTTTGATCAATTTGAAGAGTTTTTTTATTATGACCGGTTACTACAGGAAGAGGTCATTACTCATTTGTCCTATATAATGAGTACAAAGATACCTGACCAGGTTATAAATAAATTGATCAATTCAACATTCAGAGATGAAAACAAAAAGCAGGACTATCTGACTAAGCCACCTGTAAAAATGCTTTTTTTAATTCGCTCAGACAGGTTAAGTCTCCTGGGCGATCTTAGTATTAAGCTGCCACAGATCTTAAGTAACCGATACCATTTGAAGCCGTTGGGGGTGCAGAAGGCAGAGCAAGCCATTTCAATGCCCGCACAACTTATGAATAACGAGGTGATCGAATTTAATACAAATCCGTATGAGTACAGTTTGGCATCACTGAAGATCATACTTACTACATTGTCAAACAAAGACAATGAAATTGAAAGCTCCCAATTACAAATTGTGTGTCAGGAGTTGGAAAAGATCGCAGAGAGGAAAAGAGGTAATTACGATGGGGAAATTGTTATTGAACCTGATGACTTTGGCGGAGAAAGGGGAATCAAAAAGATCATCAATGATTTTTATTGGAATCAACTGAAAAAGCTTCAGACAAACGAAAAATTGCAACTGTCAGACGGCGATATAAAAGTAGTTCGCAATCTGATTGAAAATGAATTATTGAGTGGAAACAAACGCATCATCCAATCAGCTGCCCGGGTGAATGAGATTTTATGTAAAACCAATCCTAATAAAGTCAAGATCGATGACGTTGACAAGGAAGTTTACCTTACGGACGAATTATTAAAGCTGAGACTGATCCGGGACGAAGAGTCGCATTTAGGGAAGGTATTTGAGATCAGCCATGATACGCTGGTAGAATCAATTGTTGAAGCAAGGGAAGAACGGAAAAAAAAGGAACAGGCGGAGCAACTTATGCAGAAGAATAAAGAACTGGAAGAAGAGAAAAGGAGAGTAGAAAAAGAGATCAGGTTGAAGGAAAAGGCCAGAACTGAAAGGGAAAAGGCATTAGCCGCAGAACAAAATGCCATAGAAGCGGAACGCAAAGCTTTGCATGCGAAAGCAGAAGCCGAATCTGCCTGGCAAATTGCCATTGAAGAAGAACGAAATGCAGTGTCCGAAAAAAACAAAGTGTTAAAGACCCGGAAAAGATTGCGTATTGTGCTGGTGATTATGGCCATATTGTTAATTACAGTATTAGGGTTATTGTTCTATGCCAATAATAACCGTATTGAGAATAAATTCCGAAATGCTACCGGTCGTATCAATACAGGAAATTATGAGGAAGCTAAAAGGGAACTTGGTTTTGCTAAGGGATCCAGTGGTTTTTTTTGGTGGCTTATAAATTGGCCGGCGCTGGACAGATATCGACTTTTAAATGCAAAAATTGATACCCTTATAAAACATAGCCGGCAATATGAAACTCTTTTACAATTGGCAGCACGCTATCAAACAGAAAAGGGCGATAGCTTATATTATGCATATGGGTTGTATCACCAGGCAGCACGATTAGGATTTACACCCGCCAATTCAGAGAAGAGTATTGGCTTACTGTTAAAACAATTAAAGATGGATATGGGGGCTTCTTATAACAGGTATGTAGACAAGGCTGAGGCATTTTGGGCCGCGGGAGCAGTTAATGAAACTAAGTATGCATTAAATATTGCTGAATCGTTACTGGTTGATAATTTTCTAGTGCCCGCTAAATATTACCATGATAAATACAGCAATCTCAAAAAAGAACTTGAACATAAATGAATCATGTTATGAGTGGTAGAAATGTTTTATTTATAGTTTGTTTGACCCTTCAAATTAATCGTTTATTCGGGCAGGATTGTTATAATAAATTTATGACGCTTGGTGAGGATGCTATTAAAAAAAAGCAGTGGGAAACAGCAATAAAACAGTTTCAGGCTGCCAAGTTTTGTGATCCGGTTACCTACGAAAGAACACATAAATTAGATTCCCTTATTAATGCTACCTATGCAATCTGGATAAAGACTTCTGAAGCCGCGCGAATAGCTGCTGAGAATGCCGGAATAAATATTTTGCTAGGAGAATCTAATGCATTATTTATTAAAGGAAACTTCAATGCGCTTGGGGCAAAAATTAACTCTTCTTCGTATTGCAGGCGTGCTGCCGTTACCCGTTATCTTAGCGAAATTAAATCATTTATTCCTGATAGCATCTTAGATGACATAATTGACTTTACTGATTATATATATCAGGGGAAGTCCTATTTGGCTATTCTCCAAAAGAAAAAAAAGGAAAGCCAGCGGGTGGGGAGCAGAAGCAAGAATGCTAATGGCGCTGATTCTATAAAACAGGAAACAGAGTTTGTATTACTTGATTCTAAAAATAATTTCAATGTAATTTTTGCGAAACCATTGCCTGTCCCTACTGGTAAAAATTATTATCGTTTTATAAAAGGGAGTGATAGTATACTAATAAACGAGTCAAATTTTGGGCGTCTTGCCATCAAGACATATTATTATGAACCTGGTTACGATAGTGTAAAATGTATCAAGCCTAATGTTGAAAAGTCATTGAAAGAACGAATGGAAAGCGTGTACAAGGATACAATTGAAACATTGGCAGGAATGGGCATTTCCCTTGAGATGATAGAACCAGTAAAAAATGACTCTACAAAACAGCGATCAAGATTAGATATTTCTATTTATCAAAAAAAGCAGATATCACATGCGGTCGTAGAAAAGGGATTGATAAGTCTTACTTATGTAAAAAGAAACAATGAGTTGGTAGTGGTGTTGAAAAATGACACGACTAAAGGGTTTGAAATAAAAATATATTCTCTTGTTGATCTATCCTGTTTGTATGAGCAGGCAAATGTGGCAACTTACTCAAATCTGTCTGAGGTCAACAGTAGTAATTTATTGAAATTCAATATTATTGGTCAGGAAAAAACTCAGTACTACGATTTTGTTAAGGGTGTTTCAGTGCAGTTCTTGGATAAACCAAATGAAACAACAAAAATCAGTAAAAGTATAAAGTCTGGCTATATAGCCACCCTTAATTATTACACGGTACCCTCCCCGAACTTTTACACAATTAAGGTTCTTGACAACAATATGAATGAGCTGAAGCGTATTAATAACTCTAACTATGGCGGTTATAGATATATTGCGAAAAGTGACAGGTTGTTGGTTTTAGGACAAACATATAGCTCTTATATTTCGTCTACCTTTAATTGGGGGGTGCCTAAAAAAGAACAGCAATCAAAAATTGTTTTTGATACATTAAGAGTGTACTCCTTAAATGACGGTGACAGCATTATTTATACTGCTGATAAAATAAAATTTATTAATGATAGCATAGTTGCTTTACTTAAATATAATTCAGTTGAAGTTATTAATTTTTCAGGTAAGGTTCCTTACAGGCTATTGACCTTAGAAAATATTGGGCAGGTTCAATTTTCTAATTTATCTGGTTTGTTATGGTTGAAATTTAAAAATAAGGATTCAGGAAATGACGGATTTATAACATTGATCTATTCAACAAAACTTCAAAAGGAAATTTATAGGTCACAACGATTGTTGTCCAAAAGTACGGGTTATTTTTTTGCCAGTGCTACAGATGATCCAAATGTGCAGGAACTGTATGCTATAGATACTTTTACAAATGAAATGAAGTGCATGCCTGTAAAAAATATTCAACGTAAGGCCTTTTTAGATAAAAGGATCTATTTTCTTCCTTCACAGAATATCTTTTATACCATCACACCCCTGGAAGATCTCGCCGGTGACAATGAAGACAACATTTTATCAAACCAGGAGTTGATGTTAACAATCTATAAAATTGAAATTACAAAATTGATAAAACAGGCCATCGGTACCCAGATAGATGTCTATAATGTAAACAAGGGGAAACTCAGGACAATTAAAGCGCTCAGTTATTTTGATTATGCAGAACCGATCTTATTTGGTGATTTTTTATGTTATAAACCTAGTTCTTATGACGATATTGTAGGTGATGACGAGTCTGATGTTGGAAAATGTTTTGTTTTTAATATTAACTCCCTCAAGAATTAGTGAGGACTTCTGAAAAAGGGTCCGCTTTCTCAGGTGCCCAAAAAGGGCATCCAATACCCGGAGCTGATTCGCCAGTAAGAAATCCATCTCTGGTATATCCTAATCCGGCTAGCGGAGCATTTACTGTAAGTTCGACAGGCCGGTTTGAGTATGTTATAACGGACCAGCAGGGCGCACTGGTTGAGAAAGGTATTGGGGAGAATAAGACAAAGGTGGGATTGAAATTGATACCAGGGGTATATTTTATAAAAATATTTAAGGGTGGGAGCCACGAAATTTTGAAGGTGATCAAAAGATAGGGGTTCTTCTGCTTTCCAAAACCAGTGCGGGCCTCTGCACTGGTTTTGTTTTACACAGGAGAACCGTTAGATAATGCCCGTTACTTGTCAAATTCCACCTGCAGCATACAACCCTGACCGGGAGCTGAGTGAATATTGACTTTCCCATTGAACACCTCTGCGCGGTTTATGATATTATTTAACCCAATCCCTTTACGTTTGGCGGCGGGATTGAACCCTTTGCCATTATCTATGATCAGGAGCGTCAGTTTTTTTCGATATTCTTTTATGTTGATGTCAATATGGCTGGCCTCCGCATATTTAAGGATATTACTCATTTGCTCCTGTACAATGCGGTATAAGGTAAGCTTTAAGCCATTATCGAGTTTCGATTCATGAAAGCCGCTGTGATCAAAACAGATATCAATTTTCCGGGTTGCCCGAACATCTTTGATCATATCATTGATGGTTTCAATGATGCCAATGTCAGTGGCGCTGGGTGATACCAGGGCGTGCGACAGTTTGCGGATCTCTTCTATAGCCAGATGAATATGTTCTGCTGCTTTGTTGGCGAACGTCTCCCGCTCCTCGTTTTCCTGTAATGAGGTTGACAGAAATAACCTGGCTGAGGCCAGGATCTGGTTTACGTTATCATGCAATTCTTTCCCAATCTCCGATCTTTCCTGTTCCTGTGCATTTATCGTTGCGCGGGCAATCTGCCGCTGCTGATTCAACTTTACTTTCGCCAGTTCGGATTCCTGCTCATGCAATTTCTCTTCGGCCGCTTTTTGCTCGGTTATATCATATATAATACCGAACAACTTTTCTGGATCTCCCTGGTTATTTTTGATAAGGTGACCTTGCGAGCGAATGTTGCGGGTATCACCATCAGGACGAATGATCCGGATCTCAATATCAAATTCCCCACTGCCGTTCATTGTATTTTTTATGCTGCTCAACAAATATTGCAGATCATCGGGATGAACAATAGTCATTTGGTTTTCTATCGTTGGCATTGTCTCTTCAGGTCTGAAGCCAAAAATTCGATACAGTTCATCTGACCAGGTAGTTTGGTTTGTTTTCAAGTCAAATTCCCAACTGCCCAAAGAAGCCAGGTGCTCGGCCTGTTTCAATATATGCTGATTATGCAAGATCTTTATTTCAGACAGCTTTCGTTCTGTACAGTCAATGCAAATGGAAAAATACCCGATCAATTCGCCCTGTTTATTGAATCGCGGTTGTGCCTGTATGGTAAACCATACCTTATGCCCCGATTTGGTATATATTAGAATTTCTGAATTATAGATACGGCCTTTTTTTCTATTTTCATTAAAGCCCTTTATAACTTGCTGATCGGTTTCGGGCCCATATAAAAAATCTTCCAACGCTCTGCCAATGACTTCTTTTAAGGTGTATTCCGTTATCCGGGTAAAAGCCGGATTGATCCATTCTATTTTTTTATCTATGCCAACAACCACAATCGGGCAAACGGCTTCCCGGGCAATTTGTGACAGTTTTTTTAGCTTCCCCTCAGCTTTCTTTCTATCCGAAATGTCCTGGACGAGGATGCTTATCCGGTCATCTCCGTTCAAATCTTTAAACCATACCGCAGAGAATTCACTGGGAAACTGTTCGCCGTTCTTTTTGATGCCGATTTGTTCCCCCCTTACATAACCAATTCTAAATCCTTTATCTACCAGATCGAGATACTGCTTGGTATGAAGGATCATGCCTTTGCGGCCTATCTTTTTAAACTCTTCCTCATTATAACCAAACATCTCACAGGCTTTTGCATTCATTTCCAGTATGGGACCACCGGGTATAGCCAAAACATAGCCAAACAGGCCACTATTCATAATGGCCCGGTATTTGGCTTGCTCCAGGTATATCGTTTGTTCCGACAACTTTTGCTGGGTGATATTCTGAAAAGTACCAAACAATTGTATGGTTTTGTTAAATACCTGTTTGGGCTCGCCAATTGCCCGGACCCACTTTGGATTATTGAGGGTACCACAATCCAGTTCAAGATCGAAATGGGTTCCTTTATCAATAGCCTTTTGAATAGCCTGTTTCAACTGCAGGTAAGCTTCTTTGCCTACAAAAGAATGTACATCTTCCCAGTCAATGATAGTATACTTCGGCAGGTTCAGTAACTTATACATTCCATCTGTAAAGGAGAACTGATTTAATTGCACATCCAGCAACCAACCGCCTATACCGGCGGCCAGTTCGGTTTCGTCGAGCAGCTGTTTGTAGTTATTGATTTCGGTAACATCAGTAATGCTCCCTATCATATAGCGGCCACCATCAGGTTTGGTGATCACCGTTAATTTGCAATTAGCCCCAAAAATATAACCATCTTTACTTTGAACAGGGAATTCTGCCTCGGCTGGCCGCGGGTTAGGGGACCCCATGGCCTCAGTGAATGTAAGTAAAGTACAATCGTGCTGAGGCTCGGGCACCAGGGTTAAAAAGTATTTACCAATTAGCTCATCGCGCTCATATCCCAGAATTCGGCAAAAACTGTTGTTCATGTCAAAAATGAATCCTTCCCTGTCGGCAAAAAGTATTCCTACATCCAGGGAATTGAGCACTGGGCTGAGCTGCGGATTGTTTGTACTGCGTATAACAGGAGCCTTCTCCTTTTTATATTTGGGCTGTGCGCGCATATAAGACATTTTTACTGCTACCGGCACGGCGGTGCAGTGTAATACATCAAGAGTTGAAAGGTCAATCAAATGTCAGCATCATAAGGCGCTTATTCAGGAATAGGTTGAAGGCATTCCCGGTTTACAGGAATGCAGAAGGAGGCAGGATTTTGATCCCTGTTGGTAGCAACTCACTTTGAATTGTAACTAATTAAATTTACAATTTTATTTAAACTTAAGTTGAAATTATTGTGCCCCGCCGGATGTTTTATGAGGTGAATAGGAAGTTTTGGCCGTTATTTCCATGGAAATACATTTTGTAGGCGGTAGGGGAAAGGGGCGCCATTCACGAAAACCCCATATGTATATTCCTTTAAATTTACTTATTTTAGACAATTAATAAAGTGTCTAAAACATCCGGAACATATTGCGAACAAAGTGTGACCCTACGATTGCAAAAGGGCGATAGTGATGCATTTCTGGAATTGTACAACCAATACCATCAGCCACTTTATCATTACGTACTTCGTTTTGTTAAATCGCCTGCTATTGCTGAAGATATTTTGCAGGACGTATTCCTCAAAATATGGGAGATCAGGACCCGGATCAACCCTGACCTTTCTTTCAAATCTTACCTGTACCGGATCTGCCGGAACAGTGTTTTTAAGCTTTTAAAAAAGATTGCCGTCGACGAAAACCTGCGGGTGCAGGTTTTTCAACAGTTTGCGCAATCGGTTGCGGATGCTGACCTGAAAGTTTTATGGCAACAATATGAAACACTTTTACAGGCTGCTTTCAATCGACTGCCACCCCAGCGCCAGAAAGTGTTCAGGCTTTGCCGGGAAGAAGGAAAGACCTATGAACAGGTTGCTGCAGAACTGGGTATCTCCCGCAATACCGTAAAAGAACATATGGTATTGGCCATGAAACTCATCAGGGAACATCTTGATCAATTTGGCGATAACCCCACTCACTTTATATTTTTGCTATTTCTTATTAAAGAGATCCCCGCTACCTTCACCAGTTTGTCATGACCTGATTTTTTTTTCTCAGGCACCCACCCATATCCCTCAATTGAGGATATTATATATTGATTATGCCGGAAACTAAAGAATACTATAGCCAGCTTTTAGCTGACTACCTGAATAATTCCTGCACACCCCAACAGGTGGAGGAGTTGATGCAATGGCTTCAACAGGATGCTGCCAATCGTGTGTTATTGCAGCTGCTTCAGGCTGAATTTAATAAAGCTATGGAAACGGACGTGGAAGTACCTGCTGAGCTCAGCAACCGACTGCAGGCCCGTTTAATTATGGCTGTTCAACCACCTCCATCCAGGTCGTATAAACTATTTTATCGGGCAGCGGCTGCTGCGATCCTTGTGCTGATGCTGGGCGCTGGCTGGTTTTACCTGCAGAAAAAAGGAGTGGTAAAAAAGGGCTCCCCTGATACTGCTTCCACCCGGCCTGTTCAAATCCCGAAAATAAAAAAGGGGGGCGCATTTATAACGCTGGCTAACGGTGAGCAGATTGAATTGGATAAAATAGGAAATGGCCCGTTGAGCGGTCACGATAATATTATAAAACTGGCTAATGACCGTATTACATATGATACTGCATTAAACCCCAATACCGGCACTACTTATCATACATTAACTGTTCCGCGGGGAATTAAAATGATGCAGATCTCCCTGGCTGATGGAACGCTGGTGTGGCTGAATACCGGTTCCTCAATAAAATATCCCACCAGTTTTACCGGCAATGAAAGAAGGGTTGAATTGACAGGGGAGGCCTATTTTGATGTAAAGCATGATGCTGCTAAACCCTTTGCCGTTCGTACAAAAGATATTACCGTAAATGTGTTAGGTACCCGGTTCAATGTAAGCGCTTATGACGATGACGAACAATGTAATGTTGTGTTGGAAAAAGGAAGCGTGGCCTTAAGTGCTAAAGGCGCTACCGGGATACTTACAAAACAGCTGGTGCCTGGTAATTTGGCCAGCTTTAAGCCAGGTGGGGAGCGTATAGCCATAGCAGCTGTCAATACGGAAGAGTATGTGTCGTGGAAAATGGGATACCTCCTGTTTAAACAAGTGCCATTGGAGCAGATCGTGAAGCGGGTTTCCAGGTATTATGATATTCAAATTAACACGAGTGAGCTTGCCCATAGTGATGAGACATTTTCGGGAAGACTCGATCTGCAAAATAACATCACCGCCGTGATGGACCTGGTGTGCCTTGGTACTTCCTATATCTATTTACCAAAAGAACAAAAACTGGCTTTAAAAAAATAAATGCGATATAACCAAATTTGTAACTAACTGCTAACGTATGAAAATTAATTGCTGCAAACGTCCTGGTCGGGGACGTTCCAACCTGCTATTTTTAAAGATCAAGTTCACCGTTTTTCTACTATTCCTGGGCATGTTGAGTGTGTCGGCAACAACTTATTCTCAGAATACCCGGGTTGATCTTAATCTGAAGGATGCCACCTTGCCTGAATTATTTGATGCCATACAAAAGCAAACGGATTATCTTATTTTTTACCGGGACAAATTGCTGAAAAAGGAACTGAGAAAAACGGTCCATTTTGAATTAAAGAACGCGGCTGTTGCGGATGTGCTTACCCTTGCACTGGCCGAAACCGGGTTGACCTATACTGTTAATGGCAGACAGATAATCATTACTCCTAAAGAGGAGGCAACTACCGGTGTCCTCCAACGCGACTCTTCTATCGAGGGGATTCAGCTAGTTGATCCACCGAAAGCCGCAATTACTACTGTTACCAACCGACGCGATACCTCACTGGCCATCAGGGGCCGGGTGTATGATACGCATGAACCGCCTGTTGCGCTTTCCGGGGTTACCATCACGGTTAAAGGCACATCGGTTAGTGCTACTACAGATGCCGATGGATATTTTAGTATCAGGGTCAGCAAATATGAGGTGCTTGTTTTCTCAAGGGTCAGTTTCAAACCTGTTGAATATACTGTTTCGAAAAGCGACAATGCACTTAATATTTCAATGAAGGAAGTGGTGAACGACCTGGAACAGATCGTAGTGGTTGGTTTGTCGGAACAAAAAAAGAAACACATTGCCAGTTCGGTTGCCACCCTGGATGTTTCTTCGAATATAACCGGAAAACCTATAACTACCTTATCACAAAGTTTGCAGGGTGGGGTTACGGGATTACAGGTAACACAAAGTTCCGGCTTGCCGGGCGGGGATGCTGCTGCCATAAAGATCAGGGGCATCAGTACATTGGGTAATTCCGATCCGTTGGTACTGGTAGATGGCATTCCCATGGATATGAACTACATCGACCCGGTGACCGTTCAAAGCGTTACGGTGCTGAAAGATGCAGCCGCCGCTGCCATTTATGGAGCCCGGGCTGCCAACGGCGTAATTGTCGTTACTACAAAAAGGGGTATTCCGGGTAAGGTATCTGTTACCTACGATGGGTATGTAGGGATACAATCGCCCGCCTGTTTGCCAAAGGTGGTAGAGGCGCCTGAATATATGCGCATGTACAACGATGCGCAGGTAAATGCCGGAAAAGCACCTTCTTATTCCGATAGTGATATTGTAAATACCATTAATGGGGTTGATCCGGTGCGTTATCCCAATACCAACTGGATCGATGAAGTGATAGATCAGCAAGCACCGCTCACCAGCCATTCGCTTGCCGTGAGTGGCGGTAATAACGTGGCCCGTTTTGCATTGACCGGTAATTATCTGTATCAGAAAGGGATGCTGCCAATAAACAATACCGGCAGGTTTAATATCAGGGCCAATACTTCTGTTACGCTTAGTAAGAATTTTACCGTTAACCTCGATATGCTGGCCATTAAAAGAAATGTACTTACGCCTAACCGTACGGCAGGTAACAATGGTAATCGTTTGCTTGAAGATATTTACCGGGTCCCACCTACCATCTTACCCAAATATCCCAAAGTGGATGGAAGGATCATTTACGGTCGGTATGTAGATATCGTTAACCCCGTAGCATATGCTGAAAGAGGTGGACAGCGTAAATTTGAAAGCGGACAAACCAGTATTAATCTTCAGCCCAAATGGCGGGTAATACCAGGGTTGAATCTACGCGGCCAGTTCAGTTTCCGATTGAACAGCGACGTTACCCGGGATACCCGCAATACGTACAATTTTTTTGATTACTACACCGGCCAGCTGTTACAAACCTGGACGATGCAGCGTGCTGTGTCTTCTGCGCGCACTACCTATTATTACCTGGGCGCCAATGCCGATTATACCCTTACCCGCGGCAACCATATGATCTTTGCCATGGCCGGATATTCTCAGGAAGAAACCAATTCAGGCGACTGGGATGTGTCCTCCCTGATCTCTGCCTATGCAAAGCTGAATTATTCTTACAAAAATAAATACCTGTTTGAAGGTACCGTACGCACCGATGGTTCTTCGCGGTTCAGTCCGAATAACAGATTTGGCTATTTCCCTTCGGTTGCACTTGGGTGGAATGTGCATAATGAGAACTTCCTGAAAAATGTAGGGTTTATAAATAATTTCAAACTAAGGGCTTCCTACGGTTACCTGGGTAATGAAAATATCGGGTTGTACAAATACCAAACGTTGATCAATTCTTCCAGCGGCGTTGAAACAACATATGGCAATCCCGATATCACCTGGGAAACGGTGCATATGGCAGATGCCGGCGCCGATATAGGATTGTTCAATGGTAAGCTGGAATTCATTGTAGATTATTATAATAAAACAACCAATAACATTATTCTGAATCCTGCCTTGCCGTTGGTTGGTGGGTTTGAAGGTGAGGTGCCGGTGAATGCGGGTAAAGTGGAGAACAAAGGATGGGAGGTGTCGATGAATTACAATAGCAAGGTGGGGAAGAATGCAAGCATCTCTATACGTCCCGGCGTTTCATACAATACCAACACCATTTTAAGTCTGGTGGCCGGCCCCTATATAAATTCAACAAGCACTACCATCAACCAGGAGGGCAGTAGTATTGGCAGTTTGTATGGTTATAAAACTGATGGACTTTTACAGGCAGATGATTTTGATAACACCGGTAAGTCGAAGGTGCCGGTTTTACCCAATGCAGCGCCAGGCGATATTAAATACCTTGACCTGAGTGAAGATGGGGAGATCAACGCAAAAGACCAGACTATCCTTGGCAATCCGGTCCCTCAATTGAACTACTTCTCCAACTTCAGGATCTCCTATAAAAAAATAGACCTTGAATTTTTATTACAGGGCACGGGTAGAAGCAATGCCGTATTGTTGGATATGTTCGCTTTACCGCTGGACCTAAGTAAAGATGGCGGTGTTCCTACAAAATATTACGCAGCCAATTACTGGACGCCTGAAAGGACCGGTGCGCGCTATCCCCGCTTATCAACCGCCCCGGCAAATAATAAATTATCATCAGATTTCTGGTTTCAGAACGGGGCCTATGTGCGGGTAAAATTCATCCAGCTGGGTTTGGACCTTACCTCTTCTTTTATCAGGCGTACGGGCATCAACTCTATGCGGATGTACCTCAATGCCCAGAACCCGCTCACGTTTACCAGGCTTAAATTAACCGATCCTGAAAGCCGGGGTAATCAATGGACATATGGTATTATGAAAACGTACACTATTGGTTGTAACATTCAATTTTAATTCGACACAGTATGAGATCCCTTACGCTTATTATATCGTTTGTTGCCGGAACAATTCTCCTTTCCGGTTGTAAAAAATTCCTGGAACATGATCATCCCACCAGTATTTCAGATGAAGAATGGTGGAACACCTCTGCCGATGCTACCAATGCGCTTAATTCGGTTTATGTAGGAGTGCCCGACGGTTCATCTGGCCGGCAGTTGATGTTTTTATCTGCTTTAAGCGACGAAGCGGTTGCCCGTCAAAGTACGCGCGGTGATTACGAATCGTATGTAAAAGGAATACAAAATCCCACCTGGGATGTTGGCGCTGGTATTTGGGAGGATGATTTTAAAGACATCCGGCGTGCCTGCCGCTTTCTGGAAAATGTTGACCGCTGCTTTATGGATGACTCACTGAAAACCCGATACAAATATGAAGCAAGGGCATTGCGGGCCTATTATCATATGGAGCTGATGATGTTTTTTGGCGGTATTCCTGTTATAACAACATCGGTAACGCCTGCTGAAAGTTATCTGGAACGGAAAGCGGAAACAGAAGTATATGATTTTATTGTAAGCGAGCTTACAGACTGCGCCAATCACCTGCCAGCTACTTATACAAACGCCGATCTGAAAAGGATCTCGGCAGGCACCTGCTGGTCGTTGATCAGCCGGCTTGCGTTATTCTATAAAAATTATGAGGTGGCAAAAGAGGCTGCCAGAAAGGTGATCGACCTGGGTGTGTATGAATTATATAAGACTACTTCAAACCCAAAGAACAGTTATGCTGATCTTTTTCTGTACACCGGTGAAGTAAATAAGGAAAGAATATTCTTCAGGGAGAATACCAGCGGGGGCAACCAATGGAATACGTTTGCCCCTATGGGTGTGGGTGGGAAAACAGTTATTTCTCCAACCGCAGCAGTGGTGAATAATTATGAAACCAAACAGGGAAAAACGATCTGGGAGTTGGGGGCCGATTCGGCTGCTATTTATCAAAAAGATCCCAATTACAAAAACAACCGCGATCCGCGTTTGATCGCTTCCATATTGTTGCCTGGCCAAACCTATTCCTCTTATGTGTTGAAGCCGTTTGATGCGGCACAAAGCAACCTCGACCGGCTGGGTGCACAAAATGCAACGGCTACAGGTTTTTGGGTAAATAAATACCTCGACCCCAAGGATCGCACCGGAACACGGACCCTCGATTATATGATCATCCGCTATGCGGAAATATTGCTCAACTATGTGGAGGCATTGGTGGAGCTGGACAAATGGAGTGATCCCGATGTAGTGAAATACCTGAACGACATTCGCGCCCGCGCCACCATGCCGCCTGTAGATGTTGCAAAATATAATACAAAGGAAAAACTGCGGGAACTGGTACGCCGGGAACGGCAATCAGAGCTTGCTTTTGAGGGCGGCCGCTTTTATGATATCCGTCGTTGGGGCATTTTAGGCAATGTCATGAATGGGCAGGTATATGGAGCTATTGACCCCGCCACCAATCAACCGGTAAAAGTAGAAGTGCGGTCCTGCAATGTAGCCCGGGATTTTCGCTGGCCGGTGCCACAAAGGGAGATACTTGCGAATACACATATGGCGCAGAATGATCTGTATTGAGTTGACGGGTTGACCAGTTTATGAGGGAGACGGTTGATATTAGTTCATGAGTTCATGAGTTCTTGAGTTTTGCGCGAAGCGCTACGCCGTCTGCCCTCTGCCGAAGTTGAGGCTGAGCATAGGATCTTTCAAGTTTCCCGTTTCAAGCTAGCCTAAAGCAAGACTAGCTATTAGTCGGAGATTGCCGATTGCCGATTGCCGATTGCCGATTGCCGATTGCCGATTGCTCTCGGCTGAGCCGAGACCGATTGCCGATTGCCGATTGCTCTCGGCTGAGCCGAGGCCGATTGCCGATTGCTCTCGGCTAAGCCGAGACCGATTCACGGACCTGAGCGAAGCGAAGGACCGGGTTTGCCGTTTGCCGTTTCACGTTTGCCGTTTCACGATTTTAAATTCCAATAACAATTAAAAAACAAACAGTATATAAATGAATAGAAGAAATCTTATAAAGCAGTTGGGTTTAAGCATAGGCGCAACAGTTATAGGCTCAGAAGCAGTAGCCCGTTTGGCAGATGGAACACAGGTTTATGAGATACCTGGTAATCCCTTACACAAACGAATTGATAAACCCGTTACTGCCATTACGCTGGGGGCGGGTGGCCGTGGGAATGTGTATGGGAACTTTGCCGCCAAATATCCCAACCTCTTAAAGATCGTTGGGGTGGCAGAACCTATCCCCATTCGAAACGAACGATATGCCGCCAAACACCAGATCGCCGATACCAACCGGGTTGATACCTGGGAGCGGATATTCGAGCGGCCGAAATTTGCCGATGCCATTATTATTACAACGCCCGATAATCTGCACTATGCGCCTTGTATGAAAGCGCTGGAAATGGGTTATGATGTGCTGCTGGAAAAACCCATTGCGCCAACAGAACAAGAATGCCGTAACATACTTGCGCTGGCGAAAAAAACGGGTCGTATTGTTGCCGTATGCCATGTACTGCGTTATGCCCCTTACTTTGTAAAAATGAGAGAATTGATAGCACAGGGGAGCATAGGCGAGGTGATGAGCATACAACACCTGGAACCTATTGAACACAGGCATATGGCGCATTCCTATGTAAGAGGTAACTGGCATAACTCCAAACAAACAACGCCCATTATTCTGGCCAAATCGTGCCACGACCTGGATATCATAAAATGGATCATTAATAAACCCGCCAAACAGGTTGTTGCCATGGGCGATCTGAAATGGTTCAAAAAAGAAAATGCACCGGCTGGAAGCACAGCACGATGTACGGATGGTTGCACTGTAGAGCGCACCTGTCCGTATTCTGCCATCCGAACGTATCTCGATAAACGGGAACGGGTTGGCGTATTCGATCTGCCAGATGATAAAACAAAACATGCCGACGCGATCATGGAGAAATTACGCACCACCAATTACGGCCGTTGCGTATACCGTATGGAGAACGACCAGCCCGATCATTATGTTACCAATATCCGGTTTGGAGATAATGTTACAGCCAGTTTCTCTATGGAGGCATTTACCTCATATGGCGGACGCCGGACCCGCGTTATGGGTTCTATGGGCGATATGGTGGGCGATATGACTGAACTGGTGGTCACCGATTTCAGGACCGGCAAGCAAACCAAAATGGTACCCATTGCGGAGGATGTAGAAGGATATAAGAATAACGGGCATGGCGGAGGCGACTGGCTGCTGGCGCATGATTTTGTACAGGCCGTAGCACAGCAAGATCCCAAATTGTTGACCTCTACCATCGATGAGTCTATTGAAAGCCATATTATGGGTTTTATGGCTGAAGAAAGCAGGAAGAAAAACAAGATCATGGATATTAAACTGTAACCCCTTAAAAAAGACAGGTGTAAACATAAAAAGCCCCGGTGTGGAAACATCGGGGCTTCAGTAATTAGTACTGATCAGTGTATTATTAAAACAGTTGACCAGCTGATTTGACTAAAGGTTTTTAATAATTATTCTTTTCTTTTTTCATATTAAAAAATTTCTTCCTTTTTGAGCCCGCTTAGCCCCTCCCGGCTGGTGGGGTGGTGATGGCCGTATGGTTTAGGAGGTTGCCGTTAAAATCGTATATTTATAAGGTTACCAATTCAACCACGATTGCATGCAGCCATTCACTCAAACCAATACCCTCATTGTTGGGGCCGGTATTTCGGGGCTGGCAACTGCTGCCTGTTTGAAACGGCAGGGCATTGAATATGTTGCTATTGAAAAACATGCCCAGGTAGCCAGCGCCTGGCATAACCACTATCACCGGTTACACCTGCACACCAACAAACGGATCTCTCAATTACCATACAGGAAATTCGGAAAAAATATCCCCCGCTATCCAAGCCGGCAACAGGTAATTGACTATTTAAACGACTACCAGCAGACATTCAATATTCAGCCGGTTTTTAATACTATTGCTACGGCTATAAAAAAGGAGGGGGACTATTGGCTGACTCAAACTACCAATGGGAACTTTCAGTCTGAATTTTTAGTAATGGCTACCGGCCCTTACGGAAAACCAAAACCTTTTGTGCTACAGGGAATGGAAACTTTTCCCGGAAAAATATTACACAGTGCTGCCTACAAAACAGGTAAAGATTTTGTTGGACAAAAAGTGCTGGTAATTGGTTTTGGTAACTCTGCCTGTGAAATTGCGATTGACCTGTTTGAACAGGGGGCCACACCTGTTATGGCTGTTCGTTCTGCTGTGAATATTGTTCCCCGCGATGTGCTGGGTATACCTATACTGGAGTTAAGTTTAATACTGAATTTTCTGCCACCTCGTATAGCCGATCTGTTGAGTGCGCCATTGGCAAATATCCTTATTGGTGATCTTACCTCATTAGGATTAAAAAGAAAACCTTATGGGCCGCTGGAACAGATTCAGCGGGAGGGAAAGGCGCCTGTGTTGGACATTGGGACTATCCGGCTGATCCGTAAAGGGCAGATCAAAATTGTAGGGGATCTTGATCGTATAGATGGCAAACTGGTTCATTTTAAAGAAGGAACAACACAACCCTTTGATGCCATTATTGCGTGCATTGGCTACAGCCGGGATGAGATTAAAATTATTGAAACAGATAGCAACCGTTTCGATGATCTGCGGGTAAGCGCTATCCACCAACAGTATTTCGGTAAGGATGGCCTTTATTTCTGTGGATATTATGTAAGTCCCACCGGCCAGATCCGTGAAATTAGTGGGGATGCCCGGAAGATTGCAAAGGATATTTCCCGCAGACAATAAAATTTACCCGTCGTCTTTGTTTGTATTAAATGTTCAACCCCTTTCTTTCTGTTGGTATATATTCCAAAAGCCCAGCAGCAGCACCAGTACAAAACAGGTTAAGGAGTTAAAGATCAGTTTAGGTAATTGATCAGGATGTTTGGTGAAATCTGTAAAAAAAAGCAAAGTAGAATACATGTACGGATAATAAATTATCTGGTCCCACTCCATCAATACCAGGCCTGCCATCCACAGTCCGAGCCCGGCTCCCAGCGGTATAACAAAATTTCTGAAACGTACGCTCATCCAGTATTGAATAGCCATTACACCTAATATACCGGTGTATATCCTGATTGAAAGCTGCAACATTAGATGCCAGGGTATGGTTTTATGAGAAAAGCTATACTCATTTTGGAAAGCATTAATTGTATACGCTGAAGTGATCATGAATAAGTTGAACAGAATAAGAAAGCTTATGGTAAGTATTTGTACGATCACAATCTTGGAAAAGAAAATATCAGCATATTTTCTTGGTGACGTATACACCTGTTTCCAGGTCATATTCCTGAATTCCAGTTGCAGTACAAGATTTATAAGCAGGATAACATAAAACGGCAGGATCACTGCTGCGGTGTTTTTCCAGTTGTAACGCAAAAAAGTAACCCACGGAGTGCTCCTGAATTTGGGTATCATATCCGTAGCTTTCTCAATACAAATTATTGCATTGATGGCTGGAATAAAACCGGCCGCCAGCAGTGTTAACCAAAAGGCGCTGGTATGCCGCAATTTCAAAAATTCAGACCGGGTGTTTAAATAAAAGGAGGTTGTCATACATTATTCAGATGTGATGTGAACGAATAGATCTTCGAGGTTGTGCCTGGTAACGCATATCTGGTACACTTCTATTCCATGCTGAACCAGCAGGGCATTCAATTTTGCCGTATGTTGCGAACTGACAAAATCTACTATTATCTTTCCTTCGACTGTTTTAACGGAAAATTGATTGGCCAGCAATTCCATCGCCGCTGTTACATCATTTATTTCCATTTCTATTACAGATCTGGATGCTTTGATCTGTTGTAAGTCAGTTAACGTGCCTTCAAACAACATTCTGCCTTTATGGATAATACCTACCTGTGTAGCTGTTTTTTCAATTTCATGAAGTAGATGGCTCGATACCAGAATGGTTTTACCATATTGCCTGTTAAGTGTTATTATAAGTTCACGCATTTCAATGATACCGCCTGGGTCAAGACCATTTGTTGGTTCATCCAGGATCAATAGTTCCGGATCATGTAGCAAGCTTAGGGCAATGGCCAGTCGCTGTTTCATGCCCAGTGAATAGGCGCGTACCTTTTTATGACGGGCATCGGTAAGGCCAACGATTTTTAACACTTCATCTACGCGTTTCCTGGTAACCTGATAAGTTAGCCGGAAAACCTCCAGATTCTCAGCTCCGGTAAGATGTTGGTATAAGGAAGGCTGTTCTATGAGGGATCCGATCCTTTTCAGCAGCCCAGTCCTGTTCGTCATAAGGTTTGATCCAAAAATGCTGATAAGTCCTTTCTGATCTTTTAGTAAACCCAATAATAAGCGTAGTGTAGTTGTTTTGCCGGCTCCATTTGGGCCTAAAAAACCATAGATGCTTCCAGCAGGGATCTGCATCGAAATGTCATCCAGCGCTTTTTGATTGTGGAAGCTGTAAGACAGTTGATCGATCTGCACTATAGCGTTGCTCATGTGGAATGGATTGGTTTCGGTATAAAACTGCTAATAATTTGAACAACCGGAAAATGAATTCAATCAACAGGCATATTATTTATACGAACCGGACTTTTCTGCCGGTCAATATTTTACCATGAAAAAGGCGTGGTAACAGGGAATATTCACTAATTTCCCAATATGAAAAAGATTGTTGCGGGGCATATTGCAGTATGGGCACTGGCTTCCTCTTTTTTTTTGATTCCGTTATATTTATTCGGTTTTACTAACAGGACCCTGTATGCTATTCTTTGTTTCCTGACATATATAATTGTATTTTATGTTAATACGCTATGGATCCTTCCCCGTTGGATAAAAGAAAGGCAATTTCAATGGCTGGTGCTTCACTGGTTGCTTTTAATACTATTGTGTACGGTCATTAGCCTGGCGTTCAACCATTTTTTACATGTATTTACCCGACGCGGGAATTTTAAATTAGAGCTCGTCAATACATTTTTAAGAACCCTTTTATTTGTAACAATTATAATATTAGCCGGAGTTACCTACCGGTCTATTATCGACTGGTTCAGGAACGAGCAGCAGAGGCAACAACTTGAAAACGAAAAATTGCGGACCGAACTTGATTTTCTAAAGGCGCAAACCAATCCGCATTTTCTTTTTAACACACTAAATAACATCTATGCTTTGGCTTGTCAGCAATCGGTAAAAACGGCTGGTGCGGTCATGAAGCTGTCAGAGATCATGCACTTTATGATTTATGAGAGCGGAAACGGACTGGTGCCTGTTGCACGCGAGATTTATTATATTGATCAACTGATCGAATTACAGGAACTAAGAACGGCCGGCCGGCTGATGCTTGAGTTTTCGGTTACGGGAGATACCACTGGTTATTCTTTGGCTCCGCTCATACTTATGGCCCTGGTTGAGAATATTTTTAAACATGGTGTGCTGAACGATGAAAAACATCCTGTTTTCATTAATCTGTATATAAATGAAGGAAAGTTGCAGTTCTCTGCTAAGAATAAAATTAATCACGCAGCCAGTGGTTTGCCGGGAGGGATCGGATTGGCAAATGTGCGTCGGCGAATAGAACTGTTGTATCCCCAAAAGCATCAGTTTTCTATAACAAGTGACAATGTATATTATTCAGTATTTTTAGAGCTCCAACTTATATGAATCAGGATACTCCGATAATTGGTTGTATTGTTGTAGATGACGAGCCGCTGGCTCTCGGTATATTAGCCGAATACATACAAAAGGTTCCTTTTCTTAAATTGCTCGGTACCTATAGCGATCCCGTAATGGCACTGAATGCTATGCAACAACAGGTAGTGCATTGTATTGTTTTGGATATTCAGATGCCCGCTTTAAATGGATTGCAACTGGCGACAATGCTTTCGCCCGATTGTAAAGTGATCTTTACCACTGCCCATCCGAATTATGCTGTTCAGGGCTTTGAATTGAATGCAACTGATTATCTCTTAAAACCGGTTTCCTTCGAACGTTTTTTAAAAGCCGTAAACAGAGTGCTCAACCTGTTGCACGCTAAACCGGTCTTGACTGGTACGAGTGGTGAAGGATTGGTGGATACCAATGAAGTTCTGTTTGTAAAGAATGACTACAAGATCGTAAAAGTTTTAGTATCGGACATCCTGTATATCGAAGGATTGAAAGAATACATTACTATTTATACATCAGATAAGAAGATCATTACGCTTCAAAATATGAAAAAAATGGAAGCCGTTTTACCAGCAGGTCGTTTTGTACGCGTGCATAGGTCTTACATCGTTGCACTGGATAAAATAGATCACATCAGTAAAAACCGCATATTCATTCGCCAGACTGTTATACCGGTAGGTGACACCTACAAAGAATCCTTTTTTTTACTGGTAAATAACAAAAATCTTTTCTAACTCTTTTAAACCCAGCTATATATAAACGTGTATTTGACGTTTATGTTTGTCCTAATTATTTTTATATTTGCTTGTAGCGTTTTTTTAAATGGGTCCTTATTCTAACTAAACCGCTACCCAAAACTTGCTTACAAATTATACCAAACGATTGCTTGTCCAGCTTGGACTTCTGCTTGCTATATTATCAAGCTGTTTTCCTGCCATTGGCGGCGACTCCATACCTATCGGCCGGCTGAATATAGACCGTGGCCTCTCTAATAATTCCGTTCGGTGTATTTTTCAGGACCATAATGGTTTTATGTGGTTTGGCACGTATGACGGATTAAACCGGTACGACGGTCATGACTTCAAAGTATTTAGGAACGTCCTGGAAGACACCAATTCGCTGCCTCATAATTTTATCTACGTGATCACGGAAGACAGCTCCTGTAATTTATGGATCGGTACAGGCCAGGGGATTGCCATTTACGATATGGTAACGGGTAAATTTCATTTGGCATCCTACCAGCAGCAAAACAATAGCCCCCAATACCGGATCACAAGCCACGTTGGTAGTATGGCCGTTGACAAAGCCGGCAATGTATATGTTGGCACTAATGGAATGGGGCTTATGGTGGCGACAAAAGGCAGCCGTACTGCAACGCAGGTGCCCCTGTTGGAACATGGTAGCTGGACAAATGATTACAATGTTACTTCTATTCAATTGGACAGAACAGGTAAGGTGTGGTTATTTATTGCACGCCTGGGATTGTACCAGTATAATGAAAAAACACAGCAAATTGTTCCTGTAAATACAACCCTTACGGATGCTTCAGTTATACAATTTGATAAAAAGGACAACCTGTGGATAGGCGCCACCGCCGATCTGTATCAATACCAACCAGCCACTCGTTCCCTGCAACTCAAATATGCCGGGCAAAGTAGTAACCGGCAGCCAAACAGGATTGCCAGTTTACTGGTAGACAAAGAGGACAATATATGGGTCGGCACACACGGTGGCGGCGCCATGATCTTTGACCGGGAAGGACTTCCCCTAAAACAGTTGCAGGCTGGCGATAGTCCCTACGAGCTATCAGGTGAAGTAGTGTCGGCGGTATATGAAGACCGGGACGGACGAAAATGGATAGGAACACTCAATGGCGGTATTGATATCTATAATCCCGAACAGCAATTCTTTCATACTATCTCGCATACCCGGTTTGGTAAGAACGACCTGGTGAGCAATTTCGCTTCCTGTTTCCTCGAGCATAGCGATGGAACAATTTGGGTTGGAACGGATGGTGGCGGGCTCAGCATCTGGGACAGGAAAACGGGCCGCTTTTCCAATTATAAAAATAATGCCCGAAACGCGGGTTCACTGACCAACAACCATGTAAGCAGTATTATTCAGGATTACCAGGGAGATGTATGGATAGCCACTTTTGGCGGCGGCATCAGTAAGTGGGACCGGATAACAAAAACTTTTACCCCTTACAAGTGCCGGAATGAAGTGGCAGGCATGGAGAACGATAATGTGTGGATCATGTTTGAGGACACGAACAAGGTATTGTGGGCAACTACTTTTGGCAATGGAATGCTGTATTATTTAAACCGCGAGAAAGACCGCTTCGAAATGTTTAGCCAGCACCTGGTAGACCTGTTATCTATTTACCAGGATAAAGACGGTGTATTATGGGCCGGTACGGCGCATGATCTGATCAGGATCGACCGGGCTGATAAAAAACATGTTCGTTATGAGATCGGTAAACCGGTACGTGCCATCCTTGAAGACCGGGCCGGTAATATGTGGATAGGTGCGGAAGGGGGCGGGCTGATACTTTTTGACCGGCAAAGCGGCAAATTGGTAAAACGCTTTACGGTAAAAGATGGACTGTCGAACAATGGCGTATTGAACATCCTGGAAGATGGCAACGGCAACCTTTGGATGAGCACGTTCAACGGGTTATCGCAGTTCAATCCTGCAACTAATATTTTCAGGACCTATTATCAGGATGATGGGCTGCAAAGCAACCAGTTTTTGTATGGTGCCGCCCTGAAATTCCACAGCGGCGAAATGCTATTTGGTGGTATTCGTGGGTTTAACATTTTTAACCCTGCATTCATTCCGGTTGCAAAAAACAACCCGGCCGTGCTTATAACAGATATGCAGATCAACAACCAGCCATTGTCGCAGGCTGGCGCATATATAAAACAAACGTGGCAGGGAAAAATAACCACTATTCAAATGCCATTCAACGATGCATCCCTGTCTGTCGATTTTGCTGCACTGGAATATGGTAAACCTAACAAGATCAGTTATGCGTTTTTCCTGGAAGGCTGGGATAAGGACTGGAACTATGTCGGGAACACGCGCCAGGCCAATTATACCAAATTACATGAAGGTAACTATGTGTTACACATCAGGGCCACCAATACGGAAGGCAACTGGTCGTCAAATGAAATGACGCTACAGATAAAAGTGCTGCCCCCCTGGTACCGGTCGTGGTGGGCTTATAGCCTGTATGTAATACTATTTATTTGGGCGGTTGTATTTTATCAACGCTATAGAATAAACCAGGCCAAACTTAAATATGATGTAGCGCTGGCAAAAGCAAACGCCAGTAAAGAAAAGGCGGAACGCGAAAAAGCAGAAGCAGAATATAAGATCCACCTTGCCGAAACCGAGATGGAAAAAATAAGAGTGGAGAAGGAACAGGAGGTCAATGATAAGCGGCTGTCTTTTTTTACCAACATCACGCATGAATTCAGGACACCCATCAGTTTGATCATTAATCCTGTAAAAGAACTGCTTCAGGGCAGCGATATACATAAAAAGGACCAGGGCGCCCTGAAAGTTGTTTATCGCAATGCCCGCCGGTTGTTAAGCCTCGTTGATCAATTGCTTTTATTCCGCAAGGCAGAAGCCGGGGCAGACCGGCTGCGGATCGTAAAACTTGATCTCCCTGTTTTATGCAAAGAGGTTTTCCTGGCGTTTGAACACCAGGCACAAACCAGTAATATACAGTACACCTGCAAAACACCTCCTGGTCCCGTTGAGATCTATTCCGATCGCGAAAAACTGGAGATCGTTTTTTTAAACCTGTTGTCCAACGCTTTTAAGTACACACCGGCCGGCGGCAGCATTACCATGGAATTGACCTGCAATACCGATACGGTAACCTTGTCGGTGAAAGATACAGGTTATGGCATTCCCGCCCATGTAGGCGAACAATTGTTCGAACGCTTTTACCAGGTACAGCAAAATACACCGGCTAAACCTGGTTTTGGGATTGGTTTATATCTTGTAAAGCATTTCATCAACAGCCTGAAAGGTACCGTGTGGTATGAAAGCGGGGAGGGAACAGGAACGGTATTTTATATTCAGCTCGGGAAAGGGTGCCAGCATATTGACGAGGAACTGATAGAGTCGTCAGCAACGCCATCAACCGGTATTTTTGAGGAACTGATTGACGCAGAGTACGCACCTGAAATGCCTGCTAAGGACGCGAACAGATTAAGCGAGCTCGATGCACTGGTGAGTGAAAAAAAGTCTATCCTGCTTGTGGATGACGATAAACAAACGGTTGCTTACCTGTCTGGGCTCTTTGCAGACAATTTTATTGTCTTTACTGCTGATAATGCTACAGACGGTTTAAAGCTGGCCGGGAAACAGATCCCCGATATAATTATCAGTGATATCAATATGGAGGGCGTTAGTGGCATTGAGTTTTGTATCAATATCAAAGAAGATCCCCATTTAAGTCACATCCCGGTCATTCTGCTCACCGGCAACAGCGCGCAGCAAACCAGGCTGGAAGGGTTGGAGGGAGGCGCAGACGATTATATCACCAAGCCGTTCGATAAAGATCTCTTGATGGCGCGGGTGCAAAATATTCTCAAAAGCCGAACCTCTCTACAAAAGTATTTCTACAATACGATCACCTTTGGAAAGACCGCTTATAAAGTAGCACCCGAATACCAGCAATTTCTTGATAACTGCATCCGGATCGTTGAAGTACACCTCGATAATCCGGACTTTGGGATAAAAATGTTAGCCACTGAGCTGCACATGGGACAATCGAACCTGTACAAGAAAATCAAATCGATCTGCGGTCAGCCGCCAACAGCATTTATCCGGTTTATCCGGCTTCGCAAGGCGGCCAAATTACTTATGGAAACCGATAATAATATTACCCAGGCCGCATTTGAATCGGGTTTCAATGATCTCAAATATTTCCGGGAACAATTCACCAAACTATTTGGACTAAGACCCTCTGACTATGTAAAAACCTATCGCCGGGGCCGCGGTAAACATCCCGCCGCTGAGGACAACGATGATATTTAGCCGCTGGACCGCTTTTTAAATATTAATTTCCCCCTGTTTATTCCTGATTACCCCCTGTCAACGGCAGGGGTAACCTGTATTTTGCAGCTCCCGGGAACTGGTTCCCGGCGTTTTAAACTTATTAAATTGAGCTCAGGCTTATGAATTACTACAAAAGATCATTTTGTATGCTGATAGTGTTCAGTATACTGCTGACAGGCTGTTCCGGTCAGACAAAAGCACCCTACAAGCCCTCATTCACTCCAGGTGCTGTTTGGCTGGATGCAAACGGGGAAGTGATCAATGCACATGGGGGAGGGCTCTTGTATGAGAAAGGGACCTATTACTGGTTTGGTGAGAAAAGAGGAAAACGGGCCTCTGAAGGGGTAAATGTATATTCATCAAAAGATCTGTACCAATGGAAAATGGAAGGCCTGGCTTTGGCACAATCGCAGGATAGTGCCAGTGATATTGCAGTTGGCTGCATCATGGAAAGACCTAAAGTGATCTACAATGCCCGGACAAAAAAATATGTAATGTGGTTTCACCTGGAGTTGAGCGGACAGGGGTACAAGGCCGCAAGGGCCGGCGTTGCGATTAGCGATAAGGTAACAGGACCTTACCGGTTTTTAAAAAGTTTCCGGCCTAATGATAACATGTCAAGGGATATGACCCTTTTTGTTGATGAGGATGGTAAAGCTTATCATATTTATTCCTCCCGGGAAAACTACGATTTGCGAATTGTACAATTGAGTGATGATTATACTGCTGCTACAACAAAAGACAAGCTCTTGTTCAGCGAACATCGGGAAGCGCCTGCTATTTTTAAATACAATAAAAAGTATTATCTCATTACCAGTGGTTGCACGGGATGGGCGCCGAATAAGGCAGGCATTCATGTGGCAGACTCTTTATTCGGAGAATGGGTGTCGGCAGGCAATCCGTTACAGGGCAATGGGGCAGATTCAACCTATGGCGGACAACCTACTTATATCCTTCCTGTAGCAGGAAAAAGGTCTTCTTTTATTTTCATCGCTGATAAATGGAACCCAAAAGATTTAAAAGATAGTCGCTATTTTTGGCTGCCAATTGAATTCAGGGACGGAATGCCATTTATTGACTGGCGAAATGAATGGACCTGGAATTAAAACGAAAGCGCTTGATATGCACAACTCAATCGAAAAAAAGTTATTCTCTGTAGTTATTGTCATTAGTCTTTATTTTTCATCGATAGCCCAACAACCAACAATCAGCCCGGCACACAGTTTTCAGTTAGCAGATACTGCTTTTTTACTGGATGGAAAGCCTTTTCAGATCATTTCAGGTGAAATGCATTACCCACGGGTGCCGCGGGAAGCCTGGCGTGACAGGATGCGAAAAGCAAAGGCAATGGGGTTGAATACTATTGGGACTTATGTGTTCTGGAATTTGCATGAACCACAAAAAGGAAAATATGATTTTTCCGGCAACAATGATATTGCTGCTTTTGTAAAAACAGCACAGGAGGAAGGTTTGTGGGTGGTCCTTCGCCCCAGTCCGTACGTTTGTGCTGAGTGGGAATTTGGCGGCTATCCCTACTGGCTTCAAAATATAAAAGGATTGGAAGTAAGAAGCAAGGAGCCGCAATACCTGCAGGCCTATAAAAATTACATCATGCAGGTAGGAAAACAACTGGCTTCCTTACAGATAAACCATGGTGGCAATATTTTGATGGTTCAGGTTGAAAATGAATACGGCGCTTATGGAAGCGATAAAGCATACCTTGACATAAATCGAAAGCTGTTTATTGAAGCGGGTTTTGATGGATTGTTATATACCTGCGATCCGGAACCATTCCTGGCAAAAGGAAACTTGCCCGGTAAATTATTTACTACTGTAAATGGGTTGGATAAACCCTCAAGAATAAAACAGTTGATCAAACAAAACAATGAAGGTAAAGGACCGTTCTTTGTCGCCGAGTGGTATCCTGCCTGGTTCGACTGGTGGGGAACAAAACACCATAAAGTGCCGGCAGAAAAATATACGCCGGGACTGGATTCGGTTTTATCTGCCGGCATGTCGCTCAATATGTATATGTTTCATGGCGGTACTACCCGGGATTTTATGAATGGGGCTAATTATGACGATAAGCATTCTTATGAGCCACAGATCAGCAGTTATGATTATGATGCACCATTGGATGAAGCCGGTAACCCTACACATAAATACATGGAGTTCCGGAAAGTGATTGAAAAAAGTTTGCCTGCTGGCCACATCTTGCCCGAGGTTCCTGTAGCAAAACCAACGATCACCATTCCGGCCATCAGTTTTGTAAGCACCACCAGTCTGTTTGATGTATTGCCTGCTGCAAAAAAGAATGCCACGCCCTTAACTTTTGAAGCGTTGAATCAGGCTTATGGATTTGTACTATACCGCACAACGATCAATGGCGGCAGTCAAGGCACGTTAAAAATAAAAGACCTGCGTGATTATGGAATTGTTTTCATCAATGGAAAACGGGTAGGTGTTTTAGACAGGCGATTGAATCACGATAGTCTCTTGCTCCAGCTTCCCAATGGAAAATTACAATTGGATATTTTGGTGGAAAATCTTGGCCGAATTAATTATGGGCCCTATCTCTTAAAAAATAAAAAGGGAATTACTGGGGGAGTGCACTTTAATGGAAAAGAATTGAAGGGTTGGCAAATGTTCTCTCTTCCATTTAATGATAGTAAAGTTGTTGCTCAGAAAACCAGCCAATCATCGTCTGATGCTCCTGCGTTAAAAAAAGGGACCTTCCATCTGGATGCTGTTGGTGATACTTATCTCGACCTTAGCAGCTGGGGTAAAGGCATTGTGTGGGTGAACGGACATAACCTTGGCAGATATTGGAGCATCGGCCCGCAACAAACGCTTTACGTGCCTGTTGAGTGGCTGAAGAAAGGAACAAATGAAATGGTGGTGTTGGAATTGTTGAAACCCGGACAAACACAGCTACAGGCGGTTGATAAACCAATTCTGGAGCGACTGAATAAAGAAGAAGAAGGTATAAAGAATTAGGAGCTTTAAACTATAAAAAAAGCCAGGTCCTGTACTAACAAGGAGCTGGCTTTTTTTATTGTAAACTTTAAGACTGGGAAGCTGGTATTTGATAATGCTCTTTATAAGGTAGCGCTTCTTTGAATGGTTACATTTCTGGCTTTCATAACCGTGTTTCCAGTTGGGCCAGGTGTACCTGATGAACCTTCCATCTGAAGGTCAATAATTAAGTTAAGCGGTTCGTTAACGAAATTTTGACCTGTTTGTGTTGATACTTTCGTACCATCTATCCAGTATTCGATACTCACGTTACTGGTAGTGCCAATCCTTGTTAAATAAGCCGTGTAAGTATGCCAGTTGGCCGGGCCCGAGATCACAGTGCCAACACTTGACCACTGACCGTTTTCATTTTTGTAGGTGTTTGTCCAGTTGGTGGTGCTTCCTTTAAACTCCATAATATCACTTTCCGGAGGCCATTGATTAGCACCGTTTAACCAGAATGCGGGCCAGGTACCTTTTACAGATGGGCATTGGAACTCACCAGAAACCCGCCATTTAGGCCATGACGCACTAACGGTTACCTGTTGTTTGGCATAACAAGTGCCAGAGAAATAGTGAATGGCTGGCTTATCACTAACAGTACCAGGGTAGGCGGTCATTGTCAGGACCCCGCCTGAGGTGGCAATATTTTGGGTTCTCATCCGGGCCGATCCATTATGATCTATACCCCATGGATAAAAGTTGTTCCAATAGGTACTGTAAGCGCTAAATGACGTGGTGGGAAGCATGGTTACCCAGCTTAATTCAGTTGTTGCCGTTTGTTGCTCCGGTGCTGAGTTGTCTGCAGTTGCTTTCCTACAGGATACCCCTGTCATAACAGCAAGAAAAACAATAACGATTAGATTTGATTTTTTCATAATGGCATTTTGACGTTAGTTAATTTGTAGCTTCCCTATAGATCTTAAAATTTAAAAGGCAAGACAAATCTCAACTAATATCAATTGATAGAGGGGGTACATTTTCGTAAATTAAGGGGGCAAATGCTGATTCTCGCACAATGGCCGTCATCCCTTTGCAGTTCTCAATGGCTAACAACAAGGGCTATTCTGAAATAGGTTGGGTCAACGTTTTAACACCTGCTATAAATCCCCGCTTAAAATCCCTCAATCGAAAATACGTCCAACTTTGACCTTAAAAAGTTGCGGGTCCTTTTAAATACACCGATCCCGTTGCTCGATCCGTCGGTATTGGTATTTCCTTCAAGGGTTTCAAAACAATCACCGCTCACGTTTACGATAATGCCGGTGTGGATCCAATCGTTGATCGTTTTTTGCACCAGGAATATATCACCAGGTTTTACCTGCGAGGGATCATTGCGTACCTGGTTATAGGAGATCAGGTTAGCCTGTTGTTTTCCATACATCGCAACCACATCACAACTATACGTTAGGGGCATAAGGGTGGTAAAATCTTTTCCCATGCCAGACGCTGCCTGGTCAAAAATGGTTTGTACAAACCCCATGCACCACAACCAGTCATTACCTTCATTGCCCTGGCAATAACTTCTAACCCAGGGCCCAAGATTCTGGGTGCCGTTCATCTGCAATTCCATAGGTTTTCTTTCATAATGATTATTTGCTACTTTAATTACCAGGTCCCTGAAGCCTGAACCGAAGACCGTGGTTTTATAGGCGTCTATCATCGGCATGCATAACCTCCTGAATCCTTCATCGTCCACTATGCCGGTTTGATCCTGTTGGTTGGCCAGCTGAAAATTTTTTACTGCCAGCTCCGTTGCAGGGCCGAAATCACTATCAATAGAAGTAGCGCTATTCGGGCCGCCAGCCTGTATGGCATGTATGTTCAGCCATTCCTGGATCTTTTTTACATCGTTTCCCTTACTTCCTTTCTGGCACGTTTTTGAAATGATGATCTCTTTTTCGTATTGACTTTTTTTCATGTAAGAAATTTTTATGAGGGGTTAAATGATCCAATGTTAGGGCCAGTGCAGGTCTGGAGCAGGATTAGGGGCCAGGGGAACTCTTTTGCACACATAAGCCAGTATCCACACGCCGTCCAATGCAAAAGTTTCAGTTACCAATTCCGGGTTGGCTGGTGGAGCCGGCTGTGCGGCTACTTTTCCGGGTGAAGAATTATTGGGCGTCTTAATTGCCATGCCATAATATTTTGCTTTTACATACCTTTCTGTTTTTTTAACCTGAGCGGCTTGTTTTTCTATTGGAGCACTTACCGCTGCCGATCCCATTTTTCCCATTAGCGAGTTAGCTAAATACGATGCCCTTGTTTGTGTTTTAGCCCCAATTACAGGCGATACCCTGGTTGTTTTTACCGTGGAGACTTCGCTGATTTTTTCTGTCTTTAAATCAGGAAACAACATTTCGAGTGCGGGTTTGTGTAATTCGGTTAAAACAGTTTTAAGGCCCTTTCCTGTTTTCCGGCAAATGAAAGTTGAGATCTTGTGGTCAATTAGATTACATAGTTATTATCGGCAGGACTGTATTCGAACGCTAAAAATCATTTTAGCTATTACCTTTTTGGTATGAATGATCTGTTAGTTGTTTGTCAATGATTTTAGGCTGAAAAGTTATAACAATATGAAAGAATTAAAAAGGTGAAAAACACCCGTTTTTCTTCTTTCCACTTCCCCTATTCGCTCCATTTGCATCATTCATTTTTTTATTGTTTCTTACACACTCAATAAGAAAACATTATCTGTGAAAAAATTTGAATCCATCATTGAGAAGTACCAGGAAAGGGGAGTGAGGATAGACAATATTGAATATGCGATAGAATCAGTTAAACACGGGGCTAAAAGAGACCATATTCTGGAGAACCTGAGTGCTGATTACAGGGGCATGAATTTGACTGATGCCAACGGTTTGCTGAATGAGCTGTTTGCAGCCAATGGCGGGGAGTTTAAAAAGGAAAACCGGGGCGGTTACCTGTATGGCATTTTTTGTCTGATGCTGGGTCTTTCTTTGGGTTATTATTTTTACTATGTCTTTACTTATGGTGGTAGAATAAGACCCATAACTGTTTTGGGTGGTGCCATCGCTTTTACTTTTCTGGGCCTGGTTCTAACAACAAAAGCGCTGCTTGGAAAATACCGGGATTCTGATGAACCGTTTAAGGATTAATGATTCTCTACATAATTTAAAAAACAAGAATGGGAGTTCATATTTGTTTAGGGATAGTGGAGTTAACCAGGATAATGACATTAAATTGGTTTATTCCTCCTCTGACCCTTGTGATGGATTGGCTTTAATGCTCTTTAATAAAACAGAGAACTATAGAACATTACAAAAGTTAAGCGAGATCCTTACGGCGGATGAAATGCAAGCCATTAAATGTACTTATGGTGAAAAAAGTATGAGTGTTTCTGAAGGGTATGAGAATTTTGAACCTGAATATGACTCACCTGCGAAACTTCAAACCATAGTGGACAAGATAAAGCGTTTTTACATTAAGAAGATCCGTCTTGACAAAACATTGGATGACGATACTTTTACCGAAGTGCTATTTGATATTTCCACATTAAGTGAGCTTTTTTCAGCGCTTGATATTGCCAAAGAACAAGGGTTACAAGTCGCATTGACGCTAGACGACTTTTAAATAGGGAACTCCTGGCGTGTAGTCAGGCTAATAGTAAATAACCTATTACACCTGACGCTTCCTGATTGCCCTCGGCGTTGAATTCGTCCAGGTTTTAAAGGCTTTTCTAAATGAAGTAAGGTCTGAATAACCTAAGATGTCGGAAACCTCGGATATTTTTATGGCCGGGTTTTGCATAAGCTGGAAGGCAATTTCTTTCCTTATTTCTCCGGCAATGTCGCGGAAGGTGGTTTGTTCCTGCAGCAGTTTGCGTTGCAAATTGCGGGGTGTCATATTTAATGCCATAGCGGCTTCATCAATTGTAGGGATCCTCCCCTTGAATTGTGTAAGTAATACCTGTTTTAGATTTTCGGCTGCACTGTTGGTTTCCAGCAGCGCCTGCTTCTCAGTCACAAGAGAGTTGAAGAGCTGGAACATGGATTGATCGTGGGTAAGTAAAGGGGTTGATGCGTCTTCTTTGCTTAAAACAATGCGGTTGACATCTTTATTGAAAAGCACCTCGCAGCCGAAAAATTTCCGGTATTCTGAAACTTCCCGCATGTCGAAAGTCAGTTCAATCCGTAACGGAACAATGTGTTTACCCGTCAGGGTATGTAATGTATTTACGATGGCTGCGATCAAAAAATCATTGGCATGCCGGGCTGGTTCCGGATGTTTCATCAGCCACAACTTGTTCTGCGTTATTTCCAAAACAACTACCTCATTGGCGACATACGTATATTCAACCATGGGCGATCCCAAATGGCCATAACGGCACAATATCTGAAGACCCTGGTTAATGTCTTTACTGCTTTGGATCAGAAAACCAACCATTCCCTGGATCAGGTTGTTTAACTCCATGCCCACATGCAGGCCAATCAATGGATCGCCCGACAGCTTTAAAAGAGGTACCCAAATAAGCGCTGCTTTCTCCCATTCAACCATTTTTTCGGAGTCATTAATTTCTTCGGGGCTGATACCCGTCACCTGGCAAAGCGTATCGAAAGCGGCCCCAAATGAAGTAGCCGTTTGAAATATACTGCGGATGAGCGTTCCCTGACAAGCCATGACGTAAATTATATCATTTTAAGCAGAAAATACCCCTTTTTCAGCCTGCAAAAAGTAGGTGCTTTGTATTGTTAAATCAAAATATATGGAATCAAGTAAATACGTATTTTTAAAAAAATGGGTAACTGGTAACCTGGCCGTTTATTCAGGTGCGTTGGGCTTTTTGCATACGTTTATTGCGCACGGTATTACCGGCGAACACGATAAGCTGTTGACAACCCCGCAGTTTATTATGCATACAGTTTCTTTGTATGTTTTTGTTTTCTTATTGGTAAGAATGCAGAACAAAACATTTCAACAGATAGGGGAAAGGAAACCCCTGGCCGGCATCTGGCCGTTTTTGATTTGTACCCCCTGGATGTTCTGGCTGGGTTATTATACCCTCTACATTCCCTTCGATATTTTATTTATGTTCCTGTCAATTGGGATCATCAATGCCGTCCAGTTAAAACCGCTGGTAAAATTTCCAACAAAATGGGTGTGGCAATGCATCCTGGTCTATTTTCTCGCAGCTGTTACCGGTATTGTAATGGGCCTGGCCGCTTTTTTTCTTTTCTATCAGCATTGGCAGGGTATTTTGAAGGACCTGGCCATCTGGCTAACCATCAGTATTCCTGCGGCGTTCGTAGTGTCTTATGGCTTCAGATCTATTTTTAAAAAACAGCTCATCATGCCCGAAGATCATGAGGCTGATGCTATTCATGAAAAGAAAACATTGCTCTCAAAAGTTGCCTGAAATCGTCGGGTGAAATAAAAGTTCAAAAATTATTACAAATGAAACATACAATGTGGAGTGTGCTGATGCCATTCTTATACAGCGCTGTTGTAGCAGCCTGTAGCAAAGACGATAATGACAAAGAAGTCTCCGCTCAAACGCCCGGAACGAAAAATGGTACAGTGAGTGGTATAGTTACCGATGCCAAAAATCAGCCGGTGAAAGACGTTCGCATAACTGTAGAGCATACCGTATGGTATAATAGCTATCTTTTTGCTACCAGTGACAATGAAGGAAAATACCAGGTGTCGATACCTGATGATCCTGCTGGTGACTGGACGGCCAAGGCCCAGCTTACTAAAACAGCTTACGGACAAACCTATAAGTTTGACCTGGAGCCAGATAAAACCGATGCATTCAATAAAGCAGGGGGCGCTGTTCGAAACTTTAAATGGAAACTAAGCGGCCAACGGCCCGGGGGCACCGGTTTCTATGGTGCCCATGTTGATCTGTACCAGTTTGGGGCAGATGTGGATATGACCAAAATAAGGTTATCATTCACTCCTTTTCCCGGTGAGACCAGTTTTATTGATGGTACCCCTGCTGCGCCATTTGAAAGGGCTGTAGAAGATGTGGCCGGGACCTATATGGTGAAAGATGTACCCATTGGAAAATACCTCATCAAAGCAATCTATGCCGGTAAAAAATTATTACTCAATAACCGCCATATTGATGATAACAATGAAGAAAGCAAGACCGTGGTTTTTGGTAAAGCCGGTTATTTGGGTGAAACGGAGTACAATATTGAGTTCTTTGTAACGGAGTAG
The DNA here is from genome assembly GCF_017742245.1 of Niastella soli. Classification (GTDB taxonomy): domain Bacteria; phylum Bacteroidota; class Bacteroidia; order Chitinophagales; family Chitinophagaceae; genus Niastella; species Niastella soli. The sequence goes on from NZ_JAGHKO010000011.1 coordinate 108,331, forward strand.
CAAGTTGACCGGGAGTAAAGTTGATAGAGTTGATATTGATCTTTGCCGTTTTTACTACTGACTATTGCCCATTGCCTTTATCTATTCAAGGTATGTATAGAAAAACGGAAGCATTTCGGTATAAATGCGCCCATCTTTCCCCGGTAGTTTATCAGCATGTCTGCCCAGATATTCTTCTGCAAAATGGGGGATGCCGTATTTTTCCAGTTCTTTCAAGGTAAGTCCCAGACAATACTTAGACCATTGTAGGCAATACCCAGTGCATTCCCCCATAATCAGATGCCGATTCCACCAGTATTCAATACGGTTGCTGTAACTGCTGAACTATTGGTAGTACAGTGTTGTTGATTTGAATCGATTTAGGGGGCTCATAAATTGGCTAAATTGGAAGATTGGGCCAGATTTACGGAACGGCGATGCTAAGGTTTTCTATAACGCTTTAGCGGTCGATCGTCGCTGAAATGGCTCCTTCTCCGCTCAGGGCGCCCAGGACCCCGGAATCCGGATCCGGAACAGAACCATTTTTAGTAAATTGCCTTTTTAAGCAACTAATGTATAGCCCTGTGACCGAACATCTTGTCGCCCATATAAAGAAGTTTATTTCCCTTGACGCAGAAAAAATAAGGTTACTGGAGTCTTTCTTTGAGCAAAGGACTTACCGGAAAAAAGAGGTCCTGCTGAGTGAAGGCGACCGGTGTTATGAGAAGTTTTTTATCGTAAGCGGCTGTGTGCATTTATCCTACCTGAAGCAAAATGGAATAGAACAAACCACCGATTTTGCGCTGGAGAACTGGTGGATCTCCGATTTTATGGCCTTTCAAAACGGTTCGGTCGCTCAATTTTCCATTCGGGCTGTAGAAAAGACCGAAGTGCTATGTATTTCAGCCGACAGGCAGCGGAAATTGCTGGACCTTATGCCTGAACTGAATGCCTATTTTCACCTGGTTTTTCAACGGGCTTTTGCTGCCTCTCAATTCAGGTTCAGATTATTGTCCGAGTTTTCCAAAGAAGATCTATACCGCCACTTCAAACAGCATTTCCCGGAATTCTTACAGCGTGTTCCGCAATACCTGCTTGCTTCCTTTCTTGGTTTTACGCCTGAATATTTGAGTGAGATCAGAAAAAAGCATCTTTCGTAAATATAAAATAGAGGATGTATCAAAAATAACTGGCCAGGGAAGGGCTTGGGCGTGGCAGGGAGCTTGCCCGGACCTCACAGGGACTTTATCCTTGTTAGGTCCTTGTGAGGTCCTTGTGAGGTCCTTGTCAGGTCCCTGTGAGGTGCATGGAAAACCCTATCCTGACCCCATCAATTTCCTTTGCTTACATCACCATGCCCACACTGTATATGGGGGTTCAGTGCGGGTTTGGTGCGGGTTCGGTGCGGGTTTTAATAGGGAAATGGCTTGTATCAGTATATCTGGAATGAAGCTGACTGGAATGAAAAAGGGTGCCCCAAAATTACTTTAATGATTTGGTCGCTTTGGTGCTTTTTTCGGATATTCACTATCAATACCAATTAACACATGAGAACAATTATAATAGTAACGGGTCTGTTACTGCTTCTAACGGTTGAAATACTACATATTTATTTCATTATGCCATTCCCGGGTAGCCAGCATAACAATTCCATCGGGTTTGCCTATTGGCTTGATAATAATATCTGGTGGGTCAGGACCATCACTTTGCTGACGCTTATTTATCCTGTTATCCTTTTTTTCAGGAATACAAGAATTTGGAAGAAAGTCCTGTTAGCAACAGGATTATTGCTGTATGCGGTGGTCTTTTATTTTTTTAACTTTCGTTTTAAAGCTGATAAAATGTTTTATCAGTCTGTTCATAGCCGTTTTGCTACTGCGCAAACCAATGAGATCTCCAACAATAAACTGGTCATAGGACTAGTGGTCAATGGCGAAGCAAAAGCCTATCCGGTTCAGTTAATAGGGTATCACCACCAGGTGCGCGATACCGTTGGCAATATGCCTGTGATGGTTACTTATTGCACAGTATGCAGAACAGGAAGGGTATTTAGTCCGGTTGTAAATGGAAAGAATGAAACATTCCGATTGGTAGGTATGGACCATTTTAATGCCATGTTTGAGGATCAGTCAACCAAAAGCTGGTGGCAACAAGCTACAGGCATAGCAGTGGCAGGTCCGCTGAAAGGGGCCTCTTTACAGGAACTGCCATCTACACAGGCAACCCTGGCGGCCTGGTTGCGGCAATACCCCGGATCAATGGTGCTGCAACCTGATACTGTTTTTTCAAAACAATATGCAGACCTGGCTGATTTTGATAATGGAACTATTAAAAGCGGGCTGGAAAAAAGGGATAGCGGGTCCTGGCAGTTCAAGTCATGGGTAATTGGTGTTACGCACAATAAAGTGTCAAAGGCGTATGACTGGAACCACCTGGTAAGCGCCGGCCTGATACAGGATTCATTGCCTGGTTTGCCCATGGTACTGGTGCTTGAAAAAGACAGCGCATCATTTCACGTCTGGAACCGGCAGGTAAAGGGTAATGACCTGCAATTCATCCAGGATACTACAAGAGTAGCCTTCCATGATCTCAACACAGGATCAACCTGGAATATGAGTGGTCAATGTATTAGTGGGGCGCTGGCTGGCGTGCAGTTACAACCAGTGCCGGCCTACCAGGAATTCTGGCATTCATGGCGAACGTTTCATCCGAAAACGCTTAGGTAAAGTTGACCAGGTGGGTCACTCTTCCAGAGTGACTCACCTTTTATGATATCAAGGTGAGCAGTTCGCCAGCTGGCGGACGACCCACCTAATCCTACAATGGCACAAGCGGACGCTTGCGTCATTCTATATGAGTATTAACACCTTTTTTGTAAAAATAGTAAAAGATATTTTTATCTTTTATTGTCAATGCCTAATTTTGTGTCTTCAAAGATCAGGGCCCCGATCTCTCAATCAAAAAGACAAAAAGGTATAATCTATTACATATGACAAGTGAGCAGAAAGCTATCATTCTGGCTACCGTGCCAGTATTGAGAGAAAACGGGGTATTACTGACAAAACACTTCTACAATCGCATGTTTTTGCACAATCCTGAGCTGAAGAACATGTTCAATATGGGCAACCAGAAAAACGACCGGCAACAAACGGCATTGGCACTGGCTGTTCTTGCATATGCTGAAAATATCGCTAATCCAGGTGTGCTGATGCCTGTAATTGACAGAATTGGCCATAAACATACCAGCCTGGATATTCGTCCTGAACATTACAGTATTGTAGGCAAACATCTGTTGGCTTCCATCCAGGAAGTGTTAGGAGAGGCAGCTACGCCTGCCATCATTGACGCCTGGACAGCAGCCTATAACCAGTTGGCGCAAATAATGATCGGTCATGAAGCCGGTATCTATACACAACAAACGGAGCGTACGTATGGCTGGACTGGCTGGCGGCCGTTCCTGGTGAAGAAGAAAGTGGTTGAATCTGCAGAGATCACCTCCTTTTATTTGTATCCTGCCGATGGGGGTAAGGTTGCAGAGCACCTGCCAGGTCAGTTCATCAGCTTGCGGGTTTTTTTACCGCAGTTACAACTGAAACAGGCCCGGCAGTACAGCATCTCCAGTGCACCCAATGCTGATTACTATCGCATATCTGTAAAGAAAGAAAAGGGGGCAACGCTGAATACCGATGGGTTGATCAGCAACCACCTGCATGATAGTATAAAAGAAATTGACCAGGTTGATCTTACCGCCCCTGCAGGCAATTTTACCCTGACGGGAGAAGTCGACGCCCCGGTTGTATTGATCAGCGGGGGAGTAGGCTTAACGCCGCTTATGAGCATGCTGCACAGCCTGATAGAGAAGAATCATGCATTTCCTATTACCTGGCTGCATGGCTGCCGTAATGAAAGCGTACATGCCTTTAAAGACCATATCACGTCCATCGTTACAGAAAACCCACAGGTAAAACAGCATGTATTTTATAACCAGCTTACCAGTCAGGAGAAAGAGGCGGGTATTTTGGAAGGCTACCTGGATATAAATAAAGTGCCTGATCTTGACCTTGTTGCTGATGCACATTATTTCATCTGCGGGCCAACCCCATTTATTCAAAAACAATTCAATGACCTGGTGGCCGCAGGCGTGAATAAACAACATATTTATTTCGAAGAATTTGGCCCTCAGGTATTGGCCTTGAACTAGAACTAGAACACGAAGGACATATCCGTGCCACGGTTCGAAACCGTGGCACGGTTTAACCTGGTTGATCTTATCCATTTCGGCCAATAATACCTTTTCGACTGGTTTGAATAAAAGACATTATCTCATCCCTTTCTTCACTGATGGGTAGAGACTCTTCAATTCTTAGTAATGCTTCATTGAGAGACAGGCCGCTATTGAAAATGTTCCTGTATATATCAAGAATATGATTAATGGAGGTAAGTGGAAATCCCCGCCGTTTTAAACCGGTACTGTTTATGCCGGCATACCTTAGGGGAGTATGCGCTGCTTTTACAAACGGCGGCACATCCTTATCTACTGTGCTGCCGCCTGCAACAAATGAATGCCTGCCTATGTGCACATGGTCATCTACATGACACATGCCTGCTACCCAGCCCCAATCATCAATGGTTACCGACTCATTTAACTGAGTACAGTTTATGATCACCGCATTATTGCCGATGGTACAACCCGCACCAATGCAACTGTAGGCATTTATCATGCAATTATTTCCGATGGTCGTTTTGACAGGGCTTTGGTGCGCCCGATCAATAGTTACGTATTCCCTGATTATCGTATTGTTTCCTATCTCCACATAGGTGTTCTCAGCCGTCCCCTGTTCTTCATGTGGGAAAGATGCAATGACAACTCCGGGAAAGATCCGGCAGTTAGCGCCTATTTTAACACCAGGCATAATGGTCACACTGCTGCCTATCCAGGTACCACCGCCAATTTCAACATTCTCATAAATAGTGGAGTAAGGATCTATTTTTACATTTTGTGCTACCTTGGCGCCATCCTTAATATATGTATATGGGTGTATCATGAACCCGGGCTTTGTTAGAAAACTAAGATACCTTAATTTTTTTTATAAAGCCACAGTGCTGATTTGGGTGCCTGGTGCAAAAAGATTATGCCAGGTAGCGCGTTAGCACAACCTGGCATTTAATTGATCTACACTCACGCATGCTCATGTATGCCCTCTGCGATCTCTTCCAGCATTTTTCTGTTGAATGCTTCGAGGTCTTTTGGGCTGCGGCTGGTAACAAGGCCATTGTCTACCACCACTTCTTTATCAACCCAATTTACGCCTGCATTCTTCAGATCAGTTTTAATAGAAGGGTACGATGTCATAGTACGGCCTTTCAACATCCCTGTTTCAATCAGCAATTGCGGGCCATGGCAGATGGCGGCAACTGGTTTGCCTGCCTCCAGAAAATGTTTTACAAAGGCTATACATTTTTCATTGGTCCTTGCATGATCGGGATTCATTACGCCACCGGGCACTACCAGCGCATCATAATCTTCGGGATGGGCGGAATCTATTTGCACATCAACCGGCAATTCTTTTGACCAGTGATCGTGGTCCCATGCTTTTACTTTGTCCTGCTCAGGAGAAATGATCTGGGCATTGACGCCCGCTTCCTTTAATGCCTGTAACGGGCTTGTTAACTCTACTTCTTCAAATCCATTGTCTGTGATTATTGCTACTCGCTTTCCTTTTAATTTTTGTGTAGCCATAATATAAGGTTTTTAAAATGTAAATAAGTGAGAAGGCATAAAAACTATACCTCGAAAAGAAAGATGAATAGGTGGTAATTGCTGATTTTAATCTACGATTAATCCACGGTTACACCATTGAAATTCAACGCGCAATTCGTTTGCCAACATTTCTAAGACTTGTCCAATACCAATGTCGGCAATCCCATTTTGAAAGGTCAGTCAGATATCTTTGTTATGGTAATCACATTTCTATGAGATTACTTTCTTCACCCATACTGGTTGTAAATGCCATTGCTGACATTTTAAACCAATCCGCTATGTTGAAAAAAAGTTTCCAGCCATCCGTATTGCACGAGGAGGACCTCATTAAACTCATCAGGCAAAACGACAGTCTTGCGTTTGATCTGTTATATAAAAAATACTGGAACCGGTTGTTGCATTTTGCTTTCAGGTATGTAAAAGATGGATATGTATGCCAGGAAATTGTGCAGGAATTGTTTGTACAGTTGCATACTTCGGGGGCACGGTTAAAGATCAATTCTTCGCTTTCCTCTTATCTCTTTGTCGCCATCCGAAACAGGATCTATAATTATTTGCGTAACCGGGCCCTGTATAAAAAGCATATAACCCTGGCCGGTAAAAGAATTATGTCGTCGCATAATAATGTTGAACAGGCTATCAATTTCATGGATGTGCAAAAGAAGATAAATGATACCCTGTGCGAGATGCCCGAAAAATACAGGGTGGTATACTTATTACACGACAAAAATAATTTTACTGTAAAGAAGATCTCAGAAGCCCTGAACCGCCCGGTTAATACGGTTGAAAAACAATTAAGGAAGGCTATGTATATGCTGCGGGACCGGTTGGTGATGCATGAAATGACAGTATAAGAAAGCTGGATAAGATAGTTGAAAGATAGGTATCTCTATTTTAAAATTTGTAGGATACGCTTACAGAGACCCCGAAATCGAAGTCACTGTTCTCAGATGACTGGTTGTCGAAATTTGTATAGGGATTCACTGTTAGATAGAAGTCCCTGATCAGTTGCCACGAAAAACTGGTATTGCCTGAATACCGGATGCGGCCTTTTTGTGTAAGGCCAAAGAAAACGGTTTGCGTAGAACTGATCTGGATGTCGGGATGGGAACGTTTAAAAAAGTTAAACTTCAGCAAGATGGGCACTTCAAGCAATAGCCCACTGAATTCGTCTGAGGTGCTTTTTTCCTGGTTAAAAACAAGACCCGTTATGGCATATAGCTGTGAATATTTGCGCACCATCAGCTTATTACCTCCACCTACCATTTGTTGATACCGGCGGGCAATATCTAATTCCAGGTTTCGCTGGTAAGCCAAATTAACGGCGGCAAACCAGGTTGGGCTGAAGTTATAGGCGGTGAAAAAGGAGGCCTCTTCCCGGTCTCTTGAGTATTTGGAAGAATCCAGGGTGCCGTTCATAGAAACTGCCAACTGGTAATCGAAATACCTGGTAAAATAGAATATGTTGGCACTTAGATTTAACTGGCCAATATCACTTGATTTGGTATACGTGAAACCGGTGGAGAAAGATCCGTTCAATTGCTGAAAGAAATTCTGTCCGAAGGGTGTGATGGTGTTAAGGCTGATGATCTCAGCATTAAATACGGTACTGGAATCGAGCAGGATATTTACTTGTCCATCTTTGTTTGATGGTTTTATCATCCCTAACAGGAGCTTTTTGTCATTTGTTTCAATTCTGAAACTTCTGTAGGTGGTAAGGAACCTTATTTTGTATTGTTTTACATGGATGAATTTAAGGTCCACATCATCTATGGTGATCTCTCCGTATTGGGCGCCTTTTACTTCACCTATCAGTACCTGCCCATTGTATAAAATGATGGTGTCTTTGATCTGGGCAAAAACACCATTGCCCAAAATTATAAATACCAGTAAAGTTATAAAAGTATACAGGTGACGCATATACCATAGACACTGGCGACGGGTTTGGCTCGCCATTTTTTTAAACTGTTGGCGGAATAGCCGTTGCGGGGGTGTCCTATATATACAGGAATACCATTGTGGATGGTATAAATTTTTTGTTCGCCATGACTAGCCGCAGACGATTCACCGAAGAGCAAAAGATTGCCATACTGGACCAGGCAATGAAGAAAGGCATTACTGCAGTCTTGCGTGAACACAGCCTTTCTTACAGTGTATTTGCCCGGTGGAAACAACAGCTTATAAAAGAAGAACCCTCCAACCAATCATACAGTAAAACCAGGTCGGAGCTGAAACATTTAAATGAAGAAAACATCCGGCTTAAAAAAATAATTGCCAACCTGGCCCTGGAGCTTAATAAAAAAGAGGAGGAATTAAAGCGAATGAATTCAAAACGGTAACTGAATGTATGGAAAGACGTAATTGTATAGCTATAGTCCTACTGCTTCTAATTGCTGTATTTGTTTTTGCTGCAGGAAGGAGGGATGCGATCAATACTATAAAAAGAAGCGCTATCTCCTGCGGTCCAGCCCAAAAAGCAAGCGAACATAAATCCTGGCCAAAAAACGATAATAGCGGTAATGGGTGTACGCACCAGACAGTTAATGCTGCCTTACCGGGCCGGGTAAAGCGCGCCAGGATCCATGGCTGTTAAAAGGGGATAACAATATTTCGAAACTTTATAAATCAAAACAAATGGCAGACAAAAAACCAAACATACTCTTCATCATGTCTGATGATATAGGCTGGTTTAATTTAAGCTGTTATAACCTGGGGGTCATGGGTTATAGAACACCTAACCTGGATCGTATTGCCAGGGAAGGTGCGCTGTTTACAGATTTTTACGGGCAGCAAAGTTGTACTGCAGGTCGCGCCGCATTTATTACCGGGCAGTCACCAATAAGAACGGGCCTGACAAAAGTAGGGTTGCCGGGCGCTACGCTTGGCCTGAATGAAAAGGATCCCTCTGTTGGCGACTTCATGAAAAATTTAGGCTATGCCACGGGGCAGTTTGGTAAGAACCACCTGGGCGACCGTAATGAACACCTGCCTACTGTGCATGGTTTTGATGAGTTTTTTGGAAACCTGTATCACCTGAATGCTGAAGAAGAGCCTGAAAATCCTGACTATCCAAAAGATCCCGAATTCCGTAAAAAATTTGGTCCGCGGGGTGTGTTGAAGTGTAAAGCAACCGAAAAAGATGACACTACCGTTGATCCCCAATTTGGTAAAGTTGGCAGGCAAACCATAGAGAATACAGGCCCGCTGAATAAAAAACGGATGGAAACGGTGGATGAAGAGTTTCTGGCCGCAGCAAAGGATTTCATAGATCGTAAGACGAAAGAGGACAAACCCTGGTTCTGTTACTTCAATACAACGCGGATGCACATCTGGACGCATCTTAAACCATCTTCTGAGGGTAAGACCGGTTTGGGGGTATATCCGGATGGGATGGTAGAACTGGATGGCTATGTGGGAGAACTACTTAAGCAATTGGATGATCTTAAAGTAACCGATAATACGATTGTGGTGTTCACCACCGATAATGGCGCTGAAGTTATGTCGTGGCCCGATGGTGGCACTACACCATTCCGCGGCGAGAAAGATACCAATTTTGAAGGCGGTTGGCGGGTGCCCTTTGTAATGCGCTGGCCTGGGGTTGTTGAACCCGGCCGGGTAATAAACGAGATCTGTTCCCTGCAGGATATGATCCCCACTTTTGCTGCAGCCGCAGGCGAACCTGACCTGGTAGAAAAGGTAAAGAAAGGGGCTACTATAAATGGCAAAAACTTCAGGGTTCATCTGGATGGGTTTAACCTGTTGCCATTATTAAGCGGCAAGGAAAAAGAATCGCCCCGCAAAGGCTTTTTATACTGGAGCGATGATGGCGACCTGATGGCTTTACGTGTTGGCAACTGGAAAATAGAATTCATACAACAACGAGCCCATGGATTGGATGTGTGGAGAGAACCTATGGTCTCAATGCGTGCACCTAATTTGTATAACCTGCGAGCTGATCCTTTCGAAAGAGCAACTGAAGATGCTAATGTGTTTTATAATAAATGGATGGCTGACCATGCTTTCATGCTGGTACCGGCACAGGCGATCGTGGCGGAGTTCCTCAAAACCTTTGATGAGTTTCCACCCCGGGCGAAAGCGGCCAGTTTTAGTATTAACCAGGTCATGGATAAATTAATGCCCACAGATGCAGTTTTGGAACCACCTATAAAATCAAAGGCCAAACCTGCGACTACATAAATAACTGCACAGGAAGCTGAATTAATAATTAATAAAATAATACAGATCATGGCCACCGCGAATGAACAATTTAAGGGCGTTATAAAGCTCGATGTTCGTGACTCAAAACCCGATTGGACGCCATTCGAATTAAAACAGGCCCCCAAAGGAGCACCTAATATTCTGATCGTACTGTACGACGACACAGGCCTTGCGGCCTGGTCGCCGTTTGGAGGACGGATCAACATGCCCACTTTACAACGGCTGGCCGATAACGGGCTGCGGTATTCTCAATGGCATACAACGGCCTTATGCTCGCCAACGCGTTCTACCTTCCTTACCGGCCGTAATCATCATGTGAACCGTTGCTCCTGTATAACAGAAGGTTCTCAGGGATTTCCGGGCTGGGCAGGCAGATTGCCGGCCGAGTGCGCTACTATTGGCCAGGTGCTTCAGGATAACGGCTTTAGTACATTCTGGCTGGGAAAAAACCATAATGTACCTGAAGAAGATATTTCCAGTGGCGCCAGTCGCTCCGAATGGCCGCTGTCAAAAGGCTTCGACCGCTTCTATGGTTTTGTTGGCGCTGAAACCAATAACTGGTATCCCGACCTGTCGGAAGATAATCATTTCATTGAGCAGCCATACAGTCCGGAAGAAGGGTACCATTTATCAAAAGACCTCGCTGATCAGGCCCTCAAAATGATCCGTGATCAGAAATCGGGGAATCCTTCCAAACCCTGGTTTATGTGGTTCTGCCCCGGAGCCAATCATGCCCCGCATCACTGCCCACAGGAATATGCGGATAAATACAAAGGCAAATTTGATGACGGATATGAAGCCTACCGGGAATGGGCATTGGAAAGAATGATCGCTAAAGGTATTGTGCCGAAGAATACCAAACTTACGCCCATCAATCCCATGGAGGGCGATATGGCAAATCCTACTGATGCCGTACGGCCGTGGAATACCCTGAATGCCGAGGAGAAAAAATTGTTTTCCCGGATGGCCGAAGTGTATGCAGGTTTTTCTGAATACACCGATGAGCAGGTGGGACGGATAGTGGACTATCTGGAAAAGACAAATCAATTGAATAACACCGTTATCTTTTATTGTTCCGATAATGGTGCTTCCGGTGAAGGTTCGCCAAACGGCTCCGTGAATGAGAACAAGTTCTTTAATAACTATCCTGATGAGCTGACTGAAAATATGAAATACCTGGAAACGCTGGGCGGGCCAGATACGTACAATCACTATCCAACAGGTTGGGCAGTTGCCTTTAGTACACCATTCAAGATGTTCAAGCGGTATTCGGAATATGCCGGCGGCACCTGCTGTCCATTGGTCATTCACTGGCCCGATGGTATTAAAGCCAAAGGGGAAGTGCGTACGCAGTATCATCATTCAGTGGATATTGTGCCCACGATATTGGAAATAGTAGGGCTTGAAATGCCAAAGGTATACCGGGGCGCAGAGCAATACCCGTTGAATGGTGTTTCCATGAAATACAGCTTTGATAATGCGAGTGCACCCACCAACAAAATGCGCCAGTATTATTCCATGCTGGGCACCAGGGGCATGTGGATCGATGGCTGGAAAGCTGCGGCCATACATGCACCTCTCAGTAGCAAAGGACATTTTGATAAAGACCAATGGGAGTTGTACCATGTAGATGAAGATTATTCAGAATCAACCAACCTGGCTGATAAATATCCCGATAAGCTAAAAGCCCTGATCGACGCCTGGTTCGAAGAAGCAGATAAGAATTTCGTACTGCCATTAGATGATCGTACCGCCATGGAGATCCTGGGCGTAGAGCGGCCGAAGTCAGAACCAGCCAGAACACGCTATGTTTATTATCCCAATACAGAGCCCGTCCCGGAAGGAGTGGCAGTAAATATTCGCGGCCGCTCTTACAAAATAATAGCTGATGTGGAATTAAGCCATGAGGTAGCTGGGGTCATTTTCGCCCATGGTTCCCGCTTTGGCGGTCATACGCTTTTTATCAAAGACCGCATGTTGTATTACGTATACAATTTCCTGGGCATCATGGAGCAAAAGTTCGTGTCAAAGGTGGTTAATGCCGGTAAACATACATTGGGAATGGAGTTTATGCGGGAGAAGGCCGGAGAACATGGCGAGTCACTGGGAACAACCAGGCTGTTTGTGGATGGAAAGGTGGTGGCCGAAGGGCCCATGAAAACCCAGGCTGGCAAATTCACTTTATCGGGTGATGGGCTTTGTGTAGGGTTCGATAGTGGGGATAATGTAAGCCAGGAATATAAGAACCCGGCAAGATTTACCGGCGGCACCATACTGGGTGTGGGGATCGATGTAAGCGGGGAAGTTTATCTGGACCTGGAAAAGGAAGCAGCGGCTGCGCTATCAAGGGACTAACGTTAAAACGAAAAAAATGGAAACGCAAACGCAATCAAAGACAGTTCGTAAAGAAACAACCATTGAAGATCGCTCCAAAATGGTTTTTATTCCGGGTGGAAAATTTATGATGGGCTCCAATAACTTCTACCCGGAAGAAAAGCCAGTTCATGCCGTAACAGTTGATGGTTTTTGGCTGGATAAATATACTGTTACCAATGAGGAATATAAAAAATTCGTTGACGAAACCGGTTATATAACGGTGGCGGAAAGACCGCTGAAAGCAGAAGATTACCCTGGCGCCAAACCCGAAATGCTGGTGCCGGGCGCACTGGTTTTCAAGAAAGCAAAAACTGCGGTCAACCTGAGTGATTATTTCAACTGGTGGGCATGGGTGCCCGGCACAAGCTGGAAGCATCCCAAAGGACCAAAGACCGATATCAGGGGCATGGAAAAACACCCGGTAGTGCATGTGGCGTATGAAGATGCAGAAGCGTATGCAACCTGGGCAGGAAAGGAATTGCCAACAGAAGCGGAATGGGAATATGCAGCCCGGGGCGGACTGGAAGGGATGAATTATACCTGGGGCAATGAAGACACGCAATTGACCAAACCAATGGCCAATACCTGGCAGGGTGAATTCCCGCATCAGAATTTATTGATAGATAAATATGAAGGCACTTCGCCCGTGGGTTCGTTTGTACCAAATGGATATGGTTTATATGATATGGCTGGTAATGTATGGGAGTGGACAAGCGACTGGTATGTGGCGAATTTGGATGAAACGGCTAATAAAGTAAAAACCTGTTGTACTACGCATGTAAATCCAAGGGTAGTGTCGGCTGAAGCGAGTTATGATCCCTGTCAGCCTACAATAAAAATTCCCCGGAAAGTAGTAAAAGGTGGATCGCACCTTTGTGCGCCCAACTATTGTTTGCGGTATCGCCCCGCGGCACGCCAGCCGCAGATGATCGATACCGGGATGAGCCATATCGGGTTCAGGTGTATAGTGCGAAAACCCGAACAGGAATAAAGTAATATGAAAACAAAAATAAGCAACAATGGGAAAGGTAGCCAGTACAACAAAAACAAAAAAGGATGCTAGTTTTAAACCTGCCAATATACAGGAACATTTGATCTTTAGCCGTGCGGTGGAAGCGGTGATCTGGGGCATGCCGGCAGTAAATTTTGAATTTCGTTTTTATGGACCAGAAGAAGCGTTGTTTAATATAAAACCAGGAAGCTGCCAGATATAGAGAACGTGTAACATGCGTGAATTGATTGAAAATATGACAGGGGCTTTAGATGCATGGGGCGAATTAACAGAAGTAGTGTTGAATGCCCTTTCATTGGTGTTTATTGTCGTTGGGGTTGTCATTTCTTTAATTCGAAGCATACAGGAACGGCAACGCCGGCCCGGTATGCATCCCATGCATTCTTATTTTAGAAAAGTATTTGGCGGTTGGTTGGTGGTAGCGCTGGAAATTCAACTGGCCGCCGATATTGTTGGTACTATTGTTTCACCTACTACTTCTCATCTTATTGAACTGGGCGCCATTGCGGTGATACGAACGTTCCTGAATTATTTCCTGAGTAAAGAACTTAAAGAGGAAACAGAATATGGAAAAGGACTTCTCACACAAAAACCTGAAAGGAGCGTCGTTTAAAAATGAGGACCTCGCGCATGCTCGTTTTGCGGAAAGTGATCTGCGTGGCGCCGATTTCAGTGGCTCAAATCTGGATGGCGCCGATTTTACCCATGTAAAAACAGGGATCACGCCTATTAATATAGTGCTGATATTTCTGACAACGCTCGTTGTATCTGCCTTTTCCGGTTATGTTGCTATGTTGGCGGGGCAAACAGTTCAGGAAATGCTCGATTCAAAAGTGACCAATGTAAGAATGGCGGGCATCATTTCTATAGCAATTACCATTCTTTTTATTTTGATCTCTTATTGGCGGGGTGTAGGTCGTGCCGTTAGTCAATTGATCATTCCCGCTATAATTACAGCTTTTATAATTGGAATAATTGCAAAAGTTTCAGGCCTTGGTACAGGCATGGGCATGCTTTATTTGATCTTGTCATTGGTGCTGGTGGCCGTGATGTTTGTGGTGGGCACCATTGCCCGGGCAACTGCGGGCGCCCTATCGAATATCCTGTTTTTAATAGTGGCTATGTCAGGTGCTTTCTTTGGGAGGAGCGTGGGTGGCGGCATCGGCACGGTGATCATGGCGCTCAGTTGTGCCATCATCAGCAAAAAAGCATTGAAGGGTGCGCCCGGTTTTGATTCCTTAAGAAGGATCGCTGCGATCATTACCAGAAAGTATGGCACTTCTTTTCGAAATTCCCGTCTCACGGATGCCGATTTCTCGCGTTCCCATCTTCACAATTCCGATTTCTCAGAAGTAGATACGTCGGCGGTACACTGGGGCAATTCAAAAAAAATAAATTGTATCTCAAATGAAAAGATATTGGCATGATCGACCATTTTTAAAATATAACAATGGAAGACGATAAGCATAAAGACAATCCTAAAACGGGTGATCTGGAAGATGACAAGGTCACTGATGTCCAAAAGAAGATCGAGGAAAAGATAGCAGAAGATGAATCATTGGGCGGAGAAGCCATCTCCAGTGAGTTGTCAAAGGACAGGACACATATGTCCGAGCACCGCACCAGGATGTCGGAACACCGTACCGGGTTATCTGAACACCGTACTGAGCTCTCAGAACATCGTACGGAGTTATCAGATAGAAGAACTGATCTGTCTTTTGAAAGGACCGCCCTCTCTTATGAGCGCACGCTCATGTCGTGGATAAGGACCGCTATCTCATTGATCTCATTTGGGTTTACTATCTATAAGTTTTTTGAAGAAGTATATAAAGGGGATGAGCATCCGCGGCTGCTGTCACCGAGAAAAGTGGGAATGATCATGATCCTGTTTGGGTTTATCGGTTTGTTGTTTGCCCAGTTCCAACACCACATCGCCTATAAAAGATTAAAGGAAGAGTATCCGCAGATCCAGCGATCGCTTTCATCGGTATTAGGTATTTTGATCCTTATGTTTGGGCTTATCTTATTTCTTGCTGCTGCTTTCAGACAATAAATAAAAACAAAAAGGTGCACCCATTACAGGTACACCAATTTTTCAAGGAAAGGCGAAGGTTAATTAAAGGGACCGGTTTTTCATCAGGATTTTACATTTAATAATATCGGGTAGGTTTCATTTTGCCGTCAAATTGTAAAACATAATACAACCTGTCTTTGCCAGCGACACAGGTAGTGAATGATTCCACCCAACCATGAACAGTGGAATCATCTACCTGGTGCTTTTCTGTCAAAAAGCCATTTGAAAGGGTATGAGACAGATCTATAAAAAGGCCATCTTCCCTGCCAGGAAAATGGTACACGTGAATACATGACCTTTCAGTATTGGCAGCAGGTGATAGTTGATCATGATGGGCTAACGTTCCCAGAAAAACATTGACCATACTGGCAGGTTCCTGTTGTCCGAAACATGAAGGATACAGGCAGACAATAAAACTCAATGAAAAGCAAAAAGACCGGGTAATCAACCGCATCATGATAACTAATAGGAAATGGTTCTTGAGGGACGTTTAAGGTAATTTATTAAGGTCTATCGCCGGCGCTACTTGTTTGGCCGGTCTTTCAAATAATGTTTTATAGGTGGTATACTTATTGAAAAAGCCACAGTTCTTCAAAAAGAACTGCCCTTTTTCAGTACCACCGGTATAGTCCATGCGATAACCTATTCTGGCGGTATTGTCGTAGGTAAAGCTGGCTTTGTTCAGCTCTATCCATTTACCATTGTTATCGCAGATCCATTGGTTGCCGTATAATACCTTGCGTGCTTTATCGCCCTGGTTTGGATTGAAGTTTTCCAAAAAGGAATGAAAGCGTTTCAGGTAGGTATTGGTTTTGGGCCGTTTAAAGGAGGCCATCAAAAGCCACTCATTTTTTTCGGGCGAAAAAAAGTAGGCGGTATAGATAGTATTGTTCTGGCCATCAGGTTCGCCCTTCAACAGGAATTTATAGGTGGTGCCTGCTTTCCAGTTATAAGGCATAAAACTTTGACCGCCCGAACCTTCGTTGCCAAAATCCTGTGCATTTACTTCTGCCCCTTTTTTCAGCAGCACAATGCGCTCATCGGCAGGAATATTCTTTGGGTCATTGGTGGTAAACGGGCTCCATACCGAGAACAATATTCTGCGTTCGGTCTCAGAATTCACCTGCATCCCAAAATATCCCTGGCCAAAACCACAGGCCATGGCGTAAGTGCCTATTACATCCTCGCCCTTTGGAAAAGTTACTTCGTTGTAAAACCATTGTGCTTTTACACTGTCGGCAAAGGCATAGTTTAAATGAACGGAAGGTCCTCTGCGACCCCAGTAAAAGAACTTGCCTTCGTTGTTTTTAGTATATACAGTTTCTGCATTTATTACAGTGCCGCTGATTGCGTAATCACTAACATCGGCAAAATGCTCGCCTGATTTGGTAAGGCCTTGCAAGGTAATTTTTATATAACCGGTGTCTTTCAATTTCCATTCGCCTGCTTCATACAACTGGAAATTGTGACCTTTTATCATTACTATTTTAAGCTCTCCGTTGATGCCGATCTGTAATTTACTTTCGTTGTCTGTTCTTGCCTTTATCGCAAGCTTTAACACACCGGATTTATTGATGCGTAGGTAGGTGTTGAATTGTGTTTCTTTGCTCACCCAGTTTTCAATGCCGGCATTGGTGATCATGTTTGCATTGCTGGGCGCGTTGACAGCCCAGGTGTTTCCACCCAATGGCAGAACGATCGCGGTATCTATACCATTCCCTGCCTTAACTGCAACGCAGAAAAGCAGGGAACAGGTAAATAACAGGGCTGTATATTTCATGTAGTTCTTGCTGATTTGTGGTTTACCTGATAGGTACGATCCAGTAACTTGAATGTAGCGCCGATGTCATTATCAGCAGGCGCCCTCCAAATGGCAGGTTGCGAACCCTGAGCCAATAACTGAATACCGTTAAGTACATAGCTATTAATGACCCCTTTAACATTGTCAAAGCTCAGGGCGAAACCTTTTCCGCTAATGGTAAAATTACCAGTGGTTTCTGTTGCCTGCAGTCTTCCGGGCCCAGCCGACCATTGACCGTGTACCGACCGGGTTGTGATATTGGATTTTTCACAAGCTACTTCATAATCTGCTTCCAGGAATGGTTCTGCGTTCTTTAGGGTGTATCTTATATTGACTAAATATTCTTTGCTTGCTTTTTGTTTTATAGCAATTGGTTCGAAAGGCGGTTTAAGCCGGGCGCTCATTTTGGAACGCCCGGTAAACTCATACGGATGATTGACATAAATGGGAAGGCCGTAGCCATTTAATTCCCTGTTTGACGGAACTTTAAATATTTTCCAGGAGTCGTCTTTATATTTATTTTTATAGAAATCGAATGACTGTTGATGTGGGACCTGTACCCAGTTGAATTTCCTGTCACCATTTAATGAAAAGATATTTGTAAATAAAGCGCCGGTTGGCAAAGCCATGGCAGCCATCGTTAAACCGGTATTTTTTATAAAGTCTTTCCTGTTCATTATTTGGATGAGTTTGCGGTAAAAATAGCCGATCACTACATTGAAAAACCACGAACACGTTTTTGTTCTATTTTTCTGAAATCCCCGTCCGGCGCTAGTTTTACCGTTCTCTGAAAGGATGGCGAAGAACTATAATATGAGCCTTTTT
This sequence comes from Niastella soli, assembly GCF_017742245.1. Classification (GTDB taxonomy): domain Bacteria; phylum Bacteroidota; class Bacteroidia; order Chitinophagales; family Chitinophagaceae; genus Niastella; species Niastella soli. The sequence goes on from NZ_JAGHKO010000011.1 coordinate 126,377, forward strand.
TTAAGGGCTGTTGGATGAAGTCAATGAAATAAATGATGAAATAAGTGAATGGGGGGATCAATAAAAAAAGCTGCTCAAAAGTAATTTTGAAGCAGCTTTCTTACTAAGGTTGCCGAATTATTTTTGCATCACTAAAGACTTACCCCGCCATTCCTTACCATTAAATACAGAAAGCATATATACCCCAGCCCGCAGCTCAGCAACCGGTATTCTTACCATACGCAATCCCTGCTTGTATTGAAGGCTCTTGCGTATGGTGCCATATTGGTCGGTGATCTTAATGCCATAGATCAATTCCTGTTCACTGCTTTTCGCAGTTGACTGATCTGATGTAACAATTACTTCGCTGCTTGCCGGGTTGGGCGATAGGCTGAACCAGGACCCTGTTCTTACTGAAGTAGTACTAAAGTCCTGCACGTAAGTGCCACAGGGACCCTGAGCAGTTAAGCGGATAGTACAGGTATTGGAATTCCAGGCAACATCTGGCGCCTGAACAGTCATGCTTACGCTGCCGCCTGAAGACCACCAGGATGCGCCAGATGGTACAGCTATTGGTGTCCAGGTGAATCCTGAATAGTAGGGGTCTGTAATATTATAGGTTGCAGTTCCTGATCCGCCGGGAATAAGGAATGAAAAGGAGGATAATATGGGTCCGTTATAATTATTTGAACTTGAAAAAGCAACGGTATTGCCCAGTGGCAGATAAGGATCTACGGCAATCCGTTTTACTATTGTGTATGGTGCGCCACAGATTGGAGTAATGGTAGCAATAAGATCAACATTGCCGCTATTACTTCCCTGTTGTTTATTAACTGTTACAGTCGGGGAGCAGGTTGCGCCCGAAAGATAGGCATAAGTGGTGTTGGAGAGCGTCCAGCAGATGGATGCACCCGCCGGTAAATTGGTAATACTATAGTTTTGGGAATTGACGCCGGTGCACATGCCAATAAGCCCATCAATGGTTTGCAAAGGCGTTTCATCTATTTGGATTTTGTGTATGTGTACCCAGCCTTCATTGGTGCCCGGGGCGCTTTGGGTTGAAAACCACACATATTGCTTGCATTCCGTTAGATCAAAGGAAAGCACTTGCGACGTGGGGGTCATAGTACCAAACGGAGATGTTCTGGTAGAAATGTCTACTTCTGCAACATCCATATCGGTGCAGACATTTGCGTTGAATTCCGGATTATCGGTGAAGCCTACCTGTAGGGATGGTCCCGTGAGTTGGTGGTTATCGTCGACAAAGCTACCAGTAACGGTTATTACATATCTGACGCCCTTTTTAAATGGGTATTGGATAACAAACCCTCTTCCTCTTGCAAAGGAACCATCTGGCCTGCGGGTCATCATATCGATGTTTCCATGCCAGATATCTGAACATCCATGTGTGGCGATAAATGGGATATTAGGATAATTGTCAAAATAGCCACCACCGGCAAGCTGGCAGGCTGGACGGTTACAGCCGGCAGTGGTTTGCGTAAATGTATTAGTGCCAACATCCCAGACCATTGAGTTAGTGGTTTGGGAAAAAGAAAAAGAAACAAACAGGTTGATGAGTAGAGTAGATAAGATTCTTTTCATATAAGCAAGGTTTATTGATGACGTAGCTTTGAGGGAGCAATTATAAAATTTACACCTTCTTTAAAAAAGAACCTGCGAAAAAAGCATCAACCTGATAAACGTGTTGTTTTGGGGGATATCTGTGACAATTTAGCCAATAACCGTGTGTGTTTGATATATTGAATAATGTAATGCAATGGCCGGTGTCAATGGTCAACAAAAAATCCCGCCTGGCGGGATCTTTTGTTTATTATGAGTGTGACAACTTTAATTATGCATGACCTCCATGCCTACTCCTAAGGCGGCCCGTTCAATACTGGCTGCAAAGAGTGGTGTTTCCGATCGGTTGTGATTGATGGAGTGTGGCTGCCGTTGCGCCCGGAAGGCTTCAAAGGAAATACCCTGGCGATCGAGGCCCTTCATCATTTCGTCTGTTGCAGTTGATACCACCCGGTTGGTAAACTCACATTGGGTGGCATTAATAGCCCTCACGCTGAGTTCCCAATGTACATGCAGGGTTAACCGGCCGGTTGGACTGAACACATCTGAAAATGATGTCAGGATTAAATGATGCGGCTCGGAGAGTTCTTCCTGATAATGTTGTACCATAGGGCTTCCGCCGATCACTTCTACGTTGATCGACATGCGACGGCCATCGGTACCCACTGTTTTTGCTGCGGAAACATGCGCCGGTGAACAACTTTGATACTCTGCTTCCGACAGGTTGAATGCCCATTCGGGTATATTGATGCTTTCAATTGGCGCATTGATAATAGCAGTAAAGCTGGAATCAACCAACTGTTCTACAAGTTTCATATAATTAGTTTTTTAGTGATTATAATCGGCTTCATGAGCGGTTAACTCCTTTTCCTTCAGCATCCCGATCAGTTCATCGGTGGTAAGAATGGCATGGGCAAAATTAGGGCCATTGATATCATGGGCCGCATGCATGTTCTCCCAGGAGTTGGCAGCGGTGGCGTCTCTTACCAGCGTTACATGATACCCCAGTTCCATCCCATATCTGCCCGTGGCTTCTATACAGGTATTGGCAATCATACCGATCAGAACAATGCGATCAATGTCGTGCTGTTTTAACTGTTGATCGAGGTCGGTATTAGCAAAGCCGCTCGATGACCAGTGTTCTTTGATAATGGTATCACCTGGCTGTGGTTGAAACCTTTCATGGAATTGGCCACCCCAGCTGTCTTTAGCAAAGACCTGCCGTTCTTTGGTGCCCAACTGCAGGGTAGTGGGGTATTTCCAGTTATTGAAATCAGTGGGTTCTGAACGATGATGTGGAACGTAGAATATTTTTATTTGCAGCTCACGGGCAGTTTGTATGATCCTGGCCATATTATTGAGCAGGTTTACCCCCTCGATAACTTCTTTTGATTTGTTGTACGACTTGCCATCGGGGTGTAAGAAATCATTGTAAGGATCTATCAGCAGCACGCCGGTCCTTGTGGTCTTATAGGTGCCATATCGAGCAAAAGCCCTCGTATTAAATGTATCCATTGCATTAACATTAATAGTTGGATATAATAGGTGCGTAGGGTGGAAGAATATTCAATATAAGGCGGCTTCCCGGGGAAGTATGTTAGTATCGCTGATCCATTGGCCAGTAGTTTACAATCGGTATACAAATATAATATGAAAGACACCTCCTGAACAAGTTTTTTGGTGCTGTTCAGGAGGTGTTGCATTGACAATAGTCAAATAATTTATTGAGGTGCGCCAGTAGTTACATTAATACCTGTAATACTGGATGAATAAGTGCTTACAAAAGCATTTCCACTGGATACGGTTATTCTGGAACCATTGATAAATGATGCTCCATTAATATAGTTGGCTGTCATGCCGGTAGTGGCCGTGATCTTTACATTATCAAAAACCAGATCCGTCATTGGTTTTTCTGGTACCGCCCATAAAAGACCCGCTTTGGGCGAGCCGGTTGCGGTGATGTTCTTAAAAGTAATATGCTTCCATACTGGAGTGGTGGTGGTTATTGCTTGAGCCGCATCTGCTGAGGCACTTGATGGAATGGTATTATCCGGGTAATACTCGCACAGGTTAATTGGACTTGATACATTGGTCATCGTTATATCGGTATACGTTAAATATTGTACGGTACCGCTGCGGGTGCGATTAGATTTAAGATGAATTCCATTGGAGGTGCCGTTGAAGGTGCAATTGCTTACTGTGATGTGATCGATGCTGGCGGCATAACTGCCAATTGATAACCCGTGACCTGAACCGAATGTACAACCGGTAATGGTCACATACTTACTGTTGTTGTTCATGGCGATGTTGTCGTCGCCACAACTGATATTGCAATTGGTGATATTGATGTTGGGCGACCAGGTATCGATGCCGTCGGTGTTAGGCGAGGTGGAAGGTGAACTGATGGTCACTCCTGAAATAGTAACGCTGTTGTTGTTCTTACTAACACTGATATGACTGTTAGGTGCATTCTGGATCTTAATACCTGATATTTCTACAGTAGTGGCGCTGCTTAATCCGATCATTGCCGGACGGGCAATAGCCGCGCCTGATGCTTTGGTGTCCTTATAGGCTGTCCACCAGGCGGATCCCTGACCTTCAATAGTTCCAGGCCCGCTTACTTTTACGTTGGTCAGTCCACTCATATCAATAAGCGATGCTACATCTGCTGTGCCGCCCGAGCCGGGATACGTACCATAAGCCAGTGCTTTTAAGATAGTACCGCTGGAGAGTTGTAAACCTACATTGTTCTTTAATTTAACAGGCCCGCACAGGAACGTTCCCGAAGGTACTACAACAGTTCCGCCACCGGCTGCTGAAGCCGCATTGATGGCATTGAGCACGGCAGTAGTATTGTCGGAAGAACCGGTAGAGGCGCCATAGCTCGTGATGTTAAAAGTTCCTGCAGGAATTACCGGTACAGAAACTGATTCGGTGGTTGCGGTGCGGGAAGGTGTTGTTGCAGCAGCAGGTGTTTCCTTTTTACTGCACCTGGTCACCAACAGGCATGACATAGCAAGGCAAACAATCGTTTTTTTCATACGTAATCGTTTTTGAATTGTTAATGGTTTATTTGCAAGCGGGCAAAACTACAGGTAGTAAGATGGAAGGATGTTTAAAAACCGGTCGTTTTGGTTTACTAATTGGTCATGGAACTTATTCAGCATATATAGTTCTATCTTTAATATTGAACCATTCTAAAGGAACAAGCAATGAAAACGCCATTTATACTCATTAATATATTTACTGTAACTCCTGACAATCAACAACGCCTGGTCGATCTGCTGACAAAAGCAACAAAAGAAACGGTAAAAAGCATGGACGGGTTTATTACCTCCACGCTACACCGGAGTATTGACGGAACAAAAGTTACGATGTATGCCCAATGGGAAAGCCGTGAAAAATATGAGGATATGAGGCGGAATGCAACTGCCTCACCCTATCTGGAGGAAGCGCTCAGCTTTGCAAAATTTGAAATAGGTGCGTATGAGATCGTTGAAATCTTCAAAAAGGCTTAGGTAGTGGATGTACGACGGATATTACAGAAAAAATACATAGAGACTTCCCTGATTTTCAGCCCGGGCACAATGGCTTTGACGCATATCGCAGGAATTTATATCTGTTTGACAGGATGTGTACTATAATCCACTTTCTGATCGTTTATTGTGAATGATCCCGAAAAAACTGCGATTGATTGCCTGCACATTTGTCCTGGGGTGGCCTGTAACCGGTGCTTGTCAGGAGTTGAAAGACCCCAAGGAATACCAGGCGGTGCTTTCTGCCGTGGCTGCGGCTGTTAAAAAGAATCACTATAATCCGACGCCATTCAATGATGAACTTTCCGAGCAATGGTTCCAGAAGTTCCTGGAAACGGTCGATCCATTGAAACAGTTTTTTCAGCAGTCAGACCTGGTTGCCCTCAAAAAATACAGCACACTGCTCGACGATGAACTCCAGGGAGAAAAGGAACTTAAGTTCCTGCCCGCTGTGGTTGCCCGCTACAGGAACAGAGTAATAGAAGCGGGCGCCGAATACAGCAAACTATTGAAAGAACCATTGCACTTCGAACAGGAAGAATATATCCATTATGATGGCAGCGCTGTTTCCGACTTCGCACAAAATGCAAACGCATTGACCGATGCCCGCCGCAGGTATGTGAAATACCTGGTGTTACAAAAACTGGTACAGTTACAGAACCTGGACACGCTTTCACGCAGTGAATCGCAGTTGGAAGAAATAGCCCGGCAAAAAGTGACGGTGAAATTGGAGAAGTGGATGGAAAACAAAAAAGCGGAAGCCGTTCAGGAAAAGCTATTCGGACAATACGTGAATTGCTTTACTCATTTAATGGACCCTCACACTACTTATTTTTCTACTACAGAAGCTAAAAAATTCCGGGACAAAATAGGCAACAAAGTGGCCGGCATAGGAGTTACCCTTGTTTTGGATGAAGAGGGTGCGAAGATCGTACGGCTGGAAAGTACCGGCACGGCTGCCATGAATGGGTTGGAAGCGGACGATGTGATCGTTCGGGTGGGTGAGGGGCTCACCGGTGAAATGACAGAGCTCGCAGGACAGTCGTCAAGCGAAATAGCGAACCTGGTACGTGGGGAAAAAGGGACTTCGTTACGGGTGGAAATAAAGAAACCAGGTGGGAAGCTGGAGATAGTCACCATGCAACGGTCTGAGCTCGACCCGCAGGAAACTGCGGTAAAAGCACTTATAGTGCGACGAAATAATAAGAAGGTCGGTTATATAAGTTTTCCGATCTTTTACCAGGATGTGGATCCCGCTGGGCCGCAGGTAGCCACCGATGTGGCCCAGGCCATCAATCTGCTCAAAGAACAACATGTGGATGCTATTTTATTCGACCTGCGCAGGAATGGCGGTGGTTCGGTACAGGAGGTAATACGGATGGTATCGCTGCTTATTAAAGGCGGGCCGGTTGTACAGGTAAGGGAGCGGGACCGAATGCCAGTATCGCGCAGCAACCAGGATGTGAAAATGCCTTTTGGTAACAAAGGGGTGGTGGAACAGATCTATGATGGTCCGCTGGCTGTATTGGTAGATGAGTTCAGCGCCTCAGCGACAGAAATATTTGCATCGGCCATTCAGGATTACAAACGAGGTGTAATAATTGGAAGCACTTCTACTCATGGGAAAGGCACTGTGCAAAGAACAGAGCCATTAGAGAACGGAAAGTTAGGTACCCTTAACCTCACTCATTTCCAGTTTTACCGGATAAATGGAGCCTCTACACAACGAAAAGGCGTGATCCCTGATATCGTATTGCCCGACCCGAACGAGTGTTTGAAGACGCGCGAGAAGGACATGCCTTCCGCTTTGGCCTGGGATATGGTGTCGCCTGTTCCTTATGAAGCCTGGAAAGGAAAACTTGACCTGAAAAAGCTGAACCAGTTTGCCGCGAACAGAATTGCTGGTGATACCGCATTTTCTATAATAGTAAAAAATTCAGCTCAGACCTGTGAACAGATCATGAAAGACATTCCATTAAAAATGGACAGCTATAAACAGAAGCTCCGGCAACAGACTGATCTAACAGCGGTCAATACCCGCGCTTTACGGTTGCCTGCCGGCAGGGAAATGGACCTGGACGTTTTGTATCCCCGTAAGAATGAGATTTGGATCAAGGGGGTGCGTCAGGATATTTATATTGAACAGGCCGTAGCCATTGCGCTTGAAATGTGCAATGATAATAAGTAACAGCATACTGTTTTTATAGGTGAGTGGCAGGCCGTTTTAATCTATTCTTTTATACAATTCTTCCCAAAGCGATTGTTCCGAAGCCTGGAAAAGCGTAGTAGCAGATGCCTGTACGGGCAGCCAGCTTCCTTCTTTGATCTCCTCTTCCAGTTCGTTCGCATCCCAGCCGCTGTAACCGATAAAGAGCCTGAGGTGGTTTATTGCGTCGCTGGCGGTGTTGAGGTATTCAACGGCCTGTTTAAAGTTACCGCCGTAATATACCCCATCACCTACCAATGTACCTTCAGAGATAGTCCCGGGAATCCGGTGGATGAAGTATAGCTTTTCTCTCTCTACCGGTCCGCCTTCATACAGCAGGAATGGTTTGCTGGTCCGGAACTCCGTCAGTTCATTAAACTTTCGTTCAAATACCTGGTTCATCACAAACCCCAGGGCACCCTTCTCATTGTACTCCGTTATATAAATGACCACTTTGTCGAAATAAGGATCATCCAGCGCAGGCGCGCTGATCAAAACAGAACCGGCTTTAAGTGTTTGATTCTCCATAATTCAATAAGAGCCGCAAAGATGGAACCATTTTGCGATAATTTGTACTGAAATATGTCGGGAAAATACAACAAAAGGCCCCTGGTCTTTTGGACCTTTAGGTAGTAAAATCAAGGAATATGAAAGCATTAGTATTGAATAGTTTCGGTTCTGCGCCTGTATTGCAAACAGTAGATAAACCGGTCCCTCATGCCGGACAGGTACTTATTAAAGTAAAAGCAAGCGGGCTCAATCCACTCGATGTTAAAATTATGACCGGTCAGGCCGGACATGCGCAGGCAAAACTGCCCGCTATATTGGGCGTTGATGTTAGCGGGATCGTAGCGGCAGTGGGAGAAGGGGTATCGAATGTTAAACCCGGCGACGAAGTGTATGGCATGGCGGGTGGGGTAGGAAATAACCCGGGCAGCCAGGCTGAATATATGACAGTCGATGCCCGGTTACTCGCGTTGAAGCCAACCAACCTTTCTTTTCATGAAGCGGCTGCCGTACCATTGATCTTTATTACAGCCTGGGAAGGCCTGGTTGATCGTGTTAACGTGCAGCAGGGACAACGGGTCCTGGTCCATGGCGGCGCCGGTGGCGTTGGGCATATTGCCGTACAAATTGCAAAAGCTCGGGGGGCGGAAGTATTTGCCACCGTACGAAAACCACAATTTGATCAGATAAAAAGGTATGGTGCGGTGCCCATCGATTATACGGCAACGACAGTGGAGGAGTATGTGAATGAATATACCGGTGGAAAAGGGTTTGATGTGGTCATGGATAATGTGGGTGGTACCACGCTCGACGATTCCTTTAATGGGGTAAAACAGTATGGTCATGTAGTGAGTATAATAGGGCGGGGAACACACAGCCTGGCGCCACTGGCGTTACGCGGCGCTACCTATTCAACCGTTTTCACGTTGATACCGCTGTTATTTGATAACGGCCGGGCGCATCATGGGGAGATCCTGCAGCAAGCCACTAAATTAATAGAAGCAGGGTTGGTTAAACCGGACGTATCTCCAGCTGTATACAGTTTGGAAACAGCAACGGCAGCCTATGAGGAGTTGAAAGGAAAGACAGGAAAAGGAAAGGTCGTAATTGACGTAAATTAAAATAGTGATGATCGCAGCAGTTGATTATTTATACAGTAATTGACTGCTGCTGTTTTCGATAGGCCGTTGGGGTGAGCCCCTTATATTTTTTAAAAAGCCGGTTCAGGTGACTTTCATCGGTAAAGCCGAGTTCAGATACAATCTCATTGATGCGCATATCGCTGTGCTGTAACCGGGTTTCAACCAGCTTCAGCTTGTAATTGATAATATACTGTTGAACGCTTTCGCCGGTATGTTTTTTAAAATAGCGGCTGAGATAACCATCTGCAATCCCAAGCTGGCCGGCGATGATGTCGGCCTTTAATTTCTCCCCATCGTAAATGTTTTCCTGAATATAGTTGAGGATCTTAACAACGGTATTGGTGGTGTTATCTACCACTTTGTTTGACATGGTCATGCCGATATTTCTTGCTACGATGGTGATGACCGTGTTCACGATCTGTGAAATGATCTCCTGGTGATACAGTTGTTTCTGTGTCCACTCCCCCAGGAGCGATTCCATCATTGCTTTTGCCAGTATTTTATCAGGCGGATTGCGCAGAATGCAACCCGGTTGATGGCTGGCGTTATTCAGCATATATTCCAGTTTTTGGGTCCATTCTTTGTGCCGGGGATCGTTCTGTTGCTGTGACTTTACATAGATGTCGTTAAAGCGAATAAATACCAGTTCAGTAGTAGTGTCTATTTGGAAGGAATGCCAGTCTTCCGGTGTAATGAGGAACAGGTGACCGGGTTGATAGTTGAAATTGTTTTCATTGATACATTGAACACCGGTACCACTGGCTATATAAACCAGTTCAAAGAAGTTGTGTTTGTGTGCCGATTTAGGGCAAACGTCTACCTTGGTATAATAGATCTCAAAAGGCTGGTAAAGACTTTCCTTCTGCATATGCCATAAAGTAACGTAATTCCATGTAAATAGTTTGTTAACGAGAGCTAATATCCTCATTTACAGCCTAAATTAAAGGAGGTAGGATGCAACCATTTTCTTTCTCTGACCTTCTTTTATGCATTATTTTAGCAAACAACACTTACGTCATGATGAAACGCCTGCCAATTATTGTTTTATTGACATTTACGTTGCCTGTTCTTTGTTGGGCACAAACCGACAGCGCGGCCAAAGCTGCAGCGGCAACAGCTAAATCTAACGCAGAAGTAGAAAAGAAAGCAGCGGAATGGGCAGCCGGATTGAAGTTAGCCGATGCGGGAAAAGAGAAAAGAGTAGCGGCGGCTGTTACCACGCATTTAAAGACCATTCGCGACTGGAACAATGAGCATCCTTTCACTACGGTACCTGCGGGGATAAATCCAGCTACTGGTAATAAGCTGTCTGAGATGGACCGCCAGATCATTGCCAATTCTGCCATGCCGGCTTCCGTACATAAAGACCTGATGGATATCTTAAATAAAGACCTTACGCCAGAACAGGTAGAGTATATCCTCGATCAGTATACCATTGGTAAAGTGGCCTTTACCATGAAGGGCTATAAGGCGATCGTTACTGACCTGAAACCGGAAGAGGAAGCTAAGATCCTGGAGTATCTAAAACAGGCCCGTGAGCAGGCGATCGATTATAAGAGTATCAAACAGGTATCTGCCATTTTTGAGATCTATAAAACAAAATGCGAGCAGTATTTGAACAGCAATGGCCGCAACTGGAAAGAATTGTTCAAAGCGTATGTGAATAAGGTGAAAGCTGAAAAGGCAGCGGCGGGAAAGAAATAATGGTTAACCAGACCTGTAAGGTTTGCCATCGGGTGTTGAGCAATCAGTGGGTTTAAGCGATCCTGACAGGTCTGGTCCCTGGTTAAGTTTGCATTACTTTAAACAAGACCTGTAAGGGGCGCATAAACAGGCAAATGCAAGCTCAAATGGCGCACTTTACAGGTCTTTCACATTTATTGATAATTGATGATCCCATATTTACCCGCATGAAAATCCCGGTAGGCGGTGGCAATCTCCTGTTGGGTGTTCATTACAAAAGGCCCGTACGAAACAATGGGTTCGGTGTATGGTTCCCCACCAAACAAAATAAGATCGGTGGCGGACTGGCCCATATTACTGATCTCGATTGCTGCCTGTTCGTTATCAAACAACAGAAAATCGCCCCCGGTGAATTCTTCATTATTCACTACAGCACCCTGTAAAGGAAGAAAGGCCGCATATTCCCAATCCTTATTGGTGTCGATGGTAAAATGACCGCCTGCGTTCAGGTGAAGATGATAGAGTAATTGTTTTGTATAACTTGGGATCTTTGACACCAGGTTTTCATATTCACCGGCAATTACTTTCAGCCAGCCTGCATTGGCTGGTAATATGTGTTTAGGCATGTCGCCAGCCTGCACCGGAAGATAATCAGGCCGGGTTGCCTTTTGACTGGCGGGTAAGTTGATCCAGAATTGCATGGCATGGGTTAACAGATCATTTGCTTCAACGTCTACATTTACCGCTTCATCATGTATAATGCCATTGCCGGCTTTCATCCATTGGGCGCCACCTGATCTTACTTTGGCGTGATGCCCGGCACTATCATGGTGATCAGCTTCCCCATTGATGATATAGGTAAGCGTGGCAATGCCCCTGTGCGGATGAGCACCTGTGCCATCAACTTCCTTAATGGGGGCATTGGGGGAGTGGCTGGCGGGCATCAGGTGGTCTAAAAAAACAAATGGGCCAACGGCATCTGCGTACCGGTTGGGTAAAATGCGATTGATCTTGTATTCGCCAATATCGGCCCGGTGGCCCTGCGAGGTAAAAATGATTTTCTTCTTCATTGTTGTGTATCCTTTTCAACACAAAATTGCAACCAGCGGGGCCCGCAAAACGATGATAAATGTCACAAAATAGTGGTGTAATAAGTCACAATAAAAGAGGTGTTATTTCTTTGCGGCATGACTACGCAGGCGGCTGAGCGTTTCCCGGCTGATGCCCAGGTAAGAAGCAATGAGGTGCTGGGGGAAGCGTTGCAGGAATTCAGGGTAGGTTTGAACCAGTTCGGCATATCGTTCTTCGGCCGACAGGCTAATGGAGGAAACTCTTCGTTGCGTGGCGATGGCGAAGTTATCGTCCATCTTTTTTGTCATTTCATTAATGGCTGGAATGGCGCTTAAACTGCCCAGGAAATCGGCTCTTGTAAGCGTTAATAGTTCACAATCTTCCCAGGCGTCGATATTGTAGCGGGAGGGGGTGAGCATGATATAACTTTCCCGGTCAGATACCCACCAGTTCTCAATAGACAACCTTAGGATATGTTCTACGCCTTTGTCGTCAACCCGGTATTGCCGCATGGCCCCTTTTACAATAAAGGCGGCATATTTGCATACTTCTCCTTCCTGCAAAAAGAACTGCCGCTTTTTTAATTTCTTAGGAACAAATACTTCTTTGATCACCTCCACCTCAGCGGCGGTGAGTGGGGTGGAGGAGTGTTCACTGATATATGTCAACAACGTTTCATGCATGGTTAACGGGTTGAAACAAATATAAATGATCTGTAGTATTTTGTGTGGCATGAAGATCATCATTATTGGCGCTACCTCGGGTATGGGCAGGGAACTGGCCCAACAATACCTGGCATTAGGCCATACGGTGGCCATTACCGGCAGGCGGGCTGAATTATTACTGGAATTGAAAACGCAATTCCCAGCCCTGTATACCGGCTGTTTTGATGTGCAGACTGATGATGCGGTGGACAGGTTGCAGCTGCTTATTACGCAAATGGGCGGTCTTGATCTGTTGATCTATAGTGCCGGTTATGGTGATCCTTCTACAGAATTGGTTCCGGCAATTGAAATAGATTCCACGGCCACCAATGTGATGGGTTTTGTAAAAATAGCTACCTATACTTTTAATTATTTTCTGCAACAAGGTCATGGCCAGCTGGCGGTGATCTCCTCTGTGGCGGCGCTAAGAGGCAATAGCTGGACGCCCGCCTATAGTGCCAGCAAGGCCTACGTTAGCAATTATGCGGAAGGACTGAACATAAAAGCCCGTAAGCTTAACACAAATATTGTGATAACGGATATTCGTCCGGGTTTTGTAAAAACCAAAATGGCCAAGGGGAACGGACAGTTCTGGGTGGCGCCGGTTGAGAAAGCGGCCCGGCAGATCAGGGCGGCCATTGACGCTAAGAAACGGGTGGCCTACGTTACAAAACGCTGGTGGTTGATTGCTTTTATTATGAAACGACTTCCTTATTGGTTATATAATAAGATCGGGTAAAGGATTGCCGTATTAATTACTCCCCGAATTTATTGGAGTCTTCGTGGAATCACTTGCTACAACCGGGTGATCCTGTTTCCACATGTATTTAAAGGACTCTCCACAGGCTTTGATGTAGGAATAGTAATCATAGTCTGTTTCAAAGCCCTGTATTGTTTCATAAGTGGGGCGGTATTCAACCATAAATGAATCCAGTGCCGGTGAGGTAAGCCCGGTAATACGCCTTACCAGCGCTTTGCTGAAGCGATGATCTACATATTTATCCTGCTCCTGTCGGATCAGAAAAGACCGGAAGCGGTCCAGTCTGGCCATCCTTTTTGCATTAAAGATGGCGTCAAAACTTACCCCTACACCAAAGCTGCTGGGAGTGCTTAGGTAATCTGGTGCAAAGTCGAAGATCTTTTTGTTTTCCTGGCGGTTGGCCAGAGAGTCCATATGGTAACTGGGCTGCTTCACGGTTACTGAAGGCAGCATATCAACCGATACAGGCAAACTGATATCCAGAGGCTGATCGGGTGTTAATCTGCTAACAAGAAATTTATCGGTAGCTTTTCCGAGGTAGGAAAAATATATAGAATCGTTGTTGGGTACTTTTATTGAATAATGCCCCAATGTATCAGTGATAGTGCCTATACCGGAAGTACTCAGCACGCTTACATTGGGTACACCATAACGGACCTGCTTATCATACACGGTACCTTTTATCACCACCTGGGCAACGGTTACCTGGCATAACAGAACTAAAAACAGCAATAAAATATTACTACGAAGGATCATTAATCGCATCATGCTCGCCTGATTTTAAAGGCATTAGTATCTGGTCGGGAGTTTTCCTGGGTGTGCCCTGTAAAAATAGAGATTTCCTGGAATAATAATACAAAACAAGACAAACCGGGTGCTTTTATAGACGAAACCAATTAAACAATTCCCTGTACTCCATCCTATATGCAATCCCTTGCCGCTGAAGCTTTATTAGTGCAATCGAATTCGTAGTTGGTGGCTTACATGCTGCTCGTTTTTTCCAAACCCCGTATTTAGTAGATATACATTTTTTTTAATAGGAATCATCCATTATACGCTTTGGTATTTTTTCGAATATGAAAAAATAGCGGATGAATGGGGTTATTAGAGTGATGAATTTCCGGTTTCAATATATAAATATTCGTCCCTTGGAAGGCCCAGTTCATCAAATGTTTGCTCAGGTAGGTACAATGCAACCCCACAGCCACTCCATTGCTTGGTAACTTTCACCAACACATAAAAGATTTGAATCTCATTTTTCGTCAATCAAAATCAGTCACCGAGGCATCAACAAATTGGTGTCTAAAACTCCAAAACCATAATTGCATGATGAGAATGCCCTACTATCGCTTGTCGGCGAAATTATTGATCTGCTCACTATTTACCCTGTTACTTGTAAACTGTAAGAAATCGGATAAGGTGACAACTCCACCCCCTGCCATTTCTTACAAGCAGAAAGTTATCTCCATTGCTGAGGACGTGGCTATGACTCCGGTGAAGCCCGATAGCACCGGCGGTCCTATTGCTGAATATACCATCAACCCATTGCTTCCGAAAGGGCTTTCTTTGAATACTGCAAATGGTGAAATAAGCGGTACGCCAAGTGATACACTGCTGCCTACAAAATTTGTAGTTACAGCAAGAGGTACTGGTGGTACTGCAAGCGATACCATCACCATGCTGGTAGGTACTGTTGGTTTTAATTATGGGCCAACAGGGGTATTCACTTTTGAAAAAGATTCAAAGGACCTGATCACTACGGCTATTGCGCCTATGGTACTGGCTGGTAACTTCAACCAGTATTTTTGTTCTCCTTCTCCGGATAGTCTGAATTTTAAAACAGGTCTTGTCTTCAATGCAAAAACGGGTCAAATTAGCGGTACACCTACCAAACTGACCAATACCTTAAATACTGAAATTCCCACACCGGTATCTTTTGTTATTACAGGTATTACCACCAACAATAAAGCCGCTTCAACAACCATCAGCATAATTGTTAATGATAAGAAGCCAGCATTTCTGTATACTTTCAACGGTACTTTCACTAAAGATCTCTCTATTGGATCTACGCTGAACCCGACTGTATTAACTACTTCCGGTTTAATTAAAAGATACCGGCTGGCGCCTGGCAGTCCTGCATTGCCTGCAGGGTTAACTCTCGACAGTACTTCTGGCTCAATAACAGGAACGCCTACTGCAGCGGCCAATGTAACGGTTGTTGTGCGAGGACTCAATACCGGTGGGTATCAGGACGTGAATGTGCGCATGGTGGTCAATGCTACCGCAATACCTTCCCAGGTAAGTTATATGATGTCATTATTTAATGGTAACCTTATAGACACGCTCTGTCCCCGGATCAACTCAGGTAATACCATTTACCTTACAAAATTGCCAACGGAGACTTTAGCCGGGGCCAACGTTTATTTGAATCCGTTAATAACTGCCGGTCAGGTGAGTGGTTATTCAGTTGCTGCGACACCATTTGTTACTGGTGAGTCGCTGAACATCAATTCAACTTCTGGTGTTATTTCAGGAACGCCTCCCGGGAATTTTAGTGGTGGCGCAACTCCTTCTCATACTGTTACGCTTACCAATCCTGCCGGCATTGCATATAATGGCTCATTTACTATGAATATAGTGGCTAATGATCCTTTCTTCACATACAATTCAACCGGTAAGGGCACAAACGCAACCAATAACTATTTGTTTGTACAAAACCAGCCGGTGAATGTTGCCAGTAGTCCTTATCCTGGGTATACATCAGCCGAATTGTCGCCTGTGAACGGTGCCGGGGTTGTAAGCTATTCAGTTATTGCGCTGAACCCTGACAGAAATCCATTTGCTCCAGGCACCGGTTTAACACTCAATACAACTACCGGTGTTATCAGTGGCACTCCCACAATAAATACATACAATTTTAACTCTCATGCTTTTTATGATTGTGTTGTAGTAGGGAAAAAAGCCGATGGCAGCTTTACCCTGTATAAATTAAGGATCAAAATTTATAGAACGCTTGCTGAATGGAGCCTTTTATAAAAATCTGAATATTCCAATACCTGTGATGCCTGCTTATGGGCAGATCGAACCCTTAGCATTTTTTTGATTGAGACTATAGATTACAAAGGGGTCCCGATTCCTCGGGACTCCATTTCTAAAAAAAACAATTCAATGAAATATACCTTCCCGAAAACAATAGGCACTTTTCTATTAGCAGTTGGTTTGTTTAGTTGTAAAAAGGACAAGGATGGAGGCGCAGCTTCCTTCCAGTCCATTACTTTTAAATTTGGTGCAGACTCAACTGCCATTACCATCGATAACGCGGTGCAGGAAATAAAGCACATGCCCCGTGGCATTGATGTAACAAAACTGGCCGCTGCAGCGGTGCTGCCTGCCGGTTACAGCATCAGCCCCGATCCTTCAACTGCTACAGACTACACCAAAGGAGTAACTTATACTGTTAAGACCGGCGAGGGTAAAACCTATACCGTACAAATAACTGTGCCCGTTTATGATCCGGTAAACAATCCCTATGGTATTTATAATGCCAAACAGTTGAGCAACGTCCGTAATGGCCTCAACGAAAGCTACATGCTGATGAACGATATCCAGCTGCCTGCGCTCAATGCAGCTGGATCATCAAGCACCGGTATCAGCGACTATGAGGATTATGGCTGGTATTCTATAGGCACAAAGTATGTTGATGGTGGCCCTGTGGTATTCAGGGGTTCACTCGATGGACAAAATCACGTAATAAAAGGTTTAACCTGCCTTTTCCGCGACAATACCCAGCCAACCGGTATCGATGCTGGCCACAGATACAAAAGTAATAGCGGCCTGTTTGGTTATGCGGTCAAAGCCACCTTTAAAAACATCGGGATTCAACTGGCTGCCACCGGTATAGTTGAAAGATCCGCTGATGGAAGCAATGGATTGGGCTATATAGGCAGCCTGGCCGGATTTACAGATTCCTGCACCTTTACCAATTGTTATGTAAACGGTAATAATACGGTTGTAACTGGTAGTCAATATACCGGTGGCCTTATAGGATCGGCTCAAAATGCAACCGTTAGTAAATGCTACGCGAACATCACTGCACCTGCAGGTAGTTATGCGGTTTCAGCTAATGATGCAGGTGGTTTAATTGGTACTGCCTATAATAGTGAGATCGCTGATTCCTATGCTGCCTGTTCAATACTTGGTACTGTAAATGTGGGGGGGCTGGTCGGGGCTGTAAATTCCTGTACTGTAAAAACCAGTTATGCATCAGGTAATGTAGTAGAATTACCTTTTAATACCACCAGTAGCCTGACGGCACCCAATAGTATGGGCGGTTTGGTTGGTACTTTGTCTTCAATTCCAACTATTGCTTGCAAAATTCAGAATTGTTATGCTACCGGGGCCGTAACAGGCGCCAATGGCACCAATTCAGATTTTCATAAAGGTACCCGCATTGGCGGGCTGGTGGGGCAAATAGCTACTTCTGCCAACATAGTATTGGTTACCAACTGTTATGTATGCGGTGTTGTATCGCGTGTACACACAAGTGCCACTGCGCCATTCCTTATTGGTGCACTGGTAGGCACCACACCGAATGGTATTTTTATTACCAGTGGTACCTGTACCAATTATTGGGATAAAACAACCACGGGTCAAACCAACCTGGGTGGCGGTAATGGAAATTTTGCCTTTGACAATGCCTTTACCACCAATGGAAAAACAACCCAGGAAATGAAAGCGGCTGCAACTTATGCTAACTGGGATTTTTCATCTGTATGGAGTGTGGCTTCCGGCACCAATAACGGCTATCCGTATCTGCGTTCGAAATAAATATAAACAACAAAAACTACAGGACTGAACATTTCCTGAACGGTTTTCATTAAGGATGAATTTGTAAGCGAGTTATGAAGAAAATTCTTGTTCCCCTATCCCTGGCAGCCCTGGTGTCAGGTGTGCTCCCTGCCCGTTCTCATGGGCAAACGCAGGGAGCCCGGCAAACAGCGCCCAAAAAGTCAGACACTGTTGTAATCCCCCCTTCACAACGTTTGAAAAACTGGAGCGACAGCAGCACCGCCCAAACCCTGGGTGATGTGGTTGTGGTGGCTTATGGTACACAAAAGAAAGCATCTTTAACAGGCGCCGTTGCACAAATAAGCGATAGTCAGTTTGCAAAACGGCCTATCACCAATATTCTTGATGGTCTCACAGCCATTGGGCCCGGTTTGCAAAGCACACTGAGCAGTGGTCAACCGGGAAGTACTTCCAATCTCCGCGTAAGGGGGTTTGGGTCTATTTCTGCCGGGAGTTCCCCGCTGATGGTGGTTGATGGAATGGTGTATGATGGCGATCCCAGTGGTATCAACCCCGCCGATGTTGCTACAATGTCGTTGTTGATGGATGCCGCTTCTACTGCTTTATACGGTTCACGTGGCAGTAATGGCGTCATCGTGATCACCACCAAAAAAGGAAGCAGAGGTAAAAAAACAGCCGTTCAGTTCAAAATGAACCAGGGGGTGAATGTGCGGATGCTGCCTGAATACGCTCAGGTGAATGCGTATGAATATTATCCGTTGATGTGGGAGTATTACCGCAATGGCCTGGTCAGCAGTCAGGGCGGGTATTTGGCCAATAAATATGCAACGGAAGGGATCAAAGAGAATCTGGGTTATAACCCTTTCAATGTGCCCGATGATGAGATTGTAGATATAAATGGAAAGCTGAACCCCAATGCAAAATTGTTGTATGCCGATGACCTGGACTGGGAAAAGGCGGGCACGCGCAAAGGGTTCCGCCAGGATTATACCATGTCTTTCAATGGCGGAAATGAGAATGCAGATTATTACGCATCGGTGGGTTATATAACCGACAAGGGTTATACCCCCACAGCCGATTTCAAACGCTGGAATGGAAGAGTGAATGCCAATGCCCGTCTGAACTCTTTTATAAAAGCCGGTGTGAATGTATACGGCTCAACTACCAATACCAATCAAACCCCGGCGTATGGGTCCGGTTATATAGTTAACCCTTTTTATTTTTCGCGAACTGTGGGGCCCATCTATCCGGTTCATGCGCATGATCCTAATGGGGCTTATGTGCTCGATAAAAATGGCCAGCACATTTATGATGATGGTATTCATACCAATGGTAACCGGCCTTTTTCACCGGGCCGTAATGCACTGGCCGAAGGGGAATTAAATGTGAATTACCTCACTGGCATAGCTATGGGCGCCCGTACCTATGTTGATGCAACACTGGCAAAAGGCCTCAAATTGACCACCAACCTGGGGCTTGATCAGGAAACAACAGAATCCTACAGTTATCTGAACCCAACCATTGGTGACGGTTCACCAGCGGGATCGTTATCGAGAGGCAATGCACGCATGAAGAGTTATTCGTTCAATCAGCTTTTGAATTATAATAAATCCTGGGATGGACATAGTATAGAAGCGATGATCGGTCACGAAAACAGTAGCCGTGAAACCATCAGTTCCAACATAACGGTAAGGAACCAGATTGCTCCGGGAAATAAACTGGAACTGGAAAACTATACTACCGTTACAGAAGCTCCCACTTCCAGTACAGTTGAAAAACGTATTGAAGGGTATCTGTCAAGAATAAACTACGATTATAGCAATATCTATTATTTGTCGGCTTCGCTTCGAAGAGATGGAAACTCTCTTTTTGCAGCAAGTAAACGGTGGTATAATTTCGGAACGGTATCGGGCGCCTGGCGCATCAGCAAGGAAGATTTTTTCCATTCTTCCTTTGTAAACGACCTGAAGCTGAAAGCTTCTTATGGCTCGGTGGGTAACGATAATGTAGGTACTTATGTTTACCAGAGTGGTTATATGGTCAATAACAATGCCCAGGAGCCTGGTTACATTTATGGCCTTATTGCCAATAAAGATCTTACCTGGGAATCGAACCGTAGCATGAATATCGGGGTTGAATTCTCGCTTTTTAAAGGAAGGATCTCGGGAAATATTGATGTATACAACAGAATTACTTCAGGACTTATATTCAATGTGCCCCAACCATTATCGGGTGGGGGTACCCCCAGCGGCGCTTTCAGCATCTGGATGAACGTTGGTAACTTATATAACCGTGGTGTTGAACTCACCTTAAATACAGAGGTTATTAAAGGCAGAAACTTCAACTGGGACTTTACGCTTAACGCAATGACGGTAAAGAATAAGATCACCTCAATGCCCGAATCGATCAAGGAAATTATTTCCGGTACTAAAAAACTGGAAGTAGGGCATTCTATTTACGACTTCTATCTCTATTCCTGGAAAGGGGTAGATCCCGCCAATGGAGATGCTTTATATGAGCTGGATGATAAGATTGCCTATGAGGATAATGCACCTTATGACGATCCTGATAAAACTATCAAGGGCGTACGTTATACCACAGCCTCAGCGAGAGCGAAGCGTGACTATCAGGGTTCAGCCATCCCTGATCTGCAGGGAAGCTTTCGCAGCGATATGCGTTATAAGAATTTTTCGCTCAACCTGGTGTGCACTTACCAGATCGGTGGCAAAACATACGATGGCGTTTATGCCAGTATGATGACGCCCTCTTTTGGTAATTCACTATCTAAGGATATCCTGAAACGCTGGCAGGCTACAGGCGATCAAACGGATGTTCCGCGTATGGACTATTTGAAAGGTGCCGGTTTTGCCGGTTCTTCAAACAGATGGCTGGTAAGCGCCACCTCGCTTACGGTGAATAGCATCAACCTGGGATACGACTTCAATCGCGCAGCTTTACAGCGCCTTCATTTATCAGGATTGCAAACCTACCTGAGTGTAGAAAATGCGTATCAGTTCTCGGCCCGCAAAGGCATGAATGTTCTACAGACGTTCAGCGGAACAACCGGAGATGTATACCTCCCCAGACGAGTTTATTCATTAGGTGTAATTGCAAATTTATAATACAGACATGCGACTTAATAAAACTTTTCTCTTTATAGCGGTGTTCGGTTTGCTGGCGTCTTGTAGCAAATCATATCTGGAAACAAAGGCTACAGACCGTATACCTGAAGATGAGGCGTTGACCACTACTGCAGGATGTTGGAAGTTGTTGAACGGTGTACACCGGATCATGTATTCAAGCCAGTTAGGCCGTCAGGACCTGGTAGGACAGGGCTCCAATATGATGTTTATGGATGTTATGGGTGATGATATTACCATTTCCTCTACCACCGACTGGTTCATATATCCCTATTTATGGTTGAGCTCGCACCGGAATCAGACTTCCGCCCTGGTGTATTTCAATTATAATTTCTATTACGAGATCATCAATAACATAAACCTGTTGATCGATCACGTAAATGATGCCAGGGGTAGTGATGAAGATAAAAAAGCCATCCTGGGCCAGGCGTATGCATACCGGGGCTGGGCCTATTTTCAAATGATACAATTGTTCGGGGAGCGATATGATGCCGCTGGTGATAACGACGGTCCCGGACTTAGAATAACGCTGCATTCGCAGGAGAAAGCCACTCCCCGCGCCAGTGTACGGGTGGTATATGACCAGATCAATGCCGATCTCGACAAGGCCATTGATCTGTTAGGCGGTTACACCCGAACTAATAAGTCGCACCTCGATAAAAGCGTGGCGCAGGGATTGAAAGCAAGAGTGGCCCTTACCCAGCAGGACTATCAGGTGGCGCTTGACATGGCAAAAGCGGCGCGTACCGGTTATACCCTTATGGATTCGGTTACCTACATGAGCGGGTTCAATGATTACAATACCCCTGAATGGATGTGGGGAATGCACCAGCAGGAAAATCAAACCACCTACTTCGCTTCCTTCTTTGCCTATATGTCGTGCAATTTCCCGGCGCAGAATATTCAGACCTCGCCAAGGACCATCGTGGATACCTTGTACTATCTGATCCCATCAACCGATGTTCGCTGGCAGTTATGGGATTCTACCGGTACCAACCATTCATTTCCGGTTCCACTGGATGCTGACGGAAAAGAAATTGGGGCCCGGGTGAAATTTATGCAACGGAAATTTAAAGTAAAAGACCCGGCCATGAGTATTGGCGATGTACCGGTGATGCGGGCGGCTGAAATGTATTTAATAGAAGCAGAGGCAAATTTTTATTTACACAATGATGCTGCTGCTCAGCAAGTATTGTACGAACTGGTAAAGAAAAGGGACCCGGCTTATAAGATAACTACAAAAAACAGGGATGCATTAGAGTATGAAATTTTTGTTCAGCGCAGAATAGAGTTGTGGGGCGAAGGGTTCCGGTTCTATGACCTGAAACGGCTGGATATACCATTAGACCGGTCCAGGCATGATAGGGCCTGGTCATCATACCTAAAGAGGACTGGAAAACCCAGTATAGATGAGCGATGGCAGTTCCTGATCCCGCAGGCGGAGATCGATGCTACGCATGGTGTTGTAAAACAAAATCCTTTATAAAGAACTTAAAAACTACATACTGTTATGAAACAAAGAATTTGGAGTCTGTCACAATTCCTGGTAGTAATACTACTGATGACAGGTTTGCTTATACAATCCTGCTCTAAAAAAGTAGGCGATTCGAATCCGGTTGATGACACGCCTGTAGAAACAGAGACCATGAGGTTAATTCCTGACAGTATGCTCAGGGTGTATTTGAAGGCAAACATTTGTCCCAATGCGTTTGATAAAACCGGAAAACTGATCGATATCACCAGTCCCGAAGTGAAGAATTTTGCCGGCACTATGACAATTGACACCCTCACTTGTCCCAACCCGTTTGTTCACTCCCTGAAAGGCATCGAGTACTTCTCGAAAATGAGCAAACTGATCGTAAAGAACTGCCCGGTAGATTCAGTAAATCTGAGAGCTACGATGGCGCTCGATACCATCAAATTGCTGACCAATAAAGATCT
This sequence comes from Niastella soli, assembly GCF_017742245.1. Classification (GTDB taxonomy): domain Bacteria; phylum Bacteroidota; class Bacteroidia; order Chitinophagales; family Chitinophagaceae; genus Niastella; species Niastella soli. Next base: position 149,436 of record NZ_JAGHKO010000011.1, read on the forward strand.
GCAGTATGTAAATGTGAAAGGTTGCACCAGTATGCGTTTTTTAAGAGCGGCTGCCATTCCGATTACTACGCTCGATCTGTCGAACCTGACGGCGCTGAACTATGTTAATTTAATCTCCCTGACCCGCCTGAGTACGCTGAAAACAGATAACGATGCCAATCTGCGGCACCTGATGACCTTTGGGATGTCATCCTTAAAAACAGTGAACGTATCTACCAATACAGAGTTGCGCAGGTTGTACCTCGAAGAATGTAAGGTGGTGAATACACTGGATATAACCAAGAACCGTAAGTTGGATCAACTGGTTGCCACGTATTGCGCCCCGCTGAAAAGCGTTGATCTGTCAAAAAGCGATAGCCTCAGGATCATTTCATTGGAGGGCTGTGGCGTGGATACGGTCGATTTCAGTCACAATCCCGAACTACTTTCTGTAGTGCTGATGTGGACCCCCGTGCGCAATCTCGACATGAATGCCAATCCGAAATTACGGTTACTCTGGCTCGATGGTACTACCCAGCTTAAAACATTAGATATACGTACACAAACGAATTGGGATTATTATTTCTATACTTCGAAAGCGCTTAACTACATGTCAGATGATGACGCATACATGGTATACCAACAGGGTCGAATTTCACCGATACGCACAGATGTTTATAATACGGAAGCAAAGGCCAGCCGAAAAGATTTAGGCGATGCCGAGAATTTATACGCAGGCTTGCGTGTGCCCCAGTACCTGGATGCCAACGGACTTACCCTTAAACAAATAAAGATCAATGTTGCGGCAAAAAATAATTATTCGCTGGTAATGTCCAGAAGAACGGGCGGTCTGGTAACACCACCACAGGTCACCGTGTATGCGGCCGATAAGACCACCGTAGATTGTAACGATTATGACCCCCTAACTTTCAAGTGTAACTAGAAACCGTAAGTATGTTCAGTAAAGTAAAAAAAATACCGGTATTTTCTTTTTGTCTCGGCCTGGTTTTACTAGGGGCCATGACAGGGTGCAATAAAGACCCTGAATATATTCCTGTTCATGATAAGAGCACTGTTATTTTTGACTTCTGGTTAGAGAAAACAACCAGCAACCCGAAGTTGAACAGGCCCTACCAGGGAATGCTGCTGGGCGATACCGCAATAAGATTGATGGTTGACTATGGCACCGATATTACTGCCCTGGAACCCACTATTACTGCTTATTCCGATAGCGTTGAGCCAAAGGGTAAACAGAATTTTACCAATCCGGTCAGATATACCGTAACGAGTAACGGCAAAACTGCTGCCTACACCGTGCGGATCACGGTGAATCCCATACAATCCCCCATAGTAAAATCCATTGCGGGTGGCTACAGTCAGGTATTGGCCCTGAAGAACGATGGTACTTTATGGGTTTGTGGTAGCAATGCACATGCCCAATTGGGTGTAGGCGATTACAGCAGCCGTAACAGGCTTACACAGGTTCCAATTTACGATGTTGACCAGATCTTTACCGGGGATGCGGCCAGCATTATCAAACTGAAAGATGGTACCGCCTGGGGCTCAGGGAACCAATTTGGTCAACTGGGTCTGGGGCACATTAACAGTGTGGTAACCTTTAAGCGGGTCCCGTTCCTGGATGATGCAACACAGATCGCTATCACTTTCAACGAAGTGTTTGCACTGAAAGGAGATGGTACCGTTTGGGGCGCTGGCAGAAATTATACCCAGGCACTGGCGCAGGGCGATAATGAGCTGCGGGCAACATTTGTAAAGGTCCCCGTCAGCAATGTAAAACAAATTATTGGCTGTGGCGATGATCTCCTGGTTCAAAAAAACAATGGTGAAGTATGGGGTTGGGGACTCAATTTCAATGGTGAGCTGGGGCTTGCCGACAAAACAAGACGAACCACTCCGGTTTTATTACGCACGCCTTCAGCAGGGGTTGCAAAAATATTTACCAGTGGGTCCACTACCTTTTTGTTAGATAATAATGGCAAGGTTTGGGGAACAGGTGCCAATGGCCGTGGTCATTTGGGGATGAGTGATTTTAAGAATCGCGATACATTTGCCCGGATTTCCTTTTTCGATACAAAAGCAATTGATGTTATCGTCCCTCATACCGGGGCTACCTTTTTTAAAGAAACAAACGGTACGATTTGGTCTGCTGGCGATAACGTATATGGGCTCATGGGCAAAGGCACCACCTCTATTGTTTCCGATAGCACTCCCATAAAATTAAACGGTTTTACTGCCACCACCCTTACAGGAACCGGTGGCGCCTCGTATGCCCTGAAAGGGGATGGTACTTTATGGGGCTGGGGAGCCAATGCTGCAGGAACGTTGGGTACCGGCCTCGATACCACCTATATTTCTTCTCCTATTCAAATAAAATAAGTTTTCAAAAAAATAAATATGCGTAAAAAGATCTTTGCAATGCTGGGTATTTCTACAGCATTGCTGTGTGGAAACCAGGTAAATGCACAATGGCATGTGGGCATTGAAACAGGTGTTAACCGGAATTATCTTACAACCAATACTTCCGACAAACCTTTTTTTGAATACCAACCATCATATGGTTATTCTGGCGGTGTGGCTATTCGTTATGAATTTCCCAAGCTCTCCTGGTTCGGCGGTATTCAGGCGGTACCGACCTTTGTTCAGAAAAATTACCGCATCCAGCGCACCGGTTTTTATTCTGATATGTACCAGCAAACCACCAACAATTTCGTGGAACTACCGGTGATGGCGCAATTCCGGTTTGGCGGGCATTTTAAAAAAGAGCAAAGCCTGTACGGTATACTTAACGTTGGGGGGTATGGTGAGTACTGGGTGAGTGGTCACGTGAAAGGACGTACGCTGTCGCCCATGGACCTGGAAAATTACCTGCCTTTTGATGAACCCTATACATTCAATTCCACCAAAGACAGACGTTTTCAATGGGGTGGACTGGCCGGCGTTGGGGTGCAGTATTCGCCCAATAAAAAATATGTGTTTTCACTGGAAGGCAGATACACACCTTCTTTTTCCGATATGCAAAAAGCATATTCCGAAAACCAGACACCCCGGTATAATGATACCTACAGCCTGTTGCTGAGCGTTCAGTGTCAATTGCCGGTATTAAAACATAACAAGTAAAGCATAGTGCATGTCAGGAATTAAAATAATTTTCAAATATACCGTTGTGGTGGGTTTGTTTGCGGGATTGTATTCCTGCAAACGCGAAATACCAAAGCGGGAGCTGATCAGTAATTATGAGATAAACGATTTTTCAGAATTATTTCATGTATTCTGGACTGGGCTCAACACCAATTACCAGTTCTGGGATGTAGAAACGGTGAACTGGGACAGTATGTACCGGGTCTATAAGCCAAAATTCGATTCGCTGAATTTGCGTCCCTATTCCGATACCACCACCAACCTGGGTTTTCAATACATGGCCGATATGACCAAGGACCTGAAGGATGGTCAGTATGTACTCCAATTGTGGTCGGGTGGTGATTACCGGTTTGAGGACAGCCTGTATAAATCGTATATCAGCTTTATTCCAAAATTGCAAAGAACACAACGCATCCGGCCCGCCCTGCCCGATACCTTGTTCGATTACATTTCCCAGTATAATTACCTGGATGAATTTGACTATGGTGTTTATAAGAATTATAATACCAATGTGGTTTCACAAATTACTACCGGAAGGATCAGAAAAGGGGCAAAGGATCTTTTGTATACCGGTATCAACAACTTTATGTTGAAAGAATCGTATGATGCCAAATACGTAACCTACCCACCCCGCCCGGTAATCAAAAACCTGTTTGACAATATTCACAAGGGCAACTGCGATGGCATTATCATTGACCTTCGTAATAACCGGGGCGGCAACCTGGAGGACGTGGATTTTTTTGTAGGTCAGTTTACGGCAAAACCGGCTTTGTATGGCTACATCAGGTATAAATCAGGGAGTGGCCGGTTAGATTATACGCCTGCATTGCCTTTGAATATTACCCCGCAAACGGGGGCTACCGATTTCAAAAAGCCCATTGTAATACTGGCTGATATTTACTCTTCAGCGCTTTGTGAATCGGTGATCCAGGCATTTAAAGGCCTGTCTAACACCAAAGTAACGGTCATCGGCGAGCGCACTTATGGCACCGCCGGCCTCATCACCGGTAACGATATCAGTACGAACGGAGGTTCCTTTAATATGGGTTCTTTTGCAACTGCCCGGATGTCGAATGCCGCCTTGCTGGACAAGAATCATAAATTTAATTTCTCCGGTATCAGTCCCGATGTGGAAGTAACGTACGATGCGGCATCTATAAATACCATGTTGCAAACCGGCGTCGATATTCAACTGGAAAAAGCGATAGAGTTTCTGAATCAATAGGGGAGATAATCATTTTGCGTTTTAATGTTATAATTATGGTTACACGTATTAATAATCTGATAAATAAAATAAACAGCAGGTGGGGGCGAAGCGCGCTGCTTTTGTTGGTGCTGAGCAGCACCTTAGGCGCCTGCAGAAAAGAAGTTAAACCGGAGCGGTTGACCAGCTATTACGGGAGGTCTTATACGGAGATCTTTGAAGCGTTCTGGAATGGGATGAATACCAACTATATGTTCTGGGATGTAGAAACGGTTAACTGGGATAATATGTATAAGACCTACAAGCCCCGGTTTGAATACCTTGACCAGACTAAAAATGACCCCCAAAATCCCCAGCGGGCAGTACAGTTCCTGGTTGATATGACCAAGGACCTGGCGGATTCTCATTTGTCGCTGAGCTTTAACGGGTTGACTGACTATATGATCAGCGGTTATCCTGTCACAGGCACCAACGTTTTCAATCCTTCAGCTATCAGGCATCAGTTAAGAGGTGATGAACTGTATGTTCCCAGGAGCACATTCGATGTGATCATCCCTAAATACTATCTCACCAAAGCTGAGATGGGGACCGGAACTGCAAACGATGGCACTGTCTGGCGTATTAATATGGGAATAATCCCCCGTAATAATAAAAATATCCTGTACCTGGAGTATAAGGATTTTGAATTGCAAAGCCAGTATTATGCAGTTAATACCACCGCAAACCCGGTAAAACCGGTGCTGGATAATTTCTTCCGGTATACAAAAGATCCCTCCATCGATGGATTGATCCTTGACTTACGGGGAAACCCCGGTGGCAGTGTGCCTGACCTCGATTTCCTGTTGGGCCGCCTTGTTACATCACCGGTGCATGTTACCAATACCCGCACCAGGAATGGAAATGGCCGGTTGGATTATACTCCCTGGGTAAAAGGTTATGTGCATCCGCAACAGGGAAGTACTGACTTTAAAAAACCTATTGTCGTATTAGTAGATAAGAATTCGGTGAGTATGTCGGAGATGACCTCCATGTCAATAAAAGCCATATGGCCCAACGCAAAACTGGTTGGTGAACATACCTGGGGGGGTACCGGACAGATACCATCTTCAGATGTAAAATACATGGGTGGCCAGTTTGTTGCGGCCAACTTTGTACAGGTATATTGTGCGGGGGTGGAGTTAAGGGATGTTAACATGGTCTGTTATGAAAATAAAGGCCTCACGCCCGACATTCAAATAGCTTATGATACCACCGCTATCAAAAGAAATATCGACGTACAGTTAGAGAAAGGTTTGGAAGTGGTGACCAAATAATTCAAAAGATTTGATACCGGTCAATGCCGGGGAATTTCCGCTATGGGTCATCGGGAAGTGCCCTTCCGGGAGCCACTCCCCGGCGCCGACCGGTAAATAATAGATAAATGAATTCATACCGGTCCATGCCGGGGAAGTTTTCGACTGGGTCATCGGGAAGTGCCCACCGGAAACCCATCCCCCGGTAATGACCGGTAAATAAAAAAGTCCCCTGACGATCTTGTCGGGGGACTTACATTTTTATAAGTTGTTATTAAAACTTGATCTGCAATTTCTGGCTAACCAGTTTGTCGTCTTTGTAATACTCGTACAGCCATTCTTCATTTTTCTTAAATACAACGCCAGCCACAGAACCGTTCTGTGCAATGAAATAATCGGGCGTGGAAGTTTTCAGTATGGTCAATACCTTTTTGGGTGTGGTATCTATCAACTGAAATCCATTGGGGGTGGCTTGTGCATATAAAGTACCGGTGGCATCTGTTATGATAGTTGCAGCAATTACAGCCGTCGCAACTGCCGCCGGGGTTGTGGCTACCGGCGCAGCAGGTACAGGTACTGCACTGGCGGTTGGCGCTGGCGCGAATGTACTGCCATCATACTGATAGGGAGCTGCTTTCACAGAAGTATAGGCATCTCTTAATGCACCATCATACGCCGGTTGAAATTCCTTTTCGCGGCTTTTACCTTCTTTACTTTTAAAGATGATATTGCCCTGGCAGTCCTTTAACTGGATCGTAAGATTGGTAACAAAGAGCCCTTTTTTCTCTGTTACATCGGCCAGTAATGCGCTGCACTTGTTGGCAGCTACATCCTGTGGCAACTGGCTGTTACTCATAATGGCAGTAAAGCCTTTTTCTTCTAGCAGGTCTCTTAACGTAGTGTTCAATCCATATTGGTTCTCCGACTTGGAAAAGGAGAACTTTTCGGGTACAATCACATACTTGAAATTATTGATACTGGTTTGTGCATGGGCGGTTATGGCAGCAAATGCCAGCATAAGTAAAACGGGTGCTTTCATAATATAACTTGCTTCAGGTTGTTACGAATTTAGGTAAAAGTAAAACAAGTTATTAAAAAAGAGCGATCAGGGATAATCCGCTTATTTACTGGGTATTACACACCAAATGGTATTGGTGGCATCATCCGCTACCAACATATAATTCTTTGTCATAGCCACGCCCACGGGCCGGTCGTATACTTCGCGGTTATTTTCATCGGCTATAAACCCGGAAAGAAATGGTTGCCGCATCCAAAAAGGGCCACTGCGATCAAACAAGCTAAATATATTCTAAGCATAACGATCATATTGCATGTATTGCTTCAACTCATATGCCCTCCGTACTATATCTAACAGGAATGACTTTTGCAAGGCTCCCCAAAAGCCGCAACTATGACCAAACTTGCCCTGCTAATTGGTTTACAATCCGTTGCTCTTATGCAAGCATTGGCTCAATCGGTACCCCTTACAGATTCATTAGTGGTAACCCGGCCGGCTGGCAAACAATACATTGCATCGGGCAGTAAAATGTTCTGGTGGGGCGAACACTATCGCCGTGAATGGGCTACCGAGGTGCGTTTCCCCGTATTGAACCTCGAGACGGCCAAGGGCGGATTAACTCCCCAGAAAATGGGCGGTGGGCATCAAACCAAAACACTTCGGTTAATTGGTGGCGATGGAAAGGAATATGTGTTGCGCACCATTGATAAAAGCCTGGACGTATTGGTGCCCGACGAGTTTAAAGGAACATTTATAAACGATCTTGTAAACGATCAGATCAGTACAGCGCACCCTTATGGTCCCGTGGCCATTGCCAAACTGGCTGATTATTTACACATACTACATACGAATCCTGTAATATTATATGTTCCTGGTCAGCCGCGGTTGGGCGAGTATGATTCGGTCTTTGCCAATAAATTATGCCTGTTGGAAGAAAGGCCTTCCGGAAAAGGATGGGACCACACCGCATTAAGCGATAATGCCGATGATATAGACAATTCTGAAAAATTATTCGAGAAGCTATTTAAGAATACGAAGAACCAGGTTGATCAACAGGCGTTCCTGAAAGTTCGTCTGTTCGATATGATCATAAACGACTGGGACCGGCACGAAGATCAGTGGGTGTGGTGTGCCCATGAAGACAGCTCCAGGACCTTATACGAACCTTTTGGCCGGGACCGCGACCAGGCGTTTTCCAGAACGGATGGTATTTCCCTTTGGTTGATCTCAAGGCCCTGGGCCTTACGGCCTTTACAAAATATGCATTACAAGGTAAAGGACATGCTGGGACAAAACTTTTCAGCCCGTAACCTTGACCGGCAGTTGCTGAACCAGCTTACAAAAGAAGACTGGGAGCAAACGATCCACACGGTTCAACAGGCATTACCCGATTCGGCTATCCGCGCCGGTATCAATACCATGCCGGATGAAGTGAATGCCATCTCTGGTGATTTCCTGGTGAAAAGATTACGGCAGCGAAGAGATCATTTGCCTGGTTACAGCATGAAATATTATCGTTACTTAAGCCGACATGTCACTATTACCGGATCAGAAAAGAATGAGTCCTTTATTTTTTCAAAGATAGATAACAGGCATCTGGCGGTGACCGGCCTCAATGAGAAAAGCGATACATTCTATTACCGCGTGTTTGATCATAATGCCACCAAACAGATCAATGTATATGGACTGGAAGGTAAGGATCGGTTTATTTTTACCGGCGATGGAAAGAATAAATTCCTGATCCGGGCCATTGGTGGTAAAGGCGTTGATAGTTTTATAACAGCAGGAGAGGGCAATGGTCAAAAAGTACGGGCATATGATCATAGCGATAATAATTTCTTTGCTGATCACCAGTTCAGGATCAATCATAGTTCAGACAGCCTCTTTGACTACAAAAGGAATTCGGTTAAATATGATTGGTGGATACCCCTGATCATTCCCGGGTACAATCCCGATGACCAGGTTATTTTAGGACTGGGGCTTTTATACAAAAGACAGCAATGGGGCAAAACGCCTTTTGGCTGGCAGCAAAGTTTTGTGGTGAATTATGCATTTGGTACCGGCGCACTGGGTTTTGGTTATAAAGGACTGTTTAAACAAACCTTTGGTAAGTGGGACCTTAATCTGGCAGCAGCCTACAAGGGACCCCGATATATTTTAAACTTTTATGGTTTAGGGAACAATACCGAGCTGTTGGTAAAATCAAGATCTTTCTATCGCACCAAAGCAAAGAACTGGTATGTTAGTCCGGGTATTAGCAGGGATTGGAGTAACAGCTCCCTGCGGTTTGGTTTACAGTTTGAGACCATGCAGATCCTGCCTAACGAAAATAAGTTTGTGTCGGGCGCGTACTCGGAATTGGATTCAGCCGTGTTTGCTACCAAATATTTTGGCGGAGTGAATGGTACCTGGCAATATTCCTCCCGGAACTCCTTAAAGTACCCTACGAAGGGACTCGGTATAGAAACCGGTTTTTCCTATTATAACAACCTGCAACAAACGTCGAGACAATTCCTGAATTTGAATGGTTCCGTAAGTTTGTATTACACTTTCTTCAACCGGTTAACCTTTGCGCATCGCAGCGGCGCAGCAACCAACATAGGTAACTACGAATTTTACCAGGCCAATACACTCGGTAACTCCGAGAATTTAAGAGGGTACTGGCGCACCCGTTTTGCGGGCAGAAGCAGTGTGTATCAAAATACAGAGTTGCGGTACCGGCTCGCTAATTTAAGAGGTTATGTATTTCGTGGTCAGCTTGGCCTGCTGGGATTTTTCGATGACGGACGGGTTTGGATAAAGGGGGAGCGCTCCAATGATATACATACGAGTTATGGAGGAGGTATTTATTATCTCCCTTATAATTTAATGGCGTTTACTGCCTATTTCTCTACTTCAAAAGAAGTGTCGTTTGTAACATTAAGGGCCGGTTTCTTTTTTTAAACGGGTTGATCAATAATCTTCGAGCGGTTTGCCTTCTTCTGTTTCTGGGTCTTCATCAACCTGTTTTCCTTTCAGGTTTTTGGAGGTTATCAGCTCGGCTTTTCCTTTTTCCTGTTCAGGCATTTTATCAACGCCCTGTTTGTCCCTGTTCTCAGGAACGGTTTCACCGCTTTTTGTTTGTTTGGATTTATTATGGGCGGGTGCTTGGTTTTTCATTATTAACAGTTTAATAGTTATACTATTTCAGTTCTTGCTGTAACCTGTTGTTGATCGCTTCTTCCAGTGATTCCGGCCAGGTAGCTGCATCCTCATCTATTGCCGTTAAACGTTTGAGGTCTGGGTCCCAGGTAAATATATGTTCATCACCGCCGTTTACACTCACATAAAATCGTTGTTCGTCATTGTAGGTAAATGCCTCCGTACTTATCTGGTAGGGAACATCATCTACCAGCAGATCGTACAATTTGCGATTCTGTGGTTTTCTTTGTGTTGGGCGATTGTCGGCAAAGGCCTGGGCGAGTTGTTGACTGGCCACTTTTCCTGAAGTGCCTTGTTTGTTTTTGACTCCTTTTCCTGACATAGTATTGATTTTAAGCTCCTGTGCACAGTAATTATGCCAGCAGGTACTGTCTTAAGTATTCAACAATACGTGGAATGTATGGTGCTGGCATTAAAATGGCTGAGGGAAATGTTTGCCCCGATCTTTTACCGCACTGGCATAAGAATTAATGTGAATGTGAGGTGCAGTTTGCTATTTTTAAAATGCGGGTGCCATGCAAATAGAAACGGGCCAGAATGAATCTAAAAAAGCCGAACGTGTTCGACAAGCAAATGTAAATCATACAATTTGGCTGGGTACTTACATAATATTGGGGTTGATATGCCTTGGAATTTACTTCGTTGTACGGCTGCGGGTTTTGGGCATCGTGACAAGGTATCATACACTCATCCAGAAATCCTTTCTTGCAGGCTTTTTTATTTTCCTTGTACTTACAACATCCAGATATGCGCAGGCCCTTATTAGCAAGTATAAACATGTAAAAGCCATTGCCTATAATCTCATACAACTGGTGCGCATCATTGCCGGGATCGGCATAGGGATGATCATAATAGCATTTCTGTTTCAAAACTGGTACACGGCTGCTGTTTCTTTGGGTTTGATCTCCCTGGTGCTTGGGTTCGCCCTGCAAACACCTATCTCATCTTTTATCGGGTGGCTTTATATAATTGCAAGAAATCCGTATAAAGTCGGTGATCGCATTCAGATCAATGATTTCAAGGGCGACGTGGTTGAAATAGGCTATTTGGATACCACGCTTTGGGAATTCAGTGGCGATTACTTAACCAATGACCTGCCGAGCGGCAGACTGATCCGTTTTCCTAACACCCTGGTATTTCAATATGAAGTATATAATTATTCGTGGCGCAAGTTCCCTTATATCTGGAACGAGATCCCGTTTCATATAGCTTATGAAAGTGATTTTGCCTTTGTGGAAGAAGTCCTGCGCCGGATCACAAAAGACGTGTTGGGACCTGATCTGGAAGAAAAAGTTAAAGAGTTAAAAGTACTGGTAAAACAAACAGCCATTGATGAACTAACCATCCGTGAATACCCGTTTATAACCTTACGCATAAACGCTAATACCTGGGTAGAAGCATCGGTGAACTACCTCGTTGATCCCAAAAAAGCATCTTCTGTCAGAACAGAAATTATCAGACGGGCCGTTCCTGAATTACTCAGGCAAACTGATAAGGTCATGTTCCCTAAATCGAATAACCGATAAGACAGTAATGTTATGTTAAGGGTATTTCTATCCTTAATACCTGGAAACAATTACTTTTGCCGCCAATAATTACAGGTATTATGGAATATTCAAAGACCTATACGGCAAAAGACGAGCACATAGACTTTCAGAACATTATGGATGGCTTATATTATCCTTTTTATATGGAGTGGTGCCGGCACGATTACATCAAAGAAGTGCTGGGTTTTGATTTTATAAAGGAAGCAGAGAACGGGGTGAACATGGTATTATCAAAATACACCTTGCAATTTGTTCGGTCTTTGAAAAAAGGAGATGAATTTGTTGTTACCTGCAGCCCCCTGGTAGATAAAACCAATAAATCGGTATTGCATTTTAAACAAACCATTCTGTTGAATAACAAGGTGGTGACCAAAGCGGTTTTCTCCGGTACCTGCGTAGGCGCCAATGGCAGGCCCTTTCTGCCAGAAAATTTACTGGAAAAGCTGGCCGGTGTGCCCGAATGGGATGGACAATTATAGGCCGGAGGGACGCAAGCCTGGAAAAACTACCACATTTTGACCATTAATTGTCAAATGTTAGCCATTTATAAACTGTAAAAAGCGTTGGCTACCAATAGGAAAACCGACCTAAACCCTTGCAGGACAGCCCTTTTGCAAATTTTTTGCAGGGTTTGCCATCATTAAATCGGTAAAAAGCTGGTTAGGCAGGTCGTCAGCAGCGCTGTACTTTTACATCATCAACAACGGTAGCACGGAAAGAAGCAAAGAAAATGAGAAGCTACCCGAAGCCAAAAGCTTCACACACAAATTAGATTTATCTTTTTTTCATATGGCAAGCAATCGTTAGAGGTCGTCTGTTTCTACAGAGGACTTTTTTCTTTTATGGCATTTCCCAGTGTAAAGTCTATTTATAGTTTTACCTGCTATTTATCCCCTTCTTTCTTAACTCCCTTGAACAAAGCAAATAACGCCATTGCATGGCCGTGCCCCAGTTCAAATTCATCCTTCAGCCATTGAACGATTTCCCCTGCTTTTATGCCTGCGGTTAATTTTCCCTTGGTGAGAAAGCCTTTCTTCTCGGCCAGCTTTTTGAATTCAGTAGGTGTTTTACCGGTCTTAGTCTGTATGTTGTCTAAATAAGCCTGAAATGACATATGGTTGTGTTTATATGTCAAAGGTATTCCAGTGGTATAAAACGACTGATGGCTGAATGTGACAACTTAAAGGGGCGTTTATGACATGTAGTAATTGAAGCGATTCGCGCCAACCGCCATCCCGTGATCACTATGGTTTTAGTGAGTTTTTCCTGCTGCCTTTTCAGATGCTTTTTATATATTTCGCTTCAGGAAATACGCCAGCCGGGGCGGCAAACAAAAGGCTTCCGTGGTTGTTATATCTCAAATCATATTATCTTAATTATTTATTTTGCAGCATGAAAAGTTGGAAAAGCGTGGAAGTGATAGAAGATTTCTATACCCTTTTGGAAAATTCGAACTCAAAACCCCAGATCATCTTCAAAGACAGCAGGACTTGTGGTATTAGTGCCCATGCAAAACACCGGCTGGAAGACGGGTTTGAACATATAGCAGGCAAGGCCGATTTCAATTACCTCGATCTACTGACTTACAGACCAATTTCTAACCTGATAGCCAAGGAGTTAAAAGTTACTCACCAGAGTCCCCAGATCATTTTAGTAAAAGACAAACAAGTGGTCTATACATCTTCGCACCATGCTATAGATCCGGCAGTTATAGCTCGTCATTTGTCGTAATTTTTACGACATTTGCCCTTTTTCAATCACTATGAAGGTTTGCATTGCTGAAAAGCCAAGCGTGGCCCGGGACATTGCAGCGGTAATTGGCGCCAAACAGAAAAAGGATGGTTATTTGGAGGGAAACGGGTACCAGGTTACCTGGACCTTTGGGCATTTTTGTACCCTAAAGGAACCACATGATTATACCGATCAGTGGAAATACTGGCGGCTGGAGGACCTGCCCATGATCCCCCCGAATTTTGGCATCAAACTCATCAACAACGATGGTGTACAAAAGCAGTTCAAGGTAATAGAACAGCTGGTACAGCAATGTGAAGAAGTGATCAACTGTGGTGACGCGGGCCAGGAAGGGGAGCTGATACAACGCTGGGTGTTGCTCAAGGCGCAATGCAATGCGCCCGTTAAAAGATTATGGATCTCCTCTCTTACCGAAGATGCCATTCGCGAAGGTTTCCAGAAATTAAAAGATTCCAATCAATACGATAATTTATATGCCGCAGGCAGCGCCCGTGCTATTGGCGACTGGCTGCTGGGGATGAATGCTACCCGTCTGTTCACCAAAAAATTTGCCTTGGGAAAAACCGTGCTTTCCATTGGGCGGGTCCAAACCCCTACACTGGCCATGATCGTGGCCCGGCAAAAGGAGATCAATGCATTTGTTTCTGAAGAATACTGGGAGTTAAAAACAGTGTACCGCGATGTGGAGTTCACGGCTACCATCGATCGCATAAAAGTGTTGGACAGGGCTGAAAAAGGCCTGGCTTATTTGAAAGAACATCCTTTTGAGATCACTTCTTTTGAAAAGAAAGAAGGGAAAGAAGGCAATCCCCGGCTGTTCGATCTGACTGCCTTACAGGTGGAAGCCAATAAGAAATTTGGTTATTCTGCAGATGATACCCTGAAATATATCCAGAGCCTGTACGAAAAGAAAATGACCACTTACCCAAGGGTAGATACCACTTACCTCTCGGAAGACCTGCATCCAAAAATTGAGGGTATTATGCGCGACCTGACGCCTTATGCGGCTTTGACGGCGCCGGTGCTGGCCAATCCCATCCCGAAATTAAAAACGGTTTTCGACGATAAGAAGGTTACCGATCACCATGCCATCATTCCAACCGGCGTATATCCGTCAAATTTGTCGCCAGAAGAGAAGCGGATTTACGATCTGGTTGCGCGGCGTTTCATTGCAGCGTTCTACCCTGAATGTAAAATTTCCAATACGACTGTATTAGGCAAGGTAGGGCAGGTGCCCTTTAAAGTGACCGGTAAACAGATCCTGGAACCGGGCTGGCGGGAAGTATATGCCAATGATGTAAAGACCGAAAAAGAAAAAGAGGAGGAAGAAGAAAAAGTACTGCCCGTGTTTGTGGTAGGTGAGAGTGGTCCGCATACTCCCCGCATCCATAAAGGAAAAACTTCTCCGCCCAAAGCATATACGGAGGCTACTTTATTGCGTGCCATGGAAACGGCGGGTAAACAGGTGGATGATGAAGAAATGCGCGAGTTGATGAAGGACAACGGTATTGGACGCCCCTCTACCCGTGCGAATATTATTGAAACCCTTTTCCGCCGCAAGTACATTGAGAAAAAGAAGAAAAATATCTACGCTACACAAACCGGTATCGATCTCATAGATACCATACAGACCGAACTGCTCAAAAGTCCCGAGCTCACGGGGATCTGGGAACGTAAATTACGCCTTATCGAAAAAGGAGAATACCCCAAGGATACGTTCAAACAGGAGCTGATACAAATGGTGATTGACCTTACAATAGAAGTAAAAACGGCTACGTACAGATCAATTACAATTGTGGAAAAGCAACCGGAGAAGAAAGAAAAAGAAAAGGAGAAGGACGACAAACCCAAAAAGGAAGCGAAACCAAAAGAGCCTAAGAAGGCTGTTGTGATTGAAGAACAGCAATGCCCCAAATGCAAATCGCATCCATTGAAAAAAGGGAATACGGCCTATGGTTGTGCCAATTTCAAGGTTTGCGGTTTTAAAGTGCCATTTGAAGTGTTTGGCAAAAAGCTCACCGATAAACAAGTTACCGATCTGTTAACCAAAGGTAAAACGGGTAAAGCAAAGGGGTGGATGGTAGGTGGAGCGGAACAGGAGGGGAAATTGAAGTTGAATGATGTGTTTGATTTGGAGATAGAGTAGGTAAGTTGATCAGTTGATCAGGTTAACAGGTTGACACGTTAACAGGGAAGGGTTGATAGAGGGGACAGAGGTGATAGCGATGATAATAAGGAAAGTAAGAAAGATAGGGTATGAAGTAGGCCGAAGAGAGGTATCGAGCCGAAGGCGAGAATTTTCTCATTGCCTATTTCCCACTGCCTATTGCCGACACACCGCCCTGAACGCAGCGACGGAGCTATTGCATCGAACGCAGTGAGATGCCCTGGTTTTATTTCCCGTTTCACGTTTCACGATTTCGCAAGGCAAAATTGCCGATTGCCGATTCACCACTCACAAGCCGTTCCTGCAATATTTACTGACAATCGCGTGGATCTCTTCCAGCTTAAATGGTTTGGAAATGTAATCATTCATCCCCGATTCAAGACAACGTTCCTTGTCTTTCTCCATGGCATCGGCCGTTAGCGCTATAATAGGTGTTTTATGGTGCTTTGTCGTTAACGACCGTATATGACCAGTGGCTGTAAAACCATCCATCACCGGCATGTTGACGTCCATAAACACCAGGTCGGGCTCAAATTCTGACACCATTTCCAGCGCTTCTTTACCGTTTGTGGCTTTTATAACATCTATTCCCATCTTTCTCAGCACTTCCGAGATCAATAACATATTCATGGGTTCATCCTCCGCTACCAATACCCTGGTTACACTCGGCATAGTTTCAATCACAGGAATAGTTTCATGAACTCCATTTTCAAATGCTTTGTTGAAAATAGTTGATAAGATAAAATTTAACTCATGCAGTTTTACTGGCTTCGACAGGAATTTATTGATCCCTATTTTTTCGGCTTCCTGTTGGTATAAAGTTTTTTCCAAAGAACTGAGCATTAAAATAAACGGTTCTGTATGTCCTTTCAGGATCTTTTTTATTTCTTTTACAAGCGATATTCCGTCCATTACCGGCATCTGATGATCGGTAATAATAAGGTCGAATGGTTCATTTTTACTAACCGACTGAGCTATGATTGAAAGCGCTTCCGCGCCACTATAACAGATTTTACAGGGAATGTGCAGGTAGTCAAATATGCCGCGCATGAGTTTACAATTGGTTTCATTGTCATCAACTACCAGTACTTCCCGCAGCAGGGGTTTTGACTCGAAGGTTATAGGCGGTGTAGCATTGGCTACTTTTAGGGCAAGGCTGAAAGTAAAACTACTCCCACTGCCGGGTATACTATTTACTGCCAGGCGGCCTCCCATTAATTCGACCAGCCTTTTTGAAATGGTAAGTCCCAGTCCGGTACCTCCATACTTGCGGGTAGTTGAGTTGTCTGCCTGGGTAAAACTTTCGAAAATGTCATAGAGTTTATTATCAGGGATCCCAATCCCGGTATCTTTCACGGTGATGTCGATATCCATATACATGTTGCCATTGCAGTGGTGCACCCCGTTTGGTTGTACATTCACAAATATTTCACCCAGGGAAGTAAATTTGACGGCATTGCCCATTAAATTTGTCAATACCTGCTTCATTCGAAGAGGGTCTCCAATGAGTTGCGATGGTAATCCCGGGTCTATTGAACATACCACTTCCAATCCTTTTTCGGCTGCTTTAATGGATAGGATATCTACGGTTTCTTCTATCAGCTCAGAAATACTAAAAGGTACTTCGTCGATCAGCAGTTTACCTGCTTCGATCTTTGAAAAGTCAAGAATATCGTTGATTATATTCAACAGGTTATAAGCTGACTTGCCCACATTTTTTAAATATTCCCGTTGTGTCTTTTTTAACTCTGTGGTCAGTACCAGGTCGGTGAAACCAATGATGCCATTCATTGGAGTTCGCAATTCGTGGCTCATATTGGCCATGAAATCACTTTTAGCTTTACTGGCTTTTTCAGCATTCTCTTTTGCAACAATGAGCTGCTGCGACATTTGAATGCGTTCGATGGCAGCACCCAGGGTAACGGCAAACGATTTAAGGATCGAGAACTCGGTGTCTTTCCACAGTCGTTCATAGCAATTGCTTAAGGAAACAAAACCCCAAAATTGATCCTTGATAAAAATGGGAATAACAACTACGGACTTAACATTCCTTTCTTCAAGTATCCGTTGCAATGAGGGGTCTTCCATATTGCTGGTAAAGCGATAAAGAACGCCGTTATTTTTCAATATCGTATAAGCATGCGGCATGATGTTGATGCTGTAATAGACGGGGGAATGGGCATCAATTTTATCGGCATGCTTCAACCATCGCATAAAGGAATCGGCGTATATAAGGCCGTCTTTTTCATTGTGGCGTATTTTGTAGATATTTATACCATCTACATCAACCCCCTTGCCTAATGACCGGATTGTTTTTCCAATGGCTTCATCCAGCCGGTCGTTGGAGATCAGTTCATAGGTGGCCTCGGCTACCGCCTGCATCAACTGGTCTTTCTTGTGCAGGTTATCGGTTGCTACTATTAATTCCTTTTCACTTGTTTTCAAATTATCGCGCATGGCAATAAGCGCTTTACCAAGTGTATCTTCTTCGCCCAATGGATCGAACGGTATTTCGAAATTCCGTTTTCCTATCTGAAGGGCGAATAAACTGGTGACCCGTAACTTTTCAGAAAGATTATTTACCGCCAGTACCATTTCACCAATTTCATCATGGGTAGTATGATGAGTTAATTTGCTGGTTATTCCTTTTCCCAGGTCATTCACAATATTCCGGATATGATTGATGGGAGAAATGATCCTTTTGATCAGGTATAAGGAAAGAAGCCAGCCAGACAGCACTAAGGTTATAGTCAGAATAATGATAAATGTGCGTAGTCTTGTTCTTGAGTTTTCCAGGTTTTCACTGGCACGAGAATAAATTCTCCAGCCATAATTGTGCATGTTTAGCAGGGAGTTCATAATGGAAGCTGTTTGCGGCAACACTTCATCTTCTAACTTTCGTTCCGCTTCCATTTTTGCCACCGGGTCATCATAATCCGTGAATTTTTGTAAGGAATACATGATCTCCTTTTCTACTCCCAGTAGCTGTTCATAACGTGCAAACACATTTTGCAGGCTGTCTGTGATATCTTTTTGTCCCCATTCTTCAGTATAGGTTATTATTCTTTTTTTTAACTCGCTATATCCCGGCCCGTGAATTTTTCTGAGCAACGCTTTATCTTCTTCATTAGTGCGCAAAAATACCCAGTTAGTGGTGTACATCTTTGACTCCAATACCATTGCATTTAGATCATCGATGCCTTCCATGGAAGGCAATACCACAGCTGAGATCCTCTGTGATAATTTATGGTTATGTCTGAGGGTGATAATGGTGGTAATGCCATTGGCAACAAACAGTATTCCCATAAAATAAAAGCCCAGCTCTATTCTTTTTCTTATACTCAGTTTCATTCGCTGTTTTTTTTATTTTAACTGCCAGGTACATCCACCCATTACCATGAAAGGGGTTTTGTCTGTATAGAAGAATTCATGGGCCGTTTGGTTCAGTAGGTTTTTTCCGCTGAAACACAACTGAAGTCCCTTAACCGGTTCATAAGAGATACTGGCGTTTAGGATCAATTTTCCCCGCAGGTGATCGATACCATGGACCCCATCATTATAGACGAGATTGGTCAGGTGGTAATAATCCTGTTTGGTATAGTAATAACTGTTTACTGTGATATTTATGTTAGGAGCTATTTTATAATCAATTACGCCGCCGCCATATAAAGCGGGGGTGCTTTTCAATGTACTGTGGGTGCCAATGCCTGAATAAATATCGTCACCGGGCACAGTACCGGGCACAATATTGGGTACAACACCAGGCATATTAATGGATGCTGCATAATCAACTATTTGGGTGCGTTGCAAAGTAGCAAACGGCTTTATTTTTAACTTTTTTGTGTTTACTGTTACCGAAAAGGTCAGTCCTGTCTGATCCAGTTGCATAGGTAAATTGGTGGCCTTCACTTCTGTTATATGTATTGTGTCAATACCAGTGATCATAGTATAAGGCATCTGCGTAATAGCCGAATTGTAATTTTTGGAATGGATATTGAAAACTTCCACATCCAGGCTCACCATACGGCTTATGTTACTTCTATAGCCAGCCTCCACCATTTTAGCTGTAAGCAATTGAAGATTTTTGTTTCCGCTCAAGGCCGTCACTCTATAGGTGTTAACGCCTTCAGGGATCAATTGAAATGTTTGTGCAACGTAGGTATCGAAGATATTCGCCGAACGCGGTGCTCCTGAATACACCAGCCGCAACAGGTTCTTTGTATTAAGTTTCCAGGTGGCAGCCAGTTCAAAAGACAGATAGGTTGTATCGGGATAATTAAAGTGGCTGGCCGCCAATCCACCAACGAGGCGTAGGGTATTGTTCAACAATTTGTATTCTCCGCGGAGCGATGCCGATTGGGAATTTATCACTGTTCTCGCATTGAACATGCCGGTATAGTGCACCTGATCGGCATATTTTCTGTCGTCGTATATGGCACTTTGAATACTTATACCTGGTTTTATCAAAAGGCCTTTCCGGGCAAGATTGTATTCGATATTGCCATTTATAATTTTGAAATCGTATTTGTTTTCCGATGAGTAATCGGATAACTGCGTGCCTTCGTTATAGGAGAACTGGCCCGTTAACCCGTTTATATTACCCTGCAGATCGACATACCGGGTATCGGAATGCGCGTATGACAATGGCGTGAACCCGTTTTCTGTGGCAACCCGTTGGGCAAGTGAATGCTGCATGCCGGTAGAAAAATTGAATTTCGATCTGTCCGAGATCCGGTAGCTGGCGAACAGGTTACCAGCTATTTTTTCCATTGAAAGCCGGGGCTTCGGATAGATTGTTCCTAAATCCCGCACCGTATCTTGTTTCAGGTCTATTAAATACGCCGGCTGGTCAAAGTATTGATTCCTGTTGTATTCAAAATAGCTTTCCTGTGACCGGTTTCGGTGTTGATAATTTCCAGATGCAATAATACTTAACCGGTTAAACCGGTATCCGATGGAGGCATTATCAATAAAAGTATGGTTGCTGCCCTGCTGGTTGTTCACCGTTGCATACAGTCCCTTTTTTTCAATTTGCCGGGTTATGATATTTATAACCCCATTCACCGCATTGGGGCCATACAAGGCCGCCGCTGGTCCGCGGACCACTTCAATTTTTTCTACATCATGTAAGTCAACAGGCAGGGTCTCCCAAAATGTGCCGCCCCGAAGGTAACTATATATAGGCCGGTTATCTATCATAACCAGTGTAGTGGTATTGGAAGTAAGGTCGAACGAAGCGTTGGGGGGGACATTATCCATACCTCTTAAGTGAATATCGTAATTGCCATTGCTTTGTTCCCTTACAATAAGACCTGGTACCAGGCGCAAGGCTTCCATAATAGAGGAACAACCAGTCTTCTGGATCTCTTCCCTGGTCAATACGGATGCTGATAGAGGCGCATCGAACAACATTTCGGCGCTTTTGGACGCCGAAACAATTTTTACATTCAACAGATCTTTCAGGCTCAGGCCTTCATAGTTATTGGCAGTAATGGTATCGGTTTGGCTGAACCCTTTATGCAAAAGAGTGCCGATGGTTATTATTGTAATAACCAGTTTTCGGGTAACGGATTTTCCCATTTGCTTTACAAGCTTTATTTTACGATGGTTCCCAGGTTTAACAATTCAGTCGCTATATCCAATGTTCGCTTTTCAATAGCTGTTTTATTGATTTCCAGTTTGAGATGATCGTCTACAATTACGAAGTTGATACAGGAGCCCTGACGGGCAACACCTTCTGATTCGCTAACTAACAGAGTTGGCATGCCACTGGTACTGGTGGCAATTCGTTTTATGCTACCACTTTCTTCATCGCTGATGAATAATATCTGACAGTTAAAATTGGGAGCGGATGCTGAGAATTTTTTTACAGCGATAGCTCGGCCGCTAACAGCTTTATTGGCTGTAAAGTGTGTAAGTTCATCATATAAAGGGGTGTCGCCTACTATTCCAATTACAAAATCTCCTGCGTTTTTTTCATAGGGCCAGTTAACATATTTGGTGAACCGGTAAATGATATTGGCCTGAATGGCATAATTGCCTTGTGACCAGGCTTCAATGAGTGGAAAAAAAAGAAAGACAAATATTACCAGTACAGCCTTGAAAAGGATAAAGGGAACCTTAACATGGGTTTTCATTTTTATATGGTATGTTCATAGCGTTAGTTAGGAAATTGGGTTGTTCAATTATTGGCACTTCATTGTAAGGCTGTTCAATAATTAATATCATGTGTTAAAAATACGCTAATGTATGACCCAGTAAATGAGTGGAAATACAGATCATTAAAAATTTAGATAAATACCTATTGACTTCATTAAAAGAAACCACTTAGTTCATTCATTTAATTATACTTCCTGTTCAACCATTGTTTTGGTACCGGAATTATACAAATGTTCATTGACCGGTTATCTGCCGATAACATGGCTGATTGAATTTCTATTTTGGTGCCATCGGGGCTCATGGTTGGATGCGGGTGATCGGCCGCGGTAGCCTTGTGGCCGGTAGAAAGCAGGAGCATTTCGCCGGTATGCCGGTCGATCAGATAAATACTGCGCGAGAAATCGTCGCCTACTGCCCAACGTCCATCGGCAGAGCCCCCCACATGCCATAAACCGCTGCCACTTTTTGTTTGTCCGGCAATCACCATTTCTCTTGTTCTTAAATTTACAATGGCCAAACCCGTGGGTTTCTCCCGCGTGCCCGATGGACCCCAGGCGGCTTCCTGTCCGGGGTTCACCCCATTCCAGGCAGTTCCCGTTGCACCATTGTTGTTGGCGTTGGCTATTTTGCGATGGCCCATGATGGCCATGGCTACTTCATCTTTTGTGATAACGGCTTCATGGGTTACCCATTCATATTCTGATTCGGGATACAAAGGCCGTAAGCCCGTGCCATCGGCCATTACCGTCCAGGTACGTTGGGGTGATTTGCCGCCGGTTTCCCAGCAGAACACGATCTCACCAGGCACCCAGGGATTGGTTTGGATATGTCCTATTTGAAATGGAACGGAGACAATGTATTTCATTTCACCGGTTGTAAGGTCCATGCCTGCAAGCCCTGAAGGACCGGCGCCCATATTACGCGGACCGAAATTGCTTTCCAGTTTAATGCCAGGTGCCAGGTGTTTAGCTGCTTCAGACCGGTTAACACGGAAGTACACGTTATTTTCTTCAGCGTCGAGTGCCATATCGCCGCCACCATTTAAGGAATCTGAAATAATACCGCATACGCGTTGATATACGGATGCTGGTTGCATATGACCGGCTTTGCTGTCGGCAAATACTTTGGCCAGGTCTGTCTCTATTACTTGTAAAGCGCTGTTGCGTTTGGTGGTATCGGTGGGATGCATGTAGTACAGTTTCATTGATTTTCTTGCCACACACAACATGCCGGTATAACCACCTTCAGTTACCTGTACGTGGTCGCCTGTTTTTTCATTCACTGCCAGTACTTCGTTTTTCGCCCGGTTACTGCGGAATATAAGCCACTGACCATCGGACGTCCATTGATTATGGGTTTGATAAATTTTTGAATCGCCGGCAGGGGTGCTTGTTAAAAAAGTAAGCGGTACGCCGGTGACCGGGTCTTTTATTACTTTTCTTTCCGAGGGGAACCGTTTACCAATTTGTGCGTGCAGGGAAGGGGTGGATAGCAATGAAACAAATAAAGGGGCTATCAGTAATGAAGTTTTCATTTTCATACAGCAATTCAATTTGTTCGCCATAGCGAGATCGTTCATTCAAATATATTGGTTGTGACCATGATAACCATCCTGTTGTATAGGGCGGGGGTATTTTTTATCAAATTTTAATTTGGATATTGTTATTAGGTTATTAAGTTCTTGAGTTTGTTGGTTTTTGAGTTCTAAATTTCCGGGACCGAACATCAGCGAGGTAAGCTGGAAGCTGCAAGCCGGAACTGTGGGATGGTGCCGGTATTGTGCTGGGTTTGCGGTGCAGGTTGTTCGGATGTTGTTCGGATTCTCTTCGGGAATGTTCGGGTGTATCGAGGGAAAACCCGAACAAAGTCCGAACAATATCAACTTCAATACCGGCAGAAGGCCAGAGCCAGCCAGGTTTTATCAATAATCATTGAAGACACATTTAGACCATTGTAGACCATGGTAGACTCTAATTGGAAAACATAGAACATTGTAGACGGGGATAGGCATGCCTGTGATTTACGTACCAATAAACCCATGTACCTTTGTATTGTATTCGCGGGTTTGGTCATAACCCAATAACCTAAGAACTTAATAACTTAACCTTAGCATGTAAAGAGCAACACTTCAAATAGTTAATCTTGAACTTATGAATAGTAAGCGCTTTTATTTAACGATTGCGACATTATTGGTTTACAGCCTTGGATTTAGCCAACAACAAAAGCTTGCCGATACGGTAGCCGGTATTCCGGTCAATTATAAGGAAGATAAAGCAGGCACGTATACCTTGCCCGATCCATTGACATTGAACAATGGTAAAAAGGTGACCAGTGCCGACGGTTGGATGAAAAAGCGCAGACCGGAGATTCTCAACATGTATCAGGAGATCCAATTTGGTAAAGCGCCCGGCAAACCGGACGCGATGGCTTTTAATGTCTTTGATAAAGGCACGCCGGTGTTCAATGGTACGGCCATTCGTAAACAGGTGACTGTTTATTTTACCAAAGACACTTCAGACCATAAAATGGACCTGTTGATCTATCTGCCCGCCAATGCGCCAAAACCAGCTCCCTTGCTGCTCAATATTTCCTTTGTGCCTAATTGCTTATCAGTTGGCGATTCTGGCGTAAAAAAGGGTTTTATGTGGACGAAGGAAGGCAAGAAAGTATCCGCCACCCAAACGGCTTTCAGGAAGTTTGAGGTTGAAAAATTCATTACCAATGGTATTGGCGTAGCGCTGGTGTATTATGGTGATATAGAACCGGATTTTGCCGGCGGTCTTCCTTATGGCATTCGCTCGCAATACCTGGGGGCCAGTGGAAAACCGGCGCCTGAAGACTGGGGGGCCATTGCAGCCTGGGCCTGGGGCTTAAGCCGGGCTATGGACTATTTTGAGACCGATAAGGACATCAATGCCAAAAAGATCGCCGTAACAGGTGCTTCCCGGTTGGGTAAAACGGTCTTATGGACCGGCGCCCAGGACCAACGCTTTGCCATGGTCATTGCCAGCATCTCGGGGGAGGGCGGGGCTGCATTGAGCCGGCGCAATTTTGGGGAGACCATTGGGCATATTACAGACCCTGCCCGCTATTTATATCAGTTTGCTGCCAATTACCACGACTATAGCAATCGGGTAGACCAATTACCTATGGATGCACATATGCTGGTGTCGTTGATAGCCCCCAGGCCATTGTTATTGCAAACGGGGAATACCGATTTCTGGTCAGACCCCAGAGGCGAGTATCTGTCGGCCCGGGCTGCCGAACCGGTGTATAAATTATTTGGAAAAACAGGCCCTGGCGACCATGATTTCCCTGCTCCGGGCGATACCAGTTTATTAAATCCGCTTGGATATTATATGCATGAAGGCGGGCATGCCGTATTACCCACTGATTTAGATGTATTTGTGACATTTATTAAGAAGTACCTGATAGCGAATTAAAAGGTCTCTGTGACAAATAATAGTCATGGCCGGCTGTTTTACAGGCGGCTTTTTTATGAATAGATAACAAAAATAGCTGTCCGAAAAAGCCCTGGGGATCACAGGAATTATTCGCTGAAACCGTTGTAGAATACCGATTTAGCTATTTTATTGCAGGCTTTGCCATCATAAAATCGGCGAAAACCTGATTATGAGGGCAAGCAGGCGCGCTGTACTTTTACATCATCAACAACGGTAGCACGGTAAAGAGGAAAAGAAAAAGAGCGCTACCAGAAGCGAAAAGCTTCACCCACCTACGCTAAAGCTTCGGTGGGCAACGCAACAAGATTTATCTTTTTTTTCATATGGCAAGCAATCGTTAGAGGTCGACTGTTTCTACAGAGGACCTTTTTTCTTTTATAGCCTGCCCCGGCATATCCGTAACCCCTGATCGGGTCCCTTGCCATTTGCCTCGTAACCGGCCCTGAATGCCGGTTCACAACAAAAATCAGCCCCCATCCAGCCTCCGCCCTTCCAGATGCGACCTTTCAGCGTATCCTGACTATCCCAACACCATTCGCGTACATTGCCCGACATATCGTAGAGGCCTATCTCATTGGGTTGTTTGCTGCCTACCGGTTTTGTTTTATTCCTGTTCTTTTCCAATGCCGGCCAGCTCCAGTTGCCGGTTAAGTATTTGTCGCCCGAGTTCTGCCAGTACCAGGCTATGTTATTGATGGCATTACCGCCACTGTAAGCATAGTTCTTACTCATTTGTCCACCACTGGCTGCATATTCCCATTCTGCTTCGGTAGGCAGGCGGTAGCCATTGGCGTTCGCATGGGTGGTTATCGTCCATTTTATCTCATCGAGTTCATTGGTATGTATTGTATCCCTTTTATCCTTATCGATAGTGTAGTATGGTTGTAATCCTTCCTGTATACTTCTTTTATTACAGTACTCGATACAATCGTACCAGCTAACTGTTTCTACTGGTAATTGATCGCCTTTGAATGCAGAAGGATTGTTGCCCATTACGGCTGTCCATTCTTTTTGGGTTACTTCAAACAGGCTGAGATAAAAATCGGGTAGGGTGATATTTTTCCCATAGTAATTGGTATGGGTGCTGGTAAATCCACCGCCCTTTATAAAAACAAAGTTGTCAGGTTTCCTTTGGGCGCAGGAGAAGTTAATGACCATTACTGTTACCAATAAAATATGTTGTTTGCTCATTGTATTTCCTTTTGGATCAAGAATGGCACAAGGCCACAGGAAGTCAAGACTTGCATCCTGGTTCTTGGGCCTTGTGCCTTGCCTCGCATGCGTAGCTTTAGCGTAGGCTTGCCTCGCCCGCCGAATCTCAGCGCAGAGGCAGGGCTTACCTTACACGCCGCAGCTTTAGCCTGGGCGTTTGCCTTTGTCCTTGAGCTTATTACTTTAGATCTATTACCACACGGTAGCGTTTATATAACCGCTTTTGTTACCCCAGGCTTCCAGGGCCAGGATCTGGTAATTGTAGCTACCAAAGCCCTGGCCGCCGCGGCTGCGCCAGTTGTTGATGTGGTTGGTCATGTTAACCGAGCGGTTTGATCCGGTGGAGGAGCCGCCCCAGGTGTCTTTGTACTGCCAGAAGGTGGCGGTGCCAATAATAGAAGGCGCATTGACCCGTTGCTGTTTGTAAAAACTGTACGAGTGCCCATCACTGCTTACATTGTTAATATAGGTGCCCCCGGTTACGCTGCCCATTTCAGCAACATAATATTCGATCAGCGGGTTGGTAGTCCAGCCATAGATACCAACGAAGTTGTAACTGCCGCTGAGCGCGCCAACATTATAGCCGATGTTTCGGGCTGAACCGGGATTCCAGCCTTTACCACCCACAATGTCGGTAACGTTACTGTAACTGATGGCGAAGTTGCCTGCGTTGCCAAAAGTGATGCTGCCTGATCCGCCTTCCCGGTATAACGACCAGAAATACCCGTTATTGGTCCCTGTACTTTCAGGTTGGGCATTCTCGTTTACATACCCGGTTTGGCGTTCTCCGACAGGAGTTGTTTCGGCAATGCTTTTTTTGTTGCAACCGGCTGTGATGGAGGAGCCGGTAATGAGCAGCAAAAGGGCTGCTCCGGAGGTGACCTTCCTGGCCACTTCCGATAGGAAAGTGTTTGATCTCATAATGGCAAAAATTGTTAGTGAACTATAAATTTAATTAAGTCTTTTCAAACAATGTAACCGATTGCAATAAAAAAGTTTTATGACGACCGTAATTCCCGCAGTACATATGGGTATTATAATATGTAACCGTTTACATAATAATGCCTGAAAATGCACAATATGGGAGGTATATTAGTGCTGAAATATATGTATGTAGGGGAGTGAAACGGGGCGCAAAAAAACGCCAACGGTTGGTTGGCGTTTGCGTATAAAGTATATGTGGGAGGACGTTATTGAGGCATCCACTCGTTTACTGAAACAACGGTTGCCTGACGAAGAAATACTTTAGTGGTTAACACGCGGTGTACTTCCTCATCGGCGTCTGCGCAGCCATCTGCCAGTACGGTAAGGGCATAATCTTTATCGGCTGCTTCGCGCAGGGTTGATAATACTACACCGCCAGTAGCCACACCCGTTAGTGTCAGGTGGTTAATACCCTGTGAACGAAGTACAACTTCCAGATCGCTGCCGGTAAAGGCGCTTACTCTTTTTTTGTGCACCACGATGTCATTTTCTTTGGGTGCAAGGGCGGGGTGAATAACTGAATAGGTTTCCATGGGAATGTTCGCTATTCTTTCTTTGAAGTTGTGAAAACCTTTGTTGTTAAGGTTTATCTCCGGGAAGCCGGGTCTAAAAGTAAGCGTTACATAAATAACAGGGATGTTATTAGTGCGGGCCTTTGTAATGGCTTCCTTAATTGTTTCCAATACCTTGTTTGTGTTGGGCAGGTTCTGCAAGATGCCCAACTGCATGTCCATCACTAACAGCGCTGTTTGTTGTTTCATGTAGATGTTGTTTAGTATGATTGATGGTTCTGATACCGGATGATTCTACTTTGGTATTTTTCATTTCGCCTGAAAGGAACTTTGAAAAAACGCCTGCGATCACCAATGCAATAACGCCTTGCGCCAGGATGCAATTCTGTGGGCCTATATAATTGGATAGCCAGCCTACCAGCAAACTGCCAATAGGAATGGTGCCAAAAGCGGCCATGGTAAAAAAGCTTACCGCCCGGCCACGCATGGCAGGGGAGGAGGCCAGTTGTATAATTGTATTGCTAATAGGGATCACGGACATGGTGCCATAACCAGCCAGCGTAGCCAGTAATAAATTCAAGGGAAATAAATGCGTGTAGGAGAACGCGATCAGCGCCAGTCCTACAATAATGATGTTGATGTGCAATATCTTTTTCATATTATGGCCGGGTTTACGCGAAGCAATGGACAGCGTGCTGATCACGGCTCCCAAACCAATAAAGGCGCTAAGATACCCATAGGTAGCAGCATTGCCTTCGAAAATTTCTTTGGCGTATACAGGTATCAGTGTATTGTACGTATTTACCAGCAGACATGTTAGGGCCAGCAACAGTACTGTATTGCCAATTTCGTGATGGCGCTTTACATAATTTAATCCTTCTGTAAAGTCGGCAGAAAGCTTTTTCCGGGCAGTGGTAATCAATTGTTGGGGAACTTTCATCATGAGCAGGGAGGCGATCACGGCTATGAAACTGATGGCATTGGAAGCAAAACAAACACCTGCACCATAACGGGCCAGTACAAAACCGGAAAGCGCCGGGCCTAACAGTCGTGACAGATTGTTAAGCGATGAATTAATGGCTATTGCATTGGGCAGGTCTTCTTTGTTATCGATCAGGTCGTTTACCATCGATTGACGGGCCGGTACTTCAAAAGCATTGGCAATACCCAGCAAAACACTTAAAGATAATATTAACCAAACCTGATGATATCCTGTAATGTAGAATACTGCCAGCAGGGTTGCCTGCAACGCAGCGACGATCTGCGTAATGAGCACCAGTTTTTGTTTGTTATAGCGATCGGCGGCAATGCCACCGGCGGGGGATAGTAAAAAGGATGGGAACTGTTCGGCAAAAGTGGTTAGCCCGATCATGAATACGGAATGGGTCATGGTGTATACTACCCAAATAACCGCGGTACGTTGCATCCAGGTACCTACTCGCGAAATCAGCTGGCCGAAGAAAAACAAACTGTAATTGCGGCTCTTAAACGATCTGAACGTATTAGTAAAACTCATTTCTTCTCCTCTTCTTCTAACATTTTATTAAAAATCAGTTAATCAATCAGCAGCAGCCAGTTTGTCAAGTATGGGCACTACTTTCTCCAGTAATGCCACTTCTTTATCTGTAAGCAGGGTCTCTATCCGTTTTTGCAGAAAGGCATCTCTTTCATACCTGTTTTGTTTTACCAGTTTTTCACCGGCAGGAGTAAGAGAGATATGCGATTTGCGTTTATCATCGGGCGAACCGGTGCGGGTTATCAGTCCCTGTGATTCAAACTTCTTCAGGATCTGCGACATCGATTGTGTGGTAATGCGCGTTAGCACCGCCAGTTCCGATGCCAGGATGAAATTGTTCCTGGCGATAAAACCGATGGTCTCCAATTCTGTCATGGAATAGGATGAGGTATACGAGGCTTGCTTACGCAATGCCTTATGCAATGTAGCAACTGCCATACGCAGCGATGATGGTAACCGGTTTTGTGCCATTAGTCAATCAAACTTGTTAGTTTACCTTACAAATTTACGATTTTTAAGTAGCACCCGGAATTTATCAAAGTTGTATTAATCTTAATTTAATGTCAACGCCCGATCAAAAAAACTCCCCGGCTCAAGATAACCTCAATAATGTGAAGTCATTGACGGAAGTAGGCGGCGTGTTTGTCCTGTCGTCTCTGCCGTTGTTGCGGGATATTTCGAGTTTAAAAACTTTGAAGCAGGTAGGTGACAGCTTTATGGTGCAGTACCTGGACCAGCTGACCGATCAAACCCTGGCCAGCTTTTCATCCCTGAGGTCCGTTGGCGGCGATCTTTCGCTGATATCTTTACCCAATTTGGTCAGTCTCAACGGATTGTCGTTATTGACCGGCGTACAGCGGGTTTTCATTTACGATAACCAACAATTGACCAATTATACCGGGTTGAAAAACGTCATACCAACGCTTCCTGGTGCTAACTGGCAGGTATCCAATAACAAATACGATCCCACCTATCAGGATATGATTGCTGGTAAATACGTGGCGCCATAATAAGCTGGTAAACAATAGTAGTAAAGCACGCCCCGTGCGCCAGCTTGCGTACGGGGCGTACAGTTATTGGCAAATCTTCACGAAAAAACCCTTAAATGACACACTTATTTGATTTAACAGAAAGAAACAGATAATTTTTATAGTTTCGCATCCGTTACTTTGTAATCTTGGACTGATTTGCTATGAAGACAATAACCACTTACTTATACATAATTCTGCTTATAGCAGCCATTTCTTCCTGTAAAAAAGATTCAGCCGGCGGTAGTGCCAGTACTAAAGTAGTGTCTTATACCGAGGAGATCACGGCCGTGGGAAGTGGTCGTGTGGTGGAGTCATATGATGTCAATTACGACGCCCAGGATAGAATTACCAGTGTGCAGTCAACTACCAGACCAGGTCACCGGATGGTGTATCAGTACTCTTCAGAGAACTCATTCACTTACGATAAAATTGAAGACAATAAAATTAAGGTACACCATATTTATTTTGTCAATAACCTTTCTTTAATAGACAGTACCTGGCATTACGAGAACAAGAGTGATCCGAACTATACGAACGACACTTTATCGGAAAGGTTTTTTTATAATGAAGACAAAAAGCTGGTTAAACAAAAGCAATACCTGAATTCCTATCTGTTGCCGCCGGTGTTATATAATACCGTCAACTATCAATACGATCTGAAAGGTACGCTTACCAAAGAACTGGATGGCGAAGGTGAAACTTCTTATAGCTATGAAACTGACCAGGAAAATACCGTACAACTGGAACCCTTCTATTTTCCATATAATAAGCAACTGCCTTCCCATACCTATACAATGCGTCATGGTACCACCACTCAGGTAATCCATGGATACGCTTTTGATGACCATAAAAGAGTAAAAACGGATACAGCTACATCCAATGATGGCCGGGTAACTATCATAACGATCAGGAATTATACCTATGAGCGCTAGGGTACACCTGAGGTTATGTAGTTGTTAAGGATAATGAATTAAAACACCTGACCTATTTAAGTCTTTCCAGCACCCCTTTGCGTTTTATTAAATTCTTATAGTCCCATTGAACGGTCTGTGATTTTTTTAGCCATCTTTTTAGATCAGTTGTATTTACTTCATCAACTGTAGTATAACGTGCTTCCGCTGCTTTAAAACTTCCTTCTTTTGCCAGGCCAGGCTCTTCAAAAGATTGGCCACTCCAAAAAAGTAAGCGTATACAGGACTTTAATTTACTGTAACCAACAATAGGGTTGCCATCCAAAAACCAAACCGGATGGGCATGCCAGATCTTGTTTTCTGCCTTGGGTAAATGGCGATCAATTTCCTGTGACAGCAGCTGGCAAATGGCGCTATCGTTGGTTGATTGTGAGTCATTATAGGCCTGGACTTCTTTATTCATTACTGGTGTTTTTGATGGTAGTTGATCTTGTTAATTTACAATTTATTTTCCTTTAGATTCGGCGGTGCTGGAATTTTTAGCGAAGTGAGTTGTAGCCTGGTCTTCTAAAATTAAAGCCCTGACATACAAATCGTCAGGGCTTTATATTTAGAATGGCCCACCATTCAGGTAAGCCATTCAGGGTTTATCACAGGAACGCCGTTTGAGCGCTAATCTTTTTACAAAGCTATTTTAGCAGGAGGCCATTGCCCGATCGCAATCGGTGAAAAGGCGTAAACAGTCGGCAAGAAAGGCCATGTTTTCATTAGCCGCATTCAACGACTCAAAATGCCTGTTGACCGATCGGTAAGAGGGGAACTGCTGTCGCCGTTCTACTTTTGAGGTGTCAATAAGGAAGTTTTCAGGGCGGTTATAAATATACAGTGAGTTTTAGGTAGAGGTCCCGACGGTTCTGTCGGGACTTTTTATTATGTGATCATTAAAAATGGTCAATACATAAGTGGGGGTGAACGACTGAATTTGCCTGTTCAACGACTGGCAGCTGAAAGGCGGTTTTGGTGGGTGTACATTTAAATCGCAATTAAAAATTAAAACTATGACACCGCAATTTCCACTAATGAAAGTAACCTACATGGTCCCTTCTTCAACACTCAGGTCTTCTTCCAAACGCCTGCCATTGCTGAGTCTTACCCTCGATTTTAACAATGGATCATTGAACCTCGATGCCGATTGGCAATATCTTATGCAGTTGAACGGACATAGTAAGCGGGAGTGGTTTACAAGATCACGCGAAAGGGTGCAAATAGCCATGAATATTCGTGGCAATCAGCCTGTTGATCTGGCAGAGATAACTGAAGAGGGGTTGTTGCTCCCACTGGATGGAATTCTCAATGACCATTATGGGGCAGCTAGCTGTACTGGTTTACTGGTCATTGACACCGTAGGCATGTATTCAGGCGCAGTCAATAATGATTGGGATATTTCTATTTATCTCTACGACCGGCAACAGAACAACATGGAATTTAAAGTAAAGGTGCCCCTGCTTACAGGCGCAACAAACTTTTTTGAATACGCTAACTAAAAGTCGATCTTAATTTACTGTGCAAAAACTGCTGCTATGACATGTCTCATTATTGATGACAATGCAATTGCCCGCTCAGTATTGAAAAAGCTGGCGACCCAGGTGCAGGACCTTGTTGTTGCCGGAGAATGCACTACGGCCATGGAAGGATATAATTATCTTCAGGAACACACCGTTGATTTTTTGCTGCTGGATATTGAAATGCCGGGGATGACGGGCCTGGAACTTACGCGTAACCTGGGCAATAAAAAACCTGTTATTGTTTTTACCACCTCAAACAAAGAGTATGCACTGGAGGCATTTGAGTTGAATGTAGCCGATTATTTATTGAAGCCGGTTACAGCCGCGAGATTTCTTTGTGCCATTGAAAAAGTGCGGCAGTGGTTAGGCGACAAGGAAGCCATTAAGGTAACGGACGATCCTTTTATTTTTGTCCGGGATTCCAATATTGTGCGGCAACTCAAACTCGATGAGATCCTCTATGCCGAAGCCATGGGCGATTATGTAAAACTCTTTACTGCCCATAAATTCTACGCCATTCATACTACGCTCAAGGCGGTGGAAGAACGGTTGTCGTCTTTAGACTTTATCAGGACCCATCGTTCTTACCTGATAGCCCTGAACAAGATCGATGTAATACAGGATGGGGCATTAGTGGTGGCCGGTAAATCTATACCGGTGGCCGATGCTTATCGAAAAGCCCTGAATAAACGGTTGAATATCTTGTAGTGTCTTAACGTATAAATTCCGCAAAATGAAAGTCTTTGTTTTACAGGCAGGTCTGCTTGCGTTATTGTCTGCCTGCCACACAAATGATCATCCTGCTGCATTCCAGGAACATGTAAATAGTTTGCAACTCAATTTTAAAAAGCCATATCAACCGGCTGGTGACTGGCTAACGGATAGTCTCAGATCAGTGCGTGCAAAACAATCGTATGCCGCGGTAGAGCGGAAACTACGCGAAAGTGATGATTGATGTGGTATAAATAATAAAAGCCCCAACATTACTGTCGGGGCCACTTGCGGATCTTTATTGTGGTCGGTTATTACTTCACTTTGTTTACCACTGTTTGTTCAACATAAGTCTGATTTTTGTTGATGCTATATACTTCAGTGGTATTATTCTTAAAAGATTTTACAGTTACATTCAGGGCTTGCTCTTCAAAGCCATCAGATTTCAACAGGAATTTCTTGTTGATACCAGAACCTTTGAATTTATTAGTGTACACTATATTACCAGCTTCATCACGGAAAGTAACAACGATCTCATCTTCATCTGCATTGATCAGGCTCAGTTCAAATACAGGTGAGTTGTTCAGGTTGCCGATGAACTTCAGTTCAGTGACAGCAGCTGTTTTAGGCTCTTCATTAGCCAGTGTTACAGTTGAAAAACCTACGGTTAAAGTGATTAAGGTAAAAAGGGCGATTGTATACTTACTTGTTTTCATAATTGTAATCTTTTATAGTTATATTTCTTGTTTACTTATTTTTCCGAACGTTTCACCGGTTGTTGGTGTTTGTTGCGTTTCGTAATGCAAACATACATCGGGGTTGGGCCTCCTGAAAATCAACATAAGGCGGTTTTTAGTATGGGTAAGACCTTTATAAAAAGTTAAAACCCGCTATGGTAGCGGGTCCTGTTAAGAATGGCTCATGATGCCCAATCGTTTTTCACGTGTTAAGATTCCCCATAATGAGGAGTAGAACGCGTATGTTTTGCTTTTTATAGCTCGTCTGTTAAAAGAAATAATTACCTCAAGGCTGATAAACTAACAGCTGTTATTAGTTACATCTTTGTACTATATACCAACACCACTGCAACCAGTCCCGCTACAAAAAAGCCGGTTACCAGTGCACCAACGCCATGTATCAGCTGATTGCTGATAAAGGTGCCAATACCGGAGCCTACAAAGAAAAAGATGGTGCCGTATACGGAAGCCGCCAGCCCGGCTTTATCACCCAATGGTTCCAGTGCAATGGCTGAGCTATTAGGGTCAGCTGCAATGAATATGCAGGAGATGAGCCCAAGCAGGATAAAAAACAGCGGTGCAGGCGGTGGGTCACCCAATATGTATGTTGACAAAAGAAGGATAGTAGCTACTGCAAAGAAACCTGCTAATAAAATGCGGATTGTTTTGCGTGCGCCGTATCTTTTTGAAAAGTAGGAATTGCTCACAGCAGAAACAGCCATGAAGAGACCAATTGATCCGAATATAATAGGAAATAAGGCTGGCCGTTGATAAATAGTGCCAATAATGCGCTCCGAGCTGGAGATATAGGAGCTGAATACTGAAAAAAGAAGCGTGGCAATGGTAACGTATCTTAAAAAGATGCGGTTCTGTATAATGGATACCAGCTTGTGTGCTGTGCTCTTAAGATCTCCTTTTGATCTGGCCGATACCGGATGTGACTCTTTCATGCGGAATGACCAAATAAATACGATCACGGCAAAGGCTGGAGGAATGGAGAAAACCACCCGCCAGGAAAAGTATTTCAACACCAATGCACCTAACGCAGGCGCCACTACAGGAGTGAACAGAAATACGAATAGGACCAGCGACATAACCCTTGCCATGGCATCACCTGCATACCGGTCACGTACAGCTGCAATAGAGGTCATAAAAACAGCTGCAGCTCCCATGCCGGCAATAAATCGGAAAACATACATCCAGTACAGGCTACCCGCAAATGCGGTACAAAAGCCAGTGATAACATACAAAACAATACCGGCCCGTAAGATAGGTAAACGGCCCAGCCTGTCTGTAAGGTAACCAAACAATAGCTGGGTTACCTGACCCATAAAAAAGCATGAAACCAGTTGAGCGGTCTCTGTACCTGAGTTGCCTGATGAGAAGTGTTTACGTACATCTGCAAAGGCTGGCAGCATAATGTCTATACCCAATGCCGTCAGGATCATAGAACTGGCCGTAAAGGCAATAAATTCCTTTGATACCAATGTTTTCTTTACAGGGTCCATACTTATTTATAAAGAATAAATTATGGACAAAGTTGCAGAAAACTATCGGGTATCAACGGTGGTAATGGAGACATTTTTAGGGGGTAATTGCGTCAATTACCCCCTGTTTCATAATGTGACTGATGTTTTTTCACGGCTTCTCTTTCCCTTCTACCAGCAATTGACGCAGGTTTGATAGTAACTGATCTGAGGTATTGGAGTTGGTAAGAATTACGTACCCCATTTTCAGGTCCTTGTATACTTCAAACCGGCATTTGAAATCACCGTTATTACCGCCATGGCCAAATGATTTGCCATAGGGCGTTTCCCTTATTTCCAGGCTCATGCCCATATAAGTTGGGAACCTGGGGTGATAGGTAGTATCTTCAGAATGTTTTGAAAGAATGGTGTCGTACATAGCAGCAGACAGCCCTTTTTGTTCTAACAGATAAAGCGCAAACTTTGAAAAGATGATGGCTTCGGTATGCATGGAGGCTGCCATATTCGGTTGTTCGGGCGCATCGATCTTATTGGGCAGTTTGTTGTAATGCCCATTGGCCTTCATGTGTAGGAGGGAGTCATTTTTTGAAAAGAAGGTGTGGTACAACCCAATGGGCTCAATCACCTCTTCCTGTAATACTTTTTCTACTGGTTTGCCGGTGATCTTTTCTACCACCATTTTCAGGTATTGGAAACCTTCACCCGAATAACCAAAGGCGGTTCCCGGGGTGAACTTAAGGTCCAGCCGGCCGTTTTCGTTCATCCAGCGCCAGTTAGGAAACCCTGTTCGATGTGTTAATACATGGCGGGCGGTGATCAACTTATATCGCTCGTCATGTTCAATGTCCTTGTAGGGAAGGTATTCATGCAATGGTTTGTCGAGGTTAATAACATCGCGTTCTGCCAGCCGTTCCACCGCAAAGGCAAATACGGGTTTGGTAATGGAAGCGGCTTCAAATAAGGTGTTATCATCTACCTTTTCACCTGTCATGCTGTTACGAACGCCATAGGTTTTATGATAAACCATTTTCCCATCTTTTATCAGCGCCAGCGAAACACCGGGTATACCATAATACTTCATGTAGGTTTCAATAAAATTGTCTAACTGGCTGGTGTTGGAAGATGTAAAATCAAACAGTATGCCTTTATCGGGAAGCAGATCAGGGGCAGGGTTAGAAGGAAGAATAAGATCGCGTGCTATGGTTTTTTGTGCGGTCTTTACTTCCACCGTTTCCGGTTTTTTCTGCATGGTGCCATACACTTTGTCGTCGGTTTGATAATAGGTATCGTATAAACTGATCTCGTATTTACCAACAGGAAGGGTTGCAGAATAATTTCCCAGGCTGTCCAGCGCGGTTTCAACCCACCCGTTTTTATTGGCGATCAAACAAACCTGTCCGGGTAATTTCGTTGTTACAGGTTTATCCCACTTTAATTTTCCCGAAAGGGTACCCAGTTTGGCGTTTGTGGGCAGAATAAGTACATCGCCCAGGCTGTTAGGATTCATATATTTCTCACCTCCCTTGCCCCAGGCCGAATAGGAAAAACTGCCATCCCCGTCTTTATCGAAAACATGGAAATCGAAACCAATCGATTTACCAACTACCAGCTCATTGCCTAACTGCATACGCCATTCGTAAATACGGGTGCTGCCATTTCGAACCATGGCTACCTCCATAATGCTCCAATTGGCGGTACTGGCAAATGGATCATAAAAAGCGTTATTGATATTGCGCAGTTTCTTACTGTACATAAAAGAGGCCACACCTGATCCTGATAACAGGTGGCGGGCATCAATACTTACTTCCAGTCCATCCTGCGTATTCCAGCGTACATTGTCAGACGTGTCTTCAATAAAATCATCATCAGTTATGGTGAACGCAACATATAAAGAGTGATTATCGAGCCGGTAACCCAACTGAAAGAACCCCGAGAAGTCTGCTTCGTTTTTAGGGTTGGTAGGGGAGAGGTCCATACCAATCGGGTACTTTTGGGCATTGCCGGGCCAGTCAGACAAATTACCGTCAACAGTGATTGGACCAAGTGGATAAGCATAGGCAATGTTGCCATTATGACCCAAAACAGGGATCGAGGCGAGCCAACAGCAGGTAAACAGGGAGATGATTTTAATGAGGATGTTTGACATGGTAACTAGTTAATTGAAATATGACGATTGGCGGAGTAGGGAGGTTACAGGGGAACGGCGGATATCTTAAGGTAGTATTTATTGTCAATATGTTGCATGAAAGGTGACGAATGGCAACGAAAATGTTTAACCACCAAGCTTTTTTATTGCGGAATATTTAAAGCATTATGGGCTATAAATACCCCATTTAGCTATTGGCAATCAATAATAAGTTCGGTTATGGTGTCCGTGACTATAAACAACGCTGGTATATTTATTGAGGCGTTACTGAAAACGATATTGTATGGGAAAGGATAGAGAAAATAAATGGCAACCGGGTAAAGGAAAACCATCCGGTGCAAACAAAAATCAACCAGACATTCCGGCCGACCTGCCGACCAAACATCCCAATAGAAATACAAATAAACGAGCTGATCATACAACCACAGGGTCCACACAAAATAGAAACACCAATACTGGTTATAATGAAATAGTAACGAAAACACAGGTGGAAGAGCTACCCGGTATATTGACCAGGGATGTTTTTATTGAGCTGACTGGTTTTGACAAGCCGCCCTGTATCAGTTTACTGATGCCAACACATAAGGCGGGCGTGGAGGTAAATGAACAGGCCGATATGACAGCATTTAAAGCCGCTTTGCAAAAGGTTGAAAAAATGCTGAACGAAAAAGGGATTGATCAATCCTCCATTAAAGACATGTTGCAACCAGGATATGATCTCTTAAAAAATAATACATTCTGGCTTTCGCTTAATAATGGATTGGCGGTTTACATAGCCGATGGCTTTTTCAAATATGTAAAACTGGGTAATCCGGTAATACAATTGATACAGGTTAATTCTTCATTTTATGTAGGCCCGTTGGTACCCTATATGGTTAGAGGGGAGACTTTCTATTTGCTCGATATTGCTAAAAAATTCCCCCGTTTTTATCGGGCCGATGGATTTGGCATTGAGCGATTACAAATAGATGAAATGCCTTTTGGGGTAGATGATGTGGTGCACTTTGAAGAGAAAGATGGCGATATGTTATTCAGATCTGGCAGTGGCGGAAAAGGCGGCGCTAACTTCCATGGCACAGGCGGCGGAAGACCTGAAGAAAATGAGAACATTGCTACTTACCTGCAGGAAGTGGATGATACGCTTTGGGAAACCCAGTTACATGGGCAGAACGCCCCCTTATTACTGGCTGGACAGGAATTCCTGATCCCTATTTATAGATCGGTTTCCAAATATAAGAACATCTGGCCCGAAGCATTGACCGGTAATCATCATCAACAAAACGATAACGATATATATGAAGAGGCGATGAAGGTAATGAAACCCTACTTTGACCAACCATTACAATACGCGCTCGAAGATTATCTTAATAAACTGGCAACAGCCCTTACCTCTTCCATGGTCGATGCCATTATTCCGGCCGCTTATTACGGAAAGATTTCGCATTTGTTTGTGAAGAAGGGCTTTCAGGTATTCGGCACATTTAATGAACAGGAAAATAAACTGGCTATGCAGGAGTTGGAAGGAAATATGAATAATGCGGATGATCTGGTTGATAAAGCAGTAATAAAAACCATTCAAAACGGCGGAGAAGTATATTATCTGGAAGCAGACCAAATGCCAAATCAAAGTGAGCTGGCGGCTATATTCAGGTATTAGTGTAAGATGGGTTACCCACCGGTTGGCGGACGGCTCACGTGACTGGTTCTTCAGTTGGAGCCCACGAGATAGCATGTCGTGGGCTCTTTTTATCTTTGTACCCTTAATCGATTCCTATGGGTAAATTTTTTGATTCCATTCAGCCCCATCATGCTGAGTTTATTGAAAAGCAAAAAATGTTCTTTGTGGCCTCTGCGCCGTTAAGCGGTGAGGGGCATGTAAACCTCTCGCCCAAGGGGCTCGACAGCTTCCGGGTATTATCGCCTACCCGGGTAGCTTATCTTGATATCGTGGGCAGCGGCAATGAAACCTC
The DNA here is from genome assembly GCF_017742245.1 of Niastella soli. Lineage (GTDB taxonomy): Bacteria > Bacteroidota > Bacteroidia > Chitinophagales > Chitinophagaceae > Niastella > Niastella soli. The sequence goes on from NZ_JAGHKO010000011.1 coordinate 189,160, forward strand.
CGCGCATTTGCTGGAAAATGGCCGCATCACCTTTATGTTTTGTGCATTTGAAGACGCCCCCAACATTCTGCGGTTATATGGCAATGGCGTTACTGTTTTGCCAGGCGATGCGCAATGGGCGGAACTGTCGGCCTTGTTCACCCTGCACTTATCAACCCGGCAAATAATTGTGGCTGAGATCCACAAAGTCCAGACCTCCTGCGGTTTTGGTGTTCCCCTGTACGACTATCTCGGCGAAAGGGACCATGCACAAAAATGGGCTGAGAAAAAGGGGCCCGAAGGCCTGGAAGCCTACAAAGAGGAAAAGAACCGGATCAGCCTCGACGGATTGCAAACAGCCCTGGGGGTGGCAACCGGGTAGTTTTGTAAATAGCCAATTCTTTCCTATTATGTGAGTCCTTAATAAACCCTTATGAACGAAAACTACCCTTTACTGAAAGACAGAATTCAATCTACTTTTATTGACTTTATTTTTCTGATAGTGTTGCTGGGAATAGGATCTGCGATTATGGATAAGTTTGAAAACGTCCCAGACTGGGTACCTATGACGCTGTTTATTGGTCTTTTTATAGTATATGAACCACTTTTTACAACCCTGGGTTGTACGATGGGTAATAAGATTAAAGGTATCCGGGTTAGAAAGCATTCAGATACCAACCGAAAGATCAATTTTGTTGACGCCCTCATCAGGTATGCGATAAAATGTATGTTGGGCTGGCTTTCATTTGTAACTATTGGCTCAAACCCAAAGCGCAGAGCCATTCATGACCTGGTTGTCGGTAGTGTAATGGTAAAAGTATAACCTGATAATTTAAAAGGCTCACAAAATGTTTATGAGCCTTTTGATATTGCTACATATTCAACTTCCCTTCAATAGAATCATCCATTGTTTTGCCGGTTGCTGCACCAGTCATCATTTTTAAGAAGGCAATGGCTTTGCCATGTTTGGTGTCCCAATAGTACCCGTCCTGTGGAATAAATTTTATGACTGATATTCTGGGGTCATCTTTGCCTTCAGTGAACCAGGTTTTCATAATTGGTTCCCACAGTTCGTCAATTTTATTCCGGTCATTTACAATTTCTGCTTTGCCGGTGATGTACATAAAATCGGAATGGGCTGAACCCTGGAAGAACAGTTTTACCGTGCAGTTTAGCGTTATGTCCTGGTTCTTATGGCTGTCTTTAGCGCTTAGGAACCACAAATTACCTGCGTCATCTATTTGTTGAACCGCCATTGGCCGTACACCGCTTGTTTCGTTGGTAGCATGCCCCGTATCGAAAAAGCAGGTCTTTGTTTTATCAATAAGCTCACGGAGTTTTTTAACGGCAGCTTCATTGTTAAGGTCTTCGCGGTTTTTTTCCTTTTGTTGTTTGTTAATACTATCCATAAAAAACTGTTTTATTTTAGTTTAAATATCAACGCCTGCCAGGGCAACAAGGTAACATGATGCCCTTCCTGTTGCAGCGACGTTTCATTGTTACTGATCAGTTGAAATTGTTTTTTATGTAATTCTTTGGGAATAGTATAGGGTACCAGTTCGTCTGAAAAATTAAGCACTATTAAAGTGGCCGTTTTTTCCAGCGTGCGGGTATAAGTAAAGATCTGTTCATGTTCCGGATCATAGAGTTTGTATTCGCCATAGATCAACTCCAGGTGGTCTTTTCTTAACTGCACCAGGTGCCTGAAATAATTCAGTGGAGAATTGCCATCCATATCCTGCGCTTCCAGATTGATGTATACATGGTCGGGATTTACTTTTATCCAGGGTTCACTGGTTGTAAAACCGGCATTGGGCGTAGCATCCCATTGAAAAGGCGTACGGCTGTTATCGCGGGCGCCAAACTGCTGGTCTTTAATGAACTGATCCAGGTCGCCTTTTTGAAATTGCAGGTAATGGTACATGTACAGGGTCTCAATGTCGCGGTAGTCCTGGATAGATTCAAACTTGATATTCGCCATGCCCAGCTCATCGCCATTATAAAAAATAGGGGTAGAACGCATGGTCAATAAAAAGGTGATCAGCAATTTGCTGGAGGGTACCCTGAACTCAGGTTTATCATTGCCCCATCGGGTAAGCATCCGCGGTTGATCGTGATTGCCTAAATAGATAGTGCCCCAGCCTTCTTTGGAAAATACATCATTCCATTCGGTATACAGTTTTTTAAAGGCAGGCAGGCTATAGCCATTCGGATCAGGACGTTTAAAACCTTCTTTGGCGTAACCCAATCCCATGCCTTTAAAATGATACAGCATATGCAGTTCCTGTCTGTCTTCATGCACAAATTGCAAGGCTTCCTCTTTTTCAATACCCGGTGTTTCTGCAATGGTCACCATGTCAGGGTACTTGCTTAGTACTTCCAGATGCATTTCATGCAGGTATTCATGCAGTTTAGGTCCCTTTGCATAAAAGTAACTCCAGTCGTTGTCATATTTTTCTTTCACCTCTTTTTTCGAAAGCACCGGCCAGCTTGTATCTTTTGCGATATAGGAGATAGCATCCAGCCGGTAGCCATCAATGCCTTTGTCGAGCCAGAAGCGCATCATTTGATAAATTTCCTGCCTTACTTTAGGGTTCTCCCAGTTCAGATCAGGTTGTTTGTTACTGAAGTAATGCAGGTAATAGGAGTTGGTAGCCGCATCAAATTGCCAGGCATCGCCTTTTTTGTCGAAAAAGCTATAACGGTGTGGCGGCTTCCCTTTTTCGGCCGGCCACCAATGGTAATATTCGCGATAGGGATTATCCCGCGATTTCCTCGATTCCACAAACCAGGGATGTTCATCGCTGGTGTGATTTACCACCAGGTCCATCAACAACTTTATACCTCTGGCATGCAGACCAACCAGCAGGGTATTAAAATCGGAAATGGTGCCAAATGTGGGCATAATAGCTTCATAATTACTGATATCGTACCCATTGTCGTCATTGGGCGAAGCATAAATGGGGTTCAGCCATACCAGGCCAACCCCAAGGCTTTGAATATAATCCAGTTTTGAAATAAGTCCGGGCAGGTCACCAATGCCATCGGCATTGCTGTCTTTAAAACTGCGGGGATATATTTGATAGATCACTGTTTCCTTCCACCATTCTTTATCCTTTATCTCCATATATAGTAATTATTTTTTAATGTCTGAATCAGTTTGCAATCTGCATACCATAGTAGCCGCCGTAGCTTTAGCGAAGGCGGCTTCACCTGAGCCAGGGCTATGGCGACCGGGTATAAGTTTTGAAAGTATAGGTTATGAAAAAGCGAAAACGTCCACGTACAGACCCGAACAACCAGGTTCATAGTGAATTTGAGACCACAATTGGTAATAGTTTCAATACGGTGCGTAAGGAAACTCCCATAAAAAATAAAAATGAGGCAGATGAAGACGATCCACTGAACGAGGTGCCTGGTGATGAATATGACCTTGTAAATGAAGGGGATATAGCAAGTGAACCGCCGAAGAAGAGTCACAGCCGGAGGAAAGTTGATAAGATGCCCCTTTTGATCGGGATCTTAGGCATAATCGGATTGATTGGGGTGATAGCAGTGGTAAGGGCAATGAGTGCTCAGACTGACCAGAAGTTGCCCTGTTGATCAGTTGGAAAGTTAAAAAGTTGATAATTAATTGGAGAGCTGAGTATGCGCTATCTTCTCAACTCGTCAACTCGTTAACTGATTAACTTTTTCAACCTACCTTTGGCCCTCGAATGAAACATTTAAAAGCACTAGAAAGATACTTCTGGAAGTACCGTTTGAGACTATTCCTTGGGATCGTTTTTATTATAATTTCCAACTACTTTGCCGTACTGGCACCCCAGGTTACCGGCTACGTGTTCGATGTAGTGCAACGGGCTTTTGGTATTGAATCAAAAAAAGAACCCGTACAATACGACTGGCTGGTAAATTGGTTCATTCATTTTGCCGAAAAGAGCAGAACTATTTCCGTCATTGCTTTTTGTGGTATTGTTATTCTGGTATTGGCCCTTATTCGTGGAGTTTTCATGTTCCTGATGCGGCAAACGATCATCGTTATGAGCCGCCACATCGAATATGACCAAAAGAACCAGATCTTTCAACACTACCTCACCCTCGATGTCAATTTCTACAAGACCCACAGCACCGGCGACCTCATGAACCGCATGGCCGAAGATGTTAGCCGGGTGAGGATGTTTACAGGGCCAGCCATCATGTATTTAATAAATCTGGTGTCGCTTATTTCGCTGTCGGTATATTATATGGTGAAGAAAGATGCGTTGCTTACCCTCTATGTATTGGCACCGTTGCCAATTCTGGCCGTCACCATTTATGTTGTAAATACCATCATTAACAAAAGAAGTGAACGCATACAGGCTTTGTTGAGCGATCTAACTACCAATGCCCAGGAATCTTATTCCGGCATCCGGGTTATTAAGTCGTTTGTTCAGGAAAAAGCCATGTACCGGTTTTTTGATAAGAATAGCGAGGAGTATAAAGAAAACGCTATTGGACTGGCTAAAATGGAAGCTTTGTATTTTCCTTCTATGACCCTGCTTATTGGGCTCAGTACGTTGTTGGCCATCATGATTGGCGGCATTTACGCAATTTATGGCAAGCACGATATTCATATGAGTACCATTGCCGAGTTTGTGATGTATATAAACATGCTCACCTTCCCGGTTGGCGCTATTGGCTGGACGGCAAGTATGATACAACGGGCGGCCGCTTCTCAAAAACGTATTAATGAGTTCCTCGACACCAATTCTGCTATAGTAAACCCCGTACATCCCGTTAAACCGGCGTTACAGGGAGCCATTACATTTGAAAATGTTGACTTTGTATACCCAAACACTGGCATTCAGGCGCTTACCCATTTTAACCTGCATATAAAAAAAGGACAAAAGATCGCCATTATCGGACATACCGGCAGTGGTAAGACCACTATTGCGCAATTGTTATTACGCATGTACGATCCTACAAAGGGCAAGGTAAGCATTGATGGTACCGATCTGCGTCAGACAGACCTGCAGGATTTGCGCCGCCAGATCAGTTATGTGCCGCAAGATGTATTCCTCTTCAGCGATACCATAAATAATAATATCCTGTTCAGCCCTGGGGGGACCGTTAATAACGAAACCGTAGTAAAAGCAGCCCGTTCGGCCAGTGTTGAAAAAGAAATAGAGCAGTTTCACGAAAAATACGACACCATGGTAGGGGAGCGGGGAGTAACCCTAAGCGGCGGACAAAAACAACGTATCTCTATTGCACGCGCTCTGGCAAAGGACCCGCAAATAGTGGTGTTTGATGATTGTTTAAGTGCCGTGGACGCCCGTACTGAGAAAGAAATACTGGGTAATCTAAGTATATACCTCCAACATAAAACAGCCATCATTATCACCCACCGCATTTTTACTTTATTCGATTTTGACACCATTGTAGTGCTGGATGAAGGGAAGATTGTGGAGACCGGAACACATAACGAATTATTGTCATTGAATGGATATTACGCGTATTTATACGAACAACAGCTGCAACAGGAGCGGGAAGAGGGCTAAAACGATACACAATTGGGGATAAATAAGGGAAATTACTTCGTAAAATGCTAATGAAATTTTGTTGATTCTAAAACAATATTATATTTGTAACGCTTTTTTTTGTGAAAATTTGATAATTGTTAACTGCAAAACTTAAATGACTGTGGCGTACGAAAACAACGACAAACGTATGGAAAGCGTTTATAGCAAACGCATAAGAGCTGGGAAAAGAAGAACCTACTTCTTTGATGTGAGGGCTACCCGTGGAAATGATTACTACATTACCATTACGGAGAGCCGCAAAAAATTCAACGAAAACGGGTACGACAGGCACAAAATCTTCCTTTACAAAGAAGACTTCAACAAATTTCTGAAGGCATTGACCGAAGCAGTAGACTATGTGAAAACTGAATTGATGCCCAATTTTGATTTTGACGCCTACAACCACGATCAAGTTGCAGATACAGATATCGATGATGTTATGGACGCCGCCCCTGCTGCTGCACCCGCTTTACAACCAGTAAGCAGTGCTGCCACCAATGGTGCTGGTTCAGCTGCAGATGCCGGTGAAGAAGTTGACAAATGGTAATTTCCCATAAACGGTTTTATGATCTAGCAAGCTCCCAAAAGGAGCTTTTTTTCTTTTTAGGGCAGTAGGCGTTTTTCGGCCGGCTGCATTGCTCGATCGCCGTCTCCTGATTCACTCATTTGTACGTTTTATTCGTTATTCAGCATCCTGATCCTGAAAACGTATTTTCTTTTTGCCTTTTTCACATTGCCCATAGCCCATAGCCTTTTCTCTCTGTTTCCCCCAACCGCAAAGCATCTTTTGCAAACAATCTCTTCTATTTATATACCTGATATTCTTTGTATTAAGGCTGATTGTCTGTTTAAACTGACAAAATATGTAGTTATTGACCTGAAACCCATGCCTTTATTGCACTGGCATTAAACTTGACATATATGGCAATTGCCTTCAATTCATGGTATTTTAAGCAAGAGTATGTTATTTTGTCACAGATAATCTTTGTATGAAAGAAGCGAAAATATTATTCACGCCTGAAGATGAAATGGATTTTATTCCTATTATCCCTCTCAACGAAAATGAAGGAGATAACAGTGCAGATATAGTCATTCCGTCCGAACTGGCCCTGTTGCCACTGCGTAATACCGTTTTGTTCCCCGGGGTTGTTTTACCAATTACCGTGGGTCGCGATAAAAGCATAAAAGCCGTAAATGACGCCTATAAGGCTGACAAGCTGGTAGGGGTTATAGCACAAAAAGACAGCAATGTGGAAGATCCGGCGGTTACCGACCTGGAAGACATAGGCACGGTAGCCAAGATCATAAAAATGATCAAAATGCCCGATGGCGGCACCACTGTCATTATTCAGGGTAAACGCCGGTTTAAAATAAAAAGCATTACTGCCGAAGACCCTTATTTCAAAGCCCAGGTAGAACTGCTGGAAGAGCCGGATGCCCCCAAAAACGAGGATTTTAATGCCTATGTGGCCACTATCAAGGAACTGGCTGGGCAAATCATTCAGCTGTCGCCCAATATTCCCTCCGAAGCCTCCATTATTTTAAAAAATATAGAGAACCCCTCTTTCCTTATTCACTTCATAAGCAGCAACCTGAACACCGAGTTGTTGGAAAAGCAGAAACTGCTGGAAATGAATAATATCGAAAAGCGGGCTGACCTGTTGATGAAGCTGTTGCAACGGGAACTGCAGTTTGCCGAGCTTAAGAACAAGGTGACTACCAAAACCAAGACGGAGCTCGATAAACAGCAGCGCGAGTATTTCCTGCAACAGCAAATGAAAAGCATTAAAGAAGAGCTGGGCGGCGATACCAATGAGCGTGAGATCAAGGAAATGATGAAAAAGGCCGACGCCAAGAAATGGTCTGAAGCGGCTAAGGAAATGTTCAAAAAGGGCATTGAAAAGCTGGAGCGCATGCATCCCAGCACCCCCGATTACTCCGTAGTGTACAATCACCTCGACCTCATGCTTGAACTGCCCTGGGGTGAAGTGACCGAAGACCAGTACGACCTGAAAAAAGCCAAGAAAGTGCTCGACCATGACCATTATGGCATGGATAAGGTAAAAGAGCGTTTGTTGGAATACCTGGCCGTATTAAAGCTAAAGGGCGACATGAAAAGCCCCATCCTGTGTTTTGTAGGCCCTCCGGGTATAGGTAAAACCTCCCTTGGTCGCAGTATTGCCACCGCGGTTAAACGGAAATATGGCCGCGTAAGTTTAGGTGGCTTGCACGATGAAAGCGAGATCCGCGGTCATCGCAAAACCTATATAGGGGCCATGCCGGGCCGTATCATTCAATTATTGCGGAAATTAAAATCATCGAACCCGGTGATCATCCTCGATGAAATTGATAAAGTGGGGAGCGATTTCCGCGGCGATCCATCATCAGCTTTGCTCGAAGTGCTGGACCCTGAACAGAATAATAATTTCTACGATAATTACCTGGAGCTGGAGTACGACCTCAGTAAAGTATTGTTCATTGCTACTGCCAATGACATCAATAATATTCAACCCGCGCTGCGCGACCGACTCGAGATCATTAACCTGAGCGGGTATGCTGTAGAAGAAAAGATACAGATAGCCAAACGGCACCTGGTACCCAAACAAAAAGAAGCGCATGGATTAAAACCGGTCGAATTTAAAATTGGCGATAATATTCTGGAAAAGATCATTCAGAATTATACCAGGGAAAGCGGCGTTCGTGAGCTGGACCGTTACCTCGCTTCTATAATGCGCTACGAGGCAAAGGAATTTGCCATGAATGAATCGGTAAAACCCTCCCTTACCGAAAAGGATATAGAAAAGATCCTGGGCAAACCCAAGTATAACAATGAAATGTATAAGGCAGCCAATATGCCCGGTGTGGCCATTGGACTGGCCTGGACATATGTAGGCGGCGATATCCTTTTTATGGAAACCAGTCTCAGTGATGGCAAGGGAGAGTTGAAACTGACCGGTAACCTGGGCAATGTGATGAAAGAAAGCGCTGTAACTGCGCTAACTTATTTACAATCCAATGCTAAAAAGATAGGGATCAATCCATCGCTTTTTGATAAAAAGAACATTCACGTGCATGTGCCTGAAGGCGCCGTGCCGAAAGATGGTCCAAGTGCCGGTATAACTATCATGACAGCCATTACATCGGCTTTAACAGGCAAACGGGTAAAACCTTATCTGGCCATGACCGGTGAAATTACCTTGCGCGGTCAGGTGTTGCCGGTAGGGGGCATAAAAGAAAAAGTGCTGGCTGCCCGCAGAGCAGGCTTGAAAGAGATTGTGATGTGCTGGCAGAATGAACGCGACATAAAAGAAATTGAGCCCGCATTTATAAAAGGATTAACATTTCACTATGTAAAAACAATGCAGCAGGTATTGGATATCGCATTGGGATAATGGAATGTCAGATCAGCTGGGCCTTTAATTGGATTTTAATACGGACAATGACATCTTTTTGAACAAATAACTGATAAACCCTGTTAGTATAATATTCAACCGAGATTTTTTTTCATGTTGGTTGTTTTAAGGGTTAAAGAAATTCCTCCATGTCAATGGAGGAATTTTTTTTTTGTATCCGCCGTAGCCTTGGCAAAGGCGGATTGTGCCTTGTTTCTTTTTTGCTATTTTCGCTTTGTCCGCCGGAGCCCTGGCGTAGGCGGATATGCCCTCCATGAAAATCAAACTGCTTATATTAGGTTTTTTATTTATCCTTGCCCATTCAAATGCGCAAACAGTAGGGGGGAATACGGTCTATAATTTTTTAAAGCTCTCCAATACGCCCCAGTTGACTGCCTTAGGCGGGATCAATATTACCAATCAAACCCACGACATAGGGCTTGCATTCAATAATCCGGCTTTATTACGGCCTGAAATGCATACCCAAACCACCATGGTCTTCAATTCCTTTTATGCGGGTATAAAGAACTATCACCTGATGTCGGGATATCATGCTAATGCGCTCAACACCACTTTTGCTGCTGGTATTAATTATTTTAGTTATGGATCAATAGCCGAAACTGATATGACGGGGAATGTGCTGGGTGCCATGCGACCAGCAGATTATGTTGTGCAGGTAAGTGCCACCCGCCAATATGGGGAGCGCTGGCATTATGGCGTTACTGCAAAATTCATTCATTCATCTTATGGTATCTATCGGTCATCGGGCATAGCTATGGATATGGGAATTGCCTATGCCGATTCCGCTAATTTATGGCAGGCCTCGTTGGTGGCAAAGAATATGGGCGCCCAGGTAAAACAATATACCGGCACTGCTAGTGGCGATCTGCCCTTTGATCTGCAACTGGGTATTTCCAAACGGCTGGCCCATGCGCCATTGCAGTTTTCATTGACTTTTTTCCAGCTGCATAAATTTGATACTCGTTACAACGACACTTTATTTAACAATGAAACAGGTTTAGCTCAGGATAGCAAGGAAAAAAAATATATATTTGACAAGTTTTTCAGACATGTTATTCTGGCTGTGCAATTATATGTTGGTGATAAAGTAGAAGTAACAGCTGGATACAATTACCTCCGCCGCAAAGAACTGAACATAACAAACGCCGGCAACGGACTAAACGGTTTTTCAATGGGTGTTGGCGTGTTATTCAAAAAAATCCAAATCCGCTACGCGAGGAGTTATTATCAAAATAATTCTTCCTATAACCAATTCGGCTTAAACCTCAGGCTAAACGATTATTTCGGCTCGGGCGGGTTGTTGAATAGAGCAGGAAATAAGTAATTGTTTTCCCTTAATTAATCTTAACCGCTTTCCTTAAACTTTAAAAATTTAAGGGACATGGAATCCTGTTTATCCCACAAAATCAGTAATCTTAATTTTCGCCAAATAAACCTTTTTCTTAATGATCAAAGTGATTATAGCAGATGATCACAAATTAGTACGCGAAGCCTGGAACCTGCTGCTCAGCAGGGATAAAAGGTTGTCGATAATTGCCATATGTGAAAATGGTAGGCAGGTTATTGAAGCCTGCAAAACGCTTTCACCCGATGTGGTTTTAATGGACATAAATATGGAACCGGTGAGTGGTATCGAAGCTACCAAAGCCATCCGGACCCTTACTGATGAGATCCGTATTATTGGGATCTCTGTTCATACCGATCTTCCATACGTTAACGCACTTATGCATGCGGGTGCCAATGGCTATGTTACCAAAAACTCTTCCGGCGAAGAAATGATCCGCGCTATTATGCTGGTGATGGAGGGCAAGCAATATTTCTGTAAGGAGATTTCCGATATAATTAGCAGCTGATTCGATGATGTAGGAAGTAGGAGGTAAGATGTAAGAAATTCATGACTCATATAATAAAAAAGGATCACCTGTTTTGCAGATGATCCTTTTTTTATTTGTATTTTTTACTTCCTACTTCTTACTTCGGCTGTTTTATCCAACAAGCTCTTTTTCGTCTTTGAAAGCTTCGCGAGGGGTGATCCCCAGCAGATTGAACATCGCCTGATCTTCATCAAATGAAGGGTTGGGTGTGGTCAGTAATTTCTCCCCGGTAAAGATGGAGTTGGCGCCGGCCATAAAGCACAATGCCTGGTCAGAAACGCTCATAGTAGCACGGCCTGCACTTAAACGTACCATGGCTTTTGGCATCAGGATGCGGGCTGTGGCGATCATTTTCACCATATCCCACACATCTACTTTCTGATTGTTTTCGAGCGGTGTACCGGCTACAGCTACCAACGCATTGATGGGCACACTTTCTGGGTGCTCAGGCATGGTGCTGAGCGTATGCAGCATTTTAATGCGGTCTGCATGGGTTTCGCCCAAACCAACAATACCACCACAGCAAACGGAAATACCGGCTTTACGAACGTTGTCCAGGGTTTCCAGACGGTCGTCGTAGGTACGGGTAGTAATGATCTCTGTATAATATTCTTTAGAGGTGTCCAGGTTGTGGTTGTAGGCATACAAACCAGCGTCGGCCAGTTTCTGGGCTTGTGTTTCGTTAAGCATACCCAGGGTACAGCACACTTCCATTCCCATTTCATTTACGCCTTTTACCATGTCAATAACACGGTCAAAGTCGCGGTTGTCTCTTACTTCACGCCAGGCAGCACCCATACAAAAACGGGTGGAACCGGCTGCTTTTGCCTTGGCGGCATATTCAAGCACCTGGTCTTTTTGCATTAATGCATGTACATCAACACCTGTACTATAGCGGGCAGCCTGCGGACAATAAGCACAGTCCTCCGAGCAACCACCGGTTTTTATAGAAAGCAGGGTACAAACCTGTACTTCTCCTGTGTCGTTGTACTGCCTGTGTACCGTGGCAGCACGATAAATGAGCTCAAGCAAGGGGGAATTGTAAATTTCCTGTATTTCTTCAATCTTCCAGTCGTTTCTGATAATTGCATCCATACCAATTAATTATAAATAATTTTTTAAGTTAGTGCTGTAGTTTTGTTTCCCTGTTTTGATGCCCTAAGGGGGTGTGAAGATAGGGAAAAATCATCTATGCGATTTTATCGTAAAAGTACTGTGCTGTCCTTTAACAGGGGCAGCTGGTTATTGAAATATTTGTTCAAAATAACCCTGAAGCTGTTTACCGGGCTTATGCTGTCATTGAGATACTGATATTGTCCGTCTGAAAAATACCAGGCGTTCAAGTTCATAAAATTCATATTGCGTGGTGTATTGGGCTCATTCTCCCGGTAGCCATGATCGCCTTCTATAATAACTACCCGTGGGCGGGTAAAAGGTTGGCTGGCTGCCTGTACAATAGAATCTATCCAGGTATTTGTATATTGTAATTGCTCCAGGTAAAGGCCACGGTTGTTTCTGGTGTCATATGTATCGTTGGTATATAGCTGGTTGGGTACGCCTTCCTTATCAAAGTAAAAAGGTGAATGTGGCATCATAATGTGGCAAAACACAAATTTGGGTTGATTATTCTGCGTTTGTAATGCCTGTAGTAAAAGTTGCAGATGCTGGCGGTTACGGGCAATAAAATTTGTTTGCGTGGCTTTGCGCGCTGCCAGGTTTTTTTTAATAAGAAAAGGTAAGTGCAATGTATTAATGTTCCATAAAATGTCTTTTTGAATACACCCCCAGATGGTTTCTTTATACATAGTGCCATTTTCATAATCGTTAAAATAGCGTGATGTATGCACGGGATACTTGTCCAAATCGCACAAACCGTAATTGTAGATGGTATAGCCAGCATTTGCCAGCAATTGTGGCAGGTGGCTCATTTTTAAAGAATACCAGCCTTTTAACATGGTATGTGCATCTGTAAATTCGTTTTCAAGGGGGGCATTAAAATACTGCAGGTTTAAGGTTGAAGCAAGGGAAAGGGGGGTTGAATTGTAATTACTTTTTGAATTATGAACAATATAAAAATGGTTGGCAAGCAAAGTTGAATCGAGCTGGCTGTTGTTAAACCCCAGATATTGTTGCAAACCAACCGAACTGGCATATTCATCAAATACAATAAAGAAAATATCGGGTTGGTTTTTAGCGGGCCCTGTAATGGCTGCGGTGACAGGCGGGTTGTTAGTTGCATACGTTTGTGCCTGCCGGCTGGTTAACAGTTTGCCAGCTATTTGCAACCCCTCTATGGCGGTAAGCAACAAAAACAGATAGGTGAAGTATTGAGCTGTTTTTTGTATTTGCCGGCTGCGTTTAATGATCAGGGAAAATGCTATAAAGACAATCAGTAAAAGCGGCAGCAGTATTTTATAGGAAGCAATAAACCGTAGTATGGGCGTACTTTTAATAAAATCGTGGAGCGCACCAAAAAAGAAAAAAATGATCAACGCGCCGGTAGTCCAAACTCCCCCTTTTGCCCATGTTTTAAACAACCATTTGCCGGAAAGTAACAGTCCTGCAGCCAGTAAAACATAATACAACAAATACTCCACTGTTAACGTTGCCGGTATTAAGCGAAAGTATTGGTTCAGCGCATGCAGTACAAAAAAAAGTGGAAGTAAAAAAGTATGAAATGGTAGCTGTTTAAGGTGTGCTGGTGGCATAATGGTTATCCTTTTCTTTTCATATAGTACAATATCCGGTGGGTGCCGGGAACCGGTACCTTTTCAATGATGCTGAAATACCTGGTGAAATATTGCTCAAAATGGTGCACATCGTAATCAATGAATGTATCGGGTCTTGTCTTCAACATCTGCTGTACCTTTTCATCTTCCTTTGGCACAAATTCAATGATCAACTGGGGGGCTATGTCGTTGAAATAATCAGCCAGTACCGGTAACGAGATGTTCTTGCCAATAACGAGGTGGTGAACAAGGGCCAGTGCTGCTACCAGGTCGGTTTTAATGCGGTCATGAAAGGCAGCCCTTTCCCGGTTATGAAACCCGATGGCCGGGGAAGGGTTGGCTATGTCGAGCATCAGGGGCGTTATATTCCCGATATTGTTATTCTTTATCTCCTGGTAAAGCCTCGAGATACAACGGGAGTCTGAATCGGTAGCTATGACCTGCATGCCATGGCTGGCGAAGAGCCGGGAAAAATAGCCATCATTGGCGCCCAGGTCAAGCACACTACGGGCGTTGTTTGACTGGCAGAATTGCTGAATGATCTTTTCTTTCTCCTGTAAATATTCCTTGCTCAGAATGGTATCTTCGTAATAATTGCTCCAGGTTGTTTTATAGGACTTATTAGCCGGAAAGTCGGTGATGATGTTGACCAGGTGGCTGATCACATCCAGCAGTTTTTTCTTGCTGAATGCCGCGGTTTGTTTGTTGGCCCGCGAGCTGGTTGTGGCGGTATGTTGCAGGTATACGTGCAACCATACACCCAGGCTCAGGCGGCTTTTTAGGGGCAACAGTTTGGCCACAAAATCAACCGGGATCCCATCAATATAAGTGCTGAGTATTTTTTGAATATCGGTCTTTAGGTAATGTTCCAGGTATAATGGGAACAGGAAACATTGACAAAACTGCCTGTACGCGATCCAGGGTTGTTTAGGATCGTATGTATCGAAGGACAGTGTATCTATGAAGATGGGCTTTCCTTTGTGGAATTGAATATTGTAGGGCGTGCCGTCCTTCAATATCATGCCATGGTGCAAGGCTGTTTTTAACACCGAAAGTGTGAGCAGGGCTGCGTCCTGCAGTTGTTCAAAACACCATTCGTAGGCGTAGCTGATAGGGGAGATGGGTTGGGGCAGCAGGGTAGTGTACCATTCTGCCAGGCCCGTTTTATTTTCAGCTATTTCCTCATGGGCAATAAGCTGATGGCGGTCTACCAGCTGTTTGTACAAACCGGAATCCAGCAATTGACGGTATTGTGCAGCGTAATATTGATTTACCTGCCGGTATAACATTCCTTCCGACTCAAATACAAAACCCGAAGGGTCCTTAAATGAGGAAGGATGGCGTGTATAATTTGTCATTTAGCTATATCGTCTCCCTCAGTATCCTCTTTTTTTGGCTTCCAGAAGAAAGCCTTAACTTTCCACCATAGGTTTTTAAAGTAGAACAGTGCTCCCAAAATAGCGGCAATGATCATTTGTATCAGATAACTGCCGCTACCCGGGTCTACATATAATAGGATACTTGCTTGTGTCACAGGTAGCTTAAATTTGTTTTCGGCGTTAAAGATAATAAAGTCTCATACATTAAGCGAATGGTCTGCTCTATATCGCTCTTATGCAGCATTTCAACCGTTGTGTGCATATAGCGCAGCGGAATTGAGATCAGTACTGATGGACAACCATCATTGGCATAGGCAAATGCATCGGTGTCGGTACCGGTACTGCGTGAAACAGTGCGCATCTGCACTGGAATGGTGTTCTTTTCAGCTACATCCGTTACCAGGTTCAGCAGTTTGTTATGTACCGCCGGACCGTAAGCCAATGAGGGGCCTTTTCCGCAAGCTACATCTCCCTCAATGATCTTGTTGATCATGGGGGTATAGGTATCGTGCGTAACATCGGTAATGATGGCCACATTGGGTTTTATGCGACGGGCGATCATTTCAGCACCACGCAAACCAATTTCTTCCTGTACGGCATTTACAACGTATAAACCGTAGGGTAATTGCCTTTTATTTTCTTTTAATAAACGGGCTACTTCAGCGATCATAAAACCACCTACGCGGTTATCGAAAGCACGACCTATATAATAATCATTGGCCAGCTCATCGAACCCATCCTGGTAGGTAACAACAGCGCCAATGTGTATACCCAGGTCTTCCACCTCTTTTTTATTACGGGCGCCGCTATCGAGGAAAAGGTTCTCTACTTTGGGTTGAGGGTCCTTTGCATCGGGGTTGTGTAAGCGGGTATGAATGGCAGGCCAGCCAAAAACAGCTTTAACCGGTCCTTTCTTCCCATGAATAAATACCCGTTGTCCGGGGGCTATCACATGGTCAACACCACCATTGCGTTTCAGATAGATCAATCCTTCGGGGGTGATGTAGTTTACAAACCAGCTGATCTCATCGGCATGGGCCTCTATTACCACTTTAAACTCAGCTTTGGGATTGATAACGCCTACAGCTGTACCATAAGGGTCAACAAAGGTGGTATCAACCAGCGGGGACACATATTCTAACCATAATTTCTGTCCGCTGCTCTCAAAGCCAACAGGTGAAGGATTGTTTATATAATTTTGGAAAAATTTAAAAGCCTTATCGGTCAATGTGTATGTACTTGCAGAAGCGGTCGTTTTACTTTTAGCCATATTTACAGTATTAAAAGATAAAATCCTGTTCTATATATGATAAAATTATCGATTTAATTGGCGCAAAATTACTTATTTGGGATGAATATCGTCAATAGTGACGAAAACATCATCAATCCATCCAGCACAAAATAATAAAGGTAATCGCTGAAATTCTTTTTGGCTACCGGGTATAACAGGGCGGTTATAACGCCGGGAATAAGTAAGAGAACAGTAGTGAGGGCCGAAAGTTCATAGAAATATAAGGCTATAGTGCTGATTGCAAACCCTACCAGGGTCAGGGCAAACAGCTTATTGATGCCCGCTACGTTAAAATAAGTGATCATACTGCGGATGCCCGATAGTTTGTCATAATCCCGGTCGCGGTAATCGAAAATGATGCAAATAGCATAAATGAGCAAAAAACGGCTGGTGCAGAACAATACCGTAGCCATGTTCCAATGATGGTCATCAATGGCAATGGGCAAAAAAGTGGTTACATACATCCATACAAAAGCCAGGAAAATAGTTTTGCCTATCGCAATCTTGCTGAGCCAGGCAAAAGGGCCAAATTGTAGTTTGGGGGCTGAATACAGAAAGGTAAGAAGTACTGCGCCGGCCAGCCAGATCCAGTGTTCAATGAATTGAAAAAAATACCAGATAGAAACAAGGGTGCCAATGGCAGTAAGCGCCAGGTGCAGTGTTTTATGATGCTCCGTCCAGCGGATGCGGGCATTTTCACTGGTAGCATCGCCACTCAAATACCAATGGAAATTATAACTGCAAAGGGTAGAAAAAAATACAAACACCAGGTACGCAAGATGGTTGTACTGCAGATGGAGTAATTGATTGGTTTGAATTACCATCATCAAGGCACAACCGGCAATAAACAAACTGGTGAACAGAAACAGATCAAATAAATATTTCAACATCCTGAATCACTGTGGTCCGCAAGTTAAGACCTTTCTATTACAAGTTGCTCAGTTGTTACTGTATCACTGACATTTCCGCCTCTGTCTTTCACTATGATTTTAAAAATAATAGTGTCTGGTTCCTTGCCATTTGGTGCGTTCGGCTGATTGCGGGGGTTCTCTGAAGCAACAAGATCTGTATTTAATATCGTCAGTTTTATTTCGCCTTTTGATTTTTCAGGGAAATCTGGAAGCCTGTAAGGTAAAATGGGGAACTGCACTGGCTTTTGAATGGAATTAAGCCGCTCTTTATACAAATAAACCGAATCCAGGTCGCCCTGTTTATCGGTAAACCCTAATAATATTTCTGTATAACTACCGCTTAATACCGATACCTGGGTAGGGTTAACTGATTTTATTTCAACGGTAGGTTTGTCCTGAAACTTATCTTTGCCGCAAGCGGCAAACAGTATTAAACCAAGGGCGCTATATAAAACAAGCTTTTGCATATGTTGTTATTGTCGTGACAAATTTAAAGCCTAAAGTCTGCAATAAATTTATGATTTGTGAAATTGAAGATAAAATTTTTACCCTGGAACCGGTTGATTTTGAACAATTGGCACTCGAGGTCTTCCAATTCCAATACAATAATAATGCTATTTATCAGCAATACGTAAATGCATTGTCAATAGTTGGGTCAAGCGTGCGATCAATAGACCAGATCCCTTTTTTGCCTATCCGGTTCTTCAAAACGGCCGATATAAAAACCACCGTTTTTGAACCGGAAGCCGTTTTTGAAAGCAGTGGTACTACCCAAACCGTCAACAGCCGCCATTATGTAAAGGACCTGGCCATTTACCAGCGTAGCTTTTTACAGGCCTGGGAGCAGTTTTACGGCCCTGTGCAAGACTGGTGTGTGATAGGGCTGTTGCCAGCCTATCTGGAACGCCAGAACTCCTCGTTGGTGGTAATGGTGAATGAAATGATCAAGCTGAGCGGGCATGCACAAAGCGGCTTTTATTTATACGAACATGAAAAGCTGGCGGCTGTATTACAGGAACTCGAAAGACAGGGCCAAAAGACCTTATTAATCGGCGTTACCTTCGGATTGCTTGATTTTGCGGAGCAGTTTCCCATGCCATTAAAACATACTATTGTAATGGAAACCGGGGGGATGAAGGGGCGCCGCCGGGAAATGACCCGCGAAGAAGTGCATACCATCCTTAGCATGGCCTTTAAAACCCCGTTAATTCATTCAGAGTACGGCATGACCGAACTGCTCTCACAGGCTTATTCATACGGACATGGGTTGTTCGATTGCCCCCCATGGATGAAGGTGCTGGTACGACAGGATGATGACCCGCTCGATGTTCGGGTAGCCGGCAGCGGGGTTATAAATATCATTGACCTGGCCAACCTGTATTCCTGTGCCTTTATTGCAACCGATGATGTGGGCACTGTACAGGCCGATGGAAGTTTTGAGGTGCTGGGCCGCGTTGATACCAGCGATATTAGAGGCTGTAATTTGTTATTAGCCGGTATTTAGATTTTAACAGCCTCTTATGCAACGATATAGATATATATATAGTCAATTACTAAAAGGAAACCGAATATGAAGTTATTAGTATTTTTAGCTATGGCCGCCACCATGCCAGCTTTATCATCCAAGTGTAACAAAACTCATAAACCCGATGAGTTTTTACAAGGCAAGGTGATCAGAATTTCATGCGCCAGCTTTGTTGTTCAGGTAACGAACAACGATTCAATAGGTGAAGATGGCTGGAAGGACCAATCGAATAACAACGCATCATATGATAATGTGTTTGCCGCAAGCAACCCCTGTAAATTACCTGCAGGTGTAAAAGCAGGCGCCACTATTAAGTTTAAGGTCAGCCCGGCAAAAGCAAATGATTGTATAACGTGTATGATGTTCGATGCGCCACCCACCGCCCGATTCGATATCAATGAAATGACGGTGGTAGAGAAATAATAATGATTTAAATGAATACAAAAAGGGGCATGCCAACAGGTGTGGCCCTTTTGTTTTTAAGGGCAGTCTGGAGTTATTTTAGTAACTTACTGTACAACCCTTTTAACCAAAAAGTCATGGAGACCAAAGCTACGCACGGTTTTAAAATTGATGCTGGTCAGGACCGCTTCGAGGAAAAAATTACTTTTCTGGGCGGCACCTTTGAGTGTAAAGTATCAGCCAATGACAGCAGAAATGGTTTATGTGTATATGATACTACCAAAATGAGTAAAGGCGGTCCGCCTTATCATTTTCACTATACACAGGATGAGTGGTTCTACATTCTGGAGGGCGAATTTGTTTTCAAGATCGGGGACGATATATTTAATGCCAAAGCCGGTGATGCCGTATTTGCACCCCGGCAAATTCCACACACCTTTGCCAAAATAGGTGATGCCAATGGCAGAATGCTGGTGGTATATCAACCTGCCGGCACCATGGATGAATTCTTTCAACAGGCCAGTCAGTTGCCTGATGGTACCCTGCGCGATTTTGAACGGTTATACCGCATTCATGGAATGGAAATAGTTGGCCCGCCCCTTAAGTTTGAATAAACCCTGCATCGCCCTCCGAAGCTTTAGCGAAGGAGGGCAAAACACTATCTATAATCAACCGCCAGTAACCCCGTACAGGGAATGGTGCATTGTTTTTGATGGCTTTCAAAGGCCAGTTCTATCAGCCGGATGGTGTTATAACCATGTTCAATTCTTTCCTGCACCGGTCTGCCGTTCACCAGACTTTCATACAGGTTGTAGTAATAGGCGGCATAGTCTCCTCTAAAGGAAGGAAAAGGCCCGCGAATCAGTTGTCCTTTAATTTCTGTATGCAGCGTGCCATAAAATTCTTCTTTTTCCTTGCCCCAGTTCTCCCCAACAGGTAATTCACCGGCGCGCAACAGCGCTTCCTGCGGATCTTCGCCCGATTTTACAAACGATCCTTTGGTGCCATGGATCAAATAGCGCGGCCCGGGTTCCCGCACCAGCATACCCGCCTGCAGTATTACTTTTAAAAAGCCATAATCGAGCCGAAGGTCAAAGTAATCATCCACTTTGGCATGAGGTCGTTGTTTCCGGATGTCGGCAGTAATGGTTTGTGGCATGCCAAATAAATATAAAACCTGGTCAAGCAGGTGGGGGCCAAGATCGAACAAAATACCACTGCCTGGTAATACATTTTCACGCCAGGCTTGTGGCCGCGCCTCGGCGCGATACCGGTCGTAATGCCCTTCAAAAGTGTGTACCTCACCCAGTAGCTTTTTGTCGAGAATTTCCCGGATGGTAAAAAAATCGCTCACATAGCGGCGGTTCTGATATACACTTAATATTTTACTATTACTATTGGCGATCTCCAGTAGTTGTAAGGCTTCTTTGGAGGTATTTGTCACTGGCTTTTCCAGTACCACATGTTTGCCGGCTTCCAGTGCTGCCTTGGCATAAGGGAAATGCGTTTCATTGGGCGTGGTGATCACTACCAGGTCGATCTCCTCATTTTGCAGCAGTGCTGAAAAATCTTTCACCACCTGCACAAAAGGATATAATTGTTTTGATTCCTGTTTATTCCGTTCTACCACAGCAACCAGTTGGTAGTTGTTATTGGTGGTTATAAAAGGGGCATGAAATACTTTGGCAGATATTCCAAAACCAACAAGGCCTACTTTGATCATGGTTTTTCTTTTATAAAAGTATCATTAGTGAATAAAGAGTTATTAAGTTCGTAGGTTCTTAAGTTCAAAAGTTAGATAAAAACAATACGTACCAAAGAACTTAATAACCTAATAACTTATAAACCTGAAACCCAGAACTTTGAACTAAAAACTTACAAACTAAATAACTACGAACTAAATAACTTACAAACTGATCTTCCTATCGCGGGCAACTATCTTCCATTCTCCGGTGAGTTTCCCATTTTCAACAGTATACCCTCGCTCATGCAATGCAACGGTTGGACAAACATGCATCGGAATGCCATACAATACATCGCCAGGTTTAAAGGAATGGCCTTCGCCGGCAAATAAGACCAGGTGTTCTTCGCTATGAGATACTGCTTTTAGTTCCGGTGCCTGGGGAAAGAAAACCCTTTTGGTTATTTCATTTTCAGCGGCAACTGATTTATGGCCCAGGTCAACACAAATATGGGTGCTGTTGGGCAATGACACCACACGGGTTACTACAATGGCAGCAATTTGAAAAGGTTGTTCGGTGCATTGATCGAGGTAACTTTTATCCCAGAAAACAAAAGTGCCCGGACTGCATTCCACCACCGGTCGTTTGGCGTGAATGGAATAACTGGGCGAGCCACCGGCAATAACGTTTATCTTGTTATAGCCGTTCTTTTGCAGTGTCTGTAACAACTCTTCTACTTTAGCAAAAGCTTCATTGCTTACGGCTGCACGTTCTTCCAGGGTGCCGCGGGTATGTCCGTCATAGGCATGCAACCCCGCAACAGACAGGCCCTTGGTTTGCGCGCAATATTTGTATAATTCAATGGCTGGTTGATCCGGGGTAATGCCCGTACGGTTCTGCCCGATATTTAAATCGATATATACTGAAATGGTAGCGTGCACCGCAGCAAAAGCTTTAGCTATAGCTTCAGCGCAGGGGATATTATCGACCAGACAGGAAAAATGGGTGTTGGAGTATTGTTGCGTTACTTTAACAAAGCGGGCCAGTTTAGGACCAATAGGTTGATAGGCCAGCACCACATCAGGCGCGCCGCATTGACCCAGCATTTCGGCTTCAGCAATAGTAGCACATTTAAATTTGGTAATGCCGGCAGCCAGCATCAGCTGCGTGGCTTCTTTTGTTTTGTGGGTCTTTGCATGCGGACGCAGGCGTTGCACATCATCGATCATTTCTTTCAGGGTATCAATATTGGCCTTAACCCGTTCAGGAAATATTACCAGGGCGGGCGTATCCAGTTTGTCGATATCCTCGATCAAATACCAGTTTGTATCCATGGTTGGTTTTTTATATTCGTGCACTGACAGAAGGCAATTGTACAGTAATGCTGCCGGAAATTTTTCAGGTTTGCCGTTTGCCGTTTCACGTTCCAACCAAAGGTAAGTATTATAGCAGGTACGAAAATAGCGGCCCGTTACACAAAAATATCCATGATCAAAACTCCAATGAGTCCCATAACTGAAACAATGGTCTCCATCATTGACCAGGAGCGGATGGTATCGCGGATGCTGAGGTTGAAATATTCTTTATACATCCAGAAACCGGAATCATTTACATGGGAGAACAACAAGCTTCCGGCGCCAATTGACAATACCATCAGATTGGGATTAACCTGCATTTGCGGAATAATGGGCCCGATGATCCCGGCAGCGGTGAGACCCGCTACGGTAGCAGAGCCAACGCAAATGCGAATTACCCCGGCTATCAGCCAGCCCAGTAACAGCGGATGCACAGGCCAGCCTTTTATGCTTTCAGCAATGGTAGTGCTTACGCCACTGTCGGTGAACACCTGTTTTAGCACACCCGCGCCGGCTACCACCAGTAAGATCAACGCCACATCTTTTATGGCATCGCCATAAATATCCATGATCATTTTTATCGGTTTGCCGGTATGAAGACCTAAGGAAAAAGTAGCTATCAGCAGCGACAACAGCATCACGATCACCGGATCGCTTATAAAATCATTCAACTGTTTCGGTGTGCCCGACAAAGACGTCACCAGGGGAATGATAGTGGTTATTGTTAACAGGATCACCGGCAGCAGGGCCGTTAAAAAACTATTGGCGGCATGCGGCAGGTCTGCATTGGCGATCACTTTGGGTTGAAACGTTTGCAATGGTTCACTTCGAATATGCTTCAGGGTTTTGGAAAAAAGTGGTCCGGCCACAATAATGGCTGGCACGGCCAGCATGATACCGTATAACAGGGTAAGACCCATATTGGCTTTCAGTTGCGTTACCAGTGCGGTGGGCGAGGGGTGGGGCGGTAAAAAGCCATGGGTCACCGATAAGGCGGCCAGCATGGGCAAGCCAATATATACAGCGGGAAGTTTGTATTGGTATACAACCGAAAAAATAAGAGGCACCATTAACACAAATCCTACATTATAATACAGGGGAATGCCCACTACAAAACCAGTTACCATTAATGCCCATTGCAGGTGTTTTTCTCCAAAAGTGCGCATGAGCACCTGGGTGATCTTTTGGGCAGCGCCGCTTTCTGCCACCAGCTTCCCAAGCATGGCGCCCAGGCCAATGATCACAACCAGCGAACCCAATGTATCGCCAATGCCTTTTTGTACAGAAGTGGTGATCTTATTTAACGGAATGCCGAGCCAAAGGCCGGCACCTATGGAAACAATAAGAAAGGCTAAAAATGGATTGAATTTTGCCCAGGATATAAGCAACACCAGCGCAATTATGCAGGTAAAGACAATAAGTATTGTTGTCATGGTATATGGATATGGCAAGTAATGGTAGCGGGTATACGAAATTCCCCAACTAGTGGTCATATTTCCCCCCGCTACTAATATAGCATTCTTTTACCGAAAGGCAATGCGGAAAGGGCAGAGGGGAGAAGGCAGAGGGCAGAGAAGAAAGGCAAAAGGCAATAGGCAATGGGGAAAAGGCAATAGGAAGATGCCTCACGAAATCGTCAAACGTCAAACGGGAAACGTGAAAGGGTTCGCGACAATCGAGATGCTCTTCGGCAATCGGCAATCCTGAATCGGCAATGGGTTCTCGAAATTCGAGCCTTCCGCCAACTGGCGAATGAAAACGTGAAAAAACGCCCCTCGCTTCGCTCGGATCTGTGGACTTAGAACTCAAAGACCAACGAAACAAAAAATAGAGAACTAAAACCATAGAACAGAGAATCGTAAACTCTGAACCCTGAACTCGGAATCCTGAACCTGGGACTTTCAACTTTGTATAAAGAGAGAACCACCCGTTGTCGGAGGCCCACTTATAAACTATGCTTTCATCTCTGCCCTCTGCCTTCCTGATCAACTGATCACTGGTCAACTTTACCAACTTATACCTAACTTGGCGCTATGGATTCACTTACGCATATAGTATTAGGTGCTTGTATCGGTGAAGTGTTTATTGGGAAAAAGTTCGGCAAGCGGGCTTTGTTGTTGGGGGCAGTGGCGCAAAGCCTGCCCGATATAGATTTTGTTGCTTCGTTCTGGATGACGCCCACCCAGGACCTGATTGCCCACCGGGGCATTACCCATTCGTTATTGTTCCTTTTGCTGGTTACACCATTGTTGGCCTGGCTGGCCAACCGGTGGCGCCGGCCCCATAATATTGCCTTTACTACCTGGCTTTGTTTTTTTGCTACGGAACTATTGACGCATCTGGCGCTTGATTGCTTTAATGCCTATGGCACCGGGTTATTGGAGCCCTTCTCGCACCAGCGGTTTTGTGTGCATGCCATGTTTGTGGCCGACCCATTGTTTACCATTTTACCGCTGATTGTTTCAATAGCCTTGTTATTTATGAAGACCGATCACAAAAGAAAACGCTGGGCGGCGATAGCCATCGGCTGGTGCGTTTTCTATTTGTTTATTGATGTAGTGAATAAATCGATTGTTGAAGGCGCCGTAAAACGGGTGACCGGACAAAAGCATATTACCTACCGGCGGCATTTTACTACGCCAACGCCTTTAAATAACCTGTTGTGGTATGTGGTGCTGGAAGACGATAAGGGGTACCATATCGGCTACAGATCGGTGTTCGACCGGAAGGAGGATATTGACTTTACTTATTTTCCCCGCAATGATTCCTTATTAAACCCGGTGAAAGACCTGGATGAGCTGAAGGACCTGTTTATCTTTTCTCAGGGTTATTATACCATTGAGAAGGATGGGAAAACGCTCGTATTTAATGACCTTCGTTTTGGGCAAATGATAGGCTGGTACAAACCAAGGGCGGGTTTTGTGTTTCATTATTATCTGCAACGGCCTTATGGCAATGATATGATCGTACAACGCGGCCGCTTTGCCAACTGGGATAAAGCGGTGTTTATGTCAATGTTGCATCGGATAAAGGGGGAGTAGCTATAAGGAGCTCCCCACTGGCGAGGCCTGCTAACGGCCTGTTGCAGGTCCTGAACGGGCCTGCACTGAGTGGAGTCGGAGTGTCGCGGACGGCATTTTATTAACTCACCTGCTCTGCTTAAAGTAGAATGTAAATAAATAAACTATTATCCGCACCAGCCAGTAAGCACAATATTGAATAAACCGCTGGAAGAAGTTATACTTTTTATTAAAACCATCAACCGTTACCAGCACGCAGTCATTTTCAATTACCGCTTCCAGCTTTTCGTTCACCAGGGAGGCAAATTCCACATCGTTTACATCGATATTCAGCTCCACGCTGGCATATGCACTGATATCATTTACATTATACGAACCAATGGTGACCCATTTTTTATCGCGGGTAGCCATTTTGCCATGTAAAACGGCCTTGTTATATTCATACAATCTGATATTACGTTTCAGTAACCAACGGTACATATAACGTTCGGCATGTTTGGCCAGCGGCACATCCGATTTGCCGGCTACTATGACCTGGATATCTATATTGCGTTTTGCCGCCCTCGACAAGTGATGCCTGATGATGGTCCCCGGTAAAAAATACCCCGACATAATGATCACGTTCGATGTGGCTTTTTTTAGCATATCGATATAGCTCCGTGAGATCTGGTTCTTGCTTTTAGCCCAATCGTTCCGGCGAATGCGAAGGAGTGTATTACCAGTATTAGGCAGGTTGGGTATATTATTCCGGAGCATTCTTTTAAATGTCATTTGACCGGGCTTTGTCCACAAGTCGGTACAGATTTTAAACAGAACGCCCGCTGCCGGTCCTTCCATATACAGCGCCCAGTCGAGCCATGCCGGTTCATCATGAATATCATTATAGCGATTGCTGATATTGATGCCGCCTACCAATCCAAAATGGCCATCAACCACCAATACCTTTTGGTGCATGCGGCGGCCAAAGTAAAAATGTTCGCTTTTTAAAAGCGGTTCAAAAAAGCGGAAGTGAACACCGGCTGTTTGTAATTCTTTAATAAATCCGGTCGATAATTCTTTGGAGGCATAGCCATCGGCCAGCAGGTAAACTTTAACGCCCCGTTTGGCAGCTTCCATCAGCGCGGCGCCTACCATTCTGCCGGTCTCATCACTTTCATAAATATATACCTGCAGGTGGACAGAGTGCTGTGCCAACTTGATCAATCGGGTGAGCACGGAGAAATATTCCCTGCCACCCCTGACCAGTTTTACTTTATTATAGGGAAGATAACCTGTAGAATTTTTATCGTAACCACGTAACATAGCTGCCAAGCTACAAAAATTATGTACGCGGTGTTAATGACTTTGAATGGGTTGCCGTCAGCTGATTATTTTTTACCAGGGTGAACAGTAACGATGCGGTTCGAAATAGTGAACCTAACGCCGCCCGTATACTCCAGCATTTGCAATACGGTCCATATGTCTGAAGCCCGTTGCACTTCGCCACTGAAATGCAGGGAGGGTACGCCTTTATCGTATGCCACATCCATGTCGTACCAGCGGGCCAGTTCATTCATGACCATATTGAGCGATGTGTTGCGGAAAACAAAATCCCCGTTCTTCCAGGCAATTTCCTGTTTTATGTCGGCTTCTTCAACCGTAACATTGGAGTCTTTAGCTATGAGTTTTTTGCCAGGGGAAAGCATATTGGTTTTATTATTCCGGTTCACTTTTACCAGTCCTTCAACCACCGTTGTTAGCGAACGGTCATCTTCTTTATAGGCAGAAATGTTGAAGGCAGTACCAACAGCCTGAACTTCCATGTTGTCAACCGAAACGGTAAATGTTTTTTTGCGTCCGGAAGGCAGCAGCGAGGACTCTACTTCAAAATATCCTTCTCCGGAAAGGGCCACCCGGCGATCGGGGTTATTGAAGTGTATAGGGAATTGCAGGGTGGAAGCGGAGTTCAACCAGATATGAGAGCCATCTTCCAGAATAACCTCGTATTCGCCACCACGGGGTGTACGAATGGTGTTGAATACAGTTGCATTTGAAGGTTCACCGGTTAATTTATATTCCAACAGTCCGTTCCTGATTTTTTTCACAACCACATTGCCTTGTTGGGCAACATCGCCATTATTCATTTCACTCAATGCAACGGTTGATCCATCGCCCAGGATCAATACTGCTTTTTTTGAATCAGGTGCAATACCAGGGGCTTTCTTTTGTGCTATTACTACAGATCTGGCGGCTGGTATTTGTGGCTTGTTTAAAGCAAAATAGGCGACCCCTCCGGCCACCAGGATGACTAATGCGGCAACCATGTACCACCAGATCCGGAAGTACAGGCGTTTGCCTGTCTGTTCAGTGATGAAGAGTTGCTGAGATAGTTTCTCATACGCCGCCTGATGGTCATAGGAGCTCAATTCGTTCAGGTCATTGCCCAGCTTCTCCTGATCGAGCATGTCTTCGTATAATTTATTGTTGTCGCCATTTTCCTGGAGCCAGGTTTCCAGCTCCTGCTGTTCCGTTGGGGTCAGCTTATCCTGCATGTTCCCAAGGATCAGCGAGGCGATGTAAGTTGCTTTTTCAATTTGTTGTTCATTCATAAGAAAAGTTTAATACATGATTAATGGTGCTGGCTGCTGCTTCCCTTTTCAAATTCAATTTTGTGCAGCAAATTAGGTGTAGCGATTTGATGGTACTGTAAAAACAACATTTCATATGTATTGTACTAAAGGGTGTAGTGAAAATCTTTAATAAATTCCCGAAATCGTAAAATAATATTTAAGGAATGGGTAGGAATGCTAATGGTTTAGCCAATGGATTTAGTGTTTCTCTTAATATTATCGTAACAATCGAAGCTTCAGAAAGACAGCCCTCTAATATTATAAAACAAATAATACCTACGAATGATCTAATAAAATATCAAAAACCGAAAAAGTAATGATTGTAATCAAGCAAAGTATGGTAATTGTTAATATGAATGGGTATTTATTGATAAGTTGCTAATCAGATGATGAGTTGCAAGGATAACTTATTTACAAGTTAACACATTAACTGGTTACTCAATACGGAGTGGAAAAGTTGATCAGTTGATCTGTTGACCAGTTGATCAGGTTAAAGGCAAATAAACACATTAATTGATTATTCAATACACTGTCTACAAGTTGAAAAGTTGACTAGTTGACCAGTTGATCAGGAAGGCATGTTGATAAGGTTGACTGGGTTGATAAGGATGATAAAGGAAGTAGGAAGTTGATCAGACAGCTGGTGGCTTGAGGTGTTGGCCTGAAGAAGAAGTCTCAATGCGAAGTAAGCGGAGTTAGCAGATGACGAGAACGGAGTAGGTAGATATACGAGGTATATTGATTTATAGAAAGTCTACAGCAAGGCAAGAAAGGCGAAGCGTTTGCGAGCCTTGAGCGGTATAAGCGAGTTGTGTAATAGGCGACGGTTCGTGTTTCAGGTATACTTGGTAGTTTATGGTTCGCCGCATAAAGCGAGAAAAACGACACGTAGCGAACCATGAGTGAGTAAGTCTGCTATGTAATAAGGTAGAATGCGTAGCGAAGGATGTTGAAAGTGTACGAGGTGCGCTAAGTGAAAGATGAAGCGTAGCGAGTCGAGAGGGAAGTAGCTCAACTATGTAATAAAGCAGGTAAGTATTCGAAGTATAACTTGTATTTATTTGGTGCCGCATGAAGCGAGAATGGTGAAAGGCGTACAGAGTGCGCGCAAAGTAGGAAAAGCAACACGTAGCGAGTCATGAGCAGTATTGCGATCGAAATCAAAGTGTAGAAAGTGTGGGAAGTAAGAAAGTTAAATCGAGCAGCGCGAAGCGGAGCGAGTAACCCTGAAGATCGGGGAGAAATAATTTGCAAAGTAGTAAGGTTAAAACGAGCAACATGGAACGAATCGACCCATGCAAAGCCTATTGCCTATTGCCTATTGTCTATTGCCTATTGTCTATTGTCTATTGCCTATTGTCTATTGTCTATTGCCTATTGTCTATTGCCTATTGCCTATTGCCTATTGCCCGGGCTAATAAAAAAGCCGGGTAAGACTACCCGGCCGTGGGGGATTCCTGCGCCTCTTCTGTACCATGAAGAGGGATAATTGATGCACATGAGGAATGCGAATAGAAAAGTAATCCTGCCAGGCAGAATATAATATCCTAATAAGACCACAGGGCATTTGCATGCCATATGGACATTGTAAGTTTGTTTTACAAACTAATCAGAGATGCCTTTGGAAAATTGAACTACTACTGGGGAGCTTTCAGGTACTTTATTCTACATACACTATGTATATCTTCGTGCATAGTAGAATCGGGTTTTGTTGCCTACGGGCAAAAAAATAGCTTTATAAAGAGATTCGAATTTTAAAAAGAAAGGGAGAGTAGAAACACTCCCTTGTAGTGACCCAACCAAACAGTCACATGAGATTCCCGCTCGACATTCCGTCTATTCGTCTGGCTGAAAGAACAAATAGTACAGATGATCACATCGGGCGGACAAAAAAGGCCTTGTTAAGGCTAATTGTTCATTTATAGTTCAGGGTTAATAACAATTGTTGTGGGTGCTTGTATCTCACATTTCATATACACATATCTCATACAAATCTCATGCATCCACTTAGGTTGCTACCTTCAATGGTCTTATAACCCCTTACACTAATATCGCCTGCAACAGCATAAACAACTCTTAACGCCTGCCTAAACAATATTGTATCCTGTACCTAACGGTACAGCATCTGCTGTGTCTTCTTAAATATTATTTAATGAAATTGTCAAAATGTTTTTGATGGCTATACTCTATAACAATTCTCATTATATATATTTAAGCGTAAAGAACACGTGTTAGTGTGTATCCCGCACGGCCGAGTAATTATCAGTTTAGTATTAAAACAACTAAGTGGCCAATTATTACTAGTCTAAACCGAAAAAAATTTAATAAAAGTGAAGAAATGCGTATTTCCACCTATTTTACGAGGGTGTTTTTACAATAAAAAGGTAATTTAAGCGGTGATATTCAAGTTTTGGCAGCTCTCTGTAGTAACCTTTAAAAAACCACATAGTAGTAGTAGCGCCAACACATCACGGTCACGAAGCCTGATCTTTAATAATTGAATGGCCCTTACTTTTTGATTCCTAACGGTATGAATAGAAATGTTCAGCAGATTTGCTATTTCCTGGTTCCTTAATCCTTCCAGGTATCCCATTTTA
This sequence comes from Niastella soli, assembly GCF_017742245.1. Taxonomy (GTDB): domain Bacteria; phylum Bacteroidota; class Bacteroidia; order Chitinophagales; family Chitinophagaceae; genus Niastella; species Niastella soli. Next base: position 219,487 of record NZ_JAGHKO010000011.1, read on the forward strand.
AGCACCTTTCGGCATTGTTCAGGCAGATTGTTGATCTCTTGCATTATTTCTTTTAATACTTCCGCCCTGATCATTTCATTTAAAACAAACTCTTCTTTTTCGCCCATTAGGTAGGCCAATTGCTTTTTGCTGAGAGAATCGCGTTTGGCTTGTTTTAAATGATTCAAACAGGCATTACGTACCGTGATGTACATAAAGGCCTTTATATTTTGCGTGGTCTCAAAATCAGACCGCTTATTCCATAGTTTAATAAAAGATTCACCAACAATATCTTCTGCAGCAGCTCTGTCGGTAAGCAGGCGTTCGGCAAAAAGGCATAACGGACTGTAAAACTGCTTTAACAGCGTTTGTAATGCCTCGGGACCCCCATTTTTTAAAGTATCGATGATATCATTTTCCGACTGAACTGAACGCATTAGAAAGTGAGTTTTTCTACCTTGGTTAAAAAGTCAGTTTAATTTACAATAAGTTACGGTAAATACTAAACGTTTTGTGTATATGGCATGCTATTCTTTTCTTTATTTCTGGTTCAGGACGCATGGGGATACTGGCAAAAATTAGATAAAATAAGATAAGGAAGGTCGATCGTGATCTGCTACCGGAAAATAAATGGATAACCGGGTGGTAGTAACTGCAAATTAATATTATAATAATCTTTATGAGTACAAGATTACACGTAAAAAACAAATTCTCAAAATCAAGTATAGATTAAGGTGACTCCGTTACCGCACAAATTATCTTATAAAACGCACATAATGACAGGAATCGTATCGTGCTTGCTGCATTTACTGATTATGATCAGTACGCAAAAACAATATTGCAATAAATGTATGCCAAAATGTGTGTTGTTAACGAAATTGGGTTTAAACACCTTTTTTAGTCTTCCCAACGATCGACCTTCCTTTCGCTTCTTGTCGCTGCCCTTTGCCAAACTGTTAGAAACTTACCCCTTGTAACTGATTACCTCCGTTATTTTTACCAAATTGATCAGGTGATGATTTGTATTCAATACAAAATTGTATTCCTGCTCAATGATGGGCGATGGGATCTTAAAAAGCAAATGATCTGCCTCTGCCAACAACAAAGAACCCAGGTCCCGGTTTTCCTTGCTATATGGCCGCTGTAACCAGTTGACTGGTAAGTCGCTGACCTGGAATGTTCGAATGGAATGCTCGGGTACGTCAAAGGTGATATAAGAAAGGGCAGGGGGCATGGTTTCCAGGCTTGTATGCCGGCTGTATTCCAGTAATGAAAGCGCCCGGCTTTCCGACAGATAAATACAGGGAACACCTAAATAGTTCCATCTGCCACCATTCATTTTGGCGCCCACCCCCGTTAGGTCATGGGCATGTTTCGTTTTTCCAATCCTGTAAAGCTGCATATGCCAATTGCCGTTAGGTTAATAATAGAACTAGTACACCCCGTATTCAATACGGCCTAATTCTTTTGTTACTTCTTCAATACCGTACAGGGTATCTAACATGTCAAGGGGCGCTTTGCCACCCAGGCTCCAGCTTGGTTCCCGTATCCAGCGATTAAAGTTATCCCTGTTCTCAAATACTTCCCGCCCATAATCAAGGACTTCCGCCAAATACATTATGCGCTCACTGGTTGACCGGTCAAATTTTTCCTCGCCTTTCTTCTTAATAAGGGTGGTGCGCGAAACCGATAATAGAACGCTTAAAGTATTGTAATCCAGATCGGTTTCTGATTTAATAGCTTCCAGTTGTTTTTTACTGATGCCATTTTTTACTATGCCGATCTTGTAATGGGAGGTGAGTGATTCAAAATTAAAAGGCCTTTTTACCGGCCCGGTTGTTGCTGACTTCTTTCCTTTTGGTGAGGGGTGAGGAGCATCTTCTGATACGAAGGATTCGACGGAGCCTGTTGTATAGGCATTGTGTGATTCATCGCCAATAATAGCATTATTGGTTTGATGAGGATTTTTAAGCTCATTCATAAGGTTAATGGTGTTTCCACAAATTTAAAACTTTCCACCTATTGCTTACACCATTTCCCTCCCTTTCTACATTTTATTGATTCCAGGCAATTTTCCAGACAAGTTAGGGTACACGTTATAGTGATGAACGTTGTGTCAGGTAAAAGGGGATCTCAATATGTTCGGTCGATTGGTCCAGTATCAGCTGCGCAGTCTTTTCTCCCATCATTTGAAAATCTGTAGAAATGGTAGTGATGCCATTGAGGATGATCTTTTTCAGTGGCGTTTCGTTGTACGAAATTACGCCTACGTGTTTGCCTACTTTTAATTTGGTGGCTAGTATTTTTTCTATCAGTATCACCAGGTCGTTCTCCATGAGGTTGATAAATACTTCTCCCTCCTTAATTGGCTCATTGGCTATATCATGTACTACTTTGTAGTTGAAGGCATATTGCTGGCAGAAACGGTAAAAACCTTTTAATATTTCAACCGGATGATACGTGTATTCGGGGAAAATGATCTTGATGGTATGGTATTTACTCAACGGCTCCAACGATTGCTCCAGCGCATCATAAATATCTTTTTCAAAGTTCTCGTAAACGGCGCCGTATTTACCTTCAACGCCCGGTACCAGTTTATCCATCAGGATCAGTTTCTCTTTGGGCAGGGTATTGATGATCTCGACAGCGTTTTCGCTGCCTTCGAGGAAATGTGGAATGATCACATAATGACTGTAATCATTTTTCTTATTATGAATAAGCCGTTTAAAAAAGGCGAAGTCATTATTGTAAATATAAAAATCAACTGAGGCCATTTCGCCCAGGGAGGCCACAAACGCATCGTAAATGATCTTTTTGTGTGGGCTCAGTTTATTGAAAAGAAGAAATATCTTTAGGTGTTGTCCTACCTCTGTGTTTTTTACAAAGTACCCTTTGCCAGGGACCGACCCCAGAATACCGATTTTTTTCAGGTGCTTGTATCCTTTTTCGGCCGTATCTCTTGAGATCTCAAATTCAAAGCTCAGTTCATTGATCGATGGCAACAGCTCATCTTTCTGGATCTTGCCTTCCCCAATAGCTTTTATAATAGAGTTGGCAAGCTGCAGGTACTTGGGCGTGGCAGAGTAATAGTCGATAAATAAATGCTGAAATATGGAATCTTTTTTCATGATAACCTCGTCAGATGATCCGGGTGCAATAGCACCGCAACAAACAAACCATCAACCTTTTTTTAATCCTCCCAAACTTAGTTAAAAAGCTAAATATGAGCAGTTTTTTGATTAAAAAAGACCATGATGGGCCATGATGGACTAATAATCGGTATCTTATACTTTCACCTTTTTAATCCGGCATAAGGCTGGCCATATCGAAAAAATTGCTACAAATGAATGCTATTCTTGGAGTTATATTTCACTTTTTAGGCGGATTTGCAAGCGGAAGTTTTTATATACCCTACAAAAAAGTAAAGGGTTGGGCCTGGGAAAGCTATTGGATCGTAGGCGGTCTGTTTTCCTGGCTGATAGTACCACCATTAGCAGCGTGGTTAACCATTCCCAACTTTTCGGAAATTATTAGACAGGCTGGTGGTGCCACAATAGGCTATACGTTCTTATTTGGTATCCTGTGGGGAATTGGCGGATTGACTTATGGCCTGGGCGTGCGTTACCTGGGAGTTTCGCTGGGTAGCAGCATCATCCTGGGGTTGTGTATGGTGTTCGGCTCTCTGATCCCCTCCATCTATTACGATATTTTCCCAGCCGAAGGCAAAGATACTTTTAGTCAGCTGATAGGGAATAGCTGGGGGCAAACCGTCTTATTAGGACTGGCAGTTTGTATAATTGGCATTATCATTTGCGGAAAGGCCGGTACCAGAAAAGAAAAGGAAGTATCAAAAGGCGGAGTAGATCCACATGGGGTGGTGACTAAGACCGAATTCAAGTTCGGCCTGGGTTTAGCGGTATCCATTATTTCGGGTGTGTTGAGCGCCTGTTTCAATTTTGGGTTGGAAGCCGGTAAGCCGATGGCAGAAGTGGCCAATAATTTGTGGAAAGCAGCTCACGCCGGTGAGGGTGAGTTTTTATATCAGAACAACGTAACATATGTGGTAGTGTTATGGGGTGGGTTAACCACCAACTTTATCTGGTGTATGATCCTGAATGCCCGCAACAAGACCTTTGGCGATTATACCAACAAAAAAACGCCACTGCTGAGCAATTATGTTTTTGCCGCATTGGCCGGTACAACCTGGTTCCTGCAATTCTTCTTTTATGGCATGGGAGAAAGCAAATTGGGCAATGGCCCCAGCAGCTGGATCCTGCATATGGCCTTCATCATCTTAACGGCCAATGCGTGGGGTTTGATCCTGAAAGAATGGGCAGGCGTAAGTAAGAAAACTAAAACAACGGTTATTATTGGCATTATTACCATCATTGCTTCCGTATTACTGGTAGGATATGGTAACTCGCTGAAATAACATATACAAAGAACAAATTAAAGAACAGAACTATGTCAGCAACAAGTGCAGTAAAGTTTAAGCATGTAAGCTATTTGTGGGACGATGCCAAAGCGGCCGCCCTGCAAGGCGATGAAGTAGCATTGTTAATTTACCGGAGTAATTTGCTGGGTGCCGATCTGCGCCTTACAAACTACGGCGGTGGCAATACATCTTGTAAGGCCATTGCCAAAGATCCCCTTACCGGTAAAGAAACCGAAGTGATGTGGATCAAAGGCTCAGGTGGTGACCTGGGTACTATGAAGAAAAGCGGTCTTGCTGCTTTATATGTTGAGCGTTTACGCAGCCTGAAAAACGTTTACCGCGGTATCGAGCATGAAGATGAAATGGTAGAACTGTTCAATCATTGCATTTTTGACCTGGCTTCAAAAGCCCCTTCTATCGATACCCCGCTGCATGGTTTCCTTCCTTTCAAACACATCGATCACCTGCATCCTGATGCAGCCATCGCTATTGCCGCTGCAAAAGATGGAAAGAAAATAACACAGGAATTATTTAATGGAACAATAGGCTGGGTTGAATGGCAGCGTCCTGGTTTCGACCTTGGGTTGAAACTGGCGAAATGCCTGGAAGAAAACCCCGGCATCCGTGGCATCATGCTCGGTTCACATGGTTTGTTCACCTGGGGTGATACTGCTTACGAAAGCTATATCAATACTCTGGAAGTAATTGAACGCTGTGCTGAATACATTGAAGAGAACGTAAGCAAACAAAAAGCCGTTTTCGGTGGTGCTAAAATTCAGTCACTGCCCGCAGCACAACGTACTTCACAAGCCGCTGCACTGGCGCCTGTATTGCGTGGTTTCTGCAGCAGCTATCAGAAAATGGTTGGCCACTTCACCGATGATGAAAGAGTATTGAACTTCATCAACTCAAACGATCTCGACAGACTGGCTCCCATGGGTACCAGCTGCCCCGATCACTTCTTGCGTACAAAGATCAGTCCGCTGGTGTTGAACCTGACACCTGGTGAAGACCTGAGCGACGTAAACAAGATCAAAGAGAAACTGACACCACAGTTCGAAGCGTACCGCGCTATGTATGCAGATTACTACAATACCTGCAAACATCCCAACAGCCCGGCCATGCGCGACCCCAACCCAGTGGTTATCCTGTACCCTGGTGTAGGTATGTTCACTTTCTCAAAAGACAAACAAACTGCCCGCGTAGCAGCGGAGTTCTACATCAACGCCATTAATGTAATGCGTGGTGCAGAAGCTATTTCATCATATACTTCGTTACCCCGTCAGGAAGCTTTTAACATTGAGTACTGGTTACTGGAAGAAGCCAAATTGCAACGTATGCCCAAGCCCAAAGCTTTAAGTGGCCGCATTGCACTGGTAACCGGAAGTGCTGGTGGTATAGGGAAAGCTATAGCCAAAAAATTTGCCGACGAAGGCGCTTGTGTTATTATCAATGATAACGATGCTACCCGCCTCGAAGGTGCTAAAGAAGATTTCAGTAAATCATACGGAAAAGACGTATTCGCTGCAGTTGTACTGGATGTTACCAAAGCCAGCGATATCAAAGGCGCTACCGATGCAGCAGCCCTGGCTTTCGGTGGTTTGGATATCGTAGTGAACTGCGCCGGTCTCTCAATTTCAAAACCAATTGAAGAGCATACTGAGAAAGACTGGGATATTCTGTATGATGTACTGGTAAAAGGCCAGTTCTTTGTAACCCAGGCTGGTGTTGAGGTGATGCGCAAACAGGCTATCGGCGGCGATGTGATCAACATCGTGAGCAAGAACGCCCTCATGAGCGGTCCCAACAACGCAGGTTACGGTTCTGCCAAAGCAGCCCAGTTACACCTGAGCCGTTTGAACGCAGCTGAATTAGGAAAAGATCACATCCGGGTGAATGTAGTGAACCCCGATGCGGTTATCAGTGACAGCAAAATTTGGGAAGGTGCATGGGCTGAAGGCCGCGCCAAAGCCTATGGCATTACAGTACAGGAATTACCTGGTTACTACGCCAAACGCACTTTGCTCAACGAAATAATTTTACCCGAAGACATCGCCAATGCCTGCTTCGCAGTTACAGGTGGTTTGCTGAATAAGTCTACTGGTAACGTTATTAATGTTGATGGCGGAGTTGCTACCGCTTTTGTAAGATAAATTTCCAGAGATAGGAAGTAAGATGTAAGAAGTAAGAAGAGGTTTTCGAACCTGTATTTCCTACTTCCTACCTCATACTTCCTACTTCTGTTTCTTAATAAGTATAGGAATCACTTTAAAAGATCGAGCACAAAAAACATTGCTTATGCCACGTATAGGAATCAAGATGCAACTCTTTAAGGGACAGGAAGCAGAGTACAAAAAACGTCACGATGCCCTGTGGCCCGAACTAAAGGAATTATTGCACGCAACCGGCATAAGCGAATATTCGATCTTTTTGGATGAGACCACCAACAGCCTGTTTGGCGTTTTAAACATAAACGACCCCGCTGCGTTGGACAATTTACCCGCTCACCCCGTTATGCAAAAATGGTGGGCGTACATGAAAGATATTATGGAGAGTAATGCAGATAATTCACCCATTAGCATTCCGTTAAAAGAGGTGTTTTATTTGCCCTAGGAAGAAGAAGTAAGAAGTAGGTGGTAAGAAGAAAGCAGCGTTCGCCATTTTTGAGCTCGCTATTAGTTCTTAACCTCGCAAATGTATTTCCTACTTCCTGCCTCAGACTTCCTACTTCAGTATCTTTGGTGTATAAAATTTTCATTTACAAACAATCCTCTTAAATACGATTGTATGCTGATAGATAAGTACAAAATAGACGAGCACAATAATAATCTTCTTAAAGATCATAAACGCCGCTTTGATTTTGCAGCAGAAGGTGTTGCCGGTTTAGATAGTATCCTTAAAAAACTGGTCGACTTCCAGATTGCCATCCCCAGTTGGGCATTAGGCACTGGTGGTACCCGTTTTGGCCGTTTCTCCGGTGGTGGCGAGCCCCGCACACTCGAAGAAAAGATCGAGGATGTAGGTTTGTTGCATTCACTTAACAAAAGCGGTGGCGCTATCTCGCTGCACATTCCCTGGGATATTCCAAAAGACGCCAAAGCTATCAAAGCCCTGGCTGCCCAGCATGGTTTGCGCTTCGATGCCGTGAATTCCAACACGTTCCAGGATCAGCCCGATCAAAAGCACAGCTACAAATTCGGCTCTCTGCAACACGTTGATAAAGCTACCCGCAAACAGGCTATTGATCATAATATTGAAGTAATAAAACAAGGGGTAGAACTGGGCTCAGATTCTATCACTGTTTGGTTGTCGGATGGCTCCTGCTTTCCCGGTCAGTTGAATTTCCGTAAGGCATTTCAACGCACACTGGATAGCCTGCACGAAATTTATGCAGCGCTGCCCGATAACTTTAAAATGTTTGTTGAATACAAAGCGTTTGAACCCAACTTCTACTCAATGACAGTAGGCGACTGGGGACAATCACTGCTGTATGCCAGCAAACTGGGCCCCAAAGCTTATACGCTGGTTGACCTTGGCCACCATTTGCCCAATGCCAATATTGAGCAGATCGTAGCCCTGTTACTGAGCGAAGGCAAACTCGGCGGTTTCCACTTCAACGATTCTAAATACGGTGATGATGACCTTACTGTAGGCAGCATCAATCCTTATCAGCTGTTCCTGATCTTTAATGAACTGGTAGAAGGTATGGATGCCCGTGGCATGCAACACGCTACCGATCTGGGTTGGATGATCGATGCATCACACAACGTAAAAGACCCGCTGGAAGATCTGCTGCAATCAGTAGAAGCCATCAAGATCGCTTATGCACAGGCGTTGCTGGTTGATACCAAAGCATTACAGGCTGCCCAGGATGCCAGTGATGTGGCCAAAGCACAGGAGATTTTGCAACAGGCATACCGTACCGATGTACGTGCATTGGTAGCTGAATCCCGTTTGCAAGCCGGCGCCGCATTACAGCCATTGCAATTGTACCGTCAGCTGAAAGTAAGAGAGAACTTAATAAAAGAGCGCGGTCAGAAGACCGTTGCTACTGGATTATAAAAACCGTTACAGGTTACAGGTTACACGTTGCAGGGTGGTTTTACCCCTTGAAATCTGTAACTTGTAACCTGTAACTGTTTCTTAATATTACCGAACGAACTAGTGAGTGAAATAGCGACTAATGAACAAAACTTCCGTCATAGCGATTTTTGATATTGGTAAAACCAATAAAAAGTTATTCCTGTTTGATGAGCAGTACAATATTGTGTTGGAGAAAAGCCAGCAGTTTGCAGAAATAACCGATGAAGAGGGAGATGCCTGTGAAGACCTGACCGCCCTTACCAACTGGGTACGTAGCTGTTTGCAGGATGTGTTTAATGACCCGCGTTTTCAGGTGCGTGCATTGAACTTCAGTACCTATGGCGCCAGCTTTGTTCATATTGATAAAGAAGGAAAAGCCGCCGCCCCATTATACAATTACCTGAAGCCATATCCTGCCGATCTGCAGGAAGGGTTCTATCAGAAATATGGTGGCGAAATAACCTTCTCCATTTATACCGCCTCACCGGTATTGGGTAACCTGAATTCAGGCATGCAATTATACCGCCTGAAATACCAGAAACCCGAGTTGTTCGATCAGATACATTATTCCCTGCATTTACCGCAATACATGAGCTACCTGGTAACCGGTCGCGCTTATAGCGATATCACCAGTATTGGGTGTCATACCGGTTTATGGAACTTTCCGCAGAACCATTATCACGAATGGATCTATCGGGAGGCCATCAACGAGAAACTGGCGAATATTTTCCCGTCAGATCAATTAATGCCTTCCCAATGGCAGGGGCAGGCCCTGCTCACCGGGGTCGGACTGCATGATAGTTCTGCCGCCCTGATCCCTTATTTGTTTCACTTCACCGAGCCATTTGTGTTGTTATCAACCGGTACCTGGTGCATTGCATTGAACCCATTTAACCAAACCCGGTTAACGTATGAAGAGTTGCAACAGGATTGTTTGTGTTATATGGAATACCGGGGCAAACCCATCAAGGCATCGCGTCTGTTTGCCGGGTATGAACACGAGCAGCAAACAAAACGGCTGGCAGCCCATTTTAATGTAGCCCTCGATTATTACAAAACGGTAGCCTTTAATGCTGATCTGTTATCTTCCGCTCCTGTAGCCTCCGGCCCTGGTGCCGATAACAAGACCGGCAGATCAGCTATGGTACAGGAGTCAGCATTTGGCGCCCGCGACCTCAACAGCTTTGCTACCTACGAAGCCGCATACCACCAGTTTATGGCCGATCTGATGACGCAACAGGTAGCTTCGCTGAACCTGGTGTTGCATAACAGTCCGGTTAAAAAGATCTTTGTAGATGGCGGGTTTGGCAAGAATCCATTATACATGAATCTGCTGGCAAATGCATTCCCCACGCACGAAGTATATGCGGCCTCTATGGCCCAGGCATCGGCATTGGGCGCTGCACTGGCAGTTCACTCCGCCTGGAATAAAACCAATCCATCTTCTGATCTTATTGAACTAAAAGCCTATTCACTTGTAAAAGCATAAATTAGTTTTTGCTTTAGATCGCACCCTTGGACCTACGCGAGGTCTGCAATCAGGGAAAACCTACGTACTAAAGAACTAACAAACTAACTAACCAGATAACAAAGCAGGGTCATCCTTACGGGCGACCCTGTTTTGTTATAGGTATACTCCATGGGAGATATACACCTGTTCCGGCTAATACCCGGACATACAGTAACTATTAGCCGGAGATATCCCGTTCCTATAAAGGGGCGGGATATCTCCGGCTTAACTACGGGATATATACGGGATATCTACGGGATATCTATGGTAATAGCATGAATATAAAGTAGTTCTGCAGGCCTGTAAATATGGGTTTGCATAAACTAAACCAGGAGGGTGGGACAGCTATTCCTGGGGTATGGTTACATCCTAAGTGAGCAGGCTCATCAGCCTGTTTTGCTACTAATTACAAACAGCGAGAGCTAAACGAAGAGGTGTCACATTAAATAATTCTCGTATTAGTATATGCGCACTTATCGCCAAAAACAACACGCTTTTGGCTTAAAATTACACGCTTAATAAAAAAGAACCGACTACATTACAATTTGTAAGAAATCTTGTTTATGTTAGCTGCCTGAAAAATTGATTTCCCTAAACCTGTACTGGTGACAACCGATTGCAAATTCTTCCCCCCGATAAGTACTTGCTTAGGGCTGCTATTGACAGCCATGGACATATGAAAAAGAGATTTTTCCCCTGTATCATTTTAATACTGTCTTGTATTGGTTCCTTCATGGAAACTTACGCCCAAAAAGGCGTGGACAATACTTTATTTCAAATTGAAGGACAGGTTCTGGGAAAGGATACCGGAAAGATCGCCATCTGGTATACAGACGCATTAAATCAACCCCATTACGATCAACTTTGGCTTGATCAGGGCAGGTTCACATATGCTGGCCATATACGGGCTGTCGGTGAAGTTACGATCGTGACCGATCTGAATTTCAGATATTTTGATGACCTCAGTTTTATCCGGCTAATAGCAGAGCCGGGTTTAATAAAGATCGTCAAAAAAGTAGGCGTTAAAAAAGCCGCCATTTCCGGGTCAACTGCACAAATAGAAAAGGAGAAATGGGATAATGTTAAACGGGAGTATACCGATCCCGAAGAGCGGTGTTTTACAATACTTGATTCTTTAAGACTGCTTGATAAAAAAAATAATCAGCTTATTCATTCGGCACAAATTGATTCATTGCTTAAGAAGGCGAGCGTTTACAGGCAAAAGGGGTACAAAATGGATGTTGGTTATATTGTAAAGCACCCTGAGTCGTATGTAAGCGGGTATCTTTTATCAAAACTGTACAGGCAACTGTCCATTGATTCGGTGATGCAATTCTATACAACCCTGGCCGATAGCGTAAAGCTCAGTACGGTGGGTTGCGAGCTGCTGACGAAAATATATGCGCTTACTGATAACAAAGAGTTCAAGGCTAAATACCCATTATTCGACCCGGAATTGAATAAGCAGTTGCTGGAGGGGACCATGCATAATTTCACTTTAAAAGATATTACCGGTAACCCGGTTGACTTTAAAAAGTTCAAAGGGAAATACCTGGTCATAGATATTTGGGCAAGCTGGTGCGGGCCCTGTATTGCCAATATGCCTGCGTGGAATGAACTGATAAAAAAATATGATAACAGTTTAATTCAATTCATCAACGTGTCGATAGATATTGACACAGATGACTGGAAGCAGGCTGTAACGAAACACAATCCAGGGGGTGTTCAATTGCAGGAGCCGTCTGACTTCAACGGTTTATTTGCCCTGTATTGCAAGGTAAGGGCCTTACCTAAAATCATAATTGTTGACCCGGCTGGTAAAATTATAAACTATGAAGGGCCACACCCTAACCAACCGGAATTCAAAATATTATTAGACAGCCTGGTTAATACAAAAAACTGACCAATGTCATTAAAAACATTGCCTATAAGCACAATGAGCTAGATCATCCAGTTGTGATCTATGTTTTAACAATTGAGATAACCGCTCCGTTTCTACGTAGCGGTTTTTTATTTGTAATTGGCAGGATAGCACAGGATTGTGAGGTGTGGGCACAGGGTTATTTTTAGTTATTGAGTTCATGCGTTTTTAAGTTATTTAGGTCATATGTTCTTTAGTTTAAATGTAAGTAACTTAGGAACCCAATAACTCACTAACTAATTAACCAAGCACGATTGAAGCATATGAATAAAGTAGCTCACACTTTAGCAGGTTTACTCATTGTATCGCAAGCTTTCTCCCAGGCGAAACCCGGTACTGATGTTACCGCACCACTGCACGCTTTACAACCCGATTATCCCGTTCCTTACGGCGCCATGAGCGAAGCCGATATAAAGAAAGTATTGGATAAGGTATTCAATTACCTTGATGGGGTTACACCGGCGCAAATGATCAACAAACAAACAGGGCAGGAGGTGACCGATGCGTCACAATTTGATACGGCCTATGGAATAAAACCTGGTGATTTCCGGCTTACTGCCTATGAGTGGGGGGTAACCTACAGCGGTATGTTGTTGGCTGCAGAAACCAGTGGCGATACCCGTTACAGCGACTATGTAAAAAAACGATTGTCTTTTATAGCCAAATGGGTACCGGCCATAAAAAAGAAAGTAGCCGATGGTTCATTAAAGGGTAATTATGTTTTTCGTCAACCTGTAGAACCGCATGCCCTGGATGATTGCGGCGCCGTTTGTGCCGCCATGATCAAAGCTACCCGCAGCGGAATAAACAATGACCTGCGGCCGTTGATCGATAATTTCATAAACTATATCAGCACCAAAGAATATCGTTTGCCCGATGGTACGCTGGCCCGCAACCGGCCACAGAAAAATACCATGTGGTTAGATGACCTGTATATGGGCGTGCCGGCGCTGGCCCAAATGGGAAAGCTTACGGGCAAAACAAGTTATTATGATGATGCCGTAAAACAGATAAAACAATATACCCAGCGGATGTTCGATAAAGAAAAAGGTGTGTACATGCATGGCTGGGTTCAGGAGATGAACCCGCATCCGATGTTTTACTGGGGGCGTGCCAATGGCTGGGCTATTATGGCCATGTGTGAATTGCTGGATGTGTTACCGGAAACTCATCCCGGTCGCCCATTTGTATTACAGCAATTGCAGGCCCATGCAAAAGGACTGGCAGCTTTTCAATCAGGTTCCGGTTTCTGGCATCAATTGCTGAACCGCGAGGATTCGTACCTGGAAACATCGGCCACTGCTATTTATGCTTATTGTATAGCCCATGCCTGTAACAAAGGCTGGTTAAATGCCAAAGCCTATGCGCCTATGGCCATGCTGGCCTGGAATGCAGTCACCACAAAGGTGAATGCTACGGGTCAGGTAGAAGGAGTTTGTGTGGGTACGGGTATGGCTTTTGATCCGGCGTTCTATTATTATCGCCCGGTGAATGTGTATGCCGCTCACGGTTACGGACCGGTTTTATTAGCCGGGGCTGAAATGTTACGGTTAATTAAAAATGATGCTTTTAAGATAAACGACAGTTCATTGCAATATAATAAGTAACCAGTTCTTTAGTTTTTTAGTTTGTTAGTTATTTAGTTAATGGGTTTTGAACTAACAAACTGATAAACTAAAAAACTAACAAACTATACCCATATGAAATCGATAGGGTTGTCATTATTACTAATAACATCTGTAATAACTACCTATTCCCAAACTACGAGCTTTAAATTCGACTTTGGTACCACTAAAGCGGCCAACGGTTATATAGCCGTTACACCCAATACCCTCTTTTCAAAAGAAACCGGGTATGGCTTTGAAGCAGGGGCTGTGGTGCAGGCCATCGATCGGGGTGGCAATGCGCTTACCGGGGATTATCTAACCAGCAACAAACCCTTTTATTTCTCTGTTCAATTGCCCGATGGCAATTACGATATAAAACTGATCCTGGGTGATGTGAAGGGAACATCTGCCACCACGGTGCGCGTAGAGAACCGGCGGCTGATGCTGGAGAACATTCGCACTGCAAATGGAAAGCAGGTTACCAAAACCATTACTGTTCATGTTAAAGACAGCCTCATCAGAGATGCACAACAAAAAGAAACAGGTACAGTAAGATTGAAGTCGCGCGAGTATACGTATCGGCATTGGGACAACCTGCTTACGCTGGAGTTCAACGATTCCCTGCCCAAAGTATGTGCGGTGGAAATAACACCTAACCAAAAAGCCACCACTGTTTTTCTGGCGGGCAATTCTACGGTAGTTGACCAGGACCGGGAGCCCTGGGCTGCGTGGGGACAAATGGTCCCGCGTTTTTTTGAACCTGGTAATATCGCCATCGCCAATTATGCCGAATCGGGAGAGACCATGAAAGCCTTTGCCCGGGAACGGCGGCTGGAGAAAGTGTTCAGTCTGGCCAAACCGGGTGATTATTTATTCATAGAATTCACGCACAACGATCAAAAACCCGGCGGCAATCACCTCGATCCGTTCACTACCTATAAACAGACCATCAAAGAATGGATAGGGGAGGCACGCAAAAAAGGCATGACGCCTGTGCTGGTGACCTCTATGCATCGCCGTAATTTCGATTCAAGCGGTCATATCATCAATACCCTGAGTGATTATCCCGAAGCTATGCGGCAAACCGCGGCGGAAGAAAAGGTAGCGCTCATTGATCTGAATGCGATGAGCAAGACCTTGTATGAAGCCTGGGGACCGGAGCAATCACTCAAAGCATTTGTACATTATCCGGCCAATACTTTTCCCGGACAGGAAACTGCCCTGGCAGATAATACGCATTTTAGTCCGTATGGCGCTTATGAACTGGCGCGTTGTGTGGTGAAAGGAATGGTGGCTGCCAACCTGCCCATTGCGAAATATTTGGTCAAGGAGAAAATAGCCTTTGATCCGGCACATCCAGATGCAATTGGTCAATTTTACTGGCCTTTAAGCCCGGCTGTGACTGCGGTAAAGCCAGATGGGAATTAGTTGGTTAGTTGATCAGTTAACCAGTTGATCAGTTGACCAGGGCCGTTTCCCGTTTCACGATTTCCGGTCATAATGCAAACAACCGCCTTGTGGGCGGTTGTGCTGATAATGTGTGCAGATAATAAAATAGATCAGTATTTTTTAAAGTTGTCTGTTTGGTCCTGAACGTTGCCGGGAATGGTTCTGTCTATCCAATGCAGCGTTAATTCGCTGTCATTGATCTTAATGATCTCAGTGGTATCGCCATTTGCTATGAGCAGGTTCGTCGGTCCTTCAATAACTTTATAGTTGATAGTAGCGCTGCTCTGGCGATCCTCGCTGGTAATCCTGTTCCCTCTGAATTCCAAAGTATTTTCTCCCTTGGAAAAGATGGCAGCATCATTGATCACATTTCCATTAAAACTCAATGTCCAGTGTGAATCTGTCTGATACCATTTCCCTTGCAGCTTTTCGGGAAGGGTTGGGGCTTTTTTGTTATCAACTGTAATATTGTTTACAGTATTGCTTTTATTACAGGCAAGGGCGAATACGGATAAGGTTAACGCTAAAGCAAGGGTACACGGGGGTGTTTTCATACGATTTTAATATATGGGTTTTAAAGGGCGGCGCAAATGTATAAGTTGCACTCGGGGTTTGCAAGCTAGTTGCACAAGGGGAGGTAATTATATATAAAGCAGCCAAATAATTGACCATTTTAACGTTGACCATTCACGATTTTATTCTTACTTTGGCTCGCTCTGTGAATCAGATCACTATACACTTCCCTTGTTATTATTACGATAGTCGCGTTCGTATTTTTTCGAATGTGGGTTCCCTGGTATATAATAATGGATAACTATTATCGTTTTCCCTAAAACCTATTCAATATCTTATAAGGCATGAAAAAAAGTACACTTGTAGCCTCTCTCTTAGTGTTGGTTGGTTCTGTACCCGGTTTTGCACAGCCTCAACAACCTGCAAGACCCGTCGTGGTGAATCCGCGCGTTGAAAACCTTACTAATCCTGCAGGCCTCGAATTGACGCAGCCCCGTCTGAGCTGGGAAATAACCAGTACTGCCCGGGCTATTATGCAAACCAAATATCGCATTCTGGTGGCCGACGATTGGTCAAAACTGGTCCTTAACACCGGTAATATCTGGGACTCCAAAGAGGTGACCAGCGAACAATCGCTGCTGGTGCCCTATGGTGGTGCGCCGCTCAAGGCCGGTCAAACCTATTACTGGAAAGTAATGGTATGGGATAACCAGGGCCAGCTGTCTGACTATAGCAAGGATACCGCCAAATTTACCATGGGTTTAATGCAGCCTGCCGACTGGAGCAATGCCCAATGGATCGGTTACGATGAACTGGATGCGGCCAAAAGGTATGTGCCCGGTGTTCATGCCCCCGGCGCCAACAAAGATTACAAAGCGGTGGTAAGCGGTAATCACGTATTGCCATTACTCCGTAAATCATTTACAGTAAGCAAACCCGTTAAAAGAGCTACTGCTTTTGTTACCGGGTTAGGTCAATACGAACTGCACATCAATGGTGTTAAAATAGGCGATCAGTTTATGTCGCCCGGCTGGACAAACTACGACAAACGCGTTTTATACGACGTATTGGATGTAACCAGCCAGGTTACCAATGGCGACAACGCCATCGGGGTGATGCTCGGTAATGGGTTTTATAACATTCCCAACGAGCGTTACCGCAAAGCGTTGCTGGCTTATGGCAACCCCAAAATGATCATGAAACTGGTGGTTGAATATGCTGATGGTACCAAATCGGAAGTGATCTCTGATAACAGCTGGAAAACAGCCCCCGGTCCCATTACCTTTTCAAGTATCTATGCTGGTGAAGAATACAACGCTACCCTGGAACAGGATGGCTGGGACAAAGCAGCTTTCAACGATGGCAGCTGGAAGGCCGCGGTTGCTGTAAAAGCGCCTGCAGGCAAACTGGTTGCTGAAACCGGTACCCCGGTAAAAGTAATGCAAACCTTTGCCCCGCAAACCTGTGCGAAGAACAGCGATACTACTGTACTGTTTGACTTCGGACAGAACGCCAGCGGTGTTATCAAAATAACAGTGCGTGGTCAAAAAGGACAGGTAGTTCGCATTTTCCCTGCTGAACTACTTGGTGAAGAAAAACGCGTTAACCAAAAGAACAGCGGTAAGCCATATTTCTATTCTTATACCTGTAAAGGTACCGGTGATGAAGAGTGGACACCCCGCTTTTCTTTCTATGGCTTCCGCTATGCAGAAGTTTCATATGCAGCGCCAGATAGTATAAAAAGCAAAAAACTGACTGCCGTAATTAAGGATATCAAAATGCTGCATACCCGCAACTCGGCTCCGCAGATAGGTAAGTTCGATAGCAGGGAAGACCTGATGAATGATACCTATACACTGATCGATTGGGCTATCCGCAGCAATATGCAAAGCGTATTGAGTGATTGTCCGCACCGTGAAAAACTGGGTTGGTTAGAACAGTCCTACCTCATGGGCGAATCGATCCACTTCAATTATGACATTTACAGTCTGTATAAAAAGATCATTGCCGATATGATGGCCGACCAAACCACAGATGGATTGGTTCCTGATATCGCTCCGGAATTTGTAAAGTTTGATGACGGTTTCCGCGATTCACCCGAGTGGGGCAGTGCCGCTGTAATACTACCATACCTGATCTATCAATGGTATGGCGATAAAACGGTGATGCAGGAAGCATGGCCTATGATGACCAAATACGTGGCTTACCTGAAGTCAAAAGCCAATGGTAATATCCTGTCGCACGGTTTGGGCGACTGGTACGACCTGGGACCTAAATTCCCCGGCCTGGCCCAGTTAACTCCTAAAGAACTGACCGCAACCGCCATCTATTATTACGATATTGATCTGGTATCAAAAATGGCGAAGCTGATGGGTAAATCAGCCGATGCTACTCAATATGCTACTTTGGCTGCTGATGTGAAAAAATCGTTCAACACGAAATTCTATGATGCAGCTTCTCATAAGTATTCAACCGGCAGCCAGACTGCGATGGCCATGCCTTTAGCGGTAGGACTGGTTGAAGACGCTAACAAAGCAGCTGTGCTGGACCAATTGAAAACAGATATCATCACCAACGAAAGCGCGCTTACAGCCGGTGACATCGGTTTCCATTTCCTGGTTGATGCGTTAACCAAAAATGGTTCTTCTCAGATGGTGTATGATATGAACAGCGACGAAAAAGTGCCAGGTTATGGTTACCAACTGAAGAAGGGGGCAACTGCCTTGACCGAATCATGGGCAGCGTTGCCGGAAGTATCGAACAACCACCTGATGTTAGGTCACCTGATGCAATGGTTCTATGATGGCGTGGGTGGTATACACCAGGAAGATACATCCGTTGCTTACAAGAACATCATCATCAATCCCGAGCCGATCATGGGCTTGGAAAAAGGTAGCGTATCGTTCAACTCACCATACGGTAAAATTTATTCTGAGTGGGATCACCAATATGTATTCCACGTATTTACCATACAGGTACCACCAAATACAACAGCTACTATTTACCTGCCTACCCCGCCCAATGCTAATATTATGGAAAGTAATTCACCAATGAATTTACACAAGGAGATAAAGTCGTTGGGGTATGAAAAAGGCCGTCAGATCTACAAAGTAGGATCAGGTAAGTATAAGTTTATTATCAAGAAAGGCGCTTAATGCTGAACAATTAACGCAAAAGATAAAATACAGAACGCCCTGATCTCGGCTCAGCCGAGATCAGGGCGTTTTTATTTTGACGTTATGTAATGCCTGTTATGGCAAGGCCATTATTTTTTGCTTTCTACCACTGCCAGGTTGTTGATGAGCCGCCATTCGTTATCCGTATCCAGCACGAGCGAATTGTATGAAACAAAGTAGTTTTCTGAACTTTCCAGGCGCAGTTTGACCAATGCAATAGTGTTACTTTCATCTATTTGTTCAATCACCATTTTTCTCGGCAGACCGCCGAAAATGCCATCCCGGATATTTTGTAGGTACTTTTCCTTGTCGATGATCGTTACCCCAGGTGTTCCCATAAAACCATTGTTTGTTACCCGGAAGTCCTTATGAAGCACTTTATCTAATAATGCTACATCGCTGTTATCGCCGCCTTTTACAAAGTTTGTGATGGCTTGTTCTATTTTGTTTGACATAAAAATCATTTTACTGGTTAGATGATTGTGGTTGTTATGATAGAAAAACAGCCGAGTGAACGAAAACGTGACAACAATTTTAAAAAATTGGAATGTTTTTTTATTGCGGGTGACCTTGTCGCTTTTTTATTAGTTTTAGTGTACGGTTAAACGAAAATGATAGCAATGATCAATTTTTGGCGAATAACACTTAACCTTTTACAGCTTGCAGCATTCCTGTTTTGTGTCTTTAATTTAATTTTCTTATTCCTGGCGCACGGCAGTGGTCACCATATCCCTTATAAAACGAATATGATCCTGGGATTGCGGTGTGGTGGGTCTTTGATGGTATTGCTATTGTGCCGGTTGGTATTATGGGTGATGAAAAGAAAAGAATCTGGCGTTAAGGATTTATCTAAAATGTATTCATAATTCGCCATGTATGTTAAAATTATTTCAGTTGAAAACAATTCCCTATTTGCTCTTCATTTCACTGGTCTTCGCTGGGTGTAGCGATGTTGCCACTACTGAAAAAAGTAAAGGCGCCGATTCAACCAAACGAGTTGGCAGTTCTACTGTTAAAGCTGTTGAAGAGAAGGGGGAGTATAATGAGGAGGGGTATAATGAGGAGGAGGAGATCAAAAATTTTATCAGGCAAATGTCTCAATTATGTGAGAATCCGGTTATAAAAGATACTGTTTTTATTATGGGAAAGGATTCTGTTTCCTTAGCCTTTAATCATAATTGCACAGGTGACTCTTTTCCGCTGCCTGCGAAGTATCTGGAAACGTATAAACTGGACCGCTTTACCGGGCATTCCTTAAAAAGCGACATCGCGGTTAAGAAAAATGGAGTAAATGTTTTGAATAAACGAATAGAGAAAGGGGATTTTGAATCGCTTATTGACGGAAACCTTAAAGAATATGGCGTTCTGTTGTATCCACACATTGGAGCGGTCGGTGATACCATTTACATCGATTATAGCATTTCTATACCGCTTACAGATATTGGGATTGGGGTGAGAGCCAGTATTTTGAAAGATGGCAGTGTTCAATATACTCGCAACTGATACCTACGCGTCATTTCAAGAATAACATGCAAGTCCATGGCTACACGGGGACTTGTTTGTTGTGATTTCCCAGGTACGGCCGTTAAACCAAGGAATTAAACTATGCGCACATACTTATTTTTATCATTGTTGATAGCAGGATGTAGTTATTCCAGCAAACATAAAGGAACAGAGCTGACCTTCATTGAAGATGTTAAAAGTCTGGTGGGAAAGCCGGTCAAAGGACTGCGATCGGATAATATCAGCTTGCTTGGCGAAAGTATGATCGTAAAGGACACTGTTTTGGAAGATGAAGGAGTCAGCTGGAACGGGGCCGTTCTTTATTATAAACAACAGGGCGCCATTTTGCTTGAATCAAATTGGCAGGACAAAGAACATGTAAGCAGGATTACATTGCTCGATCCCTTGTTGAAAACAAGGAATGGTATTACTATCGGGTCCGAATATCGGGAGATATTACCGGTGATCGATTTTAAATCGTGGGTGAATTTCCCTGACGGTTATATCATGTTCAGGGATATGAAAAATCCATGGATTGTATATTCAATGAATACGGATTCTTCCGCCGGGCTTTTAAATCAACCTCTTGATCAAAAGACGATCCCCGGCACATTAAAAGTTGAAAGCATCATTGTTCAGTGATCGTTATTTTAGCTTTATGTGAGTACAGTATGGCCTCTGGACACCAATAGTAAAATCGGCTGAAATCCTTCATGGGTAAGGGATTTGTGTATCAGGTAGGGGCTTTGAGATCATAAGATGGCTTAAAACATGGTTATGATAGTAATTTGCGACACCGTACTTTTACATCATCAACCCGCCTACGCCACTCCTTCGTTAAAGTTTCGGAGTGCAAAGCAAGGCTACGGCGGGCGAAGCAAGAAAGTAGCGGAAGAATGATCAGAAGTAAAAGCTTCATTCCAAATCAGATTTTATCTTTTTTTCATATGGCAAGCAATCGTTAGAGGTCGACTGTTTCTACAGAGGACCTTTTTTCTTTTTATGGCAATCCCCAACAGTCCTGCATAGCCGGTGTGGTAATCTATTCAAACCTGAGTCTGGTGAAATTTCTAAAATCTGGTATTGGTAACAAAATGCAGGTTCAATTCCTGTTCGATACTTTACAAAGCGCCGCAGGCCATATGCACTTATCTGATGGTAATTACAAGAACGTCAATTTCTTTTTGATCTTTCACAAGTTCAAGGCCAAGTTTTGCTAAACTGTCTTTTGTTGATTGTAAACGGTCAACATTGTTTTTAAAAAATTCTATATCATAGTATTTTGTCAAACCTGTGGCATCATAAATTGGATAACGCAATTCGTTTTCTATATAGCTGATGAATGTTTTGATGGGGATACCCTCTCCACTGAATTCTAAACCGGAAGAAGAGAACCTATTGTATGATTTCGTTGATTCCTTTATTGAAATTTGTTTCCCTTCAATGAGTTTTAATACATAGCAGGGTATGGTCCTTTTTTGTACCTCGCCTTTAACAGGGAGGTGATCGTTAAGCTCTTTTTGGAAGAGTGCTTTTAGATTTGCTTTGTCATTTTCTGCTACAATAAAGTCAATGCAATAGGAATTTTGATTACTTTCTAAACTGTCCTCTTTTGTAGGATATATTATTTTTCTAGTGGTTGAGATCTCATAGGCATCTTTTAAAATTATAGCTGGAACGAGATTGATTATTGTTATTCGTCTGTTTCCGAATGTCCCAATTCGTGGCTTTTTCATCATTGGTGTTATTCCTTTTAACGCTGGCTGTAATACGAAGGAATATATAGTAGTACTATCTAGGTTTACCGGATTTTGGTCTTCAGATAATAATTTTGTTCCTCTGTTTTCTGATAAGTTAAGCTGATTTGCAATTATTAAATTATTAATTACTGCACTATCTATTTTTACCATTTCAGTAATGCTTACAACATAATTGTTTTTGTCAATAAGAACAGCGTGACCTGCAGTTTGTAAGTCAAAAATATTCCATAAGTTATTTGAAGGGTCAGACGCAAACCAAATTTTACTTGGCCTTTTTTGTAAAAAGGTTTTTAGCTTTTGTTCATTATCATTAGATACTCCTATTATTTGAACTTTGTCGCCGAATATTTTTTGAAGCTTACCCAGGTTTATCATTTCAGGTATACAGGGAGCACACCAGGTTCCCCAAAAAGCAAGTATTGTCGGCTTGCCTTTTAAATCTGAAATGTCAATCGTTGTACCTGGAGCGTTTACAAGTTTATCAAAATAATATTTAGGGGTCTTGTCACCAATTTTAACAAGTCCCTGTCCAAAAGAAAATGCAGCCGAGAAAATAAAGGCGGTTGAAATAATAGTAAGTTTCATTATGTTTTGGTGTTTCCGTTAGTATAACATACAGTACTTAAATTTAAGGCTTAACCGACGTTGGAACAAAAAAACAGAAATGATGATCAAAGCGCTAGCATTCGCCCGGGAGCTGAACAACAACGTTAGCCGGTACGCTGAAAGGTTTGGCGGGCTAAGTCGGGTGGTAAATCATTTTCATGCTTTACCGATCTGCCTGAAGTTGATTGGAGTATTTCTAATGAGTGGCGATCGCATCGACAGATCACAACTATTCTCACACGTCTACTCAATTAAAAATTAAATTTCTCTGAGTCAAAGTACAACAAGCATTTTGTCTCTCACGGGATCGTATAGTTCTAATTTATATATTAAGTTTGTTAAATGTGAAGAATGGGAATGGCCAGGCTTTACCCCAAAGAAAAAGATATCAACATGTAGTGGAGCTGATTAAACCGATAGGTGTGTTGTTTTAAACAATAGGTGCGTAGATTTTGCCAAAAATCGTGTAAATGAAATTAAGACTGTTGGTACTGCGTTAATCACGTGAATACAAATACATATTCGCATTTTTCTTTTTACTTTCTTTTTTTATACCTTTGAGTCATCAATAAATGTAGTTGGCATAAAAAATAAACCATAGCACTTTTCCCATGCTATTATTTTTTAATATTATTTCCCGAATGCCCATTATTCCTTTATTGTTAATGAAAATGTAGAAGACTACAGCTATTTTAATTAATGCTAGTAGATTGTTCCAACATTAAATTTGATTGAATTTAATCGATTCAGGTGGCATCGGTCTGCTTAAAGATCAGCTACGTGTATGCATTTATAAATACCAACCCTAACCGACTTAATCATGAGGAAACCATTTTTATTCTATTATCTGCAAGCAAACGATCTCTTCTCTGCACCGGAAACTTACTACCGGAAGTAGTACACTATTAACATATTGAATTTTGATTCCGCTTTGATTTACAAATGCGAACTATGAATGCTATGTCTATACGGCAGGTAATTGCTATTGTCTGCACTTTATTTTTTATAAGTTTTGTTGCTGTGCCTGCTTATTCGCAGGAAGGAAAACTACCCGGGGCAGATTCCATTGCCTCTAAAGTAACAGGGGAGGCTAGACGTGAATTATCGGGTATCAAAGATAAAATGCATTGGCCGGTAACGGATACCACGCTGCCATTAAAGGAACTGAGATCGGGAAAAAAGGAATTGATGGGTTTGGTAGCTGAACCGATGGCTATGCGACAACAGTTGGCCTCAAAGATCGCGTTGTTTGATGATGGTAAGTTTGTTCAACCCGGAAAGGTAAACGCCTCAATTGATTATACGTATCTGAGAGATACTTCGGGTATGGAACTGGGTGCTTTAAAAAGCCTGGGCAGTGTTTATAGTTATAACCTAAGCGGCGGTGTTAGTTTATTTGATCTGCCGGTGAACCTGGCATTTAAAGGAATGAACGGGGTTTATAGCACCGACTACACGTCCTTTAATAAATTGCTGCAATTCAATTTTGATCAGAAAAAGTACCTGCAGACCATTCAGCAAAAAGCAGCTGAGAAGCTTGATCCTGAAACGCTTACCGCGTTAACAATGAACCGGATCAATGCTATAAAAGCAAACTATGAAAAGGCGCTGAAAAATGAGATTGCAGACCTGCAAAATGATTATAAAGAGAAGTATAAAACAGCCGTGCAATTACCTGATGGGATAACCGATCTGTCAAAAACCGATCAGTCGGTGTTGAAATCAAGGATAATAAATGAGGTCAATGCGGCTTCCCCGGCTATGAAAGATTCAATTGCAGCTGGTAATGAGGCGCATGAGGGAAAGCTGGCGATGCTGGAGAAAGTGTATCAGAAAATCTTAGCGAGCAAGGAAAAGTTTGAGAACAATAAACAGGTAAAACAGCTGAAGTCGAACCTGCCTTTTACCAAGGACAATTATAAAACGTTTTTAAAGGACCCCACTAACCTGGAAAAGCTCGTTGATGAGCATATGGAATTAGGCCCTTTGCAGCGAATATTCATGAATATGAAAAAGCTGAACCTGGGACAGAATGCGGTAAAAGATGGCGACTTTTCCTTACAGAATGTGGTGAATTCAGGTATCAATACTGAATTCCAAAATAAAAAGGCGAGCGTAGGGTTTATTTATGGTAGAAATAATAACACCAACAACTGGTTGCAGTCGGGATTGACCAGTGGTGTTACCAATGAATATTCCAGTGTTACGGGGTTTAAATTTGGCACCGGTACCGGAAGTGCTTCCCAACAGTATCTTACGGTGAACTTTTTTGACTTCAAGGATTTTTCACAGCTAGGTAATAGCGACAAACCGCTTCAATCGGCATACATGGCGATGCCGCAACGCCGCGATGGGGTTATCTCTTTTCATTCTGATTTTGAAGTAGCGCCTAAACACGCTGTAAAACTGGATGTGTCAAAGTCTTTTGGTTCCTATATTAATAATATTTCTGCCGATAGCCAGGCTTACAAGGCAAACCCGTATAGTAGTTTATTAGGAAATGCCGGTAAATCGAATTACGCGGCCATGGTAGATTACAATGGCGAGATCTTAAGTACTGATGTGCACGTGTTTGTAAAAAAGGTAGGCTTGGGCTATAACAACCCTGGTAACGTTTTACTGCGGTCGGGAGAATCAAAAGTAGGATTTGGCGTTGCCAGAAAAATGAACAAGCAATTGACCCTGCGTTACAATATTGATTACAGCAAAAGGGATTTTGATCCGGCAAAACTGTATACTAATAAGGCATTGAATAACAAATTGCAGGTAAACTACCGGATTAATCGCAACTATCGGATTGGATTAAGCTGGCAGCATACGGCCTATAATTCAAAACTATTTGCGGAAGGGACCAATAAAGGAAACAATTCCCGGTTACAGGCAGATGGCGCTTATACCGTGCGGGCGTGGGGCAAAAAGCTGATGAACAATATTACTGTTAGCCGGCAGGTAATGAATATCCCCATGTTGCTGGAGGAGAATTACAAGAGCACTGCGGTGCTGGTAATGCATTCCTCAACCATGACGGTAAATAAAAATCCTTTATCGCTGACCTTATTATTAAACAGATCGAATAATAAAGATTACCTGTTCAATACCTCTATGTTCTCTTCCGAATCCAGCTATTCATATCCAATAACAAGTACGATCAGACTGGGTAATAGCCTGGGGTATTATGACAATGCTGGCTGGAACAAACAGGTAGGTATTAAACAACAGGTAAGCGCGGTGTTAATGAGCAAGCTGAACATCGATGTAGACCTTACTTATAAAAAAGCGGTAAAGACCATCCGGTCAGAACTGGCAAATCAACTTTTTGTAACAGCCGGCATGCACCTGAATTTTTAAATGAAGCGGATTATGAAACTATTCAATATTATTTTAACCGGGTTATTAATTGTTTCTACTGCCGCAACGGGGCAAGTGGTAACTTATTTTCAACCTGAGGTATATGGCAGAACGGTTGATGGCCTGGGCTCTTTCCAGGTGCAGAACCTTACAGGTGCTGCACTAAGGAGTCAGGTAGTAATAACCGTTCAGGAAAATGTAACTAAATCACCGGTTGTTACCATTACCACACCGGTTACCACTATTCAACCGGGAACGAGCAATTTCCCCCGGAATGTTTTTGCAGGCAGTCTGTTCCGCTTTTCCTCTAATGCGTATGCAAACATTACCAATCAAACCAAAAATTTTCCCCCTGGCCAATATACTTTCTGCTATCGACTGGTGAGTGCTGATGATAAGCAGTCAGATGATTATGAAAATTGTTTTGACGCCGAGATCCAGCCATTGGTGCCCATGGCGCTTATATACCCGGCTGATGGCGATAAGATTTGTGAAAAGCGGCCTTTATTGACCTGGCAACCACCCATTCCGTTTAATTCATCTATGCGGTTCAGGTTATTGCTAACGGAAAAGAGAGAAGGGGAAGCAATTGAGAATCTGCTGGTGAATGCCCCTTTGTTATTACTTGACAATATTACTACTACCAGTATAAACTATCCCTCCAGTCATCCGGACCTGCAGGAAGGGAAGACCTACGTATGGCAGGTGATAGCGCATCAGAATAATCTGGTGATCTCCAGGTCAGAGATCTGGGAGTTTACGATACAGTGTACAGAGCCCCATAAACAACTGCCAACAGACAGCTATCGCGAATTAAAGCAAATGGTGAACGGTAATCACTATATAGCCAACCGGGCCTTAAAATTCGCTTTCCAGAATAATTACAACCTCAAACGGTTGACTTATGCTATTTACGATATCGGCAATGGGATGAAAAAACTGAAAGATTGCCCCGAAGTAACATTGAAACAGGGATTAAATGAAGTGGATATTGATCTTACGGAACTGGAGCTGGAACCAGGTAAGCATTATTTGTTGAAAGTGTATCCCTTCAATGAGCCGGATGTGCAATTGCGCTTTATTTACCAGGATAAGGATGTTGAATAAGAAATCAAATTAACAATGACAAAAGAAATCATTTGTGTAACCAGGTTTATGTGCCTGGTGTGTGTGGTCATGTGTTTACAGGCATGCCGGCAATCTGTTGTTATAGCAAGACCAGAAAGGCATTTGGCGGAGTTACATAAGAACGGGGCGGATCTGTATATAGACAGGATTGACAGCCGCCTGGTAATGAAAGCCGATAGTTATGATACCTATGTTGCTTATAAAGTAGATTTCAGGGACAGTGTACAGGGAGATAAAAAGCTAGAACAGGAGCGAAATGTTTACTATGATTACAAGATGGCCAATGATTGGAAAGTTGTAGTTGATAGCGACACTATTTCTCCTGTTTTTTATCAACCCGTGACCGGTCTCAATGCTATGAATAAAGAAGGAGTACTGGTGTTTGAGTTGCCGGTTGGTAAGCATCCTGATGCATTGTTGTATGATGATTCATTTGGCGACTGGCAGAAACAATTTATTGCTTTAAACCCCACTTTAAAATAGGTTAAGAGAAATGCGTAACAGAACTAAAAAATGTACGGCCTGGTTCTTTCTGATCGTTTTCGGAATAGAGACCTTCTTCCCCGGAATGGCGTATGCGTTAACGTCCGGCCCTGCGCAACCGGAGTTGACAAAGTTTGAACCTGCAGGCGTGAATGATATGGTTGATTTGTTTTCCGGAGATTTGAAATATAACATTCCATTGGTTGATGTGGGTGGTTACCCCATCAATTTATCGTATCATTCGGGTGAAGGAATGGAAGATGAAGCTTCATGGGTAGGTTTTGGCTGGACGGTGAACCCGGGGACCATCAACCGGTCTGTACGGGGATTACCCGATGATTTTAAGGGGGATAATATTGAAAAAACATACGATAGGAAAAATTTTCAAAAGATTGGTGGTACGGTAATCTTAAAGCCTTCCATCTTTGCCTGGGAAATTGGTAAGCTCTCTGGAAGTCTCACCTTTAAAGTGGGTGTATATAATGATAATTATTATGGCGCGGGAGCGCTGACCGGATTAAGTGTTAACCAGGACCTGGCGCAAAATAAAAAAACTTCACTTACTGCTGGATTGGATATAGGCCTCGACAGCAGGGGAGGGGCAACCTTTTCTCCTTCTTTGTCCTTAAGCCGGGAACATGATTTTATACAAGGAGAAACCGTAAGAAGTTTATCGGGTTCCCTGGCATATAATACGAGGGCTGGTTTAAAACAAGTAGACCTTGGAGCAACCTGGTCTACACATACAGGCAGTTTGGCCTGGTCTACCTTTAATTTTTCTGCTGTAAAGTATTTTGGTCAAACCTATACACCCACCTTTAATACAAATACGGCTAATGATGGATATACCTTAAACTTTGATCTGGGGCCAAGCCTTTTTGGCGGCTACCTGGGTATAGGCGGCAGCGGTTATTTTTACGAGGAAAGAATATTGCAAAAGAAAGTAAGCGCACCGGCTTATGGCTATATGAATTATTTAGATGGCCGTAAGAACACCAACGCGCTGGTTGATTACAACCGGGAAAATGAAGGCCCCTATGTGCCCGGTTCCCCGGCTATTCCCATACCGGTTCCCACCTTCGATTTGTTTATGGCTACCGGGCAGGCAGGTAGTCAGCAGTTCAGGCCTTTTTTCAATGGCAATTATGTTGTTTTTGATAAGATGCATAGTAACAGAACGGTCAATGCATCTGCAGGAGTTACTATCGGTGTAGGGCTTTATCACAAGAATGGCGGCAGGATCGACTATACCGGTGGTAACGCAAGCACGGGAAAGTGGGTAACCAATAATAATTTTCTGCAAGAAGGAGAACCTGAGTTTGATCAGGTCAATAAACCTGGTACGGAAGCTGTCAATTTTAAGAGCACCGGAGAAATTACCCGCGCTGATAAAGGCTACCGGGATAACATTCAGGAAGAAAAGACCGTTCAGGTAGTAACCAACGGTGCAGGACACTTCTTCACTGGCCCAAAAACCTGGAACGCATTTAAAGTTAAAGATGAGCCGGAAGTTTCAACCGCCAATAAACCCCTGAAAAAAAGTGACCGGGACAGGCGAACAACAGTAATAAGCTATTTAGATGCCGATCAGGCATCGAAATACGGGCTTGATAAACAAATTAATGGAGTAGGCAGAATGACAGATGGCAGACTTCCGCATCATCTGTCTGAAATTACGGTAACGGATAATGGCGGCCAGCGGATGGTCTATGGGATCCCTGTTTATAATAAGACCCAGGTGGATGCCAGTTTTTCAATCGACAAACCCGATGGTGCCAAATTGGAAAGGGCATTAAAAACAGGTCTGATAGAATATACAGCCGGGGTGGATAATTCTACCGGCAATCAAAAAGGGCGCGATAATTTGTTTACGAGGGATGTAGTGCCTGGTTATGCCACTTCGTTCTTACTAACTGGTATTTTATCGCCTGATTATGTTGATGTAAAAGACGATGGTATTACCGACGATGACCTGGGCACTGCCTATAAATTTAATTATACAAAGACCACCGATCCTTCTAAACCTTTCAAATGGCGTGCTCCATATGCGATCAATACCGCCAACTACAACCCCGGATTTGAAAGTGATAAAAAAGATGACAAAGCCAGCTACACCTATGGTGAGAAAGAATTGTGGTACCTGAATAAGGTAGAAAGCAAAACCATGATAGCTGTTTTTGTAACCTCAGACCGTGAAGACGGGTTGGGTGTGCAGAATGAGAATGGTGGAATAAATGGTGATGTAAGACTTAAAAAGCTTGACCGGATAGAATTGTATTCAAAAGCCGACTGGGTGAAAGATGAGACTTTAGATAAAAGAAATGTAATACCTGTTAAAGTAGTTCATTTTGAATACGATTATTCAACGCATCCCAATGTGCCTAATAATACAGGTGCAGCAAAAAATAAAGATGGTGGAACCGACGTGGGTCAAAACGGTGAGCTGAATGTAAATAAGGACAAAGGAAAGCTGACCTTAAAAAAGGTGTATTTTACATTTGGTAAAAACACGAGAGGTCAATCCAATCCGTATGAATTTTCATATGAACAACGGAAAGTATCTGATGTGTTTGGCTCAACCTTTTTAACGCCTCCGGCTACTTACCAGGACCCAGTTAATGTAACATTAAATAACCCTGAAATATCAAATAGTTATACTACCCGCCAGGTGGACCGCTGGGGTACCTACAAACCCAGCTGGTATAATCATTTAACTGGTAATTCGGCTACTAATGGCCAAATGAACAATTCCGAATTTCCTTATACCATCCAGGAAAACAATCAGGGTAATTCGGGTACAGACTATCGTAAGTTGGCGGGCCATTTTGCTTCCATGTGGCAATTGAATAAGATCGTGACCCCGACGGGGAGCACAATAAGCGTAACGTATGAAGCGGATGATTACGGCTTTGTTCAGAACCGGCGGGCTATGCAAATGTGTTTTGTCAAGGGTATTGCTTCTATTGCTAATAACAATACTACTAATAGTACCGGGATGATAGGATCAGATGGGTTTACGGTTGAGTTGCCTAAGGATGTTCAGCAGGCAGATTTTAATAGTAAATACCTGGGGGGGGAAGATGGCCAACCGCTTAAAAATATATATTATAAGATCTATACAGATCTGGATAATACTGGTCATAAAGAGTATGTGCAGGGGTACGCTGAGATCGATTATCCGGCTTGCCGGTGGATCGATGATAAAACCGCCTTTATTGCGGTAAAAAAGATCGATCAGGTTAACCCGGTAACAAGAGCGGCCTGGCAAATGCTGAAAGCTGATCTGCCCCAGTTTGCCTATGATAATTATGATAATTCAGATGTTTCATTTGGTAAGGGCGCAATAAAGGCACTGGTACAATCCCTTGTAAATGCGAAAGAGTTTTTCAGGGGATATGAGAACAGGGCAAAACATAGAAGTTACGGCGACAGGATCGAATTGTCAAAAAGCATGATCCGCCTGTACAATCCCGATCAAAAGAAAATGGGCGGCGGCGCCCGGGTAAAAAAATTGACGATTGAAGATGCATGGCACGATATGTCGCATAGCTCCGGGAAAACGGCTATGTACGGGCAGGAGTATAATTACGCTATAAAAAAGACAAATGGGGAGGAGATCTCCTCCGGGGTGGCGGCTTATGAACCACAAATTGGTAATGAAGAAAACCCCTTACATCAACCCATACCCTATACCGAAAAAGTAAATTGGGCGCCTGATAAATACCATTTTACTGAATTGCCTTTCTGTGAAACCTTTTTTCCGCCGGCTTCCGTAGGCTATAGTAAGGTGACGGTTACCAATTTTGGCGACACCTATGCGCAACAGGGCGGGCTATTGGAAAAGCACACCGGTTATATTGAAAATGAATTTTATACAGCAAAAGATTTTCCTACTTACGTAGATTACATGCCCCTACAAGCTACTGAGTATGAAAACAACATGCTCCTGAAATTATTTGCCTTCACTTATATAAAAAGGGTAACCACTTCCCAGGGTTTTAAAATAGAATTGAATGATATGCATGGGAAGCCCAAATCGGTTAAAATCTTTAATAAAGGAGGCGATGAGATCTCTTCTACGGAAACGTTCTATAACGTGGATGATGATAAGGCGGCAGAAAAGCATTTGAATAACACGGTTGATATTGTAGAGGGAAATACCGGTGGCAAAATTGAGACCGCAGTAATGGGAACAGACATCGATCTTGCAACAGATGTGCGTGAAAGTGAGAATGGGACCTTGGGTGCTGGTATTGGCGCTTACTATGGCGCTATGCCATTTTTTCCTCCATTTATCCCTTATTTACCGTATGCGGCGGTTAACTATAGCGCTAATTATTCTAGAACCACTTACCATTCTGTTTCATTAGTGAAGGTTGTTCAAAAGTATGGTATAGTTAAAATGGTGCGTACAACAAAAAACGGTTCCTCCATCGAAGCTGAAAATTTATTATGGGATGGAGAAACGGGAGCTGTTTTGTTAACCAGGACACAGAACGAGTTCAATGATAATATTTATTCTTTTACTTATCCTGCTTATTGGGCGGAAGGCCAGGAAGGCATGGGCGGGGCGTACAAAAACAGCGGCGCCCTGCTACTCAATGTAGCCATGCAGTCGCCGAATATTATACCGGATCAATATAAAAACGTTGTCTTTCCCGGTGATGAGTTGATCAGTACCGCACATAAAGGATGGGTTATACAAACTAATGATGGCCAACTGCGGTTTATTGACAGGGCGGGTAATCCATTATTAGGAAGTGGTAACTATGTGGTAGCCCGCTCAGGCCGGAGGAACCAAACTTCCGTCAGTGCCGGTAATATAGTTTGTTTAAACAATCCGGTTATTGGATCGGGCGACAACAGGCGATTGCAATTTACTGTGGGTAATAAAGTACTGGATGCAAAAGCGGTGTTGTATGGTAATGAATGGGGGATGCCCGTAGCCAATAAATTAGAGACTGTTACAACCTGCAAGCGTTTCAACGGATACAATTCAAATAATACAAATACCAAACTTGAATATCATAATAGGTGTGATGACTTTAGCGCATATTTAGTAATTAATCAACCCCCTCCAACACCGGTAATAATCAACCGAAGTTCTATAAACTTCCTTTCATTGACAGATATCCCAGCCGGTGCAACCATCGTGTCAGCAAAGGTGAAGCTTTATCCAAAAACTACTAGCGGTGCAGCCACCTCGCTTATTTCCAGGATAAAGACCCCTTTTTATTGTGGTATGCCAGGACTTACCTGGGAGGGGCCTCAGATCTCAACTGCTAACCAGGTACAGTTACCGGCTTTTCCTTTCGTTACAGCTCCATATGAATTTGACGTAACGGCGATGTTGAATGATTGGTATACTTTACAGGATAATCCTCAATTTGGAATTGGTATAAGGCTGGTAGATGAAAGTCCCACAAGCGATAAATTTGCCCAATTTCGTGGCCCTTTTACCGGGCAGGGACCTTCACTGGAAATATGTTATCAGTATAATGGATGTTTTGATCCGGTCAATAAGAACATCAATCCCTATGTGCAGGGTCTTTTAGGTAACTGGCGGCCAAGGCAAAATTTTTCTTTTGTGGTTGACCGCGAGCAAAAGCCTGGGGTGTCAACACAACCTGATGGAACTAATATTCGCAAAAATGGCGCTTATGTTACCTTCAATCCATTCTGGGAGTTCAGGCCATTGGGCGGTTTATACAGCAACGTACAGCCTGAAAGATCGTTGACAGCAGAACGATGGGTATGGGCGGCCAAATCAGTTTACTATGATCAAAAGGGAAATGAAATAGAAAGTGTAACGCCCCTGAACCGCGACCGGAATGGTGAGATAGATGTTTCTAACAATGGGTTGCGGTATAGTTCGGCTTTATTTGGTTATCGGGAGTCTGCAGCCATTGCAGTAGCAGCCAATGCGCGTCATAACGAAATAGCGTTCGACGGATTCGAGGATTATAATTTCTCGCTACAGACGGTAAACCCAGTCGAAAGCTGTCCTATGAAACGTCATTTCGATTGGGGAGATATTTCACTAACAAATACTAATTCAGGTAACTGTTTAAATACGCAGTTTGTACATAGCGGTAAATACAGCATGAAGCTGAATAGCGTGCTTGTTTCCAAACCGGCCGGGAATGCGGCCCCGCCTGCCACTATTCTTTCTTATGATAACGCGTTGGGTGCCGCCAAACTAGCATCAAATGAACTGGCTACTGGTTTTTCACCTATTGCCGGAAAAAAATACCTGTTAAGTCTGTGGGTGTATGATAATAAGCCCGCGACCAATAAGATTGACGGGTTATCAGTAAAAATAAATAACCAGGCGCAGGACCTCACGAATACGATCGTACCGGTAGTAGAAAAATGGAAGCGGTTGGAATTGGTATTTACAGCAGGTACCAATTTTAATCTCCAGTTGTCAAAGTCAGGAGCTGGCGAGGTTTATATCGATGATGTACGCATCCTGCCTTATGACGGCCACCTGAATTCATATGTATATGATGACCGCACCATGCGGTTGATGGGCCAGCTGGATGAAAATAATTTTGCCACATTTTATGAATATGATGATGAGGGTACGCTCATTCGGGTAAAGAAAGAAACAGAGCGTGGTATAATGACGTTGAAGGAAAACAGGCAATCATTCAGACAGCGGTAATAAAAAATAAATTATTCCGGAAGTGTAACAGTTTTTAATATGATGAAAAGAAAAATAATTCTGATTATAGGATCAATAGTACTGCTTTCCGCAGCGGCAATAGCAGGCAACTGGGCAGGGTGGTTTACGAAGACGGTCACAAATACTGAACTGCCAGATGCAAAGGAGGAATATAAGCGGATCGCCGAACGGCTTAAGAACGATACGGCCGTTAATATAGAAGGATTGATCACTTTGTATGATGGGGAAAAACCCGGTGTAATAAAGGAAAAAACAACTTACCGGTTGATTAAACACCAGGACCAGTATTATTCACAATTTGGTTTGCTGCAGTCATTTTGTAATGGCAGCATGGTAGTGCAACTCGATACGACGAACCGGGTGATCGTGGTCGCTGATGCAAATGACGGGAGTGGAAAACGAAAAAAGAGCATGCAGCCATCTCTCGACGTTTTATTTGATGAGAAAGCAGATTTTAAGATCACCGGCCAGATTGTTCAGAATGGTAACAATGAACGTACTATTTCATTTCAGGACGAATTCAGACCGGAGATAAGATCGTATGCACTCACGTACGATCCTGCAACCTACCAGGTAAATCGGGCAACGATCCAATGGTGGAAGGATGGCGGCGCTTTTAAAGAATCAGTTGATACCAGCCGCATATGGATCAGCCAGATAGATTACCGGCGGTTAACCCTGGTTGATATGAATATCAATGAAGAGATCAATAAAATAATTACCATAAAAAAGGATCAGGTCCTACCTGCATTGCAATTCCAAGACTATCAATTGCATGTAGCTAATCCTGAACAGTAAGACTTTCTTTATGACGGTAAAACACTTTATGAAAAGACTCCTGGTATTGGTTATCCTGGTTTGCTTTCCGGTTTCTATGTTGCTGGCGGCCAGTGAATCCTATATTAAAATATTGTCTGGAAAATTAAAGCAGGGAGATGTTTGCGAGGTAATAGATGACAAGTTTAGGGACCTGTCGCTTGCCGACTGGAATAATATCCAGCACCTGTCTGTTGATAATATCCTTTCTTTTGAATTGCTGTTTGATACCCCGGAATATTTCCAGGACAGGACTTTTACCTGTACGTTAAATGTATCAATAAAGTATTTCACCAGCCGTGACCAGGTTGTGCCGGATGAAATTAACAATGTAGACCTGGTAGTTAAGTACCAAAAGGGTAATAACGCAGTGTATCCGGCAACTGCTTATTATAAATTTAAGAATGCATTTAAGGTTACTGTTACAGTAAATTCAATCACTTCCCCGGAGTGGGGTAGTGCACTCCCTGGTGTTTTCAGGCTAAAGAACCAGATCCTGGTTGAAAGGAAGTACCCGTTCAGGGGGAGTGTTACCGGCCCATTGACTACTAATTTGCAAAATAGTAATGGAAATAGTAACCAATTGTCCGTGTCCTGGAATACAACGCAATGGGGTGATCCGGAAGAATACGATGTTGAATGGACCTTTATCGATGCACAGAGCGATAATGGAAAAGAGATTGTAAATACATATGGAAGTGGCCAAACCTTACCGGAATCCAAAGCTACTGAGTGGATGGTAAATAATAGTTCGAGGGTTACCGTTACCACGCCCACTTACACTATCAATTTGCCATATCCTAATGGATACATCCTGGTGCGGGTGCGGGGTGCTTCGTACCAGGCAGGTACCAATTTGCGATTGCTTGGCGATTGGAGTTATAGTAGCGGCCCGGGCGGAATGGCTGTGTGTGAACCGGTAACGGCGCATGAAGCAAGTATGAACTATCAATATACTGCTGCCTTTGCTGAAGAGGGAAAACGCAAAGAAGTGATCACCTATTATGATGCTACCTTGCGCAACAGGCAGGCAGTGACATTGAATAACAGCGATCTTACGCTTATCCCCAATAGTACAGCCGACGAGCGGCAGGAAACAGCTGTTGTCGCGGAATCTATTTATGACGAGATGGGACGGTCTGCGGTTAGTGTATTACCCGCGCCAACCAACAGCAAAAGTTTAAACTACTACGAAAAGTTCAATGTAAATAACAGTGGGGAACCGTTTAGTCACAAGGATATTAAGTTGCGGGATAATTGTAATATAGATGAACCCGGCATGGATCCCAATTTTGGTGCCTCTAAGTATTTTTCGGCTAATAACCCTTTTAAAGCCGACGATCATTTCTATTTTACAAAATATGTACCCGATGCACAAGAGCATCCTTATGCATTGACGGAATACATGCCTGATAATACAGGGCTGGTTCGCCGTCAGGGCGGAGTGGGTAATGGGTTTACAATTGGCAGTGGCAAGGCTACCCAATATTTTTATGGAAAGCCATTGCAAAAAGAGCTGGACCGGTTATTCGGCTCAGAGGCGGGTGATTTTTCACATTACCTGAAAAACATGGTAATAGATCCCAATGGCCAGATAAGCGTTAGTTATATAGATGCCAACGGAAGAACCGTGGCCACAGCGCTGGCCGGTGGATCACCCGATAAATTAGATGAGTTGCCATCTGCGGCTGCCGCTAAAACTGGATCAGAAGCGAGCATACCTTTCAACGAAGACCTGATTGCTCCCAATGATCTTAAAAGAGATGCCAGTGCCTTGTCAATGAGCTCTTCTGCCACTTTTATGGCATCAACAAAGGGGATATTTACCGTACATTATTCAGTGAACCCGGCTGCTTTAACCACTACGCATAGCCAGGGCCAGTTTTGCAGTAATTGTTATTATGAAGTGTTGGTAGAGGCGCGGAATAGTTGTGGTGCACCCTATGGTTCCACCACCAGTGCACCGTTTACCTTAAATGACGTTGCATGCAATCCCAATGCTGCCCCTTATACCGGAAAGCTGGATATTAGGGTCGATGAGTTGGGGTCATACAATGTTACCTATACCTTGCGGTTGAGCGAGCAGGCGATCAACTACCAAACGCAATATTATCTTGACCACAACAGCGATCTGAAAAAGCTGCAGGCTTTTTTTGAAGAGAAGCTGAAAGAGATAGATCTGGCAGGTTGTTATAGTTCCTGTGAATCTTGCAAAACATTGGGTAATACCCCAGCTGCCTTCCGGCAAAAAGTGCTTGACCTGCTGGCAACTGACAAGTTTACGGGTATTCAGGCCAGTAGTGAAATAAATACCTGGATCGATAATACCTGGAACGATTTAAAAGCAAAATGTAATAGTTTATCCTGTAATAGTTTGACCAACGCTACTTCAGCCTGTGAGGATTACCTGGCCAGGATGAAAACAGATGTAGTGCCAGGAGGCCAGTATGCGTTAATAAATTATGATGAAACCCAGGGAATTTATAGTTATAAAGAGAGGGGAATAAACGTATTGCGTTTTTATAACGACGGCAGCAATCAGGATATCTGTAACACAAATTATGTGGACGCAAACGGGAATACGGTAAATATAAGGGATTTGTCGGAGTCGGATTTTATCAAGGCATATATAGACCATCCTGAATGGGCAGATAAGTTTGTTAAAAAACACGTGGAGTATTGTAGTTATGTGTTCTGTAAAGATCAGAATTATTCGCCCGTTAGTAATAATAATGAAGCCAGCTACAATTTTGATAAAACGTTACGTGACATGGTCAATACGGGTGATGAAGCTGTCAGCAGAGGTTTTTATACCCGGTCGAACATGAATGCGCTGCTGAATGTCGATCCTTTCTTTAATGGAGGTCGCGGCAGCAGCATGAAAACATCCATGAGTAACGATCTGATAAATCTTTCTAAGGTAATTGGTTTTAATGTTTCGGGAAAGCCTGTTAAAGATATCTTTCAATTTGTTGATTGGATGTTGTATTGCAAACCTGTAACAAACACGAACGATCCTGACATCTTCATGAATACCTGGTCATCCTGTGCGGTAGATCCCACCTGCCGTTCTACATCGATGGAATGGGAGTTATACAGGAATTATTATTTGCAATTGAAAAGTAAATATGTTCGCCAGGTAAAATCAACATCAGATCAGTCATGCAAAAATTGTTTTATTGGAAATGAGGCAGCTACTGTAGCTTGTAATACCCCACCGCTAACCTGTCCTTCACCTGCTGAGTTTACTGCGGAGAGAAGAAATTACAGAGATTTTTGGGATGATATTTATGTTGATATGCTGTATTATTACCAGGATTTTTATATTGTACATCCCGGTGGGCCAGTAAACAGGGATGTAACGTTAAAGGTTAGAAGGAATTATGGTCCTGAAACAAATTTCGCATATGACTATATCTGGGTAACTATCCCTGCAGGCAAATCGGAGGTAATGGCAGGTTTTGAGGTTACCTGTACAAGCGCCCGTATTACGTGCCATTCCAACAGCTTTACATACATGGAAGAATTAACCTGCCCGGATGTTCCTGTTCCAATAGAATCAAGCTGTCCCAATGATCCTTTGCATGCAGCTTACCAGGAAAAATCACGGATATTTAATGAGTATGTAAACCTGGAGGGTATAATAAACTGCCTGAATTCTGGTACTAATCCGCTTCCTTCTGATGCGCAAAACATCGATAGGTATCGTGCCGAGGTCTTGAGTAGTATTGACGAAGAAAAGGCGTTATGGATTAATCAATTAACAGCGGTACGGAATGAAGAGCCAGCGTTCAGCAGCGTTTCCCCTAACACCATTTTGTTATTAGCTGAAGATCTAAAACAAGTAGCAATAACCAATGTTCAAAATGCAACTACCCCCGAAACCATCCGGATTGCAAGTTCGATAGCCAATGGCGGCGCCACTGCAAAAGGGTTTCACAATTTTGCTGAAGTATTTAGTTATTATATTAGTTCCTCGGTTATTCAACAAGGCTTTAGTGCGGATCTGTTGGAAAGACCTTATCCGCATGATAAAACGCCAATTGACGTTAATCCTTCTTCGGGACAGATAACCAGCGATATCTGCGCTAATCTGAGCTTATTAAAAAGCAGGTACAGCGCTTCCGGGTTTGGAGGCAGTTTTTATGAGTACCTGAAACAGGAGTTGGAGGATGATATGCAGCTTACCAGTGACCAGTTGCTTGACCTGGAAGCTAAATGTGCGGCTGGTTGCAGATATATGAAAGACCCGGTGTTATTCCCTGTTGCTTTGACCACGCCTGTTTCTGCTAATAGCGATCATCCGTTTATAAACTGCAGCAGAATGGCTGGTCTGCAGAGTCAGTTTAACGCTGCGTATCCCGGTGTGAATGTGAACAGTAAGCTGTATTATCTTTTGTTTACTAACTTCTGTAATCATAAACTGGGCTATTCATTGGGCTATACTGAATATGAAGCATTTTCTCAAAAATGCGGTAGCAACAGTACAGCAGTATTATATAACAAGCCGGCGCAATCTGCCATACCTGTTGATGAATTTGCCTGCGAACGAAATGCTATAATGGGAGCTTATGAAAGTGCAGGCCAGGTATATGAAATGTACATTGCAGTAGAACGCCAGCGATTCAGGAACAGGTATATTTCCAAATGCCTTGCAACGCAAGCCAATGCATCCATTGAAGGGAAACAGTATGAATATCATTTCACGCTGTATTATTATGACCAAAGTGGTAACCTGGTAAAAACCATTCCGCCTGAAGGCGTACGGTTGTTAACAGAGGAACAGTTGGCACAGCTTAAATATATGCGTGCTACAGGGTATGCCCTGTGCGGTAATGACGGCATTACCAAAGAAACGGATAAGAATATTGTATTAAATACACTGAGCTCCAATTTTACGACTGCAAAGTCATTGGAGTTGTGGTTAAATAATATGGATGCCATTGCCGGTGGCCAGGTGCGGTTTATAACACCAGACCATAAATACATGTACCAGGCTGCTATAGCCAATAAGAAGTTGTGGGTGGAATTATACACATTGCAACCGGGTACAGCCGGAGATATCGCCATTACTCAAAGTAACCAGCTGGTGGCCGATATAAGTTCGTTTACCATTCAGGAATGGTCGCATGTGGTTATACAATCGAATAACCTTACGAGTGATCCCTGGGATGCATATTTAAATGGTGTTAAATTGACAATGAATACGGGTGCCAATATGCCGGGTTATCCATTTGATTGGTCAATTACAGCCGGTTATACCCTTCCTGATGAGGTGATGGGGCCTGTAAAACATGTAAGGTTATACAGCCAGTTGTTGGGAAGCACCCAAATAACAGAGAATTATTCCAATCTTTGTTTTTCCATTGCCAGCTCGTTACAGGGGCAAGGGTCGCCCTTGTTAATTTGGGGGAATTTTGATAACGGCATCCATAGCCAGCCAATAACTGAAACTGCTTCTGTTTCAAATCCTGGCGCTTTGCAGGTAAATGCCAATCTGAATATGGAGCAATCCTATCTCCCTAGTGTCGTTAATACATTTACGGTAGAGTTTTGGGTAAATCCGCAGGGAACGCATGAAATTGATGCGGAGGATATCGTTGGTACACAGGGTTGTATTGATCAAAAATATGCAATCTATCCGAGCTATGGAGGCAGTAGCAGTTCAGGTAATGCCTGTATGGGCGTTTCGGTAGGTACGAACGGCGTGAGTGTATATGAACATGCAGACGGGTATATGCCGCCATTACTGGCATGGGCGGGTACGGTTAAAGGCTGGACGCATGTAGCAGTAGTATATAATAATAAAGTTCCTTCTTTATACATTAACGGACGGTTTGTAAAAACCGGTCTTACGTCAACTAAGCAAACGATAAGCCCCAGTTATAATTTTGTCGGCGGCGGTTGGGGTTATATGCCCGGTGGGATCGATGAAGTACGCATTTGGAATATGGCCCGCACCGAGCAGCAGATAATGGACAATTACGTTAAGGGAATTGCTGATCCTGCATCTGCAACGGCGCTGGCAGGGTATTGGCCGATGGACCCTGAAAATGGCAGCGTGTTGGCTGATCTAAGCAGCAGTAATCATAACGTTGCACTACCGGGTTCAGGCTATAGCTGGATAACGGAAGGCGGTAACACTGCTAAAGTAGAAGGTGCAGTAGCGGCAGGTAGTTTTATTGTGCCCCAACATGGGATGGCGACAACGTATATGCACAACAGCCTCAACCAGGTAGTGAAGCAGGTGTCGCCGGATGGTGGTACGGCCCGTTTCTGGTACGATCGGCTAGGTAAGTTGACGGCTTCACAAAATGCGGAGCAATTACAGCCCCTGGCGCCAGGCGCAAGCAGCAACCGGTACAGTTATACGAAGTATGATGCATTTGACCGGATAGTGGAACTGGGAGAGAAAACAAATACCGGTGTAGAAATAAATGAAACAGTTGCCCGTAATAATGCCACCCTGCAGAACTGGATGCAAAGCGGCCAGAATGGACAGATAACCCAAACCATTTATGATGAAGCGCCGTCCTATGCGCCTGGTTTGCTGACCAATTTACGAAAACGAGTGGCCGCTAGTATTGTACTTTCTGGCGCTATCGGTTCACAACGTACAGCGGCAACTTATTATTCCTATGACATCAGCGGAAATGCAAAAACCCTGTACCAGGAAAATAGCAAATTGTTGGAGTTTGATGCATTGACCGGCCTGAAACGGATCGATTATGATTACGATCTGATCAGTGGAAAAGTAAATAAAGTGAAATACCAGGAAGGGAAAGGCGATCAGTTCTATTATAGATACCGGTATGATGCAGATAACCGGGTAGTGGACGCCACTACCAGCCGGGATGGTTTGATCTGGAATACGGAAGCCAGGTATCGTTATTACCTGCATGGACCATTGGCCAGAACGGAGTTGGGAAATATCCAGGTCCAAGGGCTTGACTATGCTTATACATTACAGGGCTGGATGAAAGGGATCAACAGCCAGCAACTGGATGCCAGTAAGGATATGAACCAGGATGGTTTAGCCGGAACAACATTCCAGTACGTTGCACGGGATGTAATGGGCTTTAGCCTGGGTTATTATAATGGCGATTACCAGCCAATAGAAAGCGGTGCACCTGCTTTTGGGATGAGCTACCAACCGTTAGGGACTGCAGTAAGCGGAACTGATCTGTTTAATGGAAATATCAGCAATGCCACGCTGGCCATTAATAAATTCGATAATGGCGCAGTAAAAGGGTATAGCTATCGGTATGACCAGGTAGACAGGTTAAAACAAATGCGGATGCATAACCTGGCTGCCGGTGGTTCTAACTGGAACATCAACAGCGGCGTTATGCAGGATTACCAGGAAGACATTACATACGATGGCAACGGGAATATTTTTACCTACAAACGGAATGGTAATATTGCCGGCAACTATCCCATGGATGATCTTACGTATCGGTATAACCTGAATAGCGATGGGAAGCTGGTGAACAATAAACTTCGGAGTGTAAAAGATGATGCATTAGACGGAGCTTATGGAACAGATATTAAGACCCAGCCAAACCTGGATAATTACAGATATGATCAGATTGGTAATCTGATCAAAGATGAGAAAGAGGGAATTGACCCAATATCCTGGACGGTATATGGTAAAATAAGCCAGCTTACAAAAAATGGACAGAATATTCAGTATGCTTATGATGCAGCCGGCAACCGGATAAGTAAATTAGTAACTGGTTCCGGTAACAACATCTTGTATACCTTCTATGTGCGGGATCCGCAAGGCAATGTATTAGGGGTTTATACAAGAAATGCATCCCTTATTCCCTCACCAGATGATAAAACAAAGTGGACAGAACAACACCTGTATGGAAGCAGCAGGTTAGGTATTTGGCAACCCAATATGGAGGTTGCCACCACCTGGCAGCCGCCTGGAGAAGGGAATGGACAATTAAATTTAGGTGAAAGGGCATATGAGTTGTGTAATCACTTGGGCAACGTACTGGCGACCATTAGCGATGATAAAACCGGAATTGATGATGATAATAATAAAATGGTCGATTACTACACTGCCAATGTATTAACGGCCAGTGACTATTATCCTTTTGGGATGCGAATGCCGGGCCGTATCTTTAACAGTGGAAATTACCGGTATGGGTTTAATGGCAAGGAAAATGATAATGAGGCAAAAGGGGAGGGGAATCAGCTGGATTATGGCATGAGGATTTATGATCCGAGAATTGGAAGATTCCTTTCTGTAGATCCACTAACAAGAAGTTATCCTTGGTATACGCCCTATCAATTTGCGGGTAATAAACCTATTTGGGCCATAGATTTAGACGGCTTAGAAGAATTAACGACTCAGCAATTAGAACAAGCGAAAAGAGAGAATAACGCCAGGTTGGAAACCATAAAGTCAAATGCTCGTCTTTATGGAATTTCTTTACGCGGTTCAAGTGATGCCATTTATAACGCTAATACTTTGGGTATTTCAGATTGGACGGGTGCCACAGATAATTTAGAGGAATATTCCGATGTGGAGGAGCAAAAAGCTTATTTAACTGGTAAGATTGCAGGAAATATAATTGTTGGAATACAGAGCACAATAGAAGTAGGCGGAGGGTTAACTGCTTCAAAATATGGATTAAGGACAGCGGCAGTTACTGGTGTTGAAAGTGGCGGATCGGGAGTGCTTGTTGGTGGAGGTATAGCTTTGGGTGGATTGAT
Organism: Niastella soli; assembly: GCF_017742245.1. GTDB lineage: Bacteria > Bacteroidota > Bacteroidia > Chitinophagales > Chitinophagaceae > Niastella > Niastella soli. Next base: position 263,219 of record NZ_JAGHKO010000011.1, read on the forward strand.
AGTAGCTGGGCATGGCGCCTTAGTAGGTAAGATCGGGGCAACTGGTTTGGCAGATGCGATAAAAGATCTATATAAAGTAAATGCCAATAGTACCTCGAATGCCTCCGGTCAGCAAGCAAAAAGCGCAAATAATGGTACTACTCCTTCAACAGGAACTGGTGCAAAAGGAACTTATAAGGACGTTGGTGGACATCACGTTCATGCAAAGGCTGGATTTAAAGATAATCTTTCGTATGATAAGAATGTAGGCTTCTCTATAAGTCAGGATTATATGAAGTCTAGAAATTGGGATCACCAACTTATGACCAATAAGCAAAGAGAGTTGTTTAAAGAACTGGCAAATAGCGGAAGAGCTAATACTTTGAAAGAACATAGCAGGATCGCAATAGAGGCTTTAAAGGCTGGTGGTGCTACTGATATGGAAGCCAGGAAGTTGGTAAATGAGTCTTTAAAAAATTTACAATCGCAAGGGGTGACATATCCAACAAACATCCCATGGCATTATTAAATTATTAAATATGAATGAGCAATTATTAAATTTTGGTAAGCAGTACATTAAAGAAGTAAGAGATAATAGTATCTATACTTTGGAAAATATCATCAATGGAAAGATGAAAGGAGAATTGAACCAGGAGATGTTTCGATTGATAAACAATTTGCCTCAGGCGCAAGTTGAGCTACTTAAACGTGTTGCATATAGAATGATTGATCTTACATTACATAATACTTTAAATATGTTTGAACAATCCGATTCTTGGGCTATATCTAATGTGTCTGAAGGTGTAGAATCGATCAATGATATCTCTGACGGTCTTGCAGGGGAATTATATACTGAAGATGGGTGGATTAAGCAGTTTAGTGAGTATCCAAGTAGTCTTTAACTTGGTATTGGTCAATAATTAGTCTGAGAAAAGTTTCAATAGCGTTGTTTCTTTTTAAATAGAAGGGTGCGTTCCGTAGAAGGCGCAAGCCTCCACTTGTGCCTTCTATGTGGTTTATTGGTTAATAACCGCTCTGTAAACTGAGACCTGACTTAATATTCTTTACCCTAAAAACGAAATTATAAATGTTGAAATCAGGAATTTCTACCCTGTTCATCATGCTTGCCCTTCAATCGGGCTTGTTCGCACAGGTATACGTAAAAAATACCGGAAACGTGGGCATTGGCGTTACCCAGCCAACGGCCAAACTGGAACTTCCCAATGCAGGCAGTGCCAGTTTACGCGTGGGTGTAACCAGCAACATGGCCAATACCCATGCACAATTCATAAACTCATTGGCTGTACTGGCTGATAACAACAACCAGCTTTCCTCGCTAGGCGCCGTAGCGTGGAATTATTTTAATAATGGCAATAGTCCTTCCTGGTCTGGAGCAAACCTGAATTATTTTGGTAACGGTATGACCGGAAACCAATATGGGCTGTCCGCATCTAACCTGGGCGCACTGGTGTTCCAGAATGTACAGAATGGATTAATAGCATCAAATGGCGCCAATATCCATATTTCTCCACAGGGTAATCTGTCTACCACTTTCCACGTAAATGGCAATGTGGGCATTGGAACCACCAATCCGGATTTTAAATTGCAGGTGAATGGCTGGTCCGAATTCGGTGATTCGCATGATCCTACCAGATACGGTACATTGCAGGTGACCAGAAACCCAGACCAGGGGGATGAAAAGTTTCATATTTCGTTTATCCGTGGTGGAAATGCCGTTACAGGCATGGGGTATGCCTACAATAGCAATCTTTTTGGTATATGGGCTTCACCCTATTCTGGAACTTATGGTGATCCATCAATAGGCATTACCCCTGATGGCAATGTGGGCATTGGAACAAGTTCTCCTTATTATAAACTGGATGTATTGGGAGATGTTAGAGGATTTAATTTTTATGCATATTACTATGGTTGGGCCGATTACGTTTTTAATGCTGATTATAAATTACCTGCTCTGCGGGATGTAAAAAGCTACATTCAACAACACCATCACTTACCGGATGTGCCTTCTGAAGAAGAAGTAAAAAAAGATGGCATCAATCTGGGTGATCAGCAGGTAATACTGCTGAAAAAAATAGAAGAATTGACCTTATATGTTATTGAACAAAATGAGAAGCTGCAACAACTGGAACAAAAGGTGAATGACTTGCAGGAAGAGAATAAAAAACTAAAGAAGTAATGCGTACGCATGTAGCTGATAAAGCAGCTGCAATAAAATTGGTTAAAAATGGATGGCCGGGCATACGCCCGGCTTTTTCTTTTTTAGCTCCAAAAGTTGGATTCTGTAAATTGCACCCATGACCAACCCAACCACCACCATCCCCGCAGCCGAGATGCTGCAATTGTTTAATGCCATTCTACTGAAGCAAGGGCTTACGCCTGAGAAAGCCATGCAATGTGCGGAAGTATTCACCAACAACAGCATTGATGGCGTATACACGCATGGCGTGAACCGCTTTCCGCGGTTTGTTGAATATATTCAGAAAGGGTACATCGACATACAGGCAGAACCTACCCTGAAACACCAGTTTGGCGGGGTACAGCAATGGGATGGTAACCTGGGGCCTGGTCCGTTAAATGCCATCCACGCCACTAATAGCGCTATGCAGCTGGCACAGCAGTATGGCATCGGCTGTGTATCCCTGGCCAATACCAATCACTGGATGCGCGGTGGTACCTATGGCTGGCAGGCAGCTAAAGCCGGGTTTGTATTCATCGGCTGGACGAACACCACCGCCTTAATGCCCACCTGGGGCGCTGTAGACAATAAACTGGGCAATAACCCGCTGGTTATGGCTTTGCCTTACGAACAGGAAGCCATTGTGCTGGATATGGCCATGTCGCAATATTCGTTTGGGGCACTTGAACTGGCCGATATGAAGAAGGAACAATTGCCGGTATACGGTGGTTTTGATACTAACGGACAACTCTCTACCGACCCTGGCGCCATTCGTCTCTCACGCCGGCCCCTGCCCATTGGTTACTGGAAAGGAGCGGGGTTATCGCTGTTGTTGGATATTCTGGCTGCTGTACTGTCGGGCGGATTATCAGTAGAAGGGATCACCCGGCAAAAAACGGAGATGGCCGTGTCGCAGGTGTTCATCGCCATCGATACCAATAAACTCGGTAATCATGCGGCCATAGCACAGGTAGTACAAAACATTATTGCCGATTACCATCGATCAACACCCGAAAACAATAAAGCTATTACCTTCCCCGGCGAGCGGGTATTGCAAACCCGGCAGCGGAATTTAAGACAAGGGATACCTGTGGTAAATGAAATATGGGAAACCGTGAATAAATTGAATAAATAAGGGCTAGCGGCAGGGGTTGGTAATATTTACCTGGGTGGGTAGTGGAAATACGAGTTAGTGGTTAGTAAAAACAAGTAGTCGTTTTCAAGTATAGGGGTCCAACCTTTGGTTTGCAAGCAGTTGCAGAAACAACCAATTATTTTTATCTTTGTGCCCGGTAACCCAACCCCTAAACATGAATAAAAGTGTAATGCGTTTACTCGCATTCCCCCTTTTTATTGGTGTATTTTATTCCTGTCAGTCAAAAAAGACTGGAAAAGGTCCTGATTCGGTATCCCCTGCAATAATAAAAGCAATGGATACGGTCTCCACTGCAATGGATACTGTCTCCACTGCAATGGATACGGCCACTGTTGCAGAGGAAGAAAGCCCGCTGGTTGATTCCAACTTCAAAAATTTCCCAATAGATTTTAGTAATGATAGCGGTCATTACCCCGCCAGCATCTTAACTACCGGCCAATTTCATGAAGATGAAGTGAGCAGGGAAGACCTCAAACGTACCTGGTTTGGGATCTTCAGAAATAATGGGGGGTACTACCTCGACAGCGCCACCATTCGTACAAAACGGGTGGAGGATCCCGTGCTTGATGAAAATGGAAGTAAAACCGGCTGGGAGATCAATACCACTAATGCTGATACCTCCATTTTGCTGATTGCAGGGATTGATGGGTTATCAAAAAAGGCAATTGTGCCGGCTCAGCTATCTAAAAATCAGCTATTACCAGGAGAAAAGGTCTCATTTACCTACAATGGAATAGTATATACCCTATTTGCCACTGGAGGTATGAAAAAAACGAGCCCTAAGAGTGAAGCCTACGTTATTAATTACGAGTTATTCCTTAAAGCAACTATAAATGGTGTTGAACGCAGACAACTGTTGATGTCAGCAGCTGCATTGGATGATGCGATGGCGGAGATCCTTTTTGCTGGTGACATTGATGGCGACACCATTCCTGATCTTATAATAAATACATCCTATCACTATAATGCTGAAGTGCCAACGTTGTATTTATCAAAACCTGCAGGTGCCCAATTACTGAAAGTAATGGGATTGCATGTGAGTGTAGGATGTTAAATAAGAATTATGAAAAGACACTGGTCGTATTATGTATCTCCTTTCATAATTGGGGCTGTAGGATGCCTGGTCCCTGTAGCATTGGGCATTCTTGCTCTTAAACATGAAGGAATTGACCAGTTCCTGGTGATCCTGTTTTTGCCGGTATGCCTGATTTTGTTAGGATTGGATTATTTTATAAAATCATTGACAACCGGTCGTGTTCTATACATCTGGATTGTGGAGGTAGTATTATTTGCTGTTTTATTTTTTTGCCTGAACGGTTTTTCCTTTGTTCAAAGGTGCTAGTGTTGTTATAAAACGAAATATCATTATAAAAGACCCTAAACTGTTGACCCTTTATGAGAAAGTATATAATGTACCATTGCTCGCCCTTTATCGTGGCAGCCGTACTTTGCCTGATACCAATTGTGTTTGGTATAATTACTATAACCAGCAGACACGGTGTAAGCCTGTTATTATTCCTTCCTGCATTACTGGTATTTTTGTACATAGACCACGTCATAAAATCATGGACTAAAGGAAATGTAAACTATGTATGGGCCATAGAAGCCCTAACGGTTTGCGCTATCTTAGTAACGTGGCGGTTTGCGCTTTAAAACATAAAACCTCTTTGCCGTTATGGAGCGACCATTGCTGTATCGTTTATCTCCCTGCATAATTGCTTTTATAATTTGTGCGATCGGGATTGTTTCGGTACTGTTAGGTAGTGGGTATAATTATTTTTTTAAGATCTTGTTTGGTCCAGCAATACCGATATTTTTAATTGCTGATGCAATAGTAAAGTCAGTAATAAAGGAGCGTATATTATATCTCTGGCTTATTGAGTTAGTAATAGTTGGCATAACAGCTTTTGTGATCAGGTCCTATTTCATATAAATCGGCCCTTTCCTTTTCAACCTGTTAACCAGTTAATCCAGTCAACTTTTCAACCAAGTTTTCAACATTACAAGAAAAGGAACGGTATTTGGTTTTTAGAATAATAGCAGCAGGATGGTGTGATATTATTCTAAAACTTAATTTGATCACTATGAAACCTTACCAGTTTCTTCCTTTGTTTGTAAGCGTTCTATTCGCCTGTAACAGGAATGATAGCAAAAAGGCGCCCATGTCCATTCAGGCCCCACCCACCATCGCAGCCCTTACCAATATCCCCGGCGCAGAATCATTCGACAGCTTTAATACAAAATTCCATACCGACTCCGGTTTCCAGCTTTCCAGAATTCCTTTTCCCATAGACGGCCAATGTGTAAACGACGTGGAGAATACCCGCTGGTCAAAAAAGAACTGGGAATTCTTAAAAACACCCGTCAGCCTCGATGTAGATACAACAGAATGCAGGCACAGCCTGGTCATGAGCGACTCCATGGTCACTGAAAAGTTCTGGATCGATCAAAGCGGCTTTAAAGTGGAGCGCCGGTTCAAGTTGAGAGATGGCAAGTGGTTCCTGGTGTATTATGACGACATAAACATGTGATCAACCATTATTATAAACCTTCACACCATTCTTCCATGCGAAAAAACTGGCCTTATTTTATCGTAGCGTCGTTCCTTAATGCCGTATTGATAACCGGCGCATTCCTTGAATTTAAATTACGCGGCATCGCGGTGTCAGAACTGCCCACGCCACAACCCACCTGGTACGAGCTCAATCCCTTTGTGTTTTCCGGTGGCGTCTTTATGATCAGCTTCTTGCTAATTATGGCTATTATAATCATTAAAGACCTGCCCTCCTACGTTAAAACTACGGCGGGCAAAGTAGGCGGCGTTAGCAATAAGCTGCAGACCTTTAATGATAGCCTGGCGAACCCTCAGGCCACCCCGGTGAGCGGTCCGTTTGATGTAGCATAACTCGTTTAGCGTACAATTGACACTTGATATTCATCATTTGTCTTATATTGCTGCTTCAAACGATGTTCCATAATGAAGATAATCTGCTGGCTTTTACTCCTTTTTGCCCAAATCACTTTTGTAACCGCACAAAGCAATAAATCCGTATATCTCTTTTCTTACTTCAAAAGCAATGGTGAAGATGGCTTACACCTGGCCTGGAGTGCGGATGGTCTGAAGTGGACGACATTGAAAAATGACAGTTCCTTTTTAACGCCCACCGCCGGGAAAGACAAACTCATGCGCGACCCATGCGTTATTCGTGGGGCCGATGGGCTTTTCCATATGGTTTGGACGGTAAGCTGGAGCGAAAGATCTATTGGCTACGCCTCCTCAAAAGACCTGATCCATTGGAGCGCACAACAGACCATTCCTGTAATGGAACATGAGCCAACCGCCCTGAACACCTGGGCGCCCGAAGTTTTTTATGACGATGCCAGCAAACAATACATGATCTATTGGGCGACTACCATCCCAGGTCGTTTTCCCAATGGCGATACTGCCAGCGATAAAAACCATCGCATCTATTATGTAACTACCAAAGACTTTAAAACCTTCAGCAAGGCGGCACTTTTGTACGACCAGGGCTTTAATGTGATAGATGCCACTATTCAAAAGAATGGCAACCAGTATGTGATGTTCCTGAAAGATGAGACCCGTTATCCGCCACAAAAGAACCTGCGTACAGCCCTCAGTACCACATTGACTGGCGGCTATAGTACGCCTTCGAAACCCATTACCGGAAATTACTGGGCAGAAGGGCCCACGGTGTTAAAAAAGGACAACCAGTGGATCGTGTATTTTGATAAATACCGCGACCATAAATACGGCGCCGTTACTTCTACCGATCTTGTACATTGGACTGAGATCTCTGATCTGCTGGAAATGCCAAAGGGCATCAGGCATGGGACGGTGGTTACTATTACGAAGAAGGAGTTGGATAAACTGTTGAAGGAAGGGAAATAGGCAATGGGAAAAGGCAGACGGCAGACGGCAGAAGGCAGAAGGCAGAAGGCAGAAAGCCTCTGCGCGGCAACGGATTGTTCTTCGCTACGCTCAGAGCCATGAACTCAAACCCTACGAACCTACTAACCTAAACTTAGAACCCGAATGAGTAAATTCCCTTCTCAGGATACCGCAGGACAGTAAGAGAGCCGTTTCCCCTAATTTTACAAGCATTAATGCTTGCCTGGATATGATGAAACGGTTGACTTTATTGAAATTCGCGATAATTTCCTGTATTGCCTGTAGCATAGTAATGGCTGCCAACAGCCAGCTTGCCACTCGGGGTAAAAAGCCTTCCGGACACAAAGAACCAGCCTGGGTAAAAAAAACGGGCGCCCGCAAATTCCCTTCCTCTAAAAAGAAATTCTCAGTTAATCAATACGGTGCCAGGCCAGATTCGCAAACGGTAAATACCAAAGCCATTCAGACCGCTATTGATGCCTGTGCAAAGGCAGGCGGCGGTATCGTAGTATTTGAACCCGGCAGCTATGTTACCGGTGCCCTCTTTATAAAAAGCAATGTACAGCTGCAGCTCGATAAAGGCGTGGAATTGCTCGGCAGCCAGCACTTTGACGATTATCCCGAAATAGATACCCGCATCGCCGGCATTGAAATGAAATGGCCCGCAGCACTGATCAATGTGATCGGTGAGACCAATGCAGCGCTTACCGGCGAAGGGACCATCAACGCCCGCGGTAAGTTCTGCTGGGATAAATACTGGGCCATGCGAAAAGAATATGAGCAAAAAGGCTTGCGCTGGATCGTTGATTATGATGCCAAACGCGTGCGTACCATCCTGGTCCAGCATGCAACAGATATCTCCATAAAAGGCATTACGGTTAAAAACGCCGGTTTCTGGACGGTACAGTTGTTGTATTCCTCCTACGTTATTGTAAATGGAGTGATAATCCGTAACAACGAAGATGGCAAAGGCCCCAGCACCGATGGGGTAGATGTTGACTCTTCTACCTGGGTGCTGATAGAACATTGCGACATCGATTGTAACGACGATGATTTTTGTTTAAAAGCTGGTCGCGACTGGGACGGTTTACGCGTAAACAAGCCAACTGAATATGTGGTGATCCGTGATTGTATGGCGCGCAAAGGCGGTGGTTTATTAACGCTTGGCAGCGAAACTTCCGGCGGCATCCGCCATGTATACGCCACCAATTTATATGGAAAGGGTACTGGCAATGGCTTGCATATAAAGTCAGCTACCACCCGCGGCGGTACCATAGAAGATATTCATTTCCGCAATATTCAAATGGATAGCGTAGGAACAGCTTTTCAATTCACGATGAACTGGAACCCGGCTTACAGCTATTCAAAACTGCCCGGCGGCTATACCTACGATTCCCTGCCAGCGCACTGGAAAGTGATGCTTAATAAAGTGGAACCGGCTGAAAAAGGTATCCCGCATTTCAGGGATGTATATATCTCAGATATAAAAGCGGTAGGTGTAAAGAAAGTGGTGAATGGAGCCGGGATGAAAGAATCGATGTTACAGGATTTCCATTTCAACAATGTAAACGTGCAGGGCAATACAGCCGGTGGGGTTGATTTTGGAGAGGGATGGAAGTTTGATAATGTGACCATTGCCGGTTCAGATGGTAAAGCATTACAAGTTAGTAACTCTGAGGGTATGAAGTTGTGATAAACTATTTAGTTATTAAGTTCTTGAGTTTGTGAATTAAGAACTAAATAACTAACATACTCAATAACTAATGAACTATGTCAGTAAAGAAACGAATTGCTTTTGTCATTTCCACGATCCTCGTTATTAATGTATTCTCCCAGGAGAAAGCTACTATTCAAATAAACTACGCCAAAGAGACCGGCGACATGAAACCCGTATGGGCGTGGTTCGGGTACGATGAGCCGAACTATACTTACATGAAAGACGGGAAGAAATTATTGTCAGAGATCGCGGCATTAAGTCCCACCCCGGTACACGTACGAGCCCATAATTTATTGACCACCGGCGATGGAACGCCTGCCCTGAAATGGGGTTCTACCAATGCCTATACCGAAGATGCAAATGGTAATCCCGTTTATAACTGGACCATCACCGACAGTATCTTTGATACCTATATTAAACGAGGCATGAAGCCCCTGGCGCAAATAGGGTTTATGCCTGAAGCCTTATCGAGCCATCCGCAACCCTATAAACACGACTGGCAGCCCGGGCAACCCTACAGTAAGATCTTTACCGGTTGGGCATACCCGCCAAAAGATTATAAAAAATGGGGAACGCTTGTTTATGAATGGGTAAAGCATTGTGTTAACCGGTATGGAAAAAAAGAAGTGGAAAGCTGGTACTGGGAACTATGGAATGAACCCAATGGTGGCAACGGTTACTGGAAGGGAACGGTTCAGGAGTATTGCAAATTGTACGACTATACCTCCGATGCCGTAAAACGCGCCTTGCCAACAGCCCGTATTGGCGGCCCGCATGTAACAGGACCCTCTGGTAGCGGTGCGGCCCAATTCCTCAAAACATTTCTACAACACTGCATCAATGATACCAATGCCGTAACTGGTAAAACAGGAGCGCCCCTTGATTTTATTGCCTTTCATGCCAAAGGCGCGCCGCGTATCGTGAACGGACATGTACGCATGGGCATCAGTAACCAATTGCGTGATATCTCGAGCGGATTCGAAATAGTGGCTTCTTTTAAAGAATGGAAGGATTTACCAATTGTAATAGGGGAGAGTGACCCCGAAGGTTGTGCCGCCTGTGGTATGGCTACCAATCCGGAGAATGCCTATCGCAATGGTACCATGTATTCATCGTATACGGCGGCTGCCTTTGCACGCAAATATTTACTGGCTGATCATTTTAAGGTAAACCTGTTGGGCGCCGTATCCTGGTCATTTGAATTTGAGGACCAACCCTGGTTCTATGGCTTTCGCGACCTGGCCACTAACGGCGTTGATAAACCGGTATTGAATGTTTTCAGGATGTTTGGTGTGATGGGCGGAAAAAGGGTCGCAGTGAACAGCGATCAGATGGTTCCCTTAATCAATATCCGCGATTCAGGGGTGCGCAGGGACGCCACGGATGTAGGTGCCATCGCTGCAAAGAGCAATCAGTCGGCCACTGCCATGATCTGGAATTACCACGACGATGATACCACCGGTATACCTGCAACAATAGTATTGCAATGCACAGGGCTTCCGGGCAAACAGGTTACCCTGCAACAATACCGGATAGATGCGGCGCACAGCAACTCGTATGAAGTTTGGAAGAAGATGGGTTCGCCGCAAAAACCCACGGCTGAACAGATCGCGCAATTGGAAAAGGCCGGACAACTGGAGCAAACTGGTACGTCAAAGGAAACCATAAAAAACGGGTCATTACAATTGAACATGCAACTCCCAAGACAGGGAATCGTCTTTATAAAGATGACCTGGTGAAAACTAAGGCCTACCTGGCGCTCCGATGCAATGTAGGGGAGGCTCTGATGCAATTGTGCGGGGTTGATGAGGCATAAACGGATGCTTGCGCCAGGAAGGTGAGAACATGACCTGTCAGGTCTGTCCATCATGGTAGCCCGGCAAGTTCAAAAGGCAGACCTTACAGGTCTTCCCTCTAATGGCGCAAGTATCCGCTTGTGCCGGGTAGGAAAGTATAAGACCTGTCTTGTTTGAAAACCCGACCTGTCAGGTCTGTCCATCATGGTAGCCCGGCAAGTTCAAAAGGCAGACCTTACAGGTCTGCCCTCTAATGGCGCAAGTATCCGCTTGTGCCGGGTAGGAAAGTATAAGACCTGTCTTGTTTGAGAACCCGACCTGTCAGGTCTGTCCATCATGGTAGCCCGGCAAGTTCAAAAGGCAGACCTTACAGGTCTGCCCTCTAATGGCGCAAGTGTCCGCTTGTGCCGGGTAGGAAAGTATAAGACCTGTCTTGTTTGAAAACCCGACCTGTCAGGTCTGTCCATCATGGTAGCCCGGCAAGTTCAAA
>NZ_JAGHKO010000011.1:274517-817817 GCF_017742245.1 Niastella soli
AAAGTATAAGACCTGTCTTGTTTGAAAACCCGACCTGTCAGGTCTGTCCATCATGGTAGCCCGGCAAGTTCAAAAGGCAGACCTTACAGGTCTTCCCTCTTAATACATGTAAGGGTCAACAGCATTTCAATCGTATATAAACAGCAATTACCATAAACTGCCATATGAATAGGATACTTATTTACCTGGTAACCCTGTTATTGCCAGCCTCTCTTTTTTCCCAGCGCCAGATGGAATTCCTCAACAGAGGGCTGGTTGCCATGCCTGATGGGAAAGGACATGTTTTTGTGAGCTGGCGGATGCTGGCAACCGATGCAGATAATATTGCTTTTAATCTGTACCGCAAGAGTGATCCCGTCAAAGTCACCAAACTGAACACTAAACCCATAACAGCCGTCACTTCCTGGCTCGATGAAAAAGCAGATACTACCCAAAACTATACTTATCAGGTAGCAGCCATCATAAATGGTAAAGAAATAAAAGACGCCCGTACCTATACCGTAAAGGGCGGCGCGCCTGCTTATATTTCTATTCCCTTAAAAACACCGGCAGGTTATGCCCCCAACGATGCCAGCGTAGGTGATCTCGATGGGGATGGCACCTATGAGATCATTTTGCACCAGACAGGCAGGGGCCATGATAATTCACACAATGGCATCACTGATCCGCCCATTTTTCAGGCGTATACACTGGAGGGTAAATTACTGTGGGAGATCAACCTGGGCCGGAACATTCGGGAGGGCGCGCATTATACGCAGTTCATGGTATATGACCTCGATGGTGACGGCCGTGCTGAAATTGCTATGAAAACAGCCGATGGCACCATCGACGGACAGGGCAAGGTAATTGGCGATTCCACAAAGAACTATGTAAATAATAATGGCCGCATTCTCGATGGCCCTGAATTCCTCACCATTTTTGATGGCCGCACTGGTGCCGCTTTATATACCACCGATTACGTGCCCGTACGTGGCCGGATAGACGGTTGGGGCGGTACCGGTGGCAATGGACGTACAGATAGCTATGGTAACAGGGTCGATCGTTTCCTGGCTTGTGTGGCCTATCTTGATGGCGTGCATCCCAGTCTGGTGATGTGCCGCGGCTATTATGGCCGCAGTGTATTGGCCGCCTGGGATTGGAAAGATAACAAGCTTACCCAGCGCTGGGTGTTTGATACAGAAAAAGGCTATCCTGATTTTGCCGGCCAGGGTAACCATAACTTAACAGTAACTGACGTAGACGGGGATGGCAAAGATGAGATCATCTACGGACAAATGACCGTTGATGATGATGGCAAAGGGATGTATACAACCGGTATCGGTCATGCTGATGCGTTACACGTAACAGACCTTGATCCCGACCGCCCTGGTAAGGAGGTGTTTGGCACCCAGGAACGATTTGGAGATGCCGGCGCTAATTTTCGCGATGCCAAAACCGGTGAAGTGATCTGGAAGAAAGCTTCTGTAAAAGCCGGTGAAGATGGGGAAGGGCCCGGGCGGGCTTGTGCGTTGGATATTGATCCCCGTTATAAGGGGTATGAATGCTGGGTGGCAGGCGCGGGTATCACTGGGCTATTTGATTGCAAAGGAAATAAGATCGCTGAAAAAACACCCCCTTGTAATATGGGCATTTACTGGGATGGCGATGTACTGAGCGAAATTCTAAACGCTACCCTGGTAGGCAAATGGGATTATACCAACAGCTCGGTTACCAAACTGCTCGATGCAAAGGATTATGAGTGCGTACATAACAATGGCACCAAATCCAATCCCTGTTTGTCGGCCGATATCCTGGGCGACTGGCGCGAAGAAGTGATCTATCGTACCCGCGACAACCAGGAGCTGCGCATATTCGCCACTACTATTCCTACAACTTATAAGTTCTACACCCTGATGCAGGACCCGCAATACCGGCTCAGCATCGTTTGGCAGAATGTAGCCTATAACCAACCCCCGCATCCGGGATTCTATCTGGGCGAAGGCATGAGCGCACCACCTCATCCTTCGATCAGTATTATTGAGCAACATAAAAACGACAATGCAAAAAATAAATAGCATGGCAATGAATAATAACAGCCGGAAGTTAGTCCGTTCCCTCGCAGTGATCGGTTTGCTGGTCCTTGTTTCTTCTTTCGCAGTATGGCAATCGCGTAAACACACGATCTATATCATTGGCGACTCCACGGTGAAGAATGGCGATGGTACGGGCAAGTCGGAGTTGTGGGGCTGGGGCAGCTTTATGGCCGACCGGTTCGATACCACCCGGATAAGCGTGGAAAACCATGCTATAGGTGGCAGAAGCAGTCGCACGTTTATTAACGAAGGCCGTTGGGACCGCGTGCTGGAAAAATTGAAAAAAGGCGATTATGTGATCATGCAGTTTGGACATAACGATGGCGGTCCGCTCGATGATACGGCCCGCGCCCGTGGTACCATAAAAGGAATTGGGGACGATAGTGTGGCTATTTATAACCCCATTCGTAAAGTGAACGAAGTAGTACATACCTATGGCTGGTATATGCGTAAATATATCAACGATGCCAGGGCCAAAGGCGCTATTTCTATTGTATGCTCACCTGTTCCCCGGAATATTTTTAAAGATGGTAAAGTAGAACGGGCCAATACCAGCTATGGCAAATGGGCTGAGGAAGTAGCCAGCTCAAATGGCGCTTTCTTTATTCCCCTGAACGACCTTATTGCCGATGAATATGAAAAGTTGGGCGCTGATTCGGTGAAACATTTCTTTCCCGGCGATCATACCCATCCTAATAAAAATGGTTCCATGCTGAATGCGGATATGGTAGTGAAAGGGATCTGGAACCTTAGAAATAACGACCTAAAAGAATACCTGAAGAAATGAAGCTGATTTTTAAGAATATATGGTTGTCAATAGCCGTTTTTGCCTGTAGCAATTGGGCATGGGCGCAGCATGTACCGTCTACATCTGCCATCTCGTTGGCCGGTGACTGGCAGTTCCAGATCGACCGCAACGATGTGGGCGTGCAGGAGCAATGGTTCAATAAAAAACTGGAGGAGACAATCAAATTGCCTGGTTCCATGCTCACCAATGGCAAAGGCGATGCCGTAACGTTGCAAACAAAATGGACCGGCAGTATTTACGACAGCAGCTGGTTTTTCAATCCGCGGATGGAAAAATACCGGCAGCCGGGTAACCTGAAATTCCCTTTTTGGTTAACACCTTCAAAATATTATGTAGGTGCTGCCTGGTACCAAAAAGAAGTAACCATTCCTGCTGACTGGAAATGGAAAAACATCGAGCTGTTTCTGGAAAGATGCCATACTGAAACGTTGGTATGGGTAGATGGAAAAGAAGCCGGGATGCAAAACAGCCTGGTAGCGCCGCATGTGTATGACCTGTCAAAAGTATTAACGCCCGGTAAACATACTATTGCCATTCGCGTTGATAACCGTATTAAAGAAGTTAATGTAGGGCCCGATTCTCATAGTTTAACCGATCATACCCAGGGTAACTGGAACGGTATTATCGGTAAAATATCGTTGGAGGCTACACCCATAGTACATGTTAAAAACATTCAGGTATACCCTGATGTGGCCAGGAAACAGGCGATTGTGGTAGTAACGATAAAAGGCCAACAGGAAGGTAATGTAAAGGTAACGTTGGGGGCTACCTCTTTTAATACCAGATTTGTGCACCGGGTGCCGGTGATCACTGAATCAGTGACATTGAGCAAGGATACCCTGGCCACACATCAGTTTACGTTACCAATGACTGATAAGGTGCAATTGTGGGATGAGTTCAATCCTTTATTATACAAACTGCAATTGACGCTGCAAGCATCCAATGGTGAGAAGCAGACAAAAGAAGTAATCTTTGGGATGAGGTCGTTCAAGATCGTTGGTACCGGGTTTACCATCAACGATCGCCCGGTGTTTTTGCGGGGTACGGTGAACAACTGTGAGTTCCCGTTAACTGGCTACCCGCCCATGGACGAAGCCAGCTGGATCAAATTGTTCACTACTGCCAAAGCGCATGGGTTGAACCATATGCGTTTTCACAGTTGGTGCCCACCTGAGGCTGCTTTCAAAGCTGCCGATCTTACCGGATTCTATTTACAACCCGAAGGACCGGGCTGGGTGAACCATGGCACGTCCTTAGGCGATGGCAAACCCATAGACAAATACATGTACGAGGAGACCGATCGCATGGCCGATTGGTATGGCAACTATGCTTCGTTTTGTATGGAAGCGCCCGGTGGCAATGAGCCGGCTGGTAGAAACCAGGTAAAGTTCCTTACGGAGATGATCCATTACTGGCAGGCAAAGGATAAACGCCGCGTATATACAGGTGCGTCCGTTGGTAATAGCTGGCCCCTGGTGCCGGAGAATGAGTACATGGTAAAAGCAGGCGCCCGTGGGTTGAACTGGGTGAATGCAAGACCTGAAAGCGATTCTGATTATCAGGCCGCCATTCAGAAATTCAACGTGCCCTATGTGGTGCATGAGATGGGGCAGTGGTGCGTATTCCCCGACTTCAATGAAATTAACCGCTTCACTGGTGTATATAAAGAAAAGAACTTTGAACTGTTCCGCGAACAACTGGCTGAACATGGGATGGCCGATCAGGCCCATGACTTTTTGATGGCCAGTGGTAAACTACAGGCCTTGTGTTACAAGAATGAAATAGAAAAGGCTTTCCGGACAAAAGGACTGGCCGGTATTCAATTGCTGGGTTTACAGGATTTTCCTGGTCAGGGTACTGCGCTGGTAGGGATGTTGAACGCCTTGTGGCAGGATAAACCTTACATCACGCCGCAACAGGTGAAGCGTTTTTGTAATGCTGTGGTGCCGCTTACCCGCCTGCCAAAATTTGTGTATACCAATGATGAAAAATTGACTGTACCCGTTGAGCTGTTCAACTATGGAGGCAGCGAATTAAAGAATGCTGTGATCAACTGGGTGATAAAAGACAGCACCGGTAAAGTGTTAGCCAAAGGAGCCTTCGATAAAAAGGACTATGCTATCGGCAACTGTTTGCCGGTTGGTAAAATTGAATATCCGTTATCGAAGTTCAAAACACCCATGCGGTTGAACCTCGATATTTCCATAGCTGGCACTTCGTATGGCAACGACTGGAACGTATGGGTTTTTCCGGCCAGAGTGGCTTGGGGTGCTTTTAACGATCCCGTATATGAATGCGATACGCTCGATGAAAAAGCCATTGCTCTTTTGCAGGATGGTGGTACCGTGTTCTTAAAGGCGGCAGGCAAGATCGAAAAAGGAAAAGAAGTTGTAAATTACTTTACCCCTGTATTCTGGAATACCAGTTGGTTTAAAATGCGTCCGCCCCATACTTTAGGTATTGTATGTGATCCCAAACATCCGGCTTTCAAAGATTTCCCGGCAACAGCCTATAGCGATCTGCAGTGGTGGGATGTAGTGAATAAAGCGCAGGTAATGCACCTGGAAGATTTCCCGAAAGGGTTCAAACCGATCCTGCAACCAATAGATACCTGGTTCATCAACCGGAAGCTGGCGTTGTTGCTGGAAGCGAAAGTAGGGAAGGGCAAACTGTTGATGTGTAGCGTAGATCTTAAGAACCTGGACGACCGGCCGGCTGCAACACAACTGTGGTTCAGTTTGGAAGTATATATCCGCTCAGCCTCATTTAACCCGAAATCAACGGTTGAGCTGTCGGCCATACAGGCGCTGTTCACCCAGCCATCGCGGGAAACCTGGAATGGGTATACGAAGGACAGTCCGGATGAGTTGAAACCTAAAGTAAACTAAATGAAAAAGACCTGTAAGGTTCGCCATCTGAGGTTGAATATGCAGCGGGATGAAGCGATCCTGACAGGTCTGGTTCTCCTCACTAAAATGGCGCAGGCTCCCCTTATGCCGGATGTGAATCCGACCTGTCAGGTCTGCTATACATCTTGGCCCGGCGAGTTAAAAAGGCAGACCTTACAGGTCTAGTTAAATAAAAAATCAGGTAATTATGATGTATAGAATGAAATTATTAGGAGCAGCTGCGGTATTGCTGACGACCTCGCTGCAGGCACAAAAAGCGCCTGCTAAAAAAGACGTGTTAAATGCCATGCGTTTGACCAATCAGTATTTCATGAACAAATGGCCCGATGCCGGTAAAACTATTATTACCAACAAAGAACGGCCGAGTAACATCTGGACCCGCGCCGTATATTATGAGGGTTTGATGGCCCTGTACAGCATTGATAAAAAGCAGCCCTACCTGGACTATGCCATTGACTGGGGTGTAAAACACCACTGGGGTCTGAATGGTGGTATTCAAACCCGCAATGCCGACAACCATTGCTGTGGTCAAACCTATATTGACCTGTACCTGATGGATAAAAAAGAAGAACGGATCAAAGACATCAAGGCCTCTATTGACTCCATGAAAGCCACTTCCAAAATAGATGACTGGAGCTGGGTAGATGCCCTCCAAATGGGGATGCCTGTGTTTGTACGCCTGGGTAAGTTATTTAACGATACCAGCTACTACAACCGCATGTATGAGATGTATGCCTACACCAAACATAAACATGGTGATAATGGCCTGTATGACCCTGCAGGGCATTTATGGTGGCGCGATAAGGATTTTGATCCTCCTTATAAAGAACCCAATGGTGCCAGCTGCTACTGGAGCCGTGGCAATGGCTGGGTAGTGGCGGCACTGGTGCGCACCCTGCAAATGCTGCCTAAAAGCGATCCTCATTACAATGAATACATGCAGGATTATAAAGACATGCTGAAAGCGCTGGTCCCCTTACAACGTACAGACGGTTTCTGGAATGTGAGCCTGGCCGATTCTACCAATTTTGGTGGTAAGGAATTAACCGGTACAGCCCTGTTTGTGTATGGTATGGCCTGGGGTATTAACAACAACCTGATAGATAAAGCTACTTACAGACCTATTATGCTGAAGGCCTGGAATGCGCTGGTAAAAGATTGTGTTCACCCCGATGGGATGCTGGGTTACGTACAGGGAACGGGTAAGGAGCCAAAGGATGGTCAGCCGGTTAGCTATGACCATATTCCTGACTTTGAAGATTATGGCCTGGGTTGCTTTTTACTGGCCGGGAGCGAGATATATAAGTTGAAGTAGTCAGTTGTGAGTAGTGAGTTGTGAGTGGGCTCGAAATTATTTATGACTGCTGAATATTTGCGAGATAACTAATTTTTATGAATGCTGAGTAGTCGCGAGGTCACTCACAACTGACAATTGACAACTCACAATTGACTTTAAAAGCAAAAAGCCTCTTGATATTATCAAGAGGCTTTTTGCTGCTGAATATTTAAATGCTGAGTAGTCGTGAACCCACTCACCACTGACCACTGACAACTCACAATAGACTCTATAAAAGCAAAATGCCTCTCGATATTATCGAGAGGCATTTTGCTTTACCGTAGTCTCAACTACCAGAACTTCACATACAGCGCAGTCAGCAACAACAATGTAATTACGATCATTGCAATGGTGCGGTTGTCAAGTTTTAATAAGGCTTTATCGGTCATAAATGCTCTTGGATTTATTTTTGGTCCGGCCAGAGAGATACCAACCATAGTAGCTACCGTGAACACAAACGACCAACCCATGTTAATGAGGAAGGGGATTTCGGTAACCGCATGGGCCACCCCATCTTTACCGAGTGTTTCGTAAGTGTAAGCGGTATATAACAAGGTTTCTTTACCAAAGATGCCAACGGCATAGTTGTTAAAGAAGATGGCAAGTACAAAACCCAGTACCACGCCAACAATAGCAGCGGTGCCGGTGGTACGTTTCCAGAACATACCCAGCAGGAACATGGCGAATACACCCGGGCTAATAAAACCGGTGTATTTCTGAATAAAGGTAAAACCACCTTCACCACCAATACCCAGCAGGTCATTCCAGGTAAACAGGATAGCCAGGATGGCAGCTGCCAATACTGTATAGCGGCCGGTGATCACCAGCTTTTTCTCATCAGATTCTTTTCCAAAATATTTATGGTAGATATCCAGCGTAAAGATGGTGGAGATACTGTTCAGTTTTCCGGCCAGAGAAGCAACAATGGCGGCCGTTAATGCCGCAATAGACAAGCCTTTCAACCCAGAAGGCAAAAAGCTCAGGATGGCTGAATAAGCGCCGTCTTTACCACCACTAAAACCAGGCAGGGCATTGTGTTTGTACAATACAAATGCGGCAATACCAGGCAGCATTACGATCACCGGCATCATCAATTTCAGCATACCGGCGAAAATGAGACCGGTACGGGCTGTTTTCAGATCGGCGCCCAGGGCACGTTGTGTAATGTACTGGTTGCAACCCCAATAGTTCAGGTTCACGATCCACTGACCGGCAAAATACATGGCGATACCAGGTAATACCACCCATTTCTGAATGTCGAGGTTGAGCGGTGTATTGATCGTACCCGTAGTAGCGGCAGGTTTGGGTAAGATCATTTTAAAGTGTTCGGGAGAATCGTTCATCAGGGCTTTAAAACCGGCGATGGCGCTATTGCCCACACCCAGTTTATCGCCTACAATCGTTAATGCGAGGTAAGTGGTAGCCAAACCACCGATGATCAAAACGGCTACCTGTATTACGTCGGTATAACCAATTACTTTCATTCCACCCAGCGTAATGATCAGGGCAAATACCGCCAGACCGATCATGATCAGGTGCAGAATATTTTGAAATTCCGGCGTGCCTGCAGTGGCATCACCTACCAAGCCGGTGATGGCTGTGGCGCCGAGGTATAAGATAGACGTGAGGTTTACCAGAATGTACAGGAATAACCAGAAGATGGCCATAATAAGGGCCACCGTGTCGTTATACCGCGTTTTAAGGAACTGCGGCATGGTGAAAATGCGGTTCTTCAGGTACACCGGCATGAACCAAACGGCAATAATTATCAGTGCTACTGCAGCGATCCACTCATAGGCCGCTACCGCCGTACCCACAAAAAAACCTTCACCACTCATCCCAATGAACTGCTCGGCAGAGATATTGGAAGCAATAAGCGAGGCGCCAATGGCCCACCAGGTAAGGGAACCTTCGGCCAGGAAAAATGCTTTGGAGTCGTGTTCCTGGGTCTTTCTTTTTCTATATACATAATAACCATAGCTGGCTACCAGTATAAAGTAGAGTACGAAAATGATGTAATCAATTGACGAAAGCGTGTTCATAGCGGGCTGCAATAGTTTTTTTAGTGAATGATGGTTGTTATTTTAGACTGACCTGCAAGGTGCATCATTTGAGTTTGCATTAACAGAGGGTTCAGTAGCACCTGACAGGTCTAAAATATTAAAAAACTGACCTGTCAGGTTCGATCGATCTGCTTAATTGCTTAAGACCCTATGACGAACCTTACAGGTCAGTCCCATGTTAAAAGCGGCTGCAATATGTGGATTTATTTTTAAATAGAATGACGATAATACAGATCATTCCATCTTAATTGATTCTTAAGATCGTACAAATTGCTGTTTTTGCCGATCAGTAAGTACTCAACACCCGCCATTTCTGCAAAATCTTCCATGTGTTCGGTAGTCAGGTTCTGGCTGTAACCTGTGTGGTGAGCGCCACCAGCCAGGATCCAGGCTGCACAACCTGTTTTCATGTCTGGGTAGGGTTTCCACAACACACGCGCTACCGGCAGTTTGGGCAGGCTTTGGATGGGGTCAACAGCTACCACTTCATTAACGATCAACCGGAAACGATTACCCATATCAACGATAGAAGCATTTAAAGCGGGGCCTGAACCGGCGTTGAATACCAGACGTACGGGATCAGCTTTGCCACCAATACCCAAAGGATGGATCTCAACAGTTGGTTTGTCGTTGGCAATGGAAGGACAAATTTCCAGCATGTGTGAACCCAGTACCAGTTGGTTGTTGGGGTCGAAATGGTAGGTATAGTCTTCCATGAAGGAGTTACCGCCTTTTAAACCGGTGGCCATTACTTTCATGGCGCGAACCAGGGCAGATGTTTTCCAGTCGCCTTCGCCGCCAAAACCGTATCCTTCCGCCATTAAGCGTTGAGACGCGATACCAGGCAGTTGTACCATGCCGTGCAGGTCTTCGAAAGTATCGGTAAAGCCTTTAAAATTCCCGGCTTTCAGGAAATTGCGCATGCCGATCTCGATCTTGGCTGCATCTTTCAATGCGCTGTGGCGTTCGCCGCCTTTGCGCAGGGGTGCCTGTACAGTATATATTTCTTCGTATTCAGCTACTTGTTGGGCAATGGCGCTGTCGCTAACGTCGTTGATCACTTTCACCAGGTCGCCAATACCATAGCCATTTACAGAATAACCAAATTTCAGTTCAGCTTCTACTTTGTCGCCTTCAGTTACCGCTACCTGGCGCATGTTATCGCCAAAGCGGCAGAAGCGGGCATTTTGCCAATCGTTCCAACCGGCTGCAGCACGCATCCACACGGCTACACTTTTCATTACTTCACTATCCTGCCAGTGGCCAACTACCACTTTACGGTTCATTCGCATCCGGCTTACCATGAATCCGAACTCGCGGTCGCCATGGGCGCTTTGGTTCAGGTTCATGAAGTCCATATCGATGCTGCTCCAGGGAATATCGCGATTAAACTGGGTATGCAGATGTAACAACGGTTTTTGTAACACTTTTAAGCCACCGATCCACATTTTAGCGGGAGAGAAGGTATGCATCCAGGCAATGATGCCGATACAGGTAGACGTGGTGTTGGCTTCCTGACAAACCTGGTAAATTTCTTCAGGTGATTTTACCACGGGTTTGAACACTACGCGTACAGGGATTGCAGGATCTTTATCAATTGATCTGGCAATTTGGGTGGAGTGTTCGGCAACCTGTTTAAGGGTTTCTTCACCATACAGGTGTTGACTTCCTGTTACAAACCATACTTCCAGTTTTTTCAAATCTTCCATAAATGGGTTATTTAGTTGGCAATCGTCTTTTGACGGGTGCTATTTTAGTGATTGAGATTACGATTTATTGTCCATAATAAGCATCTTTCCCATGCTTCCGCTGCCAGTGTTTATCTATCAGGGCATCTTTCAGGCGCGGGGCTTTCGGGTTGATCTGCTCGGTGAGGTAGGCCATACGGGCCACTTCTTCCAGCACTGCGGCATTATATACGGCTTTGTCGCCATTTTTACCCCAGGCAAAAGGAGCGTGGTTACCTACCAGGACCATTTCCACTTCTTCGTATGATAATTTGCGCTCATTGAAACAATTGATGATCTGGTAGCCGGTCTCAAACTCATAGTTCCCTTTGATCATGTCGTCGCTCATGGGCGGTGCACAGGGGATATCTACGGTGTTGTGGTCGGCATGGGTAGTGCCAAAGATGGGAATATCGCGCTGCGCCTGTGCCCAGGCAGTAGCATAGGTGCTGTGTGTATGCACAATAGCGCCTATCTTTTCCCATTCCTTATATAATACGGCGTGTGTTTTGGTGTCGCTCGAAGGGCGCATCTTGCCGCTTACGATCTTTCCATCAAAGTCAACGATAACCATTTCATCGGGTACCAGGTCTTTGTAGGGAACGCCACTGGGCTTAATGGCAAAAACACCCTGGCTTCTGTCGGCTACACTAACATTACCAAAAGTGAAAAGGACCAGATTCAGCTCTGGTAATTGCATGTTGGCTTTGTAACAGGCCTCTTTTATATCTTGATACTTGCTCATTTTTGTTTTCAGGTTACATGTTACAGGTTACAGGGCTTGTAACCCCGCCAGGCGGGGTTAGTCCTGTAACCTGTAACGGTATCTTAGTTAGATAATACTGCTTCTTTTTCGTTATGCTTTATAGAACCCTCAATAAATCCACCCAGTTTGTGGTACTTATTATAGCGCTTTTGGTAGAGGGCTACTTTGTTCTTATCGGGATAATAGGTAGCGTCAAAACCCTGACCCATCGCATTCATGGCGTCTTCTACTTTGTTGTAGATGCCGGCTGCAGTAGCTGCAAACATGGCAGCGCCAAGGGCACAGGTTTGTTCAGATTTATGAATGCGGATAGGCATATTCATAACGTCGGCCATCATTTGCATAATGAACGGCGATTTTTTAGCCACACCACCCAGTCCGATCAGTCCTTTTACCGGAACGCCTTCCTGGTTGAACCGGTCAACAATGGCTTTGGCGCCAAAACAGGTGGCTTCCACAATAGCCCGGAAAATACGGGGGGCGTCGCTTCCGAGGTTGAGCCCGGTTATAGCACCTTTCAGTTCCTGGTTGGCATCGGGTGTACGACGGCCATTGAACCAGTCAATTGCCAGTTCGCTGTTTTCATCGATGTGCAACAAGGCCGCTTGTTTGCTTAATTCAGGGATCAGCTTATCGCTTACCTCATCGATGATGGCTTTGGCAGTTTCAGTATTGATGATGGTTGATTGTCCTAATACGTGTTGCAGTGGCCAGGCCAGCACTTTTTTGAACCAGGCGTAGGCATCGCCAAAGGCGCTTTGACCCGCTTCCAGTCCCATCATGCCAGGCAGTACGGAACCAGGGACCTGTCCGCAGATCCCTTTTACCAGCTTGCCATCCACTTCACTCAGCGGGGCTACCAGCATATCACAGGTGGAAGTACCCATTACCTTGCTCAGGTGGTAGGGTTCAATTTGTCCGCCTACTGCACCCATATGGGCGTCAAAAGCGCCAACACCGATCACTACGTCGGTAGAAAGACCCAGTTTCGCGGCCCATTCAGGGCTGAGGGTACCGGCTGCTTTATCGGAAGTATAGGTGTCGGTGAAAAGTCTTTTGGTAAAACCGGCTAACAATGGGTCAAGATCGGCAAACCACTGATCGGGTGGTAAACCGCCAAATTCTGCTGCCCACAGGGCCTTGTGGCCTGCGGCGCAAACACTGCGTTTCATGGCAGCGGCTTGTTTGCCACCGGTAAGTACGAAAGGGATCCAGTCGCAATGTTCTACCCAGGAGTGGCAGGCTTCGCGCACTGCTGCGTCCTCACGCAAAATATGTAACAGTTTTGCCCAGAACCATTCCGAGGAGTAAATACCGCCTACGTATTGCAGATAGTTGATGTCGTACTTTTCTGCGTGTGCATTGATGGCGGCTGCTTCCGGAACAGAAGTATGGTCTTTCCACAACACGAACATGGCGTTGGGATTTTTCTCGAACCGGGGTAACAGGGCGAGTGGGGTGCCGGTTTCATCTACAGCTACAGGTGTAGAACCGGTTGTATCCACTGAAATAGCCCTGATGTTAGCCGTTACTGAAGGACCAGCCTGCAGTAAGCAGCGGGTTATGGTTTGTTCCAGGCCTTCCAGGTAGTCAAGCGGGTGTTGCCTGAACTGGTTTACGCCGGGATCACAATACAAACCATCTTTCCAGCGGGGATAATAAAAAACTGCTGATGCAACTTCCTGCCCATTGGCAGCGTTGGCTATAATTGACCGCACTGAGTCAGTGCCGTAGTCAACTCCTATTACATAATTTTCTTTTTTCATATCGGCAACTAAAACAAAAGGGTGTTTTTTATTGACTGATCTAAACCAGGAACGCGATTCCTGCCCATCAAAGATACGGCCTGAATCGCCCACTATGTCTATTTTGTGTCAAAATAACACTTAAAGAATGAAATCTCAAAAATTACTTGTCGGCGGAATAGTGGTAATATTAGGGTAAACCTGTATGGGAGCGCAGGAAAAGCTAATAGTTTTAGCGGAAAAGTTTGGGGGAGGAAATGCGGGTCTGGGATGGGGATATTTGCTTTGAAAGAGGCTAATGTGTTAAAAGTAAATAAGTTATTTAGTTTGAAGTTATTGGGTTCTTGAGTTGAGGAAGGGGCACCTGCTTTTTAGCCGCCTGCGCCTTGCCGGCAGCGGCCATCGTGCCCGTAGGCAAGTAGGCCCCCCTACGCTCTTCGACCGCCATAGCCGAGGGCGACGGCGGTAAAGCTTCGCGAAGGCGCAGCGGGCGAGGCAGTAAAGAGAAAGGCAATGGGTCACCTTCGCCAAGGCTTCGGCGACCGAAGGCAGCAGGGACCTGCGACTAATGCCGAAAAAGTGTATAAGGGGAGATTTATTGTTTATAAGGCGACTGGGAAATGAGATAATAGGTTTCTTCTATCATTTGTTGCCCTTGTTCAGATAATTTTTTAAGCTGGAATGATACAACGATATCTGCCATCTTCTTAAACTCGGGCCATTTTTTATTATCAAAATACAACTTCGTTAAAAAAAAGTTAGGGCTTATCAAATTAGGGATAGCAAATCTTACGAATAAGTATTGCTGTTCGGCCTTTTGAAACTGACCGGTTCGCTTATAGGCATGACCAAGCATATAATATACTTCTTTATTGGGTGTGATCTTTTTAGCTGTAGTTAATATTTCAATTGATTTGGTAAAGTTACTGTCGCTATACAATGCTTTACCCAGGCTGATCATATAAGATGAATTATCTGCCAGGGTAGGGCATAAAGGGAGCAGCCTGTTTGCATAACTACCAGCAATCTTTTCCTGTTCCTGCGTAGTTAGTAACTGGCCCCATTTATACAGCGCCTTAGCTCTTCTGACAGCAAATAAACTGATAAATGATACGAAGCAAACTGACGACAGGGCCATGACTATTTTTTGCCATAAAGGTGGTTGTAGAAAAGTTGCATTCGATTTTATTGCAACAGAGAAACCCTGAGCAATTAAAAGCCAGAACATCAGTTTTAATGGCAATATTGAAAAAGGGTAGGAGAAAAGCCCTGCTATTAATATAACTACTACGCCAGCCAGCGATAACAAAAGTAACTTCGATTGCTTTTTATCGATAACAATATGATAAGCACGGATAGTGGTTGTGAAAAAGAACAGAAGCAGTAGTGAAAATAATCCCAGCCCCATAATTCCGGTTTCTGCAAAAATTTGTAGCAGCTCATTAAAAGCATAGCGCACATCATCCGCAAGCCAACCGTAGGTTGGTATTTTTTCAGGATGGATTTTAAAATAAAAGTGTTGATACTGGCTGTAACTGGAAGCAAAATTTCCATTTCCAACACCAAATAATAAATGATCACGGATCATAGAGCAGGTAACCTTCCAGGTAAGTAACCGGCCATTTGCAGAATTCGACTTTAATTGATACAGTTGGTAAAGACCTACAGCCAGGAGGGGCAAGCCGATAAATAAACCCGGAATTGTCTTTTTCTTTACTTTGGAATACAGGGGTGAATGGTATTTTTTAATGTAAAGAAGGGTAACAAGGCCAACTGATGTTATAATTCCCAACCAGGCTGACCTGCTTTCCAGGTAAACTAACAGCAACGCCAGGGATATTAGCAAAAGGATATAAAGGATAAATAGCCAGCGTTTATTTGTGGCGGCGGTATGAAATAATAAAAACGTATAGACCAAAACAAATAAGACAGCCAGGTATTGAGCATAGGGCGCCGGATTGAGAAAAAGACCGGTAACAATAAATTTGAAATGAAATCCTGTTAATATGCCCAAATATTGCAGGATGCCAATGGTTGCCTGACATATGGCTGTTGCTGTCACTAATAAAGGCAAAGCTGTGGGGAGATATTTTTGATGTTGAAAAAGGAACAGGGACAAAACAAAAAAGATAAGGACACACAAATTGCAAAGAATATGCGCTGGAATGGCTACTGTTGTTTGGTTGTATTTAACAGCACTCAGAAGCATATAAATGAGAAATAGAATGGCCCACGCCTGATTCCGGTTGAGGGAGGGATAGATTATATCTTTTGAGAAACACAACTGGATAAAGAAAAGGAACACTAAAGTACCAGTTCCGAATAGGAAGAATAATTCTTTTGATTGCATTACCCCATCCGGCATGTCTAACGAACAAACCAAAGAACAGGTTAGCGTAATACAATAAGGGACCAGGGCCAGAACAGCGTTCAATCCATTGTTTCCTTTATTGTCTTTCATATGTTTTTTTGTTAACCGGAATGGACGAATGTTATTGTTGCGTTTGTTTGGCTGCTTTGGATCTTTCCTTTAACCAGTTTATGATTTGAAATGCGTTGTTTTTGGAATATATAATTTTGTAGTCTTCGTTTACGATCGAATACTGGGGTACCGCACCATACCTTGAATAGTCAAAAGGAGAAGGAGATTGCGCAGGTGCCATTAACTGCATCCAGGTAACCTGGTCTTTTTGTATGGCTTTTTTCCAGGCATTGTTATCAGTGTCTATCGAAATACCTATGAATTGAACATCGTTTTCTTCGCAAAGTCTTTTTATCTCCAAATTATAGGATGTATTTGCTTTCCGGCATGGACTGCACCAGGAGGCCCAGTAATAAAGTATTTTAACGCCTTTTCCTGTTTCGTGTAAATTAACGAAAGTGCTGTCGGGTTTTAGTAATGGAAAATCAGGCAGTATTATCTCTTCAAGAGCGCTTGCTGCTTCTTTATAAAAAGCCTGGTATAATGGGTTGTTCTTGTTTTTTACTTTACTTAATAATGCGGCGTTCGCACTGTCGATACTTCCGTTGGCCAGGTATAATAAATAGGTGCCAAACAAAATGTCTTTATCATTTGTGGCATTTGAGAAAAAATGGTTGATGTTTTTTTTATACAATGCTATTTCCTGTAACAATTGGGGCATTACTTCCTGAGGCTTGTTTGGATCTGCTTTTTTAATTATTTCAAGTAATCCCATTTCATATTGCCGGGTTTGTTGAAATATGTTATTGGGAGTAGAGGAGAAGGAATAATAGAAGCTTTGAGCCTGAGAGGTGAATTGAATATTTCCTTTAGCAGAAGGAAACAAATAGACGTGGTTCTTTTCGGGACCTTCGATCCATTGATAGCCCTGAAACCCTTTTTTGTTTAGGGATAGTTGATAAAAAAAATGATCAAAAAGCGGTTTGTTGAATACATAAACAAAATGTCCGGATTTATTTAGTTGAATGCTGTCGTATAAATGTCTGTCCTGGAGACCGGTAATTTGATAGATATAGATCTTGTCGGACCATTTTTCGTTAAGAGCAACCTGCCCATCGACTTCGTATTGTGCAGATAAATGGCAGCAATTAAATAGTAAAAGCAATAGAAGAGAAGTAATTTTCATAAAGCTTTTTTGTATTTTTAAAAGGCATGGCCTGCCTTTCAAAGCAGGCCATGACCGCCTCATTATTTTATAGTTTTTTTGATTTCGGCAAAGAATTCTTCTTTTTGTTTTTCAGTTAATGAATCCAAAAATGCTTTGTACTTATCAATAAACAATTCATAGCTGGCTTCATCGGCAATGAAGTTCTCTGTATAATTAACACGGGCAGATTTACCTTTACATGCATTGTATGCAGTAAACAGACCTGCATCTACTTTATATTTACTTTTCAGTAATGCAAATAAACCTTTCACTCTTCTGTGATAAATAGTTACCCTGTGCTTATTAGGTGTAGCTTCAGTCGTGGCTTCAGTTTTAGCTTCAGCACGAGCAGCTTTAAGTTTTTGTGTTTTGCAAGACGCAAAGAGTCCAATACATCCGCAAATAGCTTCGTGTGTGTTGGGATTGTAGCAAACACAACAAGACCCAAACCAGCAGTCTGCGGCGCAACTTGCATCTTGTGGAGGACGACAATTACAGTTTGAACCACCGCCACCGGTTTCGCTACTTAAATCTACGGCAGCCAATCTGGCATTTTTTGTAGTTGAGGTAGTGTTTTCACTTGTGGTTAATGCGGCGCTTTGAACATCTGTGCTCTTTTTGGAGCAGCCTATTAATATAGCTACGCCAATAACCATGGTAGCCAATCCTGAAATGATGATTTTTTTCATGTTGATAAAGTTAATTGATGTGAATATTGATGGTAACGTGCTTGCAAAAAGGATACGCGCATGGGGGATCCTTACATTTCATTAAGAATGTATTTAGGTTAAAAAATAATATATGTGTTTACCAGGATTGTATCGCCAATATAGATACGGGAAATGTCAGGCGTATGCCTGCAAAGTAAAGCAAGGGATGTAATTTTATACGTTACCGGGAAGTGGTGGCAAATATAGGAAATTATAAATCAAATGATCATGCCAGTTATTATTTTGAAAGTGAATAAGAATGTCTTTTTAAATCAAATGTGCATTATAGTTATAATGATAAAATGAAAAAAACAGTAGAGATGCGTTTATGTTTTAATATGATCCACTTCTTAAAAGGCATGGCTCGCCTTTTAAAGTAAGCCATGCATGTTTCTTTATTTTAAACTGTTGATTTCCTTCTGGAGAGTTTCTCTTTGTGTTTCAGTTAATGAATTCACAAATGCTTTGTACTTATTAATAAATGTTTCGTAGCTAGTGTTATCTGCAATATAGCTTTCTGTATAATTAACACGGGCTGATTTGCCTTTACATGCATCGTATGCAGTATACAA
The DNA here is from genome assembly GCF_017742245.1 of Niastella soli. Taxonomy (GTDB): domain Bacteria; phylum Bacteroidota; class Bacteroidia; order Chitinophagales; family Chitinophagaceae; genus Niastella; species Niastella soli. The sequence continues at coordinate 292,855 of NZ_JAGHKO010000011.1, forward strand.
GCCTTCGGCTGCTTTATATTTACTTTTCAGTAATCTAAAGAGCAGTTGCATCCTTCTGTTATAGATAGTTATCTTAGGCGAAGATGTTCCGGTTTCTGCACGAGCGGTTGCTGATCTTACCACTCTGCAGTATGCAAATCCAAAGAAACATTGGCAATCGGCATATTCTGTCGCAGGATTATAGCAAACGCAACATATCGATAATATACAATTTGCGGAACAAGATACTTTTGGAGGCGTGCAATTGCAAGATAGGCCTCCGCCACCGTTTTCACTACTTAAATCCAAAGTAGCCAATCTTGCATTTTTGGTCGCTGATGTGGTGTTTTCACTTGTGGTTAATGCAGCGCTTTGAACATCCGTGCTCTTTTTGGAGCAGCCTATTAATACTGCTACGCCAATAGCCATGGTAGCCAATCCTGAAATGATGATTTTTTTCATGTTGATAAAGTTATTTAATGTGAATATTGATGGTAACGTGCTTGTTTAAAGGATACGCATGGAGGATCCTTACATTTCATTAAGAATGTATTCAGGGTTAAAAAATAATATATGTGTTTGGCAGGATTGTATCGCCAATATAAATACGGGAAATGTCAGGCGTATGGCCTGCAAAGAAAAGTAAAGGATGTTATTTTATAAGTTACCGGGAAGTGTTGGCAAATATAGGGAATTATAAATCAGTTGTTCATGACAGTTATTGTATTCCCAGGTGAATAAAAATATTTTGATATCAGATATGCATTTTAGTTATAATGACAAAGTAATAGCAAGTGATAAGAATGCGTTTATGTTTTAATATGAGCCGCTTATTTAACATGTCAGCAATTTTGATTGCAATTAATAAGCGTTTAGCTTTGCACGATAACGATTAGCATTAAAAATAAAATGATTTTGAACTTTAAAATGAAGAGTAAAAAGAGGGCGCAAATAAGTTGTCTGTTCCTTATTGTTTGTACTGTCATGATGTTGGCCGCGGCGCCGTTAATGGCACAAAGCGGTCCTGAAAAGAATTATCCTACCGGTGTACTTAAATCACTTGCCATGGCCGGTACAAACAGGTCTGAGTTGGAGAAAGCTATTGCTTTTTATTCCACGAACCCTGACAATGCGCTAAAGCTTAAAGCTGTCTATTATCTTATCGATAATTTAAAATGGCATCCAGGCTACCATCCGGAGATCCGTCCTGATCCTAATTTTACAAACTTTTTTCGAACAACAGATTCATTGTACTACTGCATTGTAAAAGGTAAAACAGCAGGCCAAATAGCAGAGCAACCTGTGAAGAGTGAAATAAAAAAGCTAAAAAAATATATTCAGGATACGCTGCGCAAGTGCTTATTTGCCGATCCGGAAATAATAGTAACCGGTAATCAGGGTGGGGAAGAAATAAAGACCATTAAGGCTGCTTTTTTAATAAGCCACATAGAGAACGCATTTACATTGCGGGCAACATCCCGGTATGTAAAAGAATTATCATTTGAGGACTTTTGTGAGTACACAATTGCTTACCGTTTGCTTGATAACTTAAGTTTTAGATGTTCAGGTAAAGATCTAAACCAGTTCTTTACTAAATACCTGGGCGATGTGAATACAAATGATTTTACGGAAACGATCGCCCGCTACAATACCACGGTTCTTAACTTACGCGATATTTTGGGTAAATATCCGTTTGAGGCCAGGACTGGATTTGAGGAGTTGTTCTTTTTACCTAAAAATGTGGGCGGATTTGATTGTTTTAATGAAGCGCAATATTGTTATGCTACACTTAATGCCTGCGGGCTTCCTCTGGGAATACAGCACAATACAGCTTATCAAATGGTGCAGGGTAAACACGCGCTGTGCAACCTGCATCCTGATTTGGGAGCGTGGGCAAGGTTTAATCCCGCATTCACACTGCCGGTTAAAAAAAACGGACCTTTTGAAAAAATTGAAGGGGCCGGATTGATGAATTTGCTTAGAATACATTACGCACCTCAACAGGGCAATCCTGCATCCCTTAAGAACAAAGACGAATATATCCCAGATAATTTGTCGGACCCATGTATTGAAGATGTAACTGAAAGAACACTATTTACAGTAAAGCTGCCGCTTGATTTTACTAAAAAAACAACCAATAATCTTTGTTACTTAGCTACTTTTAGCAGCGCTACCGGCATTGTGCCAGTGACATGGGCAGTGATAAATAAGAAAGAGCAGCGGGCTGTATTTCAACATGTGATCCCAGACAGATTATACTTTCCTGTTTATTATGTTGGTGAAGAGATCCGGCATTTTGGAGCCCCTTTTTTGCTGCGCTACGATAGCACTAAGAATGAAAAATATTCCTTCCGTTATTTTGAAAATGCGTCTTCTGATACTAATGCTACTATTGATCTAATACTTACAAAAAAGTTTCCAGACAAACCAAGAATGGTAAAATTAGCCGAAGATTTAGTTGGCACAACAATAGTAGGATACGATGAAAACAAACATATTGATACATTGTACACGCTTGACTATGTACCTCAGCCATATCTGCAGGATATAAAGCTTAATAATAAAAAATCTTATAAGACTTATAGAGTGCAGGCGCCGGCTGCACACCCTCATTTAAATATTTCAAAAATTGAGTTTCTTACTGAGAGTACTTTTTTTTATAAAAACATAAATCCGCCATCCCCGCTGCCCGTTTTAGCACCGGGTGTAACGGATAGTATTAAAAGCCTTGTGCGGGTTATGGAGGATCCTGATCAAAAAAAACGTGGAGGGACAGCGTATGATGGAAATACGGATACAGCGCCCCACGATTATTCTTCTATTACAATAACACTGAATGAACCTCAGGTTATCACAACCATTCGGTTTGAGCCCCGCAATGCGAATAATGGTATAGTTCCCCCAAATGAATACTTGCTTCTCTATTGGGATAATGATAAATGGAATTTTTTTGAGGAAGATCCGCAAATAGCCGAGTATAACTATGTCTTATTTAAGAATGCACCCAAAAACAAACTGTACTGGCTTAAAAATATTACAGCCGGAATAGAAGAGTTGCCATTTATTGTGGATGAAAAAGGACGGCAACAGTTTATTTATTTTGATATCAAATGATATAATTTGCGAGCAAAGCCGCTTAGGGCGGCTTAAAAAACAGAAGCCCTGACGGTATCGTCAGGGCTTTCTGTTTTTTATACTTCGGTACTCAATATTTTTTATTTTCTTCCCACTTTATAGCCATTGATCGAATAGTACAGGATGTACAAATAACAGGGTAGCATACAAATAAAGAAAGCCAGGTGGTTGGGGATGCTGTCTTTCAGATTTCCATAAATTAACGGAATGATGGCGCCACCGGCTATACCCATGATCAGCAGGGCCGAACCGGTTTTAGTGAATTTGCCCAGCTTGTCAATAGCCAATGGAAAAATGGCAGGCCACATCAATGCATTGGCTAAACCCAACAAGGCTATAAAGGTAATAGCGGTATATCCTTCTGTGAAAAATGCACCAATAGAAAAAAGAATACCAAGGATGGCAGATGCTTTTAGTGCCACCTGTTGTGAAATGAGTTTGGGAATGGTGAAAATGCCGGTCACATAACCCACCAACATGGAAATAAGCGTAAATGTTGTAAAATATTTGGTCTTATCGAGCGGCATGCCCATGGCTTTGCCGTAAACGCCAATAGCATCGCCAGCCATAACTTCTACACCCACATATACAAAGATGCACACGGCGCCCAATAACAGGTGCGGAAATTGCCAGATACTGGTTTTGTTGCCTGCAGCAGTTGGTTCAGCAGCTGTTTTATCTTCCTCAAGCTGAGGTTCAGGCAGCGGTGATTTCAGTAAGGCAAATGCCAGTATGACCAAAGACACAGCCAGCACTATATAAGGCATGATCACTTTGCCTGATAATTCGTTCAGCAATTGCTCTTTTTCTACGAGATTGATAGCGGCATCGATCTTTTTTTCCAGCTCGGTTGCATTGCTTAATAAAATAGCGCTTAAGATCAGCGGACTGATGATCCCGGCTATTTTATTGCAAATACCCATGATGCTGATGCGTTTGGCTGCGCTTTCAATAGGACCAAGGATACTGATAAAAGGATTGACGGCAGTTTGTAAAAGGGCCAATCCCATACCCTGAACAAACAAACCAGTTAAGAACAACCCAAAGCTTCTTTCCCTGGCAGCAGGGATGAAAATAACAGAGCCAATGGCCATTACCAGTAAACTTAAAGCCATTCCATTTTTAAAACCTGTTCGTTTAATAATAACTGACGAGGGGAGGGCCAGAAAAAAATAGGCCATATAAAATGCCGTTGTTACCAGAAATGCCTGACTGCTTTTTAACTGGCATACAAGTGTTAAAAATTGAATGAGGCTGCCATTGAGCCAGGTAATAAACCCAAGAATAAAGTACAAAAAGCCAATGATAAAAATGGCCGTTATGTTCGTTCGTTGTGTCGGCATAGGGATCTCAAGCGGTTTTGCAGTAGTCATGATTAAATTGTTGAAATGATTTCGTTGAACAAGTTGGATTTTGAATTATACTGTTGTAACAGCACGGCCTGGTTTTGGGCTCTCATAAAATTATGGCCTTCGTACCGGGCGCCATAATATACGTCATTATTTAAATGATCGGTTAAAAATCGCAGGGCTTGCATATAGATCATGAACTGTCCGGCGTATACAAAGTGCTCTTTTTCCGTAGGGGTCAGTTCGAAACGCAATTCTTCCAAATAGCCATGCGCAATAGCGGTAAAAAAGCTATCGCGAATAGTAATAAGGGCGAAATTCTTTTCTTCCTCACTGACCGGCGACAAATAAGTACGCATCATATCACCCACGTCGCTGATGAAATAACCCGGCATTACGGTATCGAGATCGATCACGCACAGTCCCTGGTAGCGACTGTCGAAAAGCACATTGCTGATCTTGGTATCATGGTGTATCACCCGCAGCCGGAAGCTGGGGTTGTTTTTTATTTGCTCGTAGGTATGTACCAGGGATTGCTGTTGTTCCAAATAGCGGATGAGGTCTGCCGATTCCCTGATACGCTCGGGATTGCCATTGATAAGGGCTGTGGTAAACTGGTTATATCGTAAAGACAGATCGTGAAACTGCGGAATGGTGATCTTTAAGACCCCGGTATCAAAACCACTCAACAGGTGGGTGAACCGGGCAAACTGGCGGGCTGCTTCAAAGGCCTGTTCAGGGGTATTTACCCTGTCAAGGGAATGGGAATTGGGCACAAAGGGAAGAAGCCGGAAGTGTTGTTGCTGCTCATCCACATATAAGTAATCACCGGTGGTGGTGGGCAGGGCGCCTGCAAACAGGTAGGTAGGGTAGTGCTGTCGCAAATGATTGCCCAGACTGGTCATGTTTGCGGCTATGTCGAAAGGGTGTTTAAAAACGGCGGAATTGATCTTTTGTAAAATAAAACAATCCTGGCCATTGACCGGGCTCACTTTCCAGGTGTGGTTAATGAGGCCACTGCCAAAGGGTTCAACGGAATATTGGTCGGGGGTTAGTCCAAAATGGAAGAGTATTTTATTGAACATACGATCAAACTTACAGCCTTAAGATTAAAAAGCAATACGCAAACGGTTGTGCCATTTTTAGGCAATAGGCAATGGGCGAAAGGCGGACGGCAGATGGCAAATGGCAGACGGCAGACAGCAGAAGGCAGAAGGGAAGGGATTCTCCGTAGCTAAAGCTTCGCGGGGGAGGCAATAGGTAATGTGGTAAATAAACAGTTATGGCATCTTGCAAGGTGCAGGTAATTTGGTTATTAGGTTCTTAAGTTGGTAAGTTCTTTGTTGTCGGTCGCCGGTTGAACTTATTTGCGATTCGCAACTAAATTCATTACACCCTTTCCGCAAATCCCCACAACTTAATAACCCATTAACTTCAAACTTAAGAACCCAGAACTCTGAACGCAATAACTAAATAACCTCTTGAATTGTCAACCCAGTATTTAGTAATATATGAAGGGCTTTTTCCCTGTAAGCCCTTATGGTATTACATACATCAGGGAAATATTTAGTAAAATATTCCATCATTTCAGTTAAACCTGACATTGACGTCCCTGGCTAAAATGTGTAGCTTTCCACTTTAAAGCGTTCAGTGTTGGTTATTTAGCAAAAGCAGCAAGGACTAGGCGTGCCACGTTGGCCAGCATTGTTTTTGTATCTACAAACGACAATAATGGCAACAGTTAACAATTACCTGAAGCTCTCAAAAGCGACTGTCTCATAGACGTGGCACGTCTTTCCATCAACTCCGAATGTGATAAAGTCCAGTAGTTCTTAACAGGCATCCGATGGTAACTGGTTGTAAAACGCCTGGTTTCTATTAACGATTGAAATGTTGCTTATGAAAAAAATGGTGTCATTTTCTTCATCTGTCCCGCGCAAATGCGGAGCCATTCCGGCCGTTTCATTATGCCGTTCAACATCCCTGGAGTAATTTAAACTGTTAAATACATAACAAGATAATTTCTAACATCCTATATGGGTATTACTAAATATTTTGAAGAATTTGAACTGAACGAAAAACGATCAACCGGCGGTCGTACGGTCACTGAGACCGATATTGTTATTCATGCCGGCCAGTCGGGCGATTTCTTTCCTCACCATATGGATGAGGAATGGTGCAAGACCCAACCCTTTAAAAAGCGTATTGCGCACGGTACCCTCATTTTTACCATTGCTGTTGGACAGACCGCAGCAGTGATCAATGAAGTGGCTATGACCTATGGGTACGACCGGCTCCGCTTTGTAAAGCCTGTTTTTATTGGCGATACCATAAAAGCCACTGTTACTATTTCCGATAAAAAAGATCATAAAAAACCAGGCTTTGGTCTGGTTACCGAATTAGTGGAAGTGTTTAATCAACACGGAGAAACGGTGATGGTTTGTGAACACATATTGTTGGTGCATAAAAAAGTAAGTTAGGAAGATATGGCTGAAATTGTTTTGAATGGAATTACCTGGGGCCACAGCAGAGGCATTACACCCTTATTGGCTGCTGCGCAGCGCTTTTCTGAGCTGAACCCCCACGTGACCATCAACTGGAAGAAAAGAACATTACAGGAGTTTGCCGATTTCCCGCTTGAAAAGCTGGTAAACGATTACGACCTGTTGATCATCGACCACCCCTGGGTGGGTTGTGCCGCTGCCACAAACAGCGTATTACCTTTAGATGAATACCTGCCTGCCTCGTATTTGCAAAATCAATGCGCCAATACGGTAGGCGAGTCGCATATAAGCTACTATTACGATAACCACCAATGGGCCCTGGCCATCGATGCCGCTACGCCGGCCGCCAGCTATCGCGCCGATCTGTTACAACAAAACAGTGTGGCCGTGCCCGATACCTGGGAGGAATTAATTGCCCTGGCAAAAGCCGGTAAAGTGGCTATTCCGGCAATCCCCATAGATATACTCATGAACTTCTACATGTTCTGTATAGCGTTGGGCGAAACCCCATTCCAGCATAAAAGTCATGTAGTAAGTACGGAAATTGGCGTGCAGGCATTGCAAACCATGCGTGAGCTGTATTCGCTGATCGATAAAAAACTGTTTTCCTGTAATCCTATTGGGGTGGCGGAGTTAATGTCAACCACCAATGATTACTGGTATTGTCCGTTTGCTTACTGTTATACCAACTATTCCAGGTTGGGGTATGCGAAATACCCGCTTACGTATGCCAATCTGGTGCATTTTGGCAACAAGCGGTTACGCAGTACTGTTGGCGGTACCGGATTAGCGGTATCATCCTATACCAAACATAAAAAGGAAGCGGTAGATTTTGCAGCCTGGGTGTGTAGTGAAGAGTGCCAGAGCACCTTTTATGTACAACATGGCGGGCAGCCGGGGCACCTGGCGGCCTGGACGAACAACATGGCCAACCTGCTTACCAATAGTTTTTTCCATACCGTATTACCGGTAATGAAAAATGGGTACATGCGTCCGCGTTATAATGGGTACCTTCATTTTCAGGACCAGGCCGGCGATCCTGTTCAACAATATTTGTTAAACGGCGGCAACCCCGAAACCGTACTGAAAGAAATTGACCGTATTTATCAACATAGCCTTCAAGGCGAAAAAATGAGCTTGTCTATATGAGTCGACTGCCCTTGCAGGGATTATTGGTATTGGAATTCAGCCAGTATTTATCTGGACCGTCTGCTGGTTTGCGTTTGGCCGACCTGGGTGCGCGGGTCATAAAAGTGGAACGCCCCCAAAGTGGTGATGCCGGTCGCCGGTTATCTATCAAAAACCTTTGGGCAGACGATAGCTCTTTGTTGTTTCATACCATCAACCGCAACAAAGAAAGTTATACGGCCGATCTCAAGAACCCCGAAGACCTGGTACTGGTAAAGAAACTGATTGAAAAAGCAGATGTCCTTACCCATAATTTCAGACCCGGTATCATGGAAAAAATAGGACTGGGATATCCTGAAGTAAAGAAACTCAATCCTCGCATTATATATGGCGCCATCAGTGGCTATGGAAAAGAAGGCCCCTGGAAAAACCGGCCCGGTCAGGACCTGCTGTTGCAGTCAATGAGCGGACTGGCCTATACAACCGGGAATGCCAAAGACAATCCCATGCCTTTTGGATTGGCCATTGCCGATAATTTATGCGGTTCCCAACTGGTACAGGGCGTCCTGAGCGCGTTGATCAGAAGACATAAGACCGGCACGGGTGCGCTGGTTGAAGTGAGCCTGCTGGAATCATTACTCGATTTTCAATTTGAACTGTTAACTACTTATCATAGCAGTAAAAAATTGCCTACACGCAGCAAAGTAAATAATGGGCATCCATTATTGAATGCACCGTATGGCATTTATGCAACTACCGATGGTTACATTGCCATTGCAATGGTTGATCTGAAGCAACTGGCAAAAGCTATTGGTTGTAATGAACTGTTGACTTACGATCAGAATGTTGCCTTTAGTTTGCGCGATGAGATCAAGTCGGTACTGGCCAAACACCTGGCAACACAGACATCAGCTTACTGGCTCGAAAGACTGCATGCGGTAGACCTGTGGGCCATGGAAGTGCTCGATTGGGAACGGCTTACCAAACACGAGGCTTATACTACATTGCAAATGGAACAAACGATCACCACCTCAAAAGGTGCGCAGATCACCACTACCCGTTGCCCTATACGCATCAATGGCGAAAGGCTGTATGCATCAAAGCCTGCGCCACAACTGGGAGAACATACGGAAAAGATCAATAAAGAGATGATTGGACAATAGGGAATGTAGATTGGAAATTAATAGCTGTTTATCAATAACGCAATGCCCTTACCAAAACGAAATTTTTAAATTAAGGAATGAAACCCCTACAAGATATAATAGTTGTTGATTTTAGCCAGTTTTTATCTGGTCCTTCGGCTGGGTTACGCCTTGCCGATATGGGCGCACAGGTAATAAAAATAGAACGTACAGGCGTAGGTGATATCTGCCGGCAATTATATGTATCGAATGTAATGATAGAAGGGGAGTCTACCATCTTTCATGCCATCAACCGCAATAAGCAAAGCTATGCGGCTGACCTGAAAAATGAAGATGACCTTGAAAAAGTAAAAATGCTTATTGCCAAGGCCGATGTACTGATGCATAACTTCCGCCCTGGTGTTATGGAGCGGCTGGGGCTGGATTATGAGACCGTAAAAGCCATCAACCCCCAGATCGTGTATGCTGAAGTGAGCGGGTATGGCAATGAAGGTCCGTGGAAAGACCTGCCCGGTCAGGACCTGTTATTACAGGCCGTATCGGGATTGACCTGGTTAAGCAGCAACCGCAGCGACAACCCTACTCCAATGGGAGTAGCCGTGGTTGATATTCTGGCTGGTACCCATATTGCGCAGGGTATTCTGGCAGCGTTATTACAACGCACTATTACCAATGAAGGAAGCCTGGTACAGGTAAGCATGCTGGAGTCGATCCTCGATTTTCAGTTTGAAGTACTGACCTGTTTTTATAACGATGGGCGCGAGCTGCCGGTGCGGAGTGAAATAAACAATGGGCATGCCTATCTCTCGGCGCCCTATGGGATTTATAAAACGGCCGACGGCTACCTGGCTTTGGCCATGGGGAACATTACCCAGCTGGCTACATTGCTGGAGTGCGAGCCGCTGCAACAATTCACCAATACAGCAGAATGGTTTATAAAACGCGATGAAATAAAGACCATCCTGGCCGACCATTTAACCGCCCGTAATACGGACACCTGGCTGGCCGTGCTGGAACCCGCGGATATCTGGTGCGCAAAAGTGTATGACTACGACATGCTGGTGGAAGATGACGGCTACCTGGCGCTGAATATGGAAATAAAAGTGAAGACCAGCAATGGATTGTCTATAACCACCACGCGTTGCCCTATCAGAATAGACGGAGAAATTTATACTTCCGACATTGGTGCGCCTTTGTTGGGTGAACATAATGGACAAATAGAAGAACAGTTTGGACTAAAAAAACAGCCTATATCGAACTATGAAATGTAATAGTGTGGCTTTTTGATTAATGCTGACAGGCAAAATTTCGATATTTTATAATTTTTTGCCATGTAACTTGCGGCTTTTCCCAACATTAATCAATCATTAATCGATATTAAACCGATTGCTATGGAGATCATCGATACCCATGTTCACATATGGAATTTCGCAAAAGCTGAGTACGACTGGTTAAAGAATGATACTTCGATACTGAACCGTAATTATGATATAGAAGAATTGGAGGCCGAGGTGAAAAAGACCGCCATTACAGGCGGAGTGCTGGTGCAGGCAGCCAATAATTTTGAAGATACCAACTGGATGTTACAGGTTGCCAATGCATCCGGTTGGATAAAAGGGGTGATAGGCTGGATGCCGTTGGAAGACCCATCGTTCACCGCCACCGCCCTGAAACAATACCTGGGCAATCCTTATTTCAAGGGCGTGCGCCATTTGATCCATGATGAACCTGATCCGCAATGGTTGTTACAACCGGCGGTGCTCCAGAGTTTATCGCTTCTGGCAGCGTATGATGTGCCGTATGATATAGTGGGCGTTACGCCTCAACACCTGATAACCACGCTGGAAGTGGCGCAAAAGGTACCTGAATTACGCCTGATGCTGGACCATATGAACCAGCCGCCCATTGCCAGTGGCGAGCAATTTGGGGAGTGGGGGGAGTTGATGAAAGCAGCCGCAGCGCATAAAAATATTTATGTAAAAATATCCGGGTTGGGTACCTGCTCCAAAAAAGGCGCAAACTGGTCGGCCAGGGACATTCAACCCTATATTGAATTTGTGTTGGAGCATTTTGGGGCGAACCGCTGTGTTTGCGGCGGCGATTGGCCGGTTTCTTTGCTGGCAGGCAATTATAACAATACCTGGCAGCACTATATAAAAGTTTTATCAGACGCATTGAGTGATGCCGATTTGCGAAAAGTGGTGAATACCAATGCAATAGCCTTTTATAACTTATAATAACAACAGATTAAAGACACATTAAGATATGATTATACCACCCGCAAACAAGATAAAATTGCCTTTTTTGCGTTGTTGGTGCAGTAAAAATGTCACAAATACAAATAACGCATTGCTTTAACCAATGGAAGTAATAACCGGTGTCATATATCATTCAGTAGGAGCGTCTTGTGCGGCCATGTGTTATACGCCACAGAAAAAGGTGGCCAAATGGTCGTGGCAATCGTATTGGCTGGTACAGGCAGCTGTATGTTGGTTATTATTGCCGCTGGTTATTGCCTGGCTAACAATTCCCCAGCTAAGTACCGTTTTACGCGAGGCGCCTGCCGATGCTATGGTAAAGACCTTTGTTTTAGGCGTGGCATATGGTATTGGCGGTACTGCGTTCGGAATGGCTATAAGATATGTAGGTTTCTCATTGACCTATGCCATTGCCGTAGGTATTTCCTGTGTATTGGGTACTTTGTTACCCCCGCTCGTACACGGACAATTAACCGCCTTATTTTCCCAGAATGGAGCCAGTTGGATCATGGCAGGTATTATTATCGGCGCATTAGGTATTGCCTGTTGCGGCGTTGCCGGCCGGTTTAAAGAAAATGACCTGAAATCAGATGCAGGTACCGGTACGTTTTCCCTGGCCAAAGGATTGCCGCTTTGTTTTTTAGCAGGTGTACTTTCGGCCGTATATGGGTTTTCGATCGACCAGGGCGAACCCATTGCAGCCATTGCAGAAAAATATGGCAGTGGCAATTTCAGGATCAATGTGGTTTATATTTTTTCAAATACCGGAGCTTTTTTATCTACCCTTATATATTGCATATACCTGCACCGTAAAGAAAATACATTTGGCGAGTACCGGCAAATTGGACCAAAGAACCGTTTAACGGTCAATTTTATAATGGCCATCCTGACCGGTTGTTTGTGGTACTCTCAATTCTTCTTTTATGGTTTAGGGCATGTGCGCATGGGAAAATACCAATATAGCAGTTGGGCCATTCACATGATCATGTTGGTGTTATTCAGCTCAATTGCCGGTTTGTTGATGAAGGAATGGGTGAGATGTCGCCGGAAAACGATTGTCACGCTTGTTTTGGCCCTGTTTATTTTGGTAACAGCGGTGCTTGCCTTAACATATGGAAACTATCTTGGCAGTTTATAGTTTAAAGTTTAAAGTTGCCTCGAAATTCAGGGGGCCTGACTTTTATTTTCAGGTTGAGCATAAAGAACTTTAAACCTGAAACCTCGAACTTGAAACTGCTACTTTTGTAACTCTATGTATATTATGAAGTGAAGGACCCATTATCATATAAGGCCCCTATAGTAATAATTGGTGCAGGTGGTATTGTAAATGATGCCCATTTGCCGGCTTATCAATTGGCTGGCTTTGATGTGGCGGGCATTTATGATGTTGATAAAGAAAAAGCCCATGCCACCGCGCTGAAGTTCAAGATACCGCTCGTGTTCGACAGTATGGAGGACATTGTGCGGTTAAACCTGTCGCCCGTAGTGTACGACGTAGCCGTGCCTGGGTCCGCCATTATAAAAGTGCTGGAGCATCTACCAGCCGGTTCGCCTGTGCTGATACAAAAGCCAATGGGCGACGATTTTCAGCAGGCAAAAGCCATTCTGCAATATGCACGCGATAAACACCTGGTAGCAGCCATCAACTTTCAATTACGTTATGCCCCTTTTATAAAAGCCGCGCGGGAATTAATACAACAGGGCGCGTTAGGACAATTGTGCGATATAGAGATCAATGTAAACGTATATACCCCCTGGCATTTATGGAACTTCCTGTTTCAATCGCCCCGCGTTGAGATCTTATACCATAGCATTCATTATATCGATCTGATACGCTCGTTCCTGGGTAACCCTAACAGCGTATATGCTAAAACGGTGAAACACCCCGATATGAGCCAGCTGGCTTCTGTTCGTAGTAATATCATTATGGATTATGGCGATACCGTACGGGCGAATATCATCACCAATCACTGTCACAAGTTTGGTTTGCAACAACAACATTCCTATATAAAGTTTGAAGGAACGCAAGGCGCAGTCAAAATAGATCTGGGGCTGTTGATGAATTACCCGCATGGGGTTGCAGATAAGTTTCAATATATAACGCTGACCGGCAATGAGCCAGCATGGGAAACGCTGGAAATAGAAGGGAGCTGGTTCCCGCATGCCTTTATTGGCAGCATGGAACAGGTGATGCAGGCAGCTGCCGGTCAAATACCCAAACCCGATAATTCAGTGGAAGATTGCATTTATACGATGGCTTGTGTAGAAGCCGCGTATTTATCGAGCGAGCGGGGTGGGGTCCAATTAAATAAGATACGCACTAATTGAAATACTAAACCGTAAAATTTCTTAAATCACAATATTCTGATGAAAGGTTTTCTTGTATTGGTTGTAAGTCTGGTAACACTGAATATAACAACCTGGGCATCCGGTAAACCCGCGGATAAGAATGTTACTGTTGTCGCTGCAAATAAATCCCCCCGCTTAAAATACGGAACAGAAAAGCTGACCGCTGCCTTACAAAAGGCAGGGTATAAAGTGGTCCTTTCGGCTGATGGTAAATTACCAGCTGCCGGAGCGATCATTGTTGCCGGAAATTATACCGATGCTATCGTTAAAAAAGCAGCAGTTACCCTGAAGCTGAACCCCGATACAACCGGTAAGGAAGGATTCTCCATAAAAGGAAATGCCAATGCTATCCTTATAGCGGGTACAGATGCTTCCGGTGCTTTATATGGTTGTATGGAACTGGCCGAACAGGTAGCCAATCAAAAAGTGCTCCCTGAAAACCTTTCCCTCACCGATAAACCTGAAATGGTTTTACGTGGCGCCTGTATAGGTGTGCAAAAACCTTATTATTTACCAGGAAGAACTGTATACGAATATCCTTATACACCCGAAACCTTTCCCTGGTTATACGATAAAGCCCTCTGGGTACAATACCTCGATTCTTTAGTGGCCAACCGGTTGAACTCCCTGTATTTGTGGAACGGTCACCCGTTTGCCTCATTGGTACGCACAAAGGAGTATCCATATGCGGTAGAAGTAGACGACGCAACATTTAAAAAGAATGAAGAGCTGTTTGCGTTCCTTACCTCAGAAGCTGACAAGCGTGGTATTTGGGTGATACAAATGTTTTATAACATTATTGTATCAAAACCCTTTGCGGAGAAGAATAACATGAAAACGCAGGACCGTAACCGGCCTATTGTACCATTGATTGCCGATTACACACGTAAATCAATCGCCGCATTTGTGGCCAAATATCCAAACGTAGGATTGATGGTGGCGCTCGGTGAAGCGATGGAAGGAGTGGGGCAGGATGATGTGGACTGGTTCTGCAAAACCATTATCCCGGGCGTACAGGATGGATTGAAAATGCTGGGCAGAAAAGATGAACCGCCGATCGTATTACGCGCACACGACACCGATGCACCGCGGGTAATGAAAGATGCCTTACTCATTTACAAAAACCTGTACACCGAAGCGAAGTTCAACGGAGAAGCCTTAACCACCTATGAACCCCGTGGACCCTGGGCCGACCTGCACCGCACACTTAGCCGTATTGGAACGGTTCAAATAGAAAATGTGCACATCCTGGCCAACCTGGAACCATTCCGGTATGGCTCACCCGATTTTATACAAAAATGTGTGCAGTCAATGCACTCCATCTATGAAGCCAATGGTTTACACCTGTACCCCCAGGCTTCTTACTGGGATTGGCCATATACTGCCGATAAAGCGCAACCCCGCCAGCTGGAGATTGAGCGTGACTGGATCTGGTACCGTACCTGGGCCCGTTATGCCTGGAATTGTACCCGCGACCGTCACGAAGAAGAAGCATACTGGGCAGGCAGCCTCGCCAACAAATTTGGTTGCTCGCCTGAACAGGGAAAAAATATTGTAGAAGCGTATGAACAAAGCGGCGAGATCTCCCCTAAAATATTAAGACGTTACGGTATTACCGATGGTAACCGCCAAACCATGACACTGGGCATGTTAATGACACAATTAATAGACCCCAAGCGTTTTGGTTTGTTCCCCTTATTGTATAATAGCGAAAGCCCATTCGGGGAAATGATCATCGAGTATGCTGATAAAGAAGCCAATGAGATACCGCATGTAGGAGAAACGCCTATGGCAGTAGCCGATGAAATTATTGCGCATGGTGATAAATCGGTAGCAGCCATTGAAAAGGCCGCGCCCTATATTACTACCAATCGCGAAGAGTTCAACCGGCTGAAGAATGATATGTATTGTTACCAGTCTATGGCAAAATTCTATGCCTGGAAGGCAAGAGCGGCCATACAGGTATTAAAGTTCAAATACACCAATAAAGTAGCCGATCTGGAAAAAGCGGTGCCATTGCTGGAGAAAAGCGTGGCGTATTTTGCAGACCTGGCTGGCCGTACCGATACTACTTATCTGTATGCCAACAGTATGCAAACGCAACAGCGCAAAATACCGGTAAATGGAAAGAACGCTACCATGAAAACCTGGGTAGAACTGCTCCCTATCTATAAGCGCGAGTTGGAAAACTTCAAAAAACACATTGAAGCATTGAAAAAACAGGGTGGGGGAAGTGGTATCGCCAATATAAAACCCCTTACCAATGCAGTTGTAGAAATACTCACCCCAAATATTACAAGATATACCTTCCAAAAAAATGCCCAGGTATTTCCGGACCTGAGCGTGGTAGTGAATGACCTGCCGGCTTTCCTAAAGGGATTACAGGGGATTTACTACAGCCAGGGACGGCAAATTGTCGAAGGCACCAGCCTGAATTTTAAGACTGCTAAACCAGTAAAATTACTTGTAGCATATTTTGCTGAAAAAAATGGTGCATATTTGCCGGAGCCAACATTGGAAATTGATGCAAGCGCCGACGATTATGGTCAGGCGCAGGTAAAAGTGGCAAATGCCATGGCAATAGAAGGTTTCCCTGCAATAAACATACATAGTTTTTCGTTTCAAGCGGGCACACACACACTTACTTTAGGAAAAGGATCGTGCCTGTTACTGGGCTTTATCAATGATAACGATCCATTACCGGTTGTAGATGCAGGATTAGGCGTTTCCGAAAACGCCGGAGCGTTGGATTGGTTGTTCGAAAAGTAAACGACAACGATTGCTGCCAGCGCGAAGAGAGATGGATTATTGTATTAAATAATCGTAAACACATCTGACATTATTGAAGTGGCCACTGCCATTATGCTATTGTTATGTATATAACTATAGTAGATGACAGTGGTTTGCTCTTGGTTATGTGCGATTATTGGAAATCCTGGATGGAACAATAATATGTTCCATCATTTTGGCTGGAAGTTGCATTGTTTAGCTTCATGGGTAGCCGTTTCTTGTGGCCGATTGCCCCCCATCTCGATACGCGTAGCCATATGCGAAGGTTCTTGGTTAAGTTTTGCTCCTCTCAATTGTTAAAACATAAATCTTAAACAACTGTTGTATGATTGGAAAACCGTTGTCCATGAAATGCCTGATCATGGCGTTTTTTATGCTACTAAATGGAACGTTCCTTTTCGCGCAGGAAAGGGTTGTTACAGGTAAGATCAAAGATCCCTCAGGGAATCCGCTTCCCGGGGTGAACGTAAATGTATCTGGCACTCGTATTAGTGTCACTGCCGATGTAACAGGTACTTTCCGCATTCCGGTTTCCTCTGAAAATTCCGTTCTTGTATTCACCTTTGTAGGGTTTTTACAGAAGGAACAAAAAGTAGGAAGCGATAATGAAATTACCGTTAGTATGACCTACGACAATGCCGACCTTGACCAGGTGGTGGTAGTAGGTTATGGTACTTCTAAAAGAAGAGACCTTACCGGTGCGGTGTATACGATCAAACCAAACCAGGTGACCGCAGTACCTGCAGCTAACCCAATGGAATCCTTACAGGGTAAAATCCCCGGTTTGGATATCAGCCGTTCAGGTGGCCAGGCCGGAGCTGGCATGAACATTCAGCTCCGTGGTAACAGAACCTTAGCCGGTAACGATAAAGGACTTACTGGTAGCCAAACCAGTCCATTGTTCATTATCGATGGATTCCAAACCGGCAACATCGCTGACATTAACCCGAACGATATCGAGTCAGTGGAAGTGTTGAAAGATGCCTCGGCTACTGCCATTTACGGATGGATGGGCGCCAATGGTGTTATCATCGTTACCACTAAAAAAGGTAAAGACCGTCCAAAAGTGTCTTATAACGGATACTATGGTGTAAACGGTTATGCAGATTACCCTAAAAGCAGAATTGGTGATGATTATATAAAGCTGAGACGAGAAGCCTGGAGAACCACTGGCGATTGGAACTCTGAAGCTGATGATGCAAAGATTTTTACGGCTTCGGAATTGGATGCTATTAAAAATAACCAATGGGTTGACTGGCAGGATCTGCTGGTGCGTAATGGCCATGAGCAAAGCCACTCTGCTTCTATTCAGTCCGGTGGCGATAAAACAAAAGTATTCTTCTCAACTGGTTATTATAAAGAGGAAGGTATGTTACGGGGTAATGATTATACCCGTTTCAATACCCGTTTGAACTTTGATCAAAAGATCAGCAATATCTTTAAAGCAGGTTTCTTGACCCAGTTTACCTGGAGCAAACAAAATTCACGCCCCGATCCGTTGAACTATGCAACCACAAACATCGATCCTTTGGGTAAACCTTATAACGACGATGGCAGCATAAACTGGGTGCCTTTAGCTGGTTTCCCTAACGTAAAGAACCCGTTAGGCGATGAAGCTCCCGGAGCATATGTAAATAGTACGATCAAAGGCGCTTTGACAGTAAATGGCTATTTGGAAGTAACACCAATGACCGGGTTGACATTCCGCTCTAATCTGGGTACCAACCTGGTGTTCGACCGTGCCGGGTTGTATTGGGATTCTCTGTCTTATACTAACTATGCAAAGGGGAATAAGGCGCAACAAACTACTGATTTCAACCGCTTTTATAACTGGGATAATATCCTGACCTATAATAAAAAGATAGGTGAACATAACGTAACCCTTACAGCGCTTACCAGCTTTACCCGTACTGATAATGAACAGATGAGAGCTGGTGGTTTCAGACAGGCGCTTTCTTCTTTCCAGTTTTATAATCTGGGAGCCTTAGAAGCGGCTAATCGTGATCTTTATTCAAGTTACACAAAGGGCACCACCATGTCATATGCAGGCCGTTTGAACTATACATTAATGGGTAAATACCTGTTAACGGCTTCAATTCGTGCGGATGGTGTTTCCCGCCTTTCTCCCGGTAATAAATGGGATTACTTCCCTTCTGCCGGTATTGGTTGGAATATTCACCAGGAAGATTTCATGAAAGATTTTTATTTCGTGAACAACCTGAAACTTCGTGCAACGTATGGGGTTGCTGGTAATGCCGGCGGTTCTGCATATTATACACAGGCTCTTGTAAATACAAATGCACAGGGTGCTTATGGTCAGAACTTTGGTGACATCCCCGCTTATGGTTTCTATTTTAGTGGTACGGCAGGTAACCCTAATCTTGCCTGGGAAAAAACATCTACTGGTAACATCGGTTTGGATTTTGCCTTCTTAAAAAGCAGACTGTATGGTTCTATCGATGCCTATAAGGCCAGAACAACAGATGTGATCATGAGAAGAGGTCTTCCTACTTCAACTGGTTTGACAGATATCTTCCAGAACGTTGGTGAAACTGAAAACAAAGGTATTGAAGTTGTATTGTCGAGCCTGAATACCAAAAGTGGTGATTTCAAATGGACAACAACCGCAACCTTTACTGCAGCTTCTGAAAAGATTGTTGATCTGGTAGATGGCAAGGACATTGTTGGTAGTGAAACTTCTACCTTGATGATTGGTCATCCGGTTAAATCTTTCTACAGCTATAAAAAACTAGGTATCTGGCAAACAGACGAGAAAGATGCAGCTGCTGTAGTTAAATGGCAGGGAGCTACTCCTTTCGCTCCTGGTGATATTAAAGTGGAAGACATCGATCATAATGACTCTATTACAACCAAAGACCAGCATTTTGTAGGAACTGAAATTCCAAAATGGTATGCCGGTTTACAAAATACCTTTAGCTATAAAGGTCTTGAGTTGAGTGTTTATGTGTATGCCCGTTGGGGTCAAACCATCAATGCCACTTACATGGCCAAATATAACCCTCAGGGTACTGCTAATGGCCCTGCAAGTTATAGCTACTGGACGCCTGAAAATCCAACCAACGATTTCCCACGTCCAAACCGTAATAAGAACATATCTGGTTACAATGGTTACCAGTCGTTGAATTTTATAGATGGTTCATTTGTTAAATTAAAAACAGTTACGCTGGCGTATACGCTTCCTTCCATGATGAGTAAAAGATTCTTTATGGATAGATTCCGCATATATGCAACCGGTAACAACCTGTTGACCAAATCAAAAAGTCACCTGTTGAAAGGCTACGATCCGGAAAGAAATGGTCAGGAAGACAACCCATTGACCCGTCAGTTCGTAATTGGTGTCAATGCTGATTTTTAATTTGATTCTTTATCCATTTAAACGATTAAATAATGAAAAGACTTCGCAATATATCATGGGGCACTGCAGCATTGGTTGCAGTTTCTCTGACCTCTTGTAATAAACAGCTGGAAGAATATAATCCAGGGGGGGCCACTGCCGATGCGGTTTGGGGTACACCTCAGGGCTTTGTAACTGCTGTAAATGCAGCTTATCAGTCACAACGGTATTGGTATGGAAAGGAAGATGGCGTATTTATGTCAGAAACCGGAACCGATATCTGGATAAACCAGTCACAAAAAACATATGCTAACCAGGTAAGCCAGTATAACGGTCTTACAGGTTCGTATGGATATATTAACAATACCTGGAAGAATTGGTGGATCGGTGTAAACCAGGCTAATGCTGGTATCGGTCGTATCGATGATGCCGGATTTACAGATGTAAAAGAAAAGAACAAACGCCTGGCTGAATTGCGCTTCATACGGGCGTTTTACTACTGGCATATCGTAGAGACCTGGGGGAACGTAATGCTGAGAACGAAAGAAATAACAGAATACGAGAACACTGCAGAAAGAAGTACTTTCAAAGATATTTACGATCTTATTTTCAGTGACCTGGAATTCGCGAAAGACAACCTGCCAAACGACTGGGGTGCTGAATACAGCCGTGCTACTAAAAAGTCTGCTTTAGGTATGTTGGCTAGAGCTTATTTAAGCCGTGGTTATTATCCGGACGCAAATGCTACCGAGTGTTTTACCAAAGCAAGGGATTATGCAAAAGATGTAATTGACAATAAAGGCACTTATGGCGTTGATCTGTATCTTACTCCTGCTGATCTTTGGAAACCGGAGAATAACAAAAAGAATAAGGAAGCTTTATACATCATCAGTAACAGTGCAGCCTCTACCGCTTATAACTATGATAAAGACGGTAACAAGGAACATCAGTATTTCCTGGCTAACTACAGTACCAGCCGTCCGGGTTTGAAAGCCACTAAGGAATATGGAAGAGATGGTGGCCGTCTGTTGATGCCAACCAAATACCTGCTGAAATTGTTTGAACCAGGTGATTTAAGGTATGATGCTACTTTCCAGGAAAAATGGTATAACAACGTAGATACAGCTTTCCAGTGGTGGGACCCTGCTAATAAGAATTATCAGTCATTGTATAAACTGAATAACAATAAAGATATCTCAGTTTATAATAATCACCTCACCATTGAACCTAAAGCATTGGCGTTGTGGATCTCAAGAGATCCAATTCCTAATAAGGCAACAGTAAATTATGTTGCTTATGATATCGATGATATTTATAATGCTACTACTGGCAAGAGCAAGGACCCTAACGGAAGCTATCCTGCTTTGAAAAAGTTAATGGATCCCCTGCGTTCAACTGATGTAACTTCTCAGTATGGTACTAATGATATTCTTGTAATTCGACTGGCTGAAATGTACATGGTTGCCGGTGAAGCAGAATACAAGTTAAATAATGCTGCTACTGCTGCTGATCTGTTTAATAAGGTCAGACAAAGAGCTGGAGCAACAGATATCACTGGCGCTCAAATTACCCCAGGCTGGATATTGGATGAAAGAGCACGTGAATTCTGCGGCGAGCACATGCGCTGGTTCGATCTGAAACGTATTCTGAGAGGTGATGAGTGGGCTCAATATATCATAAATAGAAACCCGGATATTACGCTGATTAAAGCTAACCATTGGCTGCGTCCTATTTCACAAACCGAATTGAATGGTTTGGTCAATGCTATTGACTTTGGTCAGAACCAGGGTTACAACTAATAAAAAATGGTTTAAAGTAGTTATGATCTGGTAACCTTTAAGTCATGTAAGAAGAAAGTCCCCCGAGATGTCGGGGGACTTTCTTGTTTTAGGGAGGGGTGTGGTGCGCAGTTAACGGGGAATTTTGACCGGGTAGGAGCTGCTGATAGTATCAAAGACCATCATTTGTCAGTAATTGACATTGCCAGGAATGGTTATCTTTATGTGTACGTAAGCAATGAAAGTTCGGTTAGAGTGTTCTTTGATAACCTGCAAGTTATTCATACAAGGGGGCCCTTGCTGGAAGAAACACATTATTATCCTTTTGGGTTAACGATGGCGGGGATAAGTTCGAAGGCGTTAGGTGGCCCGGAAAATAAATATAAATACAATGGTAAGGAGAAGCAGGAGAAAGAATTTAGCGATGGTAGTGGATTGGAATGGTATGATTATGGAGCGAGGATGTATGATGCCCAGATAGGAAGATGGAATAAAACAGATAATAAAGCAGAATTATATTTTGCAACTTCTCCATACGTCTATGCACTTAATCAACCTACTAATGCTTTAGATCCAGATGGAAACCTTGTGATTTTTGTAAATGGTAACCATTTTGGTTTCGGCTCTCCCGGGGCGTCTTATTGGAGAACTACAGAGAAAACTGTAATTGGATATGAACCTAATAGAGGTAGTTTTGGTACCTGGTATAAACCAATTTACAATAAAGTGGTAAACAATTTTGATGAAAAAGTTATGGACCAGCTACAAGATCATCATGCAAGATATTATGATGGAGCTCTTGGTGGTTGGCAACCTCTTGGTATAGCGGGTTATGGCCTAGTGGCATCTTCGGCAAAAGGTAGAAGCTATATGGGTTATTTAAAGGGGCAAAAAGATGCAGCTGAAATTATTGCCAGTTTAGCACGTGATAAAAATGGTAATATAATTGAAACTATAAAAATTATTACCCATAGTATGGGTGGAGCATATGGAAGTGGATTTGTTCGTGCTCTAAAAGAATATATAAAAACGTTACCGATTGAACAGCAAAAACAAATAAAAATAACACTAATTGCGGATTTTGATCCTTATGAAGGTGCGAGTATTAACGCTGACCCAGATATAAAAACCGAACAATTTAAACATGCAGGCAAGCATAATGCTTTAGGGATGGGTTGGTTGGCAAACGAAGATGAAAAAGGTTTGCCTGAGGAAAACATCCATACAAATACAGGAACCAGTACAGATCATTCCATATTTACCTTTTTTAATGATATTAGTACTTTATCTGAAGGGAAGTATAAGTGGGACGAGTATAATCAAACTTGGATTAAACAATAAGTTATTATGAAACATGAGTCTGTGTTAAGCTTATTTTTATTTATTTATTTATTGTTGTTTTGCATGTGCTCTGGGAAAGATAGTAAAATAATAACACCCGATAAATTCATCAATAATGTGGTTGTTAATAAAGATGATTATTTAAAAGACAGTTTATTGATTTGTGAGCGGCTTAAAATTGATTTGTTAAATCATGAACGTTTTTTTAATAATACTGCTTATTTTGAGATGACAGAAATTATCATTGATACCATTATTTATTACGGCGATTTAAAAAAAATGGCAGCCTTTATAATTGTTAAAAATCCAAGTTACAGGCAATTGTATCCAGATAAAACGCATAGATGGTATTATGAAGGTACCAGTTACTTAGGTAAAAAAATGGGAGACTCGTTATCCTTGAGTTGGATTGGTCCGAGTTTTTCAAACTCGATTAATAAAGCTGAATTGTCAAAGATTCTTAGAGATTATTATTTTATGGAGTATGCAACAATGGATGCCTCTGAGCCAACGGGATGTAAGTATAATCTAAATGATATGCGCTTTGGAGATTGCGTTGTTAATTCATTCAAAAATAAATAGTAAAATATAATTGCTGGACTGAGATAAAAAGCAGTCTTTATAGATGTCCTATGGGGTATGTAACAAAAAGAGGTTTTTTATTTCCAGGTTGTAAAGGATATGGATTATCATGAAATTTATTGATGTATTTTGTTTATACTGAAATCAAGGCCCTCAATTAATCGAGGGCCTTGGTATTTTTATATATTAGTAGACAATTACAACATCTACCCCCAATGCGAAAAAAGGTCTGGTTATTTATAGCGGCGTTATTCCTGGGCTTAACTGCCTATGTGATCTATCTTGAATGGGTAGGGCCATTTAAAAGAAAGCAAAACTTTGCGGTCACAAAAGGAAATATAGTGGGCGTAAGTCCGGATATAATGAATGGCAGTTATTCAGCCGATATTAACTACAAAATACTGGTTAATGGTAAAGAGATTACCCGCCTCACACGGATCACTTATGAAAAGTCCAATGTATTATTTATGTTATTCAATAAAAATATGGACGTGGTATATGAAAAGGACGATCCCGGGAATTGTGAATTATTACTAACCAGAAATAGTTACCGGGAATACAACTTGCTTCCAGCTAAAGATGTTTTACGGGTGTTAGAGGAACTGGAAGCAGCCTGTGGTGCTATTCATTAAAGTTGGATGTAGAATAAAAAAAAAGCCTCCCCGTCGGGAGGCTGCACTAATCAAATACCATTAACCATTAAACCTTATCCTATGCATGCAAGGTAATAAAAAGTATAAATAAGTTTATTTTTTTTGACCACAATCTATTATAGATTAGTGGTTTGTTGATTCGGATCATCTATTGCACAAAAAAAAATGTTGGCGCTTGCAATCTTCAAAACGGCTTATTAATTTTAAACATAGAAGGCTTTCCCATATCCTTTCTGCCATTAACATAGCCTCCCCTGGTAATCACCTCCAATATCTTTATTAACTAAGATTTATCCCAATAATCCCTGGAAGACCATTCGTATTTTCTATTTCGTCACCCTTGAATTAAACTGTATGAAAACGAATGGTACCCTAGTTAATGAGCTTAATAATGTTACAGCCGGAAACTATATAATACTGTTATGCATGGATAACATGCAGCTCAATCAAAAAGTAATAAAACTGTAAGCGGGGCTGATTTGCTGTAATAACCAACCCTGGGTTTAAAATTGAGCCTGGGGAATTGGTTATGGTAGTGAAACAGAGACGGATCTGAAAAGAATGGCCTGTAACGTCGCAGGAGGCGATTCTGGCCCTTGTTTTGGTTTTTTGATGTTCTGGGTTCTTTGATGAGGCCGAAGTCGTTTTAAGGCAAATTACGGCGCCGATGCTACCAGGGTCGGTGTTATTCTACACTTGAGTGGTTGAGGAGTCCTGTCAGTGCGATAGAAAGAGCTAGTGACATCCCTGTCAGATTCTCTCCAGATATACTAAAACAGGCCATTTCCCCGGCCATAATCCCATCGGAATCCCATCCGAATGCCATAGGCTATGGGATTCGGATGGCATATGTATGGCATCCCAAAGGCATTTTCTTCGGGTCTGCACCGTATCTGCCCTATATATTGCTTGGGTCACGTTCGGCTTTTCCCAAAGAAAACACGCTGTTTCCCTTAGAGAGACCCGAACAAATCCCGAACAAAAATGAGTGAGCATGCTATTAAAAAGTTGTATTTCAGCTATGTATAACCTTTAGGCAGGAACGTGTGAATCGTATGTTGCTGATAGTCAATTATTACTGTGCTCTTCTCACTCACGTTACAGGTACAAGCGAACGGATGAGCCATTTTAGGAAAGCCCCTGGTCTTTACAGATCTTTTTCCCAATCATCCCTTAATCCCAGCAATCCCAGTTCAGACCTCTATCCGTTGCAATCCCGGGTCATGAGGGTCCCACTGATTGGCTTTCATCGTTTCTTCGAGCCAGCGGTTGTCGTTAGGCATATTGCCTGCCATGCCCAGCTGATTGATCAAATGCCAGCTGTTGATCACGGCTTCCTTAAACCAGGGCATTTCTTTGGCGAGTGTAAACAACTTTACCAATCCCTTTACGGTTTCTTGCTGCTTTATCAAATAATACGCGAATTGCGCCCTGAAGTGCGGACTGTAATAAAATTCATCATTGGCCCAGTTCCAGGTGTCGATGGTAGTATCGGGATGGCTTTGTAACCAGTCGAGCGCATAGAAGGGCGAGGGCAGGATGTTCCCTTCAAACCCTACCAGTTGGGCAAATGAAAGAGAGGTAGCGTTTGTTTTGGGCAGGCGGTCCTGTAAGATCTCATTGTATAAAGCATGGGCGTCTTCAAATTTACCCAGCGCATGATAAACATCTGCCAGTACCATTTTTGCCCTGTCGTTCGTCATTTCGAGTGATAATGCTTTAAGGGCATTGGCCTCCGCATCTGGATAGCTGGTTAAAACAAGGTTCGCTTTTGCCACCGCTGCCCAATAATTTGAATTGCCTTTGTCGGTTGCATCGGCATGGGTAGTGGCCGCTTCCAAAGCCCGCTGCGGGTAACGGTCATCGGTAAACCGTTCAATGATTTGCCATAATTGCAGGTCATTCCCCATAAAACCATCCAGCACGGAATAAATGATGCCGCGTCTGTCTGGTAACGACTGCACCGTTTGCCAGTTGGCAAAGGCCTCGGGAAATGCTTCTGCAAACAGCATCACTTCGTTTGTTTCCTTGTTCCGCATTTTCAGGCCCACATCAACGCCGGGTTTGGAAAGATACCGGGAAATGGCTGCCTGAAATTCCTTTTCAAAAATAGCTTCGGGGGCTTGCTCCATGCTCATAGCTTATCTGGTTTGTATATCTGCGCCAAAGTAAGGGAAATTACCTGATATGGGGAGAAGGGCAAACGGCAGACGGCAGACGGCAGACGGCAAACGGCAGACGGCAGAAGGCAAACGGCAGACGGCAGAAGGCAAACGGCAGACGGCAAACGGCAGACGAGGCAATGGGGAATGGGCAATAGGCAATGGGCAATAGGCAGTAGGGATGGGCAGTGGGTTATCGTGAAACGGCAAACGGCAGACGGCAGACGAGGCAATGGTGAATGGGCAATAGGCAGTAGGGATGGGCAGTGGGTTATCGTGAAACGGCAGACGGCAAACGGCAAACGGCAGACGGCAGACGAGGCAATGGGGAATGGGCAATAGGCAATGGGCAATAGGCAAACTATTAGGCGGGCTTGGTACTACTATCAGCTTCGTTGTGTCACTCACTTGTACGTCTGGTTCACTATTCAGCATGTCAGTTGTGAGTTGTGAGTGCCCGCCCGACTGAACGTCGTTCGGGCGGGGGCTCGCGAACCGGCCAACTAGTCAACTGTATCAACCAGCCACTTTTATCCAGGATCTACCTGCCTTAAACCTGTTAACTGGTCAACTTGTAAACTAAATCCCTATGTCAAAGAGCTGTAAACGCGAATACTATACAAAGGTAAACGCATTTATTGGTATATACATAACAGGGATGTCTAGGTGCGTCTACAATGGCCTGTGTTTCCGATTTATGTCTACAATGGTCTATAAGTGTCTTGCCTGGTTATAGGGAAAGCAGGCCATTGACTGGTATGGCGCCGGTATTGTGCCGGTAATGCTGTGGACAATGTTCGGAAGTTGTTCGGACTCTCCCTGGGAAGGTTCGGATGTCCCCGAGGGAAATCCGAACAAAGTCCGAACAAAGTTGCCGTCAAACCCAGTTCTGTACCGGAGCGATACCATACATCGGATAAACAAAGCAATCAATACCGGCACCATCCCCATTTCCCTGCCAACAATAGAAACCTACGAACTTTAGAAATAACGAATTAAAAAACTGTATTCCTGGTTAACTGGTCAACCGGTCAACTTGTTAACTCAACCTGTATTTGTCTTTTTGACATTTTAACTAAAACATTGAACTTTAAACCTTCAACTTTCAACTACTAAAAGTGCAAAACTTGCAACTTGATCGTATCTTGTTCCGTCTTTATACTTATATACCAGTTATCTATGTACCTGAAATCATTGCTTCGATGTTCTCTGTTGTTAACGGTTGTTAGTCCCTTTTCGGGGGCCTATGCGCAAAAACAGCCGCTCCGCTTATGGTATCAGCAACCCGCTGCTGCCTGGACGGATGCCCTGCCGCTTGGCAATGGCCGCCTCGGTGCTATGGTGTTTGGGGGAGTAGGGGTAGACCATTTACAACTGAATGAGGAAACCCTGTGGAGCGGACGTCCGCGTGCTTATTCCCATCCTGGCGCGGCGCAATACCTGCAACCCATTCGCCAGTTACTGGCCGAGGGTAAACAGGCGGAAGCAGAAGCAATGGGCGAGAAATATTTTATGGGCCTGAAAGACCCAGATGACAGCGCTTATCAATTACAGAAAGCCGACTGGTTTAAATCGGTGATCTCGCAAACAGCGCCGGCCGCCGTTGATTATAACGACAATAACTGGCCAACCATGCAACTGCCAACACCCGAAGGGTGGGAGCGGGTTGGATTGGAAGGCACTGATGGTTCCCTTTGGTTCCGTACCACGTTCAATGTTCCGGCAAAATGGCTGGGTAAGGACCTGGTGCTCGATCTGGGCCGTATCCGCGATCTGGATCTCACCTATGTAAACGGACAATTAGTGGGTCACGATGAAGGCATCAGTAAAAAAAGAAAATATACCATTCCGGCTTCGGCATTAAAGGAAGGAAAAAATACCCTCGCTGTTCAGGTGATCAATTTCTTTGATAAAGGTGGTTTTATCGGGGTAAAGAGTACTGCCAGGACCCTGGTAGTATATCCTGAAGGTGGTGATGCAGACACCGTTTCATTGGGTAATACCTGGAAATATTTTATTCAGAACGATACCCCACCGGCACTGCCGCGTTATGAGGCCGACTACCTGCCATTTGGGGACCTGTATTTCCGTTTTGCCCATGGGAACAACAGCAGGGATTATAAACGTTCCCTCGATCTGGACAGTGCCCTCGCCAAAATTTCCTATTCCGTAAATGGCGTTTCCTATAACCGCGAATATTTTATCAGCGCTCCGCATCAATGTGTGGTGATGCATCTGACTGCCAGCAAACCCGGCGCGTTGTCGTTACAGGCGGTGCTGAATACGCCTCATAAAAAATACATTGTACAAAAAATTGATGATCATACGCTCTCATTGTCGCTGGAGGTAAGCAATGGTGTGTTAAAAGCTGCTGGCTATTTGTATGCTACGGCTACCGGTGGCAAGTTAACGGTGAGTGATACCGCCATCAATCTGCAACAGGCTACCGAAGCCAGCTTTTACCTGGTAGCCGCTACCAGTTTCAAAAATTATAAAGAGGTGTCGGGCGATCCGGTGGCTGTCTGTAAAGCGGCCCTGTCGCGTGTTAAAGGCGTTCCTTACAATGCCATCAGGGCGGCACATGTAAGTGAATACCGCAAATTGTTTTCAACTTTTAGTTTTACGGTTCCGGCTGGAAAAAATAGTGACCTGCCTACTAATGAACGCATCCGGCAATTCAATATGAAGGACGATGCTTCGCTGGTGCCCACTTTTTTAATGTACAGTCGTTACCTGTTGATTGCTTCTTCCCGCCCGGGAACACAACCTGCCAATTTGCAGGGGATCTGGAACGATCTGTTAACTCCCCCCTGGGGCAGTAAGTATACGACCAACATCAACCTGCAAATGAATTACTGGACTGCCGAAGTGTTGAACCTTTCTTCCTGTACGCAGCCTTTATTTAAAATGATAAACGAACTGGCCGTGGCCGGTCATCAAACAGCAAAAGATCACTATGATGCGCCGGGTTGGGTACTCCATCACAATACCGATCTGTGGCGGGGCACCGCGCCTATCAATGCGAGTAACCACGGTATTTGGGTTACCGGCGCAGCCTGGTTGTGTTTACATATTTGGGAACATTTCTTATATACCCAGGATACCGCTTTTCTGCGGGTGCAATATCCTAACCTGCAGGGTGCCGCGCAGTTCTTCGAAAAGTTCCTGGTAAAAGACCCTAAAAGCGGTTATCTCATCAGCACGCCTTCCAATTCACCGGAGCATGGTGGATTGGTGGCTGGTCCAACCATGGATCACCAAATTATCAGAGAGTTGTTCCGGAATTGCAGTGCCGCCGCCGCTGTGCTGAAAACAGATGCTGCTTTTGCTGAAAGGCTGAATACGCTGATCCCGCAAATTGCCCCTAACAAAATTGGTAAACACAATCAATTACAGGAGTGGATGGAAGATGTTGATGATGTAAATGATCAACACCGCCATATTTCTC
Source organism: Niastella soli (assembly GCF_017742245.1). Lineage (GTDB taxonomy): Bacteria > Bacteroidota > Bacteroidia > Chitinophagales > Chitinophagaceae > Niastella > Niastella soli. The sequence continues at coordinate 322,808 of NZ_JAGHKO010000011.1, forward strand.
ATTTATGGGGCGTGTTCCCCGGTTCTGATATAACCTGGAAAGATTCTGCCATGATGAAAGCGGCCCGCCAGTCGTTGATCTATCGGGGCGATGGGGGCACCGGCTGGAGTCTTGCCTGGAAAGTGAACGTATGGGCCCGGTTTAAAGAGGGGGATCATGCCTTGTTGATGATCAAGAACCTGTTCACTCCGGCCATCGATGATAATGGCCGCGAAAGAGGTGGCGTATATAATAACCTGTTCGATGCGCATCCGCCCTTCCAGATAGATGGTAATTTTGGCGGCTCTTCGGGTATTGCTGAAATGATCATTCAAAGCCATACCGGTGTTATTGAGCTGTTGCCTGCCTTGCCATCCGAATTGCCCGACGGCGAAGTAAAAGGCATTTGCGCCCGTGGTGGTTTTGTGCTGGATATAACCTGGAAACAGGGGAAATTACATCAGGTAAAACTGGTTTCTAAGAATGGAAATACGTGTCGACTGAAATATGGCGCTCAGGAAATAGAAGTGGTTACTAAGAAAAATGGTACTTATGTGTTTGATAGTGGCCTGAATAGGCAATAGGCAATCGTGAAACGGCAGACGGCAGACGGCAGAAGGCAGAAGGCAGAGGGCAGAGGGCAGAAAGCCTCTGCGCGGCAACGGATTGTTCTTCGCTGCGCTCAGGCCCGTTAATCGGCAGGTATTGTCGTTTAGTTAATGCTTGTTTTAATGGATCCCCTCCTGGGATGGGTAGGGGTGGGTCTGCACGTTGCGGCCTCACGATGCATCGGGAGGATTTAGCTATGCCTAATGGCTGCCTGGCGCAAGCGCTTAACAAACGCGAAACAGCAAAAATGAATATGATGGTTCGAAACATAATAAAAGATCTTCTTGTTCTCTTTTCGGTATTGTGCGTATTGCAGGCCTCGGGCCAACGCAGGGATGTTTTGTTGAATAGTAACTGGCTATCCATTGCGAATGATACCAATCAGCATGCGTTTGATGGGTTTGAGAATCCGGCGTACAAAACAACAGGCTGGCAGCCGGTCAATGTGCCGCACAACTGGGATGCGTACGAAGGCTATCGCCGTTTATTACATGGCAACCGCCATGGGTATGCCTGGTATAGCAGAACATTTACAGTAGCCCAAAAAGAAAAAGGCAAACGTTATTTTTTATGGTTTGAAGGAGTGGGCTCGTTTGCAACTGTATGGGTGAATGGTAAAAAAGCAGGTGAACATGCCGGTGGCAGAACTACTTTTACGCTTGATATTACTGACCTGCTCATTGATAATAACAAACCGAATCTGTTAGCAGTCCGGGCAGATCATCCGGCCAATATTCAAACCCTGCCCTGGGTTTGTGGCGGCTGTTCCGATGAACGCGGATTTAGTGAAGGGTCCCAACCCATGGGAATTTTTCGTCCGGTCCATTTGATAACCACCAATGCTATTCGGGTAGAACCGTTTGGGGTGCACATCTGGAACGATACAGCGGTGTCGGAAAAGTCGGCCCTGTTGCGCCTGGCTACAACGGTTAAGAATTACAGCGATAAACCGGTTGCTTTTACTATCCGTCAACGCCTGATGAACAAGGCGAAACAGCCGGTGGTTTCAATAGCCACTAACAGTACGCTGCAACCGGGCGCTGTGGTAGAAATACCGCAGCAATTGCCTGTGATAAAGGCACCGCGTCTGTGGTCATTGAGCGATCCCTATTGTTACACGCTGGTAACGGAGGTATTGCAAAATGGAAAAGTAATTGATGCCACAGAAACGGCCTATGGCATCCGGTGGATCAGCTGGCCGGTGGGCAGTAGCGGTACTTCCAAACAATTCTTCCTGAATGGAAAACCGGTCTTCATCAATGGTATTGCCGAATACGAGCACCTGATGGGCGGCGGTCATGCTTTTAGCGATGCCGAAGTAAGCGCCCGCGTGCAGCAAATAAAAGCAGTTGGCTTCAATGCCTTCCGCGATGCGCACCAGCCGCATAACCTGCGCTATCAACACCTGCTCGATAGTATGGGGCTGCTTTGGTGGACGCAACTCTCCGCCCACGTATGGTACAACACGCCCGAGTTTAAAAATAACTTTAAAGCATTGTTGAAAGAATGGGTGATAGAACGGCGCAACAGTCCTTCCCTGGTTTTGTGGGGTTTGCAAAATGAAAGCAAGATCCCTGAAGATTTTGCGCGCGAGTGCACGGAGTTGATCCGGGAACTGGACCCCACTGCTTCTGCACAACGGAAAGTTACCACCTGCAATGGCGGTGAAGGGACTGACTGGGATGTGCCCCAGAACTGGACAGGTACCTATGGCGGTAATCCCGCTGCTTATGGCAGTGATGTGGTCCGGCAGCAATTGATAGGGGAGTATGGCGCCTGGCGCACGCTCGATCTGCATACCGAAGGCGGTTTTGTGCAGAACGGGACCCTGAGTGAAGACCGCATGACCCAGCTGATGGAAACAAAAGTTCGGTTGGCCGAGTCGGTGAAAGACAGCACCTGCGGTCAATTCTTCTGGATCTATACTTCGCACGACAACCCCGGCCGCGTGCAGAGTGGGGAAGGGTTACGTGAACTCGATCGCATTGGCCCCGTGAATTACAAAGGATTGTTAACGCCCTGGGAAGAACCCCTGGATGTGTTCTATATGTACCGCGCCAACTATGCACCCAGGGAAACCTCCCCTATGGTGTATATCGTTTCGCATACCTGGCCCGGTCGCTGGATAAGCCCCGGGAAGAAGGATGGGATAGTAGTATATTCCAATTGTGATGAAGTGGAATTGTTCAATGATGTAAATAATGAATCCTTAGGCAAACGCAAAAGAAATGGCATCGGCACCCATTTTCAATGGGATGAGGTGGATATAAAATACAATGTATTGTATGCAGTAGGTTATGTGAATGGAAAGCAAGTGACACGCGATGTTATTGTGTTACAGCACCTGCCCATGTCGCCTCATTTCTCCTCGTTGTATGAAGAGACTTCTTCTCCATACAATGGGAAATTAGGGTTGCTGATATCGCCTGCATTGGGGCAGAACTATTTATACCGGGTGAATTGCGGTGGTCCCGATTACAAAGATAGTCAGGGTAATACCTGGCTGGCTGATCGCGAGAAAAAATCAGCCAATACCTGGGGCTCTGTTAGCTGGACAAAACAATTCCCCGGCATGCCTGCCTTTTATGCCAGTCAGCGCCAGAGTAACGATCCCATTCCATACACAAAAGATGAGCCGTTGTTGCAAACATTCCGCTATGGTTTGCAACAGTTGCGATATGAGTTTCCGGTACCTGATGGAGATTACCTCGTTGAATTGTATTTTATAGAACCCTGGTGGTGCCGCGGCAATATGAATGCTAAAGGCTGGCGCATGTTTGATGTAGCCATCAATAATAAAACGGTGATCAAAAACCTGGATATCTGGTCAAGGGTAGGTAACCGTGCCCTGAAGGAGGTTGTACCTGTACATGTTACAGGCGGGCAATTAACGATCTCATTTCCGAACGTAGCAGTTGGACAGGCAGTTATTTCAGCCATTGCCATTTCTACAAAAGATCAACAGGTGAAAGCAGCAGCGCCTTCACCGTTATTGATCAGGGACCTGAATGTGGAGGACAAAAATTTAGCTAAAAAAATAAAGGTACAAACCTGGTTGAATACCGGCGATACACAATATTGCGATAGCAATGTAGCTGTTACGGCATTGCCACCAACGTTATACGGTGCAGAATTGATACAGATGCCTGTTAAGCAATCGTCAGATAAGGAGGAGGATTGGGCGTCATTTACCGTTACAGCTGATGCCGACGTATTCGTAGCCATGGATAGCAGTCTGCAACGGCCGTTTTGGTTGAAGACATATGAGGATACAAAAATGGTATTGCAGACTACGAAAGGTACCTATAAGCTGTTGCGCAAACGGTTTACTGCAAATGCTACCGTGACTATAAATGACCTGTATTCTGTGATCGTAACCCCCGTAACCACCCTGCAACCGCCCTTCGACCAAAAAGCAACCACCAGCTATAAAATGGACCAGGCGGTAACAAGCGGAGATGGAACTACCCGTCAAACCATCAATAAAAGAGAATCGGTTGTATTTACAAAACCAGCTGGTGGACAGGCTGATGTTACTATTAATACTGGAGTGGGAGATGTATATTCCATTACCTTCCGGTATTACAACCCTTCAACCGCAATACGCAAAGCAACCTGGCAGCTGATCCAGGCCGATGGCACTGTTTTGAAAACAGAAGCCATGGAATTTACCAATGCCCGCGAAGGGAAATGGAATTATTTTACCACTACCAGCGGCTCCATGATCAATGCCGGTAAATATACCGTACGCATAACCGCTACTGATGCGGAGGGTGTGGCTATTGGTGGTGTGGATGTGCAGTAGGGGAATACAAGTTTATGAGTTATTATGTTATTGAGTTATTAAGTTATTAAGTTGGACTGAAGGCGAGTTGATAGGGTTGATTGGAAGTTGACCAATTAACCAGTTGATCAGTTGACCAGGCAGAAGGCAGGGCCAAGACCTGTAAGGTTCGCCATCTGAGTCTGAACGTTCAGTGGGTTTAAGCGATCCTGACAGGTCTGGTTCGGCCAAAGGCGGACAAGCTCTTACAGGTCTTAATACATCGGAAAAAGATATAACGCAAAACGCTGAACTTATAATAAACGTTCAGCGTTTTGTATTAGTAACCCTAACTTACGAACCTAATAACTGCTACTTAAGAACGCGGTGTAACCAGGCTGTTCAAATACACCTCTAAATTCGTATATCCCTCACTATTAACCGCATTCCCGTCTTTTGGATCTTTGGGGTTCAGGTTATTCTCCTTCTCCCAGCTATCAGGTATGCCATCGCCATCGGAGTCTTTTAAAGGTTTGCCTTGTTTGTAAGTGGCCCAACCGCCAACAGCCATGGGGCTATCGATTATACCGGCCTTGCCAAATACCCCTTTGCCAGAAGCGATCTTATGTTGCACTTCATAAATAATGCGGATATCGGTTGAGTCACGTTGGGGCAGGGTAGCGCCGGCGCCCTCCAGTACAGCTTTAAAGGCTTCCTTAGCCACCTGGTTATTGGAGATGCGCATTACCGGAAAAACAGAATCAGATTTTGCCATGGCACGGCTGGCTTCAGGCAGCTCTGACAGATCAACCCCTTTCCAGTTATTTTGGGTGAGTTCTTTGTTGCCCGCCATATAATTGCCGGCGATAAACCATTCGCCTACCCGGTTATCAGGATTTTTAGCGTATAACGCATGCAGGAATTGCAGGGTGTCGGCTGTTGCTGGCCCGGGTTGATAATAGTTGTTTACGATATTCACCCGCGAAACACCACCGGGTATTTTTACATCACCGCCATAGCAGGCATTTTTGCTGCCCCAGTTATAATTAACATTGTCGCGGTAATCAACCAGCGCCATAGTATCATGTGCGCGGGCGCCATTAAAACGAACTGTGCGGTTGTTTAAATGCGCATACAGGTTATGGTGGAAAGATGCGTTTTGTCCGCCCCATACACCACCGTATGACCTGTGCCCTTTATGATGCCCTGCTTCATATAAACCTTCGCTTACAATACACCATTGAATGGTAATGTTTTTGGTGTCATAGGCCGCTACCACTTCTTCATTGGCCCAGCTGAATGAGCAATGGTCAACTATAATATCGTGACAGTTCTCTATATCCAGTCCATAAACGCCCAGCGAGTAAGTGCTTCCGGGTCTTGACCGGATATACCGGATAATGATGTTGCCGCGGTTGCCGCCTTTACCCGCCCCGTTGATTATAAAAGAATGTCCTTTCAAACAAATGCCATCACCCGGCGCTGTTTGTCCGGCAATGGTTATATTCGATCTTTTCAATACCAAAGGAGTTTCCAGATCAATGATGCCCGAAACCTGGAAAACAACAGTAAGGGGCTCTTCGGGAAATTCCGCCAGGGCCTGACGGAAACTGCCGGGGCCATCGTCGTGCAAATTGGTAACAACGGCCACTTTACCACCGCGGCCGCCGGTTGCATATTTGCCATAACCTTCGGCGCCGGGAAACGCAATTGTCTGGGCTTTTGTATTTTTAAATGCTGAAACAGCGAATAGTGCAATAAGGGTGATTTTTTTAGGGGTCTGGAAGAGATTTTTCATGACGGCTTATTTTGAGCGGAATTATATTGGGGTTAAAAGTAGTAAATAAGTCTTAGACGTCACGGAAAACAGTCTTCTTGCGATAAATGTATTCTCAACGCTTATATCTTTGCAAAAATTGATGTTGGTGCCAACTATTTTACGCCGGTACCCATCTACATTAAAACAACGTCAGTGAAAAAAAGCATCGGAGTTATTTTACTGCAGGTATGTATGCTGGCTGCCTGGGCGCAAACAAATACAACCGTGCCCGATAAGGTAATGCAGCGTATTTATGAACAGGTGAAAACACCTTATAAATACGGGCTGGTGGTAGTGCCGGCAGACAATGGTAAAAAACTCGACTGTCCTACCGTTTTTCGCAAAGGAAAAAACTGGTACATGACCTATGTGATCTTTGATGGCCGTGGTTATGAGACCTGGTTATCGGAAAGTAAAGACCTGCTTCACTGGACCACCAAAGGCAGACTACTGTCTTTCTCAAGTGATACCACTTTGTGGGATGCCAGTCAAAAAGCGGGTTATGTAGCGTTGGAAGATATAAAGTTTAATGGCAGCTACAAGTGGCAGCCCTACGCTGGAAAATACTGGATGAGTTACTTTGGTGGCCGGGAAACCGGTTACGAGGCCGGGCTGTTATCACTCGGTATGGCCTATAGTGAAAAGGACCCCTCGGTTCCCCATGAGTTTCAACGGCAGCCGCAACCCATCTTAACCTCCAAAGACAGCGATGTGCGGTGGTGGGAAAATAAAAAACAATTCAAGAGTTCGGTGATCTGGGATAAAGAAAGAGTTACCGGCTATCCTTTTGTAATGTATTATAATGCCAATGGCGATTCTGCCATTGATAACAAGAAAACCCGTTGGTTTGAACGTATTGGAATGGCAGTGTCGGATGATATGGTGCATTGGGTACGCTTCCAGGCAAAGCCAGTCATGCACCACCCGGTGGGTATTACCGGCGATGCAGTCATTCAACAGATCGGCAAGGTGTATGTGATGTTTTACTTTGGTGCGTTCTGGCAGGACCGCAAAGGGGCGTTTAACCGTTTTGCCTGCTCCTACGACCTCGTTCACTGGACCGACTGGCAGGGTGCCAATCTCATAGAATCTTCAACGCCCTATGATGAGCGTTATGCCCATAAATCGTTCGTAGTAAAATATAACGGTGTTGTATATCATTTTTACTGCGGCGTTAATAACAAAGAGCAGCGGGGGATAGCGGTGGCTACGTCGAAGGATTTAGGAAGTAGTATTGTGGAATTTGTGAAGTGATAAGTAAGACCTGTAAGGTGCATCATTTGAGCTTGCCTTAGCAGTGGGGTGATTTGCACCTGACAGGTCTTAATCGGCACCCCGCTGAGGCGGGGCGCCATTTCAGGGGACAGGTTTTGGAGCAAGACCTGTCAGGTCCAATTCAACCTAATAATTGTTTAAGCTCAAATGATGGACCTTACAGGTCATGCACCATGTTAAAAGCATTTAAATGAACAAACATTTCTATATTATAGTAGTAGCCCTGTTAAGTAGCTACATCGCCTCTGCCCAACGCACCATCATAGATTTCAACAACAACTGGAAATTCTGGTTAGGCGATACGGCTGTTGCCAAAGAACCTGGTTATAGCGACAATGACTGGCGGGCGCTCAACCTGCCGCACGACTGGAGTATAGAAGGGGAGTTCAGTGAAAAAAATCCGGGTACGCCCAACCAGGCCGCCCTGCCAACCGGCATTGGCTGGTACCGAAAAACATTTACGCTGCCGGCAACTGCTGCCAATCAAAATATAGCTATAGAATTTGATGGCGTATACCGCAACAGTGAGGTATGGATAAACGGGCATTACCTGGGTAAACGGCCCAATGGCTATATCTCATTCGGCTATGATATTACCCAATATTGTAATCCCGGTTCAGCCGAACAGGTGATTGCTGTTAGGGTAGACAATTCCCTTCAACCCAATTCGCGTTGGTATACCGGCTCGGGAATTTATCGCAATGTACGGTTGGTACTTACCAATAAAATAGCCCTTGATCAGTGGGGTACTTTTATTACAGCGGCTACCATAAGTTCCAGTGTAGCGGTCATTAAAATTCAATCAACAATAAATAACAGCACCGGGCAATTAGGACATGGCAGCATGTATACAGATATCTATGATGCAGCTGGCAAACTGGTAAGTAAAGGCAATGCCTGGCTGCATGGCGCACCCGGCTGGCCAACAGGTAAAGCAACCTATACTTATTCTGCTGCTATAAACAAACCCGTATTGTGGTCGGTTGAAAACCCTTATTTATATAAAGCGGTAACAAAGGTATTAGTGAATGGCAAAGTCGTAGATGAATATGTAACTCCGTTTGGTATTCGCTATTTTAATTTTGATGTACAAAAAGGCTTTTCGCTGAATGGTAAGCCCATGAAGCTACTGGGTGTATGTATGCACCACGACCTGGGCGCTTTAGGCGCCGCCATCAATGTGCGGGCCATGGAGCGGCAGTTACAGATCCTGAAAGATATGGGTTGCAATGCCATTCGTACTTCCCACAATCCACCGGCACCGGAGTGGTTAGCCCTGTGCGATAAAATGGGTTTTCTGGTGATGGATGAAGCCTTTGATATGTGGCATAAGAAAAAGAACAAGTTCGACTACAACATTGATTTTGACCAATGGCATAAACAAGACCTGGAAGACCAGGTAAAAAGAGATCGCAACCATCCTTCTGTGATCATCTGGAGCATAGGCAATGAAATTCGCGAACAGTTCGATAGTACAGGTATTACTTATACCAGAGAATTAGTAGATATTGTAAAACAACTCGATACTACAAGACCGGTAACATCGGCCCTGACAGAAACTGATACCACCAAAAACTTTATTTATCAGGCCAATGCACTGGACCTGATGGGAATGAATTATAATCAGCAATTATATCCTGATTTTCTGCAGAAATACCCGGGTAAAAAATTTCTGGCTACTGAGACCATGTCGGCGCTGGCCAGTCGCGGGCATTATGATCTGCCTGCAGACAGTATGCGGTTCTGGCCTTTAAAAGGACAAAAATTTGTGGAGAATGGCAACCCGGATTATACGGTTTCCGCTTATGATAATGTAGCTGCTTATTGGGGTTCAACCCATGAACAAACCTGGCGAATTATAAAACAATATGAATTTTTATCAGGGTTGTTTGTGTGGTCGGGTTTCGATTTCCTGGGAGAGCCAGTACCATACCCATGGCCTGCGAGAAGTTCCTATTATGGGATCATAGATCTGGCGGGTTTTCCCAAGGATGCTTATTATATGTACCAGAGCGAATGGACCAGCAAAACAGTTTTGCATGTATTGCCCCATTGGAACTGGGAATCGGGTAAGGATGTGGATGTATGGGCTTATTATAATAATGCGGATGAAGTAGAATTGTACCTGAATAACCGTTCATTGGGCATTCGTAAAAAACAACCACTTGATTTTCACGTACAATGGCGGGTAAAATACGAACCCGGAACGTTAAAAGCCGTGAGCCGTAAAAATGGCAGAATTGTTAGTACAAAAACCATCAATACGGCAGGAGAACCCGCAAGGCTCGAAATAGTGCCAGATAAAAAAATCCTCCATGCCGACGGAAAAGACCTGTCTTTTATAACTGTCAGAATTGTTGATAAAAATGGCAATTTGGTGCCCGCTGCTGACAATAAAATAGCTGTAGAAATCGTTGGCAAAGGCATCCTTGCCGGAATGGACAATGGTTATCCCGCCAGTATGGAATCGTTTAAAGCTGCCTCCCATAAGGCTTACAACGGTCTATGTCTCGCCATCATTCAATCAAAAACAGAAGCTGGAACTATTTCTGTAAAATTCAGTTCACCTGGATTGCCACCAGTTACTATGGTGCTGCAAAATCAGTAGATCATATTAAAAAGGATTACCGGGCATTTCTTAAGAAATAGTGAAATATTCCATCATTTTAGTGAAACCTTACATTGTTTACACATAGGGCCACTAGTACCTTTATTCAGGTAAAATGAATCGTAACAGATAACAATGCTAATATTTGGTTAAGTGGTCCTGATCCATTGTATTCTGAAGGAGATGTAAATGATTGAGCATATGAAGCGTTTGCTTGCCCGGTATTCCTTATTCGCAAAGTTTGATATGGCACTCTAATAGCCAGTAATTATCACCAGCGCAATATCCGGTCAAACTAAACACTCTTCTTGCGAAATCTACACAAATCAACCAGACAGGCTTAAGTCCCCGCACTATGAATAAACAGGCTCATGCTGTTTATAGAATACAAGGTTCTTTACACGTAATCATTAGATAGTTAGAATAAAAAGCATACTTAACTAAAAAGAAAAAGAGCTTACGGCATAGGTCCGTTGGTATTTTTTTTCGCTATGGTCCATATGAAACGTACAGGAAGTGTATATGTAGCATTGATGACGCTTACCATTGTAATGATGGTGCTGTCTGTAAGTCCGGTTTCTGCGCAAACAACTCCCGCCAAACAAACTCAGGAAGAATACAAAGATGTAATTGCAAAAAGAGCTGATAAGATCGTTGCCGGGTTAGGTATTACCGATTCTACCGTATATAAAAAAGTATCGGCAGTAGTGGCCGATCAGTATTTATCGCTGGGACATATACACGATGAGCGGAATGCAAAGATCAAAGAGATCAAAGCAAAGGATAGCGTATTGACCGATAAGGATAAGGCTGCTATTGAAAAGCTGACAGCCAACGCCGATAAACAACTGGATAAACTTCACTCAAAATACCTGGCTAAATTATCAAAACTGTGTACGCCTGAACAGGTGGAAGGCATTAAAAACGGCATGACCTACAACGTATTGAACGTTACCATGACCGCCTACAATGAAATGTTGCCCAATATAACCCCGGAGCAAAAAAAGCAAATACTCGATTGGTTAACCGAGGCGCGTGAGCATGCTATGGATGCCGAGTCATCTGATAAAAAGCATGCCTGGTTTGGAAAATATAAAGGTCGCATCAACAATTATCTGGCAAAGGCCGGTGTGGATATGAAACAGGCTGAGAAAGAGTGGCTGGAGCGGACCCGCGAGAAGAAAGAAGCCGCCAAACAAAGTAAATAACTAGCATTCAATAAGTATTTCCAAATAGCAGGCTGGAAGTGTGTACGCATGACGCATATTCCTTACTGCAAGACACTTAAATTGTATGACAGACTCGCTAAAACCTAAATCATTCACCTGCAAGAAGATTGCAAGAAAGTTTTTTCAGTCCTAAAAACTAATGCTGTATGAATCTGCAACTAACAAAAAAGTTTTCCATTTCGTTTGTCCTGCTGTTGTTGATAACAGTGGGCGGTTTTGCTCAGGTGCGACCTGTGGCCGGACAGGTCACAGACATCGAGGGTAAGCCCGTGTCAGGCGTAACTGTAACTGTAAAGGGAACGGCCGGCAATGTAATTACCGATAAAGAAGGTAGGTACAAGGTTATGGCTACTCCTGAGCAGGTAATTGAGTTTACGCACATTGCCTACACTTCTAAAGAAGTAAAAGTAGGCGCGCATCCAACTGTAGATGTCATGTTGAATAAGACTGACTCGCAGTTAGATGATGTAATTGTAATTGGTTATGGTTCCCAGAGACAAAAAAATATCACTGGGTCTGTAGTTAGTGTAAATATGTCAAAGCTGCCTGATCAGCCGGTACCCACCATTACAGAAGCGTTGAGAGGTCAGATCCCCGGCGTGTCTGTGAACGGCGGTAGTACACGTCCCGGTGTAATGCCCACCTTAACCGTTCGCCAGCAATTTAACTGGGGTAAAGACGGTGGTGGTTCGAATCCGCTGGTCGTTATCGATGATGTGATCCAGACTGATCCGTATACCGGTTTGTCTTCCATGGACCGGTTAAACCTGCTTGACATCTCTGAGGTGGAAAGCATTACTGTACTGCGTGATGCCGCTGCTGCCATTTATGGTACCCGCGCTTCGCAGGGTGCTATTGTTATTAAGACAAAAAGAGGAAAGATCGGTGCGCCAAAGATCACTTACTCTGGTAAATTTGAGACCACTGATGCGGTTAGCCATGGCAAAGTGATGAACGCTTATGAATATGGCGTATTCGCCAACCGGTTTATCCGGGGTACAACTACTCCGACTGCCGACAATACTTTCAGCGATGCGGAGTTGGAGTCAATGAAAGGGATCAACTACGATTGGTTGGATCATGGCTGGAAGGCGGCTAATGCGATGCAGCATTCCGTGAACGTTAGCGGTGGGGCTGAAAGGGCTACCTATTTTATGGGCGCCTCTTACTTTACACAGGGAGCTAACTTAGGCGTGAATGATTATAACAGGTATACATTCCGGGCCGGAACAGATATAACCGTAGCAAATGGCCTGAAGTTTTCCGCTGGCCTTGGTGCGAACAACTCAGACCTGGCAAAAACATTTACAAAAATGGGTATCAGTGATGGTAGCTATGGAAATGGAGGAGTAGAGCAGAATGATTATTCCCAATTGCTCCATATGCCCAAATTCATACCCTGGTCTGTTAATTTACATGGGGTAGACAGTTTTATTTCTCCTTCCCTGGGTCCTAATAAATTAGGGAACGTAAATACTAACCAGCAGCTTTCTGGTACTAACTTTTATGCGTTGTTAGCCAATGGGTCTAAACAAACAACAAAGACCTTTGGTTATAATGCGAATTTTTCGATGTCATATGAAGTACCCTGGGTGAAAGGCCTTTCTTTCAAAGGGACTTATGCCATCCAGTCAAATAACCAGACTACCGAGCAGGCGATGTTGCCGATTTCTTTGTCGCGCAATAAGAATGGAAATAAGGCAGGTCAACATTTATATACTGATTCTACGGTATATGATGCTCCTGTTGTCAACAGGTCTCAAACCCGTGTTGTCTATTCCAATCCTACCGGTACCTCCGAACAAATGAACTTCTTTGTGAATTATGATCGTTCTTTTGGCGACCATAATATTGCTGCCGTAGTAGGCGGTGAGAAAGCAAAAAATACCTATGACGACAGAACGCAACTGTATAGTCAGCCTGTTCCTGGTTTTTACCTCGGTACGTCTCCTACAGCCGGAACAATAGATCCTACAGTAACAACTACAACCCGTAGGATAAGTGGAAGCCTTTCTTATTTAGGCCGCGTGAGCTATGCTTACAAAGGCAGATACCTGTTGCAGTTTTTAGGCCGCGCGGATGCTTCTACCCGTTTGGCGCCAGCCAATTATTGGGGTTTCTTCCCAAGTATTTCAGCGGGCTGGGTGCTTTCTGACGAAAACTTCATCAGAGACAACCTCAGCTTTGTAAACTTCCTGAAGTTGCGTGTTAATTTTGGTAAAACAGGTAACGATAATATTTCGCCCTGGAGATGGTATCAAAACTATAATATAGGAACCGATAAGGGTATGGCCTTTGGTGCTAATGGTGGTGGGCTTACAAACGGTATTACACCGGATGTTTCGCCAAACCCAGAAATTAAATGGGATGAAACCCTTCAGCGTAACTTCGGTCTTGATTTCAGCGTGTTGCAGAACCGCCTGTCTGTGAATGTTGACCAGTACTTTAACACTACTACTAACTTACTTACGGATATGCAGGCTGCGGTAGGTACACCCTATACAGTGGGTGGTGGATTTGCTGAATTAAATTATTCCGACTTAAAATCGTGGGGTACTGAACTTAACGTGACCTGGAAAGACAAGATTGCCAGAAAGGTTGACTACTCAATCAACATGAACTTTGGTACCGGCAACTACCGGACTACCAAATACTACAATCAGGTTATCGGTTATCCAGGGGTGACAGAAACCAGAAGATCTGTGGGAAATGACGGCTACAACCCTGTTTATGGCTATAAAACATGGAGAGAAACTTCCAGTGGCGACGGGATCTTACGTACTGACGAAGACATCGATAATTACTGGCAATACCTTACTGATAATGCCAACAAATCAGGTGTTACCGGCGGACCGAAATATGGTGAGATCATTGCCAAATCGGGGATGAAAAAAGGAATGGTGGCCTATCAGGATTTAGGCGGTGCGTTAAACTATGACGGTACTTATGAAGGACCGAACGGGATCATCGACAAAGACGGTGCACAGGATTATGCTGTAATAGCAAAAACTAACCGGACCTGGGGTGTTACCACCAACCTGAGCTTTGGTTATAAGGGTATTACTTTAAGTGCGCAGATCGCAACCTCATGGGGTGGTTATAATCAGATCGATTATATTAAGAATGCTACCAGCAGTAATGCGGGTATCTGGTCACAGCCTATTTACCTGACTGATATGTATGATGCAGTAGATAATCCCAATGGTAAATATCCTGGCATGTCAGTAAATGACTGGGGTGGAACCAATTCTGATGCTGATTTCTGGAAAGTATCTTCTTTCCGTTCGTATGTACGTACGATGACCATTGGCTATGCATTACCAAAAAATCTGGTGAGAAGAGCCCGTATCGATAATGCCAGAGTATACCTGTCCGGTAACAATTTATGGGATTTCTATAACCCATATCCGATGAAATACCGGAATATGTATGACTCGCCAAATGTGCCTTATCCAACACTGCGTACATGGGCGCTGGGCTTAAACGTAGGATTCTAACCAATTTGATAACTGATTATATTGTTAATATGAAAAATAAATTAGCAAGTTTCCTGTTCGGCGCTGCTGCAGTGGTGGCGACTGCCGGAACGGGTTGTAAGAAAAGTTTTCTGGAAGACATGAGGAGCTATGAGAAATTTGATGAGACCATGTTCACCAGTGAAGCGTTGACCGGTGCATATATAGACAGAACTTACAAGGATTTTTTTAATAATTATAGAACTCCTACGGTTACAGTAACTGGCTTGTATGATAATAACAGGTCAAATAGTACGGATGAATTGGGTGGAACTGTGACCTCTTATATTAATCCAACTACAGAGCTGAAGCAGGCTTCCCAGGCTGATATTTATTTTGGCGATCAGCTGAAGGCCAGTGTAGTTAACAACTCTTATACACGCATCCGTTTTGCAAACTTTTTGATTGAAAAAGTAAATGGCGGAGCTGCCCAGGTGCTTTCGGATGATTTTAAAAAGACAGCAAAAGGACAAATGTATATGTTCCGGGCGCTGCAGTATTTTGACCTGGTTCGCGTGTATGGCGGTGTGCCGATCGTAACAAGCGTAGAAGCAGCCAGTGCCGATGATGAGGCCATTAAAATACCCCGCGCAAAAACGTCGGAGGTTATTGCCCAGATCGTAGCGGATCTTGACTCTGCTGCCATCTTATTGCCCATGAAATGGGCGAATGTAAGTACTGATTATGGCAGATTTACTGCTGCTGGCGCCATGGCCCTCAAAAGCCGGGTGCTGCTCACCGCTGCAAGTCCCCTGTTCAATGCTAACTGGGATAATGCAGGTGATGATCACTGGCAAAAAGCCCTTGATGCAGGTCTGCAGGCAGAAGCTGCCTTAACGACTGCTGGTTATGGCGGTTCTATCACTACTGCAAAGGACTGGTCGGAAGTAACATTTAAAAATGACAACTCGTTTAATGGCGAGGCCCTTATTGTGATGCTTCTATCCAATACCACTAATACAAGCACCGGTTTAAATAGTAGCTGGGAAAATTCGTTAAGGCCAAAAGATTATAACGGCGGCGGTGGTATTGCTGCGCCCCAGGCTATGATCGATCTGTTTCCCCTGGCCAATGGAAGCCGTCCTACAGCAGTAAATGGCTATAACCCCACTTATTTTTATGAGAACCGGGACCCCCGTTTTTATCGCACGTTTGCATTCTCAGGAGCTAAATGGGGGGTGAAAACAAACCCCAATAAAGTTGCCTGGTTGTACAGATGGAAAAAGAATGATGCTGCTACCAGCGGTACCTTCTATGCAAATAACCAGACTAACAGTCCGGCCATTGTTCGGAAAATGTCTAACCCGGCTGCGGACAGCTCCACTTTTGCTAATTCCGGTACAGATATCTTTGATATGCGTTATGCGGAGTTGTTATTGAATATTGCTGAGTGTTATGCGGCACAAGGAAAGATCACTGAGTGTGTCACTTACCTCGCAAAAATCCGTAAGCGGGTATATCCTTTGAGTGCCGCTGCCAACTTCTACGGTATTGGAACTCCCGGAGACAAGTATGCTGCTTTGGAAGCCTGTCTGTACGAGCGTCGCGTGGAACTGGCCTATGAAGGAAAACGCTTCTGGGATATGCAACGCTGGATGTTATATGATGACGATGGTTCTATCGGTGATAACACCAACCAATTGCTTAATATCGCCAAACTCAACGGTACAAGCCGTCAGGGTTCTTATTGGGAAGCAAAAGTAAACAATGACAAAGATCCGTTAACAGCAGCCGACAGAGCATCTATTGCTGTTGATCCCGATGCATCAGATTTCGCTGCCCAAATAACAAAGCTGCATACTTTATTTGATGCCAAATTTAAAGTGACGCCGCTTGACAATCCCTGGGACCAGGTTAATAAAGCTGGTGTATCTATGTTATTCAGGTCGAACTATTATGTAAGTGGTTTGCACTCGTCGCCTTTAGGTCTTAACTCATGGTTAACTCAAACCATCGGTTGGCAGGATTATTATGGCAACATGGGTACATACGACTACAGACAATAACAAGTAAGCAGGGTGAACATCATGATCCCGCTGCAATAAATACTAACAGACAGAGGGCGCCCTACCAGGCGCCCTCTGCTGTTTTTAAACCGCAAGTTCTTTTATAGAAATGCCGTTGCACCGGATGTGGTAAAAGGATTGGAAAAAGGAAGACAGGAAATCGGATAAAAAAGCTATAATATTTTCAGCATGTGCAACTTTTGCGTGTGTATCAGTCGTCTGTGATGATACATGCTTCTCTGCAGATTTTGGCTGGAACATAGGATCAGCCTATTATTTGTTAAAAATACATTTACTGGGATGATGAGTGGTCCTTCCTGTATTTTTATGAAGAATAAATGTAACTTGAACTTTTAAACAGGGCCCGAAAAGAAGACCGACAACACGACGTACCTTATTCTGTTTAAACACACCATGATTTGAAAATTGTTAATGATGAAAATGAAAAAATTTCGCAACCTTCTTTTAGTTTCCGCTGTGGGATTGGCGCAGCCGGTTTTTGCTCAGTACCCAAAAATTCCTCAGGATGTACAGAGGTGGTCAGATTCTTTAATGAATGCCGAGCGTAAACAGTCTGATGAAGCCTGGGCCAAAGCATTGCCCATTATTGAAAAAGAAGCAAGAGAGGGCAAACCCTATATTCCCTGGGCGGCCCGTCCGTACGATCTGCCTCAGGCAAATATTGTGGCATTCCCCGGTGCTGAAGGCGGTGGCGCTTACAGCTTCGGCGGTCGTGGTGGTAAAGTGATCGTGGTGACCAGTCTGGAAGACAGAGGCCCCGGCACCTTCCGCGAGGCTTGTGAAACAGGTGGCGCCCGTATTGTGGTGTTCAATGTTGCAGGGATCATTCACCTGAAAACCCCGGTGATCATTCGCGCCCCATATATTACTATCCAGGGGCAGTCTGCCCCCGGCGATGGCGTATGTATTGCCGGTGAATCAGTATGGCTCAATACCCACGACGTAGTGGTTCGCTTTATGCGTTTCCGCCGTGGCGAAACCAATGTAGGCCGTCGCGATGATGCCATTGGTGGCAACCCCGTTGGTAATATCATGATCGACCACGTATCTGCCTCATGGGGTCTTGATGAGAACATGAGTATGTACCGTCACATGTACAATGACAGCACTGGTGCAATAGAGCAAAAACTGGGAACAGTGAACATCACTATCCAGAACTCTATATTTGCTGAAGCGCTGGATACCTATAACCACTCTTTTGGTAGCACCCTGGGTGGTGAGAATTGCACCTTCATGCGCAACATGTGGGCAAACAATACCGGCCGTAACCCATCAGTGGGTTGGAACGGTACTTTCAACTTTGTAAACAACGTTGTGTTTAACTGGATGCACCGTTCCAGCGATGGCGGCGACTACCGCGCTATGTACAACTTCATCAATAACTATTACAAACCTGGTCCGGTCACTACAAAGGATGGCGCCGTAGGCCACCGTTTCCTGAAACCCGAATCAGGCCGCAGCAAACTGAAAACAAAAGTTTATGGCCGCGCCTATGTGAACGGTAATATCATGGAAGGCTATCCTGAAATTACCAAAAACAACTGGGCTGGTGGCGTACAGGTTGAAGAAATGAAAGATGCCGGTGAATACACCGATTTTATAAAAGTGAACGAGCCCCTGCCAATGCCCAAGCTCACCACCATTACCGCTACGGAAGCTTATGGTTATGTAGTGAAAAATGCAGGTGCTATTCTGCCTAAACGCGATGCAGTGGATATCCGCGTTTCTGAGCAGGTAAGAACAGGTAAGATCGCTTACAAAGAGGGTGTACCTTTACCTACTACCCAATTTGAACACCGTAAACTGCCAATAGATTCTTATAAATCAGGTATCATTACTGATCCGGCTCAGGTTGGCGGTTATCCGGAATACAAGGGCACTCCCTATAAGGACAGTGACAACGACGGTATGCCCGATGATTATGAAGTTAAACATGGTTTGAACCCAAAGAATGCAGCCGACGCTTCTCAGTACAAAACAAAAGGTGGCTATACGAACATCGAAGAGTACCTGAACAGCCTGGTGAACATCAGCACGGTGAAACCCGAAGTAAGCAAAACGACTACAGCTAAGAAATAAGATCTTTAAGACCTGTAAGGTTCGTCATCGGGTCTTGAATAATTACGAGGAACGATCGAACCTGACAGGTCCTTTCAAAGAAACCTGACCTGTCAGGTGCAAATGGACTCTCTACAGGTGCAAGCTCGAGTGATGCACCTTACAGGTCAGCCCATTTGCACATTCGCAGTTAGATATTTAAGGTTACGCAAATGTTAGTCCCCCGACATGTCGGGGGACTTTAACACTAATCATCGGCAGTTATGTTTTTAGCAATTCGACCAACACACAGCGCTAATTTTGTAAACGTTTTCATGAAACCGTTCTTTATTGGCAGCCTGCTGCTGATGACAGGTGCGGCTTTCTCCCAGAAAGATAAAAAGGTTCAGCCCCAGCCTCCCTTATCAAACGTAAAAGGCAAACTCGCTTATGTAGCCGATTCCCTCGGCAACCGGGTCCCTGACTTCTCTTTTTGCGGGTATATGGGCGGCGATAAAGCCATCCCCGATGCTCCGGTGAAAGTAGTGGTGCCTGTAAGATCAGGTGATGCTACCCTTCGCATTCAGGCTGCGCTCGATTATGTAGCCAGCTTACCCCTCGATAAAAATAATGTACGTGGTGCTGTTTTGTTACTGCCTGGCCAGTACGATGTGGCCGGACAATTGATCATTCGCGCCTCCGGTGTGGTATTACGCGGCAGCGGATATGCTGATAATGGAACTGTTTTAAAAGGGACCGGTAAAGACCGGCAAACCCTGATTGCAATAGCTGGTAAAAACGACCGGCAACTTAACACTGAGATCAAGCTTACTGATAAATATATACCCGTTAACAGCATTACTGTTAACGTAGCTACTCCAACTAATTTCAAAGCAGGGGATAAGGTGATCATTCACCGTCCTTCTACCCAAAACTGGATAAATGACCTGCACACCAATCATTTTGGTGGCGGTATTACCGCATTGGGCTGGAAACCCGGTCAACGCGATCTGTATTGGGACCGGACCATTGTGGCAGTAAATAATGGCGCCATTCAATTGGATGCGCCATTGACCACCGCGCTCGATGAACAATATGGTGGCGGGATGATCGCTTCCTACAACTGGAACGGACGCATCCAGGACGCAGGGGTGGAGAACCTCCGGTTGGTATCTGAGTATGATGCCAATAATCCCAAAGACGAAGCCCATCGCTGGATGGCCATCGGTATTGAAAATGCTACCGACACCTGGGTACGGCAGGTAGTGTTTGAACACTTTGCCGGTTCTGCTGTGTTCATACCAGAAACCAGTAAACGAATTACTGTAGAAGATTGTAAATCGCTGGCCCCCGTTTCGGAGATTGGTGGTCATCGTCGCAATACGTTTTATACCGCCGGTCAACAGGTACTGTTTCAACGGTTGTATGCCGAGTATGGCAATCATGATTTTGCCACCGGTTTTTGTGCGCCTGGACCCAACGCATTTGTACAATGTCAGTCGCACCGCCCTTATGGTTTCAGTGGTGGTTTAGACAGCTGGTCAGCTGGGGTGTTGTTTGATATGGTGACTGTAGACGGCCAACCCATCAGCTTTTTGAACCGTGGGCAGGATGGCAATGGCGCCGGTTGGAATATTGCCAACAGTGTTTTCTGGAATTGCTCTGCCGCCCGCATAGATTGTTACCAGCCCCCTACGGCACAGAACTGGTCGTTTGGCAGCTGGGCGCAGTTTTCTGGCGATGGCTATTGGGGTGAATCGAACAACACAATAGAACCACGCAGTTTGTATTATGCACAGCTGAAAGAAAGATTAAATACAGATCTTACCGGCAGGGCGCAATTGCTGCTGATTGAATCAGACGCAACCAGCAGTCCTACCGTAGCACAGGCTGCTGCACTAACTGCCCTGTCAAAAGACCCGCAACCTACTGTAAAGGAATATATTGATGGTGCTGCCAAACGGCAACCCATACCTACTGCAGCGACCGGGATAAAAACCATTGATGAGATCGGGTTTAAACAACCTGCTACTATACCAAACGTGGCTGCTATGCATGTGCAGAACAGCTGGCTGGTACGTGGTAATGAGGTCTTGACCGGCAGTCGCTCCGAATCTCCCTGGTGGAACGGCAGTGCACGGCCATACGCCATGCCGAATGCCAAAGAAGCTATTACGCGGTACATTCCCGGCCAAACCGGCAAAGGACTTACCGATGACCTGGGCAATATGACCGATGAGATGAAAGCTGGTCATGAAGTTGCCTTTGAACAAAATTACGCCTTGTGGTATGAGCGTCGCCGTGATGACCATGAACGCATCCGCCGGATGGATGGCGATGTATGGACGCCCTTCTATGAACTGCCTTTCGCCCGCAGTGGTAAAGACACTGCCTGGGATGGCCTGAGTAAATACGATCTTACCAAATACAATTACTGGTACTGGAACCGCCTGAAACAATTTGCTGATCTGGCCGATCAGAAAGGGCTGGTACTGGTACACCAGAATTTCTTCCAGCATAATATTATTGAAGCAGGTGCCCATTATGTTGATTTCCCTTTCCGCACCGCGAACAACATCAATAATACCGGGTTCCCTGAACCAGTTCCATTCGCAGGCGACAAACGGGTATTCATGGCCGAACAGTTTTATGATGTAACCCAACCCGTTCGCCGTGAATTGTTACGCGCATATATTCGCCAGTGCCTGAACAACTTTGCCAACAACAATGGCGTGATACAATTGACCGGCGCCGAGTTTACCGGTCCTTTACACTTTGTACAGTTCTGGGTAGATGTGGTAAAAGAATGGGAAAAGGAAACCGGCAAAAAGCAATTGATTGGCTTAAGCACTACCAAAGATGTACAGGACGCTATTTTAGCCGATGCTGACCGTGCTGCAGCCATCGATATCATCGACATCCGCTACTGGCATTATCAGCAGGATGGTTCGGCATATGCGCCTCTGGGCGGACAAAGCCTGGCGCCCCGTCAACAGGCCCGTCAGTTCAAACCTAAAAAGACTTCCTTTGAACAGGTATACCGTGCTGTTAGAGAATATCGAGAAAAGTTTGCCGGCAAAGCCGTGATCTATTCCGGCGATAGTTATGATAACCTGGGTTGGGCAGTATTCATGGCCGGTGGTTCACTGGCAAATATTCCTGCAATGGCCGATGCCGGTTTTATTACCGCCGCAGCTGCCATGAAACCCGTTGACGGACCATCAAAGGAACAATATACCCTGGCGAATGCAGGGAATGGCTATATCGTTTTCAGCAATGGCAGCGATGTACAGGTTGACCTTACCAAGGCACCCGGCAGCTTTAAAGTAAAATGGTTCGACGCCAATAAAGGCCAGGTAATAGGAAAAGAAGAAAAGGTAAAAGGGGGGAAAGTAATTACCTTGAAAAGCACCCAACCCGGCACTGTAGTGGCCTGGATAAAAAAAGGATAATTAAAAATTTAGTGTGTCATCCGCCAGCTGGCGGCTGGCTCACCCTAGATCATAAAAGAATTATGTATAAAGTTTTTTCGCTTGTATTGATGGTTGTTATGGCAGTAGCGGGGCAACAAAGTGTGGCGCGTCCCATAGATCCCCTGCAACCATTAAAAGTATCGCCCAATGGCCGCTATTTTATGACGGCCGATGGCAAGCCCTTCTTTTGGTTAGGTGATACAGACTGGTTGTTGTTTTCAAAGCTCAAGCGGGAAGAAGCGATCAAACTCCTTGACGACCGCCAGCAGAAAGGGTTTAATGTGATACAGGTAATGCTGCTGCATACCGCCAAAGTGGTAAATGCATATGGCGATACGGCTGTAAGAAAAGGCAATGTAGGCAAACCCATCACCACGCCGGGCGCTAACCCCGATGATGCAGCACAATATGATTATTGGGACCATGTTGATTTTGTGGTAAAGGCAGCCGCTGAAAGAGGTATTTATGTAGCCATGGTACCGGTTTGGGGCAGTGTGGTAAAGGAAGGACATGTGAGCCCGGCACAGGCAAAACTATATGCGGCTTTTTTAGCCAATCGCTACAAATCACAAACCAATGTGATCTGGATGAATGGAGGCGATATCAAAGGCACAGATTCAATCGCTGTTTGGAAAACGATCGGTCGCACCCTGCATGAAAAGGACCCCGGTCATTTGGTTACTTTCCATCCGCGCGGCCGCACTACTTCCTCCATCTGGTTTCACAATGAGCCCTGGTTGCAGTTCAATGTATTTCAAAGCGGTCACCGTCGCTACAGCCAGGATACCAGCAAAGGCGATCTGCATTTTGGGGAAGACAACTGGAAGTATGTAGCCATGGATTATATTAAAAAGCCGGCGAAACCCACCTTCGATGCGGAACCTTCTTATGAAGAGATCCCCCAGGGTTTACATGATTCACTGGAAAAAAGATGGTCAGCAGCCGATGTAAGAAGATATGCTTACTGGTCGGTATTTGCTGGCGCCTGTGGGTATACGTATGGCGACAATGCCGTGATGCAAATGCACCGCCCGCACGATAAAGATGCTAATTACGGCGTATTCAATACCTGGTATGAAGCCATGCTGGCTCCGGGTTCAGGACAAATGCAATACATAAAAGACCTGATGTTGTCAAGGTCGTATTTCGATCGCGTGCCTGATCAATCCCTGATAGCCGGTGAAGTGGGGGTGAAGTACAATCGCCTGCTGGCTACCCGTGGGAAGAATTATGCGATGTTCTATACTTATAACGGTCGCAGCTTCTCCGTAAAAATGGATAAGCTGGCCGGCAAAAGCATCAAAGCATCCTGGTACAACCCAAGAGATGGCAAATACACTGAGATCGGTTCATTTGAGAACAAAGGGGTGAAAGAGTTTGATGCGCCGGGCGATGTTACAGATGGTAATGATTGGGTACTGGTGTTGGATTTTTAAGGTTTTTTATAAAACGTGATGCAAAAATTATTATACATAGCTTGTTTATTCCTGGTATCCTGTTCTACACAGAAACAGGTGTATATGTTTACCTCCTTCAACGAGCCCGCCAGCGACGGGCTGCGGTTGTTGTATAGCTATGATGGCTATAAATGGACGGATGTGGGGCGTACGTTTGTAAAACCCGAAGTGGGTTCCAAAGTAATGCGTGATCCCTCCATTGCAAAGGGCGCCGATGGCGAATACCGCCTGGTGTGGACGAGCGGCTGGAAAAATGATAAAGGATTTGGGTATGCGCATTCGAAAGACCTGGTCCATTGGTCAACACCGGAGTTTATACCTGTTATGGAAAACGATTCAAACGTAGTGAATGTATGGGCACCGGAGATCTTCTTTGATGACGAAAATAACCAGTTTATCATTGTATGGGCTTCTACCATACCATTTCGTTTTCCAAAAGGCGAAGAGGCGGAGGATAATAACCACCGCCTGTATTATACAGCGACTAAAGATTTTAAAACATTTTCACCTGCTAAATTATACCTCGATCCGCAGTTCAGTGTGATCGATGCGGAGATCGTTAAAAGAGCGCCTAAAGACTATGTACTGGTGTTGAAAGACAATACCCGGCCCATGCGAAATATAAAAGTGGGATTTGGGAATGATCCATTGGGTCCATGGAACAATATTTCCGCACCCATTACAACGCATTTAACGGAAGGCCCTTCTGTGGCCCATGTGGGTAAGGATTGGTTGATCTATTTCGACTCGTATGGCGATAAAAAATACAAAGCCGTTAAGACAACGGATTTTATACATTTTGATTCAGCGAGTGTATCTGTACCAGAAGGGCATAAACACGGGACGATCTTTATGACGAGTAAGAAGGAGTTGAAGATACTGTTGGATTCGAAGTAGGTCGGTTTAGAGTTGATCAGTTGACCAGTTGATCAGGAAGAAGAAGGTTGATACGGTTGATATGGTTGATAGAGTTGATAAGGGCGCGAAGTAGAAAGTTTGGACAGTTGACGAGCCGCAGGCGAGAACTGGGTTTTTCCCATTGCTCTCGGCTCAGCCGAGACCGACTGCCGGATATGATGCCGAATTAAAGGCGTTTCACGTTTCACGTTTGACAGCCTGTCCCGCTCTGCGGGATTTCACGATAAAGAAACTTTAGAATGAATAAGCTACTAGTTATAGGAACATTGTTAATTGGAAGTATACAACAAGCTTCGGCCCAGGATACGGTGCGTTACGTTGGCACAACCCTGTCAAACGTAGACTATCATCATGGTCAGTTATCGCCGGCAGTAGGGGTGCACAACATCCAGGTAATGCGGGCCAACCGGGATATAAAGGATTCTACTACCGGTTTTGGCTGGACGTATAACCACCAGCCTTTGCTTACGTATTGGAATAATACTTACTACCTCGAATACCTGAGCAATCCGGTGGGTGAGCACGTGCCGCCTGGCCAATCCCTGCTGATGACCTCAAAAGATGGTTATCACTGGACGGCGCCAAAGATCTCGTTCCCTATTTACAAAGTACCCGATGGTACAACCAAGGAAGACTATAAGGATTCAGTAGCCTATAACTTGTCTGCAGTAATGCACCAGCGCATGGGTTTTTATATTTCTACCAAAAACCGCTTGCTGATGCTTGGGTTTTATGGCATCGTACTGGGGCCGCATGACGATCCCAACGATGGCAATGGTATTGGCCGGGTAGTACGTGAGATCAATAAAGATGGCAGCCTGGGCCCCATCTATTTCATTCGCTACAACCATGCGTTCAATGAAAAGAACACCAGCTATCCCTTCTTTGAAAAAAGCAAGGACAAAGGGTTTGTAGAAGCCTGTAAGGAATTATTGAACAACAACCTGATGGTGCAGCAGTGGAGCGAAGAAGCAGATCGAAACGATCCGTTGATCACGCTGCGCAATGACAATTATAAAGCATTCAATTATTACACCCTGCCCGATGGCCGGACCGTTGGATTGTGGAAACTGGCGTTGACTTCCATCAGTGCAGATAAAGGAAAAAGCTGGTTATATAATCCTGTACGTGCTCCCCACTTCGTGAACAGCAATGCCAAGATCTGGGGACAACGCACCTCAGATGGAAAATATGCTACAGTATATAATCCATCAGAGTTCCGGTGGCCGCTGGCTTTGTCGGTAAGTGACGATGGACTTAATTATAAGAACCTGTTACTGGTAAATGGTGAGATCACTTCCCTGCGTTATGGCGGTGCTTACAAAAGCTATGGACCGCAATACACCCGTGGGTTGGAAGCGGGGGCCGTATCACCCGATGGCAATTGCTGGGTAACCTACAGCGTGAACAAGGAAGACATCTGGGTGGCGAGCATACCCGTACCAGTAAAAGATAAGGTAGAGAGTGATGTGAACGACGATTTCACCACCTTGCCTGCTGCCAGTGCATTAAAAGAATGGAATATTTACAGTCCTATGTGGGCGCCGGTTGCTATTGATAAAGCACCGGATGGCACCCAGGTACTGTCGTTGAAGGATAAAGATCCATTTGATTATGGAAAAGCTGAACACGTACTGTCTGCTGCAAAAAGAATGAAGGCAACGTTTACGGTAATTCCACAACAAAATGATCATGGTAACCTGCACATCGAATTTCAGGATGCCAAAGGCAACGCAGGCATCAGAATGGTATTTGATTCAACCGGTACATTATATGTAAAGGCTGGCTATAGAAACAGAAGCATCATGAAATATGAGGCAGGAAAACAGTATGAAGTTACCGTGTCCTTAAACACCAATGCCCGTTTTTATACCGTATCCGTAAATGGAAAAGAGAGTGGTAATCAGATCTTCTTTGCCCCTTTGGAAAATGTACAACGCCTGGTATTCAGGACCGGTGATGTGCGTCGTTTTCCCAATGCCGATACCCCTACTGATCAGATGTATGATCTGCCTAACCCTGGCGCACAAGACCAGCCGGCAGCGTATTTGATCAAATCAGTAAAAACGAAAAAGGAACAATGATAGTCAAAAGCAAGACCTGTAAGGTCCGCCATCGGGTCTTAAGCAAACAGACGGTATAGCGGTCCTGACAGGTCGGGACTGCGAAACAGGACCTGTCAGGTGCACAGTTACAGCCTAATTAAGCAATATTAAATGGTGCACCTTACAGGTCCGCCAATGAAATAAAAAGCAATGATCAAAAGAGCAAGCATATTAATAATATTCATCGCTGGTTGCGTAAGCGGCGTCGTTGCTCAAAAGAGTAAGAAGGGGAGTGGTGTGTTGAAAGCAGACGATTTCCGTCACTATGTAGACTATTTCAATAAAATGGAAAATGAGAATGTTGCGCAGGCCATTCCCAATGCACAATCATGGGATTGGCTGAAGGCCAATATTCCCCTGTTTGAATGTCCGCAACAGAACTTCGAGGAAATGTGGTATTTCCGCTGGTGGACGTTGCGCAAACACATCAAACAAACACCGGTGGGGTTTGCGATCACCGAGTTCCTGGTACCACGCACCTATGCCGATAAGTACAACCTCATTGGCAGTGCCCTGGGGCATCATATTTATGAATCCCGCTGGTTGCATGACAACAAGTACCTGAATGAGGATATGCATGTATGGTATCGGGGCAATGAAGGCAAGCCCATGAACAAATTGCATAGTTTCAGCAGCTGGAACATTTATGCATTGTACAACCGCTACCTGGTAAATGCTGACAGCAGCTGGTTACTGAACATGCTGCCCGATCTGGAAACTGATTATGCCCGTTGGGAATCGGAAAAACGGATGCCCAATGGCCTCTTCTGGCAAACAGATGTAAAGGATGGCATGGAAGAGACCATCAGCGGCGGCAGA
The DNA here is from genome assembly GCF_017742245.1 of Niastella soli. GTDB lineage: Bacteria > Bacteroidota > Bacteroidia > Chitinophagales > Chitinophagaceae > Niastella > Niastella soli. The sequence continues at coordinate 350,441 of NZ_JAGHKO010000011.1, forward strand.
AAAGAAAAGAACTACCGGCCCACCATCAACAGCTATATGTATGGCAATGCCATCGCGTTGGCCAAAATGGAAACCATGGCTGGTAACAAAGCTAAAGCGGACCTGTACACCGCTAAAGCAGATACAATTAAAAAACTGATCCAGACATTACTCTGGAGTCCGGTTGATACATTCTTTGTAACCCGCAAACAAGCAGATACGTTGGCCGATGTGCGGGAAGAAGTAGGTTTTATTCCCTGGTATTTTAATTTGCCTGATGCCGGATATGAAGCCGCCTGGAAACCGATAAAAGAAGAGAAGGCATTCTTTGCTCCTTTTGGTATAACAACCGCTGAAAGAAGTGATCCTCGCTTTCGTAAACGTGGCTGTTGCGCGTGTGAATGGGATGGTGCTGTATGGCCTTATGCCACCGCACAAACCATGACTGCCATGGCCAACTTAATGAATAATTATCAGCAAACGGTTGTGAACGATTCGGTGTATTTTCGCCTGATGGAGTTGTATGTGGAATCGCAATACCACCGCGGCCGCCCGTATGTAGGTGAATACCTCGATGAATCACATGGGTATTGGTTGAAAGACGACCAGGAACGCAGCCGGTACTATAACCATTCCACTTTTAACGACTTAATTATAACCGGGTTGGCAGGCTTGCGGCCACGTAGTGATAACATGATCGAAGTAAATCCGCTGGTCCCCGAAAACAAATGGGATTGGTTTTGTCTCGATAATGTAGCATACCACGGCAAACTCGTTACCATTATCTGGGATAAAAACGGATCAAAATATAAAAAGGGTAAAGGGCTGAGCGTTTGGGTAAATGGAAAGAAAATAGTGTCAGCTGAACATTTACAAAAAGTAACAGGAATTATTGAATAAGTATAAACAGCGTACAGCTACGATGGAAATGAAACCGACTATAAAAACCAATTTTCTCAAAGGACTGGCTTTGGTTGTAGGCTTTCAGCTTGCTGCTTTTGGCTCAGCGAATGCTCAATCTACAGAGATTCAGTACTTGTCAGGCACTGGAAGTGATAAAACCGTAAACTGGCAATTCTTTTGTACAGCCGGTCGCAATTCAGGTAAATGGACAACCATTGCCGTACCCAGTAACTGGGAACAGCAGGGGTTTGGCAAATACAACTACGGCCACGATAAAGATTCGGTTCGTGGTAAAGAACAGGGATTATACAAATACAATTTCAACGTGCCTGCTAACTGGCAGGGCAAAACCATCAATATAGTTTTTGAAGGTTCCATGACCGATACCGAAGTAAAGATCAACGGAAAATCGGCCGGGGAAACACACCAGGGTTCTTTTTACAGTTTCTCTTATGACATCACGAAGCTGTTGAAGTTTGGTAAAAAGAACCTGCTGGAAGTGACCGTGAGCAAACACTCTGGTAATGAGTCGGTGAACTGGGCAGAACGCCATGGTGATTACTGGATCTTTGGCGGCATCTTCAGACCGGTGTTCTTACAGGCATTGCCGGTTGAACATATTGCTCAGGTAGCCCTTGATGGAAAAGCAAATGGCGCCTTTGCAGCCAATGTAAAGGTAGCGGCTGTTTCACAGGTGGATGAAGTGAGCGCGCAGCTGTTCACTATGGATGGCAAAAAAGTAGGCGATGCGTTTTCTGCAAAAATAAAATCAGGTGATACCCTCGCTGCCTTGAAAACAAGCGTGGCTGCTCCTGCAACATGGACACCCGAGTTTCCCAATCGTTACAAGGTTGAATTCACCTTGCTGTCAAAAGGCAAGCCAGTACATACAGTACAGGAGAAATTTGGTTTCCGCACTATTGAAGTGCGCGAGCGCGATGGCATTTACCTCAATGGCGTTAAAATAAAATTCAAAGGCGTGTGCCGTCACTCGTTCTGGCCAACTACCGCCAGAGCCATGAATGAGACCCGGAGCCTTGAGGATGTGTTGATGATGAAAGACATGAACATGAACGCGGTGCGTATGTCGCATTATCCTCCGGATGCACATTTTCTCAATACCTGCGACTCGTTAGGTTTAATGGTGCTCGATGAATTAGGCGGCTGGCACAAAGCATACGATACGCAGGTGGGCAGCAAGCTGGTGCATGAAATGATCGCGCATGATGTAAATCACCCCTCCATCGTTATTTGGGATAATGGTAATGAAGGCGGTCATAATTTTGAACTGGACCATTGGTTCGATGAACTGGATATTCAACACCGTCCGTTGATCCACCCCTGGCAGGTATTCCGTCAGTTCGATACCCAACACTATATCAACTACGATTACGGTAACGAAACGCACCTGCATGGTCACCAGATCGTGTTCCCCACAGAATTCCTACATGGCTTGTATGATGGTGGTTTAGGTGCCGGGCTGGAAGATTACTGGGAACTGATGTGGCGTCATCCCCGTTCAGCCGGTGGCTTCCTGTGGGTGTTTGCCGATGAAGGCATAGCCAGAAAAGACAAGAATGACAGCATCGACAACGACGGTAACCATGCTCCCGATGGTATTGTGGGACCCTACCACGAGAAAGAAGGCAGCTATTATACCATTAAAGAAGTATGGGCTCCCGTTCATTTCGAATTAAAAGATATTACTCCTGCTTTCAACGGACAATTCAACGTAGAGAACAGGTATCATTTTACCAACCTGAATCAATGCCGCTTTACGTTTAAACTGGCGTCATTGCAAAACGGTAGTAAAGACACCGCTGTAGGAACGGTAAACGTGCCCGGCATTACACCTGGTACAAGCGGCACCATTACCTGTAACCTGCCGGCCAACTGGCAACAGTACAGTGTCATATATGTAACGGCATACGATGTGACCGGTCATGAAATATATACCTGGAGCTGGCCTATTAAACTGCCCGCTGCCGTTGCAAAAAATATAATAAAGCTGGAAGGCAATGCCACTGTTAACGTAGCTGATAAAGATTCCCTGATCATTGCTACTGCGGGTGATGTAACAATCACTTTCAATAAAAGAACAGGGCTGTTACAAACCGTGCAAAATGGCAAAGGCGCCATTCCTTTAAGCAATGGTCCTTTACTGTGCGAAGGCGAGACCGGCTTTATAAAATGGAATACCCGCAAGGATGGCAACAACCAGATTATTGCTGCCGAGTTCCAGAAGAAAAGTCTTTGCCAGTTGCTGGAGTGGACCATCTTCCCTTCAGGCTGGGTAAAAATGCAGGTAAAGTATTTCCCGAAAGAATATGAGACCTCATTGGTAGGTATCAATTTCTCCTTTCCTGAAAGTATTGTAAAATCAGTACAATGGATGGGTGTAGGACCATACCGTGTTTGGAAGAATCGCATGAAAGGCGGTACGCTGAATGTTTGGAATAAAGACTATAACAATACATCAACCGGTGAAGGCAAACTGATCTATCCTGAGTTCAAAGGATATTATTCAAACCTGTACTGGATGAAGTTAAACACAACCGGACAACCGCTGACTGTGGTATGTGCCAATGAAGATGTGTTCTTACGGTTATTCACCCCCAAATTTTCTGTTACTTCATTTAATACCGCACCTGCGTTCCCCGATGGCGATCTGTCGTTCATGCATGGCATTTCACCCATTGGTACCAAATCGCAAAAAGCGGAGAACATGGGGCCCATGGGGAAAAAGCATATGTTCTATGATTATGGCAAAGACCCGATGTATGCCAAGGATATAACCTTATTCTTTGACTTTTCTGGAAAGGAATAGGTTGAAGAGAGTTGATCAGTTGACCAGTTAATAGGTTGACAGGACCGGGGGAGGCTCCGGGAATGTAATTAAAATGACATGAACAAAAGACTCAAATACAGACTTCTTGTAACAGGCGTGCTGCTGATCTTATCAGCAGCATCGTCTGTTAAAGCACAGCTCACTGCGCAACACCTTCGCTGCGAAATGTTGAACAACCCTGCTGGTATCGATGTAACGCAACCACGGCTTAGCTGGCAACTGGCTGGCAAAGCCCGCAATATTCAACAGGTAGCTTATCAGGTGCTGGTGGCATCAACGCCAGAGAAGCTTGCCAAACAGGAAGGGGATATCTGGAACTCCGGTAAAGTAAGTTCCAATCAATCCATTAACGTAGCGTATAATGGCAAGGCACTCGCCAGCCGTACCGCCTGTTACTGGAAAGTAAAAGTATACACCAGCAAAGGCGAAACAGGCTGGAGCCAACCCGCTACCTGGAGCATGGGTTTATTAACGCCCGGCGACTGGAAGGCGCAATGGATTGGATCAGATAAAGCCATGCCCTGGGACAGTGTTACACAGTACGCGCGTTTATCGGCACGTTATTTTCTGAAAACGTTTACACAACAATTGGCAGTTAAGAAGGCCACGGTGTATGTTTCGGGTCTCGGGTTGTATGAATTGTTTATAAACGGACAGCGTATAGGCGATGCAGTAATGGCACCCGGACAAACTGATTTCAACAGATCTGTTCTCTACAACACCTATGATGTAACAAAACAGGTAAAGCAAGGGAACAACGCGATTGCTGCTGTATTGGGCAACGGCCGTTTCTTCACCATGCGCCAGAACTACAAACCCAAAAAGATCAACACCTTTGGCTTTCCCAAACTGCTGTTGCAGCTGGAGGTAGAATACACCAACGGTACAAAGAAAACGGTGGTGACCGATGGTACGTGGAAGATGACCGCCGATGGCCCCATTCGCACCAACAACGAATATGATGGGGAAGAGTACGACGCTACAAAAGAAATGACCGGTTGGAACAATACCGGTTTTAACGATAAAGGCTGGCAACAGCCGGAGATGGTGCAGGCGCCCGCTGGGCATTTGACTGCACAAATGAACGAACCCATTAAAATAATGAAGACCATAAAACCGGTAGCAATTACGCAATTGAAACCGGGTGTTTTCATTGTAGATATGGGCCAGAATATGGTTGGCCGTTTACAAATGCAGGTAAAAGCCAGCAAGGGCCAGCAAGTGACATTGCGCTTTGCCGAAAGCCTGCAACCTGATGGGGAACTGTATGTACGCAACCTGCGCGATGCAAAAGTGACGGATGTTTATACCGCTAAAGGCGTGGGTGTCGAAACCTGGATGCCAACCTTTGTATACCATGGTTTCCGGTATGTAGAGATCACTGGTTATCCCGGTACGCCAACCGTAAACAATTTTGAAGGCAAGGTGATCTTTGATGACCTCGCAACAACCGGTACATTAGAGACCTCCAACGAAATAATAAACCGTATTCACCAGAATGCCTGGTGGGGGATCAGCGCCAATTACAAGGGAATGCCACTCGATTGTCCGCAACGGAATGAGCGGATGCCCTGGCTGGCCGATCATGCCATTGGTTCATTGGGAGAAAGCTTTTTATTCGGTAATGGTAACCTGTATGCCAAATGGCTGCAGGACATTGAAGAAGCGCAAACCCCAGAAGGTTCTATACCCGATGTGGCGCCCGCTTACTGGAATTACTACAGCGATAATATGACCTGGCCTGGTACCTACCTGGTTGTGGCCGATATGCTGTATAACCAGTATGGTGACAAACGCGTCATTGAAAAACATTATGCCTCCATGAAGAAATGGCTGCAATATATGCAGACCAAATTCATGCAGGATTATATCATCTCGAAAGATAAATATGGTGACTGGTGCGTACCACCTGAGTCACCTGAGTTGATCCATTCAAAAGACAGCCTGCGGAATACTGATGGTACACTGATCGCTACCGCCTATTATTACCGCATGGGTTGGTATATGCAAAAGTTCGCTGGTTTGCTGAACAAGACTGAGGATGTAAAAGCATTTGCAGCATTGAATCAGCATATTCAGGAAGCCTTCACCAAACGCTTCTACAACAAACAAAAGAAATCGTACAGCAATAACACCGTGACCGCCAACCTGCTGCCTTTGTATTTTGGCATTACCCCTGATAGTTTGCGTGAAGCGGTGTTCAATAATATCTCTCATAAGATCTGGAGTGAAAACCATGGTCACATCAGTACAGGGGTTATTGGTACCCAATGGCTGATGCGTTGTTTAAGCGAATACAAGCTGCCCGATATGGCTTACACCCTGATCTCAGATACTACCTACCCAAGCTGGGGGTATATGGTAAAACATGGTGCTACTACCATCTGGGAATTGTGGAATGGCAATACGGCGGCGCCGCAAATGAACTCACAAAACCATGTGATGCTGCTGGGCGACCTGCTGGTGTGGATGTATGAGAATGCTGCCGGTATCAAATCGGACGATTCTGCTGCCGGTTTCAAAAAGATCATCATGCAACCCACGCCGTTAGATGGGTTGACCTTTGTAAATGCTTCGTATCAATCGGTCCATGGACTGATAAAAAGTTCCTGGAAAAATGCGATCGACCGGTTTACCTGGAACGTGACCATTCCGGCCAACACTACTGCGTTGTTGTACATCCCAGCCGATGACGTAAAGAGCATCCTGGAAAACAATAAACCAATCACTGGTGTCGATGGCATTCGCTTTTTGCGTATGGAAGGTAAGAAGGCCGTGCTGGAAGTTGGCTCAGGCGATTATTCGTTTGTCTCCCACTACAAATTCAAAAGTGGTATGGTGACCGATGAATTCATTTTTGACAGAACGTCTTTTCCGGAAAGTCATGCCGCTACCATTGCTGAAACACCGAAAGGGTTGGTGACTGCCTGGTTTGGTGGCACCAAGGAAAGAAATCCGGATGTATGTATCTGGGTAAGCCGACAGGTGAACAATAAATGGACAGCACCCGTAAATGTGGCCAATGGCATTATCAATGATACGTTGCGCTATGCCTGCTGGAACCCGGTATTATACCAGATACCCAATGGTGAATTGCTGTTGTTCTATAAAGTAGGGCCTAATGTAGGAGGCTGGAAAGGCTGGCTTATCCGTTCAGCTGACAATGGCGTAACCTGGGGCAAACCAGAGGCGTTGCCCGATGGATTCCTGGGGCCCGTGAAAAACAAACCGGTGTTGTTACCCAATGGCGATCTGGTTTGTCCAAGCAGCAGAGAAGGCAGTGGTTGGACCGTCCACTTTGAAGTTACTTCCGACAATGGCAAAACCTGGCGCATGGTAGGGCCGATCAATCCCGATAAAAAGATCAACGCTATTCAACCAAGCGTATTAACATATAAAGATGGCCGGTTGCAGATCCTGTGTCGCAGCAAAAGTGCGGCCGTAGTGGAATCATGGTCTGCCGATAACGGTAAAACATGGACGCCACTGGCCGAGTCGATGTTACCCAACAACAACTCTGGCACAGACGCGGTGACCCTGAAAGATGGCCGGCAGTTAATTGTATACAACCATGTAAAAACACCAAAGGGTGCGCCCAAGGGCGCCCGTACGCCGTTGAACGTGGCAGTATCCCTGGATGGAAAATTATGGCAGGCGGCATTGGTGCTGGAAAATTCACCGGTGAGCCAATACTCATACCCATCCGTGATACAATCGGCCGATGGGATGGTGCACATTGTATACACCTGGCGCCGGCAACGCGTGAAATACGTAAAGGTTGATCCATCAAAACTAAAGTTGGTGCCGTTAACTGAATTTCCTTCGGGGGATCAGAATGGCGATAGTGAACTATAGTGACCGGTCGCCGGCAAACTTAGAATCAAAAAGAAACTAAATAAGTATATGCAGGATATAATGAAAATACATTTTCCCGGTAAACTGGTGTTTGGTAAAAATACATTAGAGCAGTTGCCTGATGAAGTAACGGCTTTATCCTGCACCAGGGCATTGGTAGTGACGATCACTCCTTTGCTGGGCCAGTTGAAAGGCTTTGTGAGCAAGCTGGAAGCAAGTGGTGTACAAGTGCAAACGAATACAAGCATCGTTAACGAACCATCATTTGCCGAAGTACAACAGCTGTTACAGGAAGTAAAAGGGTTCAACCCAGATGTGGTGATTGGTATTGGCGGCGGCAGTGTACTGGATGTGGCAAAAGTGACTGCGGCATTACTTGAAAATGAACAAGGCTTAAAAGATATAGTGGGTATTGGCTTTTTGAAAAGCCGCCCCAAAAAGCTGATCTGTATGCCAACAACTTCCGGCACAGGCAGCGAAGTATCACCCAATTCTATTTTGGTTGATGAAACAGATAACCAGAAAAAAGGGATCATCAGTCCCTTCCTGGTGCCCGATATAGTGTATGTAGATCCGTTACTGACGATGGGTGTGCCGGCTGCCATCACCGCAGCAACCGGTATTGATGCATTAACGCATTGCCTGGAAGCATACACCAATTTGTTTGCACATCCATTTATCGATGTGTATGCGTATGAAGGTATGCGGTTGATCGCAGCCAACATTGTGCAGGCCGTACAAAATGGCAATGATGAAGAGGCCCGTACGCAGGTGGCCATGGGCAGTCTGTTGGGTGGGTTCTGTTTAGGTCCGGTAAATACAGCCGGGGTGCATGCCCTGTCGTACCCGCTGGGAAGCGCTTATCATTTGGCCCATGGTCTGTCAAATGCCCTTTTGTTGCCTTATGTAATGGAATTTAACTACGTGGCAGCACCAAAACGTTATGCCGATGTGGCGGTTGCTTTGGGTTGTGAAAGAGAAGCCGATGATGTAAAGACAGCCCTGAAGGGAATTGACAAGATCCGTTCGCTGATCAGTGCTTGTGGTATTCCGGCCCGTTTGCGGGATGTAGGTATTCCCAAAGAAGCTATTCCACAAATGGCGGTAGATGCCATGAAAATAACGCGTTTGTTGAAGAACAATCCACGTCCGATCACAGAGAAAGATGCTATTGATATATTTAATGCAGCTTATTAACCATGCAACAAAAGAAATATAAAGGTGTAGTGGTACCGGCGGTAACGCCCCTGGCGTCGCCCACGGCCAACAGGCTTTCGCTGGATGCGGAGGCTGTAGAAAGAATGTTTGCGAACTTTCGTCAACATCAGGTAATGCCATTTATTTTAGGTACTACCGGCGAAGCAGCATCGCTGCCGCAATCAATTAAGCAGGATTACCTGAAAGTGGCTGTCCGGGTCAAACAGGCTGGCGATGTGCTGTATGCTGGTATTTCTTCCAATATTATGGAAGAGTCGGTATTATTCGCAAAACAGTCATTTGATGCCGGTGTGGATGTAGTGGTAGCTACATTGCCGAACTATTATCCGTTGACACCCGATCAAATGAAAACTTATTTTGAGCGCCTGGCAGACAACGTAGGTGGTCCGTTGATGATCTATAACATTCCGCCTACGGTGCATATGTCAATCCCGTTGGAGGTAGTGGAAGCATTGAGCCATCACCCCAATATTGTTGGGTTGAAAGATTCAGAGCGCAATGAAGAACGCTTACAGGCTGCACTAAAACTATGTGCTAACCGCGCTGACTTCGTTTATTTTGCCGGTTGGGCCGCACAGAGCGCTCAATCCCTGTTAAAAGGCGGCGATGGCATTATCCCCAGCACCGGTAACGTGGCGCCAGGGTTATACAATGAATTGTACAAAGCCGCTGTGGGTGGGAACGAAACAAAAGCCAATGCGCTGCAAAAGACCTCCGATATCCTGGGGAATATTTACCAGGGTGGCAAAACCTTAGGTGAATCATTATGGGCGTTAAAAGTGCTGATGAAAAAAGAAGGGTTGTGTGAAACGAATATGATGCCGCCCTTACATCAATTATCAAGCGAAGAAGAACAAAAAGTATTAACCGCCTGGGAAGCTGTAGTAAGCACCGGCGCTACAAAATAAACTAACATGCAGAAACCGATAGTAGGAATAACGATGGGTGATCCGGCCAGTATTGGGCCGGAGATTGCCGTTAAAGCATTATTGAATGAAAAGATCCATGCCATTTGCCGCCCTTTGCTGGTTGGTGATGCCGGCGTGTTTAATGATATTATCAGCCGGTTGAAAATGCCTGCTACAGTAAATGCCATTACCAAAGTGGCCGATGCTGCCTTCAAACCAGGCACCATAGATGTGTTTGATCTGAAGAATGTGGATATGGGTAAACTGGCGTTTGGCGAGATCTCGGCCATGGCTGGAGGCGCTTCTTTTGATGCCGTTAAAAAAGTGATAGAGCTGGCATTGGCGGGTGATGTAGACGCAACCGTAACTGGTCCCATCAATAAAAAGTCTATCAACGAGGCCGGGCATCATTTTGCCGGTCATACGGAGATCTATGCGCACTACACGGGTACCAGGAAATATGCGATGCTGCTGGTAGAAGAGAATATGCGCGTCATACACGTGTCAACCCACGTATCGCTGCGTGAGGCTTGTGACCTGGTGAAAAAAGACCGCATCATCCAGGTAATTGAATTATTGCACAATGGTATTCTGCAACTGGGCGCTACCAATACAAAAATTGGTGTGGCCGGTTTGAACCCGCATGCAGGTGACAGCGGTTTGTTTGGTACCGAAGATGATGGCGAAATAAAACCCGCTGTAGAAGAAGCCCGTAAAATGGGATATGATGTGGATGGTCCGGTGCCTGCAGATACATTGTTCTCGAAGGCTGCAACAGGTACCTATGGTGGCATAGTGGCCATGTACCACGACCAGGGGCATATTCCTTTTAAACTCACTGGTTTTAAATGGAATGCAGAGAAAAAGCAAATGGATAGTGTGAAAGGAGTGAACATCACCATGGGTCTGCCTATCATCCGTACTTCGGTTGACCACGGTACTGCCTTTGAAATTGCCGGGAAAGGCATTGCCAGTCCCGATGCCATGGTGTTGGCCATTGAAGCAGCCGTACAATTAAGTAAACACCGGATTAAACAACAAAACCCAGCATAATGATAGCGGTGATCGCAGATGATTTTACGGGTGCTGCCGAGCTGGCGGGTATAGGGTTACGCTATAACCTGACCGTTGAGCTGGGCACCGAAGTAAATGCAGCTACCAAAGCTGATCTGTTTGTTATAGCCACAGATGCCCGGTCGTTACCCGAAGTAGAGGCGGTTGCCATTATGCAAAAGCATACGCGCGAACTGTTGGCCATGCAGCCAGCCATGATCTTTAAAAAAACAGATTCTGTTTTAAGAGGTCATGTGCTGGCGGAATTACAGGCGCAATTGTCACTCACCGGTTTTAAAAAAGCGGTATTGGTAGCGGCCAATCCGGCTTTGGGCAGAACGATTGCAGATGGCCAGTATTTCCTCCATGGAAAACCTGTACACGAAAGCAGTTTTTCGCACGATCCTGACTTTGCCATCAGCAGCTCCACCATTTTGGAGATGCTGCGCAGTGATGGCGAATTGGTATATGTAAAAAAATATAGTGAGGTGTTGCCCGATGCCGGGATCATAGTGGGGGAGGCAGTACAAACCGCCGACCTGCAGGCCTGGGCAACCCGCATGGATAAGACCACGCTGATAGCCGGTGCTTCCGGTTTCTTTACAGCCATGCTTGATAAAATGCTGGCTGGTAAACAACCTGCTAAAAGCGTGGAGATACCTGAACGCTTACCGTTCAGTTTATTTGTTTGTGGTACCACCTTTTCTCAAAGCCGCAATACCATCAAAAGTATAAAAGCTGCCGGTGGCCCGGTGTGTTATATGCCCGAGGAAATAATCAGGTCGGTGCATAGCGGAACATACAGTTTTGTGAAATGGGCCAATGAAGTGGTGGCCCTGGTGAAAAATAATGAAAAAGCCATCGTGGCCATTCATGAAGATTCCACCAGGAATACAGCGGTTGGCGCTGGCCAACTGAAGGAAAAGATGGCGGGACTGGTGAATGAAGTATTACAACGTAGCATGGTGCAGGAACTGATCGTGGAAGGCGGCGCTACTGCCTGGGCATTGATCAGTCAGTCAAAACTGACCCGGTTTTATCCCGTGGAAGAAATGGCGCCTGGTGTGGTGCGGATGCAGACGAATGACCCTAATTTATTTATTACGGTTAAACCCGGCAGTTATCAATGGCCGGATGGGTTGTGGGATTTTTAAAAAAGGTTAGCTATCATTTTATAATTGCCATATGAATTTATCATTGTTGGATTACATCATCATCATCTGTTTTCTGGTGGTGACATTATATGTAGGTTTCCGTTTTGCGCGCAAGCAGGATTCGTTTAAGTCTTACTTTTTGGCGCATGGACGGGTCCCATCCTGGGCGATTGGCATGTCGTTATTGGCGACACTGATCAGTAGTGTAACTTTCCTGGCATATCCCGGAACCGGGTTTACCAGTAACTGGATCTTATTGGTACAGGGGCTTATGGTGCCCATTGTATTATTAGGTACCATCTGGTTTATTGTGCCATTGTATCGTAAGGTGATCGGATTAAGCACCTATGAATATTTTGAAAAGCGTTTTGGCGTATTTGCCCGCTATTACAGCTCCCTGGCATTTGTACTGCGCCAGTTCTCTTCCATGGGAACGGTGTTGTTCCTGTTGGCCCTGGCGCTGGATAGTATGATAGGTGGCAATACGATGATCATGATCGTTGTGGTAGGGTTGATCATTATTGGCGTGAACTTAATGGGTGGCATGGAAGCAGTGATCTGGCTCGATGTGTTCCAGGGTTTCATGCTGTTTGCCACCGGCATCATTTGTATAACAGTGATCCTCTTTTCTACGCATGGCGGTCTTCCTGAGATCTGGCAGGTGGCGAAAACCAATGGCCGTATCGGATTTGGCCCCTATGATGCTGACCTTACCCGGGTTACTTTCCTGGTAATGGCCATCAATGGATTGTTCTATGCTATTCAGAAATATGGTACCGACCAAACCGTAGTACAACGTTATTTGACCGCAAAAACCGACAAAGGCGCCATTCGTGCCTCACTCATGGGTATTTTGCTGACCGTTCCCGTTTGGATGTTGTTTATGTTCATTGGAACTGCTTTGTTTGTTTTTTATAAACAGAATCCCCTGCCAGCTGGATTACATCCCGAACAGGTATTCCCTTATTTTATTGGTACCCAGTTGCCCGTTGGGGTAAGAGGGTTGATCTTGTCGGCCATGATCTCTGCTGCTATTTGTAGTTTGAGTGCCGACCTGAACAGTCTGGCCGCTGTGGGCGTAGAAGATTATTATAAAAAGATGCGCCGTGGCCTTTCCGATGCAGCTTATTTGAAAGCTGGCAGATGGACGGTAGTGATCTCCGGATTGATCGCCATGGGCATTGGTTGTTTATATATCAATGCTGGTAGTGAAGGTGTATTGGGTATTGTGTTTACCCTGTATGCCATCTTCTCTGGTGGTATTGTGGGTATTTTCCTGCTGGGTATTTTCAGCGCCCGCGCTAATCAGCAAGGGATCACTATTGGCATTATTGCCTGTATCCTGTTTACTTCCTATGCATTTTTGACGTCTACCCAAATTGGAATAGGTGCCGACAAACACCTGTTACTCGATTTTGGTAAATATAATTTTGGCCACGATAAAATGATGCTGGGTGTATATAGTCATCTGGTGGTGATCGGAGTAGGGTATGTGGCGAGTCTGTTCTTCCCCAAACCGGTGCTGGATAAGAATCTCCTGTATTCAGGCTGGAAGGAAGCGAGGAGGAAGGAGAAGAGACAGGTTACTTTGAAGGCGGTGTGATTGGTTGACAGGTTGACACGTTAACACGTTGACAGGGGTAAAGGCAAGTAGATTAAGGGTAAAGAAAGTATAAGGTTGATAGGGGTGACGGAGTTAATAAGGATGATAAGGGGGGCCGCGTCGCGGATTGCCGATTGCGGATTGCCGATTGCGGATTGCCGATTGCCGATTGCCGATTCGGTATTGCCGACTTGTCCGCCGTGGCCTTGGCGAAAGCGGATTCACGATAAAAAATAATAAAGATGCGCAAACTTATTTATATCCTTTGTTGCCTGCTGGCTTGGATAGATAGCAGAAGTCAGAATTCTGACGATTCCTATCGCGAGCCATTGAAACAGGTGTTAACGGAAATTCAAGGCCAGTATGGCATTAAGATCCGTTTTAACGACGATCAGGTAAAAGATCGCTGGGTAACCTATGCCCGCTGGCGTTTTCGTCCCGATGTGGAGAAAACACTTACCAATGTGCTGGCATCGCAGGACCTGTCGTTCAGCAAAACAGGCGACAAAAGTTATAAGATCAGCGCGTATCAATATCATTTAAAAACAGTAGAAGAAGGCAAGGCGCAGTTGGAATACCTGTCTACATTATATAATGATGTAGCCAGTTGGGAGAAACGAAAGGCGGAGTTGCGTTCGTGCATGTATGAAGCGTTGCAATTATCGCCCATGCCACCGGCGCCTGCTTCAAAACCCATTACAACGCCTGTGCGTAAAATGGATGGATACACTGTAGAGAATATTGCCTTTGAGGTATTGCCTGGGGTGTATACCGCTGCCTCTTTATATAAACCAGCAAAAATAAAAGGAAAGGTCCCGGTAGTGTTATGCCCGGATGGGCACTGGGAAAAACACCGCTACCGCGCCGATTGTCAGTACCGTTGCGCCACATTGGCCCGCATGGGTTGTATGGCCATCAGTTACGACATCTTTGCCTGGGGGGAATCGCTGTTACAATTTAAATCCGAAGATCATCGCCGCCCGCTGGCTATGACGGTGCAGGCGTTGGGTGCTTTTCGCATACTCGATTATTTGTTGAAGTTAAAAGAAGCAGATACCAGCCGGGTGGCCATCAGTGGCGGATCGGGTGGTGGCAGTCATACCATGCTGGTAACAGCCCTGGATGACCGGATAAAATTAAGCGTGCCTGTTGTAATGGTATCATCATACCACAGCGGCGGTTGCCCTTGTGAAAGTGGACAGCCGGTGCATTTGTGTGGTCATGGCACCAACAATGTTGAAATAGCTGCTATGGCAGCACCACGTCCGCAATTGGTGATTTCCGATGGCGGTGACTGGACGACCCATGTGCCCGAAAATGAATTTCCCTTTCTGAAAAAAATGTATGGGTATTATGGAAAACCCGAACTGGTAGAGAATGTGCACCTGCCACAGGAAGGACATGATTATGGTATTAACAAACGCACTGCCCTGTATGAGTTTATTGGCAAACATTTCCATTTGGACCTGTCTGCCATAAAAGATAAAACAACCGGCAAGATCGATGAAAGCAAGGTGACCATTGAGCCCGAAACCGCATTGTATGTGTTCGGCGATCATGGCGAGAAATTGCCCGCCAATGCTATTCATAGTTATGAGAAGTTGAAGGCATTGTTTGATAAGAAGTAGTTGGTAGGTTGATAGGGGTGATAGGGGTGATAGAGTTGATAAGGGAAGTAAGAGGTAGGAAGTTGACCAGTTAACCAGTTGATCAGTTGAACAGGAAGAAGGAGGTTGATATAGTTGATGGAGGTGATACCGTTAACCGGTTAACAGGGTGATATAGTTTATTAATTCTTGAGTTCTTGAGTTTTGCGCGAAGCGCTACTGCCGATTGCCGATTGCCGATTGCCGATTGCCGATTGCCGATTGCCGATTGCCGATTGCCGATTGCCGATTGCCGATTGCCGATTGCCGATTGCCGATTGCCGATTGCCGTTTCACGTTTCACGTTTGCCGATTCACGATAAAAGTTAACCCACATATAAAGATGAAGAATCACGTATTCACATTCGCACTATTAGTAACATTACTGACAGGCTTTGCTGCGTCTGCGCAAAAGCTGGTGAAAAAAGATGGGCGGTATAAGATTGCCGTGGTGGATCTCATGATCCTGAAAAGACAAAAGCTTAGCGCATTCCAGTTGTCAAAAGAATTAGGCGCGGATGGCGTGGAAGTTGATATGGGCGGATTGGGCGATCGCGAGACGTTTGATAACAAACTGGCCGATGATACCATCCGGGCTTTGTTCCAGGATAAAGCAAAAGAGTTCAACCTGCAAATAGCTTCATTGGCCATGACTGGTTTTTATGCTCAATCATTCCCTGAACGGCCTACAGCAGTGAAAGCAGTGGGGGACTGCATCAATACCATGAAGAAGATGAATGTAAAAGTTGGGTTTCTTCCCCTGGGTATTAAAGGTGATCTGACCAAGTTCCCTGAATTGAGACCAGCTGTTGTATCACGCCTGAAAGAAGTAGGCAAGATGGCAGAAAAGGCTGGTGTGGTGATAGGAGTGGAGACGGCTTTAAGCGCTACCGATGAATTACAACTGTTAAAAGATATTGGTTCACCCGCTATACAGATCTATTTCAACTTTTCGAATGCAATTCAAAATGGAAGAGACCTGTACAAGGAAATGGAAATACTGGGTAGTCATATCTGTCAGATCCATTGCACCAACAAGGACAGTGTATGGCTGCAGAACGATAAAGCAATTAATATGACCCAGGTAAAACAGGTCCTTGATAAAATAGGCTACAGAGGCTGGCTGGTGATCGAGCGGTCACGCGATGCCACTGATCCCAGGAACGTAAAAAGGAATTTTAGCGCTAATGTGGCTTATATGAAATCGATCTTTCAATAGTAGGAGAATAATAATTTAAGATGAAGAGATTATTTAAATACACGATTGCTTGCTCTTTTTTCACCTTGGTTATGAGTTTGGCTGTACAGGCTGCTGACATTTATGTAGCACCTGGCGGGGCGGATACAAATGCGGGAACAAAAGAAAAACCCATGGCTACCATAGCCATGGCATTACGTAAAGCAAGGGAAATGCGCCGGTTAAAAGACCCGGCTATTGCAAATGGCATTCATATTATTGTTGAGAATGGCGTATATGCATTTGCAGAACCGCTGTTTGTACGGCCCGAAGATTCGGGTACGCCTGGTAGTCCGACCATTATTGAAGCAGCGCCTGGTGCCAAACCGGTATTCAGTGGTGGATTATCAGTAAAGGGCTGGAGAAAGGCCATGGAGAAAATCCCGGGCTTACCGGCAGCGGCGCAAGGGAAAGTATGGGTAGCAGAGGCGCCTGTAGAAGCGGGCCGCCTGCTCGATTTCCGGCAGTTATGGGTAAACGATCAAAAGGCCATTCGTGCCCGCGATCGCAATGCCGATAGCATGAACCGCATTCTTTCCTGGAACCATGAAACCCAGCAATGCTGGATCCCCAAATCAAAAACAGCCGGCTGGGAAAATGCAGCCGGACTGGAAATGTATATCCACCAGTGGTGGGCAATTGCTATCCTCCGGATAAAATCGGTTACAGTAAAGGGTGACAGTGCCTTGTTGAGTTTTTATCAACCCGAAAGCCGTATTCAGTCTGAACATCCCTGGCCTGCGCCCTGGATCTCACAGAAAACCGGTAATTCGGCATTCTTTCTTACCAATGCCATTCAGTTTCTCGATGAACCTGGAGAATGGTACCTGGATGTAAAGAAACAACAGATCGTTTACTGGCCGCGTAATAATGAAAATATGAGCACTGCCCAGGTGGTAGCGCCCAATTTGCAAACTATTGCCCGTGTTGAAGGTACCATTGATAATCCTGTTTCGCACGTGTTCTTCAAAGGCATCGACTTTAAATACGCTACCTGGCTGCGTCCTTCGCAGGCCGGTCATGTGCCTTTACAGGCCGGTATGTTTTTGTTGGATGCGTACAAATTGAAAATACCAGGCACGCCTGATAAAAAAGGGTTGGAAAACCAGGGTTGGATCGGTCGTCAACCCGGTGGCGTTGAATTACAGTATGTAAGCAACACCGGTTTTGAGCGTTGCAATTTTTCACATATGGGAGCCACCGGTCTCGATTATATTAAGGGCACTCAATACGATACCATCGTTGGTTGCACTTTCCGTGATATTTCCGGTACAGCCATTCAGGCTGGTATGTTCTCAGATCCTGGTTTTGAGACCCACTTACCATATGCACCTGCCGATGAGCGCGAGTTGTGTCGCAAGCTCACCATCAGCAATTGTTTTATTACCAATTGTGCCAATGAAGACTGGGGTTGTGTTGGCATCAGTGCCGGTTATGTGCAGGGTATCAACATTGATCATAATGAACTGAGCGATTTGCCGTATAGTGGTATTTGCGTGGGCTGGGGCTGGACGAAAACCATCAATGCAGCGAAGAATAACCGCATTCATGCCAACCTGATACATCATTATGCAAAACATATGTACGATGTGGGCGGTTTGTACACTTTATCGGCTATGCCCGGTTCGGTGATCAGCGAGAATGTGGTGCATACCATTTTGAAGGCGCCTTACGCCCATGATCCCAACCACTTCTTTTATATCTATCTCGATGAAGGTTCTGCCTATATCAATTTAAAAGATAACTGGACCGAGCAGGAGAAATACATGAAGAACTCCAACGGGCCCGGTAACACCTGGGAGAACAATGGACCAAACGTAGCCGATAGTATAAAGAACAGAGCTGGGCTGGAAGAAGCGTATAAAGCAATAAAAAATTAAACTAACTGTATAAAATTATTATATGTTGAGTCTCGGGATACTAGGATTAGGAGAAGGGCGCAGTACTATGTCTGCCGCTTTGAACAGCGCAAAAGTGAAGCTGAAAACCATTTGCGATAGGAACGAAGAATTGTGCAAACACCGTAGCAAGGAGTTTCAGTTTTTCAATTATACTACGAAGTATGAGGATATGCTGAACGATCCTGAGATTGACATCATTGCAATATATACGCCGGATAAATTGCATGCAGAACATATTAAACAGGCATTGCTGGCTAACAAACATGTGGTTTGTACCAAGCCCTTGATCGATGACCTGGCAAAAGCAAAGGAATTGCTTGATCTGCAAAAGAAAACCGGTAAGAAAGTATTTGTAGGGCAAAGCTCCCGGTTTTTTGAGCCTGCCAAAAGACAGCGGAAAGATTTTGAGGCTGGTTTGGTAGGCGAGCTGATCACTGTGGAAAGCCATTACCACGCCGATCATCGCTGGTTTTTAGAAAAACCCTGGGCTTTGGAAAGTTCCTTCAAATGGCTCTATGGCGGGTTAAGTCACCCGGTTGATTTTATTCGTTGGTACCTGCCCGATATTGAAGAGGTAATGGGGTATGGGATGATCAGCAGCAATGGGAAAACAGCTGGTTTGAAAAATGAAGACACCATGCACTTTATTTTCAGGGCTAAGGATGGTCGCATTGCACGCGTAAGCGGCGCTTATACCGGGCCTATTCAGCCGGCTCAAAGGGATAGTGGCATGAGTGTGATCTTACGAGGTACCGAAGGCGCCTCTCAGGCCGATTATCATGAACTGCGTTATGCTATTACTGATAAGACCGGCGAAGAAAAAGTAGTTCATTGGGGCGATAAGACCATTAAATACTATTTCCGTTTTGAAGGCCAGAGTCACCATGCGGGGGAATACCAGAATTACCTGGAATATTTTGCCGATAGCATCACCAACAACACAATCGCTTATCCTGATCTGCAAGAGGGAATAGGCACTATTGCGTTGTTGCAGGCAATGGATCAGTCTTTAAAAGAGAGAAAGCCCGTGAAGGTGAGTGATATTTTGAAGGCGCATGGCTTATAGATAATTAAACCCTGATAACTAAATCTTAACGATGAAGGCCATATACAATCTGTTACAACCAGTAGACTTTGTAATTGTTGCGATTTACCTGGCGATCCTTCTTGGAATAGGGCTATGGGTAAGTTTTGGACAAAAAAAGAACAAAGACCAAAACCTGTTCCTGGCCGATAAATCATTAGGCTGGGCGAGCATAGGTTTTACCATGTGGGGTACCAATGTAGGGCCCTCCATGTTAGTAGCATCAGCCAGTGCCGGTTATTTATCCGGCATAGTATCTGGTAATTTTGCGTGGTATGCGTTTGTGTTCATTCTCATGCTGGCGGTGGTATTTGCACCTCGGTACCTGGGCGCCAATGTATCCACCTTACCTGAGTTCTTAGGAAAACGGTTCGGTGAGAATACCCGCAATATTCTGGCCTGGTATACCCTGATCACTATTTTGATCTCCTGGCTGTCGCTGGGCTTGTTTGCCGGCGGTGTGTTGATCAGACAACTGCTGGGATTGGAAATGTGGTTGTCGGTGATCGTTATGGTGGTGGTGTCTACTTTGTTTGTTATTGCAGGTGGCTTAAAAACCATTGCCTATACCAGCGTATTTCAAATGTTGTTGTTGATTGCGGTATCATTATTACTGGTGGTACTAGGGGTGTCAAAAGCCGGAGGTCTACATGCTATATATGAAAAAACACCGCCGCATTTCTGGAATTTGTTTCAACCTAACAGCGATACAAGCTATCCCTGGCTGCCTATTTTGCTGGGGTACCCCGTTATGGGGGTGTGGTTCTTTTGTACCGAACAATCCATGGTACAGTCCGTATTAGGAGCCAAAAGTTTAAAACAGGGACAATTGGGCGCCAACTTTATTGGCTGGTTAAAAATACTGGATGTGCCCCTGTTTATTTTACCTGGGATAATTTGTTATGTGCTGTATCCGAATATAAATCCTGATGAAGCTTACCTGACGATGGTAACCAATTTGTTTCCGGCAGGTTTGAAGGGCCTGATCATCGTAGTGCTGGTGGCTTGTTTAATAAGCACCATTGGCGCCTCGCTCAATTCAGTGAGTACGGTGTTTACCATGGATATATATGTTAAAAAATACAATGCTCAGGCTACTAACCGGGAGATCATTCGTGTAGGCCGGATCATTACGGTGGTGGGAGCCATCGTATCAGTTGCGGTGGCACTGGCGATTGATCTGATAAAAGGGCTGGACCTGTTTAACGTGTTTCAGTCGGTGTTAGGTTTCCTGGCGCCGCCTATGACCGTTGCTTTTTTGTTTGGCGTGCTTTGGAAGAAAACAACGCCCCGCGCCATCAATTGTGTATTGACCATAGGTACGGCGTTTTGCCTGTTGATAGGGATCTTATATTTGTGGGTATACCCGTCAAAAACATACACCATTTGGCCGCATTTTATGCTGTTGTCGTTTTACCTGTTTCTTGTATTAAGCGCCATGACGATTTTGATCTCGGTTTTTGATAAAAAAGGTGCATTACAAATACAGCAGGCCGCTTATTTTAAAAGCCTGGCCAAACCCGACAAACGGGTATGGGTTATGTGGAGCGTACTTGTAGCGGTAATGATAGGATTGTACTTAGTTTTTAACGGACACTAATTTTTGCATTTAATAAATCTTTCCGGAATGAATTGCAAACATGCCATATTGCGTCAAACGATTTGGATAGCATTAGTATTATTCGTCTGTAATACAGCCATGGCTCAGAGCGAGCCTGTACAAAAAAGCGCCCCAACTGCTCCTGCTACCTGGATCTGGTATCCCGGTGACTTCGAGATCTGGCTGGCCAATAATATGCAGAACCGCCGTACAGAACGTGGTTCTTTCTTTCCTCCATTCTGGAAGCTGGATGGACATTATGTGTTGATGGATTTTCATAAGGATGTGGAATTAACCGGACCTGAAGACATCGATGTATTTGTAGAAGGGAAATATATTCTCAAGCTCGATGGTAAAGGTTTTGAAGGAACACCGTCACGGATAACCATTCCCGCAGGCAAACACCGTATCAATGTAAAAGTATTCAGCGCTGGTACCGTGCCTGCTATTTATGTAAAAGGTAAAACCATTGCTTCTGATTCTTCCTGGCTGGTAACCTTTGAAGATAAAGAGTGGATCGATGAAACAGGTAAGACCTCCGATGTATCGGCCACTGTTTGGTTGAATGCCGGCAGCTGGAATTTCAATGAACCAACACAACGTCCTTCGGCCTTCAAACTGGCCGTGAAACCACAATCTGCTGTGTCTGCCACCAAAAACAATGGTTCCTTACTGGTTGATTTTGGTAAAGAAACATTTGGTTATATCCGCCTGCATGGGTTACAGGGCAAAGGCAAAGTGTCGTTGTATTATGGCGAATCAAAAGAAGAAGCGTTGGCTACAGGTACCTGTGAAACGCTGGATAGGGTAGCCGTGAATGCTGATGGAAAGATGGATTCCATAATGATGCTTACAAAGGCATTCCGGTATGTAAATGTACAGGCAGAAGGCGGCGTTACGCTTGATTCTGTTTCTATGTTGTACGAATACCTGCCTGTAGAGAACCGCGGTGCTTTTCGTTGTTCAGATACTGGCATCAATAAAATATGGGATGTAGCGGCTTATACCATGCATTTGTGTACGCGGGAATTCTTTATAGATGGAATAAAACGCGATCGCTGGATCTGGAGTGGTGATGCATATCAAAGCTACCTGATGAACTATTACCTGTACTTTGATGTGCCTACAGTCAACCGCACGTTGATGGCCTTGCGTGGTAAAGATCCCGTGACCAGCCACATCAATACCATCATGGACTATACTTTTTACTGGTTCCTGGGAATATATGACCTGTATCAGTATACTGGCGATAAAACATTCATTCAACAGTTCTACCCCCGCATGCAAAGCATGATGGAGTATTGCCTGGGCCGTCGTAATAAAGATGGCATGATGCAGGGGCTGTCTGGCGACTGGATCTTTATTGACTGGGCACCCGGGTTAAGCAAAAAAGGAGAAGTGAGCTTTGAGCAAATGCTTTTCTGTAGAAGTCTGGAAACCATGGCGCTTTGTGCTAAGATGGTGAACGATACAAAAAATGAAACGCTGTACAAACAGCTCGCTGCCGATATGCGGTCGAAACTGTTTTCTATTTACTGGAACGAAAGCAAACATGCGCTGGTACACAGCCGGGTTGATGGAAAACCAACCGATAACGTAACCCGTTACGCCAATATGTTCGGCATCTTCTTTAATTACTTTAATGAAGACCAAAAACAACAGGTAAAACAACATGTGTTGTTGAACGACAATATTCAAAAGATCACTACGCCCTATATGCGTTTTTATGAGCTGGAAGCATTGTGTGCGATGGGTGAACAAAAATATGTGTTGAACGAAATGAAAAGCTACTGGGGCGGTATGTTACAGGCCGGTGCTACTTCATTCTGGGAAGAATACAATCCATCCAAAACAGGCGCCGACCATTATTCTATGTATGGCCGTCCGTTTGGAAAAAGCCTTTGTCATGCCTGGGGTGCCAGTCCAATTTACCTGTTGGGTAAATACTATCTGGGCGTACAACCTGCTTCGCCCGGTTATGCCACCTGGACGGCAGAACCCGTTCTGGGCGGTTTGCAATGGATGGAAGGTAAAGTGCCCACACCCAAAGGAGACATCAGCGTATATTGCAGCACTACCCAGATCAAGATAAAAAGTGCTGTGGGAACAGGAATACTTAAGTTTAAAAGTCAAACAAAGCCATCTTCTAAAGGAGCTACGATCGTAAGCAAAGGGAATAATGTTTACGAGGTGACTATTGAGGCTGGTAAAGAGTACGAAATAAAGTATAAGAGTTAACCAGTTGATCAGGTTGATCAGGTTGAAAATAATAAAACAAATGATGGAAAGGATAACAGCAACATACTATATCGAAACGCCTTTAGACCCGGAAAAAGCAGCAACAGTTTTAGCAGGGGAACAATCGTCTGGGACGTTCATTGCGGTACCTGGTGAAACCGAAGAGTTGAAACAGCGATTTGCCGCAAGAGTAGAAAAAGTAACCCCATTGGAAACTGTTACTACGCCAGCGATGCCTGGGGCTGCCAGCAACAATGGACAATACCATCGTGCCGAGATCCAGGTGTCGTGGAGCATCGAGAACTTTGGTTATAACCTGCCGGTGTTGACCTCAACGCTGCAAGGTAACCTGTATGAACTGCGCCAGTTTACTGGTTTAAAGCTGATGGATATAGCGTTGCCGGCTTCCTATGCCCAACATTATAAAGGACCCGCCTTTGGGATAGAAGGTTGCCGTCAGTTAACCAATGTGCAAAACAGACCCCTGATCGGTACCATCATAAAACCCAGTATTGGACTTACACCTGAGCAAACAGCAGCAATGGTTAAAACACTGGCCGGAGCTGGGATCGACTTTATAAAAGATGATGAGTTGTTGTCTTCATCGGCTAATTCCTCTTTCAAAGATAGAGTAGATGCGATCATGAAAGTGATCAATGCGCATGCCGATGCAACCGGTAAAAAGGTGATGTATGCCTTTAATATCAGCGGTGAGATCGATGAAATGCTGCAACGCTATGAATATATAGTAAAGAGTGGCGGTACCTGCGCTATGGTAAGCATCAACAGTGTAGGGATGGCCGGTGTAAAAAAGATCTGTGATCAACGCCAGCTGGCAATCCATGCGCACCGCAATGGCTGGGGGATGCAAACCCGTCATCCGTTGCTGGGGATCGATTTCCGGGCCTATCAAAAATTATGGCGGGTAGCAGGGGTTGACCAACTGCACGTAAATGGTATTCAGAATAAATTCTGGGAAAGCGATGATTCAGTTGTGGCTTCTATAAAATCTTTGCAAACGCCGTTCTATGATCACGAATCGGTATTGCCGGTGGTGTCTAGCGGCCAATGGGGCGGACAGGCGCCGGAAACCTATCGTCGCACCCAAACAGTTGATCTGTTATACATGGCCGGTGGTGGCATTATGGCGCACCCCCTGGGCGCAGCAGCTGGTGTTGTGGCCTTACAACAGGCATGGCAGGCAGCGGTGGATGGGTTGAGTGTTGAACAGGCTGCGGCTAAGTATAAAGAGTTTTCTGAGTCGGTAAAACAGTTTGGGAAGAAATAGTTAACAAGTGAGTTGTGAGTGGTGAATGGTGAGTAGGATCCCGAAATTCGAGAGATCCGAAAAATCGCGAGTCCACTCACCACTGACAACTGACCACTCACACTTAAACAATGGAATCAAAAAGCAACAACATACTACTAGCATTCTACGGAGATGACTTTACTGGATCAACAGATGCGCTTGAGTTTTTAACCCGTGCCGGGGCGAAGACTGCTTTATTCATTGAACCGCCAACAACGGAACAATTAAAGAAGTATCCAGGTCTTAATGCGTTTGGGGTGGCGGGTAAAACCCGTGCCATGGCGCCGGCAGAGATGGAGCAAACCCTGTTACCTGCTTTTGAAAAATTAAAGCAAACCGGGGCGCGCCATGTACATTATAAAGTATGCTCCACCTTTGATTCTTCTCCCACAATAGGAAGCATAGGAAAGGCCATCGATACTGGTTATACTGTTTTCAGAAACAAATGCATTCCCTTGCTGGTAGCGGCGCCTGTATTGGGCCGTTATTGTATGTTCGGGAATCTGTTTGCACGGATGGGGATCGGTAGCAATGGAAAAATTTACCGGCTCGACAGACATCCGTCCATGAGCAAACACCCCGTAACACCGGCAGATGAAAGCGACTTGCGGCTGCATCTGGAGAAACAGACTTCGAAGAAAACAGGATTGATAGACATTCTGCAATTGTCGAACGGGTCGCTTCAGCAGGCGTGGGAGGAAGTGGTTCAACAGGGATTTGAAGTGGCGTTGTTCGATGCCTTATACCAGGAGCAATTAAAGCTCATTGGAGAACTGATAGATGCGCAGGCCAATACCGGTACTTTGTTTTCTGTAGGTTCGTCAGGAATTGAAATGGCATTGGGCCAGCATTGGAACTTTACAGACCAATTGACGTCAAGACAGGCCTGGGACCATCCCGGCAAAGCAGCGCCATTATTGGTGATTGTAGGTAGTTGTTCGCCCATAACGGCCGGACAGATCACCTACGCCAAATCAAAAGGATTTGAAGAGATCCTGATCGATGCGCCGGCTATTTGCAACAATGATCAGCAGTCTATTCATGTAGCGATCAGTAAAGCGGTTGACTTCCTGAATAAAGGAAAACATGTAATTATTAGCACGGGAGGGGCTGGTAGCCAGCAAACCGTTAACTTACCTGCAGCACAATTGGGCGGGGCATTGGGGTCAATTGCCCGTGACGCCGTGCGTCAGTCACCTGTAAAAAGGATCGTAATTGCCGGTGGCGATACCAGCAGCTATGCAGCCCGCGCCATGGGTATTGAAGCCGTAGAAATGATCGCAGCCCTGGTGCCAGGTGCACCTTTGTGTAAAGCAACGGCACCCGGTTCGTCTATTGATGGTTTGGAAGTAAATTTCAAAGGCGGACAGGTAGGCGGTGAAGATTATTTTGAAGTGTTGATGCAAGGCAATTTGAATTAATACAACTATAACAGAAGAAAATAATATACAACATGCAACAGAAGACTTTAGGACTTATTCATACTTCAGCAACATTGGTGCCTATGTTCCAACAATTAGTTAGTGAACATATGCCCCAGGTAAAGGTGTTCAACATTGTTGACGACAGCCTTATTAAAAACACCATTGCCTGTGGAGAATTAACGCCCACCACTGCACGCCGGGTAGTGAACTATGTTGGGTCTGCGGAATTAGCGGGCGCCGACTTTATTCTGGTGACCTGTTCTTCCATTGGCGCTGCTGTAGAAGCCGCTGCTGAATTGACCAATGTGCCTGTATTGCGCGTTGATCAGCCGATGGCCGATCAGGCAGTACGCACCGGTAAACGCATTGGCGTAATTGCAACGTTGTCAACTACCCTGCAACCCACCAGCGACCTGGTAAAACGCAGAGCGGCTGTCGCAGGCAAAGACATAGAGTTGCAGGCAGTATTGTGCGAAGGCGCTTTTGACGCTTTAATGAGCGGTGATGGCGCTAAACACGATGAAATGGTTGGGAAAGCATTACGCGAATTGTCTGCTAAAGTAGACGTGATCGTATTGGCGCAAGCCTCTATGGCCCGGGTAGCCGATGCCTTGTCGCCCGAAGATAAAAAAGTGCCTATCCTGGCCAGTCCGGGTATTGCTGTACAACATATTGCCTCTATTTTAAAATAATTGAATAAAGCCGGGAAGCTTAGGTAGCTCCCGGCTCTATATAATCCATATGAAAAGAGTATCCCAGGTGTTTTTGGTGGCTGGTATTGCAGGTTTGGTTGCCTTACTGATCGGTATTATAATGCAAAATCCGTTGTTGTACAAACCCGTTGCGGTTGGTGCGGCCGTGTGCACAGCCATCGGGTTAGGTGCTATTCCTGCATTGAAGGGTTATAGGTATACCGCCTGGATCATTGCCGCAGTAGTTGCCGGGATGATGTTCCCTGCTTCTTTCACCAACTGGGGTTCCATCGATCTCCGGAATAAATGGTTGATGTTGATCATCATTCAGCTGGTGATGTTTGGTATGGGTATACAAATGAAACTGGAAGATTTTACCAGTGTTGGTAAAACCGGCCGTGGGGTGGTGATTGGTTTAATGTGCCATTTCTCTATTATGCCCCTGATGGGATTGCTGCTTACAAAAGTATTTCATTTTGAACCGGAGATTGCCGCTGGGATCATTCTTATTGGCTCTACCTCAAGTGGGTTGGCCTCTAACGTAATGGTATACCTTGCGAAGGCCAACCTCATGCTATCTGTAGTAGTTACTGCTATGGCCACGATGGCTGCCCCTTTCTTTACGCCCTTATTGATGAAATTATTGGCCGGCACCCTGGTGCAGGTAAAAGTGGTCCATATGATGATGGAGATCATCAAGATCGTGATCGTACCTATTGGCGCCGCGCTGTTACACGACTTTTTAAAAAATGCTACTCCCAAAAGCGTTCGGTTAATAACTGTGCTGTTTGTTGTAGCAGCCTTATGGCTGGTAGCTTTACCGCTTGGTTGGTGGGATTATCTGTCTGCCCACGTTACTTCAGAATCATTCTTACAATCCATCGAAATATTCGGGTTTTTATTAAGCGCTGTAGTAGCTGGTGTGTTGTACCACCTGCTGGCGAAGGCCATTACAAAGCTCGATTCCATTATGCCTTATTTTTCCATGTTCGGCATCATTTATTTTACCACGGTTACAACCGCTGCCGGACATGACAATTTATTAAAGACCGGCTTTTTATTGTTCCTGTGTTCAGTGATCCACAATGCGGCCGGGTTCTTCTTTGGCTACTGGTTGGGACGTTTGTTCAGGTTGGATAAAAACGCTGCCCGCACCGTAGCATTTGAAGTGGGTTTGCAAAATGCCGGTATGGCCTCGGGTATTGCAGCCAGTATGGGCAAGCTCGGTACGTTGGGGTTACCCGCTGCCGTGTTCAGTCCATGGATGAATGTGGCTGGGTCTATATTAGCAAATTACTGGCGCAAAAGGCCGGTTAAAGAGGAGTTGAGTGTTCAGGAAGGGGATTTTGATGTAGCGAAAGAGGTTGATGTGGTTGCGAGTTGAAAGTTGAAGGTTGAAAGTTAAGTTCGTAGGTTCTTGAGTTATTTAGTTATTAAGGTAATTCGGATAAGCGCGGGTTCAAAGCCTTTGCCGAATCGCAGGCGAGGCCGATTCACGACTTGGCCACCGAAGCCTTGACTAAGGTGGCTTGCCGTTTCACGTTTCACGATCCATGATTAATAAATGAAGAAACATAGTATAATATTAGCTTCTTGTTTAGCGGCGCTGTTCCTGTTTCCACAGGCAGGTAAGTATGCTGGAGCCTCATATACAAGCGAGGCCCCGTTAACAGACACCTCATTGGATGAACTGTTCCGTCATCCACCGGAGCCCGCCAAACCCTGGGTATTCTGGTACTGGATGCAGGCGGCTGCTTCCAAAGAAGGTATTACTGCCGACCTGGAAGCCATGAAATCGGCCGGATTAGGCGGTGCTTATATGATGTTCATCAAAGGCGCAGATAGTGTGCCCTTGTTTAATCCACCCGCACAGCAATTAACCCCTCATTGGTGGGAACTGGTGAAATTTGCCATGCAGGAAGCCAAACGCCTGCACTTTCAATTGGGGATGCACGTGAGTGATGGTTTTGCCCTGGCCGGTGGCCCCTGGATAAAACCAGCAATGTCCATGCAACGGGTGGTAAGCACTAAAACGTACGTTTCCGGTAAACAAACCTTCAATGGGGTATTACCGCAACCTGAAACAAAGGAAAATTACTATAAAGACATTGCGGTATTGGCCTATCCCACGATGATCAAAAAAAGCATTGCGGATACAGCATTGATACCGGTTGTGAGCAGCAGTGTGGCCGGCGTTTCGCCCCAATTCCTGGCAGAGAAACATAACCGCCAAAACTTTAGAAGCGACAGTGCCTGCTGGATCCAATATGCCTACGCCAGGCCGTTCACCTGCCGCTCTATTGTTATTCATCCCAGCGGCACTAATTATCCATGCCGCCAGTTACGCATTGAGGTAAGTAATGACGGTAAAAAGTTCACCCCCGTTGAGCGGATGCAGTCGCCTCGTACCGGCTGGCAGGATTTTGACTTTGATCTTACTTATTCAATCAAAGCCATTACTGCCCGGTATTTCAGGTTTGTATATGATAAAAAGGGATTGGAGCCCGGATCGGAAGATCTGGATTTTGCCAAGTGGAAACCGGTGTTAAAGATCACGGGTATTTATTTATCGGGCGAACCGGTGATACATCAATATGAAGGAAAAAGCGGCGCTGTTTGGCGCCTAAGCGAACGGACAGCTGCAGCACAGGTACCCGATTCGTTATGTGTTCCATTGAACCGCATCATTGATATTACCAGTAAAATGACGGGGGATGGCCATCTCAATTGGGAGGTGCCTGAAGGCAATTGGACCATCGTGCGGATGGGGCATACCTCCACGGGACAGACCAATGCAACCGGTGGTGGCGGTAAAGGACTGGAATGCGATAAGTTTAATCCGGAAGCCGTAAAGCTGCAATTTGACAGCTGGTTTGCAGAGGCCATTCGTCAGGCAGGACCGGATGTAGCCAAAGACGTATTGAAACTATTCCATATTGATAGCTGGGAATGCGGCAGCCAGAACTGGTCGCCGGTTTTCAGGGATGAATTTAAAAAGCGTCGGGGGTATGATTGCTTACCCTATCTCATAACCATGGCTGGTGTACCAGTGCAAAGCGCCGATGTATCAGAACGCTTTTTATATGACGTACGCCAAACGATCATAGAACTGGTAAGAGATGTGTTTTATATAACGTTGAAAAACCTGGCGCATGAGAAGGGCTGTGTAGTGAGCGCAGAAAGTATTGCACCCACCATGACCAGCGATGGATTATTGCATTATAAAGAAGTTGATCTTCCTATGGGCGAGTTCTGGTTAAAAAGCCCAACCCACGATAAACCCAATGATATGTTTGATGCCATATCCGGCGCGCATATCTATGGTAAACCGGTTATCGGTGCAGAAGCATTTACCGAATTGCGGCTGTCCTGGGATGAACACCCGGGGATGTTGAAAGCATTAGCTGACAGGAATTATGCGTCGGGTATAAACAAGCTCGTGTACCACGTATCTATGGAAAGTCCGTGGCTGGACCGAAAACCCGGGATGACATTGAATGGGATCGGTCTCTATTTCCAACGGGACCAAACCTGGTGGAAGCCGGGTAGGGCCTGGGTGGAATATGCTCAGCGTTGTCAGGCGTTATTACAGACCGGTAAACCAGTGGTAGATGTAGCTGTGTTCACCGGTGAAGATATTCCCCGTCGTTCGATATTGCCATACAGACTCGTAAATACGCTGCCGGGCATTTTTGGTGACTCAGTTGTTCAATCAGAGAAAAAGCGATTAGCCAATGACGGTAATCCGTTGCGCACCATGCCCGAAGGCGTAACCCATACAGCCAATATGGCTGACCCGGAAAAATGGATCGATCCATTACATGGTTATGCCTATGATTGTTTTAACCCGGATGTTTTGTTACAGGCAACTGTACGTAATGGAAGGGTTGAGTTTCCCGGAGGCGCCAGTTATAAAATATTGGTGCTGCCACAGCCGCATTCGATGTCACCCGTGGCCAAACGCATGACACCGGCGGTTATTAGAAAGATCGCAGAACTGGTAAAAGCTGGTGCAACCATAATTGTAAATGACGCACCCGAACAATCATACAGCCTTGAACAAAGAACTGCTGCTGATAAAGAAGTAAAAGCCATTGCAGCTACTATCTGGAAAAAAGCACCAGCCGGTAAATTGAAACAATGGAAAGTAGGGAAGGGAACTGTGATACAGGGACCGTATATGGAAAGTTCTTTTGAACCTGTTGGATTAGAAAAAGACATCACCTTCCAGGCTTCCGGAAAGCCTGTTCACGATATGGCCTGGACGCACAGGACGGGTGAAGGGTTCGATATTTATTTTATCAGTAACCAGCGTAATGAGGAACGGAGCGTATTTGTTACTTTACGAAAAACCGGTTATTTGCCTGAGATCTGGGACCCGGTTACTGGAAGTCAAACAGACGCGGCGCCTTATTTATTCAGGAATAGCAGGACCGTTATACCACTGGACCTTCCTGCTAATGGCTCTGTATTCATCGTATTACGAAAGCCGACAAATGGAAAATTTTCCCTGGTTGAATCTGCTGTAAAACGAGAGGCCATTCAAAATCCCTGGACTGTTACATTTGATAGCACTAAGGGCGGCCCGGCAAAGCCTGTCGTATTTGAACAATTAAAGGACTGGTCAACGGATAATAATAATGCCATTAAATATTATTCCGGAACAGCGGCCTATACAAATACCATTGAATGCAGGGATACGATCAACGCCGGTACAAAGGTTTTTATAGAAGTGGGTCAGTTAGCCAACATAGGGGAGGTGTATGTGAATGGTATTTCCTGTGGTGTTATGTGGACGCCTCCTTATCGGATTGATGTTACCAAAGCCATTCATCCTGGTAAAAATGAATTGCGGATAGCAGTGACGAATACCTGGTTCAACCGCTTGAAAGGGGATCAGTTATTGCCGGAGAAAGAACGAATTACCTGGACCAATGCGCCTTTCTGGTCGAAAGATAAACCGCTGTTGCCTGCTGGTTTGTTAGGTCCGGTAACTTTGATAGTAGAACAATAATATAGAACGTTGAAAAATTTGTAAAAGCTATGTATAAAAGTATTCATCTTTTCCTTGTCCTGTTGGTTGCGGGAGATTGTGTGTACAGTCAGAACAACAGCCTGGTGAATACCAGCAAGAGCACGCATGTGAAATTGCAACCAGTAGACCTGTCGGCCACCGTTTGGACTGGTGGTTTTTGGGGCGAACGGATGCAGGTATGTAAGGACTCTATGGTGCCACATTTATGGCGTACTTATACCGACGCCAATGTGAGCCACGCCTATAAGAATTTTGAAATTGCAGCCGGTAAGGATACCGGATCGCACAGCGGTCCCCCGTTCCATGATGGCGATTTTTATAAACTGCTGGAAGGGGTGACCAGTTTGTATGCGGTCTCCAAAGACAAGCACCTGGAAACGATGCTTGATACAGCTATTGCTACCATTGTGGCCTGTCAGCGCCCCGATGGTTATATTCATACGCCTGTACTGATTGAAGCGCGCAAGCAAACCAATAAGGAGAAAGCATTTGGCGATCGGCTTAATTTTGAAACGTACAACCTTGGTCACCTCATGACCGCTGGTTGTGTTCATTACCGTGTTACTGGTAAAAGAACTTTATTGGATGTAGCCATAAAAGCAGCCGATTACCTGGATAATTTCTATAAGCGTGCTTCGCCTGAGTTAGCCCGTAATGCCATTTGTCCTTCACATTACATGGGTGTGGTGGAATTGTATCGTACTACCAAAGATCCCAAATACCTGCAACTGGCCACTAACCTCATTAACATTCGCGGATTGGTGGAAGAAGGTACTGATGATAACCAGGACCGCATTCCTTTCCGTCAGCAAATGGAGGCGATGGGCCATGCGGTGCGCGCCAATTATTTGTATGCAGGTGTGGCCGATGTATATGCCGAAACCGGTGATGATTCCCTGATGACTTGTTTAAACAGCATCTGGAATGATGTGGTGTACAAAAAGATGTACGTTACCGGCGGTTGTGGCGCTTTGTATGATGGCGTATCACCTTATGGTACTTCCTATAAACCACCTGTAGTTCAAAAAACGCATCAGGCATATGGCCGGGCTTATCAGTTGCCAAACATCACTGCGCATAATGAGACCTGTGCCAATATCGGTAACTTGTTGTGGAACTGGCGGATGCTGTTGTTGTCGGGCGATGCCAAGTATGCCGATGTAATGGAATTGGAATTGTACAACGGTATCTTATCAGGTATCAGCCTTGATGGTAATAATTTCTTTTATACCAATCCGCTGAGTCATTCAGCTGATTTTCCCTATACATTACGTTGGCAGGAAGCAGGCCGCGTACCCTATATCAAATTGTCTAATTGTTGTCCGCCCAATACGGTACGTACCATGGCGGAAGTAAGTGATTATGCTTACACCACTTCTGACAAAGGGGTATGGGTGCATTTGTATGGTGCCAATAAATTGTCTACAAAGCTGGATGATGGTTCGGCGCTGGAGATGACGCAACAAAGCAATTATCCCTGGGATGGCCATATTAAATTCACTGTTACAAAAGCGGAAGCCAAGGCCTTCTCATTGTTTTTGCGCATACCAGGCTGGTGTAATAAAGCGGGATTAACCCTGAATGGCAAACCCGTAACTGCTACCTCCAAACCGGCGCAATACGCCGAGATCAATCGTACCTGGAAGGCCGGGGATGTAATAGAGCTCGAGCTGAGCATGCCGGTAACTTTGATTGAAAGCAATCCACAGGTTGAAGAGACCCGTAACCAATTGGCCGTAAAACGTGGTCCGGTAGTGTATTGCCTGGAATCAACTGATTTGCCAAAAGGAACAAACGTGTTTGATATTGCAATACCCATAAAGAACGATCTGAAGCCAGTGCTGACCACTATCAGTAAAAGCAAGATCGCTACTTTACAGGGAACGGCGTTGTTAGAGCCTAAAACCGATTGGTCGAACGCTTTGTATAAAGAAGTACGCACCACCTCCACTCCGATAAAAATAACCATGGTGCCCTATTATGCCTGGGGTAATCGCGGCAAGTCGGATATGACGGTGTGGGTGAGGAAATAATATTTACAGACCTGTAAGGTGCGTCATTGGGTTTCGAATAATCAGGTGATCAATGCGGTCCTGACAGGTCTTGTTTTAACTAAATAATAATGGCGCAAGCGTCCGCTTGTGCCGATAAAGACCTGTGCAATACAACCCACTGTTAAGGCAAGCTCGAATGATGCACCTTACAGGTCTTATTCATTATCGAAATTGGTCATCCCTTTTAAGAACTCATTCCTCTCAAGGATCTCCCCATCAAATACATTGATCACGGTTACATGCTGGCTGTTGCCCGTGGCATTATCGGCTTCCATGATCTGCCAGACTATTGTTTTATAGGTTTGATTGTAATAAATATAGATATCGCCTGGTTTGGTAATAGGCGCTTCTTTATCGGCAGCTGCTATTGATAATGCTTTGGTACAGGGAATGATCTTCTTCTTCTGGTTTACAATACCTTCAAACTGTCCTTTCTTTAACAACTCACCATTCTGTTTTACTTCCAGTTTGAATACAAAAGGGATCTCGCCCTTAAATTTCATTTCATAAAAGATAGCATACACAAAGTTCACCGGATTGTTGTCATTGTCGAGGACCACAACAGGTGTAAACAGTTTTTCATTGATCGCTGAATCAAGGTACTTTACGCTTCTTATTGTTAGTTCTTTGAAGAAGGCGGCAGAAGTTTCCCTGATGATCTCGGTTTGGAGACGGGCTTTTACTGAATCGGGAATTTGGTTGTAATCAAACAATTTGAAATCCTGCACCGGCAATTCGGCGGGTGCCATCGCCAGTTTGTCGAGGTACTTTATTTTATCGCAGGGCGATTGCGCCTGCGACAGGATTGTTACCAGACAAATCAGCGATAAGACGAGTAAGGATCTCATGTTTTTAAATACTTTAATAGTCCTTCGCCGGCAGCATATCGATCACATCTTTCTTTCTTTCTTCCGGGAGCACTGTGAGTGATTGTACTTTCCCATTTATAACGGTTGCTTCAACCGTAGTGTTATAGGGTGCGTGTAATTTAAAATGTACGTCCTGATCTTTAGGCCAGGCAGGGCAGAGGTAGATCTTTTTGCCATCGGCCTGTAACAACATCTCCTGTAAACCGATCATGCCACTGCCGCCCCAGTTGTGATCGGGCGTCCAGTCGAACCCGGGGCCCCAGAAAGCGGGAAAGCGGCGACCGCTGTTCCTTAATTTCTGGGTGGTTAGCTGCAGGGCCTCGTTGGTCAATCCCAGGCGGGCGGCAAAAATGTTATCCTGTTTCCAGCCTATATGACTTCTGAATTTAAGCGCGTCTGTATCGTGTTTAAAGGTATTGATGGCGGTATCCAGACCGGGTTTCCCAATCCCATATATACCCCATGGAAAAACAGGATATAGTTGGGGACATTCCGTATTGTTAACCCGTTCCCATAGTTTGGCGGGGGCAATGGTTGTGTAATTACCAAATTGTCTGAAATTAATAGGGGGGATGCGCAGCAAGAGCTGTTGCCATTGCGTGCGTGCCGAGTCAGCAAGGTATGTTGCCGGTAATTCCAGTAATCTGGTCAGTACCGTACGTAAACCGGAAACCGTACTGCTGGCGTTATAGGTCATCTTGTAGGTCTCTGCAGCTGAGCCGGGAAATAATATAAGGTTACCATTGCCATCGAGGCTCTTTCTTCCCCGTTTACTGGCCAGGTATTGATAGTGTTCGTTAAAGAAACGAAGACAGCTTTCAATAAGCGGCATGTATTCTTTTATATTGTTGCCGTTATAACGCTCAGTCTCCAGTATCATTAAACAAAACTCCAGCGCGGTATCCCATTCGTATTCCAGCCAGGCATTGTATTCAACGCCTTTATCAAAATCGGCGGGGCGCTTCCAACCCCATTCTGTACAATTGGGCAATCCAAAATTTTCAAGCTGTTCTGCGAAGCAGGCACCTTTATGCTGCCAGTAGGTTTCACTGCGTAATTCGGCGTTACGCAGTATACGCTGGTAAAAATCAAACTGTGCTTTCATGCCGTCGTAATCGCCGCTCTTCAGCATAGGGAAATAAACCAGCCGTTGGTTTTGGGCTGTGTGAATACCACCCCCCCAGTTACGGAAATCGGGTGTAAAACGCATGCTGCTATCTATTGCAGAAGGATCGTAAGTGAACAATCCACCATTAAATTTGGTAGGATAATTTCCCATAGCGTTACAACCAAGCATATAACGGAACAACTGGTAATTACGACCGGTTTGCCAAAGCACAGAACCGGTATCGGGCCGGTTGGGTTGCAGATATACAAAACTGCGTTGCCAGTATTGTTTCCACCAGTTACGGGTTTGTTGCCAGGCGGTTGCTGAATATTTAGCAGCATCCGTACTAACGGTTTGCAGGCCGGTCAACCAGGCTTCGGGGGTAGGCGTTTGAGCAGTATGCAATAAAACGGTAATGTGATGTTCGCGGGCGGCTTTTTTGCTTTGCAGTTTCCAGCCTTTGAAATCGGTATCCATATAAGTGCCCGTATACGTGCCTGCTGGTTGCAGGTTGTTCCCCTGCAAAGAGCCGCCAAACGTTAGGTTGGCAATTGGGTTGTATAATTGGTCTTTTACCGCTTCCAGCCCTTGTTGTTTTACCGTTATATCAAAAACATTTGGTACATCTCCGCGGTTACGGTGATAAAACAACACGGTATTGTCTTTAAAGTCAATATTATCTTTATTAGTAATTACTTCAGTAGGAGGGGCCCATTTGTAGGAATTGGCATTGTTGGCTTTGCCGGTAAGGGTACGGTTGGTATACCGCCAGCTTTCATAACTCACTTCTGTCTTCACGGCTTCATTGCCTGTAACGTCTATATGTACCACAGGACGGAACACATCTACCCATATTTTTATAGTTGTTTGCAGCCGGTTGTTCCGGCCGTCGATCTGTACATAACCGGCTGCTAAATTTAATTCCTGTTTAAAATATTCGCCCTCAAAGACATTTGGTGTGCATTTGACACGTATTCGTCCTTCTTTTAATAAGGCATTGTTTTCATCAAAGCAACCGCTTTTGGCCATGTACACTAACAGGTCGCCTTTTTCTACCCAAATGTTCAATCCGATATCACCCCCACCGCATGGCATGGATTCTCCTGCATTTCTACTTTGTGAATTCCAGATAATATTGTAAGTTGGTAATACAGACTGTGCCGGTAAAACCAGCGGCAACAGGTTATAAGCGATAACCCCTATTATAAGTAGAATGTTTTTTTTATTCATGGGCTGGTATACAATTCGATGTTCCAGGTTTTAGAATATTATTAGATCATGCCTGGAATCAGCGAATGTAAGTATCTTGCCGTAAATTCTATTGTTATACCATATGAATGCGAAAAATAAAGAGGGTTCCCATAAAAACATCTGGTATGGAATTGGTCGCCAGCGCATAGAGATCCCGAAAACAGTGCTGAAGCAAAAAGTACAAACGAATGCTTTGCTGAATCAATTGTACGTTTGCAGCCTGGGATATTATCCTAATGCGCGTGGTCACTATACATACCGGAAAAAGGGATTGCCGGAAAACTTTTTATTTTATTGTGTGGATGGCGCTGGGTGGTACCAGATAGGGGATAAAAAATCGGAAGTAGGGCCGAATCAGTTTTTTATTCTGCCTCAGAATGTTGAACATGCCTATGGCAGTGCAGAGGATAACCCCTGGAGCATCTACTGGATCCATTTTGGGGGCGAATCATTGCCACAAATGAATGGGTTGCATGCAGTACAAAAACATTTCAAACCATTTTATATAAAAAGCAGCGGTGAGATCCTGTCTATGTTCTCCCGGATGTACAAAGCGCTGGAATTGGGGTATAGTACCGATAACCTCATTTTCGCTAATTTATGTTTGCCGCATTTTCTGAGCCTGTTTATATATAATTCGAAACATACCACCGTTAGTCCCAATGATAAGCTGGATGTGGTTGACAGTGCCATTCTGTATATGCAGGAGCACATCAATGAAAATATTTCCCTGCAGGACCTGAGCTCTCACTACAATTATTCAGCTTCCCGCTTTTCCAGTTTGTTTAAACAAAAGACCGGCTATGCCCCAATTGATTATTTCATCCAAATGAAAATGCAAAAGGCCAGTCAGCAGCTGGACTTTAGCACCAGCTCTGTTAAGGACATTGCCTTAAGTATGGGTTTTGATGATCCGTATTATTTTTCTAAAAGGTTCAGGAAGATCATTGGGTTGTCCCCGAAGCAGTATAGGTCGCAGAAGAAGGATTGAGGAGTTAATCAGTTGACCAGTTAACTAGTTGACCAGTTGAAAAATTGACAAGGTGGATAAGGTAAGGAGGTATGCATTAAGTGTCGAGCTACAGGCGAAAATGGGAGTGGTGAGTGAACTCGAAATTATTTGTGAATACCGAGTAATAGCGAGCCCACTCACAACTGACAACTCACAACTGACATTCGACTTATTTCAAACGTCTCCGCCTCACTTTCAACCAAAGCACCAACCCTACCGCAATTATCACTATCTGAAAGAACGCCCACACCATCGTACTCGCATCCCTCGTGCCCTTACCGCCCCAATCCATGAAATGGTGTTTGTGCAATAGGGCAAACGAATACCCCTCCGCCAGCTCATTGTTATTAACTTTTGCAGATAATCTGCCGGTAGCCGTTTCTACAAAATACCTTGCGTTTTCGGACCCGGTATAATTGACCCGCCAAACAGGCAACCGTTTATCCGCAAAGTTGTATTCGTCGTTGAATTTTGAGATCAATGAAACAGACTGAACATTACCTGATGTATTCTTGCTGAACTGGTTCGCCAGCCAGGTGGCATATTTTTCTTCTCCTGTAGGTAAAAGGGTATAATCATTCGTATTAATGAACGTAATGCCAGGTTCCATACTGGTAACCCGCCACCAGGTTTGTTCATTCATACTAACCAGACTGACATTACTAATTGGTTTGGATACCACTTGTTGTAATCTGGTAATATCAAGTTCGATGTTAGGGGAGAACTGGTTGCTGATA
The DNA here is from genome assembly GCF_017742245.1 of Niastella soli. GTDB lineage: Bacteria > Bacteroidota > Bacteroidia > Chitinophagales > Chitinophagaceae > Niastella > Niastella soli. Next base: position 389,159 of record NZ_JAGHKO010000011.1, read on the forward strand.
AAAAATGTATTCCGGTTATCGGGTTTAAATTTAGCAAACGCATGCCAGGCGCCACTGAACGACCAGGCCAGGGTAAACAGCGCGCCAACAATAGCCGTGTACCGGTGGTAACGCCGGGCTTTTACAACAACATTGCCAGTTGCTTTTTTTGATTTTGTAATAAAGAAAATGTAGAGGCCCATCAGCGTTGTGCAAAAGGCTAATAATGTAAGGGCTATAATAAACACCAGTTTGGTATTTCCCAATGCGTCGAGCCACGACCAGGTATGTAACCATTGGAAGATGTTGTCAAATATTGCCCGTCTGTTGTCCATAGCGAAAGCAAAGCGGTCCTGCGTGGTTTCCACATAGATGCGGATGCCATCGGGTCGGTCAAAGGTTACTTTGTAAACCGGTAGCAGGCGGTTTACATATTTGTATTCGTTATCAAATTCGGTTAACTGATGGGCGTTGGCTATGGTGCTGCCGCTTGTATTTTTCAATACACAAGCCGTAGCGGCATTACAACAATCCGGAAGCTCCTCTTCTGCCGGGGCAACCAATGCTACCGGGCTGACCGTAGTAACTGTTTCGCTTTTAGGCGGTCCTTCTAAAAATTGCCGGGCCAGGTATTGCGCATACAACCAGTCGCCTGATGGCAGTAACCTGCCATTCGATACGCTCAGGTATACAGGCGCTTTATTTGCTTCCTTTTGGACCTGGTAAAAGAAATTAGTATCGATATGAATGAATCGTACCGCATGGAAATTCGTAATGTTATTTTTTTGCAACGCCGCTTTTAATGGCGTATGGATGGCGTTGGTGTCAATGGCTACGGGTGGTATTTTTTGGGTGGCCACCTGTGGCTTGATGTTTGTCATCAATGGATGCATAAAACCACTGGCTGCCCATAATAACACCGGTATGGCAATGATCAATGATAAGGTACGGTGCAACCCGTATATATTCTTACGAAGCATTATTTGTAGATAGGGTATTTGTGTTTTAGCCGTATTAATGTTTTCCAAACTTATAACCTACCCCAATATTAAATTCTCTTGGGTCGCCGAGGTTATAACTTAATGCACTGCCCGATTTGCTGGCATAGGTTGAATAATACCTGTTGGTGGCGTTCATGGCATTTACCCATACTTCAAAAGAGTGGATAGTATATCCGGCACGTAAGTTCAACAGATCATAACCACCATATTGTTTGGTATTGGCATTGTCCATATAATAAGGACCGATATGTTGCCATTCGGCACCTACGCGCAATCCTTTTACAAAGACAGGTTTATAGGTTATTTCCGCATTGGCTATAAAACGCGGACCACCTGCCAGTTGGTTGTTGTTATAAGCAACTCCTTTTTCAACATAATCGCCAAAGGTGTGTTTGCTGGTGGCGCCACTGAAACGGACTGACAAGCTATTTACCGGACGATAGGTAATGCCATATTCAATACCGGTATGTTTTGTTTTTCCGGCATTCTGGTTTTCGGTAGAACCGTCGGGGTTCTTCACGCTGATGATCTCATTGGTGCCATTTAACAGGTACCAGCTCCAGTCGGCATACAGCTTATTTTTTAACAAGGAAAACCAGCCGCCCACTTCATAATTGTAAAAGGTTTGCGGGCCCAGGTAAGGCACCTGAACGCCGGTATACAATTCACTGATCTGTGGGGGAACAAAACCCTCACTGTAGTTTGCATACAGGCCGGTTCCTTTATAGTTATAGGTGGCGCCTATTTTGGGGGAGAAACGTTTGAAATTATTTGTAGTAGAAGGAGCGCCCGTATAAGCAGAAGGTGGCAACGCATTGCTGAAGTTGTAATGATAGAAATCATATCGCAAAGCTGCCGTTAATTTCAAACCCCTTACCAATTCTGCTTCATAGTGAACATAGGATGCCAGGTTGTTGATGCGTGTTTTATATTGGCTAAGTACAGAGTCGGTAGTGTTATAGCTGACATAATACCCCCGGTTGTCGCGCTGGATGTAAATGAAATTGGCATTATAGGATGATGGACTGTTGTCGACCGTTATGCCCGCAATTAACTTACTGTTCAGAAAGTTGAATGATTGCTGGTGTTGTGCTACCACCATATATGTATTAAATGCGCTTTCGTTTATCTCTCCATAAGCCAGTGACGGATCACTGGTCACATTCTTCACCCGGTACGATGGATTTTGTTGTACCGAGTTATCGCGGTACACAAACGAAACCTGGGTGCTGCTGTTGGCATTCCATTGATGGAACAGCTGCGATTTATAACGAATGGCCGGCACTTTGCGGTAGGTGAATGTTTGGGGGGTACTGTAATCTTTATTGGCGAAATGCGTGCTGTCGAGAGAGCCCAGCATATCGCTGTAATAATTTACATAGGTGATGTCGTTCACCCATTTGGTTTTATCGCTGATGGCATAATCGCCCCGGACGGTAATGCCGGTTTTATGAAAATCGCTGTGGTCTACGGGACCGTTATGGCGCTTGGCGTAATACCCGCTGATCAGCAAACCAAATTTGCCGAACGTGTTGCCCACCTGTACATCTGTTCTTTTATATCCGGTATTGGTGAGCTGTGCACTTACCTGTCCGGTAAATACAGCCGGTGGTGCCTGGGTAATGATATTCACCGCGCCGCCAATCGCTTCAGCGCCGTATAGCGAAGAGGCTGGTCCTTTTATGATCTCGATCTGCCGGGCTGCGGGCAGGTTCATTTCCAACAAAGCATTGTGATTATAAACACCTGTTGTGCGAATGGGAATACCATCTTCCAGGTATAAGAACAGGCTTTTGGTGGTCATGGGTTGGCGAATGCTCATTTGGTGTTGTTCATTGCCCAGGTTCACCATGTTTACGCCACTCACTTTGTTCACCAGTTGATCAATGCGAATGGCTTTGGAGTCTTCCATGGTTTGCTTGCTGATGGTGGCAATGGCTACCGGTGCTTCGCTTCGTTTCTGCGCTGTTCTGCTGGCGCTGATCACTATTTCCTGTAAGCTGTTATTGTTGCTTTGTAAGTTTACCAGTAGTGAGCTTTGCGCACCTGTGCGGATGGTTACAGGCTGGTATCCCAATGAAGTGATGATGATTTCGGTCGCGGTATCTGCCAATGGGAGGGTGAACTCGCCATTCGTATTGGTAATAGTTCCTTTATTAGTGTGCTTTATTTGTACGGAAGCCCGGGCTATCGGTTCATGCGTGGCGGCGTCCATCACTTTGCCAACGCAATTGGTTTGTGCATTGGAATGGAGGCTGGTAAATATGATCAATAAAGCAGTCAGCCAATTTATAAAAGGTCTCATAGTTGTAACATATTACACATGCAGGTAGCCAATTCAGGCAATACAATGCCTGCTATGCTTACGCATGCTTAAGTTGAAGTGGAATAGGTTGCTGGGAAAGGTTTATTACATTACATACTGTAAAGGGCATTCCTGTATGGACATACCTACAGCAGGTAAGCTAACAACTAAAAAATGAGAATGATTAAAGTGTGTGGTAGCAATTACACTTGTGGAGGATGGAAAACAGCGTCTATTACTTTTTGTGAGATGGGTTCGGTGTACCGTGATACATGTACCAGTTTTTCGTTTATTACCAGGTAGTGCGTTTCAGCCTTCTTTTCACTGTACAATACTACTTCGAATTTTAGACTGGAGCCCCCATTCAGCGGAGCGTCCTGTGATCTTTCGTCTTTATTCAGCTGTTTGGTCAGGTAACATGTACCATGACAGCAGCTCCTGGGTTTATTGCGGTTCTCACACAAATTAGCCGCAATCGTCTTTTGATTAACCTTGAAATTCAGGACGATAAGGCTTTTGCTGAAGGTTTGCCCCAGCATGCCTATCAAGAACACTATCGTCCACCATTTATTCAAGTTTCTAAATTTCAGGCAAAGATATCTGGTTAACGCTTAAAATGCATGAAAATTATCAGTTTAGCGCTTGATATATGTCATGTTATGAGGAAAAGGCAATGGGCAATGGGGAATGGGGAATGGGCAATAGGCAGTAGGCAATGGGCTATCTGCAGACGGCAAACGGCAGACGGCAGACGGCAAACGGCAGATGTGAAAAAAAAAGTCAATCTATTCTCTTCTGCTCAGGACTCTCAGCGCTCGCCTGCGGCTCGCACAATCATCACTTTGTATGTTGCCTAATAACTCAATTCTTACCTCAGGCTCCTTCATCAGAACACTACGAACTATATTAACCCTATCAACTTCCATTCCTGGTCAACTGATCAACTGGTCAACCCAATCAACCATAAACGTGACAACTCTATCAACCTTCTTCCTGATCAACTGAATAACTGGTCAGCATGCCTATTTCCTATATCTTACTTCCCTTATCAACCTTGTTAACTCTATCAACTTCCATCTACCCTCTTTTGACAAAAAAATTGCTATTTCAAAAAAAACTATACCTTTACCTCACTTTAGGGGTGTCCATAACGGACTGAGATAATACCCTTTGAACCTGATGCAGTTCGTACTGCCGAAGGGAAAAGTGAAAGTCTTCTATTATTTCTTCTTTCATTTCTCTTTTGCTGCATGTTCATTCCCTGAAGTGATTAAAAAAGTAGGTATGAACATTTTTATCAATCAACAACCAAGGGATATTCCTGATCAATGTTCGTTGGAGCAATTGCTCACCCAGGTATTAGGCATACCAGTGGCCGGTTTGGCGGTAGCAGTAGACCAAACTGTTATTCCCAATACCCATTGGCAATCGTATGTGCTACAGCCAGCCGATAAAGTAATGCTGATCAGAGCTACACAAGGCGGGTAAGGCTGGTTGCCAGGGTTGATCAGTTGCCAGTTAAACGGGGCGATTGCCGACTGCCTATTGCCGATTCACGAATGACCATTCACCAAAAAAATATTATGAAAAAAGAAGCTATTCCCAATCAAAACAAAATAACTACAGAACCTTTTCCTGCATCGAAAAAGATCTATGTAAAAGGACAACTGCATACTGATGTCGCCGTAGCCATGCGGGAGATCTCGCTTACCGATACGCAATTACATGGTAAAAAGGGCGCTACAGAAAAGAATGCTTCTGTTACCGTATACGATACCAGTGGCGCTTATACCGATCCCAATGTGACCATCGATGTAAAGAAAGGCTTATCACCCTTGCGTGAAAAATGGATCATCGACCGGCAGGATACCGAGCAATTACAACAGGTGTCTTCTTCGTATGGCCTTGAGCGATTGAACAATGAAAAACTGGATGCCTTCCGTTTTGAGCATCTCCGCAAACCACGTCGTGCCAAAAGCGGTTATAACGTAAGTCAGTTACATTATGCCCGCAAAGGCATTATTACACCCGAGATGGAATACATTTCCATCCGTGAGAACCAACGGTTCGATCTGTTAAAAGAACAACTGAATGGCAGCTATGGTCTGTTGTCGCAGCAACATGCCGGCCACAGCTTTGGCGCCAATACTCCCAAAAGTTATATCACGCCTGAATTTGTACGACAGGAAGTTGCCGCAGGGCGTGCCATTATACCCAGCAATATCAATCACCCGGAAAGTGAACCCATGATCATTGGTCGCAATTTTCTGGTGAAGATCAATGCCAATATTGGTAATTCGGCTGTGACCTCCAGCATAGAAGAGGAAGTGGAAAAAGCTGTATGGGCATGTCGCTGGGGCGCCGATACCATCATGGACCTGTCGACCGGTAAAAACATCCATGAAACCCGTGAGTGGATCATTCGTAATTCGCCTGTGCCCATTGGTACTGTGCCTATTTACCAGGCATTGGAAAAAGTGAATGGAAAAGCAGAAGAACTGACCTGGGAATTGTTCCGCGATACTTTGATAGAACAGGCCGAGCAGGGGGTAGATTATTTCACCATCCATGCAGGTGTGCTGTTGCGTTATATTCCATTAACTGCTAAACGCATGACGGGTATTGTATCCCGCGGTGGCAGTATCATGGCCAAATGGTGTCTGGCACATCATAAGGAAAGTTTTCTGTATACACATTTCGAAGAGATCTGTGAGATCATGAAAGCGTATGATGTGGCCTTCTCCTTAGGCGATGGCTTGCGTCCCGGTAGCTTGGCCGATGCCAATGATGCCGCACAATTTGCTGAGCTGGAAACACTGGGTGAACTCACCGATATTGCCTGGAAGCATGATGTGCAAACAATGATAGAAGGCCCGGGTCACGTGCCGATGCACCTGATAAAGGAGAATATGGAAAAGCAATTGAAGCATTGTAAAGAAGCGCCTTTTTACACGCTCGGACCTTTGACCACAGATATCGCACCTGGCTATGATCATATTACATCGGCCATTGGCGCCGCAATGATCGGCTGGTTTGGTACCGCCATGTTATGTTATGTAACACCAAAAGAACACCTGGGTTTACCCAATAAGAAAGATGTAAAGGACGGCGTGATCACCTATAAGATTGCCGCCCATGCGGCTGATCTGGCGAAAGGGCATCCTGGTGCGCAATACCGTGACAATGCATTGAGCAAGGCCCGTTTTGAATTCCGCTGGGAAGACCAGTTCAACCTTTCGCTCGATCCGGATACCGCACGTGAATTCCATGATGAGACGCTGCCGGCTGATGGCGCTAAAGTGGCACATTTCTGCTCTATGTGCGGACCGAACTTCTGTTCTATGAAAATTACACAGGATGTTCGGGAATATGCAGCCGAAAATGGATTGCAGGACGCCGATGCCATACAGAAGGGGATGGACGAGAAGTCAAAGGAGTTTGCTGAGAAAGGAAGTAATATTTATTTATAGTCCTGAGCGGAGCTCTGTAACATACAACAACTTGTTCACTATGTTTACGATAGCCGTTATATCAAATGCTACTGCAGTGCCAAATGAAGCCACCATCATTCAGCAATTATTTGCCGAAGGGCTGGAGGTGTTTCATTTGCGTAAACCTGAGGCCGATGAACAAACAATGCGGCAATTGATAGAAGCTATTCCGGCTGTTTATCATGACCGTATAGCCATGCATGGGTTCTATCATTTGATGGAGGAATACAATATCCATCGCTGGCATTTCAGGGAAGAACACCGGCAGTCAACCACTAAAGAAGAGTTGGTGAAACTGAAAGATAAAGGCTATACGTTGAGTACTTCGGTGCATGAGTTGCCGACGTTACAAAGATTGACATCGCTTTTCTCATATGCCTTTTTTTCGCCCGTGTTCGATAGTATATCAAAGCACCAATACAAGGGCATTGCCGGAGATGATTTTTATTTGAAAGCGGAGCAAAAGCCGGTGCCGGTACTGGCATTGGGCGGCGTTGAAGCGAATAACATTCATTCTTTGGTGACAATGAATTTTGATGGTGCTGCTTTATTGGGGGCCATCTGGCAGGAACCGGAAATGGCAGTTGAAAATTTTAAATTATGCAAACACAACGTCCATACGTATTGACCATAGCGGGATTTGATCCTACCGGCGGTGCAGGGGTGCTGGCCGATTGTAAGACCTTTGAACAGCATGCTGTTTACGGGTTGGGTGTTTGTACTGGCTGGACAGTTCAAACCGATGACAGCTTTTTTAATATTCACTGGCTAACGGCCGAACAGATCATTGAGCAATTGCAGCCGTTGATGAACAAATTTGTTGTATCGGCCTGTAAGATCGGGATCATCGACTCGTTGGAAACTTTGCTGGATGTGCTCGTGTTCTTAAAAGAAAACAGTCCGGCCATGCAAATTGTGTGGGACCCGGTTTTAAAAGCCAGTGCTGGGTATGATTTTCATGCAGTAGAAACCTTTCACAGCCTGGATGCGGTATTAGCAGGGGTTACGTTGATCACCCCCAATTACAATGAATTGCAACAGCTGCAATCCATTTCCGATGTAGCGCTGATAAAAGACGAACAGGCTATGTTTTGTTCCGTGTTGTTAAAAGGCGGTCATCGCCCTGATGCGTTGGGTACGGATACCTTGTATGAACCCACCGGACATACGATAATAGAAGCCGGCGTTGAACAGGTATTTCCCAAACACGGATCGGGTTGTGTATTATCAGCCGCCATTACCGCCCGGCTGGCCCAGGGTCAATCAATGGTGGAAGCTTGCCGGGGCGCGAAACATTATATAGAATCATTTTTAAATAGCAACCAGTCATTACTGGGATATCATACAATATGTTAGAACGGGTATATTTTATTTCACAACAAACCGCCGCAAAAACACATCTGGCGGCCATTGAGGAGGCATTGGAAGCCGGCTGCCGTTTAGTACAACTTCGGGTAAAGGATCAACCGGAAACAGAAGTAATGGCGCTGGCAAAAACAGCCAAAGCCCTGTGCGACCGGTATAATGCAAAACTGATCATCAATGATTATCCGTTGGTGGCCCGGTCGGTAAATGCATGGGGCATACATGTTGGGTTGCAGGATATGGCAGTGCAGGATGTGCGGGCCATTGTTGGTAGCAACATGATCATTGGCGGCACTGCCAATACGTTTGAACATATTCAACAGCGTGTACTGGAAGGGGTTGATTATATTGGTCTGGGGCCTTTCCGTTTTACCACCACCAAAGAGAAATTAAGTCCTGTTTTGGGGCTGGAAGGCTATCAACGCATCATGGAACAAATGCGGGCCGCCTCACTATATACACCTATTGTGGCTATTGGCGGAATATTACCTGATGATGTGCCGGGTTTACGGGACGCTGGAGTGTATGGCGTTGCTGTTTCCGGAGCAATTTCCAATTCTGTTGATAGAGGATCTGCCGTGAAAAAGATCAATGATTGGTATAGTTATTAAGCTAACGGTGCCACGGTTCCAAACCGTGGCACCGTTAGCAAACTAAATTAAACACTATGTTAACTATAGCGAATAAAGTATTTAAATCCCGCCTGTTTACAGGAACAGGGAAGTTCAGTTCAACCGAGGTGATGGAAGATGCCCTGCTGGCATCGGGTTCAGAGCTGGTAACGGTTGCATTGAAACGGGTTGATATGAACAATCCACAGGATGATATTCTGCGTCACCTGCAACATAAACACATCAACCTGCTGCCCAACACCTCAGGGGTGCGCACTGCCAAAGAAGCCATTTTTGCTGCACAGTTGGCACGCGAAGCCTTGCAGACAAACTGGTTAAAGCTGGAAATACATCCTGATCCCAAGTACCTGATGCCCGATCCGGTGGAGACATTACGGGCAACCGAAGAACTGGTAAAGATGGGTTTTGTGGTAATGCCTTATATTCATGCCGATCCGGTATTGTGTAAAAGACTGGAAGAAGCAGGTGCTGCCGCCGTAATGCCGCTCGGTTCACCCATTGGCAGCAACAAGGGGTTAAAAACAATCGACTTTCTGGAGATCATTATAGAACAAAGCAAAGTGCCGGTGGTGGTTGATGCGGGTATCGGTTCACCTTCAGATGCGGCCAAAGCATTGGAGATTGGCGCCGATGCTGTACTGGTGAATACTGCCATTGCTGTAGCCGGTCAGCCGGTACAAATGGCCACCGCATTTAAAATGGGGGTAGAAGCAGGCAGAATTGCCTATGAGGCCCGGCTGGCCAAACCATTGAACACGGCTATTGCAAGTAGTCCATTAACGGCATTTTTAGATGAAACGTCCATGGAAAAATTTTCATTATGACATACAGGGCAATGAAAATTTTTCCATGGTAAGTTCCATCTGGCCAAAACAAAATTGATATTCACAGATGAATAGCATGGATAGTTTTATCAGCATTTTCAATCAGTATAACTGGGACGAGATTAAACAGCGTATCTATAGTAAAACATCTGCAGATGTAGAAGCGGCCCTGGGCCGACAAAGCAGGACCCTGGATGATTTTATGGCGTTGATCTCGCCCGCCGCAGCAGCGTACCTGGAGCCCATGGCCCGATTGAGCCAGCAACTCACGCAGCAGCGTTTTGGAAAAACGATACAGATGTATGTTCCCATGTATCTTTCCAACGAGTGCAATAATATTTGTACGTATTGTGGGTTCAGTCTCGATAACAAGGTGCGGCGCAGAACGTTGTCGGCTACTGAAATTGTACAGGAGGCAACGGCCATCAAGTCGATGGGCTATGAACATGTGCTGCTGGTAACGGGTGAAGCCAATCATACCGTGCATGTGCCGTATTTTAAAAATGCGATCAATCTGTTGAAGAAACAATTTGCACACATTTCTATGGAAGTACAACCGTTAGATGAAGGGGATTACAGTGAGTTGATCGCAGAAGGGCTGCATACGGTGTTGGTGTACCAGGAAACCTATCACCGCGAAGATTATAAAAAGCATCATCCCAAAGGAAAGAAATCAAATTTTCAATATCGCATTGAAACGCCCGATCGCCTGGGTAGGGCAGGGGTGCATAAGATCGGTTTGGGTATACTGATAGGTTTGGAAGACTGGCGCACCGATTCTTTCTTTACCGCTTTGCATTTGCAATACCTTGAACGTACTTACTGGCAAACAAAATACAGTATTTCTTTCCCCCGCCTACGGCCTTTTTCCGGCGGACTGGAGCCAAAGGTAGAAATGGTTGACCGGGAACTGGTACAGTTGATCTGTGCCTGGCGCATCTTCAACCAGGAGGTGGAGTTGTCATTATCCACTCGTGAATTACCCCGGTTCAGGGACCATGTGATGCAGTTGGGCATTACCTCCATCAGTGCAGGTTCAAAAACAAATCCAGGTGGTTATGCCGTGGAACCGGAATCGCTCGAACAATTTGAGATAGCCGATGAACGCAGTCCGGCCGAAATGGCCCGCGTTATCTCCTCCATAGGCTATGAGCCGGTTTGGAAAGATTGGGATGGGGTGTTAACAAGTTGATCAGTTGATCAGGGAGGGCAGAATGCTAAGGGCAGAGAAAGGAAAACAGCGCTGCTTTTTGCTCATTTAATGTCGTTTAGTTAATGTTTGTTTTAAGCAATCCCCTCCTGGGAGGGGCGAGGGGTGGGTTGCCTTACGCACCCTCCAAGGGTGGCTCTCCCTTTTTGGGGATCAGTTGATCAGGGAGGGCAGAATGCAAAGGGCAGAGAAAGGAAAACAGAGCTGCCTTTTGCTAATAATGTCGTTTTAGTTAATGCTTGTTTTAAGCAATCCCCTCCTGGGAGGGGCAAGGGGTGGGTTGCCTTCCGCATGCAAGGTGATAATTGTGCGAGCCGCAGGCGAGCATGTGAGTGGTGGGTGTTACCGTTTGCCGTTTGCCGTTTACCGTTTGCCGTCTGCCGTCTGCCGTTTGCCGTTTGCCGTTTCACGATAACCCACTGTCCATCCCTACTGCCCATTGCCTATTGCCCATTCCCCATAACCTACCTGATCATAATCATTCCTCCCGCTAATAGAGGTCATACCATAAAGCCCGCCAGCAGGATAGCTTTGAATTAAAATCAAGCACCATGAAAAAGATATTACTAGTACTCGATGCTGCACACGTCGATACCGAGATCATCCAATTCGCCTGCAATTTTGCAACACTTTCTCATTCCTCACTGACCGGTTTGTTTGTTGGTAATTATGAAGAAGAGGTGCCGGAGGTAAATATAGAGTTTGGAGCACCCTATATAGAAGAGCCGCCTGTTTACAGTATAGGACCTAATATCACTTTAAAACGACTGGAGGAGCATATAACGCTGTTTAAAAAAGCATGCGCTGTAAGAGGTGTGCGTTGCCAGGTCGAATTCAATAATAATAGCTACGGAGCTGAATCCGTTATTGAAGAAAGCCGTTTTGCTGATCTGCTGATCATAAAAGCTTCTGTAACGCAGGAGAGAAAATTAAAGGATACGCCTACTTCTTTTGTTAAAGATGTGTTGGCCGCTGCAGAGTGTCCGGTATTGGTGGCGCCTAGCAGTTTGGCAGAGATAAAAGAAATTGTTTTTGCATATGATGGTAGCCGTTCGGCTGTTTATGCTATCAAACAGTTTACTTATTTGTTTCCTGAGTTAGCGGAGAAAAAGGCTATTGTATTACAGGTAAATAAAGACGAAGATATGCCGGTTACAGAACAGGCGCACCTGGGTAAATGGCTCCGGTTGCATTATTCAAGCATCGGTTTTCAGGTGTTGCAGGGTAAAGCTTCAGAAGAATTATCTGCTTACCTGTACGACCGGCAACATACCATTGTAGTGATGGGCGCGTATGGCCGTAATGGGTTGTCGGAACTGGTAAAACCAGCAACGGCAAGTCCTCTTTTAAGAAGTATCGATCTGCCTTTCTTTATCACCCATTGTTAGTAGTAGCTTAAACGTCTTATCTATCATGTTGTTATGCGTGTTCAATGAATTGTTCCCTGTTTGAACAACAAGTGTTAAAGCCAATGCTGTCGTGTGTTTTATTGCATTTATAATCGTAACTTAGGATATACAATACTTTATATGGCATTCCGATTTGAGTCAATGATTATTGAGATTCATGCCCCGCATTCGGATGTAAATGAATCCATATTAAAACCAGTAAAGGAGAAGGTACTTTCTTTTTCCCATCTTATTAAGGACATTGTAAAAGCCGAAATTATTCTGCGTGATGATGCTACTGCCTCACCACAGGAAAACAAGGTCTGTGAGATGAGGCTCACGTTGTATGGCGATTCGTTATTCGTGCACCGGCGATCGGGCAGTTTTAACGAAAGCGCCTGTCTGGCGGTTGATGAATTGGAAAAGGCAGTTCAGCAGCAAGCCAAACAGCAACAAGGGTTACCCGATCAAATAACGAGTACAGTGAAGGTGTGAATGGCGGTAGGACTTTCAACTGAGAACAGGGAACTGAGTGAATTTATTTCGGTGGACTAAGCATCGTTATGACATCCTCATCGCTTACCTGAGTAAAATCTGAGTAGAACTCACCTACTGAACGGAAGTGAGAGGGGACCCATGCACAAACAAATTCATCAACCACTTCGCTTAATTTTTGTGCGGCCTGTTTAGAGGCTACGGGCACAGCTATCACCATTTTTTTGGGCGCTTCATTTTTTATCATTTCGATTGTGCTTAGCAAGGTGTGCCCGGTGGCAACGCCATCATCGACAATGATAACCACTTTGCCTTTTACCGGCGTTGGTGGTTTATTGCCCATGAACTTTTTATACATGGCCCTTAATTGCTCTCTTATGTGTAGTGTTTCCTGTTGTATGTATTCGTCCGATGCAAAGGCGTTGGGTGAAATAACCTGACCTGTGAGGCTTACAGCGCCAATGGCGAACTCCTTATGCATGGGATGGCCGATCTTTTTGGAAAGAATGAGCTCAAGGGGCAATTGTAATATTTTGGCAATTGGTAATGCTACCGGCACACCACCGCGGGGAACTGCCAACACAATGCCATCCACATTTTTGTAATGTTGTAAATGCTGGCATAAAGCGAGGCCGGCATCAATGCGGTCCTGGAATATTGGCTGTGAACTCATGTAGTTATTATGGAACAATCATGCCAGCGGTTTGGTTCCTGTTTTTATTGATTTGCGTGGAATGGCTTTTGCAGTTCTGCCCTAAACGAATACTATGGCCAAAAAAACAAATCCTGATAAACCAACCGAAATACCTACACCCGAAAAGCCGGAAATAACGCCCGAAACAGTACCTAGTAATCCACCAGGGCCATTTGAAGAGCCGGAAATAGTGCCTGAGGACGATCCTGGAGGAACATCGCCCAGCGAGATCCCTGTTCCGGAACCGGAGGAGGAACCTGGAAAACAGGATGATCCAAAAACACCGCAAGGGTGAGGTACGGCAGACGGCAGACAGCAGACGGCAATGGGAAATAGGCAATGGGCAATGGGGGAAGGCAGAGGGCAGTAGGCCTCGTGAAAGGGAAAATATCAGTTGTGAGTGGTCAGTTGTGAGTGGGCTCGCCATTACTCGGGATTCGCAAATAATTTTGAGTTCACTCACCACTCACTGCTCACATGCTCGCCTTCGGCTAGCCTATTATCACCTTGCATACTGCCTATTAACTCATTTCTTACCTCAAGCTCCATCATCTGAACACTATAAACTCTATTAACCCTATCAACCTTCTTCCTGATCCCTGGTCCCAATTATTAGGCCTTTTAAAAGTTAGCGAGCCCACTCACAACTCACAACTAACAACTCACCTCATAACCCCCTATTTCTCAAAAGAAAGCGATAGGAAATTAAGTCGTCATTACAATACTAAAACGGGTATTTACGTTGTATACAGCGCCTAAAGTACCAATACACGAGTAATCGAAGTTTAACTGGGGGATTTTTGCATATAGTATTGATACTGTTGCTGATTTCACATATTGAATAATGTAAATATAAAGATGATCTGAATGACGGCTGGTAACAGGCCAGTGCGCATTTATTTTATTTTTTAGCCAGACTATTAAAAAATATCCAATGAAAACCCTTTGTATCCGTTGTATCCTATGGGTCTTTTCTGTGTTGTTTATCCAACGTGCCGCAATGGCGCAGGATGTTCCTACACCACAGACAACCACGTCAAGCACCGCGTCGCCATTGATAACGCTTGAAACCGGAAAACAAAAAAAGCCCAAGGTTAAAAAGCAATGGAAGTTTGCAGTTGACATCGATGCCGGTTTTGCAAATCCTGGTGCAGATCTCGCCGAAGCCTTCAAAGGCGGTCTCAATGTTTCTATAGGCGTTAAAACGGCTTTCTTGAATGATAAATTATGGGTACGGCCAGTAGGTGGTTTGAAATACTACTGGAAGAATGGCAACCTGGGTGAAACCAAACGGGAAGCATTCCGCACTTATAAAGCAGGGCTTGAACTACAATACAAAGCCTATACTGTTAATAAATTTACCTTCTTCCCCATATTAAGAGCTGATAACAACTGGTCGGTAAACCAGGTTACCAAAAAATCTGACGAAAAAACATCTACGGCGCCTTTTACATCAAACGGAAAATTATTGACCGGGACCGGTTATTCGTTTGATGCCGGTATTATGGTAGTTCGTTCAGGTGATCTGTATGTTAAACTGGATTATGAATATTATAAACCCGAACTGACAGTAACTCCTGAACTCGCACAGGAAATGCTGACGACCGGCATGCTGATACAAGAGAAAAAAGTATACAACTGTAGCTCAATAAACCTGAGTGTGGGTGTTAATCTGAATTTCAAAAAATAACTATGAAAAACTTATACTTGCTTTTGGTTATGGGTGCTGTGGCATGGGGTTGTGGTGATAAAGATAGGTTTATGGTGACGAGTATGCCTACAACACCAATACTTGATTCAAAACTCAAAGGATTAATTAAGGACAATAGCATTCTCAATGTGCGGCTCGACAGTACTGTCGGCATCAGAGGTTTTTCTGATAAGAACTATTTTGAAACAGCCGACCAGTTCCTGAACTTTTCTAGCGGTGTTGTTTCGTTCCCCAAAACCAGATTGACCCCTCTCAATTACAGCAGGAATTTTGTTGTATATGCTTCGGGTACAACTGCGTCGCCGGTAATAAACTATTCCCTGGATTATGGAAAAACCTGGGCGGCTGTGGCCCCTAAGTCTATGACCCCGGCGCTTAATACCACCACTTATTATAGTACCGAACTGGTATATACTGCCTTTATAGATAGTAACAATATCATGCTGGCTTATCAGCAAAAAGCAACTACTGATGCAGACAGCCGCCAGTATTACAAGTTTAATATTGCTACCACTGCGGCACAAAGGGTGATTTATTTCGATGATGCCTTTCAGCCGTTGAACATGCAATTCGCTAACAATAAAACTGGCTGGATGTTGCTGTACAAGCCCAGCGCCTTCAGTACTTATATTTCCAAAACAACGGATACAGGCCGTACCTGGAGCGAACCGGTGGTCATTGATAACCACGTGATCAATGGATTGCAGGTTGGTACAAAAGGCAATGTGGCTGCTATAGAAGATGCTGGAAAGGTATACATCTCGCCCGACAGCGGGGTAACCTGGAAGAAACCTGCTGTTGAACTGAAACTTACCCATGCATACATGGTGAACAAAGCGGTTGTATACGGGGTTACCAGCGAAGGTTTCGTAAAAAGTACTGATACCGGCGTTACCTGGAATACGGTTTCCGATAATTGGTATGAATACCTCAATATGAAAAAGATCCATTTCCAGGATGAGCAGAACGGCATCATGTACGGCGATCAGAAGTTGTATATAACTGCTGATGGCGGTGTTAACTGGAAAGTGCTGTTGTATCCTTACCCATATATGTTGGAATGATCAGGCTTTCACTGATCTCCGTTTAATGAATTTTTCCAGCTCCACTGCATGAAAGGTAATGGCGGAAACCAGTACGCAAAATCCCAGTTCCGTAAGTGTAAGTGGAGCTGTATTGAATATTTTGTTCAGGAAAGGAAGATATATTATAGCAATTTGTAAAAGAGAGGTGAGCGCAATGGCGCCAATAAGCGGTCGATTGGTAAATATTCCCATGCGGTAAATGAATTCATATTCGCTGCGTGAAACCAGTGCCTGCGCCATTTGGCTAAAACAAAGTACGGTAAACACCATGGTTTGCCAGTGCGCATCACCTATGTGAATGGCCCATGCCTGCATAATAAGGGTAACGGTAGCCATTAAAACACCCACCCAAATTGTATAAAACCCCAATCCCTGGGCAAAAATGCCTTCACCAGGGTTCCGTGGCGGTCGTTGCATAATTTTAGTGTCCGCCTTTTCACCCGCCAAAGCCAATCCAGGTAAACTATCCGTCACCAGGTTGATCCATAAGATATGGATCGGTAATAACGGAATGGGCAAACCCACCACTGGTGCCATAAATATGGTGAGTATCTCCGCAAAATTGCAAGCCAGCACATACCGGATAAACTTCCTGATGTTATCATAGATACGCCGTCCTTCTTCTACCGCTTTTACGATGGTGGCAAAATTGTCGTCGAGCAGGATCATATCCGCGGCTTCTTTTGATACGTCGGTGCCGGTTATACCCATGGCCACGCCAATATTGGCACGTTTTAAAGCGGGCGCATCGTTCACCCCATCACCGGTCATGGCTACAAACTGATCCTTTTTTTGCAGGGCCTTTACAATGCGAAGTTTTTGTTGAGGCGATACGCGCGCATATACTTTTATATGGGTGATGTTGTTGTCGAGGTCCTCATCGGAGAATTTCGCCAGCTCGGCGCCGGTAACGGTCCTGTCGTCCTTGCTTTGCAAGATGCCCATATCCCGGGCTATGGCTGATGCCGTGGCGGGGTGGTCGCCGGTTATCAGCACCGGTACTATACCGGCTGTTCTACAGGCTGCAATGGCCTGCCGGGCTTCCGGTCGGGGCGGGTCGATCATGCCTGCCAGCCCACAGAAATATTGCTCGCTTTCCAGCGTCTTCTGATCCGTCTCTTTCGGTAATTGTTTGATCAGTTTGCAGGAGTAGGCAATGACCCGTTGACCCGTTTCAGCCAGTTTATTGCTTTGTTCCGTGATGGGTTGTTGATCGGCTGTGTTACATATTTTTAAGATCGATTCCAGCGCACCTTTGGTGATCACCAGAAACTGATCATTGATTGTATGCACCGTGGTCATCATTTTTCGGTCTGAATCAAAGGGTAGTTCCTGCTCCCGGGGATACGCCTGCTGCCATTTGTTGTCGTATCCCTTCTGCTGAAAGGCATATTCTACGAGGGCCACTTCGGTGGGGTCGCCTTTTCGTTTGTTGTTATCGGTATGATCTTCCTGTGAATCGTGATTCAGGCTCATGGCCAGTAATAAGGCTTGCTCTTTCGAAATGCCAGGGATGGCAAGATCAAATTGCCCGGGTTGCCAGATCTCCTGTACCGTCATCTGATTTTGAGTAAGGGTACCGGTTTTGTCGGTACAGATATAGGTAACGGAACCAAGCGTTTCAACTGCGGGCAGTTTTCTGATCAATGCATTTTTACGTACCAGCTTTTTGGCGCCCAGGGCCAGCGCAATGGTAATAACGGCAGGCAGCGCTTCGGGGATGGCTGCTACTGCCAGTGAAATAGTAGTGAGCAACATGGTTAGCGGGTCCTGGCCACGCAACATGCCAATGCCATATAATACCAAACAAATGGCCAGCACTACAAATGATAACTTTTTACTGAAATCGGCCAGGCGTTGTTGCAGGGGAGTGGTAGGTTCTTTTTCCTGCAGCATACCGGCAATTTTCCCGATCTCGGTTTCCATGCCGGTTGCCACCACCACCCCTGTGCCATTACCAGCTGTGACCAGGGTGCTTTTATAAGCCATATTGGTACGGTCGCCCAGCGGCGCATCGTTATCCGCTAGCGGTTGAGAAGATTTATCAACAGCCTGAGATTCGCCCGTTAGCGATGCTTCTTCGATTTTTAAGGCATGGGCTTCCAGAATGCGGAGATCGGCGCCTACCATATCACCTGCCTCCAGCAATACTACATCACCGGGCACCAGCTCGACTGCAGGGATTTGCGTTACTCCTTTGTTTCGCCGCACTCTTACCATGGCTGCCGACAACTGCTTTAAGGCATCGATCGCTTTTTCAGCGCGGAACTCCTGCACAAACCCAACAATGGCATTGATGATAATAATTATCAATATTACGATGGCGTCTTTCAGGTCACCGGCAATACCCGATACAATGGCGGCCACCATGAGTATCAGGATCATGACGTCTTTAAACTGCATGGCAAACAACAGCCATACCGGTCTTTTCTTTTTTTCCTGCAACTGGTTGGGGCCGTATTGCTGAATTCGTTTAGCGACCTCATCGGCCGGCAAACCATCCGAATTGCTTTGAAGTTCCTTGAAAACAGCATCAGAAGTAGAGGTGTGCCAATTCATTTTATAACAAGGTTTTTTTACCAGTAATCTTTATTTAATTTGCTAACGCCTTAAATTCGGTACTGATTTTAAACTGTATGTGAACACATGCAATATTCCGGCCTCGTCCAAACGGTTGTAATCACGATAATCACCTTTCCTGCATATGAAAAATACTATTTTACTGCCTGTTTTATTGCTTTTTTCGATTGTTATTTCCGCGCAGGTAAAAAAAATGCCTGCCTACCCATTGATTACCCATGACCCCTATTTCAGTGTATGGTCATTTACTGATGATCTTACCACCGGTTCTACCAAACACTGGACGGGCGCCGACCAGCCATTGACCGGCTGGTTGACGGTAGATGGACAGTACTATCGTTTTATGGGGAAAGGAGATGCTGCCGAGGAGGCTTCCATCTCAAAACGAAATGTTGCAATGAAGTTTCCGCCAGTGGCCATTGCGCAACAGAAAGAAGTAACAGTAACTGCCACCCGAACCACTTACCGGTTTGTTTGTGGCCCTGTTGATCTTCAATTGCAGTTCACCTCTCCCTTGCTATTGAACAATTGGACGGTGCTAACCCGGCCGGTTTCTTATATAACGGCAATTGTACAGTCAAACGACGGTAAGGTACATACCGCACAGGTTTATATAAGTATACCAACTGCTTTGTGTACCAATAAACAAGAGCAGGATGTGTACATGTATCAATATGTTACACCCGAGGGACTGGAAGTGGTAAAAGCCGGCACAAAAGAACAGCCAGTATTACAAAAGAAAGGCGATGACCTGCGTATTGACTGGGGATATGTATACCTGGCCGCAAAACAGGTGCCCAACACAACGGTGGTTATCCGAATAGATTCAACAAGTTTAATACCCGATGGTCCCAAACCGCAACCAGGTGATCCGAGGTACATTCGTGGTCAGGCAGGCCGGGCCATTTTGCCGGAAATTAAGACAAATGCAACGCCTCAGGAGCAATTCATAATGATTGGCTATGATGATGTATATGCTGTTCAGTATTTTGGTCAGAACCTGCCGCCGGTTTGGCGTACCGAAGGCCGCACTATAGAGAAAGAACTGGCGCATGCCGCCGCAGAATATAAAAGCGTGATGAAGCAATGTACGGCTTTTGATCAGCAGCTTTATACGGATGCCGTAAAGGCCGGGGGCGAAAAGTATGCGCAATTATGTGTGGCAGCCTATCGCCAGAGCATTGCCGCGCATAAGATCCTGAAAGACCCAAAAGGGGAGATCTTATTCCTGTCGAAAGAGAATTTCAGTAATGGGTCTATCAATACGGTGGATGTGACCTATCCCTCGGCGCCGTTGTACCTATTGTATAACCCTGACCTGTTAAAAGGTATGCTGAATGGCATTTTCTATTATACGGAAAGCGGCAAATTTACCAAACCCTTTGCGGCGCATGACCTGGGCACCTATCCATTGGCCAATGGTCAAACCTATGGGGAAGATATGCCCGTAGAGGAATCGGGCAATATGCTCATTTTAACAGCTGCCATTGCCAAGGCGGAGGGGAATGCCAATTATGCCAGAAAGCACTGGAAAACGCTTACAACGTGGGTAGATTACCTGGAGAAGGAAGGGTTTGATCCGGCCAACCAATTGTGTACCGATGATTTTGCCGGCCACCTTGCGCGCAACGCGAATTTGTCGGTAAAAGCAATTGTCGCAATAGGATGTTATGCTATGCTGGCAGAAATGATGCATGATGTGCCTACCAGTATGAAGTATCGCACCACGGCCATAAACATGGCAAAAAAATGGATGCAGCTGGCCAACGATGGCGACCATTACGCCCTGACCTTTTCAGATAAAAACACCTGGAGCCAGAAGTATAATCTGATTTGGGACAGGGTTTTGAACCTGCATTTATTTCCGGCCGAAGTTTATAATAAAGAGATAAAATACTATCTCACCAAACAAAATACCTTTGGGTTGCCATTGGATAGCCGGAAAACCTATACCAAGAGCGACTGGATACTATGGACTGCTTCCCTTACCAGCGATACGACTGCGTTTAAAGCGCTGACTGACCCGGTATACACTTATCTTAACGAAACGCCAACGCGGGTGCCCCTGAGCGACTGGAGCGAAACTACCAATGGAAAACAGGTAGGGTTTCAGGCGCGCAGTGTAGTAGGTGGGTATTTTATGCGCATGCTGGATAAGAAATGGAGGGGAAGAAAGGCCATAGGCAATGGGCAATAGGCAATGGATAGCCAGTTCTTTAGTTATTGAGTTTTAAGTTCAAAGTTATCGCGTCGTGGGTTTGCCGTCTGCCGTTTGCCGATTCACGATTATTCCATTTTCAAATTTGCTAATTTTCACATTAATGAACCGTCGTCATTTTCTTAAAAACACTACACCGGTGCTGCTGTTACTTACAAATGGTAATATGCTGTACCGTTCTGTTTCAGAGCTGGCTTCGCCACGAAATAAAGTTAAGTGTCGCTTTGCGGTGGCCAGCGATGGGCATTTTGGTGAGCCCAAAACTACCTGGGAGAGTAATTATAACAGTATCATTTCCCACATCAATCTTCAGCATAAGCAAAGTAAACTGCAGGCCTGTATCATTAATGGCGATATCATTCATAACGATCCCGCTATGATGCCATTGGCCAAACAGCAGCTCGATCAATTAAAAATGCCCTATTATGTTACGCAGGGCAATCACGACAGGGTGAATGAAGAAGCGTGGCGCAAAACCTGGAACATGCCTTTCAATCATTCTTTCGAAATAGGGAAGCAGGTATTCCTGCTGGCCACTACCTCCAATGAAAAAGGCGATTTTCTTTGTCCGGACCTTGACTGGATGCGAGCCCAGCTGGAAAAATATAAGAAGGCGCCAAATGTGTTCATTGCCATTCATATTACACCGGTTAAATGGACAGAATATGGCGCAGACTGCCCCGAGTTCATTAGCCTGTTGAAAGATTATAAGAACGTTCGGGCGGTTTTTAATGGCCACGATCATGACCAGGACGATATGAAAGAAAGGGAAGGTATCCCGTTTCTGTTCGATTCACACATTGGCGGTAGCTGGGGAACAGCGTATAAGGGTTTTCGTATGGTAGAAGTGATGGATGACAATACCGTCGCTACTTATATTCTGAATCCGGCAGAAAAGATGAATGAACATATGTTGCAGGACCGACAGGCTGCAGTAAGGGCAATAGGCAATGGAAAATAGGCAATAGGCAATGGGCAACTGGGTAAATAGAGAGTTGCCCTTTACAAGGTGCCGGTTATTTAGTTATTAGGTTGGTAAGTTATTAAGTTCGTAAGTTGTCGCGAGTCCTAAACCCAATAACCCAATAACCCAATAACCCAATAACCCAATAACCCAATAACCCAATAACCCAATAACCCAATAACCCAATAACCCAATAACTGATAAACTGGTATCTGGTGTTTTTCTCGTCAACTGATTAACTGGTCAACTGATCAACTCCCTACCAGTACCTTTCAATTAACAACTTATCTATCCCTTTTTTACGGGCGCGGCGGGCGGTGCTTTTTATAAGCGGGTTGAGCAGTGATAGCATACCGGGCAGTCTTGTATCAGTAAGGTCTAACAGCAGGGCCAGGTGAGCAAACTTTTTAGGGATGCCTTTTTTAGAGGTAAGCCCGTCGGATGCAAGTCCATACCCGATAGACAATCCTTTTAGAAAATTATCTTTAGGCGGAACTATCTTTACATGAAACCTGATCACTTCATGGCCGGGGTTATAAAACCGGTGTAGTTGATTAACAGGAGCAATAGCCTGATTGCCGGGCAGCAGCCGTAATTGTTTCTTACCCACATCAATACCAAGGATACCTTCCACTGCTGTAAATTCTTCATTGAACGTTGTGTGATAATGCATGTCGTTGCCTCCACCAGGTTGCAATTCTACTTCCACCAATACATACTGTCCATTGGTTTCGCTGGTAGTTTTCAGCACGGTTACCTTGTCTTTGATCAGGGGATTTTCAAATACTCTTTTTTTCATGGCGAGTTGTTGAGATTACAAATGTTGCGTTTGTTGCCAGTCTGTAAAAGCAGTCAGTGTATGAACTGAGGAATAATGTGGGTGAATTGAAAATTACGGAAATTGCCAGGTAAAAAGGCCATATAGTGCTATAAGACTATAGTTAATAAATTAATATAGTGCTGGAATACTATAATTAAACATTATAGAGCTGTAGTACTATATATATAAACGAAGTTCTTATCGTTATATGAATACATTTTAAAAATAGATCCTTTTTACTATCTTCAGCCAAATGCAAGACAAATCGAATAAGCTGATAATTTTTGATCTGGATGAAACATTGATTCATGCGGATGTTGCAGAGTTGAGTTATCCTTCTCATTTTATGTTTGATACATATTTTGTTTACGAACGGCCAGGCGTGCGTTCATTTCTAAGTGATATTGCTCAGCACTTCACAATAGGCATCTGGAGTTCGGCAAGCGATGATTATGTGGCGGAAATAGTTGGTCATATTATGCCCGCTACAATAGAACCGTTGGTGGTATGGGGTCGTAGTAAATGCACTATGAAGAGGGATTATGACTATGACAATTATTACTACGAAAAGAGGCTCGATAAGCTCAAGAAAAAGGGATTTCCTCTTGAGCAGATCCTTATAGTAGATGATTCACCGGAAAAGGCAAGGACCAACTATGGAAACGCTATTTATATAAGTGAGTTCACCGGCGATGCAAATGATAAAGAACTTCAATTCTTATACAATTACCTGTTGACCTTTAAAACGGTAGCCAATGTGCGGACCGTAGAAAAGCGTGGCTGGCGGCAGTTTCCATCATAATAGAAACATTTACCCGATTCAATCTTCCTGAGTTATAAACCCGGTTAGCCTGGGTATTTTTTTGCCAGCCATGTTGGCGAACCGCTATGGTACGGTTTTTTAAGAATTGTTTAAAATTGTTTAAAGCAAATAATAACAATTAGTTATGGAAACAGTAGTGGACAATATCGCCGGCTACGACTATGGTGCAAATGAATTGGCCACCTCACCGGTTACTATGAAAGACCTGGATCTGTTAAAACAAACTATTACGATCGATTCAGACGATCAAAAGTATTTACGCATGGCGGGTGATGTGTTGGAGGCGCAAACGGAGTCGATCGTAAATATGTGGCGCGGAGTGATCAGTTCAATGCCGCACCTGGCGTACTATTTTAAAAATGAAGCCGGTAAAACCGATGAACAATATAAACAAAAAGTAAAGGAAAGATTCAAACAATGGATCATGGACCTTTGCTATAAACCATATGACCAGGATTGGTTGAATTATCAACACGAGATCGGTTTACGGCATATGTCGGCTAAAAAGAATAAAACGGATGATGCCGATGCGCCAGCGTACATCCCTATGCGATATGTGATTGCATTTGCCGCTGTTGTAAATGATTCTATAAAGCCTTTTATGGCCAAAAATGGACATAGCCTCGGCGTTATTGAAAAAATGCACAAGGCCTGGTGTAAAGCCGTTTTATTACATGTTACGTTATGGACCCGGGCTTATTGCGATAATGAGTGGTAAGAATATTTATCAGCAACAGAGAAAACGTAATAGTGATCGTCATAGGGAAATACTGGTATCTGAAAACGATCGGTGTGGCATAAATGCTGAAGCAAAAATGAACACCCCAGAAAGTACCAGCTAACAACAATGTGCCCAGTAAAACCCGTGAAAGGTGATATCGTTTAGCCCGGACCAAAACCAACACCAAAGCACTGCAAAAAACAATATTTGACAACAACCACAACCATGGCATTGGGCTTAATATACTGGCCTGAATTGTTTTATTAACGCAGGTTACTTTGTCAGTCTTATAATGAAACCATTTCATGGCAACAGAATCCACGGTGTTTTTCTGTTCGTTGTAAGAAAGGAAACACTCCAGCGGTGGTAGGAAAAATACCTTTGCGTTAGGCCAGAGATAATAACGCGTGAAAGCAAAGGGATGTTGTAACATCAGGGAATTGCTGTATTGCGAAAAAACAGGTGCTACTGCATGCCAGGAATTAAAATAGCCATTTATCTTCTTTTGCTTTTGTACCGCGTGCATATATGTTTTCAGCGGCGAATTGTCGTTCCATAAAAAATCGACCGGGCCTGGTTTTACCGACGCTGGCAAGGTATCAAAATATTGCTTCACCATTTTATTGAATGACCTGCAGTCTTCATTGGGCAGGTCTTTTTCCTGCATTTTAATATAAGGGTACACATGCAGGGCATTATTGGCTGCCATCCACCCGCCGAAGGCGGAAAATACTGCTGTGCCGGTTTCTTTTTTAGTAAGTCGTTTAATTTGTTGCATGCCCAAATACATGGGCACCACCACCAGGATAATTCCTGAAACTTTATATATCCAGTTCTGCCTGCTGAAAAATAAGCCCACTATAGCTACGGCAGGCAGGTACAAGGCCGTATATCTAAACAGGA
Organism: Niastella soli; assembly: GCF_017742245.1. Taxonomy (GTDB): domain Bacteria; phylum Bacteroidota; class Bacteroidia; order Chitinophagales; family Chitinophagaceae; genus Niastella; species Niastella soli. The sequence continues at coordinate 414,368 of NZ_JAGHKO010000011.1, forward strand.
ACAGGACGTACAGCAATGCTGCCATGTTTAAAAGCTGGGTCCAGGTGGGCTGGTTGATGATCCAGATCAACAACGTGAACCAGATAATGCTTACGCTTGCAAACACAGCGTCGCTGGTAACATAATTACTGACGTATAAAGTAAGAGGATTAAAGATCAGCAAGGCAAACAATACATGGCTGATACCGCTGCGAAGCGGAAAGAAATAGCGCAGGGTAAAAAAGAAATACAACAGTCCGAGCTGTATGGCCAGATAGTGAATGAAAATGAGCACTGTATCGCTGGTGGTGAGGGCATGCACCAGTGACAGGAAACGGGAGAAGCCTAAGGGACGAACGCTGATGGCAAAATTATTCCTCGCCGCATCGATATAAGTATAGCTGTCATTAAAATAATCGGCAAACGGATAGCAAAACTTGAATAGGATAAATTGAATAAAAATACCTGCCATTGCTATTAGCAGGTATTTTTTATTGAGTGTATTTTTTATCAGGAACCGTGAAAAGGATTCGGAATCTGTTGGTTGATTATTAAAACTATCTTTTTGACGTTTTAACCAGGATAATTTGCTGATCATTGCGCCCTAAAAATAGGAAGTTCTGGTTATAACTTTTCATTTCCAAACGGTAATTTCCTGATCCTTTTTCCGGTGGCAGCGAAAATGGCATTGCATACCACCGCGGCAATGGGTGGCAGCGCAGGTTCGCCCAAACCGGTAGGGGCTTCATGGGTGGCTACAAACTGCACTTCTACCTCAGGTGGTGCATCGGCCATCCGCATCATTTTATAGGTGTTAAAGTTTTTCTGCTGCACAGCGCCTTTGTCAAAAGTAAGCTCGGTATACCAGGCATGGCCCAAGCCGTCAACAATGGCGCCCTGCACCTGATTTTCTGCACCGCTCAGGTTCACTACCTGGCCGCAGTTTACGGCTGCCCATACTTTATGAACTTTGGGTTTGCCGTTCACTACAGATATTTCTGCTACTTCCGCCACATAGGTGTTGAAGGAATAATAAGCAGCAAAACCTTTGAACCTGCCTGGCGTGTTCTTTCCCCAGTTACTCATTTGGCTCACCAGGTTTATAACGCTTTTGAATTTCTCTATATCATAATTCACTTTACCGACCGGACTGGTTTTGGCCTTTTCCAGCAATTCAAGGCGGAAGACAATGGGGTCCTTTTTTAATTCATGCGCTATTTCATCGAGGAAGCTCTGTTCAGCAAAACCAATGGCATTGTGCGTAGGGGCCCGCCATGGACCGGTTTGGATATTAGAGGTAACACCATGGCTGTCGCAACGGTAATTAGCCAGTGCACCTGCCGGGAAGTTTTCCGGGGCGGCGGCACGGCCGGCATTCAGGGCTGCAGCACTCAGGTACCAGCCATCCAGTTCGTTATTGGCATTGATGGCTGCCTGGTAGCGGTACATACCATTAGGCCGGTAAAAATCGCCCTGCATATCATCTTCGCGTGTCCATAGCATTTGTATGGGTGCTTTGGCGGCTGCGGAGATCAGTGCGGCTTCTACCACATTATCGGCGCGAAGTTTTCTGCCAAAACCGCCGCCTTGCCGGGGCAGTCCCAGGGTGATATTGGCTTCTGCAATACCCAGTGCCTTGGCTACATCGCTGATGGCCTTGCCAGGGACCTGGGTAGGGCCATACAGATCGGCTTTGCCATCTTTTACATCGGCAAAAAAGTTGATAGGCTCCATAGGCGCATGGCTGAGCACCGGCACTTCATAAATGCTTTCAATCACTTTCCTGGCGCCGCTTAATGCCTGCTCCACATTCCCGTCATTTCTGTCGGGTTTGTCGCTTTTTTGTTGCACCAGGCTTTTAAAAGCAGCAAGATGATCAGTGGTGCTTTCCAGTTTGCTGGCGTCTTCCCATTCTACTTTCAGGGCATCACGTCCTTTTTTGGCGGCCCAGGTATTGGAGGCAAGAACAGCTACTACGGTGTCTGTTCGCACTACGTTTTTTACACCGGGTATTTTGCGCGTCTCCGTATCATCAAATGATTTCAATTTCTTGCCAAAGGCTGGCGGCCTCGATACCATGCAAAACAACATGCCTTCGCGACGGGTATCTATACCAAACAAAGGTTTACCGGTGAGAATACCTTTGTTGTCAATGTTATTGATGCGTTTCCCGATGATCTTGAAATCTTTCGGGTCTTTTAGTTTTATGTTGTCGGGCACCGGCATGGACGCTGATTTGGTAGCCAGTTCACCATAACTGAGTTTTTTGCCACTGGCTTTATGAAGCACAAAACCATTTTCAGTGGAACATTCCTGTTCCGGAACATTCCAGGTTTGTGCAGCTGCCGCGATCAACATTTGACGGGCGACAGCGCCTGCTTTTCTGATGGGTTCATACCGGCCGCGGATAGCACCGCTGCCACCTGCCGACTGGTTACCATATTTCTCTTTATCAAAAACAGCCTGGGTAACCACTACTTTGTTCCAATCCACATCCAGTTCTTCGGCCAGCAGCATGGGGATCGAAGTCTTTACACCCTGTCCGATCTCTGGATTAGGTGCCAACAGGGTAATAATGCCCTGGGGGTCAATAGAGAGATAGGCATTGGGGGAGAAGAGCGGTGCATCGGCCACCGTTTCTGTAACATTGGCCAGCATTTCAAAACCAAACAGCACGCCGCCGCCTGCTAAAGAAGTTATTTTTAAAAAATGTCTCCTTGATATATTTGAAGGAACCTGTTTCATAATAAGTTTTTTAGTTTTTAAGTTCGTAGGTTGTTAAGTTCTTGAGTTGGAAATCTGAATAACTAAAGAACTTAATAACTCAATAACTCATAAACTGCTATTTACTTCTGAACTGCTATTTGCTTCCGGAATTTCCTGCAGCTAAATGAATCGCTTTTCGAATTCTAACATAAGTACCGCAACGGCAGATATTGCTCATAGCTGCATTGATATCCTCATCGGTGGGGTGAGGTTTTCTTTTTAACAGGGCAACAGCCGCCATTACCTGGCCGGCCTGGCAATACCCGCATTGAGGAACATCCATTTCGTCCCAGGCTTTTTGCACCGGGTGATCGCCATTTTCACTTAATCCTTCAATGGTGGTGATCTTGTTGGTGCCAACCGCTGAAACAGGATAAGAGCAGGAACGGATGGCATTATCATTCATCAGTACCGTACAGGCGCCACATTGAGCAATACCGCAACCAAACTTGGTACCTACCAGGTTCAGTTCATCGCGCAAAACCCAAAGCAGGGGTGTATCAGGCAAAACATCAACTGTAAGCATTTTATTGTTGATGGTAAGTGTATAGGAAGCCATGATATTGGTTTTGATAAAGTTAGTAAAATCAAACCTAAATGACCACCAAATGTGAGCAGCGGTTACTGACTAATAAAAAAATGAGTGTGAGATTGAATTTCGGGGTAATTAAAGTTAATTTTTTGAAGCAGTTTTCCATAAAATCACACAGGTGGACTGATTTTAAGTCCACCTGTGTGAAAGCGTTATATAGCGCTGACTATTACGCATGTTCCGCCAGTTCCTTCACTTTTTCGAGGGCTTTAGGCATAGTTTTAATGAAATAGTCTTTGAATTCGTCGTTCATGTCCATGTCAACGACCAGTTCAGTTTTTCCATTGCGGTCCTTCAAAGTATAGTTTTCGTGAGCGCCGGCAAAGCTTTTAGCTTCATCGCTTGTTACATCTTCCACGCCGTCTTTAATAGAACCAAGGTGTTCAAAGCTCATATATTCATTGGGAATGGTTTCATCAATCCTGGATACCATACCCATTCCTTTGCCATCGAGGAACAGCACTTTGCTTCCCTTCTTCCAGTCGGTAATGGCATGCGAGCCCTCTGTAAAAGCTGCAGTCCATGCCCGATAGTACTCATCGTTCCATAAAACAGTCCATACTTTTTCACGGGGAGCATCAATGGCGATTGTAAATTCCTGCTTTTCCATGAGTGAATAATTTTAAAGTAAAGAAATGGAGTTATATGACAGTATAAAGTTGATGCAATTTTTAAACCTGGGTGGGGTGTGGTCAGGACAAACCTGGGGGGCAATTGCGACAGGGGAGCGAAGGTAATTAACTGATTAAAATAAAGCATTGAAAAAGATCAACTTGCAGACAATAGGGGTTTGCGGTTCGTGAGTTTATAAGTTGTGAGTTTGTGAGTTGTGAGTGGCAATGTTTAGTTAGTGCTTGTTTTAAGAAATCCTCCCGCAAAGCGGGACAGGCTCTCCTGGGAGGGGTAGGGTGGGGCTTGTGTTTCAGATGTCTGAAAAGTTGGTAAGCCATGCCGGCATTTCGAATATTGGGTGACAAGTATCAGACTCCGTCAGAGATGACGACCGATGGGTTCGCCATTGTTTATATTCGCTGTGTATTCGGGTATTCAATTTTGGGAGAAAACTATAATTTTGCAGGGCCTTTATTCTTCTTTCTGATTAATAAGAGCTCTACAGCTGTTTTGCCTAAGAAATATTATATCTGCAAGCAATAGCCGATTAAAACAAGATTTAAATCGATTTAGAAACTCAATGATTACGCGAACTCAATAATTTCGTCTATCTCTTCCATTGAGGCTGCAAAATATTTTCTCTAACGTTATAGCTGATATGAACTTCCTGCCAGGAAAAGCAGTATAACGCGAATGTGTGTATCAACTGTTTGATTTGCTTGTATTTGTCTTCAGTAACTTTGCCGAGATTAGGGTCATCGTATGGCCAAACCCGGCGCCGACTTATAGCAGACTTATAGCAGACCCAGTGTTTATGTACTTCATCTCCCAGCCAACTCCCCGCAATAGGGCACCAAAACGCCACTGCTCAGTGGCATTCCAGTGGCGTTTTGGTGGGGTTTTGGTGGCGTTTTTACCGGGGAAAAGGCTTGTTTTAGTATATCTGGAGAGAGTCTGAAGTGAAGTTTACCCGGACTTAGTATAGTGTTATGGGGGGATTTGCCAGGTGTATCGTTCAAAAGAAAATGCGCTCCTCCCGGAACGCATTTGGCTGAATTGCATTGCTCAACTTAAATCGTTGCATCCTGTATAATGGCATCGGGCGCATTTTTTTTGACCGACAGGATACCATTATGGCGGCTGGTCTCACTTTCGTATAACTCACTGATACCAATTGTTTGGCCATTGGCCGCTTCCAGGATGAAAAATAATTTTCCGTTAGAAGCTACTCTCAGATCATATTTGTTGTCGTCTGAGGCATTGGTCTTTACGGAATCAATTCCGTTCTGACACGTAGATCTGGAAGAATAGCCTTCACTGTAAAGGATCGTTTCGCCATTGCCGGCTTTTAAACTAAATTGGAAATCTCCATCAACACGTTTGGTGATTACAAATTTTCCCATAATAAGCAAGGTTTTCGTTCATAAATCATGTAGGGGATAAAAATAAAGATTGTATTGAATTATGACGCAGCTTTGGGAAGGTGCGGGACAAGTTTTGATTTTAATCAATGTGGTAAATACATATTGTTGCTGAATATTATCTACTGTTTACGATTAGCTGCTTGATGATATTCAATTAAAAGGCGGGCAAAGCCGGAGATTGGTTATTTTATTATTTATAAACTCTTCAATTATTTATGTTGTTAAAATATCCCAATAACTGATTGGAAGTTGTTCAAGGCCTGGAATATCCGGTTGATTAAATTCTATAAGTAAGCCTGAATGGTTGAAAGATTTTTATCGGTCACAAAAGTTGTATTTCCATGCTACACCTTACTACTCCTGTATTGATTCGGCGACATGCCCATTAACTTGGTAAACAACCTGGTAAAATAATAGGGGTCTTCAATGCCCAGTTTATCCGCGATCTCTTTTACCCGCAGTTCAGTAAAATGCAAATACTGACAGGCCAGCTGTATTTTCAGATGATTAAAATATTCTATTGGTGCAAACCCCGTCTTTTTGCGGAACAACGCTGAATAATGCGATGCGGAAAAATTCACCGATTTGGCAATAGCTTCCAGTGACAAAGATTGGGCTATATGCTGTTGCATAAAACTAATGGACAATTCAACGGGATCATCGGCATGGGCCTTCTCTGCCAGGTTAAATTGATCGTCGTACAAAAACGTGCTGATATAATGATATAAACACATGTTGGCATAACTCAGGTTATCGTTCCCATAACCGCGTTCCAGACAGGCATACATATCATCAAAAAGATCAAGCCGTTTTTGTTTGAACGCCACCCGGCTGCTATAGCCGTTTATTTTTTGCTTAAACGACTCCACCATTTTTTTTGAGAGGGAACCGGTAAAATGGATCCAGTAGATTGTCCAGCTATCCTGTTCGCCGGAGGAATAGCTATGGGCCGCGCCTGCAGGTATGATAATGAATGAACCGGGCTGTAGCTCATAACTGTTTTTCAATACCTGTACTTTGCCTTTGCCTTCCAGGCAATAAATAAGAATATGCTGATCACTGCCATGGGTGCGTTGCCGGTAATGGTATTTTGCTTTGGGATAATAACCGATATCGGTAATGTACAGGCCAGATGCAATGGTATTGCTGTTGCTGAATTCTGTCACGATCTTCCGGGGAAGCACAATGGACCGTTGGCCCTGAAAACCTTCTCGTTTTTTAGGTACAGGCATGGCAGGCAGTTTCTTAATTTGGCCTATAAATATAATTGATAAAAAGTACCCCTGAAAATAATATTGTCCATCAAATCCATAATAATCTCTATTTTCCTGCTAATTGCTAACCGGCATATTTGTATAATTATTTTCATACGATCAACCATGCTGCCATTTATGAAAATCAGTTGTTGCTGCTTATTATTTCTATTCAGTATATTATCTGTTTATGCCCAAACGGGCAGAAACAGCATCTCTTTGAACGGGAGCTGGCGGTTCATTTCCGATTCAACCAATACGGGCAACGCCAGGAACTGGGCCGCAGGTTTGCCAGCCAATGCTACGCTTGTTCAGGTGCCCCATACCTGGAATGTAATGAAGGGGCTGGAAGACTATAGCGGATTGGCCTGGTATGAAAAAACGTTTAATATTTCTGCACAAAATCGCCATAAACAACTACGGTTAAAATTCGATGCGGTATATCATGATGCCATTATCTACCTGAACGGTGAGCAACTGGCCACCCATACCAATGCCGGGTACACAACATTTTATGTGGATGTTACCAGGCAGGTTAAATACGGCTCGCCTAATAAACTGGTGGTATCAGTAAGTAATGCATTTTCTGCAAACAACCTGCCTTATAAACAAAAGTTCGACTGGTGTAACGATGGCGGCATCATTCGTGGCGTAAGCCTGCAGGTAACTGGTAAGCCTTCCATTCGATATGTGCATATAACTCCCGAGATCAACTTTACCGATTCAACCGCCAAAGCACAACTGGGTCTGAAATTGTGGGAGCATGATGTAAATGAAGTGCAGGCTGTTGTTCGCATCAATGAAAAACGCTCGGGAAAGAATGTGCTTACCCAGCCTGTATCCCTGACCAGATCGGGTGATGATCTTAACGCATCCCTTGATCTGGGCAAAGTGCACCTCTGGCATTTTAATGATCCCTTCCTGTATCAGGTAGAGGTTACGCTGCTGCAAAACAATCAACCTACGGACCAGGTAACCCAAACTTTTGGTTGCCGAAAAGTTGAATTGCGTGGACCACAACTTTTTCTGAACAATGAAGCCGTGCGTTTGCCGGGATTGGAGTACATGCCATCGAGCCATCCGGCTTATGGCAGCGCAGAACCGCATTGGGTAATGGATTCTGTAGCCAGGATGTTTAAAGACCTGAATGTGACCATCAGCCGGTTTCATTGGCAGGTTGATGAGTATATGCTGGACCAACTGGATGAAAAGGGTATTCTGCTACAGGCTGAAATTCCCTGGTGGCAGCAACCGGCGCGTTTAACACCGCAACTGGAAGAGGTGGCCCGTCAACAATTTACTGAAATGATCGAGCGGGATTATAACCATCCCTGCATTTTTGCCTGGGGCATCAGCAATGAAGTGCATGGCGATGGTCGTGATCCGGAGCAATACAAAAGATTAAAACAGTTTGTACAATCACAGGATAGTTCCCGGCTGGTAAATGTGGTTTCGAATGAAACGTTCCGGCGTAAACAAAACGATGAATCGTTTATCGGCGATCTGCCTACCTGGAATGAATACATTGGCACCTGGTTTGGCAAGAACACCCAGGAACTGCCTGCTTATTTTGCCGAAATTGAAAGCTGTATGGGTGACCGGGCTTTACTGATCACTGAAAATGGTTTGTGTGAACCACGTTTTGCCGGTGGCGATCTTCGAAGGATCGAAGACATGAGCTACCATTATCAGGAGTGGGCCAAACGAAAATACATTGTGGGCTGTATATATTTTTGTTTGAACGATTACCGTACACAAATGGGGGAAGATGGTTCGGATAATTATAAAGCCCGCATTCACGGTATTACTGATATGTATTTTAAAAAGAAAGCGTCTTACTATGTATTCAAACAACTGGCTTCCCCCATCCTAATAACCAATGTAAAGAAATTGAACGATAGCACGGTGCAGGTGCTGTTGCAGAATAAAGATCAGTTGCCATCCTATACCGTTCGGGATTTTTTGGTTACCTGGCCGAATGGCAGGAATAAAATGGTACAACAAAAACTGCCAACGCTAAAACCGGGTGAAACTGCTACTATTACTTTGACTGATATGAACGCCCGGGCCGGTTTTGATATTTGTACGCCGGCTGGTTACCGGGTGATCAGTTATCCATTTGTTCATTAAAAGAATTATCACAACAATTGTTTGCCATGATCCAACATCGTTTTAATGCGAGTTATATTATAGCTATATCTTTTATTTCAGCGCTGGGTGGTTATTTGTTTGGATTCGATTTTGCTGTGATCTCCGGTGCCCTACCGTTCTTACGGACTACCTTTAGTTTAACACCTGCCTGGGAGGGCATTCTAACCGGCTCGCTGGCCCTGGGTTGTATTGTGGGTTGTTTAATTGCCGGTTCCCTCGCCGACAGGTATGGCCGCAGACCTGGTTTAATGACAGCCGCCATCATCTTTGCTTTGTCTTCAATAGGCATGGCTTTATCCGATTCCCTGAAAATTTTTATGACCATGCGTTTTGCCGCCGGTATAGGCGTGGGCATGGCTTCCATGTTAAGTCCCATGTACATTGCGGAAATCTCACCAGCAGCTGTTCGTGGTCGCAATGTGGCCATTAACCAGCTTACCATTGTAATTGGGATCCTGATCACCAACCTGGTGAATTATCTGCTGGCCGATAATGGGGCCAATGCCTGGCGATGGATGTTTGGCCTGGGCGTCGTGCCTTCTTTGTTTTTTCTGATCGGTGTGATCTGGTTGCCTGAAAGTCCACGCTGGTTGATGCAGGCGAACCAACATGTGAAAGCAAGACACATTTTAGCCAAAATTGGGAATGCCGATTATGCGGAACATACAGTAACAGATATAAAAAGATCGTTGCAGGGGGCATCCACTGTTTCCCTGGCTGGTCTTTGGTCTCCCGCCGTACGCAGGTTTTTAATTCCGGGAATAATACTCGCTGTGTTCCAACAGTTCTGTGGCATGAATGTGGTGTTTAATTATACTTCCACCATTTTTGAATCGGTCGGCGCCAATCTCAATCAGCAATTGTTTGAAACGGTTTCTATTGGAGTGGTAAACCTGGTATTTACCGTGCTGGCTATGTGGCAGGTAGATAAAATGGGTCGCAAACCTTTGATGTTAGCGGGTGCTGCTGGTCTTTCAGTCTTACATATTGTGCTTGCTTTGTTATTGCAAAATCAGGCAGCCGCTGGTATTGTTTCTGTTTTTGTGTTGATTGCCATTTCCCTGTATGCCACTTCGCTGGCGCCCGTTACCTGGGTGTTGATCGCGGAAATATTTCCCAATCACATCAGGGCCCGGGCTACCACCGTGGCCGTCGTGTCTTTATGGGCGGCTTATTTTGTGCTGGTATCTACCTTTCCTACACTGGTCAGTAAATTAGGCGCATATGTTCCGTTCTATATCTATGCCGGTATTTGTTTATTAGGTTTTCTGTTTATACGCTTCCGGATAACCGAAACGAAAGGGAAGACTCTGGAAGAAATAAGTAGCTATCATTAAGACCTGTAAGGTGCATCATTTGAGCTTGCTTTAGCTGTGGGTTGATTTGCATCCCGATTCATCGGGGTCTGTTCATCACGCTGGCCCGGCAAGTTCAAAAGTCAGACCTTACAGGTCTGCATAATATTAATTATATAATAACACAATCAAAAATAATGTCTAGTTCAAGCGTTAAAGTGTGGCAGGAAAACGTGGCCATCCCTACCTATGGGATAGGGGCTCCCGATAAAAACCCGATGTTCTTTGAGAAAAGGGTGTATCAGGGGAGTAGCGGTGTAGTGTATCCGCATCCCGTAATTGAAAAGATCTATGATGAAAAGCAAGATAAGGTCTACAATGGGTTGTTCCTCGAAAACGAGTATTTGAAAATAATGGTGCTGCCTGAATTGGGTGGGCGTGTTCAAATGGCATATGATAAAATAAAGCAGCGGCATTTTATATATTACAACCAGGTAATAAAACCCGCGCTGGTGGGTTTGTGTGGTCCCTGGATCTCTGGTGGTATTGAATTCAATTGGCCACAACACCATCGCCCCAGTACTTTTGAAGCGGTTGACTGGTCAATTGAAGAACATGAAGATGGCAGTAAAACCATTTGGGTGAATGAAGTGGAGCGGATGTTCCGCACCAAAGGCATGGCCGGTTTTACGCTGCATCCCGGTAAGGCGTATCTCGAAATAAAAGCACAATTATATAACCGTACGCCATTACCGCAAACGTTTTTATGGTGGGCCAATCCGGCGGTAAAAGTGAATGATGATTACCAAAGCGTTTTTCCACCCGATGTAAATGCGGTGTTCGATCATGGTAAACGCGATGTGTCTACTTTTCCAATAGCAACAGGCACCTATTACAAAGTAGATTACTCACCGGGCACAGATATTTCCCGATATAAGAATATTCCGGTCCCCACTTCTTACATGGCCATCAACTCCGATTATGATTTTGTGGGTGGTTACGAACATGATACCCAAGCCGGAGTATTGCATGTGGCCAATCACCATGTGTCGCCGGGAAAAAAACAATGGACCTGGGGGTATAGTGATTTTGGGGTGGCCTGGGACCGTAACCTTACTGATGAAGATGGTCCGTATATTGAATTGATGACCGGCGTATTTACTGATAACCAGCCCGACTTCTCCTGGTTAATGCCTTATGAGGAAAAGACCTTTACCCAGTATTTTATGCCTTACCGCGAACTGGGACTGGTAAAGAATGCCAGCAAAGACCTGCTGGTGAATATTGAGAAATACAATGCAAGCCTGGTCATAAAATTGTTTGCTACCTCTATACAGAAGGGGCTTACGTTACAGCTGTTTAATAGCGCGGGTGAAAAAATATTGAGCGAAGTGATTGATGTGTCGCCTGAAGAGTTATATACTACTTCTATAACAGTAGAGAAAGAAACAACTGCCGGCAATGTGTTGTTTGTTCTTACCAATGCAGCCGGTAAGGAAATCCTTCGGTATGAACCGGTGAAGAACAGAATAAATGAAATGCCGCAGCCGGCCAAAGCAGCGTTACCACCGGCAGCCGTTGCCAATAATGAACAATTGTTTCTGACCGCACAACACCTGGAACAATACCGCCATGCTACCTACAGTCCCGTGCCTTATTATGAAGAGGCCTTGCGTCGCGATGCAGGTGATTTTCGTAGTAACAATGCATTGGGTGCCTGGTACCTGCGGCGCGGACAGATTGCAAAAAGCGAACCCTATTTTAGAACAGCCATTGCTACCGGTACGCAACGGAATCCCAACCCGTACGACAGCGAGCCCTATTATAACCTGGGTCTTTCCCTGCAATACCAGCAACGATATAAAGAAGCATATGAAGCCTTTTATAAAGCAACATGGAGCAGCGCCTGGCAAAGCAGCGCGTTTTTCTCCCTTGCACAGCTCGATCTGTTACAAGGCGATCCCGGTAATGCGGTGAACCATGCGCAATTGTCGCTCGACCGGAATATGGGTAATTGCAAAGCCTGGGCATTGAAAGCGGCAGCTTATAATGAGCTGCAACAACGTAAACGCGCCTTGCAGGTTTGTGCAGAAGGGCTGCAACGAGATGCATTCAATCTTTCCCTGTATGTAGAACAATATAAAGCCAATGAGGCATTGGGAGATAGAGCAGCCGCACAGCAGGCATTGGAACTGTTACAACACCATGCGCGGGGTTATGTACATAATTACATTGAATATGCATTGGATTATGCAGCGAGTGGTTTATTTGAAGACGCTATTCAATTACTACAACACTACGTTGATAATACCAGAGAGCCGGTATATCCCATGGTATGGTATTACCTGGGCTGGTTGCATTACGTAAAAAACGACCAGGAAAAAGCAGTTGGTTTCTTTACCCTGGGCGCTAACGCTGACAGCCAGACCTGTTTCCCTAACCGGCTGGAAGATATAGCCGTGCTGCAACTGGCTTCCACCCTCAACCCCAAAGATGCCAAAGCGCCGTATTATCTGGCCAATCTGTGGTACGATAAAAGACAGTATGAAGAAGCTATAGCCCAATGGGAGTTGTCGGCCCAACGGGATGATAAATTTCCCACTGTATTCCGTAACCTGGGCATCGCTTATTTCAACAAACAACAGGATCACTCAAAGGCACTGGCCTGTTATGAAAAAGCCTTTGCATTGGATACAAGTGATGCACGCGTACTGATGGAGCTGGACCAAATGTATAAACGATTAAATAAAGACGTAGTAACACGCCTGCAGTTGCTGGAAAAACATTTATCTGTGGTAGAACAACGGGATGATCTGTACCTGGAACGGGCATCCCTGTACAACTTCGTTGGTCAATATGAAAAAGCTTATCAACTGATCATGGACAGGCAATTTCATCCATGGGAGGGGGGCGAAGGGAAAGTATCGGCGCAATACCAGTTCAGTTTAATTGAGGTTGCAAAAAAATGCCTCCAGGCAAAGGATTATGAAAAAGCGATCTGGTTGTTACAACAGGCACAGGAGTTTCCGCATAACCTGGGAGAAGGCAAGTTGTATGGCGCGCAGGAAAATGACATCTATTACTGGTTGGGAATGGGATATATGGGATTAGGGAATAGTGGAAAAGGGATGGAATGCTTCGCCAGGGCAACGAATGGGTTATCACAACCCAGTGCTGCCTTATTCTACAATGATCAACAACCCGACAAGATCTTTTACCAGGGAATGGCCTGGCAACAACTCGGTAATAAAGAGCAGGCAGCTGCCATTTTTAATAGCCTGATCGAATATGGTAGGGCACACCGGGAAGATGACATCAGGATCGATTACTTCGCTGTGTCGTTACCAGATCTGCTGATCTTTGATGTTGACCTCAATACCCGCAATAAGATCCATTGTGATTATCTGTCTGCCCTGGGATTTTTGGGATTGGGAGATACCCTGGGCGCGAAGGCATGTTTTGAACGGGTATTGGCGAATGATAATATGCATTTTGGTGCTAAGATCCATTTGGCGATGATATAGAGGTGGGTCGCCTTTCAAAGGCGGCTCACCTTGAAAGGGTGAGCCGCTCTTTAAGAGCGACCCACCCTTGGGCTTTTAACTAAAGAGGTACTTAATATCATCTTCTGTCAATGACTTAACAAACCCTTCGTCTTCAGAGATCAATTCCTCGGCCAGTTGTTTTTTATGCTGTTGCAGCGAAATGATCTTTTCCTCGATGGTGTCTTTGCAGATCATCTTGTAAGCAAAGACATTCTTGGTTTGTCCAATACGATGAGTACGGTCAATGGCCTGTTGTTGTACCGCAGTATTCCACCAGGGATCGAACAGGATCACATAGCTGGCGGCGGTAAGGTTCAAACCAGCATTACCTGCTTTTAAGCTGATCAAAAATACATTGGTAGTATTGTTGGGGTCCTGGAACTGATTGACCAGGTCCTGCCGTTTTTCAGGCGGCGTTGATCCGTCAAGGTGATAATAGGCTATCCCTTGCTCGCGGCAGTTTTCAGCCAGCAGGTTCAGCATACTGGTAAATTGGGAGAACACCAGCACTTTATGATCTTTCAGGTTGTTTTGCAATTCATTCATCAGCAGATCGGTCTTTACCGAGTCGTTGCAGGTTTGTTCTTCGCTGGGCAACAACAACGGTGAGTTACAGATCTGACGCAGCTTTAACATGCCTTGTAAAACTGCCAGCTTGCTTTTATTAAGCCCTTCCTGCTCAATGTTCAGGAATACGCTTTGGCGAATGCTGTCCTTTATTTCGTCGTACAAACGTTTTTGGGCCATGCTCATTTCGCACCACATTACCATTTCGGTCTTGGCTGGCAGATCGCCGGCTACCTGTTCCTTGGTCCTGCGCAAAACGAATGGCGCCGTGATCCGTTGCAGGGTTTTGATCTTATCGGTATCGCGGCGGTGATCGATGGCATCGGCATATTCACGTCTGAAAAATTCCCTGCTGCCAAAGATGCCAGGTAACAGGAAGTTCAATTGTGCATACAGATCAAAGGTATTATTCATGACCGGGGTACCGCTCAGTGCAACACGGAAACCGGATTGTAGTCTTTCCACTGCCTTTGTGATCTGTGCTGCCGGGTTTTTGATATTATGGCTTTCATCCAGCACGACGGTGCCGAAGTTGATCGTGCACATTTCCTCAATATCCTGGCGCACGGTACCATAACTGGTAATGATCACCTGGAAATCGCCCATGGCTGCCTCCTGCACCGCGCGGTTGGCGCCATGATAGATCAGCACCTTCACATGCGGGGCAAATTTTTGCAACTCCTGCGACCAGTTATAAATAAGCGAGGAAGGACAAACGATCAGGTGACGCTGGGTAGCTTTTTCATGCAGCTGATGGGTTAACACACTGATCGTTTGCAGTGTTTTACCTAACCCCATATCATCTGCCAGACACGCGCCTGCGCCTGCTTCGGCCAGCAGCAACATCCATTCAAATCCTTTCTGCTGATAGGGGCGCAGTTTTGCATTGATCACAGCAGGTACTTCATATACCGTTTCACCATCCTTTTGCCACAATTGCCATTTTTCCAGCCAGCTATTGTGTAACGTAGGTTTCAAAACAGAGGAGCCATCGGCTGCTTCTTCTTCGCTAAATGCCAGCCAGCGGGGAACCTGTATTTCCTTTCCGGAAATTTTTCCATGGCGAATGATGGTGCCATAGGTTTGCAACCACTCATCGTTTAAAATGCCCAGCGAACCATCCTGTAAAAGGATAGCGCGTTGTCCGGCCTGTACGATCTTTTGCACTTCCACCAACGATACTTCTTCTTCGCCAAATGAAATGATCATCTGGAGAACCAGCGCGTCGGTCACTTCAGTTTTTATGGTAACGTCTGCCTGGATCTTATGCTGTGAATACCGGAAATGTTGCAGCATATCCATCCCAATTACCTGGATGTTCAGATCGAGCAGTTTGTGATATACTTTCAGGAACCATTGTTTTTTCTGGGCCTCTTCAAAGGACAGGTAATAGTATCCGTTCAGCTGTTTGCCAAAATTAGGGTGCAGGTCTTCCAGCAATTGCCACAGCGCTTTTTCATCCTGCTGATTGCGATAGATAGCATATGACTGGCCATTACGGGTTATGTCATAGGTCTCTTTCCAGGGGCCTTCAATGATAAATCCATCGTAATCCCATTGTGGCGTTAACACCAGGAACGACTGGCTGATCTCACTCAGCATAACCCGGTTCACCGGGGTAATGCGTAACTCATTTTTCTCGAACAGATTATTGCGATTAACCGGATAATCTGTTTCCAGTTTGGCCAGGATGTTCTCTCCCAGTTCAGCGGGCTGATGGCTGTATTGTTGTGGATCGTTTTCCTTCAGCCATTCCAGCGTTTGATAATCTTTAAAAGAAAGAATAAAGTATTCGTTTCCGCTCAATAACAGGAACTGGAAACGACTGAACTCACCCAGTGTATAGGGCGTTCCGTTTATGGAGATAATAGTATTTAACTGAAGACCGGTCCCGTTTTTCACCACCTCGAATTCCAGTTTCGGTTTAAAGGTGCTGAAGCTGCCCGGCGCTGTTTTAAAACTTCCTTTTTCACCGGGTATTTTGTGATACCATTTTACCAGGGCGGCAAATGGTTTCATTCTTTCCAGATGTTCGTGCAACCGGCGGCTAATGGCAGATTTGGAATATACCTCATAAGAAACACCCGCGCGTTGCAGCGTGAACTTTTTCTGAACATCCTCTTTCATGAGGGTAATCTTCTCTTTTCCGAAGATCAGCAGCACGTCTTTCACTTCTTTGGGAAGCTTGGGGAAGTTCTTGTTTAATTCGGAACTGTTCAACTCACTGTTTACATATTTGGGAACACCCTTTTCTTTGGTGATCTGTAAACATTCCATCAGGTTATGATCTGACAATAAACGATGAGGCTGAAACAATAACACATTTTTCTGATCGCTTTTTGTAGATATCATTTGCGCTAAATTACATTATAGGGTAATTGGCAAAAATAGGGGCGTAGGGGCATTTGTGCACAACAGTTTTTGCACAATTTGTGGATAGAAAAGCAGTATGACATTTAGTCGGAATTACGTGCTAAATACGCTAACTTAAATTCCAAAACGACTGCTATGCAAGTTTCTTTCGATACCAGGACTACTGCACAAACTGGCAGTTCCTCATCGGCTGCTAATTTATTCGGCATTTCATTGATCGCGGCCCTTGCCGGTTTTATTTTTGGGTTCGATACGGTAGTGATATCCGGGGCCAATTTGCCTATTAAAGAATTATGGCATACTACGCCCTGGTTTCACGGTTTTTTCATTATGTCCATGGCTTTGTGGGGTACTGTAGCCGGGGCGTTGCTGGGTGGCTGGCCCACCCAAAAATATGGGCGCAAAAAGGTGTTGTTGTGGATAGGCATTTTCTTCAGTATCTCGGCCCTGGGTTCGGCACTGGCGAATGATCCGTACGTGTTTTCTTTTTTCCGTTTTATCGGTGGTTTGGGCATTGGGGTTTCTTCAGTGGCAGCACCTACGTATGTGTCGGAGATCTCCACGCCTTCGACAAGAGGACGGCTCGTAGCCATGTATCAGTTTAATATTGTATTTGGCATCCTGGTGGCATTCCTTTCCAATTATTTTTTACAGGGTGTGGGCGGTAATAACGACTGGCGTTGGATGTTGGGCGTTATGGCCATCCCTTCCCTTATCTATACCTTGATGGTATTAAGTATTCCTGAAAGCCCGCGCTGGCTGGTAGCCGTAAAGCGGGATACCAATACTGCCAGAAATGTAATGGCACGGTTGGGCATGAACAACATCGATGAAGAAATAGCCCTGATCACAGCCAGCGTGCAACATGAATCGGGTGGAACGAATGCCGATCGTAACAGTCGTCGCTTTTTCAGCAGAAAGTATTCAGCCATTCTTTGGCTGGCGTTTATGGTCGCCTTTTTTAACCAGTGGTCGGGGATCAATTTTATTTTATACTATGCGCCGGAGATCCTGAGCCGGGCCGGCCTGGCAGCCCGGGAATCTTTATTCAACTCTATTGCTATTGGCGGCACTAATCTGCTTTTCACTTTTTTGGGTCTGTACCTGATTGACAGACTGGGAAGAAAAACGTTGCTGATCATTGGTTCTGTAGGATATATTGTGAGTCTGGCCATGGTAGCCTGGTGCTTTTATGCACAAGCCAGCGCCGGCATGTTGATGGTGTTTTTGTTATTGTTCATTGCAGCACATGCCATAGGACAGGGTGCGGTGATCTGGGTGTTCATATCTGAAATATTTCCCAATAAAGTACGGGCAATGGGACAATCGTTTGGTGCCAGTGTGCATTGGGTATTTGCAGCATTAATTACGCTTATAACGCCTGTATTCCTGGATGAAAAGGATGGGATCTTCAAAGATAATCCCTGGCCCATCTTTGCCTTTTTTGCATTTATGATGGCGTTGCAATTGATCTGGGTGCTGAGCAAGGTGCCGGAGACGAAGGGCGTGTCGTTGGAGGAGCTGGAGCGGAAGCTGGTTAAGGAAGGGCAATAGGCATTGGCATTGGGCAAGGGGCAACCAGGTAAATAGAGGGTTGCCCTTTACAAGGTGCCGGTTATTTAGTTATTAGGTTGTTAGGTTCTTGAGTTGGTAAGTTATTAAGTTAGTAAGTTATCGCGAGTCATAACCCAATAACCCAATAACCCAATAACCCAATAACCCAATAACCCAATAACCCAATAACCCAATAACTAAAGAACTTAAAAACTTGTATTCCTGATCAACTTAAATTTTCTCCCCTCTGCCTTTATTCATGCAACCGTTTGCGTGAAAATTATGATTTTCCATAGGGAATTAATAGCTTTAAGCAGCATTTGCTAGGCTCTTGTGATCTTGGATGTGGAAACTGAAAAGCCTAAAACCAAACTGTTGCTAACTGCTGTGATACAAGCCACCGACACTGAACTGCTTGATTTGCTTACCCTGGATAACAGAGATGCGTTCAATACCCTGTATGACCGCTATTGGGAGCTCTTATACAATGCAGCGTACAAGCGATTGAAAGATAAAGAACAATGCAAGGATATTATACAGGATGTGTTTATTGATCTGTGGTGCAGAAGGGGACAGGTGACTATCAGTAACATAAAAGCCTACCTGTTGACTGCCGTTCGCTTTCAGATCTATAAGCTGGTTGCCAAAGAAAAAGCAGGTCCCGCCTTTTTTGAATTGTATGAAACCATTGCCTCGTCTACATCCGGTGCAGAAGGAACATTGATTGAAAAAGAATTCCTGGACCATGTAAAAGCCTGGATCGATGAACTGCCCGAAAAAAAACGTACTATGTTTTTATTACATACGCAGTACGATAAATCTACTAAAGAGATCGCTAACGAGTTGAGCCTTTCCCAGAAAACAGTCCAGAACCAATTGGGTTCCATCATTTACCGCTTACGTTTACATATTGCCCACTTCTTTATGATGTTATAACATTGCTCAAGCCTCCCCTCCGTAGGTGCGGGGGAGGCCAAAAAAATCTTTCAGTCACGAGGGAGTTTTTGCCATTTCCGGTACTTATTATAAAAGTCACCGCATAATGGCTCAATCAAACGCCAGAAAAAAATTTATCCGGCTTATACAGAAATTTCTGGCAGGCAAAACCTCGCCCGAAGAAGAACAATTCATCGAAGCTTATTATGAAAGTTTTGATACAGCCAGCGAGCAATCGCCATTGCAGTCAGACGATGAAAAGGAATTGTTAGCACAGGAAATGAAAACCGCCATCTGGCAGCAGATAGAAGAAAGAGAACGATCTCATCCTGTTATTCCTATCAATAAACACAGCTGGCGTCGTATTGCCGTGGCCGCTTCAATAGTGGTGCTGGCCTCTATCCCCGTATATTATTTTATTATTCATAAACCCGCACCCCAGGTAATTGCAAAGGTTCAACAGCAAACATCGGTGGTGCAGGATGCGTTGCCTGGCGGTAATAAAGCCACCCTCACATTGGCAGACGGAACAGTGATCGATCTTGACAAGGCTGCCAATGGCACAATTGCAAATGAAGGGGAAACAAAAGTCAAGAAACGATCAGACGGTCAGCTCGAATATAAAGAGATCCTGAGCGAAGTCGAAGGGGTTGCTCAAAACTCTGAGCGTAGTCGAAGGGCTGTTTATAATACATTAACAACCCCCGCCGGTGGTCAATATTATTTAGAGTTACCCGATGGCAGTAAGGTTTGGTTGAATGCTGCTTCTTCTATTAGGTATCCCACTGTATTTAACAGTAATGAGCGATTGGTGCAGCTGTCGGGTGAAGCCTATTTTGAAATAAAGAAAAACCACGATAAACCTTTCCGGGTACATTTTACTGCTCCTATAGCTGGCGGCGGAGCACGGGAGGGACTTATTGAAGTGCTGGGAACACACTTCAATGTGAATGCCTATGGCGATGAGGCTATGATCAAAACAACGTTGCTGGAAGGACAGATCAGGGAATGGGCCAACCCCAATGACGTGCATCGGCCGGAACGCTCCGTTGTACTTAAACCCGGCCAGCAGGCGCAAATAAAGAACACTGCAATTGGAAGTGACCACATTCGGGTTATTAATGATGCGGACACAGAGGGTGCCATAGCCTGGAAAAATGGCATATTTTATTTTGATAACGTAGACATACAGGCGATCATGCGGCAACTGGCTCGCTGGTACAACGTGCAGGTGGTCTTCAAGGGCAAGGTCCCTACACGCCGCTTCGCCGGACAGGTTTCACGCAGTATGAATCTGTCACAGGTGCTGAAGATACTAGAGTTGAGTAAGGTGCATTTTTCTATTGAGGGAGAGGTGGTTACTGTGTTGCCTTAAGGGCAAAAGGCAGAAGGCAGAGGGCAGAGGGCAAACGGCAATAGGCAATGGCCTCGTCGCGGCCAGGTCCTTCGCTGCGCTCAGGGCCTGCAATTTTTCAAAGAAGCAACACCATAAACTGAAACATATGGATCCTTGAAAAACCACCCTTGCTGTTTACCCAATAAAAAGCCGGAAACATTGGCGTGTTCCCGGCCGAAGATTGGGGTCAACAGGTAACAATTATTTCGTAACTGCTAAACATTAACCAAAGGAAAGCGCTTCCGATTTGAGAGCAGGAGCTCTTTCCGCAATCAACGCAAAACTATGTCTTTGAAGGTTTATTGCCAAGCACCTTCTCCCCAACGGGAGCGGAGGGTGAAACAATTACTATTTAAAACCGCGTGCTGTATGAAATTTAGCGCTGTTTTTTTACTGGTTGCCTGCCTGCAGGTACATGCTGTTGGGTTCTCCCAGAAACTAAGTTTGTCGCGCCGTGAGATGTCGCTGGAACAGGTGTTCAAAGAGATCAAAAAACAAACCGGCTACTTGTTTTTCTATGACCTGGAATGGTTGCAAAAAGCAAAACCCGTAACGATCGATGTGAAAGATGCACCATTGAAAGAGGTGCTCGACCAGTGTCTTGCTGGTCAACCTTTAACTTATAGCATAGTAGATAAAACTATTGTGCTGAGTTTAAAAGAAGAATCCAAACGGCCAATAGTGAAAGCTGTTGTGATGGGCGAATTGCATGGTCATGTATACAATGGCATGACCAAAGAGCCAATAGAAGGCGTTACAGTAACAGTACGCGGTCAGTCACGCGGCGGCCGCACCAATGCCAAAGGTGAATTTACCCTCAGGAATATGGAACCCGGGATGGTGCTGGTGTTTTCATACGTTGGTTTTATAACGTATGAAGTGAAAGTGGTGGATGTAGACAAAGAAATGAATGTAACCCTGCAAATAGATTCAAAAGGCCTGGAGAACGTAGTGGTGATCGGCTATGGTACGGTAAAAAAGAAAGACCTTACCGGCTCCGTGTCTCAGGTAAGTATGGAAGATCTTACAAAAGCGCCGGTCCGTTCATTTGAAGAAGCGCTGGCTGGCAGAATGCCGGGTGTTGTTGTTTCTTCTACTGAAGGACAACCTGGGGCTGCCACCAATATCATTATCCGCGGAAATAATTCTATTACGCAGGATAATTCTCCCTTGTATGTGATCGACGGATTTCCTATTGAGAACCCCGACAACAACATCCTCAATCCAAATGATATTGAATCGATCGATGTACTGAAAGACGCCTCCGCTACCGCGATCTATGGCGCCAGAGGCGCTAATGGCGTTATTATTATCACTACTAAAAAAGGGAAAGATGGTCCGCCTGTAGTGCGGTACAGTGGCTACTATGGAATACAGCAAAATCTTAAGACCATTCCCCTGATGAGCCCGTATGAATTTGTAAAGCTGCAACAGGAGATCGGATTCTCTGACGTTAACGCTACTTATCTGGCCAATGGAGTAACCCCCGAGGATTACAAAGATGTGGAAGCGGTTGACTGGCAAAAGAAACTGTATCGTGATGCATATATGATGGACCATAGCGTATCGGTGACCGGCGGTTCGGCTAAAACAAGGTACGGTGCATCCGGAGAAGTGTTTGATCAGGATGGGATCGTAGCAGGGTCCAACTTCAAACGCTATCAGGGTAAAGTAAGTATCGATCAAACATTCGATAAAGCCAAAGTAGGGGCGTATATCCTGTTTACCAATACCAAACGTACCGGGATGATCCCTTCAAGTCTGTCAGGTTCTTCCATGAACAACCTGTTGTACAGCGCCTGGGGGTATCGGCCTGCATCGCCACTTAACCCTTCGAAAGTAATAAATACCGATTATGAGCAGGAGTTAATGGATGATATGGTAAGCGAAGGCACTGATTACCGCATGAACCCTGTTGTTATTGCTGAGAATGAATACCGGTTAAAGAACATCAATAATTTTATTGCCAATGCCTATGCCGAGTATTCCATTTTTAAAAATCTGAAACTTAAGGTAACGGGTGGTATTAACAGGAACATGCAGCGAAGCGATGCATTCAATAACCGGTATACCCGTACGGGTCACCCCGGCACTATTTATGGAATAAATGGTTCTGTCAGTTATTTTGAGACTACCAACTGGCTGAATGAAAATACCCTCAGTTTTGATAAGCGCTTTAATGCCAATCACAAAATAAATGCAGTGGTAGGGGTAACGCTGCAGGGCAACCGGTATGAATTTAACGGGATGGCCGCCAATCTGCTGCCCTATGAATCATTGGGCTTGTCGGGGTTGGGTTACGGCGCCATTCAGCCTGTGTATCCCGAATTGTCGGAATGGTCGCTGGTGTCGGGTTTGTCGCGTATAAACTATGCATTCAAAGACCGCTATCTGTTCACTGCTTCTTTCCGGGCAGATGGTAGTTCCAAATTCAGACCTGACCATCAGTGGAGCTTCTTCCCCTCGGGTGCAGTTGCCTGGAAGCTGATCAATGAGCCTTTCATGAAAGACATTTCCTTTCTGTCTGATGCCAAGATCAGGGCCAGCTGGGGTATCACCGGAAACAACCGGGTAAGCGAATATGCTACGTATGCAAAAGTTGATTTTCCCGCCGCCGCCTATTATACTTTTAACAACAATCTGCAACAGGGAGCAGTGCTGGCCAATATGGCGAACGAAGACCTGAAATGGGAAAACACTGCCCAGACAGATGTAGGAGTGGATGTTGGCCTGTTGAATCAACGGCTATCCATTACACTTGATTATTATAAGAAAACAACCAACAACCTGTTGTTGAATGCGGCGCTGCCACCCACAACCGGTTATCCCACTGCTTTTAAAAATGTAGGCAAAACCAGCAATGAAGGTTTTGAGATAGGCATTGCCTCGAATAATATCACGAACCAGGATTTTTCCTGGAACACTACCTTCAATATTTCTTTCAATAGAAGTAAAGTGCTGGCGCTGGCGCAAAATCAGGAGAGTATGACCTCTGTGATCAACTGGGACCAATGGTATGCTACCGTTCCCTTGTATATAGCGAAGCTGGGTCAGCCATTGGGACAGATATATGGTTATATCAGCGATGGCGTATACCAGTATGATGATTTTGACAAGCTGGCCAATGGGAATTACATTTTAAAGGACAATGTTCCTGCTAATGGGAATACCCGCGCCGCCATACAACCCGGCGATGCAAAATACCGTGATCTGAATAATGATAAAGTGCTGAACGAAAACGACCGTACGGTGATCGGTCAGGGTTTGCCCCGTCATATTGGTGGGCTTAGCAATAATTTCAAATATCGTGGGTTCGATCTGAACATCTTCTTCCAGTGGTCATATGGTAATGATATTATCAATGCCAACCGGTTGAATTTTGAAACAGGTAATAAAGCCTATTTAAATCAGTTCCAAAGCTTCCAGGCCCGCTGGACGCCGGAAAATACCAATACTACCATGCCGCGTGCGGGTGGACAGTATGGTTATGTATATTCAACCCGCATCATTGAGGATGGTTCTTACCTAAGGTTCAAAACCGCAGCATTGGGTTATACGTTATCGTCGAAATTATTGCGAAATGCAAAGATCAAAAGCTGCCGCTTTTATGTCTCGGCGCAAAACCTGTATACCTGGACACATTACACCGGTTCAGACCCCGAAGTGTCGATCGGTTATTCAGCCCTTACACCCGGGTTTGATTATTCTTCTTATCCAAGGGCCAGAACGGTTACACTGGGTGTGAACCTGGGACTGTAATTAAATAGTCATTTCAAAGCAAACCAATTGTTCAGATCATTAACGACAATCATATGAAACGAAGAATTTTTTTACTGGGTCTGCTGGCAGTTATGATAGTAGTAGCAGGCAGTTGCAAAAAATTCCTGGAGAAGAAGCCGCATTTTCTGGAACCGAATAATTATTATTCCAATGAGGCAGAAGTAAAATCTGCGCTGGCTGGTATATATGATATAATATCTAATGAAAGCATGTGGGGTGGACAGATCCCAATCCGGCACAACGCTACCACAGATGAATCGTTTTTTTCGTATACCACTTTCACCTCCGGGCCGTTCCGCTATAATTATGATGCTTCAGATACCTATGTTGGTAGCCTCTGGCGCAACCTGTATACCGGTATTGAAAGGGCCAATTCACTGCTGGCCAATATGGACCAGGCCGAAATGAAAGAAGATGCAAAAAGAGTAACACGTGGTGAAGCCCTGTTCCTGCGGGCATTCTTTTATTTTACGCTGGTGCAGTATTATGGCGATGTGCCGTTAAAGCTGGACCCTTCTTATTCTGTAGATGTGGTAGACATTGCCCGTACGCCAACCAAAGAAGTGTATGCACAGATCGTGGCCGATATGAAGGAAGCTGAGTCCCTTGTAAAAACAGCTGCGCAGATCGGTAATTCCGGTGAAATATCCAAATCAACGATCAGAGGTATTTTGGCACGGGTATTTCTTACCATGGCCGGAGCCCCCCTGCATGATACAGAGAAATTCAAGGATGCACGCGAATGGGCATTAAAAGTGAAAGAATCAGGTGAACATGCGTTGAACGCAGAATACAAACAGATCTTCATCAATGAGGTGCAGGATATAGAAGATTATAAAGAGTGCATCTGGGAGGCGGAATGTTATGGTACTAATAAAGACCCTTATCGCGAAGGCGGCCGTATCGGCAATGAGAACGGGGTGTATTGCAGAGCGGACGCAGATATATTAGACTCTGTTGGGTATGCATATGGATTTAACAGCACCACCCAGAAACTGTATTATTTATATGCCCCCAATGATGTACGCCGCGACTGGGCCATTTCAACCTACAGCATGAATACACTTGGAGTTAAAACCAATTTGGCTGCCTCAAATATTTATGGCCGTAATACGAACAAGTGGCGTCGGGAGTATGAATTGATCTTCCCCAAGAATAAAAACTATACTTCAACCAATTTTCCCATCCTGCGGTATGCCGACGTGTTATTGATGCTGGCCGAAGCAGAGAACGAAGTTACGGGTGCTACGCCGCTGGCGCATGAAGCCCTTAACCTGGTACGCAAAAGGGCAGGTTTGGCAGATACCACTATTGCCTCGCAAGATGGTTTTCGCGATGAGATCCGCGATGAGCGGGCCCGTGAATTATGCTTTGAGGGACTGCGCAAACCCGATCTGATCCGTTGGGGCATATTTGTAGAGACGATGCAGGTGGTGGCGGATGAGTTTAAAGCAAAAGGCGGTACTACTTATGCCTATGCTGCCGTAAATGCGGCCAATGTTTCTCAACGGCATTTGTTATACCCTATTCCTTTAAGTGAAATGTCATTGAATAAAAAAATGGTGCAGAATCCTTATTGGTAATCTTGTGAGTTGTGAGTTGTCAGTTGTGAGTAAGCTCGCCGCGGTTCAAGATCTCTTATTAATCTCAATTATCGCGAGGCATTCACCATTCACCATTCAATATTAAGCAGTCTCTAAAATATTAACATGCAAAAATATTTCATCATAGCAGTGCTCATCGTGTTTGGTGCAGCCTGTAATAAGAAAACGGTGGAGGCAACGGGCTTTACGGTAACCACCGATAAAGACAGCTATGTCCTTGCCGACACGATACGATTTTCATTTACCGGGAATCCTTATTATCTGACCTTTTATTCGGGCGAACCTTATCATAAGTATGAATACATTGACCGGGTAACAGCGCCGGGCGTTCCGCAATTGCAGTTCACTACTGCAATAACTACCGGAACACCAAAGAACACCTTGCAATTATTGGTGTCTACCGATTTTTCGGGAGTGTACGATTCAGCAAATATTTACCAGGCCACCTGGACGGATATTACTATTACCAGCAAGGTAAAGCTGGCTACCAGCACTACTACCGTTGCCTCTGGCGTTATCGATCTGTCGCAATTTGTTACCGATGATCATCCGGTATATGTTGCGTTTAAATTTACCGGAGCGGCTAACAAAGCCCAGGGACAATGGACCGTTAAATCTGTGGCGCTGGCCAATGTGCTGGCAGACAGTACCAGCCATTCGTTGTTAGGAATAGCCGAGTCTACAGCCGGTTTTAAGGCTGTACCCATGAAAGCACCCGGAGTGGCCTGGACGATCTCTACTTCCCAATTGCAGATAAAAGGTGGCACTACCACCAGCAGTCCGGAAGCTGAAGGCTGGGTTATTTCAAAGCCCTTGAACTTACGCAAAGTGTTACCTGATACCGGTACGCCTTTGAAGAACATGACCACGACATTGTCGTCGTTTTTATATACCTATGATGTGCCGGGCACTTACAATGCAACATTTGTTGCTGCCAACATTAACCGGTACGATGAAAAAGGCGATATAAAGGAAGTTTCGATAACCGTTCAATAATGTAGTGCGATCCCTGCACATCTTCCGTACTTTCTATGCGTTTATCAAGAACTTTTTCGAGGCAGTTGGCCTGGGAAAAGTTCTTGTTTTTGCACTACATTTAGGATACTACAATTTGCCTTTGCACAGGGAACAATAAGTATCGCCGCTCTGATCAACCGTCTGGATCCGTTCATTGGCGTCATTCATAATGCATTTGGGGGTGGGGCAGTGCGGCAGACCCTGATTATGCCCTAACTCATGAATAACTATGGTGCGAAGCCGGTGTTTGAAACATGGGATATTGCTTGTTTGCAGGCGATGATCACTGATCACCGATGAGCGACCGGGTTGGTAGCCCAGGCCAAAGATGCCCCATACTGCATAGCTGGCCGCAGGTCCTTTAATGTGCCCATTCTCTTTTACAGTAGTGAAAATGTCTTTATGAGTAAGACCTACTATTTTCGTGATGGAGTCAGGCGCATTATCCGCCAGCCATTTGATGAGGGTATCTGCCGAGTAACGTTCACCCTTCGATCTATTGATAAAAGAGACCGGCA
The DNA here is from genome assembly GCF_017742245.1 of Niastella soli. Taxonomy (GTDB): domain Bacteria; phylum Bacteroidota; class Bacteroidia; order Chitinophagales; family Chitinophagaceae; genus Niastella; species Niastella soli. The sequence continues at coordinate 441,730 of NZ_JAGHKO010000011.1, forward strand.
TGTCTTTTCCTTTTAAAATAACTACCGGGACCTTGAAGAATGCGTGTAACTCCTTTTGTATAAATTGCAATTGACCAGGGGCGTACTGTCCGATGGGTTGCAGTCCAATGATGTGGTGCTGGTTAGGTTTTATGGGGCTGGTACAATGGGTGATAAGGAAAGCGAAGAGTATCGGGATAACCAGACGGATGAGGTTATATTGCATTGGTTGGAGAATGGTTTTTGAGGTTTGACTCAAATGTAATTCAACAATTATTAATTAATTGAAAAATCTAATGTTGGCTACTCTTGTAAGCGAGGCTTTATACTACCTTGTCGGGGTTTTAATATTATAACTTACGAAGCCAATAACTAAAAACACCTTATACATTGAACAAACTGTTTTTATCCCTGTCATTATTTATTACCACACTGGCGTACTCGCAACCTGCTCAATATACCGTTGCAAACGCCCATTCGCACAACGATTATGAACAGCCTGTTCCCCTGTTAACTGCCTATAATGAAGCCTTCGGTTCAATAGAAGCGGATATCTTCTGGCACAATGGCGAATTACTGGTGGCGCATAGCAAGGATGAACTGGCATTGCACAGAACGCTGGAAAATATGTATCTGAAACCGCTGCAATCTTTTATAGAAAAGAACAAAGGCCATATTTATGCAGATGGCGCCCGCCGCCTGCAATTCATGATCGATATAAAAACAGATAGTGTAACTACCCTGAACAAACTGGTAGAACTGTTGCAAAAATACCCGGTGCTTACAACATGTTCAACATTACAGATCGCGATCAGTGGCAACCGGCCCGATGTATCGGCTTATGCTTCTTATCCGGCCTTTATCTGGTTCGATGGGGAGTTGCAAAAGGAATATCCGGCCGAGGCATTTTCGCGTGTAGTGATGTTAAGCGCCGATCTGAAACGCTATACCATGTGGAATGGAAAAGGCATCATCCCTTCATCACAATGGTATATCTTACATAAACTGGTCAATCAGGCGCATGCACTGAATAAACCGGTGCGTTTTTGGGGCGCGCCTGATAATAAAGCCGCCTGGCGCCAATTGATGAAACTGGGAGTGGACTATATAAACACTGACAGTATCAAGGCATTATCTGGTTTTTTAGGGAATCTGAAACAGTAAATTTTCAGCAGGTCCCCACAGTTGTTTGTCTGTTCGGTTGAAATGATTACTTTCGGATTGTTCCGGTAATTACTGCTACACCAACTTTAAACTGACATGCAACAACAAAAACGATTCCTGGCCCTCGATGTGTTCAGGGGCATGACCATTTGCTTCATGATCATTGTAAATACCTCGCCTGATGGGGCCCATACCTATGCGCCGCTGCTGCATGCCCAATGGCATGGTTTTACGCCCACCGACCTGGTTTTTCCATCCTTTCTATTTGCAGTAGGTAATGCGTTGAGCTTTGTGATGCCTAAATGGGAGCATGCTTCTACTGCTTCCGTACTTGCAAAAATTTTCAAACGAACATTACTCATTTTTATACTGGGTTACCTGATGTACTGGTTCCCCTTTGTGCGGTTGGATAAAGCAACGGGTGAATATGCTTTTTATCCATTTGAGAAAACGCGCGTTTTTGGCGTTTTACAACGGATAGCGCTGGCGTATTGTTTTGCCTCCTTAATGATCTACTTTTTTAAATTTCGAACTGCGGCTATTATTACCGGGGTCATCCTGTTGTTGTACTGGCCGGTGTTGTATTTCTTTGGCGATGCCGCTGATCCCCTGTCGTTGCATGGCAATGCCGTTTTAAAGCTCGATCTGTGGCTGCTTGGTCCAGATCACCTGTATCATGGTGAAGGGGTGCCTTTTGATCCGGAGGGGCTTTTAAGCACGTTTCCGGCTATTGGTAACGTAGTGGCCGGCTTTTGGGTGGGTAAGTTCCTGCAACAAAAAGGTGGTACCTATGAGGCGCTTACCAAATTGATGCTGGCGGGTTTTGCTCTGTTGGTACTGGCCCATTTCTGGAATTATTCTTTTCCGGTCAATAAAAAACTTTGGACCAGCTCCTTTGTGTTACAAACCGTAGGGATCGATTGTCTTCTTATAGCTGCTATTGTTTATATAGCCGATATTCAGCAAAAAACTTCGTGGACACCTTTCTTTCAGGTATTTGGCAAGAACCCATTGTTCATATATCTGTTGTCGGAAGTGCTGGTTATTTTATGGAATGTTTTCCGGTTACCATCTGGTACAACCGTCTTCAAATGGTTATATGATAACATATTTATTTACCTGGCTTCGCCCTATTTCGGGGCCTTTGTGCAAGCGGTTTTGTATATGCTGCTTTGCTGGGCAGTGGGGTATTGGATGGATAAGAAGAAGATCTATGTGAGGGTGTAGGGGGCAATGAGCAATACCAGGACCTGTAAGAGCCTGCCCGCCTTTGGCGGATTCGCCATTTGAGCTTGTAATTTTAGTGAGTTTATGCGATCCTGACAGGTCTGGTTTTATCGGCAGACGGCAGACGGCAGACGGCAAACGGCAGACGGCAAACGGCAGACGGCAAACGGCAGACGGCAAACGGCAGTGCCAAGACCTGTAAGGTTCGCCATTTGAGCTTGCAATTTTAGTGGGTTTATGCGATCCTGACAGGTCTGGTTTTATCGGCAGTCGGCAGTCGGCAATGGAATACAAGAGTATGCTCCACGCTGCGCGTGTCGCTCACCACTCACCATTCACGTGCTCACCTGCGGCTCTGCAAACTGATTGCTGGTATTTCCTGATCAACTGATCAACTAGTCAATCCCGTTCTCTCCATAAACTCATTGGTAAATACTTTCTGCGTAACATCATCCAACAGTTTATGTCTGGCGGTAAGCCATTTGTTTATGGCGGCATCGCCATACATGTGGCGGAGACGTGCTTCAGTTAGATTAAAATTGATCTTGCCCCAATGTAAGGTATAGGGAAGATCGATTGCTTCAAAGCGGTCCCACACGGAGCTAAAGAACTTACGGCTGGAGGCCGATTCAACACCATCCATTTCCAGTACACAGGTCTTCTCGAATTTGGTAAAGCCTAACGTAGCTTTGGTGCCTTTTACAAAGCGAAGTGCCATGGCGCCGGCAAATGGTGTTTTCTTATTCAGGGCTACGATCTCTTCAATGGCACGGCTGGCATTGGCCGTGTCAATGGCAATGGCTGCGCTGGCTGCCTGGCCCCGGAATTTGGTGTTGGTAAAGATCTCGCCAATAGTACCTGTAGCCTGTTCATTGGCCGCAAATGCCAGGGGAAATAGTTTAGTGACCAATGGTGGTACCAGTTTTTGGGTGACCTTCTTACCGATATTGTCGAGAACGGTTTGTATCAATCCCAGCAATTCATCGCCATATTGAAACTTACCGGCGGGTAGGGTGGGTTTGTCGTAATTGGTTCGATATGGCGATTTATACATTGCTTTCAGGTATAGCCCCTGATCTGCATCATCGATGGCAAAACGATGGGGATTCACGAGCACTTCAAAATGATATAAACTACGGCCAGGGCTTTCGGGCGGGAAGGGGAGAAAATCATTGAGTGCTTCAAACTTCCATTCATTGATGGCTTGTTTCAATTTATCGTTATAAGGGATGTTGGCGGAGGTGTATTTTTCCAGCAGGTAAATAGGTTCGGTTTCCAGCAACACGCCATGAATAAAACCAAAACTGCCAAAGCTTACTACGGCAGCATTGAACAGATCGTCATCGCGAAACACTTCGGCCCCCAGCCAGTCAGTAAATGCCGGTGATGCCATAGGGTAGGTTGCCCGTTCGAGCCACACATGACGGTTGGGGCCGGTGACAATATGTAAACCGACAATAGCGTCATGTACGGCGCCTACTTTAAATCCGGCCCCATGGGTGCCGGTAGCAGTGGCGCCTGCAATGGTTTGTCCGTTGCTGGCGCCGGAGGCACGTAAGCTGCGCATCCAGCCATTTTCTTCTTCCAGTTCCTTGTTCATTTGCAAAATGCTCATGCCGCATTGGGTAAAAATAACGTCCTGTGCGGTTTTACCAGTGGCTAGGTATTGAGGTGATAAAAAGCTGTTACCAATACTAAAGAAGGTGCGCAACTCACGGGTATCAACCAGTCCGCCATTACAAACGGCCACATCGCTAAAACTCCAGCCATTGCCAAGCGCCCGCAAGCGACAATTGTTGTCAATAGCATGTTGTATCAACCATTGAAAATTTTTAGTAGTAGCCTGGTAATTCTTTTCTTGTTGGGAGAAGTCGAAAGGCAGCCGCAGGTTAAAGCTGGCATCTTTTGTTAATGTAACCGTGAAGTTCTGATGACCGTTTTGCCAATCGGTAATAGGGAGGGCTAGTATACCTTCTGGAAGTGCCATGTTTTTGAGTTGATAGGTTGATAAGTTGACGAGTTAATCAGTTGATCAGGAATACCCCGCCTTGCGGGGTTGATGAGGGTTGATCAGTTGATGAGATGATCAGGAATACAAGTTGATAAGGTTTTTTCTTTCATCTATCCGACTATTTTATTGCCTGGTCAATCGGTCAACTGATCAACTTTTATCCTAATTGCCCAGGTGGCCGGGTTGCAGGTTGGGCGGGGCGCAACACCAGGACACTTTCTGGGGAATTACAATGCCCAGCGTAATAACTGTTAATAGCACATGTGCTGGTGTTGATTTTACAACTACTTTATTGAGGTGATTGTTCCGTTTGTCGCATTGTGGCCTGATGTCTTTCGACTGGATCAGTCCCCAGCAATAATGCCAAACGGTAGTGTCTTTGTTGATGTTGGCCGCATCAGCGCAATCGTATTCGGTGATTATTTTGGTGCTGCTGCAACTGGAAAAAATGCAGGTTGTTGCAGGTAATAAGACAATAAGAAAAACTGACAGTGTTTTGGTGAATATGGCAGGCAATTGCATATGATTTGTTTATTAGTGTGCGGGTAGGAGAGTGGGGGCCGGTAAAGTAAGCTCAAATCTAGGGCTTTGTAACGGGGATAAAAATACCATTAACCAGTTAACAAAATTTAATGATGATCGTCAAATTATTCATTAATTACAAAACGGTATCAAACAGTGCGTTATCATTTCCGTAGAGAAATGTGTGAAAATTATGACGACTACTTTTGTATAGTTGTATATCAAAATGCGTTTACTTTACAGGTCCGGGACAACTGCTCGTAAAACAAATTAGAAACGATTGTTCAACCCCAGGTAACCCTGTTCTAACCCAGTCACAACAATAAATAGATCGGTATGCAAACGCTCTCTCCCCGAAAATATGTGCAAACAAAGGCACGCACATTACCTGTGATTAAATGTATGGTGAATAAGGACTGGGAAGAAAGCCAGATCGCAAACGTATCGGTGATGCGGAAACATACGAACGGGAATGTTACTATTGGTCTGTATCGGGTTGATCTATTGTGTCTGGGGGTAAAAGATACTGTATTTTTTTTCAATACATCGGAAAATGATTTTTTTGAGGAATACCAACATGAGCTCGCAGATTTCAAGGAAATAGATTATGCGCTTGCACACAACATCATCTATGCCGGTCATGATTTTGCGCTTGAGTTTGATATTCATCCCCATCACAACTTTGAAATTACCCGTTTTATACTGGAAGAAGACAATAATGCAGTGCCGGTGATCGATGTGCCTTTGGGTACTGACGGTTTGCCACATTTGATTGTAGAAAGAACTGGTCAGTTTGCAGATATTCTCGCCAAGCTGAAACAATATGCCGGCGAAGGGAACTATTATTATACCGTCGAGGAGCCTGGGGTGCCGCCCCGGTTACGGGAGGAAGACGATGCATCCAGCCTGCAGATAGATAACATTCCACCCGGTGAGGTGAGTTTGAGCAATGTCCAGAATATTCGTTCAGATGATATGTTGAATACCGAAAAGGTACAACAGCGGTCGGTGCTGGAGCAGATCACTATTCATGCAGAACTGCTCACCCGTTTACTACCACCCGAAATAAATACCGTTACACCGCAGGAAGAAGCGATGTGGCATGAGATGTGGGAAGAAATTGGCCATGGTTCCTCAGCACCCAACAATATACAGGAAGAACATTTTGAGGAACACCTCGCCGTGGTAAAACAAACGGATGAGTTGGCCGATCTGCTGGACCGCAACAATGAACAACAAATGCAGAAGTTTGAACGCAGTATGGCGGCGCTGGCTAACAACTATGCGCATAATCCGCTTGTGTTACAAACCATATATGAGCAGGGAGTGTTGCTCGATCTTCCCTCCTTGTGTGAAGCGGCTAAAAAACATGCGGTCAAAATGTATAAATATTATCCGGTGTTGAACTTTAGCCTGGCGTTGGGCGCCCTGATACAATCGGAACATGATGGCCGGTTTGAACAGGTCTATGCTCATCAGGATATTCGCGAGGCTGTACCTGGTTATGAACAGTATCATTCCTCAGAAGTGATCAATTTCTGGTTAACGAGGTTATGGATAAGTCTGGAGCAGAAGGATATTAAACGTTCTGTACAATATTATTTTATGCTGGTTGATGGTAAGGCCACCGGCTGGTTACTGTTACCTGTTTTGGAGAAATATGTTGAGGTGTTGTATAGGTTTAATAAGGCGTTGAAGGATCTGGAAGGGGATGATGCGTCTTAGGTAGCAGGTTGATCAGTTCAAAATAAATCACTTTTTCTCAATGTGATCCATGTAATAAAAACCGCTCCTTATTTACGAAAATTCCTATTATAATATTACCTGTGTCATATAAACGAACAATGTACACTATTGATCATTCTCCATTGACGATAAGTTAATAATAGATTAACTTTTTGTATACTCATAACCTGTATATTTGCCATACAATAATAACGACAGCAGCTCGTTTAATAACAATACTTGCCCTATCATACTACATACATTGTCTGATTTACTCCTTGCCAATTTCTTGCCACTGATAATTGTCTCTTGCCAGAACATTTCGACTTTCCGCCAAAGGCGCATACGCGTCTCAGGAATGCTTGCCATTGAAGAAGCTGCAATTTTTAAATTAAAAAATGTAAACCTATGGCACAAAAAGGCTTTCTTATCGACATGGATGGGGTTATTTACAAAGGCAGTGAGCCTATTCCCGGCGCAGTAGAGTTCATCAATTCATTGCGTGAAAAAGGGTTTCCTTTTTTATTCCTGACGAATAACAGTCAGCGTACACCTCGCGACGTGTGCTACAAATTACGCAAACTTGGTTTTAATGTAAACGACGAAGATATATTTACCTGTGCTATGGCCACAGCCCGTTATCTGGCCTCCCGTAAAGAACAAGGCACGGCCTATGTAATTGGGGAAGGTGGTTTATTGAACGAATTGCATAATGTAGGTTATTCCATAGTTGATGATCATCCTGACTATGTGATCATTGGTGAAGGCCGTACCATTATGCTGGAATCAGTTGATAAAGCTATCAACATGATCATGAACGGATCGAAGCTGATAGCCACCAATCTTGATCCCAATTGCCCGGTTGGCAATGGAAAATACCGGGCCGGTTGTGGCGCTTTTGTTGCCATGCTGGAATTTGCTACGGGCAAACAGGCGTTCAGCGTGGGCAAACCCAGTCCGGTAATGATGCGGATGGCGCGGAAACTCCTGGAACTTTCGACCGATGAGACCATTATGATCGGTGATACTATGACCACTGATATTCTCGGCGCCGGTTCCATGGGCTTTACAACGGTTTTAACGCTGTCGGGCGTAACAAAAGAAGCTGACCTCGATCAGTTTGGCTATGCGCCGGATTTCATTATAAGATCGGTAAAGGACCTGCTCGATGAGGAACTATTTGCAAAAGTGCTCGATAAACAGCATGAGCCAATATTGACGGTAGCTTAATTGACCTTGTTTTTTTCAATCCAGCAATACTACATGAGAGGAGAGAGTCCCCGACGGTATCGTCGGGGCTCTTTTTTTTGTGTAATTCACAGGCTATCACCACCTGTATTTTTCCTTTTTGCCAGTTTGTTTTTTGGATTTAAATTGCCGCCTTATCCACCCGAAACCGTACAGCTCAACTGTACAAAAAAATGAATAAATACTTACTGATCGTAGTATCATGCCTGGTTTGCTTCCTATTTGCTTTGCCTGGTTTTAGCCAGGATAATCAGGATAATCAATGGTTAAAAGGCACCTGGAATGGTGTTTATTATGGCGAGAAAAGCATGCTCACCAAAAGTTTTGATACCCGTCTACAGGTCACCAAAGTGAATGGGGCGCAGTTTGAAGGGGTAGTGCAGGCCATCTTACCTACCGATACCACTGTACGTTTACATACCCGCATTGTTGGTCGTATATATGAAAATCATCTTATGACCAAGTTGAAGGAGGTGGTTTATTTTAAAGACCCGCCTGGTCAATACTCCTGGGCCAAAAATTGTAATTTATGCGACAGCATGAAGTACACCATTGAAAAACGGGGGGATAGTGTGGTATTAGAGGGCGAAAGAAAATGCGATACGCTGTGTAGTATTGTGGCCCGCTATACCAAAAACATCGGGGCACTGGAGGCTGAACCCGCTTATTTGTACCAGCCTGATATTTCGCTCCGTCAATTCACCATTAAGATCGCCACCAGCTTTTCATTTGTAAAACCTGTTTATAAAGATTCCCTGGCAGGCCGCGATCATTTAGCCGGCCGGGCGGTGGAAAAACCCATCAGATACGATATTAACTCAGATTCTGCGGAGATCTGGTTTATGGATAATGGCATTGTCGATGGCGATACCATCAGCGTATATTATAACGGGCAATTGATTGTGCCGAGCCTTTGTTTAAAAGTAAAACCTTTTGCCATTAAAGTACCGGTGTATCCTGGCTACCCCAACCTGTTAGTTGTTTATGCCGAAAGCCTGGGTTCTTTACCACCCAATACCGCTTATGTACGCATCTTATATGGCAAAAAGGAGCAAAGCTTTTTGCTCAGTTCCACCATGTCGAAAAGCGGGAGTATTGAGTTGATAAATAATTCAGCCCCCAAATAGGCGCTGCAACCTTTTTAATAAATAGTCACTTCCCATAAGCCGGCCATTCCTTTCAAAAAGCTTATTCGTAAATACCGCGCTGTTACTGAGAAATTATCAATATGGGGTGATTGTATGCGTACATCCGCATGACCACCGCATTGTTTCCAGGTTTTGGCATTGGTGGAATATTCCAGTGTATAGGCGTGTCCGGCGGTAGGTTTTACAAAATAAGCTTCCAGCTTTTTTACTTTTTGTGCAGTGCCCAGGTCTATAATGAAAGTAGCCAGTGAATCGGTGGTGGCCGCCAGCCAGCGCGTGCCATTCGATTGGTCAATGGCGTTTTGAGGTTGATAGGTTTCAGTTCTGTTTAAAGTGGAATCCTTGATGGGTTTTATTTTCAGATCGGGCAAGGTACTGGAAGCTATTGCATTTTTGATTGCAAGCGGTTGAGGATGCTTTATGTGACGCAGTGCGCCCACCCCTTCATGGGTCAAAACGACAGGGTTAATAGTGCCATCTTCATTAAAGGTTAATTTATCAACCCAAACCTGGCGGTTGGTGCTGCCCCGGCCAAATTCCAGGTAAGCGAAATAATAATTGTCTGTTCCTTTTACATTGAATACGGAGCCATGACCAGGACCATAAATGCCTTTGGCATGATCGGTGGTAGCAATAATATCTTTGTCCGGAAATTCAAAGGGTCCTAATGGCGATACCTTGCTATAGATGTAAGCATACTGATAATTTTCATGTCCTGATAAAGTATACAGGTAATAGTAAATGCCTTTTCGCTTAAAAAGAAATGGTCCTTCTGAATAACCTCCGCGTTTGGTGGGTATTACCACCGTAGTATCGAGCGTAACCATATCATTGTGCAGCCTGGCGGCGCCGCGTTGGGCCCATACCATATAGGTTTTGCCATCCTCATCGATGAAAACTTCGGCGTCTATTCCTTTGGTCCCTTTAGGGCCTTTCAGTGTGACCAAAGGTTGAGGCGCATCAGACCCGGTAAAAGTGTCCCCGCCTTTTAATACATGAAAGGGGCCGGCAGGGGAATTGGCCACTGCCGCCTGGATATTTGTGTTGATAGTGGGATACAAATAATATTTTCCATTCACCTGAGTAACGGTGCTGGGTGCCCAATATAATTGTCCAACCGCAGCAGGAAAGAACGTCCCTTTAAAGCTCCAGTGTACAAAGTCTGGTGATATCCAAACAACTGGCGGACCAGAAGAGGCCAGTCCCTGATTATAACCATCTGTGGTAGCATAGCAATAAAAGGTGTCATTAATTTCTACTATACTGGGGTCGGCAATCAGATCGGGAATAATGGGATTACCGGGGCGTTGTGCAAGGCTGAGGGTTGAATGAAAAAGGGTAACGATTATTACCCAGGCAAGTGCTCTCATTATTTTGATATTATGTGGGTCATGATTTGATTGCAATATTATGGTAAAATCCAATTTGTGTTAAGATAGTTTATTTACCTGATAATAATCGGGAAATAAACCATGTGAAAATATAGTTACTTCATATGCCATTAAAATTAAACCAAAACAATTGTCATATGAAAAAAGTAAACACCTCCTGGTATATGGATAACATATACGACTGCTTCTAACGGTAATCATTAATTCTTCCTGCTACTCCTTTTAGTTTTCCCCAATTGTAATTGCGGTGCGATTTGTGTAGCATCATGCGGCGGTTGCAATTTTTACCTTCTTCTTCCCAATTGTTAAAAGGATATGCAGGAATTGTATAGCCCCCCTAACTATTTATTCCTGTCATCAAACAGGTAGGTCAAAACCTGCCAGGGATTGCCATATGCCTGTGCGATGGCCTTAAACAATCAAAACAATGAAAATCAGCATTTACTTATTACTTGTATTGCTATGCGCAGTACCAACGATTCATGCCGCTACGGTAACTGTTTCTTCTTTATCGGCTTTGCAAACTGCTATAAATAATGCAGCGCCGGGTGATATCATCATTCTGGCCAATGGCGTTTATACGGCCAGTACAGATATTACTATCAGCAAACAGGGAACGGCCGCTTCGCCTATTACCATTCAGGCGCAAACAACCGGAGGCGCTGAAATAAACGGCACGGCCGGCATTAATATCGTCAGCCCGGCGAAATACATTATTATTAAAGGATTCAAATTCACCTTTAACGCGTCGCAGGCCACTATGGCCAGTGGCACCAGCTTTATTCGCTGGACGCGCAACATCTTTCAAAACCCCGGTGAGGGTGAAGACCTGTTGTTGAATGGCAACGATCATGAAGTAGATTACAATACCTTTCAACATAAAGATGCATTGGGTCGTTTTATTGCCGTTCGTGGTTCGGGAAGCCAGATCGCTCAACGCCTGCACATCCATCACAACTATTTTTTCGATCAGCAACCACAATCCGGCAATGGAGCCGAGACGGTGCAGTTTGGTTTAAGTGGATATAGCCTGTCGAGCAGCAACAGTATTTTCGAATACAATCTTTTTGAAGAATGCGATGGCGAGAATGAATTGCTCTCTGTTAAATCAAGCGCGGTCACTGTCCGGTATAACACCATTCGTAATTGCCCGGCGCAGTTTACGCTTCGGCATGGCAATCATTGTCTGGTGTATGGTAACTATTTTATCAATACACCTGGTATTCGCATCTTTGGCGACGACCACATCATCTTTAGTAATCATTTCGAGAACTGTAGTCCCGCCATCAATATAGGGAATGGCGATGGGGAAGTAGCCGATGGAGATGCTTTAACGGTGCACGACCGGCCCGACCGTACCGTGATCGTGTTTAATACACTGGTAAACAACACCACCAACTACACACAAAGCGGTCGTACGAATGGGTTAGGTGCCACCAATACTACGTTTTCCAACAATATTATCCAGGGTGGGGGCCCTGCAGCCTCAATTGCTGGCCCCTATACGGGCGCTGTATGGTCGAACAATATCGTATACCAGGCCAATGGCGCTGGTTCAATGCCGTCTGGTAGTTATACGGTAGTGAATCCATTGCTGGCCAGGGATGCAACCGGTACTTTCCATTTGCAGGCGGGTAGTCCGGCCATCGATGCGGCCACGGGCACGTATTCAGCCGTTACCGTTGATATGGATGGACAAAGCCGTTCGGGTACTAAGGATATTGGCGCCGATGAAGTGGGGACAGGCCCGGTGATCGCTCAAATTCTTTCTACATCGATGGTGGGCTACAATGGCAGCGATCCTTCGGAATGTTTACCCGTGGTGGCCAGCAGTGACGATGGCAACGTACCGGGCAATGTGCTGGATAATGACCTGAATACCCGCTGGTCGGCCAGTGGTGATGGGCAATGGATCCAATTCTGTTTAAACAGTGCTACTACTGTTACCGGGGTACAGATCGCCTTTTATAATGGTACGACCCGCACTTCTTCATTTGATATTTTAACCAGTACCGATGGCGCCAACTGGAGTACAAAAGCTTCCAACCTGGTAAGCAGTGGCACCAGCCTGAACCTGGAAACCTTTTCCATCACCAGTACTACTGCCAAATATGTTCGCATTGTAGGACATGGCAATAGTGTAAATGCCTGGAACAGTTATACCGAAGTGCATATTCAAATTGCTTCCTCATTGACGGCGCGTTTGATGGAGGAAGGAACAGCCAGCCTTAAAGGAGGGCTCAACAGTTATCCCAATCCATTCCATACAACCAATACCATCACATTTGAGCTGGGGAAAGATAGCCATGTTCAGCTGAGCGTATTTGATGTAATGGGCCGGCAGGTAGCCCTGCTGGTGAATGGCGTTGTAAAGAGTGGGGTACATCGTGTTCCCTTCGATGGGAAAGGGTTACCGGTTGGAATGTACTGGATCAAGCTGGTGCGGGAGGGGAAAAGTGTTATGAAGCAGATAGTGAAGGAGTAGGTAATAGGTAATAGGCAAACGGCAAACGGCAGACGGCAATGGAATACAATAGGATGCTCCACGCTGCGCGTGTCGCGTTCAAAAAGGCAGTAGGCAATGGGAAGTAGGAAGTAGCTCACCTACGCCAAGGCTTCGGCGACCGAAGGAAGTAGGAAGATGGATTGGGCTGCGCAAGATAATTTCAGTCGTGAGTGTTTTCCTGAGCGCAGCGAAGGCGCTAATGCTTCGAACGCAGGGAGATGCCAGATGCCTGGTTTTATTTCACAGCCTGTCCCGATTTGTCGGGATTTCACGTTTGCCGTTTGCCGTTTGCCGTCTGCCGTCTGCCGTTTGCCGTTTGCCGATTCTCAAACATCCTGTCTCTTATTGTTAACCTATAAATGATCACCCGAATGAAAAAAGTTACCAACCTTATTTTATGGAGCGCATGCTTGCTCTTGGCATCCGCTAAAAACACCCAGGCGCAAACGCCTGTTCAGAAAAACGGTCAACTCCGTGTTATCGGGACCAAATTGTGTAACCAGTATGGAAATCCCATTCAATTACGGGGTATGAGTACCCACGGTATTCAATGGTATGGCTGGGGAAGCTGTTTAACCGAAGCGTCACTCGATGCACTGGCCTATGACTGGGGCGCCGATGTGCTGCGTATTTCGCTGTACGTACAGGAAGGTGGCTATGAGACCGATCCTGCCGGATTCACTGCCCAGGTGAACCGCCTGATAGAAGAAGCCACAGAACGTGGCATGTATGCACTGGTTGACTGGCATCAGTTGGATCCCGGCGATCCCAATTACAATTTGTCGAGAGCGAAAACTTTCTTCTCGGCTATTGCCAATCAGCACAAGAACAAGAATAACATCATCTACGACATTTGTAATGAACCAAATTCAGGTGCTACCTGGGCAAAGATCAAAACTTATGCTGACCAGATGATCCCCTTTATCCGCGCTATCGATAACGATGCGGTGATCTGCGTGGGTACCCATGGCTGGTCTACTTTTGGCTTATCTGATGATGGATCTTTACAGGATGTGATCAACAATCCTTTGACCTATCCCAATGTGATGTACACCTTCCATTTTTATGCGAAGGACCATCGAACTGAGTATTTGAACCAGCTGAACAAAGCATCAGACCTGTTCCCCGTATTCGTGACCGAGTTCGGTACGCAGGAAGCCAGTGGTGATGGACCAAACGACTTCACCATGGCGCAACAATATATTGATCTGATGGCCAGGAAAAAGATCAGCTGGACCAACTGGAACTACTCTGACGACTTCCGTTCCGGTGCCGTATGGGTAACAGGTACCTGTTCAAACGGTCCATGGACCACTGCCCGCCTGAAACCAGCAGGCGCCTGGGTCCGGGAGCGGATGTTGAGCCCCGTTGATGATTTTCCTGGTGGTAGCCCCACTTGCGAGCCGGTTACAGCCAGCAGCAACGATGGCAATGTGCCTGCCAATGTATTGGATAACGACCTCAATACCCGGTGGTCTGCCAGCGGGGATGGCCAGTGGATCCAGTTCTGTTTAAACACGCCTGCAACAGTTTCAGGTGTACAGATCGCTTTCTACCAGGGCAATACCCGTACGTCAACCTTCGATATTCAAACCAGTGATGACGGACTGGCATTTACTACAGTTGCGTCTGCTATTCACAGCAGTGGAACTACGCTGAACCTGGAAACATTCTCCTTTACCCCACGCACGGCAAAATATGTTCGCATTGTAGGACATGGCAACAGCGCGAGTGCCTGGAATAGTTATACTGAGGTGAAAATACAAACAGGTACAGGTGGTAATAACCAGCTGTTCACTTTATTGCCTACCCAGGATGCATATGTGCGTGATGGCGCCAATGCCACCCTTATTCATGGCGTAATAGATTCTACTTTATTAATGACAAAAGTAAATCCAACCACTACCACTGGTAACAACCGCGAATCGTATTTGCTGTTTGATGCAGGCAATGTAACCGGCACTATTAATACAGTTACATTGAAAGTATATGGCAAAGTAGATCTTACTGCTGTTGCTACTATTCCGGTTGGTGTTTTTTCTGTGGCCAATACCAGTTGGACCGAAAATTCATTGACCTGGAATAATAAACCAGCGGCAGGCTCAACAGCCCTGGCATCTGCCGATATTTCCAGCGCTGCCTTCAATTATGCAACCTGGAATGTTACCAGTTACGTGAAAAGCGAAATAGCTGCTGGCCGTAAGATCATTGCCTTATCGCTGAAGAGCCTGGCATCAAACGATTCCCGGATCCTGTTCAACTCGGCAGAGACTGGCAACAACCCGCCGCAACTGGTGATAGATGCTACCACCACTGCCACCACGCGGATGATCGTTTCCTCGTTGATCGATCAGTCATTGAAGCCTGTAGCGGCAACAACTGTCCTGCAGAGTTATCCCAATCCATTCAAAAACAACAATACCGTTGTTTTCAACCTGACAACGCAGGGACATGTTTATCTGTCGGTATTTGACCTTACCGGAAAAGAAGTGGCGGTGCTGGTAAATGGCAATCTGTCGGCCGGCAGCCACCGTACCAACTTTGAGCCGCGTCATTTACCCGCCGGTATCTATACCCTGAAAATGGTGCATAATGGCAAAATAACAACTACCAAGCTGGTGAAAGAATAGACTTCTCCTGAAGAAAAACAGCCAAAATGGGGTCATCCGTGTATGCGGGTGGCCCTTTTTTAGGAAAATGGCAGTTATCCACAATCCGCACCCAAATGCGTGCGTTATATATGGGATACGGTATAACGAACACTTGTTATATTTGCACCATGAAGCCTATCTTCTTGACTATTACTGTTTTATTCAGCCTGTTCTGTCAGGCGCAACCAGTACCGGTGACCTCGAGATTGTTTGCCTGGAAAGACCTTGTTGTTCAAAAGGATTCCAGCAGCTATTTTATGAAACTGGCCAATGGTCCTACAGCTACACTGGCCAACCTGGAAATGCGGGTAGTGGAACTGGACCCTGGTAAACAGCCCCATGCACCACTGGCCCACCCCGATGCAGAAGAACTCATCATAGTTAAAGAAGGCAATTTAAAAGTAACGGCAAAAGGACTTTCAACCATTATTGGCCCCGGTGGCGTTGCGTTGATCATGCCAGGGGATATCCATACGTTTGAATCCACCAGCAAGGTGTTGACGGCTTATTATTCGATCCGGTTCAAGCCAACAACCTTCCTCAATATAGAACGTGGTAACCAGGCAGGCGGCTCTTTTGCCGGTGACTGGGAGAACTGGTCGGTTCAGCAAAATGAGAAAGGAGAGAGAAGGGCGGTGTTTGAGCGTTTCACCGCCGCATTTGAAAAGATGGAATTGCATGTGACCACGCTGAATGGTGGACTGATAAGTCATTCACCGCACAAACACTCGCAGGAAGAATTGATAGTAGTGAGAAAAGGCAATGGGATTGTTTTGCTGGGTGATGCCACGCAGCCTGTAGGCGAAGGTGATGTGATCTTTTTTTCGTCCAACAGCCTGCATTCATTAAAAAATACCGGAACAGAACCATTGGAGTATTTTGCGTTGCAGTTTCAATAGAAGGCAATAGGCAATGGGCAATAGGCAATGGCTTCTTCGCGGCAGACAGCAGACGGCAGATGGGAGACGTTTGCAGATTCCTTGTTGTTGGTCGCCGTTCCGGCTCCCGAAATCTATTCGAGGCTCGCGACTATTTTCAGAACTACCTTTCAGCAAATACCTCCTATAACTTAATAACCTAAGAACAAAATAACTTAAACTGTATTTCCTTGCCAACTGGTCAACTGTTCAATTTATCCCACTATGCAACCATTGCCAGATAACCTGCATCTTGGGCCCTCTGCAACTGTACATTAAACAATTCTACCCATTTAGTAATTAATATATTCCTCTTGTTTTTTAATGCTTAAATTTTCGTTGTTCTCCTTATATTTAAGGCCTCGCAAACAACCAATTTAATAATTGCCGATATGAAAAATTCTCGTCGCGGGTTTATAAAACAAACCACTATGGCCGGAGCTGGATTATTAGTTGCCAAGGCCGGATTTTCTGCACAAAGTTATAGAAGGATCATAGGTGCCAATGACAGGGTACGGGTTGGGGTGGTTGGTTTTTCAGACCGTCACCGCAGTTCTCACATGCCTTGTTTTATGAACCATTACAAGGAGCTGAATTTTGATATTGTTGCAGTTTCTGATATCTGGAAGAAAAGAAGAGAAGAGGGCGCTGCCCAATGGAAGGAAAAAATGGGGCATGATATTGTTGCCTGTCGCAATAATGAAGAATTATACAGCAAGAAACTGGCGGATGCCGTATTCATCAGTACCGCCGATTTTCAACATGCGCTGCACGCCATTGAAGCAGTAAAAGCTGGTTGCGATGTATATTGTGAAAAACCGTTTGCCGAAACGATGGAGGATAACCGTGCTGCATTGAAGGCCATCAAAGCTACTGACAGAATTGTGCAGATCGGTTCACAACGCAGAAGCGGCGCAAACTATCATGCCGCAGATGAATTCATTAAATCGGGCAAGTTTGGTCCTATTACCATGGTAGAACTTACCTGGAATGTGAACCAACCCGGTCGCTGGCGTCGTCCGGCCTTACTAAAAGAATTAAAAGAAGAAGATACTGACTGGAAACGCTTCCTCATGAACCGTCCGTTTGAAGCGTTTGACCCGCGCAAATACCTCGAATATCGTTTGTTCTGGCCTTATTCATCAGGTTTGCCTGGTCAGTGGATGAGCCACCAGATAGACACTGTGCATTGGTTCAGCGGCATTCCCCACCCACGCAGTGTAGTGGCCAATGGCGGCATTTACATGTGGAAGGATGGCAGAAAGAACTGGGATACTATTACTGCCGTAATGGATTATGGTCCAATAAACGATCCTTCAACCGGCTTCCAGGTTACATTTGGCAGCCGCATGCACAATGGTGACGAAAAACCATCAGAGATCTATTTCTCCAATGGCGGTGAATTGAACCTCATCACCAATACGGTTTCACCAAAAGGCGGTTTAACAAAGAGGTTTGCCGAGGATATGGGTATGCAGCCAAACCTGTTACCTGAACTCAGCCTGTCGAATACCGAAGCGGTAGTGGCCAGCGCCAATACCGGTGGCGATAAACTAACCAGCAACCACGTACGTAACTGGATGGAGTGCATTCGCAGCCGCAAACAACCCAATGCACCTGTTGAAGCTGGTTATAATCACTCTATTGCTACCATCATGACCAATGCCGCCGTGCATACCGGTGGTAAGGCTACGTTCGATGAAAAAACACAGGAAGTAATGGTGAACGGCAAACCATTTAAATATTAAGTATTTTAGTAACAACCATTTTATAATGCTGAATGGCTCGTCTCCCCGCAGGTTCGGGAGGACGAGCCATCTGGCAATAAAGGAAAAATAAAAAATTCCGGATGAAACAACTTTTCCTTTGGGCAATTGGCTCCTGTATCTTTTCAGCATCCTTTGCCCAGAAAAAAGAAATGGTAAAACTGGTCACAGAGAAAGACCAGACTACCGTCAACGTGCTTATCGGTTCAAAACTGTTTACCCGATTCATGTATCCCGATACAATTGCCAAACCGGTGTTGTATCCCATTTTCTCGGCTAATGGGGCCATGGTTACCCGCGGGTATCCAATTTTTACCATGCCTGGTGATCCTACCGATCACCCGCATCACCTGGGTTTGTGGTTCAATTTTGAAAATGTGAACGGGCTCGATTTCTGGAACAACTCTTTTGCCATTCCAAAGGAGAGAAAAGCCTTGTACGGAAGCATAAAGACCGATCGCATTATTAAAAAGGAAGATGGCACCAAGGGTATCCTGGCCTATCATGCCAACTGGACCGATTCGAAGAACAACATCTTGCTGGAAGAGACCACGCAATATGAGTTCAGCGGCAGCGGTAACCAACGCATTGTAGATCGTATTACCACGTTGAAAGCCGATATGGATGTGCTTTTCACCGATGCAAAAGATGGTTTGCTGGGACTGCGTGTTGCGCATGAGTTACAGATCTCCAGTAAAAAAGACCAGGTATTTACCGATAATAAAGGTGTCGCAACCGTCGTAAAAGCCAATACCGATGCCATTGCCACTGGTAATTATATCACCAGTGCCGGTAAGGAAGGCGACAGCGCCTGGAGCACCCGGGCTGTATGGTGCAAAATGTTTGGCAAAATGAAAAACGATTCCATCAGTATTGCCATCATTGATCATCCCAGCAACATCAATTACCCCACTTACTGGCATGCCAGGGGCTATGGTTTGTTTGCCGCCAACCCGCTTGGTGAAAAAGTGTTCACCAATGGTAAATCGGCTAAAAACCTGCAATTGAAAAAAGGGGAGAGTGTTCGTTTTGTTTATCGGATCGTATTCGATGAAGGTGCTACCACCATTTCAGCTAACCAGTTAAACCAACTGGCCGATGAATTTTCAAAAACAAAGTTTAAAGATATAGATAAGTAATCAGGTAACTGTTTGCCTGGCAAGCTGAAACGGACAATTCATTAATAATGAGTTGTCCGTTTTTTTGTGTACGCTTATTTCGTAAATATTTATTATCAAACTGATCTGGGGCGGGAATATAAACCGGACCCTATTGAACATCAATAAAAAAAATCTGGAACAGGCACGATTATTTCTACCTACTTATTAGATAAAAGTGTAAATTTATTTGACCACCAAGTAAAGGTGGATCTCCCTACTGCACTAGTCAAATTAACCCTGTTTTTATCCGGTATTCGTGATGAGAGCGAAATAGTGAGCGTTGATCCTGAACAGCATACCCTGTGTGCTGGTACCTGATGAATAAAATAATTACAAAATCTTATTACAAGGAGCTGGCTTCACCGCAATTGGGCGGGGGTTGGTAAAATGGATGTGATATGCGTGTACATTCCAATACTCAACAGGGTAATTTTCCTGCTGTTGGTAGTGCAGACAATCCGGTGTTCAATGCTGTTTTTAATTCCCTGGATGTAGGCATTCTGGTTGCTGACAGCGATGGATATTTTGTGGATATGAACGATAGCTTTTGCCAATTGACAGGATATGAACGCCGGGAGTTGATAGGTAAGTATTTTTTAACCGTAGTGCCTGATATCCAACGTGACTTTACGTATTATACCTTTACTTCAGTAATGTCGTCCCCGGTGCCCCGGCAAACGGTCATTGAATTTCCCATCCAAAGAAAAGACGGTCACATCTTCCGGGTTAATTGCAAGGTAAACGTACTGGTTGAACCGGATGGAAACCGGTATATGATGGTGAGCATTACAGATGTTACCGAAACCAATAATTATAAACACCTGCTGGAAGAAACGGAACTGGCAACAGGCATTGGCGGCTGGCAGCTCGATGTGCAATCCAACCGGCTGTCCTGTACGGAAGGTATGTACAAGTTGTTGGAAATAGCAAAGTACAATACCATGTGTTGGGAAGATATTCTTTCCTTCGTTGGCAGCGATGCCTATTTGCAATTCAAACAGGCCGTGCACCTGGCAGTAGAGAAAGGTACGCCTTTCAATTTAGAGCTGGATTGTACCGGATGCTCTTCAGGAAAATGGATCCGGGCAATAGGCCGGCCCAAACAGGTATTTAATAAAACCATTCAACTGTTTGGCACCTTCCAGGACATAACCAAGGAAAAGAAGGCTGAACAAATGTTGCAACTGGGGCAATCAAAATACCGCGCCATTGCTAATAGCAGTTTATATGCCTTTATTTTGGGTAAACCCGATGGCACCATCCTGGAAACCAATATAAAAGCCCGGGAATTGTTTGGGTATAGCGAAGAAGAATTTAAAAAAATACACAGAAAGGATATTGCAGTACACACACCGGAATTTTATGCTATGATGGATGAGCGATTGAAAAAGGGATTTGTACAGGGCGAACTAATTGGCATAAAACGCAATGGCGAACAATTCCCCTGTGAGTTCTCCTCCGTTTATTTCAAGGACATAAACGGGGAAGATAGGTTGAGTACTGTTTTGCGTGATATTTCAGCCAGAAAGAGAGTGGAAGAAGAATTAAATAAGCTCTCCCATATTGCCCGGGAAACTCTGTGTGCCATTTTAATTTATGATCTGGACAACAGGATACAATGGGTCAATGCCGCGTTTACCCAGATAACGGAATATACTCTGGAAGAAGCCGTTGGCAAACGGCCGGAGGATTTTTTATATGGAGATGAAACAAGCCAGGAATCATTAAAGGAAGTGTCCGAGAATAAAAAAGCAGGTCGCACCTTTGAAACAGAGTATATGATCTATTCCAAATCGGGCCGCAAAAAATGGGTTACTCTGCAGGGGCAACCACAGTTTGATAAATTGGGAATGCTTACTGGTTATTTTGCCATAGCCATCGATAGTACCGAGCGCAAGAAATCGGAAGAGCAGATGCTGCACAACCAGAAATTGTTACAACAGGCAGAGCGCCTTGCTTCCCTGGGTAGTTGGGAAACCAATTTAAAAAGCGGGATCACCATCTGGTCCGATGAAATGTACCGGATCTTTGGCTGGGATACAAATAATGTAACGCCGACCATGGGCCCGCAAATGTCAACTATTCACGCCGGTGATATGGAGTATGTGTTGAACAGCATAAAGGATACCATTGAAGGTAAGGGCGATTTTGATCTGGAGCACCGCATTGTTCGTCCTGATGGCAGCTTGCGTATCATACATTCACAAGGACAATTGATAAAGAATAATCTGGGTGAACCGGAAAAGCTGATCGGCGTAGTGCACGATATCACGAACGTGAAACAGGCTGAAGATCAACTGCGCCAACACGAGGCCGATCTGGCTGAAGAAAGAGTGGAGCACCAGCGGCTAATTGCCCGGGCCACTATCAATACGCAGGAAAAAGAACGGTCAGACATAGGGAAGGAGCTGCATGATAATGTAAACCAGATCCTGGCTTCTGCAAAATTGTTCCTGTCGTCGCCCTTCCTGGAAGGGGATGAACGGGAGAAGTTCACCACTAAGGCTACAGAACATATTCATATGGCCATAGAAGAGATCCGCAAATTGTCGAAATCGCTGGTATCACCCAGTGCCGAAGACCTGGGCATTATTGAGACCATCAATGATATGATCGGTGATATCAGATGGGCACAGAAAATAGATATCAGCTTTAACTATGCCGGCATCAATGAATCAAAGCTCGACTATGGATTAAAGCTTACCATTTATCGTATTGTGCAGGAGCAAATGAGCAATATTCTAAAACATGCCGAAGCCACACAAGTGGTGATCACCTTAAAAGAACAGGCCAAGAAACTCATTCTTACCATCTTCGATAATGGCAAAGGGTTTGACCCACAAACCAGGCGCAAGGGCATTGGTCTCAACAACATTATTAACCGCGTTGATGTGTTTAATGGGATGGTAGATATAGAATCTGCACCGGGGCAGGGGTGTATGGTCAGGGTGGTTTTTGATAAGTGAGTGAATGGGCAATAGGCAATGGGCAATGGGGAATACACCTCAGCGCGGAAAAGGCAGACGGCAGACGATTTTTGACGGCGAACGTTAATAATTAAATTTGAAGCTCTGCAACCAATTAACTCAAGAATTTAAAAACTGCTTGCTGATATTTCCTGATCAACGTATCAACTAACTACCCTCTCAAACGCGCTTCCTCTAAATCTAATTCCCATTCCCGCTCCCGTATCAACTCTTCACTAAACGTATTGTTATGACGGAAGTGGTTCAGTTCCCGGCGGCGTATTTCAACCAGCTCCAGTAACATTTGCCGGTATTGCGGCAGGAAGTTTTGTTCTTCTGCCGAAGTTTGCTGCGTATCCAGTTTTCGCTGTGTTATTTCAATCATCCGGGCATAGCGGTCGCGTACACGTTTATACGTTTCATTCTCATCTATTTCCTGGGCATATCTGTCATCGATGTGAGCTAAAACGGCATTGGCCAACCGCAAACGCATATCCAGTGCCTGTCTCTCTTCTGATTCCTTTTCATCGCCTTTGATCTTCAAAATCCTGATGATCGGTTTCAGGCTCAATCCCTGCAGCACCAGCGTAAACAAGATCACTACAAACGTGATAAACAAAATAAGGTTGCGATGGGGAAAGGCCTGATTGTTGGCCAGGGTAAGCGGTACCGCCAGTGCTGAGGCCAGGGATACCACACCCCGCATGCCGCTCCAACCGGTCAACAGTACCATTTGCCAGCTTGGCCTGGTTTCTTTTTCCCGGATCTTTTTAAATAAGATCCTGGGCAAATAGGCACCGGGGAAAACCCAGGCAATCCGTATGACGATGGTAGCCAGACTAATGATAATAGCATAGGAAATGGCCTGGCCAACGGAATAATTTTCCATTCCTTTTATAATATCGGGCAATTGCAGGCCTATCAGTATAAACACCATCCCGTTCAGCAAAAATACCAGGGTGTCCCACAAACCCATTACCTGGATCCGGGCTTCATAACTGAAAATATCCTGTGAGCGATAGGTGAGGAATAAGCCACCGGCTACCACTGCCAACACCCCTGATACATGAAAATGTTCAGCTGTGACATACATGATATACGGAGTAATAAGGGTGAAGGCGGCATCGATGGCCGGCGTAGTTGGGAAGAAGCGATGGATGGCATATACAATGTGCGCGATGACCAGCCCGATGAGGATACCAACAATGGCTACCACAAAAAAAGTTTGGGTGGCTTGCCACATATTGAACATGCCGGTGAACACGGCGGCCAAAGCAAACCGGAACACGATCAAACTCGCCGCATCGTTTACCAGACTTTCCCCTTCTAAAATGGTGGTTACTCTTTTGGGTACTTTCAGACCTTCCAGCACAGAAGTGGCTGCCACTGCATCGGGCGGTGATATAATGCCACCCAGCAGAAAACCGGCCGCCAGGGAAAAGTCAGGGATCAGCAAGTTAGAGATCCAGGCTACGGCCGCGGAAGTAAATATAACAAGCCCAAACCCCAGCATGCTAATAGGCCTTTTGTACCGCCAGAAATCGTTCCAGGAGGTATTCCAGGCTGCTGCATACAACAGCGGGGGCAGAAAAATAAGGAAAACGAGGTCGGGATGCAGCGTGATATGGGGGATGCCGGGTATCAGGCTGATGAGCAGTCCACCGATTACCAGGAAGATAGGGTAGGCTATCTTCAGTTTGCTGCTTAGCATGGTTAGGATACTAATAACAAATAAAAGTGATAGAACGAGTAATAGGTTATCCTGGATCATAGTCGCAAATCTACAGTTGTACAGCCAAATTGCCATAAAACAACCAGGCAACAGCGGCCCGGGAATTGAATAGTAAAAAATGGTAACGCTATTCTCCTCTAAATGATTTTTATGGAACCTGTCCGCAAAACTCCTTTTGTAATTATAGCAGCCCAGGTAGTGGTAGGTCTTTTTATTTTCTTTTATATCTTATACATCGGGCGCGATATTATTCTGCCGGTTGTTTATGCCGGTGTGTTGGCCGTTTTATTAAATCCGCTGGTTAACAGGTTGGTGCATCACCGGGTGAGCCGGGTACTGGCCATATTCATTGCTGTTATAGTGTTGTTGCTCCTGATCGGCGGACTCATTTATTTTGTGGTGAATCAGTCTATGCGGTTTGGCGATACATTGGTAACGCTTCAGCATAAAATTAATCTCATGCTGCAGGAGGTGAGTGCCTGGGCCTCCAGAACATTTAGTGTTAGCCGGGAAAAAGTAGATAGCTGGATAGTTGACACGGAGAACAAACAATTGAACGAATCGGCCGCTATTGTGGGACAAACGCTTGTTACGGTCACCAATATTCTCAAGCTGTTTTTCCTGATACCGGTGTATGTGTTCATGTTCCTTTTTTACAAACCACTGCTGCTGGATTTTATTTCCCGGTTGTTCCGGCGGGAAAGTCATGAAACTGTTAGTGAAGTGTTGTTTGAGACCAAAACCCTGATCCAAAGCTACCTGGTTGGATTATTGTTTGAAGCAGCCATTGTGGCCACTTTAAATACAATCGGGTTATTGTTATTGGGAATAGATTATGCGGTTTTGCTGGCCATCATAGGAGCGCTGTTAAATATTATTCCATACATAGGCGGTATTGTTGCGGTTGCCTTGCCGGTATTGATCGCATATACCAGTAAATCGCCTGTTTATGTATTGTGGGTGCTGGCCCTGTATGCGGTGGTACAATTTTTAGATAACCATTATATAGTGCCGAAGATCGTGGCGTCCAAGGTGCGGATCAATGCACTGATGTCGATCATTGTGGTTTTTATTGGCGGGGCTATCTGGGGTATTGGCGGGATGTTTTTGTCTATTCCCCTTACGGCTATTGCAAAAGTGATCTTCGATCGCATTACTCCGCTGAAACCCTGGGGATTTTTATTGGGCGATACCATGCCGCCTATTGGGAAGACTATTTTTAAAACACCGCCTCGGGTTAATAAGAATGAGGTAGGAGGTAAGAAGTAGGAGGTAAGAGGTAGGAAGTAGGAGGTAGGAAGTAGGAAATAGTTGATAGGTTGACAGGTTAACAGGTTGACAAGGATAAAGGGCGTTGATCAGTTGACGCGTTGATCAGGAAATACAAGTTGATAGGGTTGATAAAGGCAGTCAGTTTGTTCGTTATTTAGTTCTTAAGTTCTTGAGTTGTCGAGGGAGTCCGGTTGTCGTGAGGCTAAAATTGCCATCGCCTATTGCCTTTTGTATTTCATGTCTGCCGTCTGCCGTCTGCCGTTTGCCGTCTGCCGTCTGCCGTCTGCCGTTTGCCGTTTGCCGTCTGCCGATTGCCGATTCAAGAAAAAGCCCCTGCTGTAAGCAAGGGCTTCGTATTCGTTGCCTGCCTCGTTTCTATTCGTCCAGGATCGAAAGTGTTAATTTTACAATCTCACGTAATAATTCTCCATCCGGTTTATTGGTGCCGGTTACGCGAAGTCCCATTAAGGAATTGTAAAAATGCCTGGCCATAGCCTTTGGGGTGAATTTTTTGGGGATCTCACCTTTCGCCTGTCCTTCTTTTATCAGGGATGCAAGCAGCTGTTCCATATCATCCATGTTTGCATGGAAGATGGTTGCCACTTCGTTATCCACCGAACCCAGCTCCAGGCTTACATTGATCAGCAAACAACCTTTGCCGTCTTTGTCAGCCAGGATATCATTTATAAAATATTCGAAAATGGCACGGATCTTTTTCTTGGGGCTGTCGGACTTGGCAGTTTGTTGTTCCATCGTGCATTGCTGCTCGTTGCGGTATTGATCAAGGCTTTTAAGGAACAAGCCATGTTTGTCGCCAAAAGTATCGTAGATACTCGACCGGCTTATACCGGTTGCCTGAACCAGGTCGTCCATTGAAGTGCCATTGTATCCCTTCTTGCAAAAAAGCTCTCTGGCTCTTATCAGCACTTCCGTTTCATCAAATTGTTTTGTCTTTGGCATTAGGTGTATTTGGAATCTTTGTTCCAAAATTACCACTTTTTTACAAAGTGATCATCCCGCCGTCAGCGATCAACTCGGCACCTATTACAAAACTTGAATCATCTGACGCAAAGAAGGTGGCAATGCGGGCAATTTCTGATGCGTCACCTAAACGGCCGATAGGCACCTGGTTAGTTAACACCTCTTTAAACCCATTCACTTCTTCTGGGGTTAAACCAGTCTTTTTTAAAATTTCGGTAGTAACCGGGCCAGGACTGATGGCGTTCACCCGGATTTTGCGGGGTAATAATTCAGTGGAGAGTGTACGTGCCAGGGTAAGCAGTGCTGCTTTGGTAGCTGCGTAAACGCTGGTGTTTGCCATACCCATGTGGGCGTTGATAGACGTATTCAGAATAATGGAACCGCCATCGTTGATCAGGGGTAATACTTCCTGAATAGTGAAGTACGCGCCTTTTACATTGATGTTGAATTGCTCATCATAGTGTTCTTCCGTTACTGATCCTATTGGGGCAAACTTGCCTATACCTGCATTGATAAATACCACATCTAGTCGCGGAGTGATCTGTTGAACCTGTTTGGCAAGGGCCCGAATATCACTCAGGTTGCTGGTATCGGAAAGTATGGTATGCACTTTTCCCTGCAGGTCTTGTTTGGCTTTATCCAATGCGGACTGGCTGCGGCCGGTTATGATCACTGTAGCGCCTTGTTGTAAAAACTCTTTTGCTGTAGCAAAGCCTATACCGCTGTTTCCGCCGGTTATAAGTGCTGTTTTATTCTGTAAACGACTCATAAAAATTGATTGTTGATTGATTTATTAATACTGGAACGATCATTCCGGTACAAAGGTAAAGGTATTGGAATGAATGTTCCAAATAAAGTTGGGTAAGATTTAGAAAGTGTTAACAGTTGGGGAGATGGCAGAAGGCAGAGGGCAGAGGGCAGAAGGCAGACGGCAGACGGCAGACGGCAGACGGCAGAAGGCAGAAGGCAGACGGCAGAAGGCAGAGATGGTCCTTCGCTGCGCTCAGGACCGGGAAAGGCAGTAGGAAAAGGCAATGGGCATCAATGTCATTTAGTTAATGCTTGTTTTAAGGTATCCCCTCCTTGGAGTCTCCTTGGAGGGGAAGGGGGTAGGTTTGCACCGGTATTGTGCCGGGTTTGCGGCGCTGGTTGTTCGGACCTTGTTCGGGTTTTCCTCGGGAACACCCGAACATCCCCAGGGAGAGTCCGAACAACTTCCGAACATTCTCCACGGTAATGCCGGCACAATACCGCCGCCAGCCCAAACAATAGGCGGCTTTCTCTATAACCAGTGAAGACACATCTGGACCATTATAGACGTAAATGGGGAAACATGATCCATTGTAGGACCGTATAGACATGCCTGTTATCTAGGTACCAATAAATGTGTTTACCTTTGTAGTGTATGCGCGTTTACAGCTCTTTGACATAGGGGAATAGTTGATCAGGGAGACAGTTTTTAAGTTTGTTAGTTTTTAAGTTCGTAAGATCTTAGATTCCTACTGTTGACAAGGCTCTGGCCGAAGGCCTAAAAAGAACCCAAGAACTAACAAACTTTGTATTAATCTGCAAACTCCCACGCACTTTGATAAGCATTGCGGTCCTGCGCCCAACTGATGAAATTGGAGTAGAAATCGAATTGCGACAGGGTAGCGCTGTCACCTATCACCACCAGTTTTTTACGTGCGCGTGTCATGGCCACATTCATGCGGCGGATATCGCTTAAGAAACCGATCTTATTATCAGGGTTGCTGCGCGTCATGCTGATGTAAACAATATCGCGTTCCTGACCCTGAAAGCTGTCGATGGTATTGATAGCGATCTTATGCGTGTAAGCCTTTAACGCAGGCGCGCTTAAGAATTGTTCTCTCAATGTATCTATCTGCTGTTTGTAAGGCGAGATGATGGCGATGCTGGGGAAGTTCTCGGGTTTATAATGACCATCCAGCGATGACACCAATTGAGTAAGATGCCTGAATAAAAAGGCCGCTTCCTCGGGGTTGTACGTGCTGGTTTGTTCGGTCTTTTCATCAAATCCGCAACCGGCGGTATCAACAAATACCAGCGGGTTGTCGTTGTTGAACAATACATGCCGGGCAACGGATGCATGCGCTTTTAACCGGTCGTCATAAAAGGTAGAAGAAGAATAACCCATGATCATTTCGTGCATGCGGTATTGCTCTTCCAGCAGCACTACTGATTCGGGATGTAATGCCACGCATTTTTCCAGCAAAGTAGTGGCCAGTCCGTTCCTGGCCGCTTCTGCACTTTTTACAGTGGGCGGTAACTGGCAATGGTCGCCAGCCAGCACAATTTTTTGTGCTTTCAGAATGGGGATCCAGCAGGCAGGTTCCAGGGCTTGTCCGGCCTCGTCTATTACCACCGTATTGAACTTTTGGTTACGCACGGTATAATGATTGGCGCCCACCAGCGTAGCGGTGATCACCTGTGATTTGGCTACCAGGTCTTTAATGATGTATTGTTCAGAATTATCAACCTCTTTCATAATGTTGCGCGCTTCGGCAAACAGGGCTTTGCGCTGATCACGTTCGGCCTTACCGAAGTGGCGTTTGTACTTGTGCGCCATATCCATGAAAGCCGATGCCTGTTTTTTGAGGCGTTTTATTTCCTTCATGTGGCTGTGTTCCGCCATCTTGTAATCGAGGGTAAGTGATAACAGGCGTTCTGATACCCGTGCGGGGTTACCCACCCGTAATACGTTCAGTCCTTCGTCACTTAATTTTTCGCTGAGCAGGTCAACGGCTGTATTGCTTGGCGCCACCACCAGTATTTGCTGGTTATCCCTTTTTGCCATGGCCTTGATGGCCTGTACCAGGGTAGTGGTCTTACCGGTTCCCGGCGGGCCATGCACAATAGCCAGGTCGTTGGCCTGGAGTATTTTATTTACTGCGGCCTGCTGGGAAGCATTCAGGGTGGATACCGGCAAGGGGGCGCTGTTTTCAAACGTAGGCGCTTTATTGCCGGTAAGTATTTGTATCAACCGGCCTTCCGCTGGTTTTTCCGCCAGGGAAGCCGCCAGTTTACAGGCGTTCTGCATTTCATCGTAGCTGTTCTCATCAAACAGCAGGTCTATACCCAGTTTGCCATCGCTGGCCCAGTCGGGCAACTCATCGGTGCGCAGGGTGATCTTGAGGCGGTTGCCATTTACAAAGGAAATGGTGCCTTCCACCTTATTGTTCTCAGCGTCGTGGTTCGAGAACAAAACGGCAGGCATGCCAAAACGTAACTGATGAATAACATCCTGATGTGTAGTGCGTTCTACTTCAACGGTCAGGTAATCACCCCGGCTCATTTCCTGATCACGGATGGCGATGGGGTACCAGGTCAGGCCATTGGCCCTGCGTTGATTTACAGATGTAGTTTGAGTAAGTTTAAGATATAATTGCCGGTCTTCTTCACGCTCGGTCTTCAACAAATCCAGCAGCCTTTTGAAATAATCCATCCGGCAAAGGTAACAAATGACAGGTACACCAGGGCAAGCCCTTCCCATTGAAAAAGCAGTAGAACCACCCTAAATAACTGATTTTTGATAAGTTAACAGTAATTTGGTTGGGGTGTAAACATTTAATATTTAACTTTACTTTCCATTTTTGCATTACCTCCCTCACAATCAGAAAGCGACACCCTTGCTTTGGTATAGATTATTTATTCTTGAAGTATAGAAAAATGCTAGATGTATCAACTGAGATTATTATCAATCTCCCGAAAGAAAAAGTAGCCGAATTTGCTTCAGATCCAGCCAATGCGCCCAGTTGGTGTGCGCATATAAAATCTGTGGAATGGAATAATGAAGCGCCCTTACGGGCAGGTGCTAAGCTTGTTGTCAATGAAAAGCTCATGCGCCGGCGCCAGCAACTTGTATATGAGGTGTTGGAAATTATTCCCGGGCAAAAAATGATCATGCAAACCAGCAGCAATGGTATGCATATGGAAACCACGGTGGGCTGGCAGGCGATCAATGAAAATACCACGTGTATGACCCTGCGGAACCGGGGTATTCCCGCTGCATTTGCGCCTTTTCTGAAACTGGCTATTCGGAATGTCAATCGACGGAATCTAAAACAGCTAAAAAAGATGCTGGAACTCAGCTATCGCCGCCTGGTAGTATTGTAAAATAGTTATTTTTTTCACATACTGGCGTTTACGAAAGGAAGGTATTATTTTAGTAAGACCAAACTTTGATCTATGAAAAGCAATACCAGCCAGAAGTTCCTTAAGTATGTATACAGTAACTATACGGGCAATTTTATAGGCTTTGCCATTGGTATGGCCTCTACCCGCCTTGTAGCTCATTTCTTTACTACCCGCAGCATTAAAAATTTATGGGGGCTGACCGCCAAAAAAACGGTGGTAGACAAACAGACCTTTAGCTTTATGGAATGGATGATCTCCATTGTCATTGGCTTTCTGGTGTTTGAGATCATCTCCAAATGGGTTCAAAAGAAAATGAATCCCTTGTTGCAAAAGTACAAAGGCTACCTGCCTGCAGACTGGGTTGTTGATGAAAATGCCCCGCCTGCAGCCCCTGCTGAACATGCGGTTCCGGTAGTAGCCCAAACAGTATCGGAAAAAGCAGGTAATGCTTCCAGTGAAAATGCTGGTTAACGATCATTATCTATAAGGTTATATAAACAAACAACCCCTGCCGGCAAGCAGGGGTTGTTTATTTGGTTGCTAAAGGCGTTTGTTCCTCTTTGATACCTCGATGGTATCTCATTGCCTCCTCGGCGCACGACAACGCCCAGTCCGCATTTCCTGGCTTTATAAAAGCCTTTTGCGGACGCCATGCATCTGTTACAATGGCATTTGATCAGGGTGAGAATGGAGGGAAAGTATGGCGGGACCATGATGAGAATAGCCTTGAAAAGGATTCAAGGAGGAGCCATAAGCATATCAAAGAGAAGTTATATCGCTATAAGGTCGCTGAAAGGTCGCTATAAGCCTGCGTGGAATTGGCCATGTAGAAAGAAATCTTCAGCACCGGTTGCAGCAATGAAAAGTAGCTGGCGCATTACAGTAATATAATGAAATTTGAGGAGACTGACAAGTTGATTGCAGGCCGGAATGTTCTCTTCTATTCTGCGATAATGGTCTTAACCCCTTTTTCCTCTAGTTGTTTGATCACTTCAACAGGCGCGTCTGTGTCGGTAATAATATAATCAACCTGTTCGAGCCCGCAGATGCGGCCAATACCGCGACGGCCAAATTTGGAGCTATCGGCCATCACCACTACCTGCTGCGCCACCTGGATCATTTTTTTATCAAGACTGGCTTCTGCCAGGTTGGTAATGCTTAAACCAAATTCCGGTTCAATGCCATCGACCCCCATAAATAATAATCCGCAGGAAATGTCTTCAAGCAAGCGCTCGCCAAAGGCGCCGGCAGCAGATGCCGAACTATGATGGATCAATCCGCCAATTTGCAGAATATCTACATTGGGCCGGTTGCACAATTCCAATGCCACCCGCAGGGCAGGGGTGATCACCGTTATATGTTTGGTCGGGTACAATGATTCCGCCAGCTCAAATACCGTGGTGCCCGAACCTATAATAATACTGTCGTTCTGGCCTAACAGGGTAAGCGCCGCTTTAGCGATCTTCTTTTTTTGTTCGGCATTCATGAACTCCTTCTCATTGATGGGACGTTCAACTGCGTAAGGATTATTAATGGAGCCACCGCCCTTTGTTCTGAACAACAGATTCTTTTCTTCCAGCAATTTCAGGTCTTTACGAATGGTAACGCCTGAAACCTGCAGTTCTTCACTGAGTTCCTGAATATCAACCCTTCCCTGTTCCTGTAATTTCTGAATAATGAGCTGGTGTCTGTCTGTGATAGTCATCTGACTGTGATTTTTGGGATTATCCCGGTCAAATCTCCTTCTTTTTCTGTAAAAAGGTTACATATCCTTAAATTTTTTAAATAAGGATAATATTAGTCATTCGATTGCGTAACAAAACTACTGTAATAAGGCTTTAAAAATGTTTATTAGTGTTTAATTTTGTTTAATTTGCTGTCAGGAATAAATGCTTTAAGCCAAGAATTGGGAATTATAGCTGGCCATTTCATGCCTGGTCTAGTACTTTTTGGCTGGAAAGGTTGTCAATTGTTAACAATCGTGGGTTGGTTTTATAGAAATTAAAAGAAAATTTAAAGCGATTGTCAATTAAGCTTATGAAAACTATTCTTACTAAAACAATGGTGGTAGCCGGTCTGATTGCCGTATCTATTATTCAATGCACAAAATCCTCTTCAGGCAACACACCTGATAATGGCAGCGATTCTACCGGCACAGGTACCCAAAAGGAAGTAAGGCAGATCGTTTTTGCCGATCAATCGGTTAACCGGGTGGTGATTGCAGATGTTGACACTAAAAATGTAGTGTGGGAATGGGACCCGGCTCAGTCGAATGTAGCTGCCAGTGATGTGAAATGGTTTGTGAACATGTCTGACGCCAAACCGGTATATAATAATAAATACATCCTGGCCAATGCTTCTGCCGGTGGAGTGGCCCTGGTACGTATAGCCGACAAGAAAACAGTTTTTTATGCTTATGGCGGAAATGGTAATGTGCATTCGACAGAACTGCTGCCCGACGGCAACCTGGTGATCGCCGCCAGTACCGGCAATTACCTGATGTTGTTGCACACCGATACGTCGGTCTTTCCCTACAACGGGTATACCAAAAAGATCACAGTGCCTGATGCGCATAATGTAGTATGGGATAAAAAGAGACAGGAGCTCTGGACTGCTTCCAAAAACAAGCTGTACGGCTTTACCTATAATTTCAATTGTGCAGCGCCCGATCTTACGCTGAAAGATAGCCTCACCCTGCCTGCCAGTGGTTGTCATGATCTGTTTGCCGTGTACGGAAAGGATTCATTATGGTTATCTACCAGCAGTAAAGTATGGGCGATCAATCTGCAGACCAAAGCTGTGACGGAACAATGTGCCCTGGCGCGTATAAAAAGTGTTTCATCAGGACCCGATGAAAACTATCCTGTGATCCTCATGCAATCCATCGATACTGATCAGCAGTGGTACAATGATAAAGTGATTGATGGTAAAGGGAATACTGTGTTGCAATTAACGGGGTTGAAAGCGTATAAAGGAAGGTGGATGCTCGTTAGTTCTTTTAGTTACGATGGGAGTGGTGAAGTGAAGGTGTGTAGGTAGGGTTGATAGGTTAACGGGTTGACAAGGAATGCCAGTTGAAAGTTGAAAGTTGAAAGTTAAAGGTTGAAAGTTTAAAGTTGAATGTAAAAGGCCCGCTGGCGAGTATGAGTTTTTCACGATTGCCGCGATGTGGGTTTGCCGTTTCACGTTTCACTTTTGACGTTTGACGTTTGAATGAAGCGAGTATAGCTATTAGTCGGAAATTGCCGATTGCCGATTGCCGATTGCCGATTGCCGATTGCCGATTGCCGATTGCCGATTGCCGATTGCCGATTGCCGATTGCCGATTGCCGATTGCCGCCCCAGGCTACTGTATCCAAAAACGATTCTCAATAAGCCATATGTTACAAAAAAACAACAACACACTCGCCGACAAAACCGGCATTCCCATGTCCCTGCTATGGGGCTATGTAGGTATACTTATATTCATGATGGGCGATGGTATGGAAACGGGCTGGTTAAGTCCGTACCTGAAAACGCAAGGCATGACCATTGAACAAAACGCCTCTTTATTTACTGCCTATGGCATTACGGTAGCCATTTCCGCCTGGTTTTCCGGGGTGCTGGCAGAAGGTTTTGGTCCTAAAAAGACCATGCTGGCCGGACTGCTATTATACCTGGCAGGTACTGCCGGTTTTGTGGGGTATGGGCTGGCGCACCTGAACTTCCCTGTTATGATCATCACCTATGCCTTGCGTGGATTTGGATATCCCTTATTCGCGTATTCATTTATGGTATGGATTGCCTATCAAAGCCCGAAGGAAAAGCTGGGCCGCGCTGTAGGCTGGTTCTGGTTTGTATTCACGGGTGGATTGAATGTGCTGGGCGCCTTTTATAGCAGCTGGGCCATTGAAAGCCTTGGTTATATCAATACTTTATGGAGCTCGGTGTTCTGGGTGTTGATCGGTGCCTTCTTTGCGTTGCTGTTGAATAAAGCCGCTTTTAAAACCGGTTCAAATGCGAACGAGGCCGGGAGCAAGGCCCGCGAGTTGTTAAAAGGATTGACCATCGTACAGGCGGAGCCGAAAGTGTTGATCGGTGGTATTGTTCGCATTATTAACACTACGGCGCAATTTGCATTCCCGGTGTTCCTTCCTATGTACATGGAGAAACATGGTTTCGATACCACTACCTGGTTACAGATCTGGGGCACCATTTTTACGAGCAATATCATCTTCAATCTGATCTTTGGTTTTGTGGGTGATCGCCTGGGCTGGCGTAATACCATTATGTGGTTTGGTGGTGTTGGATGTGCTATTACTACGCTGTTGCTGTACTATGTGCCACAGGCCGCACCCGGTAATTTCACCATTGTGCTGGCTGCCGGTATTTTATGGGGTGCTTGTCTGGCAGGTTATGTGCCGCTCTCTGCATTGGTGCCTTCTCTGGTGAAAAAAGACAAAGGTGCAGCCATCGCCATTCTGAACCTGGGAGCAGGTTTGCCGGTTTTTGTAGGACCCGCATTGGTGGGGTTGTTCTTTAGCGCAGTAGGAGAGGAAGGAATCATTTGGATACTGGCCATTTTATATTTTATCAGCGCTGTATTAACAAAATTCATTACGCTGCCCGATAACGCCAAAACATTGAATCATGTAAAGGCAGATAATACAACATTAGAAGCTACTATATAACACACAGAAATAAAATCAAAGCATTATGAAGATACTTGTGACGGCGCCGTATAATGATAACGGGTTAATAACATTGCAGGAACATTTTGGTGAGGTAATTTACAGACCCTGGAAACCGAATGGCCGGGCATATTATGCCGATGAATTAACGACGTTGTTAACCGCAACCGGAGCCAATGCATTGATAACGGAACACGATCATGTGACAGCTGATGTAATAAATGCGCATCCTCATTTGCAATTTATTGGTGTATGCCGGGGAACTCCTTCTAATGTAGCCATTGAAACAGCTACCAAACATGGTATTCCTGTTTTTTATACGCCGGCGCGCAATGCACAGGCCGTGGCAGAGATGTTCATTGCCAATGTGATCACCTTTATGCGTAACACGCTGGCCGGGGTGGAATGGTTAAAAGGCCGCAACTGGGCAGCAGGAGCTCATACCTCCTATCTGCAGTTCAAGGGTACGGAGCTGGCTGGTAAAACAGTAGGGATGGTAGGGTTTGGCGCTATTGGTCAACTGATAGCTTCCATGCTGCAATGTTACCCCTGTCCGGTACAGTTTTATGACCCGTATGTTACTACTTATGATAAAGCATATCGCGCTGTTTCTTTACAGGAAGTTTTTGCCACCAGCGATATTGTTTCCATTCACTTGCCGGTGACGGAGCAAACCAAAGGATTGATCGATTATTCACTGTTATCGAAAATGAAGGCGAGTGCCATTTTTGTAAACACGGCACGCGCCGTGGTGGTACAACGGAACGATCTGTTGCGGGTGTTGGAAGAAGGGACTATCCGTGGCGCTATCCTCGATGTGTTCGATCATGAACCGCCTGATGAAATTGATTATAAAATAATCGACCATCCCCATGTGCTTCCTACGCCGCATATTGCAGGCGCTACTTTTGAGGTGGAAGATCATCATGTAACTATATTAAATAAAACCCTGGTTGGCTGGTACATTGAAAATAAAAAGACCGGCGCCAGACTGGCCAATAAAGAATTACTCACTGTTCAGCTATAATCTTTACCATGACTTCAAAAGAAGCTTATCTAATTATTGATATCGGTACCGGCAATGTACGGGTGGCGGCCACCAGTACCAGTGGAACGGTATTAAGTGTTGCCCGGGAAGATATTCAATACATCCGTGACGATAAATATGCCGATGCCCTGTATTTTGATGCCAATGCCTTATGGAAACAGGTGACCACATTGGCGAAACAGGTTATGTCTGCATTGCCTGGTGTTACGATCAGGGCAGTAACAGCCACCAGCCAACGCGAAGGCATTGTGTTATTGGGCAAGAATGGCGAGTCGCTGATCGGATTGCCTAATATTGATCACCGCGGCCGGGAATGGGAAGAAATAGTTCCCGATAAAACGATCGTGTATAAACTCACCGGCCGGTATCCTGGTTCTTTGTTCTCTGCGTTCAAATTACTGGGTATAAAAAAACGGTGGAAAGAGATCTGGCAGAACACCGTGAGCTTTGTAAGTATCAGTGATTGGGTGGAATATAAATTGAGCGGCGTAATAAAATACGAGCACTCGCAGGCTTCAGAAACCCTTTTGTATGATGTACAATACAGGGAATGGAGCGAAGATCTGTGCGATGTGTTTGCACTGGATAGTTCATTGCTGCCACCCCTGATCAATTCAGGAACTATGCTGGGGCTTGTATTACCTGACATGGCAGCCAGTTTAACCATTTCAAAAGAAGCCGTTGTGGTGGTCGGTGGCGGCGATACCCAGCTCGCTATAAAAAGCACCCAGCCCGCTGTAGAAGATATAGTGATCGTTTCCGGTACCACAACGCCCATTGTAAAGCTGGTTGATACTTATCTGCTCGATGCGCACCAGCGTACCTGGACGAGCAGGGATATAGAAACCAGTCGGTTGGTGTTTGAAGCCAATGCAGGAGTTACCGGTCTTAATTTTCAACGGTTGAAGGAAATCTTTTATCCCAATGAAAGTTATGCGGTCATTGAGCAGGAGCTGGCAGCTACCAACGATTCTTTTTGCATTGCTTCGTTGGGTTCACTGGTAGCCGATGAAAAAACACCCCTGATAAAAGGTGGGTTTGTTTTTCCAACACCGGTTTCGCATCAGTTAACACGCGGTCACTTTGTATGGGCCACTATGCTGGATATCGCCTGTTCTATTGCGGAGAATTACAAAATATTGTGCGAAGTAGCTGGCCACCAGCCAGATTATGTATGGGCCTGCGGCGGTGGTTTGCAAAGCGTTGCCCTGCGTAGTTTGCTGGCAGGTTTGTTAAACAAAAAAGTACAGGTGAGACGCGGTTTCGAACAATCATCCGTTATTGGTGGTGCGCTTATCTGTAATGAAGCGTTGAAGGCCTCGGTAGCATTCGATGATACCATTGAAGTAGTACATCCGCAACAGCAGGAGTATTATGCAAGGATGTATAAGGAGTGGAAGAAAACGAGAATGAATTTTAGGAGCATTCAGTGAAGAAAAAGACCTGACAGGTCTTGTGCTGTCTTACCAGGCACAAGCGGACGCTTGCGCCGGGTAGGAGAATAGCATAAGATCTGCGTACTTAACAGGTCTTGTCCCCGCAGAGACTCGAACTCTGGGCCCATTGATTAAGAGTCAATTGCTTTATGAAGATGGATTCATTATTAAAATAGAATGACCTGTCAGAGCCTGCCCCGCTTTGCGGGGTGCAATTCAACCCACTACTATGGCAAGCTCAAATGATGCACCTTACAGGTCTTGGCAATATGGTAACTAACATGAAAAGTAAATATTTCATAGGTGTCGATGTAGGCACTCAAGGCGCAAGGGCGGTATTGATTGACGCTGCCGGCGAAGTGTTCGGCAGCGGAGAACAGGCCTTCCCTTTAAGTAATCAATCCCGGGAAGAACAATCACCGGAACAATGGTGGCGCGATTGTTTGTTGTGTCTGCAGCAAGTAGTATCGCAAGTGAGATCACAGATCAACCTGGCGGACATAAAAGCTATTGCAGTTACCTCCACTTCCGGGACAATCATTCCACTCGATAAAAATAATGCACCTCTGTATAATGCCATTATGTACAGCGACCCGCGTTCGGCTGAAGAAGCGAGTTTTTGTAAAAAAGTTGCGTTGGCTGAGCACAGCAATGGTTACACTACTTTTAATGCCAGCAGTGGATTGCCCAAAATGTTATGGTTTATAAAACGGTATCCCGATAAGGTGGACCTGTTGGGTAAATTCATACATGCGGCTGATTTTATTACCGGAAAGCTGAGTGGTGTGTACGAGGTGACTGATTATACCAATGCATTGAAGTCGGGGTATGATGTACGCAAAAAAGAATGGCCTGCTTACATCTGGGAAAAACTGCCTATTCAACAAAGCTGGTTGCCAACAGTACAATCCTCCGGAACAATTGTAGCCACCCTATTGCCGGAGCTGGCCGTTGCATTGGGATTGCCCAAAGGTATACATGTAGTAACAGGTATGACGGATGGATGTGCCGCACAAATTGCTTCGGGGGCAGTACAGATCGGCGACTGGAACACGACCATTGGTACAACGCTGGTAGTAAAAGGCGTAACCACCCGCGAGATCGATGATCCGCATGGGCGTTTGTATTGTCATCGTCACCCCGAAGGATATTGGATGCCCGGCGGCGCCAGTAATACCGGGGCCGATTGGGTAACCCGTGATTTCGGAACTAACCTGGATGAGTTAACAAAGCAAGCTGCCGCATTAGTGCCTACACGGCACATGGCCTGGCCGCTGAAACAATCCGGTGAACGATTTCCCTTTATTGCACCGCAGGCAATGGGTTTTCAACCTGCCGGATTACCATCCGCCGAATTGTTTGCCGCCTGTATGGAAGGGGTAGCTTATATAGAACGGTATGCGTATGAGGTTATAACGCAATTATCGGGGGAAAGCGTAACAGCTGTGTTTACGGCAGGTGGCGGCAGTAACAGCGATCTGTGGTTGCAGATCAGGAGCAATGTACTGCAGTTGCCTGTTTATAAAATGAAACACGTTACGGGGGCTGTAGGGGCCGCTATTATCGCGGCGTCGCAAACGCATTTTATGTCACTCACGGAAGCAGCCAGGGCATTAACGCAAATTGAAAAAGAAGTATATCCGCAGCCAGCGGCTGTAGCTGCTTATCAACAGAATTACCAGCAATTCATCAATATCCTGGCCAGTAAAGGCTATATCAGTAAAACAGCATATGCTTAATATTTATTTGATCAGGCATGGAGAGACCGCCTGGAATGCCGATAACAACCGCTATTGCGGAAGAACAGATATTCCATTGACCGAAAAAGGATTGAAACAAGCCGAAACCTTGCGTCAACAATTATTGTCTATTACCTGGGAGGGCGTTTTCTCTTCACCCTTGCAACGAGCGTATACTACCGCCCAAATAGTCACTGGTGCTAACGTAGTAAAAGACGACAGGTTAATAGAAGCCGATTTTGGAAAGTGGGAGCAAAAGACCAAAGAAGAGTTTATGGCCGAGAATGCATCCTTGTGGCACAACTGGATGAGCGATCCTGCCATCAACCGGGCAGGAGGTACCGGTGAAACGGCTACAGAGATCGTACAACGGATGGATGCATTTTTTCAATCATTACAGCAACAATATACTGCCGGTAATTTTCTGGTGGCTGCGCATAATGGGGTGAACCGGTTATACCTGGCGCATAAACTGGGTATGCCGTTACGTAATTACCGCATGTTCTTTATGGAAAATTCAGCTGCCAGTATGTTTACCTTAGAGCCAACTGGCAGTTTTATGCTGCGCTACCTCAATTCAAAATTCTGATC
Source organism: Niastella soli (assembly GCF_017742245.1). GTDB lineage: Bacteria > Bacteroidota > Bacteroidia > Chitinophagales > Chitinophagaceae > Niastella > Niastella soli. The sequence continues at coordinate 481,735 of NZ_JAGHKO010000011.1, forward strand.
GATATTAAAAATAATAATTTATGGATCTTCGTCGTGCCGCCAGACAACTCGCTGTAATAGCCGGTTGTTTTATTGTTTCCCAGGTAATGGGACAGTCGAAAAAAATAAATGTGCTGAACATCAGTACTCCACAGCAACTGCAGCAGTACTTTAAATACACGGGTCATGATGTTCCGCTGGTCAGTGGGCACCGCGGTGGTCCCGATGCTGGTGCGCCAGAAAACAGCCTGGAAGCCTTTGAACACTCCCTGCAATTTACGCCGGCTACATTTGAGATCGATCCCCGGTTAACAAAGGATAGCGTGATCGTTTTGCTGCACGATGATACACTTGACCGTACTACTACCGGTAAAGGAAAGCTGAATAATTACACCTGGGCGGAAGTGAAAAAAATGCAACTGAAAGATGTAAATGGAAAAGTAACACCTTATCGTATACCTACCCTGGAAGAAGCTATTATTTGGGCTAAAGGTAAAACGGTATTGATACTTGATAAAAAAGATGTACCCATGGAAACAACGGCAGCACTCATTAAAAAGCATCATGCCGAAGCCTGGGTAATGATCACCGTGCACAATGCCAAACAGGCGAAGTTTTACTACGATGATAACAAAAACGTAATGTTCGAGGCTTTTGTAAAAACAAAAAAAGCCATGATGGAATATGAAGAGGCTGGCATTCCCTGGCAACAGATCATGGCTTACATTGGGCCGGAAGATAAACCGGAGAATAAAGAATTGATAGACCTGTTGCACCAGCGTGGCGTAATGTGTATGATCTCCAGTGCGCCTACGTACGATAAGCTGTCAACTGCGGAAGAACGGGCGAAAGCCTATGCGCAGATCATCAAAAGCGGTGTTGATGTTATAGAAGCAGATAAAGCTATAGAAGCGGCGAATGCAATTAGATCGTTAGTGCCAGCTTCTAGTGAAAAGAATAAATTTTTTGGTAAGAAGTAGCTGGTGGTATTTGTAGATTCTTACGTATTAGTTTGTAAGTTATTAAGTTATTAAGTTATTAGGTTCGTAAGTTATTAAGTTTATAAGTTGTCGCGAGTCTAAACCCAATAACCCAATAACCCAATAACCCAATAACCCAATAACCCAATAACCCAATAACCCAATAACCCAATAACCCAATAACCCAATAACCCAATAACCCAATAACCTACGAACCTAATAACAAAAAAAATGGACCGTCGCAAATTCATAACACTTTCATCCCTGGCAACTGCACATTTGGCTACTGCGCAAACCGGTATTGCCCAATGGGCCACGCATTTTAACGGCATTCCGTATTCGGAGCTGAAAGAAAAGTTTGTAGTACCCGGACAGGCATTTCAACCTGGTTGTTATTGGTGGTGGTTCAATGGTCTTATGGATAAAGAAGGCATTACGCGCGACCTGGAGGAATTTAAAGCCAAGGGCATGGGCGAGGTGCTGATGATCAATTCGGCGGGTGGTCTCGGTGGTGCCAAAGTGCCACAAGGTGCTTTGTTCCTTTCGCCGGAATGGCGTGAACTATACCGGTTTGCCTTGAAGGAGGCCAATCGTCTTGGTATAAAAATGGGTGTGAACATGAGTTCAGGCTGGTGTATGGGTGGGCCCTGGATACCGCCACAACATAGTTGTCGCTGGTTCCTTCAATCAACAGTAACAATACAGGGACCTCAAAAATTTTCCGGTACATTACCATTGCCCGGTAACCGGGATGGGTATGATAACCTGGTAAATGCACCCGGGTGGAAGGAATATATCGATCTGCCCCTGGAGCAGATCGATTACCGTGATACGGCTATCGTGGCCATTCCAGCTGCTGCCAACAACAACCCCTTAAGAACAGATAAGCGGTCAACCCTTTTTATTGCCAAAACCAACCGCAAGGATGCAAGCAATTTTATAAAAGCAAATGACGTGATGGGGCCGGTATCAACAGCCTGGGAAACCATGCCCGGCGATCGACCCATACCGGTTGATAAAGTGATTGACCTCACCAGCAAGGTAAATGCAGCTGGACAACTCGATTGGGAGGTGCCTGCCGGCGAATGGACCATCATTCGTACCGGTCATCGCATGACGGGGTCTAAGGTAATGATTGCACAACCCGAAGCCAGCGGGCTTTCGGTTGACTGGTTAAGTCATACCGGGGTTGACCTGCAATTTGAAAACCTGGGAAAGATCTTATTACAGGAAGCAGGTGAGTATGCAGGTAAAACCCTGAAATATTTCTGTGATGATAGTTTTGAAGATGGTTTTCCTAACTGGACAGCAGACCTTCTTCCTCAATTTAAAAAATACCGCGGGTACGATCCAACGCCGTATCTGCCTGTACTAAATGGGTTTATTATTGGCAGTGTAGAGATCAGTGATCGCTTTTTAAACGACTATCGTAAAACCGTGGCTGATTGTCTCGCCGATGAACATTATAGACATTTTGCCGATCTGTGCCATCAAAACGGGTTACAGGTACAAAATGAGGCGGCAGGGCCCAGTCGCTCCGGCACCATGTGTATGGATGCGTTAAAGAACCTGGGGCGCAGTGATATGCCCCAGGGTGAGTTCTGGCTGGGTGGTAAACACGATGAAGCAGGCGGGCTTGATGAAAAGCTCGGTTATGGCGTAGTTCGATTGGAACAGGGACAAAATAAAGTGACTAAAATGGTTACGTCTGCCGCGCATATTTATGGTAAGAAAACAGCATCGGCCGAATCGTTCACTTCATTCCGCCATTGGTATGATTATCCTGGCAATATGAAACAGGCGGCCGACCGGGCGTTTTGTGAGGGGATAAACCGTTTTCTGTTCCATACCTCCACGGCTACCCGCCCTAAAGATGGCAAACCGGGAATTGAATACGGTGCAGGCACCCATTTTAATCCAAACGTTACCTGGTGGGACCAGGCAGGTGCTTTCCTGGATTATATCAGTCGATGCCAGTATCTGTTGCAGCAGGGTCTGTTTGTGGCCGATGTGTTGTATTACAACGGAGATATTACGCCGAATATCGTACTGCCCAAACATGTTGATCCGGCAGTGGGAAAGGGATATGATTATGATGTTTGCAATGAAGAAGTGCTGCTGACCCGGATAAGCGTCAGGAACGGCAAACTGGTATTGCCCGATGGAATGAGTTATCACGTGCTGGTACTAAGAGAAAATGCTTCCATGCCGGTGCCGGTATTGATGAAAATAAAAGAACTGGTGTTGGCTGGGGCCACAGTAGTAGGGCCCAGACCGGAAAAGGACAGTGGACTGAAAGATTATCCACAATGCGATGCCCGCATCAAAGAGCTGGCCGCTTTCATTTGGGGTGCCTGTGATGGAAAAACCGTCAAGCAGCAAATGGTGGGCAAAGGAAAGATCTACTGGAATGTTCCCATATATGACATACTGAAAGAAAAAGGGGTAGGGCCTGATCTTATCTGTGACAATGACAATGCTTTCATTGATTTTATCCATCGCAGCATTGGTGATACGGAAATATATTTTGTCGCCAATCGAAACAATCGCGAAGACACGGCTATCTGCCGTTTTCGTAACAGTTATGGCAGACCGGAAATATGGGATGCCGTAACAGGAGAAATGGGACCGGCAGCGGTATACAGTCAGGAGTCAGGTTATGCCAGTGTTCCCTTGATCTTTGCGCCTTTTCAATCGTGGTTCATTGTATTTAAAAAGCCAGGCCAACAGAAGCGGACCATTGACAAGAAACCAGTAAAGAATAAAATGTCGTTTAAACCCGTGCAGGAGTTGAGGGGCGCCTGGTCGGTGCATTTTGACACAGCATGGGGCGGGCCTGCAAACGTAGCGTTCGCTACATTGGAAGACTGGACCAAACGACTGGAAGAAGGGATAAAATACTATTCCGGCAAAGCAGTTTATGTAAAACGCTTCGATGCAGATGAGGTACAACCAGGGGTACCGTATTTCCTGGAAACTGGTGTGGTGCACAATATTGCCGAAATAAAACTGAACGGTAAAAAGCTGGGCATACTGTGGACGGCACCCTGGCGGGTTGAGGTGACCGGTTTGTTACGACCGACCGGTAATGAACTGGAAATAGTAGTAGTAAATTGTTGGCCCAACCGGTTGATCGGTGATGCCGCATTGCCATCGGAAAAAAGACTCACCCGGACCAATATAGTATTTAAACCCGATGCACCTTTAATGCCTTCGGGATTATTAGGCCCGGTAGTGATCACTAAAGGGGAAGGGTGAAGGTCTTTCATTCGTAATGACTGATGAAATGCAGTCATTACGAATGGTGAGATCCTTTTTACATTCCCAGAGCCACAGGAGGGATTTGATTAAATAGTTTTTGTAAGGTGATGCTGAAATCGGCAAAGTTCATCGGCTTGGTGATACAGGCCGATCCATAGTATTTACAAAACTCAATATCATCTTTAGTGGCGGAAGTGGTGAAAATGGCAATCGGAATTTCCTGCCATTTTTCAATGCTTCTTAAATGTTGCAAAGTTTCTCTCCCGTTCATTTTGGGCATGTTCATATCGATCATGATCAATGAGGGGAATGGTTTTTTTTCTGATTCAAGCTGATTCAGGATCTTGATACCCGCCTCACTGCTTTGTGCTTTAAAAAGGGTAATATCAGGAAACAAAGTATTAACAGATTCTTCGAATATCAACAGATCATCCTGGTCATCGTCTATGTATAATATCGTCATTGGTACACGCTTCATACTTTCTGATAATAGATTGTAGTTTGAATAATAATTGCTCACCCAGGTTTAATCTGAGTGGTCAATTTTTCTTCTTTCACGAGACTAAGTTAGTCGTACTGAATACTTCAGCGCTACAAGTAGTGAGAATACGGAATGATGTGTATGCTTACCGTCAGAACATTAACCAGTACCTGAAGTTGTTCAGTACCGGGTGCATTAGTTGAAGATATTATGGAATCGGGTTGTATTGAGTGTATATGTCTCTAAAACAAGCGATTCCTTATTCGAACAATACATAGCAATAGTCTGGCCAAACTTTCCCGGAAGCAATATTTAGCAGGTTTAACAGGATGGAAATCAGGGTGATTTATAGGGGATAATAAAAAAGTTTTGCAATAAAAAAGGCCCTCCGTTTACCTGTTAAACCGAGGGGCCTTTTTGTTGTCTATCATTTACTTTGCGTTTATCGCGGCTTTTGTGGCCGGAAAACAATCAATGATATTGGGTGTTATGCTATTGAAATTAAATGACTGAAGTCGTTTAGTGGTGTATGTTTGCACACCTTGTTGAATGGTGACCAATATATCCACTGGCATTTGTTTAAATATTTGTGTTGTTGCCTTGCCAGGCCATTGTATCGCAATTTCATCAATGGTGGTTGCCGCGCCTGTGCCTATATGTTGCATGAGTGGGTTGGCGCCAAAACTTCCGCCTGAATTTACATCCCGATATACCACACGTTTACTGCCATTATCAGTAAAAGATATTTTTATCCGCGCTCCAATTGCTGCCCGGTTGCATTGGCTTCCTTGCAGGGTAAGTAATAACCGGTGATTGTTGTTTTGACCGGGATTCAGGTACAATGAGTTTTCGTATGCATCCCCTACATAGGCACCCCCCATTTCAATATAAATATCCTGATCGCCGTCATTGTCCAGGTCAACAAAGGAAACACCATGTCCCTTTTGCAGATTACCAACGCGAGCGGGAATGGTTACATCGGCAAAGCGCTGGCCCCCCACGTTTTTAAACAGCTTATTCGGAACTAAAGAAGCGTATTGAGGATTGCCGGTGCCCATGTAAAAGTCGAGCCAGCCGTCGTTGTCGATATCGCCAAAATTGCCGCCCATAGAAAAGGCGATCCTGTTCAATCCCGTGCTTTCCGTTACATCTTCAAACGTTCCATCGTGTTTATTGCGGAACAGGAATATATGCCCGGATCTCTGGGGCATATGTAATGCTTCTGCCGCTGCATACCAGGCTAGTGAGCGGGTGAATTCATAACCACTGACCAGGATGTCGAGATATCCATCATTGTCATAATCCCAGAACCAGGTGGTGAAAGTAGACGTAGTATTTTCAGTCAGTCCTGCTTCCTGCGAAACGTTTGTAAAATGGCAGCTGCCATTTGTAATGCCTTCATTTTTAAACAGGATCTTTTTCCCGTTTAATGTGGAAAGGAAAAGATCAACATAGCCATCATTGTTATAGTCGCCCGAGGTTACGCCTTTTACAAAAGCAGTCATGGCGCAACCGGTTTTGTATGATGATTCGGTAAATGTGCCGTTGCGATTATTAATATAAAATTCGCAGGGGTAGATCTCACCGGTAGGGCCTGTTTCATTTCCGATATATACATCGAGCCAGCCATCATTGTTAAAATCGGCCCAGGTAGCGGTTTGGGTAGGGTAGAAGGATAATAACCCTGCTTCATGAGTAACATCGGTAAAGGTGCCATCGCCATTATTTCTTAATAGCGAATTGGGCTCTTTACCGAATTTCCCTTTCCAGGCTCCCCGCAGCACAAAAATATCTTTCCAGCCATCATTGTTGTAGTCGGTTTGCACCATATTCAAGCCTCCGGTAAGTTCTTTTAATCCCGAAGCCGCAGTGGCATCTGTAAAGGTGCCATTCCGGTTGTTTATGTAATAATGCATCCCTTCCTGTATTCCCCAGCTGCTGGTTACTATATCAACGTAGCCATCATTATTAAAATCATCTATAACGCTGCCACCGGCCATGTTTTTTATATTCAGTCCAACCCTGGCAGAAAGGTCCCTGAATGGTTTAATGGGGCAACTACTATCGGCGGCGGGCAGGGTTAATAAAAATTGTGGCGGCACACCTTGTGGATAGTTGCCGGTAGCCATATACGCTATATTAAGCAGCCACCTTGATTCCAGGTCGCTGTCATCGTATTTCAGCAAGGTGGTATATAGTTCAATGGCTTTTTCAGCCCCCTGTTTGTTAATGTGTATTCCTTTATTGGCAATGGGATAAATACACGATTCGCCATTGTGATTATAAATACAGTTCTTTCTTTCGCCCAGGCGAAGGTAGGCAATGGCCAGGCCTTTCAGGATCAGCTTTCTGTTATCAACCAAATAGGGGGGCAGCCTTTTTAAAAGATCTTCGAAGATCGGAATGGCTTTATCTTCCTGTCCCAGTTCAAGCAGGGTATTGGCCTTACCAAAGGTTGCGGAAGCCGAATCCGGATAAGAGACTGATGCATGTATTAATGAATCGTAGAACGTATACTTTCTATCAGATGCAAACGCATTGCCGGGCGCATTTTCACTGATGGCAACAGTTTTCAGCAGATCGATCATTTTTTTATTGGGCGAATATTGGTTATTGCAAGAGAAGGCCGGCCATAAAAGTATGGCCAGCCATGCTCGAGGAAAGGCAACGGTCATGGAAGTATATATTGAGGCCTGTGATCAATGTACCATTGATCAGGAAGCCGAGTGGATGAATAGGCAGGGGAATTTCCCCACCGGGTTTTCTTTAAATAAGCGTTAGCAGGTTAAACCCTGTGGAGGCTGGAATGGAGCGTTTAAATAGGGCAGTATTAACGGTGGCGTCGGATCTTGTACTGTTTTACCGGCTTCCTTCAGCGGAAATGCTATAGTAAGCTGTGTTGCCGGTTGATAGTATTCAATACAGACCGGATTTTTTTTAAGCGCACCGGTGTCTTTGGCGTTAGCGGGTATATCATTTACTTTGCCTGCATATTCAATGCGTACTGAATTTAACTGGGTCTTGTTTTTATTTGGCAGGCAAAGCAGATAAAGGGTATCGTTGTGGACCTTTCTTTTTACGTAGCTATAGAACACACCATTCACCTCTGCTTCTCCATCTATTCGTTCATAATCATTCCAGTTGGTAAGATAAGGTGTATGTAATGCGATCTTTACTTCAATGAGCTCGTTGTCATGGTACTCGTGGTTATCGAGCTGTAGCGTTAGTTGTTTGTTGGACTGCTGCATGTAATAGTCAAATAGCAGCGTATATCCTGTAAGGTTAAAGAGATGTACTGCAAGCAATAATATGGCCAGGCACTGTTTCAGCGGTAAAGCGAAAATTTCCTGAATTTACTTAAAATCGGGCAAAGGGTCACGCATATTTTTAATTGTAATTCCTTTATGCGGTTATGCATCTATGAAATGCAGCAAGTGATGTAGATGAGAAATGTTTACTTGCCAAAAATTTAAAATTTGTGTGTACAATTTTCCTCAGTAAATTCATGGAGAATTGCATTTCTTCCTGATCCGGCCATTTGCGTTGCAGATCCCTGACGCTGTAGTACCAGTCGCAAAAACTTTGAAACATTACATGTTGCTTACGATTGTTTGTCTCTGATCCTGTCTCTTGCGAGGCTCCGGTGAGCCTATGCGCTATTGAATATGGCCAAAAAAAACCAACCATAATGAGCATTCAATCAAAGACTATTTTATTTGTAACAGGCTGTTTTGTTAGTTACAAATGCTGGGACGACTGGGTCAATTTCTTTGAAAGTAAAGGTTATACGGCCCTGGCGCCGGCCTGGCCTTTGAAAGAGGGGGCTCCCGACCTGTTACGAAGCCAACACCCGGATTCTCCTATTGCCACACTGCGAATGAATACGGTGTTGAATAACTACATCGAGATTGCCAAGCAGTTGCCTGAAAAGCCAATTATTATCGGTCATTCGTTTGGCGGATTAATGACACAGATCCTGATCAATCGCGGTTATGGGGCATTAGGTGTGGCCATTCATCCCGTTCCGCCCCAGGGCGTTATTCCATTGGAATTGTCATTTTATAAAGCCGGAACGGGCTCGCTGGGTTTATTCACTTCTACCAAAAAAGATTACCTGATGTCGTTCAAAACCTGGCAATATGCCTTTACGAACGGTATGCCGGAGGCAGTGCAACGGGCGGAATATGATAAGTTTGTGGTGCCGGAATCAAAGCTGCTCGCCCGGGATGGACTAACAAGCGCTGCTAAAGTAGATTTCAGTAAACCTCATGCGCCTTTGCTCATTGTTTCCAGTCCTGCCGATAACATCATTCCGGCTTCCCTCAATAAACGCAATTTTAAACGCTATAAACAAAATAATGGATCGATAACGGAATACCTGGAAGTGCCGGGTCGAAACCACCATGTTTTAGGATTATCTACCTGGAAAGAGGATGCGCAACAGATCCTGGAATGGATACAGAAGCAATAATGGTGTTCATTTGTGCCTTAATACTTACGGGTATGGAGGCGTTTTTTTTGGCTGCAAACAGTATCTTGCAGTACCAAAAACCATTTATCATGAACCGCTATTTATTAATTTTTTCGGGGGTAATTTCCCTGCTATTGTTTTCATGCCATAAGATCGATCTTGGCAATAACGATAACATTAATGATGCTACGAAGATCAAAGCCAGTTTGTTTACGCCTGTACGAAGTTGGTTTAAATTAAGATCGATAGCAGGCACCTCTAAATACGCGAGAAGTAGTACTATTTATAAGGACAGTGCCGATATCGCCATTGATTCTGTAAATAATAAAATAGTAATTAAGCGTTATTACGGCACAAATTATTCTGATAGTGCTACAGAAACCTATTCCTATAACAGCGATTACCAGCTTACTCTGTATGAGTGCACCAAGAATTATGACCAGTTATACATCAGTCGCATGGAGTTTCAGCGCGATTCCATCGGACAGGTTACCAAAGTGGTTTCCGGTTACCAAAACAGCCTGATAGCTACCAGTGAAGGCCCGGTTACCTATGTTAAACGCGGCGATACTACGTTTATCACTTATCTTGATTCTGCCAAAAAGCACCTTCAGAGTTATTACGATGGACAGGATTTTTACACGGTGGCATTATTGAATGGGAAGTTGATCGCCAGAACAGATTTTCCAATTTATAACAAGCAATCGGATACCTCCCAGTTTAAGTATGAATACGACGGGGCAGGTAACCTGGTCACTTATACCCAGCAATACGGTATTTCAACCCCAACCGTATATACTTATCAACGGGGAAGTCAGGCAGCCCAGGATTTGCAGAAATTTGTTGACCAATGGACCGGTGATCTTTTCTGGTTTACCCGTGCCAAATTCTTTTTCCCACTACAGGAGATCGGATATGATAATTCTATATTAGGAAATGTGGTACAATCTATCCAGAAGAACACGGCGACCATCACTTTTACCAATGCGTTTGATACCAATGGAAACCTGATTTCCACTTCGTACACAGAGCCGCCACCTTACAGTGCGCTTGGTGCACCCACAAAAACTGAAAAATACAGGTATTGGCCGTAAAAGCCGGTAGCCAGTGTTTCTACAGCTACTTGCGTTTTTCTGCATACCCGTTTCCTCCCTTAAAAAAGGAGGAAACTTTGTTTTATAAGGGTAAACCTGGCAACTTATTAGCCTGGCAACACATTCCCTCCCCCGAATGATGTACCTTGCAAAGTGAAACTATTGAGGATTCCCCTATGACAAAGGAAAAGCAAGTACAAGAGGCCCTGGCAGCCCAGTTTCCAGCAGACAGATTGAAAACCCGTCCCATAGACCTGCATGCCTATTCGTCTGATGCCAGTTTTTATACGCTGGTACCCAAGGCGGTTGTATTTCCAGTGAATATTGAAGAAGTGCAGTTGCTTTTTAAACTGGCCAAACAGCACCAGACCTCGCTTACTTTTCGTACCGGCGGTACCAGTTTATCGGGGCAGTCGGTTACTGAGGGGATCATGGTTGATCTGTCGCGCAACTGGCCACTGATCAAAGCCGAGCAACAGGGGGGCGCTGTACGTGTGCAACCGGGGATTACCGGCAGTCGTGTGAACCATTTCCTGAAACAATATAAAAAGAAGATAGGGCCAGACCCCGCTTCCATCAATGCCGCCATGATGGGGGGCATTTTGTCGAACAACTCCAGCGGTATGTGTTGCGGGGTGGTCAATAATAGTTATCATACGCTGAAGCATGTGAAATTTGTACTTCCAAATGGGGAGGTGTTTGATACTGAGAACAAGGATGATTATAAAAGATTTGAAACTACTCAGGCTGAGCTGTCAGCGGGCATTTTGCAGCTGGCCCAACGCATAAAGGACAATCCGGTTTTAACTACAAAGATCAGGGATAAGTACAAGCTCAAAAATACGGTTGGTTACAGCATCAATGCTTTTCTCGATTATGAGCATCCGCTTGACATCCTGGCGCATTTGCTGATAGGAGCCGAGGGTACCCTGGCTTTTATAGCCGAGGCGGTGTTGAACACCATTTCTGATAAACCTTATAAATGTACCGGCCTATTGTTCTTTGATTCCCCTGTAACAGCCTGTAAGGCCATTCCGGCATTGCGGGAAAGCGATGCCGAAGCCCTGGAGTTTATGGACCGGGCCGCCATTCATTCCATTGAAGACCAGGCAGGGGCGCCGGCTTTTCTAAAAGCATTACCGGAAAACAGCGCAGGCATCCTGTGCGAATACCAGTCAGACTCCGCGGCAGGATTACAGGAAAAATTAACCCGGGCCGGCCAGTTCCTGAATTCGCTGCCCATTATTTATAAAACGGAATTTACTACCGACGAATATTTACAGGCCAGTTACTGGAAGCTGCGCAAGGGCATGTACCCTTCTGTGGCAGCGGTACGGCAAAAAGGTACGTCGGCGATGCTGGAAGATATAGCCGTTCCGGTACAACACCTGGGCGATTGCGTGGAAGACCTGCAAAAGCTGTTTATTAAATATAAGTATTACGATGCCATTATATTCGGTCATGCCAAGGAGGGCAACCTGCACTTCCTGGTAACGCAATCGATAGATACACCAGAAGAAGTAGCCGTATTCGGCGCTTTTAATGATGAATTGGCTGAACTGGTCATCAAAAAATACAACGGGGCCTTAAAGGCGGAGCATGGTACGGGCCGTCAAATTGCGCCCTATGTGGAAACGGAGTGGGGTACGGAAGGGTATGCTGTTATGAAGGAGTTGAAAGCCCTGGTTGATCCGGATAATATCATGAACCCGGGGGTTATCATAAACCCGGATAGTACTTGTCATTTAAAAAACCTGAAGCCGCTGCCCGTGGTGGAAGAGGAAGTAGATAAATGTGTAGAGTGCGGATATTGCGAACATAAGTGTCCCAGCCGGAACTTTACCCTTACGCCCCGGCAACGCATTGTGTTACGCCGGTCTTTATCCCGTTTGGAAAAGGCGGGCGATATGGTTACCTACAATAGTATATTGAAAGACTATGCCTACGATGGGCTGGATACCTGTGCTGTGGATGGCATGTGTGCAACCGAATGCCCGGTATCAATAAATACCGGTGAGCTGGTTAAACGGTTGCGGAAAGAAAATCATTCGAAAAACGGCAATGCCATTGCCCTGCAGGTGGCCAAAAATTTTGGATTGGTTGAACGGCTTATTAAAACCGGTTTACGCAGCGGCCGCCTGGTGAACAGTGTGTTTGGCAAAAATGCCATGTTTAAATTAACGAGCGGGATGCGAAAAATAGCCCCTGCTTTTCCATTATGGCCACAACAGTTAACGGCGCCTTTAACAGTTAAACCACAAATACCTGAGCAGGCCGAAGTGGTCTATTTTGTTTCCTGCATCAGCCGTACCATGGGCCGCGATATAGAGAAAAAAGAATCCATTGTGGATGTTTGCCGCCGTCTGGCTGAAAAAGCCAATGTGCGCTTATTGATCCCTTCCAATCTTACAGGTACCTGCTGCGCCCAGCCATTTTCTTCCAAAGGATTCACCCCCGCATACAAGGTGCTGGTAAACAAAACCATTGATACCTTGTGGGAGTGGAGCCAAAGCGGAAGCCTGCCTGTTGTGCTCGATATCACTTCCTGTACACAATCGTTACAAACCTGCCGGCCGTATTTGACATCTGAGAACCAACAGCGGTTCGACCGGTTAAAAATTATTGATAGCCTTCAATTTGCCACAGATATATTATTGCCCCGTTTAACTATTACCAAAAAGAAAAGCAAGGCCGTATTTCATCCGGTATGTTCATTGCACAAGATGAACCTGAACAAAAACCTTTTACAGCTGGCAGCCCAAACCGTTGAAGAGCCTGTTATTCCCAATACTGCGGGCTGTTGTGGGATGGCTGGTGATCGTGGGTTTTATTATCCGGGTTTAACCGCAGCTGCCACTCGTGCTGAAGTAGAAGAGGTAAACAATACCCATTGCAATGATTGTTACTCAACGGCCAAAACTTGTGAAATGGCTCTGGCCGAATCATCGGGCAAGAACTATCGTTCGGTATTGTACTTACTGGATGAAGTAACACAATGATGCTGATCAACTAATAAAGACGGCTACAACGTATTCGCATTTTTTTTTCAAAAAAACCTGATGGAACAGGATGAAAAAATAATGGAATAGTGCAACTTTGCGCATTCCCACCGTGTCTTACCTGGAAACAATAATCCAAAAACAGTTAATTTATAGTACTGTTATTCGCCTGATGAATTCATAAAAAAAATTTATGAGGACCATATGGGCAATGTACAAAATACGTTATCTTTAAGTACATAGTACCATCCGGTATAAACTTGTTAGTAGTAACCCGATCCTTTGCAGGTTAATTAAATATCACTTTCAACACTGTTTTAATAACATTACAGTGGACCATAGGGAAAAGCAATCTCTCCGTAATTTTTGAAACAAGAACTCCGTAACGTTAGCTCTTACCACCTTATCTTATCCTTGCCCGTTTTAGTTAGCGCAAATTGTTCCTTAGAAGACTTAGGCCTACCAGGTCAATGACTATGCCTGCCATGCATAGAAAACAGCTATTGCTCATTTTTTAAAACCCGACCAAAACATGAAGAAGATTCTTGTTATTGAAAACAATGCCGGGATCAGGGAAAATATTGCAGAGATCCTGGAGTTAGCTAATTACAATGTTTTTACTGCTGCAGATGGAAAAACAGGAATTGAAATTGCGTTGCATCAAAAGCCCGATCTTATTTTATGCGATGTATTGATGCCGCAATTGGATGGTTATGGCGTGCTGCATTTGATTCACAAAAATCCCACCATTCGAAACACTCCATTTATTTTTATGTCGGCCATTGCCGATCGGGCGGAAATGCGAAAGGGTATGGAACTCGGCGCAGACGATTACATCATTAAGCCTTTTGAGAAGACCGAGCTGTTACAGGCAATAGAATGTCGTTTAAAGCGTGCTGAATGGTTTAAACAGGAGTTTGTGGCCCGTGAGGTGCCTGTAAATGGCAACGGCCATCCTTTGCACGATATTCCCAAAAACGGTAATGATAGAGATATCCTTTGCCTGTTGAGTGATAACCGGGATGTTTGCAAGTATAAACGCAAACAGATCATTTATGTGGAAGGGAATCGTCCGGCGCGACTATATTATATAAAGAAGGGTAAAGTAAAAACATATAAGACCAATGAAGAAGGGAAGGAGTTGATCGTTGGTATTTATGGGGAAGGCGACTTTTTAGGTTATGTGGCCCTGCTTGAAGGAACGGTTTACAAAGAAAGGGCTGAAACTATGGAAAATACCGAACTGGCCATTATTCCCAAAGATGAATTTGATGGTTTAATGAATACCCGGCGCGAAATGGTAGTACGTTTTATGACCATGATGGCCCGCAACATTACCGAAAAAGAACAATTGTTACTGGGACTGGCCTATAACTCCCTGCGTAAAAAGGTGGCGGATGCGCTGATCACTGTAAACAGGAAATACAAAACCTCCATAAACATAAGTCGCGAAAATCTGGCGGCCATTGCCGGAACGGCTACCGCATCCATGATCCGAACGCTCAGTGAATTTAAAAGCGAAAAACTGATCGATATCCACGATGGCGCCATTACCATATTAAATGAAAAAGAACTGGAAAATTTGTTGAACTGATGATGTAAAATACAAAGTTACCAGAACTTATTAAATAAATTAAAAAGCAAATGCCTCTCTTCGGTTAACCGGGGAGAGGCATTTGCTTTTATAACGATCATCAATAGGCATAAAAAAAGCTCCGATAGACATCGGAGCTTAGTCTCTGATTTTTAAATATCCTATGAAAAACCCGTAATGCGAATGTATAACAGGTTCGTATAGTTTTTAGTGATGGTGGTCACAAATTTTTATGATTGTTGCCAGTTATTTCATAAATACTAATGCGTTGTTTTTAATTCGTACATGCACCGGCGTGTTTTCCTTTAAGGTGATCAGTTCATCATCTACATGTACATGCCTGCCTTTCCATTTTATTTTTACGTCTTCGGCCTTAATGGTTTTGAATGTATATACTACTTCTTCATCATTGAGTTTGCTGTCGATATAAGCAGCGAATTTTGGCTGGTCGCTTCCCGGTATCAATACCACTTCAAAGGTGCCATCGCCCGGATGGCCAAATGGTGATAAAAAGAGATTGGGCCCTATAAAGCGGATATTCATGACCTCTGCCATCAGGTATTCACCGGAATGATCTTCCCCGTCTATGACCAGTTCACAATAATGCGGTTTGTAGGAATGGCTGATATTATGCATCAATTGCAGGGCGGCTTTCATTTTCTGGTCTTTATCAGGTATGTCGTTTTTTCCCTGCTTTTTCATTTCCATCATAAGATAAGGGAAAAGACCATAGCCAAAGCTTTCAATAAAAAAGTCGGGTTTTTCTTCCAGATCGAAGATCTCACCCACATCTATGGCGGTAGTTTCAGGGTTGCTCCAGGAGCGGATAATGTCGATGAGTTCCCCTTTTATATTTAATGATCCTGCTATGTTATTTGCTGTGCCGCAGGGCAAAATAGCTACTGGCAGGCGTTTTACCGGATGCTCTTTTTTTAACAGCAGGGTAACAACCTCCTTTACGGTCCCATCCCCACCGGCAATTACGATAAAGTCTGTTTGTGCGGGAATGTTTTGCCAATCCCGGTCATCTGTAGAACTATATCTACACACATAACCAGCAGCTTCTATCAACTTTAATAAAGTGTCTTTTGAATGCGCTTCATCACCAGCGCCCGGATTGTGTATGAGGTAAATGGTCTTCATTGTAAATAATCAGTAAATACAAAATTGTACCACCCGGGTGGCATAATTATAATATTGAATATTGTGCTGGCGGAGGCCATTGCCCTGCATTGCCCTCCGAAACCGGCATTTAACATTCTACATTCTATATTTATAGTCCTATGACAATTCTTATAACCAATGACGATGGAATTTATAGTCCGGGTATTGCGGCCCTGGCACGCATAGCGTCCCGTTTTGGAAAGGTAACGGTGATAGCCCCCGATGTGGAACAAAGCTCCATGGGCCATGCGGTTACGCATTCCCGGCCTTTATCATTAAAAAGATCACCCATTGCGTTTGAAGGTATCGAAGCATGGCGGGTAAATGGTACGCCGGCCGATTGTGTGGCCCTGGGCAGTCATTTATATGCCAAAACCGATGTAGTATTATCGGGTATTAATATGGGACCAAACCTGGGCAATTCCATGTGGCATTCAGGTACGCTGGCTGCGGCCAAACAAGCGGTGTTATTGGGTATTAGAGGCATTGCCTTAAGTACGCCGGTTGGTAAAACAGAACCCGACTTTGAGGCGCTGGCACCCTACGTGGAAAGAACGCTGGCCTTGTTGTTTGAAGATAATGACCTGGGGTTGTACAATGTAAACTTTCCGCCCCAGCCAAAAGATATTAAATGGACACGCCAGTCTGTTCGGTTATACGATGGGAAAATAGTACCGGGGGTTGACCCAATGGGCAGAAAACATTACTGGTTCACTGTAACACCCCTGGAACCGGCTGAAGAGGGGACCGATCGCTGGGCCGTTGAAAACGATTACGTTTCTATAACGCCGCTTCGATTAGACCTGACGGATGAACAAATGTTGCGGAAGGTAAAGCTGGAGCATCCGGTTTAAAGAAACAGCAGAGGGCAAAGGGCAGAAGGCAGAGAGAAATACAATGCAGAAATTGCTTAATATAAAACGCTTAACGCGAAAACAACTCATCGTTTCCGTGTTAAGCGTTTTCCTTTTTGCCCTATGCATTTCCTACGCTACATTAGCCTCGTCTGTATTATCTCTGCCCTCTGCCTTCTGCCCTTTGCCCATTCACTGCCTATTGCTTACTACCGCCTCACCACTGCCCACGGTCTTTTTGGTTTCCAATGATCTAAGTTTATTCAAATAATACTTCTTCACATCCTCCCACTTATAATAAGGAGCTTGCTGCGTAGGAACAGGCAATACCATTTCCTTTTCATTCAGTAACACTTTCACTAAATGATCGGCGCCATTTGAATAAATGATCCATTGAATATTGGCGCTTAAAGGAATAATAGCTTCTGGCGACCAGTGCTTATTATACTGATAAATAGAAACCGCCGGCACACTGGCTTGCGGTATACCCAATAATGTAGCAAAAGGTGAAATAGCTTCTGCATGGGTAAAGCGAAGAATGGCATCCTTTTGTTTGATATGGTCAACCACTTCACTGGTGGTATTGATAAAATTGGCCAGCAGGGGCGTAGCCACCGTTGCCTGTATACCGGCTGTATCACGGCCCGCGCCTTTTTCCAGAAAGTCTTCAGCCCCATTTATAAATGCAAACCATTGCAGTTGTTGGGGCGTGAATGCAATCCGGAAGTCGAGGCTGTTGGGTGTATACCCGTGCTTTTTTATTTCAACGGGAATGGAAAACGAACCGCAGTAAACATCATACAGGTTTTGGGAAAACGTTACCGCATCGGTTTTGAAAGCAGGGGTAAACAGCCTGCTGCAAATTTGTTGCGCATACTGCCCGGTTTTATGGTCGTTCCGTAGGGAGTCGACCGCTTGTTGTACGGCGGCACTTTTCTTAAATGCCTGGTAGGCAGGCGACAGGTCATAAAAACGAAGCATGGTATCCTGCGAATCGGGTAAGATTTTGTATTCTTTTTTACCGGTATATGCCGCAAAGCTGTCGAGAAAGGCGGTCGCGCTTTGCTGGGTCCTTATTTTATGCGTGGCATATATTTCCAGTCCTTTTCCGGTAAATGCCTGTTTGTAGTTACCTAATAAACGTTTACCAATAAGCTGTTGTTCAGCCACGCCCAGACCGGTTATGTTCTCATAGTTGCCTTTTTGTAAGCCAACAAAGCGTTGGGTCATGATCAGCAGTTGTTTGCCCAGGCTGGTAAGCGCTTTGTTTTTTTGGGCTTCTTCCAATACCTGTAACACCTGCACATCGCTGCCGGCTTTTGTAAAGAACCGGGAGCCATGCCGCCCAACATGATTTACAAACACCGGTTTATAACCGGCAGGGGCCGGGGTGTACTGTTGTGGGGGCGCCGGATAAGGTGTTTTGGTACCGGTAAACAGGGCATTGGTTTGCGCCTGTGCCGGTAAGGTAGAACCGCCTATGATGATACCTGTTATTAAAAATGTTACTCGGGATAAAGAGATCATATTTACTAGTAAGCTTCTTAATGTTGATACAGTTTCCGCTTAACATTGAATGCTTAACGCAGCTATTTATTGATGTATTTGCGTTCAGCAAGCAGGGTTCAGTGTTAATTGAATGAAAGACTTGATGCATAATGCAGGTTACCCGAGCCATCACTCTGGTAGGCTCCCATGTCAACACCAGGAGCCAGGGTGGTAGCACCATAAGTACCGCTCTGGGGTACCGATTTCATGGGTTGAAACAGATCGGCATTGGCTTTTTTCAAGGCAGGTGAACCAGGCAACAAACCGAAATTATAGCTTCCGGCAGTAATGATGGTGAACGGCATCGCCGTAATGTCCATTGGGAAGGTCAGTTTGGTATAGTCAAACTGATTTACATCGTATTGGGCAAACTGCGGGTTGTTAGTGCCGGGTGTAGTACTGCGGATATCACCGCTCATTGTTTTGGCAACTCCATCACTGGCATTAAACTGGTTGATCATCCGTTGATCATTGGCATAATAAAATTGATTATTATAAGTGATGTGCGCCCCATCGGCATCTGAGGTTACGCGCAACCCAAAGCGACAGTTAATGATCATATTGTTGAATATTTTTCCCTGCGCGCCTTTTTCGAAATTGATTGAACCACCTCGACCCGATTTCACCTGGCGGAAACCGCAGTTGATCATTGTATTGTTGTACACGTTCACATTGGTTTGGACCGGGCCATCGCCACTGTTGCTTACTTTAAACCCATTGGTAGCGGCTCCGATGGCCAGGTTATAGGCAATATCACCCAGGGTGCCATTTTTAATATTCACGGCTTCGCCACCGGCTTTACCATTGGCTTCATAGGTATTGCGCATGATACTTACATGACCATGCAGTACCCGCATGCCATCATCGGTGCTGCCATAGATCCAGTTGTCTTCAAAAATGCAATTACCGTTGATATTCGTGTATACTACTGTATAGCGCGGATCACCTGCTGCATACACACCTGGGTCCGCTGCGGGACCGGCGGGACCTCCGGCAAATTCAAGGTGTGTCCATTTAATAATGAGATCGCCGCTTTTGTCGCCGCATTGAATGCCGCCCCAAAGGCCCTTTCCAACAGAATTGGTATTACGTTGCGCATCGGGCACGGTGATGAAATTATGGTTGTTAGGCGTACCCAGACTGATAAAAGTACCATTGCAGGTTATCTGTGGGCTGGTAGCGGTGGTTTTGCCATCGCCCAGTGCAATGAGTTTGGAGCCTTCCATCATCAACAGGGTATCGCCTGCATTGACGGTTATATCGGTCCTGAAATAATAAGTTCTGCCGCTTTGTAACACGCCTTTCACGGAGCCTGTTAAAGTATCGCTGGTAATGGCTTGCCCGGCAGATAATTTCGCTGGGGAAATGTCTACCATTTCTTCCTTGTGACAGGCGGCCAATGCCAAAGCAATTGTAGGTATTATTAGATGCTTTATGTTTATAGTGTTCATTGTATTAATATTATGTGTTACAGGTTTCAGGGCCGGCACCCCGCTGAGGCGGGGCCCCATTATAATTTAAACTTTACTCCTAACAGGTAATTTGCTCCATACGTATCCCTTCTTATATAGGTATCCTTGCC
The DNA here is from genome assembly GCF_017742245.1 of Niastella soli. Taxonomy (GTDB): domain Bacteria; phylum Bacteroidota; class Bacteroidia; order Chitinophagales; family Chitinophagaceae; genus Niastella; species Niastella soli. The sequence goes on from NZ_JAGHKO010000011.1 coordinate 501,742, forward strand.
AGGTGTTTGGTGTGGCACTTCACCGTTGATGCTACTGCCGTTAAATGGCTGGCGGATGTACAATTCATAAGGTGTGTTGAGGATATTATTCACCTTGGCATAAATAAACCATTGGCGGGCAATTCTTTTTTCCAGCGAGAAATCCATTTGGGTGAACCCTTTCTGCCAGATATCATTATTTAGGAATTGCGACACCGTATTGATCCTTCTGCCAACATACGTAAAGGCCAGTTGGGCGTTCAAACCGGTTTTGTTATCATCTTTCAACAATAACGACAGGTTGGCAATATGCTTCGACTGTCCCTGCAAGGGGCGCGTTTGGTTCACCTCATCGAAGGTTATACCCCCGGCATAGCTGTGGCGGTAGATCTTGGTAGTGGTGATCTTTGAATCGGTAAACGTATAATTGGCTTTTATCCCGAACCAGCGGAAGTATTTGGTGAGGTCAAATTCAAAACCATAGTTCCGGGCATTCCCAAAGTTGTAAGGCTGGTAGTAGGTATTCACCTTATCACTCTGTAATGAGAACTCGATCGGGTTATCCAGCTTTTTATAAAAGACGCCAATCAGGATCTGGTCAAGTGCATGAGGAAAAAACTCGAAGCGCAGATCGAAATTATCGGAGGTGGTCCTTTTTAGAAATGGATTGCCTTTTTCGGGGTAATCCTCTTCGGCATCATCGGCACTCGGATCTACGTGCGGTACTACTTCATAAAAGTTTGGGCGGCTGATAGCTGCATAATAAGAAGCCCGGAGCGCCATTTGTTTGTCGAAGTTATACTTTATGTGCGCCGAAGGCAATACATCATAATAGTTAATGGAACCTGTTTTGCCTTCTCTGGTTTCAGGTACATCACTGTTCCAGCTTAAGTCGGTATGTTCATAACGCGCACCACCGGTTATTTCAAGGTTCTGGTAGTCGATCTTTACCATACCATAGGCCGCGCCCACATTTTCTTTTGCCGAATAGTTTAAAGGATCGTCTGAAGTGCCTTCGCCATTGAATACATTAAAATTGTTGTGGCTGATATCGCCATCGTATACTTGTATACTTGGGTTTGAAGGTCGAAGCATATAGCGATCGAGATGGCTGTCCCTGGTTTTATTGCGGTACATACCGCCGGCGCTCCAGGTTGTTTGGAATGCACCCAGTTTTGTACGATAGCTTATGTTCACATAGCCGGTCTTGTCTTCATCGTTACTGAAGGCGAATTTGCGGTAGGAAGTGCCATCGAGGTTCAGCGGAGCCTGTACGAGATTGCCTGTGGCCGGATCTTTTGATACTCCGGTCACCAGGTTCAGGTTGCCTTCATCGGGCCGGTTAAAGGTGGCTTTTGACCAGTTGCCCGTCCAGTTTACCGTAAAGTTTTTACCAATGGCATGCTCACCATTTAATGTAGTGTTCACAATTTGTTGTACATCATGCCTTGTTCTGTATTTGTTCTGAATGCGGCCTGTACCCGGTCCTACACGTCCCAGTTGCATGTTGGTGTCAGAGAGTATCCGCAATTCGTTCTTCGTCAGGTTCATATAGCCTACATATGCATTGATGCGGTTGTTCTGGTTCAACTGGTAATCGAGGCGGGTGTGAATACCGCTGCGTTCCTGTTGTATGGAATAATGACGCGATTGGAAAGACGTTACTGTTGCTTCGCCCGTATTATTATCAGTTTCCGATTCAAAGAACTCGCTGTTCACATTGCGGTAGTTATTTTGAAAACTACCAGCTACCAGAATGCCCAGTTTATTATGGAGGACCCGGCCGCCAATGGAAAGTCCGGCCAGGGCAGCCAGCGGATTGTGTTTGCTGCTATAGGAAAAAGCGTTGTTTGGAAAATCTGTCATGGTAGCCTGGTAACTGTTGCCATTGGTGTACCGGGGCGATTTGTTCAGGGAAGCCGAAGTAGAAAAGCTGTTGAAGTCCTGAGAAAAGTATTTATCAGCATAACCTACCGCGGCATTGGCTTTTACGGAGAATTTTTCCGGCGCGGTTTTCATGATCATATTCACCGCGCCACCAATTGCATCGCCCTCCATATTGGGCGATAATGATTTGCTTACTTCGAGACGGTCGAGCAGGTCGGCTGGGAAAATGTCCAGGGGTACATAGCGGTTCTTGTTATCAGGACTGGGGATCTTGATGCCGTTAACGAGGGTATAAATATACCGTTTGTCCATACCTCTTATAATAGCATACTGGCCTTCACCATTGGAACTTCTTTCAAGCGAAACACCCGAAATACGCTGGCTAACATTCGCTACCGAAAGATCGGGCGAAATTTCAATAGATCTGGCTGATACGGCATTCAGGATATGATCGGCCCGGCGTGTTACCTGCAGGGTAGCCGCATCTGACCCTTTATCATGTCTGCCGGCAATAATTACTTCTGTAAGCTCTCGCTTTTCGGGTTCAAGGGTAATAGTGAGGAATTGCTTTTTTTCTGAGGTAGCGTTAAACGTAGTTTCAAAGGGTTTGTAACCGATACATTTAACAGTAATGGTGTAAGTACCTTCCGCCAGTTGTTTGGCAACGTAGGAACCATTCAAACCAGAAAAGACCACAGTTTTGTAGGGTCCATTAATGGTGATGGTAGCGCCGGGAATTTCTTCCCCGCTTTGTTGGTCGCGTACCAATCCCTGTATTTGTATTTCCTGTGCATGCACAGAAATAACGAGACTGGTCAGGGCAAAAAATAAAGACAATAAGTGCTTCATAACAGCCAATTTTTGGGTGACATGCAGTTGTGATCATGCCGGTGCAAATGTGAAGAAGGCTCCTTTTTATTGATGAAAACGGGTGTATACAAATTGGTAACAGCGTTACAGGCACCGTTAACAACTCAGCAACAACGTTAACAGGATATAAGTAAGGTATTGATTGTCAAATGATCTCAAAGAACAAAAAACGTCATTACCAATTTATTACCGCAACATTACCGAATTGTTAAGCCGGGTTTGGGTTTTAGGTTCTATGTTTTAAGTTGGTTTCTTTGTACGGAAATTCAGAACAAAGAACTCTGCACATGAACTGCTTTCCGGGTATTTCGTTTGGTTGGTTAATGGTGGTAGCTACGGTATTATTACCAAGTAGTGCTGTTCACGCACAGGAGAATGATCGTACCGAATTATTACATACCCAGCGGTTGAGTAAGCAATTCCCTGATTCCGCTTTTTTGTTATTGAAAGAAATGTACAGTAAGGCCATTGCCGGTAAAGACAGGCAAACGATGGGTATTTGTCTGCAACAGATGGGGCAGGTGTGTTATTACCTCGGTAATTATCCCAAGGCGCTGGATTTTCATGGGAAGGCCGATAAAATATTCCGAGAAACAAATAATGATGAACAGCTGGCCCGCAACCTTAACGATATGGGGCTGGTATATTATCAGAACCGCCAGATCCCGGTTGCCCGCAAACAATATGAAGAAGCATTGTCTATTTATTATAAGTTAGGTAATAGGGAAGGCCTGGCCGATACCTATGGTAAGATTGGCCACCTGTACGAAAAGCAAAAACAGATAGACAGCGCTTTTTATTTTCAACGCCTGGCATTACAGCAATGCCGTGATGTGGAGCAGCAACCAGTGGTGGCCAAGATCTATGAAAATATCGGCAGCATATATGAAGACCTGGAGCGGTATGATTCGGCCTGGTATTATTTCAATCGTTCCCTGGAATTATATAACCAGGTAAACAACCAGGTGGCAAGCATTGAGGTCATCAATAACCTGGGTGATATATATCGCAAAACGGGTCGCTATCAAGATGCGATCAAGGAGAGTGATCAGGCATTGACCAGGGCCATTGCCATCAATGACCTGTATCAGAAAGGCGCTGCTTACCGCGACCTGGGAAAAGCCTGGAATTTACTGGGGCAGCAGGACAGTGCTTATTTTTATATCGATCTTTCCCGCAGGGCTACCATCGATCTCTATTCTATAGAAAATAACCGGCAAACCGCCTTTTTAAGTGTGCTGTTTGATATAGACAAGAAAAACGATGAGATCGTTCAGCTGGAAAACGCACGCAATATAACCTTGATCATTACTACGGCCGTCATTATTGTAGTGGTGTTGCTGGTTGTGTTGGGCTGGGTAACTTTCAGCCGCCAGCGATTAAAGATCAGGAATGAACAAATGCTGAGTGAACGCAACCGGCATATTTTTGAGACCCAGAAAGAGTTGATGCAGGTGGAACTGGCCAATCGGCAATTGCAGGAAGACAAGTTGATGGAGGAGCTGGAAGTAAAGAAAAAGGGACTGACCTCTTACACGCTGCACATCATTCAAAAGAACCAGTCGCTCGAGGACCTGCGCAATAAACTGGAATTTCTGGTGAAAGACGACAAGCGTGATCAAAAGAAACAGTTGCAGCAATTGATCCAACACATAAACCAAAGCTTTAACCACGACCAGTACTGGAACGAATTCCGCGAAACGTTTGAGCAGCTGCACCAGCCTTTTTTCGATAACCTCAAAAAACACACGGAGGAGCTTACCAGTAATGACCTGCGGATGTTATCGCTCATCAAACTTAATATGGCCAGCAAAGACATGGCCACCTTATTAGGCATTTCGCAAGACAGCCTGCGCGTAAGCCGTTACCGGTTGAAAAAGAAATTGAATTTAAGCCAGGATGAAAGTTTAACCGGGTTTGTGCAGGGGTTGTGAGGATATAAGATGCAAATTCTTTACATTCGGACCTATAATGGGGAATGCGATTGAACGGTCCCTTATAAACGATTACAAAAAGCTGCCAGTGCCGGACTGATCGATGCGCAACGGGACCTTGGGCATTCCTATTTTTATGGAGAAGGAATAAAAAGAAACGAGAAATTGGCAGTCTTCTGGTATAAAAAAGCGGCTGCAAAAATGACCCCAAAGCCCTTTATAATTTAGGACTTTGTTACAAAGAAGGTGACGGTGTTAGCCAGTCCAAGCGATGGGCAAAGTATTATTTTTTAAAAACAAAGGAATACGGACATACATTAGCCAAGTAGCAGCTTAAAGAATTGAGTGTTTGAATTATAGAAGGCCTACGGTCTCCTTCCCATAATCCATAAAACTGCTTTAAATAACCTTCAATAAAATCACCACGTTCTTTTAAAAAATAAGGCGTATCGGGTACCTATACTGCGAATCCGGTAATGTTAAATAATTATACTATTTAGTATTACTTTATTACCTTCAATATAAGTATTCCCCGTATTAACTTACTCTTACCTGCATGCATTTTAAGTGATCATGATTGGCGGAGCCCTAGCATCCCATACAATCAGGCAATGCTGATTCCCGAACATTAGCATTATAACAGTAAAGTTACTATTACAATGAAACAGTCAAATGTAAACGACTTTTTTGACCTGATGGTCAAAAGGAAAATGTATTCCAGTAAGGCAAACCTTCAATTTTACCTCAACACCCTGTTTGAAAATGTTGATCTGACACAAAAGGAGGTGTTGGATGTAGGCGGAGGCAGTGGCCTGCTGTCGTATTATGCAGCGGTTAAAGGAGCCCAAAAGGCAATCTGTCTTGAACCGGAATTTGCCGGATCGACAAGCGGGATGATAAAAAAGTTTTATGATCTGCGAAAAGATTTCCCGGCATCGCTGCCTGTTGAATTGTCCACCCATACGTTACAGGAATATTTGCAACAGGCAGGCGTCGAGAAATATGATGTAGTAATAATGCATAATTCCATTAACCACCTCGATGAAGAAGCTGGTATCCAATTGTTGAAAAGTGATGCCAGTTACAGGACCTATTTATCCATCTTTGAAAAAGTATTCAGGATAATGAAAAAGGGAGGCGTATTAATTGTGACCGATTGTTCCTGTGATAATTTTTTTAATGATATAGGGATGAAAAATATCTTCACGCCCACTATAGAATGGCATAAACATCAGCGGCCTGGCACCTGGATAACATTATTTAAAGCAGCCGGTTTTAGCAATCCAACCATAAAATGGCTTTCTCCCAACCGGCTGGGTAAGCCCGGTACATTTATAATGGGCAATTACCTTATGTCGTATTTGACGAGAAGCTATTTTAAAGTGACTATTGTTAAATGAGGGTTTTAAATTGATACTGCGTTTTTACTCAAAGATCATTTTATAAAAAAAAGGGACAGGTCATTTAATGAGCTGTTCCAATATTGATTCCGCCTTCAAATTTTGGTTTCATGTAATGGTTGTATTTTCGTATCGTAATTTCCGTTAACGTTTGTGATCCGAACCTGACATCCTACAGCTCTCCTTCCCATTCTCCATAAAACTGTTTTAAATAGCGTTCCATAAATTCATGCCTTTCCCTTGCCATCATGCGACCGGTCTCCGTATTCATTCTGTCTTTCAGTAATAACAGCTTTTCATAAAAATGATTTATGGTAGGAGCGTTGCTGTTTTTGTATTCTTCTTTACTCATGTTCAGGTTGGGTGGTACTGCAGGGTCATACAGGGCGCGGTTCTTAAACCCGCCATAACTAAACGCCCGGGCAATGCCAATGGCGCCAATGGCATCGAGCCGGTCGGCATCCTGTACAATATCCAGCTCCTTTGATCTGAAAGGTTGTTGGTGATTACCCCCTTTGAAAGAAATATGCGTGATGATATTTTCAACGTGCGCTATAACTACTTCCGCTACTTGCAATGACTGCAACCATTCCCTGGCCTTCCGCGGGCCAACCGTTTCATCACCATTATGGAATTTTGAATCGGCAATATCGTGCAGTAAAGCGCCCAGGGCTACCACCAACTCATCAGCTTCTTCAGCAGCGGCAATGTGTTGGGCAGTCTTCCATACCCGGTGAATATGCCACCAGTCGTGCCCGCCTTCGGCACCGGCAAGAGTTTGTTTAACGTGATCGATGGTTTGAGAAATGATTTCGTCCTTGTTCATGACGCGAAAATACGGCAGGAAAACATGTAGAGATTTCGGAATTTAGAGATTTTTAGATTTGGCGAAACCTCAATATAACTAGCTATTGAAATAGATCATAATTAACACCAGCAAGGCATCATCTAATCCAAATCGCAACTCCCTGAGCGACCGGCTCATTTTCTTTTCTACTGTCTTCACGGAAATGTTCTTTTGTTCTGCGATCTGTTTATAGGTGAGGCCGCTGTCGCGGTGCAACAGGAAGATCTCCTGTTCATCGGGCGGTAAGGTATGGATCAGTTGCTGGTAGGTTGTTTCCACTTCCTTGAACAGAACAGGATCTTCTATAAGAATATCTTTTGTGATCAGGGCCAGCCGGTTAAAGAAGTCCTGGTCTGTTTTTTCTGCCCTGATGGCTTTGAAGACCTGAAAACGAACGGCCTGGTATAAATACGATTGTAAAACTTCTATGTGAAGATCAGTCCGGCGTTTCCATAAGGAAATAAAAACTTCCTGCACGGCATCCTGCGCAGCATCTTTTACCTGAAGTATTTTGTGGGCAGATGAATACAATAGCTTCCAATACCGGTTGTATATTTCGGCAAAGGCAAGCTCATCGTTTTGAGAAAGCATTCTCAGTAACTCGTTATCTGTATGCGAAGGATAATGTTGCACGTTCTTACCCGAAAGTTAAGACAAAATTAACCTACGTGGTAGTGTTTGAGGCAGAAAACTGCAAGAAAGATAGCTTATATTAACTATTTTGTATAAGTGATGTTGGTGTAAAGGTCATTTTAAAAGAGAAAGGAGTAAAAGAGACCTTCTTCAAACTCTTTTACTCCTTTAACTCTTTGCTTCCGAAAAGCCGGGGATAGACATCAGCATCGAATAATAGAGACCTTCTTCAAACCCTTTTATTCTTTTGCACCCGGCTTTCACAGAAGCTTCCCGTTGTTGTAGACGGGAGATCAATAGAAATCTGCAGTTGAGCAAAAAAGAACTCCCCTTAAGGTCTTTTTGCCCGTGTACCCTTGGCGATTGATAGGTTGCAATGTTCTCAACCGCCAGCGGGTAACTATCTTTAAAAATTTACTTACTACTTCCAGCTCAACCTGCCTCTGCTGAACTTTCATGAGGTGTCGGCAAACAAGGCAGGCTGAACTATTAACTTGTCAACTGATCAATTTCCTACTGCACATCCCACCATAATCTTGTTCCGCCATTATCGGGTCCCTTCAGCGTTTTGATAGCTCTATCTACGCCTTTGGGATTGGTCAAATATTCATCTGGTGGTATGTTGATACGACGGATAAATACGGAAGTGGAAATTTTACCACCACTGTTATTGATCACAACAGGGAATAGTTTGGGATAACCTGTTCTGCGGAACTCGCTCCAGGCTTCCTGTCCATCAGGGAATATGCAGATCCATTTCTGGGTAATGATCCTTTCCAGTTTTGTTTCAAAATTGTCGGCCTCATTCCATTTAATGGTAATGGTACTCAGGTTCGGATTACCGTCCTTGATATCGTTCTGACCTGGCGTAATAGCTTTCGGATCGATATAGGGTGCTGGTTTGCTTGTTGCATCGTTTATATAAGCGCTTGCGCTAGCATCTACACCATATTGGTTGAATGAGGTGGTGATGCCCGATTCATAATTGTCTTTGGCGTTACCGGCGTTCGCCCATCCCCGTGCAGCGGCCTCAGCTTTCAGGAACCAGGCTTCGGCAGCGGACAATAACTGCAGTTTGCTAGGCAGATCAACGAGGGCGGAATAATCCTGGTAACGGGTTTTGGCGTCAATGTCTATCCCATTGCGGATCCCTTTAAACTGCCCTTTCACGGCATTGTCGATGGCTGGCGCAAAATATTTGGGCAGGCGGGCGTCGTTGTAGCCTTTCAGGATCGATTCCATGGGCGCGCCCATGCGAATATCGCCCCAGGCGCCACTGATGGTGTTCAACGGGTGAACGGTAGCGCCAATGTCAACACTGAAATTATCGCTGGCCTTGCTTAATAAACCACCGGCATTGGCCAGCGCCGCTTCGCCTTCTGATTTTGCTTTGGCGGCATCGGCTTTCACAATACGCAGGGCCAGTCGCAACCGCAATGAGTTGGCGAACTGCAGCCATTTTCCATAATCACCTTTATAAACCAGGTCGGCATTTACAAAAGTGGGCGTGGGTTTCTGCGTGCGAAGTGGGGTCAATATGGTAATAGCTTCGCTCAGGTCTTTAAAGAAATTGGTATAAGCTTCTTGTTGTGAATCATAATCATAACCACCGTCTTCTGCCCGTACTTTGTATTTTGAATACATGATAGGACCGAAAATATCACTCACCCGGTGCATGGCTTCCACCTTCAGTATCAGGGCCATGGCGTACAGGTCGGGCGCTGGTGTTTTGGTGATCAGCGTTACATTCGACAACGGGGCCATTACACTGGCTTCGGGGCTGCTGTAAGCCGGGCTCAGGGCAAACAGGTTCCAGCCATCCACCAGGTCGTAGGTCAAATTGTTGCTGTTGCCACGGAATGGGGTAGGCGACATCATATAACCACCGAACACATCCCCCATCAGGTTTTGTTGTAACTGGGTAACCCAGGCCGGTTGATATACGTAAATAGAACGTTGTGCTTCCTTCAACTGGCCCACTACCAGGCCGTAGTCTGGCAACAGATCATCATTGCTGGCGCCGTATGGGTCTTTGTTATAACCCTCGAAGTTTTTGGTGCAACCGCTTACCGTAAAGGTGGCAGCTGCTGCTATAGAAAGAATATATTTAGAATGCTTGTTCATTGTAATTGGTGTTTTGATTAAAAGGAACATCTAAAGCTTAGACCCATGCTGCGGGTAGAAGGCATGGAGAACACATCGATACCTTGTAACCCGTTACCAGTACTCATACTCAACTCAGGATCGTACGGCGCTTCTTTTTTAATAAAGAAAAGATTGCGTGCTACCAGTGAAAGGCGCATATCCTTTATGATAGTTGACTTTGAGGGCAGTTTGTAACCAACTGATAGTTCACGCAATCTGATGTTAGTGGCATCGTACATGTAATATTCAGATATCCCTGCACGACCACCTACGGTTGTATAGAAGGTTTCAGCGGGTATGGCGCCACTCCATTTTGTACCATTAAGCATGGTAGCCGGAATGTGAACGCCGCCGTTGTTACGGGCATCCGCTGTTACTTTCGATACACCGTATTCATCAAGGACCGCCTGGGTAACGCTCATTACCTTACCACCAAAGCGGCCGTCGATAAGCGCCGATATAACAAAATCCTTATATTCTACTGTGTTGTTCCAGCCGGCGAGGAAATCGGGGTTGGGGTTGCCAACGAACCCAAAACCTTTCGCCTGTGGTTTTCCTTTATCATCCACTATTATCGAGCCATCAGCTGCACGTTGGAAAACGATGCCGTATATGTCGCCATAAGAACCGCCTTCCCGAATGCGGAGCGAATAACTGTTTACACCGGCTTGTGTGAGCTCATACATTCCGCCCAGCTCAGGTAACAGTTGGATGATCTTATTGCGGTTACGGGTAAAGTTTACGCTGGTGTTCCATTTTACATTCCCCTTATTCATAACATCATAACCAATCATGGCCTCAATACCTTTGTTTTCGATGTTACCGGCATTTACAAAGAAGCGGGAGAAGCCGCTGCCTCTTGGTGCGCTGAAATCAAAATATTGGTCGCGGGTATTGGTTTTATACCAGGTGAAATCAAAACTCAACCGATTGTTCAGGAATTTCCATTCGGTACCTACTTCAAAAGAGCGGGCGTCTTCCGGTTTCAGAATCGCGCCCAGGTAAGGGCTTTGCTGAACGGTTTGTACGTTACCCGATCTGATGGTATTGGTAGGGTTGGTAGAGAACGGCTCTACGTCGTTACCCACTTTTGCAAAAGAGAACCGTACTTTGCTATAGTTGATAAACTGCGGCAGGTGAGCCAGTTCGCTGATGATGGTATTGATACCGGCAGAGAAATATGGATAACCGCTTTTTGCTTTTGGCGTGTAGGCCAGTGTTGATGACCAGTCGTTACGCGCAGTAAGGTCTATATATACCTTTTGATCATAATCGAATGTACCGGTGGCAAAGATCGATTGGACCTGGCGGCGTAAACCAGTTGGTTGTACCATCAATGCAGGGTTCAACTGCAGGTTGCCCAAGGTAAAGATGTTGGCATAAGCAAGATCACTGCCTTTTGAATCGATATAAGTACGGTCTTGTTTCTGGTCGTTGATACTGGTACCGGCGTTGAAATTAAAACCGATCTTGTCTGTAACCGGAACATTACCCGATAAGATCACGTCACCGTATAACAAAGTGCGGGTTAACCGGTCGTAGGTAAAGCGGCCATTGTAGTCGGCCAGTGTTATCTGGGTAGAGGCATTGGCATGCAATTCGTAATTGTCGTAGTTGCGGTTCAGGCTACCACGAGCCTGTACGCTCAGCCATTTGGTGATGGGATACTTCAGTGTTAATGAAGCAAACAGGTTGTCTTTTTTACCCAGGTTCACATCACGGTTCAACACCCAGAATGGGTTTTGCTGGTTATCGGCACCACCCAGGTTTTTATCAGGGTTGATGTTCCACCAGTTCTGCAAATTCATGATACGGGTGGGCGAGAAGTATTCAAAGTTGTTCTTATACTCGTCGAAGTTCAGTCCTCTGGGGAACAGGTACAAACCGGTAAGTGGGTTGTAATATAAACCCGATGCAGGCCGGTTGTTTGTTTTCTGGGTGCTGAAAATGATATTCGCGTCTACATTCAGCTTGTCGTTAAAGAATTTGGAGGTTTGACGGAAGTTGAATGTATGTTGTTTGAATTCGTTGGTTGGAAGAATGCCGTTGTTGTTGGTATTGGAATACGAGAAATAGGTTTGTGCTTTTTCATTACCCGCGGTGAACGCAATGGTATTGATAAAGGTTTTACCGGTTTTAAAGAATGGCTTTACATGGTCGGGGTTAGAACCAGCAGGGCCCCAGCTATAAATATTGTCAGTATTGGTTTGGTTGAAGTTGTATTGCAGATCAGGAGTGTACATGGGGCGCTCCACAGTAAATGCGGTTGAGAAATCAACCTTGGCCATACCGGTACGACCTTTTTTAGTGGTGATCATGATCACCCCATTACCAGCCTGGCTACCATACAGCGCGGCAGCAGAGGCGCCTTTCAGCACGGTGATGCTCTCAATATCTTCAGGGTTAAGTGAGCTCAGTACATCACCCGCATCGCGGCCAGGCGTGTTAATGCCACCGCTTTCGCCCCACAGGTTAACAGGTTGTGCGGTAGAGAAGTTGGTAAGCGGTACCCCATCAATTACATACAACGGCTGATTTTCACGGGTTGATTTTTGTCCACGCAGGATAACGCGAACAGAACCACCTAAACCTGATGAGCTGGGGTTGATCTGTAACCCCGGTACTTTACCATTCAGGCTGTTGATAGGGTTCATATTCTTTACGGTGGTCAGCTCGGCATTATTAACTTTTGTAGTGCTGTAGGTCAGGCTTTTTTGACGGCGTTGAATACCAAGGGCGGTTACCACCAGTTCACCCAGTTGTTGCGAGTTTACGGTAAGGGTTATATTCAGCGATTTGGTATCGGTTAAGGTTATTTGCCGGGTAGCATAGCCGATGTTTGTAATGATGAGGATGTCACCTTTATCGGCATCTATGGTAAAGTTTCCTTCTGCATCGGTGCTGGTACCTTTTTTTGTTCCTTTTACCTGCACGTTGGCGCCTGCAATGGCTTCGCCTTTATCGTTCACTATTTTTCCTTTTACAGGTACGGGCGGCGGCGGAGGTGTATTGATGGTGCCATTTATTTCTATTGAAGAACGCTTTCTGATCACCACCGTATTGCCCTGCACATTATAGTCAAACGGGGCTCCGGTCAGGCATTGTTGTAGTACGTCTTTAAGCGTAGCGTCCTTTACGTTTATAGAGACGGGTTGAAGCCCTTCAAACAAGTTTTCACAGTACACGATAGACACCCCTGTTTGCCTGGAAACCGCTTTGAATACCTTTTGCAGCGGCACATTCTTAAGCGACAGGGTTACAGTTTGCCCACTGGTATGGGCAACTGCATGCAAGCATGTGATGAATAACAGGAATGTGGTTAACTTCATGACCTTAAGCAGTTTGTGCATCTCCCGGCTGGCTAACCAGGAGGGTAATCCGTTCGTATATTTACGCGAACGGATTTTAGCAGTTATTTGCATAACTTTGTTTGGTTTGGTGATTAAATAGATGATACCTCAACAGTCTTGTTTATTGTTACTGAACTCCGCCGTTTCGTCTGGCCACGAAGCGGCTTTTTTTTATTTAGGGTTTATGGTTGGTTCTTTTTTCATGATGCTTGCTCTTATTCGGGCTTCCCGAATGTTATTTCCCGTCTCCCCGTATCGCAATTACAATTGGCAATAAAGCTTCCGGAAGTGCAATGACTGCTTTATTTATGCCTGATAATTGTTGATTGATGCACTGTTCTCTCAAATTGTTAAAACCCCTAGCAACTACACACCGCCTTCTGCCTATTGCCAAATTGTATTGCTTGTCGTCCTTAGTGTCCGGGTACCTACATCAGTCGATTTTATTTAACTACTGTCAATATTTTATTTTCCAGCCTATAATGAACACCGTACGACTCTAACATCTTAAGAATGTTAGAAAGATTTAGGTTACGACTTATACGGCCGCCATACGTTTCGTTATTTGTTTTCACTTCATAACGGATCTCTACATCGTACCAGCGGCTTATTTGGCGCATAATGGTTTTTATGTCAGTATTATCAAATTCAAACCAGCCATTCTTCCAGGCCATTACCTGATCAATGTCCACGTTGTCTGTTACTTTAATGGCATTGTTAGCAGCAACAGCTTGCTGGCCGGGATTTAATATGGTAGCATTTTCATTGCCGATTGAACCCACTTTCACTTTTCCTTCTAACAGCGTTGTCTTTATCGTTTCTTCATCTTTATAGGCATTCACATTAAAGTGCGTGCCCAGTACTTCTATATCCTGGGTGCTTGTCTTTACATGAAAAGGCATTTTTTGCCCTGAGGGGAGTCGAAGGGTGGCTACCTCAAAATATCCTTCTCCATCCAGTTCTACTTCCCGCCGTTCACCTGTGAAGGTGGTAGGGAAACGCAGGGAGCTGGCTGAGTTCAACCATACCTTTGATCCATCTGGCAGGATCAACTGATACTGATTGCCCCGCGCAGTGGTGATGGTGTTGTATACCACAGCCGCCTGTTCGTTTTTGTTGCCTGCCCTTGCATACGATACCTGTCCGTTCAGGTTGATTACGGTTGTTCCACCCTGTTGTGAAATGGTGCCGTTGGCAGAGTCCAGTAAAATGGTGCGTCCATCAGCGAGGGTAAGCGTGGCTGCATCGCGACCGGGCGGAAGGTCGTGCGGTTTTGTTTTCGCCGTTTCATTATTAGGTAGCTGCTGGGGCTGTTTTTTAAATAACCAGAAGTAACTACCCGTGCCGATCGCTAATAACAATACTGCCGCCGCGGCTGCCAGGCTATAGTTTTTTCTTTTGAAGGGAACCACGACAGTATCCTCCATGCTGGCGGTTATCTTTTTATACATCTCCTGTCTTAAGGCGATCTCCTCTTCTGCTGACAGGTCAGTAGTACCTGCCAATTCCAACCGGCGGTAATATTCTTCAATCAATGTCTTTTCCGCAGGAGTGGCAGTGCCATCCTGGTATTTATCCAACATCCTATGAAATGCTATCTTGTCCATACTACTTATATATGTACCCAAACGATAGAGCCACCCTACGGAATTTGAAAAAATTTTTAAAGAAAATTATAACTGCTTCAATATCAGTGATGATCTAAAACAACAATTATTTGAGCTCTGCGCGTTACGTGCGAGGGTTAGGGGTATACTAGCTTTGTGGTGTAAGGAGAAGCATGTAGGAGGTTGGAGGTAAGAAGTAGGAGGTAAGAGGTAGGAAGTAAGAAGTAGGAGTTAAGATGTGGGAAGTAAAGGAATAAGAGGCGAGAAGTCAGAGGAATCGAATTTCGGTTTTTTTATATTTCATACATCGTACTTCATAATTCATACTTCATGATTAATAATTCATACATCAACTAAATAAAATTATAAACCAACACAGAATGAACACAGTACAGGAAAGTAACAAATCGATAGTTACCCGTTTTAACAAGGAGTTTATAGAGCAGGGAAACGTTCAGGCATTTGAAGAAATTGTGGCCACCGGTTTTGTGAATCGCAGTGCCGCTACTTTGAATATCCCGGCCGGGCGGGAAGGGATCAAAGATTATATCGTTGAGGTATTACACAAGGCATTATCTGATGTAAAGGTGGAGATCTTTGACCAGATCGCAGAAGGCGATACGGTGGTTACCCGAAAAGCCATTTCTGGTATTCAGGTAGGGGTGTTCTTAAATAACCCGCCCACCCATCAACGGATTACCATGCATTGTATTGACATTGTAAAGTTGAAGGATGGGAAGTATGTTGAGCATTGGCGCTATGGGCAAGTTATTTGTTAAAAGTTAAATGTCTTAAGTTGATTATTTTCAATTAATAAGGTTATACTTTTAGAGTTTGTTAGTTATTTAGTTCTTGAGTTTATAAGTTAATGCAAGTTTGAAAAATGAAGCGAACTTCAAACTAAAAAACTAAAGAACTAATTAACTGGCATTTCAATCAGCAAACTGCACCGAATATATCATCGGTAAATAGTTATTGATCACTTCCCAGTTCTCTCCGCGATCAGGTGAAAAGAACAGGTTGCCGGTAGTGGTGCCAAATACAACGGCGTTGCTGTCATTGACCAGGGCATGACGGTAAACGATATCAAAACAATTCTCCTGAGGTAACCCATTGCGCAATTGTTTCCAGGTTTTCCCTCCATCGTCGGTGCGGCAAATAACAAGCGCGCCATGGATAGCGGTACGGTTTACGTCGCTATCGGCAGGTGCTACCCAGGCCTGGTCGGGATTGTCGCCGGCTACGGCAATGGCAAAACCAAAACGGGCCGGGCCCTGGGGTTCACTTACGTCTATCCAGTTTTTGCCACCATCGGTACTGCGAAAGATGCCACAGTGATTCTGCTGCCACAGGAAATCAGGGTTACTGGGCGCGGCCACTACAATATGCGGGTCGAAACCTGTTTCAACGGTAGGGTCGGGCAGAAAATCGGCACTCATGCCTTTATTGCGGATAGCCCAGCTTTTACCAGCGTCAGTGGTCTCGAAGATACCGGCACAGCTGATGCCAATGTGAATATGATCTTCATCACGCGGATCAACAACAATGGAATGAATGCCCGGCAGGTCGCGGCCACCGCCAAACCAACCTTCTTTACGGGTGGGATGTTTCCATAACGATTCAACAAGTTGAAAGCTGTTGCCTCCATCTTCGCTCACGAACAAGCCACCGGGGTCTGTGCCTATCCATAACCGCGAGGTGTAGTTATTGCCGCCATGTGCCATTGACCACAAATAGCGGGTGGTGGCCGGCATGCCATCTTTCACTTCTTCACCTTCCGGATAAGCCGGGGCAGTTACTTCTTCCCAGCTTTTGCCCCTGTCTTTCGACCGTTGCAGTTTCACGCCCCAATGACCATGGTCCTGACAAGCCCACCAGGTTCCATTACGTGGGTCGGCATAAGCGATGGAAATAGGCACGCCTTCAAAGGAGCAACTTTCCATTGTCCATTGACCGTTATGAAAACGATAGGCAATTAATCCTTTTCGTGTTCCCAATAAAAGTGTTGATCTCATATGGAAATGTTGAATGTTGAATATCGAAGTATTTAGCCGCCCGATAGCGCCTGCATGATATAAATTTCACTGTTCTCCTGGAATGGATCACTGAGCTTTGTCCGGTCTTTGATCATAACGCCATCTATAAAGATGTTCACGTGTTGCCGCAAACGGCCCTGGTCATCCAGCACATATTTTGTTACACCGGGATAACTGGCCTCTATTTCCTGCAGAACAGCCGGAAGGGTTTTCCCGTTGGCTTTTGTATCAGCCAGTTTGGGAAAGAACCTTTTTAACGCATATGTGAATTTTACTAATGCCATTGCCTATTGCCCATTGCCTTCTCCTACTAAGCTAATCAATTCCTGAATTTCAACGGAATACATTATCGAAAAGAAGATAAACCGGGAAACGGGTCGGTTGAAGCGGGATTTTAAGGGCTTTAATCGTTCAAATACACACATATATATTATACAAATGTTACTAGCGTGCAATTTGTTATTAAATTACAGGGCGGCTATGTAACAACGCTTAATAAAGGCGGTTACATTCCGGTAATCTGACGTTTCATGACCCGGACACCCTTGGATTCAAACAGCGCTCAGGAAGATCTGTCGCTGATCGTTGCTATACGGTCAGGCGACTATGCTGCTTTTACCCTGCTCTATAATAAATACAGTCAGCCTTTAACGCATTATGGACTAAAATTCATTCCCGATCTGCCGGCGGTTGAAGATTGTTTGCATGATGTGTTCGTTTGGTTATGGGCAAACCGGCAAAAGCTCAACATGCATACCTCGGTAAAAAGCTATTTGTTCAAAACTGTACGCACTACCATGTTGCACTGGCTGCAAAAACAAAACCGGTTGTTGGGGCTGGACCCTGGCGACGAACCTGGCTATCCTTTCGAACTGCAACTAACCCCCGAAACGCTCGTGCTGCACAATGAAAGCCAACGACAATTAAAAAAGCAGCTGGAGGGTGTCCTGGGTTCCCTGACCGCCAAACAAAAAGAAGTGATCTACCTGCGTTATTATGAAGGGTTGAATTTTGAAGAAATAGCCCGTAATATGAACCTCTCGGTAAAGGCCTGCTATAAGCTGATGAGTCGCGCCATTTCCATCCTGCGCGAAAAGATCCCGGGGTCGTTAGTGATTCTGATCATTTTGGTACTATTCATCTCCTAAATTAAAAAAAAGTTGTGTAGTTAAATAGCTACGCGTATATTTGTAGTCAAATAGCTACACAATGAACCTCCGCAGAGACGTTTTTCAGGCAATAGCCGATCCAACCAGGAGAGCCATTTTATTATTGGTGGCTTCCCAATCAATGACCGCCGGTGCCATTGCGTCGAACTTCGACACAGCCCGGCCTACCGTTTCAAAACACCTGCAGATACTCACAGAATGCGAACTGCTGGAGCAAACGCAGAATGGCCGTGAGGTGTATTACCACTTCAATGCCAATAAAATGAAAGAGGTGGCTGACTTTATTGAGCCATTCCGGAAAATGTGGGATGACCGTTTTAATAAGATTGAATCAATAATGAAAAAATACAAAAGCAAATAATATGGAACGAAAAACAATGGTCAATGCCGAAACCGGCAAACAGGAACTGGTGATCACCCGGGAGTTTGATCTGCCATTGGAATTGCTTTTTAAAGCGTATATAGAACCCGAGATCATTGAACAATGGATGGGGACAAAAGTGCTGAAGTTCGATTGCAAAAAGCACGGTAGTTACCAATTGGAAACAACCGATCCTAAGGGAAATAAACACGGCTTCAATGGGGTGATACATGAGTTGGTGCCGGATAAGAAGATCTCGCGCACGTTTGAAATGGAAAATACGCCTTTTGGCATTCAACTGGAGATCTATGAATTTGAACCACTCACTGCGGAGACCAGCAAGCTGACCATGCATGTGATATATGAATCGGTTGAGCAAAGAGATCAGATCCTAAAAATGCCTTTTGCACAAGGTATAAATATGGCACATAACCGCATTGAACAAGTGTTACGTCAGGTAAAATAACATTTTATGGCAAAGAGTATAATAATGAATCCCCGGGTTGAATTCTTTTTTAAAAGCGTGAAGTGGCATCAGGAATATGAGCAATTGCGCATGATCGTTCTTGACAGCGGACTTACCGAAGAATTGAAATGGGGGTGTCCCTGTTATTCGGATTCGAAAAAGAACATCGTACTGATACATGGATTCAAAGATTATTGTGCCCTGTTGTTCTTCAAGGGTGCATTGTTGAAAGATCCCAAAGGGGTCCTTATTCAACAAACGAAAAATGTGCAATCGGCCCGTCAAATACGGTTCACCGATGTGAAGGAAATAGTGAAGCTGGCACCAACGCTTAAAAAGTATATTAAGGAAGCCATTGAAGTAGAAAAAGCCGGCCTGAAGGTGGAGCTTAAAAAAACAACCGACTTTCACGTGCCTGAGGAATTTCAGGTGAAATTAGATAAAATGCCTGCGTTGAAAAGAGCATTTAAAGAATTAACGCCTGGGCGCCAACGAGCCTACCTCTTTCATTTTTCTCAACCCAAGCAAGCCAAAACCCGCGAGGCAAGGGTAGAGAAATACCTGCAACAGATCCTTAGTGGAAAAGGACTGGATGATTAATTAACCCTAAAAAAACAAATCAACATGGAACAAACAAACAACAGATCCGAAAAAAGAAACAAGATCATTTATTGGATAGCTACCCTTTGGCTGTCATTGGGAATGGTAGCAACCGGCATAGTTCAGCTAATTCAGAATAAAGAAGAAGCAGCTATGTTCAGCCGCCTGGGCTACCCCATGTATTTACTTACTATAATTGGGGTTTGGAAAATGCTGGGGGTGATAGCAGTGTTAGTACCAAAATTTCCCCTGGTAAAAGAATGGGCGTATGCCGGCTTTTTCTTTGTTATGACCGGCGCTGTTTTTTCTCACCTGGCCATTGCAGATGCGCCCAAAGAATTGTTTGGTCCCATCCTGTTAATAGTGCTCACTATTATATCCTGGTATTTCAGACCCGCTAATAGAAAGGTTGTTCCACTTAATAAATAACACCATGAAAGAAACTAAAAAAGAGCTGTCGGCAGACCAGCGTACAGACCTGCTTACTATCTTGAAAACCCGTTTTGAGAAGAACAAAGGCCGTCATAAAGGCATTGAATGGGCCGATGTGCAGGCCAGGCTGGAAGCGAGTCCCAAAAAGCTTTGGTCGCTCGACGACATGGAAATTACCGGTGGCGAACCCGATGTAGTGGGGTATGATAAAAAAACGGATGAATACATTTTTGTCGATTGCTCGGCGGAAAGCCCAAAAGGCCGCAGAAGCCTTTGTTACGACCGCAAAGCATTAGATTCAAGAAAGGAACACAAGCCCCAGGACAGCGCTATGGATGTGGCCGCTGCCATGGGTATTGAATTGCTCACCGAAGAACAGTACCGGGCACTGCAGCAATTGGGTGAATTTGATACCAAAACCTCCAGCTGGATAGTAACCCCTGCCAGCATCAGACAACTCGGCGGCGCTGTTTTTTGTGATCGTCGTTATGATACGGTGTTCACGTATCACAATGGTGCGGAATCTTATTATGCGGCGAGAGGGTTTAGAGGAGCGTTGAGAGTATAAGACGGCAGACGGCAGACGGCAAACGGCAAACGGCAAACGGCAGACGGAAAGGCAATGGGCAATAGGCAATGGGCAATAGGCAATGGGAAAAAGCAATGGGTCACCTCGGCTAAGGCCTCGGGGACCAAGGGCAAGATGAATGAATAATAGGGGTGTCAGTGGTCTGTATACAAAAAATAAATATTTAAGATTCTTCCTTTTTCATGGGGTAATTTCTCAGGTGACTTCCTCTTAACTAACATACCCGCGCGGTGCCCGCCCGACTGAACGTCGTTCGGGCGGGATTTTTGATGCGAGCTTGCATTTCATTGTAAAACCATCATTAAATCAGTCACATGAGAAAATTAATATATGCCATGCATGTGGTAGCTATGCTATTACTGCTGACCAATATGGCAACTGCGCAGGGTATTTTAAAAGGTAAAATAACAAGCGAAAGCGGAGAGCCGCTGGCCAATGCATCCATTGTGGTCAGCGGTAACAAAGGCGGTACTTCAACCGATACTACGGGGGAATACCGCCTTTCTTTACCTGCTGGTACCCACAAAGTAATAATTACCAGTGTGGGCTTTAACCAGTATTCCATGACGGTTAAAATAGATAATGCTACTGTTACCCGGGATGTTGTTCTACAATTCGCCATTGCCGACCTCAGCGAAGTAGTGGTGGCAGTGGGCAGCCGCGCATCCCAACGAACTTTCACCACCACGCCATTACCGGTTGATAATATTAATGCCTCGGAGCTGCAAAGTGCCGGGCAATTGTCGTTTGATAAGGCCCTGCAATTACGAGTGCCTTCTTTCAATACGGTAAACACCCCGGTTAATGATGCCACCTCGTTGCTCGATCCGTATGAGATCAGGAATATGGGTCCCAGCCGCACCCTGATACTGGTGAATGGCAAACGCAAAAACCCCAGCGCCCTCGTATATATTCAAACCTCACCGGGCCGTGGTGAAACCGGCGCCGATCTGGCTGCCATTCCCACAGATGCCATCAAGCGGGTAGAGATCCTGCGGGATGGTGCTTCTGCCCAATATGGTTCCGATGCCATTGCCGGGGTAATGAACGTAATTTTGAAAGACCGCTTTGATTATACCAATTTTAAAATAGCCAGCGGCCTTACTCATAAAGGAGATGGATTTTCCATTTTGACCAGTTTGAATGGCGGCGCCAATTTTGGCAGCAAAGGATATATCAATTACACCATCAATTTTCAACGGGAGAACAAAACCAACCGTTCCGGTAACGTAGATGCCGAAGGCGATAATAACGACCTGAGCGCTGGTACCGCGGCCAGTTTGGTGGATGTAAAAAAATACCTCGACCGATTCCCCGATGCAAAGAATGTCAGCGGCACGCCTACCAGTACCGCCACCAAGTTCCTGGTGAATGCGGGTATTCCTGTAAGTGAAAATACCGACTTCTATGCCAATGCGGCGTATGTTTATAAAAAGGTGCAAAGCTATGCCAACTACCGCACGCCTTACTGGAAAGAGGACTATGGGTTACTGCATGATGCTGGTACGGAATACCTGGGATATGGGCCCACTTTTGAAGGCGACCTGAACGACTATAACGCTACGGTTGGTTTTAAAACAAACAAAAGCGGCTGGATGCACGACATCAGTTTTACAACCGGCGGAAACAAACAATTATATACAGTAGAGAATACCGTGAACCATTCGCTCGGGTCAAAAAGCCCCATCCGGTTCAAACCAGGCGGATATGCGTTTAACCATGTTGTAGGTAACATCGATATCTCAAAAGAAGTAACCGATAAATTCAACATAGGTTTTGGCAGTGAGTTCCGCAGTGAGAACTTCCAGATCTTTGCCGGCGATACCGCTTCTTATACAGGAGAAGGGGCCAACTCATTCCCCGGTGTAAATGAAATAAACGCCATTAAAGTGAATCGCTTCAATATCGGTGGTTATTTCGATATGAGCTATGATATCACCAAAGCCTTACTGGTAAATGGTACCATAAGACAGGAATACTATAGTGATTTTGGAAGCGCTTTTGTTTGGAAGATCAGCGGCCGGGCTAAAGTAGCCGGTGATAAACTCACCATTCGCTCCTCTATTTCAACTGGTTTCCGGGCTCCCAGTCTGCACCAGATAAACCTGCAGATAGCCCAGCAAAGTTTTGTGCCGGGGCAGGGTATTCAAACCAAAGGCATTGTAAGTAATAAAAGCCCACAGGCGCATTTATTAGGAGTACCTGCCTTAAAGCCGGAGAAATCAGTAAACTTCACCGCCGGGTTTGGCTTTAACCCAACAAAAAACCTGAGTGTTACAGTTGATTATTATCATATCGATATTAAAGACCGGATCATCCTCAGTTCCAATATCACCAATACGGCAGCCGGCAATACCGAACTGGACAACGTATTGAAGAATAATGGCATTGTTGGCGTGAGCTTCTTTACCAATGGCATTCGCACCAAAACAGAAGGTATTGATGTGGTGGCCAACTATAAGAACATCCCTATTAGCAATGTGGGCAAGTTAACGATCAACCTGGCCGGAAATTATACCCTGGCCAATGAGCTGGAAGGCAATGTTACCAATCCCAAACTGATCAGCGATGCCGGCCAGAGTACCATTGACCAGATACAGATTGCTCTGTTAACAACCAGCCGGCCCAAATACAAAGCCGTGCTGGGCGGTGACCTTACGGTAAGCAAGTGGAATTTCCTGTTGAACAATACGCTGTTTGGACCCACTACCTTCCGCAACGATGGACTGGATAAAAACCTGAAACTGGAGTTCCAGACCAAAGTATTGACCGATCTGACTATCGGATACCAGTTCAGCAATCGGGTAAATGCATCAATAGCAATAAATAACATATTCAATATAATACCGGAGTGGAAGTTAAAATCATTGAACAGCAGCGGCGACGCCATTTTAAGTGACGCGGCACAGGTGAAAAAGAATGTCAATGCCATTACTTTCAACGGTAGATATAGTATGGTAACTTATGATGGATCACATTTTAGTCAGCTGGGAACAACGTTTTTAGCGACGCTGAATTTTAAGTTGTAGATTGCCTGAAAACAAGGGAGCTGGCCTTGGGTGGCCAGCTTCCCTTTAAAAAGTATGATAACGTATACAACGTCAAAAACGAAAGCGGAACTGGAACAGATACTGGCGTTACAGAAACAGAACCTGGCAGTTGGTTTAACAAGTGAGCAGATTGCGGCCCAGGGTTTTGTAACGGTGTCGCATAGTTTTGAAGACCTGTATAAAATGAATGAAGTGGAAGCGCACGTGATTGCCAAAGAGAACGACCAGGTTATTGCATACCTGCTGGCCATGACCGTTCGTTCGCGGTTCGACATTCCTATTCTGCTTCCTATGTTCCAGTTATTTGAAGAAGTAACGTACCAGCATAAAAAGGTGGCTGACTATAATTATATGGTAGTAGGACAGGTTTGTGTTGCGGCTGATTACCGCGGGCAAGGTGTATTTGATGCCTGTTATGCGAAATATAAAAGTTATTTTAAAGACAAATATGATTTTGCCATTACAGAGATCGCAACCAGGAACCAGCGTTCTCTTAATGCGCACAAACGGGTAGGGTTTGAAACAATACATTCTTATATTGCTCCTGATGGCGAAGAGTGGAATATTGTATTATGGGACTGGTAAAAACTACAAACCACAAACCGTTACTAGTTAAGAACAAAGAATTTAAAATGGAAAAGTACTCTACATATCAAACAGAAGATTTTCTTAGAGACGATTCTTTTATCAATTGGGTGTTGGATCCCGAAGGGGAGAACAACCAGGAATGGACGAAATGGATGAATTCCAGTGCTGCAAAAAAGGAAGCAGCACGAAAGGCAGTTGATATAATCCGCACCTTTGATTTTAAAAAAGAGACAGTATCGGCTGAATTTTACAACAACCTGAAACAACGGATCGATAACACGATTGCCAGGGAACAGGCCATCCCTTTACAGCCCAAACGCTTTACAGGCGGTTGGATGAAAGCGGCAGCTGTAATTACCGCCTTATTGATCGGTGGGTTAGTACTTTATTATGTAAGAAAACCAGCTTATACCTATATTTCCACGCCCTATGCAGCAATTAAAACCGTATGGTTGCCTGATAGTTCAGAAGTAGTACTTAATGCAAATTCATCGATCCGGTTTAACAGGAAGCGCACAAATGGCAAACGGGAAGTATGGCTAACGGGTGAGGCCTTTTTTAAAGTGCGGCACATTGATAAAGCAGGGACTGCCCAACCATTTGCCGTATATGCCAGCGATGCGGTAATAGAAGTACTGGGCACCGAGTTCAATGTAAAGGCCATCAATAATACAACCGGTGTGCTGTTGCAGCAGGGGAAAGTTCGGTTCAGCATTCCTGCCAGCAATGCCACTACCATTATGCAACCTAATGAGTATTGCCAGTTTTCAACCGGGCAGGGAAAAATAAGTACCCGGGTGGCTAACCCAGTTCTGTTCACCTCCTGGCTGGACCACAAATACCGGTTCGAAAAGGCGACAGTACAGAATGTGTGTGAAACTTTGAAGGAATATTTTGGGTTCGATTTTATTATAGAAAGACCGGTGCTGAAAACACAGGTTATTTCAGGTACGCTTGAATTACAAAATTTGGAGACAACGTTGTTTGTACTGCATGAATTACTGCATACAACAATTGTTGCGACCAATAAACAGGTGGTTATCAAATAAGCTGAACCCCGCCAAAACTATTATAGAACGCAAGACGCAAACCTGAAAAAGCGTTTAGCGTTTTTTGATTATGAGAAAAAGCCTTTTTAAAAAATGGCTTATTGCATGTAATTTATCCCTATGCATGGTATTTACCGTGCAGGGGCAGCGGCTTGCGCCTAATAGCCTGCCCCTAAAAGACGTAATTGCCGCCTTGGAAAAGAAATTCCGGGTAAGCATTCTCTACCGCGAGCAACTGGTACAAAACAAGAAGGTGACCCCTGATACCGCTGGTTGCAACAATCCCGATAAAGCGCTGCACAACCTGTTAACCCCTTTCGGACTTACCTATAAAAAAGTATCGCCCACTCAAATTATCATCTCAGAAGGACCGTCTCATACGGAGAAGTATGTAAAAATGCCTGCTGAACAGCAAAACCTGTTACGTGGTACCGTTCACAATGAAAAGAACGAACCGGTGCCAGGAGTTTCCATTATTGTAATAGGAGTAGATAAAGGCACTGTTACCGATGCGCAGGGAAATTACGCGCTGCCGTTGGGAGATGGGAATCATAAGATCTATTTCAGCAGCGTTGGGTATGGGAGTTATATGACCTCGGTTAAAATGCAACAGGGAGAAGCGGTCAGAAATGTTACATTGAACAGCGCCATCACCGATCTTAGTGGGGTAGTGGTAGCTGTAGGTAGTCGCGCCAGCCAGCGTACTTTCACCAACACCTCGCTGCCTGTAGACAATATCAATGGCGCCGACCTGATCAGCACAGGTCAGTTAACGCTCGACAAAGCATTACAATATCGCGCTCCTTCGTTCAATACAGTGAACATGCCGGTGCATGATGCCACGTCTTTATCTGATCCATATGAGATCAGAAATATGGGACCCTGCCGAACGCTGATCTTGATAAATGGAAAAAGAAAGAACCCCGGTTCATTGGTGTATATCCAAACCTCACCCGGGCGAGGGGAAACAGAGACCGATCTCTCCGCCATTCCTCTTGAAGCTATAAAACGGGTAGAGATCCTGCGCGATGGCGCTTCTGCTCAATATGGGTCTGATGCCATTGCCGGCGTAATGAATATAATTTTGAAAGACCGGTATGAATATACCAGTTTCAAGACCAATACCGGTATTACCAGTAAAGGGGATGGTTTCTCTATTGCCAACAGCATTAATAGTGGGGTGAATATCGGTACAAAGGGATTTGCCAATTATACCATCAGTTTTCAAAAGGAGAACCGTACCAACCGGCCAGGTAAAGTAGATGCCGAACAGGATAACATCGACCTGGGTGATGGAACTGAAGCCGGACTGGAAAAAGTAAAAGCCTATCTGGCGCAATTTCCCGATGCACGCAATGTGAATGGTACTCCGGCCATTACTGCTGCCCGTTTTCTGGTGAATGCCGGCATTCCGGTAAATAATAACGCTTCTATTTATGCGAATGCGGCGTATGTGTACAAGAATATCCAGAGCTATGCCAACTATCGTACGGCATACTGGAAACAGGACCCCTATAATTTATTGCACGATACCACCGCTGACTACCTGGGGTATGGGCCAACCTTTGCCGGAGATCTGAATGATTATAATGCCACACTTGGATTTAAACAGGAAAAAGAATCCTGGACAACCGATATAAGCGCTACCATTGGCAGCAATAAACAATTGTATTCCGTTGACAATACCTGGAATCCGGCCCTGGGGGCGCAAAGCCCTACCACCTTCCGGCCCGGCGGGTATGGCTTTCATCATGCAGTGGGTAATATAGATATTACACATACTATAAACGAACAACTGGCCATTGCATTCGGTACGGAGTTTCGTCATGAGACCTTTACCATCATGGCAGGCGACAAGGCTTCCTGTGTGGGCGTGGGGCCTGTTTCGTTTTCTGGTATTGCTAACATCAACGCCAATACGTCAAACCGGTTTAATATGGGCGGCTACCTCGATGTTAGTTACGATCTGTCGAAAACAATGCTGCTGAATGCTACCGCCCGGCAGGAATATTACAATGATTTTGGCGGCGCTTTTGTATGGAAGGTCAGCGGCAGAAAAAAACTCCTTGGTGATAAAATGACTGTTCGCTCGTCGTTGTCAACCGGTTTTCGTGCACCGGGTTTGCAACAGGTGAACCTGCAAATAGTTCAACAGATCTTTACTCCCGGTATGGGCGTACAGTCAAAAGGAGTGGTAAGTAATAAGAGTATGCAGGCCCAGGTTTTAGGCGTGCCTGCCCTGAAGCCGGAACAATCGCTGAATTTTACTGCTGGAATTGGATTGCGCCCATCCCGTAATTTCAGTATCACGCTGGATTATTATAATATCAATATTAAAGACCGGATCATTTTAAGTGCTGATATTGCCCATACTGCCAATAAAAACACCCAGCTCGATACCGTATTAAGTGCCAATGGCATCATTGGCGTGAGTTTTTTTACCAATGGCATCAGCACCAATACACAGGGGCTCGATCTGGTGGCATCCTTTAAAAACATCCGCGTATTTAACACCGGCCGGGTTGCTTTTAACCTTGCTGGTAATTATACCATGGCCAATAAATTGTCAGGCGTGGTGGCCAATCCTAAATTGATAGAAGAAGCAGGGCAGGAGGTTTTTGATTATATGCAGGAAGCGTTATTGTTAACGAGCCGGCCAAAGTTCAAAGCCATCCTGGGTAGTGATCTTACGATAGGAAAAGTGAGTGTTAGTATCAATAATACCTTGTTTGGTCCGGCAACCTTCCGCAGTGCGGGGCTCGACCGGAATATAAAAATGGTCTTTAGAACAAAGCTGCTTACAGATGGGCATTTCAGCTATCAATTTATCCCCTGGCTGGGCGCCTCCTTTGCCATAAATAATATGTTCAATGTGCTGCCCGAATATGTATTGAAGCCATTGAACAGTGCCGGTCAACAGGTATTGAATGACCCGGTTGGTCTCAGACGGAATGTCAATGCGGTGACCTTTAACGGCCGCTACCACATTGCTACTTATGATGGATCTCACTTTAGTCAGTCGGGTACTACTTTTCTGCTGACCATTAATTGCAAATTATAACAAGAAACAATATTTTGTGCAGCATAACGCTAAAGTTGTATCACTTGAAGAAATTGTTAGATAGTCCCTCCATAAAACATTTCTCCTGTACATTTGTTCGTAGAAATCAAGCAAATGATCGCAGAACAACAACGGCTACAGGATCCCAGCTGGAAAAGATGGGGCTCTTATGTTTCAGACAGGCAATGGGGCACTGTTCGGGAAGATTACAGCGCCAATGGCGATGCCTGGAATTATACTACCCACGATATGGCCCGCAGCAAAGCCTGGCGCTGGGGTGAGGAAGGCATTGCTGGTATTTGCGATGATAAACAGCTGTTGTGTTTTTCCCTGGCATTATGGAATAAAAGAGATATCATTCTGAAAGAAAGGTTGTTTGGTTTGAACAACCAACAGGGCAATCATGGCGAAGATGTAAAAGAGATCTATTATTACCTCGATGCCACGCCTACCCATTCGTACATGAAAATGTTGTACAAGTATCCGCAACTGGAGTTTCCATATGAATGGCTGATACAGGAGAATGGCCGTCGCAGCCGGCAGGAACCCGAGTTTGAATTGATAGATACCGGCATCTTCGATGATGATAAATACTTCGATGTGTTTGTGGAGTATGCAAAGGCCGGCACCGATGATATCCTTATAAAGATAACCATCCACAATCGTGGTAAGGATGCGGCCAGTTTGCACGTATTGCCCACCGTATGGTTTCGGAATACGTGGACCTGGGGACGACACGATTATAAACCAACTTTATATAAGAACGGTGATCATGCCATTCGTATTGATCACGAACGCCTGGAGGTGTCATCCTTGTATTTTCAGGGCGCAGGTACCATGTTGTTTTGCGACAATGAAACCAATAACCTGCGGTTGTATGACCATGACGATAAACAATCATTTCCAAAAGATGGTATCGGGGATTATCTGATTCATGGCAAAAAAACGGTGAACACCGCCATGATGGGCACCAAAGCGGCCATTAATTATGAACTCTCTATTCCCGGCGGTGCTTCCCATACGCTGCGTCTGCGGTTAAGCGATCAACATCATCCCAATGCATTCGATGATTTTGATGCCATCTTTGAATCGCTTTTTGCCCAACGCATAGCAGAAGCCGATGCCTTTTATGCCGATCTGCAAAAAGACATTCCTACCGATGATGAAAAACTTATTTTCCGGCAGGCTATAGCCGGCATGTTGTGGAATAAACAATTCTATTCGTATAAAGTACAACAGTGGCTCGATGGGGATCCTTCATTGCCCACCCCGCCTTCAGAACGCTGGCAGGGCCGCAATAACGACTGGAAGCAACTCAATAATGAGGATATTATCTCAGTGCCCGATAAATGGGAGTTTCCCTGGTATGCAGCCTGGGACCTCGGTTTTCATTGTGTTACCCTTGGGTTGGTTGACCCGGATTTTGCCAAACAGCAACTCCAGTTATTGACTGAGGAATGGTATATGCATCCCTCGGGCATGTTGCCTGCCTATGAATGGTCATTGGGCGATGCCAATCCGCCTATCCATGCCGGTGCCGTATTCAGGATCTTCCGGATGGATGCAAAAGCCAAAGGCGTAAAAGATTATGCGTTCCTGGAATCGCTGTTTCATAAACTGCTCATCAACTTCACCTGGTGGGTGAACCGGAAGGATAAGGAAGGTAATAATATCTTTGAAGGAGGTTTCCTGGGGCTGGATAATATCGGGGTGTTCGACAGAAGCGCACCTTTGCCGGAAGTGGTGCATGCCGAACAGGCAGATGGTACCAGCTGGATGGCGACGTATGCCCTGAACATGCTGCACATTTCACTGGAGCTGGCTACTTACAATAAAGCCTACACGGGAATGGCCACCAAATTTTTTGAACATTTCCTGTACATCGCCGGTGCCATGGCCAGCATGGGTAAGAACAATACCGGGTTGTGGGATGAGGAAGATGAATTCTTTTACGATCAGGTACGCGTGAAAAATAACCAGATCATAAAACTGAAAGTGAAAAGCATGGTGGGACTGATCCCCCTGTTTGCAGTAGAAGTGATCACCCGCGAAACGTTGGACAATAACCCGGTATTTGCCGAACGCATGAACTGGTTCCTGCGCCACCGGCCCGACCTGGCCTTGCTGGTATCGCGCTGGTATGAAGAAGGTAAACAGGATACGCACCTGCTGGGATTATTGGGTGGGCACCGCATGAAAAGATTGTTGAGCCATATGCTTGATGAAACGGCTTTTCTGAGTGACTATGGCATCCGGTCAATGTCGAAAGAATATGCCAAACATCCTTATACGATCAATATAAACGGGGCGCCTATGTGTGTGCCGTATGTGCCGGGTGATAGTGATAGTGCTATGTTTGGCGGTAATTCAAACTGGCGCGGACCGGTTTGGATGCCAATGAATTTCCTGCTTATTGAAAGCTTGCGCAAATATCATTTCTATTATAGTGACGATTTTAAAATAGAATATCCAACTGCTTCCGGGAATTTTCTAACGTTGAAGCAGGTGGGCAATGAGATCGCCTGCCGGTTGTTACGCATCTTCCAGCGAAATGAAGAAGGCAAGCGTCCGGTACTGGGGTCGCACCCGAAATTTCAAAACGATCCACACTTCAGGGATTACATTTTATTCCATGAATTTTTCCATGGCGATACCGGCCGGGGACTGGGCGCCTCGCATCAAACCGGTTGGACGGGGCTCATTGCGAATTTGATCATAATGAAGAATCAGCCGTAAGAAGTGGCAATGGGTAAACGGCAAATGGCAGACAGCGGACGGCAGAAGATGGCCAAGATCTGTAAGAGCCTGTCCGCCTTTGGCGGATTCGCTATTTGGCTTACCATTTAAGTGGACGGTCGGGGTGAATGGTGAGTAAACTCAAAATTATTTGTGCCTTCCGAGAGTAATCGCGAGCCCACTCACAACTCACAACCGGTACCTTCCAACCTGAAAAGGGTATCCGGTAACTGGACTTCCGTAACAAGTAACCCTTATTATTCATAAACTTATCTTCATATCTTCCCACTATCTTAGTAAATTCGCATTCCATTACCGTTGCAAATTCAGCGCATCCTGCGCCTTTATCCACCAATGATTGATGAGTCATACCAGTTACAGGTTAATAGCTGTTAGCCAAAAACTAATTATTGTAAACTGAACTGCGTCCAATAATGGAGAACGAGTTGTGTAAACGGATAGCAGACGGCGACGAAGAGGCTTTTGCCAGCCTTTTTAACCGGTATTATCCTTTATTACGTCCTTTTATATTGAAGTTTACGCATTCTGCAGATAAAACGGAAGAGATGCTGCAGGAGACCTTTCTGCGCGTATGGTTGAACCGGGACCAACTCCCCGAAGTAGAAAACCTGCAAGCCTGGATCTTTACCATTGCCTCCCGCCAGTGTTTACATGCCATAAGAACAGAATTGAACCATCGCAAAAAATTAGCCGCCCTGCAGGTCCGGGAAAGCGATCGGGAAGCCAGTACACCGCTGGATGTTACCCAGCTCGCCGAAATAAGCCGGCTGGTATCACAGGCCGTTAATAATATGCCACCCCAGCGCCAGCGCATTTACCGCATGAGCCGGGAAGAAGGACTCAAACCTGCTGCCATTGCCGAAGCGCTTTCATTATCAGTAGCTACCGTGAAGAATGCCCTTGTGACTGCCCTGAAAGACATCCGTCATCACCTCGGCGCGGCCGGTCATACCATTAGCCTCGTATTTATATTAATAATGTTTTTTTAACAATTATTTCAATTTCAATAGTACGTTATTCCTATAGCTGCATCTTACCAGGGAATGATGCCTAAATCAATGTTATGCAAAAAGATGCTATCAGGTATTTGATAGGGCAATATATGAATGATGAGTTAACTGCTCAACAACAGGCTGAACTATTGCAACTGCTTGGCCAGCACGAAGAAAGAGAGTTGATTGAGATGCTGCGCGAAATGATGGAAGCGGAATCGGTTGGTGCTACAGCCGTTGATGCGGATGCCATGCAGGCATCCCTGCAACGGGTACTGTCGGCTGATAAACCGGTTGCGGAAATGCCGGGACGGGTGTTGACCATCAGTCGCCGCTGGCGTTGGGTGGCTGCTGCTGCCTGTTTGTTGGCCGTTGGTATTACCGGATATGTGTTGTTGAATAAAAAAAGCACCACTGTTCCGGTTGCTGCTACCTCGAACCCCTATAAAAACGATGTACAGCCGGGTGGCCAGAAGGCCATGCTGACCCTGGCAGATGGAAAACAGATCGTCCTCGACAGTGCCGGCAATGGTTTGCTGGCGCAGCAGGGCAATGCACAGGTTGTGAAAGAGGGCGCGGGTTTGAAGTACCAGTCGGCAGGCAGTGGACGATCGGATGTAACGTATAATACGCTCTCAACGCCAAGGGGAGGGGAGTATAAACTGATTTTGCCAGATGGCAGTAAGGTATGGTTGAACTCGGCCAGTACGCTTCGTTATCCCACTGCATTTACAGGTAGTACCCGTGAAGTGGCACTGGAAGGCGAAGGATATTTTGAGGTGACTAAACTAGCCGCCAAACCATTTCGTGTAATAACAAAGACGCAGTTTATCGAAGTACTGGGCACTCACTTTAATGTGAATGCATACAGTGATGAAGCGGCCACAAAGACAACTTTGTTGGAAGGAAAGGTGAAGGTGATGAATGATGAAAGATCGGCGATCCTGAAACCTGGTGAACAGGCATCTGTATCCCAATCATCCCAAAAATCCCAACCAATCACAGTTCAGACAGTTGATGTAGAGGAAACAGTAGCCTGGACAAACGGCCAGTTCATATTCAGAGAACAACGGATTGAAAGTATAATGAAACAGATAAGCCGCTGGTATAATGTAGAGGTGGCGTTTGCAGGCAAGCCTACTCAGGAGGGGTTTACTGCAACGATACCCCGAAGCGTACCGGTGTCTAAAGTACTAAGGTATCTGGAGCTCACTACATTGGTGCACTTTAAGATTGACGGTAACAGGATCACAGTATTGCCATGAAGAATTGAAAGTTGCTAAAACAAAAAGCCAGCGATGCTGAGAACATCCCTGGCCTCGAAGATCCCGGCTTAGCCGGGAAGGAGGTTTGAGTAACATCATAATTGAATAGTCTGCGACGACTATGGCCTTCCCTCGACAACGATCGAACGGGAATGGATATTTATTCACCCAAACCAAGGCAAAAGTATGCAAAAAACTGCTTTAGTCTGCCGCAGCTTTATCGCAGGCATGGCTATTACCCGTCGAAATGCAAGTGATGGCGGGTGTGAGAAAAACAGTTCGTGGAAAAAATTATTGTGCGTAATGAAACTGACGTTTATTTTCTTGACCGTTGCATTTTTGAATGTAAGTGCACGAGGACTTTCGCAAAGTGTTACCATCAAAGTAAAAAATGCGCCGCTGGCGCAGGTGTTCCGGGAAATTGAAAGACAAACCGGTTATGTTTTTATCTATGGTAAATCCATGTTGGAGAAAACCACCTCGGTCAATCTGCAGGTGGCCAATGCCGCCCTTCCGGAGGTGCTGAATCTTTGTTTTCGCAACCAGGGCATCACCTACACCGTTGAAGACAATAAATACATTATAGTAAAACCAAAGCCAGCCGCCGCGGCGTCGCTGCCATTGGTGAAGCAGGCCAGTAATCTGTTATACGGTGACCCTGTCAAAGGCCGGGTTACGGCAGATGATGGCACGCCGTTAAACGGTGCTTCCATTGTAATTAAGGGTTCCACCGTAAGCGGTATGGCCAATAATGATGGCGTTTTTACAATAAACGCTGCTGAAGGCGATGTGCTGGTGGTATCGTTTGTTGGCTTTGAAACGCGGGAAATAAAAGTAACCGGAGCTATGCTCGGCAGTATGCTGTCAGTAACATTGAAAGCCAAGAGATCGCTGCTCGATGAAATGGTGGTGATTGCTTATGGTACTACTTCTTTAAGAAAGAGTACCGGTTCGGTAAGCTCTGTTACTGCGCAGGAAATCTCCAAACAACCGGTGGCCAATCCGCTGGCGGCCTTACCCGGCCGGATAAGCGGCGCGGTTATAGCGCAGGACAATGGCATGCCCGGCAGTGCGGTGAAGATACAGATCAGGGGACAGGGGTCATTATCACAGGGCGACGTGCCATTGTTTATCATCGATGGCGTTCCTTTTACCAATTTTAATGGCGGTTCTCCGGCCACCGATAACCTGAATGCATTTGGGACCTCCGGCGCCAATGGCGGCGTGAGTCCGTTTAGTTTGATCAATCCAAATGATATCGAACGCATCGATGTGTTGAAGGATGCCGACGCCACCTCTATTTATGGCTCACGCGGCGCCAATGGGGTGATCATGATCACTACAAAAAAAGGCAAGGCCGGTAAAACAACAGTGAATGCCAGTTTTTACCAGGGTACGGGTAAGGTATCGCGGTTTATTCCCATGCTGAACCTGGAACAATACCTCGCCATGCGACGGGAAGCGTTTACCAATAGCAATCAAACACCAACAGCCGCCAATGCGCCTGATCTGAAAGTATGGGACACTACTAAAAGCACCGACTGGCAAAAATTCCTGTTGGGTGGAACGGCCCATACCACCGATGCGCAGGCTAGCATTTCAGGGGGAAATGGCGGCACCCGCTTTTTGTTTAATTCAGCTTACCATAGAGAGACGACTGTTTTTCCTGGCAATAATGAAGCAAAGAGATTGTCATTCCGGTTGAACGCAGATCATACAACCCGGGATAACAAGTTCAATATCGGGGTAATGGTTTCCTATGCCAATGACGTAACCAATTTATTGGCAGATGATATCTCTTCTGCGTATAACCTGCCGCCCAATTTACCATTATACAATGCAGATGGCACTTTGTACTGGTACAGTGGGTTTACCAATCCGCTGGGCCGGTTAAAGAAAACCTACAAGGGTAACAGTAATAACCTGATCGGTAATCTTACTCTCAGGTATACAATACTGCCTGGTTTGAACCTGAAAGCAACGCTGGGCTATACGAAAACCGATCTGGACCAGAAAAAAGCAAATCCCTATTCTTCAGACAACCCAACCAGCACCTTAGGCAGCTATGCTTATTTCGCCGACAATAAAGCTGGGAATTATATTATAGAACCAACCATCGATTATACCCGTAAGCTGGGCGAAGGTAAACTGACGGCATTGGCCGGCGCCAGTTTGCAAAGCAATACGGCCGACGGGTATCAAATTTATGCCAGTAATTACTCCAGTGAAGCGCTGTTAGGTTCCATGATCGCTGCCGGTACGCTACAGGTTTATTATAATAACATTCAACGGTATAAATATGCCGCAGGTTTTGGCCGGTTAACTTACGATTACAAGGGCAAATATATTGTGAACGCCAATTTCCGGCGCGATGGTTCTTCCCGTTTTGCCCCCGCCAACCGGTTTAATAATTTTGGTTCCGTTGGCGCTGCCTGGGTTTTCTCCGAAGAAATGTTTGCACGAAATGATCTTTCCTTCCTTTCATTTGGCAAGCTGCGTGGCAGCATCGGTACTTCCGGCAACGACCAGATCTCGAACTACCTGTACCTCGATCTGTATAATGCCGGTACCCCCTTATTGGGCAATGGTACTTTGAACCCGCAACCAGTACTGTTGAATGATAATATTCAATGGGAGTCGCGCAGGAAATATGATATAGGGATTGATCTGGGCTTCTTAAGAGACCGGATCCTGTTGACAGCAAACTATTATGAAACCCGCTCCGGTAACCAGATCTCTTCTGTTTCGATGCCCACGCAAACGGGTATCAGTGCCAAAACGGTCAATATACCAGCGGTTATTACCAATACCGGTGTTGAATTTGATCTGCGGACCACTAATATAAAGACCAAGGAGCTGGAATGGAAAACCGCGTTGAATGTTACGTTCAACCGCAACAAACTGGTGAAATGGCCGGGGCTGGAAAATTCATTCAATGCATCTTCTTATATCGTTGGCAAACCACTCAATGTAGCACAGCTGTATCATTTTCAGGGTATCGATCCAGCTACTGGTGTGGCTGTGTATGACGATAAAGATGGCAGCGGTTCTATTACAAGCGCCGGCGACCGGTATGCAATGCCCATGGGCAACCCTTATTACGGCGGTTTGTCAAATACCGTTATCTATAAGAATTTCCAACTGGATGTAACTTTTCAATTCAACCACCGCAAGGCGAGGACCAATCTGTTCCCTTCACCGGTGCCGGTTGGCAGTTTGTTGAACCAGAATACATCGGTGCTGAATCACTGGATGAAAACCGGAGATGCAGCTATGTATCCCGCTTACAAAACTTCAGGCGCTGATTACAATTATTCTGCTTCTGATGTGACCTGGGGCGATGCGTCGTTTGCAAAATTGCGTTCCGCAAGTCTCGCCTATATGGTGCCGCAGGCCTGGATCAAACGGTTAAAGATGGCTGATTGTACCATTTCTGTACAGGGACAGAATCTATTCCTGTTCTCCAAAAACAAATACCTGTACGATCCGGAGACAACCATCCAGGGTGGTCCTGCGGGTATTGGTACCGGTACCCTGGGTGCAGTAATGCCACCCCTGCGCACGATAGTGTTTGGAATTAATTGTTCATTCTAAGACTGCTGACTATGATTCGTAAAAACAGCTCCATACAAATATATTTTGGGACCATGGCCATGGCCTTGTCCCTGTTTCTGACTTCCTGTAAAAAGTTCACTGAAATTGGATCGCCTCCCACGCAGGTACTCACCCCCGATGTGTTCACCAGCGATATAACTGCTTCCAGTGCAATAATGGGATTGTATACCGGTAATGTAGCTACCCAGATGCTGGTGCCTTATACTATGTATCCGGGCATGTCGGCCGATGATGTGCAATACAATACCCCCAGTTCTGATTATGACGGGTATGAGAATAATACGATCTCCATTAACAATAACCTAAACGCCAATGCCTGGTATTTCGCCTATCAATATTTGCGGAATATCAACTACGACATAGTTGGCTTATCGGCATCAACCACCCTTACGGAATCTGTAAAGAACCAGTTATTGGGGGAAGCAAAATTCCTGCGGGCGTTTGTGTTATTTGAATTGGTGAATATTTATGGCGATGTGCCCATGCCGCTTGGTAATAATGATCAGGAAAATGCTTTTCTGCCCCGGACGTCAGCACAAGAGGTATGGACACAGATCATTGCTGATCTGAAAGAAGCGCAATTATTATTGCCAGAAACCTATACCGGTACCTTCCGTGCGCGCATCAATAAATGGGCCGCCACCACTTTGCTGGCAAGATGTTATCTGTACAATAAAGACTATTCCAATGCAGAAGCAGCCGCTGCCAAAGTGATCGATTCAAAAGCATACGGCATAGTGGCGCCGGCCAGTGCCTTTGTAAATAACAGCAACGAGATCATTTGGCAAATTGCCAATACTACCGGCATCAGCACCTATGGCGCCAATTATAATTCGGCCGCCAACAGCTTGCCTAATTACAGCCTGTACGATACGCTGTACAGATCATTTGAAACTGGCGATCTGCGTAAAACCAACTGGACCTCCGATACCACGGCAAGCGGGGTGACCTATCACCGGGTAACCAAATACAAAATCCGAAGCGGTACTACCGGTAATGAATACAATGTAGCACTGCGTTTTGCAGAACTGTACCTCATCAGGGGGGAAGCTCGCGCGCAGCAGGACAAACTGGCCCTCGCAAAGAGTGATATCGATGTGTTGCGTAACCGTGCGGGATTAACCGGTCTGTCTGCAACATTGACCAAAGACGAGCTCTTGCTGGCGATCGAGCAGGAAAGAAAGGTAGAATTGTTTGGCGAATGGGGCCATCGGTGGTTCGATCTGAAAAGGACCAATCGCGCGGCCATCGTGATCGGTGGACAAAAAAAGAATACCTGGAAAAGCACTGCCGTTTTGTATCCGGTACCCGATGCACAACGATTGTTAAATACCAGTCTGTCGCAAAACGACGGCTATTAGTAACCATTATAACCATTACAAATGAACAAAGGAATCATGTTGGCAGCAACGCTCACCGTGGTAAGCCATGGATTGCTGCAGGCACAAAATGCCAAAGACACTACCCGGCAATATTATTACCGGCTGGCCACTTCAAAGGAGACGGCTGACAGGGCGTTGGTGACCGGTAAGTTATACGATGGGTTAAAAAGTAATAAAGAACAGGATTGGATACTGGCGTTGAATATGTTCAGTGTGATGAAAAAGAAAGCAACCAGCGATTCTTTATTAACGGTGATAAAAGCCCGTTTTCCCAAAGGCGAAACCTGGCGGAACGAAGACGTGCAAACCATTTATAATGCCGGCAATGCAGCTGAAAAGGAAACGGCTTATAAAAAATGGCTTCAGCAGTATCCCATGAACAGGTTTGAAGGCAGCAGGATCATCTACGATTATGCATCTAATAGTGTGGCCAGTGCGTTTGCAGAAGAAAAGAATGTAAAGAAGGCCTTGTATTATAGCAACCTGTGCCAAACTCCGGCGTGGAAAGGGGAGGCCTGGGCTGGTGTTGCTACCCGGCTGGAAAAGAACGGATATACGGCGGAGGCATTGCCCTTATTTAAAAAGGCGATGGCCAATGCTTATGCGTTTAAAACTACCCGTACAAAAGAAGAAGGGGCGCAGTTCGCTGCAATGGGGTATAGAGGATATTCCACTTCCATTGCCCGTATTTATCTGAAGCAAAAAGAGAATGACAGCGCGCTGGCATATATTCAAAAAGCCTATGCAGAAGGTAAAAATGGGGCAGTAAATTATACTTATTCAGAGATCTTACAGGCATTGGGCCGCGATAAAGAAGCATTTGAGAAAGCCGATGAATTTGTGCAAACCGGTGAGGCTGAAAAGCAATTCAAAGAGATGCACAAAGCACTGTATGAAAAGCTGAATACCGGAGGCAAACCGTATGCGGAGTATATGAAGGAGATGGAAGCTGCTATTACAAAAAAGGTGATCGAGAACCTGAAGAACACCATTGTTAATAAACCTTCGCCTGCATGGGTGCTAAAAGATGTAAACGGAAATACAGTAAATTCAGAAAGCCTTAAAGGCAAGGTAGTGGTACTCGATTTCTGGGCGACCTGGTGTGGTCCCTGCAAACGTTCTTTCCCTGCTATGCAAATGGCCGTGAATAAATTTAAGGACAATCCCAATGTACAGTTCCTGTTTATTCATACCTGGGAAAAAGGAGCCGGTGATGCCACCGCTGCTGCCAAAAAATATATTGATGACAATAAGTTTCCTTTCCAGGTGCTGATGGACCTGAAAGACCCCGAAACAGGTAGTAACAACGTCGTTGAAAGTTTTGGTATCTCGGGCATCCCAACCAAATTCATTCTCGATAAAAATGGTAACATCCGATTCAGGGTTACCGGTTTTACCGGATCTGACGAAGCTGCGGTGGAAGAGATTTCCGCAATGATAGAAATGGTAGAGAGATCATAGCTAAGGAATTAGCATAAGTCATAATGAAAAATGCAGCTTGCGCTGCATTTTTCATTATGGGTATAACCTTTGCATAATTTACATGGCATACCAAACCAATCCCCACTAAATAAATAACTCTCTGTAGCAGTGTTCGGGCTTTCTATAGCCTGATGGATCATTTTTTAAACCATTTAAAAATGAAACTACCATGAGAGTCAATTCCACCATTGTTTGTCGTTTTTTCGCGGCATCAGCGTTGCTTGCATTGATGTTGACGGGTTGTAAAAAGAATGATGGCCCCCACAACAACAATAAGGAAGTGGATATTAAGTTGATTGCTGACAATTTTGTTTCTCCCATTGGCCTGGTTGCTGTGCCGAATGATACAAACCGGTTGTTTGTCATTGACCAGGTTGGAAAGATCTGGATCATTAAGAACGGTGAAAAGTTGTCGGTACCCTTTATGGATGTAAGCAGCAAACTGGTTGCGTTAACACCAGCTTATGATGAAAGAGGGTTATTGGGCATGGCCTTCCATCCCGATTATAAGAACAATGGCCGGTTCTTTGTTTATTATCAACTGCCACCCCGTGCCGGTGGGCCCCAGGCGGGTGTTAACTGGGATAATTTAAGCCGCATTTCTGAATTTAAAGTATCGGCCAATGGGGATCTGGCAGATATGAATTCCGAAAAGATTTTGTTGGAAATGGATGATCCCCAATCAAATCACAATGGTGGTACGCTGGCATTTGGTCCCGATGGCTATTTATATATTTCCATTGGCGATGGAGGTGCTGCCGATGATGTGGCGCCAGGACATGTTACCGACTGGTACGCAGCCAATGCCGGCGGTAATGGACAGGATATTGATTCCAATTTGTTTGGAAATATTCTGCGTATCGATGTAAATAGTGGAAATCCTTATGGAATACCAGCTGATAATCCGTTTGTTGGTAAACCAGGTAAAGATGAAATATATGCCTATGGTTTTCGCAACCCATTCCGTTATTCATTTGATATGGGGGGTACCCATATGTTGTTAGCAGGCGATGCCGGACAGGGATTATGGGAAGAAGTGAGTGTAGTGATCAAAGGCGGAAATTATGGCTGGAATGTAAAAGAGGGACGGCATTGCTTTAATGCAGCGGTAGACTCGCTGTTATTGGCTTCCTGTCCTTCAGTAGATAACCTCGGTAACCCCTTGATCGATCCGGTGATAGAAGTGAACAACGCAGCCAATCCGGCAGGTGGAAGAGCTACCACCATCATTGGTGGTAATGTGTATCGCGGAAAAGAGATAAAGGGCTGGGACGGTAAATATATTTTTGGCACGTTCTCACAAGGGTTCACTGTTGGCGATGGCGAGTTGTTCATGTCTCAAACGTCCGGAGCAGGGGTGTGGTCGTATGATGAAATAAATCTGAAAAGCCATCCCAATGATATAGGTTATTTCCTGCGTGGATTTGGACAGGACAATGAGGGGGAAGTATACCTGACTGTTTCTTCTATGTTAGGGCCAAGCGGGAATACTGGAAAAGTTTTTAAGCTTGTGACAGTAAAGAATAAAGATGACGGTTATTAAGAGTAGCATGCTTTGTCTTTTTGTAGAAGTATATACACAAAAGGTGTCCCGTTAGTAAGCAAAAAGGTCGTCCCCGGGGTTCAGAAGGGACGACCTTTTTGTTATATTTGAGCTGCAAAAACTACACGCTATGAATACTTATATGTTCGTAAAGAATGGTGATGAATGGTACATCGATCTGCCTGAATATATAGAACAGGGCGGTAATGCCGGCGATCTGCAAATGGTTGATGGCGCCGATACCATGCTTGATATTATGGCCGACCGGGGTACAACCGTTGTGTTAAATATTTCAGAAGAGCCATTTGAAGGCGCAGATGTGCTTACTTTAACAGAGAAATGTGACCCCAGCATTGGCGGTGCTTATTATCTGATGGAAAAGTATAACGGTCAGCAGGTTAATAAACGGATGTGGCTGTGCCAGGTAACAGAATTTGTTTTTGGTAAACTTCCTGATCGTATCTTTGTTAAACAGGAAGATGTCGATGACTCAGAATAAACAAATATCAGTTTGGAGTAAAGTATGGGCAATAATCAGAAAGATATTATTCCCTAAGAAAAGCTGTTGCAAGTAATTTGCCTACAAAAAGTAATTACCCCCAGGTTGAATAAAAAAGATGTAACTCAATTGAGTTACATCTTTTTTTTGACTAACCAGGTTGTATACTTATAACAAAATTGTTGTTGATTATA
The DNA here is from genome assembly GCF_017742245.1 of Niastella soli. Lineage (GTDB taxonomy): Bacteria > Bacteroidota > Bacteroidia > Chitinophagales > Chitinophagaceae > Niastella > Niastella soli. The sequence goes on from NZ_JAGHKO010000011.1 coordinate 543,524, forward strand.
CCTATTATTGAAAATCTATAAAATATGACTCCGGGTCTTTCTTTATTTCTTTGGAATTTGTTGAATCTGATCGCGGTCATTGTTATTGTTTATTTTGTTGTGAAAGCAATTAAAAAATACCGGAAAAGTAAATAGCGATCAGATAAAGCGCTTACTTTACCGTTTTACCAGTATTAATGTCTCTATCATTACAACTACAACACCTGGAACGGCCGGGTTATACTATAGATCTGTTTGTGCCCAACGCGCAGGAAGTGCAGGATAACTACTTTCAGCAAAAGCAGGTGCAGGCGGAGGTGCCTTTTCCGCACTGGACTAAACTATGGCCTTCGGCGCTGGCCATGGCGGACTATATACACCAGCATCCGGAACTGGTGCAGGGTAAAAATGTGTTGGAGCTGGCTGCCGGGTTGGGGCTGCCCTCATTTGTAGCTGCCCGTTATGCACAAACCGTTTGCTGCAGCGACTACCTGCCCGAAGCGGTGGCTGCCATGACCAGAACAACCGGACATTTACAACTTGCTAACGTTACCTGCCAGTTGTTGGATTGGAACTGCCTGCCCGCGGGCCTCATTACAGACGTTTTATTGCTCAGTGATATAAACTACGATCCAGCTCAATTTGATCAGCTTTACGAGGTTTTACAGTATTTTATGCGGCTGGGAGCCAAAATTGTGCTCACTACTCCCCAGCGACTTATGGCAAAAACCTTTATTGAAAAGCTATTACCTTTTTGCAGTCATCAGCAGGAAATTACAGTGTTCTATCAGCAACAAAACACGCCAATAAGTTTATTGGTGCTCCAATAATGTTATTGGTAATCAATGATGTATCTATGTTTTCTCTAAGTGGAATAACTGATTTTATCCAAGGGAAATAGGCATTTATAGTATGTATACAGTTTGCAACAGCACTTGGGGGCCTTGTGAGATCCCTGTGAGATTCCTGTGAAATACCTGGTTGTTTCGGGGTCTACTTGTAGGTGATCTGCGGTTGTTCCGTACTTTTCCCGTACCTATATAGGAACGGCTCATATACAGGACATATACGGGATATGTACGGGATATGTACGGAATATCAGTGAATCCAACAGGGATCTCACCTGAATATAATGAGGATCTGACCAGGACTAAACAGCACGATCTGGTATATATTGATTGAAGGTAACAAGCAGGTTAAATCAGGATTCACCAGTAAACCAGCAGATATTTTAAAAAAAATGCGCCAGATTTTGGACAGGAGTTTTCAATACCGTAATATTGCATCCCATTTGAAGAACGAGGTTTGCTGATTATAAGTCTTTGATTGTAAGGTAGTAAAGCAGGGTTCTTTAAAATGCAAGCCCAGATGGCGGAACTGGTAGACGCGCTAGACTCAAAATCTGGTTATCGCAAGGTAGTGCAGGTTCGATTCCTGTTCTGGGCACTTATGAACCCTGTAAGTCATTGATTTACAGGGTTTTTTCTTTTTTGGTGTGTCATTTTTTCGCGCTTTTTACCCCTTTCTGCCGCTTTTATTGACACAAAATTGACACACCGCATGACACACCAAAAAGATGTTCCTGCTCCGGAACACAACCATCACTGTCGGGTACCAAAAATTACCAAAAAAAGGCCCCAATTCCCTCATTTGACACACCAAATGACACACGGTTTGACACACCATTTGGAGTCTAATTCCGCTTATGTCAGTCTGTTAGAAGCCGAAATGGCAGAGTTAGCAAACCTATCGTTGACATTTCACAAAAATTATTTTTTCCGTTCTTTTCCGCTTTCTACCAGTTTGATAAAAGACGACCAAATGACCGTTTACAAGATGGCAGATCTAACTGGCATGGCACACTCCTTGAACTTTACTTCTTCCACTATTTAAACCCCTATCTTATGAATTTTATTCAACGCCCAAACAAAAATGGAGATAAGATCACTTTTTATTATGATTATGGTCGTGGCCCCGGCCAGCGACCATCAACGGGGATCTTTATTTATGCTAAACCCAACAATCAAATCCAAAAGAATCACAATAAAGAAGCGCTGAAGTTACTGGAGACTAAAAAAAGCCAGGTTATCATTGAGCAACAAGCCATAGGTTCCTCCTACATTCCATCACATAAGTTTAAAGAAAACTTTATAGATTATTTTGATGAATACATTAAACTGAACAAGCGAGATGGTAACCGGCACCTCACCTGTTGTTTTTCAAAATTCAAAGAGTTCATCGACAACAAATCATTTATTGCGCCCATCGAAATTTCTGAAAACTTCTGTAAGCGATTCAGGCGTTATTTATTGGATAAGCTAACCGGTGAAACGCCCGCAAATTACTTTGCCCGGTTTAAGTGGGTCATTGATGCCGCTACTTCAGATGGATATTTTTTAAAGAATCCTACTGCCAACATTCCGGCGGTAGCTAATCCAAGCGTAGCCTTGAAAGAACATCTGGAAGTGGATGACTACCTGGCCTTATTAAATACTCCCTGGACAAATGTAGAAGTATCACAAGCATTTATTTTTAGCTGCTATACCGGATTACGATGGGTAGATGTTAAGCTTCTTAATTGGAATGACATTAAAGGAAATACATTAACAACCCGAATTATTCAAAAGAAAACCGGCAGACCGGTTACATTAACCCTCCACCCCATTGCCAAAAGTATATTGCAAAAAAGGCAATGTCTGTTACCTGCTGATTTTAATGGTAAAAAGCTCGTGTTTGATCTGCCAACAGCAAATGGCGCTAATAAAGTTATAAGTGAATGGGTAAAACGCGCTGGAATTGAAAAAAGCATCACCTGGTCATGCGCAAGATTAAGCTATTCTATACTGCTTCAGGATACCAATGTTGATTCCGCAACGGTTGCCTATCTCTTGGGGCATACCACCACAAAACAGGTAGAAAGAACCTATAAACGCCACCGGCCAAAAGATCAATCGGAAGCCATCAATAAATTGCCGACACCAAAGGAATTGCCCTTCTTTTTAAAATAGTCATTTACAGAAAGCGGCAGGTAGATGAAATTGATTCCAATAACAACACCTTGCATAAGGCTAGCTTTTACCAGTTGGCCTTTATGCTTTTCACACTTGTATGGACGATTCAATTTAATCAGAATACTATTAGATGCCAATTAGAATTTATCAGACTTGTGTTAGACGCCGATCAGACAATAATTAGAATAAGCCAAGAGTACGATTAAAAACAGCTATTATCCACCATTAAAATTATTACAAATGAATAGCCATACGCCCCTGAAATCTCGTGAAGCTGCAAAAATAAAGTCCGATTCACCCGAAAAAATGCAGCAGGCTATTGAGGAACTTCAAATAACGGTTGCCATGCAATACGACTTATTGAAAAAAACACTTACTGAGAATGAATTGCTTCAGCAAAAGGTGCGGAAATTAGAAGAACAACTTAACGATAATCGAAACAACGATGGATATGGTAGCACTTCCAGTTGGATTAGTAAGATTGTTTTCACCTTGCAGCAGGAAAACCGGCCATTACGTTCCCCTGAATTAATAACACTGCTTGAAAAACGGGAACCGGCCCTGGCGGAACATTATAATAAGGTGCAGTACTTTTCTGCTTTTTTGAGCAATGCCGTGAAATATGGAAGGGTTATACAACAAAAAATGAAAGGCGTAAGAGGGTATTATTATCTGTTACCTCATTGGTTGGATGAAAGAGGTAACGTTAGATCAGAGTTTCATAAAAAGATGCTGTAGGTGTATTGCAGTGGCCGCGAAATGAAATATCCACTGGGGCTCATAATTTAAATGGTGTGGTGGTCATGTGGTATGCATGGGAAACTATGTGGAGGACATGCTTACTACCTAAAAGTAAAGCCACCCAATATTGGATGGCTTTATATATATAAATACTATAAGATTTATTTCTTCTTTTTATCATCCAGTAGCTTTTCGAGCAAGGCGATCTTTTCGCGTTCGCTTTTTAGCAATGCCTCATATAGCTTTTCGTTTTTATCTACAGTTTCTACCCATTTATCAAATGGATTAAAAGTGCATTTGTAGTTTTGTACATAGGCTGCAGATTCACCCTGGAAAGTATTTGCTATAATATTAATGGCAGATTCCTCATTAAAATTCTTTATTGCATCCACTGGCACTTTGAGGGTTGTTGCAATCCTCTCCAAGGTCTCAGGATCTATTAAATCCTTACTCTCCAATGTTGATACACTTTGTTGGCTAATACCTAACGCGTCAGCCAAAACCTCTTGCTTTATATTTAAGATTTCTCGAATGCGTTTTACAGCTCTACCTTGATGTGCTTTTTCCGGCATATTAGTAATCATATTTTACAAATATATAGATTTTACAGTATTGGTAAAATACCAATAAATCCTTTGGTAAGATACAATAAAAACCCGGTAACATACAGGCTTGTTCGGTTTGGTACGGCACAAGCCTATGATAATTTGCACCCAGAATGTTATAAATATCTTCCCAACCTATCAATATGGCGACTTCCCGAAAACAATACCTAATGGCCCTTCCAAAGCAGATTTGTAATAACCTATTGGCTTTACGAAAAGACCGGTACCCTATGAAACTCATTTTAATCCTTAAAAAATTCGTATTCCCCATTACAGTAAAACAAAATAACTGCATACTTGACTTACAACACACCGTAAACGACCTAATTGAAAGTAAAAATGAATTAATTATCAAAGTAGGGGTATATAGGAAGGAATTGCAGTTTATTTATTCAATTTTAATTGCCCGTCCCGGATGCCAGTTTCGGTTATTCCCTCTTTTAAAACAGCCCCTGCTATTAGCGATTGAGAATACTGCGAGTCAAATGAATTTTTACTTATACATGCCTAACCAGCAGTCAAATGAGATAGCCATGGCCTATACCAACAAGCAAGAGAATACCCACGTAATTTATGAATTGTATGTTGAACCTACATATTGCAACTCTCATATTTACAGTTTTTTGCTTTACCAGGTTAATACGGAAGCTAAAAGGATGGATTTACCTGTGGTATATGCCTGTTCGACGATAGATTCAATTTGATCATTTAAAGTAATCGATTGGCCGTATGAAAATAATTTTTATCGGTAGTATATTATTCCTTGTGTTTTACAAAAGCAGTATGTCTCAACCAGTATCCTGGTTTATATCAGCAGGCACGGGGCTAACAAAACTTTCCCCTGTTTTTCCAACGGGAAGACAATTATTAAATAAAGGTTGTGTGAATATTGGAACGGTAGGGATTAATATACCCTTAAGTCAAAGTTGTAGACCTATAGTAAAGGCAGCGCTGGGCGTTTCAAGCGCATATTTTTTCCATTCTGAAGTTCCATTTTACACATCGTCATATTTAGAGTCGTATAGTGTTAAAATGAACTGCGTGACTTTGGAGTTGTCCTTCATTTACAATTTAATAAATAGAAAAGTAAAGATATCAGGAGGAGTAGGAGCTAACCTTCAAACTTCCTGGAATAAAAAAACTGAATATCGGGTTAATAATGCCAACTCAAGTTATAACTATAGCAGTGCTGATTATTTAATTATAGCGCCTCAATGGTTATCCATTTGCAGTACTGTCGGGATTTATTACAACCGTTTTCAACTTGATGCAACAAGCGACTTGAGAAGCGTCATAACAGAGGGTAACTGTCCACAATTTTATGGTAGCTTATATTGTCTACGGGTTGGATTTAATATAAGCAAGAACAAAAGAGCTCAATATCATTAACAACAAGTTATCAATATTCGATGCAAGATACTAATATAGGAAAACGGCTAAAAGAATTTAGGGGAAGGTCAAATGTTAAAATGCCATCAGTTTCAATTATGACTGGTATAGCCAAGGAAACGCTTTATAAATGGGAGAAAGGGACTAAACCAAGCGATGTGAAAGATTACTTTAAACTAAAAGCTTACCTGGATGCAGCGGAAGGTGAATTAGAAGGTGAATTGTTTGATCTGGAAAGACAAAAACCGGCGACAGTAAAACTTCCTTTTAAAAATTGCCAACCAGTAACATCACAAATTGATGGTAAAGCCATTGCAGGCACGGTTATTATTAATGCCAATAATGAACTAGAGTTAATTGCTAATCGTATATACGCACCTAACCTGGGATATGTTGAGGGCTTAATTGATGTTATCGGATACGATATGGAACCTGCCCTTATGAATGGGAGTAGCATAGCAATATCCCGATTGAAAGATTTCCAGAATCTACATTGGGGGCTTTATTATTATATTATTGATGCAAACTTACAGGGAATCGTAAGAAGGGTTTATTTGGATAATGCCAATAACGGCATCCAATTAATAGCGGATAACGACGATCAGGTAAAATACCCTCCTATACAACTTAAATGGACTCAAGTGAAATCAATTTTTAAAATAGCGGCCTGCCTTATTAAACAATAAACCAAATTTACTATGATGCAACTCAGTCAAAAGGCCTTGAAAATGATTAATAAACCGCATATCCGTCGCTGTTTGATGGACGCACTCGGTGTTACAGAGTTCACAATTGCCAGGTATATTCAAAATAATAGCGACAATCTTACTAAATCGGCTTCGTTACAAGTCATTCGGGATTCGACCGGATTGAATGATGATGAAATACTGGAAATAAAATAAGAAATATTTTACTAGGGAAAATGGAAAATATTTTAGCAAATAAGCCGCCGATTTCTAGCGATGGGTATTATTTCATAGATAATTCTGACGGACTTGTAAGCTGTTTGGTGAAGAGTAAGCCGCCTCCATTATTTAGTCATGTTGATGTATAAACGAATAATCGAGTGCTTTTGTACTAGTCGGGATTTGGAAATTGATAGGAGTCAAAAAAGAATAATTTAAAAGGTTGTTTTCTATTTTAGTATCGAACTATTTAGTAATTTACTGTCATAGGATAAGGTTTAATGGTTAATGGTATTTGATTAGTGTGGCCTCCCCTCCGGGAGGCTTTTTTATTTGTGGAAAGTATAATCTGTAAAAGGTTTTATGAGACCTGACCAATCAGGGAGATGTGAGTCAACGGAAATACCGGCGCCTACAAAATAGGCCGCATTACCTGAAACGAGCTCTTCTGCATACTCATCAATGAATTGTAGAACTTCTGGTGGCATATTTTTAGCTTTTACCTGTCGCTTTCTTAATCAATTTCCCAAAACCCCTTGGCTCCAGTTGGTGCTTTCTTAACCATTGAAGCCCAGTAGAAACCTGTTCTTTTGTATACTTCTTCTTACGATCACTCCATAGATAGAAGTCATTGATTAATTCTTCATCAGCTGTGGTTCGACGTTCTATAATCCGGTTATTACATACAGCGTAAATTGTAGCAATTATTTCAGCTTCAGCTTCTGAAGTGTGATATAGCAACTCGAATAGTTTATTCAGTTGGTCTTCTGCAGAAGCAAAGTACCCCTGATAATATCCTTCAATTTTGTCCTGTTTTTCTAAAGGAATGAATTGCTTATCCTGGTAAGCAAACCATTGTTGCTTGCGGAAGTCATTGTAGATTGTATGCATGAATTTATTATCGTAGGGGCCTGCTGCCTGGCAATAATAATTCAGGTTTAAATCAGCTTCAACAATATGTTCTGCCAGGAACTGTATTTTCTGAAATTTGATGTCTGTGAAATTCGGATCATCTATAAATTTGGAAACAATCTTTCCGGCCAGTACTTGCTTAGCAAAACCTACTTTGTTTGCCGGGATATTTAGCTCTACAGTCTTCTCATTGCGGGCTTGTAGTCGTGTAGCTTTTGCACTCTTCTTGGTTGACATAGAACTGCTGCCCACCTTTACCTGGCCGTTCATTAGCATAGGTAACAACCAGCTACGTAAGGTAGAAAGTTGTTTGTTTTGTTTTTCATTAATTGCAATTTTCTCAAAAAGTGGCTTTACAATTAACTCGAATTTATTTTGCAATTCACGTTTAGGTAGTGTCAATAGTAATTTACCAAGATTTTCTCGACTTAGTTCTGTTTGACCAGTTGATCCCTCGCCAAGTTTCTCAATTTCCGATTGCTTATTTAACAAAGAAATCCCCAAAAAGAGCGAATTAACTTCATTAAAATTAGCTCTAACAATTGTCACGTGTGAATCACATGTTGTTTGAGGGTTTTCAAGCCGTTTTACTAATGCTACCCGGCCCAGTGTCCCAACACCAGTAGAATTTACTAAAATATCTCCTAATTTAATCACTTTTGTTATTGGCTTCAATTGAATATCATGTACTCTGCAAAAAGCAAAGTCAATAGTATTATTTCTAATGCATCTTTGATTGATAACAGGTATGCCGAAATCGTTTGAATACTTTGGGGAAATTCCTCTAACCAATTCTGAACTAATTTCGCTTAGATTTTTCACCTCCCAACCTTTAGGTAGATCCATTTTTAATTTTGCATTGGTTGACATCTTTCCACCCGAAGATTTATAAGGTTTTTTATTTTCGTCAGGAAAATCAAACTGAACAAACCAATAATCATACAATGTTTTGGCTATTTGTTCCAATTCGGCATTTATGCGATTATTGAGTTCTATTTTGTCATCTAAGGCGGACAAAATAGCAGCAATTTTTTGTTGTGTTGGTAAATCAGGGAGTTCGATTGGAACTCGTCTAACAACTGTCATTGGAGGAAAGTTTGGAATTGTAGAATCCCCTGTTCCACCAATAATTTTATTTACAATATAACTTTCAAAATAATAAAGAAAATACCTATCGTTGACTATTTCATTATTAAGTCTGATTCTTAATAAAGCTTGATTTATTACACCTGTTTCAGCATCATTAGGTAACTGATATATAGCACCGTAATTTACACCAGAACAAGAAACTAAAATATCACCTGGTTTTGCGTTAAACCTTTTCATTGAAGAATTGTAGTATTCTTCAGTGATGTAATAATTGCCTAATTTATCATTTTTATTCAATACTACTCCTTGCTCATACACTTTGAAAGTATTCGCACCTTTATTGACGAATATCTCCTTTTTTAAAGCTCCTCCAAATGGTCCTCTTAAAAACCCATCATCTTTTCTGACGATGTCCTCAAAAAAGAGATTATTCATACCTTAACCCTTTTAATTGTTTCTGAATTTCTGTATCCAAACGACTACCTTCGGCAAATAATTCATTCAGCCTTTGTTCAAAGCCCTTCATTTTTTCCTGAAATTTATCGACCGTTATATCCACATACTCAATTTTTATCTCAAAATATTGCCCGGCAGAGAAAGAATAATTTTTTTCCTGTATCTGCTTTTTGGAGACTATCACAGAAAGGTCTTCTGCTGCTTCTTTTGAGTTAAAGGCCTCCACAATGCGAGTTTCTTCCTCACGCGTCAGCACAGTTCGTTGGTTTTTACCTTCCTTTACAGTTTCACCCAATTTGCTAGCATCCATCAGTACAATGTGATCGCTATCAGCTTTTTTATCCAAAAACAATACTGATACGTTGGTGCCTGTACTTGCAAAAATATTGCTTGGCATACTCACTACACCACGTAGCCAACCTTTGTCAATCAAGCGTTCACGTATTTTCTTCTCTATACCGCTTTGCGCCGTAATAAATCCAGTAGGCACGACAATCGCGGCTTTTCCACTTTCGTTCAGACTATATATGATGTGCTGAATAAATAGCAGGTAAATCGACATTGATTCCTTTTTGGCATTAGGCACATTGGGAACGCCGGCAAAAAAGCGTTCTTTAAAACTATCTTTCTCTAAATCATTTCTGAAATCCGAAAAGTCGAGCTTAAAAGGTGGATTAGAAACGATATAATCAAACTTCTGTTTTTCAAGATAAAATGGCTGTGCTATTGTGTTTGTCTTAATCACATTAGGAATACTGTGCGTCAGGTTGTTCAAGATCAAATTCAGACGCAGCATAGTGCTTGACTTCTGGGAAATATCCTCGGTATAAATAGTACACTTATCTTCCCCAATCTTATGTGCCAAAGACATCAATAAAGATCCGGATCCCACGCTGGGATCATAACATCTTGCCTGTTTTACTTTTCCTGGAACAAGAATATTCGCAATGATCCTTGCAACTGCATTGGGCGTATAATATTCAGCATATTTACCTCCTGAGTCGGAGTTATAGTCTTTAATCAAGTATTCAAAGATATCTTTGAAAAAGTCGTATTTCTCTTCGAAATAATATTCAAAGCTTTCCTCAAAGCTAAATTCAAACAATTTATTGATGATAGCCCGACAGAAAGCATCTCTTTCCGAACGATCAGAGATAAATGCACTCAATTCATCAAACAATAGATCTTTGGCTCCTGTAAAAGATTTGATGGAAAATATTTCGGCATTCTCAATACTAATGTCTCTTAATGTATCATCAAACGTTTTGGCAAAATCTCCGCTGTTTTGAATGTTGTGTAAATAAGAAATTAATTGATGAGGTTTCAAGCGCGGCACGTTCTCATCCAGTAAATCCATTAACAGTTCAAAGTCTTTCTTTTTAAGTTTAGTTAATGCCGTATTGAAATCATTATTGACACCCAATTCCGGTTTTAGTTTTTTTACTTCGTAACGGAATTTGTCGTTTAAAAACTTATATAAAAAAACCTGTGTAATAATCTTAAATTCATTGCCGTCATTTCCCAACCCATAGTTGGCACAGACGCTTTTTAGATTATCAATGAGCTGCTTGGTTTTTATAGTATACGTAATATCCTTTGTCATTTATTATATTCTATTATGGTATAGTTGAAAATATTCTTTCCCTATAAGAGTACTGATATTTTGCCTGGTATTTGTGTCTAAATCTAATTTTTCATCCATTACAAACTTTTGCGACACTAAGCGAATTAAATATCGGTCGAACAAGGCTTCATTAATTAAATAATCTTCCTGTCCTTCTAGTTTGTTGTCTACTTCATTTTTTACCTGCATCAATGCGCGGTGCAATTGCATCTCTTTAGCATTGAGCATTCCTTTTTCTGTCAGCCGCTTATGAACCCTCGCATATTTTTCATCATTGTTATATTTCGCTCTAAGCAAAGCATTTTTTCGGTTCAGCTCTTTTGCCTGATCATAGATTTTGCGTAACAATGGCAGGTTTTCTACCATTTCTGCTTGTGTGGTTTCGGTAAGATTTTTCTTTTTAAAAATGCGCTCCAGTTCCTCCTTTAAGCTGACGAAATGCGGATCGACTTGGTCAAAATTGCTCTGCAAAGCTTCCCGAGTCTTACGAAGCTGCTCTTTCAATTCATCAGCAAGTTTCAGTTCTTCTTCACCCACTTTGATAAACTGAAAAATAATATCCTCCAAAGCCGTATCCAATAGGTTTTGTGTAGCGTCATCATGACCGATGTTTTCTATAAAGTTGAGATTGTCTAATCGGTTTTGTGCTTCTATCAATAAACGGTTTAACACATCGAAATCAACTAATTCACCCAATTCTTCAAAACCCTGTAGAGCAATCAGGTTTTTAAGTTCTTTGGCGGTACGCAAAGCTTTTACCAACAACATCAATTCTTTTTTGTCTGTTAGTTGGCTGATTTGCTGAGAAAATAGTTCACGATTTTCAGTGTCGTAATGAAAAAGGATTTCTTTTATGTTTTCAATCTCTGCTCGTATTTCGGCCTCTGACTTGAATAGGTGCGAATACATTTCCATTTCATCACCCAATTGTTCTTGCAATTCACGGAAATACAATTGATTGGTGCGATCAAAAGCCTCAGAAATATCAGCAAAGTCTACTACATAACCGTATTGGTACTTTTTGTATGGACGATTCACTCGTGTCAACGTCTGCAACAAATTGTGGTCTTGAATCACACGTGCTAAATAAAGCTTTTTTAAACGCTTTGCATCAAACCCTGTAAGTAGCATATTATATACAAATAGTAAATCAATCTTTCCTGCTTTATATGCTTTGATGAGGTCTTTACGGATAGTTTTATCGTTTTCATCATGCAGTATCAGAGCTGCAGTCAGGTTTTCTTTTTTGGGGTTGCCATACGGAACAGCTGGTTCGGCAGCTATGGGTAGTTTGTTCGCATCTATTTCTTGTTCACCGTAAGGAGCAGGAGATTCGGTCAGCTTACTTGCATCTATTTCTTGTTTGCCATATTGCTCCTCAAACAATTGAAACAACATTTTGGCTTGCTTAGAAGAATCGCAGACAACCAACCCGCCCAGGGTCTTATCTTGCCAGTAATTTCTAAACTCTTGTAAGTCTTTGGTAATATAATCCAGCAATCCTTGAGCAAATGGTTTTTTAGCATATACATCCGATGCTTTAATATCGCCTTTAAGGAGCTTAGTATCTTCTAAAATTTGATCTATAACTACTTTCATTTCCTTCTTAAAACGCCCTTCAATCTCTTCACGAATCAGACGTAATGTATAGCCATCTGCAATTGAACGATTGTAATAATACTTATGGATATAATTACCAAATAGCAGTTTAGAATCGTATTCTTTTGCCACCTCTTTCAATAATGGCGTACCGGTTAAGGCAATAATCACCGCATTTTTATCTGAATTAATCAAATTGGCGAGGTAATTTCCCTTAGGATTATAACTTCTATGGGCTTCATCCAGAAAATATATACGTTGGGTATTGATATCGTAATCTGGTAGCTTTATTACCGTGGCATCCTCACTAAATTTCTGAATATTAACCACTGTAATTTCAGCCTTTCCACTGTCGTTATGTATAGCACCGGCTATTTGCAAATCGTCGATAAATGCCTGTCGAGAATTTACTTGATTTACTTTCAGTCCGCGATTAACAAACTCTGTTGAAGCCTGAATCAGTAAATCCAATCTGTCTACGATAAAGTAAAACTTCGGAATGACATTTTGTTTCTGATAATAATCCGTTAAATGTTTAACATTATAAAATGCTAATGCCGTTTTTCCCGACCCTTGAGTATGCCAGATAATACCCTTACGCTTGCCTTCTGCTAATTTTGCAGCAATGGCCATTGTTGCAAATAGCTGTGGATACCGCATAATATGTTTTTGCAAGCCGATTTCCTCTTCCACATAAGCAATGGCATAACGAAGCAGAAAAGCCAACCGTTCTTTGCTAAATAAAGAAGTCAGAATACGATGTGTAGGTGTATATGGTTCTTTGTTGGTCTTAAACTCCGGACTATGTTTAATGACCAGCAAGTTGTTATCTTTCAATACAGCATTTTCTTCCAGTTCAGAAATAGTTCTCAATTTTTGTTTGACCGGATAGTCTTCATCTTCCCTGAAAAAATTAAACTGTAAATCAGCATAAGCCGGAGTGGCATAAAATGCTCCAAACACAGGTTCCACAATGCCGTCTTCATACTCCATATTGTTGGAAAAAACCATCAATTGCGTGATATTGGCAAAACGTCGAAAATGTTTGTTTTTGAAACGGGCATTAATACGACTTCTTTCCGCAATCACGCCTTCTTTGTTGTGCGGCTTCTTGACTTCAACAAATGCTAAAGGCATACCGTTTATAAGTATCGTAATGTCTGGACGAAACTCCTCATCGCCGTTTTTGGCCGTTAGTTCGGCTGTTATATGAAAGCTGTTATTATTAAAATTTTGGAAATCAATGAGCTTAATACCGGAAGTTGCGGTCAGTCTTTGATAAAATTTTCTTCCTAAATCCTCATAATCTAATTCCAGGCTCACTTCATCTAGTATACGCAAAATTTCCTCCCGGGCAACACCCGAATTAATCCGTATCAAACTCTCCAAAAAAACGTCCTCGAAGATATTAGTATCTCCTCTACGGTTTTGTTGCGAAATAGGAATATACTGATATCCTAGTTTCATCAAATGCAACAACGCAGGAATTTTTACGCGCGAATTTTCGTTAAAAGACATTAGGAATTAAGATTAGACTGATAAAGATTTTGTTGAATGCAATAGTTCCCGCACATCCACATTCAAAACCTTAGCGACACCAACTAACGTCTCAAGCGAGGGCTGCTTTTCATTTGTGCACCAGTGAGAGATTGTTGTTTCATTCTTACTCAAATGTTCTGCAAGCCATTTATTCGTTTTTTCTTGCTCAGCAAGAACTATTTTGATACGATTAATTGTATTTTTGGACATAAAATCTGCTTATTAGGCAAATATATTGTACAGATAAGTAAATTCCTCATTTACAAGACCATATTTAGATTTTATTTCTGAAAAATGCAGTCTGTTGATCCGTTGGAAGCACTAATTGAGCTTTGATTAATAGCATCTGGTTCCCGACCATAGATCGTATTAGATACGCAATGTCCTCTTTTTAGAAGACTTTATGTTGCAGCCCTAATTAGTAGCCCCCTTACTATATCATGAGGATGCTGCTTTTGATAAGCATTACGAGGTGGTTTGGATCAACAAGAAATGTACAAAGTCAAACTGTCAGTTATAGAAAAATCTGAAGAGGTTATGTCCGGTTAAGGAAGGAGGATGCCTGTTTGCGGAACTGCATTTTAGAAACATTATCTGTACCAGAGACATGAAAAAGATGTCGCGCCAGAAAATACCGGCTTGAAGCGCGAACGAACCTCCATGAGTTTATCAATGAACCACTGCTACAGATAGGTTTTGACACTGAACAAAAAGATAGCGGCTTGGATGCAGAATCATGGAGAGACTATCACAAACAACGATAAACAAGAATTCCTCAGTTATCGCAATATATGATTTACCCGTTCCGGGGCTGCCGCCTAATCCTTAATAAACTCCAGCGTTTCCAGATCGAACAGTCTGGCTCTGCCATCTTCGGGAAGCTCTGTTCTGTCCAGGTCTTGCATATTTAAGCTGAGGGAAGCTGGCACTACGCAAACGTGCCTTTTCTCGATTGATCATACGCTGTTGCAGCTCATTGGTAAGTAGGGTAAGGATTAGCTGTTCATGCGAGGCATTTTGCTTTATTGCGTCAGTTGTTATCACTGCCTGAATATCTTTACGGAAGGCAAGCCAGGTACCGTAGATTCTGTAACCTACCTGGTTTCTGTAAACGTCAGGAACCATTTTTCAGCCCTTCCGAACTATATTAGTACTTTATTATAGATTATTACATATCTAAGTATCTGAATATCTGTTGCAGATTGTTTAAATTAGAATCATTGAATGTCTGTTACCGGTATAACTTTTTCCTTCTTTTACATTTAAGTTGCAGAGCAAACAAGGAGGTGTTTTTGGATACCAGTATTTCTTGTGTTATTTACGTTAAGCCTACTCCCATTTGTTGTCTTTAACTTGGTTAAAAAATGACCGAATAATTATATCTTTGGTTTCTTACGTTTTAGCCGTCTTATGGGTATTACATTAAAAAATATCTCCTTTTTGCATATTGGCTTCCGACGAAGAGGATAGCCATTTCAATACTTTCGTGTTTTTCTAAGTAAATTTTTGAGGTAATAATTTAATAGCATGGATAGTAGAAATTTTTCTACCATTTCCAAGGAGGAATGTGTAGTAGCCTATGAAGCCCTACTGGAAAATTCTGATGCCAAATGGAAAGCAGCAAAAGTCAATGCATCATTGGGCGAATACGGAATTGCTAGTTCGCTTTGTGTTGTAAGCATCGAAGAATTAATAAAAGCCATTTTATTATGCCAGGACAGTTTAGGTTTTGAATTCAGAAGAGTCAAGGGAATGGATGTTTTTTTTAAAAACCATTTAATTAGGTACTATATCGCTTACTGGTTATTTACCATGGGCTGGGCTATGAATGAACTTTTGGGGTTTATTAAGAAGCTAAGAGAAAACCCTGAATGGGCAATTTCGTTTATGGAAGAGATCAAAAGTGAAAACATTTTTGAGCAGAAAATGAAATTTTATCTGCTTCGACAATTAATTCTTTTAAAACGTGAACTAGATTGGTTCTCGAAGATTGATAATATTCGGCAGGATGGCTTTTATGCCGGCTATAACGGCAAATTAATAAATCCTATAAATATTTCACAAGAACAATATAACGATGTAAAGTTAAAGCTATCAATAGTCAGAAAGATAGGGAGGTCTTTTATAACGCAGATTGCCAATAAAGACAAAGTGATTATTGATTTGATTGAGGAAAAAAGAATAGAATTCAAAAGCAAAGATCATTACTCAAAAATTGCTATTATGCTAAAAGATCTGCGGGCTTCAAGGAATAGCCCATTTGATTTGTTTAAACAAGTGGTTTTTACTGGTCAATAATTTTATGATGGGAGTTATTAACCGAACGTAGACTTTTTTCTTTCGAGAACTTAATGATTAACTCGGCAGCTTGATCAATATTCCCGATAACTTTCAATTAAAAATATTTATGGGGTCTCGAATTATATTATTTAAGACTATGCTGATGGACTCGCAGCCCATATTTTCGAATCAAACAACCTATTCATTTTTCAATGATAATGACGAAAATGAGACTAGTGTTACCTTAATGAGCGAAGGTGAAGCACTTGAATGGCTATTTAAAAATTCAATTTTTAGACGTTTTTTCTTGGAGCAGTTCTTCTCTAACCCTGATAAACAACGAATATTTTTAAGAGTAAAAGAACCACTTACTAGGTATAATTATAAACCGGGAGATATTGATTTATTGATTATAGACCCTAATAATCCTGCGAATGCAATTGCTTTTGAATGCAAAAGAGTAAAATCTGTTGCTATAAATGAGGAGACATCTAAAATAAATAGTATTCAAAAAATAAGAGAGGGTGTAAAGCAGGCCTCAGCATTACAATCTTTAGGCTTTAATAAATCCTATTTACTTATTCTGTTACTTGATGATGGACGTGCATTACTTGACCCCAATACCATGTTTAGGTATGGTAAAACACCCGAAATAAGTCAAATGTATGATTTGCCCTGGAATGAACCATTACAACGGGATGTAGGTATCGTGTTTGTGAAAGTTAACCAAATGACTGGCAAAAGCATAAACCATTCTATAAGCGTGGGCATTTGTATTGAAAAGCAGGCCGAACGCCTTGACCAACTCAATAGTTTAACAGAAAAAATAATAGAAATACTAAAACATCCAGAGGATTTTAATGAAGTTTAAGTAGGCAAATAACAGGGTTATCCATGCTGTACTTTGCCTTGGTATGGTTAGGGAACAGATCGATCACACCGGACTCTAAATTGGGTAGCTTTTTTGTAGGAATTTGATTACGCCATTGATCTTTGTTTTTCTAGAATATTGTTTTGAATTACGCTGTTATGAGAAAAAATAAAAAGGTCACTAAATCTAAACGGGTGAAGATTGTTAGTGAGCCTGAAAGGCTTGAAGTAATAATGGAGGGACGAACGGGAGGCTCAATCAACTTTAGAGGGGTGGATTTTCAAACCATATACGCTGTTTATGCAGCGCTAAGTCACTTGGAACCTGGGGGAACCCGGCAGGTGCATTTTGAGGGTCTGGAGGATCTGGATATGATTGATGAGCATCTGGCAGAGCACATTCAGGTAAAAACCTCTGTCAATCCCATAAATGCCAATGCCCTTTGGGGGTTAAAAGTATTACAGAATTTTTTTGAAGTATATCAAAAGGCGCCAACGGCTAAGTTTCGGCTGGTTCATAATAGCTCCTTTTCGAAAGGAAACCTGGAGATTTTCTCAGCAAGGTCTTTTCCTGCAGACAAATTAGCTTTTTGGAAAGAGAAATTTAACGGGGATGGTCTGCCGGTTTCTAGCGATGAACTCAAGTCGTTTTTTAGACAAATCACCATTGAACAAATTACTACAGAGCAACTGGAAAACGAAATTCGGAAATTACTTTACCAGCGCTATGAAGTCAATAACCAAGCAGAAAGGGCTTTTTTAAAATCTTTATTTTACCATGTTTTTCAGTGGTCAAAAAAGCGTCAAACTGCATCCGTAGAGGATGTAGTAAAGGTGATTCAGATGGTGAAAGACGAGCATGCAAAGTTTCCTGTCAACCCGGCTGTTCAGCATGATTGGATAAAGGAAGTCTCTTACAATGAAAGTGATACTACGGCAATAGATGAATATTATGAGGGGAAAGCGGCCCGACCGGTTCATATTGCCATGGGATTACCTGTTCGCCGGCAGATTTGGGAGGAAGCCATCTTAAACGGGTTGGCATCCTCTAAGGTAACGGTTATTATTAGTTCTAGTGGGCAGGGAAAGTCAACCTTGGCCTGGCAGGTTGGACAAATTGCCGCGATGCAGGGGGATAGTGTTTACCGGTTAAATAGCTGCAGGAGTTGGGAACAAGCTACAGCGGTTTACGATTTTATTGAAACCCGGTTAAGGATTGGTCAAACGCCACTGATTATAATCGATGGATTGGACAGTGGTGTACAGGGGTGGCAAGAGCTCGCAGGACGCATGAGTGATCTACCTGTTAAACTACTCATCACAGCCAGGGAGGAGGACTGGGTGAGATATGGTGGTGATGTTTCTAAAGTAACGATAGAACAAATCCCAATTAAGCTGAGTATCGGTGAAGCTGAGACAATTTATGAGGGCCTTGATAGAATGGGCAAAATTCACAAAGATATCCACGCATGGCAGCCGGCGTGGGAGCAGACCCATAGTAAGGGATTGCTTATTGAATACGTTTACCTGTTGACGAAAGGGGAGATGATAACTGAACGATTAGCCCACCAGGTCAAAGTATTGCAAAGGGAGCAGGGAAGCGCTGCGAAGTTGGAAGTACTTAGGTTAATATGTTTGGCTGATATTTTAAATGTCAAGTTAAGAACGGACCGATTAACACGGTTTATCCAGCAAACCGTTCGCTTTGAAGGTGACCGAAATGAAGTGTACCGTCAATTAGAGAAGGAGTATTATTTAAAATTTGATTCGATTTATGTGGAAGGGCTACATCCGGTAAGATCAAAACACATGGTGGACATTTTGCATTCCCATATTTCCCTGAATGAGACTTTACTAAGTGTATTACAGGTTGTTGAAGGGGATAAGTACTATGATTTTTTTATTGGGTCCCCATTTTTAGTCCGCAACGAAGGAAAGGATGATTATTACAAGGAGGCGGCGAGGATTATCGGTAGTGGCCACGTTATAAATATAGTGTCGGCCATTGATGGTTTAATGCATTTTGAACCTGGTCGCTTTTGGATACACAATCAACGCATTTTTGATGAAGTGTTTGTAACGGGGGGAATTGAACTATTTGTGACCGATACTTTCCCCTTCAACCAGGGAGGGGTGCTGCAAAAGTTCCCAGAAACACATGTAGAAACTTCTGGAGGAAACATTAAGTATTTACAGCAAAAGGGGCGCGAACTTCCAGTTTATTCCTACCAAGATTCAGCTATTATAAATTTAGTGCGGCACCTGGGGGCGATCTTAAAAGAAAGAACAAATGTCAAGTGGACTAAGGGTGTTTTTTATCTGTATAAATGGTTTGATATTCTAGGCGTTGTCTTTCCTGATATCGTTGAAATGGATGATCAGTATTTATTGACTGCATTGGAAAAGGAAGCGATTTCAGATGCTGCCGACCTGTTTCGGTTCTACCGAGCAATCAGGCCTGCCGCCTATCAACAGTTTATTAGCCGCCACAGGGAGACAGTCATCGCCTGGATTAAAAGGAAGTCAGCAATCATTTCCTTAACTGAAAATGGAAATGATGTTCGTATTGGCTACTTGTTCTATCAAGATTACGAAAAGGCGAACGAGGAAAGTATGGTTCGGATCAATATTGTTCATGCCTTTTTTGGGGATTATGAACGCTACTGCACCGAGATATCGCAGCATCCCTTATTTAATGATCACCTTTATGCCGTAGCCAAACAATTTGCCGAGAAGGCGCTGCCTAAAGATCAAATTCCTGATGACTTCGCCATTCATATTAACCAGATTTGGAAAAAGACAATTTTACTCAATTACTCTTCTGCGTCAGTTTACGAGTGGCAAAAGCAATTTTTTGATTTCCGATTTAAAGCCGTAAGCCTGGTAAAGACCAGTCTTAAAGTCTTTGAAGCTTACCTTTCCAGGGACGCTACTAAAATTGACGTAGCATCAAAACGTTGGATGGATGAAGCTGATAAATTCTTAAACGACAAGCAACGATTAAAGCAATTTCCTTATTATACTGTCAAGTATTTTGAAGAGTCTTCCAACCAGGACGAACAGCAGATTAATACGTTTTTTGCCTCTTTTGGAAACTTTATTAATCAAATGCCTGGTATATTTCTGCCCGATGAGGATAAGAAAAGACGCTTATCTATCTATAATCTGAGAAGTGCGGTTTGTAGCCTTGCTGCAATGCAAAAGTCGTATCAAGCTATTTTGGGATATACACATGCGCACTTCTGCGTTGACAAACTCAGTGAGGAGGAAGAGCTAATTTACAGCAAGCTTTTGAAGACTTCGCAGTTCTATGCCCATCTGTTGAAGGGTGGGTCAACCGAAAAATATCCAAACCCGTCCCGCTTTGTGGAGGCTTGGTGGCAAGCGGATAGGAAAGGCCGTTTAGATCGGATACATGCTATTATCAGGGGTTATGAGAAAGTGTCATCGATGCGGTTTTTGCTGCCGAGTGAGACTATTGAAGAAGAGAATTTGACTGGTATCATTATTGGCGTTAAGAATTGTAACCTTTATGATGATAATAATAACTCAGTCTATCACCTGATTTTAGGCCTTCGTGAACTTGGTAAGGCTGAAATTGACTATGTGACCTTTTTGTTTTTGAACGAAAAAAATGAAATCGTAGAAGTTCGAAGAGTGTATAAACGGTTGTTTGAGCGAATGATGGTTTTTGCCCAAACTAAAGATTTGGATATCGACGGAAACGGAAATTTAATAATTCAAGAAAATGTTAGCGATTCTTTTATCGGCAAGGTTAGGGGGCAGATCTCGCTGTTAAATGAGGAGGCCGATGAACAGGATCAGCGCTATGTATTGATGATGCTGAACATTTGGCAGCTGTCTGCTTATCGTAGTAACTTATCGAACCATCCGGTAGAAAGGGAATGGCTAGCAGCGTTAGAGGGAGAGTTAAAGCCCATTATTCTGCAGCACTTTACTATTGTATGGGATAATCCAAAAAGAGTTTACTTGCCCGGTAAAGCGGAAGTGCAAAAATTCCTGGATGGCGAAGTGACATTTAGTTTTGAGCAAATTCGGAGCTACATTGAGGATTGCGGAAAGGCTTTTGGAAAGGAATCTTTTGTGTAACTTTTTTGGCATAAGACAACCGTCAAAGCAACTTTTAACGTTTCCGAATTTAAGACATCGAGAAGAGTCAAGGCATCTTAAACAAACGTAAGCAATAGCTTCCGCCTTTTGCTTTTTTTCATTACCTTGATATGCGAGAACGGCAAATCCAACCATTGCCGCAAAGCGTACTAATTGATAATAGCCGTAAGGCATATTCGCCAGGCACAATAAAAATAGCAAAGCAAGAACGATCTTAATTACCTTGTCCATTAAGTAAAATTTAATTCAATGTCAAAAATGTCATCTACACCATAGTTGCCACCTATAAAATAATCAATTTGCTTTGGGAATTTTATAATGAGCAATTCTTCCGATAATTTGATTCTTGCTTTTACGAGTTGAAGAAATTGAACTTCGTTTGGATGTACTCCCTTGTCAGCCTCAATCATTCGCAGAATAACATCCAATAATATAATTTTTTGCTGCTCTGACATTTCGCTTTCGGGTAAGGAAGAAAGGAAGCTGTTAATTGCTTCCTTACCTTTTGTATTTATTTCCCCAATAATTTCTTTCAAGGTTAGGTCATATTCAAAATCCAGAAAGTATGCTGTATTTTTAATGATTGATTTTACTTCTTCCATTTCAGCTTCATGAATTTCTCCATCCACTGCGATTGTAGTAACTGCAGTACGAAAAAGAAGCTGTTGAAATATTTCTGATTTCATAACCTAATAGTATTTAGTTTTACTAAAATCACTGCAAGTACAAATATTAATGCACCAATAAAATATAGACCTAAAAGGAAACTGGCAATGTAGATTATATTCTGGTGAAATGAAAAGAAAGAAAAAACAAATACAGGAATTTTCCAAAGGGCCAAATACATGACAAAAATGGTTACAATAAAACCTACTATTCTTATCAGCCAATGGGGCTTTTTTTCATCTCGGGAATATAAGTTCATGATTTTTGTCATTGGGGTAAGAATAATATACATTGAAATCAATAATGTCAAAGAAAATGATATAATATTTTTATCATAGAGAATGTTATTTGTCCTCTTCACGAATTCACTATCTGAAATCGAACCAAACATTGTTTTAATAACCAACAAAATGTAATTACCCATTTCTTCTACAGCTTGAAGAAAATTACTGGAGCTTTTTAAGGTATATACACTTAGTAGTAAAACGAATAGCCAAACAAAAAAAGGTGTAAGGCGAAAAAGTATTTGCTTTGCTCTCGGCTTGCTAAAAAAAGAAAATGGGATTTCTTCTTTAACTATTCCTTTCGCATCTTCTTTTGACATTCCCAATGGCTTTATATATGCCCCCAAAGGCAACCAACCTAAAATATACGTCGTGCCATTGATTTCTTTTTTGAGCAAAGAAAACCAAGGATTTAAGAAAAATGCAAACTCTATGATTTTAACTTTCCAAATTTTACAGAGCCATACATAAATAAAATTACTAAGCGAAATTGCTAGAAAAACCATTGCGCCTAATCGAAAAGCATTATAGCTAAAAATAAACATTAGATTAGAAGCCAATTTTTGTATTTATTTCTTTTTGAGCAGATTTAGGCAACTGGTTGATGAGGGCACTATCAATCTCACTAAGTCTGTCCCAATTCTGGCTTTCAATAGCAAATCTCCCCGCATCAATCAAGGACTTGGCTTGCGTTTGATCATTCATCTTAGTAGATTTTTGAGAAAGGTCCTTGAAAATCGAGATTAAAAATTCAGGTGTCCGCCAAAGGATCGTTACTACTATGGCATGCAATTCCTCAGTTTTTTCCTGTATTTTTATTGGGTTGGTGGAGCTTAAGAAAGCAGATTCCTGCACAACAATATCATTGAAATGTTTATGCTCATAATCATTGCCATTTTCATTTAATAATTTTTGACATTTTTCTTTAGTATCAAAATAATCAACTTTAGCTGCCGCTGTTCTTTTGTCTTTCGTAGCATTATCAATGGCTTGAGCGAGTTTTCTTTTCCTATCTTCAAGCTGATATCGTTTATCTGTTACATCATCATCAGTTAAAGCCTCGGCATTTTCGGAAATGTTTTCCATGTCCTTTTTTAGGCAGGAAAGCTCTTTTGCGGCTTCAAAGTTTTCTTTTTCCGTTGCTTCTTCAATTTCCTCCTCTAACTTATCGGATAGACTTTCAATATCCAATTTTAGAGCATTAATGGGAGTATGTCTCTCCTTTGGGTTAAAGGTTTGTTTGAACTCCTGATCTGCCATGTTTAAATACACGGAGATAGTTAAATCTCTGGACTCAGTCATTTGTAGTGTAACCTCAATATCTGAGCCTTTGTGTACATCTCTTGCAATATTTCTACCAGAAAGTTCCATAAAGCCAATTGATTTATTTGCTTCAGGTAAGGATGTTTGGGGCCCCTCTAAAACATTAACCCGAATAATTTCTTCAGTCGAGCCCTTTATTACAGTTTTGTTTAGAATTCTTGTAAATGTTCTTTTAAGAGGCAAGATTGAGTTTTTTTGAAATGCTGGCAATAGTTTTGTCTCCCCTTTTAAATCATCATCATCCACTTCCAAGCAAATATCCTCGGGTAGGGGTTGACCACTTATGCCAAAACCACTGTTTATTCCAATCATATCAACATCTGTTTCAACTATATTATTTTGATTGTCATAAACTGTAATTTTAAAAAAGTTATAAGCATTTTCAACCAGTGGTAAATCTTCATTAATCCTTTCGGTTAGTTTCTTTAACCCAGTATCAAATCCTCCATCCTCTCTTGTTATTCGATAAAAAAGGCCATTTATATCGCCTGAGATCCTTGCCGAAAATAGTTCCTCCTTTTCTTTTGATGCTTTTTGGTATGCAGCCCTGATAGATATACTTGTTCCTTTTTTAGGTTTATCATCATTGGGTAACTGTTTAGGCTTTGTAGCTGCATAATAAGCTGCACCAATAGCTACTGCTGTTGTTGGATCAATTTCACAATTAATTGGAATTTGTAAAACTTCCTCAACTCGTTGCCGAACAAAAGGTATAAAGGTGGAGCCTCCGACCATTAAAGTAAATTGAACATCATTTGCTTTCAAAGTATTCCTGGTCAAAATCTTTTTAACCATCTCAATAGTACTGTCGGTATGCTGTTTTATCAGTTCATTAAATTCTGAACGTGTAATAGTAAGCTCGAAATCCACATCAGCGTTATTCTCATCTTGAAATCCTGTTACTTCTATTTCTGTTGATGACCTTGCAGAAAGATCAATTTTAGCTTTTTCTGCTGAATTCAATAGGATATAATATTTGGCGTTATACTTTCCTGAAGCACTTTTCATTTCATCTTCAAGGTTCTCAAAACTGTACCTTTCAGTAATTTTGGGAATGAGAATTTTCTCTACAATCAACCTGTCAAAGTCAGAGCCACCTAAGAAATTATCCCCTTCATGGTCTAATACTTTCATTTCTCCATCCTTAATTTTAATGAGGGCTACATCGAATGTACCTCCTCCAAAATCATAAACCAGCCATTGACCATCAGTTAAGTCTTTTTCTTTTTTCATATTGGCATATGCTAAACTTGCCGCAATTGGTTCTTGCAATAAAACTACTTGCTTAAATCCAGCCTGAATTCCTGCTTCCTTTGTTGCATTGGATTGTATTGTATCAAATGAAGCTGGAATGGTAATAATAGCCGCCTGTGGGGATTCACCAGGCGGCAAAAAAGTCTTTAGTTCTTTAAGAACAATAGCTGAAAGTTCTATAGGTGTTTTGGATTCGCTTATTGACTTGATTTTAAAACTCTCCGATGTTCCCATTTTTCTTTTAAAAACACCAACAACACTTTTTGGATCTTTTTCTAAAAGCTCTTTGGCTTTGCTTCCAACAAATATTTTATCTTTTTTAAACCCGACAACAGAAGGTAGTGTGTTTCTGCCATAGTCAGTTGGATTATTAAAGACGTTTATTTCCCCTTTGACAAATTTTGCTATAGCTGAGTTTGTTGTACCTAAGTCAATTCCTATATTGATCATGTTTTCCATGGTATCGTTATTGTGGTTTAGTTTGTTTTTTTGATTCTACAACTACAATTGCTTTTTGAACAATTATATTCATTCCTCCCTTGCGATAACGAATAATAGGCTTAATCACTTCAATGATTTTTAAATTTTCCGTACTTGTTCCAGCAATACTTGCTTCGCAGTCTGTTCTTGTTTCGTTATAATCTTCGCCTAATGGGTTATAATAGATGAATCCCTGCGGTTCACCTCCGGTTTGATTGCCTAAATCGTTTTCAAGAATCTCCTTGAGCTTATTAATATTACGTTGTATTGAGTGGGGCTCTTGAATTTGAGCTATTTTTTTTTCAATCTCAAATACTTGGTTAACGATATCAAGGAAAAATTTTGGTGCCTTTATTTGTTCTTGCATTCTAAATGTTTAGTTGTAGAAGAAATCTGATTCAGAAGTCTGTTTTGTTGACATATTACCATTGGCAACTGTATAAAGTGTTATCGAACCCGTTGTATAGCTATAATCTGAATTCTCAACTGTTATACGATCACTATAATTATCCGATTTGCTAAAATGCACATCAGATTCAAACGCACCTTTTGTGCCGCAAAAATTTTCCAATTTTGGATTCCAATCATTACCATAATACACCTTAAGATAGTACGTGCCGCTGGGAACATTTGTCATTTTAAAACTAGATCCGGCTTTTATATATTCATTTCTTATTGTTGTTCCAGTCATTACATTTACAAGACAAACTATTGCATCTGAAGCATTGCTATTGTCAAAGTTAATCCATGCTTGACCTGCATATCTTCCTTTACCAAAACAGCCATCAAGAGGTGATGCGCCATCTTTTAATTGATTTCCCTTGTAGGGGCTTTCTGTTTTAATCGGCTCCGTGTACATTGGAGTTACATTCGTAACTGAGGTGTCGTATGTTTTGGGGCTATATGAATTACTGTTGTTGGGTGTGGAATAGTCAGTGCTTTTGTAACTGCTAGGAGAACTTGGGGAATTGCTGGAATTTGCTAAATAGGAAATAAATCCGATAATGGCAGCAATACCTAATAACCACAAGCATCCAGAATTATCTGTGGTGGATGTTGAACTGCTGCTTGATGTAGTGTTTTTAGTTGTTCGTCCAGTTTTGTGGATTTCTTGCTGCTTCGCATCAATTTTACGTTTTAACTCGTTTAGTTGGCTTTTTGCTTCAAGTAAATTTTGAGTTGTTGTCTGATTTAATTTATCAATACTATGTGCTTTAGTAATTAAAGCAATGGCCGCATTAATATCGCTATAGTTATTCCAAACCTCAACTGATATTGCACGAAATATTAGTGCTATTTGATTCCTTATTTCATCAAATGTAGAGTCTAATGCATTAACTTCGGCAATATCAATTTTAGACGAAATCCAAGTTGTTAAATTTGAAACTGTCAGGGTTTTGTTCTTTAAGCCTTCAATTTTGGATTTTGCATCAAGAATAAGTGAAGCATATTTTCTTAAAATCGGCTCATGCCTGGCTTCTTCATCTCGTCTGCTTTTAATTGCATTAAGTTGGTTGTAATCTTCGGTCAGGCTTTGTTTTGAAATTCCGTTTATATCAAAATCCAAAGCATAAGAAATTAAGTCAAGAGCCACATTAGCATCATTGAATGTATTAAATACGTTGACCGATAAATTTCTAATTGAAGTAGCGCATTGATTTCTCGTGCTTTGAAAGTATTGAGGTAAAGTATTTATTTTATCTATATCAAGTTTTTCCTGAACCAAAAATAAAACTTCTTCTATGTTAGTCTCATCATAAATACTTTCTTCATTTTTAATATCCCGTGTGGCTTGGTCAATTTCATTGATGCTTTCTTTAATAGTTGCCCCCAGACTTTTATAAAGTTTGTCTTTGTCAAAATGGTTAACAGGTGGGTTTATGGATAGGATTTTATTAAGAAGATCTATGTTGTTATTTTGATACGCTTTGAATAACGCTCTGTCATATTGTTCGGAAAACCATGGGCTAATTAAATTTATAAATTCAGGAAGTTGATAAATACTTTCTTGCCTGAATGAAGAAAAAATATTTTCTTTTCCTGTAGCCAAAAAATCATTTAAGTCAGAATAATTGGCAATAAAATGATAAAACTCTATTTTGTCATTTGATTCCAACTCATTTATAGCTTTTTCACAGTCAGACTTTGCCAAACTGGTTCCCTTATATTCAAAATGGTGGTCGTCTGAAAGGTCAATATCAGCAAATAAGATTCTCTTGGCCTTTTTGATAATGGCACTATCTATATTATTTACTTCAGCTTTTTGAAGATTCAATATTTCAATAGGATTGATAAATCTCATTTAATTACCTTCTTCGTGTTACAATATAAAATTGCCAAGTATATTTTGTATTGCTTTGCAATGTTTCAGTACCATAGTTAGGAATAACTCCTGGAGCAGAAGCAATAAAATTATAAGTTGTTGGAGAAAGTGCAATATTCCTTTTTTCCTTTGGAGTAAAAGAATAGAATTGGGAGTTTAATTTTAAAGTGAGAGTAAGGGAAGTGTTATTAAAGATTTCAATTTGAGATTCGTAATCTTCAGTCGAACCGTTAGGAGTAAATAGTCCGTCTTCACTTTTAGGTAGTTGCTTTCCAATCGTAACGAATGATTTGTGAACATAACCGGTTTTGTTTGTTCTAATATCAATTATGTTATAAAAATCATATTCTGTTTCGAGCGAAACGATAAATATTTGTGTGCCCGGCTTTAAGGAACTGATTGTTTTGTATTCTGAGCCAGGCCCTTCCCTGAAATTTACTTGTTTACTAATCGCCCCAAGATATGATTGCCCAGTGGCAATCAATACATGGCAAATAATTAGAGCGCAAAGAAACAGTTTTCTCAAATTACTTTTCTGCAGAAACAAGAATGGAAAAAAGATTCTGGATGAAACGGTTAGTGTTCCGCTATACGGTGGCTTTCGAAAGATCATAAAAAGGGTTTAAGGCGGCGGTGGTTACTCAAATAAATATACGCTTCTTTTACCGCCCTTCAAAATAGAGCCATTTTATTGATCTAAATCAATATTTCGTAATTAATAAGCATGAAAACTATCCGCTGTCAGCGATTGGAAATATTCTCGTTAATCAAGTCTTGGTAGGAGATTTGTCAAGGTCAGTGGAAGTTTTGTAAAGTGGTGGGGTTAACCATGTAATTTAAGAAAAGCCTCAAGTAGCACTTTGCCAGTAGATATTTATTTAGGGGGTAAAGTTATTAAACAGTAAACTTTGGCAACTGCGAAGCCGTTTTTATCGGCCATAATTGCAACGTGTCAACGAAACAAGAAATGTGATTTGTTCCAAAAGATCTACCGTTTGTCATATCTACTAGACCTACCATAAAACTTCATTTTAAAAAGCTAGTCAATATCTGAAACTTTCACTCAATCTCGTTGATTTGCAGAAGGGTCGAAAAACTTCTCAATATCTCTTTTTCTGGCCTCCTCATCTATATCATCGCGAAATGCAATATTCAACTTATTACATAAAGCTGAAGCACAGTTTACATTTTTCAACTCCGCTAATTGGCTTATTCGCTTTCTTTGAGCTTCTGTTAAAGGTCCAAGTTGCTTTTCATTGTATAACAATATATCGCATACTACACTTCCCATTCTGTCAAAAAGAATCTGGTCATAAGAGTTTAAGTCACTCCAATCATTGCCTAACTCATTTTTCAACTTCTCATATTGTCCGCCAAATTGTTCATCCATTAAATCAGATGTGTGAACCAATTGTAAGTAATACTGCTTAGCGAGTGATTCATGAAACTGATGTTTTTTGAAATCGTAATACTTATTGATAAACGCAGAACGAAATTGAGCTAAAGAAGTTTCGACCGTTTGAATAACTACAGATGCTTGATTAGGGCCAAGATGGATCAATTTTTCCTCCGGAATATAGAAGAGTTCTGAATTTAATAAATTCTTTACCTTTTCACGCAAGGATGGCATCATAATTAAAGACTGCTTCGAAATTTTTGCAAAAATTCTTTCACAAACCCATAAGTATCGCATAATCGGCCTGTCTGAGAGGTGAAAAAGACACAAATTCAGCCAATCTTCCAATAACTCTGATATAGATTTCCTATTGTAACTAATGGAATCGAGCCCAACTGCTTTAGCTTGAAATAAAAAATGAAGTACATGCGGGTAATAATAATAGTTAACGGGATAGGGATTTTCCAATAGTAACCTGGAAAAAAAAGTGTACTCATTAAATGAGTATTTAGACCGATTATTCACGAGGCGGGTCACAAGTTTATCTGCAACATAATTAATTTCAAATCTAACTCTTATGTTTTGAAAAACGGAATAAACAGATGTCGAAATATCTTCCTGGTCAAGGAGCTTTAAAGCCTCATTCTCAGGATGATTTTTGAAGTAAATTTCTCTCGCAGCTTCCTCAACTTTCCCTCGAACGCGCGCAGCTTTCTCCTTTACTTCATCAATAAATTCATCCAATCTTTCTATTCTTATTTCAGAGGCAAATACTTTTTCAATTTGATCAAGAATCTTCTCTTTTACCATGGGTAAAATTTGAGTAGCACCAACATATTGATCCAGTTCCAGGAACTTTTCGGGTAAATCTGTATGTTTAATTGCCAGGATGGGAGTAAGCTTCCCAGCCAGCGTATCTCTATCATACAATTGAATATACCAGCCGTTGCTGACTACAAAATATCTACAGTTAACCTCTGGGTGTTGGCTATAAAAAAAAGCCTGTTCCACATCTTTTGCACGTATCTTGGGAGGACGTAAAGGATTTCGACATTTTCCTTCTTTTGCTTCTATTAGCCAGAAGTATTGCTTTCGAAGGCTACATATATAATCTAACTTAATTCTTTTACTGCCAGGATAAAGTGATAAATTATTCAATGGGAAGCTCTGCTCAAGAGAAATCGAATAATCGGTCCCACTTTGGTATCCCAACAATTTAAGAAGCTCAATCAAAAAAAATTCCCTTACTTCAGTTTCATTGTATTTGGAAAAATCCAATTTGGAGAGTCTTTTCAGTTGCAACAATTCGGCATCGCTAATTAGAGGGCGAAATTTTTTCATATTTCGAACAATGTAGACTGCAAGACTAGATTCGTTGATTACTCAGGTCAACATGGTTGATCCGGTAAAAATTAATTTGGCGAGCAGGTACAATATTTTTTAAAAGCTTATCTTAATTGGGGCAATATAAAACACTTTTTAATTCTATTAAACAATATATTATATTTGTTCTGACAGGCAGAAACTGTTAAAAAGTGTGCGAAACAGGCACACTAACGGGCACGTAAATAGGCTCTTTAATTATTTGTGACACACCTTTGACACACCAGGGTTTAAATAATTGATATCCAGAATTTAAGAATTCCTGTTCTGGGCACGAAAAGTAAAAGAGCCTCAAGTCGTTGAACTTGAGGCTCTTTTACTTTAAATCAATTTTTCCTTTTTTGACGGCCAAATTTCAAATCGTTTCACTTTCAGAAACTAAGTTTGCTCCTATTCGCCATCGCTTCTTTGCACAATCTTAGGAACATACAGGTGTATTTTAAAATTTCCTATTATTGGGATAACCTAAATCTTCTATCTCCTGGTTCGATAATTCTCTTACGTGGGGCACCACATTGGAAAGCTCCGAATTTTTGGAACTTTCTTTATTTTCAGCTGAATTCGGCATAAAAAGCAAGATGTTATTGAATTATCAATCTGTCCGTAAGCTTTTCATTGGAATACTGATAGCCGCTTTGATCGCCTGGAAGCATATCGTCAACATCGCGACACCTATGATTCCTATGCAAGATATTCCGAAAACCCACCATTCGATATTTATCCTATATGCGTAGTCTTGCAGCCACTTATTCATTAACCACCACGTTATTGGCGTTGCAATGAATATAGCCACGAGAACAAGTTTCAAAAAATCCTTTGAAATCAGGCCGATAATTGTTGAAACCGATGCGCCTAACACTCTGCGTATACTGATCTCTTTGGCGCGGTTGGCAACTGCGAGTGCTGAAAGCCCCAGTAGGCCTAAACATCCAAGAAAAATGGCAATCCCGCCAGCCCAACTAATAATATAGCCCAATCTTGTTTCCGCTTCATAGAATCGGTTAATATCCTCATCGAGAAACTCATATTTGAGTGGGTATTCGGAGGCAATTTTTTTCCATGCGGAATTTACCGAAGCCAAAGCTTCTGAAGGATCGCCTGGCTTCAGGCGCACATAAAAAAAGGTTAAATGTTGCCATTCTGGGGCAAACTCATGAAATAATATCGGCTGTACACGATCAGTTAGGGCCTCATAGTTAAAATCGCGGACAACGCCTATCACCGTCGGGTTTTCAGCACCGTACTTATCATAGCCCTCCAATTTTCGGCCAATGCAATCTTTGAGCGGCCAACCCAATTCGTTTATCATGGATTCATTAACGATGACCGCGTTCACAGTGTCTGAAGCAATTGCCCAATCGAAATTTCTTCCAGCAACTATTTGCATACCCAAGGTTGGAATGTAGTCAGGATCAATAAGAAATTGTTTAATTTTTATAGACTTCTGCTGATAACTAAAGTCTGTGAAGCCTGTACCTTCATGTTCACCGAGACCGTTGTCGGCACTTGTCACACCCAAAATTCCGGGATACCCGGAAAGGTCCTGTTTGAAGAGCGGGAAAAGGCGCCTCGTATCCGATACGCCAAACGCTTCCACCACAAGCACATTCTCTTTCGAAAAACCAAGGTCTTTCGATTGAATGTAGCGTAATTGCTGAATGATGATTATTGCAGAAACAATAAGCGCGGCGGAAAGTATAAACTGAAAAGTGACCAATGTCTTTGTAAAGAAATTGGCGCCGCCTAGCTTGATTTTAGCCTTCAATACGTCCACCGTATTAAAGCCCGACAATACTAATGCAGGGTAGCATCCCGAGAGGAAGCCAACAATCAGCACTAACCCAACAATGAGGCCGGTTAACTGCGGGAATTGCCCGAAAGAGAAACTCATATCCCTGCCGGACAATTGATTGAAGGAAGGAAAAAGCAGCCATACAAGTACCAAACTTATCAACGTCGAAAAAAAAGCAAGTAGTAATGATTCTGACAAAAACTGAACCAGCAAAGCCTTTCTGGTCCCGCCAATAACTTTTCGGACGCCTACCTCTTTTGCACGGCTTGCTGAACGGCCTATGGAAAGCGTGGTGAAATTAATGCAAGCAATTAATAAAACTCCAGCAGCGATAGTTAGTAGTATCCAAATCGATTTTGGATCGACAGGGGGAATATTGATGCCAACCAGTGCCGGATTAGTGTGCATTTTTTTTATTGGTTCCAGGTCGTACCCGCCCCGACCTTTATCGGGGAAATGCCTGTGCCAGAAGTCTGCCAGTATTTTATTGTTACTCGCTAATGTGCTTCCGGGCTTCAGCTGAACAAAGGTCATAAATGATCTCCCTTCCCAGTTATTTGCACCAACTCTTTTTGCCATACTGTTTACAACCAAATCAAAGTTAGCCAGCATGCTGAATTGGAATGAAGAGTTGGACGGGGGATCTTTTATTATTGCCGTAACT
Organism: Niastella soli; assembly: GCF_017742245.1. GTDB lineage: Bacteria > Bacteroidota > Bacteroidia > Chitinophagales > Chitinophagaceae > Niastella > Niastella soli. The sequence goes on from NZ_JAGHKO010000011.1 coordinate 576,219, forward strand.
ATAAAGGTTTCAAACACATCGAACGTCTTTACCTGTAATGATTCGCCGATGGCGTTTGTTTTGCCGAACAACCGTTGAGCGGTTGCTTCCGTTAACACCATACTATGCAAATCACTGATAGCCGATTGAGCATTCCCATACTTGAATTTAAAGGAAAAAACATTGAAGAATGTGGGATCGGCATAGGCTAAATTTTCTCGTATCCCCACATCCTTGATTTTTATGAATTGTTCGTAGGCCTGAACATATCGAACATAATTCTCTACTCCCGGCAACTCATATTTCATCGCTGGACCCAAAGGTATTGAGGTATAAATGGGCTCAGGACCTGGTTCTCCCTCTCCTTCTACAACCAGATAGGTGTTGTTGGCATTTTTATGGAAGCTATCAAAGCTAAATTCATTGATGGCATACAACATAAATAGGCTGAAACAGGCAATACCTATAGACAACCCCAACATGTTGATAAGGGACAATGACAATTGTTTTGCCAGTGTGCGAAGGGCTATTTTAAAATAATTTCTAATCATATAATCGCGGTCTTTGGCGAATAAAACCCGGATTCCTGCGGCTATGCAGAAAACCGGGAACAACGAGGTGAATATAAATTAAAGCATTCGTGCCAGCAAATCCAAACCCTTGTCCCAATTTTTCTTTATTTTCATAATGATCCAACTTTCCCAAAATCAACACACTTATCCTTCAAATCTGCACATCTATTGCCCAAATCAGCACGAGTATCAAATGTGACCAGGGTTTCTTTTTTAAGTGGGCGGCAGGGTTATATATTCGCCGCGCTCTATATGATACCTGCCAGAACCTGCCAATGAGAAAAGCAACTGTAATGGCAAACAATTTTTGGTTTACACTGATACGATAGACGTGCCCAATCGTGATGAGGGAACAACATTCCAGTTATTTACAGCACCCTGAATCGCAGTTCCCAGTTGGATGGAACTGCAGGATGCCAAAATATCATTGAATTGCCTGTAAGTGGCAGGAAAATCAACCTGCGTATAATTTCATTGTTTATTAATAACAGGTTACAGTTCAGTGGAAAAACTGTTTTGTCAGTTCTGGGTGCCAAAAAAGAAAAGGCTTTAAGTGTTTGGACTTGAAGCCTTTTTTATTAAAACTATTTTATATTTTGACGACCCGAGAGGTTTTGCACTACTGGCGGACGGAAACCCTGGTTCCACTTTTACTTAAGATTGTAATTTGAATTTGTCAAATGATAGCATATTAGGTCAGTAGCTGGCTTATCAGGTTCATTTGAATCCTTAAACGAGCATTTTTCCAACAACTTTATAGAACGCTTATTATCTCTGTGAGAGTATGCTTCAATTTTTTGAACGTTAATAGTGTTGAATGAATATTCAATAACTTTTTCTATAGCTTCCCTCATTATTCCCTGTCCCTGGAAATTTGTCAAAAGTTCATAGCCAATTTCACACGTGTCATTTTCATCTGAAAAGCTAAAAAGACAAGTTGTTCCAATCAAAATGTTTTTGTTACGCAATGTTATCGCCCAATATAAGGAGTCGTTTTTATCAGTATTCTCATTGACCTTATTTATAAAATTCCTTGCATCATCAATAGTATTGCTAATTGCTCTGTCAAGATATTTATTTATTTCACTATCAGAACGCAAAGCGAAAATTTCTTGTTCATCATTAATATCAGGTCGTCTGAGAGTAAGCCTTTCCGTTGTCAAGATTGGAAAAGGCGTGAAAGTTCTATTTAACATGCTGACGTATTTGGCTTGTTACAAACGCTGGTCGTCATAGTCTGACCGCTAACACTTAAATATACGACGTTAACCGATCTTGATCTAAAAAAAAAATAAGCGACCGCACCTCCTTTGCCCGATTGAATATTATCATCCCGAATATTGATACATGGTGCATACAAATTGAACGATTATGCAAACGTTTTTTTGTAGGGTAACCTCATATGGCTGGCCAAATTATCTTATGTTAGAAAGTTAATATATAGCCGAAGGTTTGCGACTAAGGTTTTTTTAGTTGTTTTTTACAAAAGACGTATAATTGTTACCGAAAGTTTAATAATTCATGCTATGAGAATAGGTTTTTTTTTAATTCTTTTATCAATTGTGCTGGGAGAGGTCTCCCTGGCACAGAGTAAGGCAGATAGCCTTTACCAGATGAAAAACTATTCAGCGGCTGGCTATTATTATCTGCAATCGGCACAGCATGCAGAGTTTAAAACGCTGCGATCGGGAGGTTATTACAACGCCGCTTGTTGTTATGCGCTCACCGGGAAAACTGATAGTGCTATGTTGCTGCTTCGCCTGGCCATTGCTGCCGGATATAAGAATGGCATACAGATGAAGGGGGACAATGACCTCAGCTCACTACATAGCTTACCTGAATGGTCGCAAATGGTCACCCGCCTCGAAAAGATAAGCTTAGGTACCCATAATCCCCAAAAGGCCAGGCTTATTACAAAGGATGTTGTTAACTTCTGGAAAGCTTACGATCTCGCTCAATCAGACACGGCTCACCGTGCCGATATTTATCGTCAATATTACCTTGATAAGGGGACAGATGGATTGCAGGACTATTTCGCCCTCAAAGTAAAAAGTATTAAACGATTTGTTGCCGCACACGACAAGAAACGGGAACTCTACGCTGCCATCCGGAATAATACAGCTATGGTGGAAAGCTTGAAACCAGTAATGGTCAACAGTTTTGTAAAGCTATATGAATATTATCCGGCGGCATATTTTCCGGATGTCTACTTCGTCATTGGATCATTCACCTCTGGCGGTACAGCCAGTGACAACGGGTTGCTGATCGGTCTTGACCAGGCTGTACGCTCAGCCAATATACCATTGGGGGAACTGACTTTGTGGGAACGCAATAATTTTGAGGAGTTAAACAAACTACCAAATACGGTCGCCCATGAATTGATCCACTTCAACCAAAATGGCATGAAAAGGGACACAACGCTGTTGTGTGCTGCTCTGGTGGAAGGCATGGCAGACTTCATTGGAGAATTGATCTCAGGCCATACTGCCAATGAGCGGCTGCATACCTGGGCAAAAGGCCGGGAAAAAAAGATCTGGGAAGACTTTGAAAAAGAAATGTTTTTGAACAAGGCTGATAACTGGATTGCCAATGCCGGGCAGGAGACAGCCGACAAGCCAGCCGATCTGGGCTATTGGGTAGGATACCAGATCTGCAAGGCCTATTATAATAAAAGCCCCGACAAAAAAGCGGCGATCAGGGATATGCTTAACATGCAGGATAGTAAAGAATTTTATGAGAAAAGTGGGGTGAGTTTTAACGATACGGGAAACCCGAACCTGTAAATATTTGATACGGTCTTTAACAAGCGCCTTCAAGTCCGTCTTGAAGGCGCTTGTTATTTCTAAGCCTGCAGTTACAGCGGTCATATTTTAACCTTACTTAATATTACCTTTCGGATACCTACTTTGCTGACCGACTTCTTTTTCGGCCAGTTCATTTTCATTTCAGCATCAGCCTAAAGATTGAACGCCATTTCATAGGGGTTAATTAAACGCCACGTTAAAAATAGATACTTTTCTAAGTAAGCATTACTCCCATCATTGTAGAATTATATTTAGTTTTTCACGCAATGTGAATTAATTAACTCATATGAATAAGTGCTAATGTGCCGAATGTTCATATCTTTGCGTCCTTGAAATACCTTTAGTAAGGATTTTTACTATTGCCAGTAACGTATTACTACATCCGACTGAATTTTTTCCGCTTGTCATTTTGAATATATTAAGACCCTGAACCCTTAAACAGAAACCGGTGCGAACCCTTCTTGCCGTATCAGTATTTTATTGTTGTTCCCTTTCCTTAGCCAAGGCTTCCGGCATTTCCGGTTCAGACAGGCGTGACCGTAATAATACTAAAAATGCACCATTATTTGTTTGTAGTACTGATACCATGCCTCGCATGCAAGCGCAACCGGGCGTAATTAAAATACCGGTGCGGGGCAAGCTGCATGATGTTTTCTTTTATGCAATTCCCGCCGATGAATTCCCCGAGGAAAAAGAAGTACTTAAAAAAAAGACGCTTTCCCCTGAGAATAAACGCCCGCAGTTGTTAAAAGTGACTGGTAATATATTATATGATGTAAACTATCGTTCCCGAATAGATACGCCTTATAATGAGAATGACGTGTATCAGCATACCGTTCAAACAAGGCTTGATCTGCTGTACAAAGAAAAATATCCCTTCCGGATGTACGTGACTACCCGGTTCAGCAATTCTTCCCTGTTCCGGAAATACACCGATCTTAATTTTCAGTTCAGCCAGGTGGACTTTAAACGAAAATTAAAGCAACAGGTGTTTGATGCAGTTCAGTCGCACCTGTTATCGCAGAATAATTTGTGCGATTCGCTCAAACGTTTACTGGAGGTTAAAAAACTGGCGATTTCTTCCATACATATGGACTTGCAAAAGCCCAATCTTATTCAAAAGATCGTGGAAGAAAGGGAGAGGCAGTTACTGGAAGCCAGAATGCTATTGAAACAATCTTCCATCCCTGGCCGCGAGGAGATAACAGACAGCCTGAAATTATTATTCAAAAAGAAAGAAAGCGACAGTACCAATAGTGATAATAAGTATAACAGATATAAGGATAGCCTGGAAGCAAAAAAGCAACAATTAGACAGCCTGATCGCAGAATACCATGCTCTCGAAGCTGCCTTTGCCCGGGTTAAATCGGCTGAACAAACAAACCTTGCAAATCTAAAGAAACAAATTGACGGCGCAAAAGACGCCCAGGCGCTGGAGGAGCAATTGCACCAGCTAAAGGTGCCTGATACTGTTTTACCTAAAGGGTATAAAACGCTTTACAGCATTCAGTCTTTAAGTATAGGCCGAAGCATTGCCGATTATTCAGAGCTCTCTGTAAAGAACGTGAGCATTACCGGTCTCCAGGTCGAATACAACCCGCATTATTATTATGCAGTGGCAGCGGGAAAGGTAGATTATCGTTTCAGGGATTATATAGTGCCTAACCATTCGCGTTCCAATCAATACCTGGCGCTGGCCAGGTTCGGTAAGGGAACAAAGAATGGCAGCCATCTCATCTTTACATATTATACCGGTAAAAGACAATTTTTTAATGCGGCTATTGCCTCGCAACCCACGGGCGGCATTCCATCGTATAATCTGGCCGGTATTTCCATCGAAGGGATTTATGCGCTAAATAAAAATATTTCCGTCATTGGTGAAGTGGCCAAGTCAACCATGCCTTATTACAGCCTCGATAGTATGCAAAGCAAAGGCTGGATGAATGCCGTTACCCGGTTCAGTGAAAGAAGCAATGAGGCGTATTCAGTAAAGTTACTTTCCCAGTTCCCCAAAACACTTACCCGCTTTAGCGGTAACCTGCGTTACACGGGAGCGAATTTTCAATCCTTCAGTACTTATACCAGCGGTGCTTCCCAGTTAAAGTGGAATGTACAACTAGAGCAGTCGCTGTTAAAAAAGCAGTTGACGCTTATTTCTTCCTTGCAGCAGAATGATTATAACAACCCATTTGCTACTACATCATATAAAAGCTCTTCGCTGTTGGCTAGTTTTCAGGCAAATCTCAGAATAAAGAAATGGCCGATACTATCCATTGGATATTATCCTTCGTATCAGCTTATTAAAACCGGTGATGATGCCTATTCCGAAAGCAGGTATTACACCCTTACCGGCAGTGCAGGTTATTATTTTAATATCAGAGATGCGCAGTTTAGTTCATATGTCGTATTCAGCAGATTCTTCAATTCAGCAAATGACTCGGGTTATATTTATTATAATTCAAAAAACATTTTGTTAAGCCAGAGCATAGCCTGGGACAGGTTTTCGGTAATGGGGAGTGCTTCGCTCAGCAATGGCACTGATTACAATATGTATACGATCGAGAATACATGCCAGGTTGCGATCAATAAGATCGTTTCCGTTGGTGGCGGTGGTAAAATGATACAATACAGCTTAAATCCCCAAACACAATGGGGCTATAACGCGAACCTTACTTTGAAAATACCCCGGCTCGGCGATATTCAATTAATGACTGATGAAGGGTATCTGCCGGCCGTAAACAAACAATTGGTGAAAAACAGAACAGGTCGGCTGACCTATTATAAAATTTTTTAAAAAGCCCCTATGTACAGGCGATCATTATATGGAATGTTATTGGTGCTGCTGGCAGTTGCCGGCAATGCACAGGTATCAATATCGGTGCAGGAGCCGCCGGCAGGTATTGTGCAAAAGAGACAGTTATGGAATCTGGCATTGATCAATTCGGCTAACGAGCCTTTTGATGTGATAGTTGGGCTTACATTGATCGACCTGTCTGATAACCAGCCGGCCCTAAGCGCTTTTACCGGTTTCATTACGCTTAATAAAGGCGTGAAGCAATTGAAAGTGGCAGACATAGAGCCGATAGATTACGAATATGTTTCTCCCGCGTTCAGCAGATTGAATGATGCGTTGTTGCCTGTAGGCAATTACCAGGCCTGTTATACTGTATACACCGTTTTTAAAGAAGAAAGAAGGGTACTGACTGAAAGTTGCATCATGCTTGATGTACAGCCTTTAAGTCCGCCACAACTGACCATGCCCGTCGATTCGGCAATAATTCAAAATCCCTGGCCGCAATTCAGCTGGTTGCCACCGGCGCCCGTTACGCTTTTTAATGATCTGAATTATGACCTGTTGATAACAGAGGTGCGGCCCGATCAGTCAGCCGGGGCAGCTATTCAGGAGAATTTACCTATTTATAATGCGCGTCGACTGACAACTATGGTAAACAACTATCCTTCCTCCAACAAAACGCTTGATACCGGTAAGGTATATGCCTGGCGGGTGATTGCGAAGAATGGCGAAACCTTTGCAGCTCAAAGTGAGGTATGGACGTTCAGCATATCGCAGAACACAACGAAAGCATTAACACCTGGCAATGGTATGTACCTGGACCTAAGGAATTCGAATGCATATACGGGTATTGCTGTTATTCCTGATAATGTTTTGGGTGTCCGGTATTATTCTTACGACAAGAGCCATGAAGCCGTGGTAAAATTCCTGAATGAAAAGAGAGAAGTGGTAAAGGAGATAGAAAAGACGATTGGATATGGGAACAACTATCTTGAGTTCAAACTCGGCCATTCATTCAAAAAAGATAATACTTATTCAATAGAGCTTACCGACCTGAATATGATCCGTTACCGGGCAACTTTCAGAATATCAAAATAATCTATAAACTCGTTTTTCGTAGCAATATGATCTTACAGTTAGCCAGTCGTCACTGCAAAAAAATTGCGGGATTCTACCTTTTTGTTTTTTATTTATCCATTGTGCTGCCGGTAGGGGCGCGGAGCATGCCTGTTAGCAGAACAAATTTTTATGGTGGATCCGGATCTGTGCCTAAGAATAATAATATTCCCAAGGCCCGGCATAAGGCAGTTATACCTGCATCTAAAGTATTAAATGCAGGTGTAGTAAATAAAAAATCAGGTCATGAAGTTGGTGCCGCATTTATTGGTGGTCCCAGTCAGCCGGAGATGTCATCGTTTAAATCGGTAAATGCCGACAATCTGGTGAATTTATTTACCGGTGATTTTAGCTATAATATTCCGCTGCTCGATGTTGGCGGTTATCCGATTAACATCTATTACAACGGTGGTATCTCTCCTGAGCAGGAAGCAAGTTGGGTTGGGTTGGGTTGGAATATAAACCCTGGTAACATTAACCGCAATATGCGTGGCATACCGGATGATTTTAATGGAGAGGAAAAGTTGACCGTTGAACAAAGAATGAAACCTAATAGAACCTGGGGGGCAAATATTGGCGGTGATGCTGAATGGCTTGGAATTAAGTTGCCAGTAATAGTTGAAGTAGGAGCGGAATTCAATAACCATCTCGGCCCCTCGCTGAGTGCAGGGGTAAGGGGTAGTACGACCTTATTTAGCGTTAGTAAGTTTGGTGGCGGCGAAAAGTTTGCAGCCGCAGCAGCAGGTGCAAAAGCTAATTGGGGCATTGATGTAAATAGCCGGGCAGGCGCTTCTTTCTCTGGTGGTGTATCATTAGGGGCTGCTGCTATGTTGAATTTTAATACGCTTTATGCTAGTGCAGGCGTTTCAACCTCATACAACTCCCGGTCGGGTATAAAGGCATTGAACATCCACGAACAGGTATTTTTTAACCAAACGCAGGGTGAGCTGGTAGATGAATCGTTTAAAACGAATGGCGTAGGCGGGGTGAATTATACTACCATCACTTTTGCCAAACCTTCCTATCTGCCAATTATCCGGATGCCGATTACCAATACGGCATGGTCGGTCCGGGCACAAGTTGGAACTGGCGCCTACGGTGCGGCTGCAGATATTGAAACAGAAGTGTATGGGCAAAAATCTGAAGTGGTGAAAGCCGACTATAAACAGGAAAAGCCTATGGTCGGTTATCTCTATTACCAAAATGCAGAGAACCATCCTGAAGACATAATGGATTTCACCCGTTATAATGACCGGGAAGTAACACCCAAAACGCCCATTATTTCAGTACCCCAATATACATATGATGTATTTGCAATTCAGGGAGAAGGCACCGGTGGCAACATCAGGGCATTTCGTTCTGATCTTGGTTATGTAAGAGATAACTTAACTACTTCAAAAGATAAAAATACCAGCGGCGGGGGTGACGTAGATCTGCCTGGGCACTTTGGTGCAAACTTGCAGATAATTAATACCCCATCAACAACAGGGGAATGGAAGAATGGAAATAAACTACGGGGTGTTACCGGGTTTACAAAGCCCAAATCAACTTTTGGTGCTGCTTACTTCCGTAATCCCGGCGAAGCTACCGTATCGGCGCTGGGCCGCTATGACAAACTGGGCGGAACAAGATTGGTGCGTTATGTATTGGGTGGAACCGTGCAGGCACCTACCATTGAGCCCGAGCTGCAATTTTTTGGAGACGATAGCCGCCCGGTAAAAGGCACTGGCGCTCCCAGCTCTGTTAAACTGACGAACCCTAATGGTGATTATACACCACGCACCAGCCGTTCACAGGTCATTAGCTTTTTGTCTGCTGAAGAAGCTTCTGTAATTGGATTAGATAAAGACATCAAGAGTTATGATAACGTGAGCTTTCTAGAAAATGCTACAAACAAATTGCTGTATTATCCCATCAAAAGGGTAGACGTTGATAGTAAAGATCGTAAGAAGCATCACATCTCACAGATAAATGTAACTGAACGCGATGGGAAAAGATATGTATATGGCATTCCTGTTTATAATACCATACAACAAGACCTTACATTCTCTGTTGATAATACCAATTCCGAAAGTCCAGACCAGGTTACAATAGACAATGAATGGGCCACAACTAATTCGGGATTGCTTGATAAGGAAACCATAGATGGTTACCTGCAAATTACCACTACGCCGGCTTACGCCCATTCCTTTTTATTATCGGGGATCTTGTCTCCTGATTATGTAGATATTACAAACGACGGGATTACCGAAGACGATCTGGGAACTGCCGTTAAATTCAATTACTCAAAGATCAAAGATGGAAGTGACTCCTTATATAAATGGCGCACGCCACATACAAAGGAGTCCACAGGTAATTTTAATGCAGGAAACCGCTCCGAGAAGAAAGACGATAAAGCTATGATCTCTTACGGTGAACGGGAATCGTGGTATTTGCAGTCTGTTGAATCCAAGAATATGATCGCCTTGTTTTTTGTAAAAAAAAGGGACGATGGTAAAGGGGCCAACAATGTATATGGAGGTGTAAGCGATACCAAAATGTTAAAGGCGCTGGATAAGATCTCGTTGTACAGCAAGGCTGATCTGTTAAAAAATGGATTGAACAAAGCCAAACCCATCAAAACAGTACACTTTGATTATACCTATGAGCTTTGCAAGAAGACACCTGATAATAATTCCGGTCTGGCCGAGGACGGTAAGCTTACGTTAAAGAGCATCTATTTCACATTTAATGGAAAGGAAAATAAAAAAGTAAAAAGCAGATACAGCTTTACCTATGGGGATAATCCCAAATATGCCGTTTCATCGGCTGACAGGTGGGGTACCTATAAGCCGGAAGACCAGAACCCGGGCGGATTAAAAAACAGGGATTACCCTTATAGTGTTCAGGACAAAAACACCATGGGCAATAATGCCAGCGCCTGGTCGCTGAAAGCAATAACATTGCCATCAGGCGGACAAATTGAAGTTAATTACGAAAGTGATGATTATGCCTGGGTGCAGAATAAAAGAGCCGCAGTGATGATGAATGTGGCTGGTTTTGGCAGTAATTCAGATTTCAGCACAGCCACTGACAAGTTATATCCTTCTCCTAAGGAGGATAATTATTACGTGTTTATACGAGTACCGGAAGCTTGTGATAAACCGGGCGATATAAAAATGTACCTGGAGGGGATGACGCAACTGGCATTCAAGATCTGGGTTGGAATGCCTAAAGGTGCAGAATATATTCCCTGCTATGCAAATTTTGGAGAAGAGGAAAATGTAGACTATGGCGTGGATGTCAAGGATCATCATATTATATGGGTAAAAATGCAACCGTTGGGTGAAAAGAGTCCATTGTCAATAACCACATTGGAATATTTGCGGCAACAGTTGCCTGGCCAGGCATTCGATGGATATGATGTCTCGGGGGAACCTACATTAAAGCAGCTGCTTCATATGTTTGAGGCCATTAGGAAGAACCTCGGCGGTGATGCCTTTAGAGACCCGGTGCGTTCCTTTCGTAAAGATTATAAAGCACAGATCACTGATCTGTCGAAATGCTTTGTAAGGCTGAATGCCCCGAAAGGGTATAAGTATGGCGGCGGGTACAGGGTTAAATCTGTAGTGCTGCGTGACAACTGGAATACAATGACCGGGCAGTATACAGCCTCCTACGGACAACAATACAATTATGAAACCACGGAAGTTTTCAATGAAAAAATACGTACTATTAGCAGTGGTGTAGCCTCTTATGAACCTTCTATTGGCGGCGAAGAAAACCCCTGGCAATCTATAGTAAATGTGGAAGATGATCTGCCGCTGGGGCCTACTTCCTACGGTGCAGTAGAAATGCCGGTGCTCGATGCATTTTTTCCTGCGCCGGTTGTAGGTTATAGTAAAGTGACCGTCACGTCAATTCATGCGGGTACAACCGCGCCCAAAAAGTCAAGATCGGGTATTGGCCGGCAGGTCACTGAATTTTATACAGCAAAAGACTATCCTGTTTCTTGTAAGTATACGTCATTTGATGAAGACGGGATGATGGAATTTCACCAGAACTCCAACAAAACATTCTTGAAAAAATACGGATATGACTACAAAGCGCAATCGCAGGGATTTTTGGTTGCCACGAATGATATGCATGGGAAAATGAGATCGCAAACATCCTATGCTGAAACTGATCCGGAGAGTAAAATACATTATACAGAGAACTTTTACCGGAATACGGGTGTGAGCGAGCTAAACGAAGTATTTTCATTCATAGACAACTATAATAACACTGTTTTTTCCGGCAATATGGGGATCGACATAGAGTTGATGACCGATGCGCGGGAGTTCAGCGTAAAAAGCACCAGCCGGGACCATCAGGGGAACGTTGATATATTTTATATCCTGGGAATCCCTGTTCCTATTCCCACCTACTGGCAGATCAATGGAATAAGTGAGAATATTTACCGGGCTGTGACCGCTACAAAAGTTATCAGTTATCATGCCGTTCTCGACCGGGTAGTGGTAATAGATAAGGGTAGCGAGGTAGAAACACAAAATATGGCCTATGATGCAGAAACCGGCCAGGTGTTGGTTACGCGCACTAATAACGAATATAACATGCCAGTTTATAACACCAGGTATCCTGCATACTGGGCTTATAGTGGCATGGGGCCAGCTAACAGGAATATAGATGCTACTTATGCTAATAAGGATTTTCTTAACGGGAGAATTAACGATCCGAACATTCCATTTGAAAGCGGAGATGAGTTATATATTATTGAGCCGGGTAATCCGGCAACTTGTCCCGAAGCTTCTGCTGAGAGTATAAAGTTGATCTGGGCTTACGATAAGAACAGGGCAGACAGCTCTATCACCAGTGTTGTTCCGGATCTTGTTTTTTTGGATGCCAATGGACTCTTGTATAACCGTACGGGTGTTTCATTCCGTATTGTCCGCAGTGGTCATCGAAATATGCTGGAACAATCTATAGCCGCTATTACCAGTATGGATAATCCTTTAGATTCAGGGACCCTGTCATTTGCGAACGCAACAAAAGTAATTAATGCGTCTGCTGTAGAGTATAAGGAAAAATGGCAAACAGAGAATGACCAGTTTAAACGATACAAAGAAGAATTAGATGAGTATCAATGTACATACCGGTTTTATGAAGACCCGGCCGGGGTCCTTATTAAAAATATCAACCCATATTGTAAGGGGCTGTTGGGGAATTTTCATCCCTGGCGAAGCATGGTTTTTTACGATGGCAGAAAAGAGGACAATTTTAATGTCAAAACCAACATTGCCGAAAATGGATTTTTGAAAAACTTCAAGCCTTACTGGATTAAAAAAACAGGGTACATGTGGCCCGATGTTCAAAATAAACAGTGGGTATGGAACAGCAAACTGAACAGGGTAAATACAAAAGGTCTGGAACTGGAGACCGTGGACCCACTGGGTATTTATACGTCGGCCCAATATGGGTATAATAAGACGACGCCTGTGGCTATGGCAAATAATTCCAGATTCTCTGAAATGTTTGCTGAAGGTTTTGAAGACTACGGTTATGAAGAGTCTCTTGGTACGATCCAGTATAATAACCAGGCAAAAAGACATATCGATCTTAATGGCTTGTCAAATTCGAGGATCATTGACCGGGATGCGGCGGCCGTTTCACCCCACTCAGGAAAATTTATGATGGAGGTGTATGGTGGTAGCACCGTGGTAAAGCAGGTCAACTTACAGGCAGCCGTTGTTGAGGATTTTTTACTTCCGTTTGGAAAGGCTGTTCGAAAACAGGTTGGGGAAAGAGGAGCAACCTATTCGATCGTCTCGCGGTATCCTGATGATATATTCAATAGCTCTAATATTGCCATCATCGGTGAGACTGGCATGGCGCTGGAAGTCAACCCTTATTCGCCTGGTCAGAATCCTGAATCATATTCATATCAATTAGAATTAAGCCAGTATGTTGATATTACAGAACATAGCAAGTATCGTTTTACAACTACTTCAAGGCGTATTTATCCTGCCGAGGGCCCAGGGATCGGTCCTAATGGCCTTGCCACAGTTAGTGGGGTTACTTTTTATTCAGTTACCAGTGGCGATATCATTTCACCCGCTCTGGAAAATTCGACAGAGAGCACCGATTTTTTACGGAAGGATTTTATTGTTTGTTTGCCGAAAGGGATCTATCAGATTGTTTGTAGTTTAAATGCTGATCCTTCAGATTATGGGCTGTATTCGAGAGTGCTTCCCCGTGATTATTATACATTTCAGTTTTTATATGACATGCCGGGTTACAAATCGATCAGCCCACAAAATGTATGTGAGTATGATACCCCAATACCTGCCAGTGAAGATATGTATCATACAATCTTTACGGTACCACGTAATAAGAAAATGATATTAAGTGCATGGGTGCACGAAAAGTGCGGCGACCCAGCCAATGGCATTCCCTGCAAGGAGTATACTTATAACCACAGCCAGGTTCAGGTTACATTTCCCAATTATCCTGCGCAAAATGTAATAATGAATCCAGCTGGTCCTATCATCGATGGCTGGCAACGGATCGAAGGCGAATTCAACACACCTGGCGGCAATGGAATGGAGCTTCGTTTTGTAAACAGCAGTGGCCAATCGGTCTATTTCGATGACATCCGGATCCATCCCTATAATGCCAATATGAAAAGTTATGTCTACGACCCCGTGAACCTTCGGCTTACAGCAGAGCTCGACCCGAACAACTATGCTACTTTTTATGAGTATGACGAAGAAGGCACCCTTATACGAAAGAAAGTGGAAACAAAAGAGGGCATTAAAACCATCACCGAAACCAGGAGTGCATTACAGTCATCGGTTAAGTAATAAAGAATTATAAAAGTATGAACCGGAATATAACCATAAAAATAGTGGCTGTGTTATTGCTTGTAACTGTTACAGCAAAAGCACAACAAAATAAACGAGGCAAAAATGATGCTTTCCAGGAGTTGGTCAGACTGGGTAAATGGAACACGGTGTGGCCTGTTCAAATAAACCTCCATATTGCCCATTATGTTACGCCAACGGTGTTGGAAAGTGATAGCGCAGATACTGATATGGCCCTGTATTATGATCCGCATGCGTTCTATATGCAGGCTGAAGGGATGGAACAGATCATCAATGATACCGTTTTGATAATGGTCGATAACACCGCCCAAATAATAAGGGTGTTTCCTGATAAGGGTTTGCTGTCTTATAGCAGAGGAAATGAGCTCGCCTTGTTTATGCCCGATACTTCTATGGAAAGGCTTTCGCAAAAATTTACGGCCACCATGCAGGAAGAAGGGAATTCAGGCAAGCGGATCGTTTTGAAAAGCCGCGACCGGATCTCCGGAACTGATCTTGAAAAGGAAGTAATCGATGTGGTTTACAACGCCGGCAATTATCAACCACTTCGGTATAAACAACTCAAAAGAAGTGTGGTGCCGGTTGATTCTGCAAGTTATAGCGCGATGGAAAAAGAGGCGGGCTGGAAAGGACGTCTTTTCACTATGGATGTCAAAGGCAGTCAACTGTTTTTTGTAGTAAAAGAACAGGTTATAGCATGCAATTTTACCAGCATTAACTATGCGCAAAAAGCGTCGCCTGTGCAGGAGCAGAACAGGGTGATAAGAACAGCTGATGGTGAATACCAACCAGTAAAAGGTTATGAGCTTTACAATATAAGCCAGGAATAACGCAGGTATAACCGAAAAGTAATAATAAAATTTAGAACTCATTAGAGAAGCGGAAATAATCAATGAAGAATTTTATGCCATCGTTATATAAACTTCTATCCGTACGAAAACATATAATCCTGTACCCTGTGTTGGCGGTTATGATGTTTTTGAACATGAAAGCAAGTGCGCAGTGGGCGATCAATGGACAAATAGATATTAAGCCAGGAAGTAAATATATATATACCGTAACCTATAATGGCTCCAGCAATCATCCGTACTGTGGGGAGTATCATTATGAAATTCGAGGCGGGTTTTATGACGATCGTACTTATTTGACCAACTACGATGGCAATATTGACTGTTCGGGCGGTAATAATTCCTTTACTTCTATTGACATCACCTGGCTGAGTAAAACGGGGGAAATACTTTTGTATGATGCAAGCTGGAATTTGTTGACATCGCTTCCTGTAAGTCAGGTGGGTTATGAATTGACGGGGCAGGCAAATGTTACTCCGGGGGTTTCTTATAAATACTCACTATCATATAATGGCCCTGGCAATACGACTTATTGCGGGAATTATAGTTATTATATTGTAGGAGGGTATTTTACAAACCATCCGGGAAGTAGTTTATTTAAGGGGAATATTCCTTGTTCTTCACTTTCTGCAATGGATATTGATGTTACCTGGACCAGTAACTCCGGATACCTTTATTGGTATAATGCTAACTCTGATAAGAGTGCTGTATTTTATGCAAACAACTATGCAGCACCACTTGACGCAGGTACATTGAGTCCCTATGAGGCTTTTTCGTACATAGGAGATCAAGCGCCATTGATTATGGGAAGTGAAGCAGTAGGCGGAGGCGGACCTGATTGTTATTATTATTTTTGGGAATACTCTTATGATGATGTCAATTGGCAGTGGTGGGATGGTGGGTATGGTTCAACCTTCCAGAATTGGAACGTAGGTGCATTATATCAGAACATGTATTTAAGGCGTGGTGTGCAGGATTGTGAAAATAATATAGTATATACACCATCAGTTCCATTCTATGTGTATGATCACGTAAGATCTGTAACCCTTAGTCCGGCGACACAGGCTATAACTGCAGGAACTGCTGCTGCCCAGCTTAGGTGTACAACTGATGGAGGGTTTCCATGGCCTGATTATTATTGGCAAAGCTCTACTGATAATGTTAACTGGACGGATATAAACAATCCTTATGGTACTGTTGAGTTTTATGATCCTGGGCTGGTGAATTCAAAAATGTATTACCGGGCTATTATGGTTAATAACGCTGATCGAATGATCAGCAATGTTGCTGTCGTGGATGTATGCCCTGCTTTGCCTTCTATAACCGGAAGTACAATCTGTGTAAAGGGTTCTACCTTGAAACTTAATAACAGTTTGCCCGGAGGCAATTGGGAAAGCAGTAATCCTGCGGTTGCCAAAGTTGATGGTCAGGGGGTGGTTACCGGAGTTGCAGAGGGAACGGCTACCATCTCTTATACTATTACAAATGCGTGTGGGACATCCCGAACTCAATTAGGAGTTAATATTGTCGCTGTTGAACCCTGGATGGCTATCCTCGGCAAGGGTATTGACGATATCCCTAATACAAGTATTATCCCGTTGTTAAAGAACGGCAGCCCGGTAGAAACCCAATACGATTACACTGGCGACCAGTCGTTAGCACACACCATTAAAAATGTGCTGGCGTTGCAGGTGCTTGAAGAAACGAATAATTTTATCCCTGGCGATTTTACTGCCAGTGTTGATCTGCAAATAGAGTATGGCCATTCTTCGTCCAGCGTTTGTCAGCCGCCGCAGCAGTTACATCTCTCCGTTAATTATACAAAAGACACCGGCGCGAAATATGATGCATTGAACTATTTTATGTTTGAAAATGCGGAATTTACCCGCGTTACCGTAACGAATGTACAGGCGCCCACAACGGTAAATGGTGTAGCCTTCGATACCAAACAGGTGTTGCAATTGACCAATACCCTGGCTGCTACCCGTTATTATCAGCTCGCAGACAATAAAAAACCGGATCTCAATATTGTTGTACCTGCACCTGGCGCTTTGCTCGATGCCCTGGAGGTTACCTGGACGGTACCGGCCAATACGGGTAACAATGGTATACAACTGGAATGGGCCTGGCTGGAACAAGGTGTGGAGGATGAATACAAAAACAGCAGTAATGTTGTTGACCCTGAGCTGCTCTTTAAAGCAGGGGCCACCCGTATCGATCTGGCGGAAGGCGCCGCAGGTGGAAGCTACAAGGTGCCATTGTTGTACGAAGGCGAGGGCACTTTGTATATGCGCGCGCGAGCGGTAAATGTGTTGCCATCCGGCAGTCGAAGCGACGGTCCCTGGAGCGATGCAAAAACATTTTCTTACGGCGGGCATGAAAAGGACCTGAACTGGCAGGTAACAACTTCCTATGCCGAAGAAGGAAAACGCAAATCCGTTATCCAGTATTTTGATGGTACGTTGCGGCCTCGCCAAACGGTGACAAAAGATAACACTACCAGTCAAACTGTAGTGGCGGAAACCATGTATGATATGGAAGGCCGCCCTGCTGTGCAGGTATTACCTGTGCCAGGTATAAATAATATTATAGCATACACAAAAAATCTGAACAAGTTTAATAACCAGCCAGATAATACCAATCCGGCTGATTATTTTGATTTTACTACTTCCACTCCTTTTTACGCTACCACCCCAATGGATGACACCAAAGAGGGGGCGGCCAAGTATTACAGTGATAAGAACCTGAACCTTACCGCAATTGATCAAAACATTCCGGCCGCCAATGGATATCCGTATTCTGTTACCCGCTATATGCCCGATGGAACAGGCCGGGTGATGCGGCAAAGCGCGCCCGGCGATGCGCATAAAATGGGCAGCGGTCATGAGACATTATATTTTTATAGTACGCCGGAACAGGATGAACTGGACGCCCTGTTTGGAACAGAAGTTGGCTACAAAAGCCATTACTTCAAGAACATGGTACAGGATGCCAACGGTCAGATGAATGTGAGTTATCTGGATATGCAAGGGCGGACCATCGCCACTGCTCTGGCCGGGGAATCGACGCAGCAAGCATTGTCCAGCAATGTTAATAACCCCTTTGAAGAAAATACCCGGAACCTGTTATCGAAAGAAACCAATTTGTTGAAGGGTAACAGCATTGAATTGGTCAAAAGTATGCTGGTACCCACCAGTACCAATTACAAGTTTGCCTATAAGCTTAATAAGCAAACGATAACGCTGCCTATCTGTGTTGGAGGTACAGTCACGTACGATTGCAAGTTCGATTGGGAGATCGCTATTGTTGATGAAACCGGCGAACGCTCTTCGTATGGGAAAAGTTTTACCGCGGTCACCGATATCGATTGGAGCGATACCTATAAGCTGCCAGTAGGCTCGTGGAATGTTCGTAAAACGTTAACGATCAACCAGGCCTGGTTACAAAGTTTGCTGGCGGAGTACGGTGCAGATGGGAAAGGGGTGTGTAGTACATTGGAGCAATTAATAAGCACCATTTCTAAAGATGATAAAGACAATTCTGACTGCAGCGCGGAGCCTGTTGAGCTCACCAGCAGCGAGTGTATAGCTAAATTAGGTGACTTTGAGACCTACAAAAAGAATTATGCAGCGTCTATTGATGTTGCGGCAATCGACCTTACTCCCGCGCAAATAAGCGACATCAAAACTCAATATGATGAAGCGGTTGCATTTTGTACATCCCTTGATCCGGAAATATCGAATACACTGGTAAGTATCAGAAAGCAAATGCTGGCCGATATGGTGCCTTTCACGGGACAATACGCTGATCCGGAAAGGTCAGGATATATATATGATAGGTACAATATTCTGGCACAGAGCGGTGGTTTATCTCAGCAACCATACTATAGATATCCGCAGAATGAATCGCCCGCAGATAATAACTATTATAATGACTATGGTAGTGTTGATGCATCGATCTCTGCTGCTGATTTAAAGAAAATGACACAGGACGATTTTGAGCAGTCGTTCAAGAGTTCGTGGGCTGGTGCATTGCTGAAACATCATCCGGAATACAATAAACTAATATTCGCAGAAAACAAGCTGCGCGATGCGTATGATTTTATCGATAAGCTGCAGTTTAATACAATTGCACGTGATCCCATTCCTGATGATCCGTTCTTTAAGATGGCCGGACAGGCCGACAAAGGGAATATTGTTGCCAACTACATCTATCCGAAAACAAGTGGTTACCGCTTGTGGCAATTGGCCTATGGGGATGCATTTGGTTGTAAAACCCTTATGGACCCTTATCAAAAGAACGCCTGCTATTCCGGTATGCCCACGGAGTTTAGAGGCACGGGAAGTAATGTGTATAACGGGGTTGCTAACGTTACTTTAACCGCTGCTATTCAATCGCAGGCGTGGACTGTATATAAAGGTCTTTATTTACAGGTTCGCAACGAAATGGTAAATGACTACATCAACGCAGAAGGCAGAGGCGATGAAAATGAGATACTCATTAATGAGAATTATAGACTTTACTTTCCTCGAAATTTGTCCGAAGCTGCGCGAAGCAATGCAAAAGCATCGATCACCGACGAGTGGAAAGGGATGATTCCCGACGCGGACGGGAATTTCCCCAATATTGACTTTGCAGGAGCAGCTGCTTCATACGGGCATCCCTGCGATACTTATATCAATGCCTGGCGGCAGACCTTGCTCAAATGTCCGCAGCTTGCAGATAATCCTGAAAAGGAAGCTATTCTCAGTACCATCACCACCAGAATGCTGGAAGTGTGCCGCAACGGTACCGATGGGGCTAACCCATATGGCGCTGCGTCAGTGGCTCCTGCCTATAGTGGCAATGCCAATACAAGTTTTGAACAGGTGATCCTCGATGTGTTCCATGAGAAAGGTATTACTGTCAACGAATATTGCCATCCCTATGGAATTGAACTGCCGAATCTCCATGGCATGAATCCGCCTGTTGCGAAACAGCTCATAAGTACCGTAGAACCGTGTACCTGTACTCAATGGAATAAGTTATTGCAGGAGATCTCTGCAGCAAATCCTTCAGCCAGTTCGCTAAATGTAATTAATGACTATTTAACGTCTACAAATCGCGAAACTATCACTCCTGAACTATATGCAGGTTTATTAAAATGCGGACAGTCATTTCAGCTTTGTCCGCCCAATACAGATCCCGGCCCATGTGAGATATGCCGCCCGGATGCTTCTATCCCTTTGCCGGGTTGTGTAACCATTACGTCAATACCTTTGTTATCTCCACAACCGTTGCCGGCTTTCCTGGTGTGCGGGTTTGACAAGGACATACCTAAATGTTATAACTGTGATGTATTCGTTGCACTGCAAGCTTCCTTTAAAACCCTCTTTGGTAAAGACCCTGTTATGACAGGCTCAGTGCCCGATGATATGGTGGTTTGGAATAACCTGTTTGCGAAATATGTGAATTATAAAACGGGGCTTCAGCATGACTGGGTATATTATTCAGACGAATTCAATGCAAAAAAATGCCCCATAGGTGGTATCATCAGTGGAGAAACTAACGGCAATCTGTTGATATGCAGGGACGATAAACCGTTGAATGATGCTACTGTTGACAATCCGCCTGGGCCTTGTGATGGCGTCACCAGCGGTTCAAAATTAAAGGCAAAGATCCTGTATGAGTACCTCAGGCAGCAAGCAATAGATGGTTTCCGTGCTGCTTACCTGGAAAAATGCCTGGCAGCTACCGAAACTTTTACTGTCAATTATCAACCGAAAGAATACCATTACACACTATATTACTATGACCGTGCAGGCAATCTGGTAAAAACAATTCCGCCTAAAGGTGTGCAGCCCAATTACACCAAAAGCTTCCTGGATGGCGTTATGGCAGAGCGGGAGAAAATGAAGAACGGGTTGTCTTACACGGAAAGAACGCCAGACCATATCCTTGATACGAGGTATATCTACAACAGTCTGGATAAGGTAGTTTTGGAAAAAACACCGGATGCTGGCATTAGTCAGTTCTGGTACGACCAGCTAGGCAGACCGGCGGCTGCCCAGAATGCCAAACAGGCACTGGCTGGAAATGTTTACAATTATACGAAGTACGATGATTTTGGCCGAATTGTGCAGACATCGCAGTTAACAAGTCCGACCCTGTTGACCGACGCGACTTCAAAAAATAAAGGAGCGTTAGATATCTGGTATAACAATAATAGTGCATACAGCTCGCAGAAGCAAGTTGTTCAAACAGTCTATGACCAGGGTTATAAGGTATTAGACAACTACGTGCTTAACCAGGAAAATCTGCGGAACCGGGTTGCTTATACTCGGGTATGGAATAACATAGGCGATCCATATTGTGCGTCTGCCACTTATTACACCTATGATGTGCATGGTAATGTAGATGCGCTTGTTCAGGACTTTGGTAATATTGGTGGCGTACCTAATTTCATGAACCAAAACAGTAACCGGTTCAAAAAGATCGTGTATGATTATGATCTTATTTCCGGGAAGGTGAACCAGGTAAATTACCAGCCAGGTGAGTATGATGCCTACTATCATCGGTATCAATATGACGACGAGAACCGGATAACAGATGTATACAGTGGAAGGGATGAGGTTATGTTGAATTATTTCCGGGAAAAAGAAGCGCACTATGATTATTATAAGCATGGACTGCTGGCGAGCACCAAACTGGGGCAGTTGATGGTACAGAAACAGGATTATGCGTATACAGTGAACGGTTGGATAAAAGGGGTGAACCCGGCATTTGGCGGCACCCTGGCCAATGGAATCAATACCACTGAAATAACGCCTGTTACCCAGGATGCCTATGGATTCAGTTTGCATTATTTTGATAATGACTATCATCCTATTGGATATGCGGCCCAAAACAATTCGATACTGAAACAGCTGGGTAGTGGCGCCGTACCTTTGTATAATGGAAATATCGCCGCCATGGCGGTGAATATTCCTAAATTGGGCGCCAGCAACGTTTATAACTATCACTACGACCAGTTGAACCGCATTGTGGCAATGGATGCTTATAGCGGGTTGAATATAGCCACCGGGTCATTTGATCCAAATACTCAATTAAATGACTATAAAGAAAGGATCAGCTATGACCCCAATGGGAATATTCTCTCTTATTTGCGTAATAGCTATGGTACAACGCCTTCGATGGATGATTTGACTTATCATTATACGCTTGGTACCAATAAACTCCATAAAGTAGTTGATCTGGCGCCTGACGCCTCCGCAACGAATTATAGTAAATACAATGACATTAAACAGGGGCAGGTAGACGATAATTATAAGTATGATGTCATTGGTAATCTTACCGAAGACAATGTAGAAGGCATAACTAACATTACCTGGGATAGTTACGGTAAAATGACCAGCTTAACAAAAGCTGGTGTGACCACAACATTTTCGTACGACCCTGCCGGAAACAGGATATTAAAAGTAACCCCATCGGGTTCTACTGCTTATGTGCGGGATAATGATGGAAATGTGCTGAGTGTTTATACAAAAACGAACTCTGGCTCCCTGATCCAAAGTGAGTTGCATTTATACGGCAGCAAACGGTTGGGGATTGTAACAACGCATTCGAAGCAGGATGATTTGATTGTTTTAGATTGCGGCTTTAAAAGTGGCATACAACGTACCTTTACGCGGGGAGAAAAGCTCTTTGAATTAAACAATCATCTTGGCAATGTACTGGTTACTGTGACGGATAAGAGAATTGCCCATCCCCAGGCAGGAGGTACGCTGATTGATCATTATGAAGCGGATATTGTAAACGCCAATGATTATTATCCGTTTGGCATGTTGATGCCAGGCAGGAGGTATATCACCAAAAATAGTAACAACTATCGGTATGGGTTTAATGGCAAGGAGAATGATAATGAGGTAAAAGGAGAGGGTAATCAACAGGATTATGGGATGCGGGTGTATGACCCGAGGATAGGGAAATTTCTTTCTGTTGACCCCTTAACAAAGGATTATCCGTGGTATACTCCGTATCAGTTTGCAGGAAATACTCCAATATGGGCAACAGATTTGGATGGAGCAGAGCCTAATCCAATTAATTTAATTTATGATGCAATACATCGTGACTTTGTACCAAATACTACAAAAAATTTTATTATAACGGCAGCCACGAATGGATTTTTCAAAATGGAATCGAAAGCCAACCCTATAGCTAGGCTTGGAAGGGTTTACGAGGATGCAGTTTTGAGATCAATGGGTGCGACGAAAAACACGAAAGTGTATAAACCAGCTTTAACAAGTCCTCAAGGTGTCATACCTGATGTTGTAGTGAATAGTATATTAAACAGGCTTGATCCATCTAACAATAAAAATACACAGAAAATTATTTTTAAAGATGCAACTTTTACTGATGCAAAATTTAAGGGTACATTACCACTTACTCCAGCTTTTAATCCTGAACAAATAAAGATCATGATAAATATATTATCTGAACAGAAAGGAGGCTGGGTTAATAGTAAATGGGATCCTAACTTGAAGGCTTCAGATTATGGAATGGCTCGATTGCTGATAGTAATGCCCTCGTCTGGTATTTTAGGAGCTGATTTGATAGAATATGCTACGTCTAAAAATGTGAAGCTTTTTCAAAGATTCACGGAGCAGGATAAGGCCGATCCTTCCAGAATTAGAGTTGGTTCATCAATGACGCCAGTTAATACGGTAAAGACTGAACAAAGCATAACTTTGCCTGTAGTTGCACCTGGCCAATCAGTAGAAGTAAATTGGAATACGAAATGATAAATTATAAAAAAATAGTAATTTGCGTTTTGACTTTATTTACATCATGTCAGTTAAAGAACTCTAAGACAATGGAATCTATTGAATTAAATAATGGGCAGAAAATAAACTGTAAATCACTTACAAAAATCGAATATAACAGCCTATTAAAAGATACAGTGGGAGGTATTGTAGAAAGAATTTGGACCCAGTATAATATAGCTGTTCACCAACTTAAAAATGGGCAGGTTGTTGTAGAAGAAAATAGTTACTACACCTTGTATGACAATTTGGAAGACGTTGATAAAGTATTGTTGAACGCCGTAGGGAACTCAAATGGGAGTGAAATTCTGGCGGGTAAAAATATTTATGGTGCAAAATTTCCCGAGGAAGTTCCTGTATTAATTAAACAACTTTGCCAAATTTTAGATATAAATTATACATCGTCAAACGAGCAATTATTAAAAGATATAGATGCGAAGGTTAATAGATTGGCAGATCCTCAACAATTTAGGGAAAGCCATTTAATCCATTTTATTGCATTAATAGGAGATGTAATTATTCGGAAATATAGTGCTGAATGGAAAATGGAGCTGGCTTCAGATGGAACAACTTGGAATCCTTACTTGATAATAAATAACCAGGATGTTCAGTTTTTTGTATATCTATATGAAGATATTTTTATCAATCGGGTTCAGGAAGAGGGCTTATTGTTTGGAATTTACAAAACAGTCGTTGCGATTCGGGAGCATAATCTGTAATCGCGATGTTATATAAAATAGTTATAGGAGGTCAATATGGCCTCCTTTTCTATGTGCGCCAAGCACGGCTATCGGTGAAGTTATGAAGTTGACTTTATATTCTGCTGCTGCTAATCGATCAGGATGCCACAGGACGAATTCCCAATGCCTTATTGATATTTTTAGCAATTGCTGTATGAATTAATACAATCAATTGATAATATGATGAAACGATTGCCTGGTTTACTTTTTACTGTTATTCTTATCCTCCCGCATTTCATGCTCGCACAAAGTGCCAGCGAAAACATCCGAATAAGCAACTTATTCAATTTTGAATGGAAATTTCAGGCTGGTAACATCCCCGATGCGCAAGCTGTGAATTATGATGACAAAGGTTGGCGTAAGTTGGACCTGCCGCACGATTTTCAAATGGAACAACCCTGGGACCAATCTGCCGGTGGCGCGCGTGGTTTCAAAGCTATGAGCGAGGGTTGGTACCGAAAATCATTCCGGGTTGAATCTGGCTGGAAAAGCAAAAAGATCTTACTCGATTTTGAAGGTATTATGCTTACCGGCGAGGTTTGGTTGAATGGTAAAAAGATCGCCGATGCTGACTATGGGTATCTTGGTTTTGAAGCTGATATTTCAAAGCTGGTAAATTTTGAAGGGGAGAACATCGTAGCTGTGCATGCGTCAACCGGTAAGACCGGGAGTTCACGCTGGTACACCGGGGGCGGAATTTTCCGGGATGTGCATTTGATCGTAAAGGACACTATTTCCATTGCCCGACATGGCGTATATATTACGACACCCAGTATCTCGGAACAAAATGCAACCGTGAATGTTCAGGTTGAACTGGAAGGTCTTATAGGTAAAAGGTTACCGGTTGAAATAAATGCCAGGATCTTTTCGCCGGAGGGTAAGCTGGTGGCAGAGACAAAACTACCGGCACCACAAGGTTCAAAGCTTAGAAGGGTAGAGTTGCCGCTTCCCGTACTATCAGTAACAGCACCTCAATTATGGTCATGCGAAACTCCAAATCTTTATAATGCGGAAGTATCATTGATATACAATGGAAAGGTTATAGACCAGGTATCAGAAAAATTTGGTTTTAGAACGCTGGAGTTTTCCAAAGAATCGGGTTTTAAACTCAATGGAAAGAAATTGTTCCTGAAAGGCGTGGCAGATCATCACGACCTTGGCGTTATAGGAGCTGCCGTGTATGATTTTGCAATAGAAAGATTGTTCAAACAACTGAAAGCGTTTGGTTATAACTCTGTTCGTACGTCGCATAATCCTTATTCGGAATCTTTTTTACGTTTGGCCGATAAATACGGAATATTGATCGTGGATGAGCTGACTGATAAATGGAGTGAAGAAAATTACTGGCCCGGCAAAAAGCCCTTCTCGCAATTATGGTATTCCATCATTCCTGAATGGATAAAACGCGACCGCAATCATCCTTCGGTGATCCTGTGGAGTTTGGGTAACGAATTGCAGATGCGGGAAGACCTGGCCGGGTTTGCTACCGGCGACTGGGGCGTTACTACTTATAAAATATTAAATGTGCTGGTGAAACGGTATGATTCAACGCGTAAAACAACGGTGGCCATGTTTCCGGCCCGGGCCAATGCGCTTGGAAAAACTGATCCTGATTTTAATATCAAAGTGTTTGCGCCTGAATTAGCCACCGTTACTGATATAGCATCTTTCAATTACCGGTACCTCGACTATCAAAAATACCTGCGACACGACCCTGACCTCATCATCTACCAGAGCGAAGCTACCACCAATGAACTAACAGCTCCTTTCTTTGGCATGGACCAGGACAGAATGATAGGGCTGGCTTATTGGGGTGCTATT
Organism: Niastella soli; assembly: GCF_017742245.1. Lineage (GTDB taxonomy): Bacteria > Bacteroidota > Bacteroidia > Chitinophagales > Chitinophagaceae > Niastella > Niastella soli. Next base: position 602,554 of record NZ_JAGHKO010000011.1, read on the forward strand.
GAATATTGGGGCGAATCGAACGGCTGGCCCAAAAAAGGCTGGAATTATTCCTACTTCAATCATGCCTTGCAGCCTTACCCGCAGGCTTATCTGATCAAATCTGCCTTCAGCAATGAGCCGTTGGTGCATATTGGTGTGGTTGACAGCAAAACCGAAAGCCTTGAATGGAATGACGTAATAGTGGGGCGCATGCCTGTTTCTTCTCACTGGAACCGTACGGAAGGCAGCACGCAAAATGTATTTACCTATACCAACGCAGATGAAGTGGAATTGCTGGTAAATGGAAAATCCATTGGTACGCAAAAGAACAACACCGACAGCATTACCCGCCGTAATATAATTTACTGGAAAAATGTGCCTTATGGCAAAGGGGGTACCATCACGGCTATCGCCCGCATCAATGGGAAGGAAGTGGCTCGTCATGCATTGACGACCACCGGTAAAGCGGTTGCATTGAAAATGGAGACAGAAAATACCGCCTGGAAAGCCGATGGCATGGACCTGCAGTATGTAAAAGTGGTTGCGGTAGACAGCAAAGGCCGTGTTGTGCCAACTGCAGAAGGGGAGGTGGTGTTTACTGTTTCGGGTGCTGCCAAACTGATCGCCGTTGACAATGGCGACCATTCCATCGACCAATTGTTTTCGGGAAACATCATAAAATTGCACAATGGTTTTGTCATGGCTATTTTAAGGGCACAACAAACAGCAGGAGAAGTTACAATAAATGCATCGGTAAAAGCGCTGAAAAAAGCGGAACAAAAGCTGGTGACAAAATAGATAAAACACAGCAGTGAAACTTTTTAATAGAGGTGATGAGTCGGCACATGAAGTGTTGTCGACCGTTTTCATGTACTGCAATTGGCTATAGAAGCGGTCCGGGAAATACGTAAAAACATATCCTGAACAAACAAAGCTGCCCATATGAGCAGCTTTGTTTCATTCATGGCACCGGAGAAGATTTTGTCACTGATAAAGTCGTCCTGGGTACCGCAGCCCCGGCTTTTCCCGGTTACATACACATTGTCTTTATTATCAAGCGCTATAGCACTGGCCTGATCGGCGTTGGTAGCAGGGCCGTTGTATGTTTTTTCCCATACTTTGCTTCCATTGCAGTCGTATTTTATGGTAGTATAATCCAAACCGGTATTATTCCTGGTAACTCCGCCTGTTACATATACACTGCCATGCTTGTCCACAGCCAGCGCCATTGCCACATCATTGCCTCCCTTTACCAGGTCGCCCGGCCCATTTCATAAGGAGACTTTACAAGTACTATTGGCATGTGCGGGAAACAACAGCATTGTTCCCGGCGGAAACCTAAGATGTTGGATTCGTGAAAAATGACATCACGTTTAAGTGAACACGAAATAGCAAGTCAACAGTTGGTGGAGGCTTGCAAAGTAAGCGTATTTGCAGAAGCTGTCCAATGAGCGCGATCAGCATTTACCGGTCCAGCATAGAAGCTGTTCATGTTAGTCGGGCTTTTTAATGATCTGTATCAGATTCCTTGTAGAATGTGCGAAATTGAAGTAGCTTTCAAGGTATTGAGGGGGCTTTGGCATAATACAAAATATTACCTTTAGAGAATGATATATGAAACTGTTAGAGAATAAAGTAGCTATTATTACAGGCGCGGGATCTGGTATTGGTAAAGCGGCTGCGAAACTGTTTGTTGCCGAAGGTGCCAACGTAATAATTTCAGACGTTAATGAAGATAATGGTAGAAAAACAGCAGAAGAACTAACAAAAGATGGTGGCGTAACTCACTTCATAAAAGCAGATTCATCAAAGCCGGAAGATAACGAATCACTTGTAGCTCAAACACTACAGAAATTCGGTTCCTTAGATATTGCAGTGAATAATGCCGGTATAGGTGGACCGTTACATGCTACCGGCGAATATCCCATTGATGGCTGGAAAAAAGTTATTGATATAAACCTTTCGGGGGTGTTTTATGGTCTTCGTTATCAAATTCCTGCCATGCTTACAAAAGGAGGAAGTATAATTAATGTTTCTTCAATTTTAGGCCAGGCCGGGACTAAATTTTCTCCTGCGTATGTTGCCGCTAAGCATGGTGTAGTAGGTTTGACAAAAGCTGCTGCACTTGAATATGCGGATAAAAATATCCGCATTAATGCAATAGGGCCAGGATATATTAAAACGCCGTTGGTCATGAATTCGCTAAGTAGGGAGGCGTTAGATGCATTAGTTGCTTTGCATCCAATTGGACGACTGGGTGAGTCTGAGGAAGTAGCGGAGCTTTTGCTTTGGCTGGCCTCCTCTAAATCTTCTTTTGCAACGGGTGCGTATTATCCAATAGACGGTGGATATTTGGCGCAATAGAGCTGGCCAGATAATCACCTGAAATTCCTGCCCTTTGGGAACATACTTAACTGCTGACCGGCTTCTTCATTTGGTGCAGGGATGATCTTATTGTTTGGGGCTCTCTTTTTATCATTTTCTTCATTTGCTTCATGGTGCTTTCTTGCATCCGCCAACAGCTTTGAATAATTAAAGCAGCGTTCAGCAATTACATGAATAACCTCTCCTTCTTTTTGCAGTTTGCCTGCTATCATTATTAATTTCGACAGCGTGATCTCTTTCCGGAATTCCTTAAATAGATTTTCAAAAAATACAACATTCACGGTGCCGGTTTCATCTTCGATGGTCATAAAACAAACGCCTTTTGCCGTTCCTGGCCGCTGCCTCACTAATACTAAGCCTGCCACGCTAACCAGATCGCCATCCTTCATTGTTACCAGATCGGATGCAGATACGATGTGAAGCTGTCTCAATTTCTCGCGTACAAAATGCACCGGGTGTTGCTTTATGGAAAGGGAAGTGGTATGATAATCCTGGAGCACATGCTCAAATGGTGACATTTCTGGTAATGTCACCGGTTCCTGCTCCTCGTTCAATTGATCCGAAAAAATGCCGGTAGGGGTATCTTTTGTTGAAACTTCCCACAGCGCCCGCCTTCTATCCAGACCAATAGACCTGAATGCATCCGCATCAGCCAGTTTTTCCAGTGTTGAATCTGAAAGGCCGAGATTCCGCAGCTCATTTATAGTCGAATAATAGGTTGTTCTACCGGTTAACAGCATTTTTATATCCTTTTCGCGCAACCCTCTAATGTGTCTGAAGCCAAGTCTTAAAGCATAATATTGCCCCGATCTTTCTTCCAGAGTATTATCCCAGTCGGAATAATTGATATCAACTGGCCTTGCCACAACACCATGTTTTTGCGCATCACTCACCAATTGGGAAGGTTGATAAAAGCCCATTGGCATGCTATTTAAAATGGCGCAGCTAAATACGTCGGGGTAAAAGCATTTGATCCAGGACGAGATATAAACCAGGTGCGCAAAGCTGGCTGCATGGCTTTCCGGAAACCCGTAACTGCCAAATCCCTCCAACTGTCGAAAAACACGCTCAGCATACGCTGCAGTATAGCCGTTATTCACCATGCCTTTTATGAGTTTCTCCTTAAAGTGAGATACCATGCCTGGTGATTTAAAAGTGGCCATGCTCTTTCTCAGCTTATCAGCTTCGGTAGGGGTAAAACCTGCCGCTACAATGGCAATTTTCATGGCCTGCTCCTGGAAGAGCGGAACGCCTAAAGTTCTTTTCAGAATATCTTCTAACTCCTTTGAAGGGTATTCTACCGGTTCTTCTCCATTTCGGCGCCGTAAATAGGGATGCACCATATCGCCCTGTATCGGTCCGGGTCTTACAATGGCAACCTCAATCACCAGATCATAAAAACAGCGGGGTTTTAATCGGGGAAGCATGCTTTGCTGTGCCCGGGATTCAATTTGAAAAACCCCAATCGTGTCAGCCTTACTGATCATTTCATAAACGGCCGGATCATCGGGAGGGATATTGGCAAGCGTTAGATTAAGACCGTATTTTTTCTTAGCCAGATCAAAAGCTTTTCTAATGCAGGTAAGCATGCCAAGTGCCAGCACATCAACTTTAAGCCAGCCCAATACATCAATATCATCTTTGTTCCATTCTATACAGGTCCTGTTCTCCATGCGTGCGTTTAAGATGGGCACCAGGTCAGATAATTTTCCTCTGGTCATAACAAACCCACCGGTATGTTGCCCCAGCTGCCGGGGAAATCCCACATACTGTCTTGTAAGCGCTAACACCTTTTGCAAATGTTTATCCCGTACATCAAATCCTTCTTCTGTGATGCGGGTGGTATCTATCGGTTGTTCAGGATATTCACCAAGAGAGCCAACGGAACCTGCAAGGCGGTTGATCATGTCTGTGGATAGTCCCATTGCTTTTGCAACATCCCTGATCGCCCCTTTTGAATGCTGTTGCGTAACGGTTGCGACGATCGCTGCCCGGTCGCGGCCATACTTATTGTAGATATATTGAATGACTTCTTCCCGGCGTTCATGTTCAAAATCCACATCAATGTCCGGCGGTTCATTACGTGCAGCAGAGATGAACCGTTCAAATAGCAGGTCGAATTTTGTCGGGTCTACAGCCGTAATATTCAGGCAAAAACAAATGGTGGAATTAGCAGCAGATCCTCTTCCCTGACAAAGAATACCTTGTTTACGGGCAAATCGTACAATATCATATACCGTAAGGAAATAAGAAGCATAGTTCATTTCCTCAATAAAGTGAAGTTCATGATTGATATTGTCAATGATCTTTTGCGGGATCTCGTTACCATAATGTTCTTTGGCGCCTTCCCAGGCTAAAAAAGTCAACGCTGAGAGGGGGCTGCGACCTTCAGTAATGATCTCTTCCGGATATTCATACTTTAATTCATCAAGAGAAAAGGTACAGGCTTCTGTTATTTCCCTCGTGTATTTGATAGCGTCTGGGTACTGTCTGAACAGCCGTTTCATTTCATTAGCAGGCTTTAAAAATCTTTCTGCATTGGCGTGCAGGCGAAACCCCGCGTTATAAATGGTACATTTTTCTCTTACGCAGGTTATAATGTCCTGTAATTGTCGTCTTGAAGGGATGTGGTAATGCACATCATTGGTTGCCACCATTGGAAGATCAAAGCGACCAGCCAGTTCGGAGATGCGAAAAAGCTGCTTTTGATCGTCGCCCCGATACGTTTTTGAAGCGCCAATATAAAGATCACGTCCAAAGGCTTCCCGATATTCTGCTAATATGTTTATGTAGGAACTGTCAAAAACAAATGCTGAATTCAATGTATCTGGCGGGATAGAAATAAATTTGATCCCTTTTGAATGTTTATATACCTCTGATTTATTTAAAAAGCAGTCGCCTTTTTCTGCGCGGGTATTGCCAAAGGTAAGTAAGTTAGTCAGCAGGGAATAGGCTTCTTTATTGGTTGGATATGCCAGCAGACTGGGACCATCCAGCAGATCAAGTCGGCAACCGGTAATAATTCTCAGCCCGTGTTCCCTGGCTGCGCTGTGCGCCCTAACCACACCAGCCAGAGTATTTCGATCAGTGATGGCAATTTCTTTATAGCCAAGTGATGCCGCCTGCTCCACTAATTCGTGTGGGTGTGATGCCCCGCGCAAAAATGAAAAATTGCTGGTAACCTGTAGTTCAGTGTACTCCATAAAATAAACCTTCAGGCAAAAAAGCCATGTATGAACCAATAGGGTTTCTTTTCTTCATCATAATGACCTGCACGAAACAGCCAGTAACGGCAACCCTGTTCATCTTCAACGGTATAATAATCCCGGTGTTCTCCTTCTTCGATCCACCATTCCTGTTCAATTCTTTCGGGGCCATCTGCTTTCACTACTTTGTGGAATTGTCCCTTGTATCTGAAATTCATTGGCGGGTAGTCGGGGATGGGGGCAGTTACGGTTATCTTTTCGGGTTTTTCCAATAGTAGTATTGGCCGGGGTTTGTTTGTTTGCCACTGTGTAGTTGATTGTTCAGTAAGTGACCCTGCTTTTTTAAAAGCTCGTTCTGGTAAATGATGTTCGGCTGGTAAATACCGTTGAATGGCATCCGGATTGATCCTTCCAGATAAACGGTCAATCAATTCAGCTATATGCTGATCATTTAATGCCGGGCTTTCTTTCCAGAATTCTTCCTGAGCAGGCGTATAATCTTCCACATTTGTGGCTTCCAGCAGAAAGAGCTCAATGCCCAGGTCGGGTTCTAATGCAGACAGTTTCATTTCAAAAAGATGAAACAAATGTTTGACGTTACACGAGGCCTTGCTGGTGCTGATCTGTATGCCTACGGTCTTGCTATCAACGCGATAACCTTTAAAATTAGCGGTGCGTACTCCTTTCCCTTCTTTTTGCATGCGCTCGCAGAGTTGTTGCAGCAGCGTATGTAAGGCTATTTCAATTCCTTCTATCCGGGCAATAGGTTCTATACAAGGGAGTCGTACCTGATAAGGTTCCGGGGGGATGATGGGTTCAATAAATTCGGGTTCTTTACCCATCATTTGGTTGATGCGTTGGAGAATAAGCGGGCCAAACCGGCGTCTCAAGGAAGCGGACGGAATGGTAACTAAACTTTTGATCTGGCTTAATCCCAGTTTATGTAAACGAGCTATTGTATTTTCATCCAGTCGCAAGGCTTCGGGCGGTAAAGAAATGAGTGATCCCAATTGTTTGTTCTTTTCGACAATCATCTCATTTCCAAACCGGGTGATAGCCCAGGCTGCGCCAATCGTATCAGCCATTGCCGCCTTTGCCTGGTAACCTCTGGCTTTTAATCGGTTTATTATATCCAATACGTATGCTTCCTCACTGCCCCATAAATGGGAACAACCTGTTGCATCCAGTAGTATGCCACCCAATGGGTCCAGGGCTACAGTTGGCGTAAAACGGATACACCATGCTGCTATTCGTTGCCAAAGCTGACTGGCAAGTCCTGGCTTATCATCAAAATATTGCAATGAGGGGCAGATGGCCCTTGCATCGGCCAATGCCATTCCTTCGCGGATCAGTAATTGCTGTGCAAGGGGATTTGCTGCAGTGATCACCATTCTACCATGTGTAGCCGCCGATAGAACAAACGCATTATTTTTAAGGTCGGGCCTTTGCTGCTCAAACCAATCCGTCGCCAAATGCGGAAACCATATTGCCACATATCTTTTCTCCATCTCATACTATTTTCCGGACCAGTTCTCTTTCGAAATTGTATTTCGGGGTCACTACAAATTTTCCCGATTGCCATTGGATTTCCCAACGGCCCTGTTTGCCGTTTCTCACTTTTAATAATTGTACGTCCCATTTGGGAAAGCCAAGGCCAGGCAAGCCATCATTCCCTTCACCTGGCATTGGTGTTATCTGCCAGCGGGTAACACAGGATGTCATTTGATTTCTTGGATTTTGACGAAGAAGAAATCCCGTTACTTTGCTATGTTCTACCGCCAGTTGAAATCTTCTGCTTTCAATAAGACTGATCTCATTAAGTTGACCTACTACGGCCGTAACTGCATCGCATTTAAGCGCTTCCTCCATCGCAAACAACTTTTCTTTTTCATTTTTAAGGTGAATAAAAATGACTTTTTCTGGGTTCACCCCAAAAGCTTTTAAGGAGGGCGGATAGATCATTTTGCCGGTGCTGATCCATATGATAGCGCCCTGTTGTGTAAGCAGAGAAGATAATATGCCGCTGATAAATCCTGCAGATGCAGAAACCGTTTCCTGGCCGGTACAAAAGAATTCATGAATGGCTCCTGTTGGAAAGATATTATTGGGAAAGGCCGTTTTAATCTGTTCCAGGCCATGCCAATTGGTAACATTGTTGGAGGCAGGTTTGAAACCTTGAAGCAAGAGAATATCCTGCTGCAATCGCGCAAAAGTATCTTGATTGGCAGCCATGACTATTGGTTGTAGTGTTGCTAATGATTCTGGCTGCAAAATACTAAATATATTAGTATTTGCCGTGTTCTTTTATACATATCTTTAAAAATTATTGACAGATCGAATCGAGAATAGAAATGGTCAGTGAAAATCGGGTATTTAAAAGAAGCTCCGGAATATACAATGCCGTTCATCGATAAAAATAATAATAAAGGAGGCCATTTTCTGGCCTCCTTTATTTTTTTCCCAAACCGGCTATAATTGTCAGTAGGGCGGTTTATTCAGGTGATCTGATTGAAAGGTGTTAAAGTAATCCACAGGCCAATAAAATACCAAGATCAATAAGGATACTGGAAAACAAAAAGGGGATGGTTATTTTAGTTGGTAACGCGGCCAAATTGGTGATAAGTACCATGGCCATCGCTAATATCGCTATCATAAATAAGATCAGGTTATTACCCGAATTTACAACGGCCATAACGGTTAATGGGGTCAGCACGCAGCCGTGGCCTGCGATGGCAATGGCTAACCATGAGAAACGATTTTCCTGCTGATTACTGCACCATTTGATAAAATTGGAAAAAGTTAAAGTATTTGATCTTCTTTCGGTATGAGTTGCTGCTATTGGGTGTTTGAATGCTATGTTTGACATTTGTTATTTGATTTTGTTACCCAAAGGTCACTCTGGATAAGCGGGCATTCAATGAGCCATGTGAGCTTGCAACATGATTTTTGTCAGTCCGGAATGATCAGGCTTTTACGCCGTTGAAAAAAGTATCAGCTATAAAGGTTAGCTGGGTGGGGGACAATTGGAAATTTTCTTCCAGAAAGATCTTACTGGCCGTAGCCTTCAACGTTACATTGATCATGGTAGCCCACAAACTCATTTCTGCAGTGCTCATTACCTTAACTTCATGTTGGCTGATCCCGAGTATGAGGATATCTTTTAAGAGGTCTTCAATAAAAGAGTCCCGCTTTTTAATAATACTGTCAAACAGAAAATGATTTTCATACAGGTCTGCTTTAAAGATCCCAAACTTGTTGGCCTTTTGTTTTACGTCCTCAAGCAGGGTGGTAACCAGGATACGGAACCTGCTGGTGGCGGACCCCTCTTTTTTTACGGCCTCGGCAACCGTCGTCTGCGAGGCTACTATATCATTTAAAACAACCGCCTCAAAGATCTCCTCCTTCGTTTTATAATAATAATACAAGGCACTTTTCGACTTGCCTACCTGACGGGCAATGTCCTCCATGGTGGTCTTTTTAAACCCAAACCGTTGAAACAGATCGCGGGCGCCGTTCAGTATTTCTTCTCGAAATGGATCTTTCAAATCTTGACTATTCGACATTTTTGGTCGATTTATAGGTGTTCTTACAAATATACAGAATCCTCTCTTATCACCTGTTCCGCGCAAACAGAAACGATCGAAAAACCAGGCGTTTTGTGTGTGTATTTATAAAATAGATTGCATTTCAAGTAATTATATCAAATCGTCAATGCTGTTGCTGCTAAATCCTACCAGACCCTTTTGCTGGTTTCACATATTCTTAACAATTTAATTCGACTATTTGTACTTTTTGGTCGAAAAGTCATCATACATTTGACCAACAAACCAAATTGGTCGAATATTTAATGAATGAATTAGTCATCTTAGAAACAGCCTATCGTCTCTTCACCATACAGGGCATACAGCTCTTTACAATGGATGAAATAGCCTCGCGGCTGGCGATCTCTAAAAAGACCCTTTACCGGTTTTTCACTTCCCGCCAGCATCTGGTGCAGCAGGTTTGCCAACTGGTGGCAGACGATTACAGCCAGGCCATGGAAACGGCTGAAAATGGAAAAGCAGACAACCTGCAAAGGGTACTTGGGTTTATGGCAGCCAACGTGGCTTTCTGTAAGAAGATCAGCTTCACCTTTTTTGCCGATCTGCAAAAGCATTATCCGGCTGAGTACCTGAACCTAACCACCACGCTCAATGCGATTACGGAGCAACGGTTACTGGGTGTACTGGAACAGGGTATTGTGGAAGGGGTGTTCCGGGGAAGCCTGCATCCGAAACTGGTAGTTACCATCTTACTACAACATATAAAAAGGGATTTTGAGTTCGCGGCAGAGCTGGTCAACGATTATTCAAAAGATGAAGTGTTCAGACAGGCCATGTACTTGTTCCTGTATGGCATTATTGCGCCCAATGCGCTTCCGCAATTGGAAAATGAATTGAAACAGTACAGTTTATCCAACAGAGCGGCACACACGGAAGAACGAAATAATATAACCCAACAGTTCAATTAAATATATAAAATGAAACACAATCAATCGCTTCGAACCCTTGTTCAACGTTTGGTATTGCTTGTGGCCGGAGTAAGCGTCCTATCGCTGGCAAATGCCCAGACAGCACCGCTCTCCCTGAAAGAAGCATTACAACAGGCATTGAAAAACAAATCGGAAGCAATTAAGGCCAAACTGGATGAAGAGAACAGCCAGAACAAAATTGAGGAGGCCAGGTCAAGAGCGTTGCCGCAAATAAACGGAACAGCGGGACTTACCTATAATCCTATCCTGCAGTTAAGCGCCATTTCTGGTGATCTGGCCGGACAGCCTGGTAAAACGTTACTAATTCCGTTCGGACAAAAATGGAATGGTTCCGCATCCGTTAACGTATCGCAAACCCTTTTCGATAAATCGGTCTTTACTGCACTGAAAGCATCAAAAACAACTCAACAATATTATCAACTGGTAAGTGGATTGACCGACGAACAGATAATTGAAAAAGTGGCCACTCAATATTATCAGGTACTGGTACAACGCCAGCAGTTAGTGGTTATCGACAGTAATATCGCCACCACCACGCGTGTCATGAATGTAATTGAAGGTCAGTTTAAAAACGGATTGGCTAAAAAGATTGACCTCGACAGAAGTAAAGTGAACCTGTCGAACCTGCAGGCTCAACGCCAGCAATTAAACAATGCGGTCCAGCTACAGGAGAACACCCTGAAGTTTTATATGGGTATTCCTATTGAAACAGCTATCTCCGTTCCTGCCTCGGCACTTGACAGTATTGAACCAAAGCTGGCTATAATGGACAATGCGCCTGATGTAAAAAAAATGTCGGATTACCAGGTGTTGAAGAAACAGGAAGAATTACTGGTGTTACAAAAAGAAGCTACTACCGCAGGCTTCTATCCATCCCTGTCCTTATCGGGTAGTTACGGGTATTCAGGATTAAGCAAGAGTTTTCCGGTAGGAAGCGGCTCTAACTGGTTCGATTATGCTTCGGTAGGCGTGAACCTTAAGGTGCCGATCTTCAATGGGTTTTCAACCCGGTCAAAAGTGCGGCAGGCCGATGTAGAGATCAGAAAATTACAGGCAGATATCAAAAACACTGAACTGGGGCTGAATCTCGCTCATCAAAATGCAAAGACGCAACTCGGCAACAGCATTATCACTTTGAATAATCAAAAGACAAACGTTGCGCTGGCCGAAGAGGTATATACCAATTCACAAAACAACTATGCACAGGGATTAGCGCCGCTGACAGACCTGCTTGATGCGGAAAACTCGCTGACCACAGCACAAAATAATTATACCAATGCTTTGCTCGATTACCGGATCGCAGAGATCCAATTGATAAAAGCACAGGGGAACTTAAAATCACTCTTAAACTAACATACAATGAAAAAGATCGGTAAGATCATTGTAACGCTCGTAGTAATAGTAGTCTCTTTAGGAGCTATAGCCAAAGTACTTTCAAACAATAAAAAGAAATCGGAAGAAAAGACACAGATAGTAGCCCAAACAAATGCTACCGTTTCTGTACGGATAGATACGGTGTCGCGTGAAGTTCCCAATTTGGATGTAATTGCAAATGGCAATTTTGCGCCCGCACAGGAATTAAAACTGGCTTCAGAAAAATCGGGCCGGGTTGTAAATGTGCTGGTAGATGAAGGCAGTTTTGTACAAAATGGGCAAACCGTAGCTACTATTCGTGTTGACCAATTGTCAGTTGACCTGCATAATTCAGAAGCAAATTATCAAACCGCCCGTACCGACCTGGAAAGATATGAGAACGCCTTTAAAACCGGTGGTGTTACTCAGCAACAACTCGATCAGGCGCGTTTACAAGTAGAGAACGCAAAAGCAAAACTGGAACAATCAAAGATCAACCTTGGTGATGCCAGCATTCGCGCGAGCATCAGCGGGATCATAAACAAACGGCACATTGAACCAGGTAGCGTGGTTTCACCTGGCTCCGCCTTATTTGATATCGTGAATGTTTCTACCCTTAAACTGAACGTTACTGTAAACGAGGCGCAGATCCCTTATCTCAGTGTTGGTAAACAGGTTCAAGTGAAGGTAAGCGTTTTCCCCGAAAAGACTTTCTCAGGTAAGATCAACTTCATTTCTCCCAAAGCCGATGAATCGCTGAACTTCCCCGTAGAAATAACCATCACCAATAACGCTGCCTCCCAACTGAGAGCCGGCATGTATGGAACTGCTGTTTTCGATTTCCCTAATCAGTTGCCGGTTATTATGATACCACGAACTGCTTTTGTGGGTAGTGTAAACAGCAAACAGGTATTTGTAGCAGACAACGGAGTTGCCCGGCTGAAATCAGTGACACCTGGACGGGTAATTGGTGAAAAAGTTGAAGTATTGAACGGCTTAACAGAAGGGTCATTGGTTATCACCAGTGGTCAGATCAATCTTGTTGACGGTAGCCAGGTGAGTGTTATTCAATAAGTGCCGGAACGACCATCATTGTTAAATTATTAAAGATGAAATTAGCTGAATTATCTATAAAACGGCCTTCCCTGGTGATCGTACTGTTTACGATACTCACATTGGGTGGATTGTTTAGTTACAAAATGCTTGGGTACGAGCTGATACCCAAATTCGATAGTAATGCGGTGACCATTACAACGATCTATCCCGGTGCGTCACCGGCGGAAGTAGAAAATACCGTTACCAAGAAAATTGAAGATGCCGTTGCTTCTCTCGAAAATATCAAGAAGCTGGAATCAAAATCATATGAAAGCATTTCCCTGGTAACCATTCAATTGAACAGTGGTGCCGATGCCGATTATGCATTGAACGATGCCCAACGTAAGATCAATGCAATTCTGAAAGATCTGCCTGATGATGTGGACCCGCCTTCTTTGAATAAATTCTCATTGAGCGATCTTCCTATTCTTACCTTTTCGGCTTCAGCCAAAATGGATGAGACTCAATTTTATGACCTGATCGACAAACGCATCAGTCCGGCCCTTTCCCGGGTAAACGGGGTGGCGCAGATAACCCTGGTAGGTGGTCAGGAAAGAGAGGTGCAGGTAAGCCTCGATGCAGAGAAATTAAAAGGTTATGGCTTGTCAGTTCCCCAGGTGCAACAGATCATCCTTAGCTCAAACCTCGATTTTCCTACCGGTAATGTGCAAACCCGTGAGCAAAGTATTCTGGTACGTTTATCGGGTAAATACAAGAACGTAGAAGAGATGCGCAACCTGGTACTCTCCTCAAAGAATGGTATTGCCGTTCGGCTTGGTGATGTAGCTGATGTACAGGATTCTCAAAAAGAAGTAGAGAAGATCTCAAGGGTTAACCAGAAGAACGCGATCGCTGTTCAGGTTGTAAAGCAAAGTGATGCCAACGCGGTAGCGGTAGCAGATGAGATCAAAAAAAGGGTTACAGCGCTGGAGCAGCAATATGCAGCCAATGGCTTAAAACTTGAAATTGCCAACGACAGTACCGTGTTTACCCTGGAAGCTGCTGATTCTGTAGTGCATGACCTGTTGCTGGCCGTAGTACTGGTGGCATTTGTGATGCTGTTCTTCCTGCACAGTATTCGTAACTCGCTTATTGTAATGGTTTCTATTCCGGCCTCCCTGATCGCAACCTTTATTGGAATGGCGTTGTTGGGTTATACCCTTAACCTGATGAGCTTACTGGGTCTGTCGCTGGTGGTTGGTATCCTGGTGGATGACGCCATTGTGGTGTTGGAGAATATTTACCGCCACATGGAAATGGGTAAGAACCGGGTGCGGGCAGCCTACGAAGCCACCAAAGAGATCGGGTTTACCGTAACCGCCATTACCATGGTAATTGTGGTGGTATTCTTACCAATCGCTTTAAGTACCGGTCTGGTGTCGAATATCATTAAACAGTTCTGTGTAACTGTAATTATTGCCACGCTGTTATCCTTGTTGTCATCATTTACCATTGTGCCCTGGTTGTCATCGCGCTTTGGTAAACTGGAACATCTTTCCAATAAATCTATTTTTGGCCGCATCATCCTTGGTTTTGAAAAAGGGCTCACGGCTTTCACCCATTGGATCACCAATATTTTAAAATGGTCGCTGAAACATAAACGCATTACGCTGGCCATCGTAGTGGTAATGTTTGTAGGTTCTTTGTATATGCTTGGTGGTGGTTATATTGGTGGGGAGTTCTTTGCAAAGAGTGATCGTGGTGAGTTCCTGGTACAAATGGAATTGCCCAAAGATGCTTCTATTGAACAAACCAACCAGGTAACGCAAAAGGCGGAAGCTTTTTTAAGCAAAAAGCCAGAGATCGTGAGCCAGGTTACGGCTGTTGGTCAAACCAGCGAGGGCTTTGCCGGTAGTCAGTCAACCGCTTATAAATCCGAGATAAGGGTAAGGCTGGTTGATCAAAAAAAGCGTACCGATGATTCTTACGTGTACGCGGCTAAAATAAAAAGAGAATTACAGAATGTACTGGTAGGCGTTAAAGTAAAAACAACCCCGGTAGGTATGTTGGGTACGGCAGACCAGGCTCCATTGGCGCTGGTAGTAATGGCGCCCGATCTTGACAGCGCCATGGTATTTGCCAATGCAGCACACGAGGAGCTGAAGAAAATAAAAGGTGCTACTGAAACAAAACTCACCGTTGAAGCGGGTAATCCCGAGATCAACGTACAGGTTGATCGCGATAAAATGGCCAGTTTGGGTCTTAGTCTGCAAACAGTGGGTCTGACCATGCAAACGGCCTTTAATGGTAATACCGATGGTAAGTTCAGAGCAGGTGAATATGAATACGACATCAATATCCGGTATAACAGTTTCAACAGGTCGAATATTGAAGATGTAAGAAATCTTGAATTTACCAATGATCAGGGACAGCGCATTAAATTATCACAGTTCGCTAATATCATTGAATCATCTGGTCCCAGTTTGCTGGAAAGAAGAGATAAAAGCCCCTCTGTAACTGTTCAGGGACAAACAGTAGGTCGCCCGTCGGGTACTGTTGCCGGCGAATGGCAGAAAGCTTTTGAAAAATTAAGAAAACCTGCTGGTGTAAGTTATGTATGGGGTGGCGATATGGAAAACCAATCGGAAGGTTTTGGTACGCTTGGCGTAGCACTGCTGGCTGCTATCTTACTGGTTTATCTGGTAATGGTGTTGTTGTACGACAGCTTTGTATATCCGCTGGTAGTATTGTTCTCTGTGCCGTTGTCGTTCATTGGTGCGTTGCTCGCATTGGGATTGACCAATAACTCATTGAACATCTTTACTATCCTTGGTATCATCATGTTGATTGGTCTGGTTTGTAAAAACGCCATTATGATCGTTGACTTTACCAATCACCGGAAAGCTGCTGGTGAATCAACTTTCACCGCATTGATACAGGCTAACCATGCAAGGCTGCGCCCCATCTTAATGACAACCATCGCCATGGTGTTCGGTATGCTGCCGATCGCTATTGCCTCAGGCCCCGGTGCTGAATGGAAAAACGGTCTGGCCTGGGTGATCATCGGTGGTTTGATCAGTTCACTGTTCCTTACCCTGATCATTGTACCTGTGATCTACGCGATATTCGATCATTGGATCACCCGTAGAAAAAACAAAAAGCAACAAAAGACGATAGAAGAACTAATGGTTGAAGAATATGTGCCCGCTGAAACTGAAGATGGATTTACTTCTGTACACGCGGTGTAAGTGTAAGGCAGGATTTAGTAGATAGGTTGGCGTTTTTCATGAAGGTTAACAGGATCCCGGAATTCATTTTCCGGCTACTGTTGACCTTTCTCTATTTAGTGTCGGTTTGGTTATTGACGTTTCTGCGCAAAGAGCCAATCCCATAAACCGGGTGTTGTGGTGACTTTATACCAGATATTATGGCCTTCGTCCGGGAACTCAGAATAGATGGGATGACCGCCTGCTTTTTCCAGGGCAGTTATCATATTCTGTGCGCTACTAACCGGAACGTTTTTGTCCTTTTTGCCGTGGAAAGCCCATACGGCGACGGTGGCAGCATTCGAAGCAAGTGCAGGATCGCCCCCGCCGCAAACCGGGATGGCAGCGGCAAATAGGTCTGGACGCCTGCAAATGAAATTCCATGCCCCGTATCCACCTCTTGAGATACCGGTTACATAACGCCTGTTTACATCTATTCCAAACTGTTTATCTAAAGAACTGATGGCATCAAACACCAGTGAATCTACTGAGGGATAATTGGGTAAGCCGCCCCAGCCACTTCCAGGTGGGCAGTGCGGAATAAAAATAAATGCAGGGTACTTTCTTCTGTTGCTATCAATGGACAACAATTCTGCTGCGGCAGCCCCTTCAATTTGTCTTAGGGTATCAGTAGGCGGCTGACCGCCATACGGCAGGGATACCACTAAAGGATAGTTTTTTGAAGGATCGTAATGGAGTGGTTTTATTAATCGGTACAACAGGGTTTCTCCCTTACTGTTTACGAAGGTCCTGAATTCAGATCGCTGTGCCAGCTCTTTTGTTCTTTCAAAGTTTTTGTTTGCCCAATATAGGGAAGAGTAACATTCGGAAGATAGCATTATACCAGAGATGAGCATAACCAGTAAACTTATTGCTCCTGTAGAATACCACACGTTTTTCGAAAGGTTGTGTATAGGGGAGGGGCGCGTTGTTAACTTTCTATGCTCCTTTAAAAAATGGATTATAAAAAATACAGGAACAAGGCTATTGGCCAATGAGATCCATTCAGCGATCTTTTCTAAATTGAAGTTGTACCGAAAACTGTTTGTGGTTAGTGATCGGATAACTGTGATCAAAAGGAATAGTCCTATGGCTAACATATAAACTCCGGCCAGCCTTAGCCAGTAATTACTTTTTGTTTTAAGGGATAGTAAACAGGCTGCATACACGACGTTGGCGCTCAAGGACAGGATCAGCATGGGCAGATTTAAATTGCCCGGTTTTTGAAACTCCAGTATTATAAAAATTACCATTGCATACAAGAACGTTGAAGTAACGGAAACTATCCCTGCGGCTAATGCAAGCCGATACCGCTGGTGGTAAAAATATTTTAGGATAAGCGTTGATCCAATGAACGTTATGATGTTCGTCACCAACAACCAGTCACTAAATGGCTCGAGCGTAAGCATTTGAGGGCCAACCAGGAAACGGATGGTGCTTTGCAGTAATCCTGACAAAGCAGTAAGGGCGGAAAAAAATATTAATATGGTATAATGCCACTTCCTCATAATGAGCTAAATCTAAAAAAAAATGAACAGAATAACTAATATTCGGTTATCCATTTCAGATGAAGATTTATCTTAAAAAATAGGGAGTGCCGTAGTGTTTTCAGACTGAATACAGTAAAAGCAAATTCGACTCCCTTTACGAGCACCTGGTAACCCTGTTCGTTTAAAATGCTCGCTCCCTTCTGATCTTGTGCCTATGGCGTCATTAGAAGCTGATTTTGCCCTTGTTTTGTCTTTGGTGGTAATTGTCTTGATTATGCAGTAGAAACCCTTGTAAGGCAAATTATCGGGTGAAGACTACCGATAGGGGTATAGAACCATACCATGACGGGCAGGAATAGTCATTGATCCTGGTCGAATTCTCTCCAGATTCTCTCCAGATCCTCTCCAGATCCTCTCCAGATATATCTAAAATAGGCTATTTACCCGGTCAGAATTGCATAGGAATTGCATAAGAATTGCATAAGAATTGCATAGACTATGCTATTCTGATGCCATTCTGGTGGCAGTTTGGTGGGATATGTAGTATATATTCGCCCTTATTTCATTGGATCTGCACCGGGTCTGCCTTGGAGCATGTTCGGGTCACGTTCGGGATTCCCAAAGAAAGCCCCCTGTTTCCCCAGGGAAGACCCGAAGAGATCCCGAACAAATAGGAGTTATAGCGCTATTAAATAGTTGTATTTCAATTTTATATAGCTCTAGAGAGATCGTGTGTGTATTATAGTTGGCTGTTAGTCAATATGTACCCCGGTTTTCTCAGTCCCATTTTTGAAGGTTGCCTGTTAAGGATAAGCGAAGTATTATTTTCCAGGGCGTAATTTTATTGTCGATAGTACCAGCAGTAGTGATCCGGCGAGTAATCCTATCGCTGCAAACCACAACAGCCATTTGTAAACAGCATGAGCTGTGCCTAACAGCAGGCCAATACCCTGCACCAGTAAAATAGTTTCTTGTAAAAGAACCGCGGAAGTAAAGATCGATAGTGAAAATCGAACAAAATAGTTTTGAACGTTTATGGCGCCTGCCATGATATAATTGGAGAGAATATAAAATGTAGCCAATCCCAAAAATACAAGGTGTAAGAAGCCGATAATGATAGGGCGCAATCCGAAAACAGCATTGCCCAGGCCTGGGATGACCGTGCCAATTTGTAAGATTGATTTAATAATAAATGAGACTAATACCAAAAAACAAAGTGTTCTGGCCAGCGTTGAGTTGTAAACCCGTTTAAGCGGGAATGAACTGCCCATCCGGAAAAAAAAGATCAAAGACGCAATGATCAGTGCCGCACCGGTTTTTGCAAGGATACTTATTATGGCACTATTGGAATGCCACAGTAATGCGAGAAAAAAAGAAGGGATAACACTTGCAAGTAGTAAGCTGGTAAACCACTTCGTGGCTTTTGGAACAATATTTCCCTTTACGGTATTGTAAGCCGCATGAAAAAGCAACGCAAAAACAGCCAATGTAAAAAAGCCATTATATTGAAAATGCAGGTAAAAGAAATTGGAATCTTTATATAATAAAACATTCTTATTGCCTGAAGCAAGCAGATAAGTGAAAGTAAATGGGCCGGCGGATGAAATTACCAGGCATATAATGGCGCCCAGCGCAAGATAATTGGCAGGTCCCTTTGGGTTTACTGATAACAGGTCTTTTATAAAACAGCCGCTGTATCCGTAGGTGAAAAATATAAAAAAGGTGGAAAAAAGCTCCGCAATTACTCCATTCCCCAGGAAAAAGAATGAGAATAACATGCCAAAGGAAGTAATGAGCAACCCCCATAGCATACGTTGATACCACGATCGCTGTTGAAATGGCGGCGGCAACAGGGTATAGGTCAGCAGGTTTAACAAAGCTATAGTGACCCAGCCGCCCAAGGCAAAATGTGAATGAGCGCCCAATAAAAAGTCGTAATTAATAACCGGTAACGGAAATAATATTTTGCTCCGGAGTAAAAATCCCAGTATCGCTACAAGGCTTAGGCTGACCAGTGAAATGTTTATCCAAAATCTTTTGTTGCTCATTGCTCGCAGGTATAATTTCTTTCCGTTGTTTTTTACCCATAAATTAAATGCAAAGATCTTGATGTTTTTATATTCTTTTAATGACTATGGTCATATAGCGAAATGACGTTCTTTTATTCAAATAAACTTATCAGGTCTTTGTTATTTGAATCTTTTGCCAGCCTGCTTCCCATTGTCCAGATTTCCGACTCCCACTTTTTCCACTCAGCAGAATTGGGGTTATTAACGTGAATGAATGTGTCGATATTCGATGCAAGTATTCGTATCTTATAACTCACGCCGTCCAATGCAATGCCTTTGTTAGCGTCAAACAGGTTTAAATTGAAATGCCTGATCATTTCATGGGAGGTGTCAGTCGAACTTTCAGTATATAAACTTTCTATTCCGTTGTTATTCGAAATATAGGCGCCCTGGATAATTTCTTCTTTGTTGGCGTATTCACGGAATTTGTTTTCGTTAAACCTGATCCCAAAAACACCGCCCCAGCCAACAAATGAACGTGACACCTGAACGATCCAGCTATACGCTATTGACTTTTCGTTCTCGCGCCAGCCATTTTTGTCTCTGATCACCTGGATACCACTGCTAAGTTCTGTTAACCCGAGATTTGCTGCAAGCGATCTTTCCAGCTTTTGAAAGTATTCAATGCTATTGTAGTAAATGTCAGGATTGTCTGATTCTTGTCTCATGCTGACTTTTTAGTAATAGTAAAGAATCGGTATTATACGTTTCTTTTGGCAGAAAACAATATTTGTAAATTGTTATTTCAGAGTTTTTAGCGATCAGCTTAGTGCAGTATCGTTAGATTCAAAATATACAGGTTGCTTATTTTTTTGTAATTTTATTCTTCCAATATCTGTTACCGGGAAAGGGAAGTGTCAGCGTGAGGTGGGGAAAATGATTACGAAATACCTGAAAGTAATAATTACTCAATAAATAAATTTTAGAATCCTTGGAAAGCTACAAAGATAAATTACTAGAAGCGATGTTTCCGCTGGTGGACGATCTTCTTGAGAAATATGGCGAATTTTTTCCGCTGGGCGCTGCAATACTACGAGATGACGGCATAGCCAGTTTGGCTACTTATGATGGTGATGAAAGACCAAAGTCTGATGCTGTAATTGCCGATTTAAAAGAAGCCATCAAGGCAGGGTTTAAAAAACGTGAATACAAAGCTGCAGTGATTTTTTACGATATTTACGTTACACATCCCGAGACAAATATTAAGTCAGCTGCTGTGGCAATAAATTATGAAAGTGTAGGGGAGAACTCAGGATTCATATTCTTCTTCCCATATAAATTCAGTGAGGATAAAGAATTGTCTTATGATCCTGGCTGGTATGATGAAGTTCCCAAAGAATTATTTATAGAATTTAGCTAAGTAGGATGCTGCCCCGGTAAACGGGGCAGTTTTTTTATCGGTATGTGGTTTTCTGATTGGAAGATCTTCAATTATGGGGCGACAGATTATAGCCATGGCGGCTGTAGATCCGGGGCCAGCCAGTTTTTTCTGGCTTCTTTACTCATTAATAATTCCCGGGTGTAATATTTAAGCGGAAAATCTTTCCTTAAAAAATCCTGTTGCCAAAGCCCGTTCAGTTTGCTGTCAAAATCTTTGGCTGCATCCGTTTGCACGATATAGTTAATAATATGCCTGGTGTAAAACAGGGTGATCGTTTCGTGATAGCCTGAGTGATCGGTGTTTTCTCCACCAATACTAATGTTGAATTTCTTTATTCCTTCTTTGATTGAGTCAATTGCCTGTGGTAATGGCTGCCGGCAACAATACCAAAGCGCCATTACAAAATGCGCTTCGTGCGTCCATTTTTCTTTTGGTAATCGGCCAATTTCAAATTGATGGACCAATTCTTTTGCTTCCGTGGTTGTCATCTTAAAAGTTTTTTGTGTTGACCTCTTCTTTATAGGTGTTGAGGATGATGGTGGTATTGGTACGGGTGATCGCTTTTATAGATTTTATCTTTTTTACCAGCAGTTCTTCCAGGGCCAATGTGTCTTTTACGAGAACTTTCAACAGCAGATCATGATCGCCAGCGGTATGGTGGCATTCGAGCACTTCGTTTAAGGCAATAAGGTTCTCTTTTACCGATCCGGTTTTGGTATGATCGATCCAAACCTGGATAAACGCCAGCAATTGCAGATTTACTTGTTGCCGGTTTACTTTTATCGTGTACTTTTCTATATACCCCGATCTGTCAAGCTTGCGTAATCTTTCTGTTACCGCAGGCAGTGATAGGTTTATTTTTCGAGCTATGTCCGCACCGGTAATGCGGGCATTTTCTACGAGCAACTGCAGTATTCTGCTGTCATAGCGATCCATCATTGTTCATTATTTATCCCGAAAGTAATCTTTGTCTTTATATTATAATGTAAATGTTGTAAAATGACAGCAACTATTAAGGAAAACTGATA
This sequence comes from Niastella soli, assembly GCF_017742245.1. Taxonomy (GTDB): domain Bacteria; phylum Bacteroidota; class Bacteroidia; order Chitinophagales; family Chitinophagaceae; genus Niastella; species Niastella soli. Next base: position 624,277 of record NZ_JAGHKO010000011.1, read on the forward strand.
AGATACTTTACAATAGATTGAAATAGTATTGTTTTGTTCCCAATGCCAGCATTAATAAGGAGGCATTTTCGGCGCGGGCTGTTTCATTGCGTCGATGCTGTTGTATGTAACCGGCGATCTATCGTGTTTTTAATGTTTTGCCATTTACTGAAGATCACTGTACTGAATGTGCGCCATTTTCCGGGATGCCTCATTGTTGAAGTAGTAGCCATGCAAAGTGTTTATAACCGATAGTGGCGAAATGACATACAGCTGAAAATTGCGGTTGTGATCAAAGGTTGGAATGATGTAGGAATTAAGTTGGCCTTGTGCAATCGTTTGCGTTAAATTTCGTTACAGATAGTTAAAAAATATCATAAATCAGCAGTTGCTCCGTTTATGTACGCTGAAACCGAAACGTGAAATTGATCTGAAGAATTTTTTACCTTAACCCTACCCGAATTAAGGTGACTGCTTATACCCAATACACCGACGTCCATCTGTTAGAGTTGCTGGCGCAAGGCGACCGTGTCGCTTTTGACGCAATTTACGATCGTTACTGGCAAGTAATGTATCAGCCCGCCTATAAACGTCTCCGTAATAAAACTCAGTGCCAGGAAATTATCCAGGATGTGTTTATCGATCTCTGGCTAAGAAGAGGGCAGGTGGAGATCAATAATATAAAGGCCTATCTTTTAACCGCAGTTCGTTTTCAAATCTATAAAGCAGTACCGAAGGAAAAAGCAAGCCCGACGTTTTTCGAGCTGCATGAAGCCGCACATGTTTCATTTTCTGGTGCAGAAACTAATCTTATTGAAAAGGAATTCATGCGGTTTGTAAAGTCCTGGATAAATGTGTTGCCCGAAAAAAGAAGAAGAATGTTTTTGATGCATATCGAAGACAATCTATCTACAAAGGAAATTGCAAATCGTTTAAGGGTTTCACAAAAAACGGTGCAAAATCAGGTGGGTACTGCCATGCAGGGATTACGTGTGCACATTGCTGGTTTTTTTTCACGTTCTTAATAATAGAGATCTTCTTCTTTTTTGTCCAATAATATTATCGATTACTATAAGTGTTATACATTAGTTGTTAAAAAATCTTAATTTTTGTTTGGGAGTTTTTCCTGTTTCCGGTACTTATAAGTAAAGGAATGTAAATGATTGCTGTCAATACCATAAAGACATTGAATTGTCTCCAACAAAATCTTCTCCTGCGCATAGAAGAAGAACATACCGTGGTGTTGTAGAGTGACCGTCTGTTCATGCCTTGTTAATCCTGAAAACAACTGTTTACCTCTTTAAACCCTTAAAATACTTCCCGACATGATCACACTGACTTCCGGTTAATTACCAAATCAAATAACGAAAACAAACATTTCGACTGGCTATCAGGATAGACTCACATAGCCAAGAGGGATTTTTTTGCACTTTATAACCCTAACGTTAACCTGGGAAATGAGCGCTGCAAAAGAAATGCAATCGCCATGTCTCAACAATCTTGAAAAATCTATGTTCCTGAAAAATCCTTGCCTTATGTCTTCATGCCGAAAGGTGTTGAAGGCGAACGGGCTCGTATCCAGAACAACCATGCTACTGGCGTTCAGTGTTGTATGCTTGCTTGCTGTTTGTTTGCCAGTGCATGCCAACGTACCGATATTTGAAGATGTTCGCGGTGTGGTTCAAAATTCTATTACCAAAGAACCTTTGGCCGGCGTTACTATTTCTGTTAAGGGGGCATTGAATAGCACCCGCACCAATTCAAAAGGAGAATTTATTGTAAGGGGCATTGAGGCAGGTGTTGTGTTGGTCTTCACTTATGTTGGATTTGAAGAGCACGAAGTAAAAGTTATGGATCCCTCTCAACCCCTTACCATCATGATGGAAGTGGCGCAGCAAGGTATGGATAATGTAGTAGTGGTTGGTTATGGAAGTGTTAAGAAACGTGATCTTACGGGTTCCGTTGCCCGTTTATCAATAGATGATCTGCAGAAGGCGCCTGTACGGGCTTTTGATGAAGCCCTGGCCGGCCGCATTTCGGGCGTAATGGTGTCTTCTACCGAAGGCCAGCCCGGTTCGCCCACTACTATCGTCATCCGCGGGAATAACTCAATTACCCAGGATAACTCGCCTTTGTATGTAATTGATGGATTTCCCATTGAAACGCCGGATAATAATATTCTTAATCCAAACGACATTGAATCGATCGACGTATTGAAAGATGCGTCAGCGACCGCCATTTACGGGGCCAGGGGCGCTAATGGTGTTATTATTGTGACTACTAAAAAAGGTAAAGATGGACCGCCGGTAGTAAGGTATAATAGCTATTATGGCGTGCAGAAGAATTTAAAGACAATTCCGGTAATGAACCCTTATGAGTTCGTTAAGCTGCAACAGGAAGTGCCTAACGTTAACGACCTCGACGCTACTTACCTGGCAAATGGTGTAACGCTCGATGATTATAAAAGTGTAAGTGGTATCGACTGGCAGAAACGTTTGTATCGTCAGGCTCCCATGCAGGATCACAGCGTGTCTGTTACCGGCGGTGCGGCTAAAACAAAATACAGTATGTCTGGTGAAGTATTTGACCAGGATGGTATTGTGGTAAATTCATCTTTCAAGCGTTACCAGGCCAAGCTCAGTCTCGATCAAACGGTGAATGATAAATTGAAAACAGGGGGCTATGTTTTATTTACAAATACAAAGCGGTACGGCAACATCCCTTCGTCGATGTCAAGCTCCTCAATGAATAACCTGTTGTACAGTACATGGGGGTACCGGCCCGTTTCACCAATTAACTCGGTAAAGCCATTCAATCCGTATTATGATGAGACTTTGTATGATGATATGGTTAACCCAACCACCGATTACCGGTTAAATCCGATCATTATAGCCGAAAATGAATACCGGTTAAAAAATGTAAATAATCTTATTGCCAATGCCTATGTTGAATACAGCGTTTTAAAGAATTTAAAGTTACGGGTGACAGGGGGGCTTAATAAAACCATGCAGCGTAACGATGAATTCAATAATTCACGCACCCGTTCGGGTAATCCAGGCAGCCTGTATGGAATGAATGGTTCTGTGATGTATAATGAAATCAATAACTGGTTGAACGAAAATACCCTTACTTATAATGGATTCATCGGTAATGATCATAAAATAAACGCAGTGGGCGGCATTACCCTGCAGGGTAACCGTTATCAGTCATATGGATCAATGTCGAACCAATTACCTTATGAAGAGCTGGGTCTGGCCGGTTTGGGATTCGGGGAACCACAACCTGTTTACCCGGAGTTGGCAAAATGGTCATTGGTTTCGGGGCTGGCAAGGGTTAATTATTCTTTTAAAGAGCGTTATTTATTGACTGTTTCTTTCCGTGCCGATGGAAGCTCAAAGTTCAGGGAAAATAGTAAATGGAGTTATTTCCCATCGGGTGCGTTTGCCTGGCGGATAGGCGCCGAGCCATTCATGCAAAGATTAACGTTCCTGTCTGATGCGAAAGTACGCGCCAGTTGGGGTATTACGGGTAATAACCGAGTGCCCGAATACGGAACTTATGCTAAGGTCGACTTCCCGATCAACAACTATTACTCATTTAACAATGTATACGGCCAGGGCGCCATACTGGCGGAAATGGCAAACCCTGATCTCAAATGGGAGAATACTGCGCAAACTGACGTAGGGTTGGATGTTGGATTGTTGCATCACCGGGTGCAGTTTACTGTTGATTATTATAAGAAGATAACGAAGAACCTGTTATTGGATGCCGGTCTTCCGCCAACAACTGGTTATCCTTCGGTGTACAGGAACATCGGGAAAACCAGCAATGAGGGTATAGAGCTGAGCCTTTCTTCCATCAATATTGATCGTAATGATTTCAAATGGCGTACGGCGTTCAATATTTCTTTTAATAGAAGTAAAACACTTGCATTGGCGCAAAACCAGGAAAGCATGACCTCTTCATTGGCCTGGGACCAATGGTATGCATCGATACCGCTGTATATAACCAAACTGGGTATGCCCTTAGGTCAGATCTACGGTTTTATCTGGGATGGCGTTTATCAGTATGATGATTTTGACAAATTAGCCAATGATACTTATGTATTAAAGGATGGCGTGCCTGCCAACGGCAACGCCCGTAATAAAATTCAACCCGGCGATATCAAATACAGGGATATGAATGGGGATGGTGACGTAGACGATTATGATCGTACCATAATCGGTCATGGTTTCCCGGTGCATATAGGTGGTTTTACGAACAACTTCAGCTATAGAAATTTCGACCTGAATGTCTTCTTTCAATGGTCGTATGGTAACGACATAGTAAATGCCAACCGCCTGATCTTTGAGACCGGGAATAAATCGTATTTGAACCAATATGCCAGTTTTAAATCACGCTGGACGCCTGAAAATACCAATACAACCATGCCCAGGGCCGGTGGTCAGGTTGGATATGCTTACTCAACCCGCATTATTGAAGACGGTTCATACTTACGTTTGAAAACCGTACAGCTTGGTTACACGTTGCCGGAAAGTATCATGAAAAATAGCAAAATAAAAAGCTGCCGGTTTTATCTGGCTACCCAGAACCTGTATACCTGGACTAAATACAGCGGGAACGACCCCGAGGTGTCTGTCGGTTATTCCGCGCTTACTCCGGGGTTCGATTATTCGGCTTATCCAAGAGCCAGGACTGTTACACTCGGTGTGAATTTATCATTATAAAAATAATCACGCTACCTAACTACCAATACTTATGAAACGAAGATTTCTTTTTCTGGCTTCGCTGATTGCGATGATTGCAGCGGGCAGTTGTAAAAAATTTCTGGAAGAGAGTCCTACATTCCTGGTAAGGGATAATTACTATTTAAACGACCAGGAGGTTACTGCTGCCTTAAATGGTGTTTACGATATTTTGTCGCAGGAGACAATGTGGGGCGGCCAGATCCCTATTCGGCATAATGCTACCACCGATGAATCCTATTTTTCGTATCAGACTTTTCCAACGGGACCATTCCGTAATAACCATGACCCCTCGGATACCTACGTAACAACGCTTTGGAGAAATCTGTACACCGGTATTGAGCGGGCGAATACGCTGCTGTCGAAGATCGATAGTACAAACATGGACGATAATAGAAGATCGATCGTGAAAGGGGAAGCACTTTTTTTACGTGGCTTTTATTATTTTACCCTGGTCCAGTATTTCGGCGATGTTCCTTTAAAACTTACGCATTCTGAATCGATCGATGAACTTGATATTGAAAGAACGCCTGTTAAACAGGTGTATGAGCAGATCATTTCAGATATGAAGGAGGCGGAGTCGAGGGTTCAGCCAGCTGCTGTTATTAAAAATAGCGGGGAAATATCCAGGTCAGCAGTTCGTGGTATTCTCGCCAGAGTGTATCTGACTATGGCAGGAGCGCCCTTGCATGATACGGAGAAATTCAAAGATGCACTTGAATATGCAAAGAAGATAAAAGAATCAGGCGATCATGTGTTGAATCCCGTTTATAAAACGATATTCATTAACGAATGCCAGGATATTGAGGACTATAAAGAGTGTATCTGGGAAGCCGAATGTAAAGGCGCCAACGAGGATGAATTTCGTGAGGGCGGCCGGATCGGTAATGAGAATGGCGTGTTATGCCGTGCCAACAGCTTCTCGGTCGTTGGTTATGCTTATGGCTTTAACAGTACCACGTACAAACTCTTCAATTTGTTTAACCCGCTTGATGTGCGGCGCGATTGGGCAATATCCACATATACCATGGATACTGCCGGCGTGAAAAAGTCAATTGCGGCCACCAATATTTACGGACGTAACTGTGCCAAATGGCGTCGCGAATATGAGCTGGTATCCCCTAAAAACAAGAATTATACGCCTACTAATTTTCCCATGTTGCGTTATGCAGATGTACTACTGATGCATGCTGAGGCTGAAAATGAAGTAAATGGAGCTACCCCTGTTGCACTCGGATCGCTGAACCTGGTTCGCAACAGAGCCGGTTTGCCCGATACAACTATCGCAGACCAGGACGGTTTACGGCTCGAAATACGCAATGAAAGAGCCCGTGAACTTTGTTTTGAGGGTTTGCGCCGTCACGATCTGATCCGTTGGGGAATCTATGTTCAGACTATGCAAGATGCTGCAGATGAGATCGTGACCATGAAGGGACCGGCTTATGCAGCAATCAATGCATCGAATGTAAGCCAACGCCACTTGTTATATCCTATTCCGCAAGTGGAAATGTCGTTAAACAAAAAAATGATCCAAAACCCGTATTGGTAATGGTAAGGTCAATTAAATAAAAAAACAACATGCGAAAATTATATATTATAGCAATATTTTTTTTGGTTGGCGCAGCCTGTACCAAAAAGGATGTAGGCAGCCCCAACTTTTCGGTTGCTGCCAATAAAGAATCCTATACCACTGCCGATACTGTTTTTTTCGCTTTAAGCGGAACACCCTGGTATCTTACATTTTACTCTGGCGAACCCTATCATAAATACGAGAACCGATTACGGGTTACAGCTGATGGAATACCCACATTTCAATTTGGTTCTACTGTAACAACAGGCACCCAGGCAAATACGCTTCGTTTGCTGGTGTCTTCTGATTTTAATGGCACATACGATTCCGCAAATATTTACCAGGCTACCTGGTCAGATATCACGGACAAAGCAAAACTGGCAACCGGTTCCGCCACTGTATCATCAGGTGTTATTGACCTTACTCCGTTTATTAATGAGGAACACCCTGTATATATCGCCTTTAAATATATCGGCAATGCCGGCTCCGCCCAAAGGAACTGGACTTTAAAAACATTGACGTTGAATAACGTATTACCAGATAGTACCAGTTATAATCTGCTGGATATTTCAGAATCTACTGCTGGTTTCAAATCAGTGGCCATGAAAAATACAGCCGTTAAATGGACCGTTTCAACTTCTCAACTGAATTTTAAAGGCGGAACCACCACTACCAGCCCTGAAGCGGAAGGCTGGGTCATCTCCAAACCGCTTAACTTAAAAAAGGTAGTGCCTGACTACGGCGTTCCCTTAAAGAACATGACAACTATTATGGATGCTTACTATTACATTTATACAGCCCCCGGCAGTTATACGGCCACGTTCGTAGCATCGAACGCCAGCCGGTACGACAGTAAAGACGGCGTGTATGAAGTGCCTGTAACAATCCAGTAATTCACCAAATATGTCCTGTCACAACCGTAGTGGCATTGTATCTGAAAACCCCATTATTTTAACAAACACGTACGCAATGAAAAAGAACATGTTGGTTTCCCTTTCGCTATCGTTATTATTAGCAACCGCATGCACCAGGCAATTGAATGATTCTCCTGTTATCGACCATCTGAATGAGAATGCATCGGAACATGCTGCAGCTGCTCTGGAAGACGCCGGCTCGAAAATTATCATCGCCGCTGACCAATTGAACGAGCGGCTGGTTATGATCGACCTGAACCACGACAATAAAGAAACGTGGGAATGGAAAGCTGCTGAAGATCCAAACGTATTGCCCGAACACGCAAAATGGTTTATTAATCTTGATGAATGTAAACCGGTATTTGATGGCAAATATCTTATAACTACTGCATCTGGCGGTGGAGTTGGTTTGATCCATATTGCCTCCAGAAAAGCTGTTTGGTATGGCTTTGCAGGTGGTAATACCCACTCGGCAGAAGTGCTGCCCGACGGTAACATGGTGGCTGCTTCTACAACCGGTAACTATCTTACGCTGTTCGTTACTGATCCGGAAGATACCACACATCGTACTATTAAATACGATTTCCCTGATGTACACAATTGCACATGGGATAAAACACGTGAACTGTTGTGGTGTGCTGGTAAAAACAAGATCAGGGCTTACAAGTACAACAACGATCGCAAGAATCCGGCGCTCACTTTGTTCAAAACAGTTAACATGCCCCAGGGCAATGCGCATGATCTGTTCCCGGTTTATGGATCTACCGACGAACTGTGGTTGAGCAACTCCAGTCACATTTACAGATACAACATCACCAGGAACAAATTTACTGAGTTTAAAACATCAACTGGCGCTACTATTGCAAGTGTAAAATCAATTCAGGCTGGCCCTGAAGGGTATGTGACATTTATGGACCAGGCAAATGGTATCGGCGGTGAAAGCTGGAGAACCGATCGTCTTACAGATTTTGATGGCAATATTGTTTATCAAAACGATAGTGTTGGTATCTACAAAGCACGTTACTTCCTGACGAACTCGTTCAGCTATCCCGATAAACACAAATTCCAACAAGTATTTAATGGCAATGGTGGCGGAAATGATGATGATGCTCAGGATCAAACTGCAAGCATCGAGGAAAATGACAGCCATGTAAAATAGGTTTTTATTCAATAGCAGTGTTTAAGATCAGGCGGCCCCGTATCATCCGGGGTCGCATCTTTTTATATTCAGGGCCGATCTATGCGGTTTTGCATCAGTGGCTTTCGGGGGCCGTGTATATTAATTTCGATTGTCAGTATTAACCTGTTTTTTTTCTGTAAAGTATTGAATAATTAGCTTTACATTTATCCAGCTCAAAGAAACAGTCAATTGTTTTTCAAATCCCGGTTAATGGGAATATGATAGGCGAAGCCATTTCCGATGTCCAACTCTCCTGCTGTGATAAGAGCCACAGCAAAAGCGATAGGAGCTTTATATAATACAATCTTTACAAATTATTTACTTATGAAACAAAGAAGCAGTTGCTTCCGGGCCGCGCTCGGTGTACTGTTTTGCGCATTCCTGTTTTCTGCCTGTGCCAGTACGAAAAATGTTGTTTATCTGAAGGATGCCAAGGATTCGGAAATTGGTATTAATGACAATCTGGAGCCTGTTATTCAAAGAAATGACCTGCTTAGCATGACGGTTACCAGTCCCAATGCCACTGCAACCCAACTCTTTAATACAACTGTAACGGTATCTACAAATGTGGTAGGTTACACCAGCACCCAGGCCTCTGGTTACCTGGTTGATCAGGATGGCTATATTGACATTCCTATGCTTGGCCGGATGAAAGCAGCTGGATTGACCAAAAAGGAGTTGAAAGAAAAAATAACGAGCAGCCTCGTTGATAATAAATTACTCATGGATCCGGTGGTCAGCGTCAGGTACCTGAATTTTAAAGTAACGGTGCTGGGAGAAGTTGCCCGCCCCATGGTGATCAATGTGCCTGATGAAAAAATAAATATCCTGGAAGCATTGGGGTTTGCCGGGGACATGACGATCTATGCAAAAAGAGATAATGTAGTACTGGTCAGAGAGGAGGGCGGAAAACGGATAACGAAACGCCTTAATCTGAATTCAGATGAGGTGTTGCGATCGCCTTATTATTACCTCAAAACAAATGACATCATCTACGTAGAGCCCACTAAGGCCAAGGTAAATTATTCAGGCAATACCAAAACCTGGCTGCCTGCCCTTCTTGCCGGACTGTCTGCAGCAGTGGTTATTATAGATTATGTGACAAGGTAACGGGACGTATATGCTGGTTAGTTGTCATTTTTTGTTGGTTCATAATAAAGCGTTACCACGCCATTGCTAAAAGTTTTGGTTCTTACAAGTGTAAGATCAATTTTATTGTTGATGCTTTTAAATAACGGTAATCCGCTTCCTATTATGACCGGGTGAACACTGAGTTGGAACTCATCAATTAAATTAAGGTTCATTGACTCCACAATTAAACTGGGACTGCCAACTAAAACATTTTTACCTGGTTGTTGTTTGAGTGATAATAACTCTTCTTTTATACCTCTATTTGCCAGTCTTGAATTTCTCCAGGTTACATTTTGCAAGGTGCGGGAAAAGACAATCTTGGAAAGGTTGTCTATTGTTATTGCAAATTCATCCATCGATTTATTGCCAGTAGGATTTTTTACTACAGTGGGCCAATATTCCATAAGCTGGTATGTTATCCTTCCAAATAAAATGGTGTCTGCGCTATTTAATAACTCCGTATAATGTTGGTGTGTTTCATCATCTGCAATTCCTGCAGTATGATCGCAAAATCCATCCAGTGTTACGTTGATCGCTGCAATTATTTTTCTCATAGCTGTCGTTAATTATCTATAAATGAAATTTGATTCATCCAGCAGTGTATCATAGGATAACTTTTTTCATAAAAGCATACAGTTTAGGTTAGTGTATCTCTTTGTCAATATGAGAGGTGAGTTTTGTATCTCTTACAACTGCATATACTATAAGAGAGATAAGGATACATCCCGTCACATACCAGTAAAACAGCGGCTCATTGCCTGTCTTCTTGAAGTATAAGGCAATATATTCAGCGGTGCCCCCAAAGATCGCCACGGTAAGTGCATAAGGCAATCCTACTCCCAGCGCCCTTACCTCAGCTGGAAACAGTTCTGCCTTAACAACCGCATTGATGGAAGTATATCCGCTTATGATGATCAGCGCGGCTAATATCAGAAAAAAAGCACTCCACTCAGTAGTCGTATGGCTGATCGCTGTAAGAATAGGCACGGTGAATAAAGTTCCCAGGATACCAAAACCCAATAGGAGTGGTTTGCGGCCTATTTTATCGCTTAACATACCGAACAATGGTTGTATACATGCGTAGATCAGCATTAACCAGAAGGTTAGCTGTGTAGAACGTTCTTTGCTGAGGTGTACCGTATTTACCAGGAATTTCTGCATGTAGGTAGTATAGGTATAAAAGGCCAGCGTTCCACCCATGGTAAGACCTACCACAGTCAGCACCGCACGCGGATGTTCTTTTAATAACGTGATAACGGATCCGCGTTTTACATCTTTTTTCTCCACCACAATTGTCTCCTGCATATGCCGGCGAATAATAAGCGCAAATAAGGAAAGTACTGCGCCAATAACAAAAGGGATGCGCCAGCCCCAGTCGTGTAACTGTTCAGGGGTCAGGAAAACCTTTTGCAGCAACATTTGTACACCCAGTGCAATAAGCTGACCACCTATAAGGGTAACGTACTGAAAGCTGGAATAGAAACCACGTTTTCCCGCCGTAGAAATCTCACTTAAATAAGTGGCGGAAGTACCATATTCTCCGCCCACGCTAAGGCCTTGTAATAACCGGGCAGTGAGCAGGATAATAGGAGAGAGGGCGCCGGCAGCTGCAAAGGAAGGTGCCAGTGCTATCATAAGACTTCCGGCCGACATCAGCAAAACAGAAAGCGTCATTGCCGTTTTACGTCCGGCCCGGTCTGCAATACTACCAAATAACCAGCCACCGATTGGCCGCATAAGAAAACCTACCGCGAAAATGGCTGCTGTATCCAGCAGTTGAGCGGTGGGGTTGCTTTTGGGGAAAAATACAGGTGCGAAGTATAAGGCAAAGGCCGCATAAGCGTACCAGTCATACCATTCCACCAGGTTACCAATGGAGCCTGTTAAGATGGCTTTCAGCCGTTTTGCCGTATCGCGTTTTTTAACATTTGTGGTGTTCATACTGGGTAGTAGGCAGGGATTTATGGAATGACAATAAAAGCATTTATATTGAGTCTAGTAATTGCATGGCCAGTTCTTTCTTTTTTTCATTTTCCATTTCAATGATCACGGATGGTGCAGCGGCGCGTTCTTTGCAATCCATAATGCCACATCTTTCACAGGTTGTATGGACCATGTAAGCCGGGATAGCGGGGTCCTTCACAAAAGGCATGGTGTACTGCAATTTTTGATCTATTAACAAGCCTATGGTCACACTGACTGCATCCGTTTCTTCTTTAACGGCAGGTTTAGCAATAGATATACACAAGTATTTATTGTGTGTTTGCCAGTACTCCGAAATTTGCGCTTCTATGATAGGGGCCCGGTATTTCTTATTTTTTACGAGTTCTGCTACCCGTTTTATGGATTTGATAGAGACCCAGCGGTGGCAATAATGTTCATGCAATGCGTTGGCATATGGGTTGTGTAATTGCGATAAATGCAATTCCTTGGTCATCTCAAAACGGTTCTCCTCTTTATTGCCATTCATTCTTAAGAAAAATAGATTTTCGATCCCAAAATGCTTCGGCAGGATGTTCGTTAACCGTTGCATCATCATCTCGGGTGTTACATTATAAAAAGCTATCAGGTCTGCCCATGATTTTGGGCTCCATTTTGACTGCGTTATGATCCTTTTAATATCCTCTGTAAAATGTTCTTCAGGCATTAGCAGGGCTACTGCGAAATAAGATGCTTTGAAATTATTCAGCATGGTATCAAAGGAAGAACTATGGTTATTTACCGTATCATAGGGTCTGTCGGTAAGCGTTTGAAACTGGAATCCCAATTCCCTTGCTATTAAAAAAAGTTCCTGGGCTTTACTTAATCCTTTATTCAGGAATAACGTTTTTGTTTTTAAAGAATAATATGACCGAAGAGTAGTCAATGCCTCCATACTTCCCATCTTCTTTTTATTGATCCTGATCCCAAAACGCAGCAGGATCGTTGTGAGCCGGTCTTCTTCCACTGGGATCATTTCTTCCAGATCATACTGGGCCCTGAATTGTTGCACCGCCTCTTCTATCTCTTCGAAATAGTTATCCCGCAAATGCTGGTATGATCTCAGTGCCGCTTTGTAAAAGCTTTCTTTTGACAGCTGGTAGCTTCTCGAGATCTGTAACAGGGTACTGATAAAGGCCGTGACCTTATCGGGGGTATTGGAAAAAAGATCGAGCAGGGCGGCTGGGGTTAAGCCGAAATGTTCCCAGGGAATGGCATTGATAAAATCTGAATTGATCAGGTCAATGATCGGCTGCAGTTTTTTACTGGCGCGTAATGAAACAAGATAATCATAATCTACACCCAGGGTTTTTGCCAACATAATGATCTTGTCAGACTTTGGGAATTTTTTACCTGTTTCTATATCATGCACATAGGAGAGTGATAATCCGGTTTTATCGGCTAACTGCTGGTACGACAATCCTTTTTCCTGCCGCAGCGATCTTACTTTCAGGCCAAAGATGAGGCGAATGCTTTCATTTTCTGAGATCATATGGCAAAATAAGCCAAAAACTAAAAACTGTCGAAAATAAATTTATTAGCGAAAATTTCGCTTTCAAGATATTTTTCTATATTAGTATAAAATTAGGCGTATGAGAAAACCTTCAACACCATCCCCCCGCGATGTAAATACAGCCTGGCATATTAAGGCACCTCTGCCTGCAGCTTACAAGGACATACTTACTGATGATGCGTTACTCTTTTTAGTTGAATTACAACGGCGTTTTAACCAGGCCAGGAAAATTTTATTAATGGAAAGAACAACCATTCAGCACCAAATTAACCATGGCTGGAAACCTCATTTTCTGCCAGAAACGGCAGCCATTAGGAAAACTGACTGGACCATCGCCCCGGTGCCTGCCGATCTGCTGGACAGAAGGGTTGAGATAACAGGCCCGGTAGAAAGAAAAATGATCATTAATGCCTTAAACTCTGGTGCCAGTATATTTATGGCGGACTTTGAAGACAGTAATACGCCCACCTGGGACAATACCCTACAGGGGCAGATCAATCTGAAAGACGCCATTAATGGGGCCATTAGTTATGTTAATGATAACGGGAAGGAATACCGGTTACAGGAAAAGGTAGCCACACTGATGGTACGTCCCAGGGGCTGGCATCTGGAAGAAAAACATCTTCTCATTGATGGAGAACCCGCCAGTGCCAGCCTGATCGATTTTGGGCTGTACTTTTATCACAATGCAAGGACCCTGGTCAAAAATGGAACAGGCCCTTACTTCTACTTACCCAAGTTAGAGAGTTTCAAAGAAGCAAGGCTATGGAACAATGTGTTTGTGTTTGCCCAGGAGTATTGCGGAATTCCCCAGGGAACGATCAAGGCCACGGTACTGGTAGAGACCATCCTGGCTGTTTTTCAGCTTCATGAAATATTATGGGAACTGAAAGATCATTCTGCCGGCATGAATTGCGGCAGATGGGATTATATTTTCTCTTATATTAAAAAATTCCGGAACAGGCCTGGTCATGTTTTTCCCGACCGTTCACAGGTAACCATGGCAGTGCCGTTTATGCGGATGTATATTCAGCTGGTAATACAATCCTGTCACCAAAGACAGGCGCATGCAATTGGTGGCATGGCTGCTCAAATACCAGTCAGGAATGATAATGCTGCCAACGAAATAGCCTTTGAAAAAGTAAAGGCCGATAAATTACGGGAAGTCAAAGATGGGCACGATGGTACCTGGGTAGCGCATCCGGGTTTGGTGCCTGTTGTCCTGGAAATATTTAATGACCACATGCCCGCTGCCAACCAGTTACATCGCAAACGGGAAGATTTTAGCTGCACGGAAGCTGACTTGTTACAGGTCCCGGAAGGTTACATAACTGAAGAGGGAGTACGTACCAATATTTCCATTGGTATACTTTACATGGAAAGCTGGCTGCGTGGCAATGGGGCCGCTGCAATAAATAATTGCATGGAAGATGCGGCAACCGCAGAAATATCAAGAACACAACTTTGGCAATGGTTACGCGGTAATGTCACGCTTGCTGACGGACGAATATTTAACCTGGCATTATATGAAGATTGGCGTGACGAAGAAATTGAAAAAATAAAACAGGTAGTTGGGTCATTGCAATATCAGCAAGGGCAATTTGTGCAGGCAATCTGTTTATTCAACAAACAGGTGGTGAATGATGAATTTGAAGAATTTCTCACTTTATCGGCATATGAGTCCATTCTTTCAAATGGTGAAAGCACTGCCAGCCAGGAACAGCCATACAGGGCGGCTGGCGAGCTGCAAAAGAAACCTGCAGCATAAAAGATATAGGGTAACGGTACTGAATTATGTCACTTAAAAAATACGGTTATGACCAGGGATCAACAATTATTGCAAATGACAAATGATTGGGAGAATAACCCCAGATGGTTTGGGATCAGGCGTCCCTACACCGCTGCCGAAGTCTTAAAATTAAGAGGCCGGGTAAATATTGAATATTCTCTGGCCAGCCAGGGGGCAGAAAAGCTTTGGAAATTATTGCATACACAGCCATATGTGGCAGCCCTTGGTGCACTTACCGGAAATCAGGCTATCCAGGAAGTGGCTGCTGGCTTAGATGCCATTTATTTAAGCGGCTGGCAGGTAGCGGCAGATGCCAATTCCGCGGGCACTATGTATCCCGATCAATCTTTATATCCTGTTAATTCAGTTCCGGATGTGGTGAAACGAATTAATAATGCGTTGCTTCGTTGCGAACAGGTAGACTCGGTAAACGGCATTACCGCTACTGATTGGATGTGCCCAATTGTAGCTGATGCGGAAGCGGGCTTTGGCGGAAACCTGAATGCTTTTGAATTAATGAAGGCAATGATTGAAGCCGGAGCCTCTGGCGTACATTTTGAAGACCAGTTGTCGAGTGTAAAAAAATGCGGGCATCTTGGTGGTAAAGTACTGGTGTCAACCCAGGAAGCCATTAATAAACTGGTGGCCGCCCGGCTGGCGGCTGATGTAATGAATACTTCCACCCTGATCATTGCAAGAACGGATGCCGAAGCAGCCAATTTGTTGACGTGTGATATTGATCCAAGGGACCAGCCATTTGTTACCGGTGAAAGGACCAACGAGGGGTTTTATCATGTGCGCAACGGGTTAGCGCAATGCATAGCGAGGGGCATTGCATATGCGCCCTATGCCGATATGCTTTGGATGGAAACGTCGCATCCTGATCTTGGGATGGCAAGGGAATTTGCCCAGGGTATTCATGAGCTGTATCCTGATAAGTTACTTGCCTATAATTGTTCTCCCTCCTTTAACTGGAAAGAGCATTTAAGCACTGGAGAAATGGAATCTTTCTGCGAGGAACTGGCTGCCATGGGCTTCAAATTCCAGTTTATAACGCTGGCCGGTTTTCATGCATTGAATCTTTCCATGTTCGAATTGTCCAGGTCGTATAAAGAAAAAGGAATGGCGGGTTTTTCTGAACTGCAGCAAAAAGAATTTGCGCTTCAGACCAAAGGTTTTAAAGCGGTAAAACATCAAAGTTTTGTTGGTACCGGTTATTTTGACACAGTTCAAAATGTTATTCAACAGGGCGCCTCCTCTACTATTGCTATGAACAATAGTACAGAAACAGCGCAGTTTCAATAAGGATGCAAATAATACAGCAAACACGGTTTGACGAATTATAAAGCCACAGCGATCGCTGTGGCTTTTATTTGTTGTTTAAAAAAGGTGTTTTAACGGGTTATAAGTAGATAGGCAAGGCGTAACTTCAAGCTATAGAAAGGATATGTCAGTTTTAAGGAATAGTTGCCTGGCAGTAATTATACAAACGGAGTGGATCTCGATCAGATAACAATCAACTTCTAACTAATAAAATTTATTGTATGATTGACTTTCAACAAAATCTCCAAACAGAGGAGCACGACTTGCAGGAAACCTTTGAAACCAGCAGGCATATCCCTGGCCTGGCAATGGGAATACCTACTTCTAAAGAATTAACAGGCATTGAAGTTCGTCTTCAAAATATAACCGTTTTGGACAATAAGACCCCGAAAGTCCCTCCATTTCCGGGTTTGGCAAAAGTATATCTTATTGCCCTTGCGGCGTCCGATGTTAATGTTCAGCCAATAACTGTCGATCTCAAAAGCTTTGAAAAGGTTGATGATGGAAGTAATCTAAATATAGATGAAGCGATGTTTTTTTGGGAAAAGAAAGAGAACAACATCGATGCACCCAGCCAGATCCATTGTTTTGTTTCATTGATAAAAAGCAAACAACCGTTGCGTGATGTAAGCAAAATAATGACAGAAGTGCAAAACGATAGCGGGTTTAAAGAAACTGTATCTACTTTAGGGGCACTAATAAGAACAGGTAGTAACCTTACTACTGTCAGCGGACTTGTATTTCAGACTGCTGGGATAATAGGGAAATTCTTAGGGCGGGTAGATGATAAGCCTCTTTTAACCTGGGTACAAAGCTTTACAAATATCCATGGCGATTTTGATGCAGTGGGTGAGCTTAAAAAGAATGCAAATAATAAATTTGCGACCATGGACCTCGCGATGACGGTTCGTGATAAAGAGAGACAGCAGGCTGCTGTTGCTGCTGCAAATGGTTAATAATAATAAGTTTCCGATAAAGAGCTGCTTCCATTTATACAAATGAAAGCAGCTCTTTATTTTTTTAATTAGCTGTTGCCGGATTGCCAGGAGCAGGGACTAATTTTCTTTCTTTGAGATCATAACGTTGTCCCTTACCCAGGAAGGTGAAAGGCTTTGCTTCTTCAGTAGCTGTTTTTGTGGCATGGCCGTCGTAAACGGCAACATAAGAATTGCCTATTACCTCAAACGTATTCTTTTGTACCACCACAGCGGTATTTTCATCTATTCCTATGCCTAACAACTCCGGACGTGTTTTAATAAACCCGGCCAGATCGAACTGGCGGTTACGGCGTAGTATGTGCTGGTCAATGGCAACATTATGAATAAAATCGAGCCCCTGGGTGTGATCGCCAACAAGTACGTTATTTCCCTTCGTGTCGCCGCGGAATAAGAATGAGCCCTGAATGGTAGCGCCGGCAGAAGTGCCGCCAATAACGCCACCCCGGTTTAACAGCGCATTAAATTCTTTATGGGCCAGCGTATTGAGGTAAGCATCTGCCAAACGCCATTGCCGGCCGCCAACAAACCAGATGCCGGTTGCTTTTTTTATGGGAGCTACAAAGCTGTCGGTATTGGCGATCTTTGGATTACGGGTATGCAGCACCACTACATTCTGTATGCCCAGGTTCTGTAATAATTCTTTTTCAAATGATTTGCCAATATGGAGCGAAGAATCTTCGCCTGCTGTTGGGATCACTACAATACGCGCATCAGGGCCGCCAGCCAGTTCTATAAAACGGGCCCAGATGTCGGGGCCCAAACGGCCGCCACCCACAATTACCAGCGACCCTTTTTCCGGCCCTATAAATTCGGTTGCTTTTTGTTGAGCGAAGTTGTTTGTTGTTGTCAATGTCAGGCTTAACGCCAGTATAACTTTATTAATTCGTGTCATGTTAAGTAGGTATGGTTTTAAGTTAGTAACCTAAATTGGGATCCAGGTATTTATCTGCAATAATTTCTGAGATCGGGATCGGAAAAACAAATTTATTCGGGTCGCTTATGTTTAGAACACTTGATACCCGGCCTGTACGAACGAGGTTGAACCAGCGGTCGGCCTCAAATGCAAACTCAAACCGTCGTTCGTTTTCAATAGCCAGTAAAATTGCTTCGGGTGTGGCAGCGGTAGCCGGTGATAAACCAGCACGGTCACGCACTGCATTTAAATCTGTTAAGGCCTGGGTGAGTTTGGTTTGTTTTACCCTTGCTTCCGAGCGAATGAGGTACAATTCCGCCACACGCATCAGATAAGCAGGATCGGTGCCGGTCGGATTTCGATAGTACAGTTTACCATACCATAAATTGCCGGGAGGTGCTGTTTGTGCAATAAGGGAATTACGATTGCCACCAATGGCCGGATCATTTAATAAAGTTACCAGGTTATTATTAGGTGCCCATTCCCGGCGCCCTCCCAGTGCTGGTGGTAACCACCAGTTATAATGACCGTTCTTGAACGATGTGCTATAGGCCAGTTCAAAAACCGATTCAGCCGTAGCAGTTACATTGTTGGCAAAAAAGGCGTTGTAAGGTTTAAGCAATTTGTAGTTGGCCGCGTCATCGATAATTTTGGAGGCATAGCTTTCTGCTTTCACCCAATCCTGCTGATATAAATAAAAGCGGGCTTTCAATGCCCATACTGTTTTTTGCGTAGCCTTGTTACGGTTGACCGTAGCTGGTAACAGCGCTTCTGCTTTGTCAAGATCACTTAATACCTGTGCATAGGTTTCTGCTAAACTGCTTCGGCGAATTCCTTCCTGGTCAGTTTTTGAGTAGGTAGGGCTTGTGATCAACTGCACACCGCCCCAGGCCCTTGCCAGGTCGAAATAGGCCAACGCCCTGATAAAGTAAGCTTCTCCCTGGTATTGATTTTTCTTTGCCTCCGTAAGTAAAGGGTCGGTTAAACGGGGAACAATATCTATGATATAATTAGCTGAGAGAATGGTTCGGTAAATGGCCATCCAGGCACTGGCAATATTTGAATTATCAGCCGTTAATGCCCGTGCTGCGATTTGCGAAGGCGCTGATTGGGAACCGGTCCATTGAATGTCGCCTCCCATTAAATAGGAGAGGGAAATGAAATTAGAACCATAGTAGCCATCGCTGCCCAGGCGGTTATACAATCCATTTACAGCAGCTTCGGCGCTTACTGCATCGGTAATGGCCACGGATGCATCTACCTGCTGCTGCGGTTGCACATTCAGGAATTTCCTGCAACTGGTTGTTAGAAGAAAAAATGCCAGGTATAGGTATAGATAACGTGTCATGATTTTTATTTACAGAGATATATTAATGCCAAACTGAATGGTGCGTGGTTGTGGAGGCGTACCAAGGTCATAACCCTGTACATTAGGGTCTGAGGTCACATTGATCTCCGGATCGGGGCCCTGGTATTTCTTCCACAACCACCAGTTGGCGCCGCTGGCATAAATGCGGATTGAATTGGTGTGTATTTTAGTTGTTAATTTTTTGGGAAGTGTATAGCCCAATGTTAAAGTGCTCAACCGAATGAATGACCCGTCTTCAATAAACCGGCTTACAGGGCTTAAAGTATAGTTTGTGCCCAATGTAGTAATACGGGGCACCTCTGTAATATCACCAGGCTTTTGCCACCGGTTGAGCTGGTTTTTATTGATAGCACGCCGGTCGTCCCGTGTACCACCCGATTCATGAAAGAAACGGTTGTTGTTAAAGATCTTGTTGCCAAACTGAAAATTGAAGAATACGGAAAAATCAAATCCTTTATACCGCAGGTTGTTGTTGAGACCGCCAAAGTATTTTGGTTGGGCATTTCCTGCTATCTGCCGGTCGTCCGCAGTGATCTTTCCATCTTTTACATAATCTTCATATACGGCATCACCTGTTTGCGGATCAACGTATAATTGGTTATATACGTAAAAAGAATGCATGGAATACCCCTGGATCATTCTTTCCGCGGAATAAGAAGCATCAACCGGGATATCCAGCTTTTCAATTTTATTTATATTGTGGGCAATGTTAAAGCTGGTTGTCCAGGTGAATTGTCGGTTGCTGATGTTGGTGGTAGAAATGCCTAATTCAAATCCTTTGTTACTGATCTCTCCGGCATTGCTCGATATGGAGGAGAAGCCAGTGGTTACTGGTAAGGGCAGACTTAACAACAGATCACTGGTGTATTTTTTATATAGGTTGAATTCGATGCTGATGTGGTCTTTCAATAATCCAAGGTCAATGCCAAGGTTGGTTTGCCGGGTGGTTTCCCAGCTTAAACCGGTGTTGCCCAGTTGTTGGGGTACAGTACCGGGATTGTCGAGATAATTTGCACCGCCATTCCATAAATTACGGGAAGCAAAATTACCAATACCATTCTGATTTCCGGTTATCCCAATATTCGCCCGCAATTTTAACGTACTGATGGCATTAACATCCCTGATAAATGATTCCTCACTGGCCAGCCATGCCAGGCCTACAGATGGGAAATAACCCCATTGTTTGTTGGTGCCGAATTTGGAAGAAGCGTCGCCACGTACATTGAACTCGGCAAAATATTTACCGCCATAGTTATATTCCAGTCTGCCAAATACCGATACCTGCCGGTTGCCGGCACTGCTGCTGGAGGAAGTGGTGGTTGCTGCAGAAGCAATTTGTTTATAAGAGTCGTTGGGAAAATTGGTGCCCTGGGCCGAGGTCACTGTTTCTACTGCTCCCTGCACTGAATTCCCCACCAGCACACCCAGGCTATGCTGGCCCGGTTTTGCTTTATAGGAAAGCGTTTGTTCTGTTATCCAGATGGCATTCTTACTGATGCTGGAAGTAGCAAGTCCTTTACTGGCGCTGCCGCGGTTGGTAAGACTATTCCAGTATTCATATTCGTTATAATCATTATAGTCAATGCTCCAGCTTGTTCTGAATTTAAGGTTGCGTAAAAGATCCGCCTCACCATACATATTCCCAATGTAGCGGATGCTGGTGCTGTGCATGTCAGTGTATTTGATCAATACATCCAGGTTATCGAATCCGGCCCATTTGGCGTAGGTGCCATCGTCGTTGAATTTAGGCAGGTAAGTGGGCGTGTGCAGAGCAGCTTGTAAGATGCCGCCTTGCGGGCCATCACCCACCCGCGCATTGGTACGGTAAGAACGCGATAATAAATTGCTTGATCCTATTCGAACTTTGCTGTTTATCTGCTGGTCGAGATTGAATTTAAAACTGGCCCGCTGAAAGTCATTTGTACGCAGGATAGCTTGTTGTTTGTTATACCCTCCCCCTATATAATAGCGGGTTTTATCATTTCCGCCTGACACAGACAGGTCATAGTTTTGCAGATTGCCTGTTCTGAAAATATCATGCAACCGGTCATAGGTAGGTTGTTCTTCCGGAAGTCCGCGCCCGCCTTCAGATTTAAGGCGGAAGGGCCTGGTTGAAGCCGGTTTGCCATCATTGATCCAGGCTTCATTGATGATGGTTGCATGTTCCGGGCCGGTAACCAGGTCCCATAATTCCGGTGCCCAAGAGGAACCGTAATAGGCATTGGCGTTCACTTTTGGCAGGGTATTGTATTGACCACGTTTTGTTGTGATCAATATAACGCCATTGGCTGCGCGGGCGCCATAAATGGCAGTGGCTGAAGCGTCTTTTAATACCGAGATGCTTTCAATGTCCGCGGGGTTAATGTCTGCAAGCGGATTATTAGCCTGCCCCTGGGTGGTTATTTTTTGTAATGACTGATTATTGATAAAAACACCATCTATCACATACAACGGATCATTGCCTGCATTGATAGAGGTTGTGCCTCTAATGCGAAAGAAGATGCCATCGCCGGGAATGCCGGTATTAGCGCTTATCTGAACGCCGGCTACCCGGCCCTGCAATTGCTGGTCAAAGCTGGCTACGGGTTTATTCTTTATTTCATCTGCTTTTACCGTGGCTACTGCACTTACCAACGATTTTTTACTTTGTGCGCCATAACCCACCACTACCACTTCTCCCAGCGCATTGCTGGTAGTAGCAATAGTTACGTCAATGAGCTGTTGGCCATTGACGGGTTGTTCAACCGCTGTATGGCCGATGGCGGTGATCAATAAAATATCATTTGATGGGACCAATAAACTGAACTGGCCATTTTCATCAGTGCTGGTGCCTATGTTAGCCGTTTTTGCTTTCACCGATACACCGGCTACAGGTTTTTGTGTTCCCGTTTCCCGAATGGTACCCTTTACCGGAATGGTTGTTTGGGCATAGACTGCTATTGTAACAAAAAGAAAGGTTGTTATGAATAAGAATGGCTTTGGTAGTGCTGTCACATGTCGGTTTCGGTACATACAATTATTGTTATAGGGGTGTTACTCGTGTTCGTTTTCTTCGGCGAAATTTCTACCACCGCTTACCAGGTTAGCAAAAAAGATACTGTTCAGGAACAACCGGGTTGTGCCCAGCCAATAACTACGGTAAGTGGGATCGTCGGCAAACAACACTACCTGTCCGTTGCCACTGTTGCTAAACAAAATAGTTGCTGAATTGCTTACTTTTTTAATGTTCTCTTTGGATGCATAGCCATTTACAAACGGTTTGCTGTCATACAGCGCTACGGTTGCATACTTGTTGGTGCTGCTTTGTAAAAAGGTATTGCTGTTCTTGTTGACAAACAATTTGCGGGTGGTAATGCCAAAAGCCAAGGGATGGGTAGTGTCGAGATCGGCAGTGAAAATGGCGCCATTGATACGTTTGGCGCCTTCTACATCCTGCTGCGCGTCATAGTCAAGCCGATTGTTTTTGCCTTTTGATCCCGGTTCAATCTCGGGTCTTTCTACACTGCTTTGTCCAAATGAAGTTTGCTGAACAGGACGCAAGGGGCGATTGTCTGTTGCTGCCACAGTAGTTGCAGGCGATGCGGGTTTGCCTTCGGGCTGCGCATCGGGGAGCAACTTCTCTTTTGTGAGCTCGTTTTGGATGGCCCAGGCGCTGGCGTTTTGCAGGGTGATGAGCACACCGCCTTCAGCTACCCAGTCCTTTATTTTTTCAATGGTGGCTTTATTCCAGGCACTGTAATTCCCGCCAGGCAGTATCAATGTATTGTAACGTTTCAACGAGGCCCGTTCAAAGTTTTGCAGGTCCAGTTTTACCACAGGTAATCCTAAGTGCTGATTCAAAAGAAACCAGACCTGTCCAGCTTCTGATGAGGTGACGCCCTGACCAAATGCCAGCGCCACTTCGGGTTTTCGAATGGCTTTTATATTGCTGCTGCCTAAGTCGATGCCTTCTGCACTAAAACCAGTGGAAACTGCAGTGAAGGTGATGTTTGCATTTTCCGCCACTTGTTTTATAAGTTTGTACAGGCTGTCTGCTGCAATATTTTGTCCTGCTACGGGAATGATAAGTGTGCCATTGCCAAACGCCTTTTTGCTGTTGTTATAATTAATGGTAAAGGGCCTGAATGCCGTTTTTACCAGGATCTCTTTTTGTAATAAAGTATACAGGGCTTTGGTGGCATTGAAATCAGTATAAGCGGTTATATAGGCGAGGTTTGATTGTCCGCCCAGTACTTCCCCTTTTGCTGAAACGGGCGTGGTTACCTGTTTGCCTTTTATAAAAGTGGGTGCATTGATGGCGGCATATTGTAAACCATAAGCGTGTATCACACTCCACCCGGTGTTGTCGTAAAAGATACTATCCTTTAAAATGTTCTCTTCAAACAGGGAATGAACGATCAGGTAATTGGGTTGTTCTGCCGGAACAAGGTAGCTTTTTCCCTTTTCGAACTTTTTACCATCCTGTAGGGTATTTCCATCCAGTTCGTATACCTGGATGTGATGTTGCAATAACAGGTTCAAAAATTTAATGGTGAGGTTTTCGTCACGACTGTCGCCAAAAATGTAAGCTTTTGTTTTGCTGGCTTTAGCTTGGTCCAATGCGTTCTTAAAAAGATTCTTCTGCACCCTGAATAAATTGGCTTTTTCCGCTACTGAACCCCGAATGGTTGATAAGCTGGTGGTTACATGGTTGCGAATGGAAAAAGAAAAGGTGAGCAAACCGTTGGTTGATTCTGTTACCAGTCCGCGTGAACCGGCTTCTTCAAATGTAGCTGCTACACTGCCATAAAACTTTGGATAGGTGCTGCCATAAATGGGCGAGAGGTTATCGTAATTTTCTTTGGTGAAATATAATGAACCGATCTCATCGAGGGCTTTTGCATGATAGGTGGCCAATACGGCGTTCTCATCATACAGGAACTGTGGTACGATAGGGCTTTCATGGCGCTTAGGGGTTGGTTCAAAATAATAGGTGGCATTGGAGCCCTGTTCATGAAAATCGATCTGTACGTTGGGATACCATTGGTGAAAGAACTGTACCCGGTTCCGGCTTTCAACATGTACCAGGTTCAGCCAGTCTCTATTGAGATCAGCAAAGTAATGATTGGTTCTGCCACCAGGCCATTGCTCCTGGTGTTCTTTATCCAGTGGGTCGGCAATTGGTGGAAAGGAGGCATAACTATTGAACCAGTTGGCAGCGCGGTCGCGGCCATCAGGGTTTAATGAAGGATCAATAAAGATAACGGCTTCCTTTAGCCACTGTTGGGTTTCCGGGTCGTTGTTGGCAGCAAGGTACCAGGCGGTGAGCATGCTTACTTCTGCGCTTGATGATTCATTGCCGTGTACATTATATCCGAGGTGAATGATCACCGGCGCTTTGCTGTCGATAATTGGTTTGGCCGGATCAACGAGTGTGAGGTGCTCCTGTCTGATCTCCTCCAGCCGGTTATAATTGTCGGACGATGTAATGGTGGCAATGATCTGTTCTCTTTCTTCATACGTTTTGCCGATGGTTTGTACATGTATGCGGTTGCTTACCCGGGCCAGCTCGCGGAAGTAAGCAACAATCTGTTCGTGTCTTGTATAATGGGTGCCTATTGCATAACCGAGAAAACTTTCGGGCGAAGGAATAGCTGCGTCAAAAGTGGTTGCCCTGGGAAAAAAGTAACTGGTTTGTGCCAGACCGGAAAATGCCGGCAGTAATAGTAGCAGGGGTATAATATTTCGAAGTTTCATAAAAACGATTTTTGTGTCAATTGTTTTGGTTTATTAGTAACCATCGTTTTGCTGCGCGTCGGGGTCTGATAAAATATCGGAATAGGGCAGAGGAAATACCCAGTAGTTTTTATTAGTGATCCCCAGGATGTCATCCACTCTTTCGGTACGCACCAGGTCGAACCAGCGATGGGCTTCAAAAGCGAACTCGATACTGTTCTCATTTTCTATAGCCTGAAGCAAGTCGCCTTTGGTAGCGGCTTTTGAGTCAGCTACCCCTGCACGGTTCCTGATCCTGTTCAGATCGGATAGGGCGCCATTGAGGTCCTCTAACTGTGCCCTGGCTTCTGCTCGTACCAGGTACAGTTCGGCTATGCGGATTATATAGGAGGGATCGGTGCTGGTAGCGCTGGTGTTGTACAGTACGCCGTATACATTATCGCCGGTGCCGGCGATAAGACTGTTCCGGCTGCCGCCAATTGCCGCATCGTTTATTTTGCTTACAAAGGAGGCGGAAGGTTTTAAGGTATACTGTCCACCGGCGGAACTGGGGTACCACAAATTCCAGAAAGAGTTTTTATCATTGGCCGAGAAGGTTAATTCAAAAACAGATTCTGTTGTGCCGAAGGGTGTTGTAAAGAATGCTTTAAAAGGTGTTACCAGGGCGTACTTGGGATTGGTGATCACCTGTGAGGCGTATTTGTCGGCTTCTGCCCATTCTTTTCTATATAAATGTAATCGTGCCCGCAATGCCCGGGCCGTACTTTTTTGCGCCCGGTTACGCGTGCTGGCATCTTCGGGTAATAGATCTTCTGCTTTTATCAGGTCGTTCAATACCTGGTCATAGGTTTGTTGCAGTGTACTGCGTTTTATTCCCCGTGCTGCGGAGAGGTTGGTGGTTGGTTGTAATTGTAATTGCACCCCGCCCCAACCGCGACCCAGGTCGAAATAACCCAGTGCCCGAATAAAGTAAGCTTCGCCAAGCAGTTTGTTTTTTTCTGCAGCCGATAATAAAGGATCTGTAACCTCCGGTACATATGCTATTGCACTGTTGGCGGAGTTGATTGCCTTGTAAATATTCTGATAGGCAGCCACAGTGGTTACATTGTCTGCCGGTATGGCGTTCTGGTCTAGTTGCAGATACTGGCTTAACGTACCATAAAAGATCACATTATCGGCTGTTATAGTACCCAGGGTAGGGTAGCTGGCCGCATAGTAATCCTGCACCGAGTTGTAGGCGCCAATAATAGCCGCTCTGGCAGTAGCGGCATCGGTAATGCTTTTGTTAGTGGGTAACGCATTGTTAGGCGTTTCTTCCAGGAATTTTTTGCAGGAAGAAAGAAGGAATAAACCGCCTATAAGTATGATAGAGCTGATACCTGATTGCATAATGTATTTTTTCCCGTTAAAAAACAAGGTTTAAACCTATCTGAATTGTTTTTGGTTGTGGCACTGTAGCCCAATCGTACCCAGCTGTGTTTTGATTACCGCTTTGTGAACTTACTTCCGGGTCGGGGCCACCGTATTTGGTGATAGTGATGAGGTTGGTGCCCTGGATATATGCCCTGATGTTGTTGAATTTTAGTTTATTGATTATAGATGAAGGCAGGGTATAGGAAAGTGACAGGGTCCGTAACCGTATAAACGAACCATTCTCAAGGTACCTGCTGCTTAAATTGGCTACGTTACCGCCATAATTATTGGCAGCGCTGTTATTGGCTTCAATATTACGATTGGAAGTAGTTACGCGTGGGATGTCGGTAATGTCGCCTGGTTTTTGCCAGCGTTCCAACTGCCGGGGCACAAACCCGATATTGGCCTGGGTATTTCCATGCACCAGGAAGAAATCGTTCATGTTCATGATCTTGTTTCCTTGCTGGAAATAGAAAAAGATGTTCAGGTCAAACCCTTTATAGCTGAAAGAATTGGTAAATCCACCGGTGTAACGGGGCAGTGCATTGCCAACGATCTGGCGATCGGCTGCTGTGATGTTGCCTTCTTTGGTAAGATCTTCATACACTGCATTTCCTGTTTGCGGATCAACATACAATTGTTTATAGAGCTGGAAGGAGTTCACCGCATACCCTTGTCGCAGAATGGAAATATTGCGTCCTGATGCGCCCAGTGTAATATCCGAGGCCAGCTTTTCAATACGATTGGTGTTTTGTGAAATGTTGAACTCGGTTGTCCATTTGAAAGTGCGGGTATTGATATTGGTTGAACGGATAGCCAGTTCAAATCCCTTGTTGCTCACAGCCCCATAGTTTTGTAAGTAAGTGGCAAAGCCTGTTCTGTTGGGCACTGGAACGTTTAACAATAAGTCATAAGTGTACTTGTTATAATAATCAACAGACACAAACAAGCGGCTGTTTAAAATACTGAACTCAGTACCGAGATCGGATTGGCGGGTAGTTTCCCAGGTAAGATCCGGATTGGCCAGTTGTGATGGGGCAATACCGGGCTGGTCGAGGTAATTACTGCCTGATTGCCATAGTCCCTGTGCTGCATACGGACCAATCCCATTCTGATTGCCTGATAAACCAATACTTGTCCTAAAGCGCAATTCATTGAACAGGTTTAAGGATTGAATAAAATCTTCCTGATCGGCCCGCCAGGTAAAACCACCCGAGGGGAAATATCCCCACCGATGGTTCTCCCCAAATTTGGAGGAACCATCTGCGCGGAAACTCGCATCAAGGGTATACCGGTTGTTATAGGTGTAACTGGCTTTTGCAAATACTGATAATAGCTTAGACCTGCTTTCCGCTGATGATCCGGAACGTACAGAAGCCACGGATACTGCTGTAAGGTCATTGCTGGCAAACCCGGTGCCTGTAGCGCTGGTGCTTTGAGACAGTACCGTATTAATGGTATTGCCCACCAGGGCGTTGATGCTGTGTTTGCCGTCCTCACCAAATGATTGTATAAACGTAAGTACCTGTTCGTTGGTGAGCACCAGGTTCTTGGTTTCGTAAGAAGCGGCAGACCCATTACTGGCCACACCAGCTGCCAGTAAACTACTGGTGAAATTATTTTCATATTCACTGGCATTATCAAGGCTCCAACTGGTACGGAGTTTTAATTGAGGCAGTATGGCATATTCACCATACACATTTCCGATCGTGCGCCAACCCACTGCATTATTTCCCAGGTAATTGATCAGGGCCAGATGATTATCAAAGCTACCATAACGGGCATAGGTGCCATCAGAATTAAAAACGGGCAGGTAGCTGCGCACAAAAATGGCGGAATTAATGACACCCTGAGGGTTATTATCATTACTACTAACATTACGCCAGGTACGGCTGATGTTTACACTGGTACCGATCTTTACTTTCTGGTTCAGGTAATTGTCATAGTTCAAACGGCCCGAATACCGTTCGAAGTTCGAAGGGCGTACAATGCCTTCCTGTTTAATGTAACCGAATCCGGCATAATAGGCGCTTTTGTCGGTTCCGCCCTGAACAGCCACTTCATAATTGCTGGTATGTGCGGTGCGGAACAGATCGGAGATCCGGTCAAAAGTGGGTTGTGAATCGGGTTCGGCAATAAGGGAAGGTGGCGGCAATGCCGGATTGTCCTTCACTGTATTGATCCGTGATTCATTGGTCAGCAGGGCTGTTTCGGGTCCGGAGGCCACTTTGAACTTTTTAGTGGCTGTACTCCAGCCATGATATCCGTTCAAACTGACTTTAGCCCGGCTGTTCAAACGGCCACGTTTGGTAGTTACGATCACCACGCCATTGGCACCCAATGAACCATATATGGCGGTAGCATTGGCATCTTTTAAAATAGTGATGTTCTCTATGTCTGAAGGGTTTATGTCTGCGATGGGATTAGAGCCCTGTTGCTGCCCCATACCGGTTTGAATAGGATCGGTATTGGAAATAAAAACACCATCGATGATATATAAGGGATCAACCGAAGCATTGATGGAATTATTACCTCGTATTCTGAATGTTATACCGCCACCTGGAACGCCCGAGTTGGCATTCACCTGTACACCGGTTGCTTTTCCCTGCAGCAATTGATTGAACCCGCTGGCCGGCACATCGCGGAAAGCCTGGCTGTTAATAGTTTGAATGGAACCGGCGATCAGTTTTTTATTCTGGGTGCTGTAGCCGGTAACCACTACTTCATCGAGGTTCCTTTCATTTCTAATGAGCCTGAATGAGGAAGGCGTTATGGTTGTAATATTAAATTCCCCTTTTTGATAACCGGTATGGCTTATCAATAATAATACCGGTAGTACTGGTACAGTAACTGTAAAGCCGCCTTTGCTGTTGGTGAGGGTTTGAATGGCTTGTCCTTTAACCTGGATGGTCACTCCTTCCAATGGTGTTTGTTCATCGGACAAAACAGTGCCGGAAATAGTGGTTTGGGCTACCAGCATATGCGAAACAAGCAGGAATAGTAATAGGTTAAACCCTTTTGGGTAGAGCCGGTTCATGAAGCAGTTTTTTTAAATGAATGAATTGCCGTACACAAGGTGTACAGATTAGAACTTATAAGTCATTTCAATAACGGCAAGAAAACGCATTCATTCAGCTTGGTACGAAAGCACATTCATTCAAGGAGGGGGATGGTGATCAACAACAACAGGTGAAAGAGAAATATTTTTTCATTGTGTGCCTTTTGAATTGTAAAACCTACTAATTTAGTAGACAAATATAACGTCATCTTTTTTGTATCGCCAAAAAAATTATATACAGCGTTTGTAATATTAAATATTTATAGTTTATGAAACCTCTTGCTATCTATCACGAACATCCGGATTGGTTTAAGCCCTTATTTGCAGAATTGGAGAAAAGAGGGATGCCTTACGAGCGTATCAACCCCGCTCAACATAGTTTTGATATAACCGATACCGTAAACAGATATTCGTTATTTTTTAATCGTATGAGTCCATCGGCCTATTTACGGGATGGTGCATAGGGGATATTCTTTACGCTTTCATACCTGCAACACCTGGAATTGTTTGGTACTAAAACAATTAATGGGTACAAGGCATTCAGCTATGAAGTATCAAAAGCGGCACAGCTCTCGCTGTTAAAAAAGCTGGGCCTGGGTTATCCGCGTACGGTGGTGATCAATCATACTTCACAATTATTGCGGGCAGTACAAGGGCTTCGGTTTCCGGTTGTAGTGAAGGCTAATATTGGTGGCAGTGGTGCCGGAATTACAAAATATGATTCTGTAGTATCATTACGGGCGGCTATAGAAGACAACGAAATATCACTGGGCATAGATAACACGGCGTTGGTGCAGGAGTTTATTCCGGCTCGTGGTGGTTATATAACGCGGGTAGAAACGCTGGCAGGGCGCTATTTGTATGCAATTAAAGTTTACACCACCGGAGAATCTTTTAATCTGTGCCCGGCCGATATCTGCCAGACAAGCGATGGGAAAGAGTTGTTACGAAATGCCTGTGCTCTGGATGCGCCTAAAAACGGACTTAAAGTAGAAGGATACACACCGCCTGCTGAAGTTATACAAGCCATTGAATCCATTGTGCAACACGCAGGTATTGATGTAGGGGGCATTGAATATATGATAGACGACCGCGACGGTAAACTGGTATATTATGACGTAAATGCCCTGTCGAACTTTGTGGCCGATGCGGTGAATGTTATTGGGTTTAACCCGCATGAGAAACTGGTTGACTTTTTAGCAACCCAGGCCCTGGGTAAAAAGACCTTACAATCAATAAATGCCTCACTAACTCAATAATAATATACCATTATGAAATACGGATACTGGCTACCCGTCTTCGGCGGCTGGCTGCGAAATGTAGCCAATGAGAATATGCAACCGACCTGGGAGTATGTAAAAAAGCTGGCCCAGCGAAGCGAACAGTTGGGCTACGATCTCTCCCTGATCGCTGAATTGAATTTAAATGATATTAAGGGTGTTGAGGCCCCCAGCCTCGACGCCTGGAGCACGGCAGCGGCGCTGGCAGCGGTTACCAGAAAGCTGGAATTGATGGTGGCTGTTCGGCCCACTTTTCATAACCCTGCCTTGTTGGCAAAAACTGCTGCCAATATTGATCACATCAGTAATGGCCGTATTTCCCTGAACGTGGTGAGCAGTTGGTGGAAAGATGAAGCGGAAAAGTATGGCGTTCAGTTTGAACAGCATGATGACCGGTATGCCCGTACGGAAGAATGGCTGACGGTGCTGGATAATATCTGGAAAAAAGATCACTTTAGTTTTGAGGGCCGGTATTACAAAGTAACCGATAATATCCTGCAGCCAAAACCTGTTTCAAGACCCCGGCCATTGCTTTATGCTGGTGGTGAAAGTGAACGGGCCAAAGACCTGATCTCCTCCTTATGCGATGCTTATGTAATGCATGGCGACAGTCCGGAAACCATCGGGAAACGCATAAAGGATATGAACGAAAGGCGTGATAAAAAAGGGTTGCCACCATTACAATATGGAGTGGCGGCATATAGCATTATCCGAAATTCAGAAGCAGAAGTGAAAAAGGAATTAGAACGTATAACTAATGTACAGGAGGGGAGCCCCGGGTATAGTAATTATCAGCAGTGGCTTGCCGGCACTCAATTGGAACAACGGGTATCCCTGGAAGATTATTCTGTCAGCAACCGGGGCCTACGAAGCGGGCTTATTGGAACGCCACAACAAGTGCAGGACCGGATCGGAGAATTTGAACGGGCAGGCGTGAATTTATTTTTGTTGCAATGCAGTCCGCAGTTGGAAGAAATGGAGCGTTTTGCGGATACTGTTATTCAATATCAGGAGGAAATTGAACATGTCAAATAATAACTTTCCTTTTTTGTGGGTAGCAATTGTTCTGACAGGGATGGCCATGTTGATACATTACTGGCATTTGATCAACCGGTTCTTTACATCAAAAAAGGAACCATCGGTTCCTAATGAAGAAGATGCTGTTCCCTGATGTCTGTTTACAGGGAAAATTTAGCAGGCAGGAATGGAGTTAAATAGATATCAATATCAGTTTCTATTACATTATTAAAGATATTGGTGGCTATCATTTGCCCGGCAAATGCTATCAAAAGAACCATTTCCTCTTTATTGTGATATTGTTCCAGGCTATTATATACATGGTTGGCTATACAACCTTTGTGTTCGGCAATGGCACTTCCAAAATCGATCAGTGCTTTTTCGTGGTCATTTAATAATAACCGGTCAGGGTCTTCGCCATTTTCGATCATTATTTTCCTGAAATAAGCGGCACATAAGGAACAGTTGGATGCATTGGAAACTGCCCATGCATACAGATAGGCAGCCCTTTCGCCAATTTGTTGTTTTACTTTTTCATATAAGGGATACCATTGCATGTAAATGGTAAATGACAGCATGGAATGCCCTAATGTAGCTTTCGAATTTGTAATGGGCGTGTTGTAATCATTCACGTGCTCATCAAACGCCTCTCGGGTAACAAGTGGCAGATTGTCTATAGTAACCGGAGCGATCCTTGCCATAATAGTGTTTTTAATATTGTATGTTAACGTGATTCTTTGGGAATTATTATTGCGTATATTTGTCCACTAAATATGTAGACTAAATTACGAAATACTGATGAAATATTTAAATATTCCTGGCTTATATAATTCGGGAGATGATCACTGGCAAACAAAATGGGAGCGTTTATACCCGGACCGTTTTGCCCGGGTGCAGCAGGATGACTGGGATACGCCTGTTAAAGAAAGCTGGGTAGATCGATTAGATAAAACCGTTAAAGAAATTGATACCCCCACCATTCTGGTTGCTCATAGCCTGGGATGTATTACTGCGGTTCACTGGGCAGTTACGCATTATTCACCGTTTATTTGCGGGGCATTGCTGGTAGCGCCAGCCGATGTGGAAAATTCAGACAAGGCGATCCTGAAGAACTTTGCCCCGGTTCCGGTAGAGAAATTATTTATGCCAACCATTGTTGTTGCCAGTATGAACGACCCCTATTGTGCCATGGAGCGTGCGGCAAAATGGGCTGCGTATTGGGGCAGTCGTTTTGTTGGGATAGGCGATAAGGGGCATATTAATGGCGAGTCTGATCTACAGGATTGGAAGGATGGCTTAGCTCTTTTAAAAACGCTCGAAGGGGGTGTTGTAGCATGATTGAAATAAAAGGCCTGACGAAATATTTTTATCAAAAGAACAGGGAGGTGGCAGCCTTGCAGGATGTATCGTTGACTGTTCCGCCGGGAAAAATATATGGCATTATCGGTGCTTCCGGCGCAGGAAAGAGCACATTGATCCGCTGCGTTAATTTATTGGAGAAACCAACGTCGGGAGAGGTGGTTGTAAACGGTATATCGCTGTCAACACTTTCCAGCAGGGAGTTAACCCGTGAACGAAGACAGATCGGCATGATCTTTCAGCATTTCAATTTATTGTCATCACGTACCATATTTGACAATGTGGCGTTTCCGCTTGAGCTTACCCACACGCCAAAAGCGGAAATACGGGAACGGGTAAATGATTTATTGCAGTTGGTAGGTTTGACAGACAAGGCGGCTGATTACCCGGCCAGTTTATCGGGCGGTCAAAAACAACGTGTTGCCATTGCCCGGACCTTAGCGAATAATCCCAAAGTGCTTTTATGCGACGAGGCTACAAGCGCACTCGATCCGGCAACTACCAAATCGATCCTGGCCTTATTAAAAGATATAAACAGGCGTCTGGGAATAACCATCCTGCTCATTACACATGAAATGGAAGTGGTTAAAGCGATCTGTGATTATGCGGGTATTTTGTCGCAGGGAAAATTGATAGAACAGGGGACGGTGAGTGAGATCTTTGCCCACCCGAAAACCGGGGTTGCCCGGGATTTTATTTCTTCCACTTTTCATGTGGAGTTGCCAGGATTCTATACAAGGCGGTTGCAGGCGTGTCCCTATGTTGACTGCGGGGTTTTAATAAAGGTGCAGTTTGCCGGACAAGCTGGTATAGATGTGCTCATCAGTGAGGTGGTAAACCGGTTCCATATTCAATCAAAAATAATAAAAGCCCAGGTAGACAGCCTGGATGAAGTGACGTTTGGCGTTGTGCTGCTTGAGTTGAGCGGCAATGCAGCAGCCAGGGAGTTTACATTACAATATTTTACTGACAATCAATTAAAAGTGGAGGTATTGGGCTATGTCTGAAGCTATGTTACCCTTATTTTTAAAGGGCATTGGAGAAACAATTGTCATGACGTTTGCCGGCGGCTTCTTTGGCTTTGTGCTCGGCCTGCCTGCGGGTGTATTGCTATTTTTAACCCGTAAAGGGCAGGTGCTGGAGCATGTGCTTTTTAACCGTATCACCTCCGTGATCGTGAACATCTTCCGTTCTATACCTTTTATTATTCTAATTGTTTGGATGATCCCGTTTACAAGGGCATTAGTGGGAACATCTATCGGGGTAGCAGCGGCCCTGGTTCCATTAAGCATTGGTGCGGCGCCATTTATAGCACGCATGGTAGAGAACAGTTTGCTGGAAGTGCCCGGCGGATTGATAGAAGCGGCAAAAGCGATGGGCGCCACACCTTTTCAAATAGTGTATAAAGTATTATTGCCTGAAGCCCTGCCATCATTGATCAATTGTGCTACCATTACCCTGATCACCCTTGTCGGTTATTCTGCCATGGGCGGGGCGGTAGGCGCAGGTGGCTTGGGCCAGATCGGCTATCAATACGGTTATGTTGGTTATGATGTGCTGGTAATGAATGCGGTATTGATCCTGCTGGTAATTCTTGTATTTATTATTCAATTCACAGGTGATCGAATTGCCCGGGCTGTTGATCACAGGTGACACAAATGGTTAGCTGATAAATCCTATTAATGTTTAGAATATGAAAATCCAACAATTCTTTCCTGATTTTATTGTATTCATTGTAACTGGCCTGTTGATCAGTCTATTGATCAGTTGTGCGGGAAGTGGTAATAAAAAAAATGCCAAACATCTTAAGGTGGGCGTTGTATCGGGGCCTGAATTTAATATCGCCAATGCCGCCAAAGAAGTGGCCCTTAAAAAATATAATCTCGATGTAGAACTGATAACTTTCAATGACTATGTTATTCCCAATGAAGCATTAAGTCAGGGCGATATTGACCTGAATGCCTTTCAGCATAAACCATACCTGGATGCGCAATCAAAGCAACGTGGATACAAACTGGCCATTGTGGGTAATACATTTGTATATCCCATTGCCGGCTATTCCCGAAAGATCAAGAGCCTTGGTGAATTGCAGGCGGGAAGTACTATTGCTATTCCTAATGATCCCACTAATGGAGGCCGCTCATTGCTGTTATTGCAAAAGAATAACCTGCTGCAATTGAAAGAAGGGGTGGGGCTGCTGCCAAAGATCACAGACATTGTTGCAAATCCGAAAAATATAAAAATTGTTGAGCTGGAAGCGCCCCAGTTACCAAGGTCGTTAGACGATCAGCAGATCACGATTGCTATTATCAATAATAACTTTGCTGCGCAGGCAGGGCTTATCTCTACCCGCGATGGTTTGTTTGTTGAAGATAAAAGCTCTCCTTATGTAAATCTTATCGTGGCCAGGGATGATAATAAAAGCGATGAAAAAGTTAAACAATTTGTTGCTGCTTACCAGTCTGTTGAGGTTGAGCAGGTGGCTGAAAAAGAATTCAAAGGAGGAGCTATAAAGGGTTGGTAAGGTCTTTTTGCTGCTGGTTGTTAGGGGCCCTTCCTGTTGTCGTTAGATATTATTTTTTTTCGGTTAAATAATCTTTTTATATTTGTCTACATAAATAGTGTACTAATCCTGTTTTATTCCTCACTGTTAATCGCCAGCAGTTCGGGGAGGGAAAATTAACCTTTAAAGTTTACAATAATGGACACCCAGAGCCATTTGGCAAACACCTGCATGGCGATTAAATTCCGTTTTCGTTCTTCAGCGAATTTTTATTGTTGCTGTTGTTGTTGAACAATACAGTCTGATTATATAATTCATGCAGTCTGCATGAATGTTTCCCGCTATCATTCTATTTCCTGGTCAACAGTCAGTAGTATTCCTGTAAAGTCGGCGATTGGCTTTATATGAATGCCGGCTGTTGACCAGGGAAAGATTATGCTGCATATTCTTTAAGTAACTCCCAACGCAGTAAAACCTGCACAATGAAAAATTTTACCAAACCAAAGCTGACTGGCTTATTATTTCTTTTCCCATTTATAGCCGCTTTATTTGTTTCGGTCATAGGGTTTGCACAAACCAGTACCCTTGCCGGCCGGATAATTGATGAGCGTACAAATGTCCCCCTGGCAGGCGCCACCATTCAAATAAAAGGCAGTACACATAAAGTAGTTACAAACGATAAAGGTGAATTTACCTTCATCACCGCACAACATCTGCCGTTGACATATATTGTAAGTTATGTAGGCTATCAGACCATTGAAGCCATTCAAGATGGGCCCGGTCTATTTACAATTACGTTAGTACAAGCCAATAATAAACTAAAGGATATTGTAGTGGTAGGCTATGGAACGCAATCAAGAAAAAACCTGGCAAGTGCGGTGAGCTCCGTAAATACTTCTCAAATAGAAGACGTGCCTGCTGCAAGTATTGATCAGTTACTGCAGGGGAAAGCAGCGGGGGTTCTGGCTTCGGCCAATTCTCCTGTGCCAGGCACTGGTATTTTTCTAAGGGTACGGGGTTCTACTTCTATTAATGCTACCAATGATCCCCTGTATGTGGTGGATGGGGTGTTCATTAATAACAGAAGCCTGCAATCTGTGTCAACGGGTGGACAGGTAACCAACCCATTGGCTGATCTGAATCCGGCGGATATTGAATCAATTGAGATCCTGAAAGATGCCAATGCTACGGCTATATACGGATCAAGAGGTGCAAATGGTGTTGTGGTGATCACAACAAAGCATGGTAAACTGAACAACAAGGCTAAGGTGAATATTGGCTATTATTATGGCTCTTCTTCTGCAAGGAAATTCTGGAAAACACTTGCCGGGCCCGAAGAAGGTATTCTTCAAAATGAAACCTGGCTCAATGATGGCAAGCCATACGCTACAAGGCCATTTCGTCCGGTCGCTGAAGGCGGTCTGGGATTACCGGAAGAACAACCGACCAATGACCGGATCGGGATCATCTTTCAGGATGCGCCCACGCATAACATAGATATCTCAACAACAGGCGGTGATACCAAAACAAGTTTTTATATTGGCGGGAATTATTACGATCAGGAAGCTATTGTTAAGCCTGATGCTTTCAAACGGTACAGCGTTCGGGTAAACCTTGACCATCAACTCAGAGAATCAGCAAAGATTGGATTTTCAATTGATGGGGTAAAAACAGACCGGATAAAAAGCCCGAACAACAATGTGCCCTATGGCGCAGTAAACGGAGCTTTGTACACGCCTGCCTATCTTCCTTTGTTTAATCCAGATGGGTCATATGCCAGGCCATCACTTTTTGAAAACCCATACGCAGCTATACGGGAAGTAAACTTCACTGATATTGGTGCCCGGTTTACCGGCAATGGGTTTGGTGAGTTTACGATCGTAAAGGGATTGAAGTTCAGAACAAGTTGGAGTATTGATTTTAATGAATCGAAGGAGGATAATTTTTATAGCTCTAAAACCTATGTGGGGCAGGCGCCTACAAATGGTTCTGCCACTTCTGCCATCACCCGCAATCTTACTTTAATAAATGAGCAGTTGCTCACGTATAATAAAACTTTCAATGGGGTGCATTTATTAAGCCTGACGGCAGGGAATACGATACAAAAAGAACGTTTTGAAATAACAAGTGTTACGGGGATCGGCTTTCCTACTGATGAATTTTCAAAAATTGCTTCTGCTGCGATACAAACGGGCACCTCTTCCTCTTCGGATGCCGGATTGGTTTCTTATTTCAGTCGGGTTAATTATATTCTCAATAATAAATATTCCATTGATATTAATTTCAGGGCGGACGCTTCTTCACGTTTTGGTAAGGACCACCGGTGGGGCTATTTCCCTGCTGCTGGCGTATCATGGCGGGCCGGGCAGGAAGATTTTGTCAGAGCGCTTGGTATTTTTACCGATCTGAAATTCAGGGCGAGTTACGGTAGCACCGGTAACCAAAACGGCATTCCCGATTTTGCCGCGAAGGGCTTATGGTCTGGCGGAAATAACT
This sequence comes from Niastella soli, assembly GCF_017742245.1. Taxonomy (GTDB): domain Bacteria; phylum Bacteroidota; class Bacteroidia; order Chitinophagales; family Chitinophagaceae; genus Niastella; species Niastella soli. The sequence continues at coordinate 662,522 of NZ_JAGHKO010000011.1, forward strand.
ACCAGGATGTTTCAGGTACAGCACCTAATCAATTAGCCAATCCTGACCTTCGTTGGGAAACCACCAAACAGGCGGACATTGGTATAGATGCCGGTTTCCTGGCCAATAGAATAACTGTTGGTTTTGATTTCTATCGTAAGTATACCACTAATCTTTTACTGCAATTGCCAATAGCCAGTCAAACTGGTTATAACAACATTTTTGCCAATGCGGGAGAAATGAGCAATGAGGGATATGAGCTGAATATAAATGCCGATCTATGTCAATATAAAAATTTCACCTGGAGCTTCAATTTGAATGTAGCTACTAACAAAAACAAGATCCAAAAACTGCCTGCCCCTATTATTAAAACCGGGGTTATCATTCTGCAGGAAGGTTCTCCTTTGTATTCTTTTTACCTGCATAAACAATTTGGAGTTGATCCCCAAACGGGTAATGTGTTGTTCGATGACCTTAACAAGGATGGAAATGTTACAGACGCCGATCTGCAAATCCTTGGCAATGCATGGCCAAAATATTTTGGTGGCTTAACCAATGAATTTACCGTCTTCAAAAATTTCGATGTACAAGCATCGCTCTATTATAGCCTTGGTAATGATGTCTGGAATAATACCCGGTACCGGATGGGTCATGGTGGGTCAAGAAATGGGGTGTTTGCTATGTTAAAGGAAGAATTGGGCCGCTGGCAAAAAACAGGAGATATAACGGATGTGCCGCGTTTAACTGTTGCAGGCAATAATGCAGCTATTATTCCAAGCCGTTTTCTGGAAGATGGTTCCTTTGTTCGCCTGCGTAATCTTTCTGTTGGTTATTCAATACCTAAATCGTTGCTTAACCGCTGGAGTATTACCACGCTGCGCCTATATTTCTCTGCCACCAACCTGTTTACCCTTACCAAATATAAAGGTGTTGATCCCGAAGTAAATGTTTCAAATGGTGATCAGAATATTCTTGGGTATGATCAGGCCATTGCACCGCAACCAAGGACGTTGCAGGTTGGGTTTAATATTGCTTTCTAAAAATTGAATTACAATGAAATACTTAATAATACGCTATCTTCTTGTAAGCATCGCACTCCTGACTGCCTGCAAAAAGGTGTTGGATACAAAGTCAGAACTATATATCGATCAGTCACTTTCCATTGTTGATAAACGCAGTGCCCAGGCAGCATTGGTTGGCGCCTATAATGTATTGTCGCAAAATACTTATCAGGGTAATACTTTTAGGTATATCACCAATTTGCTCAGTGATAATATAAAATGGGTGGGTAATACACCTACTAATCGTGAATTTGATGTATATAGTGTTTTTACAACCAACACTCGCGTTCAGGAGTTGTGGACAGCAATTTACAAAACCATTAATATCGCTAATAACCTTATTGATAAAGTTCCTGCGGTAAATGATGTGACATTTGATCAATCTGAACGGAACAAACAAAGGGGAGAAGCCTACTTCTTACGGGCATTATGTTATTTCGACCTTGTTCGTTTATGGCGTAATGTGCCAGTTGTGACCCAGCCAACTAAAACTGCCAGCGATAATAAGGGTATTACAAATAGTACTGGTGAGGAAGTATATCAATTCATTGAAAACGACCTGGATAGTGCCGAGGTTTTGCTTCCGGCAACAATTAATCGCAACCGGGCGAATCAATATACAGCCAAGGCATTGAAGGCAAGAATGTACTTGTATCGGGAGAATTGGAAGAAAGCCGAAGAATATGCCAACCTCATCATAAATGATTCTGCTGATTTTAAATTAACGAAGCCGTATAGTCAGTTTTATACGGCAAAAAATTCAACGGAATCTATTTTTGAGATCGATTATACTATAAATAACAAGAACAGTTATGCCAGTAACTGGTTTCAAAATCCCACCACAGGCGGGAAAAAGGAATTTTTGCCCACAGACGAATTTGTTAACCTATTAAAAGACCCGAATATTGGCGGCGCCCGTTCAGCGCTGATGTTTACTGTTAGCGGAGTTACTTATGGAAACATGAATTTCAAGATCGCTACCGGTGAAGACCAGTCCTATGTATTACGCCTGGGTGAAATGTATTTAATAAGGGCCGAGGCAAAGGCGGAGCAGTTGAAATTGGAGGAAGGTCTGAAAGATCTGAATGTTATTCGTGCCCGTGCCAATATTCCTTCCATACCGGTCGTGGGTTCGAAAGAGGAACTGATCGACAAAATTCTGCTGGAAAGGAGAGTGGAATTGGGGTATGAGTCCCATCGCTGGTTTGATCTAATAAGAAAAGGAAAAGCGCAGCAGGTATTAGGGATCAGTGATGCCAATAAATTACTATTGCCGTTGCCCAGACAGGAAGTACTGATCGCAAACCTTACACAAAATAAAGGTTATTAAACCAATCATGTAAACTGATAAATTACTTAATCATGAAATTAGTATCATACAAGCTATTATCAACCATCGTACTGGTATCAGGTGCAGTTATAATAAGTTCATTTATTGAAAAACAGCACCCGAAAAAGGATGAAAAGAAAATTATTTATATTACGGGTACCCGTTTCTTTTACCCCCTTATTGAGAAATGGGGCGAGGAATTCAGGAAAGATCATCCTGATGTAGAGATCGTGGTGAAATTCGGTTTGCAGAATAGCGATATTTCTATGACAGGTACTCCGGTTGATAAAGAAAATCCTGAGAAGGGAACGTATTCGGTTGTGAGTAAATTCGCCATTGTTCCAATTATAAATGAACGAAATCCCGCCTGGAGCGAACTTCAGAAAAAGGGTTTGTCAGGCGCTGATTTTCAAAGGATCTATTTCCGGGGAGATCAGCAACAAAATAGTTTTGCGCTGAATAGTGGTGTTACTGTTCCTGTAAGGGTATATGCCAGAGGCGCCTGTGCATCTGCTACCTTTTCCAGGCATTTTGGTAAACAAATAAATGATCTGGCGAATCTCGATACAAAGATTGCCGACGACAAGGTGCTGCTTCAGAATGTATTAAATGACAGCCTTGGTTTGGCGTACAATAACCTTGGGTTTGTATATGACCTGCAAACAAGGAGGCAAAAGCAGGGGATAAGGGTAGTGCCGGTGGATTTAAATGGTAACGGTAAAATTGATAAGGATGAAAGTTTTTACGATAACCTTGATCAGTTAATTCAAAAGTTGGAAACATCCCATATAGACCTGCCTCCTGTTGGTAAAATGATCTTTGTGTATAAAGAAGATAAGCCTGAAGTAAAGGATTTTGTAAACTGGGTACAAACAAAAGGACAACAGTATAATCATGCATTGGGCTTTCTGAATACCATACAACAAAGCACGGCCCAGGTGAAATGATAATTTTAATGCCTCTACCGCCCGAATCTGAATTAATAGCCTCCGGTAAATCCCCGGAGGCTTTTTTTCTGAAAGGCCCTCAAACCATTGTGTGCCATTTTACGGTTACTAACATAAGTAAAACGCTTTTCAGCGGAGCCTGTGTTTATCTTGCACCTGGGAAAACGGGATTCATACCATTCAATAATAACTTGATCATGAAAAATAAGAACATGAAAATAGCCATGCTGGCAGGTATTATAACTTATATCTCCGCTTGTAATTCTGTAAAACAGGAACCCCAGGCAGCCGCGGTTGACAAGGAACAAATTAAAAAAGAGATCCAGGCCAAAGAGGATGAATATGCGGCTACTTATAATTCAGGAGAGCTTAAGGATATTGGCTATTATGCGGATGATGCCACCACCTTTTATCAAAACAGAACGCCCTTGGTGGGCAAGGAGGCCATTATAGAATTTCTGAGGTCAGACCTGGTTAATAACTCCAATAAGATCAAATTTAAGACCAATGAGGTTTTTGTCTCAAATGATGGGAAACAGATTGTAGAGATTGGCTATTTTCAAGTAGTTGACTCCAGTAATACAGCTATTAATTCCGGAAACTATATGAGCCTGTTCGAAAAAAGAGGGGACAAATATGTGTGTGTAAGAGATATGAGTGCATCTGATATCACTTTTCAATAAGCTATAAAATATACCTGCCAATAGTTGAGTGAAAACGATTTCACCAGGCCGTTTTTTTATTGGTATTAATTAATGATCCTTTTATTATCTTCTTCGGCCTCCTCCACCGCCGCCTCTCATGCCACCGCCACCGCCGCTACGGCTCATGCCGCCACCACCGCTCATGCCGCTTCCACTGCTCCTGGTCCTGCCTGATCCGCTGGAATAGTTAGATGTTGAAGGGCGGGTAGATGGGCGATTGGATGCTCCTGCCCCGCCGCGATCACCAACACCGCCGCGATCACCAACACCACCGCGATCACCAACACCGCCGCGATCGCCAACGCCGCCGCGATCGCCAACGCCACCGCGATCACCAACACCTCCGCGATCGCCAACGCCTCCACGGTCACCAACGCCTCCGCGGCCATTGGCGGGGCGGGTTGATGCACCCGGCCTGTCCCCCCGGTTTCCAGTTCTATTACTACCATAATTACCATTATTCCTGTTATTGGATACGGTATTAGACCGCATTTTATTGTTATTGTAATTATTAAAGTTGTTGAAATTGTTATTGTTGATGACTACGTTGCCGCCTCCATAATGCCCGCCATAATAACCCCCATGGTAATAATGGTTAGAACGATAAATACCAACCGCCATAACAGTTGCAAATCCAAACCAGGGCGGGTAATATCCATAATGATAAGGAGGAACATAAGGCACGTAGGCAGGGGAATACACATATTGTACGATCGGTGCTGACTGAACCACTACCGTAGTAGTTGGAGCCGGAACAGTAACGGTTACCGGGTTTTCTCCGGTATAGGCCGGATTGGGTGTTACCGGCGAATTTCCTTTTGGCTCTATGACATAATCTTTTCCATACAATTCCTCACTACCCACTATTTGCAAAGAAACTTTATCGTTTTTGTCTTTGTCTAATAGAATGACCGCTACGTCCTGCGTTTCATCTTTCGTGACATCCACCTGAAGTATAAATTGATGGGAGTTGCCATTTTTCTTGGAAACCACTTTTATAAAGTCAACTTTTTTATCAAGGTTTAGATCCAGGTTATTGATCTTTGTTTTTTCATCATTTAAAGTTTTTTCAAACTCTTCAATGGTCTTTGATTTTTGAAATACCGTTAGCACTGCATAGAGATCCAGGTTGTCGCCTGCCATGCCTAAGGCAGCGGTATCCTCCTGAGAGAAAACAGGTTGATTTAGCAAACTCATTACGGCTGCTAAATACAGTATAATGATCTTTTTCATTGCAGGTGTAATTTAAAAGGAGTGTAAGCAAGTTAAGTTAATAGCCTGACTCTATGACTGATCTAACGGAACTCCAACACAAGTCTGTATTAGTTATCTGTTTATGGCTTTTTATTTTACGGTTAAATCTCCAGGCTTGCACCTGCATCGGATAAAAAAGCGTACATTTTATTGGGTTGTGAATATTGACGAGTGGTAGCTGTTGAGATACAGGATTCTGTACATTGGGGAAAATGTAGCCCGCATGCAATTTGTCCCCACTGAGATCTTAAGGCCGTATGTTAAGAATTATACCTTGATCTCCATTGACCATGATCTGGTTGATGAAGTGTTCTATCCAAGCGGTTATGTTGACCTGGTTATAAATGTTTCAGCAGGCAATGCCATCACGTTAATTGATGGCCGAAGGAGAAAACTTCCTGAGGTTGAAGTGCTCGGCCATCTTACCTCACCTTCCAGGCTTACGGCTACAAAAGGGACCTCCGTATTAATTGCCAGGATCTTTCCATTTGCAAGCTCCTTGTTTATTACTGATTCCATGTCGGAGTTCACCAATTTCGCTACAGATGCCGCTGGTATCTTTTCGCGGGAGATCAGCACTGTTTATTATAGTTTGATGGAGGCTGTTTCCCTTGAGCAAAAGATCGCTGTGTTGGAAAAGTTTCTGATCGGGAAGCTTATTAAGAATGAAAAACAACATAGGAAGTCTATGTTGATCGGACAGGTTTGCAGGGATGTTTTTTCTATGGATACATTCGAGAGTAAAACCCTGTCGTCCGCTTATGGACTTTCAGAAAGATATATAGAAAAGCTATTTGTAGATAGGGTTGGAATCTCACCTCGTGCGCTGTTCTCAGTACATAGATTTAATAAAAGCCTCGGGCTGGTCCTTACATCCGGGCGCAAATTGACAGCAATTGCCTATGACTGTGGATACCACGACCAATCTCATTTTATAAAGGATTTCACCAAATTTACCGGGATCACTCCTTTTGAGGCCAGGTCCCAACTGCTGACAAATGGAGAGGAGTTTCAGCAGGCAGTGAATATTGGTTTTTGAGGAATGATAAGCATCCGGAGATGCTTATCACGATCTTTAGTGTTGTGTTGCATGATTGCTGCTGAACATATCCCGATGCATCTTCCAGCCGGTTGGTGTTTTTTTCCAGATAACCAGCACCTTCCCCTCATCTATTTTATTATTGTTTAGGTCAAACAATTCATAGTTGCTTTCTTCCGTCACGTAGTCGTTCCCGTCCCCGTAAATGTGTTGTATTATAAATTTACTATGTACTTTGGGGCCACTTTTGAAGAAATTCAGAATATTGTCCCGGCCACATATAGGGGCTGAGTTTGGTGGCAGGAGACAGGCATCATCTGTATATCTGGTTAAAATGGACCCATCGCCTTTATTTGCCAGGTCCGAATAGATGGCGTTGCTCGCAATAATAGCTTTTCGGGCGGCTTCCAATTGCTCGTCCTTTTTTGATTGAGCATGGCCACTATTGACTCCAGCCAGGAGGGACAATAAGAAAATAATTCTTTTCATATACTAATTTTTGACAAAAAAACAGCCTGGGGAGCACATAAAATTGTAAGATTCCGCACAAAATGGAATGCCAGGTGCGCAAAAAATGATACTTTGCGAAAATCTTTTCCGGCTAAGCGGAGCAGCCATCATTAAAAAGCGCTAAAGAATTAGTTATGATTATAGAACCTAAAATGAGAGGATTTATTTGTTTGACTGCACATCCTACAGGTTGTGAGCAAAACATTTCAAATCAAATAGCTTACACCAGGAGCAAAGGACAAATTTCCGGTCCTAAAAACGTATTGGTAATTGGGGCGTCAACAGGTTTTGGCCTGGCTTCGAGAATTGTAAGCGCATTTGGTGCCAATGCCGGCACGATAGGCGTTTTCTTTGAAAAGGCGCCATCTGAAGGCAAAACTGCTTCTCCGGGCTGGTACAATACCGTTGCCTTCCAGAATGAGGCAAAAAAAGCAGGTCTTTATGCCAAAAGCATCAATGGCGACGCTTTTTCAGATGAGATCAAAAAACAAACCATCGAGCTTATCAAAAAGGACCTGGGTAAAGTAGATGTGGTGATCTATAGCCTGGCTTCACCGGTTAGGACCAACCCTAAAACCGGTGTTACCCACCGTTCTGTTCTTAAACCTATCGGACAGACCTTCACCAACAAAACGGTAGATTTTCATACCGGAAAGGTCTCCGAGATCTCCATTGCCCCGGCCGCACCGGAAGACATTGACAATACGGTAGCCGTGATGGGTGGGGAAGACTGGCAAATGTGGATGGATGCGTTGTTACAGGCCGATGCGCTGTCTGAAAATGCATTGACCCTGGCGTATTCTTATATTGGACCAGGCCTTACAGAAGCCGTATATCGCAAAGGGACCATTGGAAAAGCAAAAGACCATCTGGAAGCAACCGCCTTTACAATAACCGACAGTTTGAAAAAGGTGAACGGCAAAGCCTATGTATCCGTAAACAAGGCATTGGTAACCCAGGCCAGCTCTGCTATCCCTGTCATTCCTTTATATATCTCGCTTCTTTATAAAACAATGAAGGAAAAGGGCATTCATGAGGGCTGTATTGAACAAATAGATCGGTTGTTCAGAGAGCGCTTATATACTGGTCAGCCTATACCTGTAGACGGCAATAACCGCATCAGGATTGACGATTGGGAAATGAGGGAAGACATTCAGAATAAAGTTGCTGAATTGTGGATCCAGGCAGATACCGAAACACTTCCGGCTATTGGCGATCTCGCGGGGTATAAAACTGATTTCCTCAACTTATTTGGTTTTGGACTGGCTAACGTGGATTATGCTGCGGATGTGAATGAGAATGTAGCCATTGATGGGTTGCAATAAGTAATTCAACAATAATGATGAGGCGGTTTCAAAGCAATTTGGGACCGCCTTTTTTAATGTTTACAATATACCTCAACATCTGTGATCGTTATTTTTCAACCAGCAATCCCTCCACACCGGGTTCTTCCACCCGCACAGGAATGTCAACAGCTTTAATGGCCATCAGCTTTTCATCGAACTCGCTTGCAGAATAGATCGACTTGGCCTTTTGCCGCATTTTATACACATACACCGTTTTGGCAGAGTATTGCAGAATGCGGGCAATTGATTCATTATCGGAAATGCCTAAACGAATAAGGGCAAAGATCCTGAGGTCGGTGGTCAGCATGTCGTGGTGGCCGGGCCAGACCTGGTCTTCTTTTTTGAACAGGGCATTGAAGCTGGTAACGAAATTGGGGAAGATCTTGAGGAACACTTTGTCGAAGGTCTGGAAGAGCGCCTCCCATTCTTTATTCACCTGGATCTCGTTTGTAAGGGTTTGGATATGGTCCAGCTTTTTCTGGATCACCTTGGCCTCAATGGAGACCTTGAGTTTTTCCAGTTTAGCGATATAACCTGAAATGATGTTGAAGAAGTAGCCAATGTATTCTTCTTTGATGTGAGCATCCTCTGCAAACTTCCGGTTGGCTTCCACCACCTGTGCGTTTACCTGCATCAGTTCCTGGTTCATGGAAGCCAGTTTGGCATTGTTACGCTGAATGAGCAGTTCCCGGGCGGCGCGTTGCTGCAATTGCTTATACAACAAGAAAGAGATCAGGCCGATAACTAGTAAAAGAAAGATGGTACTGCTTAGGTAGATAAGGAAACGTTTTTTCTGGCTTTCTACAAAATTCAGTTTCGCTGCCGCGATGATGGGCAGCACTGCGCTTATCTGGATCTGTCGTTGACGGGCACCATAAAATTCCGCGTCTTTGAGCGCTTCCTGGATATAAATATAGGCGTTATCAACATCGCCATTGGTGGAGGCCAGTTCTGCCAGCTTAAAAATTGCAAGGGTTTCTTTGGTAGAAGACTGCAGGTCGGCAATCACGGCCCTGATCAGGTAATTGGTGGCGTTTTTGGTATCGCCCAGCCGCTGGTACAATTCGCTGAGCAGGGACGTGGTAATGGCGTCGTCGTGATCGGCAGGTTTATATTGTTGGTAAAAATCCAAAAATTCTTTCAGGGCAGCGGCATTGTTGCCGTTGTTATAATCACGATAACTAATAAGAAAGCGGGCGCCATAAGAACCAGGATGGACCAGCTTCATGGAAGAGTCGCTGTAACTCAGGCCTTTTGCCCGGTAGGCAGGCGACCAGGTCGCATCGTTGTTATAAGCCGCCAGGTCGCACCAGGCGCGCCCCATAACCGCATAATAAGCCTCCAGGTTGGCATCATCAAAGCCGGCATGGTCGATGGTCTCAATAACCCCAAAAGCTTCTTTGTATTTACCGGCTGAGAGCAGAATAAAGCCCAGCTTCATTTTGGTATAATTGACCTTTACAGCATCGTGCATGCGATCGGCCAGGGCTGCCATAAGGCTGACGTATACATAGGCCGAATCATACTTATAGGATTTGTATTCTTCATACAACCGGCTGCAAAGCTGGAACTGCTGCGCGCTGTTATCAACGGGTAAAAGGTGGAGGCTGTCCCGCATTATAGAAATGCGTTGTTCTTTTTGATGGTCGTACATCGCTTTTTGCTCAATCTCGGCCTTCAGCCTCGTGAGCAGCGAATCGGTCACATCGTTCGCAAATACACCAAGGGAAAATATAAGCAGGCAAATAGTCAGTAAGGCAGCACGCATGTTAGTTAATTCAACACAATAATAACCATATCATGCAAATTTCAATGGGGCGATAGTCATTTCTTGTTAAATAAATTCAACCCGTCCCTGCCTGGTTAGAAAATTACTAAGTTTACAATCAATCTGTTGTAAAAGCTAAAACGGTTATAAGGTTTAAATAACCATTCAATGGGAATGCGAAGGCTTTTTTCGATTTTCCGCAGGCAGTAATATCGGGGCATGAATAAGACCATTGCTTTGCTGTTGTTGCTGGTAATTTTTAGCCGCACTTTTAGTCAACCTGTTTATTCCGGGACCGATCTCGGGGTCCGTTTTTCACCATCTGCTACTTCCTTTAAAATATGGTCGCCTGCCGCTACCGATGTTATGCTGCGGTTGTACGGGGCAGGGGAGGGAGGAAATGCCCTTCGGTCTATCCACCTGCAAAAAGGCCAATCAGGGACCTGGGCCATATCGTTACCAGGCAATTGGGAAAATCAGTACTATACTTTTCAAACCTGTATTAGCGGCAACTGGTCGCAGGAGTGCCCCGATCTGTATGCCCGGGCGATTGGCATCAATGGGCGCCGGGGAATGATCATTGACCTCAACAAAACAAACCCACCCGGGTGGGCGCACGACAAACGACCGGCGTTGAAAAATTATACGGACATCATTATTTATGAACTGCATGTACGCGACCTCTCGATCAGTGCCGGTTCAGGGATCGTTCACAAGGGCAAATTCCTTGGACTCACAGAACGGGGAACCCACAATGCAGCCGGATTGTCAACCGGTCTGGACCATATAAAAGAGCTCGGCGTTACGCATATCCACCTGATGCCTTCGTTCGACTTTAATTCCATCGATGAAGCAACACCCAATGGAAATTATAACTGGGGCTATGATCCTGTTAATTATAATGTGCCCGAAGGCACTTATGCTACAGATGCGTATGATGGGCGGGTGCGCATCCAGGAGTTGAAGCAGGCGGTCAGCACCCTGCATGCGAATGGATTAAGGGTCATCCTTGATGTGGTATACAATCATACAAGCGATATTGCCGGCTCCATCTTTACCCAGCTGGCGCCGGGATATTTTTACCGCCATCATGCCGATGGCAGCTATTCAAACGGAAGTGGTTGCAATAATGAAACGGCTTCCGAACAGGCAATGATGCGGAAGTTTATGGTGGAGTCGGTAGCCAGCTGGGCCAGGGAATATCATATAGATGGATTTCGTTTCGATCTGATGGGATTGCATGATATCCCAACCATGAAAGCAGTGTCGGACACCCTGCACAAAATAGATCCGGCCATTTTTATATATGGAGAAGGATGGACCGCCGGCGCAAGTCCTTTACCCGAAGCGCAACGGGCGGTGAAACAACAGGTAGCCCAACTAAAGGGGGTGGCAGCTTTTAGCGATGATATCCGTGATGGATTGCGGGGTGGCATCGGCAATGTGCGGGAAAATGGGTTCGCCAGCGGGCGTCCGGGTACGGCGGAAAGCATCAGGTTTGGGATTGTGGGTGCCACAGCTCATGTTGATATCGATTATCAGCGGGTCTGCGATTCCAGAACCCCCTGGGCAAAGGAGCCGTCTCAGGCAATCAATTATGTTTCCTGCCACGACGACAACTGTTTATTCGACCGGCTGATGATCTCCAACCCGGGGGCTTCTGAAAAGGACCTGATCAAAATGGACAAGCTGGCTGCAGCCGTGGTGCTTACTTCACAGGGCGTTCCATTTCTGCTGGCCGGTGATGAAATGCTCCGTACCAAACAAGGTGTGGCAAACTCGTTCAACGCGCCCGATTCCATCAATGAATTGAACTGGGACAGAAAAACCCGCTACAAGGAGGTGTTTGAGTATTATCGAGGGTTGATTGCTTTGCGTAAACAGCATCCGGCCTTTCGCATGCCTTCCGCTGAAATGATCAGGAAGCACCTGACGTTTATCAACTCTTCACAAGACAGCCTGCTTGTTTCTTACCTACTCACTGGTTATGCCAATGGAGATAAATATAAAAACATTTTAATAATACTTAACGGCAACAAAAATGCTCAAAAACTGGCCTTGCCGCCGGGCCGTTGGGTGCAGGTACTTAACGAGGAGCAATATAAAGAATCAGGTATCGGCGCCATCAAAATGGGTGAAGTAGAAGTGGCAGGCACCAGCGCAAATGTGTTTTTGGCTCCCTAAACCACCTCGTTTTTAGCACTATTCAGCGGTTATAAAGTTTAAATATTCCGCCATTGATCTTTAACTAAAGATTTGATTGATAATTATTTAATTTTTAAAAGGCTTCAATTTTCAGCATTTATTCTTAAACAGCTAGGAAAAGTTTAGCACTCGGTTTTCATTTGTGTTAACCATACACGATAAGTGTTCAGTTTAAGAATTCTCTGTTCAACTAAAACTGTAACTAAATGCTTAGCCATTATTTAAAAAAGGTATTATGCCTTCCCATTCTTCTTTTTTTGCATATTTACACCTATGCACAAACCGGAAGTATTTCCGGTAAGATCCTCGATGACAAACAAGCTGGTTTGGCCGGAACTACGGTGCTGTTAAGCGGCGCCTCCGGCGGTGTGCTGGCCAACGACGATGGCAGCTTTCTGTTGTCAAACCTTTCTCCGGGAAAATACACTGTCCTCTTTGAACATGTAGGTTACATCAGTCAACAGAAAGAGGTGACGGTTACCGCAGGAGCTACCACTTCAGTGAAAATAGTGATGATCGCTGCCAACACCTCGCTTACCGAGGTGGTGGTGATTGGTTATGGATCAGAACGTAAAAAAGATGTAACGGGCGCTATTGCATCCATTACCTCGAAAGATTTTCAACAGGGCCAGATCACAACGCCGGAGCAACTAATTGCCGGTAAAGTGGCGGGTGTATCTGTTATTTCAAACAGCGGAGCACCCGGTGCGGGTAGCACCATCCGGATCCGCGGAGGTGCTTCCATAAACGGGAGCAATGATCCGCTGATCGTACTGGATGGCGTTCCGCTCAATCCTTCTTCCATTGCGGGTGCTGCAAACCCACTCGATCTCATCAACCCCAACGATATCGAACGGGTGGATGTATTGAAAGATGCTTCAGCGGCGGCCATTTATGGTAACCGTGCTTCTAACGGAGTTATCCTCATCACTACCAAAAAGGGGCAACGCGGTAAACCAAAGGTCAGTTTTACCACGCAACTCTCGGTTGCGCAGCTGTCGAAGGAAGCCGGTGTTTTGTCACCGGGCGAATTCCGCGATTATGTAAAGAGTCATGATACTACTGCAGCAGGAACCTTCAGGTCCTTGTTGGGTGAATACAATACCAACTGGCAAAAGGTGATCTACCAAACGGCGGTGAGCACCGACAATAACCTAAGCGTGTCAGGATCTGTAGGCAAGAAACTGCCTTACCGGGCATCAGTTGGATATACTAATCAGGATGGTATTTTAAAAACGTCGAACCTGACGCGTTACTCAGGCGATCTCAGCCTGGCGCCTGTTTTTTTTGATGATCACCTGAAGGTGGCCGTTAACCTGAAAGGGGCCCAGGTAAAACAGCGTTTTGCGAATGAGGGCGCTATCGGCGCTGCGGTTAGTTTCGATCCTACGCAGCCTGTCTATTCGGGTAAGAACCTGTATGGCGGTTACTTCGAGTACACCGACCCCAGCAGTGTGACCGGTTTAAAATCGAATGCGCCGCGGAACCCATTGGGATTGTTGGAAGAGAATCACAATGTCAGTAGCGTATATCGTACTGTTAGTAGCCTGGCATTCGACTATAAGCTGCATTTTCTGCCCGATCTGCACATTAATGTTAACCTGGGTTACGATGGGGCTAAAGGCGATGGCACGCAAACCATCCCTGAATACGCAGCCAGTAACCTGAAAACATATACTGATAGCAACGGGGTTAGCCACAGTGGTTATTCGCACTATTACAAGCAGATCAGCAGTAACCTGTTACTTGAAAGTTTTCTGAATTATAATAAGAACATCGCCGCCCTAAAGAGCCATGTTGATGTAGTGGCCGGTTATGCCAACCAGAAATTCAGGAATACTACTTATAATTATGCTTCCTACTTTGCAGACGGCACCCTGAACCCGCTTTCGGTGCCTACCTATGCATCAAGCCTTAATGAGTATATCCTCACTTCATTATACGGGCGTATAAACTGGGTCTACAACGACAAATACATCCTCACCGCTACTGTGCGTAACGATTACTCTACCAAGTTTGCACCGGCCGACAGAAGCGGGGTTTTCTCTTCTGCCGCCTTTGCATGGCGCATCAATGATGAAAAATTCCTGCAGAACAGTAAGGTTATATCTAACCTGAAACTTCGGTTGGAATATGGGGTTACTGGTAACCAGGAAGGCATCGGCAGTTATGATTATCTGTCAGATTACAGCCAGGGTACTGCTACCGGGCGGTATCAACTGGGACAAACCTATTATTATGTATATCGTCCGGGAGCTTACTATCCCGGTCGTACCTGGGAAACAACCACTACCCAAAATATAGCCATCGATTATGGTCTGTGGGGCGATCGTATCACGGGTAGTGTAGATCTATACTTCCGTAAAACCAAAAATCTGCTGGCCAGGGCCACACAATCGGCGCTCACCAATTTCAGCAATCAGATCACTGCCAACATCGGCAATATGAAGGATGAAGGGGTTGAGTTCAACCTCAACGCAAAAGCCATCGACAAACAGGACATGGGCTGGACGGTTGGTTTTAACATTACTTATAACCATAACTCCATTTCTAACCTCACTGCGCTTTCCGGTCAAACGTCAAGCGGTTTATTAACAGGTGGTATTACCGGTGGTACTGGTAACACCGTTCAGATAAACCAGGTGGGCGCAAACAAATATTCTTTCTACTTATACGAGCAGGTATATGATGCAACAGGAAAACCAATTGATGGTTTGTTTGTGGACCGGAAAAAAGACGGTGTTATTAATCAGAACGATCTGTATATTAACAAAAGTCCCGATCCCAAGGCCTACCTGGGTTTTAGCACCGACTTTCGCTATAAGCGCTGGGGGGCCGGGTTAGTAGCTCGTGCCAGCTTTGGCAACTACGTGTATAACAACGTAGCCAGCTATACAGGTATTCAGCATTATATACTCAACCCCATTGGTACGCTCAACAATGGCAGCCGTACGGTTTTATCAAGTGACCTGATCGGCTCCAACGATAAGAGCCTATTGTCAGATTACTGGTTGGAAAATGGTTCTTTCCTGCGTATGGATAATATACACCTCTCATATAACCTGGGTAAGATCATTGCTGGTAAAGGCGATCTGCGGATCTCTGCCAACGTACAGAATGCATTTCTTATTACCAAATACCAGGGAGTAGATCCGGAAGTGTCATCGGGTATCGACAATAACTTCTATCCAAGGCCAAGGACGTATGTACTGGGAGTAAACTGGAGCCTTTAATCTAAACCTGTAAACACAATTACAATGAAACGATTTGCCAATAATATCTTACTCATTACAGCGATCTCCGTTACGCTGTTGGTTTCGTGTAACAAAAATAAAATCCTTGAACCTAACGATCAGTTGACCTCAGAGGCGGTGTATAGTACTGCTGCAGGTTATAAATCGGTGCTGGCAAAAGTGTATGGGTCGTTTGCACTTACGGGTAATAATGGCCCTGCGGGCAGTGCCGATATTGCAGGCATTGACGAAGGTACTTCCGATTTTTTCCGGCTGTTCTGGTGTGCGCAGGAATTGTCTACCGATGAGGCCGTGGTGAGCTGGGCAGACGCGGGTTTACCTGATTTTCATGCCATGAGCTGGTCGGCTTCCAACACTTTCCTGGCAGGGTTATATTATCGCAGTACTTATCAGATCACTTTGTGTAATGAATTTATCCGCCAGTGTTCCGATGCCAACATCAGCAGCAGGGGCATTACAGGGGATAGCGCCACTATGGTACGTTATTACAAACAGGAAGCCAGGTTGCTGCGGGCTTACCAATATTGGGTGCTGATGGACCTTTTTGGGAACGCTCCGTTTGCCACCGAAAAAGATGTATTAGGATCTGCCACACCTAAACAAATTGACAGGGCCTCACTGTATACCTATATCATGAACGAGTTGAAGGATGTGGAAGGCAGTTTGGTGGCTCCCCGCCAGAATGAATATGGCCGGGCAGATCAGGCAGCGGCATGGGCGTTGATAGCACGGGTGGCACTCAACGCTAAAGTATATACAGGAACTGCTAACTGGGATGATGCGGTCAAATATTCAAAAAAGGTGATAGATGCAGGGTATTCTCTGATCAACGATTACACACACCTGATGCTGGCCGATAACCATAACAATAAGTCAGAATTTATTTTAACCATCAACTATGATGGCAATGCCACTCAGAACTATGGTGGGTCAACGTTTATGACGCATGCCGCTGTGGGCGGAACAGAAAAGGCATCCGACTTTGGGATCGATGGCGGCTGGGCCGGTATTCGCGCCACGGCTAACCTGATCGATCTGTTCCCCGCGCCTACCAGCACAGCATTCCCCAATAATGGCAATCCCGACAAGCGTGCACAGTATTGGATGAATGGGCAGACCAAGGCCATTGCGGATATCAGCGTGTTTACAAATGGATATTCTATTACCAAATACCGGAATGTAGATGTGAATGGGGTTGCAGGAAAGAATATCTATTATGCCGACATTGACTTTCCTGTTTTCCGGTTGGCCGAGCAGTACCTGATCTATGCCGAGGCAACCCTTCGCGGTGGCTCGGGTGGCGATGGGTCACAGGCGCTTACCTACATCAATAAGTTAAGAACAAGAGCATATGCAGGCAATAGCGGAAATATCGCTGCTTCTGAAATGACCCTGAACTTTCTCCTCGACGAACGGGCCCGCGAACTGTATTGGGAAGGTTTCCGCAGGACTGATCTGGTCCGTTACGACCGGTTTACTGATGGCTCCTACTTGTGGCCCTGGAAAGGCGGATCTAAAAATGGTACGGGTGTACCGGCCTACCGGAATTTGTATCCCCTGCCAACTGCCGACCTGAACGTAAACCCTAACCTGAAACAAAATACCGGATACTAAAAAATAGTAAGACCTGTAAGGTGCATCATTGGGTCATGCAAGATCAGCGGGCTTATTTACACCTAACAGGTCCTTTAAAAACGATTGAATCGCATATGAGAAAAATATTCATCCTTTGCGCTGCATGGTGCGCCGGTTTGGCGCTGATGCTGGCCGCCTGTAATAAAACAGGTTCGCTGACTTACCTGGGCAATGGAATACCAGGATCAGTAACCGCTTCTTCTACCAAAATAGTGCTCGACATTTCGAAGATGACCACTACCGATACGAGCGTGTTGTTTACTATTAAGAACGCCAACTTTGGTTACGATGCTGCCATTGCCAATGAGCTGCAGTTTGATTCTGTGGGCGACAACTGGGCAAAACCTCAGTCGGTTACCCTTAATGCCGGGGCCACCACATTATCTTACACCACCTATAATCTCAATGCGCTGGCGCTGAAACTTGGATTACATACGAATGCAGCCGGTCAGGTGCTGGTAAGGTTGAAGAGTACCCTGTCTACGATTACTGTATTTAGCGATGCTGTTACATTAACGGTAACGCCTTTTTCTGCAGCTTCTTCGGTTTTTGTACCCGGTGCTTACCAGGGATGGAACCCCGCATCGGCCGACAGCCTGGTTTCTGAAACCTCCAATGGTATTTATACAGGCGTCATCAATTTTACCGGCAGCGATCTGGGGTTCAAGATCACCACGGCCAAGAACTGGACGGCTGCCTATGGTCAGGGTTCAACTGCCGGTACTGTTAGTTTGTCTGGCGGCAATCTTACCGCACCGGGTAATGGCGGTTATCTGCTGACGCTGAATACCGATTTGCTCACATTGACCTTTACACCACAGTGGAGCGTTATTGGCGATGCCGCCGGCGGCTGGAGTGCTGATTCCCAAATGTACCTGGATAAAACAAACAATACCTGGTATGTGACCACGAAGCTGAAAAGCGATGGCACTAATACTATTAAATTCCGTTTTAAAAATGACTGGGGGACCAATTTAGGCGCTGGCGCCGGTGCCGGTACGCTTTCATCGGGCGGTTCCAATATCATCATCCCGGCAACCGCTGCTGGCGGAGATAATTACAAGATCACCATAAACCCAACGGGGTTAACATATACCTTATTGAAAATATAAAATACTGATCAGTGAAGAGGATACTCCACGGCGCATTGCTTTGTCTTATGACCGGCAGTATTGTCTGCTGCAATAAGAACGCGGGGCTTACTACGGCGAAACTGGCCATCACCGCAGACGTGCCTGCTAAGGTCTCGGATGGTGTAACGTTTATCAACAGTGGAGCTTCGGCTGTTTTCAATTTGTATGCACCAGGCAGGAACAGGGTGGCCGTCATAGGCGAATTCAATAACTGGAAGGCAACCACCATGACACAGTCAACCGACGGCAATCGCTGGTGGGTACAGATCGATAACCTCGATCCTGCCAGGGAATATGCCTATCAATACCTGTTAGACGATACCCTCCAGGTGGCCGACCCCTATACGCACAAGGTCCTTGATCCCGATCATGATGCCGCTGTCCCCGCCAGCGTATATCCAGATCTGAAGGCTTACCCTGCTGGTACGGCGGCAAAGGGCATTGTGAGTGTAATGCAGGCAAATCCTGCTGCCTATACCTGGCAGGTGGGTTCATTTACCCGGACTGATCCTAAGGACATGGTGGTGTATGAACTGCTGGTGCGGGATTTTGTAGCTACACACAGCTATGTCACGCTTATCGATTCCCTGAATTACCTGGCCAACCTGGGTATAAATGCCATAGAGTTATTGCCGGTGAATGAATTTGAAGGGAATGACTCATGGGGGTATAATACCAACTTTATGTTCGCATTGGATAAATACTACGGTACTCCCAATGCCTATAAAGCTTTTATTGATGCCTGTCATGCCAGGGGGATAGCAGTGATACAGGATATTGTCTTGGAAGACCAGTT
Organism: Niastella soli; assembly: GCF_017742245.1. Taxonomy (GTDB): domain Bacteria; phylum Bacteroidota; class Bacteroidia; order Chitinophagales; family Chitinophagaceae; genus Niastella; species Niastella soli. The sequence continues at coordinate 681,483 of NZ_JAGHKO010000011.1, forward strand.
TGGGTCCTCGCCCATGGTGCGGATGTATGCCACTTCATCGGGCAGTCCTGCTGACAAAAATCCCTGGTTCAATCAAACGAACAGACATCCTTATGCAGTGGGTTATCAACTGAATCACGAAAGTGAGGCCACTGTGTACTATACAGAGAACGTATTGAAATACTGGATGCAGGAATACCATATTGATGGCTACCGGTTTGATCAGTCGAAAGCATTTACCCAAACCAATTCGGGCAACAACGACGCTACCTGGTCGGCATATGATGCCAGCCGGGTAGCCATCTGGACGAAGTATATCAGGTACCTGCAAAGCCTGGATGCCAGCTTTTATATCATCCTGGAACACTTTTCGGCAGACCAGGAAGAAAAAGCGCTTGCTGGCCTGGGCGCCATTATGTGGAATAACCTGAATACAAATGCCAGTCAGGCCACTATGTCGTATAATGATGCCGGAGGTTCGTGGGACCTTAAACGCCTGTTCTACGATGCGCATGGATTTACTACTCCCTATAACCTGATGACATATATTGAAAGCCACGATGAGGAGCGATTGCAGTTTAAGAACGGGCAGTATGGCAACCATGCAGGCGCGTACAATATCAGGGACCTGACGACGGGGCTTGGCCGGCAACAATTGATAGCGGCATTTGCTTTAGCGGCGCCAGGCCCCAAAATGATATGGCAGTTCGGCGAACTGGGGTACGACATTTCCATCGACTACAATGGCCGCACGGGCAGTAAACCCATTTACTGGAACTACCTGCAGGATGCCAACCGGAAAGCACTGTATAATACTTATGCAACATTGATCAAGCTGAAAAAGAAGAACCCCGTTTTTACCACCACCAATTATACTTATAAACTGGATGATGCGGTAAAGACGATTTCGCTCAATGGCCCCGATGGCACCCGGGTAATGGTGGTTGGCAACTTTGATGTAGTGGCTCAAACGGCTGTGATTGCGTTTCCAGTTACAGGTGACTGGTACGACAACCTTTCAGGAGGAAAGGTATCAGTAACAGCTTCCCCTTTTTCCATAACATTGGCCCCGGGGCAATATCATATTTACAGTACTACACTGCTAAAGCAGTAATTATATTAAAATGAAGAAATATCTTTTTGTTATTGGTTTGTTATTTACTGGTAGAAGTTTTGGTCAGGTGCATAGTGCCGGTAATGTTACTTCCGTTAAGGTAAAGGGACCGCAATTGATGCTCACTATGCAGCATGCAGTTGGTGAAATAACCGTTTATAGCCCAACGATAGTGCGGGTACGGCTCGATCAGCATTCACTGGGCAGGGATTTCTCATATGCCGTAGTGAACGGACCGGTGGCAACACACGTTGACGTAAACCAAACGCCGGAGGCGATTACACTCTTAACCGATTCGCTGAAAGTAATTATCGCCCGAAAACCATTTCATGTGGCTTTTTTTACCCGGGATGGACGTGTTATCAATGAAGACGAACAAGGACTGAATACGTCCTGGGTAAACTCCTTTGTGACCACGTATAAGCACTTGCAGGAAGGGGAGCGGTTTATTGGGCTGGGTGAAAAAGTGGGTGGCCTCGACAAACGAGGGAATGGATATACGAATTGGAACTCGGACAACTTCGGATACCGTACCGATAAAGACCCCTTGTATGCAACATTCCCTTTTTACATTGGTATCCATCACGGGTTGCGCTATGGCATTTTCTTAGACAATAGCTGGCAGACCGACTTCAACTTCGGGGCCAGTACCGACCGGTTTTCTTCCTTTGGGGCGCACGGGGGCGAAATGAACTATTACTTTATAGCCGGTGCGCGTATAGACGATATTATTACTTCTTATACGGGGCTCACCGGGCGGATGAAGTTGCCACCGTTATGGAGTTTGGGGTACCAGCAAAACCGCTACTCGTATTATCCGGAAACAGAGGTGATGCGTATTGCGCAAACCTTGCGTGAGAAGAAGATCCCCGCCGACGGGATTACCCTCGACATCCATTATATGGATAAATACAAGGTCTTTACCTGGGATAAGCAGCGGTTCCCTGACCCGGCGGCCATGAGTGCAAAGCTGGCCGACATGGGTTTTAAACTAACGGTGATCGTTGATCCCGGCGTGAAGCGGGAAGAAGGATATGGTGTATATGAACGGGGTAAAAAAGAAGGGGCCTTTATCAAATACCCAGACAGTACCGACTATATCGGCCAGGTATGGCCTGGTTGGTGCGCCTTTCCCGATTTTACCGGGGTAAAGGGACGCGCCTGGTGGGAAAAGGAGATCAGTAAATATGCCAGTGATGGGGTAAGTGGTATTTGGAATGATATGAACGAGATCTCTACCTGGGGGCAGAAGATGCCGGATAATGTTTTATTTAACAATGAAGGAGAACCCGCCACCCATTTGCAAATGCACAATGTGTATGGGTTGAATATGGCGAGGTCCAGTTTTGAAGGATTCAAACAGGCATTGAACCGGCGTCCATTTATATTGTCACGGAGCGGGTATGCCGGTCTGCAGCGCTACAGTGCCATCTGGACGGGTGATAACCGGGCGGAAGAGGACCACATGCTGTTAGGGGTGCGGCTTTTGTGTAACCTGGGTTTGGCCGGTATTCCTTTTACGGGCATGGATGTGGGTGGTTTTACTGGCGGCCCTTCTGTTGGGTTGTATGTACGCTGGATGCAGATAGGGTCATTCAATCCTTATATGCGTAACCATACAGGAGTGAATACCAAATCAAGCGAACCCTGGTCGTATGGCGAACAGGCTACTGAGATCGTAAGGAATTATATCTCACTTCGCTATCGTCTGCTGCCCTATGCTTATTCAAACTTTTACGAAGCCACACAGAACGGATTGCCCCTGATGCGAACGCTGGCATTGGATTATACGGATGATGCCGCGATCTATCGCTCCGCTTTCGAAAATCAGTTCATGTATGGGCGTGCTTTTATGGTTGCGCCGTTCACAGGATCGGAAGGTTTTGGGAATATTTATTTCCCTGCGGGAAACTGGTTTGATCTGTATACCGATCAGGTGATCAAAGGCGGCCAGGAATTGGTATCCCCGCTCACGATGTCGAAGCTGCCGGTGTATGTAAAAGCAGGCAGCATCGTTCCGATGCAATCCCTGGTGCAGCACACCGCAGAAAAACCTACTGATACGCTGCTGCTGCATGTGTATGCCGGGGACCAGGGTAGTGATTTTGTTTATTATGAAGATGACGGATTTAGCTATAATTATGAGAAGGGTGACTTCTTTCGCCGGCGTATTACCTATGACCCTGTTTTGCGGCAGATCATCCTGGGAAAGGTAGAGGGCCAATATGCGTCAAAATTTAAATTTATAAAGCTGGCGTTGCATGGTTTTGGCGATGGAAAGCTTACAGTAGGAGGGCAAGCGGCCGGTAGCGAATTCGAAGCGTTGCTTACGCCGGTTTCCAAATTCGATCCGCAAGGGGAAGCCAATGCACCCGAAGGACATACGATCAGAACGGTAACGGTGAGAAATACATCGCAGGAAGCGATACTTAAGTACTGAGTTAGCTTTGAGGTTTTTTATAAAGAAAAGAAGCCGTCCCGCTTTTCGGGACGGCTTCTTTTTCCCGTCTATATGAATTTTCTAAAGTCTAAGTTATTTTGAGAAGGTAAAGGTGATGGTCTTTGACACACCCGCTACGCCTTTTGCATCATAAGGAGTTGCTTTCAGGGTATATTTACCGAGCGCAGGTGGGTTCCAGTTACCATAAAAGTAATTACCTTTTCCATCATCACCTTGTAATGCATAAGGAGCTGCAGCATCAGTAGCTGTTAAGCTTTGTGCACCGCTCAATTCAAGCTTCACATTAGCAATAGTGCCGGCTGTAACTGCACGGATGTTTGCTTTTGTAAGGTTCAGTGAGCTCAGGCTGATTGTTGATCCATCGGTAATGGTTTTTACTTCTTTTTCTGTAGAAGCATCAACCAGGCTGAAAGAGCTAACGCTTATGCTGGTGTTGGTGGGTGGTAATGATGGTTGTGTGGTTGCTGGTGGTGTTGTAGATACGAGTTTGCTAACAGGCAACATTTGATTATAGGTTGCAGTAGCATTGGCATATTTAATGTCATCGAAGTACAGCACTCTCAGGTTGGTAGAAGTGGTTTTTGTACCATTCCAGTCTGATTTGTAAATACCCATTTTCCAGTTAGGAAGATGGAAATCACCAGTAATTGCATACATGCTGGCACCTTTACGTGTTACGATCTTTTGACCGTCTTTCCAGATCTCGATCAAACCATCAGAACCAGATGAGTGAATGATGTGGTATACATATGTATGCCATTTGTCTTTTTCAATTACACCCAGGTCAGTTCTGGCATCGTCTGGTGTTCTCATGCTAAGACGACCATTTGATACCCGGATGGAGATAGCCGGGGTAATACCGCCGCCACCATGCCATTGGCTGATAACCTCGTCTTCGGCCTCATCTTTATATTGTGCGCTGGGCATATACAAGGCATAGGAATACCAGAAATTATTGGTCGTAGGCGTAGGGAAAGATATTTCAGCCCTTGTACCACTATGACTTTCCGGATCAGTATCTCTTAACTCAAAACGAGCTGATTTTGTACCATTAAAAACCTGGTTGGTAGATTGAGTAATACCATAGGTGGTTGCAGTTTGTACAGTACACAGGGTATTTATAAAACTGCTTCCTTCTGCATCTTCCTGCCAGATTATATTTCCACTGGAAGTTGATTTTGTTGATACCTGTTCATCGCTGTCAATACCAACGGGTTTTTGATCAATATTTTTCTGACAAGCAGCCAATGTAGCCAGTAATAGGGAAACGGAAAGCACACGCTGATTTCTCTGTAAAAAATTGCCTCTTTTGTGCATCGAAGTCTTCATTTTAGGTAGTTAATTCTAGATTTTAAAAAATGTTTTCAATTGTCGGTTACGTCTTGCTTACGCACAGAACTTCCCCGTTCACATCACAGGTGCTTTTTTAAAACCTGTAATGCGTTACATGCCTGCCACGTCGCACTATGCGGCGTGTAACAGCTTAATCCTCTCTTATCAATTCTAAAGACAGATACAATACTTCGTTCTGTCATTTTTTCTTTCCAGTGACCCGGAAAGCCAAGGCTTATGCTTCATAGGGTACGAATCCATGATTGAGAACTATAGCCAAGGTAACAGATAAGGAGCTTACAAAAGGGTGATGGAAAACTGATTTAGACCTCTCTTAAAATAAATTCCGATACAATTGATTAACTCCGTGCACTCGTATATCCATAGAATTCCTTTTCAAAAACGCCTTCATGATCATTACACGATAGTGTGCCTTCACAGCCGGTGTGGTGAATCCAAATCCGTGTGTTTGCGACAGTCACTGTTTTAACAGATCAATCAAATGATCTGTCGTGAATCACGAAGAACAGTTATTGAAGCCATATCGCTTTTTGCGCGATGGCTGCTCTTCTTCCAAATTGTTTGGTGGAAATTGTTACTGGCTGCGCGAACCTGCAAGTCAGCGAGCCTTTTGCAGCAACAGTACGGATCATTTGTTTTTCTGGTACGGATGAAAAGATGCTGGTGACATCTTTGAGGAATTTTCTAATAGTGTTCATCATATGGATTTTGTCGTTTTCAAAAAGGATATTCGAGTGTGTCATTCAATTTGACAATGCAAATGTCTATCCTTTTTGGTTCAATTGATGCAATCGATTGTAGAAATGGTGACGATGTAGTCGATTTGCTATAAAATGTAATAAGTGTTATTTCTTACAATAAAAGCATTTGAAAAATTAATGTGCGAAAAACAATTCATTAACAATCTGCAGGAGATTGTGAGGTATCTGTAAAGGGTGTAAAGCTGCACAAAAAAATGAAAATTGTAATCTTTGAGAGGGTGAAAAGCAGGCGGGCGTTTCAGTCGCCGGCCGGTAACAACAGTCATCATTACTTGCACATGCTATAGCCGGGAAAAGCTTCGGAAAAGAACAATGTTGTTGTTAGTAAGGCTGAAATAGTCAGGTGTGCAAATGTGCCTGTTTGCCCAAAATTATAAAAACGTGCCGATTAGCTGCAGGTATTGAACATGTTGGTGCGGAGTGCCGGTTGTGAAAAGCAAAAAATCAAATAACTTTATTTAGCGATCTTATCCCTTTCCTAAAACGCATTGATCATGGTGCGTTAAAAACCACGCTGCATTTCCTAAAAGATCACATAAGTTTTTTAACTGTTCTGTAAAATAGTCCCAGGCCCTGTATTGTGTTATATCACTGGTTGTTTGCTGTTTTATCGTGTTTTCATTTTTTGTGCAGATCATGACACCTATCATAACAAAAGAACAAAGCCGGTTACAGGAGGCAGGCAATGGCACGGCTGCCTGGAAAAAATGGGGCCCTTACTTAAGTGAGCGGCAGTGGGGAACCGTGCGTGAAGATTATAGTGAAGGAGGTGACGCCTGGAATTATTTCACCCATGATCAGGCCAGGGCGCGCACTTACCGTTGGGGAGAGGATGGCCTGGCTGGCATCAGCAATGACAGACAGAACCTGTGTTTTGCACTGGCGTTGTGGAACGGTAAAGATCCCATTCTGAAAGAACGGCTCTTTGGTTTAACGAACACGGAGGGAAACCATGGTGAAGACGTGAAGGAGTACTATTTCTATCTGGATTCAACTCCTACACATTCGTACATGAAATACCTCTACAAATACCCGCAGGCAGCTTTCCCATATGCTGATCTTGTGGAAACAAACCGCCACCGTTCCCGACGGGAATTTGAATATGAATTGCTTGATACCGGCGTATTCAATGAAGATTGCTACTTTGATGTATATGTAGAATATGCCAAGGCAACACCAGAAGAGATACTTGTGAACATCCAGGCCGTCAATCGGAGACCGCATGCTGCCGAACTGCATCTGCTGCCTACGCTGTGGTTCCGTAACGATTGGGCGGAATGGCTGGTCACATCAGCGCCTAAGCCGGTTATCAGTGAAATACCGGGAACAGCGGGCATTCACACCGCATTGGCAAGCCATCACACCCTGGGAGATTACCTGTTGCTTTGTGAAGGGGAGACGACCTTGCTTTTTACCGACAATGTAACCAATCTGCAGACAGGGAAGCAATTCATTTTCGCTGCAAAAGGTGAGCAGGTGGCAGCAACAGCCTGAGCCCACTTTTAAAAGACAGTAATTCTTTTTCAATAGCCTATTAATATGTGATATATGAAATTACAAATTGAATTTAGTCTAAGCCATATTTCCTTTCCGGCAAAAAGAGAAATAGAATCAATGGTGGAGAGTTTCGCTTCTTATTGCGAGGCCGCAGATGTTCATTGGTGCGACGGTTCCGAGGGCGAATTTCAATATTTGTGTGACAAGCTGGTGAATAAGGGAACGTTTATTAAGCTGAATCCAGATAAACGACCCAATAGCTTCGCCTGTTTTACGGACCCAAGTGATGTGGCCCGGGTTGAAGACAGGACCTTTATCTGCAGCCGGTTAAAAAAAGATGCAGGTCCCACTAATAACTGGATGGCGCCAAAGCAAATGAAATCAATTCTTAACGACCTGATGAATGGCTGTATGAGTGGTCGTACTTTATATGTTATTCCCTTTTGCATGGGGCCAGTTGGTTCCAGATTTTCAAGATACGGTATTCAACTGACCGATTCAGAATATGTGGTAGTGAGTATGCGCACGATGACCCGGATGGGCGAAGATATTTATCCCCATCTCGAAAAAGACAACTATGTTGAATGTATTCACACCGTAGGGGCGCCATTAAAACCAGGGGAGGAAGACAGTACCTGGCCCTGCGATCCGGCAGTGAAATATATAGCGCATTTCCCAGAGGATAGGATCATTATGTCGTACGGCAGTGGATATGGTGGGAATGCTTTATTGGGGAAAAAATGTTTTGCGCTCCGGATAGCATCTGTATTGGGTAGGGAAGAACATTGGCTTGCCGAGCATATGCTTATTACAGGGGTCACTTCCCCGGAAGGCAATAAGACCTATCTGGCGGCGGCATTTCCAAGCGCCTGTGGCAAAACAAACTTTTCTATGATGATCCCTGCAAAGGGATTAGCAGGCTGGAAAATAACTACCGTAGGGGACGATATTGCATGGATCTATCCGCAGGAAGATGGCCGCCTTCTGGCTATAAATCCTGAAGCAGGATATTTTGGGGTTGTTCCCGGTACCAATTATAACACCAATCCCAATGCCATGGAAACAATAAAGGCCAATACAATTTTCACCAATGTTGCTGTTACACCGGAACTGGATGTATGGTGGGAGGGATTGACCCCACAGCCTCCTGAAGGATTGATAGATTGGCATGGGAACGAATGGGATCCTCAAAGTGGCAAACCCGCAGCCCATCCTAATTCGCGGTTTACTGTCGCGGCAAAACAGAACCCCGCAATTGATCCAGAGTGGGAGAACCCGGATGGCGTGCATATTGAAGGTTTTATCTTCGGTGGAAGGCGTAGTGCGGTTGTGCCGCTGGTTTATCAATCGTTTAACTGGAGTTTTGGCGTTTATCTTGCCGCCACCATGGGGTCGGAAACAACCGCTGCAGCCTTTGGTGAAATAGGCAAAGTAAGAAGAGACCCCTTTGCCATGTTGCCTTTTGTTGGCTATCACATCGCTGATTACCTCGATCACTGGTTGCAGTTTGGAAGGGAACTGCCAAACGCTCCTCGCATCTTCGGCGTTAACTGGTTCAGAAAGGACGAACAGGGAAAATTTGTATGGCCGGGATTTGGCGAAAATATAAGAGTGTTGAAATGGATTGTTGAACGCATTCAGGGTAAAGCATCTTCTGTTGAACGTCCCATAGGCTGGGTGCCAAGGTATGAAGACCTTGATTGGACAGGGATTGATTTTTCAAAAGATGATTTCAATAAGATCATGGATATAGACCCGGCGCAATGGAAAAAGGAATTGTTTGATCATGAGGAACTGTTTTCAAGGATCTATGATAAACTACCCAAGGAATTTTTCTTTATGCGGGTTTTATTATTATCCTCATTATGGCGGTCGCAGGGAAAATGGGGTATGGCGCCTGAATTCGAATATGATGAGTGAAGTCAAACATATGGAAGAAAAGATCGCAACAACGGTGATTGAAAACAATGCCTTTGGTACTTTATTACTCGATGTTGGCATCTCACTTTTACAAGCGGGGGCCAACAGCGAGCGGATAAGAACCGCCATGTCTGAACTGGCGGCGGTATACCAGTATGTACCGCTCGTTACCATTGGCACCAGCTCAGTTTCGCTTGTTTTAAATGATAAAAACGGGAATGCGCTGTTCAATGATGTTCGCCGCACAGCGGTACATGGAATCAATTTTGCCGTGATCTCAGGAATGAGCCGGCTGAGCTGGCTGGCAGCAGAAAAGGGATGGTCGGTACAGGAGCTAAAGAATGAAATAAAAAAGTGCCAGGCACCCGGACATTACCCCCGGTTGGTCTTACTCTGCTTTGTAAGTCTTGCCGGTGCGGCCTTCTGTTATACTTTCGGCGGCGGTTATGTCGAAATGGCCATCACATTCAGCGCCACCTTTTGTGGTTTGTTTGTAAAGCAGCAATTGACAAGAGCAAACTTCAATCCTTACATCATTACTTACATCGCAGCAACGGCAGCCTCTTTTTTTACCGGGCTTTTTCATATAACGGGTCTGATCGACTCACCGGTAAATGCATTTTCCACCTGCGTGTTGTTTCTTATCCCGGGTGTTCTGTTGATCAATTCTTTCACCGATCTTATTGAAGGAAGCACAGTGAATGGAATAGCAAAGGGGGTAAATGCCCTGAGCCATATAATGGCTATCGCATTAGGACTATTAACCACTATTGCCATTTTAAATTTGAAAGAGTAATGTCAGAATTACTAAATATGCTGTTTAAAGCTTTCTGGGTCGGCTGTGCAGCCTTTGGGTTTGCTATACTATTCAATGTGCCCCGGAAATACCTGGCCACTGTGTGGATTGGGGGCGCCCTGGTAGGACTTATTAAATACGGGGTATTACTGTATATCTCCTCTTCAATAATCCTGGCCACTTTCGTGGCAGCGCTGGTGGTGGGTATTTACAGCGTAGTCATTGCCCGCATCCGGCGTGAACCACCTATGATCCTGACTATTCCTACTGTTATTCCTCTTGTGCCGGGGGCGTTTGCATACCGTACTATGTATGGACTGATAAAACTGACCGGGAATGTGGATGCTGACTATTCCCGCATTTTATCAGAAACAGTGCGCAATGGCGCATTGACCCTTTTTATCATCCTGTCATTCACCATAGGGATTATTATTCCTTACGAGATTGGAAAAGAGATCGCTAAAAAAATCAACTAAAAAAGAAGGTCATGGAAAAAGTGCTGACCATTACACTGAACCCCGCAATAGATGTAAGTACAACTATTCCCGCGCTATTGCCTGAAAAGAAATTGCGCTGTTCGGCGCCTTCATTTGAACCCGGTGGGGGCGGGGTCAATGTATCACGCGTGTTGCATAAAATAGGTTACCCCTCTACCGCTATGTTTATGGCAGGCGGCCATACCGGCCAGTTTTTTACGGAGCTGGTTGAAAAGGAAGACATTGAAACATTGGTTGTCCCTATTGAAGGCAGTACCAGGCAAAATCTCATCGTGCATGATGGGTCAAATTATCTGCAGTACCGTTTCGGAATGCCTGGTCCGGATATAGCTGAGCGTGAATGGCGCAACTGCCTGTTGATGCTAAAGAACGCAAAAGATTTCAGTTATACCGTGATCAGCGGAAGTAATCCTGCAGGCGTTCCGCCTGATTTTTATGCGGAGGCCGCCGATATAGTAAAAGCGAAAGGATCGAAGCTGATCCTTGATACATCCGGAGACGCCTTGAAGTTTGCCCTGGAGGAAGGCGTATTTCTGGCAAAACCAAACCTGGGTGAATTGAGTCATTTGGCAGGTGGTGCGGAATTGGATGCCAATAGTGTGGTGGAAGCAGCAAGAGTTGTTATCAATAAAAGCAACTGTGAGGTCCTGGTTGTTTCAATGGGAGCTGCCGGTGCCATGCTGATCACAGCAAATGAATACTATCATCAACCGGCCCCTACAATAAAAATAAAAAGCACCGTGGGCGCCGGTGACAGCATGGTGGCTGGAATTATTATAGGCATGCAAAAACAACTGCCATGGAAAGATGTCTTGAAGTATGGGGTGGCCGCCGGGACCGCCGCCACCATAAATGCCGGTTCCGGACTATGTACCCGGGAGAACCTTGATAAGGTCCGTTCATTTTTTATTGTCAATACGGAAGAAACAATTTAATCAGTGAAGCAATGGCATTGGATTCAAAAATTCCGCAAGGACCTTTACATGATAAATGGAGCAGTTACAAAGACCATTGTAAACTGGTAAATCCGGCGAATAAGCGCAAGATGCAGATCATCGTGGTAGGGTCCGGTTTGGCGGGGGCGTCAGCTGCTGCCTCATTAGGCGAATTGGGTTATCAGGTAAAAGTATTTTGTTTCCAGGATTCGCCACGCCGGGCGCATTCAATTGCAGCACAAGGCGGCATCAATGCCGCGAAAAATTATCAGAATGATGGCGATAGTGTGTATCGGATGTTTTATGATACAATCAAAGGAGGCGACTATCGCTCCAGGGAGGCAAATGTGTATCGGCTGGCTGAGGTAAGTGGTCATGTCATTGATCAATGCGTGGCGCAGGGGGTGCCTTTCGCAAGAGAATATGGCGGATTGTTAAGCAACCGTTCATTTGGGGGTACCCAGGTGCAGCGGACTTTTTATGCTGCCGGTCAAACCGGTCAGCAACTGCTCATTGGGGCTTACCAGGCCCTGGAACGACAGGTGGCACTTGGCAATGTATGGATGTATGCACGCCACGAAATGTTGGATATTGTAAATATTGATGGGAAATGCCGCGGCATCATTGTGCGCGATCTGATCACCGGCGAATTAGAACGGTATTCAGCGCATGCGGTGCTGCTTTGCACCGGTGGCTACAGCGGTGTTTTTTTTCTCTCCACAAATGCGCTGGGGTGTAATGTAACGGCCATCTGGAAAGCACACAAGAAAGGGGCGTACTTTGGCAACCCATGCTTCACACAAATTCACCCTACCTGTATTCCGGTCGCCGGCGATCACCAAAGCAAACTGACCATGATGTCTGAATCGTTGCGAAACGATGGTCGTATCTGGGTTCCCAAAAAGCCGGGCGAAGCAAGAAAAGCAAATGAGATACCCGAAGCGGACCGGGATTACTATTTGGAGAGAAGATACCCCGCGTTCGGTAATCTGGTGCCAAGGGACGTGGCATCACGAGCTGCCAAGGAAAGATGTGATGCCGGGTATGGAGTGGGTTCATCAAAGCAGGCCGTGTACCTGGACTATGCCGATGCCATCAACAGATATGGCAGGATTGAATGTAATAAATTAAAGATCCAACAGCCAACCGCCGAAGAGATCCGTCATCGTGGAATGGCAGTGGTGAAAGAGAAGTATGGCAATCTTTTCGACATGTATAAAGGCATTACCGGAGAAAATCCATATGAAGTGCCGATGAGAATTTACCCCGCAGTTCATTATACGATGGGCGGGTTATGGGTGAACTATGAGTTGATGAGCACCGTGAAGGGGTTGTACGTATTGGGGGAGGCCAATTTTTCTGACAATGGCGCCAATCGCCTTGGTGCAAACGCCCTGTTGCAGGCCCTGGCCGATGGCTATTTTGTGATCCCCTATACCGTAGGTAATTACCTGGCCGATGAGATCAGTACCCCCGTTCCGCCAGTGAGTCATCCTGCATTCGAGGAAGCCGAGAAAAACGTGTCAAACCATATAAACAGGTTGATGAACATCAAGGGTGCTCAATCTGTTTTAAGTTTTCATAAGAAACTGGGGAAGATCATGTGGGATAAATGTGGCATGTCGCGCAATGCGCAGGGGTTGCAGCAGGCCATTCAGGACGTGAAACAGGTAAAACAGGAATTTTGGCAGGACCTCAGAATCCCGGGAAAGATCAATGAGTTAAATCCAGAGCTCGAAAAAGCCCACCGCGTTGCTGATTTTATTGAACTGGCAGAACTGATATGCGTTGATGCATTGCATAGAAATGAAAGTGCGGGCGGGCATTTCAGGGAAGAATTTCAAACGCCGGACGGCGAAGCAGTACGAAATGACGCGCAATACATGCATGTTGCGGCATGGGAATACAAAGGTGATCATGAATGGGAATTGCATAAAGAAGAATTGAAGTATGAAGAAGTGAAGGCCAGTCAGCGAAGTTATCAATAGGGGATACAGGATAGGGCAGGATGAGCAAAAGGAATTATTCAGATAATTTTTGCCAGAATCGTTTACTTATCTTCGGGGCTGCCCAAAAAGAGCCACTTCTAACGAGGACACAAATTAAAGGTTAATGATGATACGAACATGTAAGCTTGCCCTATTGCTCCTGGTTGCTATTGCCTTGAACGGAAATGTATTGGCCCAGGAAACATTCCCTGATGGAACGCCCATCCCAGATTGGTTCAGACAAAACATTCCTACCGATATAAACAAACTCGGAAAGCATTACCGGATCACCGATCATAACGTAAAAAACGACAGCACGGTCGTACAAACACAAAAATTACAGGCCGTCATAGATAAAGCATATACAAGCGGCGGTGGTGTGATAGTTATACCAAAAGGAACTTTCCTGAGTGGTTCGCTGTTTTTCAAACAGGGAACACACCTGTATCTTGAAAATGGCGCCAGGTTGAAAGGCAGTGATGATATCAGCAATTTCCCCATAGTTATGACCCGCATGGAGGGGCAAACGCTTAAATACTTTGCGGCGTTGGTCAATGCAGATGGGCTGGATGGATTCACGATCTCGGGGAAAGGGACCATTGATGGCAATGGATTACGCTACTGGAAAGCATTTTGGTTAAGGCGGGAATTCAATCCCAACTGTACCAATATGGATGAAATGCGGCCGAGGTTGCTGTATGTCTCAAATAGCAGGAACGTTCAGGTTGCCGGCGTGACCTGTATGAACTCGCCTTTCTGGACGACCCACTTTTATAAGTGTGATAACGTAAAGCTGCTCAATCTTCATATCTATTCCCCCAAAACACCGGTAAAGGCGCCAAGCACCGATGCGGTGGATATTGATGGCTGCAAAAATTTCCTGATCAAAAATTGCTATTTGTCTGTAAATGATGATGCCGTGGCACTGAAGGGCGGTAAGGGCCCGCATGCCGACAAGGACCCCAATAATGGAAGCAATGAGAATATCATCATCGAGGATTGTATATATGGGTTCTGTCACGGCGTATTAACCCTGGGAAGCGAATCTATCCATGACCGGAACATAATCCTGCGCCGGATAAAAATAAACAACGCCGAGCGTTTGCTTTGGCTCAAAATGCGCCCCGATACCCCACAGGACTATGAGTATGTATTAGTAGAGGATGTAGAAGGCAACGACATCGGTAATTTTCTGTTCATCCGCCCCTGGACGCAATTCTTCGACCTCAAAGGCGAAAAAGCATCAAGGGATTCCTATAGTCGCCACATCATCATGCGTAATATTAAACTGGACTGCAACAACTTTTTTAATGTGGGAGTTGCTGAAAACCGTAACAACGTAAATGCTTTCAATTATAAATTAGCTGACTTCACCTTTGAGAATTTGAACATAACGGCGAAGAATAATTTAGTAATAGATACATCGGTGGTTGAGAATTTTAAATTGAATAATATTACCATTAACGGAAAAAAGAGTTTTTGAGATCAATCTGATCTCAAACTCTTTATGGGAATGGTAAAAGTAAATACCGATCCGTTACCCGGTTCGCTTACGACGGTCAGCGTGCCGCCATGCTGTTGAATAATTTGTGACGAGATATAAAGACCCAATCCCATGCCGGGAAAGGTGTCCATGTTGTTTTCAGTTACCCGGTAAAAACGGTCAAAGATCTTCAGCTGGTCATTGGGAGAGATGCCGTACCCCTTATCAAGAACGCTTACCTGTATACTATCACCGGCAAGTGAACTTTTAATGGTCACCGTTGTAGTAATGGGCGAGTATTTAATAGCGTTGGTTAACAGGTTGGTGATCACCTGGCCAATGCGTTCCTGGTCGGAAGTGACCACAGGTAAGTCGCCCAATTCTATGACAAAATTATGTTTCGTTGTTCTTTTTACCTCTTCAAGCCGTTCTTGTATCACTTTATTCAGGTCGGTTGGGCCAAAACAGAAGTGTAGCTTTCCTGCCGATATTTTCGTGGTATTCAGCAGGTCATTGATCAATTTATTAAGCCGGTCAATCTGGGTATTCAGTCGTTTCATCAGTTCTCCTTCTTCCACCCATTCTCTTTTTTCCAGCTTTTCCTGTACCACTTCTGCATATACTTTTATGCTGGTGACGGGTGTTTTCAATTCATGACTGGCAACGCCTATAAAATCTTCACGGATCTGAAGCAGTTCTTTCAATTTAATTTCACTTTTACGCAGGGCTTCCTCCGCATTGGCTCGCTCTACGGCCTCCCAGGTGCGCTCAGCTACCTCGGCAGTCAATGTGATCTCTTCCTCCGTCCAGTTACGGGCAACCGGACTATGAATGCATACACCGCCTTCATAGATGCCCTGTCTGATTATAGGATAGGCGATCCAGCCGATGATCTGAAGATCGAGATAGTGTTGAAGCTCCGTTGGAGTAATATCGAGTTGGTGGCTGTTGGGGCAAATATAGGCTTCACCCAGCGGCAAACGGGTAAACGTATGTGCACCAAAATCGGTGGATAGGAACCGGCCTGAAAAGGTTGGTTGAGTTGGATCGGCGTGCCAGTCGTCATCAATGATATAGGTCCAGTTGTCGTTTTCCTGCACCAACGAGTAATAGAAGGTGCGGCTTACTTTCAGGTGTTCGCCAAGCATCCGCATGGCGGCACGTTGTGTTTCTATAGGATCGGCGATCGTGCGCAGGGTATCACTGAAATTGAGCAGAAATTGCTGACGCTGTTCCTGTTGTTTGCGTTTTGTGATGTCGGAAAATAAAACGGCCACCTGCCTGCTGTTTGCACCGCCAATCCGGGAAGCAAACGTGTAGTACCAGCGCCCGGTGGGTTCATGCCAGTTTTCAAAATGGACCGCTTCGCCTGTTTTGGCGGCCTTGTCGTATGCTTCGAACCAGTAAGTTTCTGTACCTGGCATTACTTCGCTGGCCAGTTTACCTACCGTGTCTTTTAAACCCGTTTGCTTTTCAAATGCAGGGTTCACTTCCACCCACCTAAGGTCATCTGCTTTTTCATTGTTATATACCAGTTCATAAATGCAGAAGCCTTCGTTAATGGAATTAAAAATGGAGTAGTATTTGTTTGTCGCATTGCTGGCTATTTCATCTTTGAGGTCCAGTATTTCCTTCTCCGCCAGCTTGCGTGCCGTTATATCTTCAGAGGAGGTGACCAGTCCATTCCCTAATTTTACACCCGTCAGACGGATCCATTGGTGGGACCCATCAAGCGTATAAGGGAATTCCCAATCCTGTATTTCTCCTTTCTCCACCACAGCGATCATTTTGTCAAGAACACCGCATTCTTTTATGCCCGGGTATTCCTCCATCCAGCGTTTACCGATCAATGAACGGTCGCCTCCATAATGATTGGCCCTGTTGTTTGTAAGCACCCATTCAAAGTCAATAATTTTATTTTCTTCATTGAACACGGGACAGTAATAAGAAATGCCTGAAAGCGAAACATTCAGCACTGACTGCAAAAGATTGCTGGTGGCTTTTATTTCCTGCTCGGCCTTTTTTAAGTCGGTAATGTCTTCCCACACCTGTATCAACCGATCATTGCCAATAGGTGCATTGGAAAAAAGAAACCACCCTTCCACAATCCCGGACTCTGCCTTTCTTGTATATGAATTGTTATTTCCCGTTTCAATTACTTCTTTGAAATATTGTAATTGTTCTATTCCGTCACTTCCATAACTGGAGAGCAGAGTGCCGGTAGGATCGTTGCCGCCGAACGCTTCTAAAGTCCTTTTATTTACGAAATCGAATATAAAGTCTATTATTTTCCCATGGTTGTTTCTGACCACCTTAAAAACGCCAATACCAATATTGGGTGCATCCATCATGGCCAGCAGTAAGTCCCTGCTTTTCATTATTTCTGCCTCGGCATTTTTCTGTTTGGTGATATCGCGCGTGGTCAATACAACGCCATCGCCTGATCTTACGACGGCCTGGTAAAACCAGCCATCGAATTGTTCGTAATTATAGTACATCTCTTCCTCGCTTGGTTTGCCTGTTTCGGTTACTTTAACCATTTTCTCAAAAATCCCCGCTTCAACAACCCCCGGATGTTGCTGTAGGAGGCTTCTGCCTGTGACGTCGCCATTTTGTTCAATGGCTTTTTTGTTATTGAGGAGCCAGACAAAATCAATGATCCGGCCTTCCTCATTGCGTACAGCTTTAAACAATTGAATGATGTCGAGGGAACTGTCGATCGTTGCCTGCAGCAGGTCTTTGTATTCACTCGGATTTAAGCACTGGGCGCTAATATTCTTATGGTCTTCATTATACATGCGAAAGAATTTAGTGGCTTTAGCCGGGTGTATAAAGGTAGTAATTCGTTTAGATTAATTCGCTTTATGAAGTCCTGAAAACGGGATCGATCTCCGGTATACCTTCTGTAAAATGGATGAGCTATACAGTCAGGTGACGGCCCTTACGAAAAAAAAGTATTATTTAAAACGGGAAAAACACCTGATTTTAAATTCCTGAAATGCATAAATCTGACACGGTAATATAGGAACGCATTGAAGTATAGGGTGCGGTTGATATACACCTCCCTGTTAGTGGTATAGTATACCCGGCCGGCACCATTGTGCTGTATTGTAAAACGGCCTGTTTATGGTATTGTTGAGGTTTGTCAGGATAAGTAGATTAGTATGCATTTCTCAACAATTATCTCATCATTTAAAAACTTTATTATGAAAATCTCAGGACACATCCATGAAGTGACTGACTTTGTTCATTTTGCCCCTTCTTTTTTAAGTAACCCTAAAAAGCCTTTGGCCGGTACATTTAAAAGTGCGCCAGGTCTGCATATTCATTTGGGTTCCATATTAGAAGGACTCCTTCCAGCGCAAATTCCCTCCGTTTCCGCGGAAACCATTTCATCAGCAGATGGTAAATTTAGTCTGAACATTTCTGATAGTTTGCTCAAGCACCTTATGATTAACAAAATGGCCTATTTCGTCGTCTATAAAAAAGTAGGCACTTTTAATATAAATGGGCGCATTCTTCCCGCTTTTGAAGCGGTTTACCGCAGCAGTGCTTTTGATATTACGAAATTCAAAGGCGGGGACGTTGATATTTTCTTTGCGCTTTTCGATTTTCCAACAGTAGGTGGTATTTCACAGGACAAAGTGAATGAACAGGTTAAACAGACAAAGGCGCAACTCAAGGACCTGGATAAATTAAGCGCCTGGATCAAGGATGGGTTTATTTCTGTAAGTGGCAGCGGCCGGGGCGCTGATCTTAAGTTCAACGTCCACCTGTCAACATCTACTTCATTCAATTTGTCACATTTTATAGTTGGTGAAGTGACTGATATGGATATTGATCTTCCGGGCTGGGATGTACTTACCGGGATCTTTGTAAGCAAGGACGATATTCAAAAGGAAGTTGAAAAGGGTATTGCCAGTATGATGGAGGAGGTAAATGATAATATTGAAAAGGAGTTGGCTGCACAGGTTGGCAAAGGCGCCAGTCAGCGCCCTGAGCTGGTTAAAGATTTTTTTAAAACAACTGCTTCTGTCACATTCACAAAATTGAACTTTCCTATTGTTGACCATAAGATGTCTCCGTTAGGCCCGATTGATACACGTGCTATTGTTCCAAATGTTGCCGTTGGTTTCCCAAGGAATATCGGATAGACAGTCTGAAATGACAGGACTGTTGAATTGGTATAAGCTTGTAAAAAAATGAGAAAGTTCCATCAGGTGCTTTCTCATTGTTTTTTTATACCCCTATATGTGTTATTTATCATACGATTCATTCATTAATAGTTACAGTTCAGTCAGTACAGCGTATACTGTCCCCGTTACTGCGGGTACCTTCGTTCCGAAAATCCCATTAATAACCTTATACCTGTTGTATGCGCCATGTCCACTTTCGACTGATCTGCACCGTTCCCTGTTCCCTCTCTTCTAATAACACATTTATCAACTTTACTATTAATCAAAAAACTTATTAAACAAACGCCATGAAAAAACATGAGAATCGTGGTTTGTCTGACAATCTTGCAAAAGAAAAACAGGAATTGTTTCGAAAAGAACCGTCGGCGGTTATTG
The DNA here is from genome assembly GCF_017742245.1 of Niastella soli. Lineage (GTDB taxonomy): Bacteria > Bacteroidota > Bacteroidia > Chitinophagales > Chitinophagaceae > Niastella > Niastella soli. The sequence continues at coordinate 700,838 of NZ_JAGHKO010000011.1, forward strand.
TTCAAATGATAAAAAATGCCGAGCTGCCCATACCGGACAAAGAGGTCCGTGATGGGGTCTTGTCTTTCTTTGAGCAACATCCTGACTTTGATATTCGCAAAACATCTGTTTATGCGGCCGCAAAACAACAAAGGGCCTCTTTGGCAAAGGTGGACCCTCTGCAACATGCCGGAGTGATGGATACGCTTAAAACGATCCAACGCATTTCTTCTCTCAGCGATGATCCGGTTGTAATGCCGGTAATGATGGAGGCCAATCTTACTTCGGCCCATAAGATAGTTGCCCAACCTAAAAGCACATTTGTAAACACCTTTACCAAACAGCTGGGTGGAGAGGAAGCGGCAGCTCAGGTATATGAACAGGTTGCAAATGTAAATGCCCGTAATGAGTATTTGTTTACTGCGTTGCGGGATAAAGTAGCCGGTATCTCGGTCGCGGCCATCGATGGCAAAGGCGGTAAACAGGAAGCACTTGCTGTTTTACAGGAAATGACCGATCAGAGTAACCTCACGTTAAATTGGGAAACCCTTTTTGGTAATGCCGATCTGTGTGAGTGCGACGAATGTCGTTCTGTATACAGTGCCTCAGCCTATTTGGTTGAACTATTACAATATATGGCCCATGTAGGCGATAGCGGATATCCATTGCCGGAGTTGTTGAAAAGACGTCCTGATATTGGTAATCTGCAGCTTACCTGTGAGAATGCCAATACCGTGTTGCCCTACATCGATATTGTGAACGAGATCATGGAAAGCTTTATAGTGCATTTGCCCGATTACCAGGCGGAGGGTCAGGCGCAACTGGAAGTGTTTAATGTAACTGATGAGCCAACAGAAGAATTGCTGGCCATTCCACAACACATCAATTATGCAGCCTATAGTAAACTGAATGAAGCGGTATACCCGTTTGCATTGCCTTATAATCAGCCATTAGACGCAATTCGCCTGTTGTTGGAAAAGATGGGTGTGTCGAGGGGTGCTTTGCTCAATACATTTACCAAAAGCGGAACACCTGAAGATGCAGTGGCGCTGCAAAGAGCGCAACAGGCAGAAATATTGTCGCTTTCCAGACTGGAATATGTGATCTTGACCAAAGAAGATTTTTACCGGAAGTCCTATTATGATGCAAAGGCCGGCAAGGTACTTACCCAGCAGGAGTTTTATACCACTATTGGGGTAAAAAATGTATGGCAGTATTATGGTTTCAATACAGAAACCGAAATGCTGACACAAATGAAACAGGTTAAAAGCCGTTTCCTGCCAACTACTGGCATCAGCTTCAAAGAACTGGTTGCCATGCTGGACGCTGGAAGTGTTAATATTGCCCGTCCAAAAGGCGCAGCCCTGGCCATGTTACAGCGCATCCCTTACAGCTATCGCTATTTACAATCATTAGTAGTAAATGCAACCGATCCGGCTGTAAAATATGCGCAGGTAATACAATTGTTGCAGGCTGTATTTACAACACCGGAAGATAAGACCGCTGTAAAGAATTGGGTGTTGCAGTATTTTGAGCCAATTGGTAAAATGATCGTTATAGAGCTGGGTGGCACTACACCCGGCGAGGGGGCGCCACTGGCCGATTTGCGAAGTGTTGCTGAAAGTTATGATATCAGCAACGCGCTGTTGCAACACCTCGACGGTTCGGGCATTACCACAGCCGAGTATGAGGCTATACACCGGTTTGTCAGGTTATACAAAAAGCTAAACTGGTCAATACAGGAAACTGATCTGGCATTGCTGGGACTGGTTACACCTGACAGCAACACCCGGCGCTACGAAATAACACCCGGTTTGCTGCAACAACTGATAGCGGTAAAAAAAGTGGTAGCCCAAACAGGATTGCCATTGAATTACCTGCTTGCTTTTTGGACCGATATGCAAACCTTTGGCGAGCAGTCTTTGTACAGGCAATTATTCCTTACGCATAACATCCTGTCTATAGATCCCGTTTTTGCCGCCGATGAGAATTATAACTACCTCGCCAAATCGCTTACTATTGGAGCGCATTTACCAGGCGTGCTGGCTGCCCTTCAGCTAACCGCCGACGATTTGGCCATGATACGCACAACTGCGGGTATGCCCGATGTGTTATCGGTGCACAACCTGTCGGTGCTTTTCCGGTATGTAACCCTGGCCCGTTTGTTAAGGCTGTCTGTGAAAAGATTATTGCAGCTGATAGCATTGTACGGCAATCCGTTTGTAAATGCCGATGGCACCCTGGATTTTATTATGCTGTGTGAAGACCTACAGCTGGCCCGGTTTAAGCCAGAACAATTAAATTATCTTTTTACCAATAAAACAGAACCAGGGATTTTGCCTGCTGAGAAAACACTCCTTTCTCTGGCTGTTTCCTTGCGCGATGGCTTATTGGAGATAGGGCAGGAGTATAAGGAACAGCCTGGTGTGACCGCAGAAGTTTTGAAAAGTTACCTGTTATTGATATATAAAGAAGAGATAGCGGCCAGGATCATTGATTTCTTAAATGGGAAATTGGTTTATACAGCACAGGCAGTTGAAGGTTTGCCGGTAGTTGTTCCTGTGTCACTGGCGGATAGATTTGCCTATGATAAGGTGAAAGGAACAGTATCTGCAAAGGGAATATTGACTGCTGAACAATTGGATGCAATAATGGCTTTGTCCAAAGATGCAGATTATTACAGGGCCGTGAAAGAGCTTATTGTTCAACCCGGCGTTTTTGTAGATGATAACCTGTTTGTGCTTTTCCCGGCTGGCAGCCCGGAAAGAAATGGAGTGCTGGGGCCAGACATGGATGTAAACACGCAGACTGTAAAAATTGCCCTGTTTTATAAACAATACCTGCCATTTCTTAAAGCACAGCTAACAAAACAATTGATAATTGAAAAGCTAAGTGACAGTTTGCAGGTTGATGCTGCTGTGACGGAATGGTTACTCTCAGATATGCTCAGTGCTGCGGATGGCTCCCGGTCCCTGATAAAAGACATTGAAACGGTTTCGGAAACGAATACACAACAGCCAGGTGCAAATACCTGGACCGGCTATCTTATTCCTCAGTTCGACGATGTATATACAATTCTTATAAACAGCAGCAGGAAGCCTGAAGTATATCTTGATGACCAGTTATTGGTTTTGCAGCCATCGTTGGGCAATGCTTCCCAATATGAAAGTGCGCCTCAAAGGTTAAAGTCTGGCCAGTTATACAGTCTCCAGATCAAAGGACTGGGTATAAATTTGTCGCAGTTTTTCTGGAAAACCCCAACACTACCTAAAACGAAGGTCCCTGATGCCTGTTTTTTTACTGCTTTAAAACGTGACCAGTTCATAGCTGCCTGGCAGAAAGCGCATAAGGCTGCCTTGTTTATAAAAAACTTTGCATTGGAAGCCACTGAATTGAAGTTATTACAGCTTTGTCAGGATGGTTTGGCTGGCATGGACCTGAACGAATTTTCCTTGCCAATGTGGCGACGTTTCAGGGAGTATACAAAAATGCGCAACACTTATAATAAAGGCAGCATTTCGCTGGCAGAGTTCCTGGCCTGGACGCGTAATGGCATCAATACTAACCTTGCCGATAAGATCACCGCATTGACCGGTTGGGATCTTTCAGGCGTTACTGGCCTGATCAGCGCGGGCCAGTTCAATATAACGGTTGCCAGTTTTGTTGATGAAAGTCCTTTGATAAAACTGCAACAGGCATTGGCTATTTCGGAAAAATCAGGCGTAAGCACGGCTACACTCTTTTCATGGGCAGCGCCCGGCGATGATTTTAATAAATGCCTGCAGGTAAGTGAAAGCATCCGCAGCAGTATGCGTGCTTTGTATACACAGGACGAATGGCAGGAGGTAATAAAACCGGTGAACGATGTGTTGCGCACCAACCAGCGCAATGCCCTCATCAGTTATCTGCTCGTACAACCTGCATTAAAACAATGGGCAGAAAACAGGGATGTGCCACTGGATGCAGAAACACTGTTTGAGTTCTTTTTGATAGACGTACAGATGGAAAGCAACATGGAAACCTCACGTATAAAGCAGGCTATCTCTTCTGTACAAACCTTTATTCAACGTTGTTTCCTGGGATTGGAAAGTGGTATTACTTCCGACCTGCTTGACCGTCAACGATGGGAGTGGATGCAGCACTACCGCACCTGGGAGGCCAACCGAAAAGTATTCCTTTATCCAGAGAACTGGATAGAGCCCGATCTGCGGGATACCAAAAGCACCTTTTTCCGGGAACTGGAAGCTGAACTATTACAGGAAGAGATTACCCCTGAAAAGGTGGACATGGCAATTAAAGGTTACCTGAATAAACTAAATGAAATGGGTAATCTGGATTTCTGCGCCATGTACCATGAAAGTTATGTATGGGGTTACCCACGCCTTACTTTCTCCCATATTATCGGGCGTACCAGAAATATGCCTTATGTATATTATTACACCAAATTCGACCATAGCCAGCATGTATGGACACCCTGGGATAAAATTGAAACAGATATCCAGCTGATTGAAGATGAAAAAGAAAGTGGCGTCCTTACCAAACCAATGAACGGTAATAGCCTGGTGCCGGTAGTATGGAAGAACCGGTTGTTGTTATTCTGGCCGGTATTCAGCAAAAGAACTAAGGAGAACACGGTTGATGGTAAACCTGTGTCAAATATGAAGTTTGTAGAAGCTTCCAATAGAACAACAGGTGAAGTCAGGCCGCTGGAGTACCAGGAGATCAAATTGGCCTGGTCGGAATATAAAGAAGGGAAATGGACGGCCAAACAAACATCGGCGTGTGTGGTAAATACCATGCCGCAGACCAAGGCGCCGGCCGTCAGTAAGTTCTTTTTTATAGCCGAAACACAGGAGGAGCAATTGAAGGTCCATGTCAACTACGAAATAGACCTGACAATGTCATCGGCAGGTGCTTTTACCTTCCAGGACGGTAATAAAATGACTGCCACCACGGGTGACCTGATCAATGTTAACCGTTTTTATCCGGCATGGGTTGCGGGCAGGTACATGAATTTTTATGCGTCAGATGTTTATTGGACACCGGTCAGCCTTATCTACGAGAATAACCGGAATGGGATAATATTCAATAAATCGTTGGCGGGGTACAAATTGGTAAGGTCGGTTCAAAGGAATTTTGCCGATGGAGGAATGCCGCCAGGGTTTGTTTACCAGGAAGACCGTTCTGATAATTCACATAACAGAACGATGTTAGGATTTTATGATTATGGAAAGAGTACGTATGATGTACAGAATGTGTATCATCCCTATACGCAGTCGTTTTTGAAAAATGTAAAGGAGTATGGAGTCAGCAATTTGTTTCAACCATCCACTCAGGGAAACACGGTATATGCCGTTGCAAAAGAAACCTATGGCGCGCAGAATATTGACTTGTGGCCCGATGGCGGTGTTGATTTTGGAAAGGTGACCAATGTGAACTGGTTTAAAGAATCATTTGGCCCCTTTAGTGTGTATAACTGGGAATTATTCTTTCATGTTCCCCTGTTGATTGCCGACAGGTTAAGTAAAAGCCGTCAGTATGAACAGGCGCGTAATTGGTATCAATATATCTTCGACCCAACGGCACCGGGAGCAGACAACGATATCAGGCGCTACTGGCAGTTCCTGCCATTTAAAACCAGTGCCATAGACGATATTACTACTATCCTATACAACCTGCAATCAGGCATTGGTTCGGCCGATGTAGGAGCTTGGCGTAGTGATCCCTTCAACCCCCATTTGATTGCCCGTTCTCGTCCTGCGGCCTATATGAAAACGGTGGTGATGAAATACCTCGATAACCTGATTGCCTGGGGTGACGATCTGTACCGGCAAAATACGCTGGAAACCATTAACCAGTCATTGATGCTGTATGTGATAGCAGGGCATATCCTGGGCCCGCGTCCGCAGGTAGTGCCTGAACGCGGCAAGGTGAAAGCCCAGTCTTATAATTCATTAAAAGATAAATGGGATGTTTTCAGTAACGCCCTTGTAGAAATGGAGCTGGCTTTCCCATACAGTGGCCAGGTAGTATTTGAAGGCGGTAACCAGCATGGTAAACCTTATCGCGGTAATAATATATATGGTTTTGGTGCAGCTTTATACTTTAATATTCCCAACAACCCGCAGTTACTGCAATATTGGGATACTGTAGCCGACAGGTTATTCAAATTGCGCCACAGTATGAATATCGACGGGGTAGTGCAGAAACTATCCTTATTTGAACCAGCCATTGATCCCGCGTTGCTGGTACAGGCAGCCGCCAATGGGGTTAGCCTTAACAGTGTGCTGAACGATTTCAATGTGGCCATGCCTTATTACCGTTTTCAGCATTTAACAGCCAGGGCGTTGGAGATGTGTGCAGAAGCGAAAGGGCTGGGAAGTCAGTTGCTCTCGGTTATAGAGCGCCGCGATGCGGAAGCACTGGCCAATTTGCGTAGTACCCACGAAGTAAGTCTGTTAAAAGCCATCCATACCGTAAAAGCTGCTCAACTCGATGAATCCAGGGCGCAGCTGGAGGTACTGAGCAAGACCCGCGAGAACACAGGCAAAAGACTTAAACATTTTATGCAATTGCTGGGAATAAAAGATCCAGTGCCTGCGGCCGATGCCGATTATACCGATATCGCCGGGATGTTCCGGGATGTGCAGAACGCCAGTGACATGATGCTCATTGATTATGAAAGGGAGGAGATGACCAAAATGAGGGAGGCTGCCCAGTTGCAGGTGATTGCCGGTTCGCTTGAGACAATGGCCGGTATAGCAGGTGTTATTCCCACTACCACAGGAAATGGGGAACCATTGGGGGTAGGCGTAAGCGTTTCATTTGGCGGACAGCAATTGGGGGCCGCGTTTGGGGCCAGTGCAAGAGGCGTACAAACAAAGTCTAACTTTCTGCAATTCCAGTCTGGTTCCGCCGCCAAAAAAACGGCTTTCCTCCGGCAACGGCAGGAATGGATCTTACAGGCCAACACCGCCGGTAATGAAATGGTACAGATCGATAAACAGCTCATTGCCGCCCGTATACGTATTAGCATGGCCGAAAGAGAGCTGAAGAGTCAGGAAGTACAAATAGAACAGGCATCAGAAATGCAGAACTACCTGGCAACCAAATATACCAACGAGGAATTGTACCAATGGATGGAGGGACAGGTGCGCGCTGTGTACCGTCAGGCATACCAGTTGGCTTATGACATGGCTCGCAAAGCCGAAAAAGCCTACCGTTATGAAAGAGGCGAGTTGAACTCCAACTTTATTAAACTGTCTTTCTGGAATGGGCAACGGGATGGCCTGGTGGCTGCTGATCAGCTTTCACTGGCCCTCAGGCAAATGGAGAAAGCCTACCTGGATAATAACAAACGTGATTTTGAGATCACCAAACACATTTCACTGGTACAATGGGACCCCGTGGCATTGATCAACCTGAAAGAAAAAGGTGTCTGTGAGTTGCAATTGACCGAAGAAATGTTCGATCTCGATTTCCCCGGGCATTTTATGCGCAGGATAAAAAGTATGAGTGTTTCCATACCCTGTGTAACGGGACCGTATACCAGTGTAAGTGCCACCCTTACTTTGCTGAACGATAAAACCCGCGTTAGCAGCATTACCGGTTCGCAATATGCCGAAGAAACCGCTGCCAACGACAACCGGTTCGTACATAATTTCTCACAGCTGCAATCTATTGCCACCAGTCATGCCCAGCATGATACCGGGATGTTTGAATTGAACTTCCGCGACGAACGGTACCTGCCTTTTGAAGGGGCTGGCGCCATCAGCCGCTGGCGGTTGGAACTGCCGGCCGAATTCAGGCAGTTCGATTATGGCACCATACCCGATGTGATTATTCATATGCAATATGTGGCCCGTGAAGGCGGGGGCATGCTGAAGCAGGCTGCTATTGACAATTTGAACGATTTTATGGAAGATATGAACGGCGACGATGGCATGGTGCAGTTATTCAATGTTCGTCATGAATTTGCCAACGAATGGTACCGCTTTCAACACCCGGCGGATGGAGCACCGGTGCTTACGTTGACCGGACTCGAAAACAGGCTGCCATTTATTACCCGCAACCGGAAAGTAAAAAATAAACAGGTAACCGGCATAGCGCTTTTTATCAGGGGCGAAGCCAACACGGTTGCATTAAATGGCAAACCACTGGCTAAGGTTGCAGTAATCGAAGACATACAGCATTTCAGCTTTACCGGTGATTTTCCAAAGCTGGGTACCAACTGGGTATTCACCCCCGGTAGTAATGCTTCGGACGCCAACACCTGGGAAGATGCGTGGCTGGTAGTACGGTATTCATTACAGTTGAATGCATAACAGGAGATCGCATCTAAGTTTTTCACTTTAATTATTAATGCTGTATGGAGAATATTAATACAACCCAGAATAAAGCAGCCAAAACAGCCTCCAACCTTGTTCAGGTGCCGGCTATAACCCTGCCCAAAGGTGGGGGGGCTATAAAAAGCGTTAACGAGAAATTCAATGTGAATGCTGTTGATGGTACTGCCGCTTTTTCTATACCGCTTCCCTTCACTCCGGGTAGAAATGGTAATACACCTTCTTTATCACTTAGCTATAACTCCGGAGGCGGAAATGGTATTTTTGGCTTGGGATGGAATGGTGATTGTCCATCCATTCAAAGAAGGACTGAAAAGAAGCTGCCTGAATACAAAGATGAGGAGGAGTCGGATGTATTCATTTTATCGGGGTCAGAGGACCTGGTGCCGGAATTAATAAAAGACGCAAACGGTAACTGGAATAGAAATACCATTTCAAATAATGGGGTGACCATCACCCGCTACCGCCCCCGGATTGAAGGACTTTTTGCACGGATAGAGAAAATAGAAGAGAATAATATTGTTTACTGGCGGGTAAGATCAAAAGATAATGTGGTTTCCGTATTCGGACAAAGCCCGGGCTCGCGTATAGCCAGTCCGGTTGCAGGGGAGGAGCATAACATTTTTAAATGGTGCCTCGAATACACCTATGATGATAAGGGGAATATTACAAGATACGTGTATAAAAAGGAAGATAAAACGAATATTGCCCCTGCAGTGCATGAAAAGAACCGGTTGAACGACACGGCACCAGTTACCAATGTGTACCCCAAAAGGGTACTCTATGGAAACAATGTTGCCTGGTACGAAGGTGAGGCGATGCCGCCCGATAGCGGATTTTTGTTTGAGCTGGTGTTTGATTATGGGGAACATGATCGTGATAAACCAACCACCCGGGAAATAACCGGGTGGACTGCGCGAAAGGATCCTTTTTCTACCTATCGTTCAGGATTTGAAATAAGGACCAGCCGGCTTTGCCGCCGCATACTGATGTTCCATCATTTCAAAGAGGAGTTGGGCTGGGATGATTACCTGGTGCGTTCGCTTGATCTTGCCTATGATGAACGCCCGCACCTCACTTATCTGGAGCAGATCACTCAAACGGGTTATATCTGGAATACAAATGGTACCCTGAGGTCAAAACGCTCCTTACCGCCATTGGCATTTTCGTATTGCAAACCCGGTTTTTCAAAAGAGGTAAAAGAAGTATCACAGGAAGACGTTGTTAATGATCCGGTTGGTTTGGATAACCGCCTGTACCAATGGACTGATCTCTATAGCGAAGGAATGGCTGGTATGCTTACCGAACAGGCCACTGGCTGGTACTATAAAGAAAATCTGGGTGAGGGGAAATTTTCAGCCGCACAATTAGTAAGCCCCAAACCCGCCCTATCTGGTTTAAGTACCGGTGACCTCGCCATACAGGAACTGGAGGCCAATGGTAAAAAATACCTGGTAAAAACGGATGGCGCGTTAAAAGGGTATTTCGAATTAACTGCTGAAGAAACATGGGAGCCCTTTACTGCTTTTCAGCAATTCCCCAATATTGATCTAAGCGACCCCAATCTAAAATTCCTTGACTTAAACGGAGATGGCAGACCCGATCTGCTGATCTCGCATGAACAGGAATTTATCTGGTATGCCGCCAAAGGAAAGCTGGGCTATGACGATTATCAATCTGCCGCCAAAGCCGCGGACGAAGAAAAAGGGCCGGCTATTCTTTTTGCCAATAAAAATGAAAACATACTGATCGCTACAGCGGATATGAGTGGCGACGGCCTGGCGGATATTGTTATCATCACCCATTCCAATGTGAGTTATTATCCCAATCTGGGGTATGGCCGGTTTGGCGCACGCGTTACTATGCAAATGAATGGCAGCTTTGATAATAATATAAACTTCAATCCGCATTTTATTCAGCTGGCTGATATCGACGGCTCAGGCACTACCGATATAATTTATACCGGTAAGAACAGCATTCAGGTATGGTTTAATCAAAGCGGCAACAGTTTGAACGATCCGGATGAATATTTCAATCCCTTCCCGGAGATAAACGATCAAACGAAAGTAGGTGTGTTTGATCTACTGGGCAATGGGACTGCTTGTTTGGTATGGTCGTCCCCGTTACCTGCACACAGCCATGCTCCTTTGCGATATATTGATCTAATGGGTGGTAGAAAACCCCACCTGATGGAGAAATATCTAAACAACCTGGGTAAAGAAATTACTTTCCGTTACAGGTCTTCCACCCAGTATTATCTTGAAGATAAAGCCAATGGGAATAAATGGATCACCAAACTGCCATTCCCTGTGCAATGTGTAAGCGAAATAATTGTGGAAGATAATATTTCCCAAACCCGTTTTAGTAATCAATACCACTACCATCACGGCTACTATGATGCTGTTGAGCGGGAATTCAGGGGTTTTGCAATGGTAGTACAGGTAGACAGTGAGCAGTATGAAAGCTACCTAAGGAAAACACAGCACCTTGCCACTGCCATTGATGAAAGGAGTTTATTTCAGCCTGTTGTTACTACAAAGACCTGGTTTCATACCGGTGCCTGTCTGAACAGGGAACAGATATTCCATCAATTACAGGAAGAGTATTATTCCGGTACAGCTACCAACCCACAAATGTATTGGTTGCCTGAAACTGATTTGCCAATTAACCTGTCAACGGAGGAGCAGATTGAATGTTGCCGGGCGTTAAAAGGATTGCCGCTTCGCCGGGAAGTATACAGCGATGAAGGGAATGCGGCCGTACAAATTCATCCTTATACGGTTACCCAGTATAATTATGACATACAAAGATTGCAGCCCCGGGGAGAACAGCGGTATGGGATCTTCCTAACCCATGAAAAAGAAGCCCTTATTATAAATTTTGAACGCAACCCGGCTGATCCACGCATGGCACATACCATTAATGTGGAGTTTGATAAATATGGGAATGTGTTGCAGGCCGCATCCGTGGTATATGGAAGAAGAACGGCAGATGCCGGATTGCCTACTGTGGACGACCGGGAAAAACAAACCAGACAATATATAACTTATACCTGTAGCCGGTTTACCCAGGAAATAGCGCTGCCTTCGGCCTACCGGCTTCCGGCAGGTTATGAAACGCAAACCTGGGAGCTTAATACCGGTGCGCCAGCCGCTGTTTTTTTCACGCCCGGTGAAATAAAGCTGTGCTTTGAAAATGCCGCTGTACAAGTATATGAACAGGAAACAGCTATTAACGAAAAAAGAAAGCTGGAACATGCCCGCATCTTATACTTGCGCGATGATCTGTCGGGCCCTCAACCTGCCGGGTTTCAGGATACCAAAGGATTGCTATATGAAAATTATCTGCTGGCAGGGACACCCTCGCTCATGCAGCATATTTATGGGGACAAATACAATGAAAGCCTGTGGCGTGATCAGGCCCGTTATGTACAGCTGGAAGGGGATAATAACTATTGGATAAAATCAGGCCGGACCTGGTTGTACCCCGATCCTTCAATCCCTGAGGTAAATTTTACAAAAAGCAATTTCTATTTGCCGGTGGCTTATGAAGATAATTTTGGAAACCGGACGAGAGTGGTTTACGACAGGTATAGATTATTGCTTAAAAGCGCCATCGATGCCCTGAATAATGAAAGCAATGCAGATGGCTTTAATTACCGGGTAATGGCCCCGTATCTTTTACGGGATGCAAACAATAACCGAACAGGGGTGCGTTTCGACGAGCTGGGGCTGGTATCGCATCAATTCATCATGGGAAAAAGCACTGAGTTAAAAGGCGATCCCATGGATGTAAATACGACCGAGCTTTCACCGAACGATCAGCCGTCTGCGGTGCTTGAATATGCCTTCCGGTATTTTGATACAAACGGACAACAGGCGAACCGCGTGAAGAATACGACTTATGAAAGCCATTATTATAACAGTGATGCCCCAGTTGACCCCACCAGGAAAACGCAGGTAAGCTATTCCTATTCAGATGGCTCGGGGCATGAAGTGCTCAGGAAGATACAGGCAGAGCCGGGCCTTGCGCCGGAACGTGGTGTCGATGGTAAATTAGTTCATGACGCTTCGGGCAATCTGCAGTACAAAGACACCAGTCCTGCTTTGCGATGGATCGGGACGGGCAGAACGATCTTCAACAATAAAGGAAACCCCGTTAAACAATATGAGCCTTTTTTTGATAGCAGTTTTGAATATAACAATGAAAAGGAGCTGGTTGAATTAGGGTTTACGCCTGTAATATACTATGATGCGCTGGGACGGGTGATCAAAACTGAAAAGCCCAACGGTACGTTCTCCAAAATAGTATTTGATGCCTGGCAGCAAAAAGGCTACGATGATAATGATACGGTGAAAGAAAGCAGCTGGTATGCGCAACGGATAAACGGAGAAAAAGGCGAAGCCGAGCAGCAGGCAGCACAAAAAGCCGCCCTGCACTATAATACTCCCTCCACCATTTATCTCGATAGCCTGGGTAGACAATTCCTGGTTGTTACACACAATAAAACGCAACGCAGTAATGAAGCCGTGCAGGAAGAATGGTATTATACCCGAACAAAACAGGATATAGAGGGCAATCAATTAGCCATTACCGATGCAAGAGGTAATGTGGTCATGAGCTTCAAATACGATATGCTGGGCAATACCTGTTTCCAGCAAAGTATGGATGCCGGTGATCGCTGGATGCTGGTCGATGCAATGGGAAAACTACTGCGGGTATGGGATAGCCGGCAACAAACGATCAGTTATACCTACGATGCACTGCACCGGCCGGCGCAATTGTTTGTTGATACCGGTACTGGCAATATTGTCTTTGAACAATACGAATATGGAGAAATGGCACCCGATGCGCTGGGCCATAACCTGAAAGGAAGATTATTCCGGCACTATGATACATCCGGTATAGTAACCAATGCGGCATATGATTTTAAAGGCAATCTATTGACATCTTCCCGGCAATTAGTAAAGGATTACAGGAATATGGCCAACTGGAGTACGAGTCCGCTGCTTGAAACAGAGACCTTCAACAGTGAAACAGCTTATGATGCGCTGAACCGGCCAGTTAAAATAATAGCGCCCGATCGCAGTTTGTTCACCCCTTTGTACAATGAGGCCAGCCTGCTCAATAAGGTGGTTGTAAATATTAAAGGTGTGAATGAGTCAACGAGTTTTGTAAACAACATTGATTATAACGCAAAGGGACAGCGTAAAGCGATCTTTTATGGTAACAACACAAAAACGACTTACCAGTATGAACCGGAAACCTGCCGGTTAACAAGATTGTTGACTACGGGTGGTAGTAACCAGGTATTGCAGGACCTGAATTATACCTATGACCCGGCCGGAAATATTACCCGGCAATTTGATAATGCACAGAAGACTGTTTTTTATGGTGGACAACAGGTGGAAGCGCAAAGCGATTATTACTACGATGCTGTTTACCGGTTAATTGAAGCCGGTGGGCGGGAACATACGGGGCAAACAAGCGGGAACGGGACTGATAACTGGAACGACGACTGGTGCCGGTTTAGCCTGCAACCCAATTCGCCTGTACAAATGCGCAACTACACACAGAAATATGGGTACGACAGCGCAGGGAATCTTACAAAGATGCAGCATATAGCAGGCCCGCAGGGCAGCTTCACCCGGGAGTTTACCTATAATGCATCGAATAACCGCCTGATGAGTGTTACAACCGGTGATGAAAACTTTGCCTATTCGTATAACGTGCATGGAAGTATGCTTACCATGCCGCACCTGAAACAATTGAACTGGAACTTCCGGGAACAATTGCAACACGTAAGTTTAGGTGGAGGCGGTGAAGCATATTATGTATATGACAGCAACGGGCAACGGGTAAGAAAAGTAGTAGAAAGGCTTTTTAATAAAACCGAAGAGCGGATCTATTTGGGGGTGTTTGAGATTTACCGGGAACGAAGGGCTAATGTCATTCTGCTGGAAAGAGAGACCCTGCATGTAACGGACGACAAAAACAGGATAGCCATGGTAGATACCCTTACAAAGGTTAATTATGGGACTACCTCACAACTGGTGCGTTACCAGTATAGCGATCACCTGGGAAGTTCCTGTCTTGAACTGGATGCCGACGCCAACATTATTTCCTATGAGGAGTATCACCCTTATGGTACTACGGCATACCAGGCAACCGATTCCTCGCGACAGGTACCTGCTAAACGCTACCGGTACACCGGTATGGAACGAGATGAAGAAAGCGGGTTTAATTACCATAGTGCGCGGTATTATGTCCCGTGGCTGGGGCGGTGGTGTAATGCAGATCCCATAGGCATTCGGGGTGGGTTAAACGTTTATGGTTATTGCAGGGGGAATCCGGTTATGAGAACGGACCCCAAAGGGACCACAGACCAACCACCGGCGCAGAAGCATTTGATAGAACAGTTTAACGTAGAAACAAGAGCAACGCAAACTACCTATTCCCAGGCGTCCAATATCCGGAAATATGTTGACAATATTGCGGAGTCATGGATGGAAAATGCTGCTGACTACCATGTTGGTCACCATCCCGATACACCGATGTGGAGTAGCCCGCCGGGCGCAACGCAGTGGGTCGGTCCTCAAAACGCCAAGGCTAATAACCAACAGTCTGCTGGTGAACGGAAAGATGCGGCTAGTGCTAAGGCAAAAGGCCAGTATGGCAGAGAAGGTGGCGATCATGTAGGGCCAGCCGTACCGAATGGTCCCAAGGTGGTGCTTCCACAAGACGTAAAGGCAATTATCAATAGGAAGCCACCAGCGCCGGCGCCTGCTGCACCGGCCCCGCCGGCAGCATCAGGAGGCAAGCAGCCTATGTATGGCCCCGAACAACAAAGTTTCCCTTTTGCAAAAGATAAGCAGCTGGAGTTTGACTTTAGCAAGCCATTACCTGTACGGTCTGCCCCCAGCGCTTCCCCTAAGGTTGAAAGGGAACAACCGGTACAGTCCCCGTTTGTTTTTGAGGAAACAGCGCCCATACCGGTGCAGCGTTCAACGCCTGCACCGCCAGGACAGGGGTCAACGCCTGTACCTGCCCCCAGTGGGGCTTATTCTGCGGGAAAAGCTGCAGCTAACGGATTGGCGCAGTTTGTTCCAGGAACCACGGAAGGATTGATGGCCACGGAAGCCATTGCCCTTGCTGCTGCACGTGCAGGGATGCCAAGATTGGCGGCTGCTGCTTTTGCGGGTGCCCGGGCACCTGGTCCGGCAGCTATTGGTGGTATAGTGGGTGCAGTTGCCGGCGTAAAAGCAGAAAATCTTGTCCGGGATATTGGGCTTGGGGAAACTGCAGCAACCGGGGCTGGTTTAAGCGTCGCGGTGATCGCAGGCGGTTTAGCTGCGGGAGCGTTTGTCGCATTAACAGCACCAATATCCCTACCAGTTATAGCCGGTGCCATGATTGCGGGCGGTTTGTCTGCAGGCTTTGGGTACCTGATGTCCAAATAATGAAGCGATTATACTTGATAAAAGGCTGTATTAGTTCTGATACGGCCTTTTATTCCGGTACCCTGGCTAACCCAGTCCTATAGCCGGAAATGGGTGTTTTTCACGTTGTTCAACTGGCGTTTTAGATAAACCTTTGTAAGAAACATTTTTCATAACCTATGTTTGACAATGTCGCCATTAACGTCGTCATTGGTTTGATATTCGTCTACCTTCTTTATAGCCTGTTTGTAACGATCCTTGGCGAAATGCTGGCCGCCCGCCTTGGTTTCAGGCAAAGGATGCTGCGTGTATGTATTGAGCGGATGCTGAATGACGGTTATTACGACCAGGGCGCTACCCGATGGGAAAAATTCAGGAACTGGCTGGCCGCTCTCTTTCTGTACGAGCGGAATGATTTCAAATACAGTGTGGCCGGAAGGTTCTATGCGTCCCCCTCCATCAAGTATCTTTCGAAGAACAAGAAGACGCATGCCATGTCTTTCCGGAACGGCAAGCCTTCTTACATTACCAGTGACACCTTTGCCATCACTATGATCCATTTGTTGCGAAGCAAGGGCCAGGGGCGTACAGATATGGACAGGATTGACTTCGCGCTTCAGAATAATACACTTCATTTTCAGCAGGAAACGCTGACAAACATCCGCGCCATGGCAAAGGATGCAGGCGGGGATGTCAATGCTTTTGGCGACCAGCTCCGGAAATGGTTTGTGGAGGCAAATGACCAGGCCAGCGGGTGGTATAAGCGTTTTCTCACTCGTATTTCCATAGTACTGGGGCTTATCATCGCCATGATCTTCAATGTGGATTCTATCCGGATAGCGAAAACGCTTTCTAAAGACAGGGATGCCCGCACCCAGCTGGTGAACCTGAGTGTTGCAGCGGCCAGGGATACGGCCCGGTACAGCTACTTTGTCAATGGCAATAAGGATTCGGTGCTTTCTAACGCCATCGTGGACAGCGGACTGGCACATATCTCGGAGGATATGTCGCAAGCCAATATCCTCATTGGGGCCGGGTGGGGACTGAATGCACTACATAAGCGATACACGGTAGTGGTTGACAGCAGCGAGCAGCCTGGTGCTTTCCGGCAACTGGAAGCATACAGATCAGAGGCTGACAAACATCAAATGCTGGCGCGCAGCTTATTAACCAGACAGCAGGAGCTGGCAGCTATGAAATTCAGGCTCCAGCAATTTAATATCATCTTGGGCGGGGCGGGAAAAGACAGCATCGCCATCAGACAAAAAAGAAATGCAGTCAGTGACAGTGTCAGGATGCTGATTGTTCAGTTGTCACTGGACTCTCTTGGTTTGAGTACATTGCATTCCTATCGGCAGCTTACAGACTCTGTCAATGCGTTGTCCCAGGAGGAATTTGCAGCAATAGATGTGGTTGCCAGGGAAGGCGCCGATTCGCCGCATCAGGTCCGCATCTCCGGAACGGTTAACTACACCGCTGGTGAGAAACTGTGGTATGTGCTGGGTCGTATAGGTGAGGACAAGACACGCCTGCTTGGCTTTTTTATTACCGCTCTTGCGTTGTCCCTGGGCGCTCCTTTCTGGTTCGATCTGCTAGGCAAGGTTGTTGCCATCCGTACGGCAGGCGTTAAGCCCGAAGAAAAGAAGGAAACCCCGGAAAGAACCACGCTGGCTGACCAGCCATTGGTCAATGTGGCTAAAAATGAAGCGGTGGTGGTTCCGGTGGCAACGCCGTTCGAACTCGCGGTACTCAGCGCAAGGTCGAGGCTGGCAAATGAAATGGGCGTCCTTTCTGTACATGAGGGACTTGCGATTACAGCGAACCGGCTTTCAGATGCCATTGAGATCCATGTAAAGGATAGAATTACCCGGGATACTGTTAAAAGATTGTTGGGTGATGAACATAAAAATTTCCCCCTTGATATTGTTATCACAACCGGCGCGGCGGTCCACGCACTGACCAGAGGAGAGAAGATCATGAACCAGGCATTGGTAAATGGAATAGGCTCGCTGGGTTGCTACCTGAGTAAGGATGGCAGCGCAGGGGTGTACCTGTTATCTTGCTGGCATGTGATAAAGGGTGACCAGAACTGGAATGTAAACTCCGGTCCGGAAACCGTGATGGATGGGCAGGAAAAAGCCATTGGCCGGGTGGTGGATGGCTGCTTCGCTACTAATATGGATGTGGGCTTTGCGGTACTTACCAATGGTCCTGCGTCCAATGATTTTAAAAAACACTGGCGGACGGTCACCAGGAATGACGCGCGTACCTGCGGCGTAAAATTTAATGGGGCAGGATCGGAAGGTCTTCAGGAAGCAAAAATTTATAACCATAGTGTGAACATGACCGAGGGTATCCTATATCCTGATGGAGTTAAACGGGTCTTGACGGACGTGTTTTCTATCTCCCGGTTAGACAGACAGGGGCGACCGGTATCGGCACCTTCACACCGGGGCGACTCGGGCGCACTGGTGCTCGATAACGCCAATGTGCCCTTGGGCATTATCGTCGGTGGAGATGATAAGTTTACCTATGTAGTCAAATTGTCCAATATACTGGCGGAAGACGGCATTTACAGCGAATACAAAATTTTAACCTGAAACAGATATGAAAAAAATGGCTATCCTCCTGTCGGCATGGCTGATGGGAATGCTTTCATCCTATGCCCAAGAGAAAGTTGACATTACCGTGGATAATAACACGGTGAATGCAACCCCCGGCTCCGGAAAGAAGATCACTGTCAAAAGAAACGGAACGATCGAGTTCAGCCTGAAGACCCCCGAACACTGGCTGAAGGACCATAAAGCTGCGTTATCGATCAAAGGGAAAGAATTTAAATTCACCGGCCATTCACTCACGTTTACCGATGACCCAACAGCGAAGAATGGCATTGATTTGTCCAGTACCCGGGCAACAGCGGAGATCGATGGCAAAAAGTTGAGTTGGAACATTATGGTGGCTATGGAAGAGGCGAAACCAAAGGACCCGAAAACTGCTGATGTTACAACTGATGCTCCCGAAGCTGATAAAGATGAGCCGACGGGTGAGCCAGACCGAAAGCCGTATAGACCGGGCAGTATGTACTATGACGCCATTGCGCTGGCCACCCCGCACCAGCTGACGGAAAAGGAATGGGATGATGTG
Organism: Niastella soli; assembly: GCF_017742245.1. GTDB lineage: Bacteria > Bacteroidota > Bacteroidia > Chitinophagales > Chitinophagaceae > Niastella > Niastella soli. The sequence goes on from NZ_JAGHKO010000011.1 coordinate 719,745, forward strand.
GTGAATTTCTATTTTAAACAAAAACTGGCCCTGCACCAGGATCTTGTAAGCCGGATAAAGAATAGCGCCAATAATCCCTTTCTTGCTGAGTCCGTGAATACCTCAGACACCTTTCTGCTCAAGATAAAAGGACTAGGGGCTGCACAGAGTGGGGGCGGTAGCATTTTATCGCAGGCGTTGACTTCCATTGGGGGGATCGATGTAACTACCATCGTAGATGGGTTTGCAAAATTCATTGTCAAAAGAACAAAGCAGGAACTGGCCATCAGCTTTTTCGATAAATTCAAAGACATGATCGCCAAGGAAAAGGACCTGCAATCGGTTTTTCCTGAAACATACCAGGCGTTGACCGTAATAGGTGACCAGATCTACAATTACCAGGCTTATATTCAAACCTTACGGGAAAGCTTTGAAAAAGACCTGAGTACCCTGGCTAAGAATCTGCCTTCCATTATCGACAATCACCAGGCATTTTTTGATCAGGAGAATAAAAGATGGTTGAAAGCCACGCTGCTTACAGGTTCCTATGTTACCAGTGGGCTGCAGGACCATGTGCATCCTGGCGACCTGCTGGCAGACTACCCGGCTGAATACCTGGATAGTTTGCTCTCAAATAACTGGAAAGGAGCGGTGCAGACCCTCCAGCTTATTTCCCTGTCATTGCGGGATACTGCATCAAACAAAGACTCTGCATACTGGGTAAGCCCACGACAGGTCAGGGAGTTGATAGCCAATTCGACGGCGTTCAACATCTACCTCGGACTGATGTATGAAACGGAAAAAACATTCGACAAAACTAATGGTGCAGGTGGTCATATTTACTTTAAGGATAGTACGGTGACCTTACAAAGAATATTAGACGCTGTACATGTTAACCTGGCACCCTTCAGAACTTTTATTACTCAATTCGGTGAAAAGGCGGGCCGGCTTAATACTATGATCCGGCAGTATAAAAAAGCAGCCAGTGATTCCCTGATGCTGGAGCAATACTATGCCTATTTCACTGCGACTGTTGACCTGCTGCAACAAAGCAGCAAGGTAACTTCGATCCCGGCTGTGCGGGACCTTGTAAAGGTAGACCTTGGTAAAGAAATGACCGACTATTTCGATATCTCGCGGTCATTTTCCAATTTAGTGCTAAACGTGAATCGGCGAAATTATGCGGCGGCCATCATCAATACCACACATATATACGATGTGATACGCATAAAATGGTCCGCCAAAAACCCAGATGTCCAGGGCGGAGCATTATTTGATGCCCCTGCCGCAGTCAAAGCTTCAAAAGATGAGATCTTTAAATATGGCGGATTTATGGCTGCGCTGGTACAGGCCAAAAGCAGTGATGAGGTAGAGAATGCCATCGAAGCAATAGCGCTGCCTACCGGTTCAGCCCGCATTAAACGAGAGACACCTTTCAATATCTCGTTGAATGCCTATGGTGGGCTCTTTTTGGGCCATGAATCCATTGCTGGTATTAAAAATAAAAAATGGATCAACAGTTATGGTATAACGGCGCCCATCGGAGTGGCATTCAGCACCAGCAGCCATCATTTGTCTTATTCGCTTTTTCTTTCGGTAGTGGACATTGGTGCCGTGGCAGCCTTCCGGTTTGCCGATACCCTAACTTCCAAAGTGCCGGTGATCGAGTTAAAGAATATCGTGTCGCCCGGTGCGTTTTTCTCCCTTGGTCTTCCCAGGTCACCGGTATCTATAAACCTGGGCGCTCAAATGGGGCCTAATTTACGAAAAGTATATGCGCCCACTGATGGTAAACAAAGCAATGATTATGCGAATCAAACGTACTGGCGTTTTAGTGTATCGGTTTGTGTGGATATACCAGTGCTGAATTTCTATACTCGGTCGGCGAAGTAGAAAGATATTACGGAATAAAAAGGATGTAACTGAAAAGGTACATCCTTTTTATTTTATTAAGTCATGTTCAATAAATCATTTCGGATAAACAAAATTTGTTTGTGCTTCCTTTGTTTTTACCGGTCTGATCTCAATACTGGCAGTAGGTACAAATGCAAATTCAGGATTTTGTTTGGCAATTGCAATGGCCTCCTCAACGCTGTCTGCCTGTATATGGTAATAGCCAACCTGGATCTCTTTTGTAGGATCAATTATAGTAGTGTTCCAGGTATTATCAGCTTTTGAAATAACACAACCTTCTCTTAATAGAGGTTGTGCTGCTATCAGTTTCCGGCTGGTTTTTAAAAGCTCAATATAAACCTCACATTGCTTAATGAAAGTCAAATGCTCATTGGCAGAAAGGTTTGCCTTTGCATCACCTGCATTGCGTATATATAGCATAAATTCGGTTGCCATATTGTTTATGCTTTAGTGTGATTAAAGAATCATTATACAAATGTAATATGATTTCGTGAGGGCCTGTGTCTGCCATCTGCCCCGTCTGTATTGAATAAAAGATAAAAGCCGCTTGTTCGCATTTGTACAATTTATCTTTTTAGGCTGCTTTTACCTTTACTAAAATTTAAAAATATGAAAAGCAGCAAAAAAAGGTTGCCTTTGTTGATGATATTGTTAGTTTGTATAAATGTGATAGTCAATGCTCAATTACAGGAAGCAAAAAAAGCCATTGCGGAAAGCAATGCCAGGTATTTTGAGTCTTTTGTTAAAAATGATTCTTCCATTTTTATCAATAGCTATGCAGAAGATGCCTGTATCCTGGCCCCTGATGCACCTGCCGCGTGTGGCCGGGAAGCCTTCGCCAGATTCTTCCGGTTGGCTTATCAGGAGTATGGTCTAAGAAACGGTAAATTCATCACTACGAATGTATATGGCGATGGGAAGGAATATGTAACGGAAGAAGGATACTGGCAATCCTTTAATGCAAAGGGAGAACTATTTGACGATGGGAAGTTTTTAGTGCTTTGGAAGAAGACCGCGAGCGGCTGGAAAATGTTCCGTGATTCGTTTAGCAGCAATCATGCCGTCAAATGATCATTTATGCTGATCCTCACCGCTGTATTTTGTCTGGTATAAGGGCCAGGCGAAATACGGCGGTGAGTGTCAATAATGTTTCAGGTGCTAATCAGTTTAATGATAAACTTCCTCTACATATTCATCAATTCGGTTTGTTGATCTGTCTACCAGTTTTGCTATGGCCGCTGCAGCTAACCCGCCTATTAAATACAAGCCAATGGTCATGATCCTGGTGCCCATTGTTTTATTGCTTGGATCGGTTGACAGCCCCATTGACTTTGGTAAAACAACAGCCGAAACACCAGCTGCCAGTCCTAGTAAAGCGCCATACAGCCATACCTTTTTTTTGCCGCCTATTGCCGCCAGACTAAAATAGGCGGTGTCACAAAAAAGTTCGCCACCAACAGCCCATCGTTGAAGTGCGCCATCTGCCGGTACATTTTTATGCATTTTTGTTAGGCCTTTTCGGATCAGGTCCATATCCAGCAGGTCCATACGGGGTGCTACGGGGCTAATTCTCCTCATTGCTTCGTGCATGCAAGCGACTGTAACTGTTCCTGCTAATCCTCCAGCTAATGCAGATGAAACTTTCATAGTATATAATTGTGTTATTAAATCAACAAACTACTATGGCTAAAAAATTTGTACCAGGTTATGGTTAAAGAGGATGTAGGGAGTCGCGGGGATGCGCGGTTAGTAGTGAACGATGGAAGGCAGACGCTTGGGTACTAAAAGAAAAGGTCCGCTTTCGCGGACCTTTTCTTTTGAAAATTATTTTGTGAAGATGAAATTCTCCTGCGTGGTATGAGCGAGTGATAGCCCATGTTTGGTGCAATGATCGATCATTTGCTTCTTGGTAGCTTCTTCACCGCCATGCTCAATGATGAGGCATTTACAGCCCAGTTTTGTTAAGTCCATTTGTTTCAAAATGGTCAAATCCATTAACTCGGCATCTATGGTAATAAAGTCATATGTTTTGTACCTGGCAACAGTGGTATTGAACGTCTGGAAGTCGTACGTTTTGATGGTGATTTTATTGAAGTTTACGCCAGTCCACATGGTGGTGGTATCCTTTTTCAGGGAAGAAACCAGTGACGTGTCACCCAACCCTTCTAATTGTCCTGAATCGTAAAAATCAGCTTCACCATTTTGTTCACCGATGGCAACCTGGTGTATCGCTACTTTGTTGTTGCCCCGATGCAGTTTGCTTACTTTGGAAAAAGCGACCTGGGAGGGTTCCACCAGATCTGCAGACCAGCCGTTTAAAATGAAATGTAAAGCGTTGCTATAGGTGATACCGTCGTTCTCGCCAATTGATAATAAAGTGCCCTTAAAATCGCCAAAATATTGGGCTATTGTTTTGTCTTCCTGGTTTTGACCAAAGTATTGTTTAATCCCCAACTTGTTGCGTAATGAAACGACAGCAGGATGGTTACTTACTCTTTTTCTTAATCTCATGGTTTATAGATGTATATGGATTCTTCCCTATTTTAAAAGACGCAAAGAACGTATTTTGTTTTGTTATTTTGAACAAAACAGGCCATTATATTGACGAATACATTATTGTAAATAATAATGCGCTTTGATCCCCATTTACAATGCCTGCTTAAGCTTTGTAAGCGCCGTAATGATCTCGTTTGGCCTTAGGGAGGCAAAGCCCAGCCGCAGGCCATTGGTGGAAAAGGATTCATTTTTGTAAAAGCTCCCGTCAGCGATCAACAGGCCTTGTTTCGATGCCCGTTCAGCCAGTTTCACCAGGTTTATTTTTTTGTCGAATTGCGCCCAAACGGCCAGTCCACCTTCTGGTACCCTGAACGCTATACTGTTAGAAAGATCGGCTTGCAGTACTTTGCAGAAAAGGTCCCTGCGTTCCTTATATGCTTTGATCGACTTCCGGAAATACCGCTCCATTTCCCCGTTGTCGAAAAGAACGGCAAAAGCCTCCTCCAGTACCGTATCGCCCTGTTTATCGATCAGTTCCCTTAATGACGCTGCGGCATTTATAAATGCAGCGGGCCCAATCATAAAACCAATACGCAATGCGGGTGCCACCGTTTTGGTTACCGAACCAATATAGATCACGTTCTGGTGGTGATCGATACTTGCCAGAGGCAGGTAGGGTTTGTTTTCATAGTGAAAATCAAAATCATAGTCATCTTCCAGTATGGCAAACCGGTATTCCCTGGCCAGGGTCAATAATTTTAACCGTCGTTCCATGCTCATAGTAACCGTTGTTGGGAAGTGGTGATGTGGAATAACATATACCGCCTTTATTTCTTTGCGTCGCAATGCCTTTTCAAGGTAGTCAATATCCAGGCCATATTCGTCTACGGGAATACGAACCAGTTTGGCGCCATGATACAGGAATGTATTATCAGCCAGCACGTAATTTGATGTGCCCACAGCAATATGCGCTTGCTGGTTCAGCAACAGCTGTGAGGCCAGGTAAATGCCCATTTGGCTCCCCTTGGTAATAAGTATATTTTCCGGAGATACGGTAATTCCCCGGGTGTTATATAAGTTGTGCGCAATAGAAGCCCGCAGGTGTTCAGATCCCTTTGCGCTACCGTATTTTAAAAAGTTCCTTCCGAACGATTTCCTTGAAATGCTCCGGTATTCACGCATTAATTCATCGATGGGTGTCAACCGTACATCCGGGAATCCATCATCAATGGTCAATTTAGCCGTTTGCAAATTCATGCCGGTGATGGCGCGGGAAAACCGGTTATTCCATTTAAAAGGTTCCTGCTGTCGTAACTCAGGTTGAATGCCTGGTAATCGTTTTCTGGTAATGATCGGCAGCTTTGATAGTACAAATATGCCTTTGCGGGGCACCGAATCGGCCCAGCCCTGGCTGATCAATTCCTCGTAGGCCAGCTTCACTGTGTTGCGGTGAATGCCGATCAACTCCGCTAAAACCCGCGTACTCGGTAATAGGGCGGAAGGTTGTAAGGTGCCATTGGAGATCAGGGTAATAAAACTGTTACATACCTGTATATGTAGTGATAGTGATGAGTTTCTATCAAGTTGTATCAATGATTTATAAGGCAACATCTGGGCTGTAGTTTATGTTGAAACTGGGCTGCAAATATAGCCCAGCATAGAAATACTTTTGTAAAAAATTATCACAGTGAAAAAGTTATTGGTCATCAACGCAAGTGCAAGAGGATCACAATCGCACAGCAGAACACTTACCGAAGTATTTGTTAATCATTGGAGACAACAGCATCCCGGTGCAGAGATCAACTGTCGGGAATTAGGCAATACCTATGTTCCTCATATAACGAATGAGTGGATCACCGCCAATGTAAAACCGGTTGCAGAAAGAACAGACAAAGACCTGGAAATATTAGGCGCCAGCGATGCCTACATAAACGAATTACGGGAGGCCGACATAGTAGTGTTGGGTACGCCCATGTATAACTGGTCTATCCCAAGCACGCTAAAAGCCTATATAGACCAGGTGATGCGTTTCAATGAAACTTTTACTATAGATCCCGCCAATCAGGAAAAGCCTTATGTTGGACTGTTGCAGCATAAAACCCTGGTACTTTTAGTGGCAAGAGGTCTCCAGGATTATGAACCTGGAGAATACAATGCAGCCTTGAACTTTCAGACGACCTATCTGAAAACCGTTTTCAATATGATGGGCATTGATGATATTCATCTGGTAGCGGTGAATGGCACTTCAATGAATAAAGAAGTACTTACAAGCACCATCAGGCAGGCCCACCAGCAGGTGCAATCAGTAATTAAAGGAATGCAACAGTAATGAGGAACCCCAAATTGAAAGGCAGCATTTTAATAACACTCGGCGCCTGTTGTTACGGCATGTTGGGCACCTATGTAAAAATGGCTTATCAGTCCGGGTTTAATACCGCCGAGGTTACCATAGCACAGTTCGCTATTGGTTGTATAGGCCTGTTTATACTTACGCTGGTGCGGCGACCGCATGCTAATACTTACTTAAGAGGGTCTATAAAAAGTACAGTCCGTCTGGTATTGGCAGGCTCTTCACTTGGGCTAACGAGTATCTTTTACTATATGTCAGTGAAGTATATCGCAGTAAGCGTGGCCATCGTATTATTGGCCCAGTCTGTATGGATGGGTGTAGTGGTGGAAGCGATCGATCAAAAAAAGCTACCGCACATTGGAAAAATGTTAGCAGTGCTGGTTATAATGGCAGGCACTGTGCTGGCCACTAACCTGCTTACCCAGTCGATCAGTTTTAACTGGAAGGGTATAGCATTCGGCTTGTTGGGGGCGCTTTGTTATACAGCCACCATGTACTCAACCAATAATCTTGAGCTGGGATTGCCACCGGTGAAACGCAGCCTGTTTATGGTGCTGGGCGGATTGATTGTTGTCCTTATGGTTTTTCATACCGCTGTTAATGAGGGATTTTCCGGTAGTATATTCTTTAGTTGGGGACTGCTGATTGCTCTTTTTGGGACCATTCTTCCGCCATTATTATTTACTCGAGGCATGCCATTGACAGGAATAGGGCTGGGCGCGGTGCTGGCAGCAATTGAAATACCCATTGCTGTTATAATGGCTGGCGTTCTCTTGAGTGAAAAGGTGTTGGTAAGCCAATGGATTGGTGTGGCGCTTATCCTCGGGGCGGTTGCCTGGATGAACATGCCTAAACGTCAAGTGATAAAATTCAAAATAAAATATGACAACAAGAATTAAAATTGATCAGGTAGAACCTGCAGGCTATAAAGCCATACTCGGATTGGAAAAGTTTATCGAAAGCACTCCACTGACCAAAGTACATAAGGATTTGATCAAGATTAGGGCTTCGCAAATAAATGGCTGTGCATTTTGTATTGACATGCACACAAAAGAAGCCCGAAAAGCAGGTGAAACAGAACAGCGGATCTATGCGCTGAATGCCTGGCGCGATGCTCCTTTCTATACAGATGAAGAGAAAGCTATTCTGGCATTAACAGAAGAAGTTACTCTTATTAGCCATAATCAGGTAAGCAATGCCACTTATGAGCAGGCTGCCAGATTGTTTGGTGAAGCTTATCTGGCGCAGATTATTCTTTCTATCATAACCATCAATGTTTGGAACCGGATCGGGATCACCACTAAGTTAATTCCGGTATAACATTTTTTCAGTTCTATTGAGTATTTAAAAGGCCGGCCGATTCTTCGGTCGGCCAGTTTTAGATAGCAAACAAATAATTTTGAACGGTTCTATTTCTTTTTTACTTATAAAGTCAATTCAAACTGCCAGGCGCCCCTACCATGGATGGGGTTAGGAAATTTGATCCTTACATGTTTATAGTTGCTTTTAGTTTAAAAACAACATCAGACAACGGTAGCCGATTTCTCCCGAAATCTCCAATGGCGTTAAGCTGAAATTCTACACTATGTCAAAGAGCTGTAAACGTGTATTACAGCTGTTTTGCGCAGGAGCAGGTGCAATACCATACAAAGGTAAAACTAGTATTTTACCCGGCAATCACAGGCTTGTCTAACCCAGTCTATAAGGGGCTATGTTGCTTATTTGTGTCTATAATGGTCTATAAAGTGTCTTGAATGCGTATAGGGAAACCTTGGTATTGTTTGAGATGGCGCCGGTCCTGTGCTGGTATTATTGTTGACAATGTTCGGAAGTTGTTCGGACTCTCCCCGGGAATGTTCGGGTGCGCCCAGGGAAAGTCCGAACAAAACCCGAACAACACCCGCCGCTATCCCGGCACAATCCCGGCGCAATCCCATCCATTCCGGCAGCCTCCTAAGGCGAATGTGCGAGACTCCCAACTCACCACTGACATTTGCTGATTAATTGTCTTTCTGACAAAAAAACGATGTTTCACCAAACAAATCCATTCTGCCCCTGTTATATAGAGGAACAATCCCATCTCTTTATGAAAAAAATACTCATTGCCACCGATTATTCAGCAGAAGCTGAAAATGCGGCTGCATATGCCGCCGCGGTGGCTTCAGAACAAGGCCACGAACTGATCCTCTTTAACTACAGCGAAATTTCCATCCATCTTTTAAACGCCCGGGTTTCGGGGAACGACATTGACGAAATGCTGGAATTATTCCAGAAAAACCTAAACAAAGCTGCCGAAGCACTTAGTAAAAAGTTTAACGTACAAGTGACCCCTTATCTGGCTTCGGGTAATTTTTATGAAAGCCTGGTAGCCTGCATCAATCAATTTAAGCCGGTGGTGGTAGTTATGGGTATGGCCAATAGATCCGTTGAACAGGACCTGTTGGGCAATACAACGACCTCTACCATCCATAAACTGGAATTTCCCTTACTGGCGATCCCTGTTAGCGCCCAATATCACCCCATTCGCAACATTTTATTTGCCTGCGATATGGAAAAAGGGGTAGAGGAGAAAGTGCTGAAAAACGTGCACGAAATTGCTGCCGCCTTCGGCGCCACGGTAGAAGTGTTTTATGTTACTGATACCATTGAAGCATTACAGGAGGCAGATGAAGCCGATCATGCTTCTATTGACAAAAATCTGGCTGGGATCAGTTATTACTACAAGAACGTACAATCACTCAGGATCATCAATGCCATCCAGGAGGAAATAAAGGACACCCATGCCGATCTGCTGATCATGTCGCCTTATAAATACGGGTTCTGGGATTCCATGGTACATCGCAGCAAGACCAGGATGATGGCTTCCGGCAACAACATACCGCTGTTGTCATTACCTTCTTAATTTTTTTGCGTTGTTTTTATAGATCAAAGGCCGGGACGTAATAGTTCGGGCCTTTGTAGTATCTTTAAAGCAGCACCAATACATTGGGAAGTAAATGACAACTTTTAGCTTCAATCCGGTAACTCCACATCCGTTATTAGCTCCATATGTTGCAAAGATGTGGGTGTTTAAAAGCAGTGGCCGTTTGCCTGAGCTGGATAGAAAACTGATCGTTCCCAATGCCAATTTCAAATTAGCCTTTACCAGCCAAAACGGATTGGTGGCCCAGGTAGAAAACAAGACCTTCACGCAGAAAGAACAGGAATTGTCTTTTACCGGCCTCATTGATTCGGCCGTTATGCTCAATCCGCACGAAGATATACAAACAGACACGATAGTAGTGGAGTTAAACCCGCTTGGGGCTTATCGGTTATTTTATTTGCCGTATGGAGCCATAAAAAATCAAATAACAGGAATGACCGATCTGCTGGGTAATCCTGTAAAAGAATTACAGTCGCGGCTGGCCGATACAGAGATTGTAGCAGAAAAATTGCAGTTGTTACAGCACTTTCTGATCAAACAATTGGAGAAGGCCGCACCTGACCTTATATACGACCATTGTGTAAAACGTATTTATGAAGGTAAAGGCCTCATTACTGTAGCGCAGCTGGAAAAAGAAACCGGCTATAGTGCCCGGTGGTTGCATAAAAAATTCACAGAACATTTGGGCACCGGGCCTAAGAACCTGGCTGAAATAATCCGGTTCAAACAGTTTTACCAGGCGTATTCAGCCGGTGCTTCCCTGCATCATTTAAAAGAATATATCTACGAATATTACTACGACCAATCGCATTTTCTCCGGGCATTTAAAAGGTTTACCGGTTCCACCCCAACCGATCTTCAAAACAGTCTGAACGACCTGGCTACGAAACATTATACAAGCTGAATTCCGATTCGTACAATACTTCGGTTTTCCGGCGGCCTAGCTTTGTACAAAAGCAAAAACAATGGAAAACAACAGTTTTAACACGAGTATCACTGCCGCGATCCCTGCAGCAGAAGCTATTAAAAAGATCAACAATGTACCAGGCTGGTGGGGTGTATCATTTATCGGACATTCCGAAAAGCAAGACGACACTTTCAGGATAACGATGGGCGGAGATTCTTTCTTCAACTTTACCGTTACCGAACTGGTGCCTGATAAAAGAGTGGTTTGGCTGATCACCGATTGTAATATGCCCTGGTATTCCGATAAAAAAGAATGGGCCAATACCCGCCTGATCTTTGATCTGCAGGAAAATAACGACGTTACCAATTTGACATTCACCCATGACGGGCTTACTCCTGATGTGGAGTGTTACAGGGATTGTGAACCTGGCTGGACGCACTGGATAAAGACCAGTCTGTATGCTTATTTAACTACAGGCCAGGGCGTTTTTAGAAAGCCTACTAAGTAGGAAGTTGACAGGGTTGATAGGGTTGATAAGGGAGGTTAATAAGTGTCAACCCTGTCAACCCCCATCCCCTTTTTTTCTGCAATCGGTTGTAGTTTTATGTAAAAAATCAATAATCCCTAAAATACGCATTCTAAATGGTTGTTTATTAGATGAATTTAAATAGTAAGTGCTCCTTTATTTCTCAATGGCAAGGTGGGGATAATCTCGTGCCTACATTTTTTGATTAAAAAAATGTAATCGGTTTCATTTTTTTGTTTTTTTTACTATTTTCGTTTTGTCAGACACTCCCAATGGTCTGCCCCTAACGATCGAAACTGACTTAAAATTTGCCATATGCTACAACCTAATTGCTTTTCCCCCAACACATTAATTGATTACACTTTACTGGTAGGTACGGTCTCGGGATAGTTTTTCAAAAACTCCGCTGAGTCCTTTTTGACCCATTCGCTGGCCCATGGCTATGGCCGTGGCGGGTAAACTGCTGCTTTTTGCGGCAGACGGGTCTGTATTTGCCTATGCTATTTATCTCCCTAATAAAAATTGTAAAAAACCAAAACGATTACTATGAATAAAATTGAACTTCCCAGTAAGAGCAGCCGACAAAAGCTGTTGTGGGAAAAAGTGCTTGCGGGAACGCTGCTGGTTTTGTTGTGCTGTTTAGCTGATACCGCAGCGTTTGCTCAAAATACTGTCAGAGGTAAAATAACCGACCATGTCGGACAGCCGGTAGCCGGCGCTTCTGTAACAGTAAAGGGCACCAGTAATGGTACCAACACGGGTGTAGATGGCAGCTTTGCTATTGCTGCTTCCAAAGGTGCGGTGCTGGTGATCTCAAGTGTAACCTTTGCGCCCAAAGAAGTGACCGTAGGTGATGGCAGCGCGCTCCTTAATATACAGCTTACCCCGGCATCAACCGATCTGGGTGAAGTAGTGGTGGTGGGGTATGGTACGCAACGGAAAGAAGCAGTTACCGGTTCGGTGGTATCGATGGGCGGAGACAAATTGCGTGAAGTGCCCTCACCAAATATTTCACAAGCGCTGCAAGGGCGCATGCCTGGCGTGGATATTGCACAAACATCTACCCAGCCCGGGGCCACTATGCAGATCCGTATTCGCGGTACCCGCTCGTTGAACGCAGACAACAACCCGCTGATCGTACTGGACGGGATCCCTTTTATCGGCTCATTGGCCGATATCAACCCAAATGATATTAAAAGTATCGATGTGCTTAAAGATGCTTCGGCAACGGCCATCTACGGTTCGCGTGGCGCCAATGGTGTTATCTTGGTGACCACTGATAAAGGCGGTAAGAACAGAAAACCACGTATCAATTACAGCGGTTATGTGGGCGCACAAAAAGTGTTTGCCAAATACCCCATGATGAACGGGCCTCAGTTTGTAGCCCTGCGAAAAGCGGCCGGTCAATATACAAACGGACAAGATGAGGCAGATAGTGTGAATACCGACTGGCAGGACCTGCTCTATCAAACCGGTATTGTAACCGACCACAACATTAGCCTTTCAGGTGGTTCTGAAACCGGGAGCTACAATTTTGGCGGCGGTTATTATAACAACCAGGGAGTAATACCCACCCAGCAGTACAAGCGCTATTCGCTGCGTGGTTCAATTGACCAGGGAGTGGGTAAGAATTTCCGCTTCGGCTTTACCACCAATACCAACTACAACCAAACACAGGGAAGCCAGGTGGGCTTATATAGTTCATTAAGCATGACGCCTATTTCCTCGCCTTACAATGCTGATGGTTCATTGAGAAGAGGCATCCGGATGATTGCCGACAACCAGTATGTGTATACAAAAGATGTGGTAAAGAACCTGCGGGATAATGATCAGTGGCTGAACGAAACCCGCGGATTTGCTACCTACAACGCGGTGTATGGCGAAGTGAAAGCGCCGTTCATCACCGGGTTGAAATACAGAGTGAACCTGGGGCTTGATTACATACAAACCAATAATGGCGCCTATACCGGGGCCGGCGTTGGCGATGCGCTGAACGCTACCACACCCTCTTCTGCATCTATTGATAACAGAAATAATGTTCACTGGACACTGGAAAATTTGCTTACGTATGACCGCACTTTTGGCAAACACAGCATTAGTGCGGTGGCTTTGTATTCCGCAGAGCAACTTAAATATACCCGGTCAAATATGGCAGGCCGCGACATACCAGCCGACGCCTTTGAATTTTATAACATCGGTCAGGCGGCCGGACAAATAACCGTTGACCCTGCCAACCAGGATTACCAGTTATCGGGGCTTAAATCGGCCATGGGTCGTGTAATGTATTCTTATGATAACAAATACATGATCTCTGCGACGGTTCGTTCTGATGCTTCGTCAAGATTGGCGCCGGGCCATAAATGGCATACTTATCCAGCGATATCTGTAGGTTGGAACCTGGCTAACGAATCGTTCATCCAGAACCTCGATTTCTTCAACTCGCTGAAACTGCGTGCTGGTTACGGTGAAACCTCTAACCAGGCAGTTTTACCTTATGCAACACTGGGTAAGCTGGATACCAGGCCCTATAATTTCGCCAGCACTTATAGCACCGGGCTGTACGTGTCGCAATTGCCAAATCCGAACCTGGGCTGGGAATTCTCCAAAACCACGAACCTTGGTCTTGATTTCAGCATTCTCAAAAACCGCTTGTCGGGTACCATTGAATATTATATTACCAAAACAGAAGACCTCCTGTACAATCTTGGACTGCCTCCTACATCGGGTGTAGGTAGTATTACTGCTAACATCGGCTCATCGGAGAATAAAGGTATTGAGCTGGGGCTGAATGGTGTCATCCTCGATAATGTCAGTGGCTTTACCTGGGAAGCAGGTGTGAACTTTTATGCAAACAAAAATAAACTGACCTCCCTTGCTTCGGGACAAACCCGCGATGAAAACAACTGGTGGTTTGTTGGGCACAATATCAACGCCATTTTTGATTACGAGCGTCAGGGTTTGTGGCAAAAAGACGATGCTTATTTAAATACCCTTGAACCCGGTGGTAATATCGGGATGATCAAAGTGAAATATACCGGTGGTTATAAATCAGACGGTACCCCCGAGCGGGCAATAGGTTCTGCCGACCGTCAGATCCTGGATGTAGACCCCGACTGGCAGGGCGGCTTTAATACCCGTTTGGCGTACAAAGGCTTTGATCTGGGTGTGGTTGGTTTCTATCGCCATGGTGGCATTCTCTTCAGTACCATTCATGGTGCAAGCGGCTATTTGAATTTGTTGAGCGGTCGCCGTAACAATTTGAACGTTGATTACTGGACACCGGAGAATCCCAATGCGAAATATCCTAAACCCGGCGGTATCGTAAGCAGTGATAACCCCAAATACGGCAGCACGCTCAGTTACTTTGATGGTTCTTTCATGAAGATCCGTACCATCACCCTGGGCTACGACTTTAATCAGAGTTTGTTGAAAAAATCGAATCTTAAATTGCGGATGTATGCTACCGTTCAAAATCCATTTGTCATGTTCTCGCCATTCCATAAAGAATCGGGGCTTGATCCGGAAACAAACTCATATGGTAGTCAAAACGTGTCGTCAACAGGAGCAATCAGTGCCAATACAAGTTTGTTGAACCGTATCCTTACCGTAGGGTACAATACGCCGTCTACCCGCAACTATGTTCTTGGTGCTAATTTGACATTTTAAATTATTTAGAATATGAACCATCTGCTTATAAAATCACTTACGGTATCGGCATGCGCCATGCTGTTGTTTACAAGATGTAAAAAAGTGCTGGATGAAGAGCCACGCAGTATTTATACACCCGAATTTTTCAAAACAGAGAAAGGCGTGCAGGGGGGGATCTCCTCTCAATATGCGCACCTTCGCTATATATACGGACAACCCTATTATTATAATACCCTGGAAACCGGCACCGACGAATATACCTATGCCCAGAGTGCTGATCAGAATTTTAAGGATGTTGATTTAAGTGGGGTGGGTAATTTAACAGCCGCCAGTAGCCGCTCTGATGCCTTATGGGGAACCGCTTTCTCAAACATCAATACGGCTAGTGGTATTATTGAAAACGCCGCGGCAGTAGGCACTGTCTCCGCTTCACTGATTGCGGAAGCCAGATTCTTCCGCGCCTTTGACTATTTTCTGCTGGTGCAAACTTTTGGCGGCGTGCCATTAGACCTGGGATCAGGCGAATTGAAATTTAATATCACAGCCTCAAGAAAATCAGTACGCAATACGGTACCTGAAGTATATACCAAAGCTGTATTCCCCGACCTGCTGCAGGCGATCAATGATTTGCCCGATGCGCCCAGGGTTACCGGTGGAGTTACCAAAAACGTTGCCCGGTTGTACCTGTCAAAAGCGTATTTGACGTATGGCTGGTGGTTGCAAAATCCAAACAACATCCCTACTTATCCGGCAGCCAACAGAACCGATCCGGATGGCCACGATGCACCATGGTATTTTCAAAAGGCCTATGATATAGCTGTTCAGGGGATCTCCAATCCCGGTTCATATGGCCTTGAAAACACATTTTATGATGTGCATGTAGGTGGCAATGATCGCAATAAAGAAATGCTCCTGTATGCTGACCATACACAGGAAAGCGAGTTTTATAATGGCGCCTGTTTGAGTTGCTTTGATTCAGAATCGGGCAATGGCAGAAATGCTGCCGTTTGGATGGTGACCTTTAACTATACGGTTATCAGAAGTGCGCCCAATGCAACTGGCGACGGTACGGCCGTAAGTTCCGTGCAACGCGAAGCCGCCCAGCCGTTAGGGCGTCCTTATGTCCGGATGTGCCCGACCATTGGCGCTATTTCGAATACGTTTGCCGAAAAAACGCTGGATTCCCGTTATGATGGTACATTCAGCACCGTATACAGAGGCAACTGGCCTAAAGGTGGTGCAACTAACGCTACGCTTTACAATGCGAATGATATGCCGGTTACACCCGGTCAGCCTGTATTGAGCTTCCTGGAGTATGAATCACAGGCGGCAGGTATCACCTATCCTACCGGCGCTACTTTTAGCGGCAAAACATCCAATGCAGTAGGTGCGGGTGTATTGCCAAACCGGGCAGATTTTGTGATCTCTCCCCGTGGTATCAGCAGAATTGTATTCCCCGGTTTATGGAAAATGGGCGTATACAGAACAGATAACGGCACCGGGTTGGGGCAACCGAACGCCACCAGCACCCGTCCATTCAAGATTGCCAAATTCTCTGAATTCTATTTAATAGCTGCCGAAGCTGCTGTTAAAGGCGCCACTCCAGTAGCAGGTAAAAGCGCCCGGGAACTAATCAATGTATTGCGTGCAAGAGCAGGTAAGTGGAAATTCTCTAACAAGGACAACGCCGCATTTGTAGCAGACAACAGTGCTGCCATGACCGCTGCCACTCCGGCCTCTATCGACATTAATTATGTTCTGGCAGAACGTTCGCGCGAATATTTCGGGGAAGGCCAGCGCTGGTTCGATCTGGTGCGTACTCAAAAGTGGAATGAGCTTGCCGGTTCTTATGAAATTGGTGGCACCGCTTACGGAAACCATACACCTCAAACCGTTACCCGCACCATTGAAGCTAAACATTACCTGCGGCCAATTCCGCAGGCTCAGCTCGATGGGATGGAAGCGACAGCCGAAGAAAAAGCGGCCTATCAAAATCCAGGTTATCAGTAGTAGACATATAGCATAGTTTGAAAAAGGGACTGTCGAAAGACGGTCTCTTTCTTTTTTATGGAGTGCTGGGGAGGTTGATAGGGGTGATAGAGTTGATAAGGTTGATAGTGGATAGGAAGAAGGGGGTTGATAAGTTGATAGGTTAAGCAGGAAAGCTTGTTCAGAACCTTCGTTTGTATGAATTAACCAGCTTTATGATTTTCCATCGTCCTTCATGCAATTGAAAATTCATCTCATGGCGTTCGCCAAGTATTTCATCATCATCAAGCGCGCCTTCATCAGTAATCGATAAAATACATTCTTTGGCTGATACGGGTTGTATGGTAATACTATAACGTTTGTTTCCTCCTGCTGGCTGTGAAATATTGGGGAAGAAATGACCGGCAATTGACTCTGGTGTTTTAGCCCAGGCTTCCTTGTTTAGTTGTCCGGTCACAATGGAATTATTTAGTGAATCAAGATATTTCTGCTTTGCAGGAGAAGATGACGTGTACGTATCGCCACAGGAGATCATAACGAGTAGGGACAGGTATAATAAAGGTTGTTTCATGGTAAGTTGATTGTGAAAGCCGTTATAAATTAACAAAATAAAAAAAGAACGCTGAAATAATTAACTCAATGAGCCTGATATTTTATTGCGTATATTTAGGCATAGGAGATAATTGCTATCTGTAATATGATCACCATGCTACAAAAAAAATTATGTGTCCTTGTACTGACTTTCTCCCTACTGCTTCTTTTAACCGTACAAGCTAAGTCACAGGACCAGGTAATAAAGGTTGATTCGCTTTACTCCCAGATCTTACAAGAGCAGCGGCTGCTGCACATAGTTTTTCCTAAAAATTACAATCCTGACGCCACTGATAAATATGAAATCTTGTACTGTCTGGATGATATAGCTGACTTTCTTACTTTATCATGGGGCATGTTGCAATGGGAAGGGTTTATACCCAAGAATATGATCATGGTGGGCATTACCAATCCCAAGCCAAACGGGGAGAATATGCGGGACAGAGATTTTACGCCTACAAAAGCCTGGGGAAAAACCGGTGGTGCAGCTAGCTTTCTTTCGTTTGTCAAAAAAGAATTGATCCCATATATCAATAAAAAATATAAAGGTTCGAACGATGGGAATGTGCTGTATGGTGGGTCGCTTGGAGGCTTATTTGTTATGTACACTTTTTTAAATGATCCGGCGCTTTTTGCCTCCTACATAGCTATTGATCCCAGTTTTTGGTGGGACAATTATCTGCTTACCAAAACTGCTGCGGGTAAATTAGACAGTAACAAAGTACTTCACAACACGCTTTATATTGCCGGCAGAGAAGGGAATGCTTATAAGGAGATGGGGATAGCCGCGATGGACAGTGTGCTTCGCAGAAAAAAACCGGAAGGGCTCGACTGGACTTGCGTTGCCTATCGCAATGAGACACACTATTCTACCAACTATAAAGGATTTTGGGACGGACTAAAATTTTCCTATGGTGGCTTTTATGCTTCCACTGGTGGCTATTCTACTTCCAGAAAAATTGCCATAAAACCAAAAAACGGCATCGTGCTGAAAGACGTTCCCTTTCAGCTGACTTGTTACAACCTGATGGCGGATAAATACCTGCACTATACAACGGATGGCACAGAACCCACTTTGTCGTCTCCTACGCTTGCCGGAGATACAACGTCTATTTCACTTGTCAGGGATTCGAAAGTTATAGTAAAATCTATAGGGATCAGATCGGAATATAATAAGTTGGATAGCGCCTTTTTTGTTATTGGCAATACTTTAAAATCGATTGCGGAGCCCAAAAATGTAAAGCAGGGTGGACTGCATTATGCTTACTATCAGGGTGCCTGGGATTCCTTTCCTGATCTTAAAAAAAATAAGCCGGTAAAGCAAGGAATTGCGGATAAAGATTTTGATGTAAACAAAATCACCAGTGATAAGAATTTTGCCTGTGTTTTAACCGGTTACATTAAGATTGAACAGACAGGATATTATATCCTGGAAATGGGTAACGGAAACGATCACTCACGAGTTTACCTAAATGACCGGCAAGTGTTAGGCAATCATTTTATTCGGGATGAAGGGGAGATGTATTTGCTTCCTTTACAAGCGGGGTTTTATCCGTTTCGAATTGAATATTTTCATAAAAAAGGGGACGCGGAGCTGGTACCTGTCTACCTAAAACCGGAAGGGAAAGAAGATTTCGCCATACCAGTTGAGATGTTGTTTAGCAATAACCAATAAAAGCAGCGCTAACCTGCTGATAAATGAAAAAGGCTCACATTGCTGTGAACCTTTCTTGTATAGTGTTTGTCGAGGCATTTATTTAACCTTCATGTTATCAGCCAGGATCTTCATAAAGAACCCGCCCACAACACTTCTGGCCTTAAAATTTTCCCGGATACCAGTGATCGCATCGTAGAAATCGTTTAAGGGAACGCGAGATGCCGTTTCAAGGGAATGCCGGTAAACAGGTGTTATTAGCTTTTCAAATTGGTCTTGTTGCGGAGCGAAAGTGGCTGTCCATAAGATCCAGTCGTTCTTGGTATAGGTTTTCCGACTATCCAATGGTAAACCGAATTTCTGCTGTTTGGTAAGGTAGTACTGGGTTTCGGTGTCATATACCTTTTGTGGGAAAAGACGAAGGTTAAGTACTTTATCCCATATGAGATTGTACTTCTGGCTCCAGGTATCTTTATTATCAAAGGTAAGACTATAATGATCGCCAGCGTCTGCCATCTCCATCCATTTGGGGACCATGCTTTCGGCGATCTCGCGGTATTTCTTTGCGGTTGCGGTTTCGCCTAATTGCTCTGCCATTTGCGCATAACAGGCGATGGCAACGATTGCCTTTACGGATAAGTTTGCATTCCGTGCCAGGTGACCTGCAAAATCATCCGTGCAAAGTTGGGTTTTGGGATCAAGCCCTTCTTTTGTCAGATAGTCAACCCAGGTCGTCAATGTTTTCCAGTGCAGTTTCGCGTAATTGGCATTCCGCTGCATTTTTGCTATTGCCGCTGTCAGAATGATCATATTGCCTGATTCTTCTACAGGCATAGGCTCCCCATAGGTTTGACCGTTTGCAGCAGGATACGTACCAAGATCGTGTGCTGCCCAGGGATGGTTGTACTTACCGGTTTCACTGAATTGAAAAATGCCATTTAGCATACCCTGAACCAATTCCGGGTTATATAGCAGGTATAACGGGGCCGATGGATAAGTTACATCTACCGTGTTGATGAAACCCCCGCTATTGTTCTCCTTGGAAAGCCACAGCATTTCTCCTTTAGGACTTTTTACCAGCGTGTGTGCTGCGATGCTTTGACGATATGCCAGCGCACAAAGGTGCGCATACTTATTCCCACCAACGTTGGTTGCCTCGGTATTCAGCTCCTTGTTAAAGGCCGCACACTTCTCCATAACTGTCTTATATTCTTTCGCTGCATCAGCCAGTTGGCCTTCTATTGTCTGCTTGCCATCATTGTTCCACCAGGGGCGTAGATTGGTGTTGAAATATTGGATAGAATACAGCTCGTCATATCCAAGCATCATTTGTCGCTCGACAAGGTCTTTCCCTACAGCGCCGAAGGGTAATACTGTGTTTAATGATAGGTGCTTTCCTGAAGAGGAGGTTGACACTACAGCCCCATTGCTGAAGGCTTTGGCGGCGTCTGAGCTTTTGGTGATAAACTGGAGGGCGCCGAGCGTCTGGGGTACTGCTACATAAAAATATCCCCAGTCAATTCGCATATCATCTGCGCCCTTTTGTAGAATAGGTTGTTCAACCGTGCCCGTTTTTAAAATTGACAGACCGCCGGCATTGTATTTCCGGGTAGACACTAACTGACTAGGCTGGTATACTGCCATGCTTGAGGAAGCACCTAAAAATACTTTTACGTTGTGCTTTTTTTCATCATTGGCCTTTATGCCATAGGTTATATATGAAACAGGCCGTGTCAGTAACTTCAGATCATTCAGCAACAGCGGAGACGTGAATGTCAGTTTCAGATCTATATTGCCACATGCAAAGTCATAGGTGGTTTGGGTGGGAGTGATCTCCACATGCTTTTGTTCTGCCAGCGCAATATTGTCCGTATTTTCTTTTACCTTATCTACCAGTCCAAAGTCCAGGAACCTGCCACCTGCGGTATTTTCCAAATGGATCGCCATAATATTTTGACCGGCTTTAAGGTCAGCTTTATCGATGGGATGATATTGAAAGGAGTTTGTCCATCCCACTTTATCATATATTTTTTTCCCATTCAAAAAGACTTCGACATTGTCGTCATGGTTCAACTTCAAAAAGAGCTCATTGATGGCGGCAAGATTTGTTATAGTAAAAGACCTTCTTACCCAGATGTGGTTGGATCTCCAGGTGGTTTTTGCAATCTTTTCATTATCGCCAATAGGAGCCTGGCCTGATCTCCAGTTGACATCGTTGAAATTCGCCGACGTCCAGTCAGCTGGTGGCTGTGTTTCGGAATAGCGAACTGTATATCCTGTTTCGTCAGAAGCGGTAACGATGGTTTTATAGTTGGTCTCAGACTTCCCCATGAATCGGTAGATCCGGCCATCCACATTGACCAATCCTAATAAAGAATTTTCTGCGCCAGTCCAATGTTGTGTTGTGGAAGCATTCAACTGATCAGTGGTTGACCAGATACTAAAATAAGTATTATGCGTAATGAGCGGATAAGCGGGTGCCTGTCTTTCCTGAGCACAGGTGCTGGTTGTTGCAAAGAGTCCTGTAATTACGGCAAGTGCTTGAATGATGTTCAATTTCGTCATGTAAATATCATTGTTCAATGAAAAAGAGCGGTAAAGTAAAGAAATAGCAATTCTGTGATAGACCAATTTGTTTCAATTTTTGTACTATTTGTTTCAAAATGATCAAATAGGACTATAATCCCTTGCGCTGCGGATGACCCTACACCAGATCTCTCTATATTTACTTTTCACCTATAGCACTTCTAATTTTACCGACGATAATGGATAATAACAAACTTGCTACTAAACCTCAACGGGCATAAAAAATGCTTCCCGATGAAGCGGGAAGCATTTAATCTGTGACAGTTGATGGTCTAACGGGAAGGTTACTTCTTCAACAACCAATTTTCTACAGCTCTGGAAAAGTCGGCTACATCAATCGGATGTCTGCTGGTAACCAGATTGCCATCGGTCACTACAGATTGTTCCAGCACGGTTGCACCGGCATTTTTCAGGTCACTTTGTATATTCCAATAACCGGTAAGTTTTTTCCCTTTAATAATATCAGCAGATGCCAGCACCACCGGTGCATGACAAATAGCTGCAATTAGTTTTCCTGATCTATTAAAGTCCTGTACAAACCTGATCACATCCTTATCAGCCCGAAGGTTATCCGGATTCCAGGCGCCGCCGGGAATAAATACGGCGTCATAATCACTGGCTTTGATCTGGTCTGCCGTGCGATCAAATTTTATCCAACCTACGGGCTGCAGGTATTGGATCGCCATAACGTGGGTTTTTGACATTTCCGGATAAGCAAGCCCATATCGCTCAGGAGCCGGGTTGTATTTAGGCGCAACTATATCTACAGTTGCTCCCAATTCCCTGAAATACCATACAGGCCCTGTTAACTCAATCTCTTCGAAACCGTCTGCAACAAGCACGGCTATCTTTTTACCTTTTAGTGCCGACTTGTTTTTAACAGGCGTAAAGAAAAAGGCTTTTAAAGCTTCATTGCCCGGGGCATTTAATAATTTAGATACAGGCATGTTTACAACAGCCGATTGTGTTGACAATTGATCCATAACGGCCAACTCGTTTACATTAATTTCACTCATATGTTCAGTATTTACTTTTACCTGAGATTGTACACCAGTTGCTGCAAGCACACTAATAATACCTGCCAGGCCAACCCGATTAAATAGTTTCATCTTTTTGAATTTAATAGTTTATTGATTTGTTTTGAATGTTATTCCCGAATAAGGGGCGCAAATTCAATGAGGTTATGGAGCCCATCCTGGAACGGTTGCTTTTTGATACTTGAATTAAGATAATCGATCACCGGTTTGATGGGCGGAAAGTTCAGGTGATATTGAAAAGCCTCATTGCTTCTGAACTTTTCATAGGTTACAAACTGGGTATCGTCTTCTTCTAATTGTGATAATTGATAAGTGATCACGCCTGGTTCACTTCTGAATTGGGGCATAGCGATATGGTACACATTCCTGAAAGTCTCCTGTGTGCCTGCCTTTGCATCCACAAAAAGCATGATGGTAAGCTGACTGTCTGCAGCATTTGCTGTTCTACGCCATTGCTGTTTTGAAATGGGTTCCAGGTCTTTTATAGTGATGCTTTTTTGTGGCTTCACCAACGCGATCTCTGCTAAGCGACTTATTGCTTTCGATTGCGCGTTGTTTCTTGATTTTGTCCATTCCTCATTGCTGACCCACCGCTCAATTACCCACAGTATGGCTGGGTTTTCCTTTTCATAGTAGGCTTCTGCCATGATATTACTTTCGATAGCCATTGCACATGATACGTAATCAGTAACCGCTTTTCTGAACTGATCCTGGTATTCGGATCTTACTTCATAGCGGGTAAGCCTGGCTACCGCATCCTGCTGGCTTAAGATTGCCAGCACGGCTTCGCCAACTGCCTTTGCTGATTGCGGATTCTGACCGGTAACCACCCGTTGATCTGTTACCACATGCGATTGCCAAAGACCAGATTTTTCGAATATGGCTCCCCGCTCAATTAATTTCGACTCTAAAAGAAAAGGGACAGCTTTGTCAAGTTTAACAGCCACCTCTTCTTCATTGCTGAAGGCATTTATTTTTTTGCCATCAACCAGGTATTTGCCGTTAGACAATTTGATATTGACAAGGCCTGCCGGGCCATGACAAACTGCGCTTACAACACCGCCGTTCTCATAGATCTTTGCAGCAATAGAAGCCAATTCCCTATTGTCCTCGAAATCCCACATAGCACCATGGCCACCGACATAATGGATAGCAATATATTGCCCGGGATCAATTGCTGAAGGCTTTTGTGTTTTTTCAATTTTTTGTCTGTAAACAGCGTCGTTCCAGAATTTTTTATTGACAGCGTCGCCCAGGTTTAATCCGTCTACAGGAGCTTTACCACCTTTGGGGCTTACAAAATCAATTTCATAACCGGCATTCGTCAACACCTCCCATGGATGGGCTGCTTCTGCCAGGTAGAATCCTGTTTTTTCACCAGTATTTCCCTTTTGACTATGGCTGGTTACTACAAATAGAATTTTCTTTTTCATCTTACTTACATTTTGCGCCTTTGTATATGATGTAATTGCCAGGAGAAAGGTTATTATCAATACAAATGGCCTGTTGGAGTTTGACATCCATGCATTTGCGCTCATTTCATGCTGTTTTAATATTTTTGAATAGACAGCCAACAGTGTGCATCATTGGCTGTATAAGATATTATTTTGCTATGTTGAGCAGCAATTTTGATACTTCGTGCGGTTGAGAAAGAAAAGGCGAGTGGCTGGTGTTTACTGTATAAATGGTTGTGATGCCCGCTGCTGCTATCATTCTATCCTGCAGACCTGGAGAAATAACAATATCCTGCAATGTTTTAATATAGACCTTCTTTACAGTGCCAAAGCCCTCATTAGTTAACGTTACTTTATTGGTAAATGGAATGGCTGGTTCAGCACGATAATTGTCAATTGCCTGTTGTTTAACAGCCGGCGTGCCATCATTGATAAAGAGATAGGTAAGACTATCGGCCTTTACATCAAGCGTCAATTTGTCTGCGGACTGAACAAGTGAATTTCCCAGTTTAGAGCCCGGATCAGACATGGAAAGATCAACCAGCGCCTGTCCCGTTGTTGGCAGGAAAGCTCCGATATAAACCAGTTTGCTGATCTTTGCAGGGACCTTTTCTGCCACGGCAGTTATAACCATGCCACCCATGCTGTGTCCAACCAGGATAACATTTTCATTTACAGCAGCAATTGCCTGAATAACTTTGTCACGGTAAACATCCAGGCTCAGGGTGTACGTTGGCGTTTTATCGGTACCATGCCCCGGCAGTTCCACCACAATTACTTTGTTGCCTTCTTTAAGCAGATCATTACGTACGGCATCCCAAACATAAGGAGCCTGCCATGCGCCATGTACCAGTACATAGGTTTTGGGGTCAGGTTTGTCTTCATTTTTGTGGCATGATGCAAATGTGGAGATGGCAAATACTGCTGCCAGCAGCGAGCTAATAGTCTTTTTCATTTTTGACATTTTTAATATAGTTGTATGCTTTGATTTGACATAACAAAGTTGCGAAGTAAATAAAAGCTTCACCTGACGCAAATGTGTCAAAATCATGTGTGTGCTAATTTTAGGTGTAATAAGAAACGGGCAGGCTTTTCAATCAACTTTAATAAGGAGCATTAAAGATCTGTTCGGTTTCTGCAAAGTGGCTTTTAATGTCCTTAATAAATGGGTACTGTTTATGATCTTGTTTCCGGGGAGGTAATTATATAGTAAACCGTCCAGGCGGCGAATATAATTATACCAACTACCAGCCACCAGGGTACGCTTTGTGGAGTTTCACTTCCTTCAATAATGAATTTATTTTGATTGCCCTTGTCATAAGCATTGATCATAAGCGGGATGGTGCCGTCTACAATGGCATTTTCCGAAATGCCTTCAATGGCAATTGCAGGGCCGTTCCTGACGGTGAAATTTATCTTCTGAATACCTTCTCTGCCCGTTGGTGATTTGCTGATAAGTATTAAAGTATGCTCCCCATCGGTTAGCTTTCGTGTATCTAATTCAAATTGAACAGGTGCTATTAATTCTGCAACAGGCTGCGTATTTTCATCTATAAATAATATTATCTTACTTTTATCGGCTGTCATCTTATTTAATTGCTTAAGATTGATAGTTTAATATGATCACTATTTCTTTCACCGGGCAGTATTAATATTTTTAAAGAATAAATAAAAGTCAATAGTGCGATTGCTGTAACTATGGAAACAATGACCCAATCCCAATTGCTTTGCGGTCCGGCTCCGTGTGTTAACCTCCTGGTTATTTTCGGTTGCTGTTTTCCGCAGAGGGGGCAGGCTGAAGCTATTTGTAGCGATAAAAACATCAACAGG
Source organism: Niastella soli (assembly GCF_017742245.1). Taxonomy (GTDB): domain Bacteria; phylum Bacteroidota; class Bacteroidia; order Chitinophagales; family Chitinophagaceae; genus Niastella; species Niastella soli. Next base: position 745,629 of record NZ_JAGHKO010000011.1, read on the forward strand.
GCGAGCACCGTCTTTATTTTCATCAATTATTGTTTAGTGGTTGTTTTAATATCATCCATTATTTTTTTCACAGCCTGCGGCATTACCGTTTGGGCATTATTCCCCCAACTGGTTTTTTCATGGTTAATGATTGCAGTTATTTCTTCAGGCGTTAAATTATTGTTTGTTCCAACAGCAGGCATGGCAGCAAATTCAGGTCGTGGGTCATACCCCTGCATGATAATGTTTACATATAATTCCAGGTTATTGCCCAGCACAACAGGGCTGCCTTTTAATGAAGGGAAAGCGCCTTTCAGCCCTTCACCATTGTCCTGGTGGCAACTGGCACAATTTTGTTTGTAGAGCGCCTGCCCATCAGGAAGATTTCCCTGGTTGCCGTTAGCTGCTAGCGGCGTTTCTTTTTTCTTATACAGAAATTCCTTTGGTTCTTTATCGTCGGGCAATGGTGTTTGCTGTAAGCTTTGCAAATACGCCACCAGATCGATCGCTTCTTTTGTGGCCACTATTTTCCCATTTATCGCTTGTCTGAATGCAGGCGGAACAATTACCTCCATTTCATTTATCCCTACGTCCTTTTTAATTTCAAAGAGCCAGGGGTAAGCTGGCATAATTGATTTTTCAACTACCGCTCTAGGTTGATACAGGTGTAATAAGTGCCAGGCAATGCCTGGCTGCCGTTTGCCAATATTTGTCAAATCAGGGCCGGTCCTTTCTGTGCCCATTAACGTGGCGGTGTTTCTCCAGAGATCTGTGCGGGTATTGGCGGCATAATCGGCGGCAATACCGGGTCTGCTGCCCCAGACCTTGTCCATATCTACATTCCTTACCTGCTGGGTATGACAGGCTACACAACCATTGGCTATGAAACACTTTTTTCCGAGATATTCGGCTTCGGTCAATGGTTTGTAACCGGGTAATGGAGCATTGTTTTCCTGATTATGAATGGCAGGCAGAATAGCTACCATGATTGTTAGCCCAACAAACAAAGCCAATGCTGTTCTGAATAGTTTTTTATGATCATCAAAGAAATGCATCGGTAGTTTTTAATTGGTAACGGGTTGATTGCCCAATTCCTGTTTCGCTTTTAAAATACCTGTTGGTGTACTCGGGATCACTATCTCCTCTTTCTGTTTTACCATATAGTAAAAATTATAAGCAAATAAAATGTGCGAGAACCACATCAGGGTGCCGCCAATAGCACGCCACAACCAGTAAGGAGCCATCAATGATACACTATCAATGAATGGTTTTCCGTCCATCCATAGTAACCCCTTTAGTGTAGCTCCATACATTAAGGGGAAGGTGTAGAAGATCAGTCCGATCAGGGCCATCCAGAAATGTGCGCCGACAGTAATTTGATTGGGTTCTTTTCCTGTTAACCTGGGAACAATGGTATAGATAAACCCCCATAGCATAAAGCATATGATGCCATACATGGTTATATGTGAATGGGCAACTGTAAAGTCGGTAAAGTGCCAGATCAAATTGGTAAACCGGAAGGCTTCTGCTGTTCCCTGTAATGAACCGGTGAAATAAAATACAATACCAATCAAATAGAACGGAAGTGTGTAACTGCCCGAAATTTTATTCCACGATCCTGTAAAGGTCATTAAAAAGTTGGTGGTGCCTGCCACCACTGGTATAATCATGCCGGCACTGCCAACAATGGCAATAGTTTGTAACCACCAGGGAATGGCACTAAAGATAAAATGATGGGTGCCAATTAACGTATAAAATACAATTTGTGCCCAGAATGCTAAAATACCTAAGCTGTAAGAGTAGATCGGTTTGTTTAATTGTTGTGGCAGGAAATAATACAACAGGCCAAGATTGAAAAGCATAAACCACATCCCAACGCCCTGGTGCATATAATACCCCTGCACAATTGTTTCACCCAAACCCTTTTGCCAGCCTGGCCAATAGGCAACCGCTGCAATAACCAATAAAAACATCATTGCAGAAATAATATACCAGTTAGAAACATAGATCTCTTTGGTTGTTCTTTTGGCAATCGTTTTTAAAAAGTTTCTCAGCGAAATGAAAACGCCAATACCCATTAATGCCATTACAGGCCATATATATTCTCTGTATTCGCCACCACCATTGTTAATGCCTGCCATTAGGCAGATACTTCCCGCAATGACTGAGGCATTGATCAGGATCAGCGACCAGTAGCCTGTTTTTATGCTTGTAACAGGCACATTGCTGACCCGTGGCACCACATAATATGCCAATCCCAACATGGCTAAAGATGCCCAACCCCAGAAAACTGCATTGGTATGTACAGGTCTTAGTCTGCCGAAGCTCAACCAACTGTAATGGTCAAGGTCAGGCGTTACAAATTTTATCCCTACCATTTCTCCGGCTGTTGTACCCAATAAAAGCCAACCTGTAGCACACCCTAAATACCATAAAATAAGTTTAGTTAATGCAGGCTCGATATATGGCCTGGGCTGACCTTTTTTCTTTTGTTCAATAAAGCGAAGCGGCGTTGCCTCCCTGATATTATCCAGTAATCCCTTTTTGTCGAACGGTATAGATTCGCCAGCCAGTTCATTGTTAGATAAGGAAAATTCAAATGCTCTTTTTTGTTGTTCTAATATTTCGAGCTCATCGCTGCTGATCCCTTTCAGATATTCATTGAATTTTTCTAACTCCTTTCGCTTTGAATACTGACTTATTGCAGCATAGGCTTTTATAATAACGATTATGACTGCAAATAAAAGCGGTATTAAAATCAGAATGAGGGTTATGATAATGCCCGATTCGCTGAACAGGTTTTTTGTTTCCATCGCTTAGGTGATTGGGTGGTCAATGGGAGGCTTTTATATTCCATTGTTTTCTGGAGCCGGCATATCAAACCCATTTAATACCATTGAGATGAGACAGTAGCCGCTTATGAGAAATATAAGCTCTCCGGCCCCATTTTGACCAAGCAGCTTAACGGCCAGATTATAGGTAGAGGCAGGAACAATGTGGCCCTTAACAAGCGCCGAAGCCACGTCATGTGCGATCGCCTCCTGTTCGTTTAAACCTTCCGGACGGCCACCGGCTGCCAAGGTTGCGATAATAGGGGAGGAAAGACCAAATGCGGCTGCCATGATCTCATGAGCATACAGCTCGAAGCGGGAACCAAAGGCGCCGCCTACGGTAAGGATGGCCACTTCACGTACAGTTTTGGGAAGGGTGGCATTATTGTCCAATGACCTAAGAAATGCCAGTGCGGGCACGCCAAATTGTGGGAAGTGTAACATGGGTGGAAAAGGGCCCAGCAGCGCTCCCTGGGCATCCATCATCACTACCGGCCCCTGACTTTTGGTTATAAGGTTAGCGATCTCATTATGAACGTATCGAAGATTCGGACTAAGTGTATCTGGTGGCAATGGTTGTAAACGCATTGTTCAGGTTTTAAGTTTTACAAAAGATCACTGGTAAATTGACCGTCAATAAGAATAAAGGCCATGCGGCAGCTTTTGCCCGACCGGTTTGCCCAGGCATGATTGGTACCTCGTTGGATGATAATATCTCCGGCTTTAATAGTTACTTCGCCCTGATCAACCACCAGCGTCATCTCGCCCTCAAGCACAATCCCATAATCGATGGTTGCGGTCCGGTGCATTAAAGGATGCGGTGCGTTCTGACCTGCTTTTGAAGCATCTTCACCGCCCATTGATTTGAAATGCTTACCTGCTTCATCTTTGGTAAGATTTCGGATCTCATCTCCCTCGGGCGGAAAATCAATAACTCTTATGCGCGTGCCGCTTTTTGGCGGAGCCAATACCAGACTTGTTTCCTCGGGATCTCCAGATACGCTATTGATCAGCGCTGGCGACTGCGCAGTATTCCATACTTCATGAAACTTCGCTCCGTTAGGCCCTCCGATCATATAAGTGTGCTCAGGCGATGCATCTGAAAGTATAATTGCTTTCCCTTCTGTATTATGACCTGTTACGATACGTCTAACTGTTTTTTGTTGCTGTTCCATGGTATTGATGTTAGTTTTTCTTTGAATTTTTGAAAACAAAAACGCCGAGGTAGTGAAACAGTACCCCTATTGCCCATGCCGGTGTAGACCATAAAGGCCATGGATAGGTCCTGTCCGTTAAATACCATACGAGCCAGATAGCCGGTGTGGTAAGGAAGAAAACGAGCAGGTGAATTCTGAAACCTTTTTGGGGATTGACAGGTGCTGATGTTTCCCAATTTGTTTGTTGTGACATAAGATTTAAATTGATGAGGTGATTGTTTATTCTGTGATAAAATTACTCTTGTGTATTATAACAGGGAGGAGCCCCAGTCACTTTTAGCGAGTGATCATAATCACTATTAATGAGTGATTGTGATCACCCAGCGATTTTAAACAGGTTACTGTAATAAACAAACGAGGGTGTACCATTTCTGATACACCCTCGTTTATCCGGGGACTTACCTGTCTTTTTATTTACTGTTAGTATATAACCGGCTTAAAGTTTCCCGGCGCAGGCCAAGGAATTCAGCTATCATTTTTTTTGGTATTTGTTGTATCAGGACAGGATATAACTTCGCAAATTCTTCATATCGCTTTTGCGGGGCATTGAACAATAATATTTTGATCCTTTGCTGTAAGGCAACAAACCCCCTGGTCATTTTTACCCTGAAAAAATGCTCCATTTTGTGCATTTCTGAAGCCAGCTTTTCTCTGCCGTAAAGGGTTAAACATAATACTTCACCCGGCACCAGGCATTCAAGGTACATAGCAGCCGGGGTTTGGTTGAAATAGGAGCTATAGTCAGACATCCACCAGTTTTCCTGCGCGAACATGCAAACGTATTCCTTTCCCTGATCGTCGGTATAAAAAACCTTGTAGATGCCCGATAGTACCAGGTACTCGTATTTTACATCGTCGCCTTCCTGGATCAGGTATTGCCCCTTTCGTACTTTTTTTAATGTAAAGAAGGATCTTATGAATTCAAATTCTTCATCGGTGATGGGCGTGATCTGTTCTATATGCAACCTTAGTCTGTCCATATGATCAATAGTCTGTTAACTTACTTTTAAGCGTTATTTTATAGAATTAATGACAGTTTATTGGGATTTCCGGGTTTTAGGATCTTAAAAGTTACATTCAAACTCTTTCATTTATCCAGCGTATAATGTCCCTGAACACGATCCCGTGATATTTATCGTTTATCAGATCGTGATAATGCCCTTCATATAAATTAAGTTGCTTGTCAACCGAGGAAGCATGTTCCATAAAATATTCGCTTCCGCCAGGTTTAGTGACGCTGTCTGCCGTGCCGTGAAGGACCAGAATGGGTAGTTTTATTTTTTGCATTTCCTCTTTCAAATATTCAGTCGCCAATAATAACTGTTGCATGGTTTTGGCAGGTTGTTTTTCTTTTGCCAGCAACGGATCGTTGTTCATGGTAACTACGATCGCCTTATCACGCGAAAAATCCTCGTTATTTAACTTAACAAGCCGGGTATGCGGAATGATATGGCTCAGGAGTTTTATGACAGCAAGGACAACGCCTGGTGCTGACACCTGAAATGCAAAACTTTCCGAGATCAATCCCCTTAATTTATCCTGGTATTGTAAGGCATAAATTGACGCGAATACCCCACCTGCACTATGTCCCAATAAGAAAACAGGCAGCGTTGGGTGCGCCGCATTGATAATATTTAAAAGCAGATCAATATCTGCAAGGGTATCATTATAATCCTCCATGTAGTACCGCTCGCCATCCGATTGTCCACGACCACAAAGATCAAGTGCGTATACTTCAAAATTGTTTTCGTTGAGTTGCGTTGCAAAGCTTTGATAGTACCCGCTGTGCGCATTTAAACCGTGAATAATAAGGATGATCCCTCTTGATATGCTGCCCGCGCTCCAGTTCCTGTAAAAAATATTTTGTCCTTTGGCATTACGGAAGGTTGATACCGTTTGTTTTGATTGCACGATAAGTTGATTTAAACGTATAGCATTTTGGCGGGTTATAACAATGGACCAGTGCATTGTCTTGTGCTTTGCTACAATGAAGTCAGGCTATTTCTATGCCATTTAAGATAAAAGGTAAATAACAGGATAAGTTAGTGTCACAGTTAGGTGAAAACGAAAACATTAGCAGTTATCGCAAGGAAATTGAGTGCCTGCACGCAACTCCAAAGTTTTTGGAGTTGCCAATCAGAAAGTCTAAAAATATTGGAGTTGGGTCTTATTGCTTACAGATCCTGCTTTTTAATGTTCAGCTTTGCTATTTTTGCTTCCAGGGTGGTGGGTTTAATATTCAGTAATTCCGCAGCGCCATTGGCCCCGCGTATCCGGCCGTTGGTCTTTTTTAAGATGGAAATGATATAGGCCCTTTCTGTTTCCTGTTGAATAAGCTTTACATCACTAAGTGTTTCGATGCTTACGTGGCCAGATAAGGGCGGAGCTGCCACCGTGAGGCTTCGTCTTAACTCCAATTTTGACATTCCATCATTAAGAATAACAGACTGCTCCATAATATTCTCCAACTCCCGAATATTCCCCGGCCAGTTATAGGCATACATTTCTTCCATCATGGCAGCTGAAATGCCTGTGAATGGCTTATTGAATTCCTTACAGAACCTGTTTGCAAAGAATAATGCCAGTGCTTCAATATCAGATTTTCGTTCCCGTAAAGCCGGCAAAGTAATGGGAAAAACATTCAGGCGATAATACAGGTCGAGCCGGAAATTTCCTGCAGCAACTTCTTTTTCCAGGTTTCGGTTGGTAGCTGCTATGATCCGGACATTCACTTTTACCGGCGAATCGCCTCCCACATATAAAATTTCCTTTTCCTGCAAAACACGCAGTAGTTTAACCTGCATATCGAGCGGCAATTCTCCAACCTCATCCAAAAAGATAGTTCCTCCGTCGGCTTGCTCAAATCTTCCTTTTCTTTTTTCAAAAGCGCCTGTAAATGCCCCCTTCTCGTGACCAAATAGATCAGACTCCATCAACGTGGCAGGAATGGCCGCACAATTTACTTTTACGAAAGGCCCGTTTGTTCTTTGTGAAAGTGCGTGAATATGCTGGGCTACCTTTTCTTTTCCTGTGCCGCTTTCCCCAAGGATCAGAACGGAAGTGTTATAGGGTGCTACCTGTGCAGTGAGGTCCAATGCAGCTAATAAAAGCGGATGATTTCCAATAATACCCTGAAATCCGGAATGATTCACGGCATTATTATGTTCTTTATTAAAGTAAGCGGGTTGGCTCATCTGAGGGGTCACCTGACCAATCATTTTTTCTGCAATCGCTGTCAAACATATTTTCAACCGATTCAATAAAGCAAGATGCTTTTCTGTATAAATAGAACGTTGACGGCTATAAAAGAAAATGTGAAGGGGAGTTCCGTTACTAAATGCCACCGGGACCACGAGGTATTCCTGAAGGGTAAAAGAACCAAACAAAAGCTGTGGCAGGGCAGGGGCGGTCAATTTTTGTTTTGTTGTTCCATCCCTGTGTATGGTCGCCTCAACATCTGTATGGCTATTTTTAAGTGCGCTGGCAAGCGCGTCTTTATTTAAACCTGTAATTGTTGTTAGTTCTTTTTCACTAATAAACTGGTATTCGTCAAATCCGATGCGTAAATACCCCATATCATTGAATTGCGCCGCAGCAAGCGGCCTGGGGCCCCACAAAATAAGATCAAATGGGATATAAGGTTGTAATAAGCGGGCAATTTGCAGCAACTGTTGTTTAGTGTCTGAAGTTTCAATCCCTATTTCGGTCAATTGCTTCTGTAAAAACTCTTCCTGCCGCAATTTTGTCTCCAAACTATGGCGGTGACGATACAGGGCGATATCCAGCGTAACCAGCAGGTCTCTTTCCCTGAATGGCTTTACAAGAAAACCATAAGGCTCGGTAGCCTTTGCTTCTTCCAGTATTTTTTGGCTTGAATTGGCAGATAAGTAAATAAAAGGAATATTTTCAGTCTTCAATTTCCTGGCCAGGTCAATGCCCGAACCTTTTCCTTCTAATCGAATATCAAGCAGTACAAGGTCAGGTTTTTGGTTTTGGAGATGCGCCGCAGCCTCTTCAGCTGAAGCCGCAATACCTGTTACGTTATAGCCGGTCTTCTCTACGGCCAATCGAAGTGTATTCGCCACAATAAATTCATCCTCTACAATCAGTATTTTGGTATTCATATATTTGTTACCCTGCTTTTAAAGCAGGGCATTGTTTGAGATCATTTAATTAAAACCGGAAACCTGACAGTTATATGCACGCCTTCATTACTTTCAATGTTAAAGCTGCCCTTTAGCTGTCTGGTAAGCCCCCGCATCAGATCAAGCCCCAGCGAATGATGTTCCCTCGTATCAAACCCTGCCGGTAAGCCAATTCCATTGTCCGATATTTTCAGCACTAACTGATCTCTTCCTTTGTGTTGCAAAAGAAGACTTACATGCCCTTTCCGTTCATTCAGAAAAGCATACTTAATAGCATTGACAATCCCCTCCGTAATGATCAGGCCGAGTGGGATTGCCTGCGATACGTCAAGCTCCAACGGCTCAATAGATTGTTCAAAAGTTATCTGGTTATTGGTGTCAAAACTCTCATGCAGGTAATGCACCAGTTCGTTGATATAGACAGGCATGGCGATCGTTGTCGTATTATCATCCTGGTACAGCTTTTGGTGGATCAGGGACATTGCCTGCATTCGTCGCAGGCTGTCGTTGACAGCGAGCCTAGCCGTTTCATCTTCAAGATATATGGATTGCGAATACAACAAGCCGGTTACCATTTGAAGGTTGTTCTTAACTCGGTGATGCACTTCCTTGATCAGCCATTCTTTTTCTTTGAGCAGTTTATCCTGTTCCGCATTCAGGGTTTCCAGGAATAGGTTTTTCTGGTCCAGTTCCTTTTGATTCGCCTCCAGCTTACGATTGCTTCTTTGCTTTATAAGGTAACGGTTGAATAATAATGCTACAATGATCAGTAATAATGCTACAAAGGCCCGGGTAATATTTTTTGTTCTGTTGGCCTGCTCAACAGTGATCCGCTGCAGTTGATTTTGGTTGTTGAGTAACTTAATATCCTTTTCCTTCTTAGCCGTTTCAAACTGCACCTCTAGTTCCTGTATTTGCCAGTTTTTTGTTTCATTAAGAAGGGAATCACTCAATTGCTTATGCCTGAGTACATGTTGTATAGCGGAAGTATAATTTCCCAGGCCGGAATCAGCTCTAAAGAGCATCAGATTGATATCTTTCATCTGCGCCAGTGAATTCGTGCTTTCTGCAGTGCTCAATGCCTTTTTTAAATAGGCTATTGCTTTCCCGTATTGCAATTTATTGATAAAGAACTGCCCGATCTCACTATAGACATCGGTGGTTATTTCATTGTCCTCCTTCAGTTGCCCTGCCAGCTTTATTAATTCAAGATAATACTTTTCGGCCTGCCGGTGCTGGTTCACAGCCTGATAACAGTATGCCAGTGAACCTACCAGGCATGCTTGTGCGTCAACGCCGATGGGTTTATTTTTAGCGTTGATGTCAAGAATATAGGCCAGCGCTTCCTTTTCCTTTTTTATTTTTACAAGCTCCCTGGCAAAAAAGCCGGCATCCCTGAATTTATAAAAATTGTCACCAGCATTAAATACCCGGTTATTGAGCGTTTTTGAATACCACTCCACACTTTTATCGGGTTGCCCTATTTCCCGGTACATATTGGCAAGACGGCGGTAAAAAGTAAGGGCGGAGGTGGAATCATTGGTGGCCTCAATGCTTTCTATTGCCTTTAACCCATAAAAAATGCACTTGTTGAAATCGCCTTTGTTGCGGTAAGTAACTGCCAGCAGATCATAAATATAGTGCAGCTCCCGATAACCGATAGCTTTGTAACGGTCCAGTGCATCCAATAACGCTGTTTCCGACTGGTCCAATCTGCCATTCACCAGGTGTATATCCGCAATCGTCTTTAAAACAAATGCTTCTCTTTCCTGATTTCCGCTTTTTCTATAAAGCGAACACATTTTCTCATAACAATGCAGCCTGGTTATGCCGGTATTCTCCCGTAATGGGATCAGCGTTGCCAGCTCGTACCATAAAAGCGCTTCCCGCTCCTCATTACCAGGCATGCTTACTTCAGCTATCGTTTGCTGGTATAGCTTTTTACTTGGCTGTAAACCTTCGGTAATAAAACTAACCATTGCCCTGATATGTGTACGTTCAGGCTGCCATGTTGCCGACAAATTGAGCGGTGCTATTTTACTCGCCTGCTCCAGGAAAAGAATTGAGCTGTCAAAATCATGTTGTGTCCTTTCTTTATGAAACAGATAATGGCGGCCCAGGATGATCAAAAAACGAAAGCGGGTTGAATCGCGCAATGAGCCCAGGACGTTAAGCGCAGATCCCACGTCATTTTTTCTGATAAACGCATCTCCTTTTATTAAACTGGCCTCATTTTTTCCATTTTCATATTTCAATGTCTCACTAAGATGAAACGCCTGGTCTGCAAACCAAATAGCGCTGTCGAGCTGCGTTAGGGGATTTCCGGTTTTGTACACATAATATTCTCTATACGTAAAATACCTGCCCAGTTTTAGCAATACGTGCACCCGGCTTGTATCTTCTTTGCTTTTCCGGAGTTGTAATAACAATTGCGATTGTTCATTCCATATCCTTTGGGAAAAAGAAAACAGGGGAGTGACCAGCAAAATAATAATGCTGGTGATAAAACAAATGACCCTATTATTATCCCGCTTCTTGTTTAAAAAGAAAGCGGCTAAACGTAATAGTGGCATAAAGGCGTTATATTCAAGGAAATTTTAATTTTTCAATAGAGCCATAAATTTCATAAATGTCTCTTTTACAAATTTCATGATAAATCTCTTAACTGGGAGGCATTTACTGAAGGTTTGAAAGAATAGTTGCCATTTAACAATAAGCCTAACCGGTAGCCGGGTAGGTTTATAATATATATGATATTTTTATCTACTTTTAGAGATCACTTCCAGGGGCACTTTCAAAACGCGAAGCCCTATCCATTCCATCCAACAGCTATTTCGTCTTTTGCACCTCGTTTTTCAGCGATGAAGCCCTGATTATGAGGTCGGCCCGCAGAGTGATGGAGTTGGTGCTGTACAAATTACCGGTGCCTTGGAGGTGGTTGATGAGGTTGGTGACGGCGATGTTGCCCATGGTCTCGCCTGCATAGTCGACCGTAGTGAGGTTGGGCTCAATGACCTTACTGATGGGGTCGTTATTGAAACCGGCAAAAGCTACATCGTGAGGAATGTGAAACCCGGCTGCTTTTAGCGCCATCATACAATAAACGGCGGAGGTGTCATTGGCTGAGAATACCGCGTCAGGCCGTTTGGCAGCTGGCATGCTCAGAATATGCTTTGCGGCTGCTGTACCGTCTTTTTCCGACAGCTCGCTTATGAGATGCATCTTGTCCTGAAAAGGCAGGTCATGGTCTTTAAGTGCCTGCCGGTACCCGTCAAAGCGGTCTTTATATACATTCCGGAGCAGGTTACCGCCAATGTGCATGATCCGTTGACAACCCTGGTCTATCAGGTGTTTCGTGATCTTATAAGCGGCGTCGTAGTTATTGATGACCACAGAAATGCTGGACGGATGAGAATACACCCGGTCGAAGAATACCACTGGGATGTTTCGTTTGAAAAAGGGTTCCAGGTGATTGATGTTGCGGGTATCGTAGGCGAGGGAGATCAGTAACCCGTCGACCCGTTTGTTAAACATGGTATCTGCATTCTGCTTTTCGTTTTCTGCCTCTTCCAGCGATTGGGCAATGATCAGGTTATACCCATGTTTGTTGGCCGCCTTCTCCATACCAGCGAGTACAGAGGACATGAAATGGCTGTTTAGTCTGGGTACGAGCACCCCAAGTGTTTTGGTGGTTTTACTGCGAAGACTGCTGGCAAACGTGTTGGATTGGTAACCTAATTCCAATGCGACCTCCGCAATCTTTTTACGGGTGTTTTTGCTAACAGCGGGACTGTTTTTCAAGCCTCTGCTAACAGTTGCAGCGGAAATATTGAGGTGCTTGGCAATATCGTATATCGTTACTTCCCGGTTTTCGGCCATTGTAACTGTGTGATGTTTGTCAAAGAAAAAGAGCTTTTTTTGAATAAAAAAATGGAAGTGGTAAAGGAGGATAAGATAAAATTGAAAAAAAAGTTTGCCAAAAGTGTGTAATTACAAAATGGAACCTTACTTTTGCAACCCCAATGATAATCAAGGGCGTTTAGTTCAGATGAAAATCATAAAGGGAGTTTAGCTCAGTTGGTTCAGAGCATCTGCCTTACAAGCAGAGGGTCGGCGGTTCGAGCCCGTCAACTCCCACAGAAAAAAGGCCTCCAATAAAACGGAGGCCTTTTTTATTGTTATTAGTTTAGCATATTGGGTTCAGCGCATCCCGATTTACAATCGGGAGGGTCGGCGGTTTCCCGCGCAGCGGGATCAACTCCCACAGAATGGAAAAGGGTCACTGATTAGTGAGCCTTTTTTTATGTCCTTCAACGTTTACATATTATACTCTTCTACACGTGACCGTTACTGCATCGGGCACACCGGCGATGACTTACAAGAACGACTAAGAAAGAACAATTCAGATCATAAGGGATTTACTGGTAAAACTGGAGACTGGGTTATTGTTTATACCGAAGTCTGCTCAACAAAAACTGCAGCCTATCAATGTGAGCGGGAAATCAAAGCATGGAAAAGTCGTAAGAAGATTGAATTGCTAATTAGCTCCAGGCTATAAACTTATTTCAGTTGATTCAATAGCTCTTTTCGGCGATCGTGCCGGGTCTAAACAAAAAATGCTGCAGGAGTTTTTTTCTCCCGCAGCATAAATATAATAAATCCGTTTTACGGGTTATAATACTAATATGTAAGACTGTCTTTGCTTGTAGTTAAGTTCTTCAGCGGAGGTGCGAACTTCGTCAGATCGATACCTGCTACTGCGGCTTTGTATTCGTTCATATTTGGAATTCTTCCAAGGATTGCAGAAAGAACGACCACAGGTGTAGAGGCAAGAAGGGATTCTCCTTTTTTGCGCTCAGAATCTTCAACTACTCTTCCCTGGAAAAGACGGGTAGAGGTTGCCATAACGGTATCGCCTTTAGCCGCTTTTTCCTGGTTACCCATACAAAGGTTACAACCCGGACGCTCGAGGTACATCATATTTTCGTATTCAGTACGTGCTGCGCCTTTGGGAGCATTATCATTGAATTCAAAACCAGAATATTTCTGCAGTATTTCCCAGTCGCCTTCGGCCTGAAGCTCATCAATGATATTGTAAGTTGGAGCTGCCACTACAAGCGGAGCACGGAACTCAACTTTACCTTGTTGTTTTTCCAGATTTTTGAGCATTTGGGAAACGATTTTCAAATCGCCCTTGTGTACCATGCAGGAGCCAACGAAACCAAGGTCCACTTTTTTCTCGCCACCATAGTAAGAGAGCGCGCGAATGGTATCGTGGGTATATCTTTTAGAAACGTCTGCATTATTAACGTCTGGGTCGGCGATCATTGGTTCAGCGATCACATCCAGGTCAATTACCACTTCAGCATAATATTTAGCATTTGCATCTGGTGTTAACGCGGGTTTTTCACCTGATTTAATCTCTGCGATCCTTTTATCTGCTCTATTGATCAAACCCTGAAGAACCTGCCGGCTGTTATCCATGCCCTTGTCAATCATGATCTGAATCCTGCCTTTCGCAATTTCCAGTGATTGAATTAGGGTGTCGTCTTCAGAAATACAGATAGAAGCTTTTGCTTTCATCTCTGCCGTCCAGTCTGTAAAGGTAAATGCCTGATCAGCAGGAAGTGTTCCGATATGTACTTCAATGATACGGCCCTGGAAAACGTTCTCACCGCCAAATTTCTGCAGCATTTGCGCCTGCGTAGCGTGTACTACATCTCGGAAATCCATGTGGTCCTTCATTTCTCCTTTGAAGGTTACTTTCACAGATTCCGGAATGGGCATAGATGCTTCACCGGTTGCCAGTGCCAGCGCAACTGTACCCGAGTCAGCGCCAAACGCAACACCTTTCGACATCCTTGTATGTGAGTCACCACCAATGATGATAGCCCACTCGTCAACCGTAATATCGTTGAGTACTTTGTGAATTACATCGGTCATTGAATGATATTCGCCCTTGGGGTCACGGGCAGTAATAAGTCCAAACTCATTCATGAACTTCATGAGCTTTGGAATATTTGCCTGCGCTTTCTTATCCCAAACCGAAGCGGTGTGACAACCTGATTGATAAGCACCGTCAACTATTGGTGAAATAACAGTGGCTGCCATAGATTCCAGTTCCTGAGCAGTCATCAAACCGGTGGTATCCTGAGAACCTACGATGTTCACTTCTACGCGAACATCTGAACCAGCGTGTAATACTTTACCTGGGGTAGTTCCAACAGCATTTCTGTTAAAGATCTTCTCAACAGCTGTAAGACCCTGCCCTTCGTGAGAAATTTCTTTTGAAGGAGCAAAAACCGGGGGAATATCAATGCCGAGCAGTTTGGCCGCAATGGTCTGGATCTTTTTACCGAATACGATAGCATATGATCCTCCAGCTTTGATGAATTCCATTTTCTGCGGCGTAAGCGCCTTGGAAATATCGATCAGTTCCTTATCGCCATTATAAAGTTTCTTCTTCTTTGTGTTGATCGTAAGCACGGTGCCGGTAGCAACGGAATAAACCTGCTCAAGAATAGGTTCGTTATTTTCATTGCGAACGATCTTGCCATTGGCGTCTGTCTTTTTCACCCAGTTTTTGAGGTCAATACCAATTCCGCCGGTAACGTCAACTGTGGTAAGGAAAATGGGAGAAATTCCGTTTGTACCGCCCACAATAGGGGCAATATTTACAAATGGAACATAAGGACTTGCCTGTCTGCCCGTCCAAAGCGCCACGTTATTAACGCCAGACATTCTTGATGAACCCACACCCATAGTGCCTTTCTCAGAAATCAGCATCACGCTTTTGTCGGGATGTTGTGCCTGCAGCGCTCTGATCTCGGCTTGGGCCTGGGGGGTAATCATACATTTACCATGCAATTCACGATCTGAACGTGAGTGCGCCTGGTTGCCCGGAGAGAGCAAATCAGTAGAAATATCACCTTCGCCGGCTATAAAAGTCACTATTTTAATTTCTTCAGGCACATCGGGCAGTTTTGTGAAAAACTCAGCCTGAGCGTAACTTTCAAGTATATCTTTAGCTATTGGATTTTCGTTTTTGAATGCCTCTTTCAGGCGGTCTGTATCAGCATCATAGAGGAATACCTGTGTTTTAAGCACTTTTGCAGCTTCTTTTGCAATAGAAGCGTCATTCCCCAGCGCCAGATCAAGCAACACCTCAATTGAAGTACCACCCTTCATGTGGGATAACAGCTCAAAAGCAAAAGCAGGGGTAATTTCTTCAACTTTGGATGTGCCAAGAATGATTTCTTTTAAAAACTTAGCTTTTACTCCGGCAGCACTCGTAGTTCCGGGCAAAACATTGTAAATAAAGGTATTGAGAGAATCTTTTCTGTGTACATTTTTGAGATCTCTAATTTGCGCGATGATTTCACTTAGTAATTCGCCGCCATCGATCGGCTTCGGATGAAGATCCTGACTTTTTCTTTCTTCAATTTCCTTAAGGTACTCATTGTAACGGCTCATATGATTTTCTTTTTTTATGTCCATGACATTCATAGCGATCTAAAGAAGATTCCATTTAACAACAGATTCTCCATTAAATAGTTATTTTATGCATGTAAGTGAATTTTCGGGGGCAAATTTACCGATGATGCCGAGATTACAGCTTCTTTGTATGTATAATTTTTTGAGACAACCGTTTGTGTGTTGTCTAATCCTGAAAAAGACAATTACTAATTGTTCTGCAAGTATTTGTCTGCTAACGACTTAAGTTTAAAAACGCGTATGAGCGGTCCCTTTATTTGGTTCAACAATTTGCCGGCAGACTCCACAGAAGAAAGGTATCCAATAAATCGGAGGCCTTTTTTATTGTTATTAGTTTAGCTCATTTGGTTCAGCGCATCCCGTCCGCCCCTACTGTCCTGGCACAACCTGCCTGTAGCATTATAAGAAGCCATTCTGTCCCTTATTTTTCCTTAACAAGAAACCACTCCATTTGGCGCAACCAGAGGCCTTTTAGGCTTATTATCGATTAGGTGCTACCGGCAGAGGTGTAAAACAATATAATGACGAGGCTGACTAGTAGTGCAGTCCTGGTCATCCTCCAGTTTACTTCTGGTCAGATTCTCTCCAGATGTAGTCCTACAGGCCATTTCCCGCCTAAAAACGCCACTGAAACGCCACCAAAACGCCACTAAAAGGCCACTGCTCAGTGGCATATCGGAGGGGTATTCCTTGCCGTTTGGTGGGATATGTAGTATATAAGTGATATATATCACCAGGATCTGACTAGGGTCTTGCCGGGCTTTTATTATGCTTTACTAAAGAAAAGCAGGTATTCCCCCAAGGGAAGGCGGAAAGAAATACCAAACGATAATACTCGAAGCCATATTAAACGGTTGTATTTAAATCCCTCAACTTTTCAACCTGATATCCAACTGGGGGACGCGGCCGGGTAAGGTTAAAGCTAATTGTGGAGAGCTTTTAGGAATTGGTCAGATGACGGACATCATTTGCTTCCAGGATACTGAACCTGCCATTAAAATAAGATACGCGATAAAGACAAGTATTGCTATGGTTGAAGTTTGCCATACAACTGATAGGTGATTGACTGAGCATGCACAACAATACCAGCAATGAGCGCCCGTGCATACAGATAAGCACCCGCTTTTCAGTTGGCCTGGAAAGGATAACGTCCAGCGCTTCCTGAAGGCGTTCGGAAACCTGATTGGGGCTTTCGCCTTTTTCAAAGGACAAGTCACATTGTCCGCTCTGCCAGTAATTTTTCATTTCGTGGAATGCACTCAGCCAATCTTCTTTACTTTCATTCCCCTCCCAAATACCAAAAGACAGTTCATCAAGCCCCGGCAATAGCTCCCACGGAATACCTTCTTCTAAAAAATTTTTTACTGTTTGGTGAGTACGCTTAAGGGCGGATGTATATACCTTATCAAAAGGCACATGTTTATAATACTGGTAAAATGCCTTTCCCTGCTCTCTTCCCAGATCATTAAGATCAGTATTTACGCCTCTTCCCTGTACAATGCCCAACCTGTTGTAATCGGTTTCCCCATGCCTGATGATATACAGCTCTTTATCCATATTCTATTTCCTTTAAGCCCCGCAAGATAAGATTAAGCACCAACAACAAATCCATTCTTTATCCTCTCTTAAATAAAACCATTAGTTCCTGTTACCGGTCTTTGCCTGCCGCACCACACCATTGTTACCTATCTTACAGGTCAGGCTTAAGCGGAAACGCGCGCCGTTGAAACGGCTCATGGAGACAAGGCTATAATCCGGGTCTGTTACCGTAGTGCGGTAGCGTCGGGTGTCCAGGACATTGGTGACATCCAGCGCGAGGGACAACCGGTCATTGAACAGTTTTTTGCTCAGGCCAAGATCTGTCCAGTGCAGCGCTTGCAAGCGGCTTTGTGCGGTAGCCACCGGACCGTTGTAATAATACCGGGTTTGAAAGCCTGTGGCCCATGGCAGCTTAACCTGAGCAGTCAGCCGCCCACCAGACGAACCTCCTGAAAACGCAAAGTCAAAACCGTTGTACTTACCGGTCTGCCGGAAACGGTAAACATTGAAATCCGCATTTAATTGCAGGGCTTTTACCGGGTTCCACATCACATTCAGTTCCACGCCACCACGCTGTTCACTGGCAAGGTTAACCGGCAGGGTAGTGTAAATGCCTTCTGCATTGCGGTAGGTATAATCTGCTGTAGGCGTTCCTATATGCTGAAAGAAGAAGGTTGGGTTGATCGTAAAACGGGCCGTTCGCCTGAGCATGCCCAATTCAAATACTTGCGCATAAGAAGGATTGAGGTTTGGATTGCCGGTATTCCGGGAGGTCAGGTCAGTCAGTTCAGCGAACGGGGATAATGAGTACAGGGAAGGCCGGCGGATGCGGGTGCTGTAATGTGCCTGCAAGGTAAGATCAGGTTTTAATGCATAGTTCAGGTGGGCAGTCGGAAAGAACCAGGCGTAGCTTTTGCGGATGTCGTTGTTGATGCGTATGCCGGTCAGTTCAGCACGCAGCCCAACAAGGTAACTCCATTTACCATGTTTATTACTTAACTGCGTATAGGCGCCCTGTATGCTTTCGCGGTAACGCAATTCGTTTGGCGGCCCCGGTGCTATTAGGAAATTATAGTTCACGCTGCGGTGCTCGGTTTTCAGACCGGCTTCCAGTTGCAGGTCTTTGGCATTTAAGGGCTGTACCCAGTCGCTTTGCGAAAGCAGGTCGCGGTTTGCCTCGCCCGTACGGGTGGTTATGGCAGGGTACGATACAGCTTCCGGAAGCACTTTATCAGTCAATAGTTGCCAGTCTTTAATACTGTTCCACCAATCGTATTGCAGGTCAATTGTCCACTTTTTTTTTGGCCTGGCGAAGGTTTGGGTGTAATTGTATTCCAGCTGACTATAGCTGCGCCGCTCCCTCGATTCACCGTTTCTTTTTAAGGTACTGTCCGTGGAAGTTTTGCCGTAGTTGTAATCCAGCCCGGTCTTGTCATGGTCGTGTGTACTGTTCCGAAGGTAAGCTACCGTCATAGATCGCTTTTCACTCAACTGGTAGTCTATGCCGGTGTAAAGCATTTTACCGTCATCGTGCCGGTTTTCATGCTGGCGCATGGCCACCGACGTTAATTGGGTTAGCTGGTCGCTGGCATACAGCCCCTTATAATCCGACTTGCGCAAACCCAGCGTTGAAAAGAAATTGAACTTTTCTGATTTATAGTTCAGGCTCGGATTGAGGCGGGTATCATTAGGTACACCGGCCATTACCTGCACCTGGCCGTTAAAACCGGTCTTCCTGTTCTTTTTCAGGATGATGTTGATCACCCCGCCGGTACCAGACGCATCATAGCGCGCCGAAGGGCTGCTGATCACCTCTACACGTTCCACCTGTCCGGCCTGCAATTGCTCCAGCGCATTGCCCTGCACAAGTCCCGACCGGCGGCCATTGATCAACACGATAACCCCCGGGTTGCCCCTCAACGTCACCTGGCCTTGCGGACTAACATTGACGGACGGAATGCCGTTCAGCACATCGCTTACCGAACCGTTCTGTGAAAGCACATCCTTACCCACCTCGAACACTTTTTTGTCGGGCAACAACACCAATGCCGGTTTATCGCCAGTCACGGCCACTTCCTTTAACAACCTGTTATCCGGCAGCAGGTACAATGTACCAAGCACAGCGTGCTGCCTGGCGGACAGCTGTAGCTTTTGGCTTAGTTGCTGGTAGCCGATCATGCGACATTGTAAAGTGTATTTGCCAGGCTTGACGGGGCCGACAACAAATGCCCCGTCGTCTTTTGTTATGACGCCGGATACCGGTTTGCCCAAACTATCCAGCAAACTGACCGTTGCGTAAGGCAGGGGTGTACCACCGGTTGTATCGGCCAGTTTGCCGCTAACGGTTTGCGCATAAGCATTAGTAATTGGCTGAACAAGGATACATAACAATAACAGGGATGTATAAATTTTCATGTTGCAAGTGTAGACCGATGTAATGGCGCCTGCAATTCGGGGTATGTGAACTGCACTATGGACTTGCCAACTACACTGTATCGTTGCAAAACCGGCGTACCTTTATCTTATGCAAAAATGGTTATTGATCGCTATGCTGTTTTTACTGTCGGCCTGCAGTGAACCGGATATCAGGTATGATGCCAGCGAGGCCCGGATTGCCCCACCGGTCAACAACAGCCTGTATGCACGGGTGAATATTGACCTGAAGGAAAAGCATTTTACAACACCACTGGGTGTAAAGGTGCATAGTTTTGGCGCGTTCGAGGTTTTTTGGGATGGTACCCGTTTAGGACAGAACGGCATACCGGGCACGCCCACACGGGCTGAGGCGCCCGGTACTGAAACCAGTTATTACCAGGTGCCCGATGCGCTTTCCGGCCTGGGCAAACATGTGGTAGAGCTGAAGGGAACGCAAGTCCATCTGAATGAAATGGGGCGTTCGGTCATGGTCAAGCCGGAAAGCTACCTGGGCTTGTTGCGCCGCCCGCTGATTGACCTGGCTTTTGTGAACCTGATGGCCGGCGCTTTTCTGATCGCTGCCTTTTATTACGTTTTTCTGTACCTGAACAGCCAGGCAAAGACCAAGACCACACTATTGTTCGCGTTGATCTGTATCCTTTTCTTTGCCCTGCTGGTTATGGAGTATATCAAGTTTACCATTGACATTCCCTATACTCGTTTTTATTGGCGATTAAGCCTGGTAGGTTGGCTTACTTTTGCCATTGCAGTACTTATTCCTTTTTATTTCATTATCCACTTTAAACTGCCCAGGCCGGCGTTGCTAACCGCCCTCCTGGCCAGCGTGCTGCTCTTTATTTACGTTTTCAATTACGGGCACTACGACCACACCGCTCATTTATACAGCCTGACCTGGTGGATCAGTTCCGTACTGGTGGTAATTTATGCATGCATCAAAAAGCGCAAAGGGAGCCTGCTGGTGCTGCAGGGACTCTTGTTATCGATGCTGATCAGCCGGTACATGTACTATGACTTTTCGCTGTACATCGCTTTTACGATCATTTTGTTATGTATCTTATACCTGCAAACCAACGCGTCCCGGCAACTGGAACTGGCGCACCGGGAATCGCAGTTATTGTCCTCCCGCCTGCAACTCGAACTGGTTAAGAAGAACATCCAGCCGCACTTTCTACGGAACACGCTGACCTCGCTGATGGATTGGATAGAAGAAACACCAGCCGAGGGCGTCAAGATGATCAAGGCGCTTTCCGGCGAATTTGACCTGATGATGGAAATGTCTGAAGCATCACTGGTGCCCATCCGGCAGGAGATCGATTTGTGTAAGCGCCATTTAGAGGTAATGCAGTTCCGCAAGGAAGTGAACTATGTATGGACGGAAGAAGGTGTTGATGAGACCGAAACCATACCGCCGGCAGTATTGCTAACCCTGGTGGAAAACGGCATCACCCATAACCTTCCCACCGAAAACAGCCTGCGTTTCCACCTGCAATTTTACCGGGCAGACGGCTTTAAACATTATGTACTGGATTGCCTGGGAAAGAGCCGCCCGGCCGGCAATACTTCAGGCGGCAATGGGTTTAAATATGTAAAAGCCAGATTAACCGAAAGCTATCGGGATAATTGGCAATTTGAAGCGGCATGCTATGATGGCGGCTGGCGTAACCAAATACAGATCGGTTTATGAACATCCTGATCATTGAAGACGAAATGCGCATTGCGCGGCGACTGGCCCGGATGACGGCTCAGTACTTTGAACAGCAATCGGCAGGCATTATGCTCTGCGACGACCTGGAGACCGGTTTAAAGCACCTGAATCAACATCCTGTGAATTTGCTGTTATTGGACCTGAACCTGAATGGTGAAGATGGCTTTCAGGTACTGGAAGCAATGGTGGCCCGTTCGTTCCAGACCATCATCGTATCTGCTTATACGGAAAAAGCCATTACCGCTTTTGCTTATGGCGTACTTGACTTTGTGCCCAAGCCTTTTGACGAAGAACGGCTTTTTCAGGCGTTTGGCAGGTTGACGGCAGCGCCGGTCCTTTCGGAAAACCAACTAAAATTCCTGGCTATTCGAAACAGCGGACTGATCCGTTTTATAGATGTTGCCGAGGTTACCTGTATAGAAGCGGCCGGCATTTACAGTGAACTGCATTTACAGAATGGTACAGTTGCACTGCACGACAAAAGCCTGGATGCGCTGGAGCGCATACTCCCGGCAAAAGATTTTGTACGCATCCATCGTTCGCACATCATTCGTTGGGCGGGCGCGGAAAAGCTGATCATTGGACCCGGCGGCAAATATGCCATGCAGCTAAAGAACGGCAACCTGTTACCAGTAGGGCGTTCACGTTATAAAGCCTTGTGCGAACGGTTAAAGGCTACCTGAAGGGGATAAGCCATATTAAGCAGCTTTTATTTTGTCGTAGAGCTGCAATACAAATTTCTTTAGAAATCCGGCATTCAAATTTGGATTGTAACCATACAGTTCATAAACGCTTATGCCCACTGGAATTGCCATACAAGGTCGGATCGTGCTAAAATAATTTTCGTCAAATAGTTTTCCGTTATCATAATAAAAAATTGACATAGAAAACATATCATTCATTATAGGACTTTGCTCCCTGGCTTTTACAGAAACTAATTTATTGTCTCTTGAATAAAAGTTAATTGTCAGCAAACTTTTGCTTTGCTTAAAAAAGCATGTAGCACTAATCCTGTTCTTTTGAACTTGAGCTGTCACTTGAATAGTGTCAAATTGAAAAGTAATTGTATTTGTATCGCTTTTGGTTGTATCTAGTTGATAAGTATAAATGTTTATTGCATTTGTCCTGGCATTTGTTTGTTGTCCGAATAAATCGGTTTGGGAAAAGAAGAGCAGTGATAGTATGATAATTGTCGTTTTACACATCTTCATTTAAGTGTTATTAAATAAGTGGCTTGATTGGTTAAAGTAGTATCAAGATGCAAAAGGCTTGAGAATTACATAAAGGCGTGTCAATAATTATAGCCATTTCTTCACCAGGGACAACCAGGGCCACTATAAAATTTCGTATATTGGTTTCTGGCACCTCAAATACAAAAAATGAAACGACTTGCTCTTTTATTCTCTCTTGTATGTTTATCCTTTTGTTTGTTTGCTCAGGTTGAATTGGAGAAAAATATCCTGCCATTAAACCTGGACGGTAGCGTATCAATTGCTCAGTTTCAACCACTGATCAACGATATGGGTGCATATAAGATAGTGGGTCTTGGCGAAGGCACTCATGGTACAAGAGAATTTGGTGAAATTCGGATCGCTCTTATAAAAGAGCTGATAGAAAAGAAAGGATTTAGGGTTATTTGTTTTGAGAACGCATTTGGCGATAGTTATTATTTTAACCAGTGGCTCAATTCAGGGGAATCCGTAAAAGAAGGGATGAAAAAATACCTGATTGCTCTTTGGCAAACCAGGGAACTGGAAGAGTTTTTTGAATGGGTAAGGACGTTTAATAAAAACAATTCCGAAAAAGTTTCTATTGCCGGAATGGATTTTAATTATCTGGCTAATATGGCAAAGGTAATTGGCAGTGAATCAAAAAAGCTACATCTGGAACAGCTGAACTTATTATCCGGAGACTTATACAAAGATGCTTTATACTTCGATTCTGTGTGGGATAATCAAATGAAAATCGAAAACAGGAATGATTTCGGCACTAAAATAAGAAGTATAAGATCAAAATTATTGCAGATTGACAGTATTATAAAAACTAATAATCTTCCTGTTTCAAATTTGCTTCAATCTGCGCTTCTAAATGGTAAATGCTGGGGTTCAGGAGGTGGCAGAGACAAGGGTATGGCTCTTATGGCTGTAAACTTAGCTGAGAATAATAAGATGATCGTTTGGGCGCATGCGGTCCATTTGGCATTACAGTCCCCTTACAAAAATAATATGGTAGGTGGTTGCGGGGGACACATAAAACAGCTGGTTACCGATTATTATGCGCTGGGGATGGGGACCGCAAATGGAAAATATGCCGGGACCAAAGACAGGTTCGATACCCGGATAAATATCATGAATACGTATAAATTGCCGGCAACTAAGAAAAACAGTTGGGATGACTATTTCGTACAAATGAATATGCCTTCGTTTTTTATCGATCTGCGTAACTCGAAAGCCGAGAATACGTCTCTGCCCCTACGCCAGGTTGGCTATGGCCCCCCTCAACGCATTTCATATACTGATGAGGTAAAATTACCCGCATTATTCGATGGCTATATTTTCATAAAAAATACCAATGCGCCGGAATATCTACGATAAAACAGGGCAACCGAAAGTAGGAGGCGACATTGTTAGTCGCTTTACAGCCTACCATTAACAATGTTGTCGAATGAGCTCGTAAAATTCAAGCGGGTCGCCCTTATCCGGAAGCCCTGCTACTTGTCCATCGCCTAACTCAATAACGACCCACTTGCCCTGATTTGTCTTGGCAATATCCATGGAAAAGAAATTGCTTTCAATGTTTTTAGCAATGCCCATGAATAGGTCTAATGGCGGATGTTCGTCTGTTGAATATTCGCCTTCTTCCCAATAGTTGTAACAATTCAGTAATTGTTTATTTAAAAAGAATAAACGGTACTCTTGTTTTAATGGCATTCCGCTTTTAGAATGAGTTGTTAAGTCATTTAATTCTATAAACTCTCTAAATACAAGCCCTTCATTAAGATCTGTATTTTGTAACGCTACAAATTTTTGAACAACGGATATTACATTGTTCTTTTCCGTTGCCGATGGAATAAAGCAAGCGGTGTCCCAGTAATGTTTTTGTGATTTTACAAAGTCTTTTACAATTAAAGGCGAATTTCCAAATATGGCAATGTTTTTAAATACCTCGTCGTAATTCACTTGAGCATTTTCGACCGTCAACCAGGTTGTTTTTGGGGTATATGCACTTATGAATTTGTAACTGTCAGGTAAATAATGGCAGTTTTGATATTCAGTTGGTGAATTTATCAGCTGAAAATTCTTTGTTAGAAGAGTGTTGTAGAGTAGTGTATATTGATTTGGCTTTAACATCCACCCCCGGTAAATTATTTTTTGCAAGGTGTTGCTGTGCTTTATCCGCCTGGTTGCATATTCAGCATCTTTGTCTTTTGTCAAACTCTCGTAACTAAAAAGCTGGGTAGTGAAACCGTTTTGTTTGGCTGAAATAAATTCGACCTCGTAGTCTGTTTCTACTGTTGGTTTATTATCAAATGGGTTGTCGCAAAAAAGTATATTCATGGTTAATCGTTGGGGCGTTTAAATTGCCACCAATAAATATTTCCGCTATTATACGCTACTTTCTGCGGGAAACCAATAGCTCTCCGATATATCAGTTTTCCTTCTTCGGGTTTTGAAATTCCTTGTCTATAGATGCGCCTTCGTCTTTTTGTTGTTGCATCCATTCCTTTAACCGGGCATTATATGCGGTTATCCTGTTAGCATAACCAGGATCGTTGGCCAGATTATGCAATTCATAAGGGTCTTTTTGCAGATCGTAAAATTCAACGGCCGGGCGGGTGGTGATCCTGGTCACTAACCGGCTGGCCTCAGGTGAAGTATTTCCCTTTTCGATCCACGAATTCCAATAGCTGTTTTTATTATTGGGTTTCATCATAAACCGGTTATAATAGTTGCTTTCAAAGGCCAGGTTCATGATCAGTTTATACCTTTTGTCCCGGATCGACCGAATGGGATAAGCAGTACCCTCCGGTATATTATTATGAACGCCGAAAGCGTACTCTCTGTTTTCTTTACGCTGACCAAGGATTACCGGTAAAAAATCTTTTCCATCAACTTTATCAGGTACCTTCCCGCCGGCAATGGCACATAGGGTAGGGGTAATATCTTCATATTGAGCAATAGCGTCTGATTCTGTTCCGGGTTTCACCACCCCTGGCCAACGGACGATCATAGCGCTTTTTTGTCCGTAATCATATAAGTTCCATTTGCCGCCGGGGAACTGAGGCCCTTGTTCTCCCAGGAAAATAAAAATGGTATTTTTCTCCTGTCCGGTTTCCTTTAATAACTGCATTATCTCGCCTACCTGATTATCCAGTCTTCTCACCTCAGCCAGGAATTTACAAAACTGGGTGCGGGTATCTTTTGTATCTACCCAATGGGGTGGCAGTTGCAGTTGATCGGCTTTAAATTCCGAAGGGTCGCCCATTGTCCATGGCATATGTGGATTAATACTCATTATGAACAGACAAAACGGACTGTTTGATTTGTCCGTTATGAAGGTATGGATACCATCCATCGAATAGTCGTCTGTTGGCGATACGCAATTGGGTTCAAACCCTTTGATGAATGTAAAAGGAAATACGGATGCCGGTTTGGTACTGTGATCTTTACCGGTCAGGGCCACTTTGTAACCCAGGTCGCCCAAATAGTGACAAACACTTTTTATACTATCATATACTCTTTTATGATTTTGATAAGAACCATGCCGCAGCGGATAAAGCCCCGTAAACAAGGAGGCCCGGGTAGGTACGCACATGGCTTCAGATGCGATCATCTGGTTAAACTTCATTCCTTCATGGGCCAAATTGTCGATATTGGTTGTTTTGATATTCTTCCCGCCATAACAGCTCAACTGGCGGGAGTCCAGGTCATCAGCCATGATAATAACCACATTCGGCCTACCGGGCCTTCTGATCTCCGTTGAATCGCTGCCCTTTGCCGGGTGAATGACCAACCCCAATTGCGTCAGCAGCGCTATCAATGGTATAAAGTGTTTTTTATTCATATAATTGGCTTCATCGATTAGAAACACAATATCGTTTGATAAAAGAGGTTGTTAGTGCCATTTTTGTAGCTTTTTGTATCAATTTTGTAGCCCCAGGTTGCCGTATTTCCCAATATGGGATAGTCGAACACTAACCGAACACTTATCGAACATTAGGCGGGGCTTTGCTGAAGGCCTTCCCTAAGTGGGAATAGGAAATAAGCAGTCCCTGGTACCGAAACTTTCCAGGTGGAATGGCCTTATACTTTTCCTGATAAGGATAAGTAATATTTTCTGGTGAAGGCGCCGCAGGCCCATGGGAAAAAGGTGGGGGTAAAGGATACTGATAACACCCTTCATTTGTTTGAAAGATAAATACCTTTGTTGCAGGCATCTCAAAAGTCTGATCCATGAAATATAACCTGTTGCCGCCATCTGTTGTAAGTACATACGCTGTTGTATACAGCGAACGGGTGCATGATGGCATCACCATCTTTAAAAACAGTCACGAAAAATGGGGCGTGTTGAAGGAATCCGCTAATGGCGAGTTTGTTATGCTGGTTGAACCGGTTTATCATTCGATCGGCTTTAACCGCGTGTTGAATTATATTGAAGCGGTGACCTATACAAACGATCATTGGATGAGTGATCAGAATAACTTTTATTTTTTTGATGTGAACGGCCAGTTAAGAGTAAGTGTGCCCGGGGTTTCCACTGTGCGGATAGATGATAGTGGCCGATTGTTGGTGCTAAAGGATAACTGCATGGGTTTGTTGGATAGCAGGGGGGAGACCCTTATCGCCGCTTCCTATGTGTCATTATTTAATTTACAGGGCGACGTATACAAAGCACAACAAGGCGGAGGCTATGGCATTATAGACGTCAACGAAAACGTCCTGCTCGATTTTAAATACAAATACATTTTCACAAACGTTAAAAACGACAGGGTTATAGTGCAGGACCTGGCTGACCGGTATTTTTCATTTCATTTTCCCTCCAACGAATTGCATGCATTGCCCTACGATCGCATATTCCTGGCTACAAGCAATACGTACATGGGCGGCAGGGCAGAGCCTGGTTTGTACAAAGCGATCAGACAATATCAGGAAACGGAGTTCGACTGGTACGATAACGGTATGAGTGAGTATAAAGGCGTATGGGGCATTATTTATCCTGATGGTACCACTAAAATTCCGTGTGAATACGCGTTTGTAGATGCCTTTGTGAACCCTCATTTTTTCAAAGTAGCTCAGGGTAACTTTACCTTCTTTTTTGATGAAACCACCGGACAATTAACCGCCACGGGAGTGAAATGGGGCGTGGTAGATGCCAACAACAAGATCGTTGTGCCGATAGAATACGACTGGGTAGCGGAAGCGGGGGGAATAGGTTGGACGGTAAATAAGGGCGGCACGGTATTCTTTAACGATGATTATGAAGAAGAACGCTGGGACGTGCGGGGTGGTAAAAATGACCAGGTCACTGCCGCAGGACCAAATTGATTGAAAATTATTGAAGTAATAAACAGCTTACAGTATATGGAAATTATAAAGGTGGGTTCACAGGCTTCCGTAAAAGGACCGGCGGATTGGTTTACCGGTGACGTACGCATCGATCCATTATTTCAGGCAAATGAGACCCGGCGAGGGGCGGCATCGAGTGTTACCTTTGAACCAGGTGCTCGTACTGCCTGGCACACACATCCTTTAGGACAAACATTAATTGTTACTGCTGGTTGTGGTTGGGTTCAAAAAGAAGGCGGCCCGGTTATAGAGGTCCATCCGGGGGATGTGGTTTGGTTTGAACCAAACGAAAAACACTGGCATGGGGCTACGTCCACTACTGCCATGACCCATATTGCCATACAGGAAAATCTAAATGGAAAGGTGGTTGAATGGATGGAAAAAGTAACGGCGGAACAATATTCCAAATAGAGCGGAAAAAGCTAGTCTGCCCGAATGCTTATTGTTGGTGATAATTCTTTATCGTAGGCGCAGTGGGCGAATAGTAAGGTGAATGTCCATAATAGTTGCTAACGCCAATACTTCCGGAAATGCTAAATGTTCTTTCGTCGTTCACATACATCACCCCCATATAAGCCGAGGAATAAGCGCCAAAGCGGTTATTGTTCATGAAAGGGCTGGCCTTGTAGCCAGGTTGAGTGAATGGACTTCCGAAATTGAAAATGGCCGGCGCCACAGAAACGCCCGCGAAGGCGTACACATTATTGTTTAACTGGCGGTTAAGCTGTAATCCCATGGGAGCTGATAAATAAGGCCCGCCACCACCATTAAAAAACATATAGCCCGCGGAAATACCAGCGTATTTAGAAAGGAACCATTTCTTTTGATGCGTATTGGAGTCGGCCACCTGGCCATAATGCCTGAAGAAGGGTTGGTTCATGGAACCAAAACCCAACGGCGCCTGGGCTTTAACTACCACAGCGGAGATCAGTATCGCGGCAAAAAGGATTGTCCGTTTCATCTCCATAAAGATAAGTCCTTTTACGGGAAGTTAAAAGCCACTACTGGTTAATGAATTGCTTTTAATACGCTTTTATACCGGGAAAGCCGGTACCGGGCAGCGCCACTGAAGTTCACATTAAA
The DNA here is from genome assembly GCF_017742245.1 of Niastella soli. Taxonomy (GTDB): domain Bacteria; phylum Bacteroidota; class Bacteroidia; order Chitinophagales; family Chitinophagaceae; genus Niastella; species Niastella soli. The sequence continues at coordinate 774,624 of NZ_JAGHKO010000011.1, forward strand.
AAGATAGTTAATTTTTTGCCGGGGGTACTATCCTTTTTGCTCCTTAGTGACTAACACTTAGCTCAACTTTTAGCTACTGGCATGGGAATTAGAGGTATTGGTGTTCGCGTTTCTTAAGTTTTATAAACCCCAATAATTTTTAAATGGAACAGCAATCCGGGATCTCTGACAGCCAGGTTGTAGAGCTTTTACCAACTGCAGTATGTGTTTGCGATATGACCGGCAGTATTAAAAGATATAATGAGCAGGCTGCACAATTATGGGGCAGACGGCCTCAATTAGGGGATGCGAATGAACGCTACAGTGGTGATTATAAATTATATCATACTGATGGGACTTTTATACCGCATGATCAATACCCGGTAGCTGCCTGCCTGCAGGACGGGTTGCCTAAAAAAGACCTGGAGTTTATCCTGGAACGGCCTAACCTGTCACGAATTTTTATAAGAGTAAACATTGTTCCGGTTTTTGATGACAATGATAAACAGACAGGCGCCGTAGCTTGTTTTGAGGACCTTACCCAACAAAAAGAAGCAGAACGAGGACTGAGTAAAAAAATAGGGGAAGAAAAGTTACGCGAACTGGCTGCCTCGCTGGAGAAGCTGGTGCAAAAGAAAACCCAGGACCTGGTAAGGAAAACCGAAGAACTCAAGAAGAGTGAAGAACGGTACCATAAAATGGTAGAAGAGGTGGAAGATTATGCCATCCTGATGCTTGATAGTAATGGAACGATCATGAACTGGAATAAAGGGGCTGAAAAAATAAAAGGCTATAAAGAAGTGGAAATTATAGGCAAGAATTTTCAGGAGTTTTACCTGCCCGAAGACCGGGAAAAAGGACTGCCCATGCAACTACTGCACAGGGCCAGAAGTACAGGGAAGGCGCTGCATGAAGGCTGGCGTAAAAGAAAGAACGGCACTGTTTTTTGGGGAAGTATTGTACTTACTGCCATACACAACGATGAAGGAGTGATCATTGGGTTTACCAAAGTGACCCGCGATCTTACGGAACGAAAATTGGCCGAAGATCAAATGACAGAATACATGAGTCAACTGGAGTTTCAAAATAAGGAACTGGAACAATTTGTATATGCTGCTTCGCACGACCTGAAAGAGCCTTTGCGCAAGCTTAACCTTTATATGAATTTTATTGCCGACCAGCCTTCGAACCAGTTGGATGAAAAGTCAAGAGACTATTTAAACCGGTCATTGAAAGCGGCCGAACGAATGAAGGCCCTGATAGAGGACCTGTTGGTGTATTCCCGTTCTACAGTAAAAGCCGAGGATTATGAAGCAGTAGACCTGAATGCAATCGTAGAGGAAATAGTACAATCCCATAAAGAAGAGATCAGCGAAGAGAAAGGCAGGGTGATCGCAGAAAAGTTACCGGTTGTACAGGGCGTCCCATTCCAGTTGAAACAACTGTTTTTTAACCTGATCAACAATTCCTTTAAATACAAACATCCCGACCGGAATGTGGAGATCCATATAACCTCCGAATTAATGAAGGGGAATAAGATCCCGGCGCCTGGTGTGGAAAAACACAAACATTATTACCTGATCTCGGTTACAGATAACGGAATTGGCTTCGAACCCGAATATGCCGACCGGATCTTCGAGATCTTTCAACGGCTCAATAATTCTGTCAATACAAAAGGGTCGGGGATAGGGTTGGCCATTTGTAAAAAAATAGTACAGAATTATAAAGGGGGTATCACGGCAACGGGGGATCCAGGTAAAGGCGCCTGCTTTTCCATCTTCCTGCCAGCCGATTAAGCGGTCCGCCCGCAATAGGTCAGTAACTTTTTTGCCAGCCCGAGCAGTTCCTTCATATTATCGGGCTTTACAATGTACTCTGATGCGCCGTTATTCAGGCATTCATGCTGATGCATGTAAGCATTGGAAGTGCTTAACACCACTTTGGGGATTGTCGCGTACCTTTTTTTTGATTTCATAAAGGATAATACTTCTGAGCCTTTTAGTTCGGGCATGTTGTAATCCAGGATGATTAGGCAGGGAAGGTCATCATCCGGGGCGGAATGCAAATATTCAATGGCTGAATGGCCATTGAGGAACTTATGCAGTGTTGCTTCCGGTTCTATATTTAAAATGGCTTCTTCAATCAGTTCAATATCTTCGGCATCATCGTCTGCCATAAGTATATTTACTTTACTTTTTCCCATAGCTTTTAGAATTGTGCAATTTTAGAACCTGTATATATCTTCCTGATAAAATGGCGCCGTGTGGAATAATTTCCCCTCCATGGTTGTGCTTTACCGTTGGCATAGTTTTCTCCTACTTAATAAAACAATATACTATGACAGATAATAAGAAAAACGTAGGCAAGCAGGATGATATCAGGGTTGATGCTAATGATCCCAGTGAAGTGGAATATCTGCATCGGCAGTTTTCCGATCGATCTCATCAGGAGATCAGGGAAGCAATTGAAAAAGCGGGACCTCTACGTGCAGACATTATCGCTTACTTACAAAAGAAGAAATAACCTAGAACGTTTCTTCCACTTTGATAAAGTAATTCATAAATCGAAGGTTATTCAGTGCCTTAATGGCTGTCTGGCCTGCGGAAAATTCAATTTCAACCAGTGCTTCGCCTGTTGAAAAGCCGTTTTCAATATTGCAAATAATCTGGGCGGATGTTAAAAAGCCAAAAGGAAAAAAAAGCGCTACAACCTGGGATGTGGTGGCAAACCTGTTCAGGTTAGTTATGAGTAGATACATTATATTTTATTTACTGATTAACATATTGACCAGGTATAGTGTATGGGCAAGAGTTTTGGAAGGCAGGATATTACACAATAAAAAGCCAGTTTTCTAAAGCTACGCTTATTATTAATGGCAATCTAATTTATTATTAGTACCTTCGTAACCTTATTTTTCTCCTGCACCTGTTCTGAATCTTCACAACACTTAGTAAGGCAGATCATAAGCTGTTCCTGCTCAATTCATTCAAGATAGATCACTCCTCCCATTTTTCAATGTGGTTGAAATAATTGGGTAGTGTGTTAAACAATATTCCTGCCTAGGAGTCATTAAATTTATTATTATGGGAAGATCGCAAGACACCTTTGCAAAAAGAGAGCGCGAAAAACATCGCATAAAAAAGCAAGAGGAAAAAAAGGAAAAGATGAAGGAAAGAAAAGCTAGTGGAAAAAGCAAGAGTCTGGAAGATATGATGGCTTACCTGGATGAAAATGGCAATTTGACCAATACGCCGCCCGATCCAAAGAAAAAGAAAACGTTCCGGCAGGAAGATATGCAGGTAAGCGTACCTAAACTGGAAGACAGGCCGGTTGAGTTGCCAAGAAATGGAACTGTTGCTTTTTTCAATACCCATAAAGGGTTTGGATTTATCAATGATGCCGAAACACGGGAACGCATATTCGTGCATGTCAATGATTTGTCAGTATCGATCCAGGAAAATGATAAAGTGACATTTTTTATAGAGAGAGGCCCTAAAGGGCCACAGGCAGCCAATGTAACGCTTGTTAAATAATTGTTCTGTCTGCTAATTTTATCAACCTTTTTAAAGATCGTTCATGTTATTTTTAAAAGAGCATCTGCATAATGTTTATTACAACTGGACGATCGGGTTGAACCATTCGGTCCAGAACAATGAACCTGACCGTCGCATTTTCGACAGATTCAATGGAAACCAGGTTTTGTTCATCATCAATTACTTCGGCCAATCACTTGGCAAGCTAACAGTAAACGATGGTCGTAAAATTGAAAAACTTATCTCAACCCAGTTGCCCGGGGAAATAAAAAGCGAGTTATCGGTTTTTAACTGGTTACGAGGCATGTATTTGTATTATAGTAATTGAACTTACCCAAAAATACAATCATGAATATACACGTATACAATTTAAGTCTGAATACCATTGATCGCGATCTGCGAAGGTTATTTTCGCCATTTGGCATTGTGGTCTCTGCTGAAGTTTTAAGAGATAAGTTGAATGGGCGCTCAAGATGCAATGCAATGGTTGAAATGCCTATCGATAGTGAAGCCCGCCAGGCTATTGAATCGCTTCACCAAACGTTGTTAGATGGCAAAAAGATCTCTGTGAGCGAACATGTTGTGACGCCCAAATGGTAGTTCTGAGTTAGTATTAGCTGGTTGTCCCTTTTGAAAAAGAACCTCCACAGGAATAAAAAATGAATTATCAATTAAAAGCCGTACCTTCATTGTATTAGTTTGAGCTTCGCATCAGTAAACGTCATTAATCTGCTATTGCACTTTTATTTCCTTATTGCTTGCCTTTCTCAGATATCATTTTAAAATTTTAGTTATGAAGATTTATGTTTCAAACCTGTCATTTAATGTGCAGGATGAGGAGTTGTTGAATTTGTTTACACCTTTTGGCGCTGTTGCTTCAGCGAAGGTGATTACTGACAGGGAAACAGGTCGGTCCAGGGGTTTTGGTTTTGTAGAAATGGAAGATGATAATGCCGCCCAGGAAGCAATGCAACAGTTGGATAAGACGAGTGTTGATAACAGATCAATAGGCGTTTCAGAAGCCCGGCCTAAATCCGACAGATCATTCGGCAATAGTCCTTTTAAAAGCGATAATGGCGGCTATAACAAACGTAAATGGTAGTGAATTGATCGATAATAAAAAATTGAACCCTGACGGTACCGTCAGGGTTTTTTTATGTTCCTTAGTGCTATAAATCAACCTGATAACTATAAATTTCCCATTTCTTTTTATAGCTTAGCGGCGTAAAATCCTGTATTGATGAAAAACACGCCTGGCCGTCTGGCCATCCTGATCATTAGCCTGTTGTTTGCGTATCCGTCATGGGCGCAATATACCCCTCGTTCACCACATGTGGCAGATTCCAGCCGGAAATTCAACATAAACGATACCACCCGCAAGGATACAAGCCGGTTTAGAAGGAACAGCGTTTTGAGAGACCTGTTTGCCGATTCGGCCAAACTCACCACAAGCGATTTTCAATTACAGATTGAAAAAACTTACCTGATCCTGAACAATGTCAGGAATAAAAGTGAATTGGGCCTTCCGGTTAAATTGTTAAGATCACGGCTGGCCGATACCGACTCTATGCTGGCGGTATTAAAAGATAATGTGCTCAACAACAGCGCCGCCCTTAACCTGCGCAATTTGCAGGTGTTCAAGACCCTGTTGATAAATATACAGGCCAGTTGTAGAGAAGACCGCCAGTTGCTGGATAGTACCGAAGGTAAACTGGTTGACCTGCGTAACAGCATGAAAACCCTGGTAGGGGACACCGTAATGCGGCAAATGTGGCGCGATTCGGTTTTGCGCGCGCAGTTTCAACCTCAGTTAAAAGGTATGAGGGAATTATTCAGTGGTTCTACTCAAAAATTACGCGGCAGTCTGGCAGCGATCAATTTGTTGCAAACACATGTTTCTTCCAACTCACTTACTTCTTCCCAATTGCTCGATAAGGTAAATACCTTGTTGAATACCTCTACTGCCCGCATATTTGGAAAGGAATACAATTACCTGTGGGAAAAAGATACCACCACGCTTTCCAGTACGGCCCGCAACTCAATGGGCAAAGCGTACGATGGCGAGCGTAAGGCATTACATTATTATTTTAAGGACAGTGGCCATAAGCGATTGTTCCTGCTGCTAATAGGTTTGTTGTTCTTTATCTGGCTCTATCGCAACATCAGAACACTGAAGCGGATGAATGCGATGGACAATATCGGTTATCTCGAATTCGAGTACCTGCCGCATAATTATATCGTTGCTGCTTTTATTATGATGTTTGCAGTAGCGCCCCTGTTCGATCTGCATGCACCTTCAGTTTATATTGAATCCATGCAATTTTTGATGCTGGTTATACTCACCATTATCTGCTGGAAAAAATGGCCCCGCCGTTTATTCCTTTACTGGATAGTGATGGTAGTACTGTACATCTGTTTTTCCTTCACCCATCATATGGCTGATCCCGGTTTGGGGCAACGCACCTGGTTAATATTACTGAATATATTATCTGTAGTGTTTGGTATGCTGTTCCTTTCCCAAATACAACAGAACCTGCCCATGCGCGGCTTTTTGAAGTTTGTGATCAATCTGCATAATATCCTGAACCTGGTGAGTGTGATCTGCAATATGGCTGGCCGGGTTTCCCTGGCCCAGATCCTGGGCAGCGCCGCCATCTTTGCCTTTACGCAGGCCATCGGTTTGGCTGTATTCAGTAAAATATGCATGGAAGCCATTCTGCAACAGATTGTGGCCAGCCGCTTACGCCGTAATGTACAAACGCGGTTGAATTACCTGCCATTGCTCTCCGGTTTCCGCCGGCCCATTCTGTTCCTGACTGTGGTGCTGTGGCTGATCGTATTTACTACCAACCTGAATATCTATACATCGGTACTGGATGCCCTGAGTGTGTTCCTCACCACGCCGCGTACTATTGGCAGTGCGGCCTTTACATTAGGCGGGGTGTTGTTATTTTTCTTTATTATCTGGCTGGCGCACCTGCTGCAGAAATACGTAGGTTTCTTTTTTGGTGACACTGGTGGTGGGGAAGATGATGAAATGCACAACAAAGGACAACGTTCCCGGTTACTGATAGCACGGCTTATTTTATTATGTGTGGGCTACCTGCTGGCAGTAGCAGCCTCTGGTGTGCCGGTTGATAAGATCACTATTGTATTGGGCGCCCTGGGTGTAGGTATTGGTTTGGGTTTGCAGAATATTGTAAACAACTTTGTGTCTGGTATTATCCTCATCTTCGACCGGCCACTCCAAATTGGCGATGTGGTGGAAATTGGCGATAAACAGGGCCGCGTACGGGAAATTGGTTTACGGTCGAGCACCCTGATGACCAGCGATGGCGCCGAAGTGATCATTCCCAATGGGGATGTGTTATCGCAACAGATCACCAACTGGACGCTAAGCAATACCCAGCAACGAATTCAGTTAAACCTGAGCGTTACAGGCAATAATGATATGGAGGTAGTTACAAACACCGTTAAAAAAGCCATACTGGCTTCAGGGTTTGTATATGAGAACCGCGAACCGTCGGTGTTGTTCACCAAAGTGCGCGATAATGGTTTTGACCTCACGGTTTATTTCTGGTGCGTTGACATTAGTAAGGCCGGGGAAGCAAAGAGCGCTATTAATTTGTTATTGTATCAACACCTGAAGGCACAGGGAATACAAATGGCATAAGATCGCAATTATTATAAATAAAAGCATCGTTCTGGTTCTGCCGGAACGATGCTTTTTATTTTTATAATGAATTACAGGCTAAGATGTAGCTTAACCATTTCGCGAAGTACTTTTATTGAAAATGGTTTTTCGAGCGAATCATTGGCGCCAGCAGCCTTTGCCAGGTTTTTAATATAAGGACTGGCCGACAAGATAATTACAGGAATATGACCAGTACTTTGGCCGGATTTTAAGAATCTGCAAATGTCAAGTCCATCCACCCCTGAAATTTGTTTATCCAGAATATACAGGTCTGGGATCTCTGTCTGATTTTCCAGTATCGCATTGCCATTGGAATAGGTGACCAAATTATATTCATCGGGATCAAATATCAATTTCAGTGCATCTAGGGTATCAGGATCATCATCCACAAGAATTATCCGTTTCATAAAGAGCATGTTAAATACCAGGGAGCGTAAAAGTAAAAATGCTCCCTGCTCGTTCTTTACTTTGGACAGAAATTGTGCCACAGTGTCTTTCAACGATTGCTGCACTGATATACAGCCCTAACCCCATACCGGGATGTTCCCATTTGTGTGTGCGAAACCCTGAAAAAGCGTTTAAATACATCGCGGATCATGTTATCAGGAATGCCACGGCCATTATCCTTTACGCTCACACTAATGCCGGTTTCCACACCACCAGCCGATGCCCCATGACAATGATGTTTCTCTTTTTCATTTTTTTTTAAACGGCATATTTCCTTTCAATGGCCTTGCCTACCTTTTCAATTAGTTCCTGAGGCCGGTCTTCATTAATTGTCCATTCGCCGTTATTATGAGATACATGCCCAAATGAAGCATCATTTAAGACTACATGAAAGGATACAGGAAAACCATCTTTGTTGAATTTATCAGATGGGTTTACCCAACCCGTATACTTTTTACCATCTGCTTCAAAAGCAATGTTGAATATCTTGTCTTCTGCGGTCATAGCGGAGAGTGTTTAATAGATAGCTGAAATATTTGTACCATGCCTGGGCAATTATACCCGCATCCTGGGGAATCAATAATAAAGTACAATCTTCTGTTCTATAATTAATTACCTGCTTGTGCCAATTACGTGTGGGCACAACATTTTGTATGGGTTATTAATATTTATAAATGCTAAAACCTAACGAATATGCCTGCAACAACTAAGTCACGCAACACGAAAAAGAAAACAGGTGTAACAGCCACCGCAAAAGGTAATACCCAACTACAGGATTTTTTTATGGAATCCCTGAAAGATATTTACTGGGCCGAAAAGCGGCTTACCAAAGCATTGCCCAAGCTGCAAAAAGCAGCCACTACGCAGGAATTAAAAGCGGCCATTGAAGAGCACCTGGGCCAAACCCAGGAACATGTTGCCCGTATTGAAGAAGCCTTTGAAATGATGGGTAAAAAAGCCCAGGCCAAAAAATGCGAAGCCATGGAAGGTTTGGTAAAGGAGGGTGAAAGCATTTTGGAAGAAACTGAAAAAGGGTCCATGACACGCGATGCCGGTATCATTGCCGCTGCACAAAAAGTAGAGCATTATGAAATTGCTACCTATGGTACGTTGGTAACACTCGCAAAAACCATGGGGCAGGATGATGTGGCCGAGTTGCTGGCGCAAACGCTGGAAGAAGAAAAACAAACTGATGAAACGCTTACCTCCATTGCGGAAGGCGGTATAAACTGGTCGGCTGAAGAAGAAGAAGAGGAAGAATAAAGATTTTTTTACTGATGAGCATTGTTGGATTGTAGAGTCCCGGCGGGAGCGCCGGGACTCTTTTGGGTTGTTGTAAATCCTTTCATATGCGACGGTTCATTCATAACAACAGTTTGTCTATCGTTTTCCTGCTGCTCTTTATAGTTAGTCTCCTTGGGCAGACTTTTACCGGCATAATAGAATATAATAAAGAGCAGCAGGAGGAAGGTCAGCCTACTGTTACCCTGTCAAAATATCTTACCTCCGGACACTTCCTGGAAGCTACATTTGAAAACTGGGAAAGTGAGTTTTTGCAAATGGCTTTTTTTGTGGTATTTACCATCTGGCTGTATCAAAAAGGATCATCTGAATCGAAGAGGTTTGAGGAAGGGGAGGAAGTGGACCGCGAGCCGGACCCCAATCGGAAAGGAGCGCCCTGGCCGGTACGCAAAGGTGGCTGGGTGCTGGTTATCTATAAGCATTCTCTTACTATTGCGTTGTTATTACTCTTTCTGTTTTCTTTTGTCCTGCATTTGTATGGAAGTTTTAAAGACGAAAATGAACAACTGACACAAAAGGGCCTGCCGTTGTGGTCGTTTGGTAAATATATAGGCAGTACCCGTTTCTGGTTCGAATCGTTCCAGAACTGGCAAAGTGAGTTTTTATCGGTGTTTGCCATCATTGCGTTGTCCATATATCTTAGGCAGAAAGGATCTCCGCAGTCGAAACCGGTTGATGCCCCCTGCAGTGAAACGGAGGAGTAGTTACTTTAGAACAGTTGCCAGTTTTTGCAATACAGCTTGTGTATAATGTAGCTGCGCTTCCGGTGGGTTCTTGTCATTACTACGTAACATTCCCTTCAGTAGTATTTTTTCTTTATATGTAATGGCGAAGTAAGCAAACTGTTTATTATCCGATTCCGGTACCGGGGTGGCGTAACCGGTAATGCCTATGCCCCAATGCGCGCCAAAGATGCGGCACACCTGTAGCGCCATTTGTTCGGCCACCGATGGTGAAACACAGTTGACCGCCATGGCATGGATCGGTTCTACCTGTAAATGTTTGAACTTTTGCGCTACATTATAAGCAGTGAGCCCACCCTGGTAGAAATCCGTGGCGTCCGGAATATTGGAGAAGGCATACTGTAATAAACCTGCCGTCACACTTTCTGCCACCGCAATCGTTTCTTTTTTACGCTTTAGGTATTTACCAATTCTAATAAGCTGGTTTTTATCAAACAGTTCCATATTCAATCGCTCACAAAAACATTGCCTTTGCTTATATGCCGGGTTGTAGACATTCATCTACACTCCTGACTGGTAATGAAATTGATGGAATCATGATAATTATTAATCCTTTAAATTATTTTTTATGGCTAAATATTCAAGAGGTGCAGGTAAAAAAGTTAAAAAGGCCATGCATGAGATGAAAGAAGGTAAATTGAAAAGCGGCCGGAGTGGCAGAAAAGTTAAAAGCCGTAAACAGGCCATTGCCATAGGGTTGTCTGAAGCCCGGGAAGAAGGCGCCAAAGTGCCTAAAAAGAAATCAGCTACAAAAAAGCGGGCAACGAAAAAAAGCGCCACTAAAAAAAGTGCAGTCAAAAAAAGAGCTACTACCGCCAAAAAGAAATCTACCAGCAGAAAAAGGACAACCAGGAAGAGATCAACAAGTCATTAACTAATAGGTTCCTGGCGCTTCGATGAGTCGCAGCGCCTGAGGTAGGAAGTCGGAGGTACGAAGTGCGAAATTCTCATGAACAATAAGTTACTGCGTTTAATAAACAATGCCGAAGGAGGAAGCATGATGTAGGAAATACGAGTTCTTCATACTTCTTACATCCTACTTCTTACTTCATATTCAAACCCGCCAATAGCGAACAAGCTCTTAGAGGTCTTGATCTTATAAAAGAAATCCTGGCGCAAGCGTCCGCTTGTGCCAAATTGGAAATTGCAACTTGTCAAAGCCCACTGCCGACTGCCGAAAAGACTTGACCTGTGATCGCTTAAGCTCACTAATAGTGCGGGACCCGATGGCGAACCTTACAGGTCTTTTTTTACTCCTTGCCTTTTCTTATCATCTTAAACGCTTTTTCAGCATCAACAGTTCCCAGACAGCTGAATACTTTTCCGTCTACTTTATTGTAATTAATAAAAAACTCTTCAATTTGTTTATGGTGTTCTTTACCCAGTTGATCTATTGTGTCAATGGTTGAATAGGTAATGGAGCCTGCCGGTACACAGAAATACCGGTCATTGCGAATCGCTTTTTTACCTTCCTTTCCCTGTACGGCTTTTAATGCCCCAATAATCCGGCACGTAAGATGTGCACCAGTAAAACTGGCAAATTCTGACAATACCAATGCATCCAACGGGTCGCCATCTTCACCAAGGGTACCGGGTATAAAGCCAAAGTCATAAGGGAACACCATGCCTAGCGGCAACAACCGTTTCAGGATAAAGATCTTTTGTTTTGGGTCATATTTATACTTTGCTTGTGTGGCCCTTGGTGATTCAATAACAACTTCAATGGTTTGCATATACCCTTTTACAAATTTAGTTGCAAAAATCTTTCCGATGCCATGGTGCGTTTTTTGAAGTGATAGGTAAATTATAAGCTTGATCTATGATAAAAAGAGATGGTGCGTTGCCAAGTTTATGGCAACAGACGGTAAATCCGCTTGATATTAGCAATACGGCCCCGGATACAAAATATGATGTGATCATTGTTGGCGCTGGTATTACGGGCATTAGCCTGGCGCATCGGTTACAAAGTGCCGGGTTGCAGTGTCTGGTGCTGGAAGCACATAGTTGTTGTTTTGGTACAACGGGCGGCACAACTGCCCATCTTAATACCTTGCTGGATACGCCCTATACCACCATCATCAAAAACTTTGGCGAGGAAAATGCCAAACTCGTAGCGCAAGGTGTAAAGGAAGCGGTGCATAATATTGAAAAGAACATTGAGAAATACCAGATAGCCTGTGGGTTTGAAAGAACGGCGGCTTACCTGTTTGCACAGGACGACGATCAGCAAAAGGAACTACAAGACATTGTGGAATCCTGCGAAAAAGTGAGCGTGCCGGTGCATTACACCAATACTATTCCGGTAAACATTCCTTTTATAAAAGCCATCGAGATCCCTTCTCAGGCAAAGTTCAGTCCGGTTAAATACGTATACGAGCTGGCAAAGGCATTTATCGATGCAGGTGGCCAGCTTATAGAGCAAACGGCGGTTGTCACTCATGCCCATCGAACAGATGAGGTGACCAGTGAGGAGATCATAGAAGTGCAAACGGATACTGATCTTACCTATGTGACAAATGCATTGGTGTATGCCACCCACATTCCGCCGGGTGTAAATGTGTTGCATTTACGTTGTGCGCCCTACCGGTCATATGCAATGGCAGTAAAGCTGCCGCTTGATAACTATCCTGCTGAGTTGTGTTATGATATGGTTGACCCTTATCATTATTACAGAACACAGGTGATAGATGGTGAGCCCTATTTTATAGCCGGTGGGGAAGATCATAAAACAGGGCATGAAGAAAACACGACAGCTTGTTTTAACCGCCTGGAGGCCCATGTAAGAAAGTATTTCAATGTAGAAAGTATTACACATAAATGGAGTTCGCAGTATTATGAACCGGCCGATGGGCTGCCATATATTGGCGAACTGCCAGGCGCCCGGCCAAACGTGTTTGTGGCCACTGGTTATGGCGGCAATGGCATGGTGTACAGTCAGGTCGCTACTATCCTGCTATCAGACCTTATATTAACAGGCGCCAGCGCTTATAAAGACGTGTTTGATCCTAACAGGGTAAAACCAGTAGCGGGCTTTGCCAATTTTATAAAGGAGAATGCCGATGTGGTAAAGAACCTGGTGAGTGGGCTGGTAACACGCGACCAGTTGGAGTCCTTGTCTGATCTGGCGCATGGTGATGGTAAGGTAGTTGTGTTTGATAAACATAAAATAGCGCTCTATAAAGATCCGGAAGGCAATCTGCATGTGCTTAACCCCACTTGCACGCATTTAAAATGCGGGGTGACGTGGAATGCGGCTGAACTCTCGTGGGACTGTCCCTGTCATGGCGCGCGGTATTCCATTGATGGCGATGTATTGAATGGTCCTGCGAATATGGACTTAAAAAAGATTGACTTAAAGGAAGATTAATGCTTACCACCTATATCTCTATTGGCCCTGCGCCCATAAAAGATGGCCAATGTACTTTTACTGTTTGGGCGCCTGCGTGTAGCTCTGTAAAGGTGATTGTAAAGACATCACCTGACCATCCCTGGCCAATGGAAAAAGGGGAGGGCGGTTACTGGACGGTTACCATTGATCAGGTAACACCGGGGATGGAATACTGGTATCAATTAGATGATAATTTGCTTCGGCCCGATCCTGCATCGCACTGGCAGCCAACAGGCGTGCACGGCGCTTCCGCAGTGCCTGATACTTCATTTAACTGGACTGACACCGATTGGCAGGGCATAGAGCTCGTTGATATGATCTTGTATGAATTACATACCGGCGTCTTTACAGAAGCCGGCAATTTTCTGGGTGTCATCTCCAAATTAGATCACCTGCAAACGCTGGGAATAACCGCTATTGAATTGATGCCCATTGCCCAGTTCCCCGGCCATCATAACTGGGGTTATGATGGCGTTTTTCCCTTTGCAATTCATAATGAATATGGCACGGCAGCCCATTTAAAAGAGCTGGTAAATGCGGCTCATCAACGGGGCATCGCTGTTATACTCGACGTGGTCTATAACCATGCCGGCCCCGAAGGGAATTATCTGCCCGACTTCGGCCCTTACTTTACGGATAAATACAAACTGTTTTGGGGTGGGGCCGTAAATTTCGACGGCGCTGGGTGTGATGGCGTTCGGAATTTTTTTATTCAGAACGCGCTGATGTGGCTCAATGAATTTCATATAGATGGACTTCGGGTCGATGCGGTACATGCCATCTTCGACAGCAGTGCGCTGCATTTTATGGAAGAGCTGACCGCGCAGGTAAGGTTACTGGAACAACGCGTACAAAGAAGAAAGATCCTGATAGCCGAATTTGACCTGAACAATCCGCGTTATATAACCCCGGTTGCACAGGGTGGTTATGGCATGGATGCGCAATGGGTAGATGAGTTTCACCATGCACTGCATTCGCTTATTACCGGTGAGCAAACCGGGTATTATGAAGATTTTGGTACCATGGAAGACCTGGCGCGTTCCCTGCAGGATTCTTATGTATATACCGGACAATACTCCAAACATCGCAACAGGCATTTTGGTAGGGTGCCTGCCAATACAGCATACAATCAATTTATAGCATTTGTACAGAATCACGACCAGGTGGGTAATCGCCTGTTGGGTGACCGGCTAACGGCCACCCTTTCACCCGAAGCGCTGAAACTGGCGGCCGCCACGCTGATGTTATCACCCCATGTGCCCTTGTTGTTTATGGGGGAGGAGTATGGCGAAAAAAATCCCTTCCTGTACTTTACCAGTCATTCAGATGAAGAATTGATAGCAACCTTATGCGAAGGCCGGCGAAAAGAATTTGCAGTATTTAATTGGGAAGGAGAAGTGCCCAATCCGCAGGAGGAGGCTATTTTCAATCAATCTAAGATAAGCTGGCGTATTGATGAAGTGCCGGGGTTGTTCAGGTTCTATAAATACCTGATCGCTTTACGAAAGAACCGACCGGCCCTGCATAATTTCCGGCGCGGGAATGCGGTGCGAAACATTCGCATCCAAAACAGGGTATTGCAATTTGAACGGCATGGCAATGAAGATGTACTGATCATTTATTTAAATCTTGGAAAAGACCCGGAGCACATCCAATTTGAACATGCCCGTACTAAAGTATTCGATTCTTCCGATGTGGAATGGTATGGTCCCGGCAGCCTGGCGCCCGCTGTTGTACAGCCGGAACAACCCTTCTTAATAAATCCGTTCTCTGCAATTGTTTTCGAATTACCAAAGGTTGAAGAATAAATAATAAAGTGAATGGTTTATGAGAATACCTGTATCAACTTACCGGTTACAGTTGAATGCCTCATTTAATTTCAGTCATGTAGAAGCACTTATCTCTTATTTGCATGAATTGGGTATTTCCACCATTTATGCCAGCCCGTTCTTTACAGCGCCAGCTGGCAGCCTGCATGGTTATGATGTTGCAGATCCTTATACGTTGAACAGTGAAATCGGGACCATTGATCAGTTGCAGCGTATTAATGAAGCGTTACATCAAAAAGACATGACCTGGTTACAGGATGTGGTGCCCAATCACATGGTGTTTGCCATGAGCAACCACCGGCTGGCCGATGTGCTGGAACGGGGGCCGCATTCCCCTTATTATAACTGGTTCGATATCGACTGGCAGCATCCCGATCCCATGCTTACCGGAAAGGTACTGACACCCTTCCTGGGAAAATCGCTGTCAGAATGCCTGCAACAACAGGAAATTAAAATAACGCTCAATCAAACAGGTTTTGTAATAAAATACGGTGAGCAAACCTATCCCTTGTCAACCAGTGCTTATGAGGCCTTATTGGCTTTGTTGCCGCAGGAAACTGCTACGCAGCTGATAATACAATTGCAAAAGGAAGCCATGCAGGATTGGCCATTGCTTTCGTGGCGCGAAATAAAGACTTCCCTGGTAAATGCATTTATGGCCAATGCCCAGGGGGTGACGGAGGTGTACAAACTACTGGACATAATAAACAACGATGCCCGTGTATTACAAAACCTGTTACAGCAACAATATTACCAGCTTTGTTACTGGAAAAATGCCAACCAGGTTATTAATTATCGCCGGTTCTTTGCCGTGAACGAACTGATCTCCGTGAACATGGCCAATGAACTGGTTTTTTATGAATACCACCAGTTGTTGCACAATCTGTATCGGCAAAAAGACGTGCATGGGTTGCGGATTGACCATATAGATGGACTGGAAGCGCCGCTTGAATATCTAAACCGGCTGCGCCAGCTCTTTGGTAATGATTGTTATGTGGTGGTAGAAAAAATATTGGAACAACAGGAGCAACTTCCAGGAAACTGGTCCGTGCAGGGCACCACCGGTTATGAGTTTACTGCACAGATCAGTTGGTTGTTGACCGATATAACGGGCGCCCGCCAGTTGAAAACTTATTATCAAACCCTTTTTCCGAAGACGCCGGATTACAAGACCATCATTTTCGAAAAGAAACGGAACTTTCTGGAGACCTATATGGTAGGGGAATGGGATAACCTGGTGCGGCGTTTATATACGTTGCAACTGGTTCCCGAAACGGTAAAATCGGAGGATACCAAACAGGCGCTGGCACTGTTTATGTGCTGTTTGCCGGTGTACCGGTTGTATCCCGGTGAAGAACCTCCCAATGGCCAGGCACCCGAAATTATCAACGACACTTTTAAAGAAGCCATGGCAAGGGGCCCGGAATGGAAGGATGCCTTGCGATCATTGCAAACCATCTTTACCATCGATGAAAACGATAAAAGCGTGAACCTGCGCCGCCTGGAGTTTCAAAAACGGTTGATGCAGTTTACCGGTCCGCTCATGGCCAAAGGCGTGGAGGATACAACCTTTTACGTGTACAATGCCCTGTTAGGACATAATGAAGTAGGGGACGCCCCCGACAGAGATGAATATACAGTGGCCGACTTTCACCAATGGATGCGGCAACGACAACAACAATTCCCTTTTTCATTAAATACCACTTCTACTCATGATACCAAACGCGGCGAGGATGGTCGCTTGCGCGTGAATGCGCTCACGTGGTTTGTGCCCGAATGGCAACAGGTAAATGAGCAATGGCGATTGATCAATGCTTCGTGTAAAGAAAGCTGTGACGGGCATTCGCTGCCCGGGAGTGAGGATGAATATTTTATTTATCAATCCCTCCTTGCCGGTTTTCCTGCTGATGAGCGGGTCACCCCCGAATATCTTGACCGGTTGAAGGCTTATTATATAAAATCGATCCGCGAAGCAAAGTTGTTTACCAACTGGCAGACACCCGATATCCGGTATGAAGAAGCAGGGTGCCGGTTCATAGAAAAGATGCTGTCAACACAGCATAATTTTCTAAAAAGCTTTCTGCCATTTTTTAGAAAGATAGTCACCACCACTCAAGTTTTGTCATTAACACAAACACTGGTGAAGATCACGGCACCGGGCGTGCCGGATATTTACCAGGGCAGTGAAGGCTGGAATACCAGTTATGTAGACCCGGATAACCGGCAGCCGGTTGATTTTGACATATTTAAACAATATGTAATAGCCTTAAAAGAAGAGGAACGGAAGGGCTGGACAGCTGTATTAAAGTTGGTGAAGGATAAAAGAGGTGAAGGAGGGGAGAAATTTTATGTTACCTGGAAGGCCCTGCAATGCCGGCGCGACATGGCGGCCGTTTTTTTGCATGGCGACTATATACCCTTGTATACTACCAGTAATTGTGGAATTATTGCCTATGCAAGGCGCTATAAAAATGAATGGGTACTGATAATAGCACCGGTTGCTATCAATGAAGCCCTTACCAATTGCTCTATTACCCTGCCAAACGACGCCCCGGTACAATGGAAAAATATCTTTACCGGTGAAATGGTCGAAACAACAGGCGAATTACCAATACATACCCTATTCAACAATTTCCCGGTTTTATTGCTCACCGGAGAAGTTAAATAATTACTTATTATGATTGCGGAAAAAAAATTAGGGACGATGCCGTCAGGCATTTATCCGGGAAAGGCGTTTCCGTTGGGATCAACGTACGATGGGAAAGGTGTTAATTTTGCTATTTACAGCGAACATGCAGAGGAAGTAGAATTATGCCTGTTCGAAGACCTGGACAGTAAAACAGAATTTGTAAAAATAAAGCTCAAGGAACGGGAACACCACGTATGGCATATCTATGTGGCCGATCTGAAACCCGGGCAATTATATGGTTACCGCGTACACGGGCTGTATGACCCCGATGATGGCAAACGTTTTAATTCCAATAAATTATTGCTCGATCCCTATGCCAAGGCGCTCTCAGGCCTCATAGACTGGCACGACAGTGTGTTTAGTTATAAGATGGGCCAGGATGACCTGAGCCTTAATGGTATGGATAGCGCGCCTTATATGCCGCGCTCGGTCGTAATAGACACGCAATTCGATTGGGAGAATGTACAGCCGCCCAAGATCCCGTACGACCAGTCGGTGATATATGAAGTGCATGTAAAAGAGTTTACCAAACTACATCCCGATGTTCCCGAAGAATTGCGCGGCACCTATTCCGGGTTGGCGCATCCGGCAACAATAAATTATTTTAAAAGCCTCGGAATAACCGCCATTGAGCTGATGCCCGTACATCATTTTGTAGCCGACCGCCACCTGGTTGAAAAAGGGTTGACCAATTTCTGGGGGTATAACACCATCGGCTTTTTTGCACCGGATGTACGCTATGCTTCCAGTGGTGTAAAAGGCGAACAGGTCACCGAATTTAAAAACATGGTGAAGGAACTGCATAAAGCAGGAATTGAAGTGATCCTCGATGTGGTATATAACCATACGGCCGAAGGAAACCACATGGGCCCTACGCTGTCGTTCAAGGGCATCGATAATGAGGCATACTACCGCCTTACGGAAGATAAGCGGTTTTATATGGATTATACCGGTACCGGCAATACGCTTAATGCCAATTTGCCAGGGGTGCTGCGACTGATCATGGACAGCTTACGGTATTGGATCACAGATATGCAGGTAGATGGGTTCCGGTTCGATCTGGCCGCCACACTTGCCCGTGAGTTACACGATGTGAACCGCCTGAGCGCTTTCTTTGATATTATTTATCAGGACCCACTCATTTCACAGGTGAAGTTAATAGCCGAACCCTGGGATGTGGGCGAAGGCGGTTACCAGGTAGGGAAGTTTCCACCCGGCTGGGTTGAATGGAATGGTAAGTACCGCGACTGTATGCGTGACTACTGGCGTGGTGGCGATAGCATGCTGACCGAATTTGCCGAACGTTTCACCGGAAGTGCCGATCTGTATCAAAGCGATTACCGGTTTCCTACCGCCAGCGTGAATTTTATTACCGCCCATGATGGTTTTACCCTCAATGACCTGGTATCCTATAATGAAAAGCACAATGAAGCCAATGGAGAAGACAATAAGGATGGTGATAATAGTAACCACAGCTGGAATTGTGGGGTAGAAGGGCCAACGGAAGAGAAGGGAATAACCGACCTGCGCGAACGGCAAAAACGCAACCTGCTCACCACCTTGCTGCTGTCACAAGGCGTGCCCATGATCTTAAGTGGCGATGAAATAAGCCGTACCAAGAACGGGAACAATAATACCTATTGCCAGGATAATGAAATTTCCTGGATCGATTGGAAAAAAGCCGATACCGGATTACTGGAATTTACCCGGCAGTTGATCCACTGGCGCCGGAATCATCCGGTGTTTTGCCGCCGTCGGTGGTTCAGGGGGCATTTGATAAAAGAGATCAATTTAAAAGATATCGAGTGGTTCCTGCCCGATGGTAAAGAGGTAAAAGATGATATGTATCAAACCGGGGTGGCGCGCTCACTGGCCACTTATCTGAACGGGGCCGATCTGGATATGATCAGTGCCATGGGCGAAAAGATCACCGATGATAATTTTTATGTGATCTTTAATAGCACGGCAGACCCGGTTCAATTTAAATTGCCACCGGCTAATTATGCCGAAAGCTGGAAGGAAGTGATCAATACGGTAAAAGATACGGTAAATGCGGATGGTACAACCTATAATTCGGGTGATACGGTTACGGCTGAAGGCCGCTCGGTTATTTTATTGCATAATCCCACTAGCTAGTGGCTGCCTTAAAATACAATTATTGGTAAGTTGGCTTATCGGTCGTGAATCCCGTCTTCACCGATGCGTTCCCCTTTTCTTGCTTTGTTAGCTACTATTATGATAAAAACAATTACCGCTAAAACCACCAATATCCCAACAAAAAACATCTCAATCATACATCTAGGTTTTGATAATTATTCAATCTTCAGCTTGTAAATAGCATAGGGTGCGATACGTTTATTTACGCCTTCATTGTATTCCGGTTGCTTTTGGATCTGTGAACAGCTGATGTACAACCAGCCATCTTTCGAAATGGAATAACTGTCTGGCCAGATAAGGTTGGCATCTACGGTCACTGTTTCCATTTTAAGGTCGGGGGTAATACGCAGGATAGCATATTTACGCATGTCGCCTATGTACAGGTTACCTTTCTGGTCAAAGATCATTCCGTCGGTGGGGGCAAAATGGCCAAGGTCTTCTACCTGGCTGCCCAATTGGGCGCTGTTCATGGTTTCATTACGCAGGTATTCGGTGCGAATACGATAAAGCTTGTCATCAGTAAGTGGTTTATAATACAGCCATTCGCCATCGGGCGTTAATGCAATGCCATCTGAATTGATCTTTACCGGCTGTCCGTTCTTCACTAATTCCCGCCCGTCGATAATGAATGTGAAATTGGGATCGCTTTTGGTAGAGTAGTGTTCCTGCAACACCTGTCGCATGTTGCCGGTAGCCAGGTTTACCACCACAATACCGCCTTCGCTGCTATTGGTGAGGTAGGCAAACTGATGTTGGTCATCTATCTGCACGTTTTTAATATGGCTGGTGGCAGCTGTCATTCCATCAAATGAATAAGTCTTTTCAGTGGTGTTGTTGTTCAAGTTTATTTTTACCAGTTTATGGCTGTTAGCGTAATCGGTCACTGCCCATAGATTGTTCACCTCATCGGCAAACAGGGCCTGTGCAAGAAAATGCTTGTCATGCACTTCCGGGGCCCAGTTGTAATTGGTGAACAAACGACCATCGGTCGAAATGGCCACCCCGGTCAATTGAAATGTATCGTCTGTGATCACGGTTGTCAATTGCGGCTTTTCCGGTTCACAGGGGAATTTATTGCAGGCGGTAATGCCAATTGTGTAACAAATAATGAATAAGCTTGAACGGATCATAAAGCAGTTTTAATAATTTATACAGAAAGTTCAGTGTTCTTTTGCATGTAATAATCCATGCGTTAATGCCTTCCATTGCAGGTTGGCCAGCCCCAGCTGGGCGCCGATGTAAATAAACCAGTTCCGGATACGGGTAAACAGATTCTGACTCTTGAGATTGCTGTGTTCATTCCTGCCAAAGACCGCCGCCATAATGGTCAATTGTTTACGAAAGATCACAAAGGTTGAAGTGGCGGGATAGTCAAAAAAATGGGTAGGTCCCATGTTGCTGGTTAAAGGATTAGCGCACGTTCTTACGGTAATAAAGGTCAACTGTTGTTCCACGCCTGATTTTTCACCTGACTGTAATACCTGCACCCAGTCACCACCATCTGCATCGGGATTGCCAGGTCCCGGGATATTGATGCGCAGATAATCGTTTTTTTGAACTGGCCGGTTTATCGCATTACCCGCAGCATCAAATAATTGAAAACTGGCAGTGGCTTTCCCGGCATACTCATTCCATCGGTTCACATTTACCAGTCGTGCCGCAGCAGTGTAGTAACATTCTTTGGCATGTGTAGGGTTTCGGCACTCGATGTTGCTGTGTGTAAATGAAGACCGACCGGTTTGCTGTGCCGGTACTACTTCAATAAGCCAGGGGTCTTTCATTGCCTCTTTGTTACGCATTGTAATGTCATCTGTAGTTTGATTGCTTTATCAATACCATTGCCATTGCGATGCCACTGGAAACAGAACTTAACCTTCAGGATACTAATGTTGAAATGAAAGGAGAAATCAGAGCGTGAACAATTTATTTGCAAACGGTTGTAGCGCCGTTGTATTGACAAGATAACAAAATACATTAAGGAAAAAAAATATTCAGACTGTATCGCAACGTTCTGTAACTTTATAAGGGCATAATTTTTTGTGTTATTCCAATCTCCTCAACAGCCTCTTTTATAGCAGACATACATAATGGTAAAATAATAACCGGGCTTGGCTGTGTTCACCGTCTCCTGAGGGGTGGATTATTGTGTTATAAATATAAACATCAAAAATGAAAATTGAAGCGTATGGAAGAGATAGTATCAATAGAATTTGAGTATAAACAAAAAACATATTTCGCATTGGCCCGCATAAAAGAAAAGGGCGATCATAATGAATACCATATTACCGTCATGAATGGTGCACTGGAACAAAAATTATACGGTAATCATGTTTTTTTGGAGGAAGCGGGTTGGATCTCAATAAGTCCGCTTCCGGAAAACAGGACCGGTCAGTTAAGGCTTGCGGTGGGCCTGGCTTTGTGCAAACACTTTAACAAACCGCATCATTTAGAAGTGAAAACAGTGCACTAAAAAGAACAGTCCCGGCAGTAACGCCGGGACTGTTTTATTAATGTAGAAACCGTGTCACGGTTGGGATTAAAGTAATTAAATAGTAGGCATGCCGCCTGTTACCTGTACAGTAGCGCCCGACATATAACTCGCTTCCTCGGAGGCAAGGAAGTGTGTTTAGCTATTAGTCGGAGATTGCCCATTGCCTTTCCCTGGCATATGCTTTGCCGCGATATAAGTACTCCTGCCAATTGCAGTTTGTTATATAAAGCTCACGAATTGTATAAGGACCCGGCAGGAAGCGGGGAAATTAATTCTTTCTAATACATCTTTTCTGTCGGGTATTTTTTTACTCAAATAAATTATTATGGATACGAACAATGGGTATACACTGATAACCGGCGGTACAAGCGGTATCGGTTTTGAGTTAGCGAAAATATTTGCATACAATGGTCATGACCTGATAATAGTAGCCCGTAACGAAAATGGACTCGAACGTGCGTACAAAGAATTTACGCTGATAGGTGTTGATGTGGTTACTATCTCAAAAGACCTGTTCATCAAAGAAAGCCCTTTTGAAGTATACAACGAAGTGAAGGAAAGAGGGCTGCCGGTTGACATCCTGGTGAACAACGCGGGTCAGGGACAATATGGTGAATTTGCTGAAACAAATATTTACCGAGAGCTGGATATTATACAATTGAATATTTGCTCCCTGATGGTGCTTACAAAATTATTCCTGCGCGAAATGCTGCAGAAAGGAAATGGTAAGATCCTGAACCTGTCTTCCATTGCCAGTAAAACACCCGGTCCATTACAGTCAGTCTATCATGGTACCAAAGCATTTGTACAATCATTCACCGAAGCTGTTCGCAATGAAGTGAAGGATACCGGAGTAACGTTAACAGCCTTGCTGCCCGGCGTCACCGATACCGATTTCTTCAATAAAGCACAAATGCAGGAATCTAGAATTGTAACGGAAGGAGTACTCGATGATCCGGTAAAGGTAGCCAAAGATGGCTATGATGCCTTGATGCGCGGTGATGATATGGTAATATCGGGTTTCAGGAATAAAATGACTGTGACCTTGAGTAATATATTACCGGATCATGTAGCCGCTGAAAACATACATAAAAGACAAGCGCCCGTAAATAAAAAGAAATAACGTTATTACTCGCCGTTTGCCACTTACAATATCGTTGATGCGTACTTTATAGTTAAAGGGAAAGAATACAAATGTGTTAAAGTAGTATTAGATCCCTGGAGTGAATAGTTGTCATACAAGGTGCTATGCTTGTATTTAAAGAGAAAAGTTGCTTACACGACAGGCGCAGAGGTGCTTGCATCAGGAGGCTCGAATTTGCGCACTGTAAGTAGGCAACTTTCCTTTTATAGTATTACCGGTTGATCATTTTTTGCATTTGCTCAGGATATCTTGCACCATGCACTTCAATTTTGGCCAGTGCTTCATTTATCTTTTTAAGATCACCGGCACTAAGCGTAATAGCCGCAGCCCCCGTGTTCTCTTCCAAACGATTCAATTTTGTTGTACCTGGAATAGGAGCCATCCAGGGTTTTTGCGACAGCAACCACGCCAATGCAATTTGTGCATTAGTGGCATTCAGCCCCTTTGCAATTTGACCCAATACATCTACCAGTCCCTGGTTTGCTTTGCGGTTCTCCTCAGTAAAGCGGGGAACTACATTCCGGAAATCGTTTTCCGCGAATGTGGTTTGTGAATCGATCGCACCAGTTAAAAAACCTTTACCTAAAGGACTGTAAGGCACAAATCCAATCCCCAGTTCTTCCAGGGTAGGCAGAATTTCCTGTTCAGGTTCGCGCCACCAAAGTGAATATTCGCTTTGCAAAGCTGCAAGCGGCTGCACGGCATGTGCCCGGCGAATAGAGGAGGCACCCGCTTCCGACATCCCAAAGTGTTTTACCTTTCCCTCTTTGATCAGCTCCTTTACCGTGCCTGCCACCTCTTCTATGGGCACATTGGGATCTATGCGGTGCTGATACAACAGATCGATCACATCTGTTTTTAATCGCTTTAATGCGGCTTCTGTATAAGCACGAATAGTTTCCGGCCGGCTGTCTGGCCCTGATGTTGGTTTGCCCTCTTTGAACCCAAATTTGGTGGCTATCACTACCTCATTGCGGAACGGTTGCAACGCTTCGCCCAGTAATTCTTCATTTTCATAAGGTCCATATGCCTCGGCCGTATCGAAAAAGGTAACGCCCAGTTCATAAGCTTTTCTGATCAGTTTAATAGCGGCCTGTTTTTCCATGGCGGGGCCATAAGCATAACTAAGACCCATACAACCCAGACCCAGGGCGGATACTTCCAACCCGCTTTTACCTAATATTCTTTTCTGCATATCTTTTGTTTGTTTAATTGTTTTTGATGAAGCAAAGGTCTCACCATTGAAGCGCTGTTTTGGTATACAGATTACTGGTTTATATACCATTATTCCTGATACCGGGTGGCCGGCTGGCACCTTTCGGATAAAGTGGTAATTTTGTGCCTGTTAAATTATAATTATATGGATGTTACGAGGCGATTTGAGACGGTTAGTGAGTATAACGCATTCAATAACAATGAAACATTGCATCCGCTGGTGAGTGTGGTCGACCTGTCAAAGGCCGATCCGCGACAGGGTGCTTCCACCTACTTTGGTTTTTACACCATCTTTATCAAAGACATAAAGTGTGGCGACATGCGCTACGGTCGCCATAAGTATGATTACCAGGAAGGTACCCTGGTTTTCTTTGGGCCCGGGCAGATTGCCGGCGTTGACAGTAATGGCGCAACGTTTCAGCCTAAAGGACATGTGCTGATCTTTCATGCTGATTTTCTCCATGGCACTTCATTGGGCAAACATATCCAGGACTACACCTTCTTTGGTTATCAGGCCAACGAAGCGCTGCATTTATCGGAACGGGAAAGAAAGGTGATCCTCGACAGTTTTGCCAAAATTCAATACGAACTGGAACAGGCTGTTGACAAGCACAGTAAAAACCTGATTGTTTCCAACATAGAATTGTTATTGAATTATTGTGTTCGGTTTTACGACCGGCAGTTTATTACCCGCGATACGGCACACAAAGGATTTCTGGAGAAGTTTGAGGAGTTGTTGAACGGGTATTTTAAAACCGACAAACCACACACCATTGGCCTTCCATCCGTTGCCTGGTGTGCAGGTGAATTGAATTTATCGCCAAACTATTTTGGCGACCTCATAAAAAAGGAAACCGGTAAATCGGCGCAGGAGTATGTACAGGAAAAATTGATCACTATCGCCAAGGAAAAGATCTTCGATATTGATAAATCAATAAGTGATATCGCCTACGAGTTAGGCTTTAAATACCCGCAGCATTTTACCCGCCTGTTCAAACAGAAAACCGGCCTGTCGCCCAACGAGTACCGGTTACAGAATTGAATTGATTTTATACCAATGGTTATAAAAAGGGATTTGCGTTCAGGTCGTTCATCCCGGGAATGGTAAATTTATAGCAGACCAACAAGCCTGTCATGAAAATACCTGCCATTGTTTTGCTGATCGCGCTGCCATTGCCTGGCTTTGCCCAGTCTTTTCAAACAGATTATGAACAATTCAGATCTGTGAAAGCAAATGATTATGCTGGGTGTATAGAAAAGGGCAGTAAGCTGATAAAAACTGTACGCTATCCTTCCATTTTATACCGGCTGGCAGAATGTTATTGCCAGGCAGATAGCTTAGATAAAAGTTTTTCATTGTTGTCGGAACTGGCCATTAAAGGCCTGCCTTATGATGTGGCCAACAATAAGAATTTTGACAAGCTGTATGTAAGAAAGGGATTCAGAACGCTTGTGCCGCTCTTTACCACCATCGCAAAACCAGTACTCAGCAGTGAAAATGCATTTACCCTTGATGATCCGGGGATGATACCGGAAGGCATTGCTGCAACAGCTGATGGGAAAAGGTTCTTTGTGAGCAGCCTGGCCCAACACAAGATTGTGGAACACATGCCCGATAGCAGACAAAAAGATTTTATCCCTGCCGATTGTAACGGCATCTGGATGGTATTAGGCATGAAGGTAAGTCCGGATGGTAAAACCATTTGGGTATGCAGTGCTTCAGAGAAAGAACCCTACAATGGTTACTCCGGCATTTTTGGCTTTGACCTGGCTACGGGTAAGCTGGTCAATAAGTATATTCTGGACAACAAAGACAGGGACCATTTATTCAACGACCTGGTCATCACTTCCGATAACGTTCTTTACTTTACCGATAGCAAGGCTGGTAAAGTGTACACCCTGAATTTGAATGAAGGGCGTATAACCCCACTGGTAGCGCAGGATTTCATTTATCCCAATGGGATTGCCCTTGATGAAGGAACGAATACGCTGTATGTGGCCGACCGGACCGGTATTACCTGCATTTATCTGCCCACCCAGGTTTTGGTCTCCATGGAAAATGAAACGCGTGGTTATTTAAACTATATCGACGGACTGTATTATTACAAGAACTCCCTTATTGCTATTCAGAGTTCAGGAAATGACAAAGACCGCGTAGTCCGGTTTAACCTGTCCTCTTCAAAACAAAAAATAGAAAGCTGTAAAGTGCTGGAAGCATTTCACCCCGATTACCAGGAACCCACCACAGGTGTTATTGTAAACGACGATTTTTATTTCATCGCCATCAGCCACGTCAGCCATTTGCAACCCGATGGCACAATTACCCATCCTGAACAGCTTAAAAAGCCCCTGATCAAGAAGATCAGGTTGAATTAGCCTCCCCTAAAAATAAATTTAACTTAAAATTACCCCTTGCTGTACGCTCAGCGGACAGTATATGTGCTGTCATTGCAGAAGGTGGTGGAGCGGCAAACGGCAAACGGCAGACGGCAGACGGCAGACGGCAGACGGCAAACGGCAGACGGCAAACAGCAGACGGCAAACGGCAGACGGCAAACAGCAAGGCGCTCCGACACGTTGGAGCACAGGCAGGAGACCTGTCAGGGGGAGCCACTCCGAAAGAGTGACCCACCTGACAGGTCGGTTTTAGGTAAATAATGGCGCAAGAGGACGTTGCGTCAGGTATTCATTACAGAAGGTGGCGTCAGTAATCAAGCTGGCGTTGCCATTCTGTATTGCTGCGAAACCTTTATAAGTGGAATTTCTTAACCCCTTGAAATATCAAAAGTCCCTAAGCATGAAGATTTGTACCCTTATGAAAGTGCTTCTTTTGAAGCAAAAATGGCTGCGACCGGCGGCCCAGACTGTCAGAGCAGGCAGTTTGTTGATTTTGCTCTCGTTATTTATGCAACGGTCCTGGGCCCAAACCGGGTTGCTGAATGATGATTTCTCAACCGGTAACACCAACAACTGGAAAGCCGCTACCTCGGGCGCTACCGGCCAGATCGTAAACGGCCGTTTTGTGGTAACGATGGCCCCGCAAACCGGTGGAAAGTACCGGGGCGATTTTCAAAAAACAGGCGGCGTGACCTTTAATGCCGGCGCCTATCCAATTGTGGCTATCAAGTTCAACAAGCCACCCCGGTGTAACTATTTCTTCGACACCAACCTGGGGTCGTTCAATGGAACCAACAACAATGCCACTAAAGTAGCTTCTGCTACCGGCAACGTTTATTATTGGGACCTTTCTACCGGTACGCTGGGTACCACTTCCGTGGCGGGTACAACCACAACCCTTACTTCATTTACTTTTAAAGTTGCCGATGTGGTTTTAACCTCGGCCGAAGTAGCTGCGAATGATATTCAGTTTGAGGTTGACTGGGTTAAAACCTTCGCGTCTGTAGATGAACTGCGGGCGTACGTAGGCGTTAACAATCCACCCAGCTTTTCTTTCACTGGCACATTTGCGCACCCAGGCTTGTTACACAATGCAGCTGATCTGGCAAGAATGAAAAGCCAGGTAGCCAACAAGATCGGCCGTCCTTATGCAAGTTACCAATTGCTGGCGGCTTCAACGCGTGCATCTGCTACTTACCAGATGGCAGGACCCTATGCGCAGCTTACCCGTGATGCTACCGTTACGGTGAATGGCGTAAATGGCGGTTCTGTTAAAAATGGCGTGGAAGCCGATTTCCTGGCTGCTTACTACAATGCCCTGATGTATAACATCAACGGTAATGAAGCGCATGCCAAAAAAGCGGTTGAGATCATCGATGCGTATGCAGCTACCACTACCGGTATTATCGGTGCAGATGCTGCATTGAACGGTCTGTATGGTTGTATGCTGGCCAATGCTGCCGAGATCATGCGCGCTACTTATTCCGCATGGCCTGTGGATAAACAACAGCAAGCCGGCACCATGCTGAAAAATGTTTTCTATCCTGTGCTGCAAAACTTCTCGCCCTGTTCGCATGGTAACTGGGACATTATTTGTATGAAGGCGTTAATGGCCATTGCCGTTTACAACAACGATACAGATATGTTCAACCGGGTAGTAACTTATTTCTACCATGGTGAAGGCAATGGCAGCATCGATAATTATGTAGTGACGGCCGCCGGTCAGTTGCAGGAGAGCAACCGCGACCAGGGGCACGTACTGCTGGCAATTGGCTCATTGGCTGAGCTGGCTGAAATGGCCAATAAACAGGGGGTTGACTTGTACTCTGCCTCCGGTAATGCCATTATGCGCGGCTATGAGTATGCTTCGAAATATAATCTTGGTAACACCGTAGATTACCAGACATCATACGATTATTGCGAAAAAAACTATACTGATTATACGCCCGAAGCAATTTCTGCCACTGCCCGTGGTCAGTTCAGACCTGTCTTTGAGATCGCCTACAACCATTATGTTGTTCGCAAGGGACTGCAAATGCCCTGGACATTACAGGTGATGCAAGCCACTGGCCCCGAAGCTGCACCTGCCGGTGCAGACAATCCAGGCTATGGTTCTTTGTTCTTCTACCTGAACACAGCAGCCGATTATCCAAAAGACAGCACAACAGCTCCTGTTGATACTACTATTGGGTTGATCAATGATAACTTTACTTCAACAGCCGATGGCTGGGCTGCGGTTACAAGCGGTTCAGTAGCTACTGTTGCAGATGGCAAACTGAACGTTACCCTGGTTACCACAAGTGGTAAAGGCCGTGGTGATGTAAAGAAAACAGCCGGTGCTACGTTGTTCCCCACCAATTACCCCATCTTTGCCATCAAGTTCAAAAAACCAACGGTGGCTAATATCACCTTCGATACCAACCTGGGTTCTTTTGGCAATGGCGCCAATAAATGGACAGGTAAAGTAGGTGATGATGTTTATTATTATGACCTTACCAAAGGTGGTTTTGGCGCTACGCCAACCATGCTGTCAAAAGATGTAGCTACCAAGCTCACTACGTTCCAGTTTAAAATAGCGGATATCACTTCTGGTGAAACCGGCTATGCGATAGAGTGGATAAAAACAGTGAAAACGGTGGCTGATCTGGTGGAAGTTGTTCCGCCTTCTAAATCGCAAACCATCACGTTCGATACCCTGGCAACGGTTATCCTGGGCGATACCACTCCAGTTGTATTGAAGGCTACCGCCAGCTCAGGTCTGCCGGTTTCCTATACCATTTCGGATACAACCATCGCTACTATTGTAAACAATAAAGTGATCGTTAAGACCGATGGTACGGTGACCATCACGGCTTCACAAGCTGGTGACGCCACTTACCTGGCTGCCACTTCTGTAGCACGCACGCTTATCATAAAAGATACCATCAGTGGTCTGATCGATGATAACTTCATTGGCACCAACGATGGCTGGGCTGCTGCTACCAGTGGTTCTGTTGCCACCGTTCAGGATGGTAAACTGGTTGTAACCCTGGTTCCCCAATCAAACGCAAAAGGCCGTGGTGATGCGAAGAAAACTGCCGGTGCGAAATTGTTACCCAACAATTATCCCATCGTTGCCATTCGCTTCAAAAAACCACAGGTTGCCAATATTACCTTCGATACCAACCTGGGATCGTTTGGCAATGGCTCCAATAAATGGACTGGCACTGTAGGCGATGATATCTATTATTATGACCTTACGAAAGGTACTTTTGGCGCAACTGCTACCAAACTGCCAGCGGACAGAGGTACCAAACTCACTACTTTCCAATTTAAAGTAGCGGATATCTCTTCTGGCGAAACCAGCTACGCCATAGAGTGGGTGAAAACGGTGAAGTCTATTGAAGACCTGAAGAACACACTGCCACACGTTCAACAAAGCATCAGCTTTGATTCACTGGCTGCTGTTACCATCGGCGATTCTATTGTACTGAATGCTACCGCCAGCTCTGAGTTGCCGGTTAGCTATGAGGTTTCTGATTCTACTATCGCTTCTATCCTGAATGGCGTAGTAACAGCCAAACAAGCTGGTACAGTTATTATCACTGCTTCACAAGCGGGTGATTCTGCTTACCTGCCTGCAGCATCTGTTTCACGTACATTGACTGTAAATAAGCTGGCGCAAAGCATCAGCTTCGATTCACTGGCTGCTGTTACCCTGGGCGACACTACCCCCATTGTACTGAATGCAACCGCCAGCTCAGGTTTGGCAGTGAGCTTTGCTGTTTCTGATACTGCGATCGCCACTATTGTGAATGGTGTAGTAATACCCAAACATGCTGGTACCGTAGTTATCACTGCTTCTCAGGAAGGTAATTCCGTATACCTGGCTGCAGCATCAGTTGAGCGTATCCTGATCATAAATAAGATTGCGCAAAACATTAGCTTCGATGCACTCCCAGCTGTATTATTAGGTGATACTGCTGCTATTGTGCTTCATGCTACTGCCAGCTCAAACCTCCCAATTAGTTATACTGTTTCTGATGCTTCTATCGCTACCATCAACAATGGTGTGGTGAAAGTACTCCGCGATGGTACCGTGACCATTACTGCTTCTCAATCGGGTGATTCAGATTACCTGCCTGCAGCGTCTGTTGCACGCACGCTGACCATTGCTCCTTTGAACATAGCCGTACAATCACTGGATGGCGATAAAGGAAAGACTGAGAACAACAGCATTAATCCATACCTGCAACTGGTAAATCAGGGTAAAGCCAACGTAGCTTACAGTGAGTTGACTGCCCGTTACTGGTTCACTGCAGAGAATTTTGCTGGTATTAATACCTTTATCGATTATGCACAACTGGGCAACAGCAAAGTGAAAATGAAATATGTGCAACTCGAACAACCACGTGCCGGCGCTTATGGTTATGTCGAATACAGTTTCGATAAATCGGCTGGTAACCTGGTTGCCAACGGTAATTCCGGTGTTATTCAGTCACGCTTTGCCAATACCGATTGGACCAATTTCAACGAAGCAGATGACTATTCATATGCAAGCAATGACAAAGCATACGCAAACAACAGCCATATCACTTTGTACCGCAACGGACAACTGGTATGGGGTGTAGAACCTGCTGCTGTAACGCCTGAAGTGAAAGTGAAAGTTTATTCATCAACACAGAACGGCGGTAATAATACCATCAGCACTTATGTAACCATCAACAACGAAGGCAATATGCCTGTAGCTTATGGCGACCTGAGTGTTCGTTACTGGTTTACTGCCGATGGCAATGCTGCACTGAATGCATGGGTAGACTATGCTAAACTGGGCAGCAGTAATATTATCACCAGCTTCAACGGGGTAAGTCCTGTTGCAACAGGTGCTGATAAGTACTTTGAGATCAAGATCAAGCCAGAGCTGGGTAGCCTGTACCCTGCAGCCAATACCGGTAATATCCAATACCGCATTGCAAAATCTGACTGGTCGAACTTCTCGTTTGCGAATGACTATTCGTATACAGCGCCAGCTAAATTAGCGGTGAATGATCACATGACCGTTTATTACAAAGGACAACTGATCTTCGGTACCGAGCCAACTGCTGCGTCACAAACGCGTATGGCCGCCAATACCCCAACGGCAGTAATTGACAACCTCAATACCGCTGCTGATAAGATCGTTCTGTACCCTAATCCGGCAACAGATCATTTCAATATCCAGGTTGGTACAGTAGCACCTGACGCGGTAGTACGCATCTACAGCCTCAGAGGCGAACTGTTACTCACACAGCGGATCACTGCTGCTACCCAATCTATTTCATTGCAATCACTGACAACCGGTATTTACCAGGTAGAAGTGCGCAATGGAAAAACGGTAACAACAAAGCAGGTCATTAAGCACTAAAAAAAATAATCAGGTAAGACTAGCCTCTTCCCTGGCTATAAAATAATAAAAAAGCTGCCCCGGTCGTTGGGGTAGCTTTTTTATTTTAATAAGTTCTATATCTCAGACCGCTGCTTTTTCCAGGAGTTGGGTGATCTTGATATCGAGTTCTCTTGCAATGGCCAGTGCTGGTGCATCACCATAGGGCGACAGCAGGCTTTCCATCAGGTCGTACGATAAATACACGCCATCTTTACGTTGATGAACCAAAACGGTGACAGGCGCATAGGCGGCTGCATCTGGGACCGTTTTTGCCATGCTGCGCATGATCACTGGGTTGCCGATCAGGAACCGCATAAGCCCTGGCTTTTTATTCTTCTGCCACTTACTTAAGACCTCACCCGAATCAAAGCGATAGAATTCCATCAACCCAATAGGGCCGGTGGCTACTTCCACCATCGCTTCCAGGTCAGCGCCGTCTTTTGAGGCAATAATTGAATGATGAAATGATTTCATGTCAGGATGGCCAATGGCTTCCGTCAGCCGCTTCACTACTTCTTCAAACGGCCTTTGTGAAATGATGCTGATCCTGCTGACCTTTATTTCTGTTGATATCATGGTTGCTTCCATAGTTAAGCGTTAACAAGTGAAGGAAGATGGTCTTCTGCTGGTTGTGCAACTGGTGCCGGAGTGGTGAATACACTGCGGTCATGCACATGGGGGGCAGGAGTGCGGTCAATTAATAAACTCAACAATTCAGGCCGGCTGTAGTGACCGCTTGAATCCATCAGTTGTTTGCGTTTGTTGATCAGGGTGAAATCCAGATCAGCGATCACCTCGCCTTCGCCGCTTTTAAGCGGTTCTCCAATAATACTTCCACTGGGCGCAATGATGGCGGTAAATGAGCCACCGGAAATAGGACCAATAGGCGAGCCGGTGTCTTTCATGATCTGTGCCTGTTGATCGGCATCGAGCCAGGCGCTGGCGCATACTACAAAACTGGCACTTTCCAGGGCATGCATGCGTACGCTTACTTCTGTTTGTTGCGTGAACAGATCGCCAAAAATGGACCCAGGATACATGGCGGAATGGATCTGTTCTCCATCGGCCATCATGGCATAACGCGCCAGCGGATTGTAATGTTCCCAACAGGCCAATTGCCCAATACGGCCTACGGCGCTGTCAATAGCTTTTAATCCTGAACCATCACCTTGTCCCCAAACCATCTTCTCATGATAGGTGGGTGTGGTTTTGCGGCGGCGTTGTAGTAAGGTGCCATCCGAATCAAATAATAACTGGGTGTTGTAAATAGTTCCGCCATCCCGTTCATTTACGCCAATTGATACGACCATTTTCGCTTCTCTGGCGGCTTCGGCAATGGCGTCGGTGGTGGCGGAAGGGATGGTCACCGCCTGATCCAATAATTTCTGGTGTTCCCCACCAGCGATCTGCATATAGGGAGTTTGAACAAATGAAAAATAAGGATAGTACGGAATAACAGTTTCAGGGAAGGTGGCGAACTGTACACCTTGTTTGCCCAATTCACGGATCTTGTTCACTACTTTTTGTGTGGTGCCTTCCCGGCTATAGAGGACCGGGCTTATTTGAACGGCTGCGGCTTTAACAACATGATTTGTACTGCTTTTCATTACCTAAAAATTTGAATGATTATGTGTTGGTTTCTTTAATGAGAAAATAAAGGGTAGGCTATAAGGGAAGCGGAGTGGAACAAAGGTAAATGATCACCGGACTTTCCGGATAAGTCCGGCGATCATTAACTTAAATCAGGTTAAATGAAACCGGCACGTTGTTTTTGATAGCTTTTGAATAAGGACAAATATTGTGCGCAATTTCAATTATTTGCAGCGCTACTTCTTTGTCAAGACCGGGCAGGCTGACATTCATGCGGGCTGCTAATGAGAAGTTCCCATCGTCTACAATCAGGTCCATCTCTGCATCGATATACAGATTATCGGGCAGTCTTACTTTCAGTTTTTGGGCAGCTTTGGCCATAGCGCCTTCAAAACAGGCTGACCAGCCGGCGGCAAATAACTGTTCGGGATTTGTACCGGGTTTGCTGCTTCCGGGCATCGACAATTTAACATCGAGGTTTCCATCTGAACTACGGGATGCACCTTCACGACCGCCTGTTGTGCGGGTTTTAGCTGTGTAAAATACCTGAGCTGTTTGGCTTGCTTGGTTTGTTGTTGTTGACATTGTTTTAAAATTTAAGTGATTATAAAATAGATTATACCGATCGGTATATTATTGGTCAAAAAAAATTGATTAAGGTATCCCTGCCTTTTCGGCTTTCTGAATAAGAACTATAAGATTGTTTTCAAGTAAGCGGGAGTCGGCTAACAAAGCAGTATTATTGAACTGGGCGCATTGGGAGGTGGGCAGGTCATATTCAACGATCACTTGTTGTTGCTCGTTTTCATAAACAAGCAGGTGAATTGGTAAGTACAGTCCGGCCCCGGCCTGGTTACTTATCATTCTGCCAATTATGTCTGGATTTCCCAATTGGTATTGTTTTGTTTTTCTGAATTTCTCTTTTTGGGGCAGGTCTTCGGCTGACATGATATTATAGATCACCAGCTTATTCTCATCGCAGGTGCTATCTAAATAACAAACCATCGAGGCAGGCGTGGCGCCCAGGGAGAGTAGTGCTGTTGGCATTAAAATACCTAACGCTTTTTCTAACTGATAAGTAAAACTATCGAAGCTGCTTTTTATCTCGAGGACCACATGTTCTATTTCCACTGCTCTTTTCATATGCTCTGTT
The DNA here is from genome assembly GCF_017742245.1 of Niastella soli. Classification (GTDB taxonomy): domain Bacteria; phylum Bacteroidota; class Bacteroidia; order Chitinophagales; family Chitinophagaceae; genus Niastella; species Niastella soli. Next base: position 809,779 of record NZ_JAGHKO010000011.1, read on the forward strand.
TGTTTGATATACCAAAGTTCGTATATCGGGGAAGTTATTTCGTTCACATATGTGAATAAAGAAAAAAGGAAGTACTCCTTGCCGGCTTCTGAACATTTGCAGTAAAGAGGCCTACTTGCATTAAAATGCCCAATGCGTTTACCAACTGATAAGTAAAGCTACCGAAGCTGCTTTTTATTTCGAGTGTCACATGTTCTATTTCCACTGCTCTTTTCATACTCTCTGTTCGTTTGATATACCAAAGTTCGTATCCCGGGGAAGTTATTTCGTTCACATATGTGAATAAAGAAAAGAAGGGATTTAATGCTGGCTTCTGATCCTGCTCAGGCTTTGCGGGGCAATACCCAGATAGGAGGCTATATAGTAGTTGGAGAACATCTGTAGTAAATGCGATTCTTCTTTTACTAATTTATCATACCTGTCCGCTGCGGCCATAGTGAGTAACGTAAACGCCCGATCGTACATGTTCATAAACGCGGCTTCATTTAGCTTCCGCATCCAACGTTCATAGGTAAATGATTTTTCGATCAGATAATTTACCTCGGTTTTGGTGAACAGTAAGGCATTTACTTCGCTCAATGTTTCAATGGCAACAGAAGATAATTTGTTGTTGAGGAAAGCGCGATAGTCAGTCGCAAACAGGTTTTTACTGATGCTTTCCGCCGTATTGAAATGGAAATTCCAGGTGATGGTCTTTCCGGAGAAATCGGTGTAATACGACCGGCCCAAACCTGAAATAATAAAATAGATCTTGTCGCAGGGCCTGCTTTCCAGCAACAGGAGGTGTTTTTCAGGCAGCGTGACTTCACTGGTATGATCGGCTATTAACTGCATGGTGTCGGCATCGAGTTCTACAAACTTTCGCATGTAATTAAAAAATGGTTCACATGTTTCTGTTGGTACCATGTAATGCAGCCAGGTTTATCCTTTTGTAAAGATTTATTACAATCAATATAAAAATAACCGATAAACCAAAAATAATGATAGTTCCCGAGATTTCCTTTAGGGCCGTTAAACTGGCCTGTTGTTGTATATTTTGATAGAACCCGGGTATATTGCCTTGTGCAAATACCTGGGGTTCATTGGCATCTATATGGCTGGCCAGTTTTGATAAGTGCCTGGTCCTTTCGGCATATAAAAAATAACCGTACAACCCCGAGAAAACGCCTGGGCCCAGGAAGGAACGTACCAACACAACCACGCCCACCACTTTAAGCACCTGGGGAAAAGGAAACCCGGCCGTTGCAAACACGGCAAGGGAAATATACAACAACGCCTGCCCAAACCCTTTGAAAAAGGAAGGGAACCAGAAATCGTTGATGTTCAGATCGGTCACAAAACGACCATACATAAGGATGTGATAAATGACCAGGGCTGAAAAGCCGATGATGGTAAGTAGCTGGCCACTTAAATTGAGCTTATACCAGCAATAAGCTACTATACTACCGGTGAGTATTCCCGGAATTAGGAATAAATTCAATTCTCCATTCCGGATGGATTCAAAGTGCAGTACGCTGCCCGAATAAGCTGATTGAAAGGTACCGGGCGTAAAAACACTAAATAGGATGATCAGTACCAGGCCCAACGTGAAATTGTTTTTTCTGAACAGCTCTATATTCAGCAATGGACGTTTTACCAACAACTCCCTTCTGATGAAGAGCAGGAAAGTGATGCCAGCGCCAAAACAGGCGGCTTTAATAGCTGTCGAGTTAAACCAGTCTTCCACTTTCCCATAGACCACTACATAGTTGATCAGCATCATGGTGGTAACTAAAAGCAACAAACCGGGAATGTCCAGTTGGTATAAAGGTATTTTTCTTTTTAGCGGATGATTTTCGACAAACACAACCGTGAGGAGGATACAAATGGCTGTCATGATAAAAAGTGCATAATAAGCAAACCGCCAGGAATACAGATTGTTGAGGTAAGCGGTAAACCAGGTCATAAAATACAATCCGGCCAATGCTATGAAATAAAAGAAAGGGTATAACCGGGCAGTGCTCATTTGTTTGGGGCTCCAGATCTTTAACAGGTTCAGGTAAACCTCCCCAAACCCTATTATTTTGGCAAACCCGATAAAAAAGGTAGCAGCAACTGTTACAACCGGGTTGTTAGTGAATGCACACACCAGGTTCAGTAACAGTAGTAAAACAAAGCTGGTCAACATCAGTGTTTTGTTGGTTAGCCTGGTAAATAGCCGGATATTAAATATTAAACTGGCGCCCATTCCGATGTACAAGGCGTTACTGGCCATTGTGTAAGGTTCTGCATACACGCCCAGATCGCTGTAGATATCAGTGGTTATTCCTGTGTATACACCATTGGTGGTAAGGATCACAAAAGCCATCAGGGTTAATAGGATAAAGCGGAGATATTTGGGTACCCATGCATAAAAAATTGATTTGAGTTCCATGTGGGTTGTTTTTAATTGACTTTGCGAACTTCTACATTCATACCGGCCCTGAAATGCTTCAGCAATTCGCCGTTGGTATCATTTTTTACAAACTCTATCCGTACTGGTATGCGTTGTTGCACTTTTATAAAGTTACCAGTGGAGTTGTCGGTGGGGATGGCGGAGAATCGCGAGCCGGTTGCTTCTGCAATAGCAGATACCACCCCCTCGAGTTCCTGTTTGTTAAAACCATCCACCCGCAATTTTACTTTTTGACCAATGGAAAGACTGGCTATTTGCGTTTCCTTATAATTGGCAACCACCCAGTTGCTGTCATTCCGTACGTAGGATAATAAGGTTTGTCCGGCCTGAAGCAGTTGACCCTCCTGGATGTTGCGGCGACCGGTAACGCCATCATAAGGCGCGGTAATAACTGTGTAGGATAAGTTCAGTTTTGCATAATCCAGTAAGGCATGCGTCCGTTTGATCTCGGCATTGTTCACCGATATTTTGTTGGAAGTCTCAACGGTAGAAAGATTGGTGGTAGCGCGTTGTTGCATCAGGGCTTTTGTTTGAGCCGCCAGGGCATCATATTCAGATTTTACCTGGTCAAACTGCTGCTGCGTGGCGGCTCCTTCGGTCAACAGGTTCTCGTACCGGTGATATTGTTTTTCCGCATTCCACAACCGGGCCTGGGCGGCGGCTATGTTGGCATCGGAAATGGAGAGGCCGCTTTGTACGGTATGAACGCTGGAGGCGGTTACAGTTTTAGTAGCAGTGGCTGCCAGGTAGGCCGCTTCTGCCTGTTCCAGTTGAATTTTATATTCCCGGTCATCTATCAGTACCAGCGTATCGCCTTTTTTTACATGCTGGTGTTCGGTAAAACGTACTTCTTTTATATAACCCGGGATCCGGGTATTCACCGGATTTATGTATTCTTCGATCTGTGCATCATTGGTGTACAGATCGCTGTTCAGGTTAAAATAAGTGGTGATCCCCCAGGTAATAAACACCAGGGCTAAGGCGATCAATAAGATATTCACCACTATTGTTTTTTTGTTTTTCCGTGGATGCTGTGTCATATAATTGAGTTGAAAATGTTAGAGTGTTCCGATCGATTTTTGCAATTGATAATGCGTATATACAATGTTTATCTGTGCATTGCTTACTTTCAATTCCGCTTCTATTTTTGTGTTGGCCGCATCGATGATATCGGTGAGCAAAGCCAGCTGATTAAAATATTTCTTTTCTACAATGCGATAATTCTCTTCCGCCGACTTCAGGTCATCGGTGTAGGTATCCAGTTCATCCTTTGCTTCTTTGTATTTTATAAAAGCGGCATTTACCGATAATTCTACATTTTGTCTTTGCAGCGTTTCTTTGGCAACGGTTTGTTCAACCTGTATTTTCCCCGCTTTTACTTTTCTGGGCGATTGATAAATGGAAGACAGGTTGTACTTAACACTTACTCCGGCCAGCCAGATATTATAATAGATATCCCTGGCCGGAAGGGCATTGGTATAAGGACGTTGAAAATTATTGCTGGTAAACAAACTGATCTCCGGGTACCGGTCGGCCTTTATTACCTTCAAATTGGTTTTCGCGATCTCAATTTCTTTTGAAGCGGTTTTCAGGTCTTTGTTATTGGCATAAGTGGTGGACATCAGTTGCGTAATGGTCACGTTTTTAAAAGGAAGGGTTAACAGGGTAGAGTCGGGGACCAGTTGCTCATTTAACCCAAGCCCCAGTACTACATTCAGTTGTTGCGTGAGGATATTGATATTGTCATCTGTTTTGCGAATGCCCAATTCAAGATCGGAGATAATGAGTTGGGTGCGCAGCACATCGTTATTGGTGACCGCTCCTTGTTTTTGCAGGTTAAGGATGTTCTTAAGCCGTTCCTGCGCCAGTTTGGTATTGTTCTCCAGCACCCGGCGTTGGTTGATCAGTCGATAGATATCCAGGTATTTAGCGGCTACCAGGAATTTTATGTCTTCCCCGTTTTTGTCCTGGTTCAACAGGGCAACCTGTTCTTCCAGCGTGGCCTTTTTTATATTGTTGGCTATTTCACCGCCTTTAAAAATGGTCTCCGAGGCCTGTAGCGAAAACTGGGTGAGGTTATGTGGAACAGGGGCGGTGGTGTGTTTGCCAAAAGACGGGTCCCAGATCTGGGAATTGCTTAAGTAGCCATAATTAAGGGAGGTGGTAATACCCGGCAGATGGCCCAGTTTGGCAATATCTATTTTTTGGTGGGCCAGTTCGGTGTTTTTCTCCGCAATTTTTAACTGTGTGCTGTTTTCGGCAGCCAGTTCAAAAGCGTGTTGCAGGGTTAAGACCCGGGACTGGGTGTCCTGACTAAAGGTGGCCGCACTGGCCAGCAAAAAGAAGAGGAGTGAAATGATAGGTGTTGCTTTCATGGTGATCATATTTGCGGATACAAAATAATTGCAGGAAAATGGCGGGGGCGTTCACATATGTGAATTAATGAGATCGAAGGTTTTGGGCGTGGTAGTCGCCTGTTAGATAAAATTCACAGACTTAATTACTTAAATGGGCTTTGTTAATGGTTTATTAAGACTTTATTATACGCACCCGGGTAGATTTGATGCATGAAACGTACAGTACTATTTCTTTTGTTACAGGTATATGCAGTGGTCCTATGGGCGCAAAGTACAAGCACGGCAGGCGTTACCATCCATGATAACAATACCCGGTTTGTTGATCCCCGCATCGGGAATGTAGGCGCCTTGTTGCAACCAACCCGGCCAACGGTCCAACAGCCCAATCAAATGGTCCGCATGCATCCGCTCCGGGCCGATTACCTCGATGATCAGATAGTCAGTTTTCCGTTGAATATTGTGTCGCATCGCTTAGGCGAGGTATTTGCTATAAAGCCAACGACCAAACAAGTGAGGTTGAGTAGCTGGAAAGAACCGCTATTGTACGACCACGACCTGGAGATCACCCGGCCCTGGTATTATAGTACCTGGCTGGTAAATGATGATATCACCGTGGAATTTACGCCCGGTAAAAAAACAGGTTGTTACCGTTTTACCTTTCCCGCCAATTCCGCCAAAAACGTCCTGTTCTCGCCATATAATAATGGGGAAGGCGAATTCAACTTTAACTCCGCACGCGAGATCACTGGTATGGAAATTTACCATGGTAATATAAAAGTGTATGTATACGGACAGTTCAATGTCGATGCTATAGCAGGTACGGTAAAGGGTAATACCTTACAAACAGCATCCAGTGTTACAGGAAAAGAAGTGAAAGCATGGGCCAGTTTCCCGGCCAGTTCACCGCCGGTGATTGAATTTAAATATGCCATTTCCTATCTCAGTGCCGAACAGGCGAAAAAGAATTTTAGTAATGAGCTGGCTGATGTTTCTTTTGAGCAAATGCAACAACAGGCAGCAAACGCCTGGAATAAAGTGATGGGCCAGATCCAGGTAACGGGTGGCACCGAAGCACAGAAACGTTCTTTTTATACTGCCCTGTATCGTTGTTATGAACGCCCGGTTGATATTACTGAAGACGGCCAATACTTCAGTGGTTTCGATAACAAAGTTCATACAGCCAAAAACAATCGTCCCTTTTATGTAGATGACTGGACCTGGGATACCTACCTCGCGCAACATCCCTTGCGCACCGTACTGAACCCGGCCATGGAAGAAGACATCCTGAATTCGTACGTGAACATGTATGAGCAAGGCGGCTGGATGCCCACCTTTCCCGTGTTGTTTGGCGACCATGCCTGTATGAATGGGTTTCATTCCTCCGTAATGTTCCTCGATGGGTATCGCAAAGGATTGCGAAACTTTGATGTGCAGCAAGCTTATGCGGGTATGAAGAAAAATGCCACCCAGGCTACCATGCTTCCCTGGCGCAATGGACCATCCACGTCATTGGATGATCACTACCGAACTAATGGCTATTTCCCCGCGTTGCAAAAAGGTGTAACCGAAACCAATAGTGCCGTACATCCTTTCGAAAAGCGACAGGCTGTGGCCGTTACCCTGGCCGGCAGTTACGACGACTGGGCACTGGGCGAATTGGCCAAAGAGCTGGGTAAGAACGATGACTATAAAGCCTTCAACGCCCATGCAGTGAATTATAAAAATTTATGGAACAGTAGTCGCGGCCTCTTCCTGCCTAAAGACGATAAAGGCCATTGGGTTGAAATAGACCCTAAGTTTGATGGCGGTATGGGTGGCCGTGATTACTACGATGAGAACAATGGCTGGACCTACCTCTGGCAGGTACAACACGATATAAGCGGATTGATATCACTGATGAATGGCAAAGATAGTTTTGAACAAAAGCTCGATCAGTTATTCCATGAAGGGCTGGATAGAAGCAAGTATGAGTTCTGGGCAAAATTCCCCGATGCCACCGCGCTGGTAGGACAATACTCCATGGGCAACGAGCCCAGTTTTCACATCCCGTATTTATACAATTACACCAACAGTCCCTGGAAAACGCAGAAGCGCATTCGCTTTTTGCTCGATGTATGGTTTAAGGACAACATCTTTGGTATTCCCGGCGATGAAGATGGCGGTGGGATGTCGGCCTTTGTGGTGTTCTCTTCCATGGGTTTTTATCCGGTAACCCCTGGTTTGCCGGTATACACCATTGGTAGTCCATTGTTTGAAAGGGTCACCATTGATCTGCCCGGTGGCAAACAGTTTCATGTAAACGCAAAAAATTGTTCCGTAGTGAACAAGTACATTCAAAGCGCCCGGTTCAATGGCCAGCCGCTTGCCAGACCCTGGTTCACGCATGAACAATTAATGGCCGGCGGAACGCTGGAGCTGGAAATGGGGCCGAAGCCGAATAGGGAATGGGGGGTAGAACGTTGAAAGTTCAAAGTTCAAAGTTGAAAGTTCAAAGTTGAATGGTTAATGTGTCAGGTGGTGGTTTTGGGGTTCTCAGTTGCTGTGTTTGTAAGTTCTTTGGTTATTAAGTTCTTGAGTTCTTAAGTTCTTGAGCTCTTGAGTTTTTGGAGCCGTCCAATTGTCGCGAGTCCAAAATTGCCGATTGCCGATTGCCGATTGCCGATTGCGGATTGCCGACTGCCGACTGCCGACTGCCGATTGCCAATTGCCTTGCGCACTTATAACCTAATAACCTACGAACCAAATAACTTAGAAGGCCCATATTGCTACCGCTCTGGTACCACAATTCCTTCATGTCATTCGGGGACCCAAAGTAAAGGGTCAATGGAGGATGAGTATAGGATCAGTGGAGGATGAATGAAGGATCAATGAAGGATGAGTGAAGGGAAAAAAAACATCCCTGATATTCGACCATTCGTCCCACCATTTTCCCCGGACGGTCCCACCAAAAATGGAATTCCCGAGAAGAAATGGCCATTCGTCCCACCGTTCTCCCCGAACCGTCACAGCGGTTTCCGAAGCCCGTCACAGGATGGCGTTGTCGTTTGAATGTTATAGGTACTTTTGTAAGAGGAAGAGCTTGTTAGTTTTTTAGTTATTGAGTTATTGAGTTTTTGGGTTCTTGCTAGCGTGCGGTTGTCGCGAGTCTAAAATTGCCGTCTGCCGTCTGCCGTTTGCCGTCTGCCGTCTGCCGTCTGCCGTCTGCCGTCTGCCGTCTGCCGTCTGCCGTCTGCCGTTTGCCGTCTGCC
>NZ_JAGHKO010000012.1 GCF_017742245.1 Niastella soli
CAGACCCTAACCAAACTTACAGGGCTCCCCGTAATGAAGCAGAACAGGCACTTGCTGCTATTTGGCAGGAACTGCTGGGCGTAGAGCAGGTTGGTATCGATGACAACTTCTTTGAACTGGGCGGAGACTCGATCATCACCATTCAGGTTGTAAGCCGTGCAAGAAAACAGGGATACATACTACAGGTAAGCGACCTGTTCTCCAGCCAGACCATTGCCCAGCTCGCTGCCCTGATAACCTCACAGCAAACGAACGACAACAAAACACAAACGGAACAGGGGCTGTTAAGTGGTCCCGTCCGATTGCTGCCCATTCAACAATGGTTCCTCGGTCAGGACCAGGGCGGCATCAATCATTACAACCAGGACGTTTTACTACAAATCGATAAAAGTATTACCGGCGAAGAATTAAATACGGTGCTGCGCTTTTTAGTAGCACACCACGATGGTCTTCGCATGCGCTACCAGCAAAGTGAAAACCAGTGGCTGCAGGAATATGGCAGCTGTCAGCCCTCCATTCAGTTGTATGAGATAGAGGCAGCCGATGAACAATCAGCAGCCGCTGCTATCAATAATATAGGAACATCGGTCCAGCAAAGCCTGGATATAACATC
>NZ_JAGHKO010000013.1 GCF_017742245.1 Niastella soli
AAAAGCGAATGACCTGTCAGGTGCGCGTAAGCCTTCTGATTGTTCAATACCCAATGGCGCACCTTACAGGTCATCCTCTTCTAAAGAACTTTTTTATTTGATGCAACCAATTGTAACAATAGATAGTCCGGGTAATTAAAATAGTTGTAAAAAGGAAATTTATAAGGGTTTTTTATACACTTATAAGCGGCCGGCGATCATAAGAAGAATAAGAGGTAATGTAGGCTGGTAGCGTGTTTTCCACTGTTATAGTAAGGTTAGGGATAATAAAATGAAGCAAAAGCTGGTTATGAAGAAAGTAAAGCACACATTACTTTTACATCGTCAACGGTAGCACGGTAAGAAGAAAAGAAACAGAGAAGCTACCACGAAGCAAAGCTTCAACCCTAAACCAGATTTTTACGTTTTTTTCATATGGCAAGCAATCGTTAGAGGTCAGCTGTTTCTACAGTGGACCTTTTTTCTTTTTAGGAAGTTTGTGTTTTGTCTGTTGCACTCTAAGAATGGAAGAGCTTTCAAGTTTCAAGTTGCCGGGAAGGCAATGGGCAATAGGCAATAGGGAATGGGAGAAAGGCCATAGGCAGTGGCGATACTTTTAACTGTGCAGGCGTCGGTGTGAAGACCTTTTAGGACTTGTCCGCCTTTGGCAGATACGCCGTGGCGTAAACGTCCGCTGTGCCGCATTATTTTACTGTGAGCTTAAAATTGTTATAGATGCCTTCTTTATTCTTCCTGACGATTATATACCTGCCTTTGTATAAAAGCATGGGCGCGGGAATATGAGCATCTTTAATATTTACTATATCAACGGCTATCGCCTGTTGTTGTGCTGCTTCCAGTTCATTTTGATAATAGGCGCTAAATAAACAGGGACAGTCTTTTAAATTGTCTGTAGAAGGGTAATATGTCGTTCGTGGTTCAACGTCTTCGAATAAATATTTTGGCCGGTGCAAAGAATCGGTAACCTCTTTGTTAAAAATTAAATAATCTACCGACCTTTCCAAATTTACCGTTCTTTTTGAATTATTATCTTTTAAAATAAAAGGGAAATATCTTCGAATAATATGGCTGGTAACGGTATCAATAACCCTGACCCTGTCGGTAACCGCTGTCTGGTCTATTGTTAGCATCTCTTCTCCTTGTAACAATTCCTTTAACTGTGTTGCCATCATTGGCCCGGATTCATATAAATGGCCATAGCCCACATGAATAACAAACCTGGAAGCCGGATGCCGTTTGATCACTTCTAAGATATTTGCAGCCTGGGCTCGTTCCCTGACAGAAGTAAGTATTGTTTGTTTGAGCCCCTTTTCGTCAAATAGTAATACTATGGAGTCCCTTGGCTCATAATTTATATATTTGATAGACCCGTATTTGTCGAGCTTTATACTATCGTCCCAATTTTTCTTGCCGCTATCATATTCATAGGCATTAACATCATATCCTATTCTTTTTGCGTATCGTATAAGGGAGCCATAAACCGGTTCGTTTATAAAAACACCATCGCTGCTTATGGGATAACCGATATCCGCAATTCCGTTTTTTAATTTGATGCCTTCGGCCATAAATACATTATATCCGATTTTATGCAGATCCTTTAATAGAGACTTGGTAAACAACCGATGTTCCGGTCTGTGATGCGCCTCATTTATCAGCAGGATTCGATATTTTTTAGCTTCTTTCAGGATCAATTCTCTGGCATCAACCTGCATTTGATTTTTCAATGTTACTTTAACAGGATCAGCTGGCCCCATCACACTATCCTCGTAGATATTGCTCTCCCGATAATATCCCGAGACGCAAAGGTCATTCATATTACCAGTGAGATAGCCGAAGCCGGTACCATTCTTTTTAACTATACGCTCCGGAAAATCATAACGTGGGTTTCCGGTATAGGGCTGGCTCCCCTGAAAAAATGTTACCACCAAAAGAAGCATGATCCATTGTTTCATATCAACTTAAATTGATAGTTTCAATCATAAATGTCTTTCCAATTTAATTTAATATCGGGTAACTGTGAAGTATAATCTTTAAAAAGCGCAGATCCGACCGATGGCGAAGTTTGAAATAATGTCCTGGGTGCAGTCGTATAATATAAAATATAGATATTTTACTTTAATGTATATGTGTACGTTACTATTATGCCAAATTGGTCATCCGGATTTTACTATTGGTTGATAAGATTCATAAGTTTGTCAATTACACATAGGGTTCGGAGTGTACCAACATAGTATTGCAAAATTTGAGACTATCATAGTTGCTACTAATTACCAGGGTACTGGGAAGGATTATGTATTAGGTGCTTTTAACTGAAGGCCATTCTTACTCTCCTCACTTTAATCAAGACCTGCCCCAATTTATCGGGGAGCGCATAATCACAATAATGCAAGCTCAAATAGCGCGCCTTACAGGTCTTCCTAACAAATAGCAAAAGAACTTTTTTTATTTGATGCAACCAACAATCGTAAGATATAGTCCGGAATAAAAGAATAGCTGTAAAACATACATTTAAAAAGAATTTTGATGCTTTTCTTACAGGCCGGAGATCATAATGAAAAATACAGCTATTGCAGGCTGGTAGCCGGTTTTGTTAATCTGCACAGGTGTTAGGCATAATAAAATCGCTGAAAAGCTCATTATGTAGAAAGTGACCTGCGCATTACTTTTACATCATCAACGGTAGCACGGTAAGAAGACAAGAAACAGAAAAGCTACCAGAAGCAAAGCTTCAACCCTAAACCAGATTTGTACGTTTTTTCATATGGCAAGCAATCGTTAGAGGCCGACTATTTCTATAGTGGGTCTTTTTTCTTTTAGTCCCTGGTTAAAGCTTCGGCAGACAAGTGACACGTCTTGAAGTATAAAAATATAATGACCGCAATAGGCGCTGCCAGCTAATCTTCGATCAATATTTTTATCTCCCTAAGTTACATTTTGTACTGGTCATAACTTTTTGACTGTAATCAACCTTTTCGTTTAGTTCAGCGGGTTACAATATTTGTTTTCATAGTAAACGGTAACCCATGACTGAAAAGCAAAACATCGAATATAAGATCTCCTGGCGCGATGAATATCTAAAATGGTTGTGCGGATTTGCTAATGCGCAGGGTGGAAGACTGATCATCGGCGTGAATGATAATGGCGAAGTCGCCGGTTTGCCCGATGCCGCCAGGCTGTTGGAAGATATTCCAAATAAAGCTAAAGACATCCTGGGGATAATAATAGATGTAAATCTACAGGACCAAAAAGGCAAAGAATACCTGGAAATTAAAGTGGATGCTTATCCCAACCCCATTAGCTTCAAAGGACAATATCATTACAGAAGCGGTAGTACCAAGCAGGAGCTCAAAGGTGCAGCGCTGGACCGTTTTCTACTGCGAAAGCAAGGCAAGCGATGGGACGGTGTTCCGGTGCCAAAAGTAACGCTTGCCAACCTGAGTGACCGGGCTTTTTCGCATTTCAGAAAAAAGGCCGTTTCAAGCAAGCGCTTACCAAAAGAAGAGGTGGCTGTAAGTAATCATATGTTGCTGGAAAAGCTGCGGCTGGTAGAAGGAACTTATTTAAAGCGGGCCGCATTGTTACTGTTTCATCCCGATCCGGAAGCCTTTTTCAGCGGCGCCTATATAAAAGTAGGTTTCTTTAGAACACATACAGACCTGCTTTATCATGACACAATACATGGAAACCTCTTTGAACAGGTTGATAAAACCATGGACCTTTTATTGACCAAGTATATGAAGGCCATGATCAGTTACCAGGGCATTTATAGGGTAGAGACCTATCCATTCCCGGAAGAAGCCATAAGAGAAGCCGTAATAAATGCCGTTATTCATAAGGATTATGGATGCGGTATCCCGATCCAGATCAGCGTATATGAAGATCAGTTTTATTGCTGGAACAATGGCAAGTTTGACAAGCACCCATCTTATAACCCCGATATTGCCAATACCTTTTTCCGGGCCGGGTATATTGAATCGTGGGGACGGGGTATGGAGAAGATAATAGATGAATGTTCCCAGGCAGGTTTGCCCGATCCTTCATTTAACTATGATACAAATGGGCTGATGGTCCAGTTTAAGGCCAAACCGGTGGCCGCATCGGAGAAAATGGCGGGAGAAATGGCGGGAGAAATGGCGGGACAAGTGGCGGGAGAAATGGCGGGAGAAACGAATGGTAATGCATCAGAGAAGAGATTAAAGAAAATATTAGAATTGATAAAAGCTAACCCGGAAATCACCATGCCTGAAGTAGTTTCAAAAGTTGGTATTTCACTTCGTTCAGTCGAAAGAAATATTCAAGAGCTACAAAAACGGAATGTGTTAAAAAGAGTAGGGGCTACAAAAAATGGGCGTTGGGAAGTAATGGAATAATGCTATCGGTAACGAATTAAGTATCCGTATCCAGGTGGCTGGATGGGGATACTTGATTCTATGATCTTTTTTATTTGTACATAACCCGAGATACCCCCAAATTTGTACCATGACCATCTACCAACAAATTATCTCCTTACCAGAAAAACCACGCGGTTTTCATCTCATAACCAGAGAAGTGGTACGTGCTTTGCAAGATATTGGAAATATCAGGACAGGCATGTGCCAGGTATTTATTCAGCATACCTCCGCTTCATTGACCATTAATGAAAATGCCGATCCTACTGTGCGGGAGGATTTTGAAATGTTCTTTAATAAAACAGTAAAGGAAAACGATCCGGCGTATAAGCATGATTATGAAGGGGCTGATGATATGCCGGCACACCTGAAGGCCTCGCTGCTTGGCAGTTCTGTTTTAATTCCCATTCATAATGGACAGCTGGCGCTCGGTACCTGGCAGGGCATCTATTTATGTGAGCACCGTAACCATGGCGGATCGAGAAGTCTGGTGATCACCGCGTGGGGGCAGTAAATAAAGTTGCTGAATTTTGATTCCTGATAAATACACATGAGATCGATGTTGAATAATAGTTTACTGATAGCAGTGTTGCTTTTAATTTTTGGATTGTCATTCTATTCGTGTAAAACGAAGGTTGAAGCTGAAAGTGGAACCGTTCACCCAATAAACCCAGGCGAAATAACGCCAGGGCCCGTCGTTAACGATACATTAAGTGCCGTACAACTTAAAAAAATAAAGAAGATCCAACGGGTATTTGAAGAAGTGGAACCAAGTACCCTGGAAGAGACTATAAATGACTTTAAGCAAGACAAGGCCCCTGAAAAAGAAATTGCCTCCTGGTATGCTATGGCCAAAGTGTACGAGAAATTTACCCTGAAACATAAGCACCTGGATATAAACAAAAAGACAGAAGCTTACCGGCTTATTCTGATGCGTTCTCAGGAAAACGAAGCCAATGCATTAGCTGAAATTGGGTTGAAATATTTAACACATAAAGAAGTCGCAGAGATCTTCGGTTATTATAATGTAGAAGCGAAGCCGATAACGGTTGAAAAAAAATGATCCAGGGGGGCTATTTACCACTCCTTACTAATTCAAGAGTTCGCTCCAGCTGGATGTGGCGTTTATTTAAAAGGTCATCTATTGTTGGCAGAACCCGATAGTCAGGGATTATCCCTCTGCCGGTTGGCGTTACCGGGCGAACCGCCCCGTTGTATTGAATGGTTCCGTAAGAAACACTAATTTGGCTGGCAGGTAGAACTATGTCCATTTGCACACCAGAGGTATTCCCTTCATAAGCGCCGCCGGTTTCTTCACCAATAAATTTTCCGCGTTTATTGCTGCGGGCAATAGCACAAAATTCTGCCGTAACGGAAAAAGATAATCCGTTTATTAAAAACCAAACCTGGCCGGTATAATTATTAACGGCAGGCGACATCTCCTGTAGGTTGTTATGTGCTGCCGGTTTTAATTGATAAGTTCCTGCGGCGTTTTTCGTCAACAGGTCAGCGTTTAGATCGTTAAAGGACGTTGAGCCACGTTTGAACTGGTCAAATGGAAGCTGGCTGGTGGCTGTTGTCAGGCTTTTGTAGTAATGAAATTTACTGCTGCTTAGATACGAATATAATAATGATCCATACAGGTCGCGGCCGCCGCCATTTCCGCGTAGATCTATTACCAGCTTTTTTATTTGTTGGTCCTTAATGGTAGTAAACGAAGTGCGAAGGAAATCTTCGAAATTCAGTCCGGCTTCCTCAAGGGTTGCTTTGTCGAATGTTTGGATGGTAAGTAGGGCAATACGATCCGGAGTTATCGACAGGTTCAGCAGGTTGTTTTCTTTGCTGTCATCCTCAATAGGCGGTAATGCTGATTCCAGGACCGCATCCATACTTTGGGTACTGACGGAGCCATTTGCTGTTTTGTATGAAATGTCAAAATGAGTATTGCCTCCAAACGCTAAAAAGTAGTAGATATAAAAATAGTTTCCGAGGATATAGTTCTTCTTTGTTTCAATATGGCCATCGGCGACGATATATTGAAACAACGTGTTTTTTATTTGGTTGATCGGAGTGTTGTTTATGGTCAAGATCTCTGTGCCGGGAGATAAGCTGGAATCAGCCCCCTTGTAGATATAGGCCTTATTACCTATAAACCGGACCCGGAAAGGGAAATAAGCCTTTTGTGCAGCCAGGTATTGTCTTAATTCCCGGGAAGGGCTGCATGATAGATGTCCGTCTCTGATTTGACTGACCAGAAATTTAAGCGTTTTGAAAAAGGCCAGTTTGCTGGTGGTGTCTTGCAGGGTGGCGTAACAGCTATCGAACAAAGCTGTCATGGTGGCTTTGCTTGTATAGCGGTACAGAGAAGGGTAGTCGTGCTGCAGCTTGTTTCTTAAAAGATTAAAATCATTTTGCAGGCTGTCTTTCCGGCCCTGGCTAAACGCATTCACACGTAAGCCGGATAACAGAACTAATATAAATATCATTCTTAATTTGTAGCTGTTGATCTTCATATACGGTATGCTCTCCTGTTACCATTCCGGATACAATGTAGGAAATTATCAGGGGAGGGGCTGAGATAGCATATAAATTTAGATTGTCCCTAAAAGTATGCAATCTGGGGCTGTAAGATGTTAATGAGGTGGAATGATCGCACGCGACGTTGTATCTTTGCTTAGTCTGAGATCGAGGCCGGAACCTGACCGCTGTCAGCCATTGACGATGATCAAGTTACATGCGCACCTCATCTATAATATCGAAAAAAGTCCTAAAATTGGTGACGCTAATCCAGCCCTGCACTGTTTTTCCTATAAGCGATGCTTCATGCTAATTGATCCTGCCCTGCCGGATTGTATCCTGATTATTTCAAATCTGTTTCATGTGAAAGAATGATCACCTGTCACACTGTAATTTTTACATTTTTACAGGTTATTCTTTTGCGTGTTACATAAAATTTACAGCATGAATAGAATAACGCTAAGTATCGCTTTGTTGTTAGTTAATACTGCACTGTTGGCTCAAACTGATTTTTCGGGGAAATGGCAACTTAAAGAGAAACAGCATATACTCGGTCCGGAGTATGCGAATGCGGTAGCTAAACTACTCAGCGTAGATCAACGCAGCGATTCATTGATCATTGAAAGCTCGAGTGTTGGAGAAAACGGACAAGATGTTGTTACCAGGTCGGCCATTGCTCTAAATGGTAAACAATCGATTAATACCAGTGCTGCCAGTAACCGGAAATTGATAAGAAGTCTGCAATGGTCGAACGATAAGAAGACCCTAACTATTACCACTGCTTTTTATATGCCCGGGAATGATAGTGAAGTGGATTTTACAAGGGTGGAAGTCTGGACGCTTGAGAACGGTCAGTTAAAGGTTGATAAAAAATCCATTGAAACCAGGTCGGAAACCTGGGAAGTAAAAGCTGTTTTTGAAAAATAATTTTGTCTTTCATGTTAAAAAGTACAATGACTATTTCTATAAAAAGAAAGAAAGCAACCCTTGTGCTTTCGCTGGTTTGTTTTCTTTTCCTGCATTGCTGCCAGATCATAGCGCAAGTCAATTACAAAGTAGATATCAATAACGTTAAAGAAAATATACCCCCTACACTGTGGGGGCTGTTTTTTGAAGATATCAATCGTAGCGGCGACGGCGGCATTTATGCTGAGTTAATAAAGAACAGAAGTTTTGATTTTCCCGATCCATATATGGGCTGGAAATTGGATCCTCCCAGACATATGTATGCTAAACATGAAATATTCCAGGTCATTAATCAATCAGCCGTTAACGAAAACAATCCCAAATATTTACAGGTCACTATCAACAACCCGGAAAAGATCAGCCTGGCAAACGAAGGTTTTGGCGGCATTACCGTAAAGAAGGGAATGGGATATGAGCTAACTGTTGTTTATCGGCAGAAGACAAGTGGCATCAATTTGAAATTTGAACTTATCAATGCAGAGAACAAATCGGTGGGGAGTACGACGATCAAGCCATCCTCAACTGATAATGAATGGCAAACTGTAAAAGCTATAATCACTACCAAGGACACAATCATAAAAGGAAAACTTTTATTAAACTTTGAAGGTACAGGTAAAATAGATCTTGACAGGATCTCTTTATTCCCGTCAGACACCTGGATGAACAGGAAGGGTGGATTAAGGAATGATCTCGTACAGGATCTGTATGATATTCATCCAGGTTTTCTTCGCTTTCCCGGAGGTTGTATTGTTGAAGGAAAAACGCCCAATACCCGTTACCAGTGGAAAACTACTATCGGGCCATTGGAGCAACGCAAATTGATCTCTAATCAATGGCAGGAGGGGGCAGCAGGCAAACCATTGCCCGATTACTTTCAAAGTTTTGGTTTGGGATTTTATGAATACTTCCAGTTATGCGAAGATCTGAAAGCCGCCGCATTGCCAATTCTTAACTGCGGTCTCAGTTGCCAGTTTGATGCAGCGGAAGTAGTGCCAATGGACGAAATGAGTTCTTATGTGCAGGACGCACTCGATCTGATAGAATTTGCTAATGGAGATGTAACTACTGCATGGGGTAAGAAGAGAGCAGCATTGGGCCATCCCGAATCATTCAATATGAAAATGCTTGGTATTGGAAATGAAAACTGGGGACCACAGTATATAGAGCGATTAGAGCTATTCAGGGAGGCAATAAAAACAAAGTATCCTTATATGCAGCTTATCTGTGCGACAGGATACTCTCCCAATCCGCAGTTTCATTTTATGGATTCGGCACTCAGAAAAATGAATGTTGATATTATAGACGAGCATTATTATCAAACAGCCAATTGGTTTTTGATGAATGCAAGCAAGTATGATCACTACGACCGGAAGGGGCCTAAAATATTTTTAGGCGAATATGCCTGCATGAGTACACGGATTGGCAGTCCGGAAAATAAAAACACCCTGTTTTGCGCATTAGCCGAGGCCGCGTTTATGACCGGCGTTGAACGCAATGCAGATATTATTTGCATGGCAGCCTATGCGCCGCTGTTTGCTCATGTAAAAGATTGGCAGTGGACGCCAAATCTGATCTGGTTTGATAATAGCACCAGTTTTCGCACGCCAAGCTATTACGTACAACAATTGTTTTCGATGAATAAAGGAACGAGTATGGCATCTATTACAGAAAATGGGAATGTCATTGCTGGGAGTGATAGTATATGGGCATCTGCCGTGATAGATAAGCACACCGGCGAAGTGATCATTAAACTGGTCAATCCTTCCGGAAAGGGAAAGGCGAAAAAAATAGAGGTACCCCAATTGGGAAACAGCAAAAGCACAGCAACCATAACTGTTTTAAAGGCCGATGATGGTAATGCAATGAATAGTCTTGGCCAGCCTTTGAACGTCGTGCCGGTCAGCTCAACAATTCCGATAAACAATAGGACAATTTCAGTGGCTTTGCCTAAGTATAGTTTTAGTGTAATTAAAATAAGATCATAGCGGTGGTCTCGCTGGCACAGATCTCCAAATACAAACAGATCAATATTGGGATTATTGAAGAAACCTGTGAACAGAAGCAAGACCGGATAGGGATTTTAAAAGATCATCACCTTTCGGTATGTTCGAAACGAAAAACATTTATTGATTAAGTTCAATTGCCAACTGAAATAACTACGCAATCTGCTTGTGATTCTCTTCCTCAGTTTTTTGAATCACTCTCTCCTTCACCTTAACCAAATAAAAAAGCTGCATCAAATTGATACAGCTTTGTATTTACAGTTCAGTATTTCGGTTTTCTTTTTACATGCCTTACCGAGTTAATTATAACACTATTGCCTTCTACTTCATAAACAACCAAGTAAGGAAAACGGTTAATTCTTATTCTTCTAAACTGAGTATTGATTGGGGGAT